>NZ_CP200310.1:5000-4805000 GCF_056867935.1 Variovorax sp. TLI9-5A | reverse complement strand
GGCAGTATCCGGGCGTGCCGATCCTGCTCACGCACGGCACCGCCACCGGCCGCGAGGAGGGCGCCAAGCTGCTCGAGCCGGGCGACACGCAGGTCTGGCAGCCCTGGGACACGCCGGGCGCGGTCGGGCGCTTCCTGGACCGCTTCCAGCCGCGCATCGGCGTGCTGATGGAAACCGAGGTCTGGCCGGAGATGACGGCCGCCTGCGCCGAACGCCGCATTCCGCTGGTGCTGGCCAATGCGCGCCTCAACGAGAAATCGCTGGCCGCGGCCGAACGGCTCGCATGGCTGGCGCGGCCCGCGTACTCGTCCCTCACGGCCGTTTGCGCGCAGACCGAGGCCGATGCGCACCGGCTGGTGTCGCTCGGCGCCAAGGTGGCGGGCATCTACGGCAACCTCAAGTTCGACGCCACGCCCGACACGCGCCAGCTCGCCACGGCCGCTTCGCTGCGCGAGCGCCTGCCCAAGCCGATGGTGGTGCTTGCAAGCTCGCGCGACGGCGAGGAACGCATGCTGCTCGAAGTGCTCAAGCGCTTCGGCGCGACTTCGCCCGTGCCGCCGGAGCAGGGCGCGATCCGCTCGATTTCCAAGCGCGTGCACGACGTGCAATGGATGATCGTGCCGCGCCATCCGCAGCGCTTCGACGAAGTGGCGGCGCTGATCGAGGCCGAGGGCTTCGCCGTGGCGCGCCGCAGCGCGGCGGGCCAGCCTGCCGAGGCCGAAATCTGGCTCGGCGACTCGCTGGGCGAGATGGCGCTGTACTACGGCCTGGCCGACGTGGCGCTGCTCGGCGGCAGCTTCGAGCCGCTGGGCGGGCAGAACCTGATCGAGCCGGCGGCCTGCGGCTGCCCGGTGGTCATGGGCCCATCGACCTTCAACTTCGCCGAGGCGGCGCAGCTCTCGCTGGCTGCCGGCGCTTCGCTGCGCGTCGAAGGCATGGAGCAGGCGGTGACGGCTGCATTGAAGCTGGTCGAGAACCCCGAGCGCCGCGCAACCATGGCGCAGGCCGCGCTGGCGTTCTCGTCTTCGAACCGCGGAGCGGCCGAGCGCACGGCCGCCGCGGTGCTTGCCATCGCGCAGGCTGCGGAGCCGGTGACGGCGAAAGGCGAGCCGGTGGAAGAAAGCAGCGAGCCGGCGCGGGCCGAGCCTACGCTCGACTGATCCGAAAAAGCCGAATCCGCGCCCGGCGGCTCAGCGCGCCGGCGGATTCAGGATCACCGGCGGCACGGGTGCCGTCGGCATCGTCGGCGCGGGCGGATTGAACTGCGGCGTCTGCACCGGCGGGATCACCGGGATGCTCGGCGGCGTCACGGGCACCGCGGGCGTCGTCGTGCCGCGATCGGGCCCGATGGCCGGCGGCACGGCCGGCACGCTGCCGTTGCTCGCCAGCGTCGCGTTGATCGCGTTCATGTCGTCGGTGGTCAGCGTGCCGTTGGCCTGGCGCAGCTTCAGGTTGCCCAGCAGCACGTTGTAGCGCGCCTGCGCGAGGTCGCGCTTGGTCTGGTAGAGCTGGCTCTGCGAGTTCAGCACGTCGATGTTGATGCGCACGCCCACCTGGTAGCCGAGCCGGTTGGCGTCGAGCGCGCTCTGGCTCGATGCTTCGGCGGCTTCCAGCGCCTTCACCTGCCCCGCGCCCGAGACGAGCCCGAGGTAGGCCGCGCGCGTGGCCTGCGCCACGCTGCGGCGCGTGCCCTCGAGCACGCTGCGCGACTGGTCTTCGAGCGCCAGCGTTTCCTTGATTCGGTTCTCGGTGGCGAAGCCGGCGAAGAGCGGCAGGTTGAAGGTGACGCCCACCGTGGCCGCGTTGACGCGCGTGCCCACGGTGCTCGTGCTGGTGCCGGTCGGGTTGCGCGTGACGTTGTAGCCCAGGTTGGCGTCCAGCGTGGGCTTGTGGCCGGCCTTGGCCTTGTCCACTTCGAGCCCGGCCACGTCGAGGCCCAGGCGGGCCTGCTGGATGGCGGGATGCACCTGGTCGGCCTGCGAAACCCAGGCGTTGATGTCGGCGGGCATGGCCGTCGGCAGCACCACCGGCACCGCCAGCGGCACCGGTACGCTGCCCGGGCGGCCGACCAGCTGGTCGAGCACCACCTTTTTCACCTGCAGGTCGTTCTCGGCGGCGATTTCCTGTGCGATCACCAGGTCGTAGCGGGCCTGGGCCTCGCGCGAATCGGTGATGGTGGAGGTGCCGACCTCGAAGTTGCGCTTGGCAGAAGCCAGCTGCTCGGCCACGGCCACCTTCTGCGCGCGCACGAGCGCCAGGCTGTCCTGGCTCGCGAGCACGTCGAAGTAGGCCTGGCTCACGCGCACGATCAGGTCCTGCTCGGCGATGGTGAGCACCGCCTGCGCGATGTCGGCCTGGCGCTTGCCCTGCTCGTAGGTGGCCCAGTTGGCGGGGCGGTACAGCGGCTGCGTGGCGTTGATGCCGACGTTCTGCGTGTTGAAGTCGCGCGAGGCGGAGGTGCCCCGGCCGGCGCCCGTGAGGGTGTCGATGTCGAGGTCGCTGCGCGTCACGCCGGCCGTGAGCCCCACGGCGGGCAGGATGCCGGCCTTGGCCTGCGCTGCGCGCGCGATGCTCGCGTCGTACTGCGCCCGCGCACCCTGGTAGGTGGCGTCGAAACCGCGGGCGGATTCGTAGAGTTCGTTCAGGGTCTGGGCCTGGGTCAGGGCCGGCGATGCGAGCAGGACTGCGAAGGTGGTTGCGAGCGCTGCGGAAATAGGCGAAAGCCGGGGCCTGGAAGGCATTGAACGTCCTTGGGGGAAAGAATCTAGTAGCGCGGGACCGTAGGGTCGTGCGAGGACCAGGCGTCGATGCCGCCCGCCACGTTGGCGAGCTGGTCAAAGCCGTTCTGGTTCAGGAATGCGGCCACGCGCTGGCTGCGCGCGCCGTGGTGGCACAGGCAAGCAATCCGGAGCTCGGGCTGGCCGTCACTCAGCTCGGCCAGCCGCCCGGGAATCTCGTTCATCGGAATCGCCACCAGGGTGAAGCCCTGGGGCGCGACGCTCGCCGTCTGCAGCTCCCAGGGCTCGCGCACGTCGAGCAGCACGGGGGCGGCGTCGGCGTTCTGCGCGAACCAGGCGGCGAGGTCGGCGGGGCGGACTTGATCGATCATGCTTCGGTCAACCGTCTGCTCAGAACGCGAAGCGCGAGGGCTCGGGGAAGTTCAGCAGGCGCGGCGCCATCGTGTCCCAGGGCTGGATGGTGTCCCACTTGCTTTCGCTGGTGCGGGTGACGAAGTGGGCGCGCATCATCGGCTCGTCGCCCACGATGGCCGAGAGGCGGCCGCCGACCTTGAGCGATCCCAGCAGGTTCTGCGGAATGCGCGCGACGGAGCCGCTGAGCACGATCACGTCGAAGCTGGGGCCGCTGGGCAGGGGCACGGAGCCGTCGGCATTGCGCACCTCGACGTTGGTCACGCCGTTGCGGCGCAGCGTCTCGGCGGCGCGGGCGGCCAGCACGGGGTTGATTTCGAGCGAGAGCACCTGCGCGGCGCGGGCGCCCAGCAGGGCGGCCATGAAGCCGGAGCCGGTGCCGATCTCGAGCACGGTCTCGTGCTTCTGGATGTGCAGGTCTTGCAGCGTGCGGGCTTCGACCTTGGGCGACAGCATGATCTCGCCGGGCACGGAGCCGTCGAGCAGCGGCAGTTCCATGTCGAAGAACGACAGCGTGCGGTGCGCGTCGGGCACGTAGTCCTCGCGGTGGATCTGGGCCAGCAGCTCGAGGATGTCGTTGTCGAGCACGTCCCAGGGGCGGATCTGCTGCTCGATCATGTTGAAGCGCAAGCGCTCGAGGGTGGGGGTGGGGTTCATGGCGTGGCTTTCCTTGTTGGCTCAGGACAAACCTTCAATTTTAGGTGCCGCCGATGACACCTCCGGTTCGCTCGGCCTTCCGGAGCGCACGCTGAGCCCGTTGATCACCACTTCGGCCTGTGTGGCCAGGTACTTTTCGGGGTCGAGCGCCGCGGTTCCGTCGACGCAGACCATGGCCGAATGCTTCCAGAGCATGAGAAAGACCATGGGAGCGACCACCGAGTAGATCGCGTGGTCGATGTCCATCGGCGCGAACTCGCCGCTGTCGATGCCGCGCTGGAAAATGCGCCGCAGCAACACATGGCCGGGCCGGACCACCTGCTCGCGATAGAACTCAGCAAGCCCCGGAAAATTGGAGCCCTCGCTCATCATGAGCTTGGTCAGGCCCGAGGCCTGGGTCTTGCCGACGCGTTCCCACCACACGTTCATGCAGTAGCGCAGCATGTCGGCGGTGGTGCCCTCGAAGGCCTCGAATTCGGCATTCCACTCAGTGAAACGGCCGCCGAGGTTTTCCATGACCACGGCCTTGAAGAGCTCTTCCTTGCTCGGAAAGTAGAGAAAGAGGGTGCCCTTGGAGACTCCGGCGCGCGCCGCAACTTCTTCCGAGCGGGTGGCGGCGAAGCCCTTTTCGACGAACAGATCGAGCGCGGCGGCCAGCAGTTCGCCGGGGCGCGCCTCCTTCCGGCGCTCGCGCTTGGCGCGTACCGGGCAGATCTTGTCGACGAAGGAACGGGGCGTGGACATGGGGTTAATGACTCGCGGGTTAGTAATGTAGTGACCGACATACGTCACGTCAAGCCGCCACAATACCGGGCTCGTCTTTTCAACCCCTGCCGGAGCCGCACCATGTCCACCTCATCGCCGCCCACCGAAACCATCGTGCTGGGCGGAGGCTGCTTCTGGTGCACCGAGGCGGTCTTCGACCGCGTCCAGGGCGTGCTCGACGTGGAATCGGGCTATTGCAACGGCCAGGTTGTCAACCCGACCTACGAGCAGGTCTGCACCGGCCGCACCGGCCACGCCGAGGTGGTGAAGCTCGAATTCGACCCGGCCCAGATCAGCCTGCGCGAAATCCTCGAGATCTTCTTCGTCGTGCACGACCCGACCACGCTCAACCGCCAGGGCAACGACGTCGGCACCCAGTACCGCAGCGGCATCTACTACACCGACGACGCCCAGAAGCAGGTGGCGCAGGACGTCATCCGCGAGATCGAGGCGAGCAAGACCTACCACTCGCCCGTCGTGACCGAGGTGGCGCCGCTGGCCAACTATTCGACGGCCGAGGCCTATCACCAGGACTACTTCCTGAACAACCCGAACCAGGGCTACTGCGCGTTCGTCGTGGGCCCGAAGGTCGAGAAGTTCCAGAAGACCTTCGCGTCCCGCCTCAAGGCCTGAGCGGCCCGGAATCAGTTTCCCCGTGCACCTCGCCATCCGACAGTCCCGCCCCCGCTCGACCCGCGCGCTCGCGGTCGTGCTCGCGGTCGCGCTGTGGTTCGCGGGCACGCTGGGGCTGATGCACCGATCTCTGCACGTGCCGGGCCTGCCGGCCGCCGCGGCGCAGGCCGCGCAGATCGTCCACAAGCACACGGCTCATCACCTGGCCAGCCTGTTCGGCGATCACACCGATGCCGAGTGCCGGCTGTACGACCAGCTCTCCCACGGCTCGGCCATGCCCGGCGTGCCGCTGGTGGTGCTGCCGATGCTGCTGCCGTCGGCCACCTTCGCTTTCCTGCAGGGCGAGGCTCTCGCCCGCTGGGTCGCGCTCTTCGACGCGCGCGGCCCGCCTCCCACTCGCTGAATCCCCCTGTGTGCCGGCTGCTGCTGCACCCGCCTTGCGCGCGGTGGCGGCTGGTCGTCCCTTGATTCACCGAGTGTCCATTTCATGATCCCCAATTTCCGTCGCAACGCCATCGGCGTTGCCGTTCTTTCGCTTGCCTCCTTCGCTAGCCTGGCCCAGGCACAAGACCCGGCGCAGGTCCAGCAGGCCCAACCCGCCGACGCCGCGAGCCTGCGCGAGATCACCGTCACCGGCAATCCGCTCGGCGCCTCCGACCTGATCGCGCCCACCTCCACGCTGTCGGGCGACAAGCTGCTGCTGCGCTCCCAGTCGACGCTCGGCGAAACGCTGGACAACGTGCCGGGCGTGAGCAGCAGCTACTTCGGCCCCAACGCCAGCCGGCCGATCATCCGCGGCCAGGACGGCGACCGCATCCGCATCCTGCAGAACGGCGGCGCCGCGCCTGACGCCTCCTCGCTGAGCTACGACCATGCCGTGCCCGTCGATGCGCTGGTCACCGAGCGCATCGAGGTGCTGCGCGGCCCCTCGGCGCTGCAGTACGGCGGCAGCGCCGTCGGCGGAGTGGTCAACGTGATCGACAACCGCATTCCTTCGGAGCCCATCAACGGCTTCGGCGGCCGCGCCGACCTGGGCTATTCCACCGGCAACAAGGAGAAGAACGGCGGCGTGGTGGTCGAGGGCGGCAACGACCGCTTCGCCCTGCACGTCGATGCCTTCAACCGCGACTCCAAGGACGTCTCGGTGCCGATCACGCTCGAATGCAGCAAGCCCGGCTCGCCCTGGACGGCGCGCAAGATCTGCAACTCCGCCAACGAGGCCAACGGCGGCGCACTCGGCGGCACGCTGTTCTTCGACCAGGGCTACATCGGCGCCTCCGTCAGCAGCTACCGCAGCAAGTACGGCACCGTGGCCGAGGACGACGTCACCATCAACATGAAGTCCGACCGCTACGCGCTGGAAGGCGAATGGCGTCCGGGCGGCTTCATCAGCAGCATCCACGCCAAGCTCAGCCACACCGACTACCGCCACACCGAGTTCGAGGGCGGCACGCCCGGCACCACCTTCTCGAACATGAGCAACGATCTGCGCATCGAGGCGCGCCACCAGAAGATCGGCAACTTCGAGGGCCTGGTCGGCTTCAGCAGCGAGACCAACCGCTTCGCCGCCGACGGCGAGGAAGCCTTCGCGCCGCACAGTCGCACGCGTTCCAACGCGCTGTTCCTGTTCGAGGAATACGGCACCTCGTGGGGCCGCCTGAGCTTCGGCGCGCGCACCGAGCAGGTCCGCATCCGCTCGCTGGGCTATCCGGACGATCCGACGGTCACGCGCTTCGCCATCGGCGAGCGCACCTTCAATCCGCACAGCGCGGCTTTCGGTGCGTTGGTCAACCTCGCGCCGCAGTGGCAGCTGACCTCGAACCTCGCCTACACCGAGCGCGCGCCCAAGGACTACGAGTTGCTGGCCAACGGCCCGCACGTGGCGACCGGCGCCTGGGAGGTGGGCGACCCGAACCTGAAGAAGGAAAAGTCGACCGGTCTCGACCTGGGCGCGCAGTGGAAGTCGGGCCCCAACACGGCCCGCGTGAACGCCTACGTCACGCGATTCAGCAACTACATCGGCCTGACCGCGACGGGGCGCAACCTCGACGAGGAAGGCAACGTGGCCGAGCCCGGCGCCACCGACACGCTGGCCGAGTACGTCTACGGCGGCGTGCGCGCGCGCTTCACCGGCATCGAGGCCAACGGCAACCTGCGACTGCTGGGCTCCGACGGCTTCGCGCGCATGGACGACGCGGGCACGCTCGACCTCGAGTGGCGCGGCGACATCGTGCGCGCGAAGAACCTCGACACCGGCGAGCCGCTGCCGCGCATCGCGCCGCTGCGCCTGGGCGCCACGCTGGCCTACAACAACGGCCCGTGGGGCGCGCGCTTCGGCTTCGACTACAACGCCGCCCAGCGCCGCGTGCCCACGGTGGGCGCGCGCGAGACCGATGCCTACACGCTGTGGAACGCCGCCATCACCTACCGCATGAAGGTGCAGCGCGCCAACCTCACCTGGTACGCGCGCATGGACAACATCACGAACAAGCTGGCTTACAGCGCGACCTCGATCCTGACGAGCACGGTGTATCCGAACGCGCCGCTGCCGGGCCGCACGCTGAAGGTCGGTCTGCGCGTGACGTTCTGAGCCTGAGTCCGGGCCTGAACGTGGGGGAGGGCGTCGGAAGCCGCTCGGCTATCCTCGCCGGGGTGAATTCCTTCGTCATCTCCTCGCTCGTGCCCGTGGTCGTGCTCATCGCCGCGGGCTACCTGGCCGGCAAGCGGCGCTGGATCGGCGGTGGCGCGGTGAAGGATCTTTCGCACCTCATCTTCCTGCTGCTCGCGCCCGCGCTGCTGTTCCGCGCGATGAGCACGGTGCACGTCGAGCAGCTCAGCCTGAAGCCGGTGGCGGCCTACTTCGTCGCCTCGGGCCTGCTGTTCGCGGGCACGCTGGCCTTGCGCGGCTTCAACCGCACGGCGGCGGTGATCGCGTTGGCCAACACCTACAGCAACACCGTGATGATCGGCATCGCGCTGATCGGGCTGGCCTACGGCGAGGAAGGCATGGTGGTGCTGCTCACGCTGATCTCGCTGCATTCGCTGGTGCTTCTGACCAGCGCCACGGTGGTGCTGGAACTGGCCGTGGCGCGCGAGCAGGCCGGCGCCGCCGGCGCGGAAAAGCGCCCCTCGATCGCCCGCACCGTGATGCGCGCGCTGCGCAACGCCATCATCCACCCGGTGCCGCTGCCGATCATCGCGGGCCTGTTGTTCGCTCAGACCGGGCTGGTGATGCCCGAAGCGCTCGACAAGCCGATCCAGCTTCTGGGCCAGGCCTTCGGCCCGATCGCGCTGGTGATGGTGGGCATCACGCTCGCGCTCACGCCCATCGGGCGGCACTGGCGCGGCGCGCTGGTGCAGGCGCTGGTGAAGAACCTGCTGCATCCGCTGCTGGTGGCGCTCATCGGCTGGCTGCTGGGCGTGCGCGGCATTCCGCTCACGGTGATGGTGGTGGCCGCGGCGCTGCCGATCGGCGCCAACGTGTTCCTGTTCTCCCAGCGCTACCGCACGGCCGAAGACCTGGTGACGGCAAGCGTCGCCGTCTCGACGGTGCTGGCGCTGGCAACGCTCACGCTCGTGATGATGTGCGTGCAGTGGTTGCCCTGAGTCCTTCGGACTCGTTCCGGTAATTTCCCGCGCACTTTTGCCTTAGCTCCCGCAAGGCGCGCCTATGCCGTTCGGCAGGGTGGCCGTTTGGCGAGATGCCGTGCGGCCCTCCGGCCCCTACATTTGCCGGCTGATGATTCACCCGGTGCGCTCTTCGCCCCTTCTTGCTATGGCGGTGGTCGCGACGGTGATCGCGCTGCACGGCCGACCCGTGCAGGCAGCGGAGACTGCCGCCGACTCGCCCAAGCCGTGCCGCACGCCCTGCCTTTCGGCGAGCGCGCCGCGCGAGCCGACGGAGCCTGCGGCCACGGCGAAGGCCGACAAGGTGCCCAAGGCCGAGGAGGGACCGTCGAAACCGAAGCCGGCGGCCAAGGCACGCCCGCAGCCGGCCGCGCCGGTGCCATCGCCGCCGCCGGTGCAGCGCGAGGCCTCTGCGGCCGCAGCGCAGCGCCCCGCGCCGTCGAAGCGCTGCACCGAGATCAACATGCGCGCCGCCGTCGGCGAGCCGCTGTCGGACCAGGACATGAAGACATTGAGGAGCCAATGCTGATGACGACAACCATCCACCGCGCCCGCCTGGCGCTGCGCATCTTCGCGCTGCTGTGCTGCGCCGTGCTCGCCGCCGCCTGCGCCCACCGCCCCGCGCCCGGCAACGCCATGCCCTTCGACCAGGCCGTGAACCAGGCGGTGGACGACCTGATGGTGCAGACGCAGAAGCTGCCGGCCTTCCTTGCCAAGGTCGAGTCGACGCTCACGCAGCGCCGCATCGTGATCGACCCGCTGCTCGAAGGCGCGAGCGGCCAGCAGACCGAGGTGACGCGAGTGGCCGAGCAGCGCATCGTGCAGCGCATGCAGGCGCAGTTCAAGCAGTTCACCGTCTCGCCCTTCAACGCCACCGAGATCGGCAACGCGCAGTACGTGCTCAACGGCACGCTGGTGCGCGACAAGGACGCCTCGGGTGCGCCTTACCGGCTGAACCTGGCGCTCACCGAGATCAAGAGCGGCGTGGTGATCGCGCAGTCGGTGACGCGCATCAGCGACGCCTCGCTCGACACCCGCCCGACCGCCTTCTTCCGCGACAGCCCGGTGAACGGCAAGGACCGTGGCGTCGAGGGCTACATCCGCACCGCAGAGACCCAGCCCGGCCAGGCCGCCGACGCGCTCTACCTGGAGCGCCTGCCGACCGCCACCGTGTTGCAGGAGGCCACGGCCGCCTACGAGGCCGGCCGCATGACCGAAGCGCTGAGCCGTTACGAGGCCGCGTCGAAGCGGCCCGACGGGCAGCAGCTGCGCATCTACAGCGGGCTGTACCTCACGCAGTCGCAACTGGGCCGCACGGCCGATGCCGAGAAGACCTTCGGCACCATCGCGCGGCTGGGGCTCGAAACCAACAACCTGAGCGTGAAGTTCCTGTTCAAGCCGGGTTCGACCGACTTTCTGTCCGACCCGAAGATCAGCGCCGCCTATCCGATGTGGCTGCGCCAGATCGCGCGGCAGGCGGCGCAGATCGATTCGTGCGTGGTGGTCACGGGCCACACCAGCCGCACGGGTTCGGAAGCGGTGAACGAGCGGCTGTCGCTGCAGCGTGCGGCGAGCGTGAAGACCAGGCTGGTGGGCGAAGCGCCGCCGCTGTCGAAGAAGCTGCGCGAATCGGGCATGGGATTCCGCGAGAACATCGTCGGCACGGGCGCCGACGATGCGAGCGACGCGCTGGACCGGCGCGTCGAGTTCAAGGTGGTCGCTTGTGAGGCCTGACCGCGAGCCGTCTTACGGAGCCAAACGTTCGCGCACCCAGTCCGCGCCCTCGAGCCGGTAGCGCAGCCGGTCGTGCAGCCGGCTCTTGCGGCCCTGCCAGAACTCCCAGCGGTCGGGCACCAGCCGGTAGCCGCCCCAGTGCGGCGGTCGCGGTGGCGAGAGCAGGTGCTTGGCGGCGTAGAGGGCTGCGTTCTTCACGAGCACGTCGCGGCCGCTGATCACTTCGCTCTGCGGGCTGGCCCAGGCGCCGATGCGCGAATCGAGCGGGCGGCTCGCGTAGTAGGCGTCGCTTTCCTCGGCGCCGGTTTTCTCGACGCGGCCCTCGATGCGCACCACGCGCTCCAGCTCGACCCAATGGAACTGCAGCGACGCATACGGATTGCCCGAGAGCTCGCGGCCCTTGCGGCTTTCGTAGTTGGTGTACCAGACGATGCCGCGCGCGTCGTAGCCCTTGATGAGCACGATGCGGCTCGACGGCCGCAGGTCGCTGCCCACGGTGCACAGCGTCATCGCGTTGGGCTCGGGCACCTGGGCCTCGACGGCTTCGGTGAGCCAGCGTTCGAACTGCTTGAGCGGATCGTCGGCGCTGCGGGTCTCGTCGAGCTCGGCACGTTCGTAGCTCTTGCGCAGCGCGGCCAGCGCGTCTTTGGAAAGAGGGGAAGTCATGCCGGGATTGTTGCGCACATACTCGGCCCATGACGACGCAGAAGGCGAATTCCCCAGTGGTGATCGTGCTGGCCTCGGGCCGCGGCGAGCGCTTCATCGCGGCCGGTGGCACCGGCTCGAAGCTCAAGGCGCTGCTCGCGGGCAGGCCGGTGCTGGAACGCACGCTGGACGCGGTACGCGCCAGCGGGCTGCCCTGGCATGTGGAAGACGCGGGGCATCCCGGCATGGGCGATTCGATCGCGGCGGCCGTGCGCGCCACTTCCGGGGCGGCGGGCTGGCTGATCCTGCCGGGCGATCTGCCGCTCGTGCAGCCGCGCACGCTGCAGGCCGTGGCGGCGGCTCTGGGCGGTGTGGCGAATGCCGTTCAACCGCAATACCAGGGAGAGCGCGGCCACCCGGTAGGCTTCGCCGCAGCGTGCGGTGCTCGGCTTGCGGCGCTGGAGGGGGCTGCCGGCGCGGCGTCCGTCCTGCGGGCGATGCGTGCCATCGATTCGGTCATCGATCTCGCGGTGGATGATGTGGGCGTCGTCACCGACATCGACACGCCCGAAGCCCTGGCGAGGGCCGAGGCGCTATGGCTGGCGCGCGAGGGCGCCTAGCCTTCTTTTTCTTCTTGCGCGATCAGGGCTTCGCGATCACCGCGCAGGCGATGCGCGGGCCGGAGTTGCCCGCCGGCTGAGTCGTGAAGTCGTCGGGGTCGCGGTGCACCACCAGCGCACGGCCGATCACGCTGTTGGTCGCGCCTGGGATGAGGGAGATCGAGTGGTCTTCCAAGCTGAAACGCGCTACGCCGCTGGCGTCTGCCCGCAGGCTTGGCAGTTCGCCGGCATGGCTGCCGGGCGCGCCGAACTTGCCGTGCGTGCCGCCGGTCGGGTTGAAGTGGCCGCCCGAGGCGTTGCCGTTGTCGCCGCAGTCGCCCTTTTCGTGGATGTGGAAGCCGTGCTCGCTGCCCGGCACCAGGCCGCGCACCTCGCCCGCCACGCGCACGCCATGGTCGAGGGCGGTGAAGGTCACCGTGCCGCGCGTCGGGTTGGGCGTGATCGCGCCGGTTGGCTCCAGCTCGACGGCGGAGCTGGGATTGCCGCCCATGCTGCCGCAGGCGGCCAGGATGGCCGAGGCGAGGAGGGCGGAGCCGGTGGCGATGAGGCGACGATGGTTCATGTGTTTTCCTTGAATGGACCGGAAGATGGTTGGGAAGGGTTGTCTGAAGACCCCGGAACATATACCGGAGGCTGCGGTGCATCGCAATCGGACGAGGGCTGCTCCTTCGCTTCGGCCAGCGCCACCAGCCGCGCCAGTGCCGCGTCGTGGATCGAATGGCGCTGCAGCTCCAGCAGCGTCTGCTGGGCGTAATCGAGCGAGCTGCCGTAGCGGCCGACCGCGTTGGCGAAGATGTGGCGGTAGCGCTCGTCGCTGAGCTCGCCGGTGAAGTTGGGGCTGCGCCGCGAGAGCGTGAAAGCCAGTGCGCGCACATGGCCTTCGGAAGTGCCGCAGCGCAGCCACCTGGGGTCGTACACGCCGGTCGGCATCTCGCGCAGCCAGAGCCGGCGCAGGGTTTCGAGTCCCTCGGCCTTCGGCACGCGGAACACCATGCCGCGGCAGCTGCCGCCCGAGAGCAGCCCGAACACCAGGCCCGGCGTCTGTACGCTGCCCCGGTTCACGCGGCTCCACATCTTCAGCGCCCGGTGCCAGCCGCGCACCCAGGCCTGGCGCCGCTCGACGAAATCGAACTCCGGCCGCCAGATCAGCGAGCCGTAGCCGAAGAGCCAGAGATCCTCGTGCCCGCCCCAGTCGGCGATGGCGCGCTCGAGCATCGGCTGCGGGTCGCGCAGGGGAGTGGGCATGGGGTCGAGTCCCGGCGGACCGGGGTTCGGCGCCGGCTCCGACACGGGAGTGCCGGAACCGCCACCTACAATTTCCTGATCATGGTTCACCGCACCATTATTTACCGGCCCCTTCCTTATGGAGCAAGACCCCCGATGAGCGACGACGACAGCCAGCAGAACTTCATCCTCGGATTCGTCATGGCGCTGATCGCCCTGGTGATCTTCTTCGTGGTGGGCATCGCCATCTGGCACAAGGGCCACGGCACCGCGGTCGCCGCCAAGCCGCCGGCGGTGGCCGCGATGACGACGACCATGCCGCCGGCATCGCCAGCCCAGGCGGCGCCCAAGGTGGCCGAAGTCACCGAGACGGTCACCGTGGTCATCCCCGACGGCGCGAGCATCCGCGTGGTCGACGGCGTGGTGAACTTCTACTTCGCCACCGGCAGCGCCGACCTCGCACCGGGCGCCGCCGAGGCCCTGGCCGCCGTCATCAAGGGCTTGGAGAGCGGCCGCAAGGCGGTGATCTCGGGCTTCCACGACACCACCGGCGACGCCGCCATCAACGAGCAGCTCGCGAAGAAACGTGCCGAAATGGTGCGTGACGTGCTCGTGGGCCTGGGCGTTCCAGCCGCCAAGGTCGACCTGCAGAAGCCCGCCGTGACGGCCGGCTCGGGCAACAACGCCGAGGCGCGCCGCGTCGAGGTCAAGCTGGTCGACTGAGCGGCAGCCTCGCTGCCGGACAGGAAGCCCGGCCATGCCGGGCTTTTTTGTGTGCGGCGTCTTTCAGCGTGCAACTGGGTAAATTCGTATTGCCCCGCGCTCGGATTTCATCGGGCATTCGCGCCTGACTTGTTACCATGGGCCTCCAGGCCCAGAGTCGCCCGGGCGACAGCAGCAAGAGCCATCGATCCCCCATGAGCAGCAGCACCAACCCCACCGTACGCGACGTCACCGATCGCATCCGCGAGCGCAGCCAGGGGCTGCGCGGCGCATACCTCACCCGACTTGCCGAGATCCGCGCCCGCGACCGCGGCTCCGACCGCATGGGCTGCGCCAACGTGGCGCACGCCGTGGCCGGCATTCCGGCCAACGACAAGTTCCGCGTGGTGACCGAGCGCGCGCCCAACATCGGCATCGTCACCGCCTACAACGACATGCTCTCGGCCCACGCGCCGTACCAGGGCTACCCCGACATCATCAAGAACGAGGCCCGTGGCCTCGGCGCCACCGCCCAGGTGGCTGGCGGCGTGCCCGCCATGTGCGACGGCGTCACGCAGGGCACGCCCGGCATGGAGCTGAGCCTCTTCAGCCGCGACCTCATCGCCATGAGCACCGCCGTCGCGCTCACGCACGACATGTTCGACGCCGCGCTGATGCTCGGCGTGTGCGACAAGATCGTGCCCGGCCTGCTCATCGGAGCGCTGCACTTCGGCCACCTGCCCACCGTGTTCGTGCCGGCGGGGCCGATGCCCTCGGGCCTGTCGAACGGCGCCAAGTCGAAGGTGCGCGAGCAGGCAGCCCAGGGCCTCGTGGGCCGCCAGGGCCTGCTCGACGCCGAGATGGCCGCCTATCACACGCTCGGCACCTGCACTTTCTACGGCACCGCCAACAGCAACCAGATGCTGCTGGAGGCCATGGGCCTGCACGTGCCCGGCACGGCCTTCATCCAGCCGGGCGACGCGATGCGCGAGACGCTCACCCGCGAGGCCGTGCGCACGGTGCTGGGCAAGGCGGGCGAAACCACATTCGACTGCCCCCCGATCGGCGTGATGGTCGACGAGCGCTGCATCGTCAACGCCATGGTCGCGCTGCTCGCCACGGGCGGCTCCACCAACCACCTGATCCACTGGGTGGCCGTGGCGCGCGCCGCGGGCATCGTGATCGACTGGGACGACTTCTCGAAGCTCTCCGACGTGGTGCCGCTGCTGAGCCGCGTGTATCCCAACGGTAGCGCCGACGTGAACGAATTCCAGGCCTCGGGCGGCCCCGGCTTCGTGATCGGCGAACTGGTCGATGCCGGCCTCATGCACGCCGACGTGCTGACGGTGCGCTCCGGCGGCATCCGCGAATTCGCGAACATTCCCTCGCTGGCGAGCGGTTCGGATGAGAAGCGCCTGCAATGGACTCCCGCCGCGCCGCTGAAGAACGAGGCCGTCACCCGCACCGTCGACAGCCCCTTCAGCGCCACCGGCGGCCTCAAGCTGCTGAGCGGCAACCTGGGCCGCAGCGTCATCAAGGTGTCCTCGGTGCCCGATGACCGCCATGTCATCGAGGCGCCCGCGCGCGTCTTCGATTCGCAGGCCGCGCTGCAGAAGGCATTCACCGCCGGCGAACTGGAGCGCGACGTGGTCTGCGTGGTGCGCTGGCAGGGCCCGCAGGCCAACGGCATGCCCGAGCTGCACAAGCTCACGCCGCCGCTGTCGGTGCTGCAGGGCAAGGGATTCCGCGTGGCGCTGGTCACCGACGGTCGCATGAGCGGCGCGTCGGGCAAGATCCCGGCCGCCATTCACGTTTCGCCCGAAGCCGCCGCCGGCGGGCCGCTGGCCAAGGTGCGCGACGGCGACCTGATCCGCCTCGATTCCGTCGCAGGTACGCTCGCCGTGTTGCTGCCCGACGACGAATGGGCCGCGCGCGAGGTCGCCACCATGTCCGAGGCGCAGCGCATCGCCGACGGACACGGCCTCGGCCGCGAGCTGTTCGCAGGCATGCGCCGTAATGCACTGACCGCCGAAGAGGGCGCCTGCTCCTGGCTGTGACCAGGGCGGCTTCTTCCCCGAAGGCGATGCGCAAGTAACCAATTGGAGCCAGGAAATGACTGAAAAACTCACCCCCCTCGATGTGATGCGCGACGCCCCGGTCATTCCGGTCATCGTGCTCAACGATGTGAAAGACGCCATCCCTCTGGCGCGCGCCCTGGTGGCCGGCGGCATCCGCATGCTCGAAGTCACGCTGCGCACACCGCAGGCGCTGCAGTGCATCGAGGCCATCGCCAAGGACGTGCCCGAGGCCGTGGCCGGCGCCGGCACCATCCGCAGCGCCGCCGACGCGCAGGCCGCGGCACTGGCCGGTGCGAAGTTCGGCGTGAGCCCGGGCTATACGCGCTCGGTCGGCAAGGCCTGCCACGACATCGGCCTGCCGCTCCTGCCCGGCGTGGCCACGGGCAGCGAGATCATGACGGCGCAGGAAGACGGCTACACGCAGCTTAAGTTCTTCCCCGCGCTGCAGGCCGGCGGCCTGCCGATGCTCAAGGCCTGGCAGGGGCCTTTCGGCGACGTCACCTTCTGCCCGACCGGCGGCATCCATGCCGGCAACGCAGCCGAGTTCCTCGCGCTGTCGAACGTGGCCTGTGTGGGCGGTTCGTGGATTGTGCCGACCGACGCGATCCGCGACGGCGACTGGGCGCGCATCGAGCAACTGGCACGCGCCGCTAGCCAGCTGGCGCGCTGAGCTTTGTTGCCATGAGCAGCGCTGATTTCGACGCGAGCGATCTCAAGGTCATCGCGTTCGACGTCTTCGGCACGGTGGTCGATTGGCACAGCGGCATCGCCGCCGAGGTCGAGCGCGTGTTCCCTGGCGTGGACGGCGCGGCCTTCGCGCTCGCTTGGCGCGCCGGCTACCAGCCGGCCATGAAGGCGGTGATGGAGCGCATCGCCGCGGGCGAGGGCGGCTTCACGCTGCTCGACGAGCTGCACCTGAGCATGCTCGATCAGGTGCTGCACGACTTCAGCCTGGCCGATCGCATCGACAGCGCTGCCAAACGCGACCTGAGCCGCGCCTGGCACCGCCTGCCGGCCTGGCCCGATTCGGTGGCGGGGCTCTCGCGGCTCAAGAAGAAGTTCACCATCTGCACGCTGTCGAACGGCAACATCGGCCTGCTCACCGAGATGGCCAAGCGCGCCGGCCTCCCCTGGGACTGCGTGCTCTCGGCCGAAGTGTTCAAGGCCTACAAGCCCGATCCGCGCACCTACCTCGGCGTGGCGGGCGTGTTCGACGCGACGCCCGGCCAGGTGATGCTGGCCGCCGCGCACCACGACGACCTCGCGGCCGCGCGCACCTGCGGATTGAAGACGGCGTACATCGAGCGTCCGCACGAATTCGGCCAGGCCCGGCCGAAGGACGTGTCGCCGCTGCCGGACAACAACCTGCACGTGCGCGACATCGACCATCTGGCCGACCTGCTGGGCTGCTGATCAGTCGCCCAGCAGCTTCTCCACCGTGCGCAGGTTGCGCGTCGTGGTGCTCGATTTGTAGCGCGTCTTGCCGAGCAGCTTGGCCACTGGCGTCTCCAGGCTCTCGCCGCGCGGGCATTGCCAGTACAGCACGCCCTTGCCGCGTTCGAGCCTTTCTGTATCGGCATCGACCGTGCCGGCCTTTTCCATGATCTCGTCGAGCATTGCCTTGTCGGAGCCGAACACGATGTACGGATGGCGCTCTTCGTCGATGCGCTCGAAGGGGTAGGCCGCGGCCATGTCGGCGACGGCCTTCTGCGTGAGCAGCACGATCCACGCGTCGTAGCCGAAGCGCTTGCGCAGCGCCTGCTCGATGCGGGTGCGCAGTGCTGCGGCGTCGCTCTCGGCGGTATCGAACAGCACGTTGCCGCTGGCGAGCACGGTGCGCACCGCGCCGAAGCCCAGTTCGACGAAGAGCGCCTTGAGCTCGGCGCTCTTGATCGTGATGCCGTTGACGTTCACGCCGCGAAGCAGCGCGACATGGCGCGTTGCCGTGGCGGCGTGCTTCTTCGCGGTTGCCATGGCGTATTCGGCGCCGGGGCTCTCAGCGCAGGCCGCCGCCGGTGGCGTTCTCGTCGCGCTGGATGAGTTCCACCTTGTAGCCGTCGGGGTCCGTGACGAAGGCGATCACGGTGGTGCCGCCCTTGACCGGGCCGGCCTCGCGCGTCACGTTGCCTCCGGCGGCCTTGATCTTCTCGCAGGCCGCGTAGGCGTCGGGCACGCCGAGAGCGATGTGGCCGTAGGCGGTGCCGAGCTCGTAGCTCTCGGTGCCCCAGTTGTAGGTGAGCTCGATCTCGGCCTGGTCGGGGTTGCCGTTGCCGTAGCCGATGAAGGCGAGGCTGTACTTGTACTCGGGGTTTTCGGAAGTGCGCAGCAGGTTCATGCCGAGCACCTTGGTGTAGAAATCGATGGAGCGCTGCAGGTTACCGACGCGCAGCATGGTGTGGAGGAGTCGCATCTCGTGGTGCCTTGTTTGTAGTTGTGGGGAGGGAAGCCCGCTATTGTGGGCCTGCGGGCGCTGCGATCAAGCCGCCAGGGTCAGAAGGTGGGCCTGGTGGCGCTTCAGGAATTCCGTCAGGTGCTGCGGATACTCCGGAACCACGGCATTGCGCACGCTCGGGCGGGCGGCCAGCGCCTTGCGCCATGCATCGACCTTGGGCAGGGCGTCGAAGATGTGCGAGTCGCTGATCGCGTCGAACACTTCGAAGTAGCGGAACACCGGCGCGAAGACCGCGTCGACGAGGCTGAAGCTGCCGCCCGCGAAGTAGGGGCCTTCGCCCAGCGCTGCTTCCACGCGCTGGAACTTGGCGAGCAGCGCCTGCCGCTTCTGCTCGAACACCGTCGCGTCCTGCGTGGTCTCGTAGCCCCAGAGGTCGCCAAGGATGGCCGAGCCGAACTCCATCCATGCGCGGTGCCCCGCGCGGGTGAGCGGGTCTTCGGGGTGCAGGCGCGCGCCGGGCTGCGTTTCTTCCAGGTACTCGCAGATCACGTTGCTCTCGAACAGCACGGCCTCGCTGCCGTCGGGCCTGCGCACCTTCAGCAGCGGCACCTTGCCGAGCGGCGAGATGTCGAGAAACCACTGCGGCTTGCTGGCGAGGTCGATCACGATGCGCTCGAAGGGCACGTTCTTCTCATGCAGCGCGATCGCGGCGCGTTGCACGTACGGGCACAGCAAGTGGCTGACGAGGGTGAGGGATTGCTGGGACATGGGGCTCTCCTTTTTCTGGATCGGTTGTGTCTGGATCGCGGCGATTCTTCCGATCCCGAACAACCTTTTCCCGGAAAGCCCATTCGGAAAACGGGCCGCCTGTGCTAGGCCGGATCCACGGCTTCCGTATCTATCCAGTGCGTGATGCGCCCGCCATGCATCACGCCGATGCGATCGGCCATCGCATGCGCCTCGGCCTCGTTGTGCGTCACGAGAATGGCCGTCTGCCCAGCCTGCTTCAGGATGTCGCGCACCTCCACGGTCAGCCGTTCGCGCGTGCCGCCGTCGAGGTTGGAGAAGGGCTCGTCGAGCAGCAGCAGGGCGGGCGAGGGCGCGAGCGCACGGGCCAGTGCGATGCGCTGCTGCTGGCCGCCGGAGAGTTCGTGCGGATAGCGCTCACCCGCATCCGCGAGGCCGACCAGCGCGAGCATTTCGGCCACGCGCGACTGCTGTTCGGCCCGGCCCAGCCGGCGCAGGCCGAAGGCCACGTTCCCGGCGGCCGAGAGGTGCGGGAACAGCGCGTACTCCTGGAACATCATGCCCACGCGCCGCTGCTCGGGCGGCAGGTGCTTCTGCGCGGACGACAGAAGCATCTCGCCGAGGCGGATCGTGCCGGCGCGCACCGGCTCGAAGCCCGCAATGGCGCGCAGCACCGTCGTCTTGCCGCAGCCGGAGGGGCCGAACAGGCAGGCGATGTCGCCCGCGTTCAGCGCCAGCGAGAAGCCGTCGACGACGGTGTGCAGGCCGCGCGGCGTGTCGTAGGCGAGGCTGATCGCGTCGAGATGCAGTGGAGAGCTCATGTCATGTCTTCTCGGGGCCCAGTGTGGCCGAAGGCGCGCCCAGCTGGTTGCGTGCCAGCAGCACCACGGGCAGCAGGCCGGCCAGCACGATGGCGAGCGCGGCGATGGCGCCTTCCTCGTACGTGCCGCGCGCGGCTTCGGCATACAGCCAGGTGGCCAGGGTGTCGAAGTTGGCGGGCCGCAGCAGCAGCGTGGCCGGCAGCTCCTTCATCGCGTCGACGAACACCAGCAGCGCGGCTGCCGCCATGGCGGGCCGAAGCAGCGGCAGGTGCACGCGGCGCAGCGTGCCGGCTGCTGTTTCTCCGAGCAGGCGCGAGGCCTGCTCGATGGCGGGCGGAATGCGCGAAAGGCCGGCCTCGATGCCGCCGACCGGCATCGCGAGAAAGCGGATCGCGCAGGCCACGACCAGCACCACGCCGCAGCTCATGAGCGGCAGGCCCTGCAGGCCGAAGGCCGTGGCCAGCGCCGAATCGAAGGCCAGAGCGGGCGTGAGCAGCCCGATGGCCAGCACCGTGCCGGGCACCGCGTAGCCCAGCGTTGCCGCGCGTGCCTGCCAGCGGGTACGGCCGGAGCCCGAACCCTGGCTGCGTGCCGCCCACGCGACGATCAACCCTGCGGCCACTGCGACGGCGGTGACGCCCGTGGCCAGTGCCAGCGTATTGCCGAGACTCGCGACCAGCCCCTGCGAAATGCCGCCGCCCTGGCGCAGCCGCTTGGCGCTTTCCCAGACCAGATAGAGGGCAGGAGCTGCAAAGCCGATCAGCACCGGCAACGAGGCTGCGGCCGTCGCAGCCCAGCCCGCAGCACCGCGCAGGCGACGCGGCTGCACAGCACGCATGCGCTGTGCCGAGCCGAAGCGCTGGTGCCTGCGGCCGTTGCGCTCCAGCCAGACCAGCGCGATCACCACGAACAGCATCGCGCAGGCGATCTGCGCGGCACCCGCGAGGTCGGAGCGCGTGATCCAGGTGGTGTAGACCGCGACCGTCAGCGTGTTCACGCCAAGGAATTCCGATGCGCCGATGTCGTTGAGCGTCTCGAGCAGCGCGAGGCTCAGCCCCACGGCCAGCGCAGGACGCGCCAGCGGCAGCGCCACGCGGAAGAAGGCGCCGCGCCGGCTCTCGCCGAGCATGCGCGCCGCTTCCATGAGATGCGCAGGCTGCGTCATGAACATCGCGCGGGCCGTCATGTAGACGTACGGATAGAGCACGAAGCCCAGTACGAAGATCGCGCCCGGCATGGAGCGCAGGTCGGGCAGGCGGAACTGGCGCGGGCTGTCGAAGCCGAGCATCCAGCGGATCGCGCCCTGCACCGGGCCGATGGGGTGCAGCAGGTCGAGATAGGCGAAGGCGACGATGTAGGTCGGCATCGCCAATGGCAGCAGCAGGGCCCAGTGCAGCATGCCGCGGCCGGGGAAGTCATGCGCCGTCACCAGCCAGGCACACCCAGTGCCGATCACCAGCACCAGCGTGCCCACGCCGGCAAGCAGCACGGCGGTGTTGAGTGCGGCCTGCGGCAGCACGTGCGCGAACAGCGGTCCCCAGTGGCCCAGGCCCGAGCCGAAGGCCAGCCACGCCAGCGTGAGCACCGGCGCAAGCACGCCGATGGCGATCAGCAAAGACGCGCAGCGCCAAGCCGGGCCTGCGGCTTGCAGGCCTGCGTACCGACCACCGATGTTCATGCGAAGCAAAAGGTGCCTATGCGCGCGCTCTGGGTTCCGCGAGGAACACCGTGGAACCGGCTTTGCCGGGCCACCGGTGTTGCCCCCGGAAGGGGATGGCGAAGGCGGCACGCAGTGCGCCGCAGCCTTGGGGGGCGAGCCAAGCCTACTGGTCGAAGCCAACCTTGTCGACCAGGGCGCTGGCCTGCTTGCGGTACTTGGCGATCTCGGTCAGCGGCAGCGGGTCGACCTTCAGCTCGCCGATGGACTGGCCGATGATCGGGTCGAGCGCCACGCCCTTGCGCACCGGGTACTCGTAGTTGGTCTGCGCGTACAGGGCCTGTGCAGGCTCCGACACCAGGAACTCGAGCAGCTTGACCGCGTTGGCGCGCTGCGGCGCGTTCTTCGCCACGGCCGCGCCGCTGATGTTGACGTGCGTGCCGCCGCTCTTCGCGTTGGCGAAGGTCGGGCGCACCACCTTGATGGCGTCGCCCCACTTGCGCGCGTCGGTGCCTTCCTTGGCGCTCTTCATCTGGCCGACGTAGTACGAGTTGGCCAGGCCGATGTCGCAGATGCCGCCGAGGATGTCGCGCGCCACGTCGCGGTCGCCGCCGGTGGCCTTGCGCGCCAGGTTGGCCTTGACGCCGCGCAGCCACTGCTCGGCCTTGGCTTCGCCGTCGTGCGCGATCAGCGATGCCACGAGAGCGGTGTTGTAGGGGTGCTGGCCGGCGCGGATACACACCTTGCCCTTGTACTTGGGGCTGGCCAGGTCTTCGTAGCGGAAGCTGGTGAGCGGCAGGCTCTTGTCGGCGTAGAGCACGCGCGCGCGCAGCGAGAGCGAGAACCATTGGCCGTCGGCGCCGCGCAGGTTGGCGGGAATGGCCGATTCGAGCGCTGCCGACTTCACGGGCTGCGTCACGCCGCCGTCGACGAGGTCCATGAGGTTGCCGATGTCCACCGTCATCAGCACGTCGGCGGGCGAGCGCGCGCCTTCGGCCTTGACGCGCTCCAGCAGGCCATCTTTCACGAAGACGGTGTTGACCTTGATGTTGCTCTGGGCGCTGAAGGCCGAGATGAGGGGCTGGATCAGCGCCGGCTCGCGCGTCGTGTAGAGCGTGAGTTCTTCGGCGGCCTGGGCGGGCAGGGCGGTGGCGGCCAGCCAGGCTGCGCCTGCGCCAAGCAGTGCGCGCGCGGCGCAGCCTCGGACGCGCGGGCGTTGTTCGGTCATGAGGATCCTCCAGGAGCGGGTTTTCTAGAAAGCTCCGGCGCCGGAAGCGGGTGGTGTCGCCGCCGGGTGTTGCTGTTGCGAGTGCCGGATGAGAATAATTATCGTTGGGCGCCTGGATTGCGATGCCTTTGTACTTACAGCTTGAAGGCCTACTGCAGATCGTTGCAATGAAGGCGCCTTTGCCGCTCGACAACTCGCGACCGGACCGCTAAAACTGCCCCTGCTTTTTTCCTGAACCGGAGGGAGTGCCGATGAGCGGTCGAGAGTTCTGCGCACCTGACAACGAGAACTACCCGAAGTGGACGTCGTGGGATGCCTTCAAGTGGAAGCTGGTGCCCGAGCGCTTCGGTGGCGGCTTCCCGTACCTGGACAACTACAAGGACGCGTGGGTTCTCTACAACCGCCAGCGCATCGTCGCGGTGGCGAAGAAGAACAAGATCCCGCCGGTGCTGCTCGGCAGCGTGGCCTGGTCCGAGGTGGGCGGCAAGCCCGATGGGACCAAGCGGCCCTGGTTCGCCTTCCGCACCTTCGACTGGAGCGGCCCCGACTGGGTCGACCGCAACCTCACGATCTCCAAGCCGCCGGGCGAGACTTCGTTCGGCGCGGTGAGCATCCAGATGCGCGCCGCCGTGCGCGAACTGGGGCTGGACGCCGACACACTGACCTATTCGGACGAGCTGCGCCTCGTCTCCTGCCTGGAGACGGATGTCTTCAACCTCGAGATCGTGGCCAGGCACCTGCAGGGGCTGGTGCAGCACGACTATCCCGGCGTCGATGGTGCGAACCTGTCGGAGGAGCAGTTCATCGTGGCCGGCGCGCGCTACAACCGCGGCGTCGAGCGCAAGCTGTCGGACATCGTCGATTCGCTGAAGGCCGCGCCGGGCAGCGCGGGGCGCGAGTACTCGTCGTACGGCCGGGCGATGGTGAAGCACCGCGAGCACGTCGAGTCGCTGCTCAACCGATGAGCCTTGGGCGATCTGTCTTCGCGCTGGGGGCGGCGCTCTATGCGCTGTTCAGCGCGGCGATGCTGTTCGCCATTCCGCGCAACCGCTACGAGTGGATGCTCGAAGACCCGGCGATGCGCGGAGACGGCATGACCTTCTGCACCCTGCCCATCGACCACGGACTGGATGCGCGGATCGAGTCTTTCGTGTACCTGGTGCCGCTGCTCATCGTGGCCGTGGTGCTGTCGGTGCGGCGGCGCAAGCCGCACTGGCTGCTGTGGGTGGGGCTGGTGCTGGTGGCGCTGTGGGGCATCCGCTTCGTGGTGCTGGCGCCTTCCTGCCCGGCCCGCTAGCGCCGCGGCTCAACGCGCCGCAGGCACCTCGAACACCAGGCAGGTGGTCGTGGCGTGCGCGTACAGCGTGCCATCTGGCCCGTAGAGGCGGGCCTCGGCGGTGGCGAGCTGCTTGCCGCAGTGGATCACCTTTCCTTCGGCGCGCACGCGCTGCACCTTGGGCGTGAGGCCCTTCACGTAGTTCACGCCCAGTTCTGCAGTGGTGTAGGCCCGGCCGGGCGGCATCATGGTGTGGACCGAGCAGCCCAGGGCGGAGTCGAGCATCGTCGCGACCCAGCCGCCGTGGATGGTGCCCAGCGGGTTCAGGTGCTGGGGCAGCGGCGTGCCCTGGAAGATGGCCACGCCCAGGCGCGCCTCGATGATCGTGAAGTCCAGCGTCTTGGCGATGGCGGCGTAGGGAATGTCACCGTTGAGCATCGCCTGCATGATCTCCAGGCCGGTCTTGCCGGCGATCTGGTCGGGGCGGGCGAGGCCGGGGCCCGGGCCGGCCTCGAGACGGCCGGTGATCTTCTGCTCCTCGGCGATCCATGCGTCGAGCTGGCTGGTGGCTTGTGTCATGCCTGTGTTCCTTCTGGGGGCTTTGTGCCGGGGTATTGATTGCATATGCAATAGTTGCACATACAATAATAGCCTATGGACACTCCTGCCAAGCCACGCGGCTGCACCAGCTTCAAGGTGCGACAGCTTTCGAGACGCCTCTCACAGCACTACGACGCCGAGGTTTCGCAAAGCGGGCTCAAGACCACGCAGTACTCGCTGCTGTCGCACCTCGCGCGGCTCGGTCCCTCGCGTCCCGTCGACCTGGCGGCCGAGCTCAAGATGACCGCCTCCACCCTGAGCCGCAATCTGCAGCCGCTGATCGTCGCGGGCTGGATCGCGCAGGGCGCCGGTGCCGACGCTCGCAGCCGGCTGGTACAGCTCACCGAGGAAGGCGAGGTCAAGCGGCGCGAAGCTCTCGCGCACTGGAAGACCGCGCAGCAGAAGCTGAACGCGCTGCTGGGCGTCGAGCGCGTGCTCGCGCTGCACCTGCTGATCGACGAGGCCATGGAGCTGCTGGGCGGCGAGGAAGAACACGCCAGCGACGACTGACTCCCTAACTTTTTCTTCACCCACACCCAATTCGCTCATCGTGCGCCCAGGCGCGCGAGGGACCCGTTTCGCCGTTTTTTCCTTCTATTCAATTCCAACAGCAGAGGCCCCATGTTCGCCAACTCCGTTTCCGCATGGCTGCAGCGCCGCGGCATCCACTACGGCTGGATCGTCGCCGCCATCACCTTCCTCACCATGCTGACCATGTCGGCCGCGCTGGGCCTGCCGGGCGCCATGCTGCAGCCGCTGGGAAAGGAGTTCGGCTGGAGCACCGAGCAGATATCGTCGTCGCTCGCTCTGCGCTTCGCGCTCTTCGGGCTGATGGGGCCGTTCGCCGCGGTGCTGATGGAGCGCTATGGCCTGCGCGCGGTGGTCTGCACCGGCCTCGCGCTGGTCGGTCTGGGCATGGCGCTGGTCACCATGGCCTCGCAGTTGTGGCAGCTCTTCGTTCTCTGGAGCCTGATGCTGGGCCTGGGCACCGGCATGACGGCGCTGGTGCTCGGCGCGGTCGTGGCCAACCGCTGGTTCGTCGCGCGGCGCGGGCTGGTGGTGGGCATGCTCACGGCCAGTTCGGCGACGGGGCAACTGGCCTTCCTGCCGCTGGCGGCCTGGATGATCGAGCACTGGGGCTGGCGCTCGGCCATCGTGCCGATCGTGATCGGCAGCATCCTCATCGGCCTGCTGGCGCTTCTGCTGATGCGCAACCGGCCCTCCGACGTCGGCCTGCTGCCCTACGGCGAAGTGCCCGGCACGCAGCCCGCTGCGCCCGCCGCAGCGGCGCCCGCGATGAACTTCGCCACGCCCTTCCGCGTGCTGAAGGAAGTCTCGACCAATCGCACCTTCTGGGTTCTGGCCGGCACCTTCTTCATATGCGGCCTGAGCACCAACGGGCTTGTGCAGACGCACTTCATCTCGCTGTGCGGCGACTACGGCATGAGCGCCGTGCCGGCAGCATCGGTGCTCGCGATGATGGGCGCCTTCGACTTCGTCGGCACGATCCTCTCGGGCTGGCTCTCCGACCGCTACGACAACCGCAAGCTGCTCTTCTGGTACTACGGTCTGCGCGGGCTGTCGCTCTTCTGGCTGCCGCATTCCGAATTCACCATCTACGGCCTCGGCATCTTCGCGATGTTCTACGGACTCGACTGGATCGCCACCGTGCCGCCAACCGTCAAGCTTGCCGGTGCTGCCTTCGGTCCGGCCAAGGTCGGCCTGGTGTTCGGCTGGGTCTTCGCCGCGCACCAGCTGGGCGCCGCCACGGCCGCCTACGGCGCCGGCTTCGCCCGCACGCTGCTGCTGACCTACACCCCGGCGCTCTACACCGCCGGCGCGGCCTGCCTGGTGGCTGCGCTGATCGTGATGACCATCCGCCGCCCGGCAGCGAAGTCCGGCTCCCCGGCCACGCCCGCCGCGGCCCGTGCCTGAACCCGCCAAGGCTCCAGCCATGACCGCACCCCACGGCACCACCGAACTCGACCCGCGCACGCGCCGCCTGCTCGAGGCGCCCATCGTCCCCACGCTGCTGCGCCTGGCCGCGCCAAACGTGCTGGTGATGGTGGCGCAGGCCTGCGTCGGCCTCATCGAGACCTACTTCGTCGGCAAGCTCGGCACCGATGCGCTCGCCGGCATGGCGCTGGTGTTCCCCATCGTGATGCTGATGCAGATGACCTCCAGCGGCGCCATGGGCGGCGGCATCGCCTCGTCCATCGCCCGTGCGCTCGGCGCGCGCCGCCGCGACGACGCCGACGCGCTGGTGTGGCACGCTATCGTCATCGCGCTGGGCTTCGGCCTGTGTTTCACGCTGGCGCTGCTGCTGGGCGGGCGCTGGCTCTACGGCGTGATGGGCGGCACCGGGGCCGCACTGGAGGCCGCGCTCACGTACTCCAACTGGGTGTTCGCTGGCGCGACGCTGGTGTGGCTCTTCAACTCGCTCGCGGCCATCATCCGCGGCACCGGCAACATGTCGGTGCCGGCGAACGTGACGGTGGTGGGCGTGGTGTTCCTCATTCCGGCGTCGCCGCTCTTGATCTTCGGCGTCGGACCGTTGCCGGGAATGGGCATCGCGGGCGGCGCGATGGCGCTGCTGCTGTACTACCTGCTGGGCTCCATCGCGCTCATCGCCTACCTGCGCTCGCCGCGCAGCCTGCTGAAGCCCACGCTCGACGCGCTGAAGCTGCGCTGGCCGCTGTTCCGCGACATCCTGCGCATCGGGCTGGTGGGGGCGGTGTCGACGGTGGCAACCAATCTTTCCATCGGCATCGCCACCGCGCTGACCGGGCATTTCGGCTCGGGCGCGCTGGCCGGTTACGGCACGGCCTCGCGGCTCGAATACCTGCTGGTGCCGCTGGTGTTCGGCCTGGGCGCACCGCTGGTGGCGATGGTCGGCACTTGCATGGGCGCGGGGCTGCGCGAGCGGGCGTTGCGCGCTACCTGGACCGGTGCGGCCCTGGCCTTCACGCTCACGGAGACGATCGGCCTCGCGGCGGCGCTGTTCCCGCGGCCGTGGCTGCTGCTGTTCGGCAACGACCCGGCGATGCTGGAGACCGGTGCGCACTATCTGCGCGTGGTCGGGCCGATGTACGGCCTCTTCGGCGTCGGGCTGGTCCTTTACTTCGCCTCGCAGGGCGCAGGCCGGCTGCTGTGGCCGATGCTCGGCAACATCGCGCGCCTGGCGGTGGCGGCCAGCGGCGGCTGGCTGGCGCTGAACTGGGGCGCCGGGCTCACCGGCGTGTTCGCAGCGCAGGGGGTGGCGCTGGCGGTGTACGGCATCGTGACCGCATCGGCCATCGCGGGCGGGGCCTGGTTCGGCCGCGTCGGCTGGCCGCGCACCACCACCGGACTGCTGCGGCGCATGGCACAGGCCTGAAATCCATCGACTCATCCAGCAACCAACGAAAGACTCGTCATGAAAATCAAGGACTCCGTGGTCTTCATCACCGGCGCCAATCGCGGCCTCGGTCTCGCCTTCGCGAAGGCCGCGCTGGCGGCGGGCGCACGCAAGGTCTATGGCGCGGCGCGCGACCCCAAGAGCATCGACCTGCCGGGCGTGACGCCGGTGGCGCTCGACGTGACGCAGCCCGCGCAGATCGAAGCGGCCGTGCGCGCCTGTGGCGACGTGACGGTGCTGGTCAACAACGCAGGCATCTCGCGCGGCTCCAGCTTCCTCGGCTCGCCCGACGCGGTCGCCGCGGCGCGCGCCGAGTTCGAAACCAACTTCTTCGGCCCCTGGGCGCTCACGCAGGCCTTTGCGCCGGTGCTCGCGGCCAACGGCGGCGGGGGCGTGATCAATGTGCTGTCGGCGCTGGCATGGACCACTTTCCCGAGCGTGGCGACCTACAGCGCGACCAAGTCGGCGGCATGGTCGCTGAGCAACGGCCTGCGCAACGAACTGGCCGGGCAGGGCACGCAGGTCACGAGCCTGCACGTGGGCTACATGGACACCGACATGACGGCACATATTCAGGGCCTGCCCAAGGCCGCTCCGGACGACGTGGCGCGGCAGGCCCTGGCCGGTCTCGAAGCCGGGCAGCCCGAGGTGCTTGCCGACGAGACTTCGCGGCAGCTGAAGCAGGGCCTGTCGAGCCCTACGCCGCCTTACGCCGGCGCGGCGGCAGCCTGAACGTACGAAGACCCGGGCGCGCGGCCCGGGTCTTCATGTTCGTTCAGTAGCGGTAGGGGTTGTTGGGACGGCGGTCGTAACGGTTGGGAACACCGTCGCCGTCGTTGTCCCGGCGGCCATAGCGGCGGCGGTCGTCCCAGCGGCGGTCGTAATAGTGGTCGCGGCGGTAGCCGGGGCCGTAGTAGTGGCGCGGCGGAGGCGGCGGCGCGTAGTAGCGCCGGGGCGGCGGCGGTGCCGGCACGACGTACACCTGGGCCTGGATGAAGGAGCCGCCCGTCTGTGCCTGTGCCGGTGCGGTGAATGCGGCCAGCGAGAGCAGGGCCGCGGCGCTGATTGCAAAAGTAAGCTGTTTCATGTGATCCCCCGGTTATGAGTTGGAAGCCTCATCCTCGCGGCCCTTTGTTAAGTTGGTGTAAGGCTCGAGCGAAATCGGATGAAGAGCTGTAAGCCGGTGCGCGCAAAGCGCGGCACAGGCGAGACACAATTGTGAATGGAGTTTGCACCGCGGAACATCGTCCGCGGGTAGGCCATCGGCTCTATCGGCCGAAGGTTCAGCCGCGCGACGGTGCGGGCAGGAGGCGGCGCAGCGCCTCGAAGAACAGGTCGGACTGCTCGCGTTCGCCCTGGATCTGCGCCGCCACATGCGCGGCCAGCTTTGGGTTGACCGGCACCAGCGGGCGGCCGGTCGATTGCGCGATCACCTGGTGCAGGCAGGCGCGCTCCAGGTAGTAGAGATCGTCGTAGGCATGGGCGATGGAGCCACCGGCCACGATCACGCCGTGGTTCGCGAGAAAGGCCACGTCCTTGCCGGCCATCGCGCGGGCGATGCGCTCGCCCTCGGCGTCGTCGAGTGCCAGGCCGTTGTACTCGGCGTCGATGGCGATGCGGTTCATGTAGCGCATCGCGTTCTGGCTCGCGGTCGGGTCGAGCGCGCGGTCGACCGTGATCGTGAGCGCCGTGGCGTAGGGCATGTGGCAGTGCAGCACCACCGCGTGACCGGTGAGCCGGTGCACCGCGCCGTGGATGAAGAGGGCGGTCGGCTCCACGCGATGGCGGCCCGCCAGCACCTCGCCGTGCACGTCGATCAGCACGATGTCGTCGGGGCCGATCTCGCTCCAGTGCAAGCCGCGCGGGTTGATGAGATAGCGGTCCTGCGCGCCCGGCAGCATCACGCTGAAGTGGTTGCAGACGCCTTCCGACAGTCCGTGATGGTCGGCGGCGCGCAGGGCGAGGGCGAGGTCTTCGCGCAGCTTGCGCACGGCGGGGCTGGCGTAGATGGCATCGGCGGACATCGGTGGGGTCTCCGTTTCTTCTTTGATGTGGGGCGGTCAGGTGCCTCTGTCAGGCGCGTCCGTCAGGCGCGGACGAGGCCCTTCCAGGCCGCGACGAACCTGTCGGCATCTTCGCGCACCGCCGCGGCCTGCTTGCCGGGCTTGTAGAGCGAGGAGCCGATGCCGAAGCCGGCGGCACCGGCCGCGCGCCATTCGGCCATGTTCGTGGGCGAGATGCCGCCAACCGGCATCACCGGCGTGCCAGCCGGCAGCACCGCCAGCAAGGCCTTCACCACGGCGGGCGAGGCCAGTTCGGCCGGGAACAGCTTGAGCCCGGTGGCGCCGGCCGCGAGCGCGCCGAAGGCTTCGGTCGGCGTCATCACGCCCGGCAGGCACACCATGCCCAGCCGTACGGCCTCGGCGATGACTTCGGCATTGAAGTTGGGCGAGACGATCAGCTCGCCGCCCGCCGCATGCACTTCGCGCACCTGCTGCGCGCCGAGCACCGTGCCGGCGCCGACCAGCGCCTGCGGAAAGCGCTTGCGCATCAGCGCGATGCTTTCCAGCGGTCGCGGCGAATTCAGCGGCACTTCGAGCAGCCGGAATCCGGGCTCGACAATGGCGTCGCCGACGTCGCCCGCTTCGGCGGGCGTGAGGCCGCGCAGGATGGCCACCAGCGGCAGCTCGCGCATCGCGGCGTCGAATTTTTCAAGGGGGGTGGGAGCGGTCATGCGGGAAATCTGTCGGAGGAATCGAGAAAGCCGGACAGCGCGTGCAGTCCGGCCCAGGTAGCCTCGGCGCCAAGCGTGCGCGTCGCGACGCCGGTGGCGCGCAGGGCCAGCGTGTAGCGCTCGGTGAGGTTGGACGAGCCGATCAGGATCACCTCGCCCGATGCCTGCAGCGCCTGCGTGCGCAGCTCCTCGCCGATCAGCAGGCCCGAGAGGTAGCTCGACAGCTCCTCCTTCGGCATGCGCTCGAACAACGCGAGCGTGCGGGTGCCGAAGGCGTTGTGCAGCAGGCCGTGTCCGTTCTCGGATCGGGTCACGCCTTCGAGAAAGGCCGCTTCGTCGAGCGGCGCCGACGCATCGAGCGTGCGCGCCAGTATCGAATGCTGGCTCAGCAGCGCGTAGAACTCGCCCGTCATGTAGGTGCGGAAGCCGGCGACGCGGCCCTTCTTCACCGAGGCCCACTTGTTGTGCGTGCCGGGCAGCACGAAGACACCTTCGCTCAGGCCGGTGAGCTCCATCGCGCCGAAGATCTGCACTTCCTCGCCGCGCATCACGTCGGGCACGCCGGCGTGCTCGTCGCTCAGGCCCGGCACGATCGCAATGCGCGCACCCGGAACGGCGTCGATGTCGATGATCCGGCGACCCACTTCGACGCGGCCGGCGGGGCAGGCGCAGTAGGGCGCCTCCACCCAGCCCTGCTTGCTGCCGGCCATGCCGGAGATCAGGCAGCGTGCGCCTTCGAGGCGCATCCAGTCGCCGAAGAGCTTGTCGAAGACGGCCGGAAAGCCGCCTTCGGGCACCGTGAGAATCCCGCGCGCATCGCTGCGCTCTTCGAGCACCTTGCCGCCAGCGTCCAGCAGCGCGCCGCGCAGTGAACTCGTGCCCCAGTCGATTGCTACCAGTCTTGTCATCTCAGTGATTGTCGCGCGGCACGAATGCCCCGCGGCGACCACGCAGGAAGGCCAGGTCAGCCCCTTGGTCAGCCTGCAAAACTGTATCGACGTACAACTTCCAGTAACCGGATTCCAGCGGCGCCTTGGGCGCGACCCACTTCTCGCGGCGCTTCGCGAGCTCTTCGTCGCTCACGTGCAGGTGCAGCTTGCGGTTGGGCACGTCGAGCTCGACGATGTCGCCGTCCTGCACCAGCGCCAGCGGGCCGCCCGCAGCCGCCTCGGGCGCGGTGTGCAGCACCACGGTGCCGTAGGCCGTGCCGCTCATGCGCGCGTCGCTGATGCGGACCATGTCGGTGATGCCCTTGCGCAGCACCTTCGGCGGCAGCGGCATGTTGCCGGCCTCGGCCATGCCGGGATAGCCCTTGGGGCCGCAGTTCTTGAGCACCATGACGCAGTTCTCGTCGATGTCGAGGTTCTCGTCGTCGATGCGCTTGTGCAGGTCGTCGGCGTTTTCGAACACCACCGCGCGGCCCTTGTGCACCAGCAGCTCGGGCGTGGCCGCGCTGGGCTTGATGATGGCGCCGTTGGGCGCGAGGTTGCCGCGCAGCACGCAGATGCCGGCCTTGTCCTTGAAGGGCTCGGCCAGGGGGCGGATGACCTGCGGGTTGAAGTTCTCGGCGTCCTTCACGTTCTCCCACAGGCTCTGGCCTGTGGCGGTGAGGACGTCCTTGTGCAGGTGCTCGGCGATTTCCTTGATGACCACCGGCAGGCCGCCCGCGTAGCAGAAGTCTTCCATCAGGAACTGGCCCGAGGGCTGCAGGTTCACCAGGCAGGGCAGCTCGGATGCGAGACGGTCGAAGTCCTCCAGCGTGAGTTCGACGCCCATGCGGCCCGCGATGGCCAGCAGGTGGATCACGAAGTTGGTCGAGCCCCCGATCGCCGCGTTGACCTTGATCGCGTTCTCGATGGCCTGGCGCGTGAGGATCTTCGACATGTTCATGTCTTCATGGACCATGCCGACGATGCGCCGGCCCGCCTGCCGTGCGAGCACGTTGCGGCGGCCGTCCACGGCGGGGTAGGCCGCGTTGCCCGGCAGGCCGATGCCCAGCGACTCGACCATGCTGGCCATGGTGCTCGCGGTGCCCATCGTCATGCAGTGCCCGTGGCTGCGGTGCATGCAGCTCTCGGCCTCGAAGAATTCCTGCAGCTTGAGCGTGCCGGCGCGCACCTGCTCGCTCATCTGCCACACGCCGGTGCCGGAGCCCAGCTCCTGGCCGCGCCACTTGCCCGAGAGCATCGGGCCGCCCGACACGCCGATGGTCGGCAGGTCGACGCTGGCCGCGCCCATCATGAGCGCGGGGGTGGTCTTGTCGCAGCCCATGAGCAGCACCACGCCGTCGAGCGGGTTGCCGCGGATGCTTTCCTCCACGTCCATGCTCGCGAGGTTGCGATACAGCATGGCGGTGGGCCGCAGCAGCGTCTCGCCGAGCGACATCACCGGGAACTCGAGCGGGAAGCCGCCCGCTTCGTACACGCCGATCTTCACCTGCTCGGCAAGCGTGCGGAAGTGCGAGTTGCAGGGCGTGAGCTCGCTGAAGGTGTTGCAGATGCCGATGACCGGGCGGCCATCGAACTGGTCGTGCGGAACGCCTTTGCCCTTCATCCAGCTTCGGTAGATGAAGCCGTCGCGGTCATGTCGGCCGAACCATTGCTGGCTGCGAAGTTCCTCGGGTTTTTTCTTGGGGGCGGTGCTCATGGAATGTCTCTCTTTGTTGTCGAAGCTTGGGCTCGACCCTCAGGGTTTGTCCTGCCGATAGAGCTTTTCAATCATCATATGATAAGCGCGAACAATGCGCCGGACCCTTAGTGTTTTCGAGCGCCGGGATATCAGATTTCACATCGCACATGATCAAGAACATCCACGGTCGCACGCTCGAACTCCTCGGTGAAGCCGTGGTGTCGGGCCGCTATGCGATCGGCGCGTCCATCCCTTCCGAGCCCGTGCTCGGAGAGGAGCTGGGCGTGAGCCGTACCGTGGTGCGCGAGGCCATCAAGTCGCTGGCGGCCAAGGGCCTGATCGTGACGGGACCGAAGGTCGGCACGCGCGTGCTGCCCAAGGACAAGTGGAACTGGTTCGACCCCGACGTCATCACCTGGCAGGCGCGCGCCGGCCTCACGCCCGAGTTTCTGCGCGACCTGCAGGACCTGCGCCGCGTGGTGGAGCCCGCGGCGGTGCGACTGGCCGCGGAGAGGGCGACCGGAGAAGACATCGACGAGATCGAGCGCGCCTATGCGGGCATGAAGGAAGCCGTGGAGAACGGCGGCGACTACGTCACCTTCGACCTGCGCTTTCACAACGGCCTGCTGTCCGCCGCGCGCAACCGCATGCTCGCGCAGATGAGCAAGGCGCTCAACGCACTGCTGCGCACCAGCTTCGAGATTTCGACCACCAAGCCCGACGGCCCCACGCTCTCGCTGCCGCTGCACCGCGCGGTGCTGGACGCGGTGATCGCGCACGACCCGGACAGGGCGGAGCGCGCGATCATCCGCCTCATCGACGGCGCCCGCCAGGACATCGAGGACGTGCTGGGCTCGCGCCGCCGATTGCCGCGACTGAGCAGGCCGCCACCGAGGCTCAAGGCCAGTTAGCCGCATTGGTGTCTGCATACGCGTTTGTCCGCAGTTCGCATCCGGTTCTTTCACCCTACGCTCGCGCGCCGAGCCAATTCCACCCACAGAAGAGAAGGAGACAAAGTCCATGAAACTCGTCAAGTCGCTGATCGCGCCGACGCTGGTCGCGATGGGCCTGCTGTCGGCAGGCCATGTCGCCGCGCAGGAAAAACTCACCGTCTGGTGGGTCAAGGGCTTCTACAAGGCGGAGGACGACGCGCTGTTCGCCGCCATCAAGAAGTTCGAGGAGAAGAACAAGAACGTGAAGATCGAACTGTCGCAGTACCCGATCCAGGACATGATCCCCAAGACCGTGTCCGCGCTCGACTCGGGCAGCCCGCCCGACGTGGCGTACGCCGACGTGTACGACTTCCAGGTCACCGGCAAGTGGGCCTACGACGGCAAGCTGGAAGACATCAGCAGCGTGCTCACGCCCATGAAGGACCGCTTCGCGCCCAACACGCTGGAGACCACCTACCTCTACAACGACCAGACGAAGAACAAGGCGTACTACGCCTTCCCGATCAAGCAGCAGACCATGCACATCGAGTACTGGCTCGACATGCTCGCCGAGGCCGGGTTCAAGGAGTCCGACATTCCCACCGGCTGGAAGGACTACTGGTCGTTCTGGTGCGAGAAGGTGCAGCCCGCCAGCCGCCAGAAGAGCGGCAAGCGCAACTTCGGCATCGGCATGCCGATGGGCGTTGATTCGAGCGACGCGTTCTATTCGTTCCTGACCTTCATGGACGCCTACAACGTCAAGCTGGTGGACGACAACGGCAAGCTGCTGGTCGACGATCCGAAGGTGCGCACCGGCCTCATCGGTGCCATGACCGACTACACGACGCCTTACGTCAAGGGCTGCACGCCGCCTTCCTCCACCAGCTGGAAGGACCCGGACAACAACGTCGCCTTCCACAACAAGACGACAGTGATGACGCACAACGCGACCATCTCCATCGCCGCCAAGTGGCTCGACGATTCGAACAACGCATCGCTCACGCCCGAGCAGCGTGAAGAGGCGCGCAAGAACTACACCGAGCGCATCCGCACGGCCGGCTTCCCGAACAAGCCCGATGGCAGCAAGATGGTCTACCGCACGGCCGTGAAGACCGGCGTGGTGTTCAAGGACGCGAAGAACAAGGCCCGCGCCAAGGAGTTCGTGTCGTTCCTGCTGCAGGAAGAAAACCTCACTCCGTACGTCGAGGGTTCGCTGGGCCGCTGGTTCCCCGTGACCAAGACCGCGCAGCAGCGTGACTTCTGGAAGGCCGACCCGCATCGCCTCTCGGTCTACAACCAGTACGCCGCCGGCACCGTGACCTTCGAATTCACGAAGAACTACAAGTTCACCGTGCTGAACAACGAGAACGTCTGGGCCAAGGCCATGAGCCGCGTCGTGACCGACAAGGTGCCGGTGGACAAGGCAGTGGACGAGATGATCGCCCGCATCAAGACGGTGGCGGGGCAGTAAGCCGCGCACCCACGGCACTGGTCAGCACGTTCACCATCAGTAGCACGCCATGAGCAGCGCAACTGCCTCCGCCGCCGCGCCGAGTACTTCGGCGCCTGTCGTCAATCCCGGAGCGCGGCATGCGCGCTGGCAGTTCTGGGGCGCGGTCATGGTCGTGCCCTACCTGCTGGTGTTCGTGGTGTTCGTGCTGTACCCGGTGGGCTACGGCCTCTGGCTGGCCCGCCATCCGCAAAGCTACGTGAAGCTGGTCGAAGACCCGATCTTCTTCCGCTCCGTGATCAACACGGCCATCTTCCTGGTCGTGGCGATCAACCTCAAGATGCTCGTGGCCCTCGTGCTCTCGGGCTTCTTCGTGACATCGCGCTGGTGGATCAAGATCGTCTCGGCGATCTTCATCTTGCCGTGGGCGATGCCTTCCATTCCCACGATCCTGTCGATCCGCTTCATGCTCAACCCGGAGTGGGGCGTGATCAACAGCACCATCTTCCGCCTGACCGGCGCCGATGGCCCCAACTGGCTCAACGATCCCTCGCTGGCGCTGGCCTTCGCGATGCTCGTGCACATCTGGAAGTCGCTGCCGTTCTGGACGCTCATTCTCGTGGCCGGCCGCCTGGCCATTCCCACCGAGCAGTACGAGGCGGCTTCCGTCGACGGCGCCTCGTCGTGGCAGAAGTTCCGCTTCGTGAGCTGGCCCGCGCTCAAGACGCTCTACATCACCTCGCTCATCCTCTCGATGATCTGGACGCTGGGCGACTTCAACAGCGTCTACCTGCTGACCGGCGGCGGACCCGCCGACCTCACGCACGTGCTCGCCACGCTGGGCATCCGCTACCTGCGCCTCGACCAGGTCGACCTGTCGATGGCGTCCATCGTGGTGGCCTTGCCATTGGTGCTGCCGCTCGTGTACTTCATGATGAAGAGGCTCTCGAAATGAAGCGCTGGACTCCGAAAGCGGTGCTCACCGAGGCCCGGCTGCTGCTCATCGGCATCCCGGTGCTGCTGTGGACGCTGATCCCGGTCTATCACATGGTGCTGTTCGCGATCTCGTCGAAGGACTCCGCGACCTCGGGCCATCTGTGGCCCAAGAGCCCCACGCTGGACAACTTCCGCATCGTGTTCCAGCAGAAGCACTTCTACCTCGACCACTTCTGGCTGCAGCTGTGGAACTCGCTGCTGATCGCGCTGTCAGTGGGCGTGCTCACGCTCTTCGTGGCGACCACGGCGGCGTTCGCCATCAGCCGGCTGCGCGTGCGCGGCGGGCGCACGGTGATGAACATGGCGCTGTTCACCTACTTCATCCCGGCGGCCTTCCTCGCGGTGCCCATGTACAAGACCATGGGCAACTACGGCCTGCTCAACAGCCAGTGGGCGCTGATCCTTGCGATGGTGACCATTGCTTCGCCGTACTGCATCTGGGTGCTGAAGCAGGCCTCCGACAAGCTGCCCTACGAGCTCGACGAGGCCGCGCGCATGGATGGTGCCTCGCCGCTGCAGCTGTTTCGCCTCGTGTACCTGCCGCTGATGGTGCCCTCGCTGGTGGCCGTGGGCACGTACTCGCTGCTGCTGGCCTGGAACGAGTACCTCTATGCCTTCCTGCTGCTGTCGAACGACAAGAGCGTGACGCTGGCCGTGGCGCTGGGCAACTTTCTCTCGGCCGACGATTCGCCGTGGGAACTGCTGATGGCAACCGGCCTGATCTACGCGCTGCCCCCGGCAGCGATCTATTACGCATTCAAGCGCTACATGGTCGGCGGCCTGACCGCCGGAGCAGTCAAGAGCTGAACGATTTCAGGGACAACACATGGCATCCGTATCCTTTCGCAATATCCAGAAATCCTTCGGCAAGGTCCAGATCATCAAGGGCCTGGGCTTCGACATCACCGACGGCGAGTTCGTCGTGCTGGTCGGCCCTTCGGGCTGCGGCAAGTCGACGCTGCTGCGCATGCTCGCGGGCCTGGAGGACATCAGCGGCGGCGAGATCGTCATCGACGGCCGCGTGGTCAACGACCTCGAGTCGAAGGATCGTGACATCGCCATGGTGTTCCAGAGCTACGCGCTCTATCCGCACATGACGGTGGGCGAGAACATGGGCTTCAGCCTGCGGCTGCGCAACGCCGACAAGTCGGTGACCGACGAGCGCGTGAACAAGGCCGCGAAGATCCTCAACCTCGACGCGCTGCTGGGCCGCTATCCGCGCGAGCTCTCGGGCGGCCAGCGCCAGCGCGTGGCCATGGGCCGGGCCATCGTGCGCGATCCGAAGGTGTTTCTCTTCGACGAGCCGCTGTCGAACCTCGACGCCAAGCTGCGCGTGGCGATGCGCGCCGAGATCAAGGCGCTTCACCAGCGGCTGAAGACCACCACCGTCTACGTCACGCACGACCAGATCGAGGCCATGACCATGGCCGACCGCATCGTCGTGATGCACGACGGCATCGTCGAGCAGATCGGCACGCCGCTGGACCTGTACGACCGGCCCGACAACCTGTTCGTCGCGCAGTTCATCGGCTCGCCGTCGATGAACGTCATCGAGGGCACGGTGCGGCGCTCGGGCGGCGACTGCTGGGTCGAGGCGCAGGGCGCGCGCTGGCCGGTTCCCGCCGCCACGTCGGCGCCCGACGGCCAGCCGGTGCACTACGGCGTCAGGCCCGGCGACATGACGCTGGGCGGCGGATCGCACGGCGTCGAAGCCAGGGTCATCGTGGTCGAGCCCACCGGCGCCGAGACCGAGCTGCTGGTGCAGGTCGGCGAGGCAAGGCTGGTGCTCGCGGTGCACGGCCGCGTCGACGCGGGGCCCGACGACACGGTGCGGCTGGCCATCGAGTCGGAGAACGTGCACCTGTTCGACCGGCAGACCGGCCGCCGCATGGGCTGAACCTGATCGCGGCTACGTGCGCAGCCGCAGGAGGGCGCGCACGAAGCCGTGGTCGGAGCGCGAGCGGTCGCGCCCTTCGTGCAGGTGGTCGTTGAAATAGTCGACGCGCCGCACGTCGCCCAGGCTGTGCCGGCTGGTGGCCACGAATTCCTCGCTCACGAAGATCTGGTCGAGCACGTCCGGGTAGCCCTGGTGGATGTGCGAGTAGGCCACGTCCTTCTTGAGCGCCGACTCGCCCTGCATCTCGTAGGCGTTGAAGAGCGCCACGTCGCGCGCCGCCTTGTCGTAGGCCACCTCGGAGGTGGCGGCCACGAGTTGCGTGGTCACGCTGTGCGGGTTGTCGTTGAAGTCACCCATCACCACCAGCGGCACGTCCGTGCCCTGCAGCAGGTCGATCACGATGCAGCGCAGGGCGGCAGCCTCGGCGCCGCGCATCAGCAGCGAACGCAGCGAGGCCATCACGCCCACCTTGCGGTCGTCGCGGTCTTCCAGGTGGTTGCCCTGGGCGTCCTGCAGGAACTTGGGGCGCTTGGACTTCAGGTGCACCGTGAGCACGTGCACCTGCTGGCCGTGCTTCATGCGCACCGTGGCGAGCAGGGGAGGCCGCTCGAAGCGCGTGTGCGGGCCGATGCCAGGCACCTCCACGCCGAAGCCCGGCGGAAAGTCGACGAAGGAGCGGATCTCGTCCACCTTCAGCCGGGTCGCGATGCCCACGCGCGGCGTACCCTGCGCGCCCGGCCGCGCGGGCGTGCCCTCGGGGCTGCCGGGCGGCGGCGTGTTCTCCGCGCCGGGCACGGAGATGAAGTCATAGCGCAGCCCGCTGCGCGCGATGCAGGCCTTCAGCGCCGACTCGTCCCACACCTCCTGCACCGCCAGCACGTCGGCGTTGAGCGCGTGGAAGCGCTCGCCGGTCCATTCGATCTTCCGCTCGTACTCGCGCTCGGTGTAGGCGTCCTGGTTCTCGTAGTACACGCGGTTCGGCGCCGCGAGGTTGAGGAGGTTGCAGGTGGCGACGAAGAGGGTGGCGTAGTTGGGCGGGATGTATTGCATGGGGTGACGATTGTGGCCCGGGTTACGATTCCCGACCAAGGTGCACCCGCCATGTCATTCGACGTCGAGGCCGGCTGCAGAAACAACAATGAAATGAGGGGGCCGCCGGTGGCGGAATGTATGAAGCTGATCCATATCACCGCGTGCGCCGTAGCGACGCTGCTTGTCGCCGGTTGCGCGTCCAGAGGCAATTCGTCGATGTCCTTCGGCGGCAAGCTTGTCGAACACAGCTTGCTGCGCATCGACGATCACGTTTCCTTTGCGCTGGAAGACGGGCCCGAGACCCGCAACTTCACTGTCTCCTGCAATGCAGAGCAGGCGTGGTTGCTCTACTCCGATTTGCGCACCGGCCGAAGCTATCCGGTGACCGGACCACGCTATGGCGTGCGCAAGGAATTGGTGGAGCGCCAGGCGCAGGCGCTGAAAGCGTTGCCCGAGGTCGAGCGTGCGTGCCGAGCGGAGCGGCCCGATTGGCGCGAAGTGCAACGCAGCCCGGACGGGACGTTCACGCTCATCGACATCGCAAGCGTCGAGACAGCGAACGGTGCATTGCTCTTCTGGGGCGCATTCGACTACCCGCGAATGGACTTCGACCTGCCTTACCGAGCCCCGTTCGGCCAGAAGCGCGAGCGCTTCAGGCTCGTATGCCAAACGCAGTCCTACGCTCAGGTGAGCGGCTTCGACATCGATGAGCGCGGTCGGGTCACGGACGGTCGGGTCGATGGCGCCAAGGCGAAGTCGAGCGCTATCGGCACCGATACGAATTCGGACTACCAGGCGCTCTTCAAGGCGGCCTGCGGCGGCACTTCGGCGGCGCAGGCGCTACCCGTTTTCGCTCCTCGCGCCAAGTCGATGCCCGATCCCCGAGGCCTGACGGCACTCAGCCCGGAGGTGACGACCGCCGTTTCGCGATCGGGCCTTCCCCCGGCGCCCAAGCGACTGAAGCGCGTCGTACTCGAAGGCACATGGACCAGGGACGGCAAGACGACTCCAACCCGCAGCGAGGTCCAGATCGAGCCGGACGCCACAGCTTCCATTTTCCGGACCCGTACCAGGGAGGCCGACGGTACACGGGGTCAATTCGCCTCGTTCGCAGGTTTGGCCGATTTGAGTGCCTTCGTCAACTTTCTTCCCGGCCCCGCCACGATTAGCCAGGTCGTGACCGATCTCTCGCTGACAGGGGACTGGCAGCGCATGACGGTCGGCTCCGAGTTGCGTTACGCCACGAAGAAGCTGAGCCTGTTCAGCATGATGGGTGGAACGACCTACGACTACACGACCGTCTGCAAGATCGTCGGCGTCAGCGCGGCTGCCGAACTTCATGCCGATCTGAGCGGCGAGGCCAAGCGCCTGCAGTGCCATATGGAGCCCGACTCGCTCGGCCGGACCAGCACCTATGCCTACCTGACCGACTATGGCTACGCGGTGCAGCTCGGGGAGGCCGGGGCAAAGCCGCCTTCCGAAGGCGTCAAGAAGATCACGGCGGTCGAGCAATGAGCGGCGTGTCCATCACACATCGGCGCGGTTTTCTGTGCAACCTGGGGCAGGTGATGACTTGCGCAGCCCTGCCTGCCCTCGCCGCATGCGGCTCCGGTCCCAGGACGCCGCCGCCGTTGCCCAAGATCACTCGCGTCATGGTGATCCCCGTCGCCCCCATCGAGAAGATGCACACCGAGAACAAGGGCATCCCCCTGGGCGTGCTGTGGCAGTCGCTGGCCGACCGGATCAAGGGCGCCGATTTCAACGAGCGCATGGAGGCAGTGCGCCGCGGGATGGGCCCCAAACTGACGGCTGCGTTGGTGCAGCAACTGAATGCGCAGGGCTACCAGGCAGAAGCGCTCGAAGGCGTGTCGCGTCCGGCGGCGTCGCCGGACAACGTCGACTACAGCCGGCTGCCAACCACCGAGCCGGTGCTGCACGTGTACTTCAACGAGGTCGGCATGTATTCGGCGCGCTTCTCTACCGACTACATCCCGCGGGTCAACGTGAGCGCCTACCTGATGGATTCGAAGGACGGGGACACCGTCTATTCCGAAACCCTGTACTACGGGGCCGATGCGAGTGGAGACAAAACGGTCAATGTGCCGGCAAACCCGGGCCACCGGTGGGGCAGTTTCGGCGAATTGGTCGCTCAGCCGCAAGCGGTTGCCGCGAGCTATGACGAGGCGGTAATCGCGCTTGCGACCCGCATCGCGAGGAACATCCGGGCGCAGACGGCGCCACCCCGCTGAGGGCGGTTGCTGCCCGAGGGAGAAGAAAGGGCACCGAGGTGCCCTTTTCAATTTGCAGGCAGGCGTGCTGCTCGCAGCGCCTTGTCAGCGGCCGAACGAACGGCCACCACCACCGCCACCGGAACGGTTGCCACCGCCGTAGCCGCCGCCACCACCCGAACGGCCACCGCCGCCCGAACGATTGCCGCCGCCGTAGCCACCGCCACCGCCGCCGCCCGAGCGGCCGCCGCGTCCGCGGCCGCCCATGTGGTCGACGCTGGTGCGCAGCGGATCGGGCTGGCCGGCACCGCCGCCGCCGACCGATTCGGCTCGCAGGTGCGCGACCTGGTTGGCCTGCGTCGGGCTGTGGCTGTTGCCGTGGTGGCGCGGCTGGCGCTCCTCGTGCGGCGCGTGATGGTGATGTTGAGGGGCGCGTGCCGGGCCCTGCGGGTTGCGGGGCTGCTGCTGCGGACGGGCGCCCTGGCCGCGCGGGCCCTGGCCTTGACCCTGGCCGCCGCCGTTGGCATTGCGGCCCTGGCCGTTGCCGCCCTGGCCACCGCCACGGCGCTGGCCGCCATTGCCGCCACCACCACCGTTGCCGCCGCCCTGGCCGGCCTTGTTCTCGCGGATGCGCTGCAGCATCTCGGTGCGAGCGGCCTTGGCGGCCGCCTGCATGACTTCGCGGCTCGGCGGACGGCCGGCGCCGCCCCAGATGGTCTGGCGGCCCATGGCGATGGGCTCGGCGCGCTCGCCTTCCTCGGGGCCGAAGCCTTCGATGACCTGCACGGGAATCGTCTGCTTGGTGAAGCGCTCGATCTCCTGCATGAAGCCTTCTTCGTCCAGGCACACGAAGCTCACGGCCTCGCCGCTGGAGCCGGCGCGGCCCGTGCGGCCGATGCGGTGCACGTAGTCTTCGCTGACGTTCGGGATCTCGTAGTTCACGACGTGCGGCAGTTCGTCGATGTCGATGCCGCGGGCCGCGATGTCGGTGGCCACCAGCGCGCGGATCTCACCGCTCTTGAACCCGGCCAGCGCCTGGGTGCGGGCGCTCTGGCTCTTGTTGCCGTGCAGCGCCATCGCCTCGATGCCGTTCTTGGTGAGGAACTCGGCCACGCTGTTGGCGCCGAACTTGGTGCGCGTGAACACGAGCACCTGGCTCCACTTGTTCTCGTTGATGATGTGCGCGAGCAGCGCCTTCTTCTTGCCGCGGCCCACGGGGTGGATCACCTGGGTGATGCGCTGCACCGTGGTGTTGCGCGGCGTGACCTGGATGCTCTGCGGATTCTTCAGCAGCGTGGCCGCGAGGTCGCGGATCTCGTCGCTGAAGGTGGCCGAGAACAGCAGGCTCTGCTTTTCCTTGGGCACCAGCGCCAGCACCTTGCGCACGTCGTGGATGAAGCCCATGTCGAGCATGCGGTCGGCTTCGTCGAGGATCAGCATCTGGACCTGGCCCAGGTCGAGCATGCCCTGCTGCTGCAGGTCGAGCAGGCGGCCGGGGGTGGCCACGAGGATGTCGACGCCCTTCTTGAGCTTGGCGATCTGCGGGTTCATGCCGACGCCGCCGAAGATCACGGTCGAGTCGAGCTGCAGGTATTTGCCGTAGGTGCGCACCGACTCCTCGACCTGCGCGGCGAGTTCGCGCGTGGGGGTCAGCACGAGGGCGCGGATGCCGGTGCCGCCGAACTTGTTGGTGGCGCTGCGGCTCATGCTGAGCTTGTGCAGCATTGGCAGCGTGAAGGCGGCGGTCTTGCCGGTGCCGGTCTGGGCGCCGCCGAGCAGGTCGTGGCCTTCGAGCACCGCGGGGATGGCTTGCGCCTGGATGGGGGTGGGGGAGTCGTAGCCGTGTTCGTGCACAGCCTTCAAGATGGCGGGAGCCAGCTTCAGTTCGTCAAAATTCATTGGAAACAACAAGCGCCATACACGGCGCGGTGGCATCGGCCCGCCAGGCGTTTCTAGACAACGCCGAGCCAGTCAAGGCAGATGAGGATCAGGGGTGGGAGCCGGAAAGTCCGCCCTCGCAAAAGGGTTGAAATGGACCTTTCTTCGTCCCCGGCAGAGAGCCGGTGTTGCGGGCAACTGGACCCGGCAACGGGGCCTATTGTCGCATGAGTCGATAATCGGTGGTTTGCCGCGCCCGAATGCCTGCATTCCGGCGGCCGCGCATTCCCCCGAATCCCCGCTACCCAAGGTAACCAACCACACATGGCTCAATACGTCTATTCGATGAACCGTGTCAGCAAGACCGTGCCGCCCAAGCGGCAGATCTTGAAAGACATTTCGCTGTCCTTCTTCCCCGGCGCCAAGATCGGCGTGCTCGGCCTGAACGGCTCGGGCAAGTCCACGCTGCTCAAGATCATGGCGGGCGTCGACAAGGAAATCGAGGGCGAGGCGCTGCCCATGCCCGGCCTGACCATCGGCTACCTGGAGCAGGAGCCCAAGCTCAACCCCGAGCACACCGTGCGCGAATCGGTCGAGGAATCGATGGGCGCCGTCAACGCCGCCAAGAAGCGCCTGGAAGAGGTCTACGAGCTGTACGCAGCCGAAGATGCCGATTTCGACGCACTTGCGGCCGAGCAGGCCGAGCTCGAAGCCATCATCGCCACCGCCGGCACCGACTCCGAGCACCAGCTCGAGATCGCCGCCGATGCCCTGCGCCTGCCGGCCTGGGACGCCAAGATCGGCGTGCTCTCCGGCGGTGAAAAGCGCCGCGTCGCGCTGTGCCGCCTGCTGCTGAGCAAGCCCGACATGCTGCTGCTCGACGAACCGACCAACCACCTGGACGCCGAATCGGTCGAGTGGCTCGAAGTGTTCCTGCAGCGCTTCCCGGGCACCGTGGTGGCCATCACCCACGATCGCTACTTCCTCGACAACGCCGCCGAGTGGATCCTCGAACTGGACCGCGGCCGCGGCATTCCATGGAAGGGCAACTACAGCACCTGGCTCGAGCAGAAGGGCGAGCGCCTGGCGCAGGAGCAGAAGAGCGAGGAAGCCCACGCCAAGGCCCTGAAGAAGGAACTCGAGTGGTCGCGCCAGAACCCGAAGGCACGCCAGGCCAAGAGCAAGTCGCGCCTGGCCCGCTTCGAGGAGCTGAGCGACGTCGAATACCAGAAGCGCAACGAAACGCAGGAAATCTTCATTCCCGTGGCCGAGCGACTGGGCAGCCAGGTTTTCGAGTTCAGGAACGTCAGCAAGTCCTTCGGCGACCGCATGCTGATCGACAACCTGAGCTTCAACGTGCCTGCGGGCGCCATCGTCGGCATCATCGGCCCGAACGGCGCCGGCAAGTCGACGCTGTTCAAGCTGCTGGCAGGCAAGGAAAAGCCGGATTCGGGCGAGGTCGTCATCGGCCAGACCGTGAAGATGGCCTTCGTCGACCAGTCGCGCGACGCGCTGGGCGACCAGAAGACCGTGTGGGAAGACATCTCGAACGGCCTGGACATCATCAACGTCGGCAAGTTCCAGATGGCCAGCCGCGCCTACGCGGGCCGCTTCAACTTCAACGGCGCGGACCAGCAGAAGAAGGTCGGCACGCTGTCGGGCGGTGAACGCGGCCGCCTGCACCTGGCCAAGACGCTGATCGCCGGCGGCAATGTGCTGCTGCTCGACGAACCCTCGAACGACCTGGACGTGGAAACCCTGCGCGCGCTCGAAGACGCGCTGCTCGAATTCGCCGGCACGGTCATGGTGATCAGCCACGACCGCTGGTTCCTCGACCGCATCGCCACGCACATCCTCGCGGCCGAAGGCGACAGCCAATGGACCTTCTTCGACGGCAACTACCAGGAGTACGAAGCCGACAAGAAGAAGCGCCTGGGCGAGGAAGGCGCGAAGCCCAAGCGCATGCGCTACAAGGCTCTGAAATAGGGCTCGCCCCCAGGCTGCGCGACACTCTTCGTGTCGCTTCGCCTACCCCCTGCCGGGGGCAACACCGGAGGCCCGGCAAAGCCGGTTCCTCGGTGTTTCTGGAATGGGCTTCAGGTCATTTCAGCAAGAGCGCGCGGTTCCGCAAGGGATCGCGCGCTTTTTCATCCTCGGCCGCGAAAACATCGCGCGCCGCGAAGAGGCCGTTGAGCGCCGCCGGAAAGCCCGCGTACACCGCCATCTGCATGATGACCTCGACCACCTCGTCGCGCGTCACGCCGACGTTCAGTGCCGCGTGAATGTGCACCTTCAGCTGCGGCGCGGCATTGCCCATGGCGGTAAGCGCGGCCACCGTCGCGATCTCGCGGGAGCGCAGGTCGAGGCCGGGGCGCGAGTAGATGTCGCCGAACGGAAACTCGATCACCAGGCGGCCGAAGTCCGGCGCGATGCCGGCCAGGCTCTCGACCACCTTGACGCCGCCTTCGCCGTCGATCTCATGAAGCTTGGCCAGGCCACGCGCGTAGCGCAGGCTGTCGTCCTGGTCCAGGTTCTGTTGTGTGTTCGTCATTGCTCGTCTTTCCTTCCCGGGCTTTGCCCGACAGAGGAGGACGCTTCTTCGTCTTCTCGACCTCGCGGTAGTGGTCGATCTTGAGTGACAGCGCCTGCATGGATTGCTGCAGCGCCGCCACCTTGGCCTGAACCTCGGCGAGATGCCGCTCGAGCATCTCGCGCCGTTCGCCGACGCTGGCGTCCCCCTGGCTTCGAAGCCTGACGAAGGCCTGCATGCCCTGGATGGACATGCCGGTCTCGCGCAGGCGCAACAGGAAATCCAGCAAGTCCATGTCGGCGCTCGCATAGCGCCGCTGACCGCCCGGTGCACGGGGCACCGCTGCGATGAGCCCGATGCGCTCGTAGTAGCGCAGGGTGTAGGCCGTGAGGCCGGTTCGTTCTGCGACTTCCGCAATGGTCAGGCTGGTTTCCATGGCGTCGATTCTCGAAATTGGAGCGCGCTCTAAGTCAAGCGCTTTGTCGAACTATTTTTCAGGAGGCCTGCGGCGGCAGGTCGGCATCGATCCAGCCGCGCAGGCTGTTGACGAAGGCAAGGGCCTGCACGCGGTGCAGATCGTCCACGCGAACGACCGCTTCGGCAAGCTGGCCGTTGCGCAGGCGATTGGCGCGGCCGATGCCGTCCAGCAGGCCGCAGCGCAGCGGCGGCGTGACCCAGCGGCCGTCGAGCAGCAGGGCGATGTTGGCGCGCGTGCATTCGGTGATCTCGCCGTCGCGGTTCCACAGCAGCGTGTCGAACGCGCCGGGTTCGGTGGGCGCGAAGGCTTCGTAGTGGGCGCGGCGCGTGGTCTTGAAGCGCGTGAATTCGCCATGGGCCTCGTCGAGGGGGCGATCCGCCAGCTGCAGGCGCACGCGCGCGGGCGGCGCTTCCATCGCGAAGGCTTCGGCGCGCGGCGTGCCTTGTGCGTCGAGCAGCAGGCGCACGCGCCACATGCCCGTGGCGTGCCGGGCCTTCAGGCCGTCGAGGCAGGAGGCTACCGAGGCCTGGTTCCACGGGCGCCCGAAATGGGCGGCTGCGATTGCCATGCGCGCCAGATGAGCCGGCGCGTCGCGCAGTTCGCCATCCACCAGAGCGAGGGTTTCGAGCAGGTCGAACGGCGGCCCGCACGCCCGGCCCGCCCGGTCCAGGAAGGCCCGCTTGTGGCGCCATTCCTCCCACTCCGCATCGGCTCGCGCATCGGCCGTGATGCCGCTGCCGATGCCGCAGCGCGCCTCGGCGCCACGCAATGTCACGGTGCGGATCGGCACGTTGAAAATTGCATGGCCGCCGGGCCGCACGACGCCCACCGCGCCGCAGTACACACCGCGCGCGTCGGGCTCCAGCTCGCGGATCATGCGCATCGCGCTCACCTTGGGCGCGCCGGTGATCGAGCCGCACGGGAACAGCGCTGCGAACACGTCGGCCAGCGTGGTGCCCTCGCGCACGAGGGCCTCCACGTCCGATGTCATCTGCCACACGGTCGGCAGCGCCTCGGTGTGGAAGAGGCGCGGCACGCGCACCGAGAAGGGCCGGGCCACGCGCGAGAGGTCGTTGCGGATCAGGTCCACGATCATCACGTTCTCGGCCCGCTCCTTGGGCACCGTGCGAAGCCGCCGGGCCAGCGCCTCGTCCTCGGCGGGCGTGGCGCCGCGCGGGGCGGTGCCCTTCATCGGGCGCGTCAGGATGCGCTCGCCCTGCCAGTCGAAGAAGAGCTCGGGCGACACCGACAGCACCTGCTCCTCGCCGGTGTCGATGAAGGCGGTGTAGCCGTCGGGCTGTGCCTGCCGCAGCGCCATGAACAGGGCCTGCGGGTCGTCGTGGAAATCGGCATGCAGCGCGGCGGTGTAGTTGAGCTGGTAGAGCTCGCCGTCGGAGATCGCGCGGTGGATGGCCTGCATGCGGCTGTCGAAGTCCGCGCGAGAGAGGTCGAGCTGCCAGTCGACCCACGGAGGCACGTCATCGTCGGTCGCTTCAGGCCATGGCACGGCTTCGTCATGCACGCCGAACCACGCCAGCGGCCCGTCCGTCGCATGCACGGCGAACGCATGGTCGAAGGCCGCGGCAGCCTCGTAGCGTAGATAGCCCACGCACCATCGCCCCTCGCGCGCCAGCGCTCCGACGGCCTCGAGCACCGGCCGCACCTCGTCGGCGGTGCGCGCCACCAGCACGCGTGAAGGCTCGCCGAAACCCAGCCGCAGCCGGCCGGCGCCGCCGAGCGGCTGTGCGAAGTCGACCAGCGTGCGCAATGTCGTGGGCCGGACCTCGTCAGGTGGCATCGTTCGCGGCAGTCGTCGGGGCCGCTTCGGTCACGGCGCCCTGCGGCGTCCTGGCCAGCACTCTCTTGCGCACCGCGTAGATGTTGTTGCGCAGCGCATAGAGTTCGTCGGCGTACGACAGCGGCACCGCCACCTTGTTGACCACGCGGTCGAGCTGGTCGAGGTCTTCGAGCAGCTCCTTCTGCTCGCCCTTCTGTGCGTCGACCTTCGCCTCGATGTCGCGCAGCCGCGCATACCAGCGGAACACGCGGCGGCGCACGCGGAACTGGTACAGCGGCGGCACCACGCGGCTCAGCGGCAGCATCAGCACCAGCAGGCCGCCCAGCACCAGCCACATGCGCTCCACGAGGTTGCTGGCCCAGAAGGGCAGGTAGCGCTGCCACACCGGCGGCGTGCCGTTGATGGCGCGGTCGCCCTCGGGGCTCACCGGCAGTTCGCTGGTGCGGGTGTTGGGGAAGTCGCGCGCCCGGTTGAACCAGCCGGCGCTGCTGTGCACCGACTGGGCCGCCTGCGCGAACAGCTGGCGCAGGGCTGGGTGCGTCTCGTCGCGCGACAGCAGCGAGGTGGTGGCCGCGAGCAGCGACACGTCGTGCGGCGGCATGTCCTTCGACAGGTCGATCATCCCGCGCGGCAGCGTCACCGGCGAGAGGAAGGGAAAGTGCCGCGAGTAGGCGTCGGCCTGCCCGAAGTCCATGAGCTTCACGGAGTCGGAGCGCAGCAGGCGCTGCACCTGCGGCGACTGCGGCGCGGAAGACAGCACGATGGCATCGAGGATGCCGGCCTCCAGCGCCTCGGCGGCCGAGGCCTGCTCCAGGTTCGACAGCAGCAGGTCGTCGGGGCCGAGCCTGTTGGCCTTGAGCATGCGCTCCATGATGTCGGGCAGCCCGCTGCCCTGCAGGTCGACGTTCACGCGCAGGCCGCGCAATTGGGCGAGCGAGGTCAGCGTGGCGGTCTTGCGGTCGATCTTCTGCGCCGAGTCGGTGCGGTAGAAGAGCCAGATCGGCTCGTAGAACAGGCTGCCCAGCGAGGTGAGGCCGGCTTCCTCGTCGGCCACCGGGTCGGCGCTGCCGCCGCGCACGAAGCCCACGTCGGCGCCGCCGGTGCGCAGTAGCTGCAGGTTCTCGGTCGAGCCCGAGGTGGGCTTGAGCTCCACCTCGATGCCGCTGTGCCTGAGCGCCTCGGCGTAGCGCTTGCCGAACTGCGCGTAGGCGCTGCCCGTGGGGCCGGTGGCCAGCGTCACGTGCTTGGGCGGCTGCGGCTGCAGCCACCAGTAGGCGGCGATCAGCAGGCCGATGACGATGAACACGATCGGGCCCGCCGAAGCGATCAGGTCGCGGATCGACAGCAGTATCAGCTTCAGGGTTCTGGGGAACGCCATGGTGATGCCTCCCGTGGTCAGCCGCGCGCCTTGCCGAGATCCGCCGCGCAGGGAATGTGCAGCTCGCCCACCGTCACCGTGCGCGCCGCGTGCACTGCGCGCAGCGTGGCGATGGCGACCGCCTCGGCGGCCATGGTGCTCAGCACCGTCATGCCGGGGGCGTCGCCTTCCAGCGGCACGCGGCCGGTGGCCAGCGCGAACAGCGTGTCGCCGTCGCTCATGGTGTGCACAGGGTTGATGGCGCGCGCCAGGCCGTCGTGCGCCACGGTGGCGAGGCGGTTGGCCTGCACCTTGGTCAGCACCGCGTCGGTGGCGATCACGCCGATGGTGGTGTTGGTGCCCGCGAGCAGCGGCTTGGGGCTCAGGCCGCGCAGCAGGGCGCGGCGGGTGTCGAGCAGGGCCTTGCCGTCCTCGGTGCGCGCACCGGCCACGGGCTGGCCGGTGTCGTGGTCGATCACGTCGCCCAGCGAGTTCACCGCGATGAGCGCGCCCACCGTGACGCCGCCCACCTTGACCGAGGCGGTGCCGATGCCGCCCTTCATCGCGCGGTGCACGCCGAAGAGCTTGCCCACCAGCGCACCGGTGCCGGCGCCCACGTTGCCCTCGGCGGGCGCGGCGGTGCTGGCCGCTTCGCAGGCGGCATAGCCGGCGGCCGCGTCGGGGCGGATGCGCGCGTCGCCCATGGGCAGGTCGAACAGCACGGCGGCCGGCACGATGGGCAGGGTGCCGAAGCGCACGTCCATGCCGATGTCGCGTTCCTCCATCCAGCGCATCGCGCCCTCGGCCGCCGCCAGACCCCACGCGCTGCCGCCCGCGAGCATCACCGCATGCACCTGCTGCACGAGGTTGCCGGGCGAGAGCAGGTCGGTCTCGCGCGTGCCGGGCGCGGCGCCGCGCACGTCCACGCCGGCCACGGCGCCCTCGCGCGCCATGACCACGGTGCAGCCGGTGGGGCGGCGGGTTTCGGAGAAGTGGCCGACCTCGATGCCGGCGACGTCGGTGATGGCACCGGCGGAATGGGAAGAGGGAGATGAGGAAGAAGACTGGGCAGACATGGCGGCCGATTATGAGACCGCACCCTCTACGATCGCCGTCCATGACGGTTGCAAGAAGTTTCTCTTCCCCCGGCGGGGTTCGCCACGTGGTGGTGATCGGCGCGGGCGCGGTCGGCAGCGCCACCGCCATCGAGGCGCTGCGCGCGGGCCTGCGCGTGACGGTGCTGGAGCCCGGCGAGCCCGGCGGCCAGCACGCCACCAGCTACGGCAATGCCGGCTGGCTCTCGTCGCACTCGGTGGTGCCGCCCGCACTCCCGGGCGCATGGCGCAAGGTGCCGGGCTGGCTGGCCGATCCGCTCGGGCCGCTGGCCCTGCGCTGGCGCTACCTGCCGCGCGTCTTGCCGTGGCTGCTGCGCTACCTGGCCTCGGGCTGGACCGAGGCGCGCGTGCAGCGCACGGCGGACGCACTGCGCACGCTGCTGGCCGATGCGCCAGCGCTGCATGCGCGGCTGGCAGCCGAAGCCGGCGTGCCTCAGCTCATCGAGCAGCGCGGGCTGCTGCATGCCTACCGCTCGCGCGCCGAGTTCGAGGGCGATGCGCTCGGCTGGCGCGTGCGCCGGCGCACCGGGGTGCAGTGGGAGGAATGGCCGCTGGACGAACTGCGCCGCCGCGAGCCCGACCTGGATGCGCGCTACACGCTCGGCATCTTCGTGCCCGAGGCCGGCCACTGCCGCGACCCGGGCCGCTACGTGGCCGCGCTGGCACGGCATGCGCTCGACACGGGCGCTGCGCGCATTGCGGCTCGCGCGACCGGTTTCCGCATCGAGGGCGGCCGGCTGCGAGCCGTGCTCACCGATACCGGCGAGATCGCCTGCGACGCCGCTGCCATCTGCGCCGGCGCCCGCTCGGGCCCGCTAGCGGCGGCGGCCGGCTCGGCGGTGCCGCTGGAGTCGGAGCGCGGCTACCACGTGGTCGTCGAAGATGCCAAGGCCGGCCCGCGCACGCCGACCATGGTGGCCGACGGCAAGCTCATCGCGCACTGGATGGACGGCGGCCTGCGCGCCGCCGGACAGGTCGAGATCGCCGGCCTCGACGCCGCACCCGACTGGCGCCGTGCCGAGATCCTGCACGCGCACTTGCGATCGATGTTTCCCTCGCTCGCACCAGCCGCCCCGGGCTCGGCCTCGGTGAAGCACTGGCTGGGGCATCGCCCGAGCCTGCCCGACGGCCTGCCCTGCATCGGCCCGTCAGGTGCCAGCGCCGACATCGTGCTGGCCTTCGGGCATGGCCACGTCGGCCTGTGCGGCTCGGCGCGCACGGGGCGGCTGGCGGCGCAGCTGCTCGCGGGTGTTGCCGCGGAGATACCGCTGGCGCCATTCGATCCGGGGCGCTTCAGGTCGTAGCGCGGCCGCCGGGACGCTAGGAAGAGGGCGGCCAGCCTGCCGGATCGCGGCGCTGGTGCATGCAACTCAGCACCACCACGCGATCCGTTTCGACGATGAAGAAAATGGAATACGGAAAGCGCTTGAGATGAGCCCTGCGCACGTCTTCCCAGACGAGTGGCGCGCCTTCCGGTTGGCGCGCGATCCGGTGCACCACGGCCTCCAGGCTGCGCGCGAATTCCGCGCCCAAGCCTGCACGCTGCGATTCGTACCAGCCCTGCGCCTCCCGCAGCTGGTGTGCTGCGCTTTCCCGAAAAACGATGTCGAGCAAGATCAGAGTTTCAGCGATGCCTTGACCTGGCTCCAAGGCACGACCGCCTGCGGGTCGGCGCGGTGTTCCGCACGCCGAAGAGCGACTTCTTCCTGCTCGTGCGCATTCAGTCGTTGAACCTCGGTATCACGGGCAACGCTGTCCCACAGTTCTTCGGCCAGCTCGATGCGCTCCGCCACACTCAGCGAAGCAAGAGCCTGTTGCAGATCGGAGCTTCCCAATTCGATCTCCCAATGAGTGGATCACACACACTTCATTTTATGCAGCGAAACCGGAGGCGCCCCTCAGTTCGCCGGCGCTATCGACAGCACGGTGAGCGCACCGTCGACCTTGTCGGCCGTGAACTGCACCTTGTCGCCGGGCTTCACCTTGCCGAGCAGCGCGGGGTCGCTCACGCGGAACACCATCGTCATGCCCGTCATTTCGAGGTTGGGAATGTCGCCGTGCTTCAGCGTGATCTTCTTCGCGTCGACGTCGATCTTGCGCACCTCGCCCTCGACGGCGGGCAGGGCAGCCTGGGCGAAGGCCGTGGCGGCGAGCAGGGCGGTGCAAAGGGCGGTGAATAGTTTCTTCATGATCGGTTTGTTTCCTTGTTTCATCGAGGGTGAGTCAGCGATAGCTCTGGTAGACGCGCGTGCTGCCATCGGCCAGCACCAGCAGCACGTCGTAGGGATCGCGCTGGTCGCCGTAGGCGGGGCCGTCCATGCCCGGCGAGCCGACCGGCATGCCGGGCACGGCAAGGCCGACGGCCTTGGGCTTTTCCTTCAGCAGCCGTTGCACTTCGCGCGCGGGCACGTGGCCTTCGAGGGCATAGCCGCCCACGAGGCCCGTGTGGCACGAGCCCAGCTTGGCGGGCATGCCGAGCCGGGTGCGCGCCGCCGTGTTGCCTTCGTCGTGCACACGCGTGGCGAAGCCGTTCTTGTTGAGATGCTTCACCCAGTCCTGGCAGCAGCCGCAGTTCGGGTCTTTCCATATCTCGACCATCGGCGCCGCGGCCAGCGCGGTGGTCGAGGCGAAAGGCATGGCGGTGGAAGCCAATGCCAGCAACACGCGTCTTCTCTTCATGGGGGTCTCCTTCAGGATTTGTTGCCGCCGGTGGCGGCAGGCAGCACCCGGACGCGGCCTGCCATGCCGAGTTCGTAGTGGTCCTTCACGAGGCAGGCGAAGTCGAAGTCGCCGGCGCGGTTGAAGGTCCAGACCATGCTGCCGGTCTTGCCGGCGGGCACGTGGACCATCCATGGATCGTCGTGCTCCATGTCCGGAAACTTCTTCATCATGGCCGCGTGGGCCTCGATCTCGGCGGTGGTGCCCAGCACCAGCTCGTGCAGCTCCTTGCCGCGGTTCTTCAGCCGCAGTCGGACGGTGTCGCCCTCGCGCACCTCGATGACCGAGGGCGTGAAGGTCATGTCGTCGGCCATCGCGATGTCGATGGTGCGCTTCACCGCGCTGCTCTTGCCGGCGATGCCCCAGGGCTTCTGCTCGGGGGCGAGCTCGGCGGCACCCTCGGGCTTGGGTTTTTTGTGGGCCTCGTGGGCCAGCGAGGCCGTGGCCGCTGCCGCGAGCACGAGGCCCGTGGCGATGGACTTGATGAGTGTCTTGTTCATGAGGGAACTCCAGAAAATGAAACGGGAGAAGAAATCAGTGCTCGTGCGAGCCGTGCCCCGAAGGCTTGCGCACGGTCGCGTCGGGGCCGGAGCCCTTCTGCGATGAAGCTGGCGCCGGTGTTTCCTTGCGCGTGGCCGGCGGCACGTTCGCGCCCTTCACCTCGCGTGCGACGGTGCCCGGCGGGTGCTTGAACCAGCCCGGGTCGCGGTAGTCGCCGGGTTTCTGGTCGCGCCGCACCTTCAGCAGCGTGAACATGCCGCCCATCTCGGCCGAGCCGAAGGGGCCGGTGCCGGTCATCATCGGCACGGTGTTGTCGGGAATGGGCATTTCCATCTCGCCCATGTCCGCCATGCCCTTGTCGCCCATCACCATGTAGTCGGGCACGAGCTTGCGGATCTTCTCGGCCACGCCGCGGTGGTCTACGCCGATCATGGTCGGCACCTCGTGGCCCATCGGTCCCATGGTGTGGTGCGACTTGTGGCAATGCAGCGCCCAGTCGCCTTCCTCGTCGGCGATGAATTCCATCTGCCGCATCTGGCCCACCGCCACGTCCACCGACACCTCGGGCCAGCGCGCGGTGCGCGGCACGGGGCCGCCGTCGGTGCCGGTCACCTCGAACTCGTGGCCGTGGATGTGGATCGGGTGGTTGGTCATCGTCAGGTTGCCCACGCGGATGCGCACCCGGTCGCCACGGCGCACGTTGAGCGTGTCGATGCCCGGGAACACGCGGCTGTTGAAGCTCCAGATGTTGAAGTCGGTCATGGTGTTGACCTTGGGCGTGGCGCTGCCGGGCTCCACGTCGAAGCTGCCGAGCAGGAAGCAGAAGTCGCGCTGCACCGGCTCGATCAGCGGATGGCTTTCCTTCGGGTGCGTGACCCAGAAGCCCATCATCCCCATCGCCATCTGCACCATCTCGTCGGCGTGCGGGTGGTACATGAAGGTGCCGGGCCGGCGCGCGGTGAACTCGTAGACGAAGGTCTTGCCCGGCGGAATGTGCGGCTGCGTGATGCCGCCCACGCCGTCCATGCCGTTGGGCAGGCGCTGGCCGTGCCAGTGCACGGTGGTGTGCTCGGGCAGCCTGTTGGTGACGAAGATGCGCACGCGGTCGCCCTCGACCACCTCGATGGTCGGGCCGGGCGACTGGCCGTTGTAGCCCCACATGTTGACCTTGAAGCCCGGTGCCATCTCGCGCACCACGGGCTCGGCGACGAGGTGGAACTCCTTGACACCCGCGTTCGTGCGCCAGGGCAGCGTCCAGCCGTTGAGCGTGACGACGGGGTTGTAGGGCCGGCCGTTGGGCGGCGCAAGCGGCGGCGCGGTGGCGGTGGAGCCCTGCGACACCGGCTCGGGCAGCGCGGCCATGGACACGCGGCTCACGCTGGTCGCGGCGACGGCCGTGGCCGCGCCCGCGAAGAAGTTGCGGCGGTTCATGTCAGTGCCCTCCCGTTGCCGGCGCTTCGGCGGCCGAAGCGGTCTGCAGCGCCGACATTCCACCGGGCGAGCTGCCCGTGAGCACCAGCTGCAGGTCGGTGTCGGCGATCCAGAAATCGCGCTGCGCCTCGATGCCCGCGTTCACCGCGAGCATGCTGGCGCGCGTTTCGCCCAGCAGTTCCCACACGCTGGCGAGCATGCCGTTGTAGCGCAGCACCATTTCCTCGTTGACCTTCTTGCGCAGCGGCAGCACCTCGTCGCGGTAGCGGCGCGCGAGCGCATAGGCCGTGTTCCAGCCCTGCCACGCCTCGCGCGCCTCGCTCGCGGCGAGCACGCCCACGTCGCGCACGCGGGCTGCCGACTGCAGGTACTGCGCCTCGGCGCGGCCGTTGCGCGACTGGCCCCAGTCGAAGATCGGAATCGGCAGGTCGAGCTCAAAGCCTCGCTTGGTCTTCTTGGTGCGGTCGGCGTCGTTGTCGAAGGTGGTGTTGCGCACCACGCCGATCTCCATCGCGTTGATGACGCTGGTGGCGTGCGTGAGGCCGAGCGAGCCGGCCACGGCGGTGTTCTGCGCCTGGGCCGAGCGCACGTCGAGGCGGTCGCGCAGCGCCAGCGCCTGCACGTCGCCGAGCTCCGGCGCGGCCTTCGGCAGCGGCGGCAGGCGGTCGGGCAGGGTGTAGCTCGCGGCGCGCTCGCCGCTCAGGCCCATCAGGCGCGTGAGCTGCTCGCGCGAGGCGACTGCGGACTGTTCGGCGCGCGCCAGCTGCGCGGCTGCATCGGCCAGCAGCAGCTGCTCGCGCGTGCGCTGCAGCGCGCTCCAGTTGCCGGCCTGGGCCATGCGGTGCGCGAGCTCGGCGCCGGCTTCGGCGGTTTCCTTCGCGTCGCGCAGGTAGGCCACGCCCTGCTGCGCCGCCACCGCGCGCACCCAGGCGCGGCGCGTGTCGGCCGCAAGCAGCAGAACGCTCTGCGCGGCCTGCAGCTTGGCCGCCTCGTGCCGCTGGCCGGCCCAACGGGCCTGCCATGGCAGCGTGACGAGGCCCAGCACGTTGAAGCTGAGCATCCGCTCGAACTCGCGCTCGCTGCCCTGCGCCAGGCGGCTGAACGAGAGCACCGGGTTCGGCAGGCTCGCGGCCTGCACGCGGTCGGCGTCGCTCAGTTGCAGGGTGGCGAAGGCATCCTGCACGCGCGGGCCGTTGATGAGCGCGATGCGCACCGCGGACTCGACGTCCAGCGGCTTGGCGAGCAGCACATCGACGCTCTTCTGCGAAGCCGCATCGGGCGTGCGTTGCGCGGTGGCGCCCGCCATGAGCGGGTTGCCCGACACCAGCGCCTGCACGTCGGCGCTGCCGCCGTCGGGCGAGAGGCTGGCGCAGCCGGCGAGCACCAGCGCGGCGGCCAGCGTGGCGCCGGTCTTGATGGTTCTGATGGATGGGAGCCGGGGCGGGCGCGCTTCGCTACGCCTGCGATGGCCACGGGTGCCGGCAGTCTGCCGGCGAATGAGGGAATTCACTTTCGATCTCCATGAGCAATACGACGGACGCCGCGAGCCGGAACAACGGGCTCACTGCGGACGGACTACGGGCAGGGAGATCAGGAAATGGGCGGCTTCAGGCCCTGGACGGGCTCCGCGCTGACGAAACGGGCCGCGTGGGCCGCGGGCGACGCCTGGGGCGCGCCGTGAACGATGGCGACAAGGGGTATGCCGCCGAGCGCCACCGTGTGGCAGACCTGGCAGGCGACGCAGGTGCCGCAGCCTTGGTGGTCGTTATGGTTGGTGTTGCCGCTGCCGCCGTCGTCATGGCTGCTGCCGTGGGCGGACATGTCCATGGCCATCGCCATGTCGCCGCCCGCATCGGCGTCCGTCGCCTCGTGGCAATGGGCTTCGGCCGCGGCGGAGACCACGGTCGCGGCCTCCATGGCCGCCGGCAGCGAGTGGCGCACCATCTCGACCGCCATGGCATCGCCGAGCCAGCCGCGGATGGGCAGCAGGACGATCATGATGGCGAGCAGCAGGGTGCGCATGGGGCGGGATGATAAACCGGCCAAACCCGCTGAAACGGCGCGCCGGTCAAGACACCAGTTGGCCGCGGGCCTTGTCGACCCACACCTGCAGGTTGTCGAGCAGGTCCTTCTGGCTGAACGAGCAGCTTTCCTCGCTGAAGAGCGCGCTCGACTCCAGCCTGTCGAGCAGGCTGAGCAGCACTTCGCCGTAGCGCGGGGGCAGGGCGCCCAGCAGTTCGGCGCTGGCGCGGGCTTCGTCCGACAGCGTGGTCACGGAGCCTGCGTCGTTGCGCAGGGCCGCGATGCGCGCGGCGATGGCGTCGAGCTGTTGCTGTGCGGCGCTCACGATGCGTTCTTTCCCGGAGGCGGCAGCGAGAGGCCGCGTTCGCGCATCAGGTCGCGCAGGATGTCGGGGTAGTCGGTGATGATGCCGTCGGCGCCCCAGTCCATCAGCCGCTGCATGTCGGCGCGCTGGTTCACCGTCCAGGGCAGCACCTTCAGGCCGAGCTTGTGCGCCTCGCGGATGACCTCGGGCGTGAGGTCGGCGAAGGCTGGCGACCAGATCACCGGGCCCGGCGCGTTGGCCGACGCGGCCCTGACCATCTGCGGCACCGAGGCGAAGCTGGCCGCGTCGAAGCCGTCGGTCCAGCGGCTGTCCTTCAGCGTGCGTGGTGTGGTGAGGTAGGCGCGCGGCAGCTGCGGCGCGAGCTTGCCGACCAGCGTGAGCGTGCGCCAGTCGAAGCTCTGGATGGTCACGCGGCTGGCCATGTCCGCCTTGTCGATCTCGGCGAGCAGCGCGCGCACCATCGGCTCGGGCGCGGCGGTTTCGTCGGGCTTCGACGGGTCGATCTTGGTCTCGATGTTGAAGCGCACCGTGGCCGCATCGGCGCCGCGTGCCTGCACCTGCGCGAAGAGCGATGCCAGCGTGGGAATGCGCTCGCCGTCGCGCGGGATCTGCAGCGCGAACAGCTTGCCGTAGTTGCTGGACGGGTCGATGCGGCCCACGTCGTAGGTCTGCAGCTGCGCCAGCGTGAGGGTGCGGATGGGCGCGCCGCTCTTCGGTGCGAGCCACGCGCCCTTCGCGTCGCGCGTGTGGTCGGGGTTGAGCGAGATGTCGTGCGAGATCACGACCACGCCATCGGCCGTGAGCCCGATGTCGAGTTCCAGCGTGGTCACGCCCATGTCGACGGCGTTGGAGAACGCGGCCAGCGTGTTCTCGGGCGCGAGGCCGCGTCCGCCGCGATGCGCTTCGAGGTCGAAGTGCTGCCTGGCCGTGGGCATGATGGCCGAGCAGCCGGCAAGGAGTAGCGCCGAGGCCAGGAGGGTGAATTTCATTTGAGCTGTACCTTGATGCCGTTGTCCTGCACGGTGATGTCGCCGATCTCGTAGGTCTTGCGCCCGACGGTGAGCTCGTCGGCCGTGAAGCTGCGAAGCACCTGCCCCTGCAGCAGCTCCTGCGCGACCACCGCGCCGACCTTCTGCAGCCGCTCCGCGTCGCGGCCTTCGATGCCCTGCAGCTCCAGGCGCTCGGCCTTGGGCTGGTCCAGCCGCAGCGCGCGCGCCGTGGTGTCGTACCTGAGCGCGCTGCTGACCGACACCAGGCCCTGCACCGGCGAGGCCGCCAGCAGCGGGCTCGCAATGGTCAGCGTGGCGGTGATGGCCGCGCGGTTGGCCTTCGAATCCAGGCCCAGCTGCGGGTCGCGCAGGCCGACCATGAAGATCTCGGCATAGCGCTCGGCCACCGGAAAGCGCTTGGCGATCTGCGTCTGCAGTTCGTCGCGGCTGGCGGTGTATTCGCTCGTGAAGAAGTTGAAGCCGGCCAGCGCCGCGAAGGGCGCCTGCAGGGCCGTGGCGCCCAGCAGCGCGCGCAGCACCCGGCGGCGGGAGGTGATGGGAGGCATGGGACGGAAGTTCATAGCCGTCTGAGCTTGCCACAGGCACGGGCGGTTCCCTGAAGCCGGTTCCACCAGCGCCGAATTTTTAAACGACATGTAAAGTTTTTCGTCCGGATCGTAAAGATATGTAGCTCGAAATGGCTATATTCGGGCTCGCGCACCAGGCAGCGTTCCCGCGGCGACAGGAATGCCCACCCATGCGAGCGACGGCAGGCGGCTTCGGCGCCCGCCCGTTTCACTCTCACTCGGATGCTTTTTCATGCTGCTTCAACCCGATGGCACCGGGGGTGCTCCGGCGCGCCCGGCAAGTCCGGCAGTGCGCGACGGCGCGGCGCCATTGCCGGCCCGGCCTTGTGCCAACGCCCACTTTCCCGCCGCCATGGCCTGGATGGCGGTCTGGGCCATCGCCTGGATCTCGGTGCTTTCTGCCCTGCAGTTCACGCCGCCGACGGATTCGGTCGAGCAACTCATCTGGGTGCGCTCCATCGAATGGGGCTACCACAAGCACCCGCCGCTGCCCACGATGATGATCTGGCCGCTGGTGCAGCTCTTCGGCATCCAGGAATGGGTGGTAAGCGTGGCGGGCGCGCTGGTCATTTCCGGGGCGCTCGTGATCACGTGGCGGCTGGTGCGCGAGCTGGCGGGCAATCATTTCTCGGCCCTGGCCATGCTCGGCTCGCTGAGCATCACCTACTACAGCGGCCGCACCAACTTCTACAACCACAACACCGTGCTGCTGCTGTTCGTGGCGGCCGCCGCGTGGTTCTGCTGGCGCGCCTTCGCGGACCGCTCGCCCAGGGCCTGGTTCGCGCTGGGGCTCATGCTCGGCCTCGGGGCGCTGGCCAAGTACCAGGTCGCGCTGGCGGCCCTGTGCGTGATCGCCTTCTGGCTGACGCAGCGCGGCTGGCGCGATCCGCTGCACCTGCGCGGGCTGTTGAGCGCCGCCGCCGTCGCCACCGTGGTCGTCTCGCCGCACCTCTGGTGGTTGGTGGCGCACGACTTCCTTCCGCTGCGCTACGCCAGCCACACCTCGCTGGGCGCCGCCATGGCCTGTGCGCAGCGCACGGCCCATGCGTTGATGTGGCTGGCCGACCAGTGCAACCGGCTGAGCCCCGCGCTGCTGCTGGCGGCGGGCCTGTTGTGGAAGACGAGGAGCAGCGCCGGGCGGCCGGCGGCGCGGGAGCCCGAGCCGCCGCTGCCGGTGGTGCGCGCCGATGCCCGCGCGTTCCTCTTCATCTGGGGCCTGCTGCCGTTGATGACGATCGTGCTGATCGGCCTCGCAACCGGCGCCGACCTCCAGTTCCAGTGGGGCACGGCCTTCATGTCCTTCACCTGCGCGGCGCTGATGCTGCTGCTGCCGATGAGCCGCTGGCACCGCATCGAGCGACGCGACGACCGGCTTCCTGGCGGTGCAGATCCTGCTGTTCGCCATGACCTGGGTGATGTCGCCGATGAGCGGGCTGGGCCTGTCGAAGAGCAAGTCGGCGGGCTTCCGCTCGGAGCACTTCGCGGCGCGCATCGGTCCGCCCGCGCGCACCGTGCTGGGCGCGCCGGTGATGATCGTCGGCGGCTCCTCGCGCATCGCGAGTGCCATCGCGCTGCGGCTGCCCGAGCGGCCGCTGGTGCTGCTCGAAGGAGATCTGGTGGCCAGCCCCTGGTTGTCGGTCGCGCAGATCGAGCGCCACGGCGTGCTGTGGGTGGGCGACGAGCACTCGCTGCCGCCGCCACCCGGCCTGGAGCGGCACTGGGTGACCGGCAAGCTGTGGTGGGCCGTGCAGCTGCCGAAGCCCGGCGCGGGCTGAAGCCGCTCAGGCGCCGCCGACGCGCAATTCGTAGCGGGCGAAGGAGCGCTCGCCTTTTTGGATCGCGCTGTGCATTGAAAAGCCGAAACGCTCGTACAGCGAGCGCAGCGGCGCCCGGTCGGCCACGCAGTCGAGCCGCAGGTACGGGCGGCCCAGCTGTGCCGTGCGCTCGCGCGCGAACTCCAGCAGCCGCACCGAAACGCCGTGCCCGGCCCAGGCCCGGCTCACCGCGAGCTTGTGCACGTAGAGCGCGCTGCCGCTCTCCATCTCGGGCCAGAAGCCCGGGTCTTCGAGGTCGATCCGCACCACGCCGGCCACGTCGGTGCCCACTCGGGCGATGAAGTAGCCGCCGGCATCGGTGTCGCGCTGCACGCGCTCCAGGCCGACGTCGGCCGCCGACCACAGCGGCCGGCCTTCACCGGCGATCCATTGGGCGGCTTCGTTCAGGACGGCGGCGACTGTGGCGGCCTCGTCGGGCCTGGCTTGTTCGATCTGCATCGGGGGCAGAGCATAGCGGCGGCGCATATCAGCCATGCCGGACGACGTCGAAGCCTTCCTCCGGCGACGGCGCGGCGAAGTGGCTGCTGATCAGGTCGAACTGCGCGTCCGTCGTCTCGAAGGGATGCGTGCCGCTCGCGTTGCGCGCGCGCAGGCGGGCCTTGCAGACCTCGTCGGGCACGTCGAGAAAGTGCAGCGCGTGCGCCGCGCCGGCCGCCTCGAAGATGCCGCGCATCCACTGGCGGTTTGCCACCGTGTTGGCGGGAAAGTCCAACACCACCGAAACGCCTGCGCCGAGCAGCGCCCCCACATGCTCCGCCATCGCCTTCTTCAGCCGGCCCGCGCAGCGCACGTAGTCGGGCAGTTCTTGGATCTCATCGGGGTACAGCGCGGCCAGCCATGTGTCTTCGCTGATCAGCACCGTGGCGGGCGCTTCGGCGAGCTGCCGCGTGAGCGTGGACTTGCCGGCGCCGATCTTGCCGCAGACCATGTGGAGCACGGGGCGGGGGAGTGGTGTCATTTCGATCTCCTGGATGGGTGGAAGAAAAACGCCCCAGGAAACGAAAAACCCGCCTCGTGGGGCGGGTTGCATGGCGTGTACCTGTTGTCGTTCGAAGTGCCGCGCGCTAACCCACCGTCTTCCGGATGGGTCGAATAATGGACGCGGTACGCAGGCTGGCCATGGGCCGAGGATAACCCGGCCTGATTGCCCGATGTCGGCTCAATCGTGCAGCGAAGACAGGAACTGCTTCAGCTCCGCCGTCTGCGGATTGCCGAACAGCTCCGCCGGCGGCCCCATCTCGTGCACGCGACCCTGGTGCATGAAGATCACGCGGTCGCTGACCTTGCGCGCGAAGCTCATCTCGTGCGTGACCATCAGGAGCGTCATGCCCTCGTCGGCCAGCGACTCCACCACGCGCAGCACCTCGCCCACCAGCTCGGGGTCGAGCGCGGAGGTGATCTCGTCGCACAGCAGCACGGCCGGCTCCATCGCCAGCGCGCGGGCGATGGCCACGCGCTGCTGCTGGCCGCCGGAGAGCTGGTCGGGCATGGCGTCGAACTTCTCGGCCAGGCCCACGCGCTCGAGCAGCTTGCGCGCCTGCGAGGCGGCTTCCAGGCTGCTGCGCTTCTTCACCAGCGTGGGCGCGAGCATCACGTTGCGGCCCACCGACAGGTGCGGAAACAGGTTGAAGCTCTGGAAGATCATGCCCACGCGCTGGCGCAGCTCGCGCATGGCCATCGCGCTCTCGTGCAGCAGCGGCTTGCCGTCGACCGTGAGCGAGCCTTCCTGGAAGACTTCGAGCCCGTTGACGCAGCGAAGCAGCGTGCTCTTGCCCGAGCCGCTCTTGCCGATGATGGCGATCACCTCGCCGCGCTTCACATCGAGGTCGATGCCCTTGAGCACCTCGTTGGTGCCGTAGGACTTGCGCAGCGCCGTGATGCGTACGATGGGCGAGCCCACCGAGGTGGAGGGTTGCTGTTGCGGTTGGTCAAGCACGGCGGCCATGTGATTTCCTCTCGAGGTTCTTGGCGTACAGGCTCACCGGGAAGCACAGCACGAAATAAAGCAGGGCCACGCAGCTGAACACTACGAAAGGCTGGAAGGTGGCGTTCGAAATCATGCTGCCGGCCTTTGTGAGTTCGACGAAACCGATCACCGACGCAAGCGCCGTGCCCTTGATGACCTGCACCAGGAAGCCCACCGTGGGCGCGATCGCGATCTTCACCGCCTGCGGCAGGATCACGTGGCGAAGCTGCTCGCCGAAGCTCAGCGCGAGGCTGCCAGAGGCTTCCCACTGGCCCTTCGGAATCGAGGCCACGCAGCCGCGCCAGATTTCGGTGAGAAAGGCGCTGGTGTAGAGCGTGAGCGCCACGCTGGCGGCGGTCCATGCCGACACGTCCACGCCGAAGAGCGCGATGCCGAAGTAGGCCAGGAAGAGCTGCATCAGCAGCGGCGTGCCCTGGAAGAGCTGCACGTAAAGGCCCACGGCACGGCCGATCGCCCTGCCGCCGCGCAGCCGCAAAAAGAGCAGCAGCGCACCCACGATGCCGCCGCCGATGAAGGCGATGAGCGAGAGCACGACGGTCCAGCGCAGCGCCAGCAGCAGGTTGCGCAGGATGTCCCAGAGAGAAAAATCAGCCATGTCGAGGAGCGTTCTCTTTGTTGTTCTCTTGGTCGTTCAGCGGCCGAAGAAGAACTTCGGCCCCGCCCAGTCGAGCAGCCTGCGCAGCGCCACCGACAGCGCCAGATAGATCAGCGTGGCGATGATGAAGGCCTCGAAGGCGCGGAAGTTGCGGCTCTGGATGAGGTTGGCCGCGTAGCTCAGCTCCTCGGTGGAGATCTGCCCGCACACCGCCGAGCCCAGCATCACGATGACGATCTGGCTCACCATCGCGGGCCACACCTTCTTGAGCGCAGGCGGCAGCACCACGCGCAGGAACACCTGCGACTTGCTCAGCGCCAGGCTCACGGCCGCCTCGATCTGTCCCTTGGGCGTGGCCTCGATGCCGGCGCGGATGATCTCGGTGGAATAGGCACCCAGGTTCAGCACCATCGCGATCACCGAGGCCACCTCCGGCGTGAGCTTGACGCCCGCGGCCGGCAGCCCGAAGAAGATGAAGAACAGCTGCACGATGAAGGGCGTGTTGCGGATCAGCTCCACGTAAGTGCCCACGATGGCGCGCAGCCACTTCGGCCCGTCGGCGCGCGCCCACGCGCAGAAGGTGCCCACGATCATGCCCAGGACGGTGCCGATGGCGGTCAGGCCGACGGTCCACGCCACGCCGCGCAGCAGCAGCGGCCACTCGGAGAGCACCGCACCAAAGTCGAATTCGATGCCCATGGCCGCGCCAGCCGATCAGACGGGGAGGTCGCCGGCCGCTTTGCCCAGCCACTTCTTCGACATCGCGTCCAGCGTGCCGTCCTTCTTGGCGGCGGCGATGATCTCGTTGACCTTGGTCTTCAGCGCGGTCTCGCCCTTGGCGACGCCGACGAAGCAGGGGCTGTCCTTCAGCAGCAGCTTGAACTCGGCGCTCACCTTCGGGTTCTTGGCGAGCATGTCGCCGGCGACCGCCGCGCTGGTCGCGAGGGTCTGCGTCTGGCCGGCCACGAAGGCGGCGATGGTCGCGTTGTTGTCCTCGAAGCGGCGGTAGTCGACGTTCGGCGGCGCCACCTTGTTCAGCTCCTGGTCTTCCATCGCGCCGCGCGTCACGGCCACGGTCTTGCCGGCCATGTCGGCGAAGCTGGTGAGCTTCATGCTCTTGGCGGCGTACACGGCCTGGAAGAAGGGCGCGTAGGCCGACGAGAAGTCGATCACCTTCTCGCGCTCCGGGTTCTTGCCCAGCGTGGAGATCACCAGGTCGGCCTTCCTGGTCTGCAGGTACGGGATGCGGTTGGCGCTGGTCACGGGCACCAGCTCGACCTTCACGCCGAGCTTGGCGGCGATGAGCTCGGCCATCTCCACGTCCAGGCCCTGCGGCTTCATGTTCTTGTCGACCGAGCCGTAGGGCGGGTAGTCGGTGGGCACGGCGATCTTGATGGTCTTGGCCTTGAGCACGTTGTCGAGCGCGTTCTGGGCGTAGGCGCCACCGGCCGAGGCCAGCATGGCGGCGGAAGCGAGCGCGAGGGCGATGCGGCGCTTGGAGGCAGAGAAAGTCATAGCAGGGCTCCTAGGTAAGTCGAAGAATCAGAATCGGGCGGTGCGCCGGGCTTGCGGCGGCTGCCCTTGGGTGCCGTGGCGGCGGGGGCGGCGGTGTTCTGCAGCGGCGCGAGCGCATCGCGCAGCTGGGCCAGCGGATCGGTCGGCGCCTGCACGCGCAGGGCCGACTGCACCGTACCGATGTGTTCGGCCATCAGCGCCTCGGCGGCGGCGTGGTCGCCGCGCTCCAGCGCAGCGACGATCTGCACGTGGTCTTCGCAGGACTGCACCGCGTCGTGCGTGGACTGGTAGAGCATCGCGATCAGCGTGGTGCGCGCCGTGTAGTCGCGCAGCGTGTCGGCCAGCAGCGTGTTGCCCAGGCATTCGGCCAGGCAGACATGGAAATCGCCCAGCAGGAAGCTGCGGTTGCCGACGTCGCTCTCTTTCAGTGCGGCCTTTTCACGCTGCAGGTGCGCCTTCAATTGGCGCAGTGCCGTTTTTTCGATTTTTCCGGCGCTGCCCGCGCTGCGGATGAGCCCCAGCTCGATCACGCGCCGGGCCTCGAAGGCCTCGCGCGCCTCGTCCTGCGAAGGCTCGATGACGAACCAGCCGCGCCGCGCGCTCACCGTGACGATGCCGCGCGCCGCCAGCCGCGTGAGCGCCTCGCGCACGATGGTGCGGCTGCAGTCGAAGAGCATCGCCAGCTGCTGCTCGCCCAGGCGCGAACCCGGCGCGAGCTTCTGCGCCATCACCGCCTCGACGATGCGTGCACTGATTTCGGATGCGGAAATGGCCATATGCCTGCATACCAGCAGCTTCTGTGCCAACTGGTATGCAAGATTTGCGCACCTGAATGGAGCATGCCCCCGCATGGAGGGCCGTCGGCGTGCGCCGATTCAGTGCCGGCCGCGCCCCAGTGCGCTGGCCGGCAGTGCCACGAGCATGAGCAGTGCCGACAGCACCAGCGCCCCGCTCAGCACGTAGAGGCTGGCGGTGAAGCCTCCCGTGAGCGTCTTGAGCCAGCCGACCATCATCGGCGCCACAAGCCCCGCGCTGCCACCGATGGTGCTGATGAGCGCGATGCCCGCAGCCGCCGCGCTCTTCGACATGAAGTTGCCTGGCACCGACCACAGCACCGTGAACGCCGCCGAGATGCCCATGGCCGCCAGCGCGAGGCACAGCACGGCGGCGATGGCGTCGTGCATGAAGAGCGTCGTCAGCGCCAGCCCGGCCGCACCCGCGAGCGCGCTGAGCGCGAAATGCCAGCGCCGCTCCTTGCTGCGGTCCGAATGCCGGCCCACGACGATGTTGGCCGCGATGCCTGCCACCGCCGGGATCACCGAATAGAAGCCGATCTGCAGCACGCTCAGCCCCATCGACTTGAGGATCGTGGGCTGCCAGAACGACAGCGCGTAGATGCCCAGGATGATCAGGAAAGACATGAAGCCGATCAGCCAGACCCGGCCGTCGCGCATCGCCGCGCCGAAGGTGTGGCGCCCGGCGGCGCCATGCGCGGCCTGGTCTTCGGCCAGCAGGCGGGCCACGCGCTGCTTCTCGGCGGCGCTGAGCCAGGCCGCCTGCGCCGGGCTGTTCGACAGCCAGCCGAAGGCCGCGATGCCCAGCAGCACGCTCGGCAGCCCCTCGAGCAGGAACAGCCACTGCCAGCCGCGCAGCGACAGCGTGCCGTCGAGGTACGTCATCGTCAGCCCCGCGATCGGCCCGGCCACGATGGGCGCCGCGCCGAAGGCCATGAAGAAGAGCGCCGTGGCCTGCGCGCGGCGGTGCGAGGGGAACCACAGCGTCAGGTAGAACAGCACGCCCGGCGCGAAGCCGGCCTCGAACACGCCGATGAGGAAGCGCAGAACGTAGAAATGCGTGGGCGTGGTCGCGAACATCATCGCGGCCGAGGCCAGCCCCCACAGGCCCATGATGCGCAGCAGCGTGGCGCGCACGCCGATCTTGGCGAGCATCAGGTTGCTCGGAATCTCGAACACCGCGTAGCCGATGAAGAAGATGCCCGCGCCCAGGCCGAACACCGCGTCGCTGAAGCCGAGCTGCTCCTTCATCTGCAGCTGCGCGTAGCCCACGTTGGTACGGTCCAGGTAGTTCAGCACGTAGCAGGCGCACAGCAACGGCATCAGGCGCCAGGTGATCTTGCGAAAGAGGGCGGCGTCTTCGCGCGCGGTGGCGTCCGCCGGGGTGCGAGATTGCGCCCCGGGCAGGGTGGCTGTGTTCATCGTGTGTCTCCTCGCGTGGATTGGTCAGGCCCTGGTCGGCGTGCCGAAGCTGGTCTCGCCCCAGAGAAAGCTGGTCGGTGCTCCCGGAAAGAGCCAGTGCGGCGAGCATTCCGCCGAGGGCACCACGTTGCTGAAGCCGTGCGCGGAAGAAGTGCCGGCCAGCGTCTTCTCCAGCACCATCGACAGGTACTGGTCGTTGCTGCTTTCCTGCGTGTTGCCGTTCAGGATGACTTCTGCGCCGGTGGCCTGCGCGTAGCGGCGGATGCCGTTGTGCCGCGACTGCAGCGGCGCCCAGCTGTCGGCCGACACGCCGTTCTCGCTGCTCACCCGCAGGCCGTCGGCGGCACGGTAGGCCAGCGAATGGTTGCCCTCGGTGTGGCCCGGCGTGTGCACCAGCGCCAGCCCGCGGCCGAGCTGGATGCTGCCGTCGAAGGCCACGATGCGATCCGCCGGAATGCCGTCGAGCCCGTGCGGGCAGTACCACTCGGCCTGCACCGGCATCAGGCCCTGCACGCTTGCGAGCTCCTGGCGGTGCACCAGCAGCTTCGCGTTCGGCAGCAGGCCCGGCGTGCCGTCGCTGCCCAGCCAGCGGCGCACGTCCTGCGTGTGCAGGTGGTCGTAGGTGATGTAGTCGACCTGCTCCGGCGCCACGCCGCAGCTTGCCAGCGCCTGCGGCACGGTCCGGTAGACCGGCGCGATGGCCTTGTGCAGGAACTTCGGCGTCTGCTCGGCCAGGCGCTTGAAGTAGGGCGTCTCGTTGCCGGCTTCGAAGTCGGCCGGCGTGAACAGCAGCGTGCGCAGCCGGCCCTCGAAGTCGTCGTACTGCACGAGCACCACGCGCGCCAGCAGATGCACCATGTGCGGCTTGAGCAGCTGCTGCGAGTACACGCCCGTGAAGGCGAACCACGCCGGATAGGGAATGCGCAGCAGGTTGAAGCTGCGCGCGAAACGCACCGGCGGCGCGTCGAGCATGCGCTCGCGCAGGTCCTCGGCGGCGCGGCGGATGGCGCGAAGGCGGTCCTGCGGCATGGCGGCGTCGCGCGCGCCGTCGAAATCCGCCAGCTGCGCGAGGCCGGAGGGTTCGGGGTCTCTGGTCATGGGAATCTCCTTGTCGGCCTCGAAGGAAGCGAAGCGAAATGGATGGACGGGCGCTCAGTAGGTCGAGCGCCCGCCCGAGATGTCGAACATCGCGCCGGTGCTGAAGGAACAGTCGTCCGACGCGAGCCACGCCGCCATGGCCGCCACCTCGTCGACCTCGACGAAGCGCCCCATCGGCACGCGCGAGAGCAGGGCGGTGCGAAGCTGCTCGCGATGCTCGGCGGGCACGGCCGCGAACACATCGGTGTCGGCCGCGGAGGGCGTGATGCAGTTCACCAGCACGCCGGACAAGGCCAGCTCCTTGCCCAGCGACTTGGTGAGCGCGATGAGCCCGGCCTTCGAGGCGGAGTAGGCGGCGTTGAAGCCGTTGCCCTCCTTGCCCGCGACCGAGGCGATGTTGACGATGCGGCCATGCCGCCGCGCGAGCATCGCCGGGGCCACCGCGCGGCAGCACAGCCACGCGCCCGTCAGGTTGACGTCGAGCACGTTGCGCCACTGCGCGGGCGTGTGTTCCCAGGTTGGCACGGTAGGGCCGAGCACGCCGGCGTTGTTGACGAGGATGTCGATGCCGCCGAAGCGTTCTTGCGACTGCGAAGCCGCCTGAGCGATCTGCTCCTCTTCGCGCACGTCGACTACCGCCGATGTCGCGGTGCCGAGAGGCGCGAGGGCGCGCAGGCCGCCGGCAAGCACCAACGCATCGAGATCCCATAGCGCGACGCTCGCGCCCGCCGCCATGAGCCGCCGCGCGATCGCCAGCCCGATGCCGCGCGCCCCACCCGTCACCACGGCATGGCGGCCCGCGAGCGCATCGCCGCGCAGCGCGCTCATGCCGCGGCCGTCTCGGGTGCGCGGGCGGCGGCGGGCTGGCCCAGCAGCCCGCCCACCAGCGCGCCGACGTGCTCTGCCGGCACGCCCGCCAGCAGCTGCCGCAGCATCGTCAGCGTGTCGAAGTACACGCGCTCGCACACCAGCCGGTCGCCCTCGAAGATGAAGAAGGCATTCATGCGGCAGCGGAAGCTGTTGCCCGTGGACGGCAGTCCCTTCAGCGGGCCCTTGTGCGTGCCCAGCAGCCAGAACTCGACGACCACCGCGTCGTCGGCGTGGCGCAGCTTGATGATCTCGTGGCGCTGGTCCGGAAAGGCGCGGCGCGTGTCGATGTAGTACTGGCGCACATCGGCGATGCCGTCGTGCACCTCGCCGCTGGGAATCAGCTCGTAGTGGGGGTGCGGGAAAGTGCCGAGCACCGCGTCGAAGTCCTGCCGGGTCTCGTCGGCGAAGTGGTCGAGCACGAGGCGCTCGCGGCGGCCCTGGAGTGCTGTGCGTGGGGTGTCGTCGTCGTTCATCGGGGTGTGCTCCATGTGACAGGAAAGCTGCTGACATCGGGTTGGCGCGAATGCGCCTGCCCGGGCTCGCTGCGTACTATCGGCACGCCCCTGAAACAAGACTGTCCGGTGTTGGCAATCGCCGCTACGGACAAACCCGCGATGCCACGCACGCCCCCTTCATCTCCCGACACGGCGCCGGACGCACAGCCATCGCCGGTGCACAACGGCGACATGCGGCTGGCCGAAGACGTGCAGCGGCGCCTGCTCGAAGTGGCGCACCGGCGCACGCTGGCGCGCGGCGAGTCGCTCTTTCACAAGGGCTCGTCGCCCGATGCGCTCTTCGGCGTGGTTTCAGGCTCGCTGCGCGTGAGCGTGGTGGCGCCGGGCGGGCGCGAGGCCGTCATCGCGATGCTCGAGCCCGGCCACTGGTTCGGCGAGGTCTCGCTGCTGGTGGGACGCGAGCGCGTCTACGACACCTGCGCGGTCGACACCACCGAGATGGCGGTGGTCGCCGCGGCCGACTTCCATCGGCTGGTGGCCGAACATCCCGACGTGCACATGGCCTTCACCCGGCTGGTGTGCCTGCGGCTGCGCCAGGCGCTGGCGTGGATCGACGACGTGATCCTGATGCCGCTGCCGGTGCGGCTCGCGCACCGCCTGCTCACGCTGGACGCACGCGCCGAGGGCACGGGCGAGGGCGGCGGCACGATGCTGGGCGTGTCGCAGGAAGACCTGTCGTTCATGCTCGGCGTGTCGCGCCAGAGCGTGAACCGGCAGCTCAAGCTCTGGGAGGAAGACGGCACGCTGCGCGTGCGCTACCGCGCCATCGAGCTGCTGGACCGCGCGCAACTCGAGCGGCATGCGGCCACGCCGCCCTGAGCCACCCTGAGCCACGCCGGGCAGGTCAGTCCATCCGCGCGCCGGATGCCTTCACCGCCTTTTCCCAGCGCGGCGTTTCCGTCGCCAGGAAGCGCGCGAAGTCCTCGCTGCCCAGGAAGGCAGGGTCGGCGCCCTGGCTCACCATGCGCTCGCGCACTTCGGGGCTGTTCAGCACCTGCCTGAATGCATCGCTCAGTTTGGCGACCACGTCCTTGGGCGTGTCCTTCGGCGCGAGGAAGCCGTAGAAGCCCACCACCTCGAAGCCCTTGACGCCCGATTCGATGACGGTCGGGATGTCGGGCAGGGCGGGGTTGCGCTCGCGGCTGGTCACGGCCAGCGCGCGCACCTTGCCCTGCTTGTGATAGTTGGCGGCTTGCGGAATCGACTCGGCCATGAACTGCACCTGCCCGCCCATCAGGTCGGTGAAGGCCGGGGCGCTGCCGCGGTAGGGGATGTGCACCATGAAGATGCCGGTGGCGGTCTTGAACATCTCCGGCACCAGGTGGCTGATGCCGCCGTTGCCGGCCGAACCGTAGTTGACCTGGCCGGGCCGCGCCTTGGCGTAGTCGATGAACTGCTTGAGGTTCTGCACCGGCAGCTTGGGCGTGACCAAGAGCGCCAGCGGCTGCATGGCGGTGCGCGCGATGGGCACGAAGTCGCGCTGCGTGTTGTAGGGCAGCTTGCTGTAGAGCGCGCCGTTGATCACGGCCACGCCGGTGTTGGCCAGCATCAGCGTGTAGCCGTCGGCCGGGCTCTTGGCGACCGCGTCGGCCCCCACCGAGCCGCCCGCGCCGGGCTTGTAGTCGACGATCAGCGGCTGGCCCAGCACGGCCTGCAGCTTGTCGGTGAGCAGGCGCGCATGCTGGTCGAGCGGACCGCCGGCCGGGAAGCCGATGACGATCTTGATCGGCTTGTCGGGAAACGCGGCCATTGCCGCCGTGGCGCCGAGGCCGAGGGAAATGGCCGCGAGCGCGGTGCTGAAGGGTTTGTTCATGATCCGTCTCCTGTTCTTGTGAGGAGACGATCATAGGCAGCCCGCTCAGCCGGCCAGCGTCGCCTTCAGCGTGATCTCGGGCACGCTCGCCAGCGCCTTCGACAGCGGACAGCCGGCCTTGGCGGCGGCCGCGATCTGCTGGAACTTCGCCTCGTCGAGGTTCGGCACGCTGGCGTCGAGTTCGAGCGCGATGCGGTCGATCTTGAAGCCTTCACCATCCTTGGCCAGCCGCACGGCCGCCCGGGTGTCGATCTTCGTGGCCGTCAGGCCTTCTCTTTCCAGCGCGAAGGCGAAGGCCATCGTCAGGCAGGCGGCATGGGCCGCGCCGACGATCTCCTCGGGGTTGGTGCCGCGCTTGTCGTCCTCGAAGCGGCTGGCGAAGCCGTAGGGGTAGTCCTTCAGGGCGCCGGTCTCGGTGCTGATCAGGCCCTTGCCGGTCTTGCCGGCGCCTTCCCAGTGAACGCTCGCGTGCTTGTCTGCTGCCATGTCGACTCCTTCATTGCGGTGACGGGTTTGGGGTCAGCAGGTATCGCCGAAGCGGGGGCGGTTGTCTGTAGTCGCACATCGCGTCGCACATCTCGTCGCGCGGGGCGTCAGAAAAATGGGCGTCGCCAAGGTGACGCCCCGGGGGCTTCCCCGATGGGAGCGGCGGGCGTGGCGGCTTAGGCTGGCGGGAAGCTTTCTTTTCCCCTCTTCCCCTTCCTTCCCTTCCTTCCTTTCTTCTTCCGCCCGTTTCGACCATGGAACAACGCCCGCACCACAAGTTCTGGCCCAAGCGCCTGCCGCATTCGATCACCGTCCCCGCCACCTCGCTCTGGCACAACCTGGCCACCTCGGCCGCGCGCTACCCCGACAAGCCCGCGCTGGTGTTCTTCGGCCGCGTGATCAGCTACCGAGAGTTCGCCGCGCAGGCCGAGAAGCTGGCCGGCGCGCTGCATGCGCTGGGCGTGAAGCGCGGCGACCGCGTGATCCTGGACATGCAGAACTGCCCGCAGCTGGTGATCGCGCATTTCGCGATCCTGCGCGCCAACGCGGTGGTGGTGCCGGTCAACCCGATGAACCGGGCCGAGGAGCTCAAGCACTACATCACCGACCCGGACGCCAAGGTGGCCATCATCACCGGCGACCTGGCGCCCGAGCTGGCCAAGGCCAGCAATGCGCTGCCGTCCGGGCAGCGCCTGGCTCACATGATCGTGACCCAGTTCACCGACGCCTTCGACGCCGACGCCTCGGGCGACGACGCCCCGGCGCCCGCCTGGAAGGAATGGCTCACCACCCGCCATCCGCTGCCCGCGCTCGATGGCGGCAAGGTCATCGCGTGGACCGACGCGCTCGAAGCCGGCCACCCGCCGCCCGAGCATGTGGTGGGCGCCAACGACATGGCGCTGCTGCCCTACACCAGCGGCACCACCGGCCTGCCCAAGGGCTGCGTCCACCACCATTCGAGCCTGATGCACAACGCCTTCGCCGGCCTGATGTGGGGCGGCTCGACCTCCGAGACGGTGGTGCTGGCGGTGGTGCCCATGTTCCACATCACCGGCGTGGTGAGCATGATGCACACCGCCATCCTCGCGGCGGCCACGCTGATCATCATGCCGCGCTGGGACCGCGACGTGGCCGGCCGGCTCATCTCGCGCTGGAAGGTCACGGCGTGGACCAACATCCCGACCATGGTCATCGACCTGATGGCCAGCCCGAACTTCGCGAACTACGACCTGTCGAGCATGACCTACATCGGCGGCGGCGGCGCCGCCATGCCGCAGGCCGTGGCGCAGCGCCTGTTCGAGCAGTACGGGCTGAAGTACCAGGAGGGCTACGGCCTCACCGAGACCGCCGCGCCCTCGCACACCAACCCGTCGGACCACCCCAAGCAGCAGTGCTTGGGCATCCCGTTCATGAGCACCGACGCCCGCGTGGTCGACCCCGACACGCTGAAGGAAATGCCCATCGGCGAATCGGGCGAGATCATCATCCACGGCCCCGAGGTGTTCCAGGGCTACTGGAAGCGCCCCGACGCCACGGCCGCCGCGTTTGTCGAATTCGAGGGCAAGCGCTTCTTCCGCTCGGGCGACATGGGCCGCATGGACGAGGACGGCTACTTCTTCATCACCGACCGCCTGAAACGCATGATCAACGCCAGCGGCTTCAAGGTGTGGCCGGCCGAGGTCGAACTGCTGATGTTCCGCCATCCGGCCATCCAGGAAGCCTGCGTGATCTCGACCAGGGACGACTACCGCGGCGAATCCGTCAAGGCCGTGGTGGTGCTGCGCCCCACCCACAAGGACACCACCGAGCAGCAGATCATCGACTGGTGCCGCGAGAACATGGCCGTCTACAAGATCCCGCGCAAGGTGCAGTTCGTGGACGCACTGCCCAAGAGTGGTAGCGGGAAGGTGATGTGGCGGCTGCTGCAGGAGGATGAGAACGCGGGGAAGTGAGCTGGAGCCAGGGGCGCGCTATTCCCTGCGCCCCATCGACTTCAGCAGCCTTCCGGCCTCCTTCTTCCCATCGGGCGTGACGGACGCCGCCATCGTCGCCTTCGTCAGGTAATCGACGACCTTGCGGTGGTTCTTGTGCGGGCCCTCCCAGAGGAAAAGGCGGCCCAGTTCCAGTGCCGCATCGCCGTCGCCCTGGGCGTAGGCGCGCTCGAACCAGAAGCGGGCCCAGCGGAAGTTGCCTTCGTCGCGATAGCAGATGGCGAGGTTGGCGCAGCCGGCGATGTCGCCTGCCTTGGCGGCCTTGCGATACCACTGGCGGGCGGCGGCGCTGTCCTGCTTCACGCCGATGCCGTGGTCGAGGAAGTAGCCGACGCTGTTGAGTGCGTGGGTCTCGCCGGCGGCGGCGGCCTTGAGGAACAGCGACAGTGCCTTCTTGTGCGCGCCGGCGTCCCATGCGTCGTTGGCCGCGAAAAACCAGTCGTCCCGGGTGGGTTCCTGCATGTGCGGGTCTCCTTCGAAGCACCGTTCTGGGAAGAACGCAAGAAAGAAAAAAACTGTGTCCCGATCTTTTCCGGCGCGCGCATCACTTAGCCTCGATCGGACCGGCCATTCTGCCAATCTCCTGGTCTTTCCGGCTTTTTCATGCACCTTCGCGCGCTGCCTTCCAGTCTTCTTTCTCTCCTTCTTCTTGCCTTTCCCCTTCTTTCCCAGGCAGCTCCCCGCAACTGTCTCGTCGTCGGCATCAGCGACGGCGACACGCTCACCGCCCGCTGCGGGCGCATCGGCGCCTACGAGCGCGTGAAGGTGCGCCTTGCCGCCATCGACGCGCCAGAGAAGGCCCAGCCCTACGGCCAGCGCAGCCGGCAGGCGCTCAGCGGCATCTGCTTTGGCGAGCAGGCGCTCATCAGCGAGGTCGACACCGACCGGTACGGCCGCACCGTGGCCGACGTGAGCTGCAACGGCGAGGACGCCGGCAGCCGCATGGTCGCCGAGGGCTGGGCCTGGGTGTACGACTACAACCGGCTCGCCACCAAGCGCGGCGGAGGGCTCTTCAAGCTGCAGGAGCGCGCGCAGGCTCGCCGCGCCGGCCTCTGGGCCGACCCGAAGCCGACTCCGCCCTGGGAATGGCGCAAGCACCAGCGCGAGGAGCAGGCGCGGCCGCATTGGGGTGGCGGCTGGGGCGGGCTCTTTTGAGTCCTGGCGGGGCAGGACGCCGCTAGCAACTGCCCCAGCAGCGCATCCCCGGCACGAACAGGCCCGCCACGAAGCTGACGGCGCAGAACACCAGCAGGATCAGCGCCGCCATCTTCAGCCCCTCGGCGCTCCATCCCGGCGCGAAGCTGCTGAAGAGAAAGCCCGAGGCGAAGCTGCCTTCGAGCCGTTCAGCGCCGCCCCAGCGCAGCACCCAGAGACAGAACACCGCCTCGGCGGCATGCGCCGCGATCCAGATGAAGAGCGAGAGCATCGGGGGCTCGTCTTCAGGATTCGCTCTTGCCCTGCACGTCGGCCACCACGCGTGCGTTGCGCTGGAAGCTCCAGTAGGCGCCGGCCCAATCCATCATCACGACGACGCGGTTGCGAAAGCCGATCAGGAAGTAGGCGTGCGCGAACAACCAGAACAGCCATGCGGGCCGGCCGCTGAAGCGCAGCGGGCCGAAGGGCGTGCCCAGGTCGACCACGGCGGAATTGCGGCCGATGGTGGCGAGGTTGCCGTAGTCGGCATAGCGGAACGGCACCGTCGGCTGGCCCGCGATGCGGCGCAGGATGTTGGCCGCCGCGGCGCGCCCCGCCTGCTTGGCACCGGGCGACACGCCGGGCACGGGCTTGGGCGGCTTGCCGGGCGCGTGGCTCATGGCGGCGGCGAGGTCGCCGACCACGCTGATCTCGGGATGGCCCGCGAGGCTCAGGTCGGGCTCGACCTTGATGCGGCCCGCGCGGTCGCATTCGACACCCGTGGTGGTGCCCAGCATGCGGCCCAGCGGCGAGGCCGCCACACCTGCCGCCCACACCACGCAGCTGCTATCGATTCGGTAGCTGTCGACCGGCGAGCCATCTGCACCACCCCCGGTCTGCACTTCGAGCCCGGTGGTGTCGATGGCGGTCACGCGCGCGTTCAGCCGAACCTCGACGCCCAGTTTCTGAAGCTGCTCCAGCGCCTTCTGGCTCAGCGACTCGGGCATGGCCTGCAGCACGCGCGGGCCGCCTTCGATCAGCAGTACCTGCGCGCTGGCCGGGTCGATGTGGCGGAACTCGCCCGACAGCGTGTGCTTGGCGATCTCGGCCAGCGTGCCGGCCATCTCGACGCCGGTGGGACCGGCGCCGATCACCACGAAGGTGAGCAGGGCGCGGCGGCGTTCCAGGTCGGCGGTGATCTCGGCGGTCTCGAAGGACAGCAGCACGCGGCGGCGGATCTCGAAGGCATCGGCCAGCGTCTTCAGCCCGGGCGCCACGGTGGACCACTCGTCGTGCCCGAAGTAGCTGTGCGTGGCGCCGGCGGCGACGATCAGGTGGTCGTACGGCACGCGGTCGCCATTGGCCAGCTGCACCGAGCGCGCGGCCGGATCGATGCCGCTCACCTCGCCCAGCAGCGTCGTGATGTTCTGCTGCTTGCGGAACAGCCCGCGCACCGGCGCCGCGATGGACGGCGCGGCGAGCCCGGCGGTCGCCACCTGGTACAGCAGCGGCTGGAACAGGTGGTGGTTGGTCTTGTCGATCACCGTCACGTCCACGTCGGCTTTCTGCAGCTTGCGGGCCGCTTCGAGTCCGCCGAATCCGCAGCCGACGATGACGACTTTGGGCCTGCCCGAGGGGTTGGTCGTTTGCATGCGTCGGATGATACGCAGCCGTCCTGCACGCCCCGGCGTCTTGTGCCACAGTGGCTGCCCTTTTGCATTCTTTGCCGAAGTCGCGGCGGCAGGCCTGCGGCGTTTTGTCCTACGCGCCGCCGCGACCCGGATGGGCTACAAATTGCGGCTGACCCGACTGGAGACTCCATGACGCTTTCCCGGCCGATCACTCAGGCGGCGGGCGCACTGCGCGACAGGTTTCGCGAAGTGCGCGCAACGAGCCTGGCGCTTGCCGCCCCGCTCTCCGCCGAAGACCAGTGCATCCAGTCGATGCCCGACGCCAGCCCGACCAAATGGCACCTGGCGCACACCACCTGGTTCTTCGAAAGCGTGCTGCTGCAGCCGCATGCCGGCGGCTACCAGCCCTTCGATCCGCGTTTTCTTTACCTCTTCAACTCGTACTACGAGGCGCTCGGCCCGCGCCATCCGCGCCCGCAGCGCGGCCTGCTGACGCGCCCTTCACTGGACGAGATGCACGAGTACCGCCGCCATGTCGACGAGGCCGTGGTGGCGTTGCTGGAAGAAGGCGGACTCGACTGGACCGTGATCGAGCCCATCGTCACGCTGGGACTGAACCACGAGCAGCAGCACCAGGAGCTGCTGCTCACCGACATCCTGCACGCGCTCTCGTTCAACCCGATGCTGCCGGCCTACAAGCCTGCCGGCGGACCCGCGCTGCGCCTGGCCGCCGTGCCGCCCGCGATGCGCTGGATCGAGCGGCACGGCGGCGTCGTGGAAGTGGGGCACGACGGCACCGGCTTCTCCTTCGACAACGAAACGCCGCGCCACCGCGCGCTGCTGCAGCCTTACGCCATTGCCGACCGCCTCGTGAACTGCGGCGACTTCGCCCAGTTCATCGCCGACGGCGGCTACCAGCGGCCTGAGCTGTGGCTGTCCGACGGCTGGGCCGCGGTGCAGGCCAACGGCTGGCGGCATCCGGCCTACTGGCTCGCGCAGGATGATCCGAGGCTGCGCTTCGCCGGTTCCGCCACGGCCCAGGCCGGCGGCGGCTGGCATGTGTTCGGCCTGCACGGCGTGCGGCCGATGGAGGCCGATGCGCCCGTGTCGCAGCTCAGCTTCTATGAAGCCGCCGCGTACGCCGAATGGGCGGGTGCGCGGCTGCCGACCGAGTTCGAATGGGAAGCCGCGCATGAAGCGCCCGGCATCTCGCAGATGACGGGGCATGTCTGGCAATGGACGCGGTCGTCGTACGACCCGTATCCGGGCTTCAGGCCTTTGCCGGGCATCGCCGCCGAGTACAACGGCAAGTTCATGGTGGGGCAACTGGTGCTGCGCGGAGGCAGCGTCGCCACGCCGGCCGGGCATGCCCGGCCCAGCTATCGCAACTTCTTCCCGCCGGCGGCGCGCTGGCAGTTCTCGGGGCTGCGGCTCGCGAAAGACCTTTGATCATGCGCAATCCAACTTCATCGTCCTCGCTGTCTTTCGTGCCCGCCGAGGACAGGCAGAAGCCGCGCGCTTCTTCGCAGACGGCAGATGCTGCTGTTGGCGCCACAACGCCGCTGTCGGAATTCGGCCGCGAGATGCAGGCGGGGCTGGCGCGCTCGCCGCGCAGCATTTCGCCGAAGTTTTTCTATGACGCGGTGGGCTCGCAGCTGTTCGACCGGATCTGCGAGCTGCCCGAGTACTACCCGACGCGTACGGAGCTGCGCATCCTTGGCGAATGCGCCGGCGAGATCGCGGGGCAGATAGGGCCGAACGCGGAGATCGTCGAGTTCGGCGCTGGGTCGCTGACCAAGGTGCGGCTGCTGCTCGATGCACTGGAGACGCCCAAGCGGTATCTGCCTATCGATATCTCGGGGGAGTATCTGGAGGCTGCTGCGCAGCGGCTGAAGGCGGACTATCCGGAGCTGGTGGTGCAGCCTATTGCTGCCGACTACACGATGCCGCTGGTGTTGCCTGCGCCCATGGCTGGTTCAGGGCGACGAGTTGGATTCTTTCCTGGGTCGACGATCGGGAACTTCGAGCCGGACGAGGCGCTGGCTTTTCTGCAGCTGGCTGCGCGAATGTTGCGTGGAGGTGGGCTGCTGATCGGGGTGGATCTGGTGAAGGATCCGGGGCGGTTGCATGCGGCCTACAACGATGCGCAGGGGGTTACGGGGGAGTTCAACCTGAATCTCTTGCGGCGGGCCAATGCTGAGTTGGATGCTGACTTCGACCTCGATGGGTTTTCGCATGCGGCGTTCTACAACGCGCCCTGGCAGCGGATCGAGATGCATCTTGTCAGTCGGCGGGCTCAGAGTGTTTCGTTGAATGGGCAGGTGTTTGGGTTTGAGGAAGGCGAGACTATTCATACGGAGTACTCGCATAAGTTCACTGTTGAAGGGCTTCGGGCGTTGGCTGTTCGGGCTGGGTTTCGGCCTGGGGCGGTTTGGACTGATCCTGAGAGGCTTTTCAGCGTGCACTGGTTGGCTGCCTAGGTTTTTGTTGGGCTTTTGTTTCCCGGGGCCGGGACTCGCCCCGGCGGGCGACCTACTTTTCTTTGCTTCGCCAAAGAAAAGTAGGCAAAAGAAAGGCGACCCCACTGTCTGCGCCCCCTTCGCTGCGCTACGGGGCAACCTGCGGTGCTCGCGTTTCGCGGGGTCTCGCCCAAACTCGCTTCGCTCAGACAAGGGCGAGCCCTGATCCGCGAAACGCTGCGCTCCTCGGCGCAGCCAGAGGGGAGCGGGCGGGCCATCGCGTTGCTCGGCCACCAAGGCCCAGCAGGCGCTTCGCGCCTGCTGGGCTTGGAATGGGGCGGGGGGTGTTGGGTTTGCGTGCGTTGTTGGCGTCGTCGGAATTGGTTCTGACCTTGAATCCCCGGCCGAGCGAAGCGAAGGCCAGTCCAGGCTGTTCAAAAGCCGAGCGCAGCGATGGCGCGTGTCGATCCCTTCTGGCTGCGCCGAGGAGCGCAGACGTAGGAGGGATAAGGGCCGCAGCTGTTTGAGCGAAGCGAGTTCTGCGGACCCCCTCCTACGTCGAGCACCGCAGGTTGCCCGTAGCGAAGCGAAGGGACGCAGACAGTAGGGTCGCCTTTCTTTTGCCTACGTTTCTTTGGCGAAGCAAAGAAAAGTAGGTCGGCCGCCGGGCCGAGACCCGGCCCCGGAAAGTAAACCCTCAGACAGGGTAGATACAGGTACCAAAAAAGCCCAACCCCCAGCAGCGGCACAATAGCCCCCGCAGCGGCAGCCAGCCGCCCTGGAGACCCCCAAAACCATGAAAGCAACCTGGAACGGCGTAACCATCGCCGAAAGCGACGACACAGTCCTCGTCGAAGGCAACCACTATTTCCCGATGAGCTCGCTGAACCGCGACTTCGTCACTTTCAGCAATCACAGAAGCACCTGCCCCTGGAAGGGCACAGCGAACTACTACTCGCTGCTGGTCAACGGCGAGCTCAACACCGACGCCGCCTGGTACTACGCCGACCCGAAGCCCGAAGCCGAAGAGATCCGCGACCGCGTCGCGTTCTGGAAGGACGTGAAGGTCAGCGCGCAGTGACCACGGCCGCGTTCACTCCCCCCTTCATCTCGCCGGCCGAGCTGCCCGCCGCGCTGCGCGATCAAGGCTATGCCGTGCTGAGCCCGCAGGGCGTGGCCGAGTGGCTCGGTCTTCCGGTCGCGCAGCTCGAAGCGCTGCATGCCGACTGGAACGATCTTCCGCCTGACGACTACCTGAAGGACGGCGGCCGCTACCGCACGCGCCGCCATGCCTGCTTCACGGTCGAAGCCGACGAGCAGGCCACGCTGGCTCAGGTGCCGCATCGCGCGCACTGGCAGCCGGTGGAATACAACGCGCTGCATGGCGGCATGCAGCGCTGGTTCGCGCCGATGCTCGAAGCCACCGTGGCGCAGCCGGTGTGGCGGCGGCTGCTGCAGCAGCTCGGAAAAGCCAGCAGCGAGATGCGCGGCGCGCAGCAGCGCTGGTACGTGGAAGCGCACCAGTTCCGCATCGACACCGCGGGCGGCATCGGACGGCCGACGCCCGAAGGCGCGCACCGGGACGGTGTGGACCTGGTGGCGGTGGCGCTCGTGGGGCGGCATGGCATCAAGGGCGGCGAGACGCGCGTGTTCGAGGCCAACGGAAGGCGCGGCGAGCGCTTCACGATGACCGAGCCATGGACGCTTCTGCTGCTCGACGATGCGCGCGTGATCCACGAGTCGACGCCGATCCAGCCGCTCGAAGAGGGAGGCGAAGGCTGGCGCGACACGCTGGTGATCACTTGCCGGGCCGAGGGTTTCCAGGGGGGTTGAACCTCTGCGATGTCGGGGCTTGCCCTTGCTGGCACGAGTCCTACAGCCTGTGCCGCGGAACAGCGGTTAAATTCGGGGCCCCGGTCCGGTACGGACCGAGTCTGTCTGCGAACGAAAGCGAGGTCCCGCCATGTTCAATCACATCCTGGTTCCGATCGACGGCTCCGAAACTTCCATGCTCGCCGTCAGCAAGGCCAGCGGCCTCGCGCTGGCCTTCGGTAGCCGCATCACGCTGATTCACGTGATCGACAACTATCCCTTCATCGGCGTGGGCGCGGACTACGCGCTCGGCCAGAACGAATACCTCGCGGCGGCCACTGCCAGTGCCAATGCCGCCCTGGCACGCGGCGTGGCGGCGCTCGCGGCCGAGGGCCTGCACAGCGACCAGCGCGTGATCGACGGCCACGTGGTGCACGAAGGCATCGTCGACACGGCCATCGCCATCGCGGCCGACCTGATCGTCATGGGTTCGCACGGCCGCAGCGGCATCGAGAAATTGCTGCTGGGCAGCGTGACGCAGCGCGTGCTGCAGGACGCGAACATGCCCGTGCTGGTGGTGAAGGGCGGCTGAACGTTCCGCCCGACTCGTCACGCCCAGTCAGGCGGCCGGTTGAAGAAAAGGCTCTGCTGCGTCACAGGGTGCACGAACCCCAGCTCGCTCGCATGCAGCAACAGGCGCGGCGCACGCGCCTGCAGTGCGGCATCGCCGTACAGCGCATCTCCCAGAATGGGATGCCCGATCGACAGCAGATGCACGCGCAGCTGATGCGAGCGGCCCGTCAGGGGCTCCAGCAGCACATGCGTGGCGGCGGGCTCGCCGGGCAGCACTGACAGCGCCTTCCACCGCGTGAGGCTGGGCTTGCCCTCCGGATCGATCTTCTGCAGTGGGCGGCGCGGCCAGTCGGCCATCAGCGGCGCATCGATCAGCGACCATTCCTCGCGCAGCGGCATCGCGCCATCGACGATGGCTTCATAGCGCTTGTGTACTTCGCGGTCGGCAAAGGCCGCGCTCAGCGCGCGCTGCATCTCGATGCCGCGCGCCATCAGTACCAGCCCGCTGGTGGCCATGTCGAGCCGGTGCACGATCAGCGCGTCGGGCCATTGCCGCATGGCGCGGGCGCTCAGGCAGTCCTGCTTGTCCTCGCCGCGGCCGGGCACGCAGAGCAGGCCGGCGGGCTTGTCGAGCACCAGCAGGTACGGGTCTTCGTGAACGAGTTGCAGCGGCGGCGGGGCTGTCATGGATGCGGTCGAGTGTAGACAGGCCCCGGCCGCCGCTTGCCCGGGCTCACGCCCCGCTCATCCGGCCTCGGCTATCCTCGGACGAATGTCCGGCCCCGCCCCAGCCTCCGCTTCCTCTTCTCCCGACGCCGCCCAAGCCGCATTGCAGGCCGCGGCGCTTTCTCCCCCAGCTTTACCGACCTGACGCGCGAGCGCCCCTTCATGCAGATGTGGACGGCGCGCCTCTTCGGCACGGCTGCCTCGCAGATGCTGCTGGTGGCCATCGGCTGGCACATGTACGACCTCACCGGCAGCGCCTGGGACCTGGGCCTGGTCGGCCTCTACCAGTTCGTGCCCGCGCTGCTGCTGGCGCTGCTGGCCGGCCACGTGGTCGACCGCCACCACCGCGGGCGCATCGTGGCGGCCTGCTTCGCGGTGCAGGGGCTGGTGGCGCTGGTACTGCTGCTGGCGGTGGTCGAAAAACACGACACGCGCGGCCTGCTGCTGGGCCTGTCCTTGGTGCTGGGCGCGGTGCGGGCCTTCCAGATGCCGGCGCAGCAGGCGCTGACGCCGCTGCTGGTGCCGCCCACCATGCTGTCGCGCGCGATGGCCTTCAGTTCGGCGGGCATGCAGGGCGCGATCATCGGCGGGCCGGCCCTTGGCGGGCTGCTGTTCGTGGCGGGCATGGCGGTGGTCTACGGCGCCAGCGTGGTCTTCTTCGCGCTGGCCTGCGCCCTGGTGCTGCGGCTTCGCTATGCCTACACGCCGGCCGCGAGAGAGCCGGTGACGCTGTCCACGGTGTTCGCGGGCGTCGATTTCATCTGGAAGCGCAAGCCGGTGCTCGGTGCCGTCTCGCTCGACCTGTTCGCGGTGCTGCTGGGCGGCGCGGTGGCGCTGCTGCCGATCTATGCCAAGGACATCCTGCACACCGGCCCCTGGGGCCTGGGCCTGCTGCGCAGCGCACCGGCGGTGGGCGCGCTGGTGATGTCCATCGCGCTCACGCGCCGGCCGGTGGAGCGCCACATCGGGCGCACGCTGCTGCTGGCCATCGGGCTCTTCGGGCTGTGCATGGTGGTGTTCGGCATCTCCAAGAGCTTCGTCGTCTCGCTGATCGCGCTCGCGGTTTCGGGCGGCGCAGACATGGTCAACGTGGTGATCCGCCAGACGCTGGTGCAGCTCGAAACGCCCGACGCCATGCGCGGGCGGGTGAGCGCGGTCAACTCGATCTTCATCGGCGCGAGCAACCAGCTCGGCGAGTTCGAGTCGGGCGCCACCGCGGCGCTGCTGGGGCCGGTCGGCTCGGTGGTGGTGGGCGGCGTGGGCACGATGCTGGTCGCGCTGACCTGGTTCAAGCTGTTTCCGTCGCTGGCGCAGCGCGACCGGCTGGTGGTGGCGGCGCCTTCGGTCAGGCCGCCAGGCTGACGGTCAATCGGCGAACAGGGCGCGTGCGCCGGGCACTTCGAGCGTGATGTCGCCGAGCGCCTGCGCCACGCAGGGCAGGATCCAGCCCTCGGCCTTTTCCTCGGCGCTCAGGCCGGGCCATTCGATGATGTGGCGGGTTTCGCCCGCGAGCCGCAGGCAGATGCAGGTGCGGCAGGTGCCGTTGCGGCACGAACTCGGCAGCTCGATGCCGGCGGCCTCGGCGGCTTTCAGCAGGGTGGTTTCGGCGTCGGTCTCGAAGTCGAGGCCCGAAGGCTCGATCCGGACCTTCATGGCTGCTGCTGTTGTTGCTGCTGCTCGCGGCGTTGCTCGCGCAGCATGAAGAGGTAGAGGCTCTCGACCTTCTCGCGCGCCCACGGCGTCTTGCGCAGGAACTTGAGGCTCGATTTCACGCTCGGGTCGAGCGTGAAGCAGCGGATGGGCACGAGTTCGCTCAGGTGTTCCCATCCGTAGTAGTCGGCCAGCGCCGTCACGATGGCCTCCAGCGTGACCCCGTGCAGCGGGTTGCGCGGCTGGGCCCTTGGGGCATCCGGGGCCCCGGGGGCGGGCGCTGGCGCTTCGTTCGTCACTTGTTCTTGAGCTTGCCGCGGGGAATGACTGCTGTCGTGATCGTGCGGACCGGCTCGATGCTGCCAGTGCCCACAGGCTTGGGCGGCGAGGTGTCCTTCTTCGGTTTCTTCGCTTCCTTGGTGCTGCGTTGCTGACCCTTGGCCATGTCGGTTTCTCCTGTAGTTGAGGCGGATGCGGCCAGCAGTTTAGCGGTGCGGCGACAATAGCCGGTTCCATCCGATTTCCCGCATCCATGTCAGATTACGAAGTTCGCCCCGCGACCCTGCGCGACGCCAAGGCCGTCGCAGAAATCCACGCACTCTCCGTCAAGGCCGCCTACGAAGGCATCCTTCCCGAGGAAGAACTGCGCGCCCTGGCCCCGGCCTCGCGCGAAGCCAAGTGGCGCGAGGCCATCGAATACAGCGAACCCCAGGTCCACGTGGTGGTGCAAGGCAGCGAGGTTGTCGGCTTCGTGGGTTTCGACCGCTCGCGCGACCCCAAGACCCCGCCGACCACCGGCGAGATCTGGGCCATCTATGTCAAGCCCGAGCACTGGGGCAAGGGCGCCGGCGTGGCGCTCTGGGACGCCGCCCGCGAAGGCCTCGAGGAAGAGGGCTGCACCACGGTCACCATCTGGGTGCCGATCCGCAACGACCGCGCCATGCGTTTCCACGAGCTCGCGGGCTTCAAGCGCGAGATGAAGACCGCCAAGACCACCGCCATCGGCACCGTGCGCATCGAGGAAATCCGCCTCAAGCGCAACGTGGCCTGAGCTGACGACGCCAATGGACGCCGCCGGCAGCAGCTCTTCTTCCCTCGGCCACGCCGCCCGCGTGCGTTCGCACCAGCGCCGCACGGCCGCCGTGCAGTGGATCCGCCGCACCCACGGCTGGTTCGGCCTCTGGGGCGCGGTGCTGGGGCTGCTGTTCGGCTTCAGCGGCATCTGGCTCAACCACCGCAACGTGCTGAAGCTGCCGCAGGCCCAGGAGCGCACCCGCGCCCAGCTGGCGCTGCCCGAACCCGTGCCGGAAACGCCCGAGGCCATGGGCCGCTGGCTGCAGGAGTCGCTGCGCATGAGCGGCCCGCCCAACTCCAGCCGCATCGAGCCCGCCAAGCCCGTCGCATGGGCCGACAAGAGCGACAAGAGCGCTCCCGCGCTCACCCAGCCGGCGCACTGGATCTTCAATTTCGGCGGGCCCAACGAGATCGTGCAGGCCGAGTACTGGCAGGGCAACCGCTCGGTGGGCGTGACCACCACGCACAACGGCTTCGTCGCCACGCTCACCAACATGCACAAGGGCGGCGGCATGCCGCTGCCGTGGATCCTGCTGGTCGACACGCTGGCCGGCAGCCTGATCTTCCTGTCGATCTCGGGCGTGGTGCTGTGGATGCTCACGCACCGGCGCCGCCGCGTGGGCCTGGCGCTGTTCGGTGCCTCGCTTGCGGCCGTGCTGGCCATTGCGCTGAGCGCGCTCTGAGTACGCTTTCCTGGTTCTTCAGGGCGTCTGCGTACGGGTATTGCAGGGGCGCATCGCGGCTGCGGATAAGCTCGCCGCTTCTTTTTCAGCCTGAATCCTGCCCATGGCCTCCAGCCTGCTCCTGCTGCTCGACGACATCGCGACCGTTCTCGACGACGTATCGGTCCTCACCAAAGTAGCCGCCAAGAAGACGGCTGGCGTCCTGGGCGACGACCTCGCGCTGAACGCGCAGCAGGTCACCGGCGTGAAGGCCGACCGCGAGATCCCGGTGGTGTGGGCCGTGTGCAAGGGCTCCTTCGTCAACAAGGCCATCCTCGTGCCGGCGGCGCTGGCCATCGGCACCTGGCTGCCCTGGCTGGTGACGCCGCTGCTGATGATCGGCGGCGCTTTTCTCTGCTTCGAGGGCGCCGAGAAGCTGGCGCACAAGTTCCTGCACAAGAACGAACACGACGCCGACACGCAGCGCCACGAGAAGGCCATGGCCGACGCCTCGGTCGACGTGGTCGCGATGGAGAAGGACAAGATCAAGGGGGCGGTGCGCACCGACTTCATCCTCTCGGCCGAGATCATCGCCATCACGCTGGGCACCGTGCAGGGCCAGCCCTTCACCACCCAGCTGAGCGTGCTGGTGGGCATCGCGCTCATCATGACCATCGGCGTCTATGGCCTGGTGGCCGGCATCGTGAAGCTCGACGACGCGGGCCTTTACCTGAGCCAGCGCGCGAGCTCGGGCGCACAGGCCCTGGGCCGGGGCATCCTGGCCGCGGCGCCGTGGCTCATGAAGGGGCTGTCGGTGGCCGGCACGGCCGCGATGTTCCTCGTGGGCGGCGGCATCCTGGTGCACGGGGTGCCGGCGCTGGGCCATGCGGTCGAGGACTGGGCCAAGGCCACGGGCGGCGTGTTCGGCACGCTGGGTTCGATGGGCGTGAATGCCGGCGTGGGCCTGGTGGCCGGCGCCATCGTGCTGGCCGTTGTGGAGCTGGTCGGCAAGATGCGCGGGAAGAAGGCCTGACCGGGCCCGCTCCTTCAGACGAAACCCGCCGCGAGGCGGGTTTTTTCTTCTTACTGGCGCTTCCTGCCGAGCTTCACCAGCTCGACCACGATCAGTGCGACGCCCAGCACCAATGCGAACCAGCCCACCAGATAGGCCCCAGCCACCATCTCGAACCAGCGCGTGCCCTGCAGGAAGCGCGGCCCCAGCAGGACGGCGGCGCCGATCACGAGGCAGAGGATGCCGCGTTCGAGCGTGCGGAGTTGTCGTTTGGGCTGAGCCATGGGTCTTCGTTCTTTCGGGGAAATGCGGATCTGTCAGTGCGTCATTTTCCCGCGCATCGCAGCCGGATGGCCCTGCAGTTGAAGCGACTTGCCCGTCGGGACCAGCGTATCCCCATCGAGCCGCAGGATCGTGATGTCCTGGTCGATGAAGTTGCCCACGTACAGGTACTTCCCATCGGCACTCCACACTGCGCCCTCGGGCAGCCCGCGCACCACGACCTCGTTGGCGCGCGTGACCTTCTTGCCGTCGATCTTCAGCAGCACCACCGAGCCGTTGCGGTTGTAGAAGTAGGCGTTCTTCGCCGCGTTGCTGCCACGCAGGATCACCGCCACCGCATGCTTGCCGGTGGGGCTCACGGCCAGTCCCTCGGGGCCGTCGCCGACCACCACCTTGTCGATCACGCGCGGCGGCGCGGCTTCCATGTCGATCACGCTGACCGTGTCGACCTGGCCGTCGGATGCGCCCGAGTTGCCGTTGTCGGCGGTCAGCGCCAGCTTGCCGTCTGGCGTCACGTCGACGTTGTAGGGCCACAGGCCCGCGGCGAGGTCGACCTTGCTGTAGCTGACCTTCTCGCCGTTCACCTCGAGCAGCGCGATCTTGTGGCTCGGAAACTTGGCCGCCAGCGCGCGCTTGCCGTCGGGCGTGAAGCGCACGTGCGCCACCGAGTCGCCCATGGCCACGGTGTCGACCAGCGTCACCTTCTTGCCCGAGATGCGCAGCACGCTCACCGAGTTGTCGGCGCGGTTGGCCACCAGCGCGAGGTCGCCCGTGCGGTTGATCGACAGGCCCGAGGGCTGCTTGCCCACCTGCAGCGTGTCGAGCAGCTTGGGTGGCGTGGTGGTCAGGTCGATCACGAAGAGCCGGTTGTCGGGCACCTGCTTGCGCGCGCCGTTCTCCTCGACTACGTTGAGCGAATTGGCGACCAGCGCAAGCGTCTCGCCGGGCGTGATCGCGAGGTTGGTCGGCGGGCCGGCGATGGTGTTGTCCAGCTGCAGCGTGCCGAGCACCTTGGGCGCCAGCGGATCGGTGCCGATGTCCAGCACCTGCACCGTGTCGCGGCCCATCGGCCCGAGGATCACCGCGCCGGCATCGTTCCACGACTGTTTTTCGTCGTTGGCGACCAGCATCAGCTGGCGTTGCGGCACGGTGGGGGTGAGGTTCGTGCAGCCCGAAACGAGCGCAAGGGCTGCGGCCGCGAGTGCCGTGACGGGGGCAAGGCGGAACTTCATGGTGTGTCTCCGGTGTGTGTTGTTGTGAGCGCGCATGGTAGCGAAGGGGGCGGCCGGCACAATCGGCCGATCGATCCAACCGCCGGAACAGCCCATGACCGTCGAGATACCGAAGGAAGCCCGCCAGCAGGCCATCACCTCCATCGAGCGCTACTTCCGCGAGAACATGGAGGAGCCCATCGGCAACGTCGCGGCGGGCGCGCTGCTCGGCTTCTTCCTCGAGGAGATCGGGCCGCTGGTCTACAACAGGGCGGTGGCCGAGGTGCAGGAGCGGCTGCAGGCGCGTATCTCCGAAATCGACCTGGAGGTGCACGAGGACGAGTTCCAGTACTGGCGCAAATTCGACAAGCAGAAGAAGGGCCGCTAGCAAAGTCGGACGGCGTAGCGCCCACGCATCGCGGCGGGTTCAGAAATGCTTCAAAACGTTGCAGAATTCGAGCCCATGCCCTTCAACCGCACCTCCCGACGCCGCGCAGCTTCCCCCGTTCTGCGCGCCCTTGCGGCCTTGCCCTTCGTGCTCGCCGCTTCCTTCGCCACCGCACAGCAGGACCCTTCGGGCTTTCCGCTCGACTCGGTCGGCTACCTGAACGAGGAGCTGCCCCGCATGGAGGCGGCCATCGCCGCCAAGGACCGCAGCTTCTTCCACGGCGCGATGGTCCGCACGGTGCAGTTCTCGGAGCGCTGGGGTTTCAAGAGCAAGGCCAATCCCGAACTGGCCGCGTACCCGATGTGCACGGCGGCGGTGATGGACTACGCTGTGGTCGGCATGTGCCGGCTCGCGCCGTCCGACGAGTGCGAGCCGGGGCTGGCCTCGCGCTTCGACGCGAACGTGCAGCGCTGCCGCGAGCTGGCGGCAAGGAAATAGCCAAAAAAGACGAAAGAGACACCCGCCATGGACTACGCCGCCCGCTACAAGACCCTCGCCATCGAGCGCCGCGGAGCGAACGGCGCGGTGCTCGACATCCGGATGCTGGCGGCCAACGGCAAGCTGCCCACGGCGGGCCATGACGGGCATCGCGAGCTCGCGGAGATCTGGCGCGACGTATCGGCCGACGACAGCGTGCGCTGCGCGGTGCTGCGAGGCGAAGGGCAGGGCTTCTCGGGCGGAGGCGACCTAGCCATGGTGCAGGACATGACCACCGACGACGCGGTGCGCCAGCGTGTGTGGCGCGAGGCGCGCGACCTCGTCTACAACATCATCAACTGCGACAAGCCCATCGTGAGCGCCATGCACGGTCCGGCGGTGGGCGCGGGCCTGGTGGCCGGACTGCTGGCCGACATCTCCATCGCCACGAAGAACGCGAAGATCGTCGACGGCCACACCCGCCTGGGCGTGGCGGCCGGCGACCACGCGGCCATCGTCTGGCCGCTCCTGTGTGGCATGGCCAAGGCCAAGTACCACCTGCTGCTGTGCGAGCCGGTGAGCGGCGAGGAGGCCGAACGCATCGGCCTCGTGTCGCTCGCGGTGGAAGAGGCCGAGCTGCTGCCGCGCGCCTACGAGGTGGCCGACCGGCTCGCGGCCGGCAGCCAGAGCGCGATCCGCTTCACCAAGTACGCGCTGAACAACTGGCTGCGGCAGGCCGGGCCGACATTCGACGCTTCGCTGGCGCTCGAATTCATGGGCTTCGCGGGAGCCGATGTGCGCGAGGGCGTCGCTTCGTTGCGCGAGAAGCGCGCGCCCAACTTCGGCTGAAGAAAGACCGGCCGGCCTCAGGCCTTGCGCAACCCCTGCAGCGTCTGCAGCAGCACCACCCGCGTCTGCCCGAGGATCATCCCCTTCCACTCGTCGTTGTCGCAATAGAAGCCGTCGCGCAACCGCTTGCGGATCTCGCGCTTCTGCGCTTCCGGCGCTTCGGGGTGGCGGCGCAGCCAGGTGTCGGCGCGCAGGCGGTCGAGCACTTCCAGGTCGGGCAGGGTGCCGAATTCGAGGCCCATGGGCGCGATCTTCGCGTTGGGGCATTCGTCGTACGCGGTGGAGATCACCGGGCCCGACACGTCGGCCGAGGCCGAGTCGCCGGCGAAGGGCGCGAACACGTCGGCGCCCCACCATTCGTGGGCCCGCGCCAGGTCTTCGGGCGTGTTGCGGCCGGGGTAGATCTTCTCGCCGTGGCCGTAGGGGCCCAGGCCGGTGTGCACGTCGATCCAGCCCAGGTGCGTGGCCGAGGCGGCGTACTTGCGCAGGATCTTGCGGATGGTCTTGTTGCTCCACGAAGGCGCGGTGCCGCCGTAGAACAGGCCGTCGGGCGAGGTGTACTGGCCGCGCGTCACGGCGGCGCGGAAGGCGCGCATGCCGTGCTTCGCCACGTAGGCGGCCACGGCTGCCTCGTCGGCGGGCGTCGGTGGCCAGGTGGCGGGCAGCACAAGCGGCTCGACGTCGGCGTACTCGGCATTCACCGGCAGCGGCGCGCTGAAGTCGATGTGGTTGCGGTTCAGGTCGATGTTGTCTTCGTTCGTGCGGTGCAGGTGCGAAAAGCCGTGCGGGTTGACCGCGTGCACCAGCAGCAGCGAGACGCCGGCCTGCTCCAGCCGCGAGAGCAGGTCCGCGTCGTTGAGCGTGGCGATCTGCGTGCCCGAGCCGCAGAAGCCTTCGGGGCCGTGCGTGCCCGAGCTCACGAGCAGCACTTTCTTCGCGTCGATGGCGCCGACCAGCGCGACGTCGGTGGCCAGCTCTTCGCCGAGCGCGCCCCTGTGCGCCTCCATCACGAAGGACTCGACGATGGCGCCGCGCTGCGCCGCGGCTTCGAGGAACTTGGCGCGTGCCTCGACGTACGTGCCGGAAAAGAACCGCGTGGCGGCAGTGGATTGTGCTTGCATGAGGTGGGGACTCCTGTGCGTGGAATGGTGAAGGCCGTCAGGCGGTTGCGTGGGCACCGGCGGCGTCGATGTCGCGGCCCGTATGGTCGCGCAGCCAGAGCAGGCCCAGCAGCGAGACCACCGTCATCGCCACAAGGTACCAGGCCGGCGCGAGCTTGCTGCCCGTGGCGTTGAGCAGCCAGGTGCTGATGAAGGGCGCGAAGCCGCCGAAGAGCGCCACGCCCACGCTGTACACCAGCGACATGCCGCTGGCGCGCACCGCCTTCGGGAACATCTCGGGCAGCATCGTGATGCCCGGCACCGTCTGCACCACCAGCCCGAAGCTGAACACGCCGAGCACCACGAACAGCACCGTGGGCGTGGGCGAGGCGTTGAGCCACAGGAAGCCGGGGTAGATCAGCAGGGCGAGCGCCACGCGGCTCCAGACGATCAGCGTCTTGCGGCCCACCACGTCCGACAGCTTGCCGACGAAGGGCGCGAAGGCGAAGGAGATCAGGCCGGTGAGCGCCGCGCCGAAGAGCGCCACCGAGGGCGTGAAGCCCAGCTCGCGCACGGCGTACGTCGGCATGTAGAAGGTCACGACATACGCGGCCGTGGTGCCGCCGACCAGCGAAAGAATGGCTGCCAGCACCGTTTTGCCGTGCTGCGTGCAGACGATCTTCAGGCTGCTTTCGCGCGGCGCGGAGGCCTCCTGCGGCGAGATGTGCAGCGACTCCTCCAGATGGCGGCGGATGTACATGCCCACCGGCGCGATCAGCATGCCGATGATGAAGGGAATGCGCCAGCCCCAGCTCTGCATCGATTCGGTCGACAGCGTGAAGGTCAGCAGGCCCACCACGACGGCGCCGAGCATCACGCCCAGGCCCTGGCTCGCGAACTGCCAGCTCGCCATGTAGCCGCGGTTGGCCGGCGTGGCGTGCTCCACCAGCAGCGTGGTCGATGCGCCCACTTCGCCGCCCGCCGAGAAGCCCTGGATGAGCCGCGCCAGCACGATGACGATGGGCGCCGCCACGCCGATGGACGCATAGGTGGGCGTGAAGGCGATCATGGCGCAGCCCAGCGCCATCAGGAAGATGGTGAGCGTCATGGCCTTCTTGCGGCCCGCGCGGTCGGCATACGCGCCGATCACGATGCCGCCCAGCGGCCGCATGATGAAGCCCACGCCGAAGCTGGCCACCGTCAGCAGCAGCTGGCCGTAGGAACTGAAGGTCGGGAAGAACAGTTTGCCGATCACGAGCGCCAGGAAGCCGTAGACGGTGAAGTCGAAGAACTCCAGCCCGTTGCCGATGGTGGTGGCCACGATGGTCTGGCGCCTGCGTGCGGGGCGAGCGAGGGACGAGGACGGCGCGGGCTGCTTGCTTGGGTTGCTCATGGCTCTCCAGTGTTGGCTTTGCTTTTCGAGGATGTCGGTCGAAGGTATCTACGCACTGACCGCGCCGGATGCTAGAGACTCGCTGCTGTCATGAAAAGACAATAATTGGGCGTCAAAGATAACTTTTGGTTGTCATGAAACCCAATCAGTTGCACGCCTTCGTGGCGGTGGTCGAGCAGATGAGCATTCGCGCCGCAGCCCGCGTGCTGGGCATTTCCCAGCCGGCCGTGACGAAGATCGTGCGCGAGCTGGAGCGCGAGGTCGGCGCGCCGCTGGTGGAGCGCAGCGTCAAGGGCGTGCAGCTCACCGAGTTCGGCAAGGCCTTCGCGCCGCGCGCACGGCTGCTGCTGGCCGACATGCAGCGCGCCCGCGACGAGATCGCGCAGATCCGCGACGGGCTCACCGGCAAGGTCGCGCTGGCCGTCAGCACCTCCTTCGCGCTCACGGTGCTGCCGGCGGCGTTCAAGGACTTCCACGCGCGGCTGCCTGCCGTCGACGTGCAGTTCAGCGAAACCGTGCTGCCCTGGATGCTGGCGCGCCTGCGCGAAGGCTCGCTCGACTTCGCGGTGGCGCACGTGGTGCCGGGCCGGCTCGATCCGCAGTTCGAGGCGATGGAGCTCTTTCCGGTGAAGCTGGTGGTGGGCCTGCGAGAGCGCCACCCGCTGCGCGCGAGCCGCTCGATCCGCGACCTCTACAAGGCCGAGTGGATCCTGCCGGGCGACGACCACTTCAGCGGCCGCGAGGCCGTGTCGCCGCTGCTGCCGCTGGGGCTGCCGCCGCCGGCGCGGGTGATCCAGGGGCAGTCGGTCACGGTCGCGCTGGCGCTGGTGGGGCAGATGGACCTGGTCGGCCTGTTCGTCGAACCGCTGGCCACGCTGACCTTCAAGCGCCACGGCATCCGCCGCGTGGAGATCGAGGAAGAGCTGCCGATGCTCGGCGTGAGCGTCATCAAGCGGCGAGGGCAGTTGCTGACGCCGGCCGCGCAGCACTTCGTCGAATGCATCCAGCGGGCCTCGGCGGCAGCAGTGGCTGCCTAGCGCGCAGGAGGGTAGTCCACGCCGGCCTCGCCCGGCTTCCATGGCTCGTACTTGTGCATGGCGCGCTCGAAGAGCTCAGAGGCGGTCCAGTTCCGGAGCCAGTCTTGCAGATGCGGCCAGGGCTGTGCGTCGAACCATGCCGTGTCGACCATGGCGAACTGGCGCACGAAGGGCATGAGGGCGGCGTCGGCCAGCGTCGCGTGGTTGCCGGCCAGTTGCGGCGAGGCCGACAGCCGGGTCTCCAGATCGCGCAGGAAGGCAGCGCCACGTTCGCGCGCGGGTTCGCCGCCGTCCGAATGCCGGTCGGGGTACTTGTAGCGGTCGAGCTGGGGCTTGAAGCCGTCGTCGCAGGCGGCGACCAGCCCGAGCATGTCCTGCAGCGTGCCCGTCGAGGGCTGGAGCCAGCCCTGCGGATCGCTGCGGCGCAGCGCCCACAGCATCACGTCGATGCTCTGTTCCAGCACCGTACCGTCTTCCGCGACCAGCACCGGCACCGTGCCCTTGGGCGAGGCCGCGAGCATGTCGGCCGGCTTGTTCTTCAGCGCCACCTCGCGCAGCTCGCACTGCTGGCCACTGGCGACCAGCGCCAGGCGGGCGCGCATCGCGTAAGGGCAGCGGCGGAACGAGTAGAGAACAGGCAGGGCGGAAGGCATTCGATTCGGACAGGCGAAGCAGCCGATTTTCGGACATGCCACGGCCGGTTTTTTCCAGACAATCGGGACCCATGGGCGAACGCCTCTTCCTCCGGCTCGACGACGACCCGCTGCACGGGCCGGAATCGGGCGTGCCCGCCGGCACGCTGAGCGCGTTCGCGGTCGATGCCGCGCTGCGCGGGCATGTCTCCCACATCATGCTGTACCGCGAGAGCTTCGCCGACGGCCACGAGATGCGCGAACGGGTGCTGCCCGATGGCGCCGTGCGGCTGGTCTTCAACTTCGGCGATGCGCCCTTCGTCGGCGACGAGCAAGGGCAGGCGCTGGAAGCCATCGGCGCATCGACCGCGCCGGTCGTGGTGCGCATGCGGCGCAAGGTGGAGGGGCTGTCCGTCACCTTGCGCCCCGGTGCCGCAGCCGCGCTGCAGGGTCTGCCGGCCGGCGAGATCGGCGGCACTGCGGTGCACCTCGATGCGCTGTGGCGCGGCGAAGGCGTGGAGCTGCTCGAGCGAATGACCGAAGCGCCGGACGACGCGGCGCGGGTGGCGATGCTGCAGGCCGTGCTGCAGCGCAGGCTTCGCGACAGCGACAACGCCGGCAACACCATCGCGATGCATGCCGCGAGGCTCATCGCCGGATCGGACGGGCGGCGCCCGCTGCGCGAGGTGGCGGCCGCCGTCGGCGTCGGCGAACGGCGGCTGCAGCAGCTCTTCCATGTCCACGTCGGGCTTTCACCGCGCGCCTGGAGCCGGCTCGCGCGCATGCACGGCTGCCTGCGCGCGCTGCGGCTGCAACCTTCGCCGGCCTGGGCCGAGGTGGCGCTGGAGGGCGGCTTCTACGACCAGTCGCATCTGGTCAACGAGTTCCGCGCGCTGTGCGGCGTCACGCCCACCGAATTCCTCGACCGGGCGGTTTCGGTTTCTTCCAAGACGCCGGGCTGAACGCTGGCTATCTTCCCGGCTCCCTCAGGCAAAGAACGGATCGAAGGAGCCATCAGGATGAACAACGAGGAAAACAGGACCGCCCATCCGCTGAAGGGTTGCGTGGCGGTCGTGACCGGCGCGAGCCGTGGCGCGGGGCGCGGCATTGCGGTGGAACTGGGCGCGGCCGGCGCCACCGTGTACGTCACCGGCCGCAGCACGCGCGCGCAGCCTGCCGCCACCTACGGCCAGCTGATGGCCTTGTCGGACCTGGCCGCATTGCCGGGCAGCATCGACGACACCGCCGACGAGGTCACGCGCCTGGGCGGGCGCGGCATCGCGGTGCGCTGCGACCACACCAGCGAGCAAGACGTGGCCGCGCTCTTCGCCCGCGTGGAGCGCGACGCCGGCCGCATCGACCTGCTGGTGAACAACGCATGGGGCGGCCACGAGACCTTCACCGGCGTGTTCGAGGCGCCGTTCTGGGAGCATCCGCTGTCGAACTGGGACTCGATGTTCGACCGCGGCGTGCGCAACCACCTGCTGGCCAGCCGCTGTGTCGCGCCGCTGATGGTGCGGCAGAAGAAGGGGCTGGTCGCCACCACCACCTTCTGGGACCGAGGCCACTATCTGCGCGGCAATCTCTTCTACGACCTCGCCAAGGCATCGATGACGCGGCTGGCCTTCGGCATGGCGCAGGAGCTGAAGCCGCACGGCGTCGCCTCGGTGGCGGTGTCGCCCGGCTGGATGCGCACCGAGTTCGTACTGGCCGGTCACAAGACCGACGAGGCGCACTGGCAGGAACGTCCCGAGCTTGCGCGTACCGAGTCGCCGCGCTACCTCGGGCGGGCGATAGCGGCGCTCGCTGCCGATGCGCGCGTGATGGACAAGAGCGGCGAGGTGCTGCGCGTGGCCGACCTCGCGCGCGAATACGGCTTCACCGACATCGACGGCCGTCAGGTCGCGGCCTTCGAGATGTAGCCGTTACCGGGCGTCGAGACCCCACACGTCGATGCGGAAGCGCAGCTCCGGCGTGCCGCCGAGCCCGGGCAGCTTGACGAACTCCTCCACCAGCACGCCGCCGTTGGCGCGGATCACCTGTTGCGAGGCGATGTTGCCCGGGTCGGTAGTGATCTCCACGTGGTCGAGGCCTCTGGCGCGCGCCTCGGGCAGCAGGGCTCGCAGTGCGGCCTTGGCGTAGCCCCGGCCACCTTTCCACGGCACCACGCCATAGCCGATGTGGCCGAGGCAGTAGACGGGCAGGTCGTTGGTGCCGGGCTGCCAGCGCAGCTGGATGCTGCCGCAGAACTCGCCGTCCCACATCCAGCGTCGGTAGCCCGGCAGGCGCGGCACAGTGCCGCCGTCGGGCAGCGCGACGGGCGGGCCCTTGGCCTCCGGGTCGACGAGGCCGGCGAGAAAGCGCGCGGGGTCGATGCGGATCTGCGCCAGTTCTTCCTGCCCGGCTTCGGGGCGGAGGTTGTTGGGCGACCAGCCGCGCTCCAGTGCCGCGATGTAGCTGGGGAGATGCTCCCGAGAGGGCCAGACGAGTTGCAGGGGCAGGGCGGAAAAGTCGGTCATGGCGCCGATGGTAGGCGAAGGCTCCGGTACGGCATAAAACGCAACGCAGTTGCATTGGATTCATATAATGCAATCCTGTTGCATATATGGAGCCAACTCCCATGGCCGACCGCCTCCCCGTTACCGTGCTCTCCGGCTTCCTCGGCGCCGGCAAGACCACGCTGCTGAACCACATCCTCCACAACCGCGAAGGCCGGCGCGTCGCCGTCATCGTCAACGACATGAGCGAGGTCAACATCGACGCGGCCCTGGTGCGCGACGGCGGGGCCGAGCTCTCGCGCACCGACGAGAAGCTGGTGGAGATGAGCAACGGCTGCATCTGCTGCACCCTGCGCGAGGACCTGCTGGTGGAGGTGCGGCGCCTGGCGAAGGAAAAGCGCTTCGACCAGCTGGTGATCGAGTCCACCGGGATCTCCGAGCCCCTGCCGGTGGCGGAGACCTTCACCTTCGCCGGCGAGGACGGCAAGAGCCTGTCGGACGTGGCGCGGCTCGACACCATGGTGACGGTGGTCGACGCCTTCAATTTCCTGCGCGACTACGGCTCGCCCGACAGCCTGGGCCAGCGCGGGCAGTCGCTGGGCGACGAGGACACGCGCACGGTGGTCGACCTGCTGATCGAGCAGATCGAGTTCTGCGACGTGCTGGTGGTCAACAAGACCGACCTCGTCACGCCCGGGGAGCGCGAGCGGCTGATGGCGATATTGCGCAGCCTGAACCCGCGTGCGCGCATCGAAGTGTCGGCGTTCGGCCGCGTGGCGCTCGACCGCGTGCTCGACACCGGCCTCTTCGACTTCGAGCAGGCCGAGCGGGCGCCCGGCTGGCTGGCCGAGCTGCGCGGCGAGCATGTGCCCGAGAGCGAGGAATACGGCATCCGCAGCTTCGTCTACCGCTCGCGGCTGCCGTTCCACCCGATGCGCTTCTGGAAGCTGGTGCAGAGCGAATGGGAGGGCGTGGTGCGCTCCAAGGGCTTCTTCTGGCTTGCCAGCCGTGCGACGCGCGCGGGCTCGTGGTCGCAGGCCGGCGGCGCCTGCCGCTACGGCGCGGCGGGCTTCTGGTGGGCGGCGGTGCCGCGCGAGCACTGGCCGACCGATCCCGATGCGCTGGAACTCATCCACAAGAACTGGGACCCGGCCACCGGCGACGCCCGCCAGGAGCTGGTGCTGATCGGCATCGGCATGGACGAAGACGCGCTGCGCGCCCGGCTCGACGCCTGCCTGCTCACGGAAAACGAGATGCGCTTTGGCGCCTCGTGGTGGCAGAACTTCCCGGACCCATTTCCCTCTTGGAACCAGTGAACTGATGTCTGCGCGGGAAATGCCGCGGAACCGGCTTTGCCGGGCCGCAGGCATTGCCCCCTGCAAGGGGGTTGGCGAAGCGACACGAAGTGCGCGCAGCCTGGGGGTTTGCCTTTATCTTGCGCAGTCGCCGCAGGTACCGTGAAGGGTGAGGGCGGTGTGGCGGGTGTCGATGCCCTGCTTGCGCAGCACCCGCCCCAGCCGGCCCATCACCTTCGGCAGCTCCGGGTCGGAGGGCAGCGCCAGCACCTTGTGGCACTGGTCGCATTCGAAGGTGTTGCCCGACTCGGCTTCCACGTGGCGCGAGAAGAGGTTGACGCGGTCCGTGCCCACGCGGCGGTCGCACAGGCCGGCCTCGACCAGGCGGTCGAGCACGCGGTAGACCGTGACCCGGTCGGGCGCCTCGCCGGTGGCGGCGGTGTAGGCGGCGGCCACTTCCTCGTGCGTCAGGGGTTGCGAGCTGTGCTCGATGAGTTCGAGCACGGTCTGGGCGGCGCGCGTCACGCGCAGGCCGCTGTCGCGCAGCAGCGTTTCGCTGTCGAACGGGGCGGCGCGCGGGGGCTTCGGGTGCGAGGTCGGGGTCTTCATGCGGTCTTCTTGCGAAACGCCATTGTGTTGCATCCCGGGGCGGCGAGGGTAGGAGCGGCGGAAATGACCTGCCTGGCTGTGTTCCGCCCGGACCGGGCATATATGCCGGAACGCACCTAAGCATCTGACGAATGGGTCGTTCGCTTGCGCGCCGCCGCGCGACAGAATCGCGCCCTTTGCCTTTTGCGATCGGAAGTCCGCCATGCGTGCCCTCTTGCGTGCCCATTCGTTGCTGTCGAAGCTGCTCAGGCCGGCCGTGCTGCTGGGAGCCTGTGCTTCCCTGACGGTGATGGCGCAGGCGCAACCGGCGGGCGCGGCCTATCCGTCGAAGCCCGTGCACATCACCGTGGCGAACACGCCCGGCAGTTCGCCCGACGTGCTGGCGCGCTACCTGGGGCAGCGCCTTTCGGAGCAGTGGAAGCAGCCGGTGGTCGTCGACAACCGCGCGGGCGCGGCGGGCATCCTGGCGGCCGACGGGCTGGCCAAGGCGCAACCGGACGGCTATTCGCTGCTGGTGGGCGCCGACGGGCCCATCACCATCCTCCCCAACATCCAGGCCGGCCTACCTTACGACGCGCGGCGCGACCTCGTGCCGGTGGTGTCGCTGGGGCAGATCGACTTCGTGCTGGTCGCCAACCCGAAGACGGGCTTTCGCACGGTGGCCGACTTCGTGCGCGCGGCCAAGGCCCGGCCGGGGCACATCAACTACGCCTCCGCCGGCAACGGCAGCCCGCAGCAGCTGAGCATGGAGCTGCTCAAGCAGAAGGCGGGCATCTACGTCACGCACATCCCTTACCGTGGCGGCCCGTTGGGCATGCAGGACGTGATCGCGGGGCAGGTCGACGTGATGTTCATCGCGGTCGGGCCCGCGCTGCAGCACATCCGCAGCGGTCGGCTGATGGCGCTGGGCACCAGCGGCGAGAAGCGCCATGCGCTGCTGCCCGAAGTGCCGACGGTGGCAGAGAGCTACAAGGGCTATCGCTCCGGCACGTGGTTCGGCCTCTTTGCGCCGGCGCGCACGCCGCAGCCGGTGCTCGACGCCATCGCCTCGGAGGCCGGGCGCATCGTGCAGGCCCCGGCCGCGCGCGCCGAACTGGCTGCGCAGGGCATCGAGGCCACGGGGTTTCCGCAGCGCCAGTTCCAGACGCAGGTGTCGGCCGAATACGAGCGCTATGCGCAGATCGTGAAGGCCGTGGGCATCAAGGCCGAATAGCAGAAATCGTCCAAGTTCCGCCCCGGGAAGTAACGGCGGGGCTTTACATCGAAACCTTGTGCAAGTCGGTCTACCGGCCGTTTCCGCGGCTCGGGCGGCGCCGGGATGCGCTAAGGTCCGGGCATCCGCGTTCCTGAATACCTTCGCCCGACCATGTCCCGTCCCCCCATCGAGATCGAAACCGCCCCCAACCCCACCGCCACGGTGGTCCTGATGCACGGCCTCGGTGCCGACGGCAACGACTTCGTGCCCATTGCCGGCGAACTCGACCTCTCGGCCGTGGGGCCGGTGCGCTTCGTGTTCCCCAATGCGCCCGTCATGCCCGTGACCATCAACGGCGGCTACCAGATGCCGGCCTGGTACGACATCGCCCAGCCCGACCTGACGTCGGGAGAGGACGAAGCGGGCCTGCGCCGCTCGCAGGCGACCATCGAGGCCATCATCGCCAGCGAGAAGGCCCGTGGCATCGCTGCGGATCGCATCGTGGTGGCCGGCTTCTCCCAAGGCTGCGCGATGGCGCTGATGACCGGCCTGCGCCACACCGAACGGCTCGCCGGCATCGTCGGCCTCTCGGGCTACCTGCCGATCGCGGCCACCACCGCGGCCGAGCGCCACGCGGCCAACCACGAGACACCGGTGTTCCTCGCCCACGGCCGGCAGGACCCGGTGGTGCCCTACGCGGCGGCCGTGCGCACGCGCGAGGCGCTCTCCGCGCTGGGCTACGCCGTCGAATGGCACGAATACGCCATGGCGCACTCGGTGTGCATGGAAGAAGTCGCCGACCTGAACCGCTTCCTGCTGCGGGTGCTCGGCTGAACCTGATCAACGCTCGCACGAAGGAGCCGCAAAATGATCCTCGTCATCGGCCACGCATTGGCCAAGCCCGACACCCTGCAGGCCATGCTCGCCATCAGCACCGAGCACGTGCTGCGCTCGCGCGCCGAGCCCGGCTGCATCTCGCATGAAGTCACGACCGACGTGCAGGAGCCACTGCGCCTGACCTTCGTGGAGCGCTGGAGCGACATGGACGCGCTGCAGGCCCACTTCCGCGTGGACGCATCGCGCGCCTTCGCCAAGGCGCTCTCGGCCATGGCGGAGGGCACGCCGGAGATCCATGTCTACCGGTCGGAAGAGATCGACCTGTCGGCGGGCCGTTCCAAGGCCTGAGTCGCGCCCGGAACGCTGGCAGCTATCAAAAACATAGCGCACAACAGGGTAGCCAGCCCCGGGATTCCCTGCACAAGCAGTGCCCGCTTGCCCGTGCTACCTTCCAGCCCCTCAGAAGATTGATGGGTCATAACAATATGAGCAACAGATTGCAGGAGAGGTTGGGTGCACTTTCAGCCGCACGCCTCCAGGGCATGCGACGCGGTATCGAGAAGGAAAGCCTGCGCGCGCTGCCGGACGGCAAGCTTGCGCTGACGCCGCATCCGCTCGCGCTGGGCTCCGCGCTCACGCATCCGCACATCACGACCGACTTCAGCGAATCGCAGCTCGAACTCATCACGGGCGTGCATGCGGACGTCGATTCGGCCATCGAAGAACTCACGCGGGTGCACCAGTTCACCTACCGCGTGCTCGACGGACTGGGCGACGAGCGCCTGTGGGTGTCGAGCATGCCCTGCGGCCTGCCGACCGACGAGACCATTCCGATCGGCCGCTATGGCTCGTCGAACGTGGGCCGCGCCAAGAGCGTCTACCGCATGGGCCTGAGCCACCGCTACGGCCGGCGCATGCAGACCATCTCGGGCATCCACTACAACTGGTCGCTGCCCGACGTTTCGAGCGAACAGTATTTCGCGCTCATCCGCAACTTCCGCCGCCAGGCTTTCCTGCTGCTGTACCTGTTCGGCGCCTCGCCGGCGCTGTGTTCGAGCTTCGTTGCGGGCCGCCCGCACGAGCTGCAGCCGCTGGGCGACGGCAGCATGTTCATGCCGCACGGCACCTCGCTGCGCATGGGCCGGCTGGGCTACCAGAGCGATGCGCAGGCCTCGCTGGCCGTGAGCTACAACAGCCTCGAAGGCTACGGCGCCTCGCTGCAGGACGCGCTCACCCGCCCGTGGCCGGCCTACGAGGCCATCGGCATCCGCAACCTCGGCGGCGACTACAACCAGCTCGGCACCAGCCTGCTGCAGATCGAGAACGAGTTCTACGGCACCATCCGCCCCAAGCGCGTCATCAACCCCGGCGAGCGCCCGCTGCATGCGCTGCGCGAGCGCGGCGTGGAGTACGTCGAGGTGCGCCTGATGGACCTCGACCCCTTCGAGACGGTCGGCATCAACGCGCAGACCATGCGCTTCATCGACGTGTTCCTGCTGCACTGCCTGCTGAGCGACAGCCCCGACGACACGCCTCAGGAAATCGCCGACCTCGCGCAGAACCAGCACCTCACCGCCGCGCGTGGCCGCGAGCCGGGCCTGAAGCTGCGGCGCAACGGCGCCGAAGTCACGCTCGCCGACTGGGGCCTGGAACTGGTCGAGCAGTGCCTGCCCATTGCAGCCGCACTCGACGCGGCGCAGGGCAGCGGCACCGCGCATGCCGACGCGGTGCGTGCCGCCGGCGCTGCGCTGCGCAACCCCGACAGCCTGCCCTCGGCCCGCGTGCTGGCGGCCATCGAGAAGGAGCATGCCAACTCCTTCGTCGGCTTCGTGCGCGCCCGCTCCGAGCAGACCCGCGCCACGCTGCTGGGCCTGCCGTTCTCGGCGGCGCAGCAGGCCGAGTTCGAGCAGATGACGGCCGAGTCCATCCAGGAACAGAAGCGCATCGAGGCGGCCGACACCATGCCCTTCGAGATCTACCGCGAGCAGTACGTCTCGCCCTCGCGCCTGGGCGTGCCGCGCAGCCGTACGGCAGTCGCCGCCTGAACGCCGCTGACACGCTGGCGACTGGGCTCGCCGCGCCGAAGCTGCCCCGCGGCCGCTTTCTGGGGTAAAACGCCACGCTGCCGCCCGGGCAAGGCAAGCCCGGCGCGGCTCCGAACAACGGCAACTCCCATGGAAGGCGACACAGAGACATGAGCAACGGCAGCAGCAACAGCAGCAACCTCGACTTCAAGGGCCGCGTGGCCATCGTGACCGGCGCGGGCGGCGGCCTGGGCCGCCAGCATGCGCTGGCGCTGGCCGCGCGCGGCGCGAAGGTGGTGGTCAACGACCTGGGCGGCGCGCGCGACGGCTCCGGCGGCTCGGTGAGCGCCGCGCAGGCGGTGGTCGACGAGATCAAGGCGGCCGGCGGCGAGGCGATTGCCAACGGCGCCTCGGTCACCGACTTCGAGGCGGTGCAGGCCATGGTCAAGCAGGCGGTCGATGCCTGGGGCCGCGTCGACATCCTCGTGAACAACGCCGGCATCCTGCGCGACAAGAGCTTCGCCAAGATGGACCTGGCCGACTTCCGGCTGGTGGTCGACGTGCACCTGATGGGCGCCGTGAACTGTACCAAGGCCGTCTGGGCGCTCATGAACGAGCAGAAGTACGGCCGCATCGTGATGACCACTTCTTCGTCGGGCCTGTACGGCAACTTCGGCCAGAGCAACTACGGCGCGGCCAAGCTCGCGCTGGTGGGCCTGATGCAGACGCTGAGCATCGAGGGCGCGAAGAACGACATCCGCGTGAACTGCCTGGCGCCCACGGCCGCCACCCGCATGACCGAGGACCTGTTCCCCAAGGAAATGCTCGAGGCCTTCCGCCCCGAGGCCGTGGTGCCCGCGATGCTGGTGCTGGCCGCGCAGGACGCACCCAATCGCACCATCCTCTGCGCGGGCGCCGGCACCTTCGAGGCCGCGCACATCACGCTGACGCAGGGCGCCTGGCTGGGCATCGAGGCCGACACGCCCGAGCAACTGGCGGCGCGCCTGTCGGAAGTGACCGACCGCGAAGGCGAGGCGGTGCCGCAAAGCGGTGCGGCCCAGGGCGCCAACGAAGTCGCCAAGGGCATGGCGAACGCCAAGCGGGGCTGAGCGAGGCTGAGCGGAGCGGCACAGTCCGGCACCGCGTTCATGGCGCGCTTGACCTAGAGCGCACTCGAGCATTTCCAATGAATTCACCGGATCTCCGGTTCATTCATTCAAAGCAAGGAAATCGAGCCATGAACACGATCGACAACAAGGCCCTGGTCCAGCACATCCACGACGAGCTGGACAAGGGCAACGGCCGTCCCTTCGTCGACAGCCTCGCCGACGACGCAAGCTGGAAGCTCGAAGGCAGCACCGCGTGGTCGCGCACCTACCAAGGCAAGAAGGCGATCCGCGAGGAACTGCTGGACCCGCTCTTCGCCCAGTTCGCCGCGCCCTACAGGAGCAAGACCGAGCGAGTCATCGCCGAGGGCGACCGGGTGGTGGTGCTGTTCAGCGGCGACGTGCCCACCAAGGCCGGCAAGCGCTACAACAACCGCTATTGCTACGTCTACCGACTCGAAGGAGGCAAGGTGAAAGAGCTGACCGAATACTTCGACACCGCGCTGGTGCAGGAGGCGCTGCAGCCCCCGGCCGTCGTCCATGCCGGCTGACGGAGCAACGGAAAGGGGCGCTCCCTTCCATATCGGCGAGCTGGCCGCGCGCACCGGCCGCACGGTGCACGCCATCCGCTGGTACGAAACGCAGGGCCTCGTGCCCGGCGTGGCGCGCGACGAGGGCGGCCGGCGCCTCTATGTCGAGCTGCACGTCGGCTGGCTCGACCTGATGGAGCGGCTGCGCCGCACCGGCATGTCGATCGCCGAGATGCGCGAGTACACCGCGCTGGCGCTGCAGGGCAAGACCACGCTGCGCGAGCGGCGCGACATGCTCGCCGCGCACCGCGAGCGTGTGAACGAGACCATCGCCGGGTGGAAGAGGGCGCTGTCGCTGGTCGAGCGCAAGATCGACTTCTACGACGAGTGGATGGCCAGCGGGCATCGCCCGCCGCTCATCGCCGCGGAGGCTTCAGCCGCGCCCAGGAAGCGCAGAAGCGGCGCTACTCGGCGATGAAGCCCGGGTCGGTGCGGATCGAACCCCTGTCCCGGTGGTTGTGAAGCCGCCCCAGCGTGTTCTCGATCAGGCGCTTGAGCTTGTCGGACGCGCCCCGGAAGGCCTCGTCGAGGCTGGCCGCGTGCTGCGTCACCGCCAGCGGCTGGTGGTGCGCCAGGCGCGCTTCCATCACGCAGCACTTGTCGCCGCTGCCGGCCTTGTCGTGGTTCTCGTCGCTCAGGTGCACCTCGACGCGCGTCACGTCGTCGACGAAACGGCTCAGGTTCTGCTTGATCTCGGAGTCGGCCCAACGCTCCAGCGCGTCCTTGTTGGTGATGCCGTTGCTCGTGTTGACCTGTATCTGCATGCAATATCCCCGCTGGATGGATGAAAGAAAGCCCACTGTGCACCCTGCGGCACCGGGTGGTGCGTAGGCCTGCTTCCTACCCGCGCGACGGGCAGGGTCCGCGATGCCGTGCGCTCGATCAGCTCTGTATGTACGTGGTCAGCTGCTCGATGGTGGCTTCCTGGTCCGAGATGATGTCGTCCATCAAGTCCTGGATGGAGATCATGCCGACCACCTTGTCGCCGTCGACCACCGGCAGGTGGCGGAACTTGCGCTGGCTCATGAGCGCCATGCAGGCGCGGGTGCGGGTCTGCGGGGTGACGGTCATCACGTCGGGCGTCATGATCTCGCGCACCTTCATTTCCTTGGAGTTCTTGCCCTGCAGCGCGACCTTGCGGGTGTAGTCGCGCTCGGAGAGGAAGCCCACCAGCCTGTCACCGTCCATCACCATCAGCGCGCCCACCTCGAAACGCGCCAGGATGGAGAGCGCGTCGAACACGCTGGTGTCGGGGGAGGTGCGCCATGCCGCGGAATCATGGCGCTTGAGCAGTTCGGAGACGGGTTTCATCGTGTGCAACTCCATGAAGGGTTTTCGATTCGACCGACGCTCGGGCGCCGCACTCGAACAAATCATAGAGGCGATGGATGATCGCGCGGCGCAAAAAACTCTAAGGGATTGCGCGTGTGTGCAAGACACGCGCAATGCGCGAGAACTTAAGGCTGCGCAGCCGCCGCAGGGGTGGCGATGAACACGCGGTTCAGCGCCACGGCGTCGCCCACCACCGTCTTCACCAGGCCCTTCTCGTCGAACTGCACCTGGAACTCCGACCAGCTGTCGCGCCAGTAGCGCCACACCGGCGCGTCGAGGCTCGGGTTCTCGCTGGCCACCGGGTAGGCGATGGCCATCAGCACCTGCTCGCGCGTCATGCCGGGCATCACCTTGCCGGCCAGGATGGCGTCGCGCACCGGCGCGGGGAAGGTCGCCAGCTTCTGCTTCGGGTCCGCCGCCACTACGTAGCGCTGCGCGAAGGTCGGCAACGGGATGTTGCGGCTGTAGTCGTTCTTGATGCGCTGCTGCTTGCCGGCGAGTTCCACGCCGAACCAGCGGAAGTCGTAGGTCGTGATGCGCGCCGGGGTGCCCACGGCGACGATGCTCGTGCCCTGTTCGTCGTAGTTGATGTCGCTGATCGAGTCGCCGTAGGTGCGCATGTTGCAGCACAGGTAGCCGCTGACGAGCGGGCCGGGCGCCGGGGAGGGCCGCTGGGCATGGGCGACGGTGATGGACGCGGGCACGACGGTGGCTGCCAGCAGGGCGGCAGCGGCAAGGCGCTTGAGCATTTTTGGATTTCCCTCGGAGTTGTTGGAATCGCTGCGGGATCGCTGTCCTCGGCAGCGAAGGGATTCTAGGAGCGAACAATCCCCAAGCGAAGGCAGAATGCGCGCCTGCAGCTATCGAAAGCGTAGCAACCAGCTTGCGTTCAGGTTCCCGGTTCACAATGCGCCCCGGCGGCCCTGCCGCCCCCCGACTTCACAGAGACAGCGCGAAAAGAAAGAAGAGCCCACCGATGGCGATCCAGTGGTTCCCCGGTCACATGTATTCGACCCAGAAGGCCATCACCGAACGGGTGAAGGACATCGACGTGGTCATCGAGCTGCTCGACGCCCGCCTCCCCGGCTCCAGCGCCAACCCGATGCTGGCCGAGCTCACGGCCGGACGGCCCACGCTGAAGGTGCTCAACAAGCAGGACCTGGCCGACCCCGCGCGCACCGCGCTCTGGCTGGCGCACTACAACGCGCTGCCCGCCACCCGCGCCATTCCCCTCGACGCCAGCCAGACCACGCCTGCGCAGCAGATCGTCAAGGCCTGCCACGAGCTCTCGCCCAACCGCGGCGGGCTGGCCAAGCCGATGCGGGTGCTGATCTGCGGCATTCCCAACGTGGGCAAGTCCACCCTCATCAATACGCTCACCGGCGGGCGCAAGGCCAAGACCGGCGACGAGGCCGGCATCACCAAGCTGGAGCAGCGCATCACGCTGGCCGACGACTTCTACCTGTGGGACACGCCCGGCATGCTGTGGCCGCGCATCATCGTGCCCAAGAGCGGCTACAACCTCGCGGCCAGCGGCGCCGTGGGGCGCAACGCCTTCGACGAGGAAGAAGTGGCGCTCGAGCTGCTCGGCTACCTCAAGACCAGCTACGCCGCCGGCGTGGCCGCGCGCTTCAAGCTGGTGGAGCTCGACACCGAGACCATGGCCGGCATGAAGGACGAGGCGCTGCTCGACACCATCGGCCGCAAGCGCGGCGCCCTGCTGGGCAAGGGGCGCGTCAATCTGCAGAAGGCCGCGGAGATCGTGATGCACGAGTTCCGCGCCGGCAACCTCGGGCGCATCACCCTCGAGACGCCCGAGGAGTTCGCGGTGTGGCTGGCCGACGGCCAGCGCGCCGACGCCGAGCGCGCGGCGAAGAAGGCCGCTCGCAAGCAGAAGGGCAAGCCGAAGGCGCAGGCCGAGCCGGAGGCCTGAGCTGGCCTCAGTTCAGTCCAGCGCGAACAGCGCGGCCGCGGCCTCGTCGAGCGCGGCGAGCCGGCGCGAGCCGGAGCCCGGCCCTGCCGCCTGCAGCGCGCGCTGGTACATCGCCACCCGCGTGGCCGACACCGGCCTGCACAGCGGCCGTCCGCGCGTCTGCGCGATGCCGCGCCCGGGCACCACGTAGCGCCCCGGGCTGAGCCGCGCGAAGCGGATGTAGGCCTGCAGCGTGGGGAGCACGTCGGCGTGCAGTGCGTTCATGCGCTTCTCAGCCTCCTTGCCGATCTGCGCGTAGCCCTTGGCGTCCTTGGTGATGGGCAGGCCGAGGATGTCGGCCATGTCGATCTCGAAGTGCGTGAAGTCGCCGTACGGGCGCTTGCAGTCGATGACGAAGCTGCTCCAGTTGGCGTGCTGCAGCAGGCGGATGTGCTCGTCGGTCACGTCGAAGGCCGCGCGTTTCTCGAAGGGCGGCTGGAAGGCGTAGTGGCCGGCCACGAAGCTCGCGTGCAGGAAGAAGGCGGCAGCCACGTTCACGAAGCGGTCGAAGGCCGGCGAGCTGCCGCCGTCGAGCACGTCGCCGAACTGCTCGAACGTCATGTCGGGCGGCACGATGGCGGGCGCGCCGGATTCGCAGTCGACCCACTCGGCGTGGCTGCGGCGGAACCAGTCGATGTCCGCCTGCGTGATCTCGATGCTGCCCGGCTGGGGCGGCGCTGCCGGGGCGGATGCGGGCGCGTCCTGCGACTGCCCGCAGCCCGAGGCGGCCAGCAGGGCGGTTGCGGCGCACACGGCAGAAAGTACCAGCGCGTCCCGCCGATGGAACCATCTCACTTTGTGTTCTCTCCAGGGAAAAGCTATCTGTCCGGCGCACGAGGATGCCATGCGGGCCTGACATCTGCCTGAGGACGGCCGGGTAGCAGGGGGCGCGGTGTAGGCTCGCCGCATCCACATCGCAAGGAGCGACATGACCGAAGCAGCGCAGGACCGGGGCAACGACGACGATGGTGACGACGACCTCTCGCCCGGCTGGGATGCCATCACCGCCGCCGTGGAGCGCCTCTACCCCGGCCAGGAGCCCAGGCACTACGGCACGGTGATCAAGTGGAGGCTCGGCGGGCCCGATCCGCTGGACGGCGTGAGCGTGTGGAAGCGCACGGAGCCGGTGCCGCACTGGCACTACCTGAGCTACGGTCTCAGCGAGCTCTATGCCAAGGAATCGGACAACGCCGGGACCAGCGGCTACGGCTTCGAGCTGACCTTTCGCCTTGCTTGCGAGCCCGACGAGGCAGAGCCGCCCGCATGGGCCATCAACTTCCTGCAGAACCTCGCGCGCTACGTGTTCAAGAGCGGCAACGTGTTCGACGACGGCCACTGGATGACCGCCAACGGCCCCATCGCGTTGGAGCGCGAGACGCTGATCCGCTCGATGGGCTTCGTGTTCGATCCCGAGCTGCCGGCCATCGACACGCCCAACGGCCGCATGAGCTTCATCCAGGTCGTCGGCCTGACGGAAGACGAGGAGCGCGCGGGCAAGCGCTGGGACACGCGCCGGCTGCTCGACGCGCTGCTGCCCGCGATGCCGCTGTGGGTGACCGACCTCGCGCGGCCTTCGCTGCTCGACGACGCCGAGGTGCGCAGGCGCGTGGAGGAGGGCGCGGCGCGCGACGGCTCGTCCAGTGGCTTTCTCTTCACCGACGTGCTGGGCTGGGAGACGAGCAGGCGGCTGCTGCGCGCGCCGGTCACCGAGATCACGCTCGGGGCTCGGCAGGTCGACGAACTGGTCGCGCTGTTGCCGCTGCGGCTGCCCTTCGGGCGCGACTTCCACTTCGCGAGCCGCGAGCGGGCGCTGGTCTTCGCGCACGGCGAGACCGACAGCGTCGAGGAGGAGGGCAACAGACTCACGCTGCGGCTTTCCGACGCCACGGTGCGCGAGCTGGCCCATGTGCTGAAGCCGGTCGCCGGCATCTACGAGGTGCGGGGTTTTGGCACCGTGCGCTGGAAGGTGCAGAAGACGACCATCAAGGACCCGCAGGGGAACGTGGTCCGCACCATAGGCTGACCAGTCGCCCCCCGAAGCCAGCCTTGCGCCAGCCCGCTGCGAGGTGGCGTGCAAGCCCGAGGCGAATGGCAAGTCGGGCCACGGCACCAAGCACGCCGACCGATGTCGCGCGGCAGCTCAGCGCATCTGCAGCCGCGCGTCCTTCGGGTAGCCGATGGTGTAGTCGGCCGTCACGCGCGCGGTCTGGCCGGCTGCGAGGTCGAGCTGCCACATGGCCAGGCCGGGCTGCTTGTTCCAGGTCAGCTCGGCGGGCTGCGGCGAGAACTCCGAGGCCACGCGCACCTTCTCGTCGACCGAGACCGGCGCGGCTTCCAGCACCTGCACCGCGATCGGCGTGCGGTGACGGTTCTCGACCACGTAGGCGCGCTGCACCTTGCGCTCGGCGCGCGAGCCGGCGAAGCCGCCCGTGCCCTGGTTGTCGCGCTCGGGCTCGGCCTGCACGCGCACAAGCTCGTCGCGGCCGAAGGAGAGCGTCAGGCGCGCATCGGTGGGCGCGTTCCAGCGGCCGCTGCCAACGAAGGCGCCGTCGCGATACAGCTGCATCGGGCCGGCAGGCCACACGCCGGCGGGCTGGTCGAGCTCGGCGACGAGGAAGGCGCTGGCGTCCACGCGCGGGCTGGTGCGCGCGGCGAGCCTGGCCGTGTCTTCGTGCTGGCCCAGCGCCATGGTCACGCGCTGGCCGTTGGAGGGCACGTCGATGGCCTGCGGCACCGAAAACTCGGTGGCGAAGCTGTTGTCGAACACGCTCACGTCGAACAGCGGCTCTGCCCGGCGCTCGCGGCTGTCCATGGACTTGCTGGCCATGATGGGCGACGGCGCCATGGCCGCCGCCGGCGCGGAGGGGTAGGCCATCTCGGCCAGCGGGCGCGGCGGCGGCTCGATGCCGATGCGCCATGCCGTCGGCAGGCGACCCGTTGTTTCGCGGCGCGGCTGGCCGGTCGAAAGCACCAGCTTCACGCCGCGCCAGTCCTCGCCCGTGGCCTGCGCCACCAGCGCCTGGCGCTCGATGCGCACCTTGCGCGTGGTGGTGTCGAGCAGCGCGCGGTAGGTGGGCGTCCAGCCGGGGCCGTTGACCTGGTAGCTGAGCTTGACGTCGGCATCGGCGCCCGCGGCCAGGGTCACCGTCACTGCCGTCACCTGGCCTCCGTTGCCCTGGGTGCGCGTGCGCTCGGCCAGCAGCGGGTTGAGCTGGCGGTCGATCTCGGCTTGCCTGCGCTGGATCTGGTGCTGCTTGAGCAGCGAATCCTGCCCGGTGCGGCGCATGGCCTCGGTCATGGCTGCGAGGTTGCGCGCGTCCATCGGTGCGCGCGCGCCGGTTGCCTCGCCGCCGTTGCCGCCGGCCAGGCCCTTGAGATAGCCGGTGACCATGCCCAGCGCATCGGTTTCGGCCTGCAGCGCGGCCTTCTGGTCTTCGAGCTCGCGGATGCGGCCATCGAGCGGGCTGGTCGAGCAGCGTGCCGAGAGCTCGCGCTGCTCGCTGAGCACCGAGGTCTCGCCGATGCGCACCGAGGCATCGGCCGACACTTGCAGGCTCTGCGCGTCCAGCCCCGCGGGCAGGCAGGCGAAGGTGACCGAGCGCGCGCCGGCCGCGACGCGGGCCACGCGCTCGACGGTGGCGCTGCCGGGGTAGACCTTGACCTGGGTGATGCGCGAGTCGGCGGCTGCCGTCGCGGAGGGCTGCTGCTGAGCCGTGGCCTGGCTCTGGGCGCTCAGGCTCAGGACCAGCAGGACGGCGGCACCGGCGGTGGCGCGGAGGAGGGCGGAAGTCGACGTTTTCATGTGATGCCTCTGGAGCGAAGGTGATGAATGACCCAGGCTCATACGGGCGGCCCCGGCGATCGGGGTTAAGGCATCGTCAAAAAAATTGCATGCAGCCGGCGGCGCTGTCGCCAATGCAACCGCCACGGCGTTTCCGGTCGCGCGCGCGACGGCGGATGCGGTGCGTGGTTCATAGAGTGGCCGCATCGTCTTTCCACCCAACCCCGGACAAGGACACACCGCCATGCTCGACACCATCCAGGCCATCAACAAGACCGCCGCCTTCAACCGCTGGGCCGGCTTCGAAGTGACCAGCGCCGCCAACGGCGAAGCCGAACTGCGCATGAACTGGCGCGAGGAGGACATGGGCCAGTACGCCGGCTTCCTGCACGCCGGAATGATCGGCGCGATGCTCGACACCGTGAGCGGCTACGCGGCCGCCACCGTGGCGGGCCGCGTGCTGGCGTCGCATTTCTCGGTGAACTGCGTCTCGCCCGCCATCGGCCGCGCCTTCGTGGCGCGCGGGCGGGTGGTGAAGGCCGGGCGCAAGCAGGTGTTCGCGGCGGCCGAACTCTATGCGCAGGGCGAGGGTGCCGATTCGCTCAAGCTCGTGGCGACGGGGAACGCAATCCTCGTTCCGGTCGAAGATCCTGCTTCCGCGCCGCCGAAGAAGTCGCAGCCCGCTGCCTGAGCTTCAGACCGAAGAGCGGCCGCAGCAGGTTGGTGCGGCGGATCAGCCCATCCGTCAGCAGCCAGCAGCCCAGCAGCGTCAGGGCCACCAGCAGCGCGGGCTCCACGACCGGGCCGAGCGCGAGCGGGGCCAGCAGCGTCACGCCGACGATGATCAGCGTCTGGTGCAGCACGTACCACGGGTACACCGACTCGTTGGCCCAGCGCAGCCAGGGCCAGGGGCGGTTCAGGTGGCGATGGCCGTGGCCGAGGATGGTCGCGACCGCCAGCCACAGGTAGAGCATGCGCAGCGTGTCCATCAGCAGGCCCGAAGGCGGGCTCTTCATGCCGGCGCGCAGCGCGATGAAGATGGCGATCACCGCGACCGCCAGCGCGAGCGACACGCGGCGTAGCCGCTCCAGCTCCTTCCACACGCCGGTGTCCACGCCCATCCAGTAGCCGTAGAGGAACATCGTGAAGTAGAGGCTGTGCAGGTGGAAGTCGCGCACCAGGTTGTGCGTGGCCGGAAAGCGCGAGGCCAGCAGCATGGTGAAGACCAGCAGCGGCACCACCGGCAACAGCAGCAGCTTCCAGCCGCGCAGGCCGTTGAAGGCTGCGCGCAGCCGCTGGCCGGCGGCGGATTTCCACAGCGGCAGCGTCAGAGCGACCAGCGCCGTGTAGGTGAACAGGTAGGGCAGGTACCAGAGGTGGTTCCAGGTGATGCCGAACTCCGCGCCGTCGAAGGCCTGCTTCGGCCAGGGCTGGGCCATCGACAGGTAGCGCAGCAGGAAGGCGCCGAAGCCCGGCGCCACCAGCCCGTTGGCCACGCCCTGGGCGTAGGCCTGGTAGGGCACGATCACCGCCATGCCGAAGACCAGCGGCAGCATCAGCCGCAGGCCCCGGCTGCGCAGCAGGCCCCAGGTGCCCAGGCCCCGGCTGAGGAAGCCGAGCGACACGCCCGAGATCAAAAAGACAAGGTCCATGCGCCACAGGTTCAGGATGCGCATCGGCCATTGCAGCCACTCGGCCGCGTGCGGACTCTTGAGGTGCCAGGGCCAGTCGGCCACGTAGTACATGCCCACGTGATAGAGGATGACGAATAGGAAGGCCAGCGCGCGCAGGGCGTCGATGTCGTGGCGGCGGTGGTCGGAAGGGTCAGGATCGGCGGTCATGGGCGGCTCCTCGAAGCGGGGAAGGCCGCCATGCTCGGCCCGGCCGCCCCCGCGCGGCGCGGCCGGGGGACGGATCGCTCCCGCTTTGTGACGAGCGGTGGCCCGCGGGGATGAAATCCGGCCCCGAAACAGCCGTCCCGGGGTCCGTTTTCGCGAGAATCCCGGCCATGGGAGACCCCCGCAAGAACCTGTACGAACGCTACGCGCCGATCCGCCGCCCGCTGGAGGTGGCTTTCTGGATCGTGCTGATGACGCTGCAGGCCGCGTTCAGCACCATGGTGGCGATCATGGACGTGCGCACGCGTGCCGTGCCCCGGCCCAACTGGGAGGTCGCGACCTGGGAGGTGTCGAGCCACCTGATGCTGTTGCTGCTTGTGCCGGCGCTGGCCGCGGTGGAGCGCCGGCTGTCGCCGCTGGCGCGCACCCACCTGCTGCGCTTCCTGGCCTGGCACTTGGTCGCGAGCGTGGTGTTCAGCGTGGTCCACGTGGTGGGCATGTTCGGGCTGCGGGCGCTGGTCTACGCCGCAGCCGGCGAGCGCTACGACTTCTGGGGCTGGGCTGCCCAGTGGGGCTACGAGTACCTGAAGGACGTGCGGGTGTACGCCAGCATCGTGTTCGGCATCTGGGCCTACCGTTTGTTCCTGCTGCGCCTGCAGGGCGAAGCGCGGGTGCTGGATGCGCCGGAGGAGGGCGTGGTGGCTGAGCCGGCTCCCGTCCCGGTCCCGGTCCCGGACTTGGCGGAGTCCGGGGGATTTGAACCCCCGGCCGCAGAAGCGCCTCCCCCATCGCCGCCCCCGCGCCCCGAGCGCTTCCTCGTCCGCAAGCTGCGCCGCGAATTCCTCATCGCCGCCACCGACATCGACTGGCTCCAGGCCGAGGGCAACTACGTCGGCCTGCACGTCAACGGCCACGACTACCTGCTGCGCTCCACGCTGACCGACTTCCTGGCCCAGCTCGACCCCGCGCTCTTCGTGCGCGTGCACCGCAGCCATGCGGTGAACCTGGGCCGCATCCGCGAGATCGAGCCGCTGGACGGCGGCGACGCCCGGCTGCACATGCATGACGGCACCACCGTGCCCTGCAGCCGGCGCTATCGGGACGCGCTTCGGGCAGGCGCCGGCCCGGGCTGAAGCGGTGCGTGGCGAGCCTTGATTAGCCCGCTATTGGTTCATTTCGCACCATCGAAGAGCTTATAGGCACCATTTTTGCTTCATTGGCCGGCCGTACTGGTTGATTCCGGTGCGACGCACCAATTCAAACCAAAAATCCGCAAGAAGCTCCAATGGACGCACTTAAACAGGGCGCAGACGCGCTGTTCATCCTTCTCGGCGCCATCATGGTCCTGGCCATGCACGCCGGTTTTGCCTTTCTCGAACTGGGCACCGTGCGCAAGAAGAACCAGGTCAATGCGCTGGTGAAGATCCTGGTCGACTTCTCGGTCTCGACCATCGTGTATTTCCTGGTGGGCTACGGCGTGGCCTATGGCACCCATTTCTTCGTGAGCGCCACCGAGCTGTCGGCCAGGAGCGGCTACGAGCTGGTGAAGTTCTTCTTCCTGCTGACTTTTGCCGCGGCCATTCCGGCCATCATTTCGGGCGGCATCGCCGAGCGCGCCAAGTTCTGGCCGCAACTGATCGCCACGGCGGTGATCGTCGGCTTCGTCTACCCGCTCTTCGAGGGCATCGCCTGGAACAAGCACTTCGGCATCCAGGGCTGGATCGCCTCGCTCACCGGCCACGAGTTCCATGACTTCGCGGGCTCGGTGGTGGTGCATGCGGTGGGCGGCTGGCTGGCGCTGCCCGCGGTGCTGCTGCTGGGCGCGCGGCGCAACCGCTACCGGGGCGACGGCTCGCTGAGCGCGCATCCGCCGTCGAACATTCCGTTCCTGGCGCTGGGCGCGTGGGTGCTGTGCGTGGGCTGGTTCGGCTTCAACGTGATGAGCGCGCAGAGCATCGACAAGATCTCCGGCCTGGTGGCCGTGAACTCGCTGATGGCGATGGTCGGCGGCACGCTCGTGGCGCTGGCCATGGGCAAGAACGACCCGGGCTTCGTCTACAACGGCCCGCTCGCCGGCCTGGTGGCGGTGTGCGCCGGCTCCGACCTGATGCACCCGCTGGGCGCGCTGGTGGTGGGCGGCGTGGCTGGCGGCATCTTCGTCAAGCTGTTCACGCTCACGCAGAACAAGTGGAAGATCGACGACGTGCTCGGCGTGTGGCCGCTGCACGGCCTGTGCGGCACCTGGGGCGGCATCGCGGCCGGCATCTTCGGAACCCAGGCGCTGGGCGGCATCGGCGGCGTGAATGTGTGGGCGCAGCTTATCGGCACCGTGATGGGCGTGGCCTGGGCTGCGCTGGCGGGCGCGGCGGTGTACGGCGCGCTCAAGGCGGTGGCGGGGCTGCGGTTGTCGCAGGAAGAGGAATACGACGGCGCCGACCTGTCGATCCACCACATCTCGGCGACGCCGGAGCGCGAGGTCAACTGGTAATCGCGGGCCCTGCAGCAGGGCGCAGCGGCTTGGGCTATTCTCGGCGCCCCTTACAACCGCCGAGGAGTAGACCCATGACAACGACACCCGCTCGCTGGCTGCGCAAAGGCATCGCCGCACTGGCCGGCAGCCTGCTCATGCTTTCGTTCTCTTGCGTGGCGCAAGCCGGCGCGCCACAGGTCAAGACCCAGGCGCCGGGCTTCTACCGCATGATGCTCGGCGACTTCGAGGTGACGGCGCTGTTCGACGGCACCCTCGACCTCGAGCCCAAGAAGCTGCTCACCAACACCACCCAGGCGCAGGTCGGCAAGCTGCTCGACCGCGGCTTCGAGAAGGACGCCGTGCCCACCTCGGTGAACGGCTACCTCATCAACACAGGCAGCAAGCTGGTGCTGGTCGACACCGGCGCCGGCGGCCTCTTCGGCCCCACGCTCGGCAACCTGCAGGCCAACCTCAAGGCCGCCGGCTACCAGCCCGAGCAGGTCGACGACGTGCTCATCACCCACATGCACGGCGACCACGTCGGTGGCCTCGTGCAGGACGGCAAGCTGGTGTTTCCCAACGCCACCATCCACGCCGGGCAGGAAGACGCCGACTTCTGGCTGAACAAGGCCAACCTGGAGAAGGCCTCCGCCGAGATGAAGGGTTTCTTTCAGGGCGCGATGGCCTCGCTGAATCCGTACGTGGAAGCCGGCAAGTTCAAGGGCATGAAGGGCGGCACCGAGCTGCTGCCCGGCATCAGGGCCGTGCCCGCCCACGGCCACACACCGGGCCACAACATCTACGTCGTCGAATCCAGGGGCCAGAAGCTGGTGCTGTGGGGCGACCTGATGCACGTGGCCGCCGTGCAGTTCGCGCAGCCGCAGATCACCATTTCCTTCGACGTCGACTCGAAGCCCGCCGCCGTGGAGCGCAAGAAGGCGTACGCCGACGCGGCCAAGGGCCGCTACCTCGTGGGCAGCGCGCACCTGCCGTTCCCGGGGCTCGGCCATGTGCGGGCCGAGGGCAAGGGCTACGTTTGGGTGCCGGTGGACTACCAGCAGGTGCGATGAGTTACCGATGAAGGTTGAGCGGCGCGGGCCGGTGTTGCGGGGCCTGCGGGCGCGAACGCGCGCCCTGTAGCAAACTGGCCGGCTGCTCGGCTCCAATCTTCTCCGCCCCATGACCCAATCTCCCCCCGCCCTCGAAGTCCTTCCCCGCGACCTCTGCGCCTACCGCAAGGGCAACGTCGGCGTCGACTACGTGCACCGCTTCGAGTCCGGCAAGCCCGGCCCGCACGTGCTGATCAACGCGCTCACGCACGGCAACGAGATCTGCGGCATGACGGCGGCCACCCACCTGCTCGACAACGACGTGCGCCCGAAGATCGGCACGCTCACCGTCAGCTTCGCGAACGTGGCGGCATACGAATCCTTCAACGAGGCGCTGCCCTTCGACAGCCGGCAGCTGGTGCACAACCTCAACCGCATCTGGTCGCCCGAATGGCTGGACGGCAAGGAAGACAGCCCCGAGCTGAGCCGCGCGCGCATCCTGCGCCCGGTGGTGGAGGCGGCCGACCACATCCTCGACATCCACTCGACCAGCCAACCCGTCGTGCCCTTCTGGGTGTACCCGGCCTTCGAGCGCAACGCCAAGGTCGCCCTGGCCATCGGCCGACCCTCGGTGCACCTCGTGATGCCCGACGGCCTGGGCTCGGGCACGCCGCTCATCCAGTACGGCAGCCACGGCGGCCCCGACGGCAAGGGCGTTGCGATGGTGGTCGAGTGCGGCCAGCACTTCCTGCGCTCGGCATCCGACCTCGCCACCGCCGTCACGTATGACTTCCTCGCCTACTTCGGCCTGGTCGACAAGGACCCGGCGAGCCCGCCGCCCGAGCCGCAACGGCGCTTCCAGCTCCTGCAGACCTACGTCATCAAATCGCCCGACTTCGCCTTCGTGCGCCCGCTCATCGGCTTCGAGACCTTCGCCAAGGGCGAGCTGATCGCGACCAACGGCGACGAGGAAATCCGTGCCCTGTGCGACGACTGCACGATCTTCATGCCGGCCCAGCGCGCGATCGTGGGGCGCGAGGCGGTTTATCTGACCAAGCCGATCTGATGCTCAGCGTCCCTGCGCCAACCAGGGGCGCAGAGGCTCAGGTTTCCAACAGCCGCACGACCTGCTCGCGAAGCGACGGCAAATCGTGCTGGATGGTTCGCCAGACAAGGGTGTGATCGATGGTGAAGTAGCCGTGGGAAAGCGCGTTGCGCATCTCGTAGGCGAAGCGCCATGGAACAGCGGGGTGGGCCAGCGCGAACTCCGCGTGGTGCTTCACGATGTTGTTGCTGGCTTCGCCGATGACTTCCAGGTTGCGCACCACCGCGTCCTGGGTCTTTCGATCGGCCAGATAACTGTCGGCTGTAGCGTTGCTCGTGTACTCGCGGATGCTGTCGATCGCCTGCAGGATGTGGCCCAGGTAATCCGCCACCCGTTGCGGATCTCTTCGGCTCATACCGGCACAGCCTCGCGCAGCACCTGATCGCGAAACTTGGGAGGCAGGCCGTTGGGCGTGAGTACGTCTACTTCCATGCCCAGAAGACTCTTCAGCTCATGCCTGATGGCCCCGATGTCCATAAGCGTGGTTTGCGCCGTGGGCTCCACCAGCAGATCGAGGTCGCTGTCGGCCTCATCCTCGCCGCGCAATGCTGAACCGAAGACTCGCACACTGCTGACGTGATGGCTCAACGCGATCTCGCGGATGCGATCACGATGCAGCGACAGGGCTTCGGAGGGGCGCATGGTGCCGAGTGTAATGTTTGGCTGCCCAGGACCCTCGGGCCACGAGGCTGGTCCGTCAGCCAGCCGGTCAGCAGATCAGCAGGTGCCGGGGCTTGTCCACGGTGCTGTAGTCCGCGTGCCAATAGTGCGGGTCGTCGCAGGGGCTGAAGACGACCTTGGCGCTGGCATGGCGGTTGTCGAAGTGCTTGTCGAGCGTGACGTGCACCGAGCCAGTGTCCGGCCAATCCGTGCCTGCGTCGCAGACGCAGCTGCCCGAGGCGATCTCGGCCGCGACGATGGCCTGCAGCGCCGGGTGCAGGCGCTCGTTGAGCAGGGCGAGGATGGCCCGCCGGCTACCGGGACGCAGCGACGTGGTGAGGCAGGCTTCGGTGAACATTGGCTGAGCCGTCATCGTTAGTCAGTCTTGTGCTCATGCTGGCGAGGATGCCTTGGACATTGGAATCGTCCTGCCCCGGCATTTTGGATAGTTGGCACAGCCCCAGAAGCTTCCGTCGTTCTTGGAAGAGTTCTTTTCGACCATCTTCGTGCCGCAACTGGCGCAGGTGGGTCGCCAGTATTCGCCTTCATAGGCCACGGCGAGCAGGGCGGCCTGCTGCTCCGGCGTGCGCTGGCCAATCAGCTTGAGCAAGGCCGCGCCGTCCTGCGCGTGAATGCCGTTGGCCTTCGCGAAGGCAAGGGCTTCGGCGGAGAAAATCGAGCTCGTCACGTAAGTGCCGCCTTTGAGCTGGTGCGATGCCATCACGCCGAAAAACTCGCGCATCTCCTTCACGCTCACGGCCTTGCTCTGCCAGTGCTTGCATTGGACGATGCGCGGCACATCGCTGTGCTTGGAGTAAAGCCATATATCGATGCCGCCATCCGCGCCATGCGATTGGCTGCGCGTGGTGAATCCGGCCTGTGCATAGAGCGCTTCGCACAATGCTTCGAAGCGGCGCCATTCGATGGCTGCAAGCACACCCGGGCCCCATTGCAGTTCGCGTTGCGGCGTGGGCTCGGAGGGAGAAGCCCTGGATTGAGAGGGCGCCGGGGCCGGTCCAGGCTCGTGCCGGGGGGCAGCAGAAGAAGAGGATGGCTTGGGACGGGACGGCTTGGCCGCAGGCGGCTGCGGCGCCGCATGTTCCGCCTCTGGCAGGGACTCCTTGCGGGTGACGAAGTAGTGCAAACCCAGCAGCACCGCGCCAATGGCTAGCGCTGCCCAGCCTGCGGGCCGAAGCGCCGGACCGAGCGTGCCGATGATGGAGCCGTGCATGAAGCTCGGCCCCACCAGGAAGATGACGCCGATGATGGCCGCCATCCATCCCTTGCCTGCCAGCTCTCTACGCGCGCGCTCGCGGCGTCGCTCGGCTCTTGTTTGTTTGGCCATTGCTCCAACCCACCCCTTGTATGAGTAGTGCGAGTTTAGGAGCTGGGCGAAATCAGGAGTTCAGGGTGAGTACTCAGGCCGCGATGAACAGCGCCGGGTCCACCATCGCCCGATTCAGCATTACCGACCAATGCAGGTGCGGGCCAGTCACCCGCCCGGTCGCGCCCACGGCAGCCAGCGCTTCGCCGGTCTTCATCACGTCGCCGACCTTCACGTCGACGCGGCTCAGGTGGCAGTACATGGTCAGCAGGCCGCCGCCGTGGTCGAGCCAGACGGTGCCGCCGTTGAAGAAATAGTCTCCCGTGTCGATCACCTTGCCGGGCAGGGGCGCGAGCACCGGCGTGCCGGTGCCGGCGGCGATGTCCATGCCGCTGTGCGGATTGCGCGACTGGCCGTTGAACACGCGGCGCAGGCCGAAGGAGCTGGAGCGGCGGCCGGGGACGGGCACGCGCATCTGCAGGGCGGTGTCGGGGCGCATGTCGGTGAGGGTGGCCATCACGCCGGTGAGGTGGTCCCGTTCCTTGACGTAGCGCGCCTCGTCCTCGGGCGAGAGGTCGACGGTGCGCGGGGCCACGGTGAGGCGCTGTTCGCGGTATTGCTTCGGGGCGACGGTGTAGGCGATCTGGCGCTCGGGCTTGCCTTCGGCGCGCACGGTGATGCTCGCCTCGCCGGGTTCGGTCGCGAGGGGGATGCCGACGAGCGCGGTCCATTCGATGGCGTCGCCCACCACGAGCAGGGGGATGTCGCCCGTGAAGGCCTGTGGCCGCCTGGCCGATGGGCCCAGCGACAGGCGGGCCACGCCGCCGGGCACCTGCGACGCGCGGGGCCATACGCCGGGTGTTGCTGCGGGCTGTTTCTTTGCCGTCGATTTGGTCGCGGCGTTGGCGTGCATCGCGGCGATCAGGCCGATGGTGCCGAGCACGGCGCTGCGGCGGTTGAGGGCGAGAGGGGTGAGGGAAGAGGAGGGCGTTTGCTTCATGTGAAGAGAAGGTCGGGAAGTCGGTGGATGGAGGGCGCTATCCGCTCCAGGTTCCGGGCGCGAGGCCTGCGAGTGTGTGAGGCCCGATCGCGGCGCGGATCAGCCGCAGCGTCGGCAGCCCCACGGCCGCCGTCATGCGTCGCACCTGGCGGTTGCGGCCCTCGCGGATCGCGAGTTCGATCCACGCGGTGGGAATGCTCTTGCGCTCACGGATGGGCGGCTGCCGTTCCCACACCTCGGGCGGCGGGTCGAGCAGCCGGGCACGCGCCGGGCGCGTGGGGCCGTCGTTGAGTTGCACGCCCGAGCGCAGCGCGGCAAGCGCCGCTTCGGTCGGCTCGCCTTCGACCTGCACCCAGTAGATCTTTTCCATCTTGAAGCGCGGATCGGCGATGCGCGCCTGGAGCTTGCCGTCGTCGGTGAGCAGCAGCAGGCCCTCGCTGTCGGCGTCGAGCCGCCCGGCGACGTAGACGCCCGGAATGTCGATGAACTCCTTCAGCCCGCGCCAGCGGCCTTCGGGTGTGAACTGGCTGAGCACGCCGTACGGCTTGTTGAAGCGGATCAGGCGGGAGGAGGACGGCGAAGGCGACGCAGGTGATGGGAGCGAAGAACGAGGGGACGAAGGGCTCGGACGATTCATGTGCCGACAGGATAGCCCGGGTCTGTCCTGCAACCTCCGGCGGCCGGCGCGGCTCCAATCGACCTGTTCATTCGAGACACAGGGAATCCGGTATGACGACGATGCGAAGCTCCATCCAACTCGCCTGCGCGGCGATGGCCGGCCTGCTGCTGGCGGCGTGCAACAGCCCGGGCATCCGCGTGGGCGGCGCGCCCGAGGCCAGCGTGAAGAACTGCGTGGCAGCGGCGGCGCGCGAACTGAAGATGCCGCCGGCCAGCATCGTCGCCGACAAGGGCACGACGCCGCGCGACGGTGTCTACACGATCAACCTGAGGGTCGGGCCGCAGGGGCGCTCGGCGGTGTGCACCACCGACGAGAACAGCGCGGTGATCGGGGTGGTCTACAAGCGGCCCGAGTAACTACGGGCCTGCTTGCTCACTTGCCCCAGCTGTCCCGCATGCCGGCGGCGCGGTTGAACACCGGCTTGCCGACGGCGCCGCTGGCCTTCGCGTCGAGCACGAAGTAGCCGTGACGCTCGAACTGGATGCCGACGCCCGGCTCGGCCTTGGCCAGCGAGGGCTCGACGAAGGCCGAGCACACTTCCAGGCTGTTCTTGTTCAGCTCTTCCAGCAGCTCGCCGCTGCCCGGGTGGGCCTCGGCGAAGAGGCGCTCGTAGAGCCGCACTTCGGCCTGCACCGCGTCGGCGGCCGCCACCCAGGTGATGTTGCCCTTCACCTTGATCGCGTCGGCGCCAGGGGTGCCGCTCTTGGTGTCGGGCACCAGGGTGGCCTGCACTTCGACGAGCCTGCCATCGGCGTCCTTCGTGCCGCCGGTGCATTCGATGACGTGGCCGTACTTCAGCCGCACCTTGTTGCCGGGGAAGAGGCGGAAGAAGCCCTTGGGCTGCACTTCCTCGTAGTCGGTGCGTTCGATCCAGACTTCGCGGCCGAGCTTGAACTCGCGCTGGCCCATCTCGGGGTGGTGCGGATGCACGGGGGCCGAGCAGTTGTCCAGCGCATCGTCGCCGCCCATCAGCTCGCCCCAGTTGGTGATGACCAGCTTGACCGGATCGAGCACCGCCATGGCGCGCGGGGCGACGGGGTCGAGCGTGTCGCGGAGCGCGGCCTCGAGGCTGGCGTAGTCGATCCAGCCGCCCGACTTGGTGGTGCCGCTGCGCTCGCAGAACAGGCGCAGCGCCTCGGGCGTGTAGCCGCGGCGGCGCAGGCCGGCGATGGTGGGCATGCGGGGGTCGTCCCAGCCGTCGACGTACTTCTCTTCGACCAGCTGGCGCAGCTTGCGCTTGCTGGTGAGCACGTGGGTCACGTTCAGGCGCGCGAATTCGTACTGGCGCGGGTGCGGGCTGGCGATGAGGCCGCCTTCGGCGAGGCGGTCGAGCAGCCAGTCGTAGAAGGGGCGCTGGTCCTCGAACTCCAGCGTGCAGATGCTGTGGGTGATCTGCTCCAGCGCGTCCTCGATGGGGTGCGCGTAGGTGTACATCGGGTAGATGCACCACTTGTCGCCGGTGTTGTGGTGATGGGCACGGCGCACGCGGTACAGCGCGGGGTCGCGCATGTTGATGTTGGTGCTGGCCATGTCGATCTTCGCGCGCAGGATGGCGGCGCCGTCGGCCACCTGGCCGTCGCGCATGGCACGGAAGCGCGCGAGGTTCTCTTCGGGCGTGCGGGTGCGAAAGGGGCTGTCGGTGCCGGGCGTGTTGAAGTCGCCACGGTTCGCGCGCACTTCCTCGGCGGTCTGCTCGTCCACGTAGGCGAGGCCGGCGCCGATCAGGTATTCGGCGGCCTCGTACATGAAGTCGAAATAGTCGCTCGCGAAGTACTCGTGCGGCTGCAGGGTGCCGGGGGCGCTGGGGCGGTCGGCGAGGTAGGTCTCGTAGCCCAGCCACTTCACTGCGTCGCGGATGGAATCGACGTATTCCTGGTCTTCCTTCTCGGGGTTGGTGTCGTCGAAACGCAGGTGGCTCACGCCGCCGTATTCCTTGGCCAGCTCGAAATTGAGCCAGATGCTCTTGGCGTGGCCGATGTGCAGGTAGCCGTTGGGCTCGGGCGGAAAGCGCATGCGCACCTTGGCCGGATCGGCCATGCCCTGCGCGTGATGAGCGGCGTTGCCGGGCGATCCGCCCCACTTGCGGCCAGAATAGGCACCCTGCGCGAGGTCGTTCTCGATCACATGGCGCAGGAAATTGCTCGGTGCAGCGGTCGTTTTGGTGCCGCTTTTGTCGGTCGGGGAGGTCATTGCGGCATTTTAGGGGGCACCCCTCATGGGTTACCTTTGGCAACGTTCTTCACATTGGCCAGTGCACCCCGTTTGCATTTGCCGCGTTCAATACACCACATGGGCGGTTCAGATCCGAACGCAGCCCAACCAAACAAGGAGTGCAGGATCATGAGCTTCACACGTTCAACCTTTTTCAAGTGGGCCGCCGCGGGCGCCGTGGCAGCCGGTGCATTGTTTGCCGCCACCTCGGCCAGCGCCCGCAGCGACGTGAGCTGGTCGATCGGCGTCGGCGTCCCCGGTGTGGCGGTAGGCGTGGGCAGCCCGGCCTACTACCCGGCCCCGGTCTACGTGCCGCCGGCCCCCGTCTACTACGCGCCGCCGCCCCCGGTCTACTACCGCCCGCCGCCGGTCTATTACCGTCCGGCCCCGGTCTACTACGGCCCGCCGGCCTATTACGGCCCGCGCTACTACGGTCGTGGCTACTACCGCGGACATGGCCACTGGCGCTAAAAAGCCACGGCAATCGTGACTGAATGAAAAAAGCCGGCCCCGAAAGGGCCGGCTTTTTCTTTGGGCGCTCGCCCCGCCGATTTCACATCGCGCGAAAAAGATGGGCGTAGAGCCGGCTGACCGCGATCTTCTCGGCCCGACCGCGCAGCATCAGGTGCAGCTTGCCGGCCTCGTCGCGGTGCACCGATTCGATGGCCGAGCTGCGCACCACCACTGCCCGGTGCACCTGCCAGAAGGTGTCGGCGTCGAGTTGGGGCAGCAGCTGCTTCAGGGGCGTGCGGATCAGGTACTCGTGCGTGGCTGTCAGCACGCGCAGGTATTTGTCGGCCGCCTCGAAATACAGCACCTCGTCGATGGGCACCATGCGCACGGTGCTGCCGCCGGCGTCGCTGGCGGCAATCATGCGCAGCGGGGCGGGCGCGGCCGCAGCGGCTGCGGCCCCGGCGGCGCCCAGCACCTGGCGCCATTGGGCAAGTGTCTGCTCGAGCGCCGCATCCGCCAGCGCGGGCGTGGCCGCCGGCTGCCTCGCGGCCAGCGCCTGTTGCAGGCGGCCCACGGTCTTGCGCAGACGGTCGGGCTGCACCGGCTTGAGCACGTAGTCGATGGCCTGCGCCTCGAAGGCGCGGGCGGCGTATTCGTCGTAGGCCGTCACGAACACCAGTTGGGGCATGGGTGCCTCGTCGGCGGGCCAGCAGTCGGCCAGTTCGGCGGCGGCGCCGAGGCCGTCGAGCCCGGGCATGCGGATGTCGAAGAAAAGCACCTGCGGCAGCAGGCGCAGCGCCTCGCGGACGGCACTGCGGCCGTCGCCCGCGGTGGCGACGATCTGCAGTTCGGGCCATGCGGCGGCCAGTTCGGCCTTGAGGGCCTGGGCCAGGAGGGGCTCGTCCTCGGCGATGAGGGCGGTGGGGGCGGTGGGGGCGGCTGTGGTCATCTTGTCGTTGTTGTCCGGTCGTGTCGTGTTGCGCTCAGGCGGGCGCTGGAAAGCTCAGCGTGGCGAGGGTGCCGCCCGAAGGCGAGGGCGCCAGGCTCATGCGGCCGCGCTCGCCGTACACCGTGGCCAGCCGCTCGCGCACCTGCTCCAGCCCGAAGCCGCTGCCCTGCGACGGCGGCGCCGCGCCGAGGCCCACGCCGGTGTCGCTCACTTCGATCATCAGCAGGCCGCCTTCTTCTTGCCGGCGCGCGCGCACCACGATCTCGCCGCCTTCCACCTTCGGCTCCAGGCCGTGGCGGATGCTGTTTTCCACCAGCGGCTGCAGCAGCAGCGGCGGCACCGGCGCATCGCGCAGATCCTGCGGCAGCTCGAGCCTGTAGTGCAGCCGGTCGCCCATGCGCACCGACATCAGTTCCAGGTAGTCGCCCAGCCGGTCGAACTCGGCCGACAGCGGATGCGAGAGCGCGCGCGAGCCGCTGAGCGTCATGCGCAGGTAGCTGTTGAGCCGGTCGAGCATGGCCACGGCGCGCGGCGGGTCGACGGTGATCAGCACGCGCAGGTTGGCCAGCGTGTTGAAGAGCATGTGCGGCTCCAGCTGCGTCTCCAGCAGCTTCAGCCGCGCCTCGGTGGCGTTGCGCTGCGCCAGCTCGATCTGGCTCTGCATGTGCTTGCTCTTGCCGAGGCTGTAGAAGAAGAAGCACATGCCGACCGTCGCGATGATGGTGATCGTGACGCCGGTGGCCAGCTTGTGGCCCCTGATGTCGAGAAAGTCGAACCGGGGTGCGCCGAACACGGCGTCGCCGATGAGGTTGCCCACGAAGAAGCCGACGGCCACGCCCAGCGCGATCAGCATGAAGCCCCAGGGCCAGTTCGGCCAGTGGGTCTCGCGGTTCCCGCTGAGCAGGAGCCGCCCGGTGTCGATGAACAGCCAGCTGACCATCCCGATCGACAGCGAATAGACCAGATGACCGGCCCAGTTCTCGCCGCCGGTGATGGTCATGGCGATGGCGATGAGGCAGCAGAAGACGGCGGTGATCAGGCCATGCCGCAGCATGTCCCGGATGTTTTCCGCGCGGAAGCGGTGGAGCGTCGTCGTGGAACTCATCCGCGGTCCTGGCCCCCCAGCGCGCGGCGCTCGCGTTCGACCAGCCGGTCGTAGAAGCCGCCGCCCGGCGCGATGAACCAGACCACCGCCCCATGGATCAGGAGCCCCAGCCCCCAGCCCATGAGCGGATACATCGCCCAGCTGCGGCCGTTGGCGGCCGAGATGGTGACCAGGCCCAGGTTGACCAGCACGTAGACGAAGGCGTGGATGTACCAGCCCATCTTGGCGCCGGCGCGGCGGCGGGCGAGGCGCTCGACGTCGGAGCGGGAGGAATCGGACGATGCGTAGGAAGTCATGACAGCTCCTTGTATTGGACAGGAATGAAATCGGTGGCCACGGCAGGCTGCGGCTCCGCCTGCAGGGCCGCGCGCTGGCGCAGTTCCTCGGTGGTGTCGCCGGGGCCCTCGGGCTTCCAGCCGGGCGGCTTCACGAGGTAGCCGACGAAGGCGCGCACCGAGCGGGCCGAAGCCAAGTCGCGAAAGAGCGCGCGCCACTGGCCGAACTCGATCTCCAGGATGTTGTGCGTGGTGACCGGATTGACGAGGCCGTAGCGGCAGGGCACGTCGGCGCGCTCGGGAATGTAGGTGCCGAACAGGCGGTCGAACACGATCAGCACGCCGCCGTAGTTGCCGTCCAGGTATTCCAGGTTGGAGGCGTGGTGCACGCGATGGGCCGAGGGGGTGTTCAACACCCATTCGAGCGGGCCGAGGCGCGGGATCCAGGTCGCGTGGATCCAGAACTGGTACAGCAGGTTCAGCGTGAGCATCAGCAGGACCACCCGGGGCGGCATGCCCAGCAGCGGCGCCAGCATGAAGAAGGCCAGGGTGCCGGTGAGGCGGCCGGTCCAGCCGAACCGGTAGGCGGCCGACAGGTTCAGCTGGTTCGGCGAATGGTGGATGGAATGGGTGCACCAGAACCAGCGCACCCGGTGCGCGGCGCGGTGATACCAGTAATAGCAGAACTCCTGGCCGACGAAGCAGGCGGCCCAGCCGGTCCAGTGGTCCATCGGCAGGGTGAAGAGGCGGTGGGCGTAGAACCAGTCCATCGCGCCGGTCCAGAAGGCCAGGGGCAGCAGCCAGCGCAGGGGGTATTCGCGCACCAGGAAGTCGAACACCGAGACACCGGCGGCCTTCCAGTCGTAGCTGCGCCAGCCGTTGCGCCACGAGAGCGCCAGGGCCTCGGCGATGGAGGCGACGAGCACCACCGTGACGGAGATCTTGAGGATGAGCAAGAGCGCGTTCATGGTGGTGTGTCTTCTTCTGGAAGTCGTGGCTCGGGAATATTAGGCGGCGCGGGCGGCGGCAGCCATAGCGTCAGTGCGGATGGCCAGTTTCCACAGGCGCACGGCGCGGGCCGCGAACACGCCGGTGAATGCGCCGTACAGAACGGGCACCACGAGGGCGAGGGTGGGCTGGTGGCGCAGTTCGGGGTGCATGGCCAGGGTGGCGCCCACCACGTACTTGGTCAGGAAGATGCCCATCATGAGCGCGAGCGGCACCGGGCTGCCGGCCACGTCGAACTGGCGCGTGGCCGCGTCGTAGCGGGTGGCGGCGGGCAGCGGGCGCTGCAGCACCAGCGCCGCCATCACCGCCGCGGCGGCAGCCCAGCCCAGCAGGGCGCCGAAGGAGTCGCCGAACACCGAGACCACGCCGTAGAGCGACAGGCCGCCCATGGCGACGGGCATCAGCGTGACGCGGGTCAGGCTCACCTGGTTGGCCAGCAGCTGCTTCGCGCCAAGCCACAGCAGCAGGAAGAAGACGGCGAACACCCACTTGGGCGTGTGAAGGATGATTTGCATCAGCATGGCGGCACTCCGTTGAAGGTGAAAGGTGAAGAAAAACTGAAAAGAGCGGCGGGAGGGAATCGATGGGGTGGACTGTGCCGGCGCCCACCCACCCCCGCCACCGCGGTGCGACGGAATGCGCGCAGGCGGCGCGAATTGCAGCCGGGGGGCGCGAATTGCGGGGTTTCGCGGCGCTTTTGGGAGGCTCTGGGGAGGCTCCGAGGGGTGCCGGCCAGCTTTACCGCCGCTTTACGGCCCAGCAAAGAGGCGGACTACCATCCGCGCTGTACTACGCTGGTCCGCACCTCTGCACCTTTCGCACGCACCGTCCATGGAACAAGAAAAACCAACCGAGCCTCTGCCTTCCACCGTGTCTCCCACGCATCCGGCGGTACGCAGACGCCGTTGGATGGGCAGCCTGCTGGCCCTGCTGCTGCTGGCGGCGCTGGGCGGCGGCGCCTGGTATCTGGTCCAGCGTTCGAAGATGCCGGTGGCAGGCCCCGGTGCGGGCCCCGGCGCCGGCCGGCAGGGCGGGCCCGGTGGCCCGGGTGGTCCCGGCGGCCCTGGCGGACGCGGCGGCGGTGGCGCGGCCTCCAGCACGGTCGGCATCGCGACTGCCAGGCAGGCCGACATTCCGGTGCAGCTGGAGGCGCTGGGCACCGTCACGCCGCTGGCCAACGTGATCGTCCAGCCGCAGGTGTCGGGCGTGCTCACGGCCGTGCTCTTCCAGGAAGGGCAGATGGTCAGGAAGGGCGACGTGCTCGCCACCATCGATCCGCAGCCGTTCCAGAACGCCCTCGGCCAGGCCACCGGCGCGCGGCAGCGCGACGAGGCGCAGCTGGCCGCGGCGCGCGTCACGCTGCAGCGCTACCAGACCCTGCTGGGCCAGGACTCCATCGCCCGCCAGGACGTGGACACCCAGGCCGCGCTGGTCAAGCAGCTCGAAGGCACCGTGGCCATCGACCGCGCCAACGAGAACACCGCCAAGCTCAACCTCGCCTGGAGCCGCATCACCGCGCCGGTGAGCGGGCGCATCGGCCTGCGGCCGGTGGACGCGGGCAACTACATCTCCACCGGCACGACCAACGGCATCGCGACCATCACGCAGATCGCGCCCATCGACGTCGAGTTCGCCATTCCGCAGGACCGCGTGCCCGAGGTGCAGGAGCGCCTGGCCCAGGGCGCCAGGCTCGACGCCACCGCCTTCGATCGCACCCGCACGCGCCGGCTCGCGAACGGCACCTTCTCCACGCTGGACAACCTGGTCGACACCGCCACCGGCACCGTCAAGGCCAAGGCCCGCTTCACCAACGCGGACAACTCGCTGTTCCCGAACCAGTTCGTCAACCTGCGGCTGCTGCTGCGCACCGTGAGCAGCGCCGTGGTGGTGCCCGTCACGGCGCTGCGCCACGGCCCCAACGGCGACTTCGTGTACGTGCTGAACGAGGACAGCACCGTGTCGCAGCGGCCGGTGACGCGCGGCGAATCGAGCGTGGACAACGTGGCGATCATGTCGGGCCTGAAGGCCGGCGAGCAGGTCGTGACCGAAGGCGGCGACCGGCTGAAGGACGGCGCGCGGGTGCAGACCCAGGTCGACCGTCCGGCCGGCGCGGCATCGGCGCCTGCGGGTGGCACGCATCGCGGGCGCCGGCAGGGTGGCCAGGGCGGACAAGGCGCCGCTGGCGCGGGTGCGCCCAAGGCCGGTGAAGCCGGCCCGGCAGCGGCTGCTCCGGCCTCTCCGACTGCCCCGGCTACATCGCCGGCACCTTCCGCGCAACCGGCGCCCGCCGTTCCCGCGACCCCTGCCAAGCTCCCGACCGCCGAGCAGCGCCAGCGCATGCTCGACTCCGCCAAGGACGACCCCGAGCAGCTCGAACGCCGCAAGCGTTTCCTCGAAGCGCTGGACCGCGGCGACCCTGCCGCGCTGGAGCGCTGGCAGCGCATGTCCGAAGGCCGAGGCGGCGAGGGCGCGCAGGGCAGGCGCGGCAATCAATGACGAGCGGTCGCAGCAGCATCAGCAGTACGGAGGCCCCGCGTTGAGCCCGTCACGTCCGTTCATCCTCCGGCCGGTGGCGACTTCGCTGCTGATGGTCGCCATCGTGCTGGCCGGCCTGGTGGCGTTCCGCTTCCTGCCGCTGTCGGCGCTGCCGCAGGTCGACTACCCGACCATCCAGGTGCAGACGCTCTACCCCGGGGGCAGCCCCGAGGTCATGAGCAACACCGTCACCGCGCCGCTGGAGCGCCAGTTCGGCCAGATGTCGGGCCTGGACCGCATGAGCTCGACCAGCGCCGCTGGCGTGTCGATCATCACGCTGCAGTTCTCGCTGGGCCAGACGCTGGACGTGGCCGAGCAGGAAGTGCAGGCCGCCATCAACGCCGGCGGCTCGCTGCTGCCGGCCGACCTGCCTGCGCCGCCGGTGTACGCCAAGGTCAACCCGGCCGACGCGCCGGTGCTCACGCTGTCGATCACCTCCGACACGCTGCCGCTGACCGACGTGCAGAACTTGGTCAACACCCGGCTCGCGCAGAAGATCAGCCAGGTCTCTGGTGTGGGTCTGGTGTCGCTCAGCGGCGGGCAGCGTCCGGCCATGCGCATCCAGGCCAACACACAGGCGCTGGCGGCCAACGGCATCGGGCTGGACACGCTGCGCACGGCGATCTCGGCGGCCAATTCGAATGGCGCCAAGGGCAGCTTCGACGGACCGAAGCGTGCATACACGATCAATTCGAACGACCAGCTGATGACGGTCGACGACTACAAGAACCTGATCGTCTCGTACAAGAACGGCGCGCCGATCCGCATGGTCGACGTGGCGCAGGTGGTCAACAGCGCCGAGAACAACCAGCTCGCCGCATGGGCCGGCAACAAGGCCGACGGCACCAGCAAGCTCTCGCCCGCGATCATCATGAACGTGCAGCGCCAGCCCGGCGCCAACGTGATCGCCACCGTCGACGCCATCAAGAAGCAGCTGCCCGAGCTGCAGGCCGGCCTGCCCGCCGGGCTGAAGATCGAAGTGCTCAGCGACCGCACCGCCGGCATCCGCGCCTCGGTGCAGCACGTCGAGATGGAACTGGTGCTGGCCGTGGTGCTCGTGGTGCTGGTGATCTTCGCCTTCCTGGGCAGCCTGCGCGCCACCGTCATCGCCAGCATCGCGGTGCCCATCTCGCTGATCGGCACCTTCGGGCTGATGTACCTGCTGGGCTACAGCCTCAACAACCTGAGCCTGATGGCACTGACCATCGCCACCGGCTTCGTGGTGGACGATGCGATCGTGATGATCGAGAACATCGCGCGCTACATCGAGGAGGGCGAGAAACCCCTGCAGGCCGCGTTCAAGGGCGCCACGCAGATCGGCTTCACCATCATCTCGCTGACCGTGTCGCTCATCGCGGTGCTGATCCCGCTGCTCTTCATGGGCGACGTGGTGGGGCGCCTGTTCCGCGAGTTCGCGGTGACGCTGGCCATCACCATCCTGATCTCGGCGGTCGTCTCCCTCACGCTGGTGCCGATGATGTCGGCGCGCTGGCTCAAGCACGAAGAAAAGAAGCAGGTTTCGGACAAGGGCTTCGGTGCGCGCGCCCAGCGCTTCTTCAGCGGCGTGATGGTGCGCTACGACCGCTCGCTGCACTGGGTGATCGACCACCAGGCGCTCACGCTGCTGGTCGCGCTGCTCACCATGGTGCTGACCGTGGTGCTGTACCTCACCATCCCCAAGGGCCTGTTCCCCACCCAGGACACCGGCCAGCTCCAGGCCCGCGTGCAGGCCGCCCAGGACGTGTCGTTCGACCGCATGTCGCAGCTGCAGCTGCAGGCGGCGCAGGCCATCCTCGAAGACCCGGCGGTCGAGAACCTCAGTTCTTTTGTCGGCGTCGACGCCGCCAACAACACCATGCTGCACACCGGCAGCATGCTCATCAACCTCGTGAAGGACCGCGACAGCCAGCAGGTCGTGATGGACCGCCTGCGCGAGCGCGTGCGGCAGGTGGCGGGCGTCACGCTCTACCTGCAGCCCACGCAGGACCTCACCATCGACGCCGAAACCGGCCCCACCGAGTACCGCATGTCGCTCGAAGGCGTGGACAGCGCCGCCATCACCGAGTGGATGAAGAAGCTCGTGGCGAAGCTGCAGGAATCGGACAAGGTGCGCAACGTGAGCAGCGACGCCGGCGCACAGGGCCTGGCGGCCTTCGTGAACGTCAACCGCGACACGGCTGCGCGGCTGTCCATCACTGCGAGCACCGTGGACGACGCGCTCTACAGCGCCTTCGGCCAGCGCATCGTCTCGACCATCTTCACCGAGACGAACCAGTACCGCGTGATCCTGGAGGCCCAGCCCGGGATGGTGAACACGCCGCAGACGCTCGGGCAACTGAGCCTGATCGCTGGCTCGGGCACCGCGACGCCGCTGTCGGCCATCGCGCAGATCAGCGAGCAGCAGGCGCCGCTGCAGATCACGCACGTGGCGCAGTACCCGGCGAGCACGCTGAACTTCGACACCGCGCCCGGCGTTTCGCTCGGAGCTTCGGTCGATGCGATCCGCGCGGCGGCGAAGGACATCGGGCTGCCCAGCAGCGTGACGATGACTTTCCTTGGGGCTTCAGGTGCTTACGAGAAGTCGCTGTCCAACCAGCTGTGGCTGATTCTGGCTGCGGTGGTGTGCGTGTACATCGTGCTGGGGGTGCTGTACGAAAGCTATGTGCATCCGCTGACGATTCTGTCCACGCTGCCTTCGGCTGGGGTGGGGGCGCTGCTGGCGCTGATGATCACGGGCAATGACCTGGGGGTGATCGGGATCATCGGGATCATTCTGCTGATCGGCATCGTGAAGAAGAACGCGATCATGATGATCGACTTTGCGATCGATGCAGAGCGGACTCAGGGGAAGTCTCCTCGGGAGGCCATTCACCAGGCTGCTTTGTTGCGGTTCCGGCCTATCTTGATGACTACGTTGGCGGCGCTGTTTGCTGCTGTGCCGTTGATGTTGAGTTTTGGGGATGGGGCTGAGTTGAGGCGTCCTCTTGGGCTGGCGATTTTTGGGGGGCTGATCGTCAGTCAGCTGCTTACCTTGTTCACTACGCCGGTTATTTATCTGGCGTTTGATCGGTTGGGTGGGGGGAGTGCTCGGCGGGTTGAGATTGAGGAGGAGGCGGTTTGAGCTTTTTTGCCTCTTGCCGTTTGGTTTTCCGGGGCCGGGTCTCGCCCCGGCGGGCGACCTACTTTCTTTTGCTTCGCCAAAAGAAAGTAGGCAAAGAAAAGGCGACCCTACTCCTACTGTCTGCGTCCCTTCGCTTCGCTACGGGCAACCTGCGGTGCTCGGCGCAGGAGGGGGTCCGCAGAACTCGCTTCGCTCAAACAGCTGCGGCCCTTATCCCTCCTGCGCCTGCGCTCCTCGGCACAGCCAGAAGGGAGCGACACGCGCCATCGCTGCGCTCGGCGACTGAACAGCCCACACTGGCCATCGCTTCACTCGGCGGCGCATCAGATTCCCGTGGCCTGAACAAACCCAACGATCCATTCCAAGCACGGCAGGCGCGAAGCGCCTGCCGTGCCTTGGAGGCCGAGCGAAGCAAAGGCCCGAGCGTCCCCCCACCCCTCTGGCTGCGCCGAGGAGCGCAGCGTTTCGCGGATAAGGGCTCGCAGCTGTTTGAGCGAAGCGAGTTCTGCGAGACCCCGCGAAACGCGAGCACCGCAGGTTGCCCGCAGCGAAGCGGAGGGTCGCAGACAGTGGGGTCGCCTTTTCTTTGCTTACTTTCTTTTGGCGAAGCAAAAGAAAGTGAGTCGGCCGCCGGGCCGAGACCCGGCCTCTGCCCTCCGCAAGGAGCGCAGCAATGAACCTCTCCCTACCTTTCGTCCGCCGCCCCATAGGCACGGTCCTGCTAACCATCGGAGTAGCCCTGGCCGGCATAGCCGCCTTCTTCGTCCTCCCAGTCTCCCCACTCCCCCAAGTCGACTACCCAGTCATCTCCGTAAGAGCCTCGATCCCCGGAGCCAGCCCCGAAACAATGGCCACCAGCGTAGCCACCCCGCTGGAACGCCACCTGGGAACCATCGCAGGCGTCAACGAAATGACGTCCACCAGCTCCGTAGGCTCCACCCGCGTAACGCTGCAATTCGACCTCAGCCGCAACATCGACGGCGCCGCCCGCGAGGTGCAGGCCGCGATCAACGCCAGCCGCATCGACCTCCCGGCCACGCTGCGCAGCAACCCGACCTACCGCAAGGCCAACCCGGCGGCGTCGCCGGTCATCATCCTGGCGCTCACGTCGAAGACCAAGACGCCAGGCCAGATCTACGACGCCGTGTCGAACATCGTCAGCCAGCGCCTGTCGCAGGTGGACGGCGTGGGCGACGTGGAGATCGGCGGGGGCTCGCTGCCCGCCGTGCGCATCGAGCTGCTGCCGTTCGCGCTGAACCGCTACGGCATCAGCACCGAGGACGTGCGCGCCGCGATCCAGGCCTCGAACGCCAACCGGCCCAAGGGCATGGTGCAGGGCGATGGGCGCAAGCTGCAGATCTACACGCAGACGCCGGCGCTGCGCGCGAGCGACTACGCGCCGATGGTGATCGCCTGGCGCAACGGGGCGGCGGTGCGGCTGCAGGACGTGGCGGAGGTGGTCGACGGCGTGGAGGACACGCGCACGCTGGGCCTGTTCAACGGCGAGCCGGCGATCATCGTGCTGATCACGCGGCAGCCTTCGGCCAACATCATCGAGACGGTCGACAGCGTGCGGGCGCTGCTGCCGGAGCTGCAGGCGCAGCTGCCGCCCGACGTGACGCTGCAGGTGGCGTCGGACAGCACCAATTCCATCCGCGGCTCGCTGCGCGAGGTGGAGCTCACGCTGGTCATTTCCGTCATCCTGGTGGTGCTGGTGGTAAGCCTGTTCCTGCGCAGCGTGCGCGCGACGATCGTGCCTGCCGTGGCGACGGTGGCGGCGCTGCTGGGCACCTTCGGGGTGATGTACCTGCTGGGCTTCAGCCTCAACAACCTGAGCCTGATGGCGCTCACGGTGGCCACCGGCTTCGTGGTGGACGACGCCATCGTGGTGCTCGAGAACACCAGCCGGCACATCGAGTCGGGCATGACGCGCATGAAGGCGGCGTTGCTGGGCGCGAAGGAGGTGGGCTTCACGGTGCTGTCGATCAGCGTGTCGCTGGTGGCGGTGTTCATTCCGCTGCTGTTCATGGGCGGGCAGGTGGGGCGGCTGTTCCGCGAGTTCGCGGTCACGCTTTCGGCGGCGGTGCTGATCTCGCTGGTGATTTCGCTGACCACCACGCCGATGATGTGCGCCTGGCTGCTCAAACCCGGCGGCGAGCATGACAAGAACAAGCCGCAAGGTCGCCTCGGCCGCATGGCGGCGCGCAGCTACGACTGGATGCTCAGGGTCTACGAGCGCAGCCTGGACTGGGCGCTCGACAGCAAGGCGCTGGTCATGGTGATCCTGGTGGCGGTGATCGGGCTCAACGTGTATCTGTTCAGCGCCGCGCCCAAGGGCTTCTTCCCGCAGCAGGACAGCGGCCAGCTCAACGGCGGCCTGCGCGCGGACCAGAGCATCTCGTCGCAGGCGCTCGCCGAGAAGCTGCGGCAGGTCGTCGACATCATCCGCAAGGACGAGGCTGTCGACACCGTGGTGGGCTTCACCGGCGCGGGCCGGGCAGGGGGCGGCTTCATGTTCGTCAACCTGAAGCCGGCGAACCAGCGCAAGGACAGCGGCCTGGCCGTGATCGCGCGGCTGCGCCCGCAGCTCAACCAGGTGACCGGCCTGCGCGTGTTCCTGGGCACGGTGCAGGACGTGCGCTCGGGCGGCCGCGCCAGCAACTCGACCTACCAGTACACGCTCAAGAGCGACAACGTGGCCGACCTGCGCACCTGGGCCGTGAAGCTGGCCGACGAGCTGAAGCTGCAGCCGGTGCTGACGGACATCGACACCGACCAGGACCAGAACGGCGTAGAGACGGTGGCCAAGGTCGACCCCGACAGCGCACGCCGGCTGGGGCTGACATCGACAGCCATCGACAACGCGCTCTACAACGCCTTCGGCCAGCGGCAGGTGGCGACCATCTACACCGAGCTGAACCAGTACCACGTGGTGATGGAGTGGGCGCAGCGCTACACGCGCAGCCCGAACTCGCTGAGCGACGTGTACGTGCCGGCCACCAGGACATCGGTGGTGGGGGGGCAGACGGTGACCACGCAGGTGGCGGCGAGCAGCACTTCCTCATCGTCGTCTTCCTCGTCGAGTTCGTCGTCGTCGTCTTCTTCTTCGTCCTCGTCCTCGTCCTCGTCCTCGTCCTCGTCCTCGTCCTCGTCCTCGTCCTCGTCCTCGTCCTCGTCCTCGTCCTCGTCCTCGTCCTCGTCCGCCGCGGCCACCGTGCCGGTGTCGGCCAACGCCGCGCTGCGCAACGCATCGACGGGCAACGTGCTGAGCAACACGGCCACGGCGCTCGTGCCGCTGTCGGCGGTCGCGAAGTTCGAGGAGCAGTCGGTGGCCACCTCGGTGAGCCACGAAGACGGCGAGCTGGCCACGACCATCTCGTTCAACCTCGCCGAAGGCGCCAACCTGGGCGACGCGCGAGAGGCCATCGCCAAGGCAGAGGCCAACATCGCCATGCCGACCAACGTGCGCGGCGCGTTCGCGGGCACGGCGGCGAGCGCGCAGCAGTCGCAGGGCCAGCAGGCAATGCTGATCCTGGCGGCGCTGATCGTGATCTACATCGTGCTGGGCATCCTGTACGAGAGCCTGGTGCACCCGATCACGGTGCTGTCGACGCTGCCTTCGGCCGGCGTGGGCGCGGTGCTGGCGCTCTTGATGTTCCGCATGGAGTTTTCCATCATCGCGCTGATCGGCGTGTTCCTGCTGATCGGCATCGTGAAGAAGAACGCCATCCTGATCATCGATTTCGCGCTGGAGGCCGAGCGCTCGCGCGGGCTCACGCCGCTGGCGGCGGTGCGCGAGGCCTGCCTGCTGCGCTTCCGCCCGATCCTGATGACCACCATGGCGGCCGCGCTCGGCGCGCTGCCGCTGGCCATCGGCTTCGGCGAGGGCGCCGAGCTGCGCCGGCCGCTGGGCGTGGCCATCATCGGCGGGCTGATCGCGAGTCAGTTGCTGACCCTGCTGACGACGCCGGTGGTCTACCTGCTGCTCGACAAGCTGCGCCGCCGCAGCGCCAACGAACACGAGCTCAGCCGTGTGACGGCCGCCTGAGCGAGAAACGACAACGACATGACCGCATTGCCTTCCTCTTCTTCTGCTTCCACCTCCCGCCTTTCGCTCTCGGCGATCGCGCTGGCCGCCATGCTCGCGCTCGCGGGCTGCGCCGTCGGCCCGCGCTACGAGCAGCCGGCCACTGCCGCATCGGCCGGCTGGAAGGAGCAGAAGGCCGCCGAGGGCTGGCTGCCCGCCGCGCCGGCCGATGCGCTCGACCGTGGCGAGTGGTGGAAGCTCTTCGGCGACGCCACGCTCGACGACCTTGCCGGGCGCGTACAGGTGTCGAACCAGAACATCGCCGCGGCGGTGGCCAACTACACGCAGGCCCAGGCGCTGGTGCGCGGCGAGCGCGCGGCGCTGTTCCCGTCGGTGTCGCTCGACGGCAGCGGCAAGCGCTCGGGCACGGTGGGCGGCAGCAGCACTTCGAGCCCGTCGAACAGCTTCTCGGCATCGCTGGGCGCGAGCTGGACGCCGGACGTCTGGGGCCGTTTGCGCGAGGCGGTGAGCAGCGCGCAGGCCAACGCACAGGCCAGCGAGGCCGACCTGGCCGCGGCGCGGCTGTCGGCCATCGGCGACCTGGCGACCAACTACTTCTCGCTGCGCGAGGCCGACGCCGAGATCGTGCTGCTCGACGAGACCATCCAGGGCTACCAGCGCGCCTTCGAGATCACGAGCAACCGCTACGCGGCCGGCATCGCCGCGCAGACCGACGTGCTGCAGGCCCAGACGCAGCTGGTGAATGCCAAGGCCGAGCGCGTGGGGCTGCAGCGCACGCGCGCCACTTATGAGCACGCCATTGCGGCGCTGATCGGCGTGGCGCCGGCAGACTTCAACCTGCCGGCCGCGCAATGGACGCCCACGGTGCCCGGCGTGCCGCTGGGCGTGCCCTCGACGCTGCTGCAGCGCCGGCCCGACATCGCGGCGGCCGAGCGCTCGGTGGCGGCGGCCAATGCGCAGATCGGGATCGCGCGCGCGGCCTACTTCCCCAACATCAGCCTCACGGCTTCGGTCGGCAGCAGCAACGTCAGCCGGGTGAAGGATCTGTTCAGCTCGTCCAACACGCTGTGGGGGCTGGGGCTGTCGGTGGCGCAGGTGGTGTTCGACGCGGGCGCGATCGCGGCCAACGTCGATTCGGCGAAGGCGGGCTACGAATCCAGCGTGGCGCGCTATCGCCAGACCGTGCTCACGGCATTCCAGGCGGTGGAAGACCAGCTGACCGCGAGCGCCACGCTCGCGCAGCAGGAAGGCCTGCGCCGCGAGGCTTCGGCAGCGGCGGGCAAGACCGAGCAGCAGCTGCTCAACCGCTACCGCGCCGGGCAGGTGAGCTACACCGACGTGGTCACGGCACAGGCCGCCGCGCTCAGCGCGCGGCGCACGCTGGTGCAGCTGCAGGTCAACCGCCAGACCACTGCCATCGCGCTGATCCAGGCGATGGGCGGTGGCTGGCAGGCCGGGTGGATGGATGGCGCCGCGCAGGCGCAGCCCGTCGCTTCACCCACCACCAGGCAGTGAGCGTCCGTGCCTGACGGCGGCCTGGCGTGGCCGCCGTTGCCGTCCCGAACGGGGACGGCCCGGCTCAGGTCAATGCGCCGGACGGTCGATGGTGTGGCCCAGGTAGTCCTTGTCGGTCACCAGCACCCACAGCGCCAGCACCAGGATCACCGCGGCCACGAGCACCGCGTTGACCATCGCCGTCTCCGTGCCGCTGAAGCCGAGCACCCAGGGCGACACGGCGAGCCAGGCGGCCAGCGCGACTTCGGTCCATTCTTCCCACTGTCGGGGCACGAAGGTCGCACCCAGGGCCACCGCGCCGAGCACGATGCCGGTCGCCACCATCGTCCACATGGCGGCCGTCATGCCCGAAAAGCCGAGAACCCAGGGCGAGACGATCAGCCAGGCGCCGGCGACGGCGTTGACGGGGTCTTGCCAATGCTTCACTTGCTTCATGGTCATTACCTCCTGTCGCGACAAGGCGCCGCGACAGGATTTGGACCCTTGCCGCGGGGAAGGGGTTCCTGCCGGGGCCCCGCCGCGCCTAGAGTGGCAACTCCAATGTTTCCCACTTGCGCAGCATGGTCACCTGCCGGCGGAGGTAATCGGTAGGCATCGCCTGGGAGCCCCAGACGGGAATACGGCCGGCGTACTCTCCCAGCAGCCAGAACTGGCGTGCAGCCATGAAGCGGGGGATGGCGGCGAGGTCGGCGTCCGAAACGGGCCGCGCCTCGCGATAGGCTGAGATGAAGTTCTGCCACTGCTGCGCTGCTTTGTCGCTCATAACGCCATCGGCCGTGCGGGGATACAGGTTCCACGGATAGACGGACAGCTCGTAGGCGAGGTAGCCGGGGCCTGCTTCGTCGAAGTCGAAGAACACCGCCTCGCGCCGCCCTTGCGCATCGCTCTGGATGAAGTTGTTGCTGCCGTGCGCGTCGCCGTGGCAGAGCACGTGGCTGAGTTCGCCCAGTGCCAGAACGGCGGCTTGCAGGCGCTCGCCGATTTCCTCGAACTGGGGGCGCAGCTCGGCGGTCATGGTCGGCGCGCGCAGCAGGCCCTGCAATGGCCGCATCAGGAGGTAGTCCAGGTCCAGGCGGTAGGTGCTCTCCGGGCCGGCGTAGCTTTCGCCCGCCGCATGCAGAGCGGCCAGTCCGCGCGCGAAGGTTTCGATGTCGGGAGCCGTGTCGCCGGTGAACTCGCCGGACAGGTGCTCGAACAGCATCAGCGCGCGCGGGCCTTCGGGCAGCGGCACTTCGATGGCGATTTCGCCGCCGGCGGTCGGTACGCAGCGCGAGACGCGGCAGCCGGCTCCGGCCCAATGCTCCAGCGCTGCCGCCTCGAACTGCAGATTGGGCGCACCGCGCGGCCGTTCGGCGCTGAGCCTGGCCACGACGCGTCGCCCGTCCGCAAGGCCCAGCCGGTAGACCTGATTGAAGCTGCGCCGAAGGAATTCGCTCTCGACCACCTCGCCGAGGCCGTAGCGGTCCTGCACGAGCATCGCGATGCTCGCGGCGGTCGGTGTGGATTGCGCGATTTCCAGTTTCATCCGACGCTCCCCAAAAGGAAAAAGGGCGCGATTATGCGGGCTTGCGGCAAGCGGCCCCGGAACTCGTCTTTCCTTCTTCAAGGAGATCGTCGATGCGCAACATGGCCAGGTACTGGATCGCGGGCTTTCTCTTTCTTCTCCTTCTGATCGCATCGTCGGCCGTGCCAGTGCAGGCGCAGGCCACGCAGAAGGTGGTCGACATTCCCACCCGGACCGGCGTGACGCAGCGCATGCTCGTGCTCTCGCCGCCCGCGCCGAAGGCCGCCGTGATCCTGCTCGCGGGCGGGCACGGCGGGCTGCAGATCTTTCCCAACGGCTCGTTCAACTGGGGCGCCGGGAATTTCCTGGTCCGTACGCGGCAGCAGTTCGCGGACCAGGGGCTCATGGTCGCCGTCGTCGATGCACCGTCGGACAGGCAGAGCCCGCCCTACCTGAGCGGCTTTCGCCAGAAGCCGGAGCATGCGGCCGACATCAGGGCGGTGATCGCGTGGATGCGGGAGCAGTCCAAGGTGCCGGTGTGGCTGGTGGGCACCAGCCGAGGCACGCAGTCGGCTGCCTATGTCGCGACCGAGCTTTCAGGCGCCGATGGGCCGGACGGCATCGTGCTGACATCGACCATCCTGACCGACCCCAAAGGGCGTCCCGTGCCCGCGATGCCGCTGGAGAAGATCCGTGTGCCGGTGCTGGTCGTGCATCACGAGCAGGACGGTTGCTCGCTCTGCGCGTTCTCCAGCATGCCGGCGCTCATGGACAAGCTGGGGAACTCGCCGCGCAAGGAGCTGCTGAGCTTCGAGGGCGGGGAGAGCAAGGGCGACCCGTGCGAGGCCATGGCGTATCACGGCTTCAACGGGCTCGAGCAGGAAGTCGTTGCGAAGATCGCCGCCTGGGTCCTCGCCAGATAGAGCAGGGCCAGTCCTGGCACGGGTTGCCAGTCGCCGGAATGCGTTTCTATAATTGAGCACGTACTCAATCAATAAAGACCGCAGCCTACACCATGGCCAGACCCAGAAGCGAAGACAAGCGCAACGCGATCCTCGATGCAGCCATTGCCGAGTTCGCAAGCCGGGGCGCGTGGAGCACGCCCACCTCGGCCATCTCGCGCGCAGCCGGCGTGGCCGAGGGCACGCTCTTCACCTACTTCGCGAACAAGGAAGTGCTGGTCAACGAACTCTATCGGCAGCTGAAGACCGAACTCGCCGACGTCATGCTCGCCGACTGGCCCGAGGAAGCCGACCCCAAGACCAAGTACCGCCACATCTGGGACCGCTACGTGTACTGGGGCGTCGACAACCCGGAGAAATTCAAGGTGATGTCGCAGCTCAAGGTGTCCGACCAGGTGAGCGATGAAAGCAAGGCGGCCGGCATGGCGCCGTTCCTGCGGCTTGAGGTGCTCGCGACGGAGTGCATCCGCAACAGGCTGATACGCGACCAGCCGCTGCCCTTCCTCGGCGCGATGCTGGGCGCGATGGCCGAGACCACGATGGTCTTCGTCGCGCAGGCGAAGACCAGGAAAGGGCGCGCCGGCTACTGCGAAGCCGGCTTCGAAACCTTCTGGCGCGGCATCGTCGCCGCCGCCTGAGTTCCCGCAGATCCCCACGAGAGAGAACCACACCATGCCCAAGCTCAAGCGCCGCCATTTCGTCCTCGGCACCGTGGGGGCCGTCGGCGCCCTCGTCGTCGGCTGGTCGGCCACGCCGGCCGCGCCGCGGCTCATGCCGTCCGAGCCCTTGCCTGCTGCACCGGGGCAGGTCGCGCTCAACGGCTGGGTCAAGGTGGGCAGCGACAACACGGTCACGCTGATGATGTCGCAGTCGGAAATGGGGCAGGGCACGCACACCGGGCTGTCGATGCTGCTGGCCGAGGAGATGGGCGCTTCGCTCGACCAGATCAGGCTGGAGACGGCCGGCTCCGACGCCATCTACAACAACCAGGCGGCGATCCTCGACGCGCTGCCTTTCCGGCCCGGCGACGAGGGCGCGGTGAAGCGCTCGACGCAGCACGTGGTCGGCAAGCTGCTGCGCTCGATTCCGGGGCTCTCGGGCACGGGCGGCTCTTCGAGCATCACCGACCAGTGGATGCCGCTGCGCGAGGCTGGAGCATCGGCGCGCACCATGCTGCTGGGCGCCGCCGCCGCGCTGTGGCAGGTGCCCGTGGCCGAGTGCCGCGCCGAAGCCGGGCGGGTGCTTCACCAGGCCAGCGGCAAGAGCGCCACTTTCGGCGAACTGGCCCCGAAGGCCGCGCAGCAGCCGCTGCCGGCGCAGGTGGCGCTGAAGAAGCCGGCCGACTTCAAGCTCATCGGCCAGCCCGTGCGGCGCGTGGACGGCGCGGCCAAGCTCGACGGCTCCGCCACCTTCGGCCTGGACGTGCTCCCGCCCGGCCTGCTGTACGCGAGCATCGCGATGTGTCCGACCACCGGCGGCCGCGTCGCGAGCTTCGACGCCACGGCCGCGCAGAAGCTGCCGGGCGTGCGCAAGGTGATGGCGCTGGAGCCGGTCGGTGCCACGCTCATCGGCACCGGCAGCACGCCGGGCGGCGTGGCCGTGATCGCCGACACGCCGTACCACGCGATGCGCGCCGTGAAGGCGCTCGCCATCGAATGGGACCATGGCCCGGCCGCCAGCCTTTCGAGCGCCGAGATGATCGAGCGCCTTTCGCAGACGCTGCGCACCAAGCCCGGCAACGCGCAACTCAACGACGGCGACGTGGCCGCCGCGTTCCGGTCATCGGCCAAGACCATCGAGGCCGAATACCGCGTGCCCTTCCTGGCCCACGCGACCATGGAGCCGATGAACTGCACCGTGCAGTTCAGGGACGGCAAGGCCACCGTCTGGGCGCCCACGCAGGCGCCGGGCTTCACACGCAATGCCGCGGCCAAGGCGCTGGGCATCGACGCGGCCAAGGTCGAGCTGCACGTGACCTACCTCGGCGGCGGCTTCGGCCGGCGCTACAGCACCGACTTCGTCACCCAGGCTGCAACGCTGGCGCGCGAGACCGGCGGCGCTCCGGTGCAGCTTTTCTGGTCGCGCGAGGAGGACATGGCGCACGACTTCTACCGGCCCGCCTACGTGGCGCGCTGCAGGGCGGGCTTCGACGCGGCGGGCGCGCTGGTCGCCTGGCAGACCACGACGGCCGGCTCGAGCATGGGCGCGCCCTCGTTCATGGACACCACCACCGACGGCGCCTGGAACACGGCCTATGCCTTTCCCAACGCGCGCGTCGCCCACGAACCGGTGGAATCGGCCATGCCCACGGGCGTGTGGCGCTCGGTTGCGCATTCGCAGAACGCCTTCTTCGTGGAGAGCTTCATCGACGAATGCGCCGCCGCCGCGGGCAAGGACGCGGTGGCGTTTCGCGCCGCGCTGCTCGCGAAGGACGAGCGCCACCTGCGCGTGCTCAGGCGCGTGGCCGAGCTGTCGAACTGGGGGCAGCCACTGGCGCCGGGGCCCGATGGCGCGAAAAGGGCGCGCGGGCTGGCGATCCACCGTTCGTTCGGCAGCATCGTCGCGCAGGTGGCCGAGGTGTCGGTCTCGGCGGACAGGCAGGTGCGGGTGCACCGGGTGGTCTGCGTCATCGACTGCGGCGTGGCCGTCAACCCGAACCTGATCCGCCAGCAGATGGAAGGTGCCATCGTCTACGGCCTCTCGGCCGCGCTGCATGGCGAGATCACGGTCGAGAAGGGGCAGGTGCAGCAGAGCAACTTCCACGACTACATGCCGCTGCGCATGAACGAGTGCCCCGTCATCGAGGTCGAGATCGCCGCCAGCGGCGAGGAGCCCGGCGGCGTGGGCGAGCCCGGCACGCCGCCGATAGCGCCGGCAGTGGCGAACGCCGTGTTCGCGCTCACGGGGCAGCGGCTGCGCAGCCTGCCGCTCAAGCTCGCCTGACCGGCCGGAAACCAGACAGACAAGAAAGGAACATGCGATGACCACCACGCTCACCGTCAACGGCAAGGCCGTCACCGTCAACGCCGAACCCGACACGCCGCTGCTGTGGGTGCTGCGCGGCGAGATGCAGCTCGTCGGCACCAAGTTCGGATGCGGCAAGGCGCTTTGCGGCGCCTGCACCGTGCACCTCGATGGCGAGGCGGTGCGCTCCTGCGTCACCCCGCTGGATGCGGTGGGCAGCCGCGAAGTCACCACCATCGAGGGGCTGAAGGGCAAGGAGGCCGACGCCCTTCGGCGGGCCTGGGCCGAGGTCGACGTGGTGCAGTGCGGCTACTGCCAGAGCGGCCAGCTGATGTCGGCCTGCGCCCTCCTCAAAAAGTCGCCAGAACCCAGCGATGACGACGTTTCCAGCGCAATGAGCGGAAACATTTGTCGCTGCGGGACCTATCCGCGCATCCGCGCCGCGATCCATCTGGCGGCCCGGACAGCCGCATCCTGAGAGGAATCGGCCCAAATTTCGGGGGGGCTGGAGCCCGGCGGGGCGGGGTAACGCTTGTGGCTGCAGGCCTGTTTACAAGAATTAAGAAATTCTGCGTAATCATCGAAAAAGTCCCGAAATAAAATTTTTACGGAAACAGGGGATATGAAGCTTTTGTACGCCGCCGTACCATCCGCGCGGCCTGCTTCCGGCCGCCCCCAGTTCCCGACTTTCGATGACCCCCCCAGATCCTTCACGGACGCGAGCGTTGTCCGTGGCCGAAACCCTGCGTGACCGCATCTTCGATGGCGAAATCGCACCCGGCTCCCATTTGATGGAAATAACGCTGGCCAACGAGCTCGGCGTGTCGCGCACGCCCGTTCGCGGCGCCATGGCACGTCTGGCGGACGAGGGGCTTCTGGTCTACCTGCCCAACAAGGGCTTCCAGGTGCGCCGCTTCAATGCCAAGGACGTGCATGACGCCTTCAGCGTGCGCGCCACGCTGGAAGGCATGTGCTGCCGGCTGATCGGCGAGGTCGGGCTCGACGGTGCGGCCCTGTCGCAACTGACCGCCATGCTCGACGAGCAGCACGAGTTGCTGCATCACACCGGCGAATGGTCCGAAGGCCGCGCCGCCCGCTGGCAGGACCTGGACCTGGCCTTCCACCAGAAACTGCTGGCGCTGGCGGACAACCGCTGGCTCACCGAGGCGGTGCAGCGCGCCAGCCAGCTGCCGATCATCTTCGACAGCAAGCTGCGCCCCCACAACCGCGACGCCTCGATGCTGCTGCACAAGCACGAGCAGGCCCTGCAGGCGTTCGCGGACCATTGCCGCATCGTCGAGGCGCTGGGCCGGCAGGAAGCCGCCGCCGCCGAGGCCGCCATGCGCGACCACATCAATTCCAACCGCGATCTGCTGGTGCTCTACCTGAGCCAGAAGAACCCGACCCGCACCCGGGCGCTGGTCTGAGGGGAGGCCGGCCGGAGGCTCAGGCCGGCCCCTGGCCGCCACGCGTGGCCGGCGCCGTGAGGTAGGCCCCAGACTCGAAAAGCTGCGCCTCGGCCTGGTCGATGCGCTTGATCACCGGCTTGCCCGCGCGGCTGGCCAGCAGCTCGACCAGCGCTTCCGTCACCGCCACCCCGGCCGCGACCGAGGGGAAGAAGGAGGGGCTGTTGATCGTGAAGAGCAGCGTCTCGTCCGCCAGCAGCGACAGCGGCGAGGCCACGCTGTCGGTGATGGCGACGATGCGGCAGCCCGCCGCCCTGGCCGCCTGCGTCACCTGCAGCGCTTCGCGCGAGTAGGGCGCGAAGCTCGCCACCACCAGCGCGTCGCCCTTGGCGAAGGCGCGCTGCTGCATCTCCAGCGAGCCGCCCTGGCCGTCGACCAGGTGCACGCTGGCGCGGAAGAGCCGGTACACGTACACGAACGAGAAGGCGATCGGAAAGCAGGCCCTGAAACCGGCTGCGTGCACGGCGGGCGCCTTCTCGATCAGCGCGCAGGCCTTCTGCAGCGCATACCCGCTCTGCTGGTGCGTGACTTCGAGATTGCGGCGCTGCACTTCGAACATTTCGCCGGTCAGCGTCTGGTCGCTGGCGCGGCCGACGAGCTGCTTGGCGCGGCCGCCGTAGGTTTCGGAGCCCAGGCCCATCTCGGCGGCGAAGGCTTCCTTGAGCTGCGGCCAGCCTTCGTAGCCCATGTGTTGCGCGAAACGCACGAGCGTGGCGGGCGTGTTCTGCGAGCGCGCGCCGACGTTGCGCATCGAGCCGGTGACCACCTCGTTCGGGTGGTCGAGTACGTAGCGCGCCACCTGTTGCAGCGCGGGGCTCAGTTCGTTGAAACGCTGGCGGATCTGCTCTTTGGCACCCATGACGGTGTGTCTCCTTGGCTGAGTTGGAACAAATGTACCGGAGCAGGGAAAACGCGGCAGTTGACGGAACAAATGTTCCAAACAATAATTTGGTGGAAACGTTAGTTCCAAACACCGAGCCATGACGCACGTCTTCCACCGCCACCTCCGCCAGACCCCGCCCGTTGCCGCGAGCTCCCACGGCATGTTCATCCGCGACGCCGAAGGCCGCGAATACCTCGACGCCTCCGGCGGCGCCGCCGTCTCGTCGCTCGGCCACGCGCACCCCGAGGTGATGGCCGCGATGCATGCGCAGATCGACAGGCTGGCCTACGCCCACACCAGCTTCTTCACTAGCGAGGTGGCCGAGCAGCTGGCCGATGAACTGATCGGCTCCGCGCCCGAGGGCATGAGCCATGTCTACCTGGTGAGCGGCGGTTCCGAGGCGGTGGAGTCGGCGCTGAAGATGGCCCGGCAGTACTTCGTGGAAATCGGCCAGCCGCAGCGCACCCACTTCATCGCGCGCCGCCAGAGCTACCACGGCAACACGCTGGGCGCGCTGGCCGTGGGCGGCAATGCATGGCGCCGCGAGCCCTTCGCGCCGATCCTGGTGCCGGCCACGCATGTCTCGCCCTGCTACCCGTACCGCGAGCAGCGCGCCGACGAGAGCGCCGAGCAGTACGGCCTGCGCCTCGCGGCCGAACTCGAAGCGGCCATCCTCGCGCAGGGCGCCGATCGCGTGATCGCCTTCGTGGCCGAGACCGTCGGCGGCGCCACCGCCGGCGTGCTCACGCCGGTGCCGGGCTATTTCAAGGCGGTGCGCGCGGTGTGCGACAAGTACGGCGTGCTGCTGATCCTCGACGAAGTGATGTGCGGCATGGGCCGCACCGGCTCGCTGCATGCCTGCGAGCAGGAGGGCGTGGTGCCCGACCTGATGACCGTCGCCAAGGGCCTGGGCGGCGGCTACCAGCCGGTGGGCGCGGTGCTGGCGCAGCGCCGCATCGTGGAGGCCATGTCCAAGGGCAGCGGTTTCTTCCAGCACGGCCACACCTACCTCGGCCACCCGATGGCCTGCGCCGCCGCGCTCGCGGTGCAGCAGGTGATCCGCCGCGACGGCCTGGTCGCCAAGGTGCATGATGACGGCATTGCCTTCGGCCGCATGCTGGCCGAGGCGCTGGGCGCGCATCCGCACGTGGGCGACATCCGCGGGCGCGGCTTCTTCTGGGGCATCGAGCTGGTGGCCGATCGCGCGAGCAAGGCGCCTTTCGATCCGGCGCTGAAGGTCAACGCCACCGTCAAGAAGGACGCCATGTCGCGCGGCCTGCTGTGCTACCCCTTCGGCGGCACGGTCGACGGCCGCCAGGGCGACCACGTGCTGCTGGCGCCGCCCTTCATCGCCACCCGGCAGGACCTGCAGGAGATCGCCGCGCGGCTCGCGGCCTCCATCGACGCGGTCACGCGCGCAGCAGCGGCGCGCTGAGCGCCACCACTTTCCCGTCCGTCCGTTTCCTTCCCCCCCAACCACCGTTCCGAGGAGCGTTCCATGCCCAGGCTTCGTCCGCTGTTTTCCTTCGCCGCCGTGCTTGCGGCCGCGCTCATGCCCTTCGCCGCCGCGCAGGCGCAGGAGAACGACACGCTCGCCAAGATCAAGGCCAGCGGCTCCATCACTTTCGGCTACCGGGAGTCGTCCTTCGGCTTCTCCTACCTCGACGGCAATCTCAAGCCCGTGGGCTACAGCATCGAGATCTGCAACCGCATCGTCGAGGCGGTGAAGAGCGAGCTGAAGATGCCGGCTGTCGAGATCAAGTACCAGGCCGTCACTTCGGCCAACCGCATTCCGCTGGTGCAGAACGGCACGGTCGACATCGAGTGCGGCTCCACCACCAACCTTGTCGAGCGCCAGAAGCTGGTGGCTTTCTCGCCGGACATCTTCCGCTACAACGTGCGCATGCTGGTGAAGGCCGATTCGGGCATCAGGAGCATCGCCGACCTGCAGGGCAAGACGGTGGCCACCACCAGCGGCACCACCTCGTTCCGCCTGCTGCGCGAGGCCGACCGGGGCCGCAGCCTGGAGGTGACCAACCTCGCGGGCAAGGACCACAGCGACTCCTTCCTGCTGGTGGAAAGCGGCCGCGCCCAGGCCTTCGTGCTCGACGACATCCTGCTGGCCGGCCAGATCGCGAACGCGCGCAGCCCCAGGGACTTCATCATCACCGGCGAGAGCCTGCGCACCGAGAACCAGTCGCTGATGTTCCGCAAGGACGATCCGGCCTTCAAGGCGCTGGTCGACCGCGTGGTCTCGGGCATGATGAAGTCGGGCGAGATGGAGAAGCTCTATGCCAGGTGGTTCATGTCGCCGATTCCGCCCAAGGGCATCAACATCAACTACCCGCTGAATGCCGAGACGAAGGACGCTTTCGCCAATCCTTCCTCCAAGGGCATCTGAGCGCTCCTTGCCGAATCCATGACCCCCATGCCACGCATCGCCCTGATACACGCGCTCTCGCATTCCGTCGCGCCCATCAACGAAGCATTCGCGCGCGACTGGCCCGAGGCCGTGCGCATGAACCTGCTCGACGACAGCCTCTCGGCCGACCTGGCGCGCGAGGGCAAGGGGCTCGACGCGGCCATGTACGAGCGCTTCCAGCGCCTCGCGCAGTACGCGGTCGACACCGGTGCGCAGGGCATCCTCTTCACCTGCTCGGCCTTCGGGTCATGCATCGAGGCGGTGGCGCGGCGGCATGCGGGCATTCCGGTGCTCAAGCCCAACGAGGCCATGATCGACGAGGCAATGCAAGGGGAGGGCAGGCTGGGCCTCATCGCCACCTTCGCGCCCACGCTGGCGTCGATGCCGCCGGAGTTCCCGCAGGGCATGGCGCTCGAAACCGCGCTGGCCGAAGGCGCGCTCGACGCGCTGAACGCGGGCGACGTGCAACGCCACGACGCGCTCATCGCCGCCCAGGCAGCCGCACTGCGCGAGCGCGGCTGCACGCGCATCGCGCTGGCGCAGTTCAGCATGGCGCGCTCGCGCGCGGCCTGCGAGGCGGCCAGCGGGCTGCCGGTGCTCACCACGGTCGACAGCGCGGTGCGCGCGCTGCGCCGCCGCACCGGTGCGGGCTCTTCAGCGTAGGCGCGAGAACTCGATCACCGAGAACAGCGCCGTCATCGCGATCTGCGCCGCGTCGCTGCGCCCGAGGTTGCGGGTGAGGCCGGTTTCGCGGTCGGTGGCTTCCAGGCCCTGCGACAGGCGCCGGTAGATGTCGGCCGAGGGCATGCTCGCCGAGGTGCCCAGCGCATCGCAGTAGGTGTCTGCGAGCACGGCCGCGAGTTGCTCGCTCTGCTCGTTCGACAGCTTCATCGGATCGCCGGTGAACACCGAGGCGATGCAGTGCATCAGGTAAGCCTGTGTTTCGAGCGAGAACGACTGTTGCCGCACGTAGCACTCGACGGCGGCCCAGAACAACGGCTCGGAAGTGCGGCGCCAGCTTTCGAGCACCTTTCGCGCCTTGGCCACCAGGTCGGCGTGCGTGTCGCCGGGCTCGGTGGGGCGCAGCGCCAGCCCCTGCAGGGTGAGCGCGGCTTCCGAGCCGGCCGCGCCGAGGATGAAGCTCCAGAACTTCCAGCGCGCGTACCACTTCTTGTCGTGCGCGGGGTCCAGCGGCTCGAGCAGCCAGAAATCGATGCTCTGCACCGCGTCGCCGCGCTGCTCGGCCACGTTGCCGTCGCCCAGGTCGAGGGCCGCCATGCCCGACTGCATGCGGTCGGCCGCGATGTGGCCCTGCGCGACGATGCCCGCGCTGGAGCCCGAGAGGTCGATGTCGCGCAGCCGCTGCATCAGCTGCTGCAGCTCGTGGGCCGACGCGCCGGTGGCCTCGGTGACCCGGCGCATCGAGGCGCGCTGTTCGCGCTCGAGATCCTGGGCGTTCTTGCGGCGGTCTTCGCCGTGGTCATCGAAAGTCGACGCGTGTTCTTCGAGTCTGTCGCCGGGCGTGAACGTTCGCATTACCAAGGGCTCCTTCGGCATCACACATGCCTTTGCACACCCTCGACTGTGTGTCAACGCGACCTGCCTGAACATCACCGGAACAGGGGAGTCTGAGCCCGGGCTGACCAGCCTCCTCGTGATAATGGCCGTACTTGAAAGGAGTCCGCGTGGATATTGTTTTGCTGGCCAAGGCCGCCGTCATGGGCATCGTCGAAGGTCTCACCGAGTTTTTGCCCATCTCTTCGACCGGCCACCTGATCCTTGCGGGCTCGCTGCTCGGCGGCTTCGGCGACAACCGGGGCAAGGTCTTCGAGATCGCCATCCAGACCGGCGCGATCTTCGCGGTGATCCTGGTCTACTGGCAGAAGATCAGGTCGACCGTCGTCGCGCTGCCGCGCCAACCCAAGGCGCAGCGCCTGGCGCTGAACATCTTCATCGGCTTCCTGCCCGCCGTGGTGCTGGGCCTGCTGTTCGGCAAGGTCATCAAGGCGCACCTGTTCATTCCGACCGTGGTGGCCAGCACCTTCATCATCGGCGGCTTCATCATCCTCTGGGCCGAGAAGCGTCCGCCCGGATCGATCCGCGTCGAGCATGTCGACGACATGACACCGTGGGACGCGCTCAAGGTCGGCCTGGTGCAGTGCTTCGCGATGATCCCGGGCACCAGCCGCAGCGGCTCGACCATCATCGGCGGCATGCTGCTGGGGCTGTCGCGCCAGGCGGCGACCGACTTCTCGTTCTTCCTCGCCATCCCGACGCTGATCGGCGCCGGTCTCTACAGCGTCTACAAGGAGCGCGCGGCGCTGTCGATGGCCGACGTGCCGCTCTTCGCGGTGGGGCTGGTGTTCTCGTTCATCAGCGCCTGGCTGTGCGTGCGCTGGTTGCTGAAGTACATCAGCAGCCACAGCTTCACGCCGTTCGCGTGGTATCGCATCGCCTTCGGCATCCTGGTGCTGGTCACTGCGTGGACCGGCACGGTGGTCTGGGCGGACTGATCCGGACTTGATTCCTCAGGCCGCGGCGCCCAGCAGGGCGCTCGCGGCCCCGGCTTCCTGCCGCACAGCCGCGGCGATGGGTCCGTCGATCGACGGGTCGAACCCGCCCGTGGCGCCCAGCGCGGTGATCACGGCGCAGACCCTTCCCGCATAGTCGTACACCGGTGCCGCCACGGCGCTGATGCCGCGCAGGTAGGTGTCCCTGACGCTCGCGCAGCGCGCCTGCCGCACCTCGTGGCGCAGCTGGCCGATCGGGTCTTTCGCGTCGAGCAGGGCGCGCATCTCTGGCGTGGCATCGGCCAGCTCCTGCTCGGCCAGCGCCAGCACGCGCGACTCGTCGAGCAGCCCCAGGAAGGCCCGGCCGGTGGCCGACCACAGCATCGACATCACCGAGCCGGCGCGCACATTCACCGTCACAGGCAGTCCCGGCTCCTCGAAGCGCACGATGGTCGGGCCCTTGTTTCCCATCACCGCCACGAAGCAGGTCACCTCCAGCGATTCGCGCAGGCGGATCAGGCAGGGCTCGGCCGCTCGGATCGGATCGGCCTGGCGCATGGCGGCCAGCCCGATCTGGATGGCTTCGGTGCCCAGGTAGTAGTGCTGCGAGGCGGCGTCCTGCAGCACCAGGCCCGCTTCCATCAGGCTCGCGAGATAGCGGTGCACCTTGGCGGGGCTCTCGGCGACGTGCGCCGACAGCGCGGTCAGGCTGCTGCGCCCGCCCAGGTGCGCCAGCCCCTTGAGCACGGACATGCCGGTCTCGGCGGACTGCACGCGCTGGCGGCGTTCGCGGGTGGGGGGCGAGGAGGGCTCGGATTCCGTGGACTGCGTCATGACGGCTGGATGTTAGGTGCTCGCGCGATGGGATCGGGTAAACCCGCGATCCGTGAATTACGCTATGCGTATGATAATTACGCAATACACAAAATTCCTCACGGAGACTCCCTCATGAAGAAGCACATCGCCCGCTGCCTCGCGGTCCTTTCGCTGGCCGCCGTCGCCGCCGGTGCCGGCGCACAGCAGACCTATCCCGCCAAGCCGATCCGCTGGATCGTTCCCTACGCGGCCGGCGGCGGTTCCGACTTCCTTGCGCGCACGGTGGCGCAGACGCTGTCCACCCAGGTCGCGCAGCCGGTGCTGGTGGACAACAAGCCGGGTGGCAACACCGCGCTGGCTGCTTCCGAAATCGCGCGCGCGGCGGCCGACGGCTACACCATCCTCTCGGCCGACAACGGCACGCTGGTGTTCAACCCCGCGCTCTACAAGTCGCTGAGCTACAGCCCCACGAAAGACCTGGCGCCCGTCACGCTGATGGGCAAGTTCCCGATGATCCTGGTCGTCGGCGCGAACTCGGGCTTCAGTTCGGCCAAGGACTTCATCGCCCAGGCCCGGGCCAAGCCGGGCGGCATCAACTACGCCTCGGCCGGCGCGGGCAGCCCGCACCACCTGGCCATGGAGCTGCTGAAGGTGGAAGCCAAGCTCTTCATGGTGCACGTGCCGTATCGCGGCGCGGCGCCCGCGCTGGCCGACGTGGTCGGCGGGCAGCTGCCGGCCATGATGGTCGACCTGGCCGCGGGCTCCGGCTTCATCAAGGGCGGCAAGGTGCGCGCGCTGGCGGTGGCCAACCCCACGCGCCTGCCGCAGCTGCCCGACGTGCCCACCTTCGCCGAGCTGGGCTACAAGAACGTCGAGGCCGCCGCGCTGGTCGGCGTGGTGGTGCCCTCGGCCACGCCGGCCGACGTGGTGAACACGCTCAACCGCCAGCTGGTCGCCGCCATCAACGAGCCCTCGGTGCGCACGCGCATGGTCGACTTCGGCGTGGAGCCGGTGGGCAACACGCCCGCGCAGTACGCCGAGCTGCTGAAGAACGAGACGGTGCGCTGGCACAAGCTCATCCGCGACCTGAAGATCACCCTCGACTGAAGCTGCCCGCCATGCCAGATACCGTCACGTCCTCGCACACCTCCGGCTGCCCCGTCGCGCATGGGGCGCTGTCCTCCGAGCGCACGCCCACCGGCTGCCCGGTGAGCCAGCGCGCCGCCGGCTTCGACCCCTTCGAGGACGGCTACCAGCAGGACCCGCCCGAGTACGTGCGCTGGGCGCGCGAGCAGGAGCCCATCTTCTACAGCCCCAAGCTGGGCTACTGGGTGCTCACGCGCTACGAGGACATCAAGGCGGTGTTCCGCGACAACATCACCTTCAGCCCCTCGATCGCGCTCGAGAAGATCACGCCCACCGGCGAGGAGGCCAACGCGGTGCTGGCTTCCTACGGCTTCGCGCTCAACCGCACGCTGGTGAACGAGGACGAGCCCGCCCACATGCCGCGCCGCCGCGCGCTGATGGACCCGTTCACGCCCGAGGCGCTGAAGCACCACGAGCCCATGGTGCGCGAGCTGGCGCGCGAGTACGTCGACCGCTTCATCGACGACGGCCGCGCCGACCTCGTCGACCAGATGCTGTGGGAAATCCCGCTCACGGTAGCGCTGCACTTCCTCGGCGTGCCCGAGGAAGACATGGACACGCTGCGCAAGTACTCCATCGCGCACACCGTCAACACCTGGGGCCGTCCGAAACCCGAGGAGCAGGTGGCCGTGGCGCACGCGGTCGGCAACTTCTGGCAGTACGCCGGCAAGGTGCTGGCCAAGATGCGGCAGGACCCGGACGCGCCCGGATGGATGCAGTACGGCATCCGCAAGCAGATGCTGCACCCCGAGGTGGTGACCGACTCGTACCTGCACTCGATGATGATGGCCGGCATCGTCGCCGCGCACGAGACCACCGCCAACGCCACCGCCAACGCGGTGAAGCTGCTGCTTCAACACCCGCAGGTGTGGCGCGAGTTGTGCGAGGACCCGGGGCTCATTCCCAACGCGGTGGAAGAGTGCCTGCGCCACAACGGCTCGGTGGCCGCGTGGCGCCGCATGGTCACCAAAGACACGCAGGTCGGCGGCGTCGACCTGTCGGCGGGCTCGCGCCTGCTGATCGTCACCTCTTCGGCCAACCACGACGAGGGGCATTTTTCAGATGCCGACCTGTTCGACATCCGCCGCGACAACGCCAGCGACCATCTCACCTTCGGCTACGGCTCGCACCAGTGCATGGGCAAGAACCTGGCGCGTATGGAGATGCAGATCTTCCTGGAGGAGTTCACGCGCCGTCTGCCGCACATGCGGCTTTCCGAACAGCGCTTCACCTACGTGCCGAACACCTCCTTCCGCGGCCCCGAGCACCTGTGGGTGGAATGGGACCCGGCCGCCAACCCCGAGCGCGCGAACCCTGGCCTGCGCGACGTGCGCGTGCCGGTGCGCATCGGCGAGCCTTCGGCGCACGCCATCGCGCGGCCCGTGGTGGTGCAGGCCGTGACTCCCGTGGCCGACGGCATCGTCAGGCTGCGCCTGGTGTCGCCCGACGGCAAGCCGCTGCCGCGCTGGACGGCCGGCTCGCACATCGACGTGGAATGCGGCACGCCCGAGCTGTCGCGCCAGTACTCGCTGTGCGGCGACCCGGACGACGCGGGCGCCTTCGAGATCGCCGTGCTGCACGAGCCCGATGGGCGCGGCGGCTCGGCCTGGGTGCATGGCAGCGTGAAGGCGGGCGACCGGCTGCGCATTCGCGGCCCGCGCAACCACTTCAGGCTCGACGAGTCGCTGAAGAAGGCGATCTTCATCGCCGGCGGCATCGGCATCACGCCGGTGAGCGCGATGGCGCGGCGCGCGAAGGCGCTGGGCATGGACTACGAGCTGCACTACAGCGGCCGCAGCCGCAGCAGCATGGCCTTCGTCGACGAGTTGGCCGCGCTGCATGGCGAGCGGCTGCGCCTGCACATTGCCGGTGAGGGCCGGCGCAACGACCTGCAGGCGCTGCTCGCGCAGCCGGTGCCCGGCGCCCAGGTGTATGCCTGCGGCCCGCTGCGCATGCTCGACGCGCTGGAAGACTGCTGCGCCGCCTGGCCCGAGGGAGCGCTGCGCGTGGAGCATTTCGAATCCACGCTGGCCACGCTCGATCCGTCGAAGGAACATGCCTTCGAGGTGGAGCTGAAGGATTCCGGCCTCGTCCTCACGGTGCCGCCCGACCAGACTCTGCTGACCGCGCTGCGCGCCGCGAACGTCGACGTGCAGAGCGATTGCGAGGAAGGCCTGTGCGGCTCCTGCGAGGTGCGCGTGCTCTCCGGCAAGGTCGATCACCGTGACGTGGTGCTCACGCGGGTGGAGCGCGACGCCAACACCAAGATGATGGCCTGCTGCTCGCGCGCCTGCGAAGGGCGGCTGGTGCTGGAGCTCTGATCAGACTGCCAGCGGCATTCGCAGCGCGACTTGCGTTTCGCCCGGGCGCGACTGCAACAGCAGCTCCGCGCCCAGCCGGCGCGCCCGCGTGCGCAGGTTGCGCAGGCCCGCGCCGGCCGTCTGGCCCTCGACCTCGAAGCCGCGCCCGTCGTCGCGCACGCTGAGCCGCAGATCGGCGCCATCGCGCGCCACCGTCACGTCCACCCGGCGGCTCGCGCTGTGCTTGAGCACGTTGGTCAGCGCCTCCTGCAGGAAGCGCATCAGGTCCAGGCTCTGCGAGGGCGGCAGCTCCAGCGTGTCGATGCCCGACACCTGCCAGCGGCAGTCGATGCCGTTGGCGTCCAGCAACTGAGCGCTGCGGTGGCGCATCGGCGCCAGCAACTCGCCCAGGGCGCGGGCACCGTCGTCGCGGCCGGTGGCGTCGATGATCAGGCGCAGGTCGTCGCGCAGGCGCTTGAGCATCGCCAGCAGCTCGGGCGCGCCGAGGTTTCCGGGCTTGCGCTCCAGTGTCGCGATGCTGCCCACCAGCATGCCGCCCAGCCCGTCGTGAAGGTCGCTCACCAGGTTCACGCGCTCGCCGATGCGCGCATGGGCCAGCTCCAGCGCATGCTGCTGCGCCAGCGTGGCGGCCAGTTCAGCCTTGGCTGCGTTCACTTCCTCGATCAGCTCGGTGTTGAAGTTCTCGATGCGCTTGAGGCTGCTCACGAAGCGCGCGGCCAGCGTCAGCGCCATGCCGAGCAGCAGCCCGTAGGACGAGATGGCCGTGTAGTAGATGGTGGCGTCGATCAACTGGGTGAACGCCAGCAGGTCGTGCGTGGCCGCGGCCGCCGATACCGCCATGAAGGGCGTCAGCGAGCGCATGGGGCTGTCGCGATGGCGCGCGGCGTGAACGATCGAGGCGCAGTTCACGGCGATGCTCATGAGCGTCCCGATCGACATCCAGATGGCGCGATGCGCGATCAGATCGGAAACGGGCGCCAGCCACAGGTCGAGCACGCCGGCGACCGCGATCACCAAGGCCGCGCCCTCCAGCCAGGGCATGCGCCGCGCGCAGAAACGCAGCGCGAAGACGAGGTAGGACACGCTGAAGACCAGCAGCACCGAGATGTTCAGCGCCTGCCATGCGTGGTTGCTCGCAAAGGGCCAGGGGCTGGTGGCGATCTGGTTGTAGCCGAACAGCAGCCACAGCATGTTCATCAGGGCGAACCAGCCGTAGGCACTTTCCTTGCGCCGCAGCAGCCACAGCGCGGCGAAGAAGGCCGACACGGCGGCGCTCACCGCGAGGCCCAGCACCTGCAGGTCGCGACGCACCAGGCGTTCGCTGTCGAACTCGGCCTGCATCGCGGCCGGCGTGCCCAGGCTCACCGGCCCCAGCCCTGCCTGGTAGGCGAAGAGGCCCGACACGCGCACCAGCAGCGTGTTGGTGCTGCCGGGTTTCAGCAGCGGCGGCGCCAGCAGCCAGTAGCGCGGCGTGTTCCAGGCGCGGGTGAGCGGCTCGACCAGGCTCTGGTCGCGCGAGATCGTCGTGCCGTTGAGTGACACCTCGCCGGCCATGTTCAGGTAGTGCAGCAGCAGGCCCGCTTCGCGCAGCTGTTCGGGCTGCTCCCAAGTGAGGCGATACCAGACCACGCCGTCGAAGCCGGGCCAGCGCGCGGCCCAGCTGTCGGGCAGGGTGACGGGCATCCAGCCCTCGGCGGGCGGGGCTGTGTCGCTCCAGCCGGTGCCGCGCACGGCCTCCACGCGCAGCGCGGGAGCGGCGGACTCTTCAGCGGCGAAGGCCGGGCCGACTGCAAAGAGCAGAAAAAGCAGCGCGCCCGTCAGCGCAGCAAGCCATGCCTTCGCGCCTCGAAGACGGCCTCGGTGCGCGAACTCACGGCAAGCTTGCGGTAGATGTTCTTGGTGTGGCATTCCACGGTCAGTCTGGAGATCGAGAGCGATTCGGCCATGTCGCGGTTGCTCAGGCCTTGCGAGACGAGCTCCAGTATCTTGCGTTCCCGGCGCGTGAGCGCGGCCGGTGCTTCCCCGGAGGCCTGCACCGCCGTTTCAGCCGGCGGCGGCTGGTGCGTCGCCAGCCAGGCGAGGATGTGGCGCGCGATGCTCGGGTCGATGGGCGCGCCGCCCTGTTCGATGCTGCGCAGCGCAATGCCCAGCTCGATGTCGTCGCGCTCCTTCAGCAGGTAGCCGATGGCGCCCGCGCGCAGGGCCGCGAAGATGATTTCCTCCGTGCGCCAGGCCGAGATCACCACCGCCGGAACGCCCGGATGGTGCGCCTGCAGCCAGCCGATGAGTTCCACGCCGCTGCCGTCGGGCAGGCCGATGTCCACCAGCACCACGCCGTAGCCCTGTTCGTCCAGCAGCTTCCGGGCGCCGGCGACGCTGTCGGTCACCGATATGCGGTTCTCGTCGCAGCCGAGGGTGGAGAGCACATAGCGCAGGCGCTCCTGCATGGCCGGGTCGTCCTCGACGATCAGCGTGGGGCTCAGCGAAACGGGTTCGGCGTCTTCGGTCGGGAGGGGGGACATGCGGCGGATTCTTCGGCCAGGCTGGCGCGGCGTATTTACCTATTTTCCGGGGTTGTTGCCAACTATTGCCGCGAAGGCCGGCACATGATCAGGTAGGTCGAGCTCGTGACCGGCTCCAGGTGTTCCGCCTCGCCACGGAAGCCCAGCCGCTCGTAGAAGGCCACGCTGCGCGGCGTGAAGGTTTCCAGGAAGCAGGGCACGCCGGCCGCGTCGGCCTCGGCCAGCGTGGGCGCCAGCAGTTGCGCGCCCAGCCCGCGCCCCTGCGCATCGGGCGAGATGCCGAGGATCGACAGGTACCAGGCATGCGCGGGCACCACGGCCGGCGAGCGGGCGGCCATGAAATCGACGATGCGGCGGTAGTTGTCATGGCCTCGCGGGCCCAGCGCGCCGGCGAGGTAGTCGCTCTTCGCCGCCGACTCGGTGGCGTCAACGGCCTCCGTGCGCGGCAGCAGCCAGGCGGCCGCGCCGAGCCGTGCGTCTTCAGCGGCAAGAAAGCGACCGGTGCGCGCGGCCTCGCCCAGCGAGTAGGCGAAGTAGTCGGCGAGCACGGCCTTGCGCGCCGGCATGTCGTGCTCGAAATCGACGGAGATCGCCAGATAGAACGGATCGACGATCAGTGCGTCGGCCAGCGCGGGCGCTGACGGGAATTCGGGCTGCATGCGGAATCGGCGAGGTTCGGGAATGACCCGGGCGATTCTAGGGAGCCGGCCCAGGCCTCGCCTTAGTCCAGCGTGACACCCCCACTCAGGTTCAGCACCGCGCCCGTCATCGCGCCCGCGCCTTCGGAGGCCGCGAACAGCGCGGCCGCCGCCATCTGGTCGAGCGAGGGCAGGCGCTCCACCAGCAGGCCGGGCGGCTTGGCCGCGAGCATCTGCTCGACCGTGAGCCCCATGCTCTGCGCGGCCGGGCGGAACACCTCGCGGGCGTGCGAGCCAGCCGTCACCGCCTCGGGAATGGCGTGCGAGCGGATGCACAAGGTGCGGATGTTGAAGGCCGCCAGCTCGCCCGCCATGTGGCGCGAGAGCGCCTCCACGCCCGCGCAGGCCACCGCGTGGCCCAGGTAGCCCGGCCCCGGCAGGCGCGAGGCCGGCGTGGACACCGAAAGAACCACGCCCCCGCCGCGCTTCGCCATGTGCGGTGCCACGGCCTTGGCCGTGAGAAAGCAGCCGCGGGTGTAGACCTGCACGGGCAGGAAGAAGTCTTCCAGCGCCAGCGCCGACAGGGGCGTGCCCTGCACGTGCATCACGCCGATGGCGTTGAGCGCGATGTCGATGCCGCCTGCGCTTTCGGCCACCTCGGCGGCGTGGCGGATCATGGCCTGCTCGTCGAGCGCATCGACCACGTCGGCCTCGGCGCGCCCGCCCTCGGCCTCGATGGCCCGCACCGCCGCATCGAGCCTGGCCCGGTTTCGCCCCGTGATGAACACCCTGGCGCCTTCACGCGCGAAGGCGCGGGCCAGCGCGCCGCCGATGGCACCGCTGCCACCGTGAACCACCACGCACTTGTTGCTGAACGTCTGCGACATCGTTTCTCCTCGGATTGCCGCCCGCGACATGCGGGCGTTCCAACCAAGGACGCGGGCCGGCGGCCCGATCCGACATCGCCGACAGAATTTTTTCTCAGACCTGCGGAATGCGCGCCGCGATCACCCCCGGGTCGTACCAGGTGATCGGCCTGATCTCGAACACCCCGCCCTCGAAGGCCAGCCGGTGCGCGGCGTGGGTGGCATCCTCGACCGACTCGCACTCCACGATGTAGATGCCCATGAGTTGTTCCTTCGTCTCGGCGAAGGGGCCGTCGGTGACCAGAGGGTGCATGTCGCCCGCGCGGCGCACCGTGGTCGCCACGTTCGGCATCAGCCGCAGCACGGTGCCCAGCCGGCCCTGCGACTGCAGGTCTTCGCGCAGGTCGGTGTGGCGTTCGAGCATTTCCTCTTCGACGCCGGGCTCCCATGCGGCCACCGCGGATTCGCAGCCGTAGATGAGGATGGAATAGAGCATGGTCTTCCTTTTCTTTCCGTGGTTCGTGGCGGGTGGGATGGATGGAGTCAGCCGGGCGAGCCCAGGCGGTCGAGCATCGTGCGGATGTGCGCGGCCTCCGCAGCCGTGCGCGCCATGCCGAGGGCGCGTGCGAAGGCGGCGCGGGCTTCGCCGGCGCGCTCCAGCTGCATCAGCAGCGCGCCCTGCAGGCCGTGGAAGTGGAAGTAGCCGTCGAGCGCGCCGGCCAGCGGTTCGGTCAGCGCCAGCGCGACCTGCGGCCCGTGCAGCTTGTGCACCGCCACCGCGCGGTTCAGCGTGACCACCGGCGAGGGCTGCAGGGTTTCGAGCGCGGCGTAGAGGCGGTCGATCTCGGCCCAGTCCGTTTCTTCGGCCCGCGCGGCCTGCGCGTGGGTGGCGGCGATGGCGGCCTGCAGCTGGCAGGGGCCGGGCCTGCGCTGCCGCAGCGCGCCTTCGACCAGCGCCAGCCCCTGGGCGATGAGCGCGCGGTTCCAGCGGGAGCGGTCCTGGTCTTCGAGCAGGACGACCATGCCGCCCTCGTCGAGCCGGGCATCGGCGCGCGCATGTTGCAGCAGGAGCAGGGCGGCCAGGCCCATCAGCTCGGGCTCGCCGGGGAACAGTTCGAGCAGCAGCCGTGCGAGGCGTATCGCCTCCTCGCAGAGCGCGGCGCGCACGTGCTCCTCGCCGCCGCTGGCTGAATAGCCTTCGTTGAAGAGCAGGTAGACGGTGGTGCACACGGACGCCAGCCGCTCGTCGCGCTCGCGCCGGCCGGGCGTGTCGAAGGGAATGCCGGCCGAGGCCACGCGCTTCTTGGCGCGGGTGATGCGCTGCTCCATCGCGGCCTCGCCGACCAGGAAGGCGCGTGCGATCTCCCGCACCGACAGGCCCGAGACGATGCGCAGCGCCAGCGCGATCTGCTGCGTCAGTGGCAGATCGGGGTGGCAGCAGACGAAGAGCAGGCGCAGCACGTCGTCGCGGTAGTGCGCCTGGTCGAGCTGCTCGACCAGGGCGGCCTCGGTGTCGTCGAGGTCGGAAACGAGCGCGTCGTCCTCGGGCAGCGGCTCGTGCTGGCCGCGCCGGCGCACCTCGTCGAGCGCCGCGTTGCGCCCCACGAAGATCAGCCAGGCCAGCGGGTCGCGCGGCGGGCCGCTCGCGGGCCAGTGCCGCAGGGCGCGCAGGCTGGCTTCCTGGAAGGCTTCCTCGGCCATGTCGAGCTCGCGGAAGTAGCGCAGCAGCGCGGCCACCGCGCGCGGGCGCGAGGCGGCCAGCGTGGTGGCGATCCAGGCGGTGTCGTCGTCGGTCATCGGCGCGCTTGCTCGTTTGTCCTTCGTTCATGCTCACCCAAGGACGCATCAGTATGCGTCGCGCCGACACGCTCGGCAAAATCGGACGCACTTTCCTCAACGAACAAGAAACGGAGCAATGCGAATGACGCTGGCAATGAGCTGGAGCGAATGGGCCGATCACGACGGAATCGCACTGGCCGAACGGGTGCGCAAGGGCGACGTGAGTGCGGCGGAGCTGGCCGCGCAGGCGGCTGCTGGCATCGAGAGGCTCGATCCGCAGCTCGACGCGGTCGTCGAAGTCTTCGACGACGTGGTCGCCGATCCGCTGAAGGACGGCATGAATCCCGAGGGCGTGTTCGCGGGCCTGCCCTACCTGATGAAGGACCTGGGCCCCACGCTGAAGGGCCGGCTGCAGGAGTTCGGCTCGATGATGATGCAGGGCCACCGCCCGGCGGCCGACAGCTTTCTCACACAGCAGCTGCGCAAGGCGGGGCTGAACATCGTGGGCCGCAGCACCACGCCGGAGTTCGGCGTGTGCAGCTCGGCGGAGAACGCCTTCCACGTCACGCGCAATCCCTGGGACCTCGAATACACCACCTGCGGCTCGTCGGCCGGCACGGCGGCGATCGTGGCCGCGGGCGTACTGCCGCTGTCGCATGCCACCGACGGCGGCGGCTCGATCCGCATTCCGGCGGGCGTGAACGGCAACATCGGGCTGAAGGTGTCGCGCGGCGTGTTCTCGCTGGCGCCGGGGCTGTCCGATCTTTCGGGGCTGGTGTCGATCCAGGGCTGCCACAGCCGCACCGTGCGCGACACGGCCGCCTTGGTCGACCACTGCCGCGGCGGCGCGCCCGGCGAGTTCATGCCCTTCTGGTCGCCGGCCGAGCCGTACAGCGAACTCATCCGGCGCGACCCGGGCCGCCTGCGCATCGCGCTGTCGCACGAGTGGGGCGACTTCCGTGCAACGCCGCATTTCGTGGCCGAGCTGGAGCGCGTCGGCAAGTTTCTCGAAGGGCTGGGCCATCACGTCGAATGGGTGCTGCCCGAGGTCGACTTCAAGGCCGCCTTCGACGCCCAGACCACCTGCTACATCAGCAACTTCGCGCAGGTCATCGACGGCCACCTGCACCGGCTGGGGCTGGAGCGCCCGCCGGCCGAGTTGCTGGAGCCGATCAACATCAAGATCTGGGAAGCGGGACTGCACACCTCGTACACCGAGCGCGCGAAGATGCAGGCGGTGTTCAACACCACCTCGCGCGCCTTCGGCGACTTCTTCCAGCGCTGGGACATCATCCTCACGCCCGTCACCGCGCTGCCCACGCCCAAGGTGGGCACCAGCGAGTACCTCACGACCAGCGCGAACCCCTCGGTATACGACTGGTTCGCCAACCTCTGGCAGAACTTCGCGTACACGCCGCTGGCCAACCTGTGCGGCATGCCGGGCATCTCGCTGCCGATGGCCGAGCAGGAGAACGGCCTGCCGCTGGGCATCCAGGCGCAGGCGGCGCAGGCGAACGACGGGCTGCTGCTGCAGCTGGCCGCCCAGGTCGAGCGGGCGCTGGGCGGCAAGTGGAATGCGGGGCGCCGGCCGGGAGTGCACGTCACCCGGGGGTGACCGGCTGCTTTCCCGTCAGAGCAGGTTGCGCAGCGCGGCCTCGATGGCCGCTGCGGTGGCCAGCGGCTTTTCCATCGGGAAGAGGTGCGTGCCGTCCATCATGGCGATGCGGCCCCGGGTGACCTTCTGGGTCATCGCCATGCCCACGCGCTTCATCTCGGCCGACTGGCGCCCGCCGATGAAAGCGGCCTTGCACTTGAGCGGGTGCGCGCGCAGCAGCGCGCCGAGGTTGTGGGGCAGGGTGTTGTAGATGGCGGTCTCGACGTCGCGGTCGAAGCTCAGGGCGCGGGCGTCCTGCGCGTCGAAGGTGCCGTGGTCGATGTAGTCGTGCAGCACCTGCTCGTCCCACTTCGCGAAGGCCTTCTTGGCGCGGAAGTGCTCGAACACCGCCTCGCGGTGCTCCCAGCTGTTCTTGCGCTTGCGGCTGATGGCGCCGGGCGACACGCTCTTCATGAGCGGCGTGCGCTTGACCACGTTGAGCGTGTTCGCGCGCCAGCCGCCGAGGATGGGCGAGTCGATCAGCACCACGCCGCGCGCCAGCTCTGGGTGCTGCGCGGCGCACATCAGGCTCAGGAATCCGCCGAGCGAATGGCCGATCAGGAACACCGGGGCGCCCGCGCGGTCGGCGCGCGCCTTGGCGAAGTCGGCCAGCTGCTGCACCAGGTGCGGCCAGTTGTCGGTAACGGGGTACTTCGGGTCGTGCCCGAATTTCTCGATGGCATCGACCTCGAAGCCGCGGTTGCGCAGGCTGTCGAGGACGACGCGGTAGGTGCTCGCGGGAAAGCTGTTGCCGTGCGAGAAGACGACGGGTGGCACGGCTTCCCTAGATGAGCTTTTCGTCGGGGGTCGAGATCTTGCGCAGCGGGCTGTGGCGCGCTGCCGGCATCTTCAGCGGATGTTCGGTATGGCCGTCGTCCCACACCGGGTCCTCGATGCTGTCGAACACCTCGCGCAGCTTCTGGCCCCAGCTGTTGTGCACCATGCGGTAGTAGGGGTTGTCGGCGTCGATGCAGATCACGCGGTCGGTTTCGAGCTTGTTGGCCTCGTACACCACCAGGTCGAGCGGCAGGCCGACCGAGAGGTTCGACTTCATGGTCGAGTCCATCGACACCAGCGCGCACTTGGCGGCCTCGTCCAGCGGGGTCTCGGGCGTGAGCACGCGGTCGAGCACGGGCTTGCCGTATTTCGACTCACCGACCTGGAAGTAGGGCGTCTCGGTGGTGGCTTCGATGAAGTTGCCGGCCGCGTAGACCAGGAAGAGGCGCATGCCTTCGCCCTTGACCTGCCCGCCGAAGATGAAGGACACGTTGAAGTCCAGCCCCGCGTGCTTCAGCGCCTCGGCGTCGCGGTCGTACACATGGCGCACCGCCGAGCCCAGCACGCGGGCGGCGTCGAACATGCTCTTCGCGTTCCAGATGGTGATGGGCTCGCCCTGGGTGCCGTCCTCGCGGGTTTCGCGCAGCTCCTCGATCTGGAGGATTTCGCGCACCGACTGCGAGATGCTCAGGTTGCCCGACGACAGCAGCACCATGACGCGGTCGCCCGGCTGCTCGTAGACGATCATCTTGCGGAAAGTGCTGATGTGGTCCACGCCCGCGTTGGTACGCGAGTCGGAGAGAAACACCAGGCCGGCGTTGAGTTTGATGCCTACGCAGTAAGTCATGGGTTCAGGTTCATCTGGCATGAACTGTGCCGGGTCATGCGGCGCCGAGTTCACGTTTGTTCAGTTTCTGAAGGGCATACAAGGCATCGAGGGCCTCGCGCGGGCTCATCGTGTCGGGGTCGAGCGCGGCCAGCGCGGATTCTACGGCGCTGGCCATGGGTGTTTCGGCCACGGGGGGCGGAGCGAACAGGTCGACCTGTGCACGAGTTTGCGCATGCTGCGATTCAAGTGCCTCCAGCGCCTGCCGTGCATGGTTGACCACCGCCGCGGGCATGCCCGCGAGCCGGGCCACCTGGATGCCGTAGCTCTTGCTGGCCGGGCCGGGCTGCATTTCGTGCAGGAACACGATGTCGCGGCCCGCCTCGGTGGCGCTCACGTGCATGTTCACCGCGCCGTGGTGCGTGGCCGGGAACTCGGTCAGCTCGAAATAGTGCGTGGCGAACAGCGTGAAGGCCTTGCTGCGGTCGTGCAGCTGGGCCGCGATGCCGGCGGCCAGCGCCAGCCCGTCGAAGGTGCTGGTGCCGCGGCCGATCTCGTCCATGAGCACCAGCGACTGCGCCGTGGCGCTGTGCAGGATCTGCGCCGCTTCCGTCATTTCGAGCATGAAGGTCGACTGCGCGTTGGCCAGGTCGTCCGCCGCGCCGATGCGGGTGTGGATGGCGTCGATGGGCCCGAGCCGGCAGGCGGCCGCCGGCACATGCGAGCCGATGGAGGCCAGCAGCACGATGATGGCCACCTGCCGCATGTAGGTCGACTTACCGCCCATGTTGGGGCCGGTGATGACCTGCATGCGCTGCTGCGGCCCGAGCTGCGTGTCGTTGGCGATGAAGCCGCCCGACGATTTTCGGCCAGCCGTGCCTCCACCACCGGGTGGCGGCCCTGCTGGATCTCGATGCAGGGGTGCGACACGAAGCTGGGCGCGCGCCAGTGCAGCGTGTGCGAGCGCTCGGCCAGCGCGCACAGCGCGTCGAGCGTGGCGATACCGCCGGCGAGCTGCGTGAGCGCGGGCACCGAGGGCTGCAGCGCGTCGAGCAACTGCTCGTAGAGCCACTTCTCGCGGGCCAGCGCGCGGTCTTGCGCGCTCAGGGCCTTGTCCTCGAAAGCCTTCAGCTCGGGCGTAATGAAGCGCTCGGCGTTCTTCAGCGTCTGGCGGCGGCGGTAGTTGTCGGGCACCTTGGAGAGGGCGCTCTGCGTCACCTCGATGTAGAAGCCGTGCACGCGGTTGAACTGCACCCGCAGGTTGCTGATGCCGGTGCGCTCGCGCTCGCTGATCTCGAGCTTGAGCAGGAAGTCGTCGCAGTTCTCGCTGATGGCGCGCAGCTCGTCGAGCTCGGCGTCGTGGCCGGTGGCGATCACGCCGCCGTCGCGCACCAGCGCGGACGGATCGGGCTTGATGGCGCTGGTCAGCAGGGCGGCGCAGCCCGGCGGCGGGGCGAGCCGCTCGGCGATCTGGCCGAGCAGCGCGGAAGAGCCGGGCAGCATCGGTGCCAGCTGCTGCGCCTTCGACAGCGCCAGCTGCAGCGCCAGCAGTTCGCGCGGGCGCACCTGGCGAAGCGCGATGCGCGCGGCGATGCGTTCCACGTCGCTGGTGTTCTTGAGCTGCTCGCGCAGCGATCGCCAGGGCGCCACGGTTGCGCTGAGCACAGTGGCCTGCAGCGCGCCGATGGCTTCGAGCCGGCCCTGCGCCTCGGAGCGGTCGCGCCGGGGCGAGAGCAGCCAGCGCTTGAGCAGGCGGCTGCCCATGCCGGTCATGCAGGTGTCGAGCAGCGAGAACATGGTGGGCGAGTCTTCGCCGCGCAGCGTCTGCACCAGTTCGAGGTTGCGCCGCGTGGTGGGCGGCAGCTCGATCAGGTCGCCGTCGCGCTCCACCGACAGCCGCTGCACATGCGAGAGCGCTCGGCCCTGGGTGTGTTCGGCGTAGCCCAGCAGCGCAGCCGCCGCGGCATGCGCGTTGGCGAGCGATTCGGCATTCCAGGCCGCAAGGCTGTTGCTGCCCATCTGCTCGGCCAGCTTGCGCTCGCCCAGGCCGCCGTCGAACTGCCAGGCCGGGCGCAGCGAGAGCGTGAAGGGCGTGGCGGCGCGCGCGGCCTTCAGGCGCTGCTCGAAGGCGGGCGTGACTTCGGCGCTGTAGAGCAGTTCGCTGGGGCCGATGCGCGCGATCCAGGCTTCGAGCGCGTCGGCCGGGCACTCGGCCAGCCGCAGCTCGGCGCCGGTCACGCTGAGCCACGCGAGGCCGCAGACGTTGCGCGTGCCGGCGTGCACCGAGAGCAGCAGCGAATCGGCCTTGTCGTTGAGAAGCTCGGTGTCGGTCAGCGTGCCGGGCGTGACCACGCGCACCACCTTGCGCTCGACCGGGCCCTTGGCGGCGCCCACTTCGCCCACCTGCTCGCAGATGGCGACCGATTCGCCCAGCTTGATGAGCCGCGCCAGATAGGTGTCGACCGAATGGAAGGGCACGCCGCACATCACCACCGGCTGGCCGGCCGACTGGCCGCGCTGGGTGAGCGTGATGTCGAGCAGGCGCGCGGCCTTCTCGGCGTCGGCCCAGAAGAGTTCGTAGAAATCACCCATCCGGTAGAACAGCAGGGTGTCCGGATGGTCGGCTTTCAGGCCCAGGTACTGGGCCATCATCGGCGTGTGCCCAGAGAGGTCTGTCTTGGTCATTTCAATCAGTTGCTTGCGATCCGTGCCGCCGGCGTGCGGGGCAGGTGGGGGACATTCCTCGGCATTTTCCGTGCGGCCCGCCGCTCCTTATCCGGCACGACGGGCGCCCTCCAGCTCCAGCGGCCACTGCCTGGTCTTGAGCATGAACAGCTCGAAGAGGCCCGGCGCCATCGAACGGTCGCCGGCCTCCCACTGCTGCCATCCGCGCAGCGAGGCCTGAACCGTCTGCGCGGCCTCGGTCTGCGTGAGGCCCGCGGCAATGCGGGCGTCGCGGACGGCGGCGGGCGAGGGGCTGGGGTGCCTGTTCGGGGAGTGCATGGAAGACATGGCGCATGGACGCCTGCGCGCACGGGTGAAAGTGCCGCGGGCATTCTACGTTCAATGCGCGTATCGCCAGCCCGCGCGAGGCGCCGGATTCGTCGCCGGCCTGAGCGGAATTCCGTCGCGCGGTGATCTGTCGCGCCCGGTCTTGCGTACCACGGGATCAACCACAGCCGACGTCCTGCCATGCCCCGAGCTTCCAGCGCCTCCGCCGCCATCCACTGGGTCGAACAGGGTCTGGTGCCCGACGGCGCCGTCCGCATGGGCGTGCGGCGGCTGCTGCGCCAGCGCCTGGCCGAACTGGACAGCGGCAACCCCGAGGCCGTCGCGCGGCACTCGCAGGCATTCTTCGACGAGCTGCGCAACGCCCCGCTGGCCCTGCTGCCCGAGAAGGCCAACGAGCAGCACTACGAGCTGCCCGCCGACTTCTTCGCCGCCGTTCTGGGCCCGCACCGCAAGTACAGCTGCTGCTGGTGGCCCCAAGGAGTGGAGACGCTGGAGCAGGCCGAGGCGGCGGCGCTGGCCGAGACCTGCGCCCGCGCGGGCCTGGCGGACGGGCAGCGCATCCTCGAGCTCGGCTGCGGCTGGGGATCGCTGAGCCTGTGGATGGCCGAGCGCTTCCCCGGCTCCCGCATCACGGCGGTGTCCAACTCGCATTCGCAGCGTATGTTCATCACCGCCGAGGCCGCGGCGCGCGGCCTCGGCAATCTCGAAGTGATCACCTGCGACTTCAACGACTTCGAGACGGCCGAGCGCTTCGACCGGGTGGTGTCGGTGGAGATGTTCGAGCACCTGCGCAACTGGCCGCGCGCCTTCTCGAACGTCGCGCGCTGGCTCCATCCGCAGGGGCGCTTCTTCATGCACGTGTTCGCGCACCGCGAGGCGCCGTACCCCTTCGAGGTGCGCGATGCGAGCGACTGGATGAGCCGCTACTTCTTCTCCGGCGGCATGATGCCCAGCGACGACCTTGCCCTGCGCTGCCAGGACGACCTGCGCCTGCTGGAGCAATGGCGCTGGAACGGCCGCCACTATGCGAAGACCTCCGCTGCCTGGCTGGCGCGCATGGACGCCCGGCGCGACGAGCTCATGCCGCTGCTGGTTGCCGTCTACGGAGAGAGCGAGGCGCCAATCTGGTGGACACGCTGGCGCCTTTTCTTCATCTCGGTGGAAGAGTTGTTCGGCTACGCCGAGGGCGGCCAGTGGTGGGTCGGCCACTACCTGTTCGAGAAGCGCTGATGCCGGCGCGCGCCCTGGCTTTCGCCCTGGTGCTGGCGGCCTGCACGGCTTGCACGGCCTCGGCGCAGGAAAGCGCGATCGAGGAAGGCGAGTGGAACTTCACCGCCACGCTCGACGGCAAGCCGATCGGCACGCATCGCTTCGTGGTCGGCGGCAGCGCGGCGGCGCGCAGCGTCGACAGCCGCGCCGAATTCGTCGTGCGCATGCTCGGCGTGCCTGTCTATCGCTATCGCCATCACGCCGAGGAGCGCTGGGCCGGCGACTGCCTGCGCGAGCTGCGCGCCGACACCGACGACGACGGCACCCGCCAGCAGGTCGCGCGCCGCTTCGACGGCGAATGTGCGATGAGCTTCTCGTACTGGAACCCCAGGCTGCTCAAGCAGCAGCGCCTGGTCGATCCGCAGGCCGGCAAGCTGGAGCCGGTGCGTTTCGAGCCGCTGCCCGACACGAACATCGAGGTTCGCGGCCAGGCCGTGCGGGCGCGGGGCTGGCGCCTGCAGGCCGCGCAGCAGCGCATCCGCATCTGGTATGCCGCCGACAGCGGACGCTGGATCGGGCTCGACGCCGAGACCAAGGGCGAGCGCCAGCTGAGCTATCGATTGACTTCCACTCCCGCCGCACCATGAAACCTTCCCCGCGCACCCTGTTCGTCGCCTATCTGTCGGCGCTGCTGAGCTTTCTGCTGCTGGATGCCGTGTGGCTCTCGCTGATGGGGCCGCGTCTTTACAAGCCGGCGCTCGGGTCGTTGATGGCGTCCGACATCGACTGGCTGGCGGCGGTGCTGTTCTATGCCATCTACCTGGCCGGGCTGCTTGTCTTCGCAATCGCACCGGCCCTGGCAGAAGGTGCTCCAGGCGCGGCGCTTTGGCGCGGCGCCTTCTTCGGGCTGGTCGCCTACGCCACCTACGACCTCACCAACCAGGCCACGCTGCGCGACTGGCCCTGGGCCATCACCGTCGCGGACCTGGTGTGGGGCAGCTTCGTGAGCGGCGTGTCGGCATGGGCGGCGGCGCGGCTCACATCCCGACGAGCGAACCCAGCACGCGCGCGATAGCGCTGTCGAAGCGCAGGCGGCCGTCCAGGGAGGCCAGGCAGATGCACTCGCTGCCGTCCTGGACAACGGGCTGGTGGTGGATTTCGCCATCCGCCGCGTCGAAATCCCCGGGGCCGAACAGGGCCCGCCCGTCGTGGAAGCGGCCGTGCAGCACCTGGGTCAGCTCCAGCCCCTGGTGCGTGTGCTGCGGCAGGTACTTGCCGGCCGCGATGCGCAGCAGGAAGACGTTGGCGTCCGGCGCGTCGGGCACGCTCACGCGGCTCCAGCGCATGCCGGGGGCGATCCAGCGCCAGGGTGTGGCGCTGCAATGGGCGAGGGCGCGCGGCCAGCGCGCGCCGGGCGGCAGTGGCGGCGGCGCGCTGACCCGCACGGGCGCAGCAGGCGCGCTTTCGAGCGCGTCGATGGAGGCCCAGGCGCGCGCGAGCGCATCGTCGGCCATGGGGGCGGCCTCCAGCTCGTCGAGCATGACGCCGCCCAGGGCGTCGAGCGTGCGCGCGCGCTCGCGGCACAGCGGGCAAAGTTCCAGGTGGCTGGCCAGGACCAGCCGCGTTCCGGCCGGCAGCTGGCCGGAGGCCCGGGCAAGCAGCAGTCCATCGTCGGGGTGGTGTCGGATATTCATCGTCGTCAGCGTTCCAGCAGGCGGCGCAGTTGGGCGACCGCCAGGCGCACGCGCGACTTCACCGTGCCCAGCGGAATGTTCAGCTGGGCCGCGATGCGGGCATGCGGCTCGTCTTCGAAATAGGAAAGGTGCAGCACCTGCTGTTGCTCGGGCGGCAGCAGTTGCAGGGCGCTGCGAAGTCGTTCGTTCTGGCGCGAGGCGTGCAGCCCGTCGTCGAGCGCGGCGTCGTCCGCCTGAAGCAGGTCGAAATCGAACTCCTCCTCGGCCGACTCCACGCCCTGGCGCCGCCGGAGCGCGTCCACGCGCAGGTTCCGCGCGATGGTGAAGATCCAGGTCGAGACGGCGGCCTGCGCCGGGTCGAACAGCGCGGCCTTGCGCCACACGCTGACCAGGGCCTCCTGTGCCAGCTCCTCGGCCTGCAGCTCAGGGCTGCCGATGTGCATCAGGTAGTGCTTGACGCGCGGCGCGAAGTGCGAGAACAGCTGCGCGAACGCGTCCCTGTCCTGCCGTTCGGCCACGGCGGCCAGGGCCTGGGCCCAGAGGTCGTCGGATCGGCGCGGCGGCCTGGAGTCGGTGGCTACAACGGTCAAGCTGGGTGCTCGGCGGCCGCGGGACATGGCAATAGCCGCAGGTTGGTTGGATGGGACAGGAACGGCGGCCATGCTAACCCTTACGCAGCCCGACCGCGATCGGATCATCGCGGCAACGCGCCATGGTCCAAACGGCGGTTTCCTGCGTAGAGGCTCCAAGACTTCGGGACGCACCATGCCGCCTTTCCACGCCCAGCCCACCGTTCCCACCGCACCAGCCTTGCCGGCCCGGGGCCAGCGCATCGCCGTCGTCGGCACCGGCATCTCGGGCCTTTCCTGCGCCTGGCTGCTTTCCCAGGGCTCGCAAGGCCACGAGGTGACCGTGTTCGAGAGCGAGTCGCGCCTCGGCGGCCACAGCAACACCGTGGATGCACCCGTGCGTGAAGGCACGGTGCCGGTGGATACCGGCTTCATCGTCTACAACGAGCCCGCCTATCCGAACCTGACCGCCTTATTCCGGCACCTGAGCGTGCCGACCGCGGCCTCCGACATGTCCTTCGCCGTCAGCCTCGATGCCGGCCGCCTCGAATACGCCGGAACCGACCTGCGCGGCCTGTTCGCGCAGAAGCGCAACCTGGCGAGCCCGAGATTCTGGTCGATGCTGCGCGAACTGCTGCGGTTCTACCGCGAGGCGCCGCGCGATGCCCGGCATGCCGGCGACCAGGCGCTGGACGACTACCTGGACGCCCGCGGCTACGGCCGCGCATTCCGCGACGACCATCTCTATCCCATGGCGGCCGCCATCTGGTCCGCGCCCGCCGCGCGGGTGGGGCGCTATCCGGTGGCGGCCTTCGTGCGCTTCTGCGAGAACCATGGCCTGCTCCAGATCAGCGACCGGCCGGTCTGGCGCACCGTGGCCGGCGGCAGCCGCGAGTACGTGCAGCGCCTGAGCCGGCCTTTCGCCGGCCGCGTCCACCTCGACAAGCCGGTGCTCGAACTGCATCGCGAGGCCGGCGGCGTGCGGCTGCGGACGACCGGCGGCTGGTGGCCGCAGCGCTTCGACCAGGTCGTTTTGGCGACCCACGCGGACAGATCGCTGGCGCTGCTGCCTGACGCATCGAGCGCCGAGCGCGCCCTGCTGGGCGCATTCCCCTACAGCCGCAACCTGGCCGTGCTGCACCGCGACCCGGCACTGATGCCGGCGCGCCGCGCCGTGTGGTCGAGCTGGAACTACCTCGGGACGCGCGGCAGCGGCGCCGCCCCGACGGTGACCTACTGGATGAACCGGCTGCAGCCTCACCTGCCGCAGGGCCCGCAAGCCGAGCCGATCTTCCTGACGCTGAATCCCGTCACCGGTCCGCGGCCCGAGCACCTGATCCGCACGGAGGTCTACGACCATCCGCTGTTCGATGCCGCCGCCATGGCCGCGCAGCGCCACCTCTGGAACCTGCAGGGCCAGCGCCGCACCTGGTTCTGCGGCGCGTACTTCGGCTCCGGCTTCCACGAGGACGGCCTGCAGGCCGGCCTGGCGGTCGCCGAGGCGCTGGGCGGCGTTCGCCGGCCCTGGCACGTGCCGCAGGAGTCCGGGCGCATCCACCTGCCCCAGTCGGTGCAGGCCGTCGCGCCATGAGCGGGCAGGGCGGTTCGGCGCTCTATGTCGGGCGCGTCATGCACCAGCGGCTGCGGCCCAGGCGGCACCGGCTCGCCTATCGCGTCTACAGCGTGCTGATCGACATCGATGAGCTGCCGCAGTTGAACGCCCGGCTGCGCCTGTTCTCGGTGGACCGCTTCAACCTGTTCAGCTTCCATGCCGCCGACCACGGCGACGGCTCGGGCCTCGACCTGCGGGCCCAGCTGGAGGCGAGGCTGCGAGAGGCCGGCCTGCCCACGGGAGGAGCGATCCGGCTGCTGGCCATGCCGCGGCTGCTCGGCCACGTCTTCAATCCGCTCAGCGTGTGGTTCTGCCATGCGCCGGGCGGCGAGTTGCAGGCGATGGTCTACGAAGTCAACAACACCTTCGGGCAGCGGCACAGCTACCTGATCCCGGTGGCCGACGCCGCCGCCCCGGTCATCGACCAGCACTGCGACAAGCGGATGTATGTCTCCCCGTTCAACGGCATGGACCTGCGCTACCGCTTCCGTATCGCGCCGCCTGGCGAGGCGGTGTCGATCGGCGTGAGCGTGCACGACGCGGCCGGCGCCGTGCTCAACGCGCGCCTGGACGGCCAGCGCGCGCCGCTGGGAGACCTCGCGCTGCTGCGCGTCTTCCTGACCCATCCGCTGCTCACTCTCAAGGTCGTCGCGGCCATCCACTGGCAGGCACTGCGCCTGTGGATCAAGCGCGTGCCACTGCATCCGCGTCCGGCGGCCCCGGAGCGCGACATCACCATCGTTTCGACGAGCGAGACTCCATGAGCCTGCCCACGCCCTCCGCCCCCGCCGCCAATCCCGCGCTCGACGCGACGCCGTCCTTCTCGCCGCTGCGGCGGCTGCTCGCGCGCACGCGTTTCGGCCGGCTGGCGCTCGCGCTGCCCGGCGGCCGCAGCATCGAGGTGGCCGGCCGCGAGCCCGGCCCGCATGCCAGCCTGCGCCTGCTGAGCTGGCGGCCGATCGTGCGGCTGCTCATGCAGGGAGACCTCGGCCTGGCCCTGAGCTTCCGCGACGGCGAATGGGAAAGCCCCGACCTGCTGGCCCTGTTCGAATTCGGCCTGGCCAACGAGGCCGCCTGGGGCTCGCTTCTGAAGGGCCGCGGCCCCTCGCGCTGGCTGGCCCGGCTGCTGCACCTGGCGCGCAGGAACAGCCGCAGCGGCAGCCGGCACAACATCTCCTTCCACTACGACCTGGGCAACGCGTTCTACCGGCTCTGGCTCGACGACAGCATGCTGTATTCGAGCGCGCTCTTCAGCGACGAAGCCGACGACACGCTCGAGGCGGCCCAGGCGCGCCGCCTGGAGGCCATCCACCGCATGCTCGACACCCCGCAGGGCGCAAACGTGCTCGAGATCGGCTGCGGCTGGGGAACCCTGGCCGCGAGCCTGGCCCGCCGGCACGAGGCGCGGGTGACGGGGCTCACGCTGTCGGCCGAGCAGCTGGCCTTCGCCCGCGAGCGCGGCCTGGCCTGGGGCGTGGCCGAGCGGCTCGACCTGCGGCTGCAGGACTACCGCGACGTGCAGGGCCGGTTCGACCGCATCGTGTCCATCGAGATGATCGAGGCCGTCGGCGAGGCCTATTGGCCCGCGTACTTCGCGACCTTGCGCGACCGCCTCGAGCCCGGCGGCGTCGTGGTGCTGCAGGCGATCACGATCGCCGACGAGCACTTCGACGGCTACCGCCAGGGGGCCGACTTCATCCAGCACTGCATCTTCCCGGGCGGCATGCTGCCCAGCCCGCGTGCGCTGCAGGAGCAGGCGCGGCGCGCGGGGCTCGTCATCGAGACTTCGCACTGCTTCGGCATGGACTATGCGCGAACGCTCGCCGAGTGGCGGCGGCGGTTCCTGGCGGCCTGGCCGCAGATCGAGCCTCTCGGCTTCGACGCGGCGTTCAAGCGCCTGTGGACCTACTACCTCTCGTACTGCGAGGCCGGTTTTCGCTCCGGCCGCATCGATGTGGGCCTCTACCGGCTGCGCGCCGCCGAGGCCTGAGCCGGCAGGCTGCCTGCGCCACCGGCATCGCCGCTGCCGACTTCCGCTGATACGCCCGATCCGATGAAGACCCTGCTGCGCCGATACGGCCTCACCGTTCTCATCCTCGTGGTTTTCCAGGCGGCCTGGTTCGCCTGCGTGCTGGGCGCCGCGCGTGGCGCGTCCGGCTGGGGCGTGGCGGCGTGCGCCGGCGCCGTGCTGCTGAACGCGTGGCTCAGCGATGCGCGCCGCGACGAGCTGCTGCTTGCGCTGTGCGCGGTGCTTCTGGGCCTGGCGTGGGACACCGCCATGGCGCGTTGCGGCGTGGTCGTCTACGCCTCGCCCGGGCCCTGGCAGGGCCTGGCGCCCGCGTGGATCCTGGGACTCTGGGCGCTGTTCTCGACCACGCTGCGCGGGCCGCTGCGCTGGCTGCACGGTCGCTGGCTGCTTGCAGCCGTGGCCGGCGGCGTGGGCGGTGCGCTTTCCTACGCGGCCGCCGTGCGAATGGGGGCCGGCCAGTTTCCCGAGCCCGGCCGGGCGCTGCTGGTGCTCGGTGCCGGCTGGGCCGTGATGACGCCGCTGCTCGTGGAGCTGGCGCGCTGGCTGGGGGAGCGCGCAGCCCGCCGCATGGTCCGGTGAGCCTTGCCGCCTGGGGCCGCTTGGGGCCGCGTGGCATTCAGCCGTTCGCGGATTCTTCCTGGCTGACCCAGCAGTTGCGCCCGCTTGCCTTGGCCTTGTACAGCGCGGAATCCGCCGCCTCGACGAGCCGTTGTTCCGCGCCGCCGGACTGCGAGCCCTGCAAGGTGGCCGCGCCGATGCTGATGGTGACCTGCCCGTGCGGGCTTGCGCCGTGCGGGATGCCGAGCGCGCGGACGTGCCCGAGCATCAGTTCGGCGACGCTGCCGGCGCCCGACGGGTCGGTGTTGGGCAGGATGATCGCGAGTTCCTCGCCGCCGTAGCGCGCGACCAGGTCGCCCGGGCGCCTGACGCCCTGCTTCAATGCCGTTGCGACTGCCTTGAGGCACTGGTCGCCGGCGACGTGGCCATAGGCGTCGTTGAAGCGCTTGAAGTAATCCAGGTCGAGCAGCAGCAGCGACAGGGGCGTGCCTTCCCTTGCCGCGCGGCGGGATTCCTGCGCCAGCATCTCGTCGAAGCTGCGGCGATTGTCCAGGCCGGTGAGCTGGTCCTGCGTGGCCAGGATCTCCAGCCGGCGGTTGGCCTGCAGCAGGTCTTCGCGCGCGGCCAGCAGCGAGGCCTCGGCGCTGATGCGGCGCTCGATGTTGACGATCAGCCGCCATCCGATGGCCGCCACCGCCGCCAGCAGGGCCCCGACGACGCCGATCGTCAGCAGTGCCTGGTGCCTCCAGGCCCGCAGAGCGTCGTCCCGGCCGAGCGACACGGTGGTCAGCACCGGGTAGCGGTCGCTCTTGCGGAAGGCGTAGAGCCGCTGGGTTCCGTCGAGGCTGGAGCGGAACGCGGCGGTGCCCGAGGCCTCGCCGAAGTGGCGCTGGAAGTTGGCCGACCTGGAAAGGTCGTGGCCGATGTCCTGCTCGCGGTAGGGGTAGCGCACCAGCACCTGCCCGTCGTTGGTGGTCAGGCTGATGGTGCCGCTGTCGCCGAGGTCGATGGTTCCGAAGGCGCGCAGGAAGTTTTCCAGGCTCAGTCCGATCACGACCACGCCCGCGAACCTGGCCTTGCCGTCTTCCAGGCGCCGGCTGACCGTGATTCCCCATTCGCCGGTGAACGGGTTGCGAAGCGGCGGGCCGATGAACATGTCCGGCGACGGGCTGTCGCGGTGGTGCATGAAGTAGCCGCGCGTGGTGCTGTTGGTGCCCGGCGGAACGCTCCCCTTGGAATACATCAGCCAGTTGCCCCGGGCATCGAGGATGGCCAGGCCGTCGAGCTGGTCCAGCAGGCGCTTCTGGCGCGTGACCAGCGACTGCACGCGCTCCAGGTGTTCCGGGTCATCGGGCTCCGCCTCCAGCGTGTTGGCGGCGCCCTGCAGCAGCATGTCGCTCTGGATGAAGATGCCTTCGGCGTAGGTGTTCAGTGCCTTGGCCAGGTTCAGGTTGTTGGTGGAGATCGAGGCCAGCGCCTGGTTGCGCGCCACCCAGAGCTGCCATGCGGTGGCGGCCGGTACCGAGACCATGACGGCCAGCAGCAGGGATCTCGCAAGGCGAACGTCCCGTCTCAATTGCGCACTCTCTCTGACGAATCTGTTTTCATGGTTTCCTCTCCCTGCCTTCTTGCGCAGCGCCCGATTCGCGCCGCCACTCGTTTTCTTGTCTTGTCTACCTGTTTTTCCGCTTCGCCGCGCGGATCGCCCCGCACTCTATCCGACCAGGCTGAAGCCTCGGTGGCAGCCGGGCAGGGTTGCCGGATCGCCGTGGCACCATCGACGGCTTCCGCCAACGCGAACCATGAGGGATACCGATGCTGATCAACTGCGTCGCCTACGAAAACGGCTCCAAGCTCGCCGACATATCGGTCGAGGACATCAGCGAATACATCAGCCGGCCCGGCTGCTTCGTCTGGGTGGCGTTGAGCGATGCCTCCGACGAGGAACTTCGCGAGATGCAGAAGGAGTTCGGCCTGCATCCTCTTGCGGTGGAAGACGCCCACCACGGCCACCAGCGCCCGAAGATGGAGGAATACGGCAACTCGCTCTTCGTCGTCATGCACCTAGTGGAGCCCTCGGCCGGGGACGAGCACAGCATGAACGTGGGCGAGGTCGACGTTTTCGTCGGTGCCAACTACGTGCTGTCGGTGCGCAACCGCAGCAAGCAGGGCTTCCTGGGCGTGCGCGAGCGCTGCGAGCGCGAACCCGATCTGCTGCGCCACGGCGCCGGCTTCGTGCTGTACGCGCTGATGGACGCGGTGGTCGACCGCTACTTCCCGGTGATCGACGCGCTGGAGGTGGAGCTGGAATCCATCGAGCAGCAGATCTTCGGCCAGGGCGGCGCGGCGCGCGACAAGATCAAGCAGCTGTACGACCTGAAGCGGCGCAGCATGGTGCTCAAGCGTGCCGTGGCGCCGCTGGTGGAGGCGGCCGGCAAGATGCACGGCGGGCGCGTGCCGCAGATCTGCATGAGCTCGCAGGAATACTTCCGCGACGTGGGCGACCACCTGGTGCGCATCAACGCATCGATCGACGCGATGCGCGACACCATCGCCACGGCGATCCAGGTGAACCTGTCGATGGTCACCATCGAGGAAAGCGAAGTCACCAAGCGGCTGGCGGCCTGGGCCAGCATCTTCGCGGTGTGCACCGCCTTCGCCGGCATCTGGGGCATGAACTTCGAGAACATGCCGGAGCTGAAATTCCGCTACGGCTACGGCATCGCGCTGGGGCTGATCGTGAGCACCTGCGGCTATCTCTATTACCGGTTCAGGCGCGCAGGGTGGCTCTAGAGACTCCCAAGAGCCTCGGATGCCCGCATTGCTAATGCTCAACTAATAAACATGTAGACAATCAAGTCCCTTATGAAAAGGGACTTCACGCAGCGCTTCGGCTTCCTCGTCAAGAGCGTGGGCAAGCTCTACGGCGAGGAGTTCGACCGCCTCGCGCGCGAGCGCATCGGACTCACCAGCGCACAGTGCCGCCTGCTCGGCGCGCTGGCGATGCACGGCGACGAAGGTGAGCCGCTCTCGCAGGCCGAACTCGCCCAGCGGCTGGACCTGACCCCCATGGCCGTGGCCGGCCTGTGCGACCGCATGGCGGCTGCCGGCTGGATACGCCGCGAGCCCAGCCCCACCGACCGCCGCGTCAACAGAATCCACCTCGAGCCCAGCGCCGAGAAGGCGCTCGACAGCGCCCTGAGCATCAGCGACGGGCTCAACGCCCGCGTGATGTCGGTGCTGTCGCAGGCCGAGCGCGCCCAGTTGCTGGGCCTGCTCGCGCGGGTGCACGGCAGCCTCGTGGAGATCACCTCGCCGGCCGGCCGCAAGTCGTCATGAGCGTCGCGCCCGGAACCACCGTGCCGCACCGCGGCATGATCACCATCTCGATCATGCTGGCGACCATCATGCAGGCGCTGGACACCACCATCGCCAACGTGGCGCTGCCGCACATGCAGGGCAGCCTGCAGGCCTCGCAGGACCAGATCACCTGGGTGCTCACCTCGTACATCGTGGCCTCGGCCATCGCGCTGCCGCTCACGGGCTGGCTGTGCGGGCACTGGGGGCGCAGGCGCGTGTTCATCATCTCGGTGATCGGCTTCACCGTGGCCTCGGCGCTGTGCGGGCTGGCGACTTCGCTGGTCGGCATCGTGGCCGCGCGGCTGCTGCAGGGCATCTTCGGCGCGGCGCTGGTGCCGCTGTCGCAGGCGGTGCTGCTGGACATCAACCCGCGCGAGAAGGTCGGCCAGGCCATGGCGATCTGGGGCGCGGGCATCATGGTCGGACCCATCCTCGGGCCGCTGCTGGGCGGCTGGCTCACCGAGAACTTCGACTGGCGCTGGGTGTTCTTCATCAACCTGCCGGTGGGCGTCTTCGCCTTCTGGGGCATCGCGCGCTACCTGCCCGAGAGCCGGCCGCAGGGCGAGAGGCTGGACATCTTCGGCTTCGTCACTCTGAGCATCGCCATCGGCATGCTGCAGCTCTTTCTCGACCGCGGCGAGCAGCTCGACTGGTTCGAGTCATGGGAGATCAAGCTCGAAGCGGCCGCAGCGCTGGTGGCCTTCTGCTTCTTCGTGGTCCACACCTGGACGGTGCAGGGTGTGTCTTTCTTCGACCGCGACCTGCTGAAGGACCGCAACTTCGTCACCGGCCTGCTGTTCGCGTTCATCGTCGGCATGATCCTGTTCGCGACCATGGCGCTGCTGCCCAACTTCCTGCAGGGACTGATGGGCTACCCGGTGATCTACACCGGCGAGGTGACGGCGCCGCGCGGCGTGGGAACGATGATCGCGATGATCATCGTCGGGCGGCTGGTGCAGCGCATCGACGTGCGCGCGATCATGGCGCTGGGCTTCGGCCTCACGGCCTTCTCCCTCTACCAGATGACGCGGCTCACGCTGCAGATGGACAGCACGCTGATCGTTGTCTCTGGCTTCATCCAGGGGCTGGGCATCGGCTTCACATTCGTGCCGCTTTCCACCGCAACCTTCGCCACGCTGGCGCCGAGGCTGCGAAACCAGGGCACTCCCATCTTCAGCCTGCTGCGCAACATCGGCAGCAGCGTGGGCATCTCGATCGTGCAGGCGCTTTTGACCGAAGGTTCGAGCAAGGCGCATGCGCAGATCGCATCGACCGTTGCGCCGGGCAACGCGGCGCTCGCGACCCTGCCGCAGATGATGTCGCCCGACACCGCGACGGGGCTCGCTCTGCTCAACGCCGAGGTGACTCGGCAGGGCGCGCTGATCGGCTACCTCGACGACTTCGCCATCATGATGATCATCACGGTGCTGGCGATTCCGCTGCTGCTGCTGATCCGCAGCCCGAGGCGCAGCGCGGCGGCGTCGGGGCCGGCGGAAGTGCCGCACTGAGCCGAGGCAGAAGCGCGAGGCTCGCGCGGCTTACTCGTCGTGCGAATCGTGCGTGGCCACCGCGCCACGGCGCCAGTAGCCCGAGGCCCGCGTCCACTTCGGGTTCGCGCCGCGCTCGCCCACCAGGTGCGCGCGCAGCGCCTTGGCGATGGCCGATTCGCAGCCCACCCACGCGTGGAAGTCGCCGGCCGGCAACTGCATGGCCTTGAGCGTGTCGAGCAGCACGGGGCTCAGGCCCGGCTCGGCGCCTTTGCGATGCGCCCATTTCAGCGTGAGCTCGGCCTTCGTCTCGAACGGGAGCTCGTCGGCTTCGCTGTCGACCTCGGCCAGCACCACCGCGCGCGCGCCGGCCGGCAGTTCGGCCAGGCGCCGCGAGATGGCGGGGAGGGCGGTGTCGTCGCCGATCAGCAGGTGCCAGTCGAACTCGGTCGGCACGATGAACGAGCCGCGCGGGCCGCCCACGCCGAGGATGTCGCCGGGTTTCGCCTGCTCGGCCCACTGCGTGGCGGGGCCGGCTTCGTGCAGCGCGAAGTCGATTTCGAGCGTGCCGGCTTTTGCGTCGTGGTGGCGCGGCGTGTAGTCGCGCATCGTGGGGCGTCCCTCGGGCCAGACGGGGCCTTCGGGGCCCATGGCGGGCAGGCTCAGCTTGCCGGTTGTGGGGTCGGGAAAGAAGATCTTCGCGTGGTCGTCGAAACCCGGGCTCTGAAAGCCCGCGAGGTCGTCGCCGGTGAGCGTGACGCGGATCAGGTGCGGCGTCACGCGTTGCACCGTCTTCACCGCGAGCTGGCGAAAGCGCAGCTCGTGACGCACGCGGCGGGGCGTGCGGTCTGGCGCGGTGGACGCTGGTGATGTACTGAAGTCAGTCATTGCGGAAATCCTGTTGCGAGACAGGGTTGGTTGGGATTCGTGTTGTCGGCGGCTCCTCAGATCCTTTCGATCTGCTGGGCCGCGGCGTCGAGCACCGCGGCGAATTCGTGCGCCTGCTGCTCGGTGAGGGGCGCGCCCGTTAGGCGCATGCGCATTGCCATCTTGAGGTTCTCGATCGAGCGCGTGACCTGCGGCGGGCGCCCGCCGCGCGGGCCGGCGCCGTCGACGCCGCCGCTCATGCGGGCCATCATCGCGTCGGCCATCTCGCGGTTGGCTTCGAGGAACTCGCGGCCGCTGGCCGTGATGCTGTAGCTCTTGCGGCCGCTGCCGTCGGCGGTCTCGACGCTGAGGTAGCCCATTTCCTCGAGCAGCGTGAGGGTGGGGTAGACCACGCCGGGGCTCGGCGCATAGCTGCCGCCGAGGCGGTCTTCGATGGCCTTGATGAGCTCGTAGCCGTGCGAGGGCTTGTCGGCAATGAGCCGCAGCAGCACGAAGCGCAGGCCGCCATGGCCGAACACGCGCCCGCCGCCGCCTCCGCGCCCGCCGCGATGTCCGCGGCCGCCGGAAAGGCCGTCTTCATGTTCGCCGCGGGCGGTGCGGCAGTGGTGATGGCCGTGGCCGAAGTGGAAATGTCTCATGGTGGGGGACCTTCTCGAAGTATGTCTGAATTATTTTAGATATATCTAAAATAAAGTCAAACCGATACCCAGCTAGGTGAAACACAGCGAATGCGGCTTGCGGTGCCGCCGGCACGTTTTCTGATCCGCGTCCGTCAGGGAAGTCCTGACCGGAGGCGCTCACGACAAGGGGAGGCGGGCGTGTAGCCCGTCTTCCTCTTTCCGTTCCTGCTCTCATTGCGGTGCGAGTGAAGAATTCATCAGAATCCAGCCCAGCCGTTCTGTGTAGCATCGCCCCCTTTGGGCTGCTGCTTGCCGTTTGCGCCAACCTGGCGCCGGTTCGCCACTCGAGCGGCCCCACCATGTTTCAACCAGCCCGGCATGCATCCGCTGTTGATGCGTGCCCCGCTTCGATCACGAGGGATTCAAATGGGGATGATGGATGCGCTCGGCCACGCGCTGATGGACAACCAGGAGCTTCACTTCGACACCACCGCCGATGCCAATGCGCTCTCAGGCGACGAGCAGTGGCTGGTCACGCTCAGCGCGCCGCTGTCGGCCTTCAACGGCGACTACGTGAACGCGGTGCTCACAGGCAAGGACAACGACGTGCTGCGCGAAGGCATCGCCGACGTCTGGAGCGTGAACGACCGCGCCAGCTTCGAGCAGACCGCCCGTTGGCTCACCGAGGAAGGGCAGCGCTCGGCGTACGCCCCGCTGTGGAAAGCCGTCGCCGCCATCGACACCGCAACACAAGACACGCCCATGGTCCTGCGCATGGTCATGGATGCCTTCTTTCCCTCGTTCTTCCAGATCAAGGCGCGCAAGAGCCTGGACTACCGCGAGCTGGCCGCGCAGAGTGGCAAGTCGACGCAGGAACTGGCCGCGCTGATGATGGGCAGCCCGAGTTGGGTCGAGGCGCTGCGCAAGCACTTCCATGTCTCGCAAGCCGAGGTGCCCAGCCTCGTCGCGTGGGACGCCGTGCGCCTGGCCAGCCTTTCGCGCTGGGCGGTGCAGCTCGGCTACATCGAGCGCGCGGAGTTTGCAGGCTTTGCGGGCGGCCTCGCCAGGCAGGTGCGCGAGGCGTACAGCAGCTGGTCGCAGGTGAGCGCGGCGTACATCGCGGGCGGGCTGATCTGGAAGTACTCCGACGCGCGCGAAGAGCACCTGCTGCGCACCAACCGCATGCTGCTGAGCGAGGCGCGCAGCCCTTATCGCAGCGTGCCGTTCGCCGGCTGAAGCGTCGACCGATCGATCTCGGGCCCGCTCGATGCCACCGGCACCGGCAGATGGAGCAGCAGGCTGGTTTCCCCCGGCTGCGAGCGCACGGTGAGCGTGCCTCCCAGCGCGACAGCGCGCGAGCGCATGTTCGTCAGGCCCTTGCCCGCGAACACGGCCTGAGTGTCGAAGCCCCGGCCGTTGTCGCGCAGTTCGATCTCGATGGCGCGCCCTTCGGCGCCTTCGATCAGCCTCGCGCCAAGGCTGGCCTGCGTCGCCTGCGCATGCGCCATCAGGTTGCCGAAGGCCTCGAACAGCAGCATCTGCAACTGGTGCGATTCGCGTGCGCTCCATCCCGTCATCGTCGGCAGGGAGCCAACGTCCCAGGCTAGATCGATGCCTGAGGCCTGCAGACGCGGACCGAGCCGGTAGCGCACGCTGCCGAGCGCGGAGGCCACGTCGCCTTCGCAGCCGTGCATCGCGTCCACCGTGAGCTTGAGTTGATCCACCGCGTCGCGCAGGTGCAGCGCCACGTCGCCCATTGCGGCGCCGGGCTGCTGCGCCATCTGCAACAGGCCAACCAACTGGCCCCCTAGGCCGTCGTGCAGGTCCTGCGTGAGGCGCTGGCGTTCTTCGAGCGCGCCGCGCGCCTTCTCGCCTTCGCGTTCGCGCACGAAGACGGCTTCCAGCGCCGCGTTGCGCTCGGCCAGTTCGGCTTCGAGCGAGGCGTTCATCTGCGCCATCGCGCGCACGTCCTTGCGCATGCGCTCGGCGATCACCCAGGCCAGCGAGATCGCGAAGCCCACCCAGGCAAAGCGTATCCACGGCACCACCGAATAAGCCTCGGGCGAGGTGCGCATCACCCAGTTGTCGCGCGCGGCGCTCAGCACCACCAGCACCACCGCCACGCCCAGCACGCGGTGCTCCAGCACCGAGCTGCGCACCGCCACCCGCAGCACGACCACCACCATCGCCAACCCGGACAGGAGAAAGAGAATCTGCCATGCCGGCATCAGCCACAGCAACGGCACCGTGATGCCGATCGTGGCCGTGACCGGCGCCAGCAAGGCCAGCAGACCCAGGAAGCGCGCAAGCCGCGTGTCGCCCTTGCCCACCACCGCCAGCGCGAAGCGGCACAAGAGCGGCACCGCCGCCTGGAACGCCGCCAGCGGCACCACGCCCCACCAGGGCCACGGCAGCGGCGCATGCGTGAACAGCACTCGCGCCGTCTGTACCGACCAGAGCAGCTCGCCCAGCCCGTAATAGAGATAGACCGATTCGCGCTGCCGCAGCCACACCAGCAGCGACAGCGCCCCCAGCACGCCGCTCACGATGGCGATGAAGCGCCCGCCACTGATCTGCCAGAAGAGGGCGTTCTCGTACAGCGGCCGAATCTCGGCCTCGGTGCCCGCCACTACGGGCGACAGCCCGCCCTGGCGCGCGGCCTGCGCCGCGATGACGATTTCCACGCGCTGCGAAGAGGCGGCAGAGGTGGAGGAGGCCGGCAGCGCGATGTACTGCGGCGTGAAGGAAGCGTCGTCATACGGCCCCGGCGGAAAGGTGCCGAAGCGCGCCAGTTCCTGCCCGTCCGCCAGCACCCTGAAGCTGTTGCCGATGCGCGGCACGAACAGCGCGCGCGGCACCTTCGGATCGGTGACGGGAACGTCGAACGCGAAAGCCGCCTCGCCATCGACCGCGCCTTGCCGCTGGTCCCAGTTGTAGGGCAGCTGCACCGCGTGCGGCTCGGGTGGCTGGTCCGTGGGGTGCTTGCCATGCAGCGTCAGCGTGAGCTGAGCCTGTTCGACGAGCGTGACGGCCTGTGCGGAGAAGCTCCAGCCGGTGCCCAGCAGCAGGAGCACCATCAGCGCCAACAGGCGCAGTCCAAGCATTTCTTGTTGTTGTCGACGCATGACGCGTACGACTTTAGCAATCTTTTTTCACAATTCGGGGCAGGAATTGCCCGTCATCGCGAGAAACCAACGCCTCAGGTCTTTGCCGTGATTCCTGCAGCGATGATCGGATCGAGCTTGGCGCGCAGCCGCCTCACGGCCGTTTCGTGCTTCAGCGTCTGCGGCCCTCGGCCGTAGGTCGCCGCCTTGCGGATCAGCCGCAACTGTTCACGCTGCAGATGCGTCTTCAGCCGCCTTGCGCGCCAGCCATAGGTCCAGCCCATTTCGCGGCGCACCTTGTAGCGTTGCATCGGCGCGCCCAGCCGCACCCATTCGTCGTCGCGGATCAGGTCGCGCTCCGGCACGAACCACGCCGCCAGCGCATGCAGGTAGGTGCCGTTCTCGCGTGCGGCAACGTGCCAGAAGAGGGCGGCCACGATGATCGCGGGCAGGCCCTTGATGACCAGCATCACGGCCATTTCGCCGTAGCCGCCGTCGAACAGGTCTTCGAGAAAGGGCGAGTTCCAGATGAAGTGCATCGCCCACGCGAGCACGAAGCACAGCACCGCGACCGCGACGCGCACCACCTTCGGCCGCTGCGGATGCAGCAGGAACCACGCGACGCCGAAGGACGCGATCGTCGTGTAGGCCGCGTGGCTCCACAACCCGCTCAGCAGCCCGCGCGTGAACAGGTTCAGAAGCACCGGATAGACCTGGTTCTCCAGCGGAAAGTGCACCGCCGACTTGACCGTGTAGCTCAGGTTCTCGACCACCTGGAAACCCAGCCCCACCATCGCGCCGACGATCAGCACCGACAGATACGTCTGGAACTGGTTGCGCGCCACCAGCACCAGCAGCACGACGCCCGCGAGCTTCAAAAACTCTTCCGTCACCGGCCCCGCAATAGCCGGCCCCCAGGTGGCGACGAACTCCGGCGAGATCAGCTTGGCGCACAGGCTCTGGATGGCGACGTTGGCCGGCGCCGCGAAGTACACGGCACCCATGCCGCCCCAGGCGAAGGCCAGCACGTAGGCCTCCGTCGGGTGCTGCTCAAGCAGGTCCAGCGTGCGAAAGGCCTGCACGAAAAGCATCGTGTAGATGCCCCACACCGTCAGCCCCAGAAAGGCCGTCACCGGCACCACCCGCACCCCCAGCGAGAACATGTAGACCGTGTAGAACAGCCCGTTCAATATCAGCGCCGCCAGTACCCAGAAGGCCACGCGCCGGGGCTGGAAGAAGGAGTCTGTGCCGACAGGCCAGCCGGCCACTTCCGTCACCTGCGGGCCGTTCGGGCCCCCTTGGCCGCCCTGGTCGCCCCGGTCGAACACCGGCATGTTCATTGCGGCGCCTCCAGGTCCATCGAGTCGAGCATCGAGCGCGCCTCCTGCAGCGCGTCGTCCATGCCATCGCTGGAGCCCCAGAAGTCGATCTGCACCAGCGACTTGCGCCGCACGTCCACCACCTGCCAGAACCGACCCGCCAGCTTCGAGCCGTAGTACGCGAAAGTCTTGCCCTGCAGGCCCCAGGAGGTGATGAAGTCCGACACGTCGCCGTCTATCTGCAGGCGCTGGCCGCGCTCCATCAGCCGCTGCTGGCGCACCAGCGGGCCGTCGGGCCCGCCAGCCCACGGGAAGGTCGTCACCAGGAATTTGTGGCCGCCCTTGAAGAGCATCAGCGACTGGCCCGCCTTGGAGCGCGAAACGTCCATCTCCCAACCCTCGGCCGGCACGAACCTGGCCTGTCCCGCCTCGACCGTCTCGCCCGGCTGCAGCGGCCGGTTTCCCGGCGTGTGGCGGTCCCAGAAGGTGAGGCCGCCCACGTAGGCGGCAATCGCGAGGAGCACCGCCAGCGCCCCAGGCCAGGTGCGATACGGTATGCGGCGTGAGGGCTCGTTCATCCTTTGATCGTGCCATACGATTGCCCGCGGACGCGCGCCCGCGCCGGGCGATGCGGCATACTCCCCACCCCCTCAAACTCAGCAGAATTCCACTGAATGGACAAGGAAGTCGACCCCCGCGTACTCACTGTGATCGACGAGATGCGGCTCAAGGGCCCGCGGCTCACGCCGGTCGAGATCGTCGCCAAGATGGGTGTGTTCGACGCGCGCGACAAACCATTCGAGCACGCATGGCTGGCCACCGGCGACAACGTCATCGCCACCATCTGGGCCGAATGGGTCAACGTGTCGGCCAACGGCCGCTGGTTCTACCTTGAATCGCTCGACGTCCACCACCGCGCCGGCGGCGGCGAGCGCAACGCCCAGCAGCTGCAGCGCGCCAAGGACAGGCTTGCGCTGCTCAAGCGCAGCTACGACGCCGGCAGCGGCTTCCGCGCAGTGGTGCAGACCAACCGCATCGCCATTCTCGAAGTCGAGAGCAACAAGGACGCCAAGGTGTCCACCCGCGTGCGCGACGACGACGAATGGCACGTGGCTAGCTGGGAACCCGAACAGAAACTCGCCGTGCTCGTGCGCGGCCCGCGCGGCTGGGAGCCGGGCGAAGCCGAAGTGCAGGCCGCCAGGGAACGCGGCAACATTCCGCAGAAACTCTCCGCCGCCGCCAAGGCCGCCGACGACGACAAGGCCTCGCCCGAAGCCGTGCAGGCCGCCGCGCTCGAATACGTCGTCAAGCACTTCACCGGCTACGGCTACAAGGCCGAGAACATGACCGGCAAGGGCTTCGACCTCGAAGTCTCCAACGCCAAGGGCCAGACCCTGCTGCGCGTGACCGTCAAGGGCACCGCGCCCGGCGTGCCCAGCTTCAAGCTCAGCAAGGAAGAAAGCGATTGCTCCGTGCGCGAGCCGCTGTGGCGCCTGCTGGTGGTAACAGATGCCGGCACCGGAATGGCGCAGCACAAGATCTACAAGCCGAACGAAATCAACTCGGCTCCTGGCTACGACCCCTCGTAAATAGCCCTCGCGCAGGCCAATGCGCGACTGTTGCAAACATGTCTCAAAGGGGTAACGAGACTATTCATCGCCTTCGCGGAAGATTACATTTCGCGGAACTGTCAAAAGGCGATATGAACGAGAGCAGCCGAAAGACGCAGCATTCGATGATCTACCTGCCCGTGTCAGGTAAGTTCCTAATAGCGTTGATTGGCTCTGCGGCATGGGTTGCCTTTTCGATCTGGGCCGCGCAGGCCTGGATGGCCGATTTGAAAGGTCATATCGGCATCGTGCTGGCTGTTTTCCTGGTCTATGGCATTGCCATCGTTCCAGGATTCATGAATGCATTCCTGGCCATCAGCCTGCTTCTGGACAAAAGGCCGCCGCATACCGCGCTCTCCGTCTATCCCCCGATATCCATCCTGATTGCCGCCTACAACGAGGAAGCCTCCATCGAGGAAACCCTCGTCAGCATCGAGCGGCAGAACTACCCGGGCGAATTGCAGGTCATCGTGATCAACGACGGCTCCAAGGACGGCACCGCCACCGTCGTCGAGGGCGCCCGCACCCGATATCCGTGGATCACCTTCGTCGATTTGAAGCAGAACGGCGGCAAGGCGCGTGCCTTGAACATCGGCTTCAAGCAGGTGCTGCACGAGGTCGTCATCACCGTCGATGCCGATTCATTCCTCTACAAGGGCGCGCTCACCAGCATCGTCGAGCGCTACCGCTCCGACCCGCCCAATACGCGTGCCGTTGCCGGAAAGATCCTGGTGCGCAACTCGCGCTACAACTGGATCACCCGCTGCCAGGAGTGGGACTACTTCCACGGCATCGCGGCCATCAAGCGCGTGCAGTCGCTCTTCCAGGGCACGCTGGTGGCGCAGGGCGCGTTCTCCCTGTATGACCGCGACGCGCTCGAGGAGGTCGGCGGCTGGCCCGAGTGCGTGGGTGAAGACATCGTGCTCACCTGGGCGCTGCTGAAGGCCGGCTACCGCATCGGCCATTGCGAAGACGCCTGCCTCTTCACCAACGTGCCCACCAGCATCCGCCAACTGGTGAAGCAGCGCCAGCGCTGGGCGCGCGGCATGACGGAGGCTTTCGCCAAGCACCCGGGCATTCTTCTGCAGCCCCGGCTTTCGACCTTCTTCATCTACTGGAACCTGCTTTTTCCGTGGCTCGACCTGGCCTACACCATCGGATTCATTCCGGGGCTGGTGCTCGCGCTCTTCGGCTATTTCTGGATCGTCGGCCCGATGACCCTTGCGCTCATACCGGCCGCATTCGCATTGAGCCTGCTCATGTTTTCCATCGAGCGCCGGATGTTCAAGCAAACCGGACTCGTCGTGCGAAAGAATTTCCAGGGCTTCTTCATCTACGTGCTGCTCTACAGCCTGATTCTTCAGCCGGCCAGCGTTCTCGGATATCTGGACGAACTCTTCAAAAGGCCCAAGTCCTGGGGCACCAAATGACCCAGGCATCGATGAAACCGATGACACGACACCCGGCCGCGGCCCTTGCCTTCATTCCGGCGCTCGCACTGCTTGCCGCCGCCCCCTGCAAGGCGCAAGAGGAAGAAAAGCCCAAGACCATGGCCTTCGGCCCCGAGTTCTACCTGACCAACGACAGCGATCATTTCCAGTCGCGCCGCGTGTCCGTCGAATTCTTTCCGGCCTTTGAGAATGCCGACCGCTTCCTCGGCTTCAGGCTCGGCGACTACCGATACAAGCAGGACAGCTGGAAAAGAAGCGGCCAGAAGCTCACCTTCCTCGCCCGCGACATAGAAACCCGAACGGCCGACGGCGGCTCCATGGAAGCCGGCGTGTTCGAGCAGGGCGGCCACACGCTGCTCACGCTCGACGGCAGCTACCGCATATCGCCCACCAAGAGCACGGCAGTCGAATTCCTCGTGACGCGCGACTGGGTCGAAACCCCGAAGTCGCTCGACCGGGGAATCGACTTCACGTTCGTCGGCGTCGCGGCCGACCAGCGCCTGGGCGACCACGTCACCCTGGTAGGCCTCGTCGCGCAGCAGTACTTTTCAGACGGCAACCGGCGAGACCACGGACGCCTGCGGCTCATCTACCAGCCCTCGCTCGACCTCGGGCTCACGCTGCAGGCGCGCTACCGCACATACCGAAGCACCCACGACGACGTCGACAGGGCCTACTTCAACCCCACGAGCTACAGCGAGTCGATGTTCGCCATCGGCTGGCGCCACCGCTTCCAGGGATGGACCGCCTCCGTGACCGCAGGTCTCGGCAACGAGACCATCAACCACGACATGAGCCAGCCCACGAGGCTGCTCGACGTGAGCCTGCAAAGCCCCGTGAGAGGCGCGCATGTGTTCCGCTTCGGTGCGGGGTACAGCCGCAGCACGACGTTTGCGGGGCCGAGCTATCAGTACCGGTATCTGCGGGGGGAGTGGGTCATCCGGTTCTGAGGCTTTGCCGGCCGAGATACCGCCCCAGCAGCGCGCTGAACTGCTTGGGTGCCTCGAGCGCAGTCAGATGCGCCCCCGCTACTCCCATGGAGGCAACTGCTCCAACAAGAACTCGTACAGACACTTCGCGGCTCGTGGCAGTTCGCGATTCGCACGCTCCAGCCACATCTCGGAAGACGGCAGCGCAGGAAAGCCATCTTCCGGCCCCAGGCTGCGTATTTCCGGCACCTCGCTGATCGTCGCTTCCTGGAAGACTCCAACTGCCAGCCCGGCCAGGACGGAAGCTCTCAGCACTTCCACGCTCGAACTCTCCTGCACGACCACCCAGCGCTTACCTGCGGCCCTCAGCGTCTCTTCCGCCCATCGCCTGAGAAGCGAACCCTGCGGAAGCAATGCCAACGGAACGGGCTGCTTGAGATGGGGCGCCGCTTTTCTCGAAACCGCCCAGACCACCGGGTCCTTGCGCAGCAGCACGCCGTTTCCTTCGCCTCCGCGGAAGGCGTTGATCGTGAGGTCGAATGCCGGCCCAAGCTTTCGCTGCATCTCGTCTGCCACGCCGACTTCGAGGTCGACGTGAATGGCCGGATAGATGTCGGCGAACTCGGCCAGCAGCGAAGGAAGCACCCTGGTGGCGTAGAAATTCGTCGCGCCCATCCGGACCTTGCCGCTGACGACGCCGGGCCGCAGCTTCTCCATGGTCTCGTTGTTCAAGGCCAGCAGGCGACGCGCGTAGTCGAGCAGCACCTTGCCTTGCTCCGTCAGCTGCAACTGCCGCTTGGGCTTCTCGAACAGGTCGAAGCCGATGCAGTCTTCGAGTCGCGCGATCTGCTGGCTGATTGCCGCTTGAGTGCGATGCAGGTAACGCGCTGCGGGCGTGTAGCCGTTGCACTCGACCACTGCGACAAAGGCGCGCAGCAACTCGGGCGCGAGCAGGCGGCCCCTGAGCATGTCTTTGCGATCCGCAAGCTCGTTGTCCGCACCTGAGCGCGGTGCCGGGTTTGATTTGTCGTCCCGTTGCATTTGTCTTCTTCCCGGCAGCTGGCTGCTGATACATGAAAGATCAGTTTACGTGAGCCAAAAATTTCTGAAATCATCCGCTGAAAGGCTCGATCACGAGTCGTTATTCGCCTCATAAGGACTATTTGTTTGCCTGCGCCGATACACGTCAAATAGGATTCCCCGCGAAAGCTTGCAGCCATGTTGGCTCTTGAAAACGGTGATGAATGATCAATAAAGCGGTGATCCTTGGTGTCGGATTTTTCTGGACTTCGATCGCATCTTCGGCAACTGCGACTCCACTCGACAGATTCATCGCGGATCGAGAGTTCTGCGCGTACATGGTGTCACTACCCGAGAACGAGTCGGAGGCGTTCCTGGCCCGATACCAAGCCGCAATGCGTGCCGCAATTTCTTTTGTCATCGAAGCGAAGAAAACGAAGACGCAGACGCAGGCAATATTTGAAATCAGGGCCAAGTGCGATGCGGCCTTGAATTCAATGCTTCATTACAAATAGGAGCTAGCCAGGAATTTCACTGAGCTGGGCCGGACTCTTTTTCAAGAGCCGTCTACCAGTTTTCGGGTATGGCGCAATTGGTGAGGGCTTGACACACTTGGAAACGCCTCGTGCAGGTTCCGATGTTCAAGCAAATCACACACATGTCCGCGCCTCTGCTGTCCCATGACTCTTTCAATCAGCGCCGGTGCTTTTTGCCCATGCCGGCGGATAGCGTGCAGTCCTTGTGGAGTTCTCGGCCGGCCCGCCTGAGCCGGGCCGCGCTGGGCGGCTTGATGATCGTCGGCGTGGCCGCCTGCGGCGGGGGCGGAAACAGCGGTGGCTTTGTCGCAGCTTTCCCGATGACAACCACAGCCCCGGCACCCGCTCCGGCTCCTGCCGCATTGCCAGAAACACCGGCACCCGCACCCACAGGACCCGCGCCAACCTACAAGGTGAGCGGCAAGGTCAGGGGCTTGCTCGGCACGGGCCTTGTGCTGCAGAACAACGTTGGCGACGACCTGGCCATCGCAGCCGACGGCAGCTTCAGCTTCGCCAACGAACTCGCCAGCGGCGCGGGTTACGCGGTCACGGTCAAGAGCCAATCCAGAATCCTGACCAGAACCTGCACCGTCAGCAATGGCACCGGCACGGTCGCGGATGCGGCCGTCGTCAACGTGGACGTCGTCTGTGCTGCGCCCCCGGTGCGCTTCGCCTATGCGACGAATGCAGGGTCCAACAACCTGTTTCCCTACACCGTCGACACCAGCACTGGCGTGTTGGGATCGATGGCCGCGCCCATGTCGGGGACAGGGAGCACCCCAATGGCCATCACCGTGGATCCCGCTGGCCGCTTCGCCTACGTGGCGAATCGAGGTGACAACACCGTGTCGGCCTATTCCATTGGCGCAGGCACCGGCTTCCTGGCTCCGGTCGCAACGATTACGACAGCGTCTGCGCCCCTGTCCATCGTCGTGGACCCCACGGGCCGTTTTGTCTACGTGGTGAATCAGGGTATCGACAAGGTGTCGGGCTACATCATCGATGCCAGCACCGGCAACTTGACCCCGATGACCGTGCCACCGGTGTCAGTGGGGTTCATTCCCAGCTCCATTGCCTTGGACTCCTTGGGCCGTTTTGCCTACGTGACGAATCGAGGCAACAACACCGTGTCGGCCTTTTCCATCGATGAAAGCTCCGGCGCCTTGAGCCCGCTGGCAGTGCCGACGGTGACCACAGGGAACAGCCCCAGTGCAATTGCCCTGGATCCCTTGGGCCGGTTTGCGTACGTGACGAACTCGGACGACAACACCGTGTCGGCCTATTCCATCGATGCAGGCTCCGGCCTCCTGACCCCGATGGCAACAGTCGCCACGGGGGTGGCTCCCCGCTCCGTCGCCGTGGACTCCACCGGCCGCTTTGCCTATGTGGCGAATACGATCGAAAACAACGTGTCGGCCTACAACATCGATACCAGCACCGGCGCCTTGACGCCAATGGTCGTTCCGAAGGTGGCCGCACGGGTTTCCCCCGTCGCCATCGCCCTGGACCCCACGGGCCGCTTTGCCTACGTCACGAACTCCAATTCCAAGGATGTATCTGCCTACACCATCGATGCAAACACAGGAGCCTTGACTCCCATGTCCGTGCCGACGGTGGCGACCGGGGGGATCGGCGCATCGTCTCTGGCTTTGTCTCGATAGCGCCTCCAGGCCACTCGTTCACAAGCCTTCGAGATACCGCCCCAGCACCGGGTTGAACTGCTGTGGCGCCTCGAGCGCAGGCAGGTGCGCAGTGCCCTGAAGTACGAAGCTCTCGGCCCCGGGTATGCGCTGCGCCAGCAGGCTGCATCGCTCCTGCAGGAGCGGCAGGTCGAGATCGCCCCACAGCACGAGCGTAGGTGCCCGGATCGCTTCCACGCGCTCCCAGGCTGAAGGCTCCTCGGTTGCCGCACCGGGGTGGGCGGCTCGCAAGGCCTTGCCGTTCATCGACAGGAAGAGCTGGCGCGCGTCGCCTCCCACTCGGCCTGCCGGGCTCAAGGGGCCGTCCAGCCACAGGCGCGCCTGAAGCTCGCTTTTCGCATCCAGATCGCCCAGCGCCTCGGCAGCGCTGATCGCGTCCATGATCGCCTTCACCGGCTCGCCATGCTGCGGGGCGGGTGCGCCGCTCACGCCCGGCGCAACAACAACGAGTCCGCTTACCCGGTCGGGCCGGGCCAACGTGGCATCGATGGCAACTCGGCCTCCCAGTGAGCAGCCGACCAGCACAGCCTTGTCGTAGCCCAGCGAATCCATCACCGCCCAGAGATCGGCCACATTGGAATGAGGCGTCGGATGCAACGTGCGCGAATCGCCGAAGCCCCGCCGGTCGTAGCTCGCCACCGGGTGCGCCGACGTCAGCGCGCTCCATTGACCGTGCCACATGCGCCGGTCCGCAACGTTGGCGTGCAGAAAAAGAACAGGCATGCCGGTGGCGCCATCGTCTGCCTGGTGCTCGACCGCAAGCGACGCGCCAGGCACTTCAATCCATTCCAGTTTGCTCATGCTCGCGACGATAGTGATCCAGGGCTGTGCTGACCAGCGAACGAGACTGCCTTCAGCCTCCAACTGTCAGAGCTTTGTGTCCCGCCACAGCACCCCGGCAGATATCCCGCCGATTCGAGAAATCCTCGACGAAATCTTTTCTCTTGCGCGGCTTCGCTTCTCTAAAGTGAATGCCCCTGTCGCAGGACGCCCCGCCTTGTGGGCGACGACCACCGATCGTGAAAGGAGCTCCCCCAACAGCTGACCCACTGACCTGATGAACCGCCTACCTCACGGCGGGTTGCCGGTGCTCCTCGGTGCACTGGTGCGAACGTGAGGCACAAAAGGCGACGGCCAGGGTGCGTGAACACCCTGGCCGTCTGACCACATGACGTGCACTAACTTTCGAAAGACAGCACACCAAATGGCTACGCGAATTATGGCCGGGCGTCCCACGCCCAAATCTTCCCGCCGCAGCAGCAGTAACAACACTACGCGCGGCACCAGCACCAAGCCCACGGCGCCCACCCCGACGCCCGACGAGGCGAGGGAACTACTCGAAATCAAACTGGCGCAGCTGAACTCGCTGCTTTGGTGCTGTTATGGCGACGGCAACGGGTGGTTCGAGGAAGCGGGGGAGAAGCATCGGGACAACATGCTCTGGATTGCTTCTGATCTGGCTCGGGAGGCAGAGATGTTGTTGGAGGTCAGTGAAGGGGGCACCAGCGTGTAAGACGGTGTCAACTGAGCATCCCACAAAGTAGGGATGCTCAGGATCTTCTACTCTCGCTACCGTAGTGCAGTTGAGGACCATAAAGGTTGGAGAGGCTGAGAATCGCTTGGAAAGTAGCAAGCGTTCGTGCCGCGATTGCTTGGAAAGCACATGGAATTAGGCGTTGAGAGGCTTGGCAATCTGGTTGTTGACAAGATCGCAAAACGGTCGCTAGATCGCTGTGGGATGAAAGATCGTCTCATGATGAGCCGTTCTGCAAATCGGCTGTCACAGAGTCGCGCCACCAAGAAGCTCAATCCCTAGATTTGCTGCGGAACGTTCGTTGCAAAATCAGCAGGGATACGCCCCCCGGATGGAGTTCAAAAAGTTTCCTCATCTCACCGTCTTGAAAAAAACCAAGAAGGGTGTCTTGTCGAAGGACGGCAGAAGAATCGATGTCTTCGAACTTCAGCTGCACTCGGCGAGCGAAGCTACCTTGTCGTTGTGGGCGCAGCATTTTCGTCAACAGTATTGCCTCGACTCGCAACTCGATCTCTTAAGGGACGGAACTGGTAAATCAAGAAGGGATTTTCTCTTGGAGCACGTCTTTCCATCCCCGACCAGCAAACTCGGGCCGGCTGTGCGTTCAGGCGATTTTGTTGAGATATTGGTTTCGGATATGCTGGAGCACCAGTACGGATATTGGGTCCCTCGCACCCGACATTCTGGCAAGGCTGTCCGGGACGAATCACCCCGTGGCAGCGACATTCTCGGCTTAAGGTTTGTGAGTCGTGTTGCCAAGGGATGGAGTCCGCAGGACGTGCTTTTAGTCTGTGAAGCAAAGGGGCAATTGAGCGGCAAAAAGCCCCGATCTAGGTTGCAAGACGCGGTCAACGACTCAGTGAAGGATGCGCTGAGGAAAAGTGAGTCTCTGGTGGCTGCAAAACGACGACTTCTACAGGAGGACCGGGTTGCAGACGCCAAGCGGATTGCAAGGTTTCAAGATCCTCTAGAACGTCCTTACCTTGAACACACTGGCGCGGCGGCAACCTTCTGCTCAAGTGTTCTCGATGAAGATTTGATTCGAGCCACAGACTGCTCGCAGCACCCCAATCAAGAAAACATCATGCTAATCGTCGTCCATGCGGCGACTCTGATGAGCTTCGTTCATTCGCTCTACGAAAGAGCTGCCAATGAGGCCTAGCGAACAGGCACGACGTGCTGCTGCAATAACCCTATCCAAGGGGAAGATGTATGAATATCGCATTCCTGTAGAAGATCACATTGACCTTCCAGAAGGTCTTGACCTCGAAGATCAATTCCCGCTTGCCATTGGGACCATAGGCGACTACGCCGCTGAGAAAGTCGATAACGCAGTTGGCTCGCTCATAAAGACTGAAATGACGGATTCGTCTGATGTCCAGTTTGCTGCCAAAGCCCTTCATGCATTCGTGGAGGCACGGACGAACGGCAGTATAGAACACGTTATCCGTCTTCTTAGTTCGGCGGGCCACTATCTTGCAGGTAGGCCGGGCGATTCTGTGGTGGTTGCAAAAGGAATTAGCCAGTTTTCCCAGGCTGCTGATCCGCTTGCAGCGGCGCTGCATTGGGCATTGGGAAAACCTTGGAGCGAATTAGTACCGGGCATTGATTCGCACCCTCTTGCAAAGGCCCTTCTAGTTTCGCTTGCTCAGCACTTTAGGGATGGCATCAGTGAAACACTTGCGTCGCAAGTTCGAGCCATAAGAAGCTGGGCTTACGCAGTTGGTACGCCGCACGAACTCTTGTTCTCAGATCTGCTTGGTGCTGTCTCACTTTACCGGATGGAGCGGTCTGCGTGGAACTTGCTGCCCACATACAGTGGATTGGAGCGTGCCATTTGGGCTCCCTACCTCCAGCGCGCTACCGCTGTCCAAGAGATGTGGCCTTCACAGCAGATGATGGGCGTTGCAGGGCTCTACTCAGGACAATCTGCCGTAGTGCAAATGCCGACTAGCGCAGGCAAATCACGAGCGACTGAGCTTGTCATCCGTTCCACTTTTCTGGCCAAACGCACGAAGCTCGCAATTGTTGTCGCACCATTTCGAGCCCTGTGCCAAGAGATCGCTTCGTCGCTTCGAGATGCCTTCGTTCCAGACCGATATCAAGTGAATCAGGTAAGTGACGCGTTGCAGCCAGACTTCGTGGCTGAACTCTCCCCGTTCTTCGATGGGACGTTCGATGCCAATCCAAGTGTGGTCATACTCACTCCGGAAAAGCTTCTGTACATCCTTCGACAGAGTCCACTCCTCATCGGGCAGGTCGGCCTCATCGTCTACGACGAAGGGCACCAATTCGATACAGGCAGTCGAGGTGTGACGTACGAGCTTCTATTGACGTCCATCAAGCGATTGCTTCCCAAGGAATCGCAGTCGGTCCTGATCTCTGCAGTGATTCGCAACGCACCAGCACTCGCGAGCTGGCTCCTTGATGCTCCAGAGCATGTTGTTGCGAACTCTCAAATTCAGACCGATAGACTGGTCGCGTTTGTAAGCTGGCGAAGTGAAAAAGGCGACGGTCAGCTGCATTTCACGCGACGAAGTGCGGACGCTCAAGACTTTTTCGTTCCACGGGTTATCACTCTCGAAGTTCTGCCTGCCCGTGGAAGGGAGACAAAGCAAAGGATATTCCCCTCGCGCAAGAGCGGCCCGATCGCCCTCTATCTTTCGCTCCGTGTTCTCCCGAATGGCGCTGCCGCTATCTTCTGTGGAACCAAGCGCTCTGCCGCAGCGCTTGTGCGAGAGTCGGTGAAGGAGGTGTTCGAAAGGGGGTCTTCACAGACTCCACCTGCAACGTATTCCGCGCCCGATGAGATCGAGAAGATGCGGACCATGTACTCCGCGAACTTCGGTGACGAGTCCTATCTCACGAAAGCAGCCGCTTTGGGCATATTCGCCCATCACGGAAACACGCCGCATGGGATTCGATTGGCGATCGAATACGGGATGAGGGCCAACCTTCTACGCTTGGTAGTTTGCACGTCCACCCTTGCACAAGGGGTGAATCTTCCTATTCGCTACCTATTCATCACAAGTACATGGCAGGGTGAAGATGAGATTCGTGCACGCGACTTTCACAATCTGATGGGACGTGCAGGTCGTGCTGGTATGCACGGGGAAGGTACTGTGGTTTTTACAGGACCGGACCTATTCGACAAGCGTAAACGGACGTTAGGTATTCGCAAATGGGAAGAGGTCACTCGGCTGCTAGAGCCCGAAAGCTCCGAGCCTACGGGGAGTTCGCTGAGGGAGGTGCTCGCTCCTTTGATGAATGATCGAGGGTGGCGAGAGCTAGCCGGTCCTTCAAGGTTCGACGTCGTGAGGCAGTTGGTAAGAGATCCGACGGCGCTGAAAGCGTCTTTCGATTCTCTTTCAACTCGTCTGCGTAACGAAAAATTCTCAACGAAGTCACTACACGCGCAAATCGAGAGCAAGGAAGAGGTGCTTGCTGCGATCGAGAGCTTCCTAATGGCGTACCGAGCGACCGATGACTCGGAGAGCTTCTACGCGACTGCTCGCGACCTAGCTGAGGAGACTTTCGCTTACTCGCTCGCAACTGAGGAGGAGCGCCAAGCGCTCGTCGAGCTATTTGACTTGATTGCAAAGAGGATCGAGTCTCAGGTATCGGATGTTGCAGTTCAGGCGCGCTATGGAAAGACACTTCTTGGCCTTGCAAAGGCTCGTCGAATTGATGAATGGCTCGAAGAAAAGCGCTTCGAACTAGAGATTTCGGAAACGGACGAAGACATTCTTGACCTACTTTGGCCATTGCTGATAGAGCTAACTCGAGAGAGTCGTCTGCACGACACAGATCCTCCGAAGGCCATTCAGGATATGGCGAAGGGATGGATTGCTGGTAAGCCCTACAGCGAGTTGCTACTGACTCTCTCGAGGTTAGAAGCAAGCTTTCCTTATGGAGAAAAGAGGCGAAACTTCACCATCGACATGGTGATTGGCTTGTGTGAGCAAGCTTTCGGATATGAGTTTGGGTTGCTTCTCGCAGCAGCCTCTGCGGCGATTGAGCAGATGGAATTTTCCCAGAACATACGAGATGGCCTTGTCCGATCTATTGAGAAACTACAAAAGCGGCTCAAATACGGGTTGCCATCGGCTACCGCCATTTCCCTTTTTGAGATCGGCTTCTCAGAGCGAGTGGTCGCTCAGGCGTTGGTGAAATGCCTAGATGAAGAGGTCGTCTTCCCTAGTCAAGCCCGCAGAAAAGTGGTTCGCGAGAAAGAAAAAATTGCTCGCGTCTTGGCTGCCTATCCGTCGTACTTCGCGGATGTCTATCGCACGATAGTCGATTCAACCCTATCGACGTAGTTGCGGGGCGAGAGATGGACGGTGTTGTGAAAACTATATGTAGGAGATGAAATGCAAGAGCAAAAATGTGCCCGACGGACAGCGCTTCTCTGCTTGTATTGCATCGGAAACATTGCTGGCTACAGGGCCGGATGGACACAAGAGGAGCCGAAGAATCTACGAATAGGGCGGGACTTTTGGGTGCGTGCGAACGGCAACTTCCTCGACATTGCTGTCCTCGAATGGTGCAAGCTATTTGCCGAGCGCGACGGAAAACATCACTGGAAGCGATGTCTCCTTCCAAGTTTTCGGCAAGATCTTTTTGAAGGCCTAGCAACGACGCCAGAGCAGTTCAAGAAAAGCTTAAAAGTAGTTAAGGCCTATCGCGACAAGCATGTCGCCCATCTTGATGACGTAGGCGCTCGCATTTACCCTGAGACTGAGTTCATGTTGAGCTCTGTGAAGCTTTTATATCAGGCGCTAGTGATTAAAGCAGAGCAGAGTGGGTATCTTGATGATGCTCCAATGTCGGTGGAAAACTTCTATCAGGAGCGGCTTGCAGCTGCACAGGCCGAAGTGTTGGCTGCAGGCACGGCTGATCTAATGGTGGCAGAGTGACCTTCGGGTAACGCGTGTCCAGTCTCTCTCGAACGGTGCGTAGCTCGGACGTGGTTCTTACGTCTTCGACATACCTTTATCGAGTCCCAAACTCAGAGTCATGTCCTTCGGAGTAGCCGGCATAGTCGAATCCAAATTGTCCAATACGCCCGCATCGTAGCCAGCCTCCTCAGCTTCTTCTTCGCCAGATGCGCTCGCTCGCGCCCGTCGCCGGGGATGTTGAATAGGCACTCGTTGTCGTCCGCATTAGGTGTGTTCTATCGCCGTTGCGCATGGCTTTCTGAAAGTAATGGCCGTGCCGGGAGCCGTCGCAACTCTGGCGCTGGTGCTGTATAAGAGTTGACGATGGTGCATTCGACTCGTGTCGAATGCAGGGCGGGCAAGCACGGCGCTGCCACCTAGTATCCAATGACCCCCACCATGGACATCGACCCCTTCACCCCCGCCGATGCCGTGCGCCGCGCGCGCCTGGAAATGCCCATGCTCTACGCCTGGCTCAAGCCCGACGAGGCGGTGCAGGCAGCCATCGCCGAGCATCGTGCGCAGTGGGTCTGGCGCACGCAGCCCAAGCCGAGTCTCCCGAAGCCGAACCGGTTGCACATGACGCTGTGCCACATCTCGCCGCAGGGCGATGCCGCCGTCGAAGGCATCCGGCAGGCATTGGGCGAGCTGCGCATGGAAGAGGGCTTCGATCTGCTGCTGGACTGGTCCGGCGTCTGGGCCCACAACGGCATCGCCATCGTGCGCCCGCAGCCGCACTCCGCGCTCGACCGGTTGCAGCAAGCCGTGGTGCGTCAGCTCGCGCCGTGGCTGTCGGGCCGGCATGACGACTGGGCGCCGCACATCACCATCGCCCGCAAGGCATCGGGGGCTGCGGCGCCGGCCATGCCGCCGGTTCGGTGGCCGGTGCGCGAGTTTCTGTTCGTGCGCTCGTGGCTGAAGACGCGGCCGGTGTGGCACGAGGTGCTGGCGTCTTATCCGCTTCAGCCACCCGGCAGTGTTCCGCTGCCGTAGCAGTGACGCTGCGCAGCGTCACTGAATGAGCGAAGGGCATGACGGCAGGGAGCCCTGCCGTCGCCGATTGCTTACCTCTGCGGCATGTCCTTGACCGAGTACCCCAGACTCACAGTCGCATCCTCCGGAATCGCCGGCATGGTCGCATTCCAGGCCTGCCAATCCGCCCGCATCGCAGCCAGCCTCTCCGGCTCCTTCTTCGCCAGGTTCGCACGCTCGCGTTCGTCCCCGGGGATGTTGAACAGGTACTCGTTGCCATCGACCTTCAGGTACTTCCAGTCGCCGTCGCGCAGGGCCTCTTGCCCGCGATGGTTCATGCGCCAGTGCAGCGGGCGGCGGAAGCTCTTCGATGCGTCCTTGAGCACGGGCATCAGCGAGACGCCGTCCAGCGGGTAGTCGGGGTGCGCGGCCACGCCGGCTGCGTCGAGCATGGTGGCCGACCAGTCCATGGTCATGCACAGCTGGGTGCTCTCGCCGCCCTTGGCGATCACTGCGGGCCAGTGGGCGATCCATGGCACGCGGATGCCGCCTTCGGTCAGGTCCATCTTGCCGCCGACCAACGGCCAGTTGTCGGAGAAGCGTTCGCCGCCGTTGTCGCTGGTGAACACGACCAGGGTGTTGTCGGCCATGCCGTGCTTCTTCAGCGAGTCCATGATCCAGCCGATGCCTTCGTCCATGTGATGGATCATGCGGCGGTACACGTTGATGTTGCCGCCGGCCAGGTCGAACAGGTTGTCCTTGATGTTCGGCGCCTTGGCCGCGTCGTCGCGGGTTTCCCAGGGCCAGTGGGGGGCGGTGTAGTGCAGGCTCAGGAAGAAGGGGGCGTCGTCCTCTTTCTTCTGAAGCTCTGACATGCGCTCGACGTAGTCGACGGCGCGCTTCGAGAGGATGTCGGTGAGGTAGCCGTCTTCCTGCTTGTCTTCCTCGCCGAACCACAGGTCGTGGCGGCCGGTGGAGTCGCAGTGGGTGAAGTAGTCGACGCCGCCCGACATGGGGCCGAAGAACTCGTCGTACCCCGAGCGCAGCGGGCCGAAGGTGGGCGGGTAGCCCAGGTGCCATTTGCCGATGAGGGCGGTCTGGTAGCCGCTGGCCTTCAGCAGCGAGGGCAGGGTGGGGTGGTCGGTGGGCAGGCCCAGGGTGGTGCTGCCACGGCTGCGGCTGTTGATGGGCTCCTCGGCCGCGCCGCGCAGGCGGTACTGGTAGCGGCCGGTGATCATGCCGAAGCGCGTGGGCGAGCACACGGGCGAGTTCGAGTAGCCCTGCGTGAGCTTCAGGCCGTTGGCGGCCAGGCCGTCGAGCACGGGCGAAACGGGGCCGAACGCAGCGTCGCGGCCGCCGTAGCAGCCGAGGTCGGCATAGCCGAGGTCGTCGGCGACGATGAAGATGATGTTGGGTCTTGCCATGTCTCTCTCTTGGGCTCTCTCGCTTGGTTCTTTATTTATTGCTCGTAGGGGGTCAGGGCTGGTAGCCCGATTTCTGGACGACGGGCGCCCACTGGGTGCGGTAGGCCTTGAGCATCGCGGCGGTCTGCGCCTGGGTGCTCACCACGGGCGTCATGCCCGAGTCCTTGAACTTGCGCTGGGTGTCCGGGTCCTGCATGACTTCGCGGATCACGGTGGCGAGGCGCTCGACCTTTTCCTTCGGCATGGTGGCCGGGGCGAAGAAGGTGTTCCAGCCGGTGGCGGCGAGGTCGAGGCCGGCTTCCTTGAAGGTGGGCACGTCGGGCACGAAGGGCGAGCGCTTGGTGCCCGAAATGGCGAGGATGCGGACCTTGCCGGCGGTGTGCTGCGGCAAGACCACGTCTTCGGTGTCCACCGCGATGGGCACTTGCCCGCCGACCAGGTCGTTCAGCAGCGGGGCCGAGCCGCGGTAGCCGATCACCTGGGTCTGCACCTTGGCCTTCTCGCCGACCATGAGGCCGAAGAAGTGCGGCAGGCTGCCGGTGGCCGGCACGCCCACGTTGGCCTGGTTGGGGTTGGCGCGCATCCAGGCCAGCAGGTGGTTCAGCTCGCGCACGGGCAGGGTGGGCGACACGGCGAGCGCGAAGTTGTAGTCGTTGACGTACGACACGGGCACGAAGTCGCGGTCGGGGTCGTAGTTGTTGTCCTTGAAGACCAGCGGCGCCACGATCATCACGGCGGGGTTGGCGAGCATCAGCACGTTCTGGCTGGCGGGCGTGGTCTTCACCTGCTGCGCCGCGAGGCGGCCGCCCGCGCCGGGCTTGTTGTCGACCACCACGGGCACGCCCAGGCGGGAGGTGAGCTTGTCGCCCACGATGCGCGCCACGCGGTCGGTGGCGCCGCCGGGGGCGTAGCCGACGACGATGCGCAGGGGCGTGTCGAACTTGACCTCGGCGGCCGCCGCGCTGGTGGCGAAAGCCGTTGCAATGCCGGCAATGGCCAGCATGCCGGCAAGGCGTCGGGTGATGGAGAGGGATCGGGTCGGCAGCATGGTGGGCAGGTCCTTGTCTTCGTCGTTCAGGCGATGGCTATCGATGGCAATCGAGTATGGCCGCGGGATCCGCAGTTGCGGACGATTCTGAAGAGGCCGCGCTCGATTGATCAAATCAACCATTTACCGGACTTACCCTTCCTGCTGCTCTTTCCTTTCATCTGCCCGGTCAGTCGACCTTCATGCCGGTGGCCTTCACGATGCGGCCGTAGCGCGCCTGGCTGGCGGCCAGGTGCTCGCTGGCAGCGGTGCCGGTTTCTCCCAGCGGCACCATGTCGAGCGAGGCGATGCGAGCCTTGATCTCGGGCAGCGCCATCGCCTTTTGCAGCGAGGCACGCAGCGTTTGCGCCACAGGCTCGGGAGTGCCGGCGGGCAGCATCGAGACGTAGAGCACTTCGAATTCCAGGCCCTTCAAGCCCAGCTCGCCCACGGTGGGCACCTGGGGCAGCAGCGGCGAGCGTTGCTTGCCGGTCACGGCCAGGGCACGCAGCTTGCCCGCCTGCACCTGCGGCAGCAGGCCCGGCGTGGCGAGGATGCCGGCCTGCACCTCGTCGCCCATCAGCGCCAGCACGGCGGGCGCGTTGCCCTTGTAGGGCACGTGGGTGATCTTCGCGCCCGTGTCGCTGGCGAAGATCTCGGCGGCGATGTGGCCCGGGCTGCCGTTGCCGGCCGAGCTGAAGGTGGCGGGCTCGGCCTTGGCCTGGGTGATGAACTCGGGCAGCGTCTTCGCCTTCACGCCCTGCGCCACGCCGAAGGCCAGGCCCGAGGAGCTGAAGATCATCAGCGGCTTGAGGTCCTTGGCCGCGAAGGGCATCGAGGCGTACAGGTGCGGGTTGATGGTGAAGGTGCTGTCGATGCCCAGCAGCACGGTGTAGCCGTCGGCCGGGCTCTTGGCGACCAGGTCGGCGCCGATGTTGCCGCCCGCGCCGGGGCGGTTGTCGACGATGAAGGGCTGCTTCAGGTCCTTCTGCAGCGCGTCGGCCAGCGCGCGGGCGAGGATATCGATGGGCCCGCCCGCCGGAAAGTTGACGAGCAGCCGCACCGCCTTGGTGGGGTAGGGCGCGTCGGCGGCAAGGGCCTGCGTGGTGGCGGTGGCCCCGAAGGCGAGGGCTGCGCAGGCCGCAAGGGCAGTGGCGAGGCGGCGGCGCGTGCCGCGAAAGGTGTTGCTGGGCGAACCGGTGGTCATGTCGTCTTGTCTCCGTTATCCAGGGCAACTCTAGGTGCGCGGCGGGGGCGGCACAACTGAAAGCTCTTCTGCCAGCTATTCCGGCTGGTTATATTGAAGCGGCCAATCTCCCAAGGAAACACCGTGTCAGCCATGAACTTTGGGCGCCTGAAGATGCGCCACCTGCAGTGCCTTGTGATGGTGGCGCAGGAGCGCAACCTGGTGCGCGCGGCCAAGGCGCTGTCGCTCACGCAGCCGGCGGTGTCCAAGACGGTCGCCGAGCTGGAGGAGATCGTCGGCCGCCAGCTGCTGCTGCGCCGCCGACGCGGCGTGGAGCTCACTCCCGCCGCCGAGGTGCTGGTGCGCCATGCCGTCTCGGCGCTGCGCGGCCTGCGCGAGGGCCTGGGCCTGGCCATGGACCAGCCCGAGGCCGACCAGCTCCGCGTGGCAGTCGGCGCGCTGCCGAACATGGTGGCCAACCTGCTGCCCGAGGCCGTGGCCTCGCTGCACCTGTCGCAGCCGGCGCTGCGGGTGCGGGTGGTCAGCGGCACCAATGCGCAGCTCATGACGCAGCTGCGCCAGGGCGAAATCGACCTCGTGCTCGGCCGCCTCGCGCAGGCCTCGGCCATGGCCGACCTGGCTTTCGAGCAGCTCTACAGCGAGCCGCTGCTGCTGGTCGCGCGGCCCGGGCACCCGCTGGCGACGCGCCGCAAGCCGCCGCTCGACGCGCTGGCGGGCCATCCGCTGGTGCTGCCGGTGTCGGGCACGCTGATCCGGCACACGGCCGATGCATTCCTCATCGCGCAGGGCATGGTGCTGCCCGGCCGGCTGGTGGAGGCGACGGACACGAGCTTCGTGCTGGGGCTGCTGCAGCGCTGCGATGCGGTGTGGTTCGCGCCGCAGGGCGCCGTGGAAGGGCTCATCGCCCAGGGCGAGCTGAAGCGGCTGGCCATCGACACGTCGAGCACCGAGGGACCGGTGGGGCTCACCGTGCGGCGCGGCGACGCGCCGGGCGAGGGCGCGCGGCTGCTGATAGAGACCATCCGCGAGATCGTCGCGGCGAGGCCCCGCGCGCCCGAGGGGGCGCCGGCATGAGCGGCGGCGAAAAGGCAGCCCCCGGCGAGCGCCAGTCGCTGGTCGACGCCCTGCGCGGCTTCGCGCTGCTGGGCATCCTCGTCGTCAACATCGCGAGCTTTTCCTCGACCTACTACGGCGCGGGCATTCCCGACCCGATGGCGCAGTCGGTGCTCGAACGCGCGGCGCTGCTGGTGCGCACGCTGGTGTTCGAGACCAAGTTCTACCTGCTGTTCTCCTTTCTCTTCGGCTACAGCTTCACGCTGCAGATGCAGTCGGCGGAACGCAGCGGAAAGTCTTTCGCGCCACGCATGCGGCGGCGGCTTGTGGGGCTGTGGGTGCTGGGGCTGCTGCATGGCGTGCTGCTGTATCACGGCGACATCCTCACCACTTATGCGGTGCTGGGCGCGGTGCTGCTTTTGCTGCGGCGGCGCAGCGACGTGTTCATGGCGCGTGCGGCGGTGTTCCTGGTGCTGGCTACCTCGCTGCTGTGGGCGGGCATCGGCTATCTGCTGGTGAAGGCGGGCGTGTCGAACGACACGCGCATGGCGCATGCGGATGCCGTTGCCGCGCTGGTCGCGTATCGCGGAACGCCGGCCACGGTGATCGTGCAGCACCTGCGCGAGCTCTCGCAGATCTGGTGGATCACCGGGCTGGTGCAGGCGCCGACCGCACTCGCGATGTTCTTCGCAGGCTTCATCGCAGGGCGTCGGGAACTGTTCGCGAATGCCGAGGCGTACCGGCCGCTGTTCTGGCGTCTGCTGCGCTGGGGGCTGGTCATCGGGCTGCCGGGGGCGGCTGTGTACGCCTTTCCGTCGATCCGGCTGGACAGCGCGGTCCGCGAACTCTACGGGCTCGCCGCCACGCTGCTCACTGCGCCATTCCTCACGGCGGCCTATGCGGCCGGCCTTGTGCTGCTGATGCTGTCGCCGCACGGCCGTGTGCTCGAAGGCATGCTCGCACCGGCAGGCCGCATGGCGCTGACCAACTACCTGATGCAGTCGCTGGTGTGCGCATGGCTCTTCCTGGCCTACGGGTTGCGCTGGATCGGCACCATGGGGCCGCTGGCCGCCACCGGCATCGCCTTCGCGATCTTCGCGGCGCAGCTGGTGCTGAGCCGCTGGTGGCTGGGCCGATTTGTCTATGGGCCCGTCGAATGGATGCTGCGCGCGTTCACGAACCTGGAGCTTCCGCCGATGCGGCGAAAGCCCACGACAACGGCTCAGCGCGGCAGCAGCGTCGACAGCTGATAGACCGCGAAGGCCAGCAGGATCGCGCCCGACAGCCGGTTGATCGACTGCATGGTCTTCGCGCTGAGCTTGTGCCGCACCGACGAGACCATCGTCGAGAGCCCCAGCCACCACAGCGCGGAACCGAGGAACACGCCGAGCACCATCGTCGCGCCCTGGCTGCCGCCTGCAACGTGGCCCGTCGAAATGGAAGCGAACACCGCGACGAAGGACAGGATCGTCATCGGGTTCGCCAGCGTTAGGAAGAAGACCGAGAGCGTGGCCTTCAGCGGCGTGGTCGCGTCTGCCGCGTGCCGGGCCTCGGTTGCCACCGGCGCGCGAAGCAACTGCACGCCCATCCACGCCAGGAAGGCCGCGCCGCCCAGCGCCAGCGGCACGCGTGCAGCCACCATCGACGCGATGACGGCCGACACGCCGAGCGCGCCGATGGCACCGTAGCAGGCGTCGGCCAGCGCGGCGCCGAGCCCGCTGAGAAAGCCGATGGCGCGGCCGTGCGCGAGGGTGCGCTGGATGCACAAAAGGCCGATGGGGCCGACGGGTGCTGCGATGGAGAGGCCGATGACGAGGGCCTTGAGGAAGAGGGTGGAGTCCATGCGGTAAATTGTCTTTACCGCTTCGCCTGAAGAGAATGGCGAAGCTCAGGCGGAATGCGCTTCCTGCCTGAAATTCAAGACGAATCGACCGCCGAAGCCTGAAATCCATGGAAATCGACAGCAAGAACTGGCAGATCCTCGAAGTGCTGCAGGCCGATGCGCGCACTTCGCTCACGGCGCTGGCGCGGCAGGTCGGCCTGTCGGTGCCATCGACCTCGGAGCGCGTGAAGCGGCTGGAAGAAGCCGGCGTGCTGGCCGGCTACCGGGCGGTGGTGCCGCCGCGCAAGGTGGGCTACGGGGTGATGGCGCTCGTCGGCATCACCACGCCGCAGCCCGACAAGGCGCGGCTGCTGAAGCTGCTGGACGGAAGGAACGAGGTGCTCGAGTGCTTCCACGTCACGGGGCAGGACTCGTACGTGCTGAAGGTGGTCGCGCGCGACATCGGGCATCTCGAAGCCTTCGTGAGCAGCATCAACCACCTGGGCGAGACGCGCACCTCGATCGTGATGTCGGAGTCGATTTCGGCGCGGGCCGTGGCGGCGCCGAGGGCGCAGGAGCAGACTGGACGCTAAGGCGCCGGAGGCAGCGGCCGCGACCACAGCCAGGCCAGCACGCAGGCCATGCACCCGATGGCCAGCGCGGCCAGCCACGCGCGGTGCGCGGTGAAAGACACAATCACCGCGCAAGCCGCCATCGTCACGGTCGCGCTCCACTTGGCGCGGCGGCTCACTGTGCGGCCGTTGGCCCAGTTGTGCAGCAGCGGGCCGAAGAGGCGATGGTTCAGCAGCCACGCGTGCAGCCGCGGCGAACTGCGGGCGGCGGCCCATGCCGCCATCAGGATGAACACCGTGGTCGGCATGCCGGGCACGATCACGCCGATGAGGCCCAGCACCAGGCACAGCACCGCGAAGGCATGGAGCAGCGCTCGCGTGAGCGCGGACTTGCGTTCGGGGGCTGGGGCCGGCTCGGGCTTCAAGACATGATCAGGCCGGGGCCTGGCCTTGTTGCAGCGGCTGTTCGCGCTCGGGCAGCCCGTCGGCCGAGATGCGCATCTTCGGCAGGAACTGCGGGTACTCGCGCTGCATGAAGTCGATGAGGCCCTCGCGCACGCTGCAGCGCAGGTCGAAGGCCAGGCCCGAGGTGGCGGCCGTGCACAGCACGCGGATCTGCATGGTGCGCTCGGTGGCGTCGGTCACGCGCAGGTTGAAGAAGCGGCCGTCCCACTCGGGCGCGGCCTTCACGATGCGCTCGGCCTCCTCGCGCAGCGGGGCGAGCGGCATGCCGTAGTCCACGTAGACGAACACCGCGCCCAGCAGCTGCGACGAATGCCGCGTCCAGTTCTGGAATGGCTTCTCGATGAAGTAGGTCAGCGGCAGGATCAGCCGGCGCTCGTCCCAGATCTTCACGACCACGAAGGTGCCGGTGATTTCCTCGACGCGGCCCCATTCGCCCTCGACCACCAGCACGTCGTCGATGCGGATGGGCTGCGCCAGCGCGATCTGCAGCCCGGCGATGAGGTTGCTGAACACGGGCTTGGCCGCCAGACCGGCCACGATGCCGATCACGCCGGCCGAGGCCAGCAGGCTCGCGCCCACCTGGCGCGCGCCGGGGAAGGTCATGAGCATCATCGCGCCGCCGGCCACGATGACCACCGACATGGCGGTGCGCGCCAGCACGCGGGTTTGCGTGAGCACCCGGCGCGCCTGCAGGTTGTCGGCGACGTCGGAGGGGTTCTGCGCCAGCACGCCGTCGGCGAAACCGCTGATGGCCTTCACCGCGAGCCATGTGGCGGCTGCAATGAGCAGCAGGCCGGTGAAATGGCGCACGTTGCCGATGAAGCGCAGGTCGTCCGGCGCGCCCTGCCACACCATGGTGAGCGCCACCAGCGGGAACACGAGCCGGGCGGGAGCCCTGCAGTTGACCACCATCGCATGGATGGCGGGCGCGGGGCGGGTGATCCGCCTGAGCACCATGCCGACGATGCGGTGGGCGAGAAGAGAGAGGGGAACTGCGATCAGTGCGGCAATCCAGGTGCCGAACCAGGGATGGGCGAGTATCTCTTTGGTCATCAGGCGGGGGTCGTCTTCGCTTGTGCTGTTGTCTCGTTCAGAGGTTGAAGAATGCGCGCCGCGTCGTCGCGCAGCTGCGTGGCGAGTGCCGTGGCCAGATCGAGCCGGCGAAGCAGCCAGGGGCTGATGTCGTTGTCGAACGGGTCGGGCAGGGGAATCGGGCCGCCGACGGCGGTCGATCCGGAACTCTCGGGGTGGGAGGGGCCGGTGGTCGGAATGGTTCCGATGGCGGCCTCGATGCGTTGTGCGGTGCGGCTGATGGGCCCCTCGACCTCGGCGGGCGTGAGGCGGTCGCGGCGCAGCACGAGCATCGACTTCACCGCGCTGAGCTGCGCCAGGAGCTGGTAGCTGTGGGCCTGCAGGTGCTCGAGCGGCTCCAGCGGCGGCTGCACGGCGCGCGGCTCGGAAAGCGAGCGCTGCGTGGCCTGCACCAGCGCCGAGAGGCTGTCGTAGGCCTCGCGGCGCGCGAGGCGCCATTCGAGCTCGGGGCTGCTGTCGATGGCCTTGAGCTGGCCCAGGCCGAGCGCGAGCCGCGCATGGCGGGCCTGCGCGGTGAGCACGCGCGAGACCAGCGCCGGAATCTGCGTGCGCTCCCACGAGGGCAGCACGTAGCAGAAGGCCCAGGCGATCGCGGCGCCGATGAGCGTGTCGGCGATGCGTTCGAAGAGCGCGAAGATCGGCGCGATGCCCACGTTCAGCATGTGGGCCTGCACGAGGCCGAGCACTGTGGCCGCCACCGCGGTGATGAGGTAGCGCCGCACCGCGAAGCTGTGCGCGATGGCCTGTGCCACCGTGACGCTGACCAGCAGCATCAGCGCCGACGGGTGCGCCGACAGCAGCCCCACCGCCAGCACGCAGCCCAGCAGAGTGCCGGCCACGCGGGCGTTGCGGCGCTCCAGCGTCTGCGAGAGGCTGCCGCGCAGCACGACCACGATGGTCAGCAGGATCCAGTAGTCGTGCGAGCCCCAGGGCATCGACACCGCGATGGCGTAGCCGGCCGCGATGGCCAGCGCGGCGCGGATGGCGTGGCGCAGCGGCGGCTGGTCCCAGCTCCACAGCGTGAAGAAGGGGCGCAGCGACCAGTCGGTGGGGCTCACGAAGAGCTGCCAGTTGGCGCGCACCACGGCCAGGTTGGGCTCGGCGTCGCCGCGCGCCATGGCCGACAGGCGCAGCACCTCGTCATTGATGTGGCCGATGCGGCTGGCCAGTCCGCGCGCGAGCATGGCGGCAGTGGGGCCGATGTGGCCTCCGCTGTCGGTGCTGTCGTCGGCCGAGACGTGGATGGCGGCCAGGCGCGGGCGGCGGTCGGCCACGGCGTCGGGGTGGCGGCCGAAGAGCAGGGCGTCGGCCAGCGCGACGGTTTCGTCGGCGAGCTCCTCGAGCACGCGGCGCATCTCGATGAGTGCCTCGGCATGCGCCGGGTGGGCGCGCAGGGTGTCGAGGTCGAGCTCGCTGGCCAGGAGCTGGTCGCGCATCTCGAGCACGATCACCAGCATGGCGGCCAGTCGCTGGCGGCGCGGGGTGCGCGGCGATTCGAGCACGATGTCGCGGGTGGCCTGCAGCTGGTCGGCCAGCGCGGCCTGTTCGCGCAGCAGCTGGCCCAGCAGGGGCGCGGGGGTGTCGCGCACGTCGCGGGTTTCGTCCTGCGGAAGGAACTGGCTGGCCTCGGTGCGCATGAGCGCGGCCAGCGAATACAGCACGTCGGCCACCGACTGGGTGCGAAAGCGCCCGTTGAGCGCCAGGTTGGCGAGCGTGGCCCACACCACGTACAGGCCCGCGCCGAGGCCGAAGTGCCAGGTGCGCTTGATGACGTCCGCCATGTCGGGGGGCGGCTGGGTGGCCATGGAGAACACCATCGAGAACATCACTGCGATGGCGATCGGAATGCCGCGCTTGCCCCAGGCCATGGCCAGGAAGGCCATGAAGGTGGCGGGCACCAGCAGCAGCCCGAGGCGGATGGGGGCGCTGTGCAGCATCTGCACCGCGAAGAAGAGCGGCAGCCCGATGAGGGGCGCCGGCAGCATCTGCAGGAACTTGCCGCGGCGCGGGCCGGGCAGGTCGGGCGGCGCGGTGACGATCACGCCGGTGGCGGCGGCCGAGGCCGCGAGGGTGCCCAGCCAGAGATGGACCCCGCCGGAGATGAAGAGCAGGCCCAGCGCGACGGTGAGCCCGCTCGCGACGTAGTGGCTCAGCGCGATGCGCAGAGCTGCACGGACCCGGGGCGCGGCGTTGCTGGGCCCCAGCATCGTCACTTGGCGGAAGCGTTGCCCCCGGAGGGAGCGCCGTTGGCGGGCGCTTCGCGGCGCACGCGCGTGAGCTTGCGGGGCGCGGGCGGCGCCACCGGGGCGGCCGGTGCCTCGGCATCGGCGGCCTCGTCGGCAAAGCCCACCACCGTGCTGCGGGCGTAGAGGTCGGTCGAGTCGTCGGCATTGCCGGCGCTGGCCTTGGCGGAGGCCGACACGGCGCGCACGCGGTCGCTGGCGCGCAGCTTGTCGTCCACGTTGGCGAACTTGGAGTACTTGGCGAGCAGCGGCACCAGCTGGCCGTACACGCGCGGGGCGCCGGCCAGGCATTCGCGCTGGTCGAGGAACTCGGGCTCGCCCGTGAAGTTGCCGATCAGGCCGCCGGCCTCGGTGACCAGCAGCGAGCCCGCTGCCACGTCCCACGGGTTAAGGCCGGTCTCGAAGAAGGCGTCGGTGAAGCCGGCCGCCACGTAGGCGAGGTCGAGCGCGGCGGCGCCGGGGCGGCGCAGGCCGGCGGCGCGGGGCATCATGTCCGCCATGATGGCCAGGTACTGCTTGAAGTTGTCGCCGGTGCGGAAGGGGAAGCCGGTGGAGATCAGGCACTCGTTGAGCCGGGTGCGCTTCGAGACGCGGATGCGGCGCTCGTTCATGTAGGCGCCGCGGCCCTTGGTGGCGGTGAACAGGTCGTTGCGGGTGGGGTCGTAGACCACGGCCTGCTCGATCTTGCCGCGCACCGACAGCGCGATGGACACGCAGTACACCGGGAAGCCGTGGATGAAGTTGGTGGTGCCGTCCAGCGGATCGATGATCCAGACGTAGTCGGAGTCCTTGGCGCCGTACTGGCTGCCGGATTCTTCCGCGAGGATGCCGTGCCCCGGATACGCGCCGAGCAGCGTCTCGATGATCGCTTGCTCGCTGGCGTGGTCGACTTCGGTGACGAAGTCGTTGACCTGCTTCTGGGAAATGCGCACGGCTTCGACGTCGAGGGCGGCGCGATTGATGATGGCGCCAGCGGCGCGTGCGGCCTTGACGGCCACGTTGAGCATGGGATGCAGGTTGGGGGACGACATTGGATTGTGGGAAGAACGGTGGGGAAGGCCCACGGAGACGACCCGGCGATGCGGGCGGCGAGAATCGGGGGATTTTACCGGCTCCGCCCGTTAGTGTCCGCCAACCCTCCATGCGCACCCGTTTCATCCTGATCCAGACCAGCCACGCCGGCAACGTGGGCGCCGCCGCCCGCGCCATGAAAACCATGGGATTTTCCGACCTGGTGCTGGTGGCTCCTCGCTGGGCCAACGTGCTGCGGCGCGAGGAAACCATCCAGCGCGCGAGCGGCGCGCTCGACGTCCTGACCAACGCCCGCATCGTCGAGACGCTCGACGAGGCCCTCGACGGCGTGACCCACCTGTGCGCCACCGCCATGATCCCGCGCGACTTCGGCCCGCCCACGCGCACGCCCCGCGAACACCTGGAGCCGCTCGCCAAGCAGGGCGATCAGCACGTTGCCTTCCTCTTCGGCTCCGAGCGTTTCGGCATGCGCAACGAGGACGTCTACCGCTGCAATGTGGCCCTGAGCATTCCAACCGACCCGAAATTCGGCTCGCTCAACCTGGGCGCGGCCATCCAGGTGGTCGCCTACGAATGGCGGCTGGCGCTGGGCGGCTACGAGGTGCGGGAGGCCACGAATCCGGTGCAGGCGGCCGATGCGCAGGCGGTTGCAGGAATGCTCGACCACTGGGAGCGTTCGCTGGTGGAAATCGGCTTCCTCGACCCCGAGGCGCCCAAGAAGCTCATGCCGAGGCTGCAGCAGCTCTTCAACCGCGCCCAGCCCACGCCGGAGGAGATCCACATCCTGCGCGGCATCGCCAAGGCGATGAGCGACGCGACCCGGCCGCCCAGGGGCGAAAAGGGCGGCAATGCCTCCGGGAAAGACTAAAACCCCATCGCCCGTACGCGAAGACCCCCGGCCTTAGACTGCGCGGCCCCTATCGATATAACGACAACAGACAGAAGGCAGAAGGCAGCGATGTTCTCCAGACTGCGCGCCGACATCCGGTGCATCCTCGAACGCGACCCGGCCGCCCGAAGCGCCTGGGAAGTGATCACGGTCTATCCCGGCTTCCATGCCGTGGTGCTGCATCGCTGGGCGCACGCCTGTTGGACCCATGGCTTCAAGTGGCCCGCGCGCTTCATCGCGCACTGGTCGCGCTGGCTCACCGGCATCGAGATCCACCCCGCGGCCAAGATCGGCGAGCGCGTGTTCTTCGACCACGCCATGGGCGTCGTCGTCGGCGAGACGGCCGAGATCGGCGACGGCTGCACCATCTACCAGGGCGTCACGCTGGGCGGCACCTCGCTCTACAAGGGCACCAAGCGGCATCCGACGCTGGGGCGCAACGTGGTGGTCGGCGCGGGCGCCAAGGTGCTCGGCGGCTTCGTGGTGGGCGACGGCGCCAAGGTGGGCTCGAACGCGGTCGTCACCAAGCCAGTGCCTGCGGGCGCCACGGCGGTGGGCAACCCGGCGCGCATCATCGAGGCCGAAGCCGCCGCGCGGCGCGAGGAAACCGCCTCGCGCATGGGCTTCTCGGCCTACGGCGTGACCCAGAACGACGACCCGCTGAGCCAGGCGCTGCGCGGCCTGATCGACAACGCATCGGGCCAGGAGCACCAGATCGCGCTGCTGTGGCAGGCCATCGAGAAGCTCTCGGCGCAGCCGGGCAGCAAGGACTGCGTGCCTGGCGACGCGGCGCGCGACGAGAGCTTCGAGGCCGACAAGCTCACGCAGCTCATCGGCAAGTAGCGGCCGGCCCGTCGGTCAGCCGCCCCGCTTGGCCGGCGCGTGAAGCGCGCCATGCACATGGCCCGCATGCTGGCCGAAAGTCTCGGGCGCCAGTGCGGTGGTGTCCAGCTCCTGCAGGATGCCGCAGGCGTTCGCCGACTCGGGGCCACAGCATTGCTGGCGCAGCGCCTTCAGCTGCTTCTCCAGCGTCTTCAGCTCGGCGATGCGCGCGGCCACATGGCCGATGTGGTCGTCCAGCAGCTGGTTGACCTCGCCGCAGTCTTCCTGCGGCGCGTCGCGGAATTTGAGCAGGCTGCGGATCTCGTCGAGCGTCATGTCCAGCGAGCGGCAGCGGCGGATGAAACCCAGGCGCTGGGCGTGGTCTTCGTCGTAGATGCGGTAGTTGCCGTCGGTGCGCGCCGGCTCGGGCAGCAGTTGCTCGCGCTCGTAGTACCGGATGGTTTCGACAGGCGTGTTCGCGGCCTTGGCCAGTTCTCCGATTTTCATGATGCGGCAAATGGACGAGTGGACATGAACGGTTGACTCTACACCTGCTTCAGGGTTTCCAATCGATTCCATGACGAACCAGAACGCCCTGAACCCGCCCGTGCCGCGCGCGCACTCTCATTCGCATGCACAAGAGGAGGGGCACGGCCACGATCACGGCCATGGACATGGCCACGAGCATCCGCAGCCCAAGCCTGCCGACGCCTGCTGCGGCTGCAGCAGCACCGCCAGCCACGGCCCGATTCCGCTGGCGCCCGACGTGAGCGACGTGCCCACCGGCGCCTTGCTCTTTCGCATTCCCACCATGGACTGCGCGGTGGAGGAGTCCGAAATCCGCCGCGCGCTGGAGCCCATCGCCGGCGTCAAGGCACTGCGATTCCGCCTCGGCGAGCGCACCATGGCCATCACAACCGACGACGGCGCGCTGCCCGAGGCGCTGGCCGCCATCCGCAAGGCGGGCTTCAAGCCCGAGCCGCTGAATGCCACGGGCGCGCAGGCAGCGCCTGCAGCGCCCGCGAAGATCGCCGGCATGAGCGCGGGGCTCGCGCGGCTGGTGGCGGCACTGGTGCTGGCGATCGCGGCCGAGTCGGTCTCGTTCATGGGGCTGGAGGGCCGGGGCTTCATGGTGTTCGAGATGGCGCTGGCGCTCGGCGCCATCGGCCTCGCGGGCCTCGACACCTACAAGAAGGGCTTCGCGGCGCTGGTGCGCGGACGCCTGAACATCAACGCCCTGATGGCGGTGGCCGTCACTGGCGCATTCATCATCGGCCAGTGGCCAGAGGCCGCGATGGTGATGGCGCTCTACGCCATTGCCGAACTCATCGAGGCCCGCGCCGTGGACCGCGCGCGCAACGCCATCCAGAGCCTGCTCGCGCTCGCGCCCGAGCAGGCCGAAGTGAAGCAGGCCGACGGCAGCTGGCGCACCGTGATGGCCGGCGAGGTGGCGCTGGGCGCCATCGCGCGCATCCGCCCCGGCGGGCGCGTGCCGCTGGACGGCATCGTCACCGAGGGCACCAGCGCGATCGATCAGGCGCCGGTCACCGGCGAGAGCATTCCGGTCGACAAGACCATCGGCGACCAGGTGTTCGCCGGCACCATCAACCAGACCGCCGCGCTGGAGTTCCGCGTGACGGCCATCGCTGCCAACACCACGCTCGCGCGCATCATCCACGCGGTCGAGGAAGCTCAGGGCTCGCGCGCGCCCACGCAGCGCTTCGTCGACCGGTTCGCCGCCATCTACACGCCCACCGTCTTCGTGCTGGCGCTGGCCATCGCGATGTTCACGCCCTTCTTCATGGACTGGACCTGGCTGCAGGCCATCTACAAGGCGCTGGTGCTGCTGGTCATTGCCTGCCCGTGCGCGCTGGTCATCTCCACGCCGGTGACGGTGGTGAGCGCGCTGGCCTCGGCCGCGCGGCGCGGCATTCTCATCAAGGGCGGCACGTACCTCGAAGAAGCGCGCAAGCTCAAGGCGGTCGCGCTCGACAAGACGGGCACCATCACCGAAGGCAAGCCGAAGCTGGTGGAGTCGTCGCTGATCGGTGATTCCTCGGGGAACGAGGCGGCGGTGTTCGCCGTGGCCGCCAGCATCGCGGGCCGCTCCGACCACCCCGTGTCGAAGGCCATCGCCGAGGGGCTGAAGAGCGAGCGCGGCGAAGTCGCCGACTTCACCGCGCTGCCCGGCCGCGGCGTGCAGGCCGCGCACGCGGGGCAGGTCTACGTGCTGGGCAACCACCGGCTGATCGAGGAGCGCGGCCTTTGCACCCCGTCGCTCGAAGCCGAGCTCAAGCGCCACGAGGAAGCCGGCCGCACCGTCACGCTGCTGGCCTCGGACAAGGCCGTGCTCGCGCTCTTCGCGGTGGCCGACACGATCAAGGAGTCGTCACAGGCGGCGGTGGCCGAGTTACGCTCGCTCGGCGTCGTGCCCGTGATGCTCACCGGCGACAACACCGCCACCGCCAGGACCATCGGCGCCCACGCCGGCATCGAGGACGTGCGCGGCAACCTGCTGCCCGAGGAAAAGCTCGACGCCGTCAAGGCCATGCAGCAGCGCTACGGCGCCGCAGCGATGACCGGCGACGGCATCAACGACGCTCCCGCGCTCGCGCAGGCCGACATCGGCTTCGCGATGGGCGGCGCCGGCACCGACACCGCGATGGAAGCGGCCGACGTGGTCATCATGAACGACGACCTGCGCCGCATCCCCGAAACCATCCGCCTCTCGCGCCGCGCGCATTCGGTGCTGTGGCAGAACATCACGCTGGCGCTGGGCATCAAGGCCGTGTTCTTCGTGCTCGCCGTGTTCGGCAGCGCGACCATGTGGATGGCGGTGTTCGCGGACATGGGGGCGAGCCTGCTGGTGGTGGCGAACGGGCTGCGGTTGATGCGTGTGCCGAAGTGAGCGAGCCTTACCAGCGCGCGGCCCACTTCTCCAGCGGCACGCGCGCAGCATTGCAGACATAGCTCACCGAGTGATACCAGCCCGCGAGCATCATCAGTTCGACGAGCTGCGCGTGGCTCCAGTGCGCGCGCAGGGCTTCCCACAGCGCGTCGTCGACATCGCTGGTGTCGTGGAGCTGGTCGACCATCGACACCAGCAGCCGGTCGCGCGGGGCGAGCTGCGAGAGATCGCCGTCGGCCGACGCCATCACGCGGCGGTCGGTGTCGCTGAAGCCGGCGGCGTCGGCGAAGCCGGTCCAGTGCACGCCCCATTCGTATTCGGCGCCGCAGCGGGCGCAGACCCGCAGGATGACGATCTCGCGCTCCCGCAGGCTGATGGCCGCCTTGCGTCCCAGCAGGTAGCGGCCGAGGTCCATCGTGCGCTCGGCCAGTGCGGGGTTGACGGCCAGCACGCGGAACAGCGCGAGTATCTCGGGGGCCTGCGGCGGCGTCATGCGCGTGAGCAGCTCGCCGATGGGCTCGGGGTAGGGGGCTTCGAGCGCGGGGATGCGCGGGGTGCGCTGTGCGGCGGTGTCGGTCAAGAGATGTCTCCTTCGGTGCGACAGTGATGAAATTGCTACGGAATACGTAGCGGTCGGCGCAGTCTATCGCTACGGATTGCGTAGCGCAAGCGCGTACACTCGCCCGATCGATCAATGAAGGCTTCGCATGGAAGACGCTCAACCCGCCACATCGCGCCGCCCCGTCATGCGGCTGCTGGAGCAGCTCGGCCGCAAGGGCACGCTGCGCATCCTCTGGGAGCTGCGCGACGGCCAGCCGCAGAGCTTCAGGGCGCTGCGCACGAGCACGGACCAGATGTCGCCTTCGGTGCTCAACGACCGGCTCAAGGAGCTGCGTGCGGCAGGCGTGGTCGAGCTTGCGGTGGCGGGCTATGTGCTGACCGAATCGGGCGCGGAGCTGGTCAGGCGCCTGCTGCCGCTGAACCAGTGGGCCAACCGCTGGCTCGACGACACGGCTTCGAACTAACATCGGCCGGAATTTCCCCCCCAACTCCCGGCTACCCGATGTCCGTCACTTCGCTCCTGCTGCAGCTCATCGTCATCCTGGTCACCGCGCGTCTTTGCGGCTGGATCCTTCGCCATGTGGGCCAGCCCGGCGTGGTCGGCGAGATGGCGGCGGGCCTGATGCTCGGGCCGGTGGTGATGGGCGCGCTCTTTCCCTCGCTGCATGCGCAGCTGTTCTCGAAGGAGTCTCTGCAGGGGCTTTCTTCGCTTTCCACGCTGGGGCTGGTGCTCTTCATGTTCGTGGTCGGACTGGAACTGCGCGCCTCGCAGGGCGTGCGCGAGCAGCTTCGCTCGGCGGGCTATGTGGGTGTATTGAGCGTGGTCGTGCCGATGGCGCTGGGCATCGCGATCGCGCCGGCGCTGCATCCCACGCTGGCGCCGGCCGGTGTCGGCTTCTGGCCTTTTGCGCTGTTCATCGCGGCGGCGCTGTCGATCACCGCTTTTCCGGTGATGGCGCGCATCCTGAAGGACCGCGGCATGACGCGCACGCCCTTCGGCCAGCTCTCGCTGGGCGCGGCGGCCGTGGTCGACGTGTTCGCCTGGATCCTGCTGGCCGTGGTGGTCGCGCTGGTCGGCGCGGGCGAGGGCTACCAGGGGCTGCTGAAGACCACGCTGGGCATGGCGGTGGTGCTGGCGGCGCTGTTCCTCGGGCTCAAGCCGGCCTTCGCATGGCTGCTGCGCGTCAAGGCGCCAGAGGGCGAGCCGACGACCACCGTGATGGCGGCGCTGATGATCGGCCTGCTGGCGACTTCGCTGGTCACCGAATGGCTGCACCTGCATGCGGTGTTCGGCGCATTCCTGTTCGGCGCCTGCCTGCCGCGCGACGACCGGCTGCTGAAGTCGCTCACCGAGCGCATCGAGCCGATCTCCATCGTGGTTCTTATGCCGCTCTTCTTCGCCCTTGCCGGGCTGGGCACCACGGCCAACGCCTTCTCGGGCGCGAGCCTGGGCGCGATGCTGCTGATCGTGGGCGTGGCCACCGTGGGCAAGATCGCCGGCGGCGCGGCCGGTGCGCGCATGGCGGGCTATGGCTGGCGCGACAGCCTGGCCACCGGCTCGCTGATGAACGCGCGCGGGCTGATGGAACTCATCGTCATGAAGATCGGCCTCGACGCGGGCCTGATCGGCCCCGAGCTCTTCACCATGCTGCTGGTGATGGCGCTGGCCACCACCGCGATGACGGGGCCGCTGATCAACCTGTTCATCGGCCGCAAGCCGGCGGTCGCGGCGGACGCCGCGCACGCGAAGCCCTGACTTCGATCAGCGCTTCGCCACGGTGAAGCCGATGCGCGTCTCGCCGCCCCGGCTGGCCGCGAACACCCGCCCGCCGTGCATGCGGGCAATGGCTTCCACGATAGACAGGCCCAGCCCGTGGTGCCGAGTCGAGCCGTCGCGGGCCTGCGCGGCGCGGTAGAAGCGCTCGAACAGGCGGGGCAGGGCGGCGGGGTCGATGGGCTCGCCCTTGTTGACCACGGCCACGGCGAACTCGGTGGCGCTTTCCTCGCCGATCTCGATGCGTATCGTCGAGGCCGGCGCCGCGAAGCGGATCGCGTTGCCCAGCAGGTTGAAGAGCGCGCGGCGCACCAGCGCGGCGTCTACATCGGCCATGGCGTCGCCGCGCACCTCGGCGCGCAGGCCTGCTTCTTCCAGCATGGCATCGTAGAAGTCGATCACGTCGGCTGCTTGCGCCGCCAGGCTCGCCACTGCCCGCGTGCGCATGGGCGCGCCGCGCTCGGCCTGCGAAAGGAACAGCATGTCGGTGACGATGCCCGAGAGCCGGCCGACCTCTTCGAGGTTGGAGGCGAGCACGGTCTGCAGCTCCTCGTTGCTGCGCGGGCGGGTGAGCGCGAGTTCGGTGGAGCCGATCAGGTTGGCCAGCGGCGTGCGCAGTTCGTGCGCCACGTCGGCGTTGAAGGATTCGAGTTGCACGTACGCCCGCTGCACCCGCAGCAGCAGGGCGTTGAACTGGGTGATCCAGGGGCGCAGTTCTTCAGCGAAGTCGCTGGCGTCGATGGGCTGGTTGGCCTTGTCGGGCGCCATCGCGGCGGTGCGCTCGGTCAGCGTCTTCAGCGGCTTCAGGCCGCGTCGCACCAGCCACATGCCCGTGAGCGAGACCAGCGCCGTGCCCAGTACCACGGCGCCCAGCAGCGTCCACGCGAGGCGGCGCAGCAGCTGGGCCTCCTGCGCGGTATTCACGCCGATGCGCACCGACAGTTGCGTGGTGGCGCCGGCCTGCGTCCATGGCACCTCCAGGTCGCGCAGCATCCACTTGCCGCCCGTGGTGGGCCTCGATTCGAAGAGCCGCCTGCCGCCGGCGGAGATCGACAGCGTCACGTCGTCCTGCATCGAGAAGAAGTCGTCGAGCTTGTGGCGCAGGAAGACGAGGTCGCCGCCTTTTTCGGCCTCCAGCAGCAGGTGCTCCACCAGCACTGCCTTGTTGGCGAGCTCCTCTTCCTGCTTCTGGCCGAAGTTCCAGGCGGTGACGAGGTAGATGGCGAAGCAGATCACGCTCAACCCGAACAGGGTCTGCGCGGCGAGCCAGAGAGACAGACGGCTCTGCAGGGATCGCGGCCGTGAGCTCAATGCCAGGAGCGGTCTTCGAGCACGTAGCCCATGCCGCGCACGGTGTGCAGCAGCTTCACATCGAAGGGGTCGTCGAGCTTGCTGCGCAGCCGGCGGATGGCCACTTCGACCACGTTGGTGTCGCTGTCGAAGTTCATGTCCCACACCTGCTCGGCGAGGGTGGTGCGCGAGAGGATCTGGCCGCGCCGGCGCAGCAGCACCAGCAGCAGCGTGAATTCCTTGGCCGTGAGATCCAGCCTCGTGCCGTTGCGCATGCACTTGCGGCTGATCAGGTCGACCTCGAGGTCGGCCAGCCGCAGCACCGTGGAGTCCTGCGCCTTGCCCCGGCGCAAAAGCGCCTGCACGCGCGCCAGAAGCTCGGAGAAGGAGAAGGGCTTGACCAGGTAGTCGTCCGCGCCCTGCTGCAACCCGAGCACACGGTCTTCGACCTTGTCGCGCGCCGTGAGCACCAGCACGGGCACATTCTTCGTGCGGCGCAGCGCCTGGAGAACCGCGAAGCCGTCGATGCCGGGAAGCATCACGTCGAGCAGGATCAGCGCGTAGTCGCCCTCGGTGGCGAGGTACTTCCCCTCGATGCCGTCGCGGGCTATGTCCACGACGTAACCGTTCTCCTCCAGCCCCTTCTTGAGGTAGTCGCCCAGTTTGGGTTCGTCTTCTATCACCAGGATACGCATGGGCGAATAGTAGCGAAGCACTTTCGATACGTGGGTTACGTTTCGGTAATCCTATTGACGGACAAAGCCTCGCCCGGGTGTCATACATTGCGCCGGGCCTGCATTGCAGCGGGCCCTGCGTCCCGCAGGGCCATTGCCGGAATGCCCGCCGCAGGCCGCCGATATACTTTTTGCCTCCATGCGCCGCTGGTTCCTCATCTTCATGCTCGCCCTGCTGCCGTTCCAGTTCAGCTGGGCGTCGGCATCGGCGTACTGCCAGCATGAGCGCGACACCCGGCCCGACCACTGGGGCCATCACGAAAGCGAAACCCGCGGCACCGACCGCAGCCACAGCGGCGAGGGCGCGCAGAAGAATTCCAGCACCCAGCCCAATGCGGTGGTCGGCGACTGCGCCGTCTGTCACTTCGGCCATGCCCAGCACGCCGATGCACTCGACGAGCCGGTGCAATCCGTGGCGCGCGTGGCCCAGCCGCTGCGCGCGATGCCCGACGAGCGTTTCGCCTCGCATGTCTCCGACGTTCCGGTCCGCCCCGACTGGTCTCTCGCCTCCTGATTCGGCGAGAGAACACAACCCCTTTCTGATACCCACCATCAGCTAGCCGAGCTCTCGCCGAATTCGTCCGTCCGTTGTTTCGCAACCCAGGAGAATTCGATGCGCACGCTCTTCGTGCCGCTGGCCGTGCTGGCCATGGCGGCGCCCCCGGTTTTTTCGCAGGTCGCACAGGCCTCGTCGACCGGCTCCCTTTATTCCCAGTCCGCGCCATCCGGCGCGGTCAATGCCCGCGTGCAGGAGCCCGCAGGTCCGCTGACCCTTCGCAACGCCGTCGCCATGGCGCTGCAGGCCAACCCCGGCCTGTCTTCCGCATTGCGCGAGCAGGAAGCCACCGAGGGCGCCGTCGTCCAGGCCGGCGCCTGGCCCAACCCCACGCTCGGGGTACAGCTCGAAGACTTGCGCCGCGACAACCGCACCACGACGCTGCAGCTGAGCCAGCCCATCGAGCTGGGCGGCAAGCGCTCGGCCCGCGTCACGGCGGCCGAGCGGGCGCGCGACCAGGCCGGGTCGGCGCTGGCCGCGCGCCGCGCCGATATCCGCGCGGCCACCGTCACCGCCTTCTTCGACGTGCTGACCGCACAGGAGCGCCTGCGGCTCGCGCAGGATTCAGTGGGCCTCGCGCAGACCGCCACCCGCGCTGCCGCCAACCGCGTGGCCGCCGGCAAGGTCTCGCCGCTGGAGGAAACCAAGGCGCGCGTTGCCGAGGCCGGCATCCGCGTCGAGCTGATGCAGGCCGAGGGCACACTGCGATCGGCACGCCAGCAGCTCGCCGCGCTCTGGGGCAACTCCAGCCCCCGCTTCACGCAGGTGGATGGCGCGGTCGACCAGCTGCCCGCCATGGCCTCGGCCCAGGACATCGCCGGCAAGCTGGCCGATGCACCGGTGGTGCGGCAGGCGCGGCTCGAAGTCGAGCGGCGCAAGGCGCTGGCCGATCTGGAGCGCGCCAAGCGCATTCCCGACGTGACCGTCTCGCTCGGCGCCAAGCGCGTGCCGGCTTCCGACGGCGACACCGGCAGCAACCGGCGCAACCAGGTGGTGCTGGGCCTGTCGGTGCCGCTGCCTATCTTCGACACCAACCGCGGCAATGTCGCCGAGGCCCTGAGCCGCGAGGAAAAAGCGCGCGACGACCTCGCCGTTGCCGAGCTCCAACTGGGCACCGAGGTGGCACAGGCCACCGAGCGCCTGCGCTCCGCGCACGCCACCGCCGAGACGCTGCAGCGCGACGCGCTGCCCGGTGCCGAGAGCGCCTACAAGGCCGCCACCAAGGGCTTCGAGCTGGGCAAGTTCAGCTTTCTCGAAGCGCTCGATGCGCAGCGCACGCTGTTCCAGGTGCGCGCGCAATACCTGCTCGCGCTGGCCGACGCGCACCGCGCGGCGGGCGATCTCGACCGGCTGCTGGGCAACGAAGGCGACGCGGCCACTCCCGCGATGACTACGCCCGTCGCGCGCTGACAGGCAAAACAAGGAATTCCACAGATCATGAACACAGAAGAACGCAAGACTTTCGCCGAGCGTGTCGGCAAGAAGCAGCTGATCGCCATCGCGGCGGTGCTCGTGCTGGGCGCGGGCGCCGGGGCGCTGATATTGCGCAGCGCGCCCGCCAAGCCCGAGGCGGCCGGCCATTCGGAAGCAGCCGGACACGGCGACGGCGAGCACCACGAGGAAGCAGGCCACAAGGAAGAGGGCCACAAGGAAGGCAAGGCGGCCGGAGGCGAGGACCACGACCACAGCCACGGCGAGGCCAAGGGCCATGCCGACAAGGAGCACCACGCCGAGGAAGGCAAGGCAGGCGAGGGCAAGACCGAGGAGAAGGGCGAAGCCAAGTCCGCCGCGCACAAGGAAGACGAGGAAAAGATCGCCTTCACCGACGAGCAGATCAAGGCGGCCGACATCTCCATCGAAAGCGCCGGCCCCGCACGCATCAAGCTGTCGCTGCAGCTGCCGGGCGAGATCAAGTTCAACGAGGACCGCACGGCCCACGTGGTGCCGCGCGTGGCGGGCGTGGTCGACAGCGTGCCGGCCAACCTGGGGCAGGAGGTCAAGCGCGGCGAGGTGCTCGCGGTGCTGTCGAGCCCGGGGCTCTCGGAGCAGCGCAGCGAGCTTCAGTCGGCGCAGCGCCGGCTGGAGCTGGCCCGCACCACCTACGAGCGCGAGAAGAAGCTGTGGGAGGAAAAGATCTCGCCGCAGCAGGACTACCTGCAGGCCGAGCAGGCCATGCAGGAGGCGCGCATCGCCGTGGCCAATGCCAACCAGAAGCTGCTGGCGCTGGGCGCCACGCCCGGCTCGTCGGCACTGGGCCGCTACGAGCTGCGCGCGCCCTTCGACGGCATGGTGGTCGAAAAGCACATCTCGCTCGGCGAATCGGTGGGCGAGGCGGTCAACGTCTTCACCATCTCCGACCTGTCGACCGTGTGGGCCGAGATCAGCGTGGCCGCCAACAACCTGAACCTGGTGCGCATCGGCGAGCAGGTGAAGATCCGCTCCAGCGCCTTCGACCAGACCGCGACCGGCAAGGTCTCGTACGTGGGCTCGCTCATCGGCGCGCAGACGCGCACAGCCACCGCGCGCGTCACGCTGACCAACCCGCAGCGCATCTGGCGCCCAGGCCTGTTCGTGAACGTCGAGCTGGTGGCCTCGGAGACCGAGGCGCCCGTGACCGTCGCGGCCGATGCGGTGCAGACCGTGGAAGACAAGCCCACCGTGTTCCTGCGCGTGCCCGGCGGCTTCCTGCCGCAGCACGTGGAGACCGGGCGCAGCGACGGCAAGCGCATCGAGATCGTCGGCGGGCTGAAGCCCGGCGCGGCGTATGCGGCCAGCGGCAGCTTCGTCGTGAAGTCGCAGCAGGGCAAGAGCTCGGCCACGCACACCCACTGAGGAAGCCCGCATGTTCGAACGAATCATCCGCTTCTCCATCGAGCAGCGCTGGCTGGTGCTGCTCGCCGTGTTCGGCATGGCGGCGCTGGGCATCTTCAGCTACCAGAAGCTGCCCATCGACGCCGTGCCCGACATCACCAACGTGCAGGTGCAGATCAACACCGCCGCGCCCGGCTACTCCCCGCTGGAGACCGAGCAGCGCGTGACCTACCCGATCGAGACCGTCATGGCCGGCCTGCCGGGCCTGCAGCAGACGCGCTCGCTCTCGCGCTACGGCCTCTCGCAGGTCACGGTGATCTTCAAGGACGGCACTGACATCTACTTCGCGCGGCAGCTCGTCAACGAGCGCATACAGTCCGCGCGAGAGAGCATGCCGCGCGGCATCTCGCCGGTGATCGGGCCCATTTCCACCGGCCTCGGCGAGATCTACCTCTGGACCGTCGAGGCCGAGGAGGGCGCGAAGAAGGCCGACGGCAAGCTCTACTCGCCCACCGACCTGCGCGAGATACAGGACTGGATCATCAAGCCGCAGCTGCGCAACGTGGCGGGCGTGACCGAGATCAACTCCATCGGCGGCTTCGCCAAGGAGTTCCAGATCGCGCCCGATCCGGCCAAGCTGCTGGCGCACGGCCTGACCATGGGCGACATCGTGCTCGCGCTGGAGCGCAACAACGCCAACGTGGGCGCGGGCTACATCGAGAAGCGCGGCGAGCAGTACCTGATCCGCGCGCCGGGGCAGGTGAAGTCGGCCGAGGACATCGGCAACGTGATCCTGGGCAACGCCAACGGCATTCCGCTGCGCGTGCAGGACGTGGCAGAAGTCGGCATCGGCCGCGAACTGCGCACGGGTGCTGCCACCGACAACGGCCGCGAGGTGGTGCTGGGCACGGTGTTCATGCTGATCGGCGAGAACAGCCGCACCGTGTCGCAGGCCGTCGACAGGAAGATGCAGGAGATCAACCGCACGCTGCCCGCCGGCGTGAAGGCGGTGACGGTGTATGACCGCACCGTGCTGGTCGACAAGGCCATCGCCACGGTGAAGAAGAACCTGTTCGAGGGTGCGGTGCTGGTCATCGCGATCCTGTTCCTGTTCCTGGGCAACATCCGCGCGGCGATCATCACGGCGCTCGTGATTCCGCTGTCGATGCTCTTCACCTTCACCGGCATGGTGAACCAGAAGGTCAGCGCCAACCTCATGAGCCTGGGCGCGCTGGACTTCGGCATCATCATCGACGGGGCGGTGGTGATTGTGGAGAACTGCGTGCGAAGGCTGGCCCACGCGCAGGCCCACAAGGGCAGGCCGCTCACGCGCAGCGAGCGTTTTCACGAAGTGTTCGCTGCCTCGCAGGAGGCGCGGCGCGCGCTGCTGTTCGGCCAGCTGATCATCATGATCGTGTACCTGCCGATCTTTGCGCTCACCGGCGTCGAGGGCAAGCTGTTCCACCCGATGGCCTTCACCGTGGTGATCGCGCTGCTGGGCGCGATGATCCTGTCGATCACCTTCATCCCGGCGGCCGTGGCGCTCTTCATCGGCAACAAGGTCAGCGAGAAGGAAAACCGCCTGATGCTGTGGGCCAAGCGCGCATACGAGCCGCTGCTGGCGCGCGTGATGTCGGCCAAGCCGCTGGTCATCACCTTCGCGGCGGTGGCCGTGGTGCTGTCGGGCCTGCTGGCCACGCGCCTGGGCACGGAGTTCGTGCCCAGCCTGAGCGAAGGCGACTTCGCCATCCAGGCGCTGCGCATCCCGGGCACCAGCCTCACGCAGTCGGTCGAGATGCAGAAGCAGCTCGAGCGCACGCTGAAGGCGAAGTTTCCGGAGATCGAGCGGGTGTTCGCGCGCACCGGCACGGCGGAGATCGCCTCCGACCCGATGCCGCCGAACATCTCCGACGGCTACATCATGCTCAAGCCCGAGAGGGAGTGGCCCACGCCGAAGCGTTCGCGCGCCGAGGTGCTCGCGGCGGTGCAGGAAGAAGTCGAGAAGCTGCCGGGCAACAACTACGAGTTCTCGCAGCCTATCCAGCTTCGCTTCAACGAGCTGATCTCGGGCGTTCGCAGCGACGTGGCGGTGAAGATCTTCGGCGACGACATGGACGTGCTGAACAAGACCGCGGCCGAGGTCTCGGGCGTGCTCAACGGCATTGCAGGCGCGGCCGAGGTGAAGATCGAGCAGACCACCGGCCTGCCGATGCTCACCGTGAACATCGACCGCAGCAAGACCGCGCGCTACGGCCTCAACGTAGGGGACGTGCAGGACGCCATCTCCGCCGCCGTGGGCGGGCGCGAGGCCGGCACGCTGTTCGACGGCGATCGGCGCTTCGACATCATCGTGCGCCTGCCCGAGGAACTTCGCACCGACCTGGAAGCCATCAAGCGCCTGCCCGTGGCGCTGCCCAAGGGCGCGGGCGCCGAGGGCGCGCGCACCAGCTTCATCCCGCTGGGCGAGGTGGCAACGCTGGACATCGCGCCCGGCCCCAACCAGGTGAGCCGCGAGGACGGCAAGCGCCGCATCGTGGTCAGCGCCAACGTGCGCGGCCGCGACCTCGGCTCCTTCGTGGCCGAGGCCGAGGAGGCGATGGGCAAGGTGAAGATCCCCACCGGCTACTGGACCGTGTGGGGCGGCCAGTACGAGAACCTGGCCTCGGCAACGCAGCGGCTGCAGATCGTGGTGCCGGTGTCGCTGCTGCTGGTGTTCACGCTGCTGTTCGCGATGTTCGGCAACATCAAGGACGGCCTGCTGGTGTTCACCGGCATCCCGTTCGCGCTCACGGGCGGCATCGTGGCGCTGTGGATGCGCGGCATTCCGCTGTCGATCTCGGCGGCGGTGGGCTTCATCGCGCTGTCGGGCGTGGCGGTGCTCAACGGGCTGGTGATGATCTCGTTCATCCGCAACCTGCGCGAAGGCGGCCTGCCGCTGGACGCGGCCATCCGCGAAGGCGCGCTCACGCGGCTGCGGCCGGTGCTCATGACCGCGCTGGTCGCCTCGCTGGGCTTCGTGCCGATGGCCATCGCCACCGGCACCGGCGCCGAGGTGCAGCGGCCGCTGGCCACCGTGGTGATCGGCGGTATCCTGTCGTCGACCGCGCTGACGCTGCTGGTGCTGCCGCTGCTCTACCGCATCGCCCACCGGCGCGACGAGGAGGAGCTGCAAGCGCAACAGCAAGCCCACGGCGCGCCGCTCGATCCACCAGACCCTTCGCTGCGAGGTTCCCATGGCACATGAGCATTCGCATGCCACCGGCGGCAACGAGAAGGCACTGCGCTGGGCGCTGCTGCTGACCTCGGTCTACCTCGTCGCCGAGGTGGTGGGCGGATTGGTGTCGGGCAGCCTCGCGCTGCTGTCCGACGCCGCGCACATGTTCACCGACACCGTGGCGCTGGCGATCTCGCTCGTGGCCATCCGGATCGGCAAGCGGCCTGCCGACCGGCGGCGCACCTTCGGCTACTACCGCTTCGAAATCCTGGCGGCGGTGCTCAACGCGGTGCTGCTGTTCTTCGTGGCGATCTATGTGCTGTACGAGGCCTACCGGCGCATCTCGGCGCCGGCCGAGATCCAGTCGACCATGATGCTGCTGGTGGCCGCCGGCGGCCTGGTGGTCAACCTGATCGGCATGCGGCTGCTGGCCTCCGGCAAGGACGAGAGCCTCAACGTGAAGGGCGCGTACCTGGAGGTGTGGGCCGACATGCTGGGCTCGATCGGCGTGATCGTCGGCGCCATCGTGATCCGCTACACGGGCTGGGGCTGGGTCGACTCGGTGATCGCCGTGGCGATCGGCCTCTGGGTGCTGCCGCGCACCTGGCGCCTCTTGCGCGAGAGCCTCAACGTGCTGCTCGAAGGCGTGCCCGACGAGGTGGACCTGCCCGCGGTCGAGAGCGCGCTGCTGGGCAGCGAGGGCGTTGCGAGCCTGCATGACCTGCATGTGTGGGCACTGTCCAGCGGCAAGGTGAGCCTGAGCGTGCACGTGGTGTGCACGCCGGAGGTGGGTGACCTGGCGCCGCTGACGCAGCAGTTGCGCGCGATGCTGGCCGAGCGCTTCGACATTCACCATTCGACCGTGCAGGCCGAACGGGTGCCCTGCGAACTGGCGGCGGACAGCCACGGCTTCGGCCCGGCTGGGCCCTGAACCCCGGGGCGGCGGGGCCGCGGATATCGGACAATCTGCCCGATCCAGGATACGCAGATCGATGAGCCGCCACCCCAACTCTTCTTCCGCATCGACCAGAAAGGCCGAGGCTCGCGCGCCGCAGCGTCGCGCGATCCATGGGGGATCGTCGACCCGTGTACCGATGGTTTTCGACCCGGGCGCCGTTGCCGCGCCTGCCGCAGCATCCGCCGCGCCGCGCAGCACTTGGCGATCCACCGTGGTCGGCTTCGCGATCGGTTTCGGCGTCGTGCTCGCGTTCGCCATGAAATGGCTCATGGGCTACCAGATCGACAGCGCGCATGAGCGCCAGGAGCAGCACAAGGCGATGCGTGCTGCGGCCGTACGGTGCTACGAACTCACGTCGAACTCGGCCATCAACGCCTGCCTGAAGGACATCGAGGCGAAGAGCGTCCAGGCGGCCCGCTGAGGGCGCGGGCAAGCCGCTGCGGAAAGCTCAGCGGGCGCGGATGGCCGACTTGGGCCGGAAGGCCTTGCAGACGGAGTCGTCGGTTTCCAGGTACGGTCCGCCGATCAGGTCGATGCAGTAGGGCACCGCCGCGAAGATGCCCGGCACCACCTGAATGCCCTCGGTGTCCTTCAGCCCTTCGAGCGTTTCCGCGATCGACTTGGGCTGGCCTGGCAGGTTGATGATCAGGCTCTTGTCGCGGATCACCGCCACCTGACGCGAGAGGATCGCGGTGGGCACGAAGCGCAGGCTGATCTGGCGCATCTGTTCGCCGAAGCCCGGCATTTCCTTGTGCGCCACGGCCAGCGTGGCTTCGGGCGTCACGTCGCGCAGGGCGGGGCCGGTGCCGCCGGTGGTCAGCACCAGCGAGCAGCCTGCGTCGACCAGCTCGATCAGCGTGGCGCTGATGCGCGCGGCCTCGTCGGGGATCAGCCGGGGTTCGAACTCGATGGGGTTCTTCAGCGCCCGGCCCAGCCATTCCTTCAGCGAGGGGAGGCCCTTGTCCTCGTAGGTGCCGCTGGAGGCGCGGTCGCTGATGGAGACGATGCCGATGCGCACCGGCTCGAATGCAGCTTCGCTCATGCGTCTTCTTCCCGGTCCTGCGCGGCGGCCGCGGCGGCATGGTCGGCGCCGCCGTGCACGGCCAGCTGGGCGCGCACCACCTGGAACACCTCGCGGTAGGCCTTGCCCTGGCGCGGCGCCTCGCCGGCGGGGCCGGCCTTCATGTCCTTGCGGGCCTGGCGCACCAGGGCGCGGAGCTGCTGGGCGTCGGTGGCGGGGTGGGTCTCGATCCAGCCGCCGAGGGCGTCGTCGTCGGCGATCAGGCGGTCGCGCCAGCGCTCGGCCTCGTGCAGGGCGGCGACTTCGGCGGCCGGCACGGTGTTCTGCTCGGCCAGGGCCCGCTTCACGGCCTCCAGCACCTCGGGCTCCAGCTTGCGCATGAGCTTGCCGACGTACTGCATCTGGCGGCGCTTGCCTTCGAAATTGGTGATCCGCCTGGCCTCGGCGATGGCGTCGACCAGCTTCTCGTCGAGCTGGAGCGCGTCGAAGAGGCCTGCGCGCAGTGTGAGCAGCTCGGCGCCGAGCTTCTGCAGCTCGTCGCTTTCGCGCTTCAGGTCGGTGCGGCTGGCTTCGTCGGAGCCCTTGAGCTCGCGCTTGAGCTCGAGGTCGAGCTCGCTGCCTTCGGCCACGAAATGGCCGCGGACGTAATAGCCTTTTTTGGGTTTGCGGGACATGGGAGTCGATTCTGGGCCGCGCCGTGCGGCGTTGCAACGCGTGCAATGCGCAGCGGGAAGCTGCTGAAAACGGGAAATGGGGGGCGCAAGTATCATAGCCACCACATGACGACATCCTCTTCGCGCGCCGATTCCGGCTTCGCCTACAGCCGCTCCTTCTTCGAAAACCTGGTCGACACCGCCCTGGCGCACGCCAAGCGGCTGGGTGCCACCGACGCCGGCGCCGAGGCCTCCGAGGGCTGCGGCCTGAGCGTCTCGGTGCGCAAGGGCGAGCTGGAGAACGTCGAGCGCAACCGCGACAAGTCGCTGGGCGTCACGGTCTACGTGGGCCACCGCCGCGGCAACGCCAGCACCTCCGATTTCTCCGAGGCGGCCATCGCCCAGACCGTGCAGGCGGCCTACGACATTGCCCGCTTCACGGCAGAAGACCCGGTGAGCGGCCTGCCGGACGAGGAAGACATCGCCAGGGAACACCCCGAGCTCGACCTGTTCCATCCCTGGGACGTGACCAGCGAGCAGGCCGCCAAGCTGGCCCTGGAGTGCGAAGAGGCTGCCCTGTCGACCGACAAGCGCATCACCAACAGCGAGGGCGCGGGCGTCTCGGCCCAGCAGAGCCACTTCTTCAGCGCCCATACGCATGGCTTTCGCGGCGGCTACGCCAGCTCGCGGCACTCCATCTCGGTGGCACCCATCGCCGGCAAGGGCGACGACATGCAGCGCGACGCCTGGTACAGCTCCATGCGCTCGGCCGATGAACTGGCCAGCCCGCAGGCCGTGGGCCGCTACGCCGCCGAACGTGCGCTCAGCCGCCTGAAGTCGCGCAAGATCAAGACCACCGAGTGCCCGGTGCTCTTCGAGTCACCGCTGGCCGTGGGCCTGTTGGGCTCGCTGGTGCAGGCCGTGAGCGGCGGATCGCTGTATCGCAAGAGCACATTCCTGCTCGACTCGCTGGGCAAGCCCGTGCTGCCCGCGCACGTCGACGTGGCCGAAGACCCGCACCTGCTGCGCGGCAAGGGCAGCGCCCCCTTCGACGACGAGGGCGTGACCACCCGGGCGCGCAAGGTGGTCGATGCCGGCCGCCTCGAGGGCTACTTTCTCTCGACCTACTCGGCGCGCAAGCTGGGCATGAAGACCACCGGCAACGCCGGCGGCTCGCACAACCTGACGCTGAGCTCGCGCCTGACCAGGCACACCGATGACCTCGACGCCATGCTCGCCAAGCTGGGCACCGGCCTCTTCGTGATCGAGCTGATGGGGCAGGGCGTGAACTACGTGACCGGCGACTACTCGCGCGGCGCCAGCGGCTTCTGGGTGGAGAAGGGCAAGATCGCCTTCCCGGTGCAGGAGATCACCATCGCCGGCAACCTGAAGGACATGCTGCTGGGTATTGAAGCCATCGGGGCGGATGCCTACACTTTCGGCGCCAAGACCACCGGATCGGTCCTGGTGAACCGCATGAAGGTCGCCGGCGCCTGAAGGCTGCGCCGCTGGCCTGCGCGCGAGAGGCTGGTCGAACATGAGGCACAACGCAGCGCGAAAACCGGAACTCGAGCACGAACTGATGCGCGACCCGAGGCTCGGCTTCGAGCCGGCGGGCGGCAGTTCGGTGCGCTGCCTGCAGCACGGCGTGCCCTGGCCCTTCGACTGCTGGCACTACCACGACGAATACGAGCTGCAGTGCATCAACCGCAGCAGCGGCGATGCCTTCGTGGGCGACCACATCGGGCGCTTCGAGCCCGGCTACGTGGCGCTGGTGGGTGCCCGGCTGCCCCATACCTGGATCTCGCACGACGTGCCGCCCGAGGGCATCACCGAGCGCAGCATGGTCATCCACTTCCGCGACGAGCCGCTGCGCAAGGGCACGGACCTGTTCCCCGAACTCAAGGCGGTGCTGCCGATGCTCGACCGGGCGAAGCTGGGCGTCGAGTTCTTCGGCATCGGCGACCTCGTGCGCGAGCGCTTCCAGCGCGTGCAGGGGCAGGAGGGCATGGCGCGGCTCTCGGCCTTCATCGGGCTGCTGCATGAGCTGGCCCGCTGGCCCGACTGGCGGCAGATTTCGAGCACGGCAGAGCCCGTGGCCGAGGATCCGAGCGTCAACACGCGCATGCGCCGGGTGCTCGACTACCTCGACCGGCACCTGACGGAGGAACTCTCGCTGCCGGCCGTGTGCGCCGTGGCCAACATGGCCGAGAGCAGCTTCTCGCGCTGGTTCCACAAGCACATGGGCGCCACCTTCACCGATTTCGTGACGCGGCTGCGCGTGGCCAAGGCCTGCGAGATGCTGCAGAAGTCGGACAGGCTGGTGAGCGACATCTGCTACGAGGTGGGCTTCGCGAATCTCGCGAACTTCAACCGCCGCTTCCTGCAGCTCAAGGGCATGACGCCCTCGGTCTACAGGCAGCAGGCGCAGGACCGCTTCGGGCTGCGCACCGCGCAGAACACGCCGCTCGCCACCACGGACTGAGCTCAGGCGGCCGTGTCGCTCGGCGTCAGGTGCCGGGTCAGCGCCCAGAACAGCAGCGCCGTGCCGCTGACGAGGGCTCCGGCCAGGCAGACGCCATTCCAGCCCGCGTGGGCGTACACCATCGTCGAAGCCATCGATCCGGTGGCGGAGCCGATGGAATAGAAGATCATGTACCCGGCCGTCAGCCGGCTCTGCGCCTCCGGGCGCACGCGGTAGATCAGGCTCTGGTTGGCCACGTGCACCGACTGCAGGCCGAAGTCGATGACGATCACGCCGATCACCATCGTCCAGATGGACCACGGCAGCATGGCGATCAACCCCCACGACAGCAGCATCGCGCACAGGCCGATGCAGGTGGTGCGCTGTGCGCGGCCACGGTCCGACTGGCGGCCCGCCCGCGCTGCGCCCAGCGCACCGGCCGCGCCCGCCAGTCCGAACAGGCCCACCTGCGTGTGCGAGAGCGAGAAGGGTGGCGCCGTGAGCGGCAGCACCATCGGCGTCAGCAGCATCGTGACGGACGTGAAGATCAGCATCGCAAGCACGGCGCGGATGCGCAGCACAGGCTCCTGCGCGAAAAGCGCGAATACCGAGCGGATCAGCCGCGGGTACGGGATGCCCGGCGCGGGCCGCGTGCGTGCCGGCAGCACCATCCACAGCAGCCCGGCGACGACCAGCGTGGCCGCCGCCGAGACCAGGTACACCGAGCGCCAGCCGAACAGATCCGACAGCGTGCCCGAGACCGCCCGCGCCAGCAGGATGCCGATGATGATGCCGCTGGTGACGGTGCCCACCACGCGTCCGCGCTCGCCCGGCGCGGCCATGCTCGCGGCATAGGCGACCAGCACCTGCGTCACGACGGCCAGCACGCCCACGGCGGCCATCGCCGGCAGCAGCACAGACGCGCTCGGTGCCAGCGCCACGGCCAGCAGCGCGACAACCGACAGCAGCGATTGCCCGACGATCAGCCGCCGCCGGTCGACGAGATCGCCCAGCGGAACCACCATCAGCAGCCCCAGCCCGTAGCCGATCTGCGTGATGGTGATGACGACGCCCACCGTGGCGGGCCGGATGCCGAAGGTTTCCGCCAGCGTGTCCAGCAGCGGTTGGGCGTAGTACACGTTGGCCACCGCGAGCCCGCAGGCGACGGCGAACAAGAGCGCCAGTGCGCCTGATATCGACGGCTCGGGGCATGGGCGCGCGAAGGTTGCGGCCTGGCATGGTGGCATGGTGCTCATGGCTTCTTCATCTGGTTTTAAATAAAAACTGAAATCGATTCTATCGATACGGTTTCTGGTTGCAACCAGAGGGGATGAAAGCCCTCGACCCCGGCAAAACCCCAAGCCGGCTGGTCATCAAAATATCAGCGTCCCGGCTCGCGTGTACGCGGCGCCGCGCCGCCGCTGCCTACGCTTCGTCCCACCTGTTTCCGCCGCGATCCGCCGGCAATTCGCTACAGGTTCAAAGGAGACAAAACGATGGCTGTTCAAGAAAACCGGCACCGGCTCAAGGGCTGCGCGATGCTGCTGGCGGCACTGGCCGCATGGGGCGGCGCGGCCCAGGCGCAGCAGGTCTGCAAGGAGGACCTGCGCGTCCTGTCCCAGCCCCGCGACGGGCTGACCCTGCTCGAAAAGTACAAGGACGAGTTCAAGGCCTTGAGCGGCGCCTCGTTCAACATCGACAACCTCAACGAGAACGACCGCCGCACCAAGACCCGCGCCGACGCCTCCACCGTGGGCAAGTACAACGTGTACTACGTCGACGAGGCCAACGTGCCGCTGTTCGCCCAGTCGAAGTGGATCCTGCCGCTGGCGAAGTATTACCCCGCCGACTACGACTACGCCGATTTCGACCCCGGCCGCCAGAAGGTCGCCACCTTCGACGGCCAGGTCTGGTTCGCGCCGCTCACCGGCGGCGGCGACCTGCTGGTCTACCGCAAGGACCTGCTGGAGAAGGCCGGCATCAAGCCGCCGACCACGCTGGAGGAATTCGCCGAGGCCGCGAAGAAGCTCAACGACCCGGCCAACGGCGTCTACGGCGTGGCGCTGCGCGGCCAGCGCGGCTCCGGCGCCAACGTGTGGCGCTGGATGCCTTTCTTCCGCGGCTACGGCGGCCAGTGGTTCGACGGCGACAAGCCCGTGTTCGATTCGCCCGCGGCCGTGAAGGCCACGCAGACGTACCTCGATCTCTTCAAGTACTCGGCGCCCGGCACCAAGACCGGCGGCTGGGACGAATCCACCGGCGCCTTCCTCGCGGGCAAGGTGGCGATGCTGGTCGAGTCGACCCCGCTGGCCGGCAATGCGCTCGACCCGAAGATGTCGACCGTGATCGGCAAGATCGCCTACCTGCCGCCACCCGCGCCGCTGACTGGCGGCGGCTACGGCCACGGCCTGGCCATCGGCACCAAGGCCAACAAGACCGAAGAAGCGAAGAAGTGCGCGGGCCTGTTCATCGCCTGGGCCACTTCGAAGAAGCAGGAACAGCGCCGCCTCGCGGAAGGCCAGTTCGGCGAGCTCAATCGCACCAGCGTGCTGGCTAGCCCCGAGTTCGCCAAGCGTTATGGCGCCGACCTCGGCAAGGCGCTGGCCGACACCGGCAAGGTCACGGCCGTGAACTTCTGGCAGGACCCGGCATGGCCCGACCTCGGCGACCGCTGGGGGATCATCCTGGAAGAACTGATCACCGGCTCGCGCACCGACATCAAGGGCGGGCTCGATGAGCTCGACGCCTACGCGAAGCAACTGGTCGCGCGGCGCAAGAAGTAAGCAAATGACGCTCAGGGAGAAGAAAAAGAAGACGGCGACGGCAACCCGGCTGCCGCTCGTCTTCATCGGGCCCGGCTTGCTGGTGCTTGCAGTGCTGGCGCTGGTGCCCACCTTTTTCGCGATCGGCATCTCGCTGCAGGATCGCGAACTGGGGCAGGCCGACACGGCCTGGGTCTGGCTGTCGAACTACATCCAGCTCTTTTCGGACAGGCGCTTCCTCAATTCGGTGCGCGTGTCGCTGGTGTGGGAGGTGCTGACGGTCAGCGCGACCATGGGCCTCGCGGTGCTGCTGGGCGTGCTTATGTTCCAGTGCACCACCGCGCGCTGGCGCAACGTGCTGTCGATGCTGTTCATCGTGCCGGTGCTGCTGCCGCGCGTGTCGGCCGCCTTCGTGTGGAAGTTCGCTTTCCATCCGCTGTTCGGCCTGCTGACCTGGCCGTACAAGGCAATCACCGGCGAGCCGCTGGACCTGCTGGCCAGCCCGGTCACCGCACTTCTCACCGTGGCCTTCGTCGACGTGTGGCAGTGGGGCCTGTTCTTCGCCGTCATCGTGCTCAAGCTGCTCGAAACCCTGCCGCCGCAGCCCTTCGAGGCCGCGCGCATGGACCACGCGAAGACCTGGGAGGTGTACGCCTACGTGGCGCTGCCGATGCTGAAGGCGCCGCTGGTCAGCCTGTGCTTCGTGAAGATGGTGGAGTCGCTGCGCGCCTTCGACCTGATCTACGTGATGACCCGCGGCGGCCCCGGCATCTCGACCGAGACGCTGGACATGTACGCCTTCTCGCAGGGCTTCATCGAGTCGGGCCGCATCTCGTATGCCTCGGGCATGGCGGTGCTGATGATGATCGCCTCGACCGTGGCCTTCACCTACATCTGGAAATGGACGCGGCCTAAATGAGCGCATCCCCCAACAGGAAAACGAAGAAGCTGTCCCTCGGCACACTGCTCGCGCGGCTGGTGCTGATCCTGGCTGGGCTCTCGGCGCTGGTGCCGGTGTTGTGGACCTTTCTCAACTCTTTCAAGAACCGGGTCGACATCGTCTCGGCCGTGCCCAGGTTCGTCTTCACGCCCACGCTGGAGAACTACGTCTACGTGCTGAGCCGCGAGGCGGTGGCGCAGGGGCTGCTCAACTCCGTGGCGGTGGTGGGCGCTGCGGTGATCGCGGGCGCGGTGCTCGGTCTGCCTGCCGCCTATGCGCTCGCGCGCTATCCGCTGCGCTGGGCCGACGACATCCAGTTCTTCGTGCTCTCGATGCGCTTCCTTCCGCCGGTGGCGGTGGCCATTCCGCTGATGGTGATCTGGCTGCAGCTGGAGCTGTACGACACGCGCTTCGCGCTCATCGTCACCTACACGCTGCTCACGCTCTCCACCGTGATCTGGCTCGCCATTCCCGCCTTCAAGGCCGTCCCCAGGGAAGTGGAGGAGGCCGGCCGCGTCGACGGCTACGGCCCTTACGCGATCTTCTTCAAGGTGGCGCTGCCGATCGCCGCGCGCTCGCTGATCGGCGCCATCGCCTTCGGCTTCGTGTTGGTGTGGAACGAGTTCCTCATCGCGCTGATGCTCACCACCTCGGATGCGAAGACGCTGCCCATCGTGGCCTCCGAGCTGAGCCAGCTCGGGCGCGACGTGCCCTGGGGCATCCTGAATGCCTCCGTCATCCTGCTGTCGCTGCCGCCGCTGCTCATGGTCGGCGTGCTCAGCGGTTTTCTCAACGCGGCGTTCAAGCGCAAGCGCGACGCGGCATGAGCCCCGACATGCACCACGGCGCACAACCCATTTCCCTGAAGAACGACATGTCCGCAATCAGCTGTCACAAGATCATCAAGCGCTACGGCGACACGCAGGTCGTCCACCAGTTCGACCTCGACGTTTCCGACAACGAGTTCGTCGTGTTCCTCGGCCCCTCGGGCTGCGGCAAGTCGACCATCCTGCGCATGCTCGCGGGCCTGGAAGACATCTCCGGCGGCGACCTCATGATCGGCGGCCAGCGGGTGAACGACCTGCCGCCGCAGGAGCGCGGCATTGCGATGGTGTTCCAGAACTACGCGCTCTATCCGCACATGAGCGTGCGCGACAACATCGCCTTCGGCCTCAAGCGGCTGAAGGTGCCCAAGGCCGAGATCGACGCGCGCATCAAGGAGGTTTCCGACACGCTGGGGCTGGAGCTCTACCTGCAGCGCAAGCCCACCGAACTCTCGGGCGGGCAGCAGCAGCGGGTGGCGATCGCGCGGGCGATGATCAAGACGCCCAAGGTGTTTCTCTTCGACGAGCCGCTGTCGAACCTCGACGCCAAGCTGCGCAACCACATGCGCATCGAGATCGCCCGGCTGCACCAGGCGCTGAAGACCACCACCGTCTACGTGACCCACGACCAGCACGAGGCGATGACGCTGGCCGACCGCATCGTGCTGCTGCGCGACGGGCGCATCGAGCAGGTCGGCTCGCCGCGCGAGATCTTCGAGCGGCCGCGCTCGGCCTTCGTGGCCGGTTTCATCGGCACGCCGCCGATGAACCTGGTGGAGATGGAGGTGCGCGACGACGGGCAGGCCAGCGGAACCATCGAGCTCGTCGGCCGCGAAGGCACGGTGCTGGTGGACCCGCACCGCTTCGCGCTCGAAGGCCGCAAGCGCGTCACGCTCGGCGTGCGTCCCGCGCACCTGCATCCGGACGCCGACGGCAGGCAGGGCGGCGGCTTCCATGGCGAGGTGCAGCTCATCGAATACCTCGGTAACGAGGTGCTGGTGAGCTTCGGTCAAGGCGACGGCGAGATCGCCGCGCTCATGCCTTCCGCGCAGTGCCCGAGGCTGCGCGAGCGCGTGCGCTTCGTGGCCGACCCGGCGCAGGTGCACCTGTTCGACATCGACTCCGGCGCCTCGCTGCTGCGCGCCGGTACCTCATTGCACTGACGACATACCGACAACACCCATTCAAGGACTCAAATACATGAAAGCACTGGTTCTGGAAAAGGCGCATGAGCTCAGGCTGCGCGACGTCGAGCTTCCCCTGGACATGGGGCCGCGCGACGTGAAGATCCGCATGCACACCGTAGGCGTGTGCGGCAGCGACGTGCACTACTACCAGCATGGCGGCATCGGCCCTTACGTGGTGGAGGACCCGATGGTGCTCGGCCACGAGGCCTCGGGCACGGTGGTCGAGGTGGGCGCCGAGGTCACGAACCTCAAGCCCGGCGACCGCGTGTGCATGGAACCCGGCATTCCCGCGGCCGATTCGCGCGCCACGCTGGAAGGCATCTACAACCTCGACCCGGCGGTGCGCTTCTGGGCCACGCCGCCCATTCATGGCTGCCTCACGCCCTACGTGGTGCACCCGGCGGCCTTCACCTTCCGGCTGCCCGACAACGTGAGCTTCGGCGAGGGCGCCATCGTCGAGCCGCTGTCGATCGGCCTGCAAGCCGCGAAGAAGGCGGCGCTGAAGCCGGGCGACGTGGCCGTGGTCGTGGGCGCCGGCACCATCGGCGCGATGACGGCGCTGGCGGCGCTCGCGGGCGGCGCGGCGCGCGTGATCCTCGCGGACCTCGTGCCTGAGAAGCTGGCGCTCTTCGACGACAACCCGGCGGTGACGACCGTCGACGTGCGCAGCTCCAACCTCGCCGATGTGGTGAAGTCGCTCACCGACGGCTGGGGCGCCAACGTGGTCTTCGAGGCCAGCGGCAGCGCGCGCGCCTTCGAGGGCATCGTCGACCTGCTTTGCCCCGGCGGCTGCCTGGTGCTGGTGGGCATGCCCGGCGGCAAGGTGCCGATGGACATCGTGGCGATCCAGTCGAAGGAAGTTCGCATCGAGTCGGTGTTCCGCTACGCCAACATTTTCCCGCGCGCGCTGGCGCTGATCGCCTCGGGGCAGGTCGACGTCAAGCCCTTCATCTCGCGCACCTTCGCCTTCACCGACGGCGTGCGGGCTTTCGAGGAAGCCGCGGCGGGGCGCGCGGGCGACGTGAAGATCCAGATCGAGTTTCCGCAAGGCGCCGAGGCCTGACGCATTCCTGAAGCCCCGTTTCGGAAGCCGCCGGGGCAAGGGGAAATGCCGGGGGGCGCGGCGCGCATGCGCGGCTACAGTGGCCGGGTTTTGCCACCCGGAGACCGCGAGCCGATGCCCCTGCAGTTTCGCAACGTAGTCCTCACAGGCGCCTGCGGCGGCCTGGGCCAGGCGCTTGCACGCGAGCTGATCGAAGGGGGAGCGCGGGTCGCGCTGGCGGGGCTCGATGCCGGAAAACTGGAAGCACTGGCCGCGCTGGCACCCGGGCGCTGCGCGGTCTACACGCCCGACGTGTCGAACGGTTCGCAGATGCAGGCGCTGGCCGCCGACTGGATGGCCAGGGCCGGCGTGCCCGACCTGGTGATCGCCAACGCCGGCGTCGCGGGCGGCTACGACACCGCCCAGGCCGACGACCTGGCCGTGTTCCGCCGCATGCTCGAGATCAACCTGCTGGGCGCGGCCACCACCTTCCAGCCTTTCGTCGCCGCGATGCGCGGGCAGCGGCGCGGCGCGCTGGTCGGCATGGCCAGCATCGCCGGCTGGCGCGGCATGCCGGGCAACGGCGCGTACTGCGCGAGCAAGGCCGGGCTGATCCGTTACCTGGAAAGCCTGCGCGCCGAGCTGCGTGAGTCCGGGCTGAGCGTGCACACCGTGAGCCCCGGCTACATCCGCACCGCGCTCACCGCCGGCAACCGCTTCGCGATGCCGGGGCTGCTCGAGGCCGACGATGCCGCGCACCGGCTGCTGGCGGCCGTGGCGGCGGGGCGCGAGAAGATCGTGCTGCCGCGCCGCATCGGCTGGCTCTCGAAGGCGCTCGACCTGCTGCCCGAGTCGCTGCACGACCGCCTGCTGCGCGGCCAGCCGCGCAAGCCGCGCGTGGGCGAGGCGGGTGCCACTGCAATCCCGGGTCTTCCCAAGGAGCCTCCAGCCCGATGACGCCGCCCAACGCCGCCGTACCCACCCACGAACAGATCGCGCTGATCGGCGCCGGCCCCTCCGGTCTCGCCGGCGCGCGCAACCTGCAGAAGCACAGCGTGCCGTTCCAGGGCTTCGAGGCGCATGCCGACGTGGGCGGGCTGTGGGACATCGCCAATCCGCGCTCCACCGTCTACCACTCGGCGCACCTGATATCGAGCAAGCGCACCACCGAGTTCAGCGAGTTCCCGATGGCCGACACGGTGGCCGACTACCCGAGCCACCGCGAACTGCGCCGCTACTTCAGCGACTTCGCCGACCGCTTCGGCCTGCGCGAGCACTTCCGCTTCAACACGCGCGTGCTGCGCGTCGAGCCGCTGAGCGACGAGCCCGGCACGCGCTGGCTGGTGACCACGGAGGACGGCGAAGGCACCATCGAGACGGCCGAGTACAGAGGCGTGGTCATCGCCAACGGCACGCTCGCCGAGCCCAAGCGGCCCAGCTTCGATGGCCACTTCGACGGCGAGCTGCTGCACACCAGCGACTACAAGCACCCGGAGCTCTTCAAGGACAAGCGCGTGCTGATCGTCGGCGCGGGCAACTCGGGCTGCGACATCGCGGTCGATGCGGTGCACTACGCGAAGAGCGTCGACATCTCGGTGCGTCGCGGCTATTACTTCGTGCCCAAGTACGTGTTCGGCAAGCCGGCCGACACGCTGGGCGGCAAGCGGCCACTGCCGCCATGGCTCAAGCAGCGGATCGACTCGACGGTGCTCAAGTGGTTCACCGGCGACCCGGTGCGCTTCGGCTTTCCGAAGCCCGACTACAGGATGTACGAGTCGCACCCCATCGTGAACTCGCTGGTGCTGCACCACGTGGGCCACGGCGACATCGGCGTGCGCGGCGACATCGCGCGGCTCGATGGCCGCACGGTGCACTTCAAGGACGGCAGCGCGCGCGACTACGACCTGATCCTCGCGGCCACGGGCTACGCGCTGCACTATCCCTTCATCGACCGCGAGCTGCTCAACTGGCAGGGCATGGCGCCGAGGCTGTACCTGAACATCTTCTCGCCGCGCTTCGAGAACATAGCGGTGCTCGGGATGATCGAGGCCAGCGGCATCGGCTGGCAAGGCCGCTACGAGCAGGCCGAGCTGGTGGCGCGCTACTTCCGTGCGCAGGCGGCTGGTTCTTCCAAGGCGGCCGCGCTGCGCACGGCGGCGCAGGGGCCGGCGCCCGATCTGTCGGGCGGCTTCAAGTACCTGCAGCTGGAGCGCATGGCGTACTACGTGCACAAGGACACCTACCGCGCGGCCGTGCGCAACGCCGCCGCGGCGCTGGCCGATCCCACCTGAACCAACGAGGCCCACCGCATGCTGCCTGTCGACGAGATACGCCTGCATTTCAACCCGGCCTCGCTGGTGCTGCTCAACGTCGTGCTGGGCTTCCTGATGTTCGGCATCGCGCTGGACACGCGCATCGAGGACTTCAAGCGCGTGGCGCGCATGCCCGGCGCGATGGCGGTGGGCATAGGCGCGCAGTTCATCGTGCTGCCGGCCGTGACTTACATGCTCACGCTGATCCTCAAGCCGGGGCCGAGCATCGCGCTGGGCATGATCCTGGTGGCCTGCTGCCCGCCGGGGAACATCTCGCAGATCCTCACGCATCGCGCGGGCGGCAACGTGGCGCTGTCGGTGTCGATGACGGCGATTTCGAACGCCATCTCCATCGTGGTGATGCCGCTGAACTTCGCGTTCTGGGGCGGGCTGCATCCGACGGCCTCGGCGCTCCTGAAGACCATCGCACTCGATCCGCTGGACATGCTGGGGCACATCGTGGCGATCATCGGCATTCCCTTCGTGCTGGGCGTGGCCTGCGCGCACCGGCTGCCGGCGCTCACGGCGCGCATCAAGAAGCCTGTGGGCGTCCTGAGCTTCGTCGCGCTGATCGTGTTCATCATCGGTGCCATCGCGGGCAACTGGCGCTTCTTCCTCGACTACGTGGGGCTGGTGCTGATGGCGGTGGTGATCCACGACGCGCTGGCCTTCGGCACCGGTTACCTCTGCGCGCGGCTCTCGGGGCTGGGCGACTACGACCGGCGAGCGGTGTCCATCGAGGTGGGCATCCGCAACTCGGGGCTCGGACTGGTGCTGATCTTCAGCTTCTTCGGCGGGCTCGGCGGCATGGCCGTGGTGGCGGGCGTGTGGGGCTTCTGGGACATCATCGCGGGCCTCGCGCTGGCGAGCTGGTGGGGCCGCAAGCCCGCGAAGCCATGAGCGGCGGCGAAGGGCTCGTTGCGCGTCGCGTGCTGGTGACCGGGGCCGATGGTTTCCTGGGGCGAAGCCTGCTCGCCGCACTGGCGCAACAGGGCAGGCTGGATGCACTGGTCGCGGTCGACGTGCGCGAGGTGCCGCCGGACCGGCGGCTCATGGGCGTGACCTACCGGCAGCTGGACGTGCGCGATTCGCGCATCGCAGAGACCGTCTCCGACCACGCCATCGACACCGTCGTGCACCTCGCTTCCATCGTCACGCCGGGCAAGGATTCGAACCGCGCCTTCGAGCATTCGGTGGACGTGGGCGGCACGCGCAACGTGCTCGACGCCTGCGTGGCGAAGGGCGTGCGGCACATCGTGGTGTCGTCCAGCGGCGCGGCCTACGGCTATCACTCGGACAACCCGGCGTGGATCACCGAGTCGCAGCCGCTGCGCGGCAACGCGGTGTTCGCGTACGCCGACCACAAGCGGCAGGTGGAGGAGATGCTGGCCGACTACCGTGCCCGGCACCCGGCGCTGGCGCAGACGGTGCTGCGCATCGGCACCATCCTCGGCGAGCGGGTGGACAACCAGATCACGGCGCTGTTCGAGAAGAAGCGGCTCATCGCCATCCGGGGCAGCGCGAGCCCCTTCGTGTTCATCTGGGACGAGGACGTGACAGGCGCCATCGCGCATGCGCTCGGCGGCGCGCCGCCCGGTTGCTACAACCTCGCGGGCGACGGCGCGCTGGGCATCCACGAGATCGCTTCGCGCCTCGGCAAGAGCGCGGTCGAATGGCCGGCCGGCGTGCTGAAGACAGCACTGGCGGTGGGCTCGGCGCTGGGGGTTAGCCGCTACGGGCCGGAGCAGCTCGACTTCCTGCGCTACAGGCCGGTGCTGCTCAACACCGCGCTGAAGGAGCGCTTCGGCTACGTGCCGCGCAAGACCAGCAGCGAGGCCTTCAATGCCTTCGTGGCGGCGCGGGCGCGGCTGGGGCGGCCGGTCACGGCTTCTTCCTGACCTGTTCGGGTGGGGGTGCTATCAGATAGTCGAGCATGCGCCGGGCGTTGAGCGGCAGGTCTTCCGATGAGCGCACGCAGGCCATGAGCGTGCGCTCGGCCCAGGCGTCGGCAAGCGAGGCGCGCGCGATCTTCATCGAACGGGCGCAGCGCTCGGCGGCGGTCTGCGGGACGATGCCGACGCCGATGCCGTACTCCACCATGCGGCACACCGCCTCGAAGTTGCGCACGCGCACCCGGTAGGCCAGGTGCCTGCCGAGGGCGCGCACGTGCTGGGTGATGAGCTGCTGCAGCGCGCTGTCGGCGGGCAGGCCGACGAATTCGCTGTCGACCACTTCGGCCAGCCGCAGCCTCCGGCGGCCGGCCAGCGCGTGGCCGCGCGGCATGACCAGCACGAGGTCGTCGCGTCGGAAGGGATGGCATTCGAGGCCCTCGCTGTCGATGGCGTCTGAGACGATGCCGATGTCGCACAGGCCGCCGCGCAGGGCTTCCACCGTGTCGGGGCTGGGGCGCTCCTCCAGGTCGACCGAGATGCGCGGATGCTCGGCCAGGAAGCGGCTCAGCACCTCGGGCAGGTGCTCGGTGAGCGCCGAAGTGCCGCACATGAAGCGCACGTGGCCCTTGAGGCCCTGGCCGTACTCGCCGAGCTCGCCGCGCAGCCGCTCCATCTGCTGCAGCACGACGCGCGCATGGTGCAGCAGCGTCCGTCCGGCCTCCGTTGGGCGGATGCCCTGGGCGTGGCGGGTGAGCAGGGGGCTGCCGAGAGCGTCTTCCATGCCCCGCACCCGCTGGCTGGCGGAGGCCAGCGTCATGTGCGAGCGGCCGGCGTCGGCGGTGAGGCTGCCGGCCTCGACGACGTGGATGAAGAGCCGCAGGTCGGTGAGGTCGAATCGCATGGTTGGGCGGAGTGTGCACCAGGAGCCTCAGCCTGAGACTGAGGCCCGCTTCGCGAATCCCGCATTTGCGGCGGCGGGCTTCATGGGCAAAGTCGGCGTCCGATGACGCATCCGACAGACGCAACCACTTTCTGGGCCGCCGCCACGGCTGTGTACCTGCTGGCCGGGCTGATCAAGGGCGTGGTCGGCCTCGGCCTGCCCACGGTGTCGATGGCGCTGCTCGCGCTGTGGATGTCGCCGGCCCAGGCGGCCGCGCTGCTGATCGTGCCTTCGCTGGTCACCAACATCTGGCAGACCGGGCCGCGCGCGAGCTTCATGGCGGTGCTGCGGCGCATCGGCGGCATGCAGGTGGGCGTGGTGATCGGCACGCTGGCAGGGGCGCTGTGGCTGGGCGTGCCGGCGGGTGCGTGGGCCTCGTTCGCGCTCGGGGTGGCGCTGGTCGTCTATGCGCTCTGGGGGCTGTCCGGGCGGCAACTGCATGTGCGCGATGCGCAGGCGCGCTGGATCGGGCCGCTGGTGGGCGTGATCACCGGGCTGGTGACGGCGGTGACGGGAGTGTTCGCGGTGCCGGCGGTGCCTTACCTGCAGGCGCTGGGTTTTCAGCGCGATTCGCTGATCCAGGCGATGGGGATCTCGTTCACCACCTCGACGGTGGTGCTGGCCATCGGGCTGGCCGGGAACGGGGGATACCCGGTGTCGGCGATCGGAGGCTCGATCGCGATGCTGGCGCCGGCCATCGGCGGCATGGTGCTCGGGACCTGGCTGCGCAAGCGGCTGTCGGTGGCGGTGTTCCGGCGCTGCTTCCTGGCCGGGCTGGCGCTGCTGGGGCTTTACATGGCCGTGCGGGCCGCGGCTTGAGGAGCCGCTTTTTCAGTCAGGCTGTGAGCACCAAGGCCGCGCGCACGCGTTCGATGGTCTGGCGATAGGGCAGGGCGAAGTCGTCGAGCGAATCGCCGGCATCGAGCCAGCTGAAAAGGAACACCAGCCCTTCTTCCTCGGGACTGCCCGTGGCCGTGTGCGTGAAGCTCTCGGGCAGATCGCCCTCGGCGCGCATCAGGAACAGGTGCCACAGCTGCGGGTGGCGGTGCGTGTTGCCTTCGACGCCGGCTTCGCATTCGCGGTCCAGCGTGCCCAGCGATTGCAGCTCGCCGGCGTAGTCGATGCCCGATTCCTCGAGCAGTTCGCGGCGAACCGCCACCTCGGGCGACTCGCCGGGCTCGATGGTGCCCTTGGGGAGCTGCATGTTGCCATCCTCGGGATGGCGGAACACCAGCAGCCGGCCCCGTGCGTCGATCAGGCAGGCGCAGGCCTTGGGAATGGCGACGGAGGAGCTGCCGGCGTTCATCGGCATCAGGCGCCCGTCAGAGCGGCCTTGACCGCTGCGCTGACCTGGCCCATGTCGGCCTTGCCTGCCAGGCGGGTCTTGACCACGCCCATCACCTTGCCCATGTCGCCGGGGCCCTTGGCGCCCAGCTCGGCCACGATGGCCTTCACTTCGGCGGCGACTTCATCGGCACCCATGCGCTGGGGCAGGTAGACCTCCAGCACCTTGATCTCGGCGGCTTCCTTGTCGGCGAGGTCGGTGCGGCCACCGGTGGTGAAGGCGGCGATGGAGTCCTTGCGCTGCTTGACCATCTTGTCGACGATGGCGACGACCATGGCGTCGTTGAGCTCCACGCGCTCGTCGACTTCCTTCTGCTTCATCGCGGCGAGCAGCAGGCGGATGGTGGCCAGGCGCTCGGAGTCCTTGGCGCGCATCGCCGTCTTCATGTCTTCGGTGATTTGTTCTTTGAGAGTCATTCGGCTACCTACTTTCGGAAAAACAAAAGCCGCGGCAGGTTTCCCTGGCGCGGCTGAGGCAACGGGGCGACGGTGCCGACTTTCGTCTGGGCCCATCACCCGGGTGTCGCTTAGTACAGCTTCTTGGGCAGCTGCATGCTGCGCACGCGCTTGTAGTGGCGCTTGACCGCGGCTGCCTTCTTGCGCTTGCGCTCGGCGGTCGGCTTTTCGTAGAACTCGCGGGCACGCAGGTCGGTCAGCAGGCCGAGCTTTTCGATGGTGCGCTTGAAACGGCGCAGTGCGACGTCGAAGGGCTCGTTTTCTTTAACGCGGATGGTGGTCATTGATGAATCGTTGAAATGAATTTGGCCTGGGGAGATCGAGGCCCCAAGCCGGGGTTCCTCAACTGAAAACTTTTGCGGCCGTTGAGGGGAGGCCAGAGTTAGCCCGCGATTATAGCACTCCCCCAGGCGGAAATGGCACTCCCCCAGGCTGCGCGCACTTCGTGTCGCTTCGCCAACCCCCTCGCCGGGGGCGACACCTGAGGCCCGGCAAAGCCGGTTCCTCGGTGTCTCTGAAGGGGGCGAGAAGGTCAGAGGGCCTGGGCGCACGCATGGGCGCTCGCCCAGGCCCACTGGAAGTTGTAGCCGCCGAGCCAGCCCGTCACGTCGACCACCTCGCCGATGAAATACAGGCCCGGCTGCTTCGATTCCATGGTCTGGGACGACAGGTCGCGCGTGTCGACTCCGCCGGCCGTGACTTCGGCTTTTTTGTAACCTTCCGTGCCGCTGGGGACGATCTGCCAGCGGGCGATGCGCTCCGACAGCGCAGCCAGCGCCTTGTCGGCCGCCTCGTTCACCGGCCGCTGCAGGGCAGGATCCTGCCCGACCCAGGCGTCGGCGAGGCGGGAGGGCACCAGCGCGGCCAGCTCGTTGGCGATGCGTTTCTTCGACCGCAGCTTTGCCTCGCCCAGCGCTTCGGCCACGTTCACGCCGGGCGCGAAATCGAGCGTCAGCGGCGCGCCGGGCTTCCAGTAACTCGAAATCTGCAGCACCGCCGGGCCCGACAGGCCCCGGTGGGTGAAGAGCAGGTCTTCGAGGAAGGCCGTCTTTTCCTTCTTCACGCCGGTCTCGATGCGCACCGGCAGCGCCAGCCCGGCCAGTTCGGCATATGGCGCCCAGGCGTCGCCGCCGAAGGTCAGTGGCACCAGCGCGGGTCGGGGTGCGACCATGCGCAGGCCGAACTGCTCGGCGATGCGGTAGCCGAAGTCGCTGGCGCCGATCTGGGGAATCGACAGGCCGCCGGTGGCGACCACGATCTTCGGCGTCTCGACCGGCCCCCGGCTGCTCTCGATTCGATAGCTGCCGGTGCCCGTCCCGTCGGCATTGCCGTCGGAAAATGTGATCTCGCCGATCCTGCACGGCTGCCACCGCTCGACCCTGCCTTCCGCACACTCTGCCAGCAGCATGTCGACGATCTGCTGCGAGGAGCCATCGCAGAAAAGCTGCCCCTTGTGCTTCTCGTGGAAGGCGATCCCGTGCTTGCGCACCAGCTCGATGAACTGCTGCGGCGCATAGCGCGACAGCGCCGAGCGGCAGAAATTCGGGTTGTCGCCGATGAAGTGGCGCTGCGGCGCGCGCACGTCGAGGTCGCGGTTGGTGAAGTTGGCGCGTCCGCCACCCGAGATGCGGATCTTCTCGCCCACCTTCTCGCTGTGATCCACCAGCAGCACCTTGAGCCCGCGCTGGCCCGCCACGCCGGCGCAGAAGAGCCCCGCGGCCCCGGCGCCGATCACGACGACGTCGAACTCCGCCGCGCTCAAGGGCCATCGGCCGCGAGCAGCGGCGGCGGGTTGTACTTCAGGTGGCCCACGTAGCGCAGCGGCTGCGTGGCGGCGATGGAGGGCACGTCGCCCTCGCGCATGTGCAGCAGGTCGGCCGGGCTCACCCAGCGCGGGTCGGCGTTGGTGATCGGTTGGCCGGCCTGCCTGTAGGCCTCCAGCACGAACTGCGAGCAGAAGAACTGGTCGTCGCGGCTCGCACCCAGCTGCACCATGGCCATGCCGCTCATGCAGTAGTGGCTCACGGCAGTGGGCATCAGCGGCAGCTCGCACAGGCGCCGGTTCAGCACGAAGGGCGCGTTCAGCAGCACGCCGACGGTGTTGTAGCTGGTGCCGACCCGCGACAGAGCCCATTCGCGCATGCGCGCGGCGCTGGCGTCGTCCACGCCCGGCACGCGGAAGGCCACGACCATCTGTTCCTCGTCGACCACTTCCGCGAGCGGCCGTGCGCGCACGCCCGTGCCCACGGCCTCGGCGATCTGGCCATCGCCCAGGTACAGCACCGCGTGGCTCACCGGTGAGAAGGTGCCCAGCCGGATGCCGAAGGAATTCACCGTGGCGATGGAAGTCAGCAGGATGTCGCCCGGCGCCAGCGCGTCGGCGGCGATGAGCTCGCCGCCGTTGCCCGGCGCGATGACCGAGCTCTGCACGCGCAGGCGCAGCCCGTTGTCCTTGGTCGGCATGTCGAGCCGCGTGGCGCAGGCCGAGAGCAGCAGGGCGGCGCCCGCCGCAACGATGGCCGCGGCGGTACGGAAAGCGATGCGCATCAGCCCTTCCAGACGAACGGGAACTTCAGCTGCTTGAAGAAGCCGTTGGGCACGTAGTCGCCAAGCACGCCGTACTTCTCGGGCCAGAGCTTGGTGCTCTTCACGGCGGTGCCGAAGATGTAGTCGAGGAAGGCGTAGTGCGCCGCGTAGTTCTTGTCCAGCGCTTCCTGGTCCTGGCTGTGGTGCCAGTGGTGGAAGTTGGGTGTCACGATCAGGTAGCGCAGCGGGCCCAGCCGCACGCTCACGTTGCAGTGGTTGAACACCGCCTGGAAGCCCACCACCACGATGTAGGCGTCGATCACGTCCTTGCTGAAACCCAGCACGTAGATCGGCGCCAGCACCAGCGTGCGGGTGATCAGCAGTTCCAGGATGTGCTGGCGCGAGCCCGCCATCCAGTCCATGCTCTTCACGCTGTGGTGCACCGCGTGCAGGCGCCACAGCACCGGCACCTCGTGGTACGCGCGGTGCGTCCAGTACTGCACCAGGTCGGCCACCAGGATGATCAGCAGTAGCCCCGCCCAGAAGGGCAGGTTGCTCACCCAGCCCCGGATGCCGTCGTTGGCGGCCCAGCCGAAGAGCTTGTGCACCATCAGGTTGGTGGCCAGCAGCACGAAGCCCACGATCATGTGGTTCACCACGAAATGGTGGAAGTCGGTCTGCCACTCCTCGCGGAACACCGGCTGGTCCTTGCGCAGCGCGAACAGCTTCTCGATGAAGATGAAGATCAGCGACGAGCCCAGCAGGTCGAGGATGAACCAGTCGAGCCCGATGTAGGGCGTGTTGTCCGCGAAGTCGTGCACCGGCACCTTGTGCCCGCCCAGCAGCGCCGAAGCCGCCACCAGCAGGAACGCGGCCGAAGAAAGCCAGCGCGAGCGGTTGAAGATGATGTTGACCAGCGAGAGCCCGCCCGAGACGACCAGCGCCACCAGCAGGATCATGCGCATCACGTCGACGTTGTAGCTCTTTCGCAACTCCGGCGTCGTGAGGTACTGCGGGAAGTGGAATGCCAGCACGCCCAGGAAGCACAGGATGGCCAGGCTCAGCGCGATGGTGCCGGTGACCAGGCCCCGACCACGGCGCAGCTCGCCATGGTTGTGGGTGAATTCGTTGAGTTTGTCGATGTCCAGCATGCCCCGCCTCTCTCTTCTTGCGCTTTTGTGGGTGCGCGATTTTAGAGGGGCGGCGGGGAAATGCTCACCCCCTGCGCACGGAGCGCCGACGCAGCAACGCTCCCGCGCCCAGCGCCACCGCCATCACCAGCAGCGACACCACCGTCGTCACCGTCCCCAGCGCATAGATCGACGGCGTGGTCACCGTCGAGGTCAGCCCCTGCAGTTCGAGCGGCAGTGTGTTCACGTCGCCGATGGCCTGGGAGGTGCGGGCGATCTCGTCCCACGACAGCGTGAAGCCGAACATGCCTATGCCCACGATCGACGGGCCGATCAGCGGCAGCACCACGAAGCGGAAGGTCTGCCAAGGCGTGGCGCCGAGGTCGCGGGCGGCTTCCTCGTAGGCTGGGTTGAAGCGGTTGAACACCGCGAACATGATGAGCAGCCCGAAGGGCAGCGTCCACGTCAGGTGCGCGCCGAGCGCGGAGCTGAAGAGGCCCAGCGCGGTGCCGTAGCCTTCGAGCAGCGTGGTGGCGTCCATGGCCGTCAGCACGCTCTTGATGCCGGTGTCGATCAGCCGGAACTGCAGGCCGATGCCCAGCGAGATGATGATCGACGGCATGATGAGGCTGGCGACCGTCACGAAGAAGAGGGCGTTGCTGCCCGCGAGCTTCTTGCGGAACGCGAGCCCGGCGAGCACCGAGAGCACCACGGTGAAGGCCATCACCACCGCGCCCAGCGCCAGTGAGCGCCTGAAGGCCGCGCCGATGTCGACCGTGCCCAGCCCTTCGGCGAGCTTGTGGAACCAGTGCAGCGACAGCCCGCGCAGCGGAAAGGTCAGCCCGCCCTCGGGCCCCTGGAAGCTCAGCACGAAGATAGTGATCATCGGGCCGTACAGGAACAGCACGAAGAGCCCGAACACGGTGGCCAGCGGCCAGAAGCCTGGGGCGCGCTGGGCGCCGATGGGTGTCTGCATCTCAGAGCTCCTTGCGGATGTCGACCATCCGGGTCAGGCCCCAGATGATCATGAGCACCACGGCCAGAAGGATCATGGCGTTGGCCGCCGCCAGAGGGAACTGCAGGTACGAGGTCTGCACCTGGATGATCTTGCCGATGGAGGCGATCTGCTGCCCGCCCATCACGCCGATGGTGACGAAGTCGCCCATGACGATGGTGATGACGAAGATCGAGCCGATCAGGATGCCGGTGCGCGACAGCGGCACCACCACGTTCCACAGCGTCTGCCAGCCCGAGGCGCCGGCGTCGCTGGCCGCTTCGAGCAGCGAGCGGTCGATGCGCATCATGCTGTTGAAGATCGGCACGATCATGAACATCGTGTACAGGTGCACGAAGGCCAGCACCACCGAGAAGTCGGAGAACAGCAGCCACTCGACGGGCTGGTTCACGAGGCCCATGCCCATCAGCGCCTGGTTGACCAGCCCGTTGCGCCCCAGCAGCGGCACCCACGAGATCATGCGGATCACGTTGGAAGTCCAGAAGGGTACCGTGCACAGCACGAACAGCACCGTCTGCATGGTCGAGGAGCGCACGTGGAAGGCCAGGAAGTACGCAACCGAAAAGCCGATCACCAGCGTGATGCCCCACACCAGCAGGCAGAACTTGAAAGTGCTCAGGTAGGTGTTGAGCGTGACGCAGAGGTCGCCGTTGTCGGTGAGCCGCGAGCAGCCCTCGAACAGGCTCAGGTAGTTGCGCAGCGTGACGGCCGGTATCAGCTCGTACTCGTTGAAATTCCACAGGCTGACCATCGCGACCAGCGCCAGCGGAATCAGGAAGAACAGCAGGAACACCAGCGCGAACGGCGCCGCCTGCCACCACGCCTTGACGGAATGGAGAGGCGTGGTGGCGACGGACGCGCTGGTCGAGGGAGCGCTCACAGGCTCAGGCCGGAGGTCAGGCCGCGACGAACTCGTTCCACTTGCGGACCATGTACTCGTTCTCGTCCATCACCGCGTTCCAGCACGCGATGCCGCCCATGCGCTGCTCGTAGCTGCCGCCGTCGCGCACCGCGCCGGCCTTGGCGATCACGTCGCCCTGCGGGCTCTTGATGTCCTGGGCGGCGGGCTTGCCTTCCATCCAGTAGGCCCACTCGTAGGCTTCCATCTTGGTCTTGGCGGTGTCGAGCACGGCGCTGTAGTAGCCCTGGCGGTTGAGGTAGGCGCCTGCCCAGCCGTCGAGGAACCAGTTGATGAACTCGTAGGCGCCGTCGAGCTTCTTGCCCGAGAGCGTGGCCGGCAGGCCGAAGCCCGAGGCCCAGGCGCGATAGCCTTCCTTGAGCGGCTGGAAGGTGCAGTCGATGCCCTTGCTGCGCACGGCCGTGACCGCGGGCGACCACATCGACTGGATCACCACCTCGCCCGAGGCCATCAGGTTCACCGACTCGTTGAAGTCCTTCCACAGCGCGCGGAACTGGCCGGCCTTCTTGGCCTCGATCAGGGCCTTGATCGTCAGGTCGATCTCGGCCTTGGTCATGTTGCCCTTGTCGGCGTACTTGTGCAGGCCCTTGGCCTCCACCACCATCGCGGCGTCCATGATGCCGATCGAGGGAATGTTCAGGATCGCGGCCTTGCCCTTGAACTCGGGGTTCAGCAGCTCGGCCCACGAGCCGATGGGGCGCTTGATGAGGTCGGGGCGGATACCCAGCGTGTCGGCGTTGTAGGTGGTCGGAATGAGCGACATGTACTGCGTGGCCGACTTGGCGAAGGCCTTGCTCTTCTCGCCTTCGAGGTAGATCACCTTGATGGGCGCCGTGCCCTGGCTGCCGACCTTCTTGCCCGCCACTTCGCCCTTGGTGAACAGCGACGTGATCTTGTCGGCGTTCTTCACTCGCTTGGTGTCGATGCCCTTGAGGTTGCCGGTGGGCACGATCTTCTTGAGCGAGAAGAACTCGGTGTCGATCAGGTCGAAGCTGTTGGGCGCGGTGACGGCGCGCTTGGTCACGTCGTCGGTGGTCACGGCCACGTACTGGATCTCGATGCCGGTGTCGGCCTTGAATTTCTCGGCGATCGCCTTGTCCTGGTTCACCGCGGTGCCGAGGTAGCGCAGCACGATCTTCTCCTGCGCATGCACGAAGGGTGCGATGCCCGTGGCAAGAATGCCGGCGGTGCCTTGCAGCAGGGCGCGGCGCTTGACGCCTTTGTTGTCGATGGAATCGGTCATGGGCTGGGTCTCCATTGAAGAAAAAGGAAAGTGAAGGGAACGAACGCGGAGAAAAAAAGCTGGACGGCGTGGGCGCTCAGAAGGGAACGGCGAGCACGGCCGTGTCGTCTTTCCGGCTCGCTTCGGCGCTGCCGGGTACCGGCGGTCGCTCGCCCGGCGGCTTGACGCCGGGACCGAGCACGCGCGCGTCGGCTTCGGCCCACGAAAGGTGCACCGCCTCGCCGTGCGCATAGGGGCGCGCGAGGAAAGCGGCTTCGCTCAGCAGCACCGAGATGCCCTGGGGCGCGGCCGCTCCGGTGGCGGCGCCGCCGAGCGCCAGCCCGAGCAGGACGTAGGTGCCCTGGTACTCGACGTCGGTGACGGTGGCTGCCAGAGCGCCATCCGTCGCCGCCTGCGTGGCGGCTGCGATCCGCATGCGGTCGTTGCGTACCGCGATCGGCCCGGCGGGAGTGTCGAACACGTTGTGCCCGCCCATGAAGCGCGCCACGAACTCGCTCGCCGGATGGTTGTAGACCGTGTGCGGCGAGCCGACCTGCTCGATCACGCCATGGTTCATGACCACCATGGTGTCGGCCAGCGCCATCGCCTCCTCCTGCGAGTGCGTGACGTGGATGAAGGTCAGGCCCAGCTCCTTCTGCCAGCGCCGCAGCTCGGCGCGCATCTGGATGCGCAGGAAAGGGTCGAGGGCCGAGAGCGGTTCGTCGAGTAGCAGCACGCGCGGCTCGGTGATGAGCGCGCGCGCCAGCGCCACGCGCTGCTGCTGGCCGCCCGAGAGTTCGCCGGGCTTGCGTTCGGCCAGGTGGCCCATCGCCACGCGCTCCAGCAGTTCGTTGGCGCGCCGGTGGCGCTCGGCCTTGCCGACGCCCTTCATCTTGAGGCTGAAGGCGACGTTGTCGGTGGCCGAGAGGTGGGGAAAGAGCGCGAAGCTCTGGAACATCATCGCCGTGCCGCGCGCTGCGGCGGGCAGGTTCGTGATGTTGCGGTTGTCCAGCAGGATGTCGCCGCTGCTGACCGACTCGTGCCCCGCGATCATGCGCAGGGTGGTGCTCTTGCCGCAGCCCGAGGGGCCGAGCAGGCAGCAGTAGCTGCCGCTGGCGATGCGCAGGTCGATCCGGTCGACGGCGGCTGGCGTACCTGGGGCGTAGCGCTTGGTGAGGGCGACGATCTCGACGGCGGCGGATTCAGGCGTGGCGACGGCATTCATTGCCCATCGCTGAGCACGATCCATGCCACGTTGTGGTGCGCGGCGCCCGTGCCGCTTGCATCTGCCTCGCCCTCGTCAGGTGCGGTTCAGGTGCCGAACTTGTCCGCGCCCACCGGCAGGGCCGCCGCCGCCAGTCCGCGCAGCACGTCGCCCACCACGATCACCGCCGGGCTAGCGATACCCGCTTCGGCGATGCCGTGCTGCAGCCTGCCCAGCGTTGTCGCGATGTGCTTCTGTTGCGGCAGGCTTGCATGCTGGATGACCGCCACCGGCGTGTCGGCCGGCAGGCCTTGCAGCAGCTCGCGCTCGATGTGCGCCGCGCCCGACACGCCCATGTAGATCACCAGCGTGAGCCGTGCGTTGTACGCGGTCGCGGCCAGCGCGCGCCAGTCGGTCGGGTCTTCGGCCGCGCCGGCGCCGGTCTTGGCGTGGCCGGTGACGAACACCACGCCCTGTGCATGGTCGCGGTGCGTGAGCGGCACGCCCAGCGTCGTCACGGCTGCGAGGCCAGCGGTGATGCCGTTGACCACCGTGCATTCGATGCCGGCCTCGCGCAGGTGCTCCACCTCCTCGCCGCCGCGGCCGAAGATGAACGGGTCGCCGCCCTTGAGGCGTACCACCGTCTCGCCCTCGCGCACGGCGGTGATCATCAGCCGCTCGATGAAGGCCTGCGGCGTGCTCTTGCAGCCGCCGCGCTTGCCCACGTGCACGATACGCGCGCCGGGGCGGGCGTAGGCCTGCACGATCTGGTCGTTCACGAGGTCGTCGACCAGCAGCACCGTGGCCGCCTGGATCGCCTTCACGGCCTTGATGGTCAGCAGCTCCGGGTCTCCGGGGCCTGCGCCCACCAGCGTGCAGCGGCCGGCGATGAGGGAGGTGGGGTTGTCGTTGTTCATGCGTGGGATGCCAATGCCAGTTGCGTGATGTGCCTGACCTGCGTCGCGATGGCCTCCGGCACGGGAAGCTCGCCGGCCAGCACGCGGCGCGTGTAGTCGGCGGTGGTGGCGACGTCGATTTCCTTCGGCAGCCCCGGCACCTCCGAGGCGGTGCCGGCCTGCTGCGACTGCAGCTCGGTGCGCGCGCCGCGCACGAAGCCGTCGATCTGCGCGGTGCGGCGCGGGTCCGACACCACCTCGCCTTCGAGGCCGCGCGAAAGCAGGGCGGTCGTGCCCATGAGCTCGAAGGTCTCGGCCATGACGCGGGCGTATTCGGGGTGCGTGTAGCTGGCCACCACCACGCTCGGGCCGGCGGTGGGCTGCATCAGCTTCACCACGCTGTGGCCGGGGTTGCGCAGGCCGACCACGCGGCGCACGTCGAGCAGGCGCTTGAGCGCGGGGTTCAGCAGCTCGGTGGAGGCAAAGGCCGCTTCTCCGTTGGCGACGGGGCGGATGGCCGTCATCGGCGCATGGCCCAGGGCCGCGAGCACGTTCGAGGCCAGCACGCGCGATGTTTCGCTGGCGCTGCCGTGCACCAGCACCGGCAGGCCTTCGCGCGCCAGCAGCAGCGCCAGCAGCGGCGTGAGCACCGGCAGCTTGCGCGCGCCGTTGTAGCTGGGCAGCACGACCAGCGGGCGCTCGCCGGCGGGAATCAGGGCCAGCCGCGCATGGGTGGCATCGAGGAAACCGGCCATCTCCTCGGGCGTCTCGCCCTTGATGCGCATGGCCAGGCAGAAGCCGCCGATCTCCAGGTCGGTCACGGTGCCGTCCAGCACCTGGCCGAACAGGTCGGTGGCCTGTTCGCGCGTGAGCGGCCTGGCGCCTCGCGCGCCGCGGCCGATTTCCTTGATGTATTGGCTGATTCCCATGGGTAGGCGGATTGTCCTGCAACGCTTATGCCGGAATGTGAGTCGGCTTATGCATCGGGTGTCTTGTCCCCTCTCCCGCTTGCGGGAGAGGGTTAGGGTGAGGGCGGCGGCCTTGCAACATCGCGCGGACGTCATCGCCGTTCACCCTCACCCCAACCCTCTCCCCGAGGGGAGAGGGAGCAATGCAGATGGCGCATCACGACAGCGCCTCCGCCTCGGCCGGCGTCGCTCGCACCATGCGCTTGAGCTCCGGAATGCACGAGCCGCAGTTGGTGCCGCACTTCAGCGCCCCCTGCAGCCTGGCCAGCCGCTCGTCCGGCGTGCCTGCGCAGCGCGCCAGCTCGGCCTGGATGGCCGCGTCCGCCACGTTGAAACAGGTGCACACCGTCTTGCCGCGCGACTGCACCGCCACCGGCGCCTTCGAGCCCGGCGACAGCAGCAGGCGGCCGTAGCTCTGGGCCGGCAGCTCCTCGCGCAGCAGGGTGGCGATCCACGCTTCGGCGCTGGTGTCGCCGCCCAGCAGGAAGGCTTCGAGGCCCGCGCTGCCGTCGGCCCGGCGCACCAGCCGCGCCGAGCGGCGCTGGCCCCGGCGGCGGTCGGCATAGCGCAGGGTGTCGGGCGTCTGCAGGCCGAGCAGGGTCTCGATCTTTTCGACCAGCGCGTCGTCGGGCGCATCGTGCGCGGCGGCGCGAAAGAGCAGCCCGCTGCGTTCGCTTCCCTGCACGTTGCCGGAAAACGGCACGCAGGTTGCAAAAGGAAAGAGCGCCATCATCGGCTGCAGCGCGCGGTGCGCCGCCAGTGCCTCGCCGTCGGGAAGCCATGCCATCGCCAGCAGCGACCAGGGCAGCTCGGCCTTGAGGATCTTCACCGCCGCGTGCTTCAGCTCCGGCTGCTTCGAAGTGGGGCAGAAGGCCGGCGTGGTGAGCGCGTTGATGCCCGCCAGCCGCGTGCCGCCCGACGAGCAGCCGCTGAGGTATTCCTCGCCCCAGTGCATGGCGACGAAGGCCTGGCTCAGTCCCACCTCGGCGCTGGCGCGCGCGGGCAGCATGATCGAGCCGCGCTTCGACGTCAGGTGCACCAGGTCGCCTTCGCCGATCTGGCGGCGCGCCATGTCCTGCGCGTTCATCTGCACCACCGGCTCGGGCACGTGGCCGAACAGGCGCCCGGCCGTGCCGGTGCGGCTCATGCCGTGCCACTGGTCGCGCAGGCGGCCGGTGTTCAGCGAGAAGGGGTAGCGGGCCTCGCGCGCCTCGGCCACCGGCTTGTAGGCGGTGTCGACGAAGCGGGCGCGGCCGTCGGGCGTGGGGAACACGCCGTCTTCATACAGGCGCGTGCGGCCGGTGCTTTCGCCTTCCTTCAGCGGCCATTGCTGCGGGCCGGCGCTCTCCAGCATCGCGTAGCTCAGGCCGGTGATGTCCAGGTCGCGCCCGCGCGTGGATTCGCGGTGCTCGTTCCAGACCGATTCGGCCGTCTCGTACGGGAAGAGCGTGAACGCGCGGCCGATCAGCCGCTCGAGCCTGTGCGCGAAGGCCACCGCGATCGACCAGTCGTTGCGCGCCTCGCCCGGCGCGGCCACGGCCGGGCGCACGCGCGAGATGCGGCGCTCGCTGTTGGTCACGGTGCCTTCCTTCTCGCCCCAGGTGGTCGCTGGCAGCAGCAGGTCGGCGAAAGCGCAAGTGGCGGTGGTGGCGAAGGCTTCCTGCACCACCACGAACTCGGCTCGCTCCAGCGCGCGGCGCACGGTGGCCTGGTCGGGCATCGACTGCGCCGGGTTGGTGCAGGCGATCCACAGCGCGCGGATCTCGCCGTCGGCCGCCGCCTGGAACATCTCCACCGCCGTCTTGCCCGGCTTCTCGGGCACCGAGGGCACGCCCCACAGCGCGGCCACTTCGGCGCGGTGATCGGGGTTCGCCAGGTCGCGGTGCGCGCTCAGCAGGTTGGCGAGGCCGCCGACTTCGCGCCCGCCCATCGCATTGGGCTGGCCGGTCAGCGAGAACGGGCCGGCGCCGGCGCGGCCGATCTGGCCGGTGGCCAGGTGCAGGTTGATGAGCGCGGCGTTCTTCGCCGTGCCGCTGGAGGACTGGTTCAGGCCCTGGCAGTACAGGCTCAGCGTGGCGGGCGAGGTGGCGAAGAGCCGCGCGGCCTCGAGCAGGTCGTCCTTCGAGATGCCGCAGACCTGCGCCACCTTGTCGGGCGTGCACTCGCGCACCGTGGCCTTCAATGCGTCGAAGCCGCTGGTGTGCGCCGCGATGTACTTCGCGTCGGTCCAGCCCTCCCACAGCATCAGGTGCAGCATGCCGTTGAAGAGCATCACGTCGGTGCCGGGCTGGATGGGCAGGAACAGGTCGGCGATCTCGACCGTGTCGGTGCGGCGCGGGTCGGCCACCACGATCTTCAGCGCCGGGTTCGCCGCCTTCGCGTCCTCGATGCGGCGGAAAAGAATGGGGTGCGCCCAGGCCGTGTTGCTGCCCACGATGAAGAGGCACTGCGCGTGCTTCAGGTCGTCGTAGCAGGCCGGCGGCGCGTCGGCGCCCAGCGTCTGCTTGTAGCCGGCCACCGCGCTGCTCATGCACAAGCGCGAGTTGGTGTCGATGTTGTTGGTGCCGATCAGGCCCTTGGCCAGCTTGTTGAAGACGTAGTAGTCCTCGGTCAGCAGTTGGCCCGACACGTAGAAGCCGACCGCGTCGGGCCCGTGGTCGCGGATCACCTGCGCGAACCTGCCGGCGGCGTTGTCCAGCGCGGTGTCCCAGCTCACCGCCGTGGGGGCCTCGCCGCGCGCGAGGCGCTGCATGGGCTGCAGCAGCCGCGTCTGGCGCGTGACCGTGGCGCTGGCCGTGAGGTGCAGCGTCGAGCCCTTGGTGCACAGCCGCCCGAAGTTGGCGGGGTGCGCCGGGTCGCCGCGCACGCCGGTGATCTCGTCGCCGGTCGACTCGATGATCACGCCGCAGCCGACGCCGCAGTACGGGCAGGTGGACCGGGTCTCCCGCGTCATGGGTTTATTCCAGCGGAAGAACCGACAGCACCGCAAAAGGCTTCGGGCCTGCGACCGGGCGTTCCAGGTCGATGGCATGCGTCGCCAGTTCGGCCGCGTCCAGGTGCACGACGCCGTCTTCCACCTTCACGGCGAACTTCGGCGTGCAGCCCTCGTCGGGCGCCTTGGCGCAGCCGTCGTCCAGCCCGATGGCCCAGTTGTGCAGCGGGCAGGCCACGCTGGTGCCGAACACGATGCCCTGGCTCAGCGGGCCGCCCTTGTGCGGGCAGCGGTCGAGCAGCGCGAACACCTGGTCCTCGGAATTGCGGAACACGGCCACGTCCAGCCCGGCCGGCCGCGTCACGCGGCGCGCGCCGAGCACGGGGATGTCGTCGATGCGGCAGATGACTTTCCAGTCGCTCATGGTGGGCTCTTCTTTCTCTATGTTCGGTTTCAGGCGGCTGCGGTCAGCGGCGTGAACTGCCGCACGTCGACCGAGGCCTGCGCCGACTCGAACCACGGATCGGGCTCGCCGTCGAGCGCGAACTGCAGGCGTTCCCACAGCGCCTTGCGGCCCTCGGCGTCGTCGAGGATCTTCTTCTTCACGTAGTCCAGGCCCACGCGGCCGATGTAGTGCACCGTGCGCTCCAGGTACCAGCCTTCCTCGCGGTACAGCTGCAGGAAGGCGCCCGAATACTCCATCACCTCGGCGGCGGTCTTCACCTTCACCAGGAACTGCGCCACCTCGGTCTTGATGCCGCCGTTGCCGCCCACGTAGAGCTCCCAGCCCGAGTCGACACCGATCACGCCCACGTCCTTGATGCCGGCCTCGGCGCAGTTGCGCGGACAACCCGACACCGCCAGCTTGACCTTGTGCGGCGAGTACATGGCCCACAGCGCGCGCTCCAGGTCCTTGCCCATCTGCGTGCTGTCTTGCGTGCCGAATCGGCACCACTCGCTGCCCACGCAGGTCTTCACCGTGCGCAGCGACTTGGCGTAGGCGAAGCCGCTGGGCATGCCGATGTCCTTCCACACGCCTTCCAGGTCTTCCTTCTTCACGCCCAGCAGGTCGATGCGCTGGCCGCCCGTGACCTTGACGGTCGGAATCTTGTACTTGTCGGCCGCGTCGGCGATGCGGCGCAGCTCGTCGGGCGTGGTGTGGCCGCCCCACATACGCGGTATGACGGAGTAGGTGCCGTCCTTCTGGATGTTGGCGTGGCTGCGCTCGTTGATGAAGCGGCTCTGCGGATCGTCCTTCGCCTCCTTGGGCCAGGTGCTGATCAGGTAGTAGTTGATGGCCGGGCGGCAGGTGGCGCAGCCGTTGGGCGTGCGCCAGCCGAGGTTGCGATACACCTCGTCGTGCGTCAGGTAGTGCTCCTTGCGGATCGCGTCGCGCACGTCCTGGTGGCTCGCGTCGGTGCAGCCGCACACCGCCTTCTTCTTGGGCGTGGCCGAGTAGTCGCCGCCGGCGGTGAACATCAAAATCTGCTCGACCAGCCCGGTGCACGAGCCGCAGCTCGCGCTGGCCTTGGTGTGCTTCTTCACCTCGTCGAGCGTGAAGAGGCCCTTCTCCTTGATGGCCTTGCAGATGGTGCCCTTGGTCACGCCGTTGCAGCCGCACACTTCGGCGTCGTCGGGCATGCTCGCGGCCTTGTTGTGGCCCTCGTGGCCGGTGTCGCCGATGTTCGATTCGCCGAACATCAGCTTGTCGCGGATGTCGTGCACGCTGCGGCCGTCGCGCAGCAGCTTGAAGTACCAGCTGCCGTCCACCGTATCGCCGTAGAGGCAGGCGCCCACCAGCTTGTCGTCCTTGATGACCAGCTTCTTGTAGACGCCGCCGAAGGGGTCGCTCATGACGATTTCTTCGGTGCCTTCGCCGCCCATGAACTCGCCGGCCGAGAACAGGTCGATGCCCGTCACCTTCAGCTTGGTGGAGGTGAGCGAACCCAGGTAGCGGCCGATGCCGAACTGCGCCAGGTGGTTGGCCGCCACCTTGGCCTGCTCGAAGAGCGGCGCGACCAGGCCGTAGGCGATGCCGCGGTGCGCCGCGCACTCGCCCACCGAGTAGATGCGCGCGTCGGTCACGGTCTGCATGGTGTCGGTGACGACGATGCCGCGGTTGCAGTGCAGGCGCATCTTCTCGGCCAGCTCCACGTTGGGGCGGATGCCCACGGCCATCACCACCAGGTCGGCCGCCGCCTCGGTGCCGTCCTTGAAGCGGATGGCCTTCACGCGGCCGCTCTTGCCGTCATCCGCGTCGCCCACCAGTTCCTGCGTCTGCGCGCCCATCATGAACTTCAGGCCCCGGTCTTCCAGCGACTTCTGCAGCAGCTTGCCCGCCACGTCGTCGAGCTGGCGCTCCATGAGCCAGGGCATGACGTGCACCACCGTCACGTTCATGCCGCGCAGCATCAGGCCGTTGGCGGCCTCCAGGCCCAGCAGGCCGCCGCCGATGACCACCGCGTTCTTGTGCGTGCGCGCGGTCTCGATCATGTAGTCGGTGTCGGCGATGTCGCGGTAGGCGATCACGCCCTTCAGGTCCTTGCCGGGCACGGGCAGCATGAAAGGGTTGGAGCCGGTGCACATCAGCAGGCGGTCATAGGCGGCCTCGGTGACGCCACCTTCCGAATCCACGGCGCGCACGATGCGCTTGACCCGGTCGACCTCCACCACCTTCTTGCCGGCGTGCAGGGTGATGTTGTTCTCGGAGTACCACTCCCAGCTGTTGAGCACGATCTCGTCGATCGTCTGCTCGCCCGCGAGCACCGGCGACAGCAGGATGCGGTTGTAGTTGGGATGCGGCTCCGCGCCGAAGACGGTGATGTCGTACAGGTCGGGCGCGATCTTTAGCAGCTCTTCGAGCGTGCGCACGCCGGCCATGCCGTTGCCGACCATCACGAGTTTCATTTTCTTCATGGGGCTGGGCCTTTCAGGGAAATCAAGCAAAGGAGCGCCCGCGGCGCGCGTTCAGAATCGCGCCATGAGCTTTGAAGTGGACATCGGCTACAGCAGCCAGCGCGGACCGCGCGAGCTGAACGAAGACTTCGCCGGTGCAGTGCATGCGCCGCCGGGCGACGATGCCCGCGGCCTCATCGCAGCCATTGCCGATGGGGTGTCCAGCGGCGGGCACGGCCGCGAAGCGGCGCAGACCACGGTGATGGGCCTGCTGGCCGACTACTTCGCCACGCCCGCCACCTGGGAGCCGACCGCCGCGCTCGACCGCCTGATCGGCGCGCAGAACGGCTGGCTGGCCGACCACAACCGCCGGCGCCAGAGCAAGCAGGACGGCGGCACGGCGCTCACCACGCTCACCGCGCTGGTGCTGCACGGCCAGAGCTACACGCTGGCGCACGTGGGCGACACGCGCGCCTGGCGCGTGCGCGCCGGTGGCGGGCCGGCCGTGCCGCTCACGCAGGATCACGCCTTCGACCATCCCGACATGCGCAGCCGGCTCACGCGCGCCATCGGCCTTGACGACCAGGTGCGCGTCGACTACGCCCAGGGCGACGTGCGCGTGGGCGACTGCTTCGTGCTGAGCTCCGACGGCGTGCACGGTGTGCTCAAGCCGCAGCAGGTGGCCGCGCTGGCCCTGCAGGGCGACGCCGAAGCGGCCAGCGAGGCGCTGGTGCATGCGGCGCTCGACGCCGGCACGCGCGACAACGCGACCGCGCTGGTCATCCGCGTGACGGGCCTCGACGCGCGGCAACTCGACGACGAACTGGGCCACGGCCGCCGGCTCGCGCCGCCGCCCGCGCTGAAGGTGGGCGAGGTGCTCGACGGCTACGCCATCACCGCGCTGGTGGCCGACACCGGCGTGCACCTGCTGTACCAGGCCCGCCATCCGGCCACGCGCGAGCTGGTCGCGCTGAAGACGCTGCACCCCTCGCGCGCCGGCGATCCGCAGGAGCGCGCGATGCTGGCGCACGAGGCCTGGCTGGGGCTGCGCGTGGGCGGCAGCGGCAACAGCGGCTTCGTCCGCGTGCACGAGCGCGCCGAGAACGCGAGCGCGCTCTACATCGTGTTCGACTGGCACGGCGGGCGCACGCTGGAGCAGCTGCGCAAGGCGAACCCGCGCGGTGCCGTGCCCGAGGTGGTGGCTGCGGCCATCGAACTGAGCCGTGCGCTCGGCCGGCTGCACCGCCAGGGCGTGATCCACCGCGACATCAAGCCCGGCAACCTGCACCTGGGCGAGGACGGGCGTTGGCGCATCCTCGACCTGGGCGTGGCGCTGTCCGGCCGCGAGGGCGCGGCCCAGCGCGAGCTGCATGCGGGAACGCCCAGCTACATCAACCCCGAGCAGTGGGAGGAGGGCGGCACCGCCGACGCGGCCAGCGATCTGTTCGCTCTCGGCGTCACGCTCTACCAGTGGCTCACCGGCCATCTGCCCTACGGCGAGATCGAGCCCTACCAGGTGGCGCGCTACCGGCGCGATCCGGTCGCGCTCTCGCGCCTGCGACCCGACGTGCCCATCTGGCTCGACCATCTGGTGCGCAAGGCCGTCGCCCGCGATCCGCGCGAGCGCTTCGAAACTGCCGAGGAACTGCTGCTCGCGCTCGAACGCGGTGCATCCCGCCCCGTGAGCGCGCCCGCCGCCACGCCGCTGATCCGCCGCGACCCGCTCGCGCTCTACCAGCTGGCGCTGGGCGTGTCGGTGCTGTTCAACGTGCTGTTGATCGTGTGGCTGCTGTTCTTGCCACGTTGAGCGGAAGACGGCGGGACGTGTCATGAGCGTGCCGTCTTTCGAATGTGGGGGGCAGCTGCGTGCGGCATCGTGACGCGCGCACGGCCGCCCTTTTCGGCCCAGGTGCGCGTCCAGCGGATCTGCATCACGCGCATCACGCCCAGCATCACGAGCGAGAGCACCGCGAAGAACACGAAGCCCCAGATGTAGCTGCCCAGGTATTGCTTCGACAGGCCCATGGCGTTGGGCACGAGGCCACCGCCCAGCGCGCCGATCTCGCCGATCATCGAGCCGGCCACCGCGGTGCTCGCGGGCCAGCGCAGCGGCACCAGCTGGAACAGCGCGCCGTTGCCCGCGCCCAGCGCGGCGAAGCAGACGATCAGCACCAGCGTGGTGACGGCCAGCGAGCCTGAAGAGAAGCCCACCAGCACAAGGCTCACGGCCACCACCAGCAGCACCACCGTCAGCGTGTTCACGCCGCCCCAGCGGTCGGAGATCCAGCCGCCCGCGACGCGCACCGCCGCGCCCATGAAGGCCGCGAGCATGGTCAACTGGCCGGCCTGCACCTTGCTCACGCCGAACTGGTCGTAGTAGTAGGAGGGCAGGAAGGTCGTGAGGCCGATGAAGCCGCCGAAAGTCACGCCGTAGATCAGGCTGAACACCCAGCCGTCTTTTTCGAACAGGCAGGCGATGTGCTCGCGGAAGCTCGAATGAGCGTTCACGTCCGGCGGCTCCTTGGCGAACACCACCATCACGACCATCGGAATGAGGATGGCGACGGCGGCCACGCCGTACACCGCCTGCCAGCCCAGCCAGTTCGCCAGGGGCGGCGCCACCAGCACCGAGACCGCCGTGCCCACGTTGCCCGCGCCCACAAGGCCCATGGCCAGGCCCTTGTGCTGCGGCGGGAACCAGCCCGAGCCAAGCGACAGCGCCACGCCGAAGCTGGCGCCCGCGATGCCCAGCAGCACGCCCATGGCGAGCAGGTCGTTGAAGCTCTTGACGAAGAAGAAACCGAACAGCATCGCCACCGCGATCAGCGCCATTTCGACCAGCGTGGCCTTCTTGCGCCCGATGTACTGCGACAGGATGCCCAGCGGAAAGCGCATGAGCGCGCCCGCGATGATCGGCACCGACAGCATCAGGCCCTTCTGGGCGGGCGAGAGATTGAAGGTTTCGCCGATGAAGGGCGCCATGGCGCCGTTGAGCACCCAGATGCAGCAGGAGAACGAGAAGTACAGGAAGGCCGCGAACAGTGTCGGGCTGTGGCCTGATTGCAAGAAATTCCTGAAGCTGGACATGGCGTTCAAAGATGCGAAAAGCCGCGGCGCGACCCTGGAGAGGTCGTGTCGACGGACGGGGTTGGGGGCGGAGTGCTGGCAGCGGACGCTGTCAGCGTGGGGGTGTGCACGGCGTGTGAATTGCCGGGCCGGCTGCAGGAGCCTGCAGCCTCATCACCAAAGCGGTGCTTCGTTACACCGCGCTCCGTTTCATGCAAGAGGCGTGCCCGCGAGTTCGCGCGGGCGTGGCCTATGCTCGCGGTGCGTTCCCACACCGCTTCCCCAAGATGTCCCTTCTCGTTGTCCTGCCCGATGAACCTGCCGGCCTCGTGCTGCCCGAGGCGCTTGCGCGGGCATTGTCTGGCGCCGGTCTCGACGTGCTCGCCTGCGTGGATTGCGGCAGCTTCGCGCGGCAGGTCGAGGCGCTGGCCCCCCGGCAGGCCTTGATCTGCCTGCCTTTGCCCACGCCCGCGCTGCTCGACGAATTGCGCACGTGGGCCGGCCTGCCGCCGTGTGCGCTGAGCCTTGTCAGCGCGCCGTTGAGCGGTGCTCAGCATGAAGAACTGGTCGCACTCGGCGTGCACGCGTGGATGCAGGCCGATGCCGTCGATGCCGAATCGCTCGCCGCATTGACCGCCCGCGCCCAGTCGCGCTGGCAGCGCGAGGCCACTTTGCGCACCGAACTGGAGAGCCTGCGCACCCGCATGGACGAGCGCAAGTGGGTCGACCGCGCCAAGGGCCTGCTGATGTCCGCGCGCGGCATCGGCGAGGACGAAGCCTTCGGCCTGCTGCGCGGCGCTGCGATGCACGCCAACCTGCGTCTGGGCGAGGTGTCGCGCTCGGTCATCGAGGCGGCGCAGTGGGCGGACGCGATCAACCGCGCAGGGCAACTGCGCATGCTCTCGCAGCGGCTGGTGCGCGTGGCGGCGCAACTGCTGGGCGGTATCGACGCGCAGCGCGCGCGGCTGCTGCGCACGCAGTCCTCCGGGCGGGTGCAGCAGAACCTGGATCATCTGGCGGCCCTCGGACTCGATGCTGCCGGCGCCGAAGCGCTCGCGCAGGCGCAGGCCGCGTGGAGCGGCCTGGCCGATGCGCTCACGGCGAAGCCGACGGCGGCGGGGCTGGCCGACATCGACCGGCGCGCCGAGGTACTGCTGGGCGCCGCCGAGGCGCTCACCGAGGCACTGGAAACCTCGGGCGCACGGCGCGCGCTGCGCATCGTCAACATCTGCGGGCGGCAGCGCATGCGCGCGCAGCGGCTCGCGAAGGACGCGCTGCTGGCTGCTGCGCTGAAGGAGGAGGCGGCCGAGGCGCGGCTGGTGCCGACCATGGCCGAGTTCGAGGCCGCGCTGCTCGAACTGGAGCGCGCGCCGCTGAGCACCGCCGAGATCCGCGCCGCGCTGGCGAGCGCGCGCGACGAATGGCTGAGGCTGGTCGGTGGCGTGCAGGCGCTCGACAGCGCCGACGGCCGCGCCACGCTGGTGCGTTCCAGCGAGGCGCTGGTCGACACCTTCGAACGCCTCACGGCGTCGTACGAGCACAGCCTGCAAGTGATCATGTCCTGACGCCGGTTGTGCTGGCGCGGGCGCAGCGTCAGGCCGCGACCTTCTCCACGTGCGCCTGGCGCGTGTAGAGGAAGTCGATCACCGCCTTGCGCGCGTGCACGTAGACCGGGTCTTCTGCCAGTTCGACGCGGTTGCGCGGGCGCGGAAGGTTCACTGCGAGCACGTCGCCGATGGTGGCGGCAGGGCCGTTGGTCAGCATCACGATGCGGTCGCTCAGCAGCACGGCCTCGTCGACGTCGTGCGTGACCATGACGACGGTGCTGTGCGTCTTCTGCACGATGGCCAGCAGCTCGTCCTGCAGCTTGGCGCGGGTGAGGGCGTCGAGCGCGCCGAAGGGCTCGTCCATCAGCAGCACCTTGGGCTCCATCGACAGCGCGCGTGCGATGCCCACGCGCTGCTTCATGCCGCCGGAGATCTCGCCGGGGCGCTTCTGCGCGGCGGGCGTGAGGCCCACCAGCGCCAGCGCGGCATCGGTGCGCGCGCGAAGCTGCGCCTTGTTCTCGGTGGCGGCGAACACGCGCTCCACCGCGAGGTAGACGTTCTCGAAGCAGGTGAGCCAGGGCAGCAGCGAGTGGTTCTGGAACACCACCGCTCGCTCGGGGCCGGGGCCCTTGATCTCCTTGTTGGCGCACAGCAGCGCGCCCTCGGTGGGCGTGGTGAGCCCGGCGATCAGGTTCAGCAGCGTCGACTTGCCGCAGCCCGAATGGCCGATGAGCGTGATGAACTCGCCCTTGGCCACGTTAAGGTTCACGTCGCGCAGCGCGACGAAGCGGCCCTTGGCTGTCTTGAAGGCCTGCTCGACGCCGTGGATCTCGATGTACTTGTCGTCGTCAATCATGACTTCACCTCTTCGAACGTGAACGCGGTTGCGAGCTTGATGAGCGCGAACTCCAGCACCAGGCCGACGATGCCGATCACGAAGATCGCGATGATGATGTTGGCGACGTTGAGGTTGTTCCACTCGTCCCACACCCAGAAGCCGATGCCCACGCCGCCGGTGAGCATCTCGGCCGCCACGATCACCAGCCACGCGGTGCCCACGGCCAGCCGCACGCCGGTCAGCATGTAGGGCAGCACGGCGGGAAAGAGGATCTTGGTGAGGATCTTCCATTCGCTGAGGTTCAGCACCTTGGCCACGTTCATGTAGTCGGTGGGCACGCGCTGCACGCCCACGGCGGTGTTGATGACCATCGGCCAGATCGAGCAGATGAAGATGGTCCAGATGGCCGCCGGGTTGGCGCCCTTGAACACCAGCAGGCCGATGGGCAGCCAGGCCAGCGGCGAGACCGGGCGCAGCAGGCTGATGAGCGGGTTGAACATGCGCGAGAGGAACTCGAAGCGCCCGATGGCGAAGCCGGCCGGAATGCCGACCAGCGCCGCGAGGCCGAACCCCAATGCCACGCGCTGCAGCGAGGAGAGCACGTTCCAGCCCACGCCCTGGTCGTTGGGGCCCTTGCTGTAGAACGGGTCGCTGAACACCGTCACCGCCTGCTGCCAGGTGGCGGCCGGTGTCGGGAAGCCGGTGGTGCTCTTCATGGCCACCACCTCCCAGATCAGCAGCAGCAGGCCGAAGCCTGCCAGCGGTGGCAGCACGCGCATCCAGAAGGCGCGCAGGTCGATGGGCGCGCGCGCCCGTGGCTCGGGTGCGGGAGCGGGAGCCGGCTGGGGCGTGGCCACCTTGGAGGCGGTCGGCTTGGCCGGGGCGGAAGGCGCCGCCTGCGTGGCGGCCACATCGAGCGGCGAATGGAAGACTGCGCTGACCATGGTGTTCTCCTTATGCATGGAGCTTGAACGAGTCGGCGTACTTCTTCGGGTCCTTGCCGTCCCAGACGGAGCCGTCGAAGAGCTTGCTGCTGCGCATCGCGTCCTTGGGCACCGGCGTCTGCGTGGCGGCGGCGGCCTGCTTGTAGATGTCGATGCGGTTGATCTCGGTGGCCACCTTCAGGTAGTCGGGGTGCTCCTTCAGCAGGCCCCAGCGCTTGTGCTGCGTGAGGAACCACATGCCGTCCGAGAGGTAGGGGAAGTTCACGGCGCCGCCGTTGTAGAACTTCATGTGGTTGGGGTCGTCCCAGCTCTTGCCCAGGCCGTTGGTGTAGCGGCCCAGGATGCGCTGGTTGATGGCGTCCACGCTGGTGTTGACGTAGCTCTTGTCGGCGATGGTCTCGGCCATCTTGTTCTTGTTCTGCAGGCCGGTGTCGATCCACTTGCCGGCCTCGAGGATGGCGGCGGTCACAGCGCGCGCGGTGTTCGGATATTTCTTAGTGAACTCGGCCGTGGTGCCGAGCACCTTCTCGGGGTGGTCCTTCCAGATGTCCTGCGTGGTGATGGCCGTGATGCCGATGCCGTCCATGATCGCGCGCTGGCCCCAGGGTTCGCCCACGCAGTAGCCGTCCATGTTGCCCACGCGCATGTTGGCCACCATCTGCGGCGGCGGCACGGTGATGTTCTTCACGTCCTTGAACGGGTCGATGCCGGCCGATGCGAGCCAGTAGTAGAGCCACATGGCGTGCGTGCCGGTGGGGAAGGTCTGCGCGAAGGTGTATTCGCGCTTCTCGCTGGCGATGAGCTTGGCGAGCGATGCGGCGTCGACCGCGCCCTTGTCGGCCAGCTTCTTCGACAGCGTGATGGCCTGGCCGTTGTTGTTGAGGGTCATGAGCACGGCCATGTCCTTCTTCGGGCCGCTCAGGCCCAGGTGCATGCCGTAGACCAGGCCGTAGAGCACGTGGGCGAAGTCGAGTTCGCCATTGGCCAGCTTGTCGCGCACGCCGGCCCAGCTGGCTTCCTTGCTGGGCACGATCTTCACGCCGTACTTCTTGTCGATGCCCAGCACCGAGGCCATCACCACGCTGGCGCAGTCGGTCAGCGGGATGAAGCCGATCTTCACTTCCTCCTTCTCGGGCTTGTCGGAACCCTGGGCCCAGACGGCCGCGCGCAGGGCGGGGTCGATGCCGACGGCGCCGATGGCTGCGGCTTGCAGGACGCGGCGTCGGCTGAGGCGGGTTTTGAGCAGGTCGGTCATGGGGCGGGGCTCCGGTTGAAGACAAACAACAGACAAGAAAGACAAAAACGAAAAGGCGTCCGCACCACGCACGGGCTGCTCGAAAACGAGCCCTTGCGGGATGGGGACGCCTTTGTCCGGGTTCGGTGGGAAGCACCCGCCGTTGGGTGCCGCCTGCCTGAAGGCCTTTGGGGCCTGCGAAACTTTCGCTTGCAAGCGGTGTGCCAGCCTTCGGAAGCCTTGATCGCTATCAGGAAAGTAGCTGGAAGCGGCCTGATGCTGCGGGGAACGGGCCTGTAGGGCGGATCAGGCGGGCGGGTGCGGATGGCACGGTTGTTGTGCAGTGCACCAAGTTGAACGGCTGGGCGCCGTGCCTGCCTCAGCGCGGTGGTGCGCGGTCGAGCATGGGCAGGTAGTCGGCCATTGCGAGCATCGACTCGGCCACGTCCACCAGCCTGCGCTTCTGGTTCATCGCGGTCTGGCGCAGCATCTTGTGCGCCTCTTCCTCGCTGAGGCGGCGGTGCGCCATCAGGAGGCCTTTGGCACGCTCGACGATCTTTCGCTCGTTGAGCGAGGCGCGCACGGTTTCGAGCTCGTCGCTCATGGCCTGCAGGCGCTGCGACTGCTCCCGGACCATGTCGAGCACCGAGCGCTCCAGGTGGCGGCCGAACTGGGCGGGGGCCGCCGTCTGCGCGTCGGCGTCGTCGAAGAAGAGGGCGCCGGCCTGCGGCGTGAGCGTGTCCAGCAGTTGGCGGTATTCGCGCAGCTCGCTGCGGGCCTGCGCTGTCTTGTGCTCGCACAGCGCGCGCAGGTCGCAGGCGAGGCGGTCCTCGACGGTCTTCATGGCGTCGATGCGGCGGGTGCAGCAGTCGAACCAGGCCTGGCTGAGTGCCACGTCGGCCGGCCCGGAAGCCGCGCCGCGCCGGCGGATGCGTTCGAGCTCGGCCACTTCGGCGTCGGGCTGGCTGTCGCGCCAGAGCGCGAGCACGGCCTCTCCCGAGAAGTCGGTGAACACCTGGAAGCAGCGTTCCTGCGATTCGATCAGGTGCAGCCATTGCAGGCGCTGCGCCTCGTCGCTGTGGCCCAGCGCGAGCGCGGCGGCGCCGAAGGCGCGCTCCTGGCCGGCGAACTCCTTGCCCTGCATGAAGTTGAACATCGCGACCAGCAGGCGCGAGATCTCGGGGTCGGTGGCGCCGTCGGCGGCCTCGAACACCACCGAGAGCAGGCCGGCGACCAGCTTGGCGAAGGCGGCGGTGGACTGGGCCGGCTTCAGCTCCAGCGCGTCGATGCGGCGGCGCAGGGCGGGCAGGGCGTCCAGGCCCGGCAGTACCCAGGCAATGCGGCTGAAGAGGCGCGCGTTGTTGCCGGCGTCGGCGCCGCGGTGGTAGTTGTCGGCCTCCAGCTGGTCGAAACCGGCGCGCACCTCCTGCTCCAGCGCCAGGCACTCGGCGATCTGCGGGCCGCGCTGTTCTGCGAAACGGCCGCCGCGCGAGGTGAGGAACATGTTCGACATGCCCCGCTCGCGCTGCAGCGCATGGACCAGCCGGCCGATCACGCCCACCAGCTCGCTGGTGCGGGCGAGCCGGTCCAGCTCGTCGATTTCGCAGCGGCGGGCGGCGATGAGAAAACTCAGTCCGGATTTCATGGCGTGGGGCGCGGGGCTCTGTATTCCGTCACTGCAACATCCGTGCCTCGGAGGGCAGGGAGCGCCGCCGTTTGCCCCTTCTCGGACGCCGGCCAGGGGGCGCCGCCTACACTCGGCGGCATGCTCTTGTTGGGAATCGAATCATCCTGCGATGAAACCGGCGTGGCGCTGGTCGAGTCGCACGGCGACGCGCTGCCGGCGCTGCGTTCGCACGCGCTGCACAGCCAGATCGCCATGCACCAGGCCTACGGAGGCGTGGTGCCCGAGCTGGCCAGCCGCGATCACATCCGCCGCGTACTGCCGCTGACCGAGACGGTCATGGCCGAAGCCGGCCGCTCCCTCGACGAGATCGACGTGGTTGCCTACACGCGCGGACCGGGGTTGGCGGGCGCACTGCTGGTGGGCGCGGGCGTGGCCTGCGCGCTCGGCGTGGCGCTGGGCAAGCCGGTGCTGGGGGTGCATCACCTCGAAGGGCATCTGCTGTCGCCGTTCCTGAGCGCCGATCCGCCGGAATTTCCGTTCGTCGCGCTGCTGGTGTCGGGCGGCCACACGCAGCTGATGCGGGTGGATGGCGTGGGGCGCTACGAGCTGCTCGGCGAGACCATCGACGACGCGGCGGGCGAGGCCTTCGACAAGAGCGCCAAGCTCATGGGCCTGCCGTACCCGGGCGGGCCGTGGCTCGCGAAGCTGGCCGAAGGCGGCGATGCAGCGGCCTTCAAGCTGCCTCGGCCGCTGCTGCACAGCGGCGATCTCGACTTTTCCTTTGCCGGCCTGAAGACGGCCGTTCTCACGCAGGCCAGGAAGCTGGGCGGCGAGCTCGAAGCGCGCAAGGCGGACCTGGCTGCGTCCACGCAGGCGGCCATCGTCGAGGTGCTGCTGAAGAAGTCGCTTGCGGCGCTCGAGCAGACCGGCCTGAAGCGGCTGGTGGTGGCGGGCGGCGTGGGGGCCAACAGGAGCCTGCGTGAGCAGCTGAACGCCGCATGCGCCAAGCGCAAGGTGCGCGTGCACTACCCCGAGCTGCACCTGTGCACCGACAACGGCGCCATGATCGCCATGGCTGCCGCGATGCGGCTGCAATCAGGCCTGTCGCAGGCGAGCGAGCGCTATGCCTTCGACGTCAGGCCGCGATGGCCCATGGCGTCGCTTTCGGTGCCTGGGACGGCGCTACCTGAGACTGCGTAATCGTTTGCTTTGACGGCCGGCCGATGGCCGGCAGCGGCAACACGTCCAGCACATTGCGCCAGAGCTGGCGCCATTGCGGCCAGTCGTGGCCGCCCTCGATCGTGAAGACCTGCTCCGGCGGCAGGGCGTCGGCCAGCAGCTTGTGGTTGCTGGCGAAGCGGTCTTCCAGCCCGAAGCCCAGGTAGAGCCGCGGCAGGTTCTTCGACGGCTTGGCCGACAGGTACTGCTGGAAGAAGGGCCATAGCTTGCGATCGGGCTCCTCGTCGGGCTGCGGCCCCGTGGGTGCCTGCCATGCACGCAGGCCGCCGGCCTTCTTGATTTCCGCGCCGAGCACGCGGCGCCCCAGGTAGGGCGCGAGCGCCACGATGCCGTCCACCGAGCCGGGCCGCGCCAGTTCGTGGATCAGCGCGCCGAAGCCGCCGATGGAAATGCCCACGAGCCAGATCGACTTGTAGCCCTTGGCGCGCTGCGGCTCGATGACCTCGGTGTGCAGGCGGTCGCTGAGCGTCTGCTCGTAGTAGTAGGAGACGTCCGCATCGACCAGCAGCGCGTCGGCCGCCAGATGGCGTTCGCGCACCGCGGCGATGAAACCTTCGCGCTCGAACTCGTCGGGCTTCAGGTACGCGCCTGGCAGAAAAATCAGGAGCGTGTCGGATTGTTCGTCGGGATTTGCGGGCTGCAGATGTGTATTCATGGTGCCTTGAGGGGCACCCGAACCGCACCGTCCGGAAATCAGTGCGTTTACAAGACGCCCACGAAGAAGAAAGTTCTAAAAAAACGTCACATCATGTGACGTTAATCCAGCGCTATTGTGAATAAGGTGCTCGTTTAATGTCAAAAACTGAGCCTTACTGACATTTTCCTCTTGTGGGCATAGCCCGACTAGTTAATTTGCAGCTGCGTGGCCTGGCTCACCGGCACCAGCTTGCCGAGCTTCAGGGTGAGCACGCCGTTCTCCAGCTTCGCTTCGCTGGCGGCCACGTCGATGTCCTGCGGCAGTTCGTAGGCGGCCTTGAACTGGCGCTTGGCTTCGGCCTTGCTCTCGATGCGCAGCACGGCGCCTTCGATGCTGATGGCGAGGTCTTCACGCGCAAAGCCCGGCACGTCGAGCGAGAGGGTCCAGCTCTTGTCGTCCTGCTCCACGAGGGGCGAGCGGCGGGTGCCTGCGAAGGCTTCCGCTGCGAAGCGCTCGAATGCGCGGTCGTAGGCGCGGGGTGCGAAGCGGGCGGTGCGAAGGGTAGGGGCGAAAAACATGGTGAAGAACTCCTGAATGAACACAATGGGGACAAGAAATGTGTGTCCCTTACACTGCGCGGCCGTTCCATCGTGAGTGCCGCTTGAGACCTCATCTAGGCGCAGCGGCACGCGTTTCAAGACAATGAATCCCCCCTTTAATTTGCGTCGCGAGGCCTTGAAATTCGCGGCGCTGGCGCTATGCGCGAAGCCCTTCGCGGCGCTCGCACAGGCTCCGGTTTCCGCACCTCCCGCACCCATCCGCCTGGCCCTCATCGAAAGCATGAGCGGGCCCTTCGCCAACACTGGAGAGGCCGTGTTCCGCAACCTTCTGTGGGCGGTGGAGCGCGTGAACGCGCGCGGAGGTGTCAAGCTGCCGGGCGTTCCCGCAGGCGCGCGGCCCCTGCAGCTCGACCGCTACGACAGCAAGGGGCAGAACGAGGAAGCGCTTTCCGCGCTGCGCGCCGCGCTGGACGACGGCGCGCGCATCGTGCTGCAGGGCAACTCGTCGGCCACCGCAGCGGCGCTGATCGATGCCATCGACAAGCACAACGAGCGCGATCCTTCGCGGCGCGCGATCTTCCTCAACTACGCCGCGGTCGACCCGGCGCTCACCAACGAGCGCTGCAGCTTCTGGCACTTCAGATTCGACGCGCATGCCGACATGCGCATGGCTGCGCTGATGGACGTGATGAAGGACGACGCGGCGCTCAAGCGCGTCTACCTGATCGGGCAGGACTACAGCTTCGGCCAGGCCGTGCTGCGCGAGGCGCGCCGGCAGCTGGGCGCGCAGCGGCCCGACGTGGAGATCGTCGGCGACGAACTGCACCCCATGGGCAAGGTGAAGGACTTCGCGCCCTACGCCACGAAGATCATCGCCAGCGGCGCGCAGGCCGTGGTCACGGGCAATTGGGGCAACGACCTCACGCTGCTGGTGAAGGCCGCGCGCGAGGCGGGCTTCGGCGGCAGCTTCTACACCTTCTACGGCAATGCGCTGGGCGCGCCGGCGGCCATCGGTGACGCGGGCATCGGGCGCGTGGTGGCGGTGGCCGACTGGCTGCCCAACGTGCAGACGGCGCAGTCGGAAGCCTTCTACCGGGCCTTCCGCGCGCGCTTTCCGAAGCCGGCCGACGACTACGTGCACATGCGGCTGCAGCTCATGGTCGAGGCGCTCGTGCAGGCCATCGAACGCGCGGGCAGCGCCGATGCCTTGCCCGTGGCGCGTGCCCTCGAACAGGCCGACGTGAGCATGTACGGCCAGCGCGGGCGCATGCGCGCGGCGGACCACCAGTTCCAGCAGCAGCTCGTGGTGGGCGTGATGGACAGGCAGGGCAGGCCGGGTGTGCAGTTCGACGTCGAAGGCTCGGGCTACGGCTTCCGCGTGGTCAAGACCATTGCCGCCGAACGCGCCGAGTTGCCGACCTCGTGCAAGATGAAGAGACCTTGAACCCGATGACGAAGAACAGGAACTGCCGACATGCGTGAAGCCATCCACAACCTCGAAGCATCGAAGATCCGCGAAGTCGCCAACGCCGGCATGGGCCGCGACGACGTGCTGGCCTTCTGGTTCGGCGAGAGCGACGAAGTCACCCCCGAGGTGGTCCGCCAGGCGGCCATCGAATCGCTGCAGCGCGGCGAGACCTTCTATGCCCACAACCTCGGCCTGCCCGAGCTGCGCGAAGCCATCGCGCGCTACGCCAGCGGGCTGCATCCGACGGTGGATGCCTCGCGCATCGCCGTCACCTCGGGCGGCGTGAGCGCGCTGATGCTGGCGGTGCAGGCGCTGGTCGACGCGGGCGACGAGGTGGTCGCCGTCACGCCGGTGTGGCCCAACCTCACGGCGCAGCCCGCGATCATGGGCGCGCACGTGCGCACGCTGCCGCTGGTGCCGGTGAACGGGCTGTGGACGCTCGACCTGCCGGCGCTGCGCGCGGCGGTCACGTCGAAGACCAGGCTGCTGATCGTCAACGCGCCGAACAACCCGACGGGCTGGACCATGAGCCGCGAGGAGCAGCAGGCCGTGCTCGACCACTGCCGCCAGACCGGCACGTGGATCCTGGCCGACGAGGTGTACGAGCGGCTCTACTTCGAGCCCACGCCCAACGCCTGCGCGCCGAGCTTCCTCGACATCTCGAAGCCGGACGACCGGCTCGTGGTCACGCACAGCTTCTCCAAGAGCTTCCTGATGACCGGCTGGCGCCTCGGCTGGCTGGTGCTGCCGCCATCGATGGTGGAGGGCATCGGCAAGCTGATCGAGTTCAACACCTCGTGCGCCAGCGTGTTCACGCAGCGCGCAGCCATTGCCGCCATCGAGCATGCAGGCGAGATCACGCCGCGCGTGGTGGCGCACCTGAAGCAATGCCGCGACACGCTGGTGCCGCTGCTGGCCGCGCTGCCGGGCGTCCAGGTGGCTCCGGCCAAGGGCGGGATGTACGCCTTCTTCCGCCTCGAAGGCTTCGGCGATTCGCTCGAAGTGGCCAAGCGGCTGGTGGCCGAGGCCGGCCTGGGGCTTGCGCCGGGCAATGCCTTCGCGCCCGAGGCGCAAGGCTGGCTGCGCTGGTGCTTCGCCTCGAAGGACCCGCAGCGGCTTGTGAAGGGCGTGGAGCGGCTGCGCGACTGGCTGGCGCGGCAGAAGTAACGCCAGCAGCAACACCAGCCGGTTGGCCGGCTGCAATTTCGTTCAATACGGGGCGCTGCCGGGCCGCGAAGCTCGGACCTTTCTTTTCGAAGGCGGAAGGTCCGGGATGTCGCAACGGTTCAAGGGCATGGCGCTGTGCGCGCTGGCAATGGTCACGGTCGGGAGCACGGTGGTGGCCAGCAAGGTCATCGCGGCGGGGCTGCCGCCTTTCACCGCGACGGCGCTGCGCTTCGCGCTGGCGCTGCCGGTCTTTCTCGTGCTGCTGCGGCTGACCCGCACGCCATGGCCGTGGCCCGGTCGGCGCGACCTGGCGCTGCTCGTGTGCCAGGCGGGGCTGGGGAGCGTGGGCTACACCGTGCTGCTGATCCTCGGCGTGCGCTGGGCGCCGGCTGCCAGTGCGGGCGTGGTGGCGGGCACCTTGCCGGCGGTGGCTGCGCTGGTGGCGGTGATCGCGCTGCGCGAGCGGCCGGGGCGGTATCTGGTGGGCAGCATCGTGCTGGCGACGACGGGGGTGCTGGCGATCAGCTGGCCCGGGGGCGGCATGGTTGGCGGATCGAGCTCCCCTGCGGCGCTGGCGGGCAACCTGCTGGTGCTGGGCGCGCTGGCCTGCGAGGCGATGTTCATCCTGCTCAACAAGCGGCTACAGGTGCCGGTGCGGCCGCTGGCGCTGTCGACGCTGATGACGGCCTTCGGGCTGCTGCTTTCGCTGGTGCCGGCTCTTTTCGAGCGGGCCTGGGAGCATCCCCTGCCTGCCGAGGCGCTGGCCGGCGTCGCCTACTACGCGCTGGTGCCTACGGTGCTCGGCTTCGTGCTGTGGTTTGCCGGATCTTCCCGGCTGGACGGGGCGGAGGCGGCGCTGTTCACTGCTTTGCTGCCGGTTTCTGCGCTGGCGCTGGCGGCGCTGTGGCTGGGCGAAAGCATCAGCCTGGCGCAGATCGGCGGGGCGGTCTGCGTGCTGGGAGCAGTGGGGCTGGCATCGCTCGACGGGAGGCCCACCCGGGCTTCCAAGGGGATAAAAGGGCCGGGCGGGGCGGTCGGGCTATAATTCCAAGGCTTTGCATGCCGCAAGGCGCACGGCGAGGGCAGTTCCAGTCCTTGCCGCAAGTCAAACACCCAGGAACAAGGAAATCAACATGATCGCAGCCTCCATCAAGGCCGAAGTTGTCAAGGACAACGCCCGCGCCGCCAACGACACCGGCAGCCCCGAAGTGCAAGTCGCACTGCTGACCGCCCGCATCAACGAGCTCACCCCCCACTTCAAGACGCACGCCAAGGACCACCATGGTCGTCGCGGCCTGCTGCGCATGGTGAGCCGCCGTCGCAAGCTCCTCGACTACCTCAAGTCCAAGGACGCCGACCGTTACACCGCGCTGATCGCCAAGCTGGGTCTGCGCAAGTAATCCAAATCGCATGAAGAAACGCCTGGGTTAGTCCGCTAGCTCAGGCGTTTTTTACTTCGCGATCCACTTTCGGAGTGCCCAAACAGAGCGAAGCTGTGTCATTCCAATGAAGTTCCCGCCGAGCTTCGCTGGAATGGCATCGTGTTCTGAGAAGCCTCCGTCACCTGCGGACTCCATGTAGTTCGCTATCAAAACAGGAGCAAAACATGAGCCTCTTCAATAAAGTCACCAAGTCGTTCCAATGGGGCGGCAAGACCGTGGTCATGGAAACGGGCGAAATCGCCCGCCAGGCCAGCGGCGCAGTGCTCGTCGACATCGAAGGCACCGTCATCCTCGCGACCGTGGTCGCTTCCAAGTCGGCCAAGCCCGGCCAGGACTTCTTCCCACTGACCGTCGACTACATCGAGAAGACCTACGCCGCCGGCAAGATCCCCGGCAGCTTCTTCAAGCGTGAAGCCAAGCCCAGCGAGCATGAAACGCTGACCAGCCGCCTGATCGACCGCCCGATCCGCCCGCTGTTCCCCGAAGGCTTCCTGAACGAAGTGCATGTGGTCATCCACACGATCTCGCTGAACCCCGAAGTCGACGCCGACATCGCCGCCATGATCGGCGTGAGCGCCGCGCTGTCGATCTCCGGCGTGCCGTTCAATGGCCCGATCGGTGCCGCCCGCGTGGGCTACATCAACGGCCAGTACGTGCTGAACCCGGGGCAGACCGCCCGCAAGGATTCGCAGATGGACCTCGTCGTCGCCGGCACGCAATCCGCCGTGCTGATGGTCGAGTCCGAAGCCCTGCAGCTCAGTGAAGAAATCATGCTGGGTGGCGTGGTGTTCGGCCACGAGCAGGCCAACATCGCCATCGACGCGATCCATGAACTCGTGCGCGAAGCCGGCAAGCCGGTGTGGGACTGGAAGGCGCCCGCCGAAGACGAAGCCTTCGTCGCCAAGGTCAAGGGCCTGGCCGAAGAAAAGCTGCGCGCCGTCTACCAGATCCGCAGCAAGCAGGCCCGCACCCAGGCCCTGCGCGAAGCCAACGCCAGCGTGCTCGAGGCCCTGAAGGCTGAAGGCGCCGAATTCGACTCCGGCAAGGTCTCCGACCTGCTGTTCGCCATCGAATCGAAGATCGTGCGCAGCCAGATCCTGTCGGGCGAGCCGCGCATCGACGGTCGCGACACGCGCACCGTGCGTCCCATCGAAATCCGCAACTCGGTGCTGCCCCGCACCCACGGCTCGGCCCTGTTCACGCGCGGCGAGACGCAGGCGCTGGTCATCACCACGCTCGGCACCGAGCGCGACGCGCAGCGCATCGACGCGCTGGCCGGCGAATACGAAGACCGCTTCCTGTTCCACTACAACATGCCTCCCTTCGCCACCGGTGAAGTGGGTCGCATGGGCTCCACCAAGCGTCGCGAAGTGGGCCACGGCCGCCTGGCCAAGCGCGCGCTCGTCGCCGTGCTGCCGAACAAGGAAGAGTTCCCGTACACGGTTCGCGTGGTGTCGGAAATCACCGAGTCGAACGGCTCCTCGTCGATGGCTTCGGTCTGCGGCGGCTGCCTCTCGATGATGGACGCCGGCGTGCCCATGAAGGCGCACGTGGCCGGCATCGCCATGGGCCTGATCAAGGAAGACAACCGCTTCGCGGTGTTGACCGACATCCTGGGCGACGAAGATCACCTCGGCGATATGGACTTCAAGGTGGCCGGCACGACCAACGGCATCACCGCCTTGCAGATGGATATCAAGATCCAGGGCATCACCAAGGAAATCATGCAGGTCGCGCTGGCTCAGGCCAAGGAAGCGCGCATGCACATCCTCGGCAAGATGCAGGAAGCGATGGGCGAGGCCAAGGCCGACGTGTCTCAGTTCGCTCCGCGCCTGACCACGCTGAAGATCAATCCCGAGAAGATCCGCGACGTGATCGGCAAGGGCGGTGCGGTCATCCGCGGCCTGCAGGAAGAAACCGGCACGACGATCAACATCGACGAAGACGGCACCATCACCATCGCCTCGACCGATCCGGAAAAGGCCGAAATGGCCAAGAAGCGCATCGAGCAGATCACGGCCGAAGTCGAAATCGGCAAGGTCTACGAAGGCCCGGTCACCAAGATCCTGGACTTCGGCGCGCTCATCAACCTGCTGCCCGGCAAGGACGGCCTGCTGCACATCAGCCAGATCGCGCACGAGCGCGTCGAGAAGGTGACCGACTATCTGAGCGAAGGCCAGATCGTGAAGGTCAAGGTCCTCGAGACCGACGACAAGGGCCGCGTCAAGCTGTCCATGAAGGCCCTGACCGAGCGTCCGGCCGGCATGGAATTCAGCGAGCGTCCCCCGCGCGAAGACCGTGGTGACCGCGGCGAGCGTCGTGAACGCGGTGATCGCGGCGATCGCGGCGACCGTGGTGGTGATCGCGGCGGCGACCGTGGCGAGCGCGCTCCGCGCTTCAGCAACGAGCAGCAGCCGCGCAGCGAGGCTCCGGCCGGCGAGCAGCCGCAGCAACAAGCTCCGCGCGAGCCTCAGGAGTAAGAAGGGCGCAGCGGCGGCTGCTTGTGCGGCCGCCATTGCCATCCCTTCATCTTTTGAACGTCAAGCTTCGCCCCATCTGCGGGCGTTGGAGGCCGAAAGATCATGAAAGCCATTGAAATCACTTCGTATGGTGCCCCCGAGGTGCTGCGCGTCGCGGAACGCCCCGACCCCGTCGCGGGCGCTGGCGAACTGCTGATCCGCGTTGCGGCGAGTGGCGTCAATCGCCCTGACGTGCTGCAACGCAAGGGGCACTACCCGGTGCCGCCGGGCGCGTCCGATCTGCCAGGCCTCGAGGTGGCCGGCGAGATCGTGTCGGGCGATGCGGCGGCGCTGGCCGATGCCGGCTTCAAGGTCGGCGATCGCGTCTGCGCGCTCATTGCTGGCGGCGGCTATGCCGAACTGTGCGTGGCGCCCGTGGCGCAATGCCTGCCGGTGCCCAAGGGCTGGAGCGACACGGAGGCGGCTTCGCTGCCCGAGACCTTCTTCACCGTCTGGAGCAACGTGTTCGATCGCGGCCGCCTGCAGAAGGGCGAGACGCTGCTCATCCAGGGCGGCTCCAGTGGCATCGGCGTCACGGCGATCCAGGTCGCCAAGGCGCTCGGCGCGACCGTGATCGTCACGGCCGGCAGCGACGACAAGTGCGAAGCCTGCAGGAAGCTCGGCGCCGACCATGCCATCAACTACCGTACCAGCGACTTCGTCGAAGAGGCGAAGAAGCTCACCGGCGGCAAGGGTGTGGACGTGGTGCTCGACATGGTCGCCGGCGACTACGTGGCGCGCGAGATCGAATGCCTGGCCGAGGACGGCCGGCTGGTGATCATCGCGGTGCAGGGCGGGGTGAAGAGCGAGATCAATGCGGGCCTCGTGCTGCGCAGGCGGCTCACGATCACCGGCTCGACGCTGCGTCCGCGGCCCGTGGCGTTCAAGGGTGCCATTGCCAAGGCTCTGCGCGAGAAGGTGTGGCCGCTGCTGGAAAGCGGCGCGATCAAGCCCGTGATCCACAGCACCTTTGCTGCAGCGGGCGAGCCCAGTGGCGCGGCCCAGGCTCATGCGCTGATGGAATCGAACCAGCACATCGGCAAGATCGTGCTGACATGGTGACGAGAAGAACGCGATGACAACGAAGAAGAAACTGATCGCCGGCAACTGGAAGATGAACGGCAGCCTGGCTGCCAACGAAGCGCTGGTGAAGGCCCTCCAGCAGGGGCTGGCCGCGAGCCCGGCTGCCTGCGACGTGGCGCTGTGCGCGCCCGCGCCGTATTTCGCGCAGCTGCAGTCGCTGCTGGCGGGCTCGCCGGCTCTGGCGCTCGGTGCGCAGGACGTCTCGGCGCACCCGCAAGGTGCGTTCACGGGCGAGCAATCGGCTGCGATGCTGAAGGACTTCGGCGTGCGCTATGCGATCGTCGGCCACTCGGAGCGTCGCCAGTACCACGGCGAGAGCGACGAAGTGGTTGCCGCCAAGACCGCGGCCGCGCTGGCCAACGGCATCACGCCGATCGTCTGCGTGGGCGAGACCCTGGCGCAGCGCGAAGCAGGGCAGACCGAAGAGGTGGTCAAGCGTCAGCTGGCGGCCGTCATTCATGTGAATGGCCATTGCATCAGCGAAATCGTCGTGGCGTACGAGCCTGTCTGGGCCATCGGCACGGGCAAGACTGCCACGCCGGAGCAGGCGCAGGCGGTGCACGCGGTGCTGCGCGCGCAGCTGCATCATGCGGCGAGCGAGCATGCCGCCGGCATCCGCATTCTCTATGGCGGCAGCATGAACGCAGCGAACGCTGCGGAGCTGCTGGCGCAGGCCGACATCGATGGTGGCCTCATCGGCGGCGCGTCGCTCAAGGCGCCCGACTTTCTGCAGATCATTTCCGCCGCTGCGCGCTGAACGCGCAACGGCTGCATCAAATTAGGAGTAAGAACGAATGAACGTGGTCCTCAACCTTCTGGTCGGCGTGCAGATGCTGGCAGCCCTCGCGATGATCGGCCTCATCCTGATCCAGCACGGCAAGGGCGCCGACATGGGCGCCGCCTTCGGCAGCGGCAGTGCCGGCAGCCTGTTCGGTGCGAGCGGCAGTGCCAACTTCCTGTCGCGCACCACTGCAGTGCTTGCCGCGGTGTTCTTCGCGTGCACGCTGCTGCTGGCCTATTTCAGCCATGCGCGTCCTGCGGGCGGCGGCAGTCTTCTGGAGCGTGCTGCGGTGGGTGCGCCTGCTGCTCCGGCCTCCGGTGCGGCCAGCGAGATTCCCGGTGCGGCAGCTCCGAGTGCTCCTGCTTCGGCTCCTGCAGCCCCTGTTTCGGGTGCGGGGCAGATTCCGAGCAAGTAATCAACTCGTTTTCATGAGTTGCCCGTGAGAAATGGCTTCATTTCAGGGTAAACTCTAAATCTGTTCGGAAAGCCAAATTCCTCTTGCAGGTACCTCATGCCATCCGAACAGCAAAAACCGCGGTCGTGGTGAAATTGGTAGACACGCTATCTTGAGGGGGTAGTGGCGAAAGCTGTGCGAGTTCGAGTCTCGCCGACCGCACCAAATCTCATCGGCAGAAAACCTCATCCAGGGGTTCTTCCTGCCGGTGGCAAGCGGTGAAAAACTCTCGATGAATCTCGACTCCTACCTCCCCGTCCTTTTGTTCATTCTGGTCGGAGTCGGCGTAGGCGTCGCCCCTCAGGTCATCGGATACATTCTCGGCCCCAATCGGCCCGACGCCGCCAAGAACTCCCCCTACGAGTGTGGCTTTGAAGCCTTCGAGGATGCGCGCATGAAGTTCGACGTGCGCTACTACCTCGTCGCGATTCTCTTCATCCTGTTCGACCTCGAAATTGCATTCCTCTTTCCGTGGGCCATTGCGCTCAAGGAAATCGGCGCTGTTGGCTTCTGGGCCATGATGATCTTTCTCGCCATCCTCGTCGTGGGCTTCGCCTACGAGTGGAAAAAGGGCGCGCTCGACTGGGAATGACAAGGAAGAAACACGATGGCCATTGAAGGCGTTCTCAAGGAAGGCTTCGTCACCACGACCTACGATTCGGTCGTCAACTGGGCGAAGACTGGTTCTCTCTGGCCGATGACTTTCGGCCTCGCATGCTGTGCGGTGGAAATGATGCACGCGGGCGCCGCCCGCTATGACATCGACCGCTTCGGCATGCTGTTCCGCCCCAGCCCGCGTCAGTCCGATCTGATGATCGTGGCCGGCACGCTGTGCAACAAGATGGCTCCGGCCTTGCGCAAGGTCTACGACCAGATGCCCGAGCCGCGCTGGGTTCTCTCCATGGGTTCGTGCGCGAATGGCGGTGGCTACTACCACTACAGCTATTCGGTCGTGCGCGGCTGCGACCGCATCGTGCCGGTCGACGTCTACGTTCCGGGTTGCCCGCCCACCGCCGAGGCCTTGCTCTACGGCGTGATCCAGTTGCAGCAGAAGATTCGCCGCACCAACACCATTGCCCGCGCCTGAGGGATTGCCGACGATGACTGACTTTGCAATTTCGCCGGAGGTGCTGCGCGCCACCGTCGCCGAGACGCTCGGCGCCAAGGCCAAGAGCGTGACCGTCGCCCTGAACGAGGTGAATGTGGTGGTCGGCGCCGCCGACTACCTGGAAGCCGCATTGCTGCTGCGCGATGCGCCTGGCTGCCGCTTCGAGCAACTGATCGATCTCTGCGGCATGGACTACTCCGACTATCGCCACGGCGAGTGGCAGGGCGATCGCTATGGCGTCGTCTCCCATCTGCTGTCGGTGAGCCTCAACCAGCGCGTGCGCCTGACGGTGTTCGCGTCGAACGACGACTTTCCCGTGGTCGACTCGCTGCAGTCCGTGTGGAACTCCGCCACCTGGTTCGAGCGCGAAGCCTTCGACCTCTACGGCATCGTGTTCGAGGGGCACGACGACCTGCGCCGCCTCCTGACCGACTACGGCTTCATCGGCCACCCGTTCCGCAAGGACTTCCCGGTGTCGGGTCACGTCGAGATGCGCTACGACGAAGAGCAGAAGCGCGTGGTCTACCAGCCGGTTTCCATCGAGCCGCGCGAAATCACCCCGCGCGTGATCCGCGAAGACAACTACGGCGGCGGTTTGCACTGACTGATATGGCCGAAATCAAGAACTACACACTCAACTTCGGTCCCCAGCACCCGGCAGCGCACGGCGTGCTGCGCCTGGTGCTCGAGCTGGACGGCGAAGTCATCCAGCGCGCCGACCCCCACATCGGCCTGCTGCACCGCGCCACCGAGAAGCTCGCCGAGTCGCGCACCTTCATCCAGTCGCTGCCGTACATGGACCGTCTCGACTACGTGTCGATGATGAGCAACGAGCACGCCTATTGCCTGGCCATTGAGCGGATGCTGGGCCTCGAAGTGCCCGAGCGCGCGCAGTACATCCGCGTGATGTTCGCCGAGATCACCCGCCTGCTGAACCACCTGCTGTGGCTCGGCGCGCACGGCCTCGATTGCGGTGCGATGAACATGCTCATCTACTGCTTCCGCGAGCGTGAAGACCTGTTCGACATGTACGAGGCCGTTTCCGGTGCGCGCATGCATGCGGCGTACTTCCGTCCGGGCGGCGTGTATCGCGACCTGCCCGACGCGATGCCGCGCTACAAGGCCAGCAAGATCAAGAACGCGAAGGCCATCGAGCGCCTGAACGAAGATCGCCAGGGGTCGCTGCTCGACTTCATCGACGCCTTCTGCAAGCGCTTCCCGAAGATGGTCGACGAGTACGAGACGCTGCTCACCGACAACCGCATCTGGAAGCAGCGCACCGTGGGCATCGGCGTGGTCACGCCGGAGCGCGCGCTCAACCTCGGCTTCACCGGCCCCATGCTGCGCGGCTCGGGTATCGAATGGGATCTGCGCAAGAAGCAGCCCTACGACGTCTACGACCGCATGCAGTTCGACGTGCCCGTGGGCAAGACCGGCGACTGCTACGACCGCTACCTGGTCCGCGTCGAAGAGATGCGCCAGGCCAACCGGATCATCCAGCAGTGCTCGGCCTGGCTGCGTGCCAACCCCGGTCCTGTCATCACCGACAACCACAAGGTCGCAGCGCCCGCGCGCGAATCGATGAAGGCAAACATGGAGGAGCTGATCCACCATTTCAAGCTCTTCACCGAAGGCTTCCACGTGCCCGAAGGCGAGGCGTATGCCGCCGTCGAGCATCCGAAGGGTGAGTTCGGCATCTATCTCGTGAGCGACGGCGCCAACAAGCCGTACCGCCTGAAGATCCGCGCCCCTGGTTTCCCGCACCTCGCCGCCCTCGACGAAATGTCGCGCGGTCACATGATCGCCGACGCTGTCGCGGTGATCGGCACGATGGACATCGTGTTCGGCGAGATCGACAGGTGAGAAAGAGCGAATGACTTCCTCGACCCACCATGACACGGCGCCTTCGGCGCCTTCTTCCCCTTTGAAGCCCGCGATCCTCGAGCGCTTTGCGCGCGAGGTGGCGAAGTACCCCGAGGCGGGCAAGCAGTCGGCCGTGATGGCCTGCCTGTCCATCGTCCAGCAGGACGAGGGCTACGTCAGCCTGCAACGCGAGCGCGAGATCGCCGAGTACCTCGGCATGGCGCCCATCGCCGTGCATGAAGTGACGACCTTCTACAACATGTACAACCAGCATCCGGTGGGCAAGTTCAAGCTCAACGTGTGCACTAATCTGCCTTGCCAGCTGCGCGACGGCGTCACCGCCCTCGTGCATCTCGAGAAGAAGCTCGGCATCAAGATGGGCGAGACCACGGCCGACGGCCTGTTCACGCTGCAGCAGAGCGAATGCCTGGGCGCCTGCGCCGATTCGCCCGTGATGCTGGTCAACGACCGCACGATGTGCAGCTTCATGAGCAACGAGAAGCTCGACCAGCTGGTCGACGGCCTGCGCAACGCCGCGCCGGCCACCAAGGGGGAGGCTTCCTGATGTCACCCGAACAAGTTCTCCAGCAGTTCCAGGCGACGGGCGTCCAGACCTGTTTCCATGACCGCCACATCGAGCCGCAGATCTACGCCGGCCTCGACGGCACCAACTGGCGCCTGGCCGACTACGAAGCGCGCGGTGGCTACCAGGCGCTGCGCAAGATCCTGACCGAGGGCCTGACGCCCGACCAGGTGATCGCCGAAGTGAAGGCCTCGGGCCTGCGCGGCCGCGGCGGCGCCGGTTTCCCGACGGGCCTGAAGTGGAGCTTCATGCCCCGCCAGTTCCCGGGCCAGAAGTACCTCGTCTGCAATTCGGACGAAGGCGAGCCGGGTACGTGCAAGGACCGCGACATCCTGCAGTTCAATCCGCACATCGTGATCGAAGGCATGGCCATCGCTGCTTACGCGATGGGCATCAGCGTCGGCTACAACTACATCCACGGCGAGATCTTCCAGACCTACGACCGTTTCGAGGAAGCCCTCGAAGAAGCGCGCGCCGCCGGCTACCTCGGCGACAAGATCATGGGCAGCACGTACAACTTCCAGTTGCACGCTGCCCATGGCTTCGGCGCCTACATCTGCGGCGAAGAAACCGCGCTGCTCGAATCGCTCGAAGGCAAGAAGGGCCAGCCGCGCTTCAAGCCGCCGTTCCCGGCGAGCTTCGGCCTGTACGGCAAGCCCACCACCATCAACAACACCGAGACCTTCGCGGCGGTGCCCTGGATCATCCGCAACGGCGGCCAGGCCTACCTCGAGTGCGGCAAGCCGAACAACGGCGGCACCAAGATCTACTCGGTGAGCGGCGACGTCGAGCTGCCCGGCAACTACGAAGTGCCCATGGGCACGCCGTTCTCCAAGCTGCTCGAGCTGGCCGGCGGCGTGCGCAAGGGCCGCACGCTCAAGGCGGTGATTCCCGGAGGTTCGTCGGCTCCGGTGCTGCCGGCCGACATCATGATGGCCTGCACCATGGACTACGACTCCATCTCCAAGGCGGGCTCCATGCTCGGTTCGGGCGCGGTGATCGTCATGGACGACAGCCGCTCGATGGTCGAATCGCTCAAGCGCCTTTCATACTTTTACATGCACGAGTCCTGCGGCCAGTGCACGCCGTGCCGCGAAGGCACCGGCTGGCTCTACCGCCTCGTGGACCGCATCCACAACGGGCAGGGCAAGCCCAGCGACATGCAGCTGCTCGACTCCGTCGCCGGCGACATCATGGGCCGCACCATCTGCGCCCTCGGCGACGCGGCGGCCATGCCGGTGCGCGCCATGATCAAGCACTTCCGTCACGAGTTCGAAGCCCTGATCCCGGGCCAAGTCCCGACGGCGCCCGTCAAGGCCTGAGCGCGAGAAGAAACACACTCATGATCGAAATCGAACTCGACGGCAAGAAGGTCGAAGTGACCGAGGGCAGCATGGTGATGCATGCTGCCGACAAGGCGGGCACGTACATCCCGCACTTCTGCTATCACAAGAAACTCAGCATCGCGGCCAACTGCCGCATGTGCCTCGTGGACGTGGAAAAGGCGCCCAAGCCCATGCCGGCCTGCGCCACGCCTGTCACGCAGGGCATGATCGTCCGCACCAAGAGCGAGAAGGCCATCAAGGCGCAGCAGTCGGTCATGGAGTTCCTCCTGATCAACCACCCGCTGGATTGCCCGATCTGCGACCAGGGCGGTGAATGCCAGCTGCAGGACCTGGCCGTCGGCTACGGCGGTTCCTCTTCGCGCTATGAAGAGGAAAAGCGCGTCGTGTTCCACAAGGACGTCGGCCCGCTGATCAGCATGGAAGAAATGAGCCGCTGCATCCACTGCACGCGCTGCGTCCGCTTCGGCCAGGAAGTGGCCGGCGTGATGGAGCTCGGCATGTCGCACCGCGGCGAGCATTCCGAAATCGAAACCTTCGTTGGCGACACGGTCGACTCCGAACTCTCGGGCAACATGATCGACATCTGCCCGGTCGGCGCGCTCACGAGCAAGCCCTTCCGCTACAGCGCCCGTACCTGGGAACTGTCGCGCCGCAAGTCGGTGAGCCCGCACGACTCCACCGGCGCCAACCTGATCGTTCAGGTCAAGAACAACCGCGTGATGCGCGTGGTGCCGCTCGAGAACGAAGACGTCAACGAATGCTGGATCGCCGACCGCGACCGCTTCTCGTACGAAGCGCTCAACGGCCCGGAACGCCTCACGCAGCCCATGCTGAAGCAGGGCGGCCAATGGCAGCAGGTCGACTGGCAGACGGCGCTCGAGTATGTCGCCAATGGCCTGAAGCAGATCAAGGCCGACCACGGTGCGCAGAGCATCGGCACGCTGGTCAGCCCGCACAGCACGCTCGAAGAGCTGCAGCTCGCCGCCATGCTCACGCGTGAGCTCGGCAGCGACAACATCGACTACCGCCTGCGCAACGCCGAATTCGGCGCGTTCGAAGGCGTGCGCTGGCTCGGCACCTCGATCGCATCGCTCACGCTGGTGCAGCGCGCGCTCGTCGTCGGTTCGAACCTGCGCAAGGAGCATCCGCTCTTCGCGCAGCGCATCCGCCAGGCCGTGCGCAAGGGCGCTGCGCTGTCTGTGATCACCTCGGCCAGCCTCATGGCCGACCGCGACGCCTGGGCCATCGACGTGGCGCAGTCGTCCATCGTCGAAGCCGGCCAATGGGTCGAGGCGCTGGCCGCAGTGGCCGCCGCCATCGGCGAAACCAATGGCGCAACTGCGCCGCTGGCACCGAAGAACGCACCCGACGCCACCGCGAAGGCCATCGCCGCCTCGCTGCTGAGCGGCGAGCGCAAGGCCATCCTGCTCGGCAACGCCGCCGCGCACCACGTCCAGGCCAGCAGCCTGCTGGCATTGGCGAACTGGATCGGCGCGCAGACCGGCGCCACCGTCGGCTACCTGACCGAGGCCGCCAACACCGTGGGTGCGCAGATCGTCGGCGCGTTCCCGAAGAACGGCGGCCTCGATGCCGGCCGCATGCTCGCCGCAGGCTCCGGCCTGAAGGCCGTGATGCTGCTGAACACCGAGCCGGTGTTCGACTCGGCAGCCGGCGCCGCCGCAGCCGATGTCATCGGCAACGCGCAAATGGTCGTCACGCTGAGCCCCTTCAAGGCCAACCTCGAGTTCAGCGACGTGCTGCTTCCGATCGCCCCGTTCACCGAAACGCCTGGCACTTTCGTCAATGCCGAAGGCCGCCTGCAGGGCTTCCACGCCGTCGTGAAGCCGCTGGGCGAAACGCGCCCGGCCTGGAAGGTGCTGCGCGTGCTGGCCAACCTGCTGGGCCTGCCCGGCTTCGCGTTCGAATCGACCGCCGAAGTGCTGGCCACCGTGGGCGACAAGGGTGCCGTGCCCGCGAATGCGCTGAGCAACGCCACGTCCGCCAGCGCGGTCGCTGCCAACGGTGCGGCTGCCGCTCCCGTGGTCGCGAGCATCTACCAGCTGGATTCGATCGTGCGCCGCGCGCCGTCGCTGCAACTGACCGCCGACGCGCGCAACGCATCGGCCGGCGCTAACGTGACGGCTCGTGCCGAGGAGGCTCTGGCATGATCGTCGACACCATTCATGGCTTCGGCCAGGGCCTGGTGGCCGCGGGCTGGTGGACCGGTGTGGTCTGGCCGGTGGTCTGGACGCTGATCAAGATCATCGTCGTCGTCATTCCGCTGATGCTGGCCGTGGCGTACCTCACGCTGTGGGAACGCAAGGCCATCGGCTTCACGCAGATCCGCATCGGCCCGAACCGCATCGGACCGCTGGGCCTGCTCCAGCCGATCGCCGACGCGCTCAAGCTGATGACCAAGGAAATCATTCTTCCGACGGTCGCCAACAAGGGCCTGTTCCTGCTCGGCCCGATCATGACCATCATGCCGGCGCTCGCCGCATGGGCCGTGATTCCCTTCGGCCCCGACGTGGCGCTGGCCAACATCAACGCCGGCCTGCTGTTCGTAATGGCCATCACCTCGCTCGAGGTGTACGGCGTGATCATCGCCGGCTGGGCATCGAACTCGAAGTACGCCTTCCTGGGCGCACTGCGCGCCTCGGCACAGATGGTGAGCTACGAAATCGCGATGGGCTTCTGCTTCGTCGTGGTGCTGATGGTCACCGGCAGCCTGAACATGACCGAGATCGTCAACGTGCAGGGCAGGGGCATGTTCGCCAACATGGGCGTCGGCTTCCTGTCGTGGAACTGGCTGCCGCTGCTGCCGATCTTCGTCGTCTACTTCATCTCGGGCCTCGCCGAAACCAACCGCCACCCGTTCGACGTGGTGGAAGGCGAATCCGAAATCGTGGCCGGCCACATGATCGAGTACTCGGGCATGAGCTTCGCGATGTTCTTCCTGGCCGAGTACGCCAACATGTGGCTCGTCTCGATCCTGACCGTGGTGCTGTTCCTCGGCGGGTGGCTGCCCCCGTTCGAGTTCCTGAGCTTCATCCCGGGCTGGATCTGGCTGGGCCTCAAGACCTTCTGCGTGGTCACCATGTTCCTGTGGGTGCGCTCGACGTTCCCGCGCTTCCGCTATGACCAGATCATGCGTCTGGGCTGGAAGATCTTCATTCCCGTCACCCTCGTGTGGCTGGTCGTGGTCGGTGGCTGGATGCAGACGCCGTTCAACATCTGGAAATAACAGGGAGCGCCAACAATGTCTGCTGCGCACACTGCAACCCCGTCCGCGCCTTTCTCGCTCAAGGACTTCCTGGGCAGCTTCATGCTGTTCGAGCTGTTCAAGGGCCTGGCCATCACCGGCAAGTACGCCTTTGCCCGCAAGATCACGGTGCAGTTCCCCGAAGAGAAGACGCCGCTGTCGCCGCGCTTCCGCGGCCTGCACGCGCTGCGCCGCTATGAGAACGGCGAAGAGCGCTGCATCGCCTGCAAGCTCTGCGAGGCCGTCTGCCCGGCGCTGGCCATCACCATCGAATCGGACGTGCGCGACGACGGCTCGCGCCGCACCACGCGCTACGACATCGACCTGACCAAGTGCATCTTCTGTGGCTTCTGCGAAGAGAGCTGCCCGGTCGACTCGATCGTCGAGACGCACATCTTCGAATACCACGGCGAAAAGCGCGGCGACCTGTACTTCACCAAGGACATGTTGCTGGCCGTGGGCGACCGCTACGAAAAAGAAATCGCAGCGAACAAGGCGGCTGACGCCAAGTACCGCTGATTCCGACCAGCCCGAACCCCGTACCAATTCGAATTCCAATGGACGTCAAGACCGGTCTGTTCTATCTGTTTGCCGTGGTGCTGCTGTTTGCAGCGTTCCGCGTCATCACCGCCCGCAACCCCGTGTACGCAGCGCTGTACCTGGTTCTGGCCTTCTTCCAGGCATCGGCCATCTGGCTGCTGCTGCGCGCCGAGTTCCTCGCGATCTCGCTCGTGCTCGTGTATGTGGGCGCCGTGATGGTGCTGTTCCTGTTCGTGGTGATGATGCTGGACATCAACGTCGACAGCTTGCGGGAGGGCTTCTGGAAGCACTTCCCGCTGGCGGCGGCCGTAGGTGCGCTGATCGCGCTCGAAATGGCGGCAGTGCTCATGGGCGGCTTCCGCCTGGGCGAGGCGCCGCGCGCCGTGGCCGGCGCGGCGGCAGCCAACACTTCCAACACGCTCGAGCTGGGCAAGCTGCTCTACTCCGAATATCTCTACCCGCTGGAAATCGCCGCGGTCATCCTGCTCGTGGCCATCGTGGCCGCCATCGCACTGACGCTGCGCACCCGCAAGGACAGCAAGTACGTCAACCCGGCCGACCAGGTTCGCGTGAAGGCTCGCGACCGTGTGCGCATCGTTCAGATGCCGGCAACACGTGCCGCGGAGCCTGTGGTTGAAGCTGCGGACGCTGCAAAGGAAAACAAGGCATGACGCTCACGCTCGGACACTTTCTTTCGCTCGGCGCGATGCTCTTCGCGCTGTCCGTGATCGGCATCTTCCTGAACCGCAAGAACCTGATCGTGTTGCTGATGGCCATCGAGCTGATGCTGCTGGCGGTCAACATGAACTTCGTGGCCTTCTCGCATTTCCTGGGCGACATGCACGGGCAGATCTTCGTGTTCTTCATCCTGACGGTGGCCGCGGCCGAGTCGGCCATCGGGCTGGCACTGCTGGTGCTGCTGTTCCGCAACAAGTCGAACATCAACGTCGACGAACTCAACTCGTTAAAAGGATGATCCCCCAGTCTTCGCGCACTTCGTGTCGCTTCGCCAACCCCCTTCGGGGGCGCTGCCAGCAGCCCGGCAAAGCCGGTTCTGCGGCAGCTGCTGGGTTGTGCGCGTGTGATGTGCGACCCTGGAGCCATTGAAAAGAACAAACGTATGAGTTCAACCCTTTCCGCATCCACACTGCTGGCCGTTCCGCTGGCACCCCTGGTCGGCGCAGCCCTTGCCGGCGTGTTCGGCACGAAGTTCGGCGGCAATCACATCGGCCGCAAGGTCACGCACTCGCTGACCATCCTCGGCGTGCTGGTCGCCTTCATCATCTCGGCGATGACGCTCAAGAGCGTGATCGCCGACGGCGCCCGCTTCAACCAGACCATCTACGAATGGATGGTGGTCGGCGGCCTGAAGATGGAAGTCGGCTTCATGGTCGACGGCCTCACCGCGATGATGATGTGCGTCGTGACCTTCGTGTCGCTGATGGTCCACATCTACACCATCGGCTACATGGAAGAAGACGACGGCTACAACCGCTTCTTCGCGTACATCTCGCTGTTCACCTTCTCGATGCTGATGCTCGTCATGAGCAACAACATGCTCCAGCTGTTCTTCGGCTGGGAGGCGGTGGGCCTGGTGTCGTACCTGCTGATCGGTTTCTGGTTCAACAAGCCGACCGCGATCTTCGCGAACATGAAGGCGTTCCTGGTCAACCGCGTGGGCGACTTCGGCTTCATCCTCGGCATCGGCCTGATCGCGGCCTACGCCGGCACCCTGAACTACACCGAAGCCTTCGCCAAGGCGGGCACGCTGGCGGGCATCACCTTCCCGGGCACCGAGTGGATGCTCATCACGGTGATCTGCATCTGCCTGTTCATCGGCGCGATGGGCAAGAGCGCCCAGTTCCCGCTGCACGTGTGGCTGCCCGACTCGATGGAAGGCCCGACCCCCATCTCGGCGCTGATCCACGCGGCGACCATGGTGACGGCCGGCATCTTCATGGTGGCGCGCATGTCGCCGTTGTTCGAGCTGAGCGACACGGCCCTGAGCTTCATCCTCGTGATCGGCGCCATCACTGCGCTGTTCATGGGCTTCCTGGGCATCATCCAGAACGACATCAAGCGCGTGGTCGCGTACTCGACGCTCTCGCAGCTCGGCTACATGACGGTGGCGCTCGGTGCCTCGGCCTACTCGGTCGCGGTGTTCCACCTGATGACGCACGCGTTCTTCAAGGCGCTGCTGTTCCTCGGCGCGGGCTCGGTGATCATCGGCATGCACCACAACCAGGACATCCGCTGGATGGGCGGCGTGCGCAAGTACATGCCGATCACCTGGATCACCTCGCTGCTGGGTTCGCTCGCCCTGATCGGCACGCCGTTCTTCTCGGGCTTCTACTCGAAGGACAGCATCATCGAGGCGGTGCACGAAAGCCACCTGTGGGGCGCGAACTTCGCCTACTACGCGGTGCTGGCCGGCGTGTTCATCACGGCCTTCTACTCGTTCCGCATGTACTTCCTGGTCTTCCACGGCAAGGAGCGCTACGACCAGAACCCCGATGCGCACCACGACGACCATGGCCGCGGCCATGACGATCACGGTCACGGCCATGACGACCACAAGCCGCATGAGTCGCCCTGGGTGGTGTGGCTGCCGCTGGTGCTGCTGGCCATTCCGTCGGTGGTGATCGGCTTCATGACGATCGACCCGATGCTGTTCGGCGAGTTCTTCAAGGGCGCGATCGTCGTGGACGGTGCGAAGCACCACGCCATGAAGGAACTGGAAGAAGCCTTCCACGGCCCGGTGGCCATGGCCATCCACGGCCTGCAGGCCGCACCGTTCTGGCTGGCGCTGGCCGGCGTGGTCCTGTCCTGGTACATGTACATGATCAACCCGGCGCTGCCGGCGGCGATCAAGCGCGCCTGCGGCCCGATCTACCGCCTGCTCGAGAACAAGTACTACATGGACTGGTTCAACGAGAACGTGATCGCCCGCGCCACGCGTGCCCTGGGCACCGGCCTGTGGAAGGGCGGCGACCAGGCGCTGATCGACGGCGCCGTGGTCAACGGCTCGTGGAAGGTGGTGGGCCGTATCTCTGGTGTGGTGCGCTGGATGCAGTCGGGCTACATCTACCACTACGCCTTCGCGATGCTGCTCGGCATCTTCATCCTGATGACGTACTTCGTCTGGTTCAAACGCTGAGCCTAGCGCTGGAGAAAAAGAAAAATGGGTTTGTTGAGCCTTGCCATCTGGGTGCCGATCGCATTCGGCGCCGTGCTGCTGGCGTTTGGCCGTGACGAGCACGCCAAGGGCGTGCGCTGGGTCGCGCTCGTCGGTTCCATCGTGAGCTTCCTGGTCACGGTGCCGCTGTTCACGCGTTTCCAGAACGGCACCGCCGCGATGCAGTTCGTCGAGAAGACGGGCTGGATCTCGCGCTTCAACGTCAACTACCACCTCGGGATCGACGGCCTGTCGCTCTGGCTGGTGCTGCTGACGTCGTTCATCACGGTCATCGTCGTGATCTCGGCCTGGGAAGTGATCACCGAGCGCGTGAACCAGTACATGGGCGCGTTCCTGATCTTGTCGGGCTTCATGATCGGCGTGTTCGCCGCGCTCGACGGCGTGCTGTTCTACGTGTTCTTCGAAGCCACGCTGATCCCGATGTACCTGATCATCGGCATCTGGGGCGGCCCGAACAAGATCTACGCGGCATTCAAGTTCTTCCTCTACACCTTGCTCGGCTCGCTGCTGATGCTGGTGGCGCTGATCTACCTGTACAACAAGTCGGGCGGCAGCTTCGACATCCTGTCGTGGCACAAGCTGCCGCTGGGTTCGACTGCGCAGACCTTCCTGTTCTTCGCCTTCTTCGCGGCCTTCGCGGTGAAGGTGCCGATGTGGCCGGTGCACACCTGGCTGCCCGACGTGCACGTCGAGGCTCCCACGGGCGGTTCCGCCGTGCTGGCCGCGATCATGCTGAAGCTGGGTGCCTACGGTTTCCTGCGCTTCTCGATGCCCATCGCTCCCGATGCCTCGCACGAATGGGCCTGGCTCATGATCGCGCTGTCGCTGATCGCCGTGATCTACGTCGGCCTGGTGGCACTGGTGCAGCAGGACATGAAGAAGCTGGTGGCTTACTCGTCGGTGGCCCACATGGGTTTCGTGACGCTCGGCTTCTTCATCTTCAACGAGCTGGGCGTGTCCGGCGGCATCGTGCAGATGATTGCGCACGGCTTCGTGTCGGGCGCCATGTTCCTGGGCATCGGCGTGCTGTACGACCGCGTGCACTCGCGCCAGATCGCCGACTACGGCGGCGTGGTGAACACCATGCCCAAGTTCGCCGCGTTCGCGCTGCTGTTCGCCATGGCCAACTGCGGCCTGCCGGGCACCGCCGGTTTCGTGGGCGAGTGGATGGTGATCCTGGGCGCCGTGAAGGCCAACTTCTGGATCGGCCTTGGTGCCGCGACCGCGCTGATCTTCGGCGCCGCCTATACCCTCTGGATGTACAAGCGCGTGTATCTGGGCCCGGTCGGCAACGACCACGTGAAGGAACTCAGCGACATCAATTCGCGCGAATTCCTGATGCTGGCGCTGCTGGCCATCGCCGTGCTGTGGATGGGCCTGTTCCCGAAGCCGTTCACCGACGCGATGGATGCCTCGGTGACCGAGCTCCTGCGCCACGTGGCAGTTTCGAAGCTGCCTTCCTGATGCCACGCTGAAGAAGAGAACGAGATGATTGACAAACTCAGCTGGGTCACGATCTACCCCGAAATCGTGTTGCTGGTCATGGCCTGCATCATTGCGCTGGTCGACCTGTCGGACACGAGCCCGCGCCGTACCCGCACCTATGTGCTGACGCTCGCCACGCTGGCCGTGGTCGCCGTGCTGTCGGGCCTGCAGGCCGCCGACGCCAAGACCATCTACGGTTTCGGCGGCATGGTCGTCAGCGACTCGATGGGCAACTGGCTCAAGTGCTTCGCCACCGTCGCCCTGATGGTCACGCTGGTCTACGGCCGTCCCTATGCGGCCGACCGCGAGATGCTGCGCGGCGGCGAGATGTTCACCATCAGCATGTTCGCGCTGCTGGGCATGTTCGTGATGATCTCGGGCAGCAACTTCCTGCTGATCTACCTGGGCCTCGAACTGCTCACGCTGTCGAGCTACGCGCTGGTGGCCCTGCGCCGCGACAACGCGGTGGCCAGCGAAGCCGCCATGAAGTACTTCGTGCTCGGCGCCATGGCCAGCGGCTTCCTGCTGTACGGCCTGTCGATGATGTACGGCGCTACCGGCTCGCTGGACGTGAACGACGTGTTCAAGACCATCGCCAGCGGCAAGGTGAACCACCAGGTGCTGGTGTTCGGCCTGGTGTTCATCGTTGCCGGCCTGGCCTTCAAGGTGGGCGCAGCTCCGTTCCACATGTGGGTGCCCGATGTCTACCAGGGCGCTCCGACGGCGATCACGCTGCTGATCGGCGCGGCGCCAGAGCTGGCCGCCTTCGCGATCATCATCCGCCTGCTGGTCGACGCGCTGCAGCCGCTGGCCATCGACTGGCAGCAGATGCTCGCCGTGCTGGCCATCGCCTCGCTGCTGGTCGGCAACCTGGCCGCCATCGCGCAGAGCAACCTGAAGCGCATGCTGGCCTATTCGACGATCTCGCAGATGGGCTTCATGCTCCTCGGCCTGGTCGCGGGCTCGGACCAGCAGGGCACCTACAACGCCCAGTACGCCTACAGCGCCTCGATGTTCTACATCGTGACCTACGTGCTGACCACGCTGGCGAGCTTCGGCATCATCCTGCTGCTGGCGCGCGAAGGCTTCGAGAGCGAGGAGATCACCGACCTCGCCGGCCTGAACCAGCGCAGCCCGCTGTACGCCGGCGTGATGTCGATCGCGATGTTCTCGCTGGCCGGCCTGCCGCCGCTCGTCGGCTTCTACGCGAAGCTGGCCGTGCTGCAGGCGCTGATCGCCTCGGGCCACGCCATCTACATCGGCCTGGCCGTGTTCGCGGTGATGATGTCGCTGATCGGCGCGTTCTACTACCTGCGCGTGGTCAAGGTCATGTACTTCGACGCACCCGTCACGGCCACCACCGTGTCGGCACCGCGCGACGTGCGCACCGTGCTCACGATCAACGGTGCGCTGATCCTGATCCTGGGCATCGTGCCTGGCGGCCTGATGACGCTCTGCTACGACGCTATCGTGGCCACGCTGGCCCACTGACGCGGCCGACCTCGGGTGTCGCAAACCGCGTCGGTCTGGGTCGTTCTGCTGGTGGCCCTCGTGGCCGCCAATCTGCCGTTCTTCAACGACCGCCTGTTCGGCGCGGTGCCTCTGGCGACTGCTCCCAAGTCGCTCGCGGTGCGCCTCGCCGAACTGGTGGTCTTGTACTTTCTGGCCGGCGGCGTCGGGCTGCTGTTCGAGCGCAGGGCAGGGCAGATCGCCGCGCAGGGCTGGGAGTTCTATGCGGTGACCGGCGCGCTGTTCATCGTGCTGGCCTTTCCGGGATTCACCTGGCGCTACCTGACGAAGCACAGGCATTGACACAGGTATTGATACAGGCATCGAGACTGGCAACGACGACATGACCACCAAGCCCACCGACACCGCCGATTCGCACCTGAAGGAAGAGCTCCTGAGCCGCGAGGAGCTGTTCGAGGGCAAGTTCCTGAAGGCCCGGCGCGACACCATCCGCCTGCCCGACGGCCACAGCGCCACGCGCGAATACGTGCTGCATCCGGGCGCGGTGGTGGTGATTCCGCTTCTCGACGACGGTCGCGTGGTGCTGGAGCGGCAGTTCCGCTATCCGGTCGGCCACGTGATGATCGAGTTCCCCGCGGGCAAGCTCGACGCGGGCGAAGACCCGTTCGACTGCGGCCGGCGCGAGCTGATCGAGGAAACCGGCTACACCGCACGCGAATGGGCCTATGCGGGGGCGATGCACCTCGCGGTGGCGTACTCGACCGAGATCATTCACATCTATTTCGCGCGCGGGCTCTCGCTCGGCGAGCGGCAGCTCGACCACGGCGAGTTCCTCGACGTGTTCACCGCGACGCCTGATGAACTGGTCGGCTGGTGCCGCGAAGGCAAGGTCACCGACGCCAAGACGCTGACCTGCACGCTCTGGCTGCAGAACGTCCTTTCGGGCGCATGGGCTCTGGACTGGCAGGCCGCGCCTGCTCAAGGCAGCGCGGGATAATCCGCGCCATGAAGGTTCTCGATCTCCGCTGCACCCATGGCCACGGCTTCGAAGGCTGGTTCGCCTCGAGCGAGGATTTCGAGACCCAGCTGGCATCAGGCCTGGTCGAATGCCCGGTCTGCGGCGACACCGCCATCGTCAAGCTGCTGAGCGCGCCGCGCCTCAACCTGGGCAATGCCAAGGAGCCGAAGGAGGCTGCCGCGCCTGCTCCCGCTGCTGCTGCTTCCAACGTTCCCGCCGATCCCTCGCCCGAAGCCCGCTGGATGCGCGCCGTGCGCGAGGTGCTGGCGAAGACCGAGGACGTCGGCGAGCGCTTTGCCGACGAAGCCCGGAAGATGCACTACGGCGAGACGCCCGAGCGCGGCATCCGCGGGCAGGCCACGCCCGAGCAGGCCGAGGCACTGCTCGACGAGGGCATTCCGGTGATGGCGCTGCCTATCCCGGCAGCGCTGAAAGAAACCCTGCAGTAATAGCTGACTGGGGAGCGCGGCCTGTTCAGGCCGTGAACTGGAGCGCGGCCAGCCGCGCATACACGCCGCCCTGCGCAACCAGCGCCGCGTGGGTTCCCTGTTCGACGATCCCGCCATGGTCCAGCACCACGATGCGGTCGGCTTTCTGCACCGTTGCCAGTCGGTGCGCGATCACCAGCGTGGTCCGGTTCTCCATCGCCGACTCGAGCGCTGCCTGCACCATGCGCTCGCTTTCCGCGTCGAGCGCGCTGGTGGCTTCGTCGAGCAGCAGCAGCGGCGGGTTCTTGAGGATCGCGCGCGCGATCGCGATGCGCTGGCGCTGTCCGCCTGAAAGCCGCACGCCGCGCTCGCCGAGGAAGGTGTCGTAGCCCTCGGGCAGCGCCTGCAGGAAGTCGTGGGCGAAGGCGGCGCGGGCTGCGGCCTGCACTTCCTCGGCCGTCGCCTCGGGGTTGCCGTAGCGGATGTTCTCGAGCGCGCTGGCCGAGAAGATCACCGCGTCCTGCGGCACGAGGCCGATGCGGGTGCGCAGCTCGGGCAGGGCCAGCGAGGCCAGCGGCGCGCCGTCGAGCAGCACCCGGCCCGTTTGCGGGTCGTAGTAGCGCAGCAGCAGCTGGAACACGGTGCTCTTGCCGGCGCCGCTGGATCCCACCAACGCCACGGTTTCGCCGGGTGCCACATCGAGGTTGAAGTCGCGCAATGCCGGCGTGCCGGGGCGGGAAGGGTAGTGGAAGGTGACCGCATCGAGCTTGATCGCGCTGCCCGCGACGGGTACCGGTGCGGCCACCGGGTTGGAGGGGGACACGATGGCCGCGGGCGCATGCAGAAGCTCCATCAGCCGCTCCGTCGCGCCGGCTGCGCGCAGCAGGTCGCCGTACACCTCGCCGAGCACGGCGGTCGCGCTGGCGAGGATGGCCACGTAGACGACGGTCTGGCCCAGGTGGCCGGCGGTGATATCGCCGCGCAGCACCGCCTGCGTGCCTTGGTAGAGGCCCCAGAGCAGGGCAGCCGAGGTCGCGATGATGATGAAGGCCACGAGCACCGAGCGGGCGCGGGTACGGCGCACGGCGGTGCGGAAGGCGTTCTCGGTCGAGCCGCTGAATCGCGCGGCCTCGCGGCCCTCGGCCGTGTAGCTCTGAACCACCGGAATGGCGTTCAGCACCTCGGCGGCGATGGCGCTCGAATCGGCCACGCGGTCCTGGCTGGCGCGCGACAGCTTGCGCACGCGGCGGCCGAACAGCATGCTGGGCAGCACTACCAGCACGAGGATGCCCAGCACCTGCACCATCACGTAGGGGTTGGTCCAGATCAGCACCGCCAGGGCGCCCACGCCCATCACCGCATTGCGCAGGCCCATGCTCAGCGAGGAGCCGACGACCGTCTGCACCAGCGTGGTGTCGGCCGTCAGGCGCGACAGCACCTCGCCGGTCTGCGTGGTCTCGAAGAAGGCGGGGCTCTGCTTGAGCACGTGGGCGTAGACGGCGTTGCGGATGTCGGCCGTCACGCGCTCGCCCAGCCAGCTCACCGTATAGAAGCGCGCCGCCGAGAACACGCCCAGCGCCACGGCCACGGCGAAGAGGGCGCCGAAATGCTCGCGCAGCGCCATGGTCTGGGCGCCCTTGTCGGAGCTGATCAGGCCGTTGTCAATCAGGCTGCGCAGGGCGATAGGAAAAGCCAGCGTGGTGACCGCCGCCATCACCAGGAAGAGCCCGGCCAGCACGATCTGCACGCGGTACGGGCGAAGAAAAGGGCTCAGGCCCGAGAGCGATCGGGGCGAGCCCTTGGCCGTGGAAGACGATGGGGTGGAAGCCATGCGCGGATTCTACCGATCCCTTGCCTCTACAAAGGTAGCCTTGACAATAATTGCCGAGGCAACTAATATTTCGCCCATGAGCGATGCCAACACCCCTCAAAGCCCGCCGGTTTCCGCCGGCGAGGAGCGTCGTGCGCCCGTCGCCTTCTACAGCCCGGAAACCTATCGCGCCGAGGAAAGCATCGGCTACCTCATGCGCCGCATCGTCACTGCGGTCGGCCAGTCGGTCGAAACCCGCATGTGCGAACCGGGCAGCCCCACCTATCCGCAGTGGGTGCCCCTCTACAAGCTGCACGTCGGCGCGGCCACCACGGTGGCCGAACTGGCCCGTGCCTGCGAGCTCGACACCGGCGCCATGACGCGCCTGCTCGACCGCCTCGAGGCCAAGGGCCTGTGCCGCCGGGTGCGCTCGCTCGAAGACCGCCGCGTGGTCAATATCGAGCTCACCGACGAAGGCCGCGCATCCGCCAAGGAAGTGCCGCACGTGCTCAGCAGGGTGCAGAACGAGCACCTCGCAGGTTTCACCACCGAGGAATGGGAGCAGCTCAAAGGCTATCTGCGCCGCATCCTCGACAACGCCCAGGCCCTCGCGGCCCGTGGAGATAAAAATGACTGACTCCCTCGCCGTGCGCGCCATGCGTCGCACTCCCGTCGTCGCCGCCGCGCTGCTGGTGGTCGCGCTTGCCGGCTGCGCCGACATGTCCGGCATCGGCTCGCAGGCCAAGCTGCGCGACGCCACCTCGCTGGGCATCGCGCCCGACAGCGCCGCCGTGCCGGTGTCCCGCCTCGATGGCCAGTGGTGGCTCGCCTTCGGTGATTCGCAACTCAATTCGCTCATCGACCAGGCCGTGGCCGGCAACCCCAACCTGCAGGTCGCGCAGGCCCGCCTCGCGCGCGCGCAGGCTTCGGCCGACATCGCCGGCGCCGCGCTCAAGCCGCAGGTGAAGGCCGATCTCGACCTGAACCGCCAGAAGTTCAACAGCAACTACATATACCCGGCGCCGCTGGGCGGCTCCACCCAGAACATCGGCCTGCTGCAGCTGGGCGCGAGCTGGGAGCTCGACTTCTTCGGCAAGAACCGCACAGCGCTCGACACCGCCATCGGCGCCGCCAATGCCGCCGCCGCTGACGCCGACGCAGCCCGCGTGCTGCTCGCGAGCAACGTGGCCCGCAGTTACTTCCAGTGGGCCCGCCTGAACGACCAGCTCACCGTTGCCAAGCGGACGCTGGCGCAGCGCGACGAAACCCTGAAGCTGGTGCGCGACCGCGTTTCCGCCGGCCTCGACACCCGCCTCGAACTGCGCCAGAGCGAAGGCGGCCTGCCCGAGGCACGCCAGCAGATCGAAGCGCTCAACGAGCAGATCGCGCTGCAGCAGCACGCGCTCGACGCGCTCGTGGGCCAGCCGAACGTCACCGCCTCGCTCAAGCCGCCGGTGCTCGACGGCGTGAAGCCGATGGCGCTGCAGGCGAACATTCCGGCCGACCTGCTCGGCCGCCGCGCCGACATCGCCGCCGCGCGCTGGCGCGTCGAAGCGGCCACCAGCGACGTGGCCAACGCCAAGACACTCTTCTATCCCAACGTGAACCTCACGGCCTTCGTCGGCTTCCAGAGCCTGGGCTTCGGCAAGCTGCTGAAGTCGGGCAGCGAGCAGTGGGGCGTGGGCCCTGCCATCAGCCTGCCGATCTTCGAGGGCGGCAAGCTGCGCGCCAACCTGCGCGGCAAGTCGGCCGACCTCGACGCCGCCGTCGAGAGCTACAACGCCACCGTGATCGACGCGGTGCGCGACGCGGCAGATCAGGTCACGAGCGCCCAGTCGATCACGCGCCAGCAGGCCGAGCAGCGCGCCGCGCAGACCGCGGCCGAAGGCGCCTACGACATCGCCGTGCAGCGCTACCGCGCGGGCCTCGGCAACTACCTCAACGTGCTGACGGCCGAAACGGCAGTGCTGGCTCAGCGCCGCCTCGCGGTCGACCTCGCGGCCCGCGCGCTCGACACCCAGGTGGGCCTGGCGCGCGCGCTCGGCGGCGGCTGGCAGTCCCCGGCCACCGCCACGGCATCGGCTCCCTCGGCCCCGCTGAACTGATCCGGCCCGGCTTGACCTCTTCGTCTTCGGAAAGAACTTCATCATGAGCGACAACAACACTCCGACGCCCGCTGCAGCAGCAGCTTCCGCAGCCCCCGAGGCGCCCGCCGGCAACGGCAAGCGCCGCCGCGCACTCACCGCGCTCGCCGCGGTGGTCATCGTCGCCGGCGGCGGCTGGGGCCTCTACGAATGGCTGGTCGCCAGCCACTACGAGGACACCGACAACGCCTACGTCTCGGGCAACGTCATCCAGATCACGCCGCAGATCGGCGGCACCGTGATGGCCATCAACGCCGACGACACCGACTTCGTGAAGGCCGGCCAGCCGCTGGTGCAGCTCGACCCGGCCGACGCCAAGGTTGCGCTCGAGCAGGCCGAGGCCGCGCTTGCGCAGGCGGTGCGCCAGGTGCGCACGCTGTATGCCAACAACGGCTCGCTGGCCGCGCAGGTCACGCTGCGCCAGGCCGACATCGTCAAGGCGCAGAGCGACATCGCCAAGGCCCAGGACGACCTGCAGCGCCGCCGCGCGCTGTCGGGCAACGGCGCCGTGTCGAAGGAAGAACTCAACCACGCCGAGACGCAGCTCGACACGGCCAAGAGCCAGCTCGCCGCCGCGCAGGCCGGCGTCGTCGCCGCGAAGGAAGCGCTGGTCAGCAACCAGTCGCTGACCGAAGGCACCAGCGTGGCCCAGCACCCGAGCGTGCTGGCTGCTGCCGCCAAGGTGCGCGAGGCTTACCTCGCAACGCAGCGCGTGGCCATGCCGGCGCCGGTCGACGGCTACGTCGCCAAGCGCACCGTGCAGCTCGGCCAGCGCGTTGCTGCCGGCACGCCGATGATGTCGATCGTGCCGCTCAACCAGCTGTGGGTCGACGCCAACTTCAAGGAAGTGCAGCTGCGCAACATCCGCATCGACCAGCCCGTGAAGCTCACCGCCGACGTGTACGGCAAGAAGGTCGAGTACACCGGCAAGGTTGCCGGCCTGGGCGTGGGCACCGGCAGCGCCTTCGCGCTGCTGCCCGCGCAGAACGCCACCGGCAACTGGATCAAGGTGGTGCAGCGCGTGCCCGTGCGCATCGCGCTCGACCCCGAGCAGCTCAAGGCCAACCCGCTGCGCATCGGCCTGTCGATGGACGCCGAGGTCGACATCTCGCAGAAGAGCGGCAAGATGCTCGCCGACGCGCCGCGCGCCACCGCGCTGGCGCAGACGGCCGTGTACAGCCAGCTCGACCGCGGCGCCGACGCCGAAGTGGAGCGCATCGTCGCCGCCAACATCGGCGGCAAGGGCGGCGCGACGGCTGCGGCACCCGCCAAGGCGCCTGCCGCGCCTGCCGGCAACACCTCCGTAGCAGCGCAGGGCCAGCCGGGCTGATCGCGCGAGCGCTCGTCCGGACCTTTCTTCAGTCCAGGTAAACAGCCCGCCCCATGGCTACCGCTGCTCCTGCATACGTTACGCATCCGCCGCTCGAGGGCGCAGCCCGCGTCTGGGGCACGGTTGCGCTTTCTGCGGCAACCTTCATGAACGTGCTCGACTCGTCGATCGCGAACGTGTCGCTGCCCGCCATCTCGGGCGACCTGGGCGTGAGCACCACGCAAGGCACCTGGGTCATCACCAGCTTCGCGGTGGCCAATGCCATCGCGGTGCCGCTCACGGGCTTCATGACGCAGCGCTTCGGACAGGTGCGCCTGTTCATGGCCAGCGTGATCCTCTTCATGATCAGCTCGCTGCTGTGCGGCCTCGCGCCGAACATGACGACGCTGATCGCCTTCCGCGCGCTGCAGGGCTTCGTCGCGGGGCCGATGATCCCGCTGTCGCAGGCGCTGCTGCTGTCGAGCTATCCGCGCGCCAAGGCGGGCCTGGCGATGGCCATGTGGTCGATGACCACGCTGGTCGCGCCGGTGATGGGGCCGCTGCTCGGCGGCTGGATCACCGACAACATCTCGTGGCCGTGGATCTTCTACATCAACATCCCGGTGGGCATCGTCGCGGCCGCCATCACCTGGGCGCTGTACCACAAGCGCGAGAGCGCCACGCACAAGGTGCCCATCGACGCCATCGGCCTCGCGTTGCTGGTGCTGTGGGTGGGCTCGCTGCAGCTCATGCTCGACAAGGGCAAGGAACTCGACTGGTTCCACTCGGCGCAGATCGTCACGCTGGCGGTGGTGTCCGTGGTCGGCTTCGCGTTCTTCCTCGTCTGGGAGCTGACCGACAAGCACCCGGTGGTCGACCTGTCGCTCTTCAAGCGCCGCAACTTCTGGTCGGGCGCCGTGGCGACGGCAGTGGCCTACGGCCTGTTCTTCGGCAACGTGGTGCTGCTGCCGCTGTGGCTGCAGCAGTGGATGGGCTACACCGCCACGCAGGCGGGGATGATCATGGCGCCCGTGGGGCTGCTGGCCATCTTCTTCTCGCCGGTGGTGGGCCTCACGGTGGCCAAGATCGACCCGCGCCGCTACGCGACCTTCTCGTTCCTGGTGTTCGCGCTGGTGCTGTGGATGCGGTCGAACTTCAACACGCAGGCCGACTTCGTCACCATCATCATCCCGACGGTGATCCAGGGCATCGCGATGGCGTTCTTCTTCATCCCGCTCGTGACCATCACGCTGTCGGGCCTCACGCCAGACCGCATCCCGGCCGCATCGGGGCTGTCGAACTTCCTGCGGATCACTGCGGGTGCGATGGGCACGTCGATCACCACCACGCTGTGGGACAACCGTGCCACGCTGCACCATACGCAACTGGCCGAGACGATCAACCAGGGCAACAACGCAGCCACGAGCGCGATGTCCGGGCTCAACGCCAGCGGCTTCAGCACCGACCAGGTGCTGGGGCAGATCAACCGCATCGTCGACCAGCAGGCCTACATGCTGGCCACGAACGACATCTTCTATGCGTCGGCGATCCTGTTCCTGCTGCTGATTCCGCTGGTGTGGCTGGCAAGGCCGCAGAAGGGCGGCGCCGGTGGCGACGCTGCCGCAGGCGCGCACTGACCGAGTCCGACTCCCTCGCAACCCCCAGCCTCCGCAAGGAGCCTGGGGGTTTCCATTTCTGCTGCGCCTGTCGCTTCTACTTGCCCAGTGCCCTGAGCACGTCGTAGCAGGCGCCCATCGTGTGATAGTCGGTCTTGCCTGCAGGGCTCTTCTCGTCGCTGATCTTCCCGTTCGCCGGCGTGAGGATGCGATACCAGGCGCCGTGCCTGTGGTCGATGAAATGCGCCCAGCTGTAGGCCCAGATGCTGTCGTACCAGTCCCAGTAGCCGGGTTCGCCCGTGCGCACCGCGAGCAGGGCGGCGGCGGCGAAGCTCTCGGCCTGCACCCAGAAGTACTTGTCGCCGTCGCACACCGTGCCATCGGGGCCGAAGCCGTAGACCAGCCCGCCGTTGTCGGCGTCCCAGCCGCGGAACATGGCGGTGTCGAAGAAGTGGCGCGCGCGCGGCACGATCCAGCCGGCCTTGCGGTCTTCGGTGGCGAGGTGGCCTTCGAGCTGCAGCAGCAGCTTGGCCCATTCAGTCAGGTGGCCGGTCTGGAAGCCCCAGGGCTTGAAGATGTCGGTCTTGTTGCCGCGGTTGAAGTCCCAGTCCACCGACCAGTCCTCGCGATAGTGCTCCCACACCAGCCCGTCGGCCAGCGCGGCCAGCCGGCCGGTCACCGACTCGGCCACCGCCAGCGCGCGATCGAGGTAGCGCGCCTCCTGCGTGGCCTCGAAGGCGGCCATCAGCGCCTCGCAAGCGTGCATGTTGGCGTTCTGCCCGCGATAGGCGCCGACGCGCCAGTCCGCCGTGGCCTCGTCGGCATAGAGCTGGTGCGGTGGCTCCCAGAAATGCGCTTCCATCAGCCCCCAGGTGCGATCCAGCCCGGGGTACGCCTCCTCGATGCCGGCCATGAGCGCATGCGCCTGCGCGAGCAGCACGAAGTCCAGGCCGTAGCAGCGGTTGGTGGCGTCCTGCACTGTCGCGCGCTGCTCGTGCCAATCGAGCTGCCATGCATAGCCGCCATCCTGCTGCCTGTGGGCGCGCTCGATGAAGGCCAGCCCATGCCGTGCGGCAGCAAGGTCGGCGGGCTTGCCGAAACGCCGGTACGCCATCGCGTGGTTGAACACGAAGCGCGTGCTGCTCACCAGGTGACGGGTGCGGCGGTCGTACACCGTGCCGTCGTCCTTGAAGAAATGGAAGAAGCCGCCGCTGGGGTCGATGCTGCGGCCCTCGTAGAAGGCCAGCGTGTGCCGGATGTGGTCGGCCAGGAAGTCGGGTGAGCGGAAGTCGGGCATGTGCGGCGATGTCGTTGGTGCCATGGGCGTGATCATGCCCAATCGATGCCGGCGCCGCGAGTGATCGATGCGCAGCGTCATCGCCGGCTCGCGTGCCGCCTTTGTCGTCGAGACGACAGTCGTGCAGCAGGGGCCGGCGGCCCTCTGGAATGGTTGCACTGCAGCATAGGCATTTGCCCCAGTATCCAAGCTGGAAGCACCCACGAACAATCGGTCCGCGCTCGATGGTGGCGCATTGAGACGGACCGCATGACCCACATTCTTTTCACGAACCCGGGCGACCTCGCGAGATGAGCGACGTCATCCTCGAAACACGCCAGCTCACCAAGGAATTCAAGGGGTTCACCGCGGTCAGCAAGGTCAACCTGTCCGTGGTGCGCGGCTCCATCCACGCGCTCATCGGCCCGAACGGCGCGGGCAAGACGACCTGCTTCAACCTGCTGACCAAGTTCCTCGAGCCGACCACCGGCACGATCCTGTTCAACGGACAGGACATCACGCGCGAGCGCCCCGCGCAGATCGCGCGCCGCGGCATCATCCGCTCGTTCCAGATCTCGGCCGTGTTCCCGCACCTCACGCTGCTGGAGAACGTCCGCCTGGGCCTGCAGCGCAGGCTGGGCACCTCCTACCACTTCTGGAAGAGCGAGAAGTCGCTCAAGCCGCTGGATGCCAGGGCCCGCGAACTGCTGGCTGAAGTCGGCCTCGAGGAACTCGCCGACGAACAGACCGTGAACCTGCCCTACGGCCGCAAGCGCGCGCTGGAGATCGCGACCACGCTGGCCATGGAGCCCGAACTCATGCTGCTGGACGAGCCCACGCAGGGCATGGGCCACGAAGACGTGCACCGCGTGGCCGAACTCATCAAGCGCGTGTCGGCCGGCCGCACCATCCTGATGGTCGAGCACAACATGAGCGTGGTCTCGACCATCGCCGACACCATCACCGTGCTGCAGCGCGGCGCCGTGCTGGCCGAAGGCCCGTACGCCGTGGTCTCGAAGAACCCGCAGGTCATGGAGGCCTACATGGGCACCACCGACGGCCAATTGCAGGGAGCTCACTGACATGACGGCCGCACTCGAAATCAAGGGCCTGCAAGCCTGGTACGGCGAATCGCACGTGCTGCACGGCGTCGACATGGTCGTGCAGCCGGGCGAGGTCGTCACGCTGCTGGGCCGCAACGGCGCGGGCCGCACCACCACGCTGCGCGCCATCATGGGCCTGACCGGCGCGCGAAAGGGCAGCATCGAGGTCAACGGCAGGCAGACCATCGGCATGCCCACGCACCGCATCGCGCACCTCGGCATCGGCTATTGCCCGGAAGAGCGCGGCATCTTCGCCAGCCTCTCGTGCGAGGAAAACCTGATGCTGCCGCCCGAGCTCAAGGGCGCGGGGCAGGGCATGTCGGTCGAAGAGATCTACGCCATGTTCCCCAACCTCGCCGAGCGCCGCCACAGCCAGGGCACGCGCCTGTCGGGCGGCGAGCAGCAGATGCTGGCCGTGGCCCGCATCCTGCGCACCGGCGCCAAGCTGCTGCTGCTCGACGAGATTTCCGAAGGCCTCGCGCCGGTCATCGTGCAGGCGCTGGCCCGCATGATCACCACGCTGCGTGCCAAGGGCTACACCATCGTGATGGTGGAGCAGAACTTCCGCTTCGCCGCGCCGCTGGCCGACCGCTTCTACGTGATGGAGCACGGCCGCATCGTCGAGAAGTTCGGCGCCGCCGAGCTCGAAGCCAAGATGCCCGTGCTCACCGAGCTGCTGGGCGTCTGAGACAAAGAACACAGCCGAACCCGTCCACAAGACTCTTTTTCCATCCCACAAAGATTTCTCCAGGAGACAACAAGCCATGAACAAGAAACTCGGCCTCATCGCCACCGCCGTCGGCATCCTCGCAATGAGCACGGGCGCCGTGCAGGCGCAGGAAAAGGTGAAGATCGGCTTCGTCACCGACCTGTCGAGCCTGTACGCCGACCTCGAAGGCAAGGGCGGCGCCACCGCCATCCAGATGGCCATCGACGACTTCGGCGGCAAGGCGCTGGGCCAGCCCATCGAGCTGCTGGTGGCCGACCACCAGAACAAGGCCGACATCGCCGCCTCCAAGGCCCGCGAATGGGTCGACACGGCCGGCGTCACCATGATCTTCGGCGGCACCAACTCCGGCACGGCGCTGGCCACCGCCAAGGTGGCGGAAGAGAAGAAGCGCGTGTACTTGAACAACGGCGCGGGCAGCTCGGTGCTCACCAACGAGCAGTGCAGCCCCTACACCGTGCACTACGCCTACGACACCGTGGCCCTGGCCAAGGGCACCGGCGCGGCGGTGGTCGACCGCGGCGGCAAGAGCTGGTTCTTCCTGACGGCCGACTACGCCTTCGGCCACGCGCTCGAAGCCGACACCACCAAGGTGGTGAAGGAGAAGGGCGGCACCGTGGTGGGCGCCGTGCGCCATCCGCTGAACGCATCCGATTTCTCCTCGTTCCTGCTGCAGGCGCAGAACTCCAAGGCGCAGATCCTGGGCCTGGCCAACGCGGGCGGCGACACCATCAACTCGATCAAGGCCGCCAAGGAATTCGGCATCAACAAGACGATGAAGACCGCCGGCCTGCTGGTCTTCCTGAGCGACATCCACAGCCTGGGCCTGAAGAACACCGAAGGCCTGCTGCACACCACCAGCTGGTACTGGGACCTGAACGACGAGTCGCGCAAGTTCGCCAACCGCTTCTTCGAGAAGACCAAGCGCATGCCCACCGACGTGCAGGCCGCCGACTACTCGGCCACCATGACCTACCTGAAGGCAGTGGCCGCCGCCAAGACCACCGACTCGGACAAGGTGATGGCGCAGCTCAAGAGCATGAAGATCGACGACTTCTACGGCAAGGGCCAGATCCGCGCCGACGGCAGCTTCATCCACGACATGTACCTGGTCGAAGTGAAGTCGCCGGCCGAATCGAAGAAGCCCTGGGACTACCTGAAGGTGCTGAAGACGCTGCCGGGCGACCAGGTCTTCACGACCAAGGCCGAGACCAAGTGCGCGGCCTGGAAGTGAGCGCCTGACTCAGCCGCCTGCCCGAGCTTCTTCCACTGAAGTCATCACGAGGACCACTCCATGAAACGCACGCTCATCGCCTCCGCCTGTCTCGCTGCTACCTGCCTCATGGCCGTCGGCGCCGCGCATGCCCAGGACAAGGTCAAGATAGGCTTCATCACCGACATGTCGAGCCTCTACGCGGACGTGGAGGGCAAGAACGGCGCGCTGGCGATCCAGATGGCCATCGACGACTTCGGCGGCAAGGTCAACGGCATGCCCATCGAGCTGCTGCAGGCCGACCACCAGAACAAGGCCGACATCGCCGCCTCCAAGGCGCGCGAGTGGATCGACACGCAGGGCCTGACGATGCTGTTCGGCGGCACCAGCTCGGGTACCGGCCTGGCCATGGCCAAGGTGGCGCAGGAGAAGAAGCGCGTGTTCATCGTGAACGGCGCGGGCAGCTCGGCGCTCACCAACGAGCAGTGCAGCCCCTACACCGTGCACTACGCCTACGACACCGTGGCGCTGGCCAAGGGCACGGGCAGCGCCGTCATCGCGCGAGGCGACAAGAGCTGGTACTTTCTGACGGCCGACTACGCCTTCGGCCAGGCCCTGGAGGCCGACGCGACCAAGGTCGTGAAGGAGAAGGGCGGCACGGTGCTCGGCAGCGTGAAGCATCCGCTCAACACTTCCGATTTCTCCTCGTTCCTGCTGCAGGCGCAGAACTCCAAGGCGCAAGTGCTGGCGCTCGCGAACGCGGGCGGCGACACGCAGAACGCGATCAAGGCGGCACGCGAGTTCGGCATCTCCAAGACCATGAAGATGGTCGGCCTGCTGGTGTTCGTGACCGACGTGCACAGCCTGGGCCTGAAGAACACCGAAGGCCTGCTGCTGACCACCAGCTGGGACTGGAACCTCGACGACAAGACGCGCGCCTTCGGCAAGCGCTTCTTCGAGAAGACCAAGCGCATGCCCACCGACATCCAGGCGGCCGACTACTCGGCCACCATGACCTACCTGAAGGCCGTGCAGGCCGCCAAGACGGTCGATGCCGACAAGGTGATGGAAACCCTCAAGTCCACCCCCATCGACGACTTCTACGCAAAGGGCAGCATCCGTGCCGACGGCCGCTTCGTGCACGACATGTACCTGGTGCAGGTGAAGTCGCCGGCCGAGTCGAAGCAGCCGTGGGACTACTACAAGGTGGTCCAGAAGCTCAAGGGCGAAGAGGTCTTCACGACCAAAGCTGAGAGCAAGTGCGCGCTATGGAAGTAACCCCCCAGTCTGCGCGCACTGCGTGTCGCTTCGCCAACCCCCCTTTGCAAGGGGGGCGGGCCGGCCGCTTCGGGCGGCCGTGCGCGGCGGCCCCTGCGAAAAAGAAGAAACGGCCAGTGGCGTCCTGAACTTTCTATGAACATTTCCCTTCCCGCGCTTTTGAGCCAGCTCCTCCTGGGGCTGGTCAACGGCTCCTTCTACGCCATCCTGAGCCTCGGGCTGGCGGTGATCTTCGGCCTGCTCAACGTCATCAACTTCGCGCACGGCGCGCTGTTCATGCTCGGCGCCGTCCTGACGTGGATGGCCATGGAGTATTTCGGCATCAACTACTGGGTGATGCTGATCGCCGCACCCGTCGTCATCGGCATCTTCGGCGTGCTCATCGAGCGGCTGCTCCTGCGCTGGATCTACAAGCTCGATCACCTCTACGGCCTGCTGCTCACGCTGGGCCTCACGCTGCTGATCGAGGGCGTGTTCCGCTCCATCTACGGCGTCTCGGGCCTGCCCTACGACGCGCCCGATGCGCTGTCGAGCGCCACCGACCTGGGCTTCATGGTGCTGCCCAACTACCGCGCATGGGTGGTGGTGGCGTCGCTGGTGGTGTGCTTCGCCACCTGGTACGTGATCGAGAAGACCCGCATCGGCGCCTACCTGCGCGCCGGCACCGAGAACCCGCGCCTGGTGGAGGCCTTCGGCGTCAACGTGCCGCTGATGATCACGCTGACCTACGCCTTCGGCGCCGGGCTGGCGGCCTTTGCCGGCGTGCTCGCCGCGCCCGTCATCCAGGTGTCGCCGCTGATGGGGCAGAACCTCATCATCGTGGTGTTCGCCGTGGTCGTGATCGGCGGCATGGGCTCGATCATGGGCGCCATCCTCACCGGCCTCGGGCTCGGCGTGATCGAGGGGCTCACCAAGGTTTTCTATCCGGAGGCATCCTCCACCGTCGTGTTCGTGATCATGGTCATCGTGCTGCTCATCCGTCCGGCCGGCCTGTTCGGCAAAGAAAAATAAGGCGGACGGCATGAACATGAAAAAGATATCCACCGTCGTCTACGCGCTGCTGCTGCTCGCACTGGTCCTGGCACCGTTCTTCGGCGCCTACCCGGTGTTCGTGATGAAGCTGATGTGCTTCGCGCTCTTCGCGGCCGCGTTCAACCTGCTGCTGGGCTTCACCGGGCTCCTGTCCTTCGGGCATGCGGCATTCCTCGGCGGCTCGGCCTACGTGGCGGGCCATGCGATCAAGGTCTGGGGCCTCACGCCCGAGCTGGGGCTGATCGCGGGCACGCTCACCGGCGCCGCCCTCGGCTGGCTCTTCGGCGTGCTGGCGATTCGCCGGCAGGGCATCTACTTCGCGATGATCACGCTGGCGCTCGCGCAGATGATGTTCTTCGTCGCGCTGCAGGCCAAGTTCACCGGCGGCGAGGACGGCCTGCAGGGCGTGCCGCGCGGCAAGCTCTTCGGCGTGATCGACCTGTCGAACGACCTCACCATGTACTACGTGGCGCTGGTCATCGTGGTCGCGGCCTTCCTGCTGATCGTGCGCACCATCCATTCGCCCTTCGGGCAGGTCCTCAAGGGCATCAAGGAGAACGAGCCGCGCGCGCTCTCGCTGGGTTACGACGTGAGCCGTTTCAAGCTGCTGGCCTTCGTGATCTCGGCGGCGCTGTCGGGCCTGGCCGGTTCGCTCAAGACGCTGGTGCTGGGTTTCGCCACGCTGTCGGACGTGCACTGGACCGCCTCGGGCCAGGTCATCCTGATGACGCTGGTGGGCGGCCTCGGCACGCTCTCGGGCCCGCTGGTGGGTTCGGCGGTGGTGGTGCTGCTGGAGAACAAGATCGGCGAACTCGGCAACCTGCTCGCGCGCATCACCACGGTGGACTGGTTCAACACGCTGGGCGAGTCGGTGACCATGGTCACGGGCCTGATCTTCGTGATCTGCGTGCTGGCTTTCCGCAAGGGAATCATGGGCGAGATCATCGCGTTCATCGACCGGCGGCGGGCGAAGTAGCAAGACGACGCCGACAAACAAAAAGGGAGCCTCTTCGGCTCCCTTTTTCGTTCCGGGCTCTGCGGGCCTGCGCCTCAGCAGTTGCCCTTCTTGGCCTGGCCGGGCGGGCAGAAGTCGCCGCGGTCGCGATCGTGGCCGTGCCGGTGATCGCGCTCGTAGCGGTCATGGCGGCGGTCTTCTTCCCACTCGCGTTCGCGGCGCGCTTCACGGCGGGCCTCGCGGCGCCAGTCGCCTTCGGTCCAGCGCCAGCCGCCGCGGTCCTCGATCCAGCGGCCCGGGGCATAGACATAGCCCGCGCGCTCGGGTTGCCAGCCACCCGGGCGCCATCCGTAGGCACGGCCGTCCCAGACCCAGCGGCCCGGCACCCAGACGAAGCCGCCGCGCGGCGGGGGCAGGGGCTCGTAGCGCGGCGGGGGCGGGGCCGTCATCACCAGGCCGGGCACGTTGATGTTGACCGAGACCTGCGCGTTGGCGGCAAGCGGGCTCGCGAGAATGGAGAGCGCGCCGGCCGCGGCCAGCATTGCGATTCGGGTTTTCATGGTGGGGCTCCTCTGCATCGGGATGATTATTTATGGGAAATTTTCCCAACGCGCGTAGGAGGCGTTCGGTTGTCAGCCTCTGTCCGTGGCTACAACAGTTACAGCTTCAACGGAGCCGCGTAGCCGGTCATCTCGAGGTAGCCGCGTCCCAATCGCCGACCCTGTGCATCGAGCAGGTCGCTCACGCCCTCCCAGTACACGCCGCCGGTGGAGCCGCGGCTGTCCAGCTCCTGGTCGTCGAGCAGGGCGCGCACCTCGAAGCTGCCGGCGGGCGTGTGTACGTGCCATCGCGTCGGGTACTTCGCCTGCGTGCGGGGGCTGTCCCAGGTCTTGAGGCTTTCGAAACGCACTTCGTCGTTTTTGAAGATGCGTGCCGTGCCATCGCGCTGCCGGTACGAGCCACCGGCCCATAGCGCGCTGCCGTCGCTGCGCCGCAGGTGGAAGGCGGTGAGGGCGCTGCCGTCGTCGAGGTTCATGCCGATCCAGTCCCAGCCCACGGCCTCGGGATGCATCAGCGCTTCGCTCCATTCGTGGTCCAGCCATGCGGTGCCCGTGATGTCGAAGGCCTGGCCCTTGAGCGTGAGCTTGCCCTGTGCCTTGAGCTGCGGCTCGCTGTAGTAGTAGCTCGCCTGCGACTCCTCGGGCCCTTTGCGCGAAAGCCCTGCCTTGCCTTGCAGCAGCACAGGCTGCGTGGGCGTGAAGCGCAGGTCGAGCGTGAATTCGCCCGCCGGAATGCGCGCCGCATAGATGCCGTTCTCCCGAGCCAGCGACCAGTCGCGGATGCGCACGTCGGTGTCGCTGGTGGAGGCTTCCGCCACGCCGAAGCCCGCGCGCGCGATGCGCTGGTCGTGCAGCAGCACGCGGCCTTCGAGGTCGGTGACGGCCGCATGCGCGAACACCAGGTGCTTCGCGGCGAAGGCTGAGCGCATGCCCAGCGCGGCCTCCACGCGCGAGCGGAAGAAGGTGACCTGGAAGCCGAATTCGCGTCCGGCGGAAGTCTTCGCGTGGCCGGTGACGTACCACCACTCGGTGTGCAGGTCGGGGTGGCTGCCGAAGTCGCGCGGGAACTCGAGGCGGCGCTCGGGCAGCGCCCATGCGGCCAGCGGCCCCGATGCGAGCGCGGCGAGCAGCAGGCTTCGGCGCGAAAGAGGAAAAGGAGAGGGGGCTCGCTGCATGGTTCGCCAGTCTACAAGTCGCGCCTTGTAACGCCCACGAAGCAGGCAAATCGGGATACTGTTCGCTGCCACCCCTCTACCAACAACACAAGGCAGGAGACGAGGCTCATGAAAAGAAGAAACCTGCGCCCGGCATCGCGGCGCTCGTTAGGTCAAAGGAATTCCTTTCGCGCAGTTGCGCTCGCGTCACTCACCGCTCTCATGCTCGCGGGCTGTGCCTCGGGGCCGCCCGACGGGCAGCCGGGCACCACGCGGCCTTCCTCATCCTTCACGGTGCCTGGCCTCGAGAAGCCGGCCGAGGTGCTCGTGGACCGATGGGGCGTGCCGCACCTGTACGCAGGCACGCTCTACGACGCCTTCGTCGCGCAGGGCTTCATCGCCGCGCGCGACCGTCTCTGGCAGATGGACCTCTGGCGCAAGCGCGGCCTCGGCGAAATGGCGAAGGACTTCGGCCCCGCGTGGGTAGAGAACGACCGCGCCGCGCGCGCAGTGCTCTATCGCGGCGACATGTACCGCGAGTGGCTGGCCTACGGCTCCGACGCCAAGCGCGTGGCCGAGGCCTTCACCGCCGGCGTGAATGCCTACGTGGCGCAGGTGCGTGCGCAGCCTTCGCTGCTGCCGCCGGAGTTCGCGCTGCTGGGCTACCAGCCCGCCACATGGTCGCCCGAGGACGTGGTGCGCATACGGCACCACGGCCTCACGCTCAATTTCACTTCCGAGATCGACCGCGCACGCGCCTTCTGCGCGGGCGGTGCCGGCATCAAGGCCGACTGGCTGCGGCGCGAGCTCGATCCACCGGTCAATCCGCGCGTACCGCAGGGCCTGGACCCTTGCACCATTCCGGCGGCCGAACTGCGCGCGGCCTACATGCGGGCAACCGAAGCGCCGCAGTTCAGCAAGACCAACACGCGGCTCGCGGCGCCTGTAGCGAGCCTGCCGGGTCCGCAGGATCAGCAGGCGGTGCAAGGCGATCCCACGGCCGGCTACGGCAGCAACAACTGGGTGATCTCGCCGAAGCTCACATCCACAGGCCGGCCCATCCTCGCCAACGATCCGCACCGCGCGCACGGTGCGCCCAGCCTGCGCTACATGGCGCACCTGAGCGCGCCGGGCATGGACGTGATCGGCGCGGGCGAACCTTTCCTGCCGGGCATCTCGATCGGGCACAACGGCACCATCGCCTTCGGCCTCACGCGCTTCTACATGGACCAGGAAGACCTGTACGTGTACCAGCTCAACCCGCGCAACCCCAACGAGTACCGCTACCAGGGCCGCTGGGAGCCGATGGTGCGCGTCACCGAGCGCATCGCGGTGAAGGGCGAGAACACGCCGCGCGAGGTGGTCAACACCTTCACGCGCCATGGCCCGGTGCTGCTGTCCGAGCCCGGCAGGCAGCGTGCGTTCGCGTTGCGCGCGGCGTGGCTGGAGCCCGGCATGGCGCCGTACTTCGGCTCCATGGACTACATGCGCGCGCGCAACTGGGACCAGTTCCGCGCCGCCATGAACCGCTGGGGCGCGCCGGGCGAGAACCAGGTCTACGCCGACAGCAGCGGCAACGTCGGCTGGATTCCCGGCGGCCTCACGCCCATACGCCCCAACTGGGACGGCCTGATGCCCGTGCCCGGCGACGGCCGCTATGAGTGGTCGGGCTTCCGCAACGGCGACGAGCTGCCCTCGGAGTTCAACCCGGCGCGCGGCTACGTGGTGACCGCCAACGAGAACAACATCCCGCCCGACCATCCCGCGGCGAAGAAGGGCGTGGGCTACGAGTGGAGCGACGCGGCGCGCGCCCGCCGGCTCAAGGAGCTGTTCGCCAGCAAGGTAGCGGCTGGCTCGCGCTTCTCGGTCGAGGATTCGCAGCGCATGCAGAACGACATCGTCGCCACGCCCGCGCAGCGGGTGCTGAAGCTGCTGTCGGGCCTGCGCAGCGACGACGCGCAGACGGCGACCGCGCTGCGCATGCTGCAGGGCTGGGACGGCACCATGGACCGCGACAGCGCCGCCGCCGCGCTGTACGAGGTGTGGAGCAGCAAACCGCTGCGCGCCGCCGTGCTCAAGGCCGGCGCGGGCGATGCGGGCGCTGCGCTGGCCGCACCGGGCGACAACACGCGCATGGTGCTGCTGCTGGAGAACCCCTTCGGCTGGGTCACCAACGAACAGCGCGACGCGCTGCTGCTCAAGACCCTGCCCGCCGCGATGCAGGAGCTGAGCGCCAAGCTCGGCCCCGAGCCGGCGACATGGAAGTGGGGCGCGCTGCACCGCGCCGAGTTCCGCCATCCGCTCGGCGGTGTGGTCGATGCCGCCACGCGCAAGAAGCTCGACGTGGGCGACTGGCCGATGTCGGGCTCCTCCTTCACGCCGATGGCCGCCACCTACCGCGCGAGCGACTACAGGCTGACCTCCGGCGCATCGTTCCGCATGGTGCTGGACGTGGGCAACTGGGACGCGTCGCGCGTCATCAACGCGCCGGGCCAGTCGGGCAACCCCGAGAGCCCGAACTACCGCGACCTCGCGCCGCTGTGGCTCGAAGGCAAGTACGTGCCGCTGGTCTACAGCCGGGCGGCCGTGGAGAAGGAGACGCTGGAAAGAATCCAGCTGACGCCGGCGCGCTGAAGTCGTGGGGCCGGCCCGCGGCCTACCAGTCTTCCTTCACCGCCAGCACCACGTCCTTGCCGGCGGCGGCGCGGCCCGCCATCCAGGCCGTGATGGTGCCGGCGGCGACCACCGCCGCGCACAGCGCCAGCAGCCGCGCCCATGGCACGAGGAGATCCATGCTCCAGTGGAAGCTCTGCGGGTTCACCACCTTCACGAGCACCACCGACACGGCCAACCCCAGGCCGAGCCCGGCCACGGCGCCGATGGCCGTCCATGCCGCGCCTTCGCCGGCCACCACCGCGAGCACCTGCCGGCGCGTGAAGCCCAGGTGCGCGAGCAGGCCGAATTCCTTGCGCCGCGCCAGCACCTGCGCGCTGAAGCTGGCGGCGATGCCGAAGAGGCCGATGGCGATGGCCACGGCCTGCAGCCAGTAGGTGACGGCGAAGCTGCGGTCGAAGATGCGCAGCGAGGTCGCGCGGATCTGCCCCACCGAGGCTATCTCGACGGAGCCGGCGGACGAATCGCCCCGGCCGCCCTGGCGCGCGGCCAGTTCACGCACCGCCGCCTGCACCGCGCCTTCCGACGCGCCGGGCGCGAGCCACAGCGCCACGTCGCTCACGTTGCGCTCGCCGGTGATGCGCTCGAAGTCGCGCGCGTCCATGGTGATGGCGCCGAACTGCCGTGCGTAGTCGCGCCACACGCCGGCCACGAAGAACGACGGGGCTTGCGCCTTGCCCATGGCGGCCGACAGCGGCGCGAATACCGTGCCCGGCTTCGCGCCGTAGAGCTCCACCATCGGCTCGCTCACGTAGATGCCGACCTGTCCCTCGGGCACCGGCAGCGCGCTGCCCACCAGCGGCAGCGATTGCGCGGCCCCGCCTTCGAGGCTGCGCGCGATCAGCGTCACCGCCGGCCGCGCTGCATCGAGCTGCAGCGGCTGCGTGCGCAGCGTGCCGGTGCGCGCCACGCCGGGCAGCTGCGCCAGCGACTGCACGAAGGCCGGCGCGAAGGTGGCGGTGTCGGTGCTGCTGCCGCCGCCGCTGTTGCCGCCGCGTCCGCCCGAGGTGGCGCGCACGTACAGGTCGGCCGGCAGCACGACGTCCAGCCAGTGCGTGACCGAGTCGCGGAAGCTCGCGACCATCACCGTGAGCGCGACCGCAAGGCTCAGGCTCGCGACCACGCCGCTGACCGCCACCGCCGCCGTGCCGCGCATGCGCCGCGCACGCTCCACCGCCAGCATCGGCAGCACGCGCCGCGAGAACAGCGGCGCCACGCGGTCGTAGAGCAGCGCGATCAGCCAGGGCAGGGCAGTGATGCCGCCCACCAGCAGGCAGGCCACCGAGAGGTACGCCGCAACCGGAATGCCGCCGATGGCAGGCAGGTTGGCCAGCACCGCGCCCAGCGCGACCAGACCCAGCGCCAGCCAGTGGCCGTTGCTGCGCGTGGGTGCGGCGCCCAGGCCCTTGAGCGTCTGCGCCTCGGGCAGCGCCTGCGCCGCGCGCGCGGGCCACCAGCCGCCGACCAATGCGGCCAGCACGCCGAGCCCGCCGTAGAGCAGGGCAGCGCTTGCGCTCCAGTGCAGCGTGGGCGCCACGCCTTCGAAGTACCCGCCGCCCAGGTCGCCGCCCAGCACGCGCAGCGCGAAGGCCGCCAGCGCCGTGCCCAGCGCGAGGCCGGCCAAGCTGCCGATCAGGCCCAGCACCAGCGACTCGGCCAGCACCAGCCGCAGCCGTTCGCGCGGCGTGAGCCCGAGCACGCCGAGCAGCGCGAACTGCTGCGCGCGCTTGGCCACGCTCAGAGCCAGCACCGAGAACACCAGGAAGGCCCCCGTGAAGAGCGCCACCAGCGCCAGCACCGTGAGATTCACGCGGTAGGCGCGCGACAGGTTGCTCACGCGCTGCGCCGCGTCGCCGGGCTCGGCGAACTGCACGCCAGCAGGCCAATTCGGAGAGCGCTGCAGCGAAGCCATGAAGGCGGCCCTGTCCGTGCCGGGCGCGAGGCGCAGGTCGATGCGGCTCAGCTGACCGATGCGGCCGAAGAGTTCCTGCGCCGCCGCGATGTCCATCACCGCGAGCGCCTTGCCGCCGGCGGCCACATGGCCCGCCACGGCGAGGCTGTGCCAGGCGTCGCCGCTGCGCAGCTGCACTGTCTCGGCCTTGCCGTCGCCGGGCGCCTGCGCGGGCAGCCCCAGCGCGTCGCGCGCCGCGAGGTTGAGGAACACCTGGCCCGGAGAGAAGAGCGCGAAGCGGTCGGCGCCCGCCGCGGCCTGCGGCATCAGCGCGGGCGCGATGGTCGGCAGCGCCAGCGCGTCGATGCCGATCACGCGGATCGGCACCTGCTGCTCGCCGGCCAGCGCCAGCCCCTGGACCTCGACCACCGGGCTCGCCAGCGCCACCTGTGGGTGGCGGGCGAGCTGCGCGAACACGGCCTCGTCGAAGCCGCCCTGCACGGCGCGCACTTCCAGGTCGGGCTCGCCGTTGACCGAGCGCACCGCGCTCGAGAACTCGTCGAGCGCCGAGGCGTTGATCAGCTGTACCGAGAAGGCCAGCGCAACGCCGAGCATCACGGCCAGCACGGCCGCCGCGTTGCGCCAGGGGTGGTGGCGGAGTTCCTGCCAGGAGAAGGTGCCGAGCAATGCGCGCATTGGCCGATTGTCGTCGCGGCGCGCGAGGGGGACTCCGGACGTGGCAGGATTGCGGCTCTTCGACCGCCTGAGGAATCCGACGATGCGGCTCATGCCCCATGCCTTGCTGTACCGCTCCTGGCTCGCGGCCTGGCTTTTCGTCCCGTTGCTGGCCGGCAACGCCCTGGCGCAACTGCAGCCGCCGCAGCAGCAACAACAACAGCCCCTGACGCTGGCAAGCGATCCGGCCCTTCTTGCGAAAGCAGCCATCGGCACCGAGCGGGGCACGATGGTGGTGGGCACGCTGCGCAACGGGCAGGCGGCCTACGGCGCCGCCTACAACCCCGAGCCGCCGTCGCAGCCGCGCGCCATCGCATCCGGCAGCGCCGAGCAGCCGATGTTCGAGATCGGCTCCGTCACCAAGGTGTTCACCGGCCTGCTGCTCGCGCAGGCGGTGCAGCGCGGCGACCTGAAGCTGGACGACACGGTCGGCAGGCTGCTCGCCGGCAAGGTCGATGGCCTCTCGCCACCGGTGGCCTCGGTCACGCTGCGCCAGCTCGTCACGCACACCGGCTGCGTGCCCGTGATGGCCGACGGCGTGACCGGCGGCGCACCCCTCGTCGAGCAGTTCCACGCCTACGACAAGGCCATGTTCTGGGCCGCGCTCGCGCGCATCAAGCTCACGGCCGCCGCGCCGCCCTGCGAAGGCGCGTACAGCAACTTCGGCATGGCGCTGCTCGGCCAACTGCTCGCCGAGCACTACGACACCTCGTGGGGCGAACTGGTGCGCGCGCGCATCACCGAGCCGCTGGGCATGAACGACACAGTCATCACGCTGGGCGACAAGGCCTCGCGCATGGCCCCGGCCTTCGCGGGCGACCGCCGACAGCCGCTCTTCGACATGCAGGCCTACGCGCCGGCCAGCGCGCTGCGCTCCACCGCCGCCGACATGATGACCTTCAGCCGCGCCGTCCTCGCGGGCGCCGCCGGCCCGCTGGGCCCGGCCGCCGCGCGCATGCTCACGCCGCTGGCGCGCTACGAGGGCGCCGAGATCGGCTATGCGGTGATGGTGCGCGGGCCCGAAGGCGGCCGGCGCACCTACTACCACGCGGGCGTCACCGAGGGCTACCGCACGCTGTGGCTGCTCGCGCCCGACACTGGCGAGGCGATGATCGTGCTCAGCAGCAACGCGCGCGCGCCGATGCAGTCGGTGATGCTGGCCATCGGCAAGAGCCGATATCCGGTGCCGACCACCGAAGTGCCGATCGATGCGAAGCGGCTCGACGAATACAGGGGCGAGTACCGCGTGACGAAGACCCAGTCATTGAACTTCACGGTGCGCAGCGGCCGGCTGCTGGTTCGGGAGACGGAGCGCGGCTACAACGCGCTCACGCCTACGGGCAACGACCGCTTTGCTGTGACGGCCATCGGCGCGCAGGTCATGTTCAGGCGCGATGCGGCGAACGTGGTCGTGGGGGTGTCGCTGGCGCAGGGCGGCAGCCAGCTCGATGCGCGACGGGTGGGAGACACGGCCGCGCAGCCGGAGTAGCCACCGGCCTTCGTCAGCCGGCCAGTGCGAGCAATTGCCCGGCCATCTCTTCCATTTCCGCGCGCATCACGAGTTTGTCGAGCCAGTCTGGCGGGATGCCTGCGACGCCGTAGAAGGCGCCCGCCAGCTGGCCGCAGATGGCGGCCGTGGTGTCGGCGTCGTCGCCCAGGTTGGTGGCGGCGAGCACTGCTTCCTCGAAGGAGCCAGTGTTCGCGAAGCACCAGAGCGCCGCTTCGAGCGATTCGACGCAGTAGCCCGATCCCTTGATCTGGGCGACGGGCTTCGATGCATGGCTGCCTCGTGCCAGCGCCGCGACCTTCTCGCTCAGTGGCGCCTGCGGCGTGGACGTCAGAATGGCCGCCTTGCTTTCGCCCCGCAGCGCCGCGCGAAGCTGCAATGCGAAGAGCTGAGAGCATTCGATGGCCTCCAGCGCGCCATGCGTCGTGCGCGTGCCTTCGCCGGCCTGCTTCCAGGTGGCCTCGGCGCTCGCCGCGTAGAACATCGGCACCGGCGCGAGCCGCATCAGCGCTCCATTGCCGGCTGTGCGCGGATCGGGATCTCCGGCGAACGGATCGCCCGAAGCCAGGTAGCGGGTGAGGGCCCCCGACACCGTCAGGCCGATGTCGAAGCAGTTGCCGGTGCTGCTCATGTAGCCCACGCTGCGCCAGTTGCAGTAGCGGTTCATCTGGTCGACCGCGTCGAAGCCCTTGCAGTGGATCAGGCTCGCGGCGAGGCAAAGGGCCATCGACGTGTCGTCGGTCCACTCGCCTGCGATCAGCCCGAAGGGGCCGCCGCCGTGCATGCCGGTGACTGGGGCGAAGCTTCCGCGCGAGCGGAACTCGACCGTGGTGCCCACGGCGTCGCCGCAGGCCAGGCCGAGCAGGCAGCCTTGGTAGCGCTCGATCGCATTCATGACTGTTGCTGCCTGAGCGCCTCGCGCGCGGCCATCAGCGCGTAGCCCAGCAGATTGAGCCCCTTCCATTCGCGCGGGTCCTGTGCCAGGGGATTGTTGGCCGCGAGCCCGATGCCCCAGATCGGATCGACCGGGCTGGCCTCCACCAGCACCTGGTGGCCCGTGCCGAGCAGGAAGGCGCCGAGCTCCGCGTTCTGCGAGAACTTGGCGATGTTGCCCTGCGTCACGATGTCCAGGCGCGCGGCGACCCACGCGGCCTCGTTGAAGCCGCGGATCTCGCGGCCCAGCTTCTTGGCTTCGCCGGGCGTGCGCGCGGCGAGGATGCGGTCGCAGATTTCTTGGTCGCCGAACAGGCGCGCCTTGCCGGCCATCATGAAATGCTCGGCCGTGCGGTACGAGACGCCATCGACCTTGAACGCGGCCTCGAACCACTGGCTGAAGCAGCTCTTGTTCACGCCGGTCTTCGGTGACTGATGGCCCCAGAAGAGAAGGAACTCCGGGCGATGGCCCTGCGCGAAGTACGCGGGCAGTTCGCGGGTGCTGCGGGGTATGACGGTGGTTGAGTTCGTTGTCGTCGTCATTTGGAGTTTTCCTTTTCGAAGCCGATGTCGAGCACATGCTCCACCGGCAGTTGCAGCTCGAGGCTGTCGTCCTGCGCCAGCGGGCGCTGGGCGGCCACGAAGGAGCGCATGTCGATGACCTCCAGCAGCTCCTCGTGCGCGAAAGCGGCCAGCGTGCGGCCGCGCAGGCCCAACTGGATTGCGCGGCGTTCGAGCTTGTGGCCTTGCGGCGAATGGTCCGGGTCCCATTGCAGGCGCACCTCTGAGCGTTCCACGGCTTCCTGCCAAGCCTCGCGGCTCGGATAGCCGGCTGCATCGAAGGTCGAAGCCACCGCTTCGCGCACCACGTGCTCGAAGAACGCGCGGCGCAGCCGCAGGCCCAGAACGACTTCCTGGCCTTCCTTCGTGCCCCAGCCGCTGCGATACATCATCCAGAGGAAGTTCGGCTTGATCCAGCTCATCCGCGAAAGGCTGAAGTCCGGACCGTCGAGCCGGCCGTGCCTGATGGCGTATTCGCCGATGGCTGGACGGTAGGCCTGGTAGACGACGACCGAGTTCGCGTCGTGGTGGGCGAGGATGTGCTGGCCGCTTCGGGGCCAGCGGGCGCGTTGGGCGATGTGCGATTCGGTGGGTAGTGGTGTGACAGCGCTGTTGTTCATTTCGTTCTTCTTTCCTTGTTGTTCTTGTCTTGTAATTCGATGAGAGTTGCTCTGTGCAACTAATCGAGGGTTGTATAGTACAACTAATAATCCCGCAGTCAAGCTCTTACGTGAACACGCCATCTTCCGCATTCCCGCCACTGACCTTCCCGCGCCCACTGGTCACCGTCGACGTGGTGATGTTCACCGTGCTCGATGACGCCCTTCACGTCCTGCTGGTGAAGCGGCCCGCCGACACCGATGAGCCCTTTCCCGGCAAGTGGGCCTTGCCCGGCGGCTTCGTGAACATCGACGAGGACGCCACGCTGCTCGACTGCGCGCTGCGCAAGCTGCGCGAGAAGACCGGCGTGATCACGCCTTACCTGGAGCAGTTGGGCAGTTGGGGCGGGGTACAGCGTGATCCACGGGGCTGGTCGGCCACGCATTGCTTCTACGCGCTGATTCCCGCGCAGGCGATGCAGCTGCGCAGCGGTGCAAACGCGGCCGAAGTGGCGTGGTTCGAGGTCGATGCCGCCTCGCGCAAGCGGCTGGCCTTCGACCATGGCGAGCTGCTCGATGCGGCCGTTGCCCGGCTGCGCAGCAAGGTTGAATACACCTCGCTGCCGGCCTTTCTGCTGGAGGAACCATTCACGCTGCCGGCGCTGCAGCACACCTACGAGGTTGTGCTGGGCAGGGCGGTCGACAAGAGCGCTTTTCGCAAGCGCATGCTCGATGGCGGATTCATGGAGGAGGCCGGCATGGTCACCGGCAGCCTGGGGCGGCCGGCCATGAGTTACCGGCTGCGCGACCGTTCGCAGGCGGCGCTGTTTCCGCGCACCTTCAACGCGACGAAGTAGTAGGTCGGCTCAAAGCCGGTCCGACATCGCGTGCAGATAAGCACGCACCGCCGCGTTGGAGCTCAGCCCGATGGCACGGTCGAACGCCTGCCGAGCCGCGGAGCGCGCACCGCCGGCCGCCAGCAGATGTGCGCGCGCCGCCCAGTACGGCTGGTAGTTCGCCACATCCTGTGCAGGAATGGCTTCCAGCGCCCGCAGGCCGATCTCCGGACCGCGCGCGTTCGCGAGTGCGCAGGCGAGGCTGACCTGCGCGCCGATGCTGGTCCGCAGCGCCAGCAGCCCCTCGTACAGCGACACCAGCGCCTCGGGTGGCACCGGCGCGCCGACGCGGCGTTCGCAGTGGGCCGACTGGATCGCGGCTTCGAGCTGGTAGGCGCCGAGCAACTTCATTTCGGACGCGCGGCGCAGGCAGAGCTCGGCCTCGGCGAGCAGGTCGGGGTCCCAGCGCAGCGGGTCCTGCTGGTCGAGCGGCACGTAGGCGCCGGTGTCGCTGCGCCGCGCGGCCATGCGGGCTTCGCAGAAGAGCATGAGCGCCAGCAGGCCCAGCGGCTCGGGCTCGGCGGGCATCAGGCCGCAGAGGATGCGGCAGAGGTCGATGGCCTCGGTGGTGAGGCCGCGGGGCAGGGCGTCGGCGCCGTCCACGTCGTCCCAGCCGGTGCCGTAGGCGGCGTAGATGCCGTCGAGCACGTCCTGCAGCCGCTGCGGCAGGTCTCGCGCCTGCGGGTATTCGAAGGGAATGCCGGCGGCGCGGATGCGGGCCTTGGCGCGCACCAGCCGCTGGCCGAGCGTGGAGGGTGCGGTGAGGAAGGCGCCGGCCATGCGCGCCGCGTCGAGGCCCAGCACGGTCTGGAGCATGAGCGGGGCGCGCGCGGCCGCATCGAGGGCCGGGTGCGCGCACACGAAGAGCAGGCGCAGCCGCTCGTCGGGAATGGCGTTGCCGCTGCTGCCGTCGGCGGCTTCATCGACTTCGCCGGCGAGCAGCAGCAGGGTCTGGGTGGCCTGGTCCTGCACGCGGCTGTGGCGCCAGGCATCGAGCTTGCGATGGCGCGCCACGCTCAGCAGCCAGGCGTCGGGCTGGGCCGGGATGCCGTCGGCGGGCCAGCGTTCGAGCGCGCGGGCGAAGGCGTCGGCCAGCGCATCTTCCGACGCGGCGATGTCGTGCGTGCGCGCGGAGAGGATGGCCAGCAGCCGGCCGTACGACTCGCGCGCCGCCCGTTCGGCGGCCCCGTGAACCGCCGGGTCGCTCACTGGAGCACCTTCGTGCTTCGCACTGCGGTGCGAGCTTGCTTGGGGCGGCCCGGCGCAGCGCTCATGCCGCTGCAGCTGCCAGTGCGGTGGCAACGAAGACGGGCCGCACTTCCACCCCGCCGGTGGTCGCGCAGGGCGCGCGCGCCGCCCATTCGAGTGCGGCGTCGAGGTCGGGCACGTCGATCACGAAATAGCCGCCGAGCTGCTCCTTGGTATCGGCGAAGGGGCCGTCCTGCACCTGGCGCTTGTCGCCGCGCACGCGCAGCGTGGTGCCGGTCATGGGCGGGAAGAGGCCGTGGCCGCCGAGCGAGATGCCCGACTGGCGCACCGCGTCGGCATACGCGACCCAGCTGGCCCTGTAGGCCTGCGCGGATGCGTCTTCGCGTTGCTCGAATTCGGCCGCGGGCTGGTAGAACATCAACATGTACTGCATGGTGTCTCTCCGTCAAGGAAAAGCTTGCTGAGCAGGAGCGCTCACCACAATGACGGCCAGCCGGCGAGCATTTCGACACGGGCTTCGTGCCGAGCAGAACATTTTTTACATGGAAGCCTCCCGGTGCAACGGTGGCTGCACCGAGGCGAAAAGTTCTCAGGCAGCGGTCAGGCGGCCTCTGCCTGTGCCGTGGGTGCGAACAGGGTTTCCATCTCGTTGCGCAGCCTGTAGGCGGCGGTGGTGGTGTCGATAGCCACGTCGGCCCAGCTCAGGCTCTGGCCCTTCTTTACCGGGCGCACCAGCCTGATGTTGTGCGCCAGCCCCAGCGGCAGGCCGCCCAGGCGCAGCGAGCGCGCGGCCGGCAGCAGTTTGCCCCAGACGGTGTAGCCGCCTTCGCCGTCGAGCATCTCGCCGGCGGCCAGGTCGCGTTTTGCGGTGGCGACCACGTCGGCGTTCCAGCAGGTGGCCACGCCGGTGGGCTCGCCGCGCAGCGCCACGCTGGCCACCGACATGCCTACTTCGAGCCCGATCAGGTGCCAGCGCTTGTAGAGCGTGAAGTAGCGCCCGCTCGGGTCGGTGTGGGCGTTGTATTCCTCGAAGCAGTTTTTGATGTACTCCGTCTCGGCTTCGACCGTGACCCACACGCCCATGCGGATGTCGTACGGGATCTTCCGCCCGTCGGCTTCCAGCGAGGAGATCACCTCGACCATGCCCTTGCGCTCCAGTACGCCGCCTTCGCTCTTCGGCCGGGTGACGAAGGGAATGTCTTCCACGCTCGCAGGCGGGTAGAGCAGGCCGTCCGACGGCACGGCAAGGCCGGTGGCGTTGGCCACCGCCGAGCTTTCGATGGAAGGCTTGGAGCCGTCGAGGAAGCTGTTGAACATTTTCGGGTTGAGCCCGCCGCGCTTCGCCTGCTCGGGCGTGAGGCCGTAGTTGCCCCACACCGTCTCGGGCGTCGACTCGGTGAAGTGCGGCAGCCACTTGTGGCCGCGTCCGGCCGCCACCACCGGAAAGCCGCAGGTGCGCGCCCAGTCCACCAGGTCGCAGATCAGCGCGGGCTGGTCGCCGAAGGCCAGCGAATAGACCACGCCGGCCTGTTGCGCCTTGCGCGCGAGCAGCGGGCCGCAGAAGGCGTCGGCCTCGACCGTCACGTTCACCACGTGCTTGCCGTGCGCGAAGGCGTCCAGGCAGTGGTCCACCGCCGCGATGGGGTTGCCGGTGCACTCGACCACGATGTCGATGGATGGCTCGCGCGTCACGGCCTGCCAGTCGTCGGTGATCCAGGTGGTGCCTTGCTCCAGCGCCTCCTGCACCGATGCGGCTGCGGCGCGGCCGGGCTGCCAGCCCACGCGCTCGAGGTTGGTGCGGGCCGCATCCGGCGAGAGGTCGGCGATGGCCACCAGCTGCACGCCGGGCGTGCGCGGGATCTGCGCGAGGTACATCGAACCGAACTTGCCGGCGCCGATCAGGCCGATGCGGATGGGGCGGCCTTCGGCGGCGCGCCGCTGCAGGCGGGCGTGGAGGCTCATGTCGTTCAGGCCTCCACGGTGTCGAGAACATCGAGCGAGGTGCGCAGCGCGCTCTCGGGCAGGCCGTTCTTCCATGGCACGTCCACCGGGTAGGGCTTGAGCAGACAGTCGTCGGGCAGCAGCTCGATGGGCGTGAAGTCGCGGTGGGCGATGTACTCGGGACGCTTGTGGCGCCGGATGTGGTTGCTGACCGCGCACAGGCTCAGGTACACCGCCACGCGGTTGAAGGGCGAGAGGTTGCTGCCCGAGGCATGCACCAGGCAGCTGTGGAACAGGATCATCGAGCCCGCCGGCCCCTTGGGCGAGACGATGCCGCCGTGCTTGCCGCCGGCGCGATCCACCAGCTGGCGGATCAGGTCGTTGTCGACGGTCCAAAGCGGATAGCTGGTGGTGGTCAGGTCATGCTTCGCGTCGACCACGCCCTTGCGATGGCTGCCCGGAATGAACATCAGCGGGCCGTTGTGCTCGTTCACGTCGTCCAGAAAGATCGCGACGTTCATCGCGCGCTCGGTGGGCATCAGGTCGTCGTTGAGCCAGGTGCCGTAGTCCTGGTGCCACTGCCACACGTCGCCTTCGAAGGCCATCTTCCCGTTGATCTTGAACTGGTGCATGTAGACGCCTTCGCCGAAGAGGTCGGTCACCGGCTCGACCATGCGCGGATGGCGCGCGAGCCGCGCGAAAGGCTCGCTCACGAGGTGCGCGGCGAAGTTCGTGCGCACGGCGTCGGAGCCTTTCTCGCGCACGTTGAAGGCCTCGCGCTTCGCGTAGAGATCGGGCACCGCGTCGGTCAGTACCCTGGTTTCCTCGGCCGAGAAATGGCCGGGGAAGAACAGGTAGCCATCGCGCTCGAACTGCGCGCGCTGCTCGGGGGTGAGCTTCATGCCTTGTCTCCTTTTTGCGTGGGGGTGTGGGTGGATGCGGCATGCGCCAGCAGCCGCTCGCTCAGTGTCTCGCTGGCCCGCGAGACGTGTTCCTCGCTCAGGCGTGCAGCGCGGTCCGCGTTGCCTGCCGCGATGGCGTCGGCGATGGCCTCGTGCTCGTCCCACAGCGTCTCGCGCTGCGGCTCGGCCTGCAGCACCGCGCCCATCGCGCGGCGCAGATGGCGCCAGTGCGGATCGGCGCTCTGCGCGATCAGAGGATTGCCCGATGCCTCGTAGATGGCCTGGTGGAAGGCGACGTCGGCATCGATCATGGCTTCCACGTTGCGCCCGCGCGCGGCACGCCGGCCGCGCTCGATGAGCTTCGGGTCGATGCGAAAGCGCTGCCGCGCCGCCAGCCGGGCGGCCAGGGCGTCGAGCGCGCCACGCACCTGATAGACCTTGCGCATCGCCTCGGCTTCCAGCGGCGCCACCAGCACGCCGCGGCCTGGCGCGTCGAGCACGAAGCCGTCTTTCTTGAGCAGACGCAGCGCCTGCAGCACCGGCTGGCGCGACACCGACAGGCGCTGCGCGATGTCCTCCTGCGTGATGCGCTCGCCAGGCGCGAGCGCGCCGCTGCTGATGGCGCCCAGCAGGGCTCGGTAGACCTGATCGACGAGGTCGGGAGCGACCTCGATGCTGACGAGCTGCGCGGGCATGGTTGTCTCCTTGCGCCGGTTTTCTTTGAACTCTGTATACAGAGTACGGAGTTCCGCGCCGCCGTGCATACCGGGTTTTTACCCATCGGGGCTGCAAAAAATTGCAAGCCACCGCTAAGCTCGACCCCATGCAACTACCTACCTACGACGACGTCATCGCCGCGGCCGCGCGGCTCGAAGGCCATGCCCACCGCACGCCGGTGCTGCGCTCTTCCACCGCCAACGAGCGCTGGGGCGCCGAGTTCTTCTTCAAGTGCGAGAACTTCCAGCGCATGGGCGCGTTCAAGTTCCGCGGCGCCTTCAATGCGTTGTCGAAGTTCGATGCCACGCAGCGCAAGGGCGGCGTGATCGCCTTCTCGTCGGGCAACCACGCGCAGGCCATCGCGCTGTCGGCGCGACTGCTGCAGATGCCCGCCGTGATCGTGATGCCGAAGGACGCGCCGGCGGCCAAGGTCGCCGCCACCAAGGGCTACGGCGCCGAGGTGGTGATGTACGACCGCTTCACCGAGGACCGCGAGGCGCTGACGAAGAAGCTTGCGCAGGAGCGCGGCATGACGATGATCCCGCCCTACGACCACCCCGACGTGCTCACCGGCCAGGGCACGGCGGTGAAGGAGCTGATCGAGGAAACCGGCCCGCTCGACCACCTGTTCGTGTGCCTGGGCGGCGGCGGCCTGCTGTCGGGCTCGGCGCTGTCGGCGCGCGCGCTGTCGCCTGATTGCAAGGTCTACGGCGTGGAGCCCGAGGCGGGCAATGACGGCCAGCAATCGTTGCGCGCCGGGAAGATCGTGCACATCGAAACCCCGAAGACCATCGCCGACGGCGCGCAGACGCAGCATCTGGGCGAATACACCTTCGGCATCATCCGCCGCGACGTGGACGACATCTTCACCGTCACCGACGGGCAGCTCGTCGACGCAATGCGCTTCTTCGCCGAGCGCATGAAGATGGTGGTGGAGCCCACCGGCTGCCTCGCCTTCGCGGGCGCGATCGCGGCGGGCAAGGCCATTGCGGGCCAGCGCGTGGGCATCGTGATCAGCGGCGGCAACGTCGACCTGTCGCGCTTCGGGGCGCTGATCGCGCCGCAGCAGTAATCAGCAAACTCAGTCGCGGATTCCGCTGGCCGTCAGGTGCAGCAGGCGGTCGGCCCGGGCCGCCGCGCTTTCGGAGTGCGTCACCAGCACCAGCGATGCACCGTGCTCGCGGGTCTGGCCGATGAGCAGTTCCATCACCTTCGCGGCGGTGGACGGGTCGAGGTTGCCCGTGGGCTCGTCGGCCAGCAGCAGGGCGGGGCGGTGCACCAGCGCGCGTGCGATGGCTACCCGCTGCAGCTGGCCGCCCGACAGCGTCTGCGGCAGCCGCGCGCCCATGCCGGGCAGGCCCACTGCTTCGAGCATGTGGGCGACGCGGCCGTCGTTGTCCTTCTGCTGGCCCAGCAGCATCAGCGGCAGCGACACGTTCTGCGCCACGTCGAGGTGCGGCAGCACGTGAAAGGCCTGGAACACGAAGCCCACATGGCGCCGCCGCCAGAGCGCGCAGGCTTCGCCGTCGAGTGCGCCGATGTCGGTGCCGTCGTGCGTCACCGTGCCCTGGTCCCAGCTGTCGAGGCCGGCCATGCAGTTGAGCAGCGTGGACTTCCCCACGCCCGATTCGCCCACGATGGCGACGAACTCGCCGGGCTCGACGCTGAGCGCCACGTTCTCGAAGACCGACGCATCGCCGTAGTGCTTGCCGAGGTTTGAAATGCGAAGCGTCATCTGGGGGCGGCGGCCTTTGCCATGCGTTGAACGGCGGTCTGCACCGCATCGGGGGCGTCGCAGGCGATCACCGTGCGCTGCGGCATGCTGCGCAGCCAGGTGATCTGCCGCTTGGCGAGCTGGCGCGTGGCCGCGATGCCGCGCTCGCGCAGGTCGGCCATGGCCCTGGCGTCGGGCGCCGCGCTGCCGGCCGCATCGAGCGTTTCCCAGGCCTGCCGGTAGCCGACGCAGCGCATCGAGGGCAGGTCGGTCGAAAGGTCGCCGCGCGCGCGAAGGGCTCGCACCTCGTCGAGGAAGCCTGCCGTCAGCATGGTGTCGAAGCGCTCGGCGATGCGGCCGTGCAGCCAGGCGCGATCGGCGGGTTCGAGCGAGAACAGCACGCCGCCCTCGACCGCGCCGGCGGTCTTGTTGTCGCTCGCATGAAAGCTCGACAGCGGTTGGCCGCTGCTCTCCCACACTTCGAGCGCGCGCTGAATGCGCTGGCTGTCCTGCGGCGCGAGCCGGGCGGCCGTGACCGGATCGACCTGCGCGAGCCGCGCGTGCATCGCCGGCCAGCCGAGTGCGGCTGCATCGGCGTCGATGCGCGCGCGCACCGCGGCGTCGGCCGCGGGCATCGCGTCGATGCCGTCGAACAGCGCCTTGAAATACAGCATGGTGCCGCCCACCAGCAGCGGCAGCGCGCCGCGCGCGCGAATCTCGCCGATGAGCCGCGTCGCGTCGGCTACGAAGGCGGCTGCGCTGTAGCTGTCGCGCGGATCGAGGATGTCGATCAGGTGGTGGGGCACCGCCGCCTGCTCGGCGGGCGTGGGCTTGGCGGTGCCGATATCCATGCCGCGGTAGACCAGCGCCGAGTCGACCGAGACGATCTCCACCGGCAGCAAGCGCGCGAGCGCGAGTGCGGCGGCCGTCTTGCCCGAGGCGGTGGGGCCTGCGAGCGCGATGTAGCGCGGTGGAGTCGGGGAGGGCGCGGCATCGGGCGATGCGCGGGTGGCGGCCTTCGCGGCCGCGTCGGAACTGGGAGACATGGTGCGCCGAGCGTAGCAAATGGCGCGGGCCCGGCTGTGTGCCGGACCTTGGAGGCGGGCTGCCCTCAGATGGCTGCGGGTGCCGGCGGCTCCACCTTGCCGCTCACGTCCTGCGGCGTGAGCGTGCCCGAAGCGGCAGGCGGCGATAGGCGCGGTGCCGGCCGCACGGCGGCGTTGCTGGCGACCATGTTCTCCGGCTTCATGCGGAACAACTGTGTCAGCGCCGCGCGGTACTGCGCCTCGCCGATGGAGTTGGTGTTGTGGTGCGAGCCGCCTTCGACCAGCACGAACAGCTTGGGCACGGTGGCCGCGTCGTACAGCTTGCGGCCCAGAGTGGGGTTGATGAGGCTGTCGGCCGTGCCGTGCACCACCAGCAGCGGGGAGCCGATGTCCTTGACCGCGTTGATCGCCTCGAAGCGCTGCGTGATGAAGGGGCCGAAGGGCAGCCAGCCCCACTTGAAGCCGCTGACCACGTCGGCGATGGAGGTGAAGGTGCTCTCGACGATGGTGCCGCTCTCGTCCTTCACGTGCGCCGCGAGGTCGATGCCGATGGCGCCGCCGAGCGAGTGGCCGAAGATGTAACGGTGCTGTTTGGGGTGGCGCGCGGCCAGCCAGGTCCAGGCCGCGCGGGCGTCCTCGCGGGCCGATTCTTCCGAAGGCAGGCCCTTGGAACTCTTCCCGAAGCCGCGGTAGTCGATGGCCAGCACCGAGAAGCCCAGCTCATGCATGCGCTGGATGCGCGGCGCCGAGCCGGCCACGTTGTAGCGGGCGCCGTGAAGGTACAGCAGCACGGGCGTGGCGGTGGTCTCGGGCGCGCCGCCCAGCCACAGGCCGTGCAGGCGGGCGGGTTCGCCGGTGATGGAGGACTGGAAATCGATCCACACGTCTTCCATGCCCTGGGTCATGGAAGCGGTGTTGCCCCAGCTGCGGTCGCTGGGCTGGAAGATCCATTCGCGTTGCTGTTCGTCGAGCGTCGAGCAACCGGCGGCGAGCAGGGCACACAGCGAGAGGACAGACGCGAGGAGGGTCCAGCGTTTCATCATGGGTTTGAGGGACAGCGGAGTCGGCTCGAAAGTTCACCTGCTTTCACCTTGATGCGCCGACACAGCAGCAAGGTAACTCCCTGAAACAGTGCTCGGCGGCACTTTACCGAGCACATGCAACGGATGTGCCTGGGATTTCGCCGACTGCGGAAAACCCTAGAAAAAAGACTTAAAAACGTCCGAAAACCGCGGATCGGCCGTATTTCACTGTTTATCGGCCACGCATGAAGAGCGAATCCAGCTCGCGCACCGAAAGCTGGCGCCAGGTCGGCCGGCCATGGTTGCACTGGTCCGAGCGCTCCGTGGCCTCCATCTGGCGCAGCAGGGCGTTCATTTCGTCGATGGTGAGCTTGCGGTTGGCCCGCACAGCCCCGTGGCAGGCCATGGTGGACAGCAGCTCGTTCTGGGCGCGTTGCACCACCGTGCTGGCGTCGTGCTGGCCCAGTTCGGCCAGCACGCTGCGCGCCAGTTCCACCGGGTCGCCATCGGCCAGCGTTCCCGGCACGGCACGCACCGCGAGCGTGCGCGCCGAGAAGGGCGTGATCTCCAGCCCCAGCGTCGGCAGCACCTCGGCGCAGGCCTCGGCCGTGGCCACTTCCTGCGGCGTGGCCGCGAAGGTGGCCGGAATCAGCAGCGGCTGGCTGCTGATGGACGCTCCGTCGAGCTGCGTCTTGAGCCGTTCGTAGACGATGCGCTCGTGCGCGGCGTGCATGTCGACGATCACCAGGCCCTGGCTGTTCTCGGCCAGGATGTAGACGCCCTGCAGCTGGGCCAGCGCACGGCCGAGCGGCCAGGCTTCGTCGTTGTTGGCGATGGACTGCGCGCTGGGGCTCGGCGCCAGGGGCAGTCCGCTTGGCGCCTGGAAGCTGGCCGGCGCCGCGCTTGCCGCTGGCCATGGCGCCGGCGCGGAAGGCTCCGCCGCATGCAGCGCAGCCTGTTGCTGCTGTTCGCTGCGCCGGGGCCACATGGCCTCGAAATCGCCGGTACCGCGCTCGCGGGGCGTGAAATCCATGGCCGGCTGTGCCCAGCTGGCATTCGACGGCAGAGCTGCCTGCTTGAAGAACGGCTGCGGCGCGCCTGCCGGCGCTGTCGCGTCGCCGGCACGCGGGGCCGCCAGCGCGTCTTCGACGGCATGGCGCACTGCCTGGTGCACCTCGCGCCCGTCGCGAAAGCGCACTTCGATCTTGGTCGGATGCACGTTCACGTCGACGCGCGACGGATCGATCTCCAGGTACAGCGCATACACCGGCTGGCGCTGGCCGTGCAGCACGTCTTCGTACGCGCTGCGCACCGCGTGCGACAGCACCTTGTCGCGCACGAAGCGGCCGTTGACGTAGAAGAACTGATGGTCGCCACGCGAGCGCGCCGCATCCGGAATGCCGGCGCGGCCGACCACGCGCACCGCGCCGCCTTCGCGCTCGACCGTCACGCTCTGCGACACGAACTCGTCGCTCAGCGCATCGGCCAGCCGCTGCTCGCGCGTGGCGGCGGCACGCCACTGCTCCACCAGCTTGCCGTCGTGCCAGATCGAGAAACCCACCTCGGGACGCGCCAGCGCATGGCGGCGCACCGCCTCGATGCAATGGGCCAGCTCGGTGGCGTCGGTCTTCAAGAACTTGCGTCGCGCGGGCGTGGCGAAGAACAGCTCCCGTACCTCGACCGTGGTGCCGGTGGAGCGGGCCACCGGCCGCAGCTCGCCGGTGCGCCCGTCGAGCGCGAAGGCCGAGTCGGAGCCTGCGAAGCGCGAAAGAATGCTGAGCTCGGCAATCGCGTTGATGGCCGCCAGCGCCTCGCCGCGAAAACCCATCGTGCCGACCGTCTCGAGATCGTCGAGGCTGGCGATCTTGCTGGTCGCATGGCGGCGCAGCGCCACCGTGAGTTCCTCGCGCGGAATGCCCAGGCCGTCGTCTTCCACGGAGATCAGCCGCACGCCGCCCGAGGCCAGCCGCACCGTGATCTGGCTGGCGCCCGCGTCCAGCGCGTTGTCCAGCAGCTCGCGCACCACCGAGGCCGGCCGCTCGACGACTTCACCGGCTGCGATCTGGCTGATCAGCTCGTCGGGCAGTTCGCGGATCGGGCGGCGTTGTGCGGGGGAGATGGAAGTGGGGAGGGCGCTCACCGGGGCATTCTAAAAGCGGTGAATCCGGGGCGCCTGTTCAGGGCTGCTGCAGCTGCTTGAACATGACATACGCATCCACGAAGCCATGCTGCGGATGCCTGAACGCGCCGGGCAGCGTGCCGACGATCGCGAAGCCCATCTTGCGCCACAGGTGCACCGCGCCTTCGTTGGTCGACACCACGAAGTTGAACTGCATCGCGCGAAAGCCCATGCGCACGGCTTCCTGCTGCGAGTGTTCGCACAAGGCCGATGCGACGCCCATGCCGCGCGCCGCATCGGACACGACGTAACCGCAATTGCTTACGTGCGAGCCCTGGCCGGGCTGGTTGGCCTTGATGACGTAGGTGCCGAGCACCGCGCCCTGATCGTTGCAGGCCACGAAGGTCGCGGCGGGCACGTCCATCCACGCATGGCGTGCTTCGACTTCTGCGACATCGGTCGCGAAGGTGTAGGTGTCTGCGCGTCGGAAGGTGGGTTCGAGGACGGACCAGATGGCGGGCCAGTCCGCATCTGTGGCGGCGCGTATGTGCAGCATGGGGTGATTCACGAAGGGCGTCGGGTCGAGCAAGGATAATCCGCGCCCATGGAAATCATCAGCTTTCTCGTCGACTTCGTCCTTCACGTCGACAAACACCTCGAGGCCTTCGTCATTGCCTACGGCCCCTGGGTCTATGCCTTGTTGTTCCTCATCGTCTTCGTGGAAACCGGCGCGGTGGTGATGCCGTTCCTGCCGGGCGACTCGCTGCTCTTCATCGTCGGTGCCCTGTGCGGCGCGGGGCTCATGAACTATCCGCTGGCCTGCGGAATATTGATTGCCGCTGCCATTCTGGGTGACCAGTGCAACTACTCCATCGGCCGCTACTTCGGGCCGAAGGTGTTCCAGTGGGAAAACTCGCGCTTCTTCAACCGCAAGGCCTTCGATCAGGCGCATGCCTTTTACGAGCGCTATGGCGGCATCACCATCATCCTTGCGCGCTTCATGCCCTTCATCCGCACCTTCGCGCCCTTCGTGGCCGGCGTGGCCGAGATGAACCGCGCGAAGTTCACGATGTTCAACGTGGTGGGCGCGCTGATCTGGGTGCTGGGCATCGCCACTGCCGGCTACTTCTTCGGCAACCTGCCGTTCGTGCGCCAGCATCTCGACAAGATCATCTGGGCGCTGATCTTCGTGCCGGGCCTCTTGGCGATCTATGGCGCGTGGCGCGCCTCGAAGGCGGAGAAGGCGCGCGAAGCGCAGCAGGCTTCGCAGGCCTGATCTTCGATCCGCCAACCAATGAAAAAGCGCGCCGGGAGCGCGCTTTTTCGTTCAGGCCTGTCGTTCAGGCTGTGTATCAGTAGTTCGGCCCGTTGCCCGGGTAGTAGCCGCTGCCGCGCGGATAGCGTTGCTGGTTGTAATAGTTGCGTTCATCGGCATTGCGACCGATCTGGTTGCCGATGATGCCGCCGATGGCCGCGCCGCCCACTGTGCTCGCGGTGTTGCCGCCGATGGCATTGCCCACCAGTGCGCCACCCACGGCGCCCACGCCGGTCCCGAGGTTCTGATTGGGACCGCTCGCGCAGCCCGCAATGGCCATGACCGAAGTGGCTGCGGCTGCAGCGATCCAGAGACGTGTGTTCATGATGTCCACCTTTCGATGAGTGATGGCTCATCATGTCCAGCTCACCCCCGCGTGCCGTGTAGGAACCAGCCGCACGTGCCTGTGCGGCCTCGCGGGGCGCACCGCGTGGGACAGGAGTGCATGCTTTGGCTCTACAGGCAGAGCCGGTAGGGCTAGAGCTGCCGGCTGCGCGCCAGCGGCGGGTTCTGCGCGAAGTAGCGCTGGATGCCGCGCATCAGCGCATCGGCCAGGTTTTCCTGGTAGTCGACGCGGCGCAGGTTCGCTTCTTCTTCCGGGTTGCTGATGAAGGCGGTTTCCACCAGCACGCTCGGAATGTCGGGCGCCTTCAGCACCGCGAAGCCGGCCTGCTCGACCGAGCTCTTGTGCAGCCGCGCGCCGATGCCCTTGATCTCGCCGAGCATCGCGCCGCCGAGCTTCAGGCTGTCGTTGATCTGCGCGGTGGTGCTCATGTCGAGCAGCGCGCGCTGCACCTGCGCCTCGTGGTTGCCCACGTTCACGCCGCCCACGCGGTCGGCGTCGTTCTCCTTGTTGGCGAGCCAGCGCGCGGCGCTGCTCGATGCGCCGCTCTGGCTTAGCGCGAACACGCTGGCGCCGCGCGCGGCGGGCGTGGTGAAGGCGTCGGCGTGGATGCTCACGAACAGGTCGGCCTGCACGCGCCGCGCCTTCTGCACGCGCACGCCCAGCGGCACGAAGAAGTCGGCATCGCGCGTGAGGAAGGCGCGCATCGGGCTGCCGTTCACGCTGCTCGCGTTGATGCGCTCGCGCAGGCGGTGGGCCACCTGCAGCACGATGTCCTTCTCGCGCGTGCCGGCGGGGCCGATGGCACCGGGGTCTTCGCCGCCGTGGCCGGGGTCGAGCGCCACGATGATGATGCGGTCGGTGCGGCTGGCGGTGGCGGTGCTGCTGGGGCCTCGCGACGCAGGCGCAACCGGCGGAGGCGGCGCGACGGGCCTGACGGGCGCGGTGCCGACCACGGGCGGAGGCGGGGCCGAAGGGCGGTCGGGCGCGATCGCGACGGCGGGCGGAGGCGTCTGCGGGCCGGGGCGCATCGACTGCTGCGCCATCAGGTCACCGAGTGGATCGGCAGCCGGGGCAGGGGGGGCGGCACGACCCCGGCGACAGCGGAGCCGCCGCTTGAAGTGCGCGGCGCATCGCGCAGGCGCTCGGCGATCAGCGCTTCCATCGGGTCGATCGCCTGCTCGGGATACAGGTCGAGCACCAGCCGGTGCTTGTACGCGGCCACGGGCGCGAGCGAGAACACCTGCGGCACCACGGCCTGCTTCAGGTCGAACACGATGCGCACCACCTTCGGCGCGTTCTGCCCCACGCGCAGGCCGTTGATGTACGGGTCGCCCGGCTTGATCTTGCCGACCAGTTCGCGCAACTCGGGGTTGAGGTCGATGCCCTCGATGTCGACCGCGAGCCGCGGCGGACTGCCCACCACGAGCTGCTGCGAGTTCAGGCGTGCGTCGGACTCGATGGTCACGCGGGTGTAGTCGGCTGCGGGCCATACGCGCACGGCGAGGATGGTGGCTCCGCGCGCGATCTGGTGCACGCCGAGCATCAGCGCAATGCTGCCGCCCTGCAGCAGCACGCGCCGTTTCAGGCCGGCCGCCTTCATGCGGCGATGCGCGCCAGCAGATCGCTGCCGCGAGGGGTGTTCGCGAGGAGGGTCACGCTGCGTGTGTCGTCAGTCATTGCTTCTATTTTAATAGCGAGGTCGGCAATTGGCGTACGGCCCGCGGCGTTCTCCGGCCACTCGGCCAGCTTGAGGCCCGGCCCGGCGAAGATGTCGCGGAAGCCGGCGTCGTCCCATTCGCGCGGATCGGCGAAGCGATAGAAGTCGAAATGGAAGATCTGCAGCCCGTCGGGCGCCTCGTGGGGCTCGACCACGGCATAGGTGGGGCTCTTGATGCGCCCGGCGATGCCCAGGGCGCGCAGAAGGTGGCGTACGAAAGTGGTCTTGCCTGCGCCGAGGTCGCCATGCAGCTCGATGAATGCGTCGCGCAATGCGGGCGATGCGGCCAGCGCCTGCGCAAAGGCTTCGGTGTCGGCTTCGCTGCACCAGCGCAGGCTGCGGGTGCTCTTGTGCGTTTCTACAATCGGCAAGTGATCGTCAGCCATCCACTCGTTGTTCGTATTCAGGCCTTGGCCAGGGAACTCGGATTCTCCCAAATCGGAATCGCGGGCGTCGATTTATCGAGCGCCGAGGTCGGTCTGATGCAATGGCTGGCCCATGGGTTCCATGGCGAGATGCAATACATGGAAACGCACGGCACGCGCCGCGCGCGTCCGGCCGAGCTGGTGCCGGGCACGGTCAGCGTGATCACCGCGCGCATGGACTACCTGCCGCGCAGCACCGAGCCCGAGTGGCAGGCCATCGAGTTCGACCGGCTGAAGCGGCCCGGCGAGGCCATCGTCTCGGTCTACGCCCGGGGTCGCGACTATCACAAGGTGCTGCGCAACCGGCTCGCCAGGCTGGCCGAGCGCATCGCCGAGGAGGTTGGCCCCTTCGGCCATCGCGCCTTCACCGACTCGGCCCCGGTGCTCGAGGCCGAGCTGGCCTCGCGCAGCGGCCAGGGCTGGCGCGGCAAGCACACGCTGGTGCTCGACCGCGACGCCGGCTCGATGTTCTTCCTGGGCGAGATCTACGTCGACATGGAGTTGCCGCCGAGCGAGCCCGTCACCGCGCATTGCGGCAGCTGCAGCGCCTGCATCGACGTATGCCCGACGCAGGCCATCGTGGCGCCGAAGAGGCTCGATGCCCGGCGCTGCATCTCCTACCTCACCATCGAGCACAGCGGGCCGATCCCGCTCGAACTGCGCCCGCTGATGGCCAACCGCATCTACGGCTGCGACGACTGCCAGCTGATCTGCCCCTGGAACAAGTTCGCGAAGAAGAGCACGCTGCCCGACTTCGACGCGCGCGAGGAGCTCACCGGCCGCACGCTGGCCGATCTGTTCGCGTGGACCGAACAGGACTTCCTGCGCCGCACCGAAGGCAGCCCGATCCGCCGCATCGGCCACGAGCGCTGGCTGCGCAACATCGCGGTGGCGCTGGGCAACGCGGCACGCTCGGGCGAGGGCGGCGCGAAGGAAGCGCTGGCGACGCGTGCCGAGCACCCGAGCGAGCTGGTGCGCGAGCACGTCGTCTGGGGCCTCGCGCAAGAGACCGTGGACTGAGGCCCGGCTCAGGCCGGCAGGATCTCGCGCACGCGCTCCCAGGGCCGGCACATCAGCGTGCCGCGCGGCGACACCACGATGGGCCGCTGCAGCAGGATCGGGTGCTCGACGATGAAGTCGAAAATCTGGTCGTCGCTCCACTTCGCGTCGGCCAGGTTCAGCTCCTCGTAGGGAGCCTCCTTGGCGCGCAGCAGGTCGCGCGCGCCCATGCCCATGGCCTTCGAGAGTTCGCGCAGCTTCTTCTTCGAAGGCGGCGTTTCAAGATAGAGAACGATCTCGGGCTCCACGCCGCTTTCGCGGATCAACGACAGCACGTTGCGCGACGTGCTGCAGTTGGGCTTGTGGTAGATCGTCATCGGGTAGGCGGTGGTCGGGGTGCGTGCGGTCATGGCGTCGATGATAGGAAAACCGGAGGCAGCTCAGCTTTGCTGAGTGTCGTCCGTCGAGAACGGAAAGCGCGCCGCCCAGAACTCCGCCAGGCGCGGATCGGCATCCACGCGGCGCACCACCCGCGCCATGCGCGGCGCCACGCGGTAGAAGCGCCTGCGGCGCGGCGTCCAGCGCGACATCACGGTCACGTACAGGTCGAGCATGCTGATCTTCTCGCCGAGCAGGTAGGGCGCGGGCTCGTCGATCTGCGAATCCATCAGTTGCCAGCAGTGCGCGATGCGCTCGGCGGTGCGCTCGAGCATCGCCGCCTGCGCGGCCGGGTCCGGCACCAGGCGCGAGGGCTCGTCGCGCACCCAGAACATCGAGTAGATGGCGGCTGGCAGGTAGACCATCCAGCGCAGGTAGCGTGCGCGCAGCGGGTCGTCGGGCGCAGGGCAGAGCCCGGCTTCCGGATAGCGGTCGCCGAGCCAGATGAGGATGGCCGCGCTCTCGGTCATCACCTCTCCCGAAGGCAGCACGAGCGCCGGCACCTGCCGCATGGGGTTGACGGTGGAGACGCGCTCGCGCTCTGCCTCGCCCTCCCATGGGGCAATGTCGACTGTCTCGACCTGCGCGCCGATCAGCGTGAGCGCGGCGTGGACGGGCGTGGCGCCCGAGCCGGGGGCGCCGTAGAGCGTGTAGCGGTCTTCGCGGGCGGGGGTGGACGAGGTGCTCATCCGCGCAGGTTACGCAGGCCCGCCTCCGATGTCACGTAGGTCAGGCGGCCAGAAGCGCGTCCACCTTCTTCAGCCCTTCGAGCGTCTTCACGCAGGCTTCGGCCACTTCCGTGCCCTTGACCGCGAAGTGGCGGTGGAAGTACTTGCGGTGCTCCACATGCTCGTGGAAGTGGTGCGGCGTGAGCACGGCCGAGAAGATCGGCACGTCGGTCTCCAGCTGCAGCGACATCAGCGTGCTGACCACCGTGTTGGCCACGAACTCGTGACGGTAGATGCCGCCGTCCACCACCAGCGCGCAGCCGATGATGGCCGCGTACTTGCCGGAGTTGGCAAGCCGCTTGGCGTGCAGCGGGATCTCGAAGGCGCCGGGCACGTCGAAGATGTCGATGAGATCGCGCGCCACGCCCTGGCGGTCCATCTCCTCGAGGAAGGCGTCGCGCGCCTGGTGGACGATGTCGGAATGCCATTGCGCCTCGACGAAGGCGATGCGCGTGCCGCGCGGCGAACCCGACGCGGTGACGGCGGAAAGGGGAAGGTCGTTGATCTGACTCATGGTGTGCCTCTGAGAAAGCAGGTTTCCTGAATCAGGGCGCACGAAACCGCAAGGCAGCTCGCGCGCAAGCCGAAGCCGGACGCGCGGGCAGGCCCGCATTTCGCGCTCTCTTTCATCCGGACTGTGACCGTCGGCTTCGGAATCGCACCGAAATCTGCTGACCCCGAAGCTCGTTGCAAGCTCCGGGCGCTCGCGGGCTTGTGCGGCTCTTTCTTTCGGAAGACACCGCCATCACCGCCGGTGGGGAGTTTCACCCCGCCCTGAGAACGCTTGCCGCCCGGCGAACCGCGCAGCGGGGGCGATTCTAGGTGGCGCCTGCGGTGCCGGCCTGTCACCCCCGCGCCAGACCTTCGCCCGGGCAAGGATTTTCTTCAGAAGCGATACGTGGCCGCCGCAGTCACGGTACGGCGCTGGCCGTAGAAGCAGTCGCCACGCGCCAGGCAGGTGGTGAGCTGCACCTTGTCGGTCAGGTTGCCCACGTTGAGCGACAGGCGCAGCGGGCCGTTGTCCCAGGCGAACATAGCGTCGAGCAGGGTGACCGAGGGCACCGGGTTGGCGTCCATGCCGTCCCACGACTTGCCGATGTAGCGCACGCCGCCGCCCAGCGAGAAGCCGGGCACGCCGCCGATGGAGAAGCGCCGCATCAGCCAGGCCGAGGCCGTGTGCTTCGGCACGCCCGAGATGCGCTTGCCCAGATCGGTGCCGGTGCTGCGCGAGACGCGAGCGTCGGTGTAGGCGTAGGAGGCGACCCAGTCCCAGTCGCGCCCGATGCTGCCCTTGTACTCGAGCTCCAGGCCCTTCACGTGCACCTCGCCGAGCTGCACGCTGTTGAGCGGGTTGGTCGGGTCGGTGGTCTTGCGATTGGTGTCGCGCAGGTCGTACACCGCCGCCATGAACGAGGTGCGTTGGCCTTCGGGCTCCCACTTCACGCCAGCCTCCCACTGCTTGCCGCGCTGCGGCTTGAAGGGCGTGTTGTTCACGTCCGCGCCGCCCAGCGGCAGGAACGATTCGGCATAGCTCAGGTACGGCGCCCAGCCGCCGTCGGCCAGGTAGACGAGGCCGGCGCGCTTGGTGGTGGCCTTGTCGTCGACCGCCACCGCGGGGCGGCCCTCGGTGTCGGTGGTGGCCTTGTCGTGGCGCAGGCCGAGCAGGCCGATCCAGCGGCCGTACTTGACCTGGTCCTGCACGTAGATGCCGGCCTGCTTCTGCACCACAGCGGGCTGCCGCGTGAGGAAGGTGGGCGCCGTGTAGTTGCCGTACACCGGCGCGTAGACGTCCAGCGCTCCCGCGCGGCCGCGTCCCGTGAGCTGCGAGGTCTCGTTGCGCTGGAAGTCCGCGCCAACGAGCAGCGTGTGCTCCGCCGCGCCGGTCTTGAAGTGCGCCTCGGCCTGGTTGTCGATCAGCAGCATCTTGCCGCCGTTGATCTGCGTCACCAGGTCGCGCTCGATGGTGCGCTGGTCGGCGTTGAACACCGGCCGTGCCGGGCGGCCGGTGAGCCGGTTGGCCGTGAAGCTGGTGTAGGAGGAGTTGTAGACCACCTTGCTCTCGGTCGAGCGCAGGTTCTGCCTGAAGGTCCAGGTGTCGTTGAAGCGGTGGCTGAACAGGTAGCCCAGCGAGGTGTTGCGCGTGTCGTAGCGGTCGAAGCCCGGCTCGCCGGTGAAGGTCGAGGTGGGAATCTGGCCATACAGCGACGGCAGCAGCGTGCCCTGCCACGGGAAGAAGCCGATCAGCGAGCCGCTCTTGTCCTTCTGGTAGAGCGCCTGCAGCGTGAGCGAGGTGTCGGCGCTCGGGCGCCAGGTGAGCGAGGGCGCGAGCAGGATGCGGTCGTCGGGCACGTGGTCGACCTGCGTGCCGCTGTCGCGGTTCACCGCCACAAGGCGGTAGAGCCACTTGCCTTCGGTGTCGAGCGGCCCGGTGAAGTCGGCCGCGACCTGCTTGCGGTTGTGGCTGCCCAGCTGCACCTGCACCTCGCGCTGCTGCTCGGCCTGCGGCCGCTTCGACACCAGGTTCAGCACGCCGCCGATGCCGCCCTGGCCGTAGAGCACCGAAGAGGGCCCGCGCAGCAGCTCGACGCGCTCCAGCATGTACGGATCTACGCGCGTGGTGTTGTAGGTGCCGTAGCTGCGCTGCAGCCCGTCGAGGTACTGGATGGCGTCGCCGCCGCGCACCTTGAACGAGTCGACGCGGCTGTCGAAGTAGCTCGACACCACGCCGGCCGTGTAGTTGGTGGTCTCGCGCAGCGTGAGCGCGCTCTGCGCCTCCATCTGGTCGCGCGTGACCACCGAGATGGCCTGCGGCGTCTCGATCAGCGGCGTGTCGGTCTTGGTGGCGGTGCCGCCGCGCCTGGCGACGAAGCCGGTCACGGGGCCGGTGGCGGTTTCGCCCGCGTCGCCGGTCACGGTGATGGTGGGCAGGGCCTTGCGGGTCTCGACGGGGTCGTCCTTTTCCTCGGCGTAGGCCGGCACGGCGGCGCCCAGCGCCATGGCGGTTGCGGCGAGCGTGGCTCGGCGGGTATGAGAAAGGCGCCAAGCCGGGCGGCGATGCTTCTTCGATGTCATGTGCAGCTTCTCCTGTGTCCTGCGTTTGGGGGGAGTGGCTGCGGCGCGCGCCGGGTGCGGGCGCGCCATGGCTTCTCGTCTCTGATCCGGTTGATTCCGTCGATCCGAACGAGCGCAAACCGGCGGCTCGCTTCGGGCTGGCGGCCGGTGGGTTTTATGGGTTCTTGTTGCGTCGTCGCGGGCAGCTTTTTGGGCTGCGGTCTTCGTTCCTTCGAAGACGGCTTGCACGCCCGTTGCGGGCGGCTGGCTGAGCGGGCGGATTATAGGAAGAAAGACATCAACGCCCAGCCAGAAACCGCGTCATGCGCTGCAGTTCTTCGTCGAGCGCTGCGCGGAAGGCCGCATCGCGCGGCTTGCTGTCGGCATAGCCGAACACCGGCTTCAGCCGGCCCTCGGGCGAGCTGCCGAAGTTGGCCCAGCCGATCACGCGGTCGTGCCACAGCATCGGCAACGCGTAGTAGCCGAACTGGCGCTTCGGCGCGGGCGTGTAGGCCTCGAACTTGTAGGTCCAGCCCCAGAGCAGCTCGAAGCGGCGGCGGTCCCACACGACAGGGTCGAAGGGCGCGAGCAGGCGCACCGCATCGTCGGGCGCGTGGCGGCGCGAGGCCGGGTTCTCATCGGCGGGCCAGAACCAGGTGGTGCCCTCGATGCCGCAGTTGGCGAGCTCCTCGCGCGCGATGCGCAGCGCGGCCTGTGTCTGCGCCGCGAGGTGCGGCGCGCCGTAGCCGAGCAGCCGCACGAGGTAGGTGAGGCTGGAGGCCGGCAGCGGCGCGTACTTGCGCACCACCAGCTCGATGAGCGCCGCCGCACGGCGCGCGCGCCCGGCGGGGCTGTCGTCCGCCGGCGCATGCGTCACCGCTTCGTAGACGCGCGTGCCGCTGTCGCGCCGCACCACGCGCAACATGCCGCGGTAGTGCATGCCGTCGAGCAGATGCGTGGTCGCGTTGCTGGAGCCGCCCCAGTAGTTCTTGACGCGGCCGTGTGCGAAGTGCAGTTCGACCTGGCGCGGATGCACCGGACCATGCTCCCTCACGTAGGCGAGCACGTCGGCCGCCTTGCGCCGGGTGTCGGCGTCCCATGCGCGCTTGGCTTCGCGCGGGTGCATCAGCGCCAGATGCTCGCGCGGCAGGAAGCCGTAGTTGACGAGGCAGTCTTCCTCGACGGCGAGGCGCGTGTAGCGGCTTTCGAGATCGCCGGCGCGATAGTCCTTCACCCGGTGGCGCAGCGTCAGGTCTTGTGCGCGTGCAGGGGCTCGGATCGGGTCGGCCTGCACGAAGCCCAGGCGGCGGATCGCGGCGGGCAGGGTCGTGGGCTTGAAGAGGGTGCGGGCGACTGCGTAGCGGCGCAGGTCGTCGATGGTTGGGGCAGGCATCGGCGGATTGCAGCACAGGCGGGGCGGTTTCGCTCTGCTGGGTTGTTTGTTGGGCGCTGTTGTTCAGGGCGCGCTCACGCCGACGGGGTACCTTGCTCCGCGAATGTCCCCCGGCCTTCGGCCTCCTCCTTTATTTCGCTGCGCAAGGCACCCCATCGGCGTGAGCGTTCGGCGCTGCTGCGGCATGGGTTTACCGGGCTCGCGCACGGCGCATTGCGGAAGCTGCATTTGTTGGCAGTCTGCGCGACTTCGTGCTGTGGCAGCGGCAACTTTGCCGGGTTCTTCTCTAGAGTGAATGCCCCTGTCACTCGACACCCCGCCAAGGGGAGCAGAAAGGCGCCACTCACTCAAGTCACCCAGATGTTCGAAGGCTGCTTGCCTCGCGGCAGGTCGTCGGTGCGAAAGCAGCGATGCAGATGCGAGGTATCAAAAGGCGACGGCCAGGGTGTTCGAAGCACCCCAGCCGTCTAACCAAGTTCGTGCACACACCTTGGAAGGAACGCACAAAAATGGCTACCAAGACTATAGCCCGGCCTCGCACGCCGGTAGCTTCCGCAGAAACCGCCCAAGACCCGGCGGATCTTCTCGAAACCACCCTCACTCAGCTCGAAGCCCTCCTGTGGGTCTGCCACGGCGAAGAGATCGACTGGTGCAGCGGGGATGGGCCTCGGCAACTGAACAATCTGCTTTGGCTTGCGGCCGAGATGGCGCGCAAGGCGGGGGAGTTGTTTCAGATGAGCGAGAAGGCGCGACGTGGGGCGCCTGAGACCGGCGACTAGCGGTCGGTCTGCGGGCCGCGGATTTCGCGGCCTGCGTGAAGGCTTCCTGGTGAGGGAATTCGGGTCGCTTGAATATGCGGGGTAAAGCTCGATGGCTGCTATCTGTTCCAGGCTGATCGTTTGCGGAAGATGCGAGCCACCGCTTTGTGGCGCTGCTGTCAAGGTTCCCTTGAGCTTTCGCGATGATTGAGCGACAAGTTGCAGTCGGGCAGGAGCTGATATCGCATCCTCACCTGATCAGAGGCGGCGCGCTTGACATTGAGAGTCAGTCGAAGGCAGCGGACCTCGACCTGCATTGACGCCAACTAGGGTCTCGACGAACGTTCCTCGAAGATCGGCCCCGATTTTCCGGTTGTAGATTTCAGCTGCGCGTTGGCGAGTTCTCCAAGATTTCTTATAGCCCCTTCCAGGCGCGGGTCGCCGAGATGCCCGTAGTTGATGCGCAGGTGCCGGGTGTATCGGCGGTCGGCTGAAAACAAATGGCCCGGCGCTACGCCTATGCCGAGCTGAAGAGCGTCCTGGTGCAGTGCGAGCGAGTCGACGCCTTCTGGCAGCGCGAGCCACAGGAAATAGCCGCCTTCGGGGCGCGTGACCCGCGTTCCAGCCGGAAAGTATCGATCGATAAGTCGCAAGCATGCAGCCTGCTGGCGGCTGAGCGAATGCCGCAGGGCGCGCAGGTGACGATCAAAACTCCTGTGCTGGAGGTACTCCTGCAACGCCAGTTGCGAGGGGAGTGCCGTCGCCAGCGAGCTCATCAACTTGTTCCGACCCAAAGTGGCTGCAAAGCGACCGCCCGCTACCCAACCGATGCGATATCCGGGGGCCAGGGATTTCGAGAAAGAACTGCAGTGCAGCACCCAGCCAGCCCGGTCCCAGGCCTTGGCTGGTGGCGGTCTCCGAGCCCCATGCGCGAGCTCGCCGTACACGTCGTCTTCGATCAGCGGTATGGCGCGGGTGGCGAGCATGCTGACCAGTTGCTCTTTGGCTGCGTCGCTCATGGTGCAGCCCATTGGATTCTGGAAGGTCGGCATGAACCAGCAGGCCTTCACCGGATGCTGGTCGATCACGCGAGCAAGAGAGCTGAGATCTACGCCTGTACGCGGGTGGGTCTCCACCTCGACCGCGCGAAGACCGCGCCGCTCCAGTGCCTGCAACGCACCATAAAAGGTTGGCGTTTCGATCGCCACGACGTCGCCCGGCTGCGTCACCGATTCGAGTGCAAGATTGAGGGCCTCCATCGCCCCGCTGGTGATGACCAGTTCAGACGCAGGAACATCCATTCCGACGCTGCCGTAACGCAGGGAGATCTGATGGCGTAATTGGGCGTTTCCTGGTGACAAATCTTCGACGGTCTGCCAGGGATCCATCCGCTTGAGCGCTCGCGTCAGGCCGGCGGCAAGTTGTTCGAAGGGAAACAGCTCTGGCGACGGAAAGGCCGAGCCGAGCGGGACCATGTCGCGCTCGCGAGCCTGCGCAAGGACCTGAAAGACAAGCGACGAGACGTCGACCGGCATGGACCGAAGGACAGGCTCGGTGGCGGCGAGTTCATTGGTCGGCATTTCCGCCCCCGCTCGAACGAAGTATCCCGACCGCTGCCGCGCTTCGACAAGCCCTTGCGCCTCCAGCAGGTAGTAGGCAGAGAACACGGTGGACGCACTGATGCCCATTTGCGACTTCAGTTCGCGCACGGAGGGAAGGCGATCGTTCGCCTTCAGGCTACCCGCGCGAATACGCTGGGCGATGTTGTCGGCAAGCTTCTCGTAGCGGTTCATGGGCATCTCTTTCTGATACGGTCGTTCTGGACCGCTCCCGAGATTGTCATATCAGACGTCGGCCTGCCCGACGCGACTACCGGCCTCCTTGCATCTGATACGGAGATTTTCAGCTGATCTGGTTCTGTACGTATCAGCCTGGAAGATGAACACTCGACAGCACGATGAGAGTGCTTCTGTGTGCAGGCGGACTGCTCCGCCTTTCGGCGCGTCTTGCAGACGCCCATTCAGCTGACCGCTACCGTTTCGTTGGATTGATTAATCAACTAATTAATTAATCTTTCCGCTTCTTCATCGGTCTATTGAGCTACTCGCCGCACTCGGGCACTTCGCGGTCTGTCACCTGATGTCTTTTCAATGATGAATTCAATCCCAATCTCTTTTGTTATTTTCAAGGTTCTCGTGCTCAGCGTGGGCATGTATTTGGCCGTCAAGTGGCACTACGAACGGGGACAGAAGTACAAGAATCAAAAGACAGCTGCAGTGGTCCTGACATCCATCAAGGTGGGCTCGGCGTTCGTCGCTTCTGCGTTCCTCGTGCTCTTCCTCACCTTTGAGTTTTGCAATTGGATAGGTCTGGACCTGACCATGCGGTGATTGGAAGTTTTCGGTCGATAGCCTGAATACGGTGCGACTGACGGCTCGATCCGCTCGATCCGCTGGATCGGTGAACAACGCGAGCACAGAACAGTGTTAGACAGCCTGCTTGTGCCGCTCGATACAGACGTCCAGCGTCTCACCGCCAGTCCGCTGCCACCAGTCGAGATTCGAAAAGATCTCCACTTCGCTGAAACCTGAGAACCCTGCGTCCTCGACCCACCCGCGGATCTTCTTCAGCTCGACCACACCATCACCCATCATCCCGCGGTCGCTCAGCAGATCGCGCGTAGGCGTGAGCCAGTCGCAGACGTGGTACGCCAGCAGGCGCTCGCGGCCGGCGCGGGCGATCTGCTGCTGCAGCTTCGGATCCCACCACACGTGGTAGATGTCCAGCGCCACGCCGAGCATGCCGCTTTTGCCCGCATCGAGCTCGTCGCACAGGTCGAGCGCATGTTCGAGCGTGTTGATGCAGGCACGGTCGGCCGCCTGCATCGGGTGCAGGGGCTCGATGGCCAGCGGCATGCCGACCTCGCGGGCGTATTCGAGCGATGCGGCGATGCCGTCACGCACTTCGCTGCGGGCGCGACCGATGTCCTTGTAGGCGGCCTTGCCTTCGAGCGCGCCGGGCAGGGCGCCGACGACCAGCACGAGGCAGGGCGCGTTCAGCGTCTTGGCCTCGTCGATGGCGCGGCGGTTGTCGTCCAGCGCGGCCTTCAGGCCGGCCGCATCGGGCGCGGGGAAGAATCCGCCGCGGCAGTAGCCCGACAGGCCGATGTCGTGCGCCTTCAGCTGCTTCGCCACCTTGTCGAGCCCGACGGCCGCCACCTGGTCGCGCCACGGGCTGATGGCGCGGATGCCCCGCTCGGCGCACTGGTCGATGATGCGGTCCAGCGGCACCTCGGCGCCCGACTGCTTGCGCACCGTGGCGGTGTTGATCGACAGCCAGTCGTGGTTCTGCGAGAAATCGCGCATGCTCGTCTTCAGCCTTCCACGCCGTACAGGGCCAGCAGGGTCTTCATGCGTCGCACCGCCAGCTCGGGCTGCTCCAGCAGGTTGGCCGCATCGGCCAGCCTGAACAGTTCGGCAAAGTGCTGCAGCGAGCGCGTGCTCTGCTGGCCGCCGACCATCGTGAAGTGCTTCTGATGTCCGTTGAGCCAGGCCATGAACACCACACCGGTCTTGTAGAAACGCGTGGGCGCGGCAAAGATGTGGCGCGACAGCGGCACCGTGGGGCCGAGGATGTCGTGGAACTTCTTCTCGTCGCCATGCGCGAGCGCGCCGAGGGCCGCGCTCGCGGCGGGCGCGATGGCGTCGAAGATGCCCAGCAGCGCGTCGCTCTTGCCGTGCGTCGGTTCGTCGCCGAAGCCGTCGCCTGCGATCAGCTCCGCGTAGTTGAAGTCGTCGCCCGTATACATGCGCACACCGGCCGGCAGGCGGCGGCGCATCGCGATTTCCTTGTCCTTGTCGAGCAGCGAGATCTTGATGCCGTCCACCTTGCCTGGATGCGCGGCGATGATGCCCAGCGCGGTGTCCATCGCGGCATCGACGTCCTTCGTGCCCCAGTAGCCTGCGAGCGCCGGGTCGAACATGTCGCCCAGCCAGTGCAGCACCACCGGCTGCTTCGCCTGGCTCAGGATGCGGTCGTACACGCGCTCGTAGTCGGCGGGACTCTTCGCCACGCGGGCCAGCGCGCGGCTGGCCATCACGATCAGCTTGCCGCCCAAAGCCTCGATGGCGGCCATCTGCTCTTCGTAGCCCCGGATCACGTCGTCGACGCTCTTCACGCTGTCGATGTCCAGGTGGTCGGTGCCGCAGCCAGAGGCGACCAGCGCGCCGGGCACGTCCTTGGCGGCGTCGAGCGAACGGCGGATCAGCTCCAGCGAGGTGGGCCAATCGAGACCCATGCCACGCTGCGCGGTGTCCATGGCCTCGGCCACGCCCAGGCCCAGCGAGAACAGGTGGCGGCGGTAGGCGATGGTGGTGTCCCAGTCGACCGCGCATTGCAGCCACGGGTCGATGGCGGCCATCGGGTCGGCCACCACGTGGGCGGCCGAGTAGGCGATGCGGTTGAACTTGACGCCTGTGTCGGGCTTCACCGGCGCGGTGCCGCGCAGCGCGTAGGGCGCGAGCGTGCCGCCAGCGGTGGGGAGGTTCAGCGAAAGTGCCATGTCAGACCTTCAGCGCGGGCACGTCGACCCAGCGGCGGTCCTGCCACGACTCGAGCGCGGCCTCGACCAGCTGCACGCCCTTGGCGCCTTCGGGCAGCGTCCACTTGTAGGGAGCGTCTTCCACCACGTGGCGGATGAAGTGCTCCCACTGGATCTTGAAGCCGTTGTCGTAGACCTGCGAGTCCGGAATCTCCTGCCACTGGTCGAAGAAGTTCATGGTCTGCTTCTCGTCGGGGTTCCACACCGGGCGGGGCGTGGCCACGCGCGACTGGGCGCGGCAGCTCGAAAGGCCCGCCACGGCCGAGCCGTCGGTGCCGTCGACGTGGAAGGTCACGAGGTCGTCGCGGCGAACGCGCGTGACCCAGCTCATGTTGATCTGTGCGATCACAGGCTCGCCGTTGTGGCCGGTGAGCTCGCAGGTGGCGTAGGCCGCGTCGTCGGCTGTGGCCTCGTAGGGCTTGCCGGCCTCGTCCCAGCGCTTGGGGATATGGGTGGCGCCGATGCACGACACCGACTTCACTTCGCCGAACAGGTTGTCCAGCACATAGCGCCAGTGGCACATCATGTCCAGGATCATCCCGCCGCCGTCTTCCTTGCGGTAGTTCCAGCTCGGGCGCTGGATGGGCTGCAGGTCGCCTTCGAACACCCAGTAGCCGAACTCCAGGCGCACGCTGAGCATGCGGCCGAAGAAGCCGGCGCGGCGCAGCATGTCGAGCTTGCGCAGGCCGGGCAGGAAGAGCTTGTCCTGCACGGCGCCGTGCTTCAGGCCCTTGGTCTTCGAGGCTTCCTCCGCCAGGCGGGCGATCTCGACGGCCTCGTTGAGGTTGGTGGCGATGGGCTTCTCGCAGTACACGTGCTTGCCGGCACGGATGGCCTTGGCGAGCAGCGTGGGGCGCATCTGCGTGGTGCCGGCGTCGAAGAAGACGGTGTCGTCCTTGTTCTCCAGTGCGCGGTCGAGGTCGGTGCCCCAGCGCGGAATGTTGTGGGCCTTTGCCAGCGCTTCCATCTTCTCGGCGTTGCGGCCGATGAGGATCGGGTCGGGCATGACCTTGTCGCCGTTCGACAGCGTGACGCCGCCCTGGGCGCGGATGGCGCAGATCGAGCGGATCAGGTGCTGGTTCATGCCCATGCGCCCGGTGACGCCGTGCATGATGATTCCTAGACGTTGGGTGGCCATCGTTTTCTTCCTTGGGTGCGAGAGATTGGTGCGGGCGGGACGCGCGCTTTGGTTCAGTAGACGGAACGCATCGCGTCCCACGAGATGCCGGCGCCTGGCTTGCCGGTGGCGAAGCCGGGCGCGGCGTTGAGCGAGGACAGGTCGAGCTGCCCATCGCGGATGGCGAGGCGCACTGCGCCGTCGCTGGATTCGTAGAGCCCCGGATGGGCGCGCAGCAGCGCCTGCTGCTCGGCCTCGGGCGCTGCCGCGAGACCGTTGACGTAGTGGTGGCCGTTGCGCTCCACGTGCGAGAGGCCGAGCCAGGCGACCAGCGCGAGGTCTTGCTGTACGCCGATGCCGGCCTGCATGGTCAGGTCTTCGCCGGAGAGAAAGTAGCGCGGCTTCTCCGCTCCGGCGTTCCACAGCGCGCAGCGCGCGGCATTGATCACCGACTTGTAGAAGCCCTTGCAGCTCTTGCTCGAAACGCCGGTGTAGCCCAGCGCGCGGGCCTGCACGAAGGCGTCGAGCGTGGCGTCGGATTCGTCGACGAGCAGCGGAATGCGCTTGCCCAGCGCGGACACGTCGCGCTGCAGCGCCGTGTCGCGGCGGATCGGCTGCTCGACGAAGACCGTCTTCTGCGCGAGCTTCCACAGCGTGGGCGTGGAGAGCATGCTGTCGAGGAAGGTGGCGAAGGCGTCGGCGTCCGCGTACTGCTCGTTGCCGTCGAGCGTGACGAGCTGGGCCTTGCCGTCGACCACGCGGGCGATGCACTGGAGCCGGTCGATGTCCTGCGCGGTGTTGCCGCAGAGCTTCAGCTTGAAGTGGGTGTGGCCGTAGCGCTGCACGGCGGCCTGCAGCGTCGTGGGCAGGCCGTCGGCGGGCGCGTCGGGCAACGAGTCGTACTCGTCGATGGCGTCCGCCAACCCGACTGTGTGCCGCGCGGCGATGCGCGTGCGCGGCGACTGCCTCGCGAGGAAGGCCGGCATGTCGAAGCCTGCGAGGTCGTCTGCCAGGCCGCTGCCGGCGATGTCGATGCCGCAGAGGTTGCTGCTCATTGCCGCCGCGAAGCTGGCGCCGCTGTGCAGGCACAGCGCGTCGAGCAGGGCGCGGTCGATCAGCGCCGGGCCGTAGCTGGCTACCAGCGGCTGCAGGCCCTTGGCCCTGGCGCGCGACTGCAGCGCGGCGTAGTTGGAGGCGAAGTGCGTCCAGGCGGTCTCCGCGTCGGGCTCGGCGGTGTAGGCTTCGCGGGCGTCGCGCAGGGCGAAGCGCAGTTGCTCGAAGTTCTGCTCGTTGTTCAGCGCGGGGTTCTTGTCGAACCACTTCGGAATCATCATTTCCGCCGCGCAGCCCTCGGCCGTGCGGCCGTCGGCGAAGCGCACGCGCGCCTTCACGTACACCTGCGGGCAGGCCGTGACGGTGGCTGCGCCGAAGCGGAAGGGCAGCCGCAGCGCCACGTTGCGCTCGGCAAAGCGGATCTCCTCGACGTGAAAGCGGATCGCATCCATGGCAGGCATTCGCTCTTCAGTGGTCCAGGATGCCCTGCGAATAGAAATGCGCGCGCACCAGCTTGGTGTAGGCGCCGAATTCGGGCGAGGACATGACGTCCAGCGTGCGCGGGCGCGGCAGGTCGATGTCGTACACGGCGGCGATGGAGCCGGGGCGCTCGCTCATCACCATCACGCGGTCCGAAAGGAAGATGGCCTCGGGAATGCTGTGGGTGATGAGCATCACCGTCTTCTTCGACGCCATCCAGATGCGCTGCAGTTCCAGGTTCATCTTCTCGCGCGTCATCGCGTCGAGCGCGCCGAAGGGCTCGTCCATCAGCAGCACCGACGGATCGTGCAGCAGTGCGCGGCAGATCGACGCGCGCTGCTGCATGCCGCCCGAGAGCTGCCACGGGTACTTCTTTTCGAAGCCCTTGAGGCCCGCCATCTCCATCAGCTCGCGGGCGCGGGCCCTGGCCGCGTCCATGGGCATGTGGCGCATCTCGGCCTGCAGCAGGATGTTGTCTTCCACGCTGCGCCATGGCAGCAGCACCGCGCTCTGGAACACGATGCCCACGTCCTTCTGCGCGCCCTTGATCGGCTTGCCCGCGAGCGTGAGGCTGCCGCCGCTGATGGGCAGCAGGCCCGCCACCATCTTGAGCAGCGTGCTCTTGCCGCAGCCCGACGGGCCGACGACGGAGACGAACTCGCCTTCCTTGATGGCGAAGTCGAGCGGCTTGAGCGACTCGACGGGGCCGTCCTTGCTTGAGTAGATCTTCGAGACGCCGCGCGCTTCGATCAGGTTGACTTGGGACATGGGGTGCGTGAAAGGTGGCCGCTGCAGAAGGCGCGCGCGTTCAGGAGCGAGAGAAAGTCAAGGCAGGAAGTCGAGCGTGACGTAGTCTTCCGGCTTGCCGCGCGTGGATGCATCCATGCCGCCGTACTGCACCAGCAGGTCGAGCGAATCGCTGACGTTCTTCGTCGTCACGCGGAAGGGACGCTGGTTGGCCGTTTCCTTCGTGTGATAGAGCGCCACGCTCTGCTTCATGCCGACGATCAGCGTGTCGCGCACGCCGGCCTTGGGGTTGGCCTTGAGCATCGCGTCGACTGCCGCCTCGGGGCTCTTCTCTGCGGCTTCGGCGGCCTTGGTGGAGGCGCGCATGAAGCGCTTCACCAGGTCGGGGTTCTCGGTCAGCAGGTTCTTGTTGGTGATGATCCCGGAGCTGATCTGGTTCACGCCGGAGTCGGCGAAGCGGATCGGCGTCACGGGCTTGCCGGTGGCGTCCTGCAGCTTGATGGCCTGGTCCATCACGTAGCCCAGCAGCAGGTCGGCCTGGCCGTTGGTCACGGCATTGAGCTTGGTCTGCGCGTCGCCCGAGACGGTCTTGATCTGGTCGGGCTTGATGTCGTTGACCTTGAGGAAGAGTGGCCACATCTGCGACATCGAGTCGCCCGGCGTGACGGCCACCGTCTTGCCGATGATGTCCTTCGGCGTCTTGATGTTCTTCTCGCTGAAGCCCATGACCGACATCGGGCTCACCTGGAACAGCACGCCGGTCGACTTCAGCGGCGCGCCCTTGGCGGCGGCCTTGATCATGGTGGTGACGTCGATGTAGCCGAAGGTGGCTGACTTGGCCGCCACCGCCTGCGCGGTGACGGCGGAACCGCGGCCTTCCTGGATGTCGAGGTCGATGCCTTCGTCGGCGTAGAAGCCCTTTTCCTTGCCGAGGAAGAAGGGGGCGTGCTCGCTGTAGAGATACCAGTTGAGCATCAGCGTGACCTTGTCCTTGGGCTTGTCGCCCTGGGCATGGGCCGGTGCGATGGCGAAGGTGGCGAGCGCGGCCGCGGCGAGCAGTGTGGGAAGCAGTTTCTTCATGGTCTTGTCTCCGGGAGTTGTTGGCTTTTGCGAAGGAACTCAGTGAAATCAGTGCGTGTGGCGCTGCGAGGCGTGCCAAGGGATCATCACGCGCTCGACCAGGTCGACGGCGACGAAAAGAATGACGCCGATGCTCGACAGCACCACCAGTGCCGCAAACATCAGCGGCAGGTCGAAGTTGCCGTTGGCCACCTGCAGCACGTAGCCGATGCCCGAGTTGGAGCCGACGAACTCGCCGACCACCGCGCCCACCACCGCCAGCGTGACCGACACCTTCAGGCCGCTGAAGATCTGGGGCAGGGCCTGTGGCAGGCTGATCTTGAAGAAGGTCTGCAGGCGGCTCGCGCCCATGGAGCGCGAGAGGTCGAGCATGTCGGGCTCGACCGACTTGAAGCCCATCACTGTGGACACCACCACAGGGAAGAAGCCCAGCAGGAAGGCGCTGATGACCTTCGGGAAGATGCCGAAGCCGAACCACACCACGAAGAGCGGCGCGATCGCCACCTTGGGAATGCTCTGCGAGAACACCAGCAGCGGGTACACGTACGACTCGACGACGCGTGAGTAGGCGATGACCATCGCGATCGGAATGCCGATCAGGATCGTCAGTCCGAAGCCGCCCAGCGTGGCGAGCGTGGTCTTCCAGCTCTCGGCGAGCAGGCGCGGCCATTCGGCCACGAGCTGCTTCACGACTTCCCACGGCGGTGGAATGAGGTAGGCCGGAATCCTGAACAGGCGGATCGCCAGGTCCCACAGCACCAGCAGCAACAGGATCAGGAGGAAGGGGCGCAGGGCCGGGGAGAGCAGGAGCTTGCGGAACATGGCGGAGGCCGGGACTTTCGGGAGGAGCGTGCTTGGTGGCTTACTGTTGGACGGCGAGGCCGGCCGCCTTCACGAGCTGCGCATTGCTCGCGATTTCTTCCTTGATGTAGGCGTCGAACTGCTCGGGCTTGAGCGTCCATGCATCGGCGCCCAGCTTGGCGAAGCGCTCCTTCACCTCGGGCGTGGCCAGTGCCTTCGCCACTTCGGCGTGCAGGCGCTCGACGATGTCGCGCGGCGTCTTGGCCGGCGCCATCATTCCGATCCAGAAGTTGAATTCGGAGCCCGGCACGCCGGCTTCGGTGGTGGTGGGCACGTCGGGCAGGGCGGCCGCGCGCTTGGGCGAGCCCACGGCCAGCGCCAGCAGCTGGCCTTCCTTGATCTGGCCGATGACGGGCGCGATGGGCGAGAAGTAGTAGTCGACGCGGCCGGAGAGCACCTCGGTGACGGCTTCGCCCGATCCCTTGAAGGGGATGTTGGTGGCATCGATCTTCGCGGCCAGCTTGAACTTCTCGGCGTTCAGGTGCGTGGCGCTGCCCTGACCGGCAGAGGCGAAGTTCATGCTGCCGGGCTTGGCGCGCGCTGCGGCCAGCAGCTGCGGCAGCGTCTTGATGTTCTTGCCCGGCGAGATCACCAGCGCGTTGGGCAGTGACGATATCGGCGTGATGCCGGCGAAGTCGTGCACCGTGTCGAAGGGCAGCTTGGCGAAGGTGGAGGGGCTCACCGTGTGCGACGACGAATGGATCATCACCGTGTAGCCGTCCGGCGCGGCCGTGGCCACCGCCTGCTGGCCGATGGTGCCGCTCGCGCCGCCGCGGTTGTCGACCACCAGCGTCTGGCCCATGCTGGCGCTCATCTTGTCGGTGATCGCGCGGGCAATGATGTCGGTGGTGCTGCCCGCCGCGAACGGCACGATCACGCGGATCGGCTTGCTCGGATACCCGTTCTGCGCCGCCGACAGCCCCGGCATCAGCGCCGCGATGCAGGTCAGCGAAGCAAGGACGGTGGTGCGTACGGCACCGCTGGCAATGAACTTCATGGATGTCTCCGCGCGGTCGGGCGCATTCTTGGAATCGATCAATTCACCATTGAGTGAATTATTGATTGTAGGAATGGCTGCGCGGAAGCGTCAACCGGTGCTCCCTAGTGAATACCCGAGGCTCGGCTCAGGCGTGGATTGGAGTGATTTGCACGATTCGCGGCGCAAGAAACTGGCGCAGCCAAGGCCAGGAACACCGAGGAACCGGCTTTGCCGGGCCTCAGGTGTTGCCCCCGGTAGGGGGAAGGCGAAGCGACACGAAGTGCGCGCAGCCTGGGGGCGAGCCTATTTCAGTACATAGCCCAGGACCAGGTCGGTCATGTGCGAGAGGCGTTGCGCCATCGCCTTGGGCGCACGCAGGTCGCGGCCGAAGATGGCCGAGAGCGTGTGGTTGTTCGAGAGGTAGAAGTAGCAGAGCGAGGCGATGGAGATGTAGAGCTGCACCGGGTCGACGCCCGCGCGGAACAGGTCGTCGCGGCGGCCGCGCTCCAGCACGGTGTCGAGCAGTTGCACCAGCGGCGAGTTCATCTCCTGGATGCGTTCGGAGCGCTTCAGGTGCGCCGCGCAGTGCAGGTTCTCGCTGTTGAGCAGCGTGATGAACTCCGGGTGCTCGAGGTAATAGTTCCAGGTGAACGACACCAGCTGGCGGATAGCCTCCACGGGGTCGATCTCCTCCAGGTGCAGGCGCTGCTCCGCTTCGCGGATGTCCGCGTAGACGCGCTCCAGCACGGCAAGGAACAGGTCGTCCTTGCTGCCGAAGTAGTAGTAGATGAGGCGCTTGTTGAGTCCTGCGCGCTCGGCGATGCTGTCCATGCGCGCGCCGGCGAGGCCGCGCGCGGAGAACTCGTCGCGGGCCGAGGCGAGGATGGCCAACTGCGACCTGTCCGCGTCGCGCGAGCGGGGTTCTGTGGCCTCGATCGCGATGTCGGGCGTGGGGTCCTTGGGGGCCTTCATGGCGCGAATTTAACCATTTGGGGAATTAACGCAAGGCGTACCGAGCGGACGCACATAATTGCCGGAGACATTTGCAGCTGAGGTTCCTACTTCCCATGAGTACATCACAACCCGCAGGCCACCTGATCGTGGAGTGCCTCGTAGAGCAAGGCATGGAGATCGCGTTCGGCGTGCCCGGCGAGAGCTTCCTGGCGGTGCTCGACGGTTTCCATGCGTACCGCGATCGCACCCGTTTCGTCGTCAACAGGCAGGAGGGTGGCGCGGCCTTCATGGCCGAGGCGCACGGCAAGCTCACCGGGCGGCCGGGCGTGTGCTTCGTCACCCGCGGGCCGGGTGCGACCAATGCGTCGATCGGCGTGCACAACGCCTTCCAGGACTCGACGCCGATGGTGCTGTTCGTGGGCGATGTCGGCAGCGACTTCCGCGACCGCGAGGCCTTTCAGGAGGTGGACTACGCCAGCTTCTTCGGGCCGAGCACCAAGGGCTTCGCCAAGCGCGTGGAGCGCATCGACGACGCGAACCGCATTCCAGAGTACATCGCGCGCGCCTTCGCCACCGCGATGAACGGCCGGCCGGGGCCGGTGGTGCTGGTGCTGCCGGAAGACATGCTGCGCAGCGAAACCACCGCGCGTCCGCTGGCGCGGGTGGAGGCGGTGGAGCCCTGGAGCGACCCGGGCGCGCTGCGCACCCTGCGCGAGCTGCTGCTGAAGTCGCAGCGCCCGCTGGTGATCGCCGGCGGCGGCGGCTGGACCGCCCAGGCCGCGCAGGCATTGCAGCGCTTCGCCGAGAACTGGCGCCTGCCGGTGGCGAACGCCTTCCGCTTCCAGGACACCTTCGACAACCACCACCCGCAGTACGCGGGCGACGTCGGCATTGCCATCAATCCGAAGCTCGCGCAGCGCGTGAGGGACGCCGACCTGATCCTGGCCATCGGCCCGCGCCTGGGCGAGATGACGACCAGCGGCTACACGTTGCTGGAGGCACCCAAGGCAAGGCAGACGCTGGTGCACATCCACGCGAGCGCCGAGGAACTCAACCGCGTCTACCAGGCCGACCTGGCGATCAACGCCGGCATGAGCGCGGCCGCGCGCAGCCTGGAGGTGCTGAGCGCGCCGCCGACGCTTCCGTGGGAAGAGTGGACGCTGCAGGCTCATGCCGACTACGAAGCCAACCTCGTGCCCCAGGCGCTGTCCGGCATGCCCGCCGAAACGCCGCGCGGCGCGGTCGACATGGCGGAAGTCGTCGCGCTGCTGCAGAAGCACCTGCCGGCGGATGCGGCCATCACCAACGGCGCGGGCAACTTCGCGAGCTGGGTGCATCGCTACTTCCGCTATCACGGCCTGGCCAAGGGCGCGAAGACGCAACTCGCGCCCACCAGCGGTGCGATGGGCTACGGCGTGCCGGCCGGTATCGCGGCCAACCTGGCGACGGGACGCGTAGCCTTCACCATCGCGGGCGACGGCGATTTCCTGATGACGGGGCAGGAGCTCGCAACAGCTTCGCAGCACGGCGGCAAGAGCATCATCGTGCTGCTCAACAACGGCATGTTCGGCACGATCCGCATGCACCAGGAGCGTGAATATCCCGAACGCACCAGCGGCACCGCGCTGCGCAACCCCGACTTCTGCGGCCTCGCTCGCGCCTACGGCTATGCGGCCGAGCGGGTGACGCAGACGGCGCAGTTCGAGGCGGCGCTGCTTCGTGCGCTGGCGGCCGACACCGGCACGCTGATCGAGATTCCGCTCGACCCCGAGGTCATCACCACGCGCGGCACGCTGGCGTCCATCACGCGCTCGGCGAAGCAGGCGAGTCAGGCAAAGAGCTGAGCGCGGCGCGATGGCGGGCCACCTCCTCGCGCAGGAATGGCGAGCGCAGCTCGAACACGTCGAACAGGCCGAGGGCGTCGAGGGTGGGGATCAGCGAGGCGAAGTCCTGCTCGGCGGCCTGCCTGTCGGCCGCGGATGTGCTGGCGTCCTCGAGGACGCGCGCGTTGGCGAGGAAGGCCGCGACCGACCCTTTGCGCAATGTGCGGCCGTTGACGACGGTGAAGTCTTCGCCGTCGGGGAGTACGTCCTGGGCTTTCATGGAGGCTGTTCCTTGATGGGAGTTGAGATGGGTTCGATGCTAGGCAGCGCGATGCTTTCGGTCTTGCGGCGCGAGGCCAATCGATACCTCCGGCGGGCCACCCATGGCTGAACAGGCGCCTGCGACGCTCTGGATCACCGCCTACGAGGCGGCGCGCGTCACGGGCCATCACTCGCACGAGACCGGGCAGCTGTTCGCCTTGCGGGAGGGGCTGCAGGTCATCGAGACGCCCTCGGGCCGCTGGGTGCAGCCCCCAGGATGGATCGGCTGGATAGCGCCGCGCTGCGCCCATGCGGCGCAGAGCTTCGGCGCCACGGCGGGCTGGAGCCTGCACATCGATGCGGCGATGGCGCAGGCATTGCCCGATGGGCCGCACGTGTTTGCCGTCACGCCGCTGGTGCGTGCGCTGGTGGATCGGCTGACTGGCATGGATGCATCCGAGCCGCTGCTGGAGCCGCGCCGTGGGCGTCTGGTGGGTGTGCTGGTCGACGAGCTTGCGGCGGGCGACAAGCCGTCGCTGCATCTGCCGATGCCGCAGGACAGGCGGCTTGCGGCCATGGCGGCAGCGCTGGCCGACGACCCGGCATTGCCGGACGGCATCGACGAATGGGCCGATCGCATCGGCATGGCCCGCAGGACGCTCACGCGGCGCTTCGCGGCCGAGACGGGCCTGAGCTTCGCGCAATGGCGCCAGCAGGCGCGGCTGCTCAAGGCGGTGGAGTTGCTGAGCCTGCGAGAGAGCGTCACCGCTGTGGCGCTGACGGTGGGCTACAGCTCCGTCAGCGCCTTCATAGAGGCCTTCCGCAAGCACTTCGGCTGCACGCCTGCGCGTTTCTTCGAGGAGGGCGGGGCGATGCCGCAGGCGAAAAAAAAGCCCGCATGAAGCGGGCTTTTTGATTCAGGAGCGCGAGGCCCCTGAGCGCTTACTTGACGTGCTTGCCGATCAGCGCGGCCAGTTCGAACATCGACACTTGAGCCTTGCCGAAGATTTCCTTCAGCTTGGCGTCGGCATTGATGTTGCGCTTGTTGGCCTTGTCTTGAAGGTTGTTCTTCTTGATGTAGTCCCACAGCTTGCTCACGACAGCGGTACGCGGCAGCGGCGTGGAGCCGACCACGGCGGCCAGTGCCGGGCTGGGGGTCAGTGCCTTCATGAACGCGGCGTTGGGCGTGCGCTTCTTGGCGGGAGCAGCCTTCTTTGCGGGTGCCTTCTTGGCAGGAGCAGCCTTCTTCGCCGGTGCGGCCTTCTTTGCAGGAGCCGCCTTCTTGGCCGGTGCAGCCTTCTTCGCCGGAGCCGCCTTCTTTGCGGGAGCGGCCTTCTTTGCCGGAGCTTTCTTGGCCGGAGCCTTCTTTGCAGTTGCCATGGTTGATTTCCTTTTTTGGTTGAACACTCACCAATGAAAAACTTGCGTCTCCAGTGGCAATGCGGATGCTAAATGAGAAAAAACGCGTTTCCAAGGGAAAAAGCGCTTTTTTCATTGGGAGTTGTTGTTTTTTCAGAGGGGAGAAGCCCTCTTTTTCACGTTCGGCGCCCGGGCCATGTCGCGAGCACCACGCCAATGAGCGCAACGACGAACGCAACCAGCTGTGGGGAAGAGAGGTTTTCGCCGAGCACGAGCACGCCCACGAGGGCCGCGCTCACGGGCAGCATCACGGCGAAAACACCCGCTTGTGCGGCTGGCACGTGACGAAGTCCGGTCATCCAGAGCCACACCGTCCAGATGCTTGCTGCCAGTGCGTAGGCCACGAGCAGTGCCCAGGTGCCGAAGCGCACCGCGGTGAAGTCGAACTGCAGCGCGAACCAGATGCCGAAGGGCATCGACAGCATGAAGCCCCAGAGGTTGATGAGCGAGGCGATGCGCTTGGGCTCCAGGCGTCCGGTTAGCGACTTGCCGATCACCGCGTAGGCCGTCTCGCAGAGCACCGCGCAGAACACGAGCAGGTTGCCGAGCCAGGGCATCGACGCTGAAGACGAAGCGGTTGTCGATGCAGGCGCATGCGATGCCGACGGCGACAGCGCCAGCAGTCCGATGCCGAATGCCGCGCACGCGATGGCCAGGCCGATGCGCACGGTGATGCGTTCGCGCAGGAAGAGCCAGCTCGCGACGGCGACGCATGCCGGGATCGAAGCCATGATCACGCCCGCCGAAACCGCGCTCGTGAGGCTCACGCCGAAGAGCATGCAGATCGAGAACATGAAGTTGCCGAGGAAGGATTCGAGGAACACCAGCCAGCGCGTGCGCGGCGTCATCGGCGGCTCGTCTGGTGCGCGCTTGAGCCAGTGCGGCATGGCCAGCGCGGCGATGCCGAAGCGCAGCCATGCGAGCAGCAGCACCGGAAAGGCGGCGACAAGGGGCTTGGAGAGGGCGACGTAGCCGCCGACGAGCGACATGCTCAAGGCCAGGCAGCCATAGGCCGCGAGACGGCCTGATGCAGGGGCAGCGGAGTTCAATAGACTGGACGAAGTGTTTTTGTTGCGAATGAAGGAGCGTGCTTTCGATGATGCCCCACGTTTTTGTCTACGGCACGCTGCGCCGCGGCGGACGCAACGACATCGCGCGCTACCGGCCCGCGCCGCAGTTGATCGGCGAAGCGAACATCGCCGGCACGCTGTTCGATCTTGGCGCCTATCCGGGCATCGTGCTCGAAGGTGAGGGGCGGGTGAGGGGCGAGGTCTACGCCATCGAGCCTGCGGTGGAAGCGGCGCTCGATGTGCTGGAGGAAGTGGCGGACGACGACTCGGGTGAGTACATCAAGCGGCAGGTGCGCGTGGAAGTGGGCGGGCAGTGGTTCGATTGCCTGGTCTACGAGATCCACCCGACGCGCATTGCAGGCCGAGCAGTGATCGAAAGCGGCGACTGGATCGCGCATGCGGCGCGCGGCGACACCTCGTTTTCACAACCGAAAGATTGATTGCGCATTGCGAAAAACCCGACTGCTGCGCCGCAATATTTTTCTCAATATGAGAAAAATAATTCTGCATTGAGAAATATCGCCGTAACTTGTTGATTTTGTTGATTGAAAAATATGTCTTCTATAAGACATAAGAGTCTGCGGCGGGGTTACAGTAACTCCACGGCCACAGCGCCCAACCTTCAATCAACCTCACGGAGTGACCATGCCCCAGACCCTCACAGAACAACTGAGCCGCGAACAGCAGATCGCCGCACTCGAGAAAGAATGGGCCACCGACCCCCGCTGGAAGGGCGTCAAGCGCGGCTACAGCGCAGCCGACGTCGTGCGCCTGCGCGGTTCGTTCCCCATCGAGCACACGCTGGCCAAGCGCGGCGCCGAGAAGCTCTGGGACAAGATCAACGGCGGTGCCAAGAAGGGCTACGTGAACGCCTTCGGCGCGATCTCCGCCGGCCAGGCGATGCAGCAGGCCAAGGCTGGCCTGGAAGCCGTGTACCTGTCGGGCTGGCAGGTCGCCGCCGACGGCAACACCTCCGAGACGATGTACCCCGACCAGTCGCTGTACGCCTACGACTCGGTGCCGACGATGGTCCGTCGCATCAACAACACTTTCCGCCGTGCCGATGAAATCCAGTGGGGCCGCGGCATCAACCCGGGCGACAAGGAATTCATCGACTACTTCCTGCCCATCGTGGCCGACGCGGAAGCCGGTTTCGGCGGCGTGCTCAACGCCTTCGAACTGATGAAGAACATGATCACCGCCGGTGCCGCCGGCGTGCACTTCGAAGACCAGTTGGCTGCCGTGAAGAAGTGCGGCCACATGGGCGGCAAGGTCCTCGTGCCGACGCATGAAGCCTGCGAAAAGCTGATCGCCGCGCGCTTCGCCGCCGACGTGCTGGGCGTGCCGACCATCGTTCTGGCCCGCACCGACGCCGAAGCCGCGAACCTGATCACCTCCGACCACGACGCCAACGACAAGCCGTTCCTGACCGGCGAGCGCACGCAGGAAGGCTTCTTCCGCGTCAAGAACGGCCTGGAGCAAGCCATCAGCCGCGGCGTGGCCTATGCGCCCTACGCCGACCTGGTGTGGTGCGAAACCGGCGTGCCCGACATCGGCTTCGCCCGCGAATTCGCCCAAGCCGTGCACGCCGCCTGCCCGGGCAAGCTGCTGTCGTACAACTGCTCGCCTTCCTTCAACTGGAAGAAGAACCTCGACGACAAGCAGATCGCCTCGTTCCAGGAAGACCTGTCGGCGCTGGGCTACAAGTACCAGTTCATCACGCTGGCCGGCATCCACGTCAACTGGTTCAACACCTTCCAGTTCGCCCACGCATACGCTCGCGGCGAAGGCATGAAGCACTACGTGAACATGGTCCAGGAACCCGAGTTCGCAGCGCGCGACAAGGGCTACACCTTCGTGTCGCACCAGCAGGAAGTGGGCGCGGGTTACTTCGACGACGTGACCACCGTGATCCAGGGTGGTTCGTCCAGCGTGAAGGCGCTGTCGGGCTCGACCGAGGAAGAACAGTTCCACTGATCCGACGGACAGTTTTCGCTGTCACTTTCAGCCCGGCCGCGTGCCGGGCTTTTTTGTTTCTGCCGCAGCGGGATCAGGCCTCGAGCCGCACTTCGCGCACGCCGCGACCCAGGCGCTGGCGCAGCAGGGTGCGCAGCGTGACACCGTCGGCGTAGCCGACCATGCCGGCGATCTGTTCCAGGCTCTTGTCGCTGGTCTTGAGCAGGTGCACGGCGCGCTCGACGCGCAGGTCCTGCACGTACGAGAGCGGGCTCTTGCCGAGCACCTGCTGCATGCGGCGAGCCAGTGTTCGCTTGCTGGTTCCCGCGGCCCGAGCCGCTTCGTCGAGCGAGAAACCCTCGGCCAGCCTGCCGCGCGCCCAGCGCTCGAAGCGCTCCACCATCGGGTCGGAGTGCGAGAGGTGGTCGGAGAGCACGTAGGCCGACTGCGACGGGCGCGAATCGACGATCAGGTAGCGTGCGACCAGCGTGGCGAGTTCGGGGCTCGCCTGGCGAACGATCCACAGCGCCATGTCGACATGGCTCAGCGCCGCGCCAGCGGTGACCAGATGGCCTGAGCTGACCAGCATGCGCGAGTCTTCCAGCTGAACGCCAGGGTAGCGCTGGCGGAACAGCGTTGCGAGCCACCACGTCGTGGTTGCCTTGTGCCGGTCGAGCGCGCCCGATTCGGCGAGCACGAAGGTGCCGATGCAGGCTGCGGCCACGTTGGCGTTCCTGTCCGAGCGCTCCCGCAGTGCGGCGCAGGCGTCGCGCACGTCGGGGCGGCCGAGAGCAGGTTCCAGCGTCTCGGGCATCTTGCAGCCCAGTGCGGGAACGATCAGCCAGTCGGCCGTGCCGGCGTCGAGGGCGCGAGCAATCGGCACAGCGAAGCCCTGAGAGGTCCGCACGCGCTTGCGGACGCCCGTCACCACGACTTCGAACGGCGCCACGTCGAGCTGCAGCATGGCCGTGAGTTCGTTGGCAGTGGTGAACACGTCGAGCACCGTGGACAGGCCGGTGTCGAACACGCCGTCCAGGGCGAGTATGTCGAGCTTCATGGCCATAACGATATTAAAGATGTCAAAAATGCCAATGGCTACAGAGGTGGAGGCGGCCTAGAGTTCATGCCAACGCCGCGCAATGTCGCGCGCCGTTCAACTCAGGAGATTGACCCATGATCAAGTACGCACTGTTCGCCCGCCTCGAAGCCAAGCCGGGCAAGGAAGGCGATGTCGAGAAGTTCCTCGAAGCGGGCCTGGCCATGGCGCGCGACGAAAAGACCACGCCGATCTGGTTTGCGCTGCGCCTGTCGCCGACCACCTTCGGCGTGTTCGATGCGTTCGAGAACGAAGCCGGGCGCCAGGCCCACCTGAGCGGCCCGATCGCTCAGGCGCTGATGGCGAAGGCTCCCGAACTCTTTGCCGCGCCGCCCTCGATCGAGCCCATCGAGGTGCTGGGGCTCAAGAACGCCGCGCCCGCGTCCTGAGCGGTCAGCGGCTAGAATCGCCGACTCTGCACTCCAACAAGAGCGAGAAAGGCACCTTGGTTATGACACCGCGAACTACCCGGCAAGGTTTCAGCGGCTTTTTCTTCACCGAAGGAAAAGGCCGGTAGCCCGCGCTCGCTGGTTTTCGCCAGCTACACAACCAAGCAAAGCGCGGTCATCCACCGCGCTTTTTTGTTTTTCTCCCCGAGGTTTTCCCAAAATGATCCAGATCACGCTCCCCGACAACTCGCGCCGCGAGTTCCCTGGCCCGGTCTCGGTGGCCGAAGTTGCCCAGTCCATCGGTCCCGGCCTGGCCAAGATGACGGTGGCCGGCAAGGTCGACGGCAGGCTCGTCGATGCCAGCGACGTCATCGACCATGACGCCAGGCTGCAGATCATCACGCCGAAGGACGAAGAGGGCCTGGAGATCATCCGCCACTCGACGGCCCACCTTGTCGGCCACGCGGTGAAGCAGCTCTACCCGACGGCCAGGATGGTGATCGGGCCCGTGATCGACGAGGGCTTCTACTACGACATCGCCTACGAGCGCCCGTTCACGCCCGAGGACATGGCTGCCATCGAGGCGCGCATGCGCGAGCTGATCGCGCAGGACTACGACGTGATCAAGAAGATGACGCCGCGCGCCGAGGTCATCGAGGTCTTCAAGTCGCGCGGCGAGGACTACAAGCTGCGCCTGGTCGAGGACATGCCCGACGAGCAGGCCATGGGCCTGTACTACCACCAGGAATACGTCGACATGTGCCGCGGTCCGCACGTGCCGAACACGCGCTTCCTGAAGGTCTTCAAGCTCACGAAGCTGGCCGGTGCCTACTGGCGCGGCGATGCCAAGAACGAGCAGCTGCAGCGCATCTATGGCACGGCCTGGGCCGACAAGAAGCAGCTCGACCAGTACATCCAGCGCATCGAGGAAGCCGAGAAGCGCGACCACCGCCGGCTCGGCAAGGAACTCGACCTGTTCCACATCGACGAAGTGGCGCCGGGCGTGGTGTTCTGGCATCCGAAGGGATGGGCGATCTGGCAGGCGGTGGAGCAGTACATGCGTGCCATCTACCGCGACACGGGCTACTGGGAAGTGAAGGGGCCGCAGATCCTCGACAAGAGCTTGTGGGAGAAAACGGGCCACTGGCAGAACTATCGCGACAACATGTTCACGACGGAGTCGGAAAAGCGCGAGTACGCGCTCAAGCCGATGAACTGTCCGGGCCACGTGCTCATCTTCAAGAGCGACCTGCGAAGCTACCGTGACTTGCCGCTGCGCTATGGCGAGTTCGGCCAGTGCCACCGCAACGAACCCAGCGGCGCGCTGCACGGCATCATGCGCGTGCGCGGCTTCACGCAGGACGACGGCCACATCTTCTGCACGGAAGACCAGATTCTCGACGAGTGCATTGCCTACACGGCGCAGCTGCAGAAGGTCTATGCCGACTTCGGCTTCACGGACATCCTCTACAAGGTCGCGACGCGGCCCGAGAACCGCGTCGGCTCCGACGAACTGTGGGACAAGGCCGAGCATGCGGTGATGGAGTCGCTGCGCCGCTCGGGCGTCGACTTCGTGATCGCGCCGGGCGATGGAGCCTTCTACGGTCCGAAGATCGAATACACGCTGCGCGATGCCATCGGCCGTCAGTGGCAGTGCGGCACGATGCAGGTCGACTTCAACACGGCCGAGCGCCTTGGGGGCGAGTACGTGACGGAATCCAGCGGCCGCGCGCACCCCGTGATGCTGCATCGCGCGATCGTCGGCAGCCTGGAGCGCTTCATCGGCATGCTGATCGAACACCACTCCGGCGCACTGCCTGCATGGCTCGCTCCAGTGCAGGTCGCGGTGCTGAATATCAGCGAAGGGCAGGCCGATTACGCCTCTCAAGTTGCGAAAACGCTGCAAAATCAAGGGCTTAGGGTCCAGCTCGACCTGCACAACGAAAAGATTACGTATAAAATACGGAAGCATTCGTTGCAAAAGCTCCCTTACATCGTTGTCGTAGGCGACAAGGAAAAGGAAGCAGGTGCCGTCGCAGTGCGCGCCCGGGGCAATCAAGACCTCGGTGCAATGTCCCTCGAATCGTTCGTGCAACGGCTCGTCCAGGATGTTGCCGACAAGCGTTGATTTGTCCTCGGAACACCCGATATGTTTCCCTGCCAAATCGTGCCGCTTGTCCGCGAGGGCTGAGCGGCGTTCGCTACAGATTTTGTAGCAAATTTTGAAGGATTCTGACCATCGCTACTGCATTTCGCGACCGCCGCCACCGCGAGGAACGCCAACACCGCCTGAACCGGGAAATCATGGCCCCGGAAGTCCGCCTGATCGGCCCGGATAACGAGCAATTGGGTGTCGTGAGTCTTGCAGAGGCTCTACGCCTTGCTGGTGAGCAGGACGTGGATCTGGTGGAGGTCGTCGCGGCGGCCAACCCGCCCGTGTGCCGCCTGATCGAGTACGGCAAATTCAAGTACCACGAGCAGAAGAAGGCAGCCGAGGCGAAGTCGAAGCAAAAGGTCATCGAGGTCAAGGAAATCAAGTTCCGGCCCGGTACCGACGATGGCGACTACAACATCAAGATGCGCAACATCCGGCGCTTTCTTGATGAGGGTGACAAGTGCAAGATCACGCTGCGCTTCCGCGGCCGCGAGATCACGCACCAGGAACTCGGCCTGGCCCTGCTGCAGCGCATTCGCGACGAGCTGGGCGACACGATTCTCGTCGAGCAGTTTCCGAAGCTCGAAGGCCGGCAGATGATCATGATGATCGCGCCGGGTCGCAAGAAGCCCGGTGGCGGGGGGCAACAAAAGCCGGCAACTGATGCCGGTGCCGCTCCGGCAGCAGCGCCCGCCACGGCCTGATGGGCCGACGGCTGGAGTCGCGGTAGAGAGGTTTTGAAGGGATTTCGCTTCTGCCCGCATTTCGAAAGAAATGCAGGCAGGGGCGGGATGAAGAAGTGTCTCGGGGCCAACAAGTCCGTGGAGCATCCATGGCGCCTCACGAGCACAAACTAAAGGAGCATTCACATGCCCAAAATGAAGACCAAGAGCAGCGCGAAAAAACGTTTCCGCGTTCGTCCCGGTGGCACCGTCAAGCGCGGTCAAGCCTTCAAGCGTCACATCCTGACGAAGAAGACCACCAAGAACAAGCGTCACCTGCGTGGTGCAGTCGCAGTGCATGAGACCAACATGGTTTCTGTCGCCGCCATGCTGCCCGGTCGTGGCATTTAACTCAGACGAACAAGGAGTACACACATGCCTCGCGTCAAACGTGGTGTAACGGCTCGCGCCCGCCACAAGAAAGTTCTCGCACTCGCCAAGGGTTTCCGCGGTCGCCGCGGCAATGTCTTCCGCGTCGCCAAACAGGCGGTGATGAAGGCAGGCCAATACGCCTACCGTGACCGCCGTACCAAGAAGCGCGTGTTCCGTCAGCTGTGGATCGCGCGTATCAACGCCGCCTCGCGTGAACTGGGCCTGACCTACAGCCAGTTCGCCAATGGCATCCGCAAGGCCGGTATCGAGATCGACCGCAAGATGCTTGCGGACATCGCCGTGCACGACAAGGCCGCTTTTGCCGGCATCGTGGAGCAGGTCAAGGCCAAGCTGGCTGCTTGATTCTGCACAGCAGGGCGCTGCCTCCGGGCGGCTTCCTGCGCCCACGGCTCAAGGGCTGGCGCTTGAAAAGGCTCCAGCTCTTTTTTATTTCCCCTCGAAGATTTTTGTTGCTATGAACGAGTTGGACTCCCTGGTCGACACCGCACGTGCCGCCTTCGCCGAAGCGAAGACGCCCGCCGAGCTTGAAAACGCCAAGGCCCAGTTCCTCGGCAAGTCGGGCCGCATCACCGAGCTGATGAAGGGCATGGCCGCGCTGAGTGTCGAAGAGAAGAAGTCCCGTGGCGCAGCCATCAACGTCGGCAAGCAAGCCATCGAAGCCGCGCTGACCGAGCGCCGCCAGCAACTGGCCGATGATGAACTCTCGCTGCAGCTGCGTGCCGAGGCGCTCGACGTGAGCCTGCCCGGCCGCCGCCGCATTTCCGGCGGGCTGCATCCCGTGAGCCGTACCCTGGAGCGCATCGAAGAAATCTTCTCGAGCATGGGCTTCGACGTGGCCGATGGCCCAGAGATCGAGAGCGACTGGCACAGCTTCACCTCGCTCAACAACCCGCCGAACCATCCTGCGCGCTCGATGCAGGACACCTTCTACGTCGACCTGAATGGCGACGACGGCATCCCCTACAACCTGCGTCCGCACACCAGCCCGATGCAGGTGCGCTACGCCCACCAGCACATCAAGAAATACGCCGCCGAGTTCGCGGCTGCCGCGGCCGACACCACCGGCACCGTGAAGGCGCCCGAGATCCGCGTGATCGCGCCGGGCCGCACCTACCGCGTCGACAGCGACGCCACCCACTCGCCCATGTTCCACCAGTGCGAAGGCCTGTGGCTCGGCGAGAACGTGAGCTTCAAGGACCTGAAGGTCGTCTTCACCGACTTCTGCCGCACCTTCTTCGAGCGCGACGACCTCGTGTTGCGCTTCCGCCCGAGCTTCTTCCCGTTCACCGAGCCGAGCGCCGAGATCGACATCCAGTTCGCGAGCGGCCCGCTGGCCGGCCGCTGGCTCGAAGTGTCGGGCTCGGGCCAGGTGCATCCGAACGTGGTGCGCAACATGGGTCTCGACCCCGAGCGCTACATCGGCTTCGCCTTCGGCATGGGCCCCGACCGGCTCACGATGCTGCGCTACGGCGTGAACGACCTGCGCCTCTTCTTCGACGGCGACCTGCGTTTTCTCTCGCAGTTCCAGTAAGCAGCACCCCATCACAGAAAAACCAGATCGAGATCGAAGAGATGCAATTCCCGGAATCCTGGCTGCGCGAGTTCTGCAACCCGCCCATCGACAGCGCCGCACTGGCCGAAACGCTCACCATGGGCGGCTTCGAGGTCGAAGAGCGCCGACCGGTGGCGCCGCCTTTCACGCGCATCGTGGTCGGCGAAATCAAGGAAGCGGTGCAGCACCCGAACGCCGATCGCCTGCGCGTGTGCCAGGTCGACGCGGGGCAGGGCGCTCTGCTGAACATCGTGTGCGGCGCGCCCAATGCGCGCGTCGGCATCAAGGTGCCGTGCGCGCTCGTCGGCGCCGAACTGCCGCCGGGCGAGGACGGCAAGCCCTTCCTCATCAAGCTCGGCAAGCTGCGCGGTGTTGAAAGCCAGGGCATGCTGTGCTCGGCGCGCGAACTGCAGCTGAGCGAAGACCACGGCGGCCTGCTCGAGCTCGATGCCGACGCGCCCATCGGCGCCGACGTGCGCGACGTGCTCAAGCTCGACGACATGCTGCTCACGCTGAAGCTCACGCCCAACCTGGCGCACGGCCTGAGCGTCTACGGCGTGGCGCGCGAGCTGGCCGCGCTCACCGGCGCGCCGCTCAAGACGCCCGCCATTGCGCCGGTCGCCACTTCGTTCGCCGATGTGCTGCCGGTGAAGGTCGAGGCGCCCGAACTCTGTGGCCGTTTCTCGGGCCGCATCATGCGCGGCGTGGACACCAAGGTCGCGACGCCCGCCTGGATGGTCGAGCGCCTCGCGCGCTGCGGCCAGCGCAGCGTCACTCCTCTGGTCGACATCTCGAACTACGTGATGTTCGAGTACGGCCAGCCCAGCCACATCTTCGACCTCGACAAGATCCACGGCGGCCTCACGGTGCGCTGGGGCAAGGCGGGCGAGCAGCTCAAGCTGCTCAATGGCAACACGATCACCGTGGACGACAAGGTCGGCGTGATCGCCGACGACCGCGAGGTCGAGTCGCTCGCCGGCATCATGGGCGGCGACGCCACTTCGGTGTCCGACGACACGCGCAACATCTACGTCGAAGCCGCCTTCTGGTGGCCCGAGGCCGTGCAGGGCCGTTCGCGCCGCTTCAACTTCTCGACCGATGCGGGCCACCGCTACGAGCGCGGCGTCGACCCGAGCCGCACCGTCCAGATCATCGAGCGCATCACGCAGCTGGTCGCCGAAATCTGCGGCGGCCAGGCCGGCCGCATGGACGACCAGACGCTGAGCGTGCCCGAGGCCGTGCCCGTCACGCTGCGTGTTGCGCGCGCAGCCCGCGTGATCGGCATGCCGCTGACGCAGGCGCAGTGCGCCGAGGCGCTGAACCGCCTCGGCTTCGCGATCACCGAGGGCGAGGGCACGCTGACCGTGACGCCGCCGCCGCATCGCTTCGACCTGCTGATCGAAGAAGACCTGATCGAGGAGGTCGCCCGACTGATCGGCTTCAATAACCTGCCGACCACGGCGCCGCTCGCGCCCATCACCGCCCGCGTGCGGCCCGAGGCGCAGCGCAGCCGCTTCGCGGTTCGCCGCAGCATCGCCGCGCTGGGCTATCAGGAAACCATCAATTTCAGCTTCGTCGAAGCGCACTGGGAGCAGGACCTGGCGGGCAACGCCAATCCCGTGAAGCTGCTGAATCCCATCGCCAGCCAGATGAGCGTGATGCGCTCTTCGCTGATGGGCTCGCTGCTGCAGGTGCTCAAGTTCAACCTCGACCGCAAGGCGCCGCGCGTGCGTGTGTTCGAGTTGGGCCGCGTGTTCATGCGCGACGACAGTGTCGTCACGACCGACAGCACCGTGCGCGGCGTGAACCAGCCGATGCGCGTGGCTGGCCTTGCATGGGGCGACGCCGACGAGTCGCGCTGGGATGGCAAGCCGCAGCGCATCGACTTCTACGACGTGAAGGGCGACGTCGAGGCGCTGCTCGCGCCCTTGCAGCCGGTTTTCGAAGCGGCCGAGCATCCGGCGCTGCATCCGGGCCGCTCGGCGCGCGTGCTGGTCGACGGCAAGGCCATCGGCTTCGTCGGCGAACTGCATCCGCGCTGGCGCCAGAAGTGGGACTTCGCGCAGGCGCCCGTGCTGTTCGAACTCGACCTCGACGCAGTCACGGCGCGTCTCGTGCCGGTGGCGCAGCCGGTGCCCAAGCACCAGGCCGTCGAGCGCGACATCGCCGTGGTGGTGGCCGAGGCCGTCACGCACGACGCGCTGATGCAGACCATCCGTTCTGCCGCAGCGGCCCAGGGTCTGCTGCGCGATGCGACGCTGTTCGACATCTACCGTCCGCAGCCGCTGCGCGACGGCGCGGTGGCCGCGCCCGGCGCGCTGGCACAGGGCGAAAAGAGCATGGCTGTGCGCCTGAGCTTCCAGAGCGACAGCGCCACGCTGACGGACGAGCAGGTCGAGCCCGCTGTCCGCGCAATCGTCGAACAACTGGGCGCCAGGCTCGGCGGCCGCTTGAGGGGATGATGAGAATGAACGCTGCCGAATTCACGCTCGAGGCTCTCGAAACGCCTGCGCTCACCAAGGCGCATCTCGCCGACCTGCTGTTCGAGCAGATCGGCCTGAACAAGCGTGAATCCAAGGACATGGTCGAGGCGTTCTTCGAGCTCGTGGCCAACAGCCTGATCGAAGGCACGGACGTGAAGATCTCGGGCTTCGGCAACTTCCAGATCCGCGTGAAGGCGCCTCGCCCCGGGCGCAATCCGCGCACCGGCGAAGCCATTCCGATCGGCGAGCGCCGCGTCGCGACGTTCCATGCGAGCGCCAAGCTCAAGGAACAGATTCACGGAAGCATTGACCAAAGCAATACCTCCGAAGTCGAGTGGAGCCTCGGCGCCGAATAAGTGCTTGGTGCTGCGCGGCCGCGTAGAGTAATCTCTCAGGTTTCCCGCGCACAGTCTTGATTTCAATGGAGAAAACGCTCCCTCCGATTCCCGTCAAACGCTACTTCACCATCGGTGAGGTCGGCGAGCTGTGCGGCGTCAAACCGCACGTGCTGCGTTATTGGGAGCAGGAGTTCACGCAGCTGCGGCCCATGAAACGGCGCGGCAACCGCCGCTACTACCAGCACCACGAGGTGCTCATGATCCGCCGCATCCGCGATCTGCTCTACGACCAGGGCTTCACGATCAGCGGCGCGCGCAACAAGCTGCAGGAACTCGTGCAGGGCGAGCGCGACCGCCGCAAGGCAGGCGAAGTGCCGCTCGAAGGTGTGGAGGCCATCGAGATCGACCAGGAGGAATTCGACGCCGCCGTCGTCGAGGATTCGCCCGCGTCGGCAACGGTGCGAACGGCCGATCTGTCGCAGTTGTTGCACCTTCGGCGCGAACTCTTTGAAATTCGTGAGCTGCTTACCGTTGGACGCTGAATTTCCAAGGCTATAATCGAGAGCTTCGGTGTGTGGCGCAGCCTGGTAGCGCACTTGCATGGGGTGCAAGGGGTCGAAGGTTCGAATCCTTTCACACCGACCAAAGTCAGTAGATGGAACAACGGCTTACGCTCAAAAGGCGTAAGCCGTTTTTCTTTGTGGTCGCGGTTGCAGCGCCCAAAAAAAAGCTCACCCAGAGGTGAGCTGAAGGACCCCGTTCTCGCATGGGGTCGGAGGGAGGAGCCCGCCGGAGGGCAGCGGGCAAGGCGATGATCGCGGCCAATCTGGGAGACATCGAGGATGAATGACCCATTTCGGGGTTCTCGTGCAGTGATCTCGAAGAAATGCGAGCACCCCGGAATTAGTTCCTTTGGTTGCTTTACCTTCGCGCCTATCCTCGGCGCCCAACATGAATCCCGCACAGCAACTGCAACTCCTCGTCGACCTGCCCGATGGCTGGTCCAGCCGTATCGACATCAAGCGCACCACCAGCGGCCGTTATGCGGGCGTCGCCGAGCTGAACCTGCGCGGGCTCAAGTACGGCGTGCTGGTCTTCATGCAGCAGCCGACGCTGGAAGCCGCGCTGCAGCGCGTGCGGCTGCGGGCCAGCCAGTTCGCTCGGGAGAGGCTCGCATCCCTGGATGTGTCGGCGAGCTTGGCAAGGTCGGGCTGATCCACCGTGCCGCCGGGCGCAGGTTGGGGTTGGCTATCTCGCAGATGAGGATTGCCAACCCACGAAGCGCTCCTTCTGCGGCACCATGACGCGTCATCCCCCCACAAGGAGCACGCCATGAAAGCTTTCAGAAAACTCGTCGGCGGCGCGATCTCCGTCGCCGGAGCTGTGGTGCTTGTCGCCAAGCATCTGTAGGTCACCGCCGATCAGCCGAAGGTGAACGCGTAGGCCTGCGCGCCCGCGTCCAGAAACTCGATCTCGAACAGCCGGTCCTTGTCGTTGGCCGTCTGGCGCACCAGCTGATAGAGCCGCTGCCCATCGATGACGCCGTTGCCCTGCGCATCGATGTCGGTGCCATGGTCCGCGAGCGGCGGCGCACCGTCGATCAGCACCCTGAAGCGCACCGGCTTTCCGTCGGCCGAAGGGCCGAGCACCAGGTGCAGGTCGCGCGCATGGAAGCGATAGGCGATGCGGCCGTTGGGCTGCGCCAGCACCGCACGCTCGCCTTCCACCTTCCATTCGCCGGCCAGCGTCCACTGGTTGGTGCGCAGGGCGGACACACCGGAATAGACCCGAGCGCGGTCGTTCGAAATGCCGCCGGGCGAGGCGAAGTTGCGCGCCTGCTCGTAGCCCAGGTAGGTCTCGCCGGACAGGGCCGGCTCCGCGGCCGCCGCGGCCTGCGTGCCCTTGCCCTCTGGCGAGACAAGCCCGGCCGACGCAACGGGCCGACCGGCTTCCGTCAGCAGCTGCTGAATGGCCTGCTCCGACTTCGCATACTGGCCCTCGCCGAACTGGTGATGCCGGATGCGCCCCTGCGCGTCCACCAGATAGAAGGCCGGCCAGTACTGGTTGCCGAAGGCGCGCCAGATCGCGTAGCTGCTGTCGACGGCCACAGGGAATCCGATGCCAAGATCCTTCGTCGCGCGGCGCACGTTGACCGGCTGCTTCTCGAACGCGAATTCCGGCGTGTGCACGCCGATCACCACCAGCCCGGCGTCCTTGTACTTCTCGGCCCACGCGCGAACGTAGGGCAGGGTGCGCAGGCAGTTGATGCAGGAGTAGGTCCAGAAGTCGACCAGCACCACCTTGCCGCGAAGGCTCTCGGGGGTGAGCGGCGCCGAGTTGATCCACTCGGTGGCGCCACCGAGCGAGGGTAGCCGGCCTTCATCGGGCAACGACAGCGCAGGTTTCCTCGGCTCGGGCTGCGTCGACGTCGGCATCAGGCCGCCGCGGTCGACGGATGTCTGAGGCACTGCCGGAGGCTGCTGCGACGGCGCGGGCATGTCGATCTTCTCCACCAGCGCCTTCTCCAGGGCCGAGGTCGTGCCGATCGAGAGCTGGGCGAGCAGCCCCGTGTCCAGCCCCGACGCGATGGCCGCAACACCGGCGAGCACTGCCACGCCGGCCACGCGGCGCGCCCATTCGCCCGCGTGCAGCGACCCCTTCATCGCCGAGAACACCCGCCCGCCGAAGAGCAACGCAGCCGCAAGCGAGGTGCACGCGCCCGCCGCATAGGCCAGCAAGAGCAGCGAAGTGCCGACACTCGCGCCGTTGAGCGCGGCACCCGTCAGGATCAGCCCGAGGATCGGCCCCGCGCAGGGCGCCCACAGAAAGCCGGTGCCGATGCCCAGCAGCAGCGGCGAGAACACCGACGCCTTCGCATCCGCCGCCGGTCCGGACAGCCGCAATCCCAGCGCGACCAGCGGCCGGGTCAGGCGGTCGGCCACCGAAGGAAACAGCAGCGTCACGCCGAACAGCGCCAGCAGGGCGATCGCCGCGTACCGCCCGTATTCGTTGAGCGCAACGACCCAGCCGCCGCCCACGGCCGCGAGCGTGGCGACGGCCGAGAACGCCAGCGCCATGCCCAGCAGCATCGGCAGGCCGTGCGAGCGGAAAGGCCGGTCGGCGCGCGCGAACACGAAGGGAAGCACGGGCAGGATGCACGGGCTCAGGATGGTGAGCACGCCACCGAGGTAGGCAACGATGAGGAGGAACATGGTCGGATTCCTGTCGGTGAATGTTGGCTATGAATGGCTGAAAAGGAAAGTTGGGGCCGAGCAGGGGCCTTCGCGGTCTCGCCGTGCGAGCCGCTTCTTCGTCGGTTGGTGAGGGCTATGGCTGTCGCCGCGCGGCTCAGTCCGGTGGCGCGGCCGCGTTGGTGTTCATGGTCAGCCGGGCTTCGAGCCCGCCTTCGTCCCGGTTGCGCAGCGTGAGCTCCGCGCCCATCGCCGTCGCCAGCTGCTGGGCGATGGCCAGGCCCAGGCCGGTGCCGCCGGTGTTGCGGTTGCGCGAACCCTCCACGCGGTAGAAGGGCTTGAGCACGTGCTCCAGCTGGTCGGGCGGAATGCCGGGGCCGTTGTCGATCACGACCAGCGTCAGCCGATGGCCGCCGGCATCGGCACCGGCATGCACCTGCAGCCGCACGTCGGTGCCGAACTTCAGCGCGTTGTCGATCAGGTTCGTCAGGATGCGCCGCAGCGCGTTCGGCCGCGTCACCATGGGCTCGCCCACGCGGCCTTCGAGCAGCACCTGCTCGCCCGAGTCCTCGTAGTCGGCCACCATGCTCTCGAACAGCGCGTTGGCGTCGATGCGGCGCGGTGGCTCGGTGGCGCCGTGCAGGGTGCGCGCGTAGGTCACGCCCTCGCGCACCAGGGCGTGCATGGCGTCCAGGTCCTGGCGGAACTTGTCGCGGTCATGGCCGTCGTCCATCAGGTCGGTGCGCAGCCGCATGCGGGTGATGGGCGTCTGCAAGTCGTGCGAGATGGCCGCGAGTATCTCCACCCGCTCGGCCATGTAGCCGGCGATGCGCTTTTGCATCGCGTTGAAGGCGCGCGCCGCGTGCCGCACCTCGGTCGGTCCTTCCTCGGCCAGCTGCCGGCCCTTCAGGTCGGGGCCCAGTTCGTCGGCCGCGTCGGCCAGTTGCACCAGCGGCCGCGTGACCAGCCGCACCGCATACCAGGCGCACACCGCCAGCACCAGCAGCTGCGCCCACAGCAGCCACATCACCCAGCTCGACACCGGCATGTCCACGCGCCGCGCATGCACCACCACAGAGGAACCGTCGGACAGCCGCACCTGGATCTGCAGGCCCTGCGGCGGGTTGCTCACCTGCCCGATCTTCACGATCTCGAAGGGGCGCATCGCATCGGCGATGGCGGTCGCGAACTGCTGCGACGAGGCCGTGTCGGGCGCCTTGCCCTCCGCGTTCCCGCCGAGCACGAAGTGGTAGTTGCGCCGCTCCAGCCGCGCCAGCCAGCCTTCGCGCTCGTCGGCCGGCAGCCGGTCGAGGATGGCGACCGAGCTGGCGATGTCGCGCTCGATGCCGATCATCATCAGCTCGCGCATCGCGATGCCGCGCTCGTAGCCGATGGCCATGAAGGTCAGCAACTGCGCGATGGCCAGCCCGACGACGATGATCAGCGTCACGCGCGAGAACAGCGAGCGCGGCAGCAGTCGGCGCAGGCCCGTGGCGGGGGAGGCCGGGGCGATGTCGGCGGGAAGGCTGGCGGCGGATGTAGGCATGGGCAGGTTTATAGACCCGGTCCCGCCTCCTGGCGCGGCGCTTTGTATTCCAGTGTGTTGGGCAGCGCGGCCTGACATACAACATTACCCGCCGTCCCGGGCCCGCAGCCACCGGGCCCGCCGAGCAACATAGTGTGGCCCTCCGGCCAGCGGGATACACGGGAATACAAAACCGCCCGATCCGGCGCCCGGCCGGGCTACATTGCACCTGCCCGCCGCCCTGCGGGCGCATCACCGCACTGCCATGAACATTGCCAAGACCTCCGACCACATCCTCATCGTCGACGACGACCGGGAAATCCGCGAACTGCTCTCCACCTACCTGGTCAAGAACGGCCTGCGCGTGGTGACGGTACCCACGGGGCGGCACATGCGCGCGGCGCTGGAGGAGTCGGGGCCCTTCGATCTCATCATCCTCGACCTGATGCTGCCGGGCGAAGACGGCCTCACGCTGTGCCGCGATCTGCGCACGAGCAAGTACAAGGCCACTCCCATCCTCATGCTCACCGCCCGCAGCGAGGAGGCCGACCGCATCCTCGGGCTGGAGATGGGCGCCGACGACTATCTGTCCAAGCCCTTCTCCGCGCGCGAGCTGCTGGCGCGCATCCGCTCGGTGCTGCGCCGCACGCGCATGCTGCCGCCGAACATGCGCTCCACCGAGTCGGCCTCGAAGCTGGCCTTCGGCGACTGGCAGGTCGACACCACCGCGCGCAACCTGATCGACGACAGCGGCGTGATGGTGGCGCTCAGCGGCGCGGAGTACCGGCTGCTGATGGTGTTTCTCGAGCATCCCCAGAAAGTGCTGAGCCGCGACCAGCTGCTGAGCCTCACCCAGGGCCGCGAGGCCGAACTCTTCGAGCGCTCCATCGACCTGCTGGTGAGCCGCCTGCGCCAGCGCCTGCGCGACGACGCCCGCGAGCCGCGCTACATCAAGACGGTGCGCAGCGAGGGCTACGTCTTTTCTTCGACGGTGGACGCCCTGGACTGAGGCCGCTGGCGCGGGCCTACACTCGCGAAATGATCAAGCCACTGTTCCTCCCGGCGGGCGCGCTTCTTCCGCTTCTCCTGGTCACGGCATGCGCCCAGCCAGAGCCACCGCGGCCCTTGCCGTCGCCGGTCGGCATGGCGAATCCGGCTTCCGTCTATTGCAAGAGCCTCGGGGGCAAGACGCTCATGAGGTCGAACGACAAGGGCCAGTACGGCATCTGCGAGCTTCCGGATGGCGGGCAGACCGAGGAGTGGGAGCTCTACCGCCGGGATCATCCGGCGAAGTAGGGCTGCAGCAACTTCACTTCGACGGCTTGCGCGAGCTGTCTTCCCGCTTGGACGAGATGCACTGGCAACTCACCGGATTGCGTACTTCATATGCGACGCCGCCCGCGAAGAAGAGCAGGGCGAGCCAGAGCTTCTTCATGTTTGCTGCTCCGTGCGGCTTCAGGTTCCTGCAGGAGCAGTGGTGGGCGCAGGCTCGGCCAGCAGCGCCTGGATCTTCTTCTCGGTAGTCGCGTAGCTGCCCTCGCCGAAGTGCGAGTAGACGATCTTGCCCTGCTTGTCGATCAGGTACACGGCAGGCCAGTACTGGTTCCTGAAGGCCTTCCAGGTGCCGTAGCCGTTGTCCTGCGCAACCGCGTGCTTGATCTGCAGGCGCTCGATGGCGTCCTTCACGTTCTTCGTCGACTTCTCGAACGCGAACTCCGGCGTGTGCACGCCGACCACCACCAGGCCCTTGTCCTTGTACTTCTGGTTCCAGTCCTTCACGTAGGGAAGGTGGTTCAGGCAGTTGATGCAGGTGTAGGTCCAGAAGTCGACCAGCACCACCTTGCCGCGCAGCTCGCTCAGCTTGAGCGGCTGCGAGTTGAGCCAGTTGTCGATGTTCTGGAACTCGGGCGCTGCCCCCGCCTCGCTGGCGGGAATGTCGCCGCCGAAGGGCGAGGGTGCCGCAAAGGTCAGCGTGAGCGCGGCCGCCGAGGCGGCGATGGCGACTGCGAAATAGAGGGCGGAAGAGCGAAAGCGCATGGCGGTTCCTTCGGAAGAGTGACGGACGTTCGTCTGTGAACGGAGCCGATTCTTCGCCGGGCCGCCTGCGCGCGCAGCGGATTGCGTATTCCTCTGTATCTGCGGGGCGCTGGCCCCACACTACGTTTCACGCCCCGCCGGGCGCGAGGGTCAATCGACCCTGATGTTGCGTGCGCGAACCAGCGCGCTCACCCTGCCGGTCTCATCCTTCACGAACTTCGCGAAGGCCTCCGGCGTGGTGCCGGCCGGCTCCAGGCCCAGCTGCAGCAGCTTCTGCCGAACGGCCGGGTCGTCGACGGCGGCCTGCACCGCCTTGCCCAGCTTCTGCACGATCTCGGCCGGCGTGCCCTTGGGCAGGAACACGCCGTTCCACTCGACCACGTTGTAGCCCGGCAGGCCCGACTCGGCCAGCGTCGGCACATCGGGCAGCCCCGGCACGCGCTTGCCGGAGCTCACGCCCAGTGCGCGCAGCTTGCCGCTCTTCACGTAGCCCAGCGTCGAGGCCACGTTGCCGAAGTAGGCAGACACCTGCTCGCCCATCACGTCGGTCAGCGCCGGCGCGCCGCCCTTGTAGGGCACGTGCATCAGGTTGATCCTGGCCTGCTCGTTCAGCGCCTCGCCCGCCAGGTGCGAGCCGGTGCCGCCGCCGGCGGAGGCGAAGCTCAGCTTGCCCGGGTTCTTGCGCGCGTAGTCGATGAACTCCTGCACTGTCTTGTAAGGCGCGGTAGCAGGCACGACGAGGATCTGCGGCGCCGTGGCCACCAGCGAAACGGGAATGAAGTCCTTCGCCGCGTCGAAGGGCAGTTTGCGCAGCGACGGGTTCACCGAGAACGCCGAAGCGTCGTACAGCACGGTGTAGCCGTCGGCCGCGGCCTTGGCCACGTTGTCGGCGCCGATCACGCCGCCCGCGCCCGGCTTGTTGTCGATCACGATCTGCTGGCCCAGCGCGGCGCTCATCTGCTGGGCGACGATGCGTGCCGTGTTGTCGGCGCCGCCGCCCGCCGCGTAGGGCACCACCATGCGGATCGGCTTGTCGGGCCAGGCGGCCCAGCCCAGCAGGGGAGCGGCGCAGGCGGCCAGCGCGGCGATGGATTTCAGTAGACGCTTTTGCATGTCGATGTCTCGGGAGTCTTCTGGTTCAGGAAAAGTCGTAGAGCCGCGCGGGGTTGTCGACCAGCACGCGGCGGCGCGCGGCCTCGCCGGGCACCCACTGGCCCAGCAGGTCGAAGAGCTGCGCGTCGTCGGGCTTGGCCGTGCGCTCGGTCGGATGGGGCCAGTCGCTGCCCCACACCACGCGCTCGGGTGCCTGCCTCGCCCAGGTACGGGCGACGTCGACGGTGTCGGCATAGCCGCCTTCGGCGCCGAGCCTGGAATCGAGGTACGCGCCGGACAGCTTGATCCAGGTGCGGCCCTCGTCGAGCAGCCGGCTCACCACGCCGTATGCGGGATGCGCCAGCGCGCCCGGCTGCGGCAGCCGCGCGAGATGGTCGAAGACCATCGTGCAGGGCAGGCGATCGAGCAGTGCCCCGTGCGCCGCGATCTGGTCGGCGCTCCAGTGCAGCTGCACATGCCAGCCCAGTGCGTGCACCCGCTGCGCGAGCGGCTCGACCATGGAGAAGTCCGTCGCCGCGTTCGTCGACGTGTACAGCGTGAAGCGGATGCCCCGGATGCCGCCCTCGTGCAGCTGCTCCAGCTCGGCATCGCGCACCTCGGGCCGCACCACCGCCACGCCGCGCGTGCGGTGCGCGCCCAGCGCCTGGATGGCCGCGAGCGTCACGCTGTTGTCGGTGCCGTGGGCGCGCGGCTGCACGATCACCGTGCGCTGCGTGCCCGTGCGCTGCTGCAGCAGGCGGTAGTCGCCGGCGGTGGCGTGGTCGAGCATCGCATCGGGCGAGCCGTGCATCGGAAAGCGCCGGTCGTACACGTGGATGTGCGCGTCGCATGCGCCCTCGGGCGCCGCGATGGCCGGCTTGCGCGTGCCGGCGCTGTGGGGCACGGCGATCTCGTCGGGCATGGCTCAGTCGTCCGCGCGTCGCCTGGCCAGGACGGCGGCCGTGTGCTGCCCCAGCGTCGGCGCGGCGAAGGGCTCGGGGCCGGGCGTGCGCCCGAAGCGCACCGGGCGGGTGAAGCCCCGGTACGAGCCCAGCGTGGGGTGCGGGAAGTTCGCGACCATGTCCTCGGCCAGCACCTGCTCGTTGTCGAACATGTCTTCCACGGTGCGTGCGGCGGAGCAGGGCACTTCCTCGCCGAAGATCTCTTCCCATTCGAGCGCGCTTCGCGCGGCCAGCGCGGCGCGCAGCTTCGGCACGATCTCGGCCGCGTGCTGGGCGCGCTTGCGCACCGAGTCGTAGCGCTCGTCGGCCGCGAGTTCAGGCAGGCCGGCCTTGGCGCACAGCGCCTGCCAGAAGTGCGGCGTGTTGGCAGAGATGTAGATGTGCCCCTCGCGCGTCGGATGGATGCCGGTGATGCCGCCGGAGCGCATGTCGCGCCCCACGTCCTTCGGCTCGCCCTCGGCCCACACCATGCGCGCGGACTGCATCGTGAGCGCCGAGCGCAGCAGCGAGACGCCCACGAACTGGCCTTCGCCGCTCTTCTCGCGCTCGTACAGCGCCGAGGCGACGCCCGCGGCCACCAGCGCGGCCGCGTAGTAGTCGACAACCGAGCCGTAGATGATTTCGGGCGGTTCGCCGCGCTTGCCCTGCAGCGCGCACATGCCGGTCATGGTCTGCAGCACCTGGTCGTAGCCGGCCTTCTCGCGCAGCGGGCCGGTCTCGCCGTAGCCGGTGACGGCGCAGTAGATGAGCCGCGGATTCACTGCCTTCAGCTGCTCGTAGGCGATGCCCAGCCGCGGCGGCACGCTGGGCCTGAAGTTGTGCACCAGCACGTCGGCGCCGCGCACCAGTTCCATCAGCGATGCCAGGTCTTCGGGCTTCTTCAGGTCGAGCACCGCGCCCAGCTTGCTGCGGTTGACGCCGATGAAGGCTCGGCTCTCGGCCTCCAGCGTCGAAGGGTACTTGCGCAGGTTGTCGCCGGCGGGCGGCTCGATCTTGATGACTTCCGCGCCCTGGTCGGCCAGCAGCGAGCAGCCGTACGGGCCCGCGATGTAGGCGCTCAGGTCGAGCACGCGCAGGCCGCTCAGCGGCCCGGCGGGGCCCTGGCGCTCGGGCAGGCGCGTGTCCTCGGGGGCGGTATGGCTCATGGGCTTTCTCTTTCCTTGCTCAGTCTGCGGTGATGTTCTGTTGCTTTGCCAGCTTCTTCCAGCGCTCCACGTCCTCTGCGATGACGCTGCCGAACTGCGCCGGCGTGAGTGGCGTGGCGATGGCGCCTTCGCGCAGGAAGTTGGCCGTGATCTCGGGCCGGCCCAGGATCTGGTTGACGGCCGCGTTCAGCTTCGAGACCACGTCGCCCGGCGTGCCGGCCGGGGCCAGCAGGCCCCACCAGAGCTCGAACTCGTAGCCGGGCACGGCCGTGGACATCGGCGTGAGGTCCGGCGCCACAGGGCTGGTCTTCAGGCTGGTGATGCCGACCGCGCGCAGCTTGCCGGCACGCACCATCGGCAGCAGCGAAGGGCCGCTGGAAATCAGCAGCTGCGTCTGGTTGCCGATCAGGTCGGTCACGGCCGGGCCCATGCCCTTGTACGGAATGTGCGCGATCTGCAGGTCGCCCACCTTGGCCTTGAGCAGCTCGGTGCCGAACTGGTTGACGCTGCCCGAGCCTGACGACGCGTAGTTGTACTGGCCGGGCTTCGCCTTGATGGCGGCGATCAGCTCGGCTGGCGTCTTTGCCGGGAACTCGTTGTTGACGGCGACGATGAACGGCCCCTTGGCGAACATCGCCACCGGCGCGAGGCCCTTGACCGGGTCGAAGGGCAGCTTCGACTGCACCGCCGCGTTGGTCGTCATGCTCGACGACACCGCCACCAGCGTGTAGCCGTCGGGCGCCGCCTTGGCCACCTGGCCCGTGCCGGTGTTGCCGCTGGCACCCGGGCGGTTGTCGATGATGACCGGCTGCTTGAGCTGGTCGCCCAGCTCTTTGGCCACCTGCCGCGCGAAGGTGTCGTTCGAGCCGCCGGCCGGGTAGGGCACGACGATGGTGATGGGCCTGGAAGGGTAAGCGGCCTGCGCGAGCGCGGTGCCGCCCAGCGCAGCAAGCGCGATGGCCGAGGCCGCGGCGAGCGCGCGCGGGCGAAGGAACGAGGGAATGCGCATTTGTCTTGTCTCCGGTTTTCTTATGGATGAGAAGCAGGGTCAGCCTGGTATCAAGCCGAGGCTGCGCGCGCTCTCGACGATGGCGCGCGCGCGGATCACGAAGGGGATGTCGATCATCTTTCCGTCCACGACGTAGGCTCCGACGCCCTTGGCGTCGGCTTCGCGCGCCGCCTCGACCACCTTGCGGGCATGCGCGATCTCCTCGTCGGTCGGGCGGAACACCTCGTTGGCGATGGCGATCTGGCTCGGGTGGATGCAGGTCTTGCCCAGAAAGCCCAGGTCGCGCGCCAGCATCGCCTCGGCGCGGAAGCCCTCGGCGTCGCGGATGTCGGCGAAGGCGCTGTCGTAGGCGTACAGGCCCGCCTCGCCGGCGGCGAGGCGCACCGCGAACATCGCCTGGCGGATCGCGGAAGGCTCCCGCCGGGCGATGCCCAGCGGCTCGAACAAGTCGCCCAGCCCGAGCTGCAGACCCGCCACGCGCGGATGCGCCAGCGCGAGCTCGGCGGCCATGCGCAGGGCGGCGGGCGTCTCGATGTTCAGCAGCAGGCCGATGGGCGCCTGCACGCCGTTGGCCCGCTCCGCGCGCTCGATGGCTTCGGCGGCTGCACGCACATGCGCGGGGCTCTGCGGCTTGGGCAGGTTGATGAGCTGCACGCCGGTGCGCGCCACCGCCGCAACGTCGCGTTCGAAGTGCGGCGTGTCCATGGCGTTGACGCGAACGATCAGCGTCTTGCGCGACGAAGCCGCGTCGCCGCCTTCGAGGAACTGGCGCACCGTCTCGCGCGCCTCGTCCTTGCGCGGCTCGGACACCGCGTCTTCCAGGTCGAGGCTGATGGCGTCCGCCGCGCCGGCGAGCGCCTTGGCGAACAGTTCGGGGCGGGTGCCGGGAACGAAGAGTTTGCTTCTCATGAGGGCAGTGTCGGCAGTTCATGAGAAGAGAAAAACAGCTGTTCACTGCGATCACATCGCAGAAAATCTATCTTCATGGAAACGGCCTACCTGCAAAGCTTTCTTCTGGTGGTGGAGTCGGGCTCGATGTCCGAGGCCGCGCGCCGGCTCGACCTCACGCCTGGCGCGGTGGCGCAGCAGATCCGCGCGCTGGAGCGCGAGCTCAACGCGCCGCTGCTCGCGCGCGCCGGCCGCACCGTGCAGCCCACCGAGGCCGGCCACCGGCTGGTGCAGCGGGCGCGCACGCTGCTGCGGGAGGTGAGCGACATCAAGGCGCTGGTGGGCAGCGAGGCGGCGGGCGGCGAGCTGGTCATCGGCACCATCAACACGGCCATCCACAGCCTGCTGCCCGACATCCTCGCGCGCTTCGTGAAGACGCACCCGGGCGTCAAGGTGTTCCTGCAGTCGGGCACCACCGCCACGCTTTACAAGGCCATGCAACAGGGCGAGCTCGACGCGGCCGTGTGCCTGTACCCGCAGTTCGCGCTCGCCAAGACCTTCGACTGGGCGCTGCTGCGCGAGGAGCCGCTGGTGCTGCTCGCGCCCAGCCGCCTCGCGCGGCGCGATCCCCATGAGCTGCTGCGCACCTCGCCGCTGATCCGCTACGACCGCAACCTCGGCGGCGGCAAGCAGGCCGACCGCTACCTGCGCGCCGCCGGCATCGTGCCCCAGGAGCGCTTCGAGCTCAGCTCGCTGCTGGCCATCGCGATGATGGTCGACCGGGGCCTTGGGGTGTCGGTCGTGCCCGACATCGCTTCTCCGCTGCTCGACGGGCAGCGCATCGTGAAGATCCCGCTGCCGCTGCCCTCGGAAACGCGGCGCTTCGGCATTCTGTGGATGCGGTCATCGCCGCGGCTTAGGCTAATCCATGGTTTCGTCGAGAGCGCGGGGCTGGTCACGGCGGCAAAGGGCGAGGGCGGCGGTTCCCGCAAGCGCTAGCGTCGAGGCCGTGGCATCCCGAACGGCCGCCGCTGAAAAAGCGCGAGCGCGATGTCGAAGCCGCGGCTCGCCCCGATCGCGACCGCACCCGTGACCGCCAGCATCGCCGCCATGTGCACCCCGACAGCCGCGAAAGCCAGCGCAAGCGAGCCTGACGCCGTGATCTCCCGGGCCGCCGGCGCTTCGCCCATGCACAGCGGTAGCAGCGCCGGCACCAGCATCAGTCCGGCGCCGTGGGCGGTGGACATCATGAAGGACCAGAGTGCGAGCCCGGCGTGGCCGGCCTTCCTGCCGCGCCACAGGTGATGCACGGCCACGGCGACGAGCAGCGCGCCCGCCGCCCACTGCAGGGCGATGCGATCCATCGAGGGCGCGAAAAGGACTGCGGCAGCGACCAGCGCGACGGACGCGGCGTGTCCGAGGGCGATCGGCACCAGCGCCAGCAGCACCCGCGACCGGTCTCCCGACCGGAGGCCGCAGGCGGCCGCGAAGGCCCAGCCGGTGGCGGGATTCAGCCCGTGAAGCGCGCCGACTCCCGCGACCGCGAGCCATGGGCAGAGGCTTGCCATGATGCGAACGCCTTCATGCCTCGAAGCTGCCGGCGCTTGCTCAGGCCTGCTTGTCGCAGCAGCACGCGCCGATGGCGGGCGTTTCGGCCTGTTGCTCGTATCGGTCGTGGTGGCGCACCCAATCCATCTTGTAGGGCACCTCGCGCTCGTCGCGGCCCTTGGGCATGAGATCCATCATGTTGTAGGCGCCCATCATCACTTCCACGCCCCGGCCGAAGGTCGAGTAGGTGTGGAACACCTCGCCGGCTTCGTTCCTGTAGAACGCGCTGATGCCGGGCGCTTCGTCGTGCGGGAAGGGCAGCTTGCCGTAGTTGTAGTAGACCTCGCCCGTGGCCAGTTCCTCGGGCGTGAAGCTGACGTGGAAGTCCAGGTTGAAGTCGCTGCCGTGCGACGACACCCAGTCGAAGCGCCAGCCCATGCGTTCGCGAAACTGCATGATCTTCGCGAGCGGCGCGCGCGAGATGGCCACCAGCGTGATGTCGCGGTGCGCGAGGTGCACGTTCATGCCGTCGGTGTGGTCGGCCATGAAGGAGCAGCTCTGGCAGCCTTGCTCCCAGTCCGGCCCGAGCATGAAGTGCTGCACCAGCAGCTGGCTGCGGCCCTTGAAGAGATCGGCCAGCGTGCGCTTGCCCTCGGGCGTGTCGAAGACGTAGTTCTTCTGCACGCGCTCCCATGGCAGCGCGCGGCGCTCGCGGGCGATCTGGTCGCGCAGGTGCGTCAGCTCCTTTTCACGCGCCAGGAATGCCTTGCGTTCGTCGAGCCATTGCTCGCTGGAGACGACGCGATGGTTCGTCACTTCGGGTGCTTCGATGGTCGTGGTGTTCATGATGGCTCCTGAGTCAATGGCTGGACTGGGGACGGCGCACCGCGCGGACCTTGCCGCTCGCGCCGCCGCCGGCATAGAAGAGACCGGCGCCGTCGGATTCGAGCCCGCTCACGCCCGCGCCGCGCGGCATTTCGAGCCGCTCCAGCACGGCGCCGGTCTGCGGGTCGATGCGGCGGATGTCGCTTTCCTCCGCCTCCCAGGTGCCGTGCCAGAGCTCGCCGTCGACCCAGGTCACGCCGGTGACGAAGCGGTTCGACTCGATGGTGCGCACCACGGCACCGGTCTCGGGGTTGACCTGATGGATCTTGCGGTCGCGGTACTGGCCCACCCACAGGCTGCCTTCGGCCCAGGTCAGGCCCGAGTCGTAGCCGTTGCCGGGCGAGGGGATCGACGCCAGCACCTTGCCGGTGGCGGGGTCGATCTTGTCGATGCGCGACTCGGCGATCTGGTAGAGGTACTTGCCGTCGAAGGCGGTGCCGGCGTCGCAGGGGACGTCCAGCGTCTGGCTGGTTTCCCCGCTGGCGGGGTCGAAGGCCACCAGCTTCGCGCCGGTGGCGGCCCAGACGCGGCTGCCGTCGTGGGTCACGCCGTGGACCTGGCCGGCGCCGCCGAACGGGCCGTATTCGCGCACGATCTCGGCGGCGCGTACCGTGGGTTTGCTCTTGCCTGTCTTGCTGCTCATCGTTGGCTCCTTGTGTGAAGCGCCCCGGGGTCGGCGCCTGGAGACAACTCTATTCAATAGGCAGCGCAGCGGGGAGTAACAAGATCGTCGTGAATCCGGCCAGCGGCGGAGACAGCCACTTCTGCGACCGCGCCTTGCCGATGGAACGCACCCGGCCCTGCGCCTCCAGCTCGACCAGTGCGCGCTGCACCGTGCGCTGGCTGGCCCCCAGCGCCAGAGCGAGGGCCGAGGTCGACCATGCGGCGCCATCGGAAAGCAGCGCCACCAGCGAGGCCTGTTCGCCGTCGATGGGCGGCGCCAGCACCGCGACGCCGCACTCGCCATGCGGCCTGAGCACGAAACCGCGCGGCGTGGCCTCGATGCCCGCCATTGCGGCGACCAGTGCGCGCAGGCGGCCGATCTCCACGCGCAGGCGGGCGCGATGTGTCTCGTCGGGGTGACGGGTGCGGAATGCGCTCTCGATCAGCGCTTCGCGATCGACGTCGCCCGGCCACGCCTCGGCCAGCGAGCGTGCGAGCGAGAACAGCACCGGCCGCCGGGCCAGCGGCCGCCACGCATCGCCGGCGCCAAGGCCGCGTCGGCAGGCATCGATCACCAGCGTGTCCGAGGCGAGGAGGGCGGCGACTTCGTCGAGGCGCAAGGGCTGCTCGCCGGCCGCGTCGATCCGCCGTGCGGCCGGGCGCTCGAATGCGGCCTGCGCCTCGGCCACTTCGGCGAGCAGGGCGGGCACGCGTGCGCGAACCGCTGCCTCGTGCGCACGGGCAAGCGCGGCCTGTGCCGGTGCGATGCGCAGGGAGCGGAGCGACAGTTCTGCCGCTGCAAGCTCGACCACCGCCGTCAGCGAAGGCGGCAGGCCGCGCGTGTCGAGGTGCGCGAGCACGGCCCCGGCCTCTTCGAGCCGGCCGAGCAGCAGAAGGCGGCGCGCCGCGATCAGCCGGGCCTGCACCGCGTTGGCGTGATCCTCGTGCGACTCCAGCGCGGCGGCGGCATGTGTCAGCGAGCGCGTCGATCCGCCGAGGTCGCGCATGGCCAGCGCCACCTCGGCCTCGGCGACGATGCAGCGGGCGCGCGAAAGCTCCTCATGCGCGCCGAAGCCGCGCGCGGCACGCCGCAGCAACTCGCGCGCACGCGGGTGCTCGCCGAGCTGCGCCATCGCGATGCCGCGCAGCGCCAGCGCCGGCGGGTCGTCGCGCAGGGCGACCCGCTTGAGCGCGCCGAGCGCATCGCCTGCGGCAAGGGCGCGGGCGGAGGCGGCGATGAGGGAGTCCATGGAGGCGGATTATGTGGATGGATGCCATGAAGGCCCATGTTTGTCGTGCGCATCCCGCACAACACTTGTCGCCGCGCCAACCTAGGCGCAGACAGGGGCCGTTCCTAGACTTTGCTCCATCACTTTCGATGGACCTACAGGAACAGCAAGCATGTCTTTCTCATCAGGACTCTCCCGCCGCGGACTCATGGGCGTACTCGCCGCGCCGTACGCGGCCGGCATCGTCGGCACTTCCGCGGCGGCAGCGGCAACAGCAGCGGACGCACCCACGCCCACCATCCGCGCCATGTCGGGCGCGAAGCCGGTGCAGCAACTGCGCCGCAACGCGACGGCCCTGCTGGTGATCGACTTCCAGAACGAGTACTTCACCGGCCGCATGCCGATTGCCGACGGCTTGCGCGCGGCGGCCCAGACGAAGCGCCTGCTGGCTTGGGCCGACCAGCATGCGATGCCGGTCTTCCAGATCCAGCACATCGCACCCGAAGGCGCGGCCGCCTTCGCCAAGGACGGCAAGACGGTCGCGTTCCATCCCGAGATGCAGCCCCGCCAGCGCGACACGGTCGTGCAGAAGACCACCGTGAGCGTCTTCGCGAGCACCGACATCGCGCAGCAGCTTCGCTCGGCCGGCGTGCAGACACTGGTGATCGCCGGGCTCATGACGCACGCGTGCGTGGCCGGTGCGGCACGCGATGCTGGTCCGCGGGGCTTCGACGTGGTGGTGGCGTCCGACGCCACCGCCACCCGCTCGATCCGTCGCGCGAACGGCGACACCGTGTCGCACGACAACCTGCACCGCGCGGCGCTGGCCGAAATCGAGGACACCTTCGGCGACGTGCTGACCACCTCGCAGATCCTGGCCCTGCCGGTTGCCTGACGGAAAATGCGCGGCTTCTGAAGTACCCGCGGGAGGGCGGCGCATGGATCAGGTCAAGGCGATGCGTGCCTTTCAGCGCATCGCGCAGGCGAAGAGCCTCTCGGCAGCCGCGCAGTCGCTGGACACGACGCACTCCAGCCTCTCGCGCCAGCTGCAGGCGCTGGAGAAATCGCTGGGCGCTCAGCTGGTGCGGCGCGACACGCGCGGCATCACGCTGACGGAGGCGGGCAGCCGTTACTACGCCGCCTGCAACGACATCCTTTCGCGGCTCGACGCAGCGCAGGCGGACGTCGCGGCCGATGGCAAGGCGCCCTCGGGCACGCTGAAGGTGAGCATGCCGCTGGCGATCGCGACGCTCGACCTGCCCGAGTGGCTGCCGGCGTTTCAGGCGCGCCATCCGGGCATCCGGCTGGAAGTGGTCTGCACCGACCGCTTCACGAAGCTGGTCGCCGAAGGCATCGACGTCGCGCTGCGCATCAGCGACGGTCTGGAGGACGCTTCGATGATGGCGAGGACGCTGGCGGTCTCCGACATGGTGCTGGTCGCGGCGCCGCGCTACCTGGTGGAACACGGCGTTCCTGCAACGGCGGATGAACTGTCGAAGCACCAGTGCCTGCTTCACAACGGGCCGGAAAGCCCCGCGCACTGGACGCTGCACATGCCCGATGGCCGGCAGCAGTCATTCAAGCCGGAAGGGCGCTTCGCCTGCGACACGATCACGGCGCTGTATTCGGCCGCGAAATGCGGGCTCGGCGTTGCCGCGCTGACGTGGCACACGGTGCGCGCCGATCTGCAGTCGGGCGCCCTGGCCCGCGTGCTGCCGGAAGTCACCCTGGGGCAGCGCACCTACGCGGCGCTCTATCCACGCACGCGGCATGTTCAGCCGGCGGTGCGGGCCTTCATCGACTTCATGGCGGGCCACTACCGGTAGCGGCCGCGCGGCTGGCTACGCTTCCTTCAGCTCGGGCAGCACCGAGGTCAGCGCGAAGTCGACGAGGTGCAGCCAGGTCGCTTCCAGGCCCATGATGTTGTGATGGTCCGAGGCCGGAACGGTCGTCACGCTCACGGGCGTGGGCCATGCCGCGATGAGCTTCTGCGATCGCTCGGGCAGCACCACGTCGTCGGTCTCGGCCAGCAGCACCTGCGTCTTGGCCGCGACTTCCTTGCAGTGCTCCAGCGAGTTGAACTGGTGGCGCAGCAGCAGCGACAGCGGTACCAGCGGAAAGCGTCTTTTCGCCACTTCCAGCATCGAGTCGTAGGGCGTCACCAGCTGCAGGCTCGCGAAGTCCTGCCGTGCCACGAGCTGGATCGCCACGCCCGTGCCGAGGCTGCGGCCCACCACATGCAGCCGCGCATGGGGAAAGGCCTTGCGCAGATGCCTGGCGAACTGGCAGGCGTCCTGGACGGACGCGATCTCGGAAGGGTGGCCCTGCGAATCGGCCACGCCGCGATAGTTGACGGCCGCGAAGCCGAAGCCCTCGGGCAGCCAGTGCAGCGTCTGCGCGGTGGCGCGCACGTCCTCGCCCCGGCCGGCGAAGTAGATGAAGAGATCCTGCAGCGCCTCTTCGCCCTGCGGGTGGTAGACGTAGCCGCGCACCATGCCGCCCGGCACGGTGTGGGAGTAGGTCGAGAAATCGTCGGACAGCGGAACGACCGGCAGCTTGCGGGCGTTGAAGAGGATGTGTCCCTGGCGCATGGCGAGCAGCGTCCAGTACGCGGCGATGCCGCCGATGGCGGCGGCCGAGGCGGAAAGGGCGATGCGGGCGGCTTTGGATGACAAATTGGGCTCCGGGGAGAAAGGTCGGCGCCTAGTTTCGCCTCTTTCTCCGGCAGGAAGCCCTTGCCGGTCTCTTTCCCCTAGCGGGATGCAATCAGTTGCAAGGAATCGAGGCCTATGGCCGCGGGCGCGTCTGCATGATGCCGATGCTCCAGCCTGAACTTGCCGACGATGCGCGACAGGCTGCCCGCCTGCTCCTGCAGCGACTGAGCCGCCGCCGAGGCCTGCTCGACCAGCGCCGCGTTCTGCTGCGTCGTCTGGTCCATCTGCGTGACGGCCTGGTTGATCTGCTCGATGCCCGAGGTCTGCTCCTGGCTCGCGGCGCTGATTTCGCCCATGATGTCCGTCACCCGCTTCACGCTGCCGACGATCTCTTCCATGGTGCGGCCCGCGTCGGCCACCTGGCGGCTGCCTTCCTCGACCTTCTCGACCGAGTCGCCGATCAGCGACTTGATTTCCTTGGCCGCCGCGGCCGAGCGCTGCGCGAGGCTGCGTACCTCCGAAGCCACCACCGCGAAGCCGCGCCCCTGGTCGCCCGCGCGGGCGGCCTCGACGGCCGCGTTCAGCGCGAGGATGTTGGTCTGGAAGGCGATGCCGTCGATCACGCTGATGATGTCCACCACCTTGCGTGAAGAAGCATTGATCGAGCCCATCGTCTCCACCACCTGGAACACCGCGCTGCCGCCGCGCGCGGCCACTTCCGAGGCGGAGGTGGCCAGCTGGTTGGCCTGGCGCGCGTTGTCGGCGTTCTGCTTCACGGTGGAGGTCAGCTCCTCCAGCGAGGCGGCAGTCTGCTCCAGCGAGCTCGCCTGCTCCTCGGTGCGCGAGGACAGGTCCTGGTTGCCCACGGCGATCTGCGTGCTGGCGGTCGACACGTTCGCCACCACGCCGTGCACCTGCGCCAGCGAGCCCTGCAGGGCGGTGCGCATCTGGTCGAGGGCGTGCAGCAGGTGGCCGGTCTCGTCGCCGGCGTAGCTGGCCTGGGGCTTGCCGGTCAGGTCCATCTCGGCGATCGCCTGCGCGATGGACTCGGCGCTGCGCAGCGGCCGGGTGATGCTGCGCGCCAGCATCCAGGCCAGCAGGGCGCCCAGCACCAGGCTCACGGCGGAGCACACGATCAGCAGGGTGCCGGTCTGCGCGCGCAGGTCGTTGGCGCGCACGGCGGCGGCGTCGAGCTGCTCGCGCTGCATGTCCACCACCTGCTGCACGCCGGCGATGTAGCTGACGGAGGTGGGGTGGAACTGCGCGTCGAACACGCGGGTGGCGCCCTGGAGGTCGCCGGCGAGCTTGAGCTTGCTCACTTCCTCGCGCGCGGCCAGGTAGGCCTTGCGCAGGCCGGCGATCTTCTCGAGCAGGGCGCGCTCGTCGGGCTTGGTCAGCTTCTCCTCGACGAACTTCTGCAGTTCATTGGTGTTCTTGATCGACGCCGCCGAGGCCGGGGCGAAATAGTCCACCAGGCTGGTGTCGTTGCTCTTGGCGATGGCCGCGGCGCGCTGCACGCCGGCGGTGGTGTAGCGCAGCCAGTCGGAGCCGGCGCGCTCGATCTTCAGGTTGTCCTCGATCATGGCGTCGATCTCGCGGCTGAGCTGCTGCAGCTTCCACACCGCAGCGGCGCTGGTGGCGACGAAGAGCGCCAGGATGATGCCCAGCACGATGGCCAGGCGCTTGCCGATTGAGACGTTGCTCAGGAACATGATCGAACTCCGGAAACCACAAATGAGGGGAAGGAGGGCGGCCTTCGGGCCACCTTCCACCGTTGGTTATCGGTCGATCAAATGAAAACTTTAGAAAACTCCGTGCGGAGTTTTCAAGGGAGCCGGCCCCTGCGGCTCAGATGTTCAGCGGCGGGAACGACTTCACCAGGTCATCCAGCGCCTTGATCTGCGTGAGGAAGGGCTCCAGCTTGTCCAGCGGCAGGGCGCTCGGGCCGTCGCACTTGGCCTGGGCCGGGTCGGGGTGGGCTTCGAGGAACAGGCCCGCCAGACCGACCGCCATGCCGGCGCGCGCCAGGTCGGCCACCTGCTCGCGGCGGCCGCCCGATGCGGCGGCGCCGGCCTCGCGCTGCTGCAGCGCGTGGGTCACGTCGAAGATGATAGGCAGGTTCTGCGACACCTTCTTCATCACGCCGAAGCCCAGCATGTCGACCACCAGGTTGTCGTAGCCGAAGCAGGTGCCGCGGTCGCAGAGGATCAGCTTGTCGTTGCCGGCCTCCTTGAACTTCTCGACGATGTTGAGCATCTGCGAGGGGCTCAGGAACTGGGGCTTCTTGATGTTGATGACCCGGCCCGTCCTGGCCAGCGCCACCACCAGGTCGGTCTGGCGCGCCAGGAAGGCCGGCAGCTGCAGCACGTCGACCACTTCGGCCACAGGGGCGGCCTGGGCGATCTCATGCACGTCGGTGAGCACCGGAACGCCGAAGCCGTCCTTCACGGCCTGCAGGATCTTCAGGCCCTCGTCGAGGCCGGGGCCGCGGTAGGAGTGGATGGAGGAACGGTTGGCCTTGTCGAAGCTGCCCTTGAACACATAGGGAATGCCCAGCTTCTGCGTGACGCGCACGTATTCCTCGGCGCTGCGCATGGCGAGGTCCTTCGACTCGAGGACGTTGACGCCGCCGAAGAGGACGAAGGGCGCCTCGTTGCTGGTGGCGACTTTGGGGGTGATGGTGACGGTGGACAAGGTTTTCTCCTGACGGTGCTTCGTTCGATGCAGGGGCCTATTGTCGTTGCGCCGGCCGGGCCGGTGTTCAGCCCCCCGGCGTCACCGTCAGGTAGAAGGGTGTCAGCGTGCCGGCCACCGGCCGAAGCAGCTTGAGCAGCAGCGGCTTTCCGTAGCCTTCGCCCGCCAGCCGCTTGAGCAGGTCGGACAGCTGGGCCAGCGGCACGCCGTCGCAGCCGATGAGGATGTCGCCGCTGCGCAGCCCGTCGCGCGCGGCGGCCGAGCCGGTCACCACCTCGACCACCCGCACGCCGGTGGCTACCGGCCATTCGTTCTCGCGCACCCAGCGCCGGGGCAGCGCGACAGCCGCGCACTGCACGCCCAGCTTGCCGCGCCGCACGGCGCCGTGGCGCATCAGCTCGCCGGCCACCCAGCGGGCGGTGTCGATGGCCACCGCGAAGCTCAGGCCCTGCGCCGAGGGGATCACGGCCGTGTTCACGCCGATGACCCGCGCCGCGCTGTCCAGCAGCGGGCCGCCCGAATTGCCGGGGTTGAGCGCCACGTCGGTCTGGATCACGTCCTCGATCATCCGGCCGCCGCGCGAGGGCAGGCTGCGGCCCAGCGCGCTCACGATGCCGGCGGTCACGGTGAAGTCGAAGCCCAGCGGGTTGCCGACCGCCACCGCCAGCTGGCCAGGCTGCAGCGCGGCCGAGCTGCCCAGCGGCAGGAAGGCGCTGGGGTGCGACTCGATGCGCAGCACGGCGATGTCGGTGGAGGCGTCGATCCCGACCAGCCGCGCCACGCTCTCGGTGCCGTCGGCGAAGGCGGCGCGCAGCTCGTTCGCGCCCTCGACCACGTGGGCGTTGGTGATCGTGAAGCCGTCTGGCGTGAAGAGAAAGCCCGAGCCGCTGCCGTGGGCGGCGGCATTGCCGCGCTGGGCCGGCTTTCGGACCTTGATGTGGGCGACCGCCGCGCTGGCGGTGTGGGCCACCTGCGTGACGGTGGCCGAATAGGAGTCAAGAATGAATTCGTCGCGCGCGCCCATGGAGTACCTCTTCTTTCAGTCGGCGGAACCCGCTGAAGTTGGCGGCGCGACGGGGCTTTTCAACCCGGGCGAACAGGTCGCAGGGGCGGGCGCCGGTTCATGAAGCCTTCAGCAGCGGCTAAGCGATTCTTCAGCCGCCAACCGGACACTGGGCTTCCCGGAACAACAAGCCATACCCACGGGCAAACCAGCTTGATGAAGCACTTCATTCTTCTGCTCGCCGTCGCCACCCTCGCGGCAGGCTGCGGCCACGACCGCCATCGCAACAGGGACCGCGACCACAACGGCATTCCCGATCGCTACGAGCGCAACCGCGACAGCGATGGCGACGGCGTTCCCGACCGCTACGACCGCCGGCCGGACAACCCGCGCAAGTACTGATCCGCCGACGGAGGCTCAGGGCGCCTTCGGCCGCGACGATGGCTCCCACGAGTCCGGCGTGGTCGCCACCAGCGACTTGAAGTCCTTCCACGACCGCGCGCCCGCAATGGTGCGCCCGCCGACGATCAGCCCCTTGGCGAACACCACCATGCGCTCGCGCAGGTAGGCGCGGTCCGACTCGGGCCAGGTCTCGATGGAATGCGGCCCGCGCGCGAGCACGATCTCCTTCAGGCCGCGGATGCGGTTGTAGGCCGCCACCGTGCCTTCCAGCGTCTCGGCGCGGTCCCACAGGCCCTTGCCGAAGAAGGCGGCGGGCCAGCGGTCCATGCCCGCGAGCGTGGACGAGTTGGGATAGAACACGATGTGGTGCTCGGCCGCCATGCCGCCCAGGAACAGATTGCGGTCGGCCAGGTCGGGCGAATCGCCCACGTAGCCCGCGCCGCTGGCGAACGACGACAGCAATATCGCCCCGCGTATGTTGCGCAGCCCCTTGGGCGGCGTGCAATTGGGCTGGGGCATGTCGAAGCTGCACTGCGCGACGTAGTTCTTCGTCATGGCCCAGGCGGTGGACATCGAGCCGCGCGAATAGCCGCCGAGCACCAGCGGGATCTCGCTGGCCGGCATGCCCGCCAGCAGCCGGCCCCGCGTGGCTTCGCCTTCCAGCAGCTCGCCCTTCGGTGTGAGGATGCGCAGGCCGCGTCCGGTCTCCAGCGCCGTGAGCGCGCGGAACACGTCCTCGCCTTGCTCCAGCGTGTTGGTGTCGCTGAAGCCGCCCGACAGCCCCTCGCCGCGCCGGTCGTAGGCCAGCACGTCGAAGCCGGCCTGGTTGAGCGCGTACAGGTTCTCGCGCCACCAGCGCTGGCCCATGGTCTCGGTGGTCGCGTTGGGAAAGCTCACCGGCACGGTCTTGCCGGTCTTCGGGTCGATGCGGTACGAAACCTCGTCGGGATGCTGGATGGCCGTGAGCTGCCCGCCGCCGCCCGGCGCCATGACGACCAGCGCGCGCGTCTTCCTGCCCTTGGCGTCGGCCACGCCCGCGCCCTCGATGTACCAGCCGCGCAGCTTGATGTCGCCGGTCATCTTCAGGTCGAGGCGCTCGAAGGTGTCGCGCGGCGCGGTGAACTCCACCACGTAGGTGCGCGCGTCGGCCTCGGCGATGCCTTCGCGGTACGGCGCCTTGGCGAAGAAGGCGGGCCGGCGGATCTGTTTCAGGTCGACGATGCCGTCCGGGTCGATGCGCCCGGACGGGTCGACCACGCCGGTCGAGCGCGTGGCGCGCTCCTTGTTGGGCGGCAGCCAGCGCTGCATCTGCGCGTCGATGCGCTTGAAGCAGGCCGGGTCTTCCTTGCAGGCGCGCCAGCGGGCCTTGAGCTTGTCGTCGGTGAATTCGCTGATGTAGTAGTTGCCGCCCGCATAGCCGGTGGGCGGGTGGTTGGCCGTCATCAGTACCGGCACGCAGACCTTGGGGCCCCTGCTGTCCTTCGGGTTCTGCGGCAGCAGGTAGCCGCCCATCATCGCGTTGCGGTCGGTGCCGACCCAGGCGGTGCAGTCGGTGGGCGGCGCCGTGGTCACAGCGGCCTGGCGCTGGGCCTCGCTGGGGCCGCCGCATGCGCTGAGCAGCAGCGCGGCCGCCAGTCCTGAAGATGTGGCGGCGACCCGCAGGCAAGGCTGAAGCCGGGGTGGGCGCAGGATTGTTGCGGTCATCGGGTGCGTCGGATGGTCAGGGAGAAAGGAGGAGAAGGAGGGGAAAAAGAGGAGGTCCGAAGCCCCGATCTTCGCCGCACCGGCGTTCCCGGAATGGGGCCGGGGCCGTTTCAGGATGCAAGCGGGCCCCCTGGCGGCGTGTAGGAACTCTCCTGCACGCGCACGAGCGGATTTCTGCTCCCCGGCGCCGCCCGGTGCGAGCCCAATCCCCGCCGACTCCCAGGAAGGAGACCCAAGGAGACAAGAGATGAACTTCGAAGGCATCTACTGTTTCGATACCGCGAGCGTGCGTTTCGCCTTCTACCCCGAAGGCCCCGCCGGCCCCCGCGTGCTGGCGCAGATTTCCGAGGAAACCCTGCATGACGAATTCGGCGTGCACGAGATCGGCGATCGACTGCTCGATGTGTGCCGTGACCACTTCGACGCGATAGAACCCGCGGCCGTCGCGCGCTACCGCGGCGCGGCGGGCCGAGCCATCACGCTCACCATCGAAGACTTCGGGCTTCGCGCCTGACCCTGCAACGGCAGGCGTCTCCACGGAGCGAAAAGCTCCGGTGGAGGTTTGCGCGCAACGCGCGCGGTGTTCTACGACGCGCTCGCGGATGGGGATGGCGCGCGGTGCCGTATCTCGCTTTGCAGGGCTCGCTGACCGGCCGAGAGCGCCAGCTCGTAGCTCTCCGCCGCGTCGAAGGCCTTGCGCAGCACGCGCGGATGCGTGCCCTGGTCGTCGGTTTCGAGCAGCTGCCACACAAATGCGCCCGGCAGCGGCTCTTCGATGATGAGTTCGATCGGGTTTGTCATGGCTTCACCATGGCCCTGCGCGGTCGTCTTGTCTGTAGGCCCGGAGCGACGTTGGAAGGCAGGCGGGGCGGGCGAATTCTCAGTGTCGCCCTTGCTCGGGGACGCCGCCGGCCGTCATCCGCTGCAGCAGCGGCTGCCGCGCCAGCACCTCCTTGCATGGCCCGTGGTCGAGCACATGGCCGGCCTCCATCAGCACCACCGTGTCGAAGCGGTCGAGCAGGCTCAGCCGGTGGACCGAGGCGATCACGCAGGCGTCGGGAAACGCATCGGCGATGCGCCCGAGCACGCGGGCTTCGGTGCTCGCGTCGAGCGCGCTGGTCGGCTCGTCGAGCAGGAGCAGCGAGCTGCCCTGCGCCGCGAGCACGCCGCGCGCGAGGCACAGCCGCTGGCGCTGGCCGCCCGAGAGATTGAAGCCCCGCTCCGACACGGCCGTGTTCAGGTCGCCGTGGGTGGCCTTCAGCACTTCGTCGAAGGTGCTGACGCGCAGGGCGGCTTCGAGCAACGCGTCGTCGCGGGGCTGGCCGAAGGCGAGGTTCTCGCGCACGCTGGCCTCGAAGAGCTCGGTTTCCTGCGGGATCAGCGTGGCGAAGTGGCGCAGCCGCACCCAGTCGGCGGGCTGGCCGTCGAGCAGCAGCGTGCCGCTGCCCGGCGGATAGAGCCCGGCCAGCACGCGAAGCAGCGTGCTCTTGCCGCCGCCGCTCGGACCGACGAGGGCGATGCGCTCGCCCCGGCGCAGCGTGAGCGCCACGTCGTGCAGGCCGCTGCGTGCCGGGCCGGTGGCTTCGGCTTCCGCCGGAGCGTTGCGCGGCGCATAGCGCCATTGCAGCGCCTGTATTTCCAGCTGCCGCCATGGCGCATCGGACTCGATCCGCTCCGAGGCGGGCAGCTGATCGGGCGATGTGCCGAGCGCCTCCTTGCTCGAAGGCGCCTGCCAGATCGGCTCGGCGCTGCCGTAGTCGGTGTGCATGCGCGCGAAAAAACTGAAGTTGGCCGCGACCGAGGTGACGACGCCGGCCGCCTGCTGCGCGTACTGGTAGATCATGAAAACCGCGCCCAGCATCACGGCCTGCCCGGGCGTGCGCGACTGCCACACGTAGACCACCACCAGCCCCCAGGTCAGCAGCAGTCCCATCAGGTCGACCGCGAACCACTTGCCCTCGTTCAGCACCACGGTGCGCTTCAGCGGCAGCGAAATGGCGGCCATGCGCCGGCGCAGCAGCAGCCGTGAGGCGCCCTGCAGGCGCAGGCCGATCACGGTCGAGGCGTTGCCCAGGAAGTCGAGCAGCGCGGCCACGTAGCGCCGGTCGGCGTCGTTCTCGGCGCGCGCCAGCTTCATCAGCGCGCGGTCGATGCGCACGATGACCAGGCCGATCAGCACATAGCCCGCGAGCGCCGTCATGCCGCTGGTGCGCGACAGCAGCGCCAGCGCCACCAGCGGCCCGACGAAGTTGACGGCGTTGGTGAGCCAGATGAACTGGTTCTGCGCGAAGTCCGACAGCGCCCGGCTGGCCTGGTGCACGCGGTGCTGCAGCTCGCCGGAGTGGTGCCCGTCGTGCCAGGCCAGCGGCGCGGCGGCGATGCGCGCATAGAGCTGGTCGGCCAGCGTCTCGCGCACCTTCACGCCCACGTTGCGCTCCAGGATGCGGCCCGGTCCGTGCAGCCCCCACGCGCCCAGGGCGACGCCGGCCAGCGCCGCGATCCAGCGCCCGGCGGTGCCCAGCTCGCCGCGCTGCAGGGCGTTGATGGCCTGGCCCGCGAGGTAGGGGAGCGTGAGGCGAATGAGCTGCGAGGCGGCGAGCAGCGCGGTGGCCGCCAGCAGCTGCGCCCGCGCGCCGGCCGCGAAATGCCACAGCGCGGCGTACAGCTCGCGCATCGCGCCGGCGGGGCTGGTCTGCCTTGTCTTTCTGGTTTCTGCGGTTGCCTGCTGCATGCGCGTCAGCCCGCCTTGCGGAAGGTGAGGTTGATGCGGATGGCGCCCAGCAGCGGATGCGGTTCGTCCTTCAGCGGCAGCACGCCGTGGTAGCGCAGCCGGTCCTCGCCGCCCCAGACCACCACGTCGCCGTGCGCGAGCGGTATGCGCGCCGCCTTGTCGCCGCGCGCATGGCCGCCGAAGAGGAACACGGCCGGCATGCCCAGCGACACCGAGACGATGGGCGCGCCGTAGTCGCGCTCGTCCTTGTCCTGGTGCAGCGACAGGCGCGCGCCGGGCGCGTAGCGGTTGACCAGGCAGGCGTCGGGCGCGAAGCCCTCGAAGCCGGCCGCCGATGCAGCCTCGCGCGCCAGCCGGGCGAGGGGCTCGGGCATGGCGGGCCAGGGCTTGCCGCTGTCGGGATCGGTCGCGCTGTAGCGGTAGCCGCGCCGGTCGCTGGTCCAGCCCAGTGCGCCGCAGTTGGTCAGAGCCACCGACATGGTGAAGCCCCCGGGCGTGACGAGATGGCGGAAGGGCGCCTCCGACTCCACCGCACGAATCGCGGGCAGCAGTTCGTCGACGAAGGGCAGGGCGAAGCCGGGCAGCACGAAGGCGCCGGTGCCCAGCGCCTCGCGCGCCGGCCGGGGCGGGTCGTCGAACAAGGCAAGGGTGGCTGCCGCCGCGGGCCGGCCGCGGCTGCCCGTATTCCTGGAGTTCGTCGTCATCCTGTTCATGCGCCCCGATCTTGCCCAAAAGCCAAAGCCGCCTCGCGGGCTGCGTCGTGTGGCAGGTGGGCGGGTGGGCCGGCGCCTCCCATGTTCGCGTGATGCCCTCCGGCTTCCCAGACCTTACCCTCGTCACCCCTCTGGCCAAGAGTAGTTCTTAGGGATTAAATTCCAAAAAATACGCATTCAATGGGTGACGGTGAATCCATCATGGACGGTGCTCGACTCGCTCTCAGCGTTCCAGAAGGCTGGACGGGCTGGATCGAGCTCATGCGTACGCCCAGCGGCACCTACGCCGGCATCGCCGAACTGAGCTTCAGCGGCATTCCGCGCTGTGCGCTCGTCATCACCCAGCAGCTGTCCTGGGACGCAGCGGTCGAGAGGGCCACGCTGCGGGCCGATCACTTCGTCAGGCAATGGGTGCCGTCGCGCCGCTCCTGAAGGGGGCTTGAATCTCGTGCGGCGGCGCAGCACATGCGCCGGGCTCGTGGTAGAAACCGCGAGCCTTTTCCGGGCCTCGCCCGGCCCCCGACTCCAAACCAAGCGCCGCCATCCATGCCGAATTTCCGCCGCCGGACAGCCGACAGACCGCATGTCCGATGGCTGGCCTGCCTGCTGCTCGGCATCGCGGCGCTGTTCATGGCGGGCTGCGCCGGCCTGCCGTCGGAGGTGCAGCGCAAGCCCTCGACGGCCATCTCCGATGGCGCCGACACCAGGCTCGGCCGCCTCGTGAAGGCCTCGGCGCCGCCCGGCGAGCCGCTCAGCGGATTCCGCCTGCTGCCGATGCCGCAGTTCTCGCTGCATGCGCGCATCGAGCTCGCGCGCCGCGCACAGCGCTCCATCGACGTGCAGTACTACCTCGTGCAGAACGACGAGACCGGCCGCTACCTGCTGCGCGCCCTGCGCGACGCGGCCGACCGGGGCGTGCGCGTGCGGCTGCTGGTGGACGACCTCTACACGGCGGGCGCCGACCCGCTCTTTGCCAGCTTCGCCTCGCATCCGAACGTGGAGGTGCGCTTCTTCAACCCCTTTCCCGCCGGGCGCGAGCGCTTCGGCACGCGCTGGGCCTGGTCGATCCTGGACTTCGACCGCGTGCACCGCCGCATGCACAACAAGCTCTACGTGGTGGACAACACCATCGGCGTGATGGGCGGGCGCAACATGGCCAACGAGTACTTCCTGCGCGACGGGGGCTCGAACTTCATCGACATCGACACGCTGGTGGCCGGCGAGGTGGTGCCCAGGCTTTCTTCGCTGTTCGACATGTACTGGAACAGCCCGTACGTCTACCCCATCGAGTCGTTGGTGCCGCCCGACGGCCAGACGCCGCAGCAGCTGCGCGAGCGCTTCGACCGCCTCACCACGGGCCCCGAAGAGCTGCACCCCGAGGAGCCGGGCTCCACCGACCTGCTGGGCAACAACCCGCTGGCCAAGGACCTGGACGCCGGCGAGCTCAAGCTGGTCTGGGCGCGCGCCGAGGCGTACGCAGATCCGCCCGCCAAGGCGCTCGGGCCTACCGACGAGGCGCGCGGCCTGCCCGCCGACGAGTCGAAGGACAGCGTGCTCTACAACGTGCAGCGCTACCTGCGCGGCGCCGAGAACGAGATCATGCAGACCACGCCCTACCTGATCCCGGGGCGCGGCGGCATGGAGACGATCCGCATCGTGCGCGGCAACGGCGTGGGCTACACCATCGTCACCAACTCGCTGGCGGCCACCGACGAGTCGCTGGTGCACATCGGCTACCGGCGCTACCGCGCCCAGATGCTGCGCCTGGGCGTGGAGCTGTACGAGCTGAGCCCCAAGCGGGTGGAGCAGACGAAACGCTTCGGCATGTACGGCTCGGCCAGCGGCCGGCTGCACGGCAAGTCGGCGGTGATCGACCGCAAGATCGTCTTCATCGGCTCGATGAACTTCGATCCGCGCTCGATGCTGCACAACACCGAGGTCGGCATCTTCATCTTCAGCCCCCAGATCGCCCAGCAGCTCACCAGCCTGATCGGCTTCATACGGCTGGACGGCGCCTACCAGCTGCAGCTGGGGCCGAAGGGGGCCATCGAGTGGGTGAGCCCGGCCTCGGGCGACGCGGCCGACACCATCCTCCACCAGGAGCCCGAAACGGACTTCTGGTCGCGCTGGAAGCTGGAACTGCTGGCGCCGCTGGTACCCGAGAGCCTGCTTTAGGCGAGGGCTGCCCGCATCCTCAAAACAGAGGATGGTCGACAGGAGGGGCCTCCAGAAGAATCGCACCGCTCGTGTTACGAGTTGATTCTTTTGTTTGCTCCTTCACCTGACAAGACCATCCATGAAAACTGACATCGCGACCCCCGCGGCCTCCGGCCGGTCCTTCTTCAAGACGACGCGCTGCGCATGCGCAGTGGCGCTGCTGATCTCGCTCGGTGCCTGTGGTGGCGGCGGGGGAGGCGGAGGCGGCGGCTTCGCCGGTTTTCCGACTGCAGTGAGCGGAGGCGGTAGCAGCAACCCGCCGGCCAGCGACCCGCCGGCAAGCTCGGCGCCGGTTACGTTTTCGGGCACGGCGGCCTCCGGTTTGCCGCTGGTGGGTACCGTCACCGTCAAGGATGCCAAGGGCGCGAGCAAGACCGTGCCGCTGGTCGACGGCAAGTACACCGTCGACGTGAGCGGCATGACCGCGCCCTTCGTCTTGCGGGCCGAAGGCACGGTGGCCGGCGAGCGCACGGTGATCCACTCGGCCGCCACCGCGGCCGACGTCAACGGCAACATCAACATCACGCCGCTGACCGACCTGGTGGTGGCCAACATCGCCGGCCGGCTGGCCTCGCAGTACTTCGACGGCGGTGAGTTCGCTTCGCTCTCGGCCGACGAGCTCAAGGCCGAGTCGGACGCGCTCAAGGCCAAGCTGCTGCCGGTGCTGCAGGCGATGGGCGTGGACGCCAGCATCGACCTGCTGCGCACGGCCTTCACGCCGCTTTCGAGCGCGCTCGACAAGGCGCTCGACGTGCTGCGCGTGAGCGTGGACCCGGCCACCAACGTGGCGACCATCACCAACATCGTCACCCAGCAGCAGATCGCCGACGACCTGGCGGTGAAGGCGGCGGCCGAGCCAGCCGCCACGCCGATGAGCGGCTCCGGCATGGACACCGCGGCCGACGACGTCGTGGCGATCCGCAAGGTGTTCTCGGACTTCGTGGGCAAGTTCGCCACCGGGCTGCCCGCGCCGTCCGCGCTGCTGCCTCTGATGACCGACGGCAGCAACCCCGTCACCGGCACCTACGGCTTCAGGGCCTCCGACCTGAACGCCTCGCAGTTCGCGAACGAGACGGCCACCGACATCAACCTCATCGGCGCCAGCTTCACGGACGTGGTGATCCAGCGCATCAACTACACCATCGACGCGAACAACACGAGCCCGCGCGCCTTCGTCGAGTTCACGCACAAGGACAAGAACGGCGTCGCCTTCAGCAACAACCAGGGCATGCAGGTCGTCAAGGGCACGGACGGCGCATGGCGCCTGCGCGGCGACGGGCGCGTGCTGGACATCAACCCGCACATGCATGCCACCAAGGAGAAGGCGACAGGGTGCGTGAGCAGCTCGCTGCAGTTCGAGATCCAGGACACGAACACCAGCAACAGCAGCACCGTCGCCTCGGTGGTCGTCACCGGCCCGGGCCTGCCCGCCGGCGGCCTGCGCCACCTGCGTCCTTCCGGCGGCGGCGCGTGGGCCATCGACGGCGGCTCGAGCTTCAACTACTACTACCTGACGTCGAACTGCAGCGGCCTGCCGAACGCCGGCCTGAGCGACAGCGCGATCGCGGCACTTCCCGCCACGCCCGAGTACACCTTTACCGCCTACGAGAGCGACGGCACGACAGTGGCCAAGTTCAACGGCTTCGACATCATCTACAAGCACCGCTTCCACGGCCGTCCGCTGACGCTGGCCGAAACCGCCGCCGTGAGCTACCCGGCCTTCTCGACAACGCCGGCCCTGTCGTCCTACCTGGGCGGCAGCGACTTCGCCGTCAGCGCCACCGGCCTGAACCCGGCCTTCGCCGCGCAGTTCTTCCTGAACCTGATCGCGGGCCCCTCCGCCGGGGCGCAAGACCTTGCCGACGTCGCGCCGTCGGCCACGGGCACGGCATCGAAGACCTTCAACCTGCCGGCGCAGGGCTCGGTGTCCTTCCGCAACATGTTCGTCAGCACCTACGACAGCAACTGGCGCGAGATCGTGCTGCGCGACTCCACGACGTCCGAGTGATGGATTGAGGCAGGGAGGGGCGCCGGCCTTTCGGGCGCCCGGAAAAACGAAAAGCCCCCGAGAGGGGGCTTTTTCATGCCGGCGAGCGCGGCGCTTACTGCATCAGCCGGCCGCTGAGATACGGCTCGGGGTCGACCGGGGTGCCGTTCTTGCGGATCTCGAAGCGCAGCTTCACGCGGTCGGCGTTGCTGCGGCCCATCTCGGCGATCTTGTCGCCCTGGCGGACGACGGCGTTTTCCTTCACGAGGATGGTCTGCACGTGCGCGTAGGCCGTGAGGAAGGTCTCGTTGTGCTTGACGATGACCATGTTGCCGTAGGCCGGCAGTTCGCCGCCCACGTACACCACGCGGCCGTCGGCCGAGGCGACGATCGGGTCGCCGAGGTTGCCGCCGATGTCGATGCCCTTGACGCGGTCGCCGTCGAAGCGGGCGATGGTCGGGCCGTTCGCGGGGCGGATGAACAGGGCCGCCGGGCGCTGCTGCACCGGTGGCCTGGCCGCCGGCGTCGTCGGCCAGGGGGTGTTGAGATCGACCGTGGTACAGGCCGCGAGGCCCGTGGCGAGCAGCGCCGCGGCGCCGAAACGGAAAACAAAAGTCTGAAGGTGCATGGGGCTCTGTTCGAACGGATTCGTTGCGGAGGGTTCCTGCAAACCGGCGCGCCGGGCGCGCCACGCGGGGGATGCTAGCAAACCGCTGCGCCGGCGCACCACGAAAGAGCAACCGGCTGTGAGGAGGACATTGGCGCTGCGCTACTTGAGCGGAATGGGCGTGCCGCGGTCGATGGGCACCGCCGTCACGCTGTTCTTGGGCGAGCCGTCGATCAGCAGGTCGGAGTAGGTCAGGTAGACCAGCGTGTTGCGCTTGGCGTCCACCATGCGCACCACGCGCAGGCGCTTGAAGAGCACCGACAGCCGTTCGCTGTAGACCTCCTCGCGCTTGGGCAGCGGCTGGGTGATGCTCACCGGGCCGACCTGGCGGCAGGCGATGGAGGCTTCGGCCTTGTCCTCGGCCACGCCGAATGCGCCGGCCAGCCCGCCGGTCTTGGCGCGCGAGACATAGCAGGTCACGCCGCTGACCTTGGGGTCGTCGTAGGCCTCGATCACGATCTTGTGGTCGGGGCCGATGAGCTTGAAGGCGGTGTCGACGTCGCCCACAGCTTCCGCCCTGGCCGCCGCTGCCGCCAGCGCGAAGCCGAGGCTGGCGCTGCACAGGAGGGTGGCGCGCAGTGTCTTGTTCATGGGTTTCGTCATCAAACGATGCTGAGTTCGTGCACGCGGTCGAAGCTGCCGCGGCGGCGGTCCGCGAAATAGTGTTCGAGCGTCTCGCGCACCGTGCGGAAGGCGATCTCGTCCCAGGGAATCTCTTCCTCGGTGAAGAGCCGCGCCTCGATGGTCTCGTGGCCCGGGTCGAACTTGTCGTCCAGCAGGCGGGCGCGGTAGAACAGGTGCACCTGGCCCACGCGCACCACGCTGATCACCGAGAACAGGCCCTCGAGCTCGAAGTTCGCGCCGGCCTCCTCGTCGGTTTCGCGGGCTGCGCCCTGGGCCGTGGTTTCCTCGAGTTCCATGAAGCCGGCCGGCAGCGTCCACTTGCCCCAGCGCGGCTCGATGTTGCGCTTGCACAGCAGCACCTTGTCGCCCAGGACCGGGATGGTGCCGACCACGTTCAGCGGGTTCTCGTAGTGGATGGTGTGGCAGGCCGGGCAGACGGCGCGCTGCTTGGTGTCGCCGTCGTCCGGCACGCGGTAGACCACCGCGGTGCCACAGTTCTTGCAATGCTTGATGGGTACGCGCAGAAGCATGAATGAATCCGGCCGCCGTCTTCAGACGATCCTGACGGTCAGCGCCGGCAGGCCCGCGACTTCGCCCACCAGCGTGTCGCCGGCCACCACGGCAGCCACGCCCTCGGGCGTGCCCGTGTAGATCAGGTCGCCGGGCTGCAGCTCCCAGGCCGCCGACAGGTGCTCGATGGTCTCGGCCACGTTCCAGATCAGCTTGCTCACGTTGCTGCGCTGGCGGTCGGTGCCGTTGACCTGCAGCGAGATCTCGGCCTTCTCGGCGTCGCCGGCCTGCGCCACGGGAACGATCGGGCCGATGGGCGCGCTCTGCTCGAAGCCCTTGCCGATGTCCCAGGGACGACCCTGCTTCTTCATGTCGTTCTGCAGGTCGCGGCGGGTCATGTCGAGGCCGACCGCGTAGCCGTAGATGTGCTTGTGCGCGTCGGCTGCCGCAATGTTCTTGCCGCCGGTGCCGATGGCGACCACGAGTTCGATCTCGTGGTGCAGGTTCTTGGTGAGCGAGGGGTAGGCCATGGTGCCGGTCTGGCCCGCGTCGACCACCACCAGCGCATCGGCGGGCTTCATGAAGAAGAAGGGCGGCTCGCGGCCGGTGAAGCCCATTTCCTTGGCGTGATCTTCGTAGTTGCGGCCCACGCAGTAGATGCGGTGCACCGGAAAGCGGGCTGACTGGCCGGCCACCGGCACCGAAACGGCGGCGGGCGGGGCGAAGACGAACTCGGAAGCCATTGCGACGTGTCCTTTTTTCAGGGAAGCCAAGCGGGAAACCGGCAGTGTGCCAGAGGCGGGAGGCTCACAATAGACGGCCCGCGCGGCGTATTCCCTTCCCATTTCCCTCGTTTCCCACCATGCCCATCCGAATCGGCAAGGCCGGCAAGGCCAATGCTCTCAACGAACTCGGTCGCCAGCGCGACGATGAGGGCGACCAGGACGGCGCGCTCGAAGCCTACGCGCAGGCCGGCGCCATCCTGCCGAACTGGTCGGCCCCCTGGTACAACATCGGCCTCATCCACAAGTACCGCGGCGACTGGGCCGCCTCGCTGCAGGCCAACGCCCGCGCCGTGCAGTGCGACCCGCGCAACGAGGGCGCGATCTGGAACCTCGGCATCGCCGCCACCGCGATGGGCGACTGGGCCACGGCACGCAGCGCCTGGCGGCAGTACGGCATCAAGGTGCCCGACGGCGACGGGCCGGTCGACTTCTTCATCGGGCTCACGCCCATCCGCGTGCATGGGGACGAGGGCACCGAGGTGGTGTGGGCCGACCGCATCGACCCGGCGCGCGCCATCCTGCGCAACGTGCCCACGCCGGACTGCGGCCACCGCTATGGCGACCTCGTGCTGCACGACGGCGCGGCCAACGGCTACCGCCTGCGGGGCGAGCGAGAAGTGCCGGTGTTCGACGCCCTCGAGTTGATCGCGCCTTCGGAGTATTCGACCTACGAAGTCACCGTGGAGGACGCGACGCAGGAGGACATCGACGCGCTGGTCAAGCGCTTCGAGGCCGCCGACGCCAGCGCCGAGAACTGGACCACCAGCATGCAGATGCTCTGCCGCGCCTGCTCCGAGGGCCGGCCCTACGGCGAGGGCCAGCACAACCATGGCGACGGCGAGCCGCCCGGCACGCTGGGGCCGTGGCGCATCGGCATCGCGGCCCGGGAAGAAGAGGCTGCGCGCCGCATCCTCGGCGAGTGGCGCGACGCCATCGCCGCCAACTCGCCGAAGGCGGCGTTGCAGGACTTCCGCTGCGTGCTGGCCGGCATGCCCCGCTCCTGATACCTGCCCCGACACTCCGCTCCAGAGGGAGCGCTATCCTTGCGACACCATGAAGCTGCACAACTATTTCCGCTCCTCCGCCTCGTTCCGCGTCCGCATCGCCCTCAACCTCAAGGGCCTCGACTTCGACTACGTTCCCGTGCACATCGCGCGCGGCGACCACCGCACCGGCCCCTTCGCCGCGATCTCCGCCGACCGGCTGGTGCCGCTGCTGGAAGACGAGGGCGAGCGCTTCTCGCAATCGATGGCCATCATCGAGTACCTCGACGAAGTGCATCCCGAGCCCGCGCTGCTGCCGCGCGACCCCGTGGGCCGTGCCCATGTGCGCGCACTGGCGCAGTCGATCGCCTGCGAGATCCACCCGCTCAACAACCTGCGCGTGCTCAAGTACCTCGTGAAGGACCTGAAGCTCGACGAGGAAGCCAAGAACGCCTGGTACCGCCACTGGGTGCGCGATGGCCTGCAGGCCTTCGAGCGCCAGCTCGCGCAGTACCCCGCCGGCATCTACTGCTGGGGCAACACGCCCACCATGGCCGACTGCTGCCTGGTGCCGCAGATCTTCAACGGCCGCCGCTTCGACTGCGACTTCAGCGGCCTGCCGCGCACCATGGCCGCCTTCGAGGCCTGCATGGAGCTCGACGCCTTCCAGCGCGCGCAGCCCTCGCAGGCACCCGACGCGGAAGCCTGAAGCCGATGGATGCTCGCTGGCTCGTGCCCGAGTGGCCCGCGCCGCCCAACGTGCGGGCCGTGTGCACCACGCGCGAGGGCGGCGTCTCGCTGGGGCGCTACGAAAGCCTGAACCTCGGCGACCACGTGGGCGACGAGCCCGCGCATGTGGCGGACAACCGCAACCGTTTGCGCGCTTCGATCGGGGCGCGCCCGGTCTTTCTCCAGCAGGTGCATGGCACCGGCGTGGTCGAACTCGATGCCGCGCAGAGCATCGTGCGCGATGGCACGGCCGCCGACGGCTGTACGGCCACTGTGGCCGGGTTGGCCTGCACCATCATGGTGGCCGATTGCCTGCCGGTAGTCTTCACCGACGAGGCCGGCCATCGCGTGGCCGCCGCACATGCCGGCTGGCGCGGGCTTGCAGGCGGAGTGCTTGAGCAGACTGCGAGGGCATTCGATGGCGCTTCGGGAGTCATCGCCTGGCTGGGCCCTTGTATCGGTCCCAAAGCCTTCGAAGTGGGGGCGGAGGTCAAGACCGCCTTCGAGGCGCATGCGCCCGAAGCGGCGTCCTGCTTCCGGCCTGCGCCCGCGTCCGGCAAATGGCTGGCGGACCTGCCCGGACTGGCGCGCCAGCGGCTGCGCGCGGCGGGCATCGAATCGATCCACGGCAACGACGGCAGCGACCCCTGGTGCACCGTCGGCAACCCGTCACGGTTCTTTTCGCACCGGCGCGACGGCATCAGCGGGCGCTTCGCCGCGCTGGTCTGGAAGGTTTGAGTCCGCCGTTCCGCCCGGCCGGCTTGCTTCTTCGGCGGCCGCACGCCGCGCCGCTTCCTGCGCCTCGAGTTCGCGCTGCCTGATGGCACGTCGCCGCGCGGGAGTGCCCATCAGGTAAACCACCAGTGCGACCGGCGCCAAACCGTACAAAAGAAATGTGAAGATGGCGCCCAGCACGGTGCCGGTGGTGTTGGTGGCTTCGGCCACGGCCATCATCAAGGCGACATACAACCAACCGATGACGATCAGATGGACAAACACGAGAAGTTTCAGTTGGTAAGTGAAGGGGGCGGCGTTGTGAGGGCCCTTTGAATGCAGCATACTCAAATCACGCAAGCCATCCGTACCGTTTCAGGCGAGGACCAGGAGACATGATGAAGCAACAAGCCACGGGGGCCGATGCGTTCGCGCCCTTCCAGCAGGCTCTTTCACAAGGATGGACCCAGGCGCTGGAATCTTTCCGGCAGTCCACCGCGCAGGCCGGCTCCGCCTTCGACATCGGCGGCACGCCGCTATGGCAGTTGCCGAAGATGCCGCAAATGCCCCAGATGCCCGAGCTGCCCCGGTTTTCCATCGACCCCGAGAAGCTCCAGTCCATCCAGCAGCAGTACCTTGCCGAGGCCACCGAGCTCTGGCGCCAGGGCTTCGGTGCCAAGCCCGAGGGCGACAAGCGATTCGCGGGCGAAGCCTGGACCCATAGTCCGCTGTCGGCCTTCTCGGCGGCCGTGTACCTGCTCAACGGCCGCACCATGCTGAGCATGGCCGAGGCCATCGAGGCCGACGAAAAGACCAAGGCGCGCCTGCGCTTCGCGGTCGAGCAGTGGATGGCCGCCTCGGCGCCCAGCAACTCGCTGGCCTTCAATGCCGAGGCGCAGAAGAAGGCCATCGACACCCAGGGCGAGAGCATCGCCAAGGGCATCCGCAACCTGCTGAACGACGTGAAGCAAGGCCACCTCAGCATGACCGACGAGAGCGCCTTCGAAGTGGGGCGCAACGTGGCCACCACCGAGGGCGCCGTGGTGTTCGAGAACGAGTTCTTCCAGCTGCTCGAATACAAGCCGCTCACGCCCAAGGTGTACGAGCGGCCCTTCCTCCTGGTGCCGCCTTGCATCAACAAGTTCTACATCCTCGACCTGCAGCCCGAGAACTCGCTGATCCGCTATGCGAACGAGCAGGGCCACCGCGTGTTCGTGGTGAGCTGGCGCAACCCCGACGAGTCGATGGGCAAGGCCACCTGGGACGACTACATCGAGAACGCCGCCATCAAGGCGATCCACACGGTGCAGGAGATCAGCGGGAGCAAGCAGATCAACGCGCTGGGCTTCTGCGTGGGCGGCACCATCCTGAGTACCGCGCTGGCCGTGCTCGCGGCGCGCGGCGAGAAGCCGGCCGCCTCGGTCACGCTGCTCACCACGTTCCTCGACTTCAGCGACACTGGCATCCTCGACATCTTCGTGGACGAGCAGATGGTGCAGTACCGCGAGATGCAGCTGGGCAAAGGCGGCCTGCTGCCCGGCGGCGACCTGGCCTCGACCTTCAGCTTCCTGCGGCCCAACGACCTGGTGTGGAACTACGTGGTCGGCAATTACCTCAAGGGAGAGACCCCGCCGCCCTTCGACCTGCTGTACTGGAACAGCGACGCCACCAACCTGCCGGGCCCGTTCTACGCCTGGTACCTGCGCAACACGTACCACGAGAACAAGCTGGCCAAGCCGAATGCGCTCACCGTGTGCGGCGAGAAGATCGACCTGGGCAGCATCGACATCCCGGCTTACATCTACGGCTCGCGCGAGGACCACATCGTGCCCATCGGCGGTGCGTATGCATCCACGCAGCTGCTGCCCGGCAAGAAGCGCTTCGTCATGGGCGCCTCGGGCCACATCGCCGGCGTGATCAACCCGCCCGCCAAGAAAAAGCGCAGCCACTGGATCCGCGAGGACGGCAAGTTCCCGAAGACCCAGGCCGAATGGCTGGCCGGCGCGCAGGAGCACCCGGGCAGCTGGTGGACCGACTGGGCACAATGGCTCAAGGGGCACGCGGGCAAACAGGTTCCAGCGCCCAAGGCGTACGGCAACGGCAAGGCTTACAAAGCCATCGAACCGGCGCCGGGACGCTACGTCAAGGCTCGCGCCTGACCTTCGCTTCGCTACACCTCGATTTCAAATCACTTCAACGGAGAACCTCATGGAAGACATCGTCATCGTTTCGGCAGCACGCACGGCGGTCGGCAAGTTCGGCGGCTCGCTCGCCGGTATCCCGGCCACGGAGCTGGGTGCGATCGTGATCAAGGAAGTGATTGCACGGGCCAACCTCACGGCGGAGCAGGTCGGCGAGGCCATCATGGGCCAGGTGCTGGCGGCAGGCGCGGGCCAGAACCCCGCGCGCCAGGCGTGGCTGAAGAGCGGCGGCGCCAAGGAAACGCCGGCGCTCACCATCAACGCCGTGTGCGGCTCGGGCCTGAAGGCCGTGATGCTGGCGGCGCAGGCAGTTGCCACGGGCGACAGCGAGATCGTCATCGCCGGCGGCCAGGAAAACATGAGCGCGGCGCCGCACGTGCTGCCCAACTCGCGCAACGGCCAGCGCATGGGCGACTGGAAGCTGGTCGACACCATGATCGTCGACGGCCTGTGGGACGTCTACAACCAGTACCACATGGGCATCACCGCCGAGAACGTGGCCAAGAAATACGGCATCGACCGCTCCGCGCAGGACGAGCTCGCGCTGGGCAGCCAGACCAAGGCCGCCGCCGCGCAGGACGCCGGCAAGTTCAAGGACGAGATCGTCGGCGTGAGCATTCCGCAGAAGAAGGGCGACCCCGTCGTCTTCAACACCGACGAATTCATCAACCGCAAGACCAGCGCCGAAGGCCTGGCCGGCCTGCGCCCCGCCTTCGACAAGGCCGGCGGCGTGACGGCGGGCAACGCCTCGGGCCTGAACGACGGCGCCGCCGCCGTGATGGTCATGACGGCCAAGAAGGCCGCGGCCCTCGGCCTGAAGCCGCTGGGCCGCATCGCCAGCTACGCCACCGCCGGCCTCGACCCCGCCATCATGGGCATGGGCCCCGTGCCCGCGTCGACCAAGGCGCTGCAGCGCGCCGGCTGGAAGGCCGCCGACCTCGACCTGCTCGAGATCAACGAAGCCTTCGCCGCGCAGGCCTGCGCCGTGAACAAGGAAATGGGCTGGGACGTCAACAAGGTGAACGTCAACGGCGGCGCCATCGCCATCGGCCACCCCATCGGCGCCTCGGGTTGCCGCATCCTGGTGACGCTGCTGCACGAAATGCAGCGCCAGAACGCCAAGAAGGGCATCGCCTCGCTGTGCATCGGCGGGGGCATGGGTGTCGCACTGACGATCGAGCGCTGATCGGCGTCTTGTCGTCCTCCCGATGACGGTGCCTGGCGCGCCGTTGCTGGGGGCTCAGCGCGCCATCGCCATCGACGGCCGCTGCGCCATGGCCGCGCGCCAGCGCAGCAGTTCGGGGTGCTGCTCCCCCGGCTTGACCCGCACTACGCGGGCGAAATCCACCGCCACCACGGCGGTGATGTCGGCAATGCTGAAACGGTCGGTGGCGATGAAGTCGCGGCCGGCCAGCCGTGCATTCAGCGTGTCGAAGAAGTTCTGGATACGTGCCAGCCCGCGTTGGGCCAGTTCGGGAATCTGCGCGTAGTTCACCGGGCCGGGCAGTGCGCGGTCGGCCATGGCGGGTGAGCTGTTGCGCAGCGTCTCGGCGATGGCGAGCAGGCCTTCGAACTCGATGCGCCAGTTCCAGCTCGCGATCTCGGCTTTTTCGCGGGGCGTGATGCCCATGAGCGCGGGCTGCGGGTAGCGCGCCTCCAGCCATGCGGCGATGGCCGCGTTGTCGGTCAGCAGGAGGCCGTCTTCGTCGTCGGTGCGCAGCGCCGGCACGGTGCACTGCGGATTGATCGCGCGGTAGGCCTCGCCCATCTGCTCACCACGGACAAGATCGACCTGCACGGTCTCGTGCGCAATGCCCTTCTCGGCAAGCAGGATGCGCGCGCGCCGCGGGCTGGGGGCGGTGGCGCAGTCGTAGAGAATGATCATCGTCGGTTCAACTCCAGGAACTCATCGCATGAATGGCACGACAGCCTACACGCCGCCCACCGTCTGGTCATGGAACAAGGAAAGCGGCGGCCGCTTCGCGAACATCAATCGCCCCATCGCGGGCGCGACGCACGAGAAAGACCTGCCCGTAGGCAAGCATCCGCTGCAACTCTATTCGCTCGCCACGCCCAACGGCGTGAAAGTGACGGTGATGCTCGAGGAGCTGCTGGCGCTGGGCCATGCGGGTGCCGAGTACGACGCCTGGCTGATCCGCATCAACGACGGCGACCAGTTCGGCAGCGGCTTCGTGGCGGTGAACCCGAATTCGAAGATTCCCGCGCTGATGGACCGCAGCGGCACCAAGCCCATCCGCGTGTTCGAGTCGGGCGCGATCCTGCAGTACCTGGCCGAGAAGTTCGGCAACGCCTTTTTGCCGACCGAGCGGGCTGCGCGGGCCGAGTGCCTGTCGTGGCTCTTCTGGCAGATGGGCAGCGCGCCCTACCTGGGCGGCGGCTTCGGGCATTTCTATGCCTATGCGCCCACGAAGATCGAATACGCCATCGACCGCTTCGCGATGGAAACCAAGCGCCAGCTCGACGTGCTCGACCGCCGCCTGGCCGAGAGCCGTTATCTCGCGGGCGACGAATACACCATCGCCGACATGGCGGTCTGGCCCTGGTACGGCACGCTGGCCAAGGGGCAGCTCTACGAGTCGGGCGAGTTCCTGCAGGTGAGCGAATACAAAAATGTGCTGCGCTGGACTGACGAGATTGCCCAACGCCCGGCGGTGCAGCGCGGCCGCATGGTCAACCGCACCTGGGGCCAGCCCACCAGCCAGCTCCACGAGCGCCACGACGCCGCCGACTTCGACACCCGCACGCAGGACAAGCTGCAGGCACCGACCTGAGCGACAAGCGCGCCACACCCGACACGACAGGAGCAACGACGATGAGCGACAAGATCCTGGTGTTCTACGGCTCCTACCGCTCCGACCGCATGGGCGTGCGCTTGGCCGACTTCATCGTCGCCGGCCTGCGCGAACGCGGCGACGACGCGGAGTTGGTGGATGCGAAGCAGGTCGACCTGCCCATGCTCGACCGCATGTACAAGGAATACCCGAAGGGCAGCGCTCCCGCCGCGATGGAAGCGCTGGCCGGGAAGATCCGCACGGCCGACGCCTTCATCTTCGTCACCGGCGAATACAACTGGGGCCCGCAGCCGGGCCTGAAGAATCTCACCGACCATTTCCTGGAAGAGTGGTTCTGGCGCCCCGCGGCCATTGCGAGCTATTCGGCCGGGCGCTTCTCCGGTGTGCGCTCGGGCACGGTGTGGCATTCGATCCTGTCGGAGATGGGCATGGTCGTGGTGTCGAGCACGTTGGCCGTCGGGCCGATCTCGCAGACGCTGGATGCCGCAGGCAAGCCGACGGGGCCCGCGGGCGAGTCGCTGCAGCGCTCGTTCGGCCGCTTCGCCGACGACCTGGCCTGGTGGACCGAGGCGGCACGCGCGCAGAGGGCGCGCAAGGCGCCGCCTTACTGATAGCTGATAGCCGGCCGCCGGGCGGGGGGCTCGCGGCTGGCCCCGAAGGCATCTTGTTCACCGCCCAAATTTTGGGCAGATTAACTAATCCCTTTGTAAAACAACAGCTTACGTTGCTTTTACAACGCTCCTCATCAGTTATCCCCAAAGTTGTGCACTGAAAATGGGGAAGAAGCCGGCTTTTCCACATTCCGGCTGCAAGTGGCTGATCCAATAGTGTTTTTCGCTCACCGGAAACCGTGAAAAATGGAGTCGAAAGGCTGTTTCAGGGCTGGACGAGGCGGTTTTGGCGGTCAGAGTTGTACACCGCCCAAAATTTGAGCAAACTAAGGAATACCCTTGTAAAACAACGACTTGCATTCGTTTTACAAGGCTCCTCATGAGTTACCCCCAAAGTTGCCCACAGAAAATGGGGACGGGAGCGAGTTGTTCAGCAATCGCGCGCAAGTTGCTGTTTTTACGGCGCCGGGCCGGTCAACTCTCCGGCGGGGCCTGCTGCCCGGCGTAGTGCCGGCATAGCGTGTCGACCAGCGCCTGTGCATAGATCGGCAGCGCCGCGCGGTCGCGCACGAGCAGGTAGCGCTCCCGCACGCACCATGCGTCGGCGAGGTCGATGAGCGCGAGCTGCATGCTTTCCTGGTTGCGCCGCGCCGCCGACTCCGGCACCACGCCGATGCCCACGCCGTTGCCGATCATCCGGCACATGGCGTCGAAGCTGCCGAGCTGGATGCGCAGCTTCTGCCGCTTGCCGAGGTTGTCGGTGATCTGCGAGAGAAAGGTCTGCAGCGTGCTGCCTTGCTGCATGCCGATGGCGTCCTCGTCCAGCGTCTCGGCGAAGGAGATCTTCCTGCGCTTGGCGAAGCGGTGCTTGCGCGAGGTGGCGAGCACCAGCCGGTCGGTGCTGAAGTGGATGGCTTCCAGCCCCAGCGTGTCGACGCGGCCCGCGACGATGCCGATGTCGGCGCGGCCGTCGAGCACGCCGCGCGGGATCTGAGCATTCGGTTTTTCCTGAAGGTCGACGTTGATGCGCGGGTTGTGCGCAAGAAAGCCGGGCAGGATCTCGGGCAGGAAGTCGGTCACCGCCGTGGTGTTGGCGAATACGCGCAGGTGGCCGCGCAGGCCGCCGCCGTATTCGAGCAGGTCGGCGCGCAGCTGCTCCGTCTGGTGCAGCACGAGGCGGGCGTGGTGCAGGAAGGCTTCCCCTGGCGGCAGCAGCCGTACGCCGCGGGCCTCGCGCTGCAGCAGTTGCAGGCCGGCCTGGGTTTCCAGCGCCTTGATGCGCGCGCTGGCCGCTGCCAGCGACAGGTGCTGGCGCTCGGCCGCCCGCGTGAGGTTGCCGAGCTCGGCCGTGGCCACGAAGAGCCGGAGGTCGGTGAGGTCGAAAAGCATGCAGCGATGGTAGGCGCCGCCATGACGCCAGCCTTCGGGAATGCAAAAGGCTGGGTTCCGAAATCGCAGATTGCGCGCGAGGGTGGGGCGGCCGACGATGCGGGCCATGGAGACGACAAGACACACGAAATTCCGCGCATGGGCGCTGCTGTCGCTGGCAGCCGCGCTCGTGCTTCCGGCGGGCCCCGCGCTCGCGCAAAACTATCCCTCGCGCCCCGTCACCCTGGTCGTGCCCCAGGCCGCCGGCGGCACCAACGACATCGTCGGCCGCCTCGTGGGCCAGAAGCTCGGCGAGGTGATGAACAACGCCAGCGTGGTGGTCGACAACCGCCCCGGCGCGGGCGGCAACATCGGCACGCAGCTGGTGGCCAAGGGGCCGAAGGACGGCTACACGCTGCTCATGACCATCAGCAGCAGCCAGGCCATCAACCCGGCGCTCTACAAGAACCCGGGCTTCGACCCCGAGAAGGACTTCAGGCCCGTGGGCCTCATTGGCGCGGTGCCCAACGTGCTGCTGGTCAACCCCTCGTTTCCGGCGAAGAACCTCGCCGAGTTCCTGAAGCTCGCGCGGGCGAAGGGCGCCAACTACCAGTACGCCTCGGCCGGCAACGGCACGCTCAACCACCTGCTGGGCGAAATGCTCAACAGCATGGCCGGCATCTCGATGCAGCATGTGCCCTATAAGGGCGTGGCGCCGGCGCTCAACGACGTGCTGGGCGGGCAGCTTCCCATCGTGTTCGCGAGCCTGCCTTCGGCGCTGCCGCACATCAAGGCCGGCAAGCTGCGTGCGCTGGCCGTGAGCGGCGAGAAGCGCTCGCCCGTGCTGCCCGACGTGCCCACCATCGCCGAGGCCGTGCCGGGCTACAACGGCACGCTGTGGATCGGGCTGTTCGCCCCCGCGGGCGTGCCGCCCGACGTGCTCGCCACGCTGCAGGACGCCACGCGCAAGGCGCTGGCCTCGAAGGACCTGCGCGACAAGCTCGACCAGCAGGGCGTGGAGATCGCCGCGCCCACCACCCCCGAACAGTTCTCGGCGCTGCTGCACGACGACCTCGCCAAGTGGGCGCGGATCGTCAAGGCCTCCGGTGCCGCGGTCGACTGAATGACGCAGGAATCGACGAAGGAATCCATGAGCAACGACACACAGACTTCATCTCCCGCGATCGACAGCGAAGCGCTGGCGAAGCTGCAGGCCTGGCAGGGCCGCAGCGAAACGCTGGCCGACGACATCACCGCCGCGCCCGTGCGCGCTCTTTCGGCCACGCTCGACCGCGACGATCCGCTGCCGCAGGCCGGCACGCGCCTGCCCGAGCTGTGGCACTGGCTCTACTTCCTGCCGCACCACCGACAGTCCGAGATCGGCGAGGACGGCCACGCCAGGCGCGGCGGCTTCCTGCCGCCCGTGCCGCTGCCGCGCCGCATGTGGGCGGGCGGACGGCTCGCGTGGGAGCCGGGCAATCCGCTGCAGGTCGGCGACAAGGTGGAGCGCACCTCGCGCATCGTCTCGGTCACGCACAAGGCGGGCCGCACAGGCGAACTGGTGTTCGTGCTGGTGCGCCACGAGGTGTGCAACGAACGCGGCCTGGCGCTCACCGAGGAGCACGACATCGTCTACCGCGCCGCAGCACAACCCGGTGAGGCCGGCCCGCCGCCCACGCCCGCGCCGAAGGACGCCGCCTTCAGCCGCGACCTCGTGCCCGACGACGTGCTGCTCTTCCGCTACTCGGCGCTCACCTTCAACGGCCACCGCATCCACTACGACCGCCGCTACGTCACCCAGGTCGAGGGCTACCCGGGCCTCATCGTGCACGGTCCGCTGATCGCGACGCTGCTGGTCGACCTGCTGCGCCGCAACGTGCCGGGCGCGCAGCTGGCGCGCTTCGAGTTCCGCGCGGTGCGCCCGACCTTCGACATCGCGCCGTTCCGCGTGCACGGCAAGCCGGGCGGCGACGCAAAGACATTCAACCTGTGGGGCGAGGACGCCGACGGCTGGCTCACGATGCAGGCCACGGCCGTGCTGGCCTGAGCGGGAGGAAGAAAGCACATGACAAGACCCCTGGACGGCATCACCGTCATCTCGCTCGAGCACGCCATCGCCGCGCCGTTCTGCACCCGCCAGCTCGCCGACCTCGGCGCGCGCGTCATCAAGGTGGAGCGTCCCGAGGTGGGCGACTTCGCGCGCGCCTACGACGCCCGGGTGGGCGGCGAGGCCTCGCATTTCGTGTGGGTGAACCGCTCGAAGGAAAGCCTCACGCTCGACCTCAAGCAGCCCGCCGCGCTCGCGGTGCTGCAGGAACTGCTGGCCGATGCCGACGTGCTGGTGCAGAACCTCGCGCCCGGCGCCGCCGCGCGCATGGGGCTGGGCGCCCAGGCGCTGCAGGAAAAGCACCCGAGGCTCATCGTCTGCGACATCTCCGGCTACGGCGAGGACGGCCCGTACCGCGACAAGAAGGCCTACGACCTGCTGATCCAGAGCGAGGCCGGTTTTCTCTCGGTGACGGGCACGCCCGACGAGCCCTGCAAGTCGGGCAATTCCATCGCTGACATAGCGGCCGGCATGTATGCCTACACCGGCATCCTCGCGGCACTGCTCCAGCGCGGCAAGACCGGCAAGGGCTCGCACATCGACGTGTCGATGCTCGAGGCGCTGGCCGAGTGGATGGGCTACCCGATGTACTACGCATACGACGGCGCGCCGCCGCCGCCGCGCAGCGCCGCCTCGCACGCGACCATCTATCCCTACGGCCCCTTCCCGGCGGGCGACGGCGGCACCGTGATGCTGGGCCTGCAGAACGAGCGCGAGTGGCGCACCTTCTGCGAGAAGGTGCTGCTGCAGACCGGGCTGGCCGCCGACCCGCGCTTCGACAGCAACGCGCGCCGCAACGAGAACCGCGAGGCGCTGCGCGCGATCATCGTGGAGACCTTCGGCGCGCTGAGCACGGCGCAGGTGCTGGAGCGGCTGGACACCGCGCAGATCGCCAACGCCCGCATGAACGACATGGCCGGGCTCTGGGCCCATCCGCAACTGCAGGCGCGCGAGCGCTGGCGGCAGGTGGGCTCGCCGGCCGGCGACATCCCGGCCCTGCTGCCGGCCGGGCGCCAGAGCGCCTTCGACTACCGCATGGACCCGATCCCGGCGGTCGGCGAGCACACCGACGCCATCCTGCGCAGCCTCGGGCGCAGCGAGGCGGAGATCGCAGCGCTGCGCGAGGCGAGGGCGGTGTGAGCGCGCCGCCGCTTTCCCTGGCGCGCGCCTTTCTCTTCGTGCCCGCCGACCGGCCCGAGCGCCATGCGCGTGCGCTGGCGACGGGAGCGGGCGGCGTGATCGTCGACCTCGAAGACGCCGTGGCTCCCGAGCGCAAGGTGCAGGCGCGCGAGCAGCTCGCGGCCTCGTTCGCAGCGCTGCCCGCCGGAGACCGGCGACGGCTGCTGGTGCGCATCAACGCGGCCGGCACGCCTTGGCATGACGACGACCGCGCGCAGATCGGAGCGCTCGCCGCGCAGGGGCTGATCGCCGGCATCGTGCTGCCCAAGGCGGAGCGCGCGGCCGATCTCTCGCGGCTGGCCGAGGCGGCAGGCCCGTCGGCCGCGCTGGTGCCGCTGATCGAGTCGGCCGCCGGCCTCGCCGCGGTCGGCGAACTCGCCACCGGCCCTCAGGTGCTGCGCCTGGCCTTCGGCAACCTGGATTTCCAGGCCGACCTGGGCCTTGCCTGCGACGCCGACGAGGCGGAGCTGGTGCCGGTGCGCCTCGCGCTGCTGCTGGCGTCGCGCCGCGCCGGACTGCCAGCACCCATCGACGGCGTGACGCCCGACTGGCGCGACGCGGTCCGGCTGGCGGCCGACACCGCGCGCGCGCGGCGCGGCGGCTTCGGCGCCAAGCTGTGCATCCACCCCGACCAGGTCGCGCCGGTGCACGCCGCGCTCGGCCCCACGGCACAGGAGCTGGCGTGGGCCCGCCGCGTGGTCGAGGCCGTGCGCACGGCCGGCGGCGGCGTCGTCAGCCTCGACGGGCGCATGGTCGATGCGCCTGTCGTGCGGCTGGCCGAACGCCTGCTCGCGCTCGAAGAACCGCAACCCTGAGACACCCCTGAGCAGACAACCCATAAAGGAGACAAGCAAGTGACGAGAGCAACAAGAAAGAACTGGAAATTCAGGACCCTGATCGCCGCCTCGGCGGGCGCATGCCTGCTGGCTTTCCAGGCGCCGGCATCGGCGCAGGCCGCATGGCCCGACAAGCCGGTGACGATGGTCGTGCCGTACTCGGCCGGCGGCCCGACCGACGTGGTGGCGCGCATGCTGGCCATCCCGATGGGCAAGTCGCTGGGCCAGCCGGTGATCGTCGAGAACACCGTCGGCGCGGGCGGCACCATCGCGCCAACGCGTGTGGCCAAGGCGGCGCCCAACGGCTACACCATCCTGATCCACCACATGGGCATGGCCACCGCGCCCGCGCTCTACAAGAAGCTCAACTACGACCCGCTGAAGGATTTCGAGTACGTCGGGCAGGTGCTGGACGTGCCGATGACGCTGCTGTCGCGCAAGGACTTTCCGGCCAACAACTACCAGGAACTGCTGGCCTACGTGAAGGCCAACAAGGACAAGGTCACGCTGGCCAACGCGGGCGTGGGCGCGGTGTCGCAGCTGTGCGGCCTGCTCTTCATGAACCAGATCGGCGTGCAGCTCACGACCGTGCCCTACAAGGGGGCGGGCCCGGCGCTCAACGACCTGATGGGCGGGCAGGTCGACCTGCTGTGCGACCAGACCACGCAGACCGCGCCGGTCATCAAGGACGGCAACCGCGTGAAGGTGTTCGGCGTGACCACGCCGCAGCGGCTGTCGAGCATGCCGAACATCCCGACGCTGGACGAGCAGGGGCTCAAGGGCTTCGACGTGCGGGTGTGGCACGGCATCTATGCGCCCAAGGGCACGCCGCAGCCGGTGATCGAGAAGCTCAACGTCGCCCTGCGCGCGGCGCTGCAGGACGACATGGTGAAGCACCGCCTGGCCGAGCTCAGCTCCGAGATCGTGCCGGTGGAGAAGCAGACGCCCGAGAGCCTGCGCACGCACCTTGCGGCGGAGGTGGGCAAGTGGGGCAAGGTGATCCGCGCCGCCGGCGTGCAGGCGGACTGATCTTCTTCAGTCGATGGACTGCGCGCGCAGCGTCTCGTCGAACAGCGCGAGCAAATGCCGCGCGAACAGGTCCATGTTCGCCGGGCGGTCGGCATTGCCGGTCTCGATGGTGCGGCTCACGGTGACCGGGCCGGCGAGTGCCAGGCACACGCGCCCCGGCACGTCGCCGTAGGGGCTGGGCGACGGCCCGGCCGCTCCGCTCTCGGCGATGCCCCAGGTCGAGTGGTGGGTGTCGCGCACCCGGTGGGCGATGAGCCGGGCGTAGGGCTCGGTCTCGCCACGCATGCCGGCCATGTCCTCGGCGGTCAGGTTCAGCAGCGCGCGGCCGGCGCGCCTCGAATAGACGACCGCGCCGCCCTTGAAGTAGGCCGAGGCACCCGCGATGGCGAGCAGGGCGGCCGACACCAGCCCGCCCGCCGAGGACTCGACCACCGCCACCGTCTGGCCCCGCGCACGCAGCGCTTCGCCTACGCGCGCCGCGAGCACGGGCAAGGATTCGGGCAGGGAGGGCGTGGTCATCGGACCTGGAAGCGCGGACCGGGCCGCTTCACGTAGGCCGGTGCGCGCTCATGGCTCGCGGTGTTTCCGTAGACGGTGTCCGCCGGGTAGTACTCGGCCTGCAGCTGCACCTTGGCGGCGGCTTCCTCGCCTGCGCTGTAGGCGATGTAGGCCAGCATCAGGTCGGTACCGGCCGATACCCCGGCCGAGGTCCAGACGTTGCCGTCCTGCACGAAGCGCTGCTCCACCACCTTCACGTCGCCCAGCGCGCGCAGGCGGTCGAGCGATCCCCAGTGCGTGGTGGCGGTCTTGCCAGAAAGCAGCCCGGCCGCGTGCAGCACGAAGGCGCCGGTGCACACCGACATCAGCGTGGTGCATCCGGGCGCCTGGTCGGCGAGGAAGCGGGTCATGGCGGGGTTGTCGACCTCGCGCCGCGTGCCCATGCCGCCGGGAACGAGCAGGCAGTCGAGCTGGGGGCAGTCGGCGAAGGAAACGTGGGGGTTGATCGAGAGGCCCTTGGCGCAAGCCACCGGCTCGCGCTTTTCGGCCACGATCAGGCAGTGCTCGGGGCCGCCGGCCAGCTTGCTCCACATGGTGAGCATTTCCCAGGGGCCGACGAAGTCGAGTTCCTCGACGTCGGGGAAGACGATGATCCCGAAATTCATACTTTGGAACTCCTTGGGTTTTTTGCCTGTGCGGACACGCACGGATGCGAGGATAGAGGGTGAGCACGAAGGCCGCCTCATGACAATCTTCGTGACAGCTGGTTGCAAGCTTGGCTCAGTGTTTTCCTCAGAGGGCTCGTGGCTTGAAACTCGCTAGAGTGAAGGCGGCCGTTCAGGCTTTTGCCATTACACAAAGGAAATCTCATGAGCAAGAAAGTTGCATATGTCACCGGGGGCATGGGTGGCATCGGAACAGCCATCTGCCAGCGTCTGCACAAGGACGGGTTCACCGTGGTCGCAGGTTGCGGCCCCACGCGCGACTACGCCAAGTGGCTGGCCGAACAGAAAGCCGCAGGCTTCGAGTTCCATGCGTCGGTCGGCAATGTCGGCGACTGGCAATCCACCGTCGAAGCCTTCTCCGCCGCCAAGGCCGCGCACGGCCCCATCGACGTGCTGGTCAACAACGCCGGCATCACGCGGGACCGCATGTTCCTCAAGATGACGCCCGAGGACTGGAGCGCGGTGATCGAGACCAACCTCAACAGCATGTTCAACGTCACCAAGCAGGTGGTGGGCGACATGGTGGAAAAGGGCTGGGGCCGCATCATCAACATCAGCTCGGTCAACGGCGCCAAGGGCCAGGCGGGCCAGACCAACTACTCGGCGGCCAAGGCCGGCATGCACGGCTTCACCATGGCGCTGGCGCAGGAGCTGGCCAACAAGGGCGTGACGGTCAACACCGTGAGCCCGGGCTACATCGGCACCGACATGGTCAAGGCCATCCGCCAGGAAGTGCTCGACAAGATCGTGGCCACCATCCCGGTCAAGCGCCTGGGCGAGCCCAGTGAGATCGCCTCCATCATCTCGTGGCTGGCCACGGACGAAGGCGGCTACAGCACCGGCGCCGACTTCTCCGTCAACGGCGGCCTGCACATGCATTAAGCATGCTGACTTACACCTGATCGAAAGACCCGCTTCGGCGGGTCTTTTCATTTCATCGATACGGGTTCCACGGATAGAAAACCGCGAACAGGCGTCCTACAGTTTTCAACCCTCCGGAGGCAAACATGGAAAGCACAACAAGCACTCCCCCTAGAAAGCTCCCGATCTACCGCTCCCTGTACGTGCAGGTGATCACCGCGGTGATCATCGGCGTGCTGCTCGGCCACTTCTACCCGGCGGCCGGCGAGGCGATGAAGCCGCTGGGCGACGGCTTCATCAAGCTGATCAAGATGATCATCGCGCCGATCATTTTCTGCACGGTGGTGGTCGGCATCGCCGGCATGGAAGACATGAAGAAGGTCGGCAAGACCGGCGGGCTGGCGCTGCTGTACTTCGAGGTGGTGAGCAGCATCGCGCTCATCGTGGGGCTGGTGCTTGTGAACGTGCTCAAGCCGGGCGCGGGCATGAACGTTGACCCGGCCACGCTCGACACCAAGGGCATTGCCGCCTACACCGGCCCGGGCAAGATGACCGGCACGGTCGACTTCATCCTGAACATCATCCCGAACACCATCGTCGACGCCTTCGCCAAGGGCGAGATCCTGCAGGTGCTGCTGATCGCCGTGCTGTTCGGCTTTGCGCTGCACCGCTTCGGCGGGCGCGGCACGCTGGTGTTCGACGTGATCGAGAAGGGCTCGCACGTGCTCTTCGGCATCGTCAACTACATCATGAAGCTGGCGCCCATCGGCGCCTTCGGAGCCATGGCCTTCACCATCGGCAAGTACGGGCTCGGCAGCCTGTTCTCGCTGGGCAAGCTGATGGGCACCTTCTACCTGACCTGCCTGCTGTTCATCTTCGTGGTGCTGGGGCTGATCGCGCGCTTCCACGGCTTCAGCATCTGGAAGTTCATCAAGTACATCAAGGAAGAGCTGCTGATCGTGCTGGGCACGTCGTCCAGCGAATCGGTGCTGCCGCGCATGATGGAGAAGATGGAGAACCTGGGTGCCAACAAGACCTGCGTGGGCCTCGTCATCCCGACAGGCTACTCGTTCAACCTCGACGGCACCTCCATCTACCTGACGATGGCGGCGGTGTTCATCGCGCAGGCGACCAACACGCCGATGACGCTCACGCAGGAGATCACGCTGCTCGCCGTGCTGTTGCTCACCTCGAAGGGGGCGGCGGGCGTCACGGGCAGCGGCTTCATCGTGCTGGCGGCCACGCTGTCGGCGGTGGGGCACGTGCCGGTGGCGGGGCTGGCGCTCATTCTTGGCATCGACCGCTTCATGTCGGAAGCCCGCGCGCTCACCAACCTGATCGGCAACGGTGTCGCCACCATCGTGGTCGCCAAGTGGACCAACGAGCTCGACGACGCCCGGCTGCAGGCCGCCCTCAACAACGAGAGCTGGGTGGAGGCGCAGGAGCCCGAGGCGCTGGACGCCGCGCGCACCAGCAAGATGGCTGGCTGAAATATCCGGTTGAGCCTGCCGTCCAGGATGGCCTCCTGAAACAAAAGGCCGGGCATCGTTCCTGCAAAATGGAGCGATGCCCCACAGCGTCTCCCTCATCAACACGATCGCCGCCGGCCTGGGGCTGGCGCTCATCCTCGGCTTCCTGGCGGCCAGGCTGCGATTGCCGGCGCTGGTGGGCTACCTGCTGGCGGGCGTGATCATCGGCCCCTTCACCCCTGGCTTCGTGGCCGATGCGGGCATCGCGGCCCAGCTCGCCGAAATCGGCGTGATGCTGCTGATGTTCGGCGTGGGCCTTCATTTCTCCCTCGACGACCTGCTGGCCGTGCGCAAGATCGCGCTGCCCGGCGCGTTGGCGCAGATCGTGGTGGCCACGCTGCTGGGCGGCGGGCTGGCCATGTGGTGGGGCTGGAGCCTCGGCGCGGCGCTGGTGTTCGGGCTGGCGCTGTCGGTGGCGAGCACGGTGGTGCTGCTGCGCGCGCTCGAAAGCCTGGGCATCCTCGATTCCTTCACCGGCCGCATCGCGGTCGGCTGGCTGGTGGTGGAAGACCTGGCGATGGTGCTGGTGCTGGTGCTCATGCCGCCGCTGGCGGGCACGCTCGGCGGGCAGGGCGCGACGGGCGCGACGGGCGGAGGGGGCGGAGGGGGCGGTGCCGATCCGCTGTGGCAGACGCTGGGCCTCACGCTGCTGCAGGTGGGCGGCTTCGTGGCGCTGATGCTGGTGGTGGGGCGGCGGGTGTTCCCGTGGATCCTCTGGCAGGTCACGCGCACCGGTTCGCGAGAGCTGTTCACGCTGTGCGTGGTGGCGGCGGCCGTGAGCATCGCCTATGCGTCGGCGGCGCTCTTCGGCGTGTCCTTCGCGCTGGGCGCCTTCTTTGCCGGCATGGTGATGCGCGAGTCGCAGTTCGCCCACCGAGCCGCGCAGGAATCGCTGCCGCTGCGCGATGCCTTCGCCGTGCTGTTCTTCGTGTCGGTCGGCATGCTGTTCGACCCCTCGGTGCTGCTCGAGCGGCCGCTGCAGGTGCTGGCGGTGGTGCTGGTGATCGTGGTGGGCAAGTCGGTCGCGGCCTGCGCGCTGGTGCTGGTGTTCCGCTATCCGCTGGGCACGGCGCTCACGGTGAGCGCGAGCCTGGCGCAGATCGGCGAGTTCTCTTTCATCCTGGCCGGGCTGGGCGTGTCGCTGGGCTTGCTGCCGGTGGAGGGGCAGAGCCTGGTGCTGGCCGGGGCGCTGATTTCCATCGCCACCAATCCGCTGTGGTTCAGCCTGATCGCGCCGATGCAGAAATGGCTGCACGCCCATTCCTCCTTCGCGCGCGGGCTGGAGATGCGCGACGACCCGCTGGCCGAGCTGCCCATGACCACAGAGGCCAGGTACCTCTCGCGGCAGGTGGTGCTGGTGGGTTACGGGCGCGTCGGGCGGCGCATCGCGGCCGAGCTCGACGCGAACGACATCCCCTATGTGGTGGCCGAGCAGAACCGCGAGCTGGTCGAGAAGCTGCGCGAGGCCGGCACGCCGGCGGTGTGGGGCGACGCGGCCGACCCGGCGGTGCTGATCCAGGCGCACATCGCGCGCGCCCGCGTGCTGGTGGTCGCCACGCCCGACGCCATGAACGTGCGCCAGATGATGGAAACCGCGCACACACTCAATCCGGCCATCCAGACGGTGATCCGCAGCCACAACGAGCAGGAGGCCCGGCTGCTCACGCAGGAAACCTCCGCCACCGTGTTCCTCGGCGAGCACGAGCTTGCCCAGGCCATGGCCCGCGACGTGGTGCAGCGCGCGGTGTCGATGGCGGTGCCGGCCTGAAAGTCCGGACCGGGAGGCCCGGCTCAGAGATCCTCGATCACCAGCGTGCGGTAGCGCTGGGCGATGGAGTAGGGCACGGTGCGCACCAGCTCCATCATCTGTTCGGCCGCGGCGCCGTCCTTGGTCCTGACCAGCAGGCCCGTGTGGCCCTCGCGCGCCAGCTTGGCGAAGGCGCGCACGGTGGCCGCGTCGGTGCCGGCGGACGGCAGCGGATCGTCGGCGATCTTCACCGTGGGCACGATTTCGCTGAGCACGGTTTCGGCGGGGAGCAGGTAGACCTCGTCGCCGCTCACGCCCTTTTCGATCAGCCGGTGGCCGATGCGGTCCGCGTCCTCCGCGCTCGGGAACATCACCAGCGAGTAGCCGGTCGGGTAGAAGGCGCCACCGATGCTCGAGCGCATGCGGGGTTCAAGAGTGAAATGCTTCATGCTGCCTCCTGTTCTTGTGGAAGTCCCTGAATACAACATTAGGTTGCGCCTGGGCGCTGCTCTGTAGGAGAACCCCTAAAGCTCTGTCAACCGCCCGCCTCCGTCGCCTGTTCAATCATTCAGCAGTCAGCAAGCACCGTCATCCTCGCCTCATGCCTTCTCCCAGGAACATCGCACTCACCGTCCACGAGCTGGAGGCGGGCGAGTTCTACTGGGTGCTGATGGAGGCCGTGGACGGCGCCCCCGGCGACACCACCCATGTCTACGTGCCGCTGGAGGCGGCCCACGAGCCCTATGCCACCTACTCGAACGCGCTGGTGGCGGGCGTGGCCATGATGCGGCGGCTGTTCGGGCCCGACGGCAAGCCGGGCTCCTGAGGCCCGGCGCAAGGCCTCCCGGCCAGGGCTCTCAAGGGGCGCTACCTATAATCCCGCCGTTGCGGCGCGGCAGTTTTCATTGATCGCGGCGCCGGACAACACGGTTCGAAGGTGCCCCGCACGCCATCTCATCGATGGCGACGGGGTTAAACGGGAAGCAGGTGAGCCGCGCCGTCGTTCTCCTCTCTGGAGATCGATGGACGCGTCGATTCCTGCGCTGCCCCCGCAACGGTCAGCGGATCTGGAAACCCTCGGGCTCGTGCCTCCTCCATCGGCACGGGCAGCCACTGCGCTTCGGCGTGGGAAGGCGAGGGCTTCCGCCACGGCGTGATTCAAGACAGAACACGCAGCGGCACTCCGCAAGCCCGGATACCGGCCTTCGCAACCGCCTTCGGACGCTGCGGGAGTGCGTGTCCGGGCCAGCCGCCTACCGCGCCCGCCGCGGGCCGCCGCAGCCCTTTCGCCCCTCCCGCCGCGTCCTTCATCGAGCAGGAGCCTGCGGGGACGCAGGCCGGAGGAGAAGTTTCATGGGGCATGCATCGCAAGGGAGCGATCGCAGGAGAGCGTCGCCGCAGCGGCTGAGGCGCTGGGCGCGGTTTTCGGGTCTTTCGAGTCTTTCACTGGGTTGGGGGCTCGCCCTGGGCCCCTGTGCGACGGTCTTCGCGCAGACGCCCGACGGCCAGACGCTCAAGCCGATCCAGGTCGACGCCGGGCGGCACGCGCCGCTGGCCATCGACGAGCCCACGCAGACCGGCAGCCGCCTCGGCCTCACGCCGCTTGAGACGCCGGCCAGCGTCGAGGTGCTGACGGGCGACACCATCCGCGCGCGCGGCGATGTCTCGGTGATCGACGCCGTCACCCGCACCACCGGCATCACCGGCTCGCCCGGCCCGGGCAACGGCGGCACCGCGCTGGCGGCGCGCGGCTTCCTCGGCCACGGCTCGGTGATGCAGCTCTTCGACGGCACGCGCCTGTACGCCGGCGCTGGCACCGTCACCTTTCCCTTCGACACCTGGTCGGCCGACCGCATCGAGGTGCTGCGCGGCGCGGCCTCGGTGATGTACGGCGAGGGCGCCATCGGCGGCGCGATCAACGTGGTGCCCAAGAAGCCCACGCGCGGCCCGATCCGCAACGAGGCGCTGGTTTCCGCCGGCTCCGACGCCACCCGCCAGGTCGCCTTCGGCAGCGGCGGGGCGATCAACGACAGGCTCTCCTACCGCTTCGACATCAGCCAGCGCAACACCGACGGCTTCATGCAGCGCGGCGAGGCCGAGAGCCTGGCCGTGAGCGCGGCAGTGCGCCTGGACGTGTCGCCGCAGCTGCAGTTCACGCTCTCGCACGACGAGGGCCGCCAGTCGCCACAGCGCTACTACGGCGTGCCGCTGATCGACGGCCGCCTCGGCAGCCAGACCCTGCGCCAGAACTACAACGTGGACGACGCCGAGATCAAGTACCGCGACAAGTGGACCCGCCTCGATGCCCAGTGGACGCCCAGCGACGCCGTGACGGTGCGCAACCAGCTCTACCGGCTGGAGAGCAAACGCCACTGGCGCAACAGCGAAACCTACAGCTACAGCGCCACCACCCGGCGCGTGACGCGCGGCGACTACCTGGAGATCGGCCACGACCAGGAGCAGATCGGCAACCGCACCGACGCCACCTTCAGGCACGGAATGTTCGGCCTCGCCAACCAGGTGCTGGTGGGCTTCGACGTGAACCGCATCGACTTCTTGCACACCAACGACTCGCCCTACGGCGGCCGTTCGGTGGTCGATCCCTTCGTCTTCAGCCCCGGCTACTACGTCTCCCCGGTGGCCTATACGCCGCGCTACAAGACCAAGACCAGCACCTACGCCTTCTTCGCCGAGGACAAGCTGGCCTTCAACCAGCAGTGGTCGCTGGTGGGCAGCCTGCGCTGGGACCACGCGAAGATCGCGCGCGCAGACCTGCAGAACGCCGCCAACAACTTCGGCAAGACCTTCGAATACGCCACCGGCCGCCTCGGCGTGGTCTACGCGCCCGATGCCTCGCAGTCGTTCTATGCGCAGGTGGCGCGCGCGGCCGATCCGCTGGGCTCGCTGGTGACCACCTCGGCCTCGCAGGCGGCCTTCGACCTGAGCACCGGCAGGCAGGTCGAGGTCGGCTACAAGCGCCAGCTCGCGGACAACCGCGGCGCATGGACAGTGGCGGCCTACCGCATCGAGAAGAACAAGCTGCTCTCGCGCGACGCCATCGATCCCACCGTCACCCAGCAGGTCGGCAGGCAGTCTTCGGAAGGCATCGAGGCCACGCTGGATCTGGCGCTGACCTCCACGCTGCGGCTGGAAGCCAATGTCGCCAAGCTGCGCGCGCGCTATGACGACTTCAACGAAGTGGTCAGCGGCAAGCTGGTCTCGCGCGCGGGCAACACGCCCACCGGCGTGCCCGAGGAGGCCGCCAACCTCTGGCTCACCTGGCGCTTCCTGCCGCAGTGGGAGGCCGATGTCGGCCTGCGCTACGTGGGCCCGCGCCAGGTCGACTCGGCCAACTCGCGCAAGATCGGCTCCTACACCGTGGCCGATGCGGGCGTGAGCTGGCAGGCGAACCCGTCGCTCAAGCTCGCGCTGCGCGCCTACAACCTGGCCGACCGGCGCTACCCGGTGTCGTTCTCGAACGGCGGCAACCAGTGGCTGCTGGGGCGTCCGCGCTCCTTCGAGCTGTCGGCGCTGGTCAGCTTCTGATGAACGCGGGCAGGACGAACGCATGACCTCCGCATGGCGCCGCGCCTGGCCGCGCATCCGCCACTGGCTCTACTGGACGCACCGGTGGCTGGGCATCGGCGGCTGCCTGCTGTTCGTCATGTGGTTCGTCTCGGGCGTGGTGATGATGTACGTGGGGTATCCGAACCTCACGGACGAGGAGCGCCTCGCGGGGCTCTCGCCGCTGCGCTTCGGGCAGGCGGTGGTGTCGCCGTCGGCCGCGCTCGAAGCACTGCCGAAGGAGGCGCGCGCCCAGCCTCCGCGGCGCATGGTGCTGGAGATGCAGGGCGGAAACAACGCCGGCCCCGTCTGGCGCATCGTCGATGCGCGCGGCGGTCGGCACACGGTCTCGGCGCGCGACGGCCGCGTACCCGGCCCGGTCGATGCCGCGCAGGCCGAGGCCATCGCGCGCGACTTCTCCGGCCATGCCGGCGCCCGCTGGGCCGAGACGCTGGAGCGCGACCAGTGGACCGTGCCTCAGGGCCTGAACCCGCTGCGTCCGCTGCACCGCATCGAGGTCGGCGACGCGGCGGGCACCGAGCTCTACGTGTCGCAGCGCAACGGCGAGGTGGTGCGCGACACCACGCGTTCCGAGCGCTTCTGGAACTGGCTGGGCTCGGTGCCGCACTGGATCTACTTCACGCCGCTGCGCGCCGATCCGCCGCTGTGGCACGACGTGGTGGTGTGGCTGTCGGCCGCCTGCATCGTCTCGGCGGTGACGGGCATCGTCATCGGGATCCTGCGGGTGCGCCTGAGGCGGCGCTTCCGCAACGGCGCGGTCACGCCCTACAGCGGCTGGATGGCATGGCACCACATCGCGGGGCTGATCGGCGGCTTCTTCGTGCTGACCTGGATCGTCAGCGGCTGGCTGTCGATGAACCCCAATGGCTGGTTCCAGCGCGGCGCGGGCGATGCGGCAGCGACGGCGAGCTACACGGGCGCCGGCAAGTCGCCGTTCCCCTGGCCGCCGGCAGCGCTGCCGGCAGGCGAGGGTGCCGATGCGCCGCGCGAGGCCGCGCTGCTGTGGTTCGACGGCAGGCCGCTGCTGCAGCTGCGTGATGCGAAAGCGCGGGTGCGCGTGATCGATGCAGTCACCGGCGAACCGGCTACCGTCGCGCAGGACGACATCCTGCGCGCTGCCGCCCGCCTGCGCCCTGGCTCGAACATCACCGAAGCCGTGCTCCAGACCCGGGAAGACTTCCACTGGTACGGCCACCACCGCGAGCGCATCGTGCCCGTGTGGCGCCTGCAGTTCGACGACCCGGCGCGCAGCCGGATCTACATCGACCCGGCCAGCGGCCAGGTGGCCGGCAGCAACGACGGCAATTCGCGCCTGCGCCGCTGGCTCTTCAACGCGGCGCACAGCCTCGACTTTCCCTGGCTCATCCAATACCGGCCGGCCTGGGATCTCGTGGTGTGGCTGCTTTCCATTGTCGGCGCCGTGGCCTCGGCCAGCGGCGTCGTGATCGGCTGGCGCCGGCTGCGGCGAAAGCCGAAGCCGGCGGCCGTGCCGGGCGCGTGGCATGAGCCGCGGCGTTCATGAACGGGGCTTGCGTGAGCCTGCCTATCCACCAACAATCAACTTTCGCACCGCGGTGCATTTCAGGAGGTGCTCGATGCACATCGAACCAGGTCTAGTCGACGGATCCAAGATATTCCTCAGCTACGCGACGGCGGCAGCCGCGCTTGCCTACACCGGCAAGGTCGCGTTCCAGATGCTCATGAAGGACGGGCCCGCCGCGCTGGTGCTTCGCTCCGCCATCGCCGTGGCGCTGGTGTTCTGCTTCTTCGAAGTGTTCCCGCACCATCCGGTGGGCGTGTCCGAGGTGCACCTGATCCTGGGCACCACGCTGTTGCTGGTGTTCGGGCTCGCGCCGGCGGCCATCGGGCTGGCGGGCGGGCTGCTCATACAGGGCCTCTTCTTCGAGCCGCAGGACATCCCGCAGTACGGCATGAACGTCACCACGCTGCTGGTGCCGCTGTTCGCCACGGCAGTGCTGGCGCGCAGGATCATTCCCGAGAAGCTGGCCTATGTGGATATCGGCTACCAGCAGGCCTTCAAGCTCTCGCTGGCCTACCAGGGCGGCATCGTGGTGTGGGTCGGCTTCTGGGCGCTGTACGGCCGCGGCAGCGGCGTAGAGAACCTGGGCCAGATCGCCAGCTTCGGCGCCGCCTACATGACGGTCGTGCTGGTCGAGCCGCTGGTCGACCTCGGCGTGCTGGCTGCCGCGAAGGCATGGCGCCGTCTGCAGGGCACCGCCCTCGTCGAGCGTCGCCTGTACGGCGGCGTCTGATCCACGCTTCTCGCACGCGCTTCCTTTTCCCCGAGAGCGCCGCGGCCCACTTCGACAGTGCGCCGCCGGGCGCCCGTCTGCCGCTCATCCATCGCGCCGCCATCGCCGGCGGCGCCTGAAAGACCTTCTCCCATGACACAAGCAAGCAACGCCAAGATCCCCGTCACCATCGTCACGGGCTTCCTCGGCAGCGGCAAGACCACGCTGCTGCGCCACATCCTCGGCCATGCCGAGGGCCGCCGCATCGCGGTGATCGTCAACGAGTTCGGCGAGCTCGGCATCGACGGGGAGATCCTGCGCGGCTGCGGCATCGGCTGCGACGACGAGGGCAACGAGCGCGAGGGCGCGCTGTACGAGCTGGCCAACGGCTGCGTCTGCTGCACCGTGCAGGAAGAGTTCCTGCCGGTGATGCTGCAACTGGCCGAACGGCGCGGCGAACTCGACGCGGTGCTCATCGAAACCTCCGGCCTCGCGCTGCCCAAGCCGCTGGTGCAGGCCTTCCAGTGGCCGGACATCGCCAACATCTTCACCGTCGATTCGGTCATCACCGTGGTCGACGGCCCGGCCGCCGCCTCGGGCCAGTTCGCCGAGAACCCGCAGGCCGTCGACGAAGCCCGCCGTGCCGACCCCAACCTCGACCACGAGTCGCCGCTGCACGAGCTCTTCGAAGACCAGCTCTCGGCCGCCGACCTCGTGGTGCTCAACAAGACCGACCTGATGGACGACGCGGCGCGCGCCAGGGTCGAGGCGCTGGTGCGCGAGGAGCTTCCGCCAGAGGTGAAGATCGTCGCCGCCAGCGAGGGCAAGCTGCCGCTCGCGCTGCTGCTGGGCCAGGGCCGCGCGGCCGAGGCCACCATCCACCTGCGCGAGAGCCATCACGACCACGAGGAAGACCACGACCACGACGAGTTCGACTCGCTCGTGATCGAGCTGCCGCCCGTGGACCGCGACAGCCTCCTGGCCGTGCTCGGCAAGCTGGTCGAGCAGCACACCATCTACCGGGTGAAGGGCTTCGTCGCCGTTCCGGGCAAGCCGATGCGCCTGCTGGTGCAGGGCGTGGGCCGCCGCTTCGACCACCACTTCGACCGCCGCTGGCGCGACGGCGAGGCGCAGCGCACGCGGCTGGTGTTCATCGGCGAAGACCTGGACGAAAGCGCGCTGCGCAAGGCGCTCGAAGAGGCGGGCGCCGTCGCCACGGCCTGACGCCCTGAGCGCATGCACCTGCTGAGCACCCAGCCCGGACGCTTCGTCGAGGACGACAGCGTCGTCACCCGTCTCGACCAGACGCCGGGCGACATCGTGGTGCTCAGCTCGGCCGACACCACGCTCGCGCTGCTCGCCGCCGCGCGCACGGCACTGGCGGCCATCGACCCCGGCTATCCGTCGCTGCGGCTGGCCAACCTCATGTACCTGCGCCAGCCGGCATCGCTCGACCTCTACGTCGACGAAGTGCTGCAGCATGCGCGCGTGGTGGTGGTCGACCACCTGGGCGCCGAATCGGCCTGGGCCTACGGGCTGCAGCAGCTCGAAAAACTGGCCAGGCGCAAGGGCCAGCAGCTCGCGATGTTTTCCGGCGATCTGCAGGAAGACGAAGACCTGCTCGCGCGCGGCACGTTGTCGCGCGCGGTGAGTCGCCAGCTCTGGCAGTACATGCGCAGCGGCGGGGCGGGCAATGCGATGCAGTTCCTGCGCGCGGTCGCCTTCCACGGCCTGGGCCACGGCGAAGCCCCGCTGCCGCCGCGCAGCCTGCCGCAGGTGGCGCTGCACGTGCCGGGCGGCGTGGGAGCGGCGCACACGGTGGCCGGCATCGACGACCTGCGCGCCGGCTGGCATGCGGGCGCGCCGGTGGTGGCGCTGGTGTTCTACCGGTCGCACCTGCTGTCGGGCAATACGGCGGCCTTCGATGCGCTGGCGGCGGCGCTGACCGCGCACGGTCTGAACCCGCTGCCTGTCGCGCTCGATTCGCTCAAGGACCTGCTGTGCCTGTCCACGCTGCGCGAGCTGTGCGCGGAGCACGACGTGCAGCTCGTGCTCAACACCACGGCCTTCGCGGCGCTGGGGCAGGGCGGCCAGGGCGAGGATGTGGAGTTGGCCGGCGACGCCCCCGTCCTCCAAGTGATCGTGAGCGGTGGCAACCGCGAGGACTGGCTGGCCGACAGCCAGGGCCTGCGCCCGCGCGACATCGCGATGCAGATCGCGCTGCCCGAGATGGACGGCCGCATCGTCACGCGGGCCGTGAGCTTCAAGGGCCTGTCGCACCGCTGCGAGCTCACGCAGACCGAGGTCGTCAACTACCAGCCCGAGCCCGACCGCATCGCTTTCGTGGCCGAACTGGCGCGGCGCTGGTGCAGGCTGCGCAGCCTGCGCGCGGACGAGAAACGCATCGCGCTGATCCTCGCCAACTACCCCGGCAGTGAAGGCCGCATCGGCAGCGGCGTGGGGCTGGACACGCCGGCCTCGGTGATGGCGATCCTGCACGCCATGGCAGCCGACGGCTATGCGCTGGGCGATCCCGGCGCGATGCCCGCCGATGGCGATGCGCTGATGCGCAGGCTGCAGGAAGGCATCGCCAACGACCCGTCGCAGTGGGCCGCGCGTCCTGCGTGGCAGAGCTTCGCGCTGGCCGACTACCGGGCGTGCCTGACGCGCCTGCCCGAGGGCATGGCGGCCGCCATCGATGCCCGCTGGGGCACGCCCGAGCAGGACCCGATGCTGCGCAACGGCCGCTTCATGATCGCGGGCCTGCGCCTGGGCCGCGTGTTCGTCGGCATCCAGCCCGCGCGTGCGCTCGGCAGCCTGGGCGCCGCCGACTACGCGAGCTATCACGACGCCGAGCTGGTGCCGCCGCACAGCTACCTGGCCTTCTATTTCTGGCTGCGCGAGGCTTTCGCGATCGATGCGGTGGTGCACGTGGGCAAGCACGGCAACCTCGAATGGCTGCCGGGAAAGAGCATCGCGCTGTCGCAGGCCTGCTGGCCCGACGCGATCCTCGGGCCGCTGCCGAACGTGTACCCGTTCATCGTCAACGACCCGGGCGAGGGCGCGCAGGCCAAGCGGCGCACGCAGGCGGTCATCGTCGACCACCTGATGCCGCCGCTCACGCGCGCAGAGAACCACGGCCCGATGCAGGACCTGGAGCGGCAGGTCGACGAGTACTACGACGCGCTGCTGGTCGACGCACGCCGTGCGAAGGTGCTGCGCGCGCAGATCCTTGCTGCCGTTCGCGCCCAGCATCTGGTCGAGGAGCTGGGCATGCCCGGCCCGGAGGAAGACGACGCCGTGCTCGCGCGCGTGGACGCCTACCTCTGCGAACTGAAGGAAACGCAGATCCGCGACGGGCTGCACGTGTTCGGCGCTTCGCCGGACGGGCGGTTGCGCCGCGACACGCTGCTGGCGCTGGCGCGCTATCCGGCCGCCGACGGCGCGGGCGCGAATGCCGGGCTGCTCGGAGCGCTCTCGCAAGACCTGCTGCCCGACGACGCCTTCGATCCGCTCGACATCGACGCGGCCCGCCCATGGCAGGGCGCGCGCCCCGCGCTGCTGCAGTCGGTGAGCACCGAGGCATGGCGGCACCAGGGCGACACACGCGAGCGGCTGGAGCTGCTCGCGCAGCGCCTGCTCGAAGCGGGCGAATGTCCGCCCGGGTTGCCGAAGACAGCAGCCGTGATGAGCCGCATCGCACAAAGCCTGGCCCCCGCGCTCGACGCCTGCGGCGCGCAGGAGCTGCACCAGCTCTCCCGCGCCCTGCAGGGCCGCTTCGTGCCGCCGGGGCCGAGCGGTTCTCCCTCGCGCGGCCGGCCCGACGTGCTGCCCACCGGCCGCAACTTCTATGCCGTCGACACCCGCGCCATTCCCACGCCCACGGCCTGGATGCTGGGCCTCAAGTCGGCCGCGCAACTGGTCGAGCGGCATCTGCAGGAGCACGGCGACTATCCGGCGGCGATGGGCCTGTCGGTCTGGGGCACCGCCACCATGCGCACCGGCGGCGACGACCTGGCGCAGGCTTTCGCGCTGATCGGCGTACGGCCGAAATGGGCGCCGGGCAGCCAGCGCGTGGTCGATTTCGAGGTGCTGCCCACGGTCGGGCTCGGGCGTCCGCGCATCGACGTCACGCTGCGCATCTCGGGCTTCTTCCGCGATGCCTTTCCGAACGCCGTGCAGATGTTCGATGCTGCCGTGCAGGCCGTGGCCGCGCAGGAAGACGAAGACGCCGAGCGCAACCCGATCCGCGCGCGCATCCTGCGCGAGGCCGCCGCGCTGCAGGCGCAGGGCATGGCGCCCGAGGCAGCACGCACGCAGGCCGGCTGGCGCGTGTTCGGCTCGGCGCCCGGCAGCTACGGCAGCGGCCTGCAGCCGCTCTTCGACCATGGCAGCTGGCAGACCGACGACGACCTGTCGAAGGCCTACGTCGGTGGCAGCGCCCATGCCTACGGGCAGGGCAGCGACGGCGTGCCGGCGGCCGACGCGCTGAAGCGCCGGCTGCGCGCGATGACCGTCGTCATGCAGAACCAGGACAGCCGCGAGCACGACCTGCTCGACTCCAACGACTACTACCAGTTCCAGGGCGGCATGGCCGCCGCCGTGCGCCACCTGAGCGGCCGCCAGCCCGCCATGTACCACGGCGACCACGGCAACCCGCAGGCGCCGCGCGTGCGCACGCTGAAGGAAGAAATCGGCCGCGTGGTGCGCTCGCGCGTGGTCAACCCCAAGTGGATCGACGGCGTGAAGCGCCACGGCTACAAGGGCGCCTTCGAGATGGCCGCGACGGTGGACTACCTGTTCGGCTTCGACGCCACCGCGCGCGTGGTCGGCGACCACCAGTACGCGATGGTGGCCGATGCCTACGTGCTCGACGACGCCACCCGCGACTTCGTGAATGAACACAACCCGCGCGCGCTGCACGACATGCTCAGCCGCCTGCTCGAGGCCATGCAGCGCGGCCTCTGGCAATCGCCCGGCGACTACCGCGCCCGGCTCGAAAACCTGCTGCTCGACCACGAGCAGCGGATGGAAGGAAGCCTCCGATGACGACCACCGCCGCCGCCATGCCGGCGCCTTTTCCTTTTTCCGCGATAGCGGGGCAGCCGCATCTGCGGCAGGCGCTGCTGCTTGCCGCTGTCGATCCCGGCCTGGGCGGCGTGCTGATCGAAGGACCGCGCGGCACAGCCAAGACCACCGCGGCGCGCGCGCTCGCCGAGCTGCTGCCCGACGCGCCCTTCGTCACGCTGCCGCTGGGCGCGAGCCTCGAAAGCCTGGTCGGCACGCTGGACCTGGGCCGCGCGATGGCGGGCCACGAACTCCAGTTCGCACCCGGCCTGCTGGCGCGCGCGCACGGCGGCGTGCTCTACGTGGACGAGATCAATCTGCTGCCCGACGCACTGATCGATTCGCTGCTCGACGCCGCTGCCAGCGGCGTCAACGTGGTGGAGCGCGACGGCATCTCGCACCGCCATGCCGCGCGCTTCGTGCTCGTGGGCACCATGAATCCGGAAGAGGGCACGCTGCGCCCGCAGCTGCTCGACCGCTTCGGCCTGTGCGTGCAGCTGCGCAACATCGACGACCCGGCCGAGCGGCAGGCCATCGTCCGCGCGCGGCTGGCTTTCGATGCCGATCCGCAGGGTTTTCGCGACAGGCATGCGCGGGCGCAGGGTGAGCTTTCGTCGGCGCTGGTCCGCGCACGCGCGCTCGTGGCCGATGCGTCGGCGCTGCCGTATACCGATGCGGTGCACGAAGCGGTGAGCGAAATGTGCATCGCCGCAGCCGTCGACGGGCTGCGTGCCGACCTCGTGATGCTGCGCTCGGCCCGCGCCCTCGCGGCCTGGGAAGGTGTTGCGGCCATGACGCCGGACCACGTAAAGCGGGTGGCGGAGGCCGTGCTGTTGCACCGGCGCAAGCCTGAGGCCGACGCACCCGCTCCTCGGACTGCGCCGTCCGACGCGGGTAGCAAGACCGGTGGCGATGCGGGTGGGCAAAGCAGCGCGGACGACGGCGATTGGGGCGCCATGCCCCCCGAGCCCGTCGGCATCGAGCGCGTGAAGCCGCTGCGCCCGCTGATCGACTCGCGCCAGCAGCAGCAGGCCGCCCCAAAAAAAGCCTGAGCCTCCGGCACGCCACACCGCCCGCTGGCGCACGCCAGGGCGACCGGAGGCAGGGCTCGCAAAGGGACGCATGGCATGGGACCGCGACGCAGGGCTCGGCCTTCGACTGGCCGCGCACCTTTGCCGCGCGCGGCGCCGACCGGCTGCGCGCCGAGCATCTGCGCAATCGTCCTCGGGAAGCTCGCAGCGGCGTGCTCCATTGCTTCCTGCTCGACTGCTCGGCCTCGATGCGCAACGACGGCAACCTTGCCCGCGCCAAGGGCCTGCTGCTGGCACTCATGCAGGAGGCCTATCAGCGCCGCGACCATGTCGCGCTGCTGTGCTTCGCCGGTGAAATCGCCGAATTGCGCCTGCCGCCACGCCGCGCCAGCGCCTGGAACGACGACTGGATCGCTCCGATCGCGGCCGGCGGAGGCACGCCGTTGGCGCTGGGCGTGCGGCGCGCCGACCAACTGCTTGCGAAGAGCGGAACCCGGCAGAACTGGCTGTGGCTGCTGACCGATGGCCGCAGCAGCGAAAGCCCCGAGCGGCCCGAGTCGGCCGATGTGGTGTGCGTGGTCGATTTCGAGGCGGCGCGATTGCCGTTGCACCGCGCGAGGCGGCTGGCCGAAAGCTGGGATGCGCGCTATCTCGCGGCGGATGGCGCCCAGGCGGGCTGCACGTCAGCCGGTGCTGCTTCGGCTGGCGCTTCCTCAGGCGGCGCCAGCATCGTCCCCCTGCAGTTCGGCGAGCCGCAATGGCAGGGGTACTTCGACGGCGGCGAGCCATCGTCCGCGGTGAGCGAATAGTCGATGAACAGCTCGTCGCCCGCGTCCACCGCCACCAGCGTCTGGAACTTGAGCACCAGCTCGCCGCCCTCGTCGTATTCCTCCACCGCCTCGCAGTTCGGCTCGCACGAGTGATTCAGATGGCGGGTGGCGTTGCCGCCCTTGGCGCCGTCGATGGTTTCGTGATTCGACAGCGTGAACAGGTAGGTGAGCTGGTCGTCCCAGACCTTGGTGGCGATCTCGGCCTTGGTGTAGCGGCGGCCTTCGTAGAGGCCGAGGAAGGCTTCGGGCGGCAGGTCGCGCGTGGCGAAGGCGCCGAGGCCGTGCACGCCGCTGGGGCCGACACGGACGAAGGGAGTGGACGAGGTTCGCTTGTGGTGCTTCATGGAGGGGAGGAGGGGCCGTCTGGCGCGTTGTTGTTGGCGTTGTCTTGCCGCTGGAGTGTCAACGCTGTTTCGATCCGGCGGATGACAGGCATCTGTTCAGGGCTTGGGTTCGCCAAGGGACGCCAGGCAGCCCACGATCGCATCGGCCGCCTCGTCGAGCCGTGGGCCGGGGCGCATCATCAGGTCGAAGCGCGCCGAGGCGAAGCTGCACACCCGGCCACGCTGGATGGCGGACATGGCCGACCAGCCGGGCCGCGAGGCCATGGCGGATATTTCGCCGAGGGCCGAGACCATCAGCACGTCGGGGTTGGCACGCACCACGAACTCGGGGCTCATCTTCGGGAAGGGGCCCAGCGTGCCCGGCACGGCATTGCCGAGCCCGAGGCGGGCCAGCGTCTCGCCGATGAAGGAGCTTTCGCTGGCCGCGGCCATGCCGCCATGCACTTCGAAGTACACGCGCCGACCCTGCCAGGCGGCCGGCACGCGGGCCCTGGCTGCATCCAGCCCGGCGTCGAGCTTGCGCCAGTAGGCTTCGCCTGCGCCGGGGCGGCCGGTGGCGCGGGCCACGGTCTCCATCACGCGGCGCATGTCGGCGTGGGTCTTGGCGTCGAGCGCCAGCACCTTCAGGCCCAGGCGCTCCAGCGGCTCTGCGGCGCGGCTGCGCGGACGCAGCAGCACCAGGTCGGGCTTGAGCGCGAGGATGCGTTCGACGTTCGCGTCGTCGATGCCTCCCACCTGCGGCAGCCCCTTCACCGAGGCCGGCCAGTTGGCATGGCGGTCGATGCCCACCAGCCGGTCGCAGGCGTCGAGGGCGCAGACGGTCTCGGTCAGCGAGGGCATCAGCGACACGATGCGCTTTGCCGGCGCCTGCAGCTCGACCGTGGTGCCGCGGTCGTCCTCCAGCCGGATGCCGGCGCCGTGAGATGCCGCGGCGCCGAGGCCCAGGGCCACGAAGGCGGCGGCCTTCGCGACCTGGCGGGCGGTGATGGAGGGGAAAAACGGGGGCGGCTGCAGGGTGGAGGAGTTCATCGGAACGGAACAGAACGGGCATCGTCGGCGCGCCGGCTATTGTCGTCGCGGCGTGCGCAGGCGGAAGCGCCGCGCCGCTTCTTCTTCGGCGCGCGCGTCGTACACCTCGCGCATCAGGCCGCGCATGTCCACCGGGCCGCTCGCCTGCGCGAAGCGGCCTGTCAGCTCCGTCTCGGGGCGCAACTGGCCGCGCTCGTAGAGGTGCCAGATCTCCTCGCCGTAGTTCGTCTCCAGCAGCGCGGGCGCGAAGCGGCCGAAGAAGTTGCGCAGGTTGGCCACGTCGCGCAGCAGCATGCGCTGGGCGTGGTTGTTGCCAGCCGCGTCCACCGCTTGCGGCAGGTCGATGATCACGGGCCCGTCTTCTGCCAGCAGCACGTTGAATTCCGAGAGGTCGCCGTGCACGATGCCGGCGCACAGCATCCGCACCACCTCCCTCAGCAGGCTGGCGTGGTGGCGCAGCGCGTCGCGGGGCGGGAAGGCCACGTCGCCCAGGCGCGGGGCGGCGTCACCTTGGGCGTCCGTCACCAGATCCATCAGCAGCACGCCTTCGAGGAAGTTGTGCGGCGCGGGCACGCGCACGCCGGCGGCAGCGAGGCGGTAGAGCGCATCGACCTCGGCGCTCTGCCATATGGCTTCGGTCACGCGCCGGCCGAAGCGCGTGCCCTTGGCCATGGCGCGCGTCTCGCGGCTGTTCTTCACGCGCCGGTTCTCGGTGTAGTCCACGGCCTGGCGGAAGCTGCGCTTGTCGGCCTCCTTGTAGACCTTGGCACAGCGCGTCTCCTCGCCGCAGCGCACGACGTAGACCATGGCTTCCTTGCCGCTCATGAGCTGGCGCACCACGGAGTCGATCAGGCCTTCATCGACCAGCGCCTGGAGCCGTTCGGGCACCTTCATGGGCGCACCTCCCGGCCGGAGAGATAGGTCCGCAAGGTCCCGGTGCCCAGCTGGTAGAAGCCGTCGCGCCTGTACTCCGTGTAGCCGAGCCGGTGGTTGATGGAAAGCATCGGCGCGTTGACCTCGGCGTTGTGGGTGTAGGCCATCGTCACTTCGGGGTGACGCTCTTGCACGAGCCGCAGCATCGCGGCCTTCACGCCCTTGGCGAGGCCCTTGCCGCGCCATCGTCTGTCGACGGCGGTGAGCCGCTGGTGCATGCGGTCGGGGAATTGCCAGTTCCAGGCGGCATCGCACACCGCGATCACTTCTTCGCCGTCGAGCAGCAGAACCAGGAAGTGATCGCCGCCGCGCCGGTCCATGTCGGCGTACCAGTGTGGGAAGTCTTCCAGCTCGTAGCGCAGCGGTGGGCGGTCGAGCAGCGTGGTGGGCGCATCGCTCAGCAGCGTGGAGAGCGGCGCCATCAGCGTCGCCAGGCGCTCCATCGGCACACGGCCCGCATGCACCTCAGCGCGCAGTCCGTGGGCGGGCGCGAAGCCTTCGGCCTGCCAGCGGGCGAGCTCGCGCCAGTCGAGATCCGCGAAGTACATGCGGTTCTCGATGCTGCGGTGCTTCTGCGCGGCGCCGATGGCCTGCAGGAAGGCGTGGCCCTCGGGCAGGTGGGTCTTGACGGTCGCGACGGTCTTGCCACGCGCCTCCATCAACTGCAGCAGCGCGTGAAGCAGGGCGCTCGCCACGCCCTGACGCCGGTGCGGGCGCAGCACGCCGCCCCAGGTTTCGAGGAAGGGCGCGAAGGCCTCGTGCTCGGGCGTGCCCTCGCGGCGGAAGCTCGCGCTGAGGCTGCCGATGAACTCGCCATCCGCGCCCAAGGCCAGCACACGGTGGAACTCGTACAGCGGATTGAAGCGCAGCACGTTGTGCCGGGTATCGGCATCGGGGGCGACGGGGTCGCCGGGAAAGTCTTCCTCGGCGCGCACTCGCCAGTAGCGGAGGAAGTTGGCCCAGTCGGCTTCGCTCGCGCGCTGGGGATCGAACACTGTTGTCACGGTATGCCGCGCGTTCGCGGCACGGTTTTCAAGCATGGTTGCTGCCTTGATTCGACAAATGAACGGGGCACCGCAGGCACTGGCGTGCCTGCGGCGGCGTCTTGATTGAATCGGGGCGGTTCGGGGGCGCTGCGGCCGGTGAGGGTGGCCGCCAGGGCCGACCGGCCAGGCGGTCGGCGCTTGCTGTTGAACGATCAGTTCAGATGAGGCCCGACAAACCGCACGATATGGGGGGCATGAATTACGGCGTTTTCCATCTCGTACCTCCTTTGCTGCGTGGTTGTCGAAGCGACGAATGTAGCGGGCTTGTCGCGTGCTGTGAAGTGCCGCGTGGTTCTGGCGAACGCGCCGGTCATCGCGCGATGCGGGGGCGATCGATGCGATAGACGAAATGCGCGGTGCCGTCGATCGGGTTGTCGGGCGTGAGCGGACCTTCGGCCACGCGATGGAAACCGGCGCGCTCCAGCACGCGAGAAGAGGCTGCATTGGCGGCCGACACAGGCACCACGATGCAGGGTGCAGCGGGGTAGTCGCGCCATGTGGCATCGACCAGCGTGCGGATCATCGCCGCGCCCAGGCCACGCCGCAGCGCATCGGGCTCGCCGACGAAGTAGTCGATGCTCAGCGCCGGGCCCGGCACTTCCGCGAGCGGCGAGAGCTCGTCGATGTAGCCGGGGTTGTCCTCGAAGGTGTAGCGCTGCACGAGGCCGAAGTCGCGGCCTTCGGCGGAGGCGATGTAGATCTCGGCCGGATCGGTCCCGTCCACCGACGGGCCGAAGTCGCGCTCGATGGCTTCCTGCGATGTCTCGTGGTTCCACCAGCGTGCCACGTGCGGCTCACTGAGCCAGCGCGACAGCATCGCGAAGTCGGCACGCAGGAGCCGGCGCAGCGTGATCGGTGCGTCGGCCCTGGACATGCCCTCAGTTCTTCATGCTGTGGACGAGGGAGGCCAGCGCCGACGATATGAAGATCGCCACGATGAAGCGCAGCCAGCCCGACTTGCGCTGCACGAAGTTGCCGATGGCGACGCCGCCCGTCATCAGCCAGATCAGCGGGCTGGTTCCCGAGAGGAAGACGCTGACGACGTAGAGGGCCTGCAGCATCATGCTGGCGACCCAGCCGATCTGAGAGAGGGCGCCCGGTGCCTGTTTCGCAGCCGGGGCCGCCGGCCCGGCTGCAGGCTGCGCCGCGGCGGGTGCGCGCGCCGGCGCCGGGCTGGCCGCTACCGGTTGCGGGCGTGCCGCTTCGCGCTGCGCCTTCTTTTCTTCCGCGATCTGCTCGGCGGTTTTCTCCAGCACCGGTGCGGCCGCCTCTGCCGGCTGCCACCACGCCGGCCAGGGCGCCTTGCCTGCGGCGGACTGCTTGCGGAATTCGCCCGCACCAAGTTTGCGTTGTGACGTCTGCGTCTTCGGCGCGGCGCTGCCTTCGTGCTTCGCCGCCAGCGCGCGAACACGCTGCAGATACGGCTCGCCGCGCGCCGCGTCGGTCATCGCAATGAAGTTCGCATAGCCCCGCAGCGCGCCGATCACGTCGCTGTTGCCGTTCCATTGCAGGCCCTGCGGACCGTGGCGCTCGGCCTGGTGCAGCACCGCGCGGAAGCGCCGCAGGGTGTCGCGGTCGACCGAGAGCTTGTCGTTGACGACGATGCCCGTCACATGCTGCTGGCGGTGCTTGCGCATCACCTGTTGCTTGTCGGGGTGCAGCGTGAGGCCCTCGCTGGCCACGATCTGCTTCACGCGCCACAGCAGCTTGGCGGTGTCGCGGCTGTGCTCGGGGCCGGCGGAAAAGGTCAGGTCGTCCGCGTAGCGCGTGTAGCGGAAGCCCAGCTTCGCCGCGCTCGCAGCCAGTCGTGCGTCGAGCCGGCGGCACAGCAGGTTGGTGATCATCGGGCTGGTGGGCGCGCCCTGCGGCAGCACGCGCTCACCGTGCGCGACGAAGTAGCGGCTGCCGTCGAGCTGCACCTCGTCGGTCGGCGCCTCGGTGCACACCAGCGCCAGCAGGCTCGCCACCTGCGACGAATAGCCGAGCTGGCGGAACACGCCGCGCACGCGGCGCATGCCGATGGAGGGGAAGAAGTCCTTCAGGTCGAGGTTGATGACCACGTCGCGACCCACGTGCGGCGCGGCGTTGGTGAGGATCGAGCGGCCCGGCATGAAGCCATGCGCGGCCTCGTGCACCGGCATCTTCGCGAGGATGTTGTCGAGCACCCAGTACTGCGCGCGCTTCAGCCGCGGCATGGGCGCGGAGATGTGGCGCTCGCCGCCGCTCTTCTTGGGCATGGTGAAGCGCTGGTAGTGGCTCACGCTCGACACCTCGCGGTGCCAAGCCAGAAAGCGCAGCTCGCCCAGGCCGATGCCCATGGCCTGCGCGAGATCGCCGGCGTGGTCCAGCACGGGCAGGGCATTGCGCGCCAGCGCCTGGCTGTCGCTGTGCGCCTCGTTGAGGCCGCCCGAGACGCCGTCGCCCACGTACAGCAGCTCGCGCTGGCGCCGCTCATGCCATGCCAGGGCGCGCGCATGGCGGCCCTGTGCGGCGCGCTGGCGGGTTTCCTCGCGGCGCTCGCGGGCACGGGCCATGCGCTCCTTGCGCATGGTCTTCAGGGCCCGGTCGCGGTCCTCGATGCCGCGCAGCTCATCGCCGAGCCTGGAGAGCGCCGTCTGCAGCTCGCCTTCGCGGCGGATCAGCTGTTCCTCGACCGTGGGCTGCGCCGTGTCGTGCGGCCAGAAGCCCAGGCGCTGCATTTCCTCGAGGACGACTTCCTGCTTGGAACTCTTGCGGATGCGCTCGTACAGCTCCTCGCGGGTGAGCGCCGAGTCGGGAATGGAGGATGAAGAAGAGGCGGGAGACTGCATGGTCATGGCGCTGCGCCACCGGCCGATGCACTGCTGCGGGAGAAAGATGCGAACGAAGCGGGAATCTCGTCGAAGAGCCTCGGGACTGGAGGGCTCCACTCGACGCCGGATGGCCATGGTGACGCCGATGAGCTTCGAGGAAGCCGCACTGTTGTCGCGTCACCATGGCCATCCGGCACAGTGAAGAGACGTCCAGTGACGCTTGGGAAGTGCTGTGTGCGAGGGCGGCGATACGCCGACCGGATTGCAAGAGCCTTCCCGCTCCGTTCGCAAAAAGCAGTGTATCAGCCGATGTGGGCGGTGGTCCTTTCCTGATCGGTCGATGTCGCTGCCGGGTTGGCCGACAGGCGCAGCGCGAGCATGTGCTCGCACGGCCCCTTGGTCATGCGGTGGCGAATGAAATGGCTGCACTGGCATTCGCCCGAGGCCACGCGCTGGTCTGCGTCGAGCTGCAGGCTCACGATGCATTCGCGTTGCCCGGAGGCGCCCTTGCTCTTGCCGCTGAGCGAGAGGCCGCCGTCGGAGCGCGCCTGCGTCTTCACGTTGACGATGCGGCGCGCGCGCACCAGCTCGGCCGCGGCTTCCTCCTCGGGGCTGGCGTAGCGCAGCTTGTCCATGGGCAGTGGCTCGCGGCTGAGCTCGCGCAGCCGCCACACGCCGTGCGCGATGTCGTACACCACGCGGCCCGCCTGCACGTAGCCGCCGAGCGCGGCATCGACCGTGAGCGTCGAAAGCCCGGTGGCGGCAGCCAGCTCTGCCGTGGTGGCGCGCCAGCGCTCGCCCAGCGCCGCGAACACGCGCAGCAGGCTGTCCTGGTCGACGGTGTGGCGCGGCTGCAGCAGCTCGAAGTGGCCGTTGCGCGACCAGTCGTTGGCGGTCCAGCCCGAGAGGCCGAGCGTGAATTCCATGTCGGGCATCTGCGCGACCCAGAAGCTGGGCATGCCCGTGCCCAGCAGGTGCACGGTGAAGCCCTGCGCCACCGGCACCAGCCGCTCGAGCTGCAGCAGGCGGCGCCGGCCCCACACGCGGATGTCGATGTCGGAGGTGGCGCTGTGCGTGGAGCGCGGACACACCAGCTCGTGGTCCCAGGGCTCGAACACGATGCGCACCGGCTGCCCCGGCCGCAGCACGAAGCGCAGCGAGCGCGGCCCCACGCGTTCCTTGCGCCGGCGCAGCACCAGGCAGATGTTGTGGATGTCCATCGGGTGAAGCTGCAGCCGCTGCGCGGGCAGCAGCATCGCGCTGCTCACCTGCAGGAAGCCGCGCACCCAGCTGTCGGGCACGTCGATCTTGGGCTCGTGGAAGGCCGGGTCGTTGTCGCTCTGAACCTGGAAGCCGCCGGGGTCGATGGCCAGCCGGGTCGTCTTGTAGTCGCGGATCTTCTGGAACTCGTCGTACAGCGACTCCGAATAGTCGACGTTGGTGGTGCCATAGGCGTGGTCGCTCACCCGGTCGAAGATGTCGTGGCTGCACGAGAACATGCCGTAGCTCGACTCGTCCTGGCTGAAGCACTCGAAGAACACGCGGTCGGGGTGCACCGTGATGACCGGGTCGAGCACGAACCACGCCTCGCGGTTGACCTTGTAGAGGTGGTCGAAGTAGCGCTTCTGCGCGCTCATGAAGGGCTGCAGCAGCGTCTGCTTGCGCTTGCGCAGCTCGGCCAGCTCCTTGCTGATGGGCTCCATCTGCGCCTTCAGCGCGTCGCTGCGCGCCATGAACTGCGCGAGCAGCTCACCTTCCTGCCCGGCCAGCCACTCGAGGTACGCGCTCTTGTCGCGCGGCTTGAAGCGCAGGTCGCCCACCACCACGTCGTGCAGCGCCGACATGCCTTCGCGGAACGGCAGGTGGCGGTTGATGTCGGCGACGAAGTGCACCGGCGCGCGCAGCGTATCGGGCGCGAACTGCAGCGCGGTGCTGTTGGCCGTGTGCTGTGCGCCCGAATGGCCGAAGTAGCGGTACTGGAATCTCATGCGGCGGGCCCTCCGGTCAGGGCGGAGGAAGAGGGCGGCGGCGCGCGGCGCGGCGCAACGGCACGCACCGGCGCGGTCTGCAAGGGGTTGTCCAGCCCGGGGAAGGCGGCCTGGATGCTGCGCAGCCCGGCCACGTATTGGGCGCGCTCGGTGATCGCGCCGGTGACGGCCTGCCGCGCGAATACGCGCGCGACGATGCGTGCGATGTCCTCCGAGTGCATCGCCTGCGCGGCCAGGAACTCCATGACGCGCGCCTTGGCCAGCCGGCCCCGGTTGGCCTGCGAGAGCACGCTGAGGAAATAGGGCTCCAGCCGCGCGAGCACGTCGGCGTTGCGGCTCGCGGCCGAGGCCAGCCAGTTGGTCACGAAGAGCTGCATGCCCGGCGAGGGATGCTGGCTGAGCTGCAGCATGTAGGTGGTGACGTCGGTCACGTCGAAATGCGTGGTGAGCAGTTCGCGGCCAAGGCGCTGGGCGCCCGCGTCCTTGTGGTCGCACAGGCGCACGAGCAGCGCGGGCGTCCACAGGCTGGATTCGCCCTGGGCGCCGAACCACTGGCGCGCCCAGTCGCGCGCGTCGTCCCAGCGGCTGTCGAAGATGCGCAGCGCGTCGCCGAGCTCGGCGAGCGTGCGTTCCGGCCTGGCGGCCAGTTGTTCGGTGGCCCACTGGCGCGCGGCGGCGGTGTCGACCAAGCCGAGGCTCGCGGTCTGCAGCACGCTGAAGCCGAGCGCATCCTGTTGCGGCAGCAGCCATGCGCCCAGGCGCTGCGCCCCCTTGCTGCGCGCTTCGAGCAGGCGCAGCGTCACGGCGGGCTCGCCACGGCGCGTGTGCTCGGCCAGCGGGCCGCACAGCCATTGCAGCAGCGAATCGAACACGCCCTCGGCGGCTTCGGCGCGGAACAGTTCGTCGCGCAGCAGCGGCATCAGCGCGGCGGCGAAGGCCGGGTGCGCGGGCAGCAGTTGCGCCAGGCGCGGCGCGACTGCGGCGCGCACGACCGGCATCGGGCTGCTGCAGAAGGCGGCGAAGAGTTCGGGCTGGGTGACCAGCGACTCGTCGGGCAGCGAGGTGAAGAGCCTCACGCCGGCGCCGCGCAGCCGCTCGTCGTCGGACTGCAGCAGCCGCGTGAGCACGCTCACCGGCAGGCCCTGCACCGAGGCCGGATGCAGCAGTAGCCATTCGGCGGCGGTGCGCACGACGTCGGGGCTCGCATGATCGAAAAGCGCCAGCAGCCTGTCGAGCGGCGCCTTGGCCGCAGCCGTGCGCAACAGGCCCTGCAGCGCCCACTGCAGGTTCTCGCAGATGGCGTCGAGCTGGGGCTGCGCGGCATCGCAGGCCGACAGCCACGAGAGCAGTTCCAAGGCCAGCGCATCGAGCGTCGAAGGATTCGGCGCGGCGGCCTGCAGCAGCAGGCGCGAGGCGCGGCGCACTTCGGCATGCGCCGAGGTCAGCAGCATCAGCAGCAGGTTGACCTGCTGGCTGTAGAGGCCCGGGTCCTGCCCGATGTATTCGAGCGCGAGCGTGCGCGCCTCGGCCAGCGGCGAGCCCAGCAGCGCGGGCAGCCAGGGCAGGGCGGCTTCGCCCGCGGCGATGCGCTGGCGCGCGATGCCGAGCGCGAAGCGCGCCGTGTCGTCCCAGGTGCTGGCCAGCAGGCGCCAGACCGTCGGCGCTTCGAGCGCTTCGCAGAAGGGCTTGTTGTCCTGCAGCGCGCGGGCGGCGAAGGCATGCACCGCCGCGCATCGGCCCTGCTGCATCAGCTGCAGCAGCGCCTGCGGATGGCGGTCCCAGCGCTCGGGCCAGGCTTCGGTGCGGTTCAGGCGCTGCGTGGGCAGCGGCGTGCCGCGGCGCCACTGCAGGCCGCCGCGCTGCGCTTCCCATTCGGGGTCGTGGCGGTGCAGCAGCTGCATCAGCACCAGCCAGCGGCTGTAGGGGCCGGTGTGCCAGCTGCGGGGCTCGGGCGTCCAGCGCGATTCGCGCTGCTGGCCTGCGGTGCCGGCTTCGGCGTCGTCGGCCGCGAGCAGCACGCCCATGGCGAGCCGCAGCCAGTCGGCTTCGTCGGCCGCGCCGGCCAGCGCGAGCCTGCGCAGGTTGCGCCACGTGCGCCGGCGCAGGTAGTCGCGCGTGCGCTGGCTGTAGGCGAGGCGGCTGTCGGGCCGCACGATTTCCTTCGCGATCTCGACATAGCGGCCGTTGACCTGCGCCCAGCGCCCGCCGGTGCGGAAGGCTGCGCGCTGCGTCTCCAGGCGTTGGTGCAGCACGCCGAGCAGGGCGTAGTCACCCGCGAACTCCGCGCCCTTGTACAGGCGCCGCCAAGCGCGGAAGCTGCCGGCCGCGAGCTGCAGCGTCGGCGCGATCTGGAGCAGCGCGGCATGCGCGAGCCCGTCGGCGCAGCGGCCTTCGAGCAGCGACAGGTCGAAGAGCTGCTCGACCCAGACGGCGTACTTCAATCCGTTCCATAGCGCCGGGTCGGCCAGATGCTGCTGCAGCAGCGGCATGGCCTGCGCGACGGGCACTGCGCCCATCGCGGCCCAGGCGCGCCGCAGCGGCGCGGGCCAGTCGTCGACGATGCGCGCCGCCTCGGCCGCGCGCTGCTCTTGCGGCCAGAGTGCGAGTGCGGCCCAGCGCGCGGCGCGCGTGACCACCGGCGTGCGGCCGCGCTTCGACAGCTCGCGCATCGCCTCGAAGGCACCAGCGTCGCCGCAGCGGCCGATGGCCCAGGCGATGCAGTAGTCGAGCATCGGCTCGCCGGTCTCGATGTGGTCGATGAGCTGCGGCACGGCGGCCGCGAGCCGGCGTTCGCCGATGCGCCACACCACGCGGGTGCGGCGCACCGGGGGCAGCAGGCGCCATGCGTCGGGACGGATGGCTGCCAGCAGCACGGCGTCTCCGGGGTGCGCGATGGCGGCGGTGGGTTGAGTTGCCGCCGGAGCCGGTACGGCGGAGCCTTCGAGCACATAGCCCTGGGCGATCTGCGCGGCAACGGCATGCTCGAAGGCGGTGCTGGCGGCCTCGAAGGGCAGCGGCGACGGGGTGTAGACCGTTTCCTTCCACTGCAGCCCGTCGCGGCTGGTGCTCACGTGCACCACATGGCCGGGGGCTTCCGGCAGGGCGAACAGTTCCACGGTGCTGAAGCCGGCGGCGCCTGCCACGCCGGGCTTCGTGCGGATCAATTTTTCTGAGCGAATGCGCTTCACGCGGAGGCCTCCCCTGCCTTCGGTTGGTGCTTGTGCTGCTTTCTTGTGTCGCCGCGCATCTTAGCGGGCGTTTGCTGCGCTCACGGCGATCATGGCGATCACGGCGGTCGTGCCTGTGTAGCATGCGCGCTCCGGCAACCACGCAGCGATTTTCCAGATGTCGAACACCGCGCAGACTCCGCAGTCGAGCTTCCTCTACTTCACGGGCGCAGGCTCGGACAAGGTCTACCAGGTGCACCTGCGTCCCAAGGACGACGGCTGGGTGGTCGACTACGGCAACGGCCGGCGCGGCGGCACGCTTTCCACCGGCACCAAGACCAGCAGCCCGGTCGCCTACGAGGCCGCGCTGAAGATCTACGACAAGGTCGTCAAGGAAAAGACCTCCAAGGGCTACACGACCGACCAGTCCGGCGCGCTCTACACCTCCACCGATCTCGCCGGCCGAGTCAGCGGGGAGCTGCCGCAACTGCCCACGCTGATCCTCGAGGAGCAGGCCGCGCGCTACTTCGATGACCCGGGCTGGGGCCTGCAGGAAAAGGCCGATGGAGAAAACCGCATCCTGCTGATCGAGGGCGAGACGGTGCGCGGCACCAACCGGCGCGGGCTGTTCGTCGATATTCCGCAGGCCTGGGTCGGAGCGACTGCCGCAAAGCCGGGGCGCACCGTGATCGCCGGCGAGCACGTGGGTGATGCCTTCATGGCCTTCGACCTGCTGGAGCTCCACGGCGAGGACCTGCGCGGCGCGCCTTTCATCGAGCGCTTCGGCCATCTGCGCACCGTGGCGCTGTCCATTTCGTGGATCAGCCTGCTCGAACTCGAGCTCACCGCCGAGGGCAAGCGCCGCCGCGCAGCCGAACTGCTGGCCGCGCACGGCGAAGGCTATGTGCTCAAGGCGCTCGACGCGCCCTTCGCCGCGGGCCGCAGCGCGAGCAGCCTGAAGTTCAAGTTCAACCAGAGCGCGACCTGCGAAGTGATCCGCGTGAATGCCCAGCGTTCGGTGGCCGTGGGGCTGCGCGACGAGGCAGGCGCGATGGTCGACCTGGGCAACGTGACGGTGCCGCCCAACGAGGCGCTGCCGGCCGTGGGCACGCTGGTGGAGGTGCGCTATCTCTATCGCTATGCCGGCGGCAAGTTCGAGCAGCCGGTCTACAAGGGGCAGCGGCCGGACATGACCGCGGAAGACGCGGTGCTGTCGCAGGTCACGCGCATCAAGGACCGAAGCGCGGTCGGCGACGACGAAGTCGCCTGAGGCGGACTGTTCAACCCAGCGCCGTGCGCAACCTTGCCGCGAGCCGGTTGGCCTCGGCGGCGGTCGCGATGTTGGTGAAGCCCATCAGCAGGCCCTGCGCGCCGGGCCCGGAGACGCCGCGTGCCGACAGCGGCTGGCAATTGAGCCCGGCCTGCTGCGCGCGACGGGCCAGCGTCACGTCGTCTTCCTTGCGCCCGTCGAAGCGCGCGATGAGGTGCATGCCGCCGCTGCGCAGGTCGACGTGCATCGAATCGCCGAAAGCCTTCTGCAGTCCGGCCACCAGCATCGCGCGGCGGCGCGCGTAGAGCAAGCGCATCTTCTTCAGGTGACGCGGGAAGTGCCCCTCGCGCATGAAGTCGGCCACCACAGCCTGCGTGCTCTGCGGGCTGCCGTTCGACCAGATGCGTGCCGCTTCCTCGAAGCGCGAGCACAGCGATTCGGGAACGACCAGGTAACCGAGCGCCAGCCCCGGAAAGAGCACCTTCGAGAAGCTGCCGGCGTACAGCACGCGGTCATGGCCGTCCAGGCTCTTGAGCGCGGGCAGCGGCGCGCCGGCGTAGCGGTATTCGCCGTCGTAGTCGTCCTCGACGATCCAGGCGCCGGCCTTCGATGCCCAGTCGAGCAGTTGGAGGCGGCGCGGGAGCGTCATCGACACACCCAGCGGCGCCTGGTGCGACGGCGTGACCACGGCCATGCGCGCCTGAGGCGCCTTGCGCAGCCCACGCGCGACGACGAGGCCGTCTTCGTCCACGGGCACCGGCACCGCGCGATGGCCGGCGGCGCGCAGCACCTCCTGCGTAGGAGGAAAGCCGGGATCCTCGATCCACACGCGCTCGTCCTTCTTCAGCAGCGTGCGCGCGACAAGCGCGAGAGAGGCGCGGTAGCCGCCCGTCACCAGCACCTGCGAGGCATGACACGAGACGCCGCGCGACACCAGCAGGTAGGCCGCGATGGCTTCGCGCAGCGGCGAGTAGCCGCAGGGGTCGCCGTAGAACATGTCGGCCGCGCTCATGGCCCGCGCGCGGCGAGCGGCGAGGCGTGACCACAGCTTGCGCGGAAATGCGTCGAGTGCCGGAATGCCCAACTGCATGAGCGGCGGCTCGCCCGGCTGCTTGAGCGCGTCGGGCGCTGGCTTGTCCGTGCGGCGAGGCTGTTCGCGCTTTGCCGGCCGATGCGGCGGCAGCGATGGCGACACCACCGTGCCAGCTTGTCCGCGAGAGGAGAAATAGCCTTCTCCGGTCAGCTGGTTGTAGGCGGCCTCGATGGTGCCGCGGGCCACGCCGAGCTCGGCCGCGAGGCTGCGCGCCGAGGCGACGCGGTCGCCGGGGCGCAGCGTGCCTTGCTCGATGGCGCTGCGGTAGCGCTCGTAGATCTGGCGAAACAGCGGCGTCTTCTTCGCCCGGTCGAGCTCGGGGACGTCCTTCGGTGTTTGGGGCTGCGGCATCATGGCCTGGTCATTTTGATGATTCTTGGCTCTTTTGAATGGGGCATCGTAGACCTAAGCTGGCCCCCATGAACAGCCTGGAAGGAAGAATGCAATGAGCGAGAAGGTATTTCTGGCGGGGGCCACCGGCGCGGTGGGCGTCGCGCTGATCCCGATGCTGATCGAGGCGGGCTACACCGTGCACGGCAGCACCCGGCGCGCAGACCGAGCGGGCGCGCTGGAGGCGATGGGCGTGCACCCGGTCGTCGTCGACGTGTTCGATGCGGCGGCCCTGCGCGAGGCGCTGGTGCGTATCGCGCCATGGGGCGTGATCCACCAGCTCACCGACCTGCCCAAGGACCTGGACCCGGCCCGCATGGCCGAGGCCGCGGTGCTCAATGCGCGGGTGCGCACCGAGGGCACGCGCAACCTCGTGGCCGCGGCGCAGGCTGCGGGCGCGAAGCGGCTGGTGGCGCAGAGCATCGCCTGGGCCTATGCGCCGGGGCCGAAGCCCTTCACCGAAACGCGGCCGCTGGACATCAAGGCCGAAGGCGCGCGCCGCATCAGCGTGGGTGGCGTGGCCGCGCTGGAGCAGAGCGTGATGGGCGCGCAGGGCATGACCGCCACGGTGCTGCGCTACGGCCAGCTCTACGGGCCGAACACTTCGACCGAGACACCCAAGGGCCCGAGCCCGCTGCACGTGGAGGCCGCCGCGCGGGCTGCCTTGCTGGCGTTGCAGCGTTCCACGGGCGGCATCTTCAACATCGCGGAAGACGGCAACGAAGTCAGCAGCGAGAAGGCGAAGCAGGCGCTGGGCTGGCGCGCCGATGCGCGGCTGGGAGCCACGCTGTGAACGCGCTGCCGCTTTTCGTGCAGCGCCGCGCGGGCATCGGCTTTGCCGCGCTGGCGTTCGCGGCGGCGGGCTGGGCCTTGCTGCCGCATGCGAGCAAACAGTCGACGGTGCGGCTCATCGACGACATCTGCAGCACCGTGAGCCGCCCGATGTTCTCGTCGGCGCCCGCGCCCGAAGGTTCCACCGCTGCCGCGCGGCCCCGCACCTCGGTGAAAGTGATTTCCTGCGAGGCACTGCCCCATGTGCCCGGCAAATCGGTGACCACCGCCATCGTCGACTTTCCGCCGATGGCTTACTCGCCCGCGCATCGGCACCCGGGCTCGGTGACGGCCATCATTCTCGAGGGCACGGTACGCTCGCAACTGGCCGGCGGCCCGGTGGGCGACTACAAGGCCGGCGAGACTTTCTTCGAGCCGCCAGGCACGCTGCATCTGTTCGCGGAGAACCCCGATCCGGTAAAGCCCGCGAAGCTGGTGTCGATGTTCGTGACCGAGGAGAACTGCGGCCCGCTGGTGCTGCCGCCCTGATCAGGCGGTCGCTTCGAAGGCCGCGTGATACGAGACGGTGCCCGATGGCATCGCGCCGCCCAGGAGCAGGGCCTGGAAATACTGCGGCGGTACGCCGGGGTAGGCCAGCGCAGGCGTGGCCGCGAAGCCGAAGCGGCCGTAGTAAGCAGGGTCGCCCAGCACCACGCAGCCGGCCGCGCCCAGCTCACGCAATGCGGCCATCGCCTTGTTCACGAGCTGCGTGCCGATGCTTCGCCCATGGTGCTCGGGCGCGACCGAAACCGGACCGAGCCCGTACCAGCCGGCCGAGCCGTCCGAGATGCGTACCGGCGAGACGGCGACGTGGCCGACGATTTGCCCGCCATCGTCCTCGGCGACCAGCGAGACCGAAAGCTCGCCGGCACGCCGCAACGCATTGACGATGAACTGCTCCGTGTGGCTCGAATGCTCGGCTTCGAGAAAGGCCGCGGCCGTCACGGCCTCGACGGCCGGCGCGTCGGAGACGGCTTCGTTTCTGATCGTGATGTTCATCGTGATGGTGTGGCTGCCGGCTAGCGCATCTTCTCGCCATCGCGCACCGATTCGACAGCGCCGTTGTAGAACCGGACGATGCCGAGGAAGTTGCCCTGGCCGCGGTGATACACCCAGTCTTCCATCGGCACGCACTGCTGCGTCACCACCTGCTGCGCTGGACCGCCCGGGTACGGCGAGAGCACCCAGGCCACCTGCGGGCGGGGCACGCAGACGAATTCCTTCGACATCGGCTCGCCGCATTTCTGCACCACCGAGAACTTGGAGTCGCCCACTCCGGAAAGCGTGCCGCCGCAGCTCAGCGACTGGGCCGATGCGCCGTTGGCGTGCATGAGGGCGACAAGACAGAAGAGAGCGCTTGCGGCGAATGTGCGCATGGTGTGGATGGGCTCCTTGTGCAGGCTGGGACCGTGGTCGGCCCCGATAGTTTCACTTGCCTTCATCAGGACCTCGGGCCGCGCAATCTGGCGACGCCGAAGCCCATTGCGATGGCTGCGCAAAGAAAAGCGAGCAGGGTCAGCCAGATCGAGCGGGTGAACGCATAGGTGCCCAGCGCCGCGCCTGCAGACAGCGCGACGGCCAGCCATTCGAGCACTGGGTCGATCCAGCTCTTGGGCTTGCTCTTGCGCCCCCCGGCCTGTCCGGCGCTTCCTTGCTTGCGCGGCGCTCGCTGCCTCGGGTCGGGAAAGACCGCTCTCACCGCCGGCGTGGGCCAGGGGTTGTCCGGCGAGGCGCCGACGCCCGTCAGCTGCCAGACCGGATCGGTGTCATGGCGCAAGAGGTCAGAGATGAGGCTGGCGAGCGCGCCGGTGTCGTCCAGGTTGTCGACGAGGGCCAGTTCGGCGCGCAGCCATGGCTCGGCATCGGCGGCATCTGGCAGGCCTTCGGTGCGCAGCAGGATGTGATCCGAGAAGCCTTGCGCGGTCCAGGCTTCGAAGCCTTCGTAGAGGGGCCGGTAGCGCTCGCCGATGGCCGCGACGATGGCTTCGCGCCGCGCGACGAGCCGTGAAAGTGCCGTGGCCTTGTCGGTGACGAGGTAGGGGTATGCGGCTTCGGGGCCGTAGTCCTCGAGGCACTCCTCGCGCTCGATGGCGCCGTCTTCGTCATCGACGTCGTAGGCCTCGACGAAGCGTGCGTGGCGGATGTCGCCTTCGCTGAAGAGCGCCCGCCAGAACAGCGGGAAGAAGGCGTTGGCCTCGAGCTCCCCTCCATGGCCGAAGAAGCCGCGCCACTCGTTGCGGCTGCCTTCGGGCATGCGCGGCAGCTTCGAGCTGGAAAGGTAGACGGGGTGGGACATCTTTTTCTTCTTCGCTCCAGGATGGCCCCGGGAGGGGGCGGGCGCCATCTTACGGGCGGGTGTGCGAATTACGCCCTTGTAATCCGCGCGAAAGGCGGTGGCCGGATGGGCTTTCCAGAATCCGATGCGTCGGTCTGACTTCTTTCTTATTCATCGCCATTTCGCCCATCGCCACCTCAAGGAGCATCGAATCATGAAACACGCATTCCTCGGCACTTCGGCTCTCGCAACGCTGCTGGCCGTGTCGGCCACCGGCGCGTCGGCCTCGGGCTCGCACAGCGACGCCATCGGCAAGCCCGGCGTGGCCGCCAAGGCGACCCGCACGGTCGAGGTCGACATGACGGACGGCATGCGCTTCACGCCCGCCGACATCAGTGTGAAGAAGGGCGAGACCGTGCGCTTCGTCGTCAGGAACTCGGGCAAGCTGAAGCACGAGCTGGTGCTGGGCACCCAGCAGGAACTGAAGTCGCACTACGCCGCGATGATGAAGAACCCGGAAATGGAGCATGCCGAGCCGAACATGGTGACGCTGGCGCCGGGCAAGACGGGTGAAGTCGTCTGGCAGTTCACGAAAGCAGGGAAAGTCGATTTCGGCTGCCTGCAGCCAGGGCACTACGACGCCGGCATGAAGGGCGTGGTGAACGTGGCGCAGGCCGGCCAGTAAGTTGGTGGCATAGGGGAATTGGGCGTCTGGTCGGCGGAACTGGATAGGCTCCTCCGCATGAGTCTGTCCACATCGGCCCTTCCGGATCCCCGCCGCTTTCTTCCCCCATTGCCGGCCGGCATGGAATGGCTCCCCGTGAATCACGGAGAGTCGGGCGACAGCGTCTATCGCCGCAGCGATGGCACGGTGTTCGCCAAGGTCTCCGTCGGTGACATGGAATCGCTGACCGGCGAGCGGCTTCGCACCGAGTGGCTCGCGCCTTTCGACCTCGGGTCTGCGAAGGTGCTCGACTGGCATGCGTCGCAGGAGGGCGCGTGCCTCGTTCTAAGCGCCGTGCCGGGCGTGCCCGCCAGCGAGCTTCCGGCCGAAAAGCTGCTGCAGGCGTGGCCTTCCATGGCGCGGCGGCTCAGGCTGCTGCACGAGGTTCCCGTAGCGGATTGCCCCTTCGCGCGCCCCTCTCGGCGATGTTCGATCGCGCCGTCGATGTGGTCGCCCGCAACGCGGTCAACAAGGAGTTCCTGGACCCCGGACCAGCAGGACATTCCGCCGTCGCAGCTCCTGGAGGCCGTGCGCTTGCAGATGTCGCAGCGCCTCGCGCAGGAGGCGCTCGGCCGCGTCGTATGCCACGGCGATGCATGCATGCCGAACTTCATGGTCGACCCGCAGACGCTGCGCTGCACGGGGCTCATCGACCTCGGCCGGCTCGGCACCGCCGACCGGTATGTGGATCTGTCGCTCTTTCTTGCGAACGCCCGCGACAGCTGGCGCGGACCCGACGACGAGCTTGCCGCGCGCAGGAGCCTGTTCGACACCCTGGAAATCGGCGAGCCCGACGACGCGCGCCTCGACTTCTATCTGCGCCTGGACCCGTTGACCTGGGGTTGATGAAGGCGCCTTCTGGCGAGGCAATTGTTTCCACCGCATGAACACCGCGGTTCTTTTTGCCTCGGGTTTTTACCTATCCGCAGGCTCACAATTCATCTCACAGACCAGCCCAAAACAAACAAGCAAGCCAGTCTGGATGAACAGGCCCCGAGCGAGGTGGCTGCCCCCGAAAGGGACGGCGCCCCACCCAAGACCGGTTCGAAACCATCCCGTATGCAAAGAACTGAACTGAAGGAAATCCAAATGACCGCCTCGAAGCTCCTCTCCGCCATCTCCATCGCCCTGCTGGCCGCCGCCGGTGCCGCCCATGCCGAAAGCTATGACGGCGTGCATCAGCTGACCTCGGCCGCAAGCCGCGCCGACGTTGCCAGCCAGGCCGTGGTCGCCGCGCGCAGCGGCAATCCGTATGCAGACGGTGCCAACCAGGGCCCCGTGCAGCTGATCGCCTCGACCACCAGCCGCGCCGCCGTTCGCGCTGAAGCAGTGGCTGCAGCCCACAGCGAGAACCCGTATGCAGAAGGCGTGACCTCGCGTGTCGCGCCGGTCCTGGCCAGCGGCCTCGATCGCTCCACCGTACGTGCGGCTGCCCGTGCCGCCGCACGTGGCGACGCACTGCCGCTGTGATCGTCTAGTCGGTAACAGCGCCAGCGCCCAATGAAAAAGCCGGGCCCGCGTGAGCGGGGCCCGGCTTTTTGTTTGCCTGCGCGGTCAGTAGACGCGCTCTTCGATCGGGCCCACGCGATCGGGATAGAAGGCCACGTAGTCCTTGATCTGCGAGACCGGTTCGTACGGCGACTCGTAGGTCCACACCGCATTCACCGAGCGTTCGCCGCCGGCCGGGATGCTGTAGTAGTTGCACTCGCCCTTGTACGGACAGTAGGTTGCGTGCGACGTGCGCTCCAGCAGCGACATCTTCACGTCCTTGCGGGGGATGTAATGCACGGTTCCGAAATGCGCTTCGCGCAGCGTCAGCGCTTCGCGCGTATCGGCAATGACGCGGCCGTCGACCGACACCACAACGCGAAGCGGGTTGGGTGCGATGGTGATCGGGTGGTCGGGGCCAGGGGTCTTGATGGTGCGCTCTGCGGTGGCGAACATGAACAAGCTCCTTCGATCAATCTGGGTTGACGCAAGAATCGGCGGATGCGCATCTTGCCGCGTCGCGATGGCGATTTGAAGTCGCCCGGGAATCAGCCCGCTCGCGACATGGTTAAAGGCCGGGAACCGAAAAGAATGGCTCTGGAAGCCATTCGGACGACGATTTGGCCCGAAGGGAATACCGAAGTTCCATATCTTCGATGCGCCAGATGCGTGTCGTCACGTTTGTGTGTTCTTTGCGCATCAACCTTCGACGAACCGAAGACCCACGGTGCCGCCGATCACCATCGCAATGCACGCCAGCCGCGCCGCCGAGAGCGCCTCGCCGAAGAAGAGCACGCCCATCAGCACCACGCCCACCGAGCCGATGCCGGTCCAGATCGCGTAGGCCGGTCCCAACGGCAGATAGCGCAGCGCCCGCGCCAGAAGGTAGATGCTGAGCAGCGCGGTCAGCACGCCGACCACCGACGGCATGAGCCGCGACCAGTCTTCCGATTGCTTGAGCGCGGCTGCCATCGCGATCTCGACCAGCCCGGCCGCCAGCAGAAATATCCAGCCCATGAAAAACTCCTTCGTTGTCGTTCGTTACGGAAAAGAGGAATCGGATAATTCCGGCCCGGGCACCGATCAACAAGTACGCACCTTCTGGTAACCATGGGAAATTCAACGATGCCGTCGAGGAAGACCGAGGATGTGACAGAGGCCGAAGCAGCTCCCGCCGACGTGTGGAGCGCAGATTGCCCCTCGCGCCGCGTGTTGGAACTCATCGCCAACAAATGGGCGCTGCTGCTCATTCCGCTGCTGCGCGGCAAGCCGCAGCGCAACAACGAGCTGCTGCGCAAGGTGGGCGGCATCTCGCAGAAGATGCTCACGCAGACGCTGCGCGACCTGGAGCTCAACGGACTGGTGCTGCGCGAAGACCACCAGACGGTGCCGCCGCATGTCGAGTACAGGCTGAGCCCGCTGGGCCTCTCATTGAGCAGGACGCTGATCGCGGTCGACCGCTGGGCCGAGGCCCATCATGCGCAGATCGATGCCGCGCGAGAGGAGGCGAGAAAGTGAAGATGAAGAACCCGCTCGCGACCCTTGCCGTCTGCGTTGCCGCCTGCCTGTTTTCCGCAGGCGCATGGGCGCAGCAGCAAGCATGGCCTTCGAAACCGGTGCGCGTGATCGTGCCGGCGCCGGCCGGCAGTTCGCTCGACCTGATCGTCCGCACGCTCGCCGACCGCCTGCGCGTGATGTGGAAGCAGCCCGTGGTGATCGAGACCAAGGCCGGTGCCGGCGGCCTGATCGGCATGGAGGCCGTCGCCAAGGCGCCGCATGATGGCTACACCCTGGGCATCGGCTTCAACGGCCCGATCGCCTTCGGCCCCTACATGTACGCCCGTATGCCCTATGCGCCTGCGCGCGACCTCATGCCGATCGTGCTCACCACCTCGCAGCCCAACGTGCTCGCGGTGCAGGCCGACAACCCCGCGAACACGTTCGTTGCCCGAGTTCGTCGAATGGGCGAAGAAGCGCGGCAACGGGTTCAGCTATGCGTCGGTGGGCGCGGGCAGTTCGTCGCATCTCACGATGGAACTCTTTCGCAGCGTGACGCACATCGAGGCGGTGCACGTGCCGTACTCGGGCTCGCCGCCCGCGGGGCTTTCGCTGGCGGCCGGCGATACGCAGGCGCTGTTCACGGTGGCGCCCGCGCTGCTGCCGCTGATCCAGGGGCAGCGGGTGAAGCTCATCGCCATCACCAGCGCGAAGCGCTCCGAGCTCATGAAGGACCTGCCGACCGTGGCCGAGTCTGGCTACCCCGGCTTCGAAGCGCTGGCCTGGAACGGTCTTTTCACCGCCGCCGGTACGCCGCCCGAAGTGGTGCATCGCATCAACGCCGACGTCAATGCCGTGCTGCAGGAGCCGGCGGTGCGCGAGCTGCTGGCCAACCAGGGGCTGGTGGCGGGCGGCGGCTCGCCCGAGGAATTCAAGACCTTCATCGATGCCGAAGGCCGCAAGTGGGGCGCGATCATCGCCAAGGTCGGCATCCGGCTCGACCAGTGAGGCGGCGAGTCAGGGAAGTGGAAGGCCGATGAGCGAAGCTCCGGCCCCCACACCGGAAGATCCATCGAGGAAGGAAGAGAAGAACATGGAACAGCAGCCCACGACGCAATTCCCCAGCGACATCTACACCGAGCCGGAGCCCGATCCGCACACGCTCGCCAACCTGGGCCCGCTCGCCGCGCTGGCCGGCATCTGGACTGGCACTGCCGGCCACGACGTGAGCCCGAAGGAAGACGGCCCCGAAGCCGAGGCCTACATCGAGCATGCCGAATTCCAGCCCATCGACGCGCAGACCAACGGCCCGCAGATCTTCTACGGCCTGCGCTACCACCTGCGCATCGTCAAGCCCGATGACGTGGAAACCTTCCACGACCAGGTCGGCTACTGGCTCTGGGAGCCCGCCACCGGCGCGCTGATCCAGACACTGACCATCCCGCGCGGCCTCACCGCCATGGCCACCGGCCGCGCCGCGGCCGGCGACCGCAGCTTCAGGCTCGAGGCCGTGCGCGGCGGCGAGACCAACGGCATCGTCGCCAACCCGTTCCTCGAGCATGCGTTCAAGACGCTGCGCTACAGCATCGACGTGACGGTGCACGACGACGGCAGCTGGTCCTACGAGCTCGAGACGGTGCTCGAGGTGCTCGGCAAGCCGGAGCCCTTCAGCCACACCGACCGCAACACCATGCGCAAGATCGGCGAGCCCACGCCGAACCCGACCGCGCTCGCCGCGATGAAGGCTCAGGCGGAGGCTGCGGTGGAATCGGTGGTGGAAGCCGCAGTGGAGGCGGTGGCGGCGACCGAAAAGGCAACGGGCAAGGCGGCAGGCACCGGGACTGAAGCGGGCGCAGAACCTGCCTGAACCGTCGCCCGAGCAGTCCTGAGGCGATGCGCGCCGCTTCCACACGTCCGCATGGAAGCGCGACGCGCGGCACGGGCCAGCCCTCAGTCCAGCCGCAGTGACCCGAGCCGCTCGACGATCAGGTCGTGCAGCGTCTGCGCGGCCACCGACAGGCTGCCCTCGCGCCGCTGCACCAGGTAGAGCGTGCGCGTGAGCGAGGGAAGCGGCAGCGGCCGCGTCACCAGCGTCTCTCGCTGGAAGTGGAAGAGCGTGAGCGCGGGCACCACGCTGATGCCCAGTCCGGCTTCGATGAGCCCCATCACCGTGGCGAGATGCTCCACCTCGAACACCGAGTTCAGCCGCTGCGGATGCAGCGCCGCGTCGAGCGCCTGCCGCACGCTGCTGTTGCGCGTCATCTGGATGAACGGGTGCGGCGCGATCTTCTTGAGCGTCAGGCGCGGCTCGCGCGCGAGCGGATGGTCGGCGCGGCAGACGAGGTGGAAGCGGTCGGTGCACAGCTTGCTCGCGCGCAGGTCGCTGTCGGCCGTGCCGCCGGCCCCCGAGGCGGCGAGGGCGAAGTCGGCCTGGCCGCTGCGCACGAGCGCGATGCAGGCATCCGACAACGCGTCGTCCAGGTCGACGCGGATGCCGGGCCACGCCTGCATGAACTCGGCGAAGACGGCGGGCAGCCAGCCGGCCGCGAGCGAGGGCAGGGCGGCTACGCGCACGCGGCCCTTGCGGCGCTCCACGTGATCGGCGAGGTCGCCCATGGCGCTGCCCATGTCGTCGAGCAGCCGGCGCGCCGAGCCCTCGAACAGCCGGCCTTCGGGTGTGAGCTGCACGCTGCGCGTGTCGCGGTCGAACAGGCGCGTGCCGACGGCATCCTCTAGCGTGCGGATCAGTGCGCTGAAGGCCGGCTGCGAGAGATGGCTGCCCTGCGCAGCACGCGTGAAGTTGCGGTGCTCGGCCAGCGCGAGAAAGGCGCGCAGCTGCCGCGTGGAGAGATCGGGCGTCTTTCTCATGTCTGTCCTGTCTCCGGTGCCAGTAGCTGGCTTCTTATTTGAAAAGCGGATCAATCGATCCGTATTTTCGATTTTACGGATGAGAACACGCTGCCTACAGTGCACGGCGATGAATCCCATAGACACGCCAACGCTGTTGATCGGCTGCGCCGCCGGCTTCTCGGGCGACCGCACCGACGCCGCCGGGCCGGCGGTCGACACGCTGATCGCGCGGCTGGCCGCGGGGCCTGAAGGCCGGCGCGCCTTCCTGATCTTCGAAACGCTGGCCGAACGCACGCTCGCGCTGGCCCAGCTGCGCCGACGCGACAACCCCGAGGCGGGCTATGAACCGTTGCTCGACGCCATGCTGCGGCCCGTGCTCGCGCGCTGCCTGGCGCACGGCATCCGCATCGTCAGCAACTTCGGCGCGGCCAACCCGCGCGCAGCCGCCAGGCACATCGCGCGCATGGCCCGCGAACTTGGCGCGAGCGCGCCGCGCATCGCGGTGGTGGAGGGCGACGACCTGTCGGGGCCCGAACACCGCGCGATGCTGCAGGAGGCGCTCGGCGCGCAGATGGAAGGCCTGCGCGTGGTGAGCGCCAATGCCTACATCGGCGCCGAGCCCATCGCCGCCGCGCTCGACGCAGGCGCGCAGATCGTGGTGTGCGGCCGCGTGGCCGACCCGTCGCTGACCGTCGGCCCGGCGATGTCGCACTTCGGCTGGCGCGCCGACGATTGGAACAGGCTGGCCCGCGCGACCATGGCGGGCCATCTGCTCGAATGCGGCGCGCAGGTGTGCGGCGGCTACTTCGCCGACCCGGGCTACAAGGACGTGCCGGGGCTGGAATCCGTGGGTTTCCCCATTGCCGAGATCGACGCCGAAGGCCGCTGCGCCATCGGCAAGGCCGACGGCACGGGCGGCCTGGTGAGCGAGGCGACGGTGAAGGAACAGTTGCTTTATGAAGTGCACGACCCGGCCGCCTACCTGACGCCCGACGTTGTCGCCGACATTTCCGAGGCCGAGGTGCAGGCGCTCGACGGCGCCGACCGGGTGGCGCTTTCAGGCGTGCGCGGCCACGCACGGCCTGACCGCTACAAGGTCAACGTGTGCCACGAAGGCGGCTGGCTCGCCGAGGGCGAGATCTCCTATGCCGGCCCGCGTGCCGAGGCCCGTGCGCGGCTCGCGGCGGATGTCCTGAGGAAGCGCCTGGACGGCCTTTCATTGCGAGTGGACCTGATCGGCGCGCTGAGCATCTTCGGCGACGACGCCGGCCGCGCGCTGGCGGATACACCCGATGCCGGCCTGCGCGACGTGCGCCTGCGCGTCGCCGCCTCGCACACCGAGCGCGCGCAGGCCGAGCGGCTGGCGCGCGAGGTGATGGCGCTGTACACCTGCGGCCCGGCGGGCGGCGGCGGCGTGCGCACCGCGCTCACGCCCAGGCTCAACACGCTGTCGTGCCTGCTGCCGCGCGAGGCGATCCCGGTGCGCTTCGAGCTGCTCTCGCAGGAGGAACTGGCATGAAGAACACGGCAGACATTGTCGAAGTGCCGCTGTACCGCGCCGCCCACGGCCGCACCGGCGACAAGGGCGACCGCTCCAACATCAGCGTCATCGCCTGGCATGCGCAGCTCTATCCGGTGCTGGTCGAGCAGCTCACGCCTGAGCGCGTGGCAGCGCAGTTCCACCACCGCGCGCCCTCGCAGGTGCAGCGCTTCCTGCTGCCGAAGCTGCACGCGATGAACTTCGTGCTCGACGCTGTGCTCGACGGCGGCGTCAACGACGCGCTGAACCTCGACGCTCACGGCAAGGCGCTTTCCTTCCTGTTGCTCGACATGCCGGTGCGCGTGCCGCGCGAGCTCGAGCCGCTGCTGGCGGGGCCGTAGCGGAGACCTTTTCTCTTTCTTTTTTCATCTGACCCATACGGAGACAAAACAATGAAGCTGTTCCCCCTCGCCGCGCTGACCGCCGCCATCGCCGTGGCGCCGCTGCTGGCCCAAGCGCAGGTCTTTCCCGAGAAGCCCATCACCTTCGTCGTGCCCTTCGCGGCGGGCACCGCCACCGACCAGATCGCGCGTGCGCTCGGCACCCAGATCACCGCCGAGACGAAGCAGGCCGTGGTCATCGACAACAAGGCGGGCGCCAGCGGCTTCATCGCCTCGCAGAGCGTGGCCAAGGCGCCGGCCGATGGCTACACGGTGCTCATTACCACGAACACCACGCATGCGGCCAACGAGCATCTGTACAAGAAGCTGCCCTACGACCCGGTGAAGGACTTCTCGCCCGTCGCCGCGCTCGGCAAGGGCGGCCAGATCATGGTGGTGAACCCCAGCTTCCCCGCGAAGAGCGTGGCCGAGTTCATCGCGCTCGCGAAGAAGGAGCCGGGCAAGTACAGCTTCGGCAGCGGCAGCTCTTCGAGCCGCATGGCGGGCGAGCTGCTGCAGCAGATGGCCGACATCAAGCTGCTGCATGTGCCCTACAAGAGCAACACCCTCGCGGTGACCGACCTGCTGGGCGGGCAGATCAACATGATGATCACCGACACCGCCACCGGCCTGCCGCAGGTCAAGGCCGGCAAGCTGCGCGCGCTGGGCTTCTCCAGCTCCACGCGCTCGGCGCTCGCACCCGACGTTCCCACCATCGCCGAAGCCGGCGTGAAAGGCTACGAGATGGGCTACTGGTTCGCCGCCTACGCGCCCGCGAAGACGCCGCCGGCCGTGGTCAAGCGCCTCAACGAACTGCTGGTGAAGGCCGCCAGGAGCGAGGCCGCGAAGACCGCCTTCTACGAGCCGACCGGCACCGAGGTGTTCACCAGCTCGCCCGAGGAGCTGGCGAAGTTCCAGGCCGGCGAGTCGCAGAAGTGGGGCCGCATCGTGAAGGCCGCCGGCATCGAGGCCGAGTAAGACCTCGCGCGCCGTAGCGGGGATCGGCGCCGCACGCAGACAAAGACACACAACGAAGGAGACAAACCGTGAAACGCTGGAGCCTCAGGGCTGCCACGGTGGCTTCGGCCGCCCTTTTTCTTCTGAGCGCCTGCGGCGGAAGTGGTGGAGGAGGGGGCGGACTGCTGCTGCCGCCCGTCACCACGCCGCCTGCCATCACGCCGCCTGCAGCCGCCGCGGCACCGAAATACAAGCTCGCCATCACGGCGACCGAAGACGTGCCGGGCACCTTCGGCAGCGTCGGCGCCTACCAGAAGATCACCGGCACCTTCACCGGCGAGGTCGACCCGAAGGACGCGCGCAACGCGATCATCCAGGACCTGCAGCTCGCACCGCTCAACGCCAACGGCAAGGTCGAGTACACCTCCGAATTCGTGCTCTTCAAGCCCAAGGACATGAGCAAGGCCAGCGGCGTGCTGCGCTACGACGCGCCGAATCGCGGCAACATCGTGAACCTCGATCCGTACTTCGCCTCGCGCGGCTACGTGTTCCTCACGGCCGCATGGCAGGGCGACGTGCCGGCGGCTGCCGGCAAACTCACGCTGAAGGTGCCGGTCGCGAAGAACGCCGACGGCAGCAGCATCACCGGTACCTACCGGGCCGAACTGCTGCCCACCGCCGCCACCAACGATTCGCTGCCGCTGCCCGGCGGTCCGTTCAACGCGGCGATGCAGGCTTACCCGACCGCGAGCCTCGACAACACGAAGCCCGGCTACGTGCTCACGCGCCGCATCAACGAGGGCGACGCGCGCCAGCTGATTCCCGCGAGCGAATGGAAGTTCGCCAAGTGCAGCACCGCCACGCCGTTTCCGGGCACGCCCGACGAGACGAACGTGTGCCTGAAGGACAAGTGGGACCCGGCCTACCTTTATGAGCTGGTCTACGTCGCGAAGGACCCGAAGGTCATGGGCCTGGGCCTCGCGGCGCTGCGCGACATGATCAGCTTCTTCCACCGCGATGCGAGCGACTCGGCCGGCACGGCCAATCCGGTGGCCGGGGCGATAAAGAACACCATCGCCTCGGGCGTCTCGCAGTGCGGCAACTTCATGAAGACCTTCGTGCACCTGGGCTTCAACGAGGACCGCGCGGGCCAGAAGGTGTTCGACGGCGTGTTCGCACAGATCGCGGCGCGGCAGACCAACATCAACATGCGCTTCTCCATTCCGGGCGGCGGTGGCGGCGTGCGCGCCGACCACACGGCCTTCGGTCAGGCAGGCACGCGCGGCCTTTCGAAAGACTACGTGGACGACGTGGCACAGCGGCGCGGCGGCATCCTGTCGCGCTGCGAGGCCAGCGGTACATGCCCCAAGCTCTTCATCGGCTTCAGCGGCACCGAGTTCTACGTTCTGCAGGGCTCGCCGCTCCTGACCGACGCCTGGGGCACGACCGACCTCGTGCAGCCAGCCAACGCCCGCGTTTATTACTACGCGAGCACGCACCATCTGCTGGGCCTTGCATCGCTGCCGGGCGCGAGCGCCGGCGCGCTCTATGCGACCAACGGCAATGCCGGCGTGATTCCGGTGGTGCGCGCGCTCTACCAGAACCTGGAGGACTGGGTCGTCAATGGCACGACGCCGCCCGACAGCCAGGTGCCGAAGATCGCCGACGCCACGCTGGTGCGGCCGCTGCAGGTCAAGTTCCCGGCCATTCCGGGCGTGAGCTACACCGGCCTGGTCAACAACTACTCGCTGCTCGACTGGGGCCCCAGCTACCGTCCGCAGGACGAGAGCGGCATCGCCACGCAGGTGCCGCCGGCCTACCTGGGCCGCGACTACGCGATCCTGGTGCCGCAGGTGGACGCCGACGGCAACGACGTCGCCGGCATCCGCAGCCTCGACGTGGCCGTGCCGCTGGGCACGAACACCGGCTGGAACTACACGAGCGTGCCCGGCCGCATCGACCAGGCGGGCCTGTTCGGCTCGTACTTCCCGTTCGCGAAGACAGCCGCGCTGCGTGGCGCCGATCCGCGCCCCTCGCTGCAGGAGCGCTACATCGACCAGACAGGCTACGTGGCGGCAGTGACCGCAGCCGCCAACGACCTGGTGGCGAAGCGCTTCATGCTGCGGGTGGATGCCGACGCGGCTATTGCCAACGCGGCGGCGAACCCGGTGCTGCCCTGAGCCTGCGTCAATCCGCGGTGTGCACCGCGACGCCCGTCTTGCCCGGCGCGATGTGTTCGCGCAGGGTGAGCGCGGGAATCTCGTAATCGCCTCCGTTCTGGCGGCGGAAAGGAATCGGCTCGGTGCTGAAGAGCGTGTCGAGCCGCTCGCCCAGCTCCCGCGTGATGCGCGCATACGCGGGCTCGTCGACCTTGTCGGTGCGATACGCGACGTAGGGCGGCAGCACGTCGAAGCCGGGGTAGTAGAGGATGCCGTGCTGGATCGGAAAGAGCAGTTCTTCCATCGGCCCGTTGACGCCGCGCGGCGCGTAGTGCGAGGCCCAGCCGCCGGCGGTCACCACCAGCATCGCGCGCTTGCCCGCCATGACGCCTTCGCCGAAGCGGTCGCCCCAGTGCCGGTCTGAATGCTCGCCCACGCCGTAGGCGAAGCCGTAAGCGTAGATGCGCTCGACCCAGCCCTTGAGGATGGCGGGCATCGAGTACCACCAGAGCGGGAACTGAAGGATCACCGCGTCGGCCCAGAGCAGCTTTTCCTGCTCGGCGGCGACGTCGGCTGCCTGCGTGCCGGTTTCGAAGGCCCGCTGCGAGTCGAGGATCGGATCGAACGGCGTGGCGGCGTCGCGTGCCGGGAAGTCGTCGGCATCGAGCGCAGGCTTCCAGCGCATGGCGTAGAGGTCGGACACGCGCACGGAATGGCCGGCGGCCGTGAGACGATCGACCATGAAGCGGTGCAGCGAGCCGTTGAGCGAAGCGGGTTCGGGATGGGCGAGGACCAGAAGGACATTCATGATTTCTTGAGGTTTCGAGTGGAGATGCCCTCAGGTTAGGTACGCTGGCGATATATTGGAAATGAATAGTATGAATTCCAGGAATTGCCATGAACAATTTCAGCCGCCTCGACCTGAATCTACTGGTCACGCTCGACACCCTGCTGGCCGAGCGCAACGTCACGCGCGCGGCCGAGCGGCTGAATCTGTCGCAGCCCTCGGTGAGCGTGCAGCTCGCCAAGCTGCGGGAGGTGTTCAACGATCCGCTGCTGCTGCCCGCGCAGCGCGGCATGCGTCCCACCGCGCGGGCTGATGAGCTGCGCGAGCCGTTGCGCGAGGCGCTCGGAGCGCTGGGCCGCGCGGTGGCGCCGACGCGGCCCTTCGAGCCGGCCGAGGCCAGCACCACCTGGCGTGTTGCCGCGGCCGACTACGCCGAGTCGGCCATCCTGCTGCCTGCGCTGGCCGGGCTGCGTGCCGCTGCGCCGAACACGCGGCTGGCGGTGGTGGAGGCGGTGCCTTCGCGCATGGCGCGGCAGCTGGAAAGCGGCGAGATCGATCTGTTCTTCCACACCAGCGTGGGCGCGCCGCCGGGCCTGCATGCGCGGGTGCTGTTCAACGAACGCTATGTGCTCGTCGGGCGCGCCGGTCATCCGCGCCTGAAGCGCCGGCCGACGCTCGCGCAGTTCTGCGCACTGGAGCACGTGGTGGTGTCGCTGGGCGGCGGCGGCTTCGCGGGGCCTACCGACGAGGCGCTGGCGGAGAAGGGCCTGACGCGCCGCGTGGTGCTGTCGGTGCCGCACTTTCTTTTCATGATGTCGGCGGTGGCAGGCACGGACATGGTCGCGATGCTGCCGGAGCGGCTGGCGCGCAACGCGGCAGGGCTGAGCGTGGTGGAGGCGCCGCTGGAGGTGCCGGGCTACGAGATGGCGATGCTCTGGCACGAGCGCCGGCATCGCGATCCGGCGCACAGGTGGCTGCGCGAACAGATCGCGGCGAGCCTCTGAACCGTCAGGCCACGCCGAGGACCTTGCCGGCCCCGGCGGTGCGTTCCAGCGGAAGCCACAGCACGAAGCGCGTTCCGGCGGCGCCGGCTTCCCAGCTCACGCTGCCGCCGATTTCCTGCGCGCGCCGCTGCTGGTTGCGCAGGCCGCGGCCGCCGCGCCGCAGGGCCTCGTTCACGTCGAAGCCGCCGCCGTTGTCCTCGACGATCACGCACACGCCTTCGTCCGCCATCGCGGTGCTCACGCAGATGGTGGTGGCGCGCGTATGGCGCAGCACGTTGGCCACGCACTCCTGGACGATGCGCAGGATGTGCAGCGCGCCGTCCGGATCCAGCCAGGCGAGGGCGGGCACGGGCTGCACTTCCCACTGGAGCGTGATGCCGGCGCTCTCGATGCGCGGCGCGAGGCGAAAGCGCATGGTCGCAAGCAGCAGCAGCAGGTCGGCGTCGACGCTTTCCATGGAGTCGATCACCAGCCGCAGGTCTTCCATGCAGCCCTTGAGCACGCGGGAGATCTCGGCCTCGGTCATGGCGCCGCGTTCCACCGAGCGGATCGCGCTGATGAGCGAGGAGCCCAGCCCGTCGTGCATGTCCTGCATGAGGCGGCGGCGCTCGGCGCTGAGCATGTGCTGGTTCTCGCTCACGCGCAGCCGCTGGTAGCTCTGCTCCAGCTCGGCCTCGCGCTCCCGCAGGCGCAGGGCCAGCCCCATGTTCAGGCGGCCGACCTCGGCGAACGCGCCGGTGTAGCGCTGGAACATGATGTACGAGAAGACGAAGAACAGGCTGATGATGGCGTAGGGCGACATGTACACGCTCTCCGGGCTCACCAGGTTGTTCTGCAGCAGGCCGTCGTAGGAGGTCAGCGCGAGCGCGAACACCGTCCAGCCCGCCACCAGCCGGCCTTCGGCCTGCTGGGTGCGCAGCGACTTGCGCAGGTTCACGGCGAAGATCAGCACCGCCACCGGCAGCACGGCGAGGTTGAGCAGCGGCGTGAACAGATAAAGACTGACGATCTTCGTCGAGAGGTGCGGCAGCGTCGAAATGCTGCAGGCCAGTGCCAGCGTCACCGCGATGCGGGTGAGCCACACCGAGGGCTGCTGGTGCAGGCGCTGCAGGAACAGATGGATGAGGATGACCAGCCAGAGCAGGCTGGAGACGGTCATCCATTCGAACCACTCGTCCGAGATGGGTATGTAGCTGCCGCCCGCGTAGTAGTGCAGCGTCCTGAAGAAGGCGAGCGCGGAGATGGCGAAGAACAGCAGGTAGAGCAGTTCGCGCCGCCGGCCCAGCCACACGGCGAAGGCGAAGGCGCCGACCGCCAGGAAGGCCGCGCTGCCCATGAAGGGCAGCTGCACCTGCAGCAGCTGGCGGATCTGGTAGCGCCAACTCAGCGATTCCACGTCGCCCACCCAGAGGGTGGAGAAACCGCTGCCGCTGTTGCGCAGGCGGTCCACGCGGATCAGCACGGTCCTGGGCGGCGGCGTGCCGGCCGTCGGGTTCAGCGGCAGCAGCAGCGGATGGTTGTAGCCGTTGTGGATGGGGCTGCCGTGCGACTGGTAGAGCAGTGCTCCGTCGCCATACACCGCGATGTGGCCCAGCGCCTTCCAGCGCGGGAGGTAGAGCAGCTGCGGCTCGCGCGACGGCGGCATGCCGGAGAGATCGACGCGGTACCAGTCGGTGACGGTGCGCGCGCCGCTGGCTTCATCGGGCACCAGCTCGCGCCCGACCGTGTGAGGGAGGTTGACGTTTCGCCAGCCCTTCTCAGGCAGCGCGGCCTCTTGCGCGTTGCGCGGCGGCGCGGTGTAGCCGTTGCCGGTGACGGATAGCAGCTCGGCCCGGGTGACGTGAGTGGCTTCGTCGCTCTGCGGTGCTTGCCGCGCCGGCTGCTCGGCGGCGTTCGTGGGAAACAGGAGTACTGGCGCGGCGGCCAGCAAAAGCTTTGCGATCCACCTGCCGATTCGCCAACAGCCCTTGCTGCCCAGCCTCATAGATCGCTTTTGCCTTGGAAGTCGCTTCTTGGTGGTTTGCAGCAGCCTGAAGCCGTTGCGGTACGGCTCCGTACTGCGGAGTCCGGGCCTCGCCCTCGCGAGCCGGCGCAATTATGTTCCCGGGCAAATACTCATTCGATTACGCCTGCTAACACGCCGGCGACGCGGGCGCGGAAGAGGGCCGGGCGCGGCATAGGCCGTCCGTCGAATGCACAGCGGCGGCGGCATTCCCTAGCATGGGCAACCCGCTCTTTTCCCTTCTTTCTCTTCCCTGTCTTATTTCGCTTCCGGACTTGTCGATGAAACAGACTGCTTTCATGGTCGTCCTCGCCCGCCTGGCGGCAGGGGTGCTGCTGCCGATGGCCGCCAGCACCTTCGCCGCCGAACCCGGCAAGGACCATCCCCTGGTCGGCCGCTATGAGGGCTCGGTTCTCGACGGCTACAAGGCCGCTGCCTACGACGAGGTCGGCCTCATCAAGGAGCCCTTCCAGAACTGGGGCGGCGGCAAGCCCGAGCTGCTCAAGGTGGAGGGCAAGGTCACGCTCTATCTGTACAGGTTGCCCAAGGAGCGCTCGCTGCTCGAGGTGCAGCGCAACTACGAGTCCAGCCTCAAGGCCAAGGGCTTCGAGCTGCTGTTCAGCTGTGCGACTTCCAACGCCTCTTGCTACAAGCCGCGCCCCGGCAGCGTGGACAGCACTACGCCCTACGACTTCGCGCTGGCCTTCGACGAGCCCGAGTGGCCGCGCCTGGGCAGCCGCGGCGACTACGCGCGCAACTACTTCGCGGTGAGCGGGCGCTACCTGCTCGCGAGGAAGACCGGCCCGGGCGGCACCGTCTACGCCAGCATCGCGCTGGCCGAGCACAACGCCGACGTCGGCAACCACGCCTTCGTGCGCGTGGTGGAGAGCAAGGCGATGGAGGAGAACAAGATCGTGTTCCTCGACGCCACGGCCATGCAGAAGAGCCTGGCGGAGACGGGGCGGGTCAATCTCTACGGCATCCTGTTCGATCTCGACAAGGACGTGATCCGTCCCGAGTCGCAGCCCACGCTCGACGAAATGACCAAGCTGATGCGCGGCAACCCGCCGCTGAAGCTGTCGGTGGTGGGCCACACCGACGCGCAGGGCGACGCGAAGCACAACGACGATCTGTCGAAGCGGCGGGCACTGGCGGTGATCGCGGTACTGGTGAAAGCCGGCGTGGACCCGCGCCGCTTCACCACGCGCGGGGCGGGCGCCTCGGAGCCGGTGGCGCCCAACGACAGCGAGGCGGGGCGGGCGAAGAACCGGCGCGTTGAGCTGATCCGGCTCTGAGCCCGGCCATGGCAGCGCGCCTCAGATGATGGGCACGCTCGCTTCCTTCAGCACCCGCAGCACGAAGTGCGACTTGCTGTGGCGGATGCCCGGGATCTTGTAGAGCTTCTCGCGCAGCAGCCGCTCGTAGTCGCGCGTGTCGCGCACGGCGATGCGGATGTAGTAGTCGTAGTCGCCCGAGACCAGGTAGGCCTCCTGGATCTCCGGAATGGTGGCGAGCGTGCGGCCGAAGTCGTAGAGGGTCTCGTCGGTGTGGCTCTCGAGCGTGACCTGCACGATCACCGAGTCGTGGTAGCCCAGCTTGGCCGGGTCGACGTCCACCGTGTAGCGCTTGATGACGCCCGTGGCCTCCAGTTTCTTGATGCGCGTCCAGCAGCTGGTGGGCGACAGGCCGACCTCGTTGCCGATCTCCTGCAGGGTCTTGCGCGAATCCAGCAGGAGCACCCGCAGGATCGCCAGGTCGGTCTTGTCGAAAGATCCTTCGCTGTCATTCGGGGTTTGCCGATTGGTTTTCATGAATCGAGCTTAAAGGGCCAAAAGAAAGATGCATATTCTGCGCCCGAAACGGAAGAATTGACGGCATGCGACTGCTCGACCTACCCCCCACGTCCTCCCCGTCTCTCCACCCTGATGCGAAGCCGGTGCGCATCCGCAACGGCGCTGAAGCCCTGCTCGACACCCTGGTCGAGTGCGGCGTGGACACCATCTTCGGCTACCCCGGCGGTGCGGCGCTGCCGCTGTACGACGCGCTGCACGGTGAACCCCGGCTGCGCCACGTGCTGGTGCGCCACGAGCAGGCGGCCGTGCATGCGGCCGAGGGCTATGCGCGCAGCACCGGCCGCGTGGGCGTGGTGCTGGTCACCTCGGGGCCGGGCGTGGGCAACACCATCACCGGGCTGCTGGACGCGATGAGCGATTCGGTACCGGTGCTGTGCATCAGCGGGCAGGTCGCCACCGCCGTCATCGGTACGCAGGCGTTCCAGGAGAGCGACGCGCTGGGCATGTCGCGCCCGGTGACGAAGTGGAACCGCCAGGTGCGCGCAGCCGACGACATGCCCGCGCTGGTGCGCCGCGCGCTGGAGATCGCATCGACCGGCCGCCCCGGCCCCGTGCTGCTCGACGTGCCGAAGGACATCCAGCTTCAGCGCCTGGGCCATGCCGCCGAGCCCGCGCCGTTGCGCGCGCTGCGCACCAGCCGTACCGCGTTGCCGCCGAAGGCCATGATGCAGCGCGCCGCCGATCTGCTTTCCACCGCGCGCCGGCCCGTCATCTACGGCGGCGGCGGGCTGGTCAACTCGGGGCCGGCGGCCTGCGAGACCTTCACGAAGCTGGTGAACCTGATGCACGCGCCGTGCACGCTCACGCTGATGGGGCTGGGCGCGTTTCCGGCGTCGGACCCGAAGTTCATCGGCATGCTGGGCATGCACGGCATGCTCGAAGCCAACCTCGCGATGCACGAGGCCGACCTGGTGGTGTGCGTCGGCGCGCGCTTCGACGACCGCGTGACCGGCAAGCTCGACGAGTTCTGCCCGCACGCCCGCAAGATCCACATCGACATCGACCCCGGCAGCATCAACAAGGTGGTGCGCGTGGACGTGCCGATGGTGGGCGACTGCGCGGCGATCCTCGATAGCCTGCTGTCCCTGCTGCCCGCCGAGGGCTTCGCGCCCGGGCGGCTGGCGCCGTGGTGGGAGCGCATAGAGCGCTGGCGCGCCGTCGACTGCCTGGCCTTCGAGCCGAAGGCCGGTTCGATCCTGCCGCAGCAGCTGATGTCCTCGCTGCAGCGCGCCATTGCCGGGCGCGACGCCATCGTGTCGACCGACGTGGGCCAGCACCAGATGTGGGCCGCGCAGTACCTGCGCTTCGACAGCCCGCGCCGCTGGCTGACCTCGGGCGGTGCCGGCACCATGGGCTACGGGCTGCCCGCCGCCATCGGCGCGCAGATCGGCCACCCCGGCGCGCTGACCGTGTGCGTGAGCGGCGACGCCTCGGTGCTGATGAACATCCAGGAACTCTCCACGGCGGTGCAGCACCGCGTGCCGGTGAAGCTGGTGCTGAGCAACAACGGCTACATGGGCATGGTGCGCCAGTGGCAGGAGCTGAACCACGGCAACCGCCTGAGCCACAGCTGGAACGAGGCGCTGCCCGACTTCGTGGCGCTGGCCAAGGCCTTCGGCTGGGGCGCGCGGCGGGTGTGCGACCCCGCGGAGCTGGAAGACGCGCTGGCCGAGTGCCTCGCGAGCGAGGGACCGTTCTTCCTCGACGTGCAGGTCGAAGCGCAGGAGAACTGCTTTCCGATGATGCCCTCGGGGCATGGGCACCATCGGGTGATGCTGGCGAAGGACCGGTGGTACGAGGAGGTCTGAAGGTCTTGTTCCCTCTCCCTCTGGGAGAGGGCCAGGGTGAGGGCTCTGTGCCGTCGATGAGGCGCGGCCTTGACGTTGAGGCCGAGGCCCTCACCCCAACCCTCTCCCCGAGGGGAGAGGGAGCCATGCAGATCAGACGCTCTGCAGCCGCACGTCGTTCGCCGGAATGGCGCTGAGTTCGGCCCAGTCCATTTCTTCCTCGAGCTGGTGGTAGGCGTCGTCCTCGATCTCGCCGGCGCGGCGCAGCGAGTCGAGTGCCTGCCGCTGCGCGCGGATGGCCACGGCGCGCAATTGGTCGTGCGCGGTCTTGGCCTGCGGCTGGCGCTGGTCCTGCGCCAGGGCGCGGGCCGCGCGGTACTCGTCGCGCACGGCATCGGCTTCGCGGCTGTCTTCCGCTTCGATGGCTGCGAGCGCCGCGTCCATCATCGCGGTACGGGCGAGCGAGAGTTCCTTGTCCAGCGAATCGTCGGGCTCGATCTTCAGCGCCCTGATCAGCGGCCCGATGGTGAAGCCCTGGATCACCAGCGTGCCCAGCACCACCGCGAATGCGCTGAGCACGATGAGGTCGCGCCCCGGAAAATCCGCCGGCAGCGCGAAGGCTGTGGCCAGCGTGACCAGTCCGCGCATGCCCGACCATCCGACCAGCACGCTGATGCGCCTCGAAGGCAGCGGAACCTTGCGCCCGCGCGCGATCAGCCGCAGCTTGTACCGGCGCATGGCCGCGCCATAGATCAGCACCCACGCCACCCGCACCGCGATCACCAGCACCAGCACGAGGCCCGCGAACTCCAGCGCATGCGCCAGCTGCGGACCCGACAGCCGCGTGAGGATGCCGCGCGCCTGCAGCCCCATGAGGAAGAAGGCCAGCACGTTGAGCGTGAACACCACCGCGCCCCACACCGCGTAGGAATGCACGCGGTCGCGCGGCGCATGGCGCTTCGGCGCGAACTGGCCCAGCGTCATGCCGAAGGCCACCACCGAGATGATGGGTGACAGGTGCAGCCGTTCGGCCACGATCCACGCGCCGAAGGTCATCACGAACTGGAAGATGATGGCCGAGCGCGTGCCCGCGAAGAGCGGCGCGCCAAAGTGGAGATTGAGCTTGGCGAAGGCGAAGCCCACCAGCGCGCCGCCGGGCACTGCCACCAGCAGCATCGGCAGCGAACTCGTCATCGGCACGTGCGCGGCGCCGGCCGCCGACACCGCCACGCCGAAGACCAGCAGCGCCACCGCGTCGTTGAGCAGGCTCTCGCCGTTGATGATCGACAGCGTGCGCCGTGGAATGCGAAACTGCTGCATCACCGCCGCCGCAGCCACCGCGTCGGGCGGCGCGACGATGGCGCCGAGCGTGATCGCCGCGGCCAGCGGCAGCCCCGCGAAAGCCCAGCCGGCCCATGCGACCACGGCCGTGGTCAGCAGCACCGCCACCAGAACCAGCGAGACCAGCGACATCCAGTTGCGCCGCAGCTCGCGCGGGGAGGTGTCGAAGGCCGAGTCGAGCAGGGCGGGCGCGATGAAGAGCGCCAGCGCCAGGTGCGGATCGAGGCTCACGTGCGGCACCCAGGGCATGGCGCCCAGGCACACGCCAGCCAGCGCCAGCATCGACGGGTAGGGCAGTGCCAGGCGCCGCGAGAGCTGCAGCAGCAGGCAGGCGGCGATCAGCATGACGAGCACGTTCTCGAAGACGTCCATCGGGGCCTCGGTCTTGGTGTTGTTTGCCCCGAATACTAAGAGGTCGGGGCCTTGCGCCCGGCAAAGAAAAAGGGGCCCGCGCGGGCCCCTTCTTCGTCAACGCATCAGCGCGTCAGGACTTGACGAACGCCAGCAGGTCGGCGTTGAACTTGTCCTTGTGCGTGTCGGTCAGGCCGTGCGGAGCGCCGGGGTAGACGATCAGCTTGTTGTTCTTCACCAGCTTGGCCGAGGCCAGGCCGGCGGCGCCGATCGGCACGATCTGGTCGTCGTCGCCGTGCACGATGAGCGTGGGCACGTCGAACTTCTTCAGGTCCTCGGTGAAGTCGGTTTCCGAGAAGGCCTTGATCGAGTCGTAGGTGTTCTTGTGGCCGCCCATCATGCCCTGCGCCCACCACGAGTCGATGAGGCCCTGCGACACCTTCGCGCCGGGGCGGTTGAAGCCGAAGAAGGGGCCCGAGGGCACGTCCTTGTAGAACTGCGAGCGGTTCGCGAGCTGCGCGGCGCGCAGGCCGTCGAACACTTCGATCGGCAGGCCGCCGGGGTTGGCGGCGGTCTTCAGCATCAGCGGCGGCACGGCGGAGATCAGCGCCGCCTTGGCCACGCGCTTCGTGCCGTGGCGGCCGATGTAGCGCGCCACCTCGCCGCCGCCGGTCGAGAAGCCGACCAGGATCGCGTTCTTCAGGTCCAGCGTCTCGATGACGGTGGCGAGGTCGTCGGCGTAGGTGTCCATCTCGTTGCCGTTCCACGGCTGGCTGGAGCGGCCGTGGCCGCGGCGGTCGTGCGCCACGGTGCGAAAGCCCTGCGATGCGAGGAAGAGCATCTGCGATTCCCAGCTGTCGGAGTTCAGCGGCCAGCCGTGGCTGAACACGACGGGCTGGCCGGTGCTGGGGCCCCAGTCCTTGTAGTAGAGCTCGGTGCCGTCCTTGGTGACGATGATGTTCTTGCTCATGGTTTGCTTTCCTTTCGAAGAGGCGTGGGCCGCTCCCGATGCGGGCTCGGCGGCGGATGCGGCGGATGCCGCGCTGGAGAAGCCGGTGCCCACGAGGGCGCCGGCTGCGACGGAGGCTCCACCCAGCAGCAGGCTGCGGCGGGTTGGAGCGGTGGAGTCGATGGTCTGGGTGCGTGGTGCGGTCATGGTGCTTTCCTTTTGCTGGCGGGTCGAGTGGTGAAGTGGCGCGGCGCGATAAATATCGTATGAATTAATATCGCATGCGATGTATTTGCCTTGAAAAGACAGGAGCGCGAAGCGGCTGTGCATCACGCGTTCCTGTCGAGGCTGGCACGCAGACCCAGCAACTGGGTGCGCAGTTCGCCGATCTGGTCGGGGGAGAGTTCCATCGCCTGCGCCACGCAGCCCGGCAGCCCCTGTGCCTTGGTGCGCAATGCGCGGCCATCTGCGGTGAGCGACACGATGACCTGCCGCTCATCCTTGGGCGAGCGCACGCGCTGAATGAGTCCGCGCGCTTCGAGCCGCTTGAGCAAGGGGGTGAGGGTGGTCGTCTCCAGCGAAAGGCGCGTGCAGATCTCGGAGACGTTGATCTGATCCTTCTCCCACAGCACCAGCATGACGAGGTACTGCAGGTAGGTGAGATCGAGATCGCGCAGCAGGCCGCGGTACACCTTGTTGAGGCTCAGCATCGTCGAGTAGACGGCAAAGCAGAGCTGCTCGTCGAGTGCCAACGCATTGCTCCCGGAGGCTTCGGCTGTGGTGCGCTTCGCAGGCATGGGCGGATATTAGATCGCATGCGATTTAATGGCAAGCAATATTTCTCGGCCGCCGAGTCCGAACCCCCTCGAGCGGCCGCCCTCAGGAGTGCCCGTCCACCCGCATCTGGAACAGGAAGTAGGGCGGAATGCAGGCGCCTTGCCCCTCGGGTTTGCCATCGGCCTGTGCGCAGATGTAGTCGTCGCGGCAGGCCTGCTGCGCCGAGCAACTGCGCAGGTTGCCGGGCCGCGTGTGCTTCGCCAGGCATTCGCCGAAAGGCTTCTTCGCGGCGAGACAGCTGTTGAAGTCGCTGAGGATCGCGATGCCGCCGCAGGTGCCGTTCGGGTCCCTGGGGTCGCAGGGGCCGGAGCACATGCCGCCCGGAAAGCCGACCGATGTCTTTTCGCACACCGATGCCGCGCCTTCACAGGAAACCGGCGGCAGCTTCTCGGCGCGATCGAGCCATGCGTTGGCCGACTGCGTGATGCGCGTGGGCTCGCAGCGCGCGCCGACCGTCGCGCGTTCGGCGGCGGCATTGGCTTCCATCGGCTCGGCCAGGGGCCGGAACGGATCGGGCCGTGGCGTGGAGAGCGCGGCCCGCACATAGCTTTCGCGCCGCACCAGCTCGTCCTGCACGTGCGGCGAGTGCGGCACGGCCAGCGCGTTGCCGGTGGTGAAGGTCCGCGAGGCGCCGCGGCGGTCGACGCCCAGCAGGTGGAAGCCTGCGACCGCGCGGCTCTGGTGGCAGCCCATGCAGCTCAGGTCGTCGAGGCGGCGCAGCACGGCCTGCGGCGACTGCAGCGTGCGGCTGCCGGGCACGGCCTGCCATTCGCCGGGCGTGAAGACCTGCGCGAAGGGCCGGTTGGCCAGCCGTTCGAGTCCGCGCGGCGCGACCGAGATGGCTTCGGTGGCGAGGAACCTGTCGGGAATCTGCAGCGCGGCCTCGTCCAGCGCGCGCAGGTTCGCAGGCTGCTGCAGCCACTGCTGCAGCTCCTTGCGCAGCGGCGCACTGGCCTTGAGCCTGGCGACGTCGGGCGTGTTCTCCAGCGGCGCGACGTCGAAGCGCCCGGCGCCCGCGTTCCAGCGGAAGGCGCGCAGCATGTATTCGGCATGGCCGCCCAGGTCGGGCCGCACCGCCGAGGGCCAGCGCACGCTCTGCAGGTTGGTCGTGAGCTGCGCGATGCGCGCATGCTCCAGCCGTTTCGGCGCCAGCGGGCCATCGGCCGAAGTCAGCCAGCGGCCCAGCGCCCCGTCGGCCATCGCGGCCTGCGGCGGCTGCCAGCGCTTCGCAACAGCGGCGCAGCTTCCGTCGGCATCGGGTGCGTCGCCGCGCAGCTCGACGTTGACCGTCATCGGCAGGCGCGACTGCATTGCCGCTGTGCGGTAGGCCAGCCGATACACCAGCCGCGTCTCGCCGCAGGCGCCGTTCTGGAAGGGCCGGCGGTCCATGCGGTTGGCCACGCCGACCAGTTCGAAGAAGGCATCGGGGCTCGCGAGCCAGCGTGCGTCGAACAGCCGGTGCGGATAGCGCGAGATGCCCACGCCCGCCTGCTTGTCGCGCCGCTGGATGCCGGAAAGGCTGGCGCCCAGCGGTTCGGTGATGGAGCGCCAGGCCGGGGTGCGCATCAGCGCCTCGTTGGCGGTGACGCCATCGGCGGAATGCGCCGATTCGGCATTCATCCAGCGCGCGAAGCCGGCGCCGGATTTCTCGGCCGCCTGCAGCGCGGCGGGCGAGGTGACGAGCAGCACCGGCTCCGTCGCGTGCGCTGCGGGTACGGCGGACGCGAGCGTCAGTGCGAGGAGGGCGGCGGGCAGGTGATGTCGGATGAGCGGCACGCCGGCGATTGTGCCGCCGTGCCGCCCCCGGTCACGCGAAGGCCCGGGCCGTTTCGGGCATTGCCTCGGCCGCATCCAGCGCCGCCAGCGGCCGCGGCGTGGCCGCGAGCAGCGCCTGCGTGTACGCATGTCGCGGATCGTCGAACACCGCGTCGCGCGCGCCTTGCTCCACGATGCGTCCGCGCTCCATCACGATCACGCGGTCGGCGATCTGCTCCACGGCCGCGAGGTCGTGGCTGATGAAAAGGCATGCGAAGCCGTGATGCTGCTGCAGGCTCTGGAACAGCTTGAGCACTTGCGCCTGGATCGTCATGTCGAGCGCCGACACCGGCTCGTCGGCCACCACGAAGGCAGGGCGCCGCACCAGTGCGCGGGCGATCGCCACGCGCTGGCGCTGGCCGCCCGAAAGCTCGTGCGGGTAGCGCGCGCCGAGGCCGTCCAGGCCGACCTCGTCCAGGGTTTCCTTCACGCGCCGGGTGCGCGCCGCCGCGTCGAGCTCGGGCAGGTGGCGCAGCGGCTCGGCCACGATCTCCTGCACGCGCATGCGCGGGTCCAGCGAGGAGAACGGGTCCTGGAACACCAGCTGGCATGCCAGCCTGAAGCGGTGCAGCGCGGCGCGGCCGGCGCTGCGCACGTCCTCGCCGCGGAACAGGATCTGCCCCGCCTGCGAAGGCGCGAGCCGCAGGATGGCGCGGCCCAGCGTGGTCTTGCCCGAGCCGCTGCCGCCCACCAGTGCGACCATCTCGCCCGGGTGGATGTCGAGATCGAGCGAGTCGATCACGCGAACCGGCGCGTGGCGCTTGAAGAAGCCGGCGCGCGCGCCGTCGTAGCTCACGCACAGGCCTCGCACCTGCACCAGCGGCTGCCGCTGCGCCGCGGGTTCGGCCTTGGCCGCCTGCCGGCGCGGCAGCGCGTCGACCAGCTTGCGGGTGTAGGGCTGCTTCGGGTCCAGCAGGATGTCCGGCACCTCGCCGGTCTCGACCAGCCGGCCCTTCTCCAGCACGATGGCGCGTTGCGCATAGCGCCCCACCAGCCCGAGGTTGTGCGTGATGAGCAGCACGGCAGTGCCGTTGTCGCGCGCCAGGCCCACCATCAGGTCGAGCACCTCGCGCTGGCTCAGCGTGTCGAGCGCGGTGGTGGGCTCGTCGGCGATCAGCAGGCGCGGCTTCAGCAGCATCACGCTCGCCAGCATGATGCGCTGGCGCATGCCGCCGGAGAACTCGTGCGGATAGGCGTGCATGCAGCGCTCGGGGTCGGCGATCTGCACGCGTCGCAGCATGTCGACGATGCGCGCGCGGATCTCCGCCGCCGGCAGCTGCGTGTGCATGCGCAGCCCCTCGGCCATCTGCTCGCCGATGCGGTGCACCGGGTTGAGCGAGACCATCGGCTCCTGGAACACCATGCCGATGCCCGGACCGCGGATGGGACGCATGGCCTTCGCATCGTGCGCGGCCAGGTCCTGGCCGTCGAACACGATGCGCCCGCCGGTCTGCGAGATGCCCGGCGGCAGCAACTGAAGGATGGCGCGCGCGGCCATCGTCTTGCCGCTGCCCGATTCGCCGACCACCGCGAGGAACTCGCCGGCCTTCACTTCGAAAGACAGGTCGTGCACCAGCGGCTGGGCGCCATTGCGCAGTTCGATTCTGAGGTGCTCGACCGAGAGCACGGTCTGCTTCGCTGCAAGGTTCACGGCGTTCATGACTTCTCCGTCCGCGGATCGAGCCGGTCGCGCAGCGATTCGCCCAGCAGGTTGATGCCCAGCAGCGTGAGCGCGATGCACAGCCCCGGCACCAGGCACAGCCACACGGCCGAGGCCATGTAGGGACGCGCGCTCGCGAGCATGTTGCCCCAGGTGGGCGCGGGCGGCGGCACGCCCAGGCCCAGGAAGCTCAGCGCGCTTTCCGACAGCAGCACCCAGCCGAACATGCTGGTCGCCAGCACCGCCACCGGCGCCATGCAGTTGGGCAGCACGTGGCGCCACATGGTGTAGAGCTCGCCGTTGCCGATCATGCGCGAGGCCTCCACGTACTCGCGCTCGCGCAGCGACAGCACCGTGCCGCGCACCACCCGCACCACCGAGGGCCCGTAGGCCATGCTCAGCGCCAGCACGATGCCCCATTTGTTGGCGCCGACGATCACCATCACGCCCAGCGCCAGCAGCAGGCCCGGAAAGGCCAGCAGCGTGTCGTTGAAGGCCATCAGCACGCGGTCGGTCCAGCCGCGCACGAAGCCCGCCACCACGCCGACCACCAGGCCCATGGCGGTGGCCAGCGTCACGGTGAGCAGCGCGACCAGGCAGCTGGTGGACGCACCCTGCATCGCGCGGCTGGCCACGTCGCGGCCGAACTCGTCGGTGCCCAGCCAGTGGGCGGCCGAGGGCGGCTGCAGCTTGGAGCGCAAGTCGATGCCCAGCGGGCTGTAGGGCGTCCACAGCGCGGCGGCCACGGCAACGGCCAGGAGCACCGCGATGAGCACGCCGCCGATGAGGGTATGGGTCTTGAACTTCGTCTTCACTGCACAGTCACCCGCGGGTCGAAGAGGGGGTAGCACATGTCGACGATCAGGTTGATCACGACGTAGATGCAGGCGGTGAACAGCAGGCAGCCCTGCAGCACCGGGTAGTCGCGCGCGAAGATCGAGTCGATCATCAGCCGCCCCAGGCCCGGCAGCGTGAACACCGTCTCCAGCACCGCGATGCCGCTGAGCAGGTGCCCGAGGATCAGCCCGATCATGGTGAGCGTCGGGTTGAAGGCATTGGGCAGCACGTGGCGGCGCAGCACCTGCGACTCGGGCACGCCCTTGGCGCGCGCATGCGTCACGTATTCGAGCCGCAGTATCTCGATGGTGCTGGCGCGCGACATGCGCGTGAGCACGCCGGTCTCCACCAGCAGCAGCGTTGCCACCGGCAAGATGACGTAGAGCACGCCCTGCGAGAAGCTCTCCGACATCGGCACGTAGCCCACCACCGGCAGCCAGCCCAGGTACTGGCCGAAGAACATCAGCAGCAGCAGGCCCAGCCAGAAGCTGGGCACCGACAGCATCAGCGTGGCCGCGCCGATGATGGCGAGGTCGGTGGGCTTGTCCTTGCGCCAGGCGGCGACCAGGCCGGCGGGCACGGCGATCAGCGAGGCCAGCGCCACCGCGACCAGCACGATGACCGCGCTGACGTGAAAGCGCTCCCAGATCAGCGGCAGCACCGGCAGCCCGTTGGTGGTCGATACGCCCAGGTCGCCGGCCAGCGCGTGCTTCAGCCACACGAGGTACTGCACGGGCAGGGGCTGGTCCAGCCCCATCTGATGGCGCATGAGCGCCAGCTGCGCAGGGTCGGCGCCTTCGCCCAGCATGAGCAGCACCGGGTCGCCCGGAATCAGCCGCATCAGGGTGAAGACCGCGATGGAAACCAGGAGCAGCGTCGGGATCGTCATCGCGATCCGCCGCAGGAGGTAGGCGGGCATTGCTTGCGCGGCTCCGTTCAGCCGGCGGCGGCCAGCCGCACGTTCCAGAACCTGGGCTTGGCCGGCGCCCAGCCCTTGAAGCCGGTCACGCTCTTGCGCATGGCGGTGGCGTCGCTGGCGTTGAAGAGCACGATCATCGGCACGTCCTGCAGCATCTGCCTGTGCATCTCGTCGAACAGCACCTGGCGGCGCGCCTTGTCGCGCGTGACCATCGATTCGGCCAGCCGCGCCTGGCCGTAGGCGCTGTCCCAGACCTTGCGCGGCTGCGCGGCCTTGTCGCCCGACACCATCTCGAAGTTGAGCGAGGGATCGATGCGCGCCGAGTAGATGAAGGCCATGCTCTGGTACTGGCCCTTGGTGTAGCGGTCGAGCTGGGTGGCCCAGTCGAGCACCTCCAGTTCGATGTTGATGCCCGCCTCGGAGGCCATGGCCTGCACCAGCACGGCGGCCGAGTACAGCGCCTCGTAGCGCTTGTTGGCGATCATGCGGATCGGCTGGTTGCGGTAGCCGGCCTCGGCCAGCAGCTTCTTCGCGGCGGCGATGTCGCGCTTGAAGCCACCGGCCTGCACCGCGTCGTAGTAGGGGCTGGAAGAAGGCACCACCGAGTTGTTGACTGGCGAGAGGCCCTCGGTGACGGAGCGCGCGATCTCGGGCGTGTCGAGCGACAGCGCCAGCGCGCGGCGGATGCGCACGTCCTTCAGCACCGGGTCGTTGGTCTGCAGCAGCAGCGCGACCATCGACATCACCGGCGTGGTGTCGACCAGAACGTCGGAGCGCTTGCGCATCTCGACTACGTCGGCCGGACTGGGGTTGACGAATGCGTCGATGCCGCCGCTGTAGAGCGCGGCCTTGGCGGCGGCGGAATCGGGAATGACGACGAAGCGCAGGTTCTCGATCTCGGCCTTCTTGCCGCCGGCCAGCCCGTCGCGCGGTTCGGCGCGGGGGGTGTAGCCGTCGAAGCGCGTGAGCTCCACGTACTGGCCGCGCTTCCATTCCTTGAGCTTGTAGGGGCCGGTGCCCACGGGCTCCTTCCACTGGCCGTCGGGGCCGACCGAGCTGCGGTGCAGGATGGCGGCGCCGCCGCAGTCGGGCCGGGCCATCATCGTGAGGAAGAGGGCGCTTGCGCGTTCCAGCTTGAACACCACCGTCTTCGGGTTCGGCGCCTCCACCGAGAGCACCTTGGTCATGCCTTTCCCATCGAACTCGGGCAGGCAGCGCCAGCCGCTCGTGGGCTTGAGGTAGCGCTGCCAGTTCCAGACCACGTCGTCGCCCGTGAGCGTGGCGCCGTTCTGGAACTTCACGCCGTCGCGCAGCGTGAAGGTGTAGGTCAGGCCGTCGGCCGAGGTGTCGATCTTGCTCGCCAGCATCGGGCCCACCGAGGTGTCCTCGCGCAGTGCGACCAACCCTTCGGCCACGTGCAGCAGCACGTTGTCGGTGTTGTCGTCGCGGTTGCCGCCGGGGTCGGTGCTGCGGATGTCGGAGTTGATCTGGATGCGCAGCGTCTGGCCCGCGCCCACGGCGGGTTGGGCCGATGCGCCGGCCGCGGCAGCCAGGCCCAGCGCCAGGGCGGCAAATCTCGATGCGGTCGATGCGGAAGGTGGGCGGGAAGGGGGAACGGGGACTTTCATGGCAACACTCCTGGCATGGGCTGGGCGGTCGATAGAGCGGTCGGACTCAGAGGGAATATTCGGTGAAGCGGTGTTCCTTGAAGGGTGCCGGTGCAATGCGCATCTTCCGTGCCGCCGGGTCCATGACGATGGTCGCCACCGTGGCCGACGAGGCGCCGCCGGGGCCCGCGCTGGGGCTGCGGCACACGGCGCGCGGCGCGCCGAAGCGGTCCTGCAGCGCGTCGATCACGTCCTGCTCGCCGAGCAGGCCGGCGGCGCGCCGGTTGTGCAGTGCCTCGGTCACGCGGCGGTCGCGGTAGAGCGAGTCGGGCGTGGTCTCCAGGCTGCGGTCCACCACGCGCGCGAGCGCAGCCGGCGTCTTGAAGTGATTGGCATGGACCAGGATGCCGCCCTCGGGCTGCTGCCAGAACACCTGCTCGGGGCAGGTCTCCAGGCTCACGGCCTCGCCCTCGGCGTGGGTGACGATCATGTTGTTGGAGATGGAGCGCGCGGTGCGGCACACCACGCCCAGCGCGTTGGCATACAGCTCCGACTGCAGGATGCCGCGGCGGATCAGCGCCAGCGGCACGCCCTGCTGCCTGCCGTCGCTGTCGGCCTTGATGAAGTTGCCGGTGACGGCGATGCCCACGCTGTTGAGGCCGGCGCGCGCCAGCGTGCCGGCCTCGGCGAAGGTCAGCATCGACGGGCCCTTGGCGGGCTGGATGCGCAGCACGATGCCCAGCTCCAGGCTTTCCACGCGCCAGTCCCAGTTCTGCGCGTGGATGAGCCGGCCCTCTCGCGAGGCCGAGGGCATGACCACCACGCCGGTGCAGCCGTCGGGCGGCTCGGTGGCTTCGAGCTGCTGGAAGGCGTAGAGCATCTCGCTGCGCGCGTTCAGCGCCACGATGTCTTCGGGCGGCACGCCTGCGCCTTCGGCCACGCCCTCGATCTCGCGCAGCATGCCGGCGTCGAAGTTCTCGATCACCGGCATGAAGCGGCGCGCCAGCGCGCGGGTGCGGTCCCAGCTCAGGCCCACGCGCTCGAAGGCGGCGCGGTAGGTGCGCAGGCTCAGGTCGATGCGCTCGCCTGCCGCGCGGCCGTACTGCTGGCCGCACTGGCGGGCGTCGCCTTCGATGTCGTAGAGGGGGAACGATTCGATGTCCATGTCGGTCCGGTGCTTTCCTTGTTCGGTGTATGGTGCTTGTGTGCTTCAGGCCGGGGCGTCGGTGGGCCGGGCGGTCTGAGCGATGGCTGCGCGCAGGCTGTCGACGATCTGGTCGACGTGCCGGCGCTCCAGCGTGAAGGGCGGCGACAGCGCAATGGTGTCGCCCACCGAGCGCACCAGCACGCCGCCCTGGCCCACGCAGTGCTGGGCCACCGCCTGCGCGTGGGTGCCCGCGCCCTCGGCCCAGGGCTGCAGCTCGACGCCGGCGAGCAGGCCGACGTTGCGCACGTCGATCACGCCCGGCAGACCGCGCAGCGTGTGCAGGCATTCCTCGAAGTAGGGCGCGGTGGCCGCCGCTTGGGCGATCAGGCCGTCCTGCGTGTAGGCGTCGAGCGTGGCCATCGCCGCCGCGCAGGCCAGCGGGTGGCCCGAGTAGGTGTAGCCGTGCGAGAGCTCGATGCCGCTCACGCTGCCCTGCATGAAGGCGTCGTGCACCTCGTCGCGCATCAGCACCGCACCCATGGGCACCGCGCCGTTGGTCAGGCCCTTGGCGGTGGTGACGAGGTCGGGCGTCACGCCGAACAGGTCGGCCGCGAAGTTGGTGCCCAGCCGGCCGAAGCCGGTGATGACCTCGTCGAAGATCAGCAGCACGCCATGCCTGTCGCAGATCTCGCGCAGGCGCTTGAGGTAGCCGCGCGGCGGCGGCAGCACGCCGGTGGAGCCGGCCACGGGCTCGACGATGACGGCGGCCACGGTCGAGGCGTCGTGCAGCGCGAGCATGGCCTCCAGCGCGTCGGCCTTGTCGATGCCGTGCGCCGGTTCACCGCGCGAAAAGGCGTTGCGCGCCAGGTCGTGCGTGTGCGGCAGGTGGTCCACGCCGTTGAGCAGCGGGCCGAAGGTGCTGCGCTGGCGGCCGATGCCGCCCACCGAGATGCCGCCGAAGCCCACGCCGTGATAGGCGCGCTCGCGGCCGATGAGCCGGTAGCGGCCCGCGTCGCCGCGTGCGCGGTGATAGGCCAGCGCGATCTTCAGTGCCGTGTCGACCGACTCGGAGCCCGAGTTGGTGAAGAACACGTGGTTCATGCCGGCTGGCGCCATTTCGGCCAGGCGCTGCGCGAGCACGAAGGCGGCTGGGTGGCCGATCTGGAAGCTGGAGGCGTAGTCGAGCACGTCGATCTGCGCCTTCATCGCGGCGCTGACGCGCGGGTGGCGATGCCCGGCGTTCACGCACCACAGACCCGCGATGGCGTCGAGCACGCGGCGGCCATCGGCCAGGTCGTAATAAAGGCCTTCGCTGCCGACGATGAGGCGCGGCGACTGCTTGAACTTGCGGTTGGGGGTGAAGGGCATCCAGAACGCGTCGAGCGACGCGGGGGAGGCGAGGGTGTCGGCAAGGGCCACGAGATGGTTCTCCGTTGGGAAGCGACCCGGCTCTCGGGTCGTCGTGGGGCCGATCTTGAAACTCAAATTGTATTTTTGGTGCGAGATGTACATGGTTTTTCAGGACCAAAAATACAAAACCCGGGCGATGATCGGCGCCCAAGCCCCGCGATTCCGGAGAACCCCTGGATGGCATACCAGAAGGACGACAAGACCCCTGCATCGCCCATTGCGTCGGTCGCTCCGCTCGTCCAGCGCGTGAGCCGCTACGTGCTCGACCAGGCGCTGGCCGGCGGCTACGAGAACGGCAGCCACCTCACCGAGGCCGAGCTCGCCGGCAGGCTCGGCATCTCGCGCACGCCGGTGCGGGCGGCGCTGCGCTTCCTGCACGAGCGGGCATTGCTGGCGCACACGCCGAACCGCGGCTATACCCTGGTCGCCGATCGGCAGGCACTGACCAAGGCCCGGCGCGAGATGCCCGAGGACGAGGAGAAGACGCTCTACTACCGCCTGCTGCGCGACCGCCTGGCCGGCAAGCTGCCCACGCGCGTCAACGAACTGGAACTGGCGCAGGCCTACGCCGTGCCGCGCCCGCTGCTGCGCACCGTGCTCACCACGCTGCTGCAGGACGGTGTGCTGCGCGGGCGCCACTACCAGCGCTGGGAGTTCACCGAGACGCTGGACTCGGTCGAGAGCGAGCGCGAGAGCTACCGGTTTCGCCTGACCGTCGAATGCGCCGGGCTGCGCGAGCCGGGCTTCAAAGCCGACCTGCAGCGGCTGCGCGCCTGCCGCGAGCGCCAGCAGGGACTGCTCGCGCAAGCCTCGCGCCATTCATGGATGGATTTCTTCGAGGCCAACGCGCAGTTCCACGAACTGCTGGCCAGTGCCTCGGGCAACCGCTTCTTTCTCGACGCGGTGCAGCAGCAGAACCGGCTGCGGCGCATGTCCGACCTGTCGGACTATCCGCTGGTGAACATCGACCTGCTGCACAAGTCCTGCCACGAGCACCTGGAAATCCTCGATGCGGTGGAGCGTGGCGACCTGGAAGCCGCCGCCGGGCACATGCGCCGGCACCTGAGCCGCGCCAGCGACCTGGTCGAACAGCGGGTGACGGGCGTGCTGGGCGACTGACTTACCCTGCTGCGGCGTTCAGCTTGCGGCGCGGCGAGATGTTCAGCGCCCTGCAGAAGTCGTAGAAGGCTTCGAGCTCCAGCGACTTGTCGAACACAGCGTCCACGCCCGCGGAAAGAGCGCCTTCGCGTACTTCGGACGTGGCGTGGTTCATGAGCACCACCGTGCGCTGCGCCGGCGACTTGTGCTCCTGCAGGTACTGCGCAACGGTGAGCCCGTTGCCCTCGGCCAGGAAGATGTCGATGACCGCCGCGTCCCATTCCTCGGGGTTCTTCCTGAGCCAGTCGATGGCGCCGACCGATGTGGTGGCGGTGCCGATCACGTCGCAGTCGGAAAACTCCTGCAGGCCGTCGGTCAGCGTGGTGGCGATCAGGGGGTTGTCTTCAATCAGGTAGATGCGGGTCATTGTTCGCAGTCGGTGCTTCTCGTTCTGTGCTGTCTTCGTTGCTCTTGCCGGCTTGTCTCGGGCCGATGCGGGCATTGTCCCTGCCGGGGCGGCGTGTCGAGTCGGACAACGCCTTCATCTGCCGTAGAACGCTGCGCTTGCGGGATCACTGGCGTACAAGACGCGGCGGCATGGGCGGCCATATCGTGGAGCGGTCTTCATCAACACGACTCCGCCCGCACCGTATGGCCATGCCGCAATCTTTTACGCCTCCTTTCACATCCTCCGGCCGCAGCGCGCTGGTGCAGGCGCCGCCCTGGCACTACGCGGGCTGGCTCGTCAACGTCGCCTTCGAGTTCGACGCCGCGCGCGGTGACGTGCTGGTGCCGGCCGAGCTGGGCTCGGCCACCGGCAAGGGCTGCGTCCATTTCGCGGACTGGCAGTTCTGCGGCGACGACGGCCGTGAGCTTCTCGACCCGGTGTACGCGCAGTACCGCGAGACCATCGTGGTGCTCGAAATCGAGCAGAAGAAGCGCGGCGGCAATGCCCGTTCTTTCTATTGCCCGCTGATCTACGTCGACCAGGACATCTCGCTGCTGCGCGGCTGGCTGCAGGGCTGGCCCAAGAAGATCGGCCAGACCTGGCTCACGCGCAGCATGCCGCTGATCCATCCGGCGGCTGCGCCGCTCGCGGCGGGGACCCAGCTCGGCGCGAGCCTCAGCGTGAAGGAACGCAGGCTGGTGGATGCGACGGTCACGCTGTCGGGCGAGCAGACGGGGCGGCTGGGTTTTCTGTCCGCGCCGACCGTGGGCGCCACCGGCTGGCCCGACCTGACGCAGCCGGGCATCGCGGCGGTGCCGCGCTACCTGCGCGCCGACATCATCGACCGCGTCGAGCCCGGCTGGACGGCCGGCAGCGCGACGCTGCAGTTCCACGAACATCCGGTCGAGGAGCTGGCATCGCTCGGTCCCGTGGAGGCCACAGCCGCCAGCGCCGGCTGGATGGGCATCACCGTGCGCGGTGCCATCGCCGTGTGACGCGGCCGTCCGCGCTACCCTTCGCGGGATGACCCGCACCTTGCCCTCGAACCCGCCGGCTTCGCACGTGATCGGCCTGCCGATGGAAGGCGGAGCGCAGATCGAAGCCATGTTCGCAGCCGACCCCAAGGCGCGCTTCGAGCTGCACTGGCACGCGGAGTGGAGCGTGGGCGCCATTCTCGAGGGCCGCTGCGAATTCACCTGCGCCGGCGAGCGGCAGGAGGCGCAGGCCGGCGACATCGTGCTGATGGCGCCCTTCATGCTGCATACCGCCGGCGTGAGCGCGCAGGGCTTTCGCATGGTGATGCTCTACGTGCCGCACGCCTGGGCGAGCGGGTGCCTCGGGTGGCCAGCGGGCCTGCGAGGCACTCTGCGACGGGGCGTGTGGCACGACGCGGCCATGGCCGAGGCGCTGGCATCCGCCGCGCAGGCGGAAGACGGTGCACAGGTCGGCCGGCTGCTGGAAAGCATTCTTCGCGCGCAGGCCGATGGCGAACTGGTGCCGGTCGAGCGCCGCGCGGGCGATGCGCGCGTCGAAGCCGTCTGCGAGGCGCTGGCGACGCAGGACGCCTGCCGCATCGATCCGGCCGGGCTGGCGCAGCGGCTGGGCGTGTCGCGAGAGCATTTCCATCGCCTGTTCCGGATGGCCGTGGGCATGACGCCGGCCCACTATGCGCGGCTCGCACGCATCGGCCGCGCCAAGGCGCTGCTGCGCGAAGGCCACGCGGCGGCCGAGGCGGCGGCGCAATGCGGCTTCACCGACCAGGCGCACTTCTCGCGCTGGTTCCGCCGCTGCTTCGGAGTGACGCCGGGGAACTACATGGCCGGGCGGGAGCGCGTGGAAAGGGGCGCGTGAGAAACTAGCGGGCTTGCCAGCCCGGCCCGATCGAGGCTTGGGCCCCGCCGCCAACCACAGGAATCCCGCGTTTTGGAAGAGAAGGTCGTCTCCGTTGCACCTATGATGGACTGGACCGACAGGCACTGTCGTTACCTCCATCGCCTGCTCTCGCGCCACGCGCTGCTCTACACCGAGATGGTCACGACCGGCGCATTGATGCACGGCGACGTGCCGCGCCACCTGCGCTTCAACACCGAGGAGCATCCCGTCGCGCTGCAGTTGGGCGGTAGCGAGCCGGCCGACCTGGCGCATTGTGCGAAGCTGGGCGAGGAGTGGGGCTACGACGAGATCAACCTGAATTGCGGCTGCCCCAGCGAGCGCGTGCAGCGCGGTGCCTTCGGTGCCTGCCTCATGAACGAGCCGCAGTTGGTGGCCGACTGCGTGAAGGCGATGGTCGACGTGGTCGGCATTCCGGTGACTGTCAAGCACCGCATCGGCATCGACAAGATCGAGAGCTACGAATTCGTGCGCGACTTCGTCGGCCAGGTGAGCGAGGCTGGCTGCAGAACCTTCATCGTGCACGCGCGCAATGCGTGGCTGCAGGGGCTGAGCCCGAAGCAGAACCGCGAGATTCCGCCGCTGCGCTACGAGCTGGTGCACCGGCTGAAGCACGAGTTTCCCGACCTGCACATCGCCATCAACGGCGGCATCACGGTCAACGCACAGGTGCACGAGCATCTGCGCCTGCTCGACGGCGTGATGGTGGGGCGCGAGGCGTATCACAACCCCTGGTGGCTGGCCGAGTGGGACGCCGAGTTCTTCGGCGCCGGCGAGCAGACGCTGACGCGCGAAGAGGTCGAGTCGCTGATGTGCGACTACATGGCCCGCGAGGCGGCCGGGCACGGCACGCACTGGTGGCCGATCGCCCGGCACATGCTGGGTTTGCGCAACGGCCTGCCGGGTGCGCGCCGCTGGCGGCAGGTCTGGAGCGACCATCGGCTCAAGACGCTGCCCGCGCACGAAGTCATGGCGCTGGCACGCGAGCCTGCGGCTGCTCACGCGGCCTGAATCGGGGCGCCGGGCGCGCCTCTTCCGATCCGGCCTCAGGAGCCGCGATCGTTCACCAAGCCTTTCCTGAAACGTTGTTCCGAAAAACGCTACTTCACGATAAGTGGCGCGTCAACCGTTTTTTGCTGAAAAATGAGGACATCAGGGACATAAAAAGGTTTGGATACATGAGTGACGCGATTGGCGGCAAAGAAGAAGTAAGTGCGCTCGCCAGAGGACTGGCTCTCCTGAGAGTCATTGGCATGGCCTCGGCACCGATAGGCAATCGCGAACTGGCAGACACCACCGGCATTCCCAAGGCCACGGTGTCGAGACTCACCGCAACCCTGGTGAGTGCGGGGTATTTGCGACAGTCGCAGGACAGCGAGCGCTTCAGCCTTGGTCCTGCGCTGCTCGACATGAGCAGCCGCTACCTGCGCCATTTCGACCTGCGCACCGTGGCGCGGCCGCATCTGGCGGCGCTCTCGGAGGCGGCCGGCGTGAGCGTGCACCTTGGCGTGCGCGACGAGCTCGACATGCTGGTCATCGATTCGCTGCGGCCGCGCTCCATGGTCATCAGCTCCCGCATCGAGGTTGGCACGCGCATGGCCATCGCCACCTCGGCCGGCGGCCGCGCCTATCTGGCGGCATTGCCCCCGGCCGAGCAGGCCGAGCTGCTCGACCAGATCCGCGCCGAGAGCGGGGAGAACTGGAAGGCCATCGAGTCGAGCCTGATGGCTGGCCTCGACGAGTACGCCCGCCTCGGCTACTGCGGCTCCTTCGGCGAGTGGAACCCCCACCTCCACGCCATCGGCTTCGCGCTGGAAGGCCCGCGCGGCGAACGCTACTCCGTGAGCTGCGGCGGCCCCGCCTACCTGCTGCCCAAGGACACGATGGTCACTCGCATCGCCCCCATGCTGCTGGAAACCGCCCAACACCTGGCCAACGAAACCGGCACCCTCAACATAGATTGACCTGGACCCTGTCCGGGTGTGGAAACGACACGAAGTGCGCAAGCCTGGGGGCGGACCTAGTTCGCCGCTTCCAGCCCGTTCTTGAAGTGCTCCCGCATCCGGGCCATGGCCGCTTCCGCGTCGCGCGCTTCGATGGCGGCCATCACCGAGCGGTGCTCGGCCAGCGACTCACCGATGCGGCCGGCCTTCAGCAGCGAGTTGTGCCGGTTGAGCTTCATCACCTTGCGCAGGTCGGCCACCATCTGGTCGCGCCACTTGTTGTTGGCGATGGCCAGCAGCCGCATGTGAAAGCGCTCGTTCAGGGCGAAGAAGTGCTCCCGGTTCTCGGGTGAGGCTGCTGCTTCCAGCTCGGCGTGCAGCGCCTTCAGCTCGGCGCGCTGCGCGTCGGTGGCGCGCTCGGCCACCACACCGGCGGCGTCGCTCTCCAGCAGCGAGAGCAGGTGGTACACGTCGGTCAGGTCCTGCTCCGACACCTCGGTCACGTACGCGCCGCGCCGCACCTTCATCGTCACCAGCCCCTCGGCCGCCAGCACCTTCAGCGCCTCGCGCAGCGGGGTGCGGCTGATGCCGTATTCCTCGGCCAGCTTGAGTTCGTCGATCCAGCTGCCGGGCTCCAGCTCGCGGCGAAAGATCCGCTGGCGCAGCAGTTCGGCGACCTCTTCATAGAGGGCGCGGGGGGTGAGGGTGACGGCGGACATGGGCCGGACTGTACTTCAAAAATGGCGTTTGAATTAATAATTATGGATCGGTTAGACTCGCGGCCGGCTTGCAAATCCCTGCAGGCGAATTTGCGAACACCCTGCAAGACTCTGCGAACGGCCCCTTCATGAGCAGCAAACCCGAACCCTCTTTCAAGCAAGCCGACCTCGAAGCCTGGGCCAAGGCCGCAGCCAAGTCCGCACCCGGCGGCGACGTGAGCGCGCTGAACTGGATCACGCCCGACGGCATCACGGTGAAGCCGCTGTACACCGCCGCCGACCTGCAGGGCCTGAAGTACACCGACACGCTGCCCGGCTTCGAGCCCTACCTGCGCGGCCCGCAGGCCACCATGTACGCGGTGCGCCCCTGGACCATCCGCCAGTACGCCGGCTTCTCGACCGCAGAAGAGTCGAACGCCTTCTACCGCAAGGCGCTGGCCGCCGGCGGGCAGGGCGTGAGCGTGGCCTTCGACCTCGCCACGCATCGCGGCTACGACAGCGACCACCCGCGTGTGACCGGCGACGTCGGCAAGGCCGGCGTGGCCATCGACTCGGTCGAGGACATGAAGATCCTGTTCGACCAGATCCCGCTCGACAAGGTGAGCGTGTCCATGACGATGAACGGCGCCGTGCTGCCGGTTCTCGCGGGCTACGTGGTTGCGGCCGAGGAGCAGGGCGTGGCGCAGGACCAGCTCAGCGGAACCATCCAGAACGACATCCTCAAGGAGTTCATGGTCCGCAACACGTACATCTTTCCGCCAGCGCCGAGCATGCGGATCATCGGCGACATCATCGAGTACACGGCGCAGAAGATGCCGAAGTTCAACTCGATCTCGATCAGCGGCTACCACATGCAGGAAGCCGGCGCCAACCAGGCGCTGGAGCTCGCCTTCACGCTGGCTGACGGCAAGGAATACGTGAAGACCGCGCTGGCCAAGGGCCTGGACGTCGACGGCTTCGCCGGCCGCCTGAGCTTCTTCTGGGCCATCGGCATGAACTTCTATCTCGAAGTCGCCAAGATGCGCGCCGCGCGCCTGCTGTGGTGTCGCATCATGAAGGAGTTCGAGCCCAAGAACCCCAAGAGCCTGATGCTGCGCACCCACTGCCAGACCTCCGGCTGGAGCCTCACCGAGCAGGACCCGTACAACAACGTGGTGCGCACCACCATCGAGGCGATGGCGGCGGTGTTCGGCGGCACGCAGAGCCTGCACACCAACGCGCTCGACGAAGCCATCGCGCTGCCCACCGAATTCAGCGCCCGCATCGCGCGCAACACGCAGCTCATCATCCAGGAAGAGACGCACATCACCAACGTGATCGACCCCTGGGCCGGCAGCTACATGATGGAGAAGCTCACGCAGGACATGGCCGATGCGGCCTGGGCCATCATCGAGGAAGTCGAGGCCATGGGCGGCATGACCAAGGCTGTCGACAGCGGCTGGGCCAAGCTCAAGATCGAGGCGGCCGCCGCCGAGAAGCAGGCGCGCATCGACTCGGGCAAGGACGTGATCGTCGGCGTCAACAAGTACAAGCTCAAGAACGAAGACGCGATCGACAGCCTCTCGATCGACAACGTGAAGGTGCGCGAACAGCAGGTCGCGCGCCTGCAGAAGATCCGCGCCTCGCGCGACGGTGCCAAGGTGCAGGCCGCGCTCGACGCGCTCACCGAGGCCGCCGAGAGCAACACCGGCAACCTGCTGGCGCTGAGCATCGACGCCGTGCGCCTGCGCGCCACGGTGGGCGAGATTTCCGACGCGCTCGAAAAGTCCTTCGGCCGCCACCGCGCCGACACACAGAAGGTGACCGGCGTGTACGCAGCTGCCTATGACTCCGCCGAAGGCTGGGAAGCCCTCAAGACCGAAATCAACGCCTTCGCGGAGGAGCAGGGCCGCCGTCCGCGCGTGATGATCTCCAAGCTCGGGCAGGACGGCCACGACCGCGGCGCGAAGGTGGTGGCCACGGCATTTGCCGACCTGGGTTTCGACGTGGACATGGGGCCGCTCTTCCAGACGCCCGAGGAATGCGCGCGCCAGGCCATCGAGAACGACGTGCATGCAGTGGGCGTGAGCACGCTCGCAGCCGGCCACAAGACTCTTGTGCCGGCCATCATCAATGAGCTCAAGAAGCAGGGCGCGGACGACATTATCGTGTTCGTCGGCGGCGTGATTCCGCGGCAGGACTACGACTTTCTCTACGAGGCCGGCGTCAAGGGCATCTACGGACCGGGCACGCCCATTCCGGCCAGCGCCAAGGACGTGCTGGAGCAGATTCGCGCGGCGGTCACGGCCTGAGGCGCGCCGTCGTGAGCGATCTCTTGTCGCGGCTGTCGCTGCAGCCGGTCGATTCCAGCGATTTCGAGGCCATGCTGGCCCTGCGCATCGACGCGATGCGCCCCAGCCTGGAGCGCGTGGGCCGCTTCGACGTGGCCCGCTCGCGCGAGCGCCTAAGCGCGGGCTTCGTGGTGCCCTACATGCACCACATCGTGCTCGACGGCGACCAGCGCATCGGCTTCGTCACGCTCAAGCCCGAGGACAGCGACGCGCTGCGCCTCGACCATCTCTACCTGCGCACCGGCTTCCAGGGCCTGGGCATCGGCGAATGGGTGCTCGAATGGGCCAAGTCGCAGGCGCGCGAGCAGCGGCTGGACATCAAGCTCACCGCGCTCGTGAAGAGCGACGCCAACCGCTTCTACCTGCGCCACGGCTTCGTGCTCGAAGGCGGCGAGGGCGTCGACCTGCATTACCGCTGGCGCGTGGCGTCGGAGGCTGCGTGCTGAGCGACAAGGCACAGGCCCTCGAAAGCGCGATTGCCGGCACCGAAGGCATGCCGCAGCGGCGCGCCATCGCCAAGGCCATCACGCTGCTCGAATCGACGCGCGGCGACCACCGCGCGCAGGCCGACGAGTTGCTCACGGCGCTCCTGCCGCGCACCGGCAATTCCTTCCGGCTCGGCATTTCTGGCGTGCCCGGCGTCGGCAAATCGACCTTCATCGAGACGCTGGGCCTGCTGCTGATCGGCAAGGGGCACCGCGTCGCCGTGCTCACCATCGACCCTTCGTCCACCGTCTCGGGCGGCTCCATCCTCGGCGACAAGACGCGCATGGAGCGGCTCTCGGTGAACGAGCGCGCCTACATCCGCCCGAGTCCGTCGAGCGGCACGTTGGGTGGCGTGGCCGAGAAGACGCGCGAGGCCATGCTGGTTTGCGAAGCGGCCGGCTACGACATCGTGATCGTCGAGACGGTCGGCGTGGGCCAGAGCGAAACCGCGGTGGCCGGCATGACCGACATGTTCGTGCTGCTGCAACTGCCCAACGCGGGCGACGACCTGCAGGCCATCAAGAAGGGTGTGATGGAACTGGCCGACCTCGTCGTCATCAACAAGGCCGACCTCGACAAGGACGCTGCCACCCGCGCCCAGGCGCAGATCACCTCGGCGCTGCGGCTCTTCGGCCACCAGGGCAACCCCGAGCACGCGCATGCCGCGCACGACGCGCACAGCGGCGCCGAGGTGCGCTTCTGGCTGCCCAAGGTGCTGCAGCTCAGCGCGCTGGCCAACACGGGCGTCGACGCCTTCTGGGAGGCAGTCACGCAGTTCAGGCAGCTGCAGACCGCCAACGGCAGGCTTGCGAAGCGCCGCGAGAAGCAGGCCACCGCGTGGATGTGGGAGCGCATCGACGCCGGCCTCAAGCAGGCCTTCAGGCATCACCCCCAGGTGCGCGAACTGCTGCCGCAGCTCACGCAGCAAGTGGCGCAGGGCACGCTGCCGGCCTCCACGGCCGCGCGCAACCTGCTCGCCGCGGCCGCCATCGCGGCCAGACCATGAAGACAAGACACGCAATCCAGGACCACAGCTTCGAAAGCACACCATGCAAGAACTGATCGAACAACTCGAAAAGCGTCGCGCCCAGGCGCGTCTCGGCGGCGGGCAGAAGCGCATCGACGCGCAGCATGCCAAGGGCAAGCTCACGGCGCGCGAGCGCATCGAGCTGCTGCTCGACGACAACACCTTCGAAGAGTGGGACATGTTCGTCGAGCACCGCTCGGTCGACTTCGGCATGGCGGAGCAGAAGGTGCCGGGCGACGGCGTGGTCACCGGCTACGGGATGATCAATGGCCGCCTGGTGTTCGTGTTCAGCCAGGACTTCACCGTCTTCGGCGGCGCGCTCAGCGAAGCCCACGCCGAGAAGATTTGCAAGGTGATGGACCAGGCCATGAAGGTCGGCGCACCGGTCATCGGCCTGAACGACTCGGGCGGCGCGCGCATCCAGGAAGGCGTGGCCTCGCTCGGCGGCTATGCCGACGTGTTCCAGCGCAACGTGATGGCCTCGGGCGTGGTGCCGCAGATCAGCATGATCATGGGCCCCTGCGCCGGCGGCGCCGTGTACTCGCCGGCCATGACCGACTTCATCTTCATGGTGAAGGACTCCAGCTACATGTTCGTCACCGGCCCCGAGGTGGTGAAGACCGTCACGCACGAGAGCGTCACGGCCGAGGAGCTCGGCGGCGCCATCACCCACACCACCCGCAGCGGCGTGGCCGACATGGCCTTCGAGAACGACGTGGAGGCGCTGATGATGCTGCGCCGCCTCTACAACTACCTGCCGCTGAACAACCGCGAGAAGCCCCCGGTGCGCCTGGGCAACAACGGCCTGGGCGACCCGGCCGACCGGCTCGACTACTCGCTCGACACGCTGGTGCCCGACAACCCGAACAAGCCCTACGACATCAAGGAACTGATCCTGAAGGTGGTGGACGACGGCGACTTCTTCGAGCTGCAGCCCGACTACGCGAAGAACATCGTGATCGGCTTCGCCCGCATGGAAGGCCAGACCATCGGCATCGTCGCCAACCAGCCGCTGGTGCTCGCGGGCTGCCTCGACATCAAGAGCAGCATCAAGGCCGCGCGCTTCGTGCGCTTCTGCGACGCCTTCAACATTCCCGTGGTCACCTTCGTCGACGTGCCCGGCTTCATGCCCGGCACCGGCCAGGAGTACGGCGGCATCATCAAGCACGGCGCCAAACTGCTCTACGCGTACGCCGAATGCACGGTGCCGAAGATCACCGTCATCACCCGCAAGGCCTACGGCGGCGCCTACGACGTGATGGCCTCCAAGCACCTGCGCGGCGACGTCAACCTCGCCTGGCCGCGCGCCGAGATCGCGGTGATGGGCGCCAAGGGCGCGGTGGAAATCATCTTCCGCGAGGACAAGAACGATCCGGAGAAGCTCGCCGCCCGCGAGGCCGAGTACAAGGCCCGCTTTGCCAACCCGTATGTGGCGGGCGCGCGCGGCTACATCGACGACGTGATCCTGCCGCACGAGACCCGCAAGCGCATCTGCCGCTCGCTGGTGATGCTGCGCGAGAAGAAGCTCGAGAACCCGTGGCGCAAGCACGGCAACATCCCCCTGTGACGGGCACGGAGAAGAAGAACATGTTCAAGAAGATCCTGATTGCGAACCGTGGCGAAATCGCCTGCCGCGTCATTCAAACGGCCAAGAAGATGGGCATCCTGACCGTCGCCGTCTATTCCGACGCCGACAAGGAAGCCCGCCACGTCGAGCTGGCCGACGAGGCCGTGCACATCGGCGCCGCGCCCAGCCGCGAGAGCTACCTGCAGGCCGACCGCATCATCGCGGCCTGCAAGAAGACCGGCGCTGAGGCCGTGCACCCGGGCTACGGCTTCCTCTCTGAGAACGAAGCCTTCGCGCGGCAGGTCGAGGAAGAGGGCATCGCCTTCATCGGGCCCAAGCACTATTCGATCGCGGCCATGGGCGACAAGATCGCCTCCAAGAAGCTCGCGAACGAGGCCCAGGTCAACACCATTCCGGGCTGGAACGACGCCATCGAGACGGCCGAGCGCGCCGTCGAGATCGCCAAGGACATCGGCTACCCGGTGATGATCAAGGCCTCGGCCGGCGGCGGCGGCAAGGGTCTGCGCGTGGCCTTCAACGACAAGGAGGCCTTCGAGGGCTTCACCTCGTGCCGCAACGAGGCGCGCAACAGCTTCGGCGACGACCGCGTGTTCATCGAGAAGTTCGTGGAGGAGCCGCGCCACATCGAGATCCAGGTGCTGGGCGATTCGCACGGCAACGTCATCTACCTGAACGAGCGCGAATGCTCGATCCAGCGCCGCCACCAGAAGGTGATCGAGGAGGCGCCGTCGCCCTTCATCTCCGACGCCACGCGCAAGGCGATGGGCGAGCAGGCCGTGGCGCTGGCCAAGGCCGTGAAGTACCAGAGCGCGGGCACGGTGGAGTTCGTGGTCGGCAAGGATCAGAGCTTCTACTTCCTCGAGATGAACACCCGCCTGCAGGTGGAGCACCCGGTGACGGAGTGCATCACCGGCCTCGACCTGGTGGAGCTGATGATCCGCGTGGCCGCCGGCGAGAAGCTGCCGCTCACGCAGGAGCAGGTGAAGCGCGACGGCTGGGCCATCGAGTGCCGCATCAACGCGGAAGACCCGTTCCGCAACTTCCTGCCGTCCACCGGCCGGCTGGTGAAGTTCCAGCCGCCGGGCGAAACCATGTTCGCGAGCGACACGCAGCGCCTGAACGGCGTGCGCGTGGACACCGGCGTGTACGAGGGCGGCGAGATCCCGATGTACTACGACTCGATGATCGCCAAGCTCATCGTGCACGGAAAGGACCGCCAGCACGCGATCGCCCGCATGCGCGAGGCGCTCAACGGCTTCGTGATCCGAGGCATCAGCAGCAACATCCCGTTCCAGGCGGCGCTGCTGGCGCATCCGAAGTTCGTGGCGGGCGACTTCAACACCGGCTTCATCGCCGAGCACTACGGCAAGGGCTTCCACGCGGAAGACGTGCCGCACACCGATCCTTCGTTTCTGATCGCGCTGGCGGCGTATGTGCATCGCCGCTACCGCGCGCGGGCTTCCGGCATCAGCGGGCAGCTCGAAGGCCACGGCGTGAAGGTGGGCGAGCAGTTCGTGGTGGTCGAGCTGGGGCACGAGGGCAAGCATGTGCATCACCCGGTCTCGGTCACCGATTTCCACGGCAAGACCGGCGCGAGTTCTGTGACCGTGGGCGGCAAGAGCTACAAGATCGACAGCAGCCTCGCGCTGGGCTCGATCCGGGTGCAGGGCACTGTCAACGACAGGCCCTTCACCGCCCAGGTGGAGCGCGGCGCGGGCAAGAGCCCGCTGGCGCTGCGCGTGTCGCACGACGGCACGCAGATCGAGGCGATGGTGATGTCGCCGCTGGGCGCGCGCCTGCTCGAACTCATGCCCTACAAGGCGCCGCCGGACCTGAGCAAGTTCCTGATGTCGCCGATGCCGGGCCTGCTCGTGGAGGTGTCGGTGCAGCCGGGGCAGCAGGTGCGCGCTGGCGAAAAACTGGCCGTGATCGAGGCGATGAAGATGGAGAACGTGCTGTTCGCCGCGCAGGACGGCGTGGTGGGCAAGATTTCGGCGAACAAGGGCGAATCGCTCGCCGTTGATCAGATCATTCTGGAGTTCAACTGATGGGTGCCAACGACTTTCAACAGGCGGTCACACTGCATCGCCCGGCCAAGGTCGCGGCGCCGCAGGGCCCCTGGTCCGTGGAGGCGATCCAGGCGCTGCTCGACAAGCCGCTGATGGACCTGCTGTTCGAGGCACAGACCGTGCACCGCCAGCATTTCCCCGAAGGCGACATCGAGCTGGCAACGCTGCTGTCGGTCAAGACCGGCGGCTGCCCCGAGAACTGCGGCTACTGCCCGCAGTCGGCCGAGTTCGACACCGGCGTGAAGGCGCAGAAGCTCATGGAGGTCGAGGAGGTGGTGCGCGCCGCGCAGGCCGCCAAGGACGCCGGCGCCACGCGCTTCTGCATGGGCGCCGCATGGCGCGCCCCGAAGGACCGCGACGTGGAGAAGGTGGCCGTGCTGGTCGAGGCCGTGAAGGGGCTGGGCATGCAGACCTGCGCCACGCTCGGCATGCTGGAGCCGCACCATGCGCACCAGCTCAAGGCCGCCGGCCTCGATTACTACAACCACAACCTCGACACCGCGCCCGAGTACTACACCGACGTGGTCGACACCCGCACCTACCAGGACCGGCTCGACACGCTGGCCAACGTGCGCAGCGCCGGCATCAGCGTGTGCTGCGGCGGCATCGTCGGCATGGGCGAGCAGCCGGTGCACCGTGCGGGGCTGATCGCGCAACTGGCCAACCTGAATCCGTACCCGGAATCGGTGCCGATCAACAGCCTGGTGCGCGTGCCCGGCACGCCGCTGGCCGACTCGGAGCCGGTCGACCCGTTCGACTTCGTGCGCATGATCGCGGTGGCGCGCATCACCATGCCGACCGCGCGCGTGCGGTTGTCGGCCGGCCGACAGCAGATGGGCGACGCGGTGCAGGCGCTGTGCTTCATGGCCGGCGCGAACTCGATCTTCTACGGCGACAAGCTGCTGGTCACCGGCAACCCCGACGTCGAGGCCGACACGGTGCTGCTGCGCAAGCTGGGGCTGAATTCGCGCCAGGTGCAGGAGCAGGCGGAAGAAGGGTGCGCAGCATGACCGCCGACGCGCGTCCCTTCAAGGTGCTGGGCATCCAGCAGATCGCCATCGGCGGACCCGACAAGCTGCGGCTGCAGAAGCTGTGGGTCGACATGCTGGGGCTCGAGGTCACCGGCACGTTCAAGAGCGAGCGCGAGAACGTGGATGAAGACATCTGCGCGATGGGCGCCGGGCCCTTCAAGGTCGAGGTCGACCTGATGCAGCCGCTGGACCCCGAGAAGAAACCGGCGGTGCACGCCACGCCGCTGAACCACGTCGGCCTGTGGATCGACGACCTGCCGAAGGCCGTCGAATGGCTCACCGCGCAGGGCGTGCGCTTCGCGCCCGGCGGCATCCGCAAGGGCGCGGCCGGCTTCGACATCTGCTTCCTGCACCCGAAGGCGAACGACGAGTTTCCGATCGCGGGCGAGGGCGTGCTGATCGAGATGGTGCAGGCGCCGCCCGAGGTGGTGGCGGCTTTCAGCGCGCTTGCCGCTACGCGTTGAGCACTTTCCTGATCGGCGGCTTCACGTCCGAACTGCGCGGCGGCAGCATCGGCTGGTGCTCGCGCGCCGGGTTCAGGATGATCGAGGTCGCCGTCTCGGTGAGGATGCAGAACTTGGTGACCACCGCGTCGAGGTGGCTCACATCGATCACCGCGATCTCGAGGATCCAGCTGTCCTCGCCGGTCACGTTGTAGGCATTGACGCATTCGGGTGTCTCCTGCACCAGCTTCACGACCAGGTCGTAGTCGGCGCGGCCGACGCGGATGATGGCGCGGATGCCGTAGCCCAGCTTGCCGAGGTTGACGGTGGCGCGGTAGCCGCTGATGACGCCGGCCGCCTCCAGTTTCTTCACGCGCTCGGTCACGGCCGGCTGGCTCAGGTGCACGCGGCGGCCCAGTTCGGCCATGGTCAGGCGCGCATCGGCCTGCAGCTCGGCGAGGATTCGGGTGTCGTGGGCGTCCAGGGCGGGGTTCAAGGAAAAGTCCATGCAACTCCTTCAAATCGACGGTGTGGAGGGCGCAGAACCATGAAATTTGCATGGCTGCGGCGAGGCGGCTTTCATACCATGACGGGCGCCCTGAAACCACTCTGACATCGGGCGCCAGAACTCAAGACAAGAAGAGACACCCTCGATGCCGACTCTCGCTTCTCCCGCTCAAGCCGCACACGGCACCGCCCGCCCCGGACTGCCGCCGCTGCTGTGGCTCTGCCTCGCCGCCACGTGGCTGGTGTGGGGCTCCACCTATCTCGCGATCAAGTACGCGCTGATCAGCTTTCCGCCCTTCCTGCAGATGGGCTCGCGCTTCCTGGTCGCGGGCGTGCTGCTCGCGGCCTGGATGCGCTGGCGCGGGGCGCCCTGGCCCTCGCTTGTGCAGTGGCGCAACGCGCTGATCGTCGGCGCGCTGATGCTGGGCGGCGGCATGGGCGGTACGGCGCATGCCGAGGTGTCGATCGGCTCGGGGCTGGTGGTGGCGTTCATCGCGGTGATTCCGCTGCTGATCGCGCTGCTCAACCTGATCTGGGGCGTGAAGCCGTCGAAGCTGGAGGCTGCCGGCATCGCGCTGGGCCTCGTCGGCGTGCTGATGCTCACGCAGGGCAGCGGCTTCCGCTCGTCGCCCGGGGGGCTGGTCGCGATCTGCATTGCCACCGCCTGCTGGTCGCTGGGCAGCGTGCTGAGCCAGCGCAGCCTGCCGCTCGCGCCCGGTGCGATGGGCTTCGCGAGCGAGATGCTCTGCGGCGGCATGGTGCTGATGGGGCTCGCGGCCGTGTCCGGCGAAACCATGAGCTGGCCGCCGCAGCCCGAGGCGCTCGCCGCCTGGGTCTACCTGGTGGTGTTCGGCTCGCTGATCGCCTTCAACGCCTACATGGTGCTGCTGGCCAGGGCGCCGGCCGCGCTCGCCGCGAGCTACACCTTCGTCAACCCGGTGATCGCGATGCTGCTGGGCGTGTGGATCGCCGACGAGGCAGTGACGCGCTTCGAGTGGTACGCCGTGGCCGTGGTGCTGGCCGGCGTGCTGCTCATGCTCTTGAAGCGAAGAGATTGACCCGGTATCGCCAGAAACACCGCGGAACCGGCTCCGCCGGGCCGCAGGTGTTGCCCCCGGAAGGGGGTTGGCGAAGCGACACGAAGTGCGCGAAGCCTGGGGGAGAACCTCGCTACGCGCCGGGGCGGCGCCACACAGCAAGGGTAGCGGCCAGCAGCCACATGCCGGCCGCGCAGCCGCGGTTCATCATCCTGATGCCGCGCTGCGAGAGGAAGCGCACGGCCTGCGTGCCGGCGCCTGCGTAGGCCAGCATCACGCAGGTGTCGAGCACCACGAACACGGCCCCCAGCAGCAGGTATTGCGGGCCCTGCGGCTTCGTGATGTCGACGAACTGCGGCAGGAAGGCCGCGAAGAACAGCACCGTCTTCGGATTCGACAGCGCCACCGCGAGGCTGCGCATGAGGGCGATGCGCCCCTTCGGCCGCATTTCGATCGGCGACTTGGCCAGCGCGGTGCGCAGGTCGGTCGCCTCGCTGCGCCAAAGCTTGATGCCCAGCCACACGAGGTAGGCGACGCCGGCCACGCGGATGGCATTGAAGAGCCATTCCGAGGCCGCCAGCAGCGAACCCAGTCCGAGCGCCACGACCGCGATCAGCGTGATGCTGCCCAGCGACGCGCCGGCAATGCCCCAGCTCGCGCGGCGCATGCCGCCTTCGATGCCGTTGGACAGCGCCAGCAGCATCGTCGGCCCCGGAATCAGGGCCAGCGCGAGCGAAGCGACCACGTAGATGAGCAGGGTGTCGAGCGTCATGGTTTGGCAGTTGGAGGGCGTCGTTGTTGGGAGGCGGCGCGGGCACGCGCCAGGGCGGCTTCGACGACGGAGCGCTTGCGGGCGTCGGCGTCTTGCGGGGCATTTTCGGGCTCGGGGGCGTTTTCGGCCAGCCGGGCGTCGGTGTTGCGGTGCCTGCCGTGCACCTCGTAGCGGCTGCGCGCGCTGCGGGCCTGTTCGGCCGACCAGGCTTGCCAGCCGCTGAGGCCCGGCGTCTCGACCTCGAGCGAGATGCAGTCGACCGGGCAGACCGGAATACACAGCTCGCAGCCCGTGCAGTGGGCTTCGATCACCGTGTGCATGCGCTTGTTGATGCCGACGATGGCATCGGTCGGGCAGGCGTCGAGGCACAGCGTGCAGCCGATGCACCAAGCCTCGTCGATGACGGCCATGGCGCGCGGGGCCTCTGTGCCGAACTGCGGATCGAGGGGCAGGGCAGGGCGGCCGGTCAGGCGGGCGAGTCGCTCGATACCTTCCGCGCCGCCGGGTGGGCACTGGTTGATGCCGGCTTCGCCTTCGGCCACGGCCTGCGCGTAGCCTGCGCAATCCGGGTAGCCGCAACGTGTGCACTGCGTTTGAGGCAGTGCGTCATTGATGCGTGCGGCTAGCCCGTTCACCTGGCTGCAATCTACGCGCAGCACGCTTCAGCGTGCGGCGCGCTTTTTAGCCGCCACGGTGGCGGTCTTCTTCGCCGGCACCTTCTTGGCGGCTACGGAAGCGGGGACCTTGCGGCCGGGCTTGATCGTGTCTTCGGCGCCAAGGCCGCCGCGGCTGCTGGCGCGGCTTTGAGGCTGGTCGTTGGCCGCAATGAACTTCAGCACCTTCGGGTAGACCAGTTCGCGCCAGCGGCGGCCGCTGAAGATGCCGTAGTGACCGGCACCCTTGACCTCGTAGTGCTCGCGCTTGTCGTCGGCGATGCCGGTGCACAGGCTGTGCGCGGCCTCGGTCTGGCCCGAGCCGGAGATGTCGTCGAGCTCGCCCTCGACCGTCAGCAGGGCGGTGGAGTGGATGTCCTGCGGGCGCACGCGCTCCACCTGGCCCTTGGGGTTGCGCACGTCCCAGGTGCCGTTGACCAGGTCGAATTCCTGGAACACCGTGCGGATGGTCTCGAGGTAGTAATCGGCGTCCATGTCGAGCACGGCGTTGTACTCGTCGTAGAACTTGCGGTGGGCCTCGGCGCTGGCGTCGTCGCCCTTGATGAGGTCCTTGAAGTAGTCGTAGTGGCTGCTCGCGTGGCGGTCGGGGTTCATCGCCACGAAGCCGGTGTGCTGCAGGAAGCCGGGGTAGACCTTGCGGCCCGCGCCGGGGAAGCCCTGCGGCACGCGGTAGATCACGTTGTTCTCGAACCACTCGAAGCTCTTGTTCATCGCGAGGTTGTTCACCGCGGTAGGCGACTTGCGAGCGTCGATGGGGCCTCCCATCATGGTCATGGTGAGCGGCAGCGGCTCGCCTCGGCTGGCCATGAGCGACACGGCCGCGAGCACGGGCACGGTCGGCTGGCACACGCTCACCACGTGGCAGTTGCCGTATTCGGCCTGCAGGCGGCGAATGAACTCCTGCACGTAGTTGATGTAGTCGTCGAGATGGAACTCGCCTTCGGACAGCGGCACGAGGCGAGCGTTCTTCCAGTCGGTGATGTAGACCTTGTGGTCCTGCAGCATGGTGCGCACGGTGTCGCGCAGCAGCGTGGCGTAGTGGCCCGACAGGGGGGCCACGATCAGCACCACGGGCTGGCTCTTGAGCGTCTTCAGGATGTGCGGCTCGTCGGTGAAGCGCTTGAAGCGGCGCAGCTCGCAGAAGGGCTTGTCGAGCTCCACGGCCTCCTGGATCACGACCTCTTCGCCGTCGACCTTGACGGACTTGATGTTGAACTCGGGCTTCTCGTAGTCCTTGCCCAGCCGGTAGAGCAGGTCGTAGCTCGCGGCCATGCGCTGGGAGATGGGCAACTGGCCCCACACGGCACCGGGGCTGTAGAGCTTGGAGGCCGCCTGTGCGAAGTCCGCAAACGGCTCCATCAGGGAACGCTGGGCTTCGTAGAGTTGATAGAGCATCGGTGGTCTTGGAGTGGAATGTTGCGGCGCAATATATCAGCGCATCCGCTGTACTGCAGGAGGCCTAACCCCTACATCCAACCGCCGCCGGGGCTCTTCCGGGAGGGAGTGTGAAGGAATCGTCGCCCGGGGCGGATTCCCTCACACATTGCTGTCACCTAGATGACTTTGGCGATCGACGCGCAGACGTGGCCGATGTTCTTGCTGTTGAGCGCGGCCACGCACATGCGGCCGGTGTCTGTGCCGTACACGCCGAATTCATTGCGCAGGCGGACCATCTGGTCCTTGGTCAGGCCCGAATAGCTGAACATGCCGATCTGCGTGGTGATGAAGCTCATGTCTTCCTTCACGCCCGCGGCCTTCAGGCCCTCGACCAGCGCCTGGCGCATGGCCTTGATGCGCACGCGCATCTCGCCCAGTTCCTTCTCCCAGAGGGCGCGCAGCTCGGGGTTGCCGAGCACCGCGGCCACCACGGCGCCGCCGTGCGTGGGCGGGTTGCTGTAGTTGGTGCGGATGGCGATCTTGAGCTGCGAGAGCACGCGGGCTGCTTCTTCCTTGTTCTCGCACAGCACCGACAGGGCGCCGACGCGTTCGCCGTACAGGCTGAAGCTCTTGGAGAAGGAGGTCGAGACGAAGAAGGTCAGGCCGGCTTCGACGAACTTGGCGACGGCGGCGCCGTCTTCCTTCAGGCCGTAGCCGAAGCCCTGGTAGGCCATGTCGAGGAAGGGCACCAGGCCCTTGGCCTTGACGGCGGCGACCACCTGGTCCCACTGGGCCGCGGTGATGTCGTAGCCGGTCGGGTTGTGGCAGCAGGCGTGCAGCACGACGATGGTGCCGGCCGGGGCCGCGTTGAGCGCGGCCAGCATGCCGTCGAAGTTGATGCCGCGCTTGGCGGCGTCGTAGTAGGGGTAGCTTTCGACCTCGAAACCGGCGTTGGTGAAGAGGGCGCGGTGGTTTTCCCAGCTCGGGTCGCTGATGAGCACCTTGGCGTTGGGGTTGAGCTTCTTCAGGAAGTCCGCGCCGACCTTCAGGCCGCCGGTGCCGCCGATGGCCTGGATCGTGGCGACGCGGCCCGAGGTGACGGGTTCGCTGTCGGCACCGAAAACGAGTGCCTTGACAGCGTTGTCGTAGGCGGCGATGCCGTCGATGGGGAGGTAGCCGCGTGCCGTGGGCGCTTTCATCATGTTCTGCTCGGCGGCCTGCACGCACTGCAGCAGGGGCAGTTTGCCGTTGTCGTCGTAATAGACGCCGACGCCGAGATTGACCTTGTTGGGGTTGGTATCGGCCGCGAATTGTTCGTTGAGGCCGAGGATCGGGTCGCGCGGTGCCATTTCGACCGCGGTGAACATAGACATGAAAAGGTCCTTTGGGATGAAAGCTGCGCTGCAACCGGATGAGGCTTTATGCTTTCCGGTTGCCTTGAATTTTACCGGCGCGAGCGCCACCTGTCGGGAACAGCCATGCCAGAGAACAACGAAGCCATAGCAGACCTGAAGAAACTCGACCCGATCGGGCCGGCGAAGCAGGGCGAATTCGTCAGGTTCCCTGGCTCGCCTTTCGAGCTTTTCCAGCCCTATCCGCCGGCGGGCGACCAGCCGACGGCCATCCAGGGGCTGGTCGAGGGCGTGAACGACGGCGAGGTCTACCAGACCCTGCTGGGCGTGACGGGCTCGGGCAAGACCTTCACCATGGCCAACGTGATCGCCCGGATGGGCCGCCCGGCCATCGTGTTTGCGCCAAACAAGACACTGGCGGCGCAGCTATACAGCGAATTCCGCGAGTTCTTCCCGAAGAACGCCGTCGAGTACTTCGTCAGCTACTACGACTACTACCAGCCCGAGGCCTACGTGCCGCAGCGCGACCTGTTCATCGAGAAGGACTCGTCGATCAACGAGCACATCGAGCAGATGCGCCTTTCGGCCACCAAGAGCGTGCTGGAGCGGCGCGACACGGTCATCGTGGCCACGGTGAGCGCCATCTACGGCATCGGCACGCCGGAGGACTACATGGAGATGCGGCTGATCGCCCGCGTGGGCGACAAGGTCGGCCAGCGCGACCTGATCGCCAGGCTCATCCGCATGCAGTACACGCGCAACGAGCAGGACTTCGCGCGCGGCACGTTCCGGGTGCGCGGCGACACCATCGACGTGTTTCCGGCCGAGCACAGCGAGCTGGCGATCCGCTTCGAGCTGTTCGACGACGAGATCGAGTCGCTGCAGCTCTTCGACCCGCTGACCGGGCGCATCCGGCAGAAGGTGCCGCGCTTCACGGTGTATCCGTCGAGCCATTACGTCACGCCGCGCGACAAGGTCTTGGCGGCGGTGGAAACCATCAAGACCGAGCTGGCCGACCGGCTCAAGGAACTGGTCGGCGCCGGCAAGCTGGTGGAAGCCCAGCGGCTGGAGCAGCGCACGCGCTTCGACCTGGAAATGCTGTCGGAAATCGGCCACTGCAAGGGCATCGAGAACTACACGCGTCACCTCTCGGGCGCCGCCCCGGGCGATCCGCCGCCCACGCTCACCGACTACCTGCCGAAGGACGCGCTGATGTTCCTCGACGAGAGCCACCAGATGGTCGGCCAGCTCGGCGGCATGTACAACGGGGACAGGGCGCGCAAGGTCACGCTGGTCGAGTACGGCTTCCGCCTGCCGAGCGCGCTGGACAACCGGCCGCTCAAGCTGGAGGAGTTCGAAGCGCGGGTGCGCCAGTGCATCTTCGTGTCGGCCACGCCGGCACAGTACGAGAAGGACCACGCGGGCAACGTCGTCGAGCAACTGGTGCGGCCCACCGGGCTGATCGACCCCGAAGTCGAGGTGCGGCCCGCCACGCATCAGGTGGACGACGTGCTGGGCGAGATCCGCACGCGTGTCGAGAAGAACGAGCGGGTGCTGATCACCACGCTGACCAAGCGCATGGCCGAGCAGCTGACCGACTACCTGGGCGACAACGGCGTGAAGGTGCGCTATCTGCACAGCGACGTCGACACGGTGGAGCGGGTGGAAATCCTGCGCGACCTGCGCCTGGGCACTTTCGATGTGCTGGTGGGCATCAACCTGCTGCGCGAAGGGCTGGACATTCCGGAGGTGTCGCTGGTGGCGATCCTCGACGCCGACAAGGAAGGCTTCCTGCGCGCGGAGCGCTCGCTGATCCAGACCATCGGCCGCGCGGCGCGGAACCTGAACGGCAAGGCCATCCTGTATGCCGACAGGATGACCGACTCGATGAAGAAAGCCATCGGCGAAACCGAGCGCCGCCGCGCCCGGCAGATCGCCTACAACGAGGCCAACGGCATCACGCCGCGCAGCATCGTCAAGCAGGTGCGCGACCTGATCGATGGCGTCTACAGCGAGAAGAGCGGCAAGGAGGCGGCCAAGCTCGACCTGGAACGCGCCAAGGTCGAGGACATGAGCGAGAAGGACATCGCCCGGGAAATCAAGCGGCTCGAAAAGCAGATGCTGGAGCACGCCCGCAACCTCGAATTCGAGAAGGCGGCCCGGGTGCGCGATCAGCTGGCTCTGCTTCGGGAGCAGGCGTTCGGGGCGTCCGGGGGCGACAACATCGCCGGCCTTGCGCAATAAACCGAACGTTCGCAATCCCGCATCGGGCGGCGCTGGGGTTTACCCGAGCAGACCTCAGGGCCTTCTGTTATACTTGAGCGAAATACTCAACAACAACCAGAAGAACTTCGCGATGAAGGACCGACTCCTACCGACTGGTTCACCAGCGTCAGGGGTCGGGCAGGGCGGAGACGAGGTCACCGCGGTCCCAGACCATGGTGTCGTTTCAACGGTAAGCACTTGAAGGAGCTTGCGATGCGTCTCACTACCAAAGGCCGTTTTGCGGTCACAGCCATGATCGATCTGGCGTTGCGTCAGAACACCGGTCCGGTCACGCTGGCCGCGATCAGCCAGCGGCAGCAGATCTCGCTGTCGTACCTCGAACAGCTGTTCGGCAAGCTGCGCCGCCACGAGCTGGTCGAGTCGACCCGTGGCCCCGGCGGCGGCTACAGCCTCGGCCGCAAGGCAGCGGACATCACCGTGGCCGACATCATCGTTTCCGTCGATGAGCCCATCGACGCCACCCAGTGCGGCGGCAAGGAAAACTGCCTCGGCGAAGCCGGCCGTTGCATGACCCATGAACTCTGGGCCTCGCTGAATCAGCGCATGGTCGAGTTCCTCGACTCCGTCACCCTGCAGAAACTGGTCGACGACCAGATCGCCAAGGGCGTGCAGATCGAGAACAAGCCGGTCGTCAAGCGCGCGATTTCCGCGCAGCCGGTGGTCAAGCCGATTCGCGTGAACGCGCCGAATTCGGTGTTCGCACTCGGAAACGCTTTCGCCAAGTCCTGAAAGCCCTGAGTCAGAGTCCCGGCGGCGCCTTCGGGCGCCAGCCTGAGCAGCCCAGATCAAAGAACAACCCCCACGCCAGCACGAGCCAGCCATGGACGTAACTCCTCATTTCCCGATCTATCTCGACTACGGCGCGACCACGCCGGTCGACCCGCGCGTGGTCGACGCCATGATTCCCTGGTTGCGCGAGCACTTCGGCAACCCGGCGTCGCGCAGCCACGCATGGGGCTGGGAAGCTGAGGAGGCAGTCGAGAAAGCACGCGGCCAGGTGGCGGAGCTGATCAACGCCGACCCGCGCGAGATCGTCTGGACCTCGGGAGCAACCGAGTCGATCAACCTCGCGATCAAAGGCGCGGCCAATTTCTACAAGGGCAAGGGCAAGCACCTCATCACCCTGAAGACCGAGCACAAGGCCGTGCTCGACACCATGCGCGAACTGGAGCGCCAGGGCTTCGAGGTCACCTACCTCGACGTCGAGGAAAACGGCCTCGTCGACCTGGAAAAGTTCAAGGCCGCGATCCGCCCTGACACCATCCTCGTCAGCGTGCTCTTCGTGAACAACGAAATCGGCGTGATCCAGGACGTGGTCTCCATCGGCAACATCTGCCGTGAGAAGGGCATCGTCTTCCACGTCGATTCGGCCCAGGCCACCGGCAAGATCGACATCGACATCACGAAGCTGCCTGTCGACCTGATGAGCCTGGCTTCGCACAAGACCTACGGCCCCAAGGGCATCGGCGCGCTGTACGTGCGCCGCAAGCCGCGCGTGCGCCTCGAGGCGCAGATGCACGGTGGCGGCCATGAGCGCGGCATGCGCTCGGGTACGCTGCCCACGCACCAGATCGTCGGCATGGGCGAGGCCTACCGCATCGCCAAGCTCGAGATGCACAAGGACATCGAGCACGCGCGCCGGCTGCAGAAGCGTCTGCTCGATGGCCTGAAGGACGTCGAACAGGTGTTCATCAACGGCGACCTCGAGCATCGCGTGCCGCACAACCTGAACATGAGCTTCAACTACGTCGAAGGCGAGTCGCTGATCATGGGCATCAAGGGCCTGGCGGTGTCGTCGGGTTCGGCCTGCACCTCGGCCAGCCTGGAACCCAGCTACGTGCTGCGCGCCCTGGGCCGCAGCGACGAGCTGGCCCACAGCAGCCTTCGCATGACCATCGGCCGTTTCACGACCGAAGAAGAGATCGACTACGCCATTTCGACCATCAAGCACAACGTTGCCAAGCTGCGCGAGCTGAGTCCCCTGTGGGAGATGTTCCAGGACGGCGTCGACATCAGCACGATCCAGTGGTCGGCCCACTGACGCAGGTCAGGTCCGCACCAGGCAGGCACCACGATTGAACAAAGTTTGAGAGGTACACCATGGCATATTCTTCCAAGGTCATCGACCACTACGAAAACCCGCGCAACGTCGGCTCCTTCGAAAAGGGCGACGACTCCGTCGGCACCGGCATGGTCGGCGCACCGGCCTGCGGCGACGTGATGAAGCTGCAGATCAAGGTCAACCCCGAAACCGGCGTGATCGAAGATGCGCGCTTCAAGACCTACGGCTGTGGCTCGGCCATCGCCTCGTCGTCGCTCGTGACCGAATGGGTCAAGGGCAAGACGCTCGACGAAGCGGCTGCGCTCAAGAACGCGCAGATCGCCGAAGAACTGGCGCTGCCGCCGGTGAAGATCCACTGCTCCATCCTGGCCGAAGACGCCATCAAGGCAGCCGTGAACGACTACAAGGCCAAGCACGGCGTCAAGACCGAATCCGCTGCCGCCGAAGCTGTCCACTGACATGGCCGTCACGCTGACCGAAGCCGCTGCCCGACACGTCACCCGCTACCTCGGCAAGAGGGGCAAGGGGCTGGGCGTACGGCTGGGCGTGAAGACCACGGGCTGCTCCGGCCTGGCCTACAAGCTGGAGTACGTGGACGAGCTGACGCCCGAGGACGTGGTGTTCGAAGACCACGGCGTGAAGGTGCTGGTCGATCCGAAGAGCCTGGCCTACATCGACGGCACGCAGCTCGACTTCGTGCGCGAAGGTCTGAACGAGGGCTTCAAGTTCATCAACCCCAACGAGCGCGACCGCTGCGGTTGCGGCGAAAGCTTCCGCATCTGAACTGATGCGCCGTCGCTGACTGCGACCACAGCCGCCAACATGTCATGTGCTGGCGGTTTTTTCTTGCCATGAACCTGAACGACACCGACTTTCAACTGTTCGCCGTCCCGGCGACTTTCGCGCAGGACCGCACAGTGCTCGACGCGCGCTGGAAGGAGCTGCAGCGCGAGGTCCACCCGGACCGCTTCGCCGCGCAGGGCGCTGCGGCGCAGCGCGTGGCCATGCAGTGGTCGGTGCGCATCAACGAGGCTTACCAGCGCCTGAAGGACCCGATCCGCCGCGCCAGCTACATCTGCGAGCTGAACGGTGCGCCGCTCGACGCCGAGAACAACACGGCGATGCCGCCCGATTTCCTCATGCAGCAGATGGAATGGCGCGAGACGCTCGACGACGTCGCCGACATCGCTTCGCTCGAGAAGCTCAACACCGAGGTCGAGGCCGGCCGCACGCGCGCGCTGTCGTCGCTCGACTGGCTGATCGACGAGAAGGGCGACTACCCGGCTGCAGCCAAACAGGTGAGAGCCCTCATGTTCATTGAGCGCTTCGCGCAGGACGTCGAAGCCAAGTTCGATCAGTTGGGACAATAACGGCATGGCTCTCCTCCAGATTTCAGAACCCGGTCAGGCGCCCGACCCGCATCAGCGCCGTATTGCCGTGGGCATCGACCTCGGCACCACGCATTCGCTGGTGGCCTCGGTGCGCAACGGCGTGGCCGAATGCCTGCCAGACGATCAGGGGCGCCTGCTGCTGCCCTCGGCCGTGCGCTACCTGGAAGGCGATCGCCGCCAGATCGGGTTCGACGCTCTTGCCGCCCGCGCGCAAGACCCGGCCAACACCATCACTTCAGTGAAGCGGCTCATGGGCCGAGGCCTGGCCGACATCGCGAACCGTGAATCGATGTCTTACCGCATCGCCAGCGGCGACGGCGGCATGGTCAAGGTGCAGACGCTGGCGGGCGAGAAGTCGCCGGTCGAGATCAGCGCCGAGATCCTCGCCACGCTGCGCTTCCGCGCCGAGGACACCTTCGACGACGAGCTTTACGGCGCCGTCATCACCGTGCCCGCGTACTTCGACGAAGGCCAGCGCCAGGCGACCAAGGACGCCGCGCAGCTCGCCGGCCTCAACGTGCTGCGCCTGATCAGCGAACCCACGGCTGCCGCCATCGCCTACGGTCTCGACAACGCGAGCGAAGGTGTCTATGCGGTCTACGACCTGGGCGGCGGCACTTTCGACATCTCCATCCTGCGGCTCACGCAGGGCGTGTTCGAAGTCATCGCGACCGGCGGCGATTCGGCGCTCGGCGGCGACGACTACGACCACGCGCTGGCCGACTTCGTGCTCGCGCAGACAGACCTGCGGGCCGGCAGCGATGCCGACAAGGCCGCGTTGCTCGTGGCCGCCCGTGCGGCGAAGGAAGCCCTGACCGATTCGGCGGCGGTCGTGTTCAAGGCCGAGGTTGCAGGCAAGACAGTTTCGTTCGACCTGACGCGCGAGCAGTTTCACGCCGCGACCCAGCCGCTCACCGAGCGGACCATCGCCGCCGTGCGCAAGGCACTGCGCGACGCGAAGCTCAAGGCCGACGAGCTGCAGGGCATCGTTCTCGTGGGCGGCTCCACCCGCATGCCGCAAGTCCGCCGCGCAGTGGCCGATTTCTTCGGCCGCGAGCCGCTGGTCAACCTGAATCCCGATGAAGTCGTGGCGCTGGGCGCCGCCATCCAGGCGAATCAGCTCGCCGGCAACAACGGCGCGGGCGAGTTGCTGCTGCTCGACGTGATCCCGCTGTCGCTCGGCATCGAGACCATGGGCGGCCTCGTCGAGCGCATCGTGCCGCGCAACCAGACCATCCCGACCGCCATGGCGCAGGACTTCACGACCTACCAGGACGGCCAGACCGCGCTGGCGCTGCACGTGGTGCAGGGCGAGCGCGACCTCGTCTCCGACTGCCGCAGCCTCGCGCGCTTCACGCTGCGCGGCATTCCGCCGATGGCGGCCGGCGCGGCGCGCATCCGCGTGACCTTCACCGTCGACGCAGACGGCCTGCTGAGCGTGAGCGCAAAGGAACAGGGCAGCGGCGTCGAGGCGAGCGTGGCGGTCAAGCCCTCGTACGGCCTGTCGGACGACCAGATCGCGACCATGCTGCAGGAGAGCTTCTCCACCGCGCAGCAGGACATGCAGGCGCGTGCGCTGGTCGAGGCGCGCGTCGATGCCGATCGCATGCTGCTGGCCACGCAGAGCGCGCTCGATGCCGACGGCGACCTGCTGAACGACGAAGAGCGCACCGCCATCGATGCATCGATGGCGAAACTGCGCGAAGCCGCCAAGGGCAGCAGCGAAGCCGCGGCCATCGAGGCCGCCACCAAGAAGCTGGCCGACGACACCGAGGCCTTCGCCGCACAGCGCATGAACGCGGGCATCGCGCGCGCACTTGCCGGGCGCAAGGTCGAATCTCTCTAGAACAACAGCATGCCCACGATCAAGATCTACCCGCATCCCGAGTACTGCCCCGAAGGCGCAGAAATCACCGCGCCCGCCGGCACCTCAATCTGCGAGGCGCTGCTCGACAACCACATCGACATCGAGCATGCCTGCGAGATGAGCTGCGCCTGCACCACCTGCCACGTGATCGTGCGCGAGGGCTTCAATTCGCTGAACGAGGCGGAAGAGGGCGAAGAAGACCTGCTCGACCGCGCCTGGGGCCTGGAGCCGCAGTCTCGCCTGAGCTGCCAGGCGATCCTGGCGCAGGAGAATGTGACGATCGAGATTCCCAAGTACTCGATCAACCACGCCAAGGAAAACCACTGATGTCGCGCCAGATCGTCCTCGATACCGAAACCACAGGGCTCTCGGCCGAGAACGGCGACCGGGTCATCGAACTCGGGTGCGTGGAGCTGTTCAACCGAAAGCTCACCGGCAACGACCTGCACATCTACTTCAACCCCGAGCGCGAGAGCCACGAGGACGCGCTCAAGGTCCACGGCCTGACGACCGATTTCCTGCGCGACAAGCCCAAGTTCGGCACGTTGGCCAACGACATCGTCGAATACCTGCGCGATGCCGAGCTGATCATTCACAACGCGGCCTTCGACGTCGGCTTCCTCAACAAGGAATTCGAGCGCGCCGGCCTGCCGCCGCTGCGCACCTTCGTGAGCGAAGTGACCGACACGCTGGCCATGGCCAAGCAGGTGTACCCGGGCAAGCGCAATTCGCTCGACGCGCTGTGCGACCGCTTCGGCGTCGACCGTTCGAACCGCACCTTCCACGGCGCCAAGCTCGATGCGCAACTGCTGGCCGACGTCTACATCAACCTCACGCGCGGGCAGGACGCGCTGCTCATCGACGTGGCCGCCGCAGAGCCTGTGCAGGGCACGACCGTGGTGGCCGTCGACCTCAGCCAGTTCGAGCTGCCGGTGATCATGGCGGCCGAGCACGAGCTGACCGCGCACGAGGCCGTGCTGGCCCAGCTCGATAAATCGAGTGGCGGCCGGACGCTGTTTCGAGAAAACGTCGGAGTTTCTTGAAGGCGGCTGAAAAGCTATGGCATAATCTGAGGCTTCGCAGAACGCGATACGTTTTCAAGGCGCTGCAGGTAAACAGCAGCGCTCAGGGCGGTTAGCTCAGGGGTAGAGCACAGCATTCACACTGCTGGGGTCGGAGGTTCGAAGCCTCCACCGCCCACCAAATCAAAAAGCGACCTGGATCTCCAGGTCGCTTTTTTGTTTTGTGCGCCGGGCTTGTCTTCAGCCCGTCTTCGCTTTCTCTTCTCGTCTTTGTCTACTTCGTGATGCCGAACAGGTCGCCGCAGTTGTCGCACGCGAAGTACAGCTTCTGCTCGCCGCATTGCACCGAACCCGTCGCGCCCGCGCGGATCTGCCAGTCGCACGACTTGCCCTGGCGCAGCAGCGTGCCTTCGGCGTAGCAGGGCGCCAGTTCGTAGTTGTCGTGCAGCGTCTTGTAGTCGACCTGGCGGGCCTTCGAGAAGAACTCGCGCGCCTGTCCATGATTGCGCGGCACGTCGGAACTGCGGCAGGTGGCCGGCGAGTCGGAATGGAAGTCGGCGACGTAGACGTTGGTGAACCCGGTATCGCGCGTCGTCGCGCAGGAGGCGATGAGCATGGCCCCGACCGCGAGGCACATCGCGCGCAGTCTCACTTCCATATCGCCGAGCTCGCTTCACCGGGATTCTTGTACGACACCGTCGGATGCCGGTAGACATCCTCCGGCTTGAGGCTGAACTGCGCGTACAGCACCTCGATCAGCCATTGCAGGGAGCTGTTCTGCGCCGCGGTCACGGCCTCGTAGCTCTTGTCGTCGATGTGCATGCCGACCAGCTCGATGCCGATCGAATCGCCGTTCACCGGATAGCGGTCCGGATACGGCTTCGCGCGCTCATGCGCGTCGATGGCGTTGATCTGGTTGACCCACGACATCGCCAGCATCTTCGCCATCGCGCCCGTGTCGCAGCTGCTCTTGTTGATGGTCAGGCACTTCGACTTGATCAGCTTGCCGACGTGATAGCAGCGCGCGAGAACGCTCGCCGTCTGGTAGTTCTGGCCGTTCTTGTCGATGAGGAAGTGGGCGCCGTTGCCGCCCACCTGGTAGCCGTTGAGGCTGGATTCGGCGGTGCCCGAGTCGGTCTGGTGGACGACGATGGCGAGCACGCTGGGGAGGGTGCCGTGTTCGATTCCCGGTGATCGTCGCAGGATCACCTTGGGGTCGATCAGCATCCCGTTTGCATCGATGGTGGACATTTCTCTCCCTGAAGAATGTGACGCGATGACGCTTGTCTGCCGGGCTCCGACAGTGCGGGTCAGTACAACACATCCACCATCGATCCCCAAGTCGCAGGAAGTAGTAACGGGTAACGCGTGGCTTCAATCCCAGCGTGCGCCCGCAACCTGCTTCACCGTCACGTTGAAGCGGTTCCAGATGTTGATCGCGCCGGTGGTCGTGATCAGTGCGGCGAGCGCACTTTCGTCGTAGTGCCGCGCGGCGTGGCCTACCGCATGCTCGGTTCGCTCGGCGAGGCCGAAGACGCCGTGCAGGAAGCCTGGCTGCGCCTCGAGCGCTCGGAGGCGGGCGACATCGCCAATCTCGGCGGCTGGCTGACGACGGTGGTGGGGCGCGTGTGCCTCGACATGCTGTGCACGCGCAAGTCGCGGCGCGAGGACTCGCTGGACGACGACGACGCGCCCGGGCCGCCCGTCGATGAGCAAGGCGGAGGCGCGGCTCCGGTGGACGGCCGCGTCGGCGTCGTGGTGGCGCCGGTGGGCCGACTCTTCCTGGTGCTGCAGGTCACGGTGTCGCAAGGGAAGATCGTCGCGATCGATGCCATCGCCGATACGGCGCGGCTGCCCCGGATCGAACTCGGCGCTTTCACCGGCTGAGCATGCAGGCTTGTCGGCCGGCACCGACGGCAAGTGCAGCCACGCGCCCTCGAATTTTTCGCGCCGGTGGCCTAGAACCAGAGGGAAAGGAGCGCTGCCATGGCCACTCATCCCGATGTTCCGCCGCCTGTCGCGCCGGACTTGCCCGTCGAGCCCGACGAAGGGCCCGAGACGCCGCCCGACGAGCCCACCGATCCCGAACCACCCCCGTCCGTGCACTGAGATAGCGAAGCCGCCACGCGTAGCCGCGCTAAGCTCGCGCGATGGATGAAATCGATTGCGCCGTCATCGGCGGTGGTGTGGTGGGGCTGGCAGTGGCGCGCGCCTTGGCGCTCGCGGGCCGGGAGGTGCTGGTGCTCGAATCCGAAGGTGCCATCGGCACGGGAACGAGTTCGCGCAACAGCGAGGTCATTCATGCCGGCATCTACTACCCGCAGGGTTCGCTCAAGGCGAAGCTCTGCGTCGAAGGCCGGCAGATGCTGTACGCCTACGCGGCCGAGCGCGGCGTGCCGCACCAGCGCTGCGGCAAGCTCATCGTGGCGACATCGCCCGAGCAGGCCGGCCAGCTCGAGGCCATCCAGAAGAAGGCGGCCGCGAACGGCGTCGACGACCTTGCCCTGATCACCGGGCCGCAGGCCATTGCCATGGAGCCACAGCTGCATTGCGTGGCGGCGCTGCATTCGCCGAGCACCGGCATCGTCGACAGCCATGCGCTGATGCTGAGCCTGCTGGGCGATCTCGAAAACGCCGGCGGCGTGCTGGCGCTCAAATCGCCCATCACGCGCGCCGAGTGCGGTGGCGAAGCCATCGTGCTGATGGCCGAAGACGGCACCGCGCTGCGCTGCCGCAGCGTGGTCAACGCTGCGGGCCTCGGGGCTCCTGCGCTGGCCCGGCGCTTCGAGGGCCTGCCGCCGTCGGCGGTGCCGAAGGAGTACTTCGCCAAGGGCAACTACTTCACCCTGTCGGGGCGGGCACCGTTCGGGCGCCTCATCTACCCCGTGCCCGAGCCGGGCGGGCTGGGCGTGCACCTCACGATCGACCTGGGCGGCCAGGCCAAGTTCGGGCCCGATGTGCAATGGGTGTCCTCGCCCGACGAACTGGTGGTGGACCCCTCACGGGGCGAGGGTTTCTACGCCGAGGTCCGCAAGTACTGGCCCGCGCTGCCCGATGGCGCGCTGATTCCGGGCTATGCGGGCATGCGGCCCAAGATTTCGGGGCCGGGCGAGCCGGCAGCCGACTTCATGATCGACGGGCCCGCATCGCACGGCGTGCCCGGGTTGGTGAATCTCTTCGGCATCGAATCGCCGGGTCTCACCAGCAGCCTGGCCATCGGGCGTCACGTGGCCGGCTTGCTGGCGGATGCGTGAAGCGCGTTTTGCGCGTCAGGAAGTGGCATCTCGCGTCAAAGTCTGCACATCTGTAGCGCCTGAGGGTCTTTTGAGCCTGTAACATGACAGCACGCCACTTGCTGGCGCGAAGCCGCCGGCGCGGTGCCGGTGTCATCACGGAGGAAAGTTTCCAATGAGTGCATCCCAAAATCTTGAAGCAGCAGCCGAAGACATTGCAAGCGACGTGCGCGGCGTGCTGGCAAGCAAGGACCTGGATTCGGTTCCCCACATCAAGGCGCTGCGCCAGCGCATCGACACCAAGCTGGCCATCGCACGCGAACTCGCGGCCGAGAAGAGCAAGCTCGCCGCCAAGAAGGCCCGCGAAGCGGCCAGCTCGGCCAACGCCTACGCCCACGACGAACCATGGCAGATCGCCGGTGCCGCATTGGCCGTCGGCGTGCTGGTGGGCCTGCTGCTTGGCCGCCGCTGACCTGGTAGCGCACGGCAGCAGCAATAGCATCGTTCATCCGGGCATGACGGGGGCCGGCCCATGAGGCTGCTCTCCTTGTTCGGACTGAACGCCCGCATCCGCAGGCTGCGCATCGCCGCGGCCGAAGGCGCCCTGGCGGCGGAGGACCGGGTGCAACTGCTGCGCATGGCCTGGGAGGACGAGAAGCAGCGGCTCAAGCTGATGCTCCTTCTCGGGTTGGCCGTGCTGGGGCTGACCACGGTCACGGTGGCCTTGCTGTCCGTGGCGGTGGTGGTCAATTTCTGGGACACGCCGCACCGCGTCACCGCCGCCTGGTCGGTGGCTGGCGTTTGGATCGCGCTCTGGCTGGCAGCGGCCATCGGCTTGCTGCTGACCATGCGCAATGCATCCAACAGCTTCGTTCCTGCGCGCCAGGAGTTCGAGCGCGACTGGGCCTGGGCCCAGGAGCGCTTCGGCCTTGGCAAGGACCCGGGGAGGACGAGGAAGCACCGCGCCGCGTCCGCCGTCCGGTCACGCGCGAAGAACTGCTGGCGCGCATGGAAATCCAGCGCCAGCGCATTGCGACGATGCAGGGTGGCCGCGAGACTCAGCCCGCGCCCGAGGCGGATGCCCCGCCGCCCAACGAGTCGGCTGCTGCCGCGGCGCTGCGCATCGCGCGTGCACATCCGGTGGCCGCGGGCGTCGTCGCGGCGGCTGCCGTGGTGGTGATCCGGCCGAAGCGCCTGCTGCGCTGGGCGGCAGTCATTGCGCCAGTGCTGTGGCGCATGCGCTGAGAGACTGAAGAGAAAGGCGCTCAGGCCTTGCTGCCGCGATCGCGCAGCAGTGCCTGGGCCGCTTCGCGGACCAGCGCCGGGCCGCGATAGATCAGGCCGGTGTAGATCTGCACCACGTCCGCGCCTGCGGCGATCTTGGCCTTGGCATCAGCGCCGCTGAGGATGCCCCCCACGCCGATGATCGGAAAGCCCGCGCCCAGCGCCGCGCGCAGCTGCGCGACCACGCGGTTGCTGGCCTCGCGCACCGGCGCGCCCGAAAGGCCCCCCGCTTCTTCCGCATGAGGCAGCCCCTTGACCGCGTCGCGCGCCAGCGTGGTGTTGGTGGCGATCACGCCGTCCATGCCGTGGCGCTTGAGCGTGGCGGCGATCACCGCGACCTGGGCTTCGTCGAGGTCGGGCGCGATCTTCACGAAGAGTGGCGAGCGCTTGCCGCCGTGGCGCGTGGTCAGGGTCTCGCGCCGCTCGGCCACCGCGCCGAGCAGGGCGTCGAGCGCTTCGTCGCTCTGCAGCGAGCGCAGGTTGGCGGTGTTGGGGCTGGAGATGTTGATCGTCACGTAGTCGGCATGCGGGTACACGCCGTCGAGGCAGACCAGGTAGTCGTCCACCGCGCGCTCGATGGGCGTGGCGGCGTTCTTGCCGATGTTGAGGCCCAGCAGCATCGGCGACTTCGCGCCACTGCCGTTCTTGCGGAAGCGCGCCTTCTGCACGTTGGCCAGAAAGGCGTCCAGCCCCTCGTTGTTGAAGCCGAGCCGGTTGATCAGCGCGTCACGCTGCGGCAGCCGGAACATGCGCGGCTTCGGGTTGCCCGGCTGGGCCTTCGGGGTGACGGTGCCGACCTCGACGAAGCCGAAGCCCATGGCGGAAAAAGCGTCGATGCAGCGGGCGTTCTTGTCCAGGCCGGCCGCCAGGCCCACGCGGTTGGGAAAGGTCAGGCCGGCGAGCTGGACCGGGTCGTCGATGCGTGGCGCCGAATAGGCGCAGGCCAGGGGCGTGTTCTGGGTGCGCGCCAGCCCGTCCAGCGTGATTTCATGGGCGTGTTCGGGGTCGAAGCCGAACAGGAAGGGGCGGGCCAGGCCGTAGAGCGAGGAGGGCATCAGCAGGGGCATCGGATAATTCGGGGCTTCAATGAGCCAAGGATTGTCCGTGATGACCGCACCCGCCTCCCCAACCCCCTCCAAACCGCTTTCCCAGGACGAACTCAAGGCCCAGGTCGGCCGCGCCGCGCTGGCCTACGTGGTCAAGGGCGAAATCGTCGGCGTCGGCACCGGATCGACGGTAAACAAGTTCATCGACGCGCTGGCCACGATCAAGGACGAGATCAAGGGCGCCGTCTCCAGCTCGGTCGCCTCGACCGAGCGCCTGCGCGCGCTGGGCATTCCGGTGTTCGACAGCAATGAGGTGGAGGAACTGTCGGTCTACATCGACGGCGCCGACGAGATCGATCACCGCGGCTTCATGGTCAAGGGTGGCGGCGCCGCGCTCACGCGCGAGAAGATCGTCGCGGCGCAGTCGCGCAAGTTCGTCTGCATCGCCGACGAGTCGAAGCTGGTGGAAGTGCTGGGCGCGTTCCCGCTGCCGCTGGAAGTGATTCCGATGGCCGCGCGCCGCGTGATGCGCCAGTTCGAAGCCATGGGCGGCATCGCCCAGGTGCGCGAGAAGGATGGCCTGCCGCTGGTCACCGACAACGGCCAGCACATCGTCGACGTGACGGGGCTTCGCATCACCGACCCGCTGGCTTTCGAGTCGACGGTGAGCCAATGGCCCGGCGTGGTGACGGTCGGCGTCTTCGCGCACCAGAAGGCCGACGTGTGCCTGCTGGGCACCGCGACCGGTGTGAAGACGATGGAGTTCGGGGCCTGAGGAGGTTCAGCCCCAGGCCGATGGCTGCTTAGAATTTGATGCCGGCCGGGTTGCTCGGCGTCGGCTCGCTCGATGCGGGTGGCGGCGCGACGGGCGGTGCGGGCGCTTCGGCCGCGCGAGGCGCTGGTGTCGCCTGCTGGGCCACCAGCGGCCGGACCGGGCCATTGCGATAGCCCGCAGGCAGGCTGTTGCTCTTGGGGTAGCCGGCCGCGTCGAGGTACTGCGACCATTCCACGTCCGAGAAACCCTTGAGCTGTTGCGAACCGATCGTCAGCAGCGGCAACGCATTCTGGTTGCTCAGGCGCTGCAGGGCTTCGATGTCTGCGTTGCTCTTGACAGTGCGTTCCTCGAACGGAATGCCGCGCGTCGTGAGCAGCGTGCGCGCCGCTCCGCAGGGGCCGCATTCGTCCCCGCTGTAGAGGGTGACGGGATAGCGTTGCGCCACCTGGCGCAATTCATAAGGCAGGCCGGCGGTGTTGGCGCCGGAAGGGGGCGCTGCGCCTTGCTGGCCCGCAGGCTCAGTGCTCGCGCTCGGGGCGCGGTCGGAGAAAGTGACCTTGCCGTTCTTGTCCACCTGGCGGTAGATGGGTTGCGCCATCGCGCCCGAGGCAACGAGCACGAGGGCAAGGCCGGTCAGGCGATGCAATGGTGAGATTTTGTAAATCGTATGCATCGCCCGAGTATCGCAAGCTTCAGCGCCGCATCAAGCGGGCTGGGCCTGCGCCATGCCCTGGTGTCGCAGCAGCGCATCAAGCTGGGGCTCGCGGCCGCGGAAGGCCTTGAACGAGTCCATCGCGCTGCGGCTGCCGCCGGCCTCCAGGATGGCCTGGCGGTACTTGCGGCCGGTCTCGATGTTCGGCTCGCCGTCGGCGCCCACGGTTTCCTCGAAGGCCGCGTAGGCGTCGGCGCTCAGCACCTCGGCCCACTTGTAGCTGTAGTAGCCGGCCGCATAGCCTCCCGAGAAGATGTGGCTGAAAGTATTCGGCGTGCGGCTGAACGGCGGCGACGGCATCACCGCCACCTCGTCGCGCACGCGGCCCAGCAGCGCCATCACCTCGCCGGGCTTGGCGGTGGCGGCGTGGTATTCGGTGTGCAGCAGCATGTCGAACAGCGAGAACTCGATCTGGCGCAGCGTCTGCATGCCGCTCTGGAAGTTCTTCGCGGCGGTCATCTTGTCGAAGAGCGCGCGTGGCAGAGGCTCGCCGGTGTCGACGTGGGCCGTCATGTGCTTGAGCACGTCCCACTCCCAGCAGAAGTTCTCCATGAACTGGCTGGGAAGCTCGACCGCGTCCCACTCGACCCCGCTGATGCCCGAGACGTCGCGCTCGTTCACCTGCGTCAGCATGTGGTGAAGGCCGTGGCCGAACTCGTGGAAGAGGGTGGTCACGTCGTCATGCGTGAGCAGCGGCGGCTTGCCGTCGACGCCGCTGGCGAAGTTGCACACAAGTTGCGCCACGGGCGTCTGCAGCACGCCGTTGTCGGGGCGCAGCCAGCGGGCGCGCACGTCGTCCATCCAGGCGCCGCCGCGCTTGGCGGCGCGGGCGGAGGGGTCGAGGTAGAACTGGCCGACCTTCTGGCCGGCCCGCTCGATGCGGTAGAACTCGACGCTCGGATGCCAGGTGGGCGCCGAATCGCGGCGGATCGACACTTCGAAGAGCGTCTCGACGATCTTGAACAGGCCGGCCATGACCTTCGGCGCCGGGAAGTACTGCTTCACCTCCTGCTCGCTGAAGGCGTAGCGCGCTTCCTTGAGCTTCTCGCCGATGTAGCTCCAGTCCCAGGGCTGCGGATCGTTGATGTTCAACTGTTCGGCGGCGAAGACGCGCAGGTCGGCAAGGTCGCGCTCGCCGTAGGGCTTGGCCTTGGCCGCGAGGTCGCGCAGGAACTTCACCACCTGCTCGGGCGACTCGGCCATCTTCGGCACGACCGACAGCTCGCCGTAGTTCCGGTAGCCCAGCAGCCCGGCTTCTTCCTCGCGCAGCGCGAGGATTTCGGTGATGAGGGAGGTGTTGTCGAAGGCCGCGTCGCCGAACTCGCTGGCCCGCGTGACGTAGGCGCGGTAGAGCTTCTCGCGCAGCGCGCTGCTCTTTGCGAACTGCATCACCGGCAGGTAGCACGGCATCTTCAGCGTGAGCTTGTAGCCTTCCTTGCCGTCGGCTTCGGCGGCCGCGCGCGCGGCGCTCACCACGTCCTCGGGCACGCCTTCGAGTTCGCCTAGGGCAGCGTAGTAGGCGAAGGCGTCGGTCGCGTCGAGCGCGTTCTCGCTGAACTTCTGGCTCAGCTCGGCCAGGCGCTCCTGGATGTCGGCGAAGCGCTTCTTGGCCTCGCCCTGCAACTCGGCGCCGCCCAGCATGAAGTTGCGCACGGCATTGCTGTGCGCCTGGCGCTGCTCGGCATTGAGCGTGGCGACGTCGATGGCCTTGTACTTGGCGTACAGCCGTTCGTCGGAGCCCAGACGGGTCCAGAAGGCGGTGACGCGCGGCATGGCTTCGTTGTAGGCGGCGCGCAGCTCGGGCGTGTCGGCCACGGCGTTGAGGTGGCCGACGGCGCCCCAGGCGCGGCTGAAGCGCTCGGAAGCCACGTCGAGCACCTTGGAGATCGCATTCCAGTCGGCGGGGAACTCCGGTGCCGTCACGGTCTGCAGCGCTGCCTCGGCGTCGGCCAGCAGCGCGTCGACCGCGGGCGATACGTGCTCGGGCCTGATCCGGTCGAACAGAGGGAGATCGGTGAAATCGAGAAGCGGGTTGGTGGTCATGTGAGAAATCCTGTTCGAGCTGACGAGACCATTTCGGGAGCCACCGCGGAACCGGCTTTGCCGGGCCGCCGTCGGAGGCGGCTAGACGCGGTGAGCGCGCAACGGGGTGGTTCTCATGTTGCGACGCGCTCGGCCGCTTCAAGGGTGTTGACCAGCAGCATGGCGCGCGTCATGGGGCCGACGCCACCGGGCACGGGCGTGATCCAGCCGGCCACTTCCTTCACGCCGTCGAAATCGACGTCGCCGGCCAGCTTGCCGTCTTCCTTGCGGTTCATGCCCACGTCGATGACGACCGCGCCCGGCTTCACCATGTCTGCGGTCAGGAGATTGAGCTTGCCCACCGCCGCGACGATCACATCGGCCTGGCGCGTGATGGCGCCCAGGTCCTTGGTGGCGCTGTGGCAGATGGTCACGGTGGCGCTCTTGGCGAGCAGCATCATCGCCATCGGCTTGCCGACGATGTTGCTGCGGCCGATGACCACGGCATGCTTGCCGCGCAGGTCGTAGCCGATGGATTCGAGCATCTTCATGCAGCCGTGCGGCGTGCAGGGCCAGAAGCCGGGGGCTCCGGTCATCAGCGCGCCGGCGCTGGCGACGTGGAAGCCGTCGACGTCCTTGGCGGGCGAGATGGTCTCGATGACCTTCTGGCTGTCCATGTGCTTGGGCAGCGGCAGCTGCACCAGGATGCCGTGCACCTTCGGGTCTTCGTTGAGCGTGCGGATGCGGGCCAGCAGGTCGGCCTCGCTCATGTCTGCAGGGTAGGTCTCGAGCGTGGCGTCGAGGCCGGTCTGGGCGCTGTCGTTGACCTTGTGCTTGGTATAGACCTGGCTGGCCGGGTCTTCGCCCACGAGGATGATGGAAAGGGCGGGGTTCACGCCACGCGCCTTGAGTGCGGCGGTGCGGCCGGACACCTCGGCGCGGATGGTTTTGGCGAGGGCGTTGCCGTCGATCAGTTGGGCGGTCATCGGTTTCGATTTTCCAAGTAAAAACGCCCGCTTGCGCAGGCGTGGGGGTCATACGTCGCTATCGGGCGGATAGCTGTTTCTAGGCCTTGGCCGCTGGCGCCGCCTGCCCCAGCGCGATCTTGAGCAGATCGGCCACGGTGTTGGCGTTGAGCTTTTCCATGATGTTGGCGCGATGCGCCTCGACCGTCTTGATGCTGATGCCCAGGTCGTCGGCGATCTGCTTGTTCAGGCGGCCGGCGACGATGCGTTCGAGCACCTGTGCCTCGCGGCCCGTGAGCTTGGACAGCAGCGCGTCGCGGCTGGCCGATTGCTGGTGCTGCGTGAAGGCGCCGCGTGCGTGTTCGAGCATGCGCTCGACCAGCGTGACGAGTTCCTCGTCGTTGAAGGGCTTCTGGATGAAATCCATGGCGCCCTTTTTCATGCTGTCGACCGCCATCGGCACGTCGCCGTGGCCGGTGATGACCACGATCGGCAGCGGGGAGCGCCGTTCGATGAGCCGGTCCTGTAGTTCAAGGCCGGTCATGCCCGCCATGCGGATGTCGACGATCAGACAGGCGACTTCGCGCGGGTCGTATCGGGAGAGAAAGGATTCGGCGGAATCGAAACAGCGGACTCTGTAGTCCTTGCCTTCGAGCAGCCATTGCAGCGAATCGCGTACGGCTTCGTCGTCGTCGACGACATAGACCGTGCCCTTCTTCGGAATCAAACTCATGCAGGTACCTTTGCCTCGTCGCTAGCTACGGAACTGATAGCGTCCAACACCGGAATCCAGAAGGAAAAACGGCATCCGATCACATCCGGACCATTGTAGATGTTCTCCGCCTGCATCCGGCCGCGATGCGACTCGACGATGGTGCGGCACAGGTTCAGGCCGATGCCCATGCCCTCGGGCTTGGTGGAGAAGAAGGCCTCGTATAGCCGGTCCATCACCTCCGGGGCCAGGCCCTTGCCGGTGTCCTGCACCGAGAACTCGATGGCGTTGTGGCCCTCGATCACCTTGGGCAGCACGCGCAGTTCGACGCTGCGGCGCGCCAAGGGGCGGTCGGCGAGATCGATGGATTCGGCGGCGTTCTTCAGCAGGTTGACCATCACCTGCTCGATGAGGATCGGGTCGACCCGCACCACCGGCAGCCGCGCCGCCACGTAGTGGTTCAGGCGCACGTTGCGCCGGCGCAGCTCGATGCCGGCAAGCTCGACCGCTTCGCTCACCATGGTGGCGACGTCGGCCGGCGTGCGGTTGGGCTCGCTGCGCTTCACGAAGGAACGAATGCGCTGGATGATCTGGCCCGCGCGCTGCGCCTGCTTGGAAGTCTTTTCAAGCGCGGCGAGCAGGGCGTCGTTGTCGATCGACTGGCCCTTGATGCGCGACATCATCCCGTTGCAGTAATTGGTGATGGCGGTCAGAGGCTGGTTGAGCTCGTGCGCCACGCTGGAGGCCATCTCGCCCATGGTGATGAGGCGGCTGGCGGCCTGGGCCTTGTCGGCCTGCGCGGCGGCCTGCTCTTCGGCGTCGCGGCGCGGCGTGATGTCGGTGGCGATGACGAGCTGCGCGAGGCGGCCGTCCACCCAGGTCAGGTAGCGCGAGCGCACTTCGAGCCATTTGCCGAGGTGGGGCACGAAGATCTCGTTGTTGGCTGTCTGCGCGGCGGTGAGGGTGTCGATCGGCAGGCCGGCGTACGGGTCCACGTCGTCGAGGCCCTCGTCGTGCGCGTTCGACGCCGGCACGCCCGCCTGCGCGACCATGCCCAGGTGGCCCACGGTGTCGGAGCCGAACCAGAGCCGGTACAGCTTGTTGGCGAACAGCAGCTCCTCGCTGCCGATGGGGGCCACCGACACGGCCGCGTCGAGCGCTTCGAGCACCGTGGTGAAGCGCTCGTAGGATGCCGACAGCTGCTCGCGGATGCGCGTGGGCTCGGTGATGTCGGTCATCGACGTCATCCAGCCGGTCTGGTGGCCGCGCGCGTCGATCAGCGGCGACACGTAGAGGCGGGCGTTGAACACGCTGCCGTTCTTGCGCTTCACCCGCACCTGGAAGCCGCCGGGCAGGGCGCGGCCGTGCAGCTCTTCTTCGAGCCGCTCGTTCATCACCTCGCGGTCGGATTCGAGCCAGTAGGGGAAGGGCGGAGACTGGCCGACCAGTTCTTCCTCGCTCCAGCCGGTCATCGCGCAGAAGGCGGCGTTGACGTAGGTGATGCGGCCCTGCAGGTCGAGCACGCGCATGCCGGTCAGCATGGAGTTTTCCATCGCGCGGCGGAAGTTGGTCTCGGCCACCAGCCGCTGCTGCGCCTGCAGCCGCCGCCGCGTGTGGCGCCAGGTGCCGATCAGCATCCAGCTGGTGAGCACGCTGAGCGCGCAGACCAGCCAGAAAAGGCCGTTGCCGACCACGCCCTGGGAGGTGCGGTATGCCTGCGCCCGCAGCACCAGCGCATTGCCCACGGGCGACACCGGCACTTCATATTCGTTGGTCCGCTCGGACCAAGGCAGCAGGCGCGTGCCGCTTTCCTTCAGATTCGTCGTGTTGCCGGCGATCACATGGCCCTTGGCGTCGAGCAGCGACACCGCATAGCGCGCCTGCACCTCGGAGGGCATGCCGTAGCGCAGCAGCCCGTCGACCGAGAACTCGCCCAGCACCACGCCCGCGAACAGGCCCTGGTCGAAAAGGGGAATGTGCAGCTGCAGCATCGCCGGCGGATCGCCGCCGGCCACGGGCTGCGAATACACCGGCTGGCGCAATTCGCGCGCCAGCGCATAGTTGCTCTCGATGTCGCCGGGGCGCAGCACGTCGCCGATCAGGTGCTGCTGCGCCGGGTGCACGCTGGGCGCCGCATAGCCGGCCTTGAAGCGGCGGCGGTCGTCGATCCAGGTGATGGTCTGCAGTTCGGGGAACTGGCTCACCAGCGATTCTGCGCGGCTGGTGAATTCGATCGGGTCGATCTCGCGGTTGGAGGCATCGCGCGCGATGCGCATCAGCTGCTCCTGCCGTTCCAGCAGCCGCAGGCGCATGCGCTGCTGTGCGTACTCGACGTCGCGGCGCACCGACTCCTGCTCGCGTTCGACTTCCTCGGTGCGCAGATACCAGAAGGCGGAAACGATGGCGGCAAGGAACAGCAGCACGGCCGCCATCGGGGCGAGCATGGCGACCGCGTCCTGCAGCACCGGTGTCTGGCGTCGCCACCACCTGCGCCACCAGGACAGCGGCGAGGCGTTCACGGCACTGCGGGCAACCGCCAGCGGAGAGGAGAGAGGCATGGGCGGATTCTAGGCTTGCCCCCTCGTGTTGCCATGCCTTGTGCGGGTCCTCGCCCCTGGCTGGATTGTCTTGAAAATTTCACATTGAAAAATCAAAAAGCACTATTTGAAATTGCGATGTTTCTATGCGAAACTCCGCCGCGTTCGCTGCACAGCGCACTTAAATTACAGCCACAGCCCTAAAAGGAGACACAAGCATGTCGGCAAATCCCGAGAACCTGTTCGGCTCGGCCGCTAACGACGCGGACGCCCAGGAGACCCGTGAATGGATGGATGCACTGTCTTCCGTCATCCAGAGCGAGGGGCCTGAGCGGGCTCACTTCCTTCTCGAGCAGCTGCTCGAACATGCCCGCCAGAACACGGTCGACATGCCGTTCTCGGCCAACACCGGCTACGTCAACACCATCGAGCCCTCGCAGGAAGCCCGCAGCCCCGGCAACCTCGAGATCGAACAGCGCCTGCGCGCCTACATGCGCTGGAACGCGATGGCCATGGTGGTCAAGGCCAACCGCCACCACCCGGCCGAAGGCGGCGACCTGGGCGGCCACATCGGCTCCTTCGCCTCGCTGGCCAGCATGTTCGGCGCCGGCTTCAACCACTTCTGGCACGCCGAGAGCGAGAACCACGGCGGCGACCTGCTCTACATCCAGGGCCACGTCTCTCCCGGCATCTACGCCCGCGCCTACCTCGAAGGCCGCCTCTCCGAAGAGCAACTGCTGAACTTCCGCCAGGAAGTCGACGGCAAGGGCCTCTCCAGCTACCCCCACCCCAAGCTGATGCCGGAGTTCTGGCAGTTCCCGACCGTGTCGATGGGCCTGGGCCCGCTGATGGCGATCTACCAGGCGCGCTTCCTCAAGTACCTGCACGCACGCGGCATCGCCAACACCGAGAACCGCAAGGTCTGGGTCTTCTGCGGCGACGGTGAAATGGACGAAGTCGAATCGCTGGGCGCCATCGGCCTGGCGGCGCGCGAGAACCTCGACAATCTGATCTTCGTCATCAACTGCAACCTGCAGCGCCTGGACGGCCCGGTGCGCGGCAACGGCAAGATCATCCAGGAGCTCGAGGGCGAGTTCCGCGGCGCCAACTGGAACGTCGTCAAGCTGGTCTGGGGCAAGGGCTGGGACGCCCTGCTCGAGAAGGACCACGACGGCGCGCTGCGCAAGATCATGATGGAGTGCAACGACGGCGACTACCAGTCGTTCAAGGCCAACGACGGCGCCTACGTCCGCAAGAACTTCTTCGGCCGCGATCCGCGTACGCTGAAGATGGTCGAGCACATGACCGACGACGAGATCTGGAACCTCCAGCGCGGCGGCCACGACTCGCAGAAGGTGTACGCCGCCTTCCATGCCGCCCAGAACCACAAGGGCCAGCCGACAGTCCTGCTCGTGAAGACCGTCAAGGGCTTCGGCATGGGCAAGATCGGCGAAGGCAAGAACACGGTCCACCAGACCAAGAAGCTCGGCGACGAGGATATCAAGGCCTTCCGCGACCGCTTCAACATCCCGATTCCCGACAGCCAGATCGCCGAGCTGCCGTTCTACAAGCCGGCCGACGACACGCCGGAAATGAAGTACCTGCACGAGCGCCGCAAGGCCCTGGGCGGCTATCTGCCGCACCGCCGCGTGAAGAGCGACGAGAGCTTCACCGTTCCCGCGCTCGACACCTTCAAGGCGGTGCTCGAACCCACGGCCGAAGGCCGCGAGATCTCGACCACGCAGGCCTACGTGCGCTTCCTCACGCAGCTGCTGCGCGACAAGGCGCTCGGCCCGCGCGTGGTGCCCATCCTGGTCGACGAAGCCCGCACCTTCGGCATGGAAGGCCTGTTCCGCCAGGTCGGCATCTACAACCCGCACGGTCAGCAGTACACCCCGGTCGACAAGGATCAGGTCATGTACTACAAGGAAGACAAGGCCGGCCAGATCCTGCAGGAAGGCATCAACGAAGCCGGCGGCATGTCGAGCTGGATCGCCGCCGCCACCTCGTACAGCACGAACAACCGCATCATGGTGCCGTTCTACGTGTACTACTCGATGTTCGGCTTCCAGCGCATCGGCGACCTGGCATGGGCGGCCGGCGACATGCAGGCGCGCGGCTTCCTGCTGGGCGGCACCTCGGGGCGCACCACGCTGAACGGCGAAGGCCTGCAGCACGAAGACGGCCACAGCCACATCCTGGCCAACACCATTCCGAACTGCGTGAGCTACGACCCGACCTTCGCGCACGAAGTCGGCGTGATCCTGCACCATGGCTTGAAGCGCATGGTCGAGAAGCAGGACAACGTCTACTACTACCTGACGCTGCTCAACGAGAACTACGCGATGCCCGGCCTCCAGCCCGGCACCGAAGAGCAGATCATCAAGGGCATGTACCTGTCGAAGCAAGGCCCCGCGCTGAAGGCCAAGGCACCCACGGTGCAACTGCTGGGCAGCGGCACGATCCTGCGCGAAAGCTTTGCTGCGCAAGAGCTGCTCGAAAAGGACTGGGGCGTGTCGGCTTCCGTGTGGAGCTGCCCGAGCTTCAACGAGCTGACCCGCGACGGCCAGGACGCCGACCGCTGGAACCTGCTGCACCCCGACCAGACCCCGCGCGTGCCCTTCGTGGCCGAGCAGCTCGCGGCCTCGACCGGCCCGGTGGTCGCATCGACCGACTACATGAAGGCCTACGCCGAGCAGATCCGCCCCTTTATTCCGAAGGGCCGCAACTACAAGGTGCTGGGCACCGACGGCTTCGGCCGCAGCGACTTCCGCAACAAGCTGCGCGAGCACTTCGAGGTCAACCGCCACTACATCGTGGTGGCGGCGCTCAAGGCGCTGAGCGAAGATGGCACCGTGCCCGTGGCCAAGGTGGTGGAAGCGATCAAGAAGTACGGCATCAATGTCGACAAGGTCAACCCGCTCTACGCCTGAACCCCTAATCAACAACCAACGAACGAACGGCGCCTTACGGCGGGAGACAACGATATGGCAGCAGTGGAAGTGAAGGTGCCGGACATCGGCGATTTCGACGAAGTCGCGGTGATCGAGGTGCTCGTGAAGGTGGGCGACACGGTGAAGGCCGAGCAGTCGCTCATCACGGTCGAATCGGACAAGGCGTCGATGGAAATCCCGTCGTCGACCGCCGGTGTGGTCAAGGAACTGAAGGTCGAAGTCGGCAGCAAGGTCAAGGAAGGCTCGGTGGTGCTCGTGCTCGAAGCCGAGGGAGTGGGTGCCGCAGCAGCACCGGCGCCCGCCGCGGCTGCGCCGGCCGCCGCGCCTGCGCCGGCCGCTGCGGCCCCTGCGCCGGCTGCTCCCGCGGCAGCCCCGGCGGCTTCGGGCTCGGTCGAGGTCAAGGTGCCGGACATCGGCGACTTCAAGGACGTCGCCGTCATCGAAGTACTGGTGAAGGTGGGCGACACGATCAAGGCCGAGCAGTCGCTGATCACGGTCGAGTCGGACAAGGCATCGATGGAGATTCCGTCGTCGGCCGCCGGCGTGCTCAAGGAGCTCAAGGTCAAGGTCGGCGACACGGTCAACATCGGTGACCTGATCGCCGTGCTCGAAGGTGCGGCCGGTGCAGCCGCTCCGGCGCCCGCGCAGGCAGCAGCCGCAGCGGCTCCTGCAGCCGCCACGGCAAGCGCTCCCGCAGCGGCAGCCCCGGCGCCTGCGCTCGCTCCAGCTGCAGCAGCCCCGGCCCACAACCCGACGGTTGCCCCCAGCGGCAACCTGCCGCACGCATCGCCCTCGGTGCGCAAGTTCGCCCGCGAACTCGGCGTGCCGCTCGAAGAGGTCAAGGGCTCCGGTCCCAAGGGCCGCATCACGCAGGAAGACATCCAGAGCTTCGCCAAGGCCGTGATGAGCGGCCAGACCAGCACCAAGGCCTCGGCGGCCAAGGCGCCGGCCGGTGGTGGCGGCGCCGACGGCGCCGCGCTGGGTCTCATCCCGTGGCCCAAGGTCGACTTCACCAAGTTCGGCACGGTCGAGCGCAAGGACCTGTCTCGCATCAAGAAGCTCAGCGGCGCGAACCTGCACCGCAACTGGGTGATGATCCCGCACGTCACCAACAACGACGAAGCCGACATCACCGAGCTCGAAGCCTTCCGCGTCTCCACCAACAAGGAGAACGAGAAGTCGGGCGTGAAGGTGACGATGCTGGCCTTCGTCATCAAGGCGGTGGTCGCGGCGCTGAAGAAATTCCCCGAGTTCAACACCAGCCTGGACGGCGACCAGCTCGTCTACAAGCAGTACTACAACATCGGCTTCGCGGCGGACACGCCCAACGGCCTCGTGGTGCCGGTGCTGAAGGATGCCGACAAGAAGGGCATCCTGCAGATCAGCGCCGAGATGGGCGAGCTCGCCAAGAAGGCGCGCGACGGCAAGCTCGGCTCGGCCGACATGCAGGGCGGCTGCTTCTCGATCAGCTCGCTCGGCGGCATCGGCGGCACGCACTTCACGCCCATCATCAACGCTCCGGAAGTGGCCATCCTCGGCCTGTCGAAGAGTGCGATGAAGCCGGTGTGGGACGGCAAGCAGTTCGTGCCGCGCCTGACGCTGCCGATGTCGCTGTCTTATGACCACCGCGTGATCGACGGCGCCCTGGCTGCGCGTTTCAACGCCTACCTGGGCCAGGTGCTCGCGGACTACCGTCGAATCCTGCTATGACCACCGTAGTGGCCGTCCGCAAGGGTGGCCAGGTCACGATGGCAGCCGATTCTCTGGTGACCTTCGGCGACACGCGGCTTTCGCATCGCGCCGAGGCGAACCAGAAGATATTCACCGTCGAGGACGCGGCGGGACAGAGCCTGTTCGCGATGGCCGGCGCCGCCGCGCACTTCCTGGTGCTGCAGCATGCGCTGGCCGCGCAACCGCGCGAGCAGCTGCTGTTCGGCAGCAAGCACGAGATCTTCCGCACCTTCACGATGCTGCATCCGGTGCTGAAGGACTCGTTCTTCATGCAGACCAAGGAAGACGACCACGAGCCCTACGAGTCGAGCCAGTTCACGATGCTGATGGCCAACCAGAGCGGCATCTATGGCATCTACAGCTACCGCGAGGTGTTCGAGTTCAAGGAGTTCTGGGCCATCGGCTCGGGGCGCAGCTTCGCACTCGGCGCCATGCACGCGGCCTATGACATCAAGTCGCGCAGCTCGCGCGACGTGGCGGAGGCGGGCATCGCCGCCGCCTGCGAATTCGATCGCAATTCGGCCCCACCGGTCGACGTTCTCACACTCAAACTGAAAGTGTCCAAATGAGCGAACAACAAATCAAGGTGCCCGACATCGGCGACTTCGACGAAGTGGCAGTGATCGAGGTGCTGGTCAACGTCGGAGACACGGTCAAGGCCGAGCAGTCGCTGATCACGGTCGAATCGGACAAGGCGTCGATGGAGATCCCGTCGTCCGCCGCCGGCGTGGTGAAGGCGCTCGCGGTGAAGGTGGGCGACAAGGTCAGCGAAGGCTCGGTGGTGCTGACGCTGGAAGTCGATGGTGCCGCGGCACCCGCGCCCGCTGCGGCTGCGCCTGCCTCGGCTGCTGCAGCACCCGCACCGAAGGCCACCGCTCCCGCGCCGGCCCCCGCTGCGCCGGCCGTGGCCGTGTCCAGCTACGGCGGCAAGGTCGACGTCGAGTGCGACGTGATCGTGCTCGGCGCGGGCCCCGGCGGCTACTCGGCCGCCTTCCGCGCCGCCGACCTCGGCCTGAAGGTCGTGCTGATCGAGCGCTACGCCACCCTCGGCGGCGTGTGCCTGAATGTCGGCTGCATCCCGTCGAAGGCGCTGCTGCACGTGGCTTCCGTCATGGACGAGGTCAAGCACTTCGCCGACCTCGGCGTGAGCTTCGCCGCGCCGACGGTCGACCGCGCCAAGCTGCTCGGCCACAAGAACAAGGTGGTGGGCAAGCTCACCGGCGGCCTCACGGCCATGGCCAAGATGCGCAAGGTGACCGTGCTGCGCGGCGTCGGCAACTTCATCGACCCACACCACATCGAGGTCGAGGAAACCTCCGGCACCAGCTGGGACACCACGGGCAGCAAGCAGACCGTCAAGTTCCGCAGCGCGATCATCGCGGCCGGCTCGCAGGCCGTGAGCCTGCCCTTCATGCCGAAGGACCCGCGCGTGGTCGACTCGACCGGCGCGCTGGAAATGGGCACCGACCCCAAGCGCATGCTGATCCTGGGCGGCGGCATCATCGGCCTCGAAATGGGCACGGTGTATTCCACGCTGGGCGCGCGCCTCGACGTGGTCGAAATGCTCGACGGCCTGATGCAGGGCGCCGACCGCGACCTGGTGAAGGTCTGGCAGAAGATGAACGCGCCGCGCTTCGACAACATCATGCTCAAGACCAAGACGGTCGGCGCCGAAGCCACGAAGGAGGGCATCAAGGTTACCTTCGAGGGCGAGAACGCCCCGAAGGAACCGCAGGTGTACGACCTGGTGCTGCAGGCCGTGGGCCGCAGCCCCAACGGCAAGAAGATCAGCGCGGAGAAGGCCGGCGTGACGGTCAGCGACCGCGGCTTCATCCCGGTCGACATCCAGATGCGCACCAACGTGCCGCACATCTTCGCCATCGGCGACATCGTGGGCCAGCCCATGCTGGCGCACAAGGCGGTGCATGAGGCGCACGTGGCGGCCGAAGTCATCGCCGGCGAGCTGAAGGGCGACAAGGAGCTTTCGAGCGCGGCCTTCAACGCCCGCGTGATTCCGAGCGTGGCCTACACCGACCCCGAAGTGGCTTGGGTCGGCCTGACGGAAGACCAGGCGAAGGCCGAAGGCATCAAGGTCAAGAAGGGCCACTTCCCCTGGACGGCCTCGGGCCGTGCGATTGCCAACGGCCGCGACGAAGGCTTCACCAAGCTGCTGTTCGACGCCGAGACCCATCGCATCCTGGGCGGCGGCATCGTCGGCACGCATGCAGGCGACATGCTGGGCGAGATCGCGCTGGCCATCGAGATGGGCGCGGACGAGATCGACATCGGCAAGACGATCCATCCGCACCCGACGCTGGGCGAAAGCATCGGCATGGCGGCGGAAGTAGCGCACGGCACGTGTACCGATCTGCCGCCAGCGAAGAAAGGCTGACAAGACAGAACGGAAGGGCGCTGCTGATCGAGCGCCCATGAAAAATCCCGCCGAGGCGGGATTTTTTTGTTCTGAATTCGGGGGAGGCTCAGTTGCCGGTATTGGCGACGGCCGCAGCCTTCACTTCATCCGTCGGGCCGCCGAGCACGCGGCGGGCGCCGTCGAAGCGGCGCTGCCAGTAGCTGCCGTTCATGTCTTCGACGCGAACCTGGGCGCCGGAGCGGGGCGAGTGGATGAACTTGCCTTCGCCGACGTAGATGCCGACATGGCTGAAGGCGCGGCGCATGGTGTTGAAGAACACGAGGTCGCCGGGCTTGAGCTGGCTGGCGTCGATCTTCTCGGTGGCGGCGGCCTGCTCTTCGGCGCGGCGCGGAAGCACGTGGCCGACAGTCTGGTTGTACATGGCGCGGACGAAGCCGCTGCAGTCGAAACCCGATTCGGCGGTGTTGCCGCCACGGCGGTAGGGGACGCCCAGGAATCCGATGGCGGTGACGACCAGGTCGGAAGTGCGTTCGGTGACAGTTTGGCGAACCTGCTTGAGTTGTCCGATCAGGCCTTTGTCGGCAAGCATTCGTGCCAGCTCGTCATCGGTTTTTTCCTGTTGGGGGGCTGCATGTACTGCAACGGCAAAGAGGAGGGATGCGGGTAGGACGAAAAAACGCATGGCGCGTAGGATATTGATGACGCGCGGTTATGTCAATTTAAACAGAATTAGCGGATCCCTCTGTAAGTCATTGATTTACATGAAAAATTTCGATTCGGCCAAAGAAAAAATGTAACGGCGAACGTTTATGGTCCATAAACGGTTGACGGTCGAAAGGCCTTCAGACCTCGGGTGGATCGGGGTTCATGCTGGATTCAGTTGCTATTTCTCGTCAAGATGAATCCAACGTCAGAGAAAAATCATGAATTTGCCGCGCCTGCCTCTTTCGACATCCCTTGGCCGCTGGACATTTGTCACAGTCATCGGTTTCTGCGGCCTCGCCGCCGCGCAGACGCGGCCTGAAGCCGTGGCGACGGGGCTCGAAAACCCGTGGGGCGTCACCTTCCTTCCGGGTGGCCGTTTCCTTGTGACCGAGCGGCCCGGCCGCCTCCGGCTGGTCGGCCCCGACGGGAAGATCGGCGCGCCCATCGCGGGTTTGCCGCCTATCGCAGCGGGCGGGCAGGGCGGCCTGCTCGACGTGCTGGCCGACTCCGGCTTCGAGAAGAACCGCACGCTGTATTTCTGCTTCTCCGAACCCGATGCCGGCGGCTCGGCCAACAGCACCGCGCTGGCGCGCGCCAGCCTGTCGGCCGACGGCACGAAGCTCGAGGAGCTGAAGATCATCTTCAGCCAGCAGCCCAAGGTGGCGAGCCGCAACCACTTCGGCTGCCGCATCGTCGAGGCCCGCGACGGCACGCTGTTCCTCACGCTGGGCGACCGCTTCAGCCGCAAGGAAGACGCGCAGAAGCTCGACAACCACCTGGGCAAGATCGTGCGCATCGGCAAGGACGGCACGGTGCCCAAGGACAACCCCTTCGTCGGCAAGGCCGGCGCGCTGCCTGAGATATGGAGCTACGGCCACCGCAACGGGCAGGGCGCCACGCTTGCGCCCGACGGCCGCCTCTGGATGACCGAGCATGGCCCGCAGGGCGGCGACGAAATCAACATTCCGCAGGCCGGCCGCAACTACGGCTGGCCGGTGATCACCTACGGCGAGAACTACGGCGGCGGAAAGATCGGCGACGGCATCACGGCCAAGGAGGGCATGGAACAGCCGCTGCACTACTGGGTGCCGTCGATCGCGCCGTCGGGCATGGCCTTCCTGACCAGCGACCGCTACGGCGCGGCCTGGAAGGGCAACCTGTTCGTGGGCTCGCTCAAGTTCGGCTATCTGGATCGCATCGAGCTCAAGGGCGGCAAGGTGGTCGCCGAGCACAAGCTGTTGGCCGAGGGCCGCGCCCGCATCCGCGACGTGAAGCAAGGGCCGGACGGATTGCTCTACGTGCTGACCGACGAAGCCGACGGCAAGCTGCTGCGCCTGCGGCCGAACTGAGCCGGCCCGGTGCCGACTTTCAGCCGGGGCAGCCCGGCAGCGGCAAGGTCGGCAGCATCCGGCGCCAGAGCCGGTTCCACTCGGGCCAGTCGTGGCCGCCTTCGGTCGTGAAGACGCGCTCCGGCGGCAGCACGCCCGCGAGCAGGCGGTGGCTGAATGCGAAACGGTCGTTCAGTGCGTAGCCCAGGTAGAGCGGTGGCCGTGCGCCCGCGGTGTTCGTGAAGCCCGCGTAGCCGCGCAGCCATTGCCAGAGCTGCGTTTCATCGGGTGTTCGCGGAGCCGCGGCGGCCGGGTCGACCAGCGGCCCGTTCCACCTGGCGAGGCCGCCGGCGTTGGCGATGTCCGTGCCGAGCGTGCGTTCGCCGAGGTAGGGCGCGAGAGTCACCAGCCCCGCGAGGTCGCCGGGGTGCGTCTGCGCATAGAGCATTCCGCCGAAGCCGCCGAGGGAAATGCCGATGAACCAGATGTGGCGGTAGCCCTGGCTGCGCGCGGGCGCCACCACGTCGGCACCGAGGCGCTCGAGGATGCTCTTGTCGTTGAAGTAGCCGAGATGGGAGTCGACCAGCATCACGTCCGCCGCGACGCGGTTCTCGCTGACCGCGCGCACGAAGCCCTCGCGCTCGAATTCGTCGGGCGTCGAATAGGCGCCCGGCAGCATGACCAGCAGGGTGTCGACATTGCCGCGCGCGCAACTGCTCTTTTCGAGCGAGGTCGCCATCGGCACCGTGGCCTTGCGCACGCCGCCGCAGGCCGTGGCGAGGAGGGCGGCGCCGATGCCCAGTGCGGCGAGGCAAAACCGTTTCGAGAAGAGCTTCTTCATCCGCCGGAGTCTAGGCGCGCCGCGAGACGGGCAGGTCGACCATCACGGCCTGACCCGGCGTGGTGCATCCGGTGTCGCAGCACTTGCCGGGCTGGCGGTTGCGGGTGATGGCGCGGGCCGGGTCGTGCGGCGCGGCGGCGGGCGAGCCGTCGGCCGCGATGCCGCGTTCGAGGATGCGCTCCACCAACTCGACCTTGGAGCCGACCGGGTAGTTGCGCCAGATCTCCTGCTTCATCGCAGCGGGCGAGCCGCCGCCGTGCAGGCTGATCACGCTGTACCAACCGCCCTGGTAGCCGGCCGTCAGGTCCTCGATGAAACGGGCCGTCTCGATGCGCTGCTCGTAGGGAATGGCCGGGTTGGCCCGCAGCACGTCGGACAGGCGGGCCGCGGTCTCGGGGTTGTGGTCTTCGTCGGGGCCGGGCAGGGTGACGATCAGGCCGCCGCTCACGTAGTGCGCGATGCGGTGCATGTCGTAGATCTTCGTGGCCAGCAGCAGCTTGCCGATGTTGCTGAATACCGGGTCGGGCATGAAAACCTCGCAGTGCTCGTCGGCCTTGCCATAGACGCTGGCCGCCACGCCGCAGGCGAAGAAGCTCTCGGTAATGGTGATGAGCTCCACCATCTGCTCGCGCAGGTGGCTTTCCTTGCCGGGGTCGAATCCGTTGGCCTCGCACATCAGCGCGCCCGCGCCGATCAGCAGGTCGCCGAAGCCGGCGCGCGCGCCGATGCAGCTGTGGCGGTGGTGCGTGGCGTAGCTGTAGGTCAGGTGGCCGGAGTGCTCCCACTCGCCCGCATAGAACACGCGCTCCCATGGCACGAAGACCCTGTCGAACATGCACACGCCGGTGCTTTGGCCGTACTTGCGGCTGAAGAGGGCATCGCCGTGCTCCAGCTTCTCGCCGGGCCGGCCCGCCGGTCGCGCGACGATGGTGAGGCCGGGCGCATCGAGCGGCACGGCGCAGCAGACGGCGAAGTCGGCGTCTTCCCGGCCCATGTTGCGGCAGGGCATGACCAGCAGCTCGTGCACGTAGGGCGCGCCGGTCACGATGGCCTTGGTGCCTGAGATGACGATGCCGCGCGCGTTGCGCTCCACCACGTGCAGGTAGCTGTCGACGTTGGCCTGCTCGTGCGGCCGGCGGCTGCGGTCGCCCTTGGCGTCGGTCATGGCCACGCCCAGCGTCAGGTCCTGGTCCTGTATGCGGTGCAGGTACTCGTGGAAGCGGGAGGTGTGCTCGGTGCTGCCGCGGGCGTCGTCGATGCGGGCCGACACCTGGGCGATGGCGTTGAGCGCGTCGTGCGTCAGGTAGCGCTGGGCGCAGCCGGTCTCCTGGCAGACCAGCCGCACGGCTTCGAGCTTGTTGAGCAGGTCGCCCGCGCCGGTGTTGATGTGGGAGAGGCGATTGACCCGCTTGCCGCTGGTGTGCTGCACGGCGGTCATCAGCGGCGCGTGCTCGTTCCTGAGCGCGTAGTCGTAGGTGAGGGCGATGGCATTGATGCCGGGCTGGAAGGCGGCTTCGTCGGCCACGCTGTCGACGCGGCGGCCGTCGACGAACACGGTGGGTTTGTAGCGGCGCAGCGATTCGCGGTAGTCGGCGCCGGACATGAGGGAGGTGCCGGGGAGCGGGGCGTTCATCGTGTCTGTCTCCTGATCGGGTGGGTTTTGCCAGGATTTAAACACTGTTCAATTTTTCAATCAACGATCAGAAAATTGGAGTGGTGATCAATCGAGGGCTATAGTCCCGCCCATGGAAGCCAAGATCCAGCGCCGCCAGGCGCTCAGCGATGCCCGTCGTACGCTCGTGCTCGATGCCGCCCGCGCGGTCTTTCTCGAAGCCGGCATCGAAGGGGCGAGCGTCCGGGAAATCGCCAGGAAGGCCGGCTACACGCCGGGCGCCATCTATTCGTATTTCGAGAGCAAGGAGGCCATCTACGCAGCCTTGCTCGACGAATCGATCCAGCGGCTGCAGGCCGCCGTGGCCGACGCCCCGGTGTCGCAGGACGGCCCCGGCCAGGCGCTCGCCGCGAGGGCCCAAGCCTGGTTCGACTTCTACGCCGCGAATCCGCGCGAACTCGACCTGGGCTTTTATCTGGTGCAGGGCATGCGCCCGCGCGGCCTGACCAGCGAGCTCGACCATGAGCTGAACGACCATCTCTACCAGGCCCTGTGCCCCTGCGAAGAGGCGCTGCAGGAAATGGGGCTCGATGCCGACGCCGCCCTGCGCGAGAACACCGCGCTGTTCGCGCACGGCGTGGGCCTGCTGCTGATGCAGCATACGGGGCGCATCCGCATGTTCAGGCAGTCGGCCGATGCGCTGTTCAAGGCCTATGTGGCACAGCTCGTGGCGCGTGTTGCCGGCGGCGCGCGCCAACCCGGTCTTTTCGGTGGTACGGTTCAGCCCGATTCAACCGATTCCTGAAAAGAAAGAACCCGTTCATGCTGCTCGACGCCTCGCAATCCCAACTCGTCCTGGTCGACTACCAGGCGCGCCTGATGCCGGCGATCTTCGAGGGAGAAGCGGTTGCGCAGAACGCGGTGCGGCTCGGCAAGATGGCGAAGCTGCTCCAGGTGCCGGTGTGGGGCACCGAGCACAACCCCTCCAAGCTGGGCCAGAACCTGCCCGACATTCGCGCGCAGTGCCAGCGCACCATGTCGAAGATGCATTTCAGCGGCGTGGAGGAGGGCTTGGGCGAATGGCTGCGAGTGCCGGCCAAGGCGCCGCAGGGCAACGCGCGCAGCCTGCCCAAGCACCTGCAGAAGCCCGCGGCGCCCGTCGAGGAGCGCAACAGCATCATGATCGCCGGCTGCGAAGCGCACGTCTGCCTGCTGCAGACGGCGCTCGACCTGCTGGAAGACGAGTTCGAGGTCTGGGTCGTGACCGACGCCTGCGGCTCGCGCACCGAGCGCAACCGCGATGCGGCCTTCGACCGGCTGGCCGGTGCCGGCGCCGAGCTGGTGACGACCGAGATGGTCGGCTTCGAGTGGCTGCGCACGGCGGAGCATCCTGCGTTTTCCGAGGTGCTCTCGCTCATCCGCTGATCGGAAGAGCAGGGGGCGGCTGGGGGCGAGACAGCCGGGTTGTCCCGGCTGTCAGCTTGCTGCAAGATCGGTCTCCATAATTATGAATTCAGTTTTGGCGCCTGCCAGGACTGGACGAATAACAGGAGACAAACCGAGATGAGCCGCTACGAAGAGTTCTATCGCCAATCCGTCGACGCGCCCGAGGCCTTCTGGGCCGAGCAGGCGAAGCTGATCGACTGGCAGACGCCCGCACAACAGATCCTCGACGCGAGCCAGCCGCCGTTCGCGCGCTGGTTCGTGGGCGGCACCACCAACCTCTGCCACAACGCCATCGACCGGCATCTGGCGCAGCGGGGCGACCAGCCGGCGCTGATCTTCGTGTCCACCGAGACCGGCATCGAGAAGAGCTACAGCTTCGCCGAACTGCACGCCGAGGTGCAGCGCACCGCCGCCAGCCTCGTCGAGCTGGGCGTGGGCAAGGGCGACCGCGTGCTCATCTACATGCCGATGATTCCGGAGGCCGCCTTCGCGATGCTGGCCTGCGCGCGCATCGGCGCCATCCACTGCGTGGTGTTCGGCGGTTTCGCCAGCGGTTCGCTGGCCACGCGCATCGAGGACGCCGAGCCCAAGGTGATCGTGAGCGCCGACGCGGGCTCGCGTGGCAACAAGGTCATCGCGTACAAGCCGCTGCTCGACGAGGCGATCCGGCTGTCGAAGCACAAGCCCTCGGGCGTGCTGCTGACCGACCGGGGCCTGGCGCCGATGGACCTGACGCCCGGGCGCGACCACCTTGCCGCCGAACTGCGCCGCAAGCACCTCGACACCAAGGTGCCCTGCACCTGGCTGGCCTCCACCGACATCAGCTACACCATCTACACCAGCGGCACCACCGGCAAGCCCAAGGGCGTGCAGCGCGACGTGGGCGGCTACGCGGTCGCGCTGGCGGCGAGCATGAAGCACATCTTCGACGGCCGCGCCGGCGAAACCTACTTCTCCACCAGCGACATCGGCTGGGTGGTGGGCCACAGCTACATCGTCTACGGACCGCTGATCGCCGGCATGGCGACGATCATGTACGAGGGCCTGCCCACGCAGGGCATCGACCGGCAGCCCGACGGCGGCATCTGGTGGCGCCTCGTCGAGAAGTACAAGGTCACGGTGATGTTCAGCGCGCCCACGGCCGTGCGCGTGCTCAAGAAGCAGGACCCGGCGCTGCTGAAGAAATACGACCTCTCGACCCTTCGCGCGCTGTTCCTGGCCGGCGAGCCGCTGGACGAGCCGACCGCGCGCTGGATCAGCGAGGGCTTGGGCGTGCCGATCATCGACAACTACTGGCAGACCGAATCGGGCTGGCCGATGATCACCATCGCCAACGGCGTCGAGCCCAAGCCCAGCAAGTTCGGCAGCCCGGGCGTGCCGATGTACGGCTACCGCATCAGGATCGTGCACGAGTCCACCGGCGAAGAGCTGACCGGCGCGAACGAGAAGGGCGTGGTCGTGGTCGAGGGGCCGACCCCGCCGGGCTTCATGCAGACCGTGTGGAAGGACGACGCGCGTTTCGTCAACACCTACTGGAAGAGCGTGCCCGGCAAGATGGTCTATTCGACCTTCGACTGGGGCATCCGCGACGAGGACGGCTATTTCTATATCCTCGGGCGCACCGACGACGTGATCAACGTGGCAGGCCATCGCCTGGGCACGCGCGAGATCGAGGAAAGCATCTCGGGCCATTCCAACGTGGCCGAAGTGGCGGTGGTCGGCGTGGCCGATGCCCTGAAGGGACAGGTCGCGATGGCCTTCGTGGTGCCCAGGGACGGCAAGGCCGTGACCGATGCCGACGCGGCCCTCAAGCTGGAAGGCGAGATCATGAAGGTGGTGGCCGACCAGCTCGGCGCCCTGGCCCGGCCGGCCCGCGTGCGCTTCGTCTCCGGCCTGCCGAAAACGCGCAGCGGCAAGCTGCTGCGCCGGGCCATCCAGGCCGTCTGCGAGCAGCGCGATCCCGGCGACCTGACCACCATCGACGACCCCGCCACGCTGCAGCAGATCAAACAGTTACTCTCTTGAGCCGAATGAGCGGGGAATGAGCAACAGGAAGGGGTTGCGAACCTCGGTTGGACCGTCATATGGTTGACGTGGCACAATGCCAAGGTACTCAGGCCCTTCCCCAGCCACAGTCGCATCCGCCAATCGGTTCAGCCGTGTCGCGGAAGGTTTCTCAAACCAACTAGTGCTTCCCTCAGGGAAGCGAAGGTCAGCGGATCATGAGCGATTCCTCTACGCCCACGGCGTATACCGCCTATCAAGGCAACACGTACCTCTTCGGCGGCAACGCGCCGTATGTCGAGGAGATGTACGAGAACTACCTCTCCAACCCCGGCAGCGTGCCCGACAACTGGCGTTCGTACTTCGACGCGCTGCAGAACGTGCCGGCCGCCGACGGTTCCAACAACCGTGACGTTGCCCACCAGCCGGTCATCAACGCCTTCGCCGAACTCGCGAAGCAGGGCACGACCAGGGTCGTGCAGGCCAGCGGCGCAGATTCCGAACTCGGCCGCAAGCGCACCGCGGTCCAGCAGCTGATCGCCGCCTACCGCAACGTCGGCGCCCGCTGGGCCGACCTCGATCCGCTCAAGCGCGCCGAGCGTCCCGCCATTCCCGAACTCGAACCCTCGTTCTACGGCTTCTCCGACGCGGACCTCGAGACGGTGTTCAACACCAGCAACACCTTCTTCGGCAAGGAGACCATGTCGCTGCGCGACCTGCTCAACGCCTTGCGCGAAACGTACTGCGGCACGATAGGTGCCGAGTACATGTACACCACCGACCAGAACCACAAGCGCTGGTGGCAGCAGCGGCTCGAAAGCGCCCGCACCAATCCCAAGCTGAGCGCCGAGCAGAAGAAGCACGTGCTGAACCGCCTGACCGCGGCCGAAGGCCTCGAGCGCTTCCTGCACACCAAGTACGTCGGCCAGAAGCGCTTCTCGCTCGAAGGCGGCGAAAGCTTCATCGTCGCCATGGACGAGCTGATCAACCAGGCCGGCGCCAAGGGCGTGCAGGAAATCGTGATCGGCATGGCCCACCGCGGCCGCCTGAACGTGCTGGTCAACTCGCTCGGCAAGATGCCGGCCGACCTGTTCGCCGAGTTCGACCACACCGCTCCCGAAGACCTGCCCAGCGGCGACGTCAAGTACCACCAGGGCTTCAGCTCGGACGTGACCACCCCCGGCGGCCCGGTGCACCTGAGCCTCGCGTTCAACCCCTCGCACCTCGAGATCGTGAACCCCGTGGTCGAAGGCTCGGTGCGCGCGCGCATGGACCGCCGCGGCGACCCGCTGGGCAAGCAGGTGCTGCCCGTGATCGTGCACGGCGACGCCGCCTTCGCAGGCCAGGGCGTCGTGATGGAAACGCTGGCGCTGGCCGAGACCCGTGGCTATTCCACCGGCGGCACGGTGCACATCGTCATCAACAACCAGATCGGCTTCACCACCAGCGACCCGCGCGACAGCCGCTCGACGCTGTACTGCTCGGACATCGTCAAGATGATCGAGGCGCCGGTGCTGCACGTGAACGGCGACGACCCCGAAGCCGTGGTGCTCGCCACCCAGATCGCGCTCGAATTCCGCATGGAGTTCCAGAAGGACGTCGTCGTCGACATCATCTGCTTCCGCAAGCTGGGCCACAACGAGCAGGACACCCCCTCGCTCACCCAGCCGCTGATGTACAAGAAGATCGCCCAGCACCCCGGCACGCGCAAGCTGTACGCCGACAAGCTGGCCGCTCAAGGCCTGGGCGACACGCTGGGCGACGACATGGTCAAGGCGCAGCGCGCCGCCTTCGACGAAGGCAAGAACACCGTCGACCCCGTGCTCACCAACTTCAAGAGCAAGTACGCCGTCGACTGGAGCCCGTACCTCAACAAGAAGTGGACCGACGCCGGCGACACCGCCATTCCGTCCACCGAATGGAAGCGCCTGGCCGAGAAGATCACCACCGTGCCGCAGGGCTTCACGGTGCACCCGCTCGTGAAGAAGGTGCTGGACGACCGCGCGGCCATGGGCCGTGGCGACGTCAACATCGACTGGGGCATGGGCGAGCACATGGCATTCGCCTCGCTGGTGGCCAGCGGCTACCCGGTGCGCCTGTCGGGCGAAGACTCGGGCCGCGGCACGTTCACGCACCGCCACGCCGTGCTGCACGACCAGAACCGCGAGAAGTTCGACGAAGGCACCTACACCCCGCTGCAGAACGTCGCCGAAAACCAGGCTCCGTTCGTCGTGATCGACTCGATCCTGTCGGAAGAAGCTGTGCTCGCGTTCGAATACGGCTACGCCTCGAACGACCCGAACACGCTCGTCATCTGGGAAGCCCAGTTCGGCGACTTCGTGAACGGCGCGCAGGTGGTGATCGACCAGTTCATCGCCTCGGGCGAAGTGAAGTGGGGCCGCATCAACGGCCTGACGATGATGCTGCCGCACGGCTACGAAGGCCAGGGCCCGGAGCACAGCTCGGCGCGCCTGGAGCGCTTCATGCAGCTCAGCGCAGACACCAACATGCAGGTGGTTCAGCCGACCACGGCCAGCCAGATCTTCCACGTGCTGCGCCGCCAGATGGTGCGCAACCTGCGCAAGCCGCTGATCATCCTCACGCCCAAGTCGCTGCTGCGCAACAAGGACGCCACGTCGCCGCTGTCCGAGTTCACGAAGGGCAGCTTCCAGACCGTGATTCCGGAAAGCAAGGCCCTGAAGGCCGAGAAGGTCAAGCGCCTGATCGCCTGCTCTGGCAAGGTCTACTACGACCTGGCCAAGAAGCGCGAGGAGCGCGGCGACGAAGACGTGGCGATCATCCGCGTCGAGCAGCTCTATCCGTTCCCGCACAAGGCATTCGCCGCCGAGATTAAGAAGTACCCCAATCTCGTCGACGTGGTCTGGTGCCAGGACGAGCCGCAGAACCAGGGCGCCTGGTTCTTCGTGCAGCACTACATCCACGAAAACATGCAGGAAGGCCAGAAGCTCGGCTACTCCGGCCGTGCCGCTTCGGCATCGCCGGCGGTGGGCTACTCGCACCTGCACCAGGAACAGCAGAAGGCGCTCGTCGATGGCGCGTTTGGCAAGCTCAAGGGCTTCGTGCTGACCAAGTAAAACCAGTCCTCTTTCACACGAATACCCTGAAGAACAAATCGGAGCCCACTCCAAATGTCTATCGTTGAAGTCAAAGTCCCCCAGCTTTCCGAATCCGTGGCCGAAGCCACCATGCTCACGTGGAAGAAGAAGGCCGGCGAAGCCGTCGCCGTCGATGAAATCCTGATCGAGATCGAGACCGACAAGGTCGTGCTTGAAGTGCCCGCGCCCTCGGCTGGCGTGCTGGCCGAAATCGTGCAGCCCGATGGCGCCACCGTGGTGGCCGACCAGCTGATCGCCAAGATCGACACCGAAGGCAAGGCCGGCGCGGCCGCTCCTGCTGCGGCACCCGCCGCGGCAGCAGCCCCCGCGCCCGCAGCTGCTCCGGCAGCCGCGGCTGCCGCCACCGGCGGCTCGAAGGCCGACGTGGCCATGCCCGCCGCCGCCAAGCTGCTGGCCGACAACAACCTGAAGACCGGCGACGTTGCCGGCACCGGCAAGGACGGCCGCGTGACCAAGGGCGACGTGCTCGCCGCCGTTGCCTCGGGCGCCAAGCCCGCGGCAGCCGTTGCAGCCACCGTGGCGGTGCCGGCCGGCAAGCCCGCGCTGCCGCAGGTCGCCGCACCGACCAGCGCCCCCGACCTGGGCGAGCGCCCCGAGCAGCGCGTGCCGATGAGCCGCCTGCGCGCCCGCATCGCCGAGCGCCTGATCCAGTCGCAGTCGACCAACGCCATCCTGACGACCTTCAACGAAGTCAACATGGCGCCCGTCATGGAACTGCGCAAGCGCTTCCAGGACAGCTTCACGAAGGAACATGGCGTGAAGCTCGGCTTCATGTCCTTCTTCGTGAAGGCCGCCGTGCACGCCCTCAAGAAGTACCCGGTGCTCAACGCCTCGGTGGACGGCAACGACATCCTGTACCACGGCTACTTCGACATCGGTATCGCCGTCGGTTCGCCGCGCGGCCTGGTGGTGCCGATCCTGCGCAATGCCGACCAGATGAGCTTCGCCGACATCGAGAAGAAGATCGCCGAATACGGCAAGAAGGCACAGGACGGCAAGCTGGGCATCGAAGAGATGACCGGCGGCACGTTCTCCATCTCCAACGGCGGCACCTTCGGCTCGATGCTCTCGACCCCGATCATCAACCCGCCCCAGTCGGCCATCCTCGGCGTGCACGCCACCAAGGACCGTGCCGTGGTCGAGAACGGCCAGATCGTGGTCCGTCCGATGAACTACCTGGCCATGAGCTATGACCACCGAATCATCGACGGCCGCGAAGCCGTGCTGGGCCTGGTCGCCATGAAGGAAGCGCTGGAAGACCCGTCGCGCCTGCTGTTCGACATCTGATCCACCCCCAGTCTTCGCGCACTTCGTGTCGCTTCGCCAACCCCCTCGCGGGGGCAACACCTGCGGCCCGGTAAAGCCGGTTCCGCGGTGTTCGCGAAGGAACACTGATTTACGCAGCGCGATGGACAACTGAAACGGAAACCCAATGAGCAAACAATTCGACGTCGTCGTCATCGGCGGTGGCCCCGGCGGCTACATCGCGGCCATTCGCGCCGCGCAACTCGGTTTCAACGTCGCTTGCATCGACGAGTGGAAGAACGGCAAGGGCGGCCCCGCACCGGGCGGCACCTGCACCAACGTGGGCTGCATTCCCTCGAAGGCGCTGCTGCAATCGTCGGAGCACTTCGAGCAGGCCGGCCACCACTTCGCCGACCACGGCATCAAGGTCGAAGGCCTGGGCCTGGACATCGACAAGATGCTGGCCCGCAAGGACCAGGTCGTGAAGCAGAACAACGACGGCATCCTGTACCTGTTCAAGAAGAACAAGATCAGCTTCTTCCATGGCCGCGGCTCGTTCGTGAAGGCCGACGAGGCCGGCTACGAGATCAAGGTGACGGGCGCCGCCGAAGAGTCGATCGTCGGCAAGCACATCATCGTGGCCACGGGCTCCAACGCCCGCGCGCTGCCGGGCACGCCGTTCGACGAGGAAAACATCCTCTCGAACGACGGCGCGTTGCGCATCGGCGCGGTGCCGAAGAAGCTGGGCCTGATCGGCTCGGGCGTCATCGGCCTCGAAATGGGCTCGGTGTGGCGTCGCCTCGGCGCGGAAGTCACGGTGCTCGAAGCACTGCCGACCTTCCTTGGCGCGGTGGACGAGCAGATCGCCAAGGAAGCCAAGAAGGCCTTCGACAAGCAGAAGCTCAAGATCGAACTCGGCGTGAAGGTCGGCGAGATCAAGTCGTCGAAGAAGGGCGTGAGCGTTGCCTGGACCAATGCCAAGGGCGAAGCCCAGACGCTGGAAGTCGACAAGCTGATCGTGTCGATCGGCCGCGTGCCCAACACCATCGGCCTGAACGCCGAAGCCGTGGGCCTGAAGCTCGACGAGCGCGGCGCCATTGCCGTGGACGACGAGTGCAAGACCAGCCTGCCCAACGTCTGGGCCATCGGCGACGTGGTGCGCGGCCCGATGCTGGCGCACAAGGCCGAGGAAGAGGGTGTTGCCGTGGCCGAGCGCATTGCCGGCCAGCACGGTCACGTCAACTTCAACACGATTCCGTGGGTGATCTACACCAGCCCCGAGATCGCGTGGGTCGGCCAGACCGAGCAGCAGCTCAAGGCCTCGGGCCGCGCCTACAAGGCCGGCACCTTCCCGTTCCTCGCGAACGGCCGCGCACGCGCGCTGGGCGACACGACCGGCATGGTCAAGTTCCTGGCCGACGCCGCGACCGACGAGATCCTTGGCGTGCACATCGTGGGCCCGCAGGCCAGCGAGCTGATCTCCGAAGCCGTGGTGGCGATGGAGTTCAAGGCCAGCGCGGAAGACATCGCGCGGATCTGCCACGCGCACCCGTCGCTGTCGGAAGCCACGAAGGAAGCTGCACTCGCCGTGGACAAGCGCACGCTGAACTTCTGATCCCGCCGATCTTTTGACCAGCGTCAAACAGGCCTATGAGGCGGAACTCGCTGCGCGCGGGTTCAGGAGCGATCCCGCGCAGCTGCGCGCCGTGGAGGCGCTGGATCGCTGCGCCAACGAATGGGCCGCCTACAAGGCCCAGCGCTCGAATGCGCTGAAGAAGTTCATCAACCGGCCGGAGCTTCCGCGCGGCGTCTACATGTACGGTGGCGTCGGGCGGGGCAAGAGCTTCCTGATGGACCTGTTCTTCAACGCCGTGCCGCTGCGGCGCAAGACGCGCCTGCACTTTCACGAGTTCATGCGCGAAGTGCACCGCGAGCTGCGCGAGCTGCAGGGCACGGTCAACCCGCTCGACGAATTGGGGCTGCGCATCTCGAAGCGCTACAAGCTGATCTGCTTCGACGAGTTCCACGTGGCGGACATCACCGACGCGATGATTCTTCATCGGCTGCTGGTGTCGCTGTTCGACAACGGCGTGGGGTTCGTGACCACCTCGAACTTCAAGCCTGACGATCTGTATCCGGGCGGCCTGCACCGCGACCGCATCCTGCCCGCCATCGAGCTGTTGAACGAGAAGCTGGAAGTGCTGAGCGTGGACAACGGCACCGACTACCGGCGCCGCACGCTGGAGCAGCTGCGCATGTACCTCACGCCCAACGATGCGGCGGCCGAGAAGGAAATGCGCAAGGCCTTCGACAAGCTGGCCGAGACGGCCGACGAAAACCCGGTCCTGCACATCGAGCAGCGCGAGATCCGCGCGCTGCGCAAGGCCGGCGGCGTGGTCTGGTTCGACTTCAAGACGCTGTGCGGCGGCCCGCGCTCGCAGAACGACTACCTCGAGATCGCGAGCCAGTTCCACACCGTGCTGCTGTCCGACGTGCCGCACATGCCGGTGCGCATGGCTTCCGAAGCACGCCGTTTCACATGGCTGGTCGACGTCTTGTACGACCGGCGATGCAAGCTCATCATGTCGGCTGAGGTTCCGCCCGAGGCGTTGTACACCGAGGGTCCGCTGTCGCACGAATTTCCGCGCACGGTCTCCCGGCTCACCGAAATGCAATCGAGCGAGTTCCTTGCCCTGGAACGCCGCATCGTCGATACCCGACTTACATGAAAAAAATAGCTCTTGCCCTGCTCATGGCGCTGGCTAGCCTGCCGCTTTGGGCGCAGTCCAACGCCGCGGCGGGCAATGCCGACCTCGACGCCGAGAAGCGCCGCCTGTCGGCCGAGCGCGAGGTCATCGAGAAACGCTTCGTCGAGGAGCGGGCAGCCTGCTACAAGAAGTTCGCGGTGGAAGACTGCCTGCAGGAAAGCCGCAGCCGGCGCCGCAAGGAAACCGACAACATCAAGCGGCAGGAAACCGCCATCAACGACATCCAGCGCCAGCGCAGCGGCGCGGCCGAGCTGAAGAAGCTCGACGAAAAGGCGGGCACGCAGCGCTCGGCGGACACGCCCGAGAAGCAGCAGCAATCCATCCAGAACCAGAAGGACCGCGAACAGCGCGCCGCCGACCACGCGGCCAGCCGTGCCTCCACGGCGGCCGAGGCTGCGGAGCGCGAGCGCCAGTTCCAGTCCAAGCAGCAGGCGCACGCCGACGAACAGGCCAAGGCCGCCCAGCGTCGCGCCGAGGCGCCCGAAGCCGTCAGGCGTTTCGAGGAGAAGCAGCGCCGCGCGGCCGAGCACAAGGCCGATCGCGAGCGGCGCAATGCCCAGCGCGACAAGCCGCGTGGGGCGCCACTGCCCCCGCCGCCTGCCGAGCCGGCCAAGCCCTGAACAAGATAGGAAAGGGCGCTCGCCTTGCCGCCTGTGCTCAGGCGGCGGCAGCCGGCAGCGGGTCGAGCTTCAGAACGGCGATCGATATGTTGTCGCCCGTACCCCTGGCCCGGCGGCGCGCTTCACCCACCAGGATTTCCACCGCGTCGCGCGGCGGCTGCGCATAGAGCACGCTCGCCAGCTCCTCGGGACTGAAGTAGTGCCAGAGCCCGTCGCTGCAGGCCATCAGCAGGTCGCCCGGCGCCATTTTCGGGATGTAGTAGGGGTCGATGGGCGGCGGCGTGGTCGTCATGCCCAGGCAGCCCAGCAGGATGTTGCCCTGCGGATGGATGTTGGCCTCGGCCTCGGTGATCTGGCCGCGATCGATCAGCACCTGCACGTACGAGTGGTCGCGCGTGCGCTTGAGCAACTCGCCGTCGTGGAAGTGATAGATGCGCGAGTCGCCGGCATGGATCCAGGCGCAGTCGCCCTTCGGGTTCATGAGGAAAGCCGCGATCGTGCTGTGCGGCTCCTGTTCGGCGGAAGCGGCGGTGAGCTTGATGACCGTGTGCGAGTCTTCGAGGATCTGCTTGAGCAGGGCTTCGGGGTCTTCCTTGCCGGGCTGGTAGCGCGTGAAGAGCTGGCGCGCCGTCATGAGCACCTGGTCGGAAGCCTTGCGCCCGCCGCTGCGTCCGCCCATGCCGTCCGCCACCACGCCCAGCACGCAGCCGAGCACGCGCGGATGGCTCATCAGCAGCACCTGGTCCTGCTGGTACGGACGGTCTCCCTTGTGGAGTCCGGTGGCCGCTGCGAGTCGAAAGCCTTGGGTCATGAAGCAATAGGCGCCTGAAGCGCGAGTTCCTGTCTTCTCGGAGATTCGTGTCAGGACGTATTATCGAATGAACATGCGACACGAAAACCAGGCGTGCGCTCCCCACCGTTGGACTCCAATCTTCACTCCCTTTCCCGCCAGCTGATCGAACTGCGCATCGAGCACGCAGACCTCGACGCCACCATCGACCGTCTGGCCGAAGGCTCGCCGCAGGACGAGCTGCTGCTGCGGCGCCTGAAGAAGCGCCGCCTCGCGCTGCGCGACCAGATCGCGCGCCTGGAAAACATCCTCGATCCGAAAGAACCGGCGTGACGGGTTCGCTCGAAGACAAGGTGCGCGACGCCTTCGCGCAGGACGGAGGGCTGTCGCGCGCGGCGGAACAGTTCCGCGAACGCTCGGGCCAGACCGAGATGGCGATGGCCGTCGCCCGCACCATCGACAAGGGCGGCGTGCTGGTGGTCGAGGCTGGCACCGGCGTGGGCAAGACCTTTTCATACCTCGTGCCGGCGCTCCTGAGCGGCGAGCGCGTGCTGCTGTCCACCGCTACCAAGACGCTGCAAGACCAGCTCTTCGGCCGCGACCTGCCGCGCCTCGTCGAAGCCTTCGGCCTGCCGGTACGCACGGCGCTGCTCAAGGGGCGCGCCAGCTACCTGTGCCTGCACCGGCTGGACATGGCGCGCCACGATGCCTCCCTGCCGGAGCGCGGCAGCCTGCGCACGCTCGCCAAGATCGAGCAATGGTCGAAGGCGACGCGCACCGGCGACCTGGCCGAGCTGCCGGGGCTCGACGAGCGTTCGCCGCTCATCCCGCTGATCACTTCCACGCGCGAGAACTGCCTGGGCGCGCAATGCCCGCAGTTCAAGCCCTGCCACGTCAACCTGGCGCGGCGCGAGGCGCTGGCGGCCGACATCGTGGTCATCAACCACCATCTTTTCTTTGCCGACCTCGCGGTGCGCGAGACCGGCATGGCGGAGCTGCTGCCGACGGTGAGCGTGGTGGTGTTCGACGAGGCCCATCAGCTCAACGAGACCGGCGTGCAGTTCCTGGGCGCGCAGCTCGGAACCGGACAGGCGCTCGACTTCGCGCACGACATGCTGGCCGCAGGCCTGCAGCATGCGCGTGGCCTGGTCGACTGGCAGCAATTGGTGTCCGCGACCGAGCGCGCCGCGCGCGAGTTGCGGCTGGTGGTCGGCAAGCAATGGCCGGGCGCCAAGCTGCGCTGGCTGGGCGCGTCGCCCGAGGGCATCGACCCTGCCGCGTGGCAGGGCGCGCTCGACGAGTTGCTGGATGCATTCCGGGCGGCTGCGGACGGGTTGGACACGGTCAGCGAAATCTCCCCCGACTTCGTGCGGCTGCACGAGCGGGCCCGTCAGCTTGCGAAACGCACCGCGCGCTTCGCCCTGCCGTGCGAGCTCGATTCCGTGCGCTGGGTGGATGTGGGAACGCAGCTGCGGCTCATCGAATCGCCGCTGGATATCGCGGATGCGATGCGCAAGCGGGTGCTCAAGATCGCCGACGAGGCTGATGAGGCCGATGTCGATGGGGACGACGAAGAGGATGGCCTCGATGCCTACGGCGAGCAGCCAGGGCGTTCGGGCGCGGCGCAGGAAGAGGGCCGCCGCGCCTGGGTCTTCACCTCGGCCACGCTGGGCGACGAGCCCACGCTGCGCTGGTTCACGGAGCCCTGCGGCCTGCAGGACGCCGAAGTGCTGCGCGTGCAGAGCCCCTTCGACTACGCCTCGCAGGCCGCGATCTACGTACCGCGCGCCTTTCCCAAGCCCAACGATCCGTCGCACAGCCAGCGCGTCGCGCAACTGGCGGCGCGCGGGGCGGCGGAGCTCGGCGGCCGCACGCTGGTGCTGACGACCACGCTGCGCGCGCTGCGTACCATCGGCGACGAGATGAGGCAGCGATTCGAGCTGCTCGACGGGCAACTGCGCCCCGAAGTGCTCGTGCAGGGCGAACTGCCCAAGCGGGTGCTGATGGACCGCTTCCGCGAAGGCTCGAGCGCCGGGCGAGCAGGCTGCGTGCTGGTGGCGTCGGCCTCGTTCTGGGAGGGTTTCGATGCGCCGGGAGACGTGCTGCAGCTGGTGGTGATCGACAAGCTGCCGTTTCCGCCGCCCAACGATCCGCTGGTCGAGGCGCGCTCGCAGCGTCTGGAGTCGCAGGGGCGGAGCTCGTTCGCCGACTATTCGCTGCCCGAGGCGGCGGTGGCGCTCAAGCAGGGGGCGGGGCGTCTGATCCGGCGGGAAACCGACAGCGGCGTGCTGGCGATCTGCGATACGCGGCTGGTGGCGATGGGCTATGGCCGCAGGCTGCTGGCGGCCTTGCCTCCGATGCGACGGCTCGAAAGCGAAGCCGATTTCGATGCCGCGCTGGAGGCGCTCAGGAACTGACCGGGAGGCTCCGGTAGAGCGCTTGCGGCTCTACCGGTCTGGTGGTGCTGCGGTTGTCTGGCTTACCAGACCTTCCACCAGGGATCTTCCTTGCTCTTGAAGCCGTTCGCGAGATAGGTGCTCTGCGGATAGTTGGTGGTCAGCACGCGCTGGGCATCGTCGCGCAGGTCCTTCATGCCGAGGGCGTCGTACGACTTGACCATGATGTACAGGGCTTCTTCGAGCGCCGGCACTTCGCGGTAGTCGGCGAGCGCAACCTGGGCGCGGTTGATGGCCGCCAGGTAGGCGCCGCGCGAGTAGTAGTAGCGCGCCACGTGAACTTCATACTGCGCGAGCGAGTTCACGATGTAGTTCATGCGCTGGCGCGCGTCGGGTGCATAGCGCGAGTCGGGGAAGCGGGTGGCCAGGTCCTTGAACGCCTCGAACGACTCCTTGGCGGCCTTCTGGTCGCGCTCCGACAAGTCCTGGCGCGTCAGGAACGCGAACATGCCGAGGTCGTCGTTGAAGTTGATCACGCCCTTGAGGTAGAGCGCATAGTCCATGGCCGGGCTCGCCGGGTGCAGCTTCATGAAGCGGTCGACGGTGGCGATGGCGGCTGCCTTTTCGCCGGACTTGTACTGGGCGTAGGCCTTTTCCAGCTGTGCCTGCTGCGCCAGCGGAGTGCCGGCCGCGCGGCCTTCGAGCTTCTCGTAGAGCGGAATGGCCTTGTCGTAGGCGCCCGATCCGGCCTCGTCCTTGGCTTCCGAGTAGATGCGGTTGGGGCTCCAGGTGGCGGTCTTGTCGGCGGAGGGGGTCGACGAGCAGCCTGCTGCCAGCAGAGCCGCCGCGCTGAGCGCGATCCAGGCGGGGACCGATAATTTGGCGCGAATCATCACATACGGCTTTCGTGAAACAGTTGCCTTCAATTATATCGACCGACCCTCTGGGCAATATCCCCGACAGCCCGGAGGTGGCCGAGCACGAAGAGGGCGCGGACCCGGTCGAGGCCAGCGAGCAGCGGCCCTTCGTCATCGACCCGGCCCAGCACGGCCAGCGGCTTGATCGGGCGCTGGCGGCGCTGGTGCCCGAGTTTTCCCGGAGCTATCTGCAGCAGCTGATCGAAGCCGGCGTCGTCGAGCTGCAGGGCCGCACTATCACCAAGGCCTCGGCCCCCGTCAAGGCGGGGCAGGCCGGCCGCATCGAGCTGCGCCCCACGCCCCAGAGCCAGGCCTTCCGGCCCGAGGCGATGGATATCGTCACCGTGTACGAGGACGAGCACCTGCGCATCGTCGACAAGCCCGCCGGCCTCGTGGTGCACCCTGCACCGGGCCATTGGAGCGGCACGCTGCTGAACGGCCTGCTGGCGCTCGACCCCAAGGCCATGCTGCTGCCGCGCGCCGGCATCGTGCACCGGCTCGACCGCGACACCAGCGGCCTGATGGTTGTGGCGCGCACCCGTGCCGCCATGGACGCGATGGTGGTGTTGATCGCCTCGCGGGACGTCAAGCGGCAGTACCTGGCCATCGGCCACAGGCAGTGGGAGGGCGCGTCGGCGCGCCATGTCGACGCCCCCATCGGCCGGGACCCGCGCAACCGGCTGCGCATGGCGGTGGTCGATCTCGAGCGCCATGCGGGCAAGACCGCCCGCACGCTGATCGAGCGGCTCGACAGCACCGCCGAAGGCTGCGCCGTGCGCTGCACGCTCGAGACCGGGCGCACCCACCAGATCCGTGTGCACATGGCGTCCATCGGCCATCCGCTGGTGGGCGACGCCCTCTACGGCGGCGCGCCGGCCGCGGGGCTGTCGCGCCAGGCGCTGCATGCATTCAGGCTGGCCTTCGTGCATCCCGTCACGCAGGCGCCACTGGAGTTCCACTCGCCGTTGCCGGCAGACCTCGTCCAGGCTTCGCAGGCCTGGGGGCTGGATTACAATCGCGCCTGACGGCCCGAGGGCCGCGCCGGTCGCCCGAGACCGGCCTTGCGTTGCATTTGCCGCGTGCCTGCAACGCCTACTCCTTCCATCCATCTGAACAAGCGCCCCCAGGCGCCTTTTCCCGGATAACGCGAACCATGAATACGGCGGATGCCAAGCGCATTCTCGAAACCGCCTTGATCTGTTCGAGCCAGCCGTTGCCGGTGCGCGATATGCGCGTGCTGTTCGACGACGAGCTGGGTGCGGACACCATCAAGGCGCTGCTGCTCGAACTGCAGGAAGACTGGGCGCAGCGTGGCCTGGAACTGGTGAGCGTCGGCAGCGGCTGGCGCTTCCAGAGCCGGCCGGAAATGCGCGACCACCTCGATCGCCTGCACCCCGAGAAGCCCCCGCGCTACACCCGCGCCGCGCTCGAGACGCTGGCCATCATTGCCTACCGCCAGCCTGCCACGCGCGGCGACATGGAAGACATCCGCGGCGTAACGATCAACTCGCTGATCCTCAAGCAGCTGGAGGATCGCGGCTGGGTCGAGGTCATCGGCCACCGCGAAACGGTCGGCCGCCCGGCGCTCTACGCGACCACGCGCCAGTTCCTCGACGACCTGGGCCTGGCCTCGCTCGACCAGCTGCCGCTGATCGAGACGCCGGCGCAGCAGGCGGCCCTGGTCGATGCGCTCGAGCAGGCCTCCGGCGAGCAGCAAGGGCTGCCCATCGACGCGGCTCCAGAGACCGAAGCGCTCGTCGAGGGCGATGCCGACGCGTCCGGAATGGCGGAGCTGGAGTTCTCCGCAGCCGACACATCGGGGCCCGATGCCGAGATTGCTGCTTCGCAGCAAGGCGAAGCGGCTGAGGCAGAGCCGGCTGAAGAGCCGCAAGCGCAGGCACAGGAACCCGCCGTCGCCGACATCGAGCCCGAAGTCGCCGAGCCCGCTGAAGCGGCCGAAGCGATCGAAGCCGCCCAGGCGCAGTTCGCCGAGAACGAAGCGGGCGCCGAATCCGCTCCCGCCGAACCAGAACAAGAACCCGCGTCGAAATCCGATGCCCCGTCCGAGGACGAGGCCGATCCTCACGCTCCCTCTCCCGGAAAAACCTCATGAGCACAACCGACACCGAAGACGCAGCGATGCTGCCGGTCGAGCCCGAAGTCAAGAAAAAGAAAAGGGCGACCACGGCCAAGAAGGCTGCGGTTGATGCTATTGAAACAGTAGCGCCGCCGGAGCCCGAGGCGCCGAAGAAGCCGCGCGCACCCCGCAAGAAGAAGGTGGTCGAGCAGGCCGTTGCGGAAGGCGAGGCGGTGGCCGCACCCGTTGTGGTGGCGCCCCAGGAAGTAATCGAGCCGCAAGCTGTTGCTGCCGCCGTCGAAGAGGTCCCTGCTGCGGTCGCCGAGGCGGCCAGTGATCCTGCGCCCGTCGAGGCACTCCAGCCCGGACAGGCCGAGCGCTTCGAAGACCGCGACGACGAAGATCAGGATGAAGACGAGGAAGACGAAGAGCCCGACGAGGAAGAAGACGACCTCGATCGCGCCCGCCGCGCCGCCGAGCGCGAACAGCGCAATGCGCCGCCGCCCGAGCCGATCCGCTTCGCGGACGTCATCTCCGGCCAGTTCGACGCCGACGAGGAAAGCCCCGAAGTCCCGCCGCTCAAGCGCGTGCTGCTGCCGGAGGCCGATTCGCCCAAGCTGCACAAGGTGCTGGCGCAGGCCGGTCTCGGCTCGCGGCTCGAGATGGAGCAGCTGATTCTCCAGGGCCGCATTTCCGTCAACAACGAGCCGGCTCATATCGGCCAGCGCATCCAGTACGGCGACCAGGTCAAGATCAACGGCAAGCCGATCCGTTACCGGATCGCGCCTCCGCCGCCGCGCGTGATCGCGTACCACAAGCCCGTGGGCGAGGTGGTCACGCACGACGATCCGCAGAACCGTCCGACCGTGTTCCGCAAGCTGCCGCGCCTGCAGCAGGGCAAGTGGCAGTCGGTGGGGCGCCTCGACCTGAACACCGAAGGGCTGCTGCTGTTCAGCAGCTCCGGTGATCTGGCCAACCAACTCATGCACCCGCGTTTCGGCCTGGAGCGCGAGTACGCGGTGCGCGTGCTGGGCGCGCTCACCGGCGAAGAGAAGCAGAAGCTGCTCGACGGCGTGCGCCTCGACGACGGCATGGCGCAGTTCGGTGCCATCGAAGACGGTGGCGGCGAAGGCTCCAACTGCTGGTATCGCGTGACCATTTCCGAAGGCCGCAACCGCGAGGTGCGCCGGCTGTTCGAGTCGGTGGGCCATGCGGTCAGCCGGCTGATCCGTATCCGCTACGGCGCCATGGTGTTGCCGCGCGGCCTGAAGCGCGGCGCCTGGATGGAGCTCGACGAGCGCGACATCCGCGCCCTGTTCCAGGCTTCGGGTGGCGTGGCTGCCCGTCCGGGCCAGCAGCAGCGCGGCCCGGGGCAGGAGGGGGGCGGTGGCAATGGCCGCGGCGGCCGCAACAAGAAGCGCCGGGGCAACCGCAATGGCGGCGGTGGCGGCCAGCAGCAGCCGCGCGAGATGCGCGATGCACGCGACGACGGCGGGCGCGAAGCGCCGATCCCGAATCCGCTGGGCGACGGCCGTCCGCCGCGCGGCGATCGGGGAGGGCGTTCCAACCGTGGTGGCGGCGGCAATGGTGGCGGCCAGCCCCAGGGCCAGGGACGTCGCGGCAACGGCAATGGCAATGGCAACCGCCAGGGCGGCGATCGCCAGCAGCAGGGCGGCGGCAATCAGCCCGATCCGATGAAGACCTCGCTGGGCTACATCGGTGCCGACAGCTTCTCGCGCCAGCGCAAGGAGCAGCGCGGAGGCCAACGCCGTGGTGGTGGCGGAGGCGGTGGTGGCGGCTTCGGCGGCCAGGGCGGCGGACGCCGCCGCGGGCGCTGAAAGTCTGCCGTCGCAGCGCGGCCTTTCGCGGGGTTTTCACCAATCCGCAAGTCCGCGCCGGTTAAAATCAGAGGCTTTGTCGACATGTGACGCAATAAACTCGTTGCAGTTGTGACAAAACACTTCAAAATCAAAGCTCCAGGAAGCATTTCAATGGCTATCGAACGTACCCTCTCCATCATCAAGCCCGACGCAGTTGCCAAGAACGTCATCGGCAAGATCGTTTCCCGCTTCGAGGCCGCCGGCCTGAAGATCGTCGCCGCCAAGCTGGTGCACCTGTCGCGCAACGAAGCCGAGCAGTTCTACGCCGTGCACAAGGAGCGTCCCTTCTTCAAGGACCTCGTCGAGTTCATGATCTCGGGCCCCGTGTTCGTGCAAGTGCTCGAAGGCGAGAACGCCATCGCCAAGAACCGTGACCTGATGGGCGCCACGGACCCCAAGAAGGCAGCCGCAGGCACCATCCGCGCCGACTTCGCCGACAGCATCGACGCCAACGCCGTTCACGGTTCGGACGCTCCCGAAACCGCCGCGAACGAAGTCGCCTTCTTCTTCGCCGGCCTCAACGTCTACGCACGCTGAAACCGGATCTCGCCCCGATTCCATGACCACGGCCAACCTGCTCGATTTCGATCTCGAGGGGTTGGCTGCGTTCTGCGAAAAACTCGGCGAGAAGAAATTCCGCGCCACGCAGCTGTTCCGCTGGATCCACCAGCGTGGCGCCAGCGACTTCACCCAGATGACCGATCTGGCGAAGTCGCTGCGCGAGAAGCTCGCGACCACCGCTCGCGTGGAGGCCCTGCCGGTCATCACGCAGCACGAATCCAGGGACGGCACGATCAAGTGGCTGTTCGATGTCGGTGACGGCAATGCCGTCGAAGCCGTATTCATTCCCGAGGACGACCGCGGCACTCTTTGCGTGTCGTCCCAGGCCGGCTGTGCGGTCGGTTGCCGCTTCTGCTCGACGGGGCATCAGGGCTTCAGCCGCAACCTGAGCACGGGCGAAATCGTCGCCCAGCTCTGGTTTGCCGAACACTTCCTTCGCAAGCACCTCAAGCGCGACGAGCGCGTCATCTCCAACGTGGTGATGATGGGCATGGGCGAGCCCTTGCAGAACTACTCGGCGCTGGTGCCCGCGCTGCGCACCATGCTCGACGACAACGCCTACGGGCTGTCGCGCCGCCGCGTGACGGTGTCGACCTCCGGCGTGGTGCCGATGATCGACCGCCTGGGCGCCGATTGCGCCGTGGCCCTCGCAGTTTCGCTGCATGCGCCCAACGATCCGCTGCGCGACGACCTCGTGCCGCTCAATCGCAAGTACCCGATCGACGAACTCATCGAGGCCTGCAAGCGCTACCTGGCCCATGCGCCGCGCGACTTCATCACCTTCGAGTACTGCATGCTCGACGGCGTGAACGACCAGCCCGAGCATGCGCGGCAGCTCGTCGAGCTGGTTCGCAAGCACGGCATCTCGTGCAAGTTCAACCTGATCCCGTTCAACCCGTTTCCGGCCTCGGGCCTGCTGCGCTCGCCGCAGCCGCGCGTGCTGGCGTTCGCCAGGACGCTGAGCGAAGCCGGCCTCGTGACCACCGTGCGCAAGACGCGCGGCGACGACATCGATGCCGCCTGCGGCCAACTCGCCGGCGACGTCAAAGACCGCACCCGCGCGGCCGAGCGCATGGCACAGCGCCGCGCGGCGGAGCAGCGCCCCGTCGTTTTGCATCCGGTCCGCAAGACCAAGACCGTCTCCCAGGAGCACTGAACCGATGAGCATGGCCATTTCGATGACGACCGCGAACGTGCAGCGGATGCTGACTGCGGGTTTCGCGGGCGTCGCCGTGTCGCTGCTGCTCGGGGGCTGCGTGAACACGCGCACCACCACCACCAGCCTGGCCGACAGCAGCAACTCGTCCAAGGGCACCGAGATCGTCACCGAGTCCGACGAGTCCAGCCGCCAGCGCCGCGCGCGCCTTCGCATGGAACTGGCCGCCGGCTATTTCGAGCACGGCCAGACCACCGTTGCGCTCGACGAAATCAAGCAGGCGCTGGCCGCCGACCCCAACAACGCCGACGCCTACAACCTGCGCGGCCTGGTCTACATGCGGCTCGACGATGCCGGCCTGGCCGAAGACAGCTTCCGCCGCGCCATCGCGATCAATCCGCGCGACCCGAACACGCGCCACAACTACGGCTGGCTGCTGTGCCAGCAGAGCCGCTATGGCGACGCGGCCGCGCAGTTCGGCGAGGCCCTGGCCGTGCCGACCTACACCGACCGCGCCAAGACGCTCATGACGCAGGGCGTGTGCGAGCTCAAGGCCGGTCAGCGCGAAAAGGCAGAGCGCACCCTCATGCAGGCCTACGAGATCGACGCCAGCAACCCCGTGGTCGCCTTCAACCTGGCTTCCGTGCTGGCGCAGCGCGAGGAATGGTCGCGCGCGCAGTTCTACATCCGCCGCGTCAACAACAGCGCCGCGGCCAGCGCCGAAACGCTCTGGCTCGGCATCAAGATCGAACGTAAGCTGAACAACCGCGAGGCAGTCGCGCAGTTGGGAGGCCAACTGCAACGACGCTTCCCCCAGTCGCGGGAGGCAACAGCGTACGAGCGCGGGAATTTCAATGACTGATCGGGTTTCGGAGTTCGGCACTTCCGCAGCATTGCCACTGGAATCTGGCGATATTGCGAACAAGACGGCCGGTGATCTGCTGCGCGAGGCGCGCGAGGCCCATGGCCTGCACATCGAGATGGTGGCCGCCGCGCTGAAGGTGCCGCCGCAGAAGCTCATGGCGCTCGAAGCGGACGACATCGCCTCGCTGCCCGACCCGGTCTTCGCCCGCGCGCTGGCCAGCAGCGTCTGCCGCGCCCTGCGCATCGATCCGGCTCCCGTGCTCGCGAAGCTGCCCAGCACCCAGAAGGTGTCGCTGGCCGAAACCGACCGCACCCTTCGCTCCAACATCAGCTCGGGCACGCCGCGCTGGAACGGCAATGGCCGCTCCGGCGGGCTGCCCTCGAGGCCGCTCCTGATCGTCGTGCTGCTGCTTCTGATCGGCGCCGGTGCGCTGTTCTGGCTGCCGCAGTCGGTGTTCGATCAGTTGAGCGCTTCCGTTTCGCGTCTGACGGCGCGTGGCGACACCAGTGCGGAATCGGCGTCCGCCAGCGGCCCGGCCTCGGCCGGTGGTTCCGTGGCCGAGACCGTGCCCACGCAGGCCGTGGCGCCGAGCGGTCCGGTGGCTGGAGAGACTCCTGCGGCAGCGCCTGCTCCCAGTGCGCCTGCCGCTACCGCGCCGGTAACCGCCGCAGCGCCCGCTGCCACGCCCGTGGCGGCCGCATCCAGCAGCCAGCAGCTCGTCTTCGTGGCTCGCGAGGAATGCTGGATCACCGTCACCGAAGCCGGTGGCAAGCAGCTGCTGCGCCGCAGCCTGCAGGCCGGCGAAACGGTGGGCCTGTCCGGCACGCTGCCGCTGTCGGTCGTGGTCGGCCGCGCTTCGAGCGTCGACGTGCAGGTCCGCGGCCAGCCCTTTGACCTGAAGCCCTTCACCAAGGGTGGTGGAGTGGCGCGTTTCGAGGTGAAGTCGTGACCTCCACTGGCAATTGCCTTCCCGTTCCGATCGAGGCCGCGGCTCCCAAGGCCCGCCGTTCGCGTCAGGCCAGCGTGGTCTGGGGGCCTCGTGTGGTCACCGTGGGCGGCGATGCCCCGGTGCGCGTGCAGTCCATGACCAACACCGACACCGTCGATGCCATCGGCACGGCGATCCAGGTTAAGGAGCTGGCCCAGGCCGGCTCCGAGATGGTCCGCATCACGGTCAACACGCCCGAGGCCGCTGCGCAGGTGCCCTACATCCGCGAGCAGCTCGACCGCATGGGCATCGACGTGCCGCTGGTGGGCGACTTTCATTACAACGGCCACCGCCTGCTGACCGAATATCCGGCCTGCGCCGAGGCGCTGAGCAAGTACCGCATCAACCCCGGCAACGTGGGCAAGGGCGACAAGAAGGACAAGCAGTTCGGCCAGATGATCGATGCCGCCATGCGCTGGAACAAGCCCGTGCGCATCGGCGTCAACTGGGGCAGCCTCGACCAGGAACTGCTCGCCAGCCTGATGGACGTCAACAGCCAGCGCGCCGAGCCCTGGGATGCCAAGCAGGTGATGTACGAGGCGCTCATCACCTCGGCCATCGAGTCCGCGAAGCTGGCCGAGTCGATGGGCATGGCCGGCAACCAGATCATCCTGTCGTGCAAGGTGAGCGGCGTGCAGGACCTGATCTCGGTCTACCGCGAGTTGGCCCGCCGCTGCGACTATCCGCTGCACCTGGGCCTCACCGAGGCCGGCATGGGCACCAAGGGCACCGTGGCGTCGGCCGCGGCGCTGTCGATCCTGCTGCAAGAGGGCATCGGCGACACGATTCGCGTGTCGCTCACGCCGCAGCCGGGCGAGTCGCGCACGCAGGAGGTGGTGATCGCCTCTGAGATCCTGCAGGCGCTGGGTCTGCGCGTGTTCGTGCCGAGCGTCACGGCATGCCCGGGCTGCGGCCGCACCACCAGCACCACCTTCCAGGAACTGGCCAAGCAGATCGACGACTACCTGCGCATGCAGATGCCGGTCTGGCGCAAGAAATATCCGGGTGTGGAGACGCTGAAGGTGGCCGTCATGGGCTGCATCGTCAACGGCCCCGGCGAGAGCAAGCATGCCGACATCGGCATCAGCCTGCCCGGCACCGGCGAGGCGCCCGCGGCGCCCGTCTTCATCGATGGCGAAAAGGCCCTCACGCTGCGCGGCGACAATATCGCCCACGAGTTCCATCAACTCGTCGAAAACTACATTGAAAAGCGCTTCGGCCAGCCCCAGGCTGCCGACGTCGCCTGACCGCTTTCTCCTATGGCTGAAAAGATCAATGCCGTCAAAGGCATGAACGACATATTGCCGGCGAGCGTGCCGCGCACCGACCGCCTGCCCGATTCGGCGCTGTGGTCGTGGTTCGAGCAGAAGGTGCGGCAGCTGCTGGCCCGCTACGGCTATCACTACATCGTGACGCCCGTGGTCGAACCGACGGCGCTGTTCGTGCGCGGCCTTGGCGAGGTCACGGACATCGTCGAGAAGGAGATGTACTCCTTCACCGACTCGATGAACGGCGACAGGCTCACGCTGCGTCCCGAGGCCACTGCCGGCATCGTGCGCGCGATGGTCGAGCACAACGCGCTCTACAACGGCCCGCTGCGCCTGTGGACCATGGGCGCGATGTTCCGCCACGAGAAGCCGCAGAAGGGACGCTATCGCCAGTTCCACCAGCTCGACGTGGAGGCGCTCGGCTTCCCGGGCCCGGACGTGGACGCGGAACTGATCCTCATGGTGCGCGCGCTCTGGCGCGAGCTCGGCCTCGTCGAGGGCGAGCATGTGCGCCTCGAGATCAACAGCCTCGGGCAGCCGGCGGAGCGCCAGGCGCACCGCGACGCGCTGATCCGCCATTTCGAGGCGCATGCCGACGCGCTCGATGCCGACGCGAAGCGGCGCCTGCACAGCAACCCGCTGCGCATCCTCGACACGAAGAACCCCGCGATGCAGGCCGTCGTTGAAGCCGCGCCCCAGCTGATGGACTTTCTCGGCGAGGAATCGCGCGCGCACTTCGACGCCGTTCGCGCCGTGCTCGACGCCGCGGGCCTGGCCTATCGCGTGAATCCGCGCCTGGTGCGCGGCATGGACTACTACAACCTCACCGTTTTCGAGTGGGTCACGGACCAGCTCGGCTCGCAAGGCACCGTCTGCGGAGGCGGGCGCTACGACGGACTCATCGGGCAGATGGGCGGCAAGCCGGCGCCGGCCGTGGGCTTCGGCCTCGGCATCGAGCGGCTGCTGCTGCTGATCCAGGAACTGGGCCTGCCAGCGCCGTCCGCGGCGCCCGCGGCCTATGCCATCGTGCCCTCGGCCGCGGTGCTGCCGCAGGTCATGGTGGCGCTCGAGCAATTGCGTGCCGCGGGCGTCAGCGTGCTTCAGCACGCAGGCGGCGGCAACATGAAGGCGCAGTTCAGGAAGGCCGACGCGAGCGGTGCGCGCTACGCGCTGATCTTCGGCGAAGACGAGCTGTCGCGCGGCGAGGTCACCATCAAACCGCTGCGTGACGCAGGCGGCGCCCAGATCGCCCGGTCTCTTTCCGAAGTGGCCGCCTGGGCCGCCACCCTACAATCGCCGGCTCCCAATACCTGACACGCATGGCAACCCATCTCGATCTCGAAGAACAGGAACAGCTCGACCAGCTCAAGCATTTCTGGAATACCTACGGCACCCTGATCACCTCGATCGTGCTGCTCGTTGCCGGCGCCTTCGTGGCCTGGAACGGCTGGCAATGGTATGGCCGCAACAAGGCAGCGCAGGCCTCGTCGCTCTACGACGAGATCGAGAAGACGGCGCAGGCGGGTGACCCGGCGCGCATCGCGCTCGTGCTCGACGACATGAAGAAGCGCTTCGCGGGCACCACCTATGCGCAGCAGGCCGGCCTGCTGGTCGCCAAGACGTTGTACGAGAAGGGCAACGCCGCGGGTTCTCGCGCCGAGCTCGAATGGGTGGCCCAGAACGCCATCGACCCCGGCTACAAGGCCGTTGCCCGCCTGAGGCTGGCGGCTGAACTGCTCGACGGCAAGTCCTACGACGACGCCCTCAAGCAGCTCGATGGCAGCGTGCCCAAGGAATTCGAGCCGCTGGTGGCCGACCGCAAGGGCGACATCTACCTGGCCCAGGGCAAGCGCGCAGAGGCTCAGACCGAATACCGCAAGGCCTGGACCGGCCTTGGTGCCACTTCCGACTACCGCCGCCTGGTGGAGATCAAGCTCAACGCGGTCGGCGTCGACCCCAAGAGCCTGGCTCCCGTGGTCACCGTCACTCCCGCAGCCCCCAAGACTCCCTGACCGCATCATGAATTTCAAGCGCCTCATGCCTGAATCGTCCGCCCTGCGTGCGGGATCAGCTCTCGTTTTGGTAGCGTTCCTTGCCGCCTGCTCGGGTTCGTCCAAGCCGAAGCCGGACGAGCTTCCCGCCAATCCGGCCCTGGTGGGCGTGCGCCAGGCCTGGACCGTGCGCATCCCCGAAGTGCAGTTCCCGCTGACCACCGACGTCAGCGGCGACACGATCACCGTGGCCGGCAGCGACGGCACGGTGGTTGCGATCGATGCGCGCGCAGGCCGTGAAGTCTGGCGCGCCAGCGCTGGTGCCCCGCTGGCGGCCGGCGTGGGTAGCGACGGATCGGTGGCGGCAGTCGTCACCACCGGCAACGAACTGGTCGCTCTCGAAAACGGCAAGGTGCTGTGGAAGCAGAAGCTCTCGGCCCAGGCCTTCACCGCGCCGCTGGTTGCTGGCCGCCGCGTGTTCGTGCAGACCGCCGACCGCAGCATCAGCGCCTGGGACGGCCAGAGCGGCCGCCGCTTGTGGATCCAGCAGCGCGCGGGCGAAAACCTCGTGCTGCGCAAGTCGGGCGTGCTCCTCGCCGTGGGCGACACGCTGGTGGCCGGCATCGGCGGCCGGCTGGTGGGCATCAACCCCGCCAACGGCACTTCGCGCTGGGAATCGCCCATTGCGGCGCCCCGCGGCACCAACGATGTGGAGCGCCTGGTCGACCTGACCGGCAGCGTGAGCCGATTCGGCGACACGATCTGCGCGCGCGCCTACTACGCCAGCGTCGGCTGCGTCGAGACCGTGCGCGGCTCGCTGGTCTGGAGCAAGCCTGCCTCGGGCGCCGACGGCGTCAGCGGCAACGAGAGCTTCGTCTATGGCACCGAGTCCGACGGCAGCGTCGTGGCCTGGCGCCGTGCCGACGGCGAGCGCGCCTGGCAGATGTCCCGCCTGAAGAATCGCGTGCTGACCTCGCCGCTGGCCGTGGGCCGCTCGCTCATCATCGGCGAGAACACCGGCACGCTTCATTTCGTGTCGCGTGAAGATGGTGCGCTGCTCAACCGCATCACACCGGACGGCTCGGCCATCACGGTTGCGCCGGTGCTGGCTGGCAACACGGTGATCGTGGTGACCGCCAAGGGTGGCGTGTTTGGCTATCGTCCCGAATAACGCTCTTCTTTTTTCTCACTTCTTCTCTTTCCAAGGCCCGACCATGAAAACCGCGCCCTCGAAAGGCCGGCCATGAAGCCGGTCGTGGCCCTGGTCGGGCGGCCGAATGTCGGCAAGTCGACCCTCTTCAACAGACTGACGCAGACGCGCGACGCCATCGTCGCCGACTTCGCGGGCCTCACGCGCGACCGCCACTACGGCAACGGCCGCCTGGGCAAGCGCGAGTTCATCGTCATCGACACAGGCGGCTTCGAGCCCGACGCGGGCAGCGGCATCTACAAGGAGATGGCCAAGCAGACGCGCCAGGCCGTGGCCGAGGCCGACGTCGTGATCTTCGTGGTCGATGCGCGCGAGGGAATTTCCGCGCAGGACCACGACATCGCCAACGAGTTGCGCCGCATCGGCAAGCCCTGCCTGCTGGTGGCCAACAAGGCCGAAGGCATGCACGACGGCACCAAGCTGGTGGACTTCTACGAACTGGGCCTGGGCGAGGTACATGGTGTGTCTGCTGCGCACGGGCAGGGCATGCGTGGCCTGATCGAGCTGGCGCTGGAGCCCCTGAATCTTCCCGATCCCGACGACGAGGAGGAAGAGGACGACGTCAACAAGCCGATCAAGCTGGCTGTGGCGGGGCGTCCCAACGTGGGCAAGTCGACGCTGATCAACACCTGGCTGGGCGAAGAGCGCCTGGTGGCCTTCGACATGCCGGGTACGACGCGCGATGCCATCTCCGTGCCCTTCGAGCGCAACGGCCAGCGCTTCGAGCTGATCGATACCGCCGGCCTGCGCCGCAAGGGCAGGGTGTTCGAGGCGATCGAGAAGTTCTCGGTGGTCAAGACGCTGCAGGCCATCGAGTCGGCCAACGTCGTGCTGCTGCTGCTCGATGCCACGCAGGGCGTGACCGACCAGGACGCGCACATCGCGGGCTACATCCTCGAGAGTGGCCGCGCCGTGGTGATCGCCATCAACAAGTGGGACGCGGTCGACAGCTACCAGCGCGAGCAGATCCAGCGGCAGATCGAAACTCGGCTGCCGTTCCTGAAGTTCGCGGCGCTGCATTTCATCTCGGCCATCAAGCGCCAGGGCCTGGGCCCGGTGTGGCAGGCCATCGCGCAGGCCCACAAGTCGGCCACGCGCAAGATGTCGACGCCGGTGCTTACACGGCTGTTGCTGGAGGCGGTGCAGTTCCAGGCGCCGAAACGCGGCGGCATGTTCCGTCCCAAGTTGCGCTATGCGCACCAAGGGGGGATGAATCCGCCGGTGATCGTGATCCACGGGAATTCGCTCGAACATGTGACCGATGCTTACAAGCGCTTCCTGGAGGGGCGCTTCCGCAAGGAATTCGATCTTGTGGGTACCCCCTTGCGCATCGAGTTCAAGAGCTCCCACAATCCTTTCGCCGACAAGGACGACTGAGCCGTATTTGGCGGCGGATGGCCGCCGATGAGTCCCGGCCAGGGTGGAAGTTCCGGTTTTTGAGAGACGTTATTTTTCAAAGGCTTTTGAGCGCGATTGCTGCGGCGCGGAAACCCTGTGTTAAGGTCTTCTCCTCCAACAACTACTCTTGAACACGGAGAATATCGTGAGCAATAAAGGGCAACTTCTACAAGACCCGTTTCTGAACACCTTGCGTCGCGAGCATGTGCCGGTCTCCATTTATTTGGTGAACGGCATCAAGCTGCAAGGCCAGATCGAGTCTTTTGACCAGTACGTCGTGTTGCTTCGCAACACGGTGACGCAAATGGTCTACAAGCACGCCATTTCCACCATCGTGCCAGGCCGTGCCGTCAACTTCTCGGCTACCGAGAACGACGACGCTGCAGCCTGATCGCGCGGAGCGCGGCGGCACCGCTGCCGCGCTTTTTCCCAATTTCTGATCCCGCTTGTCTGAACTGACTTCCCGCCAGGAAGGCGCCGCCGTTCTCGTCGGCGTCGATTTCGGGCTGCCCCATTTCGACAGCGAACTCGAGGAACTCGGCCTGCTCGCGCAGACCGCGGGCCTCACACCCGTCGCCCGCCTCGCGTGCAAGCGCAAGGCGCCCGATGCGGCATTGTTCGTTGGCAGCGGCAAGGCCGAAGAAATCAAGGAGCTGGCTGCCCTGTACAGGGCGAGCGAGGTCATCTTCGACCAGGCCCTGAGCCCCGCGCAGCAGCGCAACCTCGAGCGCCAGCTCGATGTCGCGGTCTACGACCGCACCTTCCTCATTCTCGAAATCTTCGCCCAGCGCGCGCGTTCGCACGAAGGCAAGCTGCAGGTCGAGCTCGCTCGCCTGCAGTATCTCAGCACGCGCCTGGTGCGTCGCTGGTCCCACCTCGAGCGCCAGACCGGTGGCGCGGGTGTGCGCGGCGGCCCGGGCGAAAAGCAGATCGAACTCGACCGCCGGATGATCAGCGAGTCGATCAAGCGCACGCGCGAGCGCCTCGCCAAGGTGCAGAAGCAGCGCGGCACGCAGCGCCGCCAACGTGAGCGTCGTGAGACCTTCAACATCTCGCTGGTGGGCTACACCAACGCGGGCAAGTCGTCGCTTTTCAATGCGCTGGTCAAGGCGCGCGCCTACGCGGCCGACCAGCTGTTCGCCACCCTCGACACCACCACGCGCCATCTCTACCTGGGCGATGCACGGCGGCAGGTGTCGATCTCCGACACGGTGGGTTTCATCCGCGACCTGCCGCACGGGTTGGTCGATGCCTTCAAGGCCACGCTGCAGGAGGCGGTCGATGCCGACCTGCTGCTGCACCTGGTCGACGCCTCCAACCCGCACTATCCCGAGCAGATGGCCGAGGTGCAGTCGGTGCTGCGCGAGATTGGCGCGGACACCGTGCCGCAGCTTCTGGTCTTCAACAAGCTCGATGCCCTTGAAAGCACGCAGCATCCGCTGCATCTGCAGGACGAGATGGAAATCGACGGCGTGCAGGTTCCCCGCATCTTCCTCAGCGCGAAGACCGGCGAGGGCGTGCCGCTGCTGCGTGCCGAACTCGCCCGGCAGTCGGGCTCCGCAGCCGATACGATGACCCCTGCGGCAGACGCTGAATTGCACGATGCCACCGATGGATTGGGCACAATCCCGCCACTGACAAGAGAACGAAGCGAATGAATTCAAAGCCAGCGCGGAGAGGGTTTCTGGGCATGTTCAACCTGAACGACGGCCGATGGGGGCGCGGCGACGAGCCGTCTTCCTCCAACGGCGACCGCCCGGCCGGCAACCGCCCCCCCGATGCCAATCCCCCCGGCGGCCCCACGCCCCCGCCCCAGGGCAACAACAGCAATGACAACCGTCCCCGTGGACAAGGCCCGAACCAAGGCCCGCCCGACCTTGATGAGCTCTGGCGCGACCTCAACCGCAAGCTCGGTGGTTTCTTCGGCGGCAAGGGCGGCGGCAATCGCCCGAACGGCGGTGGCAGCGGCGGCGGCAACGGTTACAAGCCCGACATGAAGAACGCCGGCTTCGGCATCGGCCTCGTGGCCGGCGTGGCGGTCCTGATCTGGCTCGGCACCGGCTTCTTCATCGTGAACGAAGGCCAGCAGGCCGTCATCACCCAGTTCGGCAGCTACAAGAGCACCGTGGGCGCGGGCTTCAACTGGCGCCTGCCGTACCCCATCCAGCGCCACGAAGTCGTGGTGACCACGCAGATCCGCTCAGCCGACGTGGGCCGCGACGCCATCGTGCGTTCCACGGGCCTGCGCGAGTCGGCCATGCTGACGGAAGACGAGAACATCGTCGAGATCAAGTTCGCCGTGCAGTACCGCCTGAGCGACCCGCGCGCCTGGCTCTACGAGAGCAAGGCGCCCGCCGACACCGTCGTGCAGGTGGCCGAGACCTCCGTGCGCGAAGTGGTGGGCAAGATGAAGATGGACGCCGCGCTCGCCGAAGAGCGCGACCAGATCGCGCCGCGCGTTCGCGCGCTGATGCAGACCATCCTCGACCGCTACAAGATCGGCGTCGAAGTCGTCGGCATCAACCTGCAGCAGGGCGGCGTGCGTCCGCCCGAGCAGGTGCAGGCCGCCTTCGACGACGTGCTCAAGGCCGGCCAGGAGCGTGAGCGCACCAAGAACGATGCGCAGGCCTACGCCAACAACGTGGTGCCTCTGGCCACCGGTACGGCTTCGCGCCTGAAGGAAGAGTCCGAGGCCTACAAGGCGCGGATCGTGGCGCAGGCACAGGGTGATGCAGGGCGCTTCAGCTCGGTGCTGTCGGAGTACCAGAAAGCCCCGCAGGTGACGCGCGATCGCATGTACACCGACGCGATGCAGCAGATCTACTCCAGCACCACCAAGGTGCTGGTCGACAGCAAGCAGGGTTCGAACCTGCTGTACCTGCCGCTCGACAAGCTCATGCAGCTCAGCGGCAGCGGCAACACGACCACGCCGGTCGACGCGGCCAGCCCCAGCGTCGCCGGCACCGCGCCGGCACAGTCCTCGGTCATCCCGGTGGCTCCCGCCACGAACGACGTGCGTGGCCGCGACGGCCGCTCGCGTGACCGCGACGTGCGTTGAGAAAGGCCCGGAAGAACATGAACAGAATCGGATTCATCGCTACCTCGATCCTCGTGCTGCTCGTGCTGGCAAGCTCGACCCTCTTCGTGGTCGACCAGCGCCAGTTCGGCGTGGTCTACGCACTCGGCCAGATCAAGCAGGTCATCACCGAGCCCGGCCTCAACTTCAAGCTGCCGCCCCCGTTCCAGAACGTGTCGTACATCGACAAGCGCCTTCTGACGCTCTCCAGCGTAGACACCGAACCCATGCTTACCGCCGAGAAGCAGCGCGTGGTGATCGACTGGTACGTGCGCTGGCGTATCAGCGACCCGCAGGCCTATATCCGCAACGTCGGCCTCGACGAGAACGCGGGCGCCATGCAGCTCAACCGCGTGGTGCGCAACGCCTTCCAGGAAAACATCAACAAGCGCACAGTGCGCGACCTGATCTCGGTGCGCCGCGAGGCCCTGATGGCCGACGTGCAGCGCGAGGTGCTGTCGGTGGTGAAGGGCGCCAAGCCCTGGGGCGTGGACGTGGTGGACGTGCGCATCACCCGCGTCGACTACGTGGAAGCCATCACCGAGTCGGTCTATCGCCGCATGGAGGCCGAGCGCAAGCGCGTGGCCAACGAGCTGCGTTCCACCGGTACGGCCGAGGGCGAGAAGATCCGCGCCGACGCCGACCGCCAGCGCGAAGTGATCGTGGCGAACGCCTACCGCGATGCCCAGAAGATCAAGGGCGAGGGCGATGCCCAGGCCGCCGCCACCTACAGCGAGGCATTCGGGCGCGACCCGCAGTTCGCCCAGTTCTACCGAAGCCTCGAGGCCTACAAGCAGAGCTTCAACAAGAAGAGCGACGTGATGGTGCTCGATCCGTCGTCGGACTTCTTCCGCGCCATGCACGGCTCGGGCTCGACCACCAACGCACCTCGCCGTTGATGACTTCCGGCTGCAGCCGTCTTCTGGAGCCGTGAGCGCCGACACTTTCTGGAGCGCGCTGGCGCTCGTCCTGGTGATCGAGGGCATCCTGCCTTTCGTGTCGCCGGGAGGGTGGCGGCGCGGCTTCGGGCAGCTCATGCAGCTGCGCGATGGCCAGCTTCGCTTCTTCGGGCTCTGCAGCATCCTCCTGGGTCTGGTTCTGCTCTGGATCCTGGCCTAGGCCGGCCTGCCGATTGACGCCCGCGCGGGACCGGGAGCCCGGTGCCGGTAGAATCCCGTTTTAACCACGCCCCCGATCCCCATGTCCGCCTGGGTCCTCCCGGATCACATTGCCGATGTGCTGCCCTCCGAGGCGCGCCACATCGAAGAACTTCGACGCCAGCTGCTCGATACCGCCCGTGGCTATGGCTACGAGCTGGTGATGCCGCCGCTGCTCGAGCACCTGGAGTCGCTGCTTTCGGGCACCGGCGAGGCGCTCGACCTCCAGACCTTCAAGCTCGTCGACCAGCTTTCCGGCCGCAGCATGGGCCTTCGTGCCGACACCACCCCCCAGGTGGCGCGCATCGATGCCCACCTGCTGAACCGCGACGGCGTGGCCCGCCTGTGCTACTGCGGCCCGGTGCTCCATACCCGCCCCGACCGGCCGCATGCCACCCGTGAGCCGCTGCAGTTCGGTGCCGAGATCTACGGCCACGCCGGCCTCGAGGCCGACACCGAAACCCTGCTGCTGGCGCTCGACTGCCTCGACGCCGCCGGCCTGCGCGAGGGCGTGATCGTCGACCTGGCGGATGCCCGCATCGTGCGTGCCCTGTTCGCCGGCGTGCCGGTCGAAGGCGCCACCCTGGCCCTGGTGCACGCCGCGCTGGCCGCCAAGGATGCCAGCGAACTCGAATCGCTCACCAAGAGCTTCCCCGCCGCCTCGCGCGACGGCCTGCGCGCGCTGATCCAGCTCTACGGCGACGAAGCGGTGCTCGACGAGGCCGCCAAGGCCCTGAAGGGCACGCCCGCCGTTGCCGCTGCGCTGGCCGACCTGAAGCAACTCGCCGCTGGCTTGCAAGGCGTGGCGGGGCGCCAGATCAGCTTCGACCTGGCCGACCTGCGCGGCTATGCGTACTACAGCGGCATGCGCTTCGGCATCTACGTGCCCGGCGCGGCCGATTCGCTGGTGCGCGGCGGCCGCTACGACGAGGTGGGCGCCGTGTTCGGCCGCAACCGCCCGGCCGTCGGCTTCAGCCTCGACGTGCGTGAACTGGTCGGCGTGCTGCCGGCCCGTCCGCTGCGTGCCGCCATCCGCGCACCATGGAGCGATGCGGCCGGCCTGCGTCAGGCCATTGCCCAATTGCGCAAGTCCGGTGAAACGGTAGTCTGCGTGCTGCCGGGCCATGGCAGCGAAATCGATGAATTCCACTGCGACCGCGAGCTCGTCGAGCAAGCCGGCCAGTGGAGTGTCCGAGCGATCTGATTTTTTGAAGTAATGGAACGAGCATGAGCGTAACCACCGGAAGAAACGTGGTCGTCGTCGGCACCCAGTGGGGCGACGAGGGCAAAGGCAAGCTGGTCGACTGGCTGACGGAAAGCGCCCAGGGCGTGGTCCGCTTCCAGGGCGGCCACAACGCGGGCCACACGCTGGTCATCAACGGGGTGAAAACCGCGTTGCACCTGATCCCGAGCGGCATCATGCGGCCCGGCGTCAAGTGCTACATCGGCAACGGCGTGGTGCTGTCGGCCGCCAAGCTCTTCGAGGAAATCGAGGGGCTGGAGAAGGCCGGCGTCGAAGTCCGTTCGCGCCTGCGCATCAGCGAGGCCTGCCCGCTGATCCTGCCGTTCCACGCCGCGCTGGACATCGCGCGCGAGGCCTACCGCGAAAAGGGCGGCATCGAGAAGATCGGCACCACCGGCCGCGGCATCGGCCCGGCCTACGAGGACAAGATCGCCCGCCGCGCACTGCGCGTGCAGGACCTGAAGCACCCCGAGCGCTTCGCCGCCAAGCTGCGCGTGCTGCTCGAGCTGCACAACCACGTGCTGACCCAGGTGCTGGGCGCGCCCGCCATCGACTTCGACGAAGTCTTCAACGAGGCGATGAAGCACGCCGAGCTGCTCAAGCCCATGATGGCCGACGTTTCGCGCGAGCTGAACGACGCCAACCGCGACGGCGCCAACCTGCTGTTCGAAGGCGCGCAGGGCACGCTGCTGGACGTGGACCACGGCACCTACCCGTACGTCACCTCCAGCAACTGCGTGGCCGGCAATGCCGCCGCCGGTTCGGGCGTGGGCCCGGGCATGCTGCACTACATCCTGGGCATTACCAAGGCCTACTGCACGCGCGTGGGCGGCGGTCCGTTCCCCACCGAACTCGACTGGGCCACGCCCGGCACGCCCGGCTATCACATGAGCACCGTGGGCGCCGAAAAGGGCGTGACCACCGGCCGCAGCCGCCGCTGCGGCTGGTTCGACGCCGCGCTGCTCAAGCGCTCGGCGCAGGTCAACGGCCTGTCGGGCCTGTGCATCACCAAGCTCGACGTGCTGGACGGCCTCGAAAAGCTCGAGCTGTGCACCGGCTACGAGCTCGACGGCGAAACCACCGACATCCTTCCCATGGGCGCTGACGAGATCGAGCGCTGCACGCCGATCTACGAGACCCTTGAAGGCTGGAGCGAAAGCACGGTCGGCGTCACGCAGTACGACAAGCTGCCGATCAACGCGCGGCTGTACCTGCAGCGCATCGAGCAGGTCACGGGCGTGCCGATCCACATGGTGTCGACCAGTCCCGATCGCGACCACACGATCATGATGCGCCACCCCTACCTGGCCGACTGAAAACAGAGGAAAAGAAGAACCATGTTGACCGAAGACGGCAAGCATCTCTACGTCAGCTACGACGAGTACCACAACCTGATCGAGAAGCTCGCGATCAAGGTGCACCAGTCGGGCTGGCAGTTCGACACCATCCTGTGCCTGGCGCGCGGCGGCATGCGCCCGGGCGACGTGCTCTCGCGCATCTTCGACAAGCCGCTGGCGATCATGTCGACCAGCTCGTACCGCGCCGACGCCGGCACGGTGCAGGGCCATCTCGACATCGCCCGCTACATCACCACGCCCAAAGGCGAGATCGCCGGCAAGGTGCTGCTGGTGGACGACCTGGCCGACTCGGGCCATACGCTGCACGCGGTGATGGACATGCTGCGCAACAACTATCCACCCATCACCGAGCTGCGCAGCGCCGTGATCTGGACCAAGGCGCTGTCCACCTTCACGCCCGACTACCAGGTGGAATTCCTGGCCACCAACCCGTGGATCCATCAGCCCTTCGAAGGCTACGACTCCATGGGCGCCGAGAAGCTGCTCGAGAAGTGGTCGGTCTGATCTGAACAGACCGCCGGCGCCGGCCTACTGCCCGGCGTCGGTGAGCATCGCGGTGTAGCGCCGCTGCATTTCCTCCGGCGTCAGCTTCTCGATGCTGTGCCCCACGTTCCAGCGATGGCCGAAGGGGTCGCGAAAGACGCCTGAGCGTTCCCCGTAGAACTGATCCTGCGGTGCCATGTCGAGCGTGGCGCCGGCCTCGACGGCGCGCGCCACCACGGCATCGGCGTCGTCCACATGCAGGTGCAGCGTGACGGCCGTGCCGCCCAGCGTCTTCGCGCTGTGGATGTTGAACTCGGCGAACTCGTCCGAAATCATCAGGATCGCGCCGTTGTGGAAGTCCAGCTCCGCATGGCCGATGCGCCCGCTGGGCTCGGTCAGGCGAAAGATCTCCTTCACCTCGAAGACCTTGCAATAGAACTCGATGGCTGCGCCGGCATCGTGGACGCAGAGGTACGGAAACAGTTCGTGGATGGCCATGGCCTGGTTGTCCCTTCGGGTTGTGATGGGCGCGATTCTGGTGCTCGCCGCTCGCGTCGTCTTGAACAAATTTGACCTGCTCCGCGGCACCCGGCCCGGCGCTCAGATACGCACATGCCTCGAAGAAGCCGGCGCCGCTCGCCGGTAGGCCTGCGGCGACATGCCGGCAACGGCCTGGAAGTCGCGGTTGAAATGCGCCTGATCGCTGTAGCCGGCCTCCAGCGCCAGCTCGACCCAGGGGCGGTCAGGCTGGATGGCGAACTGCCCGAGCACATGATCGAAGCGCAGCATGCGCGCGTACTGCTTGGGCGCCAGGCCGGTCATGCCGCGAAAGAGCGCGATGAAGCGTCGGTGGCTGTAGCCGCTTTGCTTGACGAGCTGGCCGATGGCGCCGGCCTGTCCGTCGTCGTCGTTGACACTCGCGCCGGACATGCGGGCCAATGCCTGCGCCACCGCGGGGTGCAGTCCGCGCATCGAAGACGAGGCAAGGCGCGCTTCGAGGAGCGCAACGACGATGGCGAGCTGCCGCTGCAGCGAATCGGTGCCGTGCAGTTGTTCGAGCGCGAAGTTCGCGTCCGTGCCCCAGAGCGCTTCTAGCGGCGTGTGCCGCTCGGCCAGGGCGTCTTCGGGCGCGCCGAACAAGGCCCGGGCCGCTCCCGGCTGCAGCATGACGCCGACCGAGCGCGTCGTCACCGACACGTCGCGCACGAAGAAGGCCGAGCGGGTTCCTCCCACCATCGCGTAGCCCACCGTGAACCCCTGTGCATCGGCATCGTCGCGGAAGAGGCGCAACGACGGCCCCGAGAGCCTGAAGACCAGGTGCATGCCGCCCGTGGGCAGAACATGCTCGCGCGCGCCCGGCTGCTCATCAGGAGTGCCTTCAGGCGACGAAGCCCACATCAGCCGCACGAAGGGCCGCAGGTGGGGAGGGGCAAGGCGCGTCAGCTGCACTGTCTCGGGCTTCTTCCATGGAACGGGGACGACATGGGACTCCGGCCGGTCCGCGCATTGTGCGATGGAACGTCCGCAGGAAAAGCCCCCGAGGGCCCCCGGGGCGGGTCGCGCTAGCATGCACCCATGAGCAAGCCTTCCACGACCCTGATCCACCACCCCTACGTTCCGCCCGCCACCTTCGCCGCGCCGCAGCCCGGCGTGTTCAAGGCATCCACCGTGTTCTTCGCCGACGTCGCCGCGATGCGCGCGCGCGACTGGCGCACCAAGGCCGGCTACACCTACGGCCTGCACGGCACGCCCACCACCTTCACGCTGGAAGAGCGCCTGGCCACGCTCGAAGGCGGCACCGAATGCCTGCTCGTGCCCAGCGGTCTGGCGGCGATCTCGCTGGTCTCGTTCGCCTTCCTGAAGACCGGCGACGAGGTGCTGATTCCCGACAACGCCTACGGCCCGAACAAGGCGCTGGCCACCGGCGAACTGGCGAACTTCGGCATCACGCACCGCATGTACGACGCGATGAATCCGGCCGACCTTGCGGCCAAGCTCTCGGAGCGCACGCGGCTGGTGTGGGTGGAGGCGGCGGGCTCGGTGACCATGGAGTTTCCCGACCTGCCCGCGCTCGTCAACATCTGCCGCGCGCGCGGCGTGATGACCGTGCTCGACAACACCTGGGGCGCGGGCCTGGCTTTCGCGCCCTTCGATTTCAACGGAAGCGGGCAGGGCGTCGACATCTCGGTGCACGCCCTCACCAAGTACCCCAGCGGCGGCGGCGATGTGCTCATGGGCAGCGTGACCACGCGCGACGAGCGCCTGCACCGCGCACTCAAGCTCACGCACATGCGCATGGGCTTCGGCATCGGCGTGGGTGACGTCGAGACGCTGCTGCGCTCGCTGCCCAGCATCGCGCTGCGCTATGCGGCGCACGACCGCGCGGCGCGCGAACTGGCCGGCTGGCTCAACGGCTGCGAAGAGATCGCACAGGTGCTGCACCCCGCGCTGGAAGATTCGCCCGGCCACGCCCACTGGCGCGCGCTGTGCGGCGAAACCAACCTGGCCGCCGGCCTGTTCTCGGTGGTGTTCGACGAGCGCTACAGCACCGAGCAGGTCGACCGCTTCTGCGACAGCCTGCAGCTCTTCCGGCTCGGCTACTCGTGGGGTGGGCCGATCAGCCTCGTGGTGCCCTACGACATCGGCCTGATGCGCGACGCCAGCGTGGCGCGCTGGCCTTACAAGGGCACGCTCGTGCGTTTTTCCATCGGCCTCGAAGACGTGGAAGACCTGCGCGCCGACCTTCAGCAGGCGCTGGCGCGGATGTAAGAAATCGCATCCTTTCGCCCGCACCTGTCGCCTCGGGCGCGTCATGGGGTACCTCCTTGAGACTGCACCGTTATCGCTTACAGTAGGCCACGGCAGTCAGCCCGACTGCCTTGCCTCAAGGAGAAGCAGTGGCAACACCCAATTACGGCTACGAAAAGCGACAGAAGGAGCTGGCCAAGAAGAAGAAGAAGGAAGAGAAGCTTCGCGAGAAGGCAAACCGCAAGCTCAATCCGAGCAGCGACGGGCTGGCTCCCGGAGATCCTGAAACCGACGTGGCTTCGCTCGAGCACGATCCACCCACGGTGCCGGAGTTGCCCACCAAGAACGGCTGATCCGCTTTCGGGCTTGCCAATCCATCAAGAAAAGCCGCCGCGGGCTGATGCCCGCGGCGGCTTTTTTCATTGCTTGGGCAGGAGCTTGCGCAGCTCGGCCCAGACGTTGTCCAGCAGCTGGGGCTGCGCGGCCGCCGTCGGGTGGATGCGGTCGGCCTGGAACAGCGAGAGCGCGTCCGGCGCATCCGCCACGCCCTTGAGCAGGAAGGGCACGAGCGCCGACTTGGTCGCGCCGGCCACCTTGGAGAACACCGCCTCGAAGCGCCGCGTGTAGTCGCCGCCATAGTTGGGCGGCACCTGGATGCCGACGATCAGCACCTTCGCGCCCGCGGCCTGCGCGGCCTTGGTGATCTGCATAAGGTTGCTTTCGGTGTCCGCGAGAGGCAGGCCGCGCAGCGCGTCGTTGGCGCCGAGTTCGAGCACCACCAGGCTGGGCTTGTGCTGGGCGAGCAGCGGCGCGAAGCGGGCGCGTCCGCCGGAGCTGGTGTCGCCGCTGATGCTGGCGTTGACCACGGTGGCGGCGATCTTCTGCTGCGCAAGCCTTTTTTCGAGCAAGGGTACCCAGCCTTCGCCGCGCTTGAGGCCGTACTCTGCGCTCAGCGAATCGCCGAGCACCAGGATCACCGGCTTGCCCGAAGCCGGAGCCTGGGCTTGCGCCGCGGTCGCCCAAATTGCCGATATCCCCGCGCTGCCGAGCGCGGTGGTGGTCAAGATAAAGTCACGTCGATTCAAAACCAGAGCCTTTCCATGTCCCAACCCCCGTCTGATGCCATTGTCGCCGTCGAGCATGTGTTCAAGTCCGTCACCGATTCGACCGGCACGCTGGACATTCTGCAGGACATCGATTTCACCCTCGGCGCGCGGGAAACCGCCGCCATCGTCGGCGCCTCGGGTTCCGGAAAGAGCACGCTGCTGTCGATCATCGCGGGGCTGGATACGCCGACGCGCGGTACGGTGAGGCTCGCGGGGCAGGACATCTTCGCCATCGACGAGGACGAGCGCGCCGCCGTTCGCGCACAGCGCGTGGGTTTCGTGTTCCAGAGCTTCCAGTTGCTGGGCAACCTGAGCGCGCTGGAGAACGTGATGCTCCCGCTGGAGCTGGCCAACCGCAAGGACGCACGCAAGGCTGCCACCGAAATGCTCGGCCGCGTCGGCCTCGGCCAGCGGCTGGGCCACTATCCGAAGGTGCTTTCGGGCGGCGAGCAGCAGCGCGTTGCGCTGGCCCGCGCCTTCGTCGTGCAGCCCGCGCTGCTGCTGGCCGACGAGCCCACCGGCAGCCTCGACTTCGCCACCGGCGAGCAGGTCATGCAGCTGATGTTCGACCTCAACCGCGAGCTCGGCACCACGCTCGTGCTCGTCACCCATGACCGTGGCATCGCGGCGCGTTGCGAACGACGCATCACCATCGAGGCCGGACGTGTCGCGCTTAATGAAAAAGTGGCTCTGGCGCCCGCCTGACAAGAGCAATAAGCTACCAAATGAATAGCAAGCCACATTCGAGGAGATGTTCATGGAGGAACTTCCGCCCGACGCCGTCCTGGCGCTTCAGCGGGGAAGGGTGATCGAGGCCATCAAGATCGTGCGCCACCGCACGGGCATGGACCTCAAGTCGGCCAAGGAAGCCGTCGATCGTTTCGCCGATCGGCAGGATGCGGGAGACGACGACAGCGACAACGGCGCGGGCGGGCGCTGCGTACCGGCAGCGGCAAGGCAGGATCGCGGCTTCGCATCGATGCCCTCCACCGCGCTCACGGCGCTGGCGCAAGGCAACAAGATCGAGGCCATACGCCTTACGCGCGAGGCCACCGGGCTGAGCCTGGCGGCTGCCAAGCGGCTGGTCGACAACCATGACGACCCCACCCTGGGCGGCTTCGGCCCCCTGACCCGGCATATGCCCCGCCGCCCGATGGACGCGCCGGGCCGCGTGCACGGCGCCGGCTACAAGTGGCTGCCGGCGCTCACCATCCTGCTGGCGGCGGTCCTGGTCTGGCTGCTGTTCGGGCAGAAGGCGTAAGCCAGGAAAAGACAAGACAAGGCAAAACAAAGAAAACCGATGATCGTTCCCCAGTTCTGGGCCGAAGGCCGCATCCAGGAGCGCGTGGCCGGCAAGCAGATCACCGTGCGCCGCTACGGCTGGTCCGACGAGAGCCCCGTGGCCGCGCAGGCGCATGCCGACCAGCGCACCCGCGACGCTTTCGATCGCATCGCCCACAAGGGCGAAAAGCTCGAGCGCCGCGAGCGCAAGCTGGCCTACAACGGTGCCGAGGGCGTGCCGATCCGCGAGGAGATCGTCGAACGGCACGGCGACACCGTCGTCACCCGCAACACCTACGGCGCGCGCTGCCTCAACACGCCCGACGTGCTGTTCGTCGACATCGACTTCGAGGAGCCCCTGCGCGGCAGCGTGTTCGGCTTCGCGCTGGTGCCGGCGCTGATCGCGGGCGTGGTCGGAGGCTGGGCCGCCAGAACCTGGCTGGGCGGGCTGGTCGCGGGCATCGTGGTGTTCGTCGTGGCCTGGGTCATCGGCCAGCGCAAGAAGCGCGGCGAGCACAGCGGTAACCCCGCGCCCGAGAAGCGGGCCGCGGAGCGCATCGCGCGCTTCATGCAGCAGCATCCCGACTGGAACCTGCGCATCTACCGCACGCCGGCCGGCTTCCGCCTGCTGGCGATGCACGACGTGTTCAACCCCTCCGATACGGCCGTGGCCGATTGCTTCCATGCGCTGGGCGTCGACAAGGTCTACGCGCGCATGTGCCGCAACCAGAACTGTTTTCGCGCCCGCGTGAGCGCCAAGCCTTGGCGCGTCGGCATCGGCGACCACATGCGGCCCCGTCCAGGCGTGTGGCCCGTGTCGCCCGACAAGCTGCCCGCGCGCGACGCCTGGATCGCCCGCTACGAAAAGGCCGCCGAGGGCCACGCCGCCTGCCAGTACCTGGAGAGCGTGGGCAACGCCGCGAAGGTGCATCCGAGCGCACTGGCGGTGCAGGAGCTGCACGACGAGCGCACCCGTGCGCTCAGCGGCCTGCCGCTGGCCTGAGCACGGGGCGGGGGCGGCCCCGAGGGGGCAGGGATAATCCACGGATGTCTTCCCCCAAAGTGATCTTCGGCTTCCATGCCGTGGGCGTGCGCCTCAAGACCGCGCCGAAGTCGGTGCTCGAAGTGCTGTTCGACGCCAGCCGGCGCGATGCGCGCATGAAACAGTTCCTCGCCCGCGCGCAGGAAAGCGGCGTACGGCTCATCGAGGCTGACGGCGCGCGGCTTTCCAAGCTCAGCGGCAGCCACGGCCACCAGGGCGTGGCGGCGCGGGTCGAGCCCGTGGCCCAGGTCCGCTCCCTCGACGAACTGCTCGAAGGCCTCGAAGAGGCCGGCACCGTGCCGCTGCTGCTGGTGCTCGACGGCGTGACCGACCCGCACAACCTTGGCGCCTGCCTGCGCGTGGCCGACGGTGCCGGCGCGCACGCGGTTATCGCGCCCAAGGACCATGCGGCCGGCATCAACGCCACCGTCGCCAAGGTGGCGAGCGGTGCGGCCGAGACGGTGCCGTACTTCATGGTCACCAACCTCGCGCGCACGCTGAACGAGCTCAAGGAGCGCAACATCTGGTGCGTGGGCACCAGCGACGACGCGCCCGGCACCATCTACCAGAGCGACTTCAAGCGTCCGCTGGCGCTGGTGCTGGGCGCCGAGGGCGAGGGCATGCGCCAGCTCACGCGCAAGACCTGCGACGAACTGGTGAGTATCCCGATGGCCGGCGCGGTCGAGAGCCTGAACGTCTCGGTGGCCAGCGGCGTGTGCCTCTACGAGGCAATGCGGCAGCGCGGCGGCTAGACCTTCGGCAGCGATCCACCCTTGCGGTGGAAGTAGACGAGTTCCGCGACCCGCCGCATCTGCGGCGTGCCCAGCAGGCGGTTGAACATCCAGTCGTTCTGGAAGTGGTCGAAGGCCCAGCGCAGCGCGCGCTTGAGCCTGAAGCCCGGGTAGCCGCGGACGAACCAGATGGCCGGGTCGCCCACTTCGCCGCGAATGAAGCGTGCCACCGCCTCGCCCGCGCGCTGGCCGTGCAGCAGGGCGGTGTGGATGCCGCCTGCGGTCACCGGCGACACCATGCCCGCCGCGTCACCCACCAGCAGCGCCCGTTCGCGCGCAACCACCGGCAGCACGCCGCCGCAGGGGATCATCCCCGCGCGCACCGCGACCGGCGGCGCATCGCCGGGCGTGACTACCGGGGCGATCTTGCGCAGCAGCGGATCGAGCTTCAGCGCGCCCGCATCGCCGTGCCCCACGCGGCGCGCCAGCCCGATCTGGCTCACGCCCACGCCTTCGAGCGCCCAGCCGATGTAGCCGGGCGCCAGCTTGCGATCGATGAAGCAATGCAGCAGGTCGGGCGCCATCTTCGCGCCCTGGTATTCGTGCTCCACGCCGTAGAGAAAGCGCGTGTTGCGCGACAGGCCCAGCGCCTTGGCGACGCGCGAGTGCGGGCCGTCGGCGCCGACGAGATACGTGGCCGTGATGCAGGGGCCGTGCGTCAGCGGCACTTCCCAGCGGCCGTTGAGCCACAGCGCCTGCTCGAACAGCGTGCCGAGTTGCACGTCGACGCCGCAGGCCCGGGCCGAGTCCACCATCCAGTCGAGCAGGGCGGGCGCATCGGTGGCCCAGAACCAGTAGCCCGGCGCGTGCAGGTCGACGTGGTGCATGTCGGGGGCATAGAGTCGCACGCCCTCGATGCGTCGCACCAGCGCGGGCGGCACCTCGGCCAGCCAGGGCACGCTGTCGACCGCGTCCTTGACGATGATGCCGGTGGTGTGCAGCTTGGCGCCGGCGGCGGCCTTCTTCTCCAGCACCATCACGCTGAGGCCCGCGAGCGCCGCAGCACGGGCGCAGGCGAGGCCCGCGAAGCTCGCGCCGACGACGAGCAGGTCGACCTTGATGTTGCCCATGCCGCTGCCGGCCGAAGGGGCCGGAGCGGGGGCCGTCGAGGAGGCGGAGGGGAGAAGCGGGGAGAAGAAGCTTGGTGATGTATGCATGGGGCCGCTGACTTGAAGCAATGCGCACCGCGTGCCGCGATGCGCGCTGCGAAGTTAGCGACCCTCTGTGCGGGCGGCGTGAAGCCCGCGTGAACTCAGGAGGGGTCCTTGCCGCGCGTTCGGCCCACCGCACTGAAGATGCCGATGCCCAGCAGGATCACCGCGCCGATGCCGATGTAGAGCGTGGGCACGCCGGCCACCGAGGCGCCCCATGCGACGCCGGCCAGGAAAATCAGGAAACCGATCATGTAGAGCGCGAATGACATCGTCGTTCCTCCGGAAGTCTGGATGCCTTGCAGTATTCAGGGCGAGGCTGCCCGCAGCACCGGCAAGCGCCGGATGTGCATGTGGGAGCGTGCCTACCTCGTGGGTACGACGTTCCCTTGCTCGTGCGGCCTACTCAGGGCTTGTCACCAGCAGATAGCGGCAGGCGCCGCGCCCCAGCGCCTTGAAGACCAGCGGCCGGTCCACGCCGAAGTCCAGGCAGTCGCCCGGCGCGAGCTCGAAGCGCTCGTCGCCGTAGTCCACCCGCAGTTCGCCTTCGAGCATCCACAGGCACTGCCGGTACGGCTTGCCGCTCCAACGCGGGTAGTCGACCTGCGCCGAGCGCGGCAGTTCGATCTCGACCATCTCGACGCCGTTGCCCGCCTGGCGCTCGGCTACCTGTCGCCGCAGGTAGCCGGCCTGAGGGTCGCGCCACACCTCCTGCTCGGCGCGCGTGCGCAGCCGCTTCGGCTGCCCCTTCTCCTCGGTAAGCAGCTGCGCCAGCGGCACGCCCAGCCCGGCGGCCAGCTTGCCCAGCAGCACGGCGGTGGGGCTGCTCTGGGCGCGCTCCACCTTGGAAATCATGGCCTTGCTCACGCCCGAGCGTTCGGCCAGGTCCGCGAGGCTCAGCCCCTGCGACTGGCGCAGGGCCAGCAGCCGGGTGGCAATGAGCAGGTCGATGTTCTGGCCGGAAACGTCGGCAGGGGATGGATCAGGAGATGAATCGTTTCTCATATGAGATTATTATTCTCCTATATTGAACGAAATTTCAACGCGACCCGAACGAGGACCGCACCATGCGTCTCATCTCCTGCACCGAAGAAGCCCACTCCGCCGCGATCCTGGCCATCCTCAACGAGGCCATCGTCACCTCCACCGCGCTGTACGACTACAAGCCGCGCACGCCCGAGAACATGCTCACGTGGTTCGCCGCCAAGCGCGCCAACGGCTTCCCGGTGATCGGGGCCGAGGACGAGAGCGGCAAGCTGCTGGGCTTCGCGAGCTACGGCAGCTTCCGCGCCTTTCCCGCCTACAAGTACACGGTGGAGCACTCGGTCTACGTCGACAGCACCCAGCGCGGCAAGGGCCTGGGCCGCACGCTGATGGAAGCAATCATTGCCGAGGCGGTGGCGCGCGACGTGCATGTGATGGTCGGCGCCATCGACGCCGCCAACGCGGGCAGCATCGCGCTGCACGAGCGCCTGGGCTTCGAGCACTCGGGCACGGTGCGTCAGGCGGGTTTCAAGTTCGGGCGCTGGCTCGACGTGGCCTTCTACCAGCGCATCCTGTCGACGCCGCTGAACCCCGTCGACGGCTAGTTCAGCGCGAAGAAGCGCATCACCACCTCGGCCGGATGGCGCACGCCGGCTCCGGTGAACATGCGCTCGTTGATCCACTTCAGCGAAGCCGAGGCAGTCTCGAAGCGCGGACTGCAGCGGAAGTACACCTGCGACGGGTCGACCGGCTCGCCGCGCAGCAGCCTGGCCATCACCTCGGGCGAGGCACTGCGCATTGCGCTGTTGTGCACGTAGACCAGGTCGCCCGCATCGGTCTCCAGGCCGTAGCGCGCGTCGAGCTCCGAGAGCGTGTCGCTCACGATCAGCTGGAAGTCGCTGCCGCCCGGCAGCACGCGTGCCCGCCAGCCGTGGCCGATGGCTTCGCCGCCGGTGATCGGCACCACGCGGCGCAATCCGCGCGGGCTGTTGCCCAGCACTTGCGGCGTGCCCACCTCGATGCGCAGGTCGGCGAAGTGCTCCAGCGTGGGCGCGGCGATGGTGTCGAAGAGGCTCATCAGGCGGCGGGCGCTGCGTTTTCGGCGCTGGCGCGGTCGAGCATCTCGATGGTGCCCGCGTCCAGCTTCAGCTGCGTCGCGACGACCAACTCCTCCAGCTGGCCGATGGACGTGGCGCTGGCGATCGGCGCCGTCACGCCCGGGCGCGCGATCTGCCATGCGATGGCGACCTGGCCCGGCTTGGCGTTGTACTGCTGGGCCACCTTGTCGAGCGCGTCGAGGATGCGCAGGCCGCGCTCGTTGAGGTATTTCTTGGTGGTGTTGGCGCCGCGCGCACTCTTGGTCGCATCTGCCTCGGTGCGGTATTTGCCCGTGAGAAAGCCGGCGGCCAGCGCGTAGAAGTTGATCACGCCCACCTCGCGCTTGATGCACAGCGGCTCCAACGCGTCCTCGAACACGGCGCGGTCGTACAGGTTGTACAGCGGCTGCAGACTCTCGTAGCGGGCGATGCCCAGGCGCTCCGACACGTCGAGCGCCTCGGCCAGGCGCGGCGCGGTGTAGTTCGACGCGCCGATGGCGCGCACCTTGCCTTCCTTGATCAGCTTGTCGAAGGCGCCGAGCGTTTCTTCCAGCGGCGTGTTGGCGTCGTCGTCGTGCGACTGGTAGAGATCGATGTAGTCCGTCTGCAGGCGCTTCAGCGAAGCCTCCACGGCCTCACGGATGTACTTGGGCGCGAGGCCCACCTTGCCTTCGCCCATCGGCTTGCCGACCTTGGTAGCCAGCACTACGCGGTTGCGCTTGCCACTTTGCTTGAGCCACTTGCCGATGATGGTCTCGGACTCGCCGCCGGTGTGGCCCGGCACCCAGGCCGAATACACGTCCGCGGTGTCGACGAAGTTGAAGCCGGCGTCCAGCCAGGCATCGAGCAGCTTGAAGGAGGCTGCCTCGTCGACGGTCCAGCCGAACACGTTGCCGCCGAAGGCGAGCGGGGAAACCTGGAGGCCGGATCGGCCGAGCGGACGAAGTTGCGACATGGCGATGTGTTCCTGATAAAGGGAGGGAAGAACGGTCAGACGAAGCCCACGGCGCCCAGCACCGCGCCGGCGCCGAGCAGCCAGAGTAGGTGGATGCGCGTGCGCCAGACGATAAGCGCGGCGGCGCCGGTCAGCAGCCACAGGTGCCATGCGGGCGCATCGCCGGCATGGTTTCCTGCCGCCAGCACCCAGCCGGTGGCGATCAGCAGGCCCACCACCACGGGTGCCATGCCTTGCTTGAAGGCGCGAACCTCGCGGCGCGTGCGGTTGCGGTGGCCCCAGCGGGTCGCGAAGTAGGTGAGGGTGGTGCTCGGCAGCATGATGCCCAGCATCGTGACCAGCAGTCCGAAGAGGCCGAGCACCCAGGCATGCGGCCCTGCACCGATGCCGCCGCCCGCGTTGAGCCCCACGTTCCAGCCCATCAGCGCCACGAACAGCACGTTGGGCCCGGGAGCCGCCTGCGCGATGGCGACCGAGGAACTGAACTGCGCATCGCTGAGCCATCCGTGCTGCGTGACGAGGTAGCGGTGCATGTCGGGCACCGTGGTGATGGCGCCGCTGATCGACAGCAGCGACAGCAGCATGTACTGCCCGAGGAGGGCCAGCCAGTCGTGCCATTGCATCGCGATGGTCATGGGGCGATCCTCTTCCAGGTCCAGATGCAGGCCACACCGCCGACCACCAGCAGCACCCAGCCCAGGGGAATCTTCAGCACCGCGATGGCCACGAAGACCACCGCCATGAAGACCAGGCAGGTCGCGAAGCCCAGCGGGTGCTTGCGCAGCTGCGGCACCAGCTTGATGCCGGTGGCGGCGATCAGCCCGCCCGACACCGCTCCCATGCCCCGCAGCGCGGCCGCCACCTGCGGGTTGCCTGCGTAGTGCGCGTACAGCACGGCCAGCGCGAGGATCACGACCAGCGGAATGGTCAGCATGCCCGCCACCGCCGCCAGCGCGCCGCGCAGGCCGAAGTAGCGGTCGCCGATCATCAGCGCGAGGTTGATCACGTTGGGCCCCGGCATCACCTGCGCGACGGCCCAGTCCTCGAGGAACTGCTCCGGCGTGAGCCATTTCTTCTTCTCGACCATCTCGCGCTGGACGATGGCGAGAACTCCGCCGAAGCCCTGCAGCGCGAGCCAGGTGAACGAAACAAAAAGGTCGCGCGGCGACTGCGGGTGGGCTGCGGGGGGAGACGGTTGCATGTCGAGCGATTATCGTAGGCGGGCATTCGATTTGCCGGGCGCCGCTGCGACAGCGCGGCATCCGGCTGCTTCACGCGTTTCACGGAGGACATTCCAGCATGGTCACGCAACTGCGCGCGCTCTTCGATCTCTGCCGCCGGGCCTTCAATTCGTGGTCCAACGACTACGCCCCGAGCATGGGCGCTGCGCTGGCCTACTACACGGTGTTCTCGATCGCGCCGCTGCTCTTGATCGTGATCGCGGTGGCGGGCCTGGTCTTCGGGCAGGAGGCGGCGCGAGGCGAGATCTTCGCCCAGCTCTCGGGCCTGATGGGCGAGCAGGGCGCGGCGGCGGTGCAGGGCATGCTGAAGGCGGTCAACAAGCCGGCCGAGGGCATCGTGGCCACGGTGGTCGGCATCGGGCTGCTGGTGGTGGGCGCCACCACCGTCTTCGGCGAGCTGCAGGATGCGCTCGACCGCATCTGGCGCGCGCCGGCGCGCACCAAGAACAAGGGCCTGTTCAACATGCTGCGGGTGCGGCTGCTGTCGTTCAGCATGATCATGGGCATCGGCTTCCTGCTCATGGTGTCGCTGGTGGCGAGCGCGGCGCTCGCGGCACTGGGCAAGTGGTGGTCGCCGATGTTCGGCGCGTGGGAGACGACGGCGCAGGTCGTCAACTTCGTCTTCAGCTTCGCGATGGTGACGGTGATCTTCGCGATGATCTACAAGATCATGCCGCGCGTGAAGGTGCAGTGGCGCGACGTGTGGGTGGGCGCCGCGGCGACGGCGCTGCTCTTCACCGTGGGCAAGCACCTGATCGGCCTGTACATCGGCAAGAGCAGCGTGGCCTCGGGCTACGGCGCGGCGGGCTCGCTGGTGGTGGTGCTGGTGTGGGTGTACTACTCGGCGCAGATTTTCCTGCTGGGCGCGGAGTTCACCTGGGTCTATGCGCGCACCTACGGTTCGATGAAGGACGCGAAGGGCATCGCCGAGTTGAACCCGTCGCCCACGCGCGAGGTGCCGCTGCCGCACAACGACGACTGAGCGGCACTGTCTTGTTGGCGGCTCAGCCTGCGAAGCCGCCTTCGTCCAGGAACTTCTGTTCTTCCGCCGTGCTGGTGCGTCCGAGCATCCGATTGCGGTGCGGAAAGCGGCCGAAGCGCGCGACGATGTCGCGGTGCAGCACGGCATAGCGCTGGGTGTTGTCGTCGAGCACGGCGTTGAGTTCCACCGAGCGCTCCTGCTCGGCCAGCACCTCGGAGTGCATGAAGGGCAGGTAGAAGAAACGTTGCAGCACGGGCTCGCATTGCCGGTCGAAGCCCGCCTCGACTGCCTGCTTGGCCACGGCCAGTGCCTGGCCATCGGTGGCCAGCATGTGCGGGTTGCCGCGCCAGGCGTTGCGCGGGAACTGGTCGAGCAGCACGAGCAGGGCCAGCGCGCCCTGGGCATCGGCCGCCCAATGGTCGAGCTCGCCGCGGGCCGCGGCCTGATGGGCTTCGGCGAAGCGGGAGATGAAGTCGGCGTCGAAGGCGTCGTTCTTGGCGAACCAGCGCTCGGGGCCGGCTTCGCTCCAGAAACCGACCACGTCGCGGGCTGAAGGGACTGCAGGGGCGGCAGGGGCTGATGAAGTCATCGACACATTCTCTTTCAGGTTGTGTGCGCCGGGCCAAGTCGGGGCGATGGCCGACAGGAAAGCGCCCGTCGAGCTGCCTATGCTGTGGACGCTTTCACAACCAGGAGATAAAGCTCATGACCAAATATGGCGCCCTCTTGCGCGCAGCCCTCGTCACTGGCGTTGCCAGTGCCGCGCTGGCCGGCTGCGGAATGATGTCGAAATCGAACGTCGCGAGCTTCAGCGGCGCGATGAACGCGGCGAGCGAAGTCCCGCCCAACATGACGCGCGGCAGCGGCATGGCCGAGGCCTGGCTCGACCGCGACACCAACGTGCTCAGGTACAAGATCACCTACACCGGCCTGAGCGGACCGGCCACCATGGCGCACTTCCACGGCCCGGCCGCGGCGGGAGCCAATGCGGGCGTGGTGCTGCCCTTTGCCAACCCGGCGAGTCCGATCGAGGGACAGGCCACACTCACTCCGGCGCAGGCGGCCGACCTGTCGGCGGGCAAGTGGTACGCCAACATCCACACGGCCGCCAACCCCGGTGGCGAGATCCGCGGGCAGATGCTGCCGAAGATGTGAAATCGTTCCAGGGGCAAGAGCCCCTGGTCAGGTTTGTGTCTCGGGGCTGGTGTCAAATGAACGCATGACGACGACACCAGCGAAGAAGAAAACCCGTGCCGCCTCCACCGCTTCCAGGAAGCCCCTTGACCCCTTCGCCTCGCGCCGCGAGGACATGCGCACCGCCCGCAAGGCGCTGGTGCTGCAGGGCGGGGGCGCGCTCGGCGCCTACCAGGCCGGCGTGTATGCGGCGCTCAGCGAAACCGAGTTGCAGCCGCACTGGATCGCGGGCGTTTCCATCGGCGCCATCAATGCCGCGCTGATCGCGGGCAACACCCAGGAAAAGCGCGTCGACCGGCTGCGCGAGTTCTGGCACCTCGTGTCTTCCGGGCCTTCGCAGCGCCTGCCTTCGTGGCTGGGCGACCGGGCCACGCAGAACCAGTACAGCGCCACGATGGCCTCGCTGGTGGGCATTCCGGGCTTCTTCGAGCCGCGCTACTCGCCGGCCTTCCTGATGGGCGGCGCCGCGCCGCTGCTGAGCTACTACGACACCTCGCCGCTGAAGTCCACGCTGGAGCGGCTCGTCGATTTCGACCGCATCAACGCCTGCGAGGCCCGCTTCAGCGTGGGCGCGGTGAATGTGCGCACCGGCAATTCGGTGTACTTCGACAACACGCGCCAGCGCATCGGGCCCGAGCACATCATGGCCAGCGGCGCGCTGCCGCCGGGCTTCGCGCCGGTGAGCATCGACGGCGACGACTACTGGGACGGCGGCATCGTGTCGAACACGCCGCTGCAGTACGTGCTCGACATGCATCCACGCAACGAGCCGCTGGTGGTGCTGCAGGTCGACCTGTTCAACGCGCGCGGCGAGATGCCCCGCACCATGGCGGGCGTGCTCGAACGGCAGAAGGACATCACCTACTCGAGCCGCACGCGCATGAATACCGACGCGCTGGCCGCCAACATGAACCTGCAGCAGGCGATTGCCGACCTGATCTCCAAGCTGCCCGCCAACCTGCGCAACGACCCCAGCGTGCACGAGGTGCAGTCGCAGCTCACGCACGAGCCCATCGACATCTTCCACCTGATCTACCGTGACAAGCCCTACGAGCTGGAGTCGAAGGACTACGAGTTCTCGCGCGCCGCGGTGGAAGAGCATTGGGAAGCCGGCGCGCGCGACATGCGCGTGACGCTGGCCCATCCGGAGACGCTGCGCGCCGACGCCACGGTCAATGGCGTGACCACCTTCGACCTCGGCGAGCATGGCTCCGGGCGCGTCAAGCGGCCGGGGCTTTCGCGATGAGCTTCAGGGGCGACCGGCGATTCAGCCCCGGCTAAGAAACCAGCGCGAGACTGGGCCGTCACTTCACCGTTCCAGCTTCACCAGGAGGAAATGTTTGCATCATGAACATTGAAGACGTGCGACGAACGGCATTCGCGATGCCGCTGACCAGTCCGGCCTTTCCGCCAGGGCCTTACCGTTTCATCAGGCGCGAGTTCCTGATCATCACGTACCGCACCGACATGGACGCTCTGCGCGCCGTGGTGCCCGAGCCGCTCGAAGTGGTCGAGCCGCTGGTCAAGTACGAATTCATCCGCATGCCCGATTCCACCGGCTTCGGCGACTACACCGAGTCGGGCCAGGTCATTCCGGTGCAGCTGCGCACCGCCAGGGGCGTGGAGAAGGGCGCGTACGTGCATGCGATGTACCTGAACGACCATCCGCCCATTGCCGGCGGGCGCGAGCTCTGGGGCTTTCCGAAGAAGCTGGCCTCGCCGGTGCTCGACTACGAGACCGACGTGGTCGTCGGCACCCTCGACTACGGCAAGGTCCGCGTGGCCAAGGCCACCATGGGCTTCAAGCACCGCACGCTCGACCCGGCGCCCATCCTCGCGGGCATCGCGCAGCCGAACTTCCTGCTCAAGATCATTCCGCACGTCGACGGAACGGCCCGCATCTGCGAGCTGGTGCGCTATCACATGGTCGACGTGACGCTGCACGGCGCGTGGGGCGGGCCCGGTTCGCTCGAACTGCACCCGCACGCGCTGGCGCCGGTGGCCGATCTGCCGGTGCGAAAGGTCGAGTCGGCGGTGCACTACATCGCCGACATGACGCTCGCGCTCGGCACGGTCGAGCACGACTACCTCGCCTGATTCTTGCTGGCGGCTTCGGTTTTCACGCCGCCAGCTTTCCAACCCCAACCCTCAAGGAACATCACCATGCAACTCAAGGACAAGGTCGCCTACATCACCGGCTCGGCCAGCGGCATCGGCAAGGAAATCGCCATCCTGTTCGCGCAGGAAGGCGCGAAGATCATCATTGCCGACCTCAACAAGGAAGCGGCCGACGCCACCGCGGCCGAGCTCAAGGCCACGGGTGCGCAGGCCATCGGCGTGGGCGTGGACGTGACGAACGAAGACCAGGTCAACGCCTCGGTGGAAGAGGGCGCGGCTGCCTTCGGCGGCATCGACATCCTCATCAGCAACGCCGGCATCCAGATCGTGCACCCGGTGGAGGAATTCAGCTTCGCCGACTGGAAGAAGATGCTGGCGATCCACCTCGACGGCGCCTTCCTCACCACCAAGGCCTGCCTGAAGCACATGTACGCGCAGGGCCGCGGCGGCAGCGTGATCTACATGGGCTCCGTGCACTCCAAGGAGGCCTCGCTGCTGAAGGCGCCCTACGTGACGGCCAAGCACGGACTCATCGGCCTGGCCAAGACGGTCGCCAAGGAAGGCGCCAAGCACGGCGTGCGAGCCAACGTGATCTGCCCGGGCTTCGTACGCACGCCGCTCGTCGAGAAGCAGATTCCCGAGCAGGCCAAGACGCTGGGCATCACGGAGCAGGAAGTCATCAAGAATGTGATGCTGAAGGAGACCGTCGACGGCGAGTTCACGACCACGGAAGACGTGGCGCGCGTGGCGCTGCTGTTCGCGGGCTTCCCGACGAATGCGCTCACCGGCCAGTCGCTCGTGGTGAGCCACGGCTGGTTCATGCAGTAACTGTTGCTCGCCCCCAGGCTGCGCGCACTTCGTGTCGCTTCGCCAACCCCCTGCCGGGGGCAACACCAGCGGCCCGGCAAAGCCGGTTCCGCGGTGTTCCTGGCACTACAGCTTCAATTCCCAGGTCTCGCCCTCGAGCGGGGTGCCGTAGCCCTCGTGCGGCTCGGAACCTGTGAGCTGGAAGCCGCGGCTGGCATAGATGCCGCGAGCGGCCGTCAGGCAGCTGTTGGTCCACAGCACCATCTTCCGGTAGCCCTTGAGGCGGGCGAAGGCGATGCATTCGTCGACCAGCTTGCCGCCCAGCCCCAGCCCGCGCGCGCCGGGCGTGAGGATCAACAGGCGCAGCTGCGCGACCGTGGCCGACTTGCGCACCACGAAGATCGAGCCCACACGCTCGCCGTTGAGCTCGGCGATCCAGCAGCGCTCCCATTCGGGCTGGAACTTGAGCAGGAACTCGCCCGCGATGCCGGCTACCAGCGCCTCGAAGGTGCTGTTCCAGCCGTATTCCCGCGCATAGATCTCGCCGTGCTGCTGCACCACCCAGCCGATGTCGCCCGGAGCCGGGCCGCGCAGGACGGCCGCCTGCGGCTTCGCGGGCGGCGCTTCGGGGTCGAGCAGCGACTGCACCGTGCCCATGGCGCGCACCAGCTGCTGGCGCTGCGCCGGCGCCAGCGAGGCGAGCAGGGCGGCAGCCTCTTCGCGTGATTTCTGCTGCAGCGGCGCGAACGCGGCATGGCCCGCGTCGGTCAGGCGCAGCACGCTCTGGCGCGCATCGCGCGGATGCGGCTCGCGCACCAGCCAGCCCTCGTTCTCGAAGCGGCGGAGGATGCGGCTCAGGTAGCCGGCGTCGAGCCCGAGGTCGCGCCCGATCTCGCTCGCGACGGCCATTTCGCGGTGCGCCAGTTCGTAGAGCACGCGCACGTCGGTCAGCGACATGGCGCTGCCGAGGTAGGGGTCCAGGGCGCCGATGCGGCGTGTGTAGAAGCGGTTGAACTGCCGGATCGCCTTGACGGCGGCGGTGTCGATTGGGGGTGAAAGCTCTAGCATGGTTGCCATTGTCATTTATATGCTTGACTTTGGCAATCAATTGGCTGGCGAGAGAACTTGGCTCCGGGATGTCATGAAGCGACAAGAATGATGGAAAACCCTAAAATCTAGGGTTGCCCACAACGGCGGCGCCCCGGCGCTGTCCGATCCCACCGATGAACGCCCCCGTCGACGTCTCCTTTTTCGCGCGTGCCGCCAAGCCGCTGACCAGCTACCGCAAGTACTGGGCGGCCCGTTTCGGCACGGCGAAGTTCCTGCCGACCTCGCGCAAGGAAATGGAGGCGCTCGGCTGGGACAGCTGCGACATCATCGTGGTCACGGGCGACGCCTACGTCGACCACCCCAGCTTCGGCATGTCGGTGATCGGCCGCATGCTGGAGGCCCAGGGCTTCCGCGTGGGCATCATCGCGCAGCCCGACTGGCACAGCGCGGAGCCCTTCAAGGCGCTGGGCAAACCGAACCTGTTCTTCGGCGTCACCGCCGGCAACATGGATTCGATGATCAACCGCTACACGGCCGACCGGAAGATCCGCAGCGACGATGCCTACACCCCCGGCGACGTCGGCGGTTCGCGCCCCGACCGCGCGGCCATCGTGTATTCGCAGCGCTGCAAGGAAGCCTGGAGCGACGTGCCGATCATCCTCGGCGGCATCGAAGGCAGCCTGCGCCGCATCGCCCACTACGACTACTGGTCGGACAAGGTGCGCCGCTCCATCGTGGTCGACGCCAAGTGCGACCTGCTGCTGTACGGCAACGCCGAGCGCGCCATCGTCGAGATCGCCCACCGCCTCGCCGCCAAGGAGCCGGTGCAGCAGATCACCGACGTGCGCGGCACCGCCTTCGTACGCCGTGAAACCCCCGAGGGCTGGTTCGAGATCGACTCCACCAGCGTCGACGAACCCGGCCGCGTCGAGGCGCACGTCAACCCGTACCTGATGGTGTCCGACCAGGCGAAGGCCAACGGCGCCACCTGCGCGAAGGAAGACGAGGCCGAGGCGGTGGCCAAGGCCGCCGAAGCCGCGGGCTCGACTGCCGTCAACCTCGCCATCAAGCCGCTGAACTTCGTGCCCAACCCCGCGCTGCAAGGCAAGGGCAAGACCAAGGTGCCGCCGCGCGAGCGCTCGGTGATCCGCCTGCCGGCCTACGAGCAGGTGCGCAGCGACCCTGTGCTCTACGCGCACGCCAACCGCGTGCTGCACCTGGAGACCAACCCCGGCAACGCCCGCGCGCTGGTGCAGGCGCACGGCGAGGGCACCACGGCGCGCGACGTGTGGATCAACCCGCCGCCCATTCCGCTCACCACGGCCGAGATGGACCACGTGTTCGACCTGCCCTACGCGCGCAGCCCGCACCCGCGCTACGCCGACGAGAACGGCAGCCACGACGGCGCGACCAAGATCCCCGCGTGGGAAATGATCCGCTTCAGCGTGAACATCATGCGCGGCTGCTTCGGCGGCTGCACCTTCTGCTCGATCACCGAGCACGAGGGCCGCATCATCCAGAGCCGCTCGGAAGACTCGATCATCAAGGAGGTCGAGGCCATCCGCGACTCGGTGAAGGGCTTCACCGGCACCATCTCCGACCTCGGCGGCCCCACCGCCAACATGTACCGCATCGGCTGCAAGTCGCCCGAGATCGAGGCCGCCTGCCGCAAGCCCAGCTGCGTGTATCCGGGCATCTGCCAGAACCTCAACACCAATCACGATCCGCTCATCAAGATCTACCGCCGAGCGCGTGCGTTGAAGGGCATCAAGAAGATCCTGATCGGCTCCGGCCTGCGCTACGACCTGGCCGTGCAGTCGCCCGAGTACGTGAAGGAACTGGTGCAGCACCACGTGGGCGGCTATCTCAAGATCGCGCCCGAGCACACCGAGCAGGGCCCGCTCACGAAGATGATGAAGCCCGGCATCGGCAGCTACGACAAGTTCAAGCAGATGTTCGAGAAGTACTCGGCCGAGGCTGGCAAGAAGCAGTACCTCATTCCGTACTTCATCGCCGCGCATCCGGGCACCAGCGACGAGGACATGATGAACCTCGCGATCTGGCTCAAGAAGAACGGCTTCCGCGCCGACCAGGTGCAGACCTTCTATCCGAGCCCGATGGCCACGGCCACCGCGATGTACCACTCCAACCGCAACCCGCTGCGCAAGATCACGCGCGAGAGCGAGACGGTGGACATCGTTCGCGGAGACAAGCGCCGCCGCCTGCACAAGGCCTTCCTGCGCTACCACGACGCCAACAACTGGCCGCTGCTGCGCGAGGCGCTCAAGGCGATGGGCCGCGCCGACCTGATCGGCAACGGCAAGCACCATCTCATTCCGACCTGGCAACCGCTGACCGATGGCGGCTACACCAGCGCGCGCCGCAAGAACTCGACCGTCGCTCCGGCGGTCAACAAGTCCGCGCCGGTCAAACTGGCACCGGTGAAGCCCTCCAAGGGCCGCATCCTCACGCAGCATACCGGCCTGCCGCCGCGCGACAACGGTTCGGCCGCGGCGCCGCGCAAGGCTGCCGGCCCGGTGCGCGGCAGCATCCGCAAGCCGCGCTGAGTTTCAGAACGCCAGCAGTCCCGCTGGCAGCAGCTTGCCTACCCAGGCGCCCACGGCCGCCATGTGTGCCAGCACCGTGGCCCAGTAGCCCGCCATGAAGCTCGCCTTGCGCACCTTGTGGCGGAACAACCGCTGCGCGACCCAGGCGCCCGGCCAACCCCCGATCAGCGAGAGCAGGTGCAGCGTGCTCTCCGCGGTGCGCCAGCGGCCTGTTTCGGCTGCGTTCTTGTCGAAGCCGTAGATGAAGAAAGTCAGCAGGCTGAGCAGCGCCAATACGCCGAGCGCGATCGGCGGAAGGCGTGCTGTCCACACGCCATAGCCGAGCAGCGCGCCGTATGCCACGAGCAGAAGAACCATCGGCAAAGGGGACGAAGAAGAGGCCGAGGAACGCACCGAGCGATCAGGTTGCCGGCGAGGCGGCGCGGACCTCCGCTGCGGTTGTGATTGCGGCTGCCGCGCCGCACCGGCTACCTGCACCGACATCGCACGTGGCCCCTTGCCGCCCACATGGATCTCCTCGAAGTTCACCCTCATGCCGACTTGCGGCGCGGTGCCCCGGTCGGTGAAGTCGCGCAGGTGCACGAATACATCGGCGGAGATTTCGGGACAGCGGATGAAGCCGAATCCCCGGTCCTTCTCCCATCGAACGAGCGTGCCCTGGCGTTTCATCGCCGGGATTCTCGCTGCTATGCGTACTGCATCTCCCCGTTGCCGAACGACCAGTTCTCCTTCGCCACCTCGACGAGGTTGATGAACACGTCCTCGCGCCGTATGCCCAGCCGGCCGTGCAGGTCGTCGGCCACGCGCCTGTAGAAGGCCTTCTTCATCTCGGTGGTGCGCCCCTGGTTCAGCGTGATCTGGATCAGCACGAAGCCCGGCGAATACGCGACGCCGAGGTAGCTCGCCGGATGCACCAGCTCATGCGGGGCGTGCCGCGTGATGACCTGGAACTTGTCGTGCTCCGGCACGTTGATGGTGTCCCGCATGGCCTGGTAGACCAGGTCGCCGATGGCCGGGCCCAGGGTTTCGGGGGTGTCGCTGGAAAGATCGATTCGCACCAGTGGCATATGCCGTTCCTCGAAAAAGTCTTGGACGCATAAGATACGCGACATGGCCCGCCATCTTTCTCCCCCCTCCGTCGTCCGCAGCTGAAGCGCGCTTCGCGCTCAGACCCACGCGGTTGCCGCCAGTCGTCCCCCTTTGGCCGGCCGGCGGCTCGGATGGTCACGCCCGCTGCCTGAGCCCCGGTCCTGAAGCGATCGGCCATGGCGGGCGTCATGGAGAAAGAACTTTCATCAATGAACGCAAGAACGTCTGCCGCCCTGGCCTGGGGCGGCGTGTTGCTGGCTGGCGCCCTCTGGGGCGGTGGTGCGCTGGTGGCGCAATTCCTGATCGATGGCGGCATCGCGCCGCAGAGCCTGTCGCTGGCGCGCTTCGCCCTCGGGCTGCCGCTGCTGTGGTGGCTGCACTGGCGGGCGCCGGCGATCCCCGGTGCCGGCTGGGCCGATCTGAGCAGCCGGGAGCGGTCGCAGATGCTGGCTACAGGCGCTGCAATGGCGCTCAACGTGAGCTGCTGGTTCGCCGGCATCGTGCACCTGGGCGCGGCGCTGCCGACCGTCATCTCGATCTGCTGCGCCCCGGTGATCGTCACGCTGGTTTCGGTGCTGCGCGGCTATGAGCATCTCGGCCCCAGGCTGATCGCCGGCCTGCTGCTCGCGCTGGCCGGCGTGCTGCTGCTGGTGATGCCCGCCGGAGGATGGGGCCCGCTGGCCTCGGGGCATGCGGCTGGCGTGGCCTGGTCGCTGGGCTCGGCCTTCTGCTACGCGATGGTGGTGCTGGGCAACGCGCGCATGCCGGCGCGGGTGCCGGCTGTCACGGCCTCGGCCTGGGGGATGACGGCAGCGGCGCTGTGCATGCTGGCCGTGGCGCTGCCTTCGGGCATCACCTGGCCAGCCGGCGGCGCCCAATGGCTGGGCGTGGGCTACACGGGCGTGGTGACGACCTCGGTGGCCTACCTGGCCTTCGCCTGGGGCGCGCGGCGCCTGTCGCCGACGGCGGCGGTGGTCGGCACGCTGATCGAGCCGCTGGTGGCCGGCTTGCTGGCCGCTGCGCTGTTCTCGCAGCCCATGACGTCGCGCCAGTGGGCAGGGGCCTTGCTGCTGGCTGGCGCGATGCTGATGTTGGTGCGGCGCAGCAAGCAGGCGCAGTCCGACTGAAGCCAAGGGCGGGGCACTCCGTTGTATGGTGTGGCCCCATGAGCAGCTCGCCCCATTCGCCGGTTTCGTGGATGCGCATCCTGGCGGCAGCGCTGTCGCTGGCGGTTTTCTCGGTGCCGGCCCTCGCGGCCGCGCCGGAGAGCTCTCCCGCGCAGGCGCTGCGCGCCGTCCACCAGCGGATGAGCGACAAGCTCAACCACAGCAGCTTCGGCCGGGCTGTGCAGCTCGACTCCATGGAAACGGCCGATGGCCTGCAGGGCGACGTCTATGCCGTGGTCGAGCACCCGCTCCCCGAGATCGCCACCGCGCTCAAGGACCCGGCCCACTGGTGCGACGTGCTGACCCTGCACGTCAACAACCGGCGCTGCCGCACCGGCAGCGGCCCTCAGGGGAGCGAGATGCTCACGCTCTACGTGGTGCGCCGCTACGACAAGCCGATCGACCAGGCCTTCGAGCTGCCTTTCGTCTACCGCGTCGCCGGCAGTTCGCCCGAGCACCTGCTGGTGGAGCTGTCGGCCGAGAGCGGCCCGCTGGGCACCAGCAACTACCGGGTGACGCTCGAGGCCGTGGCGCTCGACGAGCGCAAGAGCTTCCTGCACTTCAGCTACAGCTACGACCACAACACGATGGTGCGCCTGGGCACCATGGCCTATCTGGCGACCTTCGGCAGCGACAAGGTGGGCTTCACCGTGATCGGCAAGACGCCCGAGGGCCAGCCCGACTACATCCGCGGCCTGCGCGGACTCGTGGAGCGCAACGCGATGCGCTACTTCCTGACGCTGGATGCGTATCTCTCGGCGCCGGGGCCGGACCAGGCCGAGCGCCGCCAGCGTCGCTGGTTCGCGGGGGCCGAGCAGTACCCGCGCCAGCTGCACGAGATCGATCTGGACAAGTATCTCGCGCTCAAGCGGGAAGATCGGCAGCGCGACGGCTACAGCCGCTGAGCCGGATCAGTCGGCCAGCGTCAGCAGCGGCACGTCGCGCTCGCGGCTCATGGCGTCGAGTTCGGCGCGTGTGCGCGTCAGCAGCCAGGCGGCCAGTGCCTCGCGCGTGGCCGGCGCCAGCATGTCGCGCGAGGCGATCTGCGCGGCCTCGCAGAGCCGGTCGGCGAAATGCGGCTCCAGCGCCGCCACCGCCACGCGGCCATCGGCGCAGGGATAGACGCGGTAGCCGGCGTGCGCGCCGCCGACCGTGCCCGAAGGCTGCGTCAGGCCCCAGGTGCGGGGCAGAGCGAGCCAGTCGGCCGAGGCGTTCAGCGCCACTTCCAGATAAACACCGCCCGCCTTGCGCGAGCGCAGCAGCATGGCTTTCAGCACCGCCTCGCTGGCGAGCAGGGCGCCGCCCATGTCGGCGTAGAGCGTGGGAGGCAGTTCGGTGCCGGTGACGAGGCCGCTTTCGGCGAGGTAGGTCAGGTCGTGGCCCGGCTCCTCGGCGCGCTCGCCTGGTGCGCCGACGATGGCTACCTGCGACAGCGAAGGATGGCGCGCCTGCAGCGTGGCCCAGTCGAGCTTCAGCTTGGCGAGCGCCGAGGGGCGGAACGAAGTGAGCAGCACGTCGGTGGCCGCGAGCTCGGCGTGCAGCTGCTGCTGGCCGGCCTCGGACTTCAGGTCGAGGGTGCGGATCTCGATGCCCTCGTGCAGCGCGGTGTAGGCCGGGCGGTTGTAGAGCCCCATCGGGTCGCCGGCCGGCGGCTCCAGCTTCAGGCAGGTGGCGCCCATGCGGCGGCAACGCAGCAGCGCGGCGGGGCCGGGCAGGTTGAGCGCGAGGCTGAGGACGCGAACGCCCTCCAGCGGTGCGAAGGCTTGATCGTCGGCGGGGCTCGGCATCGGTCCTGGTCTCCGGAAGAATCGTTTCGCGCATTCTCGCCCGAGGGGCGGAGCCACTTCCCGCAAGCCGCGAAAGCACGGCGCGCGTAGCATGTGCCGGTGGCGGCGCCAGCTTCCCCTTCCTTTCTTCATGCCGCCCTCCCATCGATCAAGGAGACGACCCATGTTTGAAGCTTCCCTCATGAGCGGCCAGCGCATCCTGGTGACCGGCGGCGGCACCGGCCTCGGCCGCGCGATGGCCGAGCGCTTCCTGAGCCTCGGCGCCGACGTGGCGATCTGCGGCCGGCGCCAGTCGGTCTGCGAGGAGACGGCGGCCGAATGGCGCAAGCAGTTTCCGCAGCGGCGCATCGATACCTTCGGCGTGGACATCCGCATCGCGCAGCAGGTCGACGAGATGGTCGAGAGCCTGTTCCAGAGCGGCGGCCTCACGGGGCTGGTGAACAACGCGGCGGGCAACTTCGTCTCGCCCACCGAGGCTCTCTCGCCGCGCGCCTTCGATGCCATCGCCAACATCGTCTTCCATGGCAGCTTCTACGTGACTCAGGCGGTGGGCAAGCGCTGGGTGGCGCAGGCCAAGTCGGGCGAGTGGAAGCCAGGCGATGCTTTCCGCAGTGTGATGAGCATCATCGTCACCTGGGTCGACAACGGCAGCCCCTACGTGGTGCCCTCGGCCATGAGCAAGGCCGGCATCGAGGTCATGACCAAGTCGCTCGCGGTCGAGTGGGCGCGCCACGGCATCCGCCTGAACGCCGTCGGCCCCGGCGAGATTCCGACCGAGGGCATGAGCAAGCGCCTGAACCCCGGCGAGGAGCCCGGCGCGCGCAGCAAGCAGAACAACCCGATGGCGCGCACCGGCCGCATGAGCGAGCTGCAGAACCTCGCTTCCTTCCTGATGGCGCCGGGCCAGTGCGACTGGCTCACCGGCCAGAGCATCATGATGGACGGCGGCAACGCACTGGCCACCGGCGGCAACTTCTACGAACTGCGCCAGTGGAGCGATGCCGACTGGCTGGCCGCGCGCGAGCGCATCGAGGCGCAGAACCAGAAGGACAAGGCGCAGCGCTGAGGGCTGCGCCCCTTCATTTCTTCGGCAACCTGGCCGCGTGCACGGTGACCCACTTCTTCACCGGGCTGGACAGCACCAGCGAGGTCGTCACCGAGCCATCGACCGCCAGCGCGTCCACCACGCGCTCCAGGTCGGCCGGCTCGGCGATCGCGCAGCGCACGAAGAAGCAGTCTTCGCCGGTCACGCGATCGGCGCTCAGCACCTCGGGCATGGCCTCGAACAGCTTCAGGTATCTGGCGATACCCGCATGCGTGGTGTCGATGCGGATGATGGCCTGCAGCCCCACGCCCAGCGCGCGCAGGTTGACGCGCGCGCCGTAGCCCTCGATCACGCCCGCTTCTTCCAGCTTGCGCACGCGCTCGCTCATGGCCGGCTGCGACAGGCCGATGCGCTTGCCGATGGCGGCCAGGCTCTGGCGCGCGTCGGTCTGCAGCGCTTCGAGGATCAGGCGGTCTTTCTTGTCGATGTTCATGAGGAGCGGAGGGGGCGCATGGCCGCCGATGGTTGATCGGTTTGCGGCCCTGATTTTCGATGGATTGCCATTCGGCGCAGGCGATGTTGCCGGTATCGTGGGCCGGTCTTCCAGGAGAAACCATCCATGCAACTCGTCGGCATGCTCGACTCACCCTACGTGCGGCGCGCCGCCATCTCTTTGCGCCTGCTCGGCGTTCCTTTCGAGCACCGCTCGATCTCCGTCTTCAGCACCTTCGAGCAGTTCAGCGCCATCAACCCGGTGGTGAAGGCGCCCACGCTGGTCTGCGACGACGGCTCGGTGCTGATGGATTCGACGCTGATCGTCGATTACGCGCAGTCGCTCAGCGGGCGCAGCCTGCTGCCGGCAGACCCGGCGCGGCGGCTGCGCGAGCTGCGCCTCACGGGGCTCGCGCTCGCGGCCTGCGAGAAGACGGTGCAGATCGTCTACGAGCGCAAGCTGCGTCCGGCCGAGAAGCTGCACCAGCCGTGGATGGACCGCGTGCAGGGCCAGCTCGTCGCCGCGTATTCGGCGCTCGAGCGCGAGCTCGTTGCCGAGCCGCTGCCAGCCAGCGAAGAGACGATGACTCAGGCCGGCATCTCGACGGCCGTGGCCTGGGCCTTCACGCAGCTGCTGACGCCCGATGCGGTTTCGCCGCGCGACTTTCCGGCGCTGGCCGCTTTTTCCGCGCAGGCCGAGAGCCTGCCCGTGTTCCTCGCAGCGCCGATGGTCTGAAGAGGTACGTCGCTCAGTCGACGATCTTCGCGCCGCGCTCGGCCAGCAGGCTGCGCAGCACGGAGCGGTGGCAGCGCGATTCGTCCTCGCAGTAGCAGCCCACCGACAGCGATGCGCCGTGCGAGAGCGCGGCCAGCAGGTCGAGGCTGCGGCTCGCGTCGGGCTCGGCCATCTCGGACTTGAACTTGCGCACGAAGGCGTTCCACTGCGCGGGCGATGCCTCTTTCTGGGCCTCCTGCGCCTGCTTCATCGTCTCGACGGAAGGCGCCAGGTTCGGATACCACACGTCGTACCAGTCCTGCGAGGCGAACTCGGTCTTCGGAACGCCGCGCGGCGGACGGCGCACGGTGCCTACGCGCAGGCCCTCGTCGGGCGCGCGCGGTGTGCCGAGGCGGACGATGCGGATGCTCATGGTGGGTTTCCCTTTTTCTCTGCTTGTGCTTGTCTCAGGTGCCGACGATACCGCCATCGCGCCGGCGGATGGCCAGCGTCGCCGAGCGCGGCCGTGCGCTGCCCGGCGTGGCACCGTCGGGCCAGGCGCTGTTGGGCCTGGTGTCGCCGTCGTCGCGCGCTTCGCCTGGGTGCTGGATGTTGACGAACAGCGTGCGCCGGTCGGGCGTGACCACGCAGCCGGTGATCTCGCAGCCGTTGGGCCCCGTCAAAAAGCGCTTGATGCGGCCCGAGGCCGGGTCGGCGCACAGCATCTGGTTGTTGCCCAGCGCGGTGTAGGGCGGCTTGCCGATCACCTGGCCGCTCATGTCGGTCTGGATCCAGAGCAGGCCGCCACGGTCGAAGTGCAGGCCGTCGGGCGCACCGAAGGCGTCGGCCTCGGCGGAGGGATAGCGCGCGCCGCTGCCGGGCTGCGCCGGGTCGCCCGCCAGCGCGAAGTGGTCCCAGGCGAAGCCGGTGGCGGCGGCATCGCCCGCGTCCTCGCGCCAGCGCAGGATGCCGCCGAAGAGGTTGTTGGCGCGCGGGTTGGCCGCGTCCGGGGCGGGCTTGCCGGCGTCGCCGCGCTGGCTGTTGTTGGTGAGGGTGACGTAGACCTCGCCGCTTTGCGGGTGGATGGCGATCCATTCGGGGCGGTCCATCTTCGTGGCGCCGACATGGTCGCCGGCCAGCCGCGCGTGGATCAGCACCTCCGCCTGGTCGGCGAAGCCGTTCGCCGCATCGAGCCCGTTGCGCCCGTGCGTGAGTTCGAGCCACTGGCCGCGTCCGCCGGCGTCGTAGCGGGCGGCGTAGAGCGTGCCCTCGTCGAGCAGGTGGCGGTTGGCGGCGCGCGCGGCGGCGTCGGTGCCGGGGCGCACCTTGTCGCGGCTGATGAACTTGTAGATGTACTCGAAGCGCGAGTCGTCGCCCATGTAGACCACCAGGCGGCCGTCCTTCGCGACGGTGCAAGTGGCGCTTTCCTGGCGCTTGCGGCCCAGCGCGGTGCGCTTGATGGGTGTGGCCGTGGGGTCGAACGGATCGATCTCGACCACCCAGCCGAAGCGGTGCGGCTCGTTGGGATGGCGGCTCACGTCGAAGCGCTCGTCGAAGCGCCAGTACTCGACCCACTGCGAGCCGGCCACCGTGCCGTAGCGGCGCTGGGCCGGCGTCGCGTTGCGGGCCGCGTCCTTCGGGCCGCCGAAGTAGCCGTGGAAGTTCTCCTCGCAGGTCAGGTAGGTGCCCCACGGCGTGACGCCCATGGCGCAATTGGCGAAGGTGCCGAAGACCGAGTCGCCCGCCGGATTGGCCGCGGTGCGCATCAACGGCGTGCCGGCCGCGGGGCCGGCGATGCGCATCGGCGTGTTTCCGTGCACGCGGCGCGCGAAGGGCGAGGGCAGTACCTGCTGCCAGCCCTTGCCGGTGCGCCGGATCTCGATCACCGAGACGCCCATGGCGTGCAGCGACTTGCGGACCTTCACGGCGGTCCATTCCTTCACGCCGTCGGTGTGCAGCAGCTGCTCGTCGGTGTACTCGTGGTTCATCACGAGCAGGCCGCGCTCGCCGCCCGCATCGAGCGCGAAGAAGTGCATGCCGTCGTGGTGCATGCCGGCCTGCACGGCCTGGTCGTCGGCGCCGTTGCTTGCGTCGGGCGCGAAGGGCGGCATGCTGTTCGCGATGCCGGTGGGTGTGCCCCAGGGGTAGAGCAGCTGCCACTCGTACTCGGGCGGCACGACGATGCCGTCATGCAGGGAGGCCGGCACGCCGGTGAAGCCCAGCAGCTCGCCAGGGCGCGTGGCAGGGGCGGTGGACGGTGAGGCGCAGCCCTGCCCGAACAGCGCGACCACGGCGGCGGCCGAACCCGATTGAATGAGAAAGTGGCGGCGGTCCAGGGGCATGGTTGTGGTGTTGTGTTGGCGACAGGCGCCATCATCGCCTGAGCCCGTGCCCGGCGATACTGGCTCGGCAAACCGCCCCGGAGACATCGAATGACCGACCGCATCGAATGGACCCGCCACGCCGACGGCGTGGTGGAACTGCAGCTCTCGCGCGCCGACAAGATGAACGCGCTCGACCCGGCGATGTTCGATGCGCTCATCGAGGCCGGCGAGGCGCTGCGCGAAGACAAGGCGGCGCGCGCGGTGGTGATCTCGGGGCGCGGCAAGGCCTTCTGCGCGGGGCTCGACATGGCTTCGTTCGAGCGCATGCAGCAGCAGGACGCGGGTGCCGGTGTGCTGGGCGAAGGCGCCGCCGGTGCCGACCTGGTGGTGCGCACGCACGGCATCTCGAATGCCGCGCAGCAGGTCGCAATGGTCTGGCGCGAGGTGCCGGTGCCCGTCATTGCAGCAGTGCACGGCGTGGCCTTCGGCGGCGGCCTGCAGGTGGCGCTGGGGGCGGACATCCGCATCGTCGCGCCCGACACCAGGCTCTCGGTGATGGAGATCAAGTGGGGCCTGGTGCCCGACATGGCCGGCATGGTGCTGATGCGCGAGCTCGCGCGCAGCGACGTGGTGCGCGAACTCACCTTCACGGGGCGCATCTTCTCGGGCGAAGAAGCGCTGCGCCTGGGCTTCGCCACCCGTGTCTCGGCAGATCCGCTGGCCGAGGCGCTGCAGATGGCGCACGAGATCGCCGGCAAGAGCCCCGACGCGATCCGCGCGGGCAAGCGCCTCCTGAACGCATCGCTCTCGCAGAGCGCGGCCGAGCTGCTGCTGGCGGAGTCGGTGGAGCAGAAGGCGCTGATCGGCAGCCCGAACCAGGTCGAGGCGGTGAAGGCCAACATCGAGCGGCGCGCGCCGCGCTTCAGCGCGCCGGCCTGACGGCCGCCGGGGCGCCTGCATGGCGATGTCCCCGATGAAATCAATCGTTGCCAGGTGAACGCGCGGGCGGGTATGTCCCAGCCCGCCGCCGCCATTCTTCGCGCAACCTCGCATCCCCCGTTTCATGCGGGTGCGGTTACATCTGCGTCCGCCGTTCGGCCAGCCCTTCAATTCGGGCCGGAACAGCCGAAAACATCAAAAATCCCACTCGGTGTATCTTTATGTAAGAATAAAGTGGTTGTTTTATGGGGCAAAACCATGAGGATGGAGGCAATTTGTGTGCAGAAGGTCACGTCTCTTCCCCTGATAGCTCCTGCGGAGGATGGCTCCAGACAGCTCACTCATTAACAATCAAAAGCTTTGCTTAGCGACGGCGATCCTGCATGTCGACGACCACGTTTTTCTGTAACCTCAGCGTGCCCATCCTGGTGGGCGAGGATCGCTACAAGTACATCCCCATCGTGGGGGTCTTCCGCAGCATTCCGTTCGATCAAGTCGATGAATGGGTGATGCACTCCGACGGCCGGCCGCGCAGCGACCGCGAGCTGGCGGCCGAAGTTCTTGTCGAGATCCGCAAGCCGCTCGGCTCGAGTGGACGCACGGCGCCGCACGCCTTCGACGTCGCGGACATCCTGCAGCTCGACCGGGCCGCGGCGATCGTCGTGTCCACCTTCCTTGCGGCGCTTCCGCGCGTCTGAAGACGCCGCCGACACTTCAATTCCTTCAATCCTTCTTCAGTCGCACCTGAAGAGCACGCCGCTGCCCGGCGTGGTCGGCGTGGTCGGCGCGTCGGCCTGAGTCAGGAACCGGATCGGGTTCCCGTCGATGCGGCAGTAGGCCTGCGCCTCCTGCTGGCTTGCAGCCCTGAATACGCCGTCGTTGAGACGCTGCACTCCGGTTTGCGGCGTTGCGCAGCTGACGATGAGGAATGGGAGAAGGGCTGGCAGCAGGCGGCGCATGAAAGAGAAACGGGTCCGTTGGAGAACCCGCGACTTTAAGCGCTCCCCACCGCCCAGTAGAAAGTCGGCCTCGCTCCGTTGAGCAGGTGGTTGCCCACCACGCGCCCTTTGTAGATGGTCGGGTTGTGCGAGGCGAGCGTGCGCGCGTTGCGCCAGTGGCGGTCGAGCCGCCGGTCTTCCTGCAGCGCAGAAGCGCCGCCCACGTCGAAGAGCCGCGTGCCCGCCTGCAGCACCGCGTCGACGACGCCGGCCTGTGCCTTGGCGGTGTTCAGCTCCACCTCGAACAGCAGGCTCTCGGGCACTGCCTCGCCGCGCTGGCGGAAGCGGTCGACCTCGCCCAGGCCGCGTGCCACCGCCTGCACGGTCGATGCAGCGATGAAGGCTGTGCTCGCGAGCTGGCCGACGACCTGCTGGACCAGCGGGTCTTCGCGCGGCGTGTCGCCGCTGCCGTGGCTGTAGATGCGCTTGCGCGGCTGCACGAAGGCCACCGCGTCGCGCACGATGGCGCGCGCGATGCCGGCGAGCGTTGCAAGGTGCGTGAGCTGGAAATGCGCTGTCAGCGGGGTGGGCTGGTCGCGCACGTACAGCAGCACGTTCTCGGGCTTCACACGGACGTTGCGAAAACGCGTGGTGCCCGATGCACTCAGCCGCTGGCCGAAGCCGCGCCAGTCGTCCACGCGCTCCACGCCCTGCGCCTCGGCCGGCACGAGCGCGATCACGCGGTCGCTGCTGCCGTCGGCGTTCAGGCGCTGGGCCGAGACCGAGATCCAGTCGGCGTACAGCGTGCCGGTGCTGTAGAACTTGTCGCCGTCGAGCCGCCAGGCATCGCCGTCGCGACGCAGCGTGGTCTGCAGCTCGCCGAGCGGGCCTTCGCCGAGCTCGGTGGTGGCGTTGCCGAAGATCACGCCCTCGGCCGCCAGGCGCATCCACGGGCCGTGCAGCGCGGGGTCGATCTCGGCGAAGAGCCGTTCGATGAAGCCGAAGTGCGCGCGCAGGATCTGCGGCAGGTTGGAGTCGGCCTCGCCGAGCTCGATCAGCAGGTCGTAGAGCTGCTCCACCGAACCGCCCAGGCCGCCGTGCTCGACGGGCACGCGCAGCGCGCCGAAGCGCTCGGCGTTGAGCCAGGCCACGGGCTCGTAGGCTAGCTCGCGTTCGTTCTCGCGCTGGGCCGCGCGTTCGGCGATGCGCTGGAAGACGGGACGGAAGCGGGCGGCGAGCTGCTGGAAGGATGGCGCCTGTGCGCCCGGCGCCGCGGGGCGCGTCGTTGCTTGGATGGATTCCATGGAGGCGGGGCGGCCCCGAAGGCGCCGCCCTGGAGAAGAAGGACAGCGCCCGACTGTCCCCCGCCGCGCGGCGCTTGTGAAATACGCTTTTCGAGTTTTCTTATTCCGCTATCGCCTGCCGCGCGCGTCCACCGGCCAGATGGCGACCAGCGTGCCGCCTTCGACCACGTGATACGCATCGTGCAGGTTCACCGTCGGATCGCAGTGCGGGGTGACGAACTCCACCCGGGCGCCCAGCGGGGGCTTTGGCGCCTGCGAGCCGACTGGCGGCATCAGCTTGCCGTGCTCGTCGCCGAAGAAGGCGTAGCGGCTCGCGGCGTCGGCGCCTTTCGCCACCAGCGGAACGCCGCTGTCGGTGGAGAAGCACTTGGTGCCGCCATCCACCGTCACCCAGTCGGCCGCGTTCGTGCTGACCACCGCCGTCTGCACGAAGAGCGATGTCTCGAAGGGCGAGGCCTTGTCGCCGTCGGCCAGCACGCGGCTGTACTCGGCGTCCATGAACACGTACGAGCCGGCCTGCAGCTCGGTGAAGGCGTTTTCCTGCGAATCGAGGTCGTGCGTGCCTGTGCCAGCGCCGGTGACGATGTCGAAGTTCAGGCCCTGGCGCCGCGCCGCCGCGACGATGCCCGCCACGGTCTCGCGCAGGCCGGCGGCTGCCGCGCTGCGCTCCTCGCGCGCCACGATGTGCTGCAGGTTGCCCGCATAGGCCTGCAGCCCGCGCAGCCGAAGGCGCGGCTCTGCGGCGGCCAGCGCGGCCAGCTCGAGCACCTTGGCCTGCGTGGCGGCGCCGGTGCGGTTGTAGCCAGCGCCGTAGTCCACCAGCACGTCCAGCGGATGCGTGAGCTCGCTGGCGGCGCGCGCCAGCTCGGCGAGGTTCTGCGGGTTGTCGACCACCACCATCACGTCGCCCGGGCGGGCCCGCTGCGCCAGCCTGATGAGCCGCGCGATCTTGCTCGGCGTGACCGCCGGCGAGGTGATGAGCACGCCCGGAATCCCGCCCTGGACCATCACTTCCGCCTCGCCCAGCGTGACGCAGCTCACGCCGATGGCGCCGGCGGCCACCTGGCGGCGCGCGATCTCGACCGACTTGTGCGTCTTCACGTGCGGGCGAAGGTTCACGCCGCGCGACCTGGAGAAGGCGGCCATGCGCTCGATGTTGCGCGTCATCGCGGGCAGGTCGATCAGCAGGGCGGGGGTGTCGAGCAGATGGCGGCCGCCGGGAACGCCGATCAGCGGCGCGTTGACTTGCTGCAGGTCTTGGGGCATCGGGGAAAAGCCTTTGTCTCGGTTCTTGTTGTGGGGCAGGCGCCGGGCGCCCGGTGTTTCGGGGCGAGATGATCGCACCGATTCGCGCTGGAGCGGCTCAGGCCGGGTGCGAAGGACCGTGCGGCCCGGGCCGGCGCAGCGCCAGCCACCACAGCAGCGCAGCATTGACCGACCAGCTCGCGGCCAGCATCAGCAGCGCCGTGTCGGCCACGCCGGGCGACAGGCCCAGCGTCAGCAGGCTCAGCGACCACGGCAGTCCGCCCGCGATGGCGATCAACAGGCTCACGTCGCTGCCGGGCGCGACCGCGCAGGCCAGGATGCAGACGACGCCGGCGACCGTGTAGATCAGTGCGGCGACGCGCCATCCGGAGCGCGCTGGTGGACGTGAATTCGCAATCGGCATGCCCCGAGCATCGCCGATAGCGCATGACGCCGTGAAGGCCTCTTGCGTGAAAGGGTGTAGTGCTTTCGAGCAGTCGAACACGAAGCCGAACGTTCATGTTTACTTCTTGGGCCTGTCATTTGAGCGCGCCAGCATGCGCGGCATGGCTGGTCAACTTATCTCCATCGCCCTGACCGTCGACCAACACGACGAGGGCCACTATTTCTGGGTGCTGCTGGAATCCTTCGACAACTCCATGGAGTTCGAACCGCTGATGGAGGCGGCCAAGGGTTTCCACACCTATGCCGAGGCGCTGCAGGCGGGCTACGTCGTGCTGAAGGGGCTTTCGGAAGACTTGAACGTCGGACCTCGGGAGGAGGTCGATGACGTGATCGCGACAGAAGAGGAAAACGCCCGCTGAGCGGCTCCGGCGCGCCCGCCCGATGCCCGGCGGCTGTCAGCATGGGGCGAATCCGGCTGACACGCATCCGACGTGGCTCCGACGAAATTGCGGCGAACGGTCGCCGGCGTTGCATGGTCATTGAACTGGCCGCAAGGCCCTCGATCGAACGACGACAAACGAGTCAGGGAGTTCGCATGGTCGAGTATTTCCGGGTGGGCCTTCCGTACATCCGAATGCGATTCAAGGTGCCGGCACGGCGCGGCGGCCGGGTCGAGCTTCGCGGAAGGTTCGGAGCCATCACCGGCGCCAGCGGCGAATATCTGCTCGTGCGCTTCGATGGCGAGCCGACGGTGTCCATCGTTCATCCGATCGAGCTGAACTATGTGGAGGCGGGGGAGGCGGCGGAACCGCCTCTCGGACCTGACGACGATACGAGGCCTTCCACCGGGGAGTAGCTGGACACCGACGCGGCGCGCAGTCGCATCGAGGGTAAATCCCCGCGATTTTTGTCTTCGGCAGGTCTATCTTGAATTTGTGACCAACTGCTGGAGACGATCATGTTGATGGTTACAAAAGTGGTGGCGGTCAGCGTGACTGCCATCGTCGTCGGCGGCGCTCCTTCGCCGGGCAGCGACCCTGCAGATCTTTCCCCCTTCACATCACCCGTTGCGGCTGTGCAGCCGAACCCGAGCCAGGTGGGGCCCGCGTGCTCGAACGGGTGCAATGTCTGGCGGACGATCTACGACCGCCGTTGAGCGGATCGGCGGTGTCAGCCCATCTCGGGCTGGTTAACAGTGGCCAAAGACTGTATATTCATCCAGTCTTTGGCCACGAGCCCGGATCGGCGCGTACTTGCGCGCCGGGGCGATGAACCATGAACCAGTTCGAGCTTTTCTTCCCGCGGGGTGCTGCCGCAGCAGCGGCAGCCGCCTTGCCCATCGCCTTGTCGCAGCCGCATACGCCGGTGCTGTTGCCGGAGCCGTCGTTTTCACGCGCGGAGCCCGATGAGCCGTTTCGCTTCGAGGACGTCGAAGTCGAGGAGCGGGTCGCGTACACCGTGAGGCTTGCGGACTATTCGCACCCGGCGGCCGACGCCGTGAAGGTGGCCGAGCAGCGCTTCCGACGCGAAATCGACCGGCAGCTGGGCGGCGACGTGGTCGAGGCGCTGCGGGCATTCCAGAACGCGAGCGAGTCGAGCGAGAGCGATCTGTCGAGGGCGGAGATCGCGCTGGCCAAGCGCTGGGCCAAGGCCTACGACACGGCGCGCACCGCGGGCTTTCGCGACCTGGGCGACACCGACGAGGCGTTCTTCGACGTTCGGCCGGTCTGAACCGGGAAGCTGCCTGCAGGCCGCAGCACTGGCAGCCGTGCCGGGTTGCTGCCTATCCGGCCGCAGATGTGTCAAAGTCGGCGAGGCGTTCCAGACATCAATGCCTCGAAAGCAGATCGTGTTTCGTCGACCTTCCATCACCTTCCGGACCACGGCCTTCGTCGCCGTCGTCTGTCTCGCCATCGTCGCGCTCGACTGCTGGAACAGCTGGCAGTCGCGCGCGGTCCAGCTCAGGCAGATGGGCGTTGCCACGGCGAACCTGGCGCGCGCGATGGCGCAGCAGGCGGACGACACGATCAAGGAGACCGACACCGCCCTTGTCGGCGTCGTCGAGCGCGTCGAATATGACGGCACCGGGCCCGCGGCCATCGAGCGGCTTCACAAGGTGCTCGCCATGCGGGTGGCCGAACTCCCGCAGCTCGACGCGATCCACGTCTACGACAAGGACGGCAACTGGGTCGTGAACTCGCGGCAGGTGCGGCCGCAGAACCTGAACAACGCCGAGCGCGAATACTTCATCTTCCATCGTGAGCACGAAGACCGCGGACCGCACATCGGCATACCGGTGAAAAGCCGCACCAACGGCAAGCTGCTCGTCCCGGTCTCGCGGCGTATCGACAACGCGGACGGCAGCTTCGGCGGCGTGGCGCTGGCAACCATCGACGTCGACTTCTTCACCCAGTTCTACGACAGCCTCGACATAGGCCAGGGTGGTGCCGTCGCGCTCATTCTCGACAGCGGCACGATGATGACGCGCCGGCCATTCAGCACCGACATGGTCGGAAGGAGCATGCTGAACACCGGGCTCTACTCCGCCTACAAGAACCTGGGGCCGGTCGGCACGGCCGAGATCAAGTCGGCGCAGGACGGCATCACGCGCCTGAACAGCTTCAGGCGGCTTGCCAACTACCCGCTCTTCGTCGGGGCGGCTCTTTCCAAGGACGAGATCCTGGCCGCCTGGTGGAGCGAGACGCTCTGGCACACCGGGGGCGTCATTCTCCTGGTGTCGATCCTCGGCTTCGTCGGCTGGCGGCTGGTGAGGCAGATGGAGCTGCAGAACAAGACCGAGGCCGAGCTGCGGCGCGCGCGCGACGCGCTGGAAAAGCTCAACAAGACGCTGAACACTCTCGCCATGGAAGACGGCCTCACCGGCCTGGCGAATCGCCGGCAGTTCGACGTGACGCTCGACAGCGAATTCAGCCGCGCCATGCGCGACGCGAGCACGCTGGCGTTGATCCTGCTCGATGTCGACTGCTTCAAGCAGTACAACGACATCTACGGCCACACGGCCGGCGACGAGTGTCTGCAGACGATCGGCCGCACCATCGCGGACGTTGCGGCCCGGCGACCGGGCGACCTTGCCGCGAGGTACGGCGGCGAAGAACTGGCCGTGCTGCTGCCGAACACCGACGTGGCCGATGCTGCCGTCCTTGCGGAAAAGATCCGCAGCGCGGTGCGCGACCTGGAGATCGTGCACGCCGGCGCGCCCGATGGCTTCGTCACGCTGAGCGCCGGCGTCGATGCCCTGAGCCCTGCCGACACCCGGCAACCGCCGAAGGAACTGATACAGGCCGCGGACAGGGCCCTCTACGCGGCCAAGATGGCAGGCCGCAACCGCGTATGCACGGCCACCGACCGTCCGTCCGACTGAATGGCCGACTGAATGGCCGAATGAACAGCCGATACACGCAAAGCGCATAAGCAAGCGCGATAACCGGATTTCCCTCCGGCGGCATCCCGGACAAGACTCGAAGGCCAGTCACAACACAGCCTTCTCTTCCGGATGCCCGGCACTCCCCGCAAACCACCGCGCCTGCTTCGCCTCGGCTTCTTCAGCCGCCTGCTCGACGACGCACCCGCAGCAGAACGCTACCGCCTCGTCGCGGCGCAGATCGCTCATGCCGAGGCCTTCGGCTTCGATTCGGCCTGGGTGGCGCAGCATCACTTTCACGAGCACGAGGGCGGCCTGCCGTCGCCATTCGTCTTCCTGGCCTACGTGGCCTCGCGCACGCGGCGCATCCGCCTGGGCACCGGCATCGTCACGCTGCCGCTGGAAAACGCCGTGCGCGTGGCCGAAGACGCGATCGTGCTCGATCTGCTTTCGGGCGGCCGGCTCGAGGTGGGCGTGGGAACCGGCGGCACGCCCGAGTCCTTCGCGGCCTTCGGGCTGGACGGCAACGACCGCTCGGCCATCTTTGCCAGGCAGCTCGCCGCGGTGCGCTCGGCCTGGGCCGGCCGGCCGCTGGCGGGCGGCGACACGCTGTATCCCTCGGGCGAACAACTGCTCGGCCGCGTCTGGCAGGCGACGTTCTCGGTGAGCGGCGGCACGCGTGCAGGTGAGGCCGGCGACGGGCTGATGCTCTCGCGCACCCAGCCGCGCCCGGAGCACGCGCCGCACGCATCGCTTGCCGAAATCCAGAACCCCATCGTCGATGCCTACCTCGCCGCGCTGCCTCCAGGTCATGCGCCGCGCATCGTGGGTTCGCGCAGCGTCTTCGTGGCGGATACGCGCAAGGAAGCGCTGCGCCTGGCCGACACCGGCCTGCGCCGCTCGGCCGCGCGCTTCGCAGCTTCAGGCCAGGCCGGCCTCGCCGACCGCGCCGGGCCCGATGCGCCGCTCGAGCAACTGATTGCCGCCTACGACGTGCACGTCGGCTCGCCCGACGACGTGATCGCCTCGCTGCGCGCCGACAGCACGCTCTCGCGCGTGACCGATCTCGTCTGCCAGGTGCACTCCGTCGATCCGCCGCACGAGGCGATCCTGCGCTCCATCGAGCTGACCGCCACCGTGGTCGCACCGGCCCTGGGCTGGACGAGCGGGGCGGGCGCGTCGGACCTTCGATCGCTTGCGCTTCTGTAGACGCATTCCTTCTTTTTTCCTTCTTGCCATGAACGCCATCGTCTCTTCTCCTTTCGCATCTGTGGTGCCCGACGTCATCGACCGGCTTGTCGGCATCGAGCCCGGCAGCCATCTCGATCGCATCCGCGCGCATCGCGAACAGGCGCGCACCCATGCGCAGCAGAGCTACCTCGCGCTGTTCGCACCGACGCCGCCCGTGTTCGGAAATTTCGAGATCGCGGACAGGTTCGCCGTCGCGGCGTTCGTCGCCGGGCTGCACGGGCATGCGGATGTGGCGCGCTTCTATGCGGACGCGTTGGTGGCGCAGGGCGCTCGTGCGGGCGTGGCGGATGCGATCGCCATTGAAACGCAGCGAGGTGCCGCGCAAAGCCCCTATGGCCGCTATCCCGCCGGGCCGCTCAGCGTCGAGGACGCAAGCGGCCCTTCATACGCAGTGAGCGATGCCCGGCGCGCGGTGCTCGGAGAACGGCTCTCGGCCGCGCTCGCGCATGCGCACCTGCTCGTCTTCCATCCGCGCGATGCGAGCGCCGCCGCGCTGCAGTCGCTGCTGGATGCGGGATGGACCAGCACCGAGATCGTGACGCTGTCGCAGCTCGTGGCCTTTCTCGCGTTCCAGATCCGCGTCGTCGCCGGCCTGCGGGCGCTGGCGCAGCGCCCCGTCACCCTTGTCGATTGAGCAGAGAGAGAAGAGAGAGAGCGAGAAACAGTCATGAGCGCCAAATCCGTATTGAGCCACCCCGGGAACATTCATCCGAACGCCTTCACGCAGGCGCAGCTCGAATGGCTGCCCTGGCTGGAGCCGCTGCCCGAGGCCGAGCTGACCGAGCGGCACTTCGAAGGGCTGGTCGACGCATCGCGCGCGAAGTCGCCGTACTTCCGCCTGCTGGCGCGCGACCCGGACATCCTCGGCGCGCGCACGCGCACCGACAAGGACATCTTCTACAACCCCGAAGCCGGCCTGCCGCGCGCCGAGCGCGAGCTATCGGCCGCCGCGGCCTCGCGCTACAACGGCTGTATCTATTGCGCATCGGTGCATGCGCGCTTCGCCTCGCATTTCTCGCAGCGCACGGAGGATGTGCAGCGGCTGCTCGATGACGGCGTGAAGGCCGATTTGGGCGAGCGCTGGAATGCGATCGTGGAGGCTTCGGTTGCGCTGTCGGCCACGCCGTCGGTGTTCGGGGCGGAGCATGTGGCGCAACTGCGGGCGCAGGGGCTGGACGATCTTGCGATTGCGGATGTCGTCCATGGCGCGGCGTTCTTCAACTGGGCGAACCGGTTGATGCTGTCGCTCGGCGAACCGCAGCAGCCTGCAGGGGGCTGATCCCCTTCGAGTAGCTCAGGACGCCCGAGCCGTCAGCCACTTGTCGGAGCTCAGCGGCACGCCGACGATGCGGATCTCGCCGATGCTTCCCAGAAAGCCCGTCGACATGTTCCCGGCCCACTGCCCGCAACCGATGGCAAGCTGCTGAGTGGGTGCGACGTACTGGATGCCCTGCATGTTCGTGTTGTTCCGCAGGACAGGCGCTCCCTCCACGTACATGGTGGTCGCATACGAAGCCGCGGGGTCGTTGACGATGGCAACGTGCAGCCATTGGCCGGCCGACACGCCGCCCGACCAGCAGGTGAGATTGGTTGCCTGGTTCACCGGAGCGACCTCCCACTGGAATTCCATCAGGTTCGAGAAGGCGAACATCAGGGCGCAGTCGCCATCGTCCGACGCGAAGCCCGGCAGGTTCGACCGTGCGCCCAGGCGGTACAGGATGCCCATCCAGCCGTTCTTCGTCGCGTCGAAGCCGGCGTCGATGTACACGAAGGCCTCGATGGTGTAGCCCTTGGCGAAGGTCTCCACGTTCAGTGCCGAGCTCTTGTCGGTCGTGAAGTAGGAGAACCTGGTTTTCGTGGCGTTCAGGAAGCGAAGGCTTCCGGGCGCGGCCGACAGCGGGTGGTGGCTCTTCGACCAGACCAGGTCACCGGATTGCCCCGCCCACGTGTTCACCGAGACGGGGTTCTTGCCTCCGGGCGCGATGTCCTGGATCTGCTGTCCCGGCTGATAGGGAAAGAGATCTCCCTCAGCGGCCGTCGCATTGAAGAAGCGCCAGTGCGCGAGCGTGTTGTCGACCTTCGGGTAGTCGTCGGGGCCTGACGGAAGAGCTGGTGCTTTCTGCGGAGGTTGGCTGTAGTTCGTCAGGATGAGCTTCTTCGCCGCGTCCGTCAGGCCGGTGTTCGACGTTCCGTCGGGCACGGAAAAGTTCGGGTTGAAAGAGGAGAATCTCTTGACGAAGTCGATGTCCAGAGCGAAGGACTGGTTCGAATCCGACAGCCAGGCGGCGTCGAACTCGTTGAGCGTGGCGGCCGGCTTCAGGGGCACCCACGGAGAGAACGAGCTGGCGATGATCTTCTTGTTGGTCAGGTCGAACTCGAACATGCGCATGAGGCCGTTGCCGCCCATGTAGGCCATCTGGTAGTCCACCACCATCAGGTGAACGTCGTTGCCGCGGGAGTTCTTCTTCGTGCTGATGCACGAGCCGTGGTAATGGCCGCTGACCGCCATGAAGATCTGGTCGTTGTCCCTGATCAGCTTGTCCCACAGGTAGTTCGAGTAGGCGGTGTCCGCCGCGGTCTTCCCGTCGCTGCCGATGCCGACCAGCTGGTGATTGACGAGGATGACGGGGATCGTCTTGTTCGCCTGGATCACGCCGTTCGCCCAGCTGATCGCGTCGTCCGACGCTCTCCACGACATCGACAGCACGAGGAACCTGTTTCCTTCGGCTGTGAAGACGTGGTACTCGTGAAACCCGGATGAGTGCCGCCCTCCGAAGGTCGACTGCTGCTTCGCGCGTTCTGGCGGAAACACGTGCAGGTAAGGCTCAAGCAACCCGGCACGGTGGCTGCCGCCGTCCTGATAGCCGTCGTCATTGGCAAAGCCCGTGACGCCGACACCCCAGTCGGGGCCCCATTGCGTAACGTTATTTATGTCGGCCGCTACGTCGTGGTTGCCGGCGCAGATGGAGTAGGGGCACCCGGCGGCCTCGAGCACCTGCATCGCCTGGCTCGCGAGCTCCCATTCCTTCGTGACCTGGCCGTTGCCGAGCTGGCCATTGCCCACGAGATCGGTGGAGGCGCTCCAGGGCGACGAGCCCTCTGATGTGTAGTACCACGACTGGTCGACGATGTCGCCCAGGTGGATGGTGAACGGCATCTTCAGCAGCTTTGCATTCTGGGCAATCCACTGCGTCTGGGTCTTGAACGGGTTGTCGTATTTCGGGTCGATGCCCGAGTAGAGCTTCTGGTAGAGCTCGCCCATCTTTTCCGACGCGTAGCGTGGATAGAACTGGGTATCGGGAAGCACCGAGATCGTGAAGCTCGATATTTTTTGAGAGGCAGCGCCCGGGCTCGCCGGCGGCGACGCGTCGGGGGGCGATCCGCTTGTCGAAGGCCCGCTCGTTCCCGTCACCGGAAACGCTCCTGCACCGGAGCCACTGCCACCACCGCACCCGGGCAGCGCAACCGCGAGCCCCGTGACGGAGCCCGCCAGCATCAGCTTCAACAATTCCCGGCGCCTGTTTTCCGGGACCGAAGCCAATTGGTTCAGGTTGATGTTTTCTTCGTTGAGGTAAGTCTGCTTTTTCATGGTATTTGAATTCGCGATCAATCAAATTCTTTTTCTGAAATTGCCGGCAACTCCAGAAGGCGCAGACTCTATTGATTGAATATGATGTTTTCGTGAATTTATTACCGCGAAAAATGCAGATATTGGCTCTTCATTGCATCGATAAATAAGGCAATCAATTTTGCGGATTGCCTGAAAGTTCTAGAGGCCCGTCGGATTCGCAACGTGGCATCGATGCATCCGACCGCTGTGCACCAGATCTGGTCGGACCGGGCTTGCGCACGGCGCCAGGCGCAGTCGCCCGGACTGCGTTGTCCAGGTTTGCTTTCAAAATTCTTTCAATCGGTATTTCTAATGTTCTTCTAATTCTGAAGTCAGCATGTGGTCAGGTTTATTTGAATTGAAGGGTGATTGATTCGGTTTTCAAGGTATTGATGGCGGGCTGGATGCAATTGACACACAAGTGTCATCGGCCATTTCTACATTCCTCCCCAATCCGTGCTTTCTTAATCAGAAAGCAGCATCTCCGGGTTTTTCTCGCGGCTTGCTCAAAACCATCAATAACTCACTGCCCCAAGATATGACGATATTCGACAAGAAAATCCTGCTCACGTCCTTGACGACGGTTGCGGCCTGCGTGCTTGCCGCTTGTGGTGGGGGCGGCGGCGGAAGCAGCGGCTTCTTCCCGATCACCACTCCGCCCACCAGCTCCACCGGCACGACCTTCAGCGGCGTGGTGGCGGCCAGCGGCTACGTGCCGGGCAGCAGCACGGGCAATCCGACGCTGAAGGCCGGCTACTACCAGAAGGCAACGGTCTTCGTCGATGCCAACGGCAACGGCGTGCTCGACAGCGGCGAAGCGTCTGCCGTCACCGATGCCAGCGGCAAGTTCACGCTGACGACCAGCCAGACCGGACAACTGGTGGCCGACATCGGCACTTCCGCGACCAACACCGCAACCGGTGCCGCCGTGGCCAGCCACCTGATCCTGCGTGCTTCGGCAGACCAGATCGCCGACCAGGGCGCGAGCCACATCGTCATCAGCCCGTTGTCCAGCGAAGCGCAGCGCCTGGTGGAGGCCAACGGCAGCAGCTACAAGGCGGAGAAGGCCAATCTCATCGCTCGCCTCAACGGGCCGGCCTTCAACCTCGGTACGGCCGCGCTCACCGATCCGCTGGCGGACGTCAACACTCTGAGCGGTGCCGACCAGTACGCGGCGCTGTATGAGGACAACCAGCTGACCAACCGCTACACCTACGCGACGGCCAAGCTCGACCGCAAGGACCTGTTCCCCGACAACCTGGCCGTCGCGGGCGGCGACCCGCGCCTCGTCGGCCTGTCGGGCGTGACGCTCACCAACAGGGACGGCAGCCAGGCCACTCCCACGGTGCCCTCGCAGAAGCAGGCGCCCATCACGTTCGCGCAGGCACAGCAGGCGGCATTCAACGTGGAAGGCGTTCCGGCCTACGACAACATCTTCATCATCGTCGAGGAAAACAAGTCAACCGACGTGATCGTCGGCAACCCGCGCGCGGCGAACATCAACTACATCCTGAACAACTACAACCAGCTGAAGACGTACTACTCGACCGGCAATCCGTCCGAGCCCAACTACACCGCGCTGGGCGGCGGCGACGACTTCGGCATCCACGACGACAACTGGTTCGGCTGTGGCGCCGCCGCCCCCTACGACATCAAGGACGTTGCATTCGCCGGCGGAACGGCCTCCGACGGCCAGGTCATGCCCACGCAGGGCGCACTTCCGCCGGCGAACAGCAAGGCTCGTTCCGGCTACAGCGATCCGAACGACCTGATCTGCGGCGACCACCCGACCGGGGGCACCGTGCACAACGTCCCGGGCAGCAACCTGTTCACGGCGATGTCCAAGGCGGGCCTCACCATCCGCACCTACAGCGAGTCGATGAACCCCGGCCAGGACGTGCGCGCCGACAGCATCCAGGACAACTCCGTCACCGCCACCTACGACTCGAGCAAGCTCAAGGGCGCAACCAACCTCGACGGCTCGGCGCCACCCGCCCTGGTCGGTTCGCCTAACTTCATCGCACAAGGCGGCCTCTACAAGGTCAAGCACGGTCCCTCGATCGCCTTCCAGGGCGCGCGCAGCCTGCCCGATTTCGTGGCCAACAACCGCACCATCTTCGGCACGCAGTACCAGGAAGCGGACTGGCTCAATTCGTCGATCTACCCGATTCCGAAAGGCTGGATCTACGACCAGTTCAGCAAGGACCTGGACGTCGGCGACGTGGGCAACATCAACTTCATCGTTCCGGACCAGTGCGACGACATGCACGGCGTTGGCAAGGACACCAGCTGTGCGAACACCAACAACGACGGCCAGGCCGCCGGCACCGTGCGCGCCGACATATATCTCGGCATGGTGATCAACAAGATCCGGAGTTCGGCCCTGTGGAAGAACCCGCAGAAGCGCGTCGCCATCGTCGTGATGTACGACGAAGGCGAAGGCGGAAGCAACGGTTCCTGCTGCGGCTGGAATGCGGGTGGCCCGAATTCGGGCGCGGCACCGGTGACCGTGGATGCGAGCGGCAAGGCGACGGCCACCACGCCGCCGCCCAACTACGCGGGGGGCAACTTCGGCCACGGCAACTCGATCTTCGGCATCATGACCAACCAGCAGGACGTGGGCACGGCGAAGAAGCAGGTCGCGGACAGCGACTCGTACAGCCACTTCTCCTTCCTGCGCACCCTGCAGGACATGTTCCAGATCGCCGACCCGGCCGTGGATGCGTCGTACCTGAACCGCACCAAATACACGGAAGCGTTCATCACGGCCAACATCCTTGCATTGCCGGAATACCAGGGCAGCGCGGACACGCACTTCGACTCCGTGCGGCCGATCAACCATGCCTACGTGATCCCGGCCAACTACACCCAGAAGCTGTACGCGAACGACATCGTCGGCGTTCAGGACGCCCTCACGGGCAAGCTGGAAGGCCAGATCACCCCGCAGACCGGTGCAGACGCGAGCCAGAACAACGTCTGGGCGACCAGGTAGCCGGATAGCGGCGGCAAGCCGGGGGACGGTTGGAAGAGATTTCTTCCGCCGTCCCGCAGGCTCCTCGAATCCCGCAAGGCGGGCAGGTCCGGCGCGACTTGCCGCTCTTGGGGAACAACAGCGAATGATGAATCCGGCAATGGAAAAAGTGGTCCCGCTCGCCATGGCGCTCTCGGTTGCGCTGTGGTGTCTCGTGGCCTGTGACGACATGGGCGCGGCGATGGCGGGCAACACCGTCCCGCGCGCGCCTGCACTGAGCCCGGCGGCCCAGGTGGGGCAACTGGCCTTCTTCGACAAGAACCTGTCGGGCGGCAGGAACATGTCGTGCGCAAGCTGCCACGACCCGCAATACGCCTACGGCCCGCCGAACAGCATTTCGGTGCAACTGGGCTCCGATGTCACAAAAGTCGGCGCACGTGCCGTGCCTTCGCTGCGCTACAGCTCGGCGACGCCGCCCTACGGCGATGACGCACCCAACCCCGACGGAGTGACATCCAGCTCGCCGGGCGGCGGCCTCATGTGGGACGGCCGCGCGGCGACACTGGCGACACAGGCCGGGATGCCGCTGCTCAATCCGGTGGAGATGAACAACACCTCGAAGGAAGCGGTCGTGAAGGTGGTTCAGGCCAGCACCTATGCGGGCTTGTTCAAGCAGGCTTTCGGTGCCGATGTGTTCAACGACACCGATGCGGCTTTCGACGCCCTTGGCACCGCAATACAGGCGCTCGAGACGGAAGATCTGAGCTTCCATCCGTACAGCAGCAAGTACGACCTGTATGTCTTCAACAAGGTCGGCGGCACGCTGACGCCGGCCGAACGGCGCGGCGAGCTCCTGTTCCACAGCAGCGCCGTCGCCAACTGCTCGGGCTGCCACTACACCGGTGCCAACTTCAACGGCAACACCGGCCTGATGACGGACTTCACCTACCAGGCCCTCGGTGCGCCGCGCAACGACAGGTCGATTCCGAACAATCCGGACCCCATTCCGGCCAACGACGACCCGAAGTATTTCGACATGGGGCTGTGCGGCCCCTTCCGCACCGACCACATGCCCGCCACGCCGGAAACCGCGAACCCGTACTGCGGCATGTTCAAGGTGCCGGTGCTGCGCAACGTGGCGTCGCGGGGTGTCTTCTTCCACAACGGCGTGTTCCACTCGCTGGAGCAGGTCGTCAACTTCTACAACACGCGGGACACCAACCCGGAATACTGGTACCCCGCCAACAACGACGGCAGCGGCGCGCCGCAGGCCAACCCGGCCTGGGCGCTGCAGCCCACGCATGTGCCGGGTGCGACGGTCAACAAGTACAACGACCTGCCGCGGTCGCAGCAAGGCAGCCTGGACGAGGAAGTGCCGCTGGGCACGGGTGAGGGCGGAGACAAGACCCTGGCCAGCGGCACACGGCCACGCCCGCCGGGCTCCGCGCCGGCCATGACGCCGCAGCAGGTCGCCGACCTGGTCTGCTTCCTGGGCACGCTGAGCGATGGCTATCAGGCTCCCGCCAAACCATCGACCACCGACAGGTGCGCGAAGTGACGACCGGTCAACGATCGATGTGGAGCGTCGGCGGCATCGCGGCCTTGGTGCTGATGCTCGTGGCTTCCCTGGCCGGTTGCGACAACGAAGAGGCGCGCTTTCCGAACCGCGACAACTTCACGGCGACGACCAGCGACTACCTCGCACAGCGCGGCCATGTGTGCCTGGCCAAGTACGCCTGGCCGATCACGGTGGTGGCCGGATCGCGCGAGCCCGACGCGCACCAGATGCCGGTGCTGGAGAAACTCGGATTGGTAGTCGGCAAGGATGTCGCCGCCGCACAGCCGCCAGCCCGCGAATACGCGCTGACCGAGACGGGGCGCAAGTTCTATCTGCAGGTGCCCGTGGTGATACGCACCACGACGCAGACGGTCACGCACCCGGGCGACTTCTGCGCGGCCACCCTGAGCCTTGATCGCCTGATCGGCTGGGACCCGCCGCAAACGCGCGATGGCCGTACCGCGACCTCGCTGCTCTTCACCTACCGCATCGCACCCGAGCCCTGGGCCTCGACGCCCGAAGTGCTGCAAGCCTTTCCGCTGCTGGCGCGCGCCATCCAGCGCGAGGGAACGATGCAGGTGCGCCTTGGCGTTCACCTGACGCGGCACGGCTGGGTGGCCGACGAGCTCGATGAGCACTGAGTTCGCGATCCGCCACCGGCATTCAAGAAAACCAACCAGAAACCCCATGAATCCCCGCTTCATCAGCCCGAGCCGACGTCCCCTCAATTCGCTCAAGACTTTGGCGGGCATCGCCGTCATCTGCGCACTGGCCGCTTGCAGCGCCGGCCGAGATGCCAATGCACCCACCGCCGAGAATCTCGCAGCCCCGCTGGATGACTACCTGGCCCAGCGCGGCGACATCTGCCTGGCCATGTTCGACTGGCCTATCGATCTGACCGAGGCCGAGGCCGGCTCCGGCGCGCGCCATGCAGTCCAGTTTCCGGTGATGGAGCAACTGGGGCTGGTGCAGAGCACCATCGTCGCTGCACCGAAGAGCAAGGAAAACCCCGACGGCGCAACCAAGCGATTCGATCTGACCGACGCCGGCCGCAAGTTCTACAAGCCGCATCCGTACGCGAGCCGCGGCACCGAACATGCCAGCGACTTCTGCGTGGCGCACCTCAAGCGCGAGAAGATCGTCGACGTCAAGGTCGACACCTCCGACGCACGGCATCCGCTGGCGGTGGTCAGCTACACCTACCAGGTCGAGTCGGCGCCATGGATGCAGAACGCCGACGCGCAGCGCGTGTTCCCGATGATCACGCGCATCATGAACGGCGCGGGTGGCCCGCTGCAGCTGCGCCAGGGCTTCAGGCGTGACGACAAGGGCTGGGTTGCCCAGATGGGGCCGGTCTGATTCGCTGTGCATCGAATTCCCGAGCGCCCATGAGCACCGTCGTCCGCTTCTCGCCTGACCTGGGCCGCTGGCTCACGCACAACCTCGATGCCGGCCTGGCGCCACAGGCGGTGGTGGCCACGATGCTGCAGCAGGGAATGAACGAACGGACCGCGCATGCCATCGTTGCCGCGTATGTCGATGCGCGGCGGCGGGGTGGGGCGATGCCTGACGGCGTTGTCGAGCTGCCGGAAGAGGCCCCGTCCAGGCCGATGGCCCGGCTCGCGCCGGGCACCCGGATCCCGGCCGCCGATCGCGAAATCGTCGTGCACTCGCGCGGCGAAGACCCGGTCTTTGCCGCGCTCGGCAACGTGGTGGACGCCCACGAATGCAAGGCCATCATCGAGATGGCGCGGCCGCGGCTGGAGCCCTCCACCCTGGTCGACCCGACGACCGGCCGCGACGTGGTGAGCGACAAGCGCGCAAGCTGGGGCATGTTCTTTCGGCTGGGCGAGAACGACCTTGTCGCTCGCCTCGATCGACGGCTCTCGGCGCTGATGAACCTTCCGCTGGAAAACGGCGAGGGGCTGCAGGTGCTGCACTACCCGACGGGCGCGGGCAGCGAGCCCCACTACGACTACCTGGCGCCCACCAACGCCGCCAACCGCGAATCCATCGCACGAAGCGGGCAGCGTGTGAGCACGCTGGTGACCTATCTCAACGACGTGCCTGAGGGCGGGCAGACTGTTTTTCCTCAACTCGGCCTCGCGGTTTCGCCGATTCGCGGCAATGCCTGCTACTTCGAGTACTGCGACGACCGCGGGCGCGTCGATGCGCGGTCTCTGCATGCGAGTGCGGCGGTGGCGCGGGGGGAGAAGTGGGTCATGACGAAGTGGATGCGGGGGCGGCGGTTCGTGGCTGCGGGAGAGCGAGCTTGATGGCTTTGAGGTGAACCTCGGTTGAATCAATAGCGCTCAAGGCGCTCAGGGCGCTGACGCCGTGAGCCCATCCAGCAAAAAGAAAACCCGCCGAAGCGGGCTAAATGGGCAGCCATAGGAGGAGGGTAGAGGGAGAGATTGGCTGCCCCGGGTGCAGTGTAGCCCTTTTGTTTTCATCCGTGGACTGCCAGAAGGTGACAGTGTGTTGCGCAAGCGATCGATCCAATCTGCTGCAGGCGTTTGCCGAATCCCGGCGAAGTGACTGTGCCCGGCCTTGAGAGCCGGGCTTTTGGGGACGCCAGGGCGCGCGAGGCAGTCAAGAAAATCCCTCTTGAAATCGGCGGCAGCCGGCCTATCTTTTCCTCCGTCGGAAATTGGTCAACCGAAAAGGAGGTATTGCAATGACCATGAACTTGCTCAAGCAAATCGCCGGCTCTCGCCTACCTGTCACGTTCTATCGCAGCGAGGACATCGATCAGGTCCGGATACTGCGGGCCGCCGGGCTGGTCGTCGCCCTGGTGCCATCGCCCTCGGATCCGCTGTCCATGTCTGGTGCCGCCGCGGCCGCGCAGGTCCTGGCCGTCACCCAGAAGGGGCGCGAGGAACTGGCGAAATTCAACTATCCGGAATCACGACCTCCGCGCTGGCGAAACCGCTCGCCGCGCTTCACTGCACGGCCCCGCTCCTATGCGAGCGGCCCTTCGCAGCCGAGCAGCAGCGCGCGCCATCTGCCCCAGTAGGGACTTCGGTCCACTCTCAGGTTCCATTCGTTCCAGATTCTTGGAGGCTCAGCCATGTACAGAACATTCTTCCCACGAGACATGCTTGCCGAGATGGACCGCTTGCAGCGAGATATGCAGCAAGCGTTCGATCTGGCACCCACGATCCGCGGTTTCGGCAGCAACGGTTTTCCTGCGCTGAACGTCGGCGCCACGCCGCAGGCGGTGGAAATCTATGCATTCGCACCGGGTGTCGATCCGGCCACATTGGAGGTCCAGCTCGAACGTGGCCTCCTGACCATCGCAGGCAAACGCGCGAGCGTGCTGCCCGAGGGGGATGCGAAGGCGGCGGTGCACATCAACGAGCGCTTCGAAGGGGCGTTTCGCCGCATGCTCACGCTGCCGGACGATGCAGACCCGGACGCGGTCGATGCAAAGCTCGCTGACGGTGTGCTGCGCATCACCATTCGCCGACGCGCGTCAGCCCAGCCTCGCCGCATCGCGGTTCAATGAGACAAAAGGAGATGACCACCATGAGCAACGACATCCAGACCCGTTCGACTGGCGTCCCCGAGAGCACTGAAGCGAAGGCGCCGCGCTATGGCAGTGCGGCGTTGACGCCGCCGGTGGACGTGATCGAGGACGCAGGCGGTATCACGCTCTACGCGGATCTCCCTGGCGTCGCGCGCGAGAACCTTTCCCTTCACGTCGAGGCTGCGACCCTGACCATCGAGGCCGAGTCGAATCTGACGGTGCCTGATGGCCTGAAGACCAGCCATACGGAGGTCGGGTTGGGGCGATTCCGCCGCGTCTTCACGCTCAGCAAGGAACTGGACACTGAAAAGGTGTCGGCGGAGCTCGCGCAGGGTGTCCTGAAGCTGCGGATTCCCAAGGCGGAGCATGCGAAACCCAGGCGGATCAATGTCGCAGTGACTTGAGCGGATGCGCGTGCAGCTGCGATGGCTGCACGCGCTTTTTGCGTGTGGTCAGCAGTGACGCACGGCGGCGCTCATTGCAGCGCGACCTCTGTTCCGTCGGCGGCCACCATCACGCCTGGCGAGGCTTCGTCGACTTCGATCGGCACGCCCATGTGTTTCGTGGCGCTCATGTCGCGGTCGCCCGGGATGGTCATGAGATTCAGGCAGCGCACGTACTCGTCGCGCAGGGCTGGCGACAGCACGTACCTCTGAGGGTAGGCGTAGCTGTTGCCCTTCCAGTGTGCAATCAGCTTCTCGGTCATCTGCAGGTAGAGGGTGGTCATTGGCTGATCGTAGCCGTAGGCGCTGGCCTACGATCAGCATGCTCGTGGCAGGTCATGATGCCGGCAGGGAGCAATATCACAAAAGAGAGAGAGCGACATCTCGCGAGGAATTGCAATGCCCATGGATTTTCTGCGTCGCATCGAGGAGGCATCCTTCCCCTTGGCCGTCCTTGAAGAGGCCGACATCCAGTGTGCAGCCGTTCTGGCTGCAGCCAACTTCATTGAAGCAAGACTTCCTGATCCTGGCGAACGCCTCAAGCGCTCTGCCTTGATCTTGCGCATCACGCCGCTCGGGCGAGCAGAACTCGCCCGACTACGACAGCAGCGGGCATGAAAAAGCCGCCTCGAGGGCGGCTTTGTGAATGTGGTCGTGAACTCTTACGCGGTCCACGCTACGGCAAATTCTTTTGCATGAAGTCATTATTGTTTTTCTCGTCGTAGTGACTTCGACGCGCTGGCATGAGATTCAGCTTGCCTGGCCAGGCACTGCTCAGATGTTCCGAGCGTGGCGCGATTGTATCAGGCGGGCGTGCGCCGGATCTCGACCGGTCCGATGCCGCTGTAGGCGGCGTCGGTGCAGTGACGCCGTGTGCAGTTGCAGTTCGCACGGCATCCAAGCCGGATCATTCGTTACCGCAGCACCAGAACCGGCAGCGAAGAGCGCACCAGCACCTGCTGCGTCTCGCTTCCCAGCAGGAGGCGCTTGAGGCCCTTGCGTCCGTGCGAGGCCATCACGATCAGGTCGCTCCTGTGCTTCTTCGCCGCCGCGATGATCGATTCGGCGACCAGGTCCGAGCTGGCCTGCGCCGTCTTGATCCGCACGCCGCGCTCCCGCGCGCGGTCGCGCACCTTGTCGAGCATGGCCTGTGCCTTCTCGGCCCACTGCTTCTCGATGCGGCCGACATCTTCGGCCGAGAAGGTCATCGAGCCTTCGAAATAGCTCTTCGGGTAGCGGGGGACGACGGTCAGGGCGACCAGGTCCGAGTCGTTCTGCACCGCCAGCGAGATGGCGCTGTCGACGGCCTTCTTCGACAGGGCGGTGCCATCGGTGGCGACGAGGATGCGTTTGAACATGAGGATCTCCACAGGGTCACAGGGTGTACGGCGGCCGAGCTTAGGCATGCCCCGGGCCGTGCGGCTTGATTCAGATCAAGCGCCTCGACGGGGCCGCCTCTTAGGCTCGGCCGATGAATGCCACGCTCGCATCCGATCGCGTCGCGATCCCCGCACTCCCCACCGCAGCAGCTGCAGCCAGCGAAGAGGCGTGGCAGGTGCTGGACGACCCGGCCGAATGGCCCGCCTTCGGCCGTGAACTGGATGCCGCCGATGGTGGCAACTGGGAGTCTCAGGTGGCGGTCGAGGGCATGCACTGCGCGGCCTGTGCCTTCACCGTCGAGGCCGCGCTGAGGCAGGTGCCCGGCGTGCGCGAGGCGCAGGTCAATGCGGCGAGCCGGCGCGCGCGCGTGGTCTGGTCGCCTTCTCAGACGCGGCCTTCGCAGTGGTTCGAAGCCAGCGCGAAGGCCGGCTACCGGCTGCTGCCGGGCAGCGATCGCTCCGTCAGGGAACTACGCCGGCGCGAATCGCGGCTGGCCCTGTGGCGCTGGCTGGTCTCCGGCTTCTGCATGATGCAGGTGATGATGTACGCCTACCCGGCGTACGTCGCGCGGCCCGGCGACATGGGCGCCGATTCGGCGCAGCTGCTGCGCTGGGCTTCCTGGGTGCTGACGCTGCCTGTGGTGCTCTTCTCCTGCGGACCTTTCTTCCGCAGCGCCTGGCGCGACCTGCGCATGGGCCGCATCGGCATGGACCTGCCGGTGGCCTTCGGCGTGCTCGCGACCTTCGCGGTGAGCAGCGCCGCCACCTTCGATGCCGGTGGTCCGCTGGGCAGCGAGGTCTACTTCGACTCGCTGACGATGTTCGTCTTCTTCCTGCTCACCGGCCGATGGCTGGAGTCACGGCTGCGCGAGCGCACCGCCGGTTCCCTCGATGCGCTGATGAACCGTCTGCCCGATGGCATCGACCGCCTCGCCGCCGACGGCGGCTGGAAGCGGGTGGCCGTGCGCCGGCTTGCCGTGGGAGACGTGGTGCGGGTGCGGCCGGGCGAGGCCTTTCCGGCCGACGGCGTGGTGATCGAAGGCGACACCAGCGCCGACGAGGCCCTGCTGACCGGCGAATCCCGACCCGTGCCTCGCCCCTGCGGCGACCGCGTGCTCGCCGGCAGCCACAACCTGTCGGCGTCGGTGCGGGTGCGCATCGAATCGGTGGGCGAGGGCACGCGCTTCGCGCAGATCGTCCGGTTGATGGAAAGCGCCGCCTCGCGCAAGCCGCGCCTGGCGCTGCTGGCGGACCGCGTGGCGCGCCCCTTCCTCGCCGCAGTGCTGGTGTCGGCGGCCGTGGCCGCAGCGTTCTGGTGGCCGACGGACCCGGGCAGGGCGCTGATGGTGGCGGTCGCGGTGCTCATCGTGACCTGTCCGTGCGCGCTCTCGCTCGCGACGCCGGCAGCCATGCTCGCCAGCGCCGGCACGCTGGCGCGCGGCGGGGTGATGACGTCGAACCTGCAGGCGCTGGAAGCGCTGGCATCGGTCGACACCGTGGTGTTCGACAAGACGGGCACGCTGACGGGCGAGGTTCCGCGCCTGGAGCGCATCTACTGCCGCCAGGGCCTGCGGCCCGGCGACGCGCTCGAAGTGGCGGCCGCGCTCGCGGCGCAGTCGCTTCATCCCGTGGCGCAGGCGCTGGTGAATGCATGGCATGCGCAGTTCCGCTCGGCGCCCGGCTGGGTGGCGCAGCAGGTCGCCGAGACGGCAGGCCAGGGCATCGAGGGGCGCATGCACCGGGTGCGTGCGCCTGCGGACACAGGCCAGCGCGTGCGTCTGGGCTCCGCGGGCTTCTGCGATGTGGCTGCGCTGGAGGTCGACGCCGCGCAGGTCCACCTGGCCGACGAGCAGGGCTGGCTCGCGAGCTTCGTCTTGGCCGAGGAGCTTCGCGCCGATGCCGCCGACGCCGTGGCGGCGTTGCGCGCGGAAGGAGTCACGGTGCGGCTGCTCTCGGGCGACAGGGAGGCGGCCGCGCGGGAAATCGCCGCGCGCTGCGGCATCGACTTCGCGCAGGGCAGCTGCACGCCGGAAGTCAAGCTCGACGTGCTGTGGCGCCTTCAGGCCGAGGGCCGGCGGATCGCGATGGTGGGCGACGGCCTCAACGACGGCCCGTCGCTGGCGCGCGCCAATGCCTCGTTCGCCTTCGGGCGCTCGGTGCCGCTGTCGCGCGCGCATGCCGATTTCGTGGTGCTCGGCGACAGGCTCGCCAGCATTCCACAGGCGATCGCGCAGGCGCGCAGGACGCTGCGCGTGGTGCGCCAGAACCTCTTCTGGGCCGCGGGCTACAACGCGCTGTGCGTGCCGCTGGCCATCGCCGGCTGGCTGCCGGCATGGCTCGCCGGCCTCGGCATGGCCGCGAGCTCGCTCGTGGTGGTGCTCAACGCGGCGCGGCTCTCGCGCGGTGGAGAAGGAGCGCGCTGATGGACATCCTCTTCCTGCTCGTTCCGCTGTCCGTGATGCTGGTCCTCGCGATCCTCGGCGGTCTGTGGTGGGCCATCGAGCGCGGCCAGTTCGACGACGTCGACGCCGAGGGCGAGCGCATCCTGCACGGCGATTGATCTGCATCAACCCGCAGGGAAGGGGGCCCACGGAAACTGCCCGCAACTCAATCAAGGGCACCACGATGCAACCACCGAACCCACCCGCCGCGGAATACGACGACGCCGTCGTGCGGCAATTCGCGCTCATGTCCGTGGTCTGGGGCGTGGTCGGCATGCTGGTCGGCGTGGTCATCGCCTCCCAGCTGACGTGGCCCGAGCTCAACCTCGGCATTCCATGGCTCAGCTACGGAAGGCTGCGGCCGCTGCACACCAACGCGGTGATCTTCGCGTTCGGCGGCTGCGCGCTGATGGCCACCAGCTTCCACGTGGTCCAGCGCACCTGCCAGGTGAGGCTCTTCGCACCGAGGCTCGCGTCCTTCGTCTTCTGGGGCTGGCAGGCGGTGATCGTGGCTGCCGCCATCAGCCTGCCGATGGGCTACACCAGCGGCAAGGAATACGCCGAGCTGGAATGGCCCATCGACCTGCTGATCGCCGTGGTCTGGGTGGCCTACGCCATCGTGTTCTTCGGCACCATCGGCATGCGCCGCGTGCGCCACATCTACGTGGCGAACTGGTTCTTCGGCTCCTTCATCATCGCGGTGGCGCTGCTGCACATCGTGAACAGCGCCGAGATCCCGGCGGGCTGGATGAAGAGCTACTCGGCCTATGCCGGCGTGCAGGACGCGATGGTGCAGTGGTGGTACGGCCACAACGCCGTCGGCTTCTTCCTCACGGCCGGCTTCCTCGGGATGATGTACTACTACATCCCCAAGCAGGCGGGCCGGCCGGTGTATTCGTACCGGCTGTCCATCGTCCACTTCTGGGCGCTGATCTTCACCTACATGTGGGCGGGCCCGCACCACCTGCACTACACGGCGCTGCCGGACTGGACGCAGTCGCTGGGCATGGTGTTCTCGCTGATCCTGCTGGCGCCGAGCTGGGGCGGCATGATCAACGGCGTGATGACGCTCTCGGGCGCCTGGCACAAGCTGCGCACCGACCCGATCCTGCGCTTCCTGATCGTGGCGCTGTCGTTCTACGGCATGTCGACCTTCGAGGGGCCGATGATGTCGATCAAGACCGTCAACGCCCTGAGCCACTACACCGACTGGACCATCGGCCACGTGCACTCCGGCGCGCTCGGCTGGGTGGGCTTCATCACCATGGGCTCGCTCTACTACCTGATTCCGCGCATGTACGGCCGCACCGCCATGTACAGCGTGAAGGCCATCGAGGCGCATTTCTGGATCGCCACCATCGGCATCGTGCTGTACATCGCGGCGATGTGGATCGCCGGCGTGATGCAGGGCCTGATGTGGCGCTCCATCAACCCCGACGGCACGCTCACCTACACCTTTGTGGAGAGCGTGAAGGCCACCTTCCCGTTCTACCTGGTGCGCGTGATCGGCGGCGTTCTCTACCTCAGCGGAATGCTGCTGATGGCCTGGAACGTCTGGATGACCGTCATCTCCGGCCGCGCGGTGCGCGCCGAGATCCCGCCCACCGCCATGGCCCACGCCTGAGGACGCACGATGAACCAGAACACCTCCAGCTCGAGTTCCAGCTCCGGCGGCTTCACGCACGAGAAGATCGAGACCAACAACCTGCTGATGATCGTGCTGATCCTCGTGGTGGTGGCCGTCGGCGGCCTTGTCGAGATCGTGCCGCTCTTCTTCCAGAAGTCGACCACCGAGGCGGTGCAGGGCGTCAAGCCGCTCACGCCGCTGCAACTGGCCGGGCGCGACGTCTACCTGCGCGAGGGTTGCTACAACTGCCACTCGCAGATGATCCGGCCCTTCCGCTCGGAGACGCTGCGCTACGGCCACTACTCGGTGGCCGGCGAGTTCGTCTACGACCACCCCTTCCAGTGGGGCAGCAAGCGCACCGGCCCCGACCTGCATCGCGTGGGCGGCAAGTACAGCGACGAGTGGCACCGCATCCACCTGAACAACCCGCGCGACGTCGTGCCCGAGTCGAACATGCCGGCCTACACCTGGCTGGAGAAGACGCCGGTCGATGCCGAGGCGCTGCCTGCCCACATGCGCGCGCTGCGCCGCGTCGGCGTGCCCTACACCGACGCCGAGATCGCCGGTGCCGCGGAAGAAGCCCGGGGCAAGACGGAGATGGAGGCCACGGTGGCCTACCTGCAGTCGCTGGGCCTGGCGCTCAAGTAAGCAAGACGGCAAAGGACACAAACCATGATCGACCTCACTACCCTGCGCATCGCCGCGACCGTCGTCTGCTTCGCGCTCTTCATCGGCATCGTGATCTGGGCATATTCGCGCCGCAACGCGCCCGGCTTCCAGGAAGCGGCGCGCCTGCCGTTCGAGCAGGACTGAAGGGAGAAGCACGATGAGCGATTTCATCAGCCGTTTCTGGTCGGACTACGTGGCCGTGGTCTCGCTGCTGAGCATCCTCGGCTGCGTGATCCTGCTGTGGCTCACCGCCCGCAAGCGCGTCGCCCCCAGCGCCGACAACACCACCGGCCACGTCTGGGACGAGGACCTGCGCGAGGCCAACAACCCGCTGCCCATGTGGTGGGTCGGCCTGTTCGTGCTGACCATCGTCTTCGGGCTGGGCTACCTGGCTGTCTTTCCGGGCCTCGGCAGCTTTCGCGGCCAGTCCGACTGGACCTCGCGCGGCGAGTACGACGCGGAAGTCGCCAGGGCCACGCAGGAGCTCGCGCCCGTCTATGCGAAGTACGCCGCGACGCCTGTCGAGGAAATCTCGCGGGACCCGCAGGCCCATGCCATCGGCGAGCGGCTCTTCATGGGCAACTGCGCGCAGTGCCATGGTTCCGATGCACGCGGCAGCAAGGGCTTTCCCAACCTGACGGACAAGGATTGGCTGCATGGCGGCACGCCCGAGAAGATCATCGAGAGCATTACCAAGGGCCGCGTGGGCGTGATGCCGCCCATGGCCGCCGCCGTCGGCACGCCCGACGAGGTGAAAAACCTCGCCAACTACGTGCTGAGCCTGTCGGGCGAGCCGCACGACTCGGTGCGCGCCGGACTCGGAAAGTCGAAGTTCACGGCCTGCGCTGCCTGCCATGGCATCGGCGGTGTCGGCAACCAGGCCCTGGGCGCGCCCAACCTCAGCGACAGGATCTGGCTCCATGGCTACGGCGAGGCCGCCATCATCCAGATGATCAACTCGGGCAAGCACAACGAGATGCCCGCGCAGGAAGGCCGCCTCACCGAGGCGCAGATCCGGATGGTCGCGTCCTACGTCTGGGGGCTCTCCAACAGCGCGGCCGCGGCCACGCCCTGAAACCGGCGCCCGCCATGACCCGGAAGATCATTCCCATCGCGAACACGAGCACGAGTGCGAACGCGGGCGGCGGCGAGGAAGTCGGCCTCTACGAGGCCACGAAGAAGATCTACCCCCGCACCGTGCGCGGCATGTTCGCGCGCTGGCGCTGGGCCATGGTCTTTCTCACCCAGCTGGTGTTCTACGGCATGCCTTGGGTGGAGTGGGGCGGGCGGCAGATGGTGCTGTTCGACCTCGCGGCGCGGCGCTTCTACATCTTCGGGCTGGTGCTCTATCCGCAGGACCTGATCTATCTCTCGGGGCTGCTGGTCATCAGCGCGCTGTCGCTCTTTCTCTTCACCGCCGTGGCGGGGCGGCTGTGGTGCGGCTATGCCTGCCCGCAGACGGTCTACACCGAGATCTTCATGTGGGTCGAGCAGAAGATCGAAGGCAACCGGGTCGCGCGCATGCGGCTGGACGCCGAGCCGATGTCGCTCGAGAAGTTGGTGAAGAAGTGGTTCAAGCACATCGTGTGGGTCGGCATCGCGATGTGGACCGGCTTCACCTTCGTGGGCTACTTCACGCCCATCCGCGAGCTCGGCCTGGCCTTCCTGCAGACGCAGATGGGCTCGTGGGAAGTCTTCTGGGTGTTCTTCTACGGCTTCGCGACCTACGGCAACGCAGGCTTCATGCGCGAGCAGGTCTGCAAGTACATGTGCCCTTACGCGCGCTTCCAGAGCGCGATGTTCGACCGCGACACCCTGATCGTCACCTACGACCCCGGGCGCGGCGAGCCGCGCGCGCCGCGCCGCAAGGGGCCCGATCCGCGCACGATGGCGCTGGGCGACTGCATCGACTGCGGCCTGTGCGTGCAGGTGTGCCCCACCGGCATCGACATCCGCAAGGGCCTGCAATACGAGTGCATCGGCTGCGGCCTCTGCGTGGATGCCTGCGACACGGTCATGCAGAAGATGGCCTACGCGCCGGGGCTGATCCGCTACGACACGCAAAACGGCATGGAGGCCGGCTGGTCGCGCCGGCAGCTGCTGCGGCGCGTGCTGCGTCCGCGCGTGCTGGTCTACACGGCGATCCTGGCGCTGCTGGTGGCCGGCCTGCTGGCCAGCCTGGTGGTGCGCACGCCGCTGAAGGTCGACGTGGTGCGCGACCGTGCCTCGCTGGCGCGCTTCGCCGAGGGCGGAAAGCTCGAGAACGTCTACCGGCTGCAGATCATGAACGCCACCGAGCAGCCGCGGCACTACCTCATTTCGGCCAGCGGGCTGGAGGGCCTGAGCGTGTCGCCGGAGCAGCCGGTGAGCGTCGATGCGGCCCAGTCGCGCTGGGTCGCCGTGCGGCTGCAGGTGCCCTACGGCTCCGCGCCGCCCGGCTCGCACACGGTGCACTTCAGCATCCGCGAGGAGGGCGGCGGGGCGCAGGTTTCCGAGAAAGCGGCCTTCCTGGTGCCGCGCTGAAAGGTCTGGAATGAACGCAGCAACCGATTCGACGATGAACGCATTGGCGGCCGAGGCGGACAAGCCCTGGTGGCGCCATCCGCTGCTGTGGATGGTGATCGGCGGCCCGGTGGCCGTGATGATCGCCAGCTTCGTGACCTTCTGGCTGGCCTGGCGAAGCCCCGATGCGCTGGTGTCGCAGGACTACTACCGCGAAGGCGTCGAGATCAACAAGACCCTGGCCGCGAAGAAGCATCTTCCAGCGCTGACCGGCCGCAACCACGCGATGACGCCCGCGGACGACATGCCCCCCGTGGGCCGGAAGGCCGCGCCATGAGCGCGATGCGGCTGGTCGCCGGCATCCTGTGGCCATCCTTCCTCGTGGCCTGCGGCATGGAGGTGCTGGTGTTCGCGCTGATCGATCCCATCAACACCTTCTGCGGCGCCGACGCGTTGCGCATGTCGCGCCAGGGCATCTACACGGGTGCCTTCTTCGTCTTCTGGCTGATGGCGGCGGCGTCCAGCGCCTGCACGGTGCTGCTCGCCGGACCGGCCGTGCCCGGAGAACCCGACGCGCCTGTACGCACACCTTCCCCATGACTTCCATCGCTCTCGCCCCCGGGCCCGCGCATGCACCGCTGCCCCTCGACCTGCTGCGGCAGTACGACGTGCCCGGGCCGCGCTACACCTCGTATCCCACCGCCGACCGCTTCGTCGAAGCCTTCGGCGCCGACGACTACGTGCAGGCGCTGCGGCATCGCCGTGAGGCCGGTTCCGGGGCTTCGCCGCTGTCGCTGTACGTGCACATTCCGTTCTGCGAGTCGCTTTGCTACTACTGCGCCTGCAACAAGATCGTCACCCGGCACCACGAATGGGGCCGGCAATACCTGGCGTATCTGGCGCGCGAGGTGGAACTGCAGGTCGCGCAGCTCGGTCGGAACGCCACCGTGGCCCAGCTGCACCTGGGCGGCGGCTCCCCGACATTCCTCGACGATGTGGAGCTCGGCGAGCTCATGGCGCTGCTGCATCGGTCTTTCACCTTCGTGCCCGGCGGCGAGCGTTCCATCGAGATCGATCCGCGCACGGTCGACAGGCAAAGGCTCGCGAACCTCGCGACGCTGGGCTTCAACCGCCTGAGCTTCGGCGTGCAGGACTTCGATCCGGCCGTGCAGCAGGCGGTGCACCGCATCCAGCCCGCATCGCAGGTCTTCGCGCTGATGGACGACGCGCGCTCGCTGGGCTTCGAATCGATCAACGTGGACCTGATCTACGGCCTGCCGCGGCAGAACGACGCCTCCTTCGAGCGCACGCTCGCGCAGGTCTGCGAGCTGCGGCCCGACCGCATCGCGCTCTACGCCTACGCGCACCTGCCGGAGCGCTTCAAGCCGCAGCGGCGCATTGCCGCCGACGAGCTGCCGGACGCCTCGGCGCGCGTGCGCATGCTCGCGAACGCGATCACCAGGCTCGCCGATGCGGGCTATGTCTACATCGGCATGGACCACTTCGCGCTGCCCGGCGATCCGCTCGCCGTCGCGAAGCGGGAAGGGCGTTTGCACCGCGACTTCCAGGGCTACGGCACCCGGCCCGAGGGCGACCTGATCGCGCTCGGCGTATCGGGCATCGGGCGCGTGGGCGCCACCTACAGCCAGAACGCCAAGAGCCTGGACGAGTACCGCGACCTGCTCGACCAGGGACGCCTGCCGGTGGTGCGAGGCCTTGCGCTTTCGCGCGACGACCAGCTGCGCCGCGAGGTGATCATGGCGCTGATGTGCCGGGGCCGGATCGACTTCGATGCCATGGGCGAAGCCTTCGCGGTCGACTTCCGCCGCTACTTCGCCACCGAGTTCGCGGCGCTCGGAACGCTGGTCGCCAACGGCCTGGTGCGCCTGAGCGACCACGACCTCGTGGTGACCGAAGAGGGCTGGTTCCTCGTGCGCGCGGTCGCGATGGTGTTCGATCGGCACTGCCGCTCCAACCGCACGCGTTTCTCCCGCGTGGTCTGAACATGCAACTCGCGCTCGCCGGTGCCGCACTGCTCATGGGCCTTGCCGGCGGGCCGCACTGCGTGGCGATGTGCGGCGCCGCCTCGTCGGCCGTGATACGGATCGTGCCGCTCCCGGCCGCGGGGCAGGGCGCCATGCCGGCGCTCGCCGCGCCCGGTGCCTTCCATGTCGGCCGCATCGCGAGCTACGCGGCGGCGGGTGCCGTCGCGGCCGCCAGCGTCGACAGCCTGGCACTGGCCAGTGCGCAGGTCGCCGCACTGCGGCCGCTGTGGGTGCTGCTGCACGTCTTCGTGTTCGCCTGGGGCGCGATGCTGGCCGTCACGGGGCGGCAGCCGCTGTGGGCGCGGCGCATCGGCCGCTCGCTCGAATCGCGCCTTCGTCCGCATGCGGGCGGCACCGGGCTGGGCGTGCTTGCCACCGGGCTGCTCTGGGTGGCGCTGCCTTGCGGGCTGCTCTATTCGGCCTTGATGCTGGCAGGCCTGGGAAACGGGGCCGTCGAGGGAGCGGCGCTGATGGGGCTGTTCGCCGTCGGGAGCGGCCTTTCGCTGGTGATCGGGCCGTGGCTCTGGCGGCGTTTGCGGCTGGCCGGTGTCGAGGGGCGCCAGACTTGGGGGGCAAGGGTGGCCGGCGTGCTGCTGGCCTCCGTGGCGGTGCAGGCCCTGTGGTCGGACCTCGTTCGCCAGATCGACGCCTGGTGCCATTGAGTCGGGTGGTAGCGGGGGGCAAGCCCGAGGGCTGCGGTTCTCGGGTGAGTCAGGAACGTGCTGCGCCGTGAATCCGGAGGTCCGCCCAACGAATGCAGCGGGCCAGGACCAAATCGAAGACTTCCGGGCGTGTGCGCTTCGTGTCCACGACCTGCAAGACGGCCTTGAGGACGGAGTGCTCGAAGATTTCGGCCCTGCAAACGACTGTCTGGCCATCGAGACACTGCTCGACGTAGAACACGAATTCAAATCGATTCTGGTACTGCTGCGGCAGGACCAGCTTCATTCCCGCCGGCTTGCGCGATGAGCGGGACAGTCCCGATTCCTGGTTTCCTGCGAGATTTCCCGGTCGCTCAGAACCAGTGCCCGTCAGGGGCAGCCGCGGGGGAACCATGCTTCGATCCTTTCACCGCGGCCCATGCCTTGCCCGAATGAGCTGGGGGCATCGCTGCGTCAGGATGAAAAATATATCCGTGTGCAGGAAATCTATCTACAACACGGTGCTTTTCTGGCGAGGTTTATCGAAAACGCTTGGTGAACTCGCGCACCACGCCGATGACCCGGGCGCTGCCCAGCGGCTTGAGGGGGTATCGGCTGTTCAACGGCTTGAGATAAAGGTCTCCGCCGTCTTTCACGAGCTGCTTGAACGTTGTCTCGTTGGATTCGTTCACCGCGATGACGTAGTCGCCCGGGACAGCTTCCATCTCCGGTTCGACGATCAGTATGGAGCCGGCGGGAAAAGAGTCGCCGGCTTCGCTCACCATGCTGTCGCCATGAACCCGCAGCGCGTAGGTATGCCTCTTGACCGGCACGCTCACTGGAATCGAGTCGAACTGCGTCGTAGGCTTGTAGTTGTCGATGACGGTGTAGTTGCCCGCCTCGACCTCGGAAACCAGGGGAACTTCAGCGCGCACGTCGGCCCCTCGTGCGCCCGCAGACACGCCTGAGACCAGTTCGGCAACGGAAATCCCAAGCAGCTTGGCCACACGTGCCTGGTTGGCTCGCTTGGGAGCTGTGCCGCCTTGTTTTTCCCATTGCTGTACTGCGCCACGGCTCACCCCCAGCGCGTCAGCAAATTGCTGCTCGCTCATCTGGAGGCGCTTGCGTCCTTCGCGAATTAGTTGACGGCTATTCACAGCCCTAGGGTAGGCGCTGTTTCAGATAGAAAGAAAATCGAGGATAGCTCTTCCATCATCGAGCCATGGGTTATGTCAGATGGAATTTGTGACCGGATGCATTGCGTGGATCGTGTGCGATCGAGCCCTCGTAAAACCATCGCTGCCTCCCCCCGACGTGAAGCTTTGATAGCTTTTTCTCTACTGGAAGAAATTTCTATCGTAGTTTTAATGCTTTCGCAGTCTTAGGATGAGTTTGCTGTCGGCTCGCTCAACAATCAGTCTTCGCTGGCAGTTTGGGGAGGAATCCCATGCCCATGCTGTTGCTGCATCGCCTGATCGGCTGTTCATTCCCGGTCAATACCTTCTCGCCCGATGAAATCGAGAAGATTGAAGTTCTGGCTCTCGGCGGCCTCGTGCGAGCGACTGTGCTTTTCGGCTCGACGCCAGCCACCAGAGGCAGGGCTGTCATGGCGACCGTGCTGCAGGTCACGGAGAACGGCCGTCGCATGGCTGCGGCGTTTCCTTCCCACGAGAGCAGTGCAACGCACATCCGCTTGCGCTCTCCTCTTTCAGCTGCATCGGCCAGCGCTTTGCATGTGCTGGAGAAGATCGGCTCGCCATTGGTTGCCGCCGAGCGCGGGCAGTGACGGCAGTGTTCCACGATTGGAGCGTGACTGCGCCCAATGAAGTCGCAGCGGGCACAACGCTCGGCGCGCGTGTGAGGACCGCCTGCCAAACGCCGCTTGTGCCGAAGTCGATCGGCTACACGATCGCCTGCGTTCAGGACCGCATCGATCGCCAGTTCCGGTACTTCGAAGCGCTTGGGGAGTTCCGCATGTTCGCCGATGGCGCGGTCTTCGTTGGTGCCCGCGTGACCTCCATTGACGACACGCGTGTGACCCTTCACTGGACATCGGCTTTCTACCCCGGGCCGCGTCATCGGCAAACCGTCCGGCAGATTCGCGGCGAATTGCTCCCGCTCGGCTTTCATGGGCGCTTCGATTTGTATCTTCAGCGCGTGGAATGGATGCCGGTAGGTGCTCCCCGGTTGACCGAGGATGTCTTGCCGCCTGGCGTGCAGGACATCATCGTCGCGCGATCCGGCGAAGGCGAAGCAACCAACTTCGATCCAAGGCCCCACATGCCTTCCGATGTTGCGAGGGCGTTGCGCGAGGGCATGCTGCGCGCGAGGCTGCTGGATGCCGGCCCTTCGTAGGAGTTCTCCGGCAGCGGCTTCTGGAACAGGCAGAGGGAAGCGAAGAGATGCAAAGTCGACCCACCCGCTGCCTGAGCATCACCTAGACACTGCCGCTCAGCCCGAGCCTGCGCGATGACATCGAAGTTCGCGTGGGCAGCAGGAAACAGCATCTCGACGTAGCCGGGGGCCTCGAGGATGCGAAGCTTGTCGATCGTTGCGAGATCGGCTTCCGTGTACGGCAACTGCGTGGTGGCGAATCTCCGTTGCAGGTTGATGCACATCGCGCCATCTCCACGAAGCTCAGTCCAGAGTGATCCACTTGATCAAAAGTTGAAGCGCGAGCCAAACGGCGGCGATGCCGAGCGCCGCGCACAGCACGATGAGAAGCCGCAGATGGACGGACACCCGATTCCTCATCAGACGGCCATGCGGGCGCATCTGCCCCTCAGCGCCCGCTGCGCGGGCAGGTGCTGAGGCCGAAGAAAGAGTAGACCGGACAGTTGCCGACCACGCCTGTCAGCAGCGGCACCACACCGATATAACCCCAGAAGCCGATGGTTCCTCCCACTGCCAGCGCGATCAGCAGCACGCCCACGCCGACGCGCAGGGCGCGGTCGAGGACTCCGATATTTTTTGACAGGAAAGGCATTTGGCTGTCTCCCAGGTTGGTTGGAGAGGAATCTTGCGCGCCCGATCGGCGGTAGGCGTTGAGATGGATCAAGTTCCGGGTGCAGGGTAGTGAGTCGCGCGAGGTTGACGCAGCGCAAGACCGTCCGTGACGCGGGGACCTAAGGTTGGAGCATCACATCCGCCAGCCCAAGGAGATTCCTCATGCATACCCCGAAATCCATCCTGCTTCACCTCGACGGCTCGGCCCGCACGGTGGAGCGCATCAAGCTGGCCCGCGAGCTTGCCGAGACCTTCGAGGCCGAGGTCACGGCGCAACCGTGCACCCTGTCCGCGCTCATGCGCTATCCGTACGCCATCGAGGCGGCCGCGGAGGCGGTCGCGATCATGCAGGAGATCGACAAGGACGCGCGCGACAGGATGCACGCCACCTTCATGGAGCACGGCGCGGGCTCGCCGCGCCTGCACTGGACAGAGGCGGAGAGCGACGGCCCGTGGAGCTTCGGCCGGCGTGCCCTGTACGCCGACCTGCTGATCCTCGGGCAGCGCGACCGCAACGACCCGATGGATGGCGAACTCCCCGGCGACTTCCTGCCCAGCGTGCTGGTGCAAAGCGGCCGTCCTGCGCTGGTGCTGCCCTACGCGGGGTCGATAGGCCACATCGGCCGCAACGTGCTGGTGGCCTGGAAGGAGACGCGCGAATCCGCGCGTGCCGTGAGCGCCTCGCTGCCATGGCTGCGCAAGGCGGATCGTGTGGACGTCGTCGCGTACGGCGAGGGCGCGAACGAATCGCTGCAGAGCCTGCAGGCCTACCTGCGGATGCAGGGCGTCGACGACATCCGGCTGCATCCCGGTGGCGACAAGGACGACGACGTGGGCAACAAGCTGCTGTCCCTCGCCTCCGACCTCAGTTCCGACCTGCTGGTGATGGGCTGCTACGGCCACAACAGGGCGCGCGAATGGGTGATGGGCGGCGCCACGCTGTCCATGCTGCAGTGGATGACGCTGCCGGTGCTGATGTCCCACTGAGGCCCTCATGCGCATCGACTTCCTCGGCGGCACCGGCACCGTCACCGGCTCGAAGTACCTGCTGAGCCATGGCGGCCGGCGGCTGCTGGTCGATTGCGGGCTCTTCCAGGGGCTCAAGCAGCTGCGCCTGCGCAACTGGGACGTGCTGCCGGTCGATCCCGCCAGCATCGACGCGGTGGTGTTGACCCATGCGCACCTCGACCACAGCGGCTTCGTTCCGGCGCTGGTCCGGCTCGGCTTCAAGGGCGCCGTCTACTGCACCAAGGCCACCCTGGAGCTCTGCAAGCTGCTGCTGCCGGATTCGGGCCGCCTGCAGGAGGAGGACGCCGACTATGCCAACCGCCACGGCCACTCGAAGCACAAGCCCGCGCTGCCGCTGTACACCGAGCAGGAGGCGCGCACCGCGCTCGGGCGCTTCGAGACCGTTCCCTTCGGCCAGGAGTGTTCGCCATGGCCCGGCTGGTCCTGGCAGATGTCCAGGGCCGGCCACATACTCGGCGCCGGCAGCCTGCGGGTCGGCTGGGACGGTTCGAGCATTCTTTTCTCGGGCGATTTGGGGCGCGGCGAAGACCTGCTGATGCGTCCGCCCGAAGCCGCCAGCCCGGCGGACTACGTGGTGGTGGAGTCCACCTACGGAGGCCGCAGGCATCCGGCGACCGACACGCTCGCAGAGCTGGCGGGCGTGATCAACCGCACGGCCGCGCGCGGCGGCATCGTGGTGATACCGGCCTTCGCCGTCGGCCGGGCGCAGACGCTGCTGCACTGCATCCATCTGCTCAAGGAGGCGCATCGCATTCCGGACATGCCGGTGTACCTGAACAGCCCGATGGCGACCGACGCCACGCGCATCTACAGGAAGCACTGCGACGAGCACCGGCTGAGCGCGCAGCAGTGCGCGACGATGCTGGGGAAGACCATCGTCGTCAACACGATCGAGGAGTCGATACGGCTGAACACGCTGGGCTTTCCGTCGATCATCGTGTCCGCCAGCGGCATGGCCTCCGGCGGGCGGGTGCTGCACCACCTGAAGGCCTACGCGCCCGACGCCCGCAACACCATCCTCTTCGCGGGCTTCCAGGCGGCCGGCACGCGAGGCGCCGCCATGGTGGCGGGTGCCGACGCGGTCAAGATCCATGGTGCCTACGTGCCGGTGCGCGCGGAGGTCGCGAACCTGGAGACGCTGTCCGCCCATGCCGACCACGACGAACTGCTCGCCTGGCTCGATGGCCAGCGTGCGCCGCGACGGGTGTTCGTGACCCACGGGGAGCCGGTGGCTGCCGATGCGCTGCGGCTGGCCATCGAGGAGCGCCACGGCTGGCCGTGCACCGTGCCCGAGTACCGCGACTCGCGGGAGCTCTGAACCGAAGCTTCGACCCGTGCCGCAGGTTCAGGGCACGAGCACCGCGGCACCCTCGATGCGGCCCGCGCGCAGATCGGCCAGCGCTTCGTTGGCCTGCGCGAGCGGGTAGGTCCTGACATGAACCTGCAGCGGGTGCGTCTGCGCGAAATCGAGGAACTCCCGGGCGTCCGCGCGCGTGAGGTTCGCCACCGAGACCACGCTGCGCTCCTCCCACAGCAGCCGGTACGGGAAGGCGGGAATGTCGCTCATGTGGATGCCGCCGCAGACCACCCGACCACCCTTGCGCACGACCCGCAGCGCCGCCGGCACCAGCTCGCCGGCGGGCGCGAAGATGATGGCCGCATCCAGGGCTTCGGCCGGCACTTCGTTGGAGCCGCCGGCCCAGGCGGCGCCGAGGCTGCGCGCGAAGGCTTGCGTCGCCTTGTCCGCGGGCCGCGTGAATGCATAGACCTGGCGGCCCTGCGCGACGGCGGCCTGCGCCACGAGGTGCGCCGCGGCGCCGAAGCCGAAGATGCCCAGCCGGCGCGCGCCGTCGCCCGCGGCCTTGAGGCTGCGCCAGCCGATCAGGCCCGCGCAGAGCAGGGGGGCAATGCGGGCCGCGTCGGTTTCGGGCATGGAAAGCGGCAGGCAGAACGCCGCTTCGGCGATCACATGGCTCGCGAAGCCGCCGTCGCGGTGATAGCCGGTGAAGCGCGGTGTGTCGCAGAGGTTCTCGCGGCCGTCGGCGCAGAAGGCGCAGCAGCCGCAGCTGTGGCCCAGCCACGGCACGCCCACGCGGTCGCCGGCGCGGTGGCTCTCGACGCCCGCCCCGAGGGCCTCGACCACGCCCACGATCTCGTGCCCCGGCACGATGGGCAGCACGGGCAGAGGCAACTCGCCGTCGACCACGTGCAGGTCGGTGCGGCAGACCGCGCATGCCAGCACGCGCAGCCGCAGTTCGCCCGGGCCGGGCTGCGGAATGTTGCGCCGCTCGAGCTCCAGCGGCAGCAGGGCCGCGTTCAGCACCATGGCGCGCATGGTCGGCGCGAGCCGTTCGGCGGGGTCGACGGAGTGTGCCTGGGACGTGGTGTGCATGGCAGGCTCGCCGGAAAGGATGAAGGCAGGGGCGTCGCCGCCTCAGGCCATGTACTTGCCGCCGTTGATCGACAGCGTGATGCCGTTGATGAACGCCGACTCGTCCGCGACGAGGAACACCACGCCGCGCGCGATCTCGGCGGCCGTGGCGAGGCGGCCGGCCGGAATGTCCGACAGGATCCTCGCCATCGTCTCGGGCGCGACCGCCTCCACCATGGGGGTGTCGGTGTAGCCCGGCGCGACCACGTTGGCGGTGATGTTGCGCGAGGCGCCTTCCAGCGCGAGCGACTTGGTGAAGCCCACGAGCCCGGCCTTCGTGGCCGCGTAGTTCACCTGGCCCGCCTGCCCGGACAGGCCGTTGACCGAGCCCATGTTCACGATGCGGCCGAAGCGGCGCTCGCGCATGCCGCCGATGACGGCGCGGCACATGCTGAAGCAGCCGCCCAGGTTCACATCGAGCACCTCGCGCCACTGCTCCAGGCTCATCTTGTGCAGCATCGTGTCGCGCGTGATGCCGGCGTTGTTGACCAGCACGTCGATGGGGCCGAGTTCGGACTCCACGTGCGCGACGCCGGCCTGGCAGGCGGCGTGATCCGCCACGTTCCAGCAGAAGGCCGGAATGCCGGTGCGTGCGGCGAAGGCCTGCGCGGCCTGCGCGCGGTTCGCGAAGTTCACCGCCACGCGGTAGCCCGCTGCCTGCAGGGCCTCGGCCGTGGCCGCCCCGATGCCCGAGGTCCCGCCGGTGACGAGCGCGACGCGCATCTCAGGCGTCCACGAGCAGGTCGTTCACCACCACCGTGACGCCCGGCGTGGCCCATGCGGCGCCTTGCACCGCGTCGCGCTCGGTCCAGGAGTGGACGGTGCCGCGCAGCGTGACGTGCGAGCCGTCCACCGAGATGGAGAGCTTGCGGGCCTCGCGGTCGGCCTGGCGCGAGAGCGCCTCGTGGATCTTCTTCTCGACGTCGGCGGGGCTCACCCTGGGCTTGACCTTCACGAGGTTCGACACGCCGGTCACGCCCATCAGGTCGCGCACGGCGACCTCGGCGGCGTTGCGCTGGTAGTCCCATTCGACTTCGCCGTTCAGGCTGAGCCAGCCCTTCTCGACCATCGGGTGGATCTTGCCGTCGGGCACGAGCACGTTCCATTCGAGCGCGCGTTCGGCCGCCTGGGCGATGTCGGCGTCGGTGCGCTGGTTGTCGAAAGGCAGCTTCACCGTGAGTTCGATCGCCAGCGCCTTCACGCCGTACACGCGTTGTGCGGCGCGCTCGACCGCGTACTTTTCGGCGTAGCTGGAGAGATGGCCGGTGAGCGTGACCACGCCGTCCTTGACGATCACGCCGATGTCGGAGGACTTGACGTCGGGGGCCCAGGTCAGCTCGGCCTGGATGTCGTCGCGCAATTGGGTATCGGTCTTCATGAGGGATTCCTTGCTGTGGATGGATCGGAGCCGGTCGTCCTGGCGCAGCCGTGGCGGCCGTGGAGTCCACTGTAGGAAGGGGTGGAGGAGCGCGTATTGCGCTGGATCAAGCGCAGGTGCGGCGGGCGCCGCGGCGTTCAGCCGATGGCTTCCAGCAGCATCGCCTGGAGGACGAAGCGGCGGTTGTCGGCCTGCGGGGTCGTGTCCCCGAGCAATTCGGCGAGCCGGTCGGCAGGATGGTCTTTCATCGCGGCGCCCTCGAAGACCGGAATGCCGGCGTGTTGCGCGATGCGCTGAACGAGCACGGGGTCCAGCCCCTGGCATTCCACGGCTTCGTAGAGCCGGCCGAGCATGCGGGCGGTGTGCTGCACTTCCTGCGGGGAACTCGCCACAGAGAGGCTCGAGCGCATCACGGCCACGTGTGCGCCGAGCTCTTCCGCGGCGCGGCGGAACAGCACTTGCGCTTCGTCGGGCGGTGTCTCGCAGAGAAGTCCCAGGTTCTTGCCGCGCAGCTGCGGGCGGGTGGTCCCGCCGAGCGCGGCGCGCTGCAGGATGCGCGCCCGGGACAGCAGGCTGGCCACGCTCAGCGGCGAGAGCTGTGGCTCGACCTCCGGACTGCGGGCGATGTTGGAAGGGGGCATGGCAAGGGTCATGTGTGACTTGCCAAGGTTAGGCATGCGGGCGGCACCGCATTTGATTCAGGTCAAGGCATCGGACCGCTTCGGCGTGACAGAGGTCTCGCCACGTGCCGCTGATACAAGCCGGACACATTGCATTGACCAAGTGTCACGCCGGGACTCAAGCCATTGCTATTGCATTTTCGATGGCTCCCTAGCATCGATTCATCCAAACGCGACAGCCCACCAAGGAGTCTCGATGCTCAACACCACGCCCACGAACACCGCGCAGTTTTCCCCGAACCCGACCTTGCCCGCCGGCGGCCAGGAATGCGCGGGCCGCAACACCATGGACACGCTGAAGCTGCTGGGCGCGCAGCTCAAGCCGCAGCGGCGCGTGGTGCACACGGGCGACACGATCTACCAGGCGGGCGAGCGCTTCGGCAATCTCTACATCCTGAATTCGGGCTTCTTCAAGATCGTGAACCTCTCGGCCGACGGGCGCGAGCAGGTGGTGGGCCTGAAGTTCCGCGGCGACTGGCTGGGCTTCGACGGCATCGCCGGCGGACGCTACGCATGCGACGCGGTGGCCATGGACACCGGCGAGATCTGGGTGGTGCCCTACGAAGTCCTGCTGGCGACCTGTGCCGCGCATCCGGATCTGCTGCAGGTGCTGCATGCCGCGATGAGCCGCGAGATCGCGCACGACAGGGACTCGCTGATGTCCGTGTGCACGCTGCCGGCCGATGCCCGCGTCGCCGATTTCCTGCGCTACTGGGCCGAAACCCTGACCGAGCGCGGGATGCGCGGCGACGAAATCACGCTGCGCATGACGCGCGCCGAGATCGGCAACTACCTGGGCATGACGCTCGAGAGCGTGAGCCGCGCGCTGTCGCGGCTGGCGAGGGACAACGTGATCGGCTTCGCGACCAAGGGGCGCCGCGACGTGCAGATTCCCGACGTGGGCGCGCTGAGCGCCTTCGTGCAGCGCTGCCTCGCGCCCGTGCCGGCCATGCTGCAGTAGGACGAGCGCCGAGACCGGGCGTCAGATGCGCCCGGCCAGCACCTTCGCCATGGCCCGCGCCAGGTCGGAGCGCGTATACGGCTTGCGCAGCAGCTCCCAGCTTTGCGGCACCTCGCGATCGGCGTCCAGCAGTTCCGAGGAGAACCCCGACATCAGCAGCACCGCCATCTGCGGAAAGCGCTGCTGCACTTCCGCCGCCAGCCGCGTGCCGCGCATGCCCGCGCCCAGCGCGATGTCGCTCAGCAGCAGGTCGAAGGGGCCCGCTCCCGCATCCAGGACGGACAAGGCCTGGTCGGCAGTGGCGGCCGAGACCACTTCGCAGCCCAGCGCGGCCAGGAAGGCTTCGACCACCTTGCGGACTTCGGAGTCGTCCTCGACCAGCATCACCCGCAGTCCGGAGGGGAGCGCTTCGCTGCCCGGAGGCTCTTCCATGGCGGCGGGCGCATCAGATTCTTCTTCCATCTCCTCCTGCTGCTGCGGCAGGTAGAGCGTGACCGTGGTGCCCTGGCCCACCTTGCTGTCGATCGACACGGCGCCGCGCGACTGGGTGACGAAGCCGTACACCGTGCTCAGGCCAAGCCCCGTGCCGCGCCCGGCTTCCTTGGTTGTGAAGAAGGGCTCGAAGGCGCGTTCCTTCACGTCGTCGGGCATGCCCGTGCCGCTGTCGGCGATGGAGATCGCGACGAAATGCGTGGTGCCGTTGTTGCCGGGGTTGTTCCGCTCGTTGCGCAGGCCCGTCGGTAGCGTCTCGCAGATTTCGGTGCGAAAGCGCAGCGTGCCGCCCTCGGGCATGGCGTCGCGCGCGTTGATCGCGATGTTGAGCAGCGCCGACTCCAACTGGCCCGGGTCGGCCATCACCAGCGGGTGGCCGGGCGCGGTGTCGATCTCGATGCGGATGCGCTGGTCCAGCGTCCGGCGCAGCATGTCGGCCAGCGAGTGCAGCAGCGCATGCGTGTCGATGGCAACGGGTTGCAGCACCTGGCGACGCGAAAACGCCAGCAGCTTGCCGGTGAGCTCGGCGCCCCGGCGCGACGCCCGGGTGGCGGCGGCCAGCAGCCGCTGCGCATGGCTGCTGTGCGCCAGCTCCGGCAGTTCCTCGAGGACCTGCAGGTTGCCCTGGATGACGGTCAGCAGGTTGTTGAAGTCGTGCGCGATTCCGCCCGTGAGCTGGCCGACGCTCTCGAGCCGCTGCGCATGGTTGAGCTCCTCTTCCGTCTGCACGCGCTGCAGGCTGGTGGCGAGCAGGCTGGACAGCGACTCGAGAAAGCGCACCTCCTCGTCGCCGAAGCGCTTGGACTCCCTGGAGCGCACCGACAGCATGCCGATCACGCGCCCCCGGTCGGACAGCGGCACGGCGAGCGCGCTGACCAGGCCGGCGTCGATGTAGGCCGCAGGCACGCGAAAGCGCGCCTCGTCGGCGTAGTCGGGCACCACGACGGGCCGGCCCTGCGAGAGGACGAAGCCCGGCGGAGTGTCCGGGCGGTTGGCGACGTGCGCGCCGATCTCCTCGCCCGGCACCAGCCCGACACCGCTGGCCACCCGGAACTCGAGACGGTTGCCATCGAGCAGCCAGACCATCGCCACCTCGACCTCCAGGGCACGGGTGATGATCTCGGGCACCTGCTGCAGCACCGCCTGCAGGTCACGCGTATCGACCGCCAGTCGCCCGAGCTGGGCCAGGTGCTCGCTGTAGCGCGCGCGCTGCAGCGCCTGCTTGACGCGCGGGTAGGCGCCGATGTCGCGGATGGCGGCCACGACGAAGGGCAGGCCGTGGCTCTGCAGGGGGCTGAGCGCGATCTCGACCATCACTTCGCTGCCGTCCTTGCGCTTGGCCACCAGTTCCATGTGCGTGCCCATGGGGCGAGGGCGGGGCGCGCGGCCATACGCCTCGCGGTAGGAAGCGTGGCGCGGGCGGATGCTGTCGGGCACCAGCGCCTCGACGTTCAGCCCGAGCAGTTCCTCCTCCGCGTAGCCAAGCAGCGCCGCCGCCGAGGGGTTGGCGAGCATGATGCTGCCGGACTGGTCCACGAGCAGCAGCGAATCGGGATAGGCCACGAAGAGCGAGCGGAAGACACTGCCTTCGTCGATGCCCGAGGGCAGGCGCCGGATGGGCGCGCCGGGCGCCTGGGGCAGGACAGGGGGGCTGTCCGAAGGGTCAGCCATGGGAAACCGGCGGCACCAGCATGTAGCCCGCGCCTCGCACCGACCTGATGAGCTGCGGATCGTCCGCGTCCGCCTCGATCTTCTTGCGCAGCCGGCCGACCTGCACGTCGATCGTGCGGTCGAAGGGCGTGGCCTCGCGTCCGCGCGTGTGCTCCAGCAGGAAGTCGCGCGAAAGCACGCGGCCCGGGTGCAGCGTGAAGACGTGCAGCAGGTCGAACTCGCCGCCGGTCAGCACCACGCGCTCGCCCTGCGGGTTGCGAAGGCTGCGCGAGCCCGTGTCCAGTTGCCAGCCTGCGAAGCGCAGCTTGTCGGGGGGCGCTGGCTGTGCCGCAGCCGCCGGTGCCGGCGTGGCGGGCGCCAGCCGCCTGAGCACGGCCTTCACGCGGGCTACCAGCTCGCGCAGGTCGAAAGGCTTGGTGACGTAGTCGTCCGCTCCCACCTCCAGGCCCACCACCTTGTCGACCGCGTCGCCGCGCCCGGTGACGATGATGAGGCCGCAGCGCCAGCTCTCGCGCATGCGGCGGGCGATGGCGAATCCGTCTTCGCCGGGCAGTCCGAGGTCGAGCAGCACGAGGTCGACCGGGTCGGTTTCCATGAGCGCCATCAGGGCCCGCCCCTCGTGCACCTGGCTGACGCGGAAACCATGTCCCTGCAGGTAGTCGGCCAGCAGTTCGGTGATGTCGGGTTCGTCGTCGAGAACCGCGATGTGGGAGTTGTTTTTCATGCGCTGACGAGGAAATACAGCACGAATTTCCTGGATGTTCCGGTCTGAGCTGAGCGTAGCACGCACGCCGTGCCGAGGCATCCCGTACCTGGGTGCCCTGGACGGTGCCCGCAAGCCGTATCCGCCGCGTTTTCCTGTCCGCGCGGGCCTCCCGTCTTAGAGGCCCAGCCGGAAGGCGCATCCGGCGCCGGGGCTATCTGGTCCAGCGCCAGTCCTCGATCTCCGGCATGTCCTTGCCGTGGCGGGTGATGTAGGCCCTGTGCTCCAGCAGCCTGTCGCGCAGGTGCTGCTGCACGTGGCCGGCGCTGTCGCACAGGCCCGGTACGCGGGCGATCGCGTCGGCGGCGAGGTGGAAGCGGTCCAGCCGGTTGAGCACCGTCATGTCGAAGGGCGTGGTGGTGGTGCCTTCCTCGCAGTAGCCGTGCACGTGGAAGCCGGGATGGTTGCGCCGCTTGTAGATCAGCCGGTGGATCAGCGCCGGATATCCGTGGAACGCGAAGATCACGGGCCTGTCGGCGGTGAAGATGGCGTCGAAGTCCGCATCGGGCAGCCCGTGCGGGTGAGCTTCCGGAGACTGCAGCGCCATCAGGTCGACCACGTTCACCACGCGCACCTTCAGTGACGGCAGCTTCTCGCGCAGCAGGTCGACCGCCGCCATCGTCTCCAGCGTCGGCACGTCGCCGGCGCAGGCCATCACCACGTCGGGCGCGCCGCCTTCGTCGTTGCTCGCCCATTCCCAGATGCCCAGGCCGGTGGTGCAGTGGCGGATGGCCGACTCGATGTCCAGCCACTGGGGCGCGGGCTGCTTGCCGGCCACGATGACGTTCACGTAGTCGCGGCTGCGCAGGCAGTGGTCGACCACCGACAGCAGGGTGTTGGCGTCGGGCGGCAGGTACACGCGCACCACTTCCGCCTTCTTGCTGGCGACGTGATCGAGGAAGCCCGGGTCCTGGTGGCTGAAGCCGTTGTGGTCCTGGCGCCAGACGTGGCTGGTGAGCAGGTAGTTCAGCGACGCGATCGGCCGGCGCCAGCCGATGCCGCGCGTCACCTTGAGCCACTTGGCGTGCTGGTTGAACATCGAGTCGACGATGTGGATGAAGGCCTCGTAGCACGAGAAGAAGCCGTGCCGCCCCGTCAGCAGGTAGCCCTCGAGCCAGCCCTGGCAAAGGTGCTCGCTCAGCACCTCCATCACGCGGCCGTCGGGCGAGAGGTTCTCGTCGCCCGGCCACACCTGCGCGGCCGTGGTTCGCCCGGTCACCTCGAACAGGGCCGAGAGCCGGTTCGAGGCGGTCTCGTCCGGCCCCATCACGCGGAAGTTGCGCTCCCGTTCGCTGGCGCGCATGACCTCGCGCAGGAAGGCGCCCGCGACGCGCGTGGCCTCGGCGTCGGTCGCGCCCGGCGCCGCCACGGGCACCGCGTGCGCGCGAAAGGGCGGCAGCGCCAGGTCCCTGAGCAGCAGTCCGCCGTTGGCGTGCGGATTGGCGCTCATGCGGCGATTGCCCCTGGGCGCGATCGCGGCGATCTCGGGGCGAAGCGCGCCGTCCGCATCGAAGAGTTCTTCCGGGCGATAGCTGTGCAGCCACCGCTCCAGCAGTTCGACGTGCGCCGGCTTCGTGGAGAAATCGGCCAGCGGCACCTGGTGCGCGCGGAAGGTGCCCTCGATCCGCACGCCGTCCACCTGGCGCGGTCCGGTCCAGCCCTTGGGGGAGCGCAGCACGATCATCGGCCAGCGGGGGCGCACGCGGAAGCCGTTGGCGCGGGCATTGGCCTGAATGGCGCGGATGCCATCCAGCGCCGTGTCCAGCGCCGCCGCCATCTGCCTGTGCATGTCGGCGGGCTCGTCGCCCACCACGAAGTAGGGTTCGTGGCCGTAGCCGCGCAGCAGCTGTGTCAGCTCGTCCTCGCCGATGCGCGCCAGCACGGTCGGGCCGGCGATCTTGTAGCCGTTGAGGTGCAGCACCGGCAGCACCGCACCGTCGCGCTCGGGGTTCAGGAACTTGTTGGAGTGCCAGCTCGCCGCCAGTGCGCCGGTCTCGGCCTCGCCATCGCCCACCACGCAGCAGGCGAGCAGCGACGGGTTGTCGAACACGGCGCCGTACGCATGCAGCAGCGAGTAGCCCAGCTCGCCGCCTTCGTGGATGGAGCCTGGGGTCTCGGGCGCCGCGTGGCTCGGAATGCCGCCCGGAAAGGAGAACTGGGTGAACAGCCGCCGCAGGCCCGCGGCGTCCCGCCCCACCTCCGGATAGACCTCGCTGTAGCTGCCTTCGAGCCATGTGTTGGCGACCACGCCCGGGCCGCCGTGGCCAGGGCCCGCGATGAAGATCGCGTCGAGGTCCCGCGCGTTGATGGCGCGGTTCATGTGCGCGTAGACGAAGTTGAGGCCCGGCGTCGTGCCCCAGTGCCCCAGCAGGCGCGGCTTGATGTGCTGGAGCGCGAGCTTTTCGCGCAGCAGCGGGTTGTCCATCAGGTAGATCTGGCCCACCGACAGGTAGTTGGCGGCGCGCCACCAGGCGTCGAGCAGCGCGAAGTCGTCCGGAGCCGCCGGTTCGGGGAAGAAGAGGGCATGTCGAAGTTCCCGGGAGGATGGATCGACGCTCCAGTATGGGCACATGGGCGCGCATCGGGTTGATGTCGGTCAAACCCGTAACAACCGATACAGGAAGCGCGGCTTTGTGTTGCCTTGATCCCGCGCAAACCCGGCAAGGCCGTGCGGCGCCAGCATTCGTGCAAGGCCCCTCGGGCCAGGAGAACACGCCATGAGCACCGACTTCACCTTCCCGCTGGCGCTGTGCAAGGCCCAGTACGGCATCTGGCTGCACGCCCTTTCGATGTTCGAGACGATCGGATCGCGGGTGCTGCAGGACTGCATCGCGCTGACCCGCGCCGAGACGGATGCGGTCATGCGCGCCGAGGACTGGCCCGCGCTGGCCATGGCGCCGATGCGGGTGCTGCGGCCTCGGGAGCCGGATCGACCTGCGCATGTGCCCGCGGCGGCCGCCCACCAGGCCGCGCAAGCCCAGCCTTCGCGAAAGGCCGTGGTGAGCGAAGCACTGCGCACGCTGCACGGTGCCCTGGCGTCCGCGCCTTCCGAGCACCGGGTGAACGCAGGCCGCAAGGCCGCCACGGCAAGGCGGCGGGCATGACGCTTTCGACCATCTCGGTGCACCTCGACCATACCGAGTGCTGCGAGGTCCGCACCCGCCTGGCGGCACGGCTCGCGAGGCTGCACGGCAGCCATCTGATGGGCATCGTGCCCACCTGGGCCCCGGCCGGAACAGGCCCGGCGCCGCGTGGTTCAGGAGATCTGGACCGCACGATCGTCGAGGCCTCGCTGTACTTGCGCAGGAGGGCCGAAACCGTCGCCCATGTGTTCCACAGCCGGATACGGCCTGCTGCGTCCTCCAGCGATGCACGGCTTGTGGACGGCGATCCGGTGCAGGCCGTGGTCCACCACGGCCGGGCCAGCGACCTGATCGTCGTCGGGCAGGCCGACGAGGCCGCGGCAGTGTGCGAAGCGGCGAACCGGCTGCCCGAGGACGTGATGCTGAATGCGGGGCGGCCGGTTCTCATCGTTCCGAGCGCGGTGCGCTTCGCCTCGGCGAGCCTCGACAGGATCCTCGTGGCCTGGGACGGCAGCAGGGAAGCCGCCATGTCGCTGCGCGGCGCGCTGCCGCTGCTGCGCAGCGCCACGCATGTCACGCTGCTGTCCTTGCGCAGGGAGCCGGCCGCAGCCTCGCCGCCGGCGCCCGACCCCGAGGACCTGAGCGGCTGGCTGCTGCGCCACGGCGTCCAGGCCAGCGTCGAGCGACTGGTGACATCGCTGCGCATCGCCGAAGCGCTGCTCGACCGCGCCGGGGTGCTCGCCAGCGATCTGCTCGTGATGGGAGGCTACGGCCATGCCCGCGTGCAGCAGCAGTTGCTGGGCGGCGTGACCCGCGAAGTGCTGATGCGCTCGGGCGTCCCCCTGCTGATGGCGCACTGACGGCGCCTTGCCTCGCAGAGCTGGCGGCACGAGGGGCGCGCCTTGCGCCGCTGCCTGCCGCCGCCGCTGCGGACTCAGGTCGGATACGCGCCGGCCGGGCCGGACTCCGGCGCCGTCTGCCTCGGCGGCAGCACGACGAGCCTGTTCAGCAGCGTCGTCAGTCCTTCGGTGCGGCGCGCGGCCCGCTCCACGGCGGCGCGCCGGGCCTCGTCGGCCACTTGGCCGCGCAGGGTCACGACGCCGTCCTTGACGAACACGTCGACGTCGCAGCCGTTGACGGCGGGGTCCCAGTTGAGTTGGGCGAAGACGTCGTGCCTGAGTTGGATGTCGGGATTCATGGTCGTCCTTTCCGGCGATCTGGCACGGGCGTCACTTTCCTTCGGTGCCCGCGGGACGGGCCTTGCGCTTCGCCGCTTCGAGCGTGTGCGCCGAGGCGTCGGCGACAGCCTTGGCGGCCGAGCGCATGGCTTCTTCAGCCTTGTCGAGCGCCTCGCGCGTGGCCTGCGCTGCCTTCTCGGCTTCTTCCTTGCCGGCCTGCGCGGACCGGTTCACCGATTCCTCCGCCCGGGCGAGGGCTTCCCTCGATGCCTGGGCAGCCTTGCCGCTTTCTTCCTGGGCCGCACGCGCGGCGTCCTTGCCTTCGTCGACCGCCTTGGCCGCCGATGCCGCGGTCTTTTCTTCCAGGCGCGTTGCCGCTTCGGCCGCCTTTCGCGCGGCCTGGCGGATGCCTTCGGCCAGGGCCTTCGACACCTTGCCGGCGGTGGCCTTGCTCTTGTCCGCGGCCGACCTGGCGGCATTCATTGCCTGGCGGGCAGCCTTTTCCGCGTCGCGTGCGGCCCGGCCGGCTTCCGCGCGCGTCGCGTCACCCGCTTTCTGCATCGCGCTCTCCGGTGGACTGAGCTGCCCGGGCGCTGTGTAGTCGGCGGCGAATGCGCAGGCGCCGGCGGCGAGGGCCGCGGACGCCAGCAGGTTGCGCAGTGTGTCTGAGGTCATGCTTCTTCCTGTGGGTTGTTGTCGTGGTGGTGTGTTCGGTGATGTGCCTTCAGCCTGGCGTCGTCTTCGCGCGCACCAGCAACACGGGCACGGGGCTGCTTCGCGCCACGCGGTCGGCGTCGCTGCCGAGCGCCAGCCGGCTGAGGCCGCGCCGGCCATGGGTTCCCATCACGATCAGGTCGCAGGCGGCCTTCGTGGCTTCTTCGGTCACGACCTCGGCGATCCGCTCCTGCGTGACTTCGCGCAGCACGGTCTCGGCCTCGACCCCGGCGGCCGTCGCCCTGGCCTGGGCGCGCGCGAGGATCGATTCGCCGTATTCGCGCGCCTTCTGCAGGCCGGCCTCGAAGCTGGAGACGCTCGACATCTCCATCAGCATCGGGAAGTCGTCGACCACGTGGAGCAGGCGCAGCCTGCTTCCGAGTTCGCCGGCCAGGCGGATGGCTTCCTGCAGGCCGCAGTCGGCCGTGGGGCTGCCATCCAGCGGAACCAGCACGTGCTTGTAGACGGACATGGGTTTCTCCTCGGGCCGCTTTCAACGGGTGCCCGCCGCCGGCCCCGGCGCGACGGGCAGCCAGATTCTTTCCTCGCCCCCCGCGGCCGGGCTTGCGCCACATCAACATCGCCACGGCGGCGCCGGCGGCTTGATGTGTGTCAAGCCGCCCGGCACCCGTGCATGGAGACTGAACCCACAACATCCATGTGCGCGACGGCATCGGCGCCGACGAGTTCGTGGCGATGCGAACCGCCCGCGACGCGAGGCTGGACGTGCCCACGCTGATCCTGCCTTCGATCCAGGTGAACGTGCGCGGCGGACGGCTGCCGCCGGCCGACGACAACGGCGTCGCGTACCTGCGCATCCCGGTGGATGCGCTTGCCGTGCACCGGCATCCGGCGGGCGGGTAGCCAGTTGGCTCAGTGCGTCTCGGTCAGCTGATCGAGGATCGCCGGGTTCTCCAGCGTCGACACGTCCTGCGCGATCGCCTCGCCCTTGGCCACCGAGCGCAGCAGGCGCCGCATGATCTTGCCGCTGCGCGTCTTGGGCAGGTTGTCGGCGAAGCGGATCTCCCTGGGCTTGGCGATGGGGCCGATCTCCTTGCCGATCCATGCGCGCAATTCGGCGGCCAGGCGGTCTCCTTCCTTGCCCACGGGGCGCGGCTGCTTGAGCACCACGAAGGCGCAGATCGCCTCGCCCGTGGTCTCGTCGGGACGGCCCACCACCGCAGCCTCGGCCACCAGCGCCGTGCAGGCCACGAGCGCCGATTCGATTTCCATGGTGCCCATGCGGTGGCCGCTGACGTTCAGCACGTCGTCGATGCGCCCGCCGATGGTGAAGTAGCCCGTGAGCGCATCGCGAGCGGCGCCGTCGCCCGCCAGGTAGTAGCCGCGCAGCTCCGGCGGGTAGTAGCTCGAACGGTAGCGCGCGTCGTCGCCCCACACCGCGCGGATCATGCTCGGCCAGGGCTTCTTGATGACCAGCAGGCCGCTCTCGCCGTCGGGCACGTCGTTGCCGGTCTCGTCGACGATGGCCGCCGCGATGCCCGGGAAGGGCAGGGTGCACGATCCCGGCACGAGATCGGTGGCGCCCGGCAGCGGCGTGATCATGTGGCCGCCGGTCTCGGTCTGCCACCAGGTGTCGAGCACCGGGCAGCGGCCGCCGCCCACGTGCTTGCGATACCACTCCCACGCGGCCGGGTTGATCGGCTCGCCGACCGAGCCGAGCACACGCAGGCTGCGCAGGTCGTAGCGATCGGGGTGAACGGCGGAGTTGCCTTCGGCTGCCTTGATGAGCGAGCGGATAGCCGTTGGCGCGGTGTAGAAGACCGTGACGCCGTGCCGCTCGATCATCTGCCAGAAGCGCCCCGCGTCGGGGAAGGTGGGCACGCCCTCGAACACCACCTCCGTCGCACCGATGGCCAGCGGACCGTAGGCGATGTAGGTGTGACCCGTGACCCAGCCGATGTCGGCCGTGCACCAGAACACGTCGTCATCGTGAATGTCGAAGGTCCACTTCGTGGTGAGTGCCGCATGCAGCAGGTAGCCGCCGCTGCAGTGCTGCACGCCCTTCGGCTTGCCGGTCGAGCCCGATGTGTAGAGCAGGAACAGCGGGTGCTCGGCGCCTACCCATTCGGGTTCGCAGCTGTCGCCCTGTGCTTCAGTGATCTCGTGCATCCACAGATCGCGCGGCGTCCATGCAATGGGCCCGCCGGTGCGGCGGTAGACGATGACCGACTCCACCGCCTCGCAGCCGCCCAGTGCGAGCGCCTCGTCGACCATTGCCTTGAGCGGCAGTTGCTTGCCCGCGCGCACCTGCTGGTCGGCTGTGATGACCACGGCGGCGCCGGTGTCCGCGATGCGGTCGCGCAGCGCGTGCGCCGAGAAGCCGCCGAACACCACCGAGTGCACCGCGCCCAGCCGCGCGCAGGCCTGCATCGCGACCACGCCTTCGACCGACATCGGCATGTAGATGACGACGCGGTCGCCTTTCTTCACGCCGCGCGCTTTCAGCGCGTTGGCCATGCGGCAGGTCTGCGCGAGCAGTTGCGAATAGGTTGTGCGAGTGACCTTGCCGTCGTCCGACTCGAAGATGATCGCCACCTTGCTGCCCTTGCCGGCCTCCACCTGGCGGTCGAGGCAGTTCCACGAGACGTTGAGGGTGCCGTCCTCGAACCAGCGGTAGTAGGGCGCATCGCTGCTGTCGAGCGTCTTGGTGAACGGCGTTTTCCAGCCGATGAATTCGCGCGCAAGGCGAGCCCAGTAGCCCTCGTGGTCGGCATCGGCCTCGGCCACAAGGGCGTCGTATGCGGCGCGACCGGCGATATGCGCGGTGCGGGAGAGTGCTTCCGGGGGCGCATAGACCGGAAGACGGGACGGGAGGTCGGGAGCGTTCATGTCTCGTGTCTTTCGTGGGGGTGGTGGCGCGATCTTGCCGACGGTGAAGGAGAAAACCTTGCGCCAGCGCAAGCTTCGATGCGGCGCGTGCACTCCTAATGGGGCCATCGCACACAAGGAGACTCCATGGAAGACGATCTGGTCGCGCGCATTGCCGCGAATCCGCAGTACAAGCAACTCAAGCGCCGGCGCGACCGCTTCGGCTGGACGCTGGCGGTGCTGATGCTCGCCGCCTACTACGGCTTCGTGCTGCTGGTGGCCTTCGACAAGGAGTTCCTGGCGCGACGCATGGGCGAAGGCGTCATGACCCTTGGCATGCCGATCGGCTTCGGCGTGATCGTCTTCACCGTGGCCATCACCGGCTACTACGTGCGCCGTGCGAACGCGGAGTTCGACACCCTCTCCGACGCCGTGGTCGAGGCCGTGCAAAAGGTGGCCAAGCCATGAACGCACATCTCCTGCGCATGCGATCCGCCGCCGTCCTTCTTGCCTTGGGCGCGGTCTCGGCGGGCGCTCTTGCGGCTGGCGCCGACCTGGGCCAGCTGCAGAAGCAGGCCACCAACTGGACCGCCATCGGCATGTTCGGCCTCTTCGTGGTGGGAACGCTCTTCATCACCAAGTGGGCCGCGGCACGTACCCGCTCGGCGTCCGACTTCTACACGGCCGGCGGCGGCATCACGGGCTTCCAGAACGGGCTCGCCATCGCCGGCGACTACATGTCGGCGGCATCGTTCCTCGGCATCTCGGCGGCGGTGATGGCTTCCGGCTACGACGGGCTGATCTACTCCATCGGCTTCCTCGTCGGCTGGCCGGTCATCACCTTCCTGATGGCGGAGCGGCTGCGCAACCTCGGCAAGTTCACCTTCGCCGACGTCGCGGCCTTCAGGTTCAGGCAGACGCCGGTGCGCATCTTCGCGGCCTCCGGCACGCTGGTGGTGGTGGCGTTCTATCTCATCGCGCAGATGGTGGGCGCGGGGCAGCTCATCAAGCTGCTGTTCGGCCTCGAGTACTGGGTCGCGGTGGTCATCGTGGGCTCGCTCATGATGGTGTACGTGCTCTTCGGCGGCATGACGGCCACGACCTGGGTGCAGATCATCAAGGCCGGCCTGCTGCTGGGCGGCGCGAGCTTCATGGCGATCTCGGTGCTCTGGCACTTCGGTTTCAGCCCCGAGGCGATGTTCGCTGGCGCGGTCAAGGTCAAGACCGACCTGGCGCTGAAGGACGGCAAGACCGCCGAGGTGGCCGCGAGCATCGGGCAGTCGATCATGGGGCCGGGCAATTTCGTGAAGGACCCGATCTCCGCCATCTCCTTCGGCATGGCGCTCATGTTCGGCACGGCCGGCCTGCCGCACATCCTGATGCGCTTCTTCACCGTGCCCAGCGCCAAGGAGGCGCGCAAGTCGGTCATGTGGGCGACCGGCTGGATCGGCTACTTCTACCTGCTGACCTTCATCATCGGCTTCGGCGCCATCACCTTCGTGCTGACGAATCCGGACTTCCTCGATGCCAAGGGCCTGCTCAAGGGCGGCGGCAACATGGCGGCGATCCACCTCGCCAATGCGGTGGGCGGCAACGTGTTCCTCGGCTTCATCTCGGCGGTGGCCTTCGCCACCATCCTGGCCGTGGTGGCGGGCCTCACGCTCTCGGGCGCCTCGGCCGTCTCGCACGACCTGTACGCCACCGTCATCAAGAAGGGCGACGCGGGCAGCGCGGCCGAGCTGCGGGTGTCCAGGATCACCACGCTGGCGCTCGGTGCGCTGGCGGTGCTGCTGGGCATCGTTTTCGAGAAGCAGAACATCGCCTTCATGGTGTCGCTGGCCTTCGCAATCGCGGCCTCGGCCAACTTCCCGGTGCTCTTCATGTCGGTGCTCTGGAAGGGCTGCACCACGCGCGGGGCGGTGATCGGCGGTTTCCTCGGGCTGGTTTCCTCGGTGGCGCTCACGGTGGTGTCGCCCTCTGTGTGGGAGGCCACCTTCGGCAACCCGCCCGGCTCCTCGCTGTTCCCGTACACCTCGCCGTGCCTGTTCTCGATGAGCATCGCCTTCGTGGGCATCTGGCTGTTCTCGGTGCTCGACCGCAGCGCGCGAGCGCAGGTGGACCGGGGCGGTTTCCTCGCGCAGCAGGTGCGCTCCGAGACAGGCATTGGCGCGCATGGCGCGAGCGGGCACTGAACGAGGCCGCGTGCTGGCCGCGGCCCGGCGCCGCGGTCAGTCGGCGCCGATCAGCACCTTGACGTGCGCGGCGGCGCTGCGGGCGAGCGCGCTGAGCGCGTAGCCGCCTTCGAGGCAAGAGATGACGCGGCCGCGGCAATGCCGCTGCGCCACCTCCATGATCTGCCGGGTGACCCAGGCGTAGTCGTTCTCCACCAGGCCGAGGTTGCCCATGTCGTCCTCCCTGTGCCCGTCGAAGCCCGCCGAGACATACACGAGCTGCGGCGCGAAGGCTTCGAGCGCCGGCAGCCAGTGCCCGGTGACGGCCGCCCTGAACGCATCGCCGCCCGAGTGCGAGGGCAGCCCGATGTTCACCATCCGCGGGCCGTTGTCGCCCTCGCCCGCGAAAGGGTAGATGCCCTTCTCGAAGATGGAGCACATGAGCACGCGCTCGTCGTCGCGGAAGATGTCCGCGCTGCCGTTGCCGTGGTGCACGTCGAAGTCGATCAGGGCCACGCGCTTCAGGCCGTGAACGTCCAGCGCGTGGCGGATGCCCACCGCCACGTTGTTGAAGAAGCAAAAGCCCATGGCCGCGTCGCGCGTGGCGTGATGGCCCGGCGGGCGCACGTTGCAGAAGGCCGTGGGCGCCTCGCCGGCCAGCACCAGGTCGGTGGCCAGCACCGCAGCCCCGGCGGCGCGCAGCGCGGCCTGCAGGGTGTGCGGGTTCATCAGGGTGTCGGGGTCAACGAAGCGGTGCCCCTCGACGGGCGCCATCGCGACGAGTTCGCGCACATGCGACATCGTGTGCGCGCGTGCCAGCTGGGCATGCGTGGCAAGCGGGGCGTCGTACGGGGCCATGTAGTCGAGCAGGCCCGCGATCAGCAGACGGTCGTGGATGGCGGAAAGCCGCTGCGGGCTTTCCGGATGGCCCGCGCCCATGTCGTGGCGCGCGCAGTCTGCGTGGGTGATGTAGGCGCTCAGCATGCGGGCTCCTTGCTTCTTCGAAAGCCGGGCGGCCCTCGCGGGGAGCCCGCTGCCGGCGGTGCCGGTCGCGTGACGGCTACTGGATCTTCAGCGTGGTGCGGGCCGAGCCTTCGCGCTTGGGCAGCGTGAGGTGCAGCACGCCGTCCTCGAGCTTCGCCACGGCGGTCTTGTCGTCGACTTCGCTGGCCAGCGAGAAGCCGCGCGACATGCTGCCGCGATAGGTCTCGCGGACGATGGAGCGGCCCTGCTTCTTTTCCTCGTCCTTCCTGATCTCGGCCGAGATGGAGACGTAGCTGCCGTCGATGGAGACGCGCACGTCTTCCTTCCTGGCGCCGGGGATCTCGGCGGTGACGAGGTATTCCTTGTCGTTCTCGTTGATGTCGAGCCGGATGTCGGCCGGCAGTTCGGCCTCGTCGATCAGCTGCAGGGGACGCGCCCAGCGGCGCATCATGTCGGGAAAGAGGTTTTCGATGCGGTCCAGGCGGGACAGTGCGGTGTTCATGCGCTTTGCTCCATGAGTGGGTTGAGGGAGCTTCAATCTAGGCGCTCGCCGCAGGAGTTCCGTTGCGCTGGATCAAGCGCGTCGGCGGTTGCCGCGAGAGGATGCGATCCATCGTCCACATTCGAAAAGGAGAGCCCCATGCGCCGGATTCCCTTCCTGTCCGAAGCCCGCCGCGCGGCCGGCCGGACCATGCCGGCCGTCGCGCTCGCACTGGCGGCCTGTGCGGGCCTGCTCGGCGGCACCGCCTCGGCCCAGTCCCGGGGCGAACTGCTCTACAACACCAACTGCGTCGCCTGCCACAACGAGAAGATGCACTGGCGCGGCAGGAAGCTGGTCAACGACTGGGACAGCCTCGAGGAGCAGGTGCGGCGCTGGCAGCAGGCCTCCTCGCTGGGCTGGCGCGACCAGGACATCATGGAAGTCGCCCGCTACCTGAACGACCGCTTCTACGGCTTCACGCCGCCGAGCGCGACCAGCCTGCTCAAGCCCTCAGCTGCAGCACCATCCGCCGCAGGCCCGACGAGGGCGGCTCCGCCGGATCGGCCTTGAAGCCCATCGCGGCCGCGAGCTTCAGCATCCGGGTGTTCTCGCGCAGCACGACGCCCACCAGCCGTGCGGTGCCGCGGCTGCGCGCATGTTCGATCAGCCGATCGAACAGGATCGCGCCCAGCCCCTGGCCCTTGAGCTCGGAGCGCACGACGATGGCGAACTCGGCCTCGACGTTGTCGGGGTCGCTCACCGTGCGGGCCACGCCGAGCGTGTGGGCGTTGCCCTGCGCATCGATGTCCTCGGCGATGAAGGCCATCTCGCGGTCGTAGTCGATCTGGGTCAGCCGCGCGAGCTCGCTGCGGGCCATTTCCTTGCGCACCGAGAAGAACCGCATGCGCATGTCCTCCGCGTCCAGCGACTCCAGGAAGCGCCGGTGCTGCGGCTCGTCCTCGGGCCTGATCGGCCTGACCACGATCTCGCGCCCGTTCCATTTCTGCGTGCGCACCCACTGGTCGGGGTAGGGCAGTATCGCGAAGCGCCCGGTGCCGTGCGCCGGCATGCGCGACACCCGCATGCGCGCGTCGAGCGCCAGTGCCCCGTTCTCGTCGACCCACAGCGGGTTGATGTCCAGCTCCGCCAGTTGCGGCAGGTCGGCCAGCATCCGCGAGACCGCGACGAGCACGTCGTGCAGCGCATCGAGCCGGGCCGGCGGATGGTCGCGATAGCCCGCCAGCAGGCGTGACACGCGCGTGCGCGACACCAGCTCCGCGGCGAGCGCGCGGTTCAGCGGCGGCAGCGCGATGGCCGTGTCGCCTGCGACCTCGACCGCCGTGCCGCCCTGGCCGAAGAGGATCACGGGGCCGAAGACCGGATCGACGCTGGCGCCGACGATGATCTCCTGCGCATGCGGGCGGTGCACCGAGTGCTGCACGGTGAAGCCGTCGATCCGCGCCAGCGGCCTGGCGTTCCTCACCGCGTCGAGCATCTCGCCGGCCGCGCTGCGCAGCGCGGCTTCGTCGCAAAGGCCCAGCCGCACGCCGCCGACGTCCGACTTGTGCGTGATGTCGCGCGAGAGGATCTTCAGCGCCACCGGGTATCCCAGCCCCTTGGCAGCCTCGACGGCCGCCTCGGCCGTCGGCGCGACGGCGACGGTGGGTACCGTCTCGATGCCGTAGGCCTGCAGGAGCGACTTGGCCTCCTGTTCGTCGAGCCATTCGCGCTGCTCGGCCAGCGCCGAGCCCAGCGTGGCGCGCACCGCGGCGGCGTCCGGCACGGCGCCATGGCCGGTGCCCGGCGTCTCCATCAGGATCTCCTGGTTGCGCCTGTAGGTCTGCAGCATCGCGAAGGCGTGCACCGCCTCTTCGGGCGTGGCGTAGTCGGCCACGCCGGCATCCTCGAAGAGCCTGCGCGCCTGGGCCACCGCATCGTCGCCGAGCCAGGCGCTCATCACGCGCGAGGCGTGGCCGCGCACCAGCGGCAGGCAGGCGCGCGCGATGTCCTCGCTGCGCACGATGGCCGTGGGCGCATGCATGAAGAGCACCGCGCCGGCCGACGCGTCGGCCAGCAGCGCGCCGAGCGTCTCGGCATAGCGTTCGGCCGGCGCGTCGCCGATGATGTCGATGGGGTTGGCGCGCGACCAGTTCGCCGGAAGCAGCGCGTCGAGGCGGGCGAGCAGGGCGCAGCCGGGGTCGGCCAGCGCCACGCCTTCGCGCGCGGCCGCGTCGGCCGCCATCACGCCGGCGCCTCCGCCATTGGTCATGACCGTGAGCCCGCCGTGGCCGTTGCCCCGGAAGCGCGACAGGGTTTGCGCGGCGACGAAGAGCTCCTGCAGCGTGTCGACGCGCAGCTTTCCGGCGCGCCGCAGCGCGGCGTCGTAGACCGCGTCGGAGCCCGCCAGCGCGCCCGTGTGCGAGGCAGCGGCGGCAATTCCGTGGCCGGCGCGGCCGGCCTTCAGCACGATCACCGGCTTGTTGCGGGCCGCCGCGCGCGCGGCCGACATGAACTTGCGCGGCGATTCGATGGACTCCACGTACAGCAGGATCGATCGCGTGCGCGCATCGCTGGCCAGGTGGTCGAGCAGGTCGCCGAAGTCGACGTCGCAGTGCTCGCCCAGCGAGACCAGGTGCGACAGACCCACGCCGCGGCTGCGCGTCCAGTCGAGCACGGCCGTGACCAGCGCGCCCGACTGCGAGACGAAGGCCACGTCGCCCGCCAGCGCGTCGGTGTGCGCGAAGCTGGCGTTCAGGCCGATGTGGGGGCTCAGCAGGCCCAGGCAGTTGGGGCCCAGCAGCCGCAGGGTAAAGGGGCGGGCCGCATCCAGCGCCGCCTGTTTCTGCCTCGGGTCCAGGCCGGCGGTGATGATCACCGCCGCGCGGGTGCCCAGCGCGCCCAGCTCGGCGATCAGCGGCGCCACGGTGGCCGGGGGCGTGCAGATCAGCGCCAGGTCGGGCGCGGCGGGCAGGTGCGCCGCGTCGGGGAAGACGGGCACGCCGTCGAGCGAGGCGTGTTTCGGGTTCACCCCGTGCACCGTGCCAGTGAAGCCGCCTGCACGCAGGTTGCGCCACACCGTGGCGCCGACGCTGGCGGGCCGGTTGGAAGCGCCGAACACGGCGACGGAGACCGGCGACAGCAGGCGGTCCAGATGTCGGATGCTCATGGCGTTGATGGCTGTGTGGCGGGGCGCCCATCGTGCAAGGCCGAACGGCCCGCCGGCTTGATGCATGTCAACCCGTCGCGCGGACAACGGCGCAAGCTCCGTCAGCAAGGAGTCCGCCATGGATACCCGTTTGTCTGGAGCCGCGCCCGATGCCGCCGATATTTGATCCGTGGCAGGCGTACGTAATCGCGGCCGAGGTCTCGATGGCCACGAACGCGGGCGCGGGGGCGCTCGCAGCGCTGCGCTCGCAGCGGCTGGCGGAACTGGTCGCGGCCGCGGCGGCACATTCGCCGCGGTACCGGCGCCCGCTGGCGGGCTGCGATCCGGCCACCGTGCGGCTGGAAGAACTGCCGGTGTCCCGCAAGGCGGAACTGATGCGCGACTTCGCCGACTGGGTCTGCGACCCGGCGCTCTCGCTGCCGGCACTGCGCCGCTTCGTCGCCGAGCCGGCGAACATCGCGGCCGACTGCCTCGGGCCCTACACGGCATGGGAAAGCTCGGGCAGCACCGGCGAGCCCGCGATCTTCGTGCAGGACGCGCGCGCGATGGCCGTGTACGACGCGCTGGAGGCGCTGCGCCGTCCGCTGCTGCGGCCCCTCGACCGGTTGTTCGACCCATGGAGCCTGACCGAGCGCATCGCCTTCGTGGGCGCGACCGGCGGGCATTTCGCGAGCACCGTATCGGTCGAGCGGCTGCGCCGCCTGCAGTCCGGCCTCGCGCCGCGCTTGCGCGGCATTTCCTTCCTGCAGCCGCTGGACAGGCTGTGCGCCGAGCTCGATGCGTTCAGCCCCACGGTGGTGGCCACCTATCCCAGCGCCGCCATCGTGCTCGCGCAGGAGCGGGAGGCCGGCCGGCTGAAAGCCGCGCCGCGCGAAATCTGGACCGGCGGCGAAACGCTCTCCGAGGCAGGCCGCGCCTTCCTGAGGGAGGCGTTCGCCTGCCCGGTGGCCAACAGCTACGGCGCGTCGGAGTTCCTGTCGCTGGCCTTCGAATGCTCGCGGGGCGTGCTGCACCTGAACAGCGACTGGGCGATCCTGGAGCCGGTCGACGCGCACGGCCGGGCGGTGCCGTCCGGCCACGCAGGAAGCACGACCCTGCTGACCAACCTGGCCAACCACCTGCAGCCGCTGATCCGCTACGACCTGGGCGACCGGGTCAGGGTGCTGGCAGAGCCCTGCGGATGCGGATCGCACCTGCCGGCCATCGAGGTGCACGGCCGCGACGACGATACGCTGTGCCTGCCCGGCGGCGCCGGCATGCCGGCGGTGAAGGTGGTGCCGCTGGCGGTGAGCACGGTGCTCGAGGAGGAGGCCGGCCTGTTCGACTCCCAGCTGGTGCAGCAGGGGCCGCGCGACCTGCTGCTGAAAACCCGTGGCGAGGGAGAGAAGGCGCAGCGGACCCTGCACAAGGCCCGCGAGGCGCTCGCGGCGTTCCTCGAAGCACAGGGCGCGAGGGGCGTGCGCATCCAGTGCCGCGCGGGCGAGAGCACGAAGTGCGGGCGCAGCGGCAAGTTCCGGCGGGTGGTCTCGCAGGCCGGAAAAACGGACGACGGGTGTTGACCTGCATCAAGGTCCGCGCCGCGGCGGTCCGCAGAATCGCCGGCACTGTTCAAGAGGTACGAATGCAATCCCTGCTTTACTCCGGCGTCCTGGATCTTCCGTGGTGGGGCGTGCTGCTGGCCGCGCTCGCGCTCACGCACGTCACCATCGCTTCCGTGACCATCTTCCTGCACCGCCACCAGGCGCACCGCGCGCTCGACCTGCACCCCGCGGCGAGCCACTTCTTCCGCTTCTGGCTCTGGCTGACCACCGGCATGGTGACCCGCGAGTGGGCCGCGGTGCACCGCAAGCACCACGCCAAGTGCGAAACCCCCGAAGACCCGCACAGCCCGCAGGTGCACGGGCTCAACCGTGTGCTGTGGGGCGGCGTGCTTCTCTACATGCGCGAGGCGCGGCACGCCGAGACCCTGGAACGCTACGGCCAGGGCACGCCCGACGACTGGCTGGAGCGGCATCTCTACTCGCGGCACAAGACCCTGGGCATCGTGCTGATGGGCGTCGTGGACATGGCGCTCTTCGGCGTCGTGCCGGGCGCGCTGGTGCTGCTCACGCAGATCGCGTGGATTCCGTTCTGGGCGGCCGGCGTGGTCAACGGCATCGGCCACTACTGGGGCTACCGCAACTGGCCGGCCCGCGACGCCAGCACGAACATCTTTCCCGTCGGCATCCTGATCGGCGGGGAGGAACTGCACAACAACCACCATGCCTTTCCGGCCTCGGCGAAGCTTTCGAGCAAGTGGTTCGAGTTCGACATCGGCTGGCTCTACATCCGCACGCTGCAGGCGCTGGGCCTGGCCCGCGTGAAGCACGTGGCGCCCACGCCGCGCCTGGTTGCGCCCAAGGCGAACGTCGACCTGGCCACGGTGCAGGCGATCGTCCGCTGCCACTACGACGTGCTGTCGAACTACACGCGCTCGCTCAAGAAAGCCTGCGTGGCCGAGCTCGGCCGCCTGCGCGGCATTTCGCCGGAGGCCGCGCGAGCCCTGAAGGCCGTCAAGCCCTGGCTCGGCAAGGACCAGGGCCTGCTCGGGCCCTCGCGGCAGCAGCAGGTGATGCAGGCGTTGAAGGCCTCCCAGGCGCTGGCTACGATGTATTCGATGCGCGGCGAGCTGACCGCGTTGTGGAGCCGTTCCACCGCCACGGGCGAGCAGCTCGCCAGGCAACTGCAGGACTGGTGCCAGCGCGCCGAGGCGAGCGGCATCGCGCCACTGGCGGATTTTTCGCGCCGACTGCGTTCATACGCCTGAACGCACTCGAAAGCACCGGCGCCGAGGAGTTGCGGATGAAGCCTGTTGCGGCACTTTCGGTTTCCATCGTGGCCGCAGCCCTCGTGGCAGCCTGCGGCGGTTTTCCGCCGGCCGCGCCGGGCGGCGCCATGCTCACCGGCTCGCTCGCGGCTTCCGCACCCGGCAGCGTGGCGGCAAGGTCGATGGACGACGGCGACCGCCGCCGTGTGGCGAGCGCGCTCGAGACCCTTCCGAACGGCGAGTCTTCGGCCTGGCGCAATCGCGATACCGGCGACAGCTTCGTCTTCACGCCCACGCGCAGTTTCGACCGCGGCGGCGTCCGCTGCCGCGAATTCCGGCTCGAAGTGACGGTGGGCGGCCGTCCCGACGGCATCGGCGGCAGCGCATGCCGCCAGAGCGACGGCTCCTGGCGCATTCCCGCCTGAGGCACCCGGGCAGGGCTGGACGATGGCCACGAGGTTCGATGTCTGCAACGGCGACGCCGACGGTCTTTGCGCGGCCGTGCAATGGCGGCTGCACCGGCCTGGCGCCGTCCGGCTGGTGACGGGCCTCAAGCGCAGCATCGCGCTGCTGCAGGGCGTCCCGGCAAGGGCCGGCGACGAAGTCAACGTGTTCGACATCTCGATGCTGCGCAACCGTGCCGGTCTCCTGCGCCTGCTCGATGAGGGCGCGCACGTGCGCTACTTCGACCACCATGCCGCGCCCGGCGATCCGCTTCGAGGTGCCGGAAGAGCAGGCGCCCGAATCCCTGGCCTGGATGTGGAAGGAAGCCGGATGAGCAGCTCCGGCGGGTGAGGGCAGGTGGGGGCAGGTGGGGGGCAGGTGGGGCCGCCCTTCAGTGCGCCATCCAGACCGGAACCGCGGCCCATTCCAGCACCGTGCGCGTGGCGCCCCCGAGCACGAGTTCGCGCGCGGGGCTGTGACCATACGCACCCATGACGATCAGGCCGGCGCCGGTCTCCTGCGCCAGCGACAGCAGCGCCTCGCCGGCACGCCTGTCTTCAGCGGGCGCCCTGTGCTCCTGCGTCCGCCTGACGCCGTGCAGGCGAAGGTAGTCGCGCAGCCTCGACATCGCCATCCCGGGCTCGGGATCCGAGCCGCTGGCCGAAGCCACGAGGTGGACCTCCTGTGCCGAGCGCAGCATGGGCAGGGCGGTTTCCAGCGCGCGGGCGGACTCGCGCACGCCGCGCCACGCGACCAGCACCTTTGCGGGGTTCGGGGACACCCTGCCCGCGAATGGGACGACCAGGGCCGGCTTGCCGCTGGCGAGCACCACCGCCTCGACGAAATCGGCCGGCACGTCGAAGCCGGCCTTGTCGCGCGGATCGCGCTGCCCGAGCACCATGAGATCGCTGGTCAGCGCATGCTGCACGAAGCTCTCGACGACGGGCTCGCCGCGCAGCTCGCGCCAGTCGCTGCGGCTGGCGTGGTCCTGCAGCAGGCGCTCGAACACCGCTGCGGCGTGGGCGCGGTGGTCGGGGTCTATGTCTCCGGCCATCGGCATGGGAGGCAGGCCGCCGATCATCGGCAGCACCGCCAGCACGGACGGCGACACCGCGAAGAGCGCGGTCAAGGCCGACTCGTGCAGGGCCGCGAGGCGGTGCGCCAGGCGCAGGCGCACCTCGGCGCGGTCCGTGCCGTCGAGATGGACGAGGATCGAACGAAGCGTGCTCATGTCAGGCTGCGCGCGCGGCGGATGAGTGGTCGGCGGCCGCCATGGACGGCATGACCGGCATGAGGTCGGTGCCGTCGGTGTCGAACCAGCGGCAGATCGAATCGGCGCCGAACCTCAAGGGCGCCCGCTCGTGCAGGAAGCCCCTTGCGAGCTCGCCGCCCGCATCCACGGGAACGCCCGCGGCCTCGAGCAAGGCGATGCGCCCCTGCTCCCTGGTCCCGAAGGGAATCCGGACCGTGATGTCGGCAAGCCGGTAGTGACGTGGCATGGGTTTGCTTCTCCTCTGAGTGGATGTGTCCGTGTGTGCGGGGTCCGATTCACTCTAGGAGTTCGAAGCGGCCACGGCCTTGCGATGGATCAAGGCCGCGGCGGGGCGCGCACCCATCATGGGTGCCCGACCTTCCGCCGATGGCCATGACAAGCTTCACCGTCGACAGCCCGAGACTTCCCGAACTGCCCGTCCAGCCGATCTGCCGCGACGTGCTGATGGAGAAGTACGCGCAGGACGGCGAGCACGGCATCGACGACATCCACCGCCGGGTGGCGCGGGCCCTGGCACAGGCCGAGAAAGCCGGTGAGCGCGAAGCCTGGGAGGCGCGCTTCCTGCAGGGATTGCGCGACGGCTTCGTGCCCGCGGGGCGCATCCAGTCGGCGGCGGGCACGGCGCTGACGGCCACCCTGATCAACTGCTTCGTTCAGCCCGTGGGCGACTCGATCACCGGCGACGATGAGGGCTATCCGGGCATCTATGCCGCGCTGGCGGAGGCCGCCGAGACCATGCGCATGGGCGGCGGCGTCGGCTACGACTTCTCGCGCATCCGCCCGCATGGGGCCTGGGTGGCAGGCACCCGTTCCAGCGCTTCGGGGCCGGTGCCGTTCATGCGCGTCTTCGACTGCTCCTGCCGCACGTTGGAGTCGGCCGGGGCGCGGCGGGGCGCGCAGATGGGCGTGCTGCTCTGCGACCATCCCGACATCGAGGCCTTCGTGGGCGCGAAGGACGACGGCGAGCTGAGCAACTTCAACCTGTCGGTGGGGCTGACCGATGCCTTCATGCTGGCCGTGCTCGACGACAGGGAGGTCGATCTGGTGCATCGGGCCGAACCCGGCCCCCGCATCCGCAGCGAACAACAGCACCGGCGCGACGACGGACTGTGGGTATATGCCCGCCGGCCGGCGCGGGTGCTGTGGGACCGCATCATGCGATCGGCCTATGCGCACGGCGAACCCGGCGCGCTCTTCCTGGACCGCATCAACGCCGACAACAACCTCTCCAACTGCGAGACGCTCGACGCCACGAACCCGTGCGGCGAGCAGCCCCTGCCGCCCTACGGCAGCTGCTGCCTGGGATCGATCGACCTGACGCGTTTCGTGAAGGACCCCTTCGAGCCCGCCGCGCGCTTCGACGAGGAAGCCTTCTCCCGCCTCGCCGGACTGGCGGTGCGCATGCTCGACAACGTGCTGGACATCACCGCCTGGCCGCTCGAACGCCAGGGCCGCGAGGCGATGCTGAAGCGGCGCATCGGCCTGGGCTTCACCGGCCTGGGGGACGCGCTGGTCATGCTCAACCTGCGCTACGACGCGCCACCGGGCCGCGCCGCCGCCCGGCGCATCGCGCGGCTGCTGCGCGACGCGGCCTATGCCGCTTCGTGCGCGCTGGCCCGCGAGCGCGGAGCATTCCCTCTGTTCCATGCCGCCCACTACCTCGGGCGGGGCAGCTTCGCGTCACGGCTGCCCGAGCCGATGAAGACGCGCATCTCCACCTGGGGCATGCGCAACTCGCACCTGCTGTCGATCGCGCCCACGGGCACCATCAGCCTGGCCTTCTCGGACAACGCGAGCAACGGCATCGAGCCGGCCTTCGCCTGGACCTTCGCGCGGCGCAAGCGGCTGCCGGACGGCGGAACGCGTGAGTACGAGGTCGAGGACCACGCGCTGAGGCTGTACCGGCTGTACAGGGGCCCGCGGGCAGCGCTCGGGCCTGCCTTCGTCACGGCGCTGGAGATGAGCCCCGCGGCGCACGTGGAGATGGTGGCGGCGGTGGCGCCCTACGTCGACGCGGCCATCTCCAAGACGGTCAATGTGCCCGAGGACTGCCCGTACGAGGACTTCAAGGATCTCTACATGCAGGCCTGGCGGCTGGGGCTCAAGGGCCTGGCCACGTACAGGCCCAATCCGCTGCGAGGCTCGGTGCTGGAAGCCAGCGTGCGGCCGGCGTGCAGCGGGTGCGCGGCCCCGGTGGCCTCGGGCTGAGCCCGGCCTGATCCACGCCCGATGGAGATCAGCTCCGCAGCCAGATGGCCGCGATGCAGGCGCAGCCCAGGCTGGCCATGAGCGCGGCACCCACGCGCAGCGCATAGGCCTTGCCGCCGGCGCCCAGGGCCACCGCGCAGCGCGTGAGCGTGTTGGTTCCGACGGCCACCAGCACGCCCCGGATGAAATGGTCGGTCTGCAATGTGCCGGCCGCGTGCAGCGATGCGAGCGAGGCCACGGGGGCATGCGCATCGACCAGCGCCGCGAGCGCGATGCCGACCTGCAGGCCGGCCTCGCCGAAGTGCCGCTGCGCCGAGCCCACCATCAGCGCGACGAGCGCCAGGGCGAGCGCGACGGCGAGCGCTTCGCGCGGACGCAAGGCGCTGCGCTGCGTGGCGGGCGGCTCGACCGCCACCGCGTCGCGTGAAGTCAGCAGCGGCAGCAGGCCGACGGCCACGGCACCCGCCGCACCGGCGAGCGCCACGGGCAGCAGGGCGGCGCCCGCCTGCGGAGAGAGTGCGCCGGCCATCGCGAGCGCCAGCACCCAGGTGGCCACGGCCGACAGTGCCGCGGCGCCCGCCAGAAGACCCGTGTGCAGCGGCTGCTCCCGCGCGCGATGGCCGAACGAGGCCACCGTGGCGGTGCTGGAGACGAAGCCCGACGCGAAGCCGGCACCCAGCAGGCCGCCGCGCACGCCGAGCCATCGCACCGCCGCCTGTCCGGCGGCCTGCATCGCCATGATCAGCAGCACCATCGAGGCCAGCGGCCGGGGGTTGATGCCGCCGAGCATCTCGATGGGCCGCGAGGGTATGAGCGGCAGTGCGATCAGGGCGAGCGCCGCCAGCAGGACGCCATCGTGCAGCTCCTGCTCGCTCAGCAGCTGCGTGGCGAACAGGTGCAGCCTCCGGCGTGCCGCGAGCAGCAGCGCCAGGCCCATCCCGCAGGCTGCGCCCAGCCCCGGCTGGAGAACGCACAGCACGCCGATCAGGTAGGTCGCGAAGAGGGCGATCTCGGTGGTCATGCCGGGGTCCGGCGAACGGCTCTTCCAGTGCGACATCGCAGCCAGCGCGGCGACGAGCGCGCCACCGATGGGCACCAGCGCCGCGACGGGCAGGATCTGCGCGATGGCACCCGCCAGCGCCACGATGGCGAAGGTGCGCAGTCCCGCAGCCGCGCGGCGCTCGCCGTCGCCCTTGCGGCGCTCGCGCTCGATGCCGATCACGAGGCCGATGCCCAGGGCCACGGCGAGTCCGACGATCGCGGCCGAAGGACTGGGGAGGTTCATGCACGCAGTCTCTCCGGCCGCCGGGCCGCGTCAAGGCGTGCGCGCCGGAGTTCCTTGCGCTGGATCAAGCCGGCTGCGCCACCGGGGGCATAACGTGCGGGGCATGAAAGCACTCGTATACCAGGGCCCCGGCCTGAAGTCGCTCGAAGACCGTCCGAAGCCGGAGATCCAGGCGCCGGGCGACGCCATCGTCCGGATCCTCAAGACCACCATCTGCGGCACCGACCTGCACATCCTCAAGGGCGACGTGCCCAGCTGCACGCCGGGGCGCATCCTCGGGCACGAGGGCGTGGGCGTGGTCGAGACCGTGGGCGCCGGCGTGACCGCGTTCCACCCCGGCGACCACGTGCTGATCTCGTGCATCTCGTCGTGCGGCAAGTGCGAGAACTGCCGCCGCGGCATGTATTCGCACTGCGCCACCGGCGGCTGGATCCTGGGCAACACCATCGACGGCACGCAGGCCGAGTACGTGCGCATTCCGCACGCCGACACCAGCCTCTACCCCGTGCCGCCCGGCGTGGACGAGGAAGCGCTGGTGATGCTCAGCGACATCCTGCCCACCGGCTTCGAATGCGGCGTGCTCAACGGCAAGGTGGCGCCCGGCAGCACGGTGGCCATCGTCGGCGCGGGCCCGATCGGGCTGGCCACGCTGCTCACGGCCCAGTTCTACTCGCCCTCGCAGATCATCCTCATCGACCTGGACGAGGGCAGGCTGGAGGTCGCGCGCCGCTTCGGCGCCACGCACACGATCAACAGCACCGGCGGCAACGCGGCCGAGGCGGTCCTCGCGCTCACCGGCGGACGCGGTGTGGACGTATCCATCGAGGCCGTGGGCATACCGGCCACCTTCGTGCTGTGCCAGGACATCGTGGCGCCCGGCGGCACCATCGCGAACATCGGCGTGCACGGGCATGCGGCCGACCTTCACCTGGAGCGCCTGTGGTCGCAGAACATCGCGATCACCACGCGGCTGGTCGACACGGTCTCGACGCCCATGCTGCTGAAGACGGTGCAGGCCCGCAAGGTGGACCCGGCCCGGCTGATCACGCACCGGTTCAGGCTGGACCAGGTCATCGATGCCTACGACACCTTCGCGCGCGCGGCCGAGACGCATGCGCTGAAGGTGCTCATCGAGACGTAGCGCGTCGGGCCTTGACGCCGGCTTCGCCATTCCTTTCCCGCTTATTTCTCGGTGCACGAGGGCATGGCCGAGCCCATGGAGGCGGGTTGATCGGGAGGCGCTCCGCGGACGCGCGGCGCCTGCAAGAGAAAGTGCGTGCTGGAGCGCCGAACCGGCGCCGGCTTGATCGCCGTCAACCTCCATGCCCGCAGCGGGCGCGAACATGCGCATGAGATGCCTGCAGTCTCTTCCGGCATTTCTTCCTATTTCCGCGTCGCGAGCCGGCGCACCACCTTGCGGGGCAGACATGAATTTCAGAACCATCCTCGTCCACCTGGACCGATCCGGCCGCAGCCCGGTGCGCGCAGCTTTGGCAGCCCGGTGGGCGCATTCGCACGAGAGCCATCTGACGGCGCTGATTCCCACCGGCCTGTACGACGGCGTGATTCCCGCCGACGCCATCGCCACCGGCATGACCGACTACATCGCCGAATCGGCCGACTACCTGCGGCGCCGCGCCGAGGCCATCGCGCGCGAGTTCAGGCAGGACATCGCCGCCTCGGGGCCGCTGTCGTACGAGGTGCAGCTGGTCGACGGCGTCACGGAGGACGCCGTGGTGCGGTACGGGCATGCGAGCGATCTCGTCGTGGTGGGGCAGAGCGACGAATCGGCCGGGCGGGACACCACGGTGCACGGCCTTGCCGGGCATGTGCTGATGGAAGTCGGCCGGCCAGTGCTCGTGGTTCCTTCGGCCGGCGAGTTCTCGGGCGTGCCGAAGAACATCGTGGTGGCCTGGGACGGCTCACGCGAGGCGGCCGTGGCCCTCCACGCGTCGCTGCCCGCCCTGCGCGGCGCGCGCGTCACGCTGCTGTCGCTGCGCCACCCGCGCGACGGGGACGACGCGCAGCGCCTGCTGATGCACGACATGATCCAGTTCCTGCTGCGCCACGGCGTGCAGGCGCGCGCCGAGTCCGAGGTGACCGAGATCGGCATTGCGGACGCGCTGCTTTCGCGGGTGTCCGACCTCGGCGCCGACCTTCTCGTGATGGGCGCCTACAGCCATTCGCGCTTGCGCGAGCGGATACTGGGCGGCGTGACGCGGCAGATACTGGCGCAGATGACCGTGCCCGTGCTGATGGCGCACTGAGCGCCGCGGGTGCCTGCGCCGCTTGCGGCGCCTGCATTCCCGTCATCCATCTCGGACCTCGATCCGAACCCGCACCATGGACACCACACTGATCGACGCCTTGCGCGCGCAGCTCCAGCACGAGACCGGGCACCCTGTGGCGCTGGTCGAGACGCACATCTCCTGGGTGCTGCTGACTCCGACGCAGGCCTTGAAGCTCAAGAAGCCGGTGCGGCTGCCGTTCCTCGACTTCGGCACCGTCGAGTCGCGCAGGCACTTCTGCGAGGAAGAACTGCGCCTGAACCGGCGCTTCGCACCATCGCTCTACATCGACGTGGCGCCCGTCTGCGGCACGCGCGAGTCGCCCCGCATCGGCGGTGGCGGCACGCCGGTCGACCACGTGGTGCGCATGCGGCGCTTCGACGAATCCACGCTGCTGCGCAACCTGGTGGCGGCGAATGCGCTGGAGCCCCGGCTGCTCGATGGCTTCGCGCAGCGGCTGGCCGGACTGCATGGAGAGGCGCCGCGCGCGGCGCCGGTTTCCGGCTTCGGAGCGCCCGACGCGGTCGTCCGCGCGGCGAACGACGTGCTGGCCTCCCTGCGTGGCCAGCTGCAAGAGGGCGAGGGTGAAGGCGGCCGTGCCGCTTCGCTTGCCGGGATCGGCGCGTGGATCGAGGAGCAGGGGCAGGCACTGCGCATGGCCTGGATCGCCCGCCAGCAGGCCGGTGCCGTGCGCGAATGCCATGGCGACCTGCACCTGGCCAACGTGGTGCTGGTCGACGGCGCGCTCACGCCCTTCGACTGCATCGAGTTCGATCCGGCCCTGCGCTGGATCGACGTCATGAGCGACGTCGCCTTCCTCACCATGGACCTGAAGGCGCACGGCCATGGGGAGCTCGCGTTCCGCTTCCTCGATGGCTGGCTGCAGCACAGCGGCGACTACACGGGGCTGCAGGTACTGCGCTTCTACGAGGTCTACAGGGCTCTGGTGCGGGCCATGGCTTCGGGCATGGCGCCGGGCGAGCCGGGCGGGAAGAAGCAGCAGGGGCCGGACTACCTGGCATGCGCGCGGCGGCTGGTGGCGCAGCCGGAAGAGGGGGCACAGGGGGCGCAGGGAGCGCGGCTGATGATCGCGCACGGCCTCTCGGGCTCCGGAAAGTCCAGCATCGCCCTGCAGCTGCTGTGTGCCGCCGGCGCCGTGCGCGTGCGCTCCGATGTGGAGCGCAAGCGCCTGTTCGGTCTCGCTCCGCTGGAGCGCTCCGCCGCCGCCGGCCTGGACATCTACGGCGCGGAGGCGACCCGCCGGACCTTCGAGAGGCTGCGCGCCTGCGCCCGCGATGCCCTGCTGGCGGGCCACCCGGTGATCGTGGATGCGGCCTTCCTGCGGCGCGCCGAGCGGCACGGCTTCGAGGCGCTGGCCACGGAGCTGCGCGTGCCTTTCTCGATACTGGACTGCAGCGCCGCGCCGGCCACGCTGCGCCGCCGCGTGGCCGAGCGCGACGCGGCGGGTACCGATGCATCGGAAGCCGGGCTGGCCGTGCTGGAGCGCCAACTGGCCACGCACGAACCGCTGGATGCGGAAGAGCGCAGGGCTGCCATCGAGGTGTCCACCGAAGGCGCCGTCGACATCGCGCAGCTGCGGGCGCGATGGTGCTCGGCGCGCTTCGAGCGCTGAACCCTCACTGGCTGGCGAGCTCTCCGCTGGGCAGCGTGAAGCGTTCGTGCTCGGTCTTCGCGCTCTCGGGCGCGCGGACCAGCAGCACCGGAACGGGCGCCATGCGCAGGATGTGCTCCGCGCTGCTGCCCATGACCCAGCGGCCTAGCCCACGGCGGCCGTGGGTGCCGATGACGATCAGCTCGGCTTTCCACGCCTGCGCGGCGGCGATGACCTGGTCGTGGACGCTGCCCTTGAAGCTGTCGAGCAGCACGCTGTCGGCCTCGACGCCGTCCTTGGCGGCCCTGGCGCACCCGTCCGCGAGCAGCTTCTGCGCGTTGGCGCGCAGCTCCTCCAGCCAGTTGCCGGCATAGCCAGCGTAGGCATCCATGGCCAGCGAGAACGAGAGTTCGTCGATCACATGCGCCAGGCGCAGGCGTCCACCCGAGAGCCTGGCCAGCTGGATGGCTTCGTCCAGCCCGAGGCTGGAAGTGGAACTGCCGTCGATGGGAACAAGAATTCGTTGGTACATGGCACGACTCCGGGCTTGGTGATTGGGATCGCTCCAGTATCCGGATGCGCGCGCGGCGCGGCTTGACATCGATCAAGGGCGAGGCCCGCCTCGGGCGGGATTTGATCTGGAACAAGCCCGCGCGCGGCGAAAGCGCGACCCTCGAGGCATGCACAAGACTCTCATGCCCCACGCCACCGTCCGCATCATCCGCCAGGAGCACGCCGCGCTCGCCGCCATGCTCCGGTCCATCGTCATGCTGCTCGAACAGCACCGCAGGAAGGGCACGCTGCCCGACTTCGCAACGCTCAGGGCCATGCTCTTCTACGTGGACGAATTCCCCGAGAAGCGCCACCACCGCAAGGAGACCGAGCTGCTGTTTCCCAAGCTGCGCGCCCGCACGCCGATCTCGCGCGAGCTGCTCGACAGGCTCGACGGCGACCATGCCAAGGGCGAACGCCGGATCCGCAACGTGGAGCACGCGCTGCTGGCCTTCGAGATGCTGGGCGAGCTGCGGCGCGAGGAATTCGAGAAAACCGTCGGCGAGTACGTCGATTTCTATCTCGACCACATGGCGCTGGAGGAGCGCGAGATCCTGCCGCTGGCCGAGCGGGTGCTGACCGAGGACGACTGGCGCGACCTGGACGACGCCTTCTCGCAGAACCGCGACCCGATGACAGGGCACGTGCCCGATCTCGAATACAACGCGCTCTTCACGCGCATCGTCAACATCGTTCCCGCGCCCATCGGGCTGGGGCCGGCGCTGTAGGGCCGGCTCTTCCTTGCTGCCTCTCCCGCTTCCCGCTCAGCGCATCAGCACGTAGGTGCCTGGTGCTTCGCAAAGCGGAGGCAGCCCGCGCCGCGGCGCGCCCATGGCGGGCGGGCGGCGCCTGGGCCCCGAATGCGCCGCGAGCCATTGCTGGAACGCGGGCCACCACGACCCCTCGACTTCGCTCGACGCGTCGAGGAACTCTTCGGGCGCGACGTACGCGCCATGCCTGCGCCGGCGCAACATGCGGTAGCCGCGGTGCGCATGCCCGGGCTCGCTCACGATGCCCGCGTTGTGGCCGCCTTCGGTGAGCACGAAGCTCACGTCGGCATCGCACAGCAGGCTGAACTTGTAGACGGAGCGCCAGGGCGCCACGTGATCCGTCCGCGTGCCGAGCAGGAACACCGGTACGTCGATGTCGCCCAGCGAAACCGGCCGCCCGTCGACGAGGTAGTGGCCTTCGGCCAGTGCGTTGTCGAGGAAGAGGCTGCGCAGGTAGTCGGCGTGCATGCGGTAGGGCATGCGCGTGCCGTCCGCGTTCCACGCCATCAGGTCGTTCAGCGCGGGGCGTTCGCCGAGCAGCCAGGTGCGCACCAGCGGTGCCCAGATCAGCTCGCCGGGCCGCAAGGACTGGAAGGCGGCCGCCATCTGCGCCGCGCCGAGGAATCCCTGGTACGCCATGATGTCCTCGAGGAAGGCGAGCTGGCTTTCGTCGATGAACAGGCCGATCTCTCCGGGCTCGGTGAAATCGGTCTGCGCGGCCAGCAGCGAGAGCGAGGCGAGGCGGTCGTCACGCTCGCGCGCCATCGCCGCCGCCGCGATGGCCATCAGCGTGCCGCCGAGGCAGTAGCCGACCGCATGCACGCGGCGCCCGGGCAGCACGGCCTCGACGGCGTCGAGGCTGGCGCGGATGCCCAGCCGCAGGTAGTCGTCCATGCCGAAGCCGGCGTCGCAGGTGCCGGGGTTCTTCCAGGAAACGGCGAACACCGTGTGGCCCTGGCCGACCAGGTAGCGGATCAGCGAGTTGTGCGGGCAGAGATCCAGCACGTAGTACTTCATGATCCAGGCGCTGATGATCAGCACCGGCTCGGCATGCACCGTCGGCGTCGAAGGCGCGTACTGGATGAGCTCGACGAGTTCGTTGCGCATGATGACCTTGCCCGGCGTGAGCGCCACCTCGTGCCCCGGCCTGAAAGCCTCGGCGCCGAACGGAGGCGCGCCGAGGGCGGCACGGAAGATGTCTTCCGCCCCCTGGAGGGCACCGGTGAGCAGGTTCATGCCGCCAGTGGCGGCGGTCTTCTTCAGAACCTGCGGATTGGTCGCTGGGAAGTTGGCGGGCGAAACCATCTCGAGCCATTGCCGCATGGTGAAGGCGACAAGCTGCTCGTGGTGCCGGTCGACGCCGGGAACGTCGCGGACCCGTTCGAGCAGCCGCCGCCCGCCGGCCTCGAAGGCGTCGCGGTACACGCAGAAGGGCCAGGCCGCCCAGTCGTCCGCTGTCAGCCGCGGGTCGTGCGCCCGCGGATCGGCGCAGGGCAGGGCCTGGTGCAGCGCCAGTCCGGCGCCGCGGCCGGGCTGGCTCGCGAAATGAAAGGCCCAGTCCGACCACGCCACGAATGCCGGATCGAAACGACCATCGAGAGGGCGGCAACGACACCGTGATCTGCAGCATGGGCAGCGGCGCAGCCGATCGCCCGGTTTATCGGGTCGTGAGCTACGCGCGCGACAAGGCGGCGAGCAGTGAAGCGACCGCCCCCTGCGTCGCCTCAGCGGCGCTGGTGCGCTTCGACCGCCGACTGGCACGCTGCGCACCGGATGGCGGTGGGCTGCGCGAACAGGCGGGCGCGCGGAATCTCGGCGCGGCAGTCTTCGCAGACGCCATAGCGGCCGTCGGACACCCGCGCGAGCGCCTGTTCGATCTCCTCTAGCCTGGTGCGGTCGATCTCGATCTCGGCCAGGTGAACGTCGGCCGCGCGCTCCGCTTCGGCTTCGTCGGCATGGGTCGTCACTTCGCGCGCGTCCCCGGCGGACAGGAGTTCGGCCGTGGGCGACGAGGCGCGGAGTTCGTCCAGAACCTGCCGCTTCATCATCTCCAGTTGCCGATGGAGAGTGCGGTGATCGGTGGCATCGAGGTGTTTCATGGTCGTTTGTCCTTGCGATGAATGAACTGCGGATGGGCTTTCTGCGACGCCGGCGCGGCGGTCGCGGGTGGTCATGAGCGGCCTCGGCGCGAGGCTGGAAGGCGCACCGCCACGTAGGCGAGCCGGCGGTCGCGCATGACCAGCAGCGCGACCGTGTTCCCGGCCGGAATCCGGGCGAGGGCCTGCCCGAGGTCCTCGACGCTATAGAGCTTCGTCGTGTTCACCGCCACGACCACGTCGCCCGCGCGTATGCCTTCGCTGCGGGCGAGGCCGCCGGCCTCGCGCACCATCAGGCCGCTATCGATGTTCAGCTGCAGCCGCTGGGCGGAAGAGATCTCTCCCAGGCTCAGCCCCAGGCCGTCGTTCCATTCGAGGGGCGCGGCCGTGAAGGATGTGCCGGCGGTGGCCGGCTGTACGGCCAGGGTCGCCCGCAGCACCTGCGGCGCGCCGTGCCGCCACACCTCCAGCTGGACCCGGCTGCCGGGCGGGCGCTGCGTGATCCGCTGCGGAAGGTCCGCGAAGCGCTCGACAGGCTTTCCGTCGAGCGCGAGCAGGGCGTCGCCCTGCGCGAGGCCGGCGGCTTGCGCCGGGCTGCCGGGCTCGACGCGGACCACCAGGGCGCCGGTCGTGGCCGCAAGCCCGAAGGACTGGGCCAGCGCGGGTGTCATTTCCTGGAACTCGGCGCCCAGGTAGGCGCGGCGCACGCTGCCATGCTCCTGCAGTTCGCCGGCAATGCGCATCGACAGGTTGATCGGCACGGCGAAGGACAGGCCCATGTACCCGCCGCTGCCGCTGTAGATCATCGAGTTGATGCCCACTACCTCCGCACGGCTGTTGAACAGGGGACTGCCCGAGCTGCCCGGGTTGATCGCAACGTCGGTCTGAATGAACGGGATCTCGCCCGCGCCCGCCATGACGCGCCCGACCGCGCTCACCACGCCGGCCGTCACGCTGCCGTGGAAGCCGAAGGGCGAACTGATCGCGGCCACCCAGTCGCCGGGCGCAAGCGCCGAGGAATCGCCGATGACGGCCACGGGCAGGCCGGTGGCATCGATCTTCAGCAGCGCGACATCGGTGCGCCGGTCCACGCCGGCCACGCGCGCCGTGAAGCGGCGGCCGTCGTCCAGCTGGACCTGGACTTCGTCGATGTTGGTAACGACATGCGCGCTGGTGAGGATCAGGCCGTCGCTGCGGATGATCAGGCCCGAAGCGAGGTCGCGGATCTGGCTGATGCGCGCGCTCGCGGGCAAGGGCCAGGCCAGGCGGTCGGCGAAATCATGCTCGGGAGCGATTTCGAGTTCGATGCCTTCCGGGTTCAGGTCGCGCCCGATGCGCAGGGTGCTGATGTCGACCACCGACCTGCTGCGGCTGGCGACCAGCGACGAGAAGTCGCCGGCTCCCGCCGCCGCTTCGGGGCGTGCCGGGGCGGCCTGTGCGGCGGCGGGAGCCGGAGACACCGGCTCAGGCGAAGGCGCGAGCATCGGCGCCGCGCAGGCGCAAAGCAACGCGGTGCCGGCTGCAAGCGCCCAGGCGAGCCGGACGGCGCGCGGCACCGCGTCCGCGCAAATGGAAGGCGTGGTCACGTCGATCCGGCGCCGGGGCTTCAGCTCGATTGCGGCGACAGCGTGACCGGGCGAACCACGGCGTGTGAACTCTCGACTTCGCGCACGGCGTTGCCGAAGGCCTGCAGCCGGGCCGCGCAGCTGCCGTCGTCCACTTCGCGCATCGTGACGGATGAACTCAGGATCGGCGCGCGGCCGAGGATCCTGCCGATCTCGGCGGCCGCGTTCGGCGCTCCCTGTCCGCCCATCACCGAGAGCACGGCGACGTCGGGAAGCCTGGCGCGCTGGCGCGCGACGAAGCTGCGCATGGGGCCGGCGAGCTGCAGCAGCCAGATCGGCGATACCAGCACCACGGCGTCGAAGTCGCCCGGCGGCGGGCCGTCGTAGCGGATGGCTGGCTCGCGGCGCAGCAGGGAGTCGATCACGCAGCGCAGGCTGCCCAAGCCGCCCGCGCGAGGCCGCGTCTCGGTGATGTTCGCGAGCTGCCAGTTCTGCTGGCTGCACAGCAACTCCGCGACGCGGCGGGAAGTGCCCGTGTAGGAATAGACGATCACCAGGACGTTGTTCATGCTTGCCTCTGCTGCGTTCATGGAAGCCCAATGTAGGCAGCGGGCGGGCCTGATGCCTTGCGCTGCATCAAGGGCAGGCGCGGTGCGCGCGGCGACCATCCTTGCATCGGGGATGTGCCCCGGCTGAAGGAACCATCATGAAAATCCTGCTTGCCGTCGACGGCAGCGACTACACGGACCGCATGCTGTCCTACCTGACCGCGCACAAGGAATGGTCGGGCGCGGGCCACGACTTCACCGTCTTCCACGTGGTGCTGCCCGTGCCGCATCGCGCCGCGGCTTTCGCGGGACCGGAGATCGTGCACGGCTACTACGAGGACGATGCGCGGATGGTGCTCGAACCGGTGCGCAGCCTGCTCGCCAGGAACGGCATCGAGGCGCGCTTCGAACACCGCATCGGCCATCCCGCCGAGGAGATAGCCGCGTTCGCGCAGAAGGGGCAGTTCGACCTGGTGATCATGGGCTCGAGGGGCCACGGCGCCCTGACGAACCTGGTGCTGGGCTCGGTGGCCAACAAGGTGCTGGCCGCGTGCACGGTGCCGGTCCTGCTGGTGCGCTGATGAAAGCAGCCGCCTTCGCGCGAGGCCTGGCCGCACTGGCCCTCGGTGCGTTCGCGCTCGCGGGCGGAACGAATGCGTGGCCACAGGCGCGCTCCTGCCTGGAGCGCAGCCCTCCGGCATCGCAGGCCGTCGACTTCGCGGCTGCCGCCGCGCGGCAGTCGCCCGCGGTGGTGAGCATCATGGTCACGGAAGGCAGCGGCGACCGGCCCGCCATCGGCGACATGCGACCCTCCATGCCATGGGATCGGACGTGGGCGCGCGGCTTCGCCTCGGGCTTCATCATCGGCGGCGACGGATACATCCTGACCAGCGCCCATGCGGTGACCGGCGCCCGGGCGATCTCCATCCTCATCGCCGACCAGCGCCGTTTCGACGCCGAAGTGGTGGGCGTCGACCGCCTCAGCGATGTCGCGCTGCTGAAGGTCGCGGCTTCCGGCCTGCCGGTCGTCGTTCCGCGCCGCGGCAGCGAGCTGTGCCCCGGCGAGCGCGTTGCCGCCATGGGCGCCCCGTTCGGCTTCGAGCGCAGCGTGACCGCCGGCGTGGTGAGCGCCAATCCGCGCTACATGCCTGGAGGAAGCGGCGTTCCGCTGATCCAGAGCGACGTGGCGCTCAACCCGGGCAACTCGGGCGGTCCGCTGTTCGACGAGCGCGGCGAGGTGGTGGGAATGAACTCGATGATCTATTCGCCCGGCGGCGGATATTTCGGCATGTCGTTCAGCCTGCCCATCGATACCGCGATGCGTGTGGCGGACGAACTCCGCGCGACCGGGCACGTGAGGCGGGGGCACATCGGCGCCCGCACGCAGCCCCTGACGGCCGAGCTGGCGCCGGCCTTCGGCCTTGCGTCCACGCAGGGAGCGCTGATCGTGCGGGTCGACCCGGACAGCCCGGCCGCGGAGGCAGGGCTTCGCAGCGGCGACGTGGTGCTGGCCGTCGGTGGCGACACCGCGATGAGCTACGCCGACATACAGAACCGCGTGGCCGCGGCCCGCACGGGCAGCCGGATCGCGCTGAAGATCTGGCGCCACAAGGCGCCATTGACGGTGCAGGTCAGCGTGGTCGAGAACCCGCCCGATGCCTCGCCCCGTCCGGCCGCGCGCGCCGCCGCGCAGCAGGAAACCCGCTTCGGGCTGGAACTCACCGAGCGCAAGGGCGTGCTGGGCATCAGCCTGCCGTCTCCGGGCCTCTACGTGCAATCGGTCTCCGGCTCGGCCCAGATGGCGGGGCTGCGATACGGCGACATGCTGATCGCGGTCAACGACGTGGAGGTGGCCAGCCTGGCGGACTTCGACGCGGCGATCCGCTCCGTCGCGGAGAGCGACACGGTCGCGCTGCTCGTCATGCGCGGCTCGGCTCGCAGCTATGTGCCCATCCTCCCGCGCAGCGCCGCGCGCGCTCCGGTGGCGCGGCACGCCGGCGAGGCGGCCGCGCCTGTTCCCTGAGGCTTTCGCGATGGAAAAGACGACCAGCTGCGGCGTTCTGGTGTTCGATACGGCAGGGCAGTTGCTGCTGTGCCACGCGAGCGACAGCCGCTACTGGGACATTCCCAAGGGCGCCGCCGAAGGGCCGGAGCAGGGCGCGCAGGCGGCTGCGCGCGAGGCGGCCGAGGAATGCGGTCTCCGGCTGCCACCGGAGCAACTGCGGGAACTGGGGCTCTTCCCCTATCGCAAGGGCAAGGATCTCCGGCTCTTCGCGGTGCTGGTGCGGCACTTCGAGGCGAAGAGCTGCGTGTGCTCCAGCTTCTACACCGACCGCCATGGACGGCGGCGTCCCGAGATGGACGCGTTCCGCTGGGCCAGCTTCGAGCAGTTGCCGCAGTTCTGCGCGCCCAGCCTCGTCGCGGTGCTGACGCAGGCGTTGTCGCTGGCGGGCATACACGGGCAGTTGCTCTACGAAGTGGGGGCGGTCGATGTTGCGCCCGGGCCGCACGGCTTTCGCGCAGTTGATCCTGCGCAAACCCGCGCGCAGCCGGCCGCCCAAGAATGACCGCAGGCCGTTTCCGCAAAACCATCACGAGGTCGCCCCATGAACGTCGCATCGAACGCAGCCCTGCAAGTCGTCGGGTTCTGCATCGCATCGCTGCTGGCCACGGGCGTCCTCGTGCTGGCGGGGCTGAACGAGCGCAATGCCGCGCTGGACGGCCTGGCGCATGTCTCGTACACGATGAAAGAACCACGATGAAATCCAACCGCCGCATCTTCATGCTGACCCTCGCCGCTACCGGGGCCGGTGCCTGTGTCACGCGCTCGTTCGCGCAGGCCCGCCTCGATGAAAAAGACCCTCAGGCCGCAGCCCTGGGATACGTCGCCGATTCGGCCAAGGCCGACGCGAAGAAGTTTCCCAAGCATGACAACGCCCAGCTTTGCAACGGCTGCGCGCTCTGGCAATCGAAGCCGGCGGATGCGCAGGGCAACTGCGCCTTGTTCGCGGGCGAGCAGGTCAGCGCGAAGGGCTGGTGCAGCGCCTGGGCGAAGAAGGCCTGACAACGCTGCCGACATAGTCGATCCGAGTGGCAAATCAAGCTGCCATCGCGCTCGGGTTGACGGTCGTACATCGCTTGCTCCAAGGCATCGAGCACGAAGTCCGTGCGCATTGAATTGCTGACCCGCCAGGCCACTGGCAAGGAAGCGTCGAAAAATGCCTGCCGGAAGGGGATGAAGGCGAAGAGTTCAACTCATCCTCGTCGCCCAGGAGGGTGCAATCCAACCCGGGACCGCGTCGGACCGATGAAGCCCAGGACTAACGGAGCTAACGGAGCGACGTCAGAAAGCGAGGAGAAGTCCCACTTGCGGGGCTTCGTGAAGTGCACTATTGGCCTGCCCGGAGGGGATCGAACCCCCGACAACCTGCTTAGAAGGCAGGTGCTCTATCCAACTGAGCTACGGGCAGATTCCGGGCTGAAGAGACGCCAGGAAAATCAATGACTTGAGCGCGATTGCTGCTCTGAAGCAACAGCGGCGGATTCTACCGAGTTCCGAATCAGGAATCGTCGTGCGAGAGCAGTTCCAACGTGAGCGCCATGAGACCAAACGAAAAAGCACACAGCCCGCAAGTGACTGTGTGCCTTTCGATTTTTGTGGTCGGGGCGAAAGGATTCGAACCTTCGACCCTCTGGTCCCAAACCAGATGCGCTACCAGGCTGCGCTACACCCCGACAAGCCTTCTATTCTAGCCCGGATAAAAGGGCCTTCAGCGTTTCTCGTACTGAGTCTTGCCGAAAAGAATCTCCCGCTCCTTGTCGCCGGTGATCGGCTGGCGCAGATCGGCCAGCACTTTCACGCCGCGCTGCACGGCCGGCCGCGCGGCGATGCCGTCGAACCAGTCCTTCAGATGGGGGAAGTCGGTGAGGGTGATGCCCTGGTTTTCCCAGCTGCGCAGCCACGGAAAGATGGCGATGTCGGCGATCGAGTAGCTCTTGCCGGCGATGAACTTGTTCTTCGACAGCTGCTTGTCGATCACGCCGTAGAGGCGCTTGGCTTCGTTGCTGTAGCGGTCGATGGCATAGGCGATCTTCTCGGGCGCGTACAGCCGGAAGTGGTGCGCCTGGCCAAGCATGGGGCCTACGCCGCCCATCTGGAACATCAGCCACTGCAGCACGTCGTAGCGCTCGCGGTCGCCGGTGGGCAGGAACTTGCCGGTCTTGCCCGCGAGATAGACGAGGATGGCGCCCGATTCGAAGAGCGAGATCGGCTTGCCGTCCGGACCATCGGGGTCGGTGATGGCGGGGATCTTGTTGTTGGGGCTGATCTGCAGGAAGTCAGGCGCGAACTGGTCGCCCTTGCCGATGTTCACAGGGTGCGCGTGATAGGGCAGCCCGCACTCCTCCAGCATGATGTGAATCTTGTGGCCATTCGGCGTGGGCCATGAATAGACCTCGATGGGCGATGCGGGCATGTTGTCTGGCACTCCGGTGATGGGATGTGTTTGATGCGAGCCCGGCAGCATATACGTGCGAATTCAAACGCGTGCTGGCGCGGGAATTCGCGGTCTGGCTGGCGAAATTCAGCGAAATCTCAGCCGACTTGCTTCTCGTGTACGTTGCACCACATCCAGCTCTCGCCGGGTTCGAGCGACCGGATGACGGGGTGGCCTTCGGCGTGCGAGTGCCGCGTCGCATGACGGTTCTTCGAAGAATCGCAGCAGCCGATGTGCCCGCAATGCACGCACAGGCGCAGGTGGACCCAGGTGTCGCCGGTCTTCAGGCAGTCTTCGCAGCCGCGCTGTTGCTGGGCGTGGGGCTGGGCGATTTCGGCAGGCACGTGCTCACAGGGTTTGATGGGCAACTTCGGACTCCTTCTGGTTTGAGCTGATGCGCCGTTCAGGCCACGGCCGAGGCCTGCGACAGGTGCTGGTGAATCAGCGCGACCGCGGCCGCGCCTTCGCCGATGGCGCCGCCTACGCGCTTGACCGATCCCGAGCGCACGTCGCCGACGGCGAACACGCCCGGCACGCTCGATTCGAGCGTCGCGGACGGCCGCGCTGGAAAGCCGCGGCTGGCGGCGTCCCCGGTCAGCACGAAGCCATGCTTGTCGACCGCCACGCCACAGCCTTCGAGCCATGAGGTTTCCGGCTCCGCGCCGACGAAGAGAAAGATGTTGCGCGCAGCGCAGTCATGCTCGTTGCCGGAGGTGTGACAGCGCCATGTCGCGCCCGTGAGGCCTTCGTCGGAGCCGCCATGCAGACGAACGAGCTCGGTGTGCGGCTGCAGCGAGATATTGGGCGTGGCCTCGATCCGGTCGATCAGGTAGCGCGACATGCTGGCGGCGAGCGACGGCCCACGCACCAGCACGTTGACCTTGGCCGCATGGCGCGACAGGAACACTGCGGCCTGGCCGGCCGAGTTGCCGCCGCCGACCAGGGCGACCTCTTGGTGCGCGCAGATCTTCGCCTCGATCGCCGAGGCCCAATACCAGACGCCTCGGCCTTCGAATTCGGCAAGCCTCGGAACATCAGGGCGGCGGTAGCGAGCGCCACTGGCGATGACCACCGTACGCGCATGGATCGTGCGGCCATCGGCCAGCGCGACGGCCAGGCTCTCGAGCGCGTTCTCGCGCGAGCAGTCGAGCGACACGACCTTGGCCGGGATCAGCATCTCCACGCCGAATTTCTGAGCCTGCACGAACGCGCGGCCCGCCAGCGCCTGTCCGGAGATGCCGGTTGGAAAGCCCAGGTAGTTCTCGATGCGCGCGCTGGCACCGGCCTGGCCGCCGAACGCGCGGCAGTCGAGCACGATCACGCGCAGCCCTTCGGAGGCCGCGTATACCGCCGTCGCCAGCCCGGCGGGCCCGGCACCGACGACGGCCACGTCGTACAGCTCCTTGCGCTCGGCCGTGTCGACCATGCCGAGGCAGCGTGCCAGCGCATCGTCGCTCGGGTTGACCAGCACCGAGCCGTCCGGGCATACCGCCAGCAGCTTGCAGGCGCCGTACTGGGCAAGCAGCGCAGCGGCGTCGGGGTCCTGGGCAGCGTCGACCAGGTGATATGGATAGCCGTTGCGGCGCAGGAAGTTTTCAAGCCGCGCCATGTCGGGCGACTGAGGCTGGCCGATGAGAACCGGCCCGCTGGCGCCGGATTCGATCAGCGCCACTCGCCGCAGGATCAGCGCGCGGGTGATGCGCTCGCCGAGGTCGGCCTCGGCCACCAGCAGCGCACGCAGCTGCGCGGGCGACACCAGCAGCGCTTCCACATCCTCGTCGGCGTGGCCATCGACGAGGGCAGGGCGGCCGCTCAACTGGCCGACCTCGGCGAGGAATTCGCCCGGCCCCTGCCGCACGATCGGCACCACATGACCGAGCCCGTCGCGTTGCGTGACAGCCACGACGCCTTTCAGCAGCACGAACATGCCGGGGCCTGTTTCGCCTGCGGTGAACAGCCGGGTGCCGCGCGCGAACTGCTGCACGGTGCCGAAGCGCGCAATGCGCGCAATCTCGGTGTCACTGAGGACTGGGAATGTCTGGTGGAGGCGGCTGTTGTCAGTGCCGTTGGCGGCGGTTGTGACCATGGGTGGAACTCCATTTCGCGAATCCACCGCATTAGACGACGAAGCGGGCCCAAGTGGTTCGCAGCCGTTTTACGGGTGGCTTGGGCTGTAACGGCGTCACGCGCCTGCAATGTTCCTGACATGCCCGCTTCATCGCAGGTACGGAGACTCCCTCGGCAGAAAGGGTTCCCCATGAAAGAACTGCCCAACCCGACGTTTCCGCTCTCGCAGATCGGGCTTCGCGCGGCCTTGTGGCCCGCTCCCGCAGCCGGTGCTTCCACCGTTGCCGCCCGTACGTCGGTGCCCCAGGCGCCGGCGGTCATCCTGCCGCAGGCCGTCGAGTCCAAGCAAGGCATCACAGTCGGCTGGGCCCGTCATGTCGACGACGTGCGCGCTGCCCAGCGTCTTCGCTACGACGTTTTCGTCGGTGAAATGGGTGCCCGGGTTTCCTCGCCGCTGGCCGGCCACGACATCGACCTGTTCGACGACTTCTGTGAGCACCTTCTGGTGCGCGATGAGCTGACCCAGCAAGTCATCGGCACCTACCGCGTGCTCACGCCGGCCCAGGCCCGCCGGGTCGGCAGCACCTACAGCGATACTGAATTCGACCTCACCCGCCTGCGCGACCTGCGCGAGCGCATGGTCGAGCTTGGCCGCAGCTGCGTGCACCCTGATCATCGTCAAGGCGGCGTGATCCTCGCGCTCTGGGGCGCTCTGGCCGGCTTCATGCACCGCAACAAGCTGGACACGATGATCGGCTGCGCGAGCATTCCGATGTCACATAACGGTGTCACGAATGGCGATGCCGCCGCCAGCATCTGGCGCCAGGTTTCGGCCAAGCACATGGCACCCATCCAATATCAGGTGCAGCCGCGCCTGCCGCTACCGGTCGAGCGTCTCGACAGCACGCTCGACGTGGAGCCCCCGGCGCTCATCAAGGGCTACCTGCGCCTGGGTGCGAAAGTGCTCGGCGCGCCGGCCTGGGACCCGGACTTCAACGCAGCCGACCTGCCGATGCTGATGCGCATCGACGACCTGCCGGCGCGTTACCGCAAGCATTTCCTGGGCGCATGAAGCCGGCGGCCGACCGGCCCGAAACCGGGTCGCTCGCTTCTACACCTGGTGCCCTTGGCCAGCAACCTGCCGGGCCTGAGGCGTCACCGAATAGTCATGGAACTGTCACAAGAGGGGCTGACACTGTCATATTTCAGCCTGTGTTTCCTCCTGTGTCGCCTGCTTCAGAATCAGTGTCCATGTCACCCGCCCCCGCAAACCCGTCCCCCGACGTTGCGGCCCCCGAGTTCACATTGCTGGACCGCGACCACAGCATTCTTTCGTTCAACGAGCGCGTGCTCGACTGGGCGCACCGCAAAGAGGTGCCGCTGATCGAGCGGCTGCGCTACCTGTGCATCGTTTCGTCGAATCTCGACGAGTTCTTCGAGGTCCGCGCCGCCCCGCATCTGATTGCGGGCAGCGCCGGCGACCACAAGGGCACCTACACAGTCGAATCGTTCCAGCGGCTGGCCGAGGCGGCTCACAAGCTGGTGGCACGCCAGTACGCGCTGTACAACGACGAGCTGATGCCGACCTTCGCGACGCACGGCATCCGCATCATTTCGCACGGCGAGCGCAATCCGGCGCAGCGCAAATGGGTCAGCGAGTATTTCGAGCGCGAGGTGCGCCCGCTGCTGATTCCGGTCGGCCTCGATCCGGCGCATCCGTTCCCGCAGGTTGCGAACAAATCGCTCAACTTCATCGTCAGGCTGGGTGGTAAAGATGCTTTCGGGCGTGAAAACCCGATCCAGATCGTCAAGCTGCCGCGCGTGCTGCCGCGTCTGATCAAGATGCCGGCCAAGGTGTCGGAGGGCAAGACGCTTTTCGTGGCGCTTTCCAGCGTGGTGCGTGCGCATCTGGGCAGCATGTTCCCGGGGCGCGAGGTGGGCGACTTCTCGCAGTTCCGTGTCACGCGGCATTCCGACCTCGCTGTGGACGAGGAAGACGTCAAGAACTTGCGCACTGCGCTGCGCCAGGGCCTGCAGCACCGGCATTACGGTCAGGCCGTGCGCCTCGAAGTCTCGGCGAGCTGTGCCGAATCGCTCGCAAGTTTCCTGCTTGCCCAGTTCAATCTGCCGCCCGAGGCGCTGTACCGGGTGCATGGTCCGGTCAATCTGGCCCGGCTCACGCAGCTGGCCGACCTGCTCGACGAGCCGCAACTGCGTTTTCCGCCGTATCGCGCGTCCTATCCCGTCACTTTGTCGTCCGGCCAGTCGTTCTTCGAGCAACTGCAGCGCGGCGACGTGCTGATCCACCAGCCCTTCGAGAGCTTCGAGGGCGTGCTGGCCTTCCTGCGCGAGGCGGTGCAAGACCCGCAGGTGCTGGCGATCAAGCAGACCATCTACCGCACGGGCGCCGACTCGGAAATGATGGACCTGCTGCGCGAAGCCGTTCGCCGCGGCAAGGAAGTCACGGTGGTCGTGGAGCTGAAGGCTCGCTTCGACGAAGAAGCCAACATCAACTGGGCCGAGATGCTCGAGTCGATCGGTGCGCAGGTGGTGTACGGCGTGGTCGGCCTCAAGACCCACGCCAAGATGCTGCTGGTGACGCGGCGCGAGGGCAAGCAGTTGCGCCGCTACGGCCATCTCTCGACGGGCAACTACAACCCGCGCACCGCCAGGCTCTACACCGACATCAGCCACCTCACGGCCGATCCGCTGCTGACGGCGGACATGGAGGCCGTCTTCGTGCACCTGGCAAGCCAGAGCCGCCTGCCGAAGCTCAACCGCATCTGGCTGGCGCCGTTCGACCTGCACAAGAACGTCATCGCCCAGATCGATGCCTTGGGCTTGGCCGCCGCGGCCGGGCAGCCGACGCGCATCGTTGCCAAGATGAATGCGCTGACCGATGACGAAATCATTGCCTCGCTGGTTCGCGCTGGCCAGAAGGGCGTCAAGATCGATCTGATCGTGCGTGGCGCGTGCACTTTGCCCGCACAGGTGCCGGGCGTCACCGACAACATCCGGGTGCGCTCGGTGATCGGCCGCTTCCTGGAGCATTCGCGGGTCTTCTACTTCCGCAACGGCGAGGACGAATCGTTGTATCTGTCGAGCGCCGACTGGATGAACCGCAACATGATGCGGCGCGTCGAGCTCGCATGGCCCGTGACGGACCCCGGGCTGCGCCAGCGGCTGATCGACGAATGCCTGGTGGCCTATCTGCACGATGGCCGCGACGCCTGGGACCTGGGCGCGGACGGCACCTACACGCGCGTCGACCACGATACGCATTCGGGCGAAGCGGGTTCATCGCCCGCTGTCGAGGCCCATGGTGCGCAGGCGGCGCTCATGAACCGCTACGCTTCACGAGGGCATCTCAGAGATGCATCCAGCAACTGAAGATCGAAAGACGATGACCATGGACTTGATCTTCTGGCGTCACGCCGAAGCCGAGGACTGGACCGAGGGGTGCGACGACATGCAGCGCTCGCTCACCGCGCGCGGCGAAAAGCAGGCCAAGCGGATGGCGGCATGGCTCGACCGCCAGCTGCCGGACGGCACGCGCATCATCTGCAGCCCGGCGCGGCGCTGCGAACAGACGGCGCTGGCGCTGGGCCGCAAGTACAAGCTGCGATCGGAACTCGCTCCGGACACCACTGCCGAGGCGCTGCTCGGCGCAGCCGGCTGGCCCAATGGCAAATCGGTGGTGTTGATGATCGGCCACCAGCCGTCGGTGGGGCAGGCGATCTCGCTGCTGCTGGGCCTGAAGCAGGACAGCTGCCCCGTGCGCAAGGGGGCGCTGTGGTGGATCCGCACGCGCGAGCGCGACGGCGACGTGCAGACCGTCGTGGTGACGGTGCAGTCGCCTGAATTGCTCTGATCGGTTGGATCGAACGGCGGGCAGGGCTCAGCAGCCGCTGAGTTCGACCCGCCAGCTGCTGGTCTTCTGCCAGGCCAGCACTTCCTCGCGCAGCAGGTGCGCCGATTGCGGATATGCCTCCGCCCAATCGGGGGCGCAGGCGATGGTGAAGGCGCGTGCACCGAGCGCCGCAAGATGAAGCGCCTGCGGATCGGGGTCGCGCCGCGCATGGCACAGGATCACCGCGAGCCGCAGCGCCAGCAGCTGCATCACGAAGGTTTCGTCGTCCAGCGATGCCTCGAGCTTGCGTAGCTTGCCGCGCTGGCCCAGCACCAGCTGGGCCAAGGCGTGGAGTTCGTTGACCGCGAAACCCGGCGCATCGGTGTTGTCGAGGATGTAGGCGCCGTGCTTGTGGTAGTCGCTGTGCGATACGAGCGCGCCGATCTCGTGCAGTTGCGCGGCCCATCCGAGCTTGCGCAGCGCGCGGCCGGCCCGGTTGGTGGTGCTGCCGCCGCGCGCGGCCGGTGCCAGCTGCACGAAAAGGGCTGCGGCCGTTTCGCCCACGCGCCGGGCCTGCTCCGGATCCACCGCGAACCGGGCGGCCAGCCGCGCCACGGTGGTGGTGCGCATGTCGGCGACGCTTTCGTCGCGCTCCAGCAGCTCGTAGAGCACGCCATGGCGCAGCGCGCCCTGCGCAACCTTCATTTCGTCGATGGACAGGAGATCGAACACCGCACGCAGAACGCTCAGGCCGCCGCCGATGACCGCCTTGCGGTCTTCGCGCATGCCGTCGATGCGCAGCTTGTCGGCGCTTCCGGCCTTGAGCAGGCGGTCGAGAAGCCAGTCGAGGCCCGCTCGGGTGACCAGGCCGGGGTCGCCGCCGGCGGCCGCCAGCACGTCGCCGACCGCACCGATCGTGCCCGAGGCGCCGTAGGCCACATCCCACTGGTCGCGCGCGTAGCTGCCGAGCGCGTCGTCGAGCACGGCCTTGGCGGCGACTTCAGCCGCGCGGAAGGCTCCCTGCGTGAAGAGGCCTTCGCCGAAGTGCTTCATGGACCACGCGACGCTGCCCACGCGGTAGGACTCCATCCGGTCGGCGACCAGGGCGCGGCCGATGATCATTTCGGTTGAGCGCCCTCCGATGTCGATCACCAGCCGGCGTTCGCGATCGGACGCGTCGTTGTGCGGCAGCATGTGCGCCACGCCCTGATAGATAAGGCGGGCTTCTTCCCGCCCTGGGATCACGTCGATGCCGAACCCCAGAATGGTGCGTGCCCGCAACAGGAATTCTTCCCGGTTGCGCGCCTCGCGCAGCGTTTGCGTGGCCACGGCCCGCACCTGCGAGCGCTTGAAGCCTGCCAGGCGCTCGCCGAAACGCGCGAGGGCGTCCCACCCGCGCTGCATGGCTTCGGTCGTGAGGTTGCGGGCGCTGTCCAGGCCGTTGCCCTGTCGTACCGTCTCCTTGAGATATTCGGTACGGTGGATCTGGCCGTGGTCGACCTGTCCGATTTCGAGCCGGAAACTGTTCGACCCCAGGTCGACTGCTGCGAGGCGAGTGCCGTTTTGCATGTGATTTTGAAAAGAGGGCGGTGTCTTTGTGTTTGATCGTAGCGCTGTGACAGGGCGCGCCGCCTTCTGGATCGCGCGATGGCGAGTCCTGGAAGGCTAGGCGGATCGCATGACGGTTATGTGACAGCGTCACACGCAACACCAGCGAAACAAAGGCATTTTCCCTCGACAGAGGGGTGTCATATTGATGTCACAGAAGCTTTCTAGAGTCCGTCCCAAGCCCGGAAGGGACTACTTCTTACTTCTACAAGGAAGCTTCATGAAAACGACGTTCAAATTTGCAACAGCCGGTCTCGTGGCCGCGGTGTTCTCCATTCCTGCCTTCGCACAAGACGTGACCGGCGCCGGCGCCAGCTTCCCGGCTCCTCTGTACGCCAAGTGGGCTTCCGACTTCAACAAGGCCACCGGCGTCAAGATCAACTACCAGTCGGTCGGTTCGGGCGCCGGCATCAAGCAGATCGAGGCCAAGACTGTCGATTTCGGCGCTTCGGACGCTCCCCTGAAGGACGACGAACTCCAGGCCAAGGGCCTGATGCAATTCCCCACCGTCATCGGCGGCGTGATTCCCGTGGTCAACATCCAGGGCGTGAAGCCCGGCGAGCTGAAGCTCAACGGCCAGGTCCTGGGCGACATCTATCTGGGCAAGATCACCAAGTGGAACGACCCCGCCATCAAGGCCCTGAACGGTTCGCTGAATCTGCCCGACGCCGCCATCGCCCCGGTTCGCCGCGCCGACGGTTCGGGCACCAGCTTCCTGTTCACCAACTACCTGAGCAAGGTCAATGCCGAGTGGAAGACCAAGGTCGGCGAAGGCACGGCCGTGAACTGGCCCACCGGCGCGGGCGGCAAGGGCAATGAAGGCGTCGCCGCTTTCGTGAACCGCCTGCCGAACTCGATCGGCTATGTCGAATACGCCTACGTCAAGCAGAACAAGATGACGTACGCCCAGATGCAGAACGCCGCCGGCACCTTCGTGTCGCCCGACGATTCGGCATTCAAGGCCGCCGCAGCCGGCGCCGAATGGAACAAGAGCTTCTATCAGGTGCTGACCAACCAGGCCGGCAAGGATGCATGGCCCATCACCGGCGCCACCTTCATCCTGATGCACAAGGTGCAGGACAAGCCCGCCAACGCGACCACCGTGCTCAAGTTCTTCGACTGGGCCTACAAGAGCGGCGACAAGACGGCCGACGAACTCGACTACGTGCCGATGCCCGACGCCGTGAAGGCCACCATTGCGAAGGCATGGGGTGAGGTGAAGGACTCGTCGGGCAAGGCCGTCGCGTTCAAGTAAACCTACCCATCAGTCCAGGACGGCGCGCCCATGAGCAATTCTCCGCTCGAGGACGCGCCGCTTTCGTCTTTGCCGGAGCGACCCGTGTCATCCACATTTCCCGCCGCCACCACCTCTCTCGACCTCGCGGCCGAGCGCGGTCGTGCAACCGCACCTCCGCCGCCTGTGAAGGCCCCGCGCTCCGGCCCGATGGCCGACCGGTTGTTCGGCTGGGCCGCCAAGGGCGCCGCCTTGCTGACGCTCGCGATGCTCATCGGCATCCTGCTGTCGCTGGTTGCTGGCGCCTGGCCCGCCATTTCGAAGTACGGCCTTGGCTTCCTCACGAGCAGCGTGTGGGACCCGGTCAAGGACGAGTACGGCGGACTGGTCATGATCTACGGCACGCTGGCCACCTCGATCATCGCGCTGGTGATCGCTGTGCCGGTGAGCTTCGGCATTGCGCTCTTCCTTACCGAACTTTCGCCCAGCTGGCTCAAGCGCCCGCTGGGTACGGCCATCGAGCTGCTGGCGGCTGTGCCTTCCATCGTGTACGGCATGTGGGGCCTGCTGGTGTTCGGGCCGATCCTGTCGACCTGGGTGCAGCAGCCGTTGCAGAAGCTGCTTTCCGGTGTGCCGTACCTCGGCGCTCTGGTGTCCGGTCCGCCCGTGGGTATCGGCATTCTGTCGGCCGGCATCATCCTCGCGATCATGATCATCCCGTTCATCGCCTCGGTGATGCGCGACGTGTTCGAGGTGACGCCGCCGCTGCTGAAGGAATCGGCGTATGGCCTCGGCTCGACCACCTGGGAGGTCGTCTCCAAGGTGGTGCTGCCCTACACGAAGGCTGGTGTCATCGGCGGCATCATGCTCGGCCTCGGCCGGGCGCTGGGTGAAACGATGGCGGTCACGTTCGTGATCGGCAACATGAACCAGCTCAACTCCCTTTCCGTGTTCGAGGCTGCAAACAGCATCACCTCGGCACTCGCCAACGAATTCGCCGAAGCCGGCGCGGGCCTGCACCAGGCCGCGTTGATGTACCTCGGCCTCGTGCTGTTCTTCATCACTTTCATCGTGCTGTCGCTCTCCAAGGTGCTGCTGGCCAAGATGAAGAAGAGCGAAGGAACCAAGTCGTGAGCACCGCTCAGAATCTTCTCGTGGCCAAGGCATTGGCCGAAACGCGCCAAGCCAAGTTCGCCGCGCGCAACCGCGTCAACAAGATCGCGCTCACGCTGTCGCTCGCCGCAATGGCCTTCGGCGTGTTCTGGCTGATCTGGATCCTCTGGGAAACGCTGCGCCAGGGCGTGGGCGGCCTCGCCATCGCCACCTTCACCCAGATGACGCCGCCGCCAAACGAAGTGGGTGGTATCGCGAATGCGATCTTCGGCTCGTTCGTGATGGTGATGCTGGCCACCTTCGTGGGCACGCCCATCGGCATCATGGCCGGCATCTATCTGGCCGAGTACAACCCCAAGGGTTGGCTCGCCTCCGTCACGCGTTTCGTCAACGACATCCTGCTGTCGGCACCGTCGATCGTGATCGGTCTGTTCGTCTATGCCGTGGTGGTGGCCTACTTCAAGACCTTCTCGGGCCTGGCCGGCGCGATCGCGCTGGCGCTGATCGTGATTCCGGTGGTGATCCGCACTACCGAGAACATGCTGCAGCTGGTGCCCCCAGGCCTGCGTGAAGCGGCCTACGCACTTGGTACGCCGAAGTGGAAGGTCATCATCAGCATCACGCTGCGCGCCGCCCGCGCGGGTGTGGTCACCGGTGTGCTGCTGGCCGTGGCGCGCATCGCGGGCGAAACCGCGCCGCTGCTCTTCACTGCCCTGAACAACCAGTTCTGGACCGCCGACGTGAGCCAGCCGATGGCCAGCCTGCCGGTCACGATCTTCAAGTTCGCGATGAGCCCGTACGAGAACTGGCAACAGCTGGCATGGGCCGGCGTGTTCCTGATCACGATTGCCGTGCTTGCCCTCAACATCCTGGCGCGGGTACTGACGCGCAACAAACATTGAACCCGGAAGAAGACAACAACATGCCAAATACCGTTGCACAACCGTCGCGCTCGAAGATCTCGGTCAAGGACCTGAACTTCTACTACGGCAAGTTCCACGCGCTCAAGGGCATCAATCTCGAAATTCCCGAGAACAAGGTCACGGCCTTCATCGGCCCCTCGGGCTGCGGCAAGTCGACCCTGCTGCGTACCTTCAATCGCATGTTCGAGCTCTATCCGGAGCAGCGCGCCGAAGGCACCATCGCCCTCGACGGCGAGAACCTGCTGACCTCGACGCAGGACGTGGCGCTGATCCGCGCCAAGGTCGGCATGGTGTTCCAGAAGCCCACGCCGTTCCCGATGTCGATCTACGACAACATCGCATTCGGCGTGAAGCTGTTCGAGAACCTCTCGGCCAGTGAAATGGACGACCGCGTCGAATGGGCCCTGAAGAAGGCCGCGCTGTGGACCGAAGTGCGCGACAAGCTGCAGCAAAGCGGCTCGGGCCTCTCCGGCGGCCAGCAGCAGCGTCTGTGCATCGCGCGCGGCATCGCGATCAAGCCCGAAGTGCTGCTGCTCGACGAGCCCTGCTCGGCGCTCGACCCGATCTCGACCGCGAAGATCGAGGAACTGATCGCCGAGCTCAAGAACGAATACACGGTGGTCATCGTGACGCACAACATGCAGCAGGCCGCCCGCTGCAGCGACTACACCGCCTACATGTACCTCGGTGACCTGATCGAGTTCGGCGCTACCGAACAGATGTTCTTCAAGCCGCAGCGCAAGGAGACCGAGGACTACATCACCGGCCGTTTCGGTTGAAGTCAAAGGAGACAACATGACCGAGAAACATCTCTCCAGCCAGTTCGACAGCGAGCTCAACGGCGTTTCGTCGCGCGTGATGGAGCTCGGCGGCATGGTCGAATCGCAGATCAACCAGGCCGTGTACGCGCTGCTGCAGTTCGACTCCGAAGCGGCCAACCGCGTGATGGAAACCGAGCACCGCGTCAACGCGATGGAAATCGACATCGACCGCGAGCTGTCGTCGATCATCGCGCGCCGCCAGCCGACCGCACGCGACCTGCGCCTGCTGATCGCCATCAGCAAGACCACCGCCAACCTCGAGCGCGTGGGCGACGAAGCCAACAAGATCGCTCGCATGGTCAAGTCGATCATCGAGAGCGGGGCAGCCCGGCAGTTGCCCACGACCGAACTGCGCATTGCCGCCGACCTCGCTGCGGGCCTGCTGCGCAAGGCGCTCGACGCCTTCGCACGGCTCGACACCGCCGCGGCGCTGTCGATCCTGAAGGACGACGACCTGATCGACAAGGAGTTCGACGGTTTCGTCCGCAAGCTGGTCACCTACATGATGGAAGACCCGCGCACCATCTCGGCCAGCCTGGACCTGCTGTTCCTGGCCAAGGCCATCGAACGTATCGGCGATCACGCGAAGAACATCGCCGAGTTCATCATCTACATCGTCAAGGGTGCCGATGTGCGGCACACTTCGATGCAGGAAATCGAGTCCGCGCTGCAGTAACAACCGCGGCAAGACTCCCAAGCAAGCATGAAGAAACCCCGAGTCCTGATCGTCGAAGACGAGTCCTCGATCGCCGAGCTGATCGCCGTCAACCTGCGCCACAACGGCTTCGAGCCGATCTGGTCGGAAGATGGCGCCGCGGCCCAGCGCGAGATCGACGCCTTCCTGCCGGATCTGATCCTGCTCGACTGGATGCTGCCGGGCCAGAGCGGCCTGCAGCTCGCGCGCCAGTGGCGCAAGGACCCGCGCACCAAGGCCATCCCGATCCTGATGCTGACCGCGCGTGGCGACGAACCCGACAAGGTTGCCGGCCTCGATGCCGGTGCCGACGACTACATCACCAAGCCGTTCTCCACCCAGGAAATGCTGGCCCGCATCCGTGCGGTGCTGCGACGCCGGGCGCCGGAAGTGGTCACCGAGCGCGTCGAGATCGGCGAATTGGCCCTCGATACCTCCACCCATCGCGTGACCTGGCAGGGCGGCGCGCTGAAGGTCGGCCCCACCGAATTCAAGCTGCTGGCCTATCTGATGCAGCATGCCGAGCGCGTGCACAGCCGTGCGCAGTTGCTCGACAAGGTGTGGGGCGACCACGTCTACATCGAGGAGCGCACGGTCGACGTGCACGTCAAGCGCCTGCGCGAATCGCTGGGCGCGGCGGCGCCGATGGTCGAAACCGTCCGCGGAGCGGGCTATCGCCTGACCGCCCAAGTCACGGTTTGACCGCCGTGGCTTCCCTTGGCCGCGGGCGCGGATAATCGCCCGCCATGCCTTTTCGAATTGCTACTTTTTTAATAGCGTCCCTCGTATTGGGGGCGGGCGCTGTTGCCATTTTTGGCTGGAAATTCGGTTGGCTGGGCGCCTGGCTCGGTGCGGTGCTCTGGCTGGGGTTCGACGCCTGGCGTGCCGACCGCCTGCTGCGGGTGTTGCGCAACGATGCCAGCGGGCTGCCGTCGCGTGGGCCGGGTGTTTGGGGCGAACTGTCCGAACGCATCCGCAAGCTGCTGCGCGACCGCGAGCAGCAGACCCGCCAAGCCGAGGATCGTCTGCAGGAGTTCCTCGCGGCAATCCAGGCGTCTCCCAATGGCGTGGTGCTGCTCGATGAGCAGGGCCGCATCGAGTGGTGCAACCAGACGGCGGCGAGCCAGTTCGGCATCGACGCCGAGCGCGATCTGGCGCAGCACCTGGCGAACCTCGTGCGTGACCCGGCCTTTGTGGCTTACCTCGCGTCCTGGAACTACAGCCGCGACGTGATCATCGATGCCTCCGGGCTCGCTCACGGCCACCAGCGCAGCCACCCGGTGCGGCTGTCGGTGCAGGTGCATCCCTATGCCGGCAACCGTCGCATGCTGCTCACGCGCGACATCACCGCGCTCGAGCAGGCCGAGGCGATGCGGCGAGATTTCGTGGCGAATGTGTCGCACGAGATCCGCACGCCGCTTACGGTACTGGCGGGCTTCGTCGAGACCCTTCAGAACCTGCCGCTCGATGCGGACGAGCGCACGCGCTACCTGTCGCTGATGGGGCAGCAATCGCACCGCATGGAAACGCTGGTGAACGACCTGCTGACGCTGTCGCGGCTGGAAGGCAGCGCGCCGCCCTCCGGCAGCCAGTGGATTCGCATCCGCGCGCTGTTTGCGCAGTGCGAGGACGAGGGGCGTGGCCTTTCGGGGCGCCTGACGCCGCAAGGACACCGGCTGTCGTTCACCGTCGATGCCGAATCCGAAGTGTCGGGCGCGCCGACCGAGCTGCAGAGTGCGATGTCCAACCTGCTGAGCAATGCCATCCGCTACACGCCCGGAGGTGGCGAGGTGGCCGTTAGCTGGCGCGTGCTGCCGGACGGGCGAGGCGAATATGCCGTGAAAGATACCGGCCCGGGCATCGCCGCCGAGCACATTCCGCGGCTGACCGAGCGCTTCTACCGCATCGATCGCAGCCGCTCTCGCGAAACCGGAGGCACCGGGCTGGGGCTGGCGATCGTCAAGCACATCGCGCAGCGGCATGGCGCGGAACTGCGCATCGAAAGCACGGTGGGCAAGGGCTCCCGCTTCGCGCTGGTGTTCCCGGCGGCGCGCGTGCGGGAAGCGCGCGTGATGGCGAAGTAGGCCTTCGGGCCTTTTCTCTTCTTTCTCTTTATCTCGCGCGCTGGCGCATCGTCCAGCGCAGCAGCACGCCGAAGAGCAGGGCGGTCAGGGCGAGCGCGGCGGCACTCATGATCCAGAACGCCAGCGGCGACTGCATGGCCGCCCACGGGCCGAGGCCACGGTATGCGAGCAGATAGCTGCCGCCCAGGCCCACTCCCCAAAGCATCGCGCAGTAGATCACCAGCGGTGCCAGCGTGACCCGGTAGCAGCGCAGAACGAACACACAGAAGGTCTGCACGGCATCGGCGAAGTGGTACAGCGCCACGGCCAGCAGCAGCGCGCCGGCCATCGCGATGACGGCCGGATTGTCGGAGTACACGTTCGCCAGCTCGTTGCGCAGCAGGGCCATGACGGCGGCGTAGAAGAGGGCGCACAAGGCGGTCAGCTCAAAGCCCAGGCGGCAGGCGTGCCGCGCCTTGGCCGCATCTCTGGCGCCGAGCCAGAAGCTTACGCGGGCACTGGTCGCGATGGCCAGCGACAGCGGCGTCATGTAGGCCACGGCCAGCAGGTTCGATGCGATCTGGTGCGCCGCCGCGGCAGCAGTGCCAAGCCGGGCGATGAACAGCGCCATCAGCGTGAATGACGTGACTTCGACCAGCACCGCCAGGCCGCCCGGCACACCGAGCCGCGCGAACTTGCGGATCTGTTGCCAGTCGGGCGCCTCGATGCGCTTCCAGAGTCCGTAGTCGCCATAGAAAGGCTGATTGCGCAGCAGCCAGATGGCGCAGCCGAGCATGGTCCAGTTCACGCACAGCGTGGCCCAGCCGCAGCCCACGAGGCCCATGGCCGGCAGGCCCGCGCCGCCGAAGGTGAACCAGATGGACAGGGGGAGTTTCACGACCAGCGAACCCAGCTGCAGCCACGTCACGAGCTGCGGCCTGCCCAGGCTCTGGTTGAGCGTGCTGAAGAGGCGAAAGAGCAGGGCGGGCGCCAGCGCGAAGGCCAGCACGGCGAGGTAGGCCTCGACCTCGCCGCGCATCTCCGCCGGCACCTGGGTCCATTGCAGGACCGATCCCGGCAGCAGCAGGATCACCATGCCGGCCACGATGGCGATGGCCGCGAGGTACAGCGATTGCCGCACCGACCGGCCCACCTCGTCGCCGCGTCCGCCGCCGTGCAGTTCGGCCCAGACAGGCAGCAGCGCCTGCAGGACACCCATCAGGGAAACGTAGACGCTGACGAAGACCGCGGCGCCGACAGACAGCGCGGCCAATGCATGCTCGGAGTAGCGGCCCGCGATGATGGTGTCGGTCACGCCGAAGGCCATCACGGCCAACTGGCCGACGAGCACCGTGCCCGCATGCCGCGCGATCAGAGCCCGTTCGCTCCTCACTGCGGCGGGATCTTCTGGTAGAGCAGGAGGTCGTCAGCCGGGCTGCTGGGACGGCGCAGCGTACCGGCGAAGCGCCACTGGTCGAAGGGGATGATGGTGTGCAGGCGCTCGATCGTGTCGGGGCTGACCAGAAGCCACGGGCAGTCGGTACCCAGCAGCAGCGGCTGCAGGTTGAAGTTGCCGTGATGGCGCAGCGCCGCGATGTGCGGGCGGCTCAGCGCAAGCTCCGCGATGCAGCGCGGCTGGCCGACGCGCTCGGCCACGGCGCGGATCTGCGGGACGTAGCTGCGCGCGTAGTCGATGGGCGGCAGCCACAGGGTCATCAGCAGCATCCAGCACAAGGCGGTGCCGCCGGCCGGCAGCACCAGCGTCTTCCAGAGTGCGGCGCGGTGACGCCCCGTGCGCCAGCGCACCAGCCAGCACCATGCCATGGTCGCGGCAATGGCGAGCGCCACGGCGATCGGCGAGAACTCGGGCACGAAGCCGGGCACCAGCCGTGCCACGCTGGCTGCGGGCTTGGGCGGCACGCCGGTCTGCATGGCGATCCAGTAGATCCAGCCCAGCACGGCGAGGCCGCTGAAGAACAGCACGTTGAACCAGTCGATCAGCGCGGCGGCACTGCGTCGGAAAGTGGGCAGTGCGAATGCCGCGAGCGTGGCGAAGGCGGGCAGTGCCAGCAGCAGCGATCGGTCGGAGTAGTCGGTGGTCCAGGTGGCGGCCAGGGGCACCAGGGCGAACCAGAAGGGCAGAGCGACATGGCGCGCCGTGAGCTGCCGCCGCCAGCGCCAGAGCGTCCAGATGGCGAGCGGCCAGACGGGCCATGTGAACCAGACCAGCAGCTTGGCCTGGCCGCGCACGTCGCTCATCAGGGTATTGCCGGCCACGGTGATCTTCCATGTCGGCAACTTCAGGCTGAAGACCAGCACCGCCGCGAGCGCGGTGATGCCGATCGTCGTGAGCAGGGCACCTCGCGTATAGCCGGGGCCATCGTCTTCGGTGCCGATGTCTTCGCTCTCGGACTTCGCGGCAAGCCTGCGCTCATAGGCGATGTACAGCACGCTGCCGATTGCCAGCGCAAGCCCGACGGTGGGCGCGCCGCTCAGCGTGATGCCGATGGTGCCCACGGCCAGCGCGATCACCGGGCCAGCGCGACGGTAGGGCAGCGCGGCCACGCCGTAGAAAAGATGCGAGGCGAAGAAGAGCTGGGCCAGCGCGGGCGTGGTCTCGTGGCCGAGCTGGGCGAGGCCGAGGCAGGCAATCAGCGCCAGCAGGCCGCCGTCAGCGATGGCGCGCGCGTAGTCGGTCGGCCGGGCTTCCCCGCCGAAGGCAAAGGCCACGGGCTGGGCGCGTGCGGTGCGGGCCAGGTAGTACACGGCGTACCAGGTGGCCGTGAAGGTGCCCCAGAGCAGGAACGCGAACGCGACGCGGACGGCCAGGTCGGGGTTCAGCCACGCGGGGGCGATCTTGATCGCCAGGGCGCCGATCCAGTAGGGAACCAGCGCGGGCGTTTCGGGGCGCAGGCCCAGCAGCATCGGATCGAACCAGCGTGCGATGCCTTCGGTGCTGCGGGCCAACTCGGCCATGTAGCCGAAGGCCGTGATGTCGGCGCTCTTCCAGGGGCCCCGGCCGACCAGCCCGGGCAGCAGGTAAGCCGCGCACAGCAGCAGCAATGCGATGCGCGGCAGCCGGCGCACGGCGCTCTGGGCAACGATCGCGGGGGTGGGCTGGTTCAAGTGGTGGGAGAAGACGGGATTCGGAAAGAAAAAGGGCAGCGCGGTAAACCGGGCTGCCCTCGACGCAAAAGCGCGTACCTTACTTCGAGGCGGCGCCGGTGGTCTTGCCGAAGCGGTTGCGGAACTTCTCGACGCGGCCGCCCATGTTGTCGACCGACTTCTGCGTGCCGGTGTAGAACGGGTGCGATTCGCTCGTGGTATCGAGCTTGAACAGCGGCAGTTCGCGGCCGTCGTCGGTTTTGCCCATTTCCTTGGTGTTCGCGCACGAACGGGTCACGAACTTGAAGCCGTTCGACATGTCGACGAACAGGACTTCGCGGTAATTCGGGTGGATGCCTTCTTTTGCCATGGTGTTTCCTTTTGCGCTTTTGGAATCAATGCGCGGTCGATGCGAGAGCCACTATCGCGCCAGTCATCTGGCGCACTATCCCGGACCCGGAGGAGCCCGGAAAGCCGGGCCAAGCTGCCCGGCCGCACTTTTCGCGGAGCCCACGATTATCGCATACTGCCCCATTTTCGAGCAAACCAAGGCCCTCGCATGACCTCCAACCCCCTTCGCGCAGGCCTGGTCGGCTACGGTTTTGCAGGCCAGACCTTTCATGCGCCCGTGCTTTCGGCCGTTCCGGGGCTGGAGTTGGCGGCCGTGGCGAGCTCGCAGCCACACAAAGTGCATGCCGATTGGCCTGGCGTGGCTGTGGTGCCCGACGTGACCGCGCTGGTGGCCCGTTCCGACATCGACCTGATCGTGGTCGCCACACCCAATGCCCAGCATCACCCGGTTGCCAAGGCGGCGCTGGAGGCCGGCAAGCACGTGGTCGTGGACAAACCCTTCACCCTCGACGTGGCCGAGGCGAGGGAGCTTGAGTTGTTGTCTGCACGCAACAATCGGATCCTGGCGGTCTACCAGAACCGGCGCTTCGATTCCGATTTCCTGACCCTCAAGCAGCTTCTCGCCTCTGGCGAACTGGGCCGCCCCGTGTACCTGGAGTCGCACTTCGACCGTTTCCGCCCCGAGGTGAAGGAGCGCTGGCGCGAACAGGCGGTGCCTGGCTCGGGCCTCTGGGTCGACCTGGGCTCCCATCTGGTCGACCAGGCGGTGCAGCTTTTCGGTCGTCCCGACACGATCCAGCTCGACACTGCGGTCCTGCGCGACGGCGCCGTGGTCGAGGACTACTTCCATGCCGTGCTGCGGTACGAGTCCGGGCCGCACGCGCCGCTGCGCGTGGTACTGCATTCGACGACGCTGGCGGCGCATGCCGCGCCACGCTACATCGTGCACGGCACGCGCGGAAGCTACGTCAAGCATGGCGTCGATACCCAGGAAGATGCGCTGCGCGCAGGGCAGAGGCCGCCGACGGAAGGTTGGGGCGCCGATCCGCTGGATGGCGAACTCACGCTGATCGACAGCAACGGGGTGCCTGCCAAGCGCAGCGTTCCCACGCACCCCGGCAACTATGTCGACTACTACGCCGCAGTGCGCGACGCCATCCTCGGCCGCGGCCCGAATCCGGTGCCGCCCGAACAGGCTGTCGAGCTGATGGAGCTGCTCGACCTCGGCCGGCAAAGCGCACTCGAAGGCCGCGCCTTGCCCACACGGCGCCCATGAAAAAAGCGCGTTGACCCGCAAGGGCCAACGCGCTTTTGCGCAAGAGCGTGGTGCTCAGCCGCCGCGACGCATCATGTCGAAGAACTCGACATTGGTCTTCGTCGCCTTCATGTTCTTGAGCATCAGCTCCATCGACTCGATCTCGTCCATGTTGTACATGAGCTGGCGCAGGATGCGGGTCTTCTGCAGGATCTCGGGCGCCAGCAGCAGTTCTTCGCGACGCGTGCCGCTGCGGTTGAGCTGGATCGAAGGGAATACGCGCTTTTCGTACAGGCGGCGGTCGAGGTGGATTTCGGAGTTGCCGGTGCCCTTGAACTCTTCGAAGATCACTTCGTCCATGCGGCTGCCGGTGTCGATCAGCGCGGTGCCGATGATGGTCAGCGAGCCGCCTTCTTCCACGTTGCGCGCGGCGCCCAGGAAGCGCTTGGGACGCTGCAGCGCGTTGGAGTCGACACCGCCGGTCAGCACCTTGCCCGACGAAGGCACGACGTTGTTGTAGGCACGGGCCAGGCGGGTGATGGAGTCGAGCAGGATCACCACGTCCTTCTTGAGCTCGACCAGGCGCTTGGCGCGCTCGATCACCATTTCGGCCACGTGCACGTGGCGCGCAGCGGGCTCGTCGAAGGTCGAGGCAATGACCTCGCCCTTCACCGTGCGCTGCATTTCGGTCACTTCTTCAGGGCGCTCGTCGACGAGCAGCACCATCATGTGGACGTCGGGGTAGTTGGCGCTGATGGCGTGGGCGATGTGCTGCATCATCACCGTCTTGCCGCTCTTGGGCGGCGCCACGAGCAGGGCGCGCTGGCCTTTGCCGATGGGGGCGATGATGTCGATGATGCGGCCCGTGATGTTCTCGTCGCCCTTGATGCCGTCGCGTTCGAGCTTCATCTGCTCCTTGGGGAACAGCGGCGTCAGGTTCTCGAACATCACCTTGTGCTTGTTCTGCTCCGGCGGGCCATTGTTGACCTTGTCGAGCTTGGTCAGCGCGAAGTAGCGCTCGCCGTCCTTGGGCGTGCGCACCTCGCCTTCGATCATGTCGCCGGTGTGCAGGTTGAAGCGGCGCACCTGGCTGGGCGAGATGTAGATGTCGTCCGTGCTGGCCGTGAAGCTGGTGTCGGGGCTGCGCAGGAAGCCGAAGCCGTCGGGCAGTATTTCGAGCACGCCGTCGGCAAAGACCTGTTCGCCGGCCTTGGCGCGCTTCTTGATGATCGCGAACATCAGCTCCTGCTTGCGCATGCGGCCGACGTTTTCGATCTCAAGCGCTTCAGCCTGCTTGAGGACTTCAGACACGTGGAGTGCCTTGAGTTCGTTTAAGTGCATGGAATGACCCCTGATGGGGCAATCGAACGGAAAACGGGGGGAGGTTGAACGTGAAGCGAGAACTGCCTCACCAACCGGGGAACTCGAACCAGTTGCCTCTAGAGGAAAGGACCGGTGATCTGGGGGAGATTATGACAGGAAAAACGCGCCGGCCAACGCATTGCGCGCTGGCCGGTTGAAATGTCGCTCAGGCGAGCTGCTGGTCGATGAAGGCCGTGAGCTGAGCCTTGCTCATCGCACCGACCTTCGTGGCGGCCAGTTGGCCGTCCTTGAACAGCATCAGGGTGGGGATGCCGCGGATGCCGAACTTGGCGGGGATGTCGCGGTTCTCGTCCACATTCAGCTTGGCGATCTGCAGCTTGCCCTCGTATGCAGCCGACACTTCGTCCAGGATGGGGGCGATCATCTTGCAGGGGCCGCACCATTCGGCCCAGTAGTCGACCAGAACGGGCTGGCTGGACTTGAGCACGTCGGCCTCGAAGGAGGAATCGGAGATGTGTTTGATGAGTTCGCTGGCCATGTGTGAATCCTTGTGCGCAGAGAGTTTCGGTGCAGCTAAAGTGCTGGTCATTGTGACAGAAACCAAGGGGTGGCGTTCCGTGCGGACACGCTATGGCGGCGATAGCCAAAGCCCTTGCGCGATGCGCTCTCCAACCCCTCGATAGAACTGAATGAACGAAGGCCACCCCGTGCAGGCCCTGTGGTGCGATCCAGCCGACGGCGTCGTCGCGCGGATCGTCCGCGCGCTCGCCGAACGCCAGCTGCATGCCGCCCGCACCGTGGTGCTGGTGCCCTATGCGCAGCTGATGGGCGTGGCGCGCGCCATGTGGGCGCGCTGCGGAAGCCCCGGCTTCGTGCCGCGCTTCGAAACCACCCACAACTGGGCCCGCAGCGCGGGCGGCTTCGTGCCGACGGGCTACGACATCGCCCACGACATGGCGCGCGACCTGGTCACGGCCCAGGCCCTGCTGTCGCAGGCGGGCTTCCATGCCGAGCGCTTCGCCCTGGCCGGCCGCGTCGTCGAGCTTGCCTACCAGCTCGGCCCCCTTGCGGCCGCGGTGACACCGGAAGAGCGCGGCGGCGAATGGGCCCGGCGCGCGGCGAGCGTGGCCGATGCCGGCAGCGAGTCGGAATGGTTCCGCATCGAAAGCGCGCTGATCCGCATCGCCGTCGCGTGGACCTCCACCTCGGGCTATGCCACCGACGTGCTGCAGCGCGAATCCACGCGGGCCCAAGTCGACGCGCTGATCGTGCTCGAAGGCTTCCAGGCCGATCCGCTCACCCAGTCTCTCTGCAAGCTTTGGGGCGACCACGCGCTTCATCTCTCACTCGTGCCTTCGGGCGCGCCCACGCAGGTCTGCGCCTCCCACGTTGCCCTCGACCCCGAGGACGAGGCCGAGCTTGCCGCCGCCTGCGTGCTGCGCCACCTCGCCGACGGCCGCGCGCCCGTCGCGCTGGTGGCGACCGATCGCGCGCTCACCCGCCGCATCAGCGCGCAGCTGAGTGCACAGGGTGTCGTCACGCACGACGAAACAGGCTGGAAGCTCTCGACCACCCGCGCCGCCGCCACGCTGATGAGCGCGCTGCGCGCCTGCGCCCACGACGCCACCAGCGACCAGGTGCTCGAATGGCTCAAGAGCGGAGCCGACGGCGATGCGCCCGCCGTCCAGTCGCTCGAAGCCCGCCTGCGCCAGGAGGCCATGCGCGACTGGTCGACCTGGTGCGCCCTGATGACCCGCAGCGAGAAGTCCAAGGACACCGCGCTGCTCGTTTTCACCGAGGCCATCGAGGCGCGCCGCGCGCCCATGGCCCGCTCGCGCTCGTTGGCCGAATGGCTGCGCGCGCTGCGCGAACTGCTGGAGGCCAGCGGTCAATGGGCCTTGCTCGACGAGGACCTGGCCGGCGGCAAGGTGATCGGCGCGCTGTGGCTCGACGCGGGCGCGCACGGCGACGACGAGGACGAGTTCCCCGGCGGCCGCCACACCCTGGCCGAGTTCACCGCCTGGGTCCGCGACGTGCTCGAAGACGCGAGCTTCGTGCCCCCCGCAGGCGACCAGGCTCCCCGGGTCGTGGTGCTGCCGCTCTACCAGCTGCTGGGCCGATCCTTCGGCGCAGTGGTCGTCCCCGGCTGCGACGACCGGCGCCTGCCCGCATCGCCCGAACCGCCCGGCAACTGGAGCGCCGCCCAGCGCCTCGAGCTGGGCCTGCCGTCGCGCGAGGCGCTCGAAGCCGCCCAGCGCGCGGCCTGGGCCGCGGCCCTGCACAACCCCTCGTGCGAGCTCATCTGGCGCCAATCAGACGCCAGCGGCGAGCCCGTGCGGCCGAGCCCGCTGGTACAGGCGCTGCAGCTCGACCATGCGCTGCAGCCCTCGGCCGACCCGCGCACGCCGCGCGAAGTGGCCATCAAGCCGACCGGCTACCCGACACCCTCCGGCGCGCTCCTGCCGCTGCAGAACATTTCCACCAGCGTCTACGAAGACCTGCGCCGCTGCCCCTATCGTTTCTTCGCGCTGCGCCAGCTGGGCCTGCGCAGCGCCGACGAGCTCGATGCCGAGGTCGACAAACGCGACTTCGGTAACTGGCTGCATGCGGTGCTCGGCCACTTCCACGAGGCGCTGGCCGAAGCACCGACACAGGATGCGCAGCAGCGCACCGCCTTCATCGAGGAGGCGGCCCGTCGCTCCACGCAGGAACTCGGACTCTCCGATGCCGAGTTCCTGCCCTTCGCCGCCGCATGGCCCGCCGTGCGCGACGGCTACCTTACCTGGCTCACAGGGCACGAGGCGGCCGGTGCTGTCTTCGCCGAGTCCGAGCCCTGGAAGGAGCAGGCGCTGGGCGACTTGCGCCTGATCGGCCGGCTCGATCGCATCGACCGCATGCCCGATGGCCAGGCCTTCGTGATCGACTACAAGACCGAGTCCGCCACCGTCAGCAAGGAGCGCGTGAAGGACCCCACCGAAGACACGCAGTTGGCCTTCTACGCCGCGCTGGTGGCCGACGACACCCTGCGCGCGGCATACGTCAACGTGGGCGAGAAGGCCGCCGGCACGCAGACCGTCGAGCAGCCTGCGGTGGTCGAGGCGCGCGACGCGCTGGTGGCCGGCATCATCGAAGACTTCAGGCGCATCGCGCAGGGCGCGGCGCTGCCGCCGCTGGGCGAGGGTGCCGTCTGCGACTACTGCGCCGCGCGGGGCCTGTGCCGCAAGGACTTCTGGGACGAGGCGGCCCCGCCGCCGGGCGTCGAAGTCACTGGAGGCGACACGCAATGAGCGGCGCAGCCTACGAACACAACGGCCGGCACGTCACGCGCGAGGTCTTCTACACCGTCGCCTGCGATCCACGTCGCTCGGTCGCGGTCGAGGCCTGCGCCGGCGCGGGCAAGACCTGGATGCTGGTCTCGCGCATCCTGCGCGCGCTGCTCGAAGAGGGCGACACCGCCTGCGAGCCGCACGAGATCCTGGCCATTACCTTCACGAAAAAGGCTGCCGGCGAGATGCGCGAGCGCCTCGACCAGTGGCTGGAAGATTTCGCTGAGCGCCCGCAGGAAGAGCTGGTCGCCCAGCTGGTGATGCGCGGCATGGAGCCGGTTGCGGCCTCGGCCGCGGTACCGCGCCTCAAGGGGCTCTACCGGCGCCTGCTCGAAGGCGGCAGGCCGGTGCAGTTCCGCACCTTCCACGCCTGGTTCGCGGGCCTGCTGCGCAACGCGCCGCTCGCGGTGCTGCGCGAACTGGGCCTGCCGTCGAACTACGAGCTGCTCGAAGACGACGCGGAGGCGCGGGGCCACACCTGGCGGCCTTTCTTCGAGGCCGTGACAGCCAGCAAGGAGGCGCTGGCCGACTACTACGCCGTCGTCGCCACGCACGGCCGCTCGCAGACGGCCAAGGCGCTGGGCGAGGCGCTGTCGAAGCGCGTGGAGTTCTCGCTGGCCGACGCGGAGAACGCGGTCCAGCATTTCAGCGCGCTCCACCCGACGCTCGAAGGGCTGGACGAGCCGACCGAAGCCTTGCGCGGCGAACCGGTCCGCCGCCGCTGGCTCGACCGGGCCGCCGCGCTGGGCCGCGAGAGCAACAAGACGCCGCAGAAGGCGGCCGAAGCGATCATCGACGTGTTCGGCTCGGGCGAGCCGGCCGGCGATGCGCTGGTCGCCGCACTTGCCCACCTGCGCAAGAACTTCTTCGTGGCGACGGAAGACCGCCTCAACAAGAACCTGCAGAAGTTCCCCGCCGCGCAGGAGGCCGAGGCCGAGCTGCAGGTGCTGTGCGCCGCGCAGGCCCAGCACGCCGCCTGGCTCTACCAGCAGCGCATGACGCGCCTCACGCGCCTGCTGATCGCTGCCTTCGCCGACGTGAAGCGTGCGCACGGCTGGGTCGACATGAACGACGTCGAGCAGGCGGCGCAGCTGCTGCTGGGCCAGTCGGCCCTCTCTGGCTGGGTGCAGGAGCGGCTGGACGCGCGCATCGCGCACCTGCTGATCGACGAGTTCCAGGACACCAACCCGCTGCAGTGGCAGGCGCTCTATGGCTGGCTCAGTGCATATACCGGCGCGCAGGGCCGTGCGCCGCGCGTGTTCATCGTGGGCGACCCGAAGCAGAGCATCTACCGCTTCCGCCGCGCCGAGCCGCAGGTGTTCATCGCCGCGAAGAAGTTCGTTCGCGAAGGGCTCGATGGCGAGCTGCTGAACTGCGACCACACGCACCGCAACGCGCAGTCGGTGGTCGGGCTGGTCAACGCGGCGATGCTTGCCGCGCAGGAGGCCGGCGAGTTCGATGGCTACCGCGCCCACACCACCGAGCGTCGCGACGATGGCGAACTGCTGCGGCTGCCGGCCATCGACCGCGACGCGGTCGGCGGCGGCACGGCCGAAGCCGCTCCCGCCGACGACGGCATGCTGCACTGGCGCGACAGCCTCGTCACGCCGCGCGTGCTGCCCGAGGAGCAGCTGCTGCAGAAGGAATGCGAGCAGGCCGCCCGATGGGTGGCGCAGCGCATCGCCGACGGCACCCAGCCCAGCCGCATCATGGTGCTGGCGCGCAGGCGCAGCCGGCTCTCGGCCATGCAGGACGCGCTGCGCCAGCGCCACATTCCCGTGCAGCAGCCCGAAAAAAACGACCTCCACGACGCACCCGAGGTGCAGGACGTGGTTGCGCTGATCGACGCGCTGGTGTCGCCCGCGCACGATCTTTCTCTGGCCAGGGCGCTGAAGTCACCGGTGTTCGGCATCGACGACGAGGCCCTGGTGCAGCTCGCGTTGCGCCAGCGCGAGCGCGGCCCCGTGAGCTGGTTCTCGCTGATCCAGAAGGACGAGAGCCTGCCGCCGGTGCTTGTCGAGGCCGGCGTCAGGCTCAAGCGTTGGCAGCGCTGGCTGATGACGCTGCCGCCCCACGACGCGCTCGACGCGATCTTCCACGACGGCGACCTGCTCGCGAAGTTCGGCGCCGCCGTGCCGGCCGCGATGCGTCAGAGTGCATTGGCCAACCTGCGGGGCGTGCTGTCGGCGTCGCTGGACATCGACGGCGCGCGCTTCGCAACGCCCTATGCGCTGGTGCGCGCGCTGCGCGCAGGCGGCGTGCGGGCACCGACCGTGACCGCGCCCGAGGCCGTGCAACTGCTGACCGTGCACGGCGCCAAGGGGCTGGAGGCCGATACGGTGCTCATGCTCGACTGCGACGCTCCTGCGCCGCGGGCCCAGACCATGGGCGTGCTGGTCGAGTGGAAGGGCAGCGACAGCGCGCCGACGCGCTTCGTATTCCTCGCGAGCGAGAAGGCACCGCCGGCCTGTGCCGTTGCGCTGCTCGAGGAGGAGCAGCGCGCGCGCCATCGCGAGGAGCTCAACGGCCTCTACGTCGCCGTCACGCGGGCGCGAGAGCGGCTGGTGCTTTCGTCGGTGAAGCCGGCGCGTGCCAACGAAGGCAGCTGGTGGTCGCGACTGCAGCCGCTGTGCGAGCCCACCGAGGCCGACGAGCCGCTGGTGGCGCTGCCGACCGAAGCCGGTGCGGGCAGCTTTGCAATGAAACGCATGCCGGAGGCGCCCGAGCCTGCCGAGCAGCCGTCCGCGAAGAAGACGGCCGCCACCACGGTGGACGCGCGTGCCGCCGCCTTCGGGCAGGCCATGCACCGGCTGCTCGAATGGGCCGTGCCGGGCGAACCGCTGCCGGCCGCCCATGTGCGGGCCGCCGCCCGCGAATTCCTGCTCGATGCGCAGCAGGCGCGTGGTGCCGCCGCGCTGGCCCAGCGCATCCGCGCGGGCGAGGGGGCCTGGGTGTGGGACGATCGCAGGGTCGACTGGCATGGCAATGAAGTCACGCTGGTGCACGAAGGCGAGACCCTGCGCATCGACCGGCTGGTGCGCGAGCGCGACAGCGGTGTCTGGTGGGTGCTCGACTACAAATCCGCGGCGCGCCCCGAAAAGGACGCCGCGCTGATCGCACAGATGCAGCGTTATCGCGCGGCAGTGCAACATGCCTATCCCGGTGCCACCGTGCGTGTCGCGTTCCTCACCGGGCAGGGCGAATTGGTGAATCTCGAATGACTGTTTCCCCCACCGTCGCCGTCATCGGCGGCGGACCCGCCGGCCTGATGGCGGCTGAAGTTCTGAGCGCGTCCGGCGCGCAAGTGCACGTCTACGACGCAATGCCCTCGGTGGGCCGCAAGTTCCTGCTGGCCGGCCGCGGCGGGCTGAACCTCACGCACTCCGAGCCCTTCGATGCGTTCGTGAGCCGCTTCGGCGAGCGCCGCGCGCAGTTGGAGCCGATGCTCGCGCTGTTCGGGCCGCAGCAGGTGCGTGCATGGGCGAGCGGCCTGGGCATCGAGACCTTCGTGGGGACGTCGGGGCGTGTGTTCCCGACCGACATGAAGGCCGCGCCGCTGCTGCGTGCGTGGCTGCACCGGCTGCGCGCGGCGGGTGTGCAGTTCCACATGCGGCATCGCTGGGTGGGCGAGGGAGTCTTCGACCCGGCATCGCTGCGATTCGCGACGCCGGCCGGCGAGGCCACGGCCAGCGCCGATGCCGTCGTGCTGGCGCTGGGCGGGGCGAGCTGGGCGCGGCTCGGTTCGGATGGTGCGTGGGCGCCTTGGCTGGAGGCGAAGGGCGTGGACGTCGCGCCGCTGCAGCCGGCCAACTGCGGCTTCGACGGCTCGGGCTGGAGCGAGCATTTCTCCAGTCGTTTCGCAGGCCAGCCCTTCAAGTCGGTCGCGATTTCGTTCACCGACAGCCACGGACGGCATTTCGCGCGCAAGGGCGAGTTCGTCGCGACCGCGACCGGCATCGAAGGCAGCCTGATCTATGCAGCCTCGGCGTTGCTGCGCGACGAGATCGCCGAAAAGGGAAGCGCGACGCTGCTGCTCGATCTGCTGCCGGATCGCAGCGCCGAGCAGGTGCTGGCCGCGGTGAAGCATCCGCGCGGGGCGCGGTCGCTCAGCAGCCATCTCAAGAGCAGGCTCGGCCTGGAAGGCATCAAGGCCGGCGTGCTGCACGAGGCGCTGAGTCGTGAGGCGATGCACGACCCGGAGCAGCTCGCCGCGACCATCAAGGCCGTGCCCTTGAAGCTCGTCGCGGCGCGGCCGATCGACGAAGCCATCAGCACGGCGGGCGGCGTGCGCTTCGATGCGCTGGACGCGCAGCTCATGTCGAAGGCGCTGCAGGGCGTGTTCGTGGCGGGGGAAATGCTCGACTGGGAGGCTCCGACCGGCGGCTATCTGCTGACGGCCTCGATGGCCAGCGGCGCGGCGGCGGCGCGCGGCGCAATCCGGCGGCTGGGCCTTTGAGGCCTCGCATCGCTGGACTTTCTGTCGCCGGAGATTTTTGCAGGCCCCGTTTCATTTCGCATGGAATGAAACGAAACCGCTGAAGAAGTTGACGAGCCTTACCCCTGGCACTGACTACGCAGTTAGGGCTGCTTGGTTCCCCACCTGACCCGGTTGGCCACTTCACCATGCAGGGAGGCCCGTCAGCGCGTATTGTAACCCCCCAGGCTGCGCGCACTTCGTGTCGCTTCGCCACCCCCCTGCTGGGGGCGACACCGGAGGACCGGCGGAGCCGGATCCTCGGTGTCCCGCGAAAGGCCCTGCCGAGGTATCGGGAGGGGCTCCTCGCGCCTTTTAGAATGCCCGCAATGTCTTATCTCGTGCTCGCCCGCAAGTTCCGTCCGAAAACCTTCGGTGAGATGGTCGGCCAGGGGCATGTGGTTCAGGCGCTCGAGAACGCGCTGACCACGCAGCGCCTGCATCACGCTTATCTCTTCACCGGCACCCGGGGTGTCGGCAAGACCACGGTTTCGCGCATTCTTGCGAAGTCGCTCAACTGCCAGGGGCCGGACGGGCAGGGCGGCATCACGGCCACGCCGTGCGGCGTCTGCCAGGCCTGCCGCGACATCGACGCGGGCCGCTTCGTGGACTACACCGAGCTCGACGCGGCCTCCAACCGCGGCGTGGACGAGGTGCAGTCGCTGCTCGAACAGGCGGTCTACAAGCCGGTGCAGGGGCGCTTCAAGGTCTTCATGATCGACGAAGTGCACATGCTCACGAACACCGCGTTCAACGCGATGCTCAAGACGCTCGAGGAGCCGCCCGAGTACCTCAAGTTCGTGCTGGCCACGACCGACCCGCAGAAGGTGCCTGTGACGGTGCTGTCGCGTTGCCTGCAGTTCAACCTGAGGCCGATGGCGCCCGAGACGGTGCTCGAACACCTCACTGCCGTGTTGCAGACCGAAAGCGTGCCGGCCGAGCCGCAGGCGCTGCGCCTGCTGGCGCGCGCGGCGCGCGGCTCGATGCGCGACGCGCTCTCGCTCACCGACCAGGCCATCGCCTTCGGCAACGGCGAGCTCGTTGAAGCCGGCGTGCGCCAGATGCTCGGCAGCGTCGATCGCGGCCATGTGTTCCGCCTGATCGAGGCGCTGGCGCAGGGCGACGGCAAGACGGTGGTCGAGACTTCCGAAGCGCTGCGCGTCGACGGCATGTCCGCCGCCTCCACGCTGGAAGAAATGACGGCCGTGCTGCAGGCCATGGCGGTGCTGCAGGCCGTGCCTTCGCGCGCGGAATCGGCCGATGCCGCCACCGACCCCGACGCAGCCGACACCGCGCGCCTCGCCGCGCTGATGCCGGCCGACGAAACCCAGCTGCTCTACAGCCTGTGCCTGCACGGCCGTGGCGAGCTGGGCCTGGCCCCCGACGAGTACGCCGCGCTGACCATGGTGCTGCTGCGGTTGCTGGCCTTCAAGCCTTCCAGCGCGGCCGCTTCGACGGCTACCCCGGAAAAAAAAACTCTGAATGAAGCTGCGGCCGCGCCGCCGCAGGCTCCTGCGGTGCGCGTTGCGCCACCTGCGCCAGCCCCGGCTCCTGTTGCTCCCATGGCTGCCAGGCCTGCGTTGGAGTCGCCGGTTGCATCGGCCCCAACGCAATCGGCACCGGTTCCCGCAGGCCACCGCCTCGCCGTGGTCGACGAACCCCGGCAGGCCGAGCCCCGGCCCGGCAGCGCCGGCGATGCTCCCGCCAAGGTCGTCGGCGTGCCGATCCGCGTGCAGCCGCCGCCGAGCGCCCGCGACACCCCGCGCCCCGACGAACCGCGCAGCACCTTCACGCCGATTCCGACCAGCGAGGACGGCGACTTCTGGTACGCCACGGTCACGCAGCTGGTCGCGGCCGAGGCCATCACCGCGCTGGCGCGGGAGCTCGCCCTGCAGTCGCAGATGGTGGGCCGCGACACCGACCAATGGCTGCTGCGCATCGAGCGCGAGACGCTCAACCAGCCGTCCGCCCGCGAAAAGCTCACCGTCGCGCTGAACAGCGCCGGCCACAACGTCAAGCTCGCCATCGAGGTCGGCGGCGTGGTCGACAGCCCCGCGCGCCGCAACAAGCAGGCGGCCGACGAGCGGCAGCGCCTGGCCGAGGAAGCCATCATGAGCGACCCCGAAGTACAGGCGCTGATGCGCGATTTCGACGCGAAGATCGTCCCCGGCACGCTCAAGCCGGCCTGAGTTCGCGTCTCCCGTATCCTTCACCCACTTTCCAACCAGACAGATCAGGACCAACGATGTTCAACAAAGGACAACTGGCCGGCCTCATGAAGCAGGCGCAGGCAATGCAGGACAACCTCAAGAAGGCCCAGGAAGAACTGGCCACCATCGAGGTCGAAGGCGAATCCGGCGCAGGCCTCGTCAAGGTCGTCATGACCTGCAAGCACGACGTCAAGCGCATCACCATCGACCCCAGCCTGCTGGCGGACGACAAGGACATGCTCGAAGACCTCGTGGCTGCCGCCTTCAACGCCGCCGTGCGCAAGGCAGAGGAAACCAGCGAGCAGAAGATGGGCAAGCTCACGGCCGGCATGCCGGGTCTTCCCCCAGGCATGAAGCTGCCGTTCTGAACAGGCTGCAGGCATAGATGGCAGACGCCAGTTCGCTCGACGCCCTGGTCGATGCGCTGCGCCGCCTGCCCGGTGTCGGCGTCAAGTCGGCTTCGCGCATGGCGTTCCACCTGCTGCAGCACGACCGCGAGGGCGCGCAGCTGCTTGCGCGCGCCCTGCAGCAGGCGGCCGGACAGGTGCGGCACTGCGAGCGCTGCAACACCTTCACCGAAGCGCCGATCTGCAGCGTCTGTCTCGACACGCGGCGCGATGCGACCAAGCTCTGCGTGGTCGAGACGCCGGCCGACCAGGCTGCGCTCGAACGCACGGGCGCGTTCCGCGGCTATTACTTCGTGCTGATGGGCAAGCTCAGTCCGCTCGACGGCGTAGGTCCGAAGGACATCGGGCTGCAGAAGCTCTTCGACCGCGCGCGCGACGGCACGGTGAGCGAGGTCATCCTCGCCACGAACTTCACGGCCGAAGGCGAGGCCACCGCGCATGTGATCGGTGAAGGGCTGAAGCAACGCGGCCTCAAGGTGACGCGCCTCGCGCGCGGCGTGCCGGCCGGCAGCGAGCTCGAATACGTCGATCTCGGCACCATCGCGCACGCGCTGGTGGATCGCAGGTAGAACAACGACGCATGACTCTCTCGTTGCTCACCGTCGCCTACTGGTGCGTGCTCGTCGCCTGCGTGCTGCCGTATCTCTCGGCATGGATCGCCAAGGCAGGCAGCTTCGGTCCGCGCGACAACCAGCATCCGCGCGAATGGGCCGCGAAGCAGAGCGGCTGGCGGGCACGCGCCAACAGCGCGCAGGCCAACAGCTTCGAGGGCCTGCCGTTCTTCATCGGCGCGGTGATCATCGCGCACCAGCTCGGCGCGGCGCAGGCGCGCCTCGACATGCTCGCGGTGGCCTACGTGGTGCTGCGCGCGATCTATCTCGCGCTCTACATCAAGGGCATCGGCAGCGCGCGCAGCGCAGTCTGGGCGCTCGCCTTTCTGGTCAATATCGCGATACTTTTTCTGGCTCGCTGAAGCCTTGGCGAAGGCTTCTCGGCGAGGCCTTCACGCTTACGTGAAAACCCGCACGGGATGACCCCGATGCAGTTGCCTGTTGCGCCCCCTAAGCTCGATTCAGTTTCTTACGAATCACAGAGCCCAAAAGCAACAGTTCAGGCAACAGCTTCAGGCCTCAGTTCCAGGCAGTTTTCATGCTTCATCGCCGCACTCTCATTTCTGCTTCCGCCATCGCCGCCGCAACCATCGCGTTGCCGCGTGTCTTTGCGCAGCAGGCCAAACTGGAGAAGACCAAGATATCCATCGCGGTGGGTGGCAAGGCGGCGTTCTACTACCTGCCGCTCACCATTTCCGAGCAGCTCGGCTACTTCAAGGCCGAAGGGCTCGACGTGGAGATTTCCGATTTCGCCGGCGGCGCTCGCGCACTGCAGGCGGTTGTCGGCGGCTCGGCCGACGTGTGCTCGGGCGCCTACGAGCACACCATCAACCTGCAGGCCAAGAACCAGTTCTTCCAGGCCTTCGTGCTGCAGGGCCGCGCGCCGCAGATCGCGGTGGGCGTGTCGACCAAGAACATGGCCGGCTACACCGGCATCCAGGATCTCAAGGGGAAGAAGATCGGCGTCTCGGCTCCGGGCTCGTCGACCAACATGGTGGCCAACCTCGTGCTGTCGCGCGGCGGGCTCAAGGCCAGCGACGTGAGCTTCATCGGCGTGGGCGTGGCGGCCGGCGCACTCACCGCGCTGCGCTCGGGCCAGATCGACGCCATCAGCAACACCGACCCTGTGATGACAATGCTGGAGCAGAAGGGCGACGTGAAGATCATCAGCGACACGCGCACGCTCAAGGGCACGCAGCAGGTGTTCGGCGGCACGATGCCGGCGGCCTGCCTCTATGCGTCGTCCGACTTCGTCCAGAAGAATCCCAACACCTGCCAGGCGCTGGCGAATGCCATCGTGCACGGGCTCAAGTGGCTGCAGACGGCCGGGCCGGGCGACATCATCAAGACGGTGCCCGAGACCTACCTGCTCGGCGACCGCGCGCTGTACCTCGCTTCGTTCGACAAGGTGCGCGAGTCCATCGCCACCGACGGCTTGGTGCCCGCCGATGGCCCCAAGACCGCGCTGAACGCGATCGCGAGCTTCGACACCACCGTGAAGGCCGACAAGATCGACCTCGCTAGAACCTACACCAACGATTTTGCAAGGCGCGCCAAAGACAGGTTCAAAGCCTGACTCCGCATGTCCCGCGACCCGGCTCAGGCCGGGTTTTTTCTGCCATGTCCGACCACGCACTCGAACTCCTCTCCATCAGCTGCACCTTTCTCTCGAAGGACGATCCGGGCCAGCGCTACACGGCGGTGGCCGACACCACGCTGCGCGTGAAGGCCGGGGAGTTCGTCTCGGTGGTCGGCCCCACCGGCTGCGGCAAGTCGACGCTGCTGAACGTGGGCGCGGGCCTGCTGGAGCCTTCATCGGGCACGGTGAAGGTCTTCGGCCAGACGCTTTCGGGCATCAACGCGCGCGCCGGCTACATGTTCCAGTCCGAGGCGCTGATGCCCTGGCGCAGCGCCATCGACAACGTGATGGTCGGCCTTCAGTACCGCGGCGTACCCGAGGCTCAGGCGCGTGAGCAGGCCGAGGCATGGCTCTCGCGCGTGGGCCTCTCGGGCTTCGGCGACCGCTATCCGCACCAGCTCTCCGGCGGCATGCGCAAGCGCGTGGCGCTGGCGCAGACGCTGGTGCTCGACCCCGACATCATCCTCATGGACGAGCCCTTCAGCGCGCTCGACATCCAGACGCGCCAGCTGATGGAGAACGAGGTGCTGGAGCTCTGGAGCGCGAAGAAGAAGGCGGTGCTCTTCATCACGCACGACCTCGACGAAGCCATTGCGATGAGTGATCGCGTGGTGGTGCTGTCGGCAGGCCCGGCCACGCATCCCATCGGCGAGTTCGTCATCGATCTTCCGCGTCCGCGCGACGTGGCCGAGGTGCGCACGCAGCCGCGCTTCGTCGAGCTGCACACCCAGATCTGGGAAGTGCTGCGCGACGAGGTGCTCAAGGGCTATGCGCAGCAGCTCAGGAAGGCCGCGTGATGGCGCGGCTCGGTTTGAACGAACGCAACGCGCGCTTCTGGCAGCTGGCACTGCTGGCGGTGATTCTGGTGGCGTGGCATGTCGCCTCGCGCAACCAGCAGATCGCCTTCTTCCTCGGCGAGCCGATCCAGGTGGCGGGGCGCATCTGGAGCTGGTTCCTGCCCTTCGAGGTGCCGGCCAACGCGCTCTTTCCCGATGGGCTCAAGGGCAACGCCGACATCTACCAGCACCTGGGCACCACGCTGCTCGAGACGGTGCTGGCCTTCGGCATCGGCACCGTGCTCGGGTTGGCCTGCGGGCTGTGGCTGGCGCTCGCGCCCACGGCGAGCCTGATTCTCGATCCGTACATCAAGGCCGCCAACTCGATGCCGCGCGTGATCCTCGCGCCCATCTTCGCGCTGTGGTTCGGGCTGGGCATCTGGAGCAAGGTGGCGCTGGCGGTGACGCTGGTGTTCTTCATCGTGTTCTTCAACGTCTACCAGGGCGTGCGCGAGGTGAGCCCGGTGGTGCTGGCCAACGCGAAGATGCTGGGCGCCAACCAGCGGCAGCTGCTGCGCACGGTGTATCTGCCGAGCGCGACCAGCTGGGTGTTCTCCAGCCTGCACACCTCGGTGGGGCTGGCCTTCGTGGGCGCGGTGGTGGGCGAGTACCTGGGCTCGGCGCGCGGCGTGGGCTACCTGATCCTGCAGGCCGAGGGCACCTTCGACGTCAATACCGTGTTCGCCGGCATCGTGGTGCTGACGGCCTTCGCGCTGGCGCTGGACGGGATCGTCGGCGTCATCGAAAGGCGCCTGATGAAGTGGCAGCCGAAGACCGGCGAGACCGAGAAGCTCTAGTTGCCCCCGTGCGATGATCGCGCGCGGCGCCGCAGGGCGGGCCGCAACGATTCACGGGGGTAACGAACAATGAGCCACGACAACAACCACAAGCGGGCCACGACCCTGCGCTCGCGCGGCGAGGCGGCACGGGTCTCCAACGAAGAGCTGTTCTTCGACCTGGTCTACGCCTTCTCCGTCACACAGCTTTCCCACTACCTGCTCGACCACCTCACGCTCATGGGGGCGCTGCAGACGCTGGTCATGTGGTTCGCCGTCTGGCTGGGCTGGCAGTACACGGCCTGGACCACCAACTGGTTCAACCCCGGCACGCTGCGCATCCGCGGCGTGCTGTTCGCGATCATGCTGCTGGCGATGGTGATGGCCTCGGCGCTGCCGGGCGCCTTTGCCGAGCGCGGGCTGGTGTTTGCGCTGTGCTTCGTGGGCATCCAGGCGGGGCGTACCTTCTGCATGCTGATCGCCATCGGCCCGAACGATCCGCTCACGCCGAACTTCCGCCGCCTGCTGGCCTGGAACTGCGTGGCCGGCGTGTTCTGGATCGCCGGCGGCTTCGCCGAGGGGCAGGCGCGTCTCGCGCTGTGGTTCGGCGGCGTGCTGTGCGAGTACATCGCGCCGATGATCGGCTTGCGCTTTCCGGGCCTGGGCCGCTCGCTGACCAGCGACTGGACCATCGACGGCGGCCATCTCGCCGAGCGCTGCCAGCTCTTCGTGATCGTCGCGCTGGGCGAGTCGGTGCTGGCCACCGGCATCGCCTTCGGGCACCACGTCGAATGGCACGGCATCGACCTGTTCGCGCTGCTCGTGGGCTTCGCGGGCAGCCTGGCGATGTGGTGGATGTACTTCGACACCAGCGCCAGGGAGGCGACGCACGTCATCGAGCATGCGCGGGACCCGGGCGCCATCGGCGCGAAGTTCCACTACACGCATGTGATCCTGGTGGCCGGCATCATCGTGTGCGCCGTGGCGGACGAGCTGACGATCGGCGAGGGCTCGCACCATGCCGAACTCAAGTACCTGGGCGCGCTGATCGGCGGCCCGGCGATCTACCTGTTCGGCAACGCGCTCTTCAAGCGCGTGGTGCGCGGCTTCCTGCCGCAGTCGCATCTCTTCGGGCTGGGCTTCCTAGCGGTGCTCGCGGTGTTTGCGTCGCACCTGACGGTGCTGGTGGTGGGAACGCTCACCACCGTCATCATGATCGGCGTCGCGACGATGGAGGCCATCGTACGCCGAAGGGCGCAGCAGGCCGCGAAGGCTCACTGAGCCTTCGTCCTCATCTTCAGCGGCTCAGCGCTTCTTCTTGGAAGGCGTGCCGCCGCGTTTCTCGCGCACCACCTGCTGCTTGCTGCTGGCGGGCACCTTGACCACGCTGCCGGCGCCACGCGGGGCGGCCGACTTCGCGGGAGCCCCGCCACGGCGCGCCGGTGCGGCCGCGACGTGCGAGGTGGCGCGGATGCCGCTGCCCGCGCGGGCAGCCACCGTTGCGCGAACGGGCAGGTACACCACCACGCTGTAGCCGCGCTTGAAGGCGTGGTTCGGCTTCACGTCGTTCCACTCGGCCACGTTGGCGGGCTTGAGGTTGTAGCGGCGCGCGATGCTCGCGACGTTGTCGGCGCGCCCGGCCTTCACGGTCGTGCGGCGCGTGACGATCTCGGGCTGGAAGCTCAGGTGGCCGCCGTCGGCGACCACGGCAGCCACGTCTTCCTTCACGCGGGCGCCGCGCGGCACGATCAGCGTCGAGCCCGCCTTGATGAGCATGCGCGGCGGGATGTTGTTGATGGAGCGCAGGTCGTTCTCGCTCATGCCCGAGCGCTGGGCGGCGTCGGCCACCGTCATGGTGTTGGGCACGACCCAGGCGGTCCAGCTGGCGTACTGGCCCTGGGCGTAGGCGTCGAAGTTGCGCTGGAACACCGCGGCGTTGTCCCAGGGCAGCAGGATCTGCGGCGTGCCGGCGGCGATCAGCACCGGCTTGTGGGCGGCGGGGTTGAGCGCGCGGAAGTCTTCGAGGCGCACGTCGGCCAGCTTGGCGGCGAGTTCGACGTCGAGGTCGCGCGTGAGCGTGACGGTCTGGAAGTAGGGGTGGTTGGCGATCAGCGGCAGCTCGGTGTTGAAGGCCTGCGGATTCGCCACAATGTTCTTGACCGCCTGCAGCTTGGGCACGTACATGCGCGTCTCGGCGGGCATGGTGAGGTCGCTGTAGGTGGTGGGCAGGCCCAGGCGCTGGTTCTTGGCGATGGCGCGGCTCACGCTGCCTTCACCCCAGTTGTAGGCGGCCAGCGCGAGCTGCCAGTCGCCGAACATGCCGTAGAGCTTCTGCAGGTAGTCGAGCGCTGCGCGGGTGGAGGCCACCACGTCGCGGCGGTCGTCGCGGAAGATGTTCTGCTTCAGGTCGAAGTCGTTGCCGGTGGCCGGCATGAACTGCCACATGCCGGCCGCGCGTGCGCTGGAGATGGCCTGCGGATTGAACGCGCTCTCGATGTAGGGCAGCAGCGCCAGCTCGGTCGGCATGTTGCGCCGCTCGAGTTCCTCGACGATGTGGAAGATGTACTTGTTCGAGCGCTCCGTCATGCGCTGGATGTAGTCGGGCCTGCTGGCGTACCACTGCTCGCGGTCGCGCACCAGGTCGTTGTCCAGGTCCGGCATCTTGAAACCGCGGCGGATGCGGTCCCACATGTCGACCGGTGGCGCGAGCGTGACGACGCTCTGCGAATGGGCCTGGCCGCTGGCCAGCGGGGAGAGGGCGTCGCGCGGATAGATGGGGGCTGCGCTGCCGGCAACCCTGGAGCCGGTGCCGCCGGCCTGCGACGACGAGGAAGAAGAGGAGGGAGACGAGCTGTTGTTGTTCGTGCCCGCGCAGCCCGCGAGCACCAGTGAACCTGCAATGCAGGTGGCAGCGATAAGTTTCATCGGAAGTCGTTTTTCCATTGGCGCAGTGCGGCGAATACGTCGGCCTCCGCCGCATCGGCAGCAAGCTCGGCGTGGGCACGCACCGCTCTGAGGACAGTGGCTTCGCGGCTGCGAAGAAAGGGGTTGATCTGGCGTTCGAGCGCCAGTTGCGACGGCAGCGTGGGCTGCCCTTTCGCGCGCAGGCTTTCGCAGCGCGCGTTGTAGTGAGTCAGCTCGGTGTTGGCCGGTTCCACCGCCTGTGCGAAACGCAGGTTAGAAAGTGTGTACTCGTGCGCGCAGCACACGCGCGTGTCGCCAGGCAATGCGGCGAGCGCGTCGAGCGAGGCCAGCATCTGCGCGGGCGTGCCCTCGAAGAGGCGCCCGCAGCCGCCGGAGAAGAGCGTGTCGCCACAGAAGAGCAGCGGCGCACTGTTGTGCGAAGTCTGTGCGGCGGGCAGGAAGTACGCGATGTGCCCGGCGGTATGGCCCGGCACGTCGATGACCTCGAAGCGCAGTCCGAGCGCCTCGGCAACCTCGCCTTGCGCCAGCGGCGTGAAGGGCTCGGGGATGCGCTCGCGCGCGGGACCCCATACCTTGGCCCCGGTGGCTGCGTGCAGCGCGGCCACGCCACCCGTGTGATCGGGGTGATGGTGCGTGACTAGAATCGCGGCCAGTTGCAGCTTGTCGCGCGCCAGCGCGTCGAACACCGGTTGGGCATCTCCCGGATCCACCACGATGGCGTGGGACCCGTCGTGCAGCATCCAGATGTAGTTGTCAGCGAAGGCGGGCAGCGGAACAAGGGTCATGAGCGGTCAAATTATAGGTTTGCAGGATTGGTTCGCGACCCCCCCGGGGCGGTACCTGCTGGCTTGGGAGCAGGCCCAGTTCGATCAGGCGGTGGCCGATGTATTCGGCTATCACGCGCTCCAGCTCGGCGCCGCCGAGGTCGACGGCCTGCGCGCCAACCGCATGCCGCACCGCTGGGTGGCGCTGGACGACCCGGCCCACGGCGGCAAGGCGACGCTGCTCACGGACTTCGCCGCCTTGCCCTTCGCGGCCAACAGCCTCGACCTGGTGGTGCTCCCGCACGCGCTCGAGCTGAGCCCCGACCCGCACGCCACGTTGCGCGAGGTCGAGCGGGTGCTGGTGCCCGAGGGCCGCGTGGTGATCTGCGGGCTCAACCCGACCAGCCTCTGGGGCATGCGGCAACGCCGCGCGCACGTCTACCGCAGGCTGGGCATCGGCGATCTCTACCTGCCCGAGGGAGGCGAGTTCATCGGCTACTGGCGCATGCGCGACTGGCTGCGCCTGCTGAGCTTCGAGGTGGAGTCGGGCCGCTTCGGCATCTACCGGCCGGCAGTGCGCAGCGAGGCCTGGCTGGAGCGCCTGCGCTGGATGGACACCGTCGGCGAGCGCTGGTGGCCGATCTTCGGCGCGGCCTACTTCCTGGTCGCGGTGAAGCGGGTGCGCGGCATGCGCATGCTCAGCGCCGACTGGCGCCGTGCCGGTGCCCGCGCCACGGCGCCCGTGCCCATCGCCGGCAAGGTGCACCGCGACGGGGCCGGCAAGAATTGGAAGAAATGAAGATTGATTGGAATCGAATGAAGAAGAAGGAAACCGCAGCTTGAACGAAGTCGTGATCTACACCGATGGCGCATGCAAGGGTAATCCCGGCCCTGGCGGCTGGGGCGCGTGGCTGAAGTCGGGTGCCACCGAGAAAGACCTGTTCGGCGGCGAACTCAACACCACCAACAACCGCATGGAGCTGACCGCCGTCATCGAAGGCCTGGCCGCGCTCAAGCGGCCCTGCAAGGTGCTGCTGTACCTCGACAGCCAGTACGTGCGCAAGGGCATCACCGAATGGATCCGCGGCTGGAAGGCCAAGGGCTGGGTCACCGCGAGCAAGGAGCCGGTGAAGAACGTCGAGCTCTGGAAGCGGCTCGATACGCTGGTGAACGAAGGAGGCCACCAGATCGAGTGGCGCTGGGTCAAGGGCCACTCGGGCGACCCGGGCAACGAGCGCGCGGACATGCTGGCCAACAAGGGCGTGGACAAGGCGCTGGGCCGGATCTGACCCTGGGCCCGTTCTTCGGCGGCTAGATCACGCCGTCGAACATCATTACGTCGACTTCTTCGCCGGGGCCCACGCTGCCCTGGTCGTGGTGCAGCACCACGAGCCCATTGGCCTCGAGCATCGAGCTCAGCACCCCCGAACCCTGGTTGGCTGCCACGCACACCTCGGGCAGCGCGCCCGGAACGGCCTTCACGAAGCCGCGTTGATATTCGGTGCGGCCCGGCTTCTTGCGGATCGGGCCCTTGCTGTGGGCGCGCAACAGAGGCGGCGGTGCGGCCGCCGCCTCATGGCAGCCCATCATGCGCAGCAGCGCAGGCCGCACGAAGGCCAGGAAGGTCACCATCACCGCCACCGGATTGCCCGGCAGGCCGAACAGCACGGCCGGCTGGTCCGAGGATGCTTCCTCGCGCGGAATCAGCCCAACCGCCAGCGGCCGGCCCGGCCGCATGGCCACGCGCCAGAAGGCCATGTCGCCCAGTTGCTGCATCACGGCGCGCGTGTGGTCGGCCGCACCCGCGCTCACGCCGCCGCTGGTGACGATGGCATCGGCCTCGCGCGCCGCGCGCCGCAGCGTGGCGGCGAGCGTGGCCGGATCGTCGCGCACGAGGCCGAGGTCGAGCACCTCGCAGCCCAGCCGCGTGAGCAGGCCGATCACGGTGTATCGGTTGCTGTCGTAGACGGCGCCTTCGCGGGGGGCGTCGCCGAGACCCAGGATTTCGTCGCCGGTCGAGAAGCAGGCCACCCGCAGCCGCCGCAGCGCGGGCACGCCCGGCAGGCCGAGGCTCGCGACCATGCCTAGCGCGGCGGGCGAAAGGCGCTCGCCCTTGCGCAGCGCGGGCTGGCCCTTCATGAGGTCCTCGCCGGCGAAGCGCCGGTTGTCGCCGCGGCGCAGCACCCTGGCGGGGAAGCACACGCGGTCGCCATCGACCTTGCAGAACTCCTGCGGAATGACGGTATCGAGGCCCGCCGGCATCATCGCGCCGGTCATGATGCGCACCGCATCACCCGGCCCCAGAGCGCCGCGCCATGCGGCTCCGGCGAGCGCCGTGCCCACCACGCGCAGCGTGATGGATGCATCGCTGGGCGCGTTGTCGGGCAGGACGGCGCCATCGAAGGCGTAGCCGTCCATGGCGGAGTTGTCGTGCGGCGGCACGCTGACTGGCGAGACGATGTCTTCGGCGAGCACACGGCCGAGCGCTTCGGACAGCGGGACGCTCTCGCGCCCGGTGACGACGGCCGTGGCCGTCAGCTGGGAAAGAAAGGCGTGGACGGCCTCGACGCTCAGGTCGGCGTCGTCATGGCCCGCGAGGGCGGAAGCGAGTTCTGCGATGCGGCTCATCTCATCGGTTTTCGAGGGCGTGCAGTTCGGCGAGGGTGTTGGCGTTGAAGAACGCGTCGGGCGCGTCGCCGGGTCGGTCGAAGGGCACTTGCACGTTGCGGTGCTGCGCGATCCATGTGTGGACCTTGCGGCCGCCGGCAGCTGTGTAGCGAAGCAGGCTGTCGCGCAGGCTGGCGCGCAGCAGGCAGAAGACGGGCTGGGGGCGCAGCACCGGCGAGCCGCCGTCCTCGGCGGGCTCGGGCGCGACGGCCATGGCGATGTCGGCCTGGCCGGCTGCCGCCGCTTCGGCGAGGCGGGCGGCGAGGTCCAGCGGGAAGAGGGGCGTGTCGCAGGGCACGGTCAGCAGCCAGGGCGTGGCGCAGTGCTCCAGCCCGGCCAGGAAGCCCGCCAGCGGCCCGGAGTAGTCGGCGAGGCTGTCGGGCCACACCGGCGCGCCGAAGGCTTCGTACTGCGCGAGATTGCGGTTGGCATTGACCATGAGCGCGCCGACCTGCGGCGCCAGCCGGTGCATCGCATGCAGCGCCAGCGGCTGGCCATTGAAGGGCTGCAGCCCCTTGTCGACACCGCCCATGCGCGAGCCTCGGCCGCCGGCCAGCAGCAGCCCCGTGATGTCGGCTGACGCGATGCTGGCGTGCGCGGGCATGGCAGGCGCCTGCCTCATCCGCCGATGTAGCTCATCTCGACGCGGCGCGGACCCTTGGAGCCGGCGTCGCGGTTGCCGCTGTCGCTGTCGCCTTCGGGCCCGCGCAGGGCGCGCAGTTCGGAGTAGCGGTCGGCGCGCCCCTGCCAGATGTGGCCGATGGCCGAGGCGATGTCTTCGTCGCTGGCGTTGCCGCGCAGCAGCGGGCGCAGGTCGTGGCCGGCGCTCGCGAAGAGGCACAGGTACAGCTTGCCCTCGGTGGACAGGCGCGCGCGGCTGCAGTCGTGGCAGAAAGCCTGCGTGACGCTGCTGATGACGCCGATCTCGCCGCCGCCATCGGCATAGGCCCAGCGCTTGGCGGTTTCGCCGGGCGATGTCGCCCCGAGCGGCACCAGCGGAAATTCGGAATGGATGCGCGCGACGACCTCGGCCGAGGGCAGCACTTCGTCCATGCGCCAGCCGTTGGTGGCGCCCACGTCCATGTATTCGATGAAGCGCAGCACCACCTTGCCGCCGTGGTGCGTACGGAAGTAGCGCGCCATCGGCAGTATTTCCTGCTCGTTGGTGCCGCGCTTGACCACCATGTTGACCTTGACGGGCCCCAGGCCCGCGGCCAGCGCCGCGTCGATGCCCGCGAGCACGTCGGCCACCGGGAAGTCGACGTCGTTCATGTGGCGGAAGACCGCGTCGTCGAGGCTATCGAGGCTCACGGTCACGCGCTGCAGGCCGGCGGCGTGCAGCTGGTCGGCCTTGCGTGCGAGCAGCGAGCCGTTGGTGGTCAGCGTCAGCGCCAGAGGCTCGCCGGTGGGCGTGCGGATCTCGGCGAGTTGCTCGATCAGGCCCTCGATGTTCTTGCGCAGCAGCGGCTCGCCGCCGGTCAGCCGGATCTTGCGCACGCCGTGCGCGGCGAAGAGGCGGGCCAGCCGCGTCATTTCCTCGAAGCTCAGCAAGGCGCTGTGCGGCAGGTACTTGTAGTCCTTGTCGAACACGTCCTTGGGCATGCAGTAGCTGCAGCGGAAGTTGCAGCGGTCGGTCACGCTGATGCGCAGGTCGGTCAGGGGCCGGCCCAGCCGGTCGAGCAGCATACCCGTGGCGGGCACGGCGACCTCCGGCACGGCCACCGCGGGGCGTGCTCGGCCGATGCTGGAGATCGGAATGACGGTGCTGCTGCTGTTCTTCATGGCTTCATGAGGCGGGGCCTGATTTTGCGCCAGGCTCCAAGAGCCCAGCGGAACGCAGGCTACTTGATCACGGCCGCATAAATCATGTCCCGGGTCAATGTTCTGTAATGTGTCCTGAATTTCGGCGACTGAAGCATCAGCACCACGAACATCTCGTTCTTCGGGTCGACCCACATGTAGGTGCCGCCCGCACCGCCCCAGTTGTATTCGCCGCCGGCCGAGGGGTAGGGCGCCTCGCCGTCGTTGCGGCGCACCGCGAAGCCCAGGCCGAAGCCGTAGCCCGGCCCTGGCAGGTAGAGCGGTCCGGGCACGATACCGGCGCCTGCGTTGGAGTGGTCGGCGGTCATCAGCGCGATGGTGCGCGGGCCCAGGTAGCGCCTGCCGTCGAGCGAGCCGCCGTTGATCAGCATCTGCAGGAAGCGGGCGTAGTCGTTCGCGGTCGACACCAGGCCGCCGCCGCCCGACTCGTACTTGCGCACGATGCGCGGGTCGTTGAACTCGGCGCCCACGCCGAAGCTGCGGTCGCTGGGCAGCGGCTCGGCGATGCGCGCCTGGCGGGCCGGCTCGGGTACGTAATAGGTGGTGTCCTTCATGCCCAGCGGGTCGAAGAGCCGGGTTTTCTCGAACTGGTAGAGCGACTGGCCCGAAACCACCTCGATCACGCGCCCGAGGATGTCGGTCGACTGGCTGTAGTCCCAGGTCGTGCCGGGCTGGTAGGCCAGCGGCAGCTTGGCCAGGCGCTGGGAGAACTCGGCCAGCGTGGGGTCGCCGGCGCCCAGGTCGGCGGCGTTGTAGGCCTGCTTCACGAGGCCCGGGCCGAAGAAGCCGTAGGTCAGGCCCGAGGTGTGGCGCATCAGGTCCTGCACGGTGATCGGGCGGCGTGCGGGCACGGTCTCGAGCACCGGCTTGCCGTCGGCGCCGGGTTTCTCGACGCCGACGGTCATGTTGGCGAACTCGGGCAGGTAGGCCGAGACGGGGTCGTCGAGCTTCAGGCGGCCGTCTTCCACGAGCATCATCGCGGCCACCGTGGTGATGGGCTTGCTCATCGAGTAGATGCGGAAGATGCCGTCGCGCGGCATCGGCGTGCCGGCGGCGCTGTCGAGCTTGCCGACCGGCTCGAACCACGCCACTTTGCCTTGGCGCGCCACCAAGAGCACCGCGCCGGGGATCTTGCCGGCAGCCACGTCGGCCTTGAGCACGTCGCCGAGCATCTGCAGCCGCTCGGTCGAGAGGCTTACCTGCTCCGGCCTGGCGGTAGGCAATTGCTGCGCCGCCGCAAGCAGGGGAAGGGCCAGGCCCAGGCCGAGCACGGCGGCGCGCAGCTTGCGTTTCAGGAATCTCATGGTGTCGTCTCCGTCTTGTTGTGGTGAGTGAAAAAACGAAAACCGTGCACGGCGGTCCCGGCGCTGTCCGTGCCTGAACCGCCCGGCGCTATCCGCGGCAGAGCTTCAGATTCGTGCGCGTAGCGCGGACTACAGGCAGGTAGATGTCGGCGTCGGCCGGCGGGTAGTTTTCCTTGATGCCGTCGTCGGTGCGCGCGGCGTCCTCGGCCAGCGGCTGCAGGGTCTTGAGGCAGGCGGCGCGGTCGTTCAGCTTGTACTGCGTGAGGGCGAGGTCGTTGCGCAACCAGGCCTTGGTGATCCAGTCGAGTGTCTTGTCGCAGTCCGAGAGCACGGGCGCGAGGGTGGTCTGCGCGGCGGCGTAGTCCTTGGCGTCGTACTGGCGTTTGAAGGTCTTGCGCGAGCCGGCCACGGCCTTGTCGGTGCAGGAGGGAATGGGGCGGATGTAGGTGCCTTCGAAAGCCGCGCGCATGCCGCAGTAGCCGCGGCACTCGTCCGAGCCGTTGGTCGTGACCTGCAGCTTGTCGGCATTGGCCGCGAAGTTCACCACGCAGCCGGTGTCGTCGAGCTTGGCCTTGCCGCGCGCGATGGTGCCGTCGAGCGCGCAGGTGTGGGCGTTGGCGCCGATGGTGGTGATGTCGAAGTGGCCGTTGGGCTTGATGCGCAGCGAGCCGCTGCCGCCTTCGTAGATGTAGTCGCCTGCTGGCGGCGTCGTGGCGTTCTGCGCGACGGCGAGGCCGGTGACAAGGAGCAGTGCAAGGGGAAGAAGGATGGATCGTGCGAGCTTCATCGTTGGAGATCTCCCGGAAAACATGCCGTAGGGCAGTGTATCGATCGTTGCCGAAAGCTTCCGGAATTGGCTGATTTGCGTCATCCGTGCCATGGTTGTCTTGACATGGACAATGAGAATTCCTATCATTTGAGCGCCTGAGTACGCACACGTCGACAACGCAAAGGGCTCTTTCAACCAAGGAGCTTCCCGACCGTGCCGTACACCCTGCCAGCCTTGCCCTATGCCTTCGATGCGCTCGAACCCCACATCGACGCGCAGACGATGGAAATCCACCATGGCAAGCACCACCAGACCTATGTGAGCAACCTCAACGCGGCGCTGAAAGACACGCTGCACGAGGGAACGCCGGTCGAAGATCTGATCGCCGGCCTCGAGCAATTGCCCGGGGCGCTGCGCGCGCCGGTGCGCAACAACGGCGGCGGGCATGCAAACCACACCCTGTTCTGGACCGTGATGGCGCCCGTCGGGCAGGGCGGCGGCGGGGTACCCACCGGGGCGCTTGCCAAGGCCATCGACGCCGACCTGGGAGGCTTCGACGCCTTCAAGGACGCATTCACCAAGGCCGCCCTCACACGCTTCGGCAGCGGTTGGGCGTGGCTCTCGGTGGGCCCCGGCGGCAAGCTCGCCGTGGAAAGCAGCGGCAACCAGGACAGCCCGCTGATGCGCGGCATCGGCTCGGGCAACATGCCGATCCTCGGGCTCGACGTCTGGGAGCACGCCTACTACCTCAAGTACCAGAACCGCCGCCCCGAGTACATCGCGGCCTTCTACAACGTCGTGAACTGGGCCGAAGTGGCCCGGCGCCACGCTGCCGCCACAGGCGGCTGAGGGGCAGAGGCATGAACGAGCCGCAACAGGGAACGGTGGCGCAGGCGCTGCAGCCGAGGCCCGGGCGGCCGGTGCGGCCAGTGCGTGAGCGGATCGGCTTCGCCATCGTCGCGGCCGGCGTGCTGGTAGGCGCCCTGCAGTTCTGGCAGTTCGTGCGATCCGATCCGCTGGTGTGGAACGCCTTGCTCGGCGGCTCGGTCGCGGCGCTGGCGACGGCGCTCGGCACGCTGCCGGTGCTGTTCTCGCAGAAGCTGCCCGAGCGGCTGCAGGACACGCTCTTCGGCTTCGGCGCCGGCGTGATGCTCGCGGCGAGCGCCTTCTCGCTGATCATTCCGGGCCTGGAGGCCGCGAAGAACGCAGGCACCTTCGGCGGCGGAAGCTGGGCGGCGGGCGGGGTGATCGGCTCCGCCATCCTGCTCGGGGGACTCGCGCTGATGCTGATGGATCGCGTGCTGCCGCACGAGCACTTCATCAAGGGCCGCGAAGGCAACGTGGCCAAGCAACTGCGCCGCACCTGGCTCTTCGTGTTTGCGATCGCGCTGCACAACGTGCCCGAGGGCCTGGCCATCGGCGTCGGCTACGCCGCCAACAACGGGCTGCGCGCCGACGCGCTGGCCACCGGCATCGCGATCCAGGATGTGCCGGAGGGCCTGGTCGTCGCGGTGGCGCTGCTGGCCGCGGGCTACGGCCGTGGGTTCGCCGTGCTCATTGGCATGCTCTCGGGGTTGGTCGAGCCGCTGGGTGCCGTGCTGGGCGCGGCCGTGGTCGGCCACTCGGCGATGCTGCTGCCCTGGGGGCTGGGCTTCGCGGCGGGCGCGATGCTGTTCGTGATCAGCCACGAGATCATTCCCGAGTCGCACCGCAAGGGGCACGAAGCCTTCGCCACGAGCGGGCTGATGATTGGCTTCGTGCTGATGATGCTGCTCGACACAGCGCTAGGCTGACGCGCCTGCCCGCGCGGCGCGCCAAGGGGCTCAGCCGTGCTTGACGGCAACGGTCTTCAGGGTGGTGAAGCCGTACAGCGCCTCGAAGCCCTTTTCGCGGCCATAGCCCGACGACTTCACGCCCCCGAAGGGCAGCTCGACGCCGCCGCCGGCGCCGTAGTTGTTGATGAACACCTGGCCGCTCTTCACGCGCTTGGCCATGCGGAACTGGCGTGCGCCGTCAGTCGTCCACACGCCGGCAACAAGGCCGAACTGCGTGGCGTTGGCCAGTGCGACAGCCTCGTCCTCGTCGGCGAACTGCATCGCGGCCAGCACCGGGCCAAACACTTCTTCCTGCGCGAGACGATGGCTCACCGGCACGTCGCGCAGCAGGGTGGGGGCCTGGTAGAAGCCGGTCTCGGGCGCTTCCTCGACCACGATGCCCTGCGCCACCATCGGGATGCCGGCGTGCTGGGCGTCGCTCAGGAAGTCCCACACGCGCTGCTGCTGCGTCTGGCGGATCAGCGGGCCTACGTCGAGATCCATGGCCGCGGGGCCGACGCGCAGCGCCTCGAAGGCGTGGCCCAGGCGCTCGAGCAGCGGCTCGTAGATGTCGCGCTGGATCAGCACACGCGAGCCGGCCGAGCAGGTCTGGCCGGCGTTCTGCACGATGGCGTTGATGACCACCGGAATGGCCGCGTCCAGGTCGGCGTCCGCAAAGATGATCTGCGGGCTCTTGCCGCCCAGTTCCAGCGTGACCGGGCAATGCCGCTCGGCCGCCACCTGCTGGATCAGCGTGCCGATCTTCGGGCTGCCGGTGAAGCTGATGTGGTCGATGCCCGCGTGCCGCGCGAGCGCGTCGCCCACCTCGTGGCCGTAGCCCGTCACGATGTTCAGTGCGCCGGCCGGGAACCCGACCTCGGCCGCCAGCTGCGCCACGCGGATCAGCGAGAGGCAGGCATCTTCCGCCGGCTTCACCACGCACACGTTGCCAGCCGCCAGGGCGCCGCCCACGCTGCGCCCGAAGATCTGCATCGGGTAGTTCCAGGGAATGATGTGGCCGGTGACGCCGTGCGGCTCGCGCCAGGTGAAGACGCTGTAGCCGTCCTGGTAGGGAATGGTCTCGCCGTGCAGCTTGTCGCAGGCGCCGGCATAGAACTCGAAGTAGCGCACCAGCGCCACCGCATCGGCGCGGGCCTGCTTGACCGGCTTGCCGCAGTCGCGCTGCTCGATCAGCGCGAGCTCGTCGACGTGCTCGGCGATCTTCTGCGAGAGCTTGAAAAGCAGGCGGCCGCGGTCGGCGGCGCTGACCTTGTGCCACACGCCCTCGAAGCAGTCGCGCGCGGCGCGCACGGCGGAGTCGATGTCGGCGGCATTGCTGCGCTGGATTTCGTCGAAGGGCTGGCCGTCGGAAGGGTCGATGACCGGCAGGGTGCGGCCGGAGGAGGACGGGACGTCCGCGTTGGCGATGTAGTTGAGCTGCATGGGGCTGGATTTTGCGCGAAGCATTCCAAACCCGCGGCCCGGCGGGACTCAGACCCCGGGCGCTACTTGGCCGCGCTCGCCTTCGGCAGCGCCTTCACCGCATTCAGCATCCGCTCCACATGCTTGTCCGGATTCAGGTTCTGGTAGTAGTAGGCGACCTTGCCGTCCGGCGCGATCACGTACGACAGGCGGTTGGCGAAGTCGGGGCGGGTCTGCATCAGGGCGTCGAAGCCCTGGATCACGGTCTTGCCTTCATCCGAGGCGACCGGGAAGCGGCTCTGGCATGACTTGACCGAGAACTTCGACAGGGTACCTATGTCGTCCGCCGAAACGCCGATCACGCTGGCGCCCAGCGCGGCGAACTGGTCGATGGCCTCGGCGAAGGCGTGGGCCTCGATGGAGCAGTCGTTGGAGTCGGCCGCAGGGAAGAAATAGACGACCACCGGGCCTTTGGCGAGCGCGTCGGCCAGCGAGTAGCGGAAGGTCTTGCCGCCGAGGGCGGCGTTGGCGGTGAACTTGGGCACCGGGTCGCCGATGTCGAGGGCGGCCCAGGTTGTATTCGTAAGAGCCGCAAAAAAGGCGAGGCAGGCGATGCGGTGGGGGAGTGAACGGGCCATGATGTAACTCCGCAGCGGTGTGGATCGAATTCTAGGCCGGAGCCTTCCCGAAAAGGAGGCTAAAAAGCGCCTTGAAACCGGAGCGGACCGGCCGGCGTACTGCAGGAACAAGGACAGAAAACCACAAGAACACGACCTCATGGAAACACGATCATGAACGCCTGGCTCCAATCATTTCTGCGCGTCGCGCTCGCGGGTGCGCTGATGGCGTTGCTTGGCGCCTGCGGCTCGCTGCCACCCGTCCGCGAGCGGCCCGCCGAATTCGCCGCATCCGCCGATCCCTCGACCACGCTCGCCAAGATTGCCTCCGCCTCCACGCCGCCCGACGAGCACTCGGGATTCCGGCTGATGCCGCTGGGCGTGTACTCGCTCGACGCGCGCATCCAGCTCGCCCAGCGGGCCCAGCGCTCGCTGGTGGTGCAGTACTACCAGCTCGAGAACGACCCCGTCGGCCGGCTGCTGCTGCGCACGCTGCGCGAGGCGGCGATGCGCGGCGTGAAGGTGCGGGTGCTGGTGGACGACCTGTACACCGTGAAAAGCCAGCAGCTGCTGCTGGCGCTGTCGGAGACGCCCAACGTGGACGTGCGCCTCTTCAACCCGTTCTGCTGCGGGCGCAACGGCTTCCTGTCGCGCTTCGCGGCCTCGCCTTGGGAGATCTCGCGGCTCAACCACCGCATGCACAACAAGCTCTTCATCGCCGACGGCGTGATGGCGGTGGTGGGCGGGCGCAACATCGCCGAGGAATATTTCGTGCTGAGCGAGGCGCAGAACTTCATCGACATGGACGCGCTGGTGGTCGGCAAGGTGGTGCCGCAGCTCGAATCGATCTTCGATGCCTACTGGAACAGCGAGCAGGTCTGGCCCATCGCCGACATCGTGACGGGCGAGGGTGGCCGCAAGCCGACCGGCGCCGACTTCGATGGCTGGGTTGGCATGGCCGCGCCGCCGCCGAAGATCGTGCTGCCGCCGTCCGACATCCTCGGCTACGGCCCCATAGCGGAGGAGCTCGACGCCGGCCGCATGGGGCTCCTGTGGGGCGAGGCCCGCGCGATCGCTGATCCACCCACCAAGCCCACGACCATGACGGCCGACGAGGCCATCGCCACCAGCGTCACGATGAAGGTCTGGGGGCTGTTGATGGACGCCAAGACGGAGGTCGACCTGACCTCGCCCTACCTCGTGCCGGGCGAGCGCGGCATGGAGGCCTTCCAGGACCTGACGCGGCGCAAGGTCAAGCTCACGCTGCTGACCAACTCGCTGGCGGCCAACGACGAGCCGCTGGTGCACACCGGCTACGCGCGCTACCGCGAACGGCTGCTGCGAAGCGGCGCTGACGTGTACGAGCTGAGCCCGCAGCGCACCAGCGCGGGCGAGCGCTTCGGCATGTTCGGCAAGTCGCTCGGGCGGCTGCACGCGAAGACGGCGGCCATCGACAAGACGCGCATCTTCATCGGCTCGATGAACCTCGATCCGCGCTCGGCCAGCCAGAACACCGAGATGGGGGTGGTGGTCGACAGCCCGCAGCTGGCGCGCGAGATGCTGCGGGTGATCAACATCAGCAAGCTGCAGAACTCCTACCGGCTGCGGCTGGCCAAGGACACCGGCACGCTGCAATGGCTGACCAACGACGGCGAGAAGGAGATGATCCTGACCTCGGAGCCCGAGTCGGGTTTCTTCCAGCGCTTCTACAACATGCTGATCGCGCCGATCGTCCCCGAGATGCTGTTGTAGCCTCGGGGGATGGCGCAGACTTTCACTTCGTTGTCCGCCCCGCAGGTCATGCTGTGGGGACTGCTTTTCTTCGGCGGCATCTATCTCTGCTTCGGCGCGGCCACCTGGCTGCTCACCAGGCGCGTGCTGCCGGCGCTGGGCATCGGGCGGGTGCTCGATCCGCGGCCGCTGCAGCCGGGGCAGCTTCGGCGCGAGCTGACGCAGTCGGGCGTGTCGGTGCTGATCTTCGGGCTGGGCATGGTGTTTCCCTGGGGGCTGCTGCAGCTGGGCTGGGCGCGGCTCGATCCCGATGCGGGCTGGCGGCAGATCGCGGTGGAGATCGTCGTGCTGGCAATCTGGAACGACGTGCACTTCTGGATCAACCACCGGCTGCTGCACACGCGCTGGCTGCGGCGCTTCCACGGGCCGCACCACCGCTCCTTCGTGACCACGCCGTGGTCGACCTACAGCTTCCACCCCATCGAGGCGCTGATGCTGGGCAACGTGATCCTGCTGCCGATGGTGGTGCACGACTTCAGCTTCTGGTCGCTGGCGGCGGTGCCGGTGTTCAGCCTGTTCTTCAACTGCGTCGGGCACTCGAACTACGACTTCTTCACGGGCGTGTCGTACAGCCACTGGTTCGCGGCGAGCCGCCGGCACCACCTGCACCACGCGGTGCACAACGGCAACTACGGCTTCCAGTTCACCTTCATGGACCGGCTGTTCGGCACGCGCGTGGCGGCCGATGCGGCCGAACCGGTTCTTCAGGCTTTCCGCAAGAAGCATGGCGCGACCACGGCCTGAGGTGAGCCGCCGCCTGCCGAGATTGCGTCACTGGCGCGACTGGCAGAGCCTTGCCTATCTCGTCGCCTTGCCCGCGCTGGCGGCGTGGCAGTGGTTCCATGGCTTCAACGTGGTGCTGTACGGGCTGATGCTGTTCCTGACGCTGGGCGTCGGCGTGATCCACCACAACCATGTGCACCTGCGCATGTGGCGCAGCCGGCGCATGAACCGGATCACGGACTTCTGGATCACGCTGCTGCAGGGCCATCCGACCTTCGTGTTCTGGCCCGCGCACGTCGCCAACCACCATCGCCACCGCCACGGGCCGAAGGACGTGGCGCGCACCTACCGCTTCGGCGGCGACACCAATCACCTGTGGGGGTACCTGCTGCATCCGTTCCAGGCCGTCTGGGTGCTGATGCCGCTGTTCTTCGCGTGGCTCGGCCGGCTGCGGCGGCACCGGCGGGGCGCCTGGCGCTACTGCATGGCGCAGTACGCGCTGTGGCTGGCGAGCTGGGCGGTGCTGCTGGCGATCGACTGGCGCAAGGCCCTGCTGTTCGTGATCGTGCCGCAGCTGCACGGCCTGCACTGGCTGCTGGCGACCAACTACCTGCAGCACGCGCACGCCGACGGCCGCAAACCCGCGCGGAAGGAGGCGCCGCGCGATACCGCGGGTAGCCGGTTGAACTACGCGCGCAATTTCGAAGGGCTGGTGAACCCCTTGCTGTTCAACATCGGCCTGCACACCGCACACCATGAGAACCCGCATGCCCACTGGTCCGAGCTCACCCGCCTGCATCGCGCGCATTACCGCGCGCGGGTGGACCCTGTGCTCAACGAGGGCGGGCTGGTGCCCTACATGGTGCGCGTCTTCGTGCTGGGGGCCGTGTGGCCGCGTTTTCGCAGCCGCCCGCTGATGCCCCGCGATCCATCAACCCACTGAACCATGCCTGTCCCATTCCAACGCGTGTACCTCGAAAGCGCCGGCTATTTCATGCCGGGCGAGCCCGTCTCCAACGACCACATGGACGCGTACATCGCGCCGCTCAACCGCATGTCGGAGCGCATCAAGCGGCGCATCCTGGCGGAGAACGGCATCCTCACGCGGCACTACGCCATTGACGCCGAGGGCATGACCCGGCACACCAACGCGCAGATGGCGGCCGGCGCGATCCGCGACTGCCTGCGGCGCGGCGGGGCGGAGCTCTCGCGGGTGTCGCTGCTGGCCAGCGGCTCCTCCGGCGGCGACACGCTGATGCCGGGCTTCGCCAACATGATCCAGGGCGAACTGGCGGCGCAGCCGATGGAAACACATTCGGTGCACGGCATCTGCGCCGCGGGCGTGTCGGCGATCCAGACCGCTGCGCAGGGCATCGAGCTGGGCGCGCACCGCTCGGCGATGGCGGTTGCCAGCGAGATGCCATCGCGCCTTTTCAAGCGTTCGCGCTTCGCGGCCCGCGGCTACGAGACCGACTTCGACTCGCACTTCCTGCGCTGGATGCTGTCCGATGGGGCAGGGGCCTTGATGCTGTCTGATGGCGCATCGGTCCTGGCAGGCTCGCCGGGCTTGCGGCTGAAGCTGAAGTGGGTGCACCAGCGCGCGTTCTCGGGCGACTACCCGGTCTGCATGCAGCTGGGGCTCACCGAGGATCGGGCGCGCGGGCATCTCGACTTCGGCTCCTGGGCGGAGGCCGAAGCGGCGGGGGCGCTGTCGCTGCGGCAGGACATCCGGCTGCTGCCGCACCTGTTCGACATCGGCATCCACGAGTACGCGGGGCTGGTTCGCGACGGCTGGGTCGATCCGAAGCGGGTCGATCACTTCCTGTGCCACTACTCGTCGGAAAAATTCATCCCGGTGGTCGAGGACCTGATGGCCAAGGCCGACCTGTCGATCCCGCGCGAGCGCTGGTGGAGCAACCTCGCGTGGCGCGGCAATACGGGGGCGGCGTCGATCCTGGTGATGCTGGCGGAGTTCCTGCACACCAAGGCGCTGAAACCGGGCGAGCAGATCTTCTGCTACGTGCCGGAATCGGGACGCTTCATGGCGGCGTACATGCTGTGGGAGGTGGAGGCCGTCGATGCGGCGCCCGTCGCGGTGGCGCCACGCGCCGCGGCCGTGTCGGACGACGATCTCGTGATAGCGCCCCCGCACGACCCCGCCGCCGCGCCCGAAGGGCTGGGCGCGCTGCTGACCGAGCTGGCCGCCATCTGGCACGACTACCGCTCGCGCGTGTGGCGCACGCCGCTGATCCGCCAGATCCGCGAGCGCCGTTTTGCCGTGCCCGACTACCTGAACTGGATGGAGCAATGGGTGCCGCAGGTGCGCGAAGGCAGCAAGTGGATGCGCGAAGGCGCTGCCTCGCTGAGCGAGCCGTACCAGGTGCTGGCCTCGCTGATCGGTGTGCACGCGGGCGAGGAGCAGAACGACTTCAACATCCTTTTCAGCGACTACCGCAAGGCGGGTGGCACGGTCGAGAACATCGAGGACCTGCGCCGCAACCCCGGCGGCGAGGCCCTCAACGCCTACCTGCACGGCCTTGCCGCCACGCGCGACCCGATCGGCCTGCTGGGCGCGATCTACATCATCGAAGGCACGGGCCAGCGCATCGTGCCGGCGCTGCTGCCGCTGCTCAAGGCGAGCCTGAAGCTGCCGCCGGACGCCTTCCGCTTCCTGGAGTACCACGGCCACAACGACGAGAACCACCTGAGCCGCTGGCTCACGGCGGTGGAAATGGTGATGGCGGTGGAAGGGCAGCCGCGCGCCGCCAGCCAGATCGTCGAGACGGCGCGCCACACGGCCGCGCTGTACCTGATGCAGTTCCAACACATCACGCAGCGGATGCCCCATGGATCGAACGCCTGAATTTCTGAAGCAAGCCCACGACGAGCGCGACCCCAGCCCCTGGCTGGCGCTCTACCTCGACCAGAGCACACCGCTGCCGGACGACGTCAAGTCCGCCTGGCTGGCCGATTCGAGCTCGGGTTCGCGCCAGTACCTGCTGCCTTTTTTGCGGCCGATCGCGCGGCTGACCATCATCCTGATCCAGATCGCCAAGGTGTTCGTGCCGCGCAACTGGTCGCATTCGCTCCTGCTGCACCGGCTGCTGGCCTGGGGGCTCAAGCGCTTCGTGTCGCCGGAGGCCAACTGGCTGATCCTGCGGCACTTCCACCTGGGCTCGCAGATCCTGGCCTTCATCGGGCGCAATTCGCCGGCGCCGGTGGCCACCAGCCCTCTGGAGCCGGCCGACATCGACGCGCTGAAGGACGAGATGTTCCTGAAGCACGACCTGAACCTCTTCAACTTCGTGATCAGGCTGAACACCGCGCTGCGCGACAAGGGGTTGGCGCTGGGCAAGGCGGAAAAAGTCGATTTCTCGATGATCAAGGAGCCAGGGCTGCGGCTGGAAGACATGCCGCAGGGCAGGCTCAACTTTCTGGATCTGCAAAGCGCCATCGAACTCTTCACGCCGCTGTACCAGTTGATGCTCACGGACAACGATTTCTGGCGGGCAGCCAATTCCCTGCAGCTCGATGAAACCATCGGCATCTACGCGGCGACGATCCTGAACGCGCCGGAGCACCTGATTCTGGTCAACAACAAGCACCCGCTGGTGCCGCTGTCGACCCTGCGAGCGGGGCACCGGCTGGTGATCCACGGGCTGTCCACTGAAATGCTTCACAGCCTGCTGCAGCGGATGCAGGCGGCCCAGCAGAAGGCCGGAAAGGCCGCAACTGCCGACCCGCCGGAGACAACCCTGTACGAGCAGCCACTTGCATAGGCGTATGCTGCCCCCAGATGCCGATCATGAACACGACCGATAATCCGTCTCCCAAGGCCGATCTGGCGGTGACCCATGTTTTGGCGCAACTGCTGGAAAAGCTCGAGCACAGCCCCGTACCCGTGGGTGCGGAGCAGTACCGCTCCGTGGTCGAACACCTCGTGCACGAGTTCGAGGACATAGAGCAGGGCGCCGAACTCGGTCGCCTGCTCGATGCCTATCCGGCCGCGGCCGAGGTGTACGAGAACCTCAACTACCAGCACGCCGGGCTTTGCCGCTCGGCGTTGGACGCTTCCCTGGCGGCCGAAATCGGTGCCCGGGAAGCCATTGCACGCGCGATGCGCCGTGCCGAACCAAACAGCAAGGACTAAATGCATGGCGAAGGGTGAAGTGAAGACGGCAGTGGTGGCGGACGGCCTGCGCTACAAGTCGAAGGCGCCGGGTTCGCCATTCCGCGCCTCGGCCTCCTTCAGCGGGGCGACCATGTCGTGCTTCATGTGCGGCAAGCACCGCGTGCGCTCGCAGCTGCGAACCCGCCAGGTGCTGGGCAAGTCGCAGACCGTCTGCGCGCCTTCGTGCAAGGCGCTCGACGAAGCCCTCGAATAAGGGCTTTCTGCCTCTGGTGCGGGCGAGCTGCTAGCACATCGACGAGGCATTTTGGCGACATTTCCTCGTGCATAAGTCACGGAATGGCCTTCCACATTCCCGGTAATCGCTATACAGTTGGACACAAATGATGCATGTAATTGCATGTAATCAAAAATCCATTCAGTCGCCGATTTCCAATGAATTGCTGCCAAGCCGTCCACGCCCCGTGCGGGCCACGGAATTCAACCTTTGCTGAGGGGCTCTGCCATGGCTAAGTCGCGCCACGTGGTCATGCAGGTGGTCAGGCGCTCCTCCGGCAGCGCCACGCACCATGTCGAGTTCCTGATGGACGACAACTTCGCCGAGCGGCTGCGCCAGCTGCGTTCCCTGGTGCCGCCGCTGGGCAGCCTCAACAAGCAGCGCGACCTGGTCATCGACAAGGTGCGCGTGCGCCTGCCCAACGCCATCTGGCGCTCGGGCAACGAGATCGAGATGGATGGCGGCGTGGACGGCTCCTGCATCGTCATCGCCGCCGAGGGCTCGTTCAACTGCGGCGGCAAGGACCGCAAGACGCGCGAGAAGCTCGTCACATACAACTTCTCGATCGCGCGCCTGATCGAGCTGCACGCGGAGCGCCCCGAGGGCGAAACGCTCTACATCCGCGACGGCGTGTTCGCCAACGACGAACCGGCCGAATCGCCGGCCGGCCGCTGGGTCGCGTCGATGCACGAGCTGGAAGTGGTGATGCGCGTGCCGGACGCCCCGTCCGACTTCGACACCCTGCACGATCTGCAGATGCGCCCCGAGCACCAGCAGGCCGGCGGCAACACGACGACCCGCGCGACCTTCTTCTGAGCGATTGAGCGCGGGCCGGCGCCGTCAGCGCGCGGCCGCCGCCTCAGGCGCTACGCCCACCGGCGTGTATTGCGCGCGGTTGTCCGCGAGCCAGCGCTCCGAGAGGCTGCTGTCCTGCTGCATCGGATGGAAATCGGTGCGCAGGTAGCTGCGCCAGCCGGCGATGTTGCCGCGCAGCAGGCCGTCGCGGCTCAGCAGGATGCGCGCGGCGCTCTTCCAGGTCGACCATTTCCACAGCTGCTTTTCGTGGCGCAGGTTGTCGATGGTCTGGCGCATCAGGTCGCCCAGAAACATCATCGTGACGCGGCGGAACCAGCGCGTGCGCCATTCGTCGGAGCCGCCCGCGGCCTTGTAGATGTCGAAGGCCACGCTCTTGTGCTCCAGCTCTTCGGCGCTGTGCCACAGCCACATGGTGCGCAGCCGGGGCTCGGCGCCGTCGAGGATGCCGGGATGGGCCAGCAGCCACTCGGCGAACATGGCCGTGAAGTGCTCGGTGGCCGCAGTCACCGCCAGCGCGTGGCGCGGGTCGGCGCCTTCCATCAGCTCCATGCGCTTGCTGGCGCGGGCCGTCCAGCGGTCGACCAGCCCCTGGTTCTCCAGATGGTTGTTGAAGAGCGAATGAATGCGCCGGTGCGTGGCCTCCTGTCCGATGAAGCCGCGCACGTCGGCCTTGTGCTGCTCCTGCGTCTCGGGCGGCAGCGTGGCGACGGCGTCGCGCACCGCGTCGATGAAGAATTGCTCGCCGAAGGGGAAACTCATCGAAAGGGCGTTGAAGAAAGCGGTCGAGAATGCGTCGCCGCCGCACCAGTTGCGCGCGAAGGGCGGTTGCAGGTCGATCAGCAGGCGGCGTACAACGAGGTCGGTCATGGGAACAAGCCTTGGAAAAGCATGGATTGCGTGGGGCGGGTCTGTTGGTACATCTGCGTACCGCGTGCTGCCATGTTGCAATTGTGAATTGGTACTGTCAAGTACCCGGGCGTAGGAAAATGTGTCCTCCATGAGCGAAACCATCGAAAGACCGGCTCCCTCCAAGTCCGCGGAGGGCCCCGGGAGCGAGCACTACGCGCGCCTGCTGCAGGGCATGGCGCATGCCGTGGCGGCCAAGGGCTATGCCGAGACCACCATTGCCGACATCGTGCGCGAGGCCGCGGTGTCGCGCCGCACTTTCTACGAGCACTTCAGCACCAAGACCGAGTGCCTGATCGCGCTCTATGAAACCGCCAGCCGGCTGGCGCTGCAGGCGGTGAGCGAGGCCTTCGATCCGGCGCAGCCGTGGCATGCGCAGGTCGAGCAGGCGATGACGGCGTATTTCGATTACCTCGCGCAAGACCCGGTGCTGCTGCGCACGCTGTTCGTGGAAATCCTGGGCCTCGGAATGCCGGGGCTCGTGGTGCGGCGACGGGTGAACGACGAGATCGCCAACTTCATCCAGGCCGCCATCAACAGCAGCGGCAACGGCGACGCGGAAGGCCCCGCTGTGCATCTCACGAGTGAGATGGCGATGACGGTGGTGGGCGGCATCAACGAACTGGTGCTGCAGGCCATCGAGCAGAACCGCGCGGGCGACCTGCGCGAACTGGTGGCGCCTGCCACTCGGCTGGTGCGCGCCGTGGCCGCAGAGAGCCGACGCTAGGCCTGCTTCGGCGTTGTGGCCACGAGCCGGAGCGTCAGAAGCCCCGCCACGGTCAACGCCAGCAGCGCGCCCAGATAGGGCAGCACGTCATGCAGCGGCGCGCCCATCTGGTTGAGCCGCAGCGAGGCCTGGATGCCCGATGTGCTCGGAAAGAGCCAGCGCAACGCCCGCAATGGCTCCGGCAAGGCCTCCACGGGCCACGAGAAGCCCGAGAGAAACGCCATCGGAAGCGCCGTGAACAGCAGCACCTGCAAGGCCCGCTCGCGGTCGCGGAACCAGCAGCCCAGCAGCAGCCCCACCGTGCAGATCGCCGGCACGTAGAACGCCAGCAGCACCAGCGCGCCCAAGGGGTTGCCGCCGCGCGGGTAGTCCTGCAGGAAGAACACCCAGCCGAAGTAGAAGAGGCCGCTCAGGAAGCCGAACGCCGAGAGCGCTCCCAGCCGTCCCAGCCAGGCGCCCATCGAGGCCCGCAGCCGCCCAGCCTCGGCCCAGGTGCCGGCCAGCATCGCCACGCCCATCAGCAGCGTCTGCTGCAGGATCAGCAAGGCCACCGCCGGCACCACGTAGCTGCCGTAGCCCTCGGTGGGGTTGAACAGCGCGATGAGTTGCGTGTTGAGCGGACTGCGGCTGCGTGCCGCCTGCACCGCGCTCTGGCCGCCGGCCTGCAGCTTGCGGATCTCGACGCCCGCCGACACCGTGCCCACGGCCTCCGAGAAGCCGTACAGCACCGCCTTGTTGAGCAGCGCATAGGCGCCGTTGCCCTCGATGGTGACCACGGCCGAGGTGCCGCGCAGCACGTTGCGCTTCAGGTCGGCCGGCAGCAGCGCATAGCCCTCGATTTCGCCGCGCCACAGCGCTTGCTGCGCCTCGCCCACGTCCCCGGTGACCATGCGCACGTCCAGACGTGGGTTGGCCATGGCGAAGCGCGCGATCTGCCTCGACAGGCCGGTGTGGTCCTGGTCGACCACCGCCACCGGCACGCGCGTCACGGCCTGCGTGCCGTAGGGCCACGGATAGAAGAAGCCGTAGATGATGGGGGCGAGCAGCATGATCAGCAGCACACCCTTGTCGCGCAGCACCGCGAGCGCGGTTTCGCGCCATGCGGAGCCGAAGCGGAGGCCTTCGTCAGCCATCAGCGTCCACCCCAGCTCTCGGGCGCCTTGGCGGCCTTCACCAGCGCCCCGGCGCATGCTGCCATCAGCACGCCCGTGCCCAGCACCATCCACAGCGGTGTCGCCACCGAGTACGCCACCGGCGCGCCCATCTGCAGCTGCTCCATCTGCACGCGGATGTAGTGCGTGTAGGGCAGCAGGTTGGCCCAGAGCTGCGCCAGCAGCGGCATCGCCACCAGCGGAAAGCCCACGCCGCCGAACGCAAAGGCAGGCGCGGTGATGAAGCCCGTGGCCGACAGGGCGGTGCGCAGCGAGCGCGTGAGCGCCGCCACGAAGGCCCCCAGCGCGATCGACAGCGCCAGGAAGACCAGCAGCGCGAAGAGCGTCCACCCGAGCGAGCCGACCGGGTGCCAGCCCCGGCCCGCGGTGATCCACAGCATCGCCGCCAGCGCCACCACCGACAGGCTCGCGAACGGCAGCACCAGCTTGCCCGCCAGTGCGGCCAGCACCTCGTGCCACCGGGGCGCGGCACCCAGCCATTCGCCGATGCTGCGGTCGCGCAGCTCGCGTCCCACGGCCCAGGCGCCGGCCGTCATCGCAAGGATGTGCAGCAGCGCCGGAATCAGCGCGGCCCCGAGGAACTGCTCGTAGTCGGTCGACGTGTTGAAGAGCGCCACCATGCTCGCCTTGATCGGCTCCATGCTCACGCGCGCCGCCTTCATCGACTCGCCGCGCTTGTTGCGCACAGTGAGCTCGACCCCGCCCGAGACGGTGCCCACGGCGGTGCGCACGTCGCGCTGGATCAGGCTCGAATGCGTGCCCAGCTGCGCGTTGTGCAGCAGCACGACCTGCCCGGCACGGCCTTGCTTCACGTCGCGGCTCAGCTCGCGCGGCAGCTGCACTGCCGCGTCGACGGCGCCGCTGGTCAGTGCGCGCGCCATCTCGCCTTCGTCGCTGTAGCGCTGCGCCACGCGCAGGCCGGGCGTGGCGTCGAGAAAACGCACCACCTGCCGCGAGAGCGAGGAGTGGTCCTGGTCGAGCACGCCGATCGGCAGTCGCTCGGGCAGGCCGGCCGAGAAGATCCACCAGATCAGGAACACCCCGAGCAGCGGCACCCACGAGATCATCGCGAGGTCCCACGGGCGCGTGCGCAGCAGCGCGAACTCGCGCCTGGCGCTGGCGGTGGAGAAGCCGCGGAGGCTCATCGCGGAAATCCGTGCAACCGCGTCAGTCCACCAGCACGCTCATGCCGGGCCGCGCGCCGTCGATGGGCTTGAGCGGCCGCGCGCGGACCTCGAAGGTGCGCACGTCGAAGCCGGTGCCGCCGCGCGTGGCGCGCCACGTCGCGAAGTCGGGCAGCACGGCGCTGTAGTAGACCTTGAAGCGGGCCGTGCGCTTGCCCTCGGGCAGCGCGGGCAGGTGCGCGTCGAACTCGTCGCCCAGCGCGAAGCGGGAGAGCCGGTCTTCGCGCACGTTCAGCACCACCCATTGGTCGCTCAGGTCGACCACCGTGACCACCGCCACGCCCTGCGGCGAAAGCTCGCCGACCTTCGCCAGCACCTTGGCCACTTCGCCAGCCACGGGGCTGCGCAGCTCGGTCTCGGCCTTGGCGGCTTCGGCCTCGGCCACCACGCCGGCGACCTGGCGGGCCTGCGCGCTGGCTGCGGCCTTGTCCTCGGGGCGGGCGCCGGTGCGCGCCATGTCGTACTGCGCCTTGGCCGCGATGGCTGCGTCGCGCGAAGCCTTCCAGTTGGCCTCGGCTTCGTCGCGCTTCTGGTCGGCCACCAGGCCGTCGCGCGCCAGTCCGTCGACGCGGCGGAACGAGGTTTGCGCGAGCTGCGCAGCGGTTTCGGCGCGCTGCCACTGCATGCGCGCCATTTCCACTTCCTGCGGGCGGGCGCCGTTCTGCGCCTTCTCGGCGACGGCCTGCGCGGCCTGTTCGGCGGCGGTGGCCTGTGCGAGCTTGGCACGCACCTCGGGGCTGTCCATTCGCACCAGCACGGTGCCGGCCTGGATGCGGTCGCCTTCCTTCACCGGCACCTCGGCGATGCGCGCCGTCACCTTGCCGGCGACGTCGGTCTCGCGCGCCTCCATCTGGCCCTGGAACACTTCCGGCGCGGGCCGCGACGCGCGCCAGAAACCCCAGACGAGCAGCGCCAGCACGAGCAGGGCGGCAAAGATCGCGATCAGTTTTCGGGTCTTGGCACTCATCATCAATTCACCTTCACGTCGGCACGCGCGATGTAGTCGGAAAACTTCTCGGAAAGCCCCGCGCTCTCGAGCAGCTGCGCGAGCGCCTGCACGTAGTCGTTGGCGGCTTGCGCGCGTTCGGTCAGCACCTTGGCCTGGTTGGTCTCGGCGTCGATCAGGTCGAGCGTGGTGCTCGTGCCCTCGCGCAGGCCGGCGGTGCGCAGCTTCACGACCTCCTGGGCCAGCTCGACCGAAGCCTTCATCTCCAGGTACTGGCGCCGCGCGTTCTCCAGTGCGCGCCAGTTGCGCTCGACCAGCAGCGAGATGTCGCTGCGCGCCTGCGCGTCGGTGCGTTCGGCCTGTTCTACCTGCTTGAGCGAGGCGGCCGAGAGCTTGTCGCGGTCGACTGAGTCGTACAGCGTCCAGCGCACGCCGACGCCGGCAACCCAGTCCGCATTGCCGCTCTTGAGCTCGCGCGTGCCGAAGGCGATCACCTGCGGCCGGCGCAGCGCCTCTTCGCCTTCGTGCAACTGCTCGGCCTGCGATTTCTTGGCCGCGACCTTGTCGAGACCCGGGTGCCGCGTGAGCGCCGAGTCGATGAAGTAGTTCAGCGGCTCGATCGGCGTGCTGATGAGAAAGAGCGGCGTCTGGGGCGCCACGCTGCCGTCGGCGCGCACCGTGCGGGCCAGCGCGACGGACGCGAGCGCTGCGTCGTTCTCGGCCTTGCGCGCGTTGCGGCGCGCTTCTTCATACGCGGCGCTCGCCTGCAGCCGCTCGACGCGCGAGATCACGCCGGCCGCCAGCATCTTCTGCGCCGCCGAGTCGTGCTGGGCGATGGTGCGCTCGGCCTGCAGGCGCAGGGCGGCAGCGCGGCGTGCGAGCTGCGCGCCGAAGTAGCGCTGCACGAGCAGGGTATCGACCTCGTGACCGGCCTGTTCGGCATCGGCCTGCGCCTCGCGCGTCTGGGCCGATACGAAGCCGCGCACCGCGTCCGTCGCGCCGCCCACGTAGAGCGGCCACACGGCCGAGATCGACGCGTTGGCGCCGGTGTCGTGGCGGTTGAGCGTGTAGCTGTTGGGCAGCTGCGGAATCGGCACCCGCGCGATCACGCTCTGGATGGAGGTCGGCAGCGAGGAGCCGAGTTGCCCGAGCTTCTGGTTGAGCGGGTCGAGGTCGAGATTCAGGTTTGCGTTGTAGGCATAGGCCAGCCCCGAGACGCTGATCGACGGGCCGCCCAGGCCCTTGAGGCCCTGGCTCTGCAGTTCCTTGGCGTCGACGGCCGCGCGGGCGGCGGCCAGCTTGTCGGAGCGGTCGATCATGCGGGCGCGCGCGGCGTCGAAGCTGAGGGAGAGAGCGTCGTCGCGGCCGGCTTGCGGCTGGGTCTGTGCGAAGGCCGGGCTGCACAGCACCAGCAGCGCCGGCAGCGCCGGCAGCAGGCTCGGCAGGAAGGGGCGAGTGGCGTGGCGGGTTCGTGTCGTCATCGTTTCAGCTGGCCTTGCGGCGCAGCAGGGCGTCGAGCTCCTGCTGCAGGATCACGGGGAACGCGGCCTGCACCGCGCCGGTGGCGAGCCCTCGGGCCTGTTCGAGCAGTTGGGCGGTTCGCCCGGCCTCGATGGCGTCGCCGCTCAGCAGGTTGTCGGCCAGCGTGCGCAGCCAGTGGCGCGCCACGGTGCGCAGCGTGCGGGCCATGGTTTCCTGCATGCTGATCGCTTCCTCCAGCGGAAGGCCGAGCGCGGCGAGCTGTTCGGCGATCTGGCCGAGCGCGGGGCTGAGCATCTGCACCTGGCCGTCGGGCAGCTCGCGCATGAGGCCGGCCTTGGTGGCGCGGGCAAGCAGGGCGGGCGTCATCTGGCCCTTCCACTTGGCGGCCAGCGCGTCGGCCGAGACCACCACCGGTGTTTCTTCGGCGAAGAGGCTGCCCGAAACGGAGCGGGCCACGGCCACCAGGTCGCGCCAGGCGGAGGCCGGCGCGCGGCCGAAGATGCGGCGGATGGCCTCGATGCCGAAACCCTGGTCGCGCAGTTCGCGGATCAGCGCGAGGCGCTGTGCATGCTCTTCGCCGTACAGGCCGAGCCGGCCGCGCAGCCTGGGCGGCGGCAGCAGGCCGGCGGTGGTGTAGGCGCGGATGTTGCGCACCGTCACGCCGGTGCGCGCCGCCAGCTCCTCGATGGAGAGTTCCTCGGCGGCATCGGTGACGGCTGGCGTGTTCATGTGACGGATTGAATGTTACATCATCGATGTCACATGGCCGTGCCTAGACCTGGATCGTCGGCTTGTAGTCCGCCGGCAGCACTTCGTTCCACTTGCCGAAGAGCGCCATCAGCCCGACGGCCACCGCACCCGACAGCAGCACAGCCCCGCAGGCATGCGCCCAGCCGTTGTCGAACGCGCCGAACATCACGGCGCGGAAGGCCTGCACCACCCAGCTGAAGGGCAGCCAGCCGTGCACGTCGCGGAAAAAGCCGGCCGAAAGCTCTACCGGCAGCACTCCGCCGCCGGCCGACAGCTGCAGCGTGAGCAGCAGCACGGTGAGGATGCGGCCGAAGTCGCCGAACACATGCAGGATCGCGAACAGCACCACCAGGAACACCAGCGAGGCCAGCGCCATCGTCAACGCCAGCGCGGGTACGTCGGGCGCCTGCACCTGCAGCACGCCGACCAGCGTCGCCAGTACCAGCGCCACCTGCAGCAGCACGATGAGCGCCGGCATGGTGATCTTGCCCAGCGTCTTCGCGAGCTTCGGATAGTGGCTGTGCTCCGACAGCACGATGCGGATGTTGAACAGGTAGCCCGCCATCACCGCGCCGATCCACAGCGCCACCGACACCATGTTGGGCACGAAGGCGCTGCCGTTGTTGGCCACCGGCGCCACCACTTCCACCTTGGGCTCGACCGAGTCGGCCAGCCCCGAGGCGCTGCCCTGGATGCGGGTGATCGAAGCGGGCAGGGCGGCCTCGATGGTGCGCACGCCGGTCGACAGGCGCTCCGCGCCCTGGGCGAGCTGCGCGCCGCCCTGCACGAATTCGTCGAGCTTGCGGTCGGGCGGCAGCTTGCCGGACATGGTGTGGATGCCGGCGGCGAGCGCCGTCATGCCGTCGGTGAGCTTGCCCACGCCGCCGTCGAGGGCCGTCGCGCCGGTCGCGAGCTTGTGGCTGCCGTCCTGCGCCTTCGTCATGGCGGCCTGCGCCTGCTCGATGCCGCCGCGAAGCTTGTCGGCGCCGGCGGCGAGCTCGCCCGCGCCCTTGGCGATGCGATCGCCCACGAAGGGGATGTCGGCGGTGTCCTTCTGCATCCTGCGCGCGCCGTCGCCTAGCTGGCCGGCGCCGCCTTCGAGCTGCTCGAGCCCGTCGCCGATCTGCGCGAGCCCGCTGCCAAGTTCGCGCTGGCCCGACGCGAGCTGCTGCGAGCCGGCCTTGAGCGCTCGCAGGTCGGCATCGGCCGGCAGCTTCGACTCGATGGTGCGGATGCCGCCGTTGAGCTGCTTGAATCCGCTGCCCAGCTGCTGCGCGGCCGCACTGTACTGGGCGGCGCCACTGGCCAGCGTCTGGCTGCCGTCGCGCAGTTCCAGCAGGGCTTGCTTGAGCTTGTCGAGCCGCGCCTGCGAGCCGGACGCTGCGCTAAGCACCAGCCCCCAGCGCTGCTCGTTGAGCATCTCGTTGACCTGGTGCCCCAGCTCGCCCGCGAAGCGCCGCGCCAGGCCGGCCGAGCTGTAGTTGTTGCCCTCGGAGGTGTAGACCACGATCTGCCCCGCGCCGCGCTGCGTGCCGGGCACCGCGTTGGCGCTGAAGTCGGGCGGGATCAGCAGCGCGAAGGCCAGCGTGCCGCGCCGCACCTCGGCGCGCGCGGCCTCGGCGTCGGTCATCGTGCGGAAGCCGAAGGCGCGCTTGTCGAGCAGGGTGTGCGTGAGCTCGTCGCCCACGTTGACCGTGCGCGACATGTAGGTCACGCCCTGGTCCTGGTTGACGATGGCGGCGGGCAGGTCGGCCGTGTGGCCGGCCGGATCCCACACGCTTGAGAGATAGATCAGCGCATAGATCGCAGGCACCACGCCGACCGCCACCACGGCCAGCAGGATGCGCGGAAAGCGCTGCACGATCGCCAGCTCGGCCCGGGCGATGGCCCAGGTGCCGGCGAACAGTGCCTGGAGGTATCGCATGGGGCTAGGAGGCTGCCAGCAGCGCCATGGCGGTGGGTCGCGCGAAGAAAGCGCTGGTCAGCCCGGCTTTCGCTGCGCGGGGTCGTAGAAGAACTGCTCTTCGGCGATGCGGTCGCCTTCCCAGCGCTGCCAGGCGATTTCTTCCATGCGCATCCTGCCGCCGCCCTTGAACGTGAACTCGAAGATCCAGTGGATCGCCACGTGGTCGCCGTTCACCAGCACCGGCCGCACGCAGGTGGAGACCACCGTTTCGGTGCGGTCGAGCACGGCGGTTTCCTGCGCCACCAGCGTGCTGCGGCCGCGCCGGGGCTCGGCCTGGTTCTCGCGCATGGTGGCATCTTCGGTGTAGTAGTCCTCGATGGCCTTGGCATGCGCGCCGCCTTCGACGGCGGCGATGAATGATTCGAGTCGTTCGGGTGTGGGCATTCTCAGGACTTTACTTTGACTTCGACGCGGCGTGCCTCCGCAGCAGGGCCGTCGGCCTGCGACTGCTCGGGCTTGGCCAGCTCGATCTTGTCGGCGGGAGCGCCGGCTGCCTTGAGCGCATCGCTCACGGCCATCGCGCGCTGCTTGGCGAGTTCGGCGTTTCTCGCCGGATCGCCGCTGGCGTCGTGGTAGCCGCTTACGAGCACGGTGCTGCCGCTCTGCACGGCCTTGATGACGTCGGCCAGGGCCTCCTTGGCGTTCGGCGCCACTTCGGAGCTGGCGCTCGCGAAGTAGAACTTCACGACGCCGTTCTCCACCTTCACCGCGGCGGCCTCGGCGGCCGATACCGCGCCCGATGCAACCACCGCGGCAGGCGTCGTTGGAGCCGTGGCCGCCGGCGCCACCGCGGCGGGCGGTGTCTCGACCTTCGCCGGAGCTGCGGCAGCCGCATCGCCCGCATGGAACTTCACCACCAGCGGCACGATGAGCAGCGCCACGATGTTGATGATCTTGATCAGCGGGTTCACCGCCGGGCCGGCCGTGTCCTTGTAGGGGTCGCCCACGGTGTCGCCGGTGACGGCGGCCTTGTGCGTCTCGCTGCCCTTGCCGCCGAAGTGGCCGTCCTCGATGTACTTCTTGGCGTTGTCCCAGGCGCCGCCGCCCGTGCACATGCTGATGGCGACGAACAGGCCGGTGACGATGGTGCCCATCAGCAGCCCGCCCAGCGCCTTGGGCCCCAGCACCAGGCCGACGACGATCGGCACCAGCACCGGCAGCAGCGAGGGGATCATCATTTCCTTGATGGCCGCGCCGGTCAGCATGCCAACGGCCTTGCCGTACTCGGGCTTGCCGGTGCCTTCCATGATGCCGGGGATGTCGCGGAACTGGCGCCGCACTTCCTCCACCACCGCGCCGGCCGCGCGGCCCACGGCCTCCATGGCCATCGCGCCGAACAGGTAGGGAATCAGCCCCCCGATGAAGAGGCCGACGATCACCATCGGGTCGCTCAGGTTGAAGCTGATGTTCAGCCCGAAGCTCTCCAGCTTGTGCGTGTAGTCGGCGAAGAGCACCAGCGACGCAAGGCCCGCCGAGCCGATGGCGTAGCCCTTGGTCACCGCCTTGGTGGTGTTGCCCACCGCGTCGAGCGGGTCGGTCACGGCGCGCACGCTGTCGGGCAGCTCGCTCATCTCGGCGATGCCGCCGGCGTTGTCGGTGATGGGGCCGTAGGCGTCCAGCGCCACCACGATGCCGGCCATGCTCAGCATCGACGTGGCGGCCACGGCGATGCCATACAGGCCAGCCAGCGAGTAGGCGGCCAGGATCGCGATACAGACGAAGATCACCGGCCAGGCGGTGGAGCGCATCGACACGCCCAGGCCCGCGATGATGTTGGTGCCGTGGCCGGTGGTCGAGGCCTGCGCGATGTGCTGCACGGGCTTGTACTGCGTGCCGGTGTAGTACTCGGTGATCCACACCAGTGCGGCCGTCAGCGCGAGGCCGACGAAGCAGGCGCCGAAGAGCTTCAACTGGCTGCCGCTGGCGGCGATGGCGTTGTCGGGAATCAGCCAGTTGGTGACGAACCAGAAGGCGATCAGCGACAGGATGCCCGACACCGCCAGCCCCTTGTAGAGCGCCGGCATCACGTTGACCATGCCCGGCGAGGCCTTCACGAAGAAGCAGCCGATGATCGACGCGATGATCGACACGCCGCCCAGCGCGAGCGGATACAGCACCGCGTTGGTGGGCGCCGCCGCGACCATCAGCGCGCCCAGCACCATGGTGGCGATGAGCGTCACGGCGTAGGTTTCGAACAGGTCGGCCGCCATGCCGGCGCAGTCGCCGACGTTGTCGCCCACGTTGTCGGCGATCACGGCGGGGTTGCGCGGATCGTCCTCCGGGATGCCGGCTTCCACCTTGCCCACCAGGTCGGCGCCGACGTCGGCGCCCTTGGTGAAGATGCCGCCGCCCAGCCGCGCGAAGATCGAGATCAGCGAGGAGCCGAAGGCGAAGCCGATCAGCGGATTGAGGGTGGCAGCGAGGCTGTGGCCCGCTGCCGGCGTGCTGCTGCCGATCAAGACCCAGTAGAAGGCCGACACGCCCAGCAGGCCCAGGCCCACCACCAGCATGCCGGTGATGGCGCCGCCGCGGAACGCGACGTCCAGCGCCGGGCCGATGCCATGCGTGGCCGCCTGCGCGGTGCGCACGTTGGCGCGCACCGAGACGTTCATGCCGATGAAGCCGCAGGCGCCGGAGAGCACCGCGCCCACGATGAAGCCGACCGCGGTGGTGAGGTCGAGGAACACGGCGATCAGGATGGCGAGCACCACGCCCACGATGGCGATGGTGCTGTACTGCTTGGCAAGGTAGGCCGATGCGCCGGCCTGGATGGCCGCCGCGATCTCCTGCATGCGGGCGTTGCCCGCGTCCTTCGCGAGAATCCAACTTCGGGCCCAGAAACCGTAGGCCACGGCCACGAGACCGCAGACGATGGCCAGTATCAGGGGGGTGTTGCCGATCATGCTTTGCTTCTCCATTCGTTCGTTGTGACTAGTGGAGACGGACAGCACGGGCCCTTTGCGTGCAACGCGTACGGGACCATGTTTTCCGCCGCGTTGCTTCCTCGAAGCTCGCTGCACCGGGGGTGAGGAGCCGATTGGCCAACGGTTGCAATTTACAGGCAAAAACAGATGCATGTGCGACCGGCCGGTGACACGGAAAGTAAACTCAGGGTTTGTCCCCGTCCCTCTCATACTTTTCAACTACTCGAAAAACGTCATGTCCTTCGACAAAGTTTCCCCCGGCAAGAACCTGCCCGATGCCTTCAACGTCGTGATCGAAATCCCGATGAACGCCGACCCGATCAAGTACGAGGTGGACAAGGAATCGGGCGCGATCTTCGTCGACCGCTTCATGACGACGGCCATGTACTACCCCGCCAACTACGGCTACGTGCCGCAGACCCTGTCGGGCGACGGCGACCCGGTCGACGTGCTGGTGATCGCGCCGTACCCCCTGCTGCCGGGCGTGGTGGTGCCGTGCCGCCCCCTGGGCATCCTGATGATGGAAGACGAAGCCGGCGTCGACGGCAAGGTGCTCGCCGTGCCCACCGACAAGGTGCTGCCCATCTACAGCCACTGGAAGTCGGTGGACGACGTGAACCCGATGCGCCTGAAGGCCATCAGCCACTTCTTCGAGCACTACAAGGACCTGGAAGCCGGCAAGTGGGTCAAGGTGCTGGGCTGGGAAGGCATCGATTCGGCGAAGAAGGAAATCCTGGACGGCGTCGCCAACTACAAGAAGTAGGAATCCGGAAGTAAGAAGCTCGCCTATTCGTTCAGGAAGGGCGAGCGCCGCGGGTCGCGCGCGAAGCTGCCGGCGAGCGACGGCGCGCAGCCCGGCCCGTCGGAGACGGTGACGCGGTCGGTGTCGAACTGGAGCGTGCGGGTGCAGCCCCCGGCCTCCCGTACCACGAGGCGCCGCTGCCCGTCGAGCACGTTCTTGCCCTGCAGCAGCATGTTGCCGCGTGGATCGGGGCAGATGTAGAGCTCGATATCAAGCATGCCGCTCGAACCGGGCGTCACATCGAGGAAGCGGCCGTCCTTCGGGCACCGGCCCTCCACGTAACGGCCCATCCATTGCAGCAGAGGGTGGCTCAGGTAGCTGATGCGCCGTTCGTAATCCTGCTTCAGGCACTCGGCGTTGCCCTTGCATTCGCGGTTGCGAACCGCGATCCAGTCGCGCTGGTCGCGTTTCAGGAGGGTGGGCCACTGGCCGGTGCCGGGCATCTCGACCTGCCGCTTGTAGAGAGCCGCCATTGCTTCGTCCTGCCGCGACAGGCCGGGGTCGGCGCAGATGGCCTTCTCGGTGGCATTGCCGGCCTTGGCGCAGTCGAAGCTGGCGGCCATGGCCCACGGGCCGGCCGCCATGAAGCACAGTGCCGCGACGGCCTGGCGTGTGAATGTCTGCATGCTGGGTTCTCTCCTCGAAGCCGATGCTAGGAGAGACGCGGAGCGCCGTCGATGTGCCAAAAGGACAAGGGCGATATGCCCTTGGGCAGAGAGGCAAGCGTGTCAGCCGCGAACCGCGTCGCCGGCCAGCCGCATCCATTCGCGATTGACCGAGCGTGCGTGCGAGTTCCAGTGGCGCGCGGCCTGCTGGAGCTCGTCCCACTGGCGCTGCGCGCCGGCGGCATCGCCTTGCTGGGCGAGCCATGCGATGTAGCGGGCGCGGGCCTCGACGGTGTTGTAGCGGCTGAGCGCGTCTTCGAAGGCTGCGCGTGCTTCGGCCTGCTGGCCGTTGGCGGCGAGGGCGCGTGCGGTGAGCACTGCCACTTCGTCCTTGCGATAGTCATCGCGCGTGGAGCGCAGCGTCTGCAGCGCCTGCAGGGCGTCGCTCCCGGCCGTGGCTCCGCCTGCGGCGAGCAGGGCGCTGGCCAGGCCGAACTGCAGCTCGGGGTCGGAGGCCAGCGGGCCCTTCAGTGCATCGCGGTAGTGGCCGACGGCATCGGCGGCCTGGCCCTTGTCGAGCGCGGCCTTGGCGAGGCGCAGCTTGTTCTGGGCGGTGGGAGCGAGGTCGTAGGCTTCGGAAGCGGCGCGGTACTCGCGCTCGGGGTCGATGAAGCCGATGGCCGCGTTCGCCACCTTGCCGGCGGTGCGCTGCATGCGCGAGGCGGGCAGGTACTCGACCACGAAGTACACGATGCTGCCGAGCAGCGGAAAGCTGAAGAGGATGAGCAGCCAGTACATCTGCTTGCCGTGGCGCATCGCATGCACGGCGAAGAACAGCGCAATGAGGACGTGCAGGCCCAGTCCCAGGAATGGCATCGATTTCTCTCTGAGTTGTTGTGGATGTCGGGCGCTTTTATAGCAGTCCCGAATGGCACTCAGACTGACTTGAAGGGGCTGCGCTCGCCCAGGTGGTCCATGTAGTTCTCGATGCCCGCGCCCTCGCGTTCGAGAAAGCGCTCCACCGCGTCGGCGAAGGACGGATGCGCCAGCCAGTGGGCGCTGGTGGTCTTCACCGGCATCAGCGCGCGTGCCATCTTGTGCTCGCCCTGTGCGCCGCCCTCGAAGCGCTGCGCGCCATGCTCGATGCACCAGGCCAGCGGCTGGTAGTAGCAGGCCTCGAAGTGCAGGCAGTCGACGCGCTCCATAGCGCCCCAGTAGCGGCCGTAGGCCACCAGTGGCCTGTCGGGCTCCGTCGAGAGCGCGATCAGGCTGCTCGCCATGGGCTTGCCGCCGCGCTCGGCGATGAAGAGCAGCCAGGCCTCGGGCATCGTGTCGGCCATGCGCCGGAAGAAGTCGCGCGTGAGGTAGGGCGGGTTGCCGTGCTCGCGGTAGGTGCGCTCGTAGCAGCGGTAGAAGAAGTCCCAGTCGGCCTTGCTGATGTCCGCGCCGCGCGACCAGCGGAAGCTCACGCCGGCATCGGTGACCTTGCGGCGCTCCTGGCGGATCTTCTTGCGCTTGTCGTGGGAGAGGCTGGCGAGGAAGGCGTCGAAGTCGGCGTACTGGGCGTTGGTCCAATGGAACTGGACGGTATTGCGCAGCATGAGACCGGACTCGGTGCATGCGGCGATGTCCGCATCCGCCCCGAAAAGAAGGTGCAGCGACGACAGCTCCAGCTGCTTGCACAGCGCGACGAGGCCCTGCACCAGCAGAGTGCGGCTTTCCGCGTCGCGCGCCAGCAGCCGTGCGCCGGGCACTGGCGTGAAGGGCACCGCCACCACCGCCTTCGGGTAGTACGCGAGCCCATGCTGCTCATAGGCGTTGGCCCAGGCCCAGTCGAAGACGTATTCGCCGTAGGAATGGTCCTTGACGTAGAGCGGGCACGCTGCCTGCAACTGCTCGCCTTGCCACAGCGTGACGAACTGCGGCATCCAGCCGCTCTCGGGCGTGGCGCTGCGGCTGTCGCTCAGGGCCGAGAGGTATTCGTGGCGCATGAAGGGCGATGGCTCGGCCTCGGCGGCCAGCAGCGCATTCCATGCTTCCGGGCTCACGTCCGACGGAGACGGCAGAACCCGAATGACATAATCGTTCAAGCCTTTTTCTTCCTTCTGTATGACGCTCAAGCTCGCCATCGCGCAACTCAATTTTGTGGTGGGCGACCTCGCCGGCAACGCGAAAAAGATCGTCGATGCCGCACGCGATGCCCATGCCCAGGGTGCGCGCCTCTTGCTGACGCCCGAACTCTCGATTGCCGGCTACGCGGCCGAGGACCTGTTCCTGCGCCCCGCCTTCACCGAAGCCTGTGATGATGCCGTGAAAGGCATTGCCGCCGCTCTGGCCGACCTCAAAGACATGGTCGTGGTGGTGGGGCATCCGACCGGCGGCAGCCTGCGCAGCCGTTCGGTGGCGGTGCAGATGCGCCACAACGCGGCCAGCGTCATCAAGGAAGGCCGCATTCTCGAAACCTACGCCAAGCGCGAGCTGCCCAACTACCAGGTGTTCGACGAGCGCCGCTACTTCACGCCGGGGCAGGGCACCTGCGTGTTCGACGTGGAGGGCGTCTCGGTCGGCCTGCTGATCTGCGAGGACGCCTGGTTCGACCAGCCGGCCGAACTTGCGCGCGAAAGTGGTGCGGAGGTGGTGGCGGTGATCAATGCCTCGCCCTATCACGTGGGCAAGGAAGGCGAGCGCGTCGCGCGCATGGCCGACCGGGCGCGCGCGGTGGGGCTGCCGCTGGTCTATGCGCATCTGGTCGGCGGGCAGGACGAGGTGGTGTTCGACGGTGCCTCCTTCGCGCTGCAGGCCGACGGATCCACCGCGATGCAGGCCGAGAGCTTCCGCGAGAAGCTGGTTTTCGCGCAGCTTGAGCGCAAGTCGCAGGGCGGCGTGAGCTTCGTGGCCGATCCGGCTGCCGTGGCGCCGCCGCGCGACGCCGAAGCCCAGCTCTGGGACGCGCTGGTGCTCGGCGTGCGCGACTACATCGGCAAGAACGGCTTTCCGGGCGCCATCCTGGGGCTTTCGGGCGGCATCGATTCCGCCTTGGTGCTCGCCATCGCGGTCGATGCGCTTGGCAAGGACAAGGTCCGCGCGGTGATGATGCCTTCGCCTTACACCGCCGACATCAGCTGGATCGACGCGCGCGACATGGCTGCCCGGCTGGGCGTGCGCTACGACGAGATTTCCATCAGGCATACCTTCGAGTCTTTCAAGGGTGCGCTGGCCGAGGAGTTCAAGGGCCGGCCCGAGGACACGGCCGAGGAGAACATCCAGGCCCGCATCCGCGGCACGCTGCTGATGGGGCTGTCGAACAAGTTCGGCTCCATCGTGCTCACCACCGGCAACAAGAGCGAGATGGCCACCGGCTACTGCACGCTGTACGGCGACATGGCGGGCGGCTTCGCGGTCATCAAGGACCTGCTCAAGACCACGGTGTTCGCGCTGGCGCGCTGGCGCAACGCCCACGATCCGTACGGCACGGGCAGCGAGCCGATTCCCGAGCGGATCATCACGCGGCCCCCGAGCGCCGAGCTTCGGCCCGACCAGACCGATCAGGACAGCCTCCCGCCCTACGACATCCTCGATGGAATCCTGGCACGCTACATGCAGGACGACGAGGGCATCGACGAGATCATTTCGGCCGGCTACGAGCGCGCGGTGGTCGAGCGGGTCGCGCGGCTGATCAAGATCAACGAATACAAGCGGCGCCAGGCGCCCGTAGGCATCCGGGTCACCCATCGAAGCTTCGGCAAGGATTGGCGTTACCCTATCACCAGCAAATTCAACGAAACCGCCGGAGCACAAAAACCATGAAGCAGATCACCGCCATCGTCAAACCCTTCAAGCTCGAGGACGTGCGCGAGGCCTTGGCCGAAGTGGGCGTCACCGGCCTGACCGTGACCGAAGTCAAGGGCTTCGGCCGCCAGAAGGGGCATACCGAGCTCTACCGTGGTGCCGAGTACGTGGTCGACTTCCTGCCCAAGATGAAGGTCGAAGTGGTCGTCAACGAGGCTGACGTGGAGCGCTGCATCGAGGCCATCGTCAATTCCGCGCGCACCGGGAAGATCGGCGACGGGAAGATCTTCGTAACCGGCGTGGAGCGCATCGTGCGCATCCGTACCGGCGAAGAGAACGAAAACGCTGTCTAAGCGCAGGAAAGCCCCGCTTGCGGGGCTTTCATTGGGGCGTATCAGAGGTTTTCCGAGAGCCTGTCCTCGCGCGGGTGCAGCGGCACCTCGGCGCGCAGCGCGGTGAGCAGTTCGGGCACGTCGGTGCCGGTGCGGATCAGGCCCATCTGCCACTCGCCCATGAAGCCCTCGCGCACGCTGTGCGCCAGGAAGCTCAGCAGGCCGTCGTAGTAGCCGGCGGTGTTGAGGATGCCGGTGGGCTTGTCGTGGTAGCCGAGCTGGCGCCAGGTCCAGATCTCGAACAGTTCCTCGAAGGTGCCGATGCCGCCTGCAAGGGCGATGAAGGCGTCGGCGCGCTCGCCCATCATGGCCTTGCGCTCGTGCATGGTGTCGACCACATGCAGCTCGTCGCACAGGGGGTTGGCCAGTTCCTTGTCGACCAGCGCCTTGGGAATGATGCCGACGACGCGGCCGCCGGCCTGGCGGGTGGCCTCGGCCACCGTGCCCATCAGCCCGGTGCGGCCGCCGCCGTAGACCAATTGGCCGCGACGCTGGCCGATCCATTGGCCGACCGCCTGCGCGGCTTGAGTGAATTCAGGGCGCTCGCCGGGACGCGAGCCGCAGTACACACAGATCGAAAATTCAGGAGTCATCCCGCCATCATGCCGCAGGCGGTGGGCCTTCTCATGACATGAAGCGCTGCCATAGCGCAGCCACCCAGATGCCACCGCACAGCGTGAGCGACAGCAGCACGGCGGCGCTGCCCATGTCCTTGGCGCGCTTGGAGAGGTCGTGCCATTCGGGTCCGATGCGGTCGATGGCGGCTTCCACGGCGGTGTTGAGCAGCTCCACGATCATCACGAGGATGGCGCTGCCCGCGAGCAGTGCCACTTCGACCCAGCTGCGCCCCAGCCAGAAGGAGGCCGGAATCATCGCGATCGACAGGATGGCTTCCTGCCGGAACGCGGGCTCGCTCCAGCCGGCACGCAGGCCGTGCAGCGAAATCAGCGTGGCGTGCCAGACGCGCTCGAAGCCCTTGCGGGCCTTCTGTGGGTTGACGGCGGGATCGGGAAGCTTTGGCACGGCACTCATCGGCGGCTCATCGGTTTGGAGGTGATGAGCCGTGTACCGGCCCAGGCGTCGTGCCAGAACTGGCGGTCGGGGTGAAAGCGTGCCAGCAGGGCCCAGACGGCCACCCAGCCGAAGATCAGCACGGTCGATTCGCCGCCCGACAGCTTGAAGGGCGCAATGGCGGCCAGCGGCGGCAGGAACCAGACCCAGCTCAGCAGATAGCGCGCGAGCGCCCGGCGCTGGCTGATGGGCTGGCCGTGCACGTCGACGATGCGGATGTTCCAGGTTTTCATGGCGAGGGTCTGGCCCTTGGCCCAGAACCAGACGAAGTACACGCCGAAAACCACGAAAAGAAAAGCCTGGAACAGATGGCGCCGCGAATCCATGGCGTCGCGCATCTGGCCCAGCGTACTGAAGAGCCAGCCCGAGACGAACACCACCGCGAACAGCAGCATGCCCTCGTAGAGCCAGCAGGCCATGCGGCGCCAGAGGCCGGGCACTATCGAAACAGGAGCACTGGTTGCAGCAGAAGTGGGCAAGGCGGGCTGGTCGGAGCCCGAGGCTTCGGGAGAGCTGGAAACCATCGAAGCCTTGCGGTCAGGGAGCAGAGGAGGACGGCTGCTCGGCTGCCGACGACGGCGCCGGCACCTGGGCTTCGGCGGGAACCGGCGGAACCGCGGCGCTGGATGGGGCGGGTGCGATCGGCACTATGGAAACCGCCGGCGTTGTCGTTGCCGCTGCAGGAGCACGTTCCGGCGGCGACGCCACAAGTACGGTCGTGGCTGGCGTGGTGGCAGGTGTGGGAGGCGGAGCCAGCAGGATGCGGGGGGTGTGTTGCCCGCCGGGAGTGATTGCAGGCACCGGCACGAGCTTCTGGGACGAGATCGGTCGCGCGGGAATTGCGGCGCCGCGTGGTTTCGCCGGAGCGCGTTCGGCGAGCTTGCGCTTTTCTTCCTCGCTCAGCGCCTGATACTGCTCCCACTTGACCTTGCGCTCATCGGCCGGAATGCGCTTGACTTCCGCGAAGTTCAGGCGAGCCTGGGCGCGCTGCTGGTTGCTCAGGGCTGCCCATTCGATCATGCGGCTGTGCAGGGTGGACTGGTCGTCCGCCGACATGCTCTCGAAATTGCGGGAGAGCGCCAGCCACTTCCTTTTCTGTCCGACGTTCAGCGTGTTCCAGTGGGGATTCAGCGGCTTCAGGGCCTGCTGCTGCTCGGCCGTGAGTTCGCTCCAGAGCGGCTTGGTCGTGGACACCGCCTTGGGGCTGGTGGCCGCCGCCGAGCTGCTGGCCGAGGCGGAGCTTCCGGTCGCCTTCGAGGCTGCCTCGGAGTGAGGCTGGGCGCAGGCAAGCGTCAGGCTGAAGGCCGCGACAGCGAACGCACCTGCCCAAACGACTGCGCCCGCCGGAAGCGGGCGCAACGGGCGGGGGCTGTTCGCGCTGGAAGTGGAACGGCGTCGCATTCGATCGATGAAATTCAGTCGGAGGCGTTTTCGGCCTTGAGGAATTGAGCAAAACCGGGGTCGGTATAGGCGGCGGGCGGGAGATCGCCCGTCAGCAGCGCGGAATCCACTTCGGCCAGTTCGCTGGCGCGGTCATCGTCCTGCATCACGCTGATGGTGATCAGACCTGCGACGAGGGCGATCAATGGCACTACCGAGCCAATACGGGTCCACCAGCCACCGCCCATGGTGAGCGTATGGCCCGACTGCACCACCACAGGCGCGGTCCTCAACTGCGGCGCCTGTTTGCGCGCCGCCACGGCTTGCGCGCGCGCCACGCGCAGCCGTTCGCTGATGTCGTGCGGCAGCTCGCGATTGCCGGCCGAAAGGCGGGCAGCCAGACGCTGGCCGAACTGGTCTTCGGCGACGGTGTTGATCGAGGTTGGAACCTTAGTGTTCATAGCGATATTCCCTTGGCCTTGAGCGCCTTGCTCAGAGCGTGGACGGCTCGCGAGCAATGGGTTTTGACGCTGCCCTCGGAGCAGCCCATCGCGGCGGCCGTCTCTGCGACGTCCATTTCCTCCCAGTAACGCATCAGGAAAGCCTCGCGTTGACGGCCCGGCAATGCTGCGATCTGCTCCTCGATTTCCCGGAAGATCTGGGCGCGGCGGGTCGTGTCTTCGGCGCTCTCCGACTCCCTAGAGTCGGCGGGCGAGACGAAGTTCTCCAGGAGGTCGAAATCTCCGTCTTCGTCGACCGACTCGAAATCGCTGAGATTGGAGAACAGGGCGCGCCTGGTTTTCTGGCGGCGAAACCAGTCGAGCGTGCAGTTCGACAGGATGCGCTGGAACAGCATCGGCAGCTCGGCCGCGGGCTTGTCGCCGTAGTGCTGGGCCAGCTTCATCATGCTGTCTTGCACGATATCGAGGGCCGCTTCTTCATCCCGCACGTGATAGACCGAGCGCTTGAAAGCGCGTCGTTCGACGCTTTTCAGGAAGTCGGAGAGTTCTTGTTCAGTGGCCAAGCGAGAGGGGGCGCGCAGGGCGCGCCGCGTGGGAATGGGGTCTAGCGATCGCTACGTTTATCGCCGCGGATTATGCCTTTGTAGCTTTACAAGGCAGCTGAAGCGAATATGAACGCCCGGAAATGTCATAATCCAGGTCGCAAGTCAAAAGGCAAACGGGTCACGGTCCGGCGGAACATCAGTCCGCTCATGGCTTTGGCCTCAAGTCCTGGCGCGACCTCACAAGGGTTGGCAAGGGGCACCCAAGGTATTTCGTTCCCGAAATAAACAAAGGTTGATCATGGAAATCTCCAAGGCGGAAATCGTCTCCGCAGCCGCTGCGTCCGCTGGCGCCGGCAACTCGACTCAAGAACTCATGGGCGCCGAAGTGCTGGTCAAGGCACTGCAGGCCGAAGGCGTCCAGTACGTCTGGGGCTATCCGGGCGGCGCGGTTCTCTACATCTACGACGCGTTCTACAAGCAGGACACCATCCAGCATGTGCTGGTGCGCCATGAGCAGGCCGCCGTTCATGCTGCCGACGGCTATGCGCGCGCAACCGGCGAAGTCGGCGTGGCGCTGGTCACCTCCGGTCCCGGCCTGACCAATGCGGTCACTGGCATCGCGACGGCGTACATGGACTCGATCCCGATGGTGATCATCTCCGGCCAGGTGCCGACGGCGGCCATCGGCCTCGACGCCTTCCAGGAATGCGACACGGTCGGCATCACCCGCCCCATCGTCAAGCACAACTTCCTCGTCAAGGATCCCAAGGATCTGGCCATGACGATGAAGAAGGCCTTCCACATCGCTCGCAGTGGCCGTCCGGGCCCGGTGGTGGTGGACGTGCCCAAGGACGTCTCGTTCAAGAAGGTCCCGTACGCAGGCTATCCCGACAAGGTCGAGATGCGCTCGTACAACCCGGTGCGCAAGGGCCACGGCGGGCAGATCCGCAAGGCGCTGCAGCTCCTGCTGGCCGCCAAGCGCCCCTACATCTACACCGGTGGCGGCGTGCTGCTGGGCAACGCCTGCAACGAACTGCGCACGCTGGTCGACATGCTGGGCTACCCGGTCACCAACACGCTGATGGGCCTGGGTGCCTATCCGGCGAGCGATCGCAAGTTCCTGGGCATGCTGGGCATGCACGGCACCATCGAGGCCAACAACGCGATGCAGAACTGCGACGTGCTGCTGGCCGTGGGCGCGCGCTTCGACGACCGCGTGATCGGCAACCCCAAGCACTTCGCGCAGAACGAACGCAAGATCATCCACGTCGACATCGACCCGTCGAGCATCTCCAAGCGCGTGAAGGTCGACATCCCGATCGTCGGCGACGTGAAGGACGTGCTCACCGAACTGATCTCGATGATCCGCGAGAGCACCGCCAAGCCGGACGCAGGTGCTCTGGCCGACTGGTGGAAGACCATCGAGGCCTGGCGCTCGCGCGACTGCCTGAAGTACGACCGCGGCAACAAGGACGTGATCAAGCCGCAGTACGTGGTCGAGACCCTCTGGAACATGACCAAGGACGCCGACACGTACATCACGTCGGACGTCGGCCAGCACCAGATGTGGGCGGCCCAGTACTACCGCTTCGACGAGCCGCGCCGCTGGATCAATTCTGGCGGCCTGGGCACCATGGGCGTGGGCATTCCCTACGCCATGGGCATCAAGCTCGCGAAGCCGGATTCGGAAGTGTTCACCATCACCGGCGAAGGCTCGGTGCAGATGTGCATCCAGGAACTCTCAACCTGCCTGCAGTACAACACGCCGATCAAGATCTGCTCGCTCAACAACCGCTACCTGGGCATGGTGCGCCAGTGGCAGGAGATCGAATACTCCGGCCGCTACAGCCACAGCTATATGGATGCGCTGCCCAACTTCGTGAAGCTCGCCGAGGCCTATGGCCACGTCGGCATGCTGATCGAGCGTCCACAAGACGTGGAGCCGGCGCTTCGCGAGGCGCGCAAGCTCAAGGATCGCACGGTGTTCATGGACTTCCGCACCGACCCGACCGAAAACGTGTTCCCGATGGTGAAGGCCGGCATGGGCATCACCGAGATGCTGCTGGGTTCCGAAGATCTCTGACCGATCGACGGAACGGACATTCGCTCAACTCTTTACTACTGACGAATCTATTGCCCGCCAAGCCCGCGCATTACCGTGCACGGGGGAGGGCGGCGAAAAGAGGAGTCACGCAAACATGAAACACATCATCGCAGTGCTGCTGGAAAACGAGCCGGGTGCTCTTTCCCGCGTGGTGGGCCTGTTCTCGGCCCGCGGCTACAACATCGAATCGCTCACGGTGGCGCCCACGGAGGACGCGAGCCTCTCGCGCATGACCATCGTCACCACCGGTTCGGACGACGTGATCGAGCAGATCACCAAGCACCTGAACCGGCTGATCGAAGTGGTGAAGGTCGTCGACCTGACCGAAGGCGCCTACACCGAGCGCGAGCTCATGATGGTGAAGGTGCGCGCGGTTGGCAAGGAGCGCGAGGAGATGATGCGCATGGCGGAAATCTTCCGCGGCCGCATCATCGACGTGACCGACAAGAGCTACACCATCGAACTCACCGGCGACCATGGCAAGAACGACGCTTTCCTGGAAGCGATCGAGCGTAGCGCTATCCTCGAGACTGTCCGCACCGGTGCCAGCGGCATCGGGCGCGGCGAGCGCATCCTGCGCGTGTAGGAGGGTGAAGGCGCCCTCAGTTCATACGTTCATCCACACATGAGGCAAGAGTGATGCGAGGTCTGCTCGGTTTCGACAGGATGGTGACCCCGGCGATCGTCCGGGTGCTCTACTTTCTCGGCCTGCTGGGCGTGCTCGTGCTGGCGGTGGCCGCGCTGTACCAGCGGCAGTACCTGCCGGCCTTCACGGTCCTGATCTTCGGCGCCATCGGCGTTCGCATCTACAGCGAGCTGCTCATCGTGCTGTTTCGCATCCACGACAGCCTCGTGTCCATCAACCAGCAAATGAAGGACCGGAATTCCTCCGGCCTTTGAGTGAAGTGCATCCTCGCGCGGATGCTCGAGATTTTTTAGGAGAGATACACATGAAGGTTTATTACGACAAGGACGCTGACCTGAGCCTCATCAAGGGCAAGACGGTTGCAATCATCGGTTACGGCTCGCAAGGCCATGCGCACGCGCAGAACCTGAACGACAGCGGCGTCAAGGTCGTGGTCGGCCTGCGCAAGGGCGGCGCTTCGTGGCCCAAGGTCGAGAAGGCCGGCCTGAAGGTCGCCGAAGTCGCCGACGCCGTGAAGGCCGCCGACGTCGTGATGATCCTGCTGCCCGACGAGCAGATCGCCAACGTCTACAAGAACGACGTCGCCCCCAACATCAAGGAAGGCGCTTCGCTGGTGTTCGCGCACGGCTTCAACGTGCACTACGGCTTCGTGCAGCCGCGCGCCGACCTCGACGTGTGGATGGTCGCTCCCAAGGCCCCGGGCCACACCGTGCGCAGCACGTACACCCAGGGTGGCGGCGTGCCCCACCTCGTGGCCGTGCACCAGGACAAGACCGGCAAGGCGCGTGACCTCGCGCTGAGCTACGCCACCGCCAACGGCGGCGGCAAGGCCGGCATCATCGAGACCAACTTCCGCGAAGAAACCGAGACCGACCTGTTCGGCGAACAAGCGGTTCTGTGCGGCGGCACGGTCGAGCTGATCAAGGCCGGCTTCGAAACGCTGGTGGAAGCCGGCTACGCGCCCGAAATGGCGTACTTCGAATGCCTGCACGAGCTGAAGCTGATCGTCGACCTGATCTATGAAGGCGGCATCGCCAACATGAACTACTCGATCTCGAACAATGCCGAGTACGGCGAGTACGTCACCGGCCCGCGCGTCGTGACGGAAGAGACCAAGAAGGTCATGAAGCAGGTCCTGAAGGACATCCAGACCGGCGAATACGCCAAGAGCTTCGTGCTGGAAAACGCCGCTGGCGCTCCCACGCTGATCAGCCGCCGTCGCCTGAATGCAGAGCACCAGATCGAAGTCGTCGGCGAAAAGCTGCGTGCGATGATGCCCTGGATCAAGAAGAACAAGCTGGTCGACCAGACCCGCAACTGATCTGCGAGCCAGGAGGGCGCTTCGGCGCCCGTTTCCCGAGGGCCACCCGTTGCGGTGGCCCTTTTGTTTGACGAGGGGCTCCACGGCCCCTGAACTACACTGCGAACCATGCGACTCAAAGATCAAGATGCTATCGAATGGATAGCTGCCAGCGCAGTGCCCATGAGGGACGGAGGCAAATTCAATGCATGACGACACGCTCCCCGACGATGTGCAGCCGCGCAAGCGCCGCAAGGGCATCTACATCCTGCCGAACCTGTTCACGCTGGCGGCGCTGTTCGGCGGCTTCTATTCGGTCGTGATGGCCATGAACGCGCGCTTCGACCTTGCGGCGCTCGGCGTGTTCGCCGCGATGATCCTCGACAGCCTCGACGGCCGCGTCGCGCGCATGACCAACACGCAGAGCGCGTTCGGCGAGCAGATGGATTCGCTGTCCGACATGGTGTCGTTCGGCGCGGCGCCGGCGCTCATCGCCTACGAATGGTCGCTCAAGGGGTTGGGCCGCTGGGGCTGGATCGCGGCCTTCGTGTACTGCGCCTGCGCGGCGCTGCGGCTCGCGCGCTTCAACGTCAACACCGGCGTGGTCGACAAGCGCTGGTTCCAGGGCCTGCCGTCGCCCGCGGCCGCGGCGCTCGTGGCGGGCTTCATCTGGCTCGTCAACGAGTGGGGCAAGCGCGGCGGCGAGGTGCTCTATCTCTCGTGGACGCAGATCACCTGGGTCACCTTCGCCTTCACTCTGTATGCGGGCCTCACGATGGTCACCAACGCGCCGTTCTACAGCTTCAAGGACATCCAGATGAAGAAGAGCGTGCCTTTCGCGGTGATCGTGCTGATCGCGCTGGGCATCGCCGTCATCAACATCCATCCGCCGACCGTGCTGTTCGGGCTCTTCGTCGTCTATGGCCTGAGCGGCTACGTGGTCTATGCGTGGCGCAAGGCCAAGGGCCAGCCGGCCAGTGTGATCAGCACTTCGACGGAAGAGCCCGACGAGCGGGGCTTGCATAACTGAGCGTGGCTTGTGCTACATTCGTCAGCCTCATGACCAAGATTTCGCTGCTGGCCCTACTAGCCCTCCCTCACGGGCGGAGACGGTAGCGCACGCGCAAATCCCTCACCACGGCCCGTTCGCACCAGCAACGGGCCGTTTGTTTTTTGGGGTTGCTGGTCGATTACCAACCATCTAAGAGAAATCGACATGCTCAAGCAACCTCAAAGCAAATATCGCGCATTCGCCCCGATCGGCCTCAAGGACCGTACCTGGCCCGATGCCGTGCTGACCAAGGCGCCGATCTGGCTGTCGACCGATCTGCGCGATGGCAACCAGGCCCTGGTCGAGCCCATGGACATCGCGCGCAAGATGCGCATGTTCGAAACTCTCGTGGCCATCGGCTTCAAGGAAATCGAAGTCGGCTTTCCCTCGGCCTCGCAGATCGAATTCGATTTCGTGCGCAAGCTCATCGAGGAAGACCGTATTCCCGACGACGTGACGATCCAGGTGCTGACGCAGGCGCGCGACCATCTCATCGCCCGCACCTTCGAATCGCTGCAGGGCGCCCCGCGCGCCATCGTGCACCTCTACAACGCTGTCGCCCCCGTGATGCGCCGCGTGGTGCTCGGCATGGACGAGGACCAGATCGTCGAGCTCGCCAGCAGCCACGCCCGCATGTTCAACGCGTTGGCCGCCAAGCAGCCGAACACGCAGTGGACCTTCCAGTACTCGCCCGAAATGTTCTCGGGCACCGACGTCCACTTCTCGAAGCGCGTGGTCGATGCGGTGACCGAAGTCTGGGCGCCGACGCCCGAGCGCAAGTGCATCGTCAACCTGCCCACCACGGTCGAACACTCCACGCCGAACATCTTCGCCGACATGATCGAGTGGATGCACCGCAACCTCGCTCGCCGCGACTCCATCGTGCTGTGCGTGCATCCGCACAATGACCGCGGCACCGGTACGGCGGCGGGAGAGCTGGCCCTGATGGCCGGTGCCGAGCGCATCGAAGGCTGCCTCTTCGGCAACGGCGAGCGTACCGGCAACCTCGACCTCGTGAACGTCGCGCTCAACCTCTACACCCAGGGCGTCTCGCCAGAGCTCGATTTCTCGAACATCGACGAGATCCGCGCCACGGTCGAGCATTGCAACCAGATCCCGGTGCACCCGCGCCATCCGTACGTGGGCGACCTGGTCTACACCTCGTTCTCGGGCTCGCACCAGGACGCGATCAAGAAGGCTTTCGCCGCGCGCAAGGACGGCGACATCTGGGAGATTCCGTACCTCCCCATCGACCCGAAGGACGTGGGCCGCAGCTATGAAGCCGTGATCCGCGTGAACAGCCAGTCGGGCAAGGGCGGCATGGCCTACCTGCTCGAGAGCGAATACGGCATCGAGATGCCGCGCCGCCTGCAGATGGAGTTCATGCAGTCGGTGCAGCGCGTGATGGACGTGGCCGGCAAGGAGCTCACGGCCGCCGACCTCTGGCAGCTGTTCGTGCGCGAATACGGCATCGAAACGGCGCAAGCCCTCCAGCAGCGCGTGATCGAGGAAGAGGGCGAGGGCGCCGACGCTTCCGTGGTTCTGCGCGGCGACCTGGTCTGGGACGGTGAAGTTCGCGCCATCGAGGGTCGCGGCAATGGACCCATCGACGCCTTTACCCAGGCGCTGAGCAAGGCCACCGGCCACACCGTTCGAGTGATGGATTACCACCAGCACGCCATTGGCGCAGGCGCCGATGCGAAGGCCGTGGCCTACCTGGAGCTGCGCGTGGACGAGAGCCAGACGCTTTTCGGCGTGGGCATGGACGCGAACGTGGTCACGGCCTCGCTGAAGGCGATCGTCTCGGGCGTGCAGCGTGCGCGTGCCCGGGGCGCACACAGCGCACAATCGGTGGTTGAAGTCGCCTGACGCTGAAGCGCTGGTCCGGTCCGGACGCGCAGGAAGGGCGCGTACGAAGGAGAACCACGATGACCGACCAGCTGATCATTTTCGATACCACCCTGCGCGACGGCGAGCAATCGCCGGGCGCCTCGATGACGCGCGACGAGAAGCTGCGCATCGCCAAGCTGCTGGAGCGGCTGAAGGTCGATGTCATCGAGGCCGGTTTTCCGGCCAGTTCGAACGGCGATTTCGAGGCGGTGAAGGCGATTGCCAACGCGATCAAGGATTCGACGGTGTGCGGCCTCTCGCGCGCCAACGACCGCGACATCGGGCGCGCGGCCGAGGCCCTGAAGGGCGCGGCCCGCGGGCGGATCCACACCTTCATCGCCACCTCGCCGCTTCACATGGAAAAGAAGCTGCGCATGTCGCCCGACGAGGTGCATGAGCAGGCCAAGCTGGCCGTGCGCTTCGCGCGCAACCAGATCGGCGACGTGGAGTTCAGCCCCGAAGACGGCTACCGCAGCGACCCCGACTTCCTGTGCCGCGTGCTCGAAACCGTGATCAACGAGGGCGCCACCACCATCAACGTGCCCGACACCGTCGGCTACGCCATTCCCGAGCTCTACGGCAACTTCATCAAGATGCTGCGCGAGCGCATCCCCAACAGCGACAAGGCGATCTGGTCGGTGCATTGCCACAACGACCTGGGCATGGCCGTGGCGAACTCGCTGGCCGGCGTGAAGATCGGCGGCGCGCGCCAGGTGGAGTGCACCATCAACGGCCTGGGCGAGCGCGCGGGCAATTGCTCGCTCGAGGAAGTCGTCATGGCGGTGAAGACCCGCAAGGACTACTTCGGGCTCGACCTGCGCATCGACACCCAGCACATCGTGGCCGCCAGCCGCATGGTCAGCCAGACCACGGGCTTCGTGGTGCAGCCCAACAAGGCGGTGGTGGGCGCCAATGCCTTCGCGCACGCCTCGGGCATCCACCAGGACGGCGTGCTCAAGGCGCGCGACACCTACGAGATCATGCGCGCGGAGGACGTGGGCTGGACCGCCAACAAGATCGTCCTGGGCAAGCTCAGCGGCCGCAACGCCTTCAAGCAGCGCCTGCAGGAGCTGGGCGTGGCCATGGACAGCGAGGGCGAGATCAACGCCGCCTTCCTGCGCTTCAAGGAGCTGGCCGACCGGAAGTCCGAGATTTTCGACGAGGACATCCTTGCGCTCGTCAGCGCCGAAGAGGTGTCGAACGTTGGTGAGCAGTTTGCTTTCGTCTCTCTCTCCCAGCACAGCGAAACCGGTGAACGCCCCCAGGCGAAAATCGTGTTCACCGTCCAGGGCAAGGAAGTCACCGGCGAATCCGATGGAAATGGCCCGGTTGATGCTTCCCTGAAGGCCATCGAGTCGCATGTCAAGAGCGGTGCCGAGATGGTTCTTTACTCTGTAAATGCCATCAGCGGCTCGACGGAAAGCCAGGGAGAAGTTACAGTCCGGTTACAAAACGCAGGGCGGGTGGTCAACGGTGTGGGTGCGGATCCGGACATCGTTGTCGCTTCGGCTAAGGCTTATTTGAGTGCGCTCAACAAGTTACAGAGCCAAGCTGAGAGAGTTGCGGCACAAGGTTAGGTTTTCGGGCGATCCTTGATATTCGAATGAAGAAGAGGATGCAAGTAACTGATATTGCGTGTCTTTTTTGATTTCGATACACTGCGGTCCTCGTTTGTCGCCGCTGGAGATTTTTTAATGCCTGAAGCCCGCCTAAGCCGAGTTTCCAGCCAGCGGTTCCTGCCCGCTTTCAAAGCCCTCGCCGTCGCGCTCTGCGCCACGGCGTTTTTGCTGCCTGGTGCCCAGGCCGCAAAGAAGGAAAAGCCCGCCGCCGCCAAGACCGCCGTCGCCTCCAAGAAGGCGAAGGGGCCAGTGCCGGTTGAAGTCAAGCGCAACGCCGCTTCCTCCAAGACCGCCACTGTCGCCAAGCGCGGCGGCCGTGCCGAAAAGGCCGAGCGCGCCGAGAAGGTGGTTCGCGGTGGCCGCAACGTCGTCGCCACCATCCACAAGAAGAACGGCAAGACCGTGGTGGCCGTGCAGCGCCGCTCGGTGGTTCGCGTCGTCGAGGCGCCCGCGCGCCAATCCTTCGGCCAGATGGCCGGCCTGCATGGAACCGAAGACGCTCTCGACCTGAAGTCGAGCGTCGCCCTGGTCATCGACCAGGACACCCACGAAGTGCTGTTCAGCAAGAACGACCACGCCGTGCTGCCGATCGCCTCGCTCACCAAGCTCATGACCGGCCTGCTCATCAGCGAGGCCCATCTGCCGAACGACGAGCTCATCACCATCACCCAGGACGACGTCGACACCGAAAAGCGCAGCAGTTCGCGCCTGACGGTCGGTACCACGCTCTCGCGCGGCGAACTGCTGCACCTGGCGCTGATGTCGAGCGAAAACCGCGCCGCGCACGCGTTGGGCCGCACCTACCCGGGTGGCCTGACGACCTTCGTGAGCATCATGAACGCCAAGGCCAAGATGCTCGGCATGAAGGACACGCGTTACGTGGAGCCCACCGGCCTGTCGAGCCGCAACCAGTCGAGCGCGCAAGACCTGGCGCTGCTGGTCAACGCCGCCTATGCCGATGCGACCGTGCGTTCGCTGTCCACCTCGCCTGAATACCAGGTCGAAGTCGGCAACCGCGTGCTGCAGTTCAACACCACCAACCGCCTCGTGAAGAGCCCCGATTGGGAAATCGGCGTGCAGAAGACCGGCTATATCTCCGAAGCCGGCCAGTGCCTCGTGATGCAGGCTCGGGTGGCCGGCCGCAAGCTGATCATGGTGTTCCTGGATTCGGCCGGCAAGTTCAGCCGTATCGCCGATGCGGAGCGCGTCCGCCGCTGGGTGGAAGCCACGCACTCGGTGGGCTCGCCAGCAGCTTCGTCGCGCAATGCGGCGTACCAGGTGGCGGGCTGATCGATCCGGTAAAGCAATCCAGTTCCCCAACGAAAAACAGGCCCTCGCGGGCCTGTTTTGTTTGGGAGACCGTTCTGGCGCCGGTCAGACGCCAGCCGAAGAAGAGGAACCACCCGAAGGCGACGGCGTGGCCGACATGCCTTCCTTGAACCCCAGCGCCCCCGAGATTTCATTGGCCGTGGCCTGCAGCTTGGGCAGCCAGCCCTCGTCCAGCCGGTCGGCCGGCGCAGAGATCGACAGACCCGCCACCAGCTTGCCTTGGTCGTCGTAGATGCCTGCGGCCATGCAGCGCACGCCCAGTTCCAGTTCTTCGTTGTCGCGGGCAATGCCGTACTGGCGCGCCTTCGACAGTTCGCGCTCCAGCGCCGGCAGCTGGGTGATGCTGTTGCGCGTGTGACCAGCCAGGCCGGTGCGGGTGGCGTAGCTGCGCACCCGTTGCGGATCGTCCGCCGCCAGGAACAGCTTGCCGGTCGAAGTCAGGTGCAGCGCAGCGCGGCCGCCGATGGCGCGCACCACCTGCATGCCAGAGCGCTCGCTGTAGGAGCGCTCGATGTACACGATCTCGTCGCCCTGGCGCATGCTGAGGTTGACGGGCTGCTGCGTCAGCTTGTGCAGCTCGCGCATCGGGCCGAGGGCGGCGTCGCGCACGTTGAGCCGGCCCTTGACCAGGTTGCCCAGCTCCAGCAGGCGCATGCCGAGCCGGTAGCTGCCGGCCTCGGGACGGTCGACGAAACGGCCGACTGCCAGGTCGTTGAGGATGCGGTGCGTCGTCGACGGGTGGAGCCCCGTCTTTTCGCTGATCTCCTTCAGCGAAATTGCGTCCTCGCGCGATGCCAGGACGTCGATCAGCGCAAACATGCGCTCGATCACCTGGATCACGGGAACGGCGGGAATGTCGGATTGGTTTTTTCTCATGGCGCTTTGCGGTGAAGACCGGGCGCCATTTTACCTTGTGAAATCGCCTGGTGCCTGCCAGCGGCCATCCAACAACACTTCATGCGGGGAAAAGCGCGCCTTGTAGTTCATCTTGGGGCTGTGCTCGATCCAGTAGCCGAGGTAGACATGTGGCAGCCCGAGTTTGCGGGCCTGCTCGATCTGCCAGAGCACGCTGTACGTGCCGTAGCCGGCGCTCGAATCGGGCTCATAGAAGGTGTAGACGGCCGAGATGCCATCGTTCAACACGTCGAGGATCGACACCATCCGCAGCGCACCCGCGCTGCCGTCGGGCAGGGTTTCGCGGAATTCCACCAGCCGCGAGTTGACCCGGCTCTGCAGCAGGAACTGGGTGTACTGGTCGATGCTGTCGTGGTCCATGCCGCCGCCCGCGTGGCGGCCGTTCTGGTAGCGCAGGTAGAGCTGGTAGTGCTCCGGCATGAAGCACAGCTTGAGCACGCGCGCCTGCAGGTCGGCGTGCTGCTTCAGGGCGCGGCGCTGGCTGCGGGTGGGGCGGAAGGAGTTGGCCAGCACGCGCAGCGGAATGCAGGCCCGGCAGCCGTCGCAGTACGGCCGGTAGGTGAACATGCCGCTGCGCCGGAAGCCGCTGAGCACCAGGTCGGAGTAGGCGTCGTTGTGGATCAGGTGGCTGGGCGTGGCCACTTGCGAGCGGGCCTGCCGGTCGGGCAGGTAGCTGCAGGGGTAGGGCGCAGTCGCGTAGAACTGCAGCGTGTGAAGCGGGAGGTCCTTGAGGTGCGTCACGTCAGGGAAGGAGGTCGCGCTGAAAGGAGTTCGGACCAGTATACGGGCTCGAATCGCCACCGTGGGCCCTCTTGCTGCCGTGCCCCCGCCACGTGCGCGACGAAGCGCTTGCGGGCCATTTCGCGGGCGCCCAGGCTCGCGAGGTGGGCGGTGTTCTGCTGGCAGTCGATCATCCGCACGCCAAAGTGGCGGCACAGCGACACCAGCGCGGCCAGCGCGATCTTCGATGCGTCCGGCCGGCGGGTGAACATCGACTCGCCGAACACCGCGCGGCCCAGAGAAACGCAGTACAGGCCGCCCGCCAGCTCGCCGTCGATCCAGGTTTCGACGCTGTGGGCGTGGCCCGCACGGTGCAAATCCGTATAGGCGGCCACCATGTCCGGAACGATCCAGGTGCCCGACTGACCCACCCGAGGCGAGCTCGAACAGGCCTTGATGACGGCCTTGAAATCATGGTCGATGCGCACCTCGCAGCCGGGCGTCTCCACGAAGCGCGACAAGGTCTTGCGCAGCGAGCGGTGCAGCTTGAATTCGGCCACCTGCAGCACCATGCGCGGGTCGGGGCTCCACCACAGGATCGGCTGGTCTTCGCTGAACCAGGGGAAGACGCAGTTGCCGTAAGCCTGCATCAGAGTATCGACGTCGAGCGCACCGCCGGCGGCCAGCAGACCGGGCACCGGGTCGGCCGTGCCCCAGGCCGAGGCGGGGTCGGGCAGGGCATCTCCGGGTTCTAGCCAAGGCAGTTGTCGCATGGGCGTAGGTATACACGGCTTCGCAAACACCAATCCAGTGGGCGAAAATCGCGAGTCGCCGACATCGCCACCAGCGTTCGGCCCACACGCCACGGCACCACAAGACCCGCTGGAAACCCTATAGTGCACAGCTTGCATCCGCAGCACCCACGAATAGATCAGGCAGGCCCGAGCACGCGCCGGGGATAAGTACAAGAGGACAACGTTGACCACCGAACCCAACCCCACACGCTTCGGCAGCGGCCAGGCAGTGCGTCGCCTGGAAGATGAAAGCCTGCTATCGGGCGCCGGCCGTTACACCGACGACGTCACGCTCCCCGAGCAGGCGCACCTCGTCTTCCTCCGGTCTTCCTACCCGCACGCGCGCATCGTCTCCATTGACACCAGCGCCGCCGCTGCCATGCCCGGCGTGCTGCGCGTGATCACCGGTGCCGAGATGGTCGAGGCCGGCGTCAAGCCCCTGCCGGGCGCCGCGGGCTTCAAGCGCGCCGATGGCAGTGACAGCGCCAGCCCGCCGCGCCGTGCCATCGCCCACGAGCGCACCCGCTTCGTCGGCGAAGTGGTGGCCGCCGTGGTGGCCGACACCGTGCAACAGGCGCGCGACGCGGCCGAAGCCATCATGGTCGAGTACGAAGACCTGCCCATGGTGGTCGACCTCGCCAGCGCCACTGCCGACGGCGCGCCGCTGCTGTGCGAGGAAGCCACCGGCAACATCTCCGCCGAAATGCGCCACGGCAGCAGCGAGGCCGCCACGGCAGCCTTCGCCAGGGCCAGCCACGTGGTCGCGCTCGACGTGAACAACCAGCGCGTGGTCGCCCTGACGATCGAGCCGCGTTCGGTGCTTGCGGCGCGCGACGCCGAAACCGGCCGCCTCACGATCCGCATGAGCACCCAGATGCCCTCCGGCGTGCGCGATTCCATCTGCGCCGCCATCGGCCTGCCGAAGGAAAAGGTGCGCGTGGTGGTGGGTGACGTCGGCGGCGGCTTCGGCATGAAGACCGGCGCCTACCCCGAGGACATCGCCGTCGCCTTCGCGGCGCTGCAGGTGAACCGGCCGGTGAAATGGGTTGCCGACCGCAGCGAAGAATTCCTCTCGAGCGCGCACGGGCGCGACATCGAGGCGCGCGCCGAGATGGCGCTCGACGCCGACGGCAAGATCCTCGCGCTGCGCATCAAGACGCTGGCCAACGTCGGCGCCTACGCCACCGGCACCGGCGTCGCGATCCAGCTGCTCATCGGCCCCTGGGTGCAGACCAGCGTCTACGACATCCAGACCATCGACTTTCATTTCAAGGCGGTGCTCACCAACACCGCTCCCACCGGCGCCTATCGTGGCGCGGGGCGCCCCGAGGCCATCTTCACCATCGAGCGGCTCATGGACGAGGCCGCGCGCCAGACCGGCATCGACCGCGTCGTGCTGCGCCGCCGCAACTTCATCCGCCCCGAGCAGATGCCATACAAGAACCCGATGGCGCAGACCTACGACACCGGCAATTTCGAGTCCGTGATGGACCAGGCGCTCACGCTCGCCGACTGGCAGGGCTTCGAGGGCCGCGCCGCCGAGTCGGCCGGCCGGGGCAAGCACCGCGGCCTGGGCATCGCCACCTTCCTCGAATGGACCGGCGGCAACGTGTTCGAGGAGCGCGTCACTGTCTCGGTGCAGGCCGACGGCGTGATCGAGGTTTTCTCGGCCGTCAACGCCATGGGGCAGGGCATCGCCACCTCGCTCGCCCAACTGGCCGTGGATGCCTTCGGCGTGCCCATCGAGAAGGTGCGCGTGGTGCTCGGCGACACCGACCGCGGCGACGGCTTCGGCAGCGCCGGCTCGCGTTCGCTCTTCACGGGCGGCTCGGCCGTTCGCATCGGCGCCGAGCGCACCATCGACAAGGCGCGCGAGCTGGCCGCGCAGGAATTCGAAGCCTCCATCGACGACATCGTCTACAGCCGCGGCGTCTTCAACGTGGCCGGCACCGACCTCGAACTCGACCTCTTCACGCTCGCGGCGAAGCAGCCGGGGCGCGAGATCTTCGTCGACTCCACCAGCACCGTGGCGGGCCCCACCTGGCCCAACGGCTGCCACATCTGCGAGATCGAGATCGATCCGCCCACCGGCGAGATCAGCGTGGTGGCCTACAGCTCGGTCAACGACGTGGGCCGCGTCATCAATCCGATGATCGTGCGCGGCCAGCTCGAAGGCGGCGCGGTGCAGGGCATCGGGCAGGCGCTTTACGAGCAGGTGGTGTACGACCACGAGACCGGCCAGCCCGTCACCGGCAGCCTGATGGACTACGCCGCCCCGCGCGCCGACATCGTCGACACCATGTTCAACATGGAAATGGACGAGTCGACGCCCTGCAAGAACAACCCGCTGGGCGTGAAGGGCGTGGGCGAGCTCGGCACCATCGGCGCCACGCCGGCCATCGTGAACGCGGTGGCCGACGCCTTCGCGCGCAACGGTTTCGCCACGTGCGCACCGCGGCTTCACATGCCGCTGAGCCCTGCGCGTGTCTGGCAGGCGATGCAAACCGTCGATTGAGCAATCGTTTCCGTGGGGCAGAAGGGCACCGGCCATGCTTGTCACCACCGAGGTCCAGACCGATGCGATCCGCATCGCCAGCTACCGCTGCGACGCGGGCCCCGACGCGCAGCCCTTCACCGAGCTGCACGAAGGCTATTCGGTCTCGTACGTGCGCAAGGGCAGTTTCGGCTACCGCACGCGCGGCAATGCCTATGAACTGGTCGCTGGCTCCGTGCTGGTCGGCTGCCCCGGCGACGAGTACGTCTGCACGCACGACCACCATGTCTGCGGCGACGAGTGCCTGGCCTTCCACCTCTCGCCGGGCTTCGTCGATCTGATCGGCGGTGACCGCAAGACCTGGCGCACCGGCGGCGTGCCGCCACTGGCCGAGCTGGTGGTCATCGGCGAGCTGGCCCAGGCCGCTGCCGACGGGCGGAGCGACATGGGGCTGGACGAACTGGGCATGTGGTTCGCGAGCCGCTTCGTGGACGTCGTCTCCGGCCGGTCGATGCCCACTGCACCTTCGTTGGCGATCTCACGCGACCGCCGCCGCGCGGTCGATGCGGCGATGTGGATCGACGCCAATTCGCGGCACGACATCGGCCTGGACGGCGCCGCGGCCGAAGCCGGCCTGAGCTCCTTCCATTTCCTGCGGCTGTTCTCGCAGGTGCTGGGCGTCACGCCGCACCAGTACCTCGTGCGCTCGCGCCTGCGGCATGCCGCGCGCCTGCTGGCCGACGACGACACCCGGCCTGTAACCGAGGTGGCGCTGGACGTGGGCTTTGCCGATCTCAGCAACTTCGTGCGCACCTTCCATCGGGCAGCGGGCGTGTCGCCGGGCGGCTTCCGCAAGGCGGCGAAAGGCGACCGCAAGATTCTCCAAGATCGCATCGCGGCGCTCTTCGATGATGGACTCCTGATCAACCCATCGAGCAGGAAGCCATCATGTACGACCACATCGGACTGAAAGTCAAAGACCTCGCCGCGAGCCGCCGCTTCTACGAAGCCGCACTCGCACCGCTCGGGCATGTGCCAGGCCCGAGCGACGACAGCTACGCCGGCATCGGGCCTGCCGACGAGCCCGCGCTATGGCTCTACGCCGCCAAGGGCGCGAAGGGCCTGGGCACGCACATCGCCTTTCGCGCGCCGAACCACGAGGCCGTGGCCGCGTTCCACAAGGCCGGCCTGAAAGCCGGCGGCACCGACAACGGCGGCGCGGGCCCGAGGCCGGACTACAGCCCGACCTACTACGCAGCCTTCCTGATCGATCCCGACGGCAACAACGTCGAGGCGGTCTGCCCCTGAAGCGAGGTTCATCGCCATGGCCACGGTCTACAAGGAATTCATCGTCGAGGCCGATGCGGCGCAGGTCTGGGACGCGCTGCGCGACTTCAAAGCAGTGCACACGCGACTGGCGCCCGGCTTTCTCACGGCCTGCACGATCGACGCGGAAGGCGCGCGCATCCTGACCTTCGCCAACGGCCTTGTCGCGCGCGAGGTGCTGGTGGGCATCGACGAAGCCCATCGCCGGCTGGCCTACACCGTCACCGGCGGGCAGGCCTGGCATCACCACGCGACGGCGCAGGTGTTCGCCGAGGGCGAAGGCCGCTCGCGCTTCGTCTGGATCACCGACGTGCTGCCCGATGCCATGGCGGCCTACATCGCGCCGATGATGGAGCAGGGCGGAGCGGCCATGAAGGCCGCGCTGGAAGGCCGGCCGGCTCCCGCGCCGGTTGGTGCCGCCTAGAAGTCTTCGAGCGGCAGCCCGACGTAGTTTTCCGCCAGCGCGGTGGAGGCGGCGGTCGAGTGCACCAGGTAGTCGAGCTCGGCTTCCTGGATCTTCTGACCGAAGGCACCCGTCTCCGGAAAGCGGTGCATCAGCGAGGTGAACCACCACGAGAAGCGCTCGGCCTTCCAGACGCGGCGCAGGCACAGGTCGGAGTAGCGGTCGAGTGCCGAGGCCGACTTCTCGCCGTAGTAGATCTCGAAAGCGCGCGAGAGATACCCCACGTCGGCCGTGGCGAGGTTCAGCCCCTTGGCGCCTGTCGGCGGCACGATGTGCGCCGCGTCGCCCGCCAGGAACAGGGAGCCGAAGCGCATCGGCTCGGCGACGAAGCTGCGCAGCGGCGCGATGCTCTTTTCCAGCGAAGGGCCGGTCACCAGCCGCTCGCGCGCCTCGGGGTCGAGGCGCTCGCGAAGCTCGTTCCAGAAGGCCTCGTCGCTCCAGTTTTCCACGCGCTCCTCGGTGGGCACCTGCACGTAGTAGCGGCTGCGCGTGGCGCTGCGCATGCTGCACAGCGCGAAGCCGCGCCCGGTGTTGGCATAGATGAGTTCGTGCGAGACCGGCGGCACGTCGGCCAGCACGCCGAGCCAGCCGAAGGGGTAGATCTTCTCGTAGGTCTGGATCGCGTCGGCCGGCACGCTGGCGCGGCTCACGCCGTGGTAGCCGTCGCAGCCGGCGATGAAGTCGCATTCGATCTCGTGCGTCTGGCCGTCCTTCTCGTAGCGCACGCGCGGCTTGCCCGACTGGAAGTCGTGCAGGCTCACGTTCGCCGCGCTGTAGATGGTGGCGAGCCCTTCGGCCGCGCGCGCTTCCATCAGGTCGCGCGTCACTTCGGTCTGGCCGTACACCGTCACCTGCTTGCCGCCCGTGAGGCCGTGCATGTCGATGCGGTGGCGCGCGCCCTTGAAGAGCAGTTCGATGCCTTCGTGCGGCAGCCCCTCGGCCTTGGCGCGGGTCTCGACGCCGGCACGCGCCAGCAGGTCCATCGTGACCTGTTCCAGCACGCCGGCGCGGATGCGGCCGAGCACGTAGTCGCCGCTCTGGCGTTCGACGATGACGTTGTCGATGCCGGCCTTGTACAGAAGCTGTCCGAGCAGCAGGCCGGCGGGGCCGGCTCCGATGATGGCGACCTGGGTGCGCATGTTCGTGTCTCCGAGAGGGTTTCACGGAGCGTAGGGCGCACGGGGCTTTCCGTGGAAGCCGCCCGTGCGGCTGTGTGCGATCATGCGAATGCGTGCGCGATCATCGCGCAACACTTCCACAGACGACGAACCGCACCGAAGAATGAGCATCGCCAAGGCCGACTTCATCGAGGGCATCGCCAAGGGCATGGCCGTGCTCGAAAGCTTCGACACCGAGCGCCAGCGCCTGAACGCCACGCTGGCCGCCGAGCGCGCCGGCCTCACGCGCGCGGCCGCCCGCCGCCACCTGCTGACGCTGGCCCATCTGGGCTACCTGGAAACCGACGGCAGCTATTTCTGGATGGCTCCGAAGGTGCTGCGCTTCTCGGGCAGCTATCTCGCGTCTTCCCGCCTGCCGCGCGCGCTGCAGCCCACGCTGAACCGGCTCGCGGCGCAGACCGGCGAGTCGTTCTCGGCCGTGGTGCTCGATGGGGAAGAGGTGGTCATCGTCGCGCGCAGCGGCAGCTATGGCACGCCGACGCGCGTGCTGGCCTACGGCCTGCACCTGGGCGCGCGGCTGCCCGCGCATGCCACCTCCACCGGCCGCGTTCTGCTCGCGGCGATGGCGCCGACGCAGTTCACGCAATGGCTCAAGGGCCGGCACCTCGCACGGCTCACGCCCCGCACGGTGACGCAGGCGCGCGGCCTGCGTCAGCTGATCGCCCGCGCGCGCAAGGACGACTACTGCTTTGCCAGCGAGGAGCACGAGCTTGGCGTGCAAGCACTGGCGGTGCCGCTGCGCGACATGCAGGGCCATACGGTGGCTGCGCTCAACGTGGTGCTCTCGGGCACGCGCTACCAGGAAGAGACGCTGCAGCGCGAGATGCTGCCGCTACTCTTCGAGGCCGCACGAGAAGTCCGTTCGCTTCTCTGATCTGAACTTTGGCAGCGGCCCGCGCCTCGAATCCCCGAAACGGACACGACCATGCGACTCCTACTCCTCGAAGACGACGTGATGATCGGCGAAGCGGTGCTCGACCTGCTGCGCGCCGAGCAATACGCAGTGGACTGGGTGAAAGACGGCGAGGCCGCCGAATCGGCCCTGCGCACCCAGCAATACGACCTCGTGATGCTCGACCTCGGCGTGCCCAGGCGCGACGGCCTCGAGGTGCTGCGCAACCTGCGTGCGCGCAAGCAGCGCATGCCGGTGCTGATCGCCACGGCGCGCGACTCGGTGCAGCAGCGCATCGAAGGCCTGGACGCCGGTGCCGACGACTACGTGCTCAAGCCCTACGACCTCGACGAGCTGCTGGCGCGCATCCGGGCCCTGCTGCGCCGCGCGGCGGGGCGTGCGGAACCGGTGTACGAGCACATGGGCGTGAGCATCAACCCGGCCACGCGCGAGGTCACGGTGGCCGGCCAGCCCGTGGTGCTGTCGGCCCGTGAATGGGCCGTGCTGGAGCCCCTGCTGGCCCGGCCCGGCATGGTGCTGTCGCGTGCCCAGCTCGAGGAGAAGCTCTACAGCTGGAAGGACGAGATCAGCAGCAACGCCGTCGAGGTCTACGTGCACGGCCTGCGCAAGAAGCTGGGCGCCGAACTCATCCGCAACGTGCGAGGCGTCGGCTACATGGTGCCGAAACTATGACTCGCCCCCAGGCTTCGCGCACTTCGTGTCGCTTCGCCAACCCCCTTCCGGGGGCGACGCCTACGGCCCGGCAAAGCCGGTTCCGTGTCGTCCCGCGAAGGGGGCGTGCATGAGCAGAGTCATTGGTTCGCTCACAGGCTCCCTGCGCGCCCGGCTGCTGTGGTTCCTGCTCGCAGCCATCGTGCTGGCCGCAGGGGCGCAGGCGCTGGTGGCCTACCGCACGGTGCTTGCGGAGGCCGATGACATCTTCGACTACCACATGCAGCAGATGGCGCTGTCGCTGCGCGCCGGCCTGCCGCCCAGCGCGGCGGTGGGCGGGCTCGGGCCCACCGAGCAGAACTTCGATTTCGTCGTGCAGGTGTGGACGGCCGACGGCGTGCGCATCTTCGAATCCGCCGAGCAGGCCGCGCTGCCGCAGCTCGCGGTGCTGGGCTTCGCCGACGTGAACGCGCGCGGCACCACCTACCGCGTGTTCTCGATGCAGACGCGCGGGCTGGTCATCCAGGTGGCGCAGGACATGGCGGCGCGGCGCCACATGGCCGGCACGCTGGCGCTGCGCACCATCGCGCCGGTGGCGCTGATGGCGCCGCTCCTGATGCTAGTCGTTTGGTGGGTTGTGAGCCAGTCGCTCGCGCCGGTGGCACGGGTGCGAAAGCAGGTGGCCTCGCGCCAGGCCGACGATCTCTCTCCGGTGAGCGAGGAGAACCTGCCCGAGGAGGTTCGCCCGCTGGTGCAGGAGCTGAACCTGCTCTTCGACCGCGTGCGCCATGCCTTCGATGCGCAGAAGCACTTCGTCGCCGATGCCGCGCACGAGCTGCGCTCGCCGCTGGCTGCGCTCAAGCTGCAGGTGCAGGGCCTGCAGCGCGCGCCCGACGATGCCTCGCGCGAGCTGGCGGTGAGCCGGCTGGTGGCGGGCATCGACCGGGCGACGCGGCTGGTCGAGCAGATGCTCGCGCTGGCCCGTCATGAAGCCAGCATGGCGGCAGGCGCGAAGCCTGAGCCGGTGGACCTGTCCGAGGTCGCGCGGCTCGCGGTGTCCGACGCGGTGGCGGCCGCGCAGGCGCGCGGCATCGACATCGGCATCGCACATGCCGACGAAGCGGCGGTGGTCCATGGCCAGTCCGAGGCCCTGCGCATGCTGTTGCGCAACCTGCTGGAGAACGCGATCAAGTACACGCCGGTCGAGGGCCGAGTCGACATCGGCATCGCACGCAAAGGCGACACGGCCGAACTCACCGTGGACGACAGCGGGCCGGGCCTGCCGCCCGAGGAGCGGGAGCGGGTGCTCGACAGGTTCTACCGCTCGGGCGAATCCCAGGCGCCCGGCAGCGGCCTGGGGCTGGCCATCGTCAAGTCGATCGCCGACCTGCACGGGGCCACGGTGGCGCTGGAACAGTCGCCCAGCCTCGGCGGGCTGCGCGTGATGGTGCGCTTTCCGGCGCGCGCCTGAGCCTGGGCCGGGGCCGCGCCGTTTAAGCGGCGCTTAAGTCAGACCCGCGACATTCCTTTCATCGTTTTGCGTCCATACGCCTAGAAAGGAACCGACAAATGAACTCCCGTCTGACTTCGCCCCGCGCCCTGGTGATTGCCCTGGCGAGCGCGGGCGTGATCGGTGCCGTCGGTGCCGGCGCCTACACCAGCGCCCGCGCCGTGGGCGCTCCGACCACGAACGCCGTCGCCACCGCGCCCGCGGCCATGGTCACGCTGCCTGATTTCTCGACCATCACCTCGCGCGACGGCCCGGCCGTGGTCAACATCAGCGTGACCGGCACCATGAAGGCCTCCGACGACGAGGCCGCAGCAGAGATCCAGGGCATCGACCCCGACGATCCGATGTTCCAGTTCTTCCGCCGCTTCCAGGGCCAGATGAATCCGCGGGGCCAGCAACAGCAGCGCGAGGTGCCGGTGCGCGCGCAGGGCTCGGGCTTCATCGTCGACCCCAGCGGCATCATCATCACCAACGCCCACGTGGTGAAGGACGCGAAGGAAGTCACTGTCAAGCTCACCGACCGCCGCGAATACCGCGCGAAGGTGCTGGGCGCCGACGCCAAGACCGACATCGCGGTGCTGAAGATCGACGCGAAGAACCTGCCGGTGCTCGCGCTGGGCAACACCAAGGACCTGAAGGTCGGCGAATGGGTGCTGGCCATCGGCTCGCCCTTCGGCTTCGAGAACACCGTCACGGCCGGCGTGGTGAGCGCCAAGGGCCGCTCGCTGCCCGACGACAGCTACGTGCCCTTCATCCAGACCGACGTGGCGGTGAACCCCGGCAACTCCGGCGGCCCGCTGCTGAACACGCGCGGCGAGGTGGTCGGCATCAACTCGCAGATCTACAGCCGCAGCGGCGGCTACCAGGGGGTGTCGTTCGCGATCCCGATCGACGTTGCGATCCAGGTGAAGGACCAGATCGTCGCCACCGGCAAGGCGCAGCACGCGCGCCTGGGCATCGCGGTGCAGGAAGTGAACCAGGCTTTTGCCGATTCGTTCAAGCTCGACAGGCCCGAAGGCGCGCTGGTCTCGAACATCGAGAAGGGCGGCCCCGGCGACAAGGCCGGCCTGAAGGCGGGCGACGTGATCCGCAAGGTCGACGGCCAGCCCATCGTGTCTTCGGGCGACCTGCCCGCGGTCATCGGCCAGCAGATGCCGGGCAAGAAGGTCACGCTCGAAGTGTGGCGCCAGGGCGAACGTCAGGAGCTGCAGGCCAAGCTCGGCGATGCGAGCGACAAGCCCGCCAAGGTCGCGAAGGCCGACGCCGACGTGGGGCAGGGCAAGCTGGGCCTGGCGCTGCGTCCGCTGCAGCCGCAGGAAAAGCGCGAAGCCTCCGTCGACAACGGCTTGCTGATCGAGGATGCGGCCGGTCCCTCGGCCCAGGCCGGGGTGCAGGCGGGCGACGTACTCCTGGCCATCAACGGTACGCCGGCGCAGAGCGTGGAGCAGGTGCGCGAGGTGGTGGCGAAGGCCAGCAACAAGTCGGTGGCGCTCTTGATCCAGCGCGGTGAAGACAAGATCTTCGTCCCTGTCCGCATCGGCTGAGTTCGCGCTGCAGGCATGACGTCGCCCGCCCAGAGCCTCTCGGCGCACATCCTGCCCACGTCGGCCACCATGATCGGCGTGTGCATGACGGTGATGTCCATCGGGCACCTGGGGCCGCGCGACGACATGCGCTTGCTGATCGACCGCCTGCTCGCCGTCGACGCGCTGGTCTTCCTGGCCAGCGCGTTGCTGTCTTTCATCTCGATGCGCTCGCGCAGCTCGGGTGCGCGGCTGGAGTCCTGGGGCGAAATGGTCTTCATCGCCGGGCTCGCGCTGCTGGCGCTGGGCGCCGTGACGCTGGCCTTTGCCTTGCGCTGACGGATCAGGGGCTCAGGCAGGCGCGCAGGGCCAGTCGAGCTGCATGCGCGTGCCGCCCGCTGCCGGGTCTACCGTTTCGATCTGCAGCCGCGCGCCGATGGACTGGGCGCGTGCCCGCATGTTGGCGATGCCGTGGCCCGTTCGCCCGCCGTTGACCGGCGCCGAAGGCAGGCCGCGCCCGTTGTCCGTGAGCATGATGCGCACCAGCGAAGGCGTCTCTTCTCCATGCCAGCTCGCATGCATCACGATGCGCGTGGCGCCCGCGTGCTTGAGCACGTTGGTGAAGGCCTCCAGCAGGATGCGCTGCAGCTGCAGGGCCGCCTGCGCGGCGAAGGGCTCCAGCTGCGGAATCACTTCCACGTCCCACACCAGTTCGATGCCGGCCGCGTCGAGCCTCGGCTGCAGTCGATAGCGCAGCGTGGCCAGCACGGTCGCCAGGTCGTCGTGCGTGGGCTGCAGCGAATCGACGGCCATGCGCATTTCGTCGAGCGCGAGCTTCACATGCTCCTCGATCACCGCGCGGTCGGGTCGGGCCTGCGTCACCACGTTGAGCAGGCCCACCAGCTGCGAGCCCACGCCGTCGTGGATCTCCCGCATGATGCGCTGGCGCTCCAGCAGCACGGCCTGTTCCTGCTGCTGCTGGCGCACGGTCTCGAAGGCGCCGCGCAGCTGGTCCTCGCGCTCGGCCACGCGGGCCGCGAGGTTGGCGTTGAGCGCGCGGTAGTCGGCCACGGTGCGGCTGTAGCGCTCCACCACCAGGCCCGCCAGGATCATCACGAAGAAGAACATCGCGTGCGCCGTCAGCGTGTAGTAGGCGCCGCCGAAGAGGCCCATGCGCACCAGCAGCAGATCGTGCGCGCCGGCCAGGATGGCCAGCGTGCCCGCCGCCATCAGCACGCCCGCGATGCGCCGCCGGTCCACCAGCGCCCCGTACACCACGTAGGGCAGGCAGATGATGCTGATGAACTGCAGGATGACGAGGCCGCCGGTCCACAGCAGCGGCTGCGCGAAGGCGAAGGAGGCGCAGGCCAGCGTGACCGACAGCGCGAGCGCGGCGTAGATGGAGCGCACCAGCCACGGCGGATTGCGCTCCAGCACCAGCAGCACGAAGCGCGCGATCAGCCCGATGTGGCAGGCATAGCAGACCGCCACGATGGCGCCCCACAGCGGCCAGGGAATGGCCACGTCGGGCCACACGCGGTCGAGGTTGCGCGCCACGCCCGAGAGCGCGGCCAGCGCGAAGCAGCCGTAGAGCGCGTCGCGCTGGCGCAGCCACAGCCCGCCGGCGATGCCGCCCATCAGCAGCAGGCTGACCGCGTAGACGATGGCCGAGGTGTTGCGCCAGTTCTGCCGTGCACGGTAGACCGCCGCCAGCGACGCCTCGGGGCCGTAGTCGATGCTGGCCAGCCCCGCGCCGCGCTGGCGCTGGATGGTGGTGCGCACCATCAGCGACTGCGGCTGGCCTGCCTGATGCAGCACGGCCGGCACCGGCACCAGCAGGTTGCTCTTGGACGCGTCGTAGTTCGGCACGCCCAGCGTGCCGTAGCTGGCCACCAGTGCGTCGTTGAACGAGATTGCGACCTGGTTGCCCGCGCCCGAGAGCAGCAGGGCCGCAGGTTTGCCGGCCGCCACCGCAGAAGCGGGCAGTTCGATGCGGTAGGTGGCCTTGCCGCCGCGGCCGGGGAACTCGTGGTCCCAGCGGAAGGGCAGTTCCACGCGGCGCTGCTGCGCCGGCAGGCCGTCGGGTTCGAGCACCGCCTCGGCCGTGGCCACATCGAAGGCGTCGGACGCTTCCGCCGCGTCGGCGCGGGGGGCCGCCGACGCCAGGGCGAGCCACAGGCACAGGGCGGCGAGCAGCAGGCGGCGCAGGCCGCCGGCGGTCACGCTAGGGAAGCCAGCCGAGGTTGCGGGCCTCGAACACAGCTTCCGATTTGTTGTGCACATCCAGCTTGCCGTAGATATTGCGGATATGGGTTTGGACAGTCGAGGCCGAGACTCCCATTTGCACCCCGACTTCGACATAGGTGAAACCACGAGAGACCAGGTCGAGCACTTCGAACTCGCGCGGCGACAGGCGCTCGGGCGCGACCGTCGGAGTGCCGGCAGCCTTGGCCGCGGCCTGTTCCCTGGGCGCGCCGCCCGAGTGCGCCTGCCAGCGGCGCAGCAGCTTGCGCGCGATGACCGGCGACATCGGCGAGCCGCCGGCGCGCAGGTGGCGGATGTGGGTGGCGAGGTCGGCCTCGGTGCCGTCCTTCAGCAGGTAGCCGCTGGCGCCGGCCTCGAAGGCCTGGACCATGTTGGCCTCGTCGCCGAAGATCGACAGGACCATCACCGCGCAGGCCGGCTGCATGTTGCGGCACTGGCTGATCACCTGCAGCCCGGGGCGGTCGGGCAGGCCGAGGTCCACCAGCAGCACGTCGACCGGGTTGTCGACCAGCCAATGCAGGATGTCGCTGGCGTTGGAAGCGCTGTAGGCCAGGCTCAGGGAGGGGTCGGCATCGACCACGCGCGAGATGCGCTCGCGCATGCCGGTGTCGTCTTCGACGAGGGCGACCTGTGTTTCAGCGGTCATGCGTGAACCGGGCCCGTAGGGAAGCTGCATGCGCTCATGCATGACGTTGTGATGAGGCGCATGGGGAGAAAGGCCTGGGTTTCTGATGCCGCAAAGGGTAGGGGGCTGCCCGCTCGCTGCCCATCCTATATACGGGGGAGGCGGCCCACCGCTTTCGGTGGCCTATGGGATGCGGCCTTGCCGAGCCGCCCGGCCACGAGCGCGATGTGCTCGACCAGTTCCTGCGGCGACTCGACCTCGAAATCGTGCGGCAGGCAGCCCAGCCAGACGGCCAGCGCGTCGAGCGAATTGGCGGCGGTGGCGATGCGCGTGGACCTGTCTCCGATGGCCTGCGGCGTGCCGCCGACCCAGCCGAGGTAGGGCTCCAGCGCCTTGACGGGCGCGTGCACCACGATCTGCGCATGGTGCAGGTAGGGTGACACCTTCAGCGCATGCTCCATGTAGGCCGCCACATCGCCGTGGGGCAGCCGGCGCGGCGTGAAGCGCTCGCCGGTGGGCGAGGGCTCGACGATGCGGTCGAGGCGGAAGGTGCGCCAGTCCTCGCGCGCCACGTCCCAGGCCAGCAGGTACCAGCGCCGTCCTGTCTGCACCACGCGATGCGGCTGCGCGGTGCGCTCGGTAAGTGCATCGTGGTGGTCGCGGTAGCCGAAGCGCAGTTCGAGCCGGTCGGTGCAGGCTTCGGCAAGGAAGGTCACGGCCTTCAGGCGCACCGGCGACTTGTCGTGCATCACCGGCACCACCGACGAACGGACGCTGTCGAGCCGGCGGCGCAGGCGCGGCGGCATCAGTTGCTCGAGCTTGGCCAGCGCGCGCATCGAGGCGTTCTCGATGTCGCCCGAGGCGCCTACGGGGTTGCCCAGGCCGAGCGCGACGGCGATGGCCTCCTCGTCCTCCAGCAGCAGCGGCGGCATCGCGGTGCCTGCGCCCAGCCGGTAGCCGCCGGCCACGCCGGAGGTGGAGTCGACCGTGTAGCCAAGGCTGCGCAGGCGGTCGACGTCGCGGCGCAATGTGCGCTCGGTGATCTCGAGCCGGGCGGCGAGGTCGGCGCCCGTCCAGGAGCGTTGCGCCTGGAACAGCGAAAGAAGCCGGATCAGGCGTGCGGAGGCTGACAGCATGTGTGCATCATGCCTGCAATCGAGGACAGGATCTGTCCGCAATGGATCGTAGCCTCGGGTCTTCTCTCAACCACCTCCGCACAGCGGAACACAGGACGAAGATCCATGAAGAAGACGTACAACGGCAGCTGCCATTGCGGCAAGGTCCGCTTCCAGGCCCTGATCGACCTTGCCGAGGGCACGGGCAAGTGCAACTGCTCGATCTGCACCAAGACCCGCGCATGGGGTGCGATCGTGAAGCCGGATGCCTTCACGCTGCTGTCGGGGGAGGAAGAGCTGTCGCTGTACCAGTTCAACTCCCACAGCACCGAGTGGCTGTTCTGCAGAAGCTGCGGTGTGCGTTCGTTCGGGCGCGGCAACGTGCCCGAGATCGGTGGCGCCTACGTGAGCGTCGCGGTGAACTGCCTGGACGACGTGACGCTGGAGGAACTGTCGACGGCACCCGTCCGGTACATGGACGGGCGCAACAACAACTGGTTCGAAGCGCCGGCCGAGACGCGCTACCTCTGAGCGAGGACGGTCGGCCGGCAGGCGGGTTGCTGCCTTACTTGCGGCGGCGGGTTGCCGGAGCAGCGCCCGGTGCCGAGGTCTGCGAAGGAGCGGCGCCGCCGTCCACGCCCAGGCGGCCGCCGCCGCCGAGGCCCTGGCCGCGCACCGTCTGCGCCTTGTAGTTGCGCAGCGAACGGACCATCTGGTTGAAGGCGTCCATGAAGGCTGCCGCGATCACCTTGCCCTGCGGCGTGCGGGTGTAGCCGCCAATGCCACCGGCGGCGGAGAGGCCGCCCAGGCCGGCGAAGCCCGCGAAGTCGGTCTTGGAGGCGCTGCCTTCGGCCGCCGCGACCTGCACGCCCGAGCGGTTGTCGATCAGTGTCAGGAGCGCGCTGGCTTCCTTGGTCTGCAGGCTCGCGCCCAGGTTGGCGATGGCACGGCCACGGCCGCCGCCCACCAGGCCGCCGAGCGCGCCGCCCAGGCCGCCGGCATCGCTGTTGCTGAACACGATCTCGGGCGACAGGCCGTAGTCGGAGGCCACCATCTGGCCGCGGCCGAAGTTGCTGCCGCCGCGCATTTCGCCCGACTGCATCAGCGCACGTTCGCGCGTCATCGCGTTCATGCCGGCCGCGCCGCGCTCGACCACCACGAAGCAGTTCGACTGCTGCACCAGCAGGCGCAGCAGGTTGGCGGTGGGAGGCAGCTTGTATTCGCCGGTGAGGATGGTGTACCAGCCCGCGTTCACGTTCTCGATCAGCGAGACCGTGCCCAGAGGCGAATCGCAGCGTTCGAGCTGGCTGCTTTCGCCGGCGGTGGCACTGCCGGCTGCGCTGCCGGTGGCCACGGTCTTGGCCGACTGGCTGCCCATTTGCATGTCCATGGTCTGGCAGCCCGAAAGGGCCAGCAGGCCGGCGAGTGCGCTTGCGAGAGAGAGTTTGGAAAAAGCCATGTCCGGATCAGTCAAGTGAAAAAGAATGCGGCGCCCGTTGCGGACGTCACTTGTCAAGATCGAAGATGGATTTGCCCCGGCCTGTACGACCTCCCGATTCGACGCGCCGCCGGCGACCGCGCGACGATACGACCCGAGATTCAGGCACACCAGTGCCGAAAGTCATGTGCACCGCTCGCGCGACCCGGCCGTTCGCTTTCCACCGCGCGGGTGGTGCATCGGCCGGAGTCCGAAGTGGGGGAGGTGGGGGCTGCGGCAGCCCGTGTCCTCGATTGCCCTGGCCGCGACGTCGGGCAGGCGCACTGCGCTTGGGGGACGGGGCGGGTGGAGCGCGGCGATTCTATTACTCTGGAAACTTTTCGGAACACCGTGAAACAACGGGCGCTTTCGCACCAGTGGGCTCACGAGGGAAACGGCCGCGGATGCGCTGTCCCGAAAGTTACAGTCGTGCCTTCACTTCCAGGAGTTTCAGATGGCAACCAAGAAGAACGTCGTTGGAGAAGCAGCCGCGGAACTGACCCGCCAGCAGGTGCAGCAGGCCCTGGCCATTGCGGGTGCTTCGAACTTCAACAGCCCCGCTGACCCGGCTTTCGTGGGCTCCATCCTGGTGGCCCTGGCGATCAACACGAGCTCCGTGAGCGCGACCATCGACAGCGCCAAGGACCGTACCAACGCGGTGATCAAGCACTGAGCGAAACGACCCGCCTCAGCGCGTGTAGTCGCCGCTGGCTTCCGGCTGGAAGAGCACCGCCACCACACGCGCGGAACGCTCGACGCCGTTGGGCATCCGCCAGCAGGCGAGCGCGCCGGTCTTCATGCCCAGCAGTCCGATGCCGACGGGCGACAGCACCGAGACGAAACCCGCGCCCGGCTGCGAGTCGCCGGGGTAGCAGAGGGTGATCTGCTGGCGCTGGCCCGTGGCCGGGTCTTCGATCTCGACCTGGGAATTCATCGTCACGAGGTCCGGCGGGACTTCGCGCGAGGGCAGCACGTCCGCCGCGTCGAGCAGTTCGGCGAGCGCGGGAGGAAGCTGGTGGTCCGCCAGCTTGCCGAGGCGGACGAAGTCGAGTTCGGTGAGCGTGCGCTCCCCGTGAATGGTTGCAAGCATGAGGCACTCCAATTGAGTGCGGCGCCGTCAGGAACGAAGGAAATGAACGGCGACGCGGCCGCGCGGCGGGTGCCCGGCGGTCAATGGTTCGCGCATCAGTAGGAAGGGTAGCGGACCGCCGGGCTCATGAAAGTGCGCAGGTGCGTCGGTAGGCGGCCATGGTCGCCACGACACCGGCACGCGCTGCTTCGAGCGCAGCGTGTTTGCGGGAGTGGAACGAACGGGCCATGCGTGCGAGTGTAGGGATGCACCACGGGCCCATCAAGCAATGGCCCCGCGTGTCCTGCCGGTAAGCGCGGCGCGGACTGCGCCGCACAATCGACGGATGCGGACCTTTCTTCTCTATGTCGCGACGGCGCTCGCGGAAATCGTCGGGTGCTATCTGCCGTACCTCTGGCTCAAGCAGGACCGCTCCGCATGGCTGCTGGTGCCCGCGGCGATCAGCCTGGCCCTGTTCGCTTGGCTGCTCACGCTGCACGGGACGGCGGCGGGGCGCGTCTATGCAGCGTATGGCGGCGTGTACATCGGCGTGGCGATTGCCTGGCTCTGGGCTGTTGACGGCATCAGGCCGACGGGGTGGGATGTGGCGGGCGTGGCGGTTTGCCTGGCGGGCATGGGGCTCATCGCGTTCCAGCCGCAGTAGCCGTTCTCACCGCGTGCCCGTACGGCGGATGGGGATCAGCAGGTCGGTGCGCAGCTCTGCCTGAGAGACCTGCCGCGGCGAGTTCAAGTAGTGCTCCAGCGTGGGCCGGTCATCGGGTTCGTACCCGCTGGCAGGCAGCCACCGGATATAGAGGGCGCGTACGGCGGCGTTGATCTGCGAGTACGGGCCCGCGAGGCGATGCGCCGCGTAGCAGCCGCCGGGAATGTCGAGCATCTCGACTTCGGGCGCGTCCGGCCAGGGATCGGGGGAGTCGACGGCGGCGTAGTACCTGAAGCCGATGCTGCCTTCCGGCTCGTCGAAAGACGCTCCCCAGCGATCCGTGATCCGGGCCATGCCTGCGTGCTGGCGCAATCGCCGGTGGGTGTGGGGGATGGTCGAGAACGGCCCCTGGTGCCGCAGCGCATGCAGCCGCCGCGTCGGGCATTCGACGATACGCACGGCCGGCGCGGCGATGCTGTCGTCGGGTTGCGGCAATGCATCGACGTCTAGGATCGCCCGCACCATCTTTTGCTGGAATGCACGCGGCGACTGTCCGGTGAACTGGCCGAAGGCGCGCGTGAAGGCCTGCGGGCTTTCGTAGCCCACGGCCAGCGCGACCTGGGTGATGCTCTGGTCGCCGGCTTCCAGCAGCCGGGTGGCGAGCGCCAGCCGCACGCGGCGGACCGTGGCCGCCACCGTTTCCCCGGCCACGCTCGCGTAGACGCGGTGGAAGTGGAAGGGCGAGAAGTGCGCGAGCCGCGCGAGGTCTTCGAGCCGGTGCTCGGCCATCGGATCGGCAACGATGGCCGCGACGGCGCGCGCCACGCGGGCGCGGTAGTCCTGCTCGATGCAGCGGCTGCTTTCCATGCGCGCGAGTGTGCGCCTTTCGTGCGAGTGCCAGTGCCACTTAGCCGACTTTGCGCAGATCGCGGCGCAGCAGACCGGCCAAAAGAAAAAGCCCGCTGTCCGGAAAGACAGCGGGCTCTTCAGAGGCCTTGCGGCTTGATGGTGGCTCCTCGACCTGGGCTCGAACCAGGGACCTACGGATTAACAGTCCGGCGCTCTACCGACTGAGCTATCGAGGAACAAGCCTTAAATTATATGCAATGGATTTGCCGATCTCGGCCGCCCGACTGCATTTTTTGCATCGATGCGACGATTGCCTGCAACTAACACCGTGCAACACCACAAATGAAATGCCCCGCTACCTTGTGAGTAGCGGGGCATCCAGAGGCCTTGCGGCTTTGTAGTGGCTCCTCGACCTGGGCTCGAACCAGGGACCTACGGATTAACAGTCCGGCGCTCTACCGACTGAGCTATCGAGGAACAAGCCTTAGATTATAGCGTTATTTTTGCGGCTTCCCGACAACACTCTCAAAGCGCGACGCTCAGCCCCAGACGCAGCGTGCGCGGCGCGCCGGGGAACAGGTAGACATGGCCGAACTGGTAGGGCGATTCCTTCCAGTAGCGGCGGTCGAACAGGTTGTCGACCGACAGCGTCCAGCTCGCGTTCGCGCCGCGCAGCTTCGTGTCGTAGCGCAGCACGGCGTCCACGCGCGTCCACGAGGGCAGGGTGATCGAGCCATCGGGCAGGACGTTGCGGCGGCCTTCGTACGACAGCTGCCCCGCCACCTCGAGTCCCGGCACCGACGCGAAGCGATACGCCGTCTGCGCGCGCAGCACCTGCTTGGGCACGTTGGTCGGCGACTGCCCGTTGAGCGCCGGATTGGCCGTGCTCCCGCGCCGCTTGGCATCGATCAGCGTCACGCCGCCGCCGATGCGCCATGGTTCCTGGTTCCACTGTGCCCCAGCTTCGAGACCGCGATGCACCGCCTTGCCGTCGTTGCGCACCTCGCACAAGCCGCTGCACAGGTCCATGTTGGTCAGCGGCCGCGAAATGTCGAACCATGCGAGCTGCCAGTTGAAGACGTCGTTGCCGCCCTTGATACCCAGCTCCCACTGCCGCGAGCGCAGCGCGGGCAGTGCCTGCCCCGCATTGCTGTACTGCGAGACCCTGTTCGGCACAACCTGTGATTCGACACCACGTCCCCAGCTCGCATAAGCCAGCAGCCCCGGCTGGATGGCGTAGCTCGCCGCGATCCACGGCGTGGTCACGTCCTGCTTGTAGCCGGTCGGGCTCGAGCCGTCGTTGCCGATGCTGCTGCGGTCGAGCCGCGTGTGGCGCGCGCCGAGCCAGGTGGTGAAGCGGTCGTTCCAGCGGATCGCGTCCTGCACCGAGAACTCGGTCGATCGCTCGTCGCGATTGGTCTGCGGCGTGGTGGCATCCGGAGCCGGCGGCACGATGGCCGTGCCCCAGATGTTGCCGGTGCCCGCGTAGTTGTAGGCCTGGTTGTCGAAACGGTTGCGCACGCGGCTTTGCAGCAGCCCGAAGCCGAGTTCGTGCCGAACGCTGCCCGTCATCACGTTGCCCTTGAGATTCAGGCTGCCGGCCGTCAACGTGCGGCGCTCGTTGTCGCTGCGGAAGTCGTAGACGTCGAAGGTGCCGTCGGAGCAGTAGCGGTCGTAGTTGCCCTCGGTGCCGCAGCCGAAGGCGTAAGCCAGGCGGTCGTCGCTCTTCAGTCGCTGCTGGCCGATCTGAGCGCTCCAGCGCCAGTCGGCGTTCAGCGCCTGGCTGAAGCGCAGCGTGCCCGTCAGCGCCTTGAACACCGAGGGCTGCGACCACGGCTGGCTGTTGAGGTTGATGCGCGGATCGACCGGTGCCGGCAGCATGCTGCCCAGCAGGCTGTAGCCGTTCTGGCTGGGCTGCGTCTTGCGGCTTTGCTCGATCTCGAACTCCAGCACCGAGTCGCGCGTGATGCGCCAGTCGGCAGCAAGCGAGAACAGGTTGCGGTTGCCGTCGAGGTTGTGCGTCAGCGGCTTGAGGTTTTCGCTCGCCACGTTGAGCCGGTAGCCGAACTGCCGGTTCTCGCCGAAGCGCCCGCCGAGGTCGACGGCACCGAGCACGCTGCCGCGGCTCGTGGTCTCGATGCGCACCGTGCGCAGGTCCTGCTCGGTGGGCCGCTTCACCACGTAGTTGACCAGCCCGCCCGGCGCGCTGGTGCCGGCCTGTATGCCGCTGGTGCCGCGCAGGATCTCGACGCGCTCCTTGTTGTCGAGCGGAATCGATGTCTCGGCGCTGATCGGCAGGCCCTCGCGCCGGTAGTTGAAGCGGTTGTCGAGCACGAAGCCGCGCACCGTGAGGTAGTCCCAGTAGCCCGCGGAGTTGTAGGCGTCGGTCACCGAGGCGTCGAACTGCGTCAGATCGGCGAGCCGGCGCGCGCCGCTGGCCTGCAACTGCTTGCTGTCGATCACCGTGGCCGAGATCGGCAGCTCGCGCAGCGGCACGTCGCCGAATCCGCTCACGTCGGCCTGCGGCGCGGTCGTGCCCTCGCTGACTGTGATCTCGGGCAGCGCGGACTGCTGCTGCGCATGCGATGAGCATGCCGCGGTGCAGAGAGCACGCGAAACAGGCGAGAGCCGATGTCGGCGGGAGAAAGTGGAAGGGAGCTCGGTCTTTTTCATTCTGTTCATTTGCCGGTGGCGGCATCGATGGCCGCGATCCATTGCGCGGCCGTGGCCTCCGGGTCGTCGGCCGCGACAAGCGCACGCACCACGGCGACGGAGCCCACGCCGGTCGTCAGCACTTCCGGCAGCCGCACCGCGTCGATGCCGCCGATGCCGACCTGCGGATAGCCGCGCAGCAGCCGCGCATAGGCGCCCAGCCGCGCCACGCCCTGCGGCGCGGTCGCCATCTTCTTGAGCGTGGTGGGGTACACGGCACCCATGGCGATGTAGCTCGGGCTCACCTTGTCGGCGCGGACCATCTCCGCATAGCCATGCGTGCTGACGCCGAGCCGCAGGCCCGAAGCGCGCAGCCGGGCAAGGTCTTCGGGCGAGAGCGCGTCGAGATCCTCCTGGCCCAGGTGGATGCCATAGGCGCCGGCCGCGATGGCCACCCGCCAGTGGTCGTTGATGAAGAGCAGCGCGCCAGTGCCTTGCACCGCCTCGACGGCCGCCTGCACTTCGCGCTCTACGGCCGCGCCGTCGTCCGACTTGAATCGCAGTTGCACCGTCGGCACACCTGCGCGTGCCATGCGGCCAACCCACTGCGCGTCCGGCAGCACGGCATAGAGTCCGAGCCGTTCGGGGCAGTGCGGAAATGCGTCCTCGCGCGCGGAGGGAGGAAAGGAGCGCATGCCGAAGTCTTCCGGCGCGTCGGGCCATAGCGTGGCGTCGAAGCTGCTCAGGCGCTGCGTCTGGGCGCGCCAGGCGTGGGCAAGGCACTCGGCGTCGATCTCGATGAAGCCGAGTGCGCAGCAGGCGCGCTTGGCGCCACGGTAGACGGGGTCGTCCGAGGAAAAGCTCGGCGCGCTCACCGGCGCCGACGTGATGGCGCCGAAGCGCAACCCGTGCGCCGCGACGATGGCCTGCGCGATGGCGCCCGAATCGAGTGCGCCGCTCATGATTCGTGATGCCAGAAAGGCGTGCCCAGCACGGGCGTGCTCGGCTGCGCGGCGTCCTGCGCGGCCATGGCGCCGGCTCGATGCGCATCGCGCCCGGCCTGCACCGCGTCGGCAAAGGCGCCGGCCATCGCGACCGGGTCCTGCGCCAGCGCGACAGCGGTGTTCAGCAGCACGCCGTCGTATCCCCATTCCATGACCTGGCAGGCATGCGATGGCAGGCCCAGGCCCGCATCCACCAGCATCGGCACCTTGAGCCGGTCGCGCAGCACCTGCAGCGCATACGGGTTGACGGGCCCCCGGCCGGTGCCGATGGGCGCGGCCCACGGCATCACCGCCTGGCAGCCGACGTCGACCAGCCGCTGGCACAGCACCAGGTCCTCGGTGCAGTAGGGCAGCACCTTGAAGCCCTCTCGGATCAGCTGCGAAGCCGCTTCGACGAGGTTCAGCGTGTCGGGCTGCAGCGTGTAGTCGTCGCCGATCAGCTCAAGCTTGATCCACGGCGTGTCGAACAGCTCGCGCGCCATCTGCGCGGTGGCGACCACCTCCTGAATGCTGTGGCAGCCGGCGGTGTTGGGCAGCACCGGCACCGCGAGCTTGCGCAGCAGCTCCCAGAAGCCGTTGCCGAGCTCGCTGTTGCCCGAGCCCTGGTTGGCCGTCTGCCGGCGCAGCGAGGCGGTCAGCATCGCCGGCTTCGCGCGCTTCACGGCGGCTTCGAGCAGATCAGGGGAGGGATAGCGCGCGGTGCCCAGCAGCAGGCGGCTCTGGAAGGTCTCGCCGTAGAGCACCAAGGGGTCGTTCGTGGTCGTCATTTCTGTTGTCTCCATCAATCAGCCGCCCGTCACGGGGCGGATCACTTCGACTCGGTCATCGGGCTGCAGCGCACGCGACGCGTAGGCCGAGCGCGGCACGAATTCGCGGTTCACGGCTACCGCGAAGGGGGGAGTGGCCTCCAGCGCAGCCAGCGCGTCGGTCAACGTCGCCTGGTCGGGCAGGGTGAAGGGCTTGTCGTTGATCAGGATGTTCATCGTCATGTGTCTCGGGTCTCCATGCCGAAGCTCTTCGCGAGGGGCGAGCGGCCCTGCGTCAGCATCTCCATCGCCGCGTCGAGCATCGCGGGCGCGATCATGAAACCGTGGCGGTACAGGCCGTTGATCTGCAGCACGCGCGGCTGCGGCAGGCGCAGGGCGGGGAGGTTGTCGGGCAGCGCGGGCCGGCACTGCGTCGCGATCTCGACGATGCGCGCCTCGGCGAAGCCGCTGTGCACGGCATAGGCGGCGCTCAGCAGTTCCAGCGTGGAGCGCACGCTGGCGGGCGACATGTCGTCCGACTCGATCTCCGTCGCGCCGATCACGAACAGGTTGCCCGGCTTGGGCGCGATGTAAAGCGGGTAGCGCGGATGCACGAGGCGCGTGGGGCGCTGCAGGCGCACCTCGGGCGCATGCACGCGGATCACCTCGCCGCGCACGCCGCGCAGGGCGTTCCACTGCGGGCGGGCACCGAGGCCGCGGCAGTCGATCACCCAGTCGGGCTGGCCGGCCGTGCCAGGCGAGAAGTCCGAAGGCGCACGTGGCGATTGCCAGTGCAGCGTTACGCGAGAGCTGCTCTCGAGCGTGGCCCGCAGCGAGGCCAGCAACGCGCGATTGTCGAGCTGGCCTTCGCCCGGAAGGAACAGGCCCTGCGCGAAGCGCTGGCCCAGCGAAGGTTCCAGCGTGGCGATCGCGCGGGCGTCGACGGACTGCATCGGCGCCAGCTCGGGCACCTGCGCACCGGTGTTCGCGAGCACGCGCGCGAGCCGCGTGGCCTCGGCGGCATCCTGCCGGTGCCAGAGCACCAGCGTGCCTTCGCGCTGGAAGAACACGGGCTGTGCCAGCGGCGCGAGAAGCTCCGGCCAGCGCGACAGCGCGTGCTGCCCCATGCGCACGACAGACACCGGCGCCACCGCCGATTCGGCCAGCGGCGCCAGCATGGCGGCGGCCACGCGCGCGGCAGCGCCTTCGGCCTCGGCGCTGCCAGCCTCGAACACATCGACCTTGCATCCGGCCTGCGCGAGCGTTATAGCCATCAGCCGGCCCATGAGGCCCGCGCCGAGGATGGCTACCGAGTCGAAAGGAAGGCTCATGCCAGGGCTCCTTCGCGTCGCCGATAATTTTCGGCATGACCCAAGGCACCATCCAAGAGCCCACTCAGCGCTACGCACGCGTGCTTTCCATCGCTGGTTCCGACAGCGGCGGCGGCGCCGGCATCCAAGCCGATCTCAAGACCTTCGCCGCCCTGGGCTGCTACGGCATGACGGCCATCACCGCGCTCACCGCGCAGAACACGCTCGGCGTCTCGGGCATCCACGGCGTGCCGCCCGATTTCCTCAAGGCGCAGATCCAGGCCGTGGTCGAAGACATCGGCGTCGATGCCGTCAAGCTCGGCATGCTGCATGCGCCCGAGGTGGTCGACGTGGTGGCCTGGGCCATCGACCGCTACCAGCTGAAGAACGTGGTGCTCGACCCGGTGATGGTCGCCACCAGCGGCGATCGCCTGATCGCCGCCGAGACGGTGCAGGTGCTGGTGCGCGAGCTGTTCCCGCGCGCCGTGGTCGTCACGCCCAATCTCGACGAGGCCGCCTTGCTGATCGGCCATGCCATCGAAGGCGTGGACGCGCTCGACGGCGCGGCCGACGAACTGCTGGCGCTCGGAGCGAAGGCCGTGCTGCTCAAGGGCGGCCACCTGCCGGGCAACGAAGTGGTCGACGTGCTGCTGCAGGCCGGCGGCGAACGCAGGCGACTTGCCTCCGGCCGCATCGAAAGCCGCAACCTGCACGGCACCGGATGCACGCTGTCGTCCGCCATCGCAGCGCACCTTGCACTGGGCGCGACGCTGCCCGAGGCGGTCGAACGCGCGCGCGCCTACATCCTCGGCGCGATGGCCGCCGCAGCGAACGTGAAGATCGGCGCGGGTCATGGCCCCCTCAACCACGGCTTTGCGCCAGTGCCGACGCACCGGCTGCCGTTGAAGGCCGGCTGAGCCAGGCCAGCGCGAAGGTCGCGGCCAGCGTCGGCAGCGCGGAGCCGAACTGCGGCGCCCACTTGGCAAGCGCGTGATACGCGGCGATGCCCGCGATCCAGATCAGCGCCGCACCGAAGTCGACCTTGCGCCGCGCGCCATGCGGCGAAACCGTCTCGCCGCTGCCCAGCCGGCCGATGATCACGCCGTACAGCGGCACGAACACCGAACTCAGCAGCAGCAGGAAAGGCTCCAGCGTGTGCATCGGCAGCACCAGCGCCAGCGCGATGCACAGGGCCGCCAGCAGCAGGCCCCAGCGCTTCACGCTCCAGCGCGGCAGCAGGCTGTGCGTGGAGACCGAACCCGAGTACACGTCGCCGTAGGCGTTGTCGAGCTCGTCGATCAGGATCAGGCCCAGCGCCACCAGGCCACCCTGGGCCAGCAGCAGCGCGGTGACGAGGCCCGTGCCCGGCTCGGCCACGCTCACCACCATCACGCCCAGCGCGTAGCACCAGACGTTCGCGACCGCATAGCCGATCCAGGTGCCACCGAATGCGCCGCCGAGTCCGCCTGAGCTGCGCTTGCCGTGCCGTGCATAGTCGGCCACCAGCGGCAGCCACGACACAGGCATCGCGATCACCAGGTCGAGCGCACTGAACATGCCCATCGTGCCGTCGCCGGGGCGTGCCCAGAAGGCATCCAGCCCTTTGGCCTGCAGTTGCGTCGCGAACTGCCAGGTGAGCCAGAGCAGCGACAGCACCACCAGCGGCAGCCCGAATCGGCTCACGAAGCGCCGCACCAGCCTCACCATCGAGCCAGCGAGCAGCGCCAGCAGCACCGCGCCCCACAGCAGCGTCGTCAGCACGCCGCCCCAGAAGGAGCCCAGCGCCGGACCCACCACCGTCTGGCCGATGGCCTGCGTGCCTTCCCGCATCACCACGAGCTCGAAGGTGGTCCAGCCCACCAGCTGCACGATGTTGAGCAGCACCGGCAGCCGCGCGAAGGCGCTGCCGTAGGTTGCGTGCATGAGGCCGGCGCTCGCCAAGCCGCTCTGGCAGCCCAGCCGCGCGGTCCAGGCCAGCAGGCCCGCGCCGATGCACGAGCCGAGCACGATGGCGATCGCCGCGTCGCGCGTGCCCACCGCCGGCACCAGGTAGGCGCCGATCTGCATTACCAGCAGGCCCACGCCGAGGCTGAACCAGAGCGAGGCATGGTCGTGCCAGCCGAACACGCGCTGCGAGGCGGGCAGGGGCGTCAGCGCCTCGTTCGAGACGACCGTGCTGTCGTTGCTCTTTTCGTCGTGTGCCATCCGTTTGCTCCAGTGCAAAAGGTTTGGCAGGTGGGCGAGGCCCCAGTGGCGCGGCTTTCACGCGAGAAGGCGTGAGAGGCCACCGGACCAGCTTCCCTGCGCGAGGATTACCTCAATCAGGTTCAAAGGGACTTTCTCAGCCGGACGGCAAGCCGCCCAACACCCCTAGCAAGTACGCCCCGGGAGAACCCGCGGCGCGGGCCGAAGTTTATCCGCTGCCGGGAAGCCGCAACGGCGGGCGTGCCTTTGCAGGCAGGGAAAACCCTTGGAGCACCAGCGCACCGCGCGAGAATCGCTGCCAAAGAAGTAACGACAGCAGAAGAAACGGGAGCGCATGCCGATAAGCATGCAGAAGAGGAAATGGAGAGGAACTTGCATGGCCGATAACGATTTCAAGGCCCCCCGCCTGCGACGATTCAGGGTCGACGTAGGCACCATCATCTGCGCCGTCGCGATGGTGCAGTCGCTGCTGCTGGTGGCCTTCGGCTACTGGGCGGCCGAGAAGCTGGTGTCCAAGGTGGGCACCACCGCGCACAAGATCAACCACGACCGGGTGGAGGACAACGTGCTTGCCTTCCTCGCCAAGACGGAAGGCGTCATCCGCTCCATAGCGGATTCGCCCAGCGTCCATGTCTGCGGCGAGGACGGCGAGCAGACCGCCGAGATGCTCTGGACCATGCTGGAGCAGACCCCCGAGCTCGACAGCATCAACGTGGCCACCGATCATGGTCACGTGCTGATGGCTGTGCGCTACCCTGTGCCGGCCATCCGGCAGGTGCTGCGCGGGCCCGATTTCAGCACCGAGACCTGGCACTACAAGGACTCGCCGGACTTGGACGGCGGCGATGCGAAGCAGCGCTTCGCGACGACCTCGATCTCGGCCTACCGCAGCGATTTCGATCCCGAGAAGCGCACCTGGTACCTGGAGGCCATGAAGGCGAAGGGCCCAGTGTGGACCCAGCCCTTCCTGATGAGCGACGCGCAGGAGCTTGCCATCGGCCATGCGCGGCCTGCGGGGCGCGTCGACGACGAGGGCCACAAGCGCGGGCTCGTGGTCGACGTCAATGTGTCGCTGGGACATCTGTCGAAGCTGATACGCGTCTCCGGCGCGCTGGGCAGCGGCGAGAGCGCACTGCTCAGCTCCGACCATCACGTGATCGCGCGCAGCGACCACCCCGAGCCGGTACGCAAGCTCGAGTCGCCCGACAGCGGCGTGCTCGGTGCCATCCACGCACACATGCTCGCGGCCAGCACGGCAGGTGGCGCCGACGACGTCGCCTTCTCCATCGAGTACGAAGGGCGCCGCTACCTCGTGCAGACCTCGCACCTGCCGCACACCCGCTGGCAGCTTGTGAGCTGGGAGCCCGAGGATCTGCTGCTCGGTGGCCTGCATCGCTCGGTGCTCTGGTCGTTGCTGCTGACGGCCAGCTTTCTGGCACTGTCGCTCTTCATCTCGCTGCGGCTGTCGAAGCTGGTGACCGGGCCCATCGAAAACCTCTCGCGCGTCGCGCGCCGCATCGGTCGGCTGGAGCTCGACGACCTGCCGATCGAGCCGAGCCGGGTGCTCGAAGTGCAGCATCTCAACCAGGCGCTGGACGAGTCGGCGCGCAGCCTCAAGGCCTTCAGCAAGTTCGTGCCGGTCGACATCATCCGGCAGCTCGTCGCGGAAGGGCATGCGCTGGGGCCGAGCGGATCGCCGCGGCGCATCACCGCGATGTTCACCGACGTGGAAGGCTTCACCGGCATCTCGGAGTCGATGCCGGCCGACGTGCTCGTGCGCCAGCTGACCGAGTACTTCAACCTCGCCGCGGGCATCTTCGCGCGCCACGGCGGCGTGATCGACAAGTTCATGGGCGACGGCATCATGGTGCTGTGGGGCGCACCCACCGAACTCGAAGACGCGGAGTACCGCGCCTGCGTGGCGGCGATCGAGCTGCATGCCGAGATGAACGCGCTCAACGAGAAGTGGCGCGCCGAGGGCCTGCAGGAGTTCCGCACGCGCGTGGGCATCCACACCGGCCACGTGATCGCGGGCGTGCTCGGCTCGAGCAATCGCCTGTCGTACACCGCCATCGGCGATGCAATCAACGCGGCAAGCCGCATCGAGGGCGCCAACAAGGAGCTGGGCACGCGCACGCTGATCTCCGAGGCCACCTTCGAGGGGCTGGGCGGCCGGCTCGCCACGCGCCGCATCGAGGAGCTCGCGGAGCTGCGCGGCCGGCAGACGCGCATGGTGCTCTACGAGGTGCTGGGACCTAAGCCTGCTTGACCCGGCGCGCGAAGGCTTCGAGTCCGTCGATGGTGATCTGGACGTGGCGCTCGAAGCTGCTGTCCAGCGGCACCGTCGTGCCGTTGTCCCAGCGCAGGATGAACGCCTTGTTGGCCAGCTGCGAGAGGTTGCGTGTGAGCACCGGGTGGTCGAGCGGGCGGATCGTGTGCACGCGTTCGCGCAGCTCCTCGGCCCAGGCCTGGGTGTTGTCGGCGGGCAGGGGCGAGAACTCCATCGTCAGGAAGCCCAGCATCGCGGCGACCACGCAGTTGTAGGCCTCCAGCAGCGGCTCGCCCTCGAAGCCGGCATCGGTCAGCGTGGCCAGGATGCCCTCGACCAGCTCCATCGGCAGGCTGCCGTTGGACACCAGCTGCGCCCCCAGCAGCTGCGCCACGTTCGGATGGCGCCGCACGGCGGCACGGCAGCGGCGGAAGAGTTCGGCGATCCAGTCCTTCCAGACGAGTTTGCCGGACGGCGGCGCGACCTCGGCCATGACAAGCGCGGCCACCTCGGCCAGGAGCGCCTCGCGCGTGCTCACGTGCCAGTGCACCGTGGCGGGGTAGACGTCGAGCCGGGCCGCCACCTCGCGCATGCTGAAGGCGCCGAGGCCGAATTCGTCGATCTGCGCGAGCGCCTCTTCGGCGATGCGCTGCTTCGTCAGGCCACCGCCGCCGGAGGGGCGGCCGGCAGTGCGGGGTTTCGGGGGCTGGGGGGGCTTTGGGGGCGAGGAGGACGGGGTCTTCGTCATGGTTGCAGCCATTGTGCGGCAGTCGGGTTGACTGTATAAACAAAATAAATTGAGCATCGATCAATAAACCGCGCTGCACGCGATCGGCGCGCCACCCCGGAAGGACATCGCCATGCCCCATGCGGACATCGACCAGGCCCTCGCGGCCGCACACCGCCGCTTCACCGAAAGCAACCCCGCCAGCCTGCGCCAGTTCGAGGAACAGGCGCGCTACATGCCCGGCGCCAACAGCCGCTCGGTGCTGTTCTACGCGCCGTTCCCGCTGACCATCGCCAGGGGCGAGGGCGCTACGCTCTGGGACGCCGACGGCCATCGCTATGCCGACTTCATCGCCGAGTACACGGCCGGCGTCTACGGCCATTCGGCGCCCGAGATCCGCGAGGCCGTCGCCGAGGCGATGAAGGGCGGCATCAACCTCACTGGCCACAACCTCCTCGAAGGCCGGCTCGCCAGGCTCATTTGCGAGCGCTTTCCGCAGATCGAGCAGCTGCGCTTCACCAATTCCGGCACCGAGGCGAACCTGATGGCGCTGACGGCGGCGCTGCACTTCACCGGCCGCCGCAAGCTCGTCGTGTTCTCGGGCGGCTATCACGGCGGCGTGCTGGGCTTCGGCGCCAAGCCGCTGCCGACGACCGTGCCCTTCGACTTCCTGGTGCTGCCCTACAACGACGAGCGCACGGCACGCGAGCAGATCGACAAGCATGGCCCCGAGATCGCCGCCATCCTCCTGGAGCCGATGCAGGGCGCGAGCGGCTGCATTCCGGGCCGGCTGGAGTTCCTGCAGGCTTTGCGCGAATCGGCGACCCGAGCCGGCGCGCTGCTCATCTTCGACGAGGTGATGACCTCGCGCCTCGCGCCGCACGGGCTGGCGAACAAGCTGGGCATCCGCTGCGACCTGACCACGCTGGGCAAGTACATCGGCGGCGGCATGTCCTTCGGCGCCTTCGGCGGCCGCGCCGACGTGATGGCGCTCTTCGATCCGCGCACCGGGCCGCTGGCCCATTCGGGCACCTTCAACAACAACGTGCTGACGATGGCGGCCGGCCACGCGGGGCTCACGAAGCTGTTCACCCCCGAGGCTGCGGGCGCTCTGGCCGACAGGGGCGACGCGATGCGCACGCGGCTCAACGCGCTGTGCGCGGGGGAGGGCGTCGCGATGCAGTTCACCGGCATCGGTTCGCTGATGAACGCGCATTTCGTGGGCGGCGAGGTGCGCAGCACCGATGACCTGGCGCCGGTCGATGCCCGCCTGCGCCAGCTGCTCTTCTTTCATCTGCTGAGCGAGGGCATCTACACCTCGCCGCGCGGATTCGTCGTGCTGTCGCTGCCGCTGACGGATGCGGACATCGACCACTACGTGGCCGCCATCGGCAGCTTCATCGGCGAATACCGGGCGTTGCTGCCCGGCGCCGCGAACTAGTTAGCGGGAGCCGGCCACGCCCAGCAGCTCGTGCAGGCGGGTGCTGGTGGTGGTGTATTGCAGCGCAACGGCCTTGCCTGGGAACACGATGGCCGTGGCGCCCCAGGCTGCAAGCGTGGCCTCGTGGAAGCCGCAGACGATGAGCTTCTTCTTGCCCGGGTAGGTGTTGATGTCGCCCACCGCGAACACGCCGCGTTCGCGGGTTTCGTACTTCTCGGTGTCCACCGGCACCTGCTTGCGCTCCAGCTCCAGCCCCCAGTCGGCGATCGGGCCGAGCCGCGGCGAGATGCCCAGGCAGGCGACCAGCGCGTCCAGCGGCAGGTCGAGCGTGGTCGCGTCGGGCGTGGTGATCTGGAGCTGTTTTCCGTCGAAGGCGCTGGGCTGGCCGACCTTGAAGGCCAGCTTGTCCGCGGCCACGAGGGCGCGCATGGCCGAAACGGTGGCTTCCTCGGCCTGGAAGCCGTCGCGCCGGTGCACCAGCGTGACCTGCTTCGCGATGGCGGTGAGTGCGAGGGCGGTTTCGAGCGCGATGTCGTCGCCGCCGTTGACCACCACCGCCTGCCCCGCGAAGCGGTCCAGCGAATCGGGGTGATAGAAGAGCGAGGAGCCCTCGAACTGCGCGATGCCTTCGACCGAGATGCGCTTGGGCACGAAGGCTCCGACGCCGGCCGCGATGAATACCGTCTTCGCCAGGAATGCCTTGCCCGCCGACGTGGTCAGCAGCAGCCGACCATCGGCCTCGCGCGCCAGGGTGGAAACCTGCTCGCCGAAATGGAATTGCGGCTTGAACGGCGCCACCTGCTTGAGCAGCGACTGCGCCAGGTCGCGCCCGCTGGTCATGGGCGTGCCTGGAATGTCGTAGATGGGCTTGTCGCCATACAGCGCCACGCACTGGCCGCCGGCGGCGGGCAATGCATCGACGATGTGGCAGGAGATTTCGAGCAGGCCCAGCTGGAAGGCCTGGAACAGCCCCACGGGGCCGGCACCGACGATCAGCGCATCGGTCTCGATCGGGGAAACGGCAGGGGCGGCGGGCTGGTTCAGCGCACCAGCTCCCCGATCTTGTCCGTCTTGTCCTTCCACTCCTCGGCGTCGGGCAGGGCGGGCTTGCGCTTGGTGATGCTCTTCCAGCCGTCGGCCTGGGCCAGCTCGGCATTGATCTTGATGAAGGCGATCTGGTTGGCCGGCAGGTCTTCCTCGGCGTAGATCGCGTTGACCGGGCACTCGGGGATGCACACCGCGCAGTCGATGCATTCGTCCGGGTCGATCACCAGCATGTTGGGACCTTCGCGGAAGCAGTCGACGGGGCAAACGTCCACGCAGTCGGTGTATTTGCAACGGATGCAGGCTTCGGAGACGACGTGGGTCATTTGTCTTTTTGCGTCAGAAGTGGTCGGGAAAAACCCTAGATTTTAGGCCCTTGCGGCGGAGGGCTGCACGAGCACGGCGGCGGCGGTCTTGTGGGAGGCCGTATCGACCAGCACCAGCGAGCCCAGGGCGCGCGATTGCGTGAAAGGCAGCACCGCCAGCGGCTGCTGCAGTGCCAGCACCACGTCGCCGATGGCATTGGCCTCGATCTGCGTCGCCGGCTCCGATTCGAGCGTCGTGATGTTCACGCGATCGACGATGCGCGCCACCTTGGCCTTGACCCAGCGGTGGCCCTGCAGCGCCCAGTAGATGCGGCCTGCGACCAGCGGCTCGTCGTCGAGCCAGGCCACGGTGGCGGTGATCTCGCGCACCGGCTCGAAGGCGCCCGGCGCCAGCAGCCAGTCGCCGCGAGACACGTCGACCTCGCGGTCCAGCACGATGCCGGCGCTGTGGCCCGCATGCACCGCCTTCGGCTGGCGCGTGTGGCTCAGCACCTGCGCGACCGTGGCGGTCTGGTTGCTCGGCAGCACGGTCACGCGCTGGCCCGGCTCCACGTGGCCCGAGGCGACGCGGCCCCAGAACACGCGGCGGCCCTGCGAGGTGTCGGCAGACGACGAGAACTTCTCGACCCACTGCACCGGGAAGGCGAAGGGCACGGCTTCGTCCTGCGCCGTGACGGGCAGGTCTTCCAGCAGCTCGAGCAGGCTCGGGCCTTCGTAGCCGACCCAGTCGGCATGGCGCGTGGCCACGTTCCAGCCCTTGAGCGCGGAGATCGGCACGATGGCCGCCACCTTCACGCCGGCTGCCTCGGCAAAGGCGTTCAGCGCGGTCGAGATGCGCTCGAAGGCCAGGCCCGCGTCGGCGATGGCGTCCAGCTTGTTGATGGCGAACACGATCGACTGCACGCGCAGCAGGTTGCAAAGCAGCGTGTGGCGGCGCGTCTGCGGCAGCAGTTCGCGCTTGACGACGGTGCCGTCTTCCACCTCTGCGGCCCAGGCCAGCTTGGTCGCGTCGACCAGCACCACTGCCGCGTCGGCGGCCGAGGCGGCCGTGACCATGTTGCGCGTGTACTGCTCATGGCCCGGCGCGTCGCCGATGATGAACTTGCGCTTGGCTGTCGAGAAGTAGCGGTATGCCACGTCGATGGTGATGCCTTGCTCGCGCTCGGCCGAGAGGCCATCGGTCAGCAGGGCCAGGTCGGTCTCGCCGCCGCGCTGCACGCCGGCGAGCTGGTCCTGCAGCACAGTCTTGCTGTCGACCAGCAGGCGGCCGATGAGCGTGCTCTTGCCGTCGTCGACGGAGCCGCAGGTGATGAAGCGAAGGGCGGTGCCGGTGTCGCCGTGCGCATCGGCGGCGGTGGTCACGGGGGTTGCAGTCGTCGTCGCGCTCATCAGAAGTAACCGTCTTTCTTTCGTTTTTCCATCGAAGCTTCGGACGTCATGTCGTCCATGCGGGTGGCGCCGCGCTCGCTCACGTCGACCGACAGCGTCTCGAGCACCACGTCGCTCGCATCGGCTGCCAGGCTTTCCACCGGGCAGGTGGTGGTGATGTCGCCCACGGTGCGGAAGCGCACGTCGCGCACCTGCACCGTTTCGCCGTCGCGCGCCGGGGTCAGCCCGGTCACCGGCACCAGCAGGCCGCGGCGCTCCACAACTTCGCGCTTGTGCGTGTAGTAGATCGAGGGCAGGCCGACTTCCTCGCGGGCGATGTACTGCCACACGTCGAGCTCGGTCCAGTTCGAGATCGGGAACACGCGGAAGTGCTCGCCCGGGGCCAGGCGCGTGTTGAACAGCGTCCACAGCTCGGGGCGCTGGTCCTTGGGCTGCCACTGGCCGAAGCTGTCGCGGTGCGAAAAGATGCGCTCCTTGGCGCGCGCCTTTTCCTCGTCGCGGCGGGCACCGCCGATCAGCGCGTCGAAGCGGAATTCTTCGATCGCTTCGAGCAGCGTCACCGACTGGTGCGCGTTGCGCGACTCGCCCGGATGGGCCAGGCGCACGGTGCCGCGCTTCATCGAGTCCTCCACGCTGCGCACGATGAGTTCGGCGCCCAGTTCCTTCGCGCGCTGGTCGCGATAAGCCGTCACTTCAGGGAAGTTGTGGCCCGTGTCGATCATCAGCAGCGGGTAGGGAATGCGGCCGACGCCGAAGGCCTTCTCCGCGCACTTCAGCAGCACCAGCGAGTCCTTGCCGCCCGAGAACAGCAGGGTGGGGCGCTCGAAGGCGGCCGCCACTTCGCGCAGGATGAAGATGGTTTCTTCCTCCAGCGCGTCGAGGTGCGTGTTGGACAGGTGCGCCGGCGGCAGCAGCAGTTCGGTTTCGGTACGTGCGTTCATCGGAGATGTGGCTGGATGCGGTAAGTCGGTGCGGTGCAGGAGCTCAGTGCGCGAGATGCAATCCGCACTCGCGGTTGTCTTCGCCCTTGGTCGGGTCCACGTAGTCGAAGTTGTTGGGCAGGCCGTGTTTCACGCAGTACTCGTGCAGATCCTTGGACGACCAGTGCAGCAGCGGCGCGACCTTGATCAGGCCGTCGGGGTTGATGCTGACCGGGTCCATCTGCGCACGCACGGCCGTGTCGGTGGCGCGCAGCGCGGTGAACCAGACCTTCGGCGCCGTCTCGCGCAGCGCGCGGGCGAAAGGCTCCAGCTTCACTTCTTCGGTGAAGGCGGCGTGGCGCGGGTCGTCCAGCGCCGGCGTCGGGCCGTCCACCGCCTCGCGGTGGGCGCGCGAGCGGCGCGGCAGGTAGATGTGCAGGTCCAGGCCCAACTGCTTGGTCACCTCGTCGGCGAAGCGGTAGGTGGCCTCGGTGTTGTAGCCGTTGTCCATCCACACCACCGGCACGTCGCGCTTCACCTGCGTGACCATGTGCAGGATCACCGCCTCGAAGGGGCGGAAGTTGGTGGTGACGATGGCGCTCTGGCCCAGGCCGAGCGCCCAGTCGACCAGGCCCTGCGCGTTGCGGCCGAGTTCGGCGTTGATGCGTTCGATGTCGATGCTCATGTCCTGTGTTTCCCTGCGTTTCCGGTTCAGTTGCCGGCCGCGAAGTGCGGCGCGGCCTTCACCGCGTCGCCCTGATAGAAGGCGGCGAAGCGGTCGAACTGGCGCTGCGCGTCGGAGGCGTCCACGCCTTCCTTGAGCACGGCGCTGGAAAAGCCGGTGCGCTCCATCTGCACGAGCTGGTCGATCAGCACGTCGCCGGTCGCGCGGATGTCGCCCTTGAAGCCCAGGCGGCGGCGCAGCAGGAAGGCCTGGCTGTAGGCGCGGCCGTCGGTGAACTTCGGAAAGTTCAGGTCGATGCGCTCGATGTCCGCCAGGCATTCCTCGATGGCGAGGGGGTCGGCGTCATTGGCGAGCTGCAGCACCTTCGGATCGCCGTCGTCGATGTGTTCTTCCGCCGAGAGAATGTTCAAGGTTTTTTTCATGCTGCTTCCTCCACCTTGAAACGCGCACCGTTGGCAGCGGCCTTGAATGGGTCGTGGCCCACGCGACGCAGCGTGTCGATGAAGTTCTCTCCGCTTTCGCGGGTGTCGCGGTAGGTGCTGAGCACGGCCTCGATCACGCCGGGCACTTCTGCCGCCGAGAACGAGGGGCCTACTACCTTGCCTGCCTGCGGCGTGCCGCTGAGCGCGGAGCCGTCGGAGCCGCCGAGGGTGACCTGGTACCACTCCTTGCCGTCCTTGTCGACGCCGAGGATGCCGATGTGGCCGCTGTGGTGGTGGCCGCAGGAGTTGATGCAGCCGCTGATGTGCAGGTCGATCTCGCCCAGGTCGTCGAGCTCGTCGAGGTCCTGGTAGCGCTCGGTGATGGCTTCGGCGATGGGAATGGAGCGCGCATTGGCCAGCGCGCAGAAGTCGCCGCCGGGGCAGGCGATCATGTCTGTCAGCAGGTGCACGTTGGCGCTGGCGAAGCCGGCGGCGCGGGCGGCGAGCCACAGCGCGTGCAGGTCTTCGGCATGCACCCAGGGCAGCACCACGTTCTGGTCGTGCGTCACGCGGGCTTCGCCGGCCGAGAAGCGGTCGGCCAGCTCGGCGAGCGTGTCGAGCTGGTCGGCCGATGCGTCGCCGGGCGCCTGCTTCAGGCGCTTGAACGACAGCGTCACGGCGCGCAACGCGGGGTTCTTGTGCGGCGCCACGTTGCGCGCGAGCCAGCGGGCGAACTGCACGTCGTCGGCGGCGTGGTTGCGCAGCTCGGCGTCGGTCTTCTCGGCGCTCTGCAGCACGCGGGTGGCGAGCGTCGGCGGCACGAAGGAGGCGGCCACACGGTCGTACTCTTCCTGCGTGATGGTGTGCGGCCCGCCGTCGTGCTCGAGGATCTGCTTGTACTCGGCCTCGACGTCGTCGATGTAGCGCTGGCCCTCGGCCTTCACCAGGATCTTGATGCGCGCCTTGTAGATGTTGTCGCGGCGGCCATAGCGGTTGTAGACGCGGATCACGGCCTCGAGGTAGTTCATGATCTGCTGCCACGGCAGGAACTCGCGCAGCACCGTGCCCACGATGGGCGTGCGGCCCATGCCGCCGCCCACCTGCACGCGGAAGCCGATCTCGCCGGCCTCGTTCTTCACCACGTGCAGGCCCACGTCGTGCCAGCCGGTGGCGGCGCGGTCTTCGGTGGCGCCGGTGATGGCGATCTTGAATTTGCGCGGCAAAAACGCGAACTCGGGGTGCAGCGTGCTCCACTGGCGCATGATTTCCGCGAAGGGACGTGGATCGGCGATCTCGTCGACCGCGATGCCGGCGCGCTCATCGCTCGTGATGTTGCGGATGCAATTGCCGCTGGTCTGAATGCCGTGCATGTCGACCGAAGCCAGCAGGTCCATCACGTCGGCCGACTTGGCGAGCGGAATCCAGTTGTACTGGACGTTCTGGCGCGTCGAGAAGTGCGCGTAGTGGGTGGGCAGCTTGTGGCTGCCGAGCAGGCCCTGCGTCTCGATGGCCTTCTTGTAGACCTCCGCCTCGGGCTCGTCGTATTCGCGGGCGATGCGGGCCAGCACGCGCAGCTGGCGGCTCGACAGTTCGCCGTAGGGCACGGCCACGCGCAGCATCGGTGCGTAGCGCTGCACATACCAGCCGTTTTGCAGGCGCAGGGGGCGGAACTCGTCTTCTGCGAGCTTGCCCTTCTGCCAGCGCTCCAGCTGGTCGCGGAATTGGGCAGCCCGCTGGTGGACGAACTGGCGATCGAATTCTGTGTATTGGTACATCGTGCGTGCGTATGTCTTGAAGTGCGGTGCGTCCAGCGCCCCAGCAAGAAGCCGAGATTCTGAAAGCCGGCCTTATGGAAACAAACTATTTTTTGGTTCGCGCTTTATGCGGATAAGCTTATTCGCCAGCATCCATGCGGGTTGCGGGACGGTTTGATGCTTATTCCGGATAAGGCGAGATGGCCGGAAAAGAGTTACCGGACTCGGGAATTCTAGGAACCGGACAAGGCCCGGATGGGCGAGCGGGTTCCTGGCCGCGCGGCCATCCGCTTCGCCATGCAGGCCTGAAGAGGGGGCTGGCGCCTCAGCGCAGCATCGAAGACATTGCCGAACAGCAGTTCAGCATGCGCACCGCCGCTTCCACCGTATCGGCTGTGAAGCGCAGCGTGACGCCGTCGACGCGCTCGAAGGCCGGCCACTGGCAGAAAAGGTCAGCCAGCGCGGTTGACTGGGTGCGCAGCGTCACGGTCTGCGGCCCCTTGAAAACGAGCGGTTTCGCGTTCGAACGCGCGGCCAGCGCTTCTTCCACCCCCGCACGAATCGCCCGGCGCGACTGCTCGGGCGACAGCGAAATGCCGCTGGTGCAGCCCGTGGCCTTCTTGGTCTCGACGAAGGTCGCGTGCGGAAAGAGCGGGCGGTTCTCGGCGATGAACACGTCGTCGCCGCTGGCCATCACCACCGGCACGCCGTATTCGCCCGCCAGTGCGCCGTAGAGCCCGGCCTCGCCCAGCTCTTCGCCGCCGAGCGAGATGCCCGCGAAGGCGAAGCTGTTGATGGTGTGCGCGAGGATGCCGCGCCCCTGCGCGCGCGAGTGGTAGCCGACCATGCAGACGGCGTCCACGCCGCCTTCTTCCACGCCCGCCACCATGCTCAGGTAGCGCGGCTTGCCCTGGATCACGCGGGCGCGCGCGTCGAGCAGGTCGGGCGGCATGTTGCGGAAGCCGCCGTGCGAGTCGTTCACCAGTACTTCGGTGGCGCCCGCGTCGAAGGCGCCGGCGATGGCGGCGTTGGCTTCGTGCGTCATCAGCAGCCGCGCGCGCTCGTACTCGGGGTTGCCCGCGCGCACCTGCTCGGAGTGGTAGACGCCGGCGACGCCTTCGATGTCGGTGGAGATCAGGACTTTCATGGGTGAAGCGGCTCGCGTTCAGGCGTGGGTTGAGAAGATGGCGGAGGCCGGCAGCACGTCGGCCAGCGCTGCGCGGTGGTTGCCGTCGCGCCCGGTGACGGCGGTGGCGTGCCACAGGGCATGGATGATCGCCTGCTCGGTGCTGTCGGCCGCGGCCTGGAAGAGGCCATCGAGCAGGCCGTCGTGCAGCATCGCCACGGCGGGCATCGGCCGCTCGACGCTGTCAGGCACGGTGTAGGCGGTGGAGAAGGCCAGCACGATGTCGCCGCTGCCGTGTCCGAAGACCGAGCCCGTGCGGGCCAGCCCGGCACCGGCGCGCAGCGCGAGGCGGCGCAGCTGGCGCGCGTCGAGCGGTGCGTCGGTGGCCACCACGATGATGATCGAGCCCTTCTCGGCCTCGTTCACCGCCGGCAGGCTGCGTTCGGCCTGCTGCGCGGCGAGCTTTTCGCCCAGCGCATGGCCGGCCAGCAGCAGTTGCGGCTGGCGGCCGTAGTTCGCCAGCACCAGCGCGCCCACCGTGTGGCACAGGCCCTCGCGCGCCGACACCCGCCGCGAGGCGCTGCCGATGCCGCCCTTGAGCTGGAAGCTCGACATGCCGCGCCCCGCGCCGACCGAGCCCTGTTCGAAGTCGCAGCCGGCATCGGCCAGCGCGTGCAGGTAGTCGGCCTCGCTCACGGCCATGCGCTGGATGTCGTTGAGAAAGCCGTCGTTGCACTCGAACACCAGCGGATTGACCGTGGGCAGCGTGCGTCCGCATTCGGGGTTGTCGGCCACGCAGCGGCGGATCTGCGCCGCTGCCACCGTGCCGACCGAGAAGGTGTTGGTCAGCGCGATGGGCGTCTCCAGCACACCCAGCTCCTCGACCTGCATCAGGCCGACGCTCTTGCCGAAGCCGTTGAGCACCGCCACGGCGGCGGGCACCTTGTCGCGGAAGAGGTCGCCCGCATGGGGGCGGATGACGGTCACGCCCGTCTGCACGGGGCCGTCGGCCAGCGTGCGGTGGCCCACGGTGACACCCGCGACGTCGGTGATGGCGTTGCGTTCGCCCTGGAGCAGATTGCCGATGAAGGGGAGGGAGGCCTGCTGCTTGCTGGAGGACATTGAGGAAAGAAGAAACTTACTGGCGGTCGATTTTCGGGTCGAGCGCGTCGCGCAGTGCATCGCCCAGCAGGTTGAAGGCGAGCACGGTGAAGAAGATGGCCAGGCTGGGGAAGAGCGCCACGTGCGGCGAGGTCACCATGTCGGCGCGGGCCTCGCTGAGCATCGCGCCCCACTCGGGCGTCGGCGGCTGCGCGCCCATGCCCAGGAACGAGAGGCTGGCGGCCGTGATGATCGAGGTACCCACGCGCATCGAGAAATACACCACGATCGACGAGATGGTGCCCGGCAGGATGTGCCGCATGATGATGGTCCAGTCCGAGGCGCCGATGCTGCGCTCGGCCTCGATGTAGGTCTGCTGCTTCAGCACCAGCGTGTTGCCGCGCACGAGTCGCGCGAAGGCCGGCACGCTGAACACCGACACCGCCACCACCACGTTGGTCATGCTGCTGCCCAGGATGGCTACCACGCCCAGCGCCAGCAGGATGCCGGGGAAGGCGAAGAGCACGTCCGAGATGCGCATCACGATGCGGTCCCACCAGCCTTCGTAATAGCCCGCCAGCAGGCCGAAGGCCGTGCCGATGATGCCGCCGAGCACCACCGACAGGAAGCCCGCCATCAGCGAGATGCGCGCGCCGGCCAGGATGCGGCTGAAGATGTCGCGGCCCAGCGGGTCGACGCCGAACCAGTGCGCGGCCGAGGGGCCGGTGTTCAGCATGTCGTAGTCGAAGAAGTTCTCCGGATCGAAGGGCACGATCCACGGCGCGAACACCGCAACGAACACCAGCAGCAGCACGAAGAGCGCCGCGACGATGCCCACGGGCTGCTTCTTGAAGCGGCGCCAGCATTCGCCCCAGGGGGTGCGGACCTTGCCGGCGGTCTGCACGGCAGTCACTGCAGGAGATGGAATGGTTTCGGCAGGCACGCCGGAAGCTTGTTGCGTCATGGCTGCTTGCTCACTTGTAGCGGATGGTCGGGTTGATGTAGCCATAGAGCACATCCACCACCAGGTTGATCAGGATGAATTCGAGCGAGAACAGCAGCACCAGCGTCTGGATCACGGGGTAGTCGCGCATCTGCACCGCGTCGACCAGCAGGCGGCCGAGGCCGGGCCAGTTGAACACCGCCTCCACAAGAATGGAGCCGCCCAGCAGGAAGCCGAACTGCAGGCCCATCATCGTCACGACCGGAATGAGCGCGTTGCGCAGGCAGTGCTTGATGATCACGGCGCGCTCGCGCACGCCCTTGGCGCGCGCGGTGCGCACGAAGTCTTCCTGGATCACCTCGACGAAGGAGGCCCGCGTGAAGCGCGCCATCACGGCCGCCACGGCCGCGCCCAGGGTGATCGAGGGCAGGATGTAGTGCTTCCAGCTGCTGGCGCCCACCGTGGGCAGCCATCCGAGCTGGACCGAGAAGATCTGCATCAGCAGCATGCCGAGTGCAAATGCGGGAAAGGAGATGCCCGACACGGCAAGCGTCATGCCCAGCCGGTCCGGCCATTTGTTGCGGTACACGGCCGAGACGATGCCGATGCCCATGCCGAAGATCACCGCCCACACCATGCTGGTGATGGTCAGCATCACCGTCGGGAAGAAGCGCTCGCCGATCTCGGTTGCCACCGGCCGCCGCGTGCGGATGGAGGTGCCGAAGTCGCCCTGCAGCATGTGGGTGAAGAAGTTCACGAACTGCTGCGGCAGCGGCTTGTCCAGCCCGAGCTCCGCGCGGACCATGGCCACGGTCTGCTCGTCGGCGTCCTGGCCGGCGGCAAGTCGCGCCGGGTCGCCGGGCAGCATGTGGACGAACAGGAACACCAGCACCGCCACGATGAGCAGCGTGGGGATCAGGCCCAACAGTCGTTTGAGGAAGTAATTCAGCATGGCATACAAACAGTCAACCCTCATCCGGGGAACACCGCGGAACCGGCTTTGCCGGGCCGCTGGTGTTGCCCCCGGCGAGGGGGTTGGCGTAGCGACACGAAGTGCGCGTAGCCTGGGGGAGGGCTTAGTTCGACACGGCGATGGCGTCGATGTTGATGTTGCCGTCAGGCATCACGAACACGCCCGAGAGACGCTTGGCGTGCGCCGACAGGTTCTGCTCGGTGATCATCGGCACGCGCGGCAGGTCCTTGCGGATCTCTTCCTGCGCGGTCTTGTACAGCGCGGCGCGTTCCTTCTCGTCCGTGGTCACCAGCGCCTTGGCCAACGAGCTGTCGACCACCTCGCTCTTGTAGAACGACATGTTGTTCAGCTTCGGAGCCCAGGCTTCCGAGGCGAACAGCGGGCGCAGGCCCCAGTCGGCCTCGCCGGTCGACGACGACCAGCCGGTGTAGTACATGCGGACCTTGGCCGTCTTCGGGTCGGGCCATGCATCCACCTGCTCGGTGCGCTGGCCCACTTCGAGCGCCTGCACCTGCAGCTTGATGCCGATCTGCGCGAGCTGTTGCTGAACGAACTGGATCGTCTTCTGCGAGGTCGTGTTGTTGTAGGCGCTCCACAGCACCGACTCGAAGCCGTCGGGGTAGCCGGCTTCCTTCATCAGCTCCTTGGCCTTCTTCAGGTCGTAGGGAATGGGAGCCATCTTCTCGGCGTACTTCACGCCCTGGGGCAGCACGCCCTGCGCCGGGAAGGCATAGCCGCCGAAGGCGACCTTGGCCAGTGCTTCCTTGTTGATGGCGTAGCCGATGGCTTCGCGCACCTTCGGGTTGTCGTAGGGCTTCTGCAGCATGTTGAATGCCAGGAAGCGCGTGATGATCGAGGGCGTGGCGACCACTTCGAGCTTCTCGCTCTTCTTCAGCAGGTCGGCCTGCTCATAGGGAATGGGGAATGCGAAGTCGGCCTCGCCGGTCTGCAGCATCGCGGCGCGGGTGTTGTTCTCGAGCACCGGCTTCCACGAGACGTTGTCGATCTTCGGGTAGCCCTTCTTCCAGTAGCCGTCGAACTTCTTGGCCTTGACGGCTTCGGTCTGCTTCCACTCGACGAATTCGAAGGGGCCTGTGCCCACGGGGTGGAAGGCGATGTCCTTGTTGCCCCACTTCTTCAGCGCGGTGGGCGAGATCATGGCGGCCGATGCGTGGGCCAGCGAGTTGATGAAGGGGCCGAAGGGCTCCTTCAGAGTGATGCGCACGGTGCTGGGGTTGACCACGTCGACCTTGCTCACGCGGTTGAACTGGTTGTAGCGCAGCAGCTTGTTGTCCTGGTTCAGCACGCGGTCGAGCGTGAACTTCACCGCGTCGGCGTTGAAGTCGGTGCCGTCATGGAACTTCACGCCGGTGCGCAGCTTGATCGTGTAGACCAGTCCGTCCTTCGACACTTCGTAGCTCTCGGCGAGCACGTTCTGCACCTTCAGGTCCTTGTCGAACTGGAACAGGCCTTCATAGAAGGTCTTGGTCACGGCCGTGGTGATGGTGGTGTTGGTGTTGTACGGGTCCAGCGTTTCCGGCTGGTAGCCGATCGACAGCACCACGTCTTTCGCGGCCAGTGCCGTGCCCGAGGCGGCCAGCGCGGCCAGGCCCAGCAGTGCGGATGCCCATCGCAGGGAGGAGGAAGCTTGTTGCGTCATGGAAGAACTCCAGTCGGTTCGTGGAAAAAAGCAGGAGGGCCTGCGGGTTGAAAAAATTGATTGACCGTTCAGAACGCGCCGCCGATGGCGTGCTGAGCGACGAAGTGCCCCGGCGCGACCTGCACCAGCGGCGGCACCACGGGTTCGTCGCCCACGGCGCGGATCGGGCTGGGAATTTCGCCTTCGAGCAGCGCGCGCGGCTTGTGGCGGCGCGACGGGTCGGCCACCGGCACCGCGGCCATCAGCTTGCGGGTGTAGGGATGCTGCGGCGCCTCGAACACCGCGCGGCGCGGGCCGATCTCGACGATCTGGCCCAGGTACATCACGGCCACACGGTGGCTGATGCGCTCCACCACCGCCATGTCGTGCGAGATGAAGAGAAAAGCCACGCCCAGCTCGCGCTGCAGGTCGAGCATCAGGTTGACGATCTGCGCCTGAATCGACACGTCCAGCGCCGACACCGATTCGTCGGCCACCACCACCTTGGGGTTGAGCGCCAGCGCCCGCGCGATGGCGATGCGTTGCCGCTGGCCGCCGGAGAACTCGTGCGGATAGCGCTGCGCCGCCTCCGGCGGCAGGCCCACCTTCTGCAGCAGCCAGTCGACGCGCTGCTGTGCCTCTGCGCCCTTGGCGATGTTGTGGATGAGCAGCGGCTCCATGATCGAGAAACCCACCGTCACGCGCGGATCGAGCGAGGCGAAAGGGTCCTGGAAGATGAACTGGATGTTGCGGCGCAGCGCCTGCAGCTCGCGCGTGGGCAGCTCGCGGATGTTCTGGCCGCCGAACTCGATGGCGCCGCTCTGGCTCTCGACCAGGCGCAGCAGCGAGCGGCCGGTGGTCGACTTGCCGCAGCCCGATTCGCCGACCAGCGCCAGCGTTTCGCCGGGGTACAGGTCGAAGCTGATCTTCTCCACCGCGTGCACGCGGCGCTTGACGCGGCCGAAGAGGCCGCTGCGCACGTCGAAGCGCGTGACGAGGTCGCGCACGCGCAGGATCGGGCCGCCGTCGGCGCGCACCGTGTCCTGCGGGGTGGCCCGGTCGGACGCCACGGTGTCGGCGCTGGCCTCGGTGCGCAGCAGTTCGAACTTGGCCGGCAGGTCGGTGCCCTGCATCGCGCCCAGCTTGGGCACGGCCGACAGCAGCGCGCGGGTGTAGGGGTGCTGCGGCGCCGCGAACACGTTGTCGGAGACGCCTTCTTCCACCTTGTCGCCGCGGTACATCACCAGCACGCGGTCGGCGATCTCGGCCACCACGCCCATGTCGTGCGTGATGAAGAGCACGCCCATGTGCATCTCCTTCTGCAGCTCGCGGATGAGCTGGAGGATCTGCGCCTGGATCGTCACGTCCAGCGCGGTGGTGGGCTCGTCGGCAATCAGCAGCTGCGGCTTGCACGACAGGGCCATTGCGATCATCACGCGCTGGCGCATGCCGCCCGAGAGCTGGTGCGGGAAGCGGTCGAGCACGTTGCGCGCCTCGGGAATGCGCACCAGCTCCAGCATGCGCAGCGCCTCTGCGCGCGCTGCCGCGTCGCTCTTGCCCTGGTGGATGCGGATCGCCTCGGCGATCTGGTCGCCGGCGGTGAACACCGGGTTCAGCGACGTCATCGGCTCCTGGAAGATCATCGCGATGTCCGCGCCGCGGATGTTGCGCATGGCGGTGTCGCGCGCCTGGGCCAGGTCGAGCACCTCGCCGTTGCGGCGGCGGAACATCATGCTGCCGTTCAGGATGCGGCCGCCGCCGTGCTCCACGAGGCGCATCAGCGCCAGCGAGGTCACCGACTTGCCCGAACCCGATTCGCCCACCACCGCGAGCGTTTCGCCATGGTCGACGTGGAATGACAGCTTCTTCACGGCATCGACCGTGCGCTCGGAAGTCGAGAAGCGAACGGTGAGGTCGTCGACGGCGAGAACGCGGCCGTCCGGCAGGGCGAGGGCAGGGGTGGACATGGGAGTGCGAGGAAAAGAGAGGGCTACGAGCGCGCGTACGGCGTCAGGCGAAGATGGCCGTGTTTGGCGTTTCGTTGCCGCGCGCGTGGCCGCGGTACATGCCTTCGCTGTTGAAGGCCAGGCTCAGGTTGCCGTGGCGGTCCACGGCGATCAGGCCGCCGGAGCCGCCGATGGCCGGCAGCGACTGCTGCACCACGGCGTACGTGGCGGCTTCGAGCGTCGCGCCGCCGTAGGCCATGCGCGCGCACACGTCGTAGGCGGCGGCCACGCGGATGAACATCTCGCCGCTGCCGGTGCACGACACGGCGGCCGTGCGGTCGTCGGCGTAGGTGCCGGCGCCGATGAGCGGCGAATCGCCGATGCGGCCGACGCGCTTGTTGGTCATGCCGCCGGTGGAGGTGGCGGCGGCCAGGTGACCGTGCATGTCGAGCGCGACCGCGCCGACGGTGCCGAACTTCTTGTCCTCGTCGAGCGGCGAAGCTGCGGTCATCGAGGCGCCTTCATGGTCCGTCACCACGCGGCCCGTGCCGCGCACGCGGTAGAGCTGCTGGCGCCGCGCCTCGGTGGAGAAGAACGAAGGCTCGACCATTTCCAGCCCACGTTCGCGTGCGAAAGTCTCGGCGCCCGCGCCGGCCAGCAGCACATGGGCGCCGTCTTCGAGCACGGCGCGCGCGGCGCGCACCGGGCGGCGGATGTGGCACACGCCCGCGATCGCTCCGGCGGCGAGCGTGGCGCCGTCCATCACGGCGGCGTCGAGCTCATGGGTTTCGTCATGCGTGAACACCGCGCCGTGGCCGGCGTTGAAGAGCGGGCATTCCTCGAGCATCTCCACCGCGAGGCAGGTGGCGTCGAGCGCGGATGCGCCCTTGAGCAGCATCGCCTGCGCGGCGGCCACGATGTTCTTCAGTGCATCGTGATAGGCCTGCGCCTGTTCCGCGCTCGTCGTCGCGGCGCTGATGGTGCCGGCGCCGCCATGGATGGCGATCACGGGCACGTGGGTCTGGATCATCGGGAAGCTTTCTTCTTCTTGCTGCCCGCGCCGCTGGGGGCGGGGGCATCGGGTGTCTGGGGGGCTGCGGCGGCGGTTCCGCTGATGCGCTGCAGGCCGTTGGCGCCATGCAGCCACGGTCGCACCGCATGCAGGATGCGGCCGGCCGACTGCACCGGGTCGGGCGCGCGCAGCGACACCGCGCTGGTCAGCGCCTCGATCAGCGCGAGCACGCTGGTCTCGCAGTTCGGGCGGTAGCTGGTTTCGGTCTGGCAGAACAGCGCCACGTCGGCCAGCGGCGCCAGCGGCGAGCTGGGGCGGTCGGTGAGGGCGATCACGGCGCAGCCCTGACCGCGCGCGATCTGCGCGAGCGAAATGGTGTCCGTCAGGTAGCGCGGAAAGGTCAGGCCGATGAACACGTCCTGCGGCCCTGCGTGCATCAGCGTGCGCGCCGCATGCGTGACACCGCTGACGCTGGAGAGCATGCGCACGTCGCTGCAGCTGCCGTCCAGCCCGTGCTGCAACAGGCCCGCGAGCCATGCGCTAGCGCCGAAGCCGCCGATGTAGACCGAGCGCGCCTTGCCGATGCGCTCCACTGCGGCTTCGCAGGCGGCGTAGTCCAGCGTCTGGCGCGTCGCGTCGATGTTGCGGCGGCTCTCGTCGAGCGCGGTGGCGAACACCTCGGCCACCGTGGTCGGTCGCTCCAGATTGCCCCGCAGGCGCTCCACCGGTGCCACCAGCGGCTCGAAGCCGCGCACGAGCTCGGCGCGGAAGGTGGCGTAGCCGTCGAAATCCAGCGCCCGCGCAAAGCGGTTGGCCGTGGCCACCGACACACCCACCACCGCAGCGAGCTCGTCGATGGGCAGCGTGGCGACCTGCAGCGGATGCTCCAGCACGTAGTCGGCCACCTGCCGGTGCGAGCGCGACAGCCGCGGCAAAGCCTGCGCGATGCGCTGTGCCACGGTGGTGCCTGGGGGGTCGAAAGTGGTGCTCATAGAGGGTGCGATGCGCCCGAAAGTGTGCGTTTTTTGAAAACCAGTTTACAAATATAAGTCAGATAAGAAAATTTTCTGTCATTTTTGATCACATCTGCAAGTAACGGGCCAGGAAGGAAGGGACTTTGAGGAGGCCAGAGATGTGCTGCCTCCCTCGTGGAGGCCACGCGCAGGCGGCTCGCGAGGCGGCTTCTAGGGATTTCCCCTGATATGGCCGCAGCGGTGGACCACCCGGCAAGAATCACGGCTCACAAGGGGGCTGTGATCAGCGAGGGAAAGCAAATGGATCGAAGGTCTGCGCTTGGCGGGCGGATCCTCAAGGTCGACCATGCCGGAGAGCAAGGTGCGGTCAACATTTACAGGGCGCAGATCCTCATGGCGAGATGGACGGCGCCATCGCTGGTGCCGGAGTTGCGGGAGTTCAAGTCACACGAAGAGGGGCACAGGGCGCTGTTCTGGGCGGAGCTGCAGCGCCGGGGATTGCGTCGTTGCCGCAGCTACTGGCTGTGCGGCGTCGGCGGGTGGCTGTTGGGCCTGCTCACCGGACTGTTGGGCCGGCATGCCATTTCAGCGACCACTGTGGCTGTCGAGCGCGTGGTGCTGGTGCATCTGAAGGCGCAGTTGCGGGAGCTGTCAGGCAAGGATGAGGCGGCGGTTCATGTGATCTCGCAGATCGTCGAGGAAGAGCAGTTGCACCATGACCAGTCGGCGGCGCATGTGCGTGCGGAGCACGTCTGGACAAAGGTGCTGAGTCCTGTGGTCGCGGCTTCGACGGAGACAGTGATCTGGCTTGGGATGCGGCTGTGAACTGGAAGAGATCAGCTCAGCCTCATGGCGATACACTGCGCCCGCGCGTCGAAGTCCGACGCGCTTGGGATTGGCGTCCCGAAGCACCTCTGCGTATTCAACGGAGGCCATTCATGGCTGCTTCTACCTGTTCGCCCACGCCATCCATATCGATCGACTTCGGCACTGCCGAAGCCTTTGCTCTTCAAGCTTGCGACGACGCCGACAGCCTGCGCGAGGTGCTACGTGCTTACGCTTGCCTCGAAAAGCTCATCGCGCCGCTCGAGCTAGGCGATACGGAGCAGATCAATTCGACCCGCAGTGAGCTGAGCGCGCTTCTGCGTCTGGTCAATGAAGAAATGGGGCGTCGCGTCGAGGTCGTCGACGAGACCGCCCATGCGATGCGTGCTGCGTTGATGGTCATTGGTAGCTGACGAGCCTTCGCAACTCCCCGGCCTCAAGCATCGATCCAGCGATGCTTGACCGGGCGAGCAAGCCGGCGAACGTGCCGGCTCGGGCGTTCCAGGCTAAGCCGCATCCTTCTGCATGAACACACTGAACGGATCATCCGGATAGCCCCCGAACGGCCCTCGCCGCTCATAGCCCGAGCGCGCATAGAACGACAGCGCCTCCGGCTGGCTGATTCCCGTCTCCAGCCTGAAGACCGCGCAGCCACGCGCCGCCGCCTCGCCCTCGAGAAAGCCGAGCACCTTCGCCGCGACGCCTTGCCCCCGGTTCTCCGGCCGCACGTACATGCGCTTGAGTTCACCGAAGTCGGGTTCCATCACGATGGCTCCGCAGCCGACGGCCGTGCCTTCGCCATCGCGAGCGACTGCGAACAGCACGTTCGGCGCCGACAGGGCCGCAATGTCGATGCCGTAGTGGCACTCGGGCGGGTAGAGCGGCTTCTGGTAGGCGTCGAGGTCGTCGATGAGCCGGATGACGTCGGGTTGGGCGGGGCTTTCGAGGGAGATTCGCATCGGGTGATGGTAGCCAGCCGACGGGCGGTTGATTGGGAGAGTGGGGCGAAAGAAAACCCGCAGAAGCGGGTTGGGTGGAGAACAAGGGTCAGCGGCTCGCCCTCAATGTCTTCAGGCGACGTTCCGCTTCACCCGGCGGAATTTTTCCTTCCGCTTCAAGTTTCTTGAGTCGCCGTTCGTCTGCCCGATTCAGCGCGTCCTTCAGGAGCTCCATCTTGCGAGCCCTGCAAGGATCGCATTCATAGTAGGTTTCCGGGCCGGGCGTGGGTTTGAGCTTGGCGTTGAGTTCGAAGGTATTGATGCGTCCCGTCGGCTCGATGCCGATCGCAATAGCTTTGCCGTTCTTGAACGTGACGCGCGCACCGCCAAGGCATCCGGTTCGTTCCGCGTACTCGTCGAAATAGGATTTCTCCGAGACCTTGCGCATATACCGGAGTGCATGGCGAACATCTTCCTCGGTCAGGACAACGTCGTCGCAGTCAAGAAAGTTCTTGTTTTCCCATGCGGACCGTATTGAAGGCTCGGTGATTTCTATCTTCACCACGTCGGCGAGCGGATATCGCTTGTCGGCCGCGCGAGCAGGAAATGCCGTTGCGGCCGCAACAAGGGCTGCGATGCCAAGAATGCTGGCGTTGCTCATGGTGTTGGTACCTTCAGATTCCAGTTCGCACCCTGTGCCTCTGTCGGATTCTTCCAACTGACGTCGGAATGTGGAAAGACTTCGCCCGGCGCAATCTGCATGGAACTCTCAAGCACGCTGACAAGCCACGCGAGCGATTGATTCTGTGCTGCGGACGGTGTGGGAAAGATGCCGAATTCTGCGCGCAGCTTTTCGAGAGGGCGGTTGGCTCGGACATCCGGATCCTTGAAGCCCGGCGGCAACCTGGCTCTGCCAACCATCTCGATTCCGATGGCTTCCATGTTGCCTGGATAGCGCTCATGCGGCGCCTTGCGCATTTCAATGCGATGAATCGCTGTGGCTCCAGCCTTTGCCGGAAAGTCCCGCGGGGTGCATTTGCCTGTTATCAGACACCTCGCCTTCAACGGCCCCACATGATTCGTCCTCTGATAAATCGCAGCCGTCTGATAGATCGTCCCATCCTTGTCGATGAGAAAGTGCGCTCCATTGGCCTTGGGGTTCCTGTAGCTGTTCAGCGATGACTCCAGCGTATCGGCGTCGGTCTGGTGCACGACGATGCCGGTGATGGCGGCGGTACGTTTCCCTCGTTCGATCTGCGGACTGCGCGCATGCCGCACGCGCGCGTGACTGATCATTCCGTGTTTGTCGATTTCGACAAGCATGGGTTTTCCTCCCTGAAGATTCGTTGTTTATCGGCTGTGCAGAAGCCGGTTCTCGCGCAACGGATGAGCGCGAGCCCGCGACCTCGCGGCGCATGCTAAAGGCTTAAAAAGTGAACTGGGTGATGACTTCGTCAACCATTTGTGGCCCGTTGCGCAAACCCCATCCGGGCGCAAGGTTGAGCGCGCCATCCAACAATGGCCGCGCGGCAGGCCGACTGGCCTGCCGGACCTTCTTCATCCCGAATTCCTCAAGCACCAAGGAGCATCACTTTGGAATACCGTCATCTGGGCAAATCCGGCCTCAAGGTTCCCGTGTTGAGTTTTGGCACCGGCACCTTCGGGGGCAAGGGCGAGTTCTTCAGCGCATGGGGCAGCACCGACGTGGCCGAGGCGCGCAAGCTCATCGACATCTGTCTCGAGGCCGGCGTGAACATGTTCGACAGCGCCGACATCTATTCGTCCGGCGCGGCCGAGTCTGTGCTCGGCGAGGCGATCAAGGGGCGGCCGCGCGACAGTCTTTTGATTTCCACCAAGGCCACTTTCCGCAGCGGCGAGGGCCCGAACGATGTGGGCTCGTCACGCCATCATCTCGTGCAGGCCGTCGATGGTTCGCTCAAGCGCCTTGGCACCGACTACATCGACCTGTTCCAGCTGCACGGCTTCGACGCGAGCACGCCGATGGAAGAAACGCTCTCCACGCTCGACGACCTGGTGCGCGCGGGCAAGCTGCGCTATATCGGCGTGTCGAACTTCTCGGGCTGGCACCTGATGAAGTCGCTGGCCGTGTCGGAGCGCCACGGCCTCGCGCGCTACGTCGCGAACCAGACCTACTATTCGCTGGTCGGCCGCGACTACGAGTGGGAGCTGATGCCACTGGGCATCGACCAGGGCATAGGTGCCGTGGTGTGGAGCCCGCTGGGCTGGGGCCGGCTCACGGGCAAGATCCGCCGCGGCCAGCCGCTGCCCGCCAACAGCCGGCTGCACGTGACTGCCGACATGGGCCCTCCCGTGCCTGACGAGCTGCTGTACCGCGTGGTCGATGCGCTGGAAAAGATCGGCGCCGAAGTCGGCAAGACGGTGCCGCAGGTGGCGCTCAACTGGCTGCTGCAACGCCCGACGGTGTCCAGCGTGGTGGTCGGTGCGCGCGACGAGGCGCAGCTGAGGCAGAACCTCGGCGCGGTGGGCTGGAACCTCACGCCCGGGCAGGTCGCCGAGCTCGATGCGGCCAGCGCGACGACGCGGGCCTATCCCTACTGGCACCAGCAGGGCTTCCTCGAGCGCAACCCGAACCCGGTCTAGCGTCTTTTCTGGCCGGGTGTCAGCCCCAGCACCCAGCGCTTGAAGTCTTCCAGCGCCCCGGAGGCCGGCCGGCCTTCGGGATACGCGAAGTAGTAGCCCTGGGGCACGTCGAGGTGCCGGTCTACAGGAATCACGAGTTCGCCCGTGCGCAGCTCGTGCTCGATCAGGATGCGCGGCGCCAGGCCTACGCCCATGCCGGCGGCAGTTGCCGCCACCACCATGGTGAAGAGCTCGTAGCGCGGCCCGCGCGAGGCATGCACCGTGTACTCCCAGCCCTGCTGCGCGTACCAGTCGCGCCACGCATGGGCGCGGGTGCTCAGGTGCACGTGGCGGCAGCGTTCGAAGCCGGCTTCGTCCCATGGCCCGTGCGCGTCGCGGAAGGCGGGGCTGCAGATGGGCACCATCTCGCCCTCGGAAAAAATCAGCCCGCCGCGCGTGTTCGGCCAGAACTGGTCGCCGAAGTAGATGGCCGCGTCGTAGGCGTTCTCCTGGAAGGAGAAGGGCTGCGAGCGCGCCGACAGGTTCACCGTGATGTTCGGATGCAGCCGGCTGAACTCCGGCAGCCGCGGTATGAGCCATTGCGTGGCGAAGGTGGGCACCACCGCGAGCTCCAGCACGAAGCCCATCTCGTGGCCGGCGCTGATTTCCAGCGTGTCGCGGCGGATCTGGTCGAGGTGGCGGCGGATGCGCGCCGCGTATTCGCGTCCCGTGTCGGTGAGCGTGAGGCGGCGCCGCACGCGCGAGAACAGCGGCACGCCCAGGCGCTGCTCCAGCATGGCCACCTGCCGGCCGACGGCGCTTTGCGTGAGCGCCAGTTCGCTCGCCGCGCGGGTGAAGCTGCCCAGCCGCGCCGAGGCCTCGAAGGCCTGCAGCGCGCCGAGGTTGGGAATGTCTTTTCTCATCGGCGCTATTCTGCGTGCGTGCGGTCGAGCAACAAAGAAAGGCAAGTCATGCGCCGTGTGGTGATCATCGGCGGCGGGGCCATCGGCTCCGCCATCGCCTACTTCCTGACTCGCGACCCCGATGGAGAGCGCTTCGAGGTCACGGTGGTCGAGCGCGACTTCTCGTACAGGCAGGCATCGTCCGCGCTGTCTGCCAGCTCCATCCGCCAGCAGTTCTCCACCGCCATCAACATCCGGATGTCGCTCTACGGCATCGACTTCTTCCGCAATCTCGGCGAGACCCTGCGCGTGGGCGACGAGGTGCCCGACATCGGCCTCGTCGAACCCGGCTACCTGTACCTGGCCTCGCAGGCCGGCGTAGACGTGCTGCGCGAGAACCACGCGATGCAGAAGGCGCACGCGGTGGACGTGGCGCTTCTCACGCCCGACGAACTGAGGGCGCGCTTTCCGTGGATATCGACGGAAGGCGTTGAACTCGCCTCGCTCGGCCTGTCGGGCGAGGGCTGGTACGACGGCTACAGCCTGCTGCAGGCCTTTCGCAAGAAAGCGGTGTCGCTGGGCGTGAGCTACGTGCAGGCCCATGCGACGGGGCTGCGCCGCAACGGCCGCACCGTGACCGGCGTGCAGCTTGACAGCGGCGAGACGCTGCAAGCCGACATCGTCGTCAACGCCGCTGGCGCGTGGGCCGCCAAGGTCGCGCAATGGGCCGGCATCGACCTGCCGGTGCGTGGCCGTCGCCGCAGCGTGTTCAGCTTCTCCTGCCCCGAGACGCTTCCCGGCTGCCCACTGGTGATCGACACCTCAGGCATCTGGCTGCGCCCCGAGGGTCGCCAGTTCATCTGCGGCTTCGCGCCGCCGGAAGACCAGGACCCGGACGACGCGCCGCTCGAAGTCGAGTACGAAGCCTTCGACAGCTTCATCTGGCCCGCGTTGGCCGAGCGCGTGCCCGCCTTCGAGGCCATCCGCATGACCGGTGCCTGGGCCGGCTACTACGAGATGAACGTGTTCGACCACAACGCCATCCTCGGCCTGCACCCGGACTGCGACAACCTCTACTTCGCCAACGGCTTCTCGGGCCATGGCCTGCAGCAGTGCCCGGCGGCGGGACGCGGCGTGGCGGAGCTGATCCGCTTCGGCGAGTACCGCAGCCTTGATCTGTCGCCGGTGTCCTTCGAGCGGATCCTCGAGAGCAGTCCGTTGCTGGAAAAGAACGTGATCTAGGCCGGGATTTTCTTCAGGGCGTTGCAAGCGCGGTGAAAGGTCCTTGCTGGCCCAGAGCGGACTGTCCCTCGTTGAGCACCGCCACCAGCCTGCCGTAGAAGAACGGAAGGCCGAAGTCGATCGCGCTGCTTCCCGTGCTCGCTGCCGCGATGTTGTCGACCGCCACCACGCCCGGATTGCTGGTGAAGAGCGACTGCGCGCTCGCCACCGCGAAGCTCTGGCTCAGGGCCGGGCCCGTCGCCGCGGTGAAGCTGGCGCTGAGTGCCAGCGTGCCCGGAGGGCAGTAGAAGCCCTTGAAGGTGCCGTTGCTCGCGCACTGGGCGATCGTCGAATCGTTGAGGAAGAAGAAGTTCGATCCGCTGTCCAGGAAGCTGTCGGGAAAGCTGGCGTTCTTGTAGCTGACCGAAACGCTGAGCGTGCGCGAGTCGGTTTTCAGCACCGTCGCTCCGGTCATGGCGTTGTTGCTCTGCGTCGCCACGCCGAAATAGAGCGTGCCGACGGTCACGCCCTGGCCCGCCGAGGAGATCGCCGGCAGGTCGAGCACGACGCCGTTGTTGTCCTGCGCGAAACTGGCGACCACGTTCTGGGCCTGCATCGCGAGCGGAACGGCCGTGCCCTGGCACGACGCGCCGGCGGCGCAGGTGTAGTAGGTGGCCGGTATGGCCCTTTGTGCGCACGCGGTGCCGCAGTCATGAAGCGCCGCGGCGACGCCGATGATGCCGTTCGTTCCCAGGTCGGCAGGCGTGTTCTCCGGCAGCACCGTGTTGTTGTCCGAGCATGCGCTGGGCACGCTGCCTGAGCCGGTGTCTCCAGCGATCTGCAACGGCTGCGAGGCTGCGGACTTCTGCCCCAGCGTGACGTCCGCGACGCGCATGGTTCCCCACGTATAGCCATCGAGAAATAGTGCGCATGCGTTCAACGGCGCGCCGTTCACCGTTTCCTGCGGCAAGGCGGCTTTCATCGCTGAGCTGAGTGCATCGGCGGCGATGCGTATGCCCGTGGAGCCAGTGTCGACCAGCATGTGGTCGATGGTCTGGCATGTGCTGGTTCCCGGCGCGCAAAGTTGGATGCTGACCTGCGGAAGGTTGATGCGACTCGAATCCGTGCCGGTGGACACGGTGAGCGGCATCGAGTTCTGCGAGCTCGCCGTGGAGAAGGAGGGCGTCGTGCCCGAAGCCGGAGCAGCGCTGACCGCGGGGGTGGTCGAGGTGGGCAGGAGCCCGATCGGCAGCGCGGCGCCACCACCACCTCCGCTACCACCGCCGCAGGCGGCGAGGCCCAGCAGGCTTGCGGCACAAGCTACAGCGCGAAGGAGGTTCATGGCAGCGGCTGTGCGCCGGTTGCCTGCTTGTGGTGAGTCCATGGGCACGAAGGGCGAAGATGAGTTGAAACGATCAGGAGCCTTGCGCGATGGCCAGCGAGTCAGGGTCGACGCCCGCGGGCAGTATCCGCGGCAACCAGGCGACGCCGGCCGACAGCCGCTGGTGCGAGGAGGCGTGGACTGCGAAGGTCTCGTCCATCTGCGAGGTCGTGGCGTGTGAGCCTCTGCCCAACTGACGCTGCGCTCGCGCGTTCTCGGACATCTGCCTGGCGTAGCGCGTGCCCAACAGTACCGAGAGTTCCGGCCGGCGCGGGCCGCGCCATGCCACGGCGAATACCGTGCCGTCGACCGTCAGGTACTCGCGCTGGACCAGGCCATCGTCGGACGTGGTTTCCCGCGTGCTCCAGCTGGCGGTGGATTCCGTCCTGGCTGCGGCACCGGTCGCCTCGGCACCGGCCGCCTTGCGCGACACGGCATCGACACGCTGGCTCGGCGCCAGCGTGGGGGTACCGCCCAGTTCCGCGAACGCGAACGGTGTTGCCAAGACGGAAGTGGCCAGCGCCAGGGCTGCCCGCATCGATGGTTTTCCGGTGCTGCGCGCATGGCGCTCTCGTGATCCGCGTTCCATTCAGTTTCCTTTCCGTCCCGACCGCGAGGAGGTTACTGCCCGCACGCTGCGGCTCGATAAAGACCCAGCCGGCCGCACAGGCTGTGCCGCCAAGTCGGCCAGCGATCAGGTTGGCGGTGTTAACGGGTGGCCGGGGAGGGCGTACGATGCCCGCCAGAGAGGTGCCAGCCATGACCGAACGAACACTGATCGAAACCGCCCGTGCGCTCGTCGCTGGCGACAAGGGCCTGCTCGCGATGGACGAGAGCAACGCCACCTGCAACAAGCGCTTCGCCGCGCTCGGCATACCGCAGATCGAGGCGGCGCGGCGCGACTGGCGCGAGCTGATCGTCACCTCGCCGGGCCTGGCCGACAGCATCAGCGGCGCGATCCTGTTCGACGAGACGATCCGCCAGCAGACCAATGCGGGCAAGCCCTTCGCGAAGGCGCTGGTCGACGTGGGCATCATCCCCGGCATCAAGGTCGACACGGGCGCGAAGCCGCTGGCGGGGCACGCGGGCGAGACCGTCACCGAGGGGCTGGACGGCCTGCGCGAGCGCCTTGCCGAATACGCGACGATGGGCGCGCGCTTCGCCAAGTGGCGCGGCGTGATCGCCATCGGCGACGGGTTGCCGAGCCGTGCCTGCATCCGCGTCAACGCACACGCACTGGCGCGCTATGCGGCGCTGTGCCAGGAAGCCGGGCTGGTGCCCATCGTCGAGCCCGAGGTGCTGATGGACGGCGGCCATTCGCTCGCACGCTGCGCCGAGGTCACCGAGGAGGTTCTGCACCGCACCTTCGCCGAACTGCGCGCGCAGGGCGTGCAGCTCGAAGGCATGCTGCTGAAGCCGAACATGGTGCTGCCGGGGCTGAAGGCTGCGGTGCAGGATTCCGTCGAGGCGGTGGCCGAAGCGACGGTTCAGTGCCTGCTGCGCACCGTGCCGGCCGTGGTGCCCGGCGTGGCCTTTCTCTCGGGCGGGCAGCCGGCGCGGCTGGCTTCGGCCCGGCTCAATGAAATGAACACTCGCTACAGGTCGCGCCTGCCATGGGCGCTGACCTTCTCGTTCTCTCGCGCGGTGCAGCAGCCCGCGCTCGATGCATGGAAGGGCGACGCGGCCAACGTGGCCGTCGCGCAGAAGGCGCTGGTGCAGCGCACCGCTGCCAACCGGGCCGCGCGCCGCGGCGAATACAAGGAAGAGGCATGGAACCGGGCATGACGACTCCACAGGACCTGTACCGCCAGAAGCTGGCATCCCCCTCCGATGCCGTGCGCCATGTGCGCAATGGCGACATGATCATCGTGCCGACCGGCGTGGGCGAGCCGCCCTCGCTGCTCACGGCGCTGTCGGAGCAGCGGCGCGATTTCCGCGACGTGAAGGTCGCGCAGATCCTCGCGATGCGCAAGTACGCCTACATCGACCCCGAGACCGTCGAGCACGTGCGGCACGTCGCGCTGTTCTTCGGCGGCGCCACCCGCGCGGGCGGGCAGGAAGGCTGGATCGACTTCCTTCCGAACTACTTCTCGGAGATCCCGGCGCAGATCGAGCGCGGGCAGATCCCGGCGGAGGTGGTCTTCAGCATGGCCTCGCCGATGGATGCGCACGGCTACTTCGCCCTGAGCCTGGGCGCAGACTACACCATGGCGGCGGTCGCCAAGGCGCGCGCGGTGGTGCTGGAGGTGAATTCGAACGTGCCCTTCGCTTACGGCGCCTGCCACGTGCACGTCTCGCAGGTGGCGGCGCTGGTGGAGAGCGACGCGCCGGTGATGGAGGTCGGCCTGCCGAAGATCGGCCCGGTGCAGGAGGCCATCGGCCGGCAGGTGGCTGAGCTCATCGGCGACGGCTCGACCTTGCAGATCGGCTACGGCGGCATCCCCGACGCGGTGGTGATGCAGCTCACGCACAAGCACGACCTTGGCATCCACACCGAGATGATCGGCGACGGCATCCTCAAGCTGCTGGAGAGCGGGGCGGTCACCAACCGCCGCAAGAACTACCTGCCGGGCAAGTCGATCGCGACCTTCGCGCTGGGCTCCTGCAAGCTCTATCGCTTCATGGACCGCAACCCGGCGATCGAGATGCATCCGGTGAACTTCACCAACGACCCGGCGCTGGCAGGGCTCAACGACAACCTCATCGCAATCAACGCGACGATGCAGATCGACCTGCTGGGTCAGTGCGGCTCGGAGAGCCTGGGCCACGCGCCGTACTCGGGCACGGGCGGGCAGTCGGACTTCGTGCGTGCCGCCAATCGCTCGCGCGGTGGCAAGGCTTTCATCGTGCTGCCCTCGACGGCCAAGGGCGACACCATCTCGCGCATCGTGCCCTCGCTGTCGCCGGGCACGCATGTGAGCACGAGCAAGAACGACATCAACTACGTGGTCACCGAATACGGCGTGGCCCAGTTGCGAGGTAAGTCGGCGAAGCAGCGGGCGCGCGAACTCATCGGCATCGCGCATCCGGCCTTCCGGGCGGAGCTGACCGAGCAGGCCAGGCGGCTGAAGCTGCTGTAGACCTGCGGGTTGGCGATCAGCCGGCCTTGGCCGCCTTCACCAGCGAAGGCGTTGCCTTGTAGCTCTCCGGAAACAGCTTCTTCAGGTCGTCGATCTTCGGCATGTCGTTGATCGCGATGTAGGGCTGGCTCGGGTGCAGCGTCAGGTAGTCCTGGTGGTAGTCCTCGGCCGCGTAGAAGGGCTTGGACATCTCGACGGTGGTGGCCAGCGGCTTGCCGAAGGTCTTCGCCTGGTTGAGTTGTGCGATGTAGGCGGTGGCGATGCGGGCCTGCTCGGCGTTCTCGGCGAACACGGTGGAGCGGTATTGCGTGCCGGTGTCCGGACCCTGGCGGTTGAGTTCGGTGGGGTCGTGCGCCACCGAGAAGTAGATCTGCAGCAGCTTGCCATAGCTGACCTGCTGCGGGTCGTAGGTGATGCGCACCGACTCGGCATGGCCCGTGCGGCCCGAGCCGACTTCGTCGTAGCGGGCAGTCTTCGCCTCGCCGCCGGCATAGCCCGAAACGGCGTTGCTCACGCCCTTGACGCGCTGGAACACGCCCTGCACGCCCCAGAAACAGCCGCCGGCGAACACGGCGGTTTCGGTCTTCGCGCCCGGTGCCGCGGCCAGGTCGGCGGCGGGGGCGGGTACACGGCGGGCGGTCTCGGCGAATGAGGGCGCCGCCTGCCAGACGAGGACAGCGGCAGCCAGCGTGCCGGCGGTGAGTGCGAAGGATTTCTTCATGGTGCGGATTCCTTGGGGGAGGTGACATTGACGCCGAATCGCTCCGGCGTCAATGGTGATGCGGCAGCGCGGAGGGGCGCTTACTTCTTCATCTCGTCCTTGCCCATGGCGTCCTTCTTCATGCCGTCCTTGGACATGGAGTCCTTGGCCATCGAGTCCTTCTTCATCGCGTCCTTCGACATGGAGTCCTTGGCCATCGAATCCTTCTTCATGCCGTCCTTGGACATCGAGTCCTTGGCCATGCCGTCCTTCGCCATCTCGTCGGCGGCGAAGGCCGAGGCGCCGGCGAAGGCCATGCAGGTGGCGAGCAGGGTTGCGGTGAGCTTGTTCATTTGACGTATCTTCCTGAGTTGAGGTTGGTTGATCGAGTTTTCTGAAAATCGGCCTGCTCCCGTGGGACGTGGCCTCGCGCTTTCTTCGGCAGTCGAGCGGCTTGAACGGCCCCTCAGCTCCCTCCGAACCAGTTGTAGCCCTGGTCTTCCCATTAGCCACCGGAATAGGTGTTGGTGACGAACATCGCCTTGATGTGCTTCGGGTTCTTGTAGCCAAGCTTGGTGGGCATGCGCAGCTTCATCGGAAAGCCGTACTTGGGTGGCAAGGGCTGCCCGTCGTAGCTCAGTGCCAGCAGCGTCTGCGGATGCAGGGCGGTGGGCATGTCGATGCTGGTGTAGTAGTCGTCTGCGCACTTGAAGCCCACGTACTTGGCCGTCAGGTCGGCGCCGATGTGGCGCAGGAAGTCGGCGAAGCGCACGCCGCCCCACCGGCCGATGGCGCTCCAGCCTTCCACGCAGATATGCCGCGTGATCTGCTCCTGCTGCGGCATGGCGCGCAGCTCAGCCAGCGTCCAGGCGTGCCTGTCGGCGACCATACCGGTCACCTCGAGCCGATAGCTGGCTTCGTCGACCTCGCGCACCTCGTCCTCGCCGTAGTAGGCGTTGAAGGGGAAGGGGCGCGTGATCTCGGCCTCGGTGTACGTGGGTGCGAGCTGCGTGGGGCTGAAGATCAGGCCCTGCACCTTGTCGTTGAAGCGCGAGATCTTCGTGAGCGCGGCTTCCACCTGCGCGTTGTCGCTGATGCTGCAGCCGGTGAGCAGGGACAGGCCGCCGAGCGTGAGCGAGCGACGCAGGAACACGCGGCGCGAGGGCTCGTCGAGCTTCTTCGCGATCAGCGTGCGGGCTTCGCGCAGCACGGCGTCTCCGTCGATGCTGTTCAGGGTGGGGGCTTTGAAGATTTTCATCGGGCTTCGGGCTTGCCGCCGCGGATCATGGTGAGGAGGGTGCGGGGCACCAGGGCCACCATCACGAGGTGCACGACGATGAAAGCGACGATGGCGGCCATGCAGAAGAAGTGGACGCGGCGGGCCGACTCGTAGCCGCCCATCAGCTCGCGCAGCACCGGGAACTGCACCGACTTCCACAGCACCAGGCCCGAGAGCACGATCACGATCAGGTCGAGCATCACGAACAGGTAGGCCAGCTTCTGCACGCTGTTGTAGCGGCGCGGGTCGGCGTGCGAGAGCTGGCCCTTGAGCGCCGCCAGCGCGTCGTGCCAGACGCCGGCCGGCGTCAGCGGGAAGAACTTGGCGGCAAGCCGGCCGGTGGCGATGTTCATGAACAGGTAGAACAGGCCATTGGCCACCAGCAGCCACATCGCGGCGAAGTGCCACTGCAGGGCACCGCCGAGCCAGCCGCCCAGCGTGACCACGGTGGGAATGGTGAAGGGGAAGAAGGGCGAGGCGTCGTAGATGCGCCAGCCGCTGGTCACCAGGATCACCACGGCCAGCGCGTTGAGCCAGTGCGAGATGCGCATCCACAGCGGGTGTACCGGGCCGGCCTTGGCCGGTGCGGCGGGAGGGGCGATGGCTGTCGTGCTGTTCATGGGGCGGATTGTTGGGCGCGCCCCATGGCCGATTCATCACGCAAAGTTCAATTAATCGTGATAACTCCGGAATCCGTATCGCGGGACAATGTCGCCACCATGGACACTCCCAAGCGCGTGCTGATCGTCGAGGACGACGCCCACATTGCCGAGCTGCTGCGCATGCACCTGCGCGACGAGGGCTATGCCATCGAGCACGCCGCCGACGGCCATGCCGGCCTGCGCGAGCTGGAGCGCGGCAACTGGGATGCGCTGGTGCTCGACCTGATGCTGCCCGGCATCGACGGTCTCGAGATCTGCCGCCGCGCCCGCGCGATGGCGCGCTACACGCCGATCATCATCATCAGCGCCCGTTCCAGCGAGGTGCACCGCATCCTCGGCCTGGAGCTGGGGGCCGACGACTACCTGGCCAAGCCCTTCTCGGTGCTGGAGCTGGTGGCGCGCGTGAAGGCGCTGCTGCGGCGCACCGACGCGATGGCGCGCAACGCCCGCATGGAGTCGGGCAGCCTCACGCTGGGCAACCTCGACATCGAGCCGCTGGCGCGCGAGGTGCGGGTGGACGGCAAGCCGGTGGAGCTCACGCCGCGCGAGTTCGACCTGCTGTACTTCTTCGCGCGCAACCCCGGCAAGGTGTTCTCGCGGCTCGACCTGCTCAACCAGGTCTGGGGCTACCAGCACGACGGCTACGAGCACACCGTCAACACCCACATCAACCGGCTGCGCACCAAGGTGGAGGCCGACCCCACGCAGCCCCGGCGCATCCTCACCGTGTGGGGGCGCGGCTACAAGCTCTCCGCCACCGGCAGCGCGGAGGAGGCCGCATGACGATGGCCTGGGCCACGCTCTCGCGGCGGCTTTCGGCCGTGTTCGCGGTGCTGCTGCTGGTGTGTTGCGGCGCGTCGGTGTGGCTGCAGGTGCGCTCCAACGGCATGCACGAGCAGGAGGTCGTCCAGCGCCTGTCGCTCGGACTGGCGGCGCATATCGCCGAAAACTCCGAACTCATGAAGCCCGGCGGGCTCGACCAGGCGGCGGTGAAGGACCTGTTCGACAAGCTGATGGCCGTCAACCCCAGCGTGGAGGTCTACTTGCTCGGGCTGGACGGCCGTATCGCGGCGCAGGCTGCGCCGCCGGGGCACCTGAAGCGCGACCGGGTCGACCTGGCGCCCATTCGCAAGCTGCTTTCGGGCGCCTCGCTGCCGATAGTGGGGGACGATCCGCGCAGCCCGAACGGGGCCAAGGTGTTCAGCGCCGCGCCACTGCAGATGGGTGGGCGCGACGCGGGCTATGTCTACGTGGTGCTGCAGGGCGAGGACCACGACGCGCTGGTCGCCAACGTGGCGGCCGACAACGTGCTGCGCACCACGCTGTGGGCGATGGGGCTGGTGGCGCTGCTCGGGCTGCTGGCGGGGCTGGCGGCATTCCGCCTCATCACGCGGCCGCTGCGCGAACTCACGGCGGCGGTGAAGCGCTTCGAGACCGAAGGCATCGCCTCGCTCGAAGGCGAGGCGCCCACGCTGGAGCGGCTTTCGCGCGGCAGCGACGAGATCGCGCAGCTGGGCCAGGCCTTCGCGCAGATGACGAAGCGCATCGCCGAGCAATGGCGCGAGCTGACCCTGCAGGACCAGCAGCGCCGCGAACTCTTCGCCAACATCTCGCACGACCTGCGCACGCCGCTCACATCGCTGCACGGCTACCTCGAAACGCTGCTGCTCAAGGCCGGCACGCTCGATGAGGCGGAGCGGCGGCGCTACCTCGAAATCGCGCTGGGCCAGAGCCGCAAGGTGGGCCGGCTGGCGCAGGAGGCCTTCGAATTGGCGCGGCTCGAATACGGTGTGGTCAAGCCCGAGAAGGAAAGCTTCGCGCTGGCCGACCTGGTGCAGGACGTGTTCCAGAAGTTCGAGCTGGCGGCGGAGGCCAGGCACCAGCGCCTGAAGCCCGACATCGCGCCGGGCCTGCCGGTGGTGTCGGCCGATCTCGGCATGATCGAGCGCGTGCTCACCAACCTGCTGGACAACGCCATCCGCCACACGCCCGAGGGCGGGGAGATCGTGGTGCAGCTGCGCGCCGAGAACGCAGGCGTGACGGTGCAGGTGAGCGACACGGGGCCGGGCATTCCGGGCGAGCTGCAGAAGGCGATCTTCACGCGCCCGGTGTTCATGAGCGGCTCGCGTTCCGACGGTACGGCGAGCAGCGGCGGGCTGGGGCTGGTGATCGTCAAGCGCATCCTGCAGCTGCACGGCAGCGACATACGGCTGGTGCAGCAGGCCGACAAGGGCGCGGTGTTCCGCTTCCAGCTGGGCGGGTCAACAGCGGGCTGAAGACTTTTCCCGGGGCTGGGCGTGCGTGGCGGTCGATGCTAAAAAAGCGGCGCGATCGACCCCCAACACAAGGAGACAGCCCGCCATGCCAGCCTTCGAAACCGTCCTGATCGACAAGGACCCGCAGCACCCGCGCATCGCGCGCCTTGTGCTCAACCGGCCCGACAAGCTCAACGCCATCGCCGAGACCACGCCCGCCGAGATACGCCGCGCGGTTGAATGGGCAGAGGCCGACGACGAGGTGCATGTGATCGTGGTCGAAGGCGCGGGCCGCGCCTTCTGCGCCGGCTATGACCTCGGCGACTACGCCGAAGGCCATGTCCGCAACGGCGACGGCGGACCGGGCGACCATCCCTGCCGGCAGGAGAAGACGCCCTGGGACCCGATGCTCGACTACGCCGCCATGAAGCGCAACACCGACGACTTCATGGCCCTGTGGCGCAGCCGCAAGCCCACCATCGCCAAGGTGCACGGCTACGCGGTGGCCGGCGGCAGCGACATCGCGCTGTGCTGCGACCTGCTGACCATGGCCGACGATGCACGCATCGGCTACATGCCGACGCGTGTGTGGGGCTGCCCGACCACCGCGATGTGGACCTACCGCCTCGGCGCCATGCGCGCCAAGCAGCTCATGTTCACCGGCGACACCATCACCGGCACGCAAGCGGCCGAATGGGGGCTGGCCAATTTCTCGGTGCCGGCCGAGCGGCTCGAGGAGGCCACCATGCAGCTCGCGCAGCGCGTCGCGGGCGTACCGGGTTCGCACCTCATGATGCACAAGCTGGTCGTCAACCAGGTCTGGCATTCGATGGGGCTGGAGCAGAGCCAGATGTTCGCCACCGTGTTCGACGGTATCACGCGCCACAACCCCGAGGGCATGTGGTTCAGGCGCCAGGCGGAAGCCGAGGGCTTCAAGAGCGCGGTGCAGTGGCGCGACAGCGGCCGGCCGATTCCGGAAGGCGACGAGGCGAGGGCGCGCATCGCCGAGCTGGAGGCGAAGCTGGCCGCGCGCGGCTGAACGCTGTTGCCGCTTTCATGTCGGCCGCATGTCATGCGACCGACATGTCCTCCTTCGATGATCCGGCGCGCCCATCGTCCGGCCGACCACAACACCAAGACACAGCGGGCGGGTGCATTCGCATCGACAGACAAGAGGGAGGAATCTCAATGCAATCGTTCATCTTTTCCAGGACGACGCTGGCGGCTTGCGCCTGCGCGTTCATCGCCGCCTGCGGCGGCAGCAGCGATGGCGGCACGCCGCTGTTGCCCGTCGCGGCCCCAGCGCCAGCACCGGCGCCAGCCGCGACCCCGGCACCGGCTCCGACTCCGACTCCGACTCCGGCCGGGCCGGTCCTGGTCATCGGCCATCGCGGCGCTTCGGCTTCGCGTCCCGAGCACACGCTGGCGGCCTACCAGCAGGCCATCGACGACGGGGCCGACTTCATCGAGCCCGACCTCGTGGCCACGAAGGACGGCGAACTCGTAGCCCGCCACGAGAACGCCATCGCCATCGTCAAGGACGGCAACCTGGTCGAGGCCACCACCAACGTGGCCGACGTGCCGAAGTTCGGCAGCCGCATGAAGACCAAGGTGGTCGACGGCGTCTCGATCACCGGCTGGTTCACCGAGGACTTCACGCTGGCCGAACTCAAGGAACTGAAGGCCCGCGAGCGCATTCCGAAGCTGCGCCCGGCCAACGTCTCGTACAACGACCAGTTCCAGGTGCCCACGCTCGACGAGGTGATCCAGCTGGCCAAGTCGCAGACCGTGGCCAAGGGCCGCGTGATCGGCGTCTACCCCGAGACCAAGCACCCGACCTACTTCCGCTCCATCGGCCTGCCCCTGGAGCAGAAGCTGATCGACACGCTGCAGAAGCACGACCTGAACAAGGCCGACGCGCCGGTGTTCGTGCAGTCCTTCGAGACCGGCAACCTCAAGGACATCCGCCTGAAGAGCCCGGTGAAGATCGTCCAGCTCATCGACGGGCAGGGCGCCCCCTATGACCTCGCGGCGCTGCGCGACAAGCGCACCTATGCCGATCTGGCGACGCCCGAGGGCCTGGCCGAGATCGCGACCTATGCGCAGGGCATCGGTACGGCAAAGGCACGCGTGATCCCGGTGGTCGACGGCAAGCTCGGCGCGCCGACCACGCTCGTGAAGGACGCGCATGACAAGAAGCTGCAGGTCCACATCTGGACCGTCAGGCCCGAGAACAACTTCTTGCCCGACAGCCTCAAGAAGGAGCCGAAGACCGATCCGATCGCATACGGCGACACGGCCGGCGAGATCAAGGCGTTCCTCGACGCGGGCATCGATGGTCTCTTCGCCGACAGCCCCGCGACGGCGGTGCCGGCGGTGAAGGCCTACCGCGCGGCGCGCGCGAAATAACGCGGCTGGCGGCGCGCCGTCAGCTCTCGCGGCGCGTGACGATCACCGTGGCCTCGAGGCCCTCGTAGGCCTCGGGGTCGCCGAACCAACTGCCCGAGATCGGCGCCGCCAGCGCGGGGTCGCGCGCCACGCCGACGCGGATCAGCTGGCCGCTGCCCATGAGGTTGTTGGTGGGGTCGAAGGCCAGCCAGCCGACGCCCGGCAGGTAGGCCTGCAGCCAGGCGTGCGTGGTGCCGGCGCCGGTCATCGAGTCGGCCTGGCCCTGCGCCTGCGCGGCGGCGTCGAGTGCCGCGTCGTAGAGATAGCCCGAAACGAAGCGCGTCGCGATGCCCAGGCGGCGCGTGGCTTCCATCATCAGCAGCGCGTAGTCGCGGCAGCTGCCGCTGCCCAGCGCCAGCGTTTCCAGCGGTGTCTGCGTGCCTTCCTCGTCGCGCGCCTTGTATTCGAAGCTCTGGCCGATGTGCGCGTTCATGCGCGTGAGCACCTCGCGCGTGCTGTTGGGCTTGTCGGTCTGCAGGAACTGATGGGCCCAGCGGATCAGCGTGCCCTGTCCGTCGTCGTTGTGATGCGGGCGCAGGTAGTGCTCCAGGTCGAGGCGCTCCTGCACCGAGTAGGCAAAAGGCAGGAACTCGGCGGAGGGGTCCAGCGTGAACAGGTCGCGCTGCGAGGGAGGCACGTGCTCGATGGTGAAGGAGCACACGATGCGCAGCTCGGTGGCTTCGCCCAGCGGCTGCACCAGCGCGACGGAGTTGGAGTACGGGTCCTGGATGAGCCGCGTGTTCGCCTCCGGGCTCACCTGCAGGTCGGTGGCCAGCACGCGCAGGTCGTGGCTGTCGCGCGGGCGGAACATCACCCGGTGCAGGCCGAAGCTGACCGGCTGGTTGTAGCGGTAGACGGTGGTGTGCCTGATGTCGTACTGGATGGCCATGCGCCGCATTCTCGTGCCTTCGCGCGGCAAAGCGAGGTAAAGCCGTGGAACGGCGCGCGCCCATGCCGCAGAATCGGCGCCCGCCCGTCTGTCCAGGAGATTCCGGCCCGCCATGTACTCCGCCACCTTCATCTTCGCCAGGAAGCAGTTCGACGACGAGTTCCACCGCCTCGACCAGACCATCGCCGCGGCCGCCAAGTCGCTGCCCGGCTACCTGGGCGAGGAAACGTGGGAAAACCCCGGCAACGGCCTGGTGTCGAACGTCTACTACTGGGACTCGCTCGACAGCCTGCAGGCGCTGATCCGCCATCCCGTGCACCAGCAGGCCAAGGCGGTGCAGGCGAACTGGCTCGACGGCTACAAAGTGGTGATCTCCGAGGTGCTGCGCACCTACGGCGACAGCCGCATCGACCACATGCTGGCGCCCTCGGTGCAGAGCGCCGGGTAGGCAAGCGATGCCCGAAGCGTTTGGCCTCGTCCAGGTGCTCGGCGGGCTGGCGATCGGCGTCTTCTCGGGCGCCATGGGCGGCCTGCTGGGTGTGAGCCCCGGCGGGGCGCTGGTGCCCGCGCTGGCATTGATGCCCGGGCTGGGCCAGCACGAGGCGCAGGCCGTGTCGCTCGCGGCGCAGCTGGTGCCGACCAGCCTTGCGGGCTTTCTGCGCTACCGGGTCTCGGGGCACGGCGCGTCGTGGCGCACGGTGACCTGGATTTCGCTCGGCTTCCTGGCCGGAGCCTGGCTGGGCGCGCAAGGGGCGCACCACGTGGCCGATGCGGCGCTGCGCTGGATGTTCGTCGGCTACCTGCTTGTGCTGGCGACGCTGGTCGTGCTGAAGTCGCCCGCGAGGGCCGATGGCGTCGTGGAGCTGGCGCAGGAGCCGCGCGGCACGGCCGTGGCTCTGGCGGCGGTGGGCGTTGTCGCGGGCGCATCGTCGGGCCTGCTCGGCATCGGCGGCGGGCTGGCCATGACCGCGCTGCTGGCGGTGGCGCTTCACTACTCGCAGCACCGGGCGCAGGCCGTAAGCCTGGCGGTGAATGCCTTGCCGCTCGCCCTGCCGGCGGTGTTCGTCTATGCGAGCGTGGCGAACGGGCTGCCCTGGGTCTTGCTGGGGTGCGTCGTGCTGGGGCTGTGGATCGGCACGGCCGCAGGGGCGCGGCTCGCAACGCGGCTGAGCGAGCGGGCGCTGCGCAAATACTTCCTGGTGCTGGTGATCTGCATGGCGCTGTTGATGGCGTACCGCGCGTCGAGCGCGGCGGGCTGATTCAGAGCCGCTGCGTGCCGAGCGCCTTGGCCAGCGTGGCCGGCAGGGGCAGTGGCTCGGCGTGCCATTGCGCGGCCAGCAGTTCGGCGCACAGGGCCGCGAAGCTCAGGCCGCGCGAACCCAGGGCTGTGCAGGCCCATAGGCCGGCATCGACAGGGCCTACAAGGGGACGCCGGTCGCCCGAAGCGCATCGAACGCCGACCCATGTGTGGCTCTCGCCATCGGTCAGCGCCCCGGCGGCGGCCGGGTGCAGGCGCGCGAGGCGCTCGCGGTTCGCGGCGCTGTCCGCCTCGGTTGGCTCGAGGCTGGTGCTGTCGCGATCGAAGGTGGCGCCAGCGAGCCACATCGGGGCCTCGCCGTGCTCGCCGGGGACGTGGGCGATCAGATGGCCGTCGCCGTTGACTGGCGTGGCGGGCAGCAGGGTGCTGTCGTCGGGCACCGGGCCCCAGGCGACCTGTCCGCGTACTGGCTGAAGGGGGAGTGCGGGGGCGAAGCGGCCCGATTCGAAGCCGGCGCAGATGACGACGCGATCTGCCTCTATCAGCAGCTCGCCAGACGGATCGAACAGCTCCCAGCCGCCTTCATGGCGCTCCAGCCGCGCCACCCGGCAACCGCCACGGAACTCGACGCCCGGCTGGCGCAGCCAGGCGGCGATCAAGCGTTGCGGCTTCACCCAGGCCGCGCGGGCATGCCAGATCGCGGGAACATCGGCGGGCAAGCCGGCCGCTGCCAGCTGATCGGCACTGGCGGGCCACGATTCGTTCGGCCCCAGGCTGCTCCAGCCGGCGGGCACGCGGACATCGCCATCAGGCCGGCGCTCCAGCACGCCGCTTGCGCGCCAGTCCCGGCCTTCCTCGAGCAACCGCCCCAGTTCAGTCCAGGTCGCCCGGATGCCGGCGCGCGTGAGCCGGGAGAGCAGTGCATCGTCGGGCGACACATGCGGCGCCAGCATGCCCACCGGCAGCCCCGATGCGCCGGAGGCGGGCCAGTCGGCCGCGTCGAGCACCGTCACCTGCCAGCCGCGCCGCGCAAGGCTGGCCGCCACGGCCGCGCCCGCGAGGCCAGCCCCGATGACGGCACAGCGGCCCGGCGCCTCGACGCGCTCCGGCGCGGGTTCGCGGCGGCGCACGGTCCAGGCAGGCGCGAAGGTGCCGCGCAGGCAGTCGCGCTTGGGCGGCAGGCCGGGGCGCTTCTCCACGACGAAGCCCTGCTGCGCGAGCGCATCGCGGATCGCCCGCGCGATGGTCCAGGTGGCGATGCGCGTGCCCTGGCGGGCGAAGCGCGACACCGCCTTGAGCGTGTCTGCAGACCACATTTCCGGGTTCTGCTGCGGGCTGAAGCCGTCCAGGAAGATGCCGTCGGCCTCGAAGCGCTGGGCGCGCAGCATCGGCTGCACGTCGCCGACGCACAGCGTGAGCAGCACCCGGCCCTCGTCGAAGGCCAGCCGGTGGAAGCCGGGCAGCAGGCCGTTCCATTGCGCGGCCAGCTCACCGGCCAGCGAAGCGAGTTCGGGATACGCCCCGGCCGCGCGCACCAGATCGCCGGCCGAGACCGGATGGGCCTCGACCGAGACGAAGTGCAGCAGCCGCGGCCGCGCCGGATCGGCGCGCCACGCCTGCCAGGTTGTCAGGAAATTGAGGCCCAGGCCGAAGCCGGTTTCGAGAATCCGCCATTGGGGCTGTCCGCCCCAGGCCTCGGGCAGGCCGCAGCCGCCCAGGAAAACGTGGCGCGACTGAGCCAGTGCGCCGGTTTCGGTGTGATAGATGTCGTCGAAGCGTTCGCTTCGCGGAACGCCGTCGGCGCGCCAGGCAACAGGCTCACCCCCAGGCTTTGCGCACTTCGTGTCGCTTTGCCAACCCCCTTCGAGGGGGCAACACCTGCAGCCCGGCAAAGCCGGTTCCGCGGTGTTTCCCGAAGAAGAGGTGGGTGGCAATGGCGGTGGCGGCCGTCAGGGGGCCGAGGGGGGACGTAGCCCTGGGCTACGTCTGCGCCTTCGCCGAAGAAGTGCTTTTCCATCTGCCGCGCCAGGTACTGGCGGGCGCGCAGATCGGCCAGGTTCAGCCGGTTTTCGTTGACCAGCATGGTCTGCTGCTTGAGCCAGGCGGCCCAGGCTTCCTTGCTGACGTTTTCCCACAGGCGCTTGCCCAGTTCGCCTGGATAGGGCGGGAAGTCGAGACCTTCGGCCTCTTTGCCGAGCTTGATGCACTGAACCATGCGTGCCATTTCTGTTGCCTTCTTAACGGGAAAGTGGGGATACGGGAGAAAAAGGGAAAAAGCGCTGAGGCAGGCGGTGATTGGCTGCTTAGTTGTTTTGGCTATTTAGAACTGAAAACTTGGTCGTTCCAGTTTCTATATGTCGTATTGAGAATACGCAGCTTCATCGATATGCCTTTTCAGAGCAAGACACCATGAGCCTTCGCCGCGACTTTATCAAGCTTTCCCTGGGTGCCGGCGTGGCCGGTGCCATGGCCCTGTCGGCGTTGCCGACGTTCGCCCAAGGCGGCGCGGCCGCCAAGGGCCCCGTGACGCTGCTGAATGTGTCCTACGACCCGACGCGCGAGCTCTACGTGGACTACAACCAGGCCTTCGCCAAGTACTGGAAGGGCAAGACCGGACAGGACGTGACGGTCAAGCAGTCGCACGGCGGCTCGGGCAAGCAGGCCCGCTCGATCATCGACGGCATCGACGCCGACGTGGCCACGCTGGCGCTCGGCGGCGACATCGACGCGCTGGTCTCGCATGGCGGCCTGGTCAAGGCCGACTGGCAGAAGCGCCTGCCGCACAACTCCGCGCCCTACACCTCGACCATCGTGTTCCTGGTGAAGAAGGGCAACCCCAAGGGCCTGAAGGACTGGGACGACCTGGTCAAGCCCGGCGTGCAGGTGATCACACCCAACCCCAAGACCTCGGGCGGCGCCCGCTGGAACTACCTGGCCGCGTGGGAATTCGCCAAGCGCAAGTACGGCGGCGATGCAAAGGCCAAGGAATACATCGGCAACCTGTTCAAGAACGTGCCCGTGCTCGACACCGGCGCGCGCGGCTCGACCATCACCTTCGTGCAGCGCGGCGTCGGCGACGTGCTGCTGGCCTGGGAGAACGAAGCCTTCCTGGCGCTGAAGGAATTCGGCCCCGAGAAGTTCGAGATCGTGGTGCCGTCGATCTCCATCCTGGCCGAACCCAGCGTGTCGGTGGTCGACAAGGTCGTCGACAAGAAGGGCACGCGCGCCGTGGCCGAGGAGTATCTGAAGTACCTGTACTCGGACGAAGGCCAGGACATCGCCGGCCGCAACTTCTACCGCCCGACCTCCGAGAAGGCCAAGGCCAAGTACGACAAGCAGTTTCCCAAGCTCACGCTGGTGACCATCGACCAGGCCTTCGGCGGCTGGGCGAAGGCCGACAAGGAGCACTTCGCCGACGGCGGCTCCTTCGACCAGATCTACACCGCGAAACAAAAGTAACCCCCCAGGCTGCGCGCACTACGTGTCGCTTCGCCCACCCCCCTGCCGGGGGCGGGCCGGCCGCTTCGGGCGGCCGTGCGCGGCGGCCCCACGAATTCGCGCTCCTTTTCTCTCGAACGAAGGTTTCTTGTGTCCGTTCTCCTGATTGCCGGCAGCCCCACGGCCCCTTCCCGCTCCACCGCCTTGCTCGACGCGGTGGGCGAGCGGCTGGCCCAGCGCCACGCGCGGATCGAGCGGCTCGCCGTTCGCGAACTGCCGGCGCAGGCGCTGCTTTTGGCCGAGTGGAACCATCCGGCCATCGAGCGCGCCATCGCCCAGGTGGCGGCGGCGCGCGTGATCGTGGTGGCCACGCCGGTCTACAAGGCGGCCTACAGCGGCCTGCTCAAGGTCTTTCTCGACCTGCTCTCGCAGAACGCGCTCAAGGGCAAGACGGTGCTGCCGCTGGCCACCGGCGGGAGCCCGCACCACATGCTGGCGCTCGACTACGCGCTGCGGCCCGTGCTGCAGTCGCTGTCGGCGCGTCACATCCTCCCGGGCGTGTACGCCAGCGAATCGCAGATCGCGCTGACGCCCGAGAACGCCTACCAGGTGCACAACGACCTGGCCGAACGACTCAACGAAGCCGTCGAGGTACTGGCCACCGAGGGCCTGAAGCTGCCTGCCACACACGGCTTCGAGCCGGTGCCGTTTTCCCGCGTGCGATGTAGCGTCTGACGAGCGGGCTCGTCATCGAGCCCGGCTCCCCGCCAGACCCATCACCGTCCCCTTTTCTGAAGTCGCCTGTTTGCGGCGAGGGGGCAGCTTTGCCTGAAGTTTTTGCAGACCAAGGAATCCACGCATGAACCCCGTCGCCACCGAAGACTCCGTGCTCGAAGTGCCGCCGCGCTCCTTCTGGCGCGGCCTGCGCGATCTGCTGATCAGCGCCGTCGTGGTCAGCGCCATCGCGCTGATCGTCAGCTTCATTTCCGCCGCCTCGGCGCACGCCCAAGGCACCAAGGGCGAACTGCGCATCGGCTACCAGAAGTCGGCCAGCCTGTTCGTGCTGCAGAAGGCGCAGGGCACGCTGGAGAAGAAGCTCGCTCCGCTGGGCTTCGGCGTGAAGTGGGTCGAGTTCCCGGCCGGCCCGCAACTGCTCGAAGGCCTGAACGTGGGCGCGGTCGACGTCGGCTACGTCGGCGAGGCGCCGCCCATCTTCGCGCAGGCCGCCGGCGCGAAGTTCGTCTACTTCGGCTACGACCCGGCGGCGCCGCGCGCCGAGGCCATCCTGGTCACGAAGGATTCGCCCATCAAGTCGGTCGCCGACCTGAAGGGCAGGAAGGTCGCGCTCAACAAGGGCAGCAACGTGCACTACCTGCTCGTGAAGCAGCTCGAGAAGAGCGGCCTGAAGCTCTCCGACATCCAGCCCGTGTACCTCGCGCCCGCCGACGGCCGCGCCGCCTTCGAGAGCAGGAACGTCGATGCCTGGGTGATCTGGGACCCGTTCCAGGCCGCCGCCGAGAAGGCCACCGGCGCGCGCGTGCTGGCCGACGGCACGCCCGAGGTGGTCAACAACTACCAGTACTACCTGGGCGAGCGCGGCTTCGTGAAGAACAACCCGAAGGTCATCGACGCGCTGTTCGCCGACTCGGTCGAGCAGGGCATCTGGCTCAAGAAGAACCTGCGCCAGGCGGCCGAGCTGATCGCTCCGCTGCAGGGCCTGCCGGTCGACGTGGTCGAACTGGCGCTGCGCCGCTACGAGTTCAACGTGAAGCCGATCACGCCGGCCGTCGCTGCCGACCAGCAAAAGATTGCCGACACCTTCTTCGCGCTGAAGCTCATTCCCAAGCCCATCAAGGTCAACGACGCCGTGGTCACGGCGCAGCCCTGAGGCACCCAAGTTCCCGCACAACCATGACACGCATCTCCATTCCCCGCCGTCGCCTGATCCAGGGCGCGGCAGCGGCCATCGCGCTGCCTTCCTCCTTCGCCGCGCTGGCGCAGCAGGCGCCCGCGCGCCAGTTCCGCATCGGCCACCAGAAGGGCTACCTCACGCTGCTCAAGGGCCGCGGCACGCTCGAGAAGCGCCTCGCGCCCCTGGGCGTGAGCGTGAAGTGGACCGAGTTCACCGCCGGCCCCGTGCAGCTCGAGGCGCTGAACGTCGGCTCCATCGACTTCGGCGACGTGGGCGAGGCACCGCCCATCTTCGCGCAGGCCGCCGGCGCGCCGCTGGCCTACGTGGGCGCGACCGTGCCGCGCCCGCAGTCGGAGGCGGTGCTGGTGCCCAAGGGCTCGGCCATCAAGACGGTCGCGCAGCTCAAGGGCAAGAAGATCGCGCTCAACAAGGGCTCGAACGTCCACTACTTCATCGTCAAGCTGTTCGAGAAGCACGGCCTGGCCTTCGCCGACCTGAACCTGGTCTACCTGCCGCCGGCCGATGCGCGCGCCGCCTTCGAGAAAGGTTCGGTCGACGCCTGGGTGATCTGGGACCCGTTCCTGGCCGCCGCCGAGAAGTCGCTGGAGGCGCGCGTGCTGGCCGATGCCACGGGCGTGGTCGGCAACCGCGCCTACTACTTCTCGTCGCTGGACTATGTGGCGAAGAACGCCGACGTGCTGTCCATCGCGATCGAAGAGCTCAACAAGGTCGACGCATGGGGCGCCGCCAACAAGGGCGCGCTGGCCGGCGAACTGGCCGCGCTCTGGGGCCTGCCGAAGCCGGTGGCGGAACTGTCGGTGAACCGCTCGGCCTACGGCACGGCACCGATCACCAAGGCCATCCTGGCCGAGCAGCAGAAGATCGCCGACACGTTCTTTGAGCTGAAGCTGATCCCGAAAAGGATCAACGTGCTCGAAGCTGCCGGCGCGGGAGTCGCGTGATGCAGATCTTCTGGTTCCTCCCCACGCACGGCGACGCCCGCTACCTCGGCACCAGCGAGGGCGCGCGCCCCATCGACCTGGCCTACCTGCAGCAGATCGCCGGCGCGGCCGACAACCTCGGCTATGAAGGCGTGCTCATTCCAACGGGCCGCTCGTGCGAAGACCCGTGGGTCATCGCCTCCAGCCTGATCGGCGCGACGAAGAAGCTCAAGTTCCTTGTGGCGGTACGCCCCGGGCTGCACCAGCCCAGCCTGGCTGCGCGCATGGCCGCGACCTTCGACCGGCTTTCGGGCGGGCGCCTGCTCGTCAACCTCGTGACGGGCGGCGACCAGGCCGAACTCGAAGGCGACGGCGTGTACCTTGACCATGCCTCGCGCTACGAGCAGTCGGCCGAGTTCATCCGCATCTGGCGCGAGATCATCGCGCGCAGCCACGACGGGCAGGCTTTCGACTACGAGGGCAGGCACCTGAGCGTGAAGGGCGCGAAGCTGCTCTACCCGCCGGTGCAGAAGCCGTATCCGCCCGTGTGGTTCGGTGGCTCCTCCGCGCCCGCGCATGAGCTGGCGGCGGAGCAGGTCGACGCCTACCTCACCTGGGGCGAACCGCCCGCCGAAGTCGCGAAGAAGATTGCCGACGTGCGGGCGCGCGCCGAGCGCAAGGGCCGCAAGGTCGAGTTCGGCATCCGGCTGCATGTGATCGTGCGCGAGACGGAAGACGCCGCCTGGAAGGCCGCCGAGGAGCTCATCAGCCGCGTGGACGACGAGACGGTGATCCGCGCGCAGGCCGCCTTCGCGCGCATGGATTCGGAAGGGCAGCGCCGCATGGCCGCGCTGCACGCGGGCGGCGCGAAGCGCTCGCGCGCCGAACTGGAGATCGCGCCCAACCTGTGGGCCGGCGTGGGCCTGGTGCGCGGCGGTGCCGGTACGGCGCTGGTGGGCGATCCGAAGACGGTCGCGGCGCGCATCGAGGAATACGCGGCACTGGGCCTGGACAAGTTCATCCTGTCGGGCTACCCGCATCTTGAGGAGGCCTACCGATTCGCCGAGCTGGTGTTCCCGCTGCTGTCGCGCAAGGCGAAGACGCAGCTGGCTGGCGGTTCGTTGAGCGGCCCGTTCGGTGAAGTCGTCGCCAATCTCGATGCGCCGTCGCGCCTCGTTTCCCAAAGCTAAAGGACTGCCATGACCGAACAGGTTCAGGAACTGCCGGCGGTGGCGCCCGCCGAGAGCGCGGGCAACAACGCATTCAAGGCTTTCGCCGTCAACGTCGCGAAGCGGCTGGTGCCGTGGCTGGTGCCGGTGGGGCTCATCGTCTTCTGGCAGATCGCGTCGTCGCTGGGCTGGCTCAGCACCCGCGTGCTGCCGGCGCCGGTCGACGTGGTGAAGGCCGCGTGGAACCTCACGGTGTCGGGCGAGCTGTGGACGCACGTGAAGGTCAGCGCGGGCCGGGCGCTCGCGGGGCTGGCCATCGGCGGCGGCGCGGGGCTGGCGCTGGGGCTTCTCACGGGCTCGGTGAAGTTCGCCGAGACGCTGCTCGACTCCACCATCCAGATGGTGCGCAACATCCCGGCGCTGGCGCTGATTCCGCTGGTGATCCTGTGGTTCGGCATCGACGAGTCGGCCAAGCTGTTTCTCATCTCGGTGTCGGTGTTCTTCCCGATCTACCTGAACACCTTCCACGGCATCCGCAACGTCGATCCGCAGCTCATCGAGATGGGGCGCACCTACGGCCTCTCGCGCTGGCAGCTGTACCGCGAGGTGATCCTGCCGGGAGCGCTGTCGTCGATCCTCGTGGGGCTGCGCTTCTCGCTGGGCCTGATGTGGGTGATCCTGATCGTGGCCGAGACCATCTCGGCGCAGGCCGGCATCGGCTACCTCACGATGAACGCCCGCGAGTTCCTGCAGACCGACATCGTGCTGGTGGGCATCCTGCTGTACGCGCTGCTCGGCAAGCTGGCCGACCTGTTCGCGCGCGGACTGGAGCAATGGTGGCTGCGCTGGCATCCCGGCTACCAGAAGAAGGCGAAGTGAGGGCCGGGGAATGACGCATTCATCAGCCTTCATCTCCCGCCGCACCGCCGTCGCGGCAATTGCAGCGCTCGGCTCGGGCGCCGTGTTCGCGCAGGGCGTGGCCGCCCGGCCCGCCACCGTGCGCCTGGGCTACCAGAAGTCGTCGACGCTCATCGCCGTGCTCAAGGCACAGGGCACGCTCGAGAAGCAGCTCGCACCGCTCAACGCCGCACTCAGCTGGCACGAGTTCACCAGCGGCCTGCCGCTGCTGGAGGCGCTGAACCTCGACAACCTCGACATCAGCGCCGACGTGGCCGACACCGTACCGGTGTTCGCGCAGGCGGCCGGCGCCGACCTGACCTTCATCGCGCAGGAGGCGCCGTCGCCCGCCGCACAGGCCATCGTGGTGCGCGAAGACTCGCCGCTGAAGACCGTGGCCGACCTGAAGGGCAGGAAGGTCGGTTTCGCGAAGGCGGCCGGCGCGCACTACCTGCTGATCGCCGCGCTCGACAAGGCCGGCCTCTCGTTCAAGGACATCGAGCCCGCCTACCTCACGCCGGCCGACGGCCGCGCCGCCTTCGAGAAGGGCGCGATCGACGCCTGGGTGGTATGGGACCCGTTTCTCGCCGCGGCACAGCGCCAGTCGAAGGTGCGCGTGCTGGCCGATGGAGCGGGCATCGCCTCGTACCAGCGCTACTACCTCGCGAGCAGCAAGTTCGCGAAGGCGCGGCCCGACGTGCTGCGCGTGGTCTACGCCGAGCTGGAGAAGACCGGCAGGTGGGTGAAGCAGAACCCGAAGGAGGCGGCCGCGCTGCTGTCGCCGGTGTGGGGCCTCGACGTCGCGACCATCGAGCAGGCCAACGCCCGCCGCAGCTACGCGGTGCGCCCGGTGGTGCCCGAAGTGCTGGGCGAGCAGCAGCGCATTGCCGATGCCTTCCTCGCCGAGAAGCTGCTTCCCAGAAAGATCGATGCGCTGAACGTGGCGCTGTTCAAGCCCGGAGCCTGACCGAATCATGAGTGCCGTACTGAAAGACATCAAACCCCTGGACCACTCGCTGGAGCAGTCGCAGGCCATCGCCGGCGGCGTGCGCCTGGAAGCGCGCGGCCTGCACAAGCGCTATGGCGCGCGCGAAGTGCTGCGCAACACGCGCCTGACCATCGAGCCGGGCCAGTTCATCGCCATCGTCGGGCGCAGCGGCTGCGGCAAGAGCACGCTGCTGCGGCTGATCGCGGGCCTGGAGGAGCCGAGCGCCGGCGGCCTCTACACCGACGGCAAGGCGGTGAACGGCCTGCACGACGACACGCGCATCATGTTCCAGGAGGCGCGCCTTCTGCCGTGGCGGCGCGTGCTCGACAACGTGACGCTGGGCCTGCCGAACGATGCCAAGGCGCGCGGCAAGGAGGTTCTGGCGCAGGTCGGCCTGGCCGACCGCGAGAACGAATGGCCGGCGCGCCTTTCGGGCGGCCAGCGCCAGCGCGTGGCCCTGGCGCGCGCGCTGGTGCACCACCCGCGGCTGCTGCTGCTCGACGAGCCGCTGGGCGCGCTCGACGCGCTCACTCGCATCGAGATGCACCGCCTCATCGAGAACCTGTGGCAGCGCCACCGCTTCACCGCGCTGCTGGTGACGCACGACGTGCAGGAAGCCGTGGCGCTGGCAGACCGCGTGATCCTCATCGAGGACGGCCGCATCGCGCTCGACGAGAACATTGCGCTGGCCCGTCCGCGCTCACAGGGTGACCCGGCCTTCGCGGCAATTGAAAAACGAATCCTCGACAGGGTGCTGCAGAAGTCCGAAGAGACCGAAGCCGAGAGCACCGACGCCAGCTGGCTCGCAACCCCGGCGCATGCATTGCGCTGGGCGATCTGACGAGCCTTCTCATCCAACCGCCAAACTGAAAGGCAGTCGCATGTCGCAGAACTGGAAATTCGAAACCCTGTCGGTCCACGCCGGCTATTCGCCCGATCCGACCACCCGCGCCGTGGCGCCGCCCATCTACCAGACGGTGGCCTACGCCTTCGACAGCGCCCAGCACGGCGCAGACCTGTTCGACCTGAAGGTGCCGGGCAACATCTACACCCGCATCAACAACCCGACGCAGGACGTGCTGGAGCAGCGCGTGGCGGCGCTCGAAGGCGGCATCGCCGCGCTCGCGCTGGCCTCGGGGCAGGCGGCCGTGACCTACGCGATCCAGACCATCGCCGAGGCCGGCGACAACATCGTCAGCAGCACCGCGCTGTATGGCGGCACCTACAACCTGTTCGCCCACACGCTGCCGCAGTTCGGCATCACCACGCGCTTCGCCGACCACCGCGATCCGGCCAGCTTCGAGAAGCTCTTCGACGAGCGGACCAAGGCCGTGTTCGTCGAATCGCTCGGCAATCCGGCGGGCAATGTGACGGACATCGCGGCCATCGCCGAGATCGCGCACCGCAACGGCGTGCCGCTGATCGTCGACAACACGGTGCCGTCGCCGTACCTGAGCCGGCCCATCGAGCACGGCGCCGACATCGTGGTGCATTCGCTCACCAAGTACCTGGGCGGCCACGGCACCAGCATCGGCGGTGCCATCGTCGATTCGGGCAAGTTCCCGTGGGCCGAGCACAAGCAGCGCTTCAAGCGCCTGAACGAGCCCGACGTGAGCTACCACGGCGTGGTCTACACCGACGCGCTGGGCCCCGCTGCCTACATCGGCCGTGCGCGCGTGGTGCCGCTGCGCAACACGGGCGCGGCCATCTCGCCGTTCAACGCCTTCCTGATCCTGCAGGGCATCGAGACACTGGCGCTGCGCGTGGACCGCATCAGCGACAACGCGCTGCGCGTGGCGCAGCACCTGAAGACGCACAAGGCCGTGAAGTGGGTCAACTACGCGGCGCTCGAAGACCACCCCGACCATGCGCTCGCGAAGAAGTACCTCGGCGGCAAGGCCAGCGGCGTGCTGACCTTCGGCATCGGCTCGGGACGCGAGGGCGGCGCGAAGTTCCTCGACGCGCTGAAGCTCTTCACGCGCCTGGTCAACATCGGCGACGTGCGCTCGCTGGCCACGCATCCCGCATCCACCACGCACCGCCAGCTCTCACCCGAGGAGCTGGCCAGGGCCGGCGTGACCGAGGACACGGTGCGCCTGTCGGTCGGCATCGAGCACATCGACGACCTGATCGCCGACCTCGATCAGGCACTCGGCGCGGCATCGAACTGAAAAACACTTCATTTGAAGCGATGACCACACTGCAAGCCATTCCCGAAGCCGCGCTGGACCAGCTGTTCCGCAAGGCCCGCACCGTGCACGCCTTCAAGCCCGTGCCCGTGACCGACGAGCTCATCCACAAGCTCTACGACCTCCTCAAATGGGGCCCGACCGCCTTCAATGCCCAGCCGGCACGCTACGTGTTCGTGCGCAGCGAGGAAGCCAAGGCGAAGCTGAAGCCTGCCGTGTCGGCAGGCAACACCGCACAGACGCTGGCCGCAGGCGTCACGGTGATCGTGGCGCAGGACACGCGCTTCTACGAGCACCTGCCCAGCCAGTTCCCGGCCTACGACGCCAAGCCGCTCTTCGAGAAGAGCGCCGAGGCCGCGCAGGCCACGGCCTTCCGCAACAGCAGCCTGCAGGGCGCCTACCTGATCCTGGCCGCTCGTGCGCTAGGACTCGACGCGGGGCCCCAGTCGGGCTTCAACGCCGACCTGGTCGACAAGGCCTTCTTCCCGGACGGCCGCTACCGCGCGAACTTTCTCGTCAACCTCGGCGTGGCCGACCACGCAGGCACCTTCGAGCGCGGGCCGCGGCTGGCGTTCGACGACGTGGCCGAGATCGTCTGAGCGTCGTCAGTCCGCCGTGCTTTTCCTCAACGAATTCCCTCATCAACCTGAAAGAGAACCCATCATGTCCATCCAGGCCATCAACGTCCGCAACCAGTTCAAGGGCAAGGTCCGCGAAATCATCCGCGGCGACGTCGTCTCCGAAGTCGACGTCGAAACCGCCTGGGGCATCGTCACCTCGGTCATCACCACGCGCTCGGTCGACGAGCTGCAGCTGAAGGTGGGCTCCGACGTGGTTGCCCTCGTGAAGTCCACCGAGGTTTCGATCGCGAAGCTCTGACGGACCCTCGGGCATCTGCGACGACCCGGCGCCGGACTGGCGCCGGGTTTTTTCGTTTGTGGGGTTCGTGTTTTCAGCGGTTTACCGAGTGTGGATCGACCGGGCGTGCTGAATTTCTGAATTCATCATGATCTTTCCGTGACCTGAATTTTCTTTGAAGGCATCGCCATAGCATGCGCGCCGCGAGGTGCGGTCGGTGTCGTTTTTCGATGCATGAAAACGCCTCGTGAAGAGTCGTTAACCAATCAAAGATATTCAGGGAGAAACCGCATGCTCGTTGAGATTGACGAACATGGAATGATCAGCCACGCGCGGGTGAGGCATGCCCGGAGTCCGCAGATCGAAAGAGGGAAGAGGGCTGGGGCGATTACCGGGATTGTTGTGCATCAGACGGATGCAGATACTTCGGCGTCTTCGTTGAACAGTTACAAGCGGCCGAAGGCGAACGGAGCGCACTTTCTCATCGACAAGGATGGGACGATCTATCAGACGGCGGCGATTTATCAGAGGACGAATCATGTGGGGCCATTGCAGGCGAGGTGCCTGGCGATACAAAAGTGCAAGCCGCGAGATTTCCCTGCGAAGGTAGGCGCAGCCGAGATGCATCGTATTGAAATGCTCAAGGCGCCTGCCGATCGATATCCGAGCAATATGGAGGCTATCGGGATCGAGCTGGTCGGAAGAGCCAAGTTGCCCGCAGGGTTCAAAGCGCTCGGTGAAGAAGCAACATGGTCGCTCGACAAGATACGAGGCAAGTACGGAGTATTTGAAACGCCGACCGCGGCTCAGAATCAATCCCTTTCGTGGCTTGTCAGCGCACTCCAGGGGTCGATGCAGATCGCTGCGGATGAGGTATTCCGCCATCCCGTGGTCAGCAGGAAGAATCTGACGGAGTCGCAAGGCGCGAACTGGACCCTGTCCACCCCCAAGCCATGAACAAGACGAAGAACTCAATAAACGTCGCTACGTTAGCCGTGGCGACAGTCGCATTTTCGGTACATGCCGCCGACGTGCGCTATCCGGTCACTTATGTGAAGAAGGTGGAAATCACACACCCTTCGCATCGAAGCGCGTGGGAGAACAAAGACTTTCTGGACTGCGACGACGTTGTTTTGACCGAAGAGGATGTTTTCTACGCCTTGCGGCACATGCGCAGAATTTCATGGAAATCCTACGACCCGGAAAAAACGGACACCACTGGGTGTGAAGGAAAAACGCTCGTCACGTTCAAGAACGGGAAAATCCTTGCAATGGGCATTGAGCCGACCGGCCGAATCAGCACCGGGGAATTCGACGCAAAGATGAAGCCCACAGCGAATCCACCGAGCTTCTACGAATGCGACCCGTGCAGGCAGCGCAAGATGGCGCTTCTAAAAGATGCTCTGCATCGCGCGGACGAGCGGCGCCTCAAGCGACTTGAGGCGGAAGGAAGAATTCCTCCCGGCGAAGCGGAAGTCCGGCTGAAGAGGAGCAAGGCTGAACGCGACAAGCCCTGAGGTCCTGTCAACTCGGTTTTTCTGATAGCCCGCTGCGGTGGGCAGATCGCACCAACACTATGAAAAAGACCATCAATTTGATGACCGCAGCGGCTCTGCTCCTCGCTGTGGGAGTTTCAGCGAATGCCGCCGACAAGCGATACCCGATCGCTTATGTGCAGAAAGTGGAGATTACGGAGCCTACGCGCCGGAACATCGCATGGGAGAACAAGGACTTCCTGAATTGCGATGACGTTGTATTGACGGAGGAGGATGTTCGCTATGCCTTGCGGCATATGCGGAGAGTTTTGTGGAAAGGCTATGACCCGGAAAAAGTGGTGGACGCCACGGGATGCGAGGGCGAGGCGCTCGTTACGTTCAAGAATGGGCGGGTGCTCGCCATGGGCATCGAGCCTACTGGGCGAATCAGTGCGGCGGAATACGACCGAAAGGCAGATATTGTTTCGGGGTCCACGAGCTTCTATGAGTGCAGCCCTTGCCGGGAACGCAAGATGGCCCTCTTGAAAGATGCGCTGAACCGCGCAGACGAGCGAAGGCTCAAGAGGCTGGTGGCGGAGGGACAGCTCTCCGCCAGCGAAGCGGACCGTCGGTTGAATTGGGTGCGAGCCCGGCGCGACAAGCCCTGACATATCGACCAAGGCATTGCCTACCTCGACAACCCGCTACGGCGGGTTTTCTTTTGCCAGCTCTCAGCCGGAGACCCTCTTAATCGCCCCACGCATTAGAAACTGCAAACACCTTCCTTCCACCCCCACCAGGCGCCTCGCAGAATCTTCCGGATCCGCAAAAAAGGACCTGCGATGAGCGCCATTCTTTCCACCACCCCTGCGCAAGCCGCGCAGGCCCACGAACTCGACATCGTCCGCCAGGCCGGCCACATCGGCGCGGAGGTGCGCGGAGTGCGTCTGTCGGGCTCGCTCCGGCCCGAGGTGTTCCGCGCCATCAAGGCCGCGCTGCTGAAGCACAAGGTGCTCTTCTTCCGCGGCCAGCAGCATCTGGACGATGCGCAGCAGGAGGCCTTCGGACGCCTGTGGGGCGAGCTGGTGCCGCACCCCACCGTACCTTCGCGGGATGGCACTCAACTGCTGGAGCTCGACTCGCGCCATGGTGGCCGCGCCAATTCGTGGCACACGGACGTGACCTTCGAGGTCGCCTACCCGCAGGTTTCGATCCTGCGGGCGGTGGTGATCCCGGCCTATGGCGGCGACACGGTCTGGGCCAACACAGTGGCGGCCTACCAGAGCCTGCCTGACGATCTCAAGGCGCTGGCCGACCGGCTGCGTGCCATCCACGGTAACGACTACGACTATGCCGCCGCCCGCTCGCCGGCCGATCTGGACGAGGAGGGCACGAGGCGCTACCGCGACGTCTTCACCCGCCGCCTGCTCGAGGCCGAACATCCGGTAGTGCGCGTGCACCCCGAGACCGGGGAGCGCAGCCTCGTGCTCGGCCACTTCGTGAAGCGGCTGGCCGGTCATTCGACGCACGATTCCGGCCACCTGCTGAGCGTGCTCCAGAGCCATGTGCACCGGCTGGAGAACACGGTGCGCTGGCGTTGGACGCAGGGCGATGTCGCCATCTGGGACAACCGGGCGACGCAGCACTACGCGATCAACGACTACGGCGACCAGCATCGCGTGGTGCGCCGGGTGACCATCGCGGGCGACGTGCCGTATGGCGTGGACGGCGGGAGGAGCGTGGACCTCACGGCCCCGGCTGTGCTGCGGCCGAAGCTGCACGAGCTGCCGCCTGATCGCGCCTGAATCGATCCTTTACAACGGCTGGTTGTTAGAAATCGACTTTTCGGTTGTTTGAGCTTCGGCGCCCGGCTCCTACAGTGGTGGTTATCGCCACCAAGGCGTATCCAACGCACAACAGGAGCCTCACAGCATGTCAGTGGAAGTTGAAGAAGAAGTCATCGCCTTGCCCGAAGCACTCGAACAGGCGCGCGCCAGGGCCGCCGAGGGCAATCTGCCCTATGCGGGGGGCGTCGCGCCGCAGGAGGCCTGGGAGCTGGTCCAGAGCGGCCAGGCCGTGTTGGTCGACGTACGCTCCGGCGAGGAGCGCAAGTTCGTCGGCCACGTTCCCGGCAGCCAGCACGTGGCCTGGGCCACGGGCACGGCGCTCACGCGCAATCCGCGCTTCGTGCGCGAACTCGAGGCCAAGCTGGCGAAGGACGGCGGCAAGGAAGCCGTCGTGCTGCTGCTGTGCCGCAGCGGCAAGCGTTCCGCGCTCGCGGCCGAGGCTGCGGCAAAGGCCGGCTTCACGAACGTCTTCAACGTGCTCGAAGGCTTCGAAGGCGAGATCGATGCGCAGCAGCATCGCGGCGGTTCCGACGGCTGGCGCTTCCACAAGCTGCCCTGGGTGCAGGACTGAGCCCGCACCCCACACGATATTTCTCCGGGAGGAACCATAGATGGCCCATTTCGAGGTGAGCGACATCGTGCGCGCACTGCATGGCGTGCGCGACGAGTGGCGCGATTCGCAGCGGCGCTCGCGCGAGCCCGGCGCTCGCGAATTTCCGTCGCGAGATGCGCTCGCGCAGATCGTGGAGTCGCTCAAGGGCGCGCTCTTTCCGATGCGGCTCGGCCCGCCGGACCTGCGCCACGAGAGCGAGGACTTCTACGTCGGCCATACGCTCGATGCCGCATTGCAGGCACTGCTGGTGCAGGCACGGCTGGAGCTGAATTTCAACGCGCGCCACGAGCCGCGCTCCGCGAGCGAGATCGACGACACCGCCACCGATGCCGTGCGCCGCTTCGCGAATGCGCTGCCGGGCCTGCGCCGCCTGCTCGACAGCGACGTGCTCGCCGCCTACCAGGGCGACCCGGCCGCGCGCAGCGTCGACGAGGTGCTGCTGTGCTATCCGGGCGTGCTCGCGATGATCCACCACCGCCTCGCGCACGAGCTCTACGGGCTCGGGCTGCCGCTTCTGGCGCGCATCGTGGCCGAGCTGGCGCATGCGCAGACGGGCATCGACATCCACCCGGGCGCGAAGATCGACGCAGGCTTCTTCATCGATCACGGCACGGGCGTCGTGATCGGCGAGACGGCCGTCATCGGCAAACGCGTGCGGCTGTACCAGGCCGTCACGCTCGGCGCCAAGCGCTTCCCGACCGACACCGAAGGCAACCTGCAGAAGGGCCTGCCGCGCCATCCGGTGGTGGAGGACGACGTGGTCATCTACGCCGGCGCGACCATCCTCGGGCGCGTGACGCTCGGCAAGGGCGCCGTCATCGGCGGCAACGTGTGGATCACCGACGACGTGCCGCCGGGCGCGAGCGTCACGCAGGCCAGCCTGCAGAACGCACCGAAGGCAGGTGGCGTATGAAGGCATTCGTCGAAGACTTCGGCGTGACCATCCGCCAGCTGCGCGAGGACAAGGGCTGGTCGCAGGAGGAGCTGGCCGAGCGATCCGATCTGAACCGCTCCTACGTGGGAGAGATCGAGCGCGGCCGCGTCATCCCGTCGATCGTCACCGCGCAGAAGCTGGCCACCGCGCTGGGCATCAACATGGTCGGCCTGCTCATGCGCTGCGAGCAGCTGGAGCAGTCGCGCCTTGCGCGAAGGATCAACTTGGCGGCTATAGCCTGTTGAGGGAAAACCCGTGGCCGCCGGACACTGGCGTCCACTTTTTCCTCAACCCACGGAGCCCTGATCCATGAGCGCAACAGTTGGTGGTACGACCGCCCTTGGCGACAACGCCGCAAGACAGCTAGCCAATGCCACCAAGACCGTTCCCCAACTCGAGACCATCAGCCCGCGCTGGCTGACGCACCTGCTGCAATGGGTGCCGGTGGAGGCGGGCATCTACCGCGTCAACAAGGTCAAGAACCCGGAGTCGATCAAGGTCACCTGCACCTCGCGCGAAGAAGAGAACCAGCTGCCGCGCACCTTCGTCGACTACGAGGAGAACCCGCGCGAGCATTACCTCAATGCCGTGAGCACCGTGCTCGACGTGCACACCCGCATCTCCGACCTCTACAGCAGCCCGCACGACCAGATCAAGGAGCAGCTGCGCCTGACGATCGAGACGATCAAGGAGAACCAGGAGAGCGAGCTCATCAACAACCCCGACTATGGCCTGCTGGCCCAGGTGACGGAAGAGCAGCGCATCTTCCCGCTGACCGGCGCGCCCACGCCCGACGACCTCGACGAGCTGCTGACCAAGGTGTGGAAGGAACCCGCCTTCTTCCTCACGCACCCGCTGGCCATTGCAGCCTTCGGCCGCGAGGCCACGCGCCGCGGCACGCCACCGCCCACGGTGAGCCTCTTCGGCTCGCAGTTCATCACCTGGCGCGGCATCCCGCTGATTCCGTCGAACAAGGTGCCGGTGGCCGACGGCAAGAGCAAGATCCTGCTGCTGCGCGTGGGCGACAAGCGCCAGGGTGTGGTGGGCCTCTTCCAGCCGGGGCTGTCGGGCGAGCAGGGCCCGGGGCTGTCGGTGCGCTTCATGGGCATCAACAACCACGCGATCGCGTCGTACCTGATCTCGCTGTACTGCTCGCTCGCGGTGCTGACCACCGACGCGCTGGCGGTGCTCGATGACGTCGAGATCGGCAAGTACCACGACTATCCCGACACCTACAAGTAAGCCGCTGTGAGCAGCATTCCATCGATACCGGGCGAGGCGCCGTTCGACCCGGCTGTTCTCGCGCGCATGGCCAGCGCCATGTTCTCCGCACTGCCGGGCACGCCGCCCGACTCGGTGCCCGGCGTGGCGAACGGGCTGGTGCCGGGAGCGCAGTTTCCGGCCAACGTCGCGCCCGCGGGTTCACCGCTGGCGAGCCCGGCCGGCTTCGGGCCCAGCGTGCCGGGCACGCCGATTCCACAAGGGCAGATCCCGGGCGCCAACCTGGTGCCGGCATCGCCCACGCAGGTGCCTTCGCTCGCGAACCGCGCTCCGGCGCTGGTGCCGCACGCGTTGGCGGGCAACGGCGTGCCGGACAGCGTGCTCTCGGTGGCGCCGGCCTTCGAGCCGCGCTCGGGTGGCACGGTGCAGGGCGTGCCACAGGCGAATGCGCCCGTGACACCGCAAGCAACAGCCTCGTCGTTCTACTTCCTGGACAACGGCTACGGCCATCCTTCGGCCGGTGCGACCCCCGTGGTCTTGCCCCCTCTCCCGCTTGCGGGAGAGGGCTGGGGTGAGGGGCAGCGGACGACGCAAGGTGCAGGGTTGCCCCTCACCCCAACCCTCTCCCCGGAGGGGCGAGGGAGCGAGCCGCAGTTCTACTTCGTCGACGCGGTGCGCCTGCCCAGCGGCTTCGTCACGCCGGCCAAGCCCGACCCGCGCGGCCCCGGCGCCGTGCCGCTGGCCGGCAGCGGACAGCATCCGCCCTTCGACATCCAGGCCGTGCGGCGCGACTTCCCGATCCTGCAGGAGCGGGTGAACGGCAAGCAGCTGGTGTGGTTCGACAACGCGGCCACCACGCACAAGCCGCAGTCGGTCATCGACCGCATCTCGTATTTCTACGAGCACGAGAACTCCAACATCCACCGCGCGGCGCACGAGCTGGCCGCACGCGCGACCGACGCCTACGAAGGCGCGCGCGAGCGCGTGCGCAGGTTCATCAACGCGCCCGAGGTGGAAGAGGTGATCTTCGTGCGCGGCACCACCGAGGCCATCAACCTCGTGGCCAAGAGCTGGGGCGGGCAGCACGTGGGCGAGGGCGACGAGATCGTCGTCTCGAACCTCGAGCACCACGCCAACATCGTGCCGTGGCAGCAGCTTGCCGCCGCCAAGGGCGCGAAGCTGCGCGTTATTCCGGTGGACGATTCGGGCCAGGTGCTGCTCGATGAATACCGCAAGCTGCTGAATGACCGCACGAAGATCGTCGCCGTCACGCAGGTCTCGAATGCGCTGGGCACGGTGGTGCCGGTGAAGGAGATCGTCGAGCTGGCGCACCGTGCGGGCGCGAAGGCGCTGGTCGACGGCGCGCAGTCGGTCTCGCACATGCGCGTGGACGTGCAGGACATCGGCGCCGACTTCTTCGTCTTCTCCGGCCACAAAGTGTTCGGCCCGACCGGCATCGGCGTGGTGTGGGGCAAGCGCGAAGTGCTGGAGGACATGCCCCCGTGGCAGGGCGGCGGCAACATGATTGCCGACGTGACCTTCGAGAAGACTGTGTTCCAGCCGATCCCGAACAAGTTCGAGGCCGGCACCGGCAACATCGCCGACGCCGTGGGGCTGGGCGCCGCCATCGATTACGTCAACAAGATCGGCATCGAGAACATCGCGCGCTACGAGCACGACCTGCTGGTGTACGGCATGGCGCAGCTCGGTGCGATTCCGGGCGTGCGGCTGATCGGCACGGCGGCCGACAAGGCCAGCGTGATGTCCTTCGTGCTCGACGGCTACACCACCGAGGAGGTGGGGCAGGCGCTGAACGAGGAGGGCATCGCGGTGCGCACCGGCCACCATTGCGCGCAGCCCATCCTGCGCCGCTTCGGCGTGGAGACGACGGTGCGGCCCTCGCTGGCCTTCTACAACACCTTCGACGAGATCGACCGGCTGGTGGCGGTGGTGCGGCGGCTGGCGTCGCAGCGGCGCGCGGGCTGAGGCTGGGTCAGTGCTGCGGCGCGAGGTGGCGGTCGAAGAAAGCCGCTACCTCGGCGTTGAATGCCTTGTGAAAGGCGGTTCGGTCGAAGCCGGGCGCGTCGCGGCAGATTTCGACCTTGGCGTCGAGCTGCGCCTGCGAGCACGGCGCGAGAAAACCGAAGTGCCCGGCCTTGTCGGCCACATGCCATTCGGGCGCCACGGGCAGATTGCTGCGAACGGCTGCCACGCTCTCTGGGGTGACTCCGTCGCCGCCGTAGGTGGAAGCCCAAAGCTCGATCGGAATCGTCACGTTCTTCAGGCCCCGGGCATCGAAGAGCATGCCGAGTGGATCGGCGATCACGGCCGCCTTGATGCGGGTGTCGCGCGTCAGCGGCGTGGCGAGCAGTTCCTGGAAGCCCTGCTTCATCCATTCGCACGCCTTGCCTTCGGGCTGCGTTGCGCACGGGGATGAGGGCAGTGGCGGCAGCCGTTCGAAGTCCGAATGGCTGATGGCCGCGACGATGAAGCCCGCGTCGGCGAGCGCCTGCGCCGTGTCGTGGTGACCGAGGAAGGACCCGCCGTAGCCGTGCGAGATCACGACGAGCGGCAGCCGGGCGGTGCCCGGCGGGAGGGGGCAGTCCCGCACGCCCTGGATCGTGTTGCGGCCGAGCCTGATCTCGGTGGCAGGCGCGGCGCAAGGCGTCCACACGGCGCCCTGCATCGCCGGGCCCTCCCGGTCGGCCGGGATCTCGATGGTGCTGAAGCCGGCGGCCTGGGCGAGCGCCGCCGAGAGGCACGCGGCGGCGAGGCAGAGGGGGCGGAGAAGATGGAGGAGGCGCATCCCCCGCAGTGTGCGGCGGCCCGGCACAGGCTGCTTAGCAGACTTTGCGGTCTTCGCAGGCTGGCGCGCTATGCTCTGCGGCTGTCAAACACTGTTGCTTGCCTTCGCATGTCCCTGTCCCAAGCTTCTTCTTCCGTGTCTCAGGCGGCCGACGAATCCTGCGACGTGCTGGTCGTCGGCGGCGGTCCCGCCGGATCGACCATCGCCGCACTGCTGGCGCGGCAGGGCCGCAAGGTGGTGCTGCTGGAGAAGGCGCACCACCCGCGCTTTCACATCGGCGAATCGCTGCTGCCCGCGAACGTGGAGCTGTTCGACAAGCTCGGCGTGCGTGACCAGGTCGCGAAGATCGGCATGCCGAAGTTCGGCATCGAGTTCGTCTCGCCCGAGCACGAGCACCGCAGCTATGTGGAATTCGGCGAGGGGCTGGACAAGTCGCTCGACTCGGCCTGGCAGGTGCGCCGTTCGGAGCTCGACGAGCTGCTGTTCCGCAACGCCGCCACCTGCGGCGCGCAGGCCATCGAGGGCTGCAAGGTGCGCGACGTGGCCTTCGACGCAGAAGGCGCCACGGTCAAGGCCGAGATGGACGATGGCGCAGGCCGCAGCTGGCGCGCCCGCTTCGTGGTCGACGCCACCGGCCGCGACACGCTGCTGGCCAACAAATTCCGCTGCAAGGAAAAGAACCCCGACCACAACAGCACCGCGCTCTTCGGCCACTTCACCAACGCCGAGCGGCTGGAGGGCAAGAAGGAAGGCAACATCAGCATCTGCTGGTTCCCGCACGGCTGGTTCTGGTTCATTCCGCTGGCCGACGGCACCACCAGCGTGGGCGCGGTCTGCTGGCCGTACTACCTGAAGACGCGCGACAAGCCGCTGAAGGAATTCTTCTACGACACCATCGCCACCTGCCCGGTCTTGGTGGACCGGCTGAAGAACGCCACGCTGGTCGACGACGCGGTGCATGCCACGGGCAATTTCTCGTACTCCAGCACACACGCCACGGGCGAGCGCTACCTGATGCTGGGCGATGCCTTCACCTTCATCGACCCGATGTTCTCCTCGGGCGTGTATCTCGCCATGCACAGCGCCTTCGACGGCGCCGAGCTGGTGGCGACGGCGCTCGACAAGCCGCAGCGGCTGGCCGCGGCGCGCAAGGGCTTCGAGGCGATGATGCGCAAGGGCCCGCGCGAGTACTCGTGGTTCATCTATCGCGTGACCAACCCGACCATCCGCGACATGTTCATGCACCCGGGCAACCCCTTCCGCGTGAAGGAAGGCCTGATGACGCTGCTGGCCGGCGACATCTACCGAGGCACGCCGATGCGCGGCCCCGTCGGCATGTTCAAGGTGCTGTACTACCTGATCTCGATCGGCAACATGCGCCGCACCTGGGAAGGCTGGAAGCGCCACCGCTTCAACATCCGCGACATGGGGATGCTGAAGGGCGAGACGATCCTCAAGTCGGACTGAGCGACAGGGCCAGTGCCACCGCATGCGCGGTGCCCGGCGCGGGGCTGCTGAGCACGTCGATGGGGAGGTCGGCGAGCGCGTCGGCCACCGGGGCCATCGAGGCCTGGGCGAGCACGATGACGTCGGCTTCGGCAGATGCCGCCCGGATCGAGGAGGCCAGCGTCCCGATGTAGCGCGCGTTGTCTCCGGCTTCGAAATGCGGCCACGCGTCCTCTACGAACAGCAAGGCCGGTCGCACCGCGACACCAGCTTCCTCCGCTGCGGAAAGAACCAGCGCCTGCGTCGGCGCCAGCGTGCTTTCGAGCGCCGCCGCGATCAGCACACGAGGTCCGGTGCGCACTGCCTGGTCGGCCATGGCCCGGTCGATGCGCAAGGCCCTGAACGCATCGCCGGTCGGCGTGCGTTCCGCGATGGCGCCGATGGTCGAGCAGGTGCACACCACGACCTTCGCACCGCCCGAGGCGGCTTCGTGCATGGCCTCGTGGACACGGGCAATGAGCCCGGCGTCGTCGACGCCGGTGATGCGCGCGTCGGCCAGCAACTCTTCGCGCACCAGGTGCCGCGCGCGCAGCCCGGGCGCGTTCTCGCGCACCAGCCGCTCGAAGGTCGGCACATGTACCTGCGCCGTGTGAAGGAAGGCCAGTGCTTCTCTCATGAGCCCGTCAGGCTGCAGCAGCAGCCTCGCGGGCGCGACGTGCCTCGTAGGCCTTGAGGTGCACGTAAGCGGTGCGCAGCACGGTGGGCACCGTCGCATTGCCGGGCGCAGCGCGGCTCAGCAGGTCGCCGACGATGTGATCGGCTTCCACGGCTGCGCCGCGCGCCATGTCCTTGTACATTGACGCCGTCATCGGCGAGCCGGCGGCCGTGATGATGGTTCGGCCGCGCTGCACGGCGGCGGGGCGTGGCGCGAAGCCATTGTGGGTGGCGATGGCGCAGCACTCGTCGAAGATCGACAGCGCCACGTCCTGCCCGCCGGCGGCCACGATGTCGCCGATGGAGGCGTGCATCAGGCTGGTGAGGCCGGCGGCCGAGGCGATGAAGACCCACTTTTCCCACATGTCCTGCGAGATGTTCTCGCTGGCCGTGGCATCGAACTTCGCGCCGGCGAACTGCGCCGCGATGGCGTCGACCCGCGCCGAGCGGCCGCCCGCACGCTCGCCGAAGCTCAGGCCGTGCATGTCGTTGAGGTGCAGCACGCGGCCTTCGTCGTCGAGGGTGGCGGAGATCATGCACAGGCCGCCCAGCACGCGCTCGCTGCCGAAGCGTTCGGCCAGCTGGTCAATGTGGCTCATGCCGTTGAGCAGGGGGAGGATCACGGTGTCAGGGCCGACTGCCGGCGCGAAGGAGTCCATGGTCGAGTCGAGGTCGTAGGCCTTGCTGCCGACCACGATCACGTCGTAGGGGCCGTCGATGCCATCGGCCAGCACGTGTTTCGGCGAGGGCAGCTGCAGGTTGCCGAAGGGGCTCTGCACCACCAGCCCGGTCTTCGCGAGCTGTGCCGCGCGGCGCGGGCGCAGCAGGAAGGTGACGTCGCGTCCCGCCTCCAGCAGACGGCCGCCGAAATAACCACCGAGTGCGCCGGCACCCACCACCAGAAATCTCATCGCGCTTCGCTCCTGTATCCGATAGAGAAAAAGACCGGCCGCGATGATGCCCGGGATCGCCGGAGCCTGCTTCAGGCCGGCGCCTTCTCCAGCAGCCGGCGGCGGGCAAAGGGCGAGAGGTCGAGCGCGCCCGGGCGGCCCAGCACATGATCCGCGATGGCGTCGCCCAGCCCGGCCGAGTGCTTGAAGCCGTGGCCCGAGCAGGCCGAGACGACGAGCAGGCTGGGCATGCCGTCGAGCGCGTCGATCACGAAGCGGCGGTCGGGCGTCACCGTGTACATGCAGGCGCGCGCCTTGACGGCGCGGCCGTCGATCTGCGGGAAGCGGCCGGCCACGCGCTCGCGGTACATGGCGGCGCTTTCCTCGGCGCTCACGCTGCGGTCAATGGTCCCGGGCGTGGTGGCGGCCACGTACTGCTCGGTCGCCACCTTGAGCGCGGGCTGCGCGGGGTCGGAGGCGGGGAAGCCGTACATGTAGTCTTCGGGCCCGTCGCCGAACATCCAGATGAAGATGGGAAAGCGCCCCGGCGCGAAGTCGGCGGCGGCGCTGCCGGTGTCGAACCAGTGCATCACCTGGCGGTGCACGGAGAAATCGGCCTGCCAGTCGGCGCGCGCCTGTGCGCCGAGGAAGGCGGGCAGCCACGCGCCGGCAGCGACCACGACGCGGTCGGCCGTGAAGCTTGCGGTGGCTGTGCGTACGCGCAGGATGTCGCCGTTGCCCACGGGCTCGACGGCTTCCACGCGTTCGCCGGTGCGTGTTTCGGCGCCCGAGGCGCGGGCCACGCCGAGCTGGGCGCCGATGGCGTCCTCGGGCCGAACGAAGCCGGACTCGTGCTCGAAGTAGCCGATCTCATTGCCCTGCAGGTTGAACTGCGGAAAGCGCGCGCGGATGCCTGCCGCGTCGAGCACTTCATGCGCGATGCCGAAGCGCTCGGCGCAGGCGATCGTGCGGCGCACGAAGTCGGACTTGCCGTGGTGCTCGGCCACGCGGTCGCGCGGCGCGAGGATCAGGCCGCCGGTGGTGGTCATCAGCGGCTTGCCGGTGCGTGCTTCGAGCTCGCGCCAGATGGCGTGCGAGCGCTGCACGAAAGGCACGTATTCGTCGCCTTCGCCCACGGCCAGCCGGGTGATGCGGGAGTCGCCGTGCGAGGAGCCCTGGTCATGGGGCGGCGCGAACTGGTCGATGCCCAGCACGCGGGCGCCGCGCTGCGAGAGCTGGTAGAGCGTGGCGGCGCCGAGCGCGCCGAGGCCGACGACGATGACGTCGTAGTGAGAGGATGACTGGGTCACTGATGCGTCCTGCGCTTCGATGGGTTTGGAAGGGAGCGCATCATCTTGCCGCCGTTCGCCCGGCATCGCATGAACTTTTCCAGAAAAGGTCTTGGACGCTTCGCATAATCGCGTTCGTCATTCCGACCCCCTCAAACAAGGAGCTTCACCCATGGCCCAGACCCGCATCGCCGTCATCGTCGGCAGCCTGCGCAAGGATTCGTTCAACCACAAGCTGGCCCTCGCGCTGGCGCACCTCGCGCCCTCGGACTTCACCTTCGAAACCCTGCGCATCGACGACCTGCCGTTGTACAACCAGGACGACGATGGCAACCAGTCCGCGCCGGTGAAGCGCCTGAAGACCGAGATCGCGGCGGCCGACGGCCTGCTGTTCGTCACGCCCGAATACAACCGCTCGATTCCCGGCGTGCTGAAGAACGCCATCGACCAGGCCTCGCGCCCCTATGGCCAGAGCGCCTGGGCCGGCAAGCCGGCCGGCGTGGTCGGCGTCTCGGTCGGCGCCATCGGCACCGCGCTGGCGCAGCAGCACCTGCGCAACATCCTGGCCTACCTCGACGTACCTACGCTGGGCGCGCCCGAAGTGTTCCTGCAGGCCAAGGACGACCTGTTCGACGACAAGGGCCACATCGGCAACGAAGGCTCGAAGAAATTCCTGCAGGGCTGGATGGACAAGTACGTGGCGTGGGTGAAGAGCCACGCGGCCTGAGATTCCGCGCCAGCCGGAACGAAAAAACCGCCCATCGGGCGGTTTTTTCATGGTGCGATGCGAAACGTGCTCAGGCAGCCTGCGCGACGTTCTTCTGGTTCGCGGCTTCCGCCGTCGCCACCAGGATGTCGGCGCGGGCGGCCGCCAGGGCGCTGTTGCGGGCTTCGTCGCCCATCGCCACGCCCTCGGCGCGCACGATGCGCACGTCGGTGATGCCGAAGAAGCCGAAGATTGCCTTGAGGTAGCTTTCCTGGTGTTCCATGGCCTGGCCGCCTTCGCTGGTCGAATAGACGCCGCCGCGGCTGGAGGCCACGATGATGGTCTTGCCGCCGGCCAGGCCCACGGGGCCCTTGTCGGTGTACTTGAAGGTGCGGCCGACCTGTCCCAGGCGGTCGATCCAGGCCTTGAGCTGCGTCGGGATCGAGAAGTTGTAGAACGGCGTGCCGATGACGACCACGTCCGAGGCCAGGAACTGGCTCACGAGCTTTTCGGACAGGGCGTTCTCGCGCACCTGGGCTTCGGTGGGCTGGGCCTGCACACCGATCTTGATGCCCAGCGCGTCGGCACCGAAGTGCGAGGGGGCATCCACGGCCAGGTCGAGGTACTCGACGGTGGTGTCGGGATGGGCGGCACGCCATGCGGTCACGATCTCGGCCGAGAGCAGGCGCGAGGTCGAGTTGGTGCCGAGGATGCTGGAGTCGATGTGGAGCAGCTTCATTTCAATCAATCACTTTCCGTGTTGGCTGTCGGCACTCAAATCGGCCGGCGATGGTGTAATTCTATTTTTGGGTCGAGTTACCGATAAGTAGCCAAAAATTACATAGATTGTTCTGATTGCAGGACAATGGCCGCCATGCAGGACCTCAACGACATGGTTTTCTTCGCCGAAGTGGCCGAGCGCGGCGGCTTCGCGGCCGCCAGCCGGGCGCTGGGCATTCCCAAGTCGCGCCTCTCGCGCCGCGTGGCGGAGCTCGAGGACCGGCTCGGAGTGCAGCTCATGCAGCGCAGCACCCGGCGTCTGTCGCTCACGCCGGCCGGCGAGATCTACCTGCGGCACGCCTCTGCCATGCGCGACGCGGCGCAGGCGGCGGCCGAGGCGGTGGCGCAGGTGCAGACGGAGCCCAGCGGGCTGGTTCGGCTGAGCTGCCCGGTCACCATCGCGCACAGCGGGCTGGCGCAGCTCATGCCGGTGTTCATGGAGCGCTATCCGGCGGTGCGCATCGACATGAAGGTGATCAACCGGCCAGTCGACCTGATCGAGGAGGGCATCGACATCGCGCTGCGCGTGCGCCCCGTCATCGAAGACAGCACTGTGCTGGTGGCCAAGACCTTCGGCTACAGCCGCGGCGTGCTGGTGGCAAGCCCGGCGCTGCTGGCCCGGCACGGGCCGGTGCAAACGGTGGCCGACCTGGGCAAGCTGCCGACGGCGGCCATGTCGGTCAACGGGGAAGGGCGCAGCGACTGGCGGCTGGAAGGCCCGAACGGCGAGAGCCTTGTCCATTCGCACACGCCCCAGTACGTGGCCGACGATCTCGCCACGCTGCAGTTCGGCGCGCTGGGCGGCATCGGCGCGACCATGCTGCCTGACTATATGTGCCGTGCCGATGTGGAAGCGGGCCGCCTGGTGCGGTTGCTGCCGGGCTGGGGGCCGCCGCCGGTGGTCGCGCACATGGTGTTTCCGGCGCGGCGGGCGCTGGTGCCGGCGGTGCGCAAGCTGATCGATTACCTGATGGAACACCTGCAGAACGAGGACATGCGGATGTTCTAGGTCAGGGGCGGATTCGGGGTCGGATTGCCTTCGTTATGCGGAAAACGTCATATCCAAACAAGCAGATATTCGTTTGGCATTGAAGCAAGGATTCGCACAATCCACGACTCCCATCCCATCCAGGAGCGACCATGGCTACTCTGCGTCTAGGCGACACCGCCCCCAATTTCACCCAGGATTCCAGCGAAGGCCCCATCGACTTCTACCAGTGGGCCGGCGATTCGTGGGTCGTGTTCTTCTCGCACCCCGCCGACTTCACGCCCGTGTGCACCACCGAACTGGGCAAGACCGCGGCGCTGTCGGGCGAATTCGCCAAGCGCGGCGTGAAGCCCATCGCGCTGAGCGTGGACCCGGCCACCAAGCACAAGGAATGGATCGGGGACATCAACGACACGCAGAACACCACGGTCAACTTCCCCATCATCGCGGACGCGGACCGCAAGGTGGCCGACCTGTACGACCTGATCCACCCGAACGCATCGGCCACGGCCACCGTTCGCAGCGTGTTCATCATCGACCCGAAGAAGATCGTCCGCACCACCATCACCTACCCGGCGTCCACCGGCCGCAACTTCGACGAGATCCTGCGCGTCATCGACTCGCTGCAGCTCACCGACAGCCACAAGGTCGCCACGCCGGTGAACTGGAAGGACGGAGACGACGTGGTCATCATCCCGGCCATTCAAGACCCGGCCGAGCTCGCCGAGCGCTTCCCTAAGGGCTTCAAGGCCGTGCGCCCGTACCTGCGCATCACGCCGCAGCCGAACAAGTAAGCGGGCAGGGCAGCTCAGTCATGCAGACGCGCGTCGTCATCGTGCCTGGTTGGCGCGACTCCGGCCCTGGCCATTGGCAGAGCCTGTGGGAAGAGCGCATTCCGGGCGCAGCACGCGTGGTGCAGGACGACTGGGCCTCGCCCAAGCGCGAAGCCTGGGTGCCGGCGCTCGCGAAGCTGGTGCTCGAACAACCCGGCCCGGTGGTGATCGCCGCGCACAGCCTGGGCTGCATCGCCACGGCGCACCTGCCGGCCGAGGCGGCTGCCCGCATCCGCGGCGCGCTGCTGGTGGCGCCGGCCGACCCCGAGCGCCGCGCCGTTCTCTCCGATTTCGCGCCCGTGCCTTATGCCGCGCTGCCGTACCGCAGCATCGTGGTGGCCAGCAGCAACGATCCGTACTGTCCGATCCGCCTTGCGGGCGCCTATTCGCGCGCCTGGGGCAGCGAGTTCGTGCGGATGCAGAATGCGGGCCACATCAACATCGATTCGGGGCATGGGGACTGGCCGCTGGGCCTTGCCTTGCTCCAGTCGCTGACCGACGAGCCCGCCGCCTGGTCGGCGGGCCGTGAATTTTCAGAAAACCTGGCAACCACATGACTTCCAGAATCAAGACCTTCGTCGCCGTGCTCGCGCTGGCGTCCTCCGCACTCGCCGGCAGCACCGCCTTCGCCCAGGGCACCGGGCTGCTGAACGCCTCCTACGACGTGGCGCGCGAGTTCTACAAGGACTACAACGCGGCCTTCGTGGCGCACTACAAGAAGGCCACCGGCAAGGACGTGAAGATCGACCAGTCGCACGGCGGCTCCAGCGCGCAGGCCCGCGCGGTGGCCGACGGCCTCGATGCCGACGTGGTGACGATGAACACCTCCACCGACATCGACTTCCTCGCCAACGCCGGCGTGGTCGCGAAGGACTGGAACAAGAAATTCCCCGAGAACGCATCGCCGACCACGTCGACCATGCTGTTCCTGGTGCGCAACGGCAACCCCAAGGGCATCAAGGACTGGGACGACCTGGTCAAGCCCGGCGTGCAGGTCGTGATCGTCAACCCCAAGACCGGCGGCAACGGCCGCTACGCCTACCTGGCAGCCTGGGGCTACATCAAGAAGAAGGGCGGCACCGACGCCCAGGCCGCCGAGTTCGTCGGCAAGCTGTTCAAGAACGTGCCGGTGCTGGCGCGCGGCGGCCGCGATGCGACCACCGCCTTCCTGCAGCGCAACATCGGCGACGCGTTGATCACCTTCGAGTCGGAAGTGGTCTCCATCGACCGCGAATTCGGCACCGGCAAGGTCGACTCGGTCTACCCGTCGATCAGCATCGTGGCCGAGAACCCGGTGGCCGTGGTCGAGCGCACCGTCAACAAGAAGGGCACCGGCGAACTCGCCAAGGCGTACCTCGACTGGTTGTATTCCGAGGAAGCCCAGGAAATCGCCGCCAAGCACGCGCTGCGTCCGCGCTCGCAGACGGTGCTCAAGAAGTACGCCTCGACCTTCAAGCCGCTGCAGCTCTTCACGGTGCAGGAACTCTTCGGCAGCCTCGGCGAAGCGCAGAAGGTGCACTTCAACGACGGCGGCCAGTTCGACAAGCTCTACACGCCCGGCGCGAAGTAAATGAGCGGCGCTGTGACTTCGGCGCTCCCGTCGGCGGGAGCGCCTTTTTCTCGTGCCAACCGGGCAGGCGGCGCCAAGCGCGTGCTGCCCGGTTTCCACATCACGCTGGGCTTCTCGATTCTTTATCTGAGCCTGATCGTGCTGATCCCGCTGTCGGCGCTGGTCTTCAAGACCTTCACGCTGAGCTGGGAGCAATTCTGGGTTGCCGTGACCGCGCCACGCGTGATGGCTTCCTACCGGCTGACCTTCGGCGCATCGCTGATCGCCGCCATCGTGAACGCGGTGTTCGGTCTGCTGGTGGCCTGGGTGCTGGTGCGCTACAAGTTTCCGGGCAAGCGCATCGTCGATGCGCTGGTCGACCTGCCTTTCGCGCTGCCCACGGCCGTTGCCGGTATCTCGCTGACCGCGCTGCTCGCGGGCAACGGCTGGATCGGCCAGCTGCTGGAGCCGCACGGCATCAAGCTGGCGTTCACGCCGGCGGGCGTTGTGATCGCGCTGATCTTCATCGGGCTGCCCTTCGTGGTGCGCACGGTGCAGCCGGTGCTGGAAGACGCCGAGAAGGAACTGGAAGAAGCCGCCACCTCGTTGGGTGCGACGCGTCTGCAGACCTTCACCAGGGTGATCTTCCCGTCCATCGCGCCGGCGCTGCTGACGGGCTTTGCCATGGCTTTCGCCCGAGCGATCGGTGAATACGGCTCGGTGATCTTCATCGCGGGCAACATGCCGATGATCTCGGAGATCACGCCGCTCATCATCATCGGCAAGCTGGAGCAGTACGACTACGCGGGCGCCACCGCTGTCGCGCTGGTGATGCTGGTCATTTCCTTCGTGCTGCTGCTGGTCATCAACGGTCTGCAGGCATGGCAACGCCGCCGTTCGGGGAGCTGACATGAGTGCCCCCTCCAAAGTCGTACGCCGCGCACAGGCCGGCACCACCGAAGCCGCCTGGGTGCGCTGGCTGCTGATCGGCCTCGCGCTCGGATTCATGTTCCTGTTCCTCGTGCTGCCGCTGGCGGCGGTGGCGACCGAAGCGCTGCGCAAGGGCGTCGGTGCCTACCTTGAGGCGCTGCGGGAGCCCGATGCCTGGAGCGCCATCCGCCTCACGCTGATCACGGCCGCCATTGCGGTGCCGATGAACCTGGTGTTCGGCGTGGCCGGGGCCTGGGCCATCGCCAAGTTCGAGTTCCGCGGCAAGGCGCTGCTCACCACGCTGGTCGACCTGCCGTTCGCGGTGTCGCCCGTGGTGGCGGGCCTGATCTATGTGCTGGTATTCGGCGCGCAGGGCTGGCTGGGCCCGTGGCTCGCGGAGCACGACATCAAGATCATCTTCGCGGTGCCGGGCATCGTGCTGGCGACCGTGTTCGTGACCTTCCCGTTCATCGCGCGCGAGCTCGTGCCGCTGATGCAGGCTCAGGGCACCGACGAGGAGCAGGCCGCCATCGTGCTCGGTGCGACCGGCTGGCAGACTTTCTGGCGCGTGACGCTGCCCAACATCAAGTGGGGCCTGCTGTACGGCGTGATCCTGTGCAACGCGCGTGCCATGGGCGAGTTCGGCGCGGTGTCGGTGGTGTCGGGCCACATCCGGGGACAGACCAACACCATGCCGCTGCACGTGGAAGTGCTCTACAACGAATACCAGTCGGTGGCCGCCTTCGCCGTGGCCTCGCTGCTGGCGATTCTGGCGCTGGTCACGCTGGTGATCAAGTCGGTGATCGAATGGCGCCACGAGCGCGAGATGAAAGCCATTGCCGAGCTGCCCCGGAACGGCCCCCTGAAACCACGGCGGCCTGAGCCTGAGAGAGAAGAAATCATGAGCATCGAAATCCGCAACATCAGCAAGCAGTTCGGCGACTTCCGCGCACTGCGCGACGTGAGCCTCGACGTCGATTCGGGCGAACTGGTCGCGCTGCTCGGCCCCTCGGGCTGCGGCAAGACCACGCTGCTGCGCATCATCGCGGGACTGGAGACGGCCGATACCGGCAGCATTCTTTTCTCGGGCGAGGACACCACCGACGTGCACGTGCGCGAGCGGCAGGTGGGCTTCGTGTTCCAGCACTACGCGCTGTTCCGCCACATGACCGTGTTCGAGAACGTGGCCTTCGGCCTGCGCGTGAAGCCGCGCAAGGAGCGCCCGAGCGACGCGCAGATCAGGCAGAAGGTGACCGACCTGCTCAAGCTGGTGCAGCTCGACTGGCTGGCCGACCGCTATCCCTCGCAGCTCTCCGGCGGCCAGCGCCAGCGCATCGCGCTGGCCCGCGCGCTGGCGGTGGAGCCCAAGGTGCTGCTGCTGGACGAACCCTTCGGCGCGCTCGACGCCAAGGTGCGCAAGGAATTGCGCCGCTGGCTGCGCCGGCTGCATGACGAGCTGCACGTCACGTCCATCTTCGTCACGCACGACCAGGAGGAAGCGCTGGAGGTGGCCGACCGCGTGGTGGTCATCAACAAGGGCCAGATCGAACAGGTCGGCTCGCCGCAGGAAGTGTGGGACCAGCCCGCCAGCCCCTTCGTCTACGGCTTCCTGGGCGACGTGAACCTGTTCCACGGCCGTGCCGACAACGGCGCGGTGCAACTGGACGGCATGCGCCTCGAATCTCCCGAGCACAGCGGCGCGCGCGACGCGAAGGCGCGTGCCTACGTGCGTCCGCATGACATCGACGTGACACGCTATGTGAGCGGTGCCTCGGGCATCGTCGCCACGCTGTCGCGCGCGATCGTCGTCGGACCCATCGCGCGGCTGGAACTTGAGCCCACGGAATCGAATCCGGATAATCCGGGCTCCGGAACCATCATCGAAGCGCAACTCCCTGCGCAACAGTTCCGCGATCTGGGCTTGAAGGAGGGCGACACCGTCGTCGCCAATCCGCGCAAGGCCAGAGTGTTCGTAGAAGAAGATTGGGTATCTCCTTGATCGATTGGTACTTCGGCGCGCCGCGCCGCGCGTTCGGGCTGATCTGCCTGGCCTGTGTCCTGATGCTGGCCTTCGGGCTCTACCTGCAGCACGTGGTCGGGCTCGAACCCTGTCCCATGTGCATCGTGCAGCGCTACGCGCTGGTGCTGGTGGCGCTGTTCACCGGGCTGGCCGGCGTGTTCCGCAACGTGGGCCTGCGTGCGGTGAGCGGCGTGCTGGCGCTGCTGGCCGCTTTCGGTGGCGCCTACACGGCGGCCTCGCAGAGCTGGCTGCAGTGGTATCCGCCCGAAGTCGTCACCTGCGGGCGCGACCTCTACGGGATGATCGAGACCTTTCCGCTGAAGCGTGCGCTGCCGATGATCTTTCGCGGCGGCGGCGACTGCTCGAAGGTCGACTGGTCGCTGTTCGGCCTGACGCTGGCGAACTGGTCGTTCGTCGCGTTCGTGGTGCTCTCGCTGCTGCTGATCACGCTGCTCGTGCGCTCGCGCCGCACGCGCTGATCGGCAAGAAAAGCAGCCTGACACCAAGCAAAACGCCGCCCGGATGAGCGGCGTTTTGACGGGAGCGGGGCGGGTTCGCCTCAGTTGAACCAGCCCTGGCCCGAGAAGCCACAAGCCATTTCTTCCAGCAGGCTGCGCCAGTACCAGCGGCTGGCGCAGCTGTCGACGATGGCGGTGTTCACAGCGGGCTGAAGCATCTCGGGCTTGGCAGCCGGCGCGACAAGGCTCAGCAGGTCTTGCTGGGCCGACACTTCTTCCGTCTTGATCTTCGAAGCGGGCGCGCCAACGCTGGCGATGACGCCCGTCGTCTGCAGCGCGTCGCTGTCCTGGGGCGTATGGGCTGCGCCCGCGGTACCGCTGAAAGCCAGCAGCGTCGCAATTGCACCGGCCAGGGCTGCATTGCGCAGCAGCGTGTTCGACTGTTTGAATTTCATGGTCGTTTCCCTTAATTGAATACGTCGGAAAAGAGATGCCCCCGGCCGCGAAAAAGATATTCGCAGGCCATTGGCATCTGCTGTGGCGGGCGGCTTGCAATGCGCTGCCCAATTGCGAATGTAGGAGTGCAATTCGCGCGCACACAGTGCCTAAAGTCACGACCCGGTCGAGGCGCGATCCGCCCGGCGCTCTCTTGTAAGAGGATGGTGTCAATGCACCGCGCGGGTCTTTAAAAGCTCTTCAGCAAACGCAGCTAGGATTGCGCGAATACCCGCGGAACTTCTTTTCCGGCGCTGAATTCTTCAAGAAAAGCAGTCCTCTCCAGCGCCTTTCATTCCTTTTCCTTTGCATGCCCAATAACCCACCCCGGCGATCGCGCAAATACCTGATCGGCATTGCCGTCTTCATCGTGCTGGCCGTCATTGCCTCCGCCTGGCTGAGTCCGGCGAAGAAGAACGAATACCTCACCGCCACGGTGCAGCGCACCGACCTCGAAAATGCGGTGCTCGCCACCGGCGTGCTGCAGGCGCTCAAGCAGGTCGAAGTGGGCGCGCAGGTGAGCGGCCAGCTCAAGTCGCTCAAGGTGGTGCTGGGGCAGACGGTGAAGAAGGGCGACTGGCTAGCCGAGATCGATCCGGTCATTTCGCAGAACACCTTCGCGCAGGAGCTGGCCAGGCTCGACAACCTGCAGGCGCAGAAGCTCGCGAAGGAAGTGCGCGTCAAGCAGGCCCAGCTCACCTGGACGCGCCAGCAGGAAATGCTCGCGCAGGACGCGGCCGCCCGGCAGGACATGGAAAGCGCCGACGCCGAACTGCGCGCGCTGCGTGCCGACGCGGTGTCGCTCGAAGCGCAGATCCGCCAGCAGAAGCTGGCCGTGGCGTCGGCGCAGCAGAACCTCTCGTACACGCGCATCGTCGCGCCCATCGACGGCGACGTGGTCTCCATCAACACGCTCGAGGGCCAGACCGTGGTTGCCGCCTTCCAGGTGCCCACGCTGATGAAGCTGGCCGACCTGTCGACCATGACCGTGAAGGCGCAGGTCTCCGAGGCCGACGTGGTGCGCGTGAAGCCTGGACAGCCCGTGTACTTCACCATCCTCGGCGACCCCGACAAGCGCTATCACGGCACCCTGCGCGCGGTGCAGCCTTCGCCCGAGAAGATCAACAACGCCGTGTTCTTCAATGCGCTCTTCGACGTGCCCAACCCCGACCGCACGCTGCGCGTGGACATGACGGCGCAGGTCGCCATCCTGCTGGGCGAGGCCAAACAGGCGCTGACCGTGCCGCTGACCGCGCTGGGTGCGCGCGACAAGGACGGCCGCCAGGAAGTGCGCGTGCTCAAGGCCGATCACTCCGTCGAGACGCGCAAGGTGCGCGTCGGCATCTCCAACAACTTCCAGGCGCAGGTGCTCGAAGGTCTGAAGGAGGGCGACAGCGTCATCACCGGCGATGCCTCGGCGGTGATGGAGCGCGGCGAGTCAGGCAGCAACGGCGATGGCGGCGGCGGGCGGGGCAAGCCTCAATGACGCAGCCGCTGCTCACCCTGCGCGGCATCGGCCGCAGCTTTCCCTCGGGCGAGCAGGAAGTGCAGGTGCTTAAGGACGTCAACCTCGACATCGGCAGCGGCGAAATGCTGGCCATCGTCGGTGCCTCGGGCTCGGGCAAGTCGACGCTGATGAACATCCTCGGCTGCCTCGACCGGCCGAGCACGGGCACCTACACCGTCTCGGGCCAGGACGTAGGCGCGCTCGACAGCGACGCGCTGGCCGAGCTGCGGCGGGAGCACTTCGGCTTCATCTTCCAGCGCTACCACCTGATGCAGCACCTCACGGCCACCGGCAATGTCGAAGTGCCCGCCGTGTACGCCGGAACCGACGGCCAGACGCGCGACTCGCGTGCGCGCCAGCTGCTCGCGCGGCTGGGCCTGGGCGACCGTACCGAGCACCGGCCCAGCCAGCTGTCGGGCGGCCAGCAGCAGCGCGTGAGCATCGCGCGCGCGCTCATGAACGGCGGGCAGGTGATCCTGGCCGACGAGCCGACCGGCGCGCTCGACAGCCGCAGCGGCCAGGAGGTGATCGGCATCCTGCGCGAGCTGCATGCGCAGGGCCACACGATCATCATCGTGACGCACGACATGCAGGTGGCGAGCTGCACCGAACGCATCATCGAGATCGCCGACGGCGTGATCGTGGGCGACCGGCCGAACTTGCCGAGCGTGCCGGCCGCGGCGGTGCCGGCGCAGCAGGCTTCGCAGGCCGAAGCCGAACCTCCGGCTGCGATGACGAAGCCCGGACTCCGCATCGCCCGCTTCAACACCGGCTGGGCCCGCTTCGCCGAAGCCTTCCGCATGGCCTGGCGCTCGATGATGGCGCACCGCATGCGCACGGCGCTCACCATGCTGGGCATCATCATCGGCGTCACCTCGGTGGTGTCGATCGTGGCCATCGGAGAGGGCGCCAAGCGCTACGTGCTGTCGGACATCCGCGCCATCGGCACCAACACGCTCGACGTGTATCCGGGCCGCGACTTCGGCGACGACAAGGCGACGAGCATCCGCACGCTGATACCTTCCGATCTCGACGCCATCGTGGCGCAGCCCTACGTGCACAGCGTCACGCCGGTGACCTCGCGCAGCCTGCGGCTTCGCTACCGCAGCGTGGACATCAACGGCACGGTCAGCGGTGTGAGCGACAGTTTCTTCCGCGTGCGCGACATGCAGATGGCCAGCGGCGCGGCCTTCACCGCCTCCGACGTGCGCCACCAGTCGCAGGTGGTGGTGATCGACCAGAACACGCGGCGCAAGCTCTTTCCCGACGGCACCGAGCCGGTGGGCAAGATCATCCTCGTGGGCAGCCTGCCGTGCACAGTGATCGGCGTGGCGCAGGAGAAGAAGACGGTGTTCGGCGACGGCAACAAGTCGCTCAACCTCTGGCTGCCCTACAGCACGGGCGCGAGCCGGCTCTTCGGGCAGCAGCACTTCGACAACATCACGGTGCGCATCCGCGACGACCAGCCGACCAAGGCGGCCGAGGACAGCATCGTCAAGCTGCTCACGCTGCGCCACGGCACCAAGGATTTCTTCACTTTCAACATGGACAGCATCGTCAAGACGGCCGAGCGCACCAGCCAGTCGCTGACGCTGCTGCTGTCGCTCATCGCCGTGATCTCGCTGGTGGTGGGTGGCATCGGCGTGATGAACATCATGCTGGTGTCGGTGACCGAGCGCACGCGCGAGATCGGCATCCGCATGGCCGTGGGTGCGCGCCAGAGCGACGTGCTGCAGCAGTTCCTGACCGAGGCGGTGCTGGTGTGCCTGGTGGGCGGGCTGATCGGCGTGACGCTCTCGTATGGCATCAGCTTCCTGTTCTCGCTTCTCGTCAAGCAATGGCAAATGATCTTTTCAATGGGCGCCGTGGTGTCGGCGTTTCTCTGCGCGTCGCTGATCGGCGTGCTGTTCGGCTACCTGCCGGCGCGCAACGCGGCGCGGCTGGACCCCATCGAGGCGCTGGCTCGTGAGTAGGGCGCGTATTCTTTCCCCGGCCTCGGTGGCCGCTGCGGTGCTCGCCCTGAGCGGCTGCACGCTGTTTCAGCCGGAGCAGCGCACGCAGCGGCCGCTCGATGTTCCGCAGCGCTGGCAGCAGTCGGCTCCGCCTGCGACCACCGGCACCGCGGTGGCGCTGTCCACCAACTGGTGGACGGCCTTCAACGATCCGCAGCTCGACCGGCTGATCGACAACGCGCTCCACACCAACAACAACCTGGCGGTGGCCGGCATCCGCGTGCAGCGCGCGCAGCTGCAGGCCGGGCTGGCGAACACGAATCTCACGCCCGGCGTGCTCGGGCAGGCCAACACCAGCCGCAGCTACGACCTGAAGCGCGGCGGTGTGGCCAGCTCTGCGTCGAACGCGTCGGTGGCACTGAGCTACGAGCTCGACCTCTGGGGCCGGCTCTCGGCACTGCGCAGCGCCGCCGACTGGGAGCTGAAGGCCACCGAGTCCGACCGGCAGGCGGCAGCGCTGTCGCTGGTCGGCACCACGGCGGGGCTCTACTGGCAGACCGGCTACCTGAACCAGCGCATCGCGCTGAGCGAGGCGGGCATGGAAGACGGCCGCCGCATCCTTGCGCTTGCGCGCGTGAAGTACGCGGCCGGCGCCGTGTCGGGGCTGGACGTGGCGCAGGCCGGCCAGAGTCTCGCCACGCAGGAAGCGGCCCATACCCAGCTGCTGCAGCAGCGCGTGGAGGCGCGCAACGCGCTGGCGATCCTGTTCGACCAGCCGCCGGAGCCGATGTCCGCCGAGCCCGCGCAGTTGCCCGACATCGCGTTGCCGGCCATCGATGCCGGCGTGCCCGCGAGCCTGCTGGGCCGCCGCCCAGACCTCCGTGCCGCCGAGCAGCGCCTGCGCGGAGCGCTGGCGAACGTCGATGCCACGCGCACCGGCTTCTATCCCACGCTGAGCCTGACGGGCACGCTGGGCACGTCGAGCACCGCGCTCGGCGAACTGCTGAAGAACCCCGTGGGCACGCTGGGTGCGGGGCTGACGCTGCCTTTCCTGCAATGGAACACTGCGCGGCTGACCGTGGCGGTGTCGCAGACGCAGTACGAAGAGGCGGTGGTGGGCTTCAGGCAGTCGCTGTACACGGCGCTGTCGGAGGTGGAGAACGCTCTGTCGTCACGCACGCAGTTGCGCGCCGAAAGCGAGAGCCTGGTGCTGGCCCTGCAGGAGGCGCAGCGCGCGGAGCGCCTGTCGGAAGTGCGCTACCGCGCCGGGGCGACCGCGCTGCAGCCGGTGCTCGACGCCAAGGACAGGCGCCGCGCGGCCGAGGTGTCGCTGGCGCAGAACAGGCTGAACCAGCTCAACGCGACGATGACGCTCTACAAGGCGCTGGGCGGGGCCGCCGTCGTGTCGTAGCCGGACGGCTTTCTCAGTCCTGGAACGGCGGCTTCTTCGCCAGCTTGCGCAACAGCAGCAAGGGCAGGCGGAGCACGAACTCGACCATCAGCCGCGCATGCATCCAGGTGAGCAGCACGTTGTCGCGGCCATAGCGGAAGTGCGAGACGCCGCCTTCCTCGGCGGTCAGGTACTTCACCGGCGCGTCGATGTTCACCGGCTTCACTCCGCGCCACGCCAGCCGCACGACGGCCTCGGTGTCGAAGTCGAAGCGGCGCATCCATGGCTGGCGTGCCATCACCGCGATCAGGTCGGCCACCGGATACACGCGAAAGCCGTAGAGCGAGTCGCCGACGCCCGCGAACAGGGTCTCGAGCTGGGTCCACCCGTTCGACACGCGCCGTCCGCGCACGCGCAGCAGCGGCGCGCTGGCGTCGAACACCGGGCGGCCGAGCACCATGGTCTCGGGGCGCTGCAGCGAGGCTTGCATGAAGGCGGGGATCAGGTCGGCCGGATGCTGGCCGTCGGAGTCCATCGTCAGCGCGTGGGTGAAGCCGGCCTCCTTCGCGGCGCGCAGGCCGTGCAGCACGGCGGAGCCCTTGCCCTGGTTCTGCGGCAGCACCCACACGCGCAGGCCCGGATCGCCCTCGGCCAACTGCTGCAGCCGCTCGCCGGTGCCGTCGTCGCTGCCGTCGACCACCACCCACACAGGGTTCCACTGAGCGCGCGCGGCGGCGACCGTGGAGAACAGGCGCTCGCCCGTGTTGTAGCTCGGGATCAGGACAAGGTGTGTGCGCGAGGCGTCTGGCATTCGGGGGACGCGTCGGTGGCGCGCTGCTCCATGTTTTGTCGGAAATATTGTTCGAGTTCGGCCTGCAGCACGTCGCTGTCCTGCGTGGGCGAAAAGCGCTTGCCCAGCCGCAGCCTGAAGACGATGGGCAGCGGCGGCACGCGCCACAGCGGCCAGCCCTTGGCGAGGTAGGGCGAGTCGGTGTCGATGAACACCGTCTGGATCGGCGCCTGCGCCAGCTTGGCGATCAGCGTGGTGCCCGGGCGGAACGGGTTGAGCGGCGGCGTCACCGTGCGCGTGCCTTCAGGGAAGATCACCAGCTGCCCGCCATTGCGCAGGTCGTTCACCGCCAGCCGCACCATGGTGCGCGCCGACTTGTTGCTGATGTAGCGCGCCAGCCTGGCGCCCGCGCCCAGGAAGATGTTGCCCATCAGGTCGGCCTTCATGATGCAGGCGCTGCGCGGCAGCCGCGCCACCAGCAGCAGCGCGTCGAGCATGGTCGGGTGGTTGGCCACGAAGATCACGCCGGGCTCCTTGCTCATCGGGTCGAGGCAACTGGCGTCGATGCGCATCATGCCGGTCACCGAGGCCAGCCACCAGAACATGCGGTAGGCGAAGGCGATGGTCATGCGGCCCAGCGCACGGGCGGGCGCCGCCGGCATCACCGGATGGATGAGCATGGCGAAGACGTTCCAGACCAGGGAAATCAGGCCAAGGAACAGCAGCAGCGCGTAGAGCATCAACGCGAGCGGAATCGACGTGAGAAATCGCAGCACGCGAGTCATTGAATAGGTCAATCGGGGGGCGGCCGGGCAGAAGCCGGTCAGGCCCGCAACTGCCCCGCGGCGACGGCGTGGGCCTCGATCTCGACCAGCAGGTCGCTGCGGCAGATGTCCGCTTCGAGGTACACGGCGTGGCGCGACATCGGTGCGTCGGCGCCCAGCGCTTGCTCGATGATGGCGCGCACGGTGCCGGTGTCCGACGGATGCCGCACGTAGACCACGCAGTCGAGCGCGGCCAGCGAGAACGTCGCGCTGCAGCGCTCGTTGGCGGCGGTTATCACCGCCTGCAGGTTGCGCAGCGTTTCGCGCGTCTGTTCCTGCACGTCGCCGTGGTGCACGGTCTCGTGGCCGACGATGCTCGCGGTACCGGAGATGAAGAGGGCGACGTTGCCGTCGCCGATGTCCGCCAGCGCGGCGCGGGAAAAAGTCGGCGAGCGGGGGCCGTAGGTTTCGGGATAGCGGTAGGCCGAGACCTGCCGCGGGTTCTCTACAGGCAGCGGCGCCTGCTGCCCGGCCAGGAAGCGGATCGACAGCGCGCCCTGGTGGATGCCCAGCGCGCAGGCCGCCGGCGCGCCTTCGAAGGCGGCGCGGCCGGCTTCGAGAAACGCTTCCTGCCGGCCCAGGTTGAACTGGCGGTAGCGCTCCAGGCCGCCGCCGTCGGCGTTGATCTGCGGCAGGTAGTTCCAGATGCGCTGCAGGTGCGGCGTGCCGGCCTGGTCGAGCGTCTTGAACAGGTCTCTGTAGGCGCGGTGCGCCAGTTCGGCCAGGCCCTGTTTCTCGGCGTTCTCGTCGAGGTCGATGGCGCCGAGCAGCCAGTGCCCGTCGGTGCGCCAGCGCGCGATGCCGGTGGTGCCCGACTTGATCTGCGCGCCGCCCGCGTGCCACACGTCGGCCATCGCGCCGTCGGGCGAGAGCACGCGCGCATTGACCGTCGGCATCCAGGCCACGCCGTGCGGCGTGCCGTAGCCCAGCGCGGCGAAGGGGGCCTTGCCGCCGCCGGCGAGTGCCAGGCTGGCGGCCAGCGAAAGGCGTTCGACGCGCAGATGGGAGGTAGAGGTTTCGTCCTGGGCTCGCACTGTCAACTGGCCTCTGCGGTGTTTTCTGGTTTGGTGGCGGTGTAGACCGAGAAGACGCCGAGGCTCGCGTGCCGGCGCACGTCGCGCAAACCCGCGGTGGCCAGCGCCTGCATCACCCGTTCGGGCGGAATGCAGGCCTCGATCGTGTCCCAGTAGTAGCGCCACAGTTCGGATGTATTGCGCTGGCGGCCGATCACGCGGGCGATCAGCGGCACCACGGCGCGCATGTAGCCCTTGAGCAGCGCCGTTGCGATGCGCCCCTCGGGCTTGGTGATCTCGAGAACCGCCACGCGCCCGGCGGGGCGCAGCACGCGATGGAACTCGGCGAAGGCGGCGGCCACGTCGCTGATGTGGCGCATGGCGTAGCCCATGCTGACGAAATCGCAGCTCGCGTCGGGTCGGGGCAGGGCTTCGGCCACGCCGCGCACCAGCTCGACGCCGGGCAGCCTGACCTGGCCCAGCATGCCGGGGCTGGGGTCGATGCCGACGAGGTGCCCGGTGGGGCCGATCAGCTTCAGCGCCTCGCGCGCCACCAGCCCGGTGCCGATGCCCACGTCGAGCACCTGCATGCCCGTCGCGAGCCCTGCCTGCTGCAGCACCGCACGGCGGTACGAGGGGCCGGTGCCCAGCGCCAGCACGCTTTCGATGCGGTCGTAGTCGGCCGCGGTGCTGTCGAAGATGCGCCGCAGGAACGCCTGGTGCTCCGCCTCGTTGCTGTAGTACAGCGGCAAGGGCGCGTGTGGCGGCAGGGTGTCGGGATTCCCGGGCCCGACGGAAGGCGATGGCGTCATCGAACAATTATCACCAAAAGCCCAGACCTGAAATCCGGCCTGCAGGACCGGCGTTGTGTGCGCCGGACAGTAAACTCGGGGCTGCTCGGATTGACACAGAAACACAGGACAGCGAGATAGAAAGCCATGGCCGGACATAGCAAGTGGGCGAACATTCAGCACCGGAAGGGCCGCCAGGACGAAAAGCGGGGCAAGCTCTGGACCCGGGCAATTCGCGAAATCACGGTGGCCGCCCGGGCCGGCGGCGCCGATCTGGGCGCCAATCCCCGGCTGCGGCTGGCGGTTGAAAAGGCCAAGGCCGTCAACCTGCCCATCGACACCATCAAGCGCAACATCGACAAGGCCACGGGCAACCTCGAAGGCGTCAATTACGAAGAAATTCGTTACGAAGGGTACGGCATCGGCGGCGCGGCGATCATCGTCGACACCATGACCGACAACCGCGTGCGCACCGTGGCCGAAGTGCGCCACGCCTTCTCCAAGCACGGCGGCAACATGGGCACCGAAGGCTCCGTGGCCTTCCAGTTCAAGCACTGCGGCCAGATCATCTTCGCGCCCGGCACCAGCGAGGACAAGGTGATGGAAGTGGCGCTCGAGGCGGGCGCCGAGGACGTCGTCACCGACGACGACGGCGCCATCGAGGTCATCACCTCCGTGGCCGACTTCGAGGCCGTGAAGAACGCGCTCGAAGCCGCCGGGCTTAAGCCCGATGCCGCCGAAGTCACGATGCGTGCCGAAAACACCGTGGACGTGACCGGCGAGGACGCCGCAAGAATGCAGAAGCTGCTCGACGTGCTCGAAGACCTCGACGACGTGCAGGACGTTTATCACAACGCTTCGCTGTCCGAGTGAACACGAGCGCCGGATGCAAATTTGTTGAAACACAGCGAGAAATGAAGGCCCGCGAATGAAGGTACTGGTAATTGGGGGAGGGGGCCGCGAACACGCTCTGGCATGGCGCCTGGCGCAGGCTGCCCGGGTGAGCCGCGTGTACGTGGCGCCGGGCAACGGCGGCACCGCGGGCGACGAGCGCTACGACTGCATCGACATCACCGAGCCCGCCGCGCTGCGCGAGTGGGCCATCAAGGAAAAGATCGCGCTGACCGTGGTGGGCCCCGAGGCTCCGCTGGCCGCCGGCGTGGTCGACGAGTTCCGCGCGCACGGCCTGCGCATCTTCGGCCCGACTCAGGCCGCGGCGCAGCTCGAAAGCTCGAAGGCCTTCTCGAAGGCCTTCATGAAGCGCCACAAGATCCCGACGGCCGAGTACGAGGCCTTCACCGACGCCGCCGCCGCGCACGCCTACATCGACGCCAAGGGCGCTCCGATCGTCGTCAAGGCCGACGGCCTGGCGGCAGGCAAGGGCGTGGTGGTGGCCATGACGGCGCAGGAAGCGCACGAGGCCGTCGATTTCATGCTGGTCGACAACAAGTTCGGCGTGTCGCACAACGAAGGCGGCGCGCGCGTCGTCATCGAGGAGTTCCTGCAGGGCGAGGAAGCCAGCTTCATCGTGCTGTGCGACGGCAAGAACGTGACCGCACTGGCCACCAGCCAGGACCACAAGCGCCTGCTCGACAACGACGAAGGCCCCAACACCGGCGGCATGGGCGCGTATTCGCCCGCGCCGGTGGTCACTGCCGAGGTGCATGCACGCGCCATGCGCGAGATCATCCTGCCGACCATCCGCGGCATGGAAAAGGACGGCATTCCGTACACCGGCTTCCTCTACGCCGGCCTGATGATCGACGCGACGGGCCACCCCAAGACGCTCGAGTTCAACTGCCGCATGGGCGACCCCGAGACGCAGCCGATCATGATGCGGCTCAAGTCCGACCTGTTCGAAGTCTTCTGGCATGCCACCGACGGCACGCTCGACCAGGTCGAGCTGCAGTGGGACCGCCGCGTGGCGCTGGGCGTGGTCATGGCCGCGCACGGCTATCCGCTGTCGCCGCGCAAGGGCGACCGCATCACCGGCATTCCGGCCGAGGCGCCCGATGCTGTGGTGTTCCATGCGGGCACCACGCTGGACAACGGCGAGCTCAAGACCAGCGGCGGCCGCGTGCTCTGCGTGACCGTGCTGGCCGACAGCGTGAAGCAGGCGCAGCAGCGGGCCTACGAGGTCGCGGCGCGCGTCAGCTTCGATGGCGCGCAGTACCGCAAGGACATCGGATTCCGCGCGGTGCACGCGCGCAACCCCCACGGCGCCTGATGCAGCAGACCAATCCGGCGGCGGTCGGCGAATACCTGCGCGGACTGCAGCAGTCGATCATCGCGGCGGTCGAGAAGGCCGACGGCGGCACCTGCCTGCGCGACGCCTGGCAGAAGGCGCCCGGCGAGCCGCTGCAGGGCAACGGCCTGACCTGCATCCTCGAAGGCGGCGAGCTCTTCGAGCGCGCGGGCTGCGGCTTCTCGCAGGTGCGCGGGCCGAAGCTGCCGCCCTCGGCCACGCAGAACCGTCCTGAGCTGACGGGTGCGCCTTTCGAGGCGATGGGCGTGTCGCTGGTTTTCCATCCGCGCAACCCGTACGTGCCGATCGTGCACATGAACGTGCGCATGCTTGCCGCGCTCCCCGAGGGCAAGGAGCCGGTCTGCTGGTTCGGCGGCGGCATGGACCTCACGCCGTGCTACGGCTTCGAGGAAGACGCGGTGCACTTCCACACCGTGTGCCGCGATTCGCTTGCCGCCTTCGGCGACGACAAGTACCCGCGCTTCAAGACCTGGTGCGACGAGTATTTCTTCCTCAAGCACCGCAACGAGCAGCGCGGCATCGGCGGCATCTTCTTCGACGATTTCTCCGAAGGCGGCTTCGAGAACGGCTTCGCGATGATCCGCTCGGTGGGCGACGGCTTCCTGCCAGCCTACCTGCCCATCGTCGAGCGCCGCCGCGCCACGGCGTACACGGAGCGCGAGCGCAACTTCCAGCTCTACCGGCGCGGGCGGTACGTGGAATTCAACCTCGTGTGGGACCGTGGCACGCACTTCGGCCTGCAATCGGGCGGGCGCACGGAGTCGATCCTGCTGTCGATGCCGCCGTTGGCGAGCTGGGCCTACCAGCAGCAGCCCGAGCCTGGCAGCCCCGAAGCCGCGCTGTACAGCGACTTCATCGTCCGACGAGATTGGGTATGACCCCCAGGCTTCGCGCACTTCGTGTCGCTTCGCCCACACCCTTCCAGGGGGCGATACCAGCGGCCCGGCAAAGCCGGTTCTGCGGTATCCCTGGAATGTTGCTGCGCATCCGCCAGGCATCTCGAGTTTCGCGATGCTGCCGTCGAGTTCCCGCGTGCGGCTGATGAAGGCACAGCGCATCGGCGTTTTCGGCGGCGCGTTCGATCCGCCGCACAACGCCCATGTGGCCCTTGCCGAAGCCGCGATGGCGCAGCTCGATCTCGACGAGCTGCACGTGATTCCCACCGGCCAGGCCTGGCACAAGAGCAGGGCGCTCACCCCGAAGGAAGACCGCCTCGCCATGACCCGGCTGGCCTTCGGCGATCTGAAGGGCACCGTCGTGGTCGACAGCCGCGAAGTGCTGCGCGACGGCCCCACCTACACCCTCGACACCCTGCACGAACTGCAGCGCGAGCAGCCCGGCGCGCAGCTGGTGCTGATCATGGGCGCCGACCAGGCCAGCGCGCTGCCGACCTGGCATGGCTGGCAGGATATACTCGGCATTGCTATTGTTTCTGTAGCGTATCGCGCACTATCGACGGGTGACACTGCCCGTTTTGATCCGAAATCACTGCCCGGCCTTCCGCCCGGCGCGCGTTTCGAGGCGCTCGAACTGCCTCCCATGGACATCAGCGCCACCGAGATCCGGCGGCGCGCGGCGCTCGGCGTGGACATTTCCTCGCTGGTTCCGCCCACGGTTGCACGCTATATTGACCAACACCACCTCTACCGCTCTGCCTGATGACCACTGAAGCCGCCGCAAAGAAAGACACCCAGAAACTCCAGCGAGCCATCATCGATGGTCTCGAAGACGTCAAGGCGCAGGACATCAAGGTATTCGACACCGAGCATCTCTCGCCGCTGTTCGAGCGCGTGATCGTCGCCTCGGGCACCTCCAACCGCCAGACCAAGGCGCTGGCCGCCAGCGTGCGCGACGCGGTGCGCGAAGCCGGTTTCGGCAAGCCGCGCATCGAGGGCGAGGACAACGGCGAGTGGATCATCGTGGACTGCGGCTCGGCCGTGGCGCACATCATGCAGCCCGCCATCCGCCAGTACTACCACCTGGAAGAGATCTGGGGCGACAAGCCGGTGCGCGCCAAGCTCGGCGGCACCAAGCCTGCGGTGGCGACTGCCTCGAAGGTCGTCACCGAAGAGAAGAAGGCCGCCGCCAAGGCCCCGACGCTGCGCCGTTCGAGCGCCGCCAAGACCGCGATCCGTGCGGCCGAGCAGGAAGCCAAAGCCGCGAAAGCGCCAGCAGCCAAGAAGACGGCCGCGAAGAAGGCTCCCGCCAGGAAGACCACCACCGCGCGCGTGCCGGTCAAGGTCGTGGGCAAGCCCGCTGCCAAGAAGCCGGCGGCAAAGAAGACGACGGCCGCCAGGAAGGCGCCAGCCCGCCGCGCATGAAGCTGCTGGTGGTCGCCGTCGGGCAGCGCATGCCCGATTGGGCTCAGACTGCCTGGGACGACTACGCCAAGCGCTTCCCGCCCGAGCTCAAGCTCGAACTGCGCGCGGTCAAGACCGAGCCGCGCGGCTCCAAGACGCTGGAAACGCTCTATGCGGCCGAGCGCGAGCGCATCGAAGGCGCCATCGCGCGCGGCATGCGCATCGTGGTGCTCGACGAGCGCGGCACGGCGCTGACCACCAAGGCCCTCGCCGCGCGCCTGCAGACCTGGCAGGGCGAGGGCGATGACGTCGCCCTGGTCATCGGCGGGCCCGACGGGCTCGACCCGGCCTTCAAGGCCGCGGCCCACGAACGCATCCGGCTGTCCGACCTCACGCTGCCGCATGCGATGGCGCGCGTGCTGCTGGTCGAGCAGCTGTACCGTGCGTGGTCGGTCAACGCGGGCCATCCTTACCACCGCGAATGACGAACGCCGCCGGGCAGGTTGCGTTGCTCGAGGCAAGGGGCCATGTGCTGGTGCCCGCGTTGCTGCCACCCGAGCTGCTGGATGCAGCCGCGCAGTCGCTCGACGATTGGCTGGGGCAGGCGGCGGGCAGCCGCAATCTCCTGGCCCGCCGGCCTTGCAGCGACATGGCTGTCCATCTGAAAGCGCGGCTGTCCGGTATGGGGCTGCTCGATGCGCAGTCGGTGGCCGTGCAATGCACGCTCTTCGACAAGACGCCTGACAAGAACTGGCTGGTCGCGCTGCACCAGGACACATCGATCCCCGCCTCGGGTGCCGGCATGCCCACCGTCATCAAGGAGGGCGAGCCGTATGTGCAGCCCCCGATCGACCTGCTGCAGTCACTGCTCGCCGTGCGCGTGCATCTGGACGACTGCGGCGCCGATGCGGGGCCGCTGCGTGTCGTCTCGGGCAGCCATCGCGCGGGACGGCTGGACGGCGAGGAAGCCCAGGCCTTGCGAGCCGCCCATGGCGAAACGGTCTGCACGGCGGCACAAGGCGACGCCTTGCTGATGCACCCCTTGCTGCTGCACGCCTCGTCGCGCGCGAAGTCGCCGGCGCGCCGCCGCGTCCTTCACTTTCTTTTCGGACCTCCGGGACTGCCGCACGGGCTGGCCTGGAACCACACGGTGGCCGGCGCATAGCCAGGTCACAGGAGATTTGAACCTTGCCGGATTTCATCTACCTCGCCTCGCAGAGCCCGCGCCGCGCCCAGTTGCTCGGCCAGCTCGGCGTTCGCCATGAACTGCTGCTGGCCGACGCCGACGAGGATGCCGAATCGCTGGAAGCCGTGCTGCCCAACGAGGCCCCGGCCACCTACGTGCAGCGCGTCACCGGACTGAAGCTCGACGCCGCCGTGGCCCGGATGCGCAAGCGTGGCCTGCCGGACGCGCCGGTGCTCTGCGCCGACACCACGGTCGCGCTCGGCCGCGCCATCCTCGGCAAGCCCGAAGACGAAAAGGACGCTGCGCGGATGCTGCGGATGCTTTCCGGCACCACGCACCGTGTGCTCACTGCCGTGGCGTTGCACCATGGCAAGAAGAGCCATGCCGCGCTCAGCGTGTCGCGCGTGCGCTTCGCCGACATCACGAAGCCGCAGATCGCGCGCTATGCCGAAAGCGGCGAGCCGCTGGGCAAGGCCGGCGCGTACGCCATCCAGGGTGCGGCAGCCGCGTTCATCGAGCACATCAGCGGGTCCTATTCGGGCATCATGGGCCTCCCCATGTTCGAGACGGCAGGGCTGCTTCGAGCCGCCGGATTCAAAACCTGAGAACTACATGCAGGACATATTGATCAACTGGTCTCCTCAAGAGACCCGCGTGGCGCTGATCGAGCACGGTGCGGTGCAGGAACTGCACGTCGAACGCACGCTTGAGCGCGGGCTGGTCGGCAACATCTACCTGGGCAAGGTGTCGCGCGTGCTGCCGGGCATGCAGTCGGCCTTCATCGACATCGGCCTGGAACGCACTGCCTTCCTGCACGTGGCCGACATCGTGGCGCCCTTCACGCCGGGCTCGCGCCCCAGCGCGCCGGCGCCCGAGCGCGACCACCGCAACGGAGGGCCGATGGTGCCCATCGAGAAGCAGGTGTTCGAGGGCCAGTCGCTGCTGGTGCAGGTCATCAAGGACCCCATCGGCACCAAGGGCGCGCGACTCTCGACGCAGATCAGCATCGCCGGGCGGCTGCTGGTGTTCCTGCCACAGGACAACCACATCGGCGTGTCGCAGAAGATCCCCGCGGAGCAGCGCGAGTCGCTGCGCAACCGCATGCTGGCACTCATCGAGGCTGCCGCGGCGGCCGACAGCGGCGGCGTGGTGCCGGCCAACACGGGCGGCTTCATCCTGCGCACCAATGGCGAAGATTCCAGCGATGCTGAGCTGGCCGAGGACATCGCCTACCTGCGCAAGACCTGGTCGCGCATCCGCGAAGCCTCGATGCGCATGCCGCCGATGTCGCTGCTGCATCAGGACCTGAGCCTGCTGCAGCGCGTGCTGCGCGACATGACGGGCGAAGACACGCAGACCATCCGCATCGATTCGCGCGAGCAGTTCGAGCTGCTGCTGAAGTTCGGCCTCGAATTCATGCCCAAGGCGGCCGGCAAGCTGCAGCACTACAAGGGCGAGCGGCCGATCTTCGACCTGTATTCGGTCGACGAGGAAATCGCCAAGGCACTGGGCCGGCGGGTCGACCTGAAGTCGGGAGGCTACCTCGTGGTCGACCAGACCGAGGCGCTGACCACGGTGGACGTGAACACGGGCGGCTTCGTCGGCGCACGCAACTTCGACGACACCATCTTCAAGACGAATCTAGAGGCCGCGCAGGCCATCGCGCGGCAGCTGCGGCTGCGCAACCTGGGCGGGATCATCATCGTCGACTTCATCGACATGGGCCGCGACGACCACCGTGAGCAGGTGCTGGCCGAGTTCCGCAAGCAGCTCGCGCGCGACCGCGTGAAGACCACGGCGGGCGGCTTCTCGCAACTGGGGCTGGTGGAAATGACGCGCAAGCGTACGCGCGAATCGCTGGCGCACATGCTGTGCGAGCCCTGCATCGCCTGCGGCGGCCAGGGCATCGTGAAGACCGCGCGCAGCGTGGCCTATGACGTGATGCGCGAGATCTTGCGCGAGGCGCGGCAGTTCACGCCGCGCGAGTTCCGCATCGTGTCGTCGCCGCAGGTGATCGAGTTGTTCCTCGACGAGGAAAGCCAGCACCTGGCGGGTTTGAGCGACTTCATCGGCAAGCCGATTTCGCTGCAGGCCGAGCCGGCGATCGGGCAGGGGCAGTACGACATCGTGCTGCTCTGACCCTGCCGCACCGGCTGGGCGGAATCAGAGCGTCGGGTCCTGCCCCGGCGGCGCACTGCGCACGGCCAGCGTCTGCAGCCGCGCATAGAGCCCGTCGAGCGCCATGAGTTGCTCGTGGCTGCCTTGCTCGGCGATGCGGCCTTGCTCCATCACGATGATCCGGTCGGCGTGCTGGATGGTCGAGAGGCGGTGCGCCACGATCAGCGTGGTGCGGTTCTGCATCAGGCGCTGAAGGGCGTCCTGCACCAGGCGTTCGGATTCGGTGTCGAGGGCAGACGTGGCCTCGTCGAGCAGCAGCACGGGCGCATTCTTGTAGAGCGCGCGGGCAATGGCGAGCCGCTGGCGCTGGCCGCCCGAGAGCTGCGTGGCGTTGTGGCCCAGCACGGTGTCGATGCCTTGGGGCAGGATCTCGACGTGCGCGCTCAGGTTGGCGGCCTCTATGCACTGCAGCACGCGCTCGCGGTCGACCTCGGCGCCCAGCGCCACGTTGGCGGCCAGCGTGTCGTTGAGCATCACGACGTCCTGGCTCACCATCGCGAACTGGGCGCGCAGGCTCTTGAGCTGCCATTCGCTGGTGTCGTGCCCGTCGAGCAGCACCTGGCCGCTGCTGGGCTGCACGAAGCGCGGCAGCAGGTTGACCAGCGTGGTCTTGCCCGAGCCCGAGGGGCCGACGAAGGCCACCACCTGGCCGGGCTCGATGACAAGGTTCACGCCGTCGAGCGCGCGCTGCTCGTCGTCACCGCGGTAGCTGACCCGCACGTTGCGCAGTTCGATGCGGCCCTGGGCATGCTCGAGGCTGAAGCTGCCCTGCGATTCCGGGGCCACTTCGTCGATGAGGATCAGCCCGCGCTCCAGCGCGGCGAGGCCGCGCGTGATCGGCCCGGCCACTTCGGCAAGGCGGCGGATCGGCGCGATCAGCATCAGCATGGCCGTGATGTAGGCCACGAAGCCGCCCACGGTGAAGCCCTGCTTGCCGCTTTGCCACAGCGCGATCATCACCACCACTGAAAGCGCCAGCGACGCCATCATCTGCGTGAGCGGCGTGGTGGCGGCCTGTGCGATGGTCGACTTCACGGCCAGCCGGTTCAGCCGCTGGCTCAACTGCTCGAAGCGGCGGCCCTGCGCGCCTTCGGCGCCGTGCAGGCGCACCACGCGGTGGGCAAGCACGTTTTCCTCGACCACGTAGGCCAGCTCGTCGGTGGCCTGCTGGCCCTGCTGGGTCAGGCGGTAGAGCCGCTTGGAGAACACCTTCATGATCCAGGAGATGCTGGGTACCAGGAAGGCGACGATGAGGGTGAGCTTCCAGTTCAGGTAGACCAGATAGCCCAGCAGCGCGATCAGCGTGAAACCGTCGCGCGTGAGCCCGAGCAGCGCCTGCACCAGCAGCATCGCGCCGGTCTGCACTTCATAGACGACCGTGTTCGAAAGCGCGCTGGCCGACTGGCGGGCGAACAGTGCGAGCTCGGCGCCGAGCAGACGCTCGAACAGCACCCGCCGCAGCTTCTGCATGCCTTCGTTGGCGATGCGCGAGAGCGCGTACTGGGAAATGAACTGGGCAATGCCGCGCACCGCGAACAGCAGCAGCACGGCGGCGGGCACGAACCACAGCGGCATTTCGCCGCGCGTGAAGCCCCGGTCGAGCAGGGGCTTCAGCAGCGCCGCCATCAACGGCTCGGTGACGGCAGCGAGCAGCGCCCCGACGAGTCCGAGGGCCCACCATTGACGGGAGCCGCCAAACCAGGTCATGAGTCGCGCCAGACGGCGCGTCAGGGGAGGGCGCGCGCTCTCGGCGCCGGGGGATGCTTGCATGGCGGCGGATTTTACGGGCGGGCCCGTGCGGGCCTGCCGCAGTCGCGGCTGTAGGACCGCGCCGATGGATAAACGTTTTGTGACGGCCCCCTCGAACCAGTGTGTAACATGTGGCCCGTTGAAGCCGGGGAGAACTTTTCACCCCGAAACCTCTCCGAACCGCATGAACAAGCCGTTGCCAGCCCAAATTCCAACTCCTTCTTCATCGCTATTTGCACGCCGCACCGTCATTGCGGCCCTTGCTGCCACCCCCATGATTCCTGCTCTGGCCCAGTTCCGGGTCGAGGTTTCCGGTGTGGGGCTCACGCAGTTGCCGATCGCGCTCGTTCCATTCAAGGGACAGGAATCCTCCCCGCAGAAGATCTCCGACATCGTCCAGGCTGACCTGGAACGCAGCGGCCAGTTCCGCGGCGTCGATGCTTCGGGACAGGCCCTCGACGAGGCATCGCGCCCCGATCTTTCGCTGTGGCGCCAGCGCACCGCCGACTCGCTCGTGGCGGGCAGCGTCACCCGTCTGGCCGACGGCCGCTTCGACGTGCGCTTCCGCCTGTGGGACGTGGTGAAGGGCCAGGATCTCGGTGGCCAGAGCTACACCGTTCCCCAGGGCGATCTGCGCCTGGCATCGCACCGCATCGCCGACTACGTGTACGAGAAGCTGACGGGCGAGAAAGGTATCTTCTCGACCCGCATCGCCTACGTCACCAAGGGCGGCAGCCGCTACTCGCTGTGGGTGGCCGACGCCGATGGGGAGAACGCGCAGGCTGCGCTCGCCAGCCCCGAGCCGATCATCTCGCCGTGCTGGTCGTCCAACGGCCAGCAGCTCGCGTACGTTTCCTTCGAGTCGCGCAAGCCCGTCGTGTACGTGCACAACGTGGCCACCGGCCAGCGCCGCCTGCTTGCCAACTTCAAGGGCTCCAACAGCGCTCCAGCCTGGGCGCCCGACGGCAATTCGCTGGCCGTCACGCTCAGCCGCGACGGCGGTTCGCAGCTTTTCTCCATTCCGGCCAGCGGCGGCGAACCACGCCGCCTGACCCAGAGTTCCAGCATCGACACCGAGCCGGTGTACTCGGCCGACGGCGGCACGATCTACTTCGTGAGCGACCGCGGCGGCGCTCCCCAGATCTACAAGATGAGCGCCAGCGGCGGCAGCCCGACGCGGGTGACCTTCAGCGGCACCTACAACATCTCTCCGTCTGTCAGCGGCGATGGCCGGTGGTTGGCCTACATCTCGCGAGTGGGCGGCGCCTTCAAACTCCATGTGATGGAGTTGGCAACCGGCAACGTCAGCGCGATCACCGACACCTCCGCGGACGAAAGTCCGAGTTTTGCACCGAACAGCAAGCTGATCGTCTATGCCACGCAGCTGCAGGGCCGCGAAGCCCTGATGACGACCACGCTCGATGGAAAAATAAAGGCACGACTGGCGGGGCAGGCGGGAGACATCAGGGAACCGGACTGGGGTCCGTTCCAGAAGCAATGACCAAGGTTTATTTGAGGAGTTTGAAAAAATGTTGAAACGTACGCTCTATTCGCTGGCCATCGTGGCTCTCATCGCCGGTTGCTCGTCGGGCACCAAGCTCAACGAAACGCCGGTGACCGACCGCTCGGGCACGGCTGGCGGCCAGCAGGGCGCCAGCACCGTGGCACCTGTCACCATCGACCCGACCGCGGGCACCGCGCAAGGTCCGGTGGGCGTCGAGCGCATCGTCTACTTCGACTACGACAGCTACACGGTCAAGCCAGAGTTCCAGTCGCTGATCGACGGCCATGCCCGCTTCCTCAAGGCCAACCCGCAGCGCCGCATCTCGATCGAAGGCCACACCGACGAGCGCGGCGGCCGCGAGTACAACCTGGCCCTCGGTCAGAAGCGCTCCGAAGCCGTGCGTCGCGCGCTGACCCTGCTGGGCGTGAACGACAACCAGATCGAAGCCGTGAGCTTCGGCAAGGAAAAGCCGGCTGTCACCGGCTCGGGTGAGGAAGTCTGGGCGCAGAACCGCCGCGCCGAAATCCGCTACACCCGGTGATGCCACGCGCCCTACTGCGAGGCGCGGCGCTGGCCGCCGCCTTGCTTTGCGTCTCGGCGGCATCGCAGGCCGCGCTGTTCGAGGATGACGAGGCTCGCCGCGCCATCCTCGACCTGCGCCAGCGTGTCGAGGCCATGCGCCAGCAGACCGACCAGCGGCTCACCGACGAAAACGGCCAGCTGCGCCGCAGCCTGCTCGACCTGCAGAACCAGATCGAGCAGATGCGCGGCGACCTGGCCCGCATGACCGGCCAGAACGAGCAGCTCACGCGCACGCTGAGCGAAATGCAGTCGCGCCAGACCACCATCGACGACAAGCTCAAGCAGAGCGAGCCTTCGAAGGTGTCGGTGGACGGCCGCGAGTTCACCGCCGATCCCAAGGAAAAGGCCGATTTCGAGGCTGCCCTCGGCGTGTTCCGCTCGGGCCAGTTCGCGCAGGCGCAGACCGCGTTCGCCGAATTCGTCAAGCGCTACCCGCAAAGCGGCTACAACGCCTCGGCGCTGTTCTGGCTGGGCAATGCGCAGTACGCCACGCGCAACTACAACGAGGCCATCGCGAACTTCCGCTCCATGCTCTCGCTCGCGCCCGACCACGCCAAGGCCCCCGAGGCCGTGCTGTCGATCGCGAACTGCCAGATCGAGCTGAAGGACACGCGCGCCGCGCGCCGCACGCTGGAAGACCTGACCAAGGCCTACCCGCAGTCCGAAGCCGCGCAGGCCGGCCGCGAACGTCTCTCGCGCCTGCGCTGATGCGGGCGGAGCATTCCGCTTGAGCGCCATCATCGCCACTGCATCTCCCACTCTTCCCGCAGCCGCCGCGGATGTCGCCACCGACACCGCGGCGCCTGACTTTGCGCGCCGCTTCGGCGGCCTCGAGCGGCTCTATGGCGTGGCCGGCGCCGCGCGCATCCGCAATGCGCACGTGCTGGTCGTCGGCATCGGCGGCGTCGGCTCGTGGGCCGTCGAGGCGCTGGCGCGCAGCGGAGTGGGGCGCTTGACCATGATCGACCTCGACCACGTGTCGGAGTCGAACATCAACCGCCAGATCCACGCACTCGACGCGACCGTCGGGCAGGCCAAGGTCGAGGCCATGCGCGAGCGCATCGCGCAGATCAACCCTCAGTGCAGGGTGCAGGCCATCGACGATTTCGTCGAGCCCGGCAACTGGCTTGCGCTTCTCGATGGGGCACAGGCCGCGAACGGGCCGGCGACGGCGGTCATCGACGCCTGCGACCAAGTGAAGGCCAAGGTGGCGATGGCGGCCTGGGCGCGTGCATCGCGCACAGCGTTCATCACCGTGGGCGCTGCAGGCGGCAAGCGGCAGGCGCACAAGGTCGACATCGAAGATTTGTCGCTGGTCACGCACGACCCGCTGCTGGCCCAACTCCGCCAGCGCCTGCGCAAGGAGCACGGCGCTCCGCGCGAAGGCCGCAAGATCGGTGTCGCCTGCGTCTTCAGCCGCGAAAGCGTGGCCCCGCCGGACGCCTCGTGCGCCATCGAAAGCGGCGACGGCACGCTCAACTGCCACGGCTACGGATCGGTGGTCAGCGTGACCGCGACTTTCGGTCAATGCGCGGCAGGTTGGGTTCTGGACAAAATCGCGTCCAACGTCGCGCTATAATCTTTGGCTTTGCCGGATATCACTTCGGCAAAGAACAGAAAAATGGTTCGGGACGTTAGCTCAGTTGGTAGAGCAGCGGACTTTTAATCCGTTGGTCACTGGTTCGAATCCAGTACGTCCTACCAAGCCTTTTCTTCAAGAATCCTCGCCTGCCTTGCACGCGGGGATTTTTTTCGCCTCGGCCTTCGACGCAGGTTCAGTCCTGCAGCCATCAAGAATTAAAAAGCCCGCTGCTTTCCAGCAGCGGGCCCGATCGGCCGGCAGCGCGATGCGGCTCAGGCCTCTGGCGCCACCGCTCCGGGCAGCGCCGGCTGTTCCGGCGGGTTCTCCGCGCTCTCTGTTTTCTGATGCCGCGCCGCGATGAAGAGGTACATCGCCGGCACCACGAAGAGCGTGAACAGCGTGCCGATGGAAAGCCCGCTGAAGATCACGATGCCCATCGCCTTGCGGCCCGCCGCGCCGGCGCCCGAGGCGATCACCAGCGGCAGCACGCCGAAGACCATGGCGGCGGTCGTCATCAGGATGGGGCGCAGACGTGTGCCGGCGGCTTCCACGATGGCGTCGAGCTTGCTCAGGCCCTGCTTCTGCAGGCGGTTGGCCACCTCGACGATCAGGATGCCGTGCTTGCTGATGAGGCCCATCAGCGTCACCAGGCCCACCTGCGTGTAGATGTTCATCGAAGCGAAGCCCCAGAAGATGAAGATCATCGCGCCGAACAGGGCCAGCGGCACCGACACCAGGATCACAACCGGATCGCGGAAGCTCTCGAATTGCGCCGCCAGCGCCAGGAACACGATGATCAGCGCGAAGACGAAGGTGATGGCGAAGTTGCCCGACTCCTGCACGAACTGGCGCGACTGGCCCGAGTAGTCCACCGTGTAGCCGCTGGGCGCCAGCTGCTGCACCACGCCGCGCAGGTACTCCAGAGTCTCGCCCTGCGTGCCGCTGGGCACGCCCTGGATGGTCACGGAGTTGAGCTGCTGGAAGTGGTTCACCGTCTCCGGCTGCACGCTGTACTTCAGGCTCGCCACCGTGCTGGCCGGCACCACGCCGTTGGGCGTCTTGATGTAGAAGTTCAGCACGTCCGGCGGGTTCAGCCGGTCGACCTGCTGCACCTGCGGGATCACCTTGTACGAGCGGCCCGAAATGGAGAAGTAGTTGACGTAGGCGCCGCCCAGCGCCGCGCCCATCGCGTTGCCCACGTCCTGCTGCGTGATGCCCAGCGTGGCGATCTTGTCGCGGTCGACCACCACGGAGGCCTGCGGCAGGTCGATCTTCAGGTCGGCGTCGATGTAGTAGAACTTTCCGTCGGCGCGCGCCTTGTCCATGATCTGCTGGGCGAGGGCGTTCAGGTTCTCGAAGGGCTCTGTCGTCTTGATGACGAACTGCACCGGCAGGCCCGAGGCGCCCGGCAGCGCCGGAAACTGGAAGGCCACCACCTTCGCGCCGGCAATGCCGTTCCAGCGCTTCTGCAGGTCGGTCTGGATGTCGTGCGCGCTGCGCGTGCGCTGGTCCCAGGGCTTGAGCAGCACACCCGCAATGCCCGCGTTGGTGCTGGGCACGCCGGTGAGTTGGAAGAGCTGCGCGTATTCGGGCGTGTCGTGCGCGACCTTGAAGATCTGGTCCGCGTAGTTCTGCATCTGGTTGATGGTGGCCGTGGGCGCGCCCACCACCTGCGACAGCACGATGCCCTGGTCTTCCTCGGGCGCGAGTTCCGACTTCGACATCTTGAACATCACGAACAACAGCGCCACCAGGATCGCGCCCATGACGATCATCACCGGCCAGGTCTTGAGCACGCCGCGCAATATCAGCTGGTAGCGGTGGTGCACGCGCTCGAAGACGTGCTCGATCTTCATCGCGAACTTGCCGGTATCCTGCTCGGGCTTGAAGAAGCGCGAGCACATCATCGGCGACAGCGTGAGCGCCACGATGCCCGACACCACCACCGAGCCCGCGAGCGTGAAGGCGAACTCGGTGAAGAGCGAGCCGGTGAGCCCGCCCTGGAAGCCGATGGGCACGTACACCGCCACCAGCACCACCGTCATGGCCAGGATGGGCCCGCCCAGCTCGCGCGCCGCGAGCAGCGAGGCCTGCATGGGCGACTTGCCCTCGCGCATGTGCCGGTCGACGTTCTCCACCACGATGATCGCGTCGTCCACCACCAGCCCGATCGCCAGCACCAGCGCCAGCAGCGTGAGCAGGTTGATGGAGTAGCCCAGCGCCAGCATGATGAAGAAGGTGCCGATCAGCGACAGCGGCATCGCGATCACAGGCACCACCACCGCGCGCAGGCTGCCCAGGAACAGGTAGATCACCACCGTCACGATGATCAGCGCTTCCACCAGCGTCTTGATCACTTCGCTGATGGACGTGTTGATGAAGTCGGTCGAGTCGTAGACGATCTTGCCCGTCAGGCCCGTGGGCAGCTGGGACTGGATGTCCGGGAACACGGTGCGCACCTGCTTGGCCACGTCGAGGATGTTGGCCTCGGGCGCGACCTTGATGCCGATGAACACCGAGCGCACGCCGTTGAAGGCCACGTTGAAGTCGTAGTTCTCCGAGCCCAGCGTCACGTTGGCCACGTCCTGCAGCCGCACGATGGCACCGTTGGAGCTCTTCACCGACAGCTGCTTGAACTCGTCCACGCTGTGCAGAGAGGTGCCGGCCGTGAGAGGTACGCTCACCATCTGGCCCTTGCTCTGGCCCACGGCCGCGAGGTAGTTGTTGGCGGCCAGCGCCGCGCTCACGTCGGTGGCGGTCACGCCGTAGGCGGCCATCTTCTGCGCGTCGAGCCAGGCCCGCAGCGCGAAGGTTCGCGCACCGAGGATTTCGGCGGTCTGCACGCCGGGAATGGCGTTGAGCTTGGGCTGCACCACGCGCACCAGGAAGTCGGTGACGTTGTTGTTGGGCAGCGTGTCGCTGTAGAAGCCGATGTACATCGCGTCGGTGGTCTGGCCCGTGGCCACCGTCAGCACCGGCTGCTGCGCCTGCGGCGGCAGCTGGTTGCGCACCGAGTTCACCTGCGTGTTGATCTCGGTCAGCGCGCGGTTGGAGTCGTAGTTCAGCCGCAGCGTGGCGGTGATGGTCGAGACGCCCAGGCTGCTCGACGACGAGAGGTAGTCGATGCCCTGCGCCTGCGACACGGCGGCTTCGAGCGGCTGCGTGATGAAGCCCGCGACCGTGGCCGCGTCGGCGCCGTAATAGGCGGTGGCGATGGTGACCACGCCGTTCTCGGTCTTCGGGTACTGGTTGACCGGCAGGCCGGCCAGCGCCCGCAGCCCGAGCACCACGATCAGCATGCTCACCACCATCGCCAGCACCGGCCGGCGGATGAAGATGTCCGTGAAGTTCATGCGCTAGGCCCTCACTTTTCCTGCGGCGTCGGCGCCGGGTTGTTGGCGGGCTGGACGCTGTTGTCCACCACCACCGGCGTGCCGTTCTTCAGCTTGTTCTGTCCGCTGCTCACCACCACCTGGCCGGCCGCGAGGCCCTTGACGATGGCGATCTGGTCGCCGCGCGTCGGACCGGTCTCGATGAAGACCTGCTGCGCGACGAGCTGCTTCGCGCCCGATGGATTGGCGGGCTGGGCGGGAGCCCCCCGGCACTGGCCACACCTTCCTTGGGCGGCTCGGCTTCCTTCACCACGTACACGGTCGAGCCGTACGGGTTGTAGGTCACAGCGGTGGATGGCAGCGTGAGCTGCTCCTGCACGCCGCCCACGTCGATCTTCACGTTGGCGAACATGCCGGGCAGCAGGAGCTGCTTCGGATTGGAGACGGTCGCCTCGACCTGCACGTTGCGCGTGGCGGCGTCCACCTTGGGGCTGATCGCGTTGATCTTGCCGCTGAAGGCCTGGCCCGGGAAAGTGTCGACCGACAGGTTCACCACCTGGCCCACCGCCAGGCCCGCGAGCTGCTGCTGCGGCAGCGCGAAATCGACGTAGATCGGGTCCAGCGTCTGCAGCGTGACCAGCTTGTCGCCGGCGTTCACGTACTGTCCGGGGTTCAGCGTGGTGATGCCCAGGCGGCCCGAGAAGGGCGCGCGGATCGACTTCTTCGCCACCACCGCGGCCTGCTGCTCGACCTGCGCGCGCTTGGCCTTCAGGTCGTTGGTGTCGGCGTCGATCTGCGCCTGGCTCACGGCCTGCACCGCGAGCTGCGCCTGGTCGCGCTTGAGCACGATGGCGGCCTGCGCGGCGGCGGCCTCGGCCGAGTGCAGCAGGGCGACGTCGGAATCCGCATTGAGCTCGACCAGCAGCGTGCCGGCCTTCACGTCCTGCCCCGACTTGAAGTGCACCGCGCGCACCAGCCCGGCCACTTCGGTGCTGAGGTCGGCGCCGCGCACCGGATTCAGCGTGCCGACCGCGGTGAACTGCGACTGCCATTGCAGCTTCTGTACCTCGGCCGTCGACACCGTCTGCGGCGCCGGCTTGGGCACGGCAGCGATCAGCGCGCGGATCTGCATGAACTTGCCGAACGCGAGCACGGCGACCAGCAGCAGTACGCAGCCGATCATGATGATCATTCTTCGGGTCATAGATTGTTTTCTTGGAGTTTTGGAGTGTTCGGGGCCGCTCAGTTCTGCGGTGCTGTTGCTTGCGGTGCAGGCTGTCCCGGCGCGATCGCCGCGTCGGCCAGCGCGCCGCGGTTCCACCAGCCGCCGCCCAGCGCCTGGAAGAGGGCGGCCGTGTCGGCATAGCGCGCGGCCTGCGCCTGCGCCAGCGCGGTGTGCGTCTGCAGCCAGGCCTGCTGGGCGGTCAGCAGCGTCACGTAGCTCACCGCGCCGGCGCGGAACTGCGCGGTCGAGAGTTCGAGCGACTGCTTCGCGAGCGATTCGGCCGTGGCCTGGTTTTGCAGCGCGGCGGCGTCGAGCTCGAGCGCGCGCAATGCATCGGCCACGTTCTGGAAGGCGCCGAGCACGGTGTTACGGTATTGCGCCGCCGCCGAGTCGTAGGCAGCGACGGCGGCGCGCTGCTGCGCGCGAAGGGCGCCGCCGTTGAAGATCGGCTGCGTGAGCCCGGCGCCGATGTTCCACAGCGTGGTCGGCCCGGTGAACAGGTCGCGTGCGCGCAAGGAGGTGTTGCCGTAGCTCGCGCTGAGCTGGATCTGCGGATAGAGATTCGCCGTGGCCACGCCGACCGCCGCGCTGGCCTGGTGCAGTTGCGCCTCGCTGGCGCGCACGTCGGGCCGCTGGCGCGCCAGCTCCGATGGCAGCGACAGCGGCAGCTCCTGCGGCAGCGAAAGGCTGGCGAGATCGAACTCGGGCAGGCCCTGCTCGGAGGGCAGGCGGCCCGCGAACACCGCGAGCTGGTGGCGCGTCTGCGCGAGCGATTTCTCCAGGGGCGGAATCGCCGCTTGGGTCTGCGCGACCTGCGTGCGCTGCTGCAGCACGATCGATTTCGGGATCGCGCCGGTGTCGAACTGCTTTTCGATCACGCCCAGCTGCTCGCGCTGCGCCTGCAGCACCTCGCGCGTGGCCTGCAGCTGGCCGCGCAGCGCGGCTTCGCGGATCGCGGTGGTGACGAGGTTCGAAGTGAGCGTGAGGTAGGTCGCCTCCACCTGGTAGCGCTGTGCTTGCACGGCGGCCTGCGCACCCTCGATCTGCCGGCGCGAGCCGCCGAACACGTCGAGGTTGTAGCTGACGTTGACCGAGGCGTTGTACAGCGTGAGCAACTGGCCGCCAGGCACCTGCGTGCTGACCTCCGATGCGCGCTCGCGCTGCGCGCCCAGTTGCGCCGTGACCTGCGGCCACAGCAGGTTGCCCGACTTCGCGTCGTAGGTGGCTTCGGCCTGCCGCAGCGCCGCCTGCGCGGAAGCCAGCGTGGGGCTCTGGGCCAGCGAGGCGCGGATCAGCCTGTCGAGCGGCTCGGAGCGGAACACTTCCCACCACTGGCCGGGAATGTCGCGGCCCGGCAGCAGCTCCTGCGACTGGCCCGCGGGCACGTCGGACTTAACGGTGCGCGCCGGCATCGGCGCGGGGGTGTAGTCGGCACCGCTGGCTGCGGCGGGCAGGTCGGGCGTCCTGAAGTCCGGTCCGACCGCGCAGCCGCTCAACAGCAGCAGGACGGCGCCAAGCACGGCGCCCTGAACGGGCCACCCCGGCCGCGAGCGCGCAGGCGCAGCGCGCAACAACGAACCGGGGTGATCCTCCAACGCATTGTTTTCTTGATTTGGCATGGGGCAGCGGTTGTACACCCGGAACGCCCGGGCTGCCTGACTTTCCCGAAGTCTCGTAGCCGCCGCCCCACGCTGCGAGGCCGCTGCGACGAAATTGGTATTACACAGCGCGAAATGCATGGGCACGGCGCGAAGCGCGACTGTGCGTGGGGCGGTCTTCTTTCTTTCGCCGCCATCGAATCCGTTGCCTGCGGGCACCCGTACTGAAGACAGCCGCCGCCATTTCGCAGCGGTCGATCATTCAATCAGGAGCATCCACATGCAACGCAAATTTCACAGCCTCGCCGCGTTCTCCCTTGCCATTGCACTGTCTGCCGGCGCGGTCTCGGCCCTCGCGGCCTCTGTCATGGTGGGTGGCGCGCCGATGCTGCCGACCAAGGACATCATCGACAACGCGGTCAACTCCAAGGACCACACTACCCTGGTCGCGGCCGTCAAGGCGGCCGGCCTCGTCGATACCCTCAAGGGCCCGGGCCCGTTCACCGTGTTCGCGCCGACCAACGAAGCCTTCGCCGCGCTGCCGGCCGGCACCGTCGACACCCTTCTCAAGCCCGAGAGCAAGGACGCCCTGACCGGCGTGCTGACCTACCACGTCGTGGCCGGCAAGCTCGACGCCGCCGCGCTGAAGAAGCAAATCAAGGCCGGCAAGGGCTCGGCCGAACTGAAGACCGTGGCCGGCGGCATGCTCGTCGCCAAGGAAAAGGGCGGAAAGATCATGATCACCGACGAAAAGGGCGGCACCGCCACCGTGACGATCCCCAACGTCTACCAGTCGAACGGCGTGATCCACGTGGTCAACAAGGTCCTGCTGCCCAAGTAAGCCCCAAGGGCCGATTCCGGCCCCTTCCAGAAACACCGCGGAACCGGCTTCGCCGGGCCGCAGGTGTTGCCCCCGGTAGGGGGTTGGCGAAGCGGCACGCAGTGCCGCGCAGCCTGGGGGCGAGCAAAATTTTTTAAAAAAAAGCCCGCACAAGGCGGGCTTGAAGGTGACCTGCTGGAGGAGGGAGGATCAGAGGATGCAGGCCACAGGGAGAGACATGAATATCGCCTCTGAACCTGCACGCAACCTGACCTCGCTGGAATCCCGTTCCAGGCTAATTCCCGGCTCATTCTTCGCCGGACGCCGGACGCCGGACGCCGGGGGGCGATTCAGTCCTCGTCTTCCCACTTGCCGACCACCGTGCCCAGCACGGTGAAGGGCGTGCGCACCGGCTCGTGCTTCGGATTCAACGGCAGCAGCCAGCGGCGGCCGTCGTCTTCCTTGAACACCTTGAAGGTGACCTCGTCGCTGTCATCCAGCTTCGCGATGACGCGTTCGCCGTCGTCGGGCTTGCGCAGCGAGGTGTCGACGAACACGATCGAGCCGGCCGGGTAGCTCTTCAGCTGGCCGCTGGGCGAGGTCATGCTGTCGCCGCGCACGCGCAGCGCATAACTCTGGAGGCTGTGGTGGGCGATGCAGGGAATCCAGCGCTCGGCGCGCGGCTGCTGCGAGATCTCGTGGCTGTCCCAGTTGGCGGCGTCGGCCCAGGAAATGAGCGGCACGGTGCCGGGCGTGCGCGGGTTGAAGCTCGGGATCGAAGGCGGGATGTGCGCCACCCGGTAGGGCCCCGGCGGCTCGTTGGCCCGGTCGCGGGCCTGTCTGATCTGGTCTTCGTCCCAGGGGGCGGGGCCGTCGCCTGTGTCCAGCCAGTTCGGATCGGCGCGGTACGCGCGGGCCAGCGCGAGCACGCTCATGGAGCGGCTGACGTCGCCTCGTTCGATCTTGGAAATGCTGGACTGTTTGACGCCAGAGACCACCTCGGCCTGCTTCTGCGTCATCTTGGCGAATTTGCGCGCGGCCAGGGCGCGTTTGGCAATGCTGTCCATCGGCTGGGGATTTAAGCCCAAACGAATATTCTTCTCAAACTCTAGAATAGTAAGAAAAGGGAGGATTGCCATGAAGCCACGGGAGTTGGTTCTGGCGCTGAGGGCCATGGGGCTCACGCAGAAGCAGATCGAACAGAGAACAGGCATTCCGCAGCCGACGGTCAGCAAGATCGGGCTGGGGCGGGTGGCCGACGTGATGTCGCGCCACTACGTCGCGCTGGTCGCGGCCTACGAGCAGCGGGTGAAGGAAGAGGCCCTGAAGCCGGGGCCGGAGGCTTTTCGCCAGCCGGCGAAGAAAGAGCAACGGCAACGATGAGCGTACGGTGCGCCGACTATCGCCTTCGGGCCTGTGGTTCGATCGCACGCTGTGCGTGCTGCTGGCGCTGCTGTCCATCGCGGGGCTGGTCTTCGGGCTGATCGAGGCGCGCCCAGCCATCGCGGGCAGCGGCTGTTTCGGGCTGGTGTGCGCGGCGTGGGCGGCGCAGGTGCTCTTCGACGACGAGGCGCTCAGGCGCTCGCGTGCGCTTCGGGCGGCGCGAGAGCGAGGGTGGTACTGACGCGCACGCAGTCCTTGATGTGCTGCTCGCCCAGTGCCCGCAGCGCCGCATAGCCGAGCGCGGCCGACACCACCTGCCCGGCGATGGGCACGTACTTGGTCGCCTGCTTGGCCGTGAGGCGCACGCCGGCATGCTTGGCCAGGCGCAGCAGCAGGTCACGTGTGACCAGCCTTCCGACCAGCAGCGCGCCCACGGTGGTCGCGGCCTTCTGGATGCGCTCGCGCTGGTGCGGCGCGAGCTTTTCGACCTGCGTGACCGACAGGCCGAACTCCGCGCTGATCTGCGGCACCAGCCGCGAGAGCAGCGCGGCGTCGGCCATCCAGTCGAGGCCGGGCAGGGGAACCGCGCTGGCCGCTGCCGCCATCAGCGCCTTGCGGCTGATGAGGCGGCGGCTGCGGTGGATGGCGGCGATGAGCTTTTCGTCACCCCGGGCCAGGTCGATGGCTGACGGCATCCGGCGACTCCCTTGCTTGTTGGTTGCTTGCTGTGGCTCAGGCCGCCAGGGCTTCCAGCTGGTCCGAGAGGGCCAGCCAGCGCTCTTCGAGGCGGCCGATTTCATCGTTGAGCGCCTTCAGCCGCTTGCCGGCCTCGGCGATCTCGCCGGAGGGCAGCGGCTGGGCCAGCCGCGCTTCGAGTTCGGCTCGCTCGGTGCCGGCCTTGGCCAGGCGCTCGTCGATCTGGGCGATCTCGCGCTTGATCGGCTTGGCCTGGTCGCTGCGCTGCTGGCGCTCCTGGGCGTCCTGCTTGCGCTGCTGCGGGGCGGCGGCGGGTGCGGGTGTGGCCGCCGACACGGCGGCAGCGGCTGCCGCGGTCTCGGCCTGGCGCACCGCCACCTTGGCTTCCTCGCGCAGGCGCTTGGACTCGTCGAGCAGGTAGCGCTGGTAGTCGTCGAGGTCGCCATCGAAGTCGCCGACCACGCCGCGGCCCACCAGCCAGAACTCGTCGCATACCGAGCGCAGCAGCGCGCGGTCGTGGCTCACCAGCATCAGCGTGCCTTCGAACTCGTTGAGCGCCACGGCCAGCGCCTCGCGGGTGGCCAGGTCCAGGTGGTTGGTCGGTTCGTCCAGCAACAGCAGGTTGGGGCGCTGCCACACCATCATCGCGAGCACGAGGCGGGCCTTTTCGCCGCCGCTCATGGTGCCCACGGGCTGCTTGACCATGTCGCCGCTGAAGTTGAAGCTGCCCAGGTAGCCGCGCAGCGCCTGCTCGCCCGAGGGCTCCTTGGCATTGCCGCCGAGTTCGCGTGCCAGGCGCACCATGTGCTCCAGCGGGTTGCTCTCGGGGTGCAGCACGTCGAGCTCCTGCTGCGCGAAGTAGCCGATGTTCAGGCCCTTGCCTTCGGTGACCTGGCCCGCCAGCGCGCCCATTTCGCGCGCGATGGTCTTCACCAGCGTCGACTTGCCCTGGCCGTTGGCGCCCAGGATGCCGATGCGCTGGCCCGCCAGCACCGAGCGGTTGACGCCGCGCAGGATGGTCTTGGGCTCCTCGTTCTCCACCACGTAGCCGAAGCTCGCGTTGCTGATCGACAGCATCGGGTTGGGGATGTTGCCCGGCTCCTTGAACTCGAAGCTGAAGTCGGCCTCCGCCAGCAACGGTGCCACCCGTTCCATGCGCTCCAGCGCCTTGACCCGGCTCTGCGCCTGCTTGGCCTTGCTGGCCTTGGCCTTGAAGCGGTCGATGAACTTCTGCAGGTGGGCGATCTTGTCCTGCTGCTTGGCGAAGGCCTGCTGCTGCTGCTCCATCTGCAGCGCGCGCATGTCCTCGAACTTGCTGTAGTTGCCGCCGTAGCGCGTGAGCTGGGCGTTGGCGATGTGCAGGGTGACGTCGGTCACGGCATCGAGGAACTCGCGGTCGTGGCTGATGACGATCATGGTGCCTGGATACTTCTGCAGCCAGGCTTCGAGCCAGACCAGCGCGTCCAGGTCCAGGTGGTTGGTGGGTTCGTCGAGCAGCAGCAGGTCGCTCGGGCACATCAGCGCGCGCGCCAGCTGAAGGCGCATGCGCCAGCCGCCGGAGAAGCTGTTGACGGGGGCATCGAGCTCGTGCGTCTTGAAGCCCAGCCCGAGGATCAGCGCCTGCGCGCGCGGCACGGCGTCGTGCTCGCCGGCGTCGGCCAGGTCGGTGTAGGCGTGGGCGAGCTCCATGCCGATGTCGGCGTCGTCGGGGTTCTCGGCGTAGGCGGCCTCGATGGCGGCCAGGGCCTGGCGCAGTTCGGTCAGGCGGGTGTCGCCGCCCACCACGAAGTCGGTGGCCGACTCCTCGGTCTCGGGCATGTTCTGCGCCACCTGGGCCATGCGCCACTGCTTCGGAATGGAGAAATCGCCGCCGTCTTCGTGCAGCGTGCCGTTGAGCAGGGCGAACAGGGTCGACTTGCCGGCGCCGTTGCGGCCCACAAGCCCGACCTTCTCGCCGGGGTTGAGGGTTACCGTGGCGCCGTCGAGCAGGACCTTGGCGCTGCGGCGAAGAATGACGTTCTTGAGAGTGATCATGAAAGAGGAACCGTAGGGGCGATTATCCCGCCCGGCCCTTCGCGCCCGGAAAAAGGGGGCAAAGGCACGGGGAAATGACGCAGGGAAAGGCGCGGGAAGATGGCCCGGTGAATGGGGTTTCGCAGCCAATTGCTGCGAGAAAGCGGCTGAAGGGGGCTCAGGCTGGCGCAGCTAACGCGCGCCGGCCACCAGGGCATCGCGTGTCACCAGCAGAACCTGGTCTTCGCCCGCCGAGGTTTCGAGCCAGAAGACTTCGAGCTGCGGGAAGGCTGCCTCGAAGTACTCGCGCTCGTTGCCGATCTCCAGCACCAGCACCGCACGCTCGCTCATGCGCGAAGGCGCATCGGCGAACAGCTGGCGCACGAAATCCATGCCGTCGGTGCCGCCAGCCAGCGCCAGTTCGGGCTCGGCGCGGTATTCGGCGGGCAGGGCGGCCATGCTGGCGCTGTTCACGTAGGGCGGGTTGCACAGCACCAGGTCGTAGGGGCCGGGCAGGTTCTTCAGCCCGTCCGACTCGATCAGCCTGACTCGGGCGTCCAGCGCGTGGCGGGTGACGTTGATGGCCGCCACTTCGAGAGCCTGCACCGAGAGGTCGCCTGCGTCCACCGTCACCTCCGGATACGTGAGCGCCGCCAGCACCGCGAGGCTGCCGTTGCCGGTGCACAGGTCAAGTACGCGTTGCGTGTGTTCGCCCAGCCAGTAGTCGATGGTCCCGTCGGCGATCAGCTCGGCGATGAAGCTGCGCGGCACGATGGCGCGCTCGTCCACGTAGAAGGGCACGCCCTGCAGCCAGGCTTCCTTCGTGAGGTAGGCAGCAGGCTTGCGGGTGGAGATGCGTTCGTCGATGAGCGCCGCCACCTTGCCCGCGTCGGCAGGCGACACGGGCCTGTCGGCCACGCCGTCGAGGTCGTCCAGCGGCAGCTTCAGGCGCCACAGCACCAGCCAGGCGGCTTCGTCAAAGGCGTTGGCGGTTCCGTGGCCGAAGGCGACGCCGGCTTCTTCCAGCCGCTTTGCGGCCGCCTCGATGAGTCCGATGACGGTGCTCATCCGGCGAGCGCGGCGTCCAGCCGCTTCAGGGTGCGCAGGTAGATGTTCTTCAGCGTCTCGATCTCGGCCACGTCGATGTGCTCGTCGATCTTGTGGATGCTGGCGTTCACCGGGCCCAGCTCGACCACCTGCCTGCAGATCTTGGCGATGAAGCGTGCGTCGCTGGTCCCGCCGCTGGTCGACAGTTCGGTCTCGATGCCGGTCTCGTCGCGGATGGCGCCTTGCACGGCTTCCACCAGCTCGCCGGGCGTGGTGAGGAAGGGCAGGCCGCCGACGGTCCAGGCCAGGGTGTAGTCGACCTTGTGCGCGTCGAGTACGGCATGCACGCGCTGCTGCAGCGACTCGGGCGTGGACTCGGTCGAGAAGCGGAAGTTGAAGTCGATCACCGCGTTGCCCGGGATCACGTTGCTCGCGCCGGTGCCCGCGTGGAAGTTGCTGATCTGCCAGCTGGTCGGCTGGAAATACGCGTTGCCGGCATCCCAGCCGCCGGCGGCGTTGATGGCCACCAGTTCGGCCAGCGCGGGCGCGACCGCATGCACCGGGTTCTTCGCCAGGTGCGGGTAGGCGATGTGGCCCTGCACACCCTTGACCGAGAGCTTGCCGCTCATGGTGCCGCGTCGGCCGTTCTTGATCATGTCGCCGCAGCGTTCCACGGCCGTGGGTTCGCCGACGATGCAGTAGTCGATGGTCTCGCCGCGCGCGGCCAGCGCATTGCAGACGACGACGGTGCCGTCGACGCCGGGGCCTTCCTCATCGCTGGTGAGCAGCAGGGCCAGCGTGAGCCGCGGATCGGGCACGGCCTGCAAAAAGTCTTCGATGGAGGTCACGAAGGCCGCGACCGAGGTCTTCATGTCGCAGGCGCCGCGGCCGTAGAGCTTGCCGTCGCGGTGCGTGGGCGTGAAAGGGTGGCTGGTCCACTGCTCGACGGGGCCGGTGGGCACCACGTCGGTGTGGCCGGCGAACACCAGCGTCTTCGTGGCGGCCTTGGCGTTCGCGGGACGGCGCACCGCCCACAGGTTGGTCACCCGGAAGTCGGCCGGGCCGCTCTCGATGGTCTCCAGCGTGAAGCCCAGCCGCGCCAGCCGCTCGCCGAGGATCTGCTGGCAGCCCGCGTCGTCGGGGGTGACGGAAGGGCGCGAGATGAGTTGTTCGGCTAGCTGGAGAGTTCGGGACATGGCACAGGAATGGAGCGGGACTCTTCCAGGAACACCGCGGAACCGGCTTTGCCGGGCCGCTGGTGTTGCCCCTGCGAGGGGGTTGGCGAAGCGACACGAAGTGCGCGCAGCCTGGGGGAGAGTCAGAATTTGACGTCTAGCGTGATGTCGGTAAAGGTGGGTTCGTCGACTTGGTCGGTCAGGTTGCGGTCGTCGACCTGCTGCTTGGGCGCCGCGCGGTTCTGCAGGCGCCACATGAGGTTGGTGGGCGAGTCGGCCTGCGACAGGCCCTCTTCGCGGGTGACGCGCTCCTCGACGATGAGGCGGGCGATGTCTTCCTCGAAGGTCTGCGAGCCTTCGGCCATCGACTTTTCCATGGCCTCCTTCACGCCGGAGAAGTCGCCCTTCTCGATCAGCTCGGCCACCAGCGCGGTGTTGAGCATGACTTCGAGCGCTGGCACGCGGCCGCCGGTCGGCGTGCGCAGCAGGCGCTGCGACACGATGGCGCGCAGCGCGCCGCCCAGGTCGCCCAGCAGCGTGGGGCGCACCTCGACGGGGTAGAAGCTCAGGATGCGGTTCAGCGCGCGGTAGCTGTTGTTGGCGTGCAGCGTGGCCACGCACAGGTGGCCCGACTGCGCATAGGCGATGGCGGCGGACATGGTGTCGCGGTCGCGGATCTCCCCGATCTGGATCACGTCGGGCGCCTGGCGCAGCGCGTTCTTCAGCGCCGTCTGCAGCGAGGTGGTGTCGCTGCCCACGTCGCGCTGGTTCACCACCGACTTCTTGTTGGTGTAGGTGAACTCGATCGGCTCCTCGACCGTGAGGATGTGGCCGCTGGCGTGCTCGTTGCGGTAGTCGAGCATCGAGGCCAGCGTGGTGGTCTTGCCCGCGCCGGTGGCGCCGACCATCAGGATCAGCCCGCGCCGCTCCATGATGAGCGTCTTCAGGATGTCGGGCAGGTTCAGCTCGTCGAAGCTCGGGATGGTGGAGGCGATGTGCCGCACCACCACCGCGTAGGTGCCGCGCTGGCGCATGGCGCTGATGCGGTAGTTGCCGGCGCCTTCGATGTGCACCGCCATGTTGAGCTCGCCCGAGCTTTCCAGCTCCTGGATGCGCCCCGCGGGCACCACCTCGGACAGCAGCGTGAGCGGCGCCGTGGGCGGCAGCACCTGCGCGTTGACCGGCAGGCAGATGCCGTTGATGCGGATCAGCACCGGCGAGTGGGCCGAGAGATAGATGTCGGAGGCCTTGCGTTCGGCCATCAGACGAAGAAGCCGTTCCATCATGTTCATCGGTCTCTCTCCTCGGGTGCTGTTGTTTTCTCAGGGGCTCTGAAGGAAAACCGGCCCTGCAAGGGGCCGGGGGAGTGATCAGTCGCGCAGCAGGTCGTTCAGGCTCGTCTTGGAGCGCGTCTGCGCGTCGACCGTCTTCACGATGATCGCGGCGTAGGTGCTGTAGTCCTGGCCCGACTTGGTCTTCTTGGGCAGGTTGCCGCTGATGACCACGCTGCCCGACGGCACGCGGCCGTACGAGATTTCGCCGGTGTCGCGGTTGAAGATCGGGGTGCTCTGGCCGATGTACACGCCCATGCCGAGCACGGAGTTCTCTTCGACGATCACGCCTTCCACGACTTCGGAGCGCGCGCCGATGAAGCAGTTGTCCTCGATGATGGTCGGGTTGGCCTGCAGCGGCTCCAGCACGCCGCCCAGGCCCACGCCGCCCGACAGGTGCACGTTGGCGCCGACCTGCGCGCACGAGCCCACGGTGGCCCAGGTGTCGACCATGGAGCCTTCGCCCACATAGGCGCCGATGTTCACGTAGGAAGGCATCAGGATCGCGCCCTTGGCGATGAAGCTGCCGCGGCGGGCCACGGCCGGCGGCACGATGCGCACGCCCGATTCCTTCAGCTCGTTGGCCGACAGGTGCGAGAACTTGGTGGGCACCTTGTCGTAGAAGCCGAGCGAGCCGGCCTGCATCTGCTCGTTGTCCTTCAGGCGGAACGACAGCAGCACGGCCTTCTTGACCCACTGGTGCACGGTCCACTTGCCCACGCCTTCGCGGGTGGCCACGCGCAGCTTGCCGTTGTTGAGTTCGGTGATGACGTGCTCGACGGCGTCGCGCACTTCGGCCGGCGACGAGGCGACCGAGATGTTGGCGCGGTCTTCCCACGCGGCGTCGATGATTTGTTGCAGTTGCTGGGTCATGGAGAGTCTCGGGTGAAAAATGGGAGCAGGGGCCAGGCAAGGCGGATCAGCGGCGGGCTTCCTTGCAGAAGCGCACGATGCGCTGTGCGGCCTCCACGCATTCGGCCGTTTCGGCCACAAGCGCCATGCGGATGCGGCCCCGGCCGGGGTTGACGCTGTGCGCGCCGTAGGTGGTCTGGCGCGCCAGATAGCTCCCCGGCAGAACGGTCACATTGTATTGAGCGTAAAGCGCCCGGGCGAAGGCTTCGTCGTCGCCAGCCCACACTTCGGGCACGCCGGCCCACAGGTAGAAACTGGCGTCGGGCAGCCGCACGTCGAGCACCGGCTCCAGCAGCGGGGTGACGGCCGCGAACTTGGCGCGGTACTGGGCGCGGTTGTCGACCACGTGCGATTCGTCGCCCCAGGCCGCGATGCTGGCCGCGGCCACGGTGCCGCTCATGGCGCTGCCGTGGTAGGTGCGGTAGAGCAGAAACTTCTTGATGATGGCCGCGTCGCCCGCCACGAAGCCGCTGCGCAGGCCGGGCACGTTGCTGCGCTTGGACAGCGAGGTCAGCGCGATCAGGTTGCGGAAGTCGGGCCGGCCCAGCTTCAGCGAGGCCTCGAGGCCACTGAGCGGGGGCTCGTCGCGGAAGTAGATCTCGCTGTAGCACTCGTCGGCCGCGATCACGAAGCCGTGGCGATCGGAAAGCGCGAAGAGCTTCTTCCACTCGTCCAGCGCCATCACCGCGCCGGTGGGGTTGCCCGGCGAGCAGACGAACACCAGCTGGGTGCGGGCCCAGACCTCCCCGGGCACGCTGTCCCAGTCGACCGCGAAATTGCGCTCCGGCACGCTGGGCACGTAGTAAGGCTCGGCGCCGGCCAGCAGGGCCGCGCCTTCGTAGATCTGATAGAACGGGTTGGGCGACATCACCACCGGCTGCGGCGAGGCCGTCGGGTCGACCACTGTCTGGGCCAGCGAGAACAGCGCCTCGCGCGAGCCGTTGACCGGCAGCACCTGCGTGGCCGGGTCGAGGGAGAGGCTGTAGCGGGTCTTGAGCCAGTCGGTGAAGGCGGTGCGCAGCTTCAGGTCGCCGGCGGTGGCGGGGTAGGCGGCCAGCGCGCCGAGGCTGGCGCTCAGCGCGTCCTTGATGAAGCCCGGCGTGGCGTGCTTGGGTTCGCCGATGCCCAGGCTGATGGCCGGGAACTCGGGGTTGGGCGTGACGCCCGCGAACAGCTGCTTCAGCCGCTCGAAGGGGTAGGGTTGCAACCGGGAAAGCAGGGGGTTCATGGCCGGGATTATCGGTGACAGGCGTTAACGCTCCCGGCGAAGCGGCTACTCCCGAAGGCAGCCGGCGCCGCAGGCGTTTTCAGGCGCAGCCAGGTGTTTTCAGACGGTGCTGCGCCGGTAGAAGGCCAGCGAGCCGGCCAGCGCCAGCAGCATGCCGCCGCAGGCGCGGTCGATCCAACGCGTGGCAGAGATGGTCAGCAGCCGGATCGCCCGGGCGCCGACGAAGGCATAGGCCAGCATCACCGCCATGTCCAGGCCCGCGAAGATCAGCGCGATGACGATGTACTGGGGCGCCTGGGCCGCCGACGGGTCGATGAACTGCGGCAGCAGCGCCGAGCAGAAGATGTAGCCCTTGGGGTTGGTCACCGCCACCAGGAAGGACTTGAGGAAGATGCGCCGGCTCTCGCCCGCCGTGGCCGAGGGCGCCGCATCGGCGGCCGGCAGGTGGAAGCCGCCCCTGGAGCGCAGCATGCGCAGGCCCAGCCAGGCCAGGTAGATCGCGCCCACCCATTTCAGCATCGAGAACCAGAACTCCGACGCGGCCAGCAGTGCGCCCAGGCCCAGCGCCACCGCACCGACCAGCACGAAGTCGGACAGCACTGCCCCGAGCATGCCCGGCAGCGCGCGGCGCACGCCGTGGCGCGAGCCGTTGCTGAGCGCCAGCAGCACCGTGGGCCCGGGCGTGGCGATGGCGGCGAAGGCCACGATGGCGAAGAGCAGGGCGGTGGCGAGCGTCATCGGGGCAGTCTCCTTGGTGAGTTCTTGGCGGCCGGGCTAGATCTTCTTGACCAGCACCTGGCTCTTGCGGTCCCAGTTGTACTTGCGTTTGCGGGCTTCGGGCAGCCAGTCGGGGTTGACCTGCTGGAAGCCGCGCTTGAGGAACCAGTGCATGGTGCGCGTGGTGAGCACGAAGATGCTCTCCAGGCCGATGGCCTTGGCGCGGTGCTCGATGTGCTTGAGGATGCGTTCGCCGTCGCCTTGCGACTGCGACTGCGGCGACACCGTGAGCGCCGCCATCTCGGCGGTAAGCGCCTCGGGGTAGGGGTAGAGCGCCGCGCAGCCGAAGATCACGCCGTCGTGCTCGACCACCGTGTACTGGTGAATGTCGCGCTCGATCTCCGTGCGGTCGCGCTTGACCAGCGTGCCGTCGCGCTCGAAGGGCTCGATCAGCTGCAGGATGCCGCCGATGTCGTCCACCGAGGCCTCGCGCAGGCTTTCGAGCTTCTCGTCGATCACCATGGTGCCGACGCCGTCGTGCACGTACACCTCCAAGAGCAGCGAGCCGTCGAGGGCGAAGGGCAGGATATGGTTGCGCTCCACGCCCGCCTTGCAGGCCTTCACGCAGTGCTGCAGGTAGAAGGCGGTGTCGGTGGGCTTCTGCGGTGGGGGCAGCGAGGCCAGCAGCTTCTCGGCGGCGTCCAGCGGCAGCTCGGTGTCGATGGGGTTGTCCTCGCTCTCGGGCAGCTCGCTGTCGATGCGGATGCCGGGAATCTCGGTCAGGAAGATCAGCTTGTCGGCCTGCAGCGAGATGGCCACGCTGGTGGCGACTTCTTCCATCGTCAGGTTGAAGGCTTCGCCCGTGGGCGAAAAGCCGAAGGGCGACATGAGCACCATGGCGCCGAAGTCCAGCGTGCGGCGGATGCCGGCGGCGTCCACCTTGCGCACCAGGCCCGAATGCTTGAAGTCCACTCCGTCGACCACGCCCACCGGGCGCGCGGTGATGAAGTTGCCCGAAATCACCCGAACCGTGGAGCCCGCCATCGGCGTGTTGGGCAGGCCCTGGCTGAAGGCGGCCTCGATCTCGTAGCGCAGCTGGCCGGCGGCTTCCTGCGCGGAGTCGAGCGCCACTTCGTCGGTGATGCGGATGCCGTGCGAATACTTCGCCTCGTGCCCCTTGGCCGCCAGCTGTTCGTTGACCTGCGGCCGGAAGCCGTGCACCAGCACGATCTTCACGCCCATGCTCTGGATCAGCGCCAGGTCTTGCGCGATGTTCTGCAGCTTGCCCGCCGCGATCGCCTCGCCCGCGAGCCCGACCACGAAAGTCTTACCGCGGTGCGTGTGAATGTAGGGCGCGACCGAGCGGAACCAGGGCACGAAGGTGAAATTGAAGACGGTGGACATGGGGCGTGATTGTGCATTCATGAAGAGGCATTTGCCTGACGCCGCCCGACCCGGCCTGACCCAGGCCGGGTCGGGCGAATCAGGCGATCGCGCGCAGCACGCGGGCCGCGCTGGCAGGAACCGAGCCGCCACCGCCACTGCTGCTGCCCCCGGAGGGTGGCGGCGGCAGCGGCAGTCCCTCGTGCCGGGCGCGGAAGCCCGCCAGCAGGGCCGCGTAGGCGTCGGTGGCCGCATTGGCTGCCGCCGATGCCGGGCTGGGCAGATCCTGCATCGCGGCCAGTTGGGCCGGCGCGATGGAGCCATCGCGCAGCAGCGCGTCGACCACCGTCATCAGTGCCGGCGTGTGGGCCTCGAGCAGCGTCAGCGCGCGCTCTTGCTCCTGCGCCAGCAGTGCCTCGATCTCGGGGTTGGTGGCCGCGATGTCGGTGTTGACGTTGTCGCCCGGGTCGTTCGCGACGTCGGTGCGGCTCAGGCGCGTGCCGAAGGCGAAGTGGCGGACGTACTGCGCCGCATTGGCCGTCGCCTGCATGAAGTCCTGAGTGGCACCCGAAGTGCAGGCCTGCTCGCCGAACACCATCTGCTCGGCGGCGCGGCCCGCAAGGCTCACGCAGATGCGGTCGCGCAGGTTCTCCTTCGACCAGGCCTTGCGCTGCTCGTAGCTGTTGTAGCCGCCCTCGAACGAGGCCACGTTGATCTTGATCTCCTGCGGCGCGCGGCCGAAGAGCAGGCCGTACACCACGCCGTGGCCGGCCTCGTGCACCGCGAGCAGGGCGCGGAAGTCCTCGCTCGAGCGCTGCTTGAGGCGATTCAGCTCCAGCGCCACCGGAAACTGGCGGCGCGCCTTGCGGTACTTGGCCGTGATGCAGGAAACGCCCGCGTCCAGCGAGAGCCACACCGGCTCGCCGCCGTTGGCGCCTTGCTCCAGCGCCCACAGCGCGGCGTTGACCAGCGTGGCGCTCAGGATCGCATGGATCGACGAGAACAGCGGTCGCGTGCCCTGTGCCGGGAACACGGCATTGGCGTAGATCTGCTCGTACACGCTCGCGTCGAGCACGAAGCGCACGCCGGAGCTTTCCTGGATCTCGGCCACGTAGCGGTCGCAGATCGACAGGATCAGGCGCACGTAGGTCGCGCGGTTGAACGAGGGGTAGATCACGTGGTTGTTGCCAAGGCGCGCGATCTGCTCGGGGCGGAAGCGCTCGGCCAGCGCCTTCTTAACGTCGATGACGGAAAGCTTCTTCGTCAGCTCGTGGAAGATGTCGGCGTCGGTGTCGCAGTCTTCGACGCGCTGCGCCGTCTCGGCGTACATCTCGTCGAGGTTGCCCGAGACGAACACCAGCAGCTTGCTGTAGTCGGTCTCCCAGCTCTGCTGCGTGTCGCGGAAGGCGCGCAGGCGCGCATGCACCTCGGCGGGCTTCCAGGCCATGATCTGCAGCAGCGTTTCCGACAGCTTCAGGCAGCGCTTCACCTCGCGCGCCTCCCAGGGCGACAGATGCAGCTTGCGCTTCTTGTCGTACTTCTTGTTCTTGTCGGTGCCGTCGCGGTCCTGCGTGTACTCGGCGTAGGCCAGCGACGACTCGATCTCGCCGAGCATCGACAGAGCCGGCGGCAGGCGGCCGTCGGACAGCAGCGCCCACACGTCCTGGTAGCGCTCGACCTTGGCGTCGTTGCCGCCGTTGTCGACCGTGCGGAAGCGCTGGAACTCGTCCAGCACCAGGATGCCGGGCATGCCCTCGGCGATGCCCGACTCGGCCAGCATGGCCGAGATGGAGCCGCGGCTGTGATGGCCCGAGCCATGGCTGAAGCCGTCCATCTGCACTTCGATGAAGCGGTCGTAGAAGCCAAGGTGCTGGGCCAGCTTGCGCACCAGCTGCGTCTTGCCGGTGCCGGTGAGGCCCCAGAGGCAGACGATGACGGGGCGGCTGATGAGCTGCGGCAGCACATACCAGGCGCGAAGCGAATCGATCACGCGATCGATGATGTCGTCGATGCCGAAGAGCTCGGTCTTCAGGGCTTCGGAAATGGTCTGCAGATGGCGAGTGCGTTCTGCGAGCTCGGCATGCAGTTGGGTACGGATGTCTTTGGACATGTTTTTCTTCTTGGATATCTGGCTGGAACAGGAATGCGGCCGCTCCTTCACCATGAAGGAATCGGCGGGCGGCAGGCGTGACGCTGTGGGTGTCGGTTGCGGCGCTTCTGTCTGGGAAGCGCGCCGACTGTGTCGAGGGCGCGGCTTCAGGCCGGGCGAGGCAACTTGACCCTTCCGTGCGCGCGGGGCGCACGGCTTGCGCAGCGACGGCGCAAGGTGGTGAGGGCAAGGCGATAGGACATGGACGCGATCGTAGTGGCGGTTTGCAATTGAGTAAAGACTATTTACGGATCGTGTTGCAACCAGGCCGCGCGCTGTGGATGCCATGCAACAGCGGCTGTGCGCGCCGATAATCGACGGTTTGCCTGCCGCGCCGGCCCGACGACTGTTTTCCCTTGACGACCACCACACCCCTTCGCATCGAATTCCCCGAATCGCTTCCTGTCTCCAGCAGGCGCGAGGAGATCATGGACGCCATCTCGGCGCACCAGGTCGTGATCGTCTGCGGCGAGACGGGCTCGGGCAAGACCACGCAGCTGCCGAAGATCGCCCTCGCGTTGGGCCGCGGCAAGCTCAACGCCGAGCCGGGCAAGGGCCGGCTCATAGGCCACACGCAGCCGCGCCGCATCGCCGCGAGCTCGGTGGCCAAGCGCATCGCAGAGGAGCTGAATACGCCGCTGGGCGACGTGGTCGGCTTCAAGGTGCGCTTCCAGGACCGCCTCTCGCGAGACGCCTCCGTCAAGCTGATGACCGACGGCATCCTGCTGGCCGAGACGCAGACCGATCCTCTGCTGAAGGCCTATGACACGCTCATCATCGACGAGGCCCATGAGCGCTCGCTGAACATCGACTTCCTGCTGGGCTATCTGCGCGAGATCCTGCCGCGCCGGCCCGACCTGAAGGTCATCGTCACCTCGGCCACCATCGATGCCGACCGTTTTGCGCAGCATTTCGCCTCGGCGAAGGGGCCGGCGCCCACCATCTTCGTATCGGGCCGCACCTATCCGGTGGAGCAGCGCTACCGGCCTTTCGAGGAATCGCGCGAGCACGACCTGAACGACGCCATCGCAGACGCGGTCGACGAGCTCTGGCGCGATCCGCACAACGCTGGCGACATCCTCGTATTCCTGCCCGGCGAGCGCGAGATCCGCGAGGCGGCCGACCACCTGCGCCGCCACCTGAGCCACCAGCCGCTGCTGCGCAGCGCCGAAGTGCTGCCGCTGTTCGCGCGGCTCTCGGGCCCCGAGCAGGACCGCATCTTCGACGGCCACACGGGCCGCCGCATCGTGCTGGCCACCAATGTGGCCGAAACCTCGCTCACCGTGCCGGGCATCCGCTACGTGATCGACACCGGCACCGCGCGCGTCAAGCGCTACAGCTTCCGCAGCAAGGTCGAGCAGTTGCTGGTCGAGCCGATCAGCCAGGCGGCGGCCAACCAGCGCGCGGGTCGGTGCGGGCGCGTGGCGAACGGCATCTGCATCCGGCTCTACGACGAGAAAGACTTCGAAGGCCGCCCGCGCTTCACCGATCCGGAAATCCTGCGTTCGTCGCTGGCCGGCGTGATCCTGCGGATGAAATCGCTGCGCCTGGGTGACGTGGCGCGCTTCCCGTTCCTGGAGGCGCCGTCGCCGCGCGCGATCGCCGACGGCTACCAGCTGCTCAACGAACTGGGCGCGGTCGACGACGCCAACGAGCTGACCCACACCGGCGCCGAGCTGTCGAAGCTGCCGCTGGACCCGCGCGTGGGCCGCATGATCCTGGAGGCCCGCTCGCGCAGCGCGCTGGAAGAAGTGCTGGTCATCGCCTCGGCCCTCAGCGTGCAGGACGTGCGCGACCGCCCGATGGACGCGCAGCAGCAGGCCGACCAGGCGCATTCCAAGTTCGACGACGAGAAGAGCGAGTTCAGCGGCTATCTGAGGCTGTGGAAATGGATCGCCGACGCGCGCGGCGGCCACGGCGACACCCACAAGCTCAGCAACCGGCAGTACGAGCAGCTGCTGCGCCAGAACTTCATCAACATCCGCCGCGTGCGCGAGTGGCGCGACATCCATTCGCAGCTGCTCACGGTGGTCACCGAGCACAAGTGGCGCATCAACGCCGAGCCGGCGGGCTACGAGGCGCTGCACATGTCGATGCTGTCGGGCCTCTTGGGCAACATCGGCTGGAAGCTGGAGGACGACGAGGCCTACCTCGGCGCGCGCGGCATCAAGTTCTACCGGCACCCCGGTGCGCACCTGAAGAAGAAGCCCGGCCGCTGGATCGTCGCGGCCGAGTTGGTCGAGACCACGCGGCTCTTCGGTCGCGGCATCGCCAACATCGAGCCGCAGTGGCTCGAGCAGGTGGCGGGGCACCTGCTGAAGAAGCAACTGCTCGACCCGCACTGGGAGAAGAAGGGCGCGCAGGTGTCGGCGCTGGAGCGCGCGACGCTCTATGGGCTGGTGGTGTACAGCGGCCGGCGCGTCGACTTCACGCGGGTCGATCCGGTGGCGGCGCGCGAGATCTTCATCCGCGAGGCGCTGGTGAGTGGCCAGTGGGAAACCAGGTTCCCGTTCCTGCAGGCCAACCGCAAGCTGGTGCGCGAGGTCGAGGGGCTGGAGCACAAGTCGCGCCGGCAGGACGTGCTGGTCGACGACGAGCTGATCTTCGCCTTCTACGACGCGCAACTGCCCGCCGACGTGGCCAGCGGCACCAGCTTCGAGAACTGGTATCGCCAGGCCTCGAAGGAGCAGCCGCGCCTGCTGTACCTGACGCGCGACGAACTCATGCGCCACCAGGCGGCGGGCATCACCACGCAGTCCTTCCCGCCGACGCTGCGGCTGGGCGGTGTCGATTGCGCCGCGACTTATCTGCACGAGCCGGGCGACGCGAAGGACGGCCTCACCGTCAGCGTGCCGCTTTTCGTGCTCAATCAGGTGAGCGAGGAGCGCTGCGAGTGGCTGGTGACCGGCATGCTCAAGGACAAGATCCAGGCGCTGCTCAAGAGCCTGCCGCAGCGCCCGCGCTCGCGGCTGGTGCCGCTGCCCGAGTCGGCCTCGAAGCTGGCGGAAGAACTCTCGGTGCCCGAACTGTTCGGCACCGGCTCGCTGACCGACGTGCTGCTCAAGCGCGTGCGCGACATGACCAGCATCGACGTCAAGCGCGCCGACTTCAAGCTCGACATGCTGGCGCCGCACCTGTTCATGAACCTGCGCGTGGTCGACGAGCATGGCCGGCAGCTGGGCATGGGGCGCAACCTCGGTGCGCTGAAGGCCGAGCTGGGCGCGCAGGCGCGCGGCGCCTTCCAGGCATTGGCGGGGTTGAACGTCAAGGCGTCGCCGGAGAAGAAGGCCGCGGCAGCCGCGCCGGAAGGTCGGTCGAAGCCGTCTGCCAAGGCCGCGGACGCGCCCGCCGCGCTGCCGGCCGGCCAGCGCTACACGGCCTGGACCTTCGGCGAACTGCCCGAGCTGATGGAGGTGCGGCGCGGCTCGCAATCGCTGATCGGCTTTCCGGCGCTGCGCGACGAGGGTGACGCCGTGACCATCGAAGTGTTCGACGAGCCGGCGGTGGCCGCCGCCAAGCACCGCGCCGGCCTGCGCCGCCTGTTCGCGCTGCAGCTCAAGGACGCGCTCAAGTACCTGGAGAAGAACATCCCCGACCTGCAGAAGATGTCGGTGGCCTACATGCCGCTGGGCACTTCGGAGGAGCTGCGCGCGCAGATCATCGACGTGGCGATCGACCGCGCCTTCCTGCAGGAGCCGCTGCCGACCGACGAGTTCGCCTTCAAGCGCCGGCTGGAGGAGGGCCGTGGCCGCCTCACGCTGATCGCCAACGAGGTGGCGCGGCTGGCCGGCACTGTCCTCGTCGAGTACGCGGCGGCCGCGCGCAAGATCAAGGACACCAAGATTCAGCCCGATGCGGTGCAGGACGCCGCGCAGCAGCTACAGCGCCTTGTCGGCAAGCGCTTCATCGCCGATGCGCCATGGACCCAGCTGCAGCACTTCGCGCGCTATCTCAAGGCGATCGTGCTGCGTCTCGACAAGCTGCGTACCGATCCCGCGCGCGACGCGAGCAAGCTCGCAGAGCTGAAGCCGCAGGATCAGCGCTACTGGCGCCTGGTGGCCGAGCGCAAGGGCGTGGTGGACGAGCGCATGCTCGAATTCCGCTGGTTGTTGGAGGAACTGCGCGTGAGCTTCTTCGCGCAGGAGCTGCGTACGCCACAGCCGGTGAGCGTGAAGCGGCTGGACAAGGCCTGGGCGCAGCTGCAGGCCTGAAACGCGAAAAGCCCGCGCGAGCGGGCTTTTTCATGGCCGCTTGGGCCGGGACGCGATGGCTGCGAGGCCTATATGCGTCCCATGAGAACCAGGATCACGACGATCACGACGACCAGGCCGAGGCCGCCGCTGGGTCCGTAGCCCCAGGAGCGGCTGTAGCCCCAACTCGGCAGTGCGCCGATCAGTAGCAGGATCAGGATGATCAGCAGAATGAACGAGAGCGACATAGAGGTCTCCAGGGCGTTGTTGCAATGAGCCTTCATGCTCGCCCTGCCGTGTCGCGCATGTCGCCGGAAGGCAGCGCCTCCGGTGGTCAGCCTGCGTCCTACCGGGGGCGTCGGCGCCTTGCCGGGCCGGTTGCAGGCACGAAGAGCAGCGCCGCCGTCACCAGCAGGAAAACCAGGCCCAGCCCACCCGTGATGAGCGCGCCGCCCCACAGCGAGAAAAAGCCGTCGAGCATGGCGTCCTGCGGGTCGTTCGGGTCGAAGAACACATCCACCTTCTCGCCGACCTTGTAGCCCGGCGGGCTGCTGCTGCTCGATGGCGCGAACTCGATGATCTCGCCCGACGGCGCCTTGAAGCGCACCAGCGGCTTCCAGGTGCCCGACTCGTTGCGCTTCGAGCTCTCGACGTAGAGAAGCCGCATCACTTCGCCCTGGGTGCGGCTGGCCGACGCGATGAAGGACGCCGTGTTGTGGTGCAGCAGCCATGCGACGGCGCACAGCACCACGGCGACCGCACCGAAAACGAGCCTCAGGATCGCGACGGGGTTGTTCTTCATTCGGGCAGCGGCTTTCCGAGCAGCGTCGCGGTCGCGATGGCGCAGAGACCGGACAGCCCGATGCACGCCACCAGGAAAGCGGTGGCGCCAAGCGTCGCGACGACTGCCCTCGGGAAAGGCCGGGTCCGCAAGAAGTACAGCGGCACGCCCAGCAGCGGGAAGATGCCTGCCACCAGCGCAGAGCGCCCGGGCGGCAGCACGCCGCGCCAGAGCCCGTCGGCCCTGCACCACGTGTAGCACAGGGCGCCGATGAGCAGGCTGTGGACCACGTCGACCACCGAGTAAGACTTGCCCGCCACCTCCGGCACGATGGGCGAGAGCACGCCCGCCACGACGAACGAGAGCGCCAGTGCAAGAAGCACCCGTCGCGGCCTGTTCATCGTGATGGCCATCGGGTGCGGGCTGTCTGCCGTTATCGAACCGGGATCAGAGGCGCGCGAGGCGCTCCAGCGCCGCGAGCAGCGTCTCGTCCTTCTTGGCGAAGCAGAAACGCACCACACGCTGGTCGAAGCCGTCGCCGTAGAAGGCCGACAGCGGAATGGCGGCCACGCCGATCTCGCGCGTCAGCCACAGGCAGAACTCGGCTTCCGAGAGGTCGCTCACCGCCGAGATGTCGACGCACTGGAAGTAGCTGCCCTCGCTGCGCAGCAGCCTGAAGCGGGTCTTCTCGGCCAGGCCGGCGGCGAACAGGTCGCGCTTGCGCTGGTAGAAGGCCGGCAGTTCGAGATATGGCTTCGGCTCGGCCATGTACTGCGCGAGCGCGTGCTGCATCGGCGTGTTAACGGTGAACACGTTGAACTGGTGCACCTTGCGGAACTCGGCCATCAGCGGGGCAGGCGCCGCCACGTAGCCGACCTTCCAGCCGGTGACGTGGTAGGTCTTGCCGAAGCTGCTGACGATGAAGCTGCGCGCGGCCAGTCCCGGAAAGCGCGCCACGCTCTCGTGGCGGGCGCCGTCGAACACCATGTGCTCGTAGACCTCGTCGCTGATGACGAAAACGTCGGTGGGCGCGAGCAGCTCCTCGAGCTGGCGCATCTCGGCCTCGGTCCAGACCGTGGCGCTCGGGTTGTGCGGCGTGTTGATGATGATGGCGCGCGTGCGCGGCGTGAGCGCGGCGGCGATCTTGTCGAAGTCGGGGCGGAACGTGCCGGGCACCAGCGGCACGCGCACCACGCTGCCGCCGGCCAGCTCGATGTTGGGCACGTAGCTGTCGTAGCAGGGCTCGAGCACGATCACTTCGTCGCCCGGACGCACCACCGCGAGGATGGCCGTGATGATGGCCTGCGTGGCGCCGGCGGTGACGGTGATTTCCGTGGCCGCGCTGTAGCTGTGGCCGTACTGGGCCGAGATCTTGGCGGCGATGGCATCGCGCAGTGCCGGAATGCCGGGCATCGGCGGGTACTGGTTGTGGCCCGCGGCCATGGCGGCCGTCACGTCTTCGAGCAGCTTCGGGTCGCAGTTGAAGTCAGGGAAGCCCTGGCCCAGGTTGACCGCGTTCTTCTCGGCAGCCAGCGCCGACATCACGGTGAAGATGGTGGTGCCGACGGCCGGCAGCTTGGTGACGATGTCGGGCGTGCGTGGGGACGTGCTCATGATGTTCGTGATTTCTTCAACTGTTGTTCCACATGCCACTTGCTCGTCGCCGCCCCTTCCAGGAACACCGCGGAACCGGCTTTGCCGGGCCGCAGGTGTTGCCCCCTGCAAGGGGGTGGCGAAGCGACACGAAGTGCGCGAAGCCTGGGGGTGATCCTGTTTACAGTTCGTAGTCTTGTTGGTGGCCGCTCAAGGCCTTCGCGATGAGGTTGCGGTCGAGGCGGTCGGACAGCAGCTCGGCGAACTTGAACACGAAGTTGCGCAGGTAGGCGCTGCGCTTGAACGCGACCCGCGCAATATTCTGGCCGAACACATGGCCCATCGGGCGCACCACGAGGTCGGCGTTCGACTCGTCGCGCACCGCCATTTCGGCCACGATGCCCACGCCCAGCCCGAGGCGCACGTAGGTCTTGATCACGTCGGAGTCGATGGCCTCCAGCGCGATGCGCGGCGTGAGCTTCTTCTGCGCGAACGCATGGTCGATGCGCGTGCGGCCGGTGAACGAGGGGTGGTAGGTGATGATCGGCTCGCTCGCCAGGTCTTCGAGCGAGACGCGCTCCTTGGAGGCCAGCGGGTGGTCCTTGGGCAGCACCAGCACGTGCTGCCATTCGTAGCAGGGCAGCGTCACCAGCTCGGCGTAGCCGTCGAGCGACTCGGTGGCGATGCCGATCTCGGCAATCTCGTCGATCACCATGCGAGCCACCTGGTCGGGCGAGCCCTGGTGCAGGCTGACGTTGACCTTGGGGTACGCCTCGCGCAGGTTGGCCACGGGCACGGGCAGCACGTAGCGCGCCTGGGTGTGGGTGGTGGCGATGGAGAGGGTGCCGCTGTCCTGTGCGCTGAACTGCTCGCCGATGCGCTTGAGGTTGCCCACCTCGCGCATGATGAGTTCGATGCTGGCGATGACGTGCTGGCCCGGCTCGGTGACGCGCTTCAGCCGCTTGCCGTGGCGCGCGAAGATCTCGACGCCCAGTTCTTCCTCGAGTTCGATGATGGCCTTGGAAACGCCGGGCTGGGAGGTGTGTAGCGCCTTGGCCGCCTCGGTGAGGTTCAGGTTGCGCCGCACGGCTTCCTGAACAAACTTGAACTGATGCAGATTCATATCAAATTCCGTCTTATTGCGGAATTCATTATGCCTTCGGAATCTATCGAAATTTCCGGATGTTCACGATTTGACCGCAATCCTGGCCAGGAGATCGACCAGTTCGGGCTCTTCGCCCACGATGCGGGCCAGCGAGAAGCCCACTGCGGGCCAGCGCTGGCGCAGCGCCTCGACCTGCAGCGGCAGGTCTTCGCGGGCGTGCTTGCCCATGCCGAGGAAGAGCGGAACGACGCGGATGGCGGTGGCGCCGCCGGCAATCAGCGCCTCGGTGGCGGTGGGCAGGTCGGGCGTGGCCAGTTCCATGTAGGCGCAGGCCACACGGGCATCGGGATCGCCGGCGCGCACCCGTTCGGCAACGGCCTCGATGGGCTGGCGCCAGCGCTCGTCGCGAGAGCCGTGTGCCAGCAGGACGATGCCCTGGGCGGTCGTCATCGTCGCAGCACCAGCCAGCTGAAGGCCGTGAGCGACATCACCGAGTAGATCAATCCTGGCGCCGCCGCCGTGAGCCATGGCGACCAGTTGCTGAGGTTGCCCAGATAGCCGAACACGTTGTTCAGCAGGAAGAAGCTGATGCCGATCATCACGCCGCCGAACACGTAGGTGGTGATGCCCGATTGGCGGAAGTGCAGGTAGGCGAAGGGCAGGGCGAGCACCACCATCACCAGGCACGACAGCGGATAGAACACCTTGCGCCAGAACTCGATCTCGTAGCGCTGGGCGGTCTGGCCGTTGGCGTCGAGGTGGCGGATGTAGTCGAACAGGTCGATCGTGCTCATCCGGTCGGGTCGCAGCAGGGCGACCGACACCATTTCGGCGGTCAGCGAGGTCGGCCAGTTCAGCTGCGGGATCTTGGTGGTGACGATGTGTGCCTGCTCGGCCGAGCTGCGGGTGTCGTACTTCTGCTCTTCCACGCCGGTGAGTATCCAGTGGCCGTCGCTGCCGATGGCGGCCGAGGCCGCAGTGATCTGGGTCTTGATGTAGCCGTTCTCGTCGAACTCGAAGATGCGCGGGCTCTTCAGCGCGCCCTTGCGGTCGATGGCCAGCACGTTCACCGCGTAGGAGACGTTGTCGCGCTTCTCCTTGAGCCAGGCGCCGGTGTTGCCGGCCAGCGAGTAGGTGCCCTGGTACTTGGCCTTGAGCAACTGGCCCGTGCGCTCGGAGATCGGCGCGACATAGTCGCCCACGGCGAAGGTCAGCACGACGAAGCCGATGCCCATGAGCAGCAGGGTTCGCAGGGCGCGCCAGGGGCCCAGCCCGCTGGTGCGCAGGATGGTGTATTCGGAGCTCTGCGCCAGCCGGGCCATGACGAAGATCGAGCCGATCAGCACCGTGATCGGCAGCAGTTCGTACAGATGGCTCGGGATCAGCAGCATCACGTAGAGCAATGCCTGCGCGGGGCCGTAGTTCAGGCTGTCGGGCTTGCCGATGGACTGCAGCTCGTCGACGAAGTCGAAGAAGAAGAAGAGGCTCAGGAAGCCGAGCGTCACGAACGCGACGGCCTTCAGCACCTCGACGTAGATCAGGCGTCTTATCGTTTTCACGTGGGTTCGATCCTGGGTGCGGAAGGCACGACGGCGGCGACGGAAGGCGGGCTCGGCCTGATCCGGCGGCCCCAGTTGTTCTGGCGCGCGCCCAGCCATGCCAGGTTGATCAGCAGCACGCCGCCGTGCAGCAGCAGCATGAAGCCGCCCATGCCGTACTTGCCCGAGCTGATCCAGCTCTGGCCAAGGTTGAGCATGTTGTAGTAGACGACGAAGGCGAAGAGCGCGAGCAGCAGGTTGCCGCTGCGGCCCACGCGCGGGTTGCCGCTGGACACATTCAGCGCCAGCAGCACGAAGTTAATGGCCGCCAGCAGCATGCCGATGCGCCAGGCCAGCTCGCCCCGGCTCGCATCGCTCGCGTCGGTCAGCAGCGACAGCGTGGTGCGCGCGCGGGGCGGCGTCGCGTCGCCCGTGAGGCCGGAACTTCCGCCGGCGCGCGTGCCGTAGGTCTTGAATTCGCTGATCTTCAGGCCGGTGTTGGTCATGGGCTGCTCGAGCCGCTGGCCGCTGTTGAGCAGCAGGTAGCGCGAATCGCCGATGTTCTCGATGCTGCCGCTGCGCGCCGAGGTCGTGATCTGCATGTTGCGCTCGATCGACCAGATGAAGACGTTGGTGGCCTTGGAGTTGTCCGGCGTCTCCTTGTCGATGAAGAACACGCGCACCCGGCCGGCGGATTCGCGGAATTCACCGGGCGCCACCCGCTCGATGTCGCTGCGCTGCTCGTACTGCTTGCGCATGCCGATGGTCTGCGAGTTGGCCCACGGCCAGCCCACCAGCGCCATCACGGCGATCAGGATAAGCACCGGCCAGGCGAAGCGGAACAGCGGCTTGACGAAGTCGGCCATGCCGCGCCCGCTGGAGAACCAGATGACCATTTCGCTGTCGCGGTACATGCGCGACAGGGTGCCGACGATGGCGATGAACAGGCTCAGACTCAGGATGGTCGGCATGTAGCCGAGCACCGTGTAGGTCATCACCAGGAACACCTCCTGCGGGTTCACACTGCCCTTGGACGCGAGCCCGAGGGTGCGGATGAGCATCATGGTCATCACGATGGTGACCAGTACCACGAGGGTCGCTCCGAAGCTGCGGGACAGCTCCTTGCGTAGGGAAGAATGGAATAACATCGTTCGAGGAAAAAAAGGATTATGGACTTTCAACTCAAGACCCTCACCGTCGCCCAGGCCGCAGCCGAGAAATCCGATGTCCTGATCGTGCTCGTCGGCAGCGCTCCCATCACCTCCAAGGACCCGCTTTCCGTGCTGGCCGCCAGCGCCCGCAAAGCCGGCGACCTGCCCGACAAGGCCGGCAAGCTGCTGGGGCTTTACCGTCCTGAAGACGTCGTGGCGGGTCGCGTGGTGCTCGCCGCCATTGGCGACGGCAAGCCAGCCTCGGTGCGCACCGGGGTCGTGGCGGCGGTCAATGCCGCCAAGGCGCAGGCTCCCAAGCGCGTGACCCTGGCGTTCGCCCAGCCCGCCGACGGCGCTGCGGTGGCCGCAGCCGTCACCGCGGCGGCCGACGCCAGCTATGTCTACACCACCACCAAGTCGAAGGCCGAACCCCGCAGCATCCGCCAGCTGACCATCGGCGTGGCCGATGCCGGGGCAGTCTCCGCCGCCTTCGAAGAGGCCCGCGCCACCGTCCGGGGCATCGAGCTGGCCAAGGAATGGGGCAACCGGCCCGCCAACCACGCCACGCCCACGCTGCTGGGCGAGGCCGCAAAGGAGCTGGCGAAGCTGCCGAACATCAAGTGCGAGGTCCTGGGGCCGAAGGAGGTCGAGAAGCTCGGCATGGGCTCCTTCGCCGCCGTGGCGCAGGGCTCGGCGGAACCGCTGCGCTTCATCGTGCTGCGCTACAACGGCGCCCCCAAGAGCCAGGCACCGGTCGTGCTGGTCGGCAAGGGCATCACCTTCGACACCGGTGGCGTCTCGCTCAAGCCGGCGGCCGAGATGGACGAGATGAAGTTCGACATGTGCGGCGCCGCCAGCGTGCTCGGCACCTTCCGCGCGCTGGGCGACATCCAGCCCGCCATCAACGTCGTCGGCCTCATCCCTTCGTGCGAGAACATGAACGACGGCCGTGCCGTGAAGCCGGGCGACGTTGTCACCAGCATGAGCGGCCAGACCATCGAGGTGCTCAACACCGATGCCGAAGGCCGGCTCATCCTGTGCGACGCGCTGACCTACGCCAAGCGCTTCGAGCCTGCTGCCGTGATCGACATCGCCACGCTGACGGGCGCCTGCGTGATCGCCCTGGGCGGCGTGCGCAGCGGGCTGTTCGCCAGCGACGACACGCTGGCAGCCGCGCTCGAAGCCGCCGGTGAAGCCTCGCAGGACCGCTGCTGGCGCATGCCGCTGGACGACGATTACGCCGAGGGCCTGAAGAGCAACTTCGCCGACGTGGCCAACATCGCCGGCCGCGCCGGTGGCGCCATCACCGCCGCCAAATTCCTGCAGCGCTTCACTAGCGACTTCGCATGGGCTCACCTGGACATCGCCGGCACCGCATGGAAGAGCGGAGCGGCCAAGGGCTCGACCGGCCGGCCGGTGGGCCTGCTGGTGTCCTATCTCATGACCCGCGCGGGCAGCGCCGATACGTCGGGCAAGGCCAAGTCCGGCAAGAAGGCCAAGGCCGCCGCGGCTCCTGCTGGAAAGACCCGGACCGAGAAGTGACGGAAATCGGCTTTCACTACAACGCGCGCGACAAGTTGAACTACGCCTGCAGGCTGGTTCGCAAGGCCGTGAACACGCGCGGCCTGCGCGTGGTGGTGGTGGGCGATGCGCGCTCGCTCGATGCGGTGGATGCGGCGCTCTGGCAACTGTCGCCGGTGGACTTCGTCGCGCACTGCCGCGACGACGCGCCGGCCCACGTAGTCGCGCGCTCGGCCGTGGTGCTTTCGGCGCAGGGCGCCGACGCGGCCTCGCTGCCGCACCGCGAGATGCTGGTGAACCTGGGCCTCGAAGTGCCCGCGGGTTTCGAGCGCTACGAACGCATGATCGACATCGTGAGCGACGAGGCCAACGACCGGCAGGTCGGCCGTTCGCGCTGGCGCCACTATGCCGATCGTGGCTACACCATCCAGCCGCACGACTTCGCAAAGAGTTCCTGACATGGCCAGCACGCTGCGCACACCGCCCCGGTTCGTTCCCACGCTGACCACGGTGCTCGACGTTCCCTCGGAGCCCACGAGTCCCGAGCCGCAGGCTGCGCCGGCGCCCCAGCCCGACCCCGCGAGTTCCATGGCGCTGCCGCCGGCGGCGCAGTTCTCGCAGGCGGAAATCGTCAGTCTCGAAGAGCAGTTGCTGCACCGCGTTCTGCAGCGTGTCGACCTGTCTCTGGAAGAGCGTTTGAGCGACACCGTGTCAGCTGCCGTTCAGCATCAACTCGATGCGATGGTGCCGCGTTTGCGCAATGAAATAGAGGCCGTTTTGCGTGCGCTCGTCATCGAGGCAATGGCCGCGGAACTCAGCGAAAACACCGGGTCTACGCCAGCTTCCGGACCCTGAATACTGGGCTAAACTGCGCCGCAGGTCGGAAGGGCGTGAGGGTGCCGCTGGTCCGCGGCGCGAAACTTGCGAGGTCTGCGCGCCCGGATCACACGACCGGTTTTTTATTCTTTTCATCCAAGTTCTGGAGGTTCTCATGCAATTGAAATGGACTGCGGTCGCACTGGCTGCAATCACGCTCGTGGCTTGCGGCAAGAAGGAAGAAGCTGCTGCTCCCGCTGCAGCGCCCGCGCCAACGGCTGCGGCCCCGGCTGCACCTGCACCCGCACCTGCCGGAGAAACCCTGGTCGTCAAGATCGGTCACGTGGGACCGACCAGCGGTGCCATCGCCCACCTCGGCAAGGACAACGAGTTCGGCGCCAAGATGGCCATCGAAGACCTGAATGCAAAGGGCCTCAAGATCGGCGACAAGGTTGCCAAGTTCGAACTGATCGCCGAAGACGACGCAGGCGATCCGAAGCAGGGCACGGCCGTTGCCCAGAAGCTCGTGGACGAAAAGGTCAACGGCGTGGTCGGTCACCTGAACTCGGGCACCACCATCCCCGCCTCGAAGCTCTACAGCGACGCCGGCATTCCGCAGATCTCGCCTTCGGCCACCAACCCGAAGTACACGCGTCAAGGCTTCAAGACCACGTTCCGCGTGGTGGCTGACGACACGCAACTCGGCGGCACGCTGGGCAAGTACGCAGTCGAAACGCTCAAGGGCAAGAACATTGCCGTGATCGACGACCGTACCGCCTACGGCCAAGGCGTTGCCGAAGAGTTCGAGAAGTCGGCCAAGGCCGCTGGCGCCACCATCGTGGGCCACGAGTTCACCACCGACAAGTCGACCGACTTCAACGCCATCCTGACCAAGCTGAAGGCCTCCAAGCCTGACGTGCTGTTCTTCGGCGGCATGGACGCCGTGGGCGGCCCGATGCTCAAGCAGGTCAAGCAACTCGGCCTGAACGTCAAGTTCATGGGCGGCGACGGCCTGTGCACCAGCGAACTGCCGAAGCTGGCTGGCGATGCCATCGGCGAAGACATGGTGGTGTGCGCGGAAGCCGGCGGCGTCGACGGCGACTTCAAGCAGCCGCTGGAAGACTTCAAGGCCAAGTTCAAGACCAAGAACGGCGTCGAAGTGCAGATCTATGCACCGTACGTGTACGACGCGGTCAACGTGCTGGCCGAAGCCATGGTGAAGGCCGGTTCGTCCGACCCCGCCAAGTACCTGCCCGAAGTCGGCAAGGTGCAGTACAAGGGCGTGACTGGCCCGATCGCCTTCGACGAGAAGGGTGACATCAAGAACGGTGCCCTGACGCTGTACACCTACAAGGGTGGTGCGCGTACCCAGATCGCCGTGGTGCGCTGATTCGCTTCAGCCAAAAGAGAAAAGGGCCTTCGGGCCCTTTTTTCATGCCTGCTCCATGCGCAGGGTCAGAGCGGCGAGAGACCTGACGGGCGATTGGCGTTGCAGTACTCGATGAAGGCGTCGAGGTCGCGCGACTTGTCGAACACCGCGTCGGCGCCGAGGGCCGTGCAGCGTGCCCGGATGTCCGCCGTCACGTAGTTGCTAAGCACCACCACCCGCTGGCTGGGCTTGCGCTCCTTGCAGCCGCCGAGCACGCCGAGGCCGGAGCCTTCCTTCAGGAACAGGTCGACGATGAGCAACTGCCAGCCGTCAGGATGCGCGGCGAGCCAGGCGAGGGCGTCCGTCTCGGTCTCGGCGAAGCCGACCACACGGCCATTGACCAAATCCTCGAGTGCCGGGACCAGGTTGTCCCTGATGGTCTTGTTGTCCTCGACGAGGAACGTGATGAGGGCCATGCCGTGGTTTCGCTTTGAGAACGAATAGCGTAGCGTGCCTGACGCTGCCCCCGCGTAGGAGAAGGGATACGGACGGAGTGCGCAGCCCGGTCAGTCCGAGCCTTCGGAGCGGATCTTCGCCTTGAGCTTTTCGGCCAGAGCCTGGCTTTCGTCGCGCTCGGCCGTCACCTCGAGCCGCTTCTCGATTTCCTCGCTCAGCGCGGCATTCACCTCGGCGAGCTTCTCGGCGGACTTGGCCAGCTTTTCCTCCAGCTGGCTGGTGTGCTCGATGGCCTGTGCCACCTCGCCGACCTGCACTTCCTCGGGCAGTTCCTGTTCGAGCACCGTGTTGACCACGGCGAGGTTGTCCGATGCCCGCTGCACATCGGCAGCTACCTGCTCGCTCTTTTCGAGGGTGTGATCCAGCGTTGTCGTGCCACGGGGCGGGCTTTTCGGTTTTCCGGCCATCGGAGTTCCTTTTGGGGGACTTGGAAGTAGAACCTTTGGATCGTAGCGCCAGACGCGAGGGCCCGGGGAGGGCCGTGTCCCGGTTGTTGCAAAGCAACGCATTGCCTTTCAAGTCGAAGCGAAGGCGGCGCGGACGCCGGAAACAGAAAAGCCCAGGTGCTTGTGGCAACCTGGGCTTCTTGTTTCTCTGGCGGAGCAGGCGGGATTCGAACCCGCGGAGGGCTATTAACCCTCACACGCTTTCCAGGCGTGCGACTTAAACCGCTCATCCACCGCTCCTGAGCCCACGATTGTAGCAGTCAGATCAGCCCTGATTTCCCTGACCTGTTGCCGATGACTTGCCGGCCTGCACCATCCGCATTGCCGAAGCGATGAGCGCGGCGGTTTCGGTCATGTTGCTCGGCACGATCAGCGTGGTCTTGGAGTCGGCCGCCACCTTGCCGTAAGCGTCGACGGCGCGCTCGGCCACCTTGAGCTGCACGGCCTGTTCGCCGCCGGGCTGGCGGATGGCGGCTGCCACGCGCTCGATGGCGTCCGCCGTTGCCGTGGCCACCGCGGTGATGGCCGCCGCCTCGCCCTGGGCGTTGTTGATCTGCGCCTGCTTCTCGCCCTCGGAGCGTGCAATGAAGGCCTCGCGCTCACCGGTGGCGATGTTGATCTGCTCCTGGCGGCGGCCTTCGGAGGCCGCGATCAGCGCGCGCTTGCCGCGCTCGGCGGTGATCTGCGCCTGCATGGCCAGCAGGATGTCCTTCGGCGGCGTCAGGTCCTTGATTTCGTAGCGCAGCACTTTCACGCCCCAGTTGAGCGCGGCTTCGTCGATGGCGGCGACCACCTGGGCGTTGATGACGTCGCGTTCCTCGAAGGTCTTGTCGAGCTCCAGCTTGCCGATCACGCTGCGCAGCGAGGTCTGGGCGAGCTGGGTCACGGCCACGATGTAGTTCGACGAGCCGTAGCTGGCGCGCATCGGGTCGGTCACCTGGAAGTACAGGATGCCATCGACCTGCAGCTGCGTGTTGTCGCGCGTGATGCAGATCTGACTCGGCACGTCGAGCGGGATTTCCTTCAGGCTGTGCTTGTAGGCCACCCGGTCGATGAACGGGATCAGGAAGTTGGGGCCGGGCGTCATCGTGCCGTGGTACTTGCCCAGCCGCTCGCGGATCCAGGCATTCTGCTGCGGCACGAACTTGACCGACTGGCTGATGAAGATGATCGCGATGACCAGGATGATGAGAGGTACCGAGAATTCCATGGTGCGCTTCCTTTTCTGAGTTCTACCTACGACAGACTGACTGACTAAACCTTGTCGACCACCAGCCGGCTGCCGACCACCTCGACCACGCGGTGCTCGCCGGTGGAGGGCGTGCGGCCCGCGCGCTGGACGACCGTCCACTGCGCGCCCCGGTAGCGCACGGTCGCCGTGCCGTCCGCGTTCCAGGCGTCGACGTGCACGCTTTCGCCGATGTCGAGATTCACGTCGCGGTTGGCTTCGGTGGGAGGAGCAGGAGGGCGCTTGCGCTGGATCGTGTACCAGACCAGCACGGCCCCCACGCCGATGACGGCCGCCACGATCAGCTGGGTGACGGTGCCGAAGCCCAGGTGCGCCGAGATTGCCGCAGCCGCGAAGCCGGCCGCCAGCAGCAGGAGATAGACGGTGCCCGAGAGCAGCTCTACCACGATGGCCGCCCCCGCGATCAGCCACCAGACAGTGGAATTTGCCATGTCGACTCCTCTTTTTGCTTGTTCGATGCGCGCCATTCTGAGGCATCCACTCCAAGCGCTTGCCCTGCGTAGGGATACTGCGCCGGGCAGGGCAAAAGCAGCCTTGTCCGACAGCACCGGATGGCTTGCACGAAGCTGACCGGATCCGTCATCCGAATTCCGTACACTTCGCGCCTCGCCACATTGCCTGTGTGTCCTTCCCAGCCAGACTGTCCGGAGCCCCGCTCATGAAATTCCGCTTTCCCATCGTCATCATCGACGAGGACTTCCGCTCCGAAAACACTTCGGGCCTCGGCATCCGCGCGCTCGCGCAGGCCATCGAGACGGAAGGCTTCGAGGTGCTGGGCGTCACCAGCTACGGCGACCTGAGCCAGTTCGCCCAGCAGCAAAGCCGTGCCAGCGCCTTCATCCTCTCGATCGACGACGAGGAGTTCACCATCGGCCCCGATCTCGACCCGGCCGTGCTGAACCTGCGCACCTTCATCGGCGAAGTGCGGCGCAAGAACGCCGACGTGCCGCTCTACATCTACGGCGAGACCAAGACCTCGCGCCACCTGCCCAACGACATCCTGCGCGAACTGCACGGCTTCATCCACATGTTCGAGGACACCCCCGAATTCGTGGCGCGCCACATCATCCGCGAGGCCAAGAGCTACCTCGAGAGCGTGCAGCCGCCGTTCTTCAAGGCGCTGATCGACTACGCGGAAGACGGCTCCTATTCGTGGCACTGCCCGGGCCACTCGGGCGGCGTGGCGTTCCTGAAGAGCCCGGTGGGCCAGATGTTCCATCAGTTCTTCGGCGAGAACATGCTGCGCGCCGACGTCTGCAACGCAGTCGAAGAGCTGGGGCAACTGCTCGACCACACCGGCCCGGTGGCGGCCAGCGAGCGCAACGCGGCGCGCATCTTCAACGCCGACCACTGCTTCTTCGTGACCAACGGCACCAGCACCAGCAACAAGATGGTGTGGCACCACACGGTGGCGCCGGGCGACGTGGTGGTGGTCGACCGCAACTGCCACAAGTCGATCCTGCACGCGATCATCATGACCGGCGCGATTCCCGTGTTCATGAAGCCCACGCGCAACCACTTCGGCATCATCGGCCCCATTCCGAAGAGCGAGTTCGAGCAGAGCGCCATCAAGGCGAAGATCAAGGCCAACCCGCTGCTGGCCGACGTGGACGCCGACAAGGTCAAGCCGCGCGTGATGACGCTCACGCAGTCGACCTACGACGGCGTGATCTACAACACCGAGACCATCAAGAACATGCTCGACGGCTACGTCGACACGCTGCACTTCGACGAGGCATGGCTGCCGCACGCCGCCTTCCATCCGTTCTACGGCGCCTATCACGCGATGGGCAAGCGCCGCGTGCGCCCGAAGGAATCGCTGGTGTTCGCCACGCAGTCGACGCACAAGCTGCTGGCCGGCATCAGCCAGGCCAGCCACGTGCTCGTACAAGACTCGCAGAACCGCCAGCTCGACCGCGACCTCTTCAACGAGGCCTACCTGATGCATTCGTCGACCAGCCCGCAGTACGCGATCATCGCGAGCTGCGACGTGGCCGCCGCCATGATGGAGCCGCCCGGCGGCACGGCGCTGGTGGAGGAGAGCATCCTCGAGGCGCTGGACTTCCGCCGCGCCATGCGCAAGGTCGAAGAGGAATTCGGCAAGGACGAGTGGTGGTTCAAGGTCTGGGGCCCCGAGAAGCTCGTCGAAGAGGGCATCGGCCGTGCCGACGACTGGATCATGCATGGCGAGAAGAATGGACAGCCCAAGACCGGCAAGGGCAAGAACTCGCAGCGCAACTGGCACGGCTTCGGCGAGCTGGCCGACGGCTTCAACATGCTCGACCCGATCAAGTCGACCATCGTCACGCCGGGCCTCGACCTCGAAGGCAACTTCGCCGAAACCGGCATCCCGGCCAGCGTGGTGACCAAGTTCCTCGCCGAGCACGGTGTGATCGTCGAGAAGACCGGCCTCTACAGCTTCTTCATCATGTTCACCATCGGCATCACCAAGGGCCGTTGGAACACGCTGCTGACGGCGCTGCAGCAATTCAAGGACGACTACGCACGCAACCAGCCGATGTGGCGCATCCTGCCGGAGTTCTGCCAGCAGCACCCCGGCTACGAGCGCCTAGGCCTGCGTGACCTGTGCCAGCACATCCACCAGCTGTACGCGCGCTACGACGTGGCCCGCCTCACGACCGAGATGTACCTGAGCGACCTGACGCCGGCCATGAAGCCCAGCGATGCCTTCGCCCACATCGCGCACCGCAAGACCGAGCGGGTGGAAATCGACGACCTCGAAGGCCGCATCACCACCAGCCTGATCACGCCGTACCCGCCGGGCATTCCGCTCCTGATTCCGGGCGAGGTGTTCAACAAGAAGATCGTCGACTACCTCAAGTTCTCGCGCGAGTTCAACACGCAGTGCCCGGGCTTCGAGACCGACATCCACGGCCTGGTGGCGCGCGTCGATGAGACGGGCAAGAAGCGCTACTACGCGGACTGCGTCAGGGAAGCGAAATAAGCAGAAAGAAGAAGGCTGAGCGGCTCGGGCCGTCTTAGCCCTCGCGCACTCGCATGAAGCGTGCGAAGCGGGGCAGGCCCTTGGCGGTAGTGCCGTTGTAGCGGTAGGTCACCCAGCTGCCGACAGGAGGCGGACTCTCCCGCTCGGCGTCGCTGAAGCCCGCGCCCAGCTTGAAGCGCTTGCCGTCGGGTGTCTCGACCAGCAGCGCGCCAAGCCTGGCGCTGTGCCTGCCCTTGCCGGGCACCTGCTCGATCACACGGGCTTCGGCGTCTTCATACGGCTTGACCTTCAGCAGGTCGTTGCTGCGCTCGCCACGGTAGCTCGAGGCGCCGCGATGCAGCATCAGGCCCTCGCCGCCCATCTTCACCGTCTTGTCGAGCAGCGCCTGAAGCGCGTCGTGCGTGGTAGCGCGCTCCTGCGGCACTGGCACCACCCACGGTGCGCCGGTGATGGGCAGCAGCTTGCGCAGGGCGCTCAGCCGCGTCGTGAAGTCGCCGGGCTGGGTGGGCAGGTCGAACACCATGAAGCGCATCTCGTGCCACGCGATGTCGTTGGGTGTCTGGCTTCGCGCCGTCGACACTGCGTGCGCGAAGCGGCCCCGGCCCGCCCAGAGTTCGCCGTCGAGCGGTTGCTTCGGCAGCGGGGTGGTGAACCACGCGGGGGCGACGATCCGCTCGCCGCCGCGCGTCCAGAGCTGCTTGCCGTCCCAGTAGGCGCGCACGCCGTCGTACTTCTCGCTGACCCAGTAGTCCGCCAGCGACATGCCGGGGCGGTAGGTCTCGGCCAGCATCAGCGACGGCGCGGGCTCGCGCGCGAGCACGGCCGGCGCGACGGCCAGGCCGAAAGCGGCGAGCAGCAGGGAGCGGCGGTTCAGCATGCTATGAAATGGAGAGCAAAAAAGTAAGGCCGCTTGCGCGGCCCGTCTCGGTGGGCGTCGGGCGGGTTACTCGGCCATGCCTCCGACCACGTTGCTGAAGCCGCCGTCCACGTAGGTGATCTCGGCGGTCACGCCGCTGGCAAGGTCGCTCAGCAGGAAGGCGGCGACGTTGCCGACCTCCTCGATGGTCACGTTGCGGCGGATCGGCGATGCATCGGCCACGGCGGCCAGCATCTTGCCGAAGCCCTTGATGCCGCTGGCCGCCAGCGTCTTGATCGGGCCCGCGCTGATGCCATTGACGCGCATGCCCTTCGGGCCCAGCGAGGCCGCGGTGTAGCGCACCGAGGCTTCGAGCGAAGCCTTGGCCAGGCCCATGGTGTTGTAGTTGGGCAGCGCGCGCTCGGCGCCCAGGTAGGTCAGCGTGAGCAGGGCCGACTTGTCGTTGAGGTAGGGCAGGGCAGCCTTGGCCATGGCCGGGAAGCTGTATGCACTGATGTCGTGCGCGACCTTGAAGCCCTCGCGCGAGAGCCCATCGAGGAAGTCGCCCGCGATGGACTCGCGCGGCGCGAAGCCGATGCTGTGCACGAAGCCGTCGAATTTGGGCCAGGCCTGGGCGAGGTCGGCGAAGAGCTTGTCGATCTGCGCATCGTCGCTCACATCGCAGTCGAAAATGAGCTTCGAGCCGAAGTCTGCGGCATATTCGGTGATACGGTCCTTGAATCGCTCGCCGACATAGCTGAAGGCGAGCTCCGCGCCCTGTTCATGACAGGCCTTGGCAATGCCATAAGCAATGGAGCGATTGCTCAGTACACCGGTGATCAGCAGTTTCTTGCCCGAAAGAAAGCCCATGAGGTTGCCTTGTGAAAATCTTGGGCAGAATTCTCGCATGCGAGGTTGGCTGCTTCTGACATTGGCTCTCTTGGCGCCCGCCTCGTGGGCGGCACATGGTCTGGGCATGGGCTACGAGCCCAAGTACCCGGCGTCCTTCAAGAATTTCGACTATGTGAACCCCGACGCCCCGAAGGGAGGCGAGTTGATCCTGTCGGCCAGCGGCACCTTCGACAAGCTCAATCCGTTCACGCTCAGGGGCGTGCCGCCGGTGGGCATGGGCTATAGCGCCAACGGCTTCGTGTTCTCCGAGTACGGCCTGGTCTTCGACTCGCTGATGACGCCCAGCGAGGACGAGCCCTTCTCCAACTACGGCCTGCTTGCCGAAGACGTGCAGCTCGCGCCCGACCGCCTCAGCGTCACCTTCCGCCTGAACCCGAAGGCGAAGTTCTCCGATGGCTCCCCGGTGCTCGCTAAGGACGTGAAGTACTCCTTCGACACCCTGATGAGCAAGCAGGCCGGGCCGACCTTCCGTTCCTATTGGGTGGACATCAAAGGCGCCGTGGTAGTCGGGGAGCGCACGGTCCGCTTCGACTTCAAGCGCCAGAACTCCGAGCTGCACATGATCATCGGCCAGCTTCCGGTGTTCTCCAGCGCATGGGGCAAGGGCAAGCCCCTCGACCAGATCGTGAGTGAGCCGCCGATCGCCAGCGGGCCGTACGTGGTGGACAAGGTCGATTTCGGCAAATACATCTCCTACCGACGGCGGCCGGACTATTGGGCCGCCGATTTGCCCGTGCGAAAGGGCATGTTCAACTTCGGCTCGGTGTCGTACCAGTACTTCAAGGACAAGCTGGGCGAGGAAGAGTCGCTCAAGGCCGGCTCGCTCGACGCGATGGAAGAGGGCTCGATCATCGCCTGGGTGCGCCGCTACAAGGGGCGCCGCTTCGACTCCGGCGAGTTGATCAAGGAAGAGATCTCGCACCGCCGCTTCACCGGCATGCAGGGCCTGGCGCCCAATCTCCGGCAGCCGCGCTTCCAGGACATGCGCGTGCGGCAGGCGTTGGCGCTGGCATTCGACTTCGACTGGCTCAACCAGCATCTCTTCTACGGGCGCAGGGCGCGCACCACGAGCTACTTCCAGAACAGCGACGACCTGATGGCCCAGCCCGAGGTGAGCCCGGAAGAGCTGGCGCTGATCGAGAACCTGAAGAACAAGCAGCGCTACATCGACAACACCAAGGGTGAATTGCCGCGGCCAGCCACCACGGGGGACACCGCCGAGGGCCTTCGGCGCAATCTCGTCCGCGCGCAGGAGCTGCTGCGGGAGGCGGGCTGGAACTACAAGGACGGTGCGTTGCGCGACAAGGACGGCACGCCCTTCGTCATCAATTTCGACATCCCGGACCGCAGTTCGGGCGTGGTGCTCGCACCCTATGCCCGGAACCTCGCCAAGCTGGGAATCAAGCTCGACTACCGCTTGCGCGATCCCAGCCTGATCAAGAAGAAACAGGATGATCTCGAATTCGACATGGCCATCAACATCGCCGGTGGCTCGTCGAGCCCGGGCAACGAGCTCTTCGACGATTTCGGCTCCAAATCGGCCAACGAGAAGGGGAGCCAGAACCTCAGCGGCATCAGCGATCCGGTGATCGACGAGATCCTCGAAGTGATCGTCAATGCACCCGACCGCAAGTCGCTCGCGGCTGGCGCGCGACTGCTGGACCGTTACTTGCTCCACCAGAACTACGTGATCCCGATGTACTACGGCAAGCAGTACTTCATCGCCCACAAGCGCAAGCTGCGTCGACCGGAGGCTGCGCTGCCGCAACGCCTGCTCGCTGGCTCGGCGATGCTGACGATGTGGTGGATCGACCCCGCCGCGAAGTAGACAGACTGACTGACAACCAAACAGAGACACGGACAGACCAGACCGCATGGCCGCCTACCTGCTCAGACGCCTTCTGCTGATCATTCCCACGCTGTTCGGTGTGCTGCTGATCAACTTCATCATCGTCCAGTTCGTTCCGGGCGGACCGGCCGAGCAACTGCTGTCGCAGCTGACGAACAAGGAGAACCGCATCTCCGGCGGCCCCACCGGGCGCGCCCTCGACGCCAGGCAGGTGGCGGAAATCAAGGCTCTGTACGGCTTCGACAAGCCGGCTCCGGAGCGTTTCTGGCAGATGCTCAAGCAGTTCGCCCGCTTCGACCTGGGCAAGAGCTTCTTCCAGAGCAAGGACGTGTGGCAGCTGATCAAGGAGAAGCTGCCGGTCTCCATCAGCCTCGGGCTCTGGACCTTCTTCATCAGCTACCTGATAGCGGTGCCGCTCGGTGTTGCGAAGGCCGTGCGCGCCGGCTCGCGCTTCGACTTCCTGACCACGCTGCTGGTGCTCGTCGGCTACGCCATTCCGGGCTTCGTGCTGGGCGTGGCGCTGCTGGTGATCTTCGGCGGCCAGCTCCAGTGGTTTCCGCTGCGCGGGCTGACTTCGCCGAACTGGGAGTCGCTGAGCTGGGGGGCGCGCATCGTCGACTACCTCTGGCACATCACCCTGCCGGTCACCGCCATGGTGCTCGGCAGCTTCGCTATCACCGCGATGCTCACCAAGAACTCCTTCCTGGAGGAAATCCGCAAGCAGTACGTGTTGACGGCGCGCGCAAAGGGGCTGGCCGAGCGGCAGGTGCTCTGGAAGCATGTGCTGCGCAATGCGCTGATCCCGATCATCACGGGCTTTCCGGCGGCGTTCATCGGTGCGTTCTTCTCGGGCGCGCTGCTGATCGAGACGCTGTTCTCGCTCGACGGCATGGGTCTGCTGAGCTACGAGAGCGTGCTGCGGCGCGACTACCCCGTGTTCCTGGGCACGCTCTATCTGTTCACGCTGATCGGACTGGTGACCAAGCTCATCTCCGATCTCTGCTATGTCTGGGTCGATCCGAGGGTGAAGTTTGACTGACAAGAAGAACGAAGCGCCCGCCGTGGTGTCCGTGAGCCCGGGCCGCCGTGCCTGGCGCCGCTTCCGCCGCAATCCGCTCGGGTTCTGGAGCCTGGTGATCTTCTCGGCGCTGGTGGTGCTGAGCCTTTTCGCCGACGTGCTGTCCACCGACAAGCCACTCATCGTGCGCTACGAGGGGCAGACCTATTTCCCGGTGCTGCGGGACTATTCAGAGAAAACCTTCGGCGGCGATTTCGAGACGCCGGCCGACTACCTCGACCCGTTCATCGAGCAGCGCATCACTCAGGGCGGCAACTGGGCGATCTACGCGCCCAATCGCTATGGCCCGGGCACGCTCAACTACTTCTCGAAGCCGCCGAACCCGGCGGCCCCCTCGGGTGAGAACCTGCTCGGCACGGACGAGCGAGGGCGCGACCTGCTGGCGCAGCTGATCTACGGCTTTCGCGTGAGCGTGCTGTTCGCGCTGGCGCTCACGGTGATCGGCGTTGTACTGGGTGTCGCGACCGGTGCGGTGCAGGGCTTCTTCGGCGGCAAGATCGATCTGACCTTCCAGCGCCTGATCGAGATCTGGAGCGCGATGCCGGAGCTGTACCTGCTGATCATCTTCAGCGCGATCTTCACGCCCAGCGTGGCGCTGCTGCTGATATTGCTGAGCCTGTTCGGCTGGATGGGGCTGTCCGACTACGTTCGCGCCGAGTTCCTGCGCAACCGGCAGATGGACTACGTGCGCGCGGCGAGGGCGCTCGGCGTGGGCAACCTGCAGATCATGTGGCGCCACATCCTGCCCAACAGCATGGTGCCGGTCGTCACATTCCTGCCGTTTCGCATGAGTGCGGCGATTCTTGCGTTGACCTCGCTCGACTTTCTCGGGCTCGGCGTGCCGCCCGGCACACCGTCGCTGGGCGAACTGCTGAGCCAGGGCAAGGGCAACATCGACGCGTGGTGGATTTCGTTGTCCACCTTCGTCGTGCTGGTCGTCACGCTCATGCTGCTGACCTTCATGGGCGACGCCCTGCGCGACGCGCTCGATCCGCGGAAGGCCGACAAGTGATGAGCAGCGACGCACAACAAACCACGGGCCGTCTGCCTTTGCTCGAAGTGGAGGGGCTGCGTGTCGCCTTCGGCGGCAAGGAAGTCGTGCACGGCATCGACTTCCGGATGGCCGCCGGCGAGAAGCTTGCGCTCGTCGGCGAGTCCGGCTCGGGCAAGACGGTCACCGCGCTGTCGCTGCTGCGTCTGGTGCAGAACGCCGATCTTTCCGGCGCGGCCCGGCTTTTTGGCAACGGGCAGAAGGAGCAGAAACAACAAGGCCCGCGCGACCTGCTGGCCATTCCCGAGCGTGAGCTGCGTGGCATACGGGGCAAGGAGATCGCGATGATCTTCCAGGAGCCGATGACCGCACTGAACGCGCTTTACACGGTCGGCGACCAGATCGCCGAGGTGCTCGAGCTGCACGAGGGGCTGTCGGCGCGCGCCGCGCACGAGGCCGCCGTCCAGTTGCTGGCCGACACCGGCATTCCCGAGCCGGCGCGGCGGGCGAGGGCGTTTCCGCACCAGCTCTCGGGCGGGCAGCGCCAGCGCGCGATGATCGCCATGGCGCTCGCCTGCAAGCCGCGCCTGCTGCTGGCCGACGAGCCGACCACCGCGCTCGATGTGACGGTGCGCGCGCAGATCCTGGACCTGCTGGCCGATCTTCAGCACAAGTACGGCATGGCGGTGCTGCTCATCACGCACGATCTGAACCTGGTCCGGCGTTTTGCCGACCGCGTGGTGGTCATGGAGAGCGGCCACATCGTCGAGCATGGCGCGGTGGCGTCGGTGTTCGAGGCGCCGCAGCATCCCTATACGCGCAAACTGATCGACAGCCATCCGGAACGCGACGTGGCGGCCGTGGCGGCGGATGCGGGCGCGGTGCCGCTGATCGAGGCCAAGGCGCTGCGCGTGAGCTATCCGGTGCCGAAGCCTGGTTTTGCCGGCTGGTTCAGCAAGGGCGAGTTCGTGGCGGTGCAGGGCGCCGACTTCCACATCGCACCCGGCGAGACACTGGGCGTGGTCGGCGAATCGGGCTCGGGCAAGTCGACGCTGGCGCTGGCGGCGCTGGGGCTGTTGAAGCACCAGGGCGCGTTGACGGTCGCAGGCAAAGGGTGGGCGGTCGATCGCGCCTCCGATCTCGGTCTGCGCCGGGTGATGCAGGTGGTTTTCCAGGACCCGTTCTCGTCGCTTTCGCCGCGCATGACGGTGGAGCAGATCGTGGGCGAGGGGCTGCGGGTGCATGCGCCGGAGCTGGGCGTCGAGGCGCGCCGCACGCGCGCGCTGGCCGCGCTGGCCGACGTCGGGCTGACGGAGACGCAGTTTCCGTCGCTGCTCGATCGCTATCCGCACGAGTTCTCGGGCGGGCAGCGGCAGCGGCTGGCGATCGCCCGCGCGCTGATCGTCGATCCGCGGCTGCTGGTGCTCGACGAGCCCACCAGCGCGCTCGACGTCACTATCCAGAAGCAGGTGCTGGGCCTGCTGCAGCGGCTGCAGCGCGAGCGGGGGTTGAGCTACCTGCTCATCACGCACGACGTGGAGGTGATCCGCGCGATGGCGCACAAGGTCATCGTGATGAAGGACGGGGCCATCCTCGAAACAGGGCCGGTCGAGCGCGTGCTCGATGCGCCCGAGCATCCATATACGAAGAAGCTGGTGGCTGCCGCGCTGCTGGAATAAGACGGAGACGAGAAGAAAGATGTCGGAAATCGGACGCGACCGGCGCGGTGCGTGGCGCGCGGCGCTGGCCTGCATGGTCACCCTCGCGGTAGCGATGGGCCTGGGGCGATTCGCCTTCACGCCCATGCTGCCCATCATGCTGCACGAGGGAAAGCTGGAGCTGGCTGCCGGCGGGGTGCTGGCATCGCTCAACTATCTGGGCTACTTCCTGGGAGCGGTGAGCTGTGCGGCGATCGGCATCAAGGCGTCGAGCATGGTGCGGGGCGGACTGGTGGCTACCGCTGCGTTGCTGGTTGGCATGGGGCTGCTGCACAGCTTCACGAGCTGGGGCGTGCTGCGCACGGCGGCGGGCGTGATGAGCGCATGGGTCTTCGTCTTTGCCTCGGGCTGGGGGCTGCGCCGGCTGGCCGAGACCAATGCGCCGACGCTGGCCGGGGTGATCTACACCGGGCCGGGGATCGGCATCGCGATGACGGGGCTGTTGGGTGGCGCGCTGGGGCGATGGGGCTCCGAGGCGGGCTGGATCGGGCTGGGCATCCTCGCGGTGGTGCTGATCGCGGTGATCTGGCGGGTGTTCGACGATGGCGAAGTGGTGCAGGCCGGTGGCACAGCGGCCGCGACGCCTGCTGCGCCGGTCCGTGTCGCGGGGCCGGACGACCGCAGCGACGCGATCTGGCTGGTCGCGCTCTATGGGCTGGCCGGCTTCGGCTACATCATCACCGCCACGTTCCTGCCGGTGATCGCCCGGCAGGCGCTGCCAGGATCGTCCTGGCCGGATTTCTTCTGGCCGCTGTTCGGGGTGGCCATCATCCCGGGCGCGCTGATCGGGGCCAGGGCTCCGACGCACTGGGACAACCGGCTGCTGCTGGCCGTGGCCTACGCGCTGCAGGCGCTGGGCGTGGTGCTGTCGGTGGCGTGGCCGAGCATCGTCGGATTCGCGCTCGGCAGCCTGCTGCTGGGCATGCCGTTCACCGCCATCACTCTTTTTGCGATGCGGGATGCGCGTCGGCTGCGCGGCAACGCGGCAGCCGGGCTGATCGGTTACGCGACGGCTTCCTATGGCGTAGGGCAGATCGTCGGCCCGCTGTTCGCCGCGCCGCTGGCACAGCGGACCGGATCTTTCCAGTTGCCGTTGCTGGTCGCGGCGGCGGCATTGGCACTCGGGGCGGCACTGTTTGCGTTCGTCTGGCTCAAATCGCGCCGCGCCGCCGCGGCAACTCCGCATTAGGGCGCCTAGGCGCCCAAAGGCCCTTCATTAATTGCACAAATAGCATATAATTCGAGGCTCACGACCAAACGGGCGGGTACCAACCGCCCGTTTTTTTTGGTCCATCCATTCCAGGCATTCATTCATGGCTATCTGGCATCCGTGGCGGGCGGATGGCAGGGCCGGGCAATTAAAAGGCGCTTTCGAACACGTGGCATTGCAGCAAATAGTGGAACAAACCGTGGCCGGCCTCGGCTACGACCTGGTCGAGATCGAACGTTCGGCCGGGGGATTGCTGCGCGTGACGATTGATTTGCCCTGGGAAGCCCCCACCTCCGAAGCTGCGGCCGCCGGCCTGTCGGAACCTTTCGTTACTGTCGAAGACTGCGAAAAGGTGACGCGCCAGTTGCAATTCGCGCTCGAGGTCGACGGCGTGGATTACAAGCGGCTCGAGGTTTCCTCGCCGGGTATTGACCGCCCGCTGCGCAATGAGCAGGATTTCGAGCGTTTCGTGGGCGAGGTGATCGACATCACGCTCAAGGCGCCAATGGGCGCCGCGGCGGCTGGCCAGGTGGCCGCCAACCGCAAGAAATTTCGCGGCACGCTGGAGCGGGCCGCACAGGTAGAGGGCGCCGGCGCCCCGGGCTGGCAGATCGTCTGGAGCGACGCGCCCGAGCCCAAGCCGGGTCAAAAAGTGAGCAAGAAGCGCGCGCCCGCAACGCTGCAGGCGCTCGGCTTTGCGCTGGACGAACTGCGCGAGGCGCGGCTCGCGCCAATTGTGGATTTCAAGGGCCGCAAGGCCAGAACCCAACCGGGTTTTTCGGATATTGACGACGGAACGCAGGTTCCGGACTGACCAGAGGAGTGGTGGCATGAATCGCGAAATGTTGATGTTGGTGGATGCGATCTCGCGCGAGAAGAACGTCGAGCGCGACGTTGTCTTCGGCGCGGTCGAGTCCGCGCTGGCGCAGGCCACCAAGAAGCTCCATCAGGGCGATGTGGACATCCGCGTCTCGGTCGATCGCGACAGCGGCGATTACGAAACCTTCCGCCGTTGGCACGTCGTGCCCGACGAGGCCGGCCTGCAGCTGCCCGACCAGGAAATCCTGCTGTTCGAAGCCAAGGAAGAAATGCCCGACATCGAGGTCGGCGAGTACATCGAAGAGGCTGTCGACTCGGTGCCCATCGGCCGTATCGGCGCCATGGCCGCCAAGCAGGTCATCCTGCAGAAGATCCGCGACGCCGAGCGCGAGATGCTGCTCAACGACTTCATGTCGCGCGGCGACAAGATTTTCGTGGGCACCGTCAAGCGCCTGGACAAGGGCGACATCATCGTCGAGGCCGGCCGCGTCGAAGGCCGCCTGCGCCGCAGCGAGATGATCGCCAAGGAAAACCTGCGCAATGGCGACCGCGTGCGCGCCATGATCATGGAAGTCGACCTGACGCTGCGCGGCGCGCCGATCATCCTGTCGCGCTCGGCGCCCGAGTTCATGATCGAGCTGTTCCGCCAGGAAGTGCCTGAAATCGAACAAGGCCTGCTCGAAATCAAGAGCTGCGCCCGCGACCCCGGTTCGCGCGCCAAGATCGCCGTGCTTTCGCACGATAAGCGCGTCGACCCGATCGGCACCTGCGTCGGCGTGCGCGGCACGCGCGTCAACGCCGTGACCAACGAGCTCGCCGGCGAGCGCGTGGACATCGTTCTATGGAGCGAAGACCCCGCCCAGTTCGTGATCGGCGCGTTGGCTCCGGCCAACGTCTCGTCGATCGTGGTCGACGAGGAAAAGCACGCCATGGACGTGGTGGTCGACGAGGAGAACCTCGCCATCGCCATCGGCCGCGGCGGCCAGAACGTGCGCCTGGCTTCCGACCTCACCGGCTGGAAGATCAACATCATGGACGCCAACGAGTCGGCCCAGAAGCAGGCGAGCGAAACCGACGCCAGCCGCAAGCTGTTCATGGAAAAGCTCGACGTCGACGAGGAAATCGCCGACATCCTCATTTCGGAAGGCTTCAACAGCCTCGAGGAAGTGGCCTACGTGCCGATCTCCGAAATGCTGGAGATCGAGGCTTTCGACGAAGACACCATCAACGAGCTGCGCGCGCGCGCCAAGGATGCGCTGCTGACCATGGAAATCGCCAAGGAAGAGGGCGTCGAGCCGCAGTCCGCGGTGTCGCAGGACCTGCGCGACCTCGAGGGCCTCGACCCCGAGCTGATTCCCAAGTTGCACGAAGCGGGCGTGAATACCCGTGACGACCTTGCCGACCTCGCGGTCGATGAACTCACCGAGATCACCGGCCAGAGCGCCGATGACGCCAAAGCCCTCATCTTGAAAGCCCGCGAACACTGGTTCGCCGGCCAAGAGTGATGGTCATGGAGGCACGAAACCAATATGTCCAGTACCACTGTCGCCGAGTTCGCGAACGAGCTCAAGAAGACTCCCGAAACCTTGCTTGACCAGCTCAAGAGCGCAGGCGTGCCCAAGGCGGCCGTCACCGACGCGCTCACCGAGGCCGACAAGCAGCGCCTGCTCGGCCATCTGAAGGCCAGTCACGGCACTGTGGAGCCCGAGCGCAAGAAGATCACGCTGACCAAGAAGTCGACCAGCGAGATCAAGCAGGCCGACTCCACTGGTCGCGCCCGTACCATCCAGGTCGAGGTGCGCAAGAAGCGCACCTTCATCCAGCGCGACGACGGCCACGTCGCCACGCCGGAGACCGTGCAGCACGTCGCTGAAGCGCCCGCTGCCGCGCCCGCCGCACCTCGCATCGACGAAGCCGAACTGGCCCGCCGCGAGGAAGAGGCGCGCCGCCAGGCCGAGCTGATCCGCCGCCAGGAAGAAGAGCTGGCCGAGAAGCGCCGCCAGCGCGAGGAAACCGAAGCCCGCGAACGCGAGCAGGCGGAGAAGGCCGAAAAGGCCGAGCAGGAAGCCGCGCGCGCCGCCGCCGAAGCAGCCGAGAAAAAGGCTGCCGCGGCAGCCGCTGCTGCTGCCGCGAAGCCGGCTGCTGCAGCTCCCGCGCCTGCCGTGGCCGCCGTTGCCGAACAGAAGGCGGCTGAGCAGAAGGCTGCAGAGGACAGCAAGCTCGCCGCCCAGGCTGCCGCTGCGCAGGCCAAGGAAGACGCGAAGGCCAAGGCCGCCGCCGAATCGAAGGCTCGCGCCGATGAGGAAGCCGCGCGTGCACGCGACCTGGACGAGCGCCGCCGCAAGGCCCTGGCCGAAGCCGAAGCCATCCGCGCCATGATGAACGCACCGGCCCGCGTGCTGGTGCCGCACAAGGCGCCCGAGAAGCCGCAGCCCGAGAAGGCCGGCGTCAAGGGCACCCTGCACAAGCCGACGGCTCCCGCCGCGCGTGCAGGCGCACCTGCCGCACCAGGCGCCGCAGCAGCACCCGGCGCTGCCGGTGCCGCTGGTGCCGGCAAGGAAGTCAAGTCCGCGAAGCTTTCTTCGAGCTGGGCTGGCGATCCTGCCAAGAAGAAGGAAATCAAGACCCGCGGCGATGCGAGCGGCGGTGTCGGCCGCGGCAACTGGCGCGGTGGTCCGCGCGGCCGCCGTGGCAACGACCGGGGAGGCCATGAAGAGCAGCACGTGCCGGCCGCACCGGTCGAGGCACGCGTGCTCGAGGTGCATGTGCCCGAAACCATCACCGTGGCCGAACTGGCGCACAAGATGGCTGTCAAGGCGCAGGAAGTCATCAAGCAACTGATGAAGCTGGGCCAGATGGCGACCATCAACCAGTCGCTCGACCAGGACACCGCGATGATCCTGGTGGAGGAAATGGGCCACAACGCGGTGGTTGCCGCGCTGGACGACCCGGAAGCCTTCACCGACGAGGACGTGTCGGCGCAGATCGCCGAAGCCCTGCCGCGCGCCCCGGTCGTGACCGTCATGGGTCACGTCGACCACGGCAAGACCTCGCTGCTGGACTACATCCGCCGCGCCAAGGTCGCCGCGGGCGAAGCCGGCGGCATCACCCAGCACATCGGTGCCTACCACGTGGAAACCGAGCGCGGCATGGTGTCCTTCCTCGACACCCCGGGTCACGAGGCCTTCACGGCCATGCGTGCCCGCGGTGCGCAGGCCACCGACATCGTGATCCTGGTGGTGGCGGCCGATGACGGCGTCATGCCCCAGACCAAGGAAGCCATCAAGCACGCGAAGGCGGCTGGTGTGCCGATCGTGGTTGCGATCAACAAGATCGACAAGCCCGACGCCAACCTGGACCGTGTGAAGCAGGAACTGGTGGCCGAGGAAGTCGTGCCCGAAGAGTACGGCGGCGACGTTCCGTTCGTCGGCGTGTCGGCCAAGACCGGCCAGGGCATCGACGACCTGCTCGAACAGGTGCTGCTGCAGGCCGAAGTGCTGGAACTCAAGGCGCCGGTGGATGCCGCCGCCAAGGGCCTGGTCATCGAAGCCCAGCTCGACAAGGGCCGCGGCCCGGTCGCGACCGTGCTGGTCCAGTCCGGCACGCTCAAGACCGGCGACGTGGTGCTGGCCGGCTCGACCTATGGCCGCGTGCGCGCCATGCTGGACGAGGACGGCCGCGCGACCAAGTCGGCTGGTCCTTCGATCCCGGTCGAGATCCAGGGCCTGACCGAAGTGCCGCAGGCCGGCGACGAGTTCATGGTGATGAGCGACGAGCGCCGTGCGCGCGAAATCGCCACCTACCGTGCCGGCAAGTTCCGCAACACCAAGCTGGCGAAGGCCCAGGCCGCGAACCTGCAGAACATGTTCACCGACCTGTCGGCGGGCGAAGTGCAGACGCTGCGCATCATCATCAAGGCCGACGTGCAGGGCTCGCAGGAAGCGCTGGCCCAATCGCTGCTCAAGCTGGCGACGGACGAGGTCAAGGTGCAGGTGGTGTACGCCGGCGTGGGCGGCATCAGCGAGAGCGACATCAACCTCGCCATCGCCTCGAAGGCGGTCGTGATCGGCTTCAACGTGCGTGCCGATGCCGGTGCGCGCAAGCTGGCCGAAGGCAACGGCGTGCAGCTGAACTACTACAGCATCATTTACGACGCCGTGGACGAGATCAAGGTCGCGATGTCGGGCATGCTGGCGCCGGAGCGCCGCGAGGAAATCATCGGCTCGGCCGAGATCCGCACGGTGTTCGTGGCCTCGAAGATCGGTACGGTCGCGGGTTCGTACATCACCTCCGGTTCGGTCAACCGCAGCGCGCATTTCCGCCTGCTGCGCGACAACGTGGTGATCTACACCGGCGAGATCGACTCGCTCAAGCGCCTGAAGGACGATGTGCGCGAAGTCCGCGAAGGTTTCGAGTGCGGTATCAAGCTCAAGAACTTCAACGACATCAAAGAGGGCGATCAGCTCGAGTTCTTCGAGATCAAGGAAATCGCGCGTACGCTGTAAAGCGCGCCACGATATCGGGCTCATTGCCGCGTTGCAGCCGTCTTGCCGTACTGAAGTACTGTCTGCGACGGCGCGCCTTGCACTGAGCCCGATCTCGCGACGCTAGTGATTGATCAAATGCCTAAGAAAAAAGCAGCCGCTCCCAACCGCGCCTTCAAGGTCGCCGATCAGATCCAGCGCGATCTGACGGAGTTGATCGCGCGCGAGTTGAAGGACCCGCGCGTGGGCATGGTCACGCTTCAAGCCGTCGAGGTCACGCCCGACTATGCGCATGCGAAGGTCTTCTTCAGCCTGCTCACGGGCGACGTGGCCGAGACGACCGAAGCGCTGAACCAGGCCGCGGGCTTCCTGCGCAACGGCCTGTTCAAGCGCCTGCACATCCACACCGTGCCCACGCTGCACTTCGTGTTCGACCGCACCACCGAGCGTGCGGCCGACATGAACGCGCTCATCGCACAAGCCGTCGCTTCGCGCTCGAAAGACGACTAGCCATGAACGCGCCACGCACACGGGTGCAGCGGCGCCCTGTGCATGGGGTGTTGTTGCTCGACAAGCCGCTGGGGTTCTCCAGCAACCAGGCCTTGCAGAAGGCCAAATGGTTGCTGCGCGCCGAAAAGGCGGGCCATACCGGCACGCTCGATCCGTTGGCGACCGGCGTTCTGCCGCTGTGCTTCGGCGCCGCCACCAAGTTCAGCCAGCTGCACCTGGACGCAGACAAGACCTACGTGGCCACGGCCCGCCTGGGCGTCAGGACGTCCACCGGCGACGCCGAGGGCGAGGTGATCGCCGAACGGCCGGTTCAGGTCCGGCCTGAAGACCTGGCGCGCGTCCAGGCGCAGTTCACCGGTCCGATCCGCCAGGTGCCGCCGATGCACAGCGCGCTCAAGAAGGACGGCAAGGCGCTGTACGAGTACGCCCGCGAAGGCGTGGAGGTCGAACGGGCTCCGCGCGACGTGGTCATCCACAAGCTCGAGCTCCGTTCGATCAGCGACGACACCGTCCGCATCCTCGCGTCCGTCAGCAAGGGCACCTACATCCGCACCCTCGGTGAAGACATCGGCGAGGCGCTCGGCTGCGGCGCGCACCTGACTTCGCTGCGCCGCGTCGCCACCGGAGGTTTCGTCGAGGCCCAGTGCGTCACCATCGAGGCGCTGGAGGCCATGGACGAGGAAGAGCGCCTGGCGCAGCTCCTGCCGGCCGAGGCGCTCGTGGACGGCCACAGCCGCGTCACGCTGGGCACGGAAGATGCAGCACGCTTTCTTTCGGGCCTGCGCCGCCGTGGCGACTGGGCCGATGCCGACGAGGTGGCCGTGTTCGGCTCCAATCCGCAGGCGTTTTTGGGCACGGCCCATGTGACGGCCGGCGAACTGATACCGGGGCGCTTGCTGAACCCCATCGAAATCCAGCAAATTCTTTTGAACGCACAACAGACCGAAGCGACACCATGAGTACCAAGCAAATCCGCAATATCGCCATCATTGCCCACGTTGACCATGGCAAGACCACGATGGTCGACCAGTTGCTGCGCCAGTCGGGCACCTTCGCCGAGCACGAGAAAGTGGTCGACACCGTGATGGACAACAACGCGATCGAAAAGGAACGCGGCATCACCATCCTGGCCAAGAACTGCGCCGTGAGCTGGAAGGGCACGCACATCAACATCGTCGACACCCCCGGCCACGCGGACTTCGGCGGCGAGGTGGAGCGCGCTCTCTCGATGGTCGACGGCGTGCTGCTGCTCATCGACGCCCAGGAAGGCCCGATGCCGCAGACCCGCTTCGTGACCAAGAAGGCGCTGGCGCTGGGCCTGAAGCCCATCGTGGTGGTGAACAAGGTCGACAAGCCGGGCGCCAACCCCGACAAGGTGGTCAACGCCGCCTTCGACCTGTTCGACAAGCTCGGCGCGACCGACGAGCAGCTCGACTTCCCGGTGGTGTACGCCTCGGGCATCAACGGCTGGTCCTCGATGGAAGAGGGCGCGCAGGGCGAGCAGTGGGGCCCCGACATGTCGGCCCTGTTCGACACCATTCTGAAGCACGTGCCTTCGCAGAAGGGCGACCCGGCCGCGCCGCTGCAGCTGCAGATTTCCGCGCTCGACTTCTCGACCTTCGTCGGCCGCATCGGCGTGGGCCGCATCAGCCAGGGCACGCTCAAGCCCATGATGGACGTGCTGGTCATGGAAGGTCCGGACGGCAAGACCATCAAGGGCCGCGTCAACCAGGTGCTGACTTTCCAGGGCCTGGACCGCGTGCAGGCCACCGAAGCCGGCCCGGGCGAGATCGTGCTGATCAACGGCATTGCCGACATCGGCATCGGCGTCACCGTCACCGACCCCACCAATCCGGCGCCGCTGCCGATGCTGAAGGTCGACGAGCCGACGCTCACGATGAACTTCTGCGTCAACACCAGCCCGCTGGCCGGCCGCGAAGGCAAGTTCGTCACCAGCCGCCAGATCTGGGACCGCCTGCAGAAGGAACTGCAGCACAACGTCGCGCTGCGCGTGAACGAGACCAGCGAGGAAGGCGTGTTCGAAGTGATGGGCCGCGGCGAACTGCACCTGACCATCCTGCTGGAGAACATGCGCCGTGAAGGCTACGAAATGGCCGTGTCCAAGCCGCGCGTGGTGTTCCGCGAAATCAACGGCGAGCGCCACGAGCCGATCGAGCTGGTGACGGCCGACATCGAGGAAGGCCACCAGGGCGGCGTGATGCAGGCACTGGGCGAGCGCAAGGGCGAACTCGTCAACATGGAACCGGACGGCCGTGGCCGCGTGCGCCTCGAATACCGTATTCCGGCGCGTGGCCTGATCGGCTTCACGAACGAGTTCCTGAACCTGACGCGCGGCTCGGGTCTCATCAGCAACATCTTCGACAGCTACGAGCCGCACAAGGGCGACATCGGCGGCCGCAAGAACGGCGTGCTGATCTCGATGGACGACGGTGAAATCTTCACCTACGCGCTGGGCAAGCTGGACGACCGCGGCCGCATGTTCGTGAAGGCGAACGACCCGGTTTACGAAGGCATGATCGTCGGCATCCACAGCCGCGACAACGACCTGGTGGTGAACGCCACCCGCACCAAGCAGCTGACCAACTTCCGCGTCTCGGGCAAGGAAGACGCGATCAAGATCACGCCCCCGATCGAACTCACGCTCGAATACGGCGTGGAATTCATCGAGGACGACGAGCTGGTCGAGATCACGCCCAAGAGCGTGCGCCTGCGCAAGCGCTTCTTGAAGGAGCACGAGCGCAAGCGCGCCAGCCGCGACCTGATGCAGAGCTGATCGAACGGGCGCTCGCAGAGCACCCCGTTCCTTTTCTCCTCTCTCCATGCGCCTGACGCACGGCGGCGCCGTCTGGCTGATGGTCGTCGTGACCCTGATGTGGGGCACGGCGGGCGTCGTCACGCGGCATCTGGCGCAGGCGCACAGCTTCGAGATCACCTTCTGGCGCAGCCTTTTCACGACGCTGGCGCTGCTGGTGATCCTGCCGCTCTGGCGCGGACGCGCCGTGTTCTCCCAATTGCGCCGCGGCGGGCGTGAAATCTGGATCTCCGGCGTGTGCTGGGCAGTGATGTTCACGGCCTTCATGGTCGCGCTGACGCTGGCTTCTACGGCCAGCGTGCTCGTCACCATGTCGCTCGGACCGCTCTTCACCGCGCTGGCGGCGCGCTTCTTCATCGGGCACCGGCTGCCGGCGCGCACCTGGCTGGCCATCGTGGTCGCAGGGGCGGGCATCGGCTGGATGTACGGCACGCAGTTGATGGACGGGGGCGGCGGCTCGCTGGCCGGCACGCTGCTCGCACTCTGCGTGCCATTGGCCGGCGCGGCGAACTGGACCGTCGTGCAGCACGCGCAGGCGAAGGGTCACAAGATCGATCTCGTGCCGGCGGTGCTCATCGGCGCGGTGATCACGGCACTCTTCACGCTGCCATTGGCATGGCCGTTCCGTGCGAGCGCGCACGATCTCGGGCTGCTGGCCTTCCTCGGCGTGTTCCAGCTCGCCATTCCGTGCGTGCTCTCGGTGCTGTGCGCCCAGGTGCTGAAGGCGCCCGAGGTCGCGCTGCTGGCCTTGCTGGAGGTGATCTTCGGCATCGCGCTGGCCTGGATCGGCGCCGGCGAAGAGCCAGCTCCGAGCGTGCTGGCTGGCGGTGTGCTGGTGATCGGCGCTCTTGTCTTCAACGAACTGCTGGCGCTGCGCGGACGGCGCACCACGGTCGCCGACACCGCGGTGCCGGGCGCGCACTGACTTTTCCGCTGCCTATTGCTGCAGGCTGGGGCTGCCGGGAACGCCCATGCTGCCCATGCGCGCTTCGAGCACCTTGCGCATGAAGGTCTGTGCGAAGTCGTCGCCCACGCGCCAGCCGCCGCCGTCGTCTTCCACGAAGGTGAATTCGCCCCTGACCGGCAGCGAGCTGTCGCCGCCGGAAAAAGCGCTCATCAGGCTGTCGTTGTATTCGACGACCAGCGGGCAGGCGTGGCCAGCACCGTCTTCCAGCTTGCGACAGGGGCCGGTCGGTTCGATCTCGGCGATCTCGCGCGAGCGGTTCGGGTCTTTGCGCACCAGGCCCGGATCGGTGCGCGGGCGCATGCGTGCGGCCGAGGCCATCCGCGCCGAGCCCAGTGGCGCCGCGCCTTCTCGAAAGGCCTTTTCCATCGCCTCGCGGCCGATGGGCTCGGCGTTGTAGAGCGGCCTGCCATCGGCGTCGAGATTCCCGAAGCGGGCCTCGACGATGGCCACGTCCGCGCCGCGCACGACCATGTCGTCGCTCTTCGGTTCCGCGGGGCCGATGGTGTAGGCCATCGGCTCCTTGCTGTCGCCCTGCGTCATGACCGCCATGCAGCCGCGGATGCGCTCCGGCTTGCGATAGCCGACTTCGCGCATGCTGCCGACGGTGGGTGTCTCGATCACGGTGCCGGCGTTGGGATCGAGGTGGCGCATGCGCACGTCCATGCTCACGCGGCGCATGAGGCTGTCGAGCGTCTTGCGTGTGGACGCGGCATCGCAGGCGGGCACGCTGGCCGGGGCGAAGGCATACCAGCCGAGCCCGCCGCCGATCACGGCCACAGCGAGGGCGAATTTCAGCGCGCCGATGCGGCTGCTGCGTTTGGTGCGCGCCTGCCACGCCTTGACGGCCTGCTCGTCGGCCTCGATGAGAGCCTGCGCCCCGGCCACGATGCGTGCGCGCTCGACGGCCGTGGCGAAGGCCGGCTCTGCCGCGACCTGGGCGCGCAGGGCGTCGAAGCGCTCTCTCTCGAGCGGGCCTTCGGTGGCGAGCCATGCCAGCGTGGCGACGGGAGAAGCGGGCACCGTGCCGACGACGGGCGTTTCGACCAGGGCCATGTCGCGCGTCTCGGCGTCGATCAGGGCGTCCCTGTAGAGCGACTCGATGGCCTCGCGCGTGATGCCCTGTTCCGCGAGTTCGATGAGGTCGTCGGCGTCGATGGCTGTGTCGGCAGCGTCGTCGGCATGAGGAGCGTCGTCCTCGATCCGGTCCAGCGCGGCGTTCTGTTCTTCCTCGGTGAGCAGTCCGCGAACGCGCATCCAGGCCAGCGCATGGGCCGGGCTCGGCAGCGGAGGGAGGGCGGCGGTCTCGGGATGGGTGAGCACGGCGTCGTGCTGCGCGTCACTGATCAGGCCCTGGTTCAGCAGGGCGCGGAACGCGTCCGGATTGGCATCGGGAGTCATGCGGGCATTCTGCCGTGAGTGGCACCGGCCCCGTACCGGGGAAACCGGCAAGAAAAACGCCGGCAAAAGCCGGCGTTTCTGCGTCAGGTCGTCCGAAGACGATCAGGGACGGGCGATCTTCCAGGAGCCGTTCGCGAAGCCGTCACCGGTCTTGTCGCCGGGCTTGGCGTCCTTGGCCCAGTAGTACAGCGGCCAGCCCTTGTAGGCCCACTGGCGCTTGCCGTCTTCGCGAATGATGATGGTGTAGCCGCCGATGGGCTTGGCGGCGTCGGCCACGCCCAGCGGAGGCCAGTTGGTGGCGCATTGGCCGTTGCAGGCGGAGGTGCCGGCACCGGCGGTGTCCTTGGTGAAGGTGTACAGCGTCATTCCGTTCGGTCCGACCAGCACGCCGTCGGCGGTGCGGGTGGGCGTGTCGGGTGCGCTTGCGGTCTTGTTGGACATGCTGCCGCAGCCGGCAAGCAGGGCCGCCGCGAGGATCGAGGCGCTGAGCAATTTCATGCAGTTTCTCCTTCGGTTGAAAAATCGCGAAAACGAAGCCGGTGACGAAGCGCCGGCAGGATGGTTGCGCGACCCGGCAGTTTATGCGGTCGTCAAGACAAATCGCGGTAGGCGAGGGTCGCAAGTTTGAGCAAAAGGTCGCGTGGCAGCTTGCCGGCGATGGCGTAGCCGAAGCCCTGGTCGACCCAGTAGAAGCTCGGCACGGGGCCCTCGGAGGCGAAGCGGAAGGCGGTTTCGCTGGCGGCGGGGTTGCCCGCAATACGCGCGTCGAGGGTGCCGACGTAGAGCGTCACGCGTTCGCCTGCGGCGTCCTCGAACATGAACTGGGCGCGCGCGCCGGTCTCGCCCGGCAGCAGGCGACCACCGACCAGCGTGTAGCCCTGGCTGGAAAGGTCGGGCACCTTCAGCGGCCGGTCGAGGCGTCTTGAGAGCCACTGGACGAGGTGCTGCTGCTCGGATGCGGTCACCTCGACGGGGTGCCGTTTCTCGGGTGCGTAGACGGCGTGGGCCACCGAGGCGTCGTGCACGAATTCACGCAGGGCGGGGGCGCGGGCCAGCTGTGCGCCGGCGCGCGGCACGGACCACTGGGCCCATTGCGCATTCCCGATCCAGCCGGCGGCGAAGGCCACCAGCAGGCCGGCGGCCAGGCCGCCCCAGCGCGTCCACGAGCCGCCCTGGCTGCGATCGAGCGCGCCCATCAGCGGCGCTGGGATCGGCGCGTCGAGCAGTTCGCCGTGCAGCCGGCGTAGTGCATCGCGCTGCGCATGCCATGCCGCGACCCTGGCAGCCACTGCGGGATCGCGCGCAATCGCTTCCTCGACCGCATCGCGGCGGTCCGGCGGCAACTGGCCGTCGACCCAGGCGTGCAGCTCGTCGTCGGTAGGGGGCGGGGCGGGGCGGTTCATGATCTTGCGGCGGCGGGTTGGTTCACTTGAGACGGCGCAGGCCGGGGCGTGCCGGGGCCGAAGCGCCGTCCATCAGCTCCTGCAGCCGGACGCGGGCGCGCGAGAGGCGCGACATCACCGTGCCGACCGGAACGCCCAGCACCTTGGCGACTTCGGCGTACGACAGGTCTTCGAGCGTCACCAGCAGCAGCACGGCGCGCTGCTCTTCGGGCAACTGCATCAGGCAGCGCTGCAGGTCCAGGCCGGTGCCCTGGTCGCGGCCCGGATCGGAAAGGCCCTGCACCTCGTGCGCCACGTCGTCGAGCGGCACCACGGCATGCGGTGGCGGCGTGCGACGCACCTGGCTCGCGAAGATGTTGTGCATGACTGTGAAGAGCCAGGCGCGCAGGTCGCTGCCCACCACCCACAGCCGCCATTTGCCGCAGGCGCGCTCCAGCGTGTCCTGTACCAGGTCGTCGGCCGCCCAGGCATTGCCCGTGAGCGCCCGCGCGTAGCGGCGCAGGCTCGGGATGTGCTCTACGAGCAGGCGGGCGTCCATGGGGTGGCTGGCTGGTCAGGGCTTGGCGGTCTTCCAGGTGCCGTTGACGCCGTCGCCGGTCTTGTCGCCGGGCTTCGTGTCCTTGGCCCAGTAGTACAGCGGCCAGCCCTTGGCAGCCCACTGCTTCTTGCCGTCGTCGCGCGTGACGATGCTGAAGTCGCCGCTGGGCTTGTCGCCATCGGCCGCCATGAAGGGCGGCCAGTTGGTGGCGCAGCCGCCGTTGCACACCGACTTGCCGCTGCCGGCTGTGTCCTTGTCGAAGGTGTAGAGCGTCATGCCGCTGGGGCCGACGAGCGCGCCGTCGGCGGGCTTGGGCTGGGCGAAGGCCGGGAGCGCGAGAGCGGCGCTGAGCAGAACGGCGGAAGATGCACGGAAAGGCGACATGGAAAAACTCCTTGTGTTTGGCGACACCGGTATTCCGGTGACAACCGCACAAACGCCCGCAGCCGGACTTTTATTCCGTCGCCCCGCAAAAAAAGTTCAGCGGTTGCGGCTCTTCATCGCGCGCTCGACCTCGCGCTTGCCTTCGCGGTCCTTGATGGTGTCGCGCTTGTCGTGCTCGGCCTTGCCCTTGGCCAGCGCAATCTCGCACTTCACCTTGCCGGCCTTCCAGTGCAGGTTGAGCGGCACCAGCGTGTAGCCCTTTTGCTCGACTTTGCCGATGAGGCGGCGGATTTCGTCCTTCTTCAGCAGCAGCTTCTTGGTGCGCACCGAATCCGGGTTCACGTGGGTGGAAGCGCTCTTGAGCGGGTTGATCTGGCAGCCCAGAACGAAGAGTTCGCCGTTGCGGATCACGACGTAGCCGTCGGTGAGCTGCACCTTGCCTTCGCGCAGGGACTTGACTTCCCAGCCTTCCAGGACCATGCCGGCCTCGAAGCGCTCTTCGAAGAAATAGTTGTACGCGGCCTTCTTGTTGTCGGCGATGCGGGAGGAGGTATCTTGTTTTTTGGTGGCCATGACTCGGGAATATGGGGGCTGCATGGCTTCAATACAATCCGTCGCGCACGCTGTGCCGATTCTATGAAAACAGTCAACAAGTCCGTCCTCATCTGGTACAGCGCCGAAGAGTTGTATGCGCTCGTCACCGACGTGGCCAAGTATCCGCAGTTCCTTCCGTGGTGCGACAAGTCGCGCGTCATCGAGGAAGACGAGGCCGGCATGACGGCCGAAGTCGGCCTGGCGTTCGCCGGCCTGCACCAGAGCTTCACCACCCGCAACACCCATGTTCCGGGGCGCGAGGTGCAGCTGAAGCTGGTCGACGGCCCGTTCTCCAACCTCGACGGCAAGTGGAAATTCACGCCCGTGGGCGAGCAGGGAGAGCGCGCCTGCCGCGTCGAGCTGCACCTGAGCTACGGCTTCAGCAACTTCGCCCTGCAGGCGCTCGTGGGCCCCGTGTTCGACACCATCGCCTCCAGCCTGGTCGAGGCCTTCGTCAAGCGCGCCGAGCAGGTCTACGGCTCGTCTTGACCCCTGCGATGACGATCGAGGTCACGCTGAGCTGCTCGCCCGCGCCGCGCGAGGTGTTCGAGCAGGTGTTGAGCCTGCCGTCCGGGGCGACACTGGTCGATGCGGTGAAGGCCAGTGATCTGTCCCTGCGCTTTCCAGATCTCGATTGGCGTCACGCCTTGACGCCGGGCATCTGGGGCAAGGCGGTCGAGTGGGACCAGGCGCTGAAGGACGGCGACCGCGTCGAGCTGTGCCGTCCGCTCACGGTCGATCCGAAGGTGGCGCGCCGGGAGCGCTTCCAGCGCCAGGGCGCGCGGGGAACCGGCCTGTTCGCCAACCGCCGAAAGGGCGGCAAGGCCGGTTACTGACGGCGTGACTGCGGCTACTTGCAGTCGCTGTTGATCAAGTCCTGAATGCGCTTCTGCTCGGCGGCGCGGGCGGTGTCATCCATGATCTCGCGCTCGCCCTTGGCATTGACCTTCGCGAGGCGGATGCCGCTGTCGACCGTGGCCTTGCTCTGGCGGGCGAGGGCGCAGTTGTCGGCCTTGGCCTTCGCGACCTTGGCTTCTTCCGCAGCCTGCTTGGCCTTCTGCTCGGCTTCGGCCTTCTTGGTCTTTTCCTCGAGTTCCTTGTCGACGCCAGCGGGCTTGGGTGCGGTCGCGGCCTTCGGCGCGGCGGCAGGGGTGTCGGCGACACCTTCCGCCGGGGGCGGTGCGTCGACGTTCGGGTTGGCGGTGGAGCGCGCCGTCGGGGGCGGCCCGACGCGGCGCAGGATGTTCTTCTCGGGCACATCGGGCGGTGGCGCCTGATCGCTGAAGACCTTCTTGCCGTTCTTGTCGAGCCATTGCCATTGGGCGCTCGCCGAAAGCGGTAGCGCAACGACACATCCCAGTACCAGCCAGTGCACGAATTTCATCCCTGAAGTTTAGCCGGGCCTTACTTTTTGCAACATCCGGGTTGGGTGGTTTTGCAACGATCGTTAATTGCCTGCGCCGGCAAACCCATTGGCGGCCTCGTTACAATCCGTCTTTTGGAGCTTCACCCATGCGCCTTCTCGGCAAAGCGCTCACCTTCGACGACGTGTTGTTGGTGCCAGCGTTCTCCCAGGTCCTGCCCAAGGACACCTCCCTCGCGACCAAACTCTCCCGCAACATCACGCTGAACCTGCCGCTCGTCTCTGCGGCCATGGACACCGTGACCGAAGCCCGCCTCGCGATCGCCATCGCGCAGGAAGGCGGCATCGGGATCGTGCACAAGAACCTCACCGCTCAGCAGCAGGCCGCAGAAGTGGCCCGGGTGAAGCGCTACGAGTCGGGCGTTCTGCGCGATCCGGTGGTGATCACGCCGACGCACTCGGTGCGCCAGGTGATGGCGCTGTCGGACCAGCTCGGCATCTCGGGCTTCCCGGTGGTCGACGCCGGCAAGGTGGTCGGCATCGTCACCGGCCGCGACCTGCGCTTCGAGAGCCGCTACGACGTGCCCGTCAGCGAGATCATGACGCGCCGCGAAAAGCTGATCACCGTGCCCGACGGCACCACGCTCGCCGAAGCCAAGGCGCTGCTTAACAAGCACAAGCTCGAGCGCCTGCTCGTCATCAACGGCGACTGGGAGCTCAAGGGCCTCATCACCGTCAAGGACATCACCAAGCAGACCAGCTTCCCCAACGCCGCGCGCGACGCCAACGGCCGCCTGCGCGTGGGCGCGGCGGTCGGCGTGGGTGACGGTACCGAGGAACGCGTCGAGGCGCTGGTGAAGGCAGGCGTCGACGCCATCGTGGTCGATACCGCCCACGGCCACAGCGCCGGCGTGATCGAGCGCGTGCGCTGGGTCAAGAAGAACTATCCGCAGGTCGACGTGATCGGCGGCAACATCGCCACCGGCGATGCCGCCCGTGCGCTGGCAGAGGCCGGCGCCGATGCGGTCAAGGTCGGCATCGGCCCCGGTTCCATCTGCACCACCCGCATCGTGGCCGGCGTGGGCGTGCCGCAGATCATGGCGGTCGACAGCGTCGCCACCGCGCTGCAGGGCACGGGCATTCCGCTGATCTCGGACGGCGGCGTGCGCTACTCGGGCGACATCGCCAAGGCCATCGCGGCCGGCGCCAGCACCGTCATGATGGGCAGCATGTTCGCCGGCACCGAAGAGGCGCCGGGTGAAATCGTGCTGTACCAGGGCCGCAGCTACAAGAGCTACCGCGGCATGGGCTCCATCGGCGCGATGCAGCAGGGCAGCGCCGACCGGTACTTCCAGGAATCGACCACCGGCAACCCCAACACCGACAAGCTGGTGCCCGAGGGCATCGAAGGCCGCGTGCCCTACAAGGGCTCGATCGTCTCCATCGTCTACCAGATGGCCGGCGGCGTGCGCGCCAGCATGGGCTACTGCGGCTGCGCGACCATCGAGGACATGAAGAACAAGGCCGAGTTCGTCGAGATCACCACGGCCGGCATTCGTGAGAGCCACGTCCACGACGTGCAGATCACGAAGGAAGCACCAAACTACAGGGCGGAGTAAGCCCAATCTGGCCAGACCTTGAAAGTCAGGCCAGATCAGGATTAAAATTTGGGCCAGATTCAAGATTTCTGGCCCAAATGCAATCCATCGGCATCGCTGAAGCCAAGAACAACTTCTCGGCCCTGATCGACTCGGTCGAAAGGGGCGAGGAGGTTCGCATCACCCGCCACGGCAAGGAAGTCGTGCGCATGCTGCCGGTGCGCCGCAAGCCGGTCATCACCGACGAGCAGATCGAGCGCGAGCTGGGCCAGATCGACGCGCTCCACGCCACCATCCAACCAGGCCCGCTGCCGCGTGCCCTGCTCGACGAAGGGCGCCAGCAATGACGGCCTTCGTCATGGACGCCTCGGTCACAGCCGCCTGGCTGCTGCCCGACATGGCCAGCGAACATACCCGCAGGCTCTACGCCGCCATCCGCCGCGACGAGGTCGAGCCGCAGGCGCCCAACGCCTGGCAATGGGAGTGCGCCAACATCCTCGCCAACGGCGTGCGCAGCGGCCGCATTCCCTCGTACGCCGTCGAAGGGCTGTGGAGCGTGCTCGATGCCATCCGCCACCGCGTCGAGCTGCACGAACTCGCGCCGGCCCAGCACAAGGCCGTGCTCGCAGTGGCCATCGACGCCGGCATCTCGCTCTACGACGCGGGCTATCTCTGGCTCGCCAAGTCCCTCAATCTGCCGCTCGCCACCTTCGACGAGCAACTCATCCAGGCTGCTCCCCAGGCGGGAGTGAAGCTGCTCGACATTTCAACGCTCTGAGTCCTTTCGCCATGCAACACGACAAGATCCTCATCCTCGATTTCGGCTCGCAGGTCACGCAGCTCATCGCACGCCGCGTGCGCGAAGCACACGTGCTGAGCGAAGTACATCCCTGCGACGTCACCGACGAATGGGTGCGCGAATACGCCGCTGACGGCCACCTCAAGGGCGTGATCCTCTCCGGCAGCCATGCCAGCGTGTACGAGGAAACCACCGACAAGGCCCCGCAGGCCGTGTTCGACCTGGGCGTGCCCGTGCTCGGCATCTGCTACGGCATGCAGACCATGGCGCATCAGCTCGGCGGCAAGGTCGAGGGCGGCCACAAGCGCGAGTTCGGCTTCGCGGCCGTGCGCGCCCACGGCCACACCGCGCTGCTGAAGGACATCGCCGACTTCACCACGCCCGAAGGCCACGGCATGCTCAACGTGTGGATGAGCCACGGCGACAAGGTCACCGAGCTGCCGCCGGGCTTCAAGCTCATGGCCAGCACCGACAGCTGCCCCATCGCCGGCATGGCCGACGAGGCGCGCCGCTACTACGCGCTGCAGTTCCACCCCGAAGTGACGCACACCATGCAGGGCAAGGCGATCCTCGAGCGCTTCGTGCTCGGCATCTGCGGCGCCAAGCCCGATTGGGTCATGCGCGACCACATTGCCGAAGCCGTCGAGAAGATCCGCGAGCAGGTGGGCGATGAGGAAGTCATCCTCGGCCTCTCGGGCGGCGTCGATTCGAGCGTGGCCGCCGCGCTCATCCACCGCGCCATCGGCGACCAGCTGACCTGCGTGTTCGTCGACCACGGCCTGTTGCGCCTGAACGAGGGCGACATGGTCATGGAGATGTTCGAAGGCAAGCTGCACGCGAAGGTGATCCGCGTCGACGCCAGCGATCTCTTCCTCGGCAAGCTCGCGGGCGTGAGCGATCCCGAAGCCAAGCGCAAGATCATCGGCGGAGAGTTCGTCACCGTGTTCAAGCAGGAAGCAGCCAAGCTCAAGGCCGGCGACGGAGGTCACAAGGGCGCGACCTTCCTGGCGCAGGGCACCATCTACCCCGACGTCATCGAGTCGGGCGGCGCCAAGAGCAAGAAGGCCGTCACCATCAAGAGCCATCACAACGTGGGCGGTCTGCCCGAACAGCTGGGCCTCAAGCTGCTCGAGCCGCTGCGCGACCTGTTCAAGGACGAAGTGCGCGAACTCGGCGTGGCCCTCGGCCTGCCGCCCGAGATGGTGTATCGCCACCCGTTCCCCGGCCCCGGCCTGGGCGTGCGCATCCTCGGCGAAGTGAAGAAGGAATACGCCGACCTGCTGCGCCGCGCCGACGCGATCTTCATCGAGGAGCTGCGCAACTTCACCGACGAAGCCACCGGCAAGACCTGGTACGACCTCACGAGCCAGGCCTTCACCGTGTTCCTGCCCGTCAAGAGCGTGGGCGTGATGGGCGACGGCCGCACCTACGACTACGTGGTCGCGCTGCGCGCCGTGCAGACCAGCGACTTCATGACCGCCGACTGGGCCGAGCTGCCGTACGCGCTGCTCAAGAAGGTGTCGGGCCGCATCATCAACGAGGTGCGCGGCATCAACCGAGTGACCTACGACGTGTCGAGCAAGCCGCCGGCGACGATCGAGTGGGAGTGAAGGGTTCCGTGAGGTTTGGCGGAACCGGCGTGTGCTGGGCGCGTCGCCGACCAGCCTCAATTGAGCGTGATGTTGGCCTTCTTCGCCACCGCGTCGAATTTCGCGAGGCTCTTCACGACGAATTTCTGTGTCTCCGCAGGAGAAAGCTTGCCGGCCACCTGACCGCCTGCGTCCAGCGCAGCCACCACCTCGGGTGTGCGGCTGGACTCCTCGATGGCGGCATTGAGCCGCGAGACGATGCGCGCATCGACACCTGAAGGGACCGCCGCGACGAAGTACTGCGTCGCTTCATAGCCCTTGAGGCCGGCCTCTTCCATCGTCGGCACATCGGGCAGGCTGGGTATGCGGAAGGTCGTCGTCACCGCGTAGGCCTTGAGCTGGCCCGACTTGATGTGCGCGAGCACGGGAGTCACGCCCAGCATGCCCAGGCTGGTCTGGCCGCCGATGATGTCCGTCACCGCCTGGCCGCCGCCCTTGTAGGGGATGTGGACCATCTCGGTGCCTGCCATGCTGTTGAACAGTTCGCCCGCCAGGTGTTGGCCGGTGCCGGTCCCCGAGCTCGCGAAGTTCCATTGCGAAGGCGTCTTCTTCATGGCTTGAATCAGTTCGGAGAGGTTGCCCGGCGCTCCTTCCTTCTTGCCGACCAGCACGATCGGGCCCTGCGACATCAACGCGACAGCAGAGAGCTCCTTGCCGATTTCCGGCTGGCGCTGGCCGTAGAGCACCGGGCCGGGAATGGTCACGAGCATGTAGCCGTCCCTGGGTGCACGAGCCACTGCCTGCAGCGCCAACGCGCCCGACGCACCGGGCCGGTTTTCGATGACGATGGACTGCCCGATCTTCTCGGACACGGCCTTGGCGATCACGCGCGTGATCACGTCGACCGAGCCTCCGGGCACGAAGCCCACCATCCACGTGATGGGCTTCGCCGTCGGCCAGGGCTTTTCCTGTGCCAGGGCTGGGTGCAAGTACAAGCAACTGGCAAGGCCAGCAACGACGAGAAGACGGCGTGAAATGTGCGAGGGCATGAGCAACTCTCCAGTTGGAACGATGTGCGTGAAAGAGGGAAGGAAGTGGCGCGCTCAGTCGGCGGCACCTGGCGGTGTGTTCGGAAACTGCAGGCAGCTGTCGTTGAAGGCCTTCAGCATTCGCAGCATCGGCCCCATCACCCAGGTGTTGAAGACCAGCACATCGGTTTCCTCCTTGGGGTCGCGAATGATGTTGAACAGGTAGGGCGACTCGAGCTTGCCTTTGCCCTCGTTGACTTCGGGCTCCCAATAGAAATGCAGCTTCCAGTCGCGCCATTTCAGTGCGCGCAACTCGTTCTTGATGAAGAAGGGGAAGCCCTCGCGCGCCGATTTGGCCTGCTCTCCACGCAGGAAGGGCAATTGATCGAGGCCATCGATCGGACGGTCCGCAGGAATCTCGGCGCCCGCGACCTTCGCCAGCGTTGCGAATACATCCGTCACATGCACGATCTCGTTGCTGATGCGGCCTGGCTCGATCCGCCCTGGCCAGCGCGCAATGAAGGGCACGCGCAGGCTGCCTTCCATGGCCGTGTGGTACGTGCCGCGCCATGGGCCGGCCGTGCCGCGATAGGGCGCGCGGAACTCGGGGCCGTTGTCGCTGCAGAAGATGAACAGCGTGTCGTCCGCCAGCCCCAGGCGCTCGACCTCGTCGATGACCTGGCCGACACGGTGATCCATCTCGGCCATGGAGTCGGCGAAGTCGCTATTGCCCGTGCGACCGGCAAAGTCGCGGTGCGGCAGCGTGGGGAAGTGCAGGTGCACCATGGGCAGGTACAGGAAGAACGGCCGGCCGGCCTCGCCGTGCCGGCGCATGAAATCGCATGAGCGCGCAACGAGTTCTTCGTCGATGGCGCGGCGCGATTCGAGGTCGTAGACCTTGACCTGGCGCGAGGGCTCGCCGCAGCGGCCTTCCATGATGTAGGGCAGGTCGACGACGCTCGGGTCGAAGCCGGTGGTGGAAGTGAACTGGCTCTCGTCCGTGGTGCGCGGAATGCCGTACCACTCGTCGAAGCCGCGGTCCGAGGGGTAGCGGCCTTCGATGTCGCCGAGATGCCATTTGCCGTAGTGCGCGGTGGCATAGCCGCGCGACGACAGCAGCTGCGCGAGCGTGATCTCGCGCCGCGTGAGCCCCTGCGGCATGCCCGGTGGAACGGACTGCAGGCACCCGGTGCGGATGGGATGGCGCCCGGTCATCAGCGCCGAGCGCGTGGGCACGCAGTCGCTCTCGACGTTGAAGTTCTGAAGCAGCAGGCCCTCGCGGGCCAGCTGGTCGATGCGTGGCGTGGGTGCGCCGCGCAACGCGCCGCCGCCGTAGCAGCCGAGTTCGCCCCAACCCAGGTTGTCGGCGACGATCAGGATGATGTTTGGCAATGACATGGATGGCTTCTTTGCAATTGGAAGACTCCCATTGCACTGCCAGATCCACGCCAGAATCAGTCCGTCACGCGCACAGTTTCATTCGTCGGGGGAATGGCCCTTCGGACGGTACGACGACACCAGCTCGCGAAAGTCCGTCATCAGCGGCGACCATCTTGCGCCCGGGCGCGACAGAAGCACCAGCGTCCGGTTCACAACGAGTTCGGGAATGTTCAGCGGCACTGCCTTGCCCAGCCAGCTGCGCAGCACCGAGTCGGGCACGATGCTCAGGAGGTCGGTTGAAGCGAGGATCCCCATTGCCGCCTCGGAGGTGTATTCGGTCTCGACTGCCACGCTCGGCAGGGGCACGCCGTTGCGTTCGAAGATGGCAAAGAAGTGCCTGCGCGCCGCACTTTGCGGGGGCGCCATCACCCACGCATAGGGCGTGAGGTCGTTCAAGCCGACGACCGGCTTCTTCGTCAGCGGATGCCCCAGCCGCACCACCACGCGAATGTGGTCCTCGCCGAGCTGGAGCTGCGTGCTCTGCAACGACTGGCCCTTGTAGGAGGGCACGACCGCCAGATCGATCTCGCCGTCGTCGACTGCCGCATCGAGCGCGTCGGACTTGCCGATGCGAAGGCGCAGCCTCATGCCGGGGCGTTTGCGCACCATCTCGGCGGCGGCCATCACCGCGACGCTGTCGGCTGCCGGGCTGGTGATGCCGAGGCGCAGCAGACCGGCATGTCGCGCGCGAAGTTCGGAGGCGGCGCGCGTGAGATCGAAGCGCTGCAGCTCGAAACGTCGAGCGGCTTCCAGGAACATTTCGCCCTCGGCCGTCAAACGTGCACCGTGCAGCCCCCGTTCGAGCAACTGCACGCCCACCTCGTCTTCGAGCCGGCGTATCGCCTTGGACACCGAGGGCTGGGTGACGCCCAGATGCTGCGCAGCACGGCTGATGCTCCCGCTGCGCACGATTTCTATGAACGCCGTGAGGTCTGCGACGGAGAGATTCATGCTGTTAAGGAGTGCGCTGGGAGTAGTGCCGGCATTATCGAGTTGCGCTCTGCATGGCCTTGAGCCGTGCCCCTTCTACCGGTGCCGGTGGCTGCCGCATCATCACCTTGTCGCGGCGAGCCATCCGACGACCGGGTCGGCATCTCGAACCCTCGTGTCCCTCCGCCTCAGAGGCCCAGCCAGGCCCGCAGCGCGGCCCGACTGCCGACGCCAGCGCGGCTGTAGGCGTTGCGCAGGTGCACCCGCACCGTGGCCGGGGACAGGCCGAGTCGAAGCCCGATGTCCTTGCCCGAATGTCCCATGCAGTAGAGCCGCGCGATCTCGGCCTGCCGTGGGGTCAACGCGGCGATGCCGTCGCGCGCCGTGCGGCGGCTCAGTGCGACGCGCAGGCCGCTTTCGTCCTTTGCGACCTCGATCGACCACCCGCCAGCCTCCAGCTGCCGCAGTGCCGCGCGCTGGCCTGAAAGCCAGGCCTGCGGCAGGCGCGGGGAGGTCGCCCCCGCCAGCGTGGCGAGCGCCGGCCACGCGGCGCAGAAGGAGCGGTTGGCGAACAACACCCAGCCCTGCGCATCGGTGAGAGCCAGCGGCCGCGACTCCTCGTCCAGGCCCTGGCGAGCGTGGGCGTAGAGGCGATTGACCAGAAGCGACTCGCGGATCTGCGGTGCGAGGGCGGTCAGCGCGCGCGCGTCGCGCTCGGTGTGCAGCGGCGACCCGGGTCCTCGGTTGAGATACAGGTGCACGAAGGTCTCGCTGCCTTCGAAGGGAATCGCCACGCCCATCTGGTGAACGATGCCATGGCTCGACAGGAATTCGCGCCAGGCCGGCGGCGTCTTCTTCCAGCGCGGGTCGTCGTCGTTGGCGAATGCGGCCTGCTCGGGCTGTGCGCGCATGGCGAAGGTGATGAAGTCCAGCTCGGCGCCGTTGATCCGGTTCCACTGCTCGCTCATCGCATCCAGGTCGTAGCCGATGCCCACCGACGAGACGAAGCTGCGCGGATGCCAGGTGTTGATGGCGCCGTGGTCGGCGCGGAATTCGCCGAGCAGGCGGCGCAGCAACTCGTGCTGGAAGCGTTCGCTGCCGGTGGTGCGGGCCAGGCGCAGCAGCGACAGCGGCTCGGTTCCGCCGGCGGAGCGGGTGGGGAGGGCGTCGGGATCGGAGGGTGGTGTCCGGGAGGGCATGGCACGCGGGTCGCGATCGGAGGGCGGGCCGGGCGGGGCTTGCCGGCCGGGGCGCCGCAGGCTACCACAAAGCATGGTACGGGCCGGGCGCGCTGCACCGGCAGCATCGCCCGGGCGGCCTCCAGCGCCGCGAGAGCGAGGAGAACAGACCATGAAACCCCATCCATCACAGCGCCTGATGCCGGCAGTGCGGTTGCTCTGCGCCCTGGGCATCTGCGCGGCCCCTGCCGTTCAGGCGCAGGTGCTCAATCCCAACGTGTGCCCTGGCGGCACGCTCTACAGCAGCCGAGACGAAGGTGCCTATTCCGGCTTCAGCACGGCGCGCGATGTGGTGCAGGCCGACTGCCAGAGCAACATCGCCGGCGGTGCCGAGTCGCAGGCCGGGATCGACCTCACTTCAGGCAATACGGCCATCGGGCGCTCGGCAACGGCCTCCGGAAGCAATGCGTCGGCCTACGGCATCCGGGCACAGGCCGCGGGCAACGGCGCGACCGCGATCGGCCTGCGCAGCAACGCGAGCGCGAATTCGGCCACCGCGATCGGCTCATTCACAGAAGCAAGCGCAGGCTCGGCCCTCGCCGTGGGCAATGTCGCCAAGGCGAGCGGGGAGTCGTCGGTCGCGCTTGGCTACCGCAGCGCGGCCTCGGCCGTGGAGGCGGTCTCGATCGGTGCGGACAGCGCCGCCAGCGAGGAGCGCGCTGTCGCGGTGGGCAATGACAGCCAGGCGAGCGGCGTGCGCTCCAGCGCCTTCGGCGTCAACAGCAAGGCGCGCGACGAGCGCAGCACCGCCGTTGGTGCCGACAGCGATGCGGGTGGCTACGGCAGCGTGGCATTGGGTTCGGCCTCGCGCGCTTCCGGCGACGGTGCGATGGCGCTGGGCTATGCCAGCCTGGCCAGCGCCGATGGCGCACTGGCGCTGGGACGCAACGCATGGGCCAGCGGCGTGCGTTCCATGGCCTTGGGCGTGCTGAGCACCGCCAGCGGCCAGAACTCGGTGGCCATCGGCGCCCAGAGCAACGATGGAGGGCGCAGCAACGTGGTGTCCTTCGGTTCCCCGGGCAACCAGCGCACGCTGACCAATGTCGCGGGCATCGAGGCCAGCGGCCAGGTCAGTGCCGGCGCCTTGTCCGTCGGTGGAGATGCGGCGGTGGGCGGCCGGCTGGTCACGCACGGCGGCATCGACAACCGCGGGGCAGGCATCGTCAATGCCGGGCGGATCAGCGGCGTCGTTGCCGGAGACGTCAGCGCCACATCGACCGATGCCGTCAACGGGGCGCAGCTGTTCGGCGTGCGCACCACCGCCGAGCAGGCCCTGACCCTCGCGACCAACCAGGGCGCGCAGGTGATCGACATGACCCAGCAGCTTCAGACGCACACGACGCAGATCCAGGAGCAGTCGGTGCAGCTGCAGGCCGTGGTCAACGGCCAGCTCGGCGTGTGCACGGTGAACGGCGGGGCGCTGCGCTGCTCGGTTCCCGGGCAGGCGGCGGCCAGCGCCAGCGGCATGGGGGCCGTCGCAGTGGGCATCGGCGCCTCGGCGCAGGGCGACGGCGCACAGGCCATCGGCCGCGATGCGCAGGCGCTCCATGCGGGCTCGCTCGCCATCGGCGACGGCGCACGCGCGCTGGCCGACCCGACCACGGCCATCGGTGCGGCCTCGCTGGCCAGCGGTGTCAATGCGGTGGCATTGGGTGCGAACGCCAGGGCCTTGGCACCCGAATCGGTGGCCCTGGGGCAGGGCTCGGTGGCCGACCGCGCTTCCACGGTGAGCGTGGGCAGCGCGACGGCGCCGCGCCAGATCGTCAACGTGGCACCGGGCACCTTGCCCACCGACGCGGTCAATCTCTCGCAGTTGGAGCGCGCGAACGCGCAGCTCGGCGCGCAGGTGCAGGGTGTGCGCGACTTCGCGGCGCGCGGCATCGCCCAGGCGATGGCGATGCCTTCGGTGCCGACGCTGCAGGCCGGCCGCCGCTGGGTCGGTGCCGCGGCAGCCCACTATGCGGGCCAGAGCGCGCTCGGCGTGGGCTTCGCGTACCAGCTCGACGACCGCTGGCAGTTGGGAGGCGGGCTCTCGGTCGCCACCGGTTCCGGCGCGCAGGTCGGCGCAAGGGTGCAGGCCGGCTACCAGTGGTAGCCGGCGCGAATCGGCGCCGGGTCTGCACGATGCGCCGATGCAGCACGAAGCCGAGACTCAGAAGCTCGCCTTCAAACCCACCGTCACCATCCCGCCCTTCGCCTGCTTCGACAGCTTGCCGAAGTAGTCGTAGTCCGCGGTGATCGACAGGTTCTGCGTCATCCGGTATTCGGCGCCGAAGCCGACCATCATGCCGGTCGAGCTGCCCGAGATGCGCTGGCCGGGCAGCACCCAGTTGTTGTCGCCGGAGATGCGTCCGCGCGCGATGCCCAGGCGGCCGTTGAGGGCGAAGGATTCGCCCAGCGGCAGGCGGGCGGTGGCGGCCGCGTAGAAGACCTGGCCGGTGCCGGCCTGAAGGCGGGAGTAGGCGCCGTTCGAGCTCCACTGGCTCACGCGGCCTAGGCGCGCGTAGCCAGCTTCCACGCCGAAGGTTTCCGTCAGGCGATAGCCGCCGTACAGCTTGTAGGCGGTGCCGGCCTTGCTGCTCTTTTCGCCGCCCCACGGCACGGGCACGCGGTTGGACGACGAGAGGCTGTAGCTCGAGCGGCCGATGGCACCGCCCACATAGATTCCGCTGTCCTGGTTGGGGCCGGCGGCGCTCGCGGCCATGGAGGCGGTGCAGAGCAGAAAGGCTGTTGCGAGGGCGGTGCAGGCTTGCGTTTTCGTCAAGATGAAATTCCTGGTTGGATGGTTGATTGAGATCGATCGACAGGCGGGTGCCGTGCGTTGATTGCCGCAGTGCCGCCAGCGTGAGTCGATTCTCGAAACGCAGCCTGAAGGAGTGCTTGTCGCTTGCTGAGGATGGCATGGACGCCTCCCAGGTCTTTTTCGATGACGATGGAGGTTCAACCCAACCATGGAGACCGCCATGCTCGCTGTCATTGGACTGGACATTGCCAAGCGCTTCTTTCAATTGCACTCGGTCGACCCCGAGACCGGCGAGATCACGAAGCTGAAGCTCAAGCGAGCCGAGATGCTTCCTTTCTTTGCCAACCGTCAGCGCAGCGTTGTGGCGATAGAAGCATGTGGGAGCTCGCATCACTGGGCGCGCCAACTGCGCAGTCTTGGTCACGAAGTGCGGCTCATCGCCACGAAGTTTGTGAAGCCCTTCGTCAAGGGGAACAAGAACGATGCTGCCGATGCTCGCGCAATCTGGGAGGCAGCGCAACGCCCTGAGATGCGCTTTGTGCCGGTGAAGACCGAGGCGCAGCAGGCGATCTTGGCATTGCACACGATGAGAGATGGCTTGGTCAAAGCCAGAACTGCACAACTGCATCAACTGCGAGCGGCGTTCTATGAATTGGGGATCGATCTTCCGGAAGGCAGACACTGGTGCGTGAAGCGCTTGCCGGAAGCCTTTGCTGGCCTGGAGAACAAGATTCCGGCCATGGTGATAGACGCGTTTCACGACCAGTACCAGCTGATCGTGCGGCTCTCCGAACGGGTTGAGGCGATAGAGCGCAAACTCGATGCCTTCAGGCGTTCGGACGAGCGGTGCGAGCGGCTGATCGAAGTGCCTGGGGTCGGACTGCTGACCGCGACCTCGATAGTCGCTGCCGTTGGCGACGCAAAGGAGTTTCGCTCAGGTCGAGAGTTCGCCGCTTGGCTCGGGGTAGTACCCCGGCACAGCGGCACTGGGGGGCATGTGCGCATCCTGAATATCAGCAAGCAAGGAAATTCCTACCTTCGCACCATGGTGATTCACTGTGCCCGAGCGGTCATGGCGCGTCAGAAGGAGCAGTCACCCTGGCTGCAGAGATTGATGCGCGAGCGCCCATGGAATGTTGCAGTCGTCGCGCTGGCCAACAAGCTCGCGCGCACGATCTGGGCATTGCTCGCGCATGGCAGACATTACATCCCGGAACCCCGGCAAGCGGCAGCATGACGCTGTGGCTCTGGACGATGGTTAGGCGGCGCGAAATGGTGTGATGGCTGAATAGGTTGGACCGGGAGAGGCGAAGCCTGAATCTGCTCTGGAGCTCGAAGCTCGTTCAGAAGAAAAGGCACCTCTCAGCGAATCCCATCAGGGCCAGCGGGCGAATAAGAGCCTGCGCGAACAGGCCGGATATAAGACTGCAGCTCGACCGATGCAGCCGAAACACCGAGCGCTTGCAACTTGGGAGGCGTCCATATAAGAGCAGATGAAGAGCGCATGCCATGGGCGATGATCGAGGCATGTCAGATCAGCTTCTTCTTCCCGGTATCGAGCCTCCGCCCAAACCCCTGCCACGCCCTCGGAGCAAGGTGCGTCGCGACAAGGCTGCGGCACCCGGGCACTCTCTCTTCTTCGCAATTCTTCCTGGCCGGCAGGACGCCGCCTTGATCGCCGCGCTCGGCGAGCGCATGAACTCGCAGCACGCACTGAAAGGAACACTGGTGGCGAAGCCCCGCCTGCACGTCACGCTCTTCGACCTGGGCGAGTACGAGGAGGTGCCGGCCGACAAGGTCGAGCAGGCCTCGAAGGCGGCCGCCTCGGTGCCGCCTCCCGCATTCGACATCGTCTTCGAGAAGGCGATGAGCTTCGCCAAGGGCGCGCTCGCGCTGTGCTCCGACGACGAGGAGGGCGTCGGAGCGCTCAAGGCTTTCAGGCAGCGCCTGGGCGAAGCACTCGCCGATGCGGGCCTGAAGCCCGCGCGCTCCTTCACGCCGCACATGACGCTGGCCTACGCGCGGCGCAAGCTGGAAAGGCACGCGCTCGAAACACCGGTCCGGTGGTCCGCAGGCTCGCTGGTGCTGATCGACAGCCACGTGGGCGAGGGCGTGCACGAAGTGTTGGGCCGGTGGCCCGAGGCGGCTTGAAGGGGCCTTCGCCTTCTGTTCTGCCTCGCATCGGCGCCTTCTGTATCTGTTTCGTCTCGCAGGCGCTGACGACAATGGCACTCCCTTTCACGGAATCGAAATGACAGCAGAAAAGACCCGGGATCAGATCGCCGACCAGATTGCCGCCGAGCTGGGCCACAGCTTCGAGGGCGAGATCATTGCCGGCGGCCACTACGTGCCGCTGGTGCGCGACGGCCGAACCATCTATCTCAGCGGCCAGGTGCCGCGCGTGGGCACCACGGTGGTGGTCACGGGCCGTGTGGGCGATGCGGTGTCGCTGGACAAGGCGCGCGAGGGCGCGCAGATCTGCGCATTGCGCAGCCTCGCGCTGCTGCGGCGCGCGCTTGGCTCGCTCGATGCGGTGGAAAAGGTCCTGCGCGTCGGCGTGTTCGTGCAGTGCACGGCCGATTTCACCCAGCAGAGTGAAGTGGCCGACGCCGCCTCCGACCTGCTGCACCGCGTTTTCGGCGAGGCCGGCGTGCATGTGCGCACGGCGGTCGGCGTCTACGCGCTGCCGAAGAACGCGACGGTAGAGGTGGAGATGACGGTCGCCGCGAAGCAGAACATCGGCTAGCGCGGCGCTAAGGCCAGGATGTCGCGCGCCAGCTGCGCGATCGTCAGCGGCGCGCAGCCTTCGGCGTTGTTGCTCACGGTGACGAAGGCGTTCTGGCCCGCGCGGGTGGTGCCCGCGATCACCTTGGCGAGCGCGGCGCGGGTTTCCGGGTCGGGGTCGACGATCTTGTCGAAGGGACCATAGAGCTTTTCCGCGTCTTCGTAGCCGAAGCGGCCGTGGCGCCGGTGCAGGTTCCAGCGGCACACCAGCGGACCGGGCCACATGGCGCGCAGCATCGGCAGCTGCTCTTCGATGGGTGGCATCTTGGCGTGCAGGCCCATGCAGAAGGTGGCGCCCACGCTGCGCAGCATTTCGGCAAAGGCGGGGTTCAGCAGCTGCGGGTCGCGCACCTCGACGGCGATCACCGCATCGGGCGCGGTCGACGAAATATCGGGCAGCGATTCGAGCATTGCCGCGATGCGCGCCAGCAGCGCGGGCTGGTCGGCCAGGATGTGTCCCGGAATCGGGCTCAGCTGGAACACCAGCACGCCGATGCGATGGCCCAGGCCCTCGAGGGCGGGTTGCACGAACTCCTGCCGCGCGATCTCGCTGCTGAGGAATACCGGGTTGGCCTGCATGCCGCGGCCGCTTTCGTCGCGCACGGTGGCATCGGTCACGAGGCTGGGCGCCTTCACCATGAAGCGGAAGTCGTCCGGCACCATGGCTGCGTAGCGTGCGTACTGGCTGGCGGTGAGGGCGCGGTAGAAGTTGCGGTCCACGCTCACGGTGCGGAACAGCGGGTGCTTCGCGAGTGCGCAGAGGCCGTTCTTCGAGAGCACGGTCTCGGCGTATTCGCCGTCCCAGACAAGGTTGGCCCAGCCGGGGTAGCTCCACGAGGAGGTGCCGAGCCGCAGCGTGGGCGGCAATGCGGCGGCCAGTTCCACGAGTTCCGGATCGGTGGGCGCGGGCTCGACAGTCGCCGTGCGCGGCTTCTTCTTCTCGGCTGGTTCGGCGGGCGGCGGCGCGGCCGAAGGTGCGTCCTCGGGACGCGGAAGATCGGGAAAGAGGGAGTCCTGTACGTCGGCCATGGCTGGTGCCGCATTTTCGGCCAAGCGGATGACTTCGCCGCGCCGGGCACAATCCGCGCCATGAAACAGTGGTTGCGCGCGCAAGGTGGTTGGTGGCTGGCATGGCTGGCCCTCACCGCCGTGGGCGCTGTGTGGATCGTGCGCACCGAGCTCGCGCAGATGCAGCAGGACTTCGAGACCGACGTGCGCATCGCGCACCGCCTCATGAGCCAGCAGATGGTGCAATACGACGCCGTGCTGGCCACGCTCGCGCTGCTGGAGCCCAGCACCGGTGCGGACCACCCGGAGCAGCGCCTGCCTTCCGTGTACTCGTCGATCCTGCGCGTGCAGCGGCGCGACCGCGACCAGCCCTGGCCGGACAGCGCACGAGCCGGCGCACTGGACGCGGCCGAGGCGCGCTCGCGCAGCCTTCAGCGCGCCGAGCTGGCCACGCTCGATCTGGCCCACGGCCGCTACACGCTGGTGATCGGCGCCAGCCCGTTCAGCTATGCGCTCGACATCGACCTTGCCGGCTCCGTGCCCTGGCGCGACTGGCCGATGAACCCGCAGCGCAGCCCGGTGCGGCTGAGCCTGCAGCGCGACGGCCAGCGGCTGGTGCTGCAGCCCGGTACTGTGTCGACGAGCCGGGAACGCGGATGGCGCTTCGGCCTGAGCAAGGCGCTGGCCTCGCCGAGCCAGCCCTTCGATCTGGTGGCCGAGCGGCAGATAGGCTGGGGAGAGTTGCCGTGGCGCGCCATCGCAGGCTGGGCCCTGGCGATGGCGGTGCTGCTGGCGGGCCTGTGGGCCGCTCAGCGCCAGCGTGTCGAGCGGCGGCGCGCCGAGGAGCTGCTGCGGCTCGGGCAGGTCGCGCGGCTCAACGCGCTGGGCGAGCTGTCGGCCGGCCTTGCGCACGAGCTCAACCAGCCACTGACGGCGGTGCTCGCCAATGCCCAGGCCGCACGCCGCCTGCTCGACGACGAGCCGCCCGACCTGGCCACCGCGCGCGACGCGATGGGGCAGGCGGTCGAGCAGGCACGCCGCGCGGCCGGCGTGGTGGGGCGCCTGCGCCGGGTGATCGAACGGCCCGAAGCCGGTGGAGACACCAAGCCGCTGGTGCTGCAGGAAGTGGTGCGCAGCGCCATGCACCTGCTGGCGCCCGAGTTCGCAAGGCACGATGTCGCCGCGCAGTTCGATGCCAGCGCGCAGGCGCCGGTGCGCGTGCAGGCCGAGGCTGTGGCGCTGGAGCAGATCGTGCACAACCTGCTGATGAACGCGCTGCAGGCCCTTGAACTCGTGCCGGCGGCCGAGCGGCGTCTTGTCGTCTCGGTCGGCCGCAACGGCCAGGAGGGCGTGCTGACCGTGACCGACAACGGGCGCGGCATAGCCCCCGAAGCCCTGCCGCGCCTTTTCGAACCCTTCTTCAGCACGCGCGAGGGCGGGCTGGGCCTCGGCCTGAGCCTCAGCGAGACGCTGGCCGGCGGCATGGGCGGCAGCCTGAGCGCGGGCAACGTCTCGCCGCGCGGCGCACGCTTCACGCTGTTGCTGCCACTCGTCGCGCCATCGCCGTGAATACCTCGAACACCCATCCGCCGCAGTCCCCGCTCGTCCACCTGATCGACGACGACCAGGCGGTGCGCGACGGCCTCTCGCTGCTGATCGGCACGGTCGGGCTGCGCGTGCAGGCCTGGGCCGATCCGCAGGCCTTCATCGACGGCTTCGACCGCGCGAGCGTGGGCGCCATCGTGCTCGACGTGCGCATGCCCGGCATCAGCGGGCTCACGGTGCTCGACCGGCTGGCGGCGCAGGGCGTGGACCAGCCGGTGATCATGCTCACGGGCCACGGCACCGTCGAGATGTGCCGCCGTGCCTTCAAGGCCGGGGCGGCCGAGTTCCTCGAGAAGCCGGTGGACGACGAGCAGTTGCTCGAGGCGCTGCAGCAGGCGGTGCGCCAGCATGTGCGCTCGCGCGAGCGGTCGCAGGCCGACAACGCCGCGCGCGAGCGGGTGGCGCAGCTGTCGGAGCGCGAGCGCGAGGTGCTGGCCTTCATCGTGCAGGGGCTCACCAACAAGGAGATCGCGCGCACGCTGGCGCTGTCGCCGCGCACGGTCGAGACGCACCGCGCCAACCTGTTCGCCAAGCTCGACTGCGATTCGCTCGCGCAGCTGATCCGGCGCTATGCGGTGCTGGTGGACGGGGAGGGCGCTCCGTAGAACTACGGAGCGCCGGGCGTAGCCGTACGAATGGCACGCGCGGGCGGCGTTTTCTACAGTGGCGCAGCCGTCGGCAACAGCCGGCGCAACAACCCGCATCCACTGGAGATAACGAACAATGCAATCCATCATCCGCCTTGGCGGCGTCGCCGTCCTGCTCGCAGCCTCCTTCACCCAGGTACAAGCTCAGGCCCAGACGCCCGCACCGGCCGTGCGCACCGAGAAGAACATCTCGCTCGCCCTGGCCAACCAGATCGCCGCCGAAGCCGTGGCCGCCTGCGCCGCCAACGGCTACAACGTGGCCGCCACCGTGGTCGACCGCGCCGGTACCGTGCGTGCCGTGCAGCGCGCCGACAACGCCGGCCCGCACACGCTGGCCTCGAGCGAGCGCAAGGCCTGGACCTCGGCTTCGGCCAAGAGCCCCACGCAGGCCATGATGGAAGGCGCGCAGAAGAACCCCGGCGCCGCCAACCTGGTGTACCTGCCGGGCTTCCTGCTGCTGGGCGGCGGCGTGCCGGTCAAGTCGGGCAATGAAGTGATCGGCGCGGTCGGCGTGGGCGGCGCGCCCGGCGGCCACCTCGACGAGCAGTGCGCCAACGCGGCGCTCGAAAAGGTCAAGGGCCTGCTCTGATGATGGCGCGCGGTATCTGGCCGGGCCTGCTGGCGGTAGCGCTCGGGCTGGGCGTGCCGCTGGGTGCGCTCGCCCAGGTGCCGCCGCTGGCGGCCGAGGTGCTGGCCTTCGACGGGCTGCACCAGGCCGCCTGGCATGGCGACCTGCAGAAGCTGAAGGCGCTGGTCGCCTCGGGTGCGAACCTCAATGCACGCGACGCGCGCGGGCGCACGCCGCTGCACGTTGCGACCTTCGCCCGGCAGCGCGACGCGATCAAGCTGCTGGCCAAGGCCGGAGCCGACCTTGACCTGCTCGAAGACGACCGCTACGACGCCGTCACCATCGCCTCGGTGGCCGACGATGCCGCGACGCTCTCGGTGCTGCTCTCGCTTGGCGCCAAGGCCGGGCAGACCACGAGCCGCTACGACGGCACGGCGCTCATCGCGGCGGCGCATCTCGGTCACGACGAGGTGGTGCGCAGGCTGATCGCCGCGGGCGCTCCGCTGGACCACGTCAACAACCTGCACTGGACGGCGGTGATCGAATCCATCGTGCTCGGCGACGGCGGCCCGCGCCACCAGCGCACGCTGGCAGCGCTGGTCGATGCTGGCGCCAACCTCAAGCTGACCGACCGCCAGGGCAACACGCCGCTGCAGCTCGCGAAGGCGCGCGGCTACACCGCGATGGTGAAGCTGCTGGAGACACCGCGCGCAAAGTAGGCGGCTCGGGGAGAATGGGGTCTCGCCACGACGAGCACGAGGAAATCGCCCCATGTACATGCCCCCGCAGTTCAATGCCAAGGACCCGGTCATCGCGCTGGAACTGATGCGTTCGCATCCCTTCGCGAGCCTGATCTCGAACGACGAAGACGGGCTGCCGTACGTCACGCACCTGCCGCTGGTCGCCGAGCAGCGCGCGGGCGACGAGCTGGTGCTGTGGGGTCATTGCGCCAAGCCCAATCCGCACTGGCGCTATCTGCAGGCCAGGCCCAAGGCGGTGGCCACCTTTCTTGGGCCGCATTCGTACCTGTCTCCCTCCGTCTACCCCGATCTGGCCCGCGTGCCGACGTGGAATTACCTGGCGGTGCATTGCACCGTCGAGGCGAGGCTGATCGAGGAGCCCGTCGACAAGGACGCGTTGCTCAAGAAGCTCATTCACGACCACGAACCTGCCTACGCACAGCAATGGCGCGACCTGGGCGAGGAGTTCCAGCTCAAGATGCTGGCCGGCATCGTGGGCTTCGAGCTGCGCGTGACGGCCCTGCAATGCAAGATCAAGCTCAACCAGCACCGCCGCGAATCGCATGCCGCGATGCACGCCGTCTACAGCGCGGGCACGCCGGACGAGCGGGCGCTCGCCGAGTGGATGGGCCGCTTGGGCATGACCGCCGAGGCTTCCGTGGCGGAGGGCGGCTGAGATGCGTGGGCTGGGTTTGATCGGCCTCGTGCTCGTGCTGGTGATCGTCGGGCTGGTCGCGAAGAAGCAGATGGCCAGCATGGCTTCTTCCGCGCAGCCAGCCGTGCCCGGCGTCGCCGCGCCCGCAGCGGGCGATGCGCGCATGAATCCGCAGCAGGTGCAGCAGCAGGTCAAGGAAGCGCTGGACGCTGCAGTCAAGACACGCCAGATGCCTGATGACAACTGAGCCGATTCCGTCGCCGGACGTGCATGACGACGCGCACTGGATGGCGCTCGCGCTCGCCGAGGCGCGGCTTGCCGCCGAAGCGGGCGAGGTGCCCGTGGGCGCGGTGCTGGTGAAGGATGGCCGGCTGGTCGCGACGGGGCGCAATACGCCGGTCGCGCAGAACGATCCGAGCGCACATGCCGAGATCAACGCATTGCGGGCAGGGGCCTTGGCGCTTGGCAACTACAGGCTCGATGGCTGCGAACTGTTCGTCACACTCGAACCATGCGCGATGTGTTCCGGGGCGATGCTGCATTCGCGCCTTGCGCGCGTGGTGTACGGCGCGGCCGATCCGAAGACCGGCGCTGCCGGCTCGGTGCTCGATCTCTTTGCGGAGCCACGGCTGAACCACCGCACGCTGGTGCAGGGCGGGGTGTTGGCGCAGGAGTGCAGCGCGGTCCTGCAGGCTTTTTTCCAGCAGCGCCGGAACGCTGCGCGCGCGACTGCCGAGCCCCTGCGCGACGACGCGCTGCGCACGTCGCCCGAGCGCTTCGAGGCGTTGGCCGGCTATGACTTCGCGCCGCACTACGTGCAGGACCTGCCGGGCCTGCAAGGCTGGCGGATGCACTACGTCGATGAAGGTGCGCAGGATGCAGCCTGTTGCCTCTGCCTGCACGGTCCCGGCGAATGGGGCTACTTCTTCAGGCATCTCGCGGGCTTGCCCGGACTGCGCACGCTGGTGCCCGACCTGATCGGCCTCGGCAAGAGCGACAAGCCCAAGCGCGAGGCGGCGCATCGTCTGGAATGGCATCGCGACGTGCTGCTCGAATGGATGGCGCGAGTGGGAGTCGATCCGGTGGCGCTCGTGCACAGCGAGGCCGCCTCCGAACTTGCCGCGCTTCTCCAGACCGCAGCGCCCGGTAGATTCGTGGCGGCACTGGTCGCACCGGAAGGGCACGAGCACATCGACGACGCATGGCGCGCGCCGTTCCCCGACCGAGGATACGAAGCAGCGCTGCGCGCACTGGGCCCTCTTGCCACTTCGTCGGGGCCGACGCCGGAGCAGGCCCGAACGGTCGTGCTGCAAGTGCGAAACGCAATGGGATACTCGAACGCGTGACCAAACACATCTATATCTACTCTCCCTCCAGCGCGGTCCGGGACAAGGCCGCTTTCCGGCGCGGCGTGAAGCGGCTCAAGGCGCTGGGTCATGAAGTCGAAGTCGACGACGCGGCGCTCTCGGTGCATCAGCGCTTCGCGGGCGACGACGCGACGCGGCTCGCCGCGATCTCGCGCGCAGCCGCCAGCGGCGCGGACGTGGCGCTCATCGCGCGCGGCGGCTACGGGCTCACGCGCATCCTCGATGCGGTTCCGTACAAGGCAATTGCCAAGGCGATCGAGAAGGGCACGGAGTTCGTCGGCTGCAGCGACTTCACCGCGCTGCAGAACGCACTGCTCGTCAAGACCGGCGCCGTGACCTGGTCGGGCCCAGCCGTCGGCGAGGACTTCGGTGCCGAGGCCGGCCCCGACGACATCATGGAAGCCTGCTTCGACGACCTGCTCACGGGACAGGGCGAAGGCACCGGCTGGCGCATGCCGGCGCGCGATGTCGACCTGAAGTTCAAGCCCGTGCAGGACGCGGTGCTGTGGGGCGGCAATCTCTGCGTGCTCAGCAGCCTGCTCGGCACGCCGTACTTCCCCACGGTGGAGAAGGGCGTGCTTTTCATTGAAGACGTGAACGAGCACCCGTACCGCATCGAACGCATGCTCGACCAGCTGAAGATGGCCGGCGTGCTGGCGCGTCAGCGTGCCATCGTGTTCGGGCAGTTCACCGGCATCCGGCCGGTGCCGGGCTACGACCGCGGATTCGGCCTGAACACCGTGATCGACCGGCTGCGAGCATCGCTCAAGGTGCCTGTGCTCGCTGGCCTGCCGTTCGGCCACGTGCAGACGAAGGTGCTATTGCCCGTGGGGGCGAAGGTGTCGATGGCCGCGGAAGGGCGTGATATTTTTCTCGTTTGGGGGCATCGACATGCACATGGTCATGACGACCACCATGGACATGACCATCATCACGCCCATTGATTGGGACACAAAGAGAATAAAACGTTAAAAGTGAAAACGGCCCCGAGGGGCCGTTGCAGATTCAATTGTTCTTGGTAAAGCGTTGATGCGCGCGAGGCCCCATCGAGCCAGGCAATCCGCCTTTGAACATGCTGTTGATGGTTTTCATCTGCCGGCGCGCCGCGGTTTCACCGTCGATGGCACTCAGCGCGATCATCACGTCCTGCCGCAGATACCAGAGTGCCTCGACATCGGCCGCGAAGCGCACGCGTTGACTGACGCGCTGGACCGAATGACCGCCATGGTCCTGGAGCACCGACAGCATCGCGGTACGGATGCGCCCCAGCTGGTTCTCCGTCGCTTGACGGGATCCGGAGCCGGGTACGTTCAGCAGACGAAGAAGGCGGCGAAAGAACATGAGACGGGAAGTGTGTTGCCGGAACCTGGAACGGCCACTACCTTAAGCCTGAGTTAACCATTTCACAAGATCTGAAACGTTGTTTCTTGTTTGCAAACAACACGCTTTACTTATCGTTTTCATCAGCCATTGAATTTTGTTTTCTAAAGTACTACAAGCCAATGAATGACTCCGTTTTCATCTGCCCTGTCGGCAGCGGCGTATACCCGAGGGGACAACAAGAAGGGCACGCAAGCTGCATATTCCACGCGTGAAGGGGCGCATGTACGCGACTCCGGTGGCACGGGAATACAGGGAACCAAGGGCATTCGCAACCATCGGTAGAAATCGAGAAGAGCAAAACAGTATGGGTGTCAATTCCACAGTCGTATTCGCGGACTTGACGGGGAGCACGAGGGTCTTCGAGGCCATGGGGAACGCACGGGCCACGGAGACGGTGACCCGCCTGACGCAGTGGATCGGCGGCGTGTGCCAGGCGCACGGCGGCCGCGTCGTGAAGTCGCTGGGAGATGGCGTGTTCGCCATCTTCACCAGCGGCGCGGCCGCCACGCATGCGGTGATCGAGCTGCAGCGCTATCACCAGAAGCGGCTGCTCGCATGGCCGGCGCCCCTGCGCATGGCGCTGCAGATCGGCGTGGCCAGCGGCGAGGTGGTCGAGGTCGAGGGCGATTGCTACGGCGATGCCGTCAATCTCGCCTCGCGGCTGAGCGATCTGGCCGGCCCGGGCCAGATCTGGGTGACTGCAGCGGTCATCTCCCAGCTGCGCGAAGGCTCGGTGCAGCATCGCGACCTGGGCCTCATCAACATCCGCGGGCGCAGCGAGATGTCGGTCGTGCATCGCATCGACTGGCAGGAGGATGTGACGACTTTCCTCACCGTGCCCGCCGCGCTGGCTCCCTTGCGCATGCCCGATTCCTCGTTCGGCCAGATCGAGCTGGCATGGCTCGACGTGCGCTCGATGTTCCGCACGGAGGAACTCCCGATTCACCTGGGCCGCGTCGACGACGCGCAGTTCGTGGTCAACGACCCACGGGTCTCGCGGCTGCATGCGCGCATCGAACTGCGGCAGGGCAGCTGCGTGCTGATCGACGTCAGCACCTATGGGACCTGGGTGCGTTTCCACGGCAACGACGGGCCCAGCACCGAGATCGCCCTGCGGCGCGAAGAGTGCGTGCTGCACGGTCGTGGCGAGATCGGCCTGGGCGCGCCGCTCAGCGACTTCAGTGCGCCGACCATCGCCTTCAACACAGGCAGCGGCGACGTGATGCTGTCGCGGCGCGAAATCGCGCGCTGAGCATCGGTGCATGCCGCCCACGGCGGTGACGTTTGGCTACCATGCCTGCGTGCAATCGGGTGCACCGCGAGCATGCGTCGGGCGTTGCGTATCCACTCGGGCGTTGTTCGCCCCAGGCCTGGAGCCACTGTGAACTTCAAACCTCAATCTTCTGTTTTCAAGCTGGCGGCCATCGGTGCCGTCATCGCCGGCGCGCTGCTGGCGGCGGGAGCCGCGAACGCGCGCGGAAGCTGGTCGGTGCAGATCGGCACCCCCGGCTACGTGGTCGGCGGCTACCCGGCGCCGTACTACGCGCCGCCGCCGGTCTACAGCTACCCGGCACCCATCTATTACGCACCGCCGCCGCCGGCCTACTACCGGCCGCCGCCTCCGGTGTATTACCGCCCGGCGCCCATCTACACACCGCCGCCCGGCCGCATCTACTACGGGCCCGGCTATCCCTACCGCCCGCCGAACGACTGGGACGACGAGCGCGACTGACACTGTCACCTGAATGTTTCCTGAAGCATTGGCATGCCCTATGGCATGCCAATTTTGTTTCAAGGGGTGACTAAAAAGTCACATTGACACACATTTTTGTGGTGACCTGACCAACCTGGCCACTTGCCTTGCCGGTTTTTTATAGGGCATGCCGCTTGCCTTGATGGCTCCAACAGGCGTCGATACGCCGCAGGAGCGAGGATCATGGTGGAACAGTTGGAGGCCGGGCGCGCAAGACCGGCCGACGAGGTTGTGTATGTCGCGGAGACAGCGGCCATCTCGGAGGACAAGTCGATGCCCGACGGCTCCCGCTCCCTGAAGGCCGCGGCCGCGTTCTCCATTGCGGCGGCACTGGCCGCATGCGGTGGCGGCGGAGGAGGGGGCGGCGGTGCCGGAGGCTTCGGCTTCCCCGTCGGCGGTGGCACACCCGGCGCCAACCCTGGCACGACGCCCGACACCGGCCCCTATCACTACCCCCAGGCCCAGAACGACGCCGAAGCCGCGCGCTTCCTGCTGCAGGCCCAGTTCTCGGCCTCCGACGACGAGATCGCCGCCGTGCGCGCCAAGGGCTACCTGCCGTGGCTCAGCGAGCAGCTCGGCGCGGCACGCCAGCCCTCGGCCTGGGAGTGGGTCAACAGCAAGCCCTACGAGACAGTCAATGCCGACGCCATGATCTGGCGCCAGCTCATGACGGCAGCCGACCCGATGCGCAAGCGCATGGCGCTGGCGCTCAGCGAGATCTTCGTGGTCTCGGGCACCGAGATCGGCTCGAGCTGGCCCACGGCCATGATGGCCCAGTACTGGGACATGCTCGCCAACGGCGTCACGAGCAACTTCCGCCAGCTGCTGGAAGACGTGACGCTGAACCCGGCGATGGGCTTCTATCTCAACACCCGCGGCAACAGGAAGGAAGACAACTCCGGCCGGCAGCCCGACGAGAACTACGCGCGCGAGGTCATGCAGCTCATGACCATCGGCCTTTACCAGCTCGAAGCCGACGGCACCGTGAAGACCGGCGCCGACGGCCAGCCTATCGAGACGTACGTGCAGAACGACGTGACCAATCTCGCGCGCGTCTTCACCGGCTACGACCTCGACATCCGCTCGTCCGAGCGCAGTGCCTTCACTCCGCCCGGAGCCGGCTACACGATCGAGACCAACGAGTGGACCACGCGTCCCATGGCCTACAAGGCCTCCAATCACTCGACGCTTGAGGCGCGCTTTCTCGGTGCCACGGTGCCCGCGGGCACCGACGGCCCGGCGGCGCTGAAGATCGCGCTCGACACGCTCTTCAACCACCCGAACGTCGGCCCCTTCATCGGCCGGCAGCTGATCCAGCGGCTGGTCACCAGCAACCCCAGCCCGGCCTACGTGAAGCGCGTGGCCGGCATCTTCGCCAACAACGGTGCGGGCGTGCGCGGCGACATGAAGAGCGTGTTCGCCGCCGTGCTGCTCGACGACGAGGCGCGCGGCCCGGCCGGTCTTTCGGACCCCAACTTCGGCCACCTGCGCGAACCGATGCTGCGGCTCGTGCAATGGGGCCGCACCTTCGGCATCGGCTCGGCGACGGACGCCTGGAACATCGGCAATACCTTCGACGCCAGCTCGAGCCTGGGCCAGTGCCCGCTGCGCTCGCCATCGGTGTTCAACTTCTTCCGGCCCGGCTATGTGCCGCCCTCGACCGCGATCGCCAGCAACAAGATGGTCGCGCCCGAGTTCCAGCTGGTCAACGAGACCAGCGTGGGCGGCTATCTCAACTTCCTGCAAGGCAAGCTGCAGAACGGCTTCGACAACAAGGACGTGATCGCCACCTACACGGCCGAGAAGGCACTGGTGAACGACCCCGCCGCGCTGGTGCGCAGGCTCAACCTGCTGCTCACGGGCAACCAGCTCTCGGCCGCCACGGTCGCGCTGATCACCGACGCACTGAGCAAGGCGCCGCTGGTCAACCCGAGCACTGACGCCCGCAGGCTCGACCTCATCTGCGCCGGCGTGCTGCTGGTGATGGGCTCGCCCGAGTACCTCGTGCAGAAATGAAGAAGAAAGAAGCCGGAGCGAACCGAACATGTACCTGATCGATCCTGCCCGCCACACGCGCCGCGCCTTCCTGCGCCGCTCGGGCCAACTCGCGATGGCCGGCACCGCGCTGCCGTTCGCGCTCAATCTCGCCGCCATGGGCGAGGCCGCAGCCCAGGCCGCGCCGGGCGACGACTACAAGGCGCTGGTCTGCGTCTTCCTCTTCGGCGGCAACGACTACGCCAACACGCTCGTCAATTTCGACACCGACAGCTACAACAAGTACAGCACCATCCGCGGCGGCATCGCGCTGCCATACGACGCGGATCTCGCAAAGACCGAGCTCAAACCGGCCGTGGCGCTCGCCAGCGGCCGCAAGTACGCGCTGAACCCGAAGATGGGCGGCCTCGCCACGCTCTTCGATCAAGGCAAGATGGCCGTGCAGCTCAACGTCGGCCCGCTCGTCAAGCCGCTCACGCGCGCGCAGTTCAACAGCACGAACCGTCGGGATTTCCCGATCCCGCCCAAGCTCTTCTCGCACAACGACCAGCAGTCGATCTGGCAGTCGTCCTCGCCCGAGGGCTCGACCATCGGCTGGGGCGGCAACCTCGGCGACCTCATGCTGGGCGGGCAGCGCAATGCATCGCTGTTCACCTGCGTCTCGGTGGCGGGCAACGCGGTGTTCCTCTCGGGCGACGAGGCGCTGCAGTACCAGGTCGGCACGGGCGGCGCGGTGCGCATCAACAGCGTGAGCCCGGCCACCGGCAGCGTGTACGGGTCATCGGCGGTCAAGGCCGCCATGCAGCAGATCGCGCAGCAGGCGCGCGGCCACACGCTGGAGAACGAATACAACAAGGTCACGCTGCGCGCGGTGGAGGCGGAAGCAAAGATCACCTCGGCCATCCAGTCCGACGTCATGGACGTCACCTTCCCCACCACCGGCAACAACCTGGCCGCCCAGCTCAAGATGGTCGCTCGCCTGATCCGCGGGCGCGCCTCGCTGGGCGTGAAGCGCCAGGTGTTCTTTGTCTCCATGGGCGGCTACGACCTGCACGACGACCTCGACACCAAGCAGGGGCCGCTGATGCAGCGGCTGTCCGACGCCATGGTCGCCTTCCAGCAGCAGATGGAAGCCCTCCAGATCGCCGACAAGGTCGTGGCTTTCACCGCCTCCGACTTCGGCCGCACCCTGTCGAGCAACGGCAACGGTTCCGACCACGGCTGGGGCAGCCATCACTTCGTGGTGGGCGGCGCGGTGAAGGGCAAGGCTTTCTACGGCACGCCGCCACCGGTGAGCGTGGGCAACACCTCGGCCGACGACGACCAATGGCACGTCGGCCAGGGCCGGCTGCTGCCCACCACCTCGGTCGACCAGTACGCGGCGACGCTGGCCAAGTGGTTCGGCGTGCCCGATTCGGACCTCAACGGCATCCTGCCGAACCTGAAGAATTTCAACAACATCACAGCGCCGAGCGGCATCAGCTACCCGCGCGACATGGGGTTCATGACATGAACACAGCGATGAGCAGCATGGCCAGCATGAGCGCCATCGGCGGCCTCAACGGCATGGAGGGCGGCGCCAGCGTGAACTTCAGCGCCGACCTGCCCGGGCAGGCACCTGCCCCCTTGCGCAACAAGGGCGTGACGCATGTGCGGCCCTTCACCAGTGTCGATGCCGCCATCGCGGCGGTGGAATCGCTGGACCGCGATCTCAAGAAATTCGAGCTCGCGGTGGCCGACAGCCTGCAGGACTACCTCGGCGTGCAGATGGCGCAGATCACGGATTGCGCATTGGCGCGCGGCTGGGAGCCGGTGAGCTTCATGCAGCGCGAGGGCTTTCGCGTCTATCGCTACGAGGCGATGCGCTGTTCGCGCAGAAGCAGGAAGAAAAGGCCCTAACCGCCGGTTGCGAGGATCTGCTCGAGCCTGGCGATGTCGACCGGCTTCTGCAGATGGTGGTCGAAGAGCCCTTCGGAGGCGTGGCCGTTGGAATCTTGCGCCGAGAAGCCCGAGATCGCGATCAGCAGCTTCGGCGTGCCTTCGCCGGCGCTCTCGCGCAGCCGCCGCGCCACCTCGGTGCCGGGCAGGTCGGGGAGGCTGAGGTCGATCAGCGCGGCGTCGAAGCTCCCGGCGGCGGCCGCGTCCAGCGCCTGCCGCGCCGTGTAGGTGCATTGCGCGGTGTGGTCGTACAGGCTCAGCAGCTCCTGCAGCAGGTCGGCCGAGGCCTGGTTGTCGTCGACGATCAGCACGTTCACTGGGGGTTCTTCCTTCCGTCGGGTTGGGCTTCAGATTGATCGGGGAGTATGGCGGGCGCCTGCAGGGGCAGTTCGACCGTGAAACGCGACCCTTCGCCCGGCGCGCTTTCCACGCCGATGCGCCCGCCGTGCAGGTCCACGATCTTGCGGGTGATGAAGAGGCCGAGGCCCAGGCCCGCCGCGTGCTTGCGGCTGCTGTCGGTGCGCTCGAACTGCTCGAAGATGCGGGCCTGGTCCTCCGGCGCGATGCCGATGCCCTGGTCGCGCACGCTCACCTGGGCCGAGTTTCCGAGCTGCTGCACGACCATCTCGACCGGCTTGCCGTCGCCGTAGCGCAGCGCGTTGGTCAGCAGGTTGGTCAGCACCTGTTCGATGCGGAACTCGTCCCACGCGCCGTGCAGCTCGGCCGGCGCCGCCAGCGTGATGACTGCGCCCGCGGCCTCGGCCTGCTGGCGCAGGTTTTCCACCACCGCGTGCGCGAGCGCCGCGAGGTCGGTCGGCTGGGGCTTGATGGAGAGCGCGTCGCGCCGCATGCGCGTGACGTCGAGCATGTCGTCGATCAGCCGCACCATGTTGCGGATCTGCCGCTGGTCGCGCTCGATCATGGCGGGCAGCCGCTCGGGCGAGAAACTCGCGAGGTTGCCCTTCGCCAGATGCAGCTGCCGCAGCTGCGCCTCGAGGTAGAGCGTGTTCAGCGGCGTGCGCAGCTCGTGCGACACCATCGACATGAAGTCGTCGCGCATGCGCACTGCGTGCTCCAGCTCGTGCTGCGTCTGCTGCAGCTGCTGCACCAGCTCTTCCTGCTTCTTGTTGGCTGCGGCGAGCAAATCCATCTCGTGGCGCAGCGCCTTGCGGTGCTGGTAGAGGTCGACGAACACGTTCACCTTGCTGACCACTGCATGCGGGTCCAGCGGCTTGTGCAGGAAGTCGACCGCGCCGCTCTCGTAGCCCTGGAAGGCGTAGTTCAGCTCTCGCCCCGCGGCGCTCACGAAGATGATGGGAATGTGCCGCGTGCGTTCGGTGCCGCGCATCAGCTCGGCCAGCTCGAAGCCGTTCATGCCGGGCATCTGCACGTCGACGATGGCGAGCGCGAATTCGTGCTCCAGCAGCAGCGCCAGCGCGGCGTCGGCCGATCCCGCGCGGTAGGCGATGCGGCCCGGCGCGCGGATCAGCGCCTCCAGCGCGAGCAGGTTTTCCGGCAGGTCGTCCACGAGCAGCAGCTTGCTTTCGATATCAATGTTCATGGACGGCCTCCAGTTGGAGCAGCAGGTTGCGCAGTTCGCGCAGGGGTAGCACGTAGTCGGGGATATGCCGCGCGATGGCAGCCTGGGGCATGGTGGGAATCTGGGCTTCCTTCGGTTCCTGCACGGCGGTGAGCCCGCCGGCCAGATGGATGCGGTGCAGGCCTTCGGCACCGTCGTCGTTCGCGCCGGTCAGCAGGAAGCCGGCGAGGGCGGGGCCGTAGGCGTCGGCGGCGGAGCTCATCAGCACGTCGATGGACGGGCGCGAGAACAGCACCGGCGGCTCGCAGCTCAGCGAGAAGGCACGCTCGCGCTCGATCGACAGGTGATAGCCCGGCGGCGCGAAGTACAGGCAGCCGGCCGAGAGCGGCATCTTGTCGTTGGCCTCGTGCACCGGAATCGGCAGGCGCTGCGCGAAGATCTCGGCCAGATGGCTCTCGTGCTCCTCGGGCAGGTGCAGCACCACCGCCATCGGAATCTGCCAGCCGGCGGGCAGGTCCTGCAGCAGCGTGTAGAGCGCCTCGATGCCGCCCGCCGAGGCGCCGAGCACCACGGCGCCCACGCGCTTGCGGACGGTGGAGCGCAGCTGGCGCTTCATCTGGCCCGTCATGCGGCCTTCTTGCGGTAGATGCGTTCGGCGCGCGCGTGCGTGTCGAAGCGATCGGAGTAGCCCGAGAAGTCGATGCTCTCCTTCGAGCCCAGCCCGAGAAAGCCGCGATGCGACAGCGACTCGTGGAACAGGCCCAGCGCGCGGTCCTGCAGCTCGCGGTTGAAGTAGATCAGCACGTTGCGGCACGACACCAGCTGCGTCTCGGCGAACACGCTGTCGGTCGCCAGGCTGTGGTCGGCGAAGATCACGTCTGCGCACAGCGAGGGGTCGAAGCGCGCGGCCTCGTAGGCGGCGGTGTAGTAGTCGGAGAACTCGCTGCGCCCGCCCGCGCGTTGGTAGTTGGTGGTGTAGCCGCGGATGGCCTCCAGCGGGAAGATGCCCTGTCTGGCCTTCTCGAGCGAAGCCGGATTGATGTCGGTGGCGTAGATCTGCGTGCGCGCGAGCAGGCCTTCCTCGCGCAGCAGGATGGCCAGCGAGAACACTTCCTCGCCCGTGCTGCAGCCCGCCACCCACACTTTGACGGAAGGGTAGGTGTGCAGGATCGGCACCACGTGCTGCCGCAGCGCCAGGAAGTACGACGGGTCGCGGAACATCTCGCTCACCGGGATCGTCAGGAACTGCAGCAGCCGGCCGAAGAGGGCCGGGTCGCGCAGCACGCGCTCCTGCAGCGCCGAGATGCTCGGCAGCCCGAGCTGGTCGAGCGCGTGCAGCACGCGGCGCTTCTGCGAAGCCACGGTGTAGTTGCGGAAGTCGTAGCTGTACTTGAGATAGATCGCCTCCATCAGCAGGCGCAGCTCGATCTCGGTATCGCTCAGCGGCTGCAGCGGCAGCAGCGGCGTCAGGCCGTTGCCGTTCTTCGGATTGCCCTGCCGCGAGGTCACAGCCGCTCCATCTTGGGCATCCACACCCGCAGCAGCGAGAACAGGCGCTCCAGGTCCACCGGCTTGGCGAGGTAGTCGTTGGCGCCGGCGGCCAGGCATTGCTCGCGGTCGTCCTTGGTGGCCTTGGCGGTGATGGCGATCACCGGCATCTTCTCGAAGCGCGGGTCGCCGCGCAGGCGGCGCGTGGCTTCCAGCCCGTCCATCTCCGGCATCATCACGTCCATCAGCACCAGGTCGATCTCGCTGACCTGGTCGAGCCGTTCGAGCGCCTCGCGGCCGTTGCGGCCGATCTCGACGATGGCGCCGCGCTGTTCCAGCGCGCTGGTCAGCGCGAAGATGTTGCGCACGTCGTCGTCCACCAGCAGGATGGTTCGGCCCTCGAAGATGCGGTCGCGCCCGCGCGCCGTCTTCAGCATGCCCTGGCGCTCGCTCGAAAGTTCCGCCTCCACCTTGTGCAGGAAGAGCGTCACCTCGTCGAGCAGGCGCTCGGGCGAGCGCGCGCCCTTGATGATGATCGAGCGCGAGTAGCGCTGCAGCTCCGTCTCTTCGTCGCGCGTGAGGTTGCGCCCGGTGTAGACGATGACCGGCGGGAACGAGACGATTTCTTCCGCCGCCATGGCCTTGAGCAGCTCGCTGCCCTGCATGTCGGGCAGCTTCAGGTCGGTGATCATGCAGTCGAACACGCGGGTGCGAAGCAGCTCCAGCGCCTCCTCGCCGGAGCCGACGGCGACGATCTCGATGTCGTCGTCTCCTATCAGCTTGATGACGCTCTCGCGCTGCAGCTCGTCGTCTTCCACCAGCAGCACGACCTTGACTTTCTGCGTGAGCTTTTCTTCCAGCCGGCCGAACACCTTCATCAGCTCGTCGCGCGTGGCCGGCTTCAGCGCGTAGCCGATGGCGCCCATCTGCAGCGCGGCGCCTTGCGCGCTTTCGGCGGCCGAGACCACGTGGATCGGAATGTGGCGCGTGTGCGGCGAATCCTTCAGCCGCTGCAGCAAGTCGAGGCCGGTGCTGTCGGGCAGGCGCATGTCCAGCAGGATCGCGTCGGGCAGGAACTGCGAGGCCAGCTCGAAGCCGTCGGCCGCGCCGTGCGCCACCAGGCAGCGGTAGCCCAGTTCGTGCGCCAGGTCGTACAGAATGTGCGCGAACTGCGGCTCGTCCTCGACCACCAGCACGCGGCGCACCTGGTCGCGCGGCAGGCTGCGGTCGTCGGCGAACTGCGGCGCCGGCACCGGGGCAGGGGCCTTGGGCGCCAGCGCGGGCTGGGCGTGAGCTTGTGAGTGCGCGGGCTTGGGTGTGTAGACGGCCGGCGGTTTCTGCTGATGATCCGGCGAGGCCTGCGGCGCCTTGGCCGGCAGCTCGAGCACGAAGGTGCTGCCCTGGCCCGGCGTGCTCTCCACGGCGAGCGTGCCGCCCAGCAGCTGCGTGAGGTCGCGCGAGATCGACAGGCCCAGCCCGGTGCCGCCGTAGCGCCGGCTGGTGGTGCCGTCGGCCTGGCGGAAGGCTTCGAAGATCAGCTCGTGCTGCTGCGGGTCGATGCCGATGCCCGAATCGGACACCGCGAAGGCCGCGCCGCCATCTGCCGCCGGCGAGATGACCAGCTTCACTTCGCCGCTGTCGGTGAACTTGATCGCGTTCGACAGCAGGTTCTTCAGGATCTGCTCCACCCGCTGCCGGTCGGTGAGCAGCGAGACCGGCGCGTCGGGCCGCAATTCGAGCCTGAAGCCCAGGTTCTTCTGCTTGGCCAGCGGGCCGAAGGTGCTCTCCAGGCTGTGGGCCAGCTTGGCCAGGGGCACGTCTTCGGGCACCACCTCGAGCTTGCCGGCCTCGACCTTCGCGATGTCGAGGATGTCGTTGATCAGCACCAGCAGGTCGTTGCCCGAGGAATAGATCGACTCGGCGAACTTCACCTGCTCGCTCGTCAGGTTGCCCTGCGGGTTGTCGCCCAGCAGCTTGGCGAGGATGAGCGCGCTGTTGAGCGGCGTGCGCAGCTCGTGCGACATGTTGGCGAGGAATTCCGACTTGTAGCGGCTGGCGCGCTGCAGTTCGTCGGCGCGGTCTTCCAGGTCGCGCTGCACCCGGCGCAGCGCGGTGTTGCGCTGGTCGAGCGCCTCGGTGCGCTCGGAGAGCTGGCTGTTGGTCTGCTCCAGCTCGGCCTGCTGGTTCTCCAGCATGGCCTGCGAGGCACGCAGGGCGCGCGACTGTTCTTCCAGCTCCTCGTTGGCGGTGCGCAGCTCTTCCTGCTGCACCTGCAGTTCCTCGTTGAGCTGCTGGGTCTCGGCCAGCACGTCCTGCAGCTGCTCGCGGTAGCGCGCCGCCGCCAGCGAGGTACCGATGTCGTCGGACACGATCTCCACCAGCTGGCTGCCGCGCTCGTCCAGCGCGGCGGGCAGGCCGAGCTCGACCACGCCGTTGACCATGCCGCTGCTCGCCACCGGCACCAGCAGCACGGCCTTCGGTGCCATCTCGCCCAGGCCCGAATTGACCTTCAGGTAGTCGGCGTCGATCGGGTCGATCAGCATGCGCCGGTTCTCGGCGGCGGCCTGGCCGACCAGGCTTTCGGTGGGGGAGAAGACCTGCGGCGTGGCCTCCGAGGCGCTGGAGAAACCGTAGCTCGCCGCGCGGCGCAGCGGGCCGTGGCGCTCGCGCACGTAGATGGCGCCGACCGAAGCGCCCAGGTGGCGCGAGAAGAACGAGAGTATCTTGCGGCCCATGTCCGGCGCGCTGAGTTCGCCCACCAGATCTCCAACCAGCTCGGTCTGCGCTCCGCGCAGCCAGGCCTCGTGCACCAGCCGGTCGGCGTGGTCTGCCTGTTCCTTGAGCACCACGTCGTAACTCTCGGACAGCCGCACCAGCTGCCTGCGCCCGAAGTAGGCCACCAGTCCGGTGAAGCCCAGCGTGAACAGCAGGAACAGCCCGACCACCCACCACGCGGTGCGGTTGGCCTCGTTGTTGCGCTGGAAGCGCAGGCTCTGCTCGGTTTCCATGAATGCGGTGAACTCGGCGCGCATGCTGTCGGTCAGCCGCTTGCCCCGGCCCAGGCGCACCTGCATCTGGGTGTCCTGGCCGTTGCGGTGTGATGCGATCAGGTCGGCGGCGTACTCGTTCCAGCTGGCCTGGATGGCGGCGATGCGGTCGACGCGCTCCACCTGCTGGCGGTTGTCCGACACCAGCTCGCGAAGCGCCGCCGTATCGGCTTTGACGCGGGGCAGGGCGTTCTGGTAGGGCTCCAGGAAGCTCTCGTCGCTGGTGATCAGGAAGCCGCGCATGCCGGTTTCCATGTCGATGCTCTGGCGCTGCAGCTCGCTGGCGGCCCGGGTGACGCGGTCGGTGTGCTCGACCCAGCCGATGGTCGACAGCAGGAACAGGATCAGCCCGACGAACACCACGGCGCCGAACAGACCACCGATCAGGGGAAGCTTGATGTTGCGGCTCAGCAGCCGCTCGAAGTCGTCAGGGTCAATCGCGTTGGGGGTTTTCGTCATCGGTGCTATTTGTAAGCAAAACTTGTGAAGTCTGGCCGATAAATGCGCATGACCCTGTCGGAAAAAACCTCGTCACGGGCATCTTTTGCCGTGGCGGCGAGCAGGCCCTGCTGCTGAAATCTGTACATTCATACAGTATTCTTGCGGCTGCTGGAGCCGGGAGCCCCGTTTCCGCCCAGCCGCCCTGCAATGAGCACCGAACCCCTCGATCCGCCCAGCCCGGCCCCCGTTGCCGCGCACATCATCTCCGTCAAGGCCCTGTGCGCCTTCGGCGCGAAGGCGGGCGACCTCGACCTGCGCTTCGTGCCCGCGCCCAGCGCGCTCGAAGGCATGGCCGGGCATGCGCTGGTGCAGCACCGGCGCGGCGGCGAGTACGAATGCGAGGTCGCCCTCGAAGCCAGCTGCGGCGCGGTGCGTGTGCGCGGCCGTGCCGACGGCTATGAATTCCACCGGGCGCGGGTGGAGGAGATCAAGACCTTTCGCGGCGACTTCGACGCCATCCGCGGCAACCACCGCGCGCTGCACTGGGCGCAGGCCCGCACCTATGGCTGGATGCTGTGCGAGCGCGACGGCCACGACGAGATGGTGGTGGCGCTTGTCTACCTCGACCTCGCCACCGGCGACGAGACCGTGCTTGAGGAGCACCACACCAGCGAGGCCCTGCGCGAGCACTTCGAGCTTCTGTGCGGCCGCTACGCCGCCTGGGCCGAGAGCGAAGCCGCGCACCGCGCCGCGCTCGACGGCATGCTGGCCGCGCTGGCGTTTCCGTACGGCAGATTCCGCGCCGGCCAGCGCGAACTGGCCGAGGCCGTCTACCGCGCGGGTGCGAACGGGCACTGCCTCATGGCGCAGGCGCCCACTGGCATCGGCAAGACGCTGGCCACCATCTTCCCGCTGCTGAAGGCGCGTGCCGCCGACAGGATCGACAAGCTTTTCTTCCTCACGGCCAAGACCTCGGGCCGGCCCGTGGCACTCGATGCGCTGCGCGCGCTCGACAAGGGCCGGGGGCAGGGCAGGCTGCGCGTGCTCGAACTCGCGGCGCGCGAGAAAGTCTGCGAATACCCCGACCGCGCCTGCCACGGCGACGCATGCCCGCTCGCGCGGGGCTTCTACGACCGCTTGCCCGCCGCGCGCGAGCAGGCAGCGCAGGTGGCGTGGCTGGACCGCGAGGCGCTGCGCGACATCGGCCTCGCGCACGAGGTCTGTCCCTATTTCCTGGCGCAGGAAATGGCGCACTGGGCCGACGCGGTCGTCGGCGACTACAACTACTACTTCGACAGCAGCGCCTTTCTCTACGCCACCATGCGCGAGGCCGACTGGCGTGCCGCCGTGCTGGTCGACGAAGCCCACAACCTGCTCGAACGCGCGCGCGGCATGTACACGGCCGAGCTCGACGGCGGTGCGCTCGAGGAGGCCCACCACGCGGCGCCCGCCGCGCTGCGCGGCCCGCTCGCGCGGGTGTTCCGCGAATGGGACACGGTGCAGCAGTCGCAACAGGCCGGCTACGAAACCGCCGACGAGATTCCCGAGCGCTTCCTGCGCACCCTGCAGGCCGCCAATACCGCCATGGCCGAGCATTTCGCGGCCACGCCCGAGGCTTCGCAGGGGCCGCTGCAGCGCTTCTTCTTCGACGCGCTGCACTTCGCGCGACTGGCCGAGGCCTTCGGCGACCACTCGGTGTTCGAGCGCACGCTGGGTGCCTCGCAACAGGCGCGCCGCCTGGCCATCCGCAACCTCGTGCCGGCGCCGTTCCTGCAGAGTCGCTTCGCGGAGGCGGCTTCGGTCACCTGCTTCTCGGGCACGCTCTCGCCCTTCGAGTTCTACCGCGACGCGCTCGGCATGCCCGAGGACGCCGCGTTGCTCGACGTGGCCTCGCCATTCCACAGCGCGCAGCTGCGCGTCGAGGTGGCGATGCACGTGTCGACGCGCTTTCGCGACCGCGCGGGGTCGCTGCGCAACGTGGCGGACATCATCGGCGCGCAGTTCGAGCGCCTGCCCGGCAACTATCTGGCCTTCTTCAGCAGCTTCGACTACCTGGAGAAGGCCTGCGCCGCCTTTTCCCTGCGGCACCCCGGCGTACCCGTGTGGAGCCAGACCCGCGGCATGCGCGAGGCCGACCGCCAGGGCTTCGTCGCGCGCTTCGAGGAGGGCGGGCAGGGCATCGGCTTCGCGGTGCTGGGCGGCGCCTTCGGCGAGGGCATCGACCTGCCCGGCAGCCGGCTGATCGGCGCCTTCGTGGCCAGCCTGGGCCTGCCGCAATACAACGAACTCAACGAAATCACGCGCGAGCGCATGCAGGCTCGCTTCGGCAAGGGCTACGAGTACACGTATCTCTACCCGGGCCTGCAGAAGGTGGTGCAGGCGGCCGGCCGCGTGATCCGCACCGAGGAAGACCGGGGCGTGCTGCATCTGCTGGACGACCGGTTCGCGCGCGCCGAGATCCGCGAGTTGCTGCCGCGCTGGTGGGACATGCGGATGGTGAGGGGCTGACACGATGTGCACCGGCCGGCGGAATCTGCTTCGAGTCGAGCGCAATTGCAAACTATTGAGCCCTTGCGTGCTCTCAATTGAAAATCACCTCAGAGGAGAATTCAATTCAATTGCCAAGTTGAATTGTAAATTTTCGGGCGAATTTAAAATTAAAAAGGAAATTCAACGAGGAGGAAATTCCGTGCAATCAGATCGCCCGATCGAACAAGCAACTATTTCTGAAAAATCACGCAGGCAGTTCCTGCAAAAGGGAGCGCAAGCAGCGACGGCGCTCGTGGGGGCGTCAGTCATTGGCGCTTGCGGAGGTGGAGGGGGCAGCGGAGCAGGCAGTGGCCCCAATTTTGGAAATCTGCCGCTTCCCTCCGCAGATCCTGCAAGCGGAACGTCACCGGAATACTCGGCTACACCTCCGGCGACCACAATGCCATCCCCGACAAAAATCCCCGTCATCCATTCTTTTTCTCCGGCCTTGGCAATGCGAGGCAAGGTAATTGTCATCAGCGGTGCCGAATTCGATTCGAGTACGTCCGTCCGTTTCGGAGAGGTCGTGGCGACCAGGCTCAGCGTCGATTCCCCGAGCCAGATTTCGGTTTTCGTGCCCGATTCGGCGAAGGACGCGGAAATCTTTGTCCGCACGGCCGGCGGCGAGGCCAGATCGGGCAGCAAGTTCGAAGTGGCGCTGGTGCCCGAGGCGGCCAGAGACTATCGGCTCGCGTGGCACGACGATTTCGAGGGCAGCACGCTGGACCGCACCAGGTGGGCCGCGGTCACCGGCGTGCGCGCCAACGCGGTCCAGACGGACGAAGCGGTCACGGTGGCGGGCAGCGTCCTGAAGATCTCGACCTACACCGATCCTTCGACCGGCAGCCATCACACCGGCTTCCTGCGCACGGCCGGGCGCTACGAGTTCTGCTTCGGCTACATCGAGGCGCGCGTGCGTTTCGCATCGAAGCCTGGCCAGTGGGGCGCGTTCTGGCTGATGTCCAACGCGAACAGGGCGGCCACGCCGCCCGATCCCGCTGCCGGCGTGGAAGTGGACATCATCGAGCACCGGGCGGTCCCGGCCGGCAGCGTGTCCGACATCAGCAACCAGTTCTCGAGCGCAGTGCACTGGAATGGCTATGAGGAAGGCAAGACCATCAGCCGCAGCAGCGGCCAGCAGAAACTGCCGGCGGGCCAGTCGTTCTCCGAGTGGCACACCCTGGGCCTGCTGTGGACCCCGGAGGGCTACGAGTTCTACCTCGATGGCGCGGCGACGCCCTACGTGACCATCAAGGAAGGCGTGTCGCTGAGCAATCAATACATCAAGCTCACCTGCGAGATCCGAGACAACTCCTGGGCCGGCCGCATTCCTTCCGGGGGCTATGGCCCGTTCGGCGCCGGCACGAATGCGACGATGGAAGTCGACTGGGTCCGTGTCTGGCAGGCAACCTGAGATGACGCGCGCCACCAGACGCCTCGAGCACGCCGCACAGCCAGACCTGTTCGGCGAGGCGCCCGTGGCCGCGATTGAAGGACTGCGCTACGAAAGCGGGTTCCTGTCGCTCGAGGAGGAAGCCGGCCTGCTGCAGATCGTGCAGACCCTCCCGCTCAAGGAGATGCGCTACAAGGAATACACCGCGCGCCGCCGGGGCACCAGCTTCGGCGGCAGCTACGACTTCGACACCAATCGCCTGAAGCCCGGCGCGGCGCTGCCCGAGGCGCTGCATCCGCTGCGGGACAAGGCGGCAGCCTGGGCCGGCATCGCACCTGAAGAACTCACCCACATGCTGATCGCCGAGTACCGGCCCGGCACCCCGCTGGGCTGGCACCGCGATGTGCCCGATTTCGAAGAGATCATCGGTGTCTCGCTGAACAACGACGCGGTGATGCAGTTCAGGCCCTACGCGCCGGGCGCTCCTGCTTCGGGGCCGGCCGCGCTCGAATTCCTGATCGAGCCGCGCTCCGTGTACCTGCTGCGCGGGCCGGCGCGGTGGGCCTGGCAGCATGCGATCGCGCCGACCGAGGCGCTGCGCTACTCCATCACCCTGCGCACACGACGCCTCGAGGCCACCGGCCGCGCGGCGACCTGAACCGAACGGTCGGCCTCAGCCGCCATGCTGGAGAACGGGCGGCGCAGCCACATCGCCGGCGTGGTCCGCGAGGAGATGCTGGCGCACCTGCGGCGCATGAAGCCGGGCTCCTGACACGCAATTGACAGCGCGACGACGGACAACGCCGACGCCCGGCATGACGGTCTTCTTACTCGCGGCGCACATGCCGCGCCCAGCATGAAAGCTCCTTAACCAACTGCAGGAGCAAGGCATGCCAAGAGGCGACAAGTCGTCCTATACGGACAAGCAGAAGCGACAGGCCGAGCACATCGAGAAAGGCTACGAGCATCGCGGCGTCGGCAAGGGCGAGGCCGAGCGCCGCGCCTGGGCCACGGTGAACGCCGAGACCGGGGGTGGCAAGAAGAGCGGTTCAGGCCGGGGCAAGACCGAGAACCACGGGCCTTCGCGCAAGGGCGGAAGGCTGGGCGGTGCCGCCGCGGCGCATCGCACGGCAGCCGAGCGATCGGCCTCGGCGAAGAAGGCCGCCGCCACGCGCAAGCGCAACGCCGAGAAGCGCGGATGAGCGCAAGGGAGCGGCCCATGCACATCATCCTGGGAGCGACCGGCCACGTCGGCTCGGCGCTGGCGCAAGCATTGCTCGAACGCAGCGAGGCGGTCACGGTGGTCACGCGCGACGCGCACAAGGCCCAGGCCCTGCGCACCAAGGGCGCGCACGTGGCACAGGTCGACGTATTCGACACCCACGCGCTGCACCGCGTGTTCATGGGCGGAAAGCGAGTCTTCGTGCTGAATCCGCCCGCACCGCCGTCTTCCGACACGGTGGCCGAGGAGATCAGGAGCGTGCGCGCCATCGTTTCGGCGCTCGAAGGCTGCACGCTCGAGAAGATCGTGGCCGAGTCGGCCTACGGCGCGCAGCCCGGCGAAGGCATCGGCGACCTCAGCGTGCTGTACGACCTGGAACAGGCGCTCGCCGCCGGCCCGGCGCCGTTCAGCGCTCTTCGCGCCGCCTACTACATGAGCAACTGGGACGCCTCGCTGGAAACCGCGCGCAAGGAAGGCAAGGTCTACAGCATGTTCCCCGCCGACTTCACGCTGCCCATGGTGGCGCCGCACGACCTCGGCCAGTACGCTGCGAAGCTGATGCTGGGCCCGGCCGAATCGTCGGGGCCGCACCATGTCGAAGGGCCGGAGCGCTATTCGCCGGGCGACGTGGCGCGGGCTTTCTCCGAGGCGCTCGGAAAGCCGGTCGCAGTCGTGGAGACGCCGCGCGAGCAGCTGGAGCAGGCGTTCGGGAGGCTGGGCTTCTCCGACGCCGCCGCGAAGTCGTACGCCGCGATGACGCGCGCCACGATGGACCAGCACTACGAGCCGGCCGGCAAGCCGGTGCGTGGGGCGATCTCGCTGCGCGAGTACATCGCCGGGCTGGTGAACAGGAACTCGGGCTGAGGCGGCCCGCCAGGGCTGCTGAAACAGGCCACGACGCATGTCCGAAATTCGCGCGCTGCGCCGCCGGCCCCCGCAAATCGGACATTCATGGCCTGTTTCTGCCGCCAGCCGGACAACTTGCGTTTTCCGGCCACGCGCCCTCGAGAGCGAGAAGCCGGCTTGTTCCGCGACGTTGCTCCGAACGCGAGCGCTACGCCATCAAACATCGCTGAACAGCCCGTCATCTCACGCGCCGAACAGCGGTTTGCCGCCCCCTGAACGCGTCGATACGATCCCGCGCCTTGCCCTCACGAAAGGACTGCGCGGGTGCCTGCGACAACTGCTTCTTCCTCATCTTCCAATGCCGACCTGCAGCAGCGCAGCCGGCGCCATGTGTGGCATCCGTGCACGCAGAGCATTCGCCTCGAGGCAGTGCCGCCGCTGCCCATCGCGCGCGGCGAGGGCGTGTGGCTCTTCGACCAGGAAGGGCGGCGCTATATGGACGCCACCAGTTCGTGGTGGGTCAACCTGTTCGGTCATGCGCATCCGGCGATCAACGCGGCGCTGAAGGACCAGCTCGACACGCTCTCGCACGTGATGCTCGCCGGCTGCACGCATGCGCCCGCGGTTGAGCTGGCGCAGCGGCTGTCTGCGCTCACAGGGGGCGCGCTCGGGCATTGCTTCTATGCGTCCGATGGCGCTTCGGCGGTGGAGATCGCGCTGAAGATGAGCTTTCATTTCTGGCGCAACGCCGGTCGCAGCGACAAGCGGCGCTTCGTCGCGCTGAAGCACGGCTACCACGGCGAGACGCTGGGCGCGCTGCACGTGACCGACGTGCCAGTGTTCCGCGACGCCTATGCGCCCTTGCTCGCGAACGCGCATCTGGTCGCCTCGCCCGACGCGCGCAATGCCGCTCCCGGCGAGAGCGCAGCCGACATGGCCCGCCGCGCAGCCGCAGAACTCGAAGTGCTGCTGGCCGAGCAGCACGACACCATCGCCGCAGTGATCGTCGAGCCGCTGGTGCAATGCGCCACCGGCATGGCGATGCACGACCCCGAATACCTGCGCCGAGTGCGTGCGCTGTGCGATCGGCATGGCGTGCACCTCATCGCTGACGAGATCGCGGTGGGCTGCGGGCGTACCGGCAGCTTCTTCGCCTGCGAGCAGGCCGGCATCTGGCCCGACTTTCTCTGCCTCTCGAAAGGCATCAGCGGCGGCTACCTGCCGCTGGCGCTGGTGATGGCGCGCGATGCCATCCACGACGCCTTCATCGACGACGATGCGGCGCGCAGCTTCCTGCATTCGCACTCATACACCGGCAATGCGCTGGCCTGCCGCGCGGCGCTGGCGACGCTGGATCTGTTCGAAGCCGAAGACGCGCTGCAGCACAACCGGGACAGGGCGGCGCGCCTGCTGCGGCGCCTGGGCGACGGGCTCGAAGGCCGCGCGGCCGACCATCTGCGGCAGCGCGGAATGATCACCGCCTTCGACGTGCGCGAGCCCGGCGCCCGCTTCGCCGAGCGCTTCCATCTCGCGGCGCGCGCGCAGGGGCTGCTGATGCGGCCCATCGGCAACACCGTGTACCTGATGCCGCCATACGCCATTGGCGACGACGAGATCGACCTGCTGGTCGACGGCACGCTCGCCACGCTGGATGCCGTCGTGGCCACGGACCCGCAGAACCCGCAGAACCCGAAGAAGGAAGGAGCCCGCGATGCCGCGCTTGCTTGACCGCCTGCAGGGCGAGATCGACACGCTCGACGCCCAGTCGCTGCGCCGCCGAAGGCAGATCGCCGAAACCGCCTGCGCCCCGCTGCAGACGCTGACGCTGGCCGGCAGCACCGTACCGCGCACTATGCTCTGCTTCAGCAGCAACGACTACCTCGGCCTCGCGGCCCATCCCGCGCTGGCGAAGGCGTGGGCCGAAGGCGCCGCGCTGTACGGCACGGGCAGCGGCGGGTCGCACCTGATCCTCGGGCACTCGCGCGCGCACGCGCAGCTCGAGGAAACACTGGCCGGCTGGATGTCGCCCTTCATTCCCGAGGCGCGCAGCCTGTTCTTCTGCACCGGCTACATGGCCAACCTCGCGGTGCTGTCGGCGCTCGGCGGGGCGGACGCGGTCATCTTCTCGGAGTCGCTCAACCACGCCTCGCTGATCGACGGGGCGCGACTGGCCAAGGCGCGTGTGGAGCGCTACGCGCATTGCGACGTGGCGGCGCTCGATGCGCAGCTTGCCGCCTGCGACGCGCCGGTGAAGCTCATCGTGAGCGACGCGGTGTTCAGCATGGACGGCAACATCGCGCCAGTGGCCGCGCTGCTCGCGCTGGCCGAGAAGCACGATGCCTGGCTGGTGATCGACGATGCGCACGGCTTCGGCGTGCTCGGCGAAACGGGGCGCGGCGTACCAGAAGCGTCGGGCCTGAATTCGCAGCGGCTGGTGCTGGTCGGCACACTGGGCAAGGCGGCGGGCGTGTCGGGTGCCTTCGTGGCGGCGCACCGCACCGTCATCGACTACCTGGTGCAACGGGCGCGGCCGTACATCTTCACCACGGCCGCGCCACCGGCCGTGGCGCATGCGTTGCTTGCGAGCCTGGCGTTGATCGAAGGCGAGGAGGGCGCGCAACGCCGTGCGCAGCTGAAGGAGCGCATATCTCAACTGCGCCTGGGGGCGGAGGCAGTGCTTCCGGCGGGCGGCAGCGCGTGGCTGCCGGAGTCGCCAACCGCGATCCAGCCGCTGATCGTGGGCGACAACGCGCGCGCGATGCTGACCATGGCGCAGCTCGATGCACATGGGTTGCGCGTCGGGGCGATCCGTCCGCCCACGGTGCCGGCCGGGACGGCACGGATGCGCATCGCGCTGTCGGCCAGCCACACGGAAGCCGACGTCGCGCGGCTGGTCGATGCGCTGGGCGAGGCCCTTGCAAGCCAGCAGCTGAAGGAGGCGGCATGACGCAACAGCGCCGCTGGTTCGTCACCGGCACCGACACCGGCATCGGCAAGACGCTCGTGAGCAGTGCCATGCTGAGCCTGCTGGCCGGATCGGGCCTGCGCGCGGTCGGCATGAAGCCGGTGGCGGCGGGCCTCGAAGAGGTCGACGGTGTCTGGCGCAACGAGGACGTGGAGCAACTGCATGCCGCCGGCAACGTCGACGCACCGCTGGAACTGCGCTGCCCCTATCTGCTGCGCACGCCGATGTCGCCGCACCTCGCGGCAAGGCAGGAGGGCGTGCACATCGCGCTGCAGCCGCTGCTGTCGGCCTTCGAACAGCTCTCGGCGCATGCCGACGCGGTGGTGGTCGAGGGCGTGGGCGGCTTCTGCGTGCCCTTCGGCGACGACCTCGACAGTGCCGGCCTGGCCGTGGCGCTGGGCCTGCCGGTGATCCTCGTCGTAGGCCTGCGGCTGGGCTGCCTCAACCACGCGCTGCTGAGCGCCGAGGCGATCCGCGCGCGCGGCCTGGTGCTGGCGGGCTGGGTGGCGAGCATGGTCGATCCGTCGATGCTCGCGCCGCAGGCCAATCTGCAGACGCTGCGCGCGCGGCTCGGCGCGCCCTTGCTGGGCATCGTGCCGCACCTGGAGAAGCCCGATGCGGCCAGCGCGGCCCGCCACATCGACCTGCGCGCGCTGCGGGCGACGGCGGCGCATGCGGCGCGTCGCCATGCATCGCTGCAGGCGGCTTCAGCCGCGGCGGCCTGATTCTTCCAGCCGCTTGCCGCGAACGCCGCCCTGGCGCTCCAGCATCCAGCCGGGGTACTCGGCCGGCAGGGCGCTCACCTTGTCCAGCGTGGCGAGCTCGTCGGCCGTGAGCTTGATGGCCGTGGCCGCGATGTTGTCGTCCAGCTGCTCCACGCGCTTGGCGCCGATGATCACGCTGGTCACCACCTGCTGGTGCAGCAGCCACGCCAGCGCGATCTGCGCCACCGACACGCCGCGCGCCTCGGCGAGCTGGCGCATCACGTCGATGCAGTCGTAGGCGCGTTCGACGTTCACCGGCGGAAAGTCGAAGCTGGTGCGGCGGGCGCCTTTCTCCGCTTCGGTGTTGCGGCCGTACTTGCCGCTGAGCAGGCCACCCGCCAGCGGGCTCCACACCATCAGGCCGACGTTCTCGCTGCGCAGCAGCGGCGCCAGCTCGCGCTCAAGGTCGCGCCCGGCGATGGTGTAGTAGGCCTGCAGCGACTCGAAGCGCGCCAGCCGGTCGCGCTCGGCGATGCCCAGCGCCTTGGCGATCTGCCAGGCGGCCCAGTTCGACACGCCCACGTAGCGCACATGGCCCTGGCGCACCAGGTTGTCGAGCGCGTGCACGGTTTCCTCGATGGGCGTGACCGGGTCGAAGCCGTGGATCTGGTAGAGGTCGATGTGGTCCAGCTGCAGGCGCTGCAGGCTGGCCTTCACGCCGTCCATGATGTGGAAGCGCGAGGCGCCGGCCGAGTTGACGCCCTTGCTGCCGGTTTCGCCCAGCACCTTGGTGGCCAGCACGAAGCTGTCGCGCGGCACCTTGAGGTTCTTCAGCGCCTGGCCGGTGATGACTTCGGACTGGCCTTCGGAATACACGTCGGCCGTGTCGATGAAGTTGATGCCGGCGTCCAGCGAGCGGCCGATCAGCCCTTCGGCCTCGGACTGCTGCAGGTTGCCGATCTGGCCCCAGATGCCGGAGGAGCCGCCGAAGGTCATGGTGCCCAGGCAGAGTTCGGAAACGAAAAGGCCGGTGCGGCCGAATTTGCGGTATTGCATGGAGAGGTTCCTTTGCAGGGAGGCAGGAGAAAGGAGGGGAGGAAGGGGAACGGGATCTGCCGGAAAAAAGTATCGCGTCGCCGTCCGGCCCGCGGCGAGCGCGTTCCTGCAAAGTATTTGCCTGATTCTCCAGACCTCCCCGCCGGCGCGTGCGAACCGGGGAGAGGAGCGCTAAGCTCCGATCCGCTCATTACTCCAGGGGCTTTTGGGGGCGATTCGCCCATCTGGCCCCCTGTATGCCGGTTCTCGCCGGCTCCTCCATCGTGACAAGGTGCCCGAACATGTCCGACGAAACACCCGAAATCGCAGCAGCCATCGCCCAGCCGATGCCGCTGGAACCCGAACTCGACGCAGCCCGCAAGGAACTGGTGGCGCTCATCGAGCACATCACGCAGGGACAGGAAGGCACGGTCGTCACCGCCGTGCCCGGCCTGCAGGTGTTCTGCATCCGCAAGCCCGAAGGGCCCAAGCACGGCTTCGCGTCCCCCGCGCTGGGGCTGATCGCGCAGGGCTCCAAGCGCATCATCGTGGGCGACGACATCTATGTGTACGACCCGATGCACTACCTCGTCACATCCGTCGACCTGCCGGTGTGCGGCCAGGTCTGCGTGACCAGCGAGCAGGAGCCCTACCTGGGCGTGCGGCTGGAACTGGCCCTGGACGAGATCGGCGACCTCATCGGCGACGAGAAGCTGCCCGCCAAGGCCAACGCGCCGGCCTCGCGCGGCATGTACGTCAACCGCATCGCCATGCCGGTGCTGGAGCCGGTGCTGCGCCTGCTGCGGCTGCTGGACACGCCGGAAGACGTGCCCATCGTGGCGCCGCTCATCAAGCGCGAGATCATGTACCGCCTGCTGGTCAACGGCGAAGGCGCGCGGTTGCGCCAGATCGCGCTGCAGGACAGCCACACGCAGCGCATCACCAAGGCCATCAGCGCGCTGCGCATGAACTACGCGCAGTCGCTGCGGGTGGAGGACATGGCGCGCGCGGTGCACATGAGCGTGTCTTCGTTCCACCATCATTTCAAGGCCGTGACGGCGATGAGCCCGCTGCAGTACCAGAAGCAGCTGCGCCTGCAGGAGGCGCGCCGCCAGATGCTGATCGCCGGCGCCGACGTGGCGAGCGCGGCGCACAGCGTGGGCTACGAGAGCACATCGCAGTTCGCGCGCGAGTACGGCCGCATGTTCGGCGCGCCGCCGCTGCGCGACAAGCGCCGCTGGCTGGGCGAGGCGGGCAACGACGCGATGGGCGCGGCCTCGATGGAAGCGGCCTGAAGCGCCGGCGCGCACCAGCCGCCTTCTAGCACTTGCTGCGATTTCTTGCGCTGACGTGACCATGCACGTTCCGCGGAACTTCGTTATTGTTTTGCCCGCTGCAGCAACACGCCCGCCCGGGCGGGAGAACTCAACAACACGGAGAAATGCATGCTTTGGGAAAAGAAGCTGGCGCAGTGGTGCGCCGCGGTCCGCGCACGCGCCAACCTGCCGGCGCGGCTCACCCTGTGGGACGGCCAGTCCTATGACTTCGGCACCTTCAGCGGGCCCGCCGTCACGCTGCACGTGAAGTCGCCGGCGGCGCTCTCGCTGATGCTGCAGCCCACGCTCGACAACCTGGGCGAGGCCTATGTCAAGAGCAAGATCGACATCGAGGGCAAGCTCAGCGACGTGATCGACATTGCCTACGGCCTTGCGAAGACCTCCATCGACAAGCCCGGTGGCGCGCTGCAGAACATGGCGCGCTACTTCACGCACACCAAGTCGTCGGACAAGAAGTCCATTCAATACCACTACGACGTCTCGAACGAGTTCTACAAGCTCTGGCTCGATCCGAAGATGGTGTATTCGTGCGCCTACTTCGAGAATGGCGACGAAGACCTCGCCACCGCGCAGCTCAAGAAGATCGACCACATCCTCACCAAGATCGAACTCAAGCCGGGCCAGACCCTGCTGGACATCGGCTGCGGCTGGGGCGCGCTGGTGATCCGCGCGGCGCAGAAGTTCGGCGCGCGCTGCGTGGGCGTGACGCTGTCGCAGAACCAGTTCGACCTGGCAACCGAGCGCGTGAAGGCCGCGGGCCTGGAGGACCGCATCGAGATCCGCCTGCAGGACTACCGCGACGTGACCGGCCAGTTCGACCGCATCACCAGCGTCGGCATGTTCGAGCACGTGGGCCGCAAGAACCTGCCCGACTACTTCAAGCGCGTGCAGCAGCTGCTGGCCGACGACGGCGTGGTGATGAACCACGGCATCACCTCGTCCGACCCGGAAGGCGGCGGCGTTTCGTACGGCGGTGGCGACTTCATCGACCGCTACGTGTTCCCCAACGGCGAGCTGCCGCACATCAGCCTTGCGCTGCAGGCCATGCAGCAAGGCGGGCTCGAAGCCTTCGACGTGGAGAACCTGCGCCGCCACTACGCGCAGACGCTGCGCTTCTGGAGCGACGCCTACGAGGCCAACAGCGAGAAGGCTCGCGCGCTGGTCGACGAGGAGAAGTTCCGCATCTGGCGCGTGTACCTCGCGGGCTGCGCCTATGCCTTCGAGAACGACGACGTGGCGATCTACCAGATCGTCGGGCTCAAGGCGGGCAGGGCCGCGAAGACGCTGCCCTGGTCGCGCCGCTACATCTACGACGGTACTTCGGCGCTGAACGCCGCGTGAGAGCGCACGGGCTCGGGCGTCCGAGAGCCCGAGCCGGCGACAGGGGCTCACGCCGTCTATAGCATGCACGGCTCATGACCTCCACGCCCCACAGAACAACAAGCCGCCCACTGGTCATCGCCTCCATCATGGCCTCCATGGCGATGGTGGCCATAGAAGCCACCATCGTCTCCACCGTGATGCCGCAGATCGCCTCCGAGCTGGGCGGCCTGCATCTCTACAGCTGGGTATTCGCCTCCTTCCTGCTGGCGCAGACCGCGATGACGGTGGTGTTCGGCAAGCTCTCCGACCTCTACGGCCGCAAGCCCATCATGTTCGTGGGCATCGCCATCTTCGTCATCGGCTCGGTGCTCGCGGGCTTCTCGTGGTCGATGCCGGCCATGATCTGCTTCCGCCTGATCCAGGGCATCGGCGCGGGCGCGATCCAGCCGGTGTCGCTCACCATCGTGGGCGACCTCTACCCGGTACGCGAGCGCGGCAAGGTGCAGGGCTGGCTCGCGAGCGTGTGGGCCGTGTCGGCGGTGGTGGGGCCGATGATCGGCGCGCTCATCGTGCAGAAGCTCTCGTGGGCGTGGATTTTCTGGGTCAACGTGCCCATCGGCCTGGCGGCCGCCGCTGGCTTCTGGCTCTTCCTGCACGAGGCGCCCACCGTGCGGCGCTCTTCCATCGACATCGTGGGCGCGGTGCTCTTCACCGCCGGCATCGCGTCGCTGATGATCGCGCTCACCGAATTCGGCGTGGGCAATTCGGGCGTGGCGCTCGCGTGGGCCGGGCTCTTCGTGGTCACGCTGGCGCTCTTCATCGCGCAGGAGCGCCGCGCGGCCGACCCGATGGTGTCGCTGCGCCTGTGGGGCGGGCGCATGATCGCCACCGTCAACGGCGCGGCCATGCTCGCCGGCATGGTGCTGATCGGCATCACCACCTTCCTGCCGATTTACGTGCAGGTGGTGCTCGAGCGCTCCTCCGTCACTGCCGGCCTCGCGCTCACGATGGTGATGCTGGGCTGGCCCATCGGCGCCACGCTGACCTCGCGCACCTTCCATCGCATCGGCCTGTGGCGCATGGTGGTGACCGGCGCGGCGCTGATCCCGGTGGGCAGCTCGACCTTCGTGCTGCTGGGCACGGGCAGCTCGCCGGTGCTGCCGGCGGTCGGCTCCTTCATCATCGGCCTGGGCATGGGTGTGATGAGCCTGAGCTCGCTCATCCTCATCCAGGAGGGTGTCGATCTCGCGCAGCGCGGCGTGGCCACCGCCTCGAACGTGTTCTCGCGCAACCTCGGCAGCGCGCTGGGCGCGGCCTTCTTCGGCGCGGTCTTCAACTTCGGGCTCACCCACGGCGACGGCCGCCCGATGTTCTCCGACGAGCAGCTGCGCATGCTGCTGCAGGGCATGCACGGCTCCGTCGCAGGCGACACGGGCATCCGCCTCGCGCTGGGCGGATCGCTGCACCTCACCTTCGTGATGATGCTGGTCGTGAGCCTGGGTGTGATCGCGCTGGCCCTGCTGCTGCCCAGGGAAGGGCTGGTGGAGAGCCGAGCGATCGCGGCCGGGGAGGCCGCTCCGAAGTAGCGGCCGCCGGCTTCAGGCCCCCTGCAGCGATTTCCTCATGTACGCGAGATAGAAACCGGGCGTGTAGTTGTCGATGCGGGCGTATTCCTCGTAGCCCTGCTTCAGGTAGAAGCTGCGCCTGCCACTCGAAGGTGGACAGCTTCGAGTGGCAGGCGCCGAGCGCGATGGCCTGCCGCTCGGCTTCGGCCAGGAGGCGGCTGCCGAGGCCTGCGCCCCGGGCATCTTCCTCCACGAAGAGCACTTCGACATCGAGCCAGTACAGGAACACGAAGCCGCGCAGCCCGCCGAGCAGGCGGCCGCTGTCGTCCCTTGCATCGAGCCGGATGTATTCCTGCTTCGGGTACTCGCCGACGAAGCCGTAGTTGTAGTGGCGCAGCTTGAGGCCCAGTTCGCCGGAGCGAAGCTGTTCCTCGGTAGGGGGCGACAGGGCGACGTTCATGCTGGTGCTGCCTCGATCCTGGGGAGGCGGCATTCTGCCCGCACGCGCGAACCGCATATCGATCCGCGCTTTCCTTCTTTGTGCGCTGCGCCAGCCGTTGATACGGTCTCGCTCTTTGCATTGCGAGGCGATCGACCATGGGCGCGAGGGATTTCGAGCGACATCTTCTTTCCGGAGCGGACGGCTCCGTGCGGCACGAGGCCGACGTCCTGGTGATCGGTGGCGGCCCGGCTGGCGCATGGGCAGCGGTGAGCGCGGCCGCGCAGGGCGCGCGCGTGCTGCTGGCCGACAAGGGCTTCTGCGGCACCTCGGGTGCCACCGCGCCTTCGGGCACGGGGCTCTGGCACGTGTCGCCCGAAGGCACGGCGCGCGAGGAAGCCAAGGCCAGCCGGCTGGCGATGGGCGGCCATCTGGCCGAACACGCCTGGATGGACCGCGTGCTGGAGCAGACCTGGGAGAACGTCGAGCGGCTAAAGGACTGGGGCTACCCCTTTCCCTCCGACGACCAGGGCGCGCTGCGCTGCACCTCGCTGCAGGGCCCCGAATACATGCGGCTGATGCGCAAGCGGGTGAAGGAATCCGGCGCGCGCATCCTTGACCACAGCCCGGCGCTCGAACTGCTGGTGGACGAGCACGGCACCGTCTGCGGCGCCACTGGCGTGAACCGCCAGACGGGCGAGAGCTGGGTGGCGCGCACCGGCGCGGTGGTCATCGCCACCGGCGGCTGCGCCTTCCTGAGCCGCGCGCTCGGCTGCAATGTGCTCACGGGTGACGGCCAGCTGATGGCGGCGGAAGTGGGCGCGGCGCTCTCGGGCATGGAGTTCTCGAATGCCTACGGGCTCGGGCCGGCGTTCTCCTCGGTCACCAAGTCGCTGTTCTACAACTGGGCGACCTTCTACACGGCCGATGGCGTGGCCATCGAGGGCGCAGGCTCCTCGAAGGGGCGCGGCGTGATCGCGCAGACGCTTCAGTCGCAGCCGGTCTTCGCATGCCTCGACCGCGCCGATGCGCAGATCCGCGCGTGGATGCGCACCGCGCAGCCCAACTTCTTCGTTTCCTTCGACCGGCAGGACATCGACCCCTTCACGCAGCACTTTCCCGTGACGCTGCGGCTCGAAGGCACGGTGCGCGGCACCGGCGGCCTGCACCTGGTGGACGACAGCTGCGCGACCTCGGTGCCCGGGCTCTACGCGGCGGGCGATGCGGCGACGCGCGAACTGATCTGCGGCGGCTTCACCGGCGGCGGCAGCCACAACGCGGCCTGGGCGCTGTCTTCCGGTTTCTGGGCCGGCGCGGGGGCGGCGGCCTTCGGGCGCGATGCACGGGCCAGGTCGCAGCGCACCGCACTGCGCGCGGGCGGCGTGGCGCTTTCGACGCGCGGTGCGACGGCCTTCGACAGCCAGGAGGTCGTTCGCGCGGTGCAGGCCGAAGTCTTTCCGTACGAGCGCAACTGGTTCCGTGAAGGCGATGCGCTGCGCGACTCGCTCTCGCGGCTCGATGCCCTGTGGGAGCGCCTGCGCACCAGCGCGCCCGCTGCCACGGCCACCGAGGCGGTGCGCGCACGAGAGGCCGCGGCCATGCTCGCCACCTCGCGCTGGATGTACCGCAGCGCCCTGCAGCGCACCGAGACGCGCGGCATGCACCGCCGGCGCGAGCACGGCACGCTCGATCCGTCGCAGCGACACCGGCTGCTCAGCGGCGGGCTCGACGAGGTCTGGGTGCAGAAGCACGCAGTGAATGAAGGGGTGGACGCATGATCGAAGTCATCAGCGCCGAGCGCTGCACCGCCTGCAACATCTGCGTGAACGCCTGCCCGACGAACGTGTTCGAGGCCGTGCCGGGCGCGGCGCCGCGCATCGCCCGGCAGGACGACTGCCAGACCTGCTTCATGTGCGAGCTGTACTGCCCGGAAGACGCGCTCTACGTCGCGCCGATCGCGGACCGCAGCGCCACCGCCGAGGAGCGCGATGCCGCGGCGGCGGCCCTCATGGGCAGCTACCGCAGCGCCATCGGCTGGGGCCGCGGGCGGCAATCGACCGCTTCGGCCGATGCGAGCTTCGAGCTGCTGCGGCGCGCGCACTGAGCCGCCTTTCCTTTCTTCTCGACTGGGTTTCTCGATGTCCGATCTTCCAAGCCGCCGCCGGTTGCTGCGCGGTGCCGTCGCCGCAACTGCCGCAGCCGCCGCGAGCGCGTTGCCCGTCTTCTCCATCGCCCAGCAGCAGGGCATCGGCAGCCAGGTGCTGCGCCTGGGCTACATCGGCCCCGGCAAGAAACCCGCCAACGCCACCGGCTGGGCACTGCGACAGGGGCACCTGCTGCGCGAGCTGGCGCCGCTGGGCTTCAAGGAAATCACGACACGCAATTTTCCGAACGGCCCCGACCTCAACGAGGCATTCCTCTCGGGCGCGCTCGACGTCGGCATCTACGGCGACACGCCCGCCGTGGTGGCGCGCTCGCGTGGTCTCGACGGCCAGCTCATCGGCTTCGACGCGGTGGGCATGAACGTGTGGCTGCTGACGCCGCGCAATGGCGTGCGCAGCGTGAAGGAGCTCGAAGGCCGTTCCATCGGCGTGGCGCGCGGCTCCTACATGCACCGCTACGTGCTGGGCCTGCTGAAGGAGAACGGGCTGCAGAAGTCGGTGAAGGTGATCCACATGTTTCCGCGCGACGGCGAGGCTGCGCTCGACCAGGGCTCGATCGCCGCCTTCGCGGCGCAGATCGACGTGGGGCCGCTTCTGGCCTCGCGCGGCTATCCGGTGATAGACGAGGCAGAGAAGCATCCGACGCTGCGCGGCACTTCAGTGATCGTCGCATCGGGCAAGGTGCTGGCCGCTGCGCCGGGCCTGCCCGCCGCATGGACGCGCGCACGGCGCACCGCGCTGCAGGAGATCCACCGCAACAGCGCCGACTACTACGCCTTCCATTCGGAGGTGAGCGGCTTTCCGCTGGAGATCGTGAAGGTCTCGCATCCGCTGTCGCACTTTCCAGAGGCGGCATACCCGGCCGAGGGACTGGCGCTGCTCGACGAGGTCAAGAAGTTCCTGCTCGCCGAGAACCTCGTGAGCCGCGATTTCGCCTTGGCCGAATGGCGCGCTTCGCAACAAGCCTGAAGCGCGCGGCGCCTGCTCAGGAATGGCAGACGAAGCCGTCCTTGAGCAGCGTGATCTCGAACTGCAGGTTGCCCGCGCGTGCGCCGCGCGCCTGCGCCAGCGTGCCGTCGGCGCGCCACTGGCGCAGCGCGGCGGCCAGGTAGTCGCGAGAGGCCTCGTCGCCCTGGGGCAGGCGGATGGCGGCGTCGGAAGGCGGGCGCAGGCCGCTGGCCAGCGGCTTGTAGAAGCGCCATTCCTCGTTCTTCAGCAGCCGTTCCAGCACTTGCGCGTCTTCCGCCAGCGCCGTGCATTCGCCGGCCATGAAGGCCGACACCGCATGCACCGACGATGGGTAGCTGCGCGGCTGCGCGCCATAGCGCAGCGAGACCGCGCCGGCATAGCCCGAGCCTTCCCCCACGCAGACCGAAGCGCCACGCAGCGCTTCGGCCTCTTGCACGCGGCCCTTGCGCAGCGCGACCACGAGGCCGCTGCCGGTGTCGTAGCTGCCGGGGGCCGCGTCGATGCCCTTGGGCGCAGCCGTGGCCGGTACGCCTGCCACCAGCAGGTCGACGCGGCCTTCGCGCAAGGCCGCCTCCTGGGTGGCGGTGTCGAGCCCGACCAGTTCGAGCTTCACGCCGAGCGAACGTGCGAGTTCGCGCGCCAGCGTGGCGTCGAATCCGTCGGGCTCGGGTGGCGTGGGTGCTTCGGGAGGGGCAGGGCGGGGATAGCGGCGCACGCCGACGACGAGCGTGCCGCGCTCGATGGCCCTGGCGAGCACCGGGCCCTTGGGCAGTTCGCTCAGCCGGCTGCCCGAGGCCCATGAAGCGCCCAGGCCCGCCAGCGCGGCGGCCGCGGCGAGCGAGGCGCCGGCCAATGCGAACCTGCGAGAGCGCGAAGAAACGGCTTCACTCATCGAGGCTCAGCACCCGCCGCCAGCGCAGCAGCCGCCGCTCCAGCAGCGCAAGAAGGTAGTTGAGCAGCAGCCCCAGAGTCGCCAGCAGCAGGATGCCCGCGTACATGGTCGGTATCTGGAAGGTCTCCTGCGAGTTCAGCGTGAGAAAGCCCAGCCCCGAATGCGCACCGATCATCTCGGCCGCCACCAGCGCCGTGATGCTGTACGCACCCGCCAGTCGCACGCCGGTGAAGATCGAAGGCAGCGAGGCCGGCAGCACGACCTTGAAGAAGACGAAGCGGCGCGAGGCGCCCATCGACAGGGCCGAGTTCACCAGCAGCCGGTCGACCTGCTTCACGCCGCTTACCGTGCTCAGCAGCACCGGCCAGAACGAGGCCCAGAAGATGATCGCCACCTTCGACAGCTCGCCGATGCCCAGGAACAGGATGAACACGGGAAACAGCGCGAAGGCCGATGTCTGGCGGAACAGCTGCAGCACCGGATCGATGATGGCCGCGAGCCTCCTGAACCCGCCCACGAGCAGGCCCAGCACCACGCCCGCGACGCTGGCGAGCACCAGTCCCCAGAGCGAGCGCTGCAGGCTTGCGGCGACATGCTTCCAGAGCTGGCCGTTTTCCAGCAGCTGCACGATGCTCGCGAGCACGGCCGAAGGCGGGCTCAGGTAGGCGTCGCTCACGATGCCCAGGCGCGGCAGCGCTTCCCACAGCGCGAGGAAGAGCACGATGCCGATGCCGCGCTCGGCCACCCGGCCGAGGCTGCGCGCGAGCCTGAAGAGCCGGCTGGGCGGGCGGACCACCGGCGCGTCGAGCACCGCGCTCACGACACCGCTCCTTCGAGCGACCGGGGCCGCAGGCCCAGGTGCACTTCGTCCTTCAGCACTTCCCAGGCGCGCTGGCGCAGTGCGGCGAACTCGCCCGAATGACGCAGCTCCGCCGAGCGCGGACGCGCGAGCGGGATGTCGATGATGTCCTTGATGCGGCCGGGCCGCTGCGTCATCACCGCCACGCGGTCGGAGAGGTACACGGCTTCCTCCAGGCTGTGCGTGATGAACACGATGGTCTTGCGGTGCTGCTCCCAGATGCGCAGAAGCTCGCCCTGCAGTACCTCGCGCGTCTGCGCATCGAGCGCGGCGAAGGGTTCGTCCATCAGCAGCACGTCGGGCTCGTAAGCCAGCGAGCGAGCGATGGCCACGCGCTGCTTCATGCCTCCGGAAATCTCGTGCGGATAGCGTTCGCCGAAGCCGTGCAGGCCGACGAGCTCCAGGTATTGCTGCGCCGTGCGGCGGCGCGCGGCCTTCGCCACGCCGCGGATGTCCAGGCCCACCGCGATGTTGTCGAGCACCGTGAGCCACGGAAAGAGCGCATAGCCCTGGAACACCACGCCCTGGTTGCGGTTGATGCCCGCAAGCGGCTGGCCATCGATGGCGATGCGCCCGCCGGTGCGTTCGGTGAGCCCGGCCAGGATGCCGAGGAAGGTCGACTTGCCGCAGCCCGAGGGGCCGAGCACGGAAAGGAACTCGCCCTCGCGCACGTCGAGGTCGAAGCCCTCGAGCACGCGCACCCGGTCGCTGGCGCCGCGCGCCGCGTAGTCCATCCGCACGTCGCGGGCGGAGATCTTGATGCTCATCGCCGTCGTGCCCCGCTCAGGTCTTCGTGGCGAAGGGGTTGAAATCGTTCGTGTACACGTCCTTCACCGACACCTTGCCGGTGGCGAGCTTGCCCTCGGACTGCAGGATGTCGATGTAGTACTGGATCGGCGGCTCGGTCACCACCAGGTCGTCGACGTAGGCGTAGCGGTCGACGTTCTTCAGCTCCATGTTGATGCGCTTGGCCACCAGCTTGCGGGCTTCCTCGGTGTTGGCGTTGACCCAGTTGCCGGCCTTGGCCAGCGCGGTCACCACGTCGCGCACCGCCTCGGGGTGCTGGCGAATGAACTGGCCGTGCGCGCTGTAGGGCGCCATGCCGCCCAGGCCACCATCGAGGTCGAAGTCGCTCCACAGGCGCACCAGCGAGTCGGCGTTGTCGGCGCGGCCGGAGAAGGGCGCGTGGATGATCGCCAGGTCGGTGTTGCCCGTCACCAGCGTCTGCTCGGCCTGCTCGTCGGGGATGACGACGAAGTTGATCTTGTTCACGTCCACGCCGTGCTGGCGCAGGTACTTCTTGGTGACGAACTCCGCGCAGGCGCCGAAGCTGTTGAAGCCGATGGTCTTGCCCTCCAGGTCCTTCGGCGCGCGGATGCCCGAGTCCTTGCGGACGAAATACTTCATGTGCGGCGCTTCCTGCAGCGTCTTGCCGCCTGCGGCCACCACCTTGAGGTCGGCACCCGATGCAATGGCCGATATCACCAGCGGCACCATGCGGCTGCCGAAGTCGATCTCGCCCGTGCCCACCAGAGGAATGATCTGCGGCGCGGCGATCTTGCCGACGTAGTCGGGGCGGGTGTTGGTGCCCTCGAAGTAGCCGAGCTCGTCGGCCAGGTAGATCAGGTCGAAGGAGGGGTTGTTCGGGTACTTGAACGCGACCTTGTCGCCGGTCTTCTTCACCACGGCCGGGGCGGCGCCGGCAGATGCTGTCTTGCCCTCGTCACGCGAGCAGCCAGCGAGCAGCAGGCCACCGAGGCCGCCGGCGGCGGTCAGCGAGGCGAAGGTCTTGAGCGCGCGGCGGCGCGAGGGAAGGGCGGGAGTGGACGCGATGGACATGGCGGCGCGCCCCGGCGCGGGGGCGGTCTGGGAGTTGGCTAGGCGCCGATGCTAGGAAGCGGCGCGCGCCGGTCCAACGAAGAAAACCGCACATGCATATGCGGCGAGGGATAAGTGCGACAGCCGCGTGGAAATGCTTGCCCCGCGCGAGGTGCGGGGGCATTCTCGAAGGCTTCTCCCGATCTCCTTTCCTCATCCACCGTCAGGACCAGAAATACCCATGACCTACCACGCCGACTCCAAGCGCTACGACGCCATTCCCTACCGCCGTGTCGGCCGCAGCGGACTCGTGCTGCCCGCCATCTCGCTCGGGCTCTGGCACAACTTCGGGGACACCACCTCCATCGCCACGCAGCGCCAGCTGCTGCGCACCGCCTTCGACCTGGGCATCAACCACTTCGACCTGGCCAACAACTACGGCCCGCCCTACGGCAGCGCCGAGACCAACTTCGGCCGGCTGCTGCGCGAAGACTTCAAGCCCTACCGCGACGAACTCATCATCTCCAGCAAGGCTGGCTGGGACATGTGGCCCGGCCCCTACGGCAAGGGCGGCGGTTCGCGCAAATACGTGCTCGCCAGCCTCGACCAGAGCCTGCAGCGCCTGGGCCTGGACTACGTCGACATCTTCTATTCGCACCGCTTCGACCCCGAAACGCCGCTGGAGGAAACCGCCTCGGCATTGGCCCAGGCCGTGCAGCAGGGCAAGGCGCTGTACATCGGCATTTCTTCCTACTCCGCCGGCAAGACGCGCGAGATCGCGGCGCTGCTGCGAGAGTGGAAGGTGCCGCTCTTGATCCACCAGCCGGCCTACAACCTGTTCAACCGCTGGATCGAGAAGGACCTGCTGAACGCCACCGATGAACTCGGCGCTGGCGTCATCGCCTTCACGCCGCTGGCGCAGGGCCTGCTGACCGACAAGTACCTGAGCGGCATTCCGGCCGATGCGCGCATCAACCGGCCCGGCGGCGGCTCGCTGAAGCAGGAGCACCTGTCGGACGCCAACATCGAGCGGGCCCGCGAACTCAACAAGATCGCGCGCCGCCGCGGCCAGTCGCTGGCCCAGCTCGCGCTGACATGGACGCTGCGCGATCCGCGCGTGAGCTCGGCGCTGATCGGCGCGAGCCGGCCGGAGCAGATCGTCGACAACGTGGCAGCGCTGTCGCATGCGCCGCTGAGCGCGGAGGAACTGGCCGAGATCGACAAGTACGCGGTGGAAGGCGGCGTGAACCTCTGGGAGAAGCCCTCGACGGACTTCGCCTGAGCCCGGCCGCCAGCCATTTGCTCATCACGGATCGCATCAGGTAACTTGGAATCCGTCTTTGGCAAAGGCGGGTGCGCTTTGCAGAATCGGCGCAAGCATTCATCCGATTCATTGCCATGCAACTGCGCACGCATTACACCCACCACGTCTCCCCGGCAGCCCAGGCGCGCCATGTCCTGGCCCTCACCGCGAAGGCCTGGCGCATTCCGCCGGCTTCGCCGCATGCGTTGGCTCGCCGCGCACCGCATGGCTACGTGCCGGTGCGGGCGCTTCGGCGGCTGCACGCGGCCGCCATGTTGAGCCTGCTGCCGCATTCGTGGTGAACTCGGCGCCAGGACATCGAACCTGGAGATGACCGGGCATGCTGATCGTTCTGGGTGGCCTGCCGGGCAGCGGCAAGACCACCATTGCGCGGGAGATCGCCGCGCAGCTGCCTTGCGCATACCTGCGCATCGACACCATCGAGCAGGCACTGCGCTCTGCCGGTGTTCCCGCTGGTGAGATCGGGCCGGCTGGCTACGTCGTGGCCTACGGGCTGGCGCGTTCCAATCTTTCGCTGGGGCAAACGGTGCTGGCCGACTGCGTGAACCCTTTGCCCGTCACGCGCGAGGCCTGGCGGGCCGTCGCGGCGGATGCCTCTTCACACATCGTCGAAGTCGAGATCGTTTGTTCGGATGCTGCCGAGCATCGGCGCCGCGTCGAGCGGCGAAGCATCGACATACCCGGCCTCGAGCGGCCCACATGGGAGTCCGTGCAGCGGCACGACTACGAGCCATGGACCGAGCCGCACCTCGTCATCGACACCGCGACCGTGAGCGCGCGAGAGGCCGCGCAGATCATTCTTTCCCGCACGCACAACTGAGCATTCAGCAGATATCGATATAGGAATTCAGCGCAAACGGTGCGCGCAATGCCCAAGAGAATTCGCAGCAATTCTTCATCAAGGGGCGTCAGCCACCGCATACCGTGTCCTATTCGCTGTCCCTGCTCGACAAGAGCCTGATCCCGGAAGGCGCCGACGCCGCACAGGCGTTCCAGCACACCATCGCGCTCGCGCAGACGGCGGAGCGGCTGGGCTACCGGCGCTACTGGCTCGCCGAGCACCATGGCAACAGGAACTACGCGGGCTCCGCGCCCGAGGTGCTGGCAGCGCACGTGCTCGCGAAGACTTCACGCATCCGCGTGGGCACGGGCGGCGTCATGCTGCAGCACTACAGCCCGTTCAAGGTGGCCGAGACTTTCCGCGTGCTGGCCTCGCTGGCACCGGGCCGCGTGGACATCGGCATCGGCAAGGCTCCAGGCGGGCTGCCGCTGACGAGCAAGGCGCTGCAATGGCTGCACGATCCGGCGAAGACCAGGAGCGAGGATTTCGGCGTGCGGCTGTCCGAGCTAGATGCCTTCCTGCACGACGGCATCGCCTCCGGCCACGCGCTGGCCGGCGCGGTCGCCACGCCCAATCCACCGCAGCTGCCGCAGCGCGTGCTGCTCGGCGGCAGCCCTGAAAGCGCGGTGCTCGCCGCGCGACTGGGCTGGCAGTTCGCCTATGCGGGGCACTTCAATGGCGATCCGGTGAACCTCGCGCAATCGGTCGATGCCTACCGCGCGGAGACGGGGCGCGCGCCGCTGCTCGCGCTCTTCGCTTTCGCAGCCGAGACGAGCGAGAAGGCCGCCGAACTCGTGGGCGCACTGCGCAGCTTTCGCGTGCACCTGCCCACCGGCCAGAGCGTGAACCTGCCCAGCCTCGAAGCCGCCGCCGAGTTCGCGCGGCAGGCAGGCGTGAGCGACTACCGCACCGAGGAACGCCGCCCGCATGTGATCGCCGGCACCGGCGAAGAGGTGCGCGATGCGCTCGACGCGCTCAGCGAGCGCCACGGCATCGAGGAGTTCGTCATCGACATCCCGGTGGCCGCCTTCGCAGAGCGGCGCGCGTCGGTCGAGCTGCTCGCCAAGGAGCGCGAACAGGCGCGAGAACAGGCGCCCGTGCCGGCCTGAGGCTTCCATTTCCTTTTTCCCGAAAACGACAACGAGAAGAGAGCGATCGTCATGAGCAACATCAGGTTCGGCGTCATGCTGCAAGGGGCCGGCAGCCACATGAACTCCTGGAAGCATCCGGGCGGGCCGGCCGACGCCAGCGTCAACCTCGGCTTCTACGTGCGCACCGCGCAGAAGGCAGAAGCGGCGGGCATCGCCTTCGCGTTCGTGGCGGACGGGCTCTACATCAACGAGAAGTCGATACCGCACTTTCTCAACCGCTTCGAGCCGATCTCGATCCTGTCGGCGCTCGCCACGGTGACTTCGAAGATCGGCCTCGCCGGCACCGTCTCCAGCTCGTACAGCGACCCGTTCACGGTGGCGCGCCAGTTCGCCTCGCTCGACCTCATCAGCGGCGGACGCGCAGGCTGGAATGTGGTGACGACGCCGCTGGAAGGCAGCGCGAAGAACTACAGCCGCGCCCACCCGGAGCACGCGCTGCGCTACGAGATCGCCGACGAGTACCTGGCCGTGACGCAGGGCCTGTGGGACAGCTGGGACGACGACGCCTTCGTGCGCGACCGCGAGAGCGGCCGCTTCTTCGAGCGCGACAAGCTGCACACGCTGGACCACAAGGGCCGCTTCTTCGAAGTGTCGGGCCCGCTGAACATCCAGCGCTCGCTGCAGGGCCAGCCCGTGATCTTCCAGGCCGGCTCGTCGGACGCGGGCATCGGGCTCGCGGGCAAGTACGCCGACGCGGTGTTCACGCACTCGCCTTCGCTGGAGGACACGCGCTCCTTCCTGCGGCAGGTGAAGGCCAGCGCCGTCGCGCAGGGCCGGCAGGCCGACGACGTGAAGATCTTCCCCGGCATCGGCCCCGTGGTCGCGGCCACCGAGGAAGAGGCCGAGGCCAAGTACCGCGCCATCCGCGAACTGCTGACGGTGGAGGAGGCGCTGGCCTATCTCGGCCGCTTCTTCGACCACCATGACTTCAGTCAGTACCCGCTGGACGCGCCTTTCCCCGAGCTGGGCGAACTGGGCCGCAACAGCTTCCGCTCGACCACCGACCGCATCAAGGCCAACGCGAAGGCCAAGGGCCAGACGCTGCGCGAAGTGGCGCTGGAAGTGGCGACGCCGCGCACGCAGTTCGTGGGCACGGGCGAGCGCATCGCCGACGAGATCATCCGCTGGGTGGACGAGGGCGCGGCCGATGGCTTCATCCTCGGCTTTCCGGTGCTGGGGCAGGGCCTGGATGATTTCATCGAGTTCGTGATACCGGTGCTGGAGGCGCGCGGGCGCTACCAGCGCGAACTGCCCGGGCAGACGCTGCGCGACCACCTGGGCCTGCCGCGCAAGGAGAGCCGTCACGCGGCACATGAAGTCGTGCCCGCCGTGCGGAAGGCTGCGTGATGAGCGAACAGTTTCTCTACACCACGCCGCTCGATCCGCGCGCGAAGCCGCTGATCGAAGGACTGACCTTCGAGTACGACAGCCGCTATGGCGACGTGATGCGCGAGCCGGGCCAGCCGCGCGAGATGGAGCGCTACCCCGCCGAGGTGTTCACGCCCGTGCATGGCGGCAACTTCGTGCTGCTGCTGCGCGACGGTGTGGCCATCGGCGGCGGCGCCTTCATGCGCCACGACGAGCGCACCGCCGAACTCAAGCGCGTGTGGACGCATGCCGATCTGCGCCGACAGGGACTGGCCAGCAAGGTGCTCGCCGAACTGGAGGCGGAGGTGCTTCGGCAGGGCTACGAGCGCATCTATCTGACGACCGGCTTCCGCCAGCCCGAGGCCGTGGGCCTGTACCTGGGCCATGGCTACACGGCGCTCTTCGGTCCGCCCATCGATCCGGAGACGCCGCGAAAGCTGCCTTTCGAGAAATACCTGGACACCGGGCGGCAGCACGCCCCTTCGGCTTCTGGGCAACTGGTCGGAGCGGCGCAGCGATGAACACCACCGTCCTCGACGCGGCCGCCGAGCCGATGAACCCCACGCCGGTGCGCGCGCCGCAGCCGCAGCGTTCTTCCGCACCCCCGGCCAACGGCGACTATTCGCACTTCCGCGTCGTCCCGGCCCGCTACCCGGCGCGCACGGCCGGCACCATCTTCGCGGTGCTGGTCATCGGCATCGTGCTGCATTCGACGCTCACCAACCCGCGCTGGGGCTGGGGCGTGTTCGCCCAGTGGTTCTTCGCCGAGCCGGTGCTGCAGGGGCTGGGCCGCACACTGCTGCTGACGGCGCTGGGCGCGCTGCTGGGCTTCTTCTTCGGCACCGCGCTGGCGCTGGCACGGGTGTCGCGCTCGCCGCTGCTTGCGCGGCTGGCGTGGGTCTTCACCTGGATCTTCCGCTCGGTGCCGGTGATCGTGCTGCTGCTGATCATCAACAACCTGGGCTATCTGTACGAGACGGTGACTCTGGGCATACCGGGCACCGACGTGACCTTCTTCTCGTACCCGACCACGCAGCTCATCAGCCCCTTCGTGGCGGCGCTGCTGGGCCTTACGCTGAACCAGGCGGCCTTCGCCTCGGAGATCGTGCGAGGCGGCATTCTTTCGGTGGAGCAGGGGCAGCTGGAGGCGGCTGCGGCGCTGGGCCTGTCGCGCGGGCGGCAGTCGTTCCGCATCGTGCTGCCGCAGGCGATGCGGACCATTCTGCCCACGGCCTTCAACGACATCATCGGGCTGGCCAAGGGCACCTCGAACCTTTACATCCTGGCGTTGCCGGAGCTGTTCTACACGATCCAGATCATCTACAGGCGCAACCTGGAAGTGATTCCGCTGCTGATGGTGGCCACCGTGTGGTACCTCATCATCCTCACGGGGCTGTCGGTGGTGCAGCACTATGTGGAGCGGCATTTCTCGCGCGGGGCGCTGCGCAATCCGCCAAGCTCGCGGCTGGGCCGGGTAGTGAGCAGCCTGTGGCGTTCGAAGGTTTCGCGGCCGGCACTCGTGGTCGACGGGCCTGCCACCGATGCGTCCGCGCAGGTCGTACCGCGCTGGACCGACCCGCTCACGCAGGGCGGCGAGGTCAGGATCCACGGCGTGTCGAAGAGCTTCGGCGCACTCAAGGTGCTCGACGACGTGACGCTGACCGTGGGGCGGGGCAGCGTGACCGTGATCCTCGGCCAGTCGGGCTCGGGCAAGTCGACGCTGCTGCGCGCCATCAACCACCTGGAGAGGGTGGACGACGGCTTCATCTCCATCGACGGCGAGCTCATCGGCTACCGGCGCGACGAAGACACGCTCTACGAGCTGCACGAGCGCGACATCCTGAAGCGTCGCGTCGACGTTGGCATGGTGTTCCAGAACTTCAACCTGTTCCCGCACCTCACGGTGCTGGAGAACATCGTCGAGGCACCGATCTCCGTGCGCGGCCTCTCGCGGCCTGAAGCCGAGGCACTCGCTTCCGAGCTGCTGGTGCGCGTGGGCCTGGGCGACAAGACGCATGCCTATCCGAGGCAGCTCTCCGGCGGCCAGCAGCAGCGCGTGGCCATCGCCCGCGCGCTGGCGCTCAAGCCCAAGGTGCTGCTGTTCGACGAGCCCACTTCGGCGCTCGACCCCGAGCTGGTGGGGGAGGTGCTGGCCGTCATCAAGGAGCTGGCGCGCTCGGGCACCACGCTGCTCATCGTCACGCACGAGATCGGCTTCGCCCGCGAAGTGGCCGACACCATCGTCTTCATGGAGCGCGGCCGCATCCTGGAGACCGGTTCGCCCGACAAGGTGTTCAACGCGCCGGAGCATCCGCGCACGGCCGAGTTCCTGGCCAAGGTTCTCTGAACCGACTTTCTCTCTTCTCTCACCGCACAGACCTTCATGACCCATCGACGAAACATCCTGTCCGTTCTTGTTGCCGCGCTGCTGGCACCGCTGGCCGCCACGGCCCAGCCCGCCCCTGACCTGAGCCCCGAGCAGCCCGGCCGCCCGCGCGCGCAGAAGATCGACGAGGCCGTCCGGCTCGCGAAGGACTTCAAGTTCCAGAAGGAAGGCGTGCTCGTCGTCGGCACCACCACCGGCCGGCTGCCGTTCGCCGCCTATGCGACCGACACGAAGACGCCGGTGGGCAACGCACCCGACATCGCCCAGCTCGTGGCCGACAGCCTCGGCCGCAAGCTGGAGCTGGTGTCCACCGCCTGGGCCGACTGGCCGCTGGGCCTGCAGTCGGGCAAGTTCGACGTGGTGGTGTCGAACGTGACGGTGACGGAGGAGCGCAAGGAGAAATTCGATTTCTCCACCTACCGCAACGACCAGATCGGCATCTACGTGAAGTCGGACAGCAAGCTCGGCGCCATCAAGGAGCCCAAGGACATCGCGGGCCTGAAGGTGATCGTGTCGGCCAGCACCAACCAGGAGCAGATTCTTCTGCGCTGGAACAAGCAGAACCTGGCGGCCGGCCTGAAGCCGGTCGAGATCCAGTACTACGACGACGATGTGGTGCAGCGCCTGGCGATCCAGTCGGGCCGCGCCGATGCCTACGTGGGCCCGAACGCCATCGCGGCCTACGAGGCGCGCGACGGCAAGACGAAGCTCGCGGGCGTGTTCTCGGGCGGCTGGCCGCAGACCGCTGAAATCGCCGTCACCTCGCGCAAGGGCTCGGGCATTGCAGAGGCCGTCACGCTGGCGCTGAACACGCAGATCAAGAATGGCAACTACGCCAAGGCGCTGTCGCGATGGAGCCTGGAGTCGGAGGCCATCGCGGTGTCGCGCACCAATCCGCCGGGCCTGCCGAAGAACTGATGTGATGGCCATGACGCTCTTCAAGCCCACGTCCATCGCCCGCGGTCTCGTTGTTGCATTGGCATTCGTGGCCGGTGCTGCCCATGCCGCCGACAAGTTCGACTTCAGCCCCGAGCAGAAGGACCGCCTGCGCGGCCAGAAAGACGCCGAGGCGGTCAACGCGATTCCGCCGAACTTCAAGTTCGTGAAGGCGGGCGTGCTGACCATCGGCATCGCGCCGTTCGCGGCGCCGATCTCGACCTATGCATCGGACGCGAAGACCGTCGTCGGCTTCGACCCCGACTTCGCGCTTCTCATCGCCGACGCATTGGGCCTCAAGCTCGACCTGCAGCCCATTGCCTGGGCCGACTGGCCGCTGGGCCTGAGCTCAGGCAAGTACGACGCCGTGATCTCCAACGTGGGCGTGACCGAGCAGCGCAAGGAGAAGTTCGACTTCTCCACCTACCGCCTCGGCCTGCACGGCTTCTATGTGAAGACCGACAGCGCCATCAAGTCGATCAGGGAGCCGAAGGACGTCGCGGGCCTCAAGCTGACGACTGGCGCCGGCACCAACCAGGAGCGCATCCTGCTGGAGTGGAACCGGCAGAACGTCGCGGCGGGCCTGAAGCCGGTCGAGATCCAGTACTACGACGACGATGTGACGCGCACGCTGGCGGTGGTCACCAAGCGGGTGGACGCCAATTTCAATCCCAACGCGCCGCAGGCCTACGAGGCCGCGAAGAACGGGCAGATCAGGCTGGTGGGCACCGTCAACGCGGGCTGGCCGCTGAAGTCGGACGTCGCCGTCGCCACGCGCAAGGGCAGCGGGCTCGCGGTGGCGCTGACCACCGCGACCAACAACCTGATCCGCAACGGTACCTATGGCAAGGCGCTCGCGCGCTGGAGCCTGGCGGAGGAAGCCCTGCCGAAGTCGGAAACCAATCCGCCCGGCCTGCCGAAGTTCGCGCCGTGAGCAGCATCCGCCATCTCGCCTTCCTGACGCCGGGCAACTACGCCGAGGCCGACCCACTCGCCGGCCTCGAAGCCGCGCTGAAGCTCTTCGAGTTCGGCGAGAAGCACGGTTTCAACAGTGCCTGGGTGCGCCAGCGCCACCTGGAGCGCGGCGTGTCGTCGGCCGCGACCTTCCTGGCCGCCGCCACGCAGCGCACCCGCCGCATCGAACTGGGCGCGGCGGTGATCCAGATGGGCTACGAGAACCCGTTCCGCCTCGCCGAAGACCTGGCCACGGTCGACGTGCTCTCGCGCGGCAGGCTGCAGGTGGGCCTGAGCGCGGGCGCGCCGCTGCATGGCACCTTGCTGGGCAACCGCTTCCACGACGTGGCACCGAACACAGTCGACTACAGCCACAAGCGCGTGGGGAGGCTCAAGGCCAACCTCGAAGACACGCTGCAGGGCGACGAAGAAACCTTCGTGGAGTCGGCCGGCGGACGTGTGCGGCCGCGCGTGCAGCCGTATGCGCCGGGCCTGACGGGGCGCCTCTGGTACGGCGGCGGGTCGCTGCGCTCGGTCGAATGGGCAGGGCGCAACGGCTTCAACCTGCTGCTGGGCAACGTGCTCACGGGCGAGAACACCGACGACTTCCTGCAGGCGCAGCTCGGCCTCGTCGAACGCTACAAAGCCAGCGAAGCGGATGCCGGCAAGGGCAGGGTGGCGCTGGGCCGCGTGATCGTGCCGCTGGACGGCGCCGATGCCGCCACCCGCAAGCGCTACCGCGAATTCGCGGCAGGACGCGTCGAACGCACGCGGGCACCGCAGGGCGAGCGGCGCACGCTGTTCGCGAGCGATCTCGTCGGCAGCTCCGACGAAATCCTGGAGCGCCTGCGCCGTGACCCGGTGCTGCCGCTGGTGAGCGAACTGCGGGTGGAGCTGCCCTACAACTTCGGCAGCGAAGACTACGAACAGATATTGACCGACCTGTCCCGCCGCATCGCGCCGGAACTCGGTTGGCGCGCGCTTTGAGTTCGAGGAGGAAAACGGGGAAGCAAGAGTAGGCAGGAGTTGAGTTCGAGGTGAGTCGGAGTCGGGTTGCGTTTCGCGTGATTCGACGGACGGCTTTGGGCGGGCCCTTGGGCCCGCTTTTTTCTTCAGCTTCTGGTCGCGGATGCACCGAGCAGGAAATCGGTGACCTCATCCGAGAACACATAGCGCTGCCCGCCGACGAGCACGCTGTCCGGGCTCTCGGGGTCGGGCCGTGCGGTGGGCATGCCGTGTGCGACCAGAGCTTCGGCGCAGCCCAACCAGTCGCCTTCGCCTTCCGGCTCGTTGCACGAAGCCCATGAAAGGCCGCCGCAGGCGTTGTCGCCGAAGCCGTGCCGCTCCTCCCAACTGGCGCCGTGCTCCAGCAGGAAGCGCACGAGACCGGCGTCACCGCGGAACACGGCCTTGTTCAGCGCCGAGGGGTCCCAGTCGCCGCCGCGGGTGGCGATGGGCCAGCCTAGCTTGACCATCAGCTTCACCGCGTCGGCACAGCCTTGGGCTGCAAGTTCAGGTAGCAGGCGCAGCTGGGCTTCTGAGAGAGTGCTGACGATGCCGGGGTGCGCCGACTGGATGCCGCGGGCTGCGGCTTCGTCGCCTTGTGCGCAGGCGGCGATGAAGGCTTCGTCCACGGGGATCGGGGCGGCGCCTCCGGCTTTCTGAAGGAGGCTGGCGACTTCGGGCAATCCGAAGCGCAGGGCGGCTGTGTAGGCGCTCGTGCCGTCGGATGTGGTGGCCGAGGGGTCGGCGCCTGCCGCCAGGAGCGCTTCGATGTGCGCGGGCGACCTGCGACGGCGGATGGCCCACAGCAGCAGCGAACCCCAGTCGCTGGTGGGCGGGCCCATGGGCGGCTCGTTCGCGTTGCCGCCGTGCGCGAGCAGCAGGCGTAGGGTCTGCACGTCGTCGAGGTCGAGTACGCGGTAGAGCGCGTTCGTGCCTGCGACGCGTGCTCCGGCTTCGAGCAGCAGCTTTGTGCAGGCCGGGGTTTCAAGCGAGTGGTAGAGAGATTCGCCGTCGTTGGGATCGGCGCCCGCGTCCAGCAGCAGCCTGGTGAGCGCGGCATCGCGGTTCTGGCCGGCGGCGCCGTAGAGCGCGGAGAGGCGCTCGGTTTCGTCGGGCGCGGCAAGCGATGCCGGCGGCCAGCGGTTGCCTGCCGATTGATTCGGGTCCGCGCCTGCATCGAGCAGCAGCTTCGCGCAGTGGCGCAGGCGCTCCTTGTGGTCCGGTATCTGCAACAGGCCGGAATGAGTGAGCGCCAGAAGCGGCGGAAGCGCGAGCGGGCCGCCTGCACGGTTCACCCAGCCAGGGTCGCGCTCGATGGCTTGTCGGATTAGGGCTTCGTTACCGACCGCGCAGGCGAGGATGGGGTCGTCGCCCAGCAGGCCCGGGCTTTCTTCGAGCAGGCGCAGGGCCAGTGCAGGCCTCGCGCGGTTCGTGCCTCCGGCGATGTCGCCCGCATAGACGAGCCGCAGCCATTGCAGCACGGCCTTCGCAGGATCGTCCGCCTGCGAGCGGCGCGCAAGAACGAAGCCTTGCAGGTCGGCCCACGACAGGAATCCGTATTCACGCGCGATGCACGACTGCGCGTCGTGCAGGCGCAAGCCGAGGGCCGCTATGACGGAATCGCTCTTGCCGGCTGCGGCCGGCAGGGCTTCGCGGAAACGGGTGGTGGCGGCGGGATCGTTGCTTCGGCAGAGAGCAAGCAGCTCTTTGGCTTGCTTCTTCAGATGGCCCAGGTCGGGCCGGGCGGGCATGCGCTTCATTCGAACCTCCGTGCATCAGACGCCGTCGGCCCGCAAATCCGGCTGCACAAAAGGCGTGTGGATCGGCAAATGAAGGCAAGTGGGTTCAACCCTTCCCGCGGGCCCGGGCGCGGCTTGCACCGCGGCGGTGATGTTAGGGCACGAGGCGCATGAAGGTCAATGAGCGGAACGGCCAGAGCACTGCGGCTAAAGTGGCACGCTGTTGCCTGCCATGGCACATCCAATCTCCGGACGGACACCCGACACCATGCTGCCCAGATTTCTCCAGCGGCTTGCCGCGCTCCTTACCGGCTCGGCGCCCACACCTGAGCGACCAGCGAAGACGGCACCGGCATCGACATTGAAGAAGGGCGACGTGCTCGCCTATCAGGACGGGAATGCATGGCGGGCCGTCTGGGTTCTGGAAGTCGATCCATGGCCCGATGGAACATCGGTGGCCCATTGCCTTAGCTACCAGCCGCTTGATCAGCGACCCACGATCGAATCCCTGAAGCAGGCCGAAGTGTTGATATGGCATTCGCCCATCGACGCCGACGGCGTGAGCCAGGGCAGCGAACTCATCGGCAACAGGCAGCCCGCCGAGGACGACCTGATCGGCTTCGCCGAGTACCTGAAGCTCACCGACTTCCCGAGGTATCTGGAGCTGATGGGCCAGGACGGCCAGGAGATCGTGCGACAGGCCAATGCGCACTATCTGCGCGGGAACGAGCTCTGCGAACAGGGCCGCAAGGAAGAGGGCATCGCCGAGTACGACGCGGCCGTGGAGCTCTTTCCGCTCTTCTTCGAGGCCATCGACAACCGGGCCTTCACGCGCATGGAGCTCGGCAACTTCCAGGAGGCGCTCGACGATTTCGAGCAGTCGCTGCAGGTGAATCCCGATGGAGAGGCCGCCTTCTTCTCGAAGGGCGAATGCCTCATGCGGCTGGGCGAGCTGGCGGCCGCGGAGGCCATCTTTGTTGAGGGCAAGGAGCGCTTTCCGGGGAAGAAGGCGCTCTTCGGCGAGTTCCTGGGGCGCGTGCGGGCGCAGCAGCGCTCGGGGAACAAGTAGCAAGAAGGCTGTCGCCTAGCGCGCGGCCTCGGGACGCAACTGCTCCCTGAGGATGCGCCGTATCTCAAGGATCGCCAGCGGGTTCTCCTGCACGCTGTGCGCCGAAGGAATCACCAGTTCCGAGGCCGCGCCGTCCAGGTGCGCGCTGGCGTAGGGCACGATGCCGTCGCTCGACAGCGCCTGCGTCACGCCGGGCGTGTCGTTGCCGATGATCGAGTGGAAGCGCACGCGCGGATTCATCGGCAGGCCCGACGACAGCCGCACGAAGGGATCGCGGTCGCTGAGGTTGTCGATGCTGTTGGGAATGCGCAGCGTGCCCTGGTCCTGCCGCGCGGGCGCGATGCGGATCAGCTCGCGCGAGATGTCGCCCAACTGCCCGAGCATCGCCACCGGCAGCGTGATGAGGTTGGCCACCCAGCGCGAGATGCGGTTGTTGGCGAAGTCGGTGCCGCGATGCGGCGAGGCGATGAAGATCGCGTCGCTCACCTGCGGCAGCGGCTCGAAGCGCAGGTAGGGCGCGAGCTTTTCCTCCATGCGTTGCTGCTGCGCGCCCTGCATCGGGTAGCTGGCGAGCAGCGCGTCCCAGAGCTTGTCTTCCGACGACGACACCATGAGGCGCGACAGCACGCCGCCCATGCTGTGGCCGATCAGCGTGATGTTGTTCGAAGCGACCGCCTTGCCCGTCGGGTCGAAGTGCGCGAGCGTCTGCGTGACGGCTTCGCGGATCGCGAAGTTGTTGATCGGCAGCGGCGCGTTGGTGGGGTAGTAGACCTGCCAGATCTGGTAGCGGCGGCGCAGCGTCTCGTCGCCCAGCACCTCGTTGGCCACGTTGATCCACGCCTCGGGGCTGCTCGCCAGGCCGTGCAGCATGATGACCGTGCGGCGGTTCGGGTCGTAGGGCTGCATCAGGTAGATGCGCGGCTGCGTGAGCCCCTCGCGGCCGCCGAAGAGGCTGCGCAGCGCCTGCAGCGCGAAGTCGGAGCGCGCGAGCCACAGGCCGTAGCCGGAGGTGAAGTTGGCGGCCAGTGGCACTTCCTGCCCTGCGAGCTGCACGTTGGCGGTGCGGTACGGGTCGTAGGCGGCGATGCGCAGCGTGCGCGTGCCGAGCACCTCGCCGAGGCTGGCGCCGTCGAAGAGCAGCAGCGCGGTGACGGCGGGGAAGGGCATCTCGCGGTAGGGCGGACGGGGCTTCTGCTTCTGCTTCTGCTTCTGCTTCTGCTTCTGCTTCTGCTTCTGCTTCTGCGCAGGATCGACGTTCTGTCTTGGCGCCTCGTCGTCCGTTCGCTTGTTGCTCGCCGCCACCAGTTCAGCGCCGAAACCGTCGCGCCGGTAGGTGTTGCGCAGGCCGGAGAAGGTCAGCGAGGCGGCGGGAATCAGCTCATCGGGAAGCGGCGTGTCGGAAGGCAGGCGCAGGCCCGACACGTCGGTCTCTATGCGCCAGTCGCCCACCTTCGGCATTTCGGTCTGCGCGTCGCCTCGCGAGCTCTTGCGCTGGATGTCCTGGTAGAGCCCGGTGATGGCCTGCTGCACTGCGTAGTTGTAGTAGTCGCGCACCTGCGTCTGCCGGTCTTCGAAGGCGCGGTCGCGCGGCTTGCGGGCGGTGAAGAACAGGTAGGCATACGCATGGCGCGCGGTCTCGAACCAGGCTTCGATGGCGGCGGCATCGGTGGCGCCGCCGCCTTTCTCCGCCGCGAGCGCCACCTGCAGCCAGACCTCGGAGAGCGCCGAGAGACGCTGCTCGTCGCTCAGGCCCGAGGAGTCGGCCAGCGCGTTGCGGCAGGCCTGTCCGTCCTTGCGGCACAGGTCGGCGTCGGAGCCGATCACGCGCAGCACTTCCTGCGCGGAGGTGCTGAGGCGGCCGGTGGTGAGCACGTCGCCTCGGCGCTGCGCGAGGTAGTCGGACGGCGAGATCGAGCCTACCGTCACGCCCGCGCAGCCGGCCAGCAGCGCGGCGGCGCAGGCGAGCGCGGGCAACCCAGCGAGCAGGCGACGCGCGCGCTTCATTGCGTTGCTCCGGTGCCGGCTGGCGCGACGCCGGGCAGGCCCTGGCGGATCGCCCGGGAGAAATCGGTGCCCTGTGTCTTGTCCGTCGCGATGGCACGGTCCGTGATGCGGCCCGCCGCGCGCAGGGCTTCCATGCTGTAGCCGGGCGTGAGGCCGCCCACGTCGAAGAGATAGTCGGGCAGGTAGCCAGAGGCCAGCAGACGCCAGTCCATCGGCAGGCCGGGCACGATGCGCTTGGCCAGCGCGTACACGATGGTGGTGCAGTTGGCGGTGAGCGTGTTGTAGAAGCTGGGCTCGCGCACCAGCGCGGCGCCTTCGCCGAGGTAGGCGAGGAAGAGCGATCGCATCTCGGGCTGCGGCAGGCGCACGCGGTACATGTAGACGTCCTCGCCACGCACGTTGGTCCGCACGCGCAGGATGTCGTGCTCGTCGGCCGCGATCAGGCTGTTCTCGAACTGCCTGAAGAAGCCGCCGATGGACGAAAAGGCCTCGCCGCGCTCCTTGCGGATCTCGATGGAGAAGGTGACGAACCGGCCGTCGTCGAAGCCGAAGGACACCAGCGTGTGCGCGATGGCCGGGCCGGTCCAGTAGGAAAGCGACACGTCGACCGTGCGCAGGCGCTCGAGGTCGTACTGCCGCGTTTCCCAGCGCTGGGTGTAGTCGGTGTCGCTGCGCCATTCGAAGTTGCGCACGTTGTCCAGCGTGACCACGCTGCCGTCGATGTGCGAGTGCAGCTGGCGCGAAACATCGTCCGCCCACACGCGGTTCTGCGACGGCAGGATGGTGCTCCACCAGCCCAGCAGCAGCGCGAAGCCGACCGCATAGGAGAGCAGGGCGCGCGCCGCGCGTCTGCGCCACGTCAGCGCGATGGCCGCGAGGCCGAAGGCGGCCCACAGCACGCCCGCGCCGATCTTCACGGCGGCCGGTCCGGGGAACTGGTACCAGAGCGCGAGGCAGGCCCACAGCGAAGTCGAAAGCACGGTGAGCGACAGCAGGATGCGGCCGATGAGACGCAGGAGCGTTCGGATCATGAAAGGCAAAACCAGAAAAGCGGAACCGCCGAGCTTACGACGGCCACCTGTGGCTACAGCAGGTAGGTCACGAGCTTGAAGTCCGGGTCCTCCGGAAAGGGCTTCACCGTGAAGCCCAGCCGGCGCACCAGCTTCAGCATGTCGGGGTTGTTGGCCAGCACCAGCCCGTCCATCTCGGCGAGGCCCTTGTCGCGAGCCACGTCGATGATGCTTTCCATCAGCCGCGAGCCAATGCCCTTGCCGCTGAACTCGTCGGCCACCACCAGCGAGAACTCGCAGCTGGTCTGGTCGGGGTTGGTCACGTAGCGCGACACGCCCACGATGCGCTCGCTCTCGAGCACGGTGCCTTCGGGCGACACGCTGCGCTCCAGGATCACCGCCACCAGCGCCATTTCGCGGTCGTAGTCGATCAGGGTGAAGCGCGAGAGCATCGTCGGCGGCAGCTCGTGGAAGCGCGAGACGAAGCGGAACCAGCGGCTTTCGGGCGACAGGCCCTGCACCAGCGCCTGCAGCATCTGCGCGTCGTTGGGGTGGACGGGCCGCACGATGTAGGTGCCGCCGCCCGTGCCGGCCAGCGGCCATTCGCGCCGGTAGCGCGCGGGGTACGGCATGATCGCCAGGTGCTGGTAGCCGTTGACCGCGTTGCCCACGTGGGCCGCCACCGCCTGCGAACTGCTGCCGACCACGATGCGCGCATCGACCGAGATGGCGCCGTTCTCGTCCACGATGATGGGGTTGATGTCCATCTCGCGCAGCTCGGGCAGCTCGCACACCATTTCCGAGACGCGCAGCAGCAGGTCTTCGAGCGCTTCCATGTCCACCGCATGGGCGCCGCGCCATTCGCCCAGCGTCTCGGCCACGCGCGAGCGCTCGATGAGCCGGTGCGCAAGAAACTGGTTGAGCGGCGGCAGCTCCATTGCGCGGTCGTTCAGCAGCTCGATCATGGTGCCGCCCGCGCCGAACACGATGACGGGGCCGAAGGGCTCGTCGGTGACCATGCCCACGTAGATCTCGCGACCGCGCCGCGCACGCACCATCTTCTGCACCGTCACGCCGTTGATGCGCGCTTCGGGCGCGAGGCGGGCCACGCGCTCCATCATCTCGATGTAGGTGTCGCGCGCGCCGGTGCCGTTGAGCACGTTGAGCGCCACGCCTTCCACGTCGGACTTGTGCGGGATGTCGGGCGAGTCGATCTTCAGCGCCACCGGAAAACCCAGCTGCGTCGCGATCATCATCGCCTCGCTGGGGCTGCGCGCCAGCAGCGTGCGCGTGATCGGAATGTGGAAGGACGACAGCAGCGACTTCGACTCCATTTCCGTGAGCACATGGCGGCGCTCGGCCAGCACGCTCTCGATGAGCAGCCGCGCGCCCTCGATGTCGGGCTTGGCCAGCGCCGACAGAGGCGGCGGCGTCTGCTGCAGCAGCTGCTGGTTCTGGTAGAAGGCCGCGATGTTGCCGAACGCGCCCACGGCCGCCTCGGGCGTGCGAAAGCTCGGAATGGTCGCATCGGCCAGCACTGAGCGCGCCTTGCCCACCGACGAGTCGCCCATCCAGCAGGCCAGCAGCGGCTTGTTCATCGGCCGCGGAATGTCGGCCAGCGCCTTTGCGGTGGCGGCAGCGTCGATGCCGGCCTTCGGCGAGAAGATGGCGAGCACGCCGTCGACCTGGCTGTCGGCCGAAGCCGCGTCGATGGCGGCGCGGTAGTGCGCGGGCTGCGCTTCTTCCGAGAGGTCGATCAGGTCGGCCAGCGAGGCGAGCGGGGGCAGGGCGGGCTGCAGCAGCTTCTGCGCGGGAGCGGAGAGCTTGCCGAGGTCCAGCCCGATCTCGTTGATCCAGTCGGCCGCCAGCACGCCGGGCCCGCCGCCGTTGGTGACCACGGCCAGGCGCTTGCCGACAGGGCGGTAGCGCGAGGCCAGGCACTTGGCGGCCGAGAACAGCTCGACGAAGGAGCGCACGCGCACCGCGCCGGCGCGGCGCAGCGCGGCGTCGAACACGTCATCGCTACCCACGATGGCCGCACTGTGCGTCTGTGCGGCCTCGTTGCCCGCCGGCTTGCGCCCGGCCTTGAGCACCACCACCGGCTTGGCATGCGAGGCCGAGCGCAGCGCGCTCATGAAGCGGCGCGCGTCGGCAATGCCTTCGAGGTACACGATGATGCTGTGCGTGGCCTGGTCGTTGGCCAGGAAGTCGAGCACCTGCGGAATGTCGACCGAGGTGTGCGGGCCCAGCGACACCACGCTGGAAAAGCCCACCCCGTTCTGCCGTGCCCAGTCGAGCATCGAGGCCGTGAGCGCGCCCGACTGCGCCACCAGCGCGAGCGGCCCGCTGGCGGCCAGCGGGCCGGCGACGCTGGCATTGAGATGCAGCAGCGGACGCTGGAAGCCCAGCGAGTTCGGCCCCAGCAGGTGCACGCCCTCGCGGCGCGCGATCTTGCGCCACTGCGAGGCCTGCTCGGCGCCGATGCCGCTCGAAAGAACCACCGCCGCCTTGCAGCCGATGCGCCCCGCGATCTCCAGCGCGGCCGCCACGTCGCCCGGCGCAAGCGCGATCAGCGCGAGGTCGGCATGGGTCTGCGCCAGCTCTTCGAGCGTGCCCTTGGTGCGCACGTCGAGAAAGCGCAGCGTGCCGCCGAAGCGCTGGGCGCGGAAGGCCTCGCGCAGCGTGTGGCCGGCCGGCGTTTGCCCGCCCGGGCCGTCGGCATTGCCGACGAAGGCGACGATGGAGGCGGGCGCGAAAAGCGGTGTCAGGAAATGCTTGTCCATGCCCCCGAGTCTGCACCGTTCGGACGCTGCTGTGCAGCATGGCGGCACTGGTCGGCAAATGGTCAGGACGGGTTAAGAACGCGCGGCTATAGTCAGGTTTCCATGCAAAAACGTATCGGCGTGATATTCGTCTCGCGACGAAATTCATTGCGCAGCATCCTGGCCGAAGCGTGCCTCACGCACCTGGACCCGAAGCGGTTCTCGGCCTCTTCCTGCGGTCAACCCGGGCAGGTCGCCCGCGAATTCCATCCTGCCGCCATCGCCGCGCTAAAGAGCGCGAGCATCCCCTTGCCAGACCGGCAGCCGCGCGGCTGGGACGAGCTTGCGCGCGCGAATGCCCACGTCGCGGATTTCGTCATCACGCTCGACGAATCCACCGAGCCGCGCCAGCCCTCATGGCCCGGCCAGCCCGACGCGGCGCTGTGGGCCTACCCCGACGTGCTCGATGGCCGAGACCCCGACAGGATCGCACACGACGCGGTCCACATGCTGTTCTCGCTGCGCCGCCGGCTGGAGCTGCTGGTGAGCCTGCCGATGCAGGGGGCGGACCGGTCGGCCGTGCGGTCGGATGTGCGGGACCTGGGGTACATGCGCTAGCAGCCCCGGTCGACCCGGACCGGCGGGCTCACTCCAGCGTGAACCCGATCTTCAACGTCACCTGCCAGTGCGCCACCTTCCCGTCGACCACGTGCCCGCGCGTCTCGGTGACGTTGAACCACTGGATGTTGCGCACCGTCTCGTGCGCCTTGGCGATGGCGGTCTGCACCGCGTCCTCGATGCCGGTTGGCGAGGAGCCGGTGAGTTCTAGCGTTTTGTAGACGTGGCTGGACATGGGCTGTCTCCTTCTGGGTTGATGGGCTGGGTCGATTGTTGGCAAGAGGCCCGAAAAACATCGTAGTCCCGTTGCGGACACAGGTGTCAGTGGACGTACCCGCCCTTGACGAAGCGCACCGGTTCGGCGTCCATGCGCGCGATGAGGGCGCCCAGGCCGTCGGGTGGCAGCGGGCGTTCTCCGGGCTTCGCGGAGGGCTGCTGCTCGGTGCGGCAAAGAAGATCGTCGTCGCTCCAGGCGCTCTTGCCGGGTTCGCCGCGTGCACGCAGCCAGCCGTCGCGGTCGACGATGAACTGCGTGCCCGCCAGTTTCGTTGTCGCGCCGACGAGCGAGAAGGCTGCCCATGCGGCGGGAGATGTGGCGATGCAGTCGCCGGACTGCGGCGCAGCTTCTGTCGCCTGTGGTGCGAGCAGCACGGTGACGAGGCGCGGATCGTCGGAAGGCGGCGATGTGCCGGAGCCGAAGTCCGACGCGATGATGCGCAGGCGCTGGCCGCGCCAACTCGAAAGGCTGCGTGGCGGCTTGTTCCCGCATTGAACCGTAACGTCGGGCGGCGCGATGGGCTGGGTCCACAACCCGGCCGCGCGCAGGCTCTCGCCGGCACCCTGGGCCTTCATGAAGTCGATCAGCGCCCACGCGTCCGCATCGCTCAGCGCGGTGCCGAAGCCGGGCATGGTCCTGGTGCCCTGGCGGTCGCGCATGCCGTTCATCACGTGCCACAGCACGTCGCCATCGGCGCGCCGCCACAGCAGCGGACCACCCAGGTCGGGCGGCCACACGGCCTGCACTGAAGCCAGCGGCCCATGGCCCCGGCCATCGGTGCCGTGGCAGGCTGCGCACTGTGCCGCGTACAGCGTGCGGCCGCGCTCGATGCTGTCGGCGGTGAAGCCGGTGGGCGATGCGTGGAAGCTGGTCGGATACGCGGGCACGAGCACCACGTTGGCTTCTGGCCATGGCGCCAATGCCGCCAGCAGCGCAGCCCCGGCGGCGAGCCATATGCGGCGCCGGCGCCAGAGCAGGGCAAGCAGCAAGACCAGCAGCGCCACGGCCAGCACCGCCAGCGTGAGGCCGAGCCGCCGCGCCTGTCCGAGGTCGATCAGCAGGTTCTCGCCCGAGAGCCGATGCGCCCACGGCCATGCCGGCTGCCCGTGCGATTGCCCGGACAGCCCCAGCGCATCAAGCAGGCGAAGAAGCCAGAGCTGCGCGCCCTGCAGCAGGCCGATCAGCAGGTTGAGCCAGCCGGCCTCGGGCGGACCACTCATCTCCTCAGCTCACCACGTCGCGTCGAGTCCCAGATGCCTGAGCGCCTCGTGCCGCAGTTCGGCCAGCTTCGGATCGCCGCGATGGCGCGGGTAGGGCAGGTCGACCACCAGTTCCGCCGCGATGCGCGCGGGCCGGTCGCTCAGCACGATCACGCGGTTGGCGAGGAAAAGCGCCTCTTCCACGTCGTGCGTCACCAGCAGCGCCGAGAAGCCTGCCCGCTGCCAGAGGTTGACCAGCTCGCTCTGCATCGCGATGCGCGTGAGCGAATCGAGCTTGCCCAGCGGCTCGTCGAGCACCAGCAGCTGCGGATCGTTGACCAGCGCGCGCGCCAGCGCCACGCGCTGCGCCATGCCGCCGGAAAGATGGTGCGGAAAGGCCTTCGCGAACTCTGTCAGCCCCACGAGCTTGAGCGCTTCGTCGACACGGGCGCGCTGCTCTTTCAGCACGCCGCGCGCCTGCAGGCCCAGCGCCACGTTGTCCCACACGCTGCGCCAGGGGTAGAGCGTCGGGTCCTGGAAGACGACGATGCGCGACGGATCGGGCCGCGAGATGGGCTCGCCGTTCTGCGTGATGGCGCCGGTGGTCGCGGGCTCCAGCCCGGCCACCAGCCGCAGCAGCGTCGACTTGCCGCAGCCGCTGGGCCCCAGCAGCGCGACGAACTCGCCGGGGCGCACCTGCAGGTCGATGCCGTCGAGCACCTGCAGCACGCCGCCGGACACTTCGAACCAGTGGCTGACGCCGCGTATGTCAATATGGGCACCGGTGCCCGTGGTCGGTGCGGGAGCGGGCGGAAGCACCGCGTTCGGGGTCGTCTCGGTCACCATTTCACGGTTCCTTTCTGCCACGACAGCACGCGGTCGCGAACCTTGAACAGCAGCGTGATGAGGCCCGAGCACAGCGCCGCCATCACCAGCAGCGCCGCGTACATGTTCGCGTAGGCGGCCCAGCCCTGGGCCCATTGCAGATACCAGCCCAGCCCGGCCTTCACGCCCATCATCTCCGCGGTGATGAGCACGGAGAACGAGGCGCCCAGGCCCATGAAGAGGCCCACGAACACCTGCGGCAGGGCAGCCGGAATCGCGACGCGAAGCACCAGGAAGCGCTCCGATGCGCCCAGCGTGCGCGCCACGTCGTAATAACTCTTGTGCACCGAGGCCACGCCCGACCAGGTGAGCACCGCTACCGGGAAGAAAGTGGCCAGGCCCACGAGGAACACGGCCGCCGAATAGCTCGAAGGCGCGAAGAAGAAGGCCAGCGGCAGCAGCGCCGATGCGGGCACCGGCCCGAGGAAGCGCAGCAGCGGATGCACCCAGTACCCCGCGATGCGCGACCAGCCGACAGCCACGCCGGTGCCGAAGCCCACCAGCGCCCCCAGCACGAAGCCGTTGGCCAGCAGTCGCAGCGAATGCGCGGTCGACAGGCCCAGCCGTCGCCAGTCTTCGTGCACCACGTCGATCAGGCTCTGCGGCGGCGCGAAGAAGGGCGAGGGCAGCACGCCGAGCTTGGCGGTGGACACCTCCCACAGCGCGAGACCCACGGCAAGCGCCACCAGCCATTGCCCGGCAGGCCGCAGCGTGCGGATAACCCGCCCGGTGCGCCCGCCCAGCAGCGCGATCGCCAGCAGCAGCACGGCGACCACCAGCGTCGCGATGCCGAACTCCTGCGTGAAGGCCCAGTCGCTGAAGCCGGCTTCCTTGTTGGGCCACAGCAGCGTGAGCAGGCCCAGCCCCGTCCATGCGACGGCGGCGAGCAGGCCTGCGGGCCAGATGCCGGTGGGGGCGGCAGGGCGTTGCGGCTCCGCCTGTGATTGCGCCTTGATCGAGCGCGGTGCACCGCCTTGCAGCCCAAGCGGCGCGTCGAGGATCTGTTCAGCGGTGCTCATGCGAGAACGTCCAGCGACACGTGGTTGGCGAAGCGGACCACGTCCGTGCTCTTCTTCAGGATGCCGGCGTTGCGGAAATCGGTGGCGAAGGCCTCGACCTCGTTGCGCAGCGCCTTGCCGGCCGGGTGATGCCTGTAGGTGAGCTCGGCCAGCAGCTTCTGCAGGTCTTCCAGCGGCACCTTTGGCGCGTACTTCGAGTAGATGCGCGCGGCCTCGTTCGGGTTTTCCGAAACGTAGTCGGAGGCCTGCGCCAGTGCGCGCACCACGGCCGCGGCGCGCGGCTTGTCGTTGCGCGCCAGTTCGCCGCGCGCGCCGACGATGCAGCACAGCCGCTCGGCGTATTCGCCCTTGGCGCTGTTGGCGATTTCGGTGAAGACGCCCGGGTTGCGCTTCTCGATGAGGAACACGTTCGGGTCGCCATCGGCGATCGCCTGGATCTCGCCTTTGTTCACAGCCACGTCGAGCAGGTCCGCCGGGTAGACGCGCCAGTCGACGTCCTTCTCGATGTCGATGCCCTTCTTGGCGAGGTGGATGGCGTAGAACTGCCGGGCGGGGCTGTTCTGGTCCGACACGCCGATGGTCTTGCCCTTCAGGCTCGCCAGCTCGGTCGTGACGCCCGAGGCCTTGGCGCCCACCAGCCGCAGGCAGCCGCCGTGCACGCTGCCCACCACTTTCACGTCGAAGCCCGCCTCGAGCGGTTTCACCCAGCGGTGGATCAGGCCCACGCCCAGATCGGCCTTGCCGGTGGCCAAGGCTTCCAGCATCTGGTCGGAGGAGCCGGCCCAGTTGAGCAACTCGACGTCGAGCCCGTTCTTCTCGAAGAAGCCGCGCTCCAGCGCCACAGGCACCGGCGCGAGGCAGAAGCCGGCCTGGCTCCATGCAAAGGTGAGCTTGCGCGGCTGCGAACTCGCCACGGTGGCGAAAAGGCCGCTGGAGCCCACCACGGCCGCGGCCGCGCCGGCCTGCAGCACGCTGCGGCGCGATGGCGGCAAGTGATCGAGAGCAAAGGTCATCGCAGGCTTCTCCTCCGGAAAACAGGAAGCTGCGAGTGTTGGCGCGCCATGCCGGCGCCGCCAACGAAGGAATGCGGCTATGGATATGCGCGCAGCGGCTTATCTGTCCTTCTTGCCTTCGCCCGTACCGAAGCTCTCGGCGAGGAACTCGAAGACCGCCTGCACCCGCGCCGTGCGCCCCTTGCGCGTGGGCACCAGCAGCGTGACTGGCGCGCTGTCGAACTGCCAGTCGGCCAGCACGCGCACCAGCGTGCCGCGCGCCACGGCATCGGCCGCGTCCCATTCGGAGCGCAGAACCAGTCCCAGCCCCTGTTCGGCCCACTGGCGGGCCACGCCGCCGTCGTTGGTGACGTAAGCGGGAGAGATGCGCAGCGTCTCGCGCTTGCCCTTGGCCGCCTGCGCCTTTCGGCCGGCGGGGCGCAGATGCCACAGCGTCACGTCCTCGTCGTTCTCGCGGATGCAGATGCAGTCGTGCGCCGAAATGTCGCGCGGCGCGCGGGGCAGGCCGCGCTGGCGCAGGTAGCCGGGGCTGGCGCACAGCCAGCGCTCGTTGGCGCTCAGCGTGCGGGCCACCCACGACGAATCGCGCACCGTGCCGATGTGGATCACCGCGTCGGCGTCGTGCCGGTCGGGCCACGGGGTTTCGCGCAGGTCCAGCTGCACGCCCAGCCCCGGGTGCAGCCTGGCGAAGCGGGCGAGCATCGGCGCGATGTATTGGCGGCCGTAGCCGAATGGCGCGGCGATGCGCAGCGTGCCGGTGAGGCGCTGGTCGTCGCGCTGCATCGATTCGCGCAGCCCCTCGATCTGCCCGAGCAGCACGGCCGCCTCGCGCGCGAAGCGCTCGCCCTCGGGCGTGAGGCTCAGCTTGCGCGCGGTGCGGGTGGCCAGCGACAGGCCCAGCGCGGCTTCCAGCTTGCGCAGCCGCATCGAGAGGGCCGGCGGCGTGACGTCCAGCGCCCGCGCCGCCGCGCTCAGCGACGGCTCGCGCAGCAGGGCGGCGGCGAGCTGCATGTCCTCGATCTGGATCGTCGTCATTAACTTGTGCTTAACGATTGATGACTCAGCATTGAAGCACAAGCATGGCCTCGAAACGTACAGTCGCAGGCCATGAACCCCTCCAACGCCTATCCGCGCGCAGTGCTCTTCGACCTGCTCACCGCGCTGCTCGACTCCTGGACCATCTGGAACGCCGCCGCCGGCTCCGAAGAAAAAGGCCGTGCTTGGCGCGCCGAGTACCTTCGGCTCACCTACGGCTGCGGCGCCTACGTGCCCTACGAACAGCTCGTGAAGGAGGCCGCCCGCAACACCGGCATGGCCGACTCCGCCCCCGACGCGCTCGAAGCGCAATGGGACACGCTGCCCGCATGGGACGGCGCGCGCGAGCTTCTGCTGGCGCTGAAGCCGCACTGCCGCCTCGCCGTGGTCACCAACTGCTCCAAGCGGCTGGGCCATCGCGCGGCGGCGCGGCTGGGCATCGACTGGGACGTGGTTGTCACATCCGAGGAGGCCGGCTTCTACAAGCCCGATGCGCGCCCGTACCGCATCGCGCTCGACCGGCTGGTCGTGAAGGCGGAAGAGGCCGCCTTCGTCGCCGGCTCGGGCTACGACATGTTCGGCACCTCGGCGGTGGGCCTGCGCACCTACTGGCACAACCGCGTCGGCCTTGCACTGCCGCAAGGAGCGCCGTCGCCCGAACTGCAGGCCCCGACGCTCGATGCCGCGCTGCCGTGGCTCCGATCCTTCGGCAAATAAGTGAATGAAAGAAGACCCATCCATGAACGACACCCTCGCCGCCATCGACACGCCTGCCGCCCTCATCGAGCGCACGCGCATGCAGCGCAACATCGAACGCATGCAGCAGCACATGAACGAGCTGGGCGTGCGCTTCCGCCCGCATTTGAAGACCAGCAAGTGCATCGAAGTCGCGAAGGCGCAACGCGAGGCGGGTGCGCAGGGCATCACCGTCTCCACGCTGAAGGAAGCCGAGCAGTTCTTTGCGGAAGGCTTCACCGACATCCTCTACGCCGTCGGAATGGCTCCGCACCGGCTGCCGCATGCGCTGGAGCTGCGCCGGCGCGGCTGCGCGCTGGGCATCCTGACCGACAGCGTGGCTTCGGCCAAGACGATCGCCGAGTTCGGCCGCGAGAATGGCGAGGCGTTCGATGTGCTGATCGAAGTCGATACCGATGGCCATCGCAGCGGCATCAAGCCAGAGGAAGACGCGCTGATCGAAGTGGGCCGCGTGCTTCATCAGGGCGGCATGCGTCTGGGCGGTGTGATGACCCATGCGGGCTCCAGCTACGAACTCGATACGCCAGAGGCGCTGAAGGCGATGGCCGAGCAGGAGCGCTCAGGCTGCGTGCGCGCGGCGCAGCGGTTGCGTGAGGCTGGCCTGCCGTGCCCGGTGGTCAGCGTGGGCTCGACACCCACGGCGTTGGCTGCGGATGCGCTCGACGGCGTGACCGAAGTGCGAGCCGGCGTGTACGTGTTCTTCGATCTCGTGATGTGCAACGTTGGCGTGTGCACCGAGGCTGATATCGCCCTGAGCGTGCTCACCACCGTGATCGGCCACCAGGCCGACAAGGGCTGGGCCATCGTCGACGCAGGCTGGATGGCGATGAGCCGCGACCGGGGTACGCAGAAGCAGAAGCGGGACTTCGGGTACGGACAGGTCTGCGACGCGCAGGGCCAGGTGCTCCATGGCTATGTGCTCGGTGGAGCGAACCAGGAGCACGGCATTCTTTCGCGGGAGGGCGAGCCGGACATGGATATCGAGGCGCGCTTTCCCATCGGGACACGGCTGCGAATCCTGCCGAATCATGCGTGTGCGACCGGGGCGCAGTTTCCGGAGTACCACGCGCTGTGGGAAGACGGTTCGCTGCAGACCTGGGGGCGGTTCCACGGCTGGTGAACCCGGCCGAGCAGGTCGCAGCCCGGTGATTGACCTTCTCCCGGGTGTGGCGATGCGCGTAATCCGGAATGTTTGTATGATGAGTGTCATGCGAAAAATGAAAGCCGGTGCAAGAGCTGCAGCCAAGGATGCCACCCACGAGCGCATCGTGTCCGTGGCCGCGCGTGCGATCCGTCGCAGCGGCTACGACGGCACGGGCGTCGCGGACATCATGAAAGAGGCCGGCCTGACGCATGGCGCTTTCTATGCCCATTTCGCGTCGCGGGAGGCCATGCTGGCCGAAGCGGCGGGAAGAGCCTGCGCGGAATCCGCTGCCGCCGCGGCCGAGGTCGTGGCCAACACCCCGCCGGAAAAGACGCTCGAATCCATGCTGGGCGTTTACCTCTCCAAGGAGCATCTCGAAGGCGTCGACATAGGATGCCCTCTGGCCGCGCTGGGCTCTGAAACCTCGCGCCAGGTTTCCGAAGTGCGGCGGGTGGCTACCCGGCACGTCAAGGAAATGATCGATCTCGTCGCCCGGCAGTTGCCCGATTGGGGACAACCCGGCGCCCATGAGCGGGCGCTCGTGACGATCTCGACGATGGTGGGGGCCTTGCTGCTGGCGCGCGCTGTCGATGACCCGGCGCTGTCGGACGGCTTGCGCGAGGCCGCGCTCAGGCACCTGACCTCTTCCGGCAGCTGAGTCCTTCAAAAAGGGTTGGATGCTGCTTTTTTTTGCCTTTACATATGACGATCATCATGCCAAATAAGAGATCCACCAGCGGAGGAAAGGAACAGTCATGAAAGCATTTGTGCTGGAGCGCTACGGAAAGAAGCGCGAGCTGAAGTCGACGGAAATGCCGGAGCCGGAACTGCGCGACGACGAGGTACTGGTCGAGGTCCATGCCGCCGGCGTGAACCTGCTGGACACCAAGATCAGGGACGGGGAATTCAAGCTCATCTTGCCTTACCGCTTGCCTCTGGTCCTGGGTCACGACGTGGCCGGTGTCGTCGTCAGGGTAGGGCGGCGCGTGCAGCAATTCAGGCCGGGTGACGAGGTCTACGCGCGGCCGGACGATTTCCGGATCGGCACCTTCGCCGAATTCGTCGCGGTCAAGGAAGCATCGCTTGCGCTCAAGCCCAAGGGGGTCTCGATGGTCGAGGCGGCTTCCCTTCCCCTCGTGGGGCTGACGGCGTGGCAGGCCCTGGTCGAGAAGGCGAAGCTGAAGAAGGGACAGAAGGTCTTCATTCAGGCAGGCTCCGGCGGCGTCGGCACCTTCGCCATCCAGCTGGCAAAGCGCCTGGGTGCAACCGTCGCCACGACGACGAGCACAGCCAACGTCGCACTGGTGAAGAGCCTCGGCGCGGATGTGGTCATCGACTACAAATCGCAGGACTTCGAGGAGCTCCTGCACGACTACGACGTGGTGCTCAACAGCCAGGACGGCAAGACCCTCGACAAGTCTCTTCGCGTGCTCAAGCGCGGCGGCAAGCTCATCTCCATTTCCGGGCCGCCGGACCCGGAGTTCGGCAAGGAAATCGCGGCTCCCGGTTTCGTGAGACTGGTCATGCGGCTGCTGAGCGCAGGCGTCAGGCAAAAGGCGCGCGGCCGAGGCATCGGCTATTCGTTCCTCTTCATGAAGGCGAATGGAAGCCAACTGCGCGAGATCACGCGGCTCGTCGAGGCCGAAGCGATCCGTCCCGTGATCGACCGGGTCTTTCCATTCGAAGCCACCAACGAGGCCCTGGCCTATGTCGAGGCGGGCCGCGCGAAGGGCAAGGTCGTCATCAAGGTCAAGTGAATCCGGATCCCAACCAACAGACTGTTCTTTTCTGGAGCTCCATATGAAGATCGAAAACGCTGTCGCCCTCGTCACGGGGGCCAATCGCGGCATAGGCCTGGCTTTCGCACGCGAGCTGCTCGCCCGCGGAGCCCGCAAGGTCTACGCCGGTGCGCGCAACCCTGTCACCGTCACGCAAGCCGGCGTCGAGCCGCTGCAGCTCGACGTCAACAAGCCGGAAGACGTGGCGGCCGCGGCCGCGCTGGCGTCGGACGTCACGCTCGTGATCAACAACGCCGGTATTGCCCAGCCAGGAGGCTTTCTCGCACCGGACAGCGAAGAGGTCGCTCGACGCATCTTCGAGACCAACTTCTTCGCCGTGCTGCGCATGAGCAAGGCTTTCGCGCCGATCCTGAAGGCGAACGGCGGCGGCGCATTGCTCAACGTGCTGTCGGTCGCCTCGTGGGTGAACGGCGGAGAACTCGCGGCCTATTCGGCCAGCAAGTCTGCCGCCTGGTCGCTCACCAACGCCCTGCGCAGCGAACTGCTGGCGCAGAAGACGCAGGTGCTTGGGCTGCACATGGCCTATGTAGATACCGACCTGACGCGCGGGTTCGAGGTGCCGAAGTCCAGTCCCGAGGAGATCGTCCGGCGCGCACTCGACGGACTCGAAGCGGGCCTCGACGAGGTGCTGGCCGACGACCTCACCCTGCAGGTCAAGAGCGCAATGACGGCTGCCAGGCCGGGCTACCTGCCGCAGTTGTCCTGACCCGGACTGCCCGACAGCCGAACCATCCGTTCGCCAACCAGCCTCGTCCAGAAATGCCAACACACCCGATGCCCTGATGGCCGAATACTACGACCAGCGCGCACGGCCGGCCTGATCGTCAACCGGGGGAACTGACGGCTCAGAACGAATGTTCGCCAACCACCCGCCGCACCGTCTGCAACGCGCTGCGCAAACCATCCAGCCCGACCGAACCAAGCGCCAGCCGCAGCGCATGCGGTACATGCTTCGAAGTGGCGAAAGGCTCTGCCGTGGACACTGAAACCCCTTCACGCATCAGCGCCGCAGCGACCAGATCAGCGCGAGTCTCCTCCTGCAATGGCAGCCACGCGAAGTACGACGACGGATGCCGTACGCACCGCAACCCGTCCAGCACTTCGCCGACGATGGCCTGGCGCGCCGCTGCGTCCTGCCGTTTTTTGGCTTCGAGCCGCCCGACCGTGCCGTCCTCCAGCCACGTGCATGCGATAGCGGTGGTCACGCCCGGTGTACACCACGTCGTTGCCCGGATCGCGCGTTCCAGCTTCGGCACCCATGCATCGGGCGCGGCGATGAATCCCACGCGCAGGCCGGTCGCGACGTTCTTCGAGAGGCCCGAGATATACACCGTCGTCTCCGGCGCGAGCGCGGCCAGCGGTGGCGGCGGATCGCCGGCCAGAAAGGCATAGGCCGCGTCCTCGATGACGAGCAGCCCATGCCGCCGCGCGACGGCCACGAGGCGCTTGCGCCGGCTCGCGCTCATCACCCAGCCCAGCGGGTTGTGCATGGTCGGCATCACGTAGATCGCCCTTACCCGGCGCCGCGCGCACAGGCGCTCCAGCGCGTCGAGGTCGGGGCCCTGGCCGGAGGCGGGCAGGGGCGCGAGTTCCAGCCTGTGCGCCTCGGCCAGCACCTTGAAGCCGGGGTAGGTGAGGGCGTCCACCGCGACCACGTCTCCGGGTTGCAGCAGTGCCATTGCGGTCACGGCCAGTCCGTGCTGCGCGCCGTCGACGATCAGCACGTTCGATGGCTCTACGTCCAGCCCCCGCGACGCGAGGTGTCGGGCGAAGCATGCGCGCTCGTGCATCCGTCCGCCGTGGGGTGCGTAGCGCAGCATCGCATCGAGTTCGCCGCCGGCCGCGAGCTGGCGCAGCGCGCCGCGCAGCAGCTCGGCCTGACCGGGCAGCGCGGGGTAGTTGAAGTTCAGGTCGACCAGGTCCGCCGGGAGGGCGCGCTGCTCGGCGCCGGGGCCCACGCGCAACGATGCTTCGCGCACGAAGGTGCCGCGGCCGACCTCGCCGCTGACGAGGCCCATGGCCTCCAGCTCTGCGTAGACGCGCGACGCGGTGACCAGCGCCAGCCCGTGGCGCTCGGCCAGCTTCCGGTGCGTGGGCAGGCGGGTGCCGGGTGGCAGGCTGCCGACGCGGATCTCGGCGGCGAGTTCGTCGACCAGTTGCTTGTAGCGGGCTTCTGCCATCGTCGGCTCGATGTATCCATGACAATTTTTTGATTGTATTGATCGTCTCTCCTACGATGGGCCTTGTCCCATCTCCCCACGAGCGCAACGCCATGCACATCGCCATCCTCACCTTCGACGGCTTCAACGAACTCGACTCGCTCATCGCGCTGGGCGTGCTCAACCGCATCAAGAAGCCGGACTGGCGCGTGAGCATCTGCTGCCCCACACCGGAGGTCACGTCGATGAACGGCGTGGCAATTCGCGCGCAGTCGCTGCTGGAAGACGCTCGCTCGGCCGACGCGGTGGTCGTCGGCAGCGGGGTGAAGACGCGGGAGGTGGTTGCCAGCCCGGAGCTGATGGGGCGCCTGTCGCTCGACCCGGCACGGCAGCTGATCGCGGCGCAATGCTCCGGCACGCTCGTCCTGGCCAGGCTCGGCCTCGTCGAGGGCGTTCCGGCCTGCACCGACCTGACGACCAAGCCCTGGGTGCAGGAAGCCGGCGTGGAGGTGCTGAACCAGCCCTTCTTCGCGCGCGGCAACGTCGCCACCGCGGGCGGCTGCTTCGCCTCGCCGTATCTGGCCGGCTGGGTCATCGCGCGCACCGAGGGCATCGAGGCCGCCGAGGCGGCGCTGCACTACGTGGCGCCGGTGGGCGAAAAAGAGGCCTACGTGGCCAACGCGCTGAAGAACATCACGCCGTATCTGCCGCGATGAGGTCCGTTGCCGCTGTCGCTGTCGCTGCCGTTGCCGACTGCGCCGCGCAGCGCCCGTAGGTGTCGTCGAAGCGCACGATGTCGTCCTCGCCCAGGTAGCCGCCGGTCTGCACCTCTATCACCTCGAGCACCGTCTTGCCGGGGTTCTCCAGCCGGTGGATGGCGCCCGAGGGCAGGTAGATCGACTCGTTCTCGTGCACCAGCCTGACCTCGCCGTCGCAGGTCGCTCGCGCCGTGCCCTTCACCACCACCCAGTGCTCGGAGCGGTGGTGGTGCATCTGCAGCGACAGCCGGGCGCCGGGCTTCACCGTCAGGCGCTTGACCTGGAAGCGCTCGCCCAGGTCGATGCTGTCGTAGGCGCCCCATGGCCGCACCACGCGGCGGTGCTCGGTGGCCTCGGCGCAGCCTTCCAGCGAGAGCTTGCGCACCACGTCCGCCACCTGTTCGGCGCAGCCCATGCCGGCCACCAGCACGGCGTCGGGCGTGTCCACGATGATGAGGTCTTGCGTGCCCAGCGCGACCACCGGCCGGTGCGGCGCATGCACGAAGGTGTTGCGCGAGTTCAGCGCGCTGGCCTTGCCGCTGAGCCGGTTGCCGGCGTCGTCCGCCGGGTGCAGGTTGGCGACCGCGTTCCAGCTGCCGACGTCGCTCCACAACCCCCCGAACTTCACGACCGCGATCTGCCTGTGCTTCTCGAGCACGGCGTAGTCGATGCTGTCGGCGCGGCATTGCTCGAAGGCGGCGCGGTCCAGCCGCAGGAAGCTGCCGTCGCGCGTCGCGTTGGCGGTGGCACTCTCGCAGGCCTGCAGGATGTCGGCCGCATGCTCGCGCAGCGCGGCGATCAGCGTGCGTGCCTGCACGAGGAAGATGCCGGCGTTCCAGCTGTAGCCCCCCTGCAGGATCAGCATTTCCGCCACCGCCGCCGTCGGCTTCTCGACGAAGCGGACAACGGCCTGGCTGTGCCCGTCGGCCAACGGTTCGCCGGCCTCGATGTAGCCATAGGCCGTGCTCGGGAAGCTGGGCACCACGCCGAAGGTGACGATCTTTCCGGCCAGCGCGGCATCGATGCCGGTGCGCACGGTGCGCTCGAACAGGGCGCTGTCGGGGATGTGGTGATCGGAGGGCGCGAACAGAAGCAGATCGTCCGGCTCGGCCATCAGCGCGGCCGATGCCATCGCTGCCGCGGTGTTGCGTGCCACCGGCTCCAGGATCTGCCGGCCCGTGGCGCCGGCGTTCTCCACCGTCTCCTTCACCAGGAATCGGTGGTCTTCCGAGGCGACGCAGGTGATGTCCGCGTTCAGCAGCGCCAGCCGCTCCAGCGTGAGCTGCAGCAGGCTCTTTCCGCCGACCAGCGGCGCGAACTGCTTGGGCAGGGCCTTGCGCGACAGCGGCCACAGCCGCGTGCCGCTGCCGCCGCACAGGACCACGGGATGGATGGGATGGGTGGAAAGAGCGGTTTTCATGATCGGTCGCCAGCGTTGGTGTTGTTTCTGTCGGTGGATGACGAGGGCCGCCTCAGCTTCAGATCAGCCCGGAATACGCGGCATAGCTCACGGCCTGCGCGCGCGAATGCACGTGCAATTTCTTGTAGATGTTCTTGATGTGGGCATTGACGGTCTGCCCCGAGATGCCCAGCCTGTTGCCGATTTCCTCGGTGACGTGGCCGCGCGCCACGAAGCGCAGGATTTCGCATTCGCGCGCCGTCAGCGTCGTCTCGCGCGGCAGGGGCTCCGAAACAGGCGGCAGCGCACCCAGCGGCCGGTGGCTCAGCCGTGAAAGAAGCCTGCGCGCCAGCCGCGGCGTGATGGCCGCGCCGCCGTTGACCACCTGCAGCACCGCCTGCGCGAAGCTCTGCAGCCAGGCGTCCTTCAGCAGGTAGCCGGTGGCGCCCAGCTCGAAGGCGTGCAGCACATGCGCCTCGTCCTCCAGCACGGTGATCACGATGATCTCGGCCGAGCGATGGTGCTCGCGCGCTTCCTGGATCAGGTCGAAGCCGGAGCCGTCGCCCAGCCGCAGGTCGACCATCAGCACGTCGAACTCGTGCGTGGCCACCAGCCGCCGGCCGTCGCGCAGGTTGCCGGCCTGGCCTTCGAGCTGTATGCGCAGGTCCGACAGCAGCTCCTGCGCGATCACGCGGCGCATGAACTCGTCGTCGTCCACAAGCAGCACGCGCACCGGGGCGTCTTCCTGCCCTGTGAGGAAGCCGGGCCACAGTGGCGTGGCGGGCGCGCAGACTCCCGGCGGATGGCCCGATTGGCCGGTGCCCTGCTCGGCGGCTGGGGGTGAAGCGTTTTCAGACATGGGTGTGCCCCCGGTTGGAGTGGATGTTGATGCCTGTGTTGTTGTTCTGGAAGAGCACGGCGCCGGGGCCGAGGGCGGGCGCCGGGTCGTCGAAGCCGTGGGGGTTGGCGCATTGCCAGCGCCAGCTGTCGGCGCACATCTGGTCGAGATCGCGGTGCGCGCGCCAGCCGAGCGTGCGCCAGGCGCCGCGCGCGTCCGCCCAGTAGGCCGGTGCATCGCCGGGGCGGCGCGGCCCGATGCGCAGCGCGATGCGCCTGCCGCTCGCGCGCTCGAAGGCAGAAACCACTTCAAGCACCGAGGCGCCACGGCCCGTGCCGAGGTTGGTCATCAGGATGCCCGTCCTGCGCGCCGCATGGCGCAGCGCCGCCACATGGCCCTCGGCCACGTCCATCACGTGCACGTAGTCGCGCACGCCGGTGCCGTCGGCGGTGTCGTAGTCGGCGCCGTGCACCAGCAGGAAAGCGCGCTCGCCGGCCGCGACCTGGCTGATGTAGGGCATCAGGTTGTTGGGCGGGCCGTTGGGCAGCTCGCCGAGCAGGCCGCTCTCGTGCGCACCCACGGGGTTGAAGTAGCGCAGGCAGGCGATACCCCAGCGCGGGTCGGCCCGCGAAAGGTCTGCCAGCATGCTCTCCACCATCGACTTGGTGCGGCCGTAGGGGTTGACGGGGCCATGCGGCGCGGCCTCGGCGATGGGCGAGGGCTGTGAGTCGCCGTACACCGTGGCCGACGACGAGAACACCAGCGTGCGCACACCCGCGCGGTCCATGGCCCGCGCCAGCGCCAGGCTGCCGGCCAGGTTGACGTCGTAGTAGCCCAGCGGATCGGCCACCGATTCGCCGACCGCCTTCAGCCCCGCCAGATGCACCACCGCCTGGATGTCGTGCGTGGCGAAGGTGCGCTCGAGTGCCGCCGCGTCGCGCACGTCGGCACGCACCAGCACCGGCTCGATGCCCGTGATGCACTCCACCCGCTTCAGCGAGCGTGCGTCGCTGTTGACCAGCGTGTCGAGCACCACCGGCTGGTAGCCCGCCGCGATCAGCGCCACGCAGGTGTGGCTGCCGATGAAGCCTGCGCCGCCTGTCACGAGGATTCTGGGTGCGGGCATGGTCGTGTTCCCTGGGCTGGCAGTCGTCGCGTCAGGCGGTGATGCAGCGCTGCAGTTCCTCTTCGAGGCGCTGCAGGATCACGTTGCGGTCGAGCTCGGCCTCGGCGAAGCGCCGGCCGATCGAACCCATCAGTTCGCGCGTGGCGGGCGACATCGAAAGCTGCTCGATGGCGTCGGCCAGCGCGGCGGCGTCGCCGGGCTCGACCACCACGCCACGGCCCCACACCGCCTCGCTGAGCGCGGTGCCGGCATGCGCGGTCACGATCACCGCGCGGCCGCTGGCCAGCATGCCGCCCAGCTTCGAGGGCATGACCAGGTCGGCGGCATCGGCGCGCTGCGGCAGCACATGGAGGTCGGCCATGCCCAGCAGCTCGTTGAAGCGCTCGGTGGGCTGCAGGTCGAGAAAGTGCACGTTGCCCAGCCGCACGCAGGCGTTCATCAGCGAAGAGCGGCTCGGCCCGTTGCCGCAGAACACGAAATGGATGTTGTGCGAGCACACCAGCAACCGCGCCGCCTCGGCCAGCAGCGCGATACCCTGCTTGCTGCCGAGGCTGCCGGCGTAGAGCACCACCACCGCATCGGCCGGAATGCCCAGCTCGGCCCGGTATCCCTGTGCGGAAGCACCGCTGGCCAGCGACGGCCGCGCGACGGGCCGGATGGCCTCCACGTCCACCCAGTTCGGAAACAGCACCAGCCGGGATTCGTCCACGCCCTTTTCCTGGGCCTTGGAGCGCATCGCGGTGGAGATGGTCGATACCCGGTCGAACCGGCGCATCAGCCAGCGCTCGGCGGCCAGCGCGAAGCGCCGCACCCGCTCGCCGCGCAGCCAGCCCAGGCCGAAGGCGGCGTCCACCTCGTAGTCCTGGATGTGCAGCCACGACCTGGCGCGCAGCAGCTTGGCCAGGCACAGCGCGGCCGGCGCGCAGGACACGGGCGGCTCCACCACGAACACCACGTCCGGCCGCCAGAACATCTGCGCCAGCAGCAGCGGAATGCTCGACAGCGTGAACGACAGCAGATGCCCGATGCGCCCCAGCGCGCGCGGCTGCGACGGCACCCAGGTGGGGGCGCGCCAGACCGTCACGCCGTTCCAGCGGGACTTGCTGTACATCCAGGCCGAGTAGCCCTCGAACACCGACCACTGCGGAAAGAAGGGCGGCGACGCGATCACCCGCACCTCGTGTCCGCGCGCCTGCAGCCACTCGGCCATCTCGCCCGAGTACTTGCCGATGCCGGCCAGCTCGGGCGCGAAGTTCATCGAGTAGAGGAGGATCTTCACGATGCCGGCCTCCGCGCCAGCAGGCGCACGATGGGGAAGAAGCCGAAGTGAAGGCGCATGCGTGTTTCGTACAGCGCGAAATCGCTCAGGCAGGCAATGAAGAACACGTAATGCGGCTTGCCCGGGAAGAGCGCCGCCACCACCACGTAGGACGCCAGCCGCAGCGCGACCTCCAGCAGCGCCCACTGGCCGAGCGAGCCCATCGAGGTCTTCAGCGACAGCACCATCTCGTGGTGGATCGTGTAGGTGCGCAGCAGGAAGTAGGGCGCGATGCAAAGGAAGATGGAGCGCGCCTCGTTGCCCAGCTTCAGCAGTGGCGCCGCCACCGAGATGAGCGCGGCCAGCCCGACGAAGAGCCCGCAGCCCAGCAGGAAGGAATGCCGCGCGAGCCGCAGCTTGGCCGCCGTGAAGTTGCCGGTATCGGTCTCCAGCATCGCGGGAGTTTTTGTGACCAGGAAGGCCTGTACGAACTGCGAGGGCGCCTCGGCCAGCAGGAAGGCGATCTTGAAGGCGCCCACGTAGCTCAGCGGCATGAAGGACGCCACGATGAGCAGGTCCGACTTGCGCAGCAGGAACATGAGCAGCGAATACACCGTCGCTCCAGCCTGCGAGGCCAGCCCGAGCGCGGCCCGGCCCACCGGCGGTGCGGCGCCGTTGGCCGGCAGGCCCACCGCCAGGCACACCACCACGACTGCGATCAGGTTGATGAGCAGCAGGTGCGCCACGCCCAGGTCGAAGCGCACCGCGGCGCAAACGCCCACGCCCGCGACCAGGATGGTCGCGCGGATGCCGGCCTCCAGGTTCAGCAGCCCCGCATGGCCGAGGCCCCGGCTGAAGGAAAGGCGCAGGCTGTTGAACGCGAACACCGCCAGCGTGACCACCAGGATCGCGAAGGGCGCGTCGCCCACCGGCAGGCGCTGCACGGTGAGGATCACGATTGCCAGCACCGTCGCCAGCGGCAGGCCGATGGCCAGCGTGCGCACCACGTCGCCGCGCGTCACCCCCGGCGGCACCGAGGCCGCGTTGCGCGAGAACAGCAGCGAGCTGCCCAGCGTGGCCACCACCAGCGCCACTTCGAGCACCGACTGATAGACCGAGTACTCGCCGAAGCGCGCCGGCGACACGCTCGCCGCCATCAGGAAGATGGCGAGAAAGCCCGACAGGTACACATAGAGCCGCGAAGCGAGCGCGCTCAACCCCGACAGCCATGCCATGCGCGCACCGGGCAGCGGGAGTGGCAGGCTGGAGTGCTTCATGGGTCGGCTCGCTCCATGCTCATTTGCCGGCCGGCACGCGGTGCACCCGGCGCGTGTCGAAGAGCCGGCGCGCGAACGCGCCCGCGCGGAAGGTGTTGTTCTTGGCGCGCCGGGCCATCTGCAGCGCGTAGGTCACGGCCGCCACGGTCAGCATGTGGCCGCGCAGCGCATAGGGCATGGCCATCTTGGCGCTGCCCTGGAAATGCAGCGCCACCACGCGCGTGAGCTCGCCCGAGGCGCTGGTCAGCCAGGCCTTGCCCTCGCGGTAGGCGATGCGCTTGGCGCCGCCCAGCACCTTGAACTCCCCGCGATGCAGGTTGTGCATGCCGTTGATGTTGTGGTCGACCACCGTGCCTTCGAGCACCCGGTTGATCGGCTCGTCGTTGCCGGTGGCGTGCGCCCAGAGGTAGAGCAGCGTCATGTCCGACACGCCGCCGCGAATGCCCCGCGCGGCGAAGCGCGCCGAGATTTCGCGCAGCTTCCTGCGGCCGGAGGGCGTGGCGTAGGTGTCGAGCACCCAGGCCACGAAGCGGCGCAGGCCGTTCGACGTCCAGTAGCTCACGTGCGGCGAGATCTGGCAGGGGTTCCAGCCGTCGGGCGACTGCATGCTGGAGCCCGAGAAATCGGCCTTGCCCGCCAGCCGCCTGATGTGCGGCCCCGCACCCTGGAACAGCAGCACATCGCTGTCGATCAGCACGAAATCGCGCACATCGGGGTTGGATTCCAGAAACCGCGCAAGGAGAAAGTAGCGCCGAAAACAGATCTTCTCGAACTCCGGCGAGTTGCTCGACAGGTGGACGTACGAGCGGCAGAAGCGCTCGTAGGCCGGGCCCGCGTCCGTTTCCGAAAGCACGAGCAGCGCTTCGCCGGCCAGCGCCGCCGATTCGCGGCACAGCGCCAGGGTCTTGTTCTGTCGGTCTTCCACGACGATGAAGGGCAGGGGCGGGTTCATGGTGCTCAGGTGGGGTTGATGAGGTGTGACAGCGATGAATGGATTCAGGGCCTGGCAGTGGCCGTGACGCTCTTGATGAGCGCGACGTGCGCGGGAACGAAGCGGCCGGCTGCGTCGATGGGCATGTCCAGCGTGAAGAGGCCCCGCGCGGCGACGGCCTCGGCGATCCAGCCGCGAAGCTGCGCGGCGGTAAAGCGCGCCGGCGCCTCGCGGCCCCACGAGGCGGTGAGCGGCGTCAGCACGTGCAGCGCCAGCTCCGAGGGCGGCCCCGTCAGGTGCGCGGGCGGCTGCATGTATTCACCGGCCATCAGGTTCTGGCATGGGGCCGACTTGGCGCTGAAGCGCTCCGCGCCTTCACCCGCATTGAAGGCCAGCCAGCGGTTGGTCGCGCCGGCGCGCGCGGCGCTGCACAGCATTTCCCAGCCGGCGGGCGTGATGCCCTTGGTGTTGTAGGTGCCATCGAACCACCAGCCGCTGGCCAGGGCGCCGTAGCGCTCCGACCAGTCGCGGATCACGCTGGACCACGCGGCGATGAAGCGCGCGGGCGGCGGTTCCTGCTCCGACACGTCGCCCAGGCAATCCATCAGCGCGCGGTCGGCCTGCGGAGCGCGGAACGGCAGGTACAGGATCAGTGCGATGCCCCGGCCGCGCAGTGCCCGGCCGATTTCCAGCGGCAGGTCGCGCGGCGGCCGGTTGGCGGCGCTGGCCGGGCAGAGCGCCTCGAGCGCGGCGTTGGGCGCGATGTACTGGCCGCTGTTCTGCCCCAGCGTCAGGATCAGGTGCGAGGCGCGCATCTCGGCCAGCGTCGCAGCGAAGGCCTCGACGTCGAAGCGCCTGATCTCGCCGATCGATTGCTTGTCGGGCAGGTAGTGCACCATCACGCCGAAGCCCGGCACTGGCGCGGACGCGGGCTGTGCGTGGCCTGCGAGCGGCAATGCCGCTAGCAGCAGCTTCGCAATGAAGCGTACGACGGGGACTGCATACCCGGTCATGGCATGGCCCCCGCAAGCGACAGCGTGCCGCGCTTGAGCATCAGGTAGCGCCTCGCGACGTTGGCGGGCGCGCAGGTGGCAGCATGCACCCATGCCGGACGCACGTGCTCGTGGTGCGCGAGGTAGTGCGCTAGGTGTTGCACAGGCTGCTCCGGATCGTTGCCGTCGCTGTCCACGAAGAAGGCGTAGTCCGCGAACAGCTCGCGGTGCACCGGAATGTCCGACAGCAGCAGCGGCACGCCCAGCGTCGCCGCCTCGGCCGCCGAGAGGTTGAAGCCTTCGAAGGTCGAGAGCGAGATGAACGCGGTCGCGCCCTGGTACAGCCGCAGCAGTTCGTCGCGCGGCACCAGTCCCCGGTGCCGCACGCAGTCGCGCACCCCGGGCGCCAGCACCGACACCATGCGCTGGACCTCGGCCGCGCCATTGCCGGTGATGTCGAGGAAGTCGACCAGCCCGGCGGTCTTCATGCGCTCGAAGAGCGCGAGGATGCCGGCGAAGTTCTTGTGCGGGTAGTAGTGGTAGGCCGCGATCAGGTAGCGCTCGCCGGGCACAGCGACGGCGGCCGGTGCGACGCGCGGCGCATCCACCGGATTGAAGATGACGCTCGAACGGGCGCAGCGGCCGAAGTGGCGCTCGAAGTCGCGCTGGCTGCTGCGGCTGATGAAGACCACGTCCGCCGCGCTGTGCGCCGCGCGCCACAGGTTCCAGTCGAGGAAGAGCCGTTTGCCGCGCCCGAAATACTGCGGATAGGACTTGTATTGCAGGTCGTGGACGACGACCACCGAGTCGCGATGCCGCCCCAGCAGCGTGAGCGGCAGGTAGTAGTTGGGGAACACCGAGAACAGCTGCTCGCCGGTGATCAGCGCGCGCAGCCGGTGGAAGTTGTAGAGCAGCGTGTCGAGCACGAAGCGGCTGATCTTCAGCCGCCGCGCCAGTGCAAAGAGGCGCGGATGCCGCTCGCTCACCGGCTCAACCCGGTCGTCGGGCGCGAGCCGCATGTGGCGCAGCAGCACCTCCGACACGTTGAGCACGCCGCCCGCTCTCTTGTTGAGGCGCACGGTGTCGTAGTAGAGATAGGCGGCCATGGGTTCTTTTCTTTCTTCTTTTCTCAGGCGCTCGGCAGGCGGTGCCGCACCACGCGCGTCACCATGCGGCGGGCGCGGGCGCTCAGCGCACCTGCGACGACGGCGGCAATCAGCCCCGAAACCGCGAACGGCCCCCAGCCCAGGATCGGACCGCGCATGAACGGCACGTAGGCGGCCAGCAGCACCAGCGCCGACAGGTACGAGCCCGACACCGGGCGCTCCGGATCGATGGCGCGGTCCACCATCCGGAACCCGGCCGAGATCGCGAAGCCGAAGAGCGCCGGCCCCGCCATGCCGAAGTCGAAATACGCGGTGGTGAAAGGCGGCAGCGAGAGATTGCTCTGCGAGAAGTTGCCGAGGATGGCCGACCAGCCGAGCGGGTCGAAGTCGGGAAACATCTTCAGGCTGCGCGGCAGGAAGAAGGAGAAGGCCGAGAGCAGGTAGCGGCCCCAGCCCAGCTCCGGAATGGGCGCGCGCTCCAGGATGCCCGCGACCACGAACATCGCGTCGAAGTCCTGGCTGAAGGGAAAGGTCCGCAGCTCCTCGCCCCAGATGCTGCCGCGCGAGACCAGGTTCAGCACCGGCCCCAGCCCCGCGATGGAGCCGAAGACCAGGCCGCCGAGCAGCCAGCGGCGGCTGCGCCCCAGCGCGTGGATGAGCAGCGGCAGCAGCCCGATCAGCAATATCTGCCGCGCCGTGTTCACCGGGTTGGCCGCGATCGCCGCGAGGCCGAGCGCCAGGCCCGCGGCCAGCCATGACCACAGCGTGCGCCGGCGCACCGCGTGGATGACCAGTGCCACGAAGCACATCAGCACCACCAGCTTGGGCAGGGTAGAGAAGAAGATGCCGTCGATCGGCATGCTGTCCTCGGCGGAGGACATGCCCACGATGCCGCGTGCCACGAAGTTGAGCTCCGGCTTGACGAAGAGCGTGGCGAAGGCGCCCAGCGAGCAGCTCAGCAGCAGGAGCAGCGGATGGGCCACGCCGACCAGGTGCCTGTCGTGGTGGCCCGGCCGGTGCTGCGGCGCATCGGGCACGCCCAGCCGGGCGGCCTCCACGCCCGCCATGTACAGCACCAGCAGCATCAGCGCCTGCGTGTGCGAGGCCGCGCGCATCACGCCCGCGTCCCAGAACTCCACGTCGTGCGAGATCTGCATCGCCGGCGCGAGCGAGAAGTAGGTGAGGATCGTCGCGTAGTGGATCAGCAGGAACACGCTGCCGCCAGAGCCGCCCAGCAGCGCGAGCTGCACCAGCGACAGCACGAACACCGCCGCGTAGCCCCACGCCGGATCGACCAGGCCGCACAGCATGGCGCAGACGATGCCGGACCAGAAGGTGAGGGCGCGCATGGTGGGGCCTGCTGAGTGGATGTGAGAGTCGAACCGTTCTCAGGCCTCGATGCTTTGAGGCGTGTGATAGCCGTGGCGCTGCAGCAGTGCGCGGCGCTTGGCCAGCTCGAGGTCGCTGGCAACCATCTCGGCGATCATCTGGTCGAGGGATATCTCGGGCACCCAGCCGAGTTCGTCCGCCGCCTTCGATGGATTGCCGCACAGGGTCTCGACTTCCGAAGGGCGGAAATAGCGAGGGTCAACGCGAACCAGAACATCGCCCGGACAGACGGCCGGTGCATCGTCACCGGTAACACTGGCGGCGATCGCGACCTCGTCGATGCCTTCGCCCTCGAAGACCAGCGAGATGCCGAGCTGCCGCGCGGCGCGGGTCACGAAGTCCCTGATGCTGTATTGCGCTCCGGTCGCGATCACGTAGTCGACGGCCGTGGGTTGCTGGAGCATCAGCCACTGCATCCGCACGTAGTCCTTGGCGTGGCCCCAATCGCGCAGCGCGTTCATGTTCCCGAGGAAAAGGCACTGTTCCAGGCCCTGTGCCACGTTGGCCAGACCCCGCGTGACCTTGCGGGTCACGAAGGTCTCGCCGCGCCGGGGACTCTCGTGATTGAAGAGGATCCCGTTGCACGCGTAGAAGCCGTAGGCTTCGCGGTAGTTCTTGGTGATCCAGTAGGCAAAGAGCTTTGCCGCGCCATACGGGCTGCGCGGATAGAAGGGCGTCATCTCGCTCTGGCGAGGCTCCTGCACCTGTCCGTAAAGCTCGCTCGTGCTGGCCTGGTAGAAACGGGTCTTCGATTGAAGGCCCAGAAGCCGGATGGCCTCGAGCAGGCGCAGCGCGCCCAGGCCATTGATGTCGGCCGTGTACTCGGGACTTTCGAAGCTGACGGCCACATGGCTTTGCGCACCCAGGTTGTAGACCTCGTCGGGCTGCACCTCCTGCATGATCCGGGTGAGATTGCTGCCGTCGGACAAGTCGCCGTGGTGCAGGTACAGATGGCGCTGTGCCTTCGAATGGACATCCGAATAGAGATGGTCGATGCGCCCCGTGTTGAACTGGGAGGTCCGCCGCTTGATGCCATGCACCTCGTAGCCTTTTTCGATCAGCAACTCGGCGAGATAGGAGCCGTCCTGGCCGGTGATGCCGGTGATCAGAGCGCGCTTAGACATGTTCGATCTCCTCGGTGAGGCGGGTGGATGCCTGATAGGCGGAATAGGTGTGGCGAAGTCCCTCGGCAAGCGGCACGCGGGCCTTCCAGCCGATGGCCGCGGCGCGGGACACGTCCAGCAATTTGCGGGGCGTGCCCTCGGGCCTCGCGAGGTCGTAGCGGATGTCACCCCGGTAGCCGACGACGTCGCGGATGAGCTCTGCGAGCTCCGCAATCGACACGTCTTCACCGGTGCCGAGGTTGATGTGGCTGCGCATCGGATCCGTCTGCCGCTCGTAGGCCGCTCGGGGCAGGTCCATCACGGCAATGCATCCTGCGGCCATGTCATCGACATGGAGGAACTCGCGTCTTGCCTGGCCGCTGCCCCAGATCGGCACGCTTGGCGCATCGTCCAGCTTCGCCTGGTGAAACCGTCTGATCAGCGCCGGGACCACATGGCTGTTCTCGGGGTGATAGTTGTCGCCGGGCCCGTACAGATTGGTCGGCATCACGCTGCGGTAGTCGATGCCGTGGGTCGTCCCGTACTGCCGGTTGTAGCTCTCGCAAAGCTTGAGCCCGGCGATCTTCGCGATCGCGTAAGGCTCGTTGCTCGGTTCCAGCTTGCCGTCGAGCAGGTATTCCTCGCGGATGGGTTGTCCGGCCAGGCGTGGGTAGATACAGCTCGAACCGAGGAAAAGAATCCGCCTGATGCCCGCAAGGAACGCCTGATGCGTGACGTTCGCCGCGATCATCAGGTTCTCGTAGATGAACTGCGCGGGATAGCTCGTGTTGGCCTGGATGCCGCCGACCCGGGCGGCCGCCAGGTAGACCTGATCGATCGGCTCGTCCGCGAAGAAGCGCCCGACGGCTCGCTGGTCCAGAAGGTCGAGTTCCGCGCGCTGCCGGCAGACGACCTCGTGACCGAGCCCACGCAGGTGGCTCGCCAGGGCCTGCCCGACCATTCCACGATGTCCCGCAACAAAGATCCGCATATGTTCTTTCGGTAGGAATTCGCAGCCTGCTAGCGCGACCCGCGCGCCCCCGTCACCACCCCGAAGGTCTTCAGCAGGATCACGAAGTCCCGCCACAGCGACAGGTGGGCGACGTACTCCGCGTCCATCGCGGCGCGGCGGCGGTAGCTGATCTCGTTGCGCCCGCTGATCTGCCACAGGCCGGTGATGCCGGGGCGCACTGCGCAGTAGTGGTCCCAGTAGTCGCCGTACAGGTCCTTCTGCGCGAACATGCAGGGGCGCGGGCCGACCATGCTCATGTCGCCCTTGAGCACGTTCCAGAACTGAGGAAACTCGTCGATGCTGTACTTGCGCAGGAAGGCACCGAAGCGGGTGATGCGCGGGTCGTGCTGCAGCTTCTGGTAGACGGCCCATTCGCGGCGCGCGGCCTCGTTCTGGCGCAGGTGGCGCGCCAGCACCGCGTCGGCGTCGGCCACCATCGAGCGGAACTTGTAGAACTTGAAGACGCGCCCGCCCTTGCCGTAGCGCGGCTGCATGTAGATGGCCGGGCCACCCGATGTGTAGAGCACTCCGAGCCAGATGAGCGCGTAGGCCCAGCCGAAGAAGACGAAGAAGGAGCCGGCCATCAGGATGTCGGCCGCGCGCTTGGCGCGGCGCAACCAGGGTGCGCCGTCCAGCGGCATGTAGGGGGCCGTGTTGGCGGCGGCGCCGATGCCGGGATTGCCCGGGCCGTGCCCGGTGGAGGAGGTGGATCGCAGCGTGTTCATGATCCGGCATGCTCCGGTTCGATGCGCCTGGGCATCACGGTGTCGGCCGTGTCCAGCGCATAGGCGGGTTCGCGGCGGGGCGCGGGAGCGGCTCCATAGCCGTAGTAGCCATAGCTGTAGTTGCGGTTGTGGCGCTGCGAGGTATCGACCGCGTTGAACACCACCCCGTGGAATGCCGCGCCCACGTGGGCCAGGCGCTTGCTGCTTTCCAGCAGCTCGCCCATCTCGCTGTTGTCGGCGCGGGCCACCAGCAGCAGGGTGCCCATGCTCGGCGCCATCGCGGCGGTCTCGGAGGCCAGCAGGGTGGGGGGCGCGTCGATCACCACCACGTCGTAGCGCGCCGAGAGCATTCCCAGCGCGTGCGCGAAGGTGTCGCTGGTCATCAGGCCTGCGGGGTCCGGGTGCGGCGTGCCGGCTGACATCACGTCCAGGCAGGGAAGCACTTGGTGGTGGATCGCCTGCTCCAGCGGCACGCCGCCGGCGATGGCGTCGGCGAGGCCGTTCTTGCGCTGCAGCCCGAACTCCTCGCTCAGGGTGCCGCGGCGCAGGTCGCCGTCGATCAGCAGCACGCGCTTGCCGGAGGCGGCCAGCAGCGTGGCGAAGTTCGACGACACGAAGGTCTTGCCCGCCCCGGCCGTGGCGCTGGAGATCAGCACCCGGTTGTTGGGCGCGCCCATCATCACGAACTTCAGCGCGGTACGCAGCCGGCGCAGGCCTTCGAGGGCCGGGTCTTCCACGTGCAGCGCCGCGAGCACCTTGATGCCGGGCGTGCCCTTGCGCATCGCGCGGTCGAGCACGCGCTGCTGCGTGCTCAGCGGAATGCTGGTGTACACGCTCAGCCCGGTGACGGCCTCGATGTGGTCGGGGCTGCCGATGGAGCGTTTGAGGTTCTTGCGCGCCAGCGCCGCCGCGCCGCCGGCGAAGAGGCCACCGGCCAGCGCCAGCGCGACCACGATGATCGACTTCGGCCGCACCGGCTTCTCGGCCACCAGCGCCTGGTCGAGCACGCGCACGTTGGCCACCTTGCCTTCCTTGGCCAGCCGCATCTGCAGCGAGCTGTTCAGCAGCGCCGCGTAGAGCTCGGTGTTGACCTTGATGTCGCGCTGCATGCGCACCGTGTTCTGCTGCAGCATGGGCATGCGGCGGATGCGGCCGTCGACCGAGCCCAGTTCCTTCTTCAGCGAGGCAATCTGCGCGTCCAGGGTCTGCACCATCGGGTGCTGGGCGGTGAAGCGGCCCACCAGGTCCAGCCGCTTCTGCTTGGCGTCGAGGAGCTTGGCCTGCAGGTCCACGTTCTGCGTCAGCGCGTTGCGGGCTTCGTCGTCCAGGCTGATGGTGCCGTTCTGGTTGCGGTACTGGTTGTAGGCGTCCTCGGACTGCTCCAGCTGCTGCTTGAACTTGGGCAGCTCGGTGCCCAGGAAGGCCAGCGCGCGCTCGGCCTGCACCGTCTTCTGCTCGATGTTCTGGCGCACGTACAGCCCGGCGATCTCGTTGAGCACGCCGGCGAGCTGGTTGCGGTTCTCGGCCTGCAGGCTGATGTCCATCACGCCCGACTGCTTGCCTTTCTCGACCACGCGCAGGTCCCGCTGCAGGCCCAGCAGCATCAGCTGCTTCGAATGGCGCACCAGCTCGAAGGCGCCACCGGGGCGGGCCTCGAAGGAGCCCACCAGCAGGTGCAGGTTGCCGCCGGGCACGCTGGCGTCCAGCGGCGTGCCGACGGTGCCGTGCAGCGGCGATGCGAGCTCGGGGCTGGTCAGCGTGTAGTTGCCGTCGGTGCCGGCGATCAGCGTGAACTTCTTGCCCTCCAGGGCGGAAGGCACGTCCATCTGCGCGACGGCGATCTGCTCGGTGCCCGAGACGTAGTTGCCCCACCCGAAGATGCCGGGCGTGGAAAGCTGGCTCGAATGCCGCGCCAGGAACTCGCCCACCACCGGTATGTAGCGCGGCTTCGCGTCGATGAAGAGCAGGGTGTTCTCCATCGCCTGGCCCAGCACCATGCGCGAGCGCAGGATCTCGGTTTCGCCGGCGGTCGGCGTCTTCACGCTGATGCCGCCTCCGCCGTTGGCGTCGCCCGGAAAATTGCCGCCCGAGCGGTCGGGGTCTTCCACCTGGATCAGGATGTTGGCCTCGTACACGCGGGTGCCGAACAGCGCATAGGCCACGCCCACGAGCAGCGCCAGCGAGGCGATGGCGGCAATCAGCCAGCGGCTGTCGATCAGGATGTCCAGGTACTCGTGGAACCGGGATTCCCGGGCCCAGGCAGTGGTCTCGATCACCGTCACGGGAGCCGCCGCGGGGGCGGGAAGCGTAGGTTGCCAGCGGGCGTTCATGGGGATCACCTTTTCCTGTTGCTTTCCGGTTCCGGATGGGCGCTGCGCCTAGCGGCGGGCGGTGTCGCGGGCGAGGTTGACGACCTGGGCGGCCGGCAGGATCAGGCTGAACACGCGGCTCCAGCTCACCAGCGGCACGCGGTCGACGTACACCACGTCGCGCGGCTGCAGCTCGAAGCGGTCGGCCAGCGCGAGCGCCACCGGGTTCTTCGCGTTGAGGTTGAAGATCTGCTGCACGTCGAGGTTGTCGGGCGAGTTGCGCACCACGTAGATCTGTCCCGGGTCGGAGGTCGCCAGGTCGGGGCCGCCCGCGTCGCCCAGCGCCTCGTTCAGGCTCAGCCGGCCGTTGTTGCGCATCTGCAGCGCCGACGGCGCGCGCACCTCGCCCATCACGTAGACGCGGTTGTCCTCGCGGGTGCCGACGTTCACGATGTCGCCGTTGCGCAGCGGAATGCTGTTGGGGTCGGCGCCCAGCGCCTGCAGCATCGGCAGGTTGATGAGCGTCGACACGCCGCCGCGCGTGAGCGTGACGCTGGCGCGGTCGCCGGCCTGTGTGAAGCTGCCGGCGCGGCTGATGGCCTCCGACAGCGTCATCGGCACGTCGGTGAAGATCTGCAGGCCCGGCGTGCGCACCTCGCCCTGCACGTAGGCGCGCTGGCTGCGGAACGACTGGATGCGCACCGTCACCTGCGGGTCCTTGATGAAGGCCTTGATGCGCCGCGCGATCAGCTCCGACGCGCCGCTCTCGGTCAGGCCCTGCACCTTGGTGCGCCCGATGTAGGGAAAGAAGATCTCGCCCTTGGTGTCGACGATGAAGCCGGGCGCCACGGTCACGCCCGTCGGGTCCGACTGCTGCGCGATCACCGCGCCGGCGTTGGGCAGCAGCTCGGGGTGGTCGTACACGATGATGCCGACCACGTCGCCCGGCCCGATGGTGTAGACCGGCGCCGCCGTGAACAGGCGCTTCACGTTTTCGGGAACGTCCTTGGGCCTCTGCGCGATCTGCGTGCGGATCAGGTCGGGCGTGATCGCGATGATCTGCCCGGTGCTGCCCGAGGCCGTGCTATCGCCGTTGGTGCGGGTGAAGCCCAGCGGCGCCACGGTGCCGAAGCCCGGCGCGCAGCCCGCGAGCATCACCAGCCCGATGGACACCAGCATGGCCAGGCCCAGCCATCGCAGGCGGGCCTCCGCCTGCAGTGGCTGAGCCTTGGCCGGCACTGCGGACGGTTGCGTTCCACGTGCTTGTATCGCTGGGTCGTGGCGTTGCATGGTGATCTCCTTGACGGCTGGTTGTGACGGTGGTGCAAGGCGTGAATGGACGAAGAAGGTGAAGAAGGCGAGGGCCCTTGTCAGAGCGCGGCCCAGGTGGTCATGGCCGGCTCCGCGCCGGCCGGCGCCCGGTCGATGCCTGGGCTGCGCCGCTCGGTGCCGCCGGCCAGGCAGCGCTCGGCGACCCAGTCGCCCACGCTGCGCAGGAACAGCTGCTGGCCTCTTTCGGTGCAGACGGTGTGGTCGACCTCGCCGATGAATTCGTACTGGAGTCCCTGCGCGAAGGGCTTGCGGGCAAAGGCGCCGAGCTGGTCGCGGCCGCGATCGCAGACGTGCAGCGAGCCCGAATACAGCAGCTGCATCGCCACCTTGCGTTCGGCAAGACGCTGCAGCGCCGCGCCGAACCAGGCCTCGTTCACCTCAGGCGCGCGCCTTTCCGCGAAGAAGCCCGGCATGGGCGTGGTCGAATGGCTGCGCAAGAAGTGCCGCTGCAGCCAGCGCCTGGCTTTGCCCGGAAAAGACGGATGCGCGGGCGCTGCCAGCGCGCGGCGCAGGTTGCGCTCCAGCCGCGCGCGCAGTTCCGGAAAGGCGAAGCCGTCGAACAATGACAGCGCCACCACGCGCCGGTCGGCCAGCGCGGCCGACATGGCGTGCTCCACGCCCGAGCACATGCCCACGATCACGAACTGGTTCACGCCCAGCGTGCGCTGTGCGACGTCCATGGCCGCTTTCAGGCTGTGCACCGCGCGCACGTGCAGGTCGGGCGAGGTGGCCAGCGCGTCGCTGTCGCCGATGCCGCCCAGGTCGAAGCGCAGGCTGCCCACGCCGCGCGCGGCCAGCAGGTGCGCCAGCTTCACGTTGATGCGGCGCGGCCCCACCCGGTGGTTGGCGCCCATGTTGAACATGAGGCAGGCGGCGCCGCCTGGCGCCGGGCGCGCGGGCATCGTGAGCATGCCCATCAGCGCGTCGCCGGGGCCGAACTGCAGCGGAGCCTGGGTGATGGTGCGCGGCAGCGTTGTCGTCGGGTCATTCATGAAGAGCACCCTGCAGGCGGTTGAGCGCATCGGCCGGAACCATCGCGCTGTTGGGATAAGGGTCGGAAGTCCAGTCGAGCTGGTGGCTGAAGTACGCGAGGCGAACCGGCATGTGGCGCGACTGCTGGTCGGCGGCCCACTGGGCGGTGCGCTCGTCGTCGGGCTCGGCCAGCACCAGCGTGTCGTGCAGGGCGGTGAGCGGCAGCGACTCGGGCACCAGCGCCGCCAGCTGCGCGCGCAGCGCGGGCGAGATCACGGTGCCCAGTGCCTCCTGCGGCATCGCCTCGGGCTCCTGCAGCAGGCTGCGGCGCCAGGCCAGGTCGGGAATGCAGAAGGTGGTGTCGATGGCCGCCACATGCTCCTCGCGCAGGAGCCGCGCATAGCTGCGCCCGTCGATCACCGGCTCCCACAGCACCAGCCGCACCGGGTCGCAGCGCCCGCCGCGTGCCGCCAGCACGGCCACGGTGGCGCCGAGCCGAGCGCCTATCCACACGATGGAGGTGCCGGGCGCGCGGCGCCGCAGCTCCTCATGCGCCGAACACAGGTCGCGGCGCCAGCCGTCGAGCTCGCCCTCGATCTCCTCGCCCGGCGAGTCGCCCGAGCCGTAGAAGTCGAAGCGCAGCGTGGCGATGCCCGCGCGCGAGAGACGCTCGGCCAGCACCTTGAAGAAGCGATGGGTGCGCAGGCCCTCCTGCCCGAAGGGCGGGCACAGCAGCACGGCGGTGTCGCCGCCGGCGCGGTCTTCCTCGGCGGGATGGAACACGCCGAAGACCTGCCGCGAGGCCGGCCCGAACATGAGCGGCTTCATGTGGCTCATTGGCGTACCTTCGCGCTTCGCACTGCGGTGCGCGCTTGCTTGGAGCGGCCCGGCGCGGCGCTCATGCGTGTGCCTCCAGCAGCCGCCCCGAGTGGCCGGCATGGGTGGCCCGGGCCTCGGTCTGGCGCCATTCGGCGATGGAGCCCACGCAGTCCATGCGCTCGGGTGCCGGCGCGAGCAGCAGCCACAGGATGCGGCCCGCCACCGAAAGCTCCACGCTGCGGCAGTCCGGCTCCAGGCCCACTTCGAAGCTCTGCGACGACAGCAGCAGGCCCACGCCGATGGCCTTCAGGCAGGCCTCCTTGCGGGTCCAGCAGGTCAGGAAGGCGCGGTCGCGCTCGTGCGCGGGCAGGGCGGCCAGCGCCTCCTGCTCGCGGCGCGTGAAGTGTTCGGCCGCGAGCACCGCCGCATCGGGCACCGGGCGCAGCAGCTCGACGTCGGCGCCCAAGGGACCGCGCCCGCCAATGGCGATCAGCGCCAGCCCCTGGCTGTGGCTCAGCGAGAACTGCGTGCGCGCATGGCCCGTGAGAGAAGGCTTGCCGAAGGAGCCCTTGGAAAGGTGCAGCTCGGCGTGCTGCAGGCCGGTGTACTCGCTCAGCGCCTGCCGCAGCGCGAGGTGCGAGGCCACGTAGCGCTGACGGTCCAGCGGCGAGCGGAAACTTTCGGCGCGCTCGCGCTCCTCTTCCGACAGAACCTGCTCCGAGGGAAGACCGGCGAACCTGTCCAGGTCGACGTACAGGCACAGCGGCACGTCGATGGAAAGCGGCTGGGGGGAATTGCCGTTCATGCTCATCACCCCTTGCGCAGCCAGCCGCCGAGGGCGCCGAGCAGCCCGCCGCGATGCTGCTGCGCATGCGCGGCCGTGCCGGCGGCCAGTTCGGCGAGGTCGGAGGGCACACCGTCGGCCGCGCCACGCGACGACGAGGCGATCTGCCCGAGGTTCTCGAACAGGTAGCGACGCGGCTCCACGCGGTGGCCCAGCGTCTGCGCCGCCTGCTGCACGGCGCGCAGCACCAGCAGCGAGTCGCCGCCGAGGTCGAAGAAGTTGTCGCCGGCGCGGATCTCCGCCACGTCGATGCCGATCACATCGGCCCAGATGCTGGCGAGCTGCGCCTGGTCGGGATCGAGCTGGCTCTGCTTCGCCTTGGCCGCGCTGCCGTTGCCGTCGAGGGCGCCGTTCGTGGCGACGGCCTTGCCCGGGTCGGCGGCAGCCATCTTGCGCAGATAGGCCGCGCTGGTCGAGGTTTCGGGGTCGGCGATCCGCTCCAGCGTGGCGCCGGGTTCGTCGGCCACGCGGCGCAGCACTTCGAGATAGCGCTCGCGCAGCTGGGCGCCGGTCTCGCGCAGGTAGACGTCGGCGTTGTAGATCAGCGCGCCTTCCAGGCCGTGCGGCTTGTCCATCAGCCATACGCCGATGTCGTCGGTGGCGCCGTGCTGCATCACGTGCACCTGGCGGGTCTGCAGGCTGCCGACCGAGCGGGCGCGCTCGCGGGCGTCCTGGAACGAGAACATCGACTGGTAGGGCCCGGAGGTCTTGATCTGCCCCGCGTAGCCCGGCTCGGCCATCAGGCGCTCGAAGGGCACCTGCTGGTTGTTCATCATCGACAGCAGTTCCTGCTTCACGTAGCGCATGAAGGCCGGCAGCGTGAGCGAGCGGTCGATGGTGAGCGAAACCGGCAGCACGTTGTTGAAGAAGCCCATCACGTCTTCGGTCTCGGCCTGCTGGCGCCCGCGCACCGGGTTGGCGATGACGATGGCGTCGTTGCCGGTGACCTGGGCCATGGTCAGCGCGTACACGCCGAAGGTCAGCATGCTCAGCGTCACGTCCATGTCGCGCGCGATCTCGCGCAGCCGCTGCGTGCTCTGCAGGTCGATGTGGATCCAGTGCGCGCCGCCCTGGCCGCTCTTGCCGGCGCGCCGGGGCATGTCGGTCACCGGCGGGCGCACGGCCCTGGCGCCTTCGAGACGGCCGCGCCAGAAGGCGAGCTGCTCCTCGCAGGCCGGCCCGGTCAGCCACTTCTCCAGCCACTCGGCGTAGTCGCCCTGGGTGGTGAAGAGCGCGGGCAGGTTGTGCGGGCGGCCGCGCTCGGCCGCGTCGTAGAGCGCCGACATCTCGCGCTGCATCAGGTCGAAGGACCAGCCGTCCCAGATCAGATGGTGCGGAACGAAAAGGAAGACGTGCTCGTCCTCGTCGAGCCGGAACAGCGTCGCGTGCATCATCGGCGCGCTGTGGATGTCGATGGGCCGGTCCGCCAGCTCCTGCATGCGCTCGGCCAGCTCGGCCTCGCGCTGGTCGGCGGGCAGGCCGCGCAGGTCCACCAGCGGCAGCGAGAATTCCGCTGACTCCGAAATTACCTGCACCGGCTTGCCGCTTTCGGCGTCGATGCCGATGTGGGTGCGCAGCGAGGGCTGGCGGCGGATGATCTCGCGCCACACGTTCTCGAAGCGCGCCGCGTCGAGCTGCCCGGTGAGCCGCTGCGCCGAGGGCGCGTTGTAGACCGAACGGCCCGGATGCAGCTGCTCCATGAAGCGGATGCGCTCCTGCGCCATCGTCAGCGGCGCGGTGGTGCGCCCGATGCTGCGGCCGATGGGCGCCTGCAGCCCCACGCCCGCGCCCTGCAGCGCCTGGATGGACGCCGCCAGCTTCTCGGCCGTGGGCGACTCGAACAGGGTGCGCAGCGGCACCGTCACCTGGAACTCGCGGCTCAGCAGCGTGGTGAGCCGCGCTGCCAGCAGCGAATGGCCGCCCATGGTGAAGAAGTCGTCGTGCATGTCCAGCCCGGGCAAGCTCAGCACCTTCTCCATCAGCGCGAGCACCTTGCGCTCGTGCTCGTTGCGCGGGCCGGCGCCGCGGCGCACTTCGTCGCGCGCCACCGCCTGCGGAGGCGGCAGCGAGACGCGGTCGATCTTGCCGTTGGCCAGCTTCGGCAGCACATCCATCGTCACCACGTGCTGCGGCAGCATGAAGGCCGGCAGGTGCTTGCGCAGATGCACCATCAGCGTCTCGAGGTCGAAGCCGGCGTCCTGCTTGAGCGCGAGATAGGCCACCAGGCGCACGTCGCCGGGGTTGTCCTCGCGGGCCACCACCACGGCGCGCGATACGCCAGCCACTTCGCAGCAGCGCACCTCGATCTCGCCCGGCTCGATGCGGTAGCCGCGCACCTTCACCTGGAAGTCCAGCCGCCCGAGGTGGTCGAGCAAGCCGTCGTTGCGCCAGCGGCCACGGTCGCCGGAGCGGTACATCTTCTTGGGCACGCCGAAGATGCGCACGGTGACGAAGCGCTCGGCGGTGAGCTCGGGGCGGTCGAGGTAGCCCAGCGACACGCCTTCGCCCGCGATGCAGATCTCGCCCGGCACACCGATGGGGCAGGGCTGAAGGTCGGCGTCGAGGATCCAGATCTCGGTGTTGTCCACCGGCCTGCCGATGGACACGCCGCGCGAGGCGATTTCCTCGGGGCGCACATGCCAGGCGGTGGAGTACACGGTGGTCTCGGTCGGCCCGTAGCCGTTCCACAGGCCCTCCATGCGCTCGCACAGCGCCAGCGCCATGCTCGGGCGCAGCGCTTCGCCGCCGGTCCAGCCACGGAAGCCCGGCGCGCCGCCGGCCCACTGGGCGTCGAGCAGCAGCTGCCACATGCCGGGCGTGGCCTGCAGCAGGGTGATCTGCTCTTCGTCGAGCGTGCGCGACAGGCGCGTGCCGTCCATTGCGACCTCGCGCTTCACCATCACCAGCTCGGCGCCGGCGGCCAGCGGCAGCAGCAGGTCGGGCACGGCCATGTCGAAGGAGAGCGTGGTGACGGCGGCGATGCGGTCGTGCGGCCCGACGTTGGATTCGCGCTGCATCCACTGCAGCAGGTGCGCCACGCCCCGGTGATGGGCGATCACGCCCTTGGGCAGGCCGGTCGAACCCGAGGTGTAGATGATGTAAGACGCGTCGTCGGGGCCGGGGTCGTCCGCGCTCGGCGGAAGCGGCTCGCCGGAGAGATGGCGCCAGTTGTCGCGGTCGATCTCGAAGATGCGCGCGCCCGCGTCGGCGCGCCAGTCGCGCGGTGCCACAGCGATGTCCGACGAGGTCAGCATCAGGCTGAGGCTGGCGTCGGTGGCGTAGTGGTCCAGCCGGGCCTGCGGGAAGGCGGTGTCCAGCGGCACGTAGGAAGCGCCTGCCTTGAGCACGCCCAGCATCGCGACCACCATTTCGAGGCTGCGCTCCAGGCACAGGCCCACGCGCTGGCCGCGGCCCACGCCGCGTTCGCGCAGGGCGCGCGCCAGCTTGTTGGAAAGCGCTTCGAGCTCGCCGTAGCTGCAGCTTCTGGCGCCGTCGCGCACCGCGGGGCTGTCGGGCTGCATCGGCACGCGCGCCACGAAACCGGCATGCGCCAGCGGTGCGCCGACGAGCGGAACGCGCGCCGGCTGCAGCGCGTGCAGGGCATGTGCAGCATCGGCCGACAGCACATCGAGCCGCCCGACGGCCTGGTCGGGCTTGTGCGAAGCCGACTGCAGCACGCACTCGAACATGTCGAGCCAGCGCTGCACGCTCACCTCGTCGAAGAGGTCGGTGTTGTACTGGGCTTCGACCATCAGGCCGCCGTCGAGCGGGCGCAGGTTGACGAAGAGTTCGAAGTTCTCGTAGCGGCGTGCGATGGTGTCCTGCACCACGTGGAGCGTGGTGAAGGCCTGCGCGCTGCTGGCCACGTCGGGGTCGACGTTGAAGGCCACGCTCACCAGCGGCAGCCGGCTCGGGTCGCGCTCCAGCGAGAGCTGGCCCAGCAGCGCGCCATAGGTGAGCGCCTGGTGGTCGAAGGCATCGAGCACCGCGGTGTTGCACTCGTCCATCAGCGCGTCGAAGCGCATGCCGGCGTGCGCGGCCATGCGCAGCGGCAGCAGGTTCACGCAGTGGCCGACCAGGCCCGGCATGTCGTGCGCGAGCTGGCCCGAAGCCGGAATGCCGACCACGATGTCGTCCTGGCCCGAGAGGCGGTGCAGCGTCGCGACGAAGCCGCTGAGAAGGCCGGTGAACAGGCTGACGCCGGCCTTGGTGCTGGCCGCGCGCACCGCCAGTACCAGGCGCTTGTCGAGCAGGCGTTCGGCGCGGCGCGAATTGAAGGTGCGGGCGGCCGGGCGCGGGCGGTCCAGCGGCAGGTCCAGCACCGGCAGCGGGCTGCCGGGAAAGCGGCCCAGCCAGTAGTCGACGTGCGCCTGCATGTCCGGATGCGCGGCGGCCGCGGCCTCCTCGGCGGCGAAGTCGGAAAAGAGCGGCGCGGCCTTGAGCTTGAGCCCGATGCCGGTTTCCTCGACATAGAGATGGCCCAGCTGTTCGGTGATGACTGCCCACGACCAGCCGTCGCACACCACGTGGTGCGCCGACATCACCAGCTCGTGCTCGGCCTCGTCGAGGCGGTAGAGCGCGGCGCGGAAGAGCGGGCCGTGCTCCAGCGAGAAGGGCGTGCACACGGCCTCGTCGTGCGCGTCGCGCAATGCCTGCGCGCGGGCCTCGGGCTCCAGGCCGGCCAGGTCGTGCTCGGCCATCGGGTTGCCGCCCGCATGGCTGACCAGCATGCAGCTGCCGTCGGGCGAGATGGTGGAGCGCAGCGCCTGGTGGCGCTCCAGCAGCCGGCCCATGGCGCGCGCGAGGGCCGGGCGATCCAGGTCGCCGCGCAGGCGCAGCACCACCGATTCGTTGTAGGCCATGGAGGCCTCGGTGCCCAGCGTTGCGCCGAGCCAGACTTCGCGCTGCGATTCCGTGGTCGGAATGATGCACTCGACGACGCCACCGCTCGCGGCGGGCTTGAGAACGGCGTTCATGCTGCGACCTTTCCGTTGACGTGTTGTTGGCTGGCGGAGGCCGCGTCGGGCACGTACCAGAAGGGCTGGCCGTCGATGTCGCGGGCCAGCACGGAGCCTTCGTCGGCCGGCTTGTGAAGATCGAAACCGGTCACGGGCACGGCGCGGCGCGGCAGGAAGCCGGACTCCTGCATCTCGGCGACCGATTCCTTGAAGGCGTGCTGGATGAAGGCGATGTCCCCGGCGCTGTGCGCGCTGGTGAGGAAGCAGGGGAAGTTGTCCAGGATGTGGACCCCGCGGCTGCGCATCATGGCGAAGAGCAGGTCCTGCAGCGGATGGTCTTCGAGCCAGCTCACGCGCCAGAGCGACGCGAAATGGCGGATCTCGATCGGCGCACCGACTTCCTTGCACCAGCTCGAGAGCTCGGCGGCCATGGCGGTGGTGCTGGCGTTGAGCCCGGATTGCAGCGAGGGCCCGGCTTCCTTCAGGTGCGTGAGCGAAGCCTTCGCCGCCGCGAGCGCGAGCGGATGGCGCACGAAGGTGCCGGCGAAGTAGGTCACGCCCACGCCGGGAATGGAGTCGTCGCCGTACCGCCAGGCGCCGCCGTCGAGTGCGTCCATGAACTCGCGCTTGCCCGCGATCACGCCCACCGGGAAACCGCCGCCGATCACCTTGCCGTAGGTGGCGAGGTCGGCGCGCACGCCGAAGAACTCCTGCGCGCCGCCCAGCGCGGTGCGGAAACCCGTGATGACCTCGTCGAAGATCAGGCAGCAGCCGTTCTGCGCCGTGATCTCGCGCAGCTGGTGCAGGAACTCGCGCGGCTGGAAGTCGGGCCGGCGGCTCTGCACCGGCTCGGCCAGCACCGCGGCGAGGTCGCCCGCGTTCTCGCGGATGAACTCCAGCGCCTCGGGCGTGCCGTAGTCGAGCACGCGGATGTCGCCGAACATGCCGCTCATCACGCCCGGCGCGGCCGACAGGCCCTTGCCGCCCTTGCCGGCGCGCACCAGCACCTCGTCGAAGGTGCCGTGGTAGGAGCCGGTGAACACCACCACCGTGCTGCGGCCGGTGACGGTGCGCGCGATGCGCAGCGCCGCCATTACGGCCTCGGAACCGGTGTTGCACAGGCCCGCGCGGTCGTTGCCGGTGAGCTCGCACACCAGCGCCGTCACCTCGGCGGCCAGCGGATGCTGCGGGCCGATCTCGTAGCCGGCGTCGAGCTGGCGGCGCACGGCTTCCTGCACGAAGTCGGGCTGCCAGCCGAACATGTTCATGCCGAAGCCGTTGAGCGTGTCGACGTACTCGTTGCCGTCGAGGTCCCACATCTTCGAGCCCTTGGAGCGCTCGATGACGATCTGGTAGGTGATCTCCTTCGTGATCGGCCTGAAGCCGTTGACCACGCGCGGATCGGCCATGTGCGCCCGGTTGCTTTCGGTGAATTCCTTGCTCTTGCGCGTGCGTTCCACATAGCGGCGGATGAAGGCCGCGAGCCGCGCCTTCTGCCGGCCGCTGGGCTCGGCGGTGCGCTGCGTGTGGATGCGGGCGATGGCGCCGAAGGCCTTGCTCACGTCGTAGCGCACGGGCTGCTGGGCGGGCTCTTCGGTGGTAGCGACGGGTGTTGCCGGTGCCGCAACCACGGGTGCAACCTGTGCGGACATCGCCGGCTGCAGCGTCACCAGCGGCGCGGCGGGAACCGCGCCCGACAGCAGCGCGAGCTGCTGGCGCATCAATTCCATCTGTTGCGAAATCAGCTGGGGCAACTGGGCCTCGCCCATGACGATGCTGCCTTGCATCGGCATGTAGACCGGCATCGGCACGGGTTGCTGTGGCGCCGCCCGCGATACGGAGACCGCGCTTTCGGCTGGCGCCGCCACCGGAGCTGCAACCGGCGCGGGCGCAGCCTCGGGCGGCAGGCTTTCGCGCAGGAAGGCCGAGAGCGCGTCGAAGCTGCGGTAGCTCTCCATCAGCTGGCGGAAGCTGACGGCGACCTTGAAGTGCTTCTTGATCTGCGTGGCGGCCTGCGTCAGCGTGAGCGAGTCGAGGCCAAGTTCGCTGAAGGGCGCCTGTCCCTCGGCCTGCGCCATGTCGAGGCCGGAGATGTCCTCGAACAGGGCGCGCAGGCGCGAGTCGATGGGCGACGCGGTTGGTGGAGGAAGAGGCGCGGGCATGGCAGCGGTCACGATCGGCTCCAGGGCAATGGGTGGGACGACGACTGCGGCGGCGACGGGCGCAGCCGCGACAGGTGGGGTGACGGAAGACGAAGAGGGCATGGCCGGGGCGATGTCGACCCAGCAGCGCTTGCGCTCGAAAGGCGTGGTGGGCAGGCGCACGCGCTGCGCGCCGGCACGGGCGGTCAGGCGCGAGAGCTCGACCTCGGTGCCGCAGGTCCACAGGCGGGCCAGCGCCAGGCGCAGGGTGCGGGCCTCGTCGGCGCCGCTGCCCGGTTCCACGTGCAGCAGCGACCCCACGCTGCCCGCGCCGTGCTGGCGCACCAGCGTTGCGAGCATGTTGCGCGGGCCGGCCTCGACGAAGAGCGGGTTCTGCGCCTGTGCCATCGCGCTGCGCACGGCCGGCGAGAAGCGCACGGTGCCGCGCAGGTGCCGGGCCCAGTAGGCCGGGCTGGTGGCTTCGGCGTCCTCGAGCGGCTGGCCGGTGAGCGTCGAGAAGATCGGAATCTGCGGCGCGCGCAGCGCCACCTTGGCCACCAGCGCCTCGAAGGGCGCGACGGCCGGGTCCATCATGGCCGAGTGGAAGGCGTGCGAGGTCTGCAGCGGGCGGCTCGGGATGCCGTCGGCTTCCAGCGCGGCCTGCAACGCGGCGATGTCCTCGAAGGGGCCGGCGGCGACACAGGCGGTGGGGCCGTTCTCGGCGGCGAGCGAAAGGTTCGGACCGAGCCGGCCGGCGAGATCGGCGGCGCCCATGCGCACCGACAGCATCGCGCCCGCGGGCTGTGCCTGCATGAGCGCGCCACGGCGGGCGACCAGCCGTGCGGCGTCTTCCAGCCGCATCACGCCGGCGATCACGGCTGCGACGAACTCGCCGACGCTGTGGCCGATCAGCGCATGCGGCCGTGCGCCCAGTGCAAGCAGCCGGCGGGCCAGCGCGTATTCGAGCGTGAAGATCGCGGGCTGCGTGGCGGCGGTGGGCGCCAGTGCCTGCGGGTCGTCGCTGAACATGCGCTCGCGCAGGTCGAAGTCCGTCGCGCCGGCGAAGGCGGCCATGCAGTCGTCGAAGGCTGCGGCGAATACGGGGTCGTTCGCATGGAGGTTGCGGCCCATGGCGGCGTACTGCGCGCCCTGTCCGGGGAACATCAGCACGAGCTGCTGCGCTCGCGAGGCGGCGCGGCCGCTGGTGCCGCTGGGCGAGCCGGCATCGCGCAGCGCGGCGACGGCTTCCGCCGTGCTGCCAGCCACCACCGCGCGGCGGAAGGCGTGGGCCTTGCGGCCGACCGCGAGGGTGTAGGCCACGTCGGCGAGCGGCTGTTCGGAATGCGCTTCGAGATGCACGGCGAGCTGGTTCGCGGCCACGCCAAGCGCGGCTTCGGAGCGTGCCGACAGCAGCAGCACCTGGTCGCCCACGGCCGGTGGCGAGGCTGGGCGCAGCGGCGCTTCCTCGACGATGACGTGCGCGTTGGTGCCGCCCACGCCGAAGGAGCTGACGCCCGCGCGGCGCGGCTGCCCGTCGCGCGGCCACGCCTGCAGGCTCGCCGTGACGTGGAAGGGCGTGCGCGCGAAGTCGATCGCCAGGTTCGGCGCGCTGAAGTGCACGGTCGGCGGAATCTGCTCGTGGTGCAGCGCCAGCGCCGTCTTGATGAGGCCCGCCGCGCCCGCTGCCGTGACCATGTGGCCGACGTTGCTCTTGAGCGAGCCGAGCGTGCAGTAGCCGAGCGCGTCGGTGTGCTCGGCGAAGGCGCAGGCCAGCGCCTCGACTTCCACCGGGTCGCCCATCGGCGTGGCCGTGCCATGCGCCTCGACATAGGAGATGCTGCGTGCATCCACCTCGGCTGCCGCGAGCGCGGCGCGGATGACGGCCGCCTGGCCGTCGACGCTGGGCGCGGTGAAGCTGGCCTTGGCACCGCCGTCGTTGTTCACGCAGGCGCTGCGCAGCACGGCGTAGATGGTGTCGCCGTCGGCCTGCGCGTCGGCCAGCCGCTTGAGCAGCACCACGGCCGCGCCGTCGCTGAAGACCGTGCCCCGAGCCTGCGCGTCGAAGCTGCGCGTGCGGCCGTCGGGCGAGAGCATCGAGCCTTCGTTGTAGAGATAGCCACTGCGCGGCGGGCAGGTGACCGAGGCGCCGCCCGCCAGCGCCATGTAGCACTGGCCCGTGCGCAGCGCGTGGAAGGCATGGGCCACCGCCACCAGCGAGGTCGAGCAGGCGGTGTGCACGCTGACGGCCGGGCCTGTGAGGTTCAGCCGGTTCGCCACCCGCGTGGTGATGTAGTCCTTCTCGTTGGCCAGCATCACCTGGAACTCGCCTACCGGCTCCACCAGGTCGGGCCGCGTGCTCACGTGGCGCTGGAAGTAGGTGGCGTTGTACATGCCGGCGTACACCCCGACCGGGCCGGGTGCCGCGTCGGGCACGTAGCCGGCGCGTTCCAGGGCCTCCCAGCAGATTTCGAGGAACACGCGCTGCTGCGGGTCCATGAGCTGCGCTTCCTTCGGGCCGATGCCGAAGAAGGCGGCGTCGAAGTCCTCGATGCCGTCGATCACGCCACGGGCGCGCACGTAGGCCGGGTCGCGGCGCAGGGCTTGCGAGACGCCCGCGTCGAGCGTGGCGTCGTCGAAGAAGCTGATGGTGTCGCGCCCGGCGACGAGGTTGTCCCAGAACTGCTCCACGTCGGCCGCGCCGGGGAAGCGCCCGGCGGTGGCGATCAGCGCGACGGCGTCATGAAGATGGGTGGCCGCTGCGGTCGGTCGATCCTTGGAACCGGCCGCAGCGGCCGTGGCGGACTGTTCGTCCGCCGGCTGCATCCGCGCACCCATCGCTTTTGGCGTGGGATTGCGAAAGAAAAGATTGGCCGACAGCGGCACCGCCGAGTCCTGCCGCAGGTCGGCCAGCACCTGCAGCACCAGCAGCGAGTCGCCGCCGAGGTCGAAGAAGTTGTCGTCGCGCCCAACCTTCGAGATGCGCAGCGCGCGCGCGAAGGCGTCGCATACGCGCTGTTCGACGGCGTTGCGCGCTTCCTCGAAGGGCTGGGCGAGCTCGGGGCGCTCGCCGGCCGGATCGGGCAACGCCTTGCGGTCGAGCTTGCCGTTGGGCGTGACGGGCAACTGAGCGAGCCAGACTTGCGCCGACGGCAGCATCGCGGAGGGCAGGCGCCCGGCGAGATGGGCGCGCAGGGCCTCCCACGAGAGCTGCTCTTGCGCAGAGCGCGAAACCAGATAGGCGACAAGACGCAGCTGCCCGTTTTCATCGGGCCGCGCGACCACGGCGCAGGACTGCACGCCTGGGTGCGCGAGGATCGCGGCTTCCACTTCGCCGGTCTCGATGCGGTGGCCGTGGATCTTCACCTGGCCGTCGCGGCGGCCGATGAATTCGATGGTGCCGTCGGGCAGCCAGCGCGCGAGGTCGCCGGTGCGATAGAGGCGGTCGCCCGGGGCGCCGAAGGGATCGGGCACGAAGCGCTCGGCGCTGAGCTCGGGCTGGCGCAGGTAGCCGCGCGCCAGGCCATGGCCGCCGATGCAGAGCTCGCCCACGAAGCCGGTCGGCAGCAGCGCCATCGACGGGCTCAGCACGCGCAGCACGGTGCTCTTGATGGGGCGGCCGAGCGGAATCGAGCGCAGGTCGTCGGACAGCGGCGCGGCGATGCGGTGCGTGGCCGCGAAGGTGGTGCATTCGGTCGGGCCGTAGCCGTTGCTCAGCGCGAGCCCGGGCAGGGCTGCGAGCGCGCGCCGCACATGCGGCACCGAGAGCGCTTCGCCGCCGGTGAACAGATGCCGCAGGCCGGCGAGATGCGCCGGGTCGTCGTCGATCACCGCGTTGAAGAGCGCGGCCGTGAGCCAGGCGGTGTGCACGCCGTGGCGCTCGATGGTGCGGGCAAGGCCGGCACCGGTGGGCACGCGCTCGTCGTGGATGACGCAGCAGCCGCCGTTGAGCAGCGGGCCCCAGATTTCGAGCGTGGCCGCGTCGAAGCCCAGCGGTGCCGCGTGCAGCATGGCGAGGCCCGGGGCAAGGTCGACGTAGTCCACGCCGACGACCAGCCGCAGGATCGAGCGATGGCAGATCTCGATGCCCTTGGGCGTGCCCGTGGAGCCCGAGGTGTACATCACATAGGCCACCGATTCGGCGTCGATGACTGGCTGATTCCATGAACTGCGGTTTTCGTTGTCTTGGTTTTCGTCGACCAGAAAAACGCTGTGATGGGGGGGACCAGGTGGCGGTGTTCCTGCGTCGTGAGCACCTGATGCGCGCCGGCCTCCGCGAGCATGTAGGCGATGCGTTCGGGCGGGTAGTCCGTGGGCACCGGCACGTAGGCGCCGCCGGCCTTGAGGATGGCAAGCTGGGCGACGATGGCTGCCATCGAGCGGTCGAGCAGCATGCCGACGCTGTCGCCGGCCTGGACGTCAAGGCTCTGGAGGTGCTGGGCGAGGTTGCTGGAGCGGCGGTCGAGTTCGCCGTAGCTCATCTGCGCGTCGCCTTGCGCGAGGGCGATGGCGTCTGGTGACGTCGCTGCCTGGCGGGCGAACATGGCGGGCACGGTGAGGGTCGGGTCCACCGGTGCGAGGGCGGTGTTCCAGGCGTCGAGTTGATCGGTGCGCTGGGTGTGAGGCAGCGTGCGGATGTCGCCCAAGGATGCGTCCGGGCGCTCGAGAAGATCCTGGGCGGTGTCGATGAGGGCGGCGAGCAGCTGGTCGATCGCCGCCGGGTCCATCAGGCTCGCGGCCGCATCCATATGAAGGGACGCGGAAGCAGCATCGAAGCGCAGGCTCACGGGTGCGTCATGTGCAGCCTGCGAGGCCGAGCGGCGGCTGCAATCGAGTTCAGCGAGCCAGTCTCCGACGGCCTTGGCCGCGTCAAACGCAACAGCGACAGGGCTGCGGCCCGCTTCGTGCAGCACCGGCCGCGGGTTGCCGAGCCAGCGCGACTGCAGCAGCAGCCATGCGGCCGCGAAGAGGGTGTCGGGCAGCTGGCCGCTGGCGGCGAGCCAGTGGGTGCAGCGCTGGGCGAAGCCGGGGGCGAGCATCGCCGAACCTGCGTGGCGGCCGGCGAGGCCTTTCGAATTGGATCGCGGCACGAACAGGTCTTCCAGAGCGAGCTCCGGAGCGCCTTGACCTGCCTGCGAAACAGTTTGAATTTCCACGTAAATATCCCAAAAGAAATACAGCGAAAGCAAACGGGCGAATGGAAAATACATTCGCCTAATTGAAAGAACAGGAGATGGCCTGTGCTTTTTTGGTGTCTTCATCCTAGGGTGTTTGCCATGTGCGATGTGTGCACTTAAGGCTCAAGTTACAACTGGATAAAGTTATTTCTAAAACGTACTACCCGAATCGTCCCGGACGAGGTAACTGATGCGTCGTTTGCGGTGAAAAGGGCGTCGAACAGCCCGCTCCGGATGCTCGCGAAGCCCGGTAGAAGCGGGGTACTCAAGGGGAGATTCAGAGGGAACCAGGGGGAAGAAGCGCCTTTGCAGCAGCTCCACGGGTGGTCCGGCCTACGGCTGCCGGCGCACCTTTGAACCATGCGGAAACCGCACCGGAAGATTCGTCGAAAAATGAAACATCCTCTCAAGGCCGACTGTATTTAATTGGCAGGGCCTGTAACCGTATAAACGATATTCAAACAAAATCTGAAAATCGAAAAAAGCAAGAGGAGTGCAACCGAGTCGCCGAATATGATTTCGGAAAAGTGTAAAAAATCGGGCGACATCCTATTACCCGATGTAGTTCGAATACGCCGTGATTGCCGTCTCGAATGAATTCTTCCGGGCAATTCGGCCGCATTGCAGAGCGCGGCCGGCAGGCCGTCTACCCGTGGCTGATAAACCTGAAGTTGGGAGAACGCCCGGCGACTGCTGTTAGCCTTCCCGGATTCTTCGAGCGCGCCCCCGGGGCACCCGGGAGCGCGAGATTCAGGTTGTCCAGGAAGGAATCCGGTGGTGGTTGTGACAGGAAGGAACTGGCGCGCGGGCGTTGTGCTTGCCGCGGCATTGATGGTGGCGGCGTGCTCCACGTCTCCCAAGGCGCCAGTGGCGGGGCCGGGCGAATATGTCGTCCAGCCGGGCGACACGCTCTATCGCATCGCGTCGAAGGCCGGGCGTTCGCCGGGCGACATCGCGCGCTGGAACAACCTGCAGGACCCCGACAAGCTCGAAGCCGGGCAGGTGCTGCGCGTGGTTCCGCCGGGCGGCGGCGCTTCGTCGGAGCCACCGCCGCCAAGCCGCGAACGACCCGAGCGCCCTGAACGCGCGGAGCGCCCCAGGCCACCAAAGGCTTCGACACCGGAGCCGGTCGCGCCGCCCGCATCGCGGCGCAGCGACTGGGCCTGGCCCGCGCCGGGCCAGGTGATCACCGGCTTCAACGGCACCAGCAGCAAGGGCATCGACATCGGCGGCAGCCTCGGTGACCCGGTGGCATCCATCGGCGCGGGCAAGGTGGCGGTCACCGAAACGCTGCGCGGCTACGGCAGCGTGGTGATGGTCGACCACGGCGGTTCATATATGTCGGTCTACACCAACCTGCGCGCCGTGCAGGTCAAGCAGGGCCAGCAGGTGAAGCAGGGCCAGAAGCTCGCCGAGATCGGCAGCGCCGACGGCGCGCGCGCAAGGCTGCACTTCGAGATCCGCTACCGGGGCAACGCCGTCGATCCGCGCCAGTACCTGCCTGCAAGGTAAGTACGCACGGGGGCAGTCTCTCGCCGTCCCTGGCCCTCTCTGGCGAACGGCATCCCCCGAATTGGCGATATCGCGACGCCCGCGAAGTGCTCAGACTCCGGCCCTGATTCTTCGAAAAGGGGCGGCAATGGAACTCGTGCATTGGGTGTTCGTCATTCTTGGCATCGCGCTGGCTCTGACCATGCAGTGGGTTCTGCTTGCCCCGTTCAGCCTCGAGTGGCGTCCGCTGCGCGAGCAGATCGCCGAGCAGGTCACCCAGTCGGCCGCGCTGCTGCAGGAGTGCTCGGCTGCCGCCGACTCCACGGCCTAGCGCGAAGTGATGCGTGCGCCCAGGCAGCCTCGCGGGGCCCTGGCTATCTTGGGGCGAGGCGCTGCTTAGCGCACAGTGAGTTTCGAACGGAGACCGCTGACGGCGTTCACCAACTGCGTATCTTCTCCATCCTTCACGAGGTAGAAGCACAAGCGCCCCCAACTGGGCGAATCCAGGTTCGCGCACATGGTGTCGTCACGGATTCCCCATGTGCCGTCCGCGCTCGATCTGGCGTTCTTTGCGTATACGCGGGTGCTCGAAAACGTCAGCTCCACGTTGCCGAAGGTCGCAGCGTCACGCGGATGCGGATAGCTCCAGGTCTTGCTGACGAGCATTGAGGCGTCGAGATGCTGCCTCGCGGCAACGACCGCAGGGGTACTTCTCGATGCATCCGCCGTAGTCGCCGGCTTTCCGTGGGCCGCCAGAGCGAGGCGACCGCGCTCGGGCAGATCAAGGATCCATTGCGCGGGCCGGGCGAAATTGAGATTCTGCGCGGGCGCCGCTCCGGCGGCGGCCGAGAGCCCGGAGGTCGTGATGCCGACCAGGCGCCCCTGCTCGTCGAACAATCCGCCCCCGCTCGATCCCGGAGATATAGGGGCGGAAATCTGGATGTTCTCGACCGCTCCGTCACGGCCCCGACGCAGTGCGGAAACCAGCCCGTCGCTCAAGGTCTGTTCAAGGCCGTACGGCGTACCGATGGTGTAGATTTTTTGCCCGACTTTCAGCGTATCGAGCGGTGCGACCTGCGCAGCGGGAGCATTGAAGTTCGCCACCTTGATCGAGCAAAGGTCGCGTTCGACATCGGGAAACTCCAGCTCCGCCTGGAAGCTCACGTTCTCGTGTTTCACCAGGATAGTCGACGCTTTCGCGAGCACGTGGCAGTTGGTGACAAGACGCCCGGGCTCGATCACCACACCGCTTCCCGTTCCCAGCGACTTGCCCTGCGCATCCAGCGGACGTACTACCCAGACCGACGGCGCGAGACGCCGGAAGAGTTCATCGGCCGGCATCGCATGGGCAAACACGGGCAGGATGGACAGGACACTCAAGCCGAATGCGGCCCGATATCGCAAGAAGTTCATAGGGCCTCGTCGCTGCATTTGCATTGGGCTCGCTTCATTGGTGAATGAGGCCGTCGAGATCCTTCATCTGGACTGGCTCGCGTCGTCGTGCGGCTGCCGACGCCGCCGCTTCTGGGGGCGGCGTGGCTATGGTGCGCTCGATCAATTCCTCTTTCGAAAGAGCACTGCCGCGCCCCTGGTTGACGACGTAGGGCTTGAGGATCTCCACGACGGCTCGAGCTCGCAACGCGTAGGTTGCGCCGACTTCGTTCGTGTTGCGGAACATCCGGACCGTCGCGCTCGCATGCCAGGTCGTGACAGTGCCTCCGCTGGTGCCGGGGATGTAAACGGAGTGGCTGCCGCCACCGCCTCCACCTTTGAACGTATCGGGAGGGGGCGGCGCGTCGTCTTCCAGTTCGTCGAGCGCCATGAGCTTCGGGGTATTTCCTGCGGGAGAGGTCGCTGTCTTCGCGGTAGCGACGGTGAAAAACTCGTAGCCCCGTTGCAGGGTCAGTTCGGCGCAGCGGTAGATCCAGTAGCGCCAGACCATGTCGCCAGACGTATTTCCGTTGCCGTGGAACGCCACGACGTAGGTGTCATCGGCCAGCCGCGTCTCTACATATCCACCGGCAAAGCCCCTTGGTCCATAGGGCGTCGTGCAGCCCGTCGCGAGGACTAGCGACAGGACCGCCAGGCTCGCGCACCGGAACACCGCGCGCATGATTCCTCCCCGCATGAAGTGGCCTCCCCTCGATTTGATATGACGCCCCAGTGATCGCAGTTGGAGCGCAGGCCCAACCATCACGGAGTCACGTTCGAAAATATGATTGACCTGCTTACCGGAAGCTGACCGCTGCGCCATGCGACCACCGGCAAACCCGTGCATGGGCGCTACATCGCTGGTCGGCTCCGTGGCCGCTCGGTCACTCGCTCTAAGATGCTCGCTGTTCAGAAATGACACGAACGATGCAGACGCGGTAGGCAAAGGGAGGGCCACGACGCATGATTTCTTTGCTCCACACCGCGGACTGGCAGATCGGCCGCGTGTTCTCGCAATTCGAGCCCGACGACGCCTCGGCACTCTTCGAAGCGCGCTTCAAGGTCGTCGAGCGGCTGGCAGCCATCGCCGCCGAGCGCAAGGTCGACGCCGTGCTGGTCGCGGGCGATGTGTTCGACCTGCAGACGGTCTCGGACAAGACCATCCGCCGCATGTTCAACGCCATGCAGGGCTTCACCGGGCCTTGGCTGCTGATTCCGGGCAACCACGATTCCGCGCTGAGCGAATCGGTCTGGAGCCGCGCTCAGCGGCTGGGCGCGATCGCGCCGAACGTCGTCTGCTGCCTGGAGCCCAGGCCGCACACCGTGGCCGGCAAGTTCACGCTGCTGCCCGCGCCGCTCACGCAGCGCCACACCTATGGCGACCTCACCGAGTGGTTCGCGACCGCCGAGCCGGAAGATGAAAGCCTGCCCCGCATCGGCCTCGCGCACGGCAGCGTGCAGGGCATCCTCTCGGAAGACATCGACTCGACCAACCCCATCGCCGCCGGCCGCGCTGTGCAGGCTGGCCTCGACTACCTCGCGCTCGGCGACTGGCACGGCACGCGGCAGATCGACGAGCGCACCTGGTATGCCGGCACGCCGGAGACCGACCGGTTCAGGGCCAACGACTCCGGCCAGGCGCTGCTGGTCGGCATCGCCGGTGCCGGCGCGCTGCCGGTGGTCGAGCCCATTCGCACGGGCCAGTTCGACTGGCAGCAATGGGAGCCACGGCTGGCCGTGCCTTCCGACATCGACGAGCTGGTGCACAAGCTCGAGCAGATCGGCAGCGGCGACGTGCTGCAGTTGCGCGCCCAGGGCAGCTGCGACCTCGCCGGGCACAACCGGCTGAACGCAGCCCTCGATGCCGCCCGGGCCCGCGCCCGCGCGCTGGTGTGGGAAGGCGAAGCGCTGCGGCTGGAGCCGACCGAAGACGACATCCAGGCACTGCATGCCGACGGCTTCGTCGGCGAGGCGCTGCAGGCATTGCGCGAGCAGCAGGGCGGCACCGATGCCGAACTGGCGCGCGACGCGCTGCTCACGCTCGCGCGAATCCTCGGTACGCAGCCGGGAGCCGCCGCATGAAGCTGCAGCGCCTTCGCATCGAGAACTTCAAGCTTTTCCGCGCGCCGCTCGAAATCGACGGGCTGACGGACGGGCTCAATCTTTTCGCCGCGCCGAACGAGTCAGGCAAATCGACCGTCGCAGAGGCGATACGCGCTGCATTCTTCGAGCGCCATCGCTCCAGTGCGGTCGAGCATCTGCGGCCCTGGGGCGAAAGCTCGGCGACGCCGATGGTCGAGGTCGATTTCGAACTCGATGGCAAGCGCTACCGGCTCACCAAGGCCTTCCTCGGAAAGAAGCGCTGCGAGCTCGTGATCGACGGCCGCGCCATGGACGGCGCGGTGGCCGAAGACCACCTGGCGGCCCTGCTGGGCTTCCGCTTTCCAGGCAAGGGCGCCAGCACGCCCGAGCACATGGGCATTCCGGGGCTGCTGTGGATCAAGCAGGGCACCTCGCACGACATCGCCAGCGCGGTGGGCTTCGCCAGCGATCATCTGCGCAACGCGCTCGGCGAATCGCTGGGCGAACTGGCCTCCAGCAACGGCGACGCGGTGCTCAAGGCGGTGGAGACCGAGCGCAACGAACTGCTGACACCCGCAGCCGGCACGCCGCGCGGCGCCTACGCCGATGCGCTCAAGCTGCGCACGGAACTCGAAGCCGAACTCGAGCGGCTGCACGCCGACATCGAGTCGTATCAATCAGGCGTCGACCGCCTCTCCAATCTGCGGCGCGACCATCAACGCGACGATGCCGCGCGGCCGTGGGCCGCATTGCGTGAACAGCTCGTCGTCGCGCAGCAGCGGCTCGACGAAGCCCGGGGCCTGGACGAGAAAAGAACCGCCCAGGAAGCCGCGCTCAGGCAGATCGCCGCGCAGGTGAACTTGTGGCGCACCCAGCTGCAGGCGATGGAGCGCGAGGAAGGCTCGCTCGCCCTGCGGGAGAAGAACCTGCTGGCAACACAGGACGGCCTGGCCAAGGCCCTCGGCGAACTGCAGGCCTGGGAGCCTCGCCATGCGGCCGCGACGAAGGCCGATGCCGAGGCGCGTGAAAACCTCCGTCTGGCGCGGCAGGCTGCCTCGCGCATCGCGCAGGAGAAAACGGTCGAAAGCCTGGCCGAGCAGCTCGCCGCGCTCTCGCAGAGTCACGAGAAAGCGAAGGCCGAGCAGGAAAAAGTCACCCGCCTGCAGGCCGAGGCCCAGGCGCTCGCGGTGCCGGATAGCGAACTCAAGCGGCTGCGCCACTGGGCGGACGCGCTTCGCACGGCGCAGGCGAAGCTCGACGCGGTGGCCACGGCCCTGGAGTTCGAACTGCAGCCCGGCGCCAAGCTCCGCGTCGCGGGCGCGGAGCTGTCGGGCTCGCAGCGCCAGACCGTCATCGCCCGCACTGACATCGAGATCGAAGGCATAGGCCGAATCAGCGTGCTGCCGGGCGGCGCGGACCTCGAAAGCCTCGCCATCGAGCGCGACCGCGCGCGTGACGAACTCGCGGCGCTGCTGCAGGGCCTGCGCGCGGAAAGCGTGGCGGCGGTCGAGGAGCGCGCGCGCCAGCAGGTGCTGCGCAAGGGCGAAGCCGGCGCCGCGGAAGCCGTGCTGGCCGCGCTGGCCCCCAAGGGCCTCGGCACGCTCGCCGCCGACGTGGCGACGCGCGAAGCCCGCCTCGCGGAAGCTCGGCAGGTGCTGCAGGCGATGCCATCCACGCCGGCTGCAGGCGTCGCCGTGCCTTCGGCCGAGTCGGAAGAAGCCGCCGCACGCGCCGCGCTGGAGGCTGCCTCCGCTGCCCTCAACGACGCCAAGGTGGCGGCCGGCAACGCACGCGAACAGGTGAAAGCCGCCGAAGACGAACTCGCCGCCGTCAAGGCCACCCTCAACGACCCCGCACGCGCCGGCAGGAAGACCGAAGCCGGCGGCGCGTTGACCGACGCACTGGCGCAGCAGTCGGCGATGCAGGACAAGCTCGCGGAACTGGCCCAGCGCCTTCAGACCGTCAACCTGCCGGTGCTCGCGCAGGACGTGGAGCGGCTGGAGCGCAGCGCAAGGCAATCCGAGGCCGCGCACAGCCAGCGGGCCACCGAAATCACCCGGCTCGAAGTCGAGCTGGAAACCAAGGGCGCGCTCGGCCAGGAAGAAGCCGCCTCGGAGAAGCAGCGCGAACTCGAACACGCCACGCGCCGCTGCGCCGAACTCGAACGGCGGGCGAGGGCGCTCGACCATCTGCTGAAGCTGCTGCGCGAGAAGCGCTCGGCCCTGGCGCGGCGCCTGCGCGCGCCGCTGCAGAAGCATCTCGACCACTATCTGCAGATTCTTTTCCCCGGCGCGCAGATCGAGGTCGGCGACGATCTCTCGCCCGGCCGCATCACGCGCCAGGGCCTGCGCGGCGCCCAGAGCGGCGAGTTCGAGGAGCTCAGCGTGGGCGCGCGCGAGCAGATGGGCGTGGTCGCCCGGCTGGCCTACGCGGACCTGCTGAAGGAAGCGAACAAGCCGACGCTGCTGATCCTCGACGACGCGCTGGTGAACACCGACGAGGAGCGCCTGCGGCAGATGAAGCGCGTGCTGTACGACGCCGCGCAGCGGCACCAGATACTGATCTTCAGCTGCCATCCCGAGGCATGGCGCGATCTGGGCGTTGTGGCGCGAAGCATTCCCTGAGGCTGCTTTCCAGTTTTGGCGGCTCGACGTGCGGGCGCAAGCCCGGCCGGTTTCCAGTGGTTGCCCGGTAGTCCAACTCGTCGAGCCGCCGCCCCGTTTGGGCGTGGCTATACTGCGCCGGTCGCGTCAAACAGAGGCGCGATCGGGCTTGGACTCCCGTTGAAACTACTGCGACGCAAGCCGCAGTCACCCCGCAGGGTCTGCGGCTTCGTCGTTCGTGCTTCCAGTTTTGGCGGCTCGACGGGCGGGCGCGAGCCCGGCCGGTTTCACGCAAGTGGTTTCCCGGTAGTCCAACCCGTCGAGCCGCCGCCCCGCTTGGACTCGGGTGCGTCGGTTTCAGAAACACGAAACCCTTAGAGGCCTCTCATGGCTGCATCCGCTCGCGCTTCCGCGCGCGTCTCTTCCCCTTCCGAATCTTCCGCCTCACAGAGCGCCGAGCTGCTTGCGCTGCAGCTGTGCGACGACATCGGCGGTCTTCAGTCGATGCAGCGCGCATATGCGTGCCTCGAAAAGCTCATCGTCCAGCAAGGGGTGGGCGACACGCAGGAGGTCTACCCGAGCCGCGCCGAACTCGCAGCGCTGGTGGGTGTGGTCAACGAGGAGCTGCAACGGCGAATCGACGCGGCGGACGCCACCGCGCAATCGCTGCGCGCCGGCCTTGGAAAAGGCGGCACGCAGTGAACATGCTCGCCGGCTACTTGCCCGCCGGCACGAAGAAAAGATATTCGCCGCGCCCCAGCTCGGGCGTGATCGTGTAGCCCGCGCACAGGTCTTCCGTGCACTGGATGACGATCACGCGCGGCCAGATGGTCGCGGCCGTGGGGTAGCCCGGCAGGTACTGCGGCACGTGCCACACGCCAAGGGCGCCGACCGGCAGCGCGTTCTCGGTGCCGCGCGCGTTCTGCAGGCCGCTGCCCATGTTCATCCGCTCGACGCGCAGCGTGGACTGCACGGCGGCAGGCGCCGCCGAGGTTGCCGCGCAGCAGGCCGCCAGCCAGAGGAGGAGTACGGTCCTGGTCATTTGGCGCTCCGTGCGGGTCATTGCGCGGCGGGGGTCGAGCGCGGTGCGGTCGCGATGTCGTCGACCCGCTGGTCCAGCATGCGTGACGCGGCGCGGATGGAAGCAACCTCGCCCGGGTCCATCGGCGTCACCGTGGCGCTGACGACGGGCATCGTGACCACGGCGACGGACTCTTCCGGCGCTGCCGCAGCCTGCTGTTGCGGCTGTGGTTGCGGAGCAGGCACGGCTTCCGCTATGGGCGCGGGTGGCGGCGGCAGCGGGGCGGCCGGAGGAATGGCGGCCACCGGCGTGGGCGCGGGAGCAGGCGTTGCTGCGGCCACCGGACGCGGCGGCGCGGCGGGTGCCCCGCTGGCCGATGCCTGCGGGCCATAGGCCGTTACGCGCTCGTCCGCCGTCATCGACTGCGGGCACTTGGTGCCGGTCATCTCCAGCGCGGCCATGGCCGCCGGGTCCATGCAGTCCATGGCCAGAGACGCTGCCTTCATGCCTTTGTTCCAGAGCTCGCGGCTCATCTTCAGGCGCTTGCAGTGCTCGTCCGTCCAGGTGGTGCCGAAGCTCAGGCCGACGCCAGGGCCGTTCGCGCTGGCACTGCTGCTGCCCATGCAGGTGTCGTTGCTGGTCGTCAGGTTGGGGCCGTTGACCGACGGCACGTTCTTGATCGTGTAGCTGCCGCGGTAGTCGACGGTGTTCGTCGTCGCGCCAGTGTTGTTGACGTTCTGGTTGCTGGTCATCGTCGACTGGGTGGTCACGCTCGCCGGGTTCGAAAACGTCACCGCCTGGTTGTTGCCCTGGGCAGACGTCGTGGCCGAACTCGAAGACCCGTTGTTCGCACCGGTGTTGGTGTTGGTCTGTTGAGCAACAGCTGCCGCGGACACGGTCAGCAACGCGAGGAAAAACAGTCTTTTCATTTTTCGACTCCTTTGAGAACCGGGGAGAGGGCGTTTCTTGCCGCTCTCCCCATTTCCAGTTTCAGCAACCGGTTTGCGCAAGGCTCAGGGAGCCGATGCGGTCGAGCCCGCTGCAGCCGTGCCGCCGGTGCCGCCACCGTTGGTGAAGCCGCCGGCATTGCCGAAGGCGAAGTTGGTGACGCCGAAGGAGCCGCCGGTGGAGCCGGCCGTCGCCGAAGTGCTCGTGCCGTTGATCGGGCCGTTGATGGCGCCCGACGAGGCGTTGTAGCCCGAGGTCGTGGTCGAGGTGCGGGTCACCACGGCGAGACCGCCGCCGGGGCCTGCTGCCGTCGCTGCCGTGTTGTTGGTCGTGGAAGAGGCTGCACCGCCTGCGCTGCCGCTCACGTGCGTGGCGCCGCCGGCGGAGTAGTTGGCGTTGCCTGCCGAGGTCGCATTGGCGGAAGCGTTGGCACCGCCGATGGCCACGCCGTTGCCGGTTGTCGCGGCCATGCTGGTCACGCGGCCGGTGGTCGTTGCCGAGCCGCCTGCCGTCGCACCGCCGACGGCGAAGCCCGGAACCGCGAACGCGCCGCCCGAGGCGTTGGCGTTGGCCGACGAGCCCGACATGGCCGAGTTGTAGCTCAGCGCGCTGCCCGTGCCGGAGCTGGCGGCAGTCGATCCAGCGGAGCTGGAGGAGCCGGTCGTGGTGGATGTTGCGGCGACCGCGGTGCTGCCGACCGTTGCCGAAGCGACGCTGCCGACCAGGACCACGGCGATGGCGATGAGAGTCTTCTTCATGATGCTTCCTCGAGTGATGTGGAACAAACCCGATCGCCGGACCACCCGGCCATCAGCTGACGGTCTGTGACGCGGTGTGGAGTGGCTTGCGTGACGACCGGAGTGCAGTTTCTGCGTCGGGGAAGCAATGAAAAATGCCCTGTGCTGGGTAGTGCGAGGCTATGGCGAAAGGCATGGCCGCGAACCTTTGCGGCAAGACGGAAAAACGCTGCCGCCACACGATGGCGGGAAGCGGAATCGCGGTAGTCGGGGAGGCATCGAGGCCGCCAGAAACCAGATGCAATCGAAGTAATCGAATCTGCGGCCGCTCTTCGGGTGTCCCCGGTGTCCACGCTCGCAACAGCCTCCGCGCAGCAGGCTACCGCGGCCGCGCCGGACGACGGCGGCGGGGCCGTCAGACCCCCCGTTCGGCCATCTGTCCGTTGTCACGCCACACCCGGGCGCTTTGTCCTGCTTCCGGGGCCGCGCGGCCGGGGGTTTTGACTCCCCCACAAAAGGGCGCTCCGCTCATGTGCGAAAGCGGGCCGATTTCTACATTCATCCCCATGGCCGAACGCCAAAGCCCAACCCGGGCAAGAGGCGGTCCAGGCCGGTCACAACAACCAGGGGATACGCATGGAACTGCTCGCACTGCTGCCGACGACCTTCATGAACCTGCTGCGCGAAGACGCCGGCATGTCGTTCATGGAGTTCGCGCTCATCGGAGCGCTGGTGATGGTCGTGTGCCTGCTCCTGCTGCTCGCCATCCGGCGCACTGCCTGAACCCACGGAGACCGACATGCAGGAACTCGACGCCGTTCTCGAACTGCTGGCGATGCTGGCCACCGACCTTCGCATGCTCGTGCTGCTGGCGCTGCTCGCCACGGCCGCCGTCAGCGACTGGCGCTCCTATCGCATTCCCAACTGGCTGACCTTCGGCGGCGCGCTCTTCGCGCTGGTCTACGGAACGCTGGCCGCGCGCACGCCCGCCGCTGGCGCCGCCAGCGCATTCGGCGGGCTGGGCATCGGCTTCGCGGCGATGGTGCCGTTCTACGTGATCGGGATCATGGGCGCCGGCGACGTGAAGCTGATGGCCATGGCCGGCGCCTTCATCGGACCCGAGCAGACGCTGATGGCGGTGCTCTTCACCTTCATTGCCGGCGGCGTGGCGGCCATGGCCTTCGCGATCCACCGGCGCCGCGTGGGCCACATGCTGGCCAACGTGAAGGACGCCGCCCAGGGCGTGATGTTCTCGGGCATGGCCGGCATGCGCCCCTCGGGACGCATCGACGCCAGCCTGTCCATCGGAAAGCTGCCCTACGGCATCTGCATCGCGGCGGGCACGGTGATCGAAGTGCTCGCGCACCAGCTGGGCTACGTCTAGCCCCTTCAAGGTCTCTTCTCTTTTCATCTCATCTGCGACGGAGGTTCACATGAAGAACATCAAGGCGATCGGGCTGATCCTTCTGGCCCTGCTCACGGGGCTGGCGGCTGCCGTCTACGCGGCGGGGTGGATCTCCAAGCAAGGCGGCATCGCGTCCAACAAGGTCGTGGTGGCGGCGGTCGACATCGAACTGGGCAGCCGCGTCAACCCGCAAATGCTCACCACGGTCGACTGGCCCTCCGGCTCGGTGCCCAACGGCGCGTTCACCGATATCAAGGCGCTGGACGAGCGCGTGGTGAAGGTCGGCGTGCTGCGCGGCGAGGCGCTCATCGAGGGCAAGCTGGCGCCGGTGGGCACCCAGGGTGGGCTCTCGGCGGTGATCGCCAGCGGCAAGCGGGCGATGACGGTGCGCGTCAACGACGTGGTGGGCGTGGCGGGCTTCGCGCTGCCTGGCAACTACGTCGACGTGATGGTCAACGCCCAGCAGGACAAGGGCCGAGGCGAAGAGGCGCTGCAGATCAGCAAGACCGTGCTCGAGAAGGTGCTGGTGCTGGCGGTGGCGCAGGAAGCCAACCGCGACGACACCAAGCCGAAGGTGGTGAGCGCCGTGACGCTCGAGCTCTCGCTGGAAGACTCCGAGAAGCTCGACCTGGCCCGCAGCGTGGGCACCCTGTCCCTGGTGCTTCGCAACCAGATGGACAAGACCACGGTGGCCACCGACGGCATCACCAAGGGCCAGCTCTTCGGCGCCAAGGAACTCGTGCAGGTCGCGGCAACCGCGCCTGCTCCGGCACCGGCCCGGCCGCGTGCCCATCGCCCGGGCCCCGCCGCGACGCCGGCTTCCCAGTGCGTGGAAATCATCCAGCACGCGGGCAGTTCGCTGACCTGTTTCTGAACCAGTTCGACATTCGACAGGAGGAACACCAAGTGCGCCATATCCCCACAACACTCGCCAGCCTGCTGGCTGCCTTCGCGACACTGGCGGCTCCCGCCATGGGCGCCGAGGTCGCGGCAACCGCCTCAGCCGCGGGCGCCATGCCCGCCGCATCCACCGCCGCCACGCAAGCCGCGGCGGCAAGCAGCAGCAGCGCCTCCGCCGCCGCCAATGGCAGCCGCCGATGCACTGCCATCATTCCCGACGACCAGCCGACCCAGGCCGTGCTGGGCAAGTCGGTGGTCATTCCACTGAAGGCGCGCGTGGTGCGCATCGTGGTCAGCGGCCAGCCGCAGAGCCGCGCACCCGTGCCCGCCGCCGCGGCGGCAGCGGTGCCCGCGGGAATGCAGCCTGCCGCCCCGGCCGCCAACGCGAACACCGGCGACGGCGTCGCGGACGTCGACGTGACGCTGCTGAGCCCGACCGACCTGTTCTTCCGGGGCCGCCAGGCGGGCTCGATGAACGTGGTGCTGCAAAGCGCCGACGGCACCTGCTACATCAAGGACGTGATCGTCACCATCGATCCGATGGCGCTGCAGGCCAAGCTGAGCGAGCTGATGCCCGAGGAGCGCCGCATCCAGGTGCGCAGCGCCGAAAAATCCATCGTGCTCACCGGCGAGATCAGCGACGCGCTCAAGCTCGACGACGTGATGAGCCTGGCCTCGGCCTACGGCGCCGATGGCAAGAAGGTGGTGAACCTGCTGCGCGTGGCAACGCCGCAGCAGGTGATGCTGGAAGTGAAGATCGCCGAGGTCAGCAAGACGCTGCTCGACCGGCTGGGTTCGCGCGTGGGCATTGCGCGCACTGGCAACGGCGGGCTGAACAACTACTCGCTGATCTCCAATTTCCTGAGCAGCGGCGGCGGCCTGGCCCAGGCGCTGCGCATCGGCCGCACCTCGCTGACCATCGACGGGCAGAAGGACGACGGGCTGGTGCGCATCCTCGCGGAGCCCAACATCATGGCCATCAGCGGGCAGCAGGCCAGCTTCCTGTCGGGCGGCAAGATCTTCATTCCCGTGGCGCAGAACGCGGCCAGCGGCGGCGGAACGAACATCACGCTGGAAGAGAAGGAGTTCGGCATCGGGGTCAAGTTCACGCCCACGGTGCTCAACGGGGACCGGGTCAACCTGAAGATGGTGTCCGAGGTGTCGGACCTGTCGCAGACGGGCTCTCCTTTCACAACCGTCTCGGGCGTCACTGCCGTGCTGCCATCGCTCACGGTGCGGCGCGCCGACACCACCGTGCAGCTCAACGACGGGCAGAGCTTCGTCATCGCCGGCCTCATCAAGGCCAACGTGACGGAGACGGTCAAGCGCTATCCCGGGCTGGGCGAAGTGCCCGTGATGGGGGCGCTGTTCCGCAGCACCGAGTTCCAGAACGAGCAGACCGAGCTGATGTTCGTCATCACGCCGCGCCTGGTGCGTCCGCTGACCGAATCGCCGAGGGTGCCGACGGACAACCACGTCGTTCCCAGCCGCGCCGAGGTCTATCTCAACGGAGCCCTCGAGAGCTCCACCCCGGCCCCGGTTGCACCGGCCAGCGAAACCAAGTGAGGAGCCCCGCCATGTTCATCATCAGAACGACCACCGTCGCGCTCGTCTGCCTCCTTGGCGCCGGCTGCTCGACCGTCACGCCCAACTACGACGCGCGCTTCGGCGACGCGGTGCGCGACGCAAAAAGGAAGATGACGATCAACCCCGAGGCGGGCAAGAGAAACGACCCCGTCACCGGCATGGACGGCCGCGCCGCGCGCGAGGCGATGAACCAGTACCACGAGTCGTACAAGACGCCGCCGCCGGCGGTCAACGTCATCAACATCGGCGGCCAGATCGGCGGCCAGGGTGCCGGCGCGTCGAAGTGACGCGCACACCGGGCTTGCGCATCCACAGATTCACCTCACTCGAGTCTTTTTGGAAAGGAGAGCGCCACGAATAGCAATGAACCGTCTTCCTCCAACGATCTTCCTCGAAACCGATTTCCAACCGTTCAACCTCGAAAGGAACGAACCATGAAAAACTTTCTCAAGGCCATTGGCCAATCGACCCAAGGCTTCCTGCGCGAAGAAGAAGGCGCACAGGTCGTCGAGTACGCACTGATCATCGCGGTCGTCTCGATCGCCCTGGTCGTCGCACTGAAGGGCCTCACGGCCAACAACGGCGGGTTCACGAGCTTCATCACTCGCGTCACGACCTGCCTGACCGGGACGAACTGCCAGTAGGCGGTCTTTCGGGAGGGAAGCGGATCCATGTCGCATGGTCCGCTTCGTTCGACCTTCCCGCTCGCTCCCACGCCTTCATCGTCAACAACGAACCGGGGTTCATCATCATGTTCAAGTCATTTCTGACAGACGAGAGCGGTGCGCAAGTGGTCGAGTACGCACTGATCATCGCCGTGGTTTCCATCGCACTGGTGGTTGCCTTGCAAGCGCTGACCGGCGGTACCGCACTGGGCGCTCTCATCGACCGCGTCACGGCCTGTCTCGGCGGCACGAGCTGCACCTGACCCGGCCGGCCCGCGTTGCCCACTCGATCAGGGAGCCGACCATGTCCACCTGCCGCCATCACCGCCGCCAGCGCGGCGCAATGATCGTCACTGCCGCGCTGCTCTTGCTGTTCCTGATGGGGTTCATGGGCATCGCCCTGGACTTCGGGCATCTGTTCGTGGTCAAGACCGAGCTGCAGACAGCTGTCGACAGCTGCGCCCTGTCCGCCGCGCGCGAGCTCGACGGGCAGGGCACGGCGATCGATCGCGCAAGGAGCGCCGGCCAGACCGCCGGCAATGCCAACCGCGTGAACATGCAATCGAGTACCTGGAGTGGGCAGGGCCAGATCGTCGCGGCCGACATCAGCTTCCGCGACGCGTCCTACGCCGTCACCACAACGCCCGCCCTGGCGCGCTACGCCCAGTGCGTGCACACGCAGCCCAACATCAACATCTGGCTCATGAAGGCGATGGGTGCCTTCTCGGGCGACACCGCCAACAATCCGGCCACCCGCAGCGTCACGGCGAGCGCCGTCGCCACCCGGGCCAGCGCGCAGAGCGCATGCCCCATTCCCGTGGCTGCGAAGCCCAAGACCGGCGGCACGGCGCCGAACTATGGTTTCGCCGTCGGTGAGTGGGTAACGCTCATCATGGCGCAGAACGCCGCCACGGGCGGCCAGATCGGCTGGGCCAACCTCGACGGCAGCAACAGTGCATCCGAAACCGAGGCCGAACTCAACGGCCGATGCGGTGCCAAGGTGGGCGACACGGTCGGCACACCAGGCGTGCAGACCTCGGTGGCCGACGTGTGGAACCAGCGCTTCGGCGTCTACAAGAACAGCAGCGACCCGAGCACGGCACGGCCCGACTACACCGGCTACGCCTACACCGCGCTCAACTGGCCTGCGAAGTTCAATGCCTACAACGGCGCGCCCGGCACTGGAGCTCCCGTGAGCGCCCAGAACTTCGTGACCAAGCGCGCAGCTTTCGCGTCGTGCGCCGACACCGGCACGAAAGTGAATGGCGCCAACAGCTGCGAGTCGATCACCGGACTGTCGCTCAACAGCTTCCAGAAGCTGGCCAACCCGGGCAATGTCGCTGGAGGCCACATGCAGTACGGCCTCGACCGGCGCATCGTGACAGTGCCGGTCATCGATGGCGGCAACCACGTGGTCGACTACCTCTGCATGCTGATGCTGCAGCCGCTGAGCATTCCGATGACCGACACGCAGCTGGAATTCCTCGGCAACGCAGGCGCCACCGGCAGCCCCTGCACCACCAGCGGGCTGGCGGGCGGGACTGCGGGACCGCTGGTTCCGGTCCTCGTGAGATGAGAAGAGACGAGCAGAAAGGGGCACATGCCATGAAGCAGCAATCCCGTCGCACTCAGCAAGGCGTGGCGCTGGTCGAGCTGGCGCTGATCATCCCGCTGCTGCTGCTGCTGACCTTCATCACCACGGAGTTCGGCCGCGCGATGTACGAGTACAACGCGGTGGTCAAGTCGACGCGCGACGCGGTGCGCTACCTGTCGGTGCAGACGCCGGGCACGAAGATCACCGAGGCCCGCAACCTGATGGTGTACGGAAACACGGCCGGCACCGGCTCGCCGCTGGCGCGCGGGCTGAGCCTTTCGAACGTGCCTGCCGGCAGCTGCTGCACCTGGCAGTCGGCCGGTTCGAGCCCGATCATCACGACGGTCACGGTGCGGGTCACCGGCTACACCTTCCACTCGCTCTTCCCCTCGGTGATGGGCGTGGTCTTCGCCAACTCCAGCGGGAACATCGCCTTCAGCGACATCACCGCCAGCATGAGGGCGCCATCATGAGAAGAAGCAACCGCAACAGCGGCGCGACCACGGTCGAGTTCGCCCTGGGCCTCATCATCTTCCTCATGTTCACGCTGGGCATCGTGGACTTCGCGCGCATGCTGTTCACCTGGAACGCCGCCCAGGAGGCCACGCGCGCCGGGGCCCGGTACGCGGTGGTGTGCGACGACACGGCCCAGCAGGCCCTGGTGCTGGCGCGCATGAAGGCGCTGCTGCCGCAGATCAGCACCGTGTCGGTGGCGTGGCTGCCCTCTGGCTGCACGGCCACGACCTGCGAAGGCGTGACAGTGAGCATCACCGGGCTCAACTACCAGTGGATTTCGCCGATTGCGAGCGCGACCGCGCCGCTGATCCCGATGCCGGGCTTTTCGACCTACCTGCCGCGCGAGGTGATGCGCAAGGACCCGAACAGCGCGGCCATCTGCTCCTAGCCATTCAACGCAACGGACACGACCATGAAGATCTCCATCATTTCCCCCAACGCCAACCACCTGCAGGACATGCGCAAGGTGCTGGAGGCGCGCTCGCACACGGTGTCGCTGTTCGAAGGCGGCAAGAGCCGGATGCAGTGGGTCGTCGAGAAGACGGCACCGGAGCTGCTGCTGGTCGACGGCATGTGCTGCGACACGCAGGAGCTCAACCTGGTCGAAAAGCTCACGCTGCAGCATCCGGCTATCTCGGTGGTGCTGCTGTGCGCGATGCAGACGCCGGAATTCCTGATCCACGCCATGCGCGCGGGCGTGCGCGAGGTGCTGCCTTCACCGGCGGACACGGCTGCGCTGGAGGCCGCCGTGGAGCGCATTGCGCAAAAGATGGCTGGCAAGCAGGCACGCGCACCGGGACAGGTCGTGGCCTTCATGCCCTGCAAGGGCGGCAGCGGGTCGACCTTCCTGGCGACCAACATCGCGCACCAGCTCTCGAAGGAGCGCTCGGTGCTGCTGGTCGACCTGAACCTGCAGTTCGGCGATGCGCTTTCGTACGTGAGCGACCTGCGTGCCACGTCCACCATGGCCGACGTGGCCCGCGACATCGGCCGGCTCGACGCCTCGCTGCTCGCGGCGAGCGTGGCGAAGGTGTCGCCGACCTTCAGCATCCTGCCGGCGCCCGACGACATTTCGCGCGCGATGGACGTGAAGGCCGAGCACATCGACGCGATCCTGCAGGTCGCGCTGGGCATGTACGACTTCGTGCTGTTCGACCTGGGGCCGCGCATCGACACGCTCTCCATTCGCGTGCTGGACCGCGCCGACCGCATCTTCCCGGTGCTGCAGCCCAGCCTTCCGCACATCCGCAACGTGACGCGGCTGATGCATGTCTTCAAGTCGCTGGGCTACCCACCCGGCAAGGTCGAGCTGCTGGTGAACCGCAGCGCCGGCGGCGGAGAGATCGGCCTTTCCGACATGCGTCGCTCGCTGGTGGGCGCGACGCTCACGGTGGTGCCCGACGGCGGCAAGGAGGTAGAGGCGTCCATCAACCGCGGTGTGCCGCTGGCGGAGATGGCGCGAGGCAGCGCACTCGCAAGAAAGCTGATGGACATCGCGCACACGCTCAGCCCCCGGCAGGAGGCGGAGCCCGGCTTCATCGGGCGGCTCTTCCGCCGCGCGTGAGCGGTGCCTGGCAGCCAGTCGTTTCATTCAACAGCAAGGCAGGTCCCCATGTCATTCAGAGAACAGCTCAATGCCGTCGAAACCGATGCAGATACAGCCGCACGGCCGGCGGGGCATGCAGCCGAGCAGGTCGTGTCGCCCTTTGCGTCGGACGCCTACAAGTTGCTGAAGGAGCGCATGCACCTGAGGTTGCTGGAGCGCTTCGACCTGGCGGCGCTCGAAACCCTGAAGCCGGACGTGCTGCGCCAGGAAATCTCGACCATGACCACGCGGCTGCTGCAGGAGGAGCCCGAGGCGCTCAACGACATCGAGCGGCGCATGCTGATCCGCGACATCCAGCACGAGATGCTGGGCTTCGGGCCGATCGAGCTGCTGATGGCCGACCCGTCGGTCTCCGACATCCTGGTCAACTCGCACGAGAAGATCTACGTGGAGCGCCGGGGCCGCCTGGAGCTGACCAACGTCAGCTTCACCGACGAGAAGCACCTGCTGCGTATCATCGACAAGATCGTCTCGCTGGTGGGGCGGCGCATCGACGAGTCGAGCCCGATGGTCGACGCGCGGCTGCCCGACGGCTCGCGTGTCAATGCGGTCATCGCGCCGGTGGCGCTGGACGGGCCGATGATGTCGATCCGGCGTTTCGCGAAGATTCCGCTGCGCATGGAGAACCTGGTGAACGACCTGAAGACGCTGACGCCGCAGATGGCGCAGATGCTCGAAGGGCTGGCGCAGGCGAAGGTCAACATGCTCATCTCCGGCGGCACGGGCGCGGGCAAGACCACGCTGCTGAACATCCTCTCGGGCTTCATTCCTCCGACCGAGCGGATCATCACCATCGAGGACGCTGCCGAGCTCCAGCTGCAGCAGCCGCACGTGGCGCGCATGGAGACGCGGCCGATGAACATCGAGGGCAAGGGCGAGATCACGCAGCGCGCGCTGGTGCGCAACGCACTGCGCATGCGGCCCGACCGCATCGTGATCGGCGAGGTGCGCGGCGCCGAGGCGGTCGACATGCTGCAGGCCATGAACACCGGCCACGAGGGCTCGCTCACCACCATCCACGCCAACACGCCGCGCGACGCGCTGGCGCGGCTGGAGAACATGATCGGCATGGCCAACCTGAACCTGCCGCACCGCACGGTGCGCCAGCAGATCGCATCGGCCATCACGGTGATCGTGCAGGTGCTGCGGCTGGTGGACGGGCGGCGCAAGGTCACGAGCATCCAGGAGATCACCGGCATGGAAGGCGAGGTGGTCACGATGCAGGAGATCTTCAACTTCCACCAGACCGGCATGGGGCCCGACGGCCAGGTGCGCGGGCACTTCCATGCGACGGGCGTCAGGCCGAAGTTCGCGGAGCGGCTGCATGCGTACGGCGTGGAACTGCCCGACACGATGTTCGACCCCGGCAAGCACTACGAATAACCGGACCAGGCAAGGAACAGGAGGCCATCATGCTCAACAACCTGGGGGGCAACACCCTCATCACCGTCACCGTGCTGGTGTTCGTGACCGTGCTGCTCATGCTCGAAGGGCTCTACATGCTGTGGCGCTCCTACAAGGGGCCGGAGGCACGCAAGATCGAGAAGAGGCTGCAGGCGTTCTCGGCCGCGGTCGACCGCACGCCGCAGGCCCATCTGGCCAAGGAGCGCATGCTCAGCGAGGTGCCCTGGATGCAGCGCCTGCTGCTGACGCTGCCGCGGGCGCACCGGCTGGACCGCTTCATCCTGCAGGCCGGGCTGGACTGGACGGTTTCCAGCTTCCTGCTGATTTCCTGCGTGCTGGGCGTGCTCGGCTTCTTCGCCGTGATGGTGATGGTGCACCAGTCGCTCCTCGTGGCGCTGGTGGTGGGAGGCTGCCTGGCGGTACTGCCGCTGCTCTATCTGCAGCGCCAGCGCAGCCGGCGGCTGACCCGCATGGAGAAACAGCTTCCCGAGGCACTGGACCTGGTGACGCGCGCGCTGCGCGCGGGGCATTCGTTTGCCAGCGGCGTACAGATGATCGGCGACGAAATGGCCGAGCCGATCGCCGGCGAGTTCCGCATGGTTGCCGACGAGGTGAACTTCGGCGTCTCGCTGCAGCAGGCCCTGACCAACCTCAGCGAGCGCGTGCCGCTCACCGACCTGCGCTACTTCGTGGTGTCGGTGCTGATCCAGCGCGATTCGGGCGGCAACCTGACGGAGGTGCTGGGCAACCTCAGCCGGCTGATCCGCGACCGGCTCAAGCTGCTCGCGCGGGTGCGGGTGCTGTCCTCGGAAGGACGGCTGTCGGCATGGATTCTCGGGCTGATGCCGTTCGCGCTGGCGGCGCTCATGAACGTGTTCAACCCCGAATTCATGTCGCCGCTGTGGACCGACCCGATCGGCCAGACAGTGCTCAAGTACATGCTGGTGGTGATGCTCGTGGGCGTCGTGCTGCTGCGCAAGATCGTGAAGATTCGCGTCTGAAGGAGAAGGGCCATGACCATGCTGTTTCCCATCCTCGTCTTCCTGGCCGTGTCGATGGCGGTCATCGGACTGGCGTTCTGGTTTTCTCCCACGCGCACCGAGCAGCGCCTGCAGGCGGTGGCGATGCCGGCGGGCAAGTCGGCCTGGACCGAGAAGGCCGTCAAGATCGTCGGGCCGTTCGCGCAGCTTTCTTCGCCCACCAGCGACGCAGCGCTGTCGCCGCTGCGCGTGCGCTTCCTGAACGCGGGCATCCGCTACCCGGATGCCTACCTCGTGTACTTCGGCATGAAGACGCTGCTGCCGCTGGGTTTTGCGGCGCTTGCCTTCGTCAGCCTGCGTGCGACAGGTGCGGCGGACGACAGCACGGTGATGCTGCTGTGGCTCGCGGTGGCGGCGCTGGCCGGCTGCTACCTGCCCAACCTGGTGCTGCGCCTGATGATCCGCTCGCGCCGCCGCGAGATCTTCGAGAACTTTCCCGACGCCGCCGACCTGATGCTCGTCTGCGTCGAAGCCGGGCTCGGACTCGATGCGGGGCTGGTCAAGGTGACGGAGGAAATCCAGGTCAAGAGCGCGGCACTGGCGCAGGAGCTGCACTGGACCAACCTGGAGATGCGCGCCGGCGCCACGCGCGAGAAGTCGCTGCGCAACCTGGCGCTGCGCACGGGCGTGGAGGAGATCGGAACCTTCGCGACCATGCTGACCCAGGCGGACCGCTTCGGCACCAGCATCGGCGAATCGCTGCGGGTGTTCTCGGAGGACCTGCGCCACAAGCGCCATGTGCGCGCCGAGGAACAGGCGGCCAAGGTGCCGACCAAGATGCTGCTGCCGCTGGTGCTGTGCATCTTCCCGTGCATCTCGCTGGTGATCCTCACACCGGCGGTGATCCGCATCATCCGGATGATCATGCCGATGCTCAATGGAACCTGAGCGCTTTCGCCAATTGAACAAAGCCCTGCGCGCCGGTTGCCGGCGCGCAGGGCTTTTGGCTTTGCTCTTTTTCCGTCTTTTCTTCAGTGCGGGGCAGCGTCGAGCTGGTGCTTGACCGCGTAGATGTACAGCTCGAGGCGGTTGGTCACGCCGAGCTTCTGGTAGATCGAGGTGAGGTGGTTGCGCAGCGTGTGCTCGGTGACGAAGAGCTTCGCGGCAAGTGCCTTGTTCGAGGCGCCGCTGCCTGTCACGACGGTCTGGATGATTTCTCGCTCCTTGTGCGTCAGGCAGGACTGCCTGGCGGCTTCCGGGTCAGCCTTGGGCTGCTGCTTCTTCACCGAGGTCAGTTCGTAGAAGACGCGGCCGATGGATTGCGGATCGACGCAGAGCTCGCCGTTGTGGACGCGCTCGATGGCGTCGATCACCTGCTGCGCCGGAGCGTCCTTGCACATCACGCCGCGTGCGCCGTTCAGCACCGCGAGGTCGAGCGTGCGCTGCTCGCGCTCCGCCGTGAGCACCATGACGCGCGATACCGCGTTCGCCACCAGTTTGGGCAGGATCTCGAGAGCGCTGTGGCCGTCGAGGTCCAGGTCGAGCACGATGACGTCGGGCGTGAGGTTTTCCGAGGTGGTCACGGCGTCTTCGCAGCAAGAGGCGGTGCCAACCACCTTCATGCGCGGATGCTCCCCATCGATCAGCCTGGACAGGCCCCACAGCATGGTCTGGTGGTCGTCCACGAGCAGGACGCTGATGGGGTTGGTGGCAGCTGGTTGCATGGCGGGCTCCTTGACTTGGCTTCGGCTTGTTTCTTGGTCGGTGCAGCGCTTGCTGCCGGGGATTCGTCGTTCTTGCTCAGATCGGGATTTCCACCAGCACGGCGGTGGCGCCGCTCTCGCACTGGCGGACCTGCGCGCGCCCGCCGAGGGCCGCTGCGCGTTCGGTGATGGAGTGGGGCCTGAAGCAGGTGAAGCTCTCTTCGCCGGCTTCGTTCTCGATGCGCACGTGCAGCCGGCCGTTGCGGCAGGCCAGGCGCACGCTGCCGTGGCGAGCCTGGGTGTGCTTGCAGATGTTGTTGAGGCCTTCGCCGACCATCTGCAACACTTCCGCGGTCATCCGGTCGTCCAGGTGGAGGGGGCCGTCGATGGCGATGGCGATGTCGATGCCGTAGAGGCCCTTGATCCGCGCGGCCTGGCGGTGCAGTTGCGGCAGCACGAGGCCGCCGGGGCTGTTGGCGCCTTGCCTGACCTCGCCGGCATAGCGGCGCAGGTCGGCGATGACGCCGTCGGCCACGTCGGCGAGCTTTTCGAGGTCTTCGCTCAGCGGGTTGTCGGCGGTGGCCTTCTTGCGCAGGGCGCACAGCCCCATGCGCAGGCCGATGTAGGGCTGCACTGCGGTGTCGTGCAGGTTCAGCGCGAACTTCAGGCGCTCCGTCGTGGCGGCTTCGGAGGCCATGCGGTCGAGCACCTCGATGGTTTCGATGATCGGGAAAATCTGCTCCATGAGGTGCGTGAGGAAGAGGGCGTCGGACTTGTTGAAGAGGCCGTCGCGCGACGACACGAAGACACGGCCTTCGCCCAGCCGCATCGGCAGCGGAGCGCTGATGAAGGCGCGGGCCTCCAGCATTGCCGTGACGGCTTCGCAGCGCTGGGCGCCTTCATCGTCCTCGACGCGCCAGCCGTCTGCGGCGCCCGCCTCGAAGACGTGGCTCTGGGCGTACAGCCGGTTCAGGGGCCAGGGCAGCCGGTTGCTGAGCACGGTGTGATCAGCCGGCAGCGCCATGAGCGGGGAGTCGGCGATGCGGCCGATGGTTTCGACGCTGACGTGCTCGCAGGCGTCGTTCTTGCGCAGGGTGCGCAGTACCCAGTTGCCGGTGGCGGTGTCATGCGTCAGCAGGATGCAATGGCTGGCCCTGAAGAAGGCCAGTGTGCGTTCCATCGTGCGGGCAATGGTTCGGCCGGCGCCGAAGCGTGGGTTGGAGAGCTGGCTGACGTCGCCCAGGAGCGCCAGGCGGCGCTGCAGGCCCAGCTTGGAGCCGCCCCAGTGCACGATCATGTGGCCGAGCGCCAGCAGGAAGGTGCTGCGCATCAGCAGCTGGGGTGCGTCGTAGCCGGTGCTGGTCGCGAGGCCGCAGGCGGCGAAGGAGGCGACCGACGCCACCGTGACGCGGGCGCCTTCCTCGAAGCCCCAGCGGAAGGCGGAGGTGAGGATCGCGAAGAAGTAGAAAAGGAAGAAGAGGCTCTGTACGCCGTCGGTCACGAAGATGATGAGCGTGAACCACAGCACGTCGGACCAGTGGATGACCTTGCCCTGGAAGTAAGGGCGGCCCATCCGAGTGCATGCGTACACCAGCAGGCTGTGCAAGACGTAGCCGCAGAAGGCCAGCCAGACGGCGCCGTTGACATGATTCTTATGGTCGCCGGCATCAACCACCACCGCCAGCAGCGCCGAGACCGAGAGCACCAGCCGCATGCGCGAGACCATGAGCGCATCCGCGGCGACGCTGGTGCCGGCGTCGGGGGTAGCAGTGGTATGGGCCAGCATGGAGAGCGATTCCCGGCACGAGGTGGATCAGGCGACGCGGGCCGCAAAGGGGTGGCTGCTGGCGAAGCGGCACGGTGTCATTTTGGAATTCGCTCCTCACACCTGAAAGGGATGTATGTGAAGGTTTCACATTACTACTTTGGTAGTCGAAAACAATGGGGCTGGAGGTGTAACGCCGGTTTGTGACGTTTGTTGCATTCGGTTTCATTCATGTCTGGCCGACGTGTTTTCGGCTGGCGGTCGAGGAGGGCGGGCCAGCCGGCCGGCGAGGAGTGCGTTATTTGCAGGTACCCGTTCAGTGCGAATGGCGAAACCGTGTTCCAGGATTCAGGCCCGGCGCTGGACCAGCGCGGTTCGCCCCAGCGGAGTGACCCGCAGCACAACCGCCTGCCTGAATTTCTGGGGGTTCTGCCTGCTGCGGCAGGGAGGGGGCAGGGTTGCTTCCACCATGCCCGCCGCGTTCAGCACCGCGACGGAGTTGATCTCCGCCGGGTCATCGATGCGCAGCGGGAAGGCCGACTGTCCGATCTTGCGCAGGTAGTCCAGGGGCATGACGGGCCACGCCTGGTCCTCGAGCGCAGTTGCGGCGCCGCCGGCGTTCAGGCTGGCGATTTCCGCGTGTCCCTCTTCCGTGATGTCGAACACCACCGCGCTCTCGTATTGCTGGTATCCGAAGTGGTCCAGATGGAACTCGGCTTCGACAAGCCCGGTGGCCATCAGGACCGAGGCGTGCCTGATGTCGGGTTCAGCCGTGAGCGTGACCGGAAACTTCTCGTGCAGAAGCCGGAGGAGGAGAGTGAGCGGCATACATGCTCCCGTCTGCACCGTCGTTGGTGCACATCGAGCAATGGGAAAGAGCTGCGGGCGGATGCCCGCATCGCAGCGCTGATCCCGGATGCCGCCTCAGGACGTGTAACAGCGTTACCGCGGGCAGAACGCCGCAGGCACACAATTTCCGATCGTCAAGGGGCCACAGGGACATAAACGCTTTAAATGTGATTTTTTCACTTTAGTCATTTCGTTGTACTCCTGCCGCTCGACCTTGTCGAGAGATTGTTTCGTGAAGGATTTCTCGGTTTCAGGGCGCGAAGGTCACGTGCTGAGCGATCAGCACGCCGTCGATCACCCGGTCGCCCACGACCGTCACCTTCCGGCCGTTGCGCAGGTCGGACTTGGTTCCGTTCTCGAAGACAGCCCCGTCGGCATCCACCGGCTGGCCACGGACCCTGAAGCTGGCGGGGGGAGTGAACCCGCCGATGGCGCCGATCAGGGTGAAAGAGGCCGGCCCGCCCGTGCCCGGCACATTGCGGATGCGCAGCTTCTTCACCACCAGCACGCCGCCCGACATGAACCCGTCGACCTCGACCTTCACGCCGTTGCCGAGCGAGCCCACGGGGCCGCCGGTGATCTGCGCGTTGGTCGCATCGACCGGCGTGCCCAGCACCTTGAACGAGCCGCGCGAGACGAAGTCGGTGATGACGCCCGCGAGCTGAACTGCCACGCCATCGGCCATCGGAATGGCGTACCACCCCTGGACCTTCGTGGCAGTGAGCACGCCGCCGACCGGCGCCGTGGCGCCCCGGGCTCGCACGACGACGCCATTGGCGAGCGACGATTCATCCAGCCCAGTGAAGACGGCTGTGCTGTAGTTCACCGTCAGCTGGCCAAGCATGAAGGTCTTGCTCGCCTTGACAAGGTTCTGCACCGCGCCTGTGACCAGCGGATCGGTCAGGGTGGGCGAGACCTGGATGCGCGTAGCCCGCAGCGTGCCAGGCGCACCCGGCAGCCCCCAGACCTGGACGGTGTTGCCCGCCTTGACGTCCGACAGGCCATTCGCGTCACCCCAGACCGTGGCCGAGTCGATGCTGACGCTGATGCCCATCACGAGGAAGGTGCCGCCCGGGATGTCGATGTTCGAGACCGTTCCCCGCAGCTCGGCCGCCGACACGACCTGGTTTGCAATGCCGCTGGTGAAGTTGGCGTCGACCTTGCCCGCGACGCGCGCGCTCATGCCGATCTGCAGCTCGGTTGCGTCTTCGATCGTGAAGGTGGCGCTGTCGGTGTCGTAGCGCAGCCCATTGAGGATGATGCTGCCCAGGCCGTCCGCCGCGCCGATGCCTGCGGCATCCGCGGTTACCCCGGTGCCGCCGGACCCCACGCCGGAGCCGTCGGTGTTGCTGTTGCCGGCTGTGCTCGTGCCTCCGTTGGCATCGCCACTCGTGCTGCCCGTGCTGCCTGTGCCGCCCGTCCCGCCGGAATCCCCCGTGGCGCCGGTTCCGGCTCCTCCCGTACCTGTTCCGGAGCCCGTTCCGGTGGAATCGCCCCCGGTGCCCGTCGCCGCGGGCGTGCCGCCCGTGCCGGCCCCGAGGCCCACGACGGAGCCGCCACTGCTTCCGCCGCCTCCGCCCCCGCCGCACGAAAGCAGCAGCGCCATGAAGCAGGCGGACAAGAGTCCGAGCAGGAGCCTGCGAGGTGTCTTCATCGTGCTCATGGCCTGGGCTCTCTTTCTTCTGATGGGGGCGGCGGCGGCGCCGCTGGCGCCCGCTCGGCTCGCTCGTCTTCGTAGTAGGTGTAGATGCCGACCCGGATGCGTCCCTTCGCACCGCCGGGGGCCTCGTCGACCGCCCGTGACATCTCCTGCGCCAGTTCGTGATGCAGCTGCGTCCAGCGCTCGCGCACGAGCCGCTGGATCTGCTCGCATTCCGCAAGCGTGAGCCCGCGCGCATACACCGCGCGCTCGAGCATCCTGGGCTCCTCGCCCAGGGTGTTGGCGACGGCCGCCAGCAGATGGTCGCGGCCGTTGTCGCCCAGGAAGGCCAGCATCGACTGCAGGTCTTCCACCGGCACGAAACCGTCCGTGGTGAGCTCGACCACACCCTTGTCCTCGTCCTCGCTCACCATGTTCAGGCGCACCAACTCGTCGAGGATGGTGCGGTGATGCACGTTGCCGCGGCTGCTCAGGCGCGCGACGGCCTCGAAGGAGGGCGCGTCGTGGCCCGCCGTGATGGGCAGGCGCCGGTACGTGTCATCTTTAGTAAGCATCTGCAACCACAACGTGAAAGTCTTGGCCGCTGCCGACAGTTCGGTATGGGGCAGGGGATCAGTGGTTGCCCTTACCTTGGCGGTGACCGCCTTGCGGTTGAGGCCGGTCGTCACCGAAAGCTGGCTCAAGTTCGGGTTCGGCACGCCCTGGTTGCGCCAACTGCGCTGGGCCTCCTCGATCAGCAGGTCGCGCAGGAGCTCCTCGAGGTGCGGATGCTTGACCCCCATCGCGAGCGCAAGCCTGACCACCGGCCGGAGAATCCGGGCGCAGGCAGCAAGGGTCCAGTCCAGCCGATGTTCCATGGAGTCGAGCGATATTCCCGAAACTGCGGTTCAAAGAGGGGTTGGCGGCACAGGTCGCCAGTTGCGATCTGTTTGCAATTGTCCAGCGCAACAGTATGTATGTGAATGCTTTGGACTACCACTGGCCGATCGGCGGGTGTAAAGAAGCAACACGCCCTACGGCGGCTTCTCCCGGTATGCCTTTGCGCCGAGTTCCCGCTCAGGCCCCCGGGGCCGTCACGGCCGCCGGATCGTGCTGCAGCCGTGGCGGCAGCCGGCCGTCGAGCCAGTCCATGCGCCAGGCCAGCAGCGCCACCGCGCCGACGATGCAGGCCGCAGCCACCGCACCCGCAAGACCATGCCGTTCGCGGTACGGATCGGCCGCGATGCGCTTCGCACCCGGCGGCACGCGCGCGGTCTGCGACAGCATGCCCCCAAGCCGTACGCTGACCTTCATGCGGCCGTTGATGGCCCATCCGCTCGCGTCGAGGATCGGCCCCAGGCTGCGCTGGCGCAGCTTCAGCCAGGCGATCAGCATGCTGGGCCCCGAGATCGCGATCACGATGCCGGCGAGCGCCACCGGTATCCACTGCCCCAGGTCGATGAACTTGCCGAAGATGCCGACCAGCACGGCACTGATGCTGCCCAGCGCCACACCGATCGCGGCCACGGTGCCTACGTCGATCCGGCTGCCGACCGGCGGCACGCCCGGACGGGCAGGGGGCTTCGATGAAGCATCGGCGCTCGCCGCCTGGTCCGCCGTGGCGACCCGGCCCGCCAGCGATTGCAAAGCGCCCTGCGAACCGGCCTCGCTCGCCGCCGCCCGCTTGGCCACCTGCTCCTCGATCAGGCGCACAAACTTCTTGTAGGGCGCGAAGAAGGCTTGCGCGACGCTGGTGGGGTTCTCGATCAGCTTGGTGATGGTGGCGTCCCAGTCGCGGCCCTGGCGGTCGTAGAACACGCCGTTGCGCCCGACGAACAGAAAGTCGACGTCGCCCGCGGTGAAGGCCGCGACGATGCTCATCTTCTGCCCCTGGCGCGTGCAGTCGCAGTAGGCAAGGCAGGTCTTGGCCAGGCCGGCCAGCGTCGCGTGCCGGGCGGTGTCCTGCACCTGCACTGTGAGCTCGCAGCTGCGCCCGTCGAGGTAGAGCGTGCCGGCCTGGAAGATGGCGCCCTCGCGCTGGTAGAAGGCCTTGAACGACACGAAGTTGTGCAGCAGCACCAGCAGGTCGCGCTGCAGGCGCAGCAGCTTCTCGAGGTCGACCAGAAGCCGGTTGTGGTGCTCGGCCGCCTCGTCTTCGGCAATGAGCGAGAGGAGGGCGTCTTGCGTCGCGAGAAGGGCATCGATGCGCTCGCGCGAGAGGTTGGCGAGCGGGTTGGCGGGGCGTGAGGCGATCCATGCTTCGCAGGGCGCGAGCTGGCGGCGCAGCGACTGCCATTGCTCTTCTTCCAGCGCGTCGCCGTGTTCGCCGAGCAGAGGCGTCACCGTGTCGTGCGCGAACACGGCCATCGCTTCGGTCCAGGCCGGGTTCAGGCTCGTCCCGCGCAACGGCAGCGACCGGCTTGGCGTGACCGGCGCCAGCGGCAACTCGGCAATGGGCTGCGCGCCCACGTCCAGCGTGTGACTCGATAGTGCGTCGTAGGCCTCAGGCGATGGGTTCAGTGCCGCCACAGCCTGCACGTCATAGGCAGCGATGCGGCAGCGTGCGAAGAAGTCGTCGATCTTGGCCGCGACCGCGCGCAGAGCCTCGGCGGCAGCCAGCGTGCGATCGCCCAGCGGCAGCAGTACTTCGCCGCCGCCCTCGGCATGCGCGTACCAGTCGCGCACGGCCTTCGCATCGGCCATGAAGGCTTCGGCGCGTGCGCGATCGAGTCCAGGCTTGTTCTCGTGGCGGTCGGGCGTACTGCCGTGGGTGCGCATCGCTTCCTCGATGGTCGAACGCAGCGTGTCGTCGGTGGCGGTGTCGGGCGTGACAACCCCGTCGCCGTTGAAGCGCATGGCCGCCAGCCACTCGCTGCGGTCCGAAATGTCGGCGAGCGTCAGCGTGTTCGAGTCCTTCTTGCCGAGCAGGTCGAGGATGCGCCGGCCTTCCTTCGCCAGATCGGCGCCTGCGGCGCTCCCGTCGTCGAGATCGTCCAGCGACAGCGTGCCGCCACCCGCAAGCAGCGCGTCGGCGCTGCGCAAGCGTTCACAGGCCCACTGGCAGGCCGCGATGACCTCCGGCGGCCGCACGCGACCATCGCCGTCGGTGTCGATCAGGTCGAGCGTGCGAGCGTCGAAATCGATGCCGCGCGTGGGGCAGGCGAGCGCGACCCAGAGTTTCTGGTCGAGCTCGGCGATGTGCTCGATGTCCTCGCCGCTGCGAAACACCACCTGGTCGAGACCGCCGGCCCGGATGAAGAGCCATCGGTGCGTAGTCGATGTGGCGGATGGCGTGCTGGTGCCGGGGACGCCGGCGGGGACTGTGTGGGTGTGGGTGATGGTGGCGGTCGTCACTTGGCTGGAATTCCTGCGGCTTGATGCGCGTGCATGCATGCAGGCAAGGGCAGGCACGCACGCGATTTCTTCGTCTGGACAGCAGGCTAGATCGCGTGGCCCGCGAGGCCTGAGGACAGAGGGCGCGCAGCCATGTCGGTCTATGCCGACATCCATCGACATCGCGCGGCGCCTGAAGCGCCTGAAGCGCCTGAAGCGCGCGGTACCCCCGCGCGAGCCGGGGCCTGCCAGGTCACCAGCCCGCCTCGCCTCCCAGCAGCGCGCGCCGTGCAAGCAGGAAAGTCGCCGCGTTCCAGCTCTGGCCGGCCATGCCCATGGGCGCCAGCGTGCGGCCATGAAACCACTCGGTGAAGCGCCAGTCGTCCAGCGCATTCGCCTGCGCCAGCCTTGCGAGCCCGGACCAGGCCGCTTCGTGCTCGCCCAGCTTCGCGAGCGCCATCACCCAGAAGCCGCCGACGAAGGGCCAGATGCCGCCGTTGTGGTACTGGTGCACGATGTTCTGCCTGTGGCGCCCCATGTAGGCCCGCCACAGGGCGTGCTGGCGCGGCAGCGGATGCAGCACCACCCGCACCGGCCAGGGTTCGCCCGCATGCGCCCGGTCGATGGTGTCGACGATGCGGCGCGCCATGGCCGAATCGGCAAGTCCGCTCTGTATGGCCAGCACGTTGCCGAACACGTCTCCCTCGTCGCCGACCACGGCCAGGTTCACGAAGCTCAGGTACAGCCCCGGATCGCGCCGGCCGCGGCGCGCGTAGTGGCGCAGCAGCCGCGCCCGGTGGTACTCGGGCAGGTCGCGCTGGAACGGATTGAACAGATGGTTGAAGTGGTGCTGCGTCGCCTCCGCGTGGTCCAGCGCAAAGCGGCGCTTGACCTCGTACCAGAGCGCGTTGGTGTAGAGCACATAGCCCGAGCGCGGCATGATGTCGGCCCAGTCGCTGGCCTCGTTCTGCTGCAGCAGCCTGAAGTGCTGGTGCTCCTGCGCCAGCAGCCAGCCAATTGCGCGGGCTGCTTCCTCTTCCCAGCGCGAGGCGCCGACCCTGCCGTGGCGACGCACATGGTCCACGCCGATCAGCCACCACAACGTGGCGTCGATGCAGCCCAGATACCAGAAGTCGGCGTCGCGGCCTTCCGGGTCCACGTACTTGGGAATCTGCCCGTTGGCCGCCTGCTGCGCCGCGAGCGCATCAAGGCTGGCCACGGCGCCTTGTTCCAGCGCGGGCACGCCGCTGCCGCACATGGCCATCACGCAGATCGCGGCGTCGCGTCCGAAGATGCGCGTGTAGCGCCGCGCCACGGCAGCCTCGGTCCGTTCGGCCGCCAGGATGCCGTGCGGCGTCAGGTTGCGCTCCAGAAGCGCCAGGGACGCTTGCGAACAGCTTTCGATCAGCGAGCGCCCGGTGTCGTCGAGGGCGTCGTCAAGGGTCTTGTCCAGGGCGGTCATGAATTCATATCGTGGCTTGGCTCACTTTTTTAATCAACCACCGGTTCGCGCGCGGACGCGGGTGTAGGCAAGGTCCTGCCCGAACTGGCGGCAAATTCCATTGCCGGGTGCATCCGCGCGTGCGAAATCTCCGAGAAAACGGCAAACAGACAAATGGAGACAGGCATGACGGACTTTCCCGGCCGCAGGCACTTCTGGCCATCGACGAGGTAGTAGTTCTACCGCGTCCAGTACGCGATCGGACGGGCAGCTCTCCGACATGGTGAGTCGGCACAGACCTTAACCACACCCTTGCGTGCGCCTGCAAATTGAATCGGGTCAGGCGAGAACGGTCAGCCGAGGTCGATCCTCGATGAGCCCTTTCGCTGGTCTTCAACGAAGGAGCGCTGGTGCCGTCGAATCAAACACGCCAGAACGGGCAAGACGCCTACCTTTTCCGCGAGGGAACCCATTCCCGGCTGTACGACCTGCTGGGCTGCCATCCAGATGCGGGTGGCGGCGCAAGCTTCGCTGTGTGGGCGCCGAACGCGGAGTCGGTCTCGGTGGTCGGCGACTGGAACTACTGGTCCGGCGATGCCGATCCCTTGCAGCCCGACCACGACGGCACCGGCATCTGGAGCGGCCACGTTCCCAATGCCGCGATGGGCCAGACCTACAAGTACCGCATCCGCTCGCGCCACGGCGGGTACACGGTCGACAAGGCCGACCCGGTCGCCTTCGCCGCCGAGTTGCCGCCCGCCACCGCCTCGCGCATCTGCGAGCTTTCGTACCAATGGGGCGATGCGGAATGGATGGCCGATCGCGCCAGGCGCAACGCGCTCGATGCACCGATGTCGGTCTACGAAGTGCACCTGGGCTCCTGGCGCCGCGATGACGGCCACTTTCTGGGTTACCGCGAGATCGCGCACCGGCTCGCGGCCTATGTGCTCGAAATGGGCTTCACTCACGTCGAGCTGATGCCGGTGACCGAGCATCCGTTCTATGGCTCCTGGGGCTACCAGACCACCGGCTACTTCGCGCCCACCGCGCGCTTCGGTTCGCCGCAGGACTTCATGTACCTCGTCGACCACCTGCACCAGCAGGGCATCGGCGTGCTGCTCGACTGGGTTCCTTCGCACTTCCCGACAGACGAGCACGGGCTCGCGTATTTCGACGGCACGCATCTGTACGAGCATGCCGATCCGCGCCAGGGCTTCCACCCGGAGTGGAACTCGAGCATCTTCAACTACGGCCGGCCGGAGGTGCGCAGCTTTCTCGTGTCGTCCGGCCTTTTCTGGCTCGACCTGTACCACGTCGACGGCCTGCGGGTGGACGCGGTGGCGTCGATGCTCTACCTCGACTACGCGCGCGGCCATGGCGGCTGGGTGCCCAACCGGCACGGCGGGCGCGAGAACCTGGAGGCCATCGACTTCCTGCGGACGCTGAACCGAGCCGTCTACCGCGAGCACCCCGACACGCTCACCGTGGCCGAGGAATCGACCGCCTGGCCGCGCGTATCGCGCCCCACCGACATGGACGGCCTGGGCTTCGGCGAGAAATGGAACATGGGCTGGATGCACGACACGCTCGCCTACATGAAGGAAGAGCCGGTGCATCGCAAGTACCACCACCACAGGCTGACCTTCTCGCTGGTCTACGCCTTCCACGAGAACTTCGTGCTGCCGTTCTCGCACGACGAAGTGGTGCACGGCAAGGGCTCGCTGCTGGGCAAGATGCCAGGCGACAACTGGCAGCAGTTCGCCAACCTGCGCGCGCTGTACGGCTTCATGTGGGCGCACCCGGGCAAGAAGCTGCTGTTCATGGGCAGCGAATTCGGCCAGCGCCGCGAGTGGACGCACGACGGCGAGCTCGAATGGTGGGTGAGCGGGCTCGAAGGCCACGCGGGGCTGCAGCGGCTGGTGTCGCAACTCAACCGCGTCTATCGCGCGTCGCCCGCGCTGCACCGGCTTGATTTCTCGTCCGCCGGCTTCGAATGGCTGGCGGCCGACGAGGCCGACCTGAGCGTGTTCGCCTTCCTGCGCAAGGCGGGCGACGGCAGCCCGCCGCTCCTGGCGGTGAGCAACATGACCCCGGTGCCGCGCACCAACTACATGCTGGGCGTGCCGCTGGGCGGGCGCTGGTGCGAGGTGATCAACACCGACGCCACCGAGTTCGGCGGCTCGGGCTGGGGCAATTTCGGGGGCGTCGAGGCGGCGCCCGTGGGTTCCCATGGACGCAGGCAATCGGTGTGCCTCACCCTGCCGCCGCTGTCCACGCTGATCCTGGAGCACCGGCCCTCATGAAGAACATTTTCTCGACCAGGCACGCCGCGACTGCCGCTACTGCGAGCAGCAGCCCCGAGGCGGACATGGGGCACGGCGATGTCCGGGCGGTCATCGACGCGGTGCTCCCCGCCATCGACAACGGCCGCTTCGCCACCAAGTGCGTGGCGGGCGAACGCGTGACGGTGCGCGCCCATTGCTTCACTGACGGCCATGACGTGCTGCGCGTGCAGCTGTGCTGGCGCGCGCACGAACAGCCCGAGTTTCGCGAGGTGCCCATGAAGCCGCTGGGCAACGACGTGTGGGAGGCCGGCTTCTCGCCGCCGTCTGCGGGCCGCTACGTCTACACCGTCGTGGCATGGGTCGATCCCTTCGATTCCTGGCGTCACGAGATGACGCGGCGCGTGGAACTGGCCGACATCCGCGTCGCGGCGCAGGTCGGCGCGCTGGAGATCGCCACCGCCGCCACACGGGCCGAGGGCGAAGATCGCACCGCGCTGCAGCGCTGGGCCACGGAGCTCGACGCGACGGCGGCCAACCCCGGCGCGGACATCGCCGCGCTGAAAGCGCTCGCGCTGGACGAGGAATACGCCGTGCTGGCGCGGCGCCATCCCGACCGCCGCCATGAGGCGCGCCACGCGGTGGAGCTGCCGCTGGTGGCGGAGCGCGAGCGGGCGCGCTTCAGCACCTGGTATGAACTCTTCCCGCGCTCGGCGGGTACCGAGCCCGGCGTGCACGGCACCTTCGCGGACGTGGAGGCGCGCCTGCCAGCCATCGCCGAAATGGGATTCGACGTGCTGTACTTTCCGCCGATCCACCCCATCGGCCGCATCCAGCGCAAGGGCCCCAACAACTCGCTGGAGGCCGGCCCCGGCGACGTGGGCAGCCCCTGGGCCATCGGCGCGGAGGAGGGCGGGCACAAGTCGATCCTGCCGGCGCTCGGCACCGAGGAGGACTTCCGGCGGCTGCTGGCGCGCGCGGCGGAGCACGGGCTGGAGATCGCCCTGGACATCGCCTTCCAGTGCGCGCCCGACCACCCCTACGTGAAGGCGCACCCCGACTGGTTCCGCTGGCGGCCCGACGGCACGGTGCAGTACGCCGAGAACCCGCCGAAGAAGTACCAGGACATCTATCCCTTCAACTTCGAGTGCGAGGGCTGGCGAGCGCTGTGGGCCGAACTCAAGAGCGTGATCGACCACTGGATACGGCAGGGCGTGCGCATCTTCCGCGTGGACAACCCGCACACCAAGGCCTTCCCGTTCTGGGAATGGGCCATCGGCGAGGTCAGGCGCGAGCACCCCGATGCCATCTTCCTCGCCGAGGCCTTCACGCGGCCGAAGGTGATGCACCGGCTCGCGAAGCTGGGCTTCTCGCAGTCGTACACCTACTTCACCTGGCGCACCACGAAGGAGGAACTGCAGGACTACTTCACGGAGCTGTCGACCGAGCCGGGCATCGACTACTTCCGCCCCAACGTGTGGCCCAACACGCCCGACATCCTGCACGAGCAACTGCAGACTGGCGAGCCGGCCGTGTATATGTCGCGGCTGGTGCTGGCCGCCACGCTGGCGGCCAACTACGGCATCTACGGGCCGGCCTACGAGCTTCGCGAGCACCTGCCGCGCAGCCACGGCAGCGAGGAATACCTGGATTCCGAGAAATACCAGCTGCGCCACTGGAACCACGACGACCCCGCCAGCCTCGCGCCCTTCATCGCGCGGGTGAACCGCATCCGCCGCGAGAACCCGGCCCTGCAGTGGGACCGCACGCTGCGCTTCCTGCACATCGACAACCCGCAGCTCATGGCCTACGCCAAGAGCTCGGCCGACGGCGCCAACGTGGTGGTGACGGTGGTCAACCTCGATCCGCACAACGTGCAGGAAGGCTGGGTGGGCCTGGAGCCCGCCAGCGTGGGCGTGAACCCGCCCTCGCGCGCCTTCCAGATGCACGACCTGCTCAGTGGGCAGCGCTTTCTATGGCAGGGCGACTGGCACTACGTGCGGCTGGATCCGCGCAGCGTGCCCGCCCACATCTTCGTGGTCCGCAGGCGCCATGGCGACGAGCGCGACTTCGACTACTTCCTGTGAGGCCGCCCGCACATGAACGCACCCGTCTCCCACATCGCGCTCGAGACCGTAGAGATCGACAACAGCGACGACCCGCTGTGGTATCGCGACGCGGTGATCTACCAGCTCAACGTCAAGGCCTTCTTCGACTCCAACAACGACGGCATGGGCGACTTCAAGGGCGTCACCGCCAAGCTCGACTACGTGAAGGAGCTGGGCGTCAACACCATCTGGCTGATGCCCTTCTACCCATCGCCGCTGCGCGACGATGGCTACGACATCTCCGAGTACGAGGACGTGCACCCGCAGTACGGCACGCTGGACGACTTCCGCGAGATGCTGGCCGAGGCGCACAAGCGCGGCCTGCGGGTGATCACGGAGCTGGTCATCAACCACACCTCCAGCGACCATCCCTGGTTCAAGGCCGCGCGGCTCGCGCCGCCGGGCTCGCCCGAGCGCAATTTCTACGTGTGGAGCGACACCGACCAGATCTACCAGGGCACGCGGATCATCTTCACCGACACCGAGACCTCCAACTGGACCTGGGATCCGATAGCCAAGCAGTACTACTGGCACCGCTTCTTCAGCCACCAGCCCGACCTGAACTTCGACAACCCGGCGGTGATGGAGGCCATCTTCAGGACCATGCGCTTCTGGCTCGACATGGGCGTGGACGGCTTCCGGCTCGACGCCATCCCTTACTTGGTGGAACGCGACGGCACCAGCAACGAGAACCTGCCCGAGACGCACGCGGTGATCAAGCGGCTGCGTGCGGCCATCGACGCGCAGTACAAGAACCGCTTCCTGCTGGCCGAGGCCAACATGTGGCCCGAGGATGTGCGGGAGTACTTCGGCGACGGCGACGAGTGCCACATGGCCTATCACTTCCCGCTGATGCCGCGCATGTACATGGCCATCGCGCAGGAGGACCGCCACCCGATCGTCGAGATCATGGCGCAGACGCCTGACATTCCCGAGGGCTGCCAGTGGGCCATCTTCCTGCGCAACCACGACGAGCTCACGCTGGAGATGGTCACCAGCAAGGAGCGCGACTACATGTACACCATGTACGCGGCCGACATGCGCGCGCGCATCAACCTGGGCATCCGCCGACGCCTCGCGCCGCTGATGGAGAACGACCTCGACCGCGTGAAGCTCATGAACGGCATGCTGCTGTCGATGCCGGGCTCGCCCATCATCTACTACGGCGACGAGATCGGCATGGGTGACAACGTGTTCGTGGGCGACCGCAACGGCGTGCGCACGCCGATGCAGTGGAACCCCGACCGCAACGCCGGCTTCTCGCGCGCCGACCCGCAGCGCCTGTACCTGCAGCCGATCATGGACCCGCTGTACGGCTACGAGGCGCTCAATGTGGAGACGCAGGCGCGCGACAGCAGTTCGCTGCTGAACTGGACCAAGCGCATGCTCGCCGTGCGCAAGACCAGCCACGCTTTCGGCCGGGGCCGGCGCCGCTTCCTCAAGCCCGGCAATCGCAAGATCCTGGCGTACCTGAGCGAGTACGACACCGACGTGATCCTCACCGTGTTCAACCTCTCGCGCGCGGCGCAGCCGGTGGAGCTGGACCTGTCGGAGTTCAAGGGCTTCGTGCCCATCGAGATGCTGGGGCGCTCGCCGTTCCCGCCCATCGGCGAGCTGCCGTACCTGCTCACGCTGGCCTCGTACGGCTTCTACTGGTTCAAGCTCACGGCCGAGGCCGATGCGCCCAGTTGGCACCAGGAAGGCGTGGCGCTGCAGGAATGGCCCACGCTGGTGCTGTTCGACGGCTGGACCAGCTTCTTCCGCGACCGCGTGATGCCGTGGCGCATCGGCATGTCGGAGCGCATGCGCAACCAGTTCGAGCTGGAGACGCTGCCGCGCCACATCGAGATCCAGCGCTGGTACGCCTCCAAGGGCACGACCATCCAGCGCGCGCGGCTGGCCGACCACGCCGTGTGGGAAGTGAACGGCCTGAGCTGGCTGATGCCGCTGCTCGAACTCGATGGTCCGCCCGGCGGCGCCACTTATTTCATGCCGCTCGCACTCGCCTGGGAGGAGCGCGACGAGGAGCGCATGGCCGGCGTCGCGCAGGCCGCGCTCGCCAAGGTGCGCCAGCAGGCGCAGGTCGGCCTGATGGGCGATGCCTTCTACGACGAGGCCTTCTGCCGCGAGCTGGTGCGCGGCATCGGCCGGGGAGGGGAGCTGCCTACGGCGAGCGGCAGGCTGGTCTTCAGGCCTACGGCCGCTTTCGCCGAGACCATGGCGGACATCGACGCGCTGCCCGTCGGGCGTCCGAGCGGCGTGAGCAGCAACACGGTGGTGACGCTCGGCGAGACGCTCTTCCTCAAGGGCTACCGCCACCTGCACGAGGGCATCAACCCAGAGCTGGAAATGGGCCGCTTCCTCACCGAGGTGGCGCGCTACCCGCACTGCGTGCCGGTGCTCGGCGCGCTCGAGTACATGGCAGCCGACGGCCGCACGATGACGCTCGCGATGGTGCAGAGCTACGTGGCCAACCAGGGCGACGGCTGGGACTACACGCTCGGCTACCTGGAGCGCTTCCTGCGCGACGTGGCCACATCGGACGGCGAGGCGCCGGAGGTGGCGGCAGTGCACGGCGGTTTTCTCGCACTGATGGCCACGCTGGGCCGTCGCACCGCCGAGCTGCACGAGGCGCTGGCCGCCCGCACCGGCTCGGCGGCCTTCGACCCGGAGCCGCTGACGGCCGCCGATGCCACCGGCTTCAAGGCACGGGCCATGGCCGACGCGGCCGCCACGCTGGAACTTCTGCGCGAACGCTTCGAGCTGCTGCCGCCCGCCGCGCAGACCGATGCGCGCACGCTGCTGGATGCCGGCGCCACGCTGCGCGCCAGCATCGAGGCCAGGCGCCCGGCCGAAGGCGGCGGCATCCGCAGCCGCTACCACGGCGACTACCACCTCGGCCAGGTGCTGGTGAAAGACAACGACTTCGTCATCATCGACTTCGAGGGCGAGCCCGCGCGCAGCTTCGAGGAGCGCCGCATGAAGGGCTCGCCGTTGCGCGACGTGGCGGGCATGCTGCGTTCCTTCAACTACGCGCGCTGGTCGGCGCTGCGCCGCGTGGCCCAGAGCCCGCAGGAGGCCGAACGCCTCGCCGGCCCGGCCATCGCCTGGGAGCAGGCCACGCGCGATGCCTTCCTGGCCGGCTACGGCCTGGCGCTGGATGGCGAGCTTCTTGCTCTCTTCGAGCTGGAAAAGGCGCTCTACGAACTGCGCTACGAACTCGGCAACCGTCTCGACTGGGTGCAGGTGCCCCTGCACGGCGTGCTCGGGCTGGTGCGGCCGGGACGCAGCTGAACCCGGGGCCAACCTGGCGAAATCAAGGGAACTCCACCATGGAAAACTTCGGCATTCACCTGGAGCCGCTGCGCGCCATCCTCTACCAGGTCGGCGCCTTCATTCCCCGGCTGCTGGTTGCGCTGGTGGTCGTGTTCGTCGGCTGGCTCGTGGCCAAGGCGGTGCGCTTCGCCGTGACGAAGGCGCTGCGCGCCGTCAACTTCAACGTGCTGACCGAGCGCGCCGGCCTCGACAACTTCCTGCGCCAAGGCGGACTGGCGGGCGACACCAGCAGCCTGTTCGGCGTGCTGGCGTACTGGCTGGTGATCCTGGCGTCGCTGCTGATCGCCTTCAACGGCATGGGGCTGAGCTACATCGCCGACCTGCTGGGGCGCATCGTGTGGTTCGTGCCCAACGTGTTCGTGGCGCTGCTGGTGCTGGCCTTCGGCTCGTATTTCGCGCGCTTCGTGGGCGACGCGGTGGCCAGCTACTTCCGGGGCGTGAAGATGCAGGACGCCGCGCTCTTCGCCAAGGCCGCGCAGTACGCAGTGATGGCCTTCGTGATCCTGATCGCGCTCGACCAGGTGAAGGTGGGCGGCGACATCGTGCGCGAGAGCTTCCTGGTGATCCTCGCGGGCGCGGTCTTCGCGCTGGCACTGGCTTTCGGGCTCGCGGGCAAGGACTGGGCGAAATCATGCATCGAGCGCTGGTGGCCGCGCGAGGCCAGGGAGGGCAGGCCGGCGCCGCCGATATCGCCTCCACCGCCTCCGCCGTCGCCGCATCCTTCTTCCGTCGTCGCCGGCACGGGACCGCACCCGCGCCACGACAGCGACCGTCCACCGCGCTGAACGCGGCATCTCGTTCCAACCCACTGCCATCGGATGACATCAAAGAACGCCAACCCCGTAATCACCGCCGTCTGGCCCGGCCAGCCTTACCCGCGCGGCGCCACCTGGGACGGGGAGGGCGTCAACTTCGCGCTCTTCTCGCAGCACGCCGAGAAGGTCGAGCTGTGCCTCTTCGACGACCGCGGCCGCCAGGAACTGCAGCGCATTGCGCTGCGCGACCGCACCGACGGCGTATGGCACTGCTACCTGCCCGAGGCGCGCCCCGGCCAGGCCTACGGCTACCGTGTGCACGGCCCCTACAAGCCCGAGGAGGGCCATCGCTTCAATCCTCACAAGCTGCTGCTCGATCCGTACGCGAAAGACCTGGTGGGCGAGCTGCGCTGGGGCGACGCGCTCTACGGCTACACAGTCGGCGGCAAGCGCGAAGACCTGTCGTTCGACCGCCGCGACAGCGCGCCGCTCATGCCCAAGGGCCGGGTGCTCGAAACCGCCTTCACCTGGGGCGACGACCGCCGCCCGATGATCCCGTGGCAGGACATGGTGATCTGCGAGATGCATGTGCGCGGCTTCACCATGACGCACCCCGACGTGCCGCCCGCGCTGCGCGGCACCTACGCGGCACTGGGCTGCGCGCCGGTGGTCGACTACCTCAGGCGCCTGGGCGTCACCACCGTCGAGCTGCTGCCGGTGCACGGCTTCCTCAACGACCGCCACCTGTCGGAGCGCGGCCTGCGCAACTACTGGGGCTACAACACGCTGGCCTTCTTCGCGCCCGAAATGCGCTACAGCGCCTCGGGCAAGGTGAAGGAGTTCAAGACCATGGTGAAGACGCTGCACTCGGCGGGCATCGAGGTGATCCTCGACGTGGTCTACAACCACACCTGCGAAGGCAACCAGCTCGGGCCCACGCTCTCGATGCGCGGCGTGGACAACGCCTCGTACTACATCGTCAATGGCGACAACCGGCGCTACTACGACGACTTCACCGGCTGCGGCAACACCGTCAACCTGGAGCATCCGCACGCGCTTCAGCTGGTGATGGATTCGCTGCGCTACTGGACCGAGGAAATGCACGTGGACGGCTTCCGCTTCGACCTGGCCTCGGCGCTGGCGCGCGAGTCGGGCAAGGTGGAGAACCTCGGCGGCTTCTTCGACGCCATCGGCCAGGACCCGACGCTCAACCGCGTGAAGCTCATCGCCGAGCCCTGGGACCTGGGGCATGGCGGCTACCAGGTCGGCAACTTTCCCCCGGCTGGGCCGAATGGAACGACCGCTATCGCGACGGCCTGCGAGGCTTCTGGAAGGGCGACGGCGGCCTCGTCGGCGAGCTGGCCCGGCGCGTCACCGGCTCGGAGGATCTCTATGGCTGGTCGGGCAAGCGGCCTACCGCCAGCATCAACTTCGTGACCGCGCACGACGGCTTCACCCTGCACGACCTGGTGTCGTACAACGACAAGCACAACGAGGCCAACGGCGAAGACAACCGCGACGGCAGCAGCAACAACATCTCCTGGAACTGCGGGGCGGAAGGCCCCACCGAAGACCCGGAGGTGTTGGCCCTGCGCGAGCGCCAGAAGCGCAACCTGCTGGCCACGCTGCTGCTGTCGCAGGGCGTGCCCATGCTGCTGGCGGGCGACGAGCGCGGCCACACGCAGCAAGGCAACAACAACGTCTACTGCCAGGACAACGAACTCGGCTGGCTCGACTGGACGCCCACGCCCGAGCGGCTGGCGCTCGTGACCTTCGTCGAGCGGATGGTTGCGCTGCGCCGCGCGCATCCCTCGTTCCGGCGCCGCAGCTTCTTCGCGGGCCGGCCGGCGGAGGTGGAGACGGTGACCGACGTGCACTGGCTCAGGCCCGACGGCGCCGAGATGCGGCCCGAGGACTGGAACGACGCCAACGCACGCTGCATCGCGATGTACATCCCCGGTGGCGGCATCGTCGACCGGGGCCCGCGCGGCGAGGCGCAGCACGACGACGACTTCATCGTGCTGTTCAACGCCCACCACGACGAGATCGCCTTCACACTGCCGGCGGCGCCGCACGGCGCGTGGCGGTTGCTGGTCGACACCGCGAACACCGCGCCGCCGCTGACCACCGAGGACGCGGCCGCGCGTGCGCCGGCATGGAGCGAGCCCGCCTATCCGCTGCAATGCCGCTCGCTCGTGGTGTTGAGCCGGCCGGACGTGCGGCCATGACCATGAAACAGCACCGCATCAGGGCGGAGGGGACCCGATGAGCACCCACGTACACACCATGCCCTTCGGCGCCACCGTGCAGGCACAGGGCGTGGATTTCGCCCTCTGGGCACCCTCGGCCGAAGCCGTGGTGCTGGAGCACAGCGCCGCGGCAGGCGGCTCCGCCGCAGTCTCGCTGCCGATGGAACGCGACGCGCACGGCTGGCACCGACTGACGGTGCCTCAGGCAGGACAGGGCGACAGCTACGGTTTCCGCCTGCCCGACGGCACTTGCGTGCCCGACCCGGCCTCGCGCTTCAATCCCGAAGACGTGCATGGCCCGAGCTTGGTGATCGACCCGCGCCGCTTCGAATGGACCGACGACGCATGGCGCGGCCGCCCGTGGGAGGAAGCGGTGGTCTACGAACTGCACGTGGGCACATTCACCGACGAAGGCACGTTCCAGGCCGCGCGGCAGCGGCTGGAGGAGCTGGTTGATCTCGGCATCACCGCCATCGAGCTGATGCCGCTCGCCGACTTTCCGGGGCGCCGCAACTGGGGCTACGACGGCGTGCTGCCGTTCGCGCCCGATGCCTCGTACGGCACGCCCGACGACCTCAAGGCGCTGGTCGACGCGGCGCATTCGACGGGCCTGATGGTGCTGCTCGACGTGGTCTACAACCACTTCGGGCCGGAGGGCAACTACCTACATGCCTATTGCCCCGAGTTCTTCAACCCGGGCCATCGGACGCCCTGGGGCCCGGCCATCAATTTCGACGGTCCGACATCGCGCACGGTGCGCGACTTCTTCATTCACAACGCCTGCTACTGGATCGAGGAATTCCGCTTCGACGGCCTGCGCATGGATGCGATCCACGCCATCCACGACGAGACGCGGCCGCACATCGTGCAGGAGATCCGCCAGGCGCTCGATGCCGGACCCGCCCGCGGGCGCCACGTGCACCTGGTGCTGGAGAACGACGCCAACCAGGCATCGATGCTGATGCGCGACGGCCGGGGCATTCCGGTGGCGGGCACCGCGCAGTGGAACGACGACCTGCACCACGCCGCGCATGTGCTGGCCACCGGCGAGCGCGACGGCTACTACGCCGACTATGCCGGCGACCCGGTCTCCAGCTTCGCCTGCGCACTGGCGGAGGGCTTCGTCTACCAAGGTCAGCCTTCGGCCTTCCGGCATGGCGAGCGCCGGGGAGAGCCGAGCACCCGGCTTCCGTCGCAGGCCTTCGTTTCCTTCCTGCAGACGCACGACCAGGTCGGCAACCGCGCCTTGGGCGAACGCATCCACGCGCTCGGCGATCCGGTGCTGGTGCGCGCCGCGATGGCCTGCCTGCTGCTGTCGCCGCATGTGCCCATGTTCTTCATGGGAGACGAGTTCGCGGCCTCCACGCCGTTCCTGTACTTCTGCGACTTCGGCCCCGAGCTTGCGACCGCCGTTGCCGAGGGGCGGCGCGCGGAGTTCGGCGGCTTCGCTGCCTTCGCCGACGAGGCGGCGCGAGCGCGCATTCCCGATCCGAACGCCGAATCTACCTTTCTCGAATCGAAGCTGCGCTGGCGCGAGCGTGGCACGCGCACGCATTTCGAGCGGCTTTGCGAGGTGCGGCAACTGCTGGAGGTTCGGCATCGCCTGATCGTGCCCCGGCTTGCGGGGACGACGGCTGCCGGCGTCTACCGCTGCGAGAACGGGACGCTGCAGGTGACGTGGGATCTCGGGTCGCCCGAGGCCAGGCTGCACCTGCTGGCGCATTTCGGCGATGGGCCCGCCGCGGGCGTGGCTGTACCGCCCGGCAAGGCGATCCACAGCGAGGGCGCCACCGTTCATGAGGGCGCAATGCGCCTCGAACGCGGCGCCGTGCACGTGACGCTGGAGGACTCGCAGGGTGTCGGATGAAACGCGCCAGCCACAGGCCGCCGTTACCGATGAGCTTGCGCGCCTGTGCGAGCACCACGGCATCGCCACAGGCTACTTCGACGCATTCGGACGGCGCCGCGAGGCCAGCGCGCGCAGCCTGATCTCGCTGCTTGCCGAGTTCGGCGTGCGGCTCGGCGATGCGGCGGATGCCGGGCCCGCGCTGGAGGCGGCTCAACGTGCTGACCGGGCCGAGGCACTCCCGCCGGCAGTGGTCGTACAGGTGCCGACGACCGGATGGCCGGTGCGCCTGCGGCTTGCGCCCTCGATCAAGCGGGTGCACTGGCAGATCACCGGCGAGCGCGGGACCGTGCTGGAAGGCGAGGGCGACGTGGGTGCCGAAGAAGCGGTGCCGGGCGGGCGCATCCTGCAGATGCCCGTCGCGCTCGAAGCCGGCTACTACCGCCTGCGTGTCGAAGGTCTGCCCGGCGAGGCGCTGGTGCTGGCCACGCCGGGCCGTTGCTACCGCCCGCCGGCAGTGCAGGACGCAGGCCGCGTGTGGGGCGTGGCCGTCCAGCTCTACGGCCTGCGCTCGCCGCGCAACTGGGGCATCGGCGACTTCGGCGATCTGGAGGATCTGGCGGTGCGGGTGGCCGGGCAGGGCGCCGATCTCATCGGGCTCAACCCGCTGCATGCGCTGTTCGCGGGCACGCCGGAACATGCCAGCCCGTACAGCCCCTCTTCACGGCAGCAACTCAACGTGTTCTACATCGACGTTGAGGCGGTCGATGGCTTCTCGGACTGCGAGGCCGTGCGGGAAAAGGTCGGCTCGCCGGACTTCCAGCAGCGCCTGGCCATGTTGCGCGCCGCGCCGCTCGTCGACTACGCCGGCGTGGCCGCGGCGAAGTTCGAAGTACTGGAGGTGCTGTTCGCGCATTTCTGCGAGCGCCACCTGCCGCAGGACGGCGAGCCCGATGAACAGGGAAGAGCATTCCTGGACTTCATCGCCCGGCGTGGCGAGGCCTTGCGGCGGCATGCGGTATTCGAGGCCCTGCGGGCTCACTTCCTTTCCACCGACAACGGTTCGGGGGACTGGCATTCATGGCCGGCCGCATGGCGCGACCCGGATTCCGCCGAGGTCGCCGCGTTCGCGCGGGTGCATGCGGAGCGAGTGCGCTTTCACCAGTACCTGCAATGGGTGGCCGACCGGCAACTCTCGCAGGTCGCTGCACGTTGCCGCGCGCTCGGCATGGGCGTGGGTCTCTACACGGACCTGGCCGTCTCGGTCGATCGAGCGGGCTCCGACGCCTGGTCTTTCCAGCACGGCTTTGCCGAAAACGCCAGCATCGGCGCGCCGCCGGACGAGTTCAACCCGGCCGGCCAGCGCTGGGGCCTGCCTCCGCTGAAGCCGGGCAGCCTGCGCGCCGACGGCTATCGTTTCTTCATCGAGACGCTGCGCGCCAGCATGCGCGGCGCGGGCGCCCTGCGCATCGACCATGCGATGGGACTGATGCGGCTGTTCTGGATTCCGCCGGGGTGCGGCGCGGGCGAGGGCGCCTACGTCTACTACCCGCTGGAGGAGATGCTCGCCATCGTCGCGATCGAAAGCCACCGGCAGCGCTGCATGGCGGTGGGCGAAGATCTCGGCACGGTCGAGGACGCGGTGCGGGAAGGGCTCTCGCGCGCGGACGTGCTCTCTTACCGGCTGCTCTATTTCGAGCAGCGGCAGGGCGGCGGCTTCAAGACCCCTGCCGACTACCCGCCGGCCGCGCTGGTCGCGATCAGCACGCACGATCTGGCGACCTTCGCGGGCTGGTGGGCGGCCGCCGATCTGCGCGAGCGGCTTGCGCTGGGCCTGTTCCCCGATCCAGCGGTCTTCGACAGGCAGCTGGCGGACCGCATGCGCGAACGCGTCGAGCTGATGCAGTCGCTGCAGCATGCGGGCCTGCTGTCGCGCGAGGAAATGGCGGAGGCGGCCGGCCTCGCGATGCCCTCGCAGCGCCTGGTGGAGGCGGCGCATGCATTCCTCGCCAGCACGCCGTCGGGGCTGATGATGGTGCAGCTGGAGGATGTGGCCGGCACTGTCGAGCAGGCCAATATGCCGGGCACTGTCGACGAACACCCCAACTGGCGCCGCAAGCTGGCGCAGCCGGTCGCGGCGCTGGTGCAGGGCGATCGCATGCACGGGCTGGCCCGATTGCTGCGCGAAGCGCGGCCGCGGCAGGTGCAAGGCGAAACGCCCGCCGGCCTGCAGGCGCGCATTCCACGCGCCACCTACAGGCTGCAGTTCCACAAGGATTTCGGCTTCGACGACGCGATCCGCGTGCTGCCATACCTCGCGAAGCTGGGCGTGAGCCATGTCTACTGCTCGCCGATACAGCGTGCCCGCCCGGGCAGCATGCACGGCTACGACGTGGTCGCGCATACGGAGATCAACCCCGAGCTGGGCGGCGTGGAAGGCTTCGCGCGCTTCGTCGATGCGCTCAAGGCCAACGGCCTCGGCCAGCTGCTGGACATGGTGCCCAACCACATGGGGGTGTTCGGCGCCGACAACGCATGGTGGATGGATGTGCTGGAAAACGGCCCTGTCTCGCTCTTCGCGCAGCACTTCGACATCGACTGGCAGCCGCTGAACCCCGAGCTGGCCGGCAAGGTGCTGCTGCCGGTGCTGGGTGGGCACTACGGCGAGACGCTGGATGGCGGGGAACTCGTCCTGTCCTTCGAAGAAGGCGCCGGCAGCTTCGCCATGCGCTACTTCGAGCATCGTTTTCCGCTGGCGCCCGAGACGTATCCGGTGGTGCTGGAGCGCGCGCTCGAGCGGCTCGGCGATGCCGATGCGTCGGACCGGCTTGCGAGCCTGTCGACGTCCTTCGGACGCCTTCCTGGGCGTGACCTGGCATCGCCGCATGAGCAGGCCGAGCGAGTTCGCGACAAGGAACTGTTCAAGGCGCGCCTCGCGGATCTGGTGCAGAGCCAACCGTCGGTGGCCCATGCGCTTGCTGCAGCGGTGGCGGAGTTCAACCTGGCCTCGGCGGAAGCCCGCGACGCGCTGCATCGGCTGATCGAGGCGCAGGCCTACAGGCTCGCGCACTGGCGGGTGGCGGCCGACGAGATCAACTACCGGCGCTTCTTCGACATCAACGATCTCGCGGGCGTGCGCATGGAGCGCGACGAGGTGTTCGAGGCGACTCAGTCGTTCGCTCTCGACCTGGCGGCTTCGGGCGTGGTGGACGGGCTGCGGATCGATCATCCGGACGGGCTCTACGACCCGGCGGGCTATTTCCGCAAGCTCCAGGAAGGCTATGCACGCCGCGCCGGACTGGTGCTGCCGACGCACGACGCGCAAGGCCGGCCCGCGCGGCCGCTCTACGTGGTGGCCGAGAAGATCGCGGCGGCGCACGAGGACGTGCCCGACAGCTGGCATGTGCACGGCACCACCGGCTACCGGTTCGCGAACGTGGCCAACGGCGTGCTGGTCGATACCGCCGGCAGGGATCGCGTGCTGCATGCCTGGCAGCGCTTCACCGGCGTGGTGGAAGACTTCGCCTCGATCTGCCGCGACGGGCGGCGGGAGGTGATGCGCAATGCGCTGTCGTCCGAGCTGAATGTGCTGTCTGGCGAGTTGCTTCGCATTGCCCGGGCCGACCGGGGCACGCGCGACTACACGCTCAATGCGCTGCGCCGTGCCTTGTCCGGCGTCTGCGCCTGCATGACCGTCTATCGCACCTACATCGTCGACGAGCCGTCCGGGCAGGACCGGCGCTTCATCGACGAGGCCGTGGTCGAAGCCGCGCGGCGCAGTGGCGATGCCGATCTGTCTGTGTTCGAGTTCGTGCGCGGAGCGCTGCGAGGCGAGGCAGCCACCGGAGCATCACCTGCGCTGGCTGAACGGGTGCGCCGCTTCGCGATGCGCTTCCAGCAGTTCAGCGCGCCGGTGGCGGCCAAGGGAGTGGAAGACACGGCCTTCTATCGCTACTTTCCGCTGAGCTCGCTCAACGAGGTGGGAGGCGAGCCGGATCTTTTCGGCATCGAGATCGGGCAGTTCCACGCGCTGTCCGCTGATCGCGCACTTCGTTGGCCGCACACCATGCTCGCGACATCGACGCACGACAACAAGCGCTCGGAGGACGTCCGCAACCGGATCGACGTGCTGTCGGAAATTCCCGACGACTGGATGCGCGCGCTGGCGCGCTGGCACGGCAAGTGCCGCGGCACGCGCGCGAATCTGCCGGGCGGCGAGGCCCCGTCGCGCGCCGACGAATACCTGCTCTACCAGACGCTGCTGGGCACCCTGCCGCCGGGCGGGCTCGATGCGGATGCATTGCCGGACTACACGCAGCGAATCTGCCAGTACATGCGCAAGGCCGCGCGCGAAGCCAAGCTGCGCACACGCTGGACCCAGCCGGACGAAGACTACGAAGCCGCGCTGGAGCACTTCGTGCGGGAAATCCTGGCTCCGGCTGAAAACGGGGAGGAGGGCGAGTGCCTGCACGACATCCGGCTGCTGTCGGACCGGCTCGCGACGATCGGTGCATGGAACAGCCTCACGTTGACGTTGCTGAAGTACGCCTCGCCGGGCGTGCCGGATCTCTACCAAGGCAGCGAACTGATCGCGCTGAGCCTCGTGGATCCAGACAACCGGCGGCCGGTGGACTATGCGCTGCGTCAGCGGCTGCTCGAGGAACTGGACGGGATGGCTGAAGAGGATGGGCTCGCCCGGCGGGTTTGCGCGATGGCCGAGTCTCCGCACGACGGACGGGCGAAGCTCTGGTTCATCTGGCGCCTGCTGTCCTTGCGCCGGGTACAGCCGCTGCTGTTTGACGAAGGCAGCTACGAGCCGCTGGAGGTCGAGGGCCCGCTGGCGGGGCACGTAGTCGCGTTCGCCCGGCGGCATGCCGACCAAACAATGCTGATTCTGGCGGCCCGCCTGTTCGCGTCCTGTTCCGGCGATGCCGCGACGCCGATGCTGCCGGAGCCGACGAAATGGAACGGCACCACGATCCGCCTGCCGGAAGGACTCGGTGGACGCTCGTTCCGCAACCTGCTGACCGGGGAGGTCGTTTCCCTCAAAGAACGGCTGGAGCTGACCGATGCATTCAACTCGATGCCATGGGCAGCATTGGCTCCTGACGCCACGCCCTGATCAAGAGCAAATCATCTGTTATCAATATTTAACATAATGCACATTGTGTTCTCCAAAGAAGCGTCCCGGTAACGTAATTCGGAAGCTGAAATTGGACCCTGCCTATAGGGCCACCCTTTGCGCTCGCTTTAAGGTCGCCTGTGTTGATGCGGGCCTGTCGATCGAACAAGTGGCGCAAATTCTTCACGTCACCACGCGCACCGTGCGGTACTGGTTTTCCGGCAAAACGGTGGTACCTTTTGCGGCCTACAAGCTCGTGCGGATCATGAATCGCTTCGAGCTGCCCGGCGATGCTTGGGCGGGCTGGCACATGCATAGCGGCAAACTCTGGACGCCTGAGGGCTTCGGGTTCGAGCCTCAGGATGGCGCGTGGTGGTCGCTGCTCGTGCGTCAGGCCCGGTCCTTCCGGGTGGTCTACGCCGAGCTGTCAGAGGTGCGCCGGGTTTCGCATGGCGAAACCATGAGGGTCCCCGATGGTAATCACGGGGAGAGTTCGGCGACGGGGGTGGCCCATGGCTGATACGTCGACGGATCGTTTCTTGGTCGATGCCGAGGCGGTGCTCCGTGCAGCTGCTGTGGTGTGTCGCACCATGCCCTCTCAGTTCGATTCGGCCGAGGTTCCTGGAGCGTTCCAGCGGCTCTCCGTGGCCTTGGGCGATGCCATCCGCCATCTCGGTCCGCACGTCGTTCAGGCACGTGCTGCGCTTGAGCCTGATGCCTTTGACCATGGGCACTCCGTCGATCTTCCTGATGGCTCTCGTCTGACTGTCGGCGCTGATGGTCTGGTCCAGCACAGTGTCTCCGATGAGGGCCTGCGTGCGATGGGTTTGAAGCCTGTGGCTGTGCTTGCGAGGGATGGTGGCACCCTCCCCCTGCCTCCTGAAGATCCGGGCCTTGTAGCTCGTCTGGCGCGCCATGAGCGCCGTCGTCATGGGAAGGGAGGTGATCGATCCGATTGAGTGTCTGCGCCTCACCGTTGGGAAACGTCGGGCGTTGGCTTATGGGGTGCGGTGGGCGCACTTCAGGGCCGTGTGAGTAGTCGGCACCGGTGCGTGGGTGGGCCACGTACCGGCACCTGACCAAGTCAACGATAGGAGCGTTGAAATGGCTGATGTTGAGTCTAGCGGTGTGCGTGCCGCTTATTGCAGCTTGATGGGTGCGCAAGCTGAAGCGCAGGCGTTCGGCATCTTGCTCGAGGGGTCGTCCTTGGGGGATGGCACTTGGGACGTGTTGTTGGGTGGTGCACTTGGGCGGCTCGTGGTGGCCGTCGAGGGTTACGAACGTGCCCTTCGGGCTGCTGGCGTCGAGACCGGTAGCTATGCCACGAAACCCGCCAGCCAGGCCAGCTCGTGAGCGCGTTCACGGATCGTGTGTACCGCGACTGGCTCGCCCAGCTCGGCGTGCAGCGCGCGGCCTCGGGAAGGGGCCCCGCCTGCGGGGATGCAACCGAGGCCGCGCGCGAAGCTTGGCTGAGGGATGCCATGCAGTTACGTCGACCTGGTCACCCTCCCCGATCTGGGGATGTTCTGGGGCCGGAGCGAAGCGTAGGGAGGGGGCGAAGCGCCCCTGCAAAGCGGAGCCCGAATTGAGCGATGGTGGCCTTCCATGGCTGCTCGCCGCGTGGCTCATTGCTTGTTTCTGTGCAGACAGAAATCGCGTATTGCTAAGCGGTATTAATTCGGTGTTTAATTACGTCGGCAATTGAAATAAATTCAATGAAAAAGCTAAGGTCAAAACGCTGCACATTGTGTCAAATAAAGCAGCAGCTACGAAAGAAGCCACCCACCGAGAGCCCGTGGCCAGCGGCTGCGCGTGGAGGTGCTCAAGAGGCTGGATTCGGTGCGCCCAAGCTCGAAACGCCCAAGTTCGCCGCCGGCTACATAAACTTCTACGTGTGCAACGGCGCGGTGATCGCGCCGCAGTTCAGCGATTCGCTCGACATCGACGCCATCGCCGCGGGCGGCGGCGGCATCCACCGCACGACTCAGCAGCCGCCGCGCTGAAGAAGAACGAAGTTCACCACTTGCCGTCCTTGGGAACGGCCTTGGCCGCGCTGGCCTTCGCATTGGCAGCAGCGGCGATCATCGAGGCGGCTTCCGAGCGGTTCGCCTTGTTGGCGAAGTCGACGGCGGTCATGCCCAGCTGGTTCTTCATGGTCGTGTCGGCGCCCTCTTCCAGCAGCAGCTTGACGGCGTCGTTGGAGCCGTACATGGCGGCCATCATCAACGGAGTGGTGCCGTTGGGCGATTGCGCATCGATGAAGGCGAAGTTCTCGAGCAGCGTCTTCATGATCGCGATCTGGCCGCTGGTGGCTGCGTAGTGCAGCGGCGTCCAGCCGGTCTTGTTGACGGCTGCGTCGCGCTTGAGAAGCTGGGCGACGATGTCCTGCTGGCCCTTGATCGCGGCCAGCATCAGCGGGGTTTCGTCCTTGGGACTGGCGATGTCCACATCGGTCTGCGGCGCCTCGATCAGCACCTTGATCACCTTCGGCGAGGGCTCGCGCAGCGCGATCAGCAGGCCGGTCTGGCCATGCTCGTCGCGCGTGTTGGGGTCGAAACCGCGCTGGATCAGGTTGCTGACGCCGCTGGCGTTGTCGCCGCGCACGGCCCGGAAAAAGTCTTCAAACGAGCCGGCGTGCGCTGCAAAAGATGCAGCAATGACAACGAGATAAATCGATTTCTTGAAGTAGTTTTTCATGATTTCACTTCCCTGAACAATGCTTCGAAATTGTCGCTCGTGGCCTTGGCGACGGCCTCTACGGGCATCTGCCTGAGCTCCGCGATCTGCTGCGCCACGTAGGGCACGTAAGACGGGTTGTTGGTCTTGCCGCGGTACGGCACCGGCGCGAGATACGGGCTGTCGGTTTCGATCAGCATGCGGTCCAGCGGCACGAAGGCGGCCACGTCGCGCAGGTCCTGCGCCTTCTTGAAGGTCAGGATGCCGGAGAACGAGATGTAGAAACCGAGGTCGAGCGCGGCGCGGGCCACCTCGGCGGTCTCGGTGAAGCAGTGGAAGACGCCGCCGGCCGCGCCGGGCGAGGCGTCCTCGCCCTCTTCCTTCAGGATCGCCAGCGTGTCCGCCGAGGCCTCGCGGGTGTGGATGATCAGCGGCTTGCGGGTCTGGCGGGCGGCGCGGATGTGCACGCGGAACCGGTCGCGCTGCCACTCCAGATCAGAGATGCTGCGGCCGCCCTTGCGCTCTTCCATCTGATAGTAGTCGAGGCCGGTTTCGCCGATTGCCACCACGCGCGGCCGCGCCGAAAGGCGAACCAGGTCCTCGACCGAAGGCTCGGCGATGTCCTCGTTGTCGGGGTGCACGCCCACGCTCGCCCAGAAGTTGTCGTAGCTGGCGGCAAGGGCCTGCACTTCGTCGAATTCCTCGAGCTTTGTGCAGATGCAGAGTGCCCGGTCGACCTGAGCCGCGGCCATGGCGGCGCGGATCTGCGGCATCTGGCCCGCGAATTCGGGAAACGTGAGGTGGCAGTGGGAGTCTGTGAACATCGGAAATGATGGAGTGCGCGGCGCATGCCCTTCTCGGGCCTCTATGGGAGGTTGCGCCGTCGACCGAGTTCCGCGTCACGAGGACGGGGCGGAAAACTCAGATGGTTTGCGTGGGGCGGTCGGAGGCCATCGAGCCGCCGAGCGCCGCCTCGATGCGCGCCTTCAACTGGCGCGATTTCTCGTCGGAAGGAAAACGGATGCCCACGCCCGGAGCCCGGTTGCCTGCGGCTCGCGACGGCGTGATCCAGGCCACCTTGCCGGCCACCGGATAGCGCTGCGGGTCTTCCGGCAGGGTCAGCAGCACGTAGACGTCGTCGCCAAGCCGGTACTCGCGCGTGGTCGGAATGAAGATGCCGCCCTCGGCGAACAGCGGGATGTAGGCCGCGTACAGCGCGCCCTTTTCCTTGATAGCGAGCTGGATGACGCTCGGCCGGGCGGGTGTGGGGTTGGCTGCGGGTGCAGCGGATGCGGCAGGTTGGTTCATGGTCGGCGACGAGCGGCAGAGTTTAGGGTGGTTCGCGCTTCGCTCACAAGCGCTTCGAGCATGAGGCCCGCATTGAACGGGTGTTCCGCGGTTCTGGCGGCGCTTGCAAGCGACTTCGACCAGCGCGCGAGCGCCAGCCGGGACGGTGCCGCCGGCAGGTCGGCGGCTTCGAAGAAGCGGGGTGTGGCGCCGTTGCCGACAGCCATCAGGTCATGGCAGAGCTTCTGCAGCGCGCCGACAGCCTGCGCGGGCGCATGATCGGCCAGCGCCCCGACGTCACCGCGCACCATTGCCTTGGGCAGCAGCGCCCACGCCTTGGGCGACTGCCCCGAGCGAGCTAGCCGCAGCGCATCGTTGGGCCGGCCACCGGCGGCGCGCAGCAAGGCGACTGCGTCGGCAGCGGGCACATCCTGCGCGGCAAGCCAGGCCTCGGCCTCGGCGGTTTCCGGCCAGGGCAGCGTGAAACCCAGGCAGCGGCTGCGGATGGTCGGCAGCAGCTGCCAGGCGGCCTCGCTGGCGAGCACGAAACGCACGTCGCCGACCGGCTCTTCGAGCGTTTTCAGCAGCGCATTGGCGGTGATAGTGTTCATGCGCTCCGCCGGATACACCAGCACCACCTTGCCACGTCCGCGAGCGCTGGTGCGCTGGGCAAAGCCGACCGCGTCGCGCATCGCCTCGACGCGGATCTCGCGGCTGGGCTTGCGCTTCTTGTCGTCGATGTCCGCCTGCGCCTTTTCGTCGAGCGGCCAGCCGAGCTCCTGCATCGCCACCTCGGGCATCAACAAGCAGAGGTCGGCATGCGTGCGGACCTCGATGGCATGGCAGCTCGGGCAATTGCCGCAGGCGGTGCCCTCCTCCGTCGGCTGCTCGCACAGCCAGGCGGAAGCCAGGGCCAGCGCCAGTTCGTACTGGCCGATGCCGGACGGGCCTTGCAGCAGCCAGGCGTGGCCGCGCTGGCGCAGCAGCTCGGTCAGCGGCCGGCGCAGCCAGGGAGACAGTGCCTCGGCGCTCATCAGGCTCGACCTCCGGCCAGCACGCCGCGCGCCGTCAGCTCGGACTCGATCTGCTGCCAGACCTGCTCGCGCGTCTGGCTTGCGTCGATGCGCACGAAGCGCGGCGCATCGGCGCTCGCGCGGTCCGCATAGCCCTGCGCGACGCGGCGGAAGAACTCGACCGGCTGGGCTTCGAATTTGTCGGGCACGCGGGCGCCGGCCAGCCGCTGCGCGGCGATCTCGGGAGCCAGGTCAAACCACAGCGTGATTTGCGGCTGCAGCAGCTTTGGGCTACCGGCCTGCGCCTGAACCCACTGCTCCAGGGTCGACAGCACGGCGTTGTCGAAACCGCGCCCCGCGCCCTGGTAGGCGAAGGTGGCGTCGGTGAAACGGTCGCACAGCACCACGTCGCCGCGTACCAGTGCGGGCTCGACGACCTGCGCGATGTGATCGCGCCGCGCTGCGAACACCAGCAGCGATTCGGTCAGCGGGTCCATCGGCTTTTCGAGGATCAGCCCGCGCAGCGTTTCGGCCAGCGGCGTGCCGCCGGGCTCGCGGGTGCGGACGACCGTGCGGCCCTGCGCCTTGAACAGCGCCTCCAGCGCATCGAGATGGCTCGACTTGCCCGCACCGTCGATGCCTTCCAGCGTCAGAAACAGGCCTTGGTCACTCATTGAGTCGTCGCCTTCGGTTTGGAATCGCCGCCGCTGCGCTGGTAACGATTGACCGCGCGGTTGTGGTCGTCGAGCGAACTGCTGAACTGGCTGGTGCCGTCGCCGCGCGACACGAAATACAGCGATTTGCTTTGCGCCGGCTGCACCGCAGCCAGCAGCGCCGCCTTGCCCGGCATGGAAATCGGCGTGGGCGGCAGGCCACCGCGCGTGTAGGTGTTCCAGGGGGAGTCGGTCTGAAGATCCTTCTTGCGCAGGTTGCCGTCGAAGGCAGCACCCATGCCGTAGATCACGGTCGGATCGGTCTGCAGCGGCATGCCGATGCGCAGGCGGTTGGCGAACACGGCCGCGATTTCCGCGCGGTCGTTGGCCTTGCCTGTCTCCTTTTCGACAATACTGGCCAGAATAAGCGCCTCATCGGCCGATTTCAGCGGCAAGTCGGAGGCGCGAGCGGCCCAGGCGGCTTCCAGCTTCTTGTCCATGGCGCGCATCGCGCGCTGCAGCAGGGCGATGTCGGTCGAGCCCTTCGAATAGGTATATGTGTCCGGGAAGAAGCGGCCTTCGGGGTGCAGGCCCGGCTTGCCGAGCTTGGCCATCAGCGCATCGTCGGTCATGCCCACGCTCTCGGGCTTGAGCTGGTCGGCCTTGGCGAGCGCGGCGCGCACCTGGCGGATGTTCCAGCCTTCCACCAGCACCACGCTGCGCGTGGCCTCCTCGCCGCGCACCAGGATGTTGAGCAGCAGCTTGGGCGTGACGCCGCGCTCCAGCTCGTAGCTGCCGGCGCGCATCTGGCGGTCTTGCCCGGAGACGCGGAACCACAGGTAGAGCAACTGCGGCTGAACGTCGACGCCGGTGTCGGCCACCGCCTGGGCGATGCCGCGCGGCGTGGTGCCGGGCTCGACCGACAGGTCGACGCTGGGCGCGGGCAGCCTGAGCGGCTGGTGCACCCACCAGAGGCCGGCACCGCCGAGCGCGAGTGCTGCCAGGGCGACGAGCAGGAAAAGCGTGAGGAAGAAGCTGCGCACGGATCCGATGTGGGGTGACGGAGGAAAAAAGGAGAAAAAAGTGGGCGGCTGCAGGCGAAAAATCGGTGCCCTTGCGAACCGCAGGGCTGGAGCCCCTGCCGTCCCGAAGGAACAGGCCCGGCCATGATAATTCAGCGATGACCACTGTCGTTCTCAACGGGGTGACCGCCCTCTCCCATCTCGGCGTGATCCGTGCCGAAGGTCCGGACGCCGCCAGTTTCCTCCACGGCCAGCTCACACAGGACTTTTCCCTGCTAGGCGCCTCCGACGCCCGCCTGGCCGCCCTGTGCACCGCCAAGGGCCGTGTGATCGCGAGTTTCATCGGCATCAAGCCGCAACCGGAGCTGATCCTGCTGGTGTGCAGCCGCGACATCCTCGCCGCCACGCTCAAGCGGCTGTCGATGTACGTGCTGCGCGCCAAGGTCAAGCTGACCGACGCGACCGAGCAGGTCGCCCTCTACGGCCTGGCCGGCACCGCGCTCACCGCCAACGGGCTCGATGGGGCTGCCCAGCCCGGCAAGCGCACGGCCGTCGGCGACGAAGTCAGCGCGGTATCGCTCTACCCCGCCGACGGCGTTCCGCGCGCGCTGTGGATCGCCCCGGCCGGCCACGCGGCGCCCGCGGGCCCGGCCCTGGACGACAACCTCTGGCAGTGGAGCGAGGTACGCAGCGGCATCGTGACGCTGACCACCCCGGTCATCGATGCCTTCGTGCCGCAGATGATCAACTACGAATCCGTGGGCGGCGTGAACTTCAAGAAGGGCTGCTATCCCGGCCAGGAAGTGGTCGCGCGAAGCCAGTTCCGCGGCACGCTGAAGCGGCGCACCTATCTCGTCCAGGCCGATGCGCCGGTGTCCGTGGGGCAGGAAGTGTTCGCCGCCGGCGACGCCGAACAGCCTGTCGGCACCGTGGCGCAGGCCGCGCCGGCGCCCGATGGCGGCTGGTCCGCGCTGATCTCCATGCAGATCGCCGCGCTGGAGGCCGGTGGCCTGCGCGCGGGTGCGGCCGACGGCCCGGCGCTCACGGTCGAGCCACTGCCTTATCCGCTGCTCGAAGACATCTGAGCCTGCGTTCCCCTTACCCCCAACGCCCCTGAAAGCGGGCGTTTGGCGCTATCGAACAGATGGCGCCATTTTTTTGCGCGTCTTTTAACCCCGTTGTCGCTGCCGGCCCGTGCAAGCCTTCACCGATCAACTCCGGCAAGGAAGACACATCATGAAGCGCAGACTCTTTTCCACCGCCCTGGCCGTGACAGCCATGACCGCCGTGGCCTCGTTCTCGGCCTGCGCGCAGACCTCGGAACGACCTTATGTTCCCTCCACCCCGTCCAGCCGCATCGGCTCGCTGATGCAGATCAGCGTGGTCGATCGCGGCACCGGCGCCGAACTGCCGATCTACCGCCATCGCGGCGAATACTGGGTGGCCGGCCGCCCCGGCGCGCGCTACGCCATCCGCGCACGCAACGCGATGGGTGAACGCATCATGGCCGTGATGTCCGTGGACGGCGTCAACGTGGTCACGGGCGAAACCGCTGGCGTCGGGCAGAACGGCTACGTCTTCAGCGCCCGCGAGCGCAGCGACATCACCGGGTGGCGCAAGAGCGATTCGCAGATCGCCGCCTTCGAGTTCGCCGCGGCCGGAAATTCCTATGCAAGCCGCACCGGCCGGCCCGACGATGTGGGTGTGATCGGCGTCGCGATGTTCCGCGAGCGCATGCCCGAGCTGCCGCCTCCGCCGGTCACGCCATTCCCGCGCCGCGACGACTACGGTGGATACGGAGGATATGGCCCCGAGCGCGAGCGCCGCAGCGAATCGTCGTCGTACCAGGGCGACGCGCGGGCCAAGGCAGGCGCAGCCGACAACGCCGCTCCCGCTGCGGCCGCCGAATCTTCCGGCAGCCTGGCACGCCAATCCGCGCCCAGCCCGAGCCTGGGCACCGCTCACGGCCGCCGCGAAACCTCGTACGTTGGCAAGACGACTTTCGAGCGCGCCCAGCCGTCGCCCGACGAGGTGGTCCGCATCCGCTACGACAGCCGCGAGAACCTCGTGGCTGCGGGCGTGATCCCGGTGCCGCCCCCGCCGCGCTGGCCGCGTCCTGCGGGTCCGTCGCCGTTCCCCGGCTCGGACCCGGGCTACGTGCCCGATCCTCCGAGCCGCTACTGAGAGGAAGAAGAGGACCGAAGCGGCCGGCGCATCTCGATATGGGGAATGCCGGCCTCCTCGAAACCGTCCCCGTGCGGCACATAGCCCAGCCGCGCATAGAAGCGCTCCGCACTGCGTTGCGCGTTCAGCGCGACCACGCTGGCGCCGCGCTCCCTGGCGACGTCTTCCAGCGCCTGCATCACCGCCGCGCCATGGCCGCCGCTGCGCAGGTTGCGGTGCACCGCAACGCGGCCGATGTGCGAGATGCCGTTCTCGGCCGGCAGCAGCCTGGCCGTGGCGATGACCTGCCCCAGCCGGTTGCGCGCCACCGCATGCAGCACGACGGCATCCTGCTCGTCCCACTCCATCGCCTCGGGAATGTTCTGCTCCTCGATGAAGACCGCGCGCCGCAGCGCGCCCGCGCCTTCGCCCAGCGTGGCCCAGTCACCCGTCTCGATCGTGCGCATGGCCTCGCCGGCTTCATAGCCCAGCAGCACCTCGCGCAGCGCCGGCGGCACCGGCTTCGAAGTCTGCGTCGCCGGATCGGCGAACACATAGACCAGTTCGCAGCCGACGAGGAACTGGTCCTGCCGGAACAGCCCGCCCTCGAACACCATCGACGAATTGCCGATGCGCACGCAGCGCATGCCCACGTCGAGCACGTCGTCGATGCGCGCCGAAGCCCGGAAATCGACCGTCGCCTTGCGCACGTACAGGTCGCCGCCCATCGCATGCATCGACTCCTCGTACGGCAGCGCCAGCGCGCGCCAGTAGTCGGCGATGGCGGTGTCGAAGTACATCAGGTAGTGGGCATTGAAGACGATCTTCTGCATGTCGACTTCGGCCCAGCGTACGCGCAGGCGGTGGAAGAAGCGGAAGTCCTTGCGTTCGGTAGCTGTTGTCGTGTTGCTCATGGTGTCAGTAGTGCCTCCTTGATTGCCCGGGCCGCATCGTCCTGCGCCTGCAGCGCCTCCGGAATCGTCCGGCCCATCTTGATGAATTCGTGGATCACGCCCCGGTAGATCTCCAGATCGACCGGCACGCCCGCCGCGCGCAGCTTGTCGGCGTAGGCGATGCCTTCGTCGACCACCGGATCGCACTCGGCCAAACCGATCCAGGCCGGCGCCACGCCGTCGACGTCATCGGCCAGCAGCGGCGCGAAGCGCCAGTCGTCACGGTCGGCCGGCGTGTTGACGTACTGTGCGAAGAAGAAATCGATCATCGCCTTGGTCAGCAGCGGGCCGTCGACGTGGCGCCGGTGCGAGGCCGTGTCCTGGTGCGCGGTGGTGCCGGGGTAGATCAGCATCTGCAGCGAGAGCGGCAGGCCCGCGTCGCGCGCGAGGATGGCACAGACGGCCGCGAGCGTGCCGCCGGCGCTGTCGCCACCCACCGCAAGTTTCGACGGGTCGAGGCCCAGGCTCGCGCCCTCCTTCGCGATGAACTGGAAGGCGTCCCATGCGTCGTTCGACGCGGTCGGGAACTTGTGCGCGGGGGCGAGCCGGTAGTCCACGGAGATCACCGCGCAGCCGCTCTTGATGCTCAGCACCCGGCACAGCGTGTCGTGCGTGCGGATGTTGCCGACGGTGAAGCCGCCGCCGTGGAAGTAGATCAGCACCGGCAGTACCGCCGATGAAGGCGCGTAGAGCCGCGCGGGAATCGCATGGCCGTCGCGTGCCGCGATGGCGAAGTCTTCGATGCGCGCCAGTTCGGGCTTCGGCACTTCGAGCACGCCGGCGCCTTTCTCGTAGGAGGCCTTGGCTTCTTCGGGCGTCTGCCTGTCGAGCGGCGGGTGGCCGGCGCGGGCCATGCGTTCGACGACGCTGGCCATCTTCGGCGTGAGCCGGGTGCCGCTCAGTGTTCCGGGCGCGACAGCGGCAAGGGTTTCTTTCGTGTGCAAGACGGTTCGCTCTTGTTAGATTTGGCTGGTCGGCAATCGTACTGCCCCGTGCCTACCGGGACATCCCCACATCCATGGCCCTCATCCAATACCTCACCCAGATCCAGTTCGAATTCGGCGCGATCAAGCTGCTGTCCAGCGAATGCGCGCGCATCGGCATCAACCGTCCGCTGATCGTGACCGACGCCGGCGTGCGCGCGGCAGGCGTGCTGCAGAAGGCGCTCGACGCCATCGCCGACCTCGAAGCCTCGGTCTTCGACCAGACGCCCTCCAACCCCACCGAAGCCGCGGTGCGTGCGGCAGTGGAGCTCTATCGCAGCGGCCGCTGCGATGGCCTGATCGCCGTGGGCGGCGGCTCCGCCATCGACTGCGCCAAGGGCGTCGCCATCGCGGCCACGCACGAGGGGCCGCTCAAGACCTACGCCACCATCGAAGGCGGCTCGCCGCGCATCACCGAGCGCGTTGTGCCGCTGATCGCGGTGCCCACCACCAGCGGCACGGGCAGCGAAGTGGCGCGCGGCGCGATCGTCATCGTCGACGACCACCGCAAGCTCGGCTTCCACAGCTGGTTCCTGATGCCCAAGGCCGCGATCTGCGACCCCGAGCTCACGCTGGGCCTGCCGCCCAAGCTCACGGCCGCCACCGGCATGGACGCCATCGCGCACTGCATGGAGACCTTCATGTCGGCCGCGTTCAATCCTCCAGCCGACGGCATCGGCCTTGACGGACTGGAGCGCGCCTGGGGCCACATCGAACGCGCGACGAAGGACGGCAGCGACCGCGAGGCGCGCCTGAACCTCATGAGCGCCTCGATGCAGGGCGCGATGGCGTTCCAGAAGGGCCTGGGCTGCGTGCATTCGCTGAGCCACAGCCTGGGCGGCGTCGATCCGCGACTGCATCACGGCACGCTCAACGCCCTCTTCCTGCCCGCGGTGATCCACTTCAATTCAGGTGCCGAGTCAGTGCAGAAGGAACAGCGCCTGCAGCGCATGGCGCAGGCCATGCACCTCGATTCGGCCGGCGATCTCGGCGATGCGATCCGCGACATGAACTCGCGCCTGGGCCTGCCCAGGGGCCTGGCCGAGGTGGGCGTGACGCCCGCGATGTTCGAGCAGATCATCGACGGCGCCATGGCCGACCATTGCCACAAGACCAACCCGCGCCTGGCCACTCGCGGCGACTACAGGGCCATGCTCGAAGCCTCGATGTAAGGCTCGCGTAAGAGGCCTGTAAGGGCTTCTTCTACACATTGTTTCAGTGACCGTTTCAGACGGTGTTTCAGAGGGAAAAGACGCTGTTTGACGCCCCTCACGTCATTTATGTGACATAAGGGATTTCTAGACTGTCACCGAAGGTTTCTCAACCGCAGAAATCCAAGGGTCAGGGGAAGTTCCGAATGCAGCGTACCGTCCAAGTTCACACTGTCCTGAGCACAGAGCAGCTCAAGTTCCGCTCGATGCGGGGACAGGAAGGACTCTCCCAGCTCTTCGAGTTCGAGGTGGACATGGTCAGCAGCAGCTTCAGCCTCGATCTGAAGCAGTTGCTCGGCACTTCGCTCACGCTGGAGCTGGCCGACGAAGGCGGTCCGCGCTTCCTCAACGGCACCGTGGTGCGCTTCGAGCTCGTGGGCCGCGCCAACGAAACCGGCCGCCACTACATCTACCGCGCGCTGGTGCAGCCATGGCTGTGGTACCTCACGCGCACCACCGACTGCCGCATCTTCCAGAACAAGAGCGTGCCCGAGGTGCTCGACGAAGTGCTGGGCAAGTACGGCTTCCAGTTCGAGAAGCGCCTCACGGGCAGCTACCCGAACTGGGAATACTGCGTGCAGTACCAGGAAAGCGACTTCGCCTTCGTGAGCCGCCTCATGGAGCACGAAGGCATCGCCTACCACTTCGAGCACAGCAACGGCTCGCACCTTCTGGTGCTGGCCGACGACTCGGGCAGCTACAAGCCGCTGCCGGGCCACGCCAGCATCACATTCCGCCCGCGCGACCGCGTCGTCAACGCGCTGGAGCCCTGCATCGACCAGTGGCGCGTGACCGAGCAGATCACCTCCGGCCGCGTGATGCTCGACGACTTCGACTTCAGGAAGTCGCGCGCCTCGCTGCAAAGCGTGCAGCAGGACCCCAAGCCTCACGAGCACTCGACCTACGAGGTCTATGAATGGCTCGGCGGCTACACCGAGCACCAGCAGGGCGATGCATACGCCAAGATCCGCCTGCAGGAGCTGCAGTGCGCGCACGAGCTGGCCTCGGGCCACACCAACGTGGTGGGCATGGCGCCTGGCTATCTGTTCGAGATGACGCACTGCCCGCGCGAATCGGACAACCGCGAGTACCTCGTCACCGAGACCCGCTACGACCTGCAGGAGCCCGAGTACTCGACCGGCGGCAGCAGCGAATCGGTGTGCGAGTTCGACTTCACCGTGCTGCCCTCCTCCGTGCCCTACCGCCCCGCGCGCAAGACGCCGCGCCCACGCACCAACGGCCCACAGACCGCCACCGTGGTCGGCCCCGAGGAAATCTGGACCGACCGCTTCGGCCGCGTGAAGCTGCAGTTCCGCTGGGACCGCTACGGCCAGTCGAACGAGAACAGCTCCTGCTGGGTGCGCGTGTCCAGCAGCTGGGCCGGCGCCAACTACGGCACCATGCACATGCCGCGCGTGGGCCAGGAAGTGATCGTCGATTTCATCGGCGGCGAGCCCGACCGCCCCATCATCACCGGCCGCGTCTACAACAGCGACCAGATGCCGCCGTGGGAGCTGCCCGCCAACGCCACGGCCAGCGGCATCCTCACGCGCTCCAGCACCGGCGGCGCGGCCAACCAGGCCAACATGCTGCGCTTCGAGGACCGCACGGGGGCCGAGCAGATCCTGCTGCATGCCGAGCGCAACCTCGACGTCGAAGTGGAAGCCGACGAAACCCACACCACCGACGGCACCCGCACCACGCTCATCAAGGACCACGAGTCGGCCACCTACCAGAACGGCGAGACGCGCGACATCACCGCCGGCGCCAGGGAAACCATCACCGGCGGCGACACCCGCAGCGTGACTGGCGGCTTCACCGAAACCGTGACCGGCGGCGTGAACCAGACCATCTCGGGCGGCAAGACGCGCATGCTCAGCGGCGGCCTGAACGACACCATCACCGGCGGCGTAAAGCTGGCCATCACCGGCGGTTTCCACGGCACCATCGACGGCAAGGAAATCCGCTTCGTCAGCGACGGCCGCAACGACACCATCAACACGTCGAACGACGTGCTGGTCAACGGCCCCTCCACCACCACGGTGACCGGCCCCACGGTGCATACCTCGCCGGACGTGACCTTCAACACGACCAACCACATCCACAACACGACGCAGCACGTCATCAACACCAACGTCTACAACACGACGTCGAACACGTACAACAACCTGACGGTCAACTACACCAACAACTCCGCCACCTACACCAACAACTACTCGAAGAGCAGTGACTGGAGGTGGTTCCGCCTGGGCGGCATCGGCCTGAACATGGACGTCTCGGGCGTCTCGATGAGCGTGCTGGCCGTGCGTACGGCTGCCATGGGCGTGCAGGCGCAGGCCATCGGCGTGAAGATGGAGGCCGTCGGCGCGGAGTGGAAGAACAAGGCCATGTCGCTGGGGGATGCCGGTGCGCTCATCCAGCTGGTGGGTACGGAGATCAAGACGGGCGGCCTGCGCGCCGGCATCCAGGCGCTCAAGGTCCTGCTCTGAGGCGTGGAAAGCGTGCTCGAGATCGTTCTGTGGGGAGTGTTCGGCATCGTCAGCCTGGGCGTGATCGCGCTCGCCGGGATCGTGCTTTCGATATCGCTGATGAGCCATCGCGCCTATGCCGAGGAAGGCCGGCTGTGGCAGCAGTTGCAGGCCGACGGGCGCCCGCTGCAGGGCGTCGCGGTTTCCGTGCTGCGCTCGCCCAGCGGCTATTCCCGGCGCGGTCCCGTCGGACAGCGGATGACGGCCGTGCAGCTGGGCGTCGCCTACACCGATGCCGCAGGCATCGAGCAGCAGACCACCTTGCGCACGCTCATCGACGAGGACCTGCTGGCCCACTTCTCCGCGGGCCGGCCCGACATTCATCTGCTGCAGGACCCACGAGACCCGTCACGGCTAGCCATCGACCGCACGCGCACACCGCTGGTAATCCGCGGCGCAAGGCGCTGATCCAGCCGTGAAGACCATCAAACCCCTGCGCCTGAGCGTCCTGACGCGGCCCTTCCTGCGCGGGCAAAGCCAGCGTTTGGCGATCACCGTGATCGGCATGCACACCCTCGGCGAAGGGGGCGTGCTGCTGCCGGAGACGGAGCTCTGGAAGACCGTCTCCGCCGAAGTGGGAAACCAGTCCGCGATCGATCTCGGCATTCCCAAGCTGCGGCCCGAGTTCCTGGTGAGCGGCCAGGCCTACACCTGCCACCAGCAGGACAAGACACGCTGCGCGGTCGACCTGCGCGTTGGCGGCTTGCGGCGCCAGTTCCTCGTTTCGGGCGACCGCTACTGGCTGGACGGCCGCGCCACCGAGCCGCAGGCCTTCGACACCATGCGCCTCGACTGGCAGCACGCGTTCGGCGGCCCCGGCTTTGCCGCCAACCCCGCGGGCATCGGTTACGCACCCGAGATGGTCAACGGCCTGCTGGTGCAGCGGCTTCCCAACGTCGAGCGCCCGGGCCATGGCATGGACCGCCCCGACCGGCGTCCGGCCCCGGCCTGCCCGGGTGCGATGGACGTCGATCTGCCCGAGCGCATGAAGCTGCTGGGAACGGACTACGGCGACCAGTGGCGCGAGACGCTCTATCCCGGCTTCGCGCGCGACATGGACTGGCAGTTCTTCAACGCAGCGGCTCCGGAACAACGCTGGAGCGACGAACTGTCCATCCCCGCGGCCGCGCCCTACGAGATCTGGAACATGCACCCGGAGCATGCGGTGCTGCGCGGACGGCTTCCGGACCTGCGCGCACGCGGCTTCGTGGCAAGAAAGTCCGCGCAGCCACTGGCGCTGGAAGAAGTACCGCTGCGGCTGACCACCGCCTGGTTCTTCCCGCATGTGGCGCAGGTCATGCTGATCCATCACGGCGAGACGCTCATCGCCGAAGACGATGCCGCGGACATCACGCACGTCATGCCGGCGATGGAGGCGGCAGACAGCCCGCCGCGCCCCCTCTCCCACTACGGGAAGGTCTTCGAGAACCGCTGCAACCTCGAGAAAGGCGCGATCCATGCGCTCCTCGACGAGGAACTGCTGCCGGCCTCGGCCATCGGCCCCTGGCTGGACCAGATCGACGCGCGCGAATCGATCCTGGCAAGGAACATAAAGGAAAAGGGCGAGCGCCTGCGCGCCGAACTGACGGCGCGCGGCCTGGAGGCCGGCCACAAGCCGCGCCATTTCCGGGAACGCCCCCTGCCGAAGCCTTTCGACAAGATGCCCACGCTGGCCGAGCTGCCCGAATTCATCGAGAAAACGCGCGCCTACCAGCGCGAACAGGAACGCAAGCTGGAGGAAGCCAGGCAGGAAGTCGCGAAGGCGGCCCGCGACAACGCATCCGAATCGCGCAAGGCGGGCTTCGACAGCAGCCGGATCATCGAAGAAAGCCAGAACGCGCAGCTCAAGGGCCCACCGAAATTCGAGGCCGAAACCATCGTCAAGGGGCTGGGCGGCATCGCCGCGGCCACGGGCACCCCTGCCATGAGCGCCGCCGAGCATGCCGAGCTGCAGGCCCTCGGACAGCGGGGCCAGAAGGACATGCTGGCGCTGTACCGCATGGGGGCCCACCACCAGGCCGCCGCCGACCCGATGGCCGCCGAACAGAATGCGCAGGCGCGCGAACGCGTGCTCGCCGCCATGGCCTCGGACCGCGATCTGTCCGCCATGGATCTGACGGGCTGCGACCTGTCGGGCCTCGATCTGCGAGGCGCCCGCATGCACCAGACCTTGCTCGAAGCCGCCCTCCTCCAGGGCACCCGCCTGGATGGCGCCGACCTGAGCCAAGCGGTGCTGGTGCGCGCCGACCTGCGCCAGGCCTCGTTGACGGGCTGCAACCTAGAGCGCGCCAACCTCAGCCTCGCCCGCTGCGAGAACACCAACTTCGCGAAGGCCCGCTTCGAGCGCACGCAGATGGAAAAGCTGCGCCTCGACGGCTGCTGTCTCGACGAAGCGACGTGGAGCCATCTGCTGCTGCAGGGAATCGAGCTGGTCGATTGCAGCCTGCGGCGCGCCGACCTGAGCTACTTGAGCATGGCCGAACGCTGCCGGCTGGCGCGCTGCGACTTCGGCGAGGCACGCCTGGAAAAGGTGCTGTTCGTGCAGGCCGAATTCGAGTCGGTGGATTTTTCCGGCGCTGCCATCGAAGCCTGCAGCTGGGCCCACACGCCGCTGCACAAGGGCATCCGGTTCAGGCAAGCCCTGCTCAAGACCACCAGCTTCGTCGGCACCACCGATCTTCGCGAGGCCGACTTCGAAGACGCCACGCTGGTCCATTGCACCTTGCGCGAGCTGCCGCTCGATGGTGCGAACTTCAGGCGGGCCACGCTCGACACCTGCGATTTCTCCTCCGCGTCGCTCAAGGGCGCGGACCTGCGCGCGGCCGCGGCGCCCGACAGCCTGTTCATCCGCGCCGATTTCACGCGTGCCTCCCTGCGGCTCGCCAATCTCATGAATGCCAACCTCCAGAAGGCCTGCCTGGTCGATGCCGACCTGGGCGAGGCCAACCTGTTCCGTACCGATGTCGCCCAGGTCCTCATCAGCCCCGGCACGCTCACCCTGGGCGCCCACATCGACCAGATGAAGACACTGCCCCGGCGCCCCGAGGCGGGCAGAGCGTGAACGCCGAGACGCTGGCAGCCCAGGTCCGCAATGGTGAGCCGATCCGCGAGAAGGACTTCAGCGACATGGACATGAGGGGCATCGACCTGCGCGGCGGCGTGTTCAGCGAATGCAGCTTCCGGGGCATTCAGGCCGATGCCGCGCAGCTGGGCGAATCCATCTTCGAGAAATGCCGCTTCGACCAGTCGCGGCTGCCGGCGGCAGAGCTGACGCGCGCCGCCTTCCACGAGTGCAGCCTGCAGGGCGCGGTGCTGGATTCGGCCTCCATGCCGCATTCGGTTTTCAGCGGCTGCACGCTGTCGGGCGTTCGGCTGGAAGAGGCCTTCATGGACCAGGCGAACTTCCACCAGAGCAAGCTGCACAACGCCTGCCTGGACCATGTCAGCCTCGAAAAGGCCGTGTTCTCCGAGTGCGACCTGACGGGCGCGTCCTTCAATGGGGTGGCCTTCTCGTCGACCATCTTCTTTCGCGCAACGCTGACGGGCACGCGCTATGCCGGAGCCAGTTTCACGAACGCGATCTTCAGCGAAGCGGATCTTGCGGGTCAGGACTTCTCCGGCCAGCAGTTCCACCTCTGCCAGTTCATCGATGCGGTGCTGACGGCGTGCCGGTTCCGCGATGCTCGCCTCACGCAGTGCAACTTCAAGGGCGCCGACCTGCGCAACGCGGTGCTGGCAGGGGCGCAGGCCATGCAGTGCCTGTTTCCCGAGGCCGACCTGCGCGGCGCCGATGCGCGGCGTGGCCACTTCCAGAACAGCATCTGGGTCGACGCCCACCTCGACGGCGTGGACTTCTCGCAGGCGCAGCTTGAGCAAGGCGTCTTCCATCGCGCGCACTGCGGGCAGGCCTCATTCGCCGGCAGCCGCCTGGACTACGCCGATTTTTCCTACGCCTCGCTGGTGCAGGCCGACTTCCGCGACGCCGCTTTCCTGCGCACCGTGTTCCATCGCGCCGACCTGGACGGCACCAGGTTCAGCACCCGCCTGGGTACGCTGGACCGCGACCCTGCGCTGCACGAAGCCGAGAAGGTGACGTTGGAGCAGCCCGAGCGCGCATCCCGCCTGGACCGCGACGTCCATGGCCGCCGCCCCAAGAAAGACAACCCATGACCTCCACCCGGACCACCGCCGGCGACACGTTCGCCGCAGCACACCATGCAACGCAAGGTGTGCTGGATCCGCTGATGCAGCGCCCTTCCAATGCGGCGCGCGCGGACTCCGGCACGCGGACCGCGACGGTGATCGCCGGCGATGGCGACCTCTGGTTCGAGGTCGGCCTCGACGACGGCCAGGGATCGCTGCGCTGCCGACGCGTTGCCAGCTGCCTGCTGCTGCCTGCGCCGGGCGATACGGTGCTGATCACCTCGACCCGCCAGGGCGAGAGCTTCGTCATCGCGGTGGTCGTCCAGGCCGACCCGCGGCAGGCGACGCTCGCCGTGGACGGCGACCTGACGCTGGTGTCGCGCTCGGGCGGTATCCGCGCACATAGCGCCGGCCCCATGGCGCTGGAGTCGGACACCTCGATCGCCATGCAGTCGCCCGAGTGGCGCGCCCAGGCCCGGCAGGCCCATTGCGAGATCGGTGAGATGGACTACCGGGGCTCCCGCATCCGCTTCAGCGTGCTGGTGTCGCGCTTCGTCGGGCGCGCCTGCGAGGTGGTGCTGGATCGCCTCAACCTGCTCACCCGCTCGAGCTTCCGCCTGACCGAAGAGGTCGAACAGGTGCGTGCCGGCCAGCTCGACATCCAGGCCGAGCAGACACTGCGCCTGCATTCGAAGAACACGCTGCTGACCAGCAAGGGGCTGGTCAAGGTCGATGCCGAGCAGATCCACATGGGTTGACCCGAAGGAGCCGTTGCCATGTTCGCCAATGCACAGATGATGGGCGTCGATCTCGCCTTTCCCGATGTCTGCAAGACGCCGCCGGCGCTGCCGATTCCCTATCCCAACTTCGCGCTGGGACCGACCGCCATCCCCAACGCCTGGAACATCCTCTACGGCGGCACGCCCGCGCACAACCTGGCGACCGTGACGCCCATCACCAACGGCGACAACGCCGGCGTGCTGATGGGCGTGGTGTCGCAGACGGTGATGGGGCCTTCGCGCCACATCACCGGCGCCTTCACCGTGCTGCTGAAAGGCACGCCGTGCACGCGCATGACCAGCCTGTCGGTGCAGAACCGCTGCAACATCGTCGGCATGCGGATCGTGCCCAGCCAGTTCAAGGTGCTGGTGCTGGCGGCCTGATCCTGAGCGCCGGCGGCGCTCGCCGAATCAGGGAGTCGCGATGCACTTCCAGGCGCTCAGCGACTGATTCGCCGGAATTTCTCCCGTCGCGTTTCTCGCGAGCGACGGCGAACCGTGGCGGGCCTGGTCGTCATGCACCCAGTTGTCGAGGTCCGCAACGGCATTCCAGGCCAGTTGCAGCGGCGTCAGTCCCAGCCGCTTGAGCAGGGAGTTGGTGTTGTAGAAGCCGTGGCTGTAGTCCTCGATGAAATAGGCGCGCACCGAGCCCTTGATGTCGCCCGCCGTCACCTTGCCGCCCGAGGGCAAGGCCGCCAGCTTGCTGACGAACTCGCCGGCCTGGGTGCAAGGCACCAGGAAGTCCGACGTGCCCTGGTAGATGATGATTTTCTTGCCCTTGCCGCCCGCCTTCCTCTGGCTTGCGGCCTCGTCGAAGAACGCAAGGAGTTCGCGCGGCTGCACGTTCCAGACGGGCGCGAGCTCGTCGAGCAGCCTGTTGTAGCCGTCATAGTCCGCGCCGGACTCGATCGCCACGTCCGCCAGATGCCGCGAGACCGCACCCAGCCCGTCGCTCAGTGTCTGCTGCGATACCTGCTGGCCGAAGAGGCTGGTGATCATCGCCGAGGCGCTGCTCCAGTTGACCACCCAGTCGTTGACCACCGCGGGCACTTCAATCGTCTTGAGCAGATTGGTCTCGTCCACGGGCGGCGCTCCGGCGACGATGCCGTCGTAGGCGTCGGGCCAGTTCGCCATGGCCTTCAACGCCTGCCGGCCACCGGTGGAAATGCCGACGAAATAGGTGTCTGCCGGCTTGCTGCCCGTGAGCTTCTTCAATAGATAAAGCCCGACGTCCAGCGATTTCTTGATGGAGTCTTGCCCGAAGTTCTTCACCATTTCCTGCTTCGCCACGTCGCTGAGCTTCCTGCCGGCCTGCACGAATTCGGGGTCGAAGGATTTGCCCGAATCGCCGACGCCTGCGTCAGCGAGGATCACCGCGTAATTCGACAGCGCAATTCCCTGCAGCGAGGGCGAATACTGCAGATTGGTCTGAATGCCGTTGGCGACCACATCGCTCTTCCAGGCGAATCCGCCGCCGCCGAGCTGCACGAATTTGCCGTTCCATTGCGACGGGACATAGATCTGGAAATTGATGTCTGGCACGCGGTAGCTCGGGTCCTTCACCGCCGGATCGACGCCGCCCGGAGAAGTCGGCTGGATCGTTCCCTTGACCAGGCAATAGGCCGGCAGCGCGAGCCAGACCTGCTCGACGGACGTGACCGTGAAGCCGCCCGTCCGGGGCGAAGGAAAGCGGGTGCCGCGGAAATCGTCCAGCACCGCATCGGCATATCGGGAGCCATTCAGCTGGTTGGAGCAGGTCCTGATGAGCGTGCCGGAAATATCGTTGGCCGCGTGTGCCGACGAAATGAACGCTCCGCACGCCATTGCCAGGAGGAATGGCCGAAGCAGCCGCCGCGACCACCGTGTTGCTCCATGAAAGCCGGAAATCTTCGTCTTGTTCAAGATTTGTCTCCAGGGTATCGATTTGGATTTCACAAACCCACCGCTGCCGCTTCTTGTTGCTGATTCAGCGCGGATGGACCCGTGCCTTCTTTTGAGGCAGTGAAATTCTCGATTGCCCTGCAGTGGGCCGCACTATCCGTGCAGCGCCATCCGAATGACCTTCCGGACCTCGAAAGCCTTCTTGAAAGACCGGATTACCGTGAAAGCGCTGCTGCGCCTGCTATTCGGCTTTCACGCCCGCGGTGCGGATCACCTTTCCCCATTTCGCCGTTTCGGAGGTAATGAACGCATCGAATTCCTCCGGCGTGCTGCCCGCCGCAATGGTGCCCATCGCATCCAGCTTGGCGCGCGTGTCGTCGCTCCTGATGATGCGCGCCACCTCTTCCGACATGCGCTTGACGATGTCGCGCGGCGTGCCCGCCGGCGCCAGCATGCCGGCCCAGGTGCTGCCGGTGAAGCCCGCGAAACCCTGCTCGATGAAGGTCGGCACATCGGGCGCCGCCGCCAGCCGCTTGTCGCCCGCCACGCCGATCAGCCGAACCTTTCCGGCCTTGGCCTGGTTGATGAGGCCCGTCGGCGCAAAAGCTGGATCTGCCCGCCCATCAGGTCCGTCAGCGCAGGCACCGCTCCGCGATACGGGATATGGATCATGTAGGTCTGCGTCAACGACTTCCACAGCTCGGTGGTCAGGTGCGCGGCCGAGCCGTTGCCCGAGGAGCCGAAGCTCACCTTGCCCGGATTGGCGCGCGCATAGTCGATGAGCTCGCGCGCAGTCTTGAAAGGCGCATCGACGTTCACGGCCGCCAGCAGCGGCGACACGCCCATCAGTGAAACGCCCGTCAGGTCCTTGCGCGGGTCGTAGGGCAGCTTGGGGTACAGCGTGGTGTTCGCCGCATAGGCCGCGATGACGACGCCGAATGTCGTGCCGTCCGGTACCGCCTTGGCGATCGCATCGACGCCGATCAGGCTGTTGGCGCCCGGCTTGTTGTCGACCAGCACATGCTGTCCCAGCTTCGTCTGCAGCCCGACCTGCACCAGCCGCGCCATCTGGTCGGTGAAGCCGCCGGGCGTGTACGGAACGATCACGCGGATCGGCTTGGTGGGCCATGCGGTCTGCGCGAAGGACGGCAAGGCGAGGCTTGCGGCGGCGGTGGCGAGCGTGAAGCGGCGGCGGGACAGCGTGGCTTGGGACATGGCGGCGAAGGCTCTTTCGTTGCGTCGTTTCGGGAATGGACCGGGCCATTCTCGAAGCGCCATCCGCCCATCCGGTCAGGGTTTGCCCGGCACCGCCAGCGGCAACCTCATATCGAACCGCGCCCCTCCCCCGCTCTCGTTCGCCGCCTCGATCCGCCCGCCATGCGCGTGCACCACGGCCTGCGAAAGCGCCAGCCCGAGGCCCAGGCCCGGTGTCTTCTCGTCCGAGCGTGCCGTCGCGCCCCGGTAGAAGCGCTCGAACAGGTGCGGCATTTCATCCCCGCGTATGCCGGGGCCGCTGTCGGCCACGGTGATGACGGCCTCGTTCGCCTCCGCATCTGCGCGCAGGCTCACGCGAACGGTGGTGTCGGGCGGCGAGAACTTCAGGGCGTTGTCGAGCAGGTTGGCCAGCGCGAGGCTGGCCGCGCCACGGGCGAAACGCGCAGCCACGGGCGGCGCGGGGGCCAGCGACAGGGCAAGGCGCCGCTCGCGCGCCAGCGGTTCGAGGCGCCTCAGGGCCTCTTCGGCGAGCTGGTTCAGCGACACCGTTTCCACCGCGTCGCGCTCCTGGCCGGCGTCGAGCCGGGCCAGCACCAGCAGTTCTTCGACCAGCAGCGTGAGCGACTCGACCTCCTCCAGCGAGGAGCGCAGCGTTTCCACGTATGCGGCCGGTTCGCGCGGCCTGCGCAGTGCCAGCTCGAGTTCGGTGCGCAGGCGCGACAGCGGCGAGCGCAGCTCGTGCGAGGCATCCGACGTGAAGCGCCGCTGCGCTTCCATGCCCTGCTCGATGCGCGCCAGCATGTCGTTGAGCGTGTCCACCAGCCGGCCGATCTCGTCGCGCGTGCCGGGGTGCGGCAGCCTTTCGCCGAGGTTCGCGTCGCCGATGCGGTGAGCCTGCCGCACCACGTCGTCGATGGCGCCGAAGGCACGCCGGGTGATGAGCGCGCCCGCTGCGCCCAGCGCCAGCAGCAGCGCTCCGCCGAGGATGATGAACAGCGCGCTGGCCATGGCCACGGTGCGGTTCACGTCGTCCAGCGAGCCGGCTACCTGCACCGCGAGCAGCGAGGCGCGGCCCGGCACGGGCACCGAGACCATGCGCGTGGGTTCCTCGCCGTAGCCGTCGAGCGTCTCGAACACGGTCTCGCCCGCCGCGAGCCGTTCGCGCAGCGCGGCCGGAATGGGCAGTTGCGCCTCGCCGAGGTTGCTGCTGCGCGCGAGCACGCGGCCATCGGCATCGACGATCTGCACCAGCCGGTCGAGCCGCACGAACGAGGGGGCGCCAGGGCCTGGCGGGGCCTCGTGGACGATGACGGTGTCGCCCTCGCCGGCCGACAGCAGCATGCCCATTTCGGTCTCGGCCAGCGCGAGCAGTGCGGCGTCGAGTTCGCGGTGCACGTTGCGCGAGAACACGAGGTACGAGCCGAAGGCGGCGACCGCCATCACCACCACGATCACGCTGACGTGCGCCAGCGCCAGCCGCTTGCGAAAACTAAGCATGCGCGACGCTTCCGCCGCCGTTGGCGCTGCCGTCGTCCGCCAGCGCCAGCCTGAAGCCGCGCCCGCGCACGGTCTGGATCAGCGGCGCGGCCGGCGGCGCATCGACCTTGCGGCGCAGGTTGCTGATGTGCACGTCGATCAGGTTGTCGATGGCGATCAGGTCGTCCTTCCACACCTGCTCGGCCAGGCGCGAGCGGCTGACCACCTCGCCAGCGTGGCGCAGCAGGATCTGCAGGATCGCGAACTCCTTGTGGGTCAGCTCCAGCACCATGCCGCCGCGCAGCACGCGCTGGCTCATCGGATCTAGGCTCAGGTCGGCCAGCGCAAGCACCATCGGGCGCACGAGCTCGGAGCGGCGCAGCAGCGCGCGCACGCGTGCCAGCAGTTCGTCGAAGGCGAAGGGCTTGGTCAGGTAGTCGTCGGCGCCGGTGTTGAGGCCGGCCACGCGGTCGCTCAGCGCATCACGGGCGGTGAGCATGAGCACGGGCGTCTTGCAGCCGCGCTGGCGCAGGTCGCGGCACAGGGTGAGGCCGTCCTTTCCGGGCAGCATCCAGTCGAGCACGATCAGGTCGTAGGCGACGACGAACGCCTCCTCGTCGCCCTCCTCCGCCGTGTGCACCACGTCGACCACGAAGCCCTCTTCCTGCAGGCCCCGGGCCAGCAGCCGCGCGGCCTTGCGGTCGTCTTCGATCAGCAGAATTCTCATGGCGCGGATCATGCCGCGTGTTCCTGACTTCCGGCCATCGGGGCCGCCGAAGGCCGATCCTGAAGATTTCTTCAGGATTTCTTGGGGGCTTCTTCAGGCGCCATTTCTTACGCTCCCCGGCAGGAGACGGGAGCGGATCGAGGGCATGGGAAGGCGTCCCGTGCACGGCGCGCCCGTCCCGCGAGATCCGTATCGTGATGAAGAAGAAATCCCTCTACCAGATCACCCCCGCGCGCATCGTCTTCGGCGTGATGACCTGCGCGGCCCTGTGCGTCGATTCCTTCGACAGCACCGCCCATGCAGCCACCCCGGTGGCCGCCGCTCCTGCGCCGATGCTTGTGCGCCAGGGCAACCGCCTGAGCGTGCCCGCCGGCTCGCCGCTGCGCGATCGCCTGCTGGTCGCCACGGTCGGCCAGGACACGCTGCCGCACGAGGTGAGCCTGCCCGCCACGGTGGAAGCCAATCCGGCCAATACCGCCAACATCCTGCCGCCGCTGACCGGCCGGCTGCTCGAGCTGAAGGTGCGCCTGGGCGACACCGTCAAGCGCGGCCAGGTGCTTGCGACGATGAGCTCGCCCGACCTCGCGCAGGCCGTGGCCGACGCGCAGAAGGCTCGCGACGCACTCGACCTCGCGCAGCGCGCGCTGGTGCGCGCGCGCGGCGTGAACGAGGCAGGCTCCAACGCCGCGAAGGACGTTGAAGCCGCCAGCAGCAGCGTCGCCCAGCAGAAGGCCGAGCTCCAGCGCAGCGAAGCGCGCCTGCGCAGCCTGGGCGCGGACGCGAGCGGCGCCCAGGCCGGCCAGGTGCTGAAGATCGTCGCGCCGACGTCCGGCACGGTCACGGCGCTGAACGCGGCCGCCGGCTCCAGCCTGAACGACGCCAACGCGGTGCTGATGACGGTGTCGAACCTGGATTCGGTCTGGGTCACGGTCAACGTGCCCGAGGGCGTGGTCGGCACGGTCGCGCCTGGGCAGAACGTGGTGGTCACGCTGGCGGCCTACCCGGGGCGCAGCTTCAGCGGCAAGGTGGCCTTCGTGAGCGCGGTGCTCGACGCGGACACGCGCCGCGCCCGCGCGCGCATCGTGTTCGCCAACCCCGAAGGCATCTTCAAGCCCAACATGTACGCGACGGCCGTGCTGGGCGTGCCGCAGGGCGCGCAGCCGCAGGTGCCGGCATCGGCGCTGCTGATGAACAACGACAGCGTGAGCGTCTTCGTCGAGGCCGAGCCCTGGACCTTCGTGCGCCGCACGGTGGAGCTGGGCCGGGAAGACGGCGACAAGGTTCGCATCCGCAGCGGCCTGGCCGCCGGCGAGCGCGTGGTGGTCCGTGGCGGTGTGCTGCTGAATGATTAATCTCATCATCACCCAGTTCTTCCGCCGCAGGCACCTGGCCTGGGCGATGTCGGTGGCGCTCGTGCTCTTCGGCGCGTGGTCATGGACGCAGATGACGGTGGAGGCCTACCCCGACCTCGGCGACGTGAACGTGCAGGTGACCACGCAGGTCAACGGCCTGGCCGCCGAGGAGATCGAGCAGCAGATCACCACGCCGCTGGAGCGCGCGCTGAGCAACACGCCGGGGCTGGCCTCGATCCGCTCGAGCAGCACCTTCGGGCTGTCGCTGATCACGCTGACCTTCAAGGACGGCACCGACGACTACTTCGCGCGCCAGCGCGTGACCGAGCGCATCGGGCAGGTCAGCCTGCCCTCGGGCGCGCAGCCCGGCCTGGGGCCGGTGGCGGGGCCGGCCGGCGAGATCTACCGCTACACGCTGGAGTCGGACACGAAGAACCTGATGGAACTGTCGGAGCTGCAGCGCTGGAAGGTGATTCCCGCGCTCAAGCAGGTGGCGGGCGTGGTCGACATCAACAACTTCGGCGGCTTCACCCGCGAGTTCCAGCTGGAGCTCGACCCGGCGCGCCTGCAGAAGTACGGGCTGGTGCTCAACGACGTGGTCACGGCCATCAACAACAACAGCGCCAACGCCGGCGGCGGGCGCATCGCGCGCGGCGACCAGAGCTACGTGGTGCGCGGCATCGGCCAGATCCGCACGCTGGACGACCTGGGCACGGTGGTGGTGGCGCAGAGCAACGGCTCGCCGGTGCAGGTGCGCGACCTGGGGCGGCTGCAGTTCGGTCACCAGGAGCGCGGCGGCATCCTGGGCAAAGACACCAATCCGGACACCATCGAGGGCATCGTGCTGATGCTCAAGTACGAGAACCCCTCGCGCGTGCTGGAGGGTGTGCACAAGAAGATCGACGAGCTGCAGGCCGAGCTCGCGCCCATGGGCGTGAAGATCGTGCCCTACATCGACCGCGACGACCTGGTGAAGCTCACCGTCGACAAGGTGACGCACACGGTGCTCGAAGGCATGGCGCTGGTGTGCTTCGTGCTCATTCTTTTCCTGGGCAGCCCGCGCAGCGCGGTGGTGGCTGCCGTGGCCATTCCGATGTCGCTGGTGACGGTGTTCATCGTGATGCACTTCACCCGCATGCCGGCCAACCTGTTCTCGCTGGGCGCGATCGACTTCGGCATCATCGTGGACGGCGCCATCGTGGTGATGGAGGCCATCCTGCGGCGCCGGGAAGAAGAACCGCACGCCACGCTCACCGAGGGCAACATCCTCGAGACGGTGAGCCATGTGTCGGGGCCGATCTTCTTCGCGACGCTGATCATCATCACGGCCTACTTCCCGCTCTTCGCCTTCGAGCGGGCCGAGGGCAAGCTGTTCAAGCCGATGGCCTTCACGGTCGGCTACGCGCTGGTGGGTGCCCTGCTCTGCGCGTTGACGCTCATTCCGAGCCTGGCCTACGTGGCGCTGCGCAAGCCGAGCAAGCCCTTCGTCAACAAGCCGCTGGTGTGGCTCACCGGTGCGTACCGGCGGGTGCTGGCGCGGCTGCTGGAGGTGCCGGCCATCGCCTACGGGCTGAGCGTGGCGGCGCTGGCCGCGGTGGTGGTGCTGGGTGCCACGGCCGGGCGCGAATTTTTGCCCGACATCGACGAAGGGGCGTTGTGGCTGCAGGTGCAGCTGCCCTCGGGCCTGTCGCTGGACAAGGCCAGCGAGATGGCGACCGAGCTGCGGCACGTGCTGCTCGAATACCCGGAAGTCTCGTACGTGGTGACGCAGCTGGGCCGCAACGACGACGGCACCGACCCGTGGACGCCCTCTCACATGGAGGTTCCGGTGGGCCTAAAGCCTTATGGCGAGTGGCCGGCCGGGGTGAAGAAGGCCGACTTCGTGCGCACCCTGACCGAGCGCTTCGCGCGCATGCCGGGCTTCGACGTGGGCATCAGCCAGCCCATCATCGACGGCGTGAACGACGCCGTGGGCGGCGCGCACAGCCCGCTGGTGCTGCGCATCTACGGCGACGACCTGAAGGAAAGCCGGCGCATCGGCAACCAGATCGTCGACTTGCTCGAAACGGTGCGCGGCACGGCCTCGGCGTCGCTGTTCCAGGAGCCGCCGATTCCGCAAGTGGTGATCCAGCTCAACCGCGAGGCGGCGGCGCGCTTCGGCGTGAACGCGAACGACGTGGCCAGCCTGATCCAGACCGGCATCGGCGGCGCGCCCGTCATCACCGTGTACTCGGGCAACCGCACCTACAACGTGTCGGTGAAGATGCCCAGGAGCGCCAAGGGCAATACCGAGGCCATCGGTTCGCTGCTGCTCAACAGCTCCAGCGGGGCCAAGGTGCCGCTCGCGCAGGTGGCCGACATCCGCCTGCAGACCGGCGAAAGCACGATCTCGCACGAGATGAACGAGCGCCAGATCACGGTGCGCGTGGACAACCGCGACCGCGATCTCGCCTCCTACCTCGACGAGGCACGCGAGCGCATCGCGAAGGAAGTGAAGTTCGACCCCACGAAGTTCCGCCTGCAATGGGCTGGCCAGTTCGAGAACCAGCAGCGCGCGCAGGCCCGGCTGAGCGTGTCGCTGGCCATCGTGGTGAGCATCATGGCGGTGCTGCTGTTCTTCCAGTTCGGGAAGATCCGGCAGGTGGCGCTGATCCTCGGCGTGGTGCCTATGGCCACGCTGGGCGGGCTGATCGCGGTGCACGTGGCGGGTGAAACGCTCAACGTGGCAACGGCCGTGGGCTTCATCGCGCTCTTCGGTGTCTCGATACAGAACGGGATCATCATGGTCGCGAACTTCCGCCGCGTGCGCGGCGAAGGCCTGGAGCTGCAGGCCTCGGTGCTCGAAGGCGCGACCGAGCGGCTGCGGCCGGTGCTGATGACGGCCACGGTGGCGTCGGTGGGAATGCTGCCCGCCGCACTTGCCACCGGCGTGGGCACCGACGTGCAGCGCGGGCTGGCCACGGTGGTGGTCGGCGGGCTGGTGGTGTCGACGCTGCTGACGCTCTTCATCCTGCCCACGCTGTATTTCGCGATGGAACGCGTGTTCGAACGCAAGGGCTGGGGCACGCGCTCGCGGCGCGACCGTTAGGAAAGCAGAACAAGCAATGACGACGAAGAAGACAAACCTGGCGACGCCCGTGGCGGCCGGCATCGCGGCGATGCTGCTGGCCGGCTGCGCGGTCGGCCCCGACTACGCCCGCCCGCAGCTGAACCTGCCCGAGCAATACACGCCCGCGCCACCTGCAAGCAAGGAAGCCGAAGGCGTGCCGCTGCCGCGCCTCTCGCCCGAACTCGACGTGCCGGCCCAATGGTGGCAGGCCTTCCGCAGCGAGCCGCTGAACGCGCTGGTCACGCTGAGCCTTGCCGGCAACCCGACCATCGAGGCGGCCGACGCCGCCCTGCGCGCGGCGCAGGAGAACGAAGCCGCCGATCGTGCCGCCTTCTGGCCCAGCGTGGCGCTGGGCTACTCGCCCACGCGGCAGCGCGTGGCCAGCGCGGTGGCGAGCCCGGTGTCGTCCAACGCGAGCCTGTACACGCTGCACACGGCGCAGGTGACGGTGTCGTACACGCCCGACGTGTTCGGCGGCACCCGCAGGCAGGTGGAAGGAGCAGAGGCCGGAACCGAGCTGCAGCGCTTCCAGAACCTGGCCGCGAAGCTCACGCTCAGCAGCAACGTGGTGACCGCCGCGATCACCGAAGCCTCGCTGCGTGCGCAGCAACGCGCCACGCTGACCATCATCGCGAGCCAGAAGGAGGTGCTGCAGGCCTATCGCAAGCAACTGACGCTGGGCCAGGTTGCGCCGGCCGACGTCGACGCACAGGAAGCCGCGCTGGCCGCCACCGAGGCCACGCTGCCGCCGCTGGACCGGCAACTGGCGCAGCAGCGCAACCTGCTGGCCACGCTGGCGGGCCGCTTCCCGAGCCAGGGCGTGGAGGCGCGGTTTGATCTGGATGCGCTGCAGCTGCCGACGGAACTGCCGCTGACCCTTCCTTCCAGCCTGGTCGAACACCGCCCCGACGTGCGTGCTGCCGAAGCGCAGTTGCAGGCAGCCAGCGCCGCCATCGGCGTGGCGGTCGCGGCGCGGCTGCCGAACGTGACGCTGGGCGTGAACTCGTACGGCTCGTCGGCCTACAGGCTGGCGGACCTGTTCAAGTCGTCATCGCTCTTCTGGACAGTGGCCGCGAGCGTGACGCAGCCCATCTTCGACGGCGGCGCGCTCAAGCACCGCGAGGCAGCCGCGCGTGCCTCCTTCGACCAGGCAGCCGCGCAGTACCGCGCGACGGTGCTCGCCGCCTTCCAGGACGTGGCCAATACGCTGGAAGCCATCGATGCCGACACCCGCGCGCTGCAGGCGGCGGTGAAGGCCGAGCGCACGGCTTCGCAGAGCCTGGCGCGCACGCAGGCGCAGGTGCGGCTGGGCGATGCCAGCGCGCTCTCGCTGCGCATTGCCCAGCAGGCCCAGCAGCAGGCACTGCTGAATCTCGTGCAGGCCCGCGCGCTGCGGCTGACCGACGCGGCCGCCCTCTTCCAGGCGCTGGGCGGCGGCTGGTGGAATGCGCCGCAACCTGCCATCGTCTCGTCTTCTTCCATTTCTCCCGCATCGCCATGAACATCATCCGCCACGACATGGGCCCCCGCTTCAGCGAGATGGTGACCGTCGACCTGGGCGCCGCGCGCCTGCTGTACCTCTCGGGCCAGGTGGCCGAGAACCCCTCGCTCGACATCACCGGGCAGATGCGGGAGATCCTTCGCCACATCGACCGCCTGCTCGCCACGCAGGGCGCGACCAAGCAGGACCTGGTGAGCGTGACGATCTACCTGCGCACCGTGGGCGACTACGCCGCGATGAACTCGGTGTGGGACGAATGGGTACCCGCCGGCCACACGCCGGCGCGCGCCACGGTGGGGGCGAAGCTGATCGACTCCGAATACCGCGTCGAGATCCAGGCCACGGCGGTGATCGCTGCGACAGGAAAGGTGCCGTGATGCGCGCAGTCCTCCTCTGGGCGCTGATGCTGGGCGGCTGCTCGGCCTTCGACGCGCATTCCTTCGACCGCTCAGCAGGCTGGCGGGCCGCGCAGGTCGTCAGCGTCGGGCACGCGAGCGATCTGGTCGCCACGGCCGATCGCGATTGCGGCGCGGATGGCGGTGCCGCCGCACCCTATGCCGTGGTGCGCTACCGCAACGGCGGCGTGCATTCGCGCTCGATCGGCACGGGGCGATGGCCCGCGGGCGCCGAACTCAAGGTCGGCGACGCGGTGGAAGTGAACATCCTCGACTGCGCGGCGCCCCTGGCGCTGGCGGCGCCGGTGGGTCAGAGCGGCAGCAGCTCGGGCACGCCGTCGCGCTGAAGCCAGCCTTCGAACTCGTCCGACAGCCGCCGCGCCTCGCGCGTGGCATGGCCCCATGCGGCGATGCGCGCCTGGGCGTCGTTCGCGAAGTGAATGAAGTCCTTGCGATCGGGCAGCTTGCCGTTGGGCAGCGTGCGGACCCATTCCGGGTCGGGCGCGAGCACCACCATGCGGTCGAGAAAACCGCTGGCCTTGTGGCGCCAACGCAGGCCCTTGTCGAGCCAGCCCGGCACCACCGCCTGCTGGAAGTGCGGGTACAGCACGATGCCCTCGTCGGCGGGCTGGTAGTCCAGGTGCAGGTGGTAGTCGGTGATGCCGCCGTCCCAGTAGGCGCCGCGCGGCGCGCCGGGAATGTCGTGCACCGCCGCCAGCAGGAACGGAATGGAGCACGAGGCCTGCAGCACCATGTTGAAGTTGGCCTCGCTCAGCGCGTGCTGGCGCGTGCGGAAATCGCGCGTGGCAAACGGCAGGGCCGCGCCCGGCGTGGAGAACACGCAGCGCTCCAGCCACGCGCCCAGGCTCTTGCGACGCAGGCTGTTGGTGGCGAAGGCGCCGAGGTAGCCCACCGGCGTGCGCGCCCTGCCCTCGCGCCCGAGGATGTGGCGCCCGCGCGATGTCACCACATGCAGCCGGTATCGCGGATGGCTCAGCACCTCACCGATGCGCCCGCCGTAGAAGGCTTCGAGGCTCTCGGCGAAACGCTCGCTGAGCTGGCGCGGGCTGAGCTTCTTCTGTCCCGGCGGCACCTCGAACTGCTGGTGCACGTAGTCGTGCTCGAAGCGCTCGAAGGCGGCGTCGGAGCCCGACAGGCAGGCCGTCGACAGCCGCCACGCGCCGATCGACGCGCCCACCAGGTGCACCTGCTGGCTCGACTGCGGCAGCCAGCGCCCGAAGATGAACCGGTCCAGCGGCCCCAGGATCAGCCCCTTCGGCCCGCCGGCCGCACCGGGAATGGTGCGCACGTCCTGCGGGCGCAGGCCGTGCTGCTCGATGTGCTTGCGGGCCGCGGGGCCGGCGTAGATGCGCAGGGCTTTCATGCTTTCGCCTGCTCGAATGGGTTCAGCACCTCGACACCGAACCCTGCGAAGTCGCTGACGTTGCGGGTCACCACGGTCAGCGCGTGCTGCCTGGCGGTAGCCGCGATCATCGCGTCCTCGTACAGCGTGTCCGAACTGCGATGCATCAGCTTCGCCCAGAGCCTGAAGGTTTCCGCATCCATCGGCAGCACGTTGTACGACGCGGCAACCATTGCCGCCCATTGCTCGATCTCGTCGGCCTTGGCTGCGTCCTGCTCGCGCGTGAGTTCGATGCCGGCCTGGATCTCTCCGAGCGTCACCGCGGAAAGATGCAGGTCGCTGTCTGGGATGGGGGCGATCCACGCGAGCACCGCGCCATGCGGGCGGGGTCTGCGGAGTTCGGAAATAACGTTCGTGTCCAGCAGGTACATGCCGGCCTCAGCGCATTGGCGCGATGCGGCGCCTGCGCGCGTTGCCGCGCTGCGGAACCAGGAATTCGGTGCGGGCTTCTGCCGAAAGCAACAGATCCTTGAGCGAGGGCTTGGCGGTGGCGTGCAGGCGCCGCCATTCCGCAGCCGGAACGAGCACGGCAGCTTCGGCGCCGCGCTTTGTCACCATCTGTGGCCCGTCGACCAGACAAGCCTCGAGAAATTCGCTGAAACGCGCCTTGGCGTCCTGTACTGGCCAGGTTTTCATGGCAGACCACCCATTCAACTAGTTAGATGACTAGTTTAATGGGTGGGCGACCGCTTGGCAGGCCCTACTTGCGAAGCCCCTGCAGCTTGGCAAAGGCATTGGCCATCTGGCCGGACGGCTGCGGCGAGTTGTCGCGGCGCCCGTGCTGCTGCTGGCCGCGTCCTGCGCCCTCGAAGCGGTTGTCTCGCGGGCCGTCTCGGCGGGCCGGGGCGGCGTCGAGCTTCATCGACAGGCCGATGCGCTTGCGCGCCACGTCCACTTCCATCACCTTGACCTTGACGATGTCGCCGGTCTTCACGACCTCGCGCGCGTCGTTCACGAACTTGTGGCTCAGCTGGCTCACATGGACCAGGCCGTCCTGGTGCACTCCGAGGTCGACGAAGGCGCCGAACTGAGCCACGTTGCTCACGGTGCCTTCGAGCACCATGCCCTCCTTCAGGTCGGCGATGTCTTCCACGCCGTCGTTGAAGCGCGCCACCTTGAAGTCGGGGCGCGGGTCGCGGCCGGGCTTCTCGAGTTCGCCCAGGATGTCCTTGACGGTGATGACGCCGAACTTCTCGTTGGCGAAGAGCTCGGGCTTCAGCGTCTTGAGCATGTCGGCACGGCCCATCAGCTCGGCGATGGGCTTGCCGGTCTTGACGATGATCTGCTCGACCAACGGGTAGGTTTCGGGGTGCACGCCGGTGATGTCCAGCGGGTCGGCGCCGCCGCGGATGCGCAGGAAGCCCGCGCTTTGTTCGAAAGCCTTGGGGCCGAAGCCGGTCACGTCGAGCAGCTGCTTGCGGGTGGAGAAGGCGCCGTTGGCTTCGCGCCAGCGCACCACCGCCTTCGCCACGCTCGAAGACAGGCCCGACACACGGCTGAGCAGCGGCACGCTGGCGGTGTTGAGGTCTACGCCCACCGAGTTCACGCAGTCTTCCACCACGGCCTGCAGGGTGCGGGCGAGCTCGCTCTGGTTCACGTCGTGCTGGTACTGGCCCACGCCGATGCTCTTGGGGTCGATCTTCACGAGCTCGGCCAGCGGGTCCTGCAGGCGGCGCGCGATGGAGGCTGCGCCGCGCAGGCTCACGTCCACGTCGGGCATTTCCTGCGAGGCGAATTCGCTGGCGGAGTACACCGAGGCACCGGCCTCGCTCACAACCACCTTGTCGACCTTCAGCTCGGGCGCGCCAGCCTGCGCGGCCATCTTGGCCAGCAGCTTGATGAGGTCGGCGGCCAGCTTGTCGGTTTCGCGGCTGGCGGTGCCGTTGCCGATGGCGATCAGGTTCACGCCGTGCTTGGCGCACAGCTTGCCCAGCGTGTGCAGGGAGCCTTCCCAGTCCTTGCGCGGCTCGTGCGGGAACACGGTGGCGGTCTCGACCAGCTTGCCGGTGGAGTCGACCACGGCCACCTTCACGCCGGTGCGGATGCCGGGGTCCAGGCCCATCACCACGCGCGGGCCGGCGGGCGCGGCCAGCAGCAGGTCGCGCAGGTTGTCGGCGAAGACCTTGATGGCGACCTTCTCGGCGTCTTCGCGCAGGCGGGTGAACAGGTCGCGCTCGGTGGACAGCGCCAGCTTCACGCGCCAGGTCCAGGCCACGCACTTGCGGATCAGGTCGTCGGCCGGGCGGCCCGAATGGCTCCAGCCCAGGTGAAGCGCGATGCGGCCTTCGGCGATGCTGGGCTTGCCCGGCTCGGGCTCCACGGGCAGCACCAGCTTGGCGTCCAGGATCTCGAGCGCGCGACCGCGGAACACGGCCAGCGCGCGGTGCGAGGGCACGCGGCCGATGGGCTCGTCGTACTCGAAGTAGTCGCGGAACTTGGCGACGTCGGCGTTGTTCTCGTCCTTGCCGGCCATGAGGCTGGAACGCAGCAGGCCTTCGCTCCAGAGCCATTCGCGCAGGCTCTGCACCAGCGCGGCGTCTTCGGCCCAGCGCTCGGAGAGGATGTCGCGCACGCCGTCGAGCACGAGCGGCACGGTGGAGAAATCGGGGCCCGGCTTGCCGTCGTCCAGCGTGGTGGCGGGCTGCAGGAAGGCCTTGGCTTCGGCGGCGGGGTCGAGCGTGGGGTCGGCCAGCAGCTTGTCGGCCAGCGGCTCGATGCCGAACTCGCGGGCGATCTGGCCCTTGGTGCGGCGCTTCTGCTTGAACGGCAGGTAGAGGTCTTCCAGCTCCTGCTTGGTGGGCGCCAGCTCGATGGCGGCGCGCAACTCGGGGGTCAGCTTGCCCTGCTCGTCGATGGCCTTGAGCACGGCAACGCGGCGGTCCTCGAGCTCGCGCAGGTAGGAAAGACGCGCTTCAAGTTCGCGCAGCTGGGTGTCGTCGAGGCCATCGGTGGCTTCCTTGCGGTAGCGGGCGATGAATGGAACCGTGGCGCCCCCGTCGAGCAGTTCGACGGCGGCCTTCACCTGGTTCTCGCCGACCTTGATCTCGACGGCGAGCTGGCGAATGATTTTCTGCATGTCTTGAGCGCGTCCCTGGCAAAGCGCGGGAGTTTGCCATAGGCGAAGGCGGCATCAGGTCCGGGTAACCCGGCGGGCGTGTTACAGCTTGCTTTCGAATTCCAGCCTTGCCTCCGCCTCGCACGGCACCACGAGGCGCACGCACAGGCCGTGCGGCGCGACGGGGCTGATGTCGAGCTCGGCGCCGATTGCCCCGGCTCGTGAATGCATGCTGCGCAGTCCCTTGCCCAGGCTGCCGGACACGGGCGGCGCGCCCAGCCCCCTGCCGTTGTCGCGCACTTCCAGCACCATCGCGCGACCATGGGCGTGCGGCGCGACGCGCAGCTCGACGCGGCTCGCGCGGGAGTGGCGCAAGGCGTTCGACAAGGCTTCCTGCGCCACGCGGCAGACCTGCGACGCGGTTTCCGCCGGCATCGGGAAAGTCTCGGATTCGGCGGAGACGCTCCATTCGAATGCGACGCCCATGCGCTCGAACGCGGGCCGCAGCCGGTAGCGCAGGTGGCCCAGGCGCTCGACGACGGTGCTGTCGCCCTGGTCGTCGAGGTCGTCCACCGTCATCTGCAGTTCGAGCAGGCAGGCCTGCAGCGCCATCGAGAGGCTGTCGGGGCCGCCCGATTTCGGGTCCTGGCTGGCGAGCAACGCCACCAGCCTCGAGCCAACGCCGTCGTGCAGGTCATTAGCGATGCGGCGGCGCTCGGCCATCACGGCCTCGGCCTGGCGAAACCGCACGGCGCGCCGCTGCGAGACGTACCAGATGCCCAGGATCATTCCCAGCACCAGCACGTTGACCGCCTGCAGTGCCCAGAAGGCGAATGGCACGTCGCCGGCCATGACGGTGACGGCGGAACCTGCCCTGATGGCCTGCGCGGCGACCGGCGTCAGGTGCAGCGCGCCTGCTAGCGCGGCCCATGCCAGCAGCCGCCGGCGCGAGACATATTGGCGCAGCCAGACGAGCAGCACGCACCAGGAGCCGATCGACAACCACACGAACTGGTCTTCCAGAAGATGCGGAAGCTGAAGGACCTGCGGCGCGAGCATGGCATGGCCTACAGAAGTCCCCGGTGGGAGGCGAAGCTCACGGCCTGCGCGCGGGTGTGGGCGTGCAGCTTGCGGTAGATGTTCTTGACGTGTGCGTTAACCGTCTGGGCACTGATGGTCAGCTGCAATGCGATCTCTTCGGTTACATAGCCCGTCGCTACAAGTCGCAACACTTCGCGCTCCCTGGCGGATAACGTCGCCTTGCTGTCCGGCGGGCGCACCGGGTTCACGTTGGAGCGCTTGTGGTCGAGGTGCACGAGCAGCCTGCGGGCCAGCCGCGGGGTGATGGCGGCACCGCCATTGACCACCTGCAGCACGGCCTGCGCATAGCTCTGGAACCACGCGTTCTTGACCAGGTAGCCGGAGGCGCCGAGCTCGAAGGCGTGCAGCACCTGGGGCTCGTCTTCGAGGGCGGAAATGACGATGATCTCGGCCGCGCTGCGATGGCGCTTGGCCTCCTCGATCAGCTCGAAACCGCTGCCGTCTCCGAGGCGGATGTCGACCATGAGCACGTCGAACTCGTGCTGCATCAGAAGCCGCCGTCCTTCGCGCAGCGTGCCGGCCTGCCCTTCGAGCTGGATGCGCAGATCGCCAAGCAATTCCTGAGCGATGACGCGACGCACGAAGGGGTCGTCATCGACCAGAAGAACGCGCACGGGCTTGGTCTGTTGCCCGGTCAGAAAATCGGGCCACGGGAGGGTATCCGCGGACGGTGAAAGTAGTCCGCCGAACTGGCCAGGGTTGTTGTATTTCCTAGCGGAGTTGTTTGAATCTGTCAACGAAATGTCGAGATCGCTTTCCATTTCAGCCCCTTTTTGACAACTAGCTCATCTTGTTCGTTTCCAAAAGTTAATTCATTTCTACTCAGATTTTGAGCTTCAACTTTTTTGATTACTTTGGTTGCATCCTGTTGCGATTGACTATTCGTGTCAAGCAAAAGTAGTAATTCTCCCTTTGAGCATCGCATGTAATGCCCGCGCGCAGGAGCCTCGAGGACACCGCTTGACATGTCTTTTGCCATAGCCTCGCTCTACCCAGTCGGGGCCTTTTCCACTGGCTTCCTGCGCGCTGGAACAGTGTTTCCGGGGGGGCACGCGGCCATTCGAATCCGCGCCACTGCCCGTCAGCTGATGGCCGGGTGCTCGCCTTGCCTTACCCTTGCGCGATGACAATCCTCGCGCGCCTGTTGCGCGTACTGCGTGCCCTGCTCCGCGCCGTCGGCACCGCGCTCATCGTTCCCCTGCTGCTCTTCGAGGAGTGGGGCTGGGAACCGCTGGCGGCACTTGCCGCGCGGCTGTCCCGCCTTCCCCTCTGGGCCGCGCTCGAGGCAAGGCTGCGCCGGCTTCCACCGTGGGGCGCGCTGCTGGCCTTCTTCATTCCTGTGCTGTTGCTGCTGCCGGTGAAGGTGCTGGCGCTCTTTCTCTTCAGCCGTGGTCATGCAGCGACCGCCCTTGCGGTGCTGGTGCTGGCCAAGCTGGTGGGCACGGCCATCGTGGCGCGGATCTTCCAGCTGGTCGAAGGGCCGCTGATGCGCATTCCGTGGTTCGCCCGCTGGTATCCGCGTTGGAAGGCCTGGAAGGACCGCGTGCTTGACTTCGTTCGACAAAGCCGTCCCTGGCGCGTAGTGCGGGCACTGAACCGGCGTGTGGTTCGCGGCTGGCGGCGGTTAAGGGAAGGCTGAGTCTTGTTTTTACCCGGATGTATTGCTGCTTTAATTTAACCCGGGTAATATTTGAAACATGAACCTGTCCACGGAAAACCGCCGCGCCCTCATCCGGCAATACAAGGAAACCCCGCGCCCCGCCGGCGTTTACGCGATCCGCAACAAGATCAGCGGCCGCGTCTACGTGGCCGGCAGCCTCGACGTCGAAGGCGCCATGAACCGCGCACGCTTCGAGCTGAACATGCGCTCCCACCGCAGCAAGACGCTCGGGCAGGACTGGATCGCGCACGGCGCCGAGTATTTCAGCTTCGAGGTGGTCGACCGCGTCAAGGAGCGCGAGGACCCCGGCTTCGATCGCAAGGCCGAACTCGAGAAGCTTCTTTCGCTATGGCAGGAAGAGCTTCAATGCTTCGGCGCGAACGGCTACAACACACCCTGAGCGCATGCGCGACACATGGCGACGAGATGACGCGCACCGAAGCGCGGCAGCGAGTAGATTACGCACCTCGTTTCGCTTGGTACCCCCCAGGAACAAACAAACATCCGAATGTCTTCCGACACCCCGACAACCACCCTGACCGTGTTCTTCGGCTTCCAGCGCGTCGCACAGGGCAGCAAGGCCGAAGTGCTCGAGCAACTGCGTCGCCGCGACGACCCCGGTCCGTATCTCGTGTTCGACGACCAGACCGGCACGCAGCTCGATCTCGACATGCGCGAGCTTCCGCCCGAGTTGCGCTACCCCGAGGCTGAGCCGCATCGCGACGATGCGCCGCGCGGCGTGGGCCGCCCCAAGCTCGGCGTGGTCGCGCGCGAAGTCACGCTGCTGCCGCGTCACTGGGACTGGCTGGGACGCCAGCCCGGCGGCGCATCGGTCGCGCTGCGCAAGCTGGTGGAAGACGCGCGCCGCGTGAACGCCGAGCGCGACACCGTGCGCGCCGCGCAAGAAGCCGCCTACCGTTTCATGACCGCCATCGCGGGCAACCTGCCCGGCTTCGAGGAAGCCACCCGCGCGCTCTTCGCCGGCGAGGAGCAGCGCTTTGCCAACCTGACCGAACCCTGGCCCGCCGACGTGCGCGCCCATCTGCAGAAACTCGCGGCCGCCGGCTGGAACCGTCAATGAGAACGACAACAGAGACGACCGCCACCGGCACCGGCAGCAGCAGCCCCGGTGGCGGCCAAAGCGGCCTGCAGGGCGTGCCCGTGGCACCGGTGAACGCGCCGCGGCCCCTGTGGAAGGTCTTTCTCTTCTTCCTCGCGCCGATGTTGCTCAGCAACATCCTCCAGTCGCTCTCCGGCACGCTCAACAACGTGTACGTGGGCCAGATGCTCGGTGTCGGCGCGCTCGCGGCGGTGTCGAGCTTCTTCCCGGTGATGTTCTTCTTCATCGCCTTCATCATCGGCCTGGGCGCCGGCGCCTCGGTGCTCATCGGCCAGGCATGGGGCGCGCGCGACGTCGCCAAGGCCAAGGCAGTGGCGGGTACCACGCTCACCGTCGGCGTGCTGATGGGACTGGTGATCGCCGTGTTCGGCGGCGCGTTCACCACGCCGATGCTGGCCGCGCTGGGCACGCCGCCCGACGTGCTGGCCGACTCCACGCGCTATGCCCGCATCATGCTGATCGCGATGCCCGGCGTGTTCCTGTTCCTGTTGGCCACCGCGATGCTGCGCGGCGTGGGCGATACCGTCACGCCGCTCTTCACGCTGCTGATCTCCACGCTGATCGGCCTGGTGGTCACGCCCGCGCTCATCCGTGGCTGGGGCGGCTTTCCACAACTCGGCGTGGCGAGCGGCGCGTGGGCGTCGGTGCTGTCTTTCATCGTGGCGACCACCTGGCTCGGCTTTCGGCTGCGCCAGCAGAAGAGTCCGCTTGCGCCCGATGCGGCGTTCTTGCGCAGCCTGCGCATCCAGCCGCACCTGCTGAAGGCCGTGCTGCGCATCGGCGTGCCCACGGGCGTGCAGATGATCGTGGTGGCGCTGGCCGAAGTGGTGCTGCTGTCGATGGTCAACGGCTTCGGCTCCAACGCCACGGCGGCCTACGGCGCGGTGAACCAGGTGGTGGCCTACGTGCAATTCCCCGCCATCTCGATCGCGATCACCACGTCGATCCTCGGCGCGCAGGCCATCGGCGCGGGCCGCGCCAACCGGCTCGGCGCCATCGCGAAGACGGCGCTGCTGATGAACCTGGTGCTGACCGGCGGGCTGGTGCTGCTGGGCTACCTGTTCTCGCGTCCGCTGATGGGCTTCTTCATCACCAGCGCGCCGGTGATCGAGATCGCCCAGACGCTGCTGCACATCATGCTGTGGAGCCTCGTGGTCTTCGGCATGGCTTCGGCGCTGTCGGGGATCATGCGCGCCAGCGGCTCGGTGCTGGTGCCCACGCTGATCTCCATCTTCTGCATCCTGGGCGTGGAAGTGCCGGTGGCCTGGGCCATGAGCCACCGCATCGGGCTCGACGGGATCTGGGTGGCCTACCCCGTGACCTTCGGCGCGATGCTGCTGCTGCAGACCGCGTACTACCAGCTGGTGTGGCGCAAGAAGGCGATCCACCGGCTGGTGTAGCCGCTGTGCGTTCGGCCTTCTACTTGCCGTCGAAGGCCCGCTGCACCTCGGCGAGGTCGAGCTTGACCATCTTCATCATGGCCTGCATCGCGCGGTTGGCCTTGGCCTGGTCCTTGTCCTGGAACATGCGGATCATGGCCTTGGGCGCAACCTGCCACGACACGCCGTAGCGGTCGGTGAGCCAGCCGCACTGCACCGGCTCGCCGCCGCCTTCGAGCAGCCTGTCCCAGTAGTAGTCGACGTCGGCCTGCGTCTCGCAGGGCACGAACATCGAGATGGCCGGGTTGAACTTGTACTGCGGGCCGCCGTTGAGAATCATGAACTCCTGCCCGTCGAGCTCGAAGGTCGCGGTCAGCAGCGAGCCCTTGCGCTCGGGGTTGGCGTCGCCCCACAGCAGCGTGTCGGTGACGCGCGAGTTCGGAAAGATGCCGCTGTAGAAATTCAGCGCCTCTTCTCCGTTGGTGTCGAACCAGAGACAGGGAACGATCTTCTGCATAGGGGTCTCCTTGATGTGATGATGAACCTTGAGGTTCAGTATCGAAGCGTGCGCGGGTGCCTGTCAACCCGTGCGATGCCTGTCAGTGGGAAGTTGTCAGGCGATGCGATAGAAGCCCTGTTCGGAGCGCACGCCCGCCTTCTTCGTGAACTCGACCGGATCGAAGCCCTCTTGCGCGAACTTCTTCTTGACGAACTCGGTGGCCGAGCCCACGGCCTGCTCGCTGGTCCATTCGACCAGCGTCAGGACGTTGAACTCGCTGGCTCCGCCGGTCTGGTCCAGCACATGCGCGCGCAGGCAGCCCGGCAGGTTGCGCAGCGTCTGCTGGATACGCTGCATCTGCGCGATGAAAGCCGGCCGTGCTTCGGCTGGCACCGCGAACTTGTCGACCCGGAAAACAGGACCGGAAGCGGAGAGCGAGGACGAAGGCGAGGATGGAGCGATGGTGTCGTGCGACATGAAGCGGATTCCTTGTGGAAAAAGATGCGCACGGGACCCGCGCGCTGGAAGTTATTCTCAAACCTCAAGTAAAGCTGAGGTCAAGAGGTTTTTCTCTTCCATGAACGACGCACTTCAACGAGCCGGCATCTCCCCCACGCTCACGGTCGGCGAGGTCGCCCGCCGCAGCGGCGTGACCGTGTCCACGCTGCATTTCTACGAGGCGCAGGGCCTGATCGCCAGTACCCGCACCGCGGGCAACCAGCGACGCTATCCGCGCACGGTGCTGCGGCGCGTGGCCTTCGTGCGGGTAGCCCAGAGGGTGGGTATCTCGCTTGCCGAGATAGGCGCTGCCCTGGCGACCCTCCCCGAATCCGCCGCGCCGAGCCGCGAGGACTGGGCCCGGCTCTCGGCCTCGTGGCGCGCAGAGCTGGACGAACGCATGACGCAGTTGCAGAAGCTGCGCGACACCCTCGACGACTGCATCGGCTGCGGCTGCCTGTCGATCGACCGCTGCAAGTTGCGCAACCCGCTCGACCGGCTTGGCGCCGAAGGCCAGGGGCCGCAGCGGCTGCTGGTGAAACGACGCGCCTGAGAAGCTCAGGCGCCCGCGCCGAAAACATTCCGCCATCGACGGGCCTCGGGCGCATTGACCGCGCTTTCCGGCGGCCGCCGGTGCCAATGATGGCGCGCCGCCACGAAGGCAGAATGGAAAAACAAAGGACACCGAATGACGAGTACTTCATCCACACCCGAGGCCGCCCGCGCCTACGCCGTCGAGATGCATGGCGACCAGAAATACGGCACGCATCCCTACGTGCACCACCTGGACGCCGTCGCCGCCCTGCTCCAGCCCTACGGCGACCGGGCACGCGTGGTCGGCTACCTGCACGACGTGGTCGAGGACACGGCCGCCACCGTGGCCGACGTGCGCTCGCGCTTCGGCGAACTCGTCGCCGCCTGTGTCGTGCTGCTGACCGACGCGCCCGGCGCCAACCGCAAGGAGCGCAAGGCCAAGACCTACGCCGCGCTCGCGCAGGTCAAGGGAGACGAGGAACTGGCCCTGCTGGTGAAGGCCGCCGACCGGCTGGCCAACGTGCGCGCCTGCGTGGCCGACGGCCATCGCGCGCTTTGGGACACGTACCACGGCGAGCATCCGACCTTCAGGGCCGCCGCGTTCAGGGCCGGGCAATGCGATCCGCTGTGGGCGGAGCTCGACACCCTGCTCTCTCCCGCGCACGCGCCTCTCGCCAGCTAGCGGGCACGCCGGTTCGAGAACTCCATTACCCCGTCCGCCACCGAGCCGAAGCGCAGGCTCAGCAGATCGCGCGCGTAGTTCTGGTACACCCGCCACGGCGCGTGCGAGCCCTGCTTCGGAAACTTGCCGATCGAGCGCTGCACGTAGCCCGAGGAGAAATCGAGCCAGGGCTCGGGCGCCAGCGCCGGGTCGGCGTTGCGCGGCGTGCATTGGCTCCAGCCGTGCTTCTCCATGTGGTTGAGCACGCGGCAGACGTAGGCGCAGGTCAGGTCGCTCCGGAGCGTCCACGAGGCGTTCGTGTAGCCGAAGGACGAAGCCAGGTTGGGCACGTCGCTGAACATCAGGCCCTTGTAGTTGAAGGTTGCGGCCGGCTCAAGGCGGCGGCCGTCCACCTCCACCTGCACGCCGCCGAGCACTTCCAGCTCGAGCCCGGTGGCGGTGACGACGATGTCGGCCTCCAGCTCCGTGCCCGACTTCAGCCTGATGCCGCGCGGCGTGAAGCTTTCGACATGATCAGTGACCATCGAGGCCCGCCCCGCGTTGATGGCCGCAAACAGGTCGCCGTCGGGCACCAGGCACAGGCGCTGGTCCCACGGGTTGTAGCGCGGCGTGAAATGGGTGGCGACGTCGTAGTCGGGGCCCAGCGCCTGCCGCACGCCGCCGAGGATCATCTTCTTCGCGTAGTCGGGCTTGCGCCGCGCGAGGCGGAAGAAGTACATCGACAGCAGCACGTTCTTCCAGCGCGTGAGCCCATAGGCCAGCCCGGCCGGGAAGATGCGGCGCAGCCTGCGGGCGATCGGGTCCTGCGCCGGGCGCGCGACGACGTACGTGGGCGAGCGCTGCAGCAGCGTCACGTGGCCGGCGGTCTTCGCCATCGCGGGCACCAGCGTCATCGCCGTCGCGCCGCTGCCGATGACGACCACGCGCTTTCCGCTGTAGTCCAGGTCCTCGGGCCAGTGCTGCGGATGAACGACGCGGCCCGTGTAGTCGGCGATGCCCGCGAAGTCGGGCGTGTAGCCCGCGTCGTATCTGTAGTAGCCGCTGCACAGGAAGAGAAAGTTGCAGCGCAGGCGCAGCGGAAGGCGCTCGGGTCCGCGCTCCACGTCCACGCTCCAGCAGGCATCGGGCGTCGACCACGAGGCGCGCACCACGCGGTGGTTGAAGCGGATCTTGCGGTCGATGCCGTGCTGCGCCGCCGTCTCACGCAGGTAGTTCAGGATCGACGGCCCGTCCGCGATGGATTTCGCCTGCGTCCACGGCCGGAACGAGTAGCCCAGCGTGTACATGTCGGAGTCCGAACGCACGCCCGGATAACGGAACAGGTCCCAGGTGCCGCCGCTGCGCTCGCGCCCTTCGAGGATCGCGTAGCTGCGGCCCGGGCAGTGCTTCTGCAGGTGGTAGCCGGCACCGATGCCGGAGAGCCCGGCGCCGACGACCAGCACGTCGAAGTGCTGCTGTTCCTCGCTCTCTTCCCGCATCGGTTGTCTCCTTTCATTTCTTGCCGTCCGTGCCTCCTGCCGCCGGTGGAGTGCTCTGGATCATCAGCCACGCGCTCAATGCACTGAGCACGGCCAGCGCCGCGCTCGACAGCATCACCCAGCGAAAGCCCGCGACGAAGGATTCGGCCACCGCCCGCTTCACCGCCGCAGCGGTGGCCGCGTCCGCCCCCGGAGGAATCGCCGCGCCCGCCAGCTTGCTGCGCTCGCCTTCGAGAAACGCCGCCAGTTGCGCCGACGCGCCCATCTCGCGCAGATGGCCGGCCAGCGCCGTGTCGAAGGCCCAGGCCATGATCGCGCCGAACACCGCGATCGCCAACACCGCCGCCGCGCGCGACACCGCGTTGTTCACGCCCGAGGCCACGCCCGCCAGCTCGGCGCCGACCGCGTTCATCACCGTGGTCGTCAGCGGCGCGACCGTCACCGTCATGCCGAAGCCAAGCACCACCACGGCCGGCAGGAAGCCGCTCCAGTAGCTCGCACCCACGCCCGGCAGCGCGAACAACGCGAAACCCACGGCGGCGATGGCTGGTCCGATCACCAGCGGCATGCGCGGCCCGAAGCGGTCGACCAGTTGCCCGGCCCAGCCCGAGAGCGCGAACATGATGAAGATGAATGGCAGCAGCGCCGCGCCCGCCACGGTGGCCGAGTAGCCCTGCACCTGGATCAGGTTGAGCGGAAAGAAATACAGCCCCCCGCCCAGCGCCGCGTAGAGCAGCAGCGTCAGCAGGTTGGCGCCGCTGAAGTTGCCGATGCGCAGCAGCTCCAGCGGCAGCATCGGCGTGCGCGCCTTGCGCTCGGCGACGAAGAAGGCGACGCTTCCCAGCACGCCGATGGCCAGCGCCGAAAGCACCGCCGCCGAACCCCAGCCCTGCGTCGGTGCCTCGATGAAGGCGTAGACGATGCCGCCGAGCCCGGCTGTCGCCAGCAGCGCGCCCCACAGGTCGAGGCCGCCGCTGGCGGAGGCGCCGCGGCTTTCGGGCACATGGCGCCACACGATCCACAGCACCAGCAGCGCCATCGGCACATTGATGAGAAAGGCCCAGGTCCACGAGAAATGATCGACCAGGAAGCCGCCCAGCACGGGCCCCACCGCCGCCGTGATGCCGCTGAAGCCCGACCAGGTGCCGATGGCCTTGCCGCGTTCCTTCTCCGGATAGGCCGCGCTGATGAGCGCCAGGCTGCCCGGCACGAGCAGCGCGCCGCCGACGCCCTGCACTGCCCGCGCCGCGATGAGCTGCTGCACGTTGGCCGCGAGCGCGCAGGCCACCGACGACAGCGCGAAGATGCCCACGCCTATCGCGAAGATGCGCCGCCGGCCGTAGTGATCGCCCAGCGCACCGCCTACCAGCAGCAGCGCCGCCAGCAGCAAGGCGTACGACTCGACCACCCATTGCGCTTGGAAGGCCGTGGCGTGCAGGTCGGCCTGGATGGCCGGAAGCGCCACGTTGACCACCGTGCCGTCGATGAAGGCCATGCTCGACCCCACGATGGCCGCCGCCAGCACCCACGGCCTGGCGGCTTCAGGACAGCCGGTCCCGTCGCCCTCTCCCGCGTGGGAGCCATGAAGGCCATGAAGAATCAGCGTCTCGTCGCAGGGCGCCTTGCCGATCTGTGCCATGGGGTCTCCTTTTCATGGGATTCCGGTCTCGCACTGTCCCCTCAGGGGAAAAGAAAACTCAGGTCGCGCAGGCGGTCGCCGACGGATTCGCCCGTGCCGCGCTCACGCTGCGTGCCATCGCGGCAGCGGCCGCCGAGGTCACGCGCTGTGCACCTTGCGCCACCGCATCCATTCCGTTGCCTACCGCCTCGCCCAGGCTCAGTTGGCAAACGATAGTGCGCGCCTCGTCCGAGCGCCGCAGCGTCCAGCTGAAATTCGCGTCCACGCGGCCGCCGTCGACCGCATCGAACTGCCGCAGCTGCACCGCGATGCGCCATACCGGCTGAGAACTCTGTCGCCCGCCCTTGGTCACGTCGAGCGCGCCGAGCCGGCCAGCGATGCCGCTGGCCAGCGCGTCGCGCAGTTCGTTCTCGAAGGACGAGGCCCAGCGGTGCTGCTCCAGCACCTCGACCTGCACGCTGCCGTTGGGCTGGCGCACGACCATCTGCGGCCGCGCGAAGCGCTCGGGCACGGCCACGGGCGCGAGCTCGATGTAGAGCGGCGCGGCGCTGCCGAGCGTCGAAGGCGCGGCATCGGCCACGGCCACCGGGCTTGCCAGCGTGTAGTAGTTGTCGGGCTTGCTCGCGCAGCCCGCGAGCACCGCCAGCGCTGCTGCGGCCGTCGCCATCGCGGCCACGGATGAGAGGTGGTTCTTTTTCATTTTTTGTTGTCGTCCGGTTTGCCGCGCAGCAGCGATTCGGGATGGCGCTCGAGGTAGTCGGTCAGCACGCGCACCGAGCCGGCGGCGCGCGTGAGCTCCTGCAGCGTCTGGCGCATGTCCTGCTGCAGCGGCGAGTCGTCGGCCAGGGTGCGTTCGGCCGTGTTCACGGTTTTGCGCACGTCCTTCATGGCCGCGGCCAGTTCGGGCGTGACGTCGTTGTTGATGCGCTTGACCGTTTCCTCGGTGGCCGTGAGCGTCTTGTTGAGCGAGGCGAGCGTGGTGCGCAGGTCGCCCGCGATCTGCTCGTACGGCACCTTGTTGAGCTTGGTCGCGATCTCCTGCACCTGCGACTGGATCTCGTCGAGGCTGTTGGGCACCGTGGGCAGCTCGATCGGGTTCTTCGCCAGGTCGATCTTCGCGGGCAGCGCCTTCGGGAAGAAGTCGAGCGCCACGTAGACCTGCCCGGTCAGCAGGTTGCCGTTGCGCAGCTGGGCGCGCAGGCCCTTCTCCGCCAGGAAACGCAGCCGCTCCTGCTGCGTGGAGCGGGACTCGGTGCCGCTCTCGCCCGCGCGGCGGCGCAGGCGATCGGGGTAGACCTGCACCAGCACCGGCATGCGGAACTCGCGCTCGGCGCGGTCGAACTCCACGCCGATCGACTTCACCTCGCCGATCACCACGCCGCGGAAGTCGACCGGCGCACCCGGCGTCAGGCCGCGCAGCGACTGGTTGAAGTACATCAGCAGCGTCTGCGAAGGCCCGTCGGGCTCCTTCATGGCCGCGGACTCGTCCTGCGCCAGCGTGAAGGAGGCGTTCTCCTTGGCTACCGGCCCCATCGCGTCGTCGGGCGCCTGGAAGGCGATGCCGCCGAGCAGGATGGTCGCGAGCGACTGCGTGCGCAGCGTGAAGCCGCTGGCGCTGAGCTGTGCGTCGATGCCGCTGGCCTGCCAGAAGCGCGTGTTCATGCCCACGAACTTGTCGTACGGTGCATTGACGAAGACACGCAGCGTCACGCCGCGGCCGTCGCCGTCGAGCTCGTAGGCCGCCACCTGACCGACCTTGATGCGCCGGAAGTACACGGGCGAGCCCACGTCGAGTGAGCCCACGTCGTTGGCGCGCAGAAGAAACTGCTTGCCCGAGTCGTCGCGCGTGACGGTGGGCGGGGTTTCGAGGCCGGTGAACTCGCCCGCCGTTTCCTGCGACACACCCGCGTCGGCGCCGATGTAGGCCCCCGACAGCAGCGTGTTCAGACCCGAGATGCCCGAGGTGTCCAGCCGTGGGCGCACCACCCAGAAGCGCGAGTCGGAGGCGGTGAAGCTCTGCGCATCCTTGTTGAACTGCACCAGCACGCGCACATGAGAGCGGTCGCGCGCCAGCCGCAGGCTGGTGACCAGGCCGATCTGCACGTCCTTGTACTTCACGGCGGTCTTGCCGGCCTCCAGGCCCTCGGCGGTCTTGAAGGTCAGCACCACCTCCGGGCCGCGCTCCATGATGATGCGGGCCACCAGCGTGATGCCCACCAGCGCGGCCACGATGGGAATCAGCCAGATCAGCGACGGCAGCCATTCGCGCCGGCGCACCACGCGCGGCCTAGGCAGCGGAGGCTGGCCGGATGGCTCTGGTTTGTCCTGGGGTCGGTCTTCTTCACTCATGCTGGTTTCTCGTCCCTGTTTTCATGTCCCTGTACACAGTGCTCACGGTGCTCACGCTCCTCGCGCAGCGCGCCTTCTTCGTTGTCCTGCAGGATGGCCTGATCTTCCCTGCTGTCCCAGGTGAGCTTCGGGTCGAAGCTCAGCGAGGCCAGCATCGTCAGCACCACCACCGAGCCGAAAGCCGCAATGCCCACGCCCGCGGTGATGACCGCGAAGCCCTGGATCTGCACCAGCCCCGTCAGCAGCGACACCACGAACACGTCGAGCATCGACCAGCGGCCGATGATCTCGATGATGTGATAGAGCTTCGCCCGCTCGCGCCGCCGCCAGGTGCTGCCGCGCTGCGCCAGCACCACGAGCAGCAGCAGCACCGCCAGCTTGAACAGTGGCACCAGGAAGCTCGCGATGAAGACGATGGCCGCCAGCCCGTAGGCACCGGACACCCAGAAGTAGATCACCCCGCTCAGGATGGTGTCGTTCTGCGTGCCGAACAGCGTGCGCGTGATCATCACCGGCAGCAGGTTGGCCGGGATATACATCATGCAGGCCGCGATCAGGAAGGCCCAGGTGAGCTTCAGGCTCTGCGGCTTGCGCGTGTGCAGGTGCGTGCCGCAGCGGCCGCAGGCGTCGCCCTCCTCGGCATCTTTCCAGACGGCGCCGCAATGGCGGCAGGCCATGTAGCCCATCGAGGCGGCGGTGGGAACCCGCGCATCCGCTTCATGTTCGTGGTGGTAGCGCTCGCCGTAAGCCGCGAGGCTCCCGAGGCGCTGCCGGAGGCGGCCCTGCGGCTTCATGCAGATGCCCCGCCCTTCTCTTCTTCAGCGGCCCCTTCACCAACATCTGCGCCCTTCGGCCGGAACGCCATCTCCCAGAACGCGCCCGGGTCGAAGGACAGCACCGCCGTCAGCATCACCGTGAGCGCCACGAAGGCCCACAGCGCCGGCCCCGGCACCACGGTCGCCATGCTGGAGAGCTTGACGATGGCGACCAGCACGCCGAGCAGGAAGACTTCGATCATTCCCCAGGGCCGCAGCGACTGCATCGCCCGCACCAGCAGCGCGAAACCCACGGGCCGATGCTCGCGGCTCAACGGAACCAGCAGGTACGCCAGGATGCACAGCTGAAGAAAGGGAAAGAGGATGGTCGTGGCCAGCACCAGCAGTGCCACCACCGACATGCCCTCGGCGCTCAGCGCCACCACCGCGCCGGCCAGCGTGGTCTGGCTGCGCAGGCCCTGCAGCTCGATCTCGACGATGGGAAACAGGTTCGCGATGGCGAACATGATGAGGCAGGCCACCGTCAGCGGGAGGATCCGGCGCTCCTGCTGGCCCGGATGCCGGTCGAGCTCGGTGCCACAGCGCGGACAGTGCGCCACGTCTCGAGGGCGCAGGGGCGTGCGGCCGTAGACCGCATCGCAACCCGGGCAAACCACGGTTTCAGGTACTTCCGTCATGGGTGAGTACCCTAACTCATTCAGCCGCCGTGGCTTGTCGTCTTGAGCCGCAGGCTGCTGAAAACCGCCGCCACCGCGGCAAAACTGGCCGCCAGCACCAGCGCCACCACCGGCCCGTGGCCCCCGTGCGGGCTCCAGATGCTGAAGACGCCCGCCAGCACCACGGCGCCCAGCGTCTGTCCGGTAAGCCGGGCCGTGCCCAGCATGCCGCTGGCCGCACCACTGCGGTGCGCCGGCGGCGAGGTCACGATGGTGTGGTTGTTCGGCGACTGGAACAGGCCGAAGCCCAGCCCGCACAGCGCCATGCGCCAGGCGATGTCGGCATTGCCCGGATGCGCCGGCAGCGCCGCCAGCAGCGCCAGGCCCGCGGCCAGCAGGCCCAGCCCGATGCCGCCCAGCAGCCCGTCGGGGTAGCGGCCGATCAGCCGCCCCGCGATGGGTGCCATCACCACGATGGCCAGCGGCCACGCCGTGATGAGCAAGCCTGCCTCGATGTGGCTGCGGCCGTACACATCCAGCAGCAGGAAAGGCAGCGCGATGTAGGCCAGCATCTGCGCGCAGAACGCCGCCACCGACGTGCTCATCGACAGCGCGAACACCGGAATGCGCAGCAGGTCGATGGGAAAGAGCGGCACCGCTTCCTTGCGCTGGCGACGCAGGTAGACGAAGCCGACCACCAGCCCGGCCAGCAGGATCGCCCATGCCGAAGCCTGCGAGCCGCCGTCCTGCACCGAGCCCTCGCGCACGCCGAGCCGGTCCACGCCCAGGAACACCAGCGAGAACATCAGTACGTTGAGCGCCACATCCACCGGCGAGAAGCGCAGGCCCGCGGCCGGCGGCACGCGGTTGAAAGGCAGCGCCTTCATGCCCAGCGCGAAGGTGACGAGGCCCAGCGGCACGTTGATGGCGAAGAGCCAGGGCCAGGAAGCCACCGACAGGATGGCCGCCGCCACCGATGGCCCCGCCACCGACGAGGTGGCCACCACCAGCGAGTTGATCGCCATGCCCTTGCCCAGTTGCGACGACGGGTACGTGAGTCGCACCAGCGCCGCGTTCACGCTCATGATGCCCGCCGCGCCCAGGCCCTGGAACGCGCGTGCCGCGATCAGCGTGCCCAGCGAGTTGGCGAAGGTTGCGGCCAGCGATGACAGCGTGAACACCGCCATGCCCACCAGGTACACGCGGCGGTAGCCCACGAGGTCGCCCAGCGAGGCCAGCGGCAGCAGCATCACCAGCGTGGCGATCTGGTACGCGTTGACCACCCAGATCGACTGCGAGGGACTGGCATTGAGCTTGTGCGCGATGCCCGGCAGCGCCAGGTTGACGATGGTGCCGTCGAGCACCGCCACGATCAGCCCGAGGATGATGACCAGCATCGCCCAGCCGCGCTCCGGCTGTGCCAGCCCGTCGATGGGCCGGGGCCCAGCGTTGCCGCCGTTGTCGTTGTCTTCGGCGGCCGGGAGCGCGGCGCCTGCGCGTACCGTGTTCATCAGGCTTGCTGTGTCCTTCCTGTCTTTCCTGCCTTACCCGTGGGTTCGGATCGCACGCCGCCCAGCGTGAGCCAGGTCAGCACCAGCGCGATGAGCGCGCCGCCGGCCATGCCGGCCACCATCGGCAGCGGCCTGCCATCGGTGAAGAGGCCCACCACCGCCATCGCCAGCGCACCCGTGAGCATCTGCAGCGTGCCCAGCAGCGCCGAGGCGGTGCCTGCGATCGCGCCGTGCATCTCGAGCGCGAGCACGCCGGTGGTCGGAATCACCAGGCCCATGAAGCCCGAGGCGATGAAGTACAGGACGATGAGCACCCAGATGCTGTCGCCGCCCATCGCGAAGTAGACGAACATCGCGATCATCGCGGCGCCGCAACACACCACGCCGAACTTCACGAGGTTGACCAGCCCGTAGCGCTCGCCCAGCACGCCGGTGAACTGCGAGGCGCCGATGAAGGCGGCCGCGTTCACGCCGAAGGCCACGCTGTAGAGCGCGGGCGAAAGGCCGTAGTGGTCGATCATCACGAACGAGGAGTTCGCGAGGTAGGTGAAGAAGCCCGCCATCGCGAAGCTGCCGATGAACACCAGCCCAAGGTAGTGCGAGTCGCGCAGCAGCAGCCAGTAGGCCGAGAGCGCACTGCCCAGGCTGCTTTCGACGCGCTCCGATGCCGGACGCGTTTCGCCGAGCAGCTTCACCATCATGGCGAGGCCCGCCACGGCTGCGACGGTCACGGCCCAGAACACGCCGCGCCAGCCGGAAAAAGCGATGACGGCGCTGCCCGCGAGCGGCGCGAGGATCGGCGACACGCTGAACACCAGCATCAGCAGCGACATCAGCCGCGCGGCGTCGGTGCCCGTGTGCAGGTCGCGCACCACCGCGCGCGGAATCGCCATGCCGGCGGCGGCGCCCAGGCCCTGGATGAAACGCAGCACGATCAGCGTCTGGATGTCGGTCGCCAGCGCGCAGCCGATGCTGGCGAGTGCGAACAGCAGCAGCCCCGCGTACAGCGGCGGCTTGCGGCCCACCATGTCGGAGATAGGCCCGTAGATCAACTGACCCGCGCCGAGCGAAAGGAAGAAGGCCGTGAGGCTCATCTGCACCGCGCCGATGTCGGCATGCAGGCTCTGTCCGATGGCGGGCAGCGCCGGCAGGTACATGTCGATGGCGAATGGCCCGATGGCCGAGAGCAGGCCCAGCAGAAGGGCCATCTTGAAGAACGGAGAAGAACGCATTCCAGCGATTGTCGCGAAGCGCGGCACTCGCTGCTGGCGTGGGGTCTGCGACCCTCGGTGCCCTCCCCTCGCTAATTCCTGGCAAAGAATCGCGCGGGTGCGGCGCTGTGGAACTGCGCCCGGATGAGCTGTTTCGTCTTACTACTTGCCCTGCGGCGACTTGCTCGCGGGCCAGAACACCAGCGCGCGCAGCTCGATGCTGCGCCGCGGCGGCGCCTCCTGCGAGCCCGTCGGGTTCTCGAAGGCGGTGTGCGCGGTGTAGCGCGCCACACCCTGCTCGAGCGAGTCGTAGATCTTCAGCAGCAGCGCCTCGTCGGGCCGAAGCCTCGGGAACCAGTACCACTGGTGCTCCGGATTCCAGGTGAAGGAGTAAGTCTCGCCCACCTTGTCGGGATAGACCAGATCGCTGGGCACCAGGTCCTTCGGCGAAATGGAGCGCGCATCGCACAGCGCGAGCGGCAGGCGCTCCACCGTGGCCAGCGGTCGCCACAGGTTGATGATCGCGAAGCGGCTCTTCAGGCGCTCCTCGGCCTCTTCCGGCGGCAGGTGCGCGTGCACGCGGCGCGGCGCGGAAACGAAGGTCTGGTCGTTGTGCACGCGGCGCACCGGCTCGCGCAGCTCGGCCGTGCGGCGCGAGCCCTGCGCGCTGTCGCGCAGCGTGTGGTCGAACACGACGACCTTCTCAGCGCCGGTCACGTCGCGCAGCAGCGCTTCGGACTCGCGGTAGTAGACGTCGCGGATCGTCGCGTCATGCGAGAAGTCGGCGAGCGCACTGCGGTGCGAGATCTGCGTGAAGCCGCTGCGGTCGAGCGTCAGCTCGTTCAGCGCCACCAGTGGCCGGCCGTCGCGGATGGTCACGCGGCGCGGCTCCAGTTCACCGGTCACCCAGGGCGTGCCGGGCGGCGGCTCGAATGTGTAGCTCACGGGCCGGCCCTGGCCCGCCTTCAGGTAGTTGAGCTCGGCCTCCACCGAAGGCAGGTTGGCGGCCAGCATCTGTCCATTGGACCCAGCGCTCATGCGATGTGACTCCTCGAAACGGTTCCTCGACGAATGGGCACAGAGGCTATACCCGCGCCCCGGCGCGCGGAACGACGCAAAGGCGATAACCATATTCAGCGGCAGGTGGTGCCCTGCCGCGCTTGACGCAGCACCCGGCTTCACTGCATGCGCCGTGCCCGCTACGCTATCGGCTTCCAGGACCGTTCATAACAACTCGCAGCATTCGTCATCCAGGAGAAGATCGCCCATGGCCCTCGCCCGCACGGTTCACGCCGACCTCTTGCGCGTGTTCGTTCTCACGCTCGTATCGCTGTTCGCCATTCCGGCGGCCACGCTTGCCTTCACCGAATACGCGCTGCGTTCGCAGGACGCCGAATTCCTGCAGGCGATGGAAAAGCGCATCGCCAACGACAGCCGCCTCACACCCGCCGACAAGGCCGAGGCAACCGGCTTCTACCGCAGCCACCAGCTCTCCAGGGCCTGCGACGCGACCGCGCCCGAAGACCGGAATTTCCATGACAAGGTGTGCAGCCCCTATTCGATGCAGTGGCAGTTCCACTGGGCCGACCGCGCCGCCATCTGGACCATCGTGCTCGGTGCCGCGCTGCTCGCCGCGGCGCTGGTGCTCGGCGCGCTGGCCTTCGCCAACCGGGGCCTGCGCTACGCCAGCTTCGTCGCGGGCTGGCGGCTCATGACGGTGTCGAGCGCGGTCGAAGTCGTGCTGCAGAGCGCGATGCTGGTGTGGCTGTCGTTCTGGCTCACCGCGTATTTCTGGCACAGCTACTACGTCAAGCTCATCGCGCTGGCGGGCATCGCGGCCGGCGCGGCGGTGTTCTATGCGATCTACACCCTGTTCAAGAAACTGCCCTCGGGCAACGAGATCGAGGGCGAGCTGGTGTCGCAGGCCGACGCGCCGCGCCTGTGGGAGCGCATCCGCCAGCTCGCCGGCCGCGTGAAGACGGCGCCGCCAGACCAGGTCGTGGCCGGCATCGACACCAACTTCTTCGTGACCGAGGCCCCTTGCGAGGTCAAGGGGCGCCCCCTGCAGGGCCGCACGCTCTTCGTGAGCCTGCCGCTGTTGCGCGTGCTCGACCAGACCGAAGCCGACGCTGTGCTCGCGCACGAACTCGCCCACCTGGGCGGCGGCGACACCCGCAGCAGCGCAGCGCTGGGCCCCAAGCTGCTGCAGTTCGACCAGTACACCTGGAAGATGCGAAGCGGCGGCCTCACCATCGTGGCGCACTACCTGCTGCGGCTGTACCGCATGATCTTCGCCTTCGCGCTGGCCCGCGACAGCCGCGAGCGCGAATACAAGGCCGACCGCGTGGCCGCCGGCCTCACGGCGCCGCACGCCATCGTGCAGTCGCTCATCAAGATCTCGGCCTACGCGAGCTACCGCAACGACGTGGAGCGGAAGCTCTTCGAGCAGGACCGCGAGCATGACGGTGCGCTGGGCATCGCCCGCTTCGTGGCCGACGGGCTGCCGCCCTACGCCAACTCCGAAGCCTTCATCGAGGCGATGAAGACGGCCGGCGTGCCGCACCCCTACGACAGCCACCCGCCGCTGCTTGATCGCATGCGCAACGTCGGCCACCACGTGCCCGAGAACGCCTACGGCGGCATCGTCGCGACCGCACCCCAGGCCTCGTGGGCCGACGAGATCGAGACCGCCGGCGCCATCGAGCAGCGCCTGTGGAGCGAATACGAGCAGCGCTTCGTGCAGAACCACGAGCTGAGCCTGGCCTACCGCTACGAGCCGGCGACCGAGGAAGAGCGCATCGTGGTGCTGCGCCATTTTCCGCCGGTGGGCTTCGCGCTGAAGAACGGCGAGCGCATCGACATCAGCTACGAGGGCATGCACCCCAGTGCCGACGGGGCTTCGACCATCCCGTGGGACGAGGTCAAGAGCCTGACCTACAAGGACAGCAGCTTCGGCGACACCCTCATCGTCACCCACCACGACAAGGGCATGCTGGGCGCGCGAACCACCAAGGTGAAGCTCGCGGGCCTCGGCAAGCAGAAGGAAAACTTCAAGGGCGTCGTCGGCCACTACTGGCGGCGCCACCAGATCATGAGGGCTCGGCAACAGCCGTGAAATCGGTGACCACGGCCGCTTTTCGGTCTTCGGCGGGTGCGATCGGGGCCGTCCGGGCGCCATTCCATGTGCCGCGATTGGTGCGGTTTTTCACGTTCCTCGCGGTCACAAACGTCATCTGAATGTTGCCCACAGCCGTTCTGGAAGGGCGCCCATTCAACGACGCATTCCAGTCCATCGATGTCATTGCCTAGAAAGAACGCCATGAAGACCAAGCATTTCATCATCTCCAGCATCCTCGCTTTCGCCGGCCTCGCCGTGCTGGCACCGGCCGCCTCGGCCGCGCCCTACCACCATCCCAAGAAGCACAAGGTGTGCAAGTGGGATGCGCGCCATCACCACCGCGTCTGCCACTGGGTGCGCTGATCCGGCCTCTCGGTCCACGGACCGCAGTAGAAAGCCCGCTTACGCGGGCTTTCTACGTTTTGGACCAGCTCAGTACAGCGTCGCCCGCTGCCGCGCCGGCAGCTCCCGGTCGTAGGCCTCGCCATCGAAGGCCGCTTCGGTCATCGCCGACAGGATGGCCCCGGGCGTCGGCACCTCGCGCTTCGCATCCGCCGGCAGCGGCGCCCACAGCTTCGAACGCTGGATCGCCCGGGCGCACTGGAAGAACACCGTCTCCACCGTCACGCGGATCACGCATTGCGGCTGCTTGCCCTCCATGGCGAAGCGCTCCAGCAGCGCCGGCTCGACCGTGAGCTGCGCCCTGCCGTTCACCCGCAGCGTCTCGCCCACACCCGGAATCAGGAACAGCAGCGCCACGCGCGGATCGGCCACGATGTTGCGCAGGCTGTCGATGCGGTTGTTGCCTCGCCGCTCGGGCATGAGCAGCGTCTTCTCGTCCTGCACCGCGACAAAGCCCGGCGGGTCGCCGCGCGGAGAAGCGTCCAGCCCGCCCGGGCCGATGGTGGCCAGCACCGCGAAGGGCGAGGCGGCGATCAGCGCCTGGTAGCTCGGGTGCAGGTAAGGCACCTCCTTCTTCAGCGAGGCCTCGCCGGGCACTCCGAAAAGGGCTTCGAGCTGGGCAACGGTTTCGATCGTGTGAGAGGTCGTCATGTGCTTTCCTGCTGGATGTTGGTGGATTGTGGCGACGCGCTCCAGCCGCAGGCCAGTGCCGCCATCGCGAGCAGCAAGGCGGCCACGCCGTAGATCCACGGCGGCGACGCGACCGGCAGCAGCAGGCCCGCGATCAGAGGTCCGGCACCGGCGCCGATGTCGCGCCATACCGAGCGCGCCGCCAGCGCCTGCACGCGTTCCGGCCCAGGTGTGCGGCGGGCCACAATGGGCGGCAACAGCGGCAGTTGCAGTGCGCGCAGCACCACGATCAGCGCCGCGCAGCTCCACAGCCAGCCGAAGCCGAAGCCCACGAGCGCGATGGCGGTGACGAGCGACAGGCTCACCAGCAGGCGCTCGGCGCCGAAGTGCTCGGCCATGCGCCCGCCGACTGGGCTCAGCAAGATCTCCGCGAGATAGCGCAGTGCCATCAACACGCCGGCCACGATCACGGCGCCGCCGGGCAGCAGGTCCTTGCCCAGATAGGAGAGGCCGACGATGAAGAGCCCGTCGAGCGCCAGCCCTTCCATGAACGACCAGCTGTCCAGGTTGTTGGGCAGCTTGAAGCGCCTCGCCGGCTTGCTCACGGGATGCGGCGCTGCCGGAAGCCGCCGCGTGACGAACCATGCGAGCAGCGAGAACACCGCGAGGATGCCGAAGATCGCGCGCGGCCCTGTCCAGTGCGCCAGCAGCGCACCCAGCGGCAGCGCGAGCACAGGCCCCAGCGCGATGAAGGCACGCGAACGCCCGTTGCGCCGCGCCGCGCCCACCGGGTCGGCCGTGGCCAGTGCCTGCGTCGACAGGTTCAGCGCCGCGAAGCACAGGCCCCACATCAGCCGCAGCGGCAGCAGCGCCCAGAAGCCCGAGAGCGTCGCGTAGCCCAGCCCGCACACCGCAGCCGCCACGACCGCGATGGTGCAGGTCAGCCGGTCGCCGCTGCGGGCGTAGAAGCGGGCCACGAAGCCGTAACCGGCAATGCGCACCAGCCGGTTGGCCGCGAGCAGCATGCCGGCCTCGGCGAGCGTCACGCCGAACTGGCTCGCGTACATCGGCAGCAGCAGGTAGAGCACCACGTCGGCCGGCAGCGAAAGGCCGAGGGCCATCGCCGCATGGCGGGAATTCAGGTCGGTGGGGGATGTTTGGGGATCGGGTGAAGGGCGTGGCATCGAGCCTCGATGGTGCGACGGCACCCGCCTTGCCGACAAACGACATTAACGACCGTCATGCGTGAGAAAATCGCACGCATGCCGCTTCGAGAGCCTCCCTTGAACGCCGTGCGCGCCTTCGCCGCCGCGGCACGCCACCTCAGCTTCACGCGCGCGGCGCTCGAACTGCACGTCACGCACAGCGCGGTGAGCCGGCAGATCAAGAGCCTCGAGGAATTCCTCGGCGTCGCGTTGTTCGAGCGGCGCATCCGGCAGGTCGCGCTCACCGCCGAGGGCCAGCAGTTCTTCGCCGAAGTACAGCCCGCGCTCGCGCAGATCAACGCCGCCGCGCGGGCGCTGCAGTCGCAGGGGCCGGCGCGCGCGGTGCGCATCAACGTGCGGCCCTCCTTCGCGGTGCGCTGGCTCATTCCGCGCCTGCCATCCTTCGTCGAGCGCTTTCCGGAGATCGAGCCGCAGGTGGTCACCAGCACCGTCATGCCCGAGGAAGCCGTCGGCAGCTTCGACATCGCCGTGCGGCGGGGCCTCGAAGGCTGGCCCTCGTCGATGGAGGTGCAGCCCTTTCTCGAAGACGAGGTGATGGTGGTCGGCGCGCCCGCGCTCTTCAAGACCCACCCGCTGCCCGACCTGCGCGCACTCGCCTCGCACGTGCTGCTCTCGGCCCGCACCCGCAAGGACGACTGGGACGCCTGGAAGAAGCAGGTCGGCGCGCCGCGCGCCAGGCCGGCGGGCCGGCTGCAGTTCGACCATCTGCACTTCGTGCTGCAGGCGGCGGTCGACGGACTGGGCATCGCGCTGGCGCCAACCTCGCTGGTGTCGCACGACCTCGCCTCGGGCCGCCTGCAGTCGCCGCTGCCTGCCCTGCGCATGACGCTGGAGCGCTACTACTACGGTCTGGCGCCCGATGCCGCACCTGAGGCTTCCTACGTGGCCGAGTGGTTCGAGCAGATGCAGGCCCGAGGCGCCTAGCAGGCTTGGCCGATCAGCGAGCGGATCACCTCCGCGACGCCCACACTGCCCTTGCGTACGCTCGCATCGTCGGCCTCGAAGTGGATCCATCCTTCATTGAAGCCGTCGAGCATCTGGATGCGCGGCACCGGGTCGCGCATACCCTGCGCGCGGAAGATCGCGCCCCAGTTCTCGCGCGGGACCGCCTCGGCCCGCACTGCGCGGCCCAACACTTGCGAGAGCGCCGCGGCAATGTCGTGCTGCGTCAGCCGCTGCGGTCCTTCGAGCTCGACGACGCGCGGCAGTTCGCCCTCGTGCAGCAGGAGCTCGGCGGCGAGGCGGCCCACGTCCGCCGTGGCCACCATCGGCACCGCGCGGTCGAGCGGCTGGAGATAGCTGGACAACACGCCATGTTCGCGGGCCTGCGCGATGTCCCAGCGCAGGTTCTCCAGGAACCAGGCGGGCCGCAGGAACGTGATCGCGAAAGGCAACGTGCGCAGCGCCTCTTCCATCAACGTGCGCTGGCTCAGCAGATTGGGCTGGGCCGCCTGCGCGCCGACCGTAGACAGGCACACCACCCGCGCCGGCCGAGCTGCATCCAGCGCCTGGCGCAGCGCGGCGTTCTCCGCCTTCACTTCGGGAAAGCCGGGCTCGGGGTCGAAGTTGGGCGGCGGCAAGACGAATACGCCGGCCGCGTCCGAGAAAGCACGCGTCAGCGCCTCTGCATCGTCCATCTCGGCGACGGCGACCTCGCAGCCGAGTGCGGCCCAGGGGCGGCCCTTGCCTTCATCGCGGACGACCGCGCGAACCGGCTGCCCTCCGGCTAGCAAGGCACGCGCGACTGCGCCGCCGACCTGCCCCGTGATTCCGGTGATTGCGTACATGAGAGTTCCTTGTTCCTGAGTTGATTCGATGAGGTGACGCATGCGACGGGACGAATCGTAGGAACGGCTCATCTTTGAGTAAAGCGACCGCACGGCATATCATTCATGACACCTGATCACGAATAGAAAATGCCCCTCGACGGACGCCTCCTCTCCAACGTCAGCGTGCTTGCCGCCGTGGTCGAAGGCGGCAGCTTCGCCAGCGCCGCCAACGCACTGGGCCTCACCCCATCCGGCGTCAGCCGAGCCATCGCCCGCCTCGAGGGCCGCATAGGCATACGGCTGTTCGACCGCACGACCCGCTCGCTGAGCCTCACCGACGAGGGCCGCCAGCTCTACGCCAACATCAATCCGCTGGTGATCGGCATCGAGGACGCGGTGACGATCGCCGCTGGCGCATCGGGCGCGGTGCGCGGGCGCCTGCGCGTCAATACCGACGCCTTCACTTCGCGACTGCTGCTGGCGCGGCACCTTCCGCGCTTTCTCGCGCAGTACCCCGAACTCACGCTGGAACTCATCGCACGCGACCAGCTCGGCGACCTGGTGGTCGAGGGCTTCGACATCGCGGTGCGCTTCGGCGAACCGCCTTCGTCGTCGCTCGTTTCCCGCAAGCTGATGGATTCGCGCGTGGTCACCGTGGCCACGCCGGCTTACATCGCGCGGCACGGCCGTCCAGCGAAGCCTGTCGACCTCGCCGGCCACGCCTGCCTTCAGGTGCGCAACCCGGCCACGGGGCAGCCGTACACGTGGGAGTTCCATCGCGGACGCAAGCTCGTCGAAGTGCCGACCACGGGGCGGCTGCTGCTCACCGATCCAGGCACCGTGCTGGAGACAGTCCTTTCCGGCATCTGCGTGGCGCAGATCAAGGCGGTGGGCATCCAGCCGCAGCTCGACAGCGGCGAACTGGTCGACCTGTTTCCCGACTGGCCCGACGAGCGGCTCCCGCTTCACGCGCTCTATCCGTCGCGCCACCTGCCGGCGGCGAAGGTGCGCGCCTTCATCGACTTCGTGCTGGAGGTGGTTTCGCCGGAAGCGAAACCGATGCCGAAGCCAAAGCCACGGCGCTGACGCTCGCGCGTCCGGAAACGGCCAGCCGCAAAGGCCCGCCGCCCGCACGATGAGGGCATGACTCGAATAACACCCCTCCTCCCCCGTTCCTTCCGGAATCTCGCCTGGTCCAACCTCGCCGCGCAGTCCGCCGAGCAGCTGAGCCTCGCAGCCGTTCCGCTGGTTGCGGTACTGGCGCTCGGCGCCGGGCCCGGCGAGATCGGCTTTCTCGCGGCCGTGCAGACGCTGCCCTTCCTGCTGGTCTCGATGCCCATGGGCCTGCTCGCGGACCGCATGTCGCGGCGACGGCTGATGGTCTGGGCCGAGGGGCTGCGGGCGGTGTCGCTGATCGTGCTGCTGGCGATGGTGTTCGCGTCGAAGCTGAGCATCGGGTGGCTGGCAGTGCTGGGGTTTCTGGGCGCTGTCGGCACCGTGGGCTTCAGCGTCGCGGCGCCTGCGTTGGTGCCCGCGCTCGTGCCGCGCGAAGCGCTGGCCACGGCCAACGGGCGGCTGGAGCTGGCGCGCAGCGCGGCCTTCACCGCCGGGCCCGCGCTTGCGGGCGCCCTCGTGGCTTGGGCCGGAGCATCAGCCGCGTTCGTGCTTGCCGCTGTGCTGTCGGCGGCAGCTGTCGCCCTGCTGCTTCGATTGAGCGAAGCGCCGCGCGAGCCCTCCGCCGGCCGGCATCCGCTGCTCGAAGTACGCGACGGCGCTCGTTTCGTCTGGCAGCACGAGATGCTGCGCCCGATGCTGCTGACCGGCGCGGTCTTCAACATCTCGTGGTTCGTGCTGCAGGCGGGCTACGTGCCCTACGCCGTGCGGGTGCTCGGCCTCGGCGCGCAGGCGGTGGGCTTCACGCTGGCCATGTATGGCGCGGGCATGGTCGTCGGTGCGCTGTTGACGCCTCGCGTGGTGGCGCGCCTGCCCTTCGGCCGCGCGATACAGGTCGGCCCCTCGGTCGCGGTGCTGGCCGCAGCGGCAATGGCAGCCACGCTCGTCGTGCCGACTGCAACGCTCGCGGCGCTTTCGTTCTTCCTCTTCGGCGCGGGTCCGATGGTCTGGGTCATCACGTCGACCACGCTGCGCCAGAGCGTGACGGCGGCCACGATGCTGGGCCGGGTGTCTGCCGTGTTCCTCACCATCAATGCGGGCGCGCGGCCGATCGGCGCGGCGCTGGGCGGCATGGTCGGTGCCGTATGGGGCGAGCCGGCCTGCCTGCTGCTGGCGCTCGCGGGCTTCGGGCTGCAGGCGGCGATCATCTTCGCGTCACGCATCGCGACGCTGCACCGGCTGCCGGTGCCTGCTGTCTAGAAGAGCGAAGCCATCCCGTTCGGCCGCGCATCCTCGATGTCGAGCATGCGCAGCTTGGTCAACGCGCCGCCGCCGGCCGAGAAGCCGCCCGGCTTGTTGCCCGCCGCCAGCACGCGATGGCACGGCACCACGGGCGCGAAGGGGTTGTGGCCCATGGCCTGGCCCACAGCGCGCGACAGGCCCTTGTCACCCAATTCCTCGGCGATCTCGCCGTAGGTGCGCGTCTGGCCTGGCGGAATGCGCCGCGCGATCGCGTAGATGCGCTGGTGGAATTCGGACACGCCGCTCATGTCCAGCTCGATGTGGCTCAGGTCGTCATGCACGCCGCGCAGCAGGCCCTGGATGGCCTCGATGGCGCGCTGCGCCATCTCGTTCGGCGGGCATTCCTGCAGATCGGGAAAGCGCTGCCGCATGCGCGCACGCGTGGCGGGCTCGCCGTTGTCGGCGGGCAGCTGCACGCCGACCAGCCCGTGCGGGCCCCATGCCAGCGCGCACATGCCGATGGAAGTTTCGAACAAGGCAAAGCCGCTCATCGCGATGTCTCCCGTTGCAGCGAATGCTGGCGCGATGCGAGCACTGCGCCGAGCCACAGGGCCGTTGCCGAAGCCACGAGCCCGCGCGCCAGACCACCCGGGCCATCGGAAATCCAGCCGGTCACCGTGGGCCCGACGATCTGCCCCAGCGCGAAGATGATGGTGAACGCGCTGATGCCATGAGCCCAGTGCGATGGCGGCAGGTTGTGGCGCACCAGCGCGGTGGTCGAGGCCACCACCGACAGGAACACCGCGCCGAAGAGCACGCCAGAGATCAGCGCTACCGGCGCCGACGAGCTCAGCACCGGCAGCAGCGTCGCCACACCCAGCAGCCCGTTGAGCAGCGCCTGCGGCTGCCCGCCGTGGTACCGGTCGAGCAGCCCGGCCCACAGCCTGGAGGAAGCCACGCAGGCAATGCCCAGCAAGGCATAGAACAGCGTGACGAAGCCGGCGCTGGCACCCTGCTCGCGCAGCAGCGCGATCACGAAGGTCATGTAGCCGATGTAGCCCATGCCGAACAAGGCATAGCCGGCGAGCGCCCAGCCGAAGCGGTGCAGCGCGACGGGCGGCGCCGAACTCGATGAGGCGGCAGACGCTGCGGGCGCCGCAGCTTGCCGATCCGGCATCGCGCGTCCCGCCCAGGCCAGCAGGCAGGTGGCAGCCGCGCTCGCCACCGCCAGCGCCCACCACGCCCAGGCCCAGCCATGAGGCACGCCGGCCGCCGCGCGCAGCACCTGCGGCACGAGCAGCGCCGACAGCAGGATGCCGAAGCCGGTGCCGCCGTAGTAGATGCCGAGCAACAGGCCGCCACGCGCGGACCCCGCCTCGCTGAGCCGGGCCGCGAGCAGCCCGCCCGCCACGAACACCCATGCGCTGGCCACTCCCGCCAGCAGGCGTTGCAGCAGCAAGGCCGACGCATCGGTGACGAAACCGCTGCCCGCCATGAACACGCTGGCCAGCACCGCGCCGAATACAAGAAGCCGAGTCGCGCCGAAGCGCCGCATCAGCGCCGGTGTGCCGAGTGCGCCCACCAGATAGCCGACCGCGTTGGCCGTGTTCATGCCGCCAGCCAGCGCATAGCTCCAGCCCAGGTCCGCGCGCATCGGCGGCAGCAGCAGCGCGTACGCGAAACGCGTGATGCCGAGCGACACAGCCGCGCCCATCGAGAGCGCGAACGCGAGCCGCAGCGTGGGCTGCACGGAGATGGGGGGTGGAGAAGCGAGCGTCGTCGGCATTGCTGTGGCGGGCGGCAGGCGGGCCTGTTTGCCGATCATTCTGCGGCAGCCGCCGCAGGCCTGCAGGCGCCGGCCGCTCAACCCGCTTCGGGCACCGGGTCTGTATGCAGCAGGTGGCGCTCCAGCAGCACCGCCACGTGCACCGCCTCGCGCTGCGCGCCGTCGCCGATCTGGTGGCGGCAGCTGGTGCCATCGGCCACCACGATGGCGCCGGGCTTCGCGCGGATGGCGGGCAGCAGGCTGGCCTCGGCCATCTTCATCGACACCTCGAAATGGCTGGCCTCGTAGCCGAAGCTGCCGGCCATGCCGCAGCAGGAGCTTTCGATGAGCTCGGGCTGTGCGCCGGGAATGAGCTTGAGCACTTCCATCACCGGGCTCACCGCGCCGAAGGCTTTCTGGTGGCAATGGCCGTGCAGCAGGATGGGCGCCTCGGCGGGCTTCAGCGGCAGCTCGAAGCGGTTCTGCTTCAGCTCGCGGGCGATGAATTCCTCGAACAGCAGCGCATGCCTGGCCACCAGCTCGGCCTTCTCGCCGAAGCCCATCACCAGCGCCTCGTCGCGCAGCGTGAGCAGGCACGAGGGCTCCAGTCCGACGATGGGCACGCCCGCGCGCGCCAGCGGCACCAGCGCGTCGATCAGCGCCTCTGCCTTCTTCTTCGCCTCCTCGACCATGCCGCTGGCCAGGAAGGTGCGGCCGCAGCAGTGATGCCCTCCGCTCTTCTCGACCGTGTGCAGCACGTAGCCCGCAGCCTGCAGCACGCGCGCGGCGGCGAAGGCGTTCTCGCTCTCGAAGGTGCCGTTGAAGGTGTCGACGAATAGCACCGCAGCCTTGCCGCCGCGCCGCGCGATCGACAGCGCCACGTCGCGTTCGACGAACAGGCCCGGCTCGTTCGCCTTGCCGCGCCAGAAGGTGTCGCCGCGCCACTCGGGCAGCGAGCGCTTCGCCGAGAAGCCCAGCAGCTTCTCGCCCAGCCATGCGGCGCCGGGCACGCTGTTGCGCAGGTTCAGCAGCCACGGAAAGCGGCTGGCCTTGTGTGCGTAGTCGGGCAGGTTCGCCACCAGCCTGTCTTTCAGCGTGTGGCCGTGACGCTTCTTGTAGTGATCGAGAAACTCGACCTTCATCTTCGCCATGTCCACGCCGGTCGGGCAGTCGCGCTTGCAGCCCTTGCAGCCCACGCACAGGTCCATGGTCTCGTGCATGGCCTCGCTCGTGAAGGCGTCGGGGCCGAGCTGGCCCGACAGCGCCAGCCGCAGCGTGTTGGCGCGGCCTCGCGTGAGGTGCTGCTCGTCGCGCGTCACGCGGTAGCTGGGGCACATGGTGCCGGCGTCGAACTTTCGGCAGTGGCCGTTGTTGTTGCACATCTCCACGGCCTTGGCGAGGCCGCCGGTGCTGTCGCCGCCAGTGCCGGGAGCGGTGGTCACTTCGGTCACCGGGTCGGCGTTGACGTTCCAGGCCGACCAGTCGAGCACGGGCTTGAGCTCGATGCGGCGATAGGGCTTGGGCGCGGTGGGCGGCGCGAAGCGGAACAGCGCGCCGTCGTCCATGCGCGGCGGGTCGATGATCTTGCCGGGGTTGAAAAGGTCGATGGGGTCGAGCTTGCGCTTGATCGCGCGGAAGGCCTCGTTGATGGCCGGGCCGAACTGCCATTCGATCCATTCGCCGCGGCACAGGCCGTCGCCGTGCTCGCCGCTGAACGCGCCCTTGTACTTGCGCACCAGCTCGCTCGCCTCTTCGGCGATGGCGCGCATCTTGGCGGCGCCGTCGGTGCGCATGTCGAGGATCGGCCGCACGTGCAGCGTGCCGACCGAAGCATGGGCGTACCAGGTGCCGCGGCTGCCATGCTTCGCGAAAACCTCGGTCAGCGCGTCGGTGTATTCGGCGAGGTGCTCCAGCGGCACGGCGCAGTCTTCGATGAAGCTCACGGGCTTTCCGTCGCCCTTGAGGCTCATCATGATGTTGAGGCCGGCCTTGCGCACCTCCCACAGGTTCTTCTGCCGCGCCTCGTCGGGCATCTCGACCACGCTGCCGGGCAGGCCCAGGTCGCCCATCAGCTCGACGAGCTGCTTCAGCTGCGGCAGCAGCGAGGCCTTGTCGGCACCGGAGAACTCCACCAGCAGGATGGCCGCCGGCTTGCCGATCAGCGCGGTCTCGACCGTCGGCTTGAAGGCCGGATTGGTCAGGCTCAGCTCGATCATCGTGCGGTCGACCAGCTCCACCGCCGTGGGGCCGAGCTTGACGATGTGCTGGGCCGAATCCATCGCGGCATGGAAGGTCGGGAAGTTGACGATGCCCAGCACCTTGGCGCGCGGCAGCGGCGCGAGCTTGAGCTTCAGGCTCCGGGTGTAGGCCAGCGTGCCTTCGGAGCCGATCAGCAGGTGCGCCAGGTTCACGCTGCCGTCGGCCGTGTAGGGCCGCTCGCTCTGGTTGTCGAAGATGTCGAGGTTGTAGCCCGCCACGCGGCGCATGACCTTGGGCCAGTTCTCCGCCATCGCCTCGCGGTGCTGCCGCGCGAGGCTGCGCACGAACTGTGCGATGCCCGCCGCGCGCACGCCCAGCGAGCCGACCGGGCCGAAGTCGACCAGCTCGCCGTTCGACAGCCACGCGCTCGCGCCGAGCACGTTGTGCACCATGTTTCCGTAGGCGATAGATCGCGAGCCGCAGGAGTTGTTGCCCGCCATGCCGCCCAGCGTGGCCTGCGCGCTGGTCGACACGTCCACCGGGTACCACAGCCCATGTTGCTTCAGTTGCGCGTTGAGGTGGTCGAGCACCAGGCCGGGTTCGACGGTGGCCGTGCCCTGCTCCACGTTCACGTCGAGCACGCGGCGAAAGTGCTTGCTGTTGTCGATCACAAGCGCCGCACCGGTGGTCTGGCCGCACTGGCTGGTGCCGCCGCCGCGCGCGAGCACGGGCACCTTCAGGTCGCGGGCGACGTCGATGGCGGTGGCGATGTCGCGCTCGTTCGTGGGCACGAAGGCGCCGACGGGCGTGATCTGGTAGATCGACGCGTCGGTGGCGTAGCGGCCGCGCGAGGCGTCGTCGAAGAGCACCTCGCCTTGCGTCTCGGCGCGCAGGCGGCGCGCAAGCAGCTCGCAGGTCTCGTTGGGTGGAAGAACTGTTCCGGCTGGCTGCATGTGGCTGGCGGGATCGATGCGCATGGTGTTTTCGTGGGTGAAGCCCGGCTGAGCTCGATTCAGTTCGATTTGGCCGATGGATAGATCTCGCCGGCGCGAAGCAGCTCCAGCACGGTGTCGCGCTTGCGCAGCACGTGCGACACGAGCACCTTGCGCATGGCCTCGGCGTCGCGCCTTGCGAGCGCGTCGATCATCTGCTCGTGCTCCTCGACGGCGTGCTTCCACTTCGCCTCGTTCTGGTTGGTGCGAAAGCGCAGCGACTGCACACGGGCATTGATGGAGCGGTAGGTGTTCGACAGCACCGGGTTCGCCGCCGCCTCGTTGATCGCGGTGTGGATGCGCGCATTGAGCCTGTAGTAGCCCGAGAGATCGCGCCGCGCGAAGCAGGCCAGCATCTCGTAGTGCAGCGCGCGCACCTCGGACAGTTCCTCGTCGGTGATGCGCCTTGCGGCCAACTCGCCCGACATGCCCTCGAGCATGGACAGCACCTCGAAGGTGTCGAGCACGTCTGCCTCGGTGAGCTTCACCGCCACCGCGCCGCGGTTGGGCAGCAGGTCGACCAGCCCTTCGGCCGCGAGCAGCTTGATGGCTTCGCGCAGCGGCGTGCGCGACACGTTCAGCTGCAGGCAAAGCTCGCGTTCGTTGAGCTTGGCGCCGGGCGCGATGAGCCCTTCGACCAGCATGGTGCGCAGGCGCGCGGCCACCTGGTCGTGCAGCGCGAGCCTGGAGATCTCGATGATTTCGGCTGTCATGATTTTTCCCTTGAATGCATTTTGAATGCAAAAAACAAGACTCACAACCTTGGAATATCAGGGTAAACCATCAAGCAAAAATGAATTTTGAATGCAAAACTGAATGCGAAAGGAGAGTTCATGCTGCAACTCGACATCCACCCCACCGGCCGCCACTTTCTCCAGATTCCCGGTCCCAGCCCTGTGCCCGACCGCATCCTGCGGGCCATGAGCCTCCCCACCATCGACCATCGCGGGCCCGAGTTCGGCACACTGGGTCTGAAGGTGCTGGGCGGCATCCGGCAGATCTTCAAGACGAAGCACCCGGTCGCGATCTACCCTGCCTCGGGCACCGGTGCCTGGGAAGCCGCGCTCGCCAACACGCTGAGCCCGGGCGATCACGTGCTGATGTACGAGACCGGCCACTTCGCCTCGCTGTGGCAGAAGATGGCCACGCGCCTGGGCCTTTCCACCGAATTCCTCGCCTGGCAAGGCCCCGACGCGCAACTGCCGAACGCGCCCAGCTGGCGCCGCGGCGTGCAGGCCGATCTCATCGAGGCACGCCTGCGCAAGGACACCGAGAGGAAGATCAAGGCCGTGTGCGTGGTGCACAACGAGACCTCCACCGGCGTCACCTCCGACATCGCCTCGGTGCGCAAGGCCATCGACGCGGCGGGCCACCCCGCCCTGCTGATGGTCGACAGCATCTCGGGCCTGGCCAGCGCCGACTACCGCCATGACGAATGGGGCGTGGACGTGTGCGTCAGCGGCTCGCAGAAGGGCCTGATGCTGCCGCCGGGCATCAGCTTCAACGCGCTCTCGCCGCGCGCCCTCGAAGTCTCGAAGACCGCGAAGCTGCCCAAGGCCTTCTGGGCCTGGGACGAGATCGTCGAGATGAACAAGGACGGCTACTGGCCCTATACGCCCAACACCAACCTGCTCTATGGCCTCTCGGAGTCGCTGGACATGATCCTCGGCGAAGGGCTGGACAACGTCTTCGCGCGCCACCAGCGCTGGGCCGCCGGCGTGCGCGCCGCGGTCAACGCCTGGGGCTTGCCGATCCAGTGCGCCGACCCGGCGGTGTACTCGCCGGTGCTCACCGGCGTGATCACGCCCGAGGGCGTGGACGCCGACGCGCTGCGCCGCCTGATCCACCAGCGCTTCGACCTCTCGCTGGGCACCGGCCTGGGCAAGCTCAAGGGCCGCATGTTCCGCATGGGCCACCTGGGCGACAGCAACGACCTGACGCTGGTGGCCATGGTCGCCGGCGTCGAGATGGGCATGAAGCTCGCGGGCATCAAGCTGGCAGGCAGCGGCGTGCAGGCCGCCATGGACCATTTCTCGAGCCACACGGCCCCGGCCGCGCTGCGCAAAGCCGCTTAGACAGGCTTGCAGCGCGGACGGCGCGCATCGGATTTCCACCACGACGGAGACAGAGAAGATGCAGAGACGTTCGTTGATCCAGGCCGCGGGCGCCGCGGCCGCCACGCTGGGCGTGCCCCGGCTCTTCGCGCAGGAATGGCCCACCGGGCCGGTGCGCATCGTGGTCGGCTTCCCGCCTGGCGGCGGCACCGACGCGCTGGCCCGCGTGGTCGCGCAGAAGCTCACCACCATGTGGGGCCAGCAGGTGATCGTCGAGAACAAGGGCGGCGTGGCCGGCGTGCTCGCGGCCGACTACGTGGCGCAGCAGCCCAGCGACGGCAGCACGCTGCTGATGGCGCACATCAACAGCCACGCGCTAGCGCCCAGCCTGCAGCCCAAGCTGCGCTACAACGTCGAGCGCGACTTCGTGCCGATCGTGCTGGTGGGCGTCACGCCCAACCTGCTGATCGCCAACCCGGCGCAGAAGGCGCTCACGGTGAAGGACATCGTCGCCGCCTGCAAGGCCGCGCCCGGCACGCTGAGCTTCGGCTCGGCCGGCGCGGGCTCGGCGCAGCACCTGGCGCTGGAAATGTTCAAGCTTCAGGGCGGCGTCGATGCGCTGCACGTGCCCTACAAGGGCAGCGGCCCGCTGCTGGCCGACCTGATGGGCGGGCAGATCCAGTACAGCTTCGAAACCATGACGGCCGCCACGCCGCACGTGAAGAACGGCCGCGTGCTCGCGGTGGCGCAAACGCGCACCAAGCGCGCCAAGGGCCATCCCAACGTGCCGACCATGCAGGAACAAGGCTTCCAGGGCTTCGAGGCCACCACCTGGTACGGCCTGGCCGGCCCGGGCAAGCTGCCCGCCTCCATCGCGCAGAAGGTGAACCGCGACGTGAACACCGTGCTGGCGATGCCCGACGTGCAGGAGCGGCTGGACACCTACGGAGCGGAAGACGGCGGCGGCTCGCAGGACAAGTTCAGGCAGTTCATCAGCACGGAGATCGCAAAGTGGGCGAAGGTGGTGAAGGACGGCAACGTGCACGTCGAGACCTGAAGAGCCTGCTTTGCTGAGAAGATCCGGAAGATGAATTCATCCCAGACCGCCCTCACCGACGCGCTCGTGGCAGCGCGCCGCGGCAACCGCACCCTCGACGCCACGCCCTGGCTCGACACCCTCGAAACCGCTGCGCAGGCCTATGAAGTGCAGGACGCCGTCGCGGCAGCGCTCGGCTGGTTCGACAGCCAGCCCGTGCCCCGCGCATGGAAGTCCGGCGGCGGATCGCGCAGCGCGACGCTCACGCATGCGCCGCTGCCGCCGGCCGGTGTGCGGCAGAGCCCGGCGGATTTCGGCGATCTGGCTTTCCACACGCCCGGCATCGAGGCCGAGATCGCGCTGCGGCTCGGTCAGGACGTGACGCCCGCGCAAGCCGCGAAGCTCGATCATGAGAACTCGGCGGCGCTGATCGACGCCATGGCCGTCTCCGTGGAAATCGTCGATGCACGCTGGCAGGACCTCCCCTCCACGCCCGCCCTGCTGCGCCTGGCCGACTCGCAGGTGCACGGCGCGCTCGTGATCGGCGAGTGGAAGCCTTTTGCCGCCGTCGACTGGGCCTCGCAACGCTGCGAAACGAAGATCGGCAATGGCGAGGTCGTGGTGCGCGAAGGCACGCATCCGCTGGCCGATCCGGCATGGCTGCTGCCGATCTGGCTGCGCCACATCACGCGCAACGGGCAGACGGCGCCGGCCGGCACCGTCGTCACCACCGGCTCATGGGTGGGTGTGCTGCCCTGCCGGCGCGGCGATCAGGTGACGGCCGAGTTTCCCGGCATCGGCGCCGTGCGCTTGAGCGTGTAGCGTCCGCCTCCCACGCCTGAACAAGCCACCAGGAAGTCGAGCACCGCCCGCACCCGCGCGGGCAGCGTGCCAGCCTTGCCGATGTAGACCGCGTGGATCGGCTCCACCTCGGCCGGATTGAATTCCTCCAGCAGCGGCACCAGCCGGCCAGCATCGATGTCGTGCTGTATGTGATACAGCGACAGCCGCGCCACGCCCGCCCCTGCGATGGCCAGCTGCCGCAGCGTTTCGCCATCGCCCGCGCGCACCGGCCCGGCAACGGGCAGCCACTGCATGCGGCCGTCCACGCGCAGCGGCCAGTCGGGCGTGTTGCGGCGGTAGCTCCAGCCGAGACGGTTGTGGGCCTCGAGCTCCTGCGGCGTGCGCGGCGTGCCGTACTTGGCGAGGTAGTCCGGCGCGGCGACGATGGACTGGCTGGTCTCGCCCAGCCGGCGCGCCACGAGATCGGAGGCCGGCAGTTGCCCCCAGCGGATCGCGATATCGGCGCGCTCGTCCATCAGGTCGACGATGCGGTCGGTCAGCGCGATGTCCAGCGTGATCTCCGGATGCATCTCCAGCAGGCGCGGCACCAGAGGCACCAGCTTGTGGTGGCCGAACGAGACGCTGGCGTTGATGCCCACCCGCCCGCGCGGCGCGGCGCCGGCGGCGGCGCAGCGCTCGGCCTCGTCCATGTCGGCCAGCACGCGCAGGCTGCGCTCGTAGAACTCGGTGCCCTCGGGCGTGAGTTGCAGCTTGCGTGTCGAGCGGTGGACCAGCTGGATGCCCAGGCGCAGCTCCAGCCGCGCCACAAGCTTGCTCACGGCCGAGGGTGTCATGCCCAGCAGGCGCGCGGCGGACGAGAAACCGCCCGACTCCACCACCTGCACGAAGGCTTCCATTTCGCCGGAGCGGTTGACCTCGATGCGTGGCATGGCTCCTTCTCCGTTCTGTGACTTCAAATCACAAGTCTATGTAGCCGTGGCATTCTAGTCATCGATGGCATTCGTCCTCACAGTACAGGGCATCATGCCAATCGCTCTACTCGCCCTCACCGCCGGTGCCTTCGGAATAGGCACCACCGAGTTCGTCATCATGGGCCTGCTGATGCAGGTCTCGACGGATCTTCACGTCTCCATCACGGCCGCCGGCCTGCTGATCTCGGGCTATGCGCTCGGGGTGGCGGTGGGCGCGCCGGTGCTCACCATCGCCACCCGCAAACTGCCGCGCAAGACGGTGCTGCTCGCGCTGATGGCGATCTTCACGCTCGGCAATCTCGCCTGTGCCCTCGCGCCCAACTACGAAATGCTGATGGCCGCGCGCGTCGTCACCTCGCTGGCGCACGGCACCTTCTTCGGCGTCGGCTCGGTGGTCGCCACCGGGCTGGTGCCACCGGAACGCCGCGCCTCGGCCATCGCGATCATGTTCACCGGCCTGACCGCCGCCACGCTGCTCGGCGTGCCGGCCGGCGCATGGCTGGGCCTGCATTTCGGCTGGCGCTCGACCTTCTGGGCCGTGACGGCGATCGGCGTGCTGGCCTTCGCGGTGCTCTCGGTGTTCGTTCCCCGCGTCAAGGACGTGGCCAAGGCCGTGCCGCTGCGCGAGGAACTGGGCGTGCTGGCGCGTCCGCAGGTGCTGCTCGGCCTGGCGATGACGGTGCTCGGCTTTGCCGGCGTGTTCGTGGTCTACACCTACATCCAGCCGCTGCTCACCCAAGTCACCGGCCTGTCGGAATCGGCGGTGTCGCCGATCCTGCTGGTGTTCGGCGGCGGCCTCGCGGTCGGCAACCTGCTCGGCGGCAAGCTGGCCGACCGCGCGCCGATGGCGGCCGTGTTCGGCACGCTGGTGGCGCTGGCGGTGGTGCTCGGCGCGATGCAGTTCACCATCGGCACGCCCTTCACCGCAGTGGTGTTCGTCGGCCTGCTGGGCGTGGCTTCCTTCGCCACCGTTGCGCCGATGCAGCTGCGGGTGTTGGAGAAGGCGTCCGGAGCCGGCCAGAACCTGGCTTCGAGCCTGAACATCGCGGCGTTCAACCTGGGCAACGCGCTCGGCGCCTGGGTCGGCGGCGTGGTGATCGACCACGGCCCCGGCCTGCGCGCACTGGGCTGGGTGGCCGCGCTGCTCACGCTGGTGGGGCTGGCCATCGCGCTGTGGAGCCGCGCGCTCGACAGGCGCGAGCCGCGCAACGCGCTGGCCGATTGCGCCTCGGCCCAGGCCTGAGTTCTTCTTTTGGGGAGCGCGAGAGCACAATCGCGCGGCCCCATGCCCCGCAGCACTTCCCTTCAGATCCGCCCCGCCATCGCCGCCGACGCTCCCGCGCTGGCGGCGTTGTCCATCCAGGTCTGGCTAGGCACCTATGCGACCGAAGGCGTCAACGAGCTGCTCGCGCGCTACGTGCTAGACGAGTTCACGCCCGCCGCGTTCGTTTCGTTGATGAATGACTCGGCCACCGCCCTGCTCGTCGCCGAGACCGATGGCCATCTCGCCGGCTACGCCCGCCTGCACTTCGGTGCTCCGCAGGAGCTGTTTCCCGCCGCCAGCACCGAGCTGCGCACGCTCTACGTGCAGGAGCCCTTCACCCGATCGGGCGTGGGCTCCGCCCTCTTGCACGAAGCCCGAGCCACGGTACATGCCCGCACGGGCAACGACGCCCTCTGGCTCACCGTCAACGTCCGGAACCGGCGCGCATGCGCCTTCTACGAAAAGCACGGCTTCACCCGCAAGGGCACGGCCTGGTTCGCGCTGGGAGACGGCCGCCACGAGAACCACGTGCTGGGCGTCTGCTGAATACCCGGGCCTGCCGGATCAGTGCTCCAGCCGCGTCGGCGAACCGCTGTGCGAGTCGCCCGACTGCATGAAGAACGCGAACCTGTCGCGCCCCGCCGCCTTGGCGTTGTAGAGCGCGACGTCCGCGCGCGCCAGCAGCTCCTCGGCCGTGGCCGACGAGCCGGTCGCGCGATGGAAGGTGATGCCGATGCTGGTCGTGACGTCGACACGCTGGCCGTCCACCACGAAGGGCGGCGTGTGGACGCGGTCCACGATCTTTTCCGCGACCACGGCCGCCGCCTCCGGCGTGCCCAGCCCTTCCAGCACCAGCACGAATTCGTCGCCGGCCAGCCGCGCGACCATGTCGGTACCGCGAACGCAGCCCCGCAGCCGCTGCGCGTATTCGGAGAGCACCGCGTCGCCCACCGCGTGGCCCATGGTGTCGTTGATCGCCTTGAAGTGGTCGATGTCGAGGAACATCAGCGCCATCGCGTGGCCGGTGAGCTGGCTGCGCAGCACCGCGTCGGGCAGGTATTCGTTGAAGGCCAGCCGGTTGGGCAGGCCGGTGAGCGTGTCCAGCCGCGCCAGCTCGATGAGCTTGTGCTCCACCACCTTCAGCGCCGTGATGTCCAGCGCCAGCGAGAAGATGCCGTGTGTCAGGCCGTCGGTGCGCACGTCGGGCACGTAGATGACCTGGGTGACGCGCTCGCCGCCCGCGCGCTGCATGCGCGCCTCGAACTCCACGCGCTCGCCGGCCAGTGCGCGCGCGAGCATCGGCTGGCGCGACACGTACACCTCGCGGCCCGACACCTCCTGCACGTGGCGCCCCAGCACCTGGGCCGGGTCGAGCCCGAGCCATTCGCGGCTGGTGGCGTTGGCGAAGGTGATCTTCTCGTCGCGGTCGATGTAGGTGATGAGCGCCGGCATGTTGTCGGTGATGGCGCGCAGGCGCAGCTCGCTCTCGGCCTGGCGCAGCTCGGCTTCCTTCAGCGCGGTGATGTTGAAGGACATCAGGTAGAAGCCCACCACCTCGCCGCGCAGGTTCTTGTCGGGAATCAGGTTGACCTGGAAGTAGCCCTGGCGGCCGTGCAGAGGCGAGCGCACCGGAAAGCGCACCTTCTTGCCCGAGAACATGACCGGAAGGTACGGTTTGAGCTGGGAATAGATCGTCCGGCCGAGGGCCGAGCGCAGCGTCGTGCCCAGCAGCGGCGCCTGCTCGCCGAGGCCCGCCATCTGCCGCGCCCGAATGTTGGCGAACAGGCAGTTCTGCTGGCGGTCGAAGTAGCCGACCAGCGCCGGAATGCTGTCGGTCACGTCGCGCAGGCGCGTTTCCTGTTCGCTCAGGGCGCGGCGGATGTTGACTTCCTCCGTGATGTCGAAAGTCATCGAGAACACGCCGCACACCTTGCCCTCGGCGTCGAGGTCGGGGATGTAGTGCGCCTTGAAGGTGCGGTCGCCGATGCCCAGCGCCGGGTCGCCGGATTTCTCGAGGATCACCGTCTCGCCGGCCAGCGCGCGCATGAAGTGCGGCTCCACGAACGCGAAATCGGCCGGGCCGCGCACTTCCGGCATCAGCCGGCCGACGAGCTGGCCGCTGCTGTGCAGCGCCCGCACATGCGCATTGACGAAGGTGTAGCGCAGCGACGCGTCGACATGCGACACCATCGCCGGAATGCTGTCCGCGATGATGCGCACCTGCGCCTCGCTGTGCGCCAGGCTGCGCTCGATGGCGCGCCGCTGCTCCATCAGCTCGTCGAAGGTGCGCGCGAGATCGCCGATCTCGTCGGCGGCGTAGCGGCGCTGCGCCACGGGGGCCTCCTCGTCGACCTCGGAGGGCGCCTGCTGGGTGAACTGCATGTGCCGGTGCAGCTCCGCCAGCGGGGTCAGCTGACGGCGCAACACGGCGAGCGTCAGCGCGCCGGCGCACAGCGCGAGTGCGAAGGCTCCGAACCACGCTCCGCGCTCGATGGCATTGATGCTCGCGAAGGCCTCGCTGCGCGGATACATGGCGCCGACGATCCAGTTCGCCTGCACCATGCGGTCGAAGGCGTAGAGGCTGGGCACGCCGGCTTCGTTGACGCCCTCGCTGGAGCCCTGGAAGCCGGCCATCGCGCGAAGGATCTGGGCGTCGCCACCGCTGCCGTTCGCCTGAACGTGGTTCAGGATGCGCGAGGCGTTCGGATGGTCGACCACGATGCCATCCACCGTGGTCACGAACAGGTAGCCGGTCTTGCCGAACTTCACGTCCGCAAGCGTGCCCAGCACGCTGCGGTCCTTCAGGTTGATGGCGCCGGATATCACGAAGCGCACCTGCCCGGCGCTGTCGAACACCGGCTCGGTGATGGCCACCTGCGCCAGCCCGTTGAGCCGGTTGCGGTACGGCTCGGACACCAGGCCGGTCCTGGAGGCGACCGTCTGCTGGAAATAGGGCCGGTCCTTGACGTTCACCTTGCCGATCGCCTGCGCGCCGTTCAGGTTGGCCACCAGGTTGCCTTCCATGTCGAGGAAGGCGACGTTGTCGAAGGCCTGGCGCAGCGAGGCGTGGCGCTCGACGAAGGCCTGCAGCGCCGCGGAACCCTGCAAGTCCTGCGCCTCCACGCTGCCGCTGAAGGTCTGCAGCAGGATGCGGCGGCTGCCGAATTTCTGGTCGATCGCGTCGGCGATGGCGTCCACGCGCGCGAATTCCTCGGCCGCGATCGAGGCGCGCATGTTGCTCTTGACCAGGTGGAGGGCAAAGGTGGCGATCGCGAAGGTGGCCATCAGAACCACCGCCGCCACGCCCAGGCTCAGGCGCGTGTGCAATCCGAACCGGAATTTCGAGGGACCTGTTTGATTCATTGAACTTGCTCGAGCCGGTACGTTGCCGGCGGGATTTTTCCCCACCTGAGTATCGGTGCGTTCGGGTTGCGGCGGAAGATGCCGGGTTTACGCAGCGCGGGCGCCGCCGGATTCAGTCCAGCTGCACCAGCACATCCCGTACCCGGTCCAGCGAGGGGTCGATGTCCGCCTCGTCGATGGCGCCGAAACCCAGCATCAGCCCCTGGCGGGGGGGCGAAAAGTGGAAAAACGGCGACAACGGATACAGCCCCACGTCGACGCGGCGCGCCAGCCGCACGAGCTGGTCGATGTCGGTTTCTCGCCTGCAAAGCGCCGCCATGTGGATTCCGGCCGTGATCGGCACCAGCTCGAACCAGGGGGAAAGATCCTCCGCGAAGCGCCGCACGATGCGTTCGCGCCGCTGAGCGTAGGCCGCGTGGCAGCGGCGGATGTGCCTGTTGAGCTCGCCGTCGGCAATGAATTTCGCCAGCGCCCATTGCGCCGGCGTCGCGGTGTGGCAGTCGCTCAGGTACCTGGCCGTGGCGGCGGCCTCCAGCACGTCGGGCGGCGCGATCAGGTAGCCCAGCCGCAAGTCGGGCGCCAGCGTCTTCGAAAAAGTGCCGGCGAAGACCACGCGGCCGTTGCCGTCCATGCTCTGCAGCGAATCGGCCGGGCGGCCTTCATAGCGGAATTCGCTGTCGTAGTCGTCCTCGATCACGATGGCGCCCAGCTCGTCGGCCCGCTTCAGCAGGGCCTTGCGGCGCCGCTCGCTCATCGGCATGCCCAGCGGGAACTGGTGCGCGGGCGTCACGTAGATCAGCCGCGTGCCGTCGGGAATGCGCTCGACCACCAGTCCTTCGCCGTCGACCGGCACGCCCACCACCTTCGCGCCCTGCCCGGCCAGCAGCAGCCGTGCCGGCGGATAGCCCGGCTCCTCCATCGCGACCGTGCTCCCCGGCTCGACCAGCACCCGCGCGATCAGGTCCAGCGCCTGCTGCGCGCCGTTGGTCACCAGGACGTCGGCCGCGGTGCAGCGCACGCCCCTGGCAAAGCTCGCGTGCCGCGCGATGGCGTCGCGCAGCTCCGGCAAGCCCTCGGCCTGGCCGTACAGCCCGCGCGAGCGGGCGCCCTGGCGTAGTGCATGAAGCATGCAGCGGCGCCAGTCCGCATGCGGGAAGAGATCGCGTGCCGGCGCCCCGCCGATGTATTCGTAGCGTGCGCTCCCGGCCGGCGCGGGATGCCGCAGAGGCGTGCTCATGCCGCGCCAGTGCTCGACCATGGCGCCCCCGGCAAGCGCCCGCGTGGCTGCAGCGCCCGGCTTGCGCGCGGCGTCCTCGGCCACGAAGGTGCCGCTGCCGACACGGCCCGTGAGCAGCTTTTCGAAGCTCAGGCGGGCATATGCCTGCGACACCGTCTTGCGCGACAGCCCCAGCTGCAGGGCGAACAGCCGCGACGGCGGCAGCTTCTCGCCCGCGGCGAGCCGGCCGCTGCGGATGGCCTCCTTCAACTGCCGGTACAGCTGGCCGGCCAGGTCCTTGTCGCCTTCGATGACGACGTGCAACTCCATGGGATTGGTCTCCTGCGAATGCCCCGGATTGGCCGCCTGCGGCGACACCCCTCGCTCCTAGCATCGAGGCTGCATTGAACCACTCAACACCGACGAAGGAACCCGCGCCATGCAATCCCGCCTCGACTTCTACAAGGCTTCTCCCGACGCACTCAAGGCGATGATCGGCTTCGAAGCGGCCATCGGCAAACTCGGCCTGGAGCCGAAGCTGCTCGACCTGGTCAAGCTGCGCGCCTCGCAGATCAACGGCTGCGCGTACTGCATCGACCTGCACTCGGCCGACCTGCGCAAGGCCGGCGAAACCGAACGCCGGCTGGCCACGCTGAGCGTGTGGCACGAAACGCCCTTGTTCACCGAACGCGAGCGCGCCGCGCTGGCCTGGGCCGAAGCGCTGACGCAGGTGTCGCTCACGCACGCGCCCGACGAGGCCTACGAAGCGCTCGCCGCCGAGTTCAGCGAGGCGGAACGGGTCAACCTGACGATGGCGATCAACGCCATCAACAGCTGGAACCGGCTGTCGATCGGCTTCCGCAAGCAGCTGGCGGACTGATCGGACGGATCAGGCCCTGACGATGCGCGCACTGGCCGTGGAGCGCGCCACGATGCGGCCATCGGCATCGCTCAGCTGTGCTTCGAGAAAAGCGATCGTCCTGCCCCGCTGCACGACGCGGCCCTCGCCATACAGCAGGCCGGGCTTCGCGGCGGCCAGGAAGGAAACGCTGAGGTCGATGGTGACGGAGTAAGTCTCCTCGCCGTTCAGCACCCACAGCGCCGGCCCCATCGTGTCGTCGAGCATCGCGACCAGGATGCCGCCCTGCACCGCGCCCGCGGGGTTGAGGAAGGCATCGGTGGCGACGAAGCTCAGGCGGATCGAGCCCTTGGCTCTGTCGAACGCCAGCACGCGCTGGCTGAAGAGTTCGGCGGTGGGTGGACGGGGGAACCGCTCCAGCCAGGGGTCGTCGATCGTCATTTTTCTTTCGCTCCGGAAGTGGAGCGAAAAATCCTAGGCAGTGGCTGCTGACAGCGTGGTGTCAGCAGGCTCCAGGAGTTCATCCACCAACGCATCCACCCGCTGCTCCGCGCGCCGGATCGACTGCGCGAGCTGCTCGCCGCCGAACTCGTCGGACTCCACCGCCGCCTCGTACACCTCCGTGACGCCGATGTAGCCGAGGGCCGAGCGCACGCTGTTCTCGGTGTGGTTGAGGTGCGCGATGCGGCCGCCCGCGTCGTAGCCGTGGTCGCCGCGCGCGCCCAGCAGCACCACGCGCTTGCCCGCGTCCGCCAGCATCGGCCAGTACGGCACCGCGCCGCGCGAGCGGTCGAAGCCGAAGGTGCGGCCCACGCGCACGATGTTGTCGATCCACGCCTTGAACTGCGCGGGCACGCTGAAGTTGTACATCGGCAGCCCGACCACGATCAGGTCGGCCGCGACAAGCTGGTCGACCAGCCGGTCGCTCTCGGCGAGCACCTCGGCCATCCACGGCTCGCGCGCGGCCGGGGGCGTGAAGGCCGCGTGAATCCATCGCCCGTTGACGTGCGCGGGTGGCTGCTGGCCCACGTCGAGGTAGTCGACGCGGTCGCCGGGCCGCGCCCCGAGCCAGCGCTCGACGAAGCGCGCGGAAAGGCGGCGGGTGTGCGAGCCGTGCAGGTCGGTGTCGGAACGGCCCGGCCGGGCGCTGGCGTCGATGTGGAGGATGTTCATGGTCGCATTCGTCATGGATGAGTTTCCTTCTTTCGTGTTGCACTGCCAGAATGGAGCGCAGGCCTTGAATCTAGGATTCACAGGCCGGCTTCACAAACGATCATTTCTCCACGCATGAACGAGATTAGCTCATCTGTACGCATGCCGCGCCGGCTGCCGCCGCTGCTCTCGCTGCGCGCCTTCGAAGCCGCGGCCGCACACCTGAGCTTCCAGCGGGCCGCGCAGGAGCTTTCGGTGACGCCATCGGCCATCAGCCACCAGGTGCGCGCGCTCGAGGAGTCGCTGGGCCAGCCGCTCTTTCGCCGGCTCACGCGCCAGCTCGCGCTGACGCCCGCGGGCCAGCGGCTTTTCGACGACCTGCGCACGGGCTTCGACCTGCTGGAGGTCGGCGTCGACAGGCTGCGCCGCCCTTCCGCCTCGCAGGCCGTGACCCTGAGCACCAACACCGCCTTCGCCGCGCGGTGGGTGCTTCCGCGCATGGATGCCTTCCGCAAGGCTTGCCCCGGTGTGGAACTGCGGCTGCATGCGAGCGACGCGCTGGTCGACCTCGCGCGCGGCGAGGCCGACATCGCCGTTCGCTCCGGCAACGGCAACTGGCCCGGGCTGGTGTCGCGCGCGCTGATGCCCGAGCGCTACGCGCCGTTGTGCAGCCCCATGCTCGGCCTGAAGGACGCGGCGGATCTGCCGAAGCACCGTCTCATCCACTGCGACTGGCAGCCGCAGGCGCTCGCCCCCGCCGTATGGCCGCGCTGGTTCCGCGAAGCCGGCATCGCGCCGCCGAGGGGACGCGCGATGAAGGCATCGGGCCTGTCGTTCTCCGACGAGACGCACGCCATGCTCGCAGCGCTCGCCGGGCACGGCGTGGCACTGCTGAGCCTCACCCTTTCTGCCGAGGAGCTTCGCAGCGGCGCGCTGGTGCAGCCCTTCGGGCCCGCGCTGGATACGGGCAGCTACTTTCTGGCCGTTGCGAACGGCAGGGAGGACGAGCCGGCGATACGCGCGGTGTGGGAGTGGATCGCATCGCAGGCACCGGCAGCAGGCTGAGCGGAATCTGAAGACCGGGCTTGCAACCTGTTACCGGTTTCGCGGAGACTCCGGCAACAACCAAGCGAGGAGCCCCCTATGAATAGGTTTTCCGGCGTGCCCGTTGCCATTGCGACAGGCGCGCTTCTTGTAATGGTTTTGACCTCATGCGGAGGCGGCGGTGGGGGCGGCGGCGGAGGCGGAGGAATTGGCATAGGACTGGGCACCGGCGGCACCACGCCGCCGACCACGAACACACCCGAACTGCCGGCGCGCGAAGCCCTCATCGCCCGTGCCAGGAGCTACGAACTCAACACGCCGTACGTGCCGCCGCCAGGCGATCCGCTGGAGCACAACACCTCGGGCTTCGCGAAGACGATGTGCTCGGCGGCCTTCATCACCGGGCTCGACCCCGCCGTCGCGGCCGAGAGCGTGGGCTATTTCACCGGCCCTTACGCCCAGCGCAAGAAGGTCGGCACGCCGGTGGTCGACCGCACGAAGAAGGAAGTCCGCATCACCATTCCCAACGGCCCGACGCTGACGGCCCGCTATTACGGCTCGCAGGGCTGCATCACGCTGCCGCCTGGCCGGGACGACGTGTTCTTCACGCCGGTGGCCATCAAGAGCGCCCTGCCCGATCCCTCGACCCAGGCATGGCCCATGGGCGACGTCATGCCCGGCGGCACCCCGCCCGGCATCGACACCGCGAAGGTGAGCCAGGCGGTCGACGCGGCCTTCGAGCTGCCCGAGGCCTACACGGCGGCTTTCGTGGTCACGCACAAGGGGCGCATCGTCGGCGAGCGCTACATGAACGGCATCAGCCCGAGCACGCCGCTGGAGTCGTGGTCGATGGGCAAGAGCGTGACCGCGACCATGATGGGCGTGCTGATGAGACAGGGCGAATACCAGCTCGACCAGCGCGCCCCCATTCCTGAATGGCAAGGCGCGGACGACAAGCGCAAGGAAATCAGGATCTCCGACATCCTCCACATGTCGAGCGGCCTGCGCATCAAGGCGCCGGATGACCCGGACTTCGACCCCAACGGCACCTACCCCGACCACGTCTACTTCTACACGGGCCGCATCAACATCTTCAACTATGCGGCCACGCGGCCGCAGCAATGGCCGCCCAACACCATCGGCCGCTATCGCAACACCGACCCCGTGCTGGCGAACTACCTGATCCGGCTGGCCGTGGAAAAGCGCGGCGAGGAATACCTGTCGTTCCCGCAGAGAAACCTGTTCGACAAGATCGGCATCCGCACGATGACGCTGGAGACCGATCCCTACGGCAACTTCATGGGACAGGGCTACGACTTCATGTCGGCGCGCGACTGGTCGCGCCTGGCCAACCTGTACCTGCAGGACGGCGTATGGAACGGCGAGCGCATCCTGCCCGAGGGCTTCGTCAAGTTCGTGAGCACGCTCGCACCGACGTGGGCGGCCGACAAGCGCCCGATCTACGGCGGCTTCTTCTGGCTCAACGGAACGAGCACATGGCCGGTGCCGACTTCGGCCTACTACATGCTGGGAGCCGGCGGGCAGGTGGTGCTGATCGTTCCCTCGCACGACCTCGTGGTGGTGCGCCTGGGCTTCGACAAGGGCGAAAGCTCTTCGGCCGCAAGCCTGCGCAAGGCGCTGACGCTGCTGATGCAGGCGGTGCCGGCATCGTCGTGAAATGAAGAAAGGCCTCCCGAGGGAGGCCTGCACTACCGGGCGCTCGCCCTGCTTCAGCGCGTCTTGCTCAGCAGGGTCGGCACCACGTAGCCGTCGCGGTAGACGGCCTCGATGATTCCATTGACCTGGTCGGCGGCATGCGCGGTCACGAATTTTTCCTCCGTCACGCGATAGACCACCATCGTGCAGGACGAGTGCTTGCTCAGGGTTCGGGCCACGCCTGTGGCCTGCCTTAGGGTCGGATATGTCTCCATGGGGGCGCCTCCTCGTCTGCTTGATATCGCCTCAAATGTTAACTCTTTGGTACTCAAATATTCCTAAGGGTATTTTCCGAGCGCCAACAGCGCGGATTTTCCTCAGACCGTCTTCTTGAGGAAACGGACAGCCCGGTGAGGTGCAGCGCGCTTACTACACTGCCTCACGATGAACGACACGCTGATCTCCTTCTTCCGCAGCGGCGACCAGCTCCGCAGCCGAAGCGTGAGCAAGGTGGTGCTGACAGGCACGGTGGACGTGCCCCAGCCTCCCGCGCGCCTGCTCGCGGACTGGGACCGCGAAATCTCGTCGCAGCTCGCCCTGGAAGCCGGAGACGTCGAGGCCCTGCCCCTTGCGCGGGCCCGTACACGCTGGCCGGATTGCAGGCAATGCGTACAGGCCGCGACCGACTGGACGCATGCGCAGGGCCTGCCCGGCGTGCTCGGCTCCAGCGATATCGCCCTCATGGCCTGCCGTGGCGCGAAGTACCACCACGACGGCATGCAGTACGGCTTCGCGGCCTTCTGCAATCTGTTCTTGAGCGAGGACAAGGGGCTGGACCTGCACTTTCCCTTCGCGGACCGCCGCATTCCGCTGAGGCGCGGCACGGTGGTGATCTTCGACACCGGCCAGCCTCACGCGGTGATCCGCCGTGGCAGCAGCGGCTTCGACGCGGCCGGCTTCGCGGACGGCAAGGATTGCAGCCAGATCTTCCTGACCTGGGAGCTTCCCATCGAGGATGCCGACGTGGCAAAGGCACTGCGGATCGATTTCGACATCGTCTCGCCGGTCGAGGCCTGGCCCGGTGAAGAGTCGCTCGTGTTGAACGGCAAGCCCGCTGTCGTGCACCCGGACTTCGGCCTGTGGCTCAGCGCCGGCTGATCGCGCTCAGCGGCCCGTTGAGGGAGTGCCTGCGGCGAGTTCTCCCAGGCAATCCCTGACCGCTTGCAGCGGCGTCTTCTCGTGGCAGCGCGCCACGGCCTCGCGCGCAACGGCTTCGCTCAGGCGCCGCTCCCGCGCGGCCTCGACCTGCAGTTCGACGATCCACTTCATGAGCATGGCCAGCACGATCAGCAGCCCGATCGATGCGGCGATGAAGGTCACGCGCCAGTTCCCGATGCGAAGGAACGAGGCGGCGCCGGGCTTGCCGGCCATCTGTTCTTCCTGATAAGCCATTTATCGGGGCAGGTCCGGAAAGACCCACATGCTCAGGCCGAGGATCAGGCCGATTCCCAGGAACACGATGGCCGCCGTCGTGAACATCGATGCCGCGACGATGCTCTGGACGAAGACTGCCATCAGCACGAAACCCACGGCCGCCACGAAGCACAGCACTACCGGCAACAGGGCCCTGAAGGCCGCGCCGCGCCCGGGCGCGGAAGATTGTTCGTCGGGGCTGCTTTCGCGCAGGAACGGGGTGCGCATGAATGGCCTCCTCTTCGCAAGATGTCGCATGTCTGTGGGTGACTGAGGAAGGCGGGCGGCGTTGGAAACCTTCCCTGACCTTCATCAAAGAAAGTGACCTAAGGTTATGAAAAACATCCGGCCGGGCTAAGGGATTACTGCGCGGACATTGCGCATGAGAAGGGGGCGGGCCAACAAAGCTCGCGAGCCTGAGCAATAGTTAACGACCTATAAATAACGCGTCGGAATGCGACTACGCCTTTCGTATTCCCGGCGTAGCACGGCCCGACTCACAGCCCGGACTCTAGGAACACGATCCGATGGCCGCCAGTGTCGAAAGTCACTGCACGCGAAGTCAGGTGCTCGCGCCTGGCGGATGCAACGAGCTCACCCACTCGAACACCGCCGCCACGGCCGGCTCCGCGCGCCGGGCCTCCGGGCAGACGAGATGGAACGGCAGCCCCGGCAGTTCCGGCCCGAAGGGCTGCACGAGATTGCCCGCGCGCAGTTCGTCCGCGATCAGCGCGAGGCTCATCAGCGCGACGCCCTGCCCCTGCAGCGCGGCGGAAACGGTGTGCGTCTCGTCGGAGAACACCGGCCCCGCCGACACGTCGAGTCCCGGTACCTGCGCCTCCTGCTGCCATGCGGCCCATGTGCCCGGCTGGCCCTTGCTGCCGGGCACGGCGAAGTGCAGCAGCGTGTGCCGCGCCAGGTCGCTGCGGCGGCGCAGCTTGAGCACGGGGCTGCACGCCGGTGCGAAGACGTTGTCGAACAGCTTCTCCGACACCATGCCCGGCCACTGCCCACGCCCGTAGCGGATCGCGATGTCGGCCGTGACGCCGTCCAACGCCACAGCGTCGTGCGATGCATGAATGCGCAAGTCGAGCCGCGGATGCAGCGCGCGCAGCGTGCTCACGCGCGGCAGCAGCCAGCGCGCCGCGACGGCTGGCGTGGTCGACAGCGTGATGGCGGTCCGCTCAGGCGGCGCGCGCAGCCGCGCGACCGCGTTCGCCATCGCATTGAAGGACTCGCCGAGCACCGCCTGCAGTTCCCTGCCCTGCGGCGTGAGCACCAGTTGCCTCGGCTGGCGAATGAAGAGTGGCACGCCCAGCGAATCCTCGAGTTGACGCACCTGGTGACTGATGGCCGTGGGCGTCACCGACAACTCGTTGGCCGCGAGCTTGGCGCTGCAATGCCGCGCGGCGGCCTCGAAGGCGCGCAGCGCCGCCAGCGGAGGGAGTTGGCGAAGGTTGGCCATGGATGAATCTATTTTTCAGCAACGCAAAGAAATCGTCGTTTGTCGCCTTGACGGTGCGTCGATAAATTTCTCTCCATGCCAGGCAGACAGCTGAATTCTCTTCATCCAACCCTTCATGTCAAAGAGGACCGCACCATGACCACACTGCTCCACATCGACGCCAGTGCCCGCCCCGGCCGTTCGGGCACGCACGTTCACGGCTCGCATTCGCGCCGCCTCAGCCATCACTTCGTGTCGACCTGGCGCGCAGCCCGGCCCGACGACGAAGTGATCTATCGCGACATCGGCGCCACGCCGCCGAGCAATGTCACCGGCGAATGGATCGCGTCGGGCTACACACCGGCCGAACAGCGCGAGCCGTGGATGCACGCGGTCCTTGCCGAGAGCGATGCGCTGATCGCCGAGCTCCGCCGCGCCGACGTGCTGGTGATCGGTGTGCCCATGTACAACTTCGGCATGCCTGCGCCGCTGAAGTCGTGGATCGACAACATCGTGCGCATCGGCTCCACCTTCGACTTCGATCGCGCTCGCGAGAACCCGTATGTGCCGCTGCTGGCCGAGCGCAACCGCCGCACGGTGCTGCTCACCTCATGCGGCAGCAGCGGCTACGGGCCGGGTGGACTCCAGGCGCACATGGACCTGCTCACGCCCGGCATCACGAGCCCGCTGGCGCTGCTCGGATTGAGCGAAGTGCACAGCGTCGCCATCGAACATGCGGAAGATCACGGCGATCTGCTCGACCGCTCCATTGCCAGCGCGCTCGCCCGTGTCGAAGCGCTCGTGGCCGAACTGCAGGCCGCGTGATCCGGCGGCCCGCCTTTCTTCAGTGCTTCTTCAGGCCGAGCGAAGCTGCTCGCGCAGCTTCTGCCCGATTTCGGGCCGCTCGAGGAACGGGTCCGCCGGATTGGTGATGGAGACGATGTTCTCCATGCGGCTGCGCACGTTGCCCAGCGCCTTCGGATGGCTGAACACGTAGAACTGGTTGTCGCTGATGGCTTCGAACACCTTGGCCGCCACCTCGGCCGCCGTGATCTTGCCGCTGCTCACCGCCTTGTTGCTCATGGCCTGGCCGATGATCTGGCTCTTGGTGAGCTCGCTTTCCTTCGGCGCGTCCGGGCGGTTGCGCTCGCTGCTGGTGATGCCGGTGGGCACGAAGTACGGGCACAGCAGGCTCGCGCCGATCTGGTCGGTGACGAGGTTCAAGTCCTGGTACATCGTCTCGGTGAGGCTCACCACCGCAGCCTTTGCGGCGTTGTAGATGCCCATGTTGGGCGGCGTGAGCAGGCCGGCCATGCTGGCCGTGTTGGTCACGTGGCCTCGGTAGGAGGGGTCCTTGGCCGCAGCCTCCAGCATCATCGGCACGAACAGGCGCACGCCATGGATCACGCCCCACAGGTCCACGCCCAGCACCCACTCCCAGTCGGCAACTGTGTTCTCCCACACCAGGCCGCCGGCGCCCACGCCCGCGTTGTTGAACACGAAGTGCGGCGCACCGAAGCGTTCCTTCACGGCAGCGGCCAGCGCCTCCATCTGCGCCGCGTCCGACACGTCGACCTTGCGCGCCAGCACCTGCACGCCGGCCGCTTCCATCTCCGCCTGGGCCTTGTCGAGCGCATCCTGCTGCACGTCGACCAGCACGAGGTTCATGCCGCGGGCGGCGCCGATGCGCGCGCACTCCAGGCCGAAGCCCGAACCCGCGCCGGTGAGAACGGCGGTCTTGCCCTTGAAGTCCTGAATCATTGGGTGCTTTCCTTTGGTTGACTCTGTGCCGTCTATTGGACCGCTTCAGGCGGAGAACGGCTGTCGTTCGCGTGACGCGAGTCAGCCCTCGGCCTTCTTCAACACATACCCGATCCTCGGAAAGTGCACATGCACCGTCCCCACGCGCTCGTTGCTGCGCTCCAGCGTGTAGTGCGTGCGCGTGGCGGCGATCAGCGTGCCGGGCGTCTCCTCGAGGCCGAAGCTCTCGGCGCGGATGGTGACGGCGCTGCCCAGAGGGATGCCATGGTCGTCCTGGAAGGTGCTGTCGGTCAGCAACGAGTGCGGTGTCGAGGCCTTGGCCACGGCGATGGCTTCTGCGCTCGTGAACTTCTCGGGTACGTCGTGGCCGATGGCGGCCATGCGGTCCATCCAGTCGACCACCGCGGGCGTGAGGTCGAGGATGGTGCGGACCGACTCGATGCGCCGCGTGTACCAGAGCGGGTGGTAGGTCGAGAAGTCGGCGATGCTGGGCACCTCGCCGAGCAGGTAGGGCTTCTCGTCGAGCATGTCGGAGAGCCGGCGCAGGTACGACTTGTAGGCGCTGGTGGCATCGGCGGGGCGCAGGCGGGTCATGTTGCCGGCGCTCATCTTGCCGCGGTCCTCGCCGAAGGCCTTGGCCGCTTCCGGCGGGGCCTTGGCGAACACCTCGGCCGCGCCCCTTGGCTGCAGGTTCCAGGCCATGGCGGCCCAGAACAGCGTGGTGTCGGCCCATTGCGCGAGGATGCGCGACATGCCCTTCTCGGGCTCGGGGTAGAGCGTGGGCTGGGGCCGCAGGTGCTCGAGCACGTCGGCGATGAGCGCGCTGTCGCAGTAGATGTCGGCGCCGATCTGCAGGAACGGCGTCTTGCGATAGCCGCCGGTGAGCACCTCCACGTCGGGCTTGGGCATGATCGGCGGGATCAGCACCGATTTCCACGGCAGCTTCTTGGCGCCGAGGATCAGGCGCACCTTCTCCGAGAACGGCGAGGTGAGGTAGTGATGGAGGATCAGGTCGGCCATGGTGGGAATCTTCTTTCTTGTGAGTCTTGTTTGATAGGCCCGGCGCGCTTCAACGGGGTTGCGCGCGCTGGATGATCGAAGCGAAATCGGTGCCTGCGCCCAGCGTACCGAAGGCATTGCCCCAGTCGCCGCCCAGGCGTGAGGCGCAGAACGCGCCGGCAACCGCAGGCGGCGCGGTCTGCACCAGCAGCGCGGCCTGCACGGATAGCGCGACATCTTGCGCAAGGCGGCGGGCCTCGGCTTCGGAGGCCATCGCCTCGATGCGCGCCGGCAGCGCATCGGCCAGCCGGTCGAGCGCGGCGTGCTGGCCGCGCGCCGGTGCCAGTTCCTTCGCCAGCGCAGCCACCGCATCGCCCTTGCGCAGGCCGCGCAGCAGGTCGAGCGCCATGATGTTGCCCGCGCCCTCCCAGATGGAGTTGAGCGGCATCTCGCGGTAGATGCGGGCCATGATGCCTTCACCGCCCTCTTCCACGTAGCCGTTGCCGCCCAGGCATTCCATGGCCTCCTGCGCGAAGGCGCTGCCGCGCTTGCAGACCCAGAACTTGGCGACCGGCGTGAGCAGCCGGGCCATCAGGCGCTCGTGCTCGTCGGCCTGGTTGTCGAAGGCCCTCGCGAGGCGGATGGCGAGCGCGGTGGCGGCCTCGCTTTCCAGCGCAAGGTCGGCCAGCACGTTCTTCATCAGCGGCTGGTCGATCAGCGCCTTGCCGAAGGCCATGCGCTGGGTCGCGTGGTTGAGCGCGATGGCCAGCGACTGGCGCATCAGCCCGCTGGTACCCAGCGCGCAGTCGAGCCGCGTCATCGTGCCCATCTCGAGGATCTGCGGGATGCCCCGTCCCTCTTCGCCCACCAGCCATGCGCTGGCCCCGTGGAACTCGACCTCTGAGCTCGCATTGGCCTTGTTGCCCAGCTTGTCCTTCAGCCGCTGGATGCGGATGGCGTTGCGCGAGCCGTCAGGCAGAACTCGCGGCAGGAAGAAGCACGAGAGCCCGGCGGGCGCCTGCGCCAGCACCAGGAAGGCGTCGCACATTGGCGCGGAGAAGAACCACTTGTGGCCGGTGATGGCGTAGCGCTCGCCCCAGGCGTCGCTGGAGCCCTCGCGCACGGCCTGGGTGGTGTTGGCCCGCACGTCGGAGCCGCCCTGCTTCTCGGTCATGCCCATGCCCATGGTCACGCCGGGCTTGTCGCTGAAGGGCTTGAGCGCCGGGTCGTACCAGAGGCTGCCGAGCTTCGGCGCCCAGTCGGCATGCACCGCCGCGTTGCCGCGCAGCGCGGGCGCGACGGCGTATGTCATGGAGACGGGGCAGAGGATCGACGGCTCCAGCTCGGTGAAGAGCATGAAGCCCGCCGCGCGCAGCACATGCGGCGAGGCCGAGGTGCCCGTCCAAGGCGTGCCGTGCAGCCCGGCGCCCACGGCGGCGCTCATCAGCGCGTGGTAGCTCGGATGGAACTCCACCTCGTCGATGCGCCGCCCGAAGCGGTCGTGCGTGTGCAGCTCGGGTGTGTGGATGTTGGCCAGCCGCGCATGCGCCTGCATGCCGGCCGTGCCGAGGGTGGCGCCCAGTTCGTGCAGCTGCGCGGTCTGCAGCGCTGGCGCATTGAATTTCAGCGCATCGCGCAGGGGCCGGTTGGTCTCGAAGAGGTTGTAGTCCACCAGCGGCGTGGGCTGGTTGAAGACCTCGTGCGTCGTTTCCATTACCGGCCTCCTTGCCGTGCGTTCAGTTCATTCAGATCAGCTTGACGAGTTGCTTGCCGAAGTTCCTGCCCTTGAGCAGGCCGAGGAAAGCCTCGGGCGCCGATTCGATACCTTGCGCGATCGACTCGCGCGGCTTGAGCTTGCCCGTGGCCACCAGCGTGCCCAGCTCGGTCAGCGCCTCGGGCCACACTTCCATGTGCTCGCTGACGATGAAACCTTCGATCTTCATGCGGTTGATGAGGATCAACGCCGGGTTCGCCAGCGGCAGCGGCTGGCCGTCGTAGCCCGCGATCATTCCGCACAGCGCCACGCGGGCGAAGGCGTTGGCGCGCAGCAGCACCGCGTCGAAGATGTAGCCGCCGACGTTCTCGAAGTAGCCGTCGATGCCGTTCGGGCAGGCTTCCTTCAGCGCCGCGCTCATCGACTTGACGTCGGTGTGCATGCGGTAATCGATGCAGGCGTCGAAGCCAAGCTCGTCGGTCACATACTTGCACTTGTCGGGGCCACCGGCAATGCCGACCACACGGCAGCCGCGCGCCTTGGCCAGCGCCCCGAAGGCGCTGCCCACCGCGCCGCTGGCTGCGGTGATGACCACAGTTTCACCGGCCTTGGGCGCAATGATCTTCACCAGCCCGTACCAGGCCGTCACGCCCGGCATGCCGACCGCGCCCAGGTAGTGCGACAGCGGCACGTGCGTGGTGTCGACCTTCTTCAGCGCGCCGGGCTGCGAGGCATCGACCACGCTGTATTCCTGCCAGCCGCCGAAGCCGACCACCTTGTCGCCCACGGCGTACTTGGGATGCCTGCTCTCGACCACTTCACCGACGGTGCCGCCCTGCATGGTCTGGCCCAGGGGTTGCGGCTGCGCGTAGCTCTTGGAGTCGTTCATGCGCCCGCGCATGTACGGGTCGAGGCTCATGTAGTGGTGGCGCACCAGGACCTGGTTGTCCTTGAGCTCGGGAGTCTCGGCGGACACGAGCTTGAAGTTGCTGGCCACCGCCTCGCCGTCGGGACGGTTGTCGAGGTGGATCTGTTTGTTGGCGGGCATGAATATCTCCGGAAAAAGTATCAGTCGGTCGACGGCGGACGCATCTCGTTGGCGCTGGCCGGGCCGGTCGGCAGCCGGCGCTTCACGTACTTGAAGGTGCCGGTGGCGTGGGCGCACACGCGTTCCTGCTCGTCGTAGATTCTGGCCTCTGTGAAAGCCAGCGTCGCCGTCCTGTGAATGAGCGTGCCGCGCGCGTGCAGCGGGCCGACCGAAGGTTGCATGAAGCTGGTCTTCATCTCGATGGTGACCACGCCCGTCTCGGGCGCCACGCTGCGCGCGGCTGCTGCCATGGTGATGTCGAGCAGCGTCATGCAGGCGCCGCCGTGCGTCACGTCGAAGGTGTTCAGGTGCTCGGGCTTCGCCGTGTAGATGATCTCCGACTCGCCGCCCTCGAACTTCGTCAGTTCGAAGCCGAGGTGGCGCGCGAACGGGATCTGGCTCGTGTACGAGCGGATGTTGATGTCGCTGGAGTCTGAAGAAGACATGTCAGGCCGCACCCAGCACCACGCTCACGCCGCCGTCCACCGCCAGCCACTGGCCGGTGACGTGCTTGCCAGCGTCGCTCGCGAACAGCAGCGTCAGGCCCTTCAGGTCTTCCTCGTCGCCCAGGCGGCCCAGCGGCGCCTGCGCGGCCATCTTCTCCTCGCCCAGCGACTTGATGAGGCCGGCGGCCATCTTCGTCATGAAGAAGCCCGGGCAGATGGCGTTCACGTTGATGTTGTACTTGCCCCATTCGGCAGCCAGCGTGCGGGTGAAGCCGATGACCGCGGTCTTGGAAGTGTTGTAGGCCAGCGTCTGCATCTCGGGCGGGTTGCCGTTGAGGCCGGCGATGGAGGCGATGTTGATGATGCGGCCCGACTTCTTCGGGATCATGTAGCCGTTGGCGATCTGCTGCGACAGGATGAAGTACCCGCGCACGTTGAGGTTCATCACCTTGTCCCAGGCCTCGACCGGGTGGCTTTCGGCCGGCGCGCCCCAGCTGGCGCCTGCGTTGTTGATGAGGATGTCGACCGCGCCCATGCGCTGCAGCGTCTCGTCGGCCAGGCGGCGGGTGTCTTCCTCCTTCGAGCAGTCGGCGGCAATCCAGCGCGCGTCGATGCCGGCGGCCTGCAGCTCGGCGGCTGCCTGCTCCAGGTCGTCGGCCTTGCGCGAACTCAGCATGATCTTCGCGCCGGCCTCGCCCAGCGCATGGGCCATCTGCAGGCCCAGGCCGCGCGAGCCGCCAGTGATGAGGGCGGTCTTGCCGGTGAGGTCGAAGAGTTTCTGGACGGTGCGGGCGGTCATGGGTTGTCTCCGGGGTTCGGGTTTTGGATCAGATCTCGTAGTCCATGCATTGACGGGCTTCTCTGACTGCGCCGATGAACGGCTTCAGGGCCACGTGCTGCGGATGGTCCGCATAGGCCGCGAGCGCTGCGGCGTCGGTGAATTCCGAGTACAGGACCAGGTCGTAGGTGGCTTCCAGCCCGGGCTGGGCGATGGCCACCTCGAAGCGCAGCGTGCCGGGCGACAGCTTCGCGCAGGCATCGAGCAGCGCCTTGGCCTTGAGCAGGTTGGTCGCCTTGTCGGCGCCCTCGGCGTGCTCCTTGAACTTCCACATCACGATGTGCTTGAGCATGGCGGGCCTCGTTACTTGCCTGGAGGAGTGTTGGGAAGGCGCGAGCGCACGTAGATCAGCACGAAGCCGACCAGCGCCACGATGCCGCCGGGCACAGAGATGGACCAGCCCAGCGCCGCGTCGGTGCGGCCGGTGGCGATGCCCAGGATCACGACGAACAGGCCGCCGTAGATCAGGATCCAGATCCATTTTTCGAGCCGCGCATGCGGCTTCGGCGGCTTGGCGGCGGGGGTGTTGCTGCTGGGGGTGGGGTTCGGCGAATCGGTAGTGGCCATCAAAAGGCGTCCTCGGGCAAAGCTGTACAGGTCGGATCACGGGTTTCGACCACGTTGAGCCATGCGCCGATTTTCGGCAGCTCGTAGTGGAAGAAGTAGTCCGTGGCGCCGATCTTGCCAGCTGTTACCGCCCTCGCCTTTTCCGCATCGGTTTCCAGGGCCCGCGCCGCCACGTCCAGCCAGATCCAGGCCAGCACCGTGTGGCCGAAGGCCTGCATGTAAGGCACCGCATTGGCCAGCGCGTCAGCCGGGTCGCCCGTGGACCAGGCGGCCTCGGTGGCGCTGCCGATGCGCTGCAGCGCGGCGCCCAGCGCCTTGGCGTGGGCCGCCAGCGCCGGCACCTTGGCGGCACGGCCGATGGTGCCGGTCATGCGCGCGGCCAGCAGCTGCAGGCCGCGGCCCTTTTCCATCAGCACCTTGCGTCCCAGCAGGTCGGCCGCCTGGATGCCGTGGGTGCCTTCGTGGATCATGTTCAGGCGGTTGTCGCGCCAGTACTGCTCCACCGGGAAGTCGCGCGTGTAGCCGTAGCCGCCGTGCACCTGGATGGCCAGCGAATTCGCCTCCAGGCACCACTCGCTCGGCCAGCTCTTGGCGATGGGCGTGAGCACCTCCAGCAGCAGGCGCGCGTCGTCGGCGGCCTGGGCGTCGCCGGTCTTCTGCTCGTCGACCAGGCGGGCGCAGTACAGCTCCAGCGCCAGCGCGCCCTCGCAGTACGCCTTCTGGGCCAGCAGCATGCGGCGCACGTCGGCGTGTTCGATGATGCGCACCTGCGGCGCGGCCGAATCCTTGGCGACGGCCGTGCCGGCGGCCTCGGGCTTCTTCACCAGCCGGCCCTGCGGGCGGCTCTTGGCGTATTCGAGCGAGGCGTGGTAGCCGGCCATGCCGAGCATGGTGGCGGCCGTGCCGACGCCGATGCGCGCCTCGTTCATCATGTGGAACATGCAGTGCAGGCCCTTGCCGGGCGCGCCCACCAGGTAGCCCACCGCGCCGGCCTTGCCGTCGACCGGGTACTTGCCCTCGCCGAAGTTCAGCAGCGTGTTGGTGGTGCCGCGCCAGCCCAGCTTGTGGTTGAGGCCCGCGAGCGCCACGTCGTTGCGCTGGCCGGTGAGCTGCCCTTTCGTATCGACCATGCGCTTGGGCACGATGAACAGCGATATGCCGCGCGTGCCCGGAACCAGCTTGCCGTTCTCGTCGGGAATCTTGGCCAGCACGATGTGCACGATGTTCTCGGTCAGCTCGTGGTCGCCCGACGAGATCCACATCTTGTTGCCCGTGAGGCGGTAGCGCGGGCCCAGCGGATCGTTCTGGAAGTCGTCGCCATCAGGCACGGCGCGCGTGGCCACGTCGCTCAGCGAGGAGCCTGCCTGCGGCTCCGACAGGCACATGGTGCCCGCCCAGCGGCCCGAGAACTCGTTTTTGGCGAACACTTCCTTCTGCATCTCGGTGCCGTGCACCATCAGCAGGTTGGCGTTGCCGCTGGTGAGCATGTTCGAGCCGATGCTCACCGAGGCCATCGCGAAGAAGCTGTTGGCCGCCGCCTGCAACGTGTAGGGCAACTGCATGCCGCCGATGTCGTAGTCCTGCGCCGCGCTCATCATTCCCGACTCGACGAAGGCCTTGTGCGCATCGTGCGTGGCCTGCGGCAGCACGACCTTCTCGCCGTCGAAATGCGGCTCCTGCGTGTCCACCGTGCGGTTGAACGGCGCGTACTTCTCGCGCGCGATGCGCTCGCAGGTGTCGAGCACCGCGTCGAAGGTCTCGCGCGAATGGTCGGCGAAGCGCTCGCGCTGGTTGAGCGATTCGGCGTCGAGCCAGTCGTAGAGCAGGAAGTCGAGGGTGGAACGCAGGCTCATGGTCGGGTCTTGATGTTGAGACTGCCGACTTCCACCGGCAGCGCTCGTCGGCCGGCGAAGCCGGGCCCATTCGTGGAACACCGCGGAACCGGCTCAGCCGGGCCGCTGGTGTTGCCCCCGGAAGGGGGTTGGCGAAGGCGACACGCAGTGCGCCGCAGACTGGGGGAGAGTCAGAGAACTTCGAAGACGCCAGCGGCGCCCATGCCGCCGCCGATGCACATGGTGACCACGACCTTCTTCGCGCCGCGGCGCTTGCCTTCGATGAGCGCGTGGCCCGTGAGGCGCTGGCCGCTCACGCCGTAGGGGTGGCCCACGGCGATGGCGCCGCCGTTCACGTTCAGGCGGTCGCCCGGAATGCCCAGCTTGTCGCGGCAATAGATGACCTGCACGGCGAAGGCTTCGTTCAGCTCCCACAGGTCGATGTCGTTGACCGTGAGGCCCAGGCGCTTGAGCACCTTCGGAATGGCGAAGACCGGGCCGATGCCCATCTCGTCGGGCTCGCAGCCTGCCACGGCGAAACCGAGGAAGCGGCCCAGCGGCTTCAGGCCCTTCTGCTCGGCATACTTTTCGTCGACCACCACGCAGGCGCCGCCGCCGTCGGAGAACTGGCTGGCATTGCCGGCCGAGATCACGCCGCCGGGGATGGCCGGGCGGATGCCGCTAATGCCTTCCTTGGTGGTGCCGGGACGGATGCCTTCGTCGTTCTCGACGGTGACTTCCTTGGTGCGCAGGCCCATCACGGGGTCGGCCACGCCGGCCAGCACGGTGATGGGAGCGATCTCGGCCTTGAAGAGACCGGCTTCCAGCGCGGCGGTGGCACGCTGCTGGCTCTGCGCGCCGTATTCGTCCATGGCGTCGCGGCCGATGTTGTAGCGCTTGGCGACCTGCTCGGCCGTCTGCAGCATGTTCCAGTAGATCTCGGGCTTGTGCTTCACGAGCCACGGGTCGGTCAGCATGTGCTTGTTGGCTTCGTTCTGCACGCACGAGATGCTCTCTACGCCGCCGGCCACGTACACCTCGCCCTCGCCCGCGATGATGCGCTGGGCGGCGGTGGCGATGGTCTGCAGTCCCGAGGAGCAGAAGCGGTTGATGGTCATGCCCGAGGTGGTGATGGGCAGGCCGGCGCGCAGCGCGATCTGGCGAGCGATGTTCGAGCCGGTGGCGCCTTCGGGCGTGGCGCAGCCCATGATGACGTCATCGACCGTGGCGGGGTCGATGCCGGCGCGCTGCACGGCGTGCTGCACCGCGTGGCCGCCGAGCGTGGCGCCGTGCGTCATGTTGAAGGCACCCTTCCAGCTCTTCGCGAGCGGCGTGCGGGCAGTGGAAACGATGACGGCGCTGGTCATGGTGAGGTCCTTTGAAGCAGATGGAAGGAAAAAGAGATTGCTGTGGCGGTTGTCGTCATTGCGCCGGAGCAGCGTTGGCGTTGCTCAGGAGCTGGCGGTAGAAGCCGATCATCTCGCCGTAGTTCGAGATGGCCAGGCGTTCGTTGTTGCCGTGGAAGCGCGCCAGGTCTTCGTTCTTCATGCGAAACGGCGAGAAGCGAAAGACGGCGTCGCTCACGATGCTGAAGTGGCGCGAGTCGGTGGCGGCGGTCATGAGGCCGGGGGCCACCACCGCATCGGGGAAGCTCTGGCGCACGGCCTGCTGGATCGCGCGGTAGCCGGTGCTGTCGGTCGGCGACACCGGCGAGGGCTCGGAGTTGCCCGGGTAGGCCTTGATCTTGATGTCGTCGTTGCCCAGCGCCTTACGCAGGTGCGCCTCGGTGCTGGCGATGGTGTCGCCCGGCAGGATGCGGAAGTTGACAGCGGCCTCGGCGCGGCCGGGCAGCACGTTGTCCTTGTTGCCCGCGCGCACGATGGTCAGCGCGGTGGTGGAGCGCAGCATCGCGTTGCTGCTCGGGCTCTTCTCGAGGATGCCGCGCACCAGCGGCTCGGTGAGCCACAGGTTCGACAGCATCACGCGGTTGACGCCGCTCATTTCGGGCGCGAGCGTGCCGAACATCTGGCCGGCCACGCCCTTGATGCCGCCGGGCATCGGGTTGGCTTCGAGCCGCGCCAGCGCCGCGCTCATGCTGCCGATGGCGCTGTGCTGCGGCGGCATCGACGAATGGCCGGGAACCGTGTCGAGCGACAGGAAGAAAGTGGCATAGCCCTTCTCCGCCAGGCCGATGAGCGCCGCCGGCTGCTTGAGGCTCGGCAGCACGCCGTCGAGCACCAGCAGGCCCTCGTCGAGCACCCAGTCCAGGCGCACGTTGCGCGACTTGAGCAGCTCGGCGATGGGCAGCGCGCCGCGCAGGCCGCTCACCTCCTCGTCGTCACCCATCACGAGGTACACGGTCTGCCTCGGCTTGAAGCCGCTGCCGATCAGCAGCTCGATGGCTTCCATCTGCGCGAACAGGTTGCTCTTGTTGTCGAGCGTGCCGCGGCCCCAGATGAAGCCGTCCTTGATCTCGCCCGAGAAGGGATCGACCGTCCAGGCTTTTTCAGTGCCCGGCGCGATGGGCACCATGTCCTGGTGCGCCATCAGCGCGACGGGCTTGGCCTGCGGGTCGGTACCGGTCCAGGTGTAGAGCAGCGCCTTGTTGCCCACCACTTCCTTCTTCAGGGTGGCGTGCACCTTCGGGAACTGCTGCTCCAGGTAGGCATGCAGCTTGTCGAACTCGGCCGCGTTGGCGGCCGGGTCGTCGAGGCCCGACACCGTGCGGAACGTGATCGCGGTGGACAGCCGCTTGGCGGCCGCCTGCAGATCGATGTCCAGCTTGGGCGCGGGCGCCACCGACAGCTGCTGCGACGGCGTGGTCCAGGTCTTGACCGCCACTGCGGCCACCAGCAGCACGATGGCCAGCAGCAGCCCGAGGAAGATGCGTTTCAACATTGGCGGTCGGTGTCCTGTCTATGCCCGTATCAGCTGAACTGCTTGCCTTCGGCCACCAGCTTCTGGATCAGCGGCGCGGGCTGCCAGAACTCGGCGTCGTCGCGCGGGTTCTTGGCGAAGCGCTTCATCGTCTCGGCCACGTTGTACAGGCCGACCTGCGACGCATAGTGCATCGGGCCGCCGCGCCAGATCGGGAAGCCGTAGCCGGTCAGGTACACCATGTCGATGTCGCCCGACTTGGAAGCGATGCCATCTTCCAGGATGTGCGCGCCTTCGTTGACCAGCGCGTACACCAGGCGCTGCACGATCTCCTCGTCGGAGATCTTGCGCGGCGTGATGCCCAGTTCCTTGCGGTGGTCCTCGATCATCTTGTTGACCAGCTCCGACGGAATGGCGTCGCGCTTGCCGGCCTGGTAGTCGTACCACCCTGCCCCGGTCTTCTGGCCGAAGCGGCCCAGTTCGCAGAGCTTGTCGGCCGTGCGGCTGTACTTCATGTCGGCACGCTCGACGGCGCGGCGCTTGCGGATCGCCCAGCCGATGTCGTTGCCGGCCAGGTCGCCCATGCGGAACGGACCCATGGCGAAGCCGAACTTCTCGATGGCCTTGTCGACCTGCTGCGGCGTGGCGCCTTCGTCCAGCAGGAAGCCGGCCTGGCGGCTGTACTGCTCGATCATGCGGTTGCCGATGAAGCCGTCGCACACGCCCGAGACAACGGCCGTCTTCTTGATCTTCTTGCCAATGGCCATGACGGTGGCCAGCACGTCCTTGGCGGTGGCCTTGCCGCGCACCACTTCCAGCAGCTTCATCACGTTGGCGGGGCTGAAGAAGTGCATGCCGACCACGTCCTGCGGACGCTCGGTGAACGATGCGATCTTGTCGACGTCGAGCGTGGAGGTGTTCGATGCCAGGATCGCGCCCTTCTTGGCGACGCGGTCGAGTTCCTTGAACACTTTTTCTTTCACGCCGATTTCCTCGAACACGGCCTCGATGATGAGGTCGGCGTTCTTCAGCTCGTCGTAGCTCAGCGTGGTGCTCAGCAGCGCCATGCGCTGCTCGTACTTGTCCTGCTTGAGCTTGCCCTTCTTGACTTGGGCTTCATAGTTCTTCTTGATGGTGGCGATGCCGCGGTCGAGCGCCTCCTGTTTCATCTCGAGGATGGTCACGGGGATGCCCGCGTTCAGGAAGTTCATCGAGATGCCGCCACCCATGGTGCCGGCGCCGATCACGCCGATCGACTTGATCTCGCGCTTGGGCGTGTCTTCGGGCACGTCGGGGATCTTGCTGGCGGCGCGCTCGGCCATGAACAGGTGGCGCAGCGCCAGCGATTCCGGCGTGAACATCAGCGAGGTGAAGATGCGGCGCTCTTCGGCCATGCCCGCGTCGAACTTCATCTTGGTGGCGGCCTGCACGGCATCGACACACTGCAGCGGCGCGGGATAGTTCTTCGACATGCCGCCAACCATGTTCTTCGCGAACTGGAAGTAGGCATCGCCCTGCGGGTGCTTGCACGGGAGATTGCGCACGAGGGGCAGATCCTCGCCCGTCTTTCCAGCCACGCTCTTGGCGAAGGCGACGGCCTCGTCGAACACGGACTCGGCCGAGGCGGCCAGCTTGTCGAACAGTTTCTGGCCGGGCAGGCTCGCGAGCAGTTCGCTCTTGACCGGCTCGCCGCTGACGATCATGTTCAGCGCGGTTTCGACGCCGATCACGCGCGGCAGGCGCTGCGTGCCACCCGCGCCGGGGATCAGGCCCAGCTTGACTTCGGGCAGCGCGACGTTGGTGCCGGGAGCAGCCACGCGGTAGTGGCAGCCCAGGGCCAGCTCGAGGCCGCCGCCCATGCACACCGAATGGATCGCAGCGACGATGGGCTTGGAAGAGGCTTCGAGCGCGAGGATCACGCTCAGCAGGTTGGGCTCCTGCAGCGCCTTGGGCGTGCCGAATTCCTTGATGTCCGCGCCACCCGAGAACGCCTTGCCGGCGCCGGTGATGACGATGGCCTTGACGGCGTCGTCGGCATTGGCCTTCGACAGGCCATCGGTGATGCCGATGCGCGTCGAGAAACCGAGACCGTTGACCGGAGGGTTGGTCATTGTGATCACGGCGATATCGCCGAGCACTTTGTATTCAGCCGTCATGCTGCGTTCCTTGGTGTGTGAAGAAAAAGAAGAAAAAGCACGAGTGTTCTTTTTCGAGAGATTCTAGGCGTTTCGCGAGGCCAAACAATGGCACGCAGTCGCTGTAGAGACAAGGGGATCCGGGGCTGGGCCCGGATCCCCTGGGGGTATCAAACCTCCAGCCACTCTTTGCGAGTGGTGGCATCCGCGCGGAGACTGTCGGGGGTGCCGTCGAACACGATGCTGCCGTGGCCCATGACGAGCGCGCGGTCGGAGATCTGCATGGCAATGGTGAGCTTCTGCTCGATCAGCAGCACCGAGATGCCCTTGTCCTTGAGCGTGCGCAGGTACTGCCCCACCAGCTCGACGATCTTGGGCGCGAGGCCCTCGGTGGGCTCGTCGATGATGATGAGGTCGGGGTCGCCCATCAGCGTGCGGCACAGCGTGAGCATCTGCTGCTCGCCGCCCGAGAGCACGCCGGCCTCGGTGTGCTGGCGCTCCTTCAGGCGCGGGAACATGCCATACATGTCGTCGAAGGACCAGCGGCTGCCCTTGCCCGAGCCCTTCTGCCCCAGCAGCAGGTTCTGGTGCACCGTGAGCTTGGGGAAGATGTCGCGGTTCTCGGGCACGTAACCGATGCCGAAGTGCGCGATCTCGTAGGCCTTGCGACGCAGGATGTCCTGCCCCTTCCAGTGCAGGCCGCCCTCGGCATGCACCAGGCCCATGATGGCCTTGGCGGTGGTCGAGCGGCCAGAGCCGTTGCGGCCCAGCAGCGCGACGATTTCGCCGGGGTTCACGTCGAACGAAACGCCATGCAGCACATGGCTCTTGCCGTAGTAGGCGTGGATGTCTTTGAGCTTCAGCATGTCAGTGTCCCGCCCCTTGTGCATCCGCGACCGACGAGCCGAGGTAGGCCTCCTGCACGCGCGCGTTGGCGCGAACGGCGGCGGGCGTGTCGAAGGCGATGACCTCGCCATAGACCACCACCGCGATCTTGTCGGCCAGCCCGAAGACCACGCCCATGTCGTGCTCCACCGTCAGCAGCGTCTTGCCGACGGTGACCTGCTTGATGAGCGAGATGAAGTGCGAAGTCTCGGTCTTGCTCATGCCGGCCGTGGGTTCGTCCAGCAGGATCACGCTGGCGCCGCCAGCGATGGTCACGCCGATCTCGAGCGCGCGCTGCTCGGCGTAGGTGAGGTTCACCGCGTGCACGTCGCGCTTCTTCTCCAGGCCGATCTGCTTGATGAGCTCTTCCGTGCGCTCGTTGGCGTCGTCGAGGTTCGAGAGGAAGCGCAGGAAGGTGTACTTGTAGCCCAGGCTCCACAGCACGCCGCAGCGCAGGTTCTCGAAGACGGTGAGCTTCGGAAAGATGTTGGTGATCTGGAAGCTGCGCGACAGGCCCATGCGGTTGATCTCGTACGGCTTCATGCCGTCGATGCGCTGGCCGTTGAGCAGCACCTCGCCGCTGGTGGGCGTGAGCCGCCCGCTGATCAGGTTGAACAGCGTGGACTTGCCCGCGCCGTTCGGCCCGATGATGGCGATGCGCTCGCCGGCCGTCACGGCCAGGTCGACGCCGCGGATGATGTCGGTCTTGCCGAAGCTCTTGCGCAGGTTCTTGAGTTCGAGTGAATAGGTCATGCCGTCTCCCGCCGCTTGATCTCGGCTTCGATTTCTTCCTGCGCATGGCCCCAGACCTTCGCGAAGCGCCGGCGCACCACCTCGAACACGCCCAGGCCGACGGCGAACAGCGCCACCGCGACGACCCAGCTCGTCGCCGAGGAGGTGTCGAGCTGCAGGCCCGCGAACGGCACCACCGGCCCGAGCGCTGCGTTGAGCTGCATGTGGTAGATCATCTCGACGATGGCCGCCGCGCCCGCGAGCATGATGGCCGCGCCGACGAAGAGGCCCACGTACAGCAGGTAGAAGCGCTTGATCTTGCCGAACAGCGCCACGCGCACGTTCATCATGATCAGGCTGGCCACGCCGCCGGGCGCGAACATCACCATCAGCAGGAACACCAGGCCCACGTACAGCAGCCAGGCCTTGCTGAGCTCCGACAGCAACACCAGCGCGAACACCAGCAGCGCCGCGCCGATGATCGGCCCGAAGAAGAAGGTCGCGCCACCGAGGAAGGTGAACAGCAGGTAGCTGCCCGAGCGCAGCCCGTTGAGGCTGTCGGCCGCGTTCACGATCTCGAAGTTGATGGCCGCCAGCCCGCCGCCGATTCCCGCGAAGAAGCCCGCGATGATGAAGGCGTAGTAGCGCACGCGCTGCGTGTTGTAGCCGATGAACTCCACGCGCTCCGGGTTGTCGCGCACCGCGTTCAGCATGCGCCCGAGCGGCGTGCCGGTGAAGGCGAACATCAGCCCGGTGCAGATGAAGCAGTAGACGGCGATCAGGTAATACACCTGGTTCTGCGGGCCGAAGTTGAGCCCGAAGAACGAGGCGCCGTACACGCGGTTGGTGGTGATGCCGCCCTCGCCGCCGAAGAAGCTGGGGAACATCAGCGCCATGGCGGCGACCAGTTCGCCCAGGCCCAGCGTGATCATCGCGAAGGTGGTGCCCGACTTCTTGGTCGACACGTAGCCGAAGAGCGCGGCAAAGAACATGCCGCCCAGCCCGCCCACCAGCGGAATGAGCACCAGCGGCACCGGCAGCTTGCCCGCGCTGGCCAGGTTCATCGCGTGGATGGCGATGAAAGAGCCCATGCCCACGTACACCGCATGCCCGAAGCTGAGCATGCCGCCCTGCCCCAGCAGCATGTTGTAGCTCAGGCAGATGATGATGAGATAGCCGATCTGCGACAGCATGGTCAGTGCCAGGCTGCTGGTGAAGATCATCGGCGCCACGATCAGCAGCAGCGCGAAGAAGGACCAGATCAGGATGCGGCCGATGTTCAGCGGCTTGAACCGGTAGTAGCGCACCGGCGTGGAGGTCGAAACGGTTGTCGTTGCGGTATTCATCGCGTCAGTCCTCCCGGGTTCCGAGAAGACCCTTGGGCCTGAAGATGAGGATCAGCACCAGGAAGAGGTACGGAAGGATCGGCGCGACCTGCGAGATCGTCAGCTTGAGCAGCTCGTAGCCGAAGGTCTGGTCGGTCACCGCCACGCCGAAGGCCTGCAGGCCGGTGGCGAGCGACTGGTCCATGGCCACGGCGAAGGTCTGCACCACGCCGATGATCAGCGAGGCCAGGAAGGCCCCCGCCAGCGAGCCCATGCCGCCGACCACCACCACCACGAAGATGATGGAGCCCACCGAGGCAGCCATGGCCGGCTCGGTGACGTAGGTGTTGCCGCCGACCACGCCGGCCAGGCCCGCCAGCGCGGCACCGCCGCCGAACACCAGCATGAAGACGCGCGGCACGTTGTGGCCCAGCGCCTCGACCATCTCGGGATGCTTCAGCGCCGCCTGGATCACCAGGCCGATGCGCGTGCGCGTGAGCAGCAGCCACACCGACACCAGCATCAGCACCGCCACCAGCATGATGAAGGAGCGCGACTTGGGGAACTGCGTGCCGTAGAGCGTGAAGAGCGGGCCCTGCAGCGCCGCCGGCAGGCCGTAGGGCACCGTGGAGCGGCCCCACACAAGCTGCACGACTTCGAGGATCAGGTACGAAAGACCGAAGGTCACCAGCAGCTCGGGCACGTGGCCGAACTTGTGGACGCGGCGCAGGCAGTAGCGCTCGAAGGCCGCGCCCAGCGCGAACACCAGCACGGGCGCGATGAAAAGCGCCGGCCAGAAGCCGACGATGCCCGACAGCGTGTAGGCGAAGTAGGCGCCCAGCATGTAGAAGCTCGCGTGCGCGAAGTTGAGCACGCCCATCATGCTGAAAATCAGCGTGAGGCCTGAGCTCAGCATGAACAACAGCAAGCCGTAGCTCACGCCGTTGAGCAGCGAGATGACGAAGAATTCGACGTTCATCGGTCTTTCGTGTCAGTTGAAAAAGAAAAAGGCCCGAGTGTTGAAGTCGGGCCTCGACCTGTCAGGCAGCGAGCGCGATCAGGAGGCGCCGCCGGGCCGCTTCATCTGGCAGGACGTCGGCGTGCTCGCCACGTAGGCGTCGTAGTACTTCACCGGGGCCAGCGTGTAGCCGGTGTTCTCCGGGCTGTACGGGTACTTGGCGCTGGCCTTCTCCCACTTGGCGATATACAGGCCCTGCTGTGCCTGGTGGTCGGTCTTGCGCAGCTCGATATCGCCATTGAAGCTCTTGAACTTCATGCCCTCCATGGCGGCCGCCACCTTCACGGGGTCGGTCGACTTGGTCTTCACGAAGGCCTCGGTCAGCGCCTGGAACACCGTGTAGATGTCGGTGGTGTAGAGGTCGTCGTTGAACTTCTTCTTGAACTCTTCGGCGTACTTCTGCATGTCGCCGCCCATGTTGTAGTGGGCGTAGCCGACTTGGTAGACCTTGCCGTCGGAAGCCGCGCCCATGGCGGTCGGCGTGCCGGTGGTCACGGCGTAGTAGGTGTAGAACTTGACGTTCAGGCCCGAATCGTTGGCCGCCTTGATGAGCAGCGCGAGGTCGGAACCCCAGTTGCCGGTGATGACGGTGTCCGCGCCCGAGGCCTTGATCTTGGCGATGTACGGCGCGAAGTCGCGCACCTGGGCGAGCGGATGCAGGTCGTCGCCCACGATCTGCACGTCGGGGCGCTTGTTCTTCAGGTTTTCCTTGGCGAACTTGGAAACCTGCTGGCCGTGCGCGTAGTTCTGGTTGAGCAGGTAGACCTTCTTGATCTCCGGCTGGTCCTTCATGTAGGTGGTCAGCGCCTCCATCTTCATCGACGTGTCGGCGTCGAAGCGGTACTGCCAGTAGCTGCACTTGCTGTTGGTCAGGTCGGGGTCGACGGCGGCGTAGTTCAGGTAGAGCGCTTCCTTGCCCGGATTGCGCGCGTTGTTCTTCTCGAGCGCGTCGATGATGGCCAGCGCAGGGCCGGAGCCGTTGCCCTGCACGATGTAGCGCGCGCCCTGGTCGAGGGCCGAGCGCAGCGCGCTGGTGGTCTCCTGCGGGCTGAGCTTGTTGTCGATTCCGATGATCTCGAACTTCACGCCCGCCGCGTTCTTCTTGTTGAACTCTTCGGCGAAGAACTGGAAGGTCTTCAGCTGGTTCGTCCCGACCGCGGCCATGAGGCCCGACAGCGGGTCGAGCCATGCGATCTTGACGGTTTCACCCTTCTGGGCAAAGGCACCGGTGGCGGTGGCAGCGATGACGGCTGCGGCGGCGATTTTCAGAGCGAACTTCAATCTATATCTCCTGGTCAAACCGATTCAAAACGCCGCACGAGAGTACAAGCGTTTGCAGCCCCTCCCCTCAGGGAATGCCCGTAAGAGGGGTGCCGCAAAGGCCCGTTCCTATCGCGCATGCGACACCGCGTTTCTCCAATTTGCTACCCGCCGGTAGACAGCTGCTACCGATGGGTAGGAAACGCGTTCACAAAGACGCCTAGGGGCGCTTCATCTGGCACGACGTGGGCGTGCTCGCCACGTACGATTCGAAGTACTTCACGGGAACGTTGGTGTAGCCGGTGTTCTCCGCGTCGTACGGGTACTTCGCACTCGCCTTCTCCCACCTCGCGATGTAAAGGCCCTGCTGCAACTGGTGGTCGGACTTGCGCATCTCGACCTCGCCGTTGAAGCTCTTGATCTTCATGCCCTCCAGGGCCGCCGCCACCTTCACCGGGTCGGTCGACCTGGTCTTGACGAAGGCGGCGTCGAGCAGCGCGAACACGTGATAGATCGACGACTGCGTGAGGTCGTCGTTCATGCGCTTCTTGTAGCCCGCGAGCAGCTGCTGGATCTCGCCGCCCATGTTGTAGTGGGCATAAGCCACGGTGTAGACCTTGCCTTCGGAGGTGGCGCCCATCGCGGTGGGCGTGCCCGCGCCCGGCGCGTAGTAGGTCAGGAACTTGACGTTCAGGCCCGAGTCGTTGGCCGCCTTGATGAGCAGCGACAGGTCGGAACCCCAGTTGCCGGTGATGACAGTGTCGGCGCCCGATGCCTTGATCTTCGCGATGTAGGGAGAGAAATCGCGCACCTGCGCGAGCGGATGCAGGTCGTCGCCGACGATCTGGATGTCGGGGCGCTTCACCTTCAGGTCTTCCTTGGCGAACTTCGACACCTGCACGCCGTGCGCGTAGTTCTGCCCGAGGATGTACACCTTCTTGATGTCGGGCTGGTCCTTCATCCAGGTGGTCAGCGCCTCCATCTTCATGGAGGTGTCGGCGTCGAGCCGGAAGTGCCAGTAGCTGCACTTGCTGTTGGTCAGGTCGGGGTCGACGGCCGCGTAGTTCATGTACAGCAGCTCCTTGCCCGGATTGCGCGCGTTGTTCTTCTCGATGGCGTCGATGATCGCAAGCGCGGGGCCCGAGCCGTTGCCCTGCATGATGTAGCGCGCGCCCTGGTCCTGCGCGGAACGCAGGGCCGCGGTGGTCTCCTGCGTGCTGAGCTTGTTGTCGATCGCGATGATCTCGAACTTCACGCCCGACTGGTTCTTCTTGTTGAACTCTTCCGCAAGGAACTGCGTGGTCTTCAGCTGATTGGTGCCCACCGCCGCCATCAGGCCCGACAGCGGGTCCAGCCAGGCGATCTTGACGGTCTCGCCCTTCTGGGCGAACACGGCCGTGGCACTCACCAACATTGCACAGGCAGCTACAGACTTGATGGCAAATTGCATGAAGAGTCTCCAGTGTGAAAGGCGGACCGCCAGCGTACAAGCGGCCCTTTTTCCGCCGCACAGGGATTGCCCGCAAGGATGGCCGCCGGGGTGGCTTTGCTATCGCGTACGCGACAGCGCGGCGCCCGGGCGGGCCCTGGCGGTCATGCCGTGGGCAGCTTGTAGTCCTTTAGCAGTTCGCGCAGCCTGGTCTTGAGGATCTTTCCGGTGGCGCCGATCGGAATGGCCTCGACGAACACCACGTCGTCGGGGATCTGCCACTTGGCGGTCTTGCCCTCGTAGAACTTCAGCAGCTCCTCGCGCGTGACCTCGGCGCCGGGCTTCTTCACCACCGCGATGATCGGCCGCTCGTCCCACTTCGGGTGGAACACGCCGATGCACGCGGCCATGGCCACCGCCGGGTGCGCGACGGCGATGTTCTCGATGTCGATGGAGCTGATCCACTCGCCGCCGGACTTGATCACGTCCTTGCTGCGGTCGGTGATCTGCAGGTAGCCCTCGGCGTCGATGGTGGCCACGTCGCCGGTGGGGAACCAGCCGCGGTTGCGTTCATCCGGAATGAGCGGATCGCCACCCTCTCCCTTGAAGTACTCCTTGACGATCCACGGCCCCTTGACCAGCAGGTCGCCGTAGGCCTTGCCGTCCCAAGGCAGCTCCTTGCCGTCGCCGTCGACGATCTTCATGTCGACGCCGAAGATGGCGCGGCCCTGCTTCATGCGGATCTGCAGCTGCGCGTCGGCCGGCAGCGACAGGTGCTTGTTCTTCAGCGTGCACAGCGTGCCCAGCGGGCTCATCTCGGTCATGCCCCAGGCGTGCAGCACCTCTACGTTGTAGAGCTCCTGGAACGCCTTGATCATGGCCGGCGGGCAGGCCGAGCCGCCGATCACGGTGCGGTTGAGCTTGCTGAACTTCAGGCCGCCCGCCTGCATGTGGCCCAGCAGCATCTGCCAGACGGTGGGCACACCGGCGGCGAAGGTCACGCCTTCGGCCTCGATCAGCTCGTACACCAACTTGCCGTCGAGCGCCGGGCCCGGGAACACCAGCTTGCAGCCCACCAGCGCCGCCGAATACGGAATACCCCAGGCGTTGACGTGGAACATCGGCACCACCGGCAACACCGAGTCGCGCGCCGACAGGTGCATCACGTCGGGCAGCGCCGCCGCGTATGCGTGCAGCAGCGTCGAGCGGTGGCTGTAGAGCGCAGCCTTGGGGTTGCCCGTGGTGCCGCTCGTGTAGCACATGCTCGAAGCGGAGTTCTCGTCGAAGGTGGGCCACTCGTACTCGGTGGACTGCGTGCCCATCCAGCTTTCGTAGCTCACGAGGTTGGGCACGCCGCTGTCGGCCGGGAGCTTGTCGGCATCACACAGTGCAACCCATTTCCGGATCGTGGGACAACGCGCATGCACGGCCTGCACCAGCGGCAGGAAGGTGAGGTCGAAGCACAGGATCTGGTCTTCGGCATGGTTGGCGATCCACGCGATCTGGTCGGGGTGCAGGCGCGGGTTGATGGTGTGCAGCACGCGGCCGCTGCCGCTCACGCCGTAGTACAGCTCCAGGTGGCGATAGCCGTTCCAGGCCAGGGTTGCGATGCGGTCGCTGAACAGCAGCTGCTCGCCGTCCAGCGCGTTGGCCACCTGCCTGGCGCGCGATGCGATGTCGCCCCATGTGCAGCGGTGGATATCGCCTTCGACACGGCGCGAGACGATCTCGCCGTCACCGTTGTGGCGCTCGGCGAACTCGATCAGCGACGAGATCAAAAGCGGTTGGTCTTGCATCAAACCCAGCATCTACGGACTCCTATGTGAAATGACTTCTTGAAAGCTTGGGGACAACGGATTCACGCAAGCTTCAGCCATTTCCACAATGACACAAACCCGCACTGCACGATTGAACGAAGCGGCTCATTGCATGAGCGTGATCTTTGTGGCCGTGGGGGTGGCGTCGAGCAGCAGCTGCGACGGCCATGCCGCCCAGGTTGCACCAAGTTCGGGCGTGTTCGGGTCGCCCGTGCGCATGAAGGCGCCTACGCTCGCCATGACCGCGTTCGACAGCGCCAGCCTCCCCTTCTCGTTGGCCTTGCCGCGGATCACGTTCGACAGCACCGAGGGGCCGAAATTGCCGAAGACGAACGGCAGGTCGAAGGCGTGCGCGGCGCCGTAGACGTCGTTCCAGGGAGCGGCCTCCTGTGCCCAGTCGAGGCGGTAGTGCCAGATGTTCGACTGGCGAGTCTTCATCGTGTTGAGCAGGTTGTCGCGGTTGGCTTCGAACAGCCCCTTGGTGATGAGCGCGGTGGCCGAGTTGTAGCCGGTGCCGGCCTTGTCTACCGGAAGGTAGAACGGGTCGATGATGTCGGCGACTGTGAGCGTGGACGGCGCGTCGGGGTCGAAGTTGAACATCATCGAGAAGCGCTGGGCGTCGTTGACGATCCAGCCCGGCTTGGGAAAGCCGATGGTGCCCAGCAACGACGCGAAGAGCTTGCCTTCGTCGCGCGTGTTGCCCGAGAGCATCGGCACCTTCACGTACTGGTCGGCGGCAATGGCGCCGATGGGGTCGGTCGGGAGCACCGTGCCATCCGGAATGGGCCCGACCGCGCCGAGGCCGGCCGCGACCACGGTGGTCAGCATCTTGCCGCCGTCCTGCGCGCGCAGGTACTCGGCGATCTGTGCCGGCGTGCGCCCGGCGATGTAGTTCTTGGCGGCCGTCGCATCGGCTGCGGTGCCGTCGGCGACGAGCAGCTTCTCGAGGATGGATTCGCCCTGCGCCAGCGAGGCCGAGGCCGGGGACAGCGAGGGCAGCGTGCCCGGCGGCAGGTTGCTCGCCAGCGAGATGCCGCCGCTCATCTCGAAGGCCTTGTGGAACAGGCCCTTGGCCATCGGCGAGGTCATCACCGACAGCAGGTTGGTGGCACCGGCCGACTCGCCCGAGAGCGTGACATTGCCCGGGTCGCCCCCGAAACTGGCCACGTTGTCACGGATGAAGCGCAGCGCCGCCATGTTGTCGAGCAGCGCGAAGTTGCCCGAATCGTCGCCTTCGCTGCCGCCCGGGCGCAGCTGCGGCACATTCAGGAAGCCCAGGATGCCCAGCCGGTAGCTGGCGGTGATGACCACCGCGTTGGCGGCCTTGGCCAGCGCGGCGCCGTCGTACAGCGGGTCGGCCGTGTAGCCCGAGATGTTGCTGCCGCCGTGGATGAAGAGCAGCACCGGCAGGTTCTTCTCGTCCGTGGCCGGGCGCCAGATGTTGACGAACAGGCAATCCTCGCTGCCGCTGGGCTTGCCCAGCATGGTGCCGATGGTCTCGTCGTAGGTGTTGTTGGCGCCGGGGCTGAAGATGCGGCCGATCTGCAGGCAGGCGTTGCCGAACTTGGTGGCCTGGCGGATGCCGCTCCAGGGCTCGAGCGCCGCCGGTGCACGCCAGCGCAGCGCGCCGACCGGCGGCTTGGCGAACGGAATGCCTTTCCAGAACCAGGTGCCGGTCCTGGCGCTGTCGTCCACGCCCTCGACCTTGCCGGCAACCGTCTGGCGGACCATGGGACCATCCGCCGCGGGCGGGGCCGGCGCCGGAGCCGGTGCGGGCGGCGGGCTCGGAAGGAAGGCGAAGCCGGACGAGCCGGAGCCGCCACCGCCGCAGGCCGAAAGAGCCGCCAGGGCGGCCGCGGCCATCGCCAGGGCGACGGCCCTGGCCGTTCCCGTCTTCTTTGCTGCCGCCGGACCTTGCCGGTCTCGTGCGTTTGTCTCTGTCTTCATGTTTTTGTCTCCACACCGGGTTAATCGGAATTCCTGGTCTGACGCGCCGCGCCCATACTCCGGGGCCGCCGAACGCGTAAAAAATTCTAGAAACCGGCACGGTTTTCATCGCTATCGCAACAAAGCCAAACGAATGACTTCAGGAGCCTCCATGCCGCAGCGCCAGCGCGGCACCCAGCGCCGGGCGGGCTGCATGCCGCAGCCGGAGTTGCGCACCAGCTCGGCCGCGTGGCTCGAAGGCGTCCTGTCGATGTTCGAGGCCGAGGGGCTGGACGTGCCCTCGCTGCTGCGCGAGGCCGGCTTCGACCCCGATTCGCTGCACCGGCAGAACACGCGCATCCCGGTCGACGAGATCTCGGTGCTCTGGCAGCTCGCCGTGGCCCGTGCCGGCCGGCCCACGCTGGGCCTGCACCGCGACCTGGCCTCCACCCACAGCAAGCTGGGCACGGTGGGGCATGCGATGTCGTGCAGCTCCAGCCTCGAGTCGGCTCTCGTGCGGCTGACCCGCTACATGGCCGTGATCTCGGATGCGACCGCCTTCTCGCTGCACCCCGATCCGCGCGGCTGCTGGATGGTGATGAAGCACACCGGCGGCAGCCTGCCCATTCCGCGACAACGCGTCGAGTACGCCCTGCTGACCGTGCTCATGCAGTGCCAGTGGCTCACGCGGCGCGAGCTGCAGCCGCTGGCCATGGAGTTCATCTACCCCGCGCCGGCCGACGACCGGCTGCACCGCGAGGCTTTCGGCTGCGAGGTGCGCTTCAACGCCGAGGCCAACCGCCTGCTGCTGTCTTCAGCCGACATGGCGACGCCGCTGCCCACCTTCCACGAGGTGCTCGGCGAAATGCAGGAGCACCTGCTGGACGACCAGCTCGACCTGCTGGGCCAGACCACCACCAGCACGCTGGTGTGCGCCGAGATCGCGCGCCGTCTGCAGCACGGCGAACCGCGCCGGCAGGACGTGGCCTCGGGCCTCGGGCTGGCCGAACGCACGCTGCAGCGGCGGCTGCAGGAGGAGTCGGTGTCTTTCCAGTCGCTGCTCGACCGCACCCGCCGCGAGCTGGCCAGGCAGTACCTGGCCGAAGACCGCCATACGCTGACCGACGTGGCCGACATGCTGGGCTTCGTCGACACCAGCAACTTCTTTCGCGCCTGCAAGCGCTGGTTCGGCGTGCCGCCGGCGCAGTATCGGGCTCGCATCTGGGACGCGCCGGCCGCCCTCGCGGCCTGACCCCACCCAGGTCCCGATGGCCCGCTTGGCCAGGGGTTACGCGCGGTGCCGGACAATCCGGGCATGAGCTTGCTTGCTGAAGACACCGAGGCCGCGGACCTGGGGCTGCACTGGAAACCTGGTTTCCACACCCTGGGCCCGGCGTTTCTCACCGACCTGCGGCCGACACCCCTGCCCGATCCCTACTGGGTCTGCCGAAGCGAAGCAGTCGCCCGCGAGCTGGGGCTACCGGCCGGCTGGTACGAGTCGGACACCACCCTGGCGGCGCTGACCGGCAGCCTGCCGATTGCCGGCACCAGCCCCTTCGCCACCGTCTACAGCGGCCACCAGTTCGGCGTGTGGGCCGGCCAGCTCGGCGACGGGCGCGCCATCATGCTCGGCGAGACCGAGGGCGGGCTCGAAGTGCAGCTGAAAGGCGCGGGGCGCACGCCCTACTCGCGCGGCGGCGACGGCCGCGCGGTGCTGCGCTCCAGCATCCGCGAATTTCTCTGCAGCGAGGCCATGCACGGCCTTGGCATCCCGACCACCCGGGCGCTGTGCGTGACCGGCTCCGATGCCCCCGTGTACCGTGAGGAAATCGAAAGCGCCGCCGTCGTCGCCCGCGTGGCGCCCAGCTTCGTGCGCTTCGGCCACTTCGAGCACTTTGCGGCCAACCGGCGTGACGACGAGTTGCGCGTACTGGCCGACTACGTCATCGACCGCTACTACCCTGCCTGCCGCACCACCGAGCGCTTCAACGGCAACGCCTACGCCGCCTTCCTGGAGGCCGTGAGCGAGCGCACCGCAGCCCTGCTCGCCCAATGGCAGGCCGTGGGCTTCTGCCACGGGGTGATGAACACCGACAACATGAGCATCCTCGGGCTCACCATCGACTACGGCCCGTTCCAGTTCCTCGACGGCTTCGACCCGCGCCACATCTGCAACCACAGCGACACCAGCGGGCGCTACGCCTTCAACCAGCAGCCCAACGTGGCCTACTGGAACCTGTTCTGCCTGGCGCAGGCGCTGCTGCCGCTGATCGGCGACCAGGAAATCGCCGTGGCCGCGCTGGAGTCGTACAAGACTGTGTTCCCGAACGAGTTCGAGGGCCGCATGCGCGCCAAGCTGGGCCTGTCCGAAGCGGGCGAAGGCGACCGCGCGCTGATCGAAGGCGTGCTCAAGCTGCTGGCCGCGGGCAAGGTCGACTACACCATCTTCTGGCGCCGGCTCTCTGACCACATGGCCGACGGCAACGTGGAACCGGTGCGCGACCTGTTCCTGGACCGCGCGGGCTTCGACGCCTGGCTGCTATCGTTTTCGGAGCGCCATGCCGGCACCGGCCGCGCCGAGGCCGCCGAACTGATGCGCCGGTCCAACCCGAAGTTCGTGCTGCGGAACCACCTGGGCCAGCAAGCCATCGAAGCAAGCCGGAAAAAGGACCACGCGGCTGTGGCAACCTTGCTGGCCGTGCTCGAGACCCCATTTGAAGAACATCCCGACGCCGACGCATTCGCCGGTTTCCCGCCCGACTGGGCTTCCACGATCGAAATCAGCTGCTCATCATGACCACTCCCGTACAGAAAACCGACGCCGAATGGAAAGCCCTGCTCGCTGAGAGAGGCGCCGAGCCCGCGGCCTTCGAGGTGACGCGCCACGCGGCCACCGAACGCCCCTTCACCGGCAAGTACGAGGCGCACTGGGAAGACGGCACCTACCACTGCGTCTGCTGCGGCGCCAAGCTCTTCGAGTCGGCCACCAAGTTCGACGCCGGCTGCGGCTGGCCCAGCTTCTCGCAGGAGGCCGTGCCCGGCGCCATCCGCAACATCATCGACCGCTCGCACGGCATGGTGCGCACCGAGAACGTCTGCGCCAATTGCGGCGCCCACCTGGGCCACGTGTTCCCCGACGGCCCCACCGAAACCGGCCTGCGCTACTGCATGAACTCGGCGTCGCTCGACTTTCAGAAGAAATAAGCGAAACAGGCACCCAGCTCAATGAAACTGCTCCTCGACTTCTTCCCGATCCTGCTTTTCTTCGTTGCCTACAAGATGGGCAACATCTACACCGCCACCGGCGTGCTGATGGCCGCCACGGTGGTGCAGATGGCGATCATCTACGCCACGGAGCGCAAGCTGCAGGCGATGCAGAAGGCCACGCTGGTGCTGATCCTGCTGTTCGGCACGCTCACGCTGGCGCTGCACGACGACCGCTTCATCAAGTGGAAGCCGACGGTGCTGTACGGCGCCATGGCCGTCGCGCTCGCGGTGGCGCTGTGGGCGCTGAAGAAGAACTTCCTGAAGATGCTGCTGGGCTCGCAGCTGGAGCTGCCCGATCGCATCTGGGGCAGGCTCAACGTGGCGTGGATCGGCTATTGCGTCTTCATGGCCGTCATCAACGGCTACGTGGCGGCCTACTTCACGACCGAAGCCTGGGTCAACTTCAAGCTCTGGGGCTATGTGTTCCCCATCGTCTTCCTGGTGGCGCAAGGCCTGTACATCGCGCCGCACCTGAAGAACGAAGAAGACAAGCCGGCGGCATGACGATGAGCACCACCGCTGCACTGCTGCCCACCGCCGCCGACCTCGAGGCGGCACTGCGCAAGGCGCTTGCGCCCACCGCGCTCGAAGTGGTCGACGAGAGCGCGGCCCATGCGGGCCACGCGGGCGCCAACGCCGAGGGCCGGGGCACGCATTTCCGGGTGCGCATCGCGTCCCCGCTGTTCGACGGGAAGCCCCGGGTGGCGCGGCATCGGCTTGTGTATGATGCCCTCCAGATTTTTATCGCACAGGGTCTGCACGCCATCGCCATCGAGGTGCTCTGAGTCAGTCGTCCAACGCATCGCGAGTACCGCGTCTCGCACCGGCCGTTGCCCCTTCCCTTTCTTCCCCATCCCCTGCTTTCATTACCGCGCAACTCCTACACGCGCATTTACTTCCCAGCTCGACCATTCATTCCATGAAAAAACAAATCTTGCAGGCCGTCGCGGCCGCAGCGCTGCTCGGTGCCATCCCCATGGCGGCCCTGGCGCAGAACGCAGCCATCGTGAACGGCAAGCCGGTGCCCAAGGCCCGCATGGACGTCCTGGCCCAGCAGCTTGCAGCCGCCGGCCGCCCGGTGACGCCGGAGATGCAAGGCCAGCTGCGCGAGGAAATCGTGGCTCGCGAAGTGTTCATGCAGGAAGCCCAGAAGCAGGGCCTGGACGCCACCGAGGACTACAAGAACCAGCTCGAACTCGCCCGCCAGGCCATCCTGATCCGCGCCCTGTTCGAGAACTACCGCAAGACCAGCCCGGTCTCGGACGCCGACGTGAAGGCCGAGTACGACAAGTTCGTGGCGGCCAATGGCGGCAAGGAATACAAGGCCCGCCACATCCTGGTCGAGACCGAGGACCAGGCCAAGAAGATCATGGCCGACCTGAAGAAGGGCGCCAAGTTCGAGGACATCGCCAAGAAGCAGAGCAAGGACCCGGGATCGGGCGCCAACGGCGGCGACCTCGACTGGGCCAATCCCGCGAGCTTCGTGCCCGAGTTCTCGGAAGCGATGATCAAACTCAAGAAGGGCGAGACCACCCCTGCCCCGGTGAAGACCCAGTTCGGCTGGCACATCATCCGCGTCGACGACATCCGCCAGGCTCAACTGCCGAAGCTGGAAGAAGTGAAGCCGCAGATCACGCAGCAGCTGCAGCAGCAGCGCCTGCAGAAGTACCAGGAAGATCTGCGCGCCAAGGCCAAGGTCGAGTAATCGATATCGGCAAAAAGAAAGCGGCCTTCGAGGCCGCTTTTTTTTGCCGTCTCTTCTTCGATCGAAGCCGGGCTTCAGCCCACCCACCGGCGCGCGTTGCGCCAGATCTGCATCCAGGGGCTCAGCTCGCTCTTGTCGCCCGAGGTCCAGCTCATCTGGATGTTGCGGAACACGCGCTCCGGGTGCGGCATCACGGCGGTGAAGCGGCCGTCGAGCGTGGTCACCGAGGTCAGGCCGCCGGCGCTGCCGTTCGGGTTGAACGGGTACTGCTCGGTGGGCTTGCCGTGGTTGTCGACGAAGCGCATGGCCGCGATGGCCTTGTCGGCGTCACCACGGTACTTGAAGTTCGCATAACCCTCGCCGTGCGCCACCGCGATCGGCAGGCGGCTGCCGGCCATGCCCGCGAAGAAGATGCTGGGCGACTCGAGCACTTCGACCATCGACAGGCGCGCCTCGAAGCGTTCGCTCTGATTGGTGGTGAAGCGCGGCCAGGCTTCGGCGCCCGGGATGATGTCGGCCAGCTCGGCGAACATCTGGCAGCCGTTGCACACGCCCAGGCCGAAGGTGTCGGCACGGCCGAAGAAGGTCTTGAACTGCTCGGCCAGCTTCGGGTTGAAGGTGATGCTGCGCGCCCAACCGATGCCGGCGCCCAGCGTGTCGCCATAGCTGAAGCCGCCGCACGCGACCACGCCCTTGAAGTTGGCGAGGTCCGCCCTGCCCGTCTGCAGGTCGGTCATGTGGACGTCGAAGGCTTCGAAGCCGGCTTCGGTGAAGGCGTAGGCCATCTCGACGTGCGAGTTGACGCCCTGCTCGCGCAGGATCGCGACCTTGGGGCGCGACTGCAGGATGGCGGGGGCGGCAGGCTGCGCATTCGGCAGGAACACGTGCATGCCCGGGTCGGCAGGATCGCCGGCCGCTGCGTGCTCGGCATCGGCGCAGGCGGGGTTGTCGCGCTCGCGGGCGATCTTCCAGCTGACCGAGTCCCACACCTGCTGCAGGTCGTGCAGGCTCGCGCTGAACACCGACTTGGCATCGCGCCAGACTTCGACCTTGCCCTTGCCCGCGTCCATGGGCGAGCTGGCGGGGCGGGTCTTGCCCACGAAGTGGCTGTGCGTGCTGAGGCCGTGGGCGCGCAGCACCTGCATGACGTCGTTGCGCTCGGCGGTGCGCACCTGCAGCACCATGCCCAGCTCTTCGTTGAACAGCGCCTTGAGCGTGAGCTCCTCGCGCCGCGCGCTGACCTGCTGCGCCCAGTTCTTGGCGTCGCCGGTTTCCATGCGGCTGTCGGAAATGCCGTCGCCTTCGGTGACCAGCATGTCGACGTTCAGCGCCACGCCGACGTGGCCGGCAAAGGCCATTTCGCAGGCTGTGGCGAACAGGCCGCCGTCGCTGCGGTCATGCATCGCGAGGATCTTGCCGTCGGCGCGCAGCGCGTTCACCGCATTGACCAGCGCCACCAGTTGCGCCGGGTCGTCGAGGTCGGGCACGGCGTCGCCGCTCTGGTTGAGCGTCTGCGCCAGGATGCTGCCGGCCATGCGGTGCTTGCCCTGGCCCAGGTCGATCAGCACCAGCGTGGTGTCGGCTTCTTCGGCGTCGAGCTGCGGCGTGAGCGTGCCGCGCACGTCGGCCAGCGTGGCGAAGGCGCTCACGATCAGGCTCACGGGCGAGGTGACCTTCTTCGCTTCACCGTCGTCCTTCCACTGCGTGCGCATCGACAGGGAATCCTTGCCGACCGGAATCGACACGCCCAGCGCCGGGCACAGCTCCAAGCCCACGGCCTTGACGGTCTCGTACAGCGCGGCGTCTTCGCCGGGCTCGCCGCAGGCGGCCATCCAGTTGGCCGACAGCTTGACGCGCGAGAGCTCGATGGGCGCGGCCAGCAGGTTGGTGATGGCCTCGGCCACGGCCATTCGGCCCGAGGCCGGCGCGTCGAGCGCGGCCAGCGGCGTGCGCTCGCCCATGCTCATGGCTTCGCCGGCAAAACCCTTGTAGTCGGCCAGCGTCACGGCGCAGTCGGCCACGGGCACCTGCCACGGTCCGACCATCTGGTCGCGATGACTCAGGCCGCCCACGGTGCGGTCGCCGATGGTGACGAGGAAACGCTTCGAAGCCACGGTCGGATTCGCGAGCACGTCGATGGCGGCCTTCTGCAGGTCGACGCCCGTGAGGTCGAGCGGCTTGAAGCTGCGCGTCACGGTCTTCACGTCGCGGTGCATCTTCGGCGGCTTGCCGAGCAGCACGTCCATCGGCATGTCGACCGGCTGCACCTGTGCGCCCTCGTCGGCCACCAGCAGCTGGCGTTCTTCGGTCGCCACGCCGACCACGGAGAAAGGGCAGCGCTCGCGCTCGCAGAAGGCCTTGAACTGGTCGAGTGACTCCGGCGCGATTGCCAGCACGTAGCGCTCCTGGCTTTCGTTGCACCAGATTTCCTTGGGCGCCATGCCCGACTCTTCGAGCGGCACCGCGCGCAGGTCGAAGCGCGCGCCGCGGCCGGCGTCGTTGGTCAGCTCGGGGAAGGCGTTGCTCAGGCCGCCCGCGCCCACGTCGTGGATCGCGAGGATGGGGTTGGCCGCGCCCTGCTGCCAGCAGTGGTTGATGACCTCCTGCGCGCGGCGCTCGATTTCGGGGTTGCCGCGCTGCACCGAGTCGAAGTCGAGCTCGGCCGCGTTGGCGCCGGTGGCCATCGAGCTGGCGGCGCTGCCGCCCATGCCGATGCGCATGCCGGGGCCGCCGAGCTGGATCAGCAGCGAGCCGGCGGGGAACTGGATCTTCTTCGTCTGCGCCGCGTCGATGCTGCCGAGGCCGCCCGCGATCATGATGGGCTTGTGATAGCCGCGCTGCACGGTGTCGACGTCGCTCGCCACGGTCTGCTCGTACTCGCGGAAGTAGCCCAGCAGGTTGGGACGGCCGAACTCGTTGTTGAACGCAGCGCCGCCCAGCGGGCCCTCGGTCATGATCTGCAGCGGGCTGGCGATGTGTTCGGGCTTGCCGTAGCTGCCCTCTTCCGGCCAGAGCTTCGAGACGGTGAAGCCGGTCAGGCCGGCCTTGGGTTTGGAGCCGCGGCCGGTGGCGCCCTCGTCGCGGATCTCGCCGCCGGCGCCGGTGGAAGCGCCCGGGAAAGGCGAAATGGCGGTCGGGTGGTTGTGCGTCTCGACCTTCATCAGCACGTGGCTCAGGGCGCTATCTTTTTGATAGCTCTGCGAGCCATTGGCGGGGATGAAGCGCTCGATGGTCGCGCCTTCCATCACCGAGGCGTTGTCGGCGTAAGCGATGACCGTGTGCTGCGGGTTCTGCTTCTCGGTGTGGCGGATCATCGAGAACAGGCTCTGCGGCTGGGCCTGCCCGTCGATGGTGAAGTTCGCGTTGAAGATCTTGTGGCGGCAGTGTTCGCTGTTGGCCTGCGCGAACATCATCAGCTCGACGTCGCTGGGGTTGCGGCCCAGGCGGGTGAAGGCGTCGACCAGGTAGTCGATCTCGTCCTCGGCCAGTGCCAGGCCGAAGCCGGTGTTGGCCGCCACCAGCGCGGCGCGGCCGCCGCCCTGCACGTCGACCTGTGCCATCGGCTGGGCCGGCAGTTCGCTGAAGAGGCTGGCGGCCTGCTCGACGGAGGCCAGCACCGATTCGGTCATGCGGTCGTGCAGCGGACCGGCCACGGCGGCCAGCGCGTCGCCCTCGAGCACGGGGGCCTTGCCGATCAACGGCGCCTTGAGCTTCAGGTGATATTGGGTGACCCGCTCGACGCGGCGCAGCGCCAGGCCGCAGTTGTGGGCGATGTCGGTGGCCTTGGAAGCCCAGGGCGACACGGTGCCCAGGCGCGGCGTGACCACCACCGAGGTGCCCGCCTTGGCCGGCGCCTCGAACGGTTCGCCGTAGGTCAGCAGCGCGGCGAAGCGCTCATGGCCCGCCGGATCGAGCGCCGAGTCGGTCACCACCAGGTGCACGAAGCGGGCCGAGATGCCCTCGATGCGCGGCTCGATGGCCTGCAGCTTCGGAAGAAGCTGGCGTGCGCGGAAGTCGCTGAGCGCGCTGCCGCCCTCGAACATGGTTACGACAGGAAGGGCTTGAGGTGCGGGCTGCGTCACGGTCGATGGGGCCTCGGGGGCCGCGTTGGGAATCAAGGAATAAAGGCGAATGACCGCTGACTGGGGTCATCCGCGTTAACCCGGGATTTTAGCCGGGCCGATGGGATAATTCGGGGATGAGCATTAACTACAAAGACGCTGCGGGCATCGAAGCCATGCGGGTCGCCTGCCGCCTGGCCTCCGAGGTGCTGGACTACCTCACGCCCTTCATCAAGCCCGGCATCACGACCAACGATGTCGACCGGCTGGCCGCCGAATACATGGTCAAGCAGGGCACCACCTCCGCCACGGTGGGCTACATGGGCGCGAGCAGCGTCCCGTTCCCGAAGTCGCTGTGCACCTCGGTGAACCACGTGGTGTGCCACGGCATCCCGAACGACAAGCCCCTGAAGAAGGGCGACATCATGAATGTCGACGTGACCGTCATCAAGGACGGCTGGTTCGGCGACAACAGCCGCATGTACGTGATCGGCGACGCCTCCATCGCCGCCAAGCGGCTGTGCAGCATCACCTTCGAGGCCATGTGGCACGGCATCCTGCAGGTGCGCCCCGGCGCCCACCTGGGCGACGTGGGCCACGCGATCCAGAAGTTCGCCGAAGGCCAGGGCTTCTCGGTGGTGCGCGAGTTCTGCGGCCACGGCGTGGGCCAGCGCTTCCACGAGGAACCCCAGGTGCTGCACTACGGCCGCCCGGGCACCATGGAAGAGCTCAAGCCCGGCATGATCTTCACGATCGAGCCGATGATCAACGCCGGCAAGCGCGACGTGAAGGAAGACTTCAAGGGCGGCCAGTACGACGGCTGGACCATCGTCACGCGCGACCATTCGCTGTCGGCGCAGTGGGAGCACACCGTGCTCGTCACCGAGACCGGCTACGAAGTGCTGACGCTGTCTGCCGGCAGCCCGCCGCTGCCCTCCTTCGTCACCGCCACCAAGACCTGACGCGGCAACGCGTTCCCCGCCCGTGATCGAAGCAGCCAACATCGACGTGGCGACGCTGCGCGAAGCCTATCGCGCGAAGAAGCTCGCACTGTTCGACACCCTGCGCTTCGCGCGCGCCCCGACCCGCAGCGTCCACACGGTGCTGCGCCAGCTCTCGGCGCTGGCCGACGAAACGCTGTGCACCCTGTGGCGCGAAGCCGGCTTCGGCGACTCGCTCACGCTGGCGGCCGTAGGCGGCTTCGGGCGCGGCGAGCTGTTCCCGTATTCCGACGTCGACGTGCTGCTGTTACTGCCGCCCGAGGGTGAAGCGGGCGACATCGAGCCGGCGCGCATCGAGGCCTTCATCGGCCAGTGCTGGGACGCCGGCCTGGAGATCGGCTCCAGCGTGCGCACCGTCGAAGAATGCCTGGCCGAGGCCGAGAAGGACGTCACCGTCCAGACCTCGCTGCTCGAGGCCCGCCTGATCGCGGGCGACAAGAAGCTCTTCACGGCCTTCCGCCGCCGCTTCACCCGCGCCATCGACCCGCAGGCCTTCTTCGTGGCCAAGTCGCAGGAAATGCGGCACCGCCACCAGAAGTTCGACAACACGCCCTACGCGCTCGAGCCCAACTGCAAGGAATCGCCCGGTGGGCTGCGCGACCTGCAGACCATTCTCTGGATGACCAAGGCCGCCGGCTACGGCAGCCGCTGGGACGACCTGGCCAAGAACGGCCTGGCCACCTCCTTCGAGGCGCAGCAGATCAAGCGCAACGAGGCGCTACTCTCGCTGATCCGCGCCCGGCTGCACGTGATCGCCAACCGCCGCGAAGACCGCCTGGTGTTCGACCTGCAGACCGCCGTGGCAGCCAGCTTCGGCTACGAAAGCGAATCGCAGCGCAAGTCGAGCGAGGCGCTGATGCGGCGTTACTACTGGGCCGCCAAGGCGGTGTCGCAGCTCAACCAGATCCTGCTGCTCAATATTTCAGAGCGCCTGCAGCCCAGCGACGAACAGCACACGCCGATCAACGAGCGCTTCTACGAGCGCGCCGGGCTGATCGAGATCGCCAGCGACGACCTCTACGAGCGCGAGCCGCACGCGGTGCTCGAGACCTTCCTGCTCTACCAGAAGACCATCGGCGTGAAGGGCCTGTCGGCGCGCACGCTGCGCGCGCTCTACAACGCGCGCCACGTGATGGACAGCAAGTTCCGCAACGACCCGGTCAACCACCAGACCTTCATGCGGATCCTGCTGCAGCCCTACGGCATCACGCACGCCTTCAGGCTGATGAACCAGACCTCGGTGCTGGGGCGCTACCTGCGGGTGTTCCGCAGCATCGTGGGGCAGATGCAGCACGACCTGTTCCACGTGTACACGGTGGACCAGCACATCCTGATGGTGCTGCGCAACGTGCGGCGCTTCTTCATCGCCGAGCACGCGCACGAGTACCCCTTCTGCTCGCAACTCGCGGCCGGCTGGGACAAGCCCTGGATCCTGTACGTGGCCGCCCTGTTCCACGACATTGCCAAGGGCCGCGGCGGCGACCACTCCACGCTGGGCGCGCGCGACGTGCAGCGCTTCTGCAAGCAGCACGGCATCGCCCGCGAGGACGCCAGGCTCATCGAATTCCTGGTGGCCGAGCACCTGGTGATGAGCCAGGTCGCCCAGAAGCAGGACCTGAGCGACCCCGAAGTCATCGGCGCCTTCGCCAGGCGCGTGGGCAACGAGCGCTACCTGACCGCGCTCTACCTGCTGACGGTGGCCGACATCCGGGGCACCTCGCCGCGCGTGTGGAACGCCTGGAAGGGCAAGCTGCTCGAGGACCTGTACCGCTACACCCTGCGCGCGCTGGGCGGCCGCATGCCCGACCCGGACGCCGAGGTCGAGTCGCGCAAGCGCGAGGCGCTGGTGCAGCTCGCCCTGCACGCCCAGCGCTTCGAGGCGCACAAGGCCCTGTGGGACACGCTGGATGTGGGCTATTTCATGCGCCACGACGCCGCCGAGATCGCCTGGCACGCCAAGCAGCTTTCGCGCTTCGTGCCGCCGCCCAACGTGCCGATCGACCCGAAGGCGCCGCCCATCGTGCGCGCACACCTGTCGCCGGTGGGCGAAGGCCTGCAGGTGGTGGTCTACACGCCCGACCAGCCCGATTTGTTCGCGCGCATCTGCGGCTACTTCGACCAGGCTTCCTTCAGCATCCTGGACGCCAAGGTGCACACCACGAGCAACGGCTACGCGCTCGACACCTTCCAGGTGGTGACCACCTTCCTGCCGGACCACTACCGCGACCTGATCAGCATGGTCGAGTCGGGCCTGGCGCAGACGCTCACCGAGGCTGGCGCCCTGCCGCCGCCCAGCATGGGCCGGGTGTCGCGCCGGGTGCGCAGCTTTCCGATCAAGCCGCGCATCAGCCTGCTGCCGGACGACAAGGCGCAGCGCTGGCTGCTCAGCATCTCGGCCAGCGACCGCGCGGGCCTGCTGTACTCGGTGGCCCGGGTGCTGGCGCGCCATCACCTGAACCTGCAGCTCGCCAAGGTCACGACGCTGGGCGAGCGGGTGGAAGACACCTTCCTCATCAGCGGCCCCGAACTCCAGGGCCAGAAAACACAGCTGGCCATCGAAACAGAATTGATGGAAGCACTGGCATCCTGAAGCCTCGGGAGCCCTCAGAATGTCGGCCATGGAATTTTTGATCGAACAGCTATCCGAAACCGTCTCCTCGGCCAAGACGCTGGAAGACCTGGCGCGCCCGATGCTCGAAATGCTCGAGGCGGCAACCGGCCTGGAGTCGGCCTATCTCGCGATCATCGAGCCCGACAAGGCCCGCCAGCACATCCTCTTCGCCCACAACACGGGCGAGCTGACCATCCCCGAAGGGGCCTACGTTCCCTGGGGCGACACGCTGTGCCGCCATGCGCTGGAAGAAGATCGCATCTATGCCGACGATGCCGGCGGCTGCTGGGGCGACGCCGATGCCGCCCGCGAACTGGGCATTCAGACCTGCGCGAGTGCGCCGGTCTGGGTCGACGGCGGCGGCCTCCATGGCGCGCTGTGCGCCGCCAGCGCGGAACAGATGCCGCTGCCGGCCATCACGGAGCCGGTACTGCACCTCTTCGCCAAGCTGATCGGCCAGCAGGTAGAGCGCGAGCAGATGATCGCCAAGCTCGACAAGGCCGGCATCGAACTCTCGGCCAACGCCGCGACCGACGTGCTCACCGGCCTGCCGAACCGCCGCGCCCTCGTCGACGCGCTGCAGCGCATGCTGGCGCAAGGCGCGCGCAGCGCCCAGAGCGTGCTGGTCGGCTTCATCGACATGGACGACTTCAAGAAGATCAACGACGCGCACGGCCACGGGGTCGGCGACGAGTTCCTGGCGGCCATGGCGAAGCAGTTGTCGAACTGCGTACGCGCGAGCGACATGCTGGCGCGCTTCGGCTCCGACGAGTTCGTGGTGATCGGCCTGGGGCCCGGCCTGGGCGAATCGCCGCGCACCGGTGCGATGGCGCTGGGCGACCGGCTGGCGGAAAACACCAAGGGCGAACTGCGGCTCAGGAACATGACGATCGACTACGCCGGTGCCAGCGTCGGCGTGGTGGCGGTTGATCCGCGCACCACCTCCGCCGAGGAAGCCCTGCGTCAGGCCGACGCCGCCATGTACGCGGTCAAGCACAACCGCCGCAACATGACCCATCACGCGGGCGAAGCCGTTTCGGACTGAGCTTTCGCGTGGGGCGCCCGTAGCGGCGGCGCCGCCCCGGGGCTGAAGTCGCCCTTCTCAAAAAACTGAATCCGGTCGCCCCTGCGCGCCGTACTGGCCCGTTGCCCGACGAAGGCTCGGGGATGGACTCGTCACCGAATTCAGACAGTTGGCCAACCCAAACCCAGTGCTTTCGTACTAATTAGTTCACATTTATTGTCAATGGTTAACTGATCCAAGAGAATGCCTTGGCATGGAAACCGGTGCGACGTTTATTGACTATTACGAAAAGAAATCCTGCAGCGCGCAATGGCTGGAATTCAACCGCGGCATGGCCGCCGAGTTGAGCGCCGGATTGCCTCCCGAGGACCTGCGGCAGCTTTTCTTTCGCATCGGCCAGCGTCTTGCGCATGCCCTGCCGATCCCTCCCTGCCGCACGCTCGGCGAGCTTCAGGAACAGTTCAATGCCCGCTGGGACGGCATCGACTGGGGCTTCACCGAATTGAACGAAGAGGCCGACGGCGTCGCCATCACCCACGCCTGCAGCCCGGTCGCCGCCGCCTTCGGACCCGAGTCGACCGACTGGAGCGTCGGCTTCTTCGAGGGCGCCTACCAGACCTGGTTCGAGGCGCAGCACATGCCCTCCTCGCTGCGCGTGCAGGCCCTGCTGCCCGAGGTCCAGGCGGGGCCGCGCATCGACCTGCGGCTGTCGAAGGTGGACGCATGAGCTCAGAGGAACACCTGCCCGAGGACATCGCCGGCCTGTTCGGCAAGTTCGGCGGCAACGGCAATGGCTACAAGGAATTCGCGGCGCCCGACGCCGAAGCACCGCGCGTGTGGCCGCTGCTGTCGGGCGAGAAGATCGCCCATCCGCCCGCGCAGGCATCCGTTCCGGTCGGCGGCGCACCTGTGCCCTCACCTGCGCCTGCTCCCTCACTCGCTCCGGTCTTTGCGCCCTCGCCGAAGCCTGCCGCCGCGTTCGCGCCCGTGCCTTCGCCGGCTCCGGTCGCTCCCGCGATGCCGTCGACCGCCGTCGACCCGGCCTCCGCTGCGACCCCTCTTGAGCAACTTTTTGCACGTCTGGCCGCGCCGCAGAGGCAGGCCGTGGCGCCGGGTCCCATGTCACGCTGGCGAAGGCCGACGTGACGATGGTTGTCATCCCCATCATTTCCTCCAAGGGCGGCGTAGGCAAGACGACCATTGCCGCCAACCTCTGCACCGCGCTCGCTCAGCGTGGCCGGCAGGTGCTTGCCATCGATCTCGATCCGCAGAATGCGCTGCGCTTCCACATCGCAAATGAACCGCAGGCCTGCGACAGCGGCCTGGTCGAAGCCGCCACCGGCCTGATGCCGTGGGCGCGTGCGATCCGCCCCGCGCACGGCGGCGTGATGCTGCTGCCCTTCGGCGACGTCGACGACGAGCGCCAGATCGCATTCGAGCAGCAGCTGGCCCGTGCTCCAGGCTGGCTCGGCGACACGCTGGTGCGCTTCGGCCTGCCCGCCGATACGCTGGTGGTTCTCGACACCCCGCCCGGCCCATCGGTCTACATGCAGCAGGCGCTGCGCGCGGCCGACTTCGGCGTGGTCGCGGTGCTGGCCGACGCCGGCTCCTTCGCCACCCTGCCCATCGTCGAGCGCATGCTCGACAAGTACGCCCGCCCGCGCGCCGCCTACCTGGGCACCGGCTACGTGGTGAACCAGATCGACCCGGGCAAGCGGCTCAACCACGACGTCTTCGAGCTGCTGCGCCAGCGGCTGCGCCCCGAACTGCTGGGCATGCTGCACATGGATCAGGCGGTGCCCGAGGCGCTGGCCTCGGCCGCGCCGGTGCAGAGCTACGCACCCATGAGCCAGGCGACGCAGGACATCGCCTCATGTGCCGAGCGCCTGCTCGAACGCATCGACACCGCGCGCGAGGCGGCGTCCTTCCCGTCCTTGCGGACCACGGAAACGAACCGATGAAACACGCCCAGTCCGCCACCCCGCCACAGCCGGCGCCGCAACCGGAGCCCAAGCCCGCCCCCGCCATCCTGCGGCTGCTGCCGGTGCGCATCCTCGGCTGGATCGTGGCGCTCACGATGCTGCCCGCGCTGATCATCGCGCCCATGACCTTCGAGCAGCAGATCGTGTTGTCGGTGGGCATCTTCGCGGCCGCGCTCATCGCCAACCGCTTTCGCGGGCGCTTCGCCAGCCTGGTGCTGATCTTCCTGTCGGTGGTCGTGTCCTCGCGCTACACCTACTGGCGCGTGACCGAGACCATGTTCATGGACAACCTGGTCGACCTGGTGCTGGGCGTGGGCCTGCTGATGGCCGAGCTCTACGCTTTCGTGGTTCTGCTGCTGGGCTACGTGCAGACCGCCTGGCCGCTGGAGCGCAAGCCGGTGCCGCTGCCCGAGGACCCGGCCGAGTGGCCGACCATCGACCTGTTCATTCCGACCTACAACGAGTCGCTGTCGGTGGTGCGCTCCACCGTGCTGGCCGCGCAGCTGATCGACTGGCCGCGCGACAAGATCAAGATCTTCGTGCTCGACGACGGCCGGCGCGAGGAATTCCGCGTTTTCTGCGAGCAGGTCGGTGTGACCCACGTCATCCGCGACAACAACCGCCACGCCAAGGCCGGCAACATCAACGCCGCGCTGAAGAACACCACCGGCGAGTTCGTCGCGATCTTCGACTGCGACCACATCCCCACGCGTTCGTTCATGCAGATCGCCATGGGCTGGTTCGGGCGCGACCCCAAGCTGGGCATGGTCCAGCTGCCCCACTACTTCTTCTCGGCCGACCCCTTCGAGCGCAACCTCGACACCTTCGGCACGGTGCCCAATGAAGGCGAGCTTTTCTACGGCCTGATCCAGGACGGCAACGATCTCTGGAACGCCACCTTCTTCTGCGGCTCCTGCGCGGTGCTGCGCCGGACCATCGTGGAAGAAGTGGGCGGCATCGCGGTCGAGACCGTCACCGAAGACGCCCACACCGCGCTGAAGATGCACCGCCTGGGCTACAACACCGCCTATCTCGCGCTGCCTCAGGCCGCGGGCCTGGCCACCGAAAGCCTTTCGGGCCACGTGGGCCAGCGCATCCGCTGGGCGCGCGGCATGGCGCAGATCTTCCGCATCGACAACCCGCTCTTCGGGCGCGGGCTGCACTGGGCGCAGCGCCTTTGCTACGTGAACGCGATGCTGCACTTCCTGTACGGGCTGCCGCGGCTCATCTACCTGACGGCGCCGCTGGCGTATCTGTACTTCGGCGCGAGCGTGATCCACGCCTCGGCGTCGATGATCTTCGCCTTCGCGCTGCCGCACATCCTGCACGCCAACCTGACCAACAGCCGCATACAGGGGCGATTCCGCTACCTGCTGTGGAACGAGGTCTACGAGGCGGTGCTGGCCTGGTACATCTTCCGCCCGACACTGGTGGCGCTCATCAACCCGAAGCTCGGCAGCTTCAACGTGACTGCCAAGGGCGGCCTGATCCAGGAAGAGTATTTCGACAGCACCATCGCCAAGGCCAGCCTGGTGCTGCTCGCGCTGAACTTCGTGGGCGTGTGCCTGGGGGCATGGCGGCTGACCTGGGTCGACTCGCAGCACATCGCCACCGTGTGGCTGAACCTGGCCTGGACGGTCTACAACCTGATGATCCTGGGCGCCTGCGTGGCTGCGGCCAACGAGTCGCGCCAGCTGCGCGGATCGCACCGCGTGGAACTCAACCTGCCGGCCACGCTGTACTTCGCCGACGGCCGCTCCCTGCGCTGCAACACCTTCGACTTCTCCAGCGGCGGCCTGGGCCTCGAACTGCCGCACGACCTGAAGCTCGACCTCGAAACGCCCGTCGAGGTGGCGCTGTACCGCAACGACCAGGAATCGCGCTTCGCCTCCACCGTGCGCTTCAGCAGCGGCAAGCGCCTGGGCCTGAGCTTCGTGCCGATGAGCTTCGCGCAGGAACGCGCGCTGGTCCAGTGCACCACCGCCCGCGCCGACATCTGGGCCGCACGCTGGGGCAACCACCCGCGCGTGCCGATCCACCGCGTGCTCGGCCACATCATCAGCATCAGCGGCACCGGTTTCCGAGACATGTTCAGCCACTACTACCGTGCGGCCGCCTCGCGGCTGCGTCCCGTCAAAGCGAAGGAATCCACGTGACGACCACCCAGCGCGCGCATCGCCGCGCCGAGCCCGCTGTCCGCGCGGCCTCGCCCTTGTTCGTTTCACGCGCCGCGGCGCTTGCGGTGGCATTTGCCGCGGCCGGCACGACCTTCGCCCAGCCCCAGCCCAGGCCGCCGATCGACGCGCCGGCCCCGGCAATCGCCCCGCAGGCACCCATCGCTGCCGTGGCACCCGCCGGCGGCGCGGTGCGCGAACTCAACCTCACGCAGCTGGGCATCGACTACGCGGTGCAGCTGCGCGGCATCAGCGGCACTGTGGGCATTCCGTTCAACGTGCGCGCCGACGAGCTGGTGACGGCCGCGTCATTCAGGCTGAACTACGCCTATTCGCCCTCGCTGATCCCGGAGCTCTCGCACCTGAAGGTGACGGTGAACGACGTGCTGGTGGCCACGCTGCCGGTGCCCACCGCCGGCGCGGGCCGTCCGCAGACGGCCGACATCCCGATCGACCGGCGCCTGATCACCGAATTCAACCGCATCAACGTCGAGCTGATCGGCCACTACACCCGCGAGTGCGAAGACCCTTCGCACACCAGCCTCTGGGCGCGCATCGACGCCTCCAGTTCGCTGAAGCTGACGGTGGCCCCGCTGAAGCTGGTCAACGACCTGGCGGCCCTGCCGCAGCCCTTCTTCGACCGCCGCGACGTGCGCCGCGCGCGCATTCCCTTCGTGTTCGGCACGGCCGCCTCGGGCCCGGTGCTGGAGGCCGCGGGCGTGGTGTCGTCGTGGTTCGGCGCGCTGGCCGATTACCGCGGAGCGACCTTCCCGGTGTCCGGCGGCGACCTGCCCACGGGCCACGCGGTGGTGTTCGTCACGCCCGATTCGAGCATTCCGGGCCTCACGCTGCCGGCGATTCGCGGGCCGGGCCTGGCGATCGTGGACAACCCGCGCGACGCCAACGGGAAGCTGCTGCTGGTGATGGGCAGCACGCCCGCCGACCTGCGCACCGCCGCCGCCGCGCTGGCGCTCAACGCCAAGGCCTTCGCGGGCGCCACGGCCTCGATCACCGCCTTCCAGGAGCCGCCCGCGCGCAAGCCCTACGACGCGCCGCGCTGGGTGCCCAGCGACCGTCCGCTGCAGCTGGGCGAGCTGGCGACGGCGGCCGACCTCTCGGTGACTGGCTACAACCCCGACGTGGTCCGCGTGAACCTGCAGCTGCCGCCCGACCTCTTCACCTGGCGCAGCCGCGGCATTCCGCTCGACCTGCAATACCGCTACACGCCGCGCGTGCGGCCCGACCAGTCCACGCTGAACGTCAACGTCAACGAGAACTTCGTGGGCGGCCTGCCGCTGCGCTCGGCCAACCCGGCCGGCGACCGCTGGTGGAACCCGCTGGCCGTCAAGCTGATGCCCGACGGCACGCTCGCCGAGCGCAAGGAAATCATCCTGCCGCCGCTGGCCATGGGCCCGCGCAGCCAGCTTCGGCTGCACTACTACTTCGAGCCGGTGGGCGGGCGCTGCGTGCCGCAGCTGGACAACGTACGCGGCGCCATCGACCCGACCTCGACGATCGACGTCTCGGGCTTCCCGCACTTCATCGCGATGCCCGAGCTGGCCGCCTACGCCAACGGCGGCTTCCCGTTCTCGCGCATGGCCGACCTGTCGGACACCGCCGTCATCCTGCCCGACCAGCCCGGCAGCAGCGACATCGAAATGTTCCTCGGCCTGCTCGGCCAGATCGGCCGCTCCACCGGCTACCCCGCGCTGCGCGTGAAGGTGGGCCGCTCGGGCGAGGCGCCGCAGTGGGCCGACAAGGACCTGCTGGTGATCGGCAACCTGCAGAACCAGCCGCTTTTCACCCAGTGGGCCGACCGGATGCCGCTCAAGCGCAACGGCAACGCGCCCGAACTCAAGCTCAACAGCTGGATCGACAACGCCATCGACTTCGTGATCGGCGCGCGCACCCGCGAGGACCTGCCGGGCTCGATGCAGATCTCGGTGAGCGCCGACGGCCGCGACGGGGTGCTGGCAGGCTTCCAGTCGCCGCTGCGCAGCGGCCGCAGCGTGGTCGCCGCCATCGCCAACGCAGAGTCGAAGGACGCGCTGCTCAACGCGCTGATGACGCCCGACCTGCTCAAGAGCGTGCAGGGCAGCATGACCATCGTGCGCGACACGCAGGTCAACAGCGTGCTGGGCCAGGACACCTACTACGTCGGCCGCCTGCCTCCCATCGCCTGGGTGCAGTGGTATCTCTCGCGCAGCCCGCTGATGCTGGCCGGGCTGGTGATCGTGCTGGCGCTGCTGGGCGCGGCCGTGTCGTACGCGGGCCTGCAGCTGCGCGCACGCCGCCGGCTGGCGGTGAAGGCCAAGGGGAAGTAAGGAACTCATGCGACGCTCGAACACGGCGCCCCCATCCGACCGGCTCGCGAGCCGGCGTGCCCTGCTGGGCGCGGCCGGGCTGGCGCTGGCGCTGCCCCGGCTGGCCGCTGCCGCGCCGGCCGCCGCGCCCCCGGCGCCTGCCGCTCCTGCCGCAGCTGCGCCTGCCTGCCACCCGACCACCGACTGGGCCGCCTTCGCCGCGCGCCACATCCAGCCCGACGGCCGGGTGATCGACTTCAACACGCAGCAGCAGCAATCGACATCCGAAGGCCAGTCGTACGGCCTGTTCTTCTCGCTGATCCACAACGACCGCGCCACCTTCTCGCGCGTGCTGGCCTGGACCCAGGCCAATCTCGCGGGCGGCAGCCTCTCGAAACAGCTGCCGGCCTGGCAATGGGGGCGCAAACCGGAGGGCGGCTGGGGCGTGCTCGACGCCAACGCTGCCTCGGACGCCGACCTGTGGATCGCCTATTCGCTGATGGAAGCAGGCCGGCTCTGGAACGACGCGGGCTATCGCACGCTCGGGCGCGAGGTGCTGGCGCTGGCGGTGCGCGAGGAGATCATCAACGTGCCCGGCCTCGGCCGCATGCTGCTGCCCTGGCCCAAGTCGGTGGCCAGCGGACCGCTCTGGCGCCTCAACCCGAGCTACGCGCCACTGCAGCTGCTGCGCTACTTCCAGCAGGCCGATCCGGCGGTTCCGTGGAACGAGGTCATCGACAACACGCTGCGCATGTTCGGCGCCGTCACGCCCAAGGGCTTCGCGCCCGACTGGTGCGCCTGGTCGCAGGACTCGCGCTCTTTCGTGGCCGATCCGCAGAAGGGCGTCACCGGCAGCTACGACGCGATCCGCGTCTACCTCTGGGCAGGCATGCTTTCCGAGCGGGACCCGGCGCGCAAGATGCTGCTGCTGAGCCTGCGCGGCCCGCGCCAGTCGATCGCGGAAACCCACACGGTGCCCGAGTACGTCGACACCGTCACTGGCCAGGGCCGCGGCATGGCGCCGCTGGGTTTCTCGGGCGCGATGCTGCCCTACCTCAAGGCGCTAGGCGCCACCGACGCGCTGGCCGACCAGGTCGCCCGCGTGCCCGGCGGCCGTGCGGCGCCCCCTGCCGCCGGCGCGACCACGCCGCCCGTGGCGCCCTTGCCGTACTACGAACAGTGCCTGTTGCTTTTCGGACAGGCGTGGCTCGACGGCCGATATGAATTCGGCCTCAACGGCCAGCTGCAAACCTCATGGAGAACGCTATGCCGTCCCAATCGACCGGCCTGAAGCCGCGGCGCTCGCCCGGCGTCGCCACCGGCTCGCGTCTTTTCCCGAGCCCTTTTTCGCTTTCGCCGCAATCCCGCCAATGGACGGCCTGCCTCGGCATGCTCGTGGCACTGTGCGCCGCCAACCCCGCCCATGCGCAGGCCGACGCCAGCGCGGCGCTGATCGAGCAAGGCAACTACTGGCAGGCCCAGGGCCGTGCCGACCTCGCCGAGGAAAGCTGGAAGAAGCTGCTGAGCGTGCAGCCCCAGTCGACCGACGCGATGTATGGCATGGCGCAGGTCGAGCTCTCGCGCGGCAACTCCGAGGCCGCGCGCGGCTGGATCGCCCGCCTGCGCACAGCGAATCCGAACGACAGCCGCCTCGCGCGCCTGCAGCAGCAGTCGCAGCAGCCCGCCGGCGCGCAGAGCACGCTGCAGCGCGCCCGCGCCGCCGCGCGTGCCGGCCGTGCCGCCGAGGCAGTGGAGCTGTACCGCAGCCAGTTCGACAATCGCCCGCCGCCCGAGGCGCTGGCGCTGGAGTACTACCAGGTGCTGGCCAGCACGCCCCAGGGCGCCGACGAAGGCCGCCGCGGACTCGAACAGCTGGTGAAGGACCATCCGGAAAACACCAGCTACAAGCTCGCGCTGGCGCAGCAGAAGACGTACAGCGAATCGACGCGACGCGCGGGCATCCGCGAACTGGTCGAGCTGACGAAGCAGCCCGCCGTGGCCGGTGCCGCGCGCGCCGCGTGGCGCCAGGCACTCATCTGGCTGGACGCGCGCCAGCCCGACGTTCCGCTCTACCAGGAGTACCTGAGCAACAACCAGACCGACGCCGCCGTGGCCGCGCGGCTGGAAAGCCTCACCACCGCCAAGACCGCCGCCGCCAACTCGCCCGGTGTTCCAGTGGGCGAAGGTTTCAAGGCGCTGGACCGCGGCGACGCCAGCACCGCCGAGCAGCGCTTCCAGCAGGCGCTGCGCACCAAGGCCGACGACACCGAGGCGCTGGGCGGACTGGGCCTGGTGCGCCTGCGCCAGGAGCGCTTCGGCGAGGCGCAGGAGCTGCTGGAGCGCGCGATGCGCGGTGGCGGCAGCAAATGGAATTCGGCGCTGCAGAGCGCCAACTACTGGGTGCTGGTCGGGCAGGCCCGCGCCGCCCAGGGCAAGAACGACCTGCGCGGCGCGCAGTCGCTCTACGAGCGCGCAGTACGCATCGATCCGCGCGAGCCCGTGGGCCAGAACGCGCTGGCCGACCTGCGCGCCGCCGCGGGCGACTACGCGCAGGCCGAACAGGGCTACAAGCGCGTGCTCGAAGGCCGTCCGCAGAACACGCAGGCGCTGCGCGGGCTGATCTCGGTTTACGGGCAGACTGGCCGCCCCGACGAGGCGCTGGCCCTGTCGCGCCGCCTCACGCCCGAGCAGGCCACGCAGCTGGGCGGACTGCGCGACATCCAGGTCGAGCAGGCGCGCAACCGCGCCCGCCAGCAGGCCGATGCCGGCGACACGGCCGGCGCGCAGCGCACGCTCGAAGACGCGATGCTCGCCGCGCCCGACAGCCCCTGGGTGCGGCTTGACCTCGCCAACCTCTACCGCAAGCGCGGCATGGTGTCCGAAGCACGCGGCGTGATGGAAGGGCTGCTGATGTCGCAGCCCGACATGCCCGACGCGCTCTACGCCAGCGCCCTGCTCGCCTCCGAGACCGGCGACTCGGCCGTGGGCATCCAGTACCTCGAACGCATTCCCGCCGGCTCGCGCACGCGCGACATGGCGGCACTGCAGCGCCGCCTCTGGGCGCAGCAGCAGGCGGCGCGCGCCCAGGCGCTGGCCCGCCAGGGCCAGGTGGACGCAGCGCGCGGCGTGCTCGCGCAGGCAGAGTCGGCGCTCAGCGCCGACATGCCGGCCGAGCTCTGGGGACAGCTCGCGGGCGCCTATGCCGAGATCGGCGATGCGCCCCGCGCACTGGCCATGAGCCGCCAGCTGCTCGCGCGCTCGCCCACGCCGAGCACCGGCGACCGGCTGCTGTACGCGTCGGTGCTGCTGAAGACCAAGCAGGACATCGAGCTGTCGGCCGTGCTGCGCCAACTGGCCGCCACCAACATGACGGCCGGCCAGCGCGCCGACTTCGACAACCTGCGCATAGCCTTCGCGCTGCGCCAGACGGATTCGCTGCGCGAAGCGGGCAACCTCGAAGCCGCCTACAACGCGATGGCGCCCGTGCTCGCCGAGCGCCCGGAAGATCCGCAGGCGCTGGCCGCGCTGGCCCGCCTGTACTCGGCGGCGCGCGACGAAGGCCAGGCGCTGGCGCTCTACCAGCGCGTGCTGCAGCGCAACCCGACCGATCTCGACACCCTGCTCGCCGCCGCCGCAAGCGCCAGCGCGCAGCGCGACCACAGCTCGGCCGAGAACTACGTGATGGCAGCGCTCAAGCAGGCCCCCGACCAGTCGCGCGTGCTCGCGGCGGCCGGCCGCGTCTATCGCAACGCGGGCGAGAGCCGCAAGGCGGAGCAATACCTGCGCGCGGCGGTCGAGGCCGAGCGGCAGGTGGCGTCGGGTGGCTTTGCGCCCGGCGGCGTGGCCGCGCCAATGCCCCAGGCCAATCCTTTTGCCGGCATGACGGGCGGCGCGGCAAGTGCGGCCATGCCCGCCAGCTATCCGCAGGCCGGCGGCAACCCGTTCGCACAGGCGCGCATGCAGCCGGCTTCCTATCAGGCGTATCCGGCGCCGGCGGGTTATCCGGTCGCGCAGGCTTACCCGGCGGCGAACCAGGCCTACCCGGTGGCCGGTGCGCCGAACGCTTATCCGACCGGCGCGCTGCCCTGGAACGCCGGCGCTCCCGCATCGAACGCCAAGGGCCGCCCGACGACGGCAGCCAGGTCATCGACGCGCACCGCGCGCAATGCCGCCGCGAACCCGAACAACGTACCGCAGGCCTCGGCCTACATTGCGCAGCCGATGCAGCAGCCCCTGCCTCAGTACCCGGTGCCCGGCACGCAGCAGGTCGCGCCGGTCTACATTCCGCCGGCGCAGCAGCCGGGCGGCTATCCGGCACCCGGCTATCCGCAGCCGAATGCCGCCTATGCGCAGGCCAACACGCCGCGCGCGGAAACCGGCTGGAACGCGCCGCCGCGCACCGCACCTGCGACGAGTTCGGTAGCCGCCGAGCTGCAGGAGCTCGAATCCCAACGCGCCGTAAGCCTTACGGCGGGCACCGTCTACCGCAACCGCGCCGGCGAGGCGGGGCTGAGCCGGCTCTCCGACTTCCAGCTGCCAATCCAGGCGCGCTTCCCCGTGGGCGAAGGCAAGATCGTCGTGGGCGTGACGCCCACGGTGCTCGATGCCGGCACGCCCGCCAGCGACTACGCCACCGGCAGCCGCTTCGGCGGCGGCCCCAGCGCCGCGCTGAACTCGCTGCGCACCGGCGCCACCCCCGGCCAGCAGAACGCGGCCGGCGTCGGGCTCAACGTGGGCTACGAGGGCAAGAACATCGATGCCGGCATCGGCACCACGCCGCTGGGCTTTCCCACCACCAACGTGGTCGGCAACGTGACCTTCAAGGGCAGCATCGGCGACTCGTGGAACTACAAGGCCGACATCTCCCGCCGCGCCGTGACCGACAGCGTGCTGTCGTTCGCGGGCGCCAAGGACGAGCGCACCAACGAACGCTGGGGCGGCGTGGTCGCCACCGGCGTGCGCGGCGACATCGGCTATGACGACGGCACCTACGGCGTGTACAGCTATCTCGCGGCGCACGGCATCACCGGCAGAAACGTGCAGAGCAACTCGCGCGTCGAGACCGGCGGCGGCGCCTACCTGCACCTGCTGAACAGCCCGAACTCCAAGCTCACGCTGGGCATGAACATCGGGCTGATGGGCTACGAGAAGAACCTGAGCTACTACACCTACGGGCAAGGCGGCTACTTCAGCCCGCAGAGCTTCGTGAGCGTGGCCTTCCCGGTCGACTGGAGCGGTCGCAGCGACCGGCTCTCGTGGCGGCTGAACGCCTCGCTGGGCGTGCAGTCGTTCACCCAGAAGTCGTCGCCGTACTTCCCGACGGACCCGTCGCGCAATGCGGCCGCGTCGAGCGCGGCCTACCAGGCGCTGGCATTGGGGCTGAGCAGCTCGGCCTACAACAACACCTACGCCAGCAGCTCCAAGACCGGCCTGGCCTACAACCTGGCCGCGGTGATGGAGTACCAGCTGGCGCCGAAGATGTTCCTGGGCGGAGCGCTGGGCTTCAACAACGCGCAGAACTACCGGCAGTTCACCGGCAGCGTCTATCTGCGCTACGTGTTCGGCGGCTCCAGCAGCATCGGCGTGCCTAGCTATGGCACCGGAAGCGGCACCACGCTGAACCCGATGACCTCGCCCTACACGCCGCTGCTCTGATCCGGGAGGCCCAAAGTGGGCCACCCGTCGCGGCCCCACAGCGGGGCGCGCTCGTACTGGGCCACCCAGTGGGCAACGTCCTTGGCCGCCATCGGCTTGCTGATGCCGAAGCCCTGGCCCAGCGTGCAGCCCATGGCCAGCAGCGCCTCGCCCTGCTTCACCGTCTCGACGCCCTCGGCCACGGCCGTGAGGCCCAGCGCGTGCAGCAGCGCGATGATGCCCTGCACGATGGCCCGGTCCTGGCTGTTGTCGAGCATGCCGCGAACGAAGGACTGGTCGATCTTCACCGTCGACACCGGCAGCTGGCGCAGGTAGGTCAGCGACGAATACCCGGTGCCGAAGTCGTCGATGGTGACGCCCACGCCGAGCATCTTGCAGGCTTCGACGAACAAGGCGACGTTCGCGAACTGGCTGATCGCGGTGGTCTCGAGGATCTCGAGTTCCAGCATGCCCTCGCCCTGCTTCGGAAACTGCGCGAGGTGCCGTGCGAGGCGCTCGACGAAGTCCCAGCGCATCATGTGGCGCGGGGCCACGTTCACGCTTACCGAAATCTGCAGGCCCGCGAGGCGCCACTGGTGCGCCTGCCACAGCGCGGTGGCAATGGCCCAGTCGCCGACCTGCTCGACCAGCGCGTCGTCTTCGATCAGCGGCACGAACTGCGAGGGCGGCATCAGGCCGCGTTCGGGGTGCTGCCAGCGGATCAGCGCCTCGACGCCGACCACCACGCCGCGCAGCATGTCGACCTTGGGCTGGTAGACGAGGAAGAACTCGCCCTGCAGCAGGCCTTCCTGTATGCGCTGGCGCTCGCGCACCACCTGCTCGTCGGCACGCGCCTGCGGAGCGTCGAAGTAATGAACCTTGCCGTCGGCGGCGCGCTTGGCGAAGAAGGCGGCGTGCTGCGCCTGGCGCAGCGCCGTTTCAGGAGGCGGGCCGTTGCTGTCGAGCAGCATGGCGCCGATGCTCGCTTCGATGCTGACCACCTGACCGCGCCAGTCCCAGGGTTCGGCGAGCACTGCCTGGATGCGTTCCAGCACCTGCGCGCACTGAGAGGTTCCGAGGCCGGCGAACAGGGCCGCGAACTCGTCGCCGCCCACGCGCGCCATCACGCTTTCGCGCGGCAGCTCGGCCTTGATGCGGCGGGCCACTTCCTCCAGGGCCGCGTTGCCCGCGACCATGCCGAGGCGCGCGTTCAGCTCGGCAAAGCGGTCGACGTCGATGAAGCAGACGGCAGCCAGCCGCTTGCCGGAGCGCGCCCAGTCGGCCATCAGCGGGCGCAGCACCTCATCCGGCGGGAGGCGGGCCGATCCGTCGTAGTACGACGGCAACGAGACTATGGGTTGCTGGTTCGACAAAAGACTGGAGCTCCGGAGGTCGCGGGCTATTGTTCTCCCAATTCATACCGATGCACCCTTTGCGGCGAACATTTGTTACCGGTACGTGTTTACGTAACAACACCTTCGTATACATCGTGGCGACGTGCCGCCCGGCGAGGATTCGCTAGCCACAGTACGCACCGACCACCCGGCCAGTGGGCTCGACCTGCACGTTGAGCCGCATCATGTCCTGCGCCTGATCGGCGGGCTCGGTGGCCAGCACGGTGCGCGCCATCCGCGCGCCGGCGCGCTGGCGCATTTCCTCCAGCAGCTGCGGGGTAATGCGCAACCCCAGCCCGAAGCGAACGGATGGTGCTTGGCAGGTTTCGGGCGGCGTGACGAAGCTCGGGGGTTCGGGCACTTCGGAGGTCAAGGGGCGGTCAGCGGGAGGCGACTGGCAGCCGGCCAGCGCGAGGCAAAGGCCCAGGGCCGCCATGCCGGGCAGGTGTCGACCGTTCGTGATGCGCATCTTTCTTGCTCCTTCTTTCTTCATTCTTCAAGCTGTGCGGAAGCTTATTCAACTCCGGGGACGGTCCTGTGGCGCAGGTTAAGCCAGCGGGCGGCGAAGCATCAACTAAATCACGAGGGTGCGGCCCGGCGTCGCATCCGAGGGGTATGCTGAAAGCAACGCGCGCGGTTCATTGCAGTCAAGGCCCTTCGGGCGCATATCCATGACACAAACCCCTGCCACGGTTTTCCTGATCGATGTCGACAACACCCTGCTCGACAACGACCGCGTCATCGCAGATCTCCACGAGCGCCTCGACCAGGCCCTCGGCGCCGAAATAGCCAGCCGCTACTGGACGGGCTTCGAGCAGCTGCGCGACGAGCTTGGCTATGTCGACTACCTCGGCGCGCTGCAGCGCTTTCGCGCCGGCGCAAGCCGCGGCGGCATGAGCGATCCGCGACTGCTGCGGATGTCGGAATTCCTGATCGACTACCCCTTCGCCGACAGGCTCTACCCCGGCGCGCTCGAAACGCTGAAGCACCTGCGCCGCCACGGCCCCACGGTGATCCTGTCGGACGGCGACGTGGTCTTCCAGCCGCGCAAGGTGCAGCGCTCGGGCCTGTGGGAGGCCACCGAAAGCCGAGTGCTGATCTACGTGCACAAGGAGGAGATGCTCGACCTCGTCGAACAGCAACACCCCGCGCGGCACTACGTGATGGTCGACGACAAGCTGCGCATCCTCTCGGCCATGAAAGCCATCTGGGGACCGCGTCTTACAACCGTCTTCGTGCGGCAAGGGCACTATGCGCTCGACGCCGGGGCCAACGCGGCCTACGCACCCGCCGACATCACCGTCGAGCGCATCTCGGATCTCATCAACTTCGACTTCCCATCCACATGAGCCAAGCAAGCAACCCTCTCGCGGGCAAGCCCGCACCCATCGAACTGCTGGTCGACGTGCCGCGCCTCGTCTCGGCCTACTACACCGGCCGGCCCGATCCGGCGATGCCTTCGCAACGCGTGGCCTTCGGCACCTCGGGGCACCGGGGTTCCTCCTTCGACGACGCCTTCAACGAATGGCACGTGCTCGCGATCAGCCAGGCCATCTGCGACTACCGCAGGCAGAAAGGCATCGACGGGCCGCTCTTCCTGGGCATCGACACGCACGCGCTTTCGACGCCGGCCTTCGGCAGTGCGGTCGAGGTGTTGGCGGCCAACGGCGTGGAGCTGATGATCTCCAAGGACGACGAGTACACGCCGACCCCAGCCGTGTCGCACGCGATCCTGGTCTACAACCGCGGCCGCACCACGGGTCTGGCCGACGGCATCGTCATCACGCCCTCGCACAACCCGCCCGAGAGCGGCGGCTTCAAGTACAACCCGCCCAACGGCGGACCGGCCGGCACCGACATCACTTCCGCCGTCGAGGCCGCCGCCAACAGGATGCTGGCGAACAGGCTCGAGGGCGTGAAGCGCATGCCGCTCGCGCAGGCGCTGCGCGCATCCACCACGCACCGCCATGACTACCTCAACACCTACGTCGAAGACCTCTCGCAGGTGCTCGACATGGACGCGATACGCGACGTGAACCTCGACCTAGGCGTCGACCCTTTGGGCGGCGCCGGCGTGCGCTACTGGCCCGCGATCGCCGAGCGCTACAAGCTCAAGCGCCTGAACGTGCTCAGCCGCGAGGTCGACCCGACCTTCCGCTTCATGTCGCTCGACTGGGATGGCCGCATCCGCATGGACCCGTCCTCGCCCGACGCGATGCACAAGCTGATCGAGCTGAAGGACCGCTTCGGCATCGCCTTCGCCTGCGACACCGACCACGACCGCCATGGCGTCGTTGCCGGCAGCACCGGGCTGATGCAGCCCAACAGCTATCTCGCGGTGATGATCGACTACCTCTACACGCACAGACCGAACTGGCCCGCGCAGGCGGCCATCGGCAAGACGGTGGTGAGCAGCCAGATGATCGACCGCGTCGCCAACCGGCTCGGCCGCAGGCTGCACGAGGTGCCGGTGGGCTTCAAGTGGTTCGTCGACGGGCTGGTCGACGCCTCGCTGGCTTTCGGCGGCGAGGAAAGCGCGGGCGCGACCTTCCTGCGCAAGGACGGCTCGGTATGGACCACCGACAAGGACGGCATGGTGCCCGCACTGCTCTCCGCCGAGATCGCCGCCCGTACCGGACGCGACCCGGGCGAACGTTATGCCGAGCTGACGCAGGCGCTGGGCAGGCCGGTGTCTAACCGGGTGGACGCGCCGGCCACGGTCGAGCAGAAGAAGCGGCTGTCCAGCCTGTCGCCGCAGCAGATCCACTCGACCGAGCTCGCGGGCGACAAGATCGTCGAGGTGCTGAGCCACGCACCGGGCAACGGCGCGGCCATCGGCGGCGTGAAGGTGGTGACCGCGAACGGCTGGTTCGCCGCGCGGCCCTCGGGCACGGAGAACATCTACAAGATCTACGGCGAGAGCTTCAAGGGCGAGGAGCATCTCGCGCGCATCCTCGAGGAGGCGCAGCAGGTGGTGGACGGCGCGCTCGCCGGGGGCTGAAGCCGCATGCGGACGCTGGTGCTGCGGCTGAACCCGGGCGACGACCTGCGGGCATCGCTCGATTCGGCGCTGGGCCGAAGCGGCAGTGAAGCGGCTTTCGTCGTGGCCGGCATCGGCAGCCTGAGCGGCGCGAACATCCGGTTCGCGGGTGCGCCGACGGCGGCACGCATCGAGGGCGACCTGGAAATCCTCACCCTGGCGGGCAGCCTGTCGCCGGACGGCTCGCATCTGCACATCAGCGTGTCGGACGCCGAGGGCCGTGTCTTCGGCGGACATGCTGCGCCGGGGTGCGCCGTGCGGACCACGGCGGAGATCCTCGTCGCCGTGCTGCCCGACTGGCAGTTCGCGCGAACGCACGATCCGCTCACCGGCTATGCCGAACTGAGCCCGCTCAGCCTTCCAGCGACTCCACGCGCAGGGTCGTGACCGCGCCCGCCGCCTCGGCGCGCGCCTGCAAGGCATGCACGGCGAGGTCGAGCGTGCCCTGCTCCACCGGTCCGGTTAGCACCAGCACCTGCGGCCCCAGGCCGGGCCGCTCAGCCGCCAGCGCGACTTGGCGCACGGGCACTTTCTGTTCCGAGAGACTGGCAGCGACCGCCTGGATCTGGTTGACCGCATGCACCGGCACGCGCAGGTAGTGCGAGGTATGGACGGCTGCGCGAGGCAGCACGGCGAGCGCGTTCGTCGCATGCGCATGCACGCCAAGATGCGGCACATGCTGCGCGGCATGCACGCCGTCGAGCCGCGCCACGTCGACCAGGTCGGCGATCACGGCGGAGGCGGTCTGCTCCGAGCCCGCTCCGGCGCCGTAGTACATCGTGAGGCCGGCCGCGTCGCTCTTGACCATGACGGCGTTCATCGAGCCGTTCACCTGCGCCATCAGGTGCGTGGCTGGCACGAGCACAGTCTGCACGCGCAGCTCGACGCCGGCCACCTGCCGGCGCGCCACGCCCAGCAGCTTGATGCGGTAGCCGAGCTGCTCGGCGCAGGCCACGTCCACGCCCTGCAGTGCGGTGATGCCCTCCACCTGCGCGTCGGCGAAGCGAAGCGGCATGCCGAAGGCGTTGGCGGCCAGCAGGGTCAGCTTGTGGGCGGCGTCGATGCCCTCGATGTCGAAGCTGGGGTCGGCTTCGGCATAGCCCAGCGCCTGCGCCTGCGCGAGCGCGGCGGCGAAGTCCAGGCTTTCGTCGCGCATCTTGCTCAGGATGAAGTTGGTGGTGCCGTTGATGATGCCGGCCACCCATTCGATGCGGTTGGCCGCGAGGCCCTCGCGCAACGCCTTGATGATGGGGATGCTGACGGCCACGGCGCCCTCGTAGGCCACGATCACGCCCTTCTCGCGCGCGGCCGCGAAGATCTCCGCGCCGTGCACGGCCAGCAGCGCCTTGTTGGCCGTGACCACGTGCTTGCCGTGCGCTATGGCGGCCAGCACCCAGTCGCGCGCCGGGCCGGTGCCGCCGGCCACTTCGACCACCACGTCGACATCGGGATGCGTGGCGACCTGCATCGCGTCGGCCGTCAGCGCGACGCCGTCTCCCACGATGCCGGCGGCGCGCTCCAGGTTGCGCGCGGCGACCATCACCAGCTCGATGGACCGGCCCGCCCGTGCGGCGATGTCGGCGCGGTTGCGCGCCAGCACGCGGAAGGTGCCCGAACCCACGGTGCCGATGCCGATCATCCCCACGCGCAGGGTACGAATGGCCGCCTGGCGGTGGTGCAAGGGCTCTAGGGATTCAACGGGATCGCGGTACATGGACAACTCCTGACGAAAAAACAAAACCCAGCTGCCAGAGCTGGGTTCATTCGTTCGGGGAGAGAGCGATACACCAGGTGGCTGCCGGAACGGCCACCTGCGCGTGCTCAGGTGGCCGCGGTGGTAATGGTGGTAATCATTCGGGCAACGACCATCGCCTGCGCGGAGGCAGGCGGCATCATCCGGCCCATGAGGACTGCGGGGGATACGAAGGGGAAGCGTTGGCTCGACATGAAGCCCCGGAGTGTACAGGAGCCGGGCGGCGCGCCGGTCAGGGCGCGGCCGACAGCCGCTTTTCGAGCCACACGCTGTAGCGCGAGAGCCCGAAGCACAGCACCCAGTACACCGCCGCGACGAAGAGATAGCCCTCGAGGTAGAACGGCCGCCACGTCGGGTCACCGCCCAGCGCCAGCCCCAGCGCGCCGGTCAGCTCGAAGAGGCCGACCACGGTGACCAGCGAGGTGTCCTTCAGCGTGCCGACCACGTTGTTGGTCAGCGCGGGTACGACGAGCCGCAGTGCCTGCGGCAGCACGATGTCGCGCTGCACCGGCCAGCGGCCGAAGCCCAGCGCCATCGCCACCTCGGTCTGCCCGCGCGGCACGGCCTGCAGGCCGCCGCGGATGATTTCCGCGAGATAGGCGGCCACGAAGAGAGCTAACCCCGCGAGCACCCGCACCAGCACGTCGGGCTGCCATCCGGCCGGCCACAGCAGCGGCAGCAGGAACGAAGCCATGAACAGTACCGAGATCAGCGGCACGCCGCGCACCAGCTCGATGTAGCTCGCACTCAGCGTGCGCGCCACGGGCCAGCCGGAACGCCGCCCCAGCGCCAGCAGCAGCGCCAGCGGAAATGCCAGCGCCAGTCCCACCACCGCGAGCCCGATGGTCAGCGGCAGGCCGCCCCATCGGCTGGTCGGCACCGAACTCAAACCCAGCACGCCACCGCGCATCAGCAGCACGAAGAGCAGCAGCGCGACGATCCACAACGGCACCAGCCACCAGCGCCAGCTGCGAGGCCAGGCGCTCAGCATCGTCACCGCCGACAGCACGACCACCGCGATGGCCGGGCGCCATTGCTCCTCGTACGGAAAGCGCCCGAACAGCATCGGCCGCCACTTCTCGGCCACCACGCCCCAGCAGGCGCCATGCCGCACCGCGCGGCAGGCCTCGGCGTCGGGCCTGAACACCGCATGCACGATGCCCCACTCGACGGCGTGGAAGCCGATCCACGCGAGCAGCGCCAGCAGAAGCAGCGTCGCCAGCGCGCGCAACGGCGAACCCCAGAGCTCGCTACGCCATGCGATGGGCCCCTGCGCGACGCTCCTCATCGCCAGCCTCGCAATGCGACGCGCGCGTTGTAGCGGTTCATGCCGAAGGAGATCAGCAACGACAGCATCAGGTAGACCGCCATGATGATCGCGATGCACTCGAAGGCCCGGCCGTTCGAGCCGATGGTGGTGTTGGCCACCGACACCAGTTCCGGATAACCCACCGCCACCGCCAGCGACGAGTTCTTCGTCAGGCTCAGGATCTGGTTGGTGAGCGAAGGCACGATCACCCGGAGCGCCTGCGGCAGCACGACGATGCGCAACTGCTGCACCGGCGACAGCCCCAGCGCCTGCCCCGCCAGCACCTGCCCCTGCGGCACCGACAGGATGCCCGCGCGCACGATCTCCGCCACGAAGGCGGCCGAATAGAGGCTCAGGCCGGCGACGATGGTCACGTACTCCGGGCTCAGCGCCGCGCCGCCGCTCACGCCGAAATCACCGCGCTCGGGAAGCTCGAAGTGCAGGCCGCCCTCGCCCATCATCGGCCACGGAACGCTGAGCCCGCCCTTGCTCAGCCACACGCCCGGCAGCAGCCGCACGGGCTCGGTCGGATCGGGCAGCAGGTTGGCCATAGCGAAGGCCAGCATCAGCAGCTGGACCAGCAGCGGCACGTTACGCACCAGCTCGACATACGCGGTGCAGATGCCGCGCAGCAGCACATGCGGCGCGAGCCGGCCGATGCCGATCAGCGTGCCCAGCACCACAGAGAAGATCGCTGCCGGCACCGCCGCGCGCACCGTGTTGATCAGCCCCGCGAGAAAGGCGCGCCAGAACGGCTGGCTGGCATCGAAGTCGAGCCAGCCTTCGCTGATGGAGAAGCCCGTGGGCTCGGTCAGGAAGTCGAAGCCCGAGCGCACGCCCCTGGCGCGCAGCACTTCGAGCGCGTGATGCACCACCCAGACAGCGCCGGCCACTACGGCCAGCACCAGCAGGGCCTGGACGGCCCAGGCCAGCCAGACCCCGCGGCGCGAGGCCCGGTCGTTCATCGAACTGGAGGTGCGTAGATCAGGCCGCCCTTGCTCCACAGATTGTTGGAGCCACGGGGCAGCTTCAGGACCGACTTGGGCCCGACGTTGCGCTCGAAGATCTCGCCGTAGTTGCCCACGGCCTTGATGGCTCGGAACGACCAATCCTTGTCCAGGCCAAGCAGCTTGCCGAGGTCTTCACCGCTGCCAAGCAGGCGCTGCTGCGCCGGGTCCTTGCTGTTGGCCTTGAGCTCGTCGGCGTTGGCCTGGGTGACACCGAACTCCTCGGCCTCGATGAGCGCGTTGGGCACCCACTTGGCGATGGCGAACCACTCGTCGTCGCCACGGCGCACCAGGGGCGCCAGCGGTTCCTTGGAGATCAGCTCGGGCAGGATGACGTAGTCGTCGGGGTTGGTCGCTTCCTTGTTGCGCAGGCCGGCCAACGCAGAGGCGTCGGTCGTGAAGGCCTGGCAGCGACCCGAGAAGAAGGCCTTGAACGAGGCTTCGAAGCTTTCGAAGACGACCGTCTTCACCGGGATGTTCTGGGCACGGAAGTAGTCGGAAACGTTCTTCTCGTTGGTGGTGCCCGACTGCGTGCAGATGGTCGCGTTCTTGAGCTGCTTGGCGCTCGTCACCTTGAGCTTCTTGGGCACCAGGAAGCCCTGGCCGTCGTAGTAGGTGATGGTGGTGAAGTTGAAGCCCAGCGAGGCGTCGCGCGTGAGCGTCCAAGTGGTATTGCGCGCGAGGATGTCGATTTCGCCTGCCTGCAGGGCCGAGAAGCGCTGCTGCGAGTTGAGGGGCACGAAGTCGACCTTCTTGCCGTCGCCGAGCACGGCCGCCGCGATGGCGCGGCAGGTGTCGACATCCAGGCCCGACCAGTTGCCCTGCGTGTCGGGTGCCGAGAAACCGGCCACGCCGTTGGTCACACCGCACTTGACGGTGCCGCGCTGCTTGACTGCGTCGAGCGTCTTGCCGGCGAAAGCCGGAGCGGTGAAGGCCAGGGCTGCGAGGCAGGCGCCCGCGAGCAGTGCCGGCCGGAATGGTTTGTTCATCATTGGTGTTCTCCTCAACAACGGTAAGCAAAAGGCAGTGTACGGGCCGACGCCTGACTCTGCCAAAGAACTCCGGGTTGGATGCATATGTGCCGCGCAAGACTGGATCGACAGGCCCGGGGTTCACTACCATACGGCCCTTCAACAACCACTCACTGGGAACCCACACAATGGTCAAATCCGACGACACCGGCAAGTTCATCCTGCGCGTTTCTCTCGGCGTGCTGATCCTCCTGCATGGCATCGCCAAGCTGCAAGGCGGCGTCGGCTTCATCTCGGGCATGCTGGCCCAGCACGGGCTGCCGGGCGCGCTGGCGTACCTGGTCTACATCGGAGAGGTGGTGGCGCCCGTGCTGCTGATCATCGGGCTCTATACGCGGCCGGCCGCGTGGATCGTGGTCATCAACATGCTGGTGGCATTCGCGCTGGTCCATATGAAGGACCTGACCTCGCTCGGCAAGCAAGGCGGCTGGGCGCTGGAACTGCAGGGCATGTTCCTGTTCGCGGCACTGGCCCTCGCCTTCATGGGCGGCGGCCGATTCGCTCTCAGCAGCAAATACAACTGAGACAGCTGAGCCGGCTGGCTCAATCGTCGTCGGCCGCATCGAGGCCCGGAAACAGGACCTCGGTGTAGCCGAATCGCGAGAAATCGCGCACCCGCATCGGGTACAGCTTGCCCAGCAGGTGATCGACTTCATGCTGCACCACGCGCGCATGAAAGCCGGTGGCGACCCGGTCGATCGGGTCGCCGTACGGATCGAAGCCGGTGTAGCGGATGCTGGCGAAGCGCGGCACCACGCCGCGCAGGCCCGGCACCGACAGGCACCCTTCCCAGCCCTCTTCCTCCTCGTCGCCCAAGGGCGTGATGACGGGGTTCAGCAGCACGGTGCGCGGCACCGGAGGCGCGTCGGGATAGCGCGGGTTCACGACGTCGGTACCGAAGATCACGAGCTGCTGGTCGACGCCGATCTGCGGCGCGGCAAGGCCGGCGCCATTGACAGCATGCATGGTCTCGAACATGTCGCGCACCAGCATGTGCAGCTCGTCGGTATCGAAGGCGGCGACCGGCTGCGCGATGCGCAGCAGCCGAGGGTCGCCCATTTTCAGGATTTCGCGGATGGCCATGGCGGGATTATCGCGATGGCCTCCGATCTCCACTCCCGAGGGGAATCAGGGAGGTGTCTGGTTTTTGGAGTCGGGCGATGTCCACAGGCGGGCATTGCCGCGCGGCGGCGTCGGGATGGAGCCCGGGCCACCACCCGTGACGGGCGGACGGGGAGGCACCACGACCGGCGGCACCGGCCGGCCACCACCGCCACCCCAGACCGGCGGGCGGGCCGGGTAGTTCGGCCGGTCATAGTAGGGCCTGTCGTAGTAGCGCGGACGCCGCTCGTAATAGCCGCCACCGTTGATGTAAACCGGCGCGGGCACGACCACCGGCGCGGGCTCGCTGTAGTAAGGCCCCGACGAATAACCCCCGCCATAGCCTCCGCCGTAGTAGGGATCGGCGGGCACGCCCACGCAGCCCGACAGCAGCACGACGCCGCCGACTGCAGCACAGGCACCGAGAATTCGAATTTTGTTCATGAGGGACTCTCCTTGTGGCCTTCAATTAGCTTTCAACGCCAGGTTGTAGACCCTGTTGACTGCGCTGCGATGAAGCAGCGTAACGGCCGGTAAAGAGGCCCGGCCACCGCCTCTGCCTGGCCTCGATCCGCTTAACCCGCCGGAACGCCGTTGGCGAGGATCTCCAGCATACGCGCCTCGTCGATGATCTCGACGCCGTTCTCGCGCGCCTTGTCGAGCTTGCTCCCGGCCTCTTCGCCGGCCACGAGGTAGTGGGTCTTCTTACTGACCGAGCCGGACACCTTCGCGCCGGCCGCCTCCAATTTATCCTTCGCTTCGTCGCGGCTCAGCGTAGGAAGGGTGCCGGTGATGACGAAGGTCAGCCCCGCCAACGGCTTCGGCGCCCTGGCTGCCGGCTCGCCCTCTTCCCAGGTCAGGCCGCAGGCGCGCAGCTGTTCGACCACCTCGCGGTTGTGCGGCTGGTCGAAGAAGGTGCGCAGGCTCTGCGCCACCACCGGGCCGACATCGTTCACTTCGAGCAGCTGTTCTTCGGTCGCGTCCATGATCGAATCCAGCCTGCCGAAGTGTTTGGCCAGGTCCTTTGCGGTGGACTCGCCCACATGCCGGATGCCCAGCCCGAACAGAAAACGCGGCAGCGTGGTCTTCTTCGAAGCTTCCAGCGCATCGACAAGGTTTTTCGCCGATTTCTCCGCCATGCGATCCAGCCCGGCCAGCGTGGTGAAGCCCAGCTTGTAGAGATCAGGCAAGGTACGGATCAGGTTCGAATCCACGAGCTGCTCGACCAGCTTGTCGCCCAGCCCGTCGACGTCCACGGCGCGCCGCGCCGCGAAGTGCAGGATGGCCTCCTTGCGCTGCGCCGCGCAGAACAGGCCACCGGTGCAGCGGTAGTCGACCTCGCCCTCCTCGCGCACGGCCTCCGAGCCGCACACGGGGCACTTGTGCGGCATCGTGAAGATCTCGCCGCGCTGCTCGTCGGGCTTGGCCAGGCTGTCCGGCGCCACGCCGACCACCTCTGGAATCACGTCGCCCGCGCGGCGCACGATCACCGTGTCGCCCACGCGCACGTCCTTGCGGCGCGCCTCGTCCTCGTTGTGCAGCGTCGCGTTGGTCACGGTCACGCCACCGACGAACACCGGCGCCAGCTTGGCCACCGGCGTGAGCTTGCCGGTGCGCCCGACCTGTATCTCGATGCCGACCACCTCGGTCAGCTGCTCCTGCGCCGGGTACTTGTGGGCCACGGCCCAGCGCGGCTCGCGCGAGACGAAGCCCAATTGCCGCTGCAGCTCGATGCTGTCGACCTTGTAGACCACGCCGTCGATGTCATAGGGCAAGGCATCGCGCTGACGCCCGATGTTCTCGTGGAATGCTATTAGTTCGATAGCGCCGGTAGCCCGCGCAGTCTGCGTGGCCACAGGAAAGCCCCATTCATGGAACTGCTGCAGCCAGTCGAACTGAGTCGGCCAGTCGGGCCCACCTTCCGCCACCGGCGTGACCTCGCCCAGCCCATAGGCGAAGAAGCTCAGCGGCCGCGCCGCGGCAATCGCCGGATCGAGCTGACGCACCGCCCCAGCCGCCGCGTTGCGCGGATTGACGAACACCTTCTCGTTCTTCTGCCCGTCCGCGATCTTCTGGCGCTGGCGCTCGTTGAGCGAGTCGAAGTCCGCGCGCTTCATATAGACCTCGCCGCGCACCTCGACCACGGGCGGCGCCTTGCCGTTGAGGCGCAGCGGGATCTCGCGCACCGTGCGGATGTTCTGCGTGACGTCCTCGCCCACCTCGCCGTCCCCACGCGTCGCGGCCTGCACCAGCACGCCGTTCTCGTAGCGCAGGTTCATGGCAAGGCCGTCGAACTTCAGCTCGCAGACGTAGCTCACCTGCGGGCCGTCCTCGGCCAGCCCCAGCTCGCGGCGCACGCGCGCATCGAAGGCGCTTGCGCCGCCGGGTGTGATGTCGGTCTCGGTGCGAATAGACAGCATCGGCACCTTGTGGCGCACCTTGACGAAGCCGTCGAGCACCTTGCCGCCCACGCGCTGCGTCGGCGAATCGGGCGTGCGCAGATCGGGAAATTCGGTCTCTATGGCCTGCAGGCGCTGGAAGAGCTTGTCGTACTCCGCGTCCGGCAGCTCGGGCGTGTCGAGCACGTAATACAGATGGGCGTGCCTGTGGAGCTGTTCGCTCAGTGCGGCGGCTTCGCGTGCCGCTTCGTCGCGCGTCGTCATGGGTGTCTCCCGAGGAGGAATCGGATTCAGCTGAAGAGCCGCCGCGCCAGCGGAGAACCCGCCGCAAGGTCGCGCCCGTCGAGCGTGTCGTAGAGCTGTTCGAGGTCGGCGCCGATCACGTCCATGGTCTCGTCGCGCAGCAGCTGGCCATCGCTGTCGGTGACCACGCCGTCCATCTCGCGCGCCAGCGTGGCGGCGGCTTCGCGCATGCGGCGGAAAGGCTCTTCGCCACGGTCGACCTGCGGCACGTCCAGGCTCAGGCTGAGTTCGCGGATGGCCGACTGGGCCGGATCGTCGGCCAGCGCGGCCTGGGTGTCGAAGGCCAGCCCGAGCACCGGCGGCAGGCCCGCCTCGCTGGTCGGCAGCACCATTCGTCCGGGGATGATGCCGGCCACGAAGCCCAGCCGCGCGGCGTTCTGCTGCACGTAGCCCGGGCTCCACGCCGCATGCAGTGCCCGCAGCACGAAGCCCAGCTGCGCGTCGTGCGCGCTGGCGAACTGGTCGAGCTCGCGGGCGCGCGCCACTTCGTCAAGCATCTCGGGAAACTCAGGCGCGCCGTTGACGGCATCGGCAAAGGCCTGGGCCTTGACCACGAACTCGGAGTATTCGATCTCGTTGAGTGCCCCGGTGCGGTTGGCCAGCTGCACGCCGACCTGGAAGGCGCTGTAGCGCTGGCCGGGCACGGGCGGCTCCCACTGGCCGGTGTGTTCGTTCAGGCCCTCGATGGCCACCGGCTTGCTGCCCGCGCGGCGCGTGGGCGGCATGGCTGCGATGGCTGCGTCTCCCGAGGCCAGGCCGTCGAGCGAGATCGGCGCGATCACGTCGATCAGCGGATCGAGCCCGCCGCGGCGCTCGGCCGTGGGCACGGGCACGCCGCTGGGCGCCGGAAGGTCGGGATCGAACAGCGGCTCATGCCGGTCGGAGCCCTGCACCTTGTTCGGATCGGCGTGCAGCACCGGCTCCACGCCGTCATCACCTGCGGCCAGGGCACGCTCGGCTTCGTCGAGCGCGACGTCGACCGCGTCGGGTTGGCGGGGCGCATTGCGGCGCGACATCATGGCCTCGTAGCCGACGACGGCCGCGAGAACGAGGCCGCCGAAGATTGCCAGGGCGAGTGTGAGATTGCTCATGGATCGTTGCCGCCCGGCTTATGCGGCTTCGACCATCGAGACCGCCGACTCCATGTCGACCGCCACGATGCGCGACACGCCCTGCTCCTGCATCGTCACGCCGATCAGCTGTTCGGCCATTTCCATGGCGATCTTGTTGTGGCTGATGAAGAGGAACTGGGTTTCGCGGCTCATGGCGGAGACGAGTTTGGCATAGCGCTCGGTGTTGGCGTCGTCCAGCGGCGCGTCAACTTCGTCGAGCAGGCAGAAAGGCGCCGGGTTCAGCTGGAAGATGGCGAACACCAGCGCAATGGCCGTGAGCGCCTTCTCGCCGCCCGAGAGCAGGTGGATGGTCTGGTTCTTCTTGCCCGGGGGCTGCGCCATCACCTGCACGCCGGAATCGAGGATCTCGTCGCCGGTCATCATGAGCTTGGCGTTGCCGCCGCCGAAGAGCTCGGGGAACATGCGGCTGAAATGCTCGTTGACGATCTTGAAGGTGCCGCCGAGGAGGTCGCGCGTTTCGGCGTCGATCTTGCGGATGGCGTCTTCCAGCGTGCCGATGGCTTCGTTCAGGTCGGCCGATTGGGCGTCGAGGAAGATCTTGCGCTCGCTGGCAATGGCCAGTTCGTCCAGCGCCGCCAGGTTCACCGCGCCGAGCGCGACCACTTCGCGGTTGAGCCGGTCGATTTCGCTCTGCAGTCCGGTGAGCTTCACCTTGTCGGCCTCGATGGACTGCTCGACGGCTTCGAGATCGGCACCGGCGTCGTCCAGCAGCTGCTGGTATTGCTCGACGCCCAGGCGCGCGGCCTGTTCCTTCAGCTGGAATTCGGTGATGCGCTGGCGCAGCGGATCGAGCTCGCGTTCGAGCTGCAGGCGCCGCTCGTCGCTGGCGCGCAGCTTGAGCGTGAGGTCGTCGTACTGGCTGCGTGCAGAACCCAGCGCGGCTTCGCGTTCGAGCTTGAGCGACAGCGCGTCCTGCAGGCCGGCCTGCGCGGCGGCGTCGGACAGGCGGCCCAATTCGGCGCGGGCGCGTTCGTCCTCGTCGGTCAGCGCCACGGTCTGCTGCGCGGCGGTTTCGATGGAGCGGTTGAGCTCCGCGCGACGGGCTTCGAGCGTGCGCTGCGAGAAGGTGGCTTCCTGCGCCTGGCGTTCGAGGCTGCGGTGCTGCTCGCGGCTCGCGGCCAGCGCGCGGCCGGCCTCGATCACGCGCTCGTCGAGCTCGGCGTGGCGCTCCTGGGCATCGGCCAGCTGCATGTCGAGTTCCTCGAAGCGGCCTTCGGCGGCGATGCGCCTTTCCTGCAGTTCTTCGAGCTGCGCATCGACTTCGCCAATGTCGGCGGCCAGTTGCTGGCTGCGGGCACGGGTCTGCTCGGCGAGCTGCGTCATGCGCAGGGTCTCGACCTGCAGCTCGTGCGCGCGCGATTGCGTTTCGGCGGCTTCGCGCCGTGCGGTCACAAGGCGCGAAGCGGCATCGGCGTACGCGGCTTCGGCGCGGACCAGCGCGGTACGCGCTTCTTCAGTGATGAGCGTCTGGGCGCGCAACTGGCGCTCCAGGTTTTCCATTTCCTGCTGGCGGGCCAGCAGGCCGGCCTGTTCGGAATCGGGCGCGTAGAAATTGACGCTGTGCGCAGACACGGCGTGGCCGCTCTGCACGTAGATGACCTCGCCCGGCTGCAGCGAGCCGCGCTGGGCCAGCGCTTCCTCGAAGCTCGCGGCGGTGTAGCAGCCATGCAGCCAGTCGTTCAGCAGCGCCTGCTGGCCGGCGTCGTTCAGGCGCAGCAGGCTCGACAGGCGCGGCAGCGAGGCCGAGCTCTCGGGCGCACCGGCGGCCGGCGGGCTGTAGAAGGCCAGCTTGGCGGGCGGCGCGTCGTTGCCGAAGGCGCGCACCATCTCCAGGCGGCTGACCTCGAGCGCGCCCAGGCGCTCGCGCAACGCGGCTTCGAGCGCGTTTTCCCAGCCCTGCTCGATGTGGATGCGGCTCCACAGGCCCTGCAGGCCATCGAGGCCATGCTTGGCAAGCCAGGGGGCCAGCTTGCCGTCGGTCTTGACCTTTTCCTGCAGCGCGCGCAGCGCTTCGAGACGGGCCGAGAACTCGGCGTGGCGTGCGCCCTCGGTGTTCACGGCCAGCTGCTTGGCGCGGCGGTCGTCGTCGAGTTGGGGCACGGCTTCCTGCAGCTCCTGCAGGCGCGCGTCGGCTTCGCTCGCGGCCTCCTGCGCCATGGCGTGCTGCTCCTGCATGTCGAGCAGGCGGGCTTCGTCGGGCGCGGCCAGCGCGTTCTGGTCGGTGCGCAGGCGTTCGCTGCGCTGCATGAGCTGGCGGCTTTGCTCCTCGATGTTGCGCTGGTCTGCGGCCAGCACCTGGATCTGCTGCTGCACCTGCGACACGGTCGTGCGCTGGGCGTTGGCCTCTTCCTGGGCGCGCTGCACAGCCTCTTCGAGATCGGGCATGCGCGCGTCGTGTTCCTCGAGCTGGGCGGCCAGCATGATGGCCTGCTCTTCCGCATCGACGCCCGCGCCGGCCAGGGTCTCGATCTCGGCCTCGGCTTCTTCGCGGCGGCGCCCCCATTGGCCCATCTGCTCGCGCAATTGGATGAGGCGCTGCTCGACGCGCTGGCGGCCCTCGACCACGAAGCGGATCTCGCCTTCGAGCCGGCCGACTTCGGCGCTGGCCTCGTAGAGCTTGCCCTGTGCCTGGTTGACCTGGTCGCCGGCGCCGTAGTGGGCCTGGCGCACCGTTTCGAGCTCTGCCTCGATGTGGCGCAGGTCGGCCGTGCGCGATTCGAGGTCGTTGATGGCGCGCTCCGAATCGGCCTTGATCTTGGCCTGGTCGGCATTGCTCTCGCTGCGCTTCAGGAACCACAGCTGGTGTTGCTTCTTCGTGGCATCGCCCTGCAGCGCGTTGTAGCGCGCGGCCACCTCTGCCTGCTTCTCGAGCTTCTCGAGATTGGCGTTGAGTTCGCGAAGAATGTCTTCGACCCGCGTGAGGTTCTCGCGGGTGTCGCCCAGGCGGTTCTCGGTTTCGCGGCGGCGCTCCTTGTACTTGGAGACACCAGCGGCCTCCTCGAGGAAGAGGCGCAGTTCCTCGGGCTTGGATTCGATGATCCGGCTGATCGTGCCCTGGCCGATGATGGCGTAGGCGCGGGGGCCGAGGCCGGTGCCGAGGAACACGTCCTGCACGTCGCGGCGGCGCACCGGCTGGTTGTTGATGTAGTAGCTGCTGGTGCCGTCGCGGGTGAGCACGCGGCGCACCGCGATTTCGCCGAACTGGTTCCACTGGCCGCCGGCGCGGTGGTCGGCGTTGTCGAACACCAGTTCCACGCTCGAACGGCTGGCCTGCTTGCGGGTGGTCGTGCCGTTGAAGATCACGTCCTGCATCGACTCGCCGCGAAGCTCCGAGGCGCGCGATTCGCCGAGCACCCAGCGCACCGCATCCATGATGTTCGACTTGCCGCAACCGTTGGGCCCGACAACGCCCACCAGTTGGCCCGGCAGCATGAAGTTGGTGGGTTCGGCGAACGACTTGAAGCCCGATAGCTTGATGGAATTAAGACGCACGACTTGTCGGCCTGCCTTGGCTGTAGAGCCAAGGTATTGATTTGTAAGGAAAATTGCACGGGCCCGCAGCTTGCAGCAGGCCGCCGCCCCAGCCGTGGATGATAACGTCAGGGCATGCACGATTCCCCGGTTTCACCCCTCGCCGCACGATGGGCCTGCCGCTTGGCGGGCATGGCGGTCCCGCTGGCTGTTCTGCTCGGAATCACGGGCTGCTCGTCGATGCGCGACACCGAGCGCGCCGAACCCTACAACAACCAGGAATGGCTGCAGTCCGGCGCCAACCGCATCGCCAACCTCTCGCTGCGCGACAACCTGCAGTCGGTGCGCCGCGTGCAGAGCACGCTCTACAAGCGCAACCCGCGCGAATGGCGCAAGTCGGCGGCCAGCATGGACGAAGCCACCCAGCGCGCCTGGGACGCCGTGCTCAAGGGCCCGCCGCTGCCCGAGCTCAAGGGCGCCAGCGGCATCGACGCCATCCGCATGGCCTTCGACACCACCCCGCAGGGCTACCAGGGCGATCGCGTGGCGGCGCTGGTCTACGGCTGGGCCACCATGCTCAAGCAGGCCAACGGCGACACCTGGGACCAGACCATGCTCGACGGCGTCAACGCCGAGAACAGCTTCCGGGCCGCGCGCAACTTCGAAATCTCGCTGTGGCTCATCTCCTCCAAGACCGGCCCCGACGGCCAGCCCCTCCTGCTGGCCACCGAGATCAGCGACCGCGGCCGCAACCTCGTGGCCGACCGCGAGCTGTCGAAGGTGGTGGCGCGCCTCGACCTGCTGGCCGCGCAGGCCGACGAGAAATACCGCCGGGCAGCGCTCGACTTCGGCCAGAACTGGGTGATGGGCGTGGTCATGCCGCTCTTCACGCTGGTGCCCAAGTGAACCCGGCGGGCGCGGCTCTTGCTGCATGCAGTTACCCGATCGAAGGAGGCGGCGAATCGAAGCGGAAAACCGCCCCCTAGAATGATCCGGCCCTCCCCTCCCTTCCTCAACCCATTCGAAGCAGCAGCAACTCATGAGCTCCATCAACTTCATCGGCGGCGAAAAAGGCGGTGTAGGCAAGTCGGTCACCGCGCGGGTGCTGGCCCAGTACTTCATCGACCACAGCCGGCCCTTCACCGGCTTCGACACCGACCGCTCCCACAGTTCGTTCACCCGCTTTTACGAAGGCTTCGCCTCGCCGGTGGTGGTCGACAGCTTCGAAGGCCTCGACACGGTGGTCAACGGCTTCGAGACGAACCCGCAGCAGAGCGTGATCGTCGACCTCGCGGCGCAGACGCTGGCGCCGCTGGCGCGCTGGATCAAGGAATCGGACCTCTTCGACGTGTTCGCCGAGATCGGCGTCACCGTCAACTTCTGGCACGTGCTGGACGACGGCAAGGACTCGACCGACCTGCTCGGCACGCTGATCGACACCTTCGGCAACCGGCCCAACTACATCGTGGTGCAGAACTACGGACGCGGCAGCGACTTCGGCATGCTGCTGGGCTCGCAGTCGCTCTCGAAGGCGACTGCGAACGGCGCCCGCGTGATCGCCCTGCCCCGCCTGCATGACGCGAGCATGCGCAAGATCGACGCGCAGAACACCAGCTTCTGGAAGGCCGTGAACGACCGCGACGGGCCGCATGCGCTGGGGCTGCTGGAGCGCCAGCGGGTGAAGTCGTGGCTGGCCACCGCTTACGCCGCCTTCGATACGCTGCCTCTTTGAGTGAACGTGCCTGATCCGGGCGGCCGGGAGACCGCCCGAGGCACACTCGACCCCGACGCCCCCCAGAACACCAGAAACACCAGATCGAGGGAGATTCATCTTGGACATCCACGTCAACCGCAACGGCCAGGCCTTCGGCCCCTATGAAGAGAGCGAAGCCAGGTCGCTGTACGCCCGGGGAAACATCGCCCCGACAGACATGGTCTGGCGCGAAGGCATGGCCGAATGGCAGACGGCCCTGCAACTGTTCGGCGAGCGCACGGCGCAGTCCACGCCGCCTCCCGTTGCACCCCCGCCCCTTTTCCCGCCCCACCAGGTGCCCCCGGTGCCGGGCTATGCCGCGCCGCCGTCCTCCTACGGGCAACAGTCGCCGGTATCGCAGGAAAGCCTGCCACCGAAGCTGCACTGGGCGCTGGTCCTGCTGTTCACGGTACTGACCTTCGGCATCTTCGCCATCGTCTGGCCGTTCTTCCACTCCACGTGGGTGCGCCGCAACATCGATCCCCGATCCAATGCGACCCTGTACCTGGCCGGCAATGTCGCCCTGGCGGTCATCGGGAATGTGATGGATGCCTCGGGCTCCGAAGGCATCCAGGGGGTCGGGGGGCTGCTTCAGATCCTGGCGTTCGTGCTCTTCTATTGCGGGTACTACTCGATGCGGCGCTCGATGCTCGACCACTACAACAGCGTCGAATCGATCGGGCTGAGGCTGTCCGGCGCCATGACCTTCTTCTTCAGCATCCTCTACCTGCAGTACCACATGACGCGGATCGCCAGGTGGAAGCAGACCGGGCACATCGACCCGCAATAGCCGGCACCACGCTCCGGACGCAGCCGCTCAGATCATCCCGCCGTTGATCGAGATCACCTGCCCCGTGATGTAGCCGGCCTCCTCGCTCGCGAGGAACGAAGCCAGCGCAGCCACTTCCTGCGGCGTCCCGGCCCGCTTCACCGGCACCATCTGGTTGATGACCGCGGGGTCGAACACCGCATCCGCCATCGGCGACGAGATGATCCCCGGCGCGATGGCGTTCACGGTAACCCCGCGCGAGGCCACTTCGAGGGACAGCGCCTTGGTTGCGCTGTTCAGCGCGCCCTTGGCCGCGGCGTAGTTGACCTGCCCCCGGTTGCCTGCAATCGCGGCCACCGACGAGATGTTCAGGATGCGCCCCCAGCGCGTGCGCATCATCGGCAGCAGCAAGGGCTGCGTGACGCGGAAGAAGCCGTTGAGCGACACGTCGATCACCTTGTGCCACTGGTCGGCGCGCATGCCGGGCAGCACGGCGTCGTCGTGCACGCCCGCGTTGTTGACGAGGATCTGTACCGGCCCGCCTTCGAGGATGCGCGCGCATGCCGCCGCGGCCGCCTCGTCGCTGCACAGGTCGAAGACGTGGCATTCGGCCTTGCCGCCCGCGGCCGTGATCGATGCCGCCAGTTGCTCGACCGCCTCGGGCCGCGAATTGGCATGCAGCAGCACAGTGGCGCCGTCGCGCGCGAGGCGCTCGGCCATGGCGGCGCCGAGCGCGCCGCTCGCGCCCGTGATCAGTGCGCGTTTTCCTTCGAGACTCATGGCGACGCCGTGCTTTCTTGTTTATTCATGCCGCCGCGACGAGCGGCGTGTTCAGAACCACCACGGCGCGGCCTTCGGCCAGCATGCGGCCGTCCTCGGCCTTCACCGTGAATTCATAGAGGATCTGCCGGTCGTCGCCCGACAGGCGCCGGGCTCCGATCTGCAGGGCGCCGGCCACGTCGTCCAGCCGCGCCACCGCCAGCTTCACGTTGCGCGCGCTCGCGAGAAAGCCGGCCGAGGGCGCGCTGCCCTCCTCGGCCAGCAGCCCGCCGTGCAGAGCCATGGCCTGCGCGGCGTATTCGATGGCGTTCGGCGCCAGCAGGCCGCTTTCGGTGCGCAGCGGGTTGTGGTCCTGCGCGTGGGTCGTGGTGCTGCAGCGGATGGAGTCGGCGTCCCAGCCTTCGAGCCGCTCCAGCAGGCACATGCTGCCGCTGTGCGGAATGCGCAGGGCGATGCCCGCGCGGTCCAGCGTCTGCGGCGCGGTCAAGCGGCCGGCTCCAGGTCGGCCACCAGCAGCACGTTGGCGAAGGGCGTGCCTTCGCTCATCGGAATGCTGCGCACGCGGAAACCCAGGCGATCCAGCAGCGCCGTCCACTCGGCCAGTGTCCGGCCCCAGGTCGGCGAAACCTTGTGCCCACGGATGCGCGTGACCGTGCGGTCCACCCACTGGCTGATGGCGAAGCCGCGGCGGCTCGACGCATCGCCCACGCGCAGCAGCAGCCGGGCGTGCGGGTTGCCGCCACGGCGCAGCGCGTCGCGCACGCGCAGCAGCACGCCCTCCTGCGCCTCGAGGTTCACGTAGTGCAGCACGTCGAGAATCACGACGAGATCGCAGTCGGGCAGGTCGGCCTTGCACATGTCGGCGCAGACCAGCCGAGGCGCCGGCTCCAGGTGGCCGATGGAGGCCTCGGCCCGCGCCACGTCCTTGGGCATGAGCTCGATGCCGGTGTAGTCGGCGCCGTGCGGCGTGGCGAGCCACGACGAAGGCCAGCGCCCCTGCTTCTGCATCGCGCTCATCGAGGCCAGCAGGCTCGCGAACAGGCCCTGGCCGCAGCCGATGTCGACCACGCGGTGATGCTGCGCGCCGAAGAGCCCGCGCTCGAGCAGCCCGCGGAACACCGGATCGCGCCCCAGCTTGCCGCGCGCGAAGTGCCAGGCGAAGCTGCCGCCCTTCTTGTAGGGAATGGTGGCGGCCTCGTGCAGCTCGCGCCAGGCGGCCTCGGTCGACAGTGAAGGCAACATCGCGGCGTTCACGACTTCATCCCTTCCGGCAGGGTCACGGAGCGCAGTCCGCCGGCGCGCAGGCGTTCGAGCAACAAGGGCAATACCTCCAGCAAAACAGGTTGTCCGGCAGCGGTGCGCGCGGCGTTGCCGTCATGCAGCAACAGGATGTCGCGCGCCTGCAGGTTGTGGCTCAGGCGCGCCATCACCTTGGCGGCGTCGCCCTCGCGGGTGTCGAAGCCGCGCCGCGTCCAGCTCACGAGCGAGAGGCCGAGGCGGTGCAGCACAGGTTCGAGAAAGGGGTTGCGCAGGCCGGCCGGCGCGCGGAAGCAGGTCGGGCGCTGGCCGGTGACCTCGGTGAGGATGTCCTGCGCCCGCGCGATCTCGGCGGCGAAACCGCGCGGGCCGAGAAACGAAAAATTGTGCCGGTGTCGCGCCGTGTGGTTCTGGATGCTGTGACCGCGCGCGACGATCTCGCGCGCCAGCGCGGGCTGCGCCAGCACGCGCTCGGCGATGCAGAAGAAGGTGGCGCGCTGGCCGTGCCCGTCGAGCAGGTCGAGCACGCGCGGCGTGACTTCGGGCTCCGGGCCGTCGTCGATGGTGATGGCGACTTCGCGCCTCGCCCCGGCCGCCTCGGGCAGCCGCGTCACGTTCGGGCCCAGCAGGCTGCTCCGCGGCGTGAGGCCGGCACCGGTGATCAGCGCGTGGTTCAGCACGATCGCGCCGACCGCCCACGGCAAGGCGCCCGGCACCAGCACGCCCGCGCCGATGGCGGCGACATGCCAGGCGGCGCTGGCGCGGATGGCCGGCGGCCAGGGCCAGGACTCGTCGGTGGACGCGGAAGCGGAGGACATGGACCCGGATTTTCCCCTCATGCGCCGCGCGAAGCCTTCGAAGGCCCCACTCGTCGTGCGAAAGCCGCCGACAGCAGCAGCGCCAGCAACGCCCCCGGCGCGACCACCCGGCCGATGGACGACAGCGCCGGAATGTCCGAAATCGCGATCAGCCCGAAGGACACCACGGTCGTCAGGTTGGCCAGCATCAGCGAGGCCAGCGTGTCCTCGTCGGCCCGCCCTGTGGTGCGCAGCTGGTCGAAGAAGAGCGCGTAGTTCGACCCCACCGCCACGATCAGCAGCAGCCCCACGAGGTGCAGGATGCCCAGCGCCGCCTGCAGCACGGCCATGCCGCCCAGCGTGAGCACCACCGCGAACACCAGCGGCTGGCACACGGCCAGCAGCCGGCGCCACGAGCGCAGGTAGATGCCGAGCAGCACCACCACCGCCAGCGCGCCGAGCAGCACCTGCACGAAGGCCTCGTGCAGGTAGCGCTGGTACAGGCTCGCAAGCTCGCGCCCCACGTCGACCACCTGCACTTCAGGCAGGCCCGACAGCGCCGCTTCGAGCCGGGCCTGGTCGAACTTCGCGCCGGGGTGCAGCACCAGCAGCGTGCCCCAGCCGCCGCCGGGGCGCTGGTACATCAGCGTGTTCAGGATCGGGCCCAGCGGCCCTTCGGCCAGCTCAGCGCGCTGCACCGGCGGCAGCTTGCGCGCAGCCTCGATGTCGGCCAGGAAGGGCTCGAGCCGCGAGGCCGGCAGCGGCAGGCCCCTGGTGGCCTCGGTCAGGTTGGCGCGCAGGGTTGCGGCATCGGGCAGGCCCGCGATGCGCGCGGTCTGCACTTCCAGGCTGGGCAGCACGCGCGTGACGGTCTCGTAGCCGACCAGCTCGCCGCTGTCGACCAGCGCGTCCAGCTTCGCGGCGGCAGCCTCGGTGTGGCGCAGCGCGGCCTGTTCGTCGTCGCCGAAGGCAACCACCAGCACGCCGCCATCGCTGGCGCCGATGTCGTTGCGCAGCATCTCGTCGAGCTGCTGCGAGGCCTTGGGCACCGGGCTCATGGCGCCGAGGTCGGCGCGCCACAGGTGGCCGCCCTGCCACAGCACCAGCGCCAGCGCGGCCACGCCCAGCGCGGCCAGCGGCCAGCGCAGGCGCGGCAGGCCGCGCACCAGCGCGCCGGCCAGCTGCGCCATGTAGCGGCGCATGCCCATGCCGGTGGCGCCATCGGGCGCCAGCACCGGCAGCACGTAGCGCGTGGCCAGCGCGGCCGCGACCAGGCCGGCAATGGAGAACACGCCCAGCTGCGCCAGCCCCGGAAAGCCCGAGAACACCAGCGCCGCGAAGCCGCACACCGAGGTCAGCAGCCCCAGCCGCACGGTGGGCCAGTTCAGGTCGCGCCAGCGCTGCCAGCCGGTGCCGGCCACGGCGCCCGCGCCGACCTGGCGCGCCTGGATCAGGTAGTAGATGGCGTAGTCGACCGTCTCCCCGATCAGCGTGCTGCCGAAGCCCAGCGTGAGGCCGTGCACCGAGCCGAACACCAGGCTCACGCTCGCGGTGCCGATCACCACGCCGGTGGCCACCGGCAGGAAGGCGATCACCAGCGCGCGCGGCGAGGCGAAGGCCAGCAACAGCAGCCCGCCCATGACGATGCCGCCCACCACGGCGAGATGGATCGCCTCGGTCTTGATCTTGTCGCGGCTCATCACCGAGAACACCGGCGGGCCGCTCAGCAGCAGCTTGGGAGCCTCGGCGCCCATGCTGCGCGTCGCGGCCTCGTAGGCGGCATGCACGCGGGCGATGGCCACGGCCTGCGCGTCGAGGTCGCTGCCGGCGGCGCGCGTGGTGGCGATCATCAGCGCGCGCGGCGCGGTGCGCGACATCCACACGCCGTCCTCGCTGCGCGGCGAGCTGGCGGGCACCAGTTCCATGGCGATGCGCTGCGTCTCGCCGGTCGGGTCGCGGTCGAGGAAAGGCTTGATCACATTGCCGGCGGGCGTGCCCAGCATCGACAGGGTTTCGTTGATCGCGTCGCGCAGACCTTCGACGGTGAAATGCCCCGGGTTCACGCCCGGCGAGAGCTGGTAGCGGTGCTGGAACACCCAGGTGCCGCTGTCGCTCCAGTCGCTCACGTCGCCGTTCTGCACCAGCTCGAAGAGCTTGCTCTCGCGCATTTCCCTGGCCACCGCGCGCGACACCGTGGCCCGCTGCGCCGCGCTGCCGCCTTCGATGCCCAGCATCAGCGTGCGCGAGGCGACGCCGCTTTGCAGCTGCTCGATCAGCACGCGCTGGCGCAGGTCGGGGCTCTTGGGCAGGAAGGCCGAGAGGTCCGCGCCGATCTGCGTGCGCGCGATGACCACCACGCCGCACAGCAGCACCAGCAGCCATGCCAGCAGCACGACCGCCCTGCGCCCCCAGCCCGGCGGGCCGCCGCCCGCCTGCTGTTGCTGCCCCGGCTGCATCACGGCGTGGCGCGTCCGGCAGCGCCGGTCGGCACGGCCGCGGCGGCGCCCGGCGTGATGTTCATGACGGAGCGGTCGCCGCCGACGAACTCCATCTCCAGCCCCAGCACGTCGCTGGCGCGTCCGCTGATGCGGATGCTGCGCACCTGCGCGGCGAGGCGGCTGTCCAGCGGCGCGAGGTCGAGCGTCCACCTGGCGGTGGAGCCCGACACGGTGCTGCGGAAATAACGCTGCAGCGTGGCGCCGTCGCCCGTCAGCGTGCCGCGCATGGCTTCGACCAGGCCCAGCAGCTCGGGCATGCTGTCGAGCGCCAGCGTGCGGTTGCGACCGCCGCGCGAGAGCGTGAGCGTGTTGCCCTCGACCGCCATGGTCTCGGCGCGCGGCGACAGCGTACGGCGCACCAGCTTGTCGGGCGCGTCGAAGCTCAGCGTGCCGCTGGCGTCCAGCGGACCTTCGAGGCCGTGCACGAAGCGCTGTTCGGTGAAGCGGGCCTCCCCGCTCTTCTGCTTGGCCAGCAGCGTCATCAGCTCGGGCAGGTCGAACGCCGCCCAGGCCGGTACGGCGCAGAAGGCCAGTGCGAGCACGAATGCCCTGCAAAGCCGGTCAAGCCGCATCTTCGAGCCAGAAATCATGGAAATTGAACCAGTTGTAGGGGTACGCACGGCACATCGCCTCCAGGCGCGCCACGTAGGCTTCGACAGCCGCGCGGATGCGCTGCTCGCGCTCCGCGGGGCTGGATGCCCGCTCGCCGAAGTCGGCCAGCGGATCGAACCGGACATCGTAGCGCGCGCCACCGCCGTACAGACCCGCCATGAAGAACACCTTGCGGCGCAGCAGCGCGGCCAGGCGGAAGGGGCCGTCGTTGAAGACGGCGGGCTGCCCGAGGAAGGGCAGCACGATGTTGTTGCCGCGCTGGTGCGCGGGCTGGTCCTCGCCGCCCGGCAGCGTGCGGTCGGCCAGCATGCCGCCCAGGCCACCGCCGTCGAGCCAGTCGCGCAGCTCCAGCATCGAGTGCGGCCGGCCCAGCGCGATGACATGGGCGCAACTCCGGCACCGCGATGGCGTTGAGGATGCCCGTGATGCGCTGCGCGTTGTCCGGATACATCAGCATCGCGAGGCGCATGTGGCGCTGGTGCGTCTGCTGCTTGCAGGCGCCCAGGGCCTCGAAGCTGCCGACGTGGGCACCGAGCAGGAAGGCGCCCCGCCCATTCGCCAGCTCGACGTCGAGCGGCTCGTTGCCTTCGATCTTCACCTTGAACAGGTCCATGCGCCCGCGCAGGAAATACACCCGGTCGAGCACCGTCGACGCGAAGGCGTGCAACAGGCGGAAACCGTCGACCCAGCCAGCCTTCGGCCCGATGGCCCGGAAGAGGTAGCGCTTGATGTGCCGGCGCTGCGCAGGCGCGAACAGCAAGAAGTACAGGGCGATCGGCGGCAGCAGCAGCCGCGTGATGTGGCGGCCGAACACCAGCGCCATCATCACGATGAAGCGCAGGGCGAGCATGTTGCTGCGCTCGGGCGCGTGCGCCCAGTCGCCGCTCTCGCCCTTGGGTTCCGTCTGGCCGTTGCGGGAAGCCTCGTCCACGGCGCGCCTCTCGACGTCGGTGTGCTTCATCAGCCCGACTCTTGCACGGCCGTCCAGCGGCCGGTGACAGCCACCACGCCGTCGCAGCGAACGTCGAATCGCACGCCGCGGGAGGCGCCGGCCTCCGGATTCAGCTCGATGGAGAGCACGGCACCCGGCCGCACGGGCGCGAGGAACTTGGCGGCCGCCAGCGTGGGCTGCTCGCCCAGCCGCGCCACCAGCGCCGGCACGCGGCGGATGGCTTCCATCACCTCGGCCAGCACCAGCGCCCCCGGCAGCAGCGGCTGGCCCGGGAAATGGCCGGCGAACACAGGGTGATCGGCCGGCACCGCATGGGCCATCTGCACCGGCGTGTCGTCTTCGGCCAGTTGCGCCAGCGCGAACTCGCGCAGCGCCCGCACGGTGAGCTTGCCCGTGCCCTCGCGCGGGAAGGACTTCACCTGCACCACGCGGCGCGGCACGAACACCGCCTCCAGCCGCTGGCGCAGCGCGGCGATGATCTCGCCCGCCGACAGAGTGGGCGCGACCACGAAGGCCACCGGCCGCACCACGCCGTCCGCCACCTCGTCGGGCAGCCAGAAGGCGCCGTCGTCCACGCCGGGAATGCTGTTGAGGTGGAAGTTCAGGTGCGCCAGCGAACTGCGCCGGCCCGCCACGTGGATCAGGTCGTTGGCGCGGCCGAAGAGGCGGAAGCGGCGCTCGTCCAGCAGCTCGAGCACGTCGGCCATGGGCGTGGGCCCGGGCATGAAGTCGCCGCTGAAGATGAAGCGCTCGGGGCCGCCGTCGGCCGAGGGCTCGGCGTGCACGCGGATCTCGCCGAAGGTTTCCCAGATCTCGTTGTCGGTGGTGCGGCGCGTGGCGACCTGGCCCGACTCGGTGCTGCCGTAGATCTCGAGCAGCACGCCGCCCATCGCCTGCTCGGCCTGCTGGGCAAGCTGCGGCGACAGCGGCGCGGTGGCCGACAGGATCAGGTCGACCGGCGGCAGCTCGATGCCCGAGAGCAGCAGCGTCTTGAGGTGGAACGGCGTGGTCACCAGCGCGCGCGGCCGCGGCACCGAGGCCAGCGTCTTCGCGACATCCGCCGGAAAGAACGGCCGGCCGCTCTCGAAGGCCGCGCCGCCCAGCATGGCCAGCAGCGCCGACGACTCCAGCCCGTAGCTGTGCTGCACCGGCACGGTCGCAACCAGGGTCAGGCCCTCGAGCGTCGGGCGCTCCAGCACCCGGCACAGGCGCTTGACGGCCACGGCCACGTCGCCCACCAGCGTCTGCCAGGTCTTGGCGTGCGGCTGCGGAACGCCGGTGGAACCGGAGGTCAGGAGGCTGGCCGCGTGCATGGCGGCGTCGATGACCGGCACGGTTGCGCCAGCATCACCCGCCGGACCGGCAAGGCCTTCGACCAGCACGCGCTGCATGCCCGGCGTCTGCAGCTTCGGGTCGTCGGTGAGTGCGAAAAGCGGCGAACCGCTGGATTCGAGCAGGCGCGCGAGTGTGTCGGGCCGCGCATCGGGCGGCAGCATGCTCGCGTGGCCGCGCACCAGCGCCGCGCCGAGGCTCACCGCGAAGGCATAGCGGTCACCGCAGAGATTGACGGCGGCGCCCTCGGCCGGAAGCGTGGGCGCGAAGCGGGCCACGTCGGCCAGAAACTGGCGCGTGCTCACGGGCACGCCGGCACGCCATGCGAGGGGGGCGTCGGGGTCGCGGTTCGCGAGCAGTGGCAGGAGGCGGATGTCGTCAGTCGTCACGCGGGCGGGGCCTGTGTCATTGGCCGCCGGGGCTGGTGTCAACCGTCGACGTGCCGTAGAACGCGCGCACCGCGTCCACGAGGCGCGTACGTTCGAATTCGGGATGCAGCCGGTAGCGCACCAGGTGCTCGCCCACGAAGAGTAGCGTCACCATCACCGGCGACAGCACATTGGCGAACAGCGACCAGTCGGAGAACGGCCGCGTCAGGTAGATGATGACCGAGGCCACCACCATCACCGCGAAGAAGCCGGTCCAGATGCGTGTGAGCTGCGTGGTGTAGGACAGCATGTGGCCGCGCAGCGGATGCACGCGCTGCGCGAACTGCGTGATCAACGGCAGGCCCTTGCCGCGCAGCGTGGAACCGAACCAGCCGCACAGCGCGCCATTGATGGCCACGTGCTGCATCACGTAAAGCCGGTTGGGATCGCCCGCCTCACCCAGGAAGACGAGCGAGAAGCCGCCGATACCGGCCGCCGCCGCGATGGCGACGCCCCAACGCCCGAACCAGCTGCCGGCCAGGCCCATGGCGGCGATCCAGAGCGGCCCCAGCAGCACGACCACCGCCCACGGCTGGTTCGCGTGGAACAGCGTCATCCAGTGGGAGAGGCCGGCATATGCGACCCCCACCACCAGCAGGAGCGCTATTCGCCATCGGGACATGGGATCAGGTGGCTACGCGATGCTGCGCAACGTGAGCCGCGAGCGTACGCAGCGACTGGAAGATCTGCTGGTTGCGTTCGTCGTCGGAACGCAGCTGGAAGCCATAGCGGCGCGAGACTTCGAGCGCGACTTCGAGGATGTCGATCGAGTCGAGGCCAAGACCTTCGCCGTACAGCGGTTCGGTCGGCACGATGTCCTCGGGAGCGACCTCGAGGTTCAGCGCGTTCACGAGCAGCACGGCCAGCTCTTTTTCGATCGGCGACTGTTCGGAGGCGTCGCCGTTGGCGGGAATGGGGGGCTGGGCAGTCGATGACAAAAAAACCTCCTAAAACTTTTTCCTGAACCACCGTGCGGGCCGTGGATTATAGGAGTGCTGGTTGATTAGACTGCCCGCTTCCCATACGACGGAGCGCCCCATGGCCGACCCTCTTCTGATCGCACGGCACGACACCATCGAGTGCAGCCTCCTCCCCGGCCTGGCCAACCGCCACGGCCTCATCACCGGCGCCACCGGCACTGGCAAGACCGTCACGCTGCAGACCATCGCGCAGAAGCTCTCTTCGATCGGCGTGCCGGTGTTCATGGCCGACGTCAAGGGCGACCTGACCGGCATCAGCCAGAAGGGCAGCATCGGCGACAAGCTGGCCGCCACGCTGAAGGAGCGCGGCATCGACCTGCCCGAGCCCTCGGCCTGCCCCGTCACGCTGTGGGACGTGTTCGGCGAACAGGGCCACCCGGTGCGCGCCACCGTCTCCGACATGGGCCCGCTGCTGCTGGGCCGCATGCTCGACGTGAACGAAACCCAGGCCGGCGTGCTGAACCTGGTGTTCAAGATCGCCGACGACAACGGACTGCTGCTGCTCGACCTGAAGGACCTGCGCGCCATGCTGCAGTACGTGGGCGAGAACTCTAGCCAGTTCACCACCCAGTACGGCAACATCAGCGCCGCCAGCGTGGGCGCGATCCAGCGCGGGCTGCTGCAGATCGAGACCCAGGGCGGCGACAAGTTCTTCGGCGAGCCGATGCTCAACATCGCCGACTTCATGCAGACCGTGGGCGGCAAGGGCGTGGTCAACGTCCTCGCGGCCGACAAGCTCATGAACTCGCCGCGCCTGTACGCCACCTTCCTGCTGTGGATGCTTTCGGAGCTGTTCGAGCAGCTGCCCGAAGTCGGCGACCCCGAGCAGCCCAAGCTGGCCTTCTTCTTCGACGAGGCCCACCTGCTGTTCAACGAGGCGCCCAAGGCGCTGGTGGAACGCATCGAGCTCGTGGTGCGGCTGGTGCGCTCCAAGGGCGTGGGCGTGTATTTCGTCACCCAGAACCCGCTGGACATTCCCGACACCGTGCTGGCCCAGCTCGGCAACCGCGTGCAGCACGCGCTGCGCGCTTTCACCCCGCGCGACCAGAAGGCCGTGAAGGCGGCCGCCAGCACCATGCGCCAGAAGCCGGGCCTCGACATCGAGACAGCCATCACCGAACTCGCGGTCGGCGAGGCGCTGGTGAGCTTGCTCGACGAAAAGGGCCGCCCCAGCGTGACCGAGCGCGTGTTCGTGCTGCCGCCGGCCAGCCAGCTCGGCCCCATCACGCCCGAGCAGCGCAAGGCGCTTGTCGCCGGCTCGCTGGTCGCGGGTGTCTACGAGAAGTCGGTGGACCGCGAATCGGCCTACGAAAAACTCAAAGGCCGCGCCGAAAGCGCACCCGACGCTCCTGCCGCCGCGGTGCCCGGTGCCAAGGGCACGGCCGAATCCTCGGGTTCGGGCATGGGCGGCATGCTCAACGACATGCTCTTCGGCACCACCGGCCCGCGCGGAGCCAAGCACGACGGGCTGGTGCAGACCATGGCCAAGTCGGCGGTGCGCACCATGGGCACCTCGGTGGGCAAGGAGATCCTGCGCGGCGTGCTGGGCGGGATCTTCGGCAGCAAGAAGCGCTAAGAAGCCAGAAACAGGCCCGCCTGCCTACCAGCGCAGCAGGCGCGGCCCCAGCAGCGCCCCCACCAGCACGGGCACCGCGATCCCGCTCACGTACCAGACGGCGAGGAACGGCGCGGCCAGCTCCATGCAGTGCAGCGCATAGACCGAGGCCCCCACGCCACCTGCCAGCGCGCCGGCTGCCGCACCCGCCAGCGCGGGCCGCGTGGGCGCCATGCCCTTGAGCACCACCAGCGCTGCGGCGAACACCGGCAGCGCCATCAGCCCGATGCTTCCCGCGCAGATGCGCCAGGACTGGCCCATCAGCGCGGGCAAGCGCTCGTCGGCGGGCATGGTGAACCAGGCGATCACCGCCAGCATCCACACCCCGATCACAGGCAGCACCGCGCCCATCAAGGTATGACGGGGCTTGACGCCCGGCCGCGCGAGCCGTTCGGCGGCCACGAAGCCGGCCGCCGCAATGCACAGCGGAAACAGCACCTTGACCCAGAACATCGGCCAGAACATGGCCTGCACGATGTCGTGCCGCACGCCGTAGCCGGCGAACAGGATCGCGAACGAGAACGGCAGCCCCAGCAGCAGCGCCAGCCAGATGCGCGAGCTGGCGCGCCGGCGCGAGACTGCCACCTCGCCGTTGGCCAGCATGGAGACGAGGTCGTCGGTCTTCATGCCGCAGCTCCCCAGCCGTTGCCGAAACGGGCGGCCAGCGCTTTCAGCCCCCGGTGGATGCCGACTTTCACGGCCGACTCGGACATGCCCGTCAGGCTCGCGGTCTCGGCCACCGAGCGGCCCTCGATCTTGACGTGCACGATAGGCAGGCGCTGGCGCTCGGGCAGGGTCTCGAGCAGGCCACCCAGGTCGCGCCTGGCGTCGCTGGCCTCTTCGGCGGATTCGGCGAACACAGCCAGGTCGTCGTCCAGCGGGTCATGCAAATCTTCGCGGACCGACTTGGCGCGCAGCAGGTCGATCATCTTGTAGCGCGCGATGGCGTGCACCCAGGCCGTCAGCGGCTGGTCGCTCTGGTAGGTGTGGCGCTGGTTGTGCATGGCGAGCAGGCATTCCTGGACGAGATCTTCCACTTCATCGGGCCAGCCAAAGAGGCGCTTGCCCAGAAAGGCGCGCAGGTGCGCGCTGAGCTGCTGCAGGAAGTCGCGGTAGGCCTTCGCGTCGCCGTCGAGGCCGCGAAGGAACAGGCCGCGCAGCGCCGCTTCCACGTCGCCGGGGTTCTTCCTGCTGCCTACGGTGTTTCGTTCCATCGGGCTGGCTGGTTACAGCCTTGTCGAAAAAGTTCCGGCGGATTGTGCCGGGGCCGGCGGCTGCGGGGTCTCAGAGCTGCTTCAGGCACTGCTGGATGATCGGGCCGCTACGGCTCCTGATCTTCTCCACGTCCTGCAGGTCGGCCAGCGGGGTGTCCTTCATGACGCCGTCGGCAGCGCAGGTGCAAAGCTTCTTGCGGTCTTCCTCCGACCTGCTCCCGCGCTCCCCCGCGCTCTTGACGCAGCTGCTGATGAAGCTTTCCCTGAAGCTGGTCCTGAAGGCGGCGTCGAAGCCTTCGGAGAAACCCTCCTTGGCCTTGTCGCAGGCAGACAGGCTCAGGAGGCCCAGGGCGAGAAACACACAGGGAAGCGCACGCATAGTTCTTTCCTCCATCAGGTCCGGTCCATCCGTCCTCGCACATTGTTCCCCATCCGCGCGCCTGCTCGTGCGTGGCCCGTTGCTTGCAAGCCGCACGAGTGATCGGTACATTGCATTTTTTGAGGGCTACCAATGTCTGCTGACAGCACAACGATCCCTTCCGCTCCCGGCGGCGTCACCGGCGCCACGCCCCTCCCCCCACTCCACCCCTCGACGTCGACCGGCCACATCCGGCTGACCTCGCACGCCGGCGGCTTCGGCGCATTGCCCATTCACTGGGGCGCTGCCACGGCGGCCGAGCGCGGGCCGGTGGTCGGCACCACCACCAAGCGGGCGCACCGCAACGTGATCGGCACCCACAGCGGTTCCTACAGCGTCTACCGCGCGCTCGCGGTGGCGGCCGGGGCGCTCAAGCGCGAGCACAAGGCTGACCTGACCAACACCGCGCCCACCGACGCGATCGGCCCGTATCCGCAGTGGGGCGAACCGGGGCGCATCGTGTCGCTCGATCCGTGGGGCGCTCAGGTGGCGGACGTGTTCGCCACCGAGCTGGCGGCGGGCTACGACATCCGCCCCACCATCGCGATCACCAAGGCGCACGTGATCCTGCCCGAGGTGATCGAGGCGCTGCAGAAGGGCCGGCTCAAGGCCGACGGCAAGTTCCTCACCGCGGGCGGCGCCGCGATGGTGACCAAGGCCGCCATCGAGCCCGTGTGGTACCTGCCCGAGGTGGCGCGCCGCTTCGGCTGCTCCGAGACCGACCTGCGCCGCACGCTCTTCGAGGAAACCGGCGGCATGTACCCCGAGCTGGTCACGCGCTCCGACCTCGAAGTGTTCCTGCCGCCCATCGGCGGGCAGACGCTCTACATCTTCGGCAACCCGCGCGACCTGGCGAACCCCGAAGTGGAACTCACCGCGCGCATCCACGACGAGTGCAACGGCTCGGACGTGTTCGGCTCCGACATCTGCACCTGCCGGCCCTACCTGACGCACGCCATCGAGGAGTGCATCCAGGGCGCGCAGCGCGGCGGCGTCGGCCTCATCGCCTATTCGCGCAAGGAAGGCCGCGCGCTCGGCGAGGTGACCAAGTTCCTGGTCTACAACGCGCGCAAGCGCCAGGTGGGCGGCGACACGGCCGACCAGTATTTCGCGCGCACCGAGTGCGTGGCCGGCGTGCAGGACATGCGCTTCCAGGAGCTGATGCCCGACGTCTTCCACTGGCTCGGCATCAAAAAGATCCATCGGCTGGTGTCGATGAGCAACCTGAAGTTCGACGCCATCACCGGCTCGGGCATCGAGATCGGCGAACGCGTGAACATTCCCGATGAACTGATTCCTGCCGATGCCCGCGTCGAGATGGACGCCAAGATGGCGGCGGGCTATTTCACGCCCGGCCCGGTGCCGGACGCCGACGAACTGAAGAAGGCCAAGGGCCGGGGACTGAGCGAATGAGCAAGAACAGCAGCAACGACGACCCGAACCTGCCGGTCGACGGCTCCGGCAGCCTGCCGCCCGGCGGCGCGGGCGACGTGGACCCGTCCATCGAATTCACCGCCGACACCGCCCATCCGGCTGGCGCGGCCACGCTGCTGCGCACCACCGCCGCCATCCGCCAGCGCGCAAACGCCCTGCTTGCACGCGCGCGGCGCGGCGAATCGCAGTGGTTCCGCATCGGCGGCGACGACGCGCTCGAAGACGCTGCGCGCACCGTGGCCGAGGTCACGCGCGAGCGCTATCCGTGGGACACCATCCCGTACCACAGCCGCTGGCGCCATTTCGAGGCAGGCGGCGTCGACCGGCTCGAACAACTCGACGCCCTGCTCGGCAGCGCCGACGCTCGGCAGCGCGCCCGCGCCCACATCGACCTCGTGCTGGTGAGCGTGCTGCTCGACGCCGGTGCCGGAGCCGGCTGGCACTACACCGAATCGGCCACCGGCCAGCGTTTCACGCGCTCCGAGGGGCTGGGCGTGGCGAGCTTCCATGCATTCACGAGCGGGCTTTTCTCGTCCAACCCCGACCATCCCTGCCAGGTCGACGCGGCCGGGCTGCGCGGCCTGGTCACCGACCGGCTCGGCGACGCCTTCCAGGTGAACGAAGTCAATCCGCTGGTCGGCCTTGCCGGCCGAGCCACGCTGCTGCGGCGGCTCGGCGAGGCCATGAGCGAGCAGCCCGAGACCTTCGGCGACGACGGCCGGCCCGGCGGTCTGTTCGACGCGCTCGTCGGCCCCTATGGCCCCGCCGCGCCGCCTACCGCCGAGATCACCGCACACCAGATCCTTTCGCTTCTGCTGGAGACACTCTCGCGCATCTGGCCGGCGGCCAATTCGGTCGACAGCATCGCGGCCGACGGCAGCGACAACGCCGGCGGCATCGGCTCGGGCGACCCGGCGCTGGCGCTGGGCGACTGCTGGCGCCACAGCGCGGTGCGCGGCCCCGGCCTCACCAACGGCTGGATGCCCTTCCACAAGCTCTCGCAGTGGCTCACGTATTCGCTGCTGGAACCCTTCGAGTGGGCCGGCGTGAAGGTGCGCCATCTCGACGCGCTCACCGCCCTGCCCGAGTACCGCAACGGCGGCCTGCTGATCGACAGCGGCGTGATCGTGCCCAAGGACCCGGCCTTCCTCACACGCCGCTGGAAGGTGGGCGACGAATTCATCGTCGAATGGCGCGCGCTCACCGTGGCGCTGCTCGACGAGGTGGCGCCGCGCGTGCGCAAGGTGCTCGACCGCACCGAGGAGGAGCTTCCGCTGGCCTGCGTGCTCGAAGGCGGCACCTGGGCCGCGGGCCGCGCGCTGGCACAGCGCTTGCGAGACGGTGCTCCGCCTCTGCTGATCGAGAGCGACGGCACCGTCTTTTAGACTCTCGGGTTCTCTTTCAGCAACGCCACACACAATTCAAAAATGAGCAACGTCCATCTCGTCGACCATCCCCTCGTCCAGCACAAGCTCACGCTGATGCGCCGCAAGGACGCGTCCACCAACAGCTTCCGTCGGCTCCTCAACGAAATCAGCATGCTGATGGCATATGAGGTCACGCGCGACATGCCGATGCAGGACATCGAGGTCGAAACCCCGCTCGAGACCATGCAGGCCAAGGTCATCGACGGCAAGAAGCTGGTGCTGGTATCCATTCTTCGCGCCGGCACCGGCATCCTGGACGGCATGCTCACCGTGGTGCCCGGCGCCCGCGTCGGCCACATCGGCCTGTACCGCGACCCGAAGACGCTGACGGCCGTCGAGTACTACTTCAAGATGCCCGGCGAGATGGAGAACCGCGACGTGATCGTGGTCGACCCGATGCTGGCCACCGGCAACTCGGCCGTGGCGGCCGTCGAACGGCTGAAGGAACTCAATCCGAAGTCGATCAAGTTCGTCTGCCTGCTGACCTGCCCCGAGGGCGTGGCGACGATGCAGAAGGCTCACCCGGATGTGCCGATCTACACCGCCGCGATCGACCGCGAGTTGAACAGCCACGGCTACATCCTGCCGGGTCTGGGCGACGCAGGCGACCGTATCTTCGGCACCAAGTAACGCCCCGGCGTCCGATTGAAGGGCGCCGCGCTGCCCCCCGGCAGCGACAAGAAGATTTCCATACCTCGAGGAGAAGCACCGTGACAGCACGCCGCCAGTTGATCATCCGTTCCGTCGCCATTGCCGCAGCACTTGCGGCCGGCGCACCCGGCCTCGCGCTCGCGCAGGCCAAGCTGAAGGTGGCGGCGGTGTACACCGTTCCCTTCGAGCAGCAATGGGTGGGCCGCATCCACAAGGCGCTGAAGGCGGCCGAGGCGCGCGGCGAAATCGAATACAAGGCCACCGAGAACGTCAGCAACGCCGACTACGAGCGCGTGATGCGCGAGTACGCCACCGGCGGCAACCAGCTGATCCTGGGCGAGGTGTTCGGCGTGGAGGCGGCGGCGCGCAAGGTCGCGAAGGACTTCCCCAAGGTCGCCTTCCTGATGGGCTCCTCGCTCAAGCCCCAGGCGCCCAACTTCAGCGTGTTCGACAACTACATCCAGGAGCCCGCATACCTCAGCGGCATGGTGGCCGGCGGCATGACGAAGAGCAACCGCATCGGCATGGTCGGCGGCTTCCCGATTCCGGAGGTCAACCGCCTGATGAACGCCTTCATGGCCGGCGCGAAGGAAACGAACCCGAAAGTGGAGTTCAGCGTGAGCTTCATCAACAGCTGGTTCGACCCGCCGAAGGCCAAGGAAGCAGCCTTCGCGATGATCGACAAGGGCGCCGACGTGATGTACGCCGAGCGCTTCGGCGTCTCCGACGCGGCCAAGGAAAAAGGCAAGCTAGCCATCGGCAACGTGATCGACACGCAGAGCCAGTACCCCGACACGGTGGTCGCCTCGGCCCTGTGGAATTTCGAGCCGGCGGCCGACCGCGCGATCAAGCTCGTGAAGGAAGGCAAGTTCGCGGCCGAAGACTACGGCGTGTACGCGCAGATGAAGCACAAGGGCTCCGAACTCGCGCCGCTGGGCACCTTCGAGAAGAAGGTCCCGGCCGACATCGTCGCCAAGGTGAAGGCCAAGCAGGCCGACATTCTCTCGGGCAAGTTCACTGTGAAGGTCGACGACTCGCAGCCCAAGTCGACGGCAAAGTGAGGAAGCCGATGAGGACGACGATCCGCTGGCGTTCCCTTCTCGCAGCCGGCGCGCTGGCCTTCGGCCTGAGCGGCTGCGTGGGTGTCTACAAGGGCGGCGCCGTCGCCATCAACAGCAGCACGCGCCTGGACGACACGCCGCGCATCGCGGTGCTGTCGGCCTTCGAGCCCGAGCTGAAGCTGCTGCTCACGCGGCTGCAGGGGCCGGTGAAGCACAGCGTGAACGGGGTGGAGTTCACCACCGGCACGCTCGAAGGCAAGCCGGTCGTGCTGTTCCTCTCGGGCATCAGCATGACCAACGCGACGATGAACACGCAGCTGGTGCTCAACCGCTTCCGCGTGACGAACATCGTGTTCAGCGGCATCGCGGGCGGCGTGAACCCGTCGCTGCACGTGGGCGACGTCACCGTGCCGGCGCAATGGGGCCAGTACCTCGAAGTGCTGATGGCGCGCGAGACCGCGCCCGGCAAGTACAGCGCACCGCCCTTCATCACCGACGCCACGCTGCCCAACTTCGGCATGATGTTCCCGCGTCCGGTCGAGGTGCGCTCGGCGGCCAACCCGCAGATCGTGCGCAAGTTCTGGTTCGAGGCCGACCCGAAGATGCTCGAGGTGGCACGCAGCATCCGCAACGTCGACCTCGCCAACTGCAGCGCCGGCAAGTGCCTGCCGCGCAAGCCGCAGCTGGTGGTGGGCGGCAACGGCGTCTCGGGCCAGGCCTTCATGGACAACAAGGCCTACCGCGAATACACCTACAAGACCTTCCAGGCCAACGTGCTCGACATGGAGACCGCGGCCGTGGGCATGGTCGCCTACAGCAACGGCGTGCCTTTCATCGCCTTCCGCTCGCTCAGCGACCTCGCGGGCGGCGGCGACGGCGAGAACGAAATGGGCACCTTCATGGGCATCGCGGCGGACAACTCCGCCAAGGTCATGCTGGCCTTCCTGGCCGCCTGGAAGTGACGGCGGCGCCCGCTGGTTCCATCCGCCTTGTTCTGCTTCCTGGCATGGACGGCACCGGCGAGCTGTTCGAGCCCCTGGCCCAGGCCATGGGGCGGCGCGACACCATCGACGTGGTGCGCTACCCCGGCACCGAGCCACTGGGCTATGACGAACTCGAACGGCTGGTGCGCGTGCAACTCCCCGCCGGCCAACCCTTCGTGCTGCTGGGCGAATCCTTCTCCGGCCCGCTGGCGATCTCCATCGCGTCCGCCCCGCCGCCGGGGCTGCGCGGGTTGATCCTGTGCTGCAGCTTTGCCCGCAGCCCCAAGCCGGGGCTGGCGCTGCTGCGCGGCGGGCTGCTCGAGCTGTCGATGAAGTTCATGCACTCCGGCCTGATGCGCGGACCCATGCGCCGGATGCTGCTGGGCCGCTTTGCCACGCCGCGCCTTGCGGCCTCGCTGCAGGATTCGCTGCGGCAGGTGTCGACCGCCGTCATGACGCGCCGCATGAAAGAAGTGCAGCGCGTGAATGTCGTCGACAGGCTTTCGCAGGTGCGCGTGCCCGCGATGTACCTGCAGGCCATCGAGGACCGAATAGTTCCCGGCCAGGCAGCCCGTACCATCCAGCGCGCGCTGCCGGGCCTTCGCATCGTCCGGCTGGAAGGTCCGCACGGCCTGCTGCAGGCCGCGCCCGTCGCTGCCGCCCAGGCCATCGAAGACTTTTGCCGCGGACTCGGAAGCCCCGAGCCCGCCACCCCATGAACCCTCTTGTGCTCCGGCTCACCGGCATCACCAAGCGCTTCGGCCCGCTGGTGGCCAACGACGCCATTTCCCTCGACCTGCAGGCCGGCGAAGTGCTCGCGCTGCTTGGCGAGAACGGTGCGGGCAAGTCGACGCTGATGTCGATCCTGTTCGGCCACTATGTCGCCGACGAGGGCGGTATCGAAGTCTTCGGCTCGCCGCTGCCGCCGGGCAACCCCAAGGCGGCGCTCGCGGCGGGCGTTGGCATGGTGCACCAGCACTTCACGCTGGCCGACAACCTGAGCGTGCTCGACAACGTGCTGATGGGCACCGAGCCGTTGTGGCGCCCGGTGTCGCGCCGCTCGGCCGCACGCGAGCGGCTGCTCGACGTGGCAAGGCGCTTCGGCCTGCCGGTGCAGCCTGACGCGCTGGTGGGCAGCCTCTCGGTGGGCGAGCGCCAGCGCGTGGAAATCCTGAAGGCGCTGTACCGCGGCGCGCGCATCCTGATCCTCGACGAGCCCACCGCCGTGCTCACGCCGCAGGAGAGCGAGGCACTGTTCGCCACGCTCGCGCAGATGGTGGCGCAGGGGCTGTCGGTGATCTTCATCAGCCACAAGCTCGACGAGGTGCTGCGCGTGTCGCACCGCATCGCAGTGCTGCGCGGCGGAAAGCTGGTGGCCGAAGCACGCACGGCCGACACCACGCAGGCGCAGCTCGCGCTGTGGATGGTCGGGCATGCGGTCGAGCCGCCGCATCGCCGGCCCGCCCAATCGGTGGGCGATGCAGTCTGCGTGCTCGACCACGTGAGCACGGCGGCCTCCGCCAAGGGCGACGGGCGCGACCGGCTGCGCGAGGTGTCGCTGACGCTGCGCGCGGGCGAGATCACCGCCATCGCCGGTGTTTCCGGCAACGGACAGGTCGCGCTCGCCGAGCTGCTGTGCGGCACGCGCCGCGCCGCATCGGGCACCGCGCAGCTGATGGGCCGCGCGCTGCCGCCCTCGCCTGCCCGGCTGGTGCAGCGCGGCGTCGCGCGCATTCCCGAAGACCGGCATGCGGTCGGCGTGGTCGGCGACCTGCCGGTGTGGGAGAACGCGGTGTCGGAGCGGCTGCGCAGCCCTGTGTTCTCGCGCTGGTCATGGCTCGTGAAGCGCGCCGCCGCACGTCTGCATGCGCGGCGCATCGAAAAGGCCTTCGACGTGCGCGGTGCCGGCCTGATGGCGCCGGCTCGCTCGCTCTCGGGCGGGAACATGCAGAAGCTGATTCTTGGACGTGCCCTGCTCGCGCCCGAACAACCCGAGCCGGACTCCAGCCAGGACAAGGCCGACAGGAAGCACCCGAACCGCGCACCGCGCCTTATCGTCGCCCACCAGCCCACCTGGGGCCTGGACATCGGCGCCGTCGCCTACGTGCAGCAGCAGCTGATCGCCGCGCGCGATGCCGGCGCGGCGGTGCTGGTGATTTCCGACGACCTCGACGAAGTGCTCGCGCTGGGCGACCGCGTGGCCGTGATGCACGGCGGCCGGCTGGGCGAAGCGCGCCCGGCCTCTGCATGGACGCGCGAGGCCATCGGGCTGGCCATGGCCGGCGCGGCAGCGACTCCCGCGAAGGGAGCCTCGTCATGATGCGGCTCGAACGACGCCATGAAACCTCGCGCACGGCGCTGGTGCTCGCGCCTATCGGCGCGATCGTCTTCACGATGGCGATCAGCGCGCTGCTCGTGCTGTGGGCCGGTGCGCCGGTCGGCCGCACCTACGCGCTTCTGCTTCAGGGCGGCTTCGGCTCGGTGTTCGCCTGGAGCGAGACGCTGACGCGCGCCATTCCACTGATCCTCACCGGGCTGGCGGCCACGGTCGCCTTCAAGGCGCGGCTCTTCAACATCGGCGCCGAGGGGCAACTCTATGCCGGCGCACTGGCCGCCGTCGCCGTGGGCGGCATGCATGGCGGCACCGGCTTCGAACTGTCGCCGTGGCTGCTGTTTCCCTTGATGATGCTGGCCGCCGCCATCGCGGGGGCGCTGATGCTGCTGGGCCCGGCGCTCATGAAGAACCGGCTCGGCGTGGACGAGGTCGTGACCACGCTGTTGATCAACTTCATCGTGCTGCTGGGCGTGTCGGCGCTGCTCGACGGGCCCATGAAAGACCCGAGCGCCATGGGCTGGCCGCAGAGCGTGTCGCTGCAGTCCGACCTGGAGCTGGGCAAGCTCGTCGCGCAGACGCGGGTGCACACCGGCCTGTTGTGGGCCGTGTCGCTCGCGGTGATGGTGTGGGCGATCTTCAAGTACACGGTGCTGGGCTTCGACATCCGCGCCGTGGGTGCGAACGCGCGCGCCGCAGCCTTCGCGGGCGTGCCGGTGACGCGCACGGTGGTGATGGTGGCGCTGCTCTCGGGCGCGCTTGCCGGGCTGGCGGGAGCCATAGAGGTGGCGGGCCGCACGAGCTACGTGACGCTCGACATGTCGCCGGGCTACGGCTACACCGGCATCGTGATCGCGATGCTGGCGGGGCTGCATCCGCTGGGCGTGATCGCCGCCGCCGTGTTCGTGGCGGGCGTGCTGGTCGGCGCCGACACCATGAGCCGCGCGGTGGGCGTGCCGACCTACATCGCCGACGTGATCGTCGCGGCCTCGCTGATCGCGGTGCTGGTGGCGACGCTGCTCACGCAGTACCGGGTGAGGATGACGAAATGAGCGACCTCCTCGACATTCTTTCCAACGCCGCCTTCTGGGTCGCGGTGCTGCGCATCGCCACGCCGCTCATCCTCGGCACGCTCGGCGTGCTGCTGTGCGAGCGCGCGGGGGTGCTCAACCTCGGCATCGAGGGGATCATGGTCGCGGGCGCCTTCACCGGATGGCTCGCGGTGTATGCGGGCGCGCCGCTGTGGGTGGGCGTCGGCGTGGCCGCGCTCGCGGGCATGGTGTTCGGGCTGCTGCATGCCTTCCTGACTGTCGGGCTGGCGCTCTCGCAGCACGTCTCGGGGCTGGGCATCACGCTGCTGGCGACCGCGCTGAGCTACTTCGGCTACCGAGTGAGCTTTCCCAAGGTGAACACGCCGCCGACCATCACGCCCTTCGCGCCGATGGACTGGCTGCCCATCCCGATCCTCAACGCGCAGACAGCGCTCACCCTGTTCGCGCTGCTGCTGGTGCCGGTGGTGGGCTGGGTGCTGTACCGCACGCCGCTGGGCCTCGCGCTGCGCATGGCCGGCGAGAACCCGCAGGCGGCGGAAAGCCAGGGCGTGACGGTCGCGGCCACGCGCACCGGCGCCATCGTCGCGGGCTCGGCGCTGATGGGCATGGCGGGCTCCTTCCTCACGCTGTCGGCCTTCAACGCCTTCTTCTTCAACATGGTGAACGGGCGCGGCTGGATCTGCGTGGCGCTGGTGGTGTTCGCCTCGTGGCGGCCGGGCAAGGCCCTGCTGGGCGCGCTGCTGTTCGCCTTCTTCGATGCACTCCAGCTGCGGCTGCAACAATCCGGCGACGCCGTGCTGCCGTATCAGCTTTACCTGATGCTGCCCTACCTGCTGTCGATCCTGGCGCTGGTGCTGGTGGCACGCAAGGCAAGCTACCCGCAGGCGCTGATGAAACCGTACCGCAAGGGGGAACGCTGATGACCACCAGGACCGCCACCGTCGCTCGAGGCGCCCTGCTCGCGGCGCTGCTGGCGCTGGGCGGCACGAACGCCGCGCGCGCACTGGGCATGAACTACGGCTACGAGGCCTTCAGCACGGCCGACGCCGTGACCTGGGTGCAGATGTGCGGCACCTGGGGCAAGGACCACCAGGGCACCTACCGGGTGGTGCACGCCGAGCAGTACGCCCAGTCCTTCCTCTACGTGCAATGGATGACGCGCGACGCCAACGGCGGCCTGCGCGCCGAGCACACGGTGGCAATTGCAGAACTCGACAACGACCACGCGGAAATCTCGCTGTCCGACCTCACCTGCCGCGCCACGCCACGCGGCATCGTGGTGACAGCCAAGGCCGATTCGGGGCACGACGAGAAGCTGCGCCGCGTGACCATCGAGGTCGGGCCGGCGCCGGGGCAATACCGGTACCGGGCGCAGAACACGCGCTGAAGCCCTCGCGCCCGATCGACAACAGAACACGCAAAGGCCGCCACGATGCTCGACCTCCTCATCACCAACGCCACCCTCCCCGACGGCCGCACCGGCATGTCGGTCGCCGTGCAGGACGGGTGCATCGCCGAAGTCACGCCCGGCCTCGATGCGCCGGCGCACGAAAAGCTCGACGCGCAAGGCCTGCTGCTCGCGCCCCACTTCGTCGATCCGCATTTCCACATGGACGCCACGCTGAGCTACGGCCTGCCGCGCGTCAACCAGAGCGGCACGCTGCTCGAAGGCATCGCGCTGTGGGGCGAGCTGAAGCCGCTGCTGACGGCCGACGCGCTCATCGAGCGCGCGCTGGCGTACTGCGACTGGGCGGTGGCCAAGGGACTGCTGGCGGTGCGCTCGCATGTGGACACCAGCGACCCCAGCCTGCTGGCGGTCGATGCGCTGCTGGAGGTCAAGCGCAAGGTGGCGCCGTATCTCGACCTGCAGCTGGTCGCCTTTCCGCAGGACGGTGTGCTGCGCTCGCCCGGCGGCGTCGAAAACCTGGAGCGCGCGCTCGACAAGGGCGTGGACGTGGTCGGCGGCATTCCGCACTTCGAACGCACCATGGCGGACGGCGCGGCGAGCGTGAAGCTGCTGTGCGAGATCGCGGCCGACCGGGGCAAGCTGGTCGACATGCACTGCGACGAGTCGGACGACCCGCTCTCGCGCCACATCGAGACGCTGGCCTTCGAGACCCGGCGCCTGGCCCTGCAGGGCCGCGTGACGGGCTCGCACTGCACCTCGATGCACTCGATGGACAACTACTACGTGAGCAAGCTGCTGCCGCTGATCGCCGAAAGCGGCGTGTCGGTGGTGTCGAACCCGCTCATCAACATCACGCTGCAGGGCCGCCACGACACCTACCCCAAGCGCCGCGGCATGACGCGCGTGCCCGAACTCATGGCGGCCGGCGTGAACGTCGCCTTCGGCCACGACTGCGTGATGGACCCGTGGTACGGCATGGGCTCGGGCGACATGCTCGAAGTGGCGCACATGGGCCTGCATGTGGCGCAGATGACCAGCCAGGAAGGCATCCGCCAGTGCTTCGAGGCGGTGACGACCAACGCCGCGCGCGTGATGCACCTGGAGAACTACGGCCTCGAGGCCGGGTGCGACGCCAGCTTCGTGCTGCTGCAGGCGCGCGATGCGGTCGAAGCGATCCGCCTGCGCGCCGCGCGGCTCAAGGTCTTCCGCAAGGGTCGCCTGCTGGCCGAGACGCCGGCCGCCACGGCCAGCCTGCACCTTCCCGGCCGGAGTGACTCGACGAGCTGGATGGTGCCGAAGCGCCAGGGCTGAGTCCGAAGGCTACGTGCCGCCCGGCACGATCTGCATCGGCAAGCGCAGCCGTGCATGCAGGCCCGCACCGGGCGGCGTCTCGAGTTCGAGCCACCCGCCGTGTGCCTGCGCGACGCGCTGCACGATCGCCAGGCCGAGACCCGCGCCGGCCACGCCGCTGCGGTCAGCCTGACCGCGACGGAATGCCTGCCTGAGCTCGTCGACCTCGCGGGGATCGATGCCATCGCCACGGTCGATGACCTCGACGATCACCTCTTTTCCATCCACCCTGGTCGACAGCGTGACCGGCGGCCTGCCGTGCCGCCAGGCGTTCTCGATCAGGTTGCCGATGGCGCGCCGCATGGCTTGCGGGCGCAACGCGAGCGCGGGCACGCCGCCCAACTGCAGCGCCACCGGGCGGCCATGGTCGGCGCAGGCTGCCGCCAGCGAGCGTGCCATGTCGTCGAGCGACGTCGCTACCGGCCTCTCGTCCCCCTCGCTTCGCGCAAAGTCGAGAAACTGGCCCACGATGGCGTCCATTTCCTCCACGCTGCGCGTCATGCTGCTCACGAGTTCAGGCTCCATGCGCTCGCGCAGTATTTCCACTCCCAGGCGCAGCTTGGTGAGCGGTGTGCGAAGGTCGTGGGAGATGCCGGCCAGCATCAGGGCGCGCTCGCGTTCAGTCTGGCGCAGGCTGCTCACCAGTTGATTGAAGCTGCGGCTCACGGTCGCCACTTCGGTCGGGCCGTCTTCGGGCAGCGGCAGGGGCTCGCGGCCCCCAGCCAGCGTCTGCGCGGCCTGCACCACGCGCACCAGCGGCCTGTTGAGCCGGCGCTGGAACCACAGCGCTCCCGCCAGGGCGAGCAGCGCGCTGCCTATCGACACCGCCACCAGCGCCCCCGTGAACTCGCGCGCCGGCAGCACGCCCGGCATCACGATCCAGTGCTCGCTGCCGTCGAGCGTGAGCCTCAGGGCGAGGCCGCCGTCCTCCTCGCGGCGCCAGACGGCCTCGACACCGAGGCTGGCGATGCGCGCCGACACCGAGCGCACGAAGCTGCGCTCCAGCGGCGTGAGCATCGGGCGCAGGCCCTCACCCGCCTCGCTCGCCCGCCTTGCACGATCGGCCCGGCCAGCCAGCGCCTGGCGGTTGAAACCCTCGACGAAGGCCGGCCGCTGCGCGGGTGGCAGCGCCAGCAGGCCGGAGCGGATCGCGTCCACATTGCGCGCCACGCTTTCGGCGATCTGGTCCAGGCGGGGCTTGAGCACCATCTCGCGAAGCAGCAGCGCACCGCCGAGCTGGCCCAGCACGATCAGCAGGACGATCAGCAGCGCATTGCGTCCGAACAGGCTGCGGGGAAGGAACTTCATGGCGCGCCTCTCATGGCACGAACAGGTAGCCCACGCCCCAGACAGTGCGGATGTGGCGCGGCTGCGCGGAGTCGGCCTCGATCAGCTTGCGCAGCCGCATCACCTGCACGTCGATGCTGCGGTCGGTCGCTTCATGGTCACGGCCGTGGGCCAGCTCGATCAGGCGCTCGCGGCCCAGCGGCCGGTTGGCGTTGAGCGCCAGCGCCTGCAGCAGGGCGAATTCGCCGGTGGTCAGCGGAATGTTTTCCTTCATGCCGTCCGATTCGCGTTCGAGGCGCCGCTCTCCGAGGTGCAGCGTGAACATGCCGAAGCGCACGCTTTCCTGCGCGGGCACGGGCCCGGCGTGCGCGCCCAGCATGCGCTGGCGGCGCACCAGCGCCTGGATGCGCGCCAGAAGTTCGCGCGGGTTGAAAGGCTTGGGCAAGTAGTCGTCGGCGCCCATCTCGAGGCCGACGATGCGGTCGACCGGGTCGCCGCGCGCGGTGAGCATGAGGATGGGAATAGTCTCGCCCTGGGCGCGCAGCCGTCGGCACACGGCCAGGCCGTCCTCGCCCGGCATCATGACGTCGAGCACCAGCACGTCGAAACGCTCGCGCGCGAGCAGCTTGTCGAGCGGCTGTGCGCTCTCGACGGTGCGCACGGCATAGCCCTGGTCGCCCAGGTAGCGCTGCAGCAGCGCGCGCAGGTCGGCCTCGTCGTCGGCAATCAGGATACGGGCCAGCGCTTCGGTCATGCGGCGGATCGTAACGGCGGCCGCGCTGCCCGGTCGCGCGGGAAATCATGACAAACGATGACACGATCCGGAGAAGCGCTCACGGATTGTCATGAACGCACCTGCCCGCGCCATGGCTGGCTCACATCTCGCGGCCACAGTCGCCGCCATGGCCTCGCGAGGTGCGGGGCCGGTACTGCGAGGAGTTCCGAACATGAAGCGCGTTCTTTCCCTGTCCACCTCCGCCATGCTGGCCGGCGCGATGCTGGCGGCCAGCGCGGCCTCCGATGCCGGCGCGGCCAGCCGGCACGTGGTGCGGCCCAACTCTGCGGGCGGCACCACCGCCACGAACATGCGGGCGGTGCGCGGCCCCTACGGAGGCTACGCCGCGCGTGCGGGCACGACTTCCGTCAACCCCGACGGTTCGGCCAGCCACCGCAGCGGCTTCGCGGCGACCGGCGCACGCGGCAGCGTGACCAGCAGCGGCAGCGCGAGCCGCGACGCATCGGGCAACCTGACCCAGACCCGCAGCTCCACCGCCACGAGCGCCGTCACCGGCAACAGCGTGCAGAGCAGCACCAGCTACAGCAGCGGCAGCGGCCTGACGCACAGCGCCACCTGCTACAGCGCGGCCGGCGCGGTCATTCCCTGCCGTTGATGCCGGGGGAGAGAAACCATGAAGACCAGTCACGCCCTCCTGCTGGCGCTGGCAACGGCGTCCTTCGCCGCCTGCGCCCGGACGCCCGATGCAGGCCGCGCCGCGCAGATGCGCACCGAGCTGCACAAGCGCTTCGGCGCCGCGGACATCGACGTCGACGGCCGCCTCACCCGCGACGAAGCCCGTGGCAAGATGCCGTGGGTCTACCGCAACTTCGACGCCATCGACAGTGCCCGTGCGGGCAGCGTGACGATCCAGCAGATAGAGGCCTATGCCATGACCCAGCAACGCGGCACGCGGCAGAGATAGCACCATGTCCTTCGATGCGATCCGTGAATCCATGGGCCCCGGCGCCACGGCCTGGCTGACTGGCCTGCTTGTCTTCGTGCTGGCCGCGGCCACGCTGGAAGGCCTGGTACAGAGCTTCGTGCGGCGCCGGGCCTACGACTGGCGTGCCTACGGCGCCTCGCTGGCCGACGCGGTGGGCCGGCGCGCGGTCGACGCGCTGGGCCTGTCGATTGCCGCGCCGGTGCTGGCATGGGCGCATGCGAACCGGGTCGACACCATTTCGCTGTCGACGCCAGCGGCCTTTGCACTGCTCTTCGTGGGGCAGGAGTTCTGCTACTACTGGTACCACCGCGCGGCGCACCGGGTGCGCTGGTTCTGGGCCACGCACGCGGTCCACCACTCGCCCAACGAACTCACGCTGGCCGCCGCACTGCGCCTGGGCTGGACGGGCAAGCTCACCGGCACCGCCCTGTTCTTCGCGCCGCTCGTGTGGCTGGGGTTTCCGCCGCTGGCGGCGGTGGCCACGCTGGCCGCCAACCTGCTCTACCAGTTCTGGCTGCACGCGCCGTGGATGCCGCGCCTGGGGCCGCTCGAATGGGTGCTGAACACGCCGACGCACCACAAGGTGCATCACGCATCAAACCTGGAATACCTCGACCGCAACTACGGCGGCGTGCTGATCGTGTTCGACCGGATGTTCGGCACCTTCGCGCAGGAAAGAGACGGCGTGCAGCTGCGCTATGGCCTGACCACGCCGCTGCTCACCCACAACCCGCTGCGCATCGCATTCCACGAATGGGCGAACCTGGGCCGCGACCTGCGGCAAGCCAAGGGTTTGCGCGCGAAGATCTCGACCCTTTTCGGTCCACCGGGAGCTTTGTCATGACGCGTCTGCTGCAGATCTGCGCCGCCTGGCTGTGCCTTATGGCCTTCTTCCCCGCAACGGCGCAGCCGTCCGGTTCGCCGGCCGCGCCATCCGGCGTGCGCCGGCTCGCCAACCTCCCCTATGGCCCCGACGCACGGCAGCGGATGGACGTCTACCTGCCGCCGAAGGCACAGCAAGGCGCGCCAGTGCTCGTGATGGTCCACGGCGGCGCCTGGATGCTTGGCGACAAGGCCGCCGCATCGGTGGTCGACCGGAAGGTCGAGCACTGGGTGCGCGAGCAGGGCTTCATCCTGGTTTCGGTGGGCTATCGCTTCGTGCCGCAGGTCGATGTGATGCAGCAGGCGCAGGACGTGGCGCGTGCCGTCGCCACCGCGCAGGCGAACGCGCCGGCCTGGGGCGGTGACCCCGGCCGCATCGTGCTCATGGGCCATTCGGCCGGCGCACACCTCGTGGCGCTGCTCAGCGCATCGCCTTCCATCGCACGCCAGCAGGGCGCCCGCCCCTGGCTCGGCACGGTGGCACTCGACAGTGCGGCGCTCGACACGGCCGAGCTGATGCAGCGCCGTCACATGCCCTTCTACGACCGCGTGTTCGGCAGCGACCCCGCCTTCTGGCGCAGCGTGTCGCCCACCGACGCGCTCGCGCCCGGCGCGCCGCCGATGCTGCTGGTGTGCTCCACCCAGCGCCGCGACGGCTCTTGCACGCAGGCCCGGCAGTTCGCGGCACGCATCGGGGCAACGGGTGGACGAGCGGAGGTGGTTCCGGAAGATCTTTCTCACGCGCAGATCAACGACGAGCTGGGGCTGCCCGGCGCGTACACCTCGGCGGTGGATGCCTTCATCCGTTCCCTGATCGGGACGCCCAGCCGAAGCTAGGCAAGCTCCTGCGCAAGTGCCGTCAGCGCCTCGCCGACGGGTTGCTCGACCTTCAGCGACAGCAGCGCATCGGCCCGCGTGCGCCCCAGGTTCACCGCCGCCACCGGTTTGCCCGCCGCGGCTGCCGCCTGCACGAAGCGGAAGCCCGAATAGACCATCAGCGACGAACCGGCCACCAGCACCGCGTCGGCCTCTTCCAGCGCGGCGAAGGCGGCGGTGACGCGCTCCTTCGGCACGCTCTCGCCGAAGAACACCACGTCGGGCTTGAGCAGGCCGCCGCAATGCGGACAGGCGGGCACGTCGAAGGTGGAGAAATCGCGGCCTTCGAGGTCGGCGTCGCCGTCCGGCGCGGCACGGGCCTCCAGCTCGGCCCAGCGCGGGTTGCGCCGCCGCAGTTCGATCTGCAGCTCGGAGCGCGGCGTGCGCCGCTCGCAGCCCATGCAGCGCACTGTGTCGATGCGCCCGTGCAGGTCGATGGCGCCGCGGCTGCCGGCGGCCTCGTGCAGGCCGTCGACGTTCTGCGTGAGCAGCAGGCCGACGCGGCCCGCGTCACCCAGCTTCGCCAGCGCGCGGTGTGCGGCGCCGGGCCGCGCACCCGCCATCGTCGGCCAGCCGATCAGGCTGCGTGCCCAGTAGCGCTTGCGCGTGGATTCCTCGCCCATGAAGGCCTGGTAGGTGACGGGCGACGGGCGCTTCCATTCGCCGTCGACGTCGCGGTAGTCGGGAATGCCCGATTCGGTGCTGCAGCCCGCGCCGGTGAGCACGAAGAGCTTGCGGTGGCGCGTGGCGAAGTCGGCGAGCGCATCGTGCGCATCTTGCGCGGCTGGTGTGGCGAGCATCCGCCCAGCATAAGCCGGCGGCCCGATTCCTGCTAAAGGCCTCATTCTTGTCCGTCAGCGGAGAACGCCATGCCACACCTTCACTCCACGCGCCGCGGCGCATTGCAGATTCTTGCCGCGGGCGTCGCCTCGGCCGCCCTGCCCGCCTTCGCCCAATGGCCCGACAGGGCGATCAAGATCATCGTGACCTTTCCGCCGGGCGGCTCCAGCGACGTGCTGGCCCGCGTGATGGCCGAGCAGCTCGCGAAGAAGCTCGGGCAGCCCGTGGTGGTAGACAACAAGCCCGGTGCCGGCGGCACCATCGGCGGCGCGCAGGTGGCGGCGTCGCCGGCCGACGGCTACATGCTGATGCTGTCGAACACCACGCCGGTGGCGCTCGGCCCTTTCACGCTCGACAAGCAGCCCTACGACCCGGTGACGGGCTTCACCCACGTCGCCTACCTGGGCGCCGCGCCGCTGGTGATCATGGCGAGCAAACAGTCGGGCCTGAAGAGCTATGCCGACCTGGAAGCGATGGCACGCAAGGAGGGCCACCTGGACTTCGGCTCGGGCGGCCCGGGCTCCATCGGCCACATCCACGGCGAGCTGCTGAAGAAGATCACCGGGCTCAACATGGTGCACGTGCCCTACCGCGGCGGCGCACCGATGAGCACCGACCTGATCGCCAACACCATTCCGGTGGGCATCGACGTCATCACCTCGTATGTGCCCTTCTTCAAGAGCGGCCAGCTGGTGCCGCTCGCGGTGACTGGCGCGCAGCGCTCGCCGCTGATGCCCGATGTGCCGACGATGGTCGAGCTGCATCAGCCGAAGCTGGTGCTCGAGAACTTCTTCGGTCTTTCGGGCCCCGCCAGATTGCCGGCGGACGTTGTAGCCCGGCTCAACACCGCCTGCAACGAGGTGCTGGTCATGCCCGAGATCCAGAAGAAGCTGACCGAGCTGGGCATCGTCGCCAAGCCGGAATCGGTGGCCGCGTTCAACGGCTTCGTCAAGGAGCAGGTCGATGTGCTGGGGCCGACGGTCAAGGCCGCCGGCATCAAGCTCTAGGGCGACGGGCGGGGGCGGACCGCCTGCTCAAAGCCGCACGCAGACCGCCTGCCGCTCCTGCAGCACGGCTTCCTGCGCGAAGCGCTGGCGGTAGGTGCCGACGATGGTGGCGATGGCCGCGTCGTCCTTCTCGCTGCGCGCATGCAGCAGCACGACCAGCTTGGAGCGCTCGCGCACCACCTCGCCCGACACGCCGCGCCACTGTCCGGCCGCATCGATCACCGTCAGGCCCTGCGGAAAGGCGGGCGTCACGGTGCTGTCCAGAAAGGCGGTCCACTCGGCGTCCGACACCTGGCCGCCAGAGGGAATGGCTCGGCCGAAGTACAGCGTGTCGCGCTCGAAGGTCTCGAAGCCGCTTCCGCAGGCCCTTGCGCCGCCGGAGCCCGGAGGCGGCAAGGTGCCGCAGCCGGCCAGGGCCAGCGCCAGCGCCGTCACGGCGGCCGCCAGCGCTGCGCGGACAGGAGACAAAGTGGCTGTCGTTGTCGTCATGCGCACACCTCCTTGCATCAATCTTTTTCAGCCCGGCAGAAAGACCAGCGGCGCGGGCTGACCCTCGGCGGGCGGCTGGCCACGCTCGAGCAGCCGCCAGCCGGGATTCCAGCGCGAAAGGCGGTTTTCGGCAACGGCCTCCTCCAGCTTCGACTGGGCGGCTCCGGGGTTCTGCCAGTCGAGCGCCAGCGTGCGCAGGTCCCAGTCCCACCAGGGACAGGCGCGGATGCGTTCGACCAGCGCGTCGGGAAAGCGCTGGCGGATCACCCGTGCCGGCACGCCGCCCACGACAGTGAAAGGCGCCACATCGCGCGTCACCACCGCACCCGCGCCGATCACCGCGCCATCGCCGATGGTGATGCCGCTCTTGAGGCTGACGCGCGAACCGATCCACACGTCGTTGCCGATGGTCACCGGCGAGTGCGAGGGGAACTGCCCGACGGACTGGTGCCGGTACGGCTCCGGAAAATTCGGCGCGTAGGCCAGCATGTGCGTGGTGAACCAGTCGGCCGGATGGTCCGACAGGGTCTGCACGCCATCGCCGATGGAGCAATAGCGCCCGATGCGCACGTCGACGAGCAGCGCGCCGGGCGAGATGCTCGTATACGCGCCGACGGAGCAGCCGGCATGCAGCTGCGCCGAGTGCCAAATGCGCACCGGTGTCTCGAAGCGAAACGGCGTCGGCAGCAGGCAGCTCTCCGAGAGGAAGAGCCCGTAGCTTTCGAGCCCCTTCGACAGTTCGGCGTTGATCGTCAGGCTCATGGGCTGGGCGCTCCGCTGTGTCGTTGCGTCGATCAGGCCTCGGGCGCGATGGCCTCGGCGTATTCGTAGAGCGCGCCGAGGATCTCTTCTCCGCGCTCATCGGCGTTCTCGGAGAGGGCGTCGACCTCGCTGAACAGCATCTCGATGGTGCGCGCCCCGCCCTCGCCCTTGAAGAGCTTTGCGACACGCAGGGCTTCCCAGCGCTCGGTCTCGTCTTCGTTCAGCAGCTCCGGCCAGTTGCGCGCGCGGTAGCGAAAGAGGATTTCGTCGAGCCGGCCATCGTCGAAGCCTGTGCGGTCCTTGGCCAGCTCCTCGGGCGACAGGCCGCGCAGCTGGTTCAGGCGCCGCCGGTCGGCGTTGCCGACGAAGCCGCCGTACAGGTCTTCGTCGACGTCGGGCGTGGCCTCCTTGGGACGGGCGTAGACCTGCGACCAGATGGCGCTCATGTCGGGCAGGTCGCGCGCGATGGCCGCGTGGCGCATCGCCGCCTCGAGGTCGACGCCCCAGCGCTCGGCCATGGGCGCCGCGAGCGTGCGCAGATTGCCAACCACCATCGGCGACTTGTTGAGGTGCACGCCCTTGATCGGCAGGCGCACCACGCCCTCCGGCAGGTCGGCCGTGCGGGTGAAGAGGCGAAGCCGCAGCGTTTCGACGTCGATGTCGCGCAGCTCGCTCGGGTCATGAGCCAGGTCCCAGGCCAGCAGCTCGTTCTTGTTGGTGGGATGGCTGGCCAGCGGCCACATCACGGCGAGGCAGCCACGCTCGACCGGGAACATGCCCGAGACGTGCAGGAAGGGCTTCGCAGTCTCGCGTGTCGCGGGCAGGCCCAGCTCGGCGGCGACGCGGTCCTTCCTGTGCAGGCCGAATGCAAAGTCGAACAGCTTGGGCTGCTTGTCACGGATGAGCCGGGCCAGCGCGATAGTGGCGCGCACGTCCGACAAGGCATCGTGCGCCGATTCGTGCAGCAGGCCATTGGCGCGCGCCAGGTCCTCCAGCTTGAAGCTGGGCTTGCCGTCTTCCTTCTTCGGCCATTCGATGCCGTCGGGGCGCAGCGCGTAGGTCAGGCGCACCACGTCGAGCAGGTCCCAGCGGCCGCAGTCGTTCTGCCACTCGCGCGCGTACGGGTCGATCAGGTTGCGCCAGAACAGGAAGCGCGTGACCTCGTCGTCGAAGCGGATGGTGTTGTAGCCCACGCCGATGGTGCCGGGCTGGGAGAAGGCTTTCTCGATGTGCGCGGCGAACTCGTGCTCGGGAATGCCGCGCTCCAGGCACACCTGCGGCGTGATGCCGGTGATCAGGCAGGCCTCGGGACTGGGCAGGTAGTCCGGCGCGGGCTTGCAGTAGATCATCAGCGGCTCGCCGACCTCGTTGAGCTCGGCGTCGGTTCGGATGGCCGCGAACTGCGAGGGGCGGTCGCGGCGCGGCACCGCGCCGAAGGTTTCGTAGTCGTGCCAGAGAAAGGTGTGGTTCATTCAGAGCAAGGGTGAAAACAGGCGCGCGATGGCGTCGCCGAGGCGGCGCCAGAAACCCTGGTGCCGGTTGGCGCGCACCGCGCCGGAACTGTGCAGGTCGGCCTCGAACTGCGCCGCCAGCGGGCGGGTCAGCTCGGGACCGTAGACCACCGCGCAGACCTCGAAATTGAGGCGGAAGCTGCGGTTGTCGAAATTGGCGGTGCCGATCATCGCGCAATGGTCGTCCACCACCAGGGTCTTGGAATGCAGCATGCGCGCCTTGTACTCCCAGACCTTCACGCCGGCGGCGATCAGCTCGTCGAAATACGAGCGCGCGGCGGCGCTCACGATGGCCGAGTCGCTGCGGCGCGGCACCAACAGGCGCACGTCGACGCCGCGCAGCGCGGCGCTGGTGAGCGCCATCAGCGCGGGCTCGCCCGGCACGAAGTACGGCGTGGTGAGCCAGGCGCGGTGCGTGGCCGAATGGATTGCCTCGACGTGCATGCGGTGGATGGCCTCCATCGGGCTGTCGGGGCCGCTGGTGACGATCTGCACCGGAATGTCGCCGGCCTCCAGCTGCGGCAGCATGGCATTCAGCGCGTCATCCATGCCACGCGGGTCTTCGCCGGTGGCGTAGGTCCAGTCTTCCAGGAAGGTGGTCTGCAGCCAGCGCACAGCGCTGCCCTCGATGCGCAGGTGCACGTCGTGGTAGGCGTCGGGGTTGGTGCGCTTGTCTTCTTCGTCGGTGATGTTCACGCCGCCCGTGAAGCCGATGCGGCCGTCGCACACCACGATCTTGCGGTGGGTGCGGTAGTTGGTCACCGGGCGCAGGCGCCGGCCGATCTTGGTGTCGTGGAACAGCGCCACCTTCACGCCCGCTTCGAGCATCGGCGCCATGAACTTGCGGCCGATGCGCTTGGAGCCAAGCGCATCGATCAGCAGGCGCACCGTCACGCCCTCCTTCGCGCGCTCGATCAGCAGATCGCGCAGCGCGGTGCCGATGCGGTCGGGCTCGAAGATGTAGTACTCGAGGTGGATGTGGTTCCGCGCGGCGCGCACGGCGTCGAAGATCGCGTCGAAGGTGCGTGCGCCGCCCGAGAGCAGTTCGACGTCGAGCGCGCTGGACACCGGCAGGCCGCAGGTCGCGGTGCCCAGCTTGGCCATCTGCTGCAGCGCCGGCGGCGCGTTCTGAGCCGCATCGCGCAGCCGAGCCACGTCGGCCTGGGCGGAGGCACCGGCGCGGCTGCGCAGGCGCTTCAGGCGCTGCTTTTTCAGCCGCTGCGGCCCGAGAAAGTAATAGACGACGAAGCCCGCGAACGGCAGCAGCGCCAGCGAGAGAATCCAGCTCATCGTCGAGACCGGGGCGCGCTTCTGCATCACGATCCAGACCGACAACACCGCGATGTAGCCGCTCCACGCCAGGGAGAGGCCGGTTTTCCATTCGTGGCTGAGTTCGGGGAGGATCAAGGCGAAAAGGCGATTGGAATGGCTGTGCGAGAGGGCCGGCCCAAAAGAAAAAGGCCGGTAGCGATGCTACCGGCCTTTGACTTCATTCCAGAAACCGCTGCGGGCTCATTCAGCCTGCTGCAGCTTCCTCTGCTTCGGGCTTCTGCTTGCCTTCCTTCTTCGGAATCGGCTGGATGTCGAGCAGCACTTCGTCCTTGTCGTCGAGGTCGACTTCGAGGCGGCCACCGTCGGTGAGGCGTCCGAACAGCAGCTCGTCGGCCAGTGCACGACGGATCGTGTCCTGGATCAGGCGCTGCATCGGGCGAGCGCCCATCAGCGGATCGAAGCCCTTCTTCGCCAGGTGCTTGCGCAGCTTGTCGCTGAAGGTGACTTCCACCTTCTTCTCGCCGAGCTGGGTTTCCAGCTGCAGCAGGAACTTGTCGACCACGCGCAGGATGACCTGTTCGTCGAGCGCCTTGAAGTTGACGATGGCGTCCAGCCGGTTGCGGAATTCGGGCGAGAACAGGCGCTTGATGTCGCCCATTTCGTCGCCCGCCTGGCGCGGGTTGGTGAAGCCGATGGTCGCCTTGTTCATGGTCTCGGCGCCCGCGTTCGTCGTCATGATGATGATGACGTTGCGGAAGTCGGCCTTGCGCCCGTTGTTGTCGGTCAGCGTGCCATGGTCCATGACCTGCAGCAGCACGTTGAAGATGTCCGGGTGCGCCTTCTCGATTTCGTCGAGCAGCAGCACCGCGTGCGGCTTCTTCGTGACAGCTTCGGTCAGCAGGCCGCCCTGGTCGAAACCGACGTAGCCCGGAGGCGCGCCGATCAGGCGGCTCACCGCGTGACGCTCCATGTATTCCGACATGTCGAAGCGGATCAGCTCGATGCCCATGATGTAGGCGAGCTGCTTCGCGGCTTCGGTCTTGCCGACACCGGTGGGGCCGGAGAACAGGAACGAGCCGATCGGCTTGTCGCCCTTGCCCAGGCCCGAACGCGCCATCTTGACCGCCGAGGCGAGCACTTCGAGTGCCTTGTCCTGGCCGAACACCACGCTCTTGAGGTCGCGCTCGATGGTCTGCAGCTTGCTGCGGTCGTCGTTGCTGACGTTGGCCGGGGGAATGCGCGCGATCTTCGCGACGATTTCCTCGACTTCGGTCTTGCTGATGGTCTTCTTGCGCTTGCTCGGCGGCAGGATGCGCTGGGCAGCACCAGCTTCGTCGATGACGTCGATCGCCTTGTCGGGCAGGTGACGGTCATTGATGTACTTGGCGCTGAGCTCGGCCGCGGCCTGCAGGGCCGCCACGGCGTACTTCACGCCATGGTGTTCCTCGAAGCGCGACTTCAGGCCCTTGAGGATGTCGACGGTTTCCTGAACCGAGGGCTCGACCACGTCGACCTTCTGGAAACGGCGCGACAGGGCCGCGTCCTTTTCGAAGATGCCGCGGTATTCGGTGAAGGTGGTCGCGCCGATGCACTTGAGCTGGCCGCTGGACAGCGCCGGCTTGAGCAGGTTCGACGCATCGAGCGTGCCGCCCGAAGCCGCGCCCGCACCGATCAGGGTGTGGATCTCGTCGATGAACAGGATGGCGTTCGGCTTGTCCTTGAGCGACTTGAGAACGCCCTTCAGGCGCTGTTCGAAGTCGCCGCGGTACTTGGTGCCGGCCAGCAGCGCGCCCATGTCGAGCGAGAACACGTTCGACTCGGCCAGGATTTCCGGCACGTCGCCCTGCGTGATGCGCCATGCGAGGCCCTCGGCGATGGCGGTCTTGCCCACGCCAGCTTCACCCACCAGCAGCGGGTTGTTCTTGCGCCGGCGGCACAGGATCTGGATGACGCGCTCGACCTCGTACTCACGGCCGATCAGCGGATCGATCTTGCCGTCCTTGGCCATCTGGTTGAGGTTTTGCGTGAACTGCTCGAGCGGCGATGCCTTCTCGTTGCGCTCGCCGCCGCCCTCCTCGCCTTCGCCCGAGGGAGCTTCACCGCTGCCCTTGACGGCTTCCGGCGGATCGCTCTTCTTGATGCCGTGGGCGATGAAGTTCACCACGTCGAGGCGGGTGACGCCCTGCTGGTGCAGGTAGTACACGGCGTGCGAGTCCTTCTCGCCGAAGATCGCGACCAGCACGTTGGCGCCGGTGACTTCCTTCTTGCCGTTGCCGGTGGACTGCACATGCATGATGGCGCGCTGGATGACGCGCTGGAAACCCAGGGTCGGCTGGGTGTCTACATCGTCGGTACCCGCCACCTGGGGCGTGTTGTCCTTGATGAAGTTGGTGAGCGACGCCCGCAGGTCGTCGACGTTGGCCGAGCAGGCGCGCAGAACTTCCGCGGCGCTCGGGTTGTCCAGCAAAGCGAGCAGCAGATGTTCCACGGTAATGAACTCGTGGCGCTGCTGCCGGGCCTCTACGAAGGCCATGTGCAAGCTGACTTCCAGTTCCTGGGCAATCATGTGATTTCCTTTTGCCTTGCTGTAAATAAGTTCTCAGATGGGTTGGAGCTTGCGCAATTCAACTGGTTCATGCAACAGGTTCACTGACGCACTGGAGCGGGTGCCCCGCCTGCTGGGCGGCTTCCATTACCTGGTTGACCTTGGTGGCCGCCATGTCGCGGGAATAGACCCCACAGACGCCCCGGCCATCGAGGTGGATCTTGAGCATGATCTGGGTCGCGGTTTCGCGATCCTTGCTGAAATATTCCTGCAGCACGACGATCACGAACTCCATTGGCGTGTAGTCGTCGTTCAGCATCACAACCTGGTACATCTGGGGCGGCGCGGTCTTTTGCGGCCGGCGCTCCAGAACGACCGAATCTCCGTCGTCCCCGGCCGGTTTCTGGGCCGGCGGAGTACTGGGAGTTTTTGGAATTCTCGTTGCCATGAAAATCATTCTATAGAGCGTGCAAGCGCCGTGCCGAGCAAAAAAGAGTGGTGGCGCGTATCCGACAATTCAAGGGGTTTGCGGCGCTTGCGACAGTATTGCACCGGGCTGCATCAGCAAAGAGTTTTAGGCAAAAAAGCCTGCTTCGCGCCGGTCGAAGAAGCAATAAAAAGCCCTTGAATTCCTTCCGGAAGTTCAAGGGCCCCATGTGTTGCCGCGACGCCGCAAGGCGTCGAAGCGCGCGGCAATTACATGTTGTCGATCATCACCTGACCGAAGCCCGAGCAGCTCACCTGCGTGGCGCCGTCCATCAGGCGGGCGAAGTCGTAGGTGACCTTCTTGCTGGCGATGGATTTTTCCATCGAGCTGATGATCAGGTCGGCGGCCTCCTTCCAGCCCATGTGACGCAGCATCATTTCGGCCGAAAGGATCTCGGAACCGGGGTTCACGTAGTCCTTGCCGGCGTACTTGGGGGCCGTGCCGTGGGTGGCCTCGAACATGGCGACGGTATCGCTCAGGTTCGCGCCCGGGGCGATGCCGATGCCGCCGACCTGCGCGGCCAGGGCGTCGGACACGTAGTCGCCGTTGAGGTTGAGCGTGGCGATCACGCTGTACTCGGCAGGACGCAGCAGGATCTGTTGCAGGAACGCATCGGCGATGCTGTCCTTGACGGTGATCTCCTTGCCCGACTTCGGGTTCTTGAATTTCATCCACGGGCCGCCGTCGATCAGCTCGGCGCCGAACTCCTTGGCGGCCAGGCCGTAGCCCCAGTCACGGAAGCCACCTTCGGTGAACTTCATGATGTTGCCCTTGTGCACCAGGGTCACGCTGGGCTTGTCGTTGTCGATCGCGTATTGCAACGCCTTGCGCACGAGGCGCTCGGTGCCTTCGCGCGACACCGGCTTGACACCGATACCCGAGGTATTGGGGAAGCGGATCTTCTTGACGCCCATCTCGTCCTGCAGGAACTTGATGAGCTTCTTGGCTTTTTCACTCTCGGCCTCGAACTCGATGCCGGCGTAGATGTCTTCCGAGTTCTCGCGGAAGATCACCATGTTGGTCTTGTGCGGCTCGCGCACCGGGCTCGGAACGCCTTCGAAATACTGGATCGGGCGCAGGCAGACGTAGAGGTCGAGTTCCTGGCGCAGCGCGACGTTCAGCGAGCGGATACCGCCGCCGACGGGCGTGGTCAGCGGGCCCTTGATGGAAACCACGTAGTCGCGCACGGCGTGCAGCGTTTCCTCGGGAAGCCAGACGTCGGGGCCATAGACCTTGGTCGACTTCTCGCCCGCGTAGACCTCCATCCAGTGGATCTTCTTCTTGCCGCCGTAGGCCTTGGCCACGGCAGCGTCCACCACCTTGAGCATCACCGGCGTGATGTCCAGTCCGGTTCCGTCGCCCTCGATGAAGGGGATGATCGGTTGGTCAGGCACATTGAGAGAGTTGTCGGCGTTGACCGTGATCTTCTGACCTTCGGTCGGGACTTTGATGTGCTGATAACTGGTCATGAGAGGGGACGGCTCCGGGATTGACGTAATTTTGACGACTGTCAGCGAATTCAGACACAGCGCGCATTCCGCTGTACAGCCGGTTAACAAATCGCTGTACATTTTAGACGCAACCCATCAGCAAGCGTTTGTCAACCGACGGGCCAATGGCCTCGTTAGTGGCTGACCTTCTGCTCGCCGGGAGGCGTTTCCAACCAATTCTCGATAGAGGAATCATCAATGAGCAAAATTCTCGCAGTCATGATCGCTGGCCTGTTCGCCGCTGGCGCCTACGCCCAGAACCCGGCCGGCACGACGCCCGAGCAAGGCAACGCCACCAACAGCAAGTCGCAGCAACGCGCCGAAGCCAAGAAGGCTGCCAAGCCCGCTGGCCAGGTCAAGGCTCCGGCTGGCGACGAAGCCAAGACCCCCGAAGGCGGCGCCATCGGTGCCGACAAGGCTGCAGCCTCTGGCGAGAAGCGCGCTGAAACCCGCGACCAGCGCCGTCGCAACAAGGACGGCAGCGTCAAGCGCAAGTCGACCCAAGGCGGCACCCCGAAGTAATTCGGCCTGCCCCGCAAAAGAAGCGCTCTTCGGAGCGCTTTTTTTCGCCTGCGGCGTCCGCCTGGCTGTCAACCGCGCGAGACGGCCTCCGTTGAATGTCTACCTTCCGCAGGGAGGGCAATCCAGATCAACGAATTTCAAAGGATATGTTCATGAACAAGCTGCTCGCAGCCCTGGTCGCCGGTCTCTTCGCAGTCGGCGCTTTCGCTCAACAAGCCGAACCCACCACGGCTGCTCCCGCCCCCGCTGCCAAGGCCGCCAAGCACGCTTCGGTCAAGAAGCATGCAGCCGCCAAGAAGCACAAGGTTCGCCACGTGGCCAAGGCCCACACGGCCGCTGCCAAGAAGGTGTAAGCTTCCAAGCTCACCCGCAATGCCCGCATCAGCGGGCATTTTTTATCCAGGCTGGGCCCTGGCCCCGCCCTGAAAGAGTCGTCCGATGCTCAAGCGTCTCGCCGCCCTTCTTCTCGTATCCGCATCGTTCATGATGCAGGCGCATGCCCAGCAGCAACCCCAGACCGACCTGCCGCGCACGCAACTGTCGGTAGGCCTGTACAAGATCGACGCGCAGGTCGCGCAAACCCCTCTTCAACGCGAGATTGGCCTGATGTTCCGCAAGGAAATGCCCCAGGCCGAGGGCATGATCTTCGTGTTCGAGCAGCCCGCCACGCAGTGCTTCTGGATGCGCAACACGATCCTGCCGCTGACCGCCGCCTTCGTTGCCGACGACGGCCGCATTGTCAACCTCGCCGACATGCAGCCCATGACCGAGAGCACGCACTGCTCCCAGGAGCCGGTGCGCTACGTGCTCGAAATGAACCAGGGCTGGTTCGCCAAGAAGAACATCAAGAAAGGCGCGAAGCTCGGCGGCGAACTGTTCGCGGCCGGCAAGCGCTGATCGCCTGCCGCAAGCTCGCTGGCGGCACTGTGCAAACCACCACCTCAACTACGATGCTCCAGGCGCTGCAGGGCTGAGTCCCTGGGGGCAATCGCTCGCCCAATGAAAATGCCCCGCTCTTGCGGGGCATTTCGATCCAAGCGGCCAGCAGACTATTTACACAAACTGCATGGGTCGGCGTTGAGGGACCCCGGAATCAGCCGAAGTTCTTGGCGACGAAGTCCCAGTTGACCAGCTTGGCCAGGAAGGTCTCGACGAACTTCGGGCGCAGGTTGCGGTAGTCGATGTAGTAGGCGTGCTCCCAGACGTCCACCGTCAGCAGCGCGGTGTCGGCGGTGGTCAGCGGCGTGCCGGCTGCGCCCGTGTTCACGATGTCCACCGAGCCGTCGGCCTTCTTCACCAGCCAGGTCCAGCCCGAGCCGAAGTTGCCCACGGCCGACTTCACGAAGGCTTCCTTGAACGCGTCGAAGCTGCCCCACTTGGCCTCGATGGCCTTGGCCAGCGCACCGGTGGGAGCGCCGCCGCCCTGGGGCTTCATGCAATTCCAGAAGAAGGTGTGGTTCCAGATCTGCGCGGCGTTGTTGTAGATGCCACCGCTGGACTTCTTGACGATCTCTTCGAGCGTCATCGACTCGAACTCGGTGCCCTTTTGCAGGTTGTTGAGGTTCACCACGTAGGCGTTGTGGTGCTTGCCGTAGTGGTACTCGAGGGTTTCCTTCGAATACTCGGGTGCCAGCGCGTCGAGGGCGTACGGCAGGGGTGGGAGCACATGTTCCATGGTTTTTTCTCGTGGGTTGGTTGTGGGAATCAAGGATTCTAGGAAGTAATTATTGAGGCGGCGTCGGACGCGTTCCCGTCGCGCCGCCCGGCGCGACGGTCAGCTCGACTTCGCCATCGGCCAGCCGCGCCTTGACGGCGTCGCCGGGCGCAAGTTGCGTTGCGCTGACGATCGCATGACCGTCTGTATCGGTCAGCCACGCATAGCCGCGTTGCAAGACCAGTGCCGGATCGAGCAACCGCATGCGCAAGGCCACGCGCTCCAGCCGATCACGCCGCTGAACCACCGCACGCCCCAGCTTCTGCGGAAAGTCGGCAGCGATCAGACGCGGCGCCTGCGTCAAGCGCTCCCTTCGGGTCAGCACCGTGTAGCGAAGGCGCTGTGCATGATGTGCCAGACGCAGCTGCTGCCGAGTCACCAGACCCGAAGGGCGACCGAGGCGCCCCGCCGCTTGGTCGAGACGCTGCCCGAGTACGTCGATGCGCCCGCCCAGCGCATCGCCGAGCCGCTCGTCGATCAGGTCGAGCGCGCCCAGCCACACGTCGCGTGGCGCGCTCACCAGTTCCGCCGCGGCCGTGGGCGTGGGCGCGCGCAGGTCGGCGCAGAAGTCGGCAATGGTGAAGTCGGTTTCATGCCCCACTCCACTGACCAGCGGCACCGGACTCTGCACGATGGTGCGCGCCAGCGTCTCGTCGTTGAAGGCCCAGAGGTCTTCGATGGAGCCACCACCGCGCACCAGAAGAATCACGTCGACCGCAGGCGTGAGTTCATACAGCGACTGCAGCGCCCGCACCAACTCGCCCGGCGCATTGGCCCCCTGTACCGCCGCCGGGGCAAGCACGACCGGAATGTGCGGAACACGCCTTCGCAGCGCGGTGACCACGTCGTGCAATGCAGCCGCGCCGAGCGAGGTGACGATGCCGATCGAGCGCGGCATGGTCGGCAGCGCCCGCTTGCGCGCCGGATCGAAGAGGCCTTCGGCTTCGAGGCGCGCCTTGCGCTGCAGGAACTGCTCGAACAAGGCGCCCTGCCCAGCCCGCCGCAGGCTCTCGACCACCAGTTGCAGATCGCCGCGCGGTTCGTAGACGGCGAGGCGCCCGCGCACCTCGACCTGGTCGCCATCACGCGGTGAAAAATCGAGCAAGCCGGCGGCCCGGCGGAACATCGCGCAGCGCAGTTGGCCGGACTCGTCCTTGAGCGCGAAGTAACAATGTCCACTTGAGGCGCGGGAAAAACCGGAAATCTCGCCGCGCACGGAAACTGGGTTGAAACGCGCGTCGAGCGCGTCGGCCACCGCGCGGCACAAGGCGCCGACGGCCCAGACGCGCGGCCCCGGCGCGGAATTCGGTTCACGCGAGTTCACAAAGTGCACGCTCGGCCAGATGCCACTCTTCCACAACGGGCGGCGCCGGGCCGATCTTCGGCCCCCAGGGCAGGACAGGCGCACGGTTTCTCGTGCAACCTGTTGATTTCATTGAAAAAAGTGCTGCTCAAAATTCAGTCGTTCCAGCGAAAAGGCCGTCCCATGCGGGTCCGGACGCGTTGCGCAGCGGGTTAATCACAAAGTTATCCACAGAATCTGTGCGTCCTTGCCGACACAAAAACAAGGCGCGTGACGATGGTGTGCTCAGTGGATAATCGCCGCGCATTTGCAGTCTACGGGCCGGAGGATTTTCTTGTTTTCCATCATAGTTGCCGCGGGTTGGCCGATCTGGCCCTTGCTTGCTTGTTCGATCATTGCGCTCGCGCTGGTTATAGAACGTTTCACGAGTCTCAAGACCGTGAGAGTGCTGCCGCCGAAGCTGCTCGACGAAACCATCACCGCGTCGCACGGAGCCATTCCCGGTCCGGATGTCGTGACCAAACTCGAACGCAACTCGATGCTCGGCCAGGTTCTGGCCGCCGGCCTGCGCGCGCTGAACGCCAATCCGCGCTGCACCGAAGACGACCTGCGCGCAGCCATGGAGGCCTCGGGCCGCACAGTGGCCCACAAGCTGGAGCGCTATCTGCCCGCGCTGGCCACCATCGCCTCGGCCGCTCCTCTGCTGGGTCTGCTGGGCACCGTGATCGGCATGATCGAAATCTTCGGCTCGCAGTCGCCCGGTAGCGGCGCGGTGGGCTCGGGCAATCCGGCGCAACTGGCGCACGGCATCTCGATCGCGCTCTACAACACCGCCTTCGGCCTGATCGTGGCCATTCCGACGCTGATCTTCTGGCGCTACTTCCGCAGCCGGGTCGATGAGTACCTGCTGAACCTCGAACTCTCCGGCGAGCGCTTTGCCCGCCACCTGAACGCCCTGCGCAAATGACCCGCGCCCGCATGCAGTTCCGCCACGGCGCGCGCGACGAGCCGGAGATCAACCTGATCCCGTTCATCGACGTGCTGCTGGTGATCCTGATCTTCCTGATGCTGTCGACCACCTACAGCAAGTTCACCGAGATGCAGTTGCGGCTGCCCACGGCGGACGTCGATGCGCAACGCGACTATCCGAAGGAAGTGATCGTGGCGGTGTCGGCCGACGGCCGCTATTCGGTCAACAAGAATGCCGTGGCCGACCGCAGCGTGGAAGCCGTGGCGGCCGCCCTCGCCGCCGCGGCCACCGGCGGCAAGGACAGCGTGGTGATCATCAGCGCCGACGCGACCAGCCCGCACCAGGCCGTGGTGACGGTGATGGAGGCCGCGCGCCGCGCCGGCCTGATGCAGATCACCTTCGCGGCCCAGTCGACGGCGCAAGCCGGGCACTGAGTGCCTTCCGGCGGCGGCAGCATCGACAACGGCAATACGGGTTCGCGCCTGCGGGAGGCCTGGCTGCACCGCGGCCCCCTGGCCTGCCTGCTGTGGCCGCTCTCGCTCGTCTATGCCGCGCTGTTCGCCGTGCGCGGCTTGTTCTATCGCATGGGATGGCTGCGGACCGAGCGCGTGCGCGTGCCGGTGATCGTGGTCGGCAACGTGATTGCGGGCGGTGCGGGCAAAACGCCGGTGGTGATGGCCGTCGTCCGGCATCTGCAGGCGCGCGGCATCCAGGTCGGCGTGGTGTCGCGTGGCTACGGCCGCCGCACCGATGACTGCCGAGAAGTGCTCGGCAACAGCGATCCGCGGGATGTGGGCGACGAGCCTGCGCTGATTCACCACGCAACCAAGGCGCCGGTGTTCGTGGCGCGCAGGCGCATCGATGCCGCGCGCGCCCTGCTCGAGCGGCACCCGGCCACGCAGGTCGTCGTCAGCGACGACGGATTGCAGCATCTGGCGCTCGGGCGCGACATCGAGATCTGCGTGTTCGACGACCGGGGCATCGGCAACGGCTGGCGGTTGCCTGCCGGCCCGCTGCGCGAAGCCTGGCCACGCCGTTGCGATCTGGTGCTGCACAGCGGATCGCGGCCGGCCTTCGCGGGCGGCCATACCGCCACGCGGACCCTCGCGAACGAAGCGCTCGACAGCGACGGAAGACGCGTACCGCTGGCCGCCCTGGCTGGCAAGCCCTTGACCGCGCTGGCGGCGATCGCCCGGCCCGAAGCCTTCTTCGAAATGCTGCGCGCTCGCGGCCTGACGCTCGCCGACACCGTCGCGCTGCCCGATCACTTCGATTTCGAGGGCTGGCAACGCCCGTCGGGCACGCAGCAAACCCTCGTCTGTACCGAAAAGGACGCCGTCAAGCTGTGGCGCAAGGCGCCCGATGCGCTGGCCGTGCCGCTTGACTTCGTGCCGTCCGCGGAATTCTTCGCCGCGCTCGACGCAAAGCTATCATCGCTCGATGGATACCAAGCTGCTTGAACTGCTCGTCTGCCCCGTCACCAAGGGGCCGCTGACCTGGACCCCCGAGAAGCAGGAGCTGTGGTCTCGCAGCGCCCGCCTGGCGTATCCGGTGCGCGACGGCATCCCGGTGCTGCTCGAGAACGAGGCACGCACGCTTTCCGACGAAGAGCTCGGGCTGTGAGCTTCACCGTTCTGGTCCCGGCGCGGCTCGCGTCGACGCGGCTCCCCAACAAACCCCTGGCCGACATCGCCGGCGTGCCCATGGTGGTGCGCGTGGCGCAGCGCGCCAGCGAATCCGGCGCGGCGCGCGTGGTGGTCGCGGGCGACGATCCATCCATCATCGAAGCCTGCAAGGCGCACGGTGTCGAGGTCGTCCTCACGCGACAGGATCATCCCAGCGGCACCGACCGGCTGGCCGAAGCCTGCGAACAGCTCGGTCTGGATGGCGACGACATCGTCGTCAACGTGCAGGGCGACGAACCGCTGATCGCCCCCGCGCTGATCGATGCCGTGGCTTCCACGCTGGCCACCCACGCCGAAGCGGCGATGAGCACCGCGGCCCACGAGATCGATTCGGTCGGCGACTTCATGAATCCCAACGTGGTGAAGGTCGTGCTCGATGCGCAGGGCAACGCGATGTATTTCAGCCGCGCGCCGATTCCGTGGTGGCGCGACGGTTCCGCCAACGGCGCGGCGCCTTCGGTGCTGCCTGCAGCCCCTGCTCCCCTGCGCCACATCGGTATCTACGGCTACCGAGCTGGTTTTGTGCGGCGCTTTCCTTCTCTGCCTCCCGCGCCTGTCGAGGCGACGGAAGCGCTCGAACAGCTTCGCGCGCTATGGCACGGCCATCGCATTGCGGTGCATGTGAGCCATGTCGCGCCGGGCCCCGGCATCGATACGCCCGAAGATCTGTCGCGCGTGCGCGCGGTCTTCGCAGCTGGCGGCATCTGAGCCGACGGGTCTCCACGGCTACAGACAGCGGGATTTCCCCGAGGGCACGCATGCTATCCTCGAAGCAACTCCGCCCAGCCCGGCCATGGGGCCGATGCTCGGCGCGACACAAAATCTAAGAACCGTCCGAGGACACCATGAGACTAATTTTGCTGGGCGCGCCCGGGGCGGGCAAAGGCACGCAAGCGGCCTTCATTTGCCAGAAATACAGCATTCCCCAGATTTCGACCGGCGACATGCTGCGCGCCGCCGTCAAGGCTGGCACGCCGCTCGGACTACAGGCCAAGGCCGTCATGGACGCCGGCGCACTGGTCAGCGACGACCTGATCATCAATCTCGTGAAGGAACGCATTGCGCAGCCCGATTGCGCCAGCGGCTTCCTGTTCGACGGCTTCCCCCGCACCATTCCCCAGGCCGACGCCATGAAGGCGGCCGGCGTCAAGCTCGACTACGTGCTCGAGATCGACGTGCCCTTCGGCGACATCATCGAGCGCATGAGCGGCCGCCGCTCGCACCCGGCTTCGGGCCGCACCTACCACGTCAAGTTCAATCCGCCCAAGGTGGAAGGCAAGGACGACGTGACGGGCGAGGACCTGATCCAGCGCGAGGACGACAAGGAAGAAACCGTGCGCAAGCGGCTCGACGTGTACAGCCAGCAGACGCGTCCGCTGGTCGACTACTACTCCGCCTGGGCCAAGACGGATCCGGCCGCCGCGCCGAAGTACCGCGCCATCAAGGGCGTGGGCACGGTCGACGAGATCACGCAGCGTGCGCTGGCTGCACTGAGCAGTTGATCGTCATCTGACTCACACCGAACCGCCCCTTCCAGAGGGGCGGTTTTGCTTTCAGCCCAGCAATTCGAGCATCAGGGCGATGCGCGCCTTCACAGGCGTCAGCGCGCCTGCATCGCGAAGCAGATCGCCCGCCTTCGGCAGGATGCGCCCGCTCGAACAACGCGTGGCCCGGAGCACTGCAATGCCGGCGTCCTGCGCCTTGAGCGCGGCAGCTTCCAGCGCATGGTGCAGGGTGCCGTTGCCGGTGGTCGCGAGGACCAGTCCGCGCACCGGGTCCGCCCCGCCCGCCTGAAGCAGCGCCTCGACCACCGCGCCGCTGGCGCCGGCGTGGCTCATCACGATCTCCACCCGGGGCCATTGCACTTCTGCCGGCCCGAAGAGCTTCACCACAGGCAGCGCCCCACCCTGCGGCCACGCCCGGACAAGACGCACTTCACCCTCTTCCACATAGCCGACGGGCCCCGCATCGCCTGAGGCAAAGGCATCAAGCCGATAGGTGTGAACCTTCTGGATGTCGACGCCGGCATGGATCGCGCCGGCGCACACCACCGTGACGCCGCGCGCGCCCTGCGACGCGGCGACGCTGACCGCGTCGCGCACGTTCTGCGGTCCGTCCGGCGACAACGCGGTGGCCGGGCGCATCGCGCAGGTCAGCACGACGGGCTTGGACGGCACCAGCACCGAGTGCAGGAAGAATGCGGTTTCCTCGATCGTGTCGGTGCCGTGCGTGATCACCACGCCTGCCACGTCGGCCTGCGCCAGCCAGTGCGCGCAGCGCCGGGCCAGCTGCTGCCAGATGTCGAAGGACATGTCCTTGCTGTCGACCTGGGCTACCTGCTCGGCCTCCAGCGCCACGCCGGCGGGCGCCTCGATGCCGCCCAGCAGGTCGGCCACGCCCACCTGCGCGGCGGTGTAGCCGATGTTGTCGTCACTGCTGGCGGCCCGGCCCGCGATGGTGCCGCCGGTGCCCAGAACCACCACGCGGCGCGACAGTTCAGGCGAAGAGGAATTGACCATGGCTTGTCAACTTCTAAAAACTGGTTAAAAATACAGGCACTGGATATCCAACCAGTGCCGCAAGGAACCACACATGCAGTTCGCCGTGAAGCTTACAGCCCGCCAGCAGCAGATCCTGGACCTCATCCAGAGCGCCATCGCACGCACCGGTGCACCACCCACGCGCGCCGAAATCGCCAACGAGCTCGGGTTCAAGTCGGCCAATGCCGCCGAAGAGCACCTGCAGGCGCTGGCGCGCAAGGGCGTCATCGAACTGGTCAGCGGCACTTCCCGCGGCATCCGCCTCAAGGGCGACGCGCTGCGCTCGCTCAACGAAACGCGCCACCGCGAAGGCGGCCAGTTCTCGCTCTCGCTGCCCGGCATGGCCCAGCTGGCACTGCCGCTCATCGGCCGCGTCGCAGCCGGCTCTCCCATCCTGGCCCAGGAGCACGTCGACCAGACCTTCTACGTCGAGAACACGCTGTTCCAGCGCCAACCCGACTACCTGCTCAAGGTGCGCGGCATGTCGATGCGCGACGCCGGCATCATGGACGGCGACCTGCTCGCGGTGCAGGCCACCAAGGAGGCGCGCAACGGCCAGATCGTGGTCGCACGTCTCGGCGACGAAGTGACCGTCAAGCGCCTGAAGCGCAACAAGCAGGTCATCGAGCTGCACGCCGAGAACCCCGACTACCCGACCATCATCGTGCAGCCCGGCGAGCCTTTCGAAATCGAAGGGCTCGCGGTCGGGCTCATCCGGAACACCATGCTGATGTAGGCCACTGCGGCCTGCTTTCCACAGCACCCCATCCGGCAACGACAGGTGGCGGGCGTATGGCGAAGAGTCGCCATCACCCTGTCGCGGCCGATTCAAGAAATCCTGCCTGTGTTCAACCTCATACATTTTTGGAGTTCACATGGGAATCGCCCTCCTCGCCATCGCCGACATCTGGATGCCGCTTCAATCGCTGGCCAATCGCCTGATGACGGCTCGCCGCTCTTCGTCTTCGCACCTCAGGGATCGTCTCGACGCCACCGAGTCCTCGGCAGGGCTGCGCTATGTAGCGGTGCGCCCCGCCTGTACCGCCCGTTCCGGCGGCACAGCGCCCTCTGAAACGGCCGCGCCGGCGCGCCCGCTGCGCGTGGTCTGCGTGGTCGATGGCAAGGGCCAGCAGCGCAACAACAACCGCGTGCGGATCTCCGGCCGCATGGCCGATGTCTGCGCCGAGCTCGACCGGCTGGCCGCTCTGGAGGCCGCGGAAACCATGGCCACTGCCCCGCGCTCCACGCGCCTGCACTGAGCCGGCGCCGGGCCCGAAACACCCTGCAAGCGCCTGCAGGGCGGGTATCCAAACGTTCGCCGGCGCGACATTCCAATGCTGCGAGGCACAATGGCACGCCATGAACATTGTGATCCTCGACGATTACCAGGACGCCGTGCGCAAGCTGCGCTGCGCTTCCAAGCTGGACGCCTACGCAGCCAAGGTCTATACCAACACGGTCAAGGGCATTGGGCAGTTGTCGGTCCGACTCAAGGACGCCGACGTGATCGTGCTGATCCGCGAGCGCACCCAGATCTCGCGCCAGCTCATCGAGAAGCTGCCCAAGCTCAAGCTAATTTCCCAGACCGGGCGCGTCGCCGGACACATCGACGTCGCAGCCTGCACCGAGCGCGGCGTGGCCGTGGCGGAAGGCTCCGGCTCCCCCCAGGCACCCGCCGAGCTCACCTGGGCGCTCATCATGGCCGCCATGCGCCGGCTGCCGCAGTACATCAGCAACCTCAAGCACGGTGCCTGGCAGCAGTCGGGGCTCAAGTCGGCCTCGATGCCGCCCAATTTCGGGATCGGCTCGGTGCTCAAGGGCAAGACGCTGTGCATCTGGGGCTACGGCCGCATCGGCCAGCTGGTCGCGCGCTACGGGCAGGCCTTCGGCATGCAGGTCGTGATCTGGGGCCGTGAAGCCAGCTGCGCCAAGGCTCGCTCCGACGGCTTCCAGGTGGCGCAGAACCGCCACGAGTTCTTCGCCGCCGCCGACGTACTCTCGGTGCACCTGCGGCTCAACGAGGAGACCAACGGCCTCATCACGCTGGAAGATCTCTCGCGCATGAAGCCGACCGCCCTCTTCGTGAACACTTCGCGCGCGGAGCTGGTCGAGGCCGATGCCCTGCTGGCGGCCCTCAACCGCGGCCGCCCCGGGCTCGCGGCCATCGACGTGTTCGAGAGCGAACCGCCGCTGCAGGGCCACGCGCTGCTGCGCCTCGAGAACTGCATCTGCACGCCGCACATCGGCTACGTCGAGCAGGAAAGCTACGAGAGCTACTTCGGCCAGGCCTTCGACAACGTCGTGAGCTACATCAACGGCAACCCCACGAACATCGTGAATCCCGGCGCGCTGCAGGTCCGTCGGTGAGCCAGCCGGCGCCACAGAGGGCGCTCTGGGCGCTGCTTGCCGGCAATTTCGTGATCGGCACGGGCGTGATGGTCGTGCCCGGCACGCTCAACGAGATCAGCGCCGAGCTGTCGGTCACCGCCGCCACGGCGGGGCAGCTCATCACGGCCGCCGCCGCGGTCATGTGCATCGGTGCACCGCTTCTGGCCGCTGCCGTTGCTGGATGGGACCGCCGCCAGCTTCTCGCCCTCACCCTCCTCTGGTACGCCATCGGCCACGTCCTCTGCGCGCTGATGCCCAGCTTCGGAGCCCTGCTGCCGGTGCGCATGCTCACGGTGATCGCGCCGGCCATCTTCACGCCGCAGGCCGCTGCCTGCGCCGGCCTGCTGGTGCCACCGGAGCATCGCGGACGCGCCGTGACCTTCGTCTTTCTCGGCTGGTCGATGGCCTCGGTGCTGGGGCTGCCCATCGGCGCGCTGATCGGCGGGCACCTGGGCTGGCGCATGGCTTTCGCGGCCATCGCGGCGCTCAGTGTCGCGAGCGCGACATCGGTGTGGCTCACCTTGCCGAACGGCATCCGCCCCGCAGCGCTGACGGCTGCCGCATGGTCGCGCGTGCTGCGCAGTCCGGTGCTGATGGGCATCGTCTCGGTCACGGCGCTGCAGGGCGCCGGCCAGTTCGTGCTGTTCAGCTATTTCGGTCCGATCCTCAAGCAGAGCTTCGGCGCCGACGCCACCACGCTGAGCGTGATGTGGGCGCTGTTCGGTGCCTGCGGGCTGGTCGGCAACATGGTGGTCAGCCGCTTCATCGACCGCGTGGGCGCAGGGCGCATGGTGCTCGTCACCACCCTGCTGATTGCCGCAAGCCTGCTGCTGTGGCCGCTGGCCTCCACGCTGGCCTGGCTGGCGGTAGTGCTCGTTCCATGGGGGCTGGGCTGCTTCGCCACGAATTCGGCGCAGCAGGCCCGCCTGGTAGGCCTGGCGCCCGCGCTCGCGCCGGGATCGGTGGCGCTCAACAGCTCCGGCATCTACACCGGCCAGGCCGTGGGCGCGGCGCTGGGCGGCTGGCTGCTCGCCAACGAAGCCGGAGCATGGATGAGCTGGGTCGGCCTGGCTCTGGTGCTGATCGCCATCTTGCTGAGCGTGGCCATCGACCGCAGCCGCCGCGCACCCTGAAAACGCGCCCCCGCGTAAAACCGGTCACGCCCCATCCGCGCGGGGCTGCAAAATCGGAACTCTCGGCGTCAACGAGCGCATCCGCGTGTGCGACTCCAGCGCCGACGCCTGCACGGCACGCCCGGATACCACCCAACCAGTGAAAATCTCCAGCAAATGACAGTGAACTACTCCCGAATCGGCATCGTCGGCGCCGGCGCCATGGGGCGCGGCATCGCGCAGATCGCCGCACAGGCAGGCAGCGAGGTGCTGCTGCTCGACAGCTTCGCGGGCGCCGCAGAGCGCGGCCGCGAGGCTCTCTCCGCCCAATGGAACAAGCTGCACGAGAAGAACAAGATCGACGCCGCCACGCGCGACGCCTGCATCGCCCGCGTAAAGGCGGTCGACTCGATCCAGGCGCTGGCCGGCTGCGACCTGGTCATCGAGGCCATCGTCGAAGACCTGGAAGTCAAGCGCAAGCTGTTCCGTGAACTCGAAGCCGTGGTGGCCGAGACCGCCACGCTGGTCACCAACACGTCCTCCCTCTCGGTGACGGCCATTGCGGCCGGCCTGCAGCACCCGGCGCGCGTCGCGGGCTTCCACTTCTTCAACCCCGTGCCGCTGATGAAGGTGGTCGAGGTGGTCGCGGGCTTCAAGACTTCGCCCGAGGTCTGCAGGCAGCTTGCGGGCTACGCCACGCAGATGGGCCACAGCGCAGTGCAGGCGCAGGACACGCCCGGCTTCATCGTCAACCACGCCGGCCGGGGCTACGGCACCGAGGCGCTGCGCATCGTGGGCGAAGGCGTGGCCGACTTCGCAACCATCGACCGCATCCTCAAGGACCAGGCCGGCTTCCGCCTCGGCCCCTTCGAGCTGCTGGACCTGACGGCGCTCGATGTGTCGCACCCGGTGATGGAATCGATCTACCACCAGTACTTCGAGGAGCCGCGCTTCCGCCCCAGCGTGATCACCGCCCAGCGCCTGGCCGCCGGTGCGCTGGGCCGCAAGACCAACGAAGGCTTCTACCGTTACAGCGACGGCGTGATGCAGCAGGTGCCCGAGGCTCCCGCTCCGGTGGTCGAAGGTCCGCCCTCCGTGTGGGTGTCGCCGCGCGCGGCACGCCGCGCCGAGCTGCTGCGCCTGGTGAACACGCTGGGCGCGCAGATCGACAGCGGCGCCACCGCCGCGCCGCATTCGCTGATCCTGGTCGCGCCGCTGGGCTTCGATGTGACCACCGTGGCCGCCGTCGAGCGCCTGGACGCCACGCGCACCGTCGGCATCGACATGCTGATCGACGACGCAGCCACCAAGCGCCGCGTGCTGGCCACCAACCCGGCCACGCGCCGCGACATCCGCGACGCCGCGCACGCCCTCTTCGCACGCGACGGCAAGGCCGTGAGCGTGATCCGCGACAGCGGCGGCTTCGTCACGCAGCGCGTGATCGGAACCATCGTCAACATCGCCGCCGACATGTGCCAACAGCGCGTGTGCACGCCGGCCGACCTCGAGACCGCCGTGCAGCTGGGCCTGGGCTATCCGCGTGGCCCGCTGGCAATGGGCAACCTCTACGGTCCGACCAACATGCTCGAAGTGCTGTTCAACCTGCAGACGGTGTATGGCGACCCGCGCTATCGCCCGAGCCCGTGGCTGCGCCGCCGCGGCGCGCTGGGCCTGAGCCTGCTGCACGAAGAAGAATGACGACAACGACGAACTGAGCCACAAGTACGAGCCATGAGCACCGCAGAACTCAAGAGCACCAGCGAAGGCAGCACCATGGTGCTGACGATCGCCAACCCGTCCCAGCGCAACGCGCTGGGCCCCGAAATCTACGCCGCGGGCATCGAGGCACTGAACAAGGCCGAGAACAGCGCGGAAATCCGCAGCGTCGTCATCGTGGGCGAAGGCGCCTGGTTCTGCGCCGGAGGCTCGCTGCAGCGCCTGCTGGCCAACCGGCAGCTCGACCGCTCGGTGCAGGCCGAGAGCATCGAGGGGCTGCACAACTGGATCGACTCGATCCGCACCTTCCCCAAGCCGGTGATCGCCGCCGTCGAGGGCGCGGCTGCCGGCGCGGGCTTCTCGCTCGCGCTGGCCTGCGACTTCGTGGTGTCCGCGCGCGACGCGGTCTTCGCGGCCTCGTACAGCAACGTGGCGCTGTCGCCCGACGGCGGCCTGAGCTGGCATCTGGGCCGGCAGCTGCCGCGCCAGCTCGCGAGCGAATGGCTGATGAACGGCGAGCGCATCGCCGCGCCGCGCCTGCATGCGCTGGGCCTCGTCAACGAACTCACCGAAAGCGGCCAGGCGCTCTCGGGCGCGCTGGCGCTGGCGGGCCGGCTCAACGCGCGCGCGCCGAACTCTCTCGCCAGCATCAAGGAGCTGCTGAGCGAGGCCCAGGGCGCCACGCTGGCCTCCCAGCTCTCGCAGGAGCGGGACCACTTCGTGCGCAACCTGCACCACGCGAACGCTGGCATCGGCATCGCGGCGTTCCTCGAGAAGAAGCCGCCGCAGTACGAGTAAGTACCCATGTGACGGGGTAGCGCCAGACGGCGTCGCTCCCGTGACACCCATCAGCTTTCCAGTCGCCGAGAGGACAGACCAATGGACGACCCCATTCTTACCATCGAAGAACGTGAAGCGATCAACAGTGGTCGCTGGTTTTCTTCCCTTTCTCCATCGCTGCGGCACGACATCCTCCGATGCGCCTTCGTCAAACGCTACAAGGACGGCGACCTGATCGCTGCCCGCGGCGATCCGCCCGAACACTGGATCGCCTGCGCCAAGGGCGCGGTGCGGGTCAGCTCGACGGCCGTCTCGGGCAAGCAGGTGACGCTGACCTACGTGGAGCCGGGCATCTGGTTCGGCGACGTGGCGATGTTCGACGGGGACCGGCGCACGCACGACACCTACTCGCATGGCGACACCACCATCCTGTGCGTGGCGCGCGCCGACTTCCAGAAGATCCTGGCCTCGCACGTGGAGCTGTACGAGGCGCTGATGCGGCTGCAGGCACGCCGCATCCGCACGCTCTTCGGGCTGGTGGAAGACCTCAACACCCTGCCGCTGCGCGCGCGGCTGGCCAAGCAGCTCATCCATCTGGTGCGCAGTTACGGCGTGCCGAACCTGGAGGACGGCAGCCAGATGCGCATCGGCCTGCAACTGGCGCAGGAAGAACTGGCGCAGTTGCTGGGTGCGTCGCGCCAGCGGGTCAACCAGGAACTGAAGACCATGGAGCGCGAGGGCACCATCCGCATCGAGCCGGGCGGCCTCGTGGTGCTCGACCGCTCGGCGCTGATGCGCGTCTCGGAAGCTGAAAGCTAGAACGACAACTCCAACGACGACCACAGGCAGATAGACATACCGACATGAGCCAGGACTTCTCCAACTTCATAGGCACCCGTGCCGTCTCGCAACAGCACGCCTTCGACGTCGACGCGCTTGCGGCCTGGCTCGAGAAGAACCTCGACGGGTTCAAGGGCCCGCTGACGGTCGAGATGTTCAAGGGCGGCCAGTCGAACCCGACCTACAAGCTGGTCACGCCCACGCAGAGCTACGTGATGCGCGCCAAGCCGGGACCGGTCGCGAAGCTGCTGCCCTCGGCCCATGCGGTGGAGCGCGAATACAAGGTCATGAGCGGCCTGGCCGGTACCGACGTGCCGGTGCCGCGCATGTACTGCCTGTGCGAGGACGAGAGCGTCATCGGCCGTGCCTTCTACGTCATGGAGTTCATGCAGGGCCGCGTGCTGTGGGACCAGTCGCTGCCCGGCATGAGCAACGCCGAGCGCGCCGCCCACTACGACGAGATGAACCGCGTGATCGCGGCGCTGCACACGGTCGACTTCGCCGCCCGCGGCCTGGCCGACTACGGCAAGCCGGGCAACTACTTCGAGCGCCAGATCGGCCGCTGGAGCAAGCAGTACAAGGCCTCGGCCGACGGCGCGGGCGAGCTTTCGCAGCCCATCGAGGCCATGGAGCGGCTGATCGACTGGCTGCCCGCCCACATGCCGGCGAGCGCGCGCGACGAGAGCAAGGTGTCGATCGTCCATGGCGACTACCGGCTCGACAACGTGATGTTCCATGCCACCGAGCCGCGCATCGTCGCGGTGCTCGACTGGGAGCTGTCCACGCTGGGCCATCCGCTGGCCGACTTCAGCTACCACTGCATGTCCTGGCACATGCCGCCCAGCACCGGGCGCGGCATCGGCGGTGTCGATGTCGCCTCGCTGGGAATTCCCACCGAGAGCGAATACATCCGCCGCTACTGCGAGCGCACCCGCATCAGCACGCCCGAGGCGCTGGCGCCGGACTGGAACTTCTACCAGGCCTACAACCTGTTCCGCATGGCCGCGATCCTGCAAGGCATTGCCAAGCGGGTCGAGGCCGGCACCGCGTCGAGCGAGCAAGCCGTGGCTTCGGCCCGCGGCGCCCGCCCCATGGCCGACATGGCCTGGCAGTTTGCCCAAAAGGCATAAGCCGCCCCACCCCACCAGGAGAGACAAAGATGGACTTCGAATACTCGGCCAAGACCAAGGACCTGCAGAAGCGCGTCCAGGCATTCATGGACGACCACATCTATCCGGCCGAAGCCGAGTACAGTGCCGAGCTGGCCGCGAACACCGCCGCCGGCAAGCGCTGGTCGGCACTCAAGACCGTCGAGAAGCTCAAGGAAAAGGCCAAGGCCCAGGGCCTGTGGAACCTGTTCCTGCCGGTCGACAGCGCAGCCGCCTCGGGCTATGACGGCGCTGGCCTCACCAACCAGGAATACGCGCCGCTCGCTGAGATCATGGGCCGCGTGCCATGGGCTTCGGAAGCCTTCAACTGCTCGGCGCCCGACACCGGCAACATGGAGACCATCGCGCGCTACGGCTCCGACGAAATCAAGGCACGCTGGCTCAAGCCGCTGCTCGAAGGCCAGATCCGCTCGGCCTTCGCAATGACCGAGCCCGAGGTAGCTTCGAGCGACGCCACCAATATCTCCACGCGCATCGAGCGCCATGGCGACGAGTACGTCATCAACGGCCACAAGTGGTGGATTTCCGGTGCGGCCGATCCGCGCTGCGCGGTCTTCATCACCATGGGCAAGAGCGACCCGGAGGCGCCGCGCCACTCGCAGCAGAGCATGATCGTCGTGCCGGCCGACGCCAAGGGCATCCGCATCGTGCGCCCGCTGAACGTGATGGGCTACGACGACGCGCCGCACGGCCACGTCGAGATGTACTTCGAGAACGTGCGCGTGCCGGCCAGCAACATGCTGCTGGGCGAAGGCCGCGGCTTCGAGATCGCCCAGGGCCGCCTCGGCCCCGGCCGCATTCACCACTGCATGCGCCTGATCGGCCTGGCCGAGCGCGCGCTGGAGCTGATGTGCAAGCGCGCCTCTTCGCGCGTGGCCTTCGGCAAGACCGTCGCCTCGCAGACCGTGACGCAGGAACGCATCGCCGAAGCCCGCTGCAAGATCGACATGGCCCGCCTTCTCACGCTCAAGGCCGCCTGGCTGATGGACGTGGCCGGCAACAAGGTCGCCAAGAACGAGATCGCCATGATCAAGGTCGTCGCGCCGTCGATGGCCTGCCAGGTGATCGACTGGGCCATGCAGGTCCACGGCGGCGGCGGCATGTGCGATGACTTCCCGCTGGCTGCCGCCTATGCCGGCGCGCGCACGCTGCGCTTCGCGGACGGTCCGGACGAAGTGCACCGCAACGCGATCGCCAAGTGGGAGCTGGGCAAATACGCTCCGGGCAAGGCCGACGCCGAAATGCCGGTGACGCGTTTCTGATCTGGCGGTAAAGAACAAAGGGCCGGTGGCGAACGATTCGCCCCGGCCCTTTTCCTTTGGTTGTTTGCCCTCAGAGCTTCTTCTGCAGGAAGACTGCCGTGCCGAACGACGGATCGAGCTGGTAGCCCGCGAAGCCTTCGCGCTCATAGGCGCGCAGCGCGGGCACATTGCCCGAAAGCACCTCCAGCGTGAGCTTGCAGGCGCCGCGGCGGCGGGCCTCCTGCTCCACCAGCGCGAACATCCTCTGCGCCACGCGCTGCCCGCGATGACTGGGCAGCACCACCACGTCGTGGACGTTCACGAGCGGCCTGGCGGCGAAGGTCGAGAAGCCCTCGATGCAGTTGACCAGCCCCACGGGCTGCCCGTCGTCGTAGGCGAGCACGCTGAAGGCCTGGGGGCGCACAGCCAGCGCGCCCGGCAGGCTCTCGCGCACGGTGGCGTCGAGCGGGTTACCGCCGCCGGCCGGGTCGCTGGCGTAGGCGTCGAGAAGAGCGACCAGCGCAGCCGCGTGAGCGGCGTTGCTGTAGTCGGCGATGAAGACTTCGATCTGCCGCGCGCCGGCCTCTGCCGTCATCGCGCGGGCTCCAGCGTTGCCGCGAGGCGCTTGGCGCACGATTCGGCCTGCTTCGCGTCACGCGCCTCGACCATCACGCGCACCAGCGGCTCGGTACCGCTCGCGCGGATCAGCACGCGGCCGGAATCGCCCAGCTCGGCCTCGATGCGCGTGGTTTCGCTGGCCAGCGCCTTGTTGGCCTTCCAGTCCTGGTCGGGCGAGATGCGCACGTTGATGAGCGTCTGCGGGAACAGCGTGACGCCTTCGAGCAGTTGCGCCACCGTCTTGCCGCTACGCACGCAGGCCTGCAGCACCTGCAGCGCGCTCACGATGCCGTCGCCGGTGGTGTGACGGTCGAGCGCCAGCAGATGGCCGGAGCCCTCACCGCCCAGCAGCCAGCCGCGCTTGTCGAGCTCTTCGAGCACGTAGCGGTCGCCGACCTTGGCGCGCACGAACTCGATGCCCTGCCCTCGCAAGGCGACTTCGACGGCCTTGTTGGTCATGAGCGTGCCCACCACGCCCACCGGCTTGTCGCCGCGCGCGATGCGCTCGGACACCATGAGGTAGAGCAGTTCGTCGCCGTTGAAAAGGCGCCCGCTGCCGTCGACCAGCTGCAGCCGGTCGGCGTCGCCGTCGAGGGCAATGCCGTAGTCGGCCTTCTGCGCCGTCACCGCGGCGATCAGCGCCTCGGGATGCGTGGCGCCGAAGCCCTTGTTGATGTTCAGCCCGTCGGGCGAGACGCCGATGCTCGTCACTTCCGCACCCAGCTCGTGGAACACGTTGGGAGCCACCTGGTAGGCCGCGCCGTGGGCTGCGTCGACCACCAGCTTCATGCCGCGCAGCGTCAGGTCGTTGGCGAAGGTGCTCTTGCAGAATTCGATGTAGCGGCCGGGCGCATCGTTGAGGCGGCGGGCCTTGCCGAGGCCGGCGGAATCGACCCAGACCGGGTCCTCTTCCAGTGCGGCCTCGACGGCCAGCTCCCAGGCGTCGTCGAGCTTGGTACCTTGTGCGCTGAAGAACTTGATGCCGTTGTCGGGGTAGGCGTTGTGGCTGGCGCTGATCACCACGCCGAGGCTGGCGCGCTGGGCGCGCGTGAGATACGCGACGCCGGGCGTCGGCAGCGGGCCCAGCAGCACCACGTCGACGCCGGCCGAGTTGAAACCGGATTCGAGCGCCGATTCGAGCATGTAACCCGAGATGCGCGTGTCCTTGCCGATCAGCACCGTGGGGCGCGACTGGCTCTTCTTGAGCACGCGGCCCACGGCGTGCGCGAGGCGCAGCACGAAGTCGGGCGTGATGGGAGCCTGGCCGACAGTGCCGCGGATGCCGTCGGTGCCGAAATATTTGCGGGTCATGGTGTGGGTGCCTGTTCTTGTGTTTGTTGTGGTGACTGTTCCTGGGCCTTCATGGCGCGCCATACCGCGAGCGCGGCGACCGTGTCGCGCACGTCGTGCACGCGCACCACGGCAGCGCCCCGATCCGCCGCCAGCACGGCGGCCGCGACGCTGGGCACGACGCGCTCGCCCGCCGTCTCGATGCCGGTGACGGCACCGATCGACGACTTGCGCGACCAGCCGAGCAGCAGCGGGTAACCGCCGGCGAGCAGTTCGCGCTGACGCGCGAGCAAGGCGAAGTTCTGTTCCACCGTCTTGCCGAAGCCCACGCCGGGGTCGAGCGTGATGCGCGAAGCATCGACGTCGAGCGCACGCAGGAGCTGCGCCTGCTGCCGAAGGAAGGAAAGCACTTCCGGAACGACGTCGCCCGACATCGGCACCGCCTGCATGGTCTGTGGATCGCGGTGCATGTGCATCAGGCAGACACCGCACGAGGGATGCGCCGCGACTGCCTCGCGCGCGCCCGGCTGGCGCAGCGCCCAGATGTCGTTGACGATATCCGCGCCCAGGTCGAGCACTGCGCGCATCACTTCCGGCTTGTAGGTGTCGATGGAGATCGGCGCGTTGAGCTTCACCGCCTCGCGCACCACGGGCACGACGCGCGCCAGCTCGGCTTCGAGCGGCACCGCGGGGCTTCCGGGGCGGGTCGATTCGCCGCCGATGTCGAGGATGTCGGCGCCCTCCTTCAGCAGCTGTTCGCAGTGCCGCAGCGCCGTCTCGGTGGACGCACGGGCGCCGCCGTCCGAAAAGGAATCGGGCGTGACGTTGACGATGCCCATCACGCGCGGCTGCGCGAGGTCGATGCGGAAGCGGGAGGTCTGCCAGAACGCGCCGCCAGGCATCGCGTGTCCGCCATCGAAAACGGGGCCAGAGGCCCCGTTGTTGTTTGACGCCGGATTCGCGCTCACGCTGCGTTGGGCGCCGGGTCGGTCGTCACGGCCGGCGTACCGCCGCTGCCGCCACCGCTGCCCGAGGGCGGAATGCGGGGCGTCCAGTCCTTGGGCGGACGGGGAGCGCGGCCGGCCATGATGTCGTCGAGCTGTTCGCTGTCGATGGTTTCCCACTCGAGCAGCGCCTTGGCCATGGCGTGCATCTTGTCGCTGTTCTCCTCGATCAGGCGGCGCGCCAGGGCGTACTGCTCGTCGATGATGCGGCGGACTTCGGAGTCGACCTTTTCCATGGTCTGCTCGCTCATGTTCGTGGTCTTGGTGACCGAGCGGCCCAGGAACACTTCGCCTTCGTTCTCGGCGTAAACCATCGGGCCCAAGGCATCGCTCATGCCGTACTTCATGACCATGTCGCGCGCCAGGTTGGTGGCACGTTCGAAGTCGTTGCTGGCGCCGGTGGTCATCTGGTGCATGAACACTTCCTCGGCGATGCGGCCACCGAACAGCATGCTGATCTGGTTCAGCATGTACTCGCGGTCGTAGCTGTAGCGGTCCTGCGAGGGCAGGCTCATGGTCACGCCGAGGGCGCGGCCGCGCGGGATGATCGTGACCTTGTGGACCGGGTCGCACTTGGGCAGCAGCTTGCCGATGAGGGCGTGGCCGGACTCGTGGTAGGCCGTGTTGCGGCGTTCTTCCTCGGGCATGACCATGCTCTTGCGCTCGGGGCCCATGAAGATCTTGTCCTTGGCCTTCTCGAAGTCCTGCATCTCGACCACGCGCGCGTTGCGGCGGGCGGCCATCAGGGCGGCTTCGTTGCAGAGGTTGGCCAGGTCGGCGCCGGACATGCCGGGGGTGCCGCGGGCGATCACGCTCGGGTTCACGTCCTGGCCCAGCGGGACCTTGCGCATGTGCACGCCGAGGATCTGCTCGCGGCCGCGGATGTCGGGCAGCGTGACGTAGACCTGGCGGTCGAAACGGCCGGGGCGCAGCAGGGCCGCGTCCAGGATGTCGGGGCGGTTGGTGGCGGCCACCACGATCACGCCGAGGTTGGTTTCGAAGCCGTCCATCTCGACCAGCATCTGGTTGAGCGTCTGCTCGCGTTCGTCGTTGCCGCCGCCGAGACCGGCACCGCGCTGGCGGCCGACCGCGTCGATTTCATCGATGAAGATGATGCAGGGAGCGTTCTTCTTGGCGTTCTCGAACATGTCGCGGACACGGGCAGCGCCCACGCCCACGAACATTTCGACGAAGTCGGAACCGGAGATCGAGAAGAAAGGCACCTTGGCTTCGCCGGCGATCGACTTGGCCAGCAGCGTCTTGCCGGTACCCGGGGGACCGACCAGCAGCAGGCCACGCGGAATGCGGCCGCCGAGCTTCTGGAAGCGCTGCGGGTCCTTGAGGAAGTCGACCACTTCACGGACTTCTTCTTTCGCCTCGTCGCAGCCCGCGACGTCGGCGAAGGTGACCGTGTTGTTGTTCTCGTCCATCATGCGGGCCTTGCTCTTGCCGAAGCTGAACGCCCCGCCCTTGCCGCCACCCTGCATCTGGCGCATGAAGTAGATCCAGACGCCGATCAGCAGCAGCATCGGGCCCCAGCTGACCAAGAGCGTCATGAGCAGCGAGCTTTCTTCACGCGGCTTGACGTCGAACTTGACGTTGTGGTCGATCAGGTCGCCCACGAGGCCGCGGTCGAGCACGGTTGCGGTCGTGCGGATCTTGCGGTCGTCATTGGTGACGGCGACGATCTCGCCGCCAGCGGCGCCTTCAGGAATGACGGCGCTCTTGATCTGGTTGTTGCGGACCTGGTCCAGAAACTCGGAGTAGCTGACTGTCCCCGAGCCGACGCCGCCGCGGGTGTCGAACTGCTTGAACACGGTGAACAACACCATGGCAATGACGAGCCACACGGCAACTTTGGAAAACCACTGATTGTTCAAACGAAGCTCCAGGCTAAAGCGCGTGACAGGTGAATGAAAAAACGCGCTGTGGGTACGCAATTGCGCCCCATTTTAGGCTTTTCAAGCTGCGAAAAGCGGGCATTTCCCTAATGCGGCCATAGCCTGACGTGGGTTTGTGCCGCCAGCGCTGTTGCACGACCCGGTATCAAGGCGTATCCGGAGCCTTCAGGCCCACCCCGACCAGGAAAGTCTCGGCCGATTTGTCCCGCGACGCCTTGGGCTTGAAAGGCTTCACGACACGGAAATTCGCCCTGAAGAGCTTCACCAGCTCGTCGTAGCCGCTGCCATGAAAAACCTTGGCAACCAGCGCCCCTTCGGGCTTCAGGTGGTTCTGGGCGAAGTCGATGGCGAGCTCGATCAGGTGCGACACGCGGGCGGCATCGGCCGAATGGATGCCCGACAGGTTGGGCGCCATGTCCGAAACCACAAGATCGGCCTTGCGCCCGGCCAGCACGCCCAGCAGTTGCTGCAGCAGCTCGTCTTCGCGGAAATCGCCCTGCAGGAAGGTCACGCCCTCGATGGGCTCCATCGGCAGCAGGTCGAGCGAAACGATGGTGCCGTTCAGCTCGCCAGCCGCAGCCCCGCCGGGCGACATCCGCCGGCGCAGGTACTGGCTCCAGGCGCCCGGGGCGGAGCCGAGGTCCACCACCAGCTGGCCCGGCTTGACCAGGCCCAGCGACTCATCGATCTCCTTGAGCTTGTAGGCGGCACGCGCCCGATATCCCTCCTTCGTGGCGAGCTTCACGTAGGGGTCGTTGATATGGTCGTGCAGCCACGCCTTGTTGACTTTCTTGCTTTTGGCTTTGGTGCTCATGGGGGTCTTCGTGTACGGGTCGATAATACGGGGATGCCCGCCATTCAACTTACCCCTGCCGAGCGCAAGGTGCATCGCGCCGAAGCTCACCACCTGGATCCGATCGTCATGGTCGGTGGAGACGGGCTCACCCCTGCCGTGAAGAAGGAAGCCGACGCGGCACTCAAGGCCCACGGCCTGATCAAGATCCGCGTCTTCTCCGACGACCGCCTGGCCCGCGACGCCATGCTGCGCGAGCTGGCCGAGGAACTCGATGCCGCCCCCATCCAGCACATCGGCAAGCTGCTCGTGCTGTGGCGCCCGAAGCCCGAGAAAGAGCGCGTGATCGACGAAGACCGCATGCCCGGCCCGCGCGACGTGAAGATCGTCAAGTACAGCAAGCGCGGTGGCCAGCGCCCCGAGATCAAGACCCTGCGCGTGCTCGGCAACCAGCGCCTCACCCCCGGCGGCACCATCAAGCGTGCCAAGGCGAAGCGGCCGCTGTCGGCCAAGAAACGCAATCAGGCGGATTGAACTTGGCGGCAGCGCAAGGCGCCCAGCGCCACATTCTCTGCATGAAGTGGGGCACGAAATACGGCCCCGAATACGTCAACCGGCTCTACGCGATGGTCCGCCGCAACCTCAGCGGCGACTTCAAGTTCGTGTGCCTGACCGACGACGGCAGCGGCGTGCGCCCCGAAGTGACCTGCCTTCCGATCCCGCCGCTCAACCTGCACCTGGCCCCGGGCCAGCGCGACGGCGCCTGGAAGAAGCTCACCACCTTCGAGCAGGACCTGCACGGCCTGCGCGGCCCCGCCCTCTTCCTCGACCTCGACGTGGTGGTCGTGGGCAGCCTGGACGCCTTCTTCGAGCAACCGGGCGAGTTCCTGATCATTCACGACTACGACCGCCCCTGGCGGCGCGGCCGGATCACGGGCAATTCTTCGGTCTACCGCTTCGAACTCGGCGCCCATGCCGATGTGCTGGCCTATTTCCGCGCCAACATGGACAAGGTTCAGGCCGAATACCGCAACGAGCAGACCTACCTGTCGGACGTGCTCCACAAGCAGGGCAAGCTGGCCTACTGGCCCGAGGGCTGGTGCCCGAGCTTCAAGTACCACGGCATCCCGACCTGGCCGACCAACTACTGGGAAGAGCCCTTCGTGCCAGAGGGCGCGCGGATCATGGTGTTCCACGGCGAATGCAACCCGCCGGACGCGCTGGCTGGCCGCCGCAACCGAGCCTTCCGCTTCATCCGGCCAGCGCGCTGGGTCGCGAAATACTGGAAAGAGTAGGAAGCGAACCCCAGAGAAACGAAAAGGCGGCCTGGAGCCGCCTTTTTCTTCGCCGTGCGTGCCGTCTCGCCCTCAGCCCGCCGTCCGGCCTCCCACGCGCCACAAAACCACGCCGGCGCAAAGCCACTGCACGAAGTACATGCCCGTTCCCATGGCATGCCACAGCTTCAGGTTCTCACGCGCCACGATGCGCGGCGCCACTGCGTACTGCTGCAGCAGTGCCAGTAGCAGCGCACCCAGGATGAAGAAGATGGTCGTCATCGCCGGCCCGCTCATGCGCTCGTCGGCCTTGGAGCGGAAATGGATCAGCAGGATCACCCCGCAGGCGATGGCAATCCAGCTCTGCGCCTCGAACAATTGCGCCGCGAAATTGCCCGCCGCCGCCGGATTGCCCAGCTTCGCAAAGAGCATCGGCACGACGAGAAAGCCGATCGTCGTCAGGCTGCCCCACCAGAAGGCGGCCAGAATCAGCGCAATACGGTCTTTCAGGTCCTTCATGCGCGCGGCGATCAGAGGTAGCTGACCGCCACGATCTCGTAGCGCTTCAGCCCGCCGGGCGTCTGCACCTCGGCAGTGTCGCCCTCTTCCTTGCCGATCAGCGCACGGGCGATCGGGCTGGACACGTTGATGAGGCCCTGCTTCAGGTCGGCCTCGTCCTCGCCCACGATCTGGTACTTGACGGCGTCGCCGCTGTCTTCCTCTTCCAGTTCGACGGTGGAGCCGAACACCACCTTGCCGCCGGCATCGAGCTCGCTGGGGTCGATCACCTGCGAGGCGGAGAGCTTGCCCTCGATCTCCAGGATACGGCCTTCGATGAAGCCCTGGCGGTCCTTGGCGGATTCGTATTCGGCGTTTTCGCTGATGTCACCCTGCGCGCGCGCTTCGGCGATCGCATTGATGACGGCGGGGCGGTCCACCGACTTGAGCCGGCGCAGTTCTTCGCGCAGCTTCTCCGCGCCGCGCTTGGTGATGGGGATGGTCGCCATGTCTAGTTTTCTCTCCATAAAGCGAAACCGCCGAACGCTGCCGTTCGGCGGTCGATGGGGGACTGCGCTCAGACGAGCGTGCGTCCTGTCAGCCGGCTCAGGATGGCGAGCGGGCTCGAAGCGGGATTGTATTGCTTCGAAGCGGCCAGATGAAGGGTCTGCTCGAGCATGTACTGGCCCGCCATCACGGCGTGCGAGGTCTGGTCGGAGAAGCACACCCACACCGAACCCGGCGGGAACTTGGCGGTTTCCTGCGGCGAGTTTTCCTGATAGGCCATGTCCGACTTCATGCCGTCGTGCAACTGCAGCATGAGGTGGTCGTATTCGCTGCGGAACGACTTGGTCACGTGCAGCGCCTGCAGCAGCTTCGCCTGCCAGCGCGAGTAAGGCTTGGCGCGCGGCAGGAAGCGCCTGGCGATGTCCTCGAAAGGCTCGCCCACGCGCCACACGCGCGGCGCGCCGTCGGGGTTCACGTTGGTGAACACGCGCAGGATGCGTTCGCCGTAGTTCGGCCGCGACGGGAATGCATCGACATGCAAGCGCCGGTCGTCGGCGCGCCACGACTGCACCCGCGTCTCGACCTGCGCCGGCCGGTAGCTGGTAGGCGCCAGCCGCAGGGCCGGCGCGTAGTGCGGCAGCAGCCCGTGGATGAGCTGCGTGGCCTGCGCCCTGAAGCGCCCCACCATCGCGGCTGCCGTGCGCTGCACCGTCTCGTCGCCCACGGCGCCCTTGAGCTTGCCGTTGGCGTCGAGGCTGATGTTGCGTACGTCCGGCGACAGCAGGCTGGGCGTGAGCAGGCTGCGCTCTTCAGGCAGCAGCTCGAAGCCAAGGCGCGGAAAGTACAGCACCTTGCCTGCTTCCAGTTCCGCGATCCAGGCCTCGTTGGGCCTGGCCGCGTTCCAGTCGGTCAGGTCGAGTTCGACGAGCTGCGTTTCCATGATGCCGACGCTCGATCAGGCCGTGGCCAGCTGCGCGTGCATTTCCTGCACCGAGATCACACCGAGCTCGTCCATGAAGCCCATGCCCTCGACCGCGGCTTCGGCGCCAAAGATCGTGGTGAATGTGGTCACGCGCGCCTGCAGCGCCGAGGTGCGGATCTGGCGCGAGTCGGTGATGGCGTTGCGACGCTCTTCCACCGTGTTGATGACCAAGGCAATCTCGTTGTTCTTGATCATATCCACGATGTGCGGGCGGCCTTCGGTCACCTTGTTCACCGTCGCGCATTCGATGCCCGCGGCGTTGATGGCGGCGGCCGTGCCCTTGGTCGCGATCAGCTCGAAGCCCAGCTTGGCCAGACCGCGCGCCACTTCGACCGCGCGCGCCTTGTCGTTGTTCTTCACCGAGATGAAGACCTTGCCCGATTTCGGCAGGTGCGTGCCCGCGCCGAGCTGCGACTTCACGAAGGCTTCGCCGAAGGTCTTGCCCACGCCCATCACTTCGCCGGTCGACTTCATCTCGGGGCCGAGGATGGTGTCCACGCCCGGGAACTTGACGAACGGGAACACGGCCTCCTTCACGCTGAAGTACGGCGGCGTCACTTCCTTCGTGATGCCCTGCGACTTCAGCGACTGGCCAGCCATGCAGCGGGCCGCCACCTTGGCGAGCTGGATGCCGGTGGCCTTGCTCACGTAGGGCACGGTGCGCGAGGCGCGCGGGTTCACTTCGAGCACGTAGATGACGTCCTTGCCGTCCTTCTGCTGGATGGCGAACTGCACGTTCATCAGGCCGACCACGTTCAGCGCGGCCGCCATGGCGGCGCTCTGGCGCTTGAGCTCGGTAACGGTCTCTGCGCTCAGGCTGTAGGGCGGCAGCGAGCAGGCGGAGTCGCCCGAGTGCACGCCAGCCTGTTCGATGTGCTCCATCACGCCGCCGATGAGGGTCTGGCCCTCGGCGTCGCGCAGGCAGTCGACGTCGCACTCGACGGCGTCATTCAGGAAGCGGTCGAGCAGCACCGGCGAATCGTTGCTGACCTTGACGGCTTCGCGCATGTAGCGCTCCAGGTCGCGCTGCTCGTGCACGATTTCCATCGCGCGGCCGCCCAGCACGTAGCTCGGACGCACCACCAGCGGGTAGCCCAACGCCGCCGCCTTTTCGAGGGCTTCGGCTTCGGTGCGCGCGGTGGCGTTCGGCGGCTGCAGCAGCTTGAGCTCGTGCAGCAGCTTCTGGAAACGCTCGCGGTCTTCGGCCGCATCGATCATGTCGGGCGAAGTGCCGATGATCGGCACGCCGTTGGCTTCGAGGTCGAGGGCGAGCTTCAGCGGCGTCTGGCCGCCGTACTGCACGATCACGCCCAGCGGCTTCTCCTTGTCGACGATCTCGAGCACGTCCTCGAGCGTGAGCGGCTCGAAGTACAGGCGATCCGAGGTGTCGTAGTCGGTCGACACGGTCTCGGGGTTGCAGTTGACCATGATGGTCTCGTAGCCGTCCTCGCGCATGGCGAGCGCGGCGTGCACGCAGCAATAGTCGAACTCGATGCCCTGCCCGATGCGGTTGGGACCGCCGCCGAGCACCATGATCTTCTTCTTGTCGCTCGGATCGGCCTCGCACTCGTCCTCGTAGGTCGAGTACATGTAGGCCGTGTTGGTGGCGAACTCGGCCGCGCAGGTGTCCACGCGCTTGTAGACCGGGCGCACGCCCAGGGCGCGGCGCTTCTCGCGGATGGCCGTGTCGGTGGTGCGCAGCTGCTTGGCCAGGCGGCGGTCGGAGAAGCCCTTCTGCTTCAGCAGGCGCAGCGTGGCGGCATCGATGTCGTCGAGCGACTTGGTTTCCAGCTCGAGTTCGATCTTCACGATCTCCTCGATTTGCACCAGGAACCACGGGTCGATCTTCGTGAGCGCGAAGACTTCGTCGACGCTCATGCCCAGCGCGAAGGCATCGCCCACGTACCAGATGCGCTCGGGGCCGGGCTCGCCCAGCTCTTTCTCGAGCACTTCGCGGTCCTGGGTCTTCTCGTTCATGCCGTCGACGCCGACTTCGAGGCCGCGCAGCGCCTTCTGGAACGATTCCTGGAAGGTACGGCCCATGGCCATCACCTCGCCCACCGACTTCATCTGCGTGGTGAGGCGCGAATCAGCCTGCGGGAATTTCTCGAACGCGAAGCGCGGGATCTTGGTGACGACGTAGTCGATGGAGGGCTCGAACGAGGCCGGCGTGGCACCGCCGGTGATCTCGTTGCGCAGTTCGTCGAGCGTGTAGCCCACGGCCAGCTTGGCCGCGACCTTGGCGATCGGGAAACCCGTGGCCTTGGAAGCCAGGGCCGACGAACGCGACACGCGCGGGTTCATCTCGATGACGACCATGCGGCCGTCCTTCGGGTTGATGGAGAACTGCACGTTCGAGCCGCCGGTGTCCACGCCGATCTCGCGCAGCACGGCCAGCGAGGCATTGCGCAGGATCTGGTATTCCTTGTCCGAAAGCGTCTGGGCCGGTGCCACGGTGATCGAGTCGCCGGTGTGCACGCCCATCGGGTCGAGGTTCTCGATGGAGCAGACGATGATGCAGTTGTCGGCCTTGTCGCGCACGACTTCCATCTCGTACTCCTTCCAGCCGAGCAGCGATTCTTCGATCAGCAGCTCGTTGGTCGGCGAGGCTTCGATGCCGCGCTTGCAGATGGTCTCGAACTCTTCCGGGTTGTAGGCAATGCCGCCGCCGGTGCCGCCGAGCGTGAAGCTGGGACGGATCACGGTCGGGAAGCCGACGTTCTTCTGCACCGCCCAGGCCTCGTCCATCGAGTGCGCGATGCCGGAGCGGGCCGAGCCCAGTCCGATCTTGGTCATCGCGTCCTTGAACTTCAGGCGGTCTTCCGCCTTGTCGATGGCTTCGGGCGTGGCGCCGATCAGTTCGACGGGCTTGCTGGTGGCTGCGCCCGTGTACTTGTCGAGCACGCCGTTGCGCCACAGGTCGAGCGCGCAGTTCAGCGCGGTCTGGCCGCCCATGGTCGGCAGGATCGCATCGGGACGCTCCTTGGCGATGATCTTCTCGACCGTCTGCCAGGTGATGGGCTCGATGTAGGTGACGTCGGCCGTGGCCGGGTCGGTCATGATCGTTGCGGGGTTGCTGTTGATCAGGATGACCTTGTAGCCCTCTTCGCGCAGCGCCTTGCAGGCCTGCACGCCGGAGTAGTCGAACTCGCAGGCCTGGCCGATGATGATCGGGCCGGCGCCGATGATGAGGATCGATTTGAGGTCTGTGCGCTTAGGCATTCTCTTTCTCCGTCTTTTCCGTCTTGTTCTTTTCCATGAGTGCCGTGAAGCGATCGAACAGGTAGCCGATGTCGTGCGGGCCCGGCGAGGCTTCGGGGTGGCCCTGGAAGCAGAACGCGGGCTTGTCGGTGCGCGCCAGGCCCTGCAGCGTGTTGTCGAACAGGCTGATGTGCGTGGGACGCAGGTTGGCCGGCAGCGACTTCTCGTCGACCGCGAAGCCGTGGTTCTGGCTGGTGATGCTCACGCGGCCGTTGTCCAGGTCCTTCACCGGATGGTTCGCGCCGTGGTGGCCGAACTTCATCTTGAAGGTCTTGGCGCCCGAGGCCAGCGCCATGATCTGGTGGCCCAGGCAGATGCCGAAGGTGGGAATGCCGGTCTCGATCAGTTCCTTGACGGCGCTGATGGCGTAGTCGCAGGGCTGCGGGTCGCCGGGGCCGTTGGCCAGGAAGATGCCGTCGGGCTTGAGCTTGAGCACGTCGGCCGCGGGCGTCTGCGCCGGCACCACGGTGATGCGCGCGCCGCGCTGGGCGATCATGCGCAGGATGTTCTTCTTGACGCCGTAGTCGAAAGCCACGACGTGGAACTTCGGCGTGATCTGCACGCCGTAGCCTGAACCCAGCTTCCACTCGGTCTCGGTCCACTCGTAGGTCTGCTTGACCGACACGACCTTGGCGAGGTCGAGGCCCGACATGCTCGGCGCGGCCTTGGCGGAGGCGATGGCCTTGTCGATCAGCGCCTGCGTCACGGTCTCGCCCGCGGCAAGGCCCAGGATGCAGCCGTTCTGCGCGCCATTGGTGCGCAGGTGGCGGGTGAGCTTGCGGGTGTCGATGTTCGCGATGGCCACGGTGTTGCCGGACACGAGGTACTCGGTCAGCGTGGCGGTCTTGCGGAAGTTGGAGGCGACGAGGGGCAGGTCCTTGATGATCAGGCCCGCGGCATGGATCTTGTCGGCTTCGATGTCCTCGCCGTTGACGCCGTAGTTGCCGATGTGCGGATACGTGAGCGTCACGATCTGCTGGCAGTAGCTCGGGTCGGTGAGGATTTCCTGGTAACCGGTCATGGCGGTGTTGAACACCACTTCACCGGTCGTGGAGCCGGTGGCTCCGATCGAGTTGCCGTGAAAGACCGTGCCGTCTGCGAGCGCCAGGATGGCGGGCGGGAAACTTCCCTTGAGAGACAAAAGCACTGGGTTCTCCGGATGGTTACGGTCGCCCGGAGCCTCAGGCGTGTAGCCTGGGGACTGCTGCTTAAGGGGAAGATGGCGTTGTAGGCGGCCGGGCGACGCTGATTTGCGAGTAAGCCCCCGATTGTAGCCCGGACTGGGTGTGTTATTTGGCCTGCAGGGCTGCTCCGCTCGCATGCAGGCAGATCGCGGCCGCCGCTGCCACGTTGAGCGACTCCTCGCCGCCCGGCTGCGCAATGCGGATGTGGCGCGAGGCCCGGCCCTCCAGCGCGGCCGATACGCCCTGCCCTTCGTGCCCCATCAGCCAGGCGCAGGGATGCGGCAATTCGGCCTTGTGGAGCCATTCGCCGCGATGCGAACTGGTCGCCACCAGCGGCACCTTCAGGCCGTCCAGTGCGTCGATGTCCACGCCTTCGATCAGCCGCAGGCCGAAGTGGGCTCCCATGCCGGCGCGCAGCACCTTGGGCGCCCACAGCGCGGCCGTGCCCTTGAGCGCAATCACCTGGGTGAAGCCGAATGCGGCAGCGCTGCGCAGGATGGAGCCGGCATTGCCGGCGTCCTGGAGGCGGTCGAGCACGACGCTGGAGGCGTCGGGCAGCAACTCAGGGCGGGCGGGCACGTCGAGCACGAAGCCCATCGGCGCCGGCGATTCGAGGCCGCTGATGTCGCGCAGCAGGTTGTCGCTGACGACTACGGTTTTGATAGCACCCATCGACCATTCGGCGGGCGCCTTGGGCCAGAACGACTCTGAAAACACGGCGATGGCGGGCTTGACGCCCCGCGCCAGCGCCGCCCGGCACAGGTGGTCGCCTTCGAGCCAGATCCGGCCGAGCTTGCGATAGCCACCCGGGTCCTGCGCGAGCTTGCGCAAGTCCTTGAGCAGCGGGTTGTCGCGAGAGCTGATGTGGCTTGCGCTGGTGTCGGAGGTCATCGAGGCGGACTCAGGGAGCGGCACGACGCTCGGGACGCGCGGCTTCAATGGCACCGATGGCCATCACCGGCTGCTCGGAATCGGCTGGCAGCACCACGTTCACGACACCGCCGGTCCGGGCGAGCGCCGCAGCCACCGGGCTGAAGGACCTCCGGTGATGCACGCAGGCACCATGGCGCTGCAGTGCCTCCAGGTGCTCGGGCGTGCCGTAGCCCTTGTGGCCGGCAAAGCCGTAGTGCGGAAATTCGACGTGCAGCTGCTCGCAGAGCCGATCGCGGTGCACCTTGGCAAGGATCGATGCTGCGGAAATCGCCTTGACCCGCGCGTCGCCCTTCACGATGGCCTCGGCCAGCACGTCGAGCGTGGGTAGGCGGTTGCCGTCGACGAGCACCTTCACCGGCTTGAGCCGCAGCCCTTCCACCGCCCGGCGCATCGCGAGCATGGTCGCCTGCAGGATGTTGTGGGTGTCGATCTCTTCGACGGTGGCCTGCGCGATGGAGCAGCACAGCGCCTTGGCCAGGATCTGGTCGTGCAGGCGCTCCCGCTGCAGGGCCGTCAGCGCCTTGGAGTCCGCGAGGCCCGGGATGGGCCGCATGTCGTCGAGGATCACGGCCGCAGCCACCACAGGCCCGGCCAGGGGCCCTCGGCCCGCCTCGTCGACGCCGGCGATCAGGCCAGGAGCGTCCCACGCCAGCGGGGCCTGCTCAGCCTTCAAGAACTTTCTGGATCGCATCGGCGCAAAGTGTGGGCGTGTCGCGCTGCAATTGCACATGCAGCTCTGAAAATCTTTGTTGCAGCGCCCGTGTCTTTTCCGGCGCGTCCAGCCATTCGAACGTGGCCCGGGCCAGCGCCTCGGGCGTGGCAGCCTCCTGCAGGAGCTCGGGCACCACGAAATCACGGCAGAGGATATTGGGCAGCCCCACCCAGGGCTGCAGCTGCTTGCGCCGCATGAGGCGCCACGAGAGCGCGTTCATGTTGTAGGCGATGACCATCGGCCGCTTGAAAAGCGCCGCTTCGAGCGTGGCGGTGCCGCTGGCGATCAGCGTGGCGTCGCAGGCGGCCAGCACGGCGTGCGACTGGCCGTCGAGCAGCTTCACACGGCCAGCCATGCCGCTGGCCTGGAGCAAGGCTTCGACTTCGGCGCGCAGGCCCGGGATGACGGGAGCGACGAACTGCAGTTCCGGCCGCGCCTTCTGCATCAGCACCGCAGCGGCGAAGAAACGGGCGGCCAGGTAACGGATCTCCGAGCGGCGGCTGCCCGGCAGCAGCGCGACGACCGGTGCGTCAGGCGCCAGGCCCAGTGCGGCGCGCGCCACGGCCTGGTCGGGCACCATCGGGATCACGTTCGCGACGGGGTGGCCTACATAGCTCGCGGCCACGCCCTTCTCCGCCAGCAAGGCCGGTTCGAACGGAAAGATGCAAAGGACGTGATCGGCTGCAGCCCGGATCTTCTCGATGCGCTCAGGCCGCCAGGCCCAGATCGAGGGGCAGACGAAGTGCACCGTCTTCATGCCCTGGCTGCGCAGGCCGGCTTCGAGGTCGAGGTTGAAATCGGGCGCATCGACGCCGATGAAAAGCTGGGGCCGCTCCTGCAGCAGTCGGGCCTTGAGCTGGCGGCGGATGCCGGCGATTTCGGCGTAGTGCCGCAACACCTCGATGTAGCCGCGCACCGCAAGCTTTTCCTGCGGCCACCAGCTCTGGAAGCCGTGGGCCAGCATGCGAGGGCCGCCGATGCCGGCGGTCTGAAGATCGGGCCAGCGCGCCAGCAGGCCGTCGAGCAGCAGGCCGGCGAGCAGGTCGCCGGACGCTTCGCCTGCGACCAGCGCGAAGCGTCGCTGTCCGTCGTTCTGCATGGCCGTCACTTCAGCGCGCGATGCCGCGCGTCGAATTGGCGAGGAAGGATTCCATCAGCGCGACATCGCCGGCCGCTTCGGGCATTTCGGCCGCCAGCGCGGCGATGCCTGCACGTGCCTCGTCGAGCGTCTTGCCCTGGCGGTACAGGAGGCGGTGCATCTGCTTCACAGCCGCGAGCCGCTGGGCGGAGAAATCGCGTCGGCGCAGGCCGACGATGTTGAAGCCGCGCACCGCCAGCGGATTGCCGTCGACCAGCATGAAGGGCGGCACGTCCTGCGTGACCGCGCTGGCGAAGCCGAGCATGGCGTGGGCGCCGACCGAGACGAACTGATGGATGCCCGTGAGCCCGCCGACCGTGACCCAGTCGGCCAGGTGCACGTGCCCGGCCAGCGTGGTGTTGTTGGCCAACGTGGTGTGGTCGTCCACACGGCAATCGTGGGCGATGTGCGTGTACGCCATGATCCAGTTGTCGTTGCCGACACGCGTGACGCCACCAGCCCCCGGCACGCCGAGGTTGAAGGTGCAGAACTCGCGGATCACGTTGCGGTCGCCGATGACGAGCTCGGTCGGCTCGCCGGCGTATTTCTTGTCCTGCGGGATGGCGCCGAGGGACGAGAACTGGAAGATTTTGTTGTCGCGCCCGATGGTGGTGCGCCCTTCGATCACGCAATGCGCGCCGATGGTGGTGCCGGCACCGATCCGCACGTGCGGGCCGATCACGGTATAGGGCCCGACCGACACCGAGGCGTCGAGCTGTGCCTGGGGGTCGACGACGGCCGTCGAATGAACCTGGGTCATGCCTTGTGAAGAAGCAACTGGCTGCGGCCGATGGTCAGTTGATCTGGCGCATGGCGCACATCAGCGACGCCTCGCAGGCGAGCTCGCTGCCCACCAGGGCCCGGCCCTTGAACTTGGAAATGCCCGCCTTCATGCGTTCGATCTCGACTTCCAGCGTGAGCTGGTCGCCCGGTTCCACGGGGCGCTTGAAGCGCGCGCCGTCGATGGCGGCGAAGTAGTAGACGGTGTTGTCGTCCGGCACGATGTCCAGCGAGTGGAAGGACAGCAGCGCGGCTGCCTGGGCCATCGCTTCGAGCATCAGCACGCCCGGCATCACCGGACGGTGCGGGAAGTGGCCGTTGAAGAACGGCTCGTTCATCGTCACGTTCTTGAGCGCCGTGATGCGCTTGCCCTTTTCCATGTCCAGCACGCGGTCCACCAGCAGGAAAGGGTAGCGGTGAGGCAGCAGCTTGAGGATTTGATGGATATCGAGCGTCGTCGTCATGATTTTCTGTTCCTGCATCGTCGTCATTTTTTCGAGGGAGCCTTCTCCAGCGCCTTCAGTCGTTCGCGCAGGCTGTGCAACTGCTTGAGCGTTGCCGCATTCTTTTCCCAGCTCGCATTGTCATCGATGGGAAACATTCCGGTGTATTGGCCGGCCTTGTGGATGGAACGGGTGACCACGGTCGCGGCCGACACGTGCACGCCGTCGGCGACCGTCAGGTGACCCAGCACGATGGCACCGCCGCCGAAGGTGCAGCCGGCGCCGATGGTGGCGCTGCCGGCCACGCCGACGCAGCCCGCCATGGCAGTGTTCTTGCCGACCCGCACGTTGTGGCCGATCTGGATCAGGTTGTCGAGCTTCACGCCGTCTTCGATGACGGTGTCGTCGAGCGCGCCGCGGTCGATGCAGGTGTTGGCGCCGATCTCGACGTCGTTGCCGATGCGCACAGCCCCCAGCTGCTCGATCTTGACCCAGCGCCCCTCGTGCGGCGCCAGGCCGAAACCGTCGGCACCGATGACCACGCCGGGATGCAGCAGGCAGCGTTCGCCGATGACGCAGTCCTCGCTGACCGTCACTCGCGATTTCAGCACGGTGCCCGCGCCGATGCGAGCACCCCGCTCCACCACGCACAGCGCACCGATGCGCGCCCTGGCGTCGACCTGCGCCTCAGGATGAATCACCGCGCTGGGATGGATTCGGTCGGCATCCGGACGCGCGTGGTGCGCCTTCCACAGCTGCGTAAGGCGGGCAAAGTAGAGGTACGGATCGGGCGTGACGATGTAGGCCCCGCGCGCCGCTGCGGGCTCGCGCATGGCGGGCGACACGATCACGCAGGCGGCCTTCGAAGCCGCCAGTTCCTGCTGGTATTTGGGATGGCTCAGGAAGCTGAGCGCATCGGGCTGCGCATTCTGAAGCGGCGCGAGCCGCTTGATGGACAGCGCCGCATCGCCATGAAGCTCGCCCCCAAGGGCGTCAACAATGGCTCCGAGCTGCAGTGACACGCCGGTTCGCGGCGTTATTTGCCGGCCGCGGGCGCAGGAGAAGCGACCGACGCGTTCAGCGCCTTGATCACCTTGTCGGTGATGTCGTGCTTCGGATTGATGTAGATCGCTTCCTGCAGGATGGCGTCGTACTTCTCGGCCTCCGCCACCTGCTTCACCACGCGGTTGGCGCGCTCGTAGACCTGCTGGAGCTCTTCGTTCTTGCGCGCGTTCAGGTCTTCCTGGAACTCACGGCGCTTGCGCTGGAAATCGCGGTCCTGGTCGACCAGGGCGCGCTGGCGGGCGACGCGCTGGGATTCGGACAGGGTGGGCGCCTCGCGCTCGAACTTCTCGGAAGCAGCCTTCAGGGCATCTCCCTGCGCGGTCAGGTCCTTCTCGCGCTTCAGGAACTCCGCCTCGAGCTTTGCCTGGGCGGTCTTGGCGGGCTGCGCTTCACGCAGTACGCGGTCCGGATTCACGAAGCCGATGCGAAAAGTTTCCTGCGCCTGTGCCTGGGCGGGTGCCACGGCAAGCGCAAAAGCGGGAATCAACAACGCGCCGGCCGCGGCGCGAATCAAATGCTTCATTTAGAAAGACGTTCCGATCTGGAATTGGAGGCGCTGAATTCTATCCTTCGGGATATAGCCTGCCGTGAACGGTTGCCCCACTTCCTTCTGGGACTTGATCGGGAAGGCGTAAGCCAGGCGCAGCGGGCCCAGCGGCGAGATCCAGCTGACGCCCAGGCCGACCGAGGCGCGCAGCTTCTTCTCCGCCTTCCATTGCTCGTCGGTCACACCGGCGGCACGGGTGCCGAAGACGTTACCGACGTCGAAGAAGCCGTACAGGCGCAGCGTCCGGTCATTGCCGGCACCGGGGAACGGCGTGCTCAGCTCGGCGTTGAAGATCGCTTTCTTCGTTCCGCCGATGGCGGCGCCTTCGCTCTGGAGGAACAGCGGCGCATCACGCGGGCCCAACGAGTTCTGCTCGAAGCCGCGCACCGAACCCAGACCACCCGCGTAGAAGTTCTTGAAGATCGGGTAGACCTTGTTGCCGAACGCCTTGGCATAGCCCACTTCGCCGTTGATCGAGAAGGTGTACTGCTTGCTGATCGCGAAGAACTGCTGGTACTGGTAGTTCGTCTTGACGTACTTCATGTCGCCAGCGGCACCCACCTCGAGGTTGGCGCGTTGCAGGCGACCGGTGGTCGGAATCAGCGCGCTGTCGCGGCTGTCGCGGCCCCAGCCCACACTCAGCGGAACACCCCAGACGCTCTTCTGGTCACAGCCCGTCACCAGCAGACCCGTGGGATCCTTCTTGCACTGGAAGTAGTTGAGGTACGACGGCGGCGTGTACAGGCCGGAGAATGCGGTCGAGCTGTTCGGGTCGAACGCATAGCGCTCAAGACCGATGCCGAAGAAGACAGTGTCGACTTCGCTGAACGGCACGCCGAAGCGGACGGAAGCGCCCTGGTTAACCAGCTTGTAGTCACCATCGGTGGAGGTCTGGTACGGGCGCGTCGTGGTGTGATAGATGCTGAACGTGCGCGAGATGCCGTCCGCCGTGAAGTACGGGTCGGTGGCCGTCAGCGACAGGGTCCGGTTGTACTTGCTGGTGTTGACCTGCACACCCAGGAAGTTGCCCGAACCGAACACGTTTTCCTGCGAGATGCCGAAGGTCAGCGCGACCTTTTCAGCGCTCGAGTAACCGGCGCCGAGCTGCAGGCTGCCGGTGGGCTTTTCGGTCACGTTGACGGTCAGGTCCACCTGGTCGGGCGAGCCGGGCACTTCCTGCGTGTCGACGTTCACCTCGGTGAAGAAGCCCAGGCGGTCCACGCGGTCGCGGGAAAGCTTGATCTTGTCGCCGTCGTACCAGGAGGCTTCGTACTGGCGGAACTCGCGGCGAATGACCTCGTCGCGGGTCTTGTTGTTGCCACCGACCGAAACGCGGCGCACGTACACGCGGCGCGAGGGCTCGGCCTGCAGCGTGAGGGCCACGCGATTGTTGACCCGGTCGATCTCCGGACGCGCCTGCACGCGCGCGAACGCATAGCCGAAGGTGCCGAAGTAGTCGTTGAAGGCCTTTGTGGTTTCGGTGACCTGCTCGCCGTTGTAGGGCTCGCCCGGCTTGATGGTGATGAGCGACTTGAACTCGTCGTCGCGGCCGAGGTAGTTGCCGTCGAGCTTGACGCTCGACACCACGAACTTCTCGCCTTCGGTGATGTTCACCGTCACCGTCAGGTCCTTGCGGTCCGGCGAGATGGCGACCTGGGTCGAGTCGATGCGGAACTCGAGGTAGCCGCGCGTGATGTAGTACGAGCGCAGGGTCTCGAGGTCGGCGTTGAGCTTGGCGCGCGAGTACTGGTTCGACTTCGTGTACCAGCTCATGAAACCGCCGCTGTCCTGGTCGAACAGGCTCAGCAGAGTCGATTCGCTGAAGGCCTTGTTGCCCACCACGTGCACTTCGCGGATGCGGGCCGACTCGCCTTCGGTCACGGTAAAGGTCAGGTTGACGCGGTTGCGCTCGATAGGCGTGACGGTGGTCACGACCTGCGCGTTGTAGAGGCTGCGGCTCACGTACTGGCGCTTGAGTTCCTGCTCCGCGCGGTCGGTCAGCGCCTTGTCGTAGGGGCGGCCATCGGCCAGCCCCACCTCGCGCAGCGCCTTCTGCAGCGCGGCCTTATCGAATTCCTTGGTGCCGACGAAGTCGACATCGGCAATGGTCGGGCGCTCTTCCACGATGACCACCAGCACGTTGCCGTTCACATCGATGCGCACGTCCTTGAACAACCCCAGATCGAACAGCGCGCGGATGGCAGCGGAGCCGCGCTCGTCGCTGTAGGTATCGCCTACGCGCAGCGGCAGCGACGCGAAGACCGTACCGGCCTCGACGCGTTGCAGACCTTCGACGCGGATGTCGCGCACCGTGAAAGGTTCGACGGCCCATGCGGCCGTAGCCGCAAGCGCACTGGCAACCACCGCGACAACGCTACGCAGGCGAAAGCGACTGAAGTTTTTGTTCATCTGTGAATTGAGCCGGCACGGAAAGGGCCGGCAGAAAGTTAACCAAAGAGCCGCGTGACGTCGTTGAAGAGTGCGACCGACATCATGACCAGCAGAAGGGCAACGCCCCCGCGCTGAAGCCGTTCCATCCAAGCGTCAGAGACGCTCTTGCCGGTCAGGCCCTCCCAAAGATAATACATCAGGTGTCCTCCATCGAGGACCGGCAGCGGCATGAGATTGAGGACCCCGAGGCTCACGCTGATGAGTGCCAGGAAGACCAGATACTGGGTGAAACCGAGGCTTGCGGACTTGCCCGCATAGTCCGCGATGGTGAGCGGACCGCTGAGATTCTTGATCGACGCCTCGCCGATGACCATCTTGCCCATCATGCGCACGGTCAGCGCGGACACCTCCCAGGTGCGCACCACACCGCGCCAGACGCCGTCGACCACGCCCTGGCGCACGGTCACCATTTCGGGCGGCGCCCCAACGTACGCGCCGACGCGCCCCACCTTCACGCCGCCCTCTTCCCGCACCTCGGGCTTCACGTCGATGGTGAGCGACCGGCCTCCCCGCTCGATCTGCCATGCCTGGGTACGTGGCTGTCCGCCATCGACCGATGCGCGGATCGCCTCGCGCAGCTGCTGCCCGTCGATGATCGCCGTGCCGCCGATGGAACGCACCACGTCGCCATTGAGCAGGCCGGCCGCTTCGGCCGCACTGCCCTTCATGACTTCACCGATCTCGGGCCGGGTCAGGGGCGCCAGCACACCGATCTTGCGGAACATCTGCGGATCGGCGTCCTTGGTCTCCATACGGCTCAGCGGCAGCACCAACTGGCGCGCAGGCCGACCGCCCTCGCCCGCGATTTCGAGCGTAAGGTCGCGACCGTCGAGCGCCCCACGCGTCATCCGCCAGCGCAGATCCTCGAAGGACTGGACCGGCGTCAGCTCGCCGTCGAAACCAGCCTGCGTGATGTGCTCGCCGCCCTTCAGGCCTGCCGATTCGGCAAGGGAAGCCGCCACCGGCCGAGCCAGCGTGGCGACAGGTTCCTGCACGCCGATCCAGTTGACCGCCGTGTAGAGCGCCACCGCCAGCAGCAGATTGGCGATCGGGCCGGCGGCCACGATGGCCGCGCGCGAACGCAGCGGCTGGGTGTTGAAGGCGCGGTGCCGCTCCTCGGGCGCCACGGGGCCTTCGCGCTCGTCGAGCATCTTGACGTAGCCGCCGAAGGGAAATGCGCCGATGACGAACTCGGTCTGTTGGCCTGGGTGCTGGCGCTTGGGCTGCCAGCGGAAGAGCGCCTTGCCGAAGCCGACGGAGAAGCGCTCCACCTTGACCCCACAGGCCACCGCGACGCGGTAGTGACCGTATTCGTGCACCGCGATAAGGACACCGAGCGCAACCACAAAGGCTATGACAGTAAGCAGCATCGGAGTCCTTGCGTTTCGGGGGAGGCGTCAGTCAGATACGTACGTCAGGCAGCGAATCGCAGTGCCGCGGCATTGGCTGCCGCCCGGGCGCTGGCGTCGATCGCCAGCAGGTCGGCCAGCGATGCCGGCTTGGAGGGAGCGACTCTCTCCAAAGTTTCCATGTTGACTGCGTGTATGCAATCAAAACGCAGGCGGCGGTCAAGGAATGCTTCAACTGCGACCTCGTTGGCGGCGTTGAGCACCGCCGTCGTGCCCGGCGCGGCGCGCAGCGCGTGCCATGCAAGGCCCAACCCGGGGAAGAGCGTCGCATCGGGGGATTCGAAGGTCAGCGAACCCATCTGCCGGAAGTCGAGCCGCGCGGCGCCGCTTTCGATGCGCTCGGGCCAGGCCAGTCCCACCGCGATCGGCACCCGCATGTCGGGCGTGCCGAGCTGGGCGATGACCGAAGCGTCTGTGAACTGCACCATCGAATGCACCACGCTCTGCGGATGGATGACGACCTCGATCTGCTCGGGCGAGACGCCGAACAGGTGGCGCGCCTCGATCACTTCGAGCGCCTTGTTCATCATCGTGGCCGAATCGACCGAGATCTTGCGGCCCATGACCCAGTTCGGATGGGCGCAGGCCTGCTCGGGCGTCACCGCGCCCAGTGTTTCGGGCGCACGGGTGCGGAACGGGCCGCCCGAGGCGGTAAGAATGATCTTGTCGATGCGCCGCGCCCAGGTGGACGGGTCTTCGGGCAGCGACTGGAAGATGGCGGAATGCTCGCTGTCGATGGGCAAGAGCGTCGCCCCGCCCTCGCGCACGGTGCGCATGAAGAGCTCGCCGCCGACGACGAGCGCCTCCTTGTTCGCCAGCAGCAGGCGCTTGCCGGCACGCGCGGCAGCAAGGCACGGCCCCAGGCCGGCGGCACCGACGATGGCGGCCATCACGGAATCGGTTTCGTCATGCGACGCTATCGTTTCGAGAGCATCTTCGCCCATCAGCACGACCGTCTTGAGGCCGTTCTGCTTGAGTTTGTCGGCCAGCAGCGCGGCATGCGGCGCGCTGGCCATCACCGCGAACTTCGGGGAGAACTGCGCGCACTGCGCCAGCAGTTCGTCGACCTTGGTGGCTGCGGAAAGCGCGAAAACCTCGAAACGCTCGGGGTGGCGCGAAATGACGTCGAGCGTGCTCACGCCGACCGAACCGGTCGAGCCGAGCACCGTGACGCGTTGTCTTCTGGGTGAATTCACAGGAAAGCCAGCATCATGGCAATGGGAAGCGCCGGCAAGAGGGCATCCACGCGGTCGAGGACGCCACCGTGGCCGGGCAGCAGCCTGCTGCTGTCCTTGGCACCGGCGCTGCGCTTGATGAGAGATTCGACGAGGTCGCCCACGACGCTCATGGCCGCGAGAAACAACGCGGCCAGCAGCAGCAGCCACCAGCCCCGCTCGGCGAGACGGGTATACAGGCTGGCCACCGTGGCGCCTGCGGCCTTGTCGGCCCAGACCCAGGCAAAGGCCAGCACCACCACGCCGATCATGCCGCCCCACACGCCCTCCCAGCTCTTGCCGGGACTGATCGCTGGAGCGAGCTTGTTGCGAGTGAACTTGAGGCCGAAGGCTCGGCCGGCGAAATAAGCGAACACGTCGGCCACCCACACCAGCACGAGGATCGACAGCAGGAAGTTGATGCCGATCATGCGCGCCTGCACCGCTGCAAGCCATGCCACCCACAGCGCCAGCAGGCCGCCGACCAGCCGCAGCCCGCGCGGAATGCGGGGCCAGCCCGGCACCGCCACGCGCAGCAGCGCAGCGCCGCCCAGCACCCAGCCCGCGCTGGCCAGGGTCCACATCAGGACCAGGGGCTGTTCCAGCAGCCCGAGCCACCAGGAGAGCGAACAAAGCGCCACGGTCTCGGCGCCGAGGAACAGCGAGACCCCCTGGCCATACCCGTTCAGGCGCCCCCACTCCCAGGCGGCGGCGCCGATCAGCACCAGCATGACGCAGCCGAAGGGGATGTAGCTTGGGTAGAACAGCGCCGGCAGCAGGATCGCGAGGAGCACGATCGCCGTGATGATGCGTTGCTTGAGCATGCAGAGGCTGCCTGGCCGTCAGGCCGCGGCGGTGGAAGAGATTTGCGCCGAGGTCTGGCCGAAGCGCCGCTCGCGGCCCTGGAACGCGGCGATGGCCTCGTCCAGCGCGGCCTCGTCGAACTCGGGCCACAGCTTGTCGCTGAAGAAAAGCTCGGCGTAGGCACTCTGCCAGAGCAGGAAATTGGAGAGGCGCTGTTCGCCGCCGGTGCGGATGAACAGATCGGGGTCGGGCACATGGGCCAGCGCCATGGCGCGATCGAGGCTGAGTTCGGTGATCGCTTCGCCCTGCGCCGCGAGCCTGGCGGCAGCCTGTGCGATATCCCAGCGGCCGCCGTAGTTGAAGCAGACGTTGAGCACCAGCCGCGTGTTGTGCGCGGTGGCGGCTTCGGCGTCGAGCAGGCCCTTCACCATCTTGGGCGACAGGCCGGCGCGCTCGCCGACGAAATGCAAGCTTACGCCGTCGCTGCTGAGCTTGGGCACCTCGCGCGCAAGCGCGCCGACCATCAACTCCATGAGCCCGGAAACTTCCTCGACGGGACGGTTCCAGTTCTCGGACGAGAACGCGAAGACGGTGAGCACGCCTACGCCGCGCTCGGCGCAGGCCTTGACGCAGCGGCGCAGCGATTCGACGCCCTGCTTGTGTCCCGCGATGCGGGGAAGAAAGCGCCGCGTCGCCCAGCGGCCGTTGCCGTCCATGACGATGGCAACGTGGTGGGGAATGCGCGGCGCCGACGAGGCCATGGCAGGCCTCAAACGGCCATGATCTCCGCTTCCTTGGCCGCGACCAAGCGGTCGATTTCCGCGATATGGCGGTCGGTGACCTTCTGGATCTCGGCTTCGGCGCGCTTCTGGTCGTCTTCCGACGCCAGCTTTTCCTTGACCAGCTTCTTGACCGACTCGTTCGCGTCGCGGCGCAGGTTGCGCGTGGCGATCTTGGCGCTCTCGCCTTCGTTGCGGACCAGCTTGGTCATTTCCTTGCGGCGCTCTTCGCTCATGGCGGGCAGCGGCACGCGGATCAGGTCGCCCATCGAGGCCGGGTTCAGGCCCAGGTCGCTTTCGCGGATGGCCTTCTCGATCTTGGCTCCCATGCCCTTTTCCCAGGGCTGGACGCTGATCGTGCGCGAGTCGAGCACCGACACGTTGGCCACCTGGCTCAGGGGCACCTGCGAGCCGTAGTACTCGACATGGATCGAATCGAGCAGCGCCGAATTGGCGCGGCCCGTGCGGATCTTGGTGAGATTGTTCTGGAATGCGGCGAGCGACTGGTTCATCTTCGCGTCGGTCGCACTGCGGATGTCTGCAATGGTCATCTCAAATACTCCTAGGCATGCACCAGCGTGCCTTCGTCCTCGCCCATCACGACGCGCTTGAGCGCGCCGTTCTTGAAGATCGAGAACACCTTGATCGGCAGCTTCTGGTCGCGGCACAGCGCGAAGGCCGTGGCGTCCATGATGCCGAGGTTCTTAGCAATCGCCTCGTCGAAGGTCAGCGTGGCGTAGCGGGTTGCGTCGGGGTTGGTCTTGGGATCGGCGGTGTAGACGCCGTCGACCTTGGTCGCCTTGAGCACCAGCTCGGCGCCGATCTCGGCACCGCGCAGCGCGGCGGCCGTGTCGGTCGTGAAGAACGGGTTGCCCGTGCCGGCCGCGAACACCACGACCTTGCCCTCTTCGAGGTACTGCAGCGCCTTGGGGCGCACATAGGGCTCGACCACCTGTTCGATGGCGATGGCGGACATCACGCGGGCCACAAGGCCCTGCTTGTCCATCGCATCGGCGAGGGCTAGCGAGTTCATGACCGTGGCCAGCATGCCCATGTAGTCGGCCGTGGCGCGGTCCATGCCGACGGAGCCGCCCGCGACGCCGCGGAAGATGTTGCCGCCGCCGATCACGACCGCCACCTCGACGCCCATGTTCACGACCTCGGCCACCTCCTGCACCATGCGCACGATGGTCGCGCGGTTGATGCCGAAGGCATCGTCACCCATCAATGCCTCTCCCGACAGCTTCAACAAGATTCGCTTGTGGGCTGGGCGGGCATCAGACATGGGCAATTTCCTTTGGTTGGGGCGGGACGAGTGTAAAACGTAGCGATGAAAAAACGACGGTGCGCGCGAACGCACCGTCGCTGGAGCCGTAAAGGCTTAAGCAGCAGCCTTGGCTGCGGCGACTTGAGCGGCGACCTCTGCGGCGAAGTCGTCAACTTTCTTCTCAATGCCTTCGCCGACGACGTACAGGGTGAAGCCCTTGATCGTGGTGTTGACGGCCTTGAGCATCTGCTCGACGGTCTGCTTGTCGTTCTTCACGAACGGCTGGTTGTGCAGCGAGACTTCCTTGAGGAATTTCTGCACGCCGCCTTCGATGCGCTTGGCGACGATGTCGGCCGGCTGCGGCTTCTTGCCTTCGGCTTCGGCCGTCTTGCGGTCTTCTTCCGCCTTGCCGGCTGCCACGGCGCGTTCCTTCTCGATCAGCTCGGCGGGCACGTCCGAAGCGGAGATCGACACGGGCTTCATGGCGGCGATGTGCATCGCGACGTCCTTGGCGGCGGTGTCGTCACCTTCGAACTCGACCATCACGCCGATGCGCGTGCCGTGCAGGTACGAGGCCAGCTTGCCGTTGCCGGCGAAGCGCTTGAAGCGGCGGAACGTCATGTTCTCGCCGATCTTGCCGATCAGGCCCTTGCGCACGTCCTCGAGCGTGGGGCCGAAGCCGTCCTGCTCGTAGGCCAGGGCGCCCAGAGCGGCGATGTCGGCGGGGTTCTTCTCGGCGATCAGCTTGGCGGCGGCGTTGACCAGGGCCAGGAAGCTGTCGTTCTTCGAGACGAAGTCGGTTTCGCAGTTGACTTCGATCATCGCGCCGGCGTCACCGGCAACGTATGCGGCCACCACGCCTTCGGCGGTGATGCGGCTCGATGCCTTGCCGGCCTTGTTGCCGAGCTTGATGCGCAGCAGCTCTTCGGCCTTTTCCATGTTGCCGTCGGCCTCGGTCAGGGCCTTCTTGCATTCCATCATCGGCGCGTCGGTCTTTGCGCGCAGTTCGCCCACCATGCTTGCGGTGATTGCAGCCATTTTGTATCTCCGTGAATTCAAAAATCAGGTTAAAAAAAGGGGCACCAAAGCCCCTTCTTCAGGCTCGCGGGCGTGCCAATCAGGCCGAAGCGCCCTCTTCGACTTCGACGAATTCGTCATTGCCTTCGGCGATGGCCTTGACCACGTCGCCGGTGGCGCTGTTGCGGCCCTCGATGATCGCATCGGCGATGCCGCGGGCGTACAGCGTGACGGCCTTCGACGAGTCGTCGTTGCCGGGGATCACGTAGTCGATGCCTTCGGGCGAGTGGTTGGAGTCAACCACGCCGATCAGCGGAATGCCGAGCTTCTTGGCTTCGGCCACGGCGATCTTGTGGAAGCCCACGTCGATCACGAAGATGGCGTCGGGCAGAGCGGTCATGTCCTGGATGCCGCCGATGTCCTTCTCGAGCTTCTCGATTTCGCGCGTGAAGGTCAGCTGCTCCTTCTTGCTCAGGCTGTCGAGGCCGGCTTCCTGCTGGGCCTTCATGTCCTTCAGACGCTTGATCGAGGTCTTGACGGTCTTGAAGTTGGTCAGCATGCCGCCGAGCCAGCGGGTGTCGACGAAGGGCACGCCGGCGCGACGGGCTTCAGCCGCCACGATTTCACGGGCCTGGCGCTTCGTGCCGACCATCAGGATCGTGCCGCGGTTGGCGGTGAGCTGCTTGGCGTACTTCATCGCGTCCTGGAACATCGGGAGCGACTTTTCCAGGTTAATGATGTGGATCTTGTTGCGATGGCCGAAGATGTACGGAGCCATCTTGGGGTTCCAGAAGCGGGTTTGGTGACCGAAATGGACGCCTGCTTCCAGCATTTCGCGCATGGTGGTGGACATTGAAATTACTCCAAAGGTTGGGTCTAAAATCCAGCCCGTTTTGCGCTCTTTGAATCGAGTCACAACACCTTGATTGGGCCGGTTTGCGGATGTGTCTGGCTGGATGCAACGGGAGCCGTTGCCCGACCAGCGAAACCCAAAGAGTATAGCACGGCCGCCGCCCCTCCCCCTGAACCCGAGCCGTCCCAGCGGCACCCGCAGCTCCTCATGAACGACCTTCACGCCACCCGTCTCAACCTTCTGGCAGGTGGCACCGATGCACGCACCGAAATGGAGCGCGCCATCGACGTCTCCAGGTCCGCCGCCTGTGCCCACGTCTTCACCCGCACGATGTTCGACGAGGCCCTGCAGGCCGCCTCCGCGTCGGACCCCGCCAGCCGCCTGGCCGGCCTCGCCTTCACCACCAAAGACCTTTTCGACGTCGGGGGCCAGGCGACGCCCGCCGGCTCCGCCGTTCTGGCACACGCCCCGGCAGCCAAATCCGACTCCCCCGCCGTGGCCCGGCTGCGCGCCGCAGGCGGCGTGCTGACCGGCCGGACCAACATGACGGAATTCGCCTTCTCGGGCGTTGGCGTCAATCCGCATCATGGAACGCCGGCCAATGTCAGCGACGCCGTGGTGCCGCGCATTCCGGGCGGCTCGTCGTCCGGCGCCGCGATCTCGGTCGCCAGCGGCGCCGCCTTCATCGGCCTGGGCTCCGACACCGGCGGCTCGATCCGCATTCCTGCGGCGCTCAACGGCATCGTCGGATTCAAGAACACAGCACGACTGACGCCTACCGCAGGCGCGCTGCCGCTGTCGACCACCTTGGACACCGTCTGCGCCATGACGCGCTCGGTGCGCGATGCCATCACGGCGCACGAGATCCTCGCCGCCCAGCACGTGACGGCCGGCAACGCCCCGCTGGCGGCCTACAGCCTCGCGGTGGTGAAGAACGTGTTCTTCGACGGCATCGAGCCCGCCGTGGCCACTGCCTTCGAGCGCTCGCTGAAGGCGCTTCGCGCCGCCGGCGCCCGCATCGTGGAGATCGAACTGCCCGAGCTGGCCGAGCTTGGCGCCATCAACGCCACTGGCGGCTTTTCCGCCGCCGAGTCGTACGCCTGGCACCGACTGCTGCTGGAACGCAGCGGCGCGGGCTACGACCCGCGCGTGGCCCAGCGCATCCTGCGCGGCGCCACGATGAAGGCGCACGAGTACATCGACCTGATCCACGCCCGCCGCGACTGGATCGCCCGCGTCGAAGCCGCGCTCGCGCCCTTCGACGCCGTGCTGTCGCCGACCGTGCCCATTACAGCGCCCCCCATCGACAGCGTGGCGCCGGGCGCCGAGCGCGACGAAGAATTCTTCCGCGTCAATGCGCTGCTGCTGCGCAATCCGTCGATCGTCAACATGCTCGACGGCTGCGCCATCTCGCTGCCCTGCCACGCTCCCGGCGAACTGCCGGCGGGCCTGATGCTGTGGCATGCCGCGCTGCACGACGACGCCATCCTCGCGGTGGCGCTCCAGACCGAGCGCGCGCTGCAAGAATAACGGCCGACGGCGCCCGTCCTGCGGGCGCCAGCCATCTCTCTCATCCTGAATACTCAATGAAAATCGCGATCGTGGGCGCCGGCATCATCGGCGTCACCACCGCCTGGGAACTGGTTTCCGACGGCCATGAAGTGACCGTGTTCGAGCGACGGGGCGCCGCCGCCGAGGAAGCCAGCTTCGCCAACGCCGGCGTGGTCGCTCCCGGATACGTCACGCCGTGGGCCGGCCCCGGCATGCGCGGCAAGGTGCTGCGCTCCCTGTTGTCTTCCCACGGCGCCATCAAGCTGCGCTGGCCGCTGGGCTCGCGCGACCTCGGCTGGCTCTCGCGCTGGCAGAAGGCCTGCAAGCTCGACACCTACCTGGCCAACCGCGCCCGCATGCAGCGCCTGGCCTTCTACAGCCGCAACCGGCTGCACGAAGTGACCGAGGCACGCGAACTCAGCTACGAGCGCAGCGACGGCTACTTGGTGCTGCTTCGCTCCAAGCGCGAGAAGAAGCTGGTGCAGCCCGGGCTCGACGTGCTGCGCACGGCCGGCAGCGTCTTCAAGGAAGTCGATGCCGACGAGGCGCGGCTGATCGAACCCGCCCTCAACCCCGACACCCCGCTGGCAGGCGCCATCCACCTGCCCGAGGACGAGGTGGCCAACTGCCGCCAGTTCGCGCTGCTGCTCAAGTGGGAGGCCGAATCCTTCGGCGCGCAGTTCCATTTCAACTGCGACATCGCGCCACTGAGCCGCGCGGCGCCCACCTCGCTGTCGCTCGCGAGCGGCTCCGACCCGGTTCGCTACGACGCCGTCGTGGTGTGCGCCGGCCTGGAGTCGGCCGCGTTGCTGCGACCGCTGGGCCTGCGCATTCCGATGGCGCCGGTCTACGGCCATTCGGTGAGCGCGCCGATCCGCGAGCCGCTCAACGCCCCCCGCAGCGCGGTGATGGACGAGCGCTTCAAGGTCGCCATCTCCCGACTGGGCCAGCGCGTGCGCGTGGCCGGAAGCGCCGAGATCGGCGGCTCCCTGGACACGATGAATCCGGCCGCGGTGCAGACGCTCTACAAGGTGCTGCACGACTGGTTCCCGGGCGCCGCCACTCTGCAGTCCGGCATCCAGCAATGGAAAGGTGCGCGGCCGATGCTGCCCGATGGCCCACCGGTGCTGGGCGCCAGTGGCATTCCGGGCGTGTGGCTCAACCTCGGGCATGGGTCGAGCGGCTGGGCGCTGTCTTGCGGCAGCGCGCGCGTGCTGGGCGACCTGATTGCCGGGCGCGAGGCTGGCATCGACCTCGAAGGACTCGGGGTCGAACGGCTCAGTCTTTAGGCCCCCATCGGCGCAGGGCTTCGGGGCTCGCCGGCTTCTCGAGGGGAAGCTCCGGCTCTGGCGGAGGCCGGAGCCTGCCGGCGACCCAGGCCAGCAAGCCGGGGCAGATCAACGCGAAGAAGATCAGGCACAGCGCACCGGCGCCCAGCAGTGCCAGCCGCGTCAGGCCGGAAGCTCCTTCGGCCGGCAGGTCGAACCAGCGGATCACGCTGATGCCGAAGCCGACATTCGCAGCCCAGGCCGCGTCTCGCAGCGGAATCCACCGCCTGAACTCGGCCAGCAGGAAGACACCCCAAACGAGGCACAGAAGGCCAAAGACCCATCCGAATCCCGCAATCCACGCATCGTCGCGGCGAGGAAGGCAACAAGCGCCGCGAGAAGCAGGACAAGCAGCCAACCGACGCTCTTGAAGTTCATCCCCGGATGATAGGGAGGCGAGCCGCCAGGCGGGCCGGCGGCACAATGCGCCGATGCAACGCATCACCTCCGCCACCGCCGCCGATCTGTTTGACATCGCCGCCACGCGTCGCATCGAACAGGCCGCATCGGCCGCCCTGCCCGTCCACACGCTGATGCGGCGCGCGGGCCTTGCGGTGGCACGGCTCGCGATGGCGATCGCGCCGCACGCGCACACGATCTGGGTGGCTTGCGGGCCTGGCAACAACGGTGGCGACGGGTTCGAGGCTGCCACCCAACTGCGGCACCGGGGCTTCTTTCCGGTAGTCACGTTCTTCGGCGATGAAGGCAAGCTGCCACCGGACGCCAAGGCATCGCTGCAGCGGGCGCGCGACACAGGCGTCACCTTCGCATCGACGCCGCCTTCAGCCTACGAACTGGCGATCGACGCGCTGCTCGGCATCGGCTCGACACGACCACCCGAAGGCGCGATGGCCGACTGGCTGGAGAAGATGCATACGAGTGGCCAGCCCGTGCTGTGCGTCGATGTGCCCTCGGGCCTGAACGCGGATACCGGCACACTGCCTCAAGGCGCCAGCCAATCGCAGGCATCGATCCGCACCTGCATCACCTTCCTCACGTTGAAACCCGGCCTGTTCACCGCTCAGGGCCGCGACGCCGCAGGCACAGTCTGGTTCGATGACCTGGGTTGCAGCGCCTTCAAGGACCAGCCGGTAGCACGAATCGCCGGAGCGCCCGAAGCCCAGCCGCGCAACCACGCCTCGCACAAGGGCAGCTACGGCGACGTCGCGGTGATCGGCGGAGCGTCCGGCATGGCCGGCGCCGCCTTGCTGGCGGGCTCGGCTGCGCTGCATGCGGGCGCAGGCCGCGTGTTTGTCGGCCTGCTTGACCCAAGTGCAGCACCTGTCGATACCGCGCAGCCCGAGCTGATGCTGCGCGATGCACGAACGCTCGATCTCTCGAACATGACGGCGGTCTGCGGTTGCGGCGCAGGAGAAGCCGTGGGCGAACTGCTGCCACGCGTGCTTTCGACGGCAGCCGCCCTGGTGCTCGATGCCGACGCGCTCAACGCCATCGCAGCCGACGGCGCGCTGCAAGCCCAGTTGGCATCGCGCGGAAAAGATGGGTCGCCCACAGTGATCACGCCACACCCGCTGGAGGCAGCGCGCCTGCTGGGCCGATCGGTCGGTGAAGTTCAGGCAGACAGGCTGGCCGCAGCCCGCGAACTCGCCACACGCTTCAGCGTGGCGGCCGTACTCAAGGGCTCGGGTTCCGTCATCGCCAGTCCTGGCAAAGCGCCACCGGTCATCAACCTGAGCGGCAACGCCCGCCTCGCAACCGCGGGCACCGGTGACGTGCTGGCCGGCATGATCGGCGCTGCGCTGGCCGCGGGCCGACCCGCCTTCGAAGCAGCGCGCGAAGCCGTCTGGCAGCACGGCCACATCGCAGACACCTGGCCGGCCGACGCAGCCCCGCTCACGGCCGGCTCACTGGCCCGCCGCGCTCCGGCCTGAAAGGCCTCAGCCGCGCCCGACGAAGGGCATCTTCGTCGCCATGATGGTGTGGAAGAGCACGTTGGCTTCCAGTGGCAGGTTCGCCATGTAGAGCACCGACTGGCCGACGATCTTCACGTCGATCAGAGGCTCGATCGCCAGCTCGCCGTTGGCCTGCGGCACGCCTTTGGCCATGCGTGCGGCCAGCTCCGTCATCGCGTTGCCCACGTCCACCTGCCCCACGGCGATGTCGTACTTGCGGCCATCGAGCGAGGCGGTCTTGGTCAGCCCTTCGACCGCATGCTTGGTAGCGGTGTACGCAGCCGAGTTCGGACGCGGCGCCGTGGCCGAGATGGAGCCGTTGTTGATGATGCGGCCACCCATCGGCGTCTGCGCCTTCATCGTGCGGAAGGCCTGCTGGATGCAGAAGAACATGCCGGTAAGGTTGATGTCGACCACGCCTTGCCATTGCTCGGGCGTCCAGTCCTCGAACGGGCCCGGCGGGTTGCCCACGCCAGCGTTGTTGAACAGCAGGTCGACCCGGCCGAAGCGCTCGACGGTGGCGGCGAACAGGGCCTGCACCGAGGCCGCGTTCGATACGTCGGTTGGCACCGCGAAGGCGCGCGCGCCGGCGCCCGATTCTTCGGCCACCTGCTCCAGCGGCTCCAGGCGGCGGCCCGCCAGCGCCACGCTCCAGCCATCGCCCAGCAGCGCCAGCGCGGCGGCGCGGCCGATGCCGGAACCAGCCCCCGTGACGATGGCGATACGGCCCTTGTTGTCTTCAGCGCTCATGCTGTCTGTCTCTTTCTTTTCGGTTGGTCGATGGTTCGTTCGATGGTCGTACAGGCACGGTCAGCGGCGCGGCTTGCGCCCCTTGCCCTTCATCTTGCTGGCGGCTTTCTTCACCGCCGACTTGAAGGCCTGCATCGCCGACTGCGCCCCGGCCGTGGCCGAGGTCGGCCGCTCGCCGCGCGGCTCGGCCTTGCCGGCTTCCGCCTTGTTGCGCGTGCCGCGCTTGGCCGAGGCCTTGACCGGCACGCCCGACGATGCCGCGCCCTTGTCCTTCATGGCGCGGGCAGCGAGTTCTTCGCCTTCGCGCACAAGACGGAAGTCGATCTTGCGGCCGTCCAGGTCGACGCGGCTCACCTGCACCCGCACCCGCGTGCCGATGGCATAGCGGATGCCGGTGCGCTCGCCGCGCAGTTCCTGGCGCATTTCGTCGAACTTGAAATACTCGCCGCCGAGCTCGGTGATGTGCACCAGGCCCTCGACGTACATCGCATCGAGCGTGACGAAGATGCCGAAGGTGGTGGCCGCGGTGACCACTCCGCCGTATTCCTCGCCGAGATGCTCGCGCATGTACTTGCACTTGAGCCAGGCCTCGACGTCGCGGCTGGCCTCGTCGGCGCGGCGCTCGTTGGCGCTGCAATGCAGGCCCGCGGCCTCCCACGCCATGACTTCCTTGCTGGGCGCGACCGTGGCTTTCTGCGGCTTGGCCGTGGGCGCCTTCACGCGCGACGCGAGACGCTTGGCCAGCTTGGCATGCGCCTCGCCAGGGGTGGGCAGCATGGGCAGCTGATAGCGCGTCTTGCCAAGGATCGCCTTGATCACGCGGTGCACCAGCAGGTCCGGATAGCGCCGGATCGGGCTGGTGAAGTGCGTGTAGGCCTCGTAGGCCAGGCCGAAGTGGCCGCTGTTGATCGGCGTGTAGATCGCCTGCTGCATCGAGCGCAGCAGCATGGTGTGGATCTGCTGTGCGTCCGGGCGGTCCTTGGTGGCTTCGGCGATCGCCTGGAATTCACCGGGCCTTGGGTCGTCGGTGATGCTCAGGCCGACGCCCATGGCCTTCAGATAGCCGCGCAGGATTTCTTTCTTCTCGGGCGTGGGGCCTTCGTGCACGCGGTACAGGCCCGGGTGCTTGCCCTCGGCGATGAAGTCGGCGCTGCAGACGTTGGCGGCGAGCATCGCTTCCTCAATCAGGCGGTGCGCCTCGTTGCGCGTGCGCGGCACGATCTTCTCGATTCGGCCTGCGTCGTCGCAGATGATCTGCGTCTCGGTGGTCTCGAAGTCGACTGCGCCACGCTTGCCGCGCTGCTTGAGCAATGCCTTGTAGACGTCCGCGAGGTTCAGCAGGTCCTTGACGCGGTCCTTGCGCTTCGCGGCCTCGGGGCCGCGCGTGTTGCCGAGAATGGCAGCCACCTCGGTATACGTGAAGCGCGCGTGGCTGAACATCACGGCCGGATAGAACTGGTAGGCGTAGATCTCGCCGTCGGCGGCGACCAGCATGTCGCACACCATGCACAGGCGCTCGACCTCGGGGTTGAGCGAGCACAGGCCGTTCGACAGCTTCTCCGGCAGCATCGGAATCACGCGGCGCGGGAAGTAGACGCTGGTGGCGCGGTCGTAGGCATCGATGTCGATGGGCGAGCCGGTCTGCACATAGGCGCTGACGTCGGCAATGGCCACCAGCAGGCGCCAGCCCTTGCCGCGGCCCACCTTCGCGGGCTCGCAGTAGACGGCGTCGTCGAAGTCGCGCGCATCCTCGCCGTCGATGGTGACGAGCGGGATGTCGGTGAGGTCGACGCGGCCTTTCTTGTCGGCGGGGCGGACCTTCTCGGGCAATGCCTTGGCCGCTGCCAGGCACTCCGCGGAAAACTCATGCGGCACGCCGTACTTGCGCACGGCAATCTCGATCTCCATGCCGGGGTCGTCGATCTCGCCCAGCACTTCCTTCACACGACCCACAGGCTGGCCGAACAGGGCCGGCGGCTCGGTGAGTTGCACGACCACGACTTGCCCCACCTTCGCGGGGCCGGTGGCTCCCTTGGGAATCAGGACGTCCTGACCGTAGCGCTTGTCTTCCGGCGCAACGAGCCAGATGCCGCCTTCGTGCAACAGGCGGCCGATGATGGGCTGCTCGGGGCGCTCGACGATCTCCACCACGCGCCCTTCGGGGCGGCCGCGGCGGTCCTGGCGCACGATGCGCGCCTTGACGCGGTCCTTGTGCAGCACCGCGCGCATTTCGTTGGGGGGCAGATAGATGTCCGCTTCACCATCGTCGCGTTGAACGAAGCCGTGCCCGTCGCGATGTCCTTGAACGGTTCCTTCGATTTCATCCAGCAGTCCGCTGGAAGTAACGTTATTTTTGATATGATCTCCTTCTTTCCTGAAATTCAAAACAAGGTTGCTTCTGCAACCTTGTGGGCCCAGATGGCGGAATTGGTAGACGCACTAGTTTCAGGTACTAGCGAGTAACATCGTGGAGGTTCGAGTCCTCTTCTGGGCACCAAGTTTAAACAGACCTTTACCAGGTCATTCGATTCAAGCCACCGGTCTCCGGTGGCTTTTTTCATTGCCGATCGAATCCGCATCGAACGGCCGATGCGATCGAAGCACGAAGCGGACCGACGCAGAAATTTCTGCATGTAGCCTGCTTCGGTGAAATAGCCGCGACAAATTGTGTATACTCGCAGTCTTTGCTGAAAAGCAGAGAAAGCCCAGATGGCGGAATTGGTAGACGCACTAGTTTCAGGTACTAGCGAGTAACATCGTGGAGGTTCGAGTCCTCTTCTGGGCACCAAGTCAAAGCAGACCCTTACCAGGTCATCCGAATCAAGCCACCGTTCTCCGGTGGCTTTTTTCATGGTCGCTTGAATCCGCATCAAACGGGTAGCGCGATCAGGTCGTGCCCCTCGGCACCCACGATGCGCGCGCGGGTGAACTCACCCACCTTCAGCGTCTTGCTGATCTTCTCGGGCGGCAGCAGTCGAACCGTGCCGTCGATTTCCGGCGCATCGGCGTATGTGCGCCCCACCCCGCCCTTGCGACCCATGGCAGGCGCCGAATCGACCAGCACCTGCATCGTCGAGCCGACGCGTTTCTGCAGCTTGGCGATCGACACCGCCTCAGCCACTTCCATGAAACGCGCCCGGCGCGCTTCGCGCTCCGCCTCGGGCAGCATGCCGGGAATGTCGTTGGCAGTGGCACCCTCGACCGGGCTATAGGCAAAACAGCCAGCGCGATCGATCTCGGCTTCGCGGATGAAGTCGAGCAGATGCTCGAACTCCTGCTCCGTCTCGCCGGGGAAGCCTGCGATGAAGGTGCTGCGGATCACGAGCTCCGGACACACCTCGCGCCAACGCGCCAGCCGCTCCAGATTCTTCTCGCCGCTGGCCGGACGCTTCATGCGCCTCAGCACATCGGGATGACTGTGCTGCAAGGGCACGTCGAGATACGGCAGCACCTGCCCACTTGCCATCAACGGAATGATCTCGTCCACGCTCGGGTACGGGTACACGTAGTGCAGGCGAACCCACGCACCATACGGCTCGGCGATTTCACCCAGCGTGCGTACCAGTTCGAGCATGCGCGTCTTGACTGGCTTGCCATCCCAGAACCCCGTGCGGTACTTCACGTCGACACCATAGGCCGAGGTGTCCTGGCTGATCACCAGCAGCTCTTTCACACCGCCTTCGAACAAGGCCTTGGCCTCGCTCAACACATCGCCGACCGGCCGCGACACGAGGTCGCCGCGCATCGAGGGAATGATGCAGAAGGTGCAGCGATGGTTGCAGCCCTCGCTGATCTTCAGATAGGCATAGTGCCGCGGCGTCAGCTTGAGGCCCGCGACGCCAAAGGTGTTGGGCACGAGGTCGATGAAGGGATCGTGCGGCTTCGGCAGATTGGCGTGCACCGCATCCATCACCTCCTGCGTGGCGTGCGGACCAGTGACGGCCAGCACGCTCGGGTGCATCTGGCGCACCAGATTGCCGCCCTGGTCGCCGGTCTTGGCGCCCAGGCAGCCGGTGACGATCACGCGGCCGTTCTCGGCCAGCGCCTCGCCGATGGTGTCGAGGCTTTCCTTCACGGCATCGTCGATGAAGCCGCAGGTGTTGACGATCACCAGGTCGGCGCCTTCAAAAGTCTTGGCGGTCTGATAACCCTCGGCGCTCAGCTGGGTCAGGATCAATTCGGAATCGGTAAGGGCCTTGGGGCAACCCAGGCTCACGAAGCCGACCTTGGGGGCGGTCGGCGCGGCTGTACGTTCGGGGGAGACAACTTCGCTCATATGCCTCTATTGTCCCAGCTATCGGTGATCGCGGGGCGACCGCCGGTCAGCATCCGTTTGCCGACACCTGCACGCGGATCAGGAACGCTTGATGCCAAAGGCCCCCAGCACCTGCTCGGTGTTCTTCTGCATCTGTTCCTGCATCTGCAGGAACACGTTCTTCGATTGCTCGACGTAGCTGCCCATGAGCCCCTGCAGCATCGGCGACTGCATGGTCATGAAGCGAGCCCACATCTCGGGCGTCAGGCCCTCGGCCTTTTCCGCGAGCTGCGCCTGCACCTCGGTCATGGCCTGGATGTTCTTCTCGAGGTAAGGCCCCATGTAGCCCTGCATCGCCTGACCATAGAAGCGGATGATGTTGGCCAGCACCTGTTCGGTGAACATCGGCGCGCCGCCCGCCTCTTCTTCGAGAATGATCTGCAGCAGGATGCTGCGCGTGAGGTCGTCGCCCGTCTTGGCATCGCGCACCACGAACTGGGCATTCTGGATGACCAGCTGCTTCACCTCGGTCAGCGTGATGTACGTGGATGTCTCGGTGTCGTAGAGCCTTCGGTTCGGGTACTTCTTGATCACACGCTGTACCGGCTTGACCCCGGACTTCTTGCTCTGCACTGCGGACTCCTTCACATGGACGCCCATGTCGTCGGATGATTCTAGGGAGCGGTTTTGCTGCGCCGCGACAAGGTTTACCCTGACCGGACCGGACACTTTCCTCAATCCGGCGATGTCGAGTACTCCGCGCCACACATATGGCAGGCCGCGACCTCGGGCCGCTCTTCATCGGCCTTGCGGAATCGCAGTGGCGTCTTGTGGCCGTAGACCACCCAGCAACGCGGGCAGTGCTCCTGCCCGACAGTCGGCAGATAGGCGCGAGCACGCTGCTCGGCGCGCTCTTCGGTCAAGGGCATGCCCTGGCGTTGGGCGCGCACAACTTCGCGCGCGGCCATGGTGTCGGTGCGCCCGCTTGCGTAGTCGTTGATGCCGTAGACAGCACGCGCAAACTCGATGGGAGCCTGCTTGAGCAATGCGGCCAGGCGCTTGTCGGCATGAGCCCGATCAACGAGTGTTGATCGCGTATTCATCGGATCGCTTATCAAGAAGAATGGAATGGAGTTGCAGAGTGGCCAAGGTAGCACAAGAACATGGCCATGGTCTTTGCCTGCATCACCACAAGGGACGATATGTACACCGGAGAACCCGGTGCATGATCTGTTCGACTGATCCGGTGGTTGGCCGGGGTTGAAACAGAAATTGGTAGGCGCGATTGGACTCGAACCAACGACCCCCACCATGTCAAGGTGGTGCTCTAACCAGCTGAGCTACGCGCCTAAGGATGTGTCCGAGAAGCAGCTATTGTAGCAGGAGAAATCGCTGTTTTCAGCGACGACGTGCAGATCGCACACCAATAACTGCCGTGACCAGTCCAAGTACCTGCGTCAGCCGCGCGGCATCGGCGATTTCCACGGTGAACGTCATCCATGCCGTGCCCTTGATCGACTGTGTCTGCACGCCGATCACATTCATCTTTTCGCGTGCGAACACATCGGAGATGTCGCGCAGCAGGCCCTGACGGTCGGCCGCTTCGACGGAAACGTCCACTGCATACACGGGCGCGTCGGCGCCCTTCTTCGCAACGCCCCACTCCACGTCGATGACGCGCTCGCCATCCTTTGCGGCCATCGTGCGGAAGTTGCTGCAGTCGCTGCGGTGCACGCTGACGCCATGGCCTCGCGTGACGAAACCGCGAATCGCATCTGGCGGCGCAGGCTTGCAGCACTTGGCGAGCTGCGTCATCAGCGAAGACACGCCCACCACCAGCACGCCACCCTTGCCCGACTTCTCGCTGCCGCGTGCCTTCTTGATGAGGACGCCATCGTCCGGGCCCTGCGCGGGCTCCGGCGGACGCAGCAGCGTCTCGATATTGCGCAGCGAGAACTCGTCCTTGCCCACCACTTCGAACAGATGGTCCGCCGACTTGAAGCCAAGCTGCGAAGCCAGGTCTTCGAGGCGCATGGCCGTCTTGCCTTCGCGCTGCAGCAGTTTCTCGACCGCTTCGCGTCCGCGCGCCACGGTCTCGTGCGTGATCTGCGCGTTGAACCATGCGCGCACCTTCGCGCGCGCGCGATGGCTGGCCAGATAACCGAGCTCCGCATTGAGCCAGTCGCGCGAAGGCCCGCCTTCCTTGGCCGCGATGATCTCCACCGTCTGCCCGTTCGACAGTGGCGTGTTCAGCGGCACCATCGCACCGTCGACACGCGCCCCGCGGCAGCGATGGCCCAGCGTGGTGTGCACGGTGTACGCAAAGTCGACCGGCGTCGCGCCCTGCGGCAGTTCGACGATCGCCGCATCGGGCGTCAGCACATAGATGCGGTCGTCGAACAGGCCCTGCCCCTGCAGGCCACCGGAGAGATCGCGCTCCCACGCCAGCAGCTGCCGCAGCACGGCGATCTTCGCGTCGTATTCGCCGCTGGCCCACACGCCTGCGTAGCCCTTGTGGCCGGCTTCCTTGTATGCCCAGTGCGCGGCCACGCCATGCTCTGCGTGGTCGTGCATTTCCTCCGTGCGGATCTGGATCTCGATCGGCTTGCCCGCCTTGCCATCCACCAGCTCGCGCACCACGGTATGCAACGACTGATATCCGTTGGGCTTTGGCCGCGCGATGTAGTCGTCGAACTCCTCGTCGATGGGCTGGAAGTGCGAGTGCACCCACGCCAGCGCCGCATAGCAGTCCTTCACATCGGGCACCACCACGCGCAACGCGAGGATGTCGAAGACCTGCGCAAAGTCGAGCGACTTGCCGCGCATCTTCTTCACGATGCTGTAGATGTTCTTCGGTCGCCCCTGCACCACGGCCTTGACGCCCTCGGCCTGCAGCTCGCGCTCGAGCTGCGAGCGCAGTTGCTCGACATGCCCTTCGCGTTCGATGCGCTTCTCGTCGAGCAGGCGCGCGATCAGCTTGTAGGTCTCGGGCTCGAGGAAGCGGAACGAGAGATCCTCGATCTCCCACTTCACCTGCCAGATGCCCAGCCGGTTGGCCAGCGGCGCAAACACCTGCAGCGACTCGCGCGCCACGCCCTCGGGCGCCGGCTGCTTGCTGGCCGCCGCGTGCCGCAGCGTCTGCAGGCGCGAAGCCAGCCGCAGCATCACCACGCGCAGGTCGCGCGAGAACGCCAGCAGCATCTTGCGCACGTTCTCGGTCTGGGCACCGGCGTTTTCCGCGTGATGTCCCTGCGAGGCCGAGCGGGCCTGCTCCTGCACGCGCACCAGCTTGGTCGTCTCGACCGCGAGCGCCGCGAAGTTGTCGCCGAACACCTTGGCGATCACCTCCTGCGGGCGGTTCAGGTGCTGGCACGAATAGACCAGGTAGCTCGCCGCCTGCATGGCCTCGGAGCCGCCCATCTTCGCGACGATGGCGGCCACCGCGTCGGCGTGCGCGAGCGTGTTCTCGCCCGTGTCGAGCTTCTCGTCGGCGATCAGCGGCTCGGCGAAGGCGCGAGCACGCGCCAGCATGTTCTCCATCACCGGCATGCGCTCGGCCGTTGCCGCGGACAGCGGGTAGTCGACCATGACCGCGTCTGACGCGGATGCCGTCTGGAGACTCGAAGAATCGCGCTTCACACTTCGCTCACTTGCTCAATCAATCAGTGGTCAGTCGCTGGATCAGTCGAAAAGGAATTGGGTGACGACAGCGATCTGCGCGGGGTCGACGAACGTCGGCGCATGGCCCACGCCCTCGAACTCGACCAGGGTTGCATGCGGGCCGCGCTGCGTCATGGCCAGCGCCGTTTCGCGCGACAGCAAGTCCGACTCGGCGCCGCGCGTGAGCAGCGTGCGCGCCTCGATGGCGTCGTACAGGCTCCACATGATCGCGCCGCCTTGCGCCGCAGCCTCGGGCGTGATCGCACGCAGCGCCACGCCGATGGCCGGGTCGTAATGAAGAAGCCAGTCGCCTTCATCGCCACCCGACCCCGCTTCGACTTCGAGCTTCGCCGAGCCATCGGCCGTGCGCTGCGACGCAGGCACCACCATGTGCCGCGACAACGCCAGCCACTGCTGCGGCGTGTGCGGACCGAAGGTTGTCGACAGCGCCCACATCGCATCGGCCGCCGCCTGCACGCTTTCGTAGCTGCCGTTCTTTCCGACGTAGGCACCGATGCGCTGCAGCGCGACCGGCTCGATCGTCGGGCCGACATCGTTCGCGACGAAGCGGCGGATGGGCCGCGCCAGCGGCAGCTCCTTGTGCCCCGCCAGCACGAAGCCGATCAGCCCGCCCATGCTGGTGCCGAGATAGTCGAGCGTGCCGATCGCCTGCTCGCGATGCAGCTGCGCGATCAGCGCGACCATGTCGGCCGCGTACACCGGCACCTGATAAAGAGAAGGGTCGCGCAACCAGTCGCTGCGCCCGCGGCCCACCACGTCCGGACAGACCACGCGCACGTCGCCGCCCGCACGCTCCACGATGGCTTGGGCCAGCAGGTCGAAATCGCGACCCTGCCGGGTCAAGCCGTGCACACAGATCACGACGTGTGCGCTGTGCGCGTTGCCCCATTGCCAATAGGCCATGCGGTGGCCGCCCTGGGCGTCATCGCACGCCACGTAATGAAGCGTCGGTTCGGTCATGGAAACGATGGTGTCCTGGTGCGGATAATTGTCTCGTCGCATCCTAATTCATCCGGAGATTGATCTTCATGCTCAAAGGCAAAACCGCGCTTGTCACGGGGTCCACCAGTGGCATTGGCCTCGCCATCGCCAAGTCCCTCGCCCAGCAGGGCGCCAACATCGTGCTCAACGGCTTCGGCGATTCCGAAGCGCCCAAGGCCGAGGTCGAGGCGCTTGGCGTGCGCGCCGAGTATCACGGCGCCGACATGAGCAAGCCCGACCAGATCGAGGACATGATGAAGCTCGCCGCGTCGAAGTTCGGCCGCGTCGACATCCTGGTGAACAACGCCGGCATCCAGCACGTCGCCAAGGTGGAAGACTTCCCCACCGAACGTTGGGACGCCATCATCGCGATCAACCTCACCAGCGCCTTCCACACGACCCGGCTGGCGATCCCTGCGATGCGCGAGGCGAACTGGGGCCGGGTCATCAACATCGCGTCGGCGCACGGCCTCGTGGCTTCGGCACAGAAGTCGGCCTATGTGGCGGCCAAGCACGGCGTCGTCGGCCTGACCAAGGCGGTCGCGCTGGAAACCGCGACCACGGGCGTCACCGTCAACGCGATCTGCCCCGGCTGGGTGCTGACCGCGCTGGTGCAGAAGCAGATCGACGACCGCGCGGCACGCGAAGGCATCACGGTCGCGCAGGCGCAGAACGACCTGCTGGGCGAAAAGCAGCCTTCGCTGCAGTTCACCACCGTCGAGCAATTGGGCGGCCTGGCCGTCTTCCTGTGCTCGCCGGCCGCAGACCAGGTCCGGGGCCAGGCCTGGGCCATGGACGGCGGCTGGACTGCCCAGTAAGACTGCCCAGTAGTGGGTAGCCCGCCGGTACGCGCCCTTCCTATATGAGCGCTGTCCGCTCTACTTGAGCTGCACGGAGCCCGACACGGTCACCATCACGGCGGTCTTGCCGGCTTCCACCGGCACCGCCGAATCGGCCGACGAGAACGACTTGGCCTGCACCGCCATCATGCGCGGGCGGATCGGGCCGTTGTCGTTCGCATTCACCGACACCTCGCGCAGCGTGTAGCCGCTGAAGCCGAAGCCCTTGGCCAGCTCGTTGGCCTTCTGCTTGAAGTTGTCGATGGCGATGTTCTGCGCCTCGGTCTCGGTCTTGGCCCGCTGCTCACGGCTCAGGCCGAAGCCCACGTTGCCCACGCTGAGCGTGGTGATGCGCCCCGCCGTCTGCGTGATGCGCGGGAAGTCGCGGCCTTCGAGCACCAGCTCGGTCGAGCCCTGCCAGCCGTTGATCTTGCCGTCCTTGGTGTAGCGCGGCGACAGGCTGAAGTTGCCGGTGCGCACATCGAGCTGGCCTGCCTGCGCATTCTTCTTCGCTTCGGCCAGCGCGGCGTCGAGCGCAGCCTTCAGTTGCGTCTGCACGGTGGCGGCGTCGGTCGCGTCGCGGGTGGTCACGAGGGTCATGCTCAGCATGTCCTGCTGGACTTCGACCGTGCCCGAAGCGGTCAGCTGCAGCACGTTCTGGGGTGCCGGCGTGGCGGCGTTCTGGGCCATTGCCGTGCTTGCGGCAGCCAGGGCGGCGCAGGCCGCGAGCAGTTTGATCTTTTTCTTCATGGCGAAGTACTCCCGTTGTTGGTATGAAAAGACAGGCGGATGACGTGCCTGCGCAACTGCAGGCCGGGTGCATCTGCGCAGGATCAGCGGCGCTGGCTGCGCGGCGCGGTCGGCAAGATGCTTGCCGCCGCCGGCGGCACCGGAACGATGCGCTCGGCCGGCTGCGATTCTGCCGAATTGAGCAAAGCACCCGCGGCGGGCGGGGTCCATTGGCCGCGAACCTGCTGCCGCAGTTCGAACAATTCGGCGGGCGTGAGGCGCCGCCCGGCAATGGCTTCTCCGCGGCGCATTTCCTCGCGCTGCGCGGCCCGGTGGGCCGCCACCGCATCGCGGACTTCGCTGCGACGCACCTCGCCCACCCTGAAGAAGTCACCGGACACCGCCAGCGAAGGACCGCAGACGAGAACGAGGATGAACGGGAGGGCTGAAAAAGGGCGTCTCATTGAGGCGAAAGTCATCAGAAGGGGCGACTTTGCCACCTCCTTGCGAACGTCGGATGACCAGACAGCGAGCGTCCGCAAGTTTTGTAACTTAGTGTCAAACCACAAGCAAATCCGGCTCAACGACCACTCAACGCCTTCAGAATCGGCCCTGTTACAAATTCGACGTTGTAGAAATGACTCAAGTTCCCGCTCGCACCGACAAGATCGTGATCGTCGACGACGACGCCCGCATCCGCGACCTCCTGCGCCGCTACCTGACGCAGGAAGGCTTCGAAGTGATCGTGGCCGAGGACGGCAAGGCGCTCAACCGCATCCTGTTGCGCGACACGGTCGACCTGATCGTGCTCGACCTGATGATGCCCGGCGAGGATGGCCTGTCCGTCTGCCGCCGCCTGCGCGCCGCCAATGACCGCACTCCGATCATCATGCTCACCGCCAAGGGCGAAGACGTGGACCGCATCGTCGGTCTGGAAGTCGGCGCCGACGACTACCTCGGCAAGCCCTTCAACCCCCGCGAACTGCTGGCCCGCGTGCACGCCGTTCTGCGCCGCCGTCCGCCGCTCGAGGCGCCGGGCGCCCCCTCCACCGAGAACGAGACCGTCACCTTCGGCCCGTTCGCCTTCGACCTCGGCTCGCGCACCCTGAAGAAGGACGGCGAAGAACTCTCGCTGACCACCGGCGAGTTCGCCATGCTGAAGGCGCTGGTGCGCCATCCGCGCCAGCCGCTGTCGCGCGAAAAACTGGCCCAGCTGGCGCGCGGGCGCGAGTTCGAGCCCTTCGACCGCAGCCTGGACGTGCAGATCTCGCGCCTGCGAAAGCTCGTCGAGTCCGACGCCGCTGCGCCCCGCTATATCCAGACCGTCTGGGGCGTGGGCTACGTGTTCGTGCCGGACGGCACGGCCTGACGCCACGTTGACCGGTGGCCGTCGGCCAACCCCCCGGACCAGGCTCTGCCCAGGAGGACGGCGCGCAGGTCACGATGCCGAGCCCGCTCGAAGCGAGCGCGCAACGTGACCGCCGCCCCGGCCTCAAGCTGGGCTTCAGCCTTTTCTGGCGCACCTTCTTCCTGCTCGCTCTGCTGCTGATCGGCTGTACGGTCGCCTGGCTGCAGACTTTCCGCTCGCTCGAATACGAGCCGCGCGCCATCCAGACAGCCCACCAGATCGCCTCGCTCGTGAACCTCACGCGTGCGGCGCTGGTGTATTCGGACGCCATCACCCGGGTGTCGCTGATCAAGACGCTGGCCGACCAGGAAGGCGTGCGCATCCTGCCGCGCGAGCCCAACGACCGCTTCCAGCCCTACACCAGCGGCGCGCTCGACCTGCGCGTGACCGAGGAGCTCATCGACCAGCTCGGCGAAGGCACCACCGTGGCGAGCCGCGTGAACGACGAGGCCGGCCTGTGGATCGGCTTCACCATCGAGAGCGACACCTACTGGCTGCTGCTCGATCCCACCCGATTCAGCCGCGTGGGCGGCCGTACCTGGTTGGTGTGGCTGAGCACCGCCATGGCGCTGTCGCTGGCCGGCGCGGCGCTGATCACCCGGCTCATCAACCTGCCGCTCAAGCAGCTGTCGCGCGCGACCATGCAGGTGCGCGAGGGCGAGTACGAGGCGCACCGGCTCGACGAGCGCGCCCGCACCAACGAGATCCGCGCGGTCAACATCGGCTTCAACCGCATGGCGGACCAGCTCGCCAAGATCGAGCAGGACCGAGCCATCATGCTGGCCGGCATCTCGCACGACCTGCGCACGCCGCTGGCCCGGCTGCGGCTGGAAACCGAGATGAGCGTGGCCGACGAGGATGCGCGCGACCACATGGCGGCCGACATCGCCCAGCTCGACGCAATCATCGACAAGTTCCTCGACTACGCCCGCCCCGACCATGTCGATCCCAAGCCGGTGCTGCTGCGCGACGTGGTCGACGCCTGCACCTACGCCGTGCAGGACTACGAGGAGATGAACATCAAGGTCGAGGTGCCGCCCGACCTGCGCGTGATGGGCGACGAGGTCGAACTCACCCGCGTCATCTCCAACCTGGTCGAGAACGCGCGCCGCTACGGCAAGACGCCCGCCACCGGCGTGGCCGACGTGACGATCCAGGCCCAGGCCAACAACGACGCGGTGCTCATCAAGGTGCGCGACCACGGCGCGGGCGTCGAGCCCGCCCTGCTCGCGCAGCTGACCAAGCCCTTCTTCCGCGGCGACGCGGCCCGCACCTCGGCGGCCGGCGCGGGGCTGGGCCTGTCGATCGTGGCGAAGAACATCGAGCGCATGGGCGGGACCTTCGCGCTGACCAGCACGCCGGGCCGTGGCCTGGCGGCGCACATCCGGATGCCGCGCGCAATGCCGGCAGGCATGGTCAGGCCGGGCGAGCTTCCGGTCGGCGGCAAGAAGCCGGCCTGAACAACGCGAGCCAGGCCCGCGTCAGCGGTGTAGCAGAACGGCCGCGCGAGCTTCCATCGCGCGGCCCTCGCCCACCGGGCCCAGCTTCTCGGCCGTCTTGGCTTTCACGTTCACCTGCCCGAGCGCCACGCCCAGCGTGTCGGCGATGCGCTGGCACATCAGCGGAATGTGCGGCGCAAGCTTGGGCGCCTGCGCGATCACGGTGCTGTCGACGTTGCCGATCTCCCAGCCCGCCGCACGCACCCGGCGCGCCGCCTCGGCCAGCAGCACCGCCGAATCGGCACCACGAAACTGCGGATCGGTGTCCGGAAAGTGCCGGCCGATGTCGCCCAGCCCCGCACCGCCCAGCAGCGCATCGGTGATGGCGTGCAGCAGCACGTCGGCGTCCGAGTGGCCGAGCAGCCCGGTGGTGTGCGGGACCTCGATGCCACCCAGGATCAGCTTGCGGCCCGCCACCAGCTGGTGGACGTCCCAGCCCTCGCCGATGCGGATGTTGAAAGAAGGAGCCGTCATGCCAACCCCTTCCTACGGCCCAGCAGGACCGCTTCAGCCAGAGCGAAATCTTCCGGGAAAGTCACCTTGAAGTTCTGCGCGCTGCCGGGCACCAGCAACGGCGACAGGCCGACAGCCTCGATGGCGCTGGCTTCGTCGGTGACGGCATCGCCGGTGCGCTCCAGCGCGTCGAGCAGCATGCCGATGCGGAACATCTGCGGCGTCTGCGCCAGCCACTTGTCGGCGCGCGGCAAGGTCTGGGCCACGCGGCTCTCGGTAGTGGACGACTTCAGCGTGTCCGCCAGCCGCTGCGCCAGCAGGCCGCCGACGGCGTCGTGCTCGCAAGCGGCAATGAGCGCCTCGATCTGGCTGGAGGTGACGAGGCAGCGCGCCGCGTCGTGCACCAGAACCCAGTCGTGCGCGCCTGCGCCCTTCTGGCGCAGCGCCGCCAGGCCGTTGCGCACGGTGGCCGCGCGGGTCACGCCGCCCACGCGCAGCAGGTATTCGTTCTCGGCCGGGAAGCGCGGCAGCACCGCGTTCACGTCGCGATCGTCCGGCGACACCACCAGCGCCAGCCCCGCGAAGCGCCCCGCCAGCGAGCGGAAGGCCTCCAGCGTGTGGGCGACCATCGGCAGGCCGGCCAGGCGCCGGTACTGCTTGGGCTGCGTGGACTGCGCATGCCCCGCGCGATGGCCGGAGCCGGCGCACGGGATCAGCACGAAAAGTCGGGAAGAGGACATGAGGGCCCAGCGTCGGCGGCGGCCGACAAGCGGATAAGGGGCCGCCATTCTAGAATTGCCCGCTACGCACACCCCTCGCCAGCCGGCGCGGGGTGTTGTGCATTTCCATCAAGCGTTCCATGGACCTCCCCCACCTCACGGCGGGCAAGCGATTCACGCTGCCGCGTCCCCCGTTGTCGGCCGATGCACTGCTGCTGGCGCAGCTGGCCATGCGCGAAAAAGGCGCCGGGCGCGCCACCGCGATGTTCACCGCAGACGCCAACGACGCCCAGCGCCTGATCGACGAGATCGCCTTCTTCGCCCCTGAGCTGCGCTGCGCCCTCTTTCCCGACTGGGAAACGCTGCCCTACGACAGCTTCTCGCCCCACCAGGACCTGATCAGCGAGCGCCTCGCCACCCTCTGGCGCATCAGCCAGAAAGAGGCCGACGTGGTGCTGGTGCCCGCCACCACCGCGCTCTACCGGCTGGCGCCGCCCTCCTTCCTGGCCGGCTACACCTTCCAGTTCAAGGCCAAGCAGAAGCTCGAGGAATCGAAGCTCAAGGCCCAGCTCACGCTGGCCGGCTACACCCACGTGACGCAGGTGGTGAGCCCCGGCGAATACGCGGTGCGCGGCGGCCTGATCGACCTCTTCCCCATGGGCTCGCCGGTGCCCTTCCGCGTCGACCTGTTCGACGACGAGATCGACACCATCCGCACCTTCGACCCCGACACCCAGCGCAGCCTCTACCCCGTTCCCGAGGTCCGGCTGCTGCCCGGGCGCGAGTTCCCGATGGACGACGACGCGCGCGGGCGCTTCCGCAGCCGCTGGCGCGAACTGCTGGAGGGCGACCCGACCAAGAGCCGCATCTACAAGGACATGGGCAATGGCGTGGCCACCGCCGGCATCGAGTACTACCTGCCGCTCTTCTTCGACGAGACGGCCACCGTGTTCGACTATCTGGGCGACGACGCCACCGTGGTGCTGCACGGCGACCTGGAACCCGCCTTCCAGCACTTCTGGCAGGACACCAACGAGCGCTACCGCCTCGTGCGCGGCGACCCCGAGCGCCCTGCCCTGCCGCCCGAGGCACTGTTCCTGAATGCCGAGCAGTTCTACCAGCGCGCCAAGCCCCATGCGCAGCTCGCCATCCGGGGCGGCGGCGACGTGCCCACCGAGGCGCCGTATGCCGAATTCGACCGGCTGCCGCCCTTCGCCGTGGTGCGCGGCGCGGAAGACCCGCTGGTCGGCCTGAAGGCCCACATCGCGAAGACGCCGCACCGCGTGCTGCTGATCGCCGAAAGCGACGGGCGACGCGAGAGCCTGCTCGACTTCCTGCGCGCCAGCGGCGTGAACCCGCCGGCCTTCGACTCGCTGGCCGAGTTCGAGTCTTCCGGCGACGAGAAGATCGGCATCGCCACCGCCGCGCTCGCCTCGGGCTTCGCCTGGCGCGAACAGGGCATCGACTTCGTCACCGAGACCGAGCTCTTCGCCACCGCGCCCACCACGCGCCGGCGCAACAAGAAGCAGGAGCAGGTCAGCGACGTCGAGGCGCTCATCAAGGACCTGTCGGAGCTCAACGTGGGCGATCCGGTGGTCCACAGCGCGCACGGCATCGGCCGCTACCGGGGCCTGATCCACATGGACCTGGGCCAGGGCAACGGCCCCGACGGCAAGCCGCTGCTGCAGGAAATGCTGCACCTGGAGTACGCAGACAAGGCCACGCTCTACGTGCCCGTCTCGCAACTGCACCAGATCAGCCGCTACACCGGCGTCAGCGCCGACGAGGCACCGCTGCACAAGCTGGGCTCTGGCCAGTGGGAAAAGGCCAAGCGCAAGGCCGCCGAGCAGGTGCGCGACTCGGCCGCCGAGCTGCTGAACATCTACGCGCGCCGCGCGGCGCGCGAGGGCCACGCCTTTCGCTACTCGCCGGCCGACTACGAGGTGTTCGCCAACGACTTCGGCTTCCAGGAAACAGCCGACCAGAAGGCCGCGATCCACGCCGTGGTGCAGGACATGATCTCGCCCCAGCCCATGGACCGCCTCGTGTGCGGCGACGTGGGCTTCGGCAAGACCGAGGTGGCGCTGCGCGCTGCCTTTATCGCCGTCACCGGCGGCAAGCAGGTGGCCTTCCTCGCGCCCACCACGCTCCTGGCCGAACAGCACTACCAGACGCTGGTGGACCGCTTCGCCAAGTGGCCGGTGAAGGTGGCCGAGATGAGCCGCTTCCGCTCGGCCAAGGAAGTCACCGCAGCCGCCAAGGGGCTGGCCGAGGGCCAGGTCGACATCGTGGTCGGCACGCACAAGCTGCTCTCGCAGTCGGTCAAGTTCAAGAACCTGGGCCTGCTCATCATCGACGAGGAGCACCGCTTCGGCGTGCGCCACAAGGAGGCGATGAAGGCCATGCGCGCCGAGGTCGACGTGCTCACCCTCACCGCCACGCCGATCCCTCGCACGCTGGGCATGGCGCTCGAAGGCCTGCGCGACCTGAGCGTGATCGCCACCGCGCCGCAGCGGCGGCTGGCCATCAAGACCTTCGTGCGCAACGAGGGCACCGGCGTGATCCGCGAGGCCGTGCTGCGCGAGCTCAAGCGCGGCGGGCAGGTCTACTTCCTGCACAACGAGGTCGAGACCATCGAGAACCGCCGCCAGAAGCTCGAGGAGATACTGCCCGAGGCCCGCATCGCCGTGGCCCACGGCCAGATGCCGGAGCGCGAGCTGGAGCGGGTGATGCGCGACTTCGTGGCGCAGCGCTACAACCTGCTGCTGTGCTCGACCATCATCGAGACCGGCATCGACGTGCCGACCGCCAACACCATCGTGATGAGCCGCGCCGACAAGTTCGGCCTGGCGCAGCTGCACCAGCTGCGCGGCCGCGTCGGCCGTTCGCACCACCAGGCGTATGCCTACCTCATGGTGCCCGACACCGAGGGCCTGACCAAGCAGGCGGCGCAGCGGCTCGACGCGATCCAGCAGATGGAAGAGCTGGGCTCCGGCTTCTACCTGGCCATGCACGACCTGGAGATCCGCGGCACCGGCGAGGTGCTGGGCGAGAACCAGAGCGGCAACATGATGGAGATCGGCTTCCAGCTCTACAACGAGATGCTGAGCGAAGCCGTGCGTGCGCTCAAGGCTGGGCAGGAGCCCGACCTGCTGTCGCCGCTGTCGGTCACCACCGAAATCAACCTGCACGCACCCGCCCTGCTGCCCGACGACTACTGCGGGGACGTGCACCTGCGGCTGTCGTTCTACAAGAAGCTGGCCACGGCGAAGACGCCCGACCAGATCGATACGCTGCTGGAAGAAATCGTCGACCGCTTCGGCAAGCTGCCGCCGCAGGCGCAGACGCTGATCGACACGCACCGCCTGCGCGTGCTTGCGCGGCCCTACGGCGTAGTGAAGGTCGATGCCGCGCCCGGCATCATCAACATCACCTTCAAGAAAGATCCGCCGGTGGATGGCATGGCCATCATCCAGCTGATCCAGAAGAACAAGCACATCAAGCTCGCCGGCAACGAGAAGCTGCGTATCGAGCGCGAACTGAAAGAACCCAAGGAGCGGGCCCAGATGGTGCGCGACGTGCTGCGCAGCCTGGGCCAGCCTACCGTCAAGGAAACCGTCACCGCATGAGCGCTACTGAAATCTCCCCCGGCCTCGTCATCCAGCGTGTGAAGCCGCCGCTGAAGCTCGCCGACTTCAAGCTGATCGCGTTCGACATGGACTCGACGCTGATCAACATCGAATGCATCGACGAGATCGCCGATGCGGTCGGCAAGAAGGCCGAGGTTGCCGCGATCACCGAAGCCACGATGCGCGGCGAGATCAAGGACTTCAAGGAGAGCCTGCGCCGCCGCGTGGCGCTGCTGAAAAGCGTGCCGGTCGAAGCGCTGCAGCAGGTGTACGACGAGCGGCTGAAGCTCAACCCGGGCGCGAGCGAGCTGGTGGCGGCCTGCAAGGCGGCCGGGCTCAAGGTGCTGCTGGTGTCGGGCGGCTTCACCTTCTTCGCCAACCGCGTGAAGGACCGGCTGGGCATCGACTTCGCGCGCTCCAATCTGCTCGACGAAGCCGGCGGCAAGCTCACCGGCCAGGTGGTCACGCAAAGCTGGGGCGACATCTGCGACGGTGCCGAAAAGCGCCGCACGCTGCTCGAGGTGGCGTCGCTCATGGGCATCTCGCCGCAGGAAACCATCGCCGTGGGCGACGGCGCCAACGACCTGCCGATGATGGGCGAGGCCGGCCTTTCGGTTGCGTATCACGCCAAGCCGAAGGTGCGCGAGCAGGCCATGGTGGCGATCAACGAAGGCGGCCTCGACCGCGTGCTGGAGGTATTGAAATGACCGACGCCGCCCCGCTCTACAGCGCCGACGCGCTCAGGGACTACGCCAGCGCCCTGCTGCAGAAAGCCGGCCTTGCCGCATCGATGGCCGACAGCGTGGCGCGCACGCTGGTCGAAGGCGACCTGCTGGGCCATGACACGCACGGCCTCGCGCTGCTTGCCGGCTATGTGAAGGAAATCGAGTCCGGCGGCATGACGCGCGACGGCGCCCCCGAGGTGCTGTCGGACCGCCCCGCCGCCGTGCTCTGGGACGGCAAGCGCCTGCCCGGCCCCTGGCTCATGGACCAGGGCATGGACCTGCTGGTACCGCGCGCCCGCGAGCTTGGCACCGCCTCGCTGGTCATCCGCCGCAGCCACCACATCGCCTGCCTTGCCGTCTACATGCTGCGCGCGCTGCAGGAAGACATGCTGATGCTGCTGGCCTGCTCCGACCCCAACGCCGCCAGCGTCGCGCCTTTCGGCGGCACGCAGGCGGTGTTCACGCCCAACCCGCTGGCCATGGGCTTTCCGCTGTCGCAGGGCGGCGTGATGGTCGACATCTCGGCCTCCATCACCACCAACGGCATGAGCAACCGCAAGCGCGCGGCCGGCGAGACTTTCGCCGAGGAGTGGCTGATCGACGCCACCGGCAAGCCGTCGAACAACCCGCAGGTGCTGTTCGACCAGCCGCCCGGCACGCTGCTGCCGGTCGGCGGGCTGAGCCACGGGCACAAGGGCTACGGAATGGCGTTGCTGGTCGAGACGCTCACGGCCGGCCTCGCGGGCCACGGCCGGGCCGACCCGCCCGAGGGCTGGGGCGCGACGGTGCACATCACGCTGCACGACCTGAACGCCTTCGGCGGCAAGGAGGCCTTCCTGCGCCAGATGGACCACGTGGCCGAACGCTGCCGCGGCAACGCGCCCATCGACCCTGCAAAGCCTGTGCGGCTGCCGGGCGAAGGCGGGTTGAAGCGTCGGGAGTCCCAATCGAAGAACGGGGTGCGGCTGCACCCCTCGATCGCGCGCTCGCTGCAGGATGCAGAGCAGCGTCACGGCCTGCGGCTGGCACAGGCGCTGGCCTGAGCAGGGCTCTCAGCCCTCGGTGGATTCGGACCCGGGCGAGCCCTCGGGGCGCGCCTTGCGCTGGGCCGGCTTGGCCAGGATCTCGATGTAGAACTGCTTGCCGGCCTCTTTGGCCACGCCGTCGATCAGGCCGGTGATGGCGGAAAGGTGGACGACTGCTGCCGATTCCTGCGAGGTGCCGAACCTGCAGTCGAAGTCCCAGTAGTCCATGCCCTCGGGCAGTTCGCGGCGCCGCTCGCGCTTGATGTACTTGCGGATCTCGTGCTTGATGGCTTCGAGTAGACGGTCGGGGTGCTTGCCCTCGACCTGAAGCTGGAAGGTTTTTCTCATGGGTGATCGTAACCAATGTGAAATGGGCATCGGACTTGCTGGCTAACATGACCATCAGGCCCATTCCACGGCAAGCACCATGCCGAACCGACCATGCTGAGCTTTTTCCATCCGGAGCAACTGCTGCACCACCCTCGCAGCTACCTGTCGCGCGGACAGATGCGCACCCCGCAGGAAGTGCCCGAGCGCGCGCTGCGTCTCGCGGCCGCCGTGCAGTCGCTGGGCTTCGACCTCCGCACACCGCCCGATGCCGGCATGGCGCCGCTGGCCGCGGTGCACGGCGACGACTACCTGCGCTTCCTGGAAGAAGCGCACCGCGAGTGGAAGAAGATGCCGCCCGACTGGGGCGACGAGGTGATGTCCAACATCTACGTGCGCGAGCCCAACCGGCTGCGCGGCATCCTGGCCAGGGCGGCGCGCCATCTGGCCGACGGCAGTTGCCCGGTCGGAGCCGAAACCTGGCGCTCCGCGTACTGGTCGGCCCAGAGCGCGGTGGCCGGTGCGTCGGCCATCGCCGGCGGTGCCCGCTCGGCCTATGCGCTGTGCCGGCCTCCCGGCCATCATGCGCGCGTCGACGCGGCCGGCGGCTTCTGCTACCTCAACAACGCCGCCATCGCCGCCCAGGCGCTGCGCGGGCGCTTCGCCCGCGTGGCGGTGCTCGACACCGACATGCACCACGGCCAGGGCGTGCAGGAAATCTTCTACGGGCGCGGCGACGTGCCGTACGTGTCGATCCATGGCGACCCGACCAACTTCTACCCCGGCGTGGTCGGCTACGAGGACGAGCGTGGGGCCGGCGAAGGCGAAGGCTTCAACCTCAACTTCCCGATGCCGCACGGCTCCCCGGAATCGGTTTTCTTCGACCGGCTGGACGACGCCACGAAAGCGCTGCGGCGCTTCGCGCCCGATGCGCTGGTGCTGGCGCTGGGCTTCGACATCTACAAGGACGACCCGCAGTCGCAGGTCGCGGTGAGCACCGAAGGCTTCGGGCGCCTGGGCAAGGAGATCGGCGCGCTGGGCCTGCCCACATTGATCGTCCAGGAAGGCGGCTACCACCTCGATAGCCTGGAAGCCAACGCGCGCGCCTTCTTCGGGGGATTCACGGACGCCACGCTGTGTACAGTCGGTGCCTCGAACGAAAGCAGGTGAAAGACATGGCGCGCGCAAACGACTGGGCAAGCAAGGTGATGGCATTGATCAACGGGGGAAATCCCACCGCGGCCATCGCGCAGATCAAGGTAGCGCCCTCGGTCAAGGACCTGAAGGCGCTGCAGACCATCATGACGCTGTCGAAGATGAAGGGCCGCTATCCGAACGTGGATGCGGCCATCGCCGACAACATGGACCTGCTCGCGGCACCCCGGCTGCACAGGTCGCCCTGACCGGCAGGGCTTTCTTCCTTTTCTTCTTACAGCGCCTGGCCCAGGCGCTTCACGCCCTCTTCGATCTTCGCCACGTCGGCGGTGGCGAAGCTCAGGCGCAGAGTGGCAACGTCGGGCTTCTCCGCGAAGAACGGCGCACCGGGCACGAAGGCCACCAGCTTCTCGATGGCCCGCTTCGCCAGTTCGTTCGCATCAGCCAGCTTGCCGTTGGCGCCCGTGAGGCGGGCCCAGAAGAACAGGCCGCCGTTGGGCTGGGTGAAGCTCACCGCGTCGCCCAGTTCGCGCTCGAGCGCCGCGCCCATGGCCTGCGCGCGCTGTCCGTACACCTCGCGCACATGCGCCAGCGTGGCGGGCATGCGGCCGCTCTTGAGGTATTGCGCGGCCGTGGCCTGCGAGAAAGTGCTGGTGTGGGCGTCGCTGAACTGCTTGCACATGGTGGCCTTGGCCAGCAGTGCGGCCGGGGCGATCATCCAGCCGATGCGCAGGCCGGGGCTCAGCACCTTGCTCAGGCTGCCGCAATGCGCCAGCAGTTCTCGGCTGCCGGGCACGTCCTTGCTCAGCGACATGATCGAAGGCGGAGGGGCCTCGCCGAAGTAGAGGTCGCCGTAGGGGTCGTCCTCGACGATCAGCGTCTGGTACTTCACGGCCAGCTCCAGCACCTTCTTGCGGCGCTCCAGGCTCAACATGGCGCCGCTGGGGTTGCCGAAGGTGGGGATCAGGTAGACGAACTTGGGCTTGTGCTCGGCGATGAGCTTCTCGAGCTCGTCGGTCTTCACGCCGTTGGCGTCGATGGGCGCGCTGATGAGCTGCGCGCCGTAGAGGCGGAAGCACTGGATGGTGGCCAGGAAGGTCGGGCCCTCGACGATCACCTTGTCGCCGGGCGAGATCATGGTCTTGCCCAGCAGGTCCAGCGCCTGCTGGCTGCCGGTGGTGACGATCAGGCCGCTGGGGTCGACGTCCACGCCTTTGGTCTTCATGAAGGAGCTGAGCTGCGTGCGCAGGGGTTCGTAGCCTTCGGTGGCGCCGTATTGCAGCGCGCCGCCTGGTTCCTCGGTGAGTGCCTTCTGGCTCGCCTCCTTGAGGCCTTCGACGTCGAACATGGCGCTGTCGGGGAAGCCGCCCGCGAAGCTGATGATGCCGGGCTTGCCCAGCAGCTTGAAGAGTTCGCGGATGGCGGAGGTCTCGACGTTGTCGAGGCGGGAGGCGAATTGCATGGTCAGTCTCTCTTTCTGGGGTGGCATTGTCGCCAAAGCGCGGGCAATAAAGCTGCGTAAGGCTATCTGCTTTCGACGATATATTGCGCTTGCCGCTCTTGCGGCGCCCTTCTGACGCCCGATGAAAAAAGACAACATCCCCCTCTTCTTCGCCACCCTGCAGGCGGCCAACCCCGAGCCCGAGACCGAGCTGGAGTACAGCACTCCCTTCGAGCTGCTGGCCGCCGTGCTGCTGTCGGCGCAGGCCACCGACGTGGGCGTGAACAAGGCCACGCGCAAGCTCTTTCCGGTGGCGAACACGCCGCAGGCCGTCCTCGAGCTGGGCGTAGAGGGGCTGGAGGAATACATCAAGACCATCGGCCTGTACCGCAGCAAGGCCAGGCACCTGATCGAGGCCTGCCGCATGCTGGTGGAACAGCACGGCGGCGAGGTGCCGCGCACCCGCGCCGAGCTGGAGGCGCTGCCGGGCGTGGGCCGCAAGACGGCGAACGTGGTGCTCAACGTGGCCTTCGGCGAAGCGACGATCGCGGTCGACACGCACATCTTCCGCGTGGGCAACCGCACCGGGCTTGCCCCGGGCAAGACGCCGCTGGAGGTGGAACTCAAGCTCGAGAAGCGCGTCCCACTGGAGTACCGGCTGCATGCCCACCACTGGCTGATCCTGCATGGCCGCTACATCTGCGTGGCCCGCAAGCCGCGCTGTTGGGAGTGCGCGGTGGCGACCTTCTGCTCCTACAAGCCCAAGACGCCCGCGCCGAAATCGGCCTGAGACAAGAAAACGCTGCGAAGACGAATGAATAGAAACACGACCACAACAACAACAACAACGGCGACGAACAACACCCGGGCGCTGCTGCGCGCCGCCCTGCTGGCCGCGCTGTTGCCGGCCGCGGCCTGGTCGCAACAGGGCGGCACGCAGTTTCCCAACAACATCGCCCAGTACACGGGCCGCTGGTCCGCCAACTGCGCGGACAACGCGGCCGCCGCGCTGCAGGTGCGGCAGGATTCGCTGATCGCCGAAAGCGGCAAGCGCCGCGTGGTCGCCCGCGAGCCGCAGACGGCCTACAGCTTCTTCGGCAACAGCCCCCCGCCCGAAGGCTTCGACGTGGCGCTGATGAGCGACACCGGCAAGGCCGGCGCGATGACCTTCCTTGTCTACCGGAGCCCGCGCGGCCAGTACATCACGCTGGATGCCGACAAGCCCGTGGCCGGCCAGCTCGGCCCCGAGATGCTGAAGCAGCGCTACTGGCGCTGCAACGGCGCCGCCCGCGCGCTGCCTCCACCCACCGAGCCGGCCGCCAAGGTGCCGCCCCCGCCCACCGGAAGCCCCGCCGCGCTGGCGCAGGGCCCCGCCATGCAGAAGGCCTGGCGCGCCGCCCTGGGCACGCGCGAGAACGACCGCTGGCTGGTGCGCCGCGAGGGCCCGGCGCCCGAGCCTCAATGGGTGACGGTCGACGGCACGCGCTACCTGCTGCATGCCTTCTGCAAGCCGCACGACTGCTACGACAACAACGCCATCGCGCTGTACGACCAGGGTTCCGGCCGCATCTACGGCCTGCTGCAGCGCAGCGGCAGCAACCGCCTGGTGGGCTCGCCGCCCGCCACGCTCGCGCCGCAGCTCGACAAGCTCTGGCGCGAGCAATGGCGCAAGTCGAACTGATCGGCCGCTGAGGGGCGGATTCAGGCCAGCTTGAACATCCGCACCGCGTGCACCAGCCCCGCGGCCTGGTCGTTCATCGACTGCGCGGCGGCCGATGCCTGCTCGACCAGCGCCGCGTTCTGCTGGGTGGTGCGGTCCATCTGCTTGATGGCGTCGTTGACCTGACCGATGCCGGCCGCCTGCTCCTGGCTGGCCGCCGTGATCTCCGCCATGATGTCCGTCACGCGCCGCACGCTGCCCACGATCTCCTCCATGGTCTTGCCGGCCTCGTTGACCAGCGTGCTGCCCGCTTCCACCTCGTCCACCGAGTCGCCGATCAGCGTCTTGATTTCCTTGGCCGCCGCGGCCGAGCGCTGCGCCAGGCTGCGCACTTCCGAGGCCACCACCGCGAAGCCGCGTCCCTGCTCGCCGGCGCGGGCCGCCTCCACGGCGGCATTCAACGCGAGGATGTTGGTCTGGAACGAGATGCCGTCGATCACGCCGATGATCTCCACCACCTTCCTCGACGAGGCGTTGATGGACGCCATCTTCTCCACCACCTGATCGACCACCGCGCCGCCGCGCGAGGCCACCTGCGAGGCCGAGTCCGCGAGCTGGTTGGCCAGCCGCGCGTTGTCGGCGTTCTGCCTGACTGTGCCGGTGAGCTCCTGCATGGCGGCAGCCGTCTGCTCCAGCGAACTGGCCTGCGCCTCGGTGCGCGACGACAGGTCGCGGTTGCCCGAGGCGATCTGGCCCGATGCCGAGGCGATGGAATCGGTGCCGTCGCGCACCTGCCCGACCACCTTGGCGAGTTCGTCGTTCATCGAGCGCAGCGCGCGCATCAGCATGCCAGACTCCGATGCGTCGGCCACCTCGATGCGCGCCGTCAGGTCGCCCGCGGCCACCTGCTGCGCCACGGTCACCGCCTGCCCCAGCGGCCGCGTGATGGAGCGCGTCATGCGATATGCCAGCAGCAGCCCGCCGGCCAGCGAGGCGCAGCTGATCCCCAGGATCATCCACTTGGCGCGCTGGTACGCGGCCTGGGTCGACGCAGTGCTTTCGTCGGCGCTCTTCCTCAGCATCGCCTGGAAGGCCGAGACATGCGCCAGCACCTGGTTGAGCAGCGGCATGCACTCCTGCGTCAGCACCTTCACGGCCGCGTCGGTCTGTTGCGAGGTGGCGAGCCCGACGACGTTCTTCGCGATGGGCAGGTACTGCTCTTCGAGCGCGCGCAGCTTCTCGAGCATCCGGCGCTCCTCGGGAGTCGAGGCGTCCGGCGCGGCCATCACCGCGGCCAGGCTCTGCAGGCCGCCGTCGATCTCGCGCTGCGAGCTGCTGACGAGGTCGATGTCGCCCTTCTGCGCCGCCGGGCCCGACACCAGCGCCAGGTTGCGCGCCGCGATGGCGCGCTTGCCGATGGCGGACTGCACGTTGTTGAGCTCGTCGAGCTTGCGCTGGCCCACCTCGGTCGCGAAGGCGACGCTCTCCGAGAGATGCGCCATCTCGCGCAAACCGATGCCGGTGATGACAAGCTGCAACAGCAGCAACAGTGCAAAACCCAGCCCGAGGCGGGCTCCGATCTTGAGGTTCGAGAGATCGAACATGTGGCGTTCTCCAGTGGACTTGTTGTTGAGGGCTGCGCTGCGTCATCGGCAGCGCGGCCGCGCGCCACCCCACCCTCGAAGGGTGGGGACGGGCAAACCCTCGAATATGGGATTCGATCCGCGCGCGGGATGACTCAGAATCCGCACGGATGCAACCCGCCCCAATCCCCGGTACGCCCGCACTGCGCACGCGAAGCCGTCGCCTGCTGGTCCGTCAAGGCCTGCTCGAAAGGCTCGACGGACCGGACTGCCGCCGGTGCGTGGTGCTGCGCGCGCCCGCCGGGTTCGGCAAGAGCTCGCTGCTGCTCACCTGGCAGCGCGAACTGGTCTCTTCGGACGCCGGCATCGCCTGGCTCAGGCTCGCCGATCTTCCCGAGGGCGACCTGCATTTCATGACCGGCCTGATGACGGCCCTGGCCGGCATCGACACCGCCATTCCCAGTCAGGCGATGGCACACGCCGTGCCCGATGCGCTCTCGATGGAGCGGCTGGTCATCGCGCTGGTGCGCGGCATCTCGGCGCATGGCCGCAAGGTGGTGCTGATCGTGGACGACGTGCAGTGCGCGCAGAGCGGCAACGTGCTGCACGCGCTGCAGCTGCTCGTCGAGTACGCGCCGCCCAACCTGCTGTGCGTGTTCGCCAGCCAGGACGAACTGCCGATGACGCTGGCGCACTCCCCCGCCTCTAAGACGGTGCTGGAGCTGCGCAACGACGACCTGCGCTTCAGCCTGCCGGAGTCGATCGACTACCTCGGCATGCGGCTGCCCCAGCTCGACGAGCGCGCCGCCGCGACCATCCACCGGCTGACCGAAGGTTGGCCCGCCCTGCTGCGGCTGGCCAGCGCCGACGTGCGCCGCCGGCGTGGCGTGCAGTCGCCGCTGGTGCACGGCGTGCCCGACCCGGAACCTTTCGCCGCGTACTTCCACGCGCACGTCTTCCCTCGCCTGTCGGAAACGCAGCTGCGCCTGCTCACCTGCTGCGCCGCCACCACCCGCTTCAGCGCGCCGCTGTGCGCCGACCTCGCGGGCGAGGGCTACAACTCGGCCCTGTGCGCCGAGTTGCTGGAATCGCTGGTGCACGAAGGCCTGCTGTCGCTCGTGGCAGAAACGCCGGAGACAGCCACCCACGAGCGCTGGTGGCACATGCACCCGCTGCTGCGCAGCGTGCTTCTGGTGCGCTTCGCGGCCTGGCCCGAAGCCGCGCGCCTGGTGGTGCATGCCACGGCCTGCCATGCCTTCGCGACCCGCGGCATGCACCACCAGGCCGTGCGGCATGCGCTCGCGGGCGGCAACCACCAGACAGCCGCCCGGCTGGCCGAGCGCGGCGCGGAGGCGCTGTTCACCCGGGGCAAGATGAGCGAAGTGATCGCGCTGCTGCGCCAGCTCGACGCCAGCGCAATCGGCGACAACGCCAATCTCGGTCTCTGGATTGGCTGGGTCGAACTGGCCGACTACCGACTGGACGACTGTGCCCGCAGCATCGAGCGCCTGCGCGCCAGGCCCGGCGCGCTCGACCCGGCCATGCGCTACCGGCTGACGCTGCTGGGCTGCCTGTTCGCCATCCGCAACGACGACGACGAAGCCCTCTCCTGGCTGCTGCCGGAGCTGCTGGCCCCGCCACCCGCGGCCGACGAGTTCGCGGCGGCCGGACGGCGCAACGTGCTGACCTGGCTGCACCTGCATCGCGGCGAGTTCGAGGAGGCGCGGCGCATCCAGCGCGACGAGCCGGCGCCCCGCATCGACGGCGAGCCAGTCGCCGGCACCCTGTTCGGCTCGCTGGTGGGCCAGTGCCTGGTCGGGCTGTCGTACGCCATCGAAGGCCAGATGCACCGGGCGGAGCGCATCTACCGCCAGGTGCTGGGCGAGGCGCAGGAGCGCGGCGCGCGCTGCGGCGAGGCCGCGAGGCTCACCGCCCAGCTGCTGGTCGAGGTTCTGTACGAGCAGCAGGGCCCGCTGGTGGCGGCCCGCTTCATGCAGGAACAGCTGGGCACGCATGACGGCCTGATTCCCGACACCACCCTGCGCATGATCATCGTGGCCAACCGCGCGCAGCAGGCCGCCGGCCGCCAGCGTGAGGCGCTCGAGCATCTGGCGCAGGCCGGCTGCTTCCTGCGGCGCTTCGGCATGGACCGCGCGCTGGCCTGCGTGCTGCTCGAGCAGCTCGGCGTCCAGCTCGCGAACGGCGACGCCGATGCCGCGCGCGAGTCGCTGCAGGAGCTGGAAGCGCTGCACGCCCGGCATCCCGCCGTCGGGCACGGCACGTTGCGTCGCATCGCCGACGTCGTGGAGCGCGCGCGCATCCGCATGGCGATGCACGAGGGCGACCTGCCGCCCACGCTGGAAAGAATCGAAAACCTGTCGCGGCACTACGAGAAGCTCGGGCAGGTCGGCCTCGTCGCCGCCCTGCAGCTGCAGGCGGCCGAGGTCGAGCGCAGGCTGGGCCGCGCCGAGGCGTCGAAGGCGCGCGTGTGCGCGGCCCTGCGCCTGGGTCACCGGCTCGGTCTGCTGCAGACCCTGCTGGGCGCGCACGACAACGCCCTGCCGCTGATCCGCACGGCGACGTCCATCCCCAACCTCGACCCGGTGCTGGGCTTCTTCATCGAGCGCATCGAGGCGCAGGCCCGCTCGCAGCTCGACGGGCGCGCCGCGCCCTCGCTAGCGCCGCGCTTCCACGACGACCGCCGCCTGACACGCCTGCTCACGCTGCGCGAAGCCGAGATCGCCGAACTGCTGCTGCAATCGCTGCCAAACAAGAAGATCGCGCTCAAGCTCGGCTTGTCGCTGGACACGGTCAAGTGGCACCTCAAGAACATCTACCTGAAGCTGGACGCCCACGGCCGCAGCGCGGTCGCCGAGCGGATGCGGCGGGAGCTGGAGCGCAACGACGAAGGCAGCGGCGCGGGCGGCAAGTAGCGCGCGGCCGTTGTCCGATCAGGGCGGGTTGTCGAAAACCAGCCAATTACCGAAGGGCATCTCACCGGACGGCCAATCGCCCGCCACGGCCGGGCAGCGGATGCCGCGTTGCAGCAAGGTCACTGCGCGCAGCACACCCGCATGCGTGACCCAGAGCGTGTCGCGCGGCCGGGCCAGCCATTCGTCGTGCGCCTCGGCGATGCGCGACATGAAGGCGCGCACGCTCTCGCCGTGGGTGCCGGCGCGCAGGTCGGCGAAGTCGGCCGTCCAGGCATCGAAGTCTTCGCGCGGAATGTCGGCCCAGGGCCGGCCCTCCCAGGTGCCGAAATCCATCTCGGCCAGCCGCGCGTCCTGCCGGACCGGCAGGTCCGGGCGCAGCGCGGCGATGGCTTCGGCCAGTGCCACGCAGCGCCTCAGCGGAGAGCTGCACAGCATCACGCCAGCAGGCAGCAAGGGCGCGATGCGCCCGGCGGCGGCCAGCGTGGCGTCCGCATGGGCTTCGAGGTCCGTCGCACCGTAGCAGAGGCCGGGTTCGGCCACGACCGGCGCATGGCGCTGGAGCCAGAGCGTGCTCATGCTTTCCAGGCGAGAACGAGGTAGATGGCGAGCTCGCAGACCTGCTGCGTCGCGCCCAGCCCGTCGCCCGTGAAGCCCTGCAGCCGCCGCATGAAGAGCCGCGCCATCCAGCCCGCCGCGAGCACGGCCGCGAGCACTGCTGCCCCGACGTGGGCCGCGTCGTGCGCCTGCAGCAGCAGGACCACCGCGGGCAACGCCCACACGAAGGCGATGAGCAGCGCGCCGGGGCTGATCGCATCCGCCAGCGGCTTTGCCTTGCTCGCGCCGCTGTCGCCCACGTAAGGCAGCCAGCGGATCAGGAACAGCGGCATCAGCCGCGAGAGCACATGCGCGCCGACGATGGCAATCGCCGCCGCCTGCAGCCCCTGCCCCGCCAGCGCGGCGAGCAGCGCGAACTTGAGGCCCAGCGCCAAGACCAGCGCCACGGCCCCGAAGGCGCCGATGCGCGAGTCCTTCATGATCTCCAGCGCCCGCTCGCGGCTCGCCGAACCACCCAGGCCGTCGGCCACATCGGCCAGCCCGTCTTCATGGAAGGCACCGGTGAGCATCACCGTGGCGACCGTGCTGAGCACCGCGGCGGCCTGCGCGCCCGCGACGCCCGGCAAGCCCCAGGCCACGCCCGCGAACACCAGCGCCGCCACCCCGCCCGCCAGCCAGCCGATGCCGGGCAGGTGAGCCGCGCTCGCGCGCAGCATCTGCGGGCTGAAGCCGACCCACTCGGCCAGCGCGCCCGTCACCGGCACCCGGGTGAAGAACTGCAACGCGAGCAGGAAATGGCGGATACCGCTCACGGGAGTACCTCCGCGCTTCGCACTGCGGTGCGAGCTTGCTTGGGGCGGCCCGGCGCGGCGCTCATCGGAGTACCTCCGTGCTTCGCACTGCGGTGCGAGCTTTGCTTGGGGCGGCCCGGCGCGGCGCTCATGCATCCTTTCGCGACACGCCGGCCGATTCGAAGCTCGCCATCTCGCGCAGGATGCGGCAGGCGGATTCGAGCAGCGGCCAGGCCAGCGCGCCGCCCGAGCCCTCGCCCAGGCGCAGGTCGAGCTGCAGCAGCGGCTCCAGCCCCAGCCGCTCCAGCAGCAGCGCGTGGCCCGGCTCGGCCGAGCGGTGCGCGGCCACGCAGCGCTGCACCACGTTCGGCTGCAGCGCCTGTGCCACCAACACCGCCGCGCTGGCGATGTAGCCGTCCACCACGATCACCCGCCGCTCACTGGCCGCCTGCAGCACGGCGCCCGCCAGCGTCGCCAGCTCGAAACCTCCGAGTGCCGCGAGCGCTTCCAGCGGAGCCTTCGCGTCCGCGTGCAGCGCCAGCACCTGCCGCAGCACCTCGCGCTTGCGCGCCAGTCCGGCCGCGTCGAGGCCGGTGCCGATACCGATGCAGGCGTCGATGTCCAGCCCGCCCAGGCGCGACAGCAGCAGCGCGGCCGACGAACTGTTGCCGATGCCCATCTCGCCGAGCAGCAGCGCATTGCCAGGCAGCGCGCGCACCACCTCGCGCCCGTTGGCGATCGCCTGCGCGCATTGATCGGCGCTCATGGCAGGCCCCACGGAAGCGTCGGCCGTGCCGGCCGCGATGCGGCGCGAGACCAGCCCCGGTCGTGCCTGGAAGTCGCGGCGCACGCCGCAGTCCACCACCGTCAGCGCCAGACCGTGCTGCCGCGCGAGCACGCTCACGGCGGCGCCGCCGGCCAGGAAGTTCTCGACCATCTGCCAGGTCACCTCGCTCGGGTAGGCCGAGACGCCGCGCGCCGCCAGCCCGTGGTCGGCAGCGCAGACCAGCATCTGCGGCGCCTCCAGCACAGGCTCGTCGGTGCCGAGGATGCTGCCGATGCGCAGCGCCAGCGCCTCCAGCCGGCCGAGCGCACCCAGCGGCTTGGTCTTGTTGTCGAGCGCGGCCTGCAGGCGGGCGGCGAGCGCGGCGTCGGAAATGTCGGGGATCGTGGGAACGAGGTCGGTCATGCAATCAGTCCGGCGAGGACGCCGGCGTCGAAGTGGGTGTCGGTGAAATCGGCCAGGCCGTCGAAGGTGGATTCCAGCGTGGGCGCCGAGGCGCCGAAGAGCGCGTGCAGCGCGCCCGGATCCTCGAACAGGCCGTGAAGATAGATGCCGAGCACGTTGCCGCGCGCGTTCTGCCAGGCCAGAGCGTCGGGCATCACCGCGCGGCCGTCGTGCGCCAGCTGCGGGTGCTCGGCGGTCTGGCCGTGATGGATCTCGTAGCCGGCCACCGCCACGCCCGACAGCTGGCTCCAGTTGCCGGCGAGCTCGCCGAAGCCGGCCGTGCGGTGCCGCACCGTCTTCTCGCGCTCGAACACCGTCACCAGCGGCAGCAGGCCCAGCCCCGGCGCATTGCCGTCGATGCCGTGCGGATCGACCAGCGCCTCGCCCAGCATCTGCAGGCCGCCGCAGATGCCCAGCACAGCGCCGCCGCGTTCGGCATGCGCGGCCACCGCGCGGTCCAGCCCCTGAGCGCGCAGCCAGGCCAGGTCGCCGCTGGTGTTCTTGGAGCCGGGCAGCACGATCCAGTCGGCGCCGGCCACGTCGGCGGGCGCGCGGGCCCAGACCAGCCGTACGCCCGGCACGTTCTTGAGCGCCTGGAATTCGTCGAGGTTGCTAATGCGCGGATAGGCGACGACGGCCACCGTGCGCGTGACGGTGCCGCTGGAGCGGCTGCGGTCGTCGAACACGCCGTCTTCCTCGGGCAGGCCGTGCTGCCACCACATGGGCAGCGTCGCCACGATAGGCACGCCGGTCAGCTCCTGCAGTTGCTGCGGAGCCGGCGCGAGCAGCGAGGCGTCGCCCCGGAACTTGTTGAGCACGAAGCCGCGCAGCAGTGCCCGGTCGGCCTCGGGCAGCAGCGCCCAGGTGCCGTAAAGGTGGGCGAAAGCGCCGCCGCGGTCGATGTCGGTCGCGAGCAGGCAGCGCGCCTGCGCGTGGCGGGCAATGCGCATGTTGACGATGTCGCTGGCCATCAGGTTGATCTCGGCCGGCGAGCCTGCGCCTTCGATCACGACCACGTCGTTCTCGGCGCGCAGTTCGTCGAGCGCCTGCGCGATCTGCGGCCAGACGCGCTCGCTGCGGCCGCGCCAGGGCAAGGCGGAGAGCGCTTCGCTCACCTGCCCCATCAGCACCACCTGGCTGTGGGTGTCGCGCTCGGGCTTGAGCAGCAGCGGGTTCATGCGCACGTCGGGCACCGCATTCGCGGCCAGGGCCTGGAAATACTGGGCGCTACCGATTTCGCCGCCATCGACCACCCGGGCGTTGTTGCTCATGTTCTGCGCCTTGAAGGGCGCCACCTTCAGGCCCCGGCGGGCATACCAGCGGCACAGCGCGGTGGCCAGCCAGCTCTTGCCGGCGCCGCTGGTGGTGCCCAGGACCATGACGCAGCGCGCCGGTCCGCTATTCGCCTTTGCCTTTGCCTTTGAACTCATCGGCGGATTGTCGTTGAGCACCGTGGCCGCTCCGCCGGAGTGCGACATCTTTCACATCTGGACGCAGCAAATGCGGCCGGCGAATCCAGGTGGCGCTTTCCTGCGTAAACCCGGCGTCGCACACTGTCACAACAACGCACCCCAGGGACCCATGCCAGCCTTGAACGATTTGGCGCTGACCGTCGAGGAACCCGAGCCGGGCCAGTTCTTCTGGACCCTGCTCGAGGCCCATCACGCCGACGAAGCCTCCGAAACCCTGGATTACCGGGTCTACCGGAAGGCGGCCCGGCCGCAGGCCAGCTATTCCAACGCCATGGCCATGGGCGTGCTGGAACTGCAAAAAATAAGCGCCGCCGCGAACCCCGCCGGCGAAACCGGCTGAGCCCACGACGGCGCAAGACCGCCTTGCGGCGTTCAGGCTGTCAATTTCTCGATTTCTGTTCCGGGCGGCTCAGCGCGCAGCCACCGTGGTCTGTGCGCCAGCCGCCGCCACCGGCGCCGGCACTTCCCAGCCCCCGCCGATGGCGCGGATCAGCCCCACGGCTGCCTGGTACTGGGCCGACTTCACCTGCAGTGCCTGGCGACGGTTGCGCAGCTCGCTGCGGCGGGCGTCGAGCAGGTCGAGCTGGCTGATGTAGCCGTTGCGGTAGCGCGTGTCCGACAGGCTGGTCGCTCGGGCGGCCGAGGTGACGGCCTGCGCCTGCACCACCGACTGCTCCTGCAGCGTGCGGATGGCCGCCAGCTGGTCTTCCACTTCCTGGAAGGCCACCAGCACCTGCGTGCGATAGCTCGCGAGCGCGCCGTCGAGCTGGGCGTTGGCGCCCTGCACACCGGCCTCGCGGCGGCCGCCGTCGAAGATCGGCAGCGACAGCAGCGCGCCCACGCCCCACGAGCGGGCCGACCACTTGAAGAGGTCGCCGATCTCGGGCGAGGCGTAGCCGGCCGCGCCGGTCAGCGAGATGTCGGGGAACCACGCGGCCTGCGCCACGCCCACGCGGGCCTGCGCGGCCAGCACGGCGCTTTGCGCGGCCGACACGTCGGGGCGGCGCGTGAGCACCGTGGCCGGCACGCCGGGCGGAATGCTCGGCAGCGTGGTCGACCAGTCGGCGCCGCTCAGGCCGAAGCTGGAGGCCGAATCGCCCACCAGCACCGCGAGCGCATGCTCGACCTGGGCGCGCTGGCGGTCGAGCGCAAGCGCATCCGATTCTGTGGACGACACCTCGGTCTGCACCCGCGCCACGTCGAGCTCGGCGATGTCGCCGGCCTGCTCGCGGCGCTGCGACAGGCGCAGCGTGTCGCGATAGGCCTCGACCTGCTCGCGCACCAGCACGCGTTCGGCATCCAGCGCGCGAAGCTGCAGGTAGGTCTGCGCCACTTCGGCCTGCACCGCCAGGCGCGTGCTCTGCAGCAGCGCCTCGCGGCCGGCCGCATCCAGCTTGGCCGCGTTGCTCGCGCCCGAGAGACGGCCGAACAGGTCGACCTCGTACGAGAAGGTGGCGCCGATGTTCGTCATCGTGGCCGGGCGTGTGCTGGCGGTGGCCTTGTCCAGGCCAGCGCCGCGGTTGGCGCCGGCGCTCAGGCCGATCTGCGGCAGGCGGTCGGCGTTGGCGCTGCGCGCCAGCGCGCGGGCTTCGGCCAGCCGCGCGGCGGCGGCCTGGATGTTGCCGTTGTCGACGTCGGCCTTCTCGACCAGCGTGTTGAGCACCGGGTCGTTGAACGCCAGCCACCAGGCGCCGCGCGGCTGTGCCTCGGCGGGCACGGCGCGCGTGAAGCCGGCGGGCGGCGTGGCGCCCTGCTGTTGTTGCTCCTTGCCCTGCTCCTTGAACTGGGCCGTGGTCGTGATCTCGGGCAGGCCCGAGGGCACGGTGGCACAGCCGGCCAGCACCAGGGCAGCCATCAGGGGCAGCAAGGCGGTACGGAAGGCCCGGGCGGGCTTCACCAAGGGTTGTACTGAGAATTTCATGATCAGCTTTCTTTCTTCTTCCCGATCAGTCAGTCATGCGAGCCGTGCGAGGGGCGCGGCGAGGCAGGCACCGGGTGCATGCCGCCACCGCCGGAACCGCCATGCGAGGCAGGCGTGGCCGGATGGTCGGCAGACACGAACTCGTCGCCGTGCGGCACTTCGCCGTGCAGCTTGAGCGGCCGGTTGCCCGCGAGGCGGCGAAGCAGCACGTAGAACACCGGCGTCAGGAACAGGCCGAAGGCCGTCACGCCGATCATCCCGGCGAACACCGCCACGCCCATGGCCTTGCGCATCTCCGAGCCCGCGCCGGTGGACAGCACGAGGGGCAGCACGCCCATCACGAAGGCCAGCGAGGTCATGAGAATCGGGCGCAGGCGCAGGCGGCTGGCTTCGATGGCGGCCTGCACGGGAGTGCGGCCGGCGAATTCGAGCTCCCGGGCGAACTCCACGATCAGGATCGCGTTCTTCGCACTCAGCCCCACCAGCACTATCAGCCCGATCTGCGTGAAGACGTTGTTGTCGCCTCCCGAGATCCACACGCCGGTCATCGCGGCCAGGATGCCCATCGGCACGATCAGGATGATCGCGATCGGCAGCGTCAGGCTTTCGTACTGCGCGGCCAGCACCAGGAACACCAGCAGGATCGCCAGCGGGAACACCAGGAAGGCGGAGTTGCCGGCCAGGATCTCCTGGTAGGTCAGCTCGGTCCACTCGAAACTCACGCCCTTGGGCAGCGTCTCGGCCGCGATCTTCACGATCGCGTCCTGCGCCTGGCCCGAGGAATAGCCCGGTGCCGGGCCGCCGTTGATGTCGGCGGCCAGGTAGCCGTTGTAGCGCATGGCGCGTTCAGGGCCGAAGGTCGAATTCACCTTCATCAGCGCCGACAGCGGCACCATCTCGCCCGAGGTCGAGCGCACCTTCAGCATGCCCACGTCTTCGGCACGCGCGCGGTAAGGCGCATCGGCCTGGACGCGCACGGAGTACGTGCGGCCGAACTTGTTGAAGTCGTTCGCATACAGGCTGCCGAGGTAGATCTGCATGGTGTCGAAGATGTCCGTCACCGGCACGCCGAGCTGGCGGGCCTTGGTGCGGTCGATGTCGGCGTACAGCTGCGGCACGTTGACCTGCCAGCTGGTGAACATGCCGGCCAGCTCGGGCGCCTGGTAGGCCTTGGCCATGAAGGCCTTCACCGCGGCGTCCATCTGGTCGTAGCCCACCGAGCCACGGTCTTCCAGCTGCAGCTTGAAGCCGCCCGTCGTGCCCAGGCCCGCCACCGGCGGCGGCGGGAACATCACGATGAAGGCGTCCTGGATGCTCGAGAAGGCGCCGTTGAGCTGGCCCGCCACCGCGCCGCCGCTCTGGTCGGGGCGCTTGCGTTGGTCGAAGGGCTTGAGCGTGGCGAACACGATGCCCGAGTTCGAGCTGTTGGTGAAGCCGTTGATCGACAGGCCCGGGAAGGCGATGGCGTCTTCCACGTTCGGGTTCTTCTTCATGATCTCGCCCATGCGCTGGATCACCTCGTCGGTGCGGTCCAGCGTGGCGCCGTCGGGCAGCTGGGCGAAACCGATCAGGTACTGCTTGTCCTGCGCCGGCACGAAGCCGCCGGGCACCGCCTTGAAGAGACCGAAGGTCACGGCGATGAGCGCGACGTAGATCCCCAGCATCAGCGCCTTGCGCGAGATCACGCGCTTGACGCCGCCGCTGTAGGCCTCGGAGCCGCGATGGAAGAAGCGGTTGAAGCCGCGGAACAGCCAGCCGAATGCACGGTCCATGCCGCGCGTCAGCGCGTCCTTGGGCTCGTCATGGCCGCGCAGCAGCAAGGCGGCGAGCGCGGGCGACAGCGTGAGCGAGTTGATGGCGGAGATCACCGTCGAGATCGCGATGGTCACCGCGAACTGGCGGTAGAACTGACCCGTGAGGCCGCTGATGAAGGCCAGCGGCACGAACACGGCCACCAGCACCAGCGCGATCGCGATGATCGGGCCCGACACCTCGCGCATGGCGCGGTACGTGGCCTCACGCGGCGTCAAGCCTGCTTCGATGTTGCGCTCGACGTTCTCCACCACCACGATGGCGTCGTCCACCACGATACCGATGGCCAGCACCAGCCCGAACAGGCTCAGCGCGTTGATCGAGAAACCGAGGATGTGCAGCACCGCGAAGGTACCGATCACCGACACCGGCACGGCCAGCAGCGGAATGATGGAAGCGCGCCAGGTCTGCAGGAACAGGATCACGACCAGCACCACCAGCATGATGGCTTCGAGCAGCGTGTGGATCACCGACTCGATGGACGCGCGCACGAACTGCGTCGGGTCGTAGGCGATGCGGTATTCCAGGCCCTCGGGCATGTTCTTGTTCAGCTCTTCCATCGTCTTGCGGACGTTGGCCGAAATGTCGAGGGCGTTGGAGCCCGGCGCCTGGAACACACCCATGCCGACGGCCGGGTCGTTGTTCAGCAGCGAGCGCAGCGAGTAGTCGGCGGCGCCCATTTCGAGGCGGCCGATGTCGCGAAGACGCGTGACGGCGCCGTCGGTGCCGCTCTTGACGATGATGTCGCCGAACTCTTCCTCGCTCTGCAGGCGCCCTTGCGCATTGATCGACAGCTGCATGTCCACACCCGACAGGCCCGGCGAAGCGCCGACCACGCCGGCCGCGGCCTGCACGTTCTGGCCGCGGATGGCGGCCACCACGTCGCTGGCCGACAGGCCTCGCTGCGCGACCTTCTGCGGGTCGAGCCACACGCGCATGGAGTAGTCGCCGCCGCCGAAGATCTGGACCTGGCCCACGCCTTCGATGCGCGCCAGCGGGTCCTTCACGTTCAGCACCGCGTAGTTGCGCAGGTAGTTGATGTCGTAGCGGTTGTTGGGCGAGACGAGGTGGACCACCATCGTCAGGTCAGGGGCGCTCTTGACAGTCGTGATGCCCAGGCGGCGCACTTCCTCGGGCAGGCGCGGCTCGGCTTGCGAGACGCGGTTCTGCACGAGCTGCTGTGCCTTGTCGGGATCGGTGCCGAGGCGGAACGTGACGGTGAGCGTGAGCACGCCGTCGGTCGTTGCCTGGCTGCCCATGTAGAGCATGCCTTCGACGCCGTTGATCTGCTCTTCCAGCGGGGTCGCCACTGTTTCAGCGATCACCTTCGGATTGGCGCCGGGGTACTGGGCGCGCACCACCACCGAAGGCGGCGCGACTTCCGGGTACTCCGAGATCGGCAGACCGCGCAGCGCGATCAGGCCGGCTATCAGCATCAGTAGCGACAGCACGCCGGCAAAGATCGGCCGGTCGATGAAGAATTTTGAGAGATTCATGTTGGTTCTCCGGCGAGCGCGGCTGCGCCCTCCTCCGAAATCAGGACTTCGCGGCCTCGGCCACGCGTTCCGGTTGTTGTTGCTTTGGGTCTGCCTTCGCGTCCATCGTCACTTGCTGCGGAGCCACCACCGCACCCGGGCGGATGTGCTGCAGGCCGTTGACGATCACGCGGTCGCCCGCCTTCAGGCCCTTGCTCACGACACGCAGGCCGTTGATGGAGGCACCCAGCGTCACTTCACGGTAGACGGCCTTGTTGTCGTCGCCCACGACCATCACGAACTTCTTGTTCTGGTCGGTGCCGATGGCGCGCTCGCTCACCAGCAGCGCGGTGTCGTTGCGGGCCTGGCCCATGCGGATTCGGGCGAACTGGCCGGGGATGAGCGCGCCGTCCTTGTTGTCGAACGAAGCACGCACGCGCACCGTGCCGCTGCGGGCGTCGACCTGGTTGTCGATCAGCTGCAGCTTGCCGGTGAAGGGCGTGCCGTCGAGGCCGGCGGTGCCCATCTGCACGGGAATGCTTTCGATCTGGCCGCGGGCGCTGGAACCGCTGGGCAGCTCCTTCAGCGCGCGGGTGATGACCTGCTCGTCGGCATCGAAGCTCGCGTAGATCGGGCTCACCGACACCAGCGTGGTCAGCACTGGAGCGCCCGGACCGGCCGCCACCAGGTTGCCCACCGTCACCTCGATGCGGCCGATGCGGCCCGACACCGGCGCGCGCACCTGGGTGTAGCCCAGGTTCAGGCGTGCCGACAGCAGCGAGGCCTGTGCCGCGCGCAGGTTGGCTTCGGCTTCACGGCCGGCGTTCACGCGCTCGTCGTACTCGCGCTGGGCGATGGCCTTGTCGTCCCACAGGCGCTTGGCGCGCTCCTGCTCGCTGCGGCTGAAGGACTGGCGGGCCTGCGCGGAAGCCACCTGCGCCTCGGCACGCTCGACCTCCGCCGCGTACGGCGCGGGGTCGATGGTGACCAGCAGGTCGCCCTGCTTCACCAGCGCGCCTTCGCGGAAGTGCACCGCCTGCACGGCGCCCGCGACGCGGGAGCGCACGTCGACGCGCTGCACGGCTTCGAGCCGGCCCGAGAACTCGTCCCAGGCGTTGATCTCGCTCGAGGCCACGGTGGCGACCGACACCGGCGTGGCCGGCGGCGCCGCCGGCGCGTTGTTGGCTTCGGCCTTGAAGCTGTACATGCCCACCACCGCCGCGGCCACGGCCAGCAGCGCGGTGATGCCGGTCACGGCAGGCCAGAGGCCCTTGCGGGCGGCGGAAGACAGCTTTTTCTCGTTGTTCGACATGATGGTTAGTCCTTCTCGATGACTTTGGGATGCAACAGGCCACCCCGGCGCTTTTGGCACCAGGAGGCGGATTTCAGAAAAAAAGAGGCCCCGGCACGCTGCCGCGCTGGCAGCGTGTCGATCAGGCAGCCAGTGACGGCCGGGTACTAGCTGGGGTGATCAGCCGTCGCGGGAGGCGGCGTGGTCGCGCTGAAGAATTCGCGGAAGTGCTGCTGCACCGAGGCTTCGCAGGCCACGCAGCCCGTGTTCTCGGTGTCGTACAGCGCCTTCGGCCAGTTGGCGGCGCTGGGCAGCACGCTGCTCGTGACTTCGATGCCGGCCGCGCGCAGGCGGTTGGCGAAGGTCATGGCCTCGTCGTGCATCGCGTCGTCGGCGCCCACCAGCACCAGCGCGGGCGCCAGTGCCGACAGCCGCAGCGAACCGCTGGGCACCGCATAGGGGTGCATGGCGTTCGAGGGGCAGCTCAGGTACTTCTCCCAGCCGCTGGCCCAGCGGCATTCGGCCGCGTCGCTGGTGGCGTTGCGCAGCGAGGCGGTGCCGGCGCAGGGGTCGAGCATGGGCGACAGCAGAATCTGGCCCGCGATCGGCGGATGGGCCCGGTCACGGGCGATCAGCGCCACGGCAGCCGCCAGGTTGCCGCCGGCTTCCTCGCCGGCCAGGTACACCTGGGAGCCCTTGCCGCCGAGCTTGGTGCGCTGCTTGTAGAGCCATTCGAGGGCGGCATAGCCCACTTCGATGGGTTCCGGGAACGGCGACTGGGGCGCCAGCGGATAGGCCAGCGAAACCACCACCGCGCCCGCCCCGGCCAGGAGACGCGCCACGTTGCGGCCGTTGTCCAGGCCGCCGCAGACAAAAGTGCCGCCATGGAAATGCAGCACCAGCGGTGCCACATCGCCCTTGGCGCGCTGGCCGTACACGCGGGCACCGACCGGTTCACGGCCTGGCAGCTCGATCATCAGATCGGCTTCCACGCCTTGTGCCGCAGCGCGGGCGGCAGCTTCGGCAGAACGGGACGATGGAACGGGTGACATGGGCGACCTCGGGGATTTGGGCGATGGTTGAAATATAAGTCGCCCGCTGTATCCATAAACAGGCGGGCCAACCCCACTCTGTTTCCAAACCGACAACAATCACCACAACTCATGGCAACAGGCGCGCATGCCGGAGGGAATTGCCTCCTTGTGTGAGAATCCGCCTCCCCCGGTGTGGGCCGGGTACCCAGAACAGGCATTCGATGGATCAAATCCAGGCCATGCGGATCTTCGTCCGCGTCGTGGAAGCCGGCACCTTCACCCGGGCAGCGGACTCGCTGGCCCTCCCCAAGGGCACGGTCACCAAGCAGATTCAGGCGCTCGAATCGCGCCTGCGCGTGAAACTGCTCAACCGCACCACGCGCCGCGTCACCGTCACGCCCGACGGCGCGGCCTACTTCGAGCGCGCGGCGCGCCTGCTCAACGACTTCGACGACATGGAAGCCAGCATGACGAATGCGCAGGCCAACCCCACGGGGCGGCTGCGCATCGACGTCGGCACATCGGTGGCGAGGCTGATCATCCTGCCCGCGCTGGCCACCTTCTGCGACCGCTACCCCGACATCCAGGTCGACCTGGGCGTGAGCGACCGCACCGTCGACCTTATCAGCGACAACGTCGACTGCGTGATCCGCGCCGGCGAGCTCAACGACCAGTCGCTGGTGGCGCGGCGCATCGGCACGCTCGATTTCGTCACCGTGGCGTCACCGGCCTATGTGAAGCGCTACGGCATTCCGCAGCACCCCAACGACATCGAGAAGCGCCACCACGTGGTCAGCTACTTCTCGGGCACCACGCGGCGCGTGTACCCGCACGAGTTCAAGAAGGGCGACGAGGTGATCGAGCTGAACGGCCCCTACCGCGTGGCGGTGAACGAGAGCAACGCGCACATCACGGCGGTTCTGGGCGGCTTCGGCATTTCGCAGTGCATCACCTTCATGGCCGAGCCGCTGCTGGAAAGCGGCGAGCTGGTGCGGATACTGCCCGATTGGCAGCGCGACCCGCTACCCATCCACGTGGTGTATCCGCCCAATCGCCACCTGAGCGCCAAGGTGCGCGCCTTCGTGGACTGGGCGGCCGAGCTGTTCGCGAAGAATCCGCGGCTGCAGCGGCGCTGACCACTGCACGCCTGCAACGAACAATTCACGCCGGCACCCTAAATTCTTGCCGGCCGATGCCGTTAACAGGTAAAGCGCGCCAGCGGGAAGCCGCCCCGATTTCCGGTTGAACGCGCAAAAGGCTCGCAGGAGGCCCCGGGAGGAGCCCCGGCACGCGTCCGCAGGAACATACACACCCGCAAGCTCATGGATACAGACCTGTCGAACGGCGGGGCCGAAGCGCCCGAAAAGCCGCACGCCGCGCCAGACGAGCGCGCCAGCGAATTCGGCCGCCGCACGCCGGCGGAGATCGGCGTCCACCTGCGAAACCTCGCCAGCCGCCGCGACAACCTCACCGTCCAGTACGCGGGCGGCCACCTGGTGACGCAACTGCTCGACGTGGATACCCGCGCACGCGTCTTCACCTTCGACTGGGGCGCCTCACCCGAACAGAACCAGAGCCTGCTGGCCGCGTCGCGCTGCCTTTTCGAGGCCCAGCAGGAAGGCGTGCGCATCGAGTTCTCCATCGCCTCCCCACGCGAGATCCGCTTCGAAGGCCTGCCGGCGTTCGAGGCCGACTTTCCGGAAGTGCTCTTCTACCTGCAGCGCCGCGAGTACTTCCGCGTCGACGCGCCCATCGCCGATTCGTACACCTGCTCCGGCACCCTGCCCAACCGCGAGGCCTTCTCCTTCGAGGTGCAGGACCTGTCGCTGGGCGGCGTCGGCCTTCGCACCCGCGACGAGCGCGCGGCCGCCTTGCCGGTGGGCACCTTCCTCAGGGACTGCGAACTGTCGCTGGGCGCACTCGGGCGCCTCACGCTCGACCTGGAACTGGTGTCGCTGCGCCCCGCCCTGCAGCCCAACGGCACGCCGCGCTACCAGCTGGGCTTCCGCTTCCTGGCTCTGCCGCCTGGCGCGGAAAGCGCGCTGCAGCGCCTGATCACGCGGATCGAGATGAAGAGCCGCTCGCTGGTCGGCTGAACCCGCCATGCAGCGTCAGAACACCGGCTCGCAACGCACCTCGGTCTTCACCGAATTGGCGATGAAGCACTCCTCGTGCGCCCGGTGATGCATCTGCCCGATCTGCTCGCGCGTGGGCAGGTTCTCGCCCGAGAAGCTCACCTTGGGCCGCAGCGTGACCACCGTCATCGCCATCTTGCCGTCGGCGTTCTTCTCCATCACACCGACGGCCGCGTCGAAATACCGGTCGACCACGAACCTGCGCTTCACCGCCATCGTGAGGAACCACAGCATGTGGCAGTTCGACAGCGAGGCCACGAACATCTCCTCAGGATCGACCGCCGATGCATCGGACATCGGCAGCGGCACCACGTGCGGCGAGGAAGAAGCGGCCACTTCGGCGCCGCCATCGAAGCGCAGCGAATGCCGCCTGCTGTAGGTGTTCGACAGAAAGTCCTGCTCGCCGCGCAGCCAGAGGACTTCCGCTGTGTACTGGGCCATGGAATTCTTCTCCGGCTCGGTTTGCGGGAGTGCGATTCTGCGCCAGCCGCGATTCAGGCAAGCGCGATGCGGTAGCGCAGCTTCGTCAGGCTCCCCTGGCTCGGCAGGGTGACGAAGGTCTCGACCAGCTCGCCGCCATTGGCCACGATCACCTTCTGCGAGGCGAAGTTGTCGGGGCTGGTGGTGATCTCCACGCGCTTCAGGCCCTCCCCTGCCGCGAGCTTCAGCATCGCGCCGAGCGCGCGCGTGGCGTAGCCCCTGCGCTGCTTCCAGGGCACCACGTTGTAGCCGATGTGGCCCAGGCAGTAGAGCGGCAAGGCGTCGGTGCCGGGCTGCCAGCGCAGGTCGATGCTGCCGCAGAACTCGCCGTCCCACATCCAGCATTTGTAGCCCGGCAGACGCCGCACCTTGGAGCCGTCGGGCATGACGATGCGTCCGCCCTTCGCCTCTCGGTCGACCAGGCTTGCGAGGAAGCGGTCGGCGTTGGCCTTGATGGCGGCGCGGTCCTCGGCGCCCGATTCGGGCCGCGTCTCGTCGCGCGCCCAGCCACGGTTGAGCGCCGAAACGTAGCTGGGCAGATAGGCCCTGGAGGGCCAGACCAGCTCCATCGGACGCGGCTCCACGGCAGGCTGCCTGGCCATGACCTTCCCTAGGCTCCCATCAGCTTCACGATCAGCGGCACCAGCAGCGCGGTGGCGATGCCGTTGAGCCCCATCGCCAGCGCCGAGAACGCGCCCGCCGTCTCGTTCACCTGGATGGCGCGCGCCGTGCCGATGCCGTGCGCCGCCATGCCGACCGCAAAGCCGCGCACCGCCGGTTCCCTGATGCGCAGCAGGTTCAGCAGGCCGGTGGCCATGATCGCGCCCGAGATGCCCGCGACGGCCGCGGCCACCGCCGCCAGCGAGGGCAGCCCACCGATCTTCTCGGCCACGCCCATCGCGATGGGCATGGTGGCCGACTTGGGCGCGAGCGACATCATCAGTTCGTGCGAGCCGCCCAGCACCCAGGCGATGCCCACGGCCGAGACGATGGCCGCGACCGAGCCCACGAGCAGCGCCACGCCGATGGGCAGCCACAGCCGCCGCAGCCGGTCGATCTGCCCGTATAGCGGCACGGCCAGCGCCACCGTGGCGGGGCCGATCAGGAAGTGCACGAACTTCGCGCCTTCGAAATACGTGTCGTACGGCGTGCGCGTGAGCAGCAGCACGGTGACGATCACGATCACCGAGATCAGCACCGGATTGACCACCGGATTGCGCCCGCTGCGCGTGTGCAGCCACAGCGCCCCCAGGTACGCCAGCAGCGTGAGCGACAGCCACAGCAGCGGCGACTGGGCCAGGAACACCCAGATCTCGAAGAGCCTGGCGGGCGCGCTCACTGGGCGTCCTTGCCGGTGATGCGGATCATCCAGCGGAAGGTGAGCGCTGTGACCGTCATGGTGAAGGCCGCGCCCACGATGCCGGCCGCGAGAAAGGGCAGCCACTCGCGCCCCACCCGCTCGAAATGCAGCATCACGCCGGTCACCGCCGGAATGAACAGCAGCATCAGGTTGCGCAGCAGATGGCCCGATGTATCGCTCAGCACCTGCGGCACGCTCCCGCGCACAAGCAGGCCGATGAACAGAAACACCATGCCGATCAGCGGGCCGGGAATGGGCAGCCCCAGCCACTGCACGAGCAGTTCGCCGGCAAGCTGGCAGAGGAAAAGCGTGGTGATGGCGTAGAGCATCTTTGTGTTCTGTTGCGTTCTTCTTCAGGTGTGGGTGTGTAGGCGTTCAGACGGCGCTTGTCCAGGCTTCTTGCAGCGCCTGCTGGCTGGCTGGCGGCAGCACGCCCATGCGCACATGGCCCGGCAGGCCGAAGGAGGTGCAGTCGCGCAGCTTGATGCCCGCCGCGCGCAGGCGCTTCAGCAGGCCCGCGAAATCGTCGCCGCCGGGCTTGGCGACGTGGAAGTTCGCGTCGCTCGGCCAGACCCGCCAGCCCATCTCGCCGCACAGCGCCGCCTGCGAAGCTTTCCACGCGCGCAGGGTGACGAGGCTGTCGCACAGCCACCGCTGCACGCCGGGCTGCGTCCAGCCCGAAAGCATCGCCACGCCATCCGCGCCCACCGGCCATGAGGCCGCGAGGCGCAACAGCGCGTTGACCGCCTTTTGCGCATCCGCCGGCGCGATCGCGTAGGCCGCGCGCACGCCCGTCATGCCGAGCGCCTTGTTGGGCGACCACATCTGCCAGACGCGGTCCAGCTGTCGTTGGTTCAGCGCAAGGCGGCCCTCCAGTCGCAGAGGGTCGTAGGCGCGGTCGAGCACGCAGGGCACGCCTTCGGGCAGCGCATCGACGGTCTCGCCGATGCCCTGCTGGGCCTGGCCCAGCGGCGCCGACGGATCGCAGCACCAGGCCAGCCGAGGTCGCCGCGCCGCATGAGGCGCGCGCACCACCTGCAGACCGAGGGCACGCGCGCTCGCCGCGTAGTCGCCATAGGACGTGGCCGGCAGCACGACCTCGCCATGCCCGCCCCGGTCTTCGAGCGCCACCCAGGTCGTGATGCGCCGGATGAGTTCGCTGGCCCCGGCCGCGAGCACGATGCGCCATGCGTCCACGCCATGCATGGCCGCGAGCAGCTCCCGCAGCGCGGTGTAGGCCGGATCGGGATAGCGCGACAGGTCGGCCGCACGCACCAGCTCCATCGCCCCGGGGCAAGGACCGCATGCGTTGGCGTTGGTGGAAAAGTCGTGCGCAGGCGCGCCGAGCGCGTCCGGGCCACCGTGGGTGAAAAAGGAAACCGCGTCGGTCATGGCACGAAGAACAGTACAGCGGCGGCCAGCAACAGGACCCCGCTGGCCAGCAGCAGCACACCGCGCTGGCCAAGCTGCGCGGCACGGCCGGTATCCGCTGGCGTCGGGGCGGCGCCCTCGGCATTCAGCGCATACACGCCCGGCTTGGCCAGCCGCACGCCCAGCAGCAGCGCCATCGCGGCCATCGGCCAGCCGCTGTTGGGCGACGGCGTGCGGCGCGCCTCGAACGCGAGGCCGCCAGGCCAGCGCCATGCGGCCAGCGCGAGCAGCGCCACGGTGATGCGCGCCGGAATCCACGAGAGCACGTCATCGGCACGCGCGGCCCATTTGCCGAACCAGGTCCAGTCGCGACCGCTGCGCTCGCCGCGATAGCCCCACATCGCATCGGCGGTGTTGGCGAAGCGATAGAGCGCCGCGCCCGGCAGGCCCAGCAGCACGAACCAGAAGACCGGCGCGACGAGTGAATCGTTGAGGTTCTCGGCGAGCGATTCGATGGCGCTCTCGCGCACCTCGCGCTCGCTGAGCCGCTCGACGTCACGGCTCACCAGGCGAGCCAGCTGCTTGCGGCCGGCATCGAGCGAAACGCCCAGCGCCGCCTCGACCGCGAGCACCTCGTCGCGCAGCATGCGCCAGGCGAAGAGCGGCTTGAGCAGCAGGCCTACCACCAGCGCCACCGCCCAGGCCGGCAGATGCAGCATCGCCAGCGTCTGCAGGACCATCGCGATGCCCCAGACGCACATCGCTCCCACGCACCACACCAGCGCCCCGCAGAAGAACATCGGCAGATCGACCGCCTTCGCCTGATGCGCGCGCGGCGCGATGCGCGCGCCCATCCCCAGATAGCGCCCCATCCAAACGACCGGATGCAGCGACGCGGGCGGCTCGCCCAGCCAGCTGTCGACGGCCAGCGCGATCCACAGCGCGGCGGCGAAGGCAATGGCGTACTCGGAACTCGGCAAGGGCATGGGAGCCGCCATTCTCGCGAATCAGGCGCCCGCCCTGCCCCGGCGCCATTGCATCGTCGCGCCGAACGCGAGGAGCAGCGCGGCGCCCAGCGCCATCCAGAGCCGGAGAACGGTGGCTTCGCCGGCCTTGGGCGGCGGTGCATCCGCTGGCGTCGGCTCCAGCTTCAGCCCGGTGACGGGCTGCGGGCCTTCCGGCGCGGGAGCGGGTTCAGGGGCCGCTGCCGGCGCGGGCGCCTGCACGACCACGGGCGTGACTGCAGGACTCGACTTGGGCAAAGCCGGAGCCGGCGACAACTCCGCCTGCACGAAGCGCTGCACGCCCGCATTGCGCTCGCGCAGCCCCGTCGCCCGCACAGCTTCCGCATAGTCCTTCGCCAGCTCGCGCCGCGTGGCTGCATCAGGCTTCCAGTAGTTCAGCCTCACCGCGTCGAGCATCCGCTCCAGCGTCTGAGCGAAGGCCGCGCGGTTGTCGCCTTCCAGCCATTCGCGTGTGCCCAGCCTGTACTTGTCGCGCACGTACACGTCGTGCAGCGACTGCCACTGGTCCTGCCGCACCGCCTGCGGGGCTGTGACCTGCCAGCCCCAGAGGAACTGCGCGGTCTTCAGCACCTGCAGCGTGCCGCTGTAGCCCTCGGCCTTCTGGGCCTCGATCCACTGCGGATGCAGGTAGCGCGTCTGCATCTCGCGCGCGATGGCGCCGGCCGCGGTGTCGGTGCGCACCTCGGTGCCGTCGCGCAGGTTCTGAACGTACAGCGCCGGGTCCTTGCCGGTGAGATGCCGCACCGCCTGCGCGATGCCGCCCAGGTACTGGAACGGGTCGTCGTTGGTGAGCACGCCGTAGAGGTTGGAGCTGCGCGCCATCAGCGCCGCATCGACCTGAACGAGGTTGCCCGCATAGGCGCCCGGCCGCGCGGCACCGTCGAGGCCCTTGCCGTAGGCGTGGCCCATGCGGTCCATGTAAAGCTGCGCCATCTGCGCGTCGCCGCCGCCGCGCTGCTGGCTCCTCCATACGTCGCTCGCGAGCGCGGCTTCCTCGAGCCCCGCGCCGTAGCGGCCCTGCTCGTTCGAGAACACACGGGCCGTCGACCAGCGCTGCGCCTCGTCCGTGGTCGCCCCTTCCGAGCGAAGCCTGCGCGCCATGGCCTCGCTGTTGCGCGCCACGGCATTGCCGGGCTCGCGCAGGGCCGCCACCTGCTGCACCGCCTCGTCGAGCCAACGCATCACGGCCGGAAACTGGTCGCGGTAGGAGCCGGTGACGCTGACCAGCACGTCGATGCGAGGCCGCTTCAGCTGCGACGCGGGAATGATCTCGATGCCCGCCATGCGCCCACCCTCGTCCCAGCGCGGCTTCACGCCCATGGCGTAGAAGGCCTGGCTCTCCAGCACACCCTGGTGGCGCGAGGCCTCGCCGGCCCAGAGGGTGAAGGCGATCTTCTCGGGTGCCTTGCCGGCATGGGTCTTCGCGTGCTGCACGATCCAGGCGTCCATCGCGGCGACACCCGTTTCCCAGGCCGTGCGGGTGGGCACGCGGCTCGGGTCGAAGCCGTAGAGGTTGCGCCCGGTCGGCAGGCTGTCGGGGTTGCGCACCGGGTCGCCGCCGTAGCTGGACTTGAGGTAGCGGCCGTCGAGCGCCGTCAGCAGCCCTTCGATTTCCTCGTTGTGCGCGAGCACATCTTCGAGCTCGCGGGCGCGCGCGGCCAGCTCCAGCAGCTTCTGCCGGTCGGCCGCTGTCTTGCCCATGGCGCTCGCGGCCTGCGCGTCGGCGAGCGCCTGTTCCACCCAGCGCGCGGGGCGCGAGCCGGCGACGTTCTTCGCGTCGATCAGGAAAGCCTCGTCGACGTCCTCGCCCAGCGCCTCGACCAAGGGCTTGCCAAGGATCTGCAGGATGGTCATGCGCCTGCGCTGCGCGTCGGGCGCCCGCCCGAAGGTCGCGAGGCCCAGCGGCTGCGCGGTCTGCGCGAGCTCGTCGAGGTACGGATGCAGCACCGCGATGAAGCCCGCGAAGTCGGCGCGGATGCGCGCGGGCGTCCAGCCCAGGTCGCGGTCATAGCGCTGTTCGGCGAACTCGGCCGTGAGCCGTTTTTCCAGGGCCGTCTTCACGGGGCCGGGCGAGAGCGTCTCCCACTCGTGCATGCGCTCGTGCATCTCCTGCACGCCAGGGCGGAAACCCGCCGGCGCGAACATGGGTGTCGAGTGGCTCACCATGGTCGCGCGGCCGCGCCGCTTGGCGGTGGTGGCTTCGCCGAGGTTGTCCATGATGTACGGGTACACGTTGGGCAGGTCGCCCAGCGCGAGCAGCGGGTCATCCTGCACCGAAAGCCCGCGCTCCTTGCCCGCCGACCACTCGACCGTGCCGTGCGTGCCCACGTGCACCACGGCACTGGCACCGAAGCGGGTGCGGAGCCAGAGATACGTTGCCAGGTAGCCGTGGCTCAGAGGAACGGCCGAGCGGTGATAGACCTGCTCGGCCTTGCCCGCCACCTGCGTGCCGGGCTCGAAGCGGGGCGGCTGGCGCAGCACGACGACGTTGCCGAAGCGCACGCGCGGAATCACGAAGGCCGGCCCGCCCGCCACGGCACGCAGCATGGTCGACTTCTCGGGCGGGCCCCAGTAGCTCTCGATGCGGCGCTGCGTTTCCTGCGGCAGCGCGCGGAACCACGCGAGGTAGTCCGGCAGCGGCATCGTGTCGGCAAGGCCCTTGTCGAGCAGCGGCTGCAGCTCGTCGCCCTGGCCCGTCGGGTAGTAGGCCCGCATCGTCGCCTGCACCTGCGCGACGAGCGCGTCGGCGCCCGGCAGCTCGGCGACGTAGCCGGCCGACTTCATGGCAGCCAGCATGTTGTTGACACTGCGCGGCACGTTCAGGAACGAAGCGCCGAAGTTGGCCTCGCCCGGCGGGTAGTTGTAGACCAGCATCGCCACGCGCCGCTCGGCCGGCGGCGTGCGCTGCAGCCGCAGCAGCGCTGCCGCCTTGGCGGCCACGGCCTCGATCTGCCCGGGCAGCGGCTGAAGCACGCCGGTTGCCGCGTCGCGAGCACTGACGAGCATCGGGTCGGTCATGCCGGCCAGCTCGCTCGGGCTGTAGTAGGCAGCGATGTCGGTCTGCGCAAGGCCGTCCCTGCTCCGTTCCCATTGCGCAGCGTCCATCGCCAGCGAGGGCAGCGTCTGCAGCACCGGAACGCCGATGCGCTCCAGCTCAGCCTTGCGCTCGTTGGGGCTGAAGACCAGCGAGGCATTGACGATGGCGTCTGCCGCGCGCTGCGCGCCGTCGTGCGTCATGCGGAAGAACAGGTCCTTCTGCTGGCGCGGGCCGTAGAAGGCGTAGGCGCGCAGGCCTCGGGCTTCCAGCGATGCGATGAGCGCATCGAGCCAGCCGGTGTCGTCGCCCGTCACCGTGGCACTGTTGATGGCGATGGCGACGGTGCCCCTTCCCGGCAGGCGCTGGATGGCGGCGATGTCCGTTTCGACGCGCGACCAGCCCGGGTGGTAGATGCCGGCGAGCGGAAGGGGCACGGGATCGGGCAGCCCGTCCAGCCTGCCGGGCTGCCGGAGCGCCTTCATCGCAGCGCCCAGGTTGGCCGCGCCAGCAAAGCGCCAGAACTCGCGCAGCCGCTGCGCCCAGGCGGCATCGATGCCGCGCCCGGCCGCAAGCGGTGCGGCGGCAGTCGTCTGGCCCTTCGCCACCAGCGCGAACTCGCCGACCAGCACATAGGGCACCGCGCTGCGCGAGATCGTGTCGCCGAAACGCGCAGCCGCCGCCTGCGCCACGCTGACGTGCGGCGCGTCGATCACGAGCAGGCTTGCCCCGTCGATCGCGGTGGCCAGCGCCTCGGGCGAGTCCTGCGAAGCCGACAGCACCTGCAGCGGCACTCCCGCCTCGCGCGCCACCGCCTGCAGCCGCACCACGCGCGCCGGCGACACCAGCGAGGTGCTCAGCACAACGACGCGATTCGCCTCTTGCGACTGTGCATGCGCCGGAAGGAGGAACCCCGCCCCGGCAAGAAAGAGCCAGGCGAAAACAAGAAGCCGCGTCACTTCCCGCCCGAACCAGCCAGCTCCGCATCCGCCGGCACGTAGACCATCGTCCCGTCCTTCAGCCGCCAGGCGGTACCGGCCTTTTCGCCATCGCCCTGCCCTGTCGCGCCGCTGGCCTTGAAGCGCGTGATCTTGCGGCCCTCGCGCGTCACGATCTCCATGTCCGGCTGGCCTTCGTTGCGGATGATCGTCACCTTGTCCTGCGCGAAGGGGTTCATCGGGTTGTTGATGACCGCGATCATCAGCATGCCGATCACCACCATGAACACGTCGATCAGGTTGATGGTGGAGAGCACAGGATCGTCGTCGTCGCTGTCCAGGCTGCTGAGGATGGAAAACTGGCGCCGGCTCATGAGAGGCGGTCCCGCGCATCGAGCACCGTCACCAGCTCGCGCATCAGCCAGCGGCGGCGCACGGTGTAGACCACGAAGGTGATCGAAGCCGAGGCCAGCGCCACGATCACGCTCGCGAAGGCCGGCGCCAGGCTCTGCGCCACGCCCTGCGATTCGCCCGAGGCCACGGCCACCAGCGCGGGGCCCATCGGGATCATGGTAGCGATCAGCCCCAGCATCGGCGCCACGCGGCTGCACAGGCGCACGCCTTCGAGCTGCTTGAGCACCACCAGCTCCATCTGCTCCTGGCTGGCCTGCGCATGCGGCTGCAGCACCAGCGCGCGTACGGGATCTCGGCGGCGCTGCAGGTACTCGACGCCGAACGCGCCCAGGCAGTACACGGCATAGACGAAGGACAGCAGCACGCCCAGCGTCACCGGCCAGAGGAAGAGGCGCGCAAGCTCGAAGAGAACGGAGTCGAAGGCCAGCATCAGGGGCGCTCCACGGCGGTTGGTTGGTCGAAGAGGTCCGAAGGCCGGCCCCAGCCTTCGTCGAACACCAGCGAGGCCAGCGGCTCGCGCTTCGCCCAACGCTCGCGCTGCAGCATCGGCTCTTCGTAGAAGGCATTCACGGGGCCGAGGCACAGCAAGGCGATGGGCTCGGCTCCCTCAGGCAGACCCAGCAGCGCGGCCACCTCGGGCGGATCGAAGAGCGACACCCAGCCCATGCCCAACCCCTCGGCGCGCGCCGCGAGCCAGAGGTTCTGGATGGCGCAGGAGGCCGAGGCCAGGTCCATCTGCGGCAGCGTGCGGCGGCCGAACACGTGCGTCTCGCGGCCGTCGGCCAGCGTCACCGCCAGCAGCTCGGCCGCATCGAGCAGGCCCTGCACCTTCAGGCGCATGAACTCGTCCTCGCGCTCGCCGAGGGCGCGGGCGGTCAGCACGCGCTCCTGCTCGACCACGCGATGCAGCTGCTGCCGCAGCGCCTCGCCGCGGATGCGGATGAAGCGCCAGGGCTGCATGAAGCCCACGCTGGGCGCGTGATGCGCCGCGTCCAGCAGCCGCCGCAGCACCTCGGGCGCGACCTCGCCACCCGCGAAGTGGCGCATGTCGCGCCGCTCGTGGATGGCCCGGTACACCGCCCTCGCCTCGTCGGCCGCGAAAGCCTGCTGCGCCATCGCCATGGGCTTCAGTCCTCGATGCCGCGCTGCGCGGGAATGCCGGCCTTGAAGGCGTGCTTGACCAGCGTCATCTCGGTCACCGTGTCGGCCAGCTCGATGATCTCCGGCGGGCAGCGCCGGCCGGTCAGCGCCACGTGCACGTGCCTGGGCCGCGCGCGCAGGGTTTCGAGCACGCCTTCGAGCGGCAGCCAGCCGTAGATCAGCGGATAGGTGATCTCGTCGAGCACCACCAGGAAGAACTCGCCCGACAGGATCGCCGCCTTGGCTTTTTCCCAGCCGTCGCGCGCGAGCTGTCCCGAGCGCTCCAGGTCCTGGCTCTTCCAGCTGAAGCCGTCGCCCAGCCCTTCGATGGGAATGCCGATCTGCTCGAACATGCGGTGCTCGCCGAAGCGCGCGGTCGGCACCTTCATGAACTGGTAGATCTTCACGGCCTTGCCCCGGCCGTGCGCACGCAGCGCGAGGCCGAAGGCGGCCGTGCTCTTGCCCTTGCCGTCGCCGGTGTTGACGACGACGATGCCGCGGCGTTCGCCCTCCGGCTTCTCGTAGGGCTTTTCGCTGGGGGGAGTTTCGATCTGCATGGTGAGGTTGTTTCCGTATTTCCTGGCGTGTGGCTACTTCGGCAGCGCAATCCACTGGTCCGCCACGCGATGCACGCGGATGCGGTGGTCGAACACCTGCTCCAGCGCCGCATGGGTGGCCGGGTCGTCGCAGGCGCCGTGGTGCACGACGCGGCCCTGGTTCATCACCACCAGCTCGTCGGCGGCCAGGGCCATCGGCAGTTCGTGCAGCACGCTGACCACGGTGCGGCCTTCGGCGACGAGCGCGCGGACGATCTGCATCCAGTCGGACTGGTGGGGCGGGTCGAGGTTGGCCAGCGGCTCGTCCATCAGCAGCGCCTCGGCCTCGACGGCGAGCGCGCGCGCCAGCAGCACGCGCTGGCGTTCGCCTCCGGAGAGCTGTCCCAGCGGGCGGTCGCGCCAGTCCCAGGCCTGGGTGCTGCGCAGCGCGCGCTCCACGGCCTCGCGGTCGGCCTCGCCGGGCGTGGCCAGCCAGCGCTGGTGCGGCAGGCGGCCGAGCATGGCGACGTCGTAGACCATCAGGTCGTCGGCGCTGCCCTCGCCCGTGCCGCTCTGGCCCAGCCACGAAAGGCGCTGCGCACGGACGCGCGCCGGCACCTTGCCCAGCGCCTCGCCGAAGAGCCGCACCTCGCCGCGATGCGCGAGCAGCCCCGCCAGCGCCTTCAGCAACGTCGACTTGCCCGCGCCGTTCGGGCCGACGATGCTGGTCCAGCGCGCGGCCGGCAACTTCAGGTCGATGCCGTGCAGCACCTCGGTGGAACCGAGCGTGGCGCTCAGCTGGCGCGCCTCGAGCGCGGCGGGAGTGTCGTTTCGGCTCATGCCACGCCGCTCCGCGCGCTGCGCCGGTGCATCAGCCACAGCAGGTAGCTGCCGCCCAGCACGGCCGTGAGCACGCCCACGGGCAGTTCCTGCGGTGCGATCAGCCAGCGCGCCAGCAGGTCGGCCGCCATCAGCAGCAACCCGCCCATCAGTGCCGACAGCACGATCAGCCGCGCATGCGTGGTCTTGACCGCCGAGCGCACGAGATGCGGCGCCGCGAGGCCGACGAAGGCGATCAGCCCGGTCTGCGCCACGGCGGCGCCGGTGGCCAGCGCCAGCACCACCACCAGCGCCGCGCGCATCGCGCCCAGCGGCAGGCCGAGGCTGCGCGCGGTGGCCTCGCCGAGCGCGAGCCCGTCGAGCACCGGCGCCAGCGCCCAGCCCGCGAGCAGGCAGGCCGCGCCGACCACGGCCATCACCGCGCAGGCGCTCCAGCCGACGAGGCCGGTGCTGCCGAGAATGAAGCCCTGGATGGCCTGGAGGATGTCGGCCGAGGCGATGGTGATGAGGTCCTTGGCCGCACCCAGCACCACGCCGACGATCACGCCGGCCAGCAGCAGCCGCAGCGTCTGCTGCACGCCGCGCGCCAGCATCAGCGTGAGCATCACCGCCAGCACCGCGCCCAGGAAGGCGGCCCCGGTGAGCCCGAGCCGCATCACCCACTGCGTGCTCGCGGCCGAGCCGCCGAACATCAGCAGCGCCACAGCCACGCCGAGCGAGGCGCCCGAGGCGCTGCCCAGCAGATACGGATCGGCCAGCGGATTGCGAAAAAGCCCCTGCGCCACCGCGCCGGCCAGCCCCAGCAGAGCGCCCGCCAGCCAGGCGCCGAGCGTGCGCGGCAGGCGGATGTCCCACACGATCTGCAGCGCCACCGGGTCGTGGCGCGCGGCGAACAGGCTCTCGAAGCCGGTGCTGCCGATGCCCAGGCCCAGCAGCATCAGCGCCGCGCCCAGCACCAGCAGGCCGGCGCCGAGCAGCAGGACGCGGCGCAGATGGGCGGTGTGCCTGACGGCCGCCGCATTCATCGCTTGCCGCCCTTGTCGGCGATGCACTGCGCCATCAGCCGCGCAGCCTCGTCCATGCGCGGGCCGGGGCGCACGAGCACGTCGGACTGCTCGGCGCTGAAGCGGCAGATGCGGCCCTCGCGCACCGCGCGGATGCCGGCCCAGCCGGGCCGCTGCTCCAGCCCTTGGGCGCTGCGCACGCTGACCATGATGAGGTCGGGGTTCGCGCGCACCACGAACTCGGGGTTGAGCTTGGGGAACGGGCCAAGCGATGCCGGCACGATGTTCTTCATGCCGAGCCGCGAAAGCGTCTCGCCGATGAAGGACGACTCGCCCGCCGCGTACGGTGCGCTGTTGACTTCGAAATACACGCGCATGCCCTTCGCCCCTGCAGGCACCGACTGCGCGGCGGCCGACACGCTGGCATCGATCACGCGCCAGACTTTTGGCGCCTCGTGCGTGCCCAGCACCTGGTCGAGCTTGTCGAGCACGCGGCGCACGTCGGCGTGGCTCTTGGGTTCGAGCACCAGCACCCTCATGCCCAGCGCCTCCAGCCGCTGCGTGACGCGCGAGGACTTGGCCAGCAGCACCGCGTCGGGCTTGAGCGCGACGATGGCTTCCACGTTCGGATCGATCCCGCCGCCGAGCTGCGGCAGCGTCTTCACCCGCTCGGGCGAATTGGAGTACCGGTCCACGCCCACCAGCCGGTCGCAGGCGCCGAGCGCGCAGACCGACTCGGTGAGCGAAGGCAGCAGCGAGACGATGCGCTGCGGCGGCTGCGGCAGGCTCACGGAAACGCCGCGCTCGTCGACCACGTCGAGTGCGTGCGCGGCCAGGGCGAAAAAGGCCAGGCCGAAAGCCGCCAGCGTGATGCGGATCATCTTCATGCGACAGGCGCCTTCAGGTTCAGCGGCAGCCCGGCCGCCATCAGCGTGACGCGGCCGCAGGCGGCGGCCACGTCCTGGTTGAGGCGGCCCAGCGCGTCGACGAAGGCGCGCGTCTCGCGGCCCATCGGGATCACGCCAAGGCCGATCTCGTTGCCGACCAGCAACACCGGCCCTGGCGCATCGCGCAGCGCGACCAGCAACATCGCGATGTGCGTCGCCGGGGTGCGCGTCACGGGGCGGGCGTCTTCGGAGGACATCGGCATCAGCAGGTTGGTGAGCCACATCGTGAGGCAGTCGACCACCACCAGCGTCTCGGGCGTGCTCTGGGTGACGATGGCGCGCGCGAGCTCGATGGGCTCCTCGATGGTGCGCATGCCGGGCACGCGCTCGGCGCGGTCGGCCTGGTGGCGCACGATGCGCTCCTGCATCTCGTCGTCGTAGGCCTGCGCGGTGGCGATCAGCACGGCGCGGCGCGCGCGCGCGCCGGCCGCAAGCCAGTCGATGGCGCGCTGCTCGGCGCGGCGCGACTTGCCGCTCTTCTGGCCGCCCAGGATGAATTCGTGCACCACGGTTTCAGGCTTGGTCGAATGCGGCATGGCTCTCCAACTCGATGGGCATGGCGCCGAAAAGACGGGCCGTGGCTTGCGGACTGGACGCGAACCACGCATGGAAGTAGCTCGCGCGCACCGGACCGTGCACATACAGCGCCTCGCCGGCCCGCGCACCGACGGCCTGCGTAGCGCCGGGCCGGGCCGTATGCGCGACCGGCTCCAGCGGTGTCTCGCAGCTCGAATAGTGGAAGGTGTGCCCGCGCAGCACATGGCTGCCGAGGGAAAGCTGTTGCGGACCGAGTCCGGCGAGCCGCTTCTGCATGGTCACGCGGCCCGGCAGCAGGCCCCAGAGTCGTTGGACCTGTGCGCCCTCCTGCTGGGCCAACTCGTCGAAGAGCGCCATCATGCCGCCGCACTCGGCCCAGACCGGCTTGCCCGCAGCGACGTGCGCGGCGAGCGATTCGCGTATCGGCGTGCAAGCCGACAGCGCCTGCGCATGCAGCTCCGGGTAGCCGCCGGGCAGCCAGACGGCGTCGCAGGCCGGCAAGGCGTCGCCCGCGAGCGGCGAGAAGAAGCTCAGCTTCGCGCCCAGCGCCGTGAGCACGTCGAGGTTCGCCGGGTAGATGAACGAGAAGGCGGCGTCGCGCGCGATGGCGATGGTTCGGCCGGCCAGCAGCGGCGGCACGGCTTGCGCCTCGTCGGATGCGGAGGCCTCGAAGCGCACCTGCGGCAGTTTGTCGACTGGCATGCGGCCCAGCGGTGTGTCGGCCAGTACGTCGGCGGCCGCGTCCAGCCGCGCCAGCGCGTCGCCGAGTTCGGTTGCGGCCACGAGGCCCAGGTGCCGCTCGGGCAGCGAGAAACGGGCATCGCGCGGCAAGGCGCCGAGCCATTGCGAAGGGTCGCGCAGCGCGTCCTTCAGCATCTGGCCGTGCCTTTCGCTGGCCACGCGGTTCGCCAGCACACCAGCCCATGGCAGGCCGTCGCGGAAGTTCTGCAGCCCGTAAGCCAGCGCGCCGAAGGTGCCGGCCATGGCATGCGCGTCGATCACCGCCAGCACCGGCAGCCCGAAGCGCTGCGCGAGGTCGGCGGCGCTGGGCGTACCGTCGAAGAGGCCCATCACGCCTTCGATGACCAGCAGGTCGCTGTCGGCGGCTGCCGTATGCAGGCGCGCGCGGCAGTCGGCCTCGCCGGTCATCCAGAGGTCCAGTGAATGCACCGGCGCGCCGGTGGCCAGCGCCAGCCAGTGCGGATCGAGGAAGTCGGGGCCGCACTTGAAGGCGCGCACGCGCCGGCCCCGGCGCGCATGCAGCCGGGCGAGCGCGGCCGCGACCGTGGTCTTGCCCTGCCCCGAGGCCGGGGCGGCCACCAGCACAGCGGCGCAGGAGGCCGCCGCGGCACCGGCGGTGCCGCCCGGCTGGTATGGCTGGCTGTTTAGTGAGGCGTCCACTTGAGACCGACGTAGGCGGTACGGCCGGCATTGGCGTACAGCCGCGCGAACTGGTAGTCCTTGTTGCCCACATTGTCGACGCGCGCGACGAGGTTGATGTCGCGCGTGATTTGCGTGGTGGCCGACAGGTTCAGCACGGTGTAGCCGCCGAGCTTCACGCTGTTGGCGGCGTCGTCGTAGCGGCGGCTGGAGGTCTGCACCTCGGCGCCCAGCGTCCAGCCCGCGATGCGCCAGTCGGCGCCCAGGGTGGCGTGGCGCTGCGCGCGGCGCGCGAGCAGGTTGTGGGTGGCGAGGTCGCGCGGGTCCTGGAAGTCGAAGGAGCCGCGCAGCGTGACGTCACCGATGCGGTGGCTGCCCGAGAGCGTGACGCCCTGGTAGCGCGCGCGGGCGGTGCTGGCGTAGCAGCCGAAGGACGACGCGCAGCCCTTGGCCGAGCCGTCGAACACGATCAGGTTCTGCACGCGGTTGGCATACGCCACGATGCCCATCTGCGTCGCGCCCTCGGTGTACTGCAGGCCCAGCTCGAGGTTTCGGCTCGACTCGGGCTTGAGCGTGGCCAGGCCGTATTCGCTGAAGCGCTGGTACAGCGTGGGCACGCGGAAGGCGGTGCCGGCCGAGGCCGTGAAGCGCAGCGACGGCGTGATGGCGTAGCCGTAGGCAGCGCTGCCTGTGGTCTTGCCGCCGAACTCGCTGTCCTTGTCGTGGCGCACGTGCAGCTGCAGCGAGTGCGGGCCCTTCACGAAGCCGTAGCCGAGCGAAATCGCGTCCTGCGAGCGGTCGCGCGAGAGCAGCTTGGAGGTGGTGGTGGGCGCGTTCTCCAGGGCGTCCTCGCGGCGCTCCAGCGTGGCGGTGACGAGGTGCGGTCCGAAGCGGAATTCGTTCTGGAACAGGTAGCCGCGCAGGCGGGTCTCGGTGCGGTAGAACGAAGGCTGCGTCTTGTAGACCGACTGCGAATCGGTCACCTGCACGCGGGTGCTGTAGACGTCGTTCCACTTGGCCGACCAGGTCAGGCCGGCGGTCTGCAGCGTGTTGTTCGAGATGTCGTTGGCGAACAGGATCGGCAGCCTGGTCTTGTACGACACGGTGGCGTCGTAGCCGGCCTTGATGTCGCTGGAAAGCAGCGTGGCCTCGATGCGCTGGTCGGGCGTGATCTGGTAGCCCAGCTTCACGTTGCCCGAAGTGCTGTTGTAGCCGTCGCGGTCGGGGTTGGTGAAACCGTCCTTGACCACATTGCGCTTCGACACCGGCTGCACGTTGTAGCCCTTGCTCTCTTCATGCGCCACGCCGAAGGAGTAGTCGAAGAGGCCCGACTGGCCGCTCACGCCGCCCTCGATCCTGCGCAGCCCCTTGCTGCCGAAGCCGATGCCGGCGTAGGGCGACACGCCCTCCTCGCCGCGCTTGGTGAAGAGCTGGATCACGCCGCCCACGGCGTCGGAGCCGTACACCGCCGCGGCCGGACCGCGAAGCACCTCGATGCGGTCGATCTGCGAGAGCGGGATGCCTTCCCAGCCCGCGCCGCCGGTGGATTGCGAGTCGATGCGCACGCCGTCGAGGTACACGGCAGTGAAGCGCGTCTCGGCGCCGCGGATGTACAGGCTGGTGGTGTTGCCCACGCCGCCCGAGCGAGAAATCTCGATGCCTGGCAGGCGGGCGAGCAGGTCGGCCACGCCGGTCGCGCCGCTGCGCTCGATGGTGTTGCTGTCGACGACGGAGACGTCTCCCACGAGCTCCGAGAGCGCCTGCGGCGTGCGGTTGGCCGTGACGACCGTCTCGCGCAGGGTGGTCGCCTCCTGCGCATGGGCCAGGCTGCCGAAGGCGGAAACCAGCGCCAGCGGCAGGCAGGCGTGGCGGAAACGGCGCGCGGGAGCACAGCCGCGGAAAGAGCAAACGTGGGAAATCATGAATCAAGCGAACGAACGTCAATACCCCTGGCCGGCCTCCCCGCCGGCGCCTGGGCGCAATGGCCGCGCATGCGTTCGTCATTCATCTTCGACGCATGCGGCAGCCGCCTTGTTGGCCGGTATCCGGGCTGGCAGAACGACTCCTTGCCGCCTTCCCAGACGCCTGTTTCAGGGCATCCAGTGGCTTCGATGGAAAGGGGTTGGCACCTTGCGGCACCGTCTGCTTGACCGTTGCGGGGGCAGCGCAGGCGGCTTCGGCCTTGGTCCGATGCGATCCCATACGATCGACCGGGAGGCTTCCACTCCTGCTTCCCGTTGAACTGCGCCGTGCGAACCACGGCGCGAGCACCAACGGGGCGATTTTATGCGCTGCCCGGCAGGGCTTAAGTCGAAAGTTGCGCCCCCGCTAACATCGACAGCCATGATGCGGCCCGCCTCGATCTTCCTGAATCTGCGTTCGGCGCTGCAGCGACTTTTCGGTGTCTCGGGCTGGCAGTCGATGCTGCTGTGGTCCATCGTGGCCGGGCTGCTGGGCACGCTGGCGACCGAACTGTTCCGCGCCGCGCTTCTCGCCTTCGAGCACCTGGTGCTCGGTCCCGGCGAAGGGCTGGTGGCGATGGCGAAGCATCTGCCTTGGTGGGCGCGCATCGCATGCCCCACGCTGGGCGGTTTGGTGGCGGGGCTGCTGCTGGTGCTGGCCAGGCGCGTGGCGCAGCGCAGCGCCACGTCGGACTACATGGAAGCCATCGTGCTCGGCGACGGACGCATCCCGGTGGCGCAGACGCTGGCGCGCAGCGCGTCGTCGCTGGTGAGTATCGGCACCGGCGGTTCCATCGGGCGCGAGGGCTCGATGGTGCAGCTGGCGGCGCTGGCGTCCTCGCTGCTGGGGCGGGTGTTCCGCTTTCCGGCCGAGCGGCTGCGGCTCCTGGTGGCCTGCGGCGCGGCGGCCGGCCTCACCGCCGCCTACAACGCTCCCATCGCCGGCGCCTTCTTCGTCGCGGAGATCGTGCTGGGCTCCATCGCGATGGAGAGCGTGGGGCCGATCATCATCGCCTCGGTGGTCGCCAACGTCGCGATGCGCGCGCTGCCGGGCTACCAGCCGCCTTACAGGATGCCGCCGTTCCCGGAGATCCACGGCACCGAGGTCGTGCTGTTCTGCGTGCTCGGCGTGCTGCTGGGTTTCGCGGCGGTGGGCTTCCTGCGCGCGCTGCAGGGCAGCCGGGCGCTGTTCTCGCGGCTGCCGCTGGCGCTGCCCTGGCGGCTTGCGCTGGGCGGGCTGGTCATGGGCGCGGTGTCGGTGCCGATGCCGGAGGTCTGGGGCAACGGCTACAGCGTGGTCAATTCGGTGCTGCACACGCCGTGGGCGTGGACGCTGATCGCGATGGTGCTGCTCGCCAAGGCGGTGGCGACGATGGCAACCGCAGGTTCGGGCGCGGTGGGCGGGGTGTTCACGCCCGCGCTCTTCTTCGGCTGCATGATCGGCGCCCTCTTCGGCCAAGGCGTGCAGGCACTGTGGCCGGCAGCGAGCTCGGCGCCTTTTGCCTACGCGATCGTCGGCATGGGAGCGTTCCTCGCGGGGGCCACGCAAGCGCCGCTGATGGCGATATTGATGATCTTCGAGATGACGCTGAGCTACCAGGTCATGCTGCCGCTGATGGCCGCGAGCGTCATCGCGTACTTCGTGGCGCGCTCGGCCAACGCGGGCTCGATGTACGAGATCACGCTGCACCGCAATGCCCAGCGCGACGACCAGATGCGCCTGCGCGGGCTGCACATGCGCGACCTGGTGCAGCCGGCCGAAACCGTGGTCGGCCCGCAGGCGGACCGCGAGGCGATGAGCAAGCTCTTTCTGCAGTACCCCGTGAAGTACCTGTACGTGGTGGACGCGGGCAACCGCTACCTGGGCGTGGTGCCCCTCTCCTCGCTCGGTACCGCGCCGCAGGAGACGACGGCCGGCGCCCTGCTCTCGCAGGCGATCCTGCCGATCACCGCCGACACCGGGCTGGGCGAGGCGCTGCAGCGCTTTCTCGACCACCTCGGCGAGCGGCTGCCGCTGATCGAGAGCGCCGCCAACCCGGTGCTGCTGGGCGTGGTCGCCAAGAGCGCGCTGCTGGCCACCTACGTGCGGCTGAGCGAGGGCTGAGCGCCCGACGAAGGGTTTGATCGGCGGGCGGCAAAGCCGCAGAATCCCGGGCATGCCGGGCGCCGCGTCCGGCCTCGGCGGGACCGCCTCCCCGGGAAACTACAATCGCCAACCATGCCCGCCTCCAGCCCCATCGACCAGATCGCCGAGCGCGTCGAACGACTGCTCGTGCGTCACGAAGAGGTGCAGCGCACCAACGCGCTGCTGCAGGAACAGGTCGATGCGCTCACGCGCGAACGCGACGCTCTGAAGTCGCGGCTCGTCGCGGCCCGCACGCGCCTCGACGCCCTGCTCGAACGGTTGCCGGCTGAACCACCTTCCGAAGATTCCCCCGCATGAAGCAGATTGAAGTACAGATCATGGGACAGAGCTATCTGCTCGGCTGTCCCGATGGCGGCGAGGCGCAGCTGCGCGAAGCCGTCGAACGCGTGGATACCGCCATGTGCAAGATCCGCGACGCGGGAAAAGTCAAGGCCCGCGACCGCATCGCGGTGCTGGCGTCGCTGAACCTGGCGTTCGACCTCGCCGCGCAGCAGGCCGCCGCCACCGCGGCGCCCGCGCCTGCCGTTGCCGCAGATACCACAGACACCGACCCGAAGGCCGCCCAACTCATTCAAAGACTCGATCAGGCCCTGGCGGGCGATGGACATTTGCTCTGAACGGGTTCCCCGGCTGCGGGGCGGAGCGTAAAATCCGATTCGTCTGCGGTGCGCGTTGGGCTTTATATGTCCTTGTTCCAATGCTCTACGGAGCCGGGCTTGGTAAATCGCTCGACGGGTGTGATCATCTCGCGTCAGATGAACCCGAAGTCCTGCTGCCCTCGCCCACCTGAACCCCGGTTCAGGATGCGAGTCCGGCGCCCACTTGCAGACACCTATTTCCGCCACGGCCCCCTGCACACACTGCTCGGGGCCGTTGCTTTTTGCGATACAGAATTTCCGTGAACGTCTCCAGCCTGCTCGACCCCATCCTCATCGCCGAACTCGCCGCCCTCGGGCTCGGCACCGGTTTTCTCGCAGGCCTGCTGGGCATCGGCGGCGGCATGCTGATGGTGCCGTTCATCACGATCATCATGGGCCACCGCGGCGCGCCGGCCGATCTTTCGGTGAAGATGGCCATCGCGACCTCGATGGCGACCATCATCTTCACCTCTGTGTCGAGCGTGCGCGCGCACCACAAGCGCGGCGCCGTGCGCTGGGACATCGTGCGGCGGCTCGCGCCCGGCATCGTCATCGGCAGCCTGGTGGGCAGCCTGGGCGTGTTCTCGCTGCTCAAGGGCACGGCGCTGGCGATCTTCTTCGCGCTCTTCGTGGGCTTCTCGGCCACGCAGATGTTCCTCGACAAGAAGCCCGCGCCCACGCGGCAGATGCCGGGCACCGGCGGCCAGCTCGCGGCGGGCGGCGCCATCGGCTTCATCTCGGGCCTGGTGGGTGCCGGCGGCGGCTTCATCAGCGTGCCGTTCATGACGTGGTGCAACATCTCCATCCACAACGCGGTGGCCACCAGCGCGGCGCTGGGTTTTCCTATCGCGGTGGCGAACGTGCTGGGCTATGCGGTGAGCGGGCAGTCGGTGCAGGGCCTGCCGGCAGGTTCCTTCGGCTACATCTGGCTGCCTGCGCTGGCGGTGATCGCCCTGTGCAGCGTGCTGACCGCGCCGCTGGGCGCGAAGGCGGCGCACAGCCTGCCCGTGAAGAAGCTCAAGCGCGTGTTCGCGAGCATCCTCTACATGCTGGCGGCCTACATGCTCTGGAAGGGCTTGCACGGCTGATTCGCGGCTGATCTTCCGGAGGCGCATAGCCCTTCGGCCTTCGGTGCGACTCGTTGCCGCCTGCGCGGCACGCGCCGTATAACGGGGCCATGAAAATCCTCATCGCAGTCGACGGGAGCGCCTACACGCAGAAGGCGCTGGCTTATCTTGTTGCCAACCGCGCCATGTTCGTGGACGGCCACGAACTGGTCATCGTGCACGTGTGCACCGGCATCTCGGGCCACGTCACGCGCCACCTCAGCAAGGAGATCGTCTCCGATTACTACGCCGAGGAAAGCGCCAAGGTGATCGAGCCGGTGAAGGCGCAGCTCGCTGCGCAGGGCATCACGAACTACACGGTCGATGCGCGCCACGGCCACATCGCGGAGGAAATCCTCAAGTCGGCCGCGGCTGCGCAGGCGGGGCTGATCGTGCTGGGCACGCACGGCCACGGCATCCTGGGCCGCGCGCTGATGGGCTCCGTCGCCACCAAGGTGATCGCCGAGACGAACACCACGGTGCTGCTGGTGCAGTAAGCCAGCCTGCTACTGCGTGCGCTGCTGCCGCCATTCGCGCGGCGAGCAGCCGAATCGCTCCTTGAACGCGCGGCTGAAATGCGCCGCGTCGTTGAATCCCCTGCCATAGGCGATGTCGGCCACGGGGCGGCCCGCAAGGCGCGGCTCCAGCAGGTCGCGGCTGCATGCCTCCAGCCTGCGCTCCCAGATGTACTGCGAGGGCGTGAGCGGCTCGCTCTTGAACACGCGGTGGATGTGGCTCACCGACACCCCCAGCCCGGTCGCCAGCGTGCTCACCGAGAGTGACGGATCGGCCAGCTGCTCGTCGATGCGCCGCTTCACGCGCGCGAGATGGTAAGCCGCCAGATTGCTGAGCGAAGGCGCGCTCGCCGCCGGCAGGGTCTGCAGCCCCGCCACCAGGATGTTCTGCACGCCGTTGGCCACCGCGAGAGCCGAGGCCGGCTGCAGCGTGTCGATGTCCTCGCGCAGCGTGCGGATCATGCCCAGCAGCAGATGCCCCGCGCCCTCACGGCCTGAAACGGTGGTGGCCGTGAGCGCCTGTGTATCGCGCAGCTCGCTGCGCAGGCGCTCGCCGGGCAGCTTGAGCACGATCTGCTCGAAAGACTGGTCGAAGAGCAACTGGTAGGGCCGCGTGCTGTCGTACAGCGCGAAGTCGCCGGCAGACAGCACCGCGTCGCGGCCGTCCTGCCTCACCACGCCCTGGCCGCGCGCCTGGATGCTCACGAGGAAGTAGTCGTCGCTGGAATGCGAGATGTGCCCCGGCGTGCGCATCACCTTCTGCGGGCCCGAGGTGACGACCGACACGTCGAGCCCGGGCAGCGTGTGCTGGCGGATGCTGCCTTCGAAATCGCCGGCTTCGCCCTCGCGCACCGGGTCGCAGCCGAGCTGCACGTAGACGTTGCAGATCATGTCGGTCCAGTAGGCGAGCCGCTGGTCGCGCGGGACGGCGTCGGTGCTGAGCAGCTGGGTCATGGAGATTCCTCGGAAGGCCTGGGCAACGAACGGATGCAACGCTGGAACAAGAACGCCGCCAAACCGGGTCAAGGCGTTCAGGCGGCGCGAATCTACGCTTCAAGCAACCCGCATGCCACAGCGCAAACCCGGTGCCTGCGGACCACGCCTCGTTACTTTCATTGCATCTGGAGAAGCCTCATGCCGACCACCGTCCACCCCAAGCTGCGCGTTGCCGCAGTGCAGGCCGCCCCCGTGTTCCTCGACCTCGACGGCACCGTCGACAAAACCATCGACCTCATGACGCAGGCCGCGAAACAGGGCGTGAAGCTCATCGCCTTTCCCGAGACCTGGGTGCCCGGCTACCCGTGGTGGATCTGGCTCGATTCGCCGGCCTGGGGCATGCAGTTCGTGCAGCGCTACCACGACAACTCGCTGGTCGTCGGCTCGGCCGAGTTCGACCGCATCAAGGAGGCCGCGCGCAGTCTCGGAATCTGGGTCTCGCTGGGCTACAGCGAGAAGGCCGCCGGCAGCCTCTACATCGCGCAGGCGCTCATCGACGACCAGGGCGAGACGGTGCAGACGCGGCGCAAGCTCAAGCCCACGCATGTGGAGCGCACGGTGTTCGGCGAAGGCGACGGCTCCGACCTCGCCGTGGTCCGCACGCCGCTGGGCAACATCGGCTCGCTCTCGTGCTGGGAGCACCTGCAGCCGCTGAGCAAGTACGCGATGTACTCTCAGAACGAGCAGATCCACTGCGGCGCATGGCCGAGCTTCTCGCTGTACCGTGGTGCGGCCTACGCGCTGGGGCCCGAGGTCAACAATGCCGCGAGCCAGGTCTACGCGGCCGAGGGGCAGTGCTTCGTGGTCGCGCCCTGCGCCACCGTGTCGAAGGCCATGAGCGAGCTGATGTGTACCGACGCCGGCAAGCAGCAGATGCTGCGCACCGGCGGCGGTTATGCGCGCATCTACGCACCCGACGGTTCGCCGCTGGGCGCGCCGCTGGCGGAAGACGAGGAAGGTTTGGTCGTCGCCGACATCGACCTCGGCATGATCCCGCTCGCCAAGGCGGCAGCCGACCCCAGCGGCCACTACTCGCGGCCCGACGTCACGCAGCTGCTGCTGAACAAGACGCGCCGCGAGCCTGTCGTGGTGCAGCAGGCGACGTCGCCGGAGCCCGAAGCCAGCGCGCCTGAAGCGGTCGCAGCCTGAAGCACCGGAGGCACGCCATGGAATCCGCCATCGACGAGCACCTGAAGTGCCCCCGCACGCGGCATCGCCGCGTGGAAGACGACTACGTGCCGCCCTACCCCGTGTGGTCGGCGCGGGCTCCGGTCTCGGTGAAGCAGGTCGTGATGGGCTATTTCGGCGTGCAGTCGCGCGGCCCCGAAATGCAGGGCCGCGCCTGCGCAGCGCTGATGAAGATCGCGCGCGACTTCGCCCTGCCCGACGGCCCCGGCCATCACGACCTGACGCACTACGTCGATGCCGAAGGCTTCGACAACACTTCGACAACATGATCGCCATCGCCTACTGGAGCGATCCCGCCGCCTATGCACGCTGGTGCGCGACGCCCGCGATCGATGCCTGGTGGCGCGCCGAAGAGCGGCTCAAGGAGGGCCTCGGCTACTTCCGCGAGATCGCCTCGCCGCGCGTCGAGCACTTCGAGACCATGTTCAACACGCCCGATCGCTTCGAAGGCGTCGGCGTGGTGATGGGCGGGGTCAGCGGGGAGCTGCAGGAGCACGGTTACTGGGGTTCGATGCGCGACCGCATTGCGCTCTCGCAGACCGATGCGATGGCGCCTTCGGGCACGCGCGCGGTGATCGCGGGCGCGCCGGCGCCGGGGCAGCGCGTGCGCATCGCGGGCCACGAGAACGTCGCGATGATCCGCTCCGGCCAGGAATGGACCGAGACCACCGGCCAGGAACGCACGCTCTATCTGCAGGACATGGAGCCGGTGCTGCGCGAGGGCATGGACTTCCTGCGCGACCAGGGGCTGGGCATCGGCTGCTACAGCAACCGCTACATGCGCCACCTCGACGCGCAGGGCACGCCGCTGCAGAAGTCCTTCGGCCTGAGCTGGTGGCGCTCGCTGGCCGACATGGAGCGCTGGGCCGAGTCGCACCCCACGCACGTCGCGATCTTCGGCAGCTTCATGCGCTACGTGCAGGCGCTGAACTTCCAGCTGCAGCTGCGCGTGTACCACGAGGTGTCGGTGCTCAAGGCCGACGAGCAGAGCTACGAGTACGTCAACTGCCACGCGGGCAGCGGGCTGATGAACGGACTCGCGCCCGCAATAGCTGCGGCCTGAACGCGCTCAGGCCGCGAACAGGCCCTTGTGCTCGGTGCGCAGCAGCGCCTTTTGCACCTTGCCCATGGCGTTGCGCGGCAGCTCGGGCACCACGAAGCAGCGCTTGGGGATCTTGAAGTTGGCGAGCTTCGACTTCAGCTCCGCCACGATGGCGTCGCCGTCGAGCGCAGCGCCCGCCTTGGGAATGACGATGGCCACGCCCACCTCGCCGAAGTCGGGGTGCGGCACGCCGACCACGGCGCTCTCGGCCACGCCGGCCATCTCGTTGATGTAGCCCTCGATCTCGGCGGGGTACACGTTGTAGCCGCCGCTGATGATCAGATCCTTGCTGCGCCCGACGATGGTGATGTAGCCCCGGCCGTCGATCTTGCCCACGTCGCCGGTCTTGAAGAAGCCGTCGGCGGTGAACTCCTCCTTCGTCTTCTCGGGCATGCGCCAGTAGCCCGCGAACACGTTGGGACCGCTGACCTCGATGTTGCCGATCTCGTCGGTGGTGCAGTCGCGCCCGCTGTCGTCGCGCACGCGCAGCTGCACGCCCGGCAGCGCGAAGCCGACGGTGCCGCCGCGTCGCTCGCCCTGCTCCGGCCGGTAGGGGTTGGAGGTGAGCATGACCGTCTCGCTCATGCCGTAGCGCTCCAGGATGGTGTGGCCGGTGCGCTCGCGCCATTCGTCGAAGGTCTCGATGAGCAGCGGCGCCGAGCCCGCGACGAACAGGCGCATGTTGCGCACCGCCTCGCGCGTGAGGCCCGGCTCGGCCAGCAGGCGCACGTACAGCGTGGGCACGCCCATGAACACGGTCGCCTCGGGCAGCTTCTGCACGACGCGCTTCGGGTCGAACTTGGCGAACCACAGGATCTTGCTGCCGTTGAGCAGCGCGCCGTGCAGCGCGACGAACAGGCCGTGCACGTGGAAGATGGGCAGCGCGTGGATCAGCACGTCGCCCTCGGTCCAGCCCCAGTAGTCCTTCAGCACCTCGGCGTTAGACAGCAGGTTGCCGTGCGTGAGCATCGCGCCCTTGCTGCGCCCGGTGGTGCCGCTGGTGTAGAGGATGGCGGCCATGTCGTCGGCCTTGCGCTGCGCAGGCACGTGCTGGTCGCTGCACTGGGCGGCCACGTCGAGCAGCGTGCCGGTGCGGTCGTCGTCCAGCGTGAAGACGTGCTTCGTGCCCGCCGCGGTGGCGATGGGCGCGACCCACGACGCATTGCGGCTGGTGCACACCACCACGGCCGGCTCGGCGTTGCCGATGAAGTACTCGATCTCGGCGCTCTGGTAGGCGGTGTTCAGCGGCAGGAACACATAGCCCGCGCGCAGCGTGGCGAGGTACAGCAGCATGGCCTCGACCGACTTCTCGACCTGCACCGCGATGCGCGCGCCCTTCTCCAGCCCGAGGGCGTCGAGCAGGTTGGCGATCATGGCGCTGGCGCGCTCCAGGTCGCGCCAGGAATAGAACAGGCCGCTGTCGGTTTCGACGGCGATGGCGTCGAGGTCAGCGGGAAAGGCCGCGCGCAGGGCGGCGAACAGGTTGGCGTTGGCGGACTTCTTCATTCGGACGATCGATTGCTTGCTTGGCTTCAGAAATTCGGGGTTCGCTTGGCGAGAAAGGCGGCGATGCCCTCGCGGTGTTCCGCGGAGTCGGCGTAATCGTAGGCCGTGGCGAGTAGGCCGTGGGCCGAGGGAGCGCCGGCACGCAGCGCGGCGAAAGTGGCCTTGTGCAGGCGCGCAGCCTGCGGGGAAAGAGCCGCGATGCGCGCGGCGTGCGACTGCGCGGCCAGCGGCACCTCGTTGTCGGGAAGCACCTGCAGCAGGAAGCCCGCGTCGTAAAGGCGCTGGGCGCCGTGCACACCGGCGGCCAGCAACATGTCGCGCGCGAGCACGTCGCCAATGGCGCCATGCACCAGCGCGGCCTCGCGAGGCGCCATCGGGAAACCGAGCTTGGCGATAGGCGCGCCGAACTTCGCGGAAGTGCCGGCCAGCCGGATGTCGCAGCAGCTCGCGATCTCGATGCCCGCGCCCATGCAGGCGCCCTCGATCTGCGCAACCAGCGGCAGCGGGCAGTCGAGCATCGCCTGCAGCGCGGCCCAGACCTCGTTCTCGTGGAACTCGCGCAGGCTGGGTTCGCTGAAACGGAACGACGGGTACTCCGAAATGTCGCCGCCCGCGCAGAAGGCGCCGCCCTCGCCGCGCACGACGACGCAGCGCAGGGCGCTGTCCGCCTCGCTGCGCAGGCCGTCGAACAGCGCGCGCAGCTCGCGCCACATGGCGCGCGTCATGGCGTTGAGGCGCCCCGGGTTCGACAGCGTGACGAACGCGATGGCGCCATCGCCGTCGCGGCGCAGGGAGATATGGCTTTCAGTCGTCATTCGAGCTTGGCGCCCGAGGCCTTCACCACCGCGGCCCATCGCTTGATCTCGGCGTTCACGAAGCTGCCGTAGGCGGTGGTGGTGAGGTTCGGGATCTCGGAACCGTTCTGGGCCCAGATGGCCTTCAGGTCGTCGGTGGCCAGCGCCTTCTTCATGTCGTCGATGGCGCGGGCCTGCGTGTCGGCCGGCGTGCCCTTGGGCGCCCACAGGCCGTACCAGGTGGTCACGGTGTATTCGGGCAGGCCCACCTCGGCGGCGCAGGGCACGTCGGGGAACGCCGGGTTGCGCTTGGTGCCGGCCACCATCAGCGCCTTGATGCGGCCGCTCTTGATGTGCTGCGCCGAGGAGCCCAGGCCATCGAACATCAGGTCGACGTTGCCCGAGATCAGGTCGGACAGTGCCGGGCCCGCGCCGCGATACGGGATGTGGGTGATGAAGGTGCCGGTCTGGATCTTGAAGAGCTCGCCCGCCAGGTGGTGCGAGGTGCCCGAGCCGGCCGAGCCGTAGTTGAACTTGCCGGGGTTGCGCTTCACCAGGGCAATGAACTCCTGGATGGTGTTGGCCTGCACCCGCTTCGGGTTGATGACCACCACCTGCGGCACGTTGGCCAGCAGCATCAGCGGCACGAAGTCCTTCTCGATGTCGTAGTCGAGCTTCGGATAGATGGACGGAGCGATCGCGTGATGCACCGCGCCCATGAAGAGCGTGTAGCCGTCGGCCGGCGCCTTGGCGGCAATGCTCGCGCCCAGCGTGCCCCCTGCCCCGCCTCGGTTGTCGATCACCAGCGTCTGGCCCGCGACGCGCGAGAACTGCCCCGACAGCGGCCGCGCGAAGGCATCCGTGCCGCCACCGGCCGGGAACGGCACGATCATCGTCACGGGCTTCGTCGGCCAGCCCTGCTGGGCCCGCGCGGCACCGCACAGAACGGCGGCACCGGCGGCGGCCACGCGCAGCACGTCGCGGCGCTGAAAGCTTGGGTTCATTTGTCTCATCTCCTGTGTGTCGTTGTGGATCTTGCCGCCCCGTGCGGCTGCCGGCCTTGGGTACACCGGCTCCTTGCTCTGCTTCGACTTTCTCTTTCGCGGACTTCAGCCTTTTTTGAAATACAGGCTTTCGACGTCTCCCGATACGGCCACCTTACCCTCGGCCAGCCAGGTGCGGTGCTTGTCCAGGCGCTTGAGGTCATAGAGGTAGTTGACCATGAGTCCATAGGACTGCTTGTGCCCCTTGGCCGACGGATCGCCCGCCCAGTTCAGGCGTTCGACGCGCGCGCCGTTGCCCAGGTGGAAGCGCGCCACCGGGTCGGCCGGCGTGCCATCGACCAGCGCGCGGCCAAGGTACTCGGCGGCGGCCTGCATCAGCCACTGGCGCAATGGCGACTTGGCGTCCAGGCTGGCGGCGCCGTCCGCCGCGGCGAGCAGGCGCTCTGCCGTGGGCGGCACCGAGCCGACGAGGCGGCCCAGCTCGGCTTCGCGCTTCTCGTCGATGCGCGGCAGCAGGTCGGCGGCATTCTTCGCCAGCCAGGTGCGAAAACCCGGAATCGGCGAAAGCGTGGCGAAGGTTTTCAGGCGCGGCAGCTCTTCCTGAAGCGTCTCGACCACGCGCTTGATGAGCGAGTCGCCGAAGCTCACGCCGCGCAGGCCGTTCTGCGTGTTGCTGATCGAATAGAAGATCGCGGTGGTGGCCCGGGCAGCCGGCACCGGCACGGCGGTTTCGTCGAGCAGCGGCGTGATGCCGGCGCTGATGCGGTCGACCAGCGCCACCTCGACGAAGATCAGCGGCTCGTTGGGCAGGCGCGGATGGAAGAAGCCGTAGCAGCGGCGGTCGCTGTCGTCGAGCCGGTTCTTCACGTCGGACCAGCTCTTGATGTCGTGCACCGCCTCGTAGCGGATGAGCTTCTCGATCAGCGAAGCCGGCGAATCCCAGTCGATGCGGCGAAGCTCGAGGAAGGCGACGTCGAACCAGGTGGAGAAGAGCTGTTCGAGTTCGGCATCGAGCGCGAGCAGACGCTTGTCGGCCTTCAGGCACGGCAGCAGGTCGGCGCGCAGGTCCACCAGAAAGCGCATGCCCTCGGGCTCGACCGCGAAGCGCTGCAGCAGGCGCATGCGCGGCGACACCAGCGCGCGGCGCAGGCGCAGCTCGGCCTGGCCCTCGTCGGGCGTGCCGACGGCCGCCTGGTGCTGGTCGCGCGCGGTCTTGAGCTTTTGCGCATCGGCGGCGAAATGCTCGCTCATGAGCGCCCAGTAGTCGCGGCGCTCGTCGGGTGTGGCGGCGCGGTAGGCGTCGGCAATGGCATGGGCGCGGCGGCCGCCCTCGACCTCGCTCACGCGCGGGTCGATCACCGCCTGCAGGTCGGCCAGCACGCGGCGCAACGCGCGCGGCGACAGGGCCTCGTCGGCCTTGCGCAGCGTGGCCTGCAGGCGCTCGGCGGTCGGGCGCGCGCTGGGCTTGGGCGCGTTCTTCGGTGCGCTCTTCGCCGCGCCTTCGGGCGCCACGGGCACTTTGGACTTCTCGCCAGAACGCAGCCGCGCCTGGAACCATTCGGTCGCACTCATCGGGGCACTCCAATGCTTGAGGGGGTTGTCACGCTTGTCACGACATCACCCTGGATTTCTGCTGGCGCGCGACCTCGCGCAGCGCCTCGCGCTGGCGGGTCAGGTGCGTGCGCATGGCGGCGTCGGCGCCTTCGCTGTCGCGCGCCTTCAGCGCCGCGAACACGGCCAGGTGCTCCGACAGGCTCTGGTCGAGCCGCCCCGGCGCATGCAGCTGCTGCAGCCGGGCGAGCTTGAGGATCTTGCGCAGGTCGCCGATCACCTGGGCCAGCCACTTGTTGTCGGCCAGCTTGATGATCGCCTCGTGGATGATGTGATTGGTGGCGTAGTAGTCGTTGATGCGCTTGGCCCTGGCGTGGCGCACTAGGCGCTCGTGCAGGGCGTCGAGCTCCTGCAGCTCGGCGTCGCTGGCGTTGCGGGCCGCCTCGTAGGCGCAGCGGCCTTCGAGCAAAGCGATGACGGGGAAGATCTCGTCGAGGTCGCGCTCGGTCACCTCGTTGACGAAGCAGCCGCGCCGCGGCTCGTGCCGCAGCAGGCCTTCGGCGGTGAGCACCTTGAGCGCTTCGCGCAGCGGCGTGCGGGAGATGGAAAGCCGCTCGCACAGCGCCGTTTCATCGACGAAGCTGCCGGGAGCCAGGGAGCCGTCGAAGATCTGCTCGCGCAGCGTGGCGGCGACTTCGTCGTGCAGGGAGTTGGGGACCAGGCGCATGGGATCAGGGCCGCATAATTTCCTGTAATTACGCGTAATTCTGAGCCCGTGCACGGCCAGACGCAAGTGCCGCGCATCGCGTGCGCGGCTGGGACTTACCCTGAAAACTTAGGGCTCAATGAGCCCCTGCGCCCGGAAGCTCAGGCGCGCGCGGTGGCAGCCTTGCCGCCGGTGCGGCCGAACCACAGCCACAGCGCGATGCCCGCGACGATCATCGGGATGCTGAGCCACTGCCCCTGGCTCAGGTCGAGCGCCCGCAGGCCGAGGAAGTCGTCGGGCTCGCGGAAATACTCCGCGACGAAGCGCAGCACGCCGTAGCCGATGAGGAACACAGAAGCCACCTGCCCCTGCTTGCGCTCCTTGCGCGCGTAGAGCCACATCACGACGAAGAGCAGCAGCCCCTCGAGCAGGAACTGGTAGACCTGCGAGGGATGGCGCGGCAGCATTGATCCGCTCTGCGGAAACACCATGCCCCAAGGCAGGTCGGGGCTGCTGAAGCGGCCCCACAGCTCGCCGTTGATGAAATTGCCCACGCGGCCGGCCGCGAGGCCCGTCGGCACGCAGGGCGAGACGAAGTCCATCACCTGCCAGAACGCACGCTTGCGCGAGTACGAGAACCACACCATCGCGCCGATCACGCCGAGCAGCCCGCCGTGGAAGCTCATGCCGCCCTGCCACACGTAGAGGATTTCGAGCGGATGCGTGAGATAGAACTCGGGCTTGTAGAACAGGCAGTAGCCCAGCCGCCCGCCGACGATGACGCCCATCACGCCGAGGAAAAGAATGTCCTCGATGTCCCGGCGTTGCCACACGCCGGCATCCACCAGCCTGCGGAACGGCTCGTGCCGCAAGCGGCGCGTGCCGAGGAAGTAGAACAGCGCAAACGCGGCCAGGTAGGTCAGGCCATACCAGTGGATGGCCACCGGCCCGATTTGCAGGGCGATGGGGTCGATATGCGGATACATGAGCATCCGCGGATTGTGCCCCGGCCCGATGTCGTGGCCGGGTCGGGGCTTTTAGGAGATTCGAGGGGCGTTCAGGCCGCCGGTCAGCGCCCGAATTTCCACCACAGCAGCCCCGCCACCACGGCCGGCACCGCGAAGATCAGCAGGAAGATCGGCAGCTCCTCGGCCACCGAATACCCGGCCTTGATCACGCCCACGGCCATGTTGATGCCCGCGCCGACGAACCACGCCGGAATGAACCACTTGGCCGCGACGGCCAGCGCCGCCGAGGAGCCATCGCCGAGCAGGCGCCCGGCCAGCAGGAACACCACCAGCAGCACGAAGCCGCCGCCCATCACCATGATCGTGTGCATGTCGTTTTCCTCCTGGCGGCATCTTGCCCGATCAACGCGTGGTGTAGCCGCCGTTCGCGAAGATCGTCTGCCCGGTGATCCACCAGCCCTCGGTGACCAGGAAGCGCACGATGGGCGCGATGTCCTCGATGTCGGTCAGGCCCTTCTTCGAGAACTTGCTGAGCGCGGCGGCGCTGCTGTGGTACTCCACGGCCTCCTTGCTTTCCTGTCCATAGAAGAACGGCGTGTCCATGGGGCCGGGACCGATGGCGTTGACCGAGATGCCGCGTTCGCCGAACTCCTTGGACGCAGCGCGCGTGTAGTGCTCCACCGCCGCCTTCGAGCCCGGGTAGATCGCATAGAACGGCGTGTAGGCCGCCAGCAGCGAGCTCACCAGGGTGACGATGCTGCCGCCGTCGGCCATCGTGCGGCCGGCCTGCTGGATGAAGAAGAAGGCGGCCTTGGCGTTGGCGTCGAAGCTCTTGTCGTAGTCGGCCTCGGTGACATCGAGGATCGGCTTCTTGATGACCACGCCGGCCGTGTTGATCGCGATGTCGACCTGGCCGAAGTGCTTCACCGCCTTGTCGAACAGGCCGACGCAGTTCTCGACCTTCGAGAGGTCGCCCTGCACCAGCAGCGTGTCGGCGCCCTTCGCCTTGAGTTCGGCGGCGGTCTTCTCGGCATCGGCGCGCGAGGCGTCGCTGTTGTAGTGGATGGCGATGCCGCGGGCGCCACCGTCGACCAGCTGGTGGCCGATGAGGGCGCCGAGGTTCTTGCCGCCGCCAGCGATGACGGCGACTTTGTTCTTGAGCGTACGTGCGGACATGGAATGAACTCCTTGGTTGAAGCGTGGATGTGTGACTGGAGCGGCCAGTCTATTGATCGGCATCGGACAGATAAATAGAACATCCAGCGCTAGACTGTTCAGGATTTCACGAACAATCCACACTCCTTCCATCCCCTCTTCTTCAATGGACCGCATCGACCTCCTCCAGGTCTTCGTTCGCGTGGCCGAAACCGGCAGCTTCACGCGCGCAGCCGACCGCCTGGGCCTGCCGCGCGCAAGCGTCTCCACTGCAGTGCAGCAGCTCGAAACCCGCCTCGGCTCCCGCCTGCTGCACCGGACCACGCGCCGCGTCGGCCTCACGCCCGACGGCGAGGTGATGCTGGAGCGCGCCCGCGCGCTGGTGGCCGACATGGAGGACATGGAGCAGCAGTTCCTGCCCGCGCGCGGCCAAGTGAGCGGGCGGTTGAAGGTCGACGTGCCCAGCCGTATCGCGCGACGCCTGATCGCACCTGCGCTGCCGGGCTTCTTCGCGCTCCACCCGGCCATCGAACTGGAACTCGGCTCCAGCGACCGCGCCGTCGATCTCGTGCTCGAAGGCATCGACTGCGCGCTGCGCGTCGGCCCCCTGGCCAACAGCAGCCTGGTGGCACGGCCCCTGGGACATTTCACGCTGATCAACTGCGCGAGCCCCGCTTACCTGGAGCGCCACGGCACGCCGCGCACCCCGGCCGACTTGCCGGATCATGTGGCCGTCAACTACGCCTCGCCGACCAGCGGCCGCGCCGCGCCATGGGAATGGCTGCGCGACGGCGAAACCTCCACCCTGCGCATGCGCAGCCAGGTGGCGGCGAACAACGCCGAGACCTACATCGCCTGCGCGCTGGCCGGGCTGGGCCTGATCCAGATCCCGGCATACGACGTGCGCGAGCACCTGGCGGCAGGCGAACTGGTGGAAGTGCTGCCCGACGCGCGCGCCGAGCCGCTGCCGGTGCAGCTGGTGTATCCGCATCGGCGCAACCTGTCGCGGCGCATGCAGGCTTTCGTAGGCTGGCTTGAAGCGGTGCTGGCAGATGCGCTCGACAAGCCGGCCCACCCCGCCGGCGGACGCACCCGCAAGGCCCGCTAATCCTCCTGAGCCTCCTACCGGCTCTTCGAACCTGCACCCCGCTCGCGCACGAAGGCAATGAAGCGTTCGAGCGCCGGATTGGCCGTGCCCTCTGGCCACACCAGGCTGGTTTCGCACCCGGGCAGCTCCGGCGCACTGCGCCGCCGCGCGGCCGGCGCGAACTCCTCGGCGCGGCGATACACCACGCCCGCCCGACGGAACTGCGTGACGCTCTCGGGCACCCAGGCTACGCCGATGCCGCCCGAGACGAGGTTCACGATGGTCTGCATCTGGATCGCCTCCTGCCCGAGCTGCGGCGTGCGGCCGGCCGCGTGGTACAGGGCGAAGATGGCATCGTGCAGCGACGGCACGATGCGGCGCGGGAAGATCACCAGCGGCTCGGCCAGCACGTCGGCCAGCAGCAGCTTGCCGGTGCGCGCGAGCGCGTGACGCTCGGGCAGCGCCAGCACCAGCGGTTCCTCCGACACGGCAAGGCGCGCCAGCCCCGGCGGCGCGGCGCCGGGCGAATGCAGCATCAGGCCGGCGTCGATCTCGCCGCGCGCGAAGGCTTCGAGCTGCACGTCGCCCGTGGCTTCGACCAGCTCCAGCGCCACCTCGGGGCACAGCACGCGGAATTCGCGCACCCAGGCGGGCAACTGCTCGAAACCCACCGTCGAGACGAAGCCGATGCGCACGCGGCCCACCTGCCCCGCTGCGGCTGCGCGAGCCCGCCCAGGCAGGGCCTGTGCGCGCGCCAGAAGCTCCCGCACGTCGGGCAGCAGCGCCTCGCCGGCCGGCGTGAGCGCCACGCGCCGGCGGGTGCGGTCGAACAGCACCACGCCCAGCGTCTTCTCGAGCTGGGCAATGGCCTGGGTGACCGGCGGCTGGGTCATGTGCAGCCGCAGCGCGGCGCGGCCGAAGTGCAGCTCCTCGGCCACGGCGACGAACTGGCGCCAGGCGCGCAGGTCGATCAGTGCTTCATTCATATGCCAAGCATATCAATCAGCGATTGAAAATGGATTGGAAGCAATCAATCAGAAGTCCGATACTTGGGCTCCCCCGATCTCCCCCACGACAGAAGAGACACCATGGACACCAAGCCAATCCAGATCAACCGCCGCAGCGCCAACATCGTCGAAGGCAAGAGCCGCGCTCCCAACCGCTCGATGTTCTACGCCATGGGCTACCAGGAAGGCGACTTCAAGAAGCCGATGGTCGGCGTCGCCAACGGCCACAGCACCATCACGCCCTGCAACTCGGGCCTGCAGAAGCTGGCCGACGCGGCCATCGCCGGCATCGAGGAAGCCGGCGGCAACGCGCAGGTGTTCGGCACGCCCACCATCTCCGACGGCATGGCCATGGGCACCGAGGGCATGAAGTACTCGCTGGTCAGCCGCGAAGTCATCTCCGACTGCATCGAGACCTGCGTGGGCGGCCAGTGGATGGACGGTGTGCTGGTGGTCGGCGGCTGCGACAAGAACATGCCCGGCGGCCTGATGGGCATGCTGCGCGCCAACGTGCCGGCCATCTACGTGTACGGCGGCACCATCCTGCCGGGCCGCTACAAGGGCCAGGACCTGAACATCGTGAGCGTGTTCGAAGCCGTGGGCCAGAACGCCGCCGGCAACATGAGCGACGAAGACCTGCTCGAGATCGAAAAGCGCGCCATCCCCGGCACCGGCTCGTGCGGCGGCATGTACACGGCCAACACCATGTCGAGCGCGTTCGAGGCACTGGGCATCTCGCTGCCCTACTCCTCGACCATGGCCAACCCGCATGACGAGAAGGCCAACTCGGCCAAGGAGTCGGCCAAGGTGCTGATCGAGGCCATCAAGAAGGACCTGAAGCCGCGCGACATCGTGACCAAGAAGGCCATCGAGAACGCGGTCGCGGTCATCATGGCCACCGGCGGCTCGACCAACGCGGTGCTGCACTTCCTGGCGATCGCGCACGCGGCGGGCGTGGAATGGACCATCGACGACTTCGAGCGCATGCGCAAGAAGGTCCCGGTGATCTGCGACCTGAAGCCCTCGGGCAAGTACCTCGCGGTCGACCTGCACCAGGCCGGCGGCATCCCGCAGGTGATGAAGGTGCTGCTGAACGCGGGCCTGCTGCACGGCGACTGCATCACCATCAGCGGCCAGACCATCGCCGAGGTGCTGAAGGACGTGCCGGACGTGCCGCGCGCCGACCAGGACGTGATCCGCACCATCGACAACCCGATGTACGAAGAAGGCCACCTCGCGATCCTGAAGGGCAACCTGTCGCCCGAAGGCGCGGTCGCCAAGATCACCGGCCTGAAGAACCCGGTCATCACCGGTCCGGCACGCGTGTTCGACGACGAGCAGTCGGCGCTGAAGGCCATCCTCGACGGCAAGATCAAGGCCGGTGACGTGATGGTGCTGCGCTACCTCGGCCCCAAGGGCGGCCCGGGCATGCCCGAGATGCTGGCGCCGACCGGCGCGCTGATCGGCGCGGGCCTCGGCGAGAGCGTGGGCCTCATTACCGACGGCCGCTTCTCGGGCGGCACCTGGGGCATGGTGGTGGGCCACGTCGCGCCCGAAGCGGCTGCCGGCGGCACCATCGCCTTCGTGAACGAGGGCGACTCGATCACCATCGATGCGCACCAGCTCAAGCTCGAACTGAACGTGCCCGAAGCCGAGATCGCCAAGCGCCGCGAAGGCTGGAAGGCACCGGCCCCACGCTACACGCGCGGCGTGCAGGCGAAGTTCGCGTTCAACGCATCGAGCGCCAGCTCGGGCGCTGTGCTCGACAAGTTCTGAGATCGGTCGATCAGGCCATCATCCACACGCCGTAGCCAAAGGCCAGAAACCCGAGGCCCACGATCGCGAGGATGCTGCGCGACTGGAAATCCATCGCCGGCGGCAGGCTCTGCACGAGAAAGTGCAGGATCGCGCCGGCGCCGATGGTCATGAAGCCCGCGCCGAACTGCTTCATCGGGCTCGGGTCCGGGTAGAGAAACACGAGCGCGAAGCCGGCCAGGAAGACGAGGTTGGCGAGCACCGTGCCACGCGTGCGCCAGCGCTTCTGCCCGGGCGTGGGCTCGCGCAACTCCGGCCGTACGCCAGCGCCCTGCTTCTCGCGCGCTTCCCTGCGCGCCATGCCGACAAAGAACAGGCCGAACATCATGGGAAAGGCGCCGAAGATGCCGAGCCCCCAGACGCCGCCCCACATGTTCTGGAAGTCGGCCACCAGCGCCTGCGAGGGGTCGGCCACGCGATAGCGCACCTCCACCGGATCACCCCACTCCTTGCCCGACAGGCCGCCGCCCAGCCCCTTGACGCGGCGCTTCTGTCCATCCGGCGTGACGTATTCGACGATGGGCGCGCGCGAAACCGTGGTGCGCCCTTTGCTGTCCTTGCTCTGTTCGTCGACGAACTCGAGGAGGCTGCCCTGCACGCTGGCGGTGCCGGCGATCGACTGGTAGCGGTTCCAGCCGAGAGATGCCGCGCCGTACAGGCCGGCGCAGCCGATGAGCAAGGCGCCCACGCCCACACCCCAGAAGAAATTCTTGAGCCACCCCACGAGCCCGCCGACGGCCGGGCCGAGCAGCAGCGAAAGTCCGAAGACGATCAGCGCGCGGGTGGTGGCTTCCTCGTCCATGGCACGTCTGCTCGATGCATGCGGTGCGGGGACTTCGGCCGCTGGGAGAAGAAGCGCCTCGGAAACGGCTCAGCGGCGCGGGCGTTGCCCGTTGCTGGTCTTCATGCCCATGTTGTTCTTCTGGCGGTCGATGCGCGCCTGCTTGCGCCGTTCTTCCCGCTCGATGACCTTGCGCTTGGTGTAGCCCGACGAATCGGCCCAGGCCCACCATGCGACGGCCAGCGCGAACGGCGACAGCACGATCCACCAGCTCCATGTGGCGACCATGCCGATCTCGAAATATTTCAGGGCCAGAGCAAGCAGGCCCAATCCCAGAAACCACATCGCGAATCCCTCAGGGTTGTATTGGCAACGCATCCGGCGCCGTGCACGGCGCTACCTACAATCGCGTTGAGACGAATGTAACTCAGCCTTTAACAATTACACCCCATGAAAAGAGTCTTGCTGCCGGCAGTCCTGGGCCTCGGCCTCACTGCACTCGCCGCGCCCGCCTTCGCCGACCTGGCGCTGGCGACCTCGAAGAACTGCATGAGCTGCCACGCGGTCGAGCGCAAGGTGCTCGGCCCCTCGTTCAAGGACGTGGCTGCCAAGTACAAGGACGACAAGGGCGCCGTCGACACCCTCGCCAACAAGATCATGAAGGGCGGCTCCGGCGTGTGGGGACCGGTGCCGATGCCCGCGAACAACCAGGTCAGCGAAGCCGACGCAAAGAAGCTCGCGGCCTGGGTGCTGTCGACGAAATAAGCCCTCCTTCAAGCCCTCCTTCGGGCATCGACATCACGCCTGTGGGTTGATGTCCACCGGCACAGGACGACGCTCGATGCGGTCCTCGAGCTGGCCGATGTGTGCGGCCATGGTGTTGTCGGTCTGGTCGGAGCGCAGGCGGATCGCCGTTTCGAGCTGCTCCAGACGGGCCAGGACAGCCGACTGGCGGTCGGCGTTCTGCGCCATGTGCTTGTTTTCCTGCGCCTCCAGGAAGTTGCGCAGCTCGGTGAAGCGCGAAGCCTCCGCCTTGTCGGCGAGGTCGCGCTGGGCCTGCATTTCCTTGGCGTGGCGCTTGGTGTCGATCAGCACCGAGCTGTGCAGGTACAGCACGTAGACGAGGAAGAAGGCCGCCAGCACCGTGGTCAGCCCCAGCATGATGAGGCCCAGCGGCGCCGAGACGGTCATGAAGCCCAGCCACACGTCGGTGGGCGTGGCCAGCGTGCCCCAGTTGAGCGCGGCAAGCGCCACGATCAGCAGCACGACGACGAAAAGAAAAGCGGATCTCACGCCCATTGGGGCCTCCTTCGGAAAGATCGAACACATGGGAACCCGCGCGCTTCGAGGCGCGCGGTGATCCGATGGTTTTACCTCAGCGAAGAGCCCTGTTCGGCGCAAATGGCCGCATAAACGGCCATGTCCTACAGCACTAATGCACTGCTCGTCAGTTCGTCTGCGAGAGCTGCTCCAGGATCGCCGGGTTCTCCAGCGTCGAGGTGTCCTGCGTGATCGCCTCGCCCTTGGCGATGCTGCGCAGCAGGCGCCGCATGATCTTGCCGCTGCGGGTCTTGGGCAGGTTGTCGCCGAAGCGGATGTCCTTGGGCTTGGCAATCGGTCCGATTTCCTTGGCGACCCAGTTGCGCAGCTCGTTGGCGATCTGCTTGGCTTCCTCGCCGGTCGGGCGGGCGCGCTTGAGCACGACGAAAGCGCACACGGCCTCGCCCGTCACGTCGTCGGGGCGGCCCACCACGGCGGCCTCGGCCACGAGGTCGGTCTTGGCGACCAGCGCGGATTCGATTTCCATGGTGCCCAGGCGGTGGCCCGACACGTTCAGCACGTCGTCGATGCGGCCGGTGATGCGGAAGTAGCCGCGGTCGGCGCTGCGCACCGCGCCGTCGCCGGCGAGGTAGATCGTGCCACCCATCTCCTCGGGGAAATAGCTCTTCTTGAAGCGTTCGGGATCGTTCCAGATCGTGCGGATCATCGAGGGCCAGGGCCGCTTGATGACCAGCATGCCGCCCGCGCCGTTGGGCAGGTCTTTGCCGGTCTCGTCGACGATGGCGGCCATGATGCCCGGAAGCGGCAGCGTGCACGAGCCCGGCACCAGCGGCGTGGCGCCCGGCAGCGGCGTGATGACGTGGCCGCCGGTCTCGGTCTGCCAGAAGGTGTCGACGATGGGGCAGCGCTCGCCGCCCACATTGCGGTGGTACCACATCCATGCCTCGGGATTGATCGGCTCGCCGACCGAGCCGAGGATGCGCAGGCTGGTCAGGTCCCAGTTCTTGGGATGCACCTTCTCGTCGCCGTCGGCCGCCTTGATGAGCGATCGGATCGCGGTGGGGGCCGTGTAGAACACAGTCACCTTGTGCTTCTCGATCATCTGCCAGAAGCGGCCCGCGTGCGGGAAGGTCGGGATGCCCTCGAACACCACCTGCGTGGCGCCGGCCGCGAGCGGGCCGTAGGCGACGTAGGTGTGGCCGGTGATCCAGCCGATGTCGGCGGTGCACCAGAACACGTCTTCGGGGCGGATGTCGAAGGTCCAGTCCATCGTGAGCTTGGCCCACAGCAGGTAGCCGCCGGTGGAGTGCTGCACACCCTTGGGCTTGCCGGTGGAGCCCGAGGTGTAGAGGATGAAGAGCGGGTGCTCGGCGTTGACCGGCACGGGCGCGCACTCGGTGCCCTGCCCCTTCAGCGCCTCGGCGAAGCTGATGTCGCGGCCCTCGACGCGGTTCCACGCGGTGGGCGTGCGCTCGTACACGAACACGGTCTTGATCGACTCGCAGCCGCCCAGCCCGATGCCGTCGTCGACGATGGCCTTCAGCGGCAGTTCCTTGCCGCCGCGCAGCTGGAAGTTGGCGGTGATCACGGCCACCGCGCCGGCGTCGATGATGCGCTCCTGCAGCGCCTTGGCCGAGAAGCCGCCGAACACCACGCTGTGGGTGGCGCCGATGCGCGCGCAGGCCTGCATGGCGACGACGCCCTCGACGGTCATCGGCATGTAGACGATGACGCGGTCGCCCTTCTTGATGCCGCGCGCCTTGAGCGCATTGGCGAACTGGCTCACGCGCGCGAGCAGTTCTTTGTAGGTGACCTTGGTGACGGTGCCGTCGTCGGCTTCGAAGACGATGGCGGTCTTGTTCTCGACCGGGGTGCCGATGTGCCGGTCGAGGCAGTTGGCGCTGGCATTGAGCTCGCCGTCGCCGAACCACTGGTAGAACGGCGCGTTCGATTCGTCGAGCGTCTTCGTGAAGGGCTTGGTCCAGTTCAGGTTGTCCTTGGCCTGGCGGGTCCAGAAACCCTCGAAGTCCTGTTCGGCTTCCTTGCACAGGGCCTCGTAGGCGGCCATGCCGGAAATGCGCGCGCCCTGCGTGGCGCGGGCGTCAGGCGGGAACACGCGGTTCTCGACCAGGACGGATTCAATGTTCTTCGATGCGCTGCTGCTCATGCTTTTTGTCTCCAGGAGGGGTGCGGCCGTAATGTCGGCGGGCCCACTTACGGGTCACTGACGAGTCCGATGTTAGAGCTTGTTTGTTTGCCCTCTCGGGGTTATCACGAGTGCGTCACTGGGACACCCCTAGAATTCGCGGTCCTCCACAACCGCCCTGCCGATGTCCGCTCCCGATCCTTTCGACACCCGGAACCCGCCCGTACCACGCCGTGGTTCGCCGCTGCGGCCCCTGCCCAAGCTGATCTTCGCGAGCCGCTGGCTGCAGCTGCCCCTGTACCTGGGCCTGATCGTGGCGCAGGCGGTGTACGTGGTGCACTTCCTGGTCGAGCTGCTGCACCTGGTGGAGGCCGCCTTCGGCTCCAAGGAGGCGCTGCAGGCACTCATCACCAGCATCGGCTACAAGACCACGGCGCCCGTCGGCACGCTGAACGAGACGGTCATCATGCTCGTGGTGCTCGCGCTGATCGACGTGGTGATGATCTCCAACCTGCTCATCATGGTGATCGTGGGCGGCTACGAGACCTTCGTGAGCCGCATGGACCTCGAAGGCCACCGCGACCAACCCGAATGGCTGAGCCACGTGAACGCCTCGGTGCTCAAGGTGAAGCTGGCCACCGCCATCATCGGCATCAGCTCCATCCACCTGCTGAAGACCTTCATCAACGCGGACAACTACACCGATCGCGTGCTGATCGCGCAGACCGTGATCCACATCGCGTTCCTGCTGTCGGCGATGGCCATTGCCTACACCGACCGACTGATGGCCCCGCCGCCGCACGCCGGCGACGGCCACTGAGCCCTGCTCCTCAGCCTGCGTGCGGCATTGCGTCCCACGCGGGCACTTCGGTGAATCGCGCGGCCAGGAAGTCGAGCATCGTGCGCAGGGTGGCCGGCATGTGCTTGCGAGAGGCGTACACGGCGTACATGCCCACCACCTGCGGCTCGAAATCGCCGAAGAGCCGGACCAGTTCGCCGGACTGCAGCAGCTGCGACGTGAGGTAGGTCGGCAGCATCGCGATGCCGGCCCCTGCCCTCGCCAGGTACATCAGGCTCGCGGCTTCATTGGTCGACACGTTGCCGCCGACGGCCACCGAAACCGGCTCCCCGTTTTCCTTGCGCGTGAAATTCCAGAGGCTGCGCCCGAAGTAGGAGTGCGTGAGGCAGTTGTGCTGCGCCAGTTCTTCCACGCTCGACGGCCTGCCGTGCTCCTTCAGGTAGGCCGGTGAGGCGCACACCACCGAGCGGCAATCGGTGAGCCGTCGCGCGATCAGATTCGGGTCGATCTCCGCCGCCACGCGGATCGCGAGGTCGATACGCTCGTCGACGAGATTCACCGCGCGGTCCAGCAGTACCAAGTCGACCGCCACGCCCGGATAGAGCCGCACATAGTCGGCCATCGCATCGGCCAACTGGGCCTGCGCGAAGGAAGTGCTGGCCGTGATTCGCAACTGCCCCCGCGGCGCCTCCGCCGGATGCCGCACCGCAGCCTGCATGTCACCCGTGAGTTCCAGCACCTGGCGGCAGCGCGGCAGGAGTTCCTCGCCGGCGGCCGTGAGGCTCAGGCGGCGCGTCGTGCGATGCAGCAGGCGCGCGCCGGTCCACTGCTCCAGTTCGGCCACGTAGCGCGTGACCACCGGGCGGGACATGTCCAGCTTGTCGGCCGCGGCCGAAAGGCTGCCCGAGTCGACCACGCTGACGAACACGCGCATTGCATTCAATCGGTCCATTCGAACGATTTTAGGAATAAACAAGCGCGCAAATCGAGGTATTTCTTTCGAAACCAGAAACCTAAGATGCGGCTCATCCCATCCGATCTTTCACAGGAGTCACCATGAGCCACATCACCATCATCGGCGCCACCGGACGCGCCGGCAGCCAGCTTCTCGAAGAGGCCCTGCGCCGCGGCCACACTGTCACCGCCATCGCCCGCAAGGCCAGCGCCAAGCTGGCGGGCCGCGCCAACGTGAAGGCCGTCGACCTCGACGTGCTCGACGGCGCCGCCCTCGAGAAGGCCCTGGCCGGCCACGACGCCGTGTTCAGCGCCGCGCATTTCGCCACCGTGCCGCCCGCGGCCATCATCGAGCCGACGAAGCGCGCCGGCGTGAAGCGCCTGCTGGTGGTCGGCGGCGCAGGCAGCCTGTTCGCGGCGCCCGGCCTGAAGGTCATCGACACGCCGAACTTCCCCGACGCCTATCGCGCCGAAGCCTCGGCCGGCGGCGTGTTCCTGGACACGCTGCGCAACAACGAGAAGGACCTGGACTGGACCTTCCTCTCGCCCTCCGCCGAATTCGTCGAAGGCGAGCGCACCGGCAAGTTCCGCCTGGGCAAGGACGACCTGCTGGTGAGCGCCGAAGGTCGCAGCTGGATCACCTTCGCGGACTACGCCATCGCGTTCATCGACGAGCTGGAAAAGCCCGCCCATTCACGCCAGCGATACACCATCGGCTACTGAAAGAAGAAAGGACCCGCGAGGGTCCTTTCTTCATGGGGCTCGCCGGCGAATCAACGGCCAGTCATGTTCTCCGGCACCACCCACTGGTCGAACTGCTCGGCCGTGAGGTGCCCCGAGGCAATCGCCGCTTCGCGCAGGCTCGTGCCTTCCTTGTGCGCCTTCTTGGCGATGTAAGCCGACTTGTCGTAGCCGATGTGCGTGTTCAGCGCCGTCACCAGCATCAGCGAACGCTGCACCAGCTCCGTGATGCGTTCGCGATTCGGCTCGATGCCCACCGCGCAGTGGTCGTTGAAGCTCACCATGCCGTCGGCCAGCAGGCGCACGCTCTGCAGGAAGTTGTGCGCCACCATCGGGCGGAACACGTTCAGCTCGAAGTTGCCCGAGGCGCCACCGATGTTGATGGCGACGTCGTTGCCGAACACCTGCGCGGCCAGCATCGTCACGGCTTCGCTCTGGGTCGGATTGACCTTGCCCGGCATGATCGATGAACCGGGTTCGTTCTCGGGAATGCTCAGTTCGCCGATGCCGCTGCGCGGGCCGCTGGCGAGCCAACGCACGTCGTTGGCGATCTTGTTCATGCTGGCGGCCAGCGTCTTCAGCGCGCCGTGGGCGTGCACCATGCCGTCGATGCTGGCCATGGCCTCGAACTTGTTCGGCGCCGTCACGAACGGCAGGCCGGTGAGCTTCGCGAGTTCGGCGGCCACCTGTTCCGCATAGCCCTTGGGTGCGTTCAGGCCGGTGCCGACGGCCGTGCCGCCCAGTGCCAGTTCGCACAGGTGCGGCAGCGCGGCGCGCACATGCGCCTCGCCATGCGCGAGCTGCGCCACGTAGCCCGAGAACTCCTGGCCCAGCGTGAGCGGCGTGGCGTCCTGCAGGTGGGTGCGGCCGATCTTCACGATGTCGGCGAAGTCCTTGGACTTCTGCTCCAGCGTGCCGCGCAGCTTGGCGATGGCCGGCAGCAGCTTGTGGGTGATGGCCTCGACGGCTGCCACGTGCATGGCGGTCGGGAACACGTCGTTGCTCGACTGGCTGCGGTTCACGTCGTCGTTCGGGTGCACGAGGCGGCCTTCGCCGCGCTCGCCGCCGAGGATCTCGCTGGCGCGGTTGGCCAGCACCTCGTTGACGTTCATGTTGGTCTGCGTGCCCGAGCCGGTCTGCCAGACCACCAGCGGGAACTCACCCGGGTGCTTGCCGGCGATGACTTCGTCGGCGGCCGCCACGATGGCGTTGGTCTTCTTCTCGTCCTGCAGGCCCAGCGCGTGGTTGACCACGGCCGACGCGCGCTTGACCTGCGCCAGCGCCTTGATGATCTCGCGCGGCTGCTGCTCGCCGGAGATGTCGAAGTTCTGCAGCGAGCGCTGGGTCTGCGCGCCCCACAGCTTGTCGGCCGGCACGTCGATCGGTCCGAAGGTATCGCGCTCGGCACGGGTCTTGGGGGAAGTCGTCATGAGAAAAAGCTCCGCAGGATCATGAAAGGTCGCGCCGCTCGGCGGGCGCGAGCCCGAGTATCGGCCAATAGGAATAGCTCGCATCTGACGGGGCCATTGGCTGGCCGCTGACATCACGATACGCCTCCCGCCTTGACCGCATCATGTCGAAAAGTTATGATCGAAGCCTTCTGACGACCAACAAGTCATGATGAGTTCGGGTTCCCCGCTCTCTTGAACTTGCCGGTCACCCCTTCACTACTCGCGGATCTCCGAATCCCGTCGCGGTGCAAGGTTCTCCCGCCGGGCCCAGCCCGGCAAACCGGCCGGATCTTTTCCGTCCCCATTGCCACGTCACGCTCATCCAGGCGGCGCCCCTCGACCAGGCCCGTTGCCCTGCGAATGAAGCATCCGGCGGGCACTGGCTTCGTCGCCATGTCGTCTTCAGTGCCTGCCGGCAGCCCATGCGTTGGGCTGGGGGCGTGGTCGCGTCGCTCCTGCGTGCTTTCCGGCGGGGGCGGCGATCTGTCAACCCTTCACCCAAGGAGCCCCGACGTATGGCCAAAGGAATTCTCATCGACCATGTCTTCAAGGTGTTCGGCGACGAGCCCGAACAAGCCCTGGAGCTGGTCCGGCAAGGACTTTCGAAGAAGGAGATCCTGGCGCGCACCGGCCAGTCGATCGGCGTGTTCGACGCCACCTTCGATATCCAGGCCGGAGAAATCTTCGTCATCATGGGGCTCTCGGGTTCGGGCAAGTCGACGCTGGTGCGCCTGCTGAACCGCCTGATCGAGCCGACCGCCGGGCGCATCGTGATCGACGGCGCCGACATCAACGAACACTCCGACGCCCGCCTGCGCGCGCTGCGCCGCAAGGACATCAGCATGGTGTTCCAGTCGTTCGCGCTGATGCCGCACATGACGGTGCGCGAGAACACCGCCTTCGGCCTCGAGCTCTCGGGCACCGGCAAGAGAGAGCGCCTCGCGCAGGCAGACAAGGCGCTCGCGCAGGTGGGCCTGGCGGGCTGGGGCGACAGCTACCCCGACGAGCTCTCGGGCGGCATGCAGCAGCGCGTGGGCCTGGCGCGGGCATTGGCCTCGGACCCGTCGATCCTGCTGATGGACGAGGCCTTCTCGGCGCTCGACCCGATCATCCGCACCGAGATGCAATCGGAGCTGCTGCGCCTGCAGCAGGAGCAGCGCCGCACCATCGTCTTCATCTCGCACGACCTCGACGAGGCGATGCGCATCGGCGACCGCATCGCGATCATGAAGGACGGCCAGGTGATCCAGGTCGGCACGCCCGACGAGATCCTGCGCAGCCCCGCCAACGACTACGTGCGCAGCTTCGTGCGCGGCGTGGACGCGGCGGCCGTGTTCAAGGCCGGCGACATCGCGCGCAAGCAGCTCACCGTGGTCTGCGAGCACCCCGAGCGCGGCGCGCGCGCGGCGCTCAAGCAGCTGGAAGACCAGGACCGCGACTTCGCCTATGTGACCAGCCCCAACAGGCGCTACCTGGGCACGGTGTCGGCCGACACGCTGCGCGCCGCGCTCGACGGCCATTCCGGCCCGCTGGGCCTGCGCCACGCCTTCCTGAACGACCTCGGCACCATCGACGCCGATGCGCCCGTGGCCGGCCTCTTCGGCCAGGTAGCCCAGGCGCCGTGCGCGATGCCGGTGGTGGCGGCCGATGGCCGCTTCTGCGGCGCGATCAGCAAGACGACGCTGCTGAAATTCCTCGACCGCGACACGCCGCCGATCGACCCGGCGCACCAGCCCCAGCAACCCGTGGCCGCCGCAACCGCAGCGACAGCCGCCTGAACGATTTCGAAGGAACAACCGATGAACGACACCGCACTGCCCTCCGAACTCGCACCGCTGAACGACGCCGCGACCGTGCTGGCGACGCCTGCCCCCGCCCCGGTCGACCCGTGGGAGGCCCTCTCCGCCGCGCCCGACGCCACCGCGACCAGCGCCTGGCTCGACGCCCCCGCGCAGCTCGACAGCGCCCACCTGCTGGCCGGCCACGCCGATGCAGCCACCGGCGGCTTCCAGCTCCACCGGCTCTGGGACGGCTCGCTGCCCGTGGAGTCCTGGATCAACAGCGGCCTGGGCTGGGTGGTCGAGCACTTCCGTCCCTTCTTCCAGACCGTTCGCCTGCCCATCGACAGCACGCTGAACTCGGTGCAGAGCCTGCTCACCGGCCTGCCCACGCTGGCGATGATCGCGCTGATCGGCCTGCTGGTCTGGCAGTTCGCCGGCCGCGCGCTGGCCATCGGCACCACGGTGGCTCTGCTGCTGGTGGCCATGCTGGGCATCTGGCCCGAGGCAATGGTCACGCTGTCGCTGGTGCTGACCTCGCTGGTCTTCTGCATGGTCATCGGCCTGCCGCTGGGCGTGCTGCTGGCCAGCAGCGACCGGGCCCAGCGCGTCATACGCCCGGTGCTCGACGCGATGCAGACCACGCCCGCCTTCGTGTACCTGGTGCCGGTGGTGATGCTGTTCGGCATCGGCAACGTGCCGGGCGTGATCGTCACCATCGTCTTCGCGCTGGCACCGCTGGTGCGCCTGACCAACCTCGGCCTGCGCCAGGTGCGCCCCGACCTCATAGAGGCCGCGCGCGCCTATGGCGCCTCGCCCTGGCAGATGCTGGTGAAGGTGCAGCTACCGCTGGCCATGCCCTCGATCATGGCGGGCATCAACCAGGCGCTGATGCTGTCGCTGTCGATGGTGGTCATCGCCTCGATGATCGCCGTGGGCGGCCTGGGCCAGATGGTGCTGCGCGGCATCGGCCGCCTCGACATGGGCCTGGCGACCGTGGGCGGCGTGGGCATCGTGCTGCTGGCGATCTCGCTGGACCGCTTGACGCAGGCCATGGGCAAGTCGCGCCGCAGCGCCGGTCGCCGCTGGTGGCACACCGGCCCGGTGGGCCTTGCGCTGCGCATGCTGCAGCGTGCCGTGGCACCGGCTCACGCCGATGCCGAACCCGCCCCCGCCCTGTCGGCGCAGGCGCGATGAACGGAGGAATCCGCCACATGAACTTCATCAACCGGAAACCCCGATTCATCGCACGCGGCCTGCTCGCCCTCGCCTTCGTGGCCTCGGGCGTTGCCGCCCAAGCCTCCGCCGACCTGCCCGGCAAGGGCATCAAGGTGCAGCCGCTGAAGAGTTCACTCGCCGAGGAGGCCTTCCAGACGCTGCTGGTGATGCGCGCGCTCGAGAAGCTCGGCTACACCGTCGAGCCCATGAAGGACCTGGAGCCCGCCACCGAGCACCTGGCCATCGCCAACGGCGACGCCACCTTCATGGCCAACCACTGGAGCCTGCTGCACGCCGACTTCTACAAGAACAGCGGCGGCGACGCCAGGCTGTGGCGCAAGGGCGTGTACTCCGACGGCGCGGTGCAGGGCTACCTCATCGACCGCAAGACGGCCGAGCAATACAACATCACCAACATCGCGCAGCTGAAGGACCCGGCCATCGCGAAGATGTTCGACACCGACGGCGACGGCAAGGCCGACCTCACGGGCTGCAACCCCGGCTGGGGCTGCGAGCTGGCCATCGAGAACCACCTGACGGCCTACCAACTGCGCGACACCGTCAGTCACAGGCAGGGCAGCTACGCCGCGCTCATGGCCGACACCATCGCGCGCTTCAGGCAGGACAAGCCGGTGCTGTACTACACGTGGACGCCGTACTGGGTGAGCGCCGTGCTGCGCCCGGGCGCGGACGTGGTGTGGCTGCAGGTGCCCTTCTCCTCCTCTCAGGGCGATGGCGGCAATGTCGACACGCAGCTGCCCAACGGCAGGAACTACGGCTTCCAGGCCAACCAGGAACAGATCGTCGCCAACCGGGCCTTCGTCGAAAAGAACCCGGCCGCCGGCAGGCTGTTCGAGGTGATGAAGCTGCCCATCGGCGACATCAACGCCCAGAACCTGCGCATGAGCCAGGGCGCGAACACGCAGCAGGACGTGGAGCGCCACGCCGACGGATGGATCAGGGCGCACCAGCAGCTCTTCGACGGCTGGGTGGAGCAAGCCCGGGCTGCGGCAAGGTAGGCGGGGCAGGCGCCGCGGCTGAGATAATCGGGGGGCGTTTCACATTCCTAAAAAGCCCCCACCATGACGACCACGATCCAGCAGGCCGACCTGATCGAATCGATCAGCGCCGCGCTGCAGTACATCAGCTACTACCACCCCGCCGACTACATCGCCCACCTGGCCCGCGCCTACGAGCGCGAGCAGAGCCCCGCGGCCAAGGACGCCATCGCGCAGATCCTGACCAACAGCAAGATGAGCGCGACCGGCCAGCGCCCGATCTGCCAGGACACCGGCATCGTCAACGTGTTCCTCAAGGTGGGCATGGACGTGCGCTGGGGCGGCTTCACCGGCAGCCTGGACGACGCCATCAACGAAGGCGTGCGCCGTGGCTACAACCACCCCGACAACACGCTGCGCGCCTCGGTCGTGGCCGACCCGCAGTTCGACCGCAAGAACACCAAGGACAACACGCCCGCGGTGATCTTCACGGAGATCGTTCCGGGCGACAAACTTGAAGTCACCGTGGCCGCCAAGGGCGGCGGCAGCGAGAACAAGAGCAAGCTGGTCATGCTGAACCCCGGCGACAGCGTGGTCGACTGGGTGCTCAAGACCGTGCCCACCATGGGCGCCGGCTGGTGCCCGCCGGGCATGCTGGGCATCGGCATCGGCGGCACGGCCGAGAAGGCGGCGCTGATGGCCAAGGAAAGCCTGATGGACGACCTCGACATGCACGAGCTGCTGGCCAAGAAGAACTCGGGCGCCGAGCTCAGCAAGGTCGAGGCGCTGCGCGTCGAGCTGTACGAGAAGGTCAATGCGCTGGGCATAGGCGCGCAGGGCCTGGGCGGCCTGGCCACCGTGCTCGACGTCAAGATCCAGATGTACCCCACGCACGCGGCGAGCAAGCCCGTGGCGATGATCCCCAACTGCGCGGCCACGCGCCACGCGCACTTCACGATGGACGGCAGCGGCCCGGTCTACCTCGAAGCGCCCTCGCTCGACCTGTGGCCCGACGTGAACTGGGCGCCCGACGAGAAGAAGAGCAAGCGCGTCGACCTCGACAAGCTCACGCCCGCCGAAGTGGCGAGCTGGAAGCCGGGCGACACGCTGCTGCTCAACGGCAAGATGCTCACCGGCCGCGACGCCGCGCACAAGCGCATCCAGGGCATGCTGGCCAAGGGCGAGAAGCTGCCGGTGGACTTCACCAACCGCGTCATCTACTACGTGGGCCCGGTCGATCCGGTGAAGGACGAGGCCGTGGGCCCCGCCGGCCCCACCACCGCCACCCGCATGGACGGCTTCACCGAGATGATGCTGGCGCAGACCGGCCTGATCGCCATGATCGGCAAGGCCGAGCGCGGCCCGGTCGCCATCGAGGCCATCAAGAAGCACAAGAGCGCCTACCTCATGGCCGTGGGCGGTGCCGCCTACCTGGTCAGCAAGGCCATCAAGACCGCCAAGGTGGTGGGCTTCGAGGACCTGGGCATGGAAGCCATCTACGAATTCGACGTGGTCGACATGCCCGTGACGGTGGCGGTCGATGCTGGCGGCACCAGCGCGCACATCACCGGTCCGGCCGAGTGGCAGAAGCGCATCGCCATGGGCGAGTTCAAGACCATCATGATGGAAGAAGCCTGAGTTGAGCCCGGTAGGCGTCTTCGACAGCGGTGTCGGCGGGCTCAGCGTGCTGGCCGCGCTGAGGGCCGAACTGCCGCACGAGAACTTCGTCTACTTCGCCGACACGGCCTATGCGCCCTATGGCGAACGCGGAGACGCCTACGTGATCGAGCGCTCGCGCGCGGTGGTCGAACACCTGCTGCGCGAGCACGGAATCAAGGCGCTGGTGGTGGCCTGCAACACGGCCACCACCGCTGCCATCCACCTGCTTCGGGCCGACCACCCCGACCTGCCGATCGTCGGGCTGGAGCCCGGTCTCAAGCCCGCCGTGGCGGCGAGCCGCACGGGGCACATCTCGGTGCTGGCCACGCGAGGCACGCTGGCCAGCGCCAAGTACGCGGCCCTGCGCGCCTCGTTCGCCGGATCGGCCGACGTGAGGCCGGTGCCCTGCGACGGCCTCGTGAAGGCCATCGAGGGCTTCGACTCGGCCGGCATCGCGGCACTGAGCGAACGCTACATGGCCGAGGCCGGCCCCTTCGGCGACGGGCACGGCGAAGTCGACACGGTGGTGCTCGGCTGCACCCACTATCCGCTGGTGAAGGACGAACTGGGCAAGCATGCACCGGCCACGCTGCGCTTCATCGACACGGGTGTGCCGGTCGCGCAGCAGACGCGGCGCCTGCTCGCATCGGCGGGGCGGCTCGCCGACGGCACCGCAGCCACGGGAAGCCTCTTGCTGCAGAGCAGCGGCGACGTCGCCGTGCTCGAAGCCGCGGCCGCCAAATGGCTCGGGCTTTCCGCAGCCGCCACAGCCTGAACCGCTCCATGCGCCTGCTGCTGCGCCACGCCGCCCTCTTCCTCCTGGGCCTTTCAGCCGCCGGCCTGAGCCACGCGGCCTGCGAAAGCGGCCTTGCCGAGCGCATGCATGCCAAGCTGCACCCCAACCGCCAGCTCGACGAGCGGCTCGCGGCCTGCAAGGTGTGGCCGGCCTTTCCGGGGCGCAGCATCGTCGTGCTGCCGATGCCGCGCGAAACCACCGACCGGGGCGCCAAGGTCTTCGACCTCGAAATCTTGCTGATCCAGCGCCCCGACAACGGCAACACCGACCGCGACACCGTCATCGGCCGGCTGCTGCAGCCAGAGGCGCTCGACGAGGACGCCACCACCTCGATCCAGGACATCCGCATCGACACCTCGCGCTACGTGCTGTCGTCCGAGGCGCGCGCCTTCGGCGTGCGGGTGCGCTACAGGGGCAGCAACGCACCCGGCAGCCCGCTGGCGAGCGAGACGGTGCGACTGTACGTGCACCACGGCAAGCAGATGCGCCAGGTGCTGCAGGAGATCGAGCTCGACCACGACCACGGCGGATGGGATTCGGCCTGCACCGGCCACTTCGAGAAGCTGCGCACCATGCTGTCGGTCGGCAAGGGCAGCAGCAACGGCTTTGCCGACCTGCAGCTGTCGCGCACGCTGCTGCAAAGCCGCGCGCAGGAGCAGGAAGACCAGGGCTGCGTCGAGAAGGCCCTGCCCCCGAAGTTCAACACCGTCACGCTGCGCTACGACGGCGAGCGCTTCAAGGTGCCGAAGTCGCTCCAGCAGCAAGTCCCCTGACGGGAGCCTGATCCGCGGCCCGTTTTTCACCAGGCCGTCACACAAAAGTACCAGCATGCGCGGTTTGTCAAAAAGTATTGCCGCGCACAATGAACTCCCCCTCCCAGACTCGCATTCCCTTCAAGCCCCTGCTGCTCGCCGGCGCGCTCGCGCTGGCTCTGAGTGCCTGCGGAGGTGGCAGTGGCGGCTCCGGCGGATTCTTTCCGCCGATCAGTTCGGCGCCGCCGGCCGCCCAGCCACCGGCACAACCGCCGGCCGCGCAGCCTGAGCCCGACCAGCTCGTCTCCAAGGCACGGTTCACGCCCAATGCGGGCACCACCAAGGGCTCCTCCGACGCATCGACCGCCATCGCGCTGCCCGACAACTTCATGATCGTGGCGGACGACGAGGCCAACGTGCTGCGCGTCTACCCGCGCGGCGGCGGCGCCGCGGTGAAGGAATGGAGCTACGAGCTCGAAGGCCCCAAGCTCACCAAGGAACTCGACCTCGAGGCCGGCACCCGCGTCGGCGACACGCTGTACTTCACCGGCTCGAACAGCAACAAGAAGGATGGCGGCGACGCGGCCGCCGACCGCTCGCACCTGTTCGCGGTCAAGGTCACCGGCACGGGCGCAGCCACCGCCTTCGACTACGTCGGCCAGTTCGCGCTGCTCGAAGCGCAGCTCATCGCCTGGGACTCCGGCAACGCGCACGGCCTCGGCGCCAACCGTTTCGGCTTTGCCGTGTCGGCCGCGGCGGGCATCGCGCCCGAGCGGGTCGACGGCTTCTCCATCGAGGGCATGACCAGTTCGCCCGGCGACACCGCGCTGTGGCTCGGCTTCCGCGCGCCGCAGACGGGTACCACGGTGCGCTCCAAGGCGTTGATCGTGCCGGTGCAGAACTACGCCGCGCTGGTCGGTGGCACCGCCACGCAGGCCACTTTCGGCGCGCCCATCGAGCTCGAACTCGGCGGCCGCGGCATCCGCTCGATCGACAAGGGCACCGACGGCAACTACCTGATCGTCGCCGGCCCCGCGGGCCCCGGCGTGCCGGAGGTGGACCGCAACTTCGCGCTCTTCGCATGGGACGGCAACCCGAACAGCGCGCCGGTCGAGCTTTCGAACGACCTCGACGCGCTGCGCAAGGAAACCGGCGGCAGCTTCGAATCCGTGGTCGAGGTGCCGGGCCCGGTGAAGGCCGGCACGCAGGTCCAGCTGCTGCTGGACAACGGCGACACCAAGTGGGACGGCAAGACCGCCTCGAAGGACCTGCCCGCCGCCGACCAGAAGTTCGACGGCTTCGTGGTGCGCCTGGGCTCGCCGCTGGTGGACACCACCGCGCCGAAGCTGCAGAAGGCCACGCCGGCCGGTCTCGTGGGCGTAAACCTCGACACCGCGATCACGCTGTCGTTCAACGAGGCCGTGCGCCTGGGCTCGGGCAGCATCGTGCTGCACAAGGCCGACGGCAGCGTGGTCGAGACCTTCCACGCAAACAGCCCCGCCGCCCGCCTGCAGGTGGCGTTCAACAAGCTGAAGCTGATCCCGTCGGCGCCGCTGGCAGCGAGCAGCGGCTACTACGTCACCATCGATGGCAATGCCATCACCGACCCCGCCGGCAACGCCTTCGCCAGCATCAGCGACGCGACGAAGCTGAGCTTCACCACGACCGCCGGCGCCACGACGCTTGCCGCTGGCGACCTGCTCTTCATGGCCGCCAACGCCGAGGCGCCCGACGCCTACGCCTTCGTGCTGCTGAAGGCGGTGAACGGCGGCACGAAGGTGCTCTTCACCGACCGCGACCGCAAGACGGGCACGAACGAGTTCACCGGCATCACCAACGAGACGGCCTTCTTCTGGACCGCCGACCGCAACCTGCCGGCCGGCACCATCGTGACCATCCAGACCGACGTGACGGGCAATCCGATCGCGGACAAGGGCTTCACGCTCGGGTCGCCGGGCGGCATCGGAAAGTCGGAAACCGTCTACGCCATCGCGGGCGGCACCATCGCCGGGTTGGGCGACGGCGTGGCGGGACAGATCACCGCCGTCGGCGACTACCTTGCAACCATCACGCTGGGCGGTGACGCGGGCTCCATTCCCGACGCCGTCACGACAGCCGGTACGGGCATGAGCTTCAAGGTCACGCCCGCCAACCAGACCAACGCGATCTACACCGGCTCGCTCGACCGTTCGGATCTCGCCGCCTTCGCGGCCCGCGTGAAGGACCCGGCGAACTGGACGGTGCGCTATGCACCGGAAGTCGGCTGGCCGCTGACCAACGACAGCCTGTTCGGCGACAAGCTGCCCTGATCGCCGGCGGCAGTCAGGAGGAAGCGCGCAGCGCGGCCTGGCGGCCGCGCCGCATGTCGATCGGCAGCAGCAGCAACAGCCCCGCCACGAACAGCACCGTGGTTGAAAGAATCGCGATGCGCTGGTTGCCGCCGGACATCCAGGTGATGGCGCCGAAGCTCAGCGGGCCGACGATGCTCGCCAGCCGCGTTGCGAAGGTCCAGAGCCCGAAGAACTCTGCAAGCTGCTTCGGCGGCGCCAGGTAGCCCGTCATCGCGCGGCCGGCCGACTGGCTCGATCCCATGGCCAGCCCCGCGATGGTCGCTGCCCACCAGAAACCGCCCTTGGTGGTGACCAGCGCGGCGATCACGCAGACCGCGACCCACGCGATGAGCGTGCCGGCCAGCGAGATCTTGTGGCCGATGCGGTCCTGCACATAGCCGAAGCCGAAGGCTCCCAGCGAGGCCGCGATGTTGAGCACGAAGATCAGCACCATGGTCTCGCTCGCCACGAAACCGATCACCTGCTCCGCATAGATGGCAGCGAGGGTGATGGCCACAGCCACGCCGCCCTGGTAGCAGACGGTGCAAGCCAGCAGCCACATGAAGTCGCGGTACGAGCGCGCCTGCCGGTAGGTAACGAGCAGCTGCTGCCAGGCACCCTGCTCGCTGCCCGTGGCACGCGGTTGCGCGCGCTCGGGCAGCAGCGCGAAGGTCGCGCAGGCTGCGAGCCCGTAGATGGCCGCCGTGATCAGCATCGTGACGGGCACGAAGTGCGCCGCCGGCAGCCCCTTGGATTGGGACCACAGCACATAGGCCAGGCAGATGCCCAGCGCCAGCATGCCGCCGACATAGCCGAAGGCCCAGCCCCATCCGCTCACCTTACCCATGCCTTCGGCCGTGGCCAGCTCGGGCAGGAAGGCGCCCGTGAGGGACTCGCCGTAGGAATAGAAGGCGTTGGAGACGATGATCAGCGCCATCGCGAGCGCTACGCCACCGGCGCCGGTGAAGCTGGGGGTGACGGCAAGCGCCGCCGTCGCGAAAACGCAGCCCAGGGTTGCGAGAACCAGGACCCGTTTCTTTGCCGCGCGCAGATCGGCCCAGGCGCCGATGGCGGGCATCGTGAGCATCACGATGGCGTAAGAGGTGCTGAGCGCGGCCGTCCACGCGAAGGCGGCCCATGGAGCACCCTTGGCGATGCCGCCCACGAAGTAGGCGGCGAATACTGCAGTGATGACGACAGTGGTGTAGCCAGAGTTGGCGAAGTCGTACATCGCCCAGCCGAAGACCTCGCGCTTGCGCACGCCCGGTTGCAGCGCTGAGGCGGGGAACAGGGCCATGCGCGGAGTGCCGCGGGCGGCGTCGGTCAGGTAGTCAGTGCAGGTGGCGCGGACGGCGGCCGCCGCCATGGCCACCGCCGCTGCCCCCGCTGCCCGGACCACCGGTGCCGCGCGGGCGCTTGCCTATTTCGAGCGAGTTCACGAGTGCGTCGAAACGGTCGCTGAAGAGGCGATCGATTTCGGCAACCACGCCGCCCAGTTCGGAGCCGTCGAAGTGGCGCTCCATGAGGTTGACCACGTCTTCCACCAGCAGGTCGCGCTGCACCTGCATGATCGCCGCCGGGTTGGGGCCGACGAAGAGCATCAGGAAGTCGTCGCGCGACTCTTCTTCCGGATCGCCTTCTTCCTCGTCGAAGTCGGTGTCGTAGAAGGTGACCTCGATGGCCGCGCCGCGTTCGGAGAGCTCGTTCAGGCCCATGCACATCTCGTCGAGCGCCTGGCGAAAGTCTTCGTCGCCGGCCACGGTCCAGCACATCTGGAGCACATGGTCCTTCTGCTCGTAGCGGATGCCGGGCTCTTCTTCGTAGGAGCTGGTCGCGCCGTCGGCCAGCGACTTGGCACCAGCGTACTTCCAGAGCGGCTTGAGCGCTTCCTGGATCTGCTCGAAGGTCACGTCCGAACGCAGCGGCACGTCGCCGTGCACATGAATTTCAAATGGAGCGTTGTAGCGAGGCATCTAATGCTCCCTTGTAAGTTGGTACCCGGAACGGGGGTCGAACCCGTATGCCCCGATTAAGGAAGCGGCGGATTTTAAGTCCGATGTGTCTACCAATTTCACCATCCGGGCGTCAGGTTGGACATCGACGATAACCCAAACAAAACAAGCCCCGGCAACGTCGGTTGGCGGGGCTTGGAATTCGGGGCCGAATCTGTTTGAACCGAAAGAGTGGAGGCGCGATCCGGAGTCGAACCGGACTAGACGGATTTGCAATCCGTTGCATAACCGCTTTGCTATCGCGCCACGCAGAAATACGAAATCAAACTAGCGAAAAAAAGGGAAGCTGGAGCTTCCCTTTTTCAAAACTGGAGCGGGAAAAGAGTCTCGAACTCTCGACCTCAACCTTGGCAAGGTTGCGCTCTACCAACTGAGCTATTCCCGCGTTTCGAGCCTTGAAGTATATACCAATTCTTCGAGGCCCCGCAACTCTTGAAGGCGCCGATCAGTGTTTGACCGAGCCTTCAGAAGCCGGCGAAGTACCGCGCTGCTTGGCCAGTTCGGCCATTGCAGCGGCGGATGCAGCCACTTCCTCATCGGACAGCGGTTCGGGCGTTTTCTCGAGAGCGATCTCGAGCACCTTGTCGATCCACTTCACGGGCACGATCTCAAGGCCGTTCTTCACGTTTTCGGGAATGTCCTGCAGGTCCTTGGCGTTCTCTTCCGGAATCAGCACGGTCTTGATGCCGCCACGCAGGGCCGCCAGCAGCTTTTCCTTCAGTCCACCAATGGCAGTGACCTCGCCTCGCAGCGTGATCTCGCCCGTCATCGCGACGTCGCCGCGCACGGGGATGCCGGTGAGCGCCGACACGAAGGCCGTCGTCATCGCTGCACCGGCGCTCGGGCCGTCCTTCGGCGTTGCGCCATCGGGCACGTGGATGTGGATATCGCGCTTCTCGAACACCTCATCCTTGATGCCCAGGCGGCGCGAGCGGCTGCGCACCACGGTGCGCGCGGCCTCGACCGACTCCTTCATCACGTCGCCCAGCGAACCGGTGCGGCTGATCACGCCCTTGCCGGGCATGGTGACCGCTTCGATCGTCAGCAGGTCGCCGCCGACTTCGGTCCACGCGAGGCCGACCACCTGGCCGACCTGGTTCTGCTTCTCGGCCAGGCCGAAGGTGAACTTGCGCACACCGAGGAAATCGTTGAGGTTCGCGCCGGTGACCGTGACCTTCGGCGTGAGTTGCTTCAGCAGGAGGCCCTTAACCACCTTGCGGCAGATCTTGGACAGCTCGCGTTCGAGCGAACGAACGCCGGCTTCACGCGTGTAGTAGCGCACGATGTCGCGCACCGCTTCTTCGGTGACAGCGAGCTCGTCGTCCTTCACGCCGTTGTTCTTCATCTGCTTGGGCAGCAGGTACTTGATCGCGATGTTGGTCTTCTCGTCCTCGGTGTAGCCCGAGAGGCGGATGACTTCCATGCGGTCCAGCAGCGCCGGCGGGATGTTCATCGAGTTCGAGGTGGCGACGAACATCACGTCGCTCAGGTCGAAGTCGACTTCCACGTAATGGTCGCCGAAGGTGTGGTTCTGCTCGGGGTCGAGCACCTCGAGCAGCGCGCTCGAAGGGTCGCCGCGGAAGTCCGTGCCCAGCTTGTCGATTTCGTCGAGCAGGAACAGCGGATTGCGCGTGCCGATCTTGCTCAGCCCCTGCAACACCTTGCCCGGCAGCGCGCCGATGTAGGTGCGGCGGTGGCCGCGGATCTCGGCTTCGTCGCGCATGCCGCCCAGCGCCATGCGGGTGTATTTGCGGCCGGTCGCCTTGGCGATCGACTGCCCGAGCGAGGTCTTGCCCACGCCCGGAGGCCCCACGAGGCACAGGATCGGCGCCTTGACCTTGTCCACGCGCTGCTGCACCGCGAGATATTCGAGGATGCGGTCCTTGACTTTTTCCAAGCCGTAGTGGTCGGCGTTGAGCACCGCCTCGGCATTGGCCAGGTCGTGCTTGATCTTGGTCTTCTTGCTCCAGGGCAGGCCGATCAGCACGTCGATGTAGTTGCGCACCACGGTGGCCTCGGCCGACATGGGCGACATGAGCTTGAGCTTCTTGAGCTCGCCCTCGGCCTTCTTCAGGCCTTCCTTGGACATCTTCGCGAGCTTGATCTTCTTCTCGATCTCCTCGATGTCCGCGCCCTCCTCGCCCTCGCCGAGCTCCTTCTGGATGGCCTTGACCTGCTCGTTGAGGTAGAAGTCGCGCTGGTTCTTTTCCATCTGGCGCTTCACACGCCCCCGGATCTTCTTGTCGACGTTCAGGATGTCGACTTCGCGTTCGAGCTGGCCGAACAGGTTTTCCAGGCGCGCCTTGACGTCGTCGAGGTCGAGCACGGCCTGCTTGTTGTCGAGCTTGAGCGGCAGGTGCGCGGCGATGGTGTCCGCGAGGCGGCCCGGATCGTCGATGCTCGAGATCGAGGTCAGGATCTCGGGCGGGATCTTCTTGTTCAGCTTGACGTACTGGTCGAACTGCTGCATTACCGCGCGTCGCAGGGCCTCGACCTCGGTGCCCTTCTCGCCGCCTTCGGGCGCCTCGACGGGCGTCACGTTGGCCGAGAAGTGGGTCTCGCCGTCATCGATGCGGTTCACGCGGGCGCGCTGCTGGCCCTCGACCAGCACCTTCACCGTGCCGTCGGGCAGCTTGAGCATCTGCAGGATGGTCGAGACGCAGCCGACCTCGAACATGTCCTCGACCGAGGGCTCGTCCTTGGCGGCGGCCTTCTGGGCCACCAGCATGATGCGGCGCTCGGCCTCCATGGCCAGTTCGAGCGCCTTGATGCTCTTGGAGCGACCCACGAACAGCGGGATCACCATGTGGGGAAACACCACGACGTCGCGCAGCGGCAGCAGCGGCAGGTCGAGGGCTTCGGGAGGCAGAGGGGTATGGCCAGACATGCAGATCCTTCGCGTCTTTGGCTTTAAGCCTTTTTCGCAGCTTCGCGGTACACGAGCAGCGGGGGCTTGTTTTCGTCGATGGTCGATTCCTCGACCACCACCTTGTCGACATTGGTCGCGTTCGGCAACTCGAACATGGTGTCGATCAGCGACTGTTCAAGGATCGAGCGCAAACCGCGCGCGCCGGTCTTGCGGGCCAGCGCCTTGCGGGCGATCGCCTTGAGCGCCGCCGGACGGATCTCGAGGTCCACGCCTTCCATCTGCAGAAGCTTGGTGAACTGCTTGACCACCGCGTTCTTCGGCTCGGTCAGGATCTGCACCAGCGCGTCTTCGGAAAGCTCGGCGAGCGAGGCGACCACGGGCATGCGGCCCACGAGTTCGGGGATCAGGCCGAACTTGATCAGGTCTTCGGGCTCGACTTCGCGGAACACCTCGGTGATGCTGCGCTGCTGCTTGCTCTTGACCGACGCGCCGAAGCCGATACCCGAGGCCTCGGTGCGGTTTTCGATGACCTTCTCGAGGCCCGCGAACGCGCCGCCGCAGATGAACAGGATGTTGGTCGTGTCGATCTGCAGGAAGTCTTGATTCGGGTGCTTGCGCCCGCCTTGCGGCGGCACGCTGGCCATCGTGCCTTCGATGAGCTTCAGCAAGGCCTGCTGCACGCCCTCGCCCGACACGTCGCGGGTGATCGAGGGGTTGTCGGACTTGCGCGAGATCTTGTCGATTTCGTCGATGTAGACGATGCCGCGCTGGGCACGTTCGACTTCGTAGTTGCAGCTCTGCAGCAGCTTCTGGATGATGTTCTCGACGTCCTCGCCGACGTAGCCGGCTTCGGTCAGCGTGGTGGCGTCGGCCATCACGAAGGGCACGTCGAGCATGCGCGCCAGCGTCTGCGCCAGCAGCGTCTTGCCCGAACCGGTTGGGCCGATCAGCAGGATGTTGCTCTTGCTGAGCTCCACGTCGTCGCCCTTGGCCTTTTCCTTGTGGCGCAGGCGCTTGTAGTGGTTGTAGACGGCCACCGACAGCATGCGCTTGGCCGGCTCCTGGCCGATCACGTAGTTGTCGAGGTTGGCCTTGATCTCCAGCGGCGTCGGCAGGTCGTTGCGCGCCTCGCGCGCTTCCTCACCCGCCGGGAGTTCATCGCGGATGATCTCGTTGCAAAGGTCGATGCACTCGTCGCAGATGAAGACCGAAGGGCCCGCGATCAGCTTCTTGACCTCGTGCTGGCTCTTGCCGCAGAACGAGCAATAAAGCGTTTTTTCGCTGGAGGAGCCTTTTTTATCGGCCATGGACTTTTGCCTCGTTACAGGGTAGGGACAATGATAACTAAACAAAAACGGCGTTTCCCGTGTGGAAAACGCCGTTTTTTGCCATTTGGCGCCAGCGGCGCCGGCGTTTAACCGCGCTTGGCGACGACCTGGTCCACCAGGCCGTAGTCCTTGGCCTCGTCGGCGGTCAGGAAATAGTCGCGTTCGGTATCGGCCTTGACCTTTTCCAGCGGCTGGCCGGTGCGCTCGGCCAGGATGCGGTTCATCTGGTCCTTGGTGCGCAGGATGTCGCGCGCGTGGATCTCGATGTCGGTGGCCTGGCCGCGTGCGCCGCCGAGCACCTGGTGGATCATGATCTTCGAGTTGGGCAGCGAGAAGCGCTTGCCCTTCTCACCGGCCGCCAGCAGGAAGGCGCCCATGCTGGCCGCGAAACCCAGGCACATGGTCGACACGTCGGGCTTGATGAACTGCATGGTGTCGTAGATCGCCATGCCGGCGCTCACGCTGCCGCCCGGGGAGTTGATGTAGAACGAGATGTCCTTGTCCGGGTTTTCGCTCTCGAGGAACAGCAGCTGGGCCACCACGAGGTTGGCGGTCTGGTCGTTGACCTCGCCCACCAGGAAAATGATGCGCTCCTTGAGGAGACGCGAGTAGATGTCGTAAGACCGCTCGCCGCGGCCCGACTGCTCGATGACCATCGGGATCATGCCGAGGGCCTGGGTTTCCTGTGCGCTCATGAATTTGCTCTCCGAGAAATGGGATCGTTCGCTGTTTCTGAACTGTACGCCTGAGTGAAATGGGGCTCGTGCCGCAAAGCACAAGCCCCATCGGCGTAGCGGGCGGCTTGGGAAATCAGCCTTGCTGCTGAGCCATCAGTTCGTCGAACGAGACCGACTTTTCGTTGACCTTGGCCTTGCCCAGCACGAAATCGGTCACGTTGTTCTCGATGACCACGGCTTCGACTTCGGCCAGGCGGTTGTTGTCGCTGAAGTACCAGCGCACCACGTCGGCCGGCTTTTCGTAGCTGGCGGCCAGCTCGTCGATGTGGGCCTTGATCTGCTCGGGCTTGGCCTGCAGGTTGTTGGCGCGCACCAGTTCGGCCACCACCAGGCCCAGGCGCACGCGGCGCTCGGCTTGCGGACGGAACACTTCGTCGGGGATCGGGGCCTTGTCGGCGTCCTTGATGCCGCGCTGCTTCAGCTCGGCGCGGGCGCCTTCGACCATGCGGCTGACTTCGGACTGCACGCTGGCGTTGGGCAGGTCGAGCTCGGCGTTGGCCACCAGGGCGTCCATCACGGCATTCTTGTTGCGCGCCAGCAGGCGGAACTTCACTTCGCGCTCGAGGTTGCGCTTGATGTCGGCGCGCAGGCCTTCGACGGTGGCTTCGGCGATGCCGAGCGACTTGGCGAGCTGCTCGTTGACTTCGGGCAGGTGCGAGGCTTCGATCTTCTTCACGGTGACGAGGAAGTCGGCCTGCTTGCCGGCCACGTCCTTGCCGTGGTAGTCGGCCGGGAACGACAGCGGGAAGGTGCGGCTGTCGCCCGACTTCATGCCGCGCACGGCGTCTTCGAATTCCTTCAGCATCTGGCCTTCGCCGACGACGAACTGGAAGTCTTCGGCCTTGCCGCCCTGGAAGGGCTCGCCGTCGATCTTGCCTTCGAAGTCGACCGTCACGCGGTCACCGTCCTGTGCCACGGCGTCTTGCGCGCGCTGGGCGAAGGTACGGCGCTGCTTGCGCAGGATGTCCAGGGTCTTGTCGATGGCTTCTTCGCCGACTTCGGCCGAGAGCTTCTCGACTTCGGCGCCCGACAGGTCGTTGATCTTGACGTCGGGGAACACTTCGAAGACGGCGTCGAAAGCCAGCTGGCCTTCGGGCGACTCTTCCTTCTCGGTGATGCGGGGCTGGCCGGCGACGCGCAGCTTGGCTTCGTTCGCGGCTTGCGAGAAGGCCTCGCCGACCTTGTCGTTCATGACTTCGTAGTGCACCGAGTAGCCATAGCGCTGGGCCACGACGTTCATCGGCACCTTGCCGGGACGGAAGCCGTCCATCTTGACGGTGCGCGCAAGCTTCTTGAGGCGCGAATCGACTTCGGACTGGATGGTGCCGACCGGCAGGGTCAGCGTGATCTTGCGTTCGAGCTTCTCGAGAGTTTCAACGGTCACGGTCATGATGTCTTCCTGGTAAGGGGGCTGTGCGCGGGGCCTGCATCTTTTTTATCAATACAGATCAAGGACTTACACGCGCTGGCGGGATTTATGCGGAGGCACGCGGGTGCCGCCTGCAAAACTGGGCAACCCGGGATTCTAATCCGGCGGGAAAGCGGGTTTTCACGGGGTTGAAGCGCGGAGCGAACAGCGGTCAGGTTTGGCCAATATTCAGCTCGTACAGTGACTCTCGATTCATCCTCCCTCACAGGGATGCACAGGAAAATTCTCATGCTCCAGCGAATGTTTGCCGCCCTCGCCCTCAGCCTTGCCGTGGCGTTCGGCATGCCCTCCCTCGCGCAGGCCAAGACCGACGCGCCGACTCCGAAAGAGCCGACCATCCAGCAGATCTACGAGGCCGCCAACGGCGGCCGGATATCCGACGCCGACGCGATGATCGCGAAGGTGCTGAAGGACCACCCCAACAGCGCCAAGGCGCATTTCGTGCACTCCGAGCTGCTCGCGGCCGAAGGCAAGCTCGACGACGCGAGAAGCGAACTCGCGAAGGCGAAGACGCTGTCGCCCGAACTCGACTTCGCCAAGCCCGAGGCCGTCGAACGGCTCGCGAACAAGCTCGACAAGCCGGTGCCGCAGGCCAGGAGCACGCCCTCCCGCGTGAGCGAGCCCGCTGCGCCAGCACCGCGCGCCGCCGAGAGCCGAACGAGTTCCGTGCCGTGGATGCCCATCGCCCTGCTGGGGCTGCTGGTCGTCGGCTACCTCGCCTTCCGGCGCCGGGTTGCGCCGCCCGCGGCACCGGTCGCCCCGTCGTACGGCCCCGCACCGGGCATGCCCGGCATGCAGGGCGCGCCGGCAGGCTATGGAAGCTACGGCCCAGGCGGCAACTGGACGCCCGCGCCACCGCCCGCCGCCAGCCCCGGCATGGGCCTCGGCTCGGCCCTTGCCACAGGTGCAGCCGTGGGCGTCGGCGCGATGGTCGCGCAAGAGGCGGTGCGCCACTGGATGCACGGTAGCGACAACAACGTGATCGACAACAGGGACAGCGGCACGACCCGCATCGCCGACAACGGAAACACCGAAATGGGCCGCGGCCTCTGGCCCTCGTCGACCACCCCGGAGCCCGAACGCATCGTCGACAACGACTTCGGCATCAAGGACACGAGCTCCTGGGACGACTCGAGCGGCAGCGGCAGTTTCGACAGCGGCGGCGACAGCAGCAGCGGCGACAACGACTGGTAATAAGAGCCGGCTAAAAAGAAAAAGCCCCGTTCCTCACGAAACGGGGCTTTTTCACTGCTCGATAGATCAGGCTACATAGCAGGGCTGGTGCGCGGGGCCGGACTCGAACCGGCACGTTCTTGCGAACGTCAGGACCTAAACCTGGTGCGTCTACCAATTTCGCCACCCGCGCGATGCCAATCTTTTTTCAGGTGAATGCAAAAGCGGACGGGCTTTCGGCATCACGGATTCCCGTGGGCCAAAGACCATCCGCTTGAAATCGGTCAGCCAGCGATTTTAGACGCTAATCGGCTGCGTTTCCGGCTCGCGCTTCACACGGAATGCGGCGGCGTACATCGCGGGCAGTGCAAGCAGGGTCAACACCGTTGCCACGATCAGGCCGCCCATGATTGCGACGGCCATCGGCCCCCAGAACACGCTGCGCGACAGCGGGATCATCGCCAGCACCGCCGCGGCCGCCGTCAGCACGATGGGCCGCAGACGCCGCACCGCCGATTCCACGATCGCGTCCCACGCCGGCACGCCCGCCGCGCGGTCGAGCTCGATCTGGTCGATCAGGATCACGGCGTTGCGCTGGATCATGCCCATCAGCGCGATCACGCCCAGCAGCGCAACGAAGCCGAAGGGCCGGTTCAGCACCAGCAGTGCGCCGGCCACGCCGGCAATGCCCATCGGGCCGGTGATGAACACCAGCAGCGAGCGGCTGAAGCTGTGCAGCTGCAGCATCAGCAGCGTGAACACCAGGAACAGCATGATCGGCACGCCCGCCACGATGGAGGCCGAGCCCTTGCTGCTTTCCTCGACCGCGCCCGCTACCTCGATGCGGTAGGCGCCCTGCCCGGCCGCGACCCAGCCGGCTTCCAGCTCGCGCAGTGTCGGCAGCAGTTGTGCCGTCACGGTCGCGCCCTGCAGGCCCTCGACCACGTCGCCCTGCACGGTGATGGCGTAGTCGCGGTTCTCGCGCCACATCACGCCCGGCTCCCAGGTGAACACCGGCTTGGCGATCTGCGTGAGCGGGATCGAGCGGCCCGAGGTCGTCGGGATATAGGCGTTGCCGATGTCCGAGATGGCCTGGCGCTCGTCGGGCGCCTGGCGCAGCACGATGTCGATCAGCAGGTCGTTCTCGCGGTACTGGCCCACAGTGGTGCCGCTGAACATGGTCTTCGAGGCCTGCGCGATGGCCTGGCTGGTCACGCCGAGCGCGCGCGCCTTGGCCTGGTCGATCTCGAGGCGGATCACCTTCACCGACTCGTTCCAGTTGTCGTTCACGCCACGCATGTTGGCGTTGTCGCGCAGCACGGCCTTCACCTCGTCGGCATGGCCTCGCAGCAGCGCCGGGTCGGGGCCGATCACGCGGAACTGCACCGGGTACGGCACCGGCGGCCCGTTGGGCAGCAGCTTGACGCGGCCGCGCACCTCGGGGAACTCCTGTGCCAGCACCTGCGGCAGCTTGATGCGCAGCGTCTCGCGCACCTTCAGGTCCTTGGCGAGCACGATCAGCTGCGACACGTTGGTCTGCGGAAACACCTGGTCCAGCGGCAGGTAGAAGCGCGGCACGCCGGAACCGATCCAGGTGCTGACGGTGCTCACGCCGGCCTCCTGCATGACGCGCTTCTCGACGCGCTTGGCCACCTCCTCGTTCGCGGCGAACGAGGTGCCCTCCGGGAACCAGAGGTCGACCAGGATCTCCGGCCGGCTCGAATCCGGGAAGAACTGCTGCTGCACCTTGCCCATGCCGAAGATGCCCAGCGCGAAGATCAGCACCGTGGCGCCGATGGTCATCCAGCGGTGCTGCACGCACCAGTTCACCGAGCGGCGGAAGGCGTTGTAGAACGGCGAGTCGAAGAGCTCGTGCGGCGGCGCGTTCGCGTCGTGCGGCTTCACCTTGAGCAGCAGCGTGCCGAGGTACGGCACGAAGTACACCGAGACGATCCACGACAGCACCAGCGCGATCACCGTCACCGCGAAGATGGCGAAGGTGTACTCGCCCGTCACCGACTTCGCCAGCCCGATCGGCAGGAAGCCCGCCGCCGTGATGAGCGTGCCCGTGAGCATCGGCTTGGCCGTGACGTCGTAGGCATAGGTGGCGGCGCGGGCCTTGTCGTAGCCCTCCTCCATCTTCCGCACCATCATCTCGACCGCGATGATCGCGTCGTCAACCAGCAGGCCCAGCGCGATGATGAGCGAGCCCAGCGATATCTTGTGCAGCCCGATGCCGAAGTAGTTCATCGCGAGGAAGGTCACGGCCAGCACCAGCGGAATGGTGATCGCCACCACCAGCCCCGGGCGCATGTCGATGTACCAGCCGAAGCGCCCGCCCTTGTGCAGGCCCAGCGAGATGATGCTCACGGCCAGCACGATGGCCACGGCCTCGATCAGCACGCCCACGAATTCGTTGACCGAGCTCGCCACCGCCACCGGCTGGTCCTGCACTTGCGCCAGCTTCACGCCGGCCGGCAGGCGCTGCCCGATGGTCACGGCGGTGGCCTTCAACGCCTTGCCCAGCGCGATGATGTCGCCGCCCTTGGCCATCGACACGCCCAGCGCGATCACTTCCTTGCCCTGGTGGTGCACCTTGACCGACGGCGGATCGATGTAGCCGCGATGGATGTCGGCGATGTCGCCGAGCTTGAGCTGGTTGCCCGAGCTGCCGCGGATGGGCATCTCGCGCAGCTGGTCGACGCTGGTGAACTGGCCCGCGACGCGCACCTGCACCACGTCCAGCGGCGACTGGATCGTGCCCGCGCTCTCGATGGCGTTCTGCGAGCCGAGCTGCGAGAGCACGGCGTTGAAATCCAGCCCCAGCTGCGCCAGGCGCTTCTGCGAGATCTCGATGTAGACCTTCTCGTCCTGCACACCGAACTGGTCGACCTTGGCAACGTCCTTCACGCGCAGCAGCTGCTGGCGCACGTCGTCGGCCATCGTCTTGAGCTCGGCGTAGCTGAAGCCTTCGCTCTCCAGCGCGTAGATCACGCCATAGACATCGCCGAAGTCGTCATTGAAGAACGGCCCCTGCACGCCGGCCGGCAAGGTGGCGCGCATGTCGCCGATCTTCTTGCGCACCGTGTACCAGACGTTGGCCACCTCGGTGGACTTCGACGAGTCCTTGATGTTGAAGATGATCTGCGACTCGCCGGGCTTCGAATAGCTGCGGATCTTGTCGGCGTAAGGCGCTTCCTGCAGCGTGCGCTCGAGCTTGTCGGTGACCTGCTCGGCCACCTGCTGCGCGGTGGCGCCGGGCCAGTAGGTGCGAACCACCATCGCGCGGAAGGTGAAGGGCGGGTCTTCGTCCTGCCCGAGCTGGAAGTACGCGAAGGCGCCCAGCACCATCAGCACCACCATCAGGTAGCGCGTGAGGGGCGCGTGGTCCAGCGCCCATTTGGAGAGATTGAAGCCGGAGGGCTTGTCGGTGGATTTCGCCGCGCCGCCGCTCATTTGGCGGCACCCGATGCGATCTCCTTGTTCGTCGCAGCCACAGCCGTGACGGGCTGCGCCGACTCCTTGGCACCTGCATTGGCGGCGGCAGCAGCCGCCTCCCTGGACTGGTAGATGGTGACCTTCTGCCCCGGCGACAGCACGTGCACGCCGGCCGCCACGACCATCATGCCGGGCGAGATGCCGCCGGCGATCACGGCCTCATTGCCGTCGGCGGTGGCCACCTGCACAGTCTGCGAACGCACCGTCATGGTCGACTTGTCGAGCACCCACACGGCCGAGCCCTTGCCTTCCTGGCGCAGCGCGCTGGTCGGCAGCTTCATCACCGTGGCGGCGGAATGCGCCAGCGCCTGCGGACGCGCGTAGACCGTGGCACCCAGCGGCGGCGCGGTGGCCGCGTCGATGGAAACCTTGACCGAATAGGTGCGGGTGACCGCATCGGCGCTGGCCGCCACCTCGCGAACCTGGCCCTGCAGCTCATTGCCGCCGGACCAGCCGCGCACCGTGACGGGTGAGCCGGCCTTGATCAGCGTGGCGCGGTCTTCAGGCACCGCGAACACCACGTCGCGCGCGCCGTCCTGGGCGATGCGTACGACCGGCGTGCCAGCCTGCACGACCTGGCCGGGTTCGGCCTCGATGGCGGTGACGATGCCGGCCACGTCGGCCACCAGCGTCGTGTAGTTGGCCTGGTTGCCCTGCGAGGCGAGTTGCGCCTGCGCCTGTTCGAGTTGGGCCTGCGCGGCCTTCCAGGTGGTTTCGCGGCGCTCCAGCTCGGCGCCGCTGATGAAGTTCTGGGCGCGCAGCTCGGTGTAGCGCTTGAGGTCGGCCGCCGCCAGGTCACGGTTGGTCAGCGCGGCGGCCTGCTGGGCGCGTGCCGCTTCGGCGGCGAGGCGATAGTCCTGCGGATCGAGCTGGGCAAGTACCTGCCCTGCCTGCACATGCTGGCCGAGCTCGGCCTGGCGCCTGGTGATCTTGCCCCCGACGCGGAAGCCCAGGCGCGATTCGACCCGGGCTCGCACCTCGGCCGAGAACTCGGGCTGGGCATCGAATTCGCTCGCGCCCACGGTCACGAACTTGACCGCCCGGACGGGATCTTCGGCCGCGGGTTTGGGGGAGCAGCCGGCCAGAAAGACGGCGGGAAGCAGCAGCCAGGCGGCGCTGCGCACACGGGACGAGAAGACGGCGGAGGCGGTCATGAGACACCCTGGATAGGACGAACCGAGTCATTACTGACCCACTGGTTAGTAATCTAGGGTAAACGTGAACCAGTGTCAATGACCCGTTGGTCACTAGGGCCTGTCACCGCCCTTCCACCTGCCGCTTTCTAGGTGCGCTGGCCCATCTCCACGAGGCGGTTGTCGGGCAGCTCGAAATAGTCGGAAGCCCGCCCCGCATTGCGCTGCAGCCAGCCGAAGAGCGCGCGCCGGATCGGGTTCATGCCCGGCAGGTTCTCCTCGCCCACCGAGGCCCGCGAGACGAAGTACGAAGTCTTCATCGAATCGATCGCCAGCGTCTTCTGGTAGGCCAGGATGCGGATGAATTCCGGCACGTCGGGCCGCTCCATGAAGCCGTGGCGCGCGGTGACCATCCAGATGCCCTCCATCAGCTGCTCGGCCTCGATGCGGATGCGCGCATCGACGCGCGGCGTGTCGCAGGGCAGCACGCGCAGCACGATCACCTGCTCATGCAGCACCTGGTTGTGCTTGAGGTTGTGCAGCAGCGCGTGCGGCACCGCCGTGGCGTCGGGGTTCAGGAACACCGCCGTGCCGCTCACCCGATGCGGCATGTGCTGCGCCAGCGATTCGACGAAGGGCCGCAACGGCAGGCTTTCGGCCGCGGCAGCCTCCAGCCCCAGCCGGCGCCCCTTCGACCAGGTGGTGAAGAGCACCATCACCACGGCCGCGACCGCCAGAGTGAGCCAGCCGCCCTCGGCCACCTTCAGGCTGTTGGCGATCACGAAAGTCAGGTCGACCACCGCGAAGGCCGCCACGCCGATCACCACCGCCACCTTGTTCCAGCGCCACAGCCCCCAGGCCACGATGCCGGCCAGCAGCGTGGTCGTCACCATCGTGATCGACACCGCGATGCCGTACGCCGCCGACAACGCCCCCGAGCTGCGGAAGCCCAGCACCAGCAGCAGCACGCCCACCATCAGCAGCCAGTTGACCGCCGGCACGTAGATCTGCCCGATGGCCGTGCCCGAGGTCTGGATCACCCGCATGCGCGGCAGATAGCCCATGCGCATCGCGTGCGCCGTGAGCGAGAAGGCGCCCGAAATCACCGCCTGCGAGGCAATCACCGTCGCCATCGCAGCCAGCACCACCATCGGCAGCACGCCCCACGAGGGAAACAAGCGGAAGAACGGGTTGTCGATGGCCGCCGGGTTCGCCAGCACCAGCGCGCCCTGCCCGAAATAGTTCAGCACCAGCCCCGGCAGCGCGATGAAGAGCCACGCCAGCCGGATCGGCTTGGCACCGAAGTGCCCCATGTCCGCATAGAGTGCCTCGCCGCCCGTGAAGGCCAGAAACACCGCGCCCAACACCGCCAGCGACTGCGCCCGGTGCTCGACCAGGAATCCCAGGGCGCGCCGCGGATCGAGCGCCGCCAGCACCTGAGGCTGCTGCAGCACCTGCCAAGCACCGGCTGCCGCCAGCACGATGAACCACAGCAGCATGACCGGCCCGAAGATCTTGCCGACCGTGCCCGTGCCCTTCTTCTGCACCATGAAGAGCGCGATCAGGATCACCACCGTGATCGGAAGCACCGCGCGCTGCAGCACCGGCGCCTGCACCTCCAGCCCCTCGACCGCCGACAGCACGGAAATGGCCGGCGTGATCAGGCTGTCGCCGTAGAACATGGCCGCGCCCACCAGCCCCAGCAGCCCGATGGCGTTCCACACCCACGGCCTGGTCTTCGGCCCCGCGACGGCGCTGCGCGCGAGCGCCTGCAGCGCCAGGATGCCGCCCTCGCCGTCGTGGTCGGCGCGCAGCACGAACACCACGTACTTCAGCGTGACCACGAACATCAACCCCCAGAAGATCAGCGAGAGCAGCCCCAGCACCGAATCGGGCGTGAACGGCACGCCGTGCTCGGGGTTCATCGTTTCCTTGAAGGCGTACAGCGGCGAGGTGCCGATGTCGCCGAACACGACGCCCAGCGCCGCCACCATGAGCGCCGGGCCCGTCGGGTGCGCCGCCTCGCCGTACGCTGAAACCTGGGACCCGGGAGCCGGAGCGGATGCTTTCATGAAGCGGGAAGTTCGTAGTGGCGACGCTGCGAGCATAGTGCCGGGGCATTGCGCCGTCGCTGACAATCGTGGCGTGCCCGCCACTCCCCAACATGCCGCGCCGCCGGCGCACTACGAAAACTTCCCCGTAGCCTCCTGGCTATGCCCGCCGCATCTGCGCCCGCCGATCGCCGCGATCTACCACTTCGCGCGCACCGCGGACGACATCGCCGATGAAGGCAGCGCCTCGCCCGCCGAGCGCCTTGCCGAACTGCGCGCCTACCGCGAAGAACTGGCCGCCGCCGCTCGGGGCGAAGTGCTCCCCGAATCGCGCTGGCCCCATGTGTTCGGCCCGCTGGCCCACAGCATCGCCCGGCACGGCCTGCCCGAGGACCTGCTCGCCGACCTGCTGAGCGCCTTCATGCAGGACATCGAGAAAACCCGCGACCGCGGCACCTATGCCGACCGCGCAGAGCTGCTCGACTACTGCCGCCGCTCCGCCAACCCCGTCGGCCGCCTGCTGCTGCATCTTTACGGCGTGCACGACGCCGAGGCGCTGGCTCAGAGCGACGCCATCTGCAGCGCCCTGCAGCTCATCAATTTCTGGCAGGACCCGAGCGTCGACCTGCCGCGCGGCCGCTTCTACTTTCCGCTGACCGACTGCGACCGGCGCAGCCTCTCGCCCGAGAACTTCAAGGTCTTCGCGCCGCTTTCGCGCGCGGAGCCTCCGCAGGAAGCTATCAATTTGATAGCAGTCGTATCGCACTGGGCACGCGAGCTCATGACCGAGGGGGCCCCCCTCGTGCACCGCCTGCCCGGCCGCGCAGGCTGGGAGCTGCGCTTCGTGGTGCAGGGCGGCCTGCGCATCCTCGACAAGATCCAGGACCTGGGCTTCGACACCTTCACCCAGCGCCCCGCCATCGGCAAGCTCGACGCGCCGGTGCTGCTCTGGAAGGCCCTGCGGATGCGGAGACAATCACGCCCCATGAAAGCAGCGCCTCCCCGATGACCCCCGAGCAATACGTGCAAGACAAGGCCGCCGCCTCGGGCAGCAGTTTCTATTACGCCTTCCTGTTCCTTCCCAAGCCGCGCCGCGCCGCGATCACGGCCTTCTATGCCTTCTGCCGCGAAGTCGACGACGTGGTCGACGAGGTCAGCGACCCGGGCGTGGCCGCCACCAAGCTCGCCTGGTGGCGCACCGAGGTTGCCCAGTCGTTCGCCGGTACGCCTCGCCATCCGGTGATGCAGGCGCTGATGCCGCACGCCGCGGCCTACGGCATCGAGGCGTGCCAGCTCAACGAGGTAATCGACGGCTGCCAGATGGACCTCGACCAGACGCGCTATCTCGACTTCCAGGGCCTCTCGCGCTACTGCCACCTCGTGGCCGGCGTGGTCGGCGAGGTCGCCGCCCGCATCTTCGGCCAGACCGATGCCCAGACCACCGCCTACGCCCACAAGCTCGGTTTGGCGCTGCAGCTCACCAACATCCTGCGCGACGTGGGTGAAGACGCCCTGCGCGGCCGCATCTACCTGCCAGTCAACGAGCTGCAGAAATTCGACGTGAAGGCGCACGAGCTCCTGAACCGCGTGCACTCCGAGCGCTTCGTCGAGCTGATGAAGTTCCAGGCCGCCCGCGCCCACGCCGCCTACGACGAAGCGCTCGCCCTGCTCCCACTGGCCGACCGCCGCTCGCAGAAGCCCGGCCTGATGATGGCCAGCATCTACCGCACCCTGCTGCGCGAGATCGAACGCGACAACTTCCAGGTGCTGAACCAGCGCGTGAGCCTGACGCCGGTGCGCAAGCTCTGGCTGGCTTGGAAAGTCCAAGCCCTCGGACGCATCTGAGCTTGAGCAAGAAGAAGACCGCCGTCATCGGCGCCGGCTGGGCCGGCCTTGCGTGCGCGGTGGAGGCCACGCGCCTCGGCCATGCCGTCACGCTGTTCGAGGCTGCGCACACGCCGGGCGGGCGGGCGCGGCGGGTCGACAACATGCACGGGCTGGCGCTGGACAACGGCCAGCACATCCTGATCGGCGCGTACACCGCCACGCTGCAGCTGATGCGCGATGTGGGCGTCGACGTCGAAGGCGCGCTGCTGCGGCTGCCTCTTTCGCTGCGCTTCGCCGATGGCGGCGGGCTGAAGCTGCCGCGGCTGCCTGCGCCGCTCGATCTGCTGGCGGGCATCTTCACGGCGCGCGGCTGGACGTGGCGCGACAGGTCGTCGCTGCTGCGCACCGCCATCGGCTGGCGGCTCTCGGGCTTTCGCTGCGAGCGCGGCACGACGGTTGCCGATCTGTGCGACGGGCTTACGCCGCGCGTGATGCAGGAGCTGATCGAGCCGCTTTGCGTTTCCGCGCTCAACACGCCCGTGGCGCAATCGAGCGGTGAAGTCTTCCTGCGCGTGCTGAAGGACGCGCTGTTCAGCGGAAGCGGCGGCGCCGACCTGCTGCTGCCGCGCGCCGATCTTGGGGCTCTGCTGCCCGATGCCGCGATCCGCTGGCTGACGCAGCAAGGCGCCACGGTGCGCATCGGCACGCGCGTGCGTGCCATCGCATCCGAAGCCGGGCAATGGCAGGTCGACGGAGAAGCCTTCGACCAGGTCGTGCTGGCCTGCGCGCCCTGGGACGCGGCGCGGCTGGTCCGCGCCTCGGGCCTGCCTGCGGACCGCTGGTGCGAAACCACCGAGGCGCTGCGCTTCGAGGCCATCGCGACCGTCTACGTGCGTGGCGCCAGGCCGCTGGCCGAGCCGATGCTCGCGCTTCGCAGCGATCCGGCCACGGCACCGGCCCAGTTCGCCTTCGACAGGAGCCGGCTCGGCGGCATGCAGGGCGTGCTCGCGATGGTCGTGAGCGCGAACGAGGCGTCGCGCGAGGTGCTGGAAGAACAAGTCATCGCACAAGCCGCCGCCCAGCTGGGCCAATCGAACCTGCAGCTGGTGCAGACCGTGGTCGAGAAACGCGCCACCTTCGCCTGCACGCCCGGCCTCGTGCGGCCGCACTCGGTCATCGCACCGGGCCTGCAAGCCTGCGGCGACTACATCGAAGGCCCCTACCCCGCCACGCTCGAAGGCGCGGTGCTCAGCGGGCTCGCCGCCGCCAGATCACTGGATTGACGCCATGACGACCGGACTGCGCTACCTCGACTTCGACTACAGCGAAGACACCGAAGGCCACGGCACCTTCGACGCCATGGCCTCGACCTCGCCCGAGAAAACGCACGAGGTGCGCGCCGAAGTCGAACTCGTGCTCGCGTGGGCCGAGGCCGCCTTTCCCGATGCGCGCGGCGCCCTTGACGAAGGCGGGATGTGGGATTACGACCTGCAGGAGTCGAGCGAGGACGACCCGCGCTACGACACCATCACACTCTCCATCGGCGGCACCGCCGACTTCTGCGCGGCGCTGCGCGAACGCTTCGCGCTCGACTGAGCGGAAGCGAGATCAGGCCGCCTTGTTGCGCAGCCGAAGCAGGCTCAGCCCCAGCAGCACGAAGGCCCCGCCCGACACCTTGTTGAAGATGCGCGTGCGGCGCGGATCGGAGAGCTGCTTGCGCAGCAGCCGCGCCAGCAGCACGTAGAACGAATGCGCGACCACCGATGCCGCCGCGAAGGTGCCGGTCAGCACCGCGAACTGCGTGAGCATCGGCGCGTCCTGCGTGAGGAACTGCGGGAACAGCGCGGAGAAGAAAAGAATGCCCTTGGGGTTGGTCAGCGCCACCGTCATCCCGTGGCCGAAGAGGCGCCAGCTCGAACGCGGTGCCGCGCCGCCCTGGCTGCCCTGCACGTCGGCGAACACGCTGCCCTGGCTGCGCCACTGCTTGATGCCCAGGTAGATCAGGTAGGCCGCGCCGGCCAGCTTCAGCACCATGAAGGCATGCGCCGAGGTGGAGAGCACCACGCCCAGTCCGGCCATCGCGGCGGCAGACACCATGAAGAGCCCGGCCGCATTGCCCAGCGAACTGATCATCGCGCGTCGCGGGCCGACGCTCATCGAGTTCGAGACCGCGAGCAGCACGGCCGGCCCCGGGGTGAAAACGACGAGCAGCGTGACGCTGCAGAAGATGAGCCAGTTGGAGAAATGCACTTTGGGGTTCCTGCCCGGCGCGAAGCCGCAAGACGTTGAGACAGCCGGGAAACTATAGTCAGCCCGGCGCGCGGCTGCAGACGCCGCGCCAATACCCCTCGGCCCGCATCACGGAAAAACGGACACCATGGTCACCTGCTACCTGCGATACATCGTCGACGCCTACAAGCTCAAGGAGTTCGAGCACTACGGCAAGCTCTGGATTCCACTGGTCGAGAAATTCGGCGGCAAGCACCACGGCTACTTCCTGCCCTCGGAGGGCACGAACAACGTGGCGCTCGCGATGTTCACCTTCCCGAGCCTGGCCGCCTACGAGAAGTACCGCGCCGACTCGATGCAGGACCCGGAATGCCAGGCCGCGTTCAAGTACGCGGAAGAAACCCGCTGCATCGTGAGCTACGAACGCAGCTTCTTCCGCCCGGTCTTCAGCTGACGCCTCAGCCGCCCAGCGCCACGCACAGCGCGTGCAGGTTCGGCACGATCAGCTGCGGCCGCGCGCCGTGCACCCAGGGGCGTTCGTCGCGCACCAGCCAGGCAGCCTGCATGCCGGCATTGAGCGCACCGACCACGTCCAGCTCGGCATCGTCGCCCACGTGCAGCACGTCCTTGGGCAGCAGGCCGACCGACGCGGCGGCCGCGCGGAAGATGGGCGCGTGCGGCTTGCCGCTGCCGAAGGCGCGTGCGTTGAAGGCGGTGCGGAACCAGCGGCCCACGCCGGTCTTGTGGATGTCGGCGTTGCCGTTGGAGACCGCCACCAGCGGATAGCGTTCGCTGAGCCACTTCAGCGCCGGCAGCGCGTCGTCGTACAGCGTCACGCGCTGGCGCTCGGCGAAGAAGGCGTCGAAGGCCGGCTCGGCCAGCGCCGGGTCTTCGCCCGCGCGGGTGAGTGCGGTGCGGATCGACTCGCGGCGCAGCGCGCTCAGGTCATGCGCGAGGTCTGAGCGCTCCTTGGCGGTGGCTTCGCGCAGCTCGCGCAGGATGCCTGGCGTCATCAGCAGCGTGGCCGTCTTTGGTGCCTCGCGCAGCAGCCACGCATGCAGCACGGCCTCGGCGCGTTCGATGGTCGGCCAGATCGGCCAGAGGGTGTCGTCGAGGTCCAGCGAGATCGCCGAGATGCGCTTGAGATCGAGAGGCGCGGCGCCCGCGGGCACCGGGGAAGCGGAAGTCATGCCTGAGAATATCGCATGCCTTCGACCCAAGAGAACGCCTCTCCGAGTACCCCCGGTTCCTCAAGTGCCCCCCGCACTGCGGTGCTCTGGTGCAACCTCGGTTCGCCCGACGCCCCCACCGCGGCCGCCGTGCGCCCCTACCTCGCCGACTTCCTGGGCGACCCGCGCGTGGTCGAGATCCCGAAGGTGCTGTGGGCACCGATCCTGCACGGCATCATCCTTCGCACGCGGCCTGCCAAGTCGGCCGCCAAGTACGCAAGCATCTGGATGCGCGAAGGCTCGCCGCTCAAGGTATGGACGCAGAAGCAGGCCACGCTGCTGGCCGGCTGGCTCGGCGAGCGCGGCCATCGCGTGACGGTGCGCGACGCGATGCGCTACGGCAGCCCCTCCATCGCCTCCCGGCTCGACGCGCTGCAGGCCGATGGCGCCACCCGCGTGCTGCTGCTGCAGGCCTACCCGCAGTACTCGGGCACGACCACCGCGAGCGTGATCGACGCGGTGAACGCCTGGAGCCGCAAGCAGCGCCGCGTGCCCGAATTCCGCTTCGTCAACGACTACCACGACGACCCCGCGTACATCGAGGCGCTGGCGCAGAGCATCGAGAAGCACTGGAAGACCGACGGCCGTGGCGAGGTGCTGCTGATGAGCTTCCACGGCATTCCCGCGCGCAACATCGCGCTGGGCGACCCGTACCAGGCGCAGTGCCTCGAAACCGCACGCCTGCTCGCGGCACGGCTGGGCCTTTCGAGCACGCAGTACCGCGTGACCTTCCAGTCGCGCTTCGGCAAGGCCAAGTGGCTGGAGCCCTACACCGAGCCAACGCTGCGCGAACTCGGCGCCTCCGGCGTGAAGCGCGTGGACGTGGTCTGCCCGGGCTTCCCGGCCGACTGCCTCGAGACGCTCGAAGAAATCGCCATGGAAGGCCGCGAAGCCTTCCTGCACTCAGGCGGTGAAGCCTTCAGCTACATCCCCTGCCTCAACGACAGCCCGGCATGGATCACCGCGCTAGCGGGCATCGCCGAACGCAATCTGGCGGGCTGGCCCACGCAAGGAACAAGCACCACCAAATGAAGCAGGACCTGCACGAAGCCAACCGGCTCTCGTGGAACGCGGCCACTGTCGCGCACAACAGCCACAAGGGCGACCAGGCCGCCTTCTTCCGCAAGGGCGGCTCCACCCTCTTTCCCGAGGAAGCCGGCCTGCTCGGCGACGTGACGGGCCTGTCGGTGCTGCACCTGCAGTGCAATGCCGGGCAGGACAGCCTGAGCATCGTGCGCCTGGGTGCCGAGGTGACGGGCGTGGACATCTCCGACGAGGCCGTCGACTTCGCGACGCGGCTGTCGCAGCAGTCGGGCATCGCGGCGCGCTTCGTGCGCTCGGATGTCTACGACTACTTTCGCGATGCGCAGGCGCGCGGCGAGCGCTTCGACATCGTGTTCTGCTCGTACGGCACGCTGTGCTGGCTCTCCGACATCGGCGCCTGGGCGCGCGGCGTGGCGCAGCTGCTCAAGCCCGGCGGCCGCTTCGTCTTCATCGAGTTCCATCCTTTCGCACTCGTGTTCGACCCCGCCTGGAAGTTCCACTACGACTACTTCAACGAAGCTCCCGTGCCCGAGGAAGGCGTGGGCGACTACGTGGCCGAGTCCGGCGACGGCCTCGTGCGCGAGGGCTACGAGCGCGGCGTGGAGAACTTCAGCAACCCGCATCCGAGCTTCGAGTTCACATGGGGCGTGGGCCAGGTGACGACCGCGCTGTCGCAGGCCGGCCTCGTCATCGAGCAGCTCGACGAGTACCCGTACGCCAACGGCTGGAAGCCCTTCGAAGGCATGCGCGACATCGGCGGGCGCCGCATGGCGCCGCCCGAGGGCATGCCGCGCATTCCGCTCATGTATTCGATCTCCGCACGCAAGCCATGAAACTCTTTCACGCCCTCGGTGGCCTTTATCTGCTGGCGCCCTTCCTGGCCAGCGCGACCGGAACCGTCGAAGTGCCCAAGGGCGTGTGGGAAGGCACGCTCGGCACCAAGGCCATCGTGGCCTGCTTCAACGCCGAATTCCCGAGCGGCAGCTACTTCTACAAGCAGTACAAGAAGGCGATCCCGCTGAGCCGCGTCGAGAAAGACAGCTTCTGGCACGAGGGCGGCGACACCGGCCTGTGGTCGCTGGAGCCAGCCAAAGGCAACACGCTGACCGGCACCTGGAAGAGCGTGAAGGGCACGCCCGTGACGCTGCCCATCCGGCTCGACATGTCCGACGCCACGGGCGGCGACAAAGCCTGCGGCAGCGACGGCTATGCAGGCCTGCTCGAAGCACCACCGAAGATCGAGACCGGGAAGAAAGAGGAATTCGCGGCAGGCCGCAGCTTCCGCCGCCTGCGCTTTGCGGGGCAGGAAACCATCGAACTCTCCGGCCCCGAGCCCACGCTGGCGGCCATCAACCGCGAGCTGCGCCGCGACTTCGACACCAGCAAGGACACGATCAAGGAGTACTTCGACAAGCGCCGCGAGTTCCTCGGACGGGTCGGCGTGCCGGCGGAAGACGAGAACACCGCCGATCCTTCGTACTGGAGCTCGCAGTGGCTCAGCATCCGCAACTACACCTGGGCGGCCGGCATGGGCCGTAACGGCATCTCCTGGTTCTATCGCACCTGGGACCTGCAGACGGGCAGGCAGGTCGACCCATGGTCCTGGTTCGGTCTGCGCTCGCTGTCGAAGTCGCGCCCGGCCGAGGTAGGGAGGATCTCCGGCACCGGAGGCGCCTCGATGACACCGAAGCTGCGCCGCTTCCTGTTCCGCTACGCGGGCATCGACGCGTCGAAGGCCGAGGACAACTGCCGGTCCAACTACGAAGAAGGCGCCTACTACGACCTGACGCTGGAAGCCAAGGGCATGCGCTTCGCCCAGCCCGCCTATGGCAACGGCTGCGAAATCGAGGTCGAAGTGCCCTACGCCGACCTCGATCCGGTTCTCACGCCCGCTGGCAAGGCGGCGGTACGGCGCATCGTCGAATCGCCGAAGTAGCCCTGTAGCCTTGGCTCAGGCTGCCGGCCTGCGCGCCAGCAGCGCCTCGATCGCGGCCTCCATCTCGGCGTATTCCCCTTCGCCGAAGTGCTGCCGCATCACCTGCCCGCTGCTGTCGGCCAGGTAGAACGCGGGCCAGTACTGGTTGTTGTAGGCCCGCCAGGTGGCGAATCCGTTGTCTTGCGCCACCGGATAGCGGATGTTGAAGCGCTCGATCGCGTCCTGCACATTGCGCGTCGACTTCTCGTAGGCGAACTCGGGCGAATGCACGCCCACCACGGTGAAGCCCCGGTCCTTGAACGTCTCGTACCAGCGCACCACGTGCGGCAGCGTGCGAATGCAGTTGATGCAGGAGTAGGTCCAGAAGTCGACCAGCACCACCTTGCCGGCCAGCCCCTGCATCGTGAGCGGCTGCGAGTTGAGCCACTTGTCGATGCCTGCGAACTCGGGGGCCTTGCCGTAGTCACGCAGGCCCGGCGAGGCGGCCAGCGCGCTGCGCGCCGGCCATCCGCCGCCTGCGACCGCCACGAGCGCGGAAGCCCCTGCCGCAAGCCCCGAGAACGCCCTTCTGGACAACATCTTCATGATCGCAAACCTCGTTCGTGTGTCAGACCGACAGCGGTCTGGCGCGATTGTTTGCGGCGCACGCCGTGCGTGCGCATGTGTCACGGCAATTTGAAGTTTGTCCCGGCGGTGTGAAGGCCGCCGGCCTTCAATGCCTCAGAACTTGCCCAGATAGTCCATCTTGCCGATGGGCATGCCTTTGTGGCGCAGCACGTCGTAGGCCGTGGTCACGTGGAAGAAGAAGTTGGGCAGCGCGAACTGCAGCAGGTAGCGCTGAGCGGTGAAATGTGCTTCGCCTTCGCGCGCCTTGATGGTCACGGGGCGCTCTTCCTGGCCGTCGATCTGCGCGCGCTCGACGCTATTCAGGAAGTCCTGCGTCTTCACGATGCGCGCCAGCAGGTCGTCCCAGGTCTTTTCTTCGTCGGGAAAGCTCGGCGCGGTGATGCCCGCGATGCGGGCCGTGCCCAGCTTGCAAGCATCGCTCGCGCGCTGGATCTGGCCGGCCAACGTGAGCATGTCGGGCGCCAGGCGCGCCTCGACCAGCGTGGCCGGGTCGATGCCGTTGGCCTTGGCATGCGCAAGGCTCTTGTCGAGCAGGTGGGTGAGTTGGCCGAGTCCGCGGGTAAAGACGGGCACTGACAGGTCGTACAGAGAGAGCGTCATGGTGTTCGAGGCCTTGTTGTGGTTGGAATCGGCGGCGATTGTCACGCCGCCGCTCCTTCAACGACCGGCCGCCCGAATAAACCCTTCGATCGGCTCCAGTTGTCCGGGCACGTTCAGCGCGGGCGCGTGACCGCAGGCAGGCACTTCAATGACCTGCAGCCGGCCGGCCGCGCCGGGACCGCGCCGCTTCATCTCCTCGACCACGCCGGGCAGCACCAGATCGGACTCGACCCCGCGCAGGCACAGCACCGGCACCTCGATGGCGTCGTAGTGCGGCCAGATCAGGTAGTCGTTGTCGTGCGCGCTGAACTGCCGGACCATGGCCGGGTCGTAGTGCGGCGTCACGCGGCCGTCGGGCAGCCTGCGCGTGGAGCTCTCGGTCAGGCGGCGCCATTGCGCGTCGCTGAGCCAGCCGTAGGGCTTGTAGACGGTGCGGAAGAAAGCCTCCAGCTCGGCCACCGTGTCGAATGCGGGCGGCTGGCCCGCATAGGCGCGGATGCGCTCGATGGCGGGCTGGGCCAGTTCGGGCGCGTTGTCGTTCAGCACCAGGCTCGCGATGCGCGCCTTCATGCGCGGCTCGAACAGGCCCGACGCGCAGACCGTGCCGATGGCGCCGCCCATCGAGGTGCCGACCCAGTGCACGCGCCCCAGCCGCAGCTCGTCGCACAGCGCATTGGCGATGCGCGCGTAGAACGCGAGCTTGTATTCCTCGTCGGGCAGTGGGCTCCACTGACTCAGGCCGCGGCCGATGGTGTCGGGGCAGATCACGCGGAAGCCGCGTGACGCGAAGTGCTGCGCCAGTTCGTCCATGTCGCGGCAGGTACGCGCCAGGCCGTGCCAGGCAATGACCACCGGCGCCTCGGGCGCGCCCCATTCGAGCCAATGGACTTCGCGGCCCGCGAGCTGCGCGTAGCGGGAGAGTGGAATGTTGTTGTCGCTCATCGCGCCGCCCTCGCCCGCAGCTTGCCAACGATGCCGGTCGGAAAGTAGTAGACCGACAGCACGAACAGCACGCCCAACCACAACAACCAGCGGTCAGGCGACAGCAGCGCGGCCAGCCACGGCAGCCCGCTCGCAGCCTCGCTGCCCAGGCGCAGCAGGTCCTGCAGGTAGCTCTGCGCCACCACGAACAGCACCGCGCCGATGGCCGCGCCGTAGATGGTGCCCATGCCGCCGATCACCACGATCAGCAGCACGTCGATCATGATCTCGAAGCTCAGCGAGGTGTCGGGCCCGTTGTAGCGCAGCCAGATGGCGAGCATCGCGCCGGCCAGCGTGGCGAAGAGCGCCGACAGCACGGCGGCCGTGGTGCGGTACACCACCACGCGGTAGCCGATGGCCTCTGCGCGGAACTCGTTCTCGCGAATGGCCTGCAGCACGCGGCCGAAGGGCGAGTTCACGATGCGCAGCAGCGCCAGCACCAGCACCACCGCCGCCACGAACAGCAGGTAGTAGCAAAGCAGCCGGCCGTCGAGCGAAACGCCGAGGAAAGGCTCTTCCGCGAACTCGAAGCTCGGCGAGATCAGCTCGGGCAGCTTGAAAGTCAGGCCGTCCTCGCCGCCGGTGAAGTCGGAAAGCTGCGAAGCCAGCGTCTGGAAGGCCGAGGCCACGGCCAGCGTGATCATCGCGAAGAAGATCGCGCGCACCCGCAGCGAGAACAGGCCGATGGCGAACGAGAGCACCAGCGAGATCGCCAGCGACGCGCCCAGCCCCACCAGCACCGCGCCCCAGTTGGGCCCGAGCCGCGAGGCCGAGATGGCGATGCCATAGGCCCCGATGCCGAAGAACATGGTGTGCGCGAAGCTCACGATGCCGGTGTAGCCCAGCAGCAGGTCGAAGCTGGCCACCAGCACCACGAACACCAGGATCTTGGCCGCGACGCTCAGTGCCTTCACGCCCGGGAAAATGAACGGCGCGAAGGCCAGCGCGATGAACACCGCCAGCAGCAGCACGGCGAGCAGCCGGCTCTTGGGCATGTCGTTGGAGAGGAGTCGTTTCAGGAACATGTCTTCTTCCTCCTCTTCTTCAGCGGTTCGCCACCGGGTACACGCCCTGCGGGCGCCACAGCAGCACGGCCACCATCAGGAAGATGCTCGCGAACTGCGTGAGCGTGGGGACCAGGAAGCCCACGTAGTTGGTCATCAGCCCCACCAGCAGCGCGCCGATGAGCGCGCCGCCCGTCGAGCCCAGCCCGCCGATGATGATGACGATGAAGATCAGCACGTTGACCTGCGCGCCCATCTGCGGCACCAGGTTCTGCTGGAAGAGGCCCCACATCACGCCGCCCAGGCCTGCCAGCGCGCTGCCGACTACGAACACGCCGACGAAGAGCCGCCCGATGCGGTAGCCCAGCGACTCGACCATCTCGCGGTCCTGCACGCCGGCGCGAATGAGCAGGCCGATCTTGGTGCGCCCCAGCGTCCATGCGAGCACGCCGAACACCACCACGCCCACGGCCACCGCGAGCAGCCGGTACTTGCTGATGGCCGCGTCGCCCACCAGCAGCGAGCCGCGCAGCGCCTCGGGCAGCGGCAGCGGAATCTGCGCCGGGCCCCAGATCACCTTGATGAGCTCCTCGCCGATGATCATGCCGCCCATGGTGATGAGGATCTGCTTCAGGTGCTGGCCATACACCGGCCGCACGATGAAGCGCTCGAAGGCCAGCCCGACCGCGCCGGCCACGGCCATCGCGATCAGCATCGCCGGAAACACCGCCACCAGGTTGCGCCACAGCTCGCCCGAGCCGGTCCAGTCGCCCATGAGGCCGAGCACGCTGCTCGCCACGAAGGCGCCCAGCGCGATGAACACGCCGTGGCCGAAGTTCAGCACGTCCATGAGGCCGAACACCAGCGTGAGGCCCGAGGCGATGATGAAGATGATCATGCCCATCGCCAGCCCCGCGACGGTGAGCGTGAGCCAGGTCGAGAAGGAGCCCGTGAGCGGCAGCGCGACGAGCGCGAGGATTGGCGCGAGCAGCAGCGGCCGCCAGTCGAAGTCGAGGGCTTTCATTGCTGCGCCTCCTCTTGCCCCCTCTCCCGCTTGCGGGAGAGGGTTGGGGTGAGGGCCGACGGCGCCGAGACGAGGGCAAGGCCGTTGCACAGGCCCCCGGCCCTCACCCTAGCCCTCTCCCGCACGCGGGAGAGGGGACAAGACAACAAATACGTCATAGCGCGAGACCCAATAGAGATTGCTGAAGTTGCGCGTCGGCGGAGAACTCCGCCATGGAGCCGGCGTGCACCACCCGGCCGTTGTCCATCACCGCGACGGTGTCGCCCAGCCGCTGGGCGAAGTTGATGTTCTGCTCCACCAGCAGGATGGTCACGCCGCTGCGCTTGAGCTCGGCGAAGGCGTCGATCATGTTGTTGATCATCACGGGCGCCAGGCCCTTGCTGGGCTCGTCGATGATGAGCAGCTCGCGCGGCTCCACGATGGCGCGCGACACCGCGAGCATCTGCTTCTGCCCGCCCGAGAGCTTGCCCGCCGGGTGGTTCCAGAACTTCTCGACCGCGGGGAAGAGCTTGAAGATCCACTTCAGCCGCGTGTCGTCGATCTGCTGAGCGTTCTTCGCGCCGCGCGCGGCCAGCAGCATGTTCTCCTTCACCGTGAGGTCGGAGAAGATGCCCATGTTCTCGGGCACGTAGGCGATGCCCAGGCCGGCGATCTGCGGCGTGTGCTGGGCGGTGATTTCCACGACCTTGTTGCCATGGCCGAAGCGCACCCTGCCCTGCGACGCATGCCACAGGCCCATGATGGTGCGCAGCGTGGTCGTCTTGCCCGCGCCGTTGCGGCCCAGCAGCATGGTGAGCTGGCCGCGCGGCACGGCAAGGTCCACGCCGTGCAGGATGTGATACGCCCCGATGTGCGTGTGCACGCCCTCGAGGGTCAGCAGGTTGTTCGTGCTCATGCGGCCTCCTTCGCGACGCCCAGGTAGGCCTCCTGCACCACCGGCGAGGCGATCACCTCGGCCGGTTCGCCGTCGGCCACCAGCGTGCCGTTGTGCAGCACGATGATGCGGTCGGCAAGCTCGCGCACCACGTCCATCTTGTGCTCGACCAGCAGGATGGTCTTGCTCTTGTCCTGCTTGAGCTTGCGGATCAGGTCGAGAATGACGGGCGCCTCGGCCGCATTCATGCCGGCCGTGGGTTCGTCGAACATGAAGACCTTGGGCTCCAGCGCCATCAGCAGAGCCACTTCGAGCTTGCGCTGGTCGCCGTGCGGCAGGCTCGCCACCGTGGCGTGCTCGCGCGACTTGAGCGCGACGTCGGCCAGGATCTGGTCGGCCCGCTCGGTCAGCGCCTTGTGGTCGCTCCAGATGCTCCACAGGTTGAGCCCGCGCCGGTGCGCGCCCTCGCGCGTGGCCTGCACCGCGAGGCGCACGTTCTCCAGCACCGTGAGGTTGGGAAACAGGTTGGTGAGCTGGAAGGCCCGCCCCAGCCCCGCGTGCGTGCGTGCGGAGGGGGACAGGCCCGACAACGAATGCCCGTCGAGCGACACGGTGCCCGCGCTCGCCTTGAGCTGGCCCGAGATCAGGTTGAAGTAGGTGGTCTTGCCCGCGCCGTTGGGGCCGACGATGGCCGTCAGCGTGCCCGGCGCGAAGGCGCAGCTCACGCTGTTGACGGCCACGTGCCCGCCGAAGCGGATGGTCAGATCTCGGGTCTCAAGCATCGTTGTTGGTCATTGCGAATCGAAAGGAAGAAAAGGCGGCGGCCTCAACAGGTGCCGATCACGTAGTAGTTGGGCCCGGTCTGCTTCAGCGTGGTCGTCACGTAGATGTTCCACAGCCCCATGGACTGTCCCGAGCCATAGGCATAGGTCAGGCCCCACAGCGCGTAGGCGCGTCCGGCCACGGTGTGGGTGTAGTTGCTCGCGGTGTAGCACGTTCCGCCGCCGGAGCCGCCGAGGGTGGTGCCGCTGGCGGGCGCCGACATCGCGCCTTCCACGTTGCTAGCGTCGAGCGCGGCCACGGTCCAGCTGTAGGTGGTGGAGGCGGCCAGGCCGGTGTCTGTGTAGCTGGTGGTGGCCACCGGAGAGGCGTTGACCTTGCTGCCACCGCGGTACACGTTGTAGCCACTGGCGCCGCTCACGCCGGCCCAGCCGATCACCATGCTGCTGGCGGTCGCGCCCGAGGTGCCGACGCCGGTGGGTGCAGGCAGGCCGCTGCCGCCCGAGGAGCCCGTGACGCGGTCGATCATCGCCTTCATCGCCGCCATCTGCGGCCCCGACTTCTTCGCGTAGTTGGCGTTGTCGTAGCCCCACCAGTCCCAGCAGCTGTTGGTGGCGGCGGTGCTGGTCTGCGGGTAGATCAGCACGATGTTGTTGGTGTCGGCCCAGCGGTTGTAGCCGGTCTTGCGCACGTACTGATCGCCCACGTCGGTGTAGTTCTGCTTGCAGCCGTGCAGCACCAGGTGCACCCGGCACGAGGTGGTGGTGCAGGCCTGGGGCACGTAGATCCAGCCGGTGGCGGCCATGCCGTGGCCGCTGATGAATTCAGACTGGTTGAACTCGGTGAAGGTGCCGCCCAGCGTGCCGTTGTTGCGCGGGTTCAGTGGTCCGTAGAGCTGCGTGAGGATCTCGCCCGCGAGGTCGAAGCCGCAGTTGTTGATGTAGGGCGCGGCAGTGGTGCTGCAGGCGCTGCCGTAGTCGTCGGTGACCATCGCGTGGCCCGCGCCTACGTTGTTCTTGTAGACCGTGTTCGCGGCCGGCACGAAGCTCTGGTAGTAGGTCTTGAGGTCGTCCATCACCGCCTGCTTGACGGTGTTGTCCGAGGTGCCCGAGAACAGGTACACCTTGGAACTGCTCATGTTCGACACCGGGTCGATCGCGCCGCTGGCGGCCCAGCTGTTGGTGGTGCTCACCAGCGACGACACCGGGATGCTGGTGCTGTGCGTCATGCAACGCCCCGTGGCGTTGACCACCGAACCCTCGGCGCAGTAGTACGGCCCGCCGGCGACCACGCCGGCGCCACGCTTGAAGGTGGCCGAGTACGCCACGTGCAGCTGCACCGCCATGAAGCCGCCGGCCGACAGGCCCGACACGCTCACCTCCGCCGGGTTGGCGCCGAGCGCCGGCAGCGGCACCGCCGCCGTCGCGGCATGCGCCACCACCGTCATCGCCGCAGCCGCGGCGAGTCCCTTCCAGTTCTTCCATTTCATCGCTGGCATCGCTGTCTCCTTCTGTTGTGGGTATCGAACGCTTGCTTTGCTGACTGACGAATCGAATCGGCCGTGGGAACAACACGCCGCCGCAAGAAAGGCGCAGGCTGGCGCTTCGCCCGGCGGCCATCCGGGGCGAAAACGGGGCGGCGCTCCTCGGGCGCCGCGCGGGTCAGGGGGAACGATCTACGCCGTGGTGTTCAGCGTTTGTTCTTGATCGGGATGTCCATTTCCTCGGGCTTGATCTCGTGGACCAGCTCCGGCACGCCCCAGGCGAACGCCGGGTCGACCTTGATCTTGAAGTGGTACATCGACTGCATCGCCTGGTGGTCTTCCTTGCGGAAGGTCATCTTGCCCTTGGGCGTGTCGAAGCTCATGCCCTCCATGGTGCTGATGAGCTTGTTGGTGCTGGTGTCGCCGTTGGTCTTCTTCAGCGCCGTCACCACCGCCATCGCGGCCGAGAAGCCGCCGGCCGTGAAGAAGTCGGGCGGCGTCTTGAATTCCTTGTAGTGGGCCGAGACCATCGCCTCGTTCACCGGGTTCTTCGGGATGCCGAAGTAGTAGTAGGCCGCGCCCTCCATGCCCGGGAGTGCCTTGTAGGCGGCCATGGCCGGCAGGATGTTGCCGCCGGTGGCGATCTCGATGCCGTAGCGCTTGAGGTCGAGGTCGACGATCTTGAACGGATTGCCCGCGCCGGCCCAGACGATCCAGATGATCTTGCGGCCCGGCTGGTCCTTCAGCTTGTCGATCAGGCGCTGCGCGCCGGCGGTGAAGTCGGTGGTGGCGGGCGGCAGGTATTCCTCGTGGACCAGCTTCGCCTTCTTGAGCGCGGCGCCGAAGGCCTTCACGCCGTCGCGGCCGAAGGCGTTGTCCTGCGCCAGCGTGGCGACGGTGACGCCGGGCTTGTCGACCGCCACCGCGTTGGAGATCGCGTCCTGGCTCGAATTGCGGCCGGTGCGGAAGATGTACTTGTTCCACTTGTCGCCGGTGATCGAGTCGGCCACCGCGGGCTCGACGATCAGGATCTTCTTGTACTCCTCGGCCACCGGCAGCATCGCCAGCGCGACGCCCGAGGCGGTCGGGCCCACGGCCAGCGCGGCCTTGTCGTCGGAATACGCGGCGGCCAGCAGCGACTTGCCGAGGTCGGGCTTGCCCTGGTCGTCCTTCTCGATGACCACAAGCTTCTTGCCGTTGATCGTCATCGTGCCGCCGGTGGCGTAGTCCAGGCCCATCATGAAGCCGGTCTGGGTCTGCTTGCCGTAGGCTTCCAGCGCGCCGGTCTTGCTGTAGATGTGGGCGATGCGGATTTCGTTGGACTGCGCCCAGGCGGGAGCGGCGGCCGAGGCGCAGGCGGCGAGCGCGGCCAGGGCGACGAGGTGGCGACGGTTCATTCTTTGTCTCCTGAAAAAGGTGACTGAATATTGCACAGTTCGTGCCATCCGCTAAGCCATTGATAACAAACGTTTCTCCACTCGGGAGGAACGCCTTCCGGCTGAATTCAGAACACTTGCAATGTCCGGATTTCAGTCGAATGTCTGATTTTCAGTCAGGGTTTTCGCGGAGGCCTTGCGCTGGGCGATCCACTGCTCGAACTGCCGCTCGGCCTGCTGGCGGAATTCGTTGCGCGCATGGTTGCAGGCCGCATGCGCGAGCCGCCGGTGCTTCGACGAGCGGATGCCACCGAAGGTCGAGTCCACGAGATGCTCGATGGTGGCGGACTCCGGCCGGCCCGCGGGCTCGTCGAAGTCCATGGGCAAACCGCACCAGTGGCAGTTGGGCCCGAAGGTGGAGCGAAGTGCCTTGACGCTCACAGGTTCGCGTACTCCAGGATCTCCTGACCCATCAGCGTGCAGTCGTTGCCCGACACGAAGTAGATGAGCCGCATCCGGTACTCGCCCTTGTAGATGCTGCCCCAGACCTCGAGCACCTTGAACTGCTGCTTCTTGTTGGCCGGATTGCGGATCGGCGGCAGCTCCTTCACGTCGGGGCTGATGCGGATGCGGTCGTCCTCGCCGAAATGGAAGGTCAACAGCTTCTTGGCGCGGGAGACGGCTTCGCCGGAACACTGGGGCGCGGCGTTTGCCAGGCTGGCGGTGGCGCAGAGGGCAAGACAGGCAGCGGAGCGGACAAGGGCCTTCTTCATCGGATGTGGCGTCGGGGGTTGTGGACTGGGGCGGGAGTATCGCTCGGGCTCAGTGCCCCTGCCCTGCAGGCTCCACCCAGTAGAGCTGCTTGTGGCCGCGCCCCTCGTAGACCCGCTGGTAGTAATCGGCAACCCGGCGGCTCTCGTATTCGCGCATCAGGATGCGATTGCCGTTGTCGTCCAGCCGGAAAAGCCGGAAAGCCTGAAGAGGCTTCGTGAAAGCCGGAGACTTCGCCCTCAGCAGTTCCACCATGTGCGTATCGACGTGCGTCTCGAAGGCTCTCAACTCCAGAAAATCCAGCACGGCTTCGATCTCAAGCGATTCCAGATAGATGTTGAACCAGTCGACGGTCATATGGCGCTCGAGGGTGATCTTGTGCCCCCAAGGTAGCTCGAAGAACCATAGCTCCACCGGTCCCGGCGCATCCCAGTCGGCGGGATGATCCGAATGCCTTGCGCCAAATCGCCCGATGAATTCCGCATGCGGCATCTCGACAGATATCAGGCGCTCACAAATCTCTATGTCCGCGCGGCTTATCTTGCGCATGGCAGACAGCGGATTCACGTCGACTGCTCCTGGTTCGTCATCCGCTCATACAAGGTCGCCCGCGAAATCCCGAGCAGCCGCGCAGTCGCCAGCTTGTTGCCGCCGGTTGACGCCAACGCCGCCGCGATCGCTTTGCGCTCCAGTTCGGCCACCTGCTGCGACAGCGGGCGCAGCAGCGCGGCCTGCTCGTCGGCGTCGTGGCTGCTCTGCAGGGTGGCAGGCAACTCGATCTGCTCCAGCCCGGCTTCGCGCAGGATGCGCTCGAGTTGCACGGCATCGATGCGCTGCGAGTCGCTTCGCATCGTCACCTGCTCCAGCACGTTGCGCAGCTCACGGATGTTGCCGCGCCAGTGCTGGCCGGCGAGCAGCGCGAGCGCGTCGGGCGTGAGCTCGGGCGGCGCTTCGCCGCTGCGCAGCGCCATGTCTTCGCCCAGCGCCTCGACGAGCGCGGGGATGTCGGCGCGCCGCTCGCGCAGCGGCGGCACGCGCAGCGGGAGCACGTTGAGGCGGTAGTACAGGTCTTCGCGGAACTGGCCGCGCCGCACGAGTTCGGGCAGGTCGCGCGAGGTGGCGGCGATCACGCGGGCGTCGAAGGGCACGAGCTTGTTGGAGCCCAGCGGCTCGATCTCGCCCTCCTGCAGCGCGCGCAGCAGCTTGGCCTGCAGACCCAGCGGCATGTCGCCGATTTCGTCGAGGAACAGGCTGCCGCCGTCGGCCAGCTTGAACTTGCCCTCGCGCCCCTTGCGGTCGGCGCCGGTGAAGGCGCCGGGCGCGAAGCCGAAGAACTCGGCTTCGAGCAGCGTGTCGGGCACGGCCGCGATGTTGACGCTGACGAACTGGCCCTTGGCGCGCGCGGACGAGGCGTGGATGGCGTGCGCCAGCAACTCCTTGCCGGTGCCCGTTTCACCCAGCAGCAGCACCGGGCTGGCCGACTGTGCGGCACGGCGCGCATGCCGCTTCACTTCCACCGCCGCAGGGCTGCTGCCGATGAAGCTCGCGAATGTGTACTTGGAGCGGCGCTGGCCGTCGGCCGCATGCTGGTACAGCGGGTTGTTGCGCTGGCTCGCGAGTTCGCGCCGCGCGTCGTCGAGGTCGCGCTGCAGCAACGCGAACTTGCTGATGAGCGGCTGCAGCGTGGTCTCGGGCTGGTCGAAGAGCACGATGCCGATCGCGCCGATGACCTTGCCCATGCCGCCCTCCCCGCCCTCGCGCTCCTCGCGCAGCGGGATGCGGCTGACGACGAAGGTGCCGGCCTTGTTGGTCAGCAGGTCGACCAGGATGGGCTCGCCGGTTTCGAGCACGCGCCGCATCTGGGTATTGGGAATCACGTCCTCCACCATGTGGCCCATGAACTCGTCGATGGACGAGAAGCCCAGGGCCGGCAGGAAACGCCGGTAGCCTTCGTTCACCCACACGATGCGCCCGGTGCTGTCGACCAGGAACATGCCCTGGCTGATGCTCGAAAACAAATGAAACATCGAGCGCGCTGCGAGCGCGAGAATGCCCTCGGCATCGAGAGGCAGCGAGGGTGTTGCGGTGGGAGCGACAGGCATGGCGGGATCGTAGCGCGCCGCGGATCGTGGCCGTAAGTCTTAAGGATTCGCTCGGGCCCCAACCGCTTCAGACAAAACCCTTCAGCAAGCCTTAAGTTAATCAATCGTTTGATTTCATGCGTGGTGTAATGCCGGCCATGAATGCGAGAGATCCGATCACCCAGGCACCTCGCCGCGCACCGCGCGCCGACGGTGCCGAGGCACGCCACCGGCTGCTCCACACTGCCCTGCGGCTGTTTGCGCAGAAGGGTTTCGCCAAGACTTCCACGCGCGAGATCGCCCGAGAGGCGGAGGTCAACATCTCGGCCATCAGCTACTACTTCGGCGACAAGGAAGGGCTCTATGCAGCCACCTTCAGCGAACCGATGGGCGGCGACTCCAGCGACCTGATCGCCGCCTGCAACGTGCCCGGCCAGCCGCTCGAAACCACGCTGCGCATGTGCATGGTGTCGATGATCGATCCGCTCAAGCAGGGCGAGATCGTGCGGCAATGCATACAGCTGCACATGCGCGAGATGCTGGAGCCCACGAGCCGCTGGGCCGAGGAGCTGGAGCGCGACATCAAGGGCCCGCACCGCGCCATCACCGACCTGCTGTGCCGCCACCTGAAGGTGGACCGGGCGGACGACGACATCCACCGCCTGACCTTCGCGATCACCGGACTGTCGATGCAGCTCTACGTGAGCCAGGACTTCATCGAGGCCATCCGCCCTTCGCTGCTGCGCACGCCGCGCGCCATCGACGCCTGGGCCGACCGCCTCACGAGCTACGCGCTGGCGCTGGTCGAGGTCGAGGCGGCCCGCCGGCGTGCCGAGAGAAAGCAGAAGAAACAATGAGAAAACTCCGATTCAAACTGACGGCCGCCCTGTGCCTGGGCATCGGCCTCTCGGGCTGCTCGCTGACGCGCCCGCCCGCGCAGGTCGAGGCACCGATGTCTGCGCAATGGCACGCCCCCCTGCCTCATGGCGGCTCGCTGGCCTCGTTGGCCAACTGGTGGAGCCAGCTCGACGATCCGCTGCTGGTCGAACTCATCGCCGCAGCCGAGGCTGCTAGCCCTAACGTCGCGAGCGCCGCCGCACGCGTGGCCGAGGCGCGCTTCACGCGCGTGCAGGCCGGCGCGGCGCTGCTGCCCAGCCTGGACGGCACGGCCTCGGCCAGCCGCGGGCCGGTGGGCATTTCCAGCGGCGGCTCCGGCACGAGCAGCGGCAGCGGGCTCTCGTCCAGCACACCAATCACCACGCTGCAGGCCGGCCTGCAGTCGAAGTGGGAGCTCGACCTGTTCGGCCGCCTGCGCGCCGATCGCGACGCCGCCGAGGCCAAGCAGAGCAGCGCCAATGCCAAGTGGCACGACGCCCGCGTGGCGGTGGCGGCCGAGACGGCCAACGCCTATTTCGCCGAGCGCGCCTGCCAGCAGCAGCTGCGCGTGTCCGAATCGGATGCGCGCTCGCGTGCCGAAACCTCGCGGCTCACCGATCTGTCGGCAAAGGCCGGCTTTACCGCGCCCGCCGATGCGGCACTGGCCCGTGCCAGCGCCTCCGACGCATCGGGCCGGCTCACGCAGCAGCGCGCCCAGTGCGCGGTGCAGCGCAAGGCGCTGGTCGCGCTCAGCGGCATCGATGAAAGCACGCTCGAACAGAAGCTCGCGGCAGCGCCGGCGCAGCGCGCACTGCCGGCCGTGGGCAGCATCGCCAGCGTGCCGGCCGAGGCGATCTCGCAGCGGCCCGACGTGTATGCGGCCGAACTCGGCGTGGCATCGGCCAGCGCCGACGTGGGCTCGGCCGAGGCCGAGCGCTACCCCAAGCTCACGGTGTCGGGCTCCATCGGGCGCACGCAGTACCGCGTGAGCGGCGTGCACCAGTCGCTCGAAACCTGGACGGTGGGCCCGATCTCGCTGACCGTGCCGCTGCTCGACGGCGGCTCGCGCAAGGCCAACGCGGACGCCGCCAAGGCGCGCTATGCCGAGGCTGTTTCGCTCTACCGCTCCAACGTGCGGCAGGCGGTGCGCGAGGTCGAGGAGGCGCTGGTCAACCTCGACGCCACCAACGCCCGCACCACCGACGCCGATGCCGCGGTGAAGAACTACCAGGCCTCCTTCGACGCCACGCAGGCGCGCTACAGCAGCGGCCTCGCCAGCCTGTTCGAGCTGGAGGATTCGCGCCGCACGCTGTTCTCGGCGCAGACCGCGCGCGTCTCGCTGCAGCGCGAGCGCACCGAGGCATGGGTGGCGCTGTACCGCTCGATGGGCGGCGGCTGGAATCGACAGACCGCGCAGGGCCCCTCTTTCGAATCGTCCTCAATGACCACCTCCCCGGCCGCCAAGGTCGCGACGTCGCCATGAAAACAATGAAGCGTTCCACTCTCGCCATTGCGCTGATCGCGCTGGTCGTCGTCATCGCGGCGATCTTCTTCATGACGGGCGGCAAGCCGTCGGACAAGGCCGGCGATCACGCCGCTGCCGCCAAGGGCAAGGACGGCGCCGCGTCGCCCAAGCCCGCGCTGACCGTCACCGTCGCGAAGCCGGAAGCCACCGAGCTGATGCTCACGCTCGCGGCCAACGGCAACGTGGCCGCGTGGCAGGAGGCCGTGGTCGGCTCCGAGTCCAACGGCCTGAAGCTGGCCGAAGTGCGCGTGAACGTGGGCGACACGGTGAAGAAGGGCCAGGTGCTCGCGGTGTTCTCGCCCGAGACGGTGCAGGCCGACATCGCGCAGGCACGCGCCTCGCTGGCCGAGGCCCGAGCCACCGCGGCCGACGCAGCCGGCAACGCCGCGCGCGCCCGCACGCTGCAGGCCACGGGCGCGCTGAGCCAGCAGCAGATCAACCAGTACCAGACTACCGAGCAGACCGCCAAGGCGCGCGTGGAAGCGGCCGAGGCCGTGCTGGCCGCGCAGCAGGTTCGCGGCCGCAACACGCAGGTGCTGGCGCCCGACGACGGCGTGATCTCGGCACGCACCGCCACCGTGGGCAGCGTGGTCGCGGCGGGCACCGAACTCTTCCGCTTGATCCGCCAGGGTCGGCTCGAATGGCGTGCAGAGGTGACCTCGGCCGAGCTCAGCCGCGTCGCCGTCGGCACCACTGCCTTCGTGGTCAGCGCCAGCGGCGCGCAGGTGCGGGGCAAGGTGCGCAGCATCGCGCCCACGGTCGATCCGCAGACGCGTGCGGCGCTGGTTTACGTCGACCTGCCCAACGTGCAGCAGAACACCGGCGTGAAGGCCGGCATGTTCGCGCGCGGCGACTTCGAGCTGGGCCGCAGCACAGCGCCGACGGTGCCGCAGGCGGCCGTGGTGCCGCGCGACGGCTTCAACAACGTGTTCCTGCTGAAGCCCGACAACAAGGTGTCGCAGCTGAAGGTGCAGATCGGCCGGCGGCTGAACGACCGCATCGAGATCACCAGCGCGCTGCCCGACGGCGCCCAGGTGGTGGTCCAGGGTGCGGGCTTCCTCAATGACGGCGACCTGGTGCGCGTGGTGGATGCCCCCTCGCCCTCGCCCTCGCCCTCGCCCTTGCCCGCCGCGCAGCCGGCAAGGTCGGCCGCCTCCGCCGCCGTGGCCAAGTAAGCAATTCAAAGGACACGCCCATGAACGTTTCCGCCTGGTCCATACGCAACCCGATTCCGGCGGTGATGCTGTTCGTGCTGCTCACCTTCGGTGGGCTGCTGTCGTTCAACGCGATGAAGGTGCAGAACTTTCCGGACATCGACCTGCCGACCGTGACGGTCTCGGCCTCGCTGCCCGGCGCCGCGCCTTCGCAACTTGAGACCGACGTCGCGCGCAAGCTCGAGAACTCCATTGCCACGGTGCAGGGCCTCAAGCACATCACCACCAAGGTGCAGGACGGCGCCGCCACGCTGATCGTCGAGTTCCGCCTCGAGAAGCCGGTGCAGGAGGCCGTGGACGACGTGCGCTCCGCGGTGCAGCGCGTGCGCGCCGACCTGCCGGCCGACGTGCGCGACCCGGTCGTCACCAAGCTCGACTTCGCGGCGCAGCCGGTGCTGGCCTTCACCATCGCCTCCTCGGCCATGGACAGCGAGGCGCTGAGCTGGTTCGTCGACAACGACGTCACCAAGAAGCTGCTCGCGCTGCCCGGCGTGGGCGCGGTGAACCGCGTGGGCGGCGTCACGCGCCAGGTTCACATCGACCTCGACCCGAGCAAGCTGCAGGCGCTGGGCGCCTCGGCGGCGGACATCTCGCGCCAGCTGCGCCAGGTCCAGACCGAGAGCGCGGGCGGCCGCTTCGACCTGGGTGGCAGCGAGCAGCCGGTGCGCACCATGGCCACGGTGAAGTCGGCCGACCAGCTCGCCGACATGCAGATCGTGCTGAGCGACGGCCGCCGCATCCGCCTGGACCAGGTGGCGCGCGTGAGCGACACCATCGCCGAGCCGCGCGCCGCCGCCCTGCTCAACGGCAAGCCGGTGGTCGGCTTCGAAGTGGCCCGCAGCCGCGGCGCCAGCGAAGTCGAGGTGGGCCACGCGGTGATGAAGGCGCTGGCCGACATGCGCGCCGCGCGCCCCGACATCGAGCTGACCGAAGCCTTCAACTTCGTCGACCCGGTGGAAGAGGAATACAACGGCTCGCTGCACCTGCTGTACGAGGGCGCCATCCTGGCGGTGGTGGTGGTGTGGCTGTTCCTGCGCGACTGGCGCGCCACCTTCGTCTCGGCCATCGCGCTGCCGATGTCGGTGATTCCGGCTTTCATCGGCATGCACCTGCTGGGCTTCTCGGTGAACGTGATCTCGCTGCTGGCGCTTTCGCTGGTGGTCGGCATATTGGTGGACGACGCCATCGTGGAGGTCGAGAACATCGTGCGCCACCTGCGCATGGGCAAGACGCCCTACCAGGCGGCGATGGAGGCGGCCGACGAGATCGGGCTGGCGGTGATCGCCACCACCTTCACGCTGATCGCGGTGTTCCTGCCCACGGCCTTCATGAGCGGCGTGGCCGGCAAGTTCTTCAAGCAGTTCGGCTGGACGGCATCGCTCGCGGTGTTCGCCTCGCTGGTGGTGGCGCGGGTGCTCACGCCGATGATGGCGGCCTACATGCTCAAGCCCGTGGTCGGCGCCGAGAAGGAGCCGGGCTGGCTGCGCTGGTACATGCGCGCTGTGGAGTGGAGCACGCACAACCGCTTCAAGACGATGGTGCTGGCCACCCTCTTCTTCTTCGGCTCGCTGGCGATGATCCCGCTGCTCAAGACCGGCTTCATTCCGCCGGACGACAACTCGCAGACGCAGATCTACCTGTCGCTGCCGCCGGGCTCCACGCTGGCGCAGACCACGGCCGCTGCTGAAGAAACGCGCAACCGCGTGATGAAGATCCAGCACGTGAAGAGCGTCTACACCACGGTGGCCGGCGGCAGCGCGGGCGGCGACCCGTTCGCGAACTTCGGCACGCCCGAGACGCGCAAGGCCACGCTCACCATCAAGCTCGACCCGCGCGGCGACCGGCCGCGCAAGCAGGTGATCGAAAACCAGATCCGCGCGGCGCTCGAAACCCTGCCCGGCGTGCGCAGCACGGTGGGCCTGGGCGGCTCGGGCGAGAAGTACATCCTGGCGCTGACCGGTGAAGACCCGGTGGCGCTGGCCAGCGCCGCCAGCGCGGTCGAGAAGGATCTGCGCACCATTCCCGGCCTGGGCAACATCACCTCCACCGCGAGCCTCATCCGCCCCGAGATCGCCGTGCGCCCCGACTTCGCGCGCGCCGCCGACCTGGGCGTGACCAGCTCCGCCATCGCCGAGACGCTGCGCGTGGCCACGCTGGGCGACTACGACCAGTCGCTGGCCAAGCTCAACCTCGCGCAGCGGCAGGTGCCGATCGTGGTGAAGCTGGAAGACTCGGCGCGCAAGGACATCGACCTGCTCGGGCGCCTGTCGGTGCCCGGCGCGCGCGGGCCGGTCATGCTGAACCAGGTGGCCTCCCTGAGCATGGAAGGCGGCCCCGCCGTGATCGACCGCTACGACCGCTCGCGCAACGTCAACTTCGAGATCGAGCTGTCGGGCGTGGGCCTGGGCGACGCCAAGGCGGCGGTGACGAAGCTGCCGTCCATCGAGAAGCTGCCGCCCGGCGTGCGCATCGCCGAGGTGGGCGACGCCGAAGTCATGACCGAGCTGTTCGCCAGCTTCGGCCTGGCCATGCTCACGGGCGTGCTGTGCATCTACATCGTGCTGGTGCTGCTGTTCAAGGACTTCCTGCACCCGGTGACCATCCTGTGCGCGCTGCCGCTGGCCCTGGGCGGCGCCTTCGTGGGCCTGCTGATCGGGCAGAAGGCGCTGTCGATGCCCTCGCTGATCGGCCTGATCATGCTGATGGGCATCGCAACGAAGAACTCCATTCTTCTGGTGGAGTACGCCATCGTGGCCCGCCGCGACCACGGCATGAGCCGCTGGGACGCCCTGCGCGATGCCTGCCACAAGCGCGCGCGGCCCATCATCATGACCACGCTGGCCATGGGCGCGGGCATGCTGCCCATCGCGGTCGGCTTCGGCACGGCCGATTCGAGCTTCCGCTCGCCGATGGCGATGGCCGTGATCGGCGGCCTCATCACCTCCACCGTGCTGAGCCTGCTGGTGGTGCCGGCCGTGTTCACCTACATCGACGACATCGAGCACTGGATCAGGCGCACCGTGCGCAAGCTGCGCGGGCAGCCGGCCGATCCGCACATCGATGACGATCTGGTCGAGACGCCTGCGCCGGGACGGTAAGCGAAACCTCTCGGCACACAAACAAAAAAAGCTGCGGCAATGCCGCAGCTTTTTTTGGCCGGGCCCCGGATGAGGCCTTTGGAAGATCAGGCGTCCATCTGCGCCAGTTTCGCCAGCTTGCGTTCGCTCATGCGCTTGGCAAGGCGCGGGAGGATCAGCACGGCCACCACGATGATGACCAGCGCGATCGACATCGGACGCTGGAAGAACACTGCCGCGCTGCCCTCGCCGATCGACATGGCGTTGCGCAGCTGCGCTTCGGCCAGCGGGCCGAGGATCATGCCGACCACCACGGGAGCCGTTGGAAAGTCGAAGCGGCGCATCACCACGCCCAGCAGGCCGATGGCGTACAGCAGGAACAGGTCGAACGCGCTCTGGCGCATGCCATAGGCGCCCACCGTCGCGAAGATCAGGATGCCGGCGTAGAGCTGGGGCTTCGGAATCTTCAGCAGCTTGACCCACAGGCCGACCATCGGCAGGTTCAGCACCAGCAGCATCACATTGCCGATGTACAGCGACGCGATCAGCGCCCACACCAGCGCGGCCGACGTGGTGAAGAGTTGCGGGCCCGGCTGGATGCCGTAGTTCTGGAACGCGCCCAGCAGGATGGCGGTGGTGTTCGAGGTGGGAATGCCCAGCGTGAGCAGCGGGATCAGCGCGGCCGTCACCGTTGCGTTGTTGGCGGCCTCGGGGCCGGCCACGCCTTCGATGGCGCCGCTGGTGCCGAACTCGGCCTTGGCTTCCGCGTCCTTGGCGAGCTTCTTCTCGGTGGCGTAGCTCAGGAAGGTCGGAATCTCCGTGCCACCGGCCGGAATGCAGCCGAAGGGCGTGCCGATGGCGGTGCCGCGCAGCCAGGCGGGAATGGAGCGCTTCCAGTCGCGCTTGCTCATATGCACGCGGCTGAGCTTGTTCTGACCCTCGACCACGCGGCCTTCGTACAGCACGGCGTACAGCACTTCCGCCACGGCGAAGAGGCCCACGGCCACCAGCACGATCTCGATGCCGTCAAGCAGTTCTGGGATGCCGCCGGTGTAGCGGCCCTGCCCCGAGATCTGGTCGAGGCCGATGCAGCCGGCGGCGAGGCCGACGAACAGCGCCGTCATGCCGCGCAGCGTGCTCTTGCCGAGCACCGCGCTCACGGTGGTGAAGGCCAGCAGCATCAGCAGGAAGTATTCCGGCGGGCCGAGCTTGACCGCGAACTCGGCCACGAAGGGCGCGAACAGCGTGACGATGACGGTGGCGATGGTGCCGGCCACGAAGGAGCCAATGGCGGCCGTGGCGAGCGCCGCGCCCGCCCGGCCGCTCTTGGCCATCTTGTTGCCCTCCATCGCCGTCACCATGCTGGCGGTTTCGCCGGGTGTGTTCAGCAGGATGGAAGTGGTGGAGCCACCGTACATGGCGCCGTAGTAGATGCCCGAGAAGAAGATCATCGAGGCCGTGATGTCGACCTTGCCGGTGATGGGCAGCAGCATGGCCACCGCCACGGCCGGGCCGATGCCGGGCAGCACGCCGACGGCCGTGCCCAGGGCGCAGCCGACCAGGCACCAGAGGAGATTGACGGGGGTGATGGCCGCGGCGAAGCCGGCCATGAGGGCATTGAAGATTTCCATGTCAGATCCACCCGGTGTTGGTGAGGCCAGGCAGGTTGATGGCCAGGAATTGCGTGAACATCCAGAACACGGGTGCGGAAATGAGCGCTCCGCTGATGAAGTCGATGGCCCAGGTGCGCGGCGCGTTCGCGCCGGCCTGCCCGCTCGCGCGGCGCAGACCCTGAACGGCCAGCACGTAGCACAGCGTACAACTCAGGATGAAGCCGAGCGTGGTGATGAGCGCCGCGTTGAGCAGCAGGCCCGCCGACACCCAGACGAAGCCGGGCCAGTAGGCATGCTCTGCACCCGAGGGTGCATCGAGCTCGCGGAAGCCGCCGGTGCGCGCCTCCCAGAGGATCCAGGCGCCGCACAGCACGAGCACCACGGACACCAGCCAGGGCAGGAAGTTGGGGCCGACGCCGCCGTAGCCCGCGTCGGAAGAAATGCCGATGGCGCCGAAAGCCAGCGCCAGGCCGGTCAGCAGCACGCCGGCGCCGACCAGGGTTTGCGGCCATGTGGCCACGGGTTGCGGCGGGGCCGAGGAGTCTGGAGTTGTCATTTTTTCTCCCGGGAATGAGGAGCTGGATTTGAAAACGGCACGCTGTCGTCTCTTGCGAGGACAGCGCGCCGTGCGGCGAGCCAGTAGCGGTGCGGGCGCCGCAGGGTTAGACCATGCCGGACTTGGTCATGATGGCGCGCAGGCTGGCGAAGTCGTCGTCGACGAACTTGGTGAAGGCGTCGCCCGAGAGCACGGCCGGGGTCCAGTCGTTCTTCTTGAGCGATTCGGCCCACGACGGGCTCTTCATGGCGGCCAGCACCATGTCGGTCAGGGCCTTGCGCTGTTCGGCCGAGATGCCGGGCGCGCCGTAGACGCCGCGCCAGTTGCCGATCTCGACGTCGATGCCCTGTTCCTTCAGCGTGGGCACGTTCACGCCCGGCAGGCGCTGGCCGGAAGTGACGGCGATGGGCTTCATCTTGCCGGCGGCGATGTATTCGGCGAACTCGCTGTAGCCACTGCCGCCGACGGTGACGTTGCCGCCCAGCACGGCGGCGGTGGCCTCGCCGCCCCCGCGGAAGGCGACGTAGTTGATCTTGGACGGATCGGCGCCGACCCTCTGCGCGATCATGGCCGCGGCGATGTGCTCGGTGGAGCCGCGCGAGCCGCCGCCCCACTTGACGCTGCCCGGGTCCTTCTTGAGCTGTTCGACCACGTCCTTCATGGTCTTGAACGGCGAATTGGCCGGCAGCACGAACACGTTGTATTCGGTGGTCAGGCGCGCGATGGGCGTGGCCTGCGACAGGTTGACCGGCGGCTTGCCGGTGATGATGCCGCCCAGCATGACCGAGCCCATGACCATCAGCGCGTTGGCGTCGCCCTTGGAGCCGTTGACGAACTGGGCCAGGCCCAGCGCGCCGGCGGCGCCGCCCTTGTTGTCGTAGGTGACGGTGTCGGCCACCTTGGCGTCGGTCAGCGCCTTGCCCAGGGCGCGGCCGGTGGTGTCCCAGCCGCCGCCGGGGTTGGCGGGAATCATCATCTTGACGTTGGCGGCCGCGCGCGCCGACAGTGGCAGGGCTCCGACGGCGGCCATGGCGGCCAGTGACTTCAGAAAGGTGTCGCGACGCATGCTGGGGTCTCCTGATTGGAAGGAACTTGAAAGGAAGCTGACTTGTAGCTGAGCGCTATCATGCGCCGCCCCGCTGTCAGTTGGCTGTCCGCCAGACTGGGGAAAACACCAAAGTACGCACCCCCGACGCCAACGTATGAAGCTGCTGCTGGTCGAAGACGACCCCTCGATGCAAATCACCCTGCAGCGCACCCTCGGGCGCCGCCGCATCGATGTGCGCGTGTGCGGCGACGGCGCCGAGGCCGTCGCGCAGTGGCGCGCCATCGAGCCCGACGTGGTCGCCCTCGACCTGAGCCTGCCCAACGTCGACGGCCTGCAGGTGCTGGCCCAGGCCCGCGCCGAGGGCCTGCGCACGCCGGTGCTGCTGCTGACCGCGCGCGGCACGGTGGGCGACCGCATCGTCGGCCTGAACGCCGGCGCCGACGACTACCTGCCCAAGCCCTTCGACCTCGACGAGCTGGAAGCGCGCATCCGCGCGCTGCGCCGGCGCAGCCACGGCGTTGCCGGGCAGGACGCGGGGCTGAACCCGCAGGAGATCGGCGGACTGCGCTTCGAGCCCGACAACGGCGCCATCTACAACCGCGCCGAGCTGCTGGAGCTCACGCCGCGCGAGCTGGCGCTGCTGAAGGCGCTGATGATGAAGCCGGGCCACGCCGTGACCAAGGAGCGCCTGTTCGAGCTGGTGTTCCCGGGCGAGACCGACGTGCAGTACGAGGCCATCGAGGTGGTGGTGTACCGGCTGCGCAAGAAGCTCGCGGGCACCGGCGCGGTGCTGATGACCATGCGCGGCCTCGGCTATTTATTGCGCCCCGAGGCATGACCCGCGTCTCCTCGCTTCGTGCGCGGCTGCTGCTCGGCATCCTTGCGCCGGTGGCGGTGTTCATCGTGATCAACAGCGTGAGCCTGTACCGCCAGAGCCTCGCGGCCGCCACCACGGCCTACGACCGCACCCTGCTGGCGTCGGCCAAGACCATCGGCGAGCAGCTCGACGTGGAGGGCTACGACGAGATGGCACGGCTGCGCGCCATCGTGCCCTACTCCGCGCTGGAAGCCTTCGAGGCCGACAACCGCAGCCGGCTCTTCTACCGGGTCTCGGCACTCGACGGCGAGATGATCTCGGGCTTCGCCGAGCTGCCCTTCTGGCGCGGCCGCATTCCCGACCGGGGCGCGTATTCGGCGCTGGTCGACTTCTACGACGCGCAGTTCCGCAACCAGCCGGTGCGCGTGGCGGTGCTGCTGCAGCCGGTGGCCAGCGCCACCGGCCGCGGCATGGCCGTGGTGCAGGTGGCCGAGACGCTGGAGCTGCGCGAGACGCTGGTGCGCAAGCTGCTCATCGACACGCTGTGGCGCCAGCTGCTGCTGATGGGCGTGATCGCGCTGGTCACGGTGTTCGTGGTGCAGCGCGCCACGCGGCCGGTGCGCGAACTGGGCGAGGCCATCGAGAGGCGCCAGGCCGACGACCTCTCGCCCATCGACGCGCCCGACGCGCCGCGCGAACTGCGCCCGCTGATCGACGCCACCACCCAGGTCATGGGCCGGCTGCAGCGGCTGCTGGACCATCAGAAACGCTTCGTGCGCGACAGCGCCCATCAGCTGCGCACGCCGCTGGCCGTACTGAAGGCGCAGGTGCAGTCGGCGCAACGCGGCGACGTGGCGCCCGAGCAGGCGCTCGGCGAGATCAGCGGCACCGTGGACCGCGCGACCACGCTGGCCAACCAGATGCTGTCGCTCGCCAAGGTGGAGCAACTGCGCCAGCAGCCGGAGTCGGTGACGCTCGACCTCGGCGAGGTAGCGCGGCACATCGCGCTCGACCTGTCTCCGCTGGTGGCCGACAAGGCGCTCGACTTCGAACTCGCCATCGACGAGCGCACACCGGTGCGCGCCCACCAGTGGATGTTGCACGAACTCACGCGCAACCTGCTGCACAACGCGATCAAGCAGAGCCCGCCGGGAGCGGCGCTGTCGGTGACGGTGCGAACCGAAGGCGCCGACGCAGTGCTGGTGGTGCGCGACGGCGGCCCGGGCATCTCGCCCGAACTGCGCCAGCGCCTCTTCGCACCCTTTGCGGCGGGCAGCACCTCGAGCGGTTCGGGACTGGGGCTGGCGATCTGCCGCGAGATCGTGCAGGCGCTGGGCGGGCGCATCAGCCTCGACAACCGCACCGGGCCGGTCACGCATGATGGCAAGGCCGAACGGGTGGTCGGGCTGGACGCGGTCGTGCATCTGCCGCTCGCGCCCTTGCCGACACTGCCGTCTCCGCCGCCATCGCGGCACAATGCCTGACCTCCACTTCCAGATATTCATGGACCGTCTGCGCATCGACAAATGGCTCTGGGCCGCCCGCTTCTTCAAGACGCGCTCGCTGGCCGCGGAGGAAATCGGCAAGAACCGGGTGCAGGTGAACGGAGACATCGCCAAGGCCTCGCGCGAGGTCAAGGCGGGCGACACCGTCGCCATGCGCATGGGCCCGCTGACGCGGACCGTGACGGTGCGCGGCCTCAGCGGCCAGCGCGGGCCGGCGCCGGTGGCGCAGCAGCTCTATGAAGAAACAGCCGAGAGCCTGGCGGCGCAGGCCGCCTTTCGTGAGATGCGCCGCGCGGGCATCGAGCCGGCCCTGGCCATCGAGCAGGGCCGCCCCACCAAGCGCGACCGGCGCGAGCTCGACGGCGCGGTGCGCCACCATGCCGAGTGGGACAACCGCTGGAGCGCATCGCTGCCCGCGGACGACGACGAGTCCTGACCGATCGCTTACGCTGTGGGCTTCGTTGTTCTTCATCACGGAGTCCCGCTACATGGCCAGCTTCAAGAAATACCGCGTCAGCGGCAAGTTCAAGCTCTCCCACATCGACCCCGACGACACGCCCTTCTGCGAGGGCGATGAGAACGCGCAGCGCACCGAGCTCGATGCGCTGGCGGTGGAGCTCGACGAACTGCAGGACCTGCTGAACGCAGAGGGCAAGCGCAAGCTGCTGCTGGTGCTCCAGGGCATGGACACCAGCGGCAAGGACGGCACCGTGCGCTGGGTGTTCTCGCGCACCTCGCCGCTGGGCGTGCGCGTGACGGCCTTCAAGGCACCGACCGTGGACGAACGCGCGCGCGACTACCTCTGGCGCTGCCACGCCGTGGTGCCGCGTACCGGCGAGATCATGGTGTGGAACCGCAGCCACTACGAGGACGTGCTGGTGCCCGTGGTCGAAGGCTGGATCGACAAAGCCGAGGCGAAGCGCCGCTATGCGCAGATCAACGACTTCGAGCGACTGCTCACGGAAACCGGCACGGTGGTCGTCAAGTGCATGCTGCACATCGACAAGGACGAGCAGCGCGAGCGCCTGCAGGCGCGCATCGACACGCCCGGCAAGCAATGGAAGTTCAGCATGGACGACCTGGAAGTGCGCACCAAGTGGAGCGCCTACCAGCAGGCCTACCAGAACGCGCTGTCGGCCACGTCGACCGACCACGCGCCGTGGCATGTGGTGCCCGCCAACAGCAAGCGGCACCGCAACGTGATGATCGCGCAGCTGCTGGTGAAGACGATGCGGCAGATGAAGCTCAAGCCGCCGCCGCCCGATCCGGCGCTCAAGGGAATGATCGTCAAGTAATAAAGAAAACGGGCCCGCATCGCGGGCCCGTTTTTGTATTGGCCAGCCTGCCGAAACTCAGGAGCGGCGCACCGCCGCCTGCGCCAGCACGCGGCACTTGCCGAACTCGCAGCGCACCGCCCAGGTTCCACCGTTGTCACAAGGCACGTTGTAGGTTTCGTAGCCGGGGCCCTTGGCCGTGAGTTCGGCGCGCGGCTGCAGGTTGCAGCGGCCGGCCTTGGCCAGCGTTTCGACGTTGTAGGTATCGACGCCGGTGCGGCGCGGCTTGACGATCACGCCCGGATCGAAGGTGTTGCCGTAGAAGGTGTCGCGCACGTTCGGGTCGAGGTTGCGGTAGCCCCGCTTGGCCATGCAATGCACGATGGCGATCTGCTGGTGCTCGGCGATCAGCTCGGAGCTGGGGCGGCCGTTCCAGTCGATGATGGCGGCGGTGATGCCGGTGTAGGACGCCGCGGCCACGATGCCCTGCCCGTGCACCGTGATCAGGCCCAGGCCCAGCGCGCCCCACATGGCGTCGCCGGTTTCGCTGCGTGCGGTGATGCGGTTGGCGGCGGTGCGGCAGTCGGCCACGTCGTTGTCGTAGCGCACCTTGTCCACGCCTTCCATGGCCACCATCGGCACATAGGAAGTGCCCCTGCCCGTTCCGGGTTCGGTGGGGGTGGTCGGAGCGCTGGCACAACCGGCCAGGGCCACGGCGGCAAACGCAATGCTCAGCAGCAGCTTCATGCAATCCCTCGTCTTCTTCGCGATAGTTGCGCGGATTTAACCATACATATAGTTACTCTTGAATCGTCTTGTCGTGAATGCACGACGGCCGGCGCCGTTGGAACGGCATGCGACGATGCCGGGCGAAAGCCCCGCCCACCAATGAAGACCAAGACTCCCGGCAAGCTCCTTTTCCCGTTCCTCACCGGCTGCGTGATGGCCGTCCACCCCTTCTGCGCCACGGCGCAGACGCCCGCCGACCTGGCCCGCAAGAACGCCTGCCTGGCCTGCCACGGCCTGGTCCACAAGCAGGTGGGCCCGGGTTTCGCGCAGATCGCCGAGCGCTATCGCGGCGACGGCGGGGCAGCAGCGCGGCTGGCCGGGAAGATCCGCGACGGCAGCGTGGGCACATGGGGCCGCGTGATCATGCCGAGGCAGACACAGGTTTCGGAGGCCGACGCGCAGGCGCTGTCGCAGTGGATCCTGTCGCAACCCACACCGCGCTGAGGCCCATCCGGAGGCGGGACACCGCTCGCTTGGTAACAAAGTGAGAAAATAGGTTACATAAACCTCCGCATCAGCCTCGGCTGCGGCACCTTCCAGCATCCCTTGAATTACCGCCCCGCACCCTTCTTCGCCAACGTGGTGCTCGTTCTCTCGATTGCACTTCTGGGCATCATCGGCGCCTATCTGGTGGGGGCGACCGGCGTGCGGCAGTCCGACGCGCTGCTGCACATGACCCACGCCGATTGGCAGGTCGACGATGCGGAGGGCTTCAGCGCACCGCCGTCCCGGCAGGACAGCAGCGCCCTGCCGCAGGACTGGAAAAAGGTCGAACTGCCCCTGGCCCTGCCCATCGCGCTGCTGAGCCAGGCCGGGAACACGTCCACCAGCACGACTCGCACCACCTGGATCAGGCTCGGCACGCGCGGCCTGCCGGCCAGCTCCGGCCCGCTGGCGCTGTACGGCGCGCGCATCAAGACCGACGGCACCATCGCGGTCTATGCCGACGGCCAACTGGTGCATCGCGCCCAGCAGTCGGGCCCGCTGTGGAACAGCACACGCACGCCGCTGTGGGTGCAGCTCGACGACCACGGCGCCGCCAGCAACGCCCCGCCCGCCGAGATCCTTCTGCGCCTGGAACACACCCGCAGCGCCCAGGTGGCGCTGTCCTCGCTGTGGATCGGCCCGGTCGATGCGCTCAGGGGCCGCCACGGCATGCGCCAGTGGTTGCAGCAGGAACTGCCCGCGATGCTCGGCGCCGCATTCATGGCGGTGGGCGTGTTCGCCCTCTTCGTCTGGTTCAGGCGCCGCGACGAAACGGGCTACCTGCTCTTCTTCAATCTCTCGGCCACTTCGTTCATGCGGGGGCTGCACTTCTACGTGAGCCTGCCGGTGCTCAACGACTGGTTCGCGTGGCTGACCGTCAACTCGCTCTTCTGGCTGGTGATGGTCGTGCACTTCTTCCTGCGCCAATTGCATGGGCGGCAGCTGCTGTGGCTCACCCGGGGCGTGGTCGTGACGACGACGGCCATCGGCATCGTCACGATTCCCGGCCTCGCCATCGTGCAGAACACGCCGCAGGTGACGCCGCTGATCTACGCGGTCGCCGCGATGATGGGCACCGCGGTGTGCCTCGTCGGCGGCATCAGCGCATGGCGCCGCTCCACCGAGGGCCGGCTGGTGGCGGTGGGGATCGGCATCTGTGTGCTGCTCGGCGTCACCGACTGGCTGCTGCAGAACAACTTCATCAGCCCCGAAGGCTGGTACCTCGGCGCGTATACCAACGCCGTCACCTTCAGCGTGTTCGGCGTGCTGATGTACCGCCGCTACGTGCAGGCCATCGGCGAAGTCGAGGAACTCAACGCGAGCCTCGCGCACCGCCTGCAGGCACGCGAAGCCGAGCTCGAGATCAGCCACCGCCGCCTGCGCGAAGTCGAGCGCCTGCAGACCATCAGCGACGAGCGCCAGCGGCTGATGCAGGACATGCACGATGGGCTGGGCTCCTCGCTGGTCAGCGCCATCCGTTCCGTCGAAAGCGGCGGCATGAGCGACGACAGGGTCTCGCAGATTCTCAAGAGCTGCCTGGACGACCTGAAGCTCACGCTCGATTCGCTGGAGCCCGTCGAAGCCGACCTGCTCCTGCTGCTCGCCACGCTGCGCTACCGGCTCGAACCGCGCCTCGAAGGCACGGGCGTCTCGCTGCGCTGGGAAGTGCGGGAGCTGCCCGCACTGGAATGGCTGGACCCGTCGAGCGCGCTGCACATCCTGCGCATCGTGCAGGAGGGCATCTCGAACATCCTGCGCCACACGCGCGCGACCGAGATCCGCGTCGGCACCTCGCTCGACGGTGCGGGCGTGCGCGTGACCATCGAGGACAACGGACAGGGCTTCGACGTCGACAAGGCCATGGCCTCGTCATCGGGCCGGGGCCTGCAGAACCAGCGGCGGCGCGCGCGTTCGATCCACGGCACCGTCGGCTGGGAATCGCTGCCTACGGGAACGCGCTTCGTGCTGTGGTTGCCGCTGCGGCGGCAGGCTCAGGCGGCCTGACGGGCTGGCGCCACCTCCGCGCGCGAGACGATGTCTCGCAGGTCCGCTCCCGCCGCAAGAGTGCCCATCACGCCGGCATGCCGGCCGCCCAGGCGCGATTCGATGAAGCGCTGCGCGACCGCCGCGCCGCCGTGCCTCAGCATCTCGCTCGCCTGCAACGCGAGCGCCATGCGCGTCACGAGTGCGCGCGCGTTGCCTTCCTCGATCGCACCGGCGCCCAGGTCGTCACGCAGGCTCGCGATGAACTTCGCGTGCGCCGCGTTGCCCGCCGCCTGCGGCACCGAAACCTCGTCGAGGAAGACTTCGAGCGAGCCCTTCTCGCGCCCGAGCGCGCGCACCACGTCCATGCACATCATGTTCGTCGTGCCTTCCCAGATCGAGTTGAGCGGCGCCTCGCGGTACAGGCGCGCAATGGGGTTCTCCATGATGAAGCCGTTGCCGCCGTGGACCTGCAGCGCTTCGTAGACGAAGTACGTTGCGCGCTGGCAGTTCCAGTACTTGACCACCGGCGTCGCGACGCGCGCGAGAAGCCGCTCGCGTTCGTCCGATGCCATGGCGTCGGTCGCGCGCGCCACGCGCATCGCCGAGAGCATGGCGGCTTCGCTTTCGAGTGCGAGGTCCGCCAGCACATTGGTCTGCATGGCCAGGTCGGCCATGCGGCGGCCGAAGCCGTCGCGCGTCGATGCGTGGCCGATCGCCAGCGTCAGTGCCTGCCGCATCAGGCCGGCCGAGCCGACCGCGAAGTCCAGCCGAGTCAGGTGCGCGTGCGAGAGGATCTCGCGGATGCCTCGGCCCTCCTCGCCGACCAGCATCGCCCAGGTCTTGTTGAACTCTACCTCGCTCGATGCGTTGGAGCGGTTGCCGCACTTGTCCTTCAGGCGCTGCACCGCGACGCGGTTGGCGCTGCCGTCGGGCAGGAAGCGCGGCACGAAGAGGCAGCTCACGCCCGACTTCGTCTGCGCCAGCGTGTAGAAGCCGTCGGAGGTCGGCACCGAGAAGAACCACTTGTGGCCGGTGATGCTGTAGACCTGCACGCCGTTCTTCTCGGTTCCGACGAAGGTGGCGGTGGTCTGCGTCTGGCGCAGGTCGGAGCCGCCCTGCTTCTCGGTCATGGCGTAGCCGATCACGGCGCCCGTCTTCTGCGAAAGCGGAACGCGGCGCGGGTCGTACTTGCCGGAGAGCGTCTTCTCTCTCCATTCCGCGAACTCGGGCCGTCCTTCGAAACCCGCGCACGCGGCGTACGCCATGCCGGTGGGGCAACCGGTGCCGTTCTCGACCTGGTTCCACAGGTAGCTGAGCACGGCGCGCGCGAAGTGGCCCGAGCTTTCGCTGGTGGTCCACGCAAGGCCGGGCACGCCATGCGAGAAGGCCAGGCTCATGAGCTGATGCCATGCGGGATGGAACTCGACCCAGTCGAGCCGGTTGCCGAAGCGGTCGTGCGTGCGCAGCTGGGGGTTGTGCTCGTTGGCCAGTCGCGCGAGGTCCTGCACCTGCTCGTCGCCTGCGAGTGCACCTACGGCCGTCGCGTGCGGAATGCTCCATGGTGCATGGCGCTCGACCAACTCCCGTAGCGCCACGTCGCCGGTGAATGCGTTGTGGCCGATGCATGGCTCGGCCTGGTTGAATACCTTGTGCGTTTCGGCGCCCGTTTCGACGCCATTGGCCAGCGAAAACTGAAACGCCAGTTCGGTGCTCTCGAGAGGCATGTTCATGAAGGTCTCCAATGAGTGGCGGCAAGGTGACTGCGCCGCGAAGCATGGTGAGGCATTCCTCGCCGTTCGTGAATCTGATCTTTCCCGGGCCCTCTCGCGATTTCGCGGGCCGCCGAATGGCACAGCGTTTGCTTGATCGGGGCATCGAGGCCGGAGGCTTTCCGCTTCCACCAAGATCGCGCTGTAATCACCGGAACAAGGCGGCCTTGCTCACCATTCAGGTGCCATCGATCGGTCGGACGACGCTGGATGAATGGCTGCATGGCAACCGCTGATGCAAACGGAGGTTTTCGTTGGCCAAGCTGGACCCTCTGAACACGTCGCGCTACTGGCATGCGCCCGGCCTGCCGGGCATGGACATGCTGCACGCCGACTTCACCACGCACGAATACGCGCCTCATGTGCACCACTCCTTCGTGATCGCGGTCACCGAGGTCGGGGGTGCGGAATTCAAGAGCCGCGGCCGAACGGGCGCGGCGCACCAGCAGGCGCTGCTGGTCTTCAACCCGGCCGAGCCGCACTCGGGGCGCATGGCCGGCAGCCCGCGCTGGCGCTATCGCTCCTTCTACCTGGCCGATCCGGGCATCCGGCACCTGATGACGACGCTGGGCATGGACCAGGCCCGCTACTTCGACTCGAACGTCTACTGCGACGACGAGCTCATCGCCAGCTTTCTCGAGCTGCATCGCGCCTTCGATGAGGACGGCGGGCAGTGCGACCCGATGCGGCAGCAGGAACTCTTCGTGCACACCTTCGGCACGCTGTTCCAGAGGCATGCGCAGCAGGGACATCGCGTGCTTCCGGTGCCCGCCGACACCAGCGTGCTCGCGCCGGTGCTGGAGTTGGTGCGCGATACCTTTTCCGAAAGGCTCACCCTCGAGGCGATGGCTGCGGCCGCGGACCTCACGCCCTTCCAGCTGATCGGTGCGTTCAACCGCGCAATCGGACTGACGCCGCACATGTACCTGACGCAGCTGCGGCTCAGGGCGGCCATCAGCCATCTCACCGCCGGCAGGCCTCTCATCGAGGCTGCAGTGGCCAGCGGCTTCTACGACCAGAGCGCCCTCACCCGGCATTTCAAGCGCACCTTCGGCATGACGCCGCTTCAGTACGTCCGCGCGCGGATCAACTGAAGCGCCGACGCTCTTTCTCCACCCGTTTTTTTTTGCACCCGGCTCGCGCGGCACGCACCGCGCCGGAGCCGGCTTTGCCATGCCCGCACCGCATTCGGAACCTTTTTCTGAATTCGTCCGAATCTCTTTTTTCCGCAATGGCCCGGCGCCGCAATTTTTACCAATACGGCTTCCTGCACGCTGTCTATCGTGCAACCAAATGGCCTCGGCTATTGCAAAGTAATCAGTTGGTTTTCAATGGCGTTTAACACACAGGTGCCCCATGCAAAATGTTGATCGCGGTATTACTGGTTCTTCCCTCGCAGGCTCCGCAATCCTGCTCGAAATTGGTGCGGAGTACGGAGTCATCGAATTTCTCCAGAATTCGGAAGTCGTGGACGCCGCGGCGGCGGCCAGGTCCTGCGGAATAAAGGAGTCGGTGATTTCCGCCTACCTCGACTCCCTGAGCAAGGCGGGAATCATCGAAGTGCTGAGCCCGAAGGCTCCTGCCACCTACAAGGTCGGCAGCAATTTCGAGGAGCTGATCAACGAGGTCGGCTACCTCTCCTGGGCATTGCGCGCCTGCGCGCCCCTGATCAACAACGCGAAGGAGTTCTCCGAGAACAACGAGGAAGCGCAGCTCAAGTACCCCCGCAGCGGCGGGCTGGTGGCGCGCACCTCGAAGTGGATGGGAGAGAAGTCCTTCTATCCGCAGCCCGAAGACGCCATCGTCGCGATGGCACCAAAGAAAATCGTGGATCTTGGATCGGGCTCGGGCGGCTTCCTGATCCGCATGCTGCGCAAGATCCCGGGCTCCACCGGCGTGGGCATCGACCTGAGCGCATCGGCCACCGAGCAGGCCGTTCGCGCCGCCGGCGAAGCCGGAATGAGCGACCGGCTCCAGTTCGTGACCGCCCCCATCCAGGTGCTCGTGGAAGACCCGTCGCTCATCAAGGACGCGGACATCATCCACGCCGGCTTCGTCATGCACGACCTTCTTCCGGCGGAAGAAGAAACGCTCGATGCATTGCTGCGCGCCTGCTGCGCCCACGCGATCAAGGGCACGCTGATCATCGTCGACGCAATTCCGGTCGCCCAGTCGAATTGGGAAAAGCCGTTTGCGGCCGCGTTCAACCACCTGCACAACCATTTCATGTCCAGAAGGCTCCTGAGCGAGGAGGAATGGAGTGAAAAGCTTTTCCGCGCTGGATTTTCAAATGTCCGGATTGAAGTACTCGACCACCCTGGAGGGCGCATGTTGATGGCAAGCAAATAAACAGGAAATCAATTGATTGGCGATCGAATTCTCCCCATGGCATTTTTTCAACCCACTGTGATTAGGAGCAAGAAATGAACGTAACCATTTCCGATCTGGTTGATAGGGTCAAAAGTCATCGGTGCTACTCGCACCCGATTTTCAAGAATTGGGCCAAGGTCGAACCGGAGCCGCCCGTCGTCGGCGCCCTGTTCCATCAGATCCAGAGCTTCTGCGCCTCGACGCGCCCGGGCTGGAGCTTTCCCGACGCGCTGAAGAAGCACGGCCTGCACAGGCAGAGCGAGCTGCTCGAGGAAATCGTCGAAAGCGAATCGGGCCACGGCCCCGAACTCGCGACGATGGCCGGCTACATCGTCAACCAGTCGGCCGAAGCACCCGTGTTCTCCGACCTCTACAACCAGGAGAAGGTCGAGGCGAAGCTCAAGGCCTTCTCCGACCAGCTGCTCGGCTCCCTGCCCGGCTACGACATGGAAACCGGCCTGACCACGCAGGTGCGCAAGGCCATCGGCGTGTTCGACCACCGCAAGCTGACGGACATCGAGAACACCTACCGCAACCTGGGCACCACGCTGGCGCTGGAGATGATCTCCAACCAGCAGCTGATTCCCGGCGAGAAGTACTGCCTGGTCGACAGCGGCATCTACAACGCCGATCTCGAGAAGCCCGAAATGCACTACCTGCTGGAGCACTGGGGCGAAGTCGGCGCCGAGCAGCATCACGAGCAGAACGCGCGCACCGCGGTCGAGCTCGCGCTGAAGACGGAATACGCCCACCTCGTCGTCGAAGGTGCGGACGACTTCCTCGATTCGCTGACCGGCCTGTGGGACGTTCTGGACGCGGCGCTGCTGCAGTCCGGCGTGTCGGCGCAGACGCAGCAGCGCAAAGTGGCCTACGTGTAGCAACGGGCTGCAAGCAGCTGTTGCGCTAGTTCCGGATAGCCACATGGTCGCCTATCTGATCGGCCGGATGTCCATCGTGAATCCGGACCAATACAACCAATACAAGCAACTCACGCCCGGCATCGTCGAGAAATTCGGGGGCAGGTTTCTGACCCGGGGAGGCGAGCGCATGCACCTGGAAGGCGCTCACGATGACAGGCGAGTGGTTCTTGTCGAGTTCAAGACCGCGGACGCGGCGAGGAAGTTCTACGAGTCACCCGAATACACCCACGCAAGAGGGTTGAGAAAGGACGCTGCGGTCGACATGCAGCTCATGGTGATCGAAGGATTCGAGGGCCCACCAGGCTGACTGGCCAGCTCTTCGGCACCACGTCCACTTGAGGTTTCATTCACAACAAATCGCCCGATACGACCGATGGAGACTCGGTCGCATCGAAACAAATATGACGACAACCATCGCTCTACCGGCTGCTTCGAAGAGCAGCTTCTTTTCATTCGTCGCGCTACTACTGGGCGCGGCGGCGTTGGCGCTGGGCGGCGTTTTCCTGCGCCACAGCGAGCTACCGCCGACCGCGAGCGCCGTCTACAGGGTTGCACTGGCAATCCCGATCTTCTTCCTGCTCGACATGCTCGCGGCAAGGGCCGAGTCGGTGCCCGCGGGCGTACAGCAAGCCGCCCGGCAACCCGCGCCGGGCATTCCCTTCAAGCTCATCCTCGTGGGCTTCATCTTCTCGGGCAATCTCGCGCTCTACCACTGGTCGATGACGCTGACCACGCTGGCCAACTCCAACCTGCTCGCGAACCTCGCGCCCATCTTCGTGGTGCTCGGCTCCAACATCTTTCTCGGAAAGAGGTTCAAGCGGGGCTTCCTGTTCGGAATGCTGTTCGCGCTGACCGGCGCCTTCATCCTCATAGGCCACCGGCTCGACTTCGGCTCCAACTACATGGCCGGCAACCTGCTGGGGCTGCTGACCGCCGTGTTCTACGGCTCCTACCTTCTGGCGGTCAGCCTCGTGCGCTCCAACTACCGCACCATGACCGTCATGGCATGGAGCAGCGTCGGCACGCTGATCATCCTTTTGCCCATCACGCTGCTGCGCGGCGAATCGCTGGTGCCGCACACGATGCAAGGCGTGCTGATGCTGGTGGCGCTCGCGGTGGTGTCGCACGTCGGCGGCCAGGGCCTCATCGCCTATGCGCTGGCCAAGCTCCCGGCCGCGATGTCGTCGATCACCCTGCTGATACAGCCCGTCATCGCCACCGTGTTCGGCGCCTACCTGTTCCACGAGTATCTGAGCGCCACCGAGTTCGTGGGGGCCGTGGTCATCCTGGCGGGCATCGTGACGGCCCGGCGTTTTTCCTGAGCAAGAAGCAACCCCGCAAGCAATCAAGCATCCCGCACAACCGAGGAATTCATGTCTCCGTATCTCTGCCACATCGAACCCGACCGTTTCGAATTCGAGGCCGACGTCATCGCGCGCCGGCCGAATGCTGTTCTTCTCGACAAGTCCTATTTCTATCCGGGTGGCGGCGGGCAGCTGGCGGATCGCGGCACGCTGCGCTGGAACGGAAGCCAGCTCAGAATCGACCGCATCGAGATGGAGGGCAGGAACGCCTGGCACTACTTCGACGAGGCCGACATCGGCAAGGTGCCCGGTGACAAGGTCATCGCCAGCGTCGACCAGGACTTCCGCTCGATGATGTGCCAGCTGCACACCGGCCTGCACATCCTCAACGCCCTCGTCTACCAGCGCTTCGAAGGCTCTTTGGTCACCGGCGTGCAGATGGCGGCCGACGGCACGGCCCGCATCGACTTCGACCTGCCCACGGTCGACAACAACGAACTGCGCAAGCTCGAACCCGAGCTCAACAGCCTGATCTCCGACGGGCTGCAGGTGAACGCGGTGTATCTCGATGCCGCGGCACTCGCGAGCGAGCCCGGCGTGCTGCGCAGCCGCTCGGTTGCGCCACCGGCCCAGGACGACGGCACCACGCGCATCATCGAGATCGTGGGCCTCGACCGGCAGGCCTGTGGCGGCACCCATCTCTCGAAGACTTCGCAATCGGCGCCGCTGCGCATCATGAAGATCGAGAACAAGGGACAGCACAACCGGAGAATCCGGATCGGGCTGGTCAAGTAGGTCAAGTAGCGCAGGCAGGTCGTCAACACACAGAGAGGCAGGCAGCACATGACGGTCGAAGCGGCTCTTCCACGCCCCTTGCCCGAGGGCTTCCTGCCTCCGAACTGCAGCTACCCCGAGCAGGACTGGCCCGTACTCGCGCGGCAGTGGTTTCCGCTCGTGCGCGCCGACGATCCGCTCGTGAAGCCGAGGCAGGTCGTGCTGCTGAACCTGCGCCTGGCGGTCTACCGCATGCCCGACGGCATCCGCATCGGCCGCGACATGTGCCCGCATCGCGGGCTGCCGCTGAGCAGCGGGCGCATCGAGGGAGAAGAACTGGTCTGTGCGTACCACGGCCTGCGCTTCGGCTCCGACGGGCAATGCCGGCTGGTTCCGGAGAAGCTCGCACCCAAGACGGCGGATTGCTTCAGGATCACGGCGTTTCCGGCTGTCGAGCGGCATGGGCTTATCTGGACTTGCCTGATTCCTGAAGACGAGGCATGGATGCCTTCAATCTCCTCTGAAGTCGAGAATTCTCCGCAGGATGGCATGACGTCCATCTTCAAACTTTCAATCGAATCCCTAGTTGATTCACAGAAAGATCTCGCTCTTGACGAGCTGCAAAGACTTCTCGAAGAGTTGGGCTTCGGCAGCATGCCAAGCGCCCTGGCCTCCTCTGGCGCCTGAACTTTCTCCGCCAGAAATTTTCGCCAATATCACGGCACTTCTCCCTGTCATGCTTGACCTCAAAGCGAGGCCAACACATGACGCAATCATTTCGCCAAGCAAGCACTGAAATCCTGCCGCTATGCGGCTCGCAGCCCGATGTCCGTCCGGTGGAGCTGCTCCTGTATCTACGTCGCCTGCTGCTGTTCCTAGCATCCTCCAGCAGGCATTGACAAGGCGGCCTTCCACAGCTCGAAGCAGGTCCGCACTCGTTCACCCGAATTCGAAAAAGAACCAGATGACAGTCTTCTCCACCGAGTCTTTCGCGGACCACGAACAGGTTGTTTTCATATCCGATGACCGGGTCGGGCTCCGGGCCATCATCGCCATCCACAGCACGAAGCTCGGGCCCGCGCTGGGCGGCTGCCGGATGTATCCGTACGCCGACGAGGCTTCCGCCCTGCGCGACGTGCTCCGGCTCTCACGCGGCATGACCTTCAAGGCCGCCGCCGCGGGGCTGGGCCTGGGCGGCGGCAAGTCGGTGATCCTCGGCGATCCGCGCAAGAGCAAGACGCCCGACTTGCTGCGTGCCATGGGCGTGGCGGTCAACCGCCTCGGCGGGCGCTACATCACGGCCGAGGACGTCGGCACCACGGTCGACGACTTCGCCTGGGTGCGGCAGAGCACACGGCACGTGGTCGGCCTGCCGGAGGCGCTGGGCGGCACGGGCGACCCGTCGCCGACCACGGCGCTGGGGGTCTACCACGGCATCGTGGCCGGCGTCGCGCACCGGCTGGGCCGCGACCTGCGCGGACTGACGGTGGCCGTGCAGGGCCTCGGCAACGTCGGCTGGAGCCTTTGCCGGCTGCTCTGCGAGGCAGGAGCGCATCTGGTGGTGTGCGACATCGATCCGGTGCTCGCGGGCAAGGCCGCAGCCGAGTTCGGCGCGAAGATCGTCGAGCCCGATGCGATCTACGCCGTGCAGGCCGACGTGTTTTCCCCCTGCGCGATGGGGGCCGTCGTCAACGACAAGACGCTGCCGCAGATGCGCTTCCGCGTGATCGCGGGCGGCGCGAACAACCAGCTCGCGCGCGACGAGCACGGCCGGCAATTGCGAGAAAGAGAGATCCTCTACGCGCCGGATTTCGTCATCAACGCGGGCGGCCTGATCCGAGTGGCCTCGGAGCATGAAGGCTTCAACCGCGCGAAGGTGGATTCGCAGGTGGAAGGCATCGGCGCCACGCTGCGCCGCATCTTCGAGCTCGCCGACCGCGATGGCATGCCGACCCAGTCGGCCGCGATGCGGCTCGTGCAGGAGCGCCTGGGCAGCGGCGGCAAGCCGGGCAGCGCCGCCACCAGCACCGGCAATGCCAACGAGCGGCCCCTTGCCGAGCGCGTCGCATGAACACCATCGACATCCTGCGCGCCCTGGTGGCATTCGACACGACCTCGCATCGCTCCAACCTCGACCTGATCCACTGGATCGCCAACTACCTCTCGGGGCACGGCGTGAAGGTGCAGCTGGTGCACAGCGACGACAGGCGCAAGGCCAACCTGCTCGCCAGCATCGGCCCCGGCACCGCCGGCGGCATGGTGCTCTCGGGGCACAGCGACGTGGTGCCCGTGACCGACCAGAACTGGAGCGCCAGCCCCTTCACGCTGGTCGAGCGCAACGGCCGCCTGCACGGGCGCGGCGCGGCCGACATGAAAGGCTTCATCGCCGCCTGCCTGTCGGCCGTGCCCTCGTGGCGGCGGCAGCCGCTGCGCCGTCCGATCCACCTGGCCTTCTCCTATGACGAGGAGATCGGCTGCCTCGGCGTTCCGCAGCTCGTGGAGCGCCTGAAGACGCAGGTGGAAGCGCCCGCGCTGGCCATCGTCGGCGAGCCGACCGAGATGCGCGTCGGCGTGCGGCATCGCGGCTTCTTCGGGCACCGCGCGCTCTTCACCGGGCTGCCCGCGCATTCGAGCGATCCGTCCCTGGGCGCCAGCGCGATCGAGCCCGCGGCCTATCTCGTCACGCGGCTGGCCGGGCTGCGGCGCAACCTTGCGGGGCGCGGCGGCGAGGCCACCATCAACATCGGCCAGATCAACGGCGGCACCGCAATCAACATCGTGCCGGGCTGCTGCGAGGTGCTGTGGGAATTCCGCCCGCAGGACGAGGCCACCGCCCAGCTCGTGCGCGACGCGGTTCGCGATGCGCTGGCCGACCTCCCCGCCGGCGTGACGGTCGAAGCCAGCCAGGTCGCCGGCGTGCCGGCGCTTTCGGCGCGCGACAACGACACGGCCGTCTCGGTGGCGCGTGAACTCGGCGCGCTCTGGCCCGAAGCGGAACTGCCCTTCGGCACCGAGGCCGGCTTCTTTCAGCAGGTCGGCATCTCGACAGTGGTGTGCGGCCCCGGCTCCATCGCGCAGGCGCACCAGCCCGACGAATGGATTGCCGCAAGCCAGCTGCAGGCGGCCGACCGCTTCATGCAATCGGCCGGGGCATGGGCCCTTTCCAAGGCCGCCACCTGTTCAACGACTCCAACTCTCAAGACAGCATGAAAAACCTTGACGCTGCCGCGCTGGCGGACGCCACGAGCAACTTCGCTCCCATCTCCTCCACCCATGACACGCACGCCGCCCCCGCGCAGGGCGCGCGGACCCGGGACGCCTCGCGCCGGACCATCCTCGCCGCCGTCATCGGCAACACGCTGGAGTGGTTCGATTTCGCGGTCTACGGGTTCTTCGCGCTCACGATCTCACGCCTGTTCTTTCCCACGGGCGACGAAACCTCGTCGCTGCTGCTGACCGTCGCGACATTCGGCGTGGGCTTCGTGATGCGCCCCGTCGGCGCGGTGGTGCTGGGTGCGCTCGGCGACTCGCGCGGACGCAAGGCCGCGCTGTCCACGACGATCCTGCTGATGGCGCTGGGCACGGCCATGATCGGCTTCGCGCCGACGTATGCCGACGCGGGCCTCTGGGCGCCAGCGTGGATCGTGCTGGCGCGGCTGATCCAGGGCTTTTCCGCCGGTGGCGAGGTCGGCGGCGCAACCGCGTTCCTGGTCGAGCACGCGCCCAAGGGCCGACGAGGCTACTTCGCGAGCTGGCAGCAGGCGAGCCAGGCCGGCGCGCTGCTGCTGGGCTCGGTCTTCGGCGCGACGCTGACCGACGTGCTCACGCCGGAGCAGCTCCAGGCGTGGGGGTGGCGCGTGCCCTTCCTGTTCGGCCTGATCATCGGACCGGTGGGCTGGTACATCCGCACCCGCACGCACGAGTCCGAGAGCTTCGAGCAGGTCAAGGCGGCCAACCGGCAGGCGTCTCCGCTGAAGAAGGCGCTGGGCTCCTACCGCAAGGAAATCATCGCCGGCTTCGGCGTGACCATCGTGTGGACGGTCTGCACGTACTTCTTCCTGGTCTACATGCCGACGTATGCGGTGCGCACGCTGAAGCTGCCGCAGAGCGTGTCGCTGTGGGCCAACGGCGCGGGGCTGATGGTGCTGGTGGTGCTCGCGCCCTTCTTCGGCGCGCTGTCGGACCGGATCGGGCGCAGGCCGCTGCTGATCGGCTTCGCCACCGCGATCCTGGTGCTGGCCTATCCGGCGCTGTGGCTTCTCACGGCCGTGCCCAACCCGTCGACGCTGACCATCGTGCTGCTCGTCTTCGCGGTGCTGATCGCCGGCTTCACCGGCCCCGCGCCCGCCGCCATGGCGGAGCTCTATCCGCCGGAGGTGCGGTCCACGGGCCTTTCCATTGCCTACAACTTCGCTGTCACGATCTTCGGGGGCTTCGCGCCCTTCATTGCAACGGCGCTGATCGCGCGGACGGGGAATCCGCTCGCTCCCGCCTGGTACGTGGTGTTCGCCGCGGCGGCCAGCCTCGTCGCGCTGCTGGCGGCCGGCTCGGCCTTGCGCAACAGGGACTGACCGACAACAACGCAACCGACCGCTCCCTCAAAAAAGAAAACACCGCATGCCAGACCTGAAAGACACCCTGAACCTGCTGAAGACACCGTTCCCGATGAAGGGAGACCTGCCGAAGCGCGAGCCCGCACTGGTCGAGCGCTGGACGCAACAGCGCATCTACGCGCGGATGCGCGAAGCGGCCGCCGGGCGCCCGCCGTTCGTCCTGCACGACGGCCCGCCGTACGCGAACGGCGACATCCACATCGGGCACGCGGTGAACAAGGTGCTCAAGGACATGGTCTTCAAGAGCCGTTTCTTCGACGGCTTCGACTCGCAGTGGATTCCGGGCTGGGACTGCCACGGCATGCCCATCGAGCACCGCATCGAGCAGATGAACGGCCGGGGCCTGCCGACCGAGCAGGTGCAGAAGCTGTGCCGCGACTACGCCATGCAGCAGACGCTGAGCCAGAAGAAGGACTTCCTGCGCCTGGGCCTGCTCGGCGACTGGGACAGGGCCTTTCGCACCATGGACTTCGAGACCGAGGCCAACGAGATCCGCTTTCTCGACCGCATCCGGCAACGCGGCCTGCTGTTTCGCGGCCAGAAACCGGTGAACTGGTGCGTCGATTGCCAGTCGGCGCTGGCCGAGGCCGAGCTCGAATACGCGTCAAAGCGCTCGACGACGGCGTATGTGGGCATGCGGGCGATGGACGCGGCCGATCTGGCGTCGCGCTTCAAGTGCGCCGTTGCTCCCGGCAAGCAGGCTCGCATCGTGATCTGGACCACGACGCCCTGGACGCTGCCCGGCAACGCCGCCGTGGGGCTGGCTGCCGAAGCCAGCTACGGCCTGTACGACACGCCCGACGGCATGCTGGTGCTTGCAGTGGAGAGCGGCGCCAGGCTGCTGGGCGCCTTCGGAATCGAGCATGAACTGCGCGCCGTCGCGCCCGGCATCGAGCTCGCCGGAACGATGCTGAAGCATCCGCTGCAGGACATCGCGGTGCCCATGGTTGCCGCCGATTTCGTCTCGCTGGACACCGGCACCGGCCTCGTCCACCTCGCGCCAGCGCATGGCGCGGAAGACTTCGAGCTGTGCCGCGGCCTGGGCATCACCGGCGACAACGTGATCGACGGCGCCGGCCGCTTCGTGCCCGGCCTGCCGGTGATCGGCGGCATGGCGCTGGAGGAAGGCAGCAAGGCGATCCTCGAGATGCTGAAGGCCGATGGCTCGCTGCTCAGGCAGGAGCGCATCGAGCACTCGTACCCCCACTGCTGGCGGCACAAGACACCGATCCTGTTCCGCTCGACCACGCAATGGTTCATCGGCATGGACCGGCTCGCGACCGGCGGCGAGCACACGCTGCGCGAGACGGCACGCGAGGCGATCCGCGACGTGCCCTTCTACCCGGCGACGGGCCGCTCGCGCATGGAGGCGATGATCGACGGCCGGCCCGACTGGTGCATCTCGCGCCAGCGCGCATGGGGCGTACCTCTCGCCTTCTTCGTGCGGCGCAGCGACAACTCGCTGCACCCCGAGACCGCGCGGCTCACCGAGGAAGTGGCGCGGCGCGTGGAGCGCGAAGGAATTTCCGCCTGGGCAAGGCTGAGCCCGGCGGACCTCGGCGTGGACGAGGCGGAGTTCGAGAAGCTGTCGGACACCCTCGACGTGTGGTTCGACTCCGGCTCCATCCACGCCACCGTCTACAGGGACGCGCGACGCCCCGACGCGCACGCCTATCCAGCGGACCTGTACCTCGAAGGCTCCGACCAGCATCGCGGCTGGTTCGGCTCCTCGCTCATGACGGGCTGCGCCGCGGACGGCCGCGCGCCCTTCAAGGCCGTGCTGACGCACGGCTTCGCCGTCGACGGAAACGGCAAGAAGATGAGCAAGTCGCTGGGCAACACCGTCAGCCCGCAGCAAGTGGCCGGCACGCGGGGCGCGGAGATCATCCGGCTATGGATTGCGAGCACCGACTACTCGACCGACATCTCTGTTTCAGAAGAAATCCTGGACCGCGTCGTCGAGATGTATCGGCGCATCCGCAACACGATCCGCTTTCTGCTGCTGAACGTGTCGGACTTCGATGCGGGCGCGGATGCGGTGGCCGACAGCGATCTGGCGATCGTCGACCGCTACGCGATGGCACGCTGCCGCGAACTGGTCGAACAATGCCGCGAGAGCTACCGCGAGTACGACTTCGTCTCGGTGACGCGGCTCATCCACGGTTATTGCGCGGACGAGCTCGGCGGCTTCTATCTCGATGTGCTGAAAGACCGGCTGTACGCGAGCGCGCGGGACAGCCATGAAAGACGTTCGGCACAGACCGCGCTGCACGCCATCGTGAAGAACCTCCTGCTGCTCGCGGCACCGATCCTCAGCTTCACCGCGGAGGAAGCGTGGATGGTGCTCTTCGACGCGGAAAGAAATGACGGCAGCGTGTTCATCCACACCTGGGACGAAGTCGCCCCGCCCGCCACGGACGACGACCCGGATGTCGCCGAGTTCTGGCGACATGCAAGGCAGTTGCGCCCCGGCGTGATGAAGGCGATCGAGGACCTGCGTTCGACCGGGGACATCGGCCGCTCCAGCGAGGCGAACATCGTGATCGAGGCACCCGAGGAAGTCGTCGAGTCGCTCGCCCTGCTGGGTTCGGAACTGGCTTCGATCTTCATGGTCGCCGACGTGGCCCTGAGGGTGGGCAGCAAGGTCGACATCAAGGTCAGGCAGACCTCGTTCCTGCGGTGCAGGAGGTGCTGGCGGCACGACGCCACCGTGGTGGATGAAGACGGCGAGCAAGGGATGCTCTGCGAGCGGTGCCAGACGGTGCTGGCCGGGTTTCCGGAATTGAACGACGTCTGACGGCCCAGTCACGGGATCGATCCGGCAAAGAAAAAACCCCTGTAGCTGGAGAGCTACAGGGGTTGCATCTTGGCGGAACCGGAGGGATTCGAACCCTCGATGAGGCTCTACACCCCATACTCCCTTAGCAGGGGAGCACCTTCGGCCACTCGGTCACAGTTCCTGAAAGAAGCCGAGATTATGCCACTACTTAGGCGCCCGGCTGATCCAGATCGAAGGCTTTGTGCAGTGCGCGCACTGCCAATTCCATATATTTTTCGTCGATCACGACCGAAGTCTTGATTTCGCTGGTCGAGATCATCTGGATGTTGATGCCCTCTTCGCTCAGCACGCGGAACATCTTGCTCGCCACGCCGACGTGGCTGCGCATGCCGATGCCCACGATGCTGACCTTGCAGATCTTGGTGTCGCCGACCACTTCGGTCGCGCCCAGCGAGGGCATCACCTTCGACTGCAGCAGGTCGATCGTCTTCGCGTACTCGTTGCGGTGAACGGTGAAGCTGAAGTCGGTCTTTCCGTCCTTGCTGAGGTTCTGGATGATCACGTCGACTTCGATGTTGGCGTCGGCCACCGCACCGAGGATGTGATATGCGATGCCGGGCTTGTCGGGCACGCCGAGCACCGAGATCTTGGCTTCGTCGCGATTGAATGCGATGCCGGATACGACGGCTTGTTCCATGTTTTCGTCTTCCTCGAAAGTGATCAGCGTGCCGGACTTGGCCTCTTCATTGATGTCGATGTCCCACGGCGTGAAGCTCGAAAGCACACGCAGCGGCACCTTGTACTTGCCGGCGAATTCCACCGAGCGGATCTGCAGCACCTTGGAGCCCAGGCTCGCCATCTCGAGCATCTCTTCGAAGCTCACGGTCGTCAGGCGGCGCGCATCGGGCTCGACGCGCGGGTCGGTCGTGTAGACGCCGTCCACGTCGGTGTAGATCAGGCATTCGTGCGCCTTCATGGCCGCGGCGATGGCCACGGCCGAGGTGTCGCTGCCGCCACGGCCCAGCGTGGTGATGTTGCCGTCGTCGTCCACGCCCTGGAAACCGGTGATGACCACCACCTTGCCGGCATTGAGGTCGGCCATCACGCGCTCGCTGTCGATGCTCTCGATGCGTGCCTTGGTGTAGGAGTTGTCGGTGCGCACCGACACCTGCCAGCCGGCGTAGCTCACGGACTCGACGCCCTCGGCCTGCAGCGCGATGGCCAGCAGCGCCGACGAAGCCTGCTCGCCGGTGGAGGCCAGCATGTCGAGCTCGCGGTTGTGGGCCACGCCGGGTTTGCTGGGCGCCAGTTCCTTGGCCAGGCCGAGCAGGCGGTTGGTCTCGCCGCTCATGGCGCTCGGAACCACGATCATCTGGTGGCCCGCGCGCGCCCACTTGGCGACGCGCTTGGCGACATTCTTGATGCGCTCGGTCGAGCCCATCGACGTACCGCCGTATTTGTGAACGATCAATGCCATGGGTGAAATCAGAGAAAAGGAAAGGGCCGCTTGATGGGCGGCGCCCTGCAAGCGGTCAGAGCGAAGTCTTCGGCGAGGGCGAAGCATTGTACCAATGCAGGAAATCGCCCTTTCGTTCGACGAAACCGGCTGCCACCTTGAGGTGGATGCGATGGCCGCGCGTGGTGCAGGCGCGGACCTGGTCCAGCAGCTGGTCCAGCTGCGCCGCACTGGGCGCGCAGCCGTGCGACTGCATCAGCCAGTGGCGCAGCACATTGGCCTGGCGCGCGCGCGACAGCGTCTGCAGCGTGGCGATGCGCGGCGGGCTGCCCACGCTTTCCAGGTCCTGCGCGGCCAGCTCGTTCAGTAGCTGCTGCGCCTGCGCGGCGTGGCCCACGCTGCGCGCGAAGGTGGCGCGGAACTGCGGAAAGGCCTGCTCCAGCGCGGGCAGCAGCATGGAGCGGATCCTGTTGCGGGTGTAGCGCGCGTCTTCGTTGGTCGGATCCTCGATCCACGGAAGATCGCGGCCGGCCAGCCATTCGCGGATTTCGGCGCCTGCAACCGCGAGCAGCGGCCGGTAGATATCGAGCCCGTTGCGCCGCGCATGCGCCGGCATCGCCGCCAACCCCGGGAGCCCCGCGCCGCGCGACAGCGCGAGCAGCAGGGTCTCGACCTGATCGTCGGCATGGTGCCCCAGCGCGATGGACCTGATCGCCGCCCTCGCCCCATCCGCTTGTGCCATCACGGCAAACGCCGCGTAGCGAGCCCGGCGGGCGGCGTCTTCAGGACTTTCGCCCGCCGCATGCCGCGCATCGACGCGATGGACGACCAGCGGCACGCCCAGGCGCTCGCACATGGAGCGGCAATGCTGCTCGAAGCCGTCGGCCGCGGCCTGCAGCCCGTGATGCACGTGGAAGGCGACCACCTTTCCCGGCCAGCGCGATGCGCAGGCGGCCAGCAAGGCGGTCGAATCGGCGCCGCCGCTGAACCCCACCGCCAGCGGCCAGTGCGCCGGCTCGAACGCGGCAATGGCGCGTTCGAAAGCGGAGTTCATCGCTGCGCCGGGACGGGTGTTACCTGCCGCTGCTGTCGGCCTTGGTGTCGTTGAAGCGGCCGTAGCTCTGCAGGCGCTCGTAGCGGCGCTCCAGCAGCTCCTTCGGCTTCAGGTCGCTGACCTGGCGGAAGGCGTCGTTGAGGGCGCGCTTGAGGAACGCAGCCATCTGGCGATGGTCGCGGTGCGCGCCGCCCACCGGCTCGTTCACGATCTTGTCGACCAGGCCCAGCGCCTTGAGGCGGTGCGCGGTGATGCCCAGCGCGTCGGCGGCTTCCTGGGCCTTCTCGCCGGTCTTCCAGAGGATAGAAGCGCAGCCTTCGGGGCTGATCACGGAATAGATCGAATACTGCAGCATCAGCAGCTGGTCGCCGACCGAAATGGCCAGCGCGCCACCGGAGCCGCCTTCACCGATGATGGTGACGATGATCGGCACCTCGAGCTGCGCCATCTCGAAGATGTTGCGGCCGATGGCTTCCGACTGGCCGCGCTCCTCGGCGTCGATGCCGGGGTATGCGCCGGGGGTGTCCACGAAGGTGAAGACCGGCAGCTTGAACTTCTCGGCCGTCTTCATCAGGCGCAGCGCCTTGCGGTAGCCCTCGGGCTTGCTCATGCCGAAGTTGCGCGCGGTGCGCTCCTTCGTGTCGCGGCCCTTCTGGTGGCCGATGACCATGCAAGGCACGCCGTTGAAGCGCGCCAGGCCGCCCACGATCGACAGGTCGTCCGAGAAATGGCGGTCGCCGTGCAGTTCGACGAAATCGGTGAAGATTTCGTTGACGTAGTCCAGCGTATAGGGGCGTTCCGGATGCCGCGCGATCTTGGTGATCTGCCAGGGCGTCAGGTCGCTGTAGATGTCCTTGGTGAGCTGCTGGCTTTTCTTGCCGAGCTGATCGATCTCTTCAGAAATGTCGACCGCGGATTCGGTCTGCACATAGCGCAATTCTTCGATCTTTGTTTCGAGCTCCGCAATCGGCTGCTCGAAGTCGAGGAAGGTTCGTTTCGCCAACGTCTTCTCCTGTTTATTTCAATTTGCTGCCCGCCCATCCACCGCACCATCCATTCCAGGAACACCAAGGAACCGGCTTCGCCGGGCCTTAGGTGTTGCCCCCTTGAGGGGGTTGGCGAAGCGACACGAAGTGCGCGCAGCCTGGGGGTGTTGCTAATACGCGACTGGAGCGGGATCCAGCGATCGCCAAATATACCAAGTCGCCACGCTGCAATAAGGCGCCCACGCCACTGCGACGTCGCGGGCATCGCTGCGGCTGACGGGGTCGCCCGAAAAGTAGTTGACGCTGATGCCGTTGAGCAGCCCCAGGTCGTCCACGGGCAGCACGTTCGGGCGCATCAGGTGGAAGATGAGGAACATCTCCGCCGTCCAGCGGCCGATGCCGCGGATGGCCACGAGTTCCTCGATGATCTGCTCGTCGTCCATGTCCTTCCATGCATCGACGTGCACCAGGCCCGAATCGAAATGCAGGGCCAGGTCGACGAGGTACTCGATCTTGCGCGCCGAGAGCCCTGCCCCGCGCATGTCGTCGACCTTGAGCTTGAGCACGTTAGCCGGCGTCAGCTTGCGCGGCAGCGCGGCAAACTTGTCCCAGACCGACTGCGCGGCCTTCACCGAGATCTGCTGGCCGACCACGCTGCGCGCGAGCGTGGTGAACGCATCGCCGCGCGACTCCAGGCAGGCGTCGCCGAACTTCGGGATCAGCCGCTTCATCACGCGGTCCTTGCGCGACAGGTGCTTGCACGCCTCCTCCCAATAGTCCGGCGTGTAGATCTTGACGCTGGGCTTCCTGGGGGCAGGCATGGGGTTCGTCGTTCCGTTCACTGCGCAGCCGCCCAGGTCGTGCCCGTGGGCGAATCCTTGAGCACGATGCCCTGCTCGAGGAGTTCCTGGCGAATGCGGTCGGCTTCGGCGAAGTTCTTCGCGGCCTTGGCGGCCGCGCGCGCGTCGATCTTTGCCTGGATGGTGGCGTCGTCGAGCGTGCTGCCCGCCTGCAGGAAGGCCCGCGGGTCGCCCTGCAGGATGCCCAGCGAAGCGGCCAGCGCCTTCAGCAGACCGGCGGTCTCGGCGGACTTAGTGCGGTTGACTTCGCCGGCCAGCTCGAACAGGACGGCAATGGCTTCGGGCGTGCCGAAGTCCTCGTCCATGGCGGCCTTGAAGCGCGCGGCATGGGGCTGGGTCCAGTCGATGGCCACGTCGGCCGGCGCGACCAGGTCGAGCGCGGTGTACAGGCGCTTCAACGAATTGCGCGCGTCGTCCAGATGGGCGTCGCTGTAGTTGAGCGCGCTGCGGTAATGCGTGCGCACCAGGAAGAAGCGCAGGCTTTCGGCGTCGTACTTCTGCAGCACCTCGCGGATGGTGAAGAAGTTGCCCAGGCTCTTGGACATCTTCTCGTTGTCCACGCGCACGAAGCCGTTGTGCACCCAGAAGCGCGACAGCGGCTTGCCGTTGGCACCCTCGCTCTGCGCGATCTCGTTCTCGTGGTGCGGGAACTGGAGATCGGCGCCGCCGCCGTGGATGTCGAAAGTCTCGCCGAGGGTGGCGCAGCTCATGGCCGAGCACTCGATATGCCAGCCTGGACGGCCGGTGCCGTAGGCGCTTTCCCATTTGGCATCGGCGGGCTCGGTCGGCTTGGCGGCCTTCCACAGCACGAAGTCGAGCGGATCCTGCTTGCCGTCGAGCACCGCGACGCGTTCGCCCGCATGCAGCTCGTCGAGCGACTTGCCCGAGAGCTTGCCGTAGCCCGGAAACTTGCGCACCGCGTAGTTCACGTCGCCGTTGTCGGAGCGATAGGCCAGGCCCTTCTGCTCGAGCTTCTCGATGATGCCGAGCATCTGCGGCACGTATTCGGTGGCGCGCGGCTCGACGGTGGGCGGCTCGATGCCGAGCGCGCCAATGTCCTCGTGCATGGCCGCGATCACTTCGTCGGTCAGCTCGCGGATGGTGATGCCGCGCTGCACCGAGCGGGCGATGATCTTGTCGTCGATGTCGGTGATGTTGCGCACGTAGGTCACGGCGTAGCCGCTGGCGCGCAGCCAGCGCTGCACCACGTCGAACGCCATCATCATGCGGGCGTGGCCGATGTGGCAGAAGTCGTAGACCGTCATGCCGCAGACGTACATGCGCACCTGTCCCGGTTGCAATGGGGAGAATTCCTCCAATTCACGCGACAGCGTGTTGTAGATGCGCAGACTCATGAGATTCGGAAAACGTCATTTCGCGCGCGTGCGGCACGGGCGAAAGACGGTGTTTTTCAGGGGTGGCTGGGACTGTATTCGCGAGGGGGTCGACATGGCCCCTCGGTTACAATCCGGTCAAGTATAAACGGCCGCCACCGGGTAGCGTCCGGGTGTTCCCCAAGCCCGCGCCCCCGAGTTCTTTCCCCGCATCTCCCCCAAATCCGTCGAGGCTTCATGAAGCACTCCGCTTTCTCCAGACTCTCCATTGCCTTCGCACTGCTGTTCAGCCTCTGGGGCTCCGCCGTGCACGCGAACGAATACGACGACGTGAACGCGCTGCTGCGCCAGGGCAAGTCGAACGAAGCACTCGCCAAGGCCGACACCTATATCGCCGGCAAGCCACGCGACCCGCAGATGCGCTTCCTGCGCGGCGTGATCCTCACCGAGCAGAACAAGCAGGCCGAAGCCATCATCGCCTTCACGCAGCTCACGCAGGACTTCCCCGAGCTCTCCGAGCCCTACAACAACCTCGCGGCGCTCTATGCCTCGCAGAGCAAGTTCGACCAGGCGCGCGCCGCGCTCGAGCAGGCCATCAAGCTCAACCCGAACTACGCCACGGCGCACGAGAACCTCGGCGACGTGTACGCCCGCCTGGCCGCGCAGGAATACGTGCGCGCCCAGCAGTTCGCCAGCACCAACGCCAGCGTCGCGCCCAAGCTCGCGCTGATCCGCCAGATCTTCACTTCGAAGACCGAAGCCGAGGCGGCCGCCCTGCCCGCCGCACCGGTGGTCATCCGCAAGCCGGTCGGCCGCGCAAGCAAGTAATCTGTCGCCGCCGCCACGGCACCGCCACGGTGTCAACGGCGCGGCACCGTTCCTCCATCCGCACACGGAGCCTCATTTGACGATCAACTCCTTCTCCCGCTTCAGCCGCCGCGGCGCCCTTGTGCTCGCCGCCGCATTCGCGTTCGCCGCCGGCGCCCATGCGCAATCGGCCACGCCGCGCGTCAAGCTCGCCACCTCGGCGGGCGACATCGTGGTCGAGCTCGACGAGGCCAAGGCGCCCAAGACGGTCGAGAACTTCCTGCAGTACGTCAAGGACAAGCACTACGACGGCACGGTGTTCCACCGCGTGATCGACGGCTTCATGATCCAGGGCGGCGGCTTCACGGCCGACCTGCAGCAAAAGCCCACGCGCGCCCCCATTCCGCTGGAAGCGAGCAACGGCCTGAAGAACGACAAGTACACGATCGCCATGGCCCGCACCGGCAACCCCAACTCGGCGACCTCGCAGTTCTTCATCAACGTGAAGAACAACGACTCGCTCAACGCGCCCAACCCCGACGGCTACGGCTACACCGTCTTCGGCAAGGTCGTCTCCGGCACCGACGTGGTCGACAAGATCCGCGCGGTCGCCACCGGCAACAAGAGCGGCATGCAGAACGTGCCGCTCGAAGCCGTCACCATCAAGTCCGCCACCGTCGTGGCGAAGTAATCGCATCGGTTTTCGAATCGGTTTTTCCCTTCCCAAGCAGGAGCCCAACATGAGCAACCCCCAAGTCGAACTGCACATCAAGAACCTCGGCGTGATCACGCTCGAACTCGACGCAGCCAAGGCGCCGAAGTCGGTCGAGAACTTCGTCGCGTACGTGAAGAAGGGCCACTACGACAACACGGTGTTCCACCGCGTGATCCCCGGTTTCATGGTGCAAGGCGGCGGCTTCGAACCCGGCATGAAGCAGAAACCCACCGACGCCGAGATCCAGAACGAAGCCAACAACGGCCTGAAGAACGACAACTACACCGTGGCCATGGCCCGCACCAGCGCGCCCCACTCGGCCACCGCCCAGTTCTTCATCAACGTGGCCGACAACGGCTTCCTGAACCACACCGCTCCCTCGGCCCAGGGCTGGGGCTATGCCGTGTTCGGCAAGGTCATCGCCGGCACCGAGGTGGTCGACAAGATCAAGGCTGTGAAGACCGGCCGCAAGGGCTTCCATGACGACGTGCCGCTCGAGGACGTCGTGATCGAAAAGGCTGTCGTCTCCGCGGAATGACCCGCAACCGGCGCAACGCACTCGCAGCGGCAGCAGCATGAGCACGGCGGCGAACCCGGCTTTTCCGGAGCTGGTGGCGCCGCCCGCGTGGCGCACGGTCGACCTCATTTCCGACCTGCACCTGCAGGCCGGAGAGCCCGCCACCTTCGAGGCCTGGCAGGGCTATCTGCAGACCACGCCGGCGGATGCGCTCATCATCCTCGGCGACCTGTTCGAAGTGTGGGTGGGCGACGATTCCGCCACCCAGCCTGGCGAGCCCGCGACCTTCGAGGCCCAGTGCGCCGAACTCCTGCGCCGCACCGCGCAGCGCATGCCCGTGTTCTTCATGCACGGCAACCGCGACTTCCTCGTCGGCCCCACGTTCGCGGCGCAATGCGGCCTCACGCTGCTCGACGACCCGACCGTGCTGGTGCTGCATGGCCAGCGCTGGCTGCTGAGCCACGGCGACATCCTCTGCCTCGAGGACATCGAATACCTGAAATTCCGCGCGCAGGTGCGCACGCCCGAATGGCAGGCCGCGTTCCTCGCGCGGCCGCTTGAAGAGCGCCGTGCGCTCGCACGCTCCATGCGCGTGCAGAGCGAAGACCGCAAGCGCAATCCGTCGATGGTCTGGGCCGATGTCGATACGCCGGCCGCGCGCGACTGGCTGCGGCGGGCCAACGCCCACACGCTGGTGCACGGCCATACCCACCGCCCGGCCGATCACGACCTGGGCGACAGCCTGCGCCGCATCGTGCTGAGCGACTGGGACGCCGGCGCGCATCCGCCGCGCGCGCAGTTGCTGTGCCTCTCCGCCGCCGGCGCGCAGCGCGTCGACCTGCGCTAGCCGCGCCGCCGCCAGCAATGTTCAAGTGGCTGCGCCGCCTGCGCGCCCTGCCCCCGATTCCCGAAGCCGCGTGGCAGGCCACGCTCCGGCGCTACGCCTTCCTCGGCGCGCTGCCCGAAGCCGACAGGCAGCGGCTGCGCACGCTCACGGCCGAGTTCCTGCGCGACAAGGAATTCCACGGCGCCAAGGGCTTCACCATCACGAACGAAGTGGCGCTGGCCATCGCGGCGCAGGCCGTGCTGCCGGTGCTGCACCTCAAGGGCGGGCTGAACTGGTACGACGATTTCGTCGGCATCGTCGTGCACCGCTCCGAGGTGGTGGCGCGGCGCAAGGTCGTCGACGAAGCGCAGGTGGTGCACGAGTACGGCGAAGTCGTGGCCGGCGAGGCCATGGAGCGCGGTCCCGTCATGCTGAGCTGGGACGACGTGCTGGCCAGCAGCATCACCAGCGAGCGCGGCTACAACGTGGTGATCCACGAGTTCGCCCACAAGATCGACATGCGCGGCGGCGACGCCAACGGCTGCCCGCCCCTGCCGCCCGGCTTCGCGGGCCAGCGCAACTCGCGCGCGGCCCGCGAGGCGTGGCTGGCCGTGCTGCAGCCCGCCTACGACGACTTCCGCGAGCAGACCATCAAGGCTGAGCGCTTCGGCACCGAGGCGCCGTGGCTCGATGCCTATGGCGCCACGTCGATCAGCGAGTTCTTCGCGGTGGCCTGCGAGGCTTACTTCGTGAACCGCCCGAACTTCGCGCGCGACTTCCCCGAAGTGCTCGCGATCTTCGATGAATTCTTTCTGCCTAAAAGGCCCTGAACGTACACCCAGCCTCAGTTGTCAGCTATTCATTTGATAGCTACCCAACCCTTACCATCGACGGGTTATCAACTCGTCCAAAAAGGCACACAACATGAGGGATTGGTTCTATCAGCTCACGGGCAAGGCGTGGATCGCGCTGGTGTTCGGCATCGGCATCCTGGGCTGGGCCGGGTATGCGCAGTTCAAGGCCAGCTCGGACACGCACGGCACCGCCGTCGAAGACCTGGTCGCCAGGAGCGGCACGATCACCGGCGGCAGCGAAGTCACCGAAACCACCAAGCGCCGCCGCGGCGGCAGCAGCACGCGCCGCTACTTCGTGCTCGACGCCAAGCTGGCCGACGGCAACACCGAGAAGTGGCGCGTCGACTACGCGGTCGGCCGCAGCAAGCTCGAGCCGCTGATCGACGAAGCCGTCGAAGTGCGCGTCGATCCTTCCGACAACAACCTGGTCTACGAAGTGAAGCTCAAGGGCCAGCCCGTGGTGTCGCTGGCCGACGTGCAGAAGATCATGGAGGTCAAGGACAAGGCCGCGGCATCGAGCGCCACCGACAAGGGCACGCTGATCGTCGGGGCCCTCGCCCTGCTGCTGGGCATCGGCGGGCTGCTGATCCGCCGCAGGATCCGCGACGGCTATCTGGCCGAGCAGGCTGCGGCCGTGCAGACGCCGGTCATCGGCGAGAAGGTCTGAGTCGGCTGGCACGCAACCGCCCCAAAAGAAAAAGGCGCCCCGCGGGGCGCCTTTTTTGTGGCCGGAAAGCCGCTTTCTTCCCTACTTGCGCAGCAGCGCCTTCAGCGCGTTCTGCAGACGCCGCGCGCTGGCAGCGTCGTGCGCCGCGGCGAGCACCTTGCCGGCATCCTGACCCCAGGTCTGAGCAGGAGCCGGGTCGCCGCGCTTCGTCAGCAACTTGAGCTGCAGGGCACGGCGCGCGTCGAGCTGCTCGGCGGGTGTCGGCACCTCCGCCGCCATTTCGAGACGCAGCAGCGCTTCGGCGGCGTCGTTCGCGGCAGCCGTCGGCGCGGAGCCGATGGCTTGCGACCAGCCGCTGCGCACCGCCGGCGTGACCGCGCGGCCCAGTTCCTGGATGCTCGGCAGACGGCTGGCGTCTCGTTGCTCCCAGGCGCCCAGCACCTGGGTCAGGGCCTCGCCGTGTGCCTGCGCCGCGAGCTTGCGCAGCGCCATGTCGGCGCGTTCGAGCGCTTCGCGCTGTGCGCGGAAGGCGGCATCGCCAAGGCGCGGGCCGCGATCTTCGCGCGGCGGACGGTCGGCGAAGCGGCCACCGGGCGCACCGCGATCGCCGCCACGAGGGGCTCCACGGTCACCGCGGTCACCGCGATCACCGCCGGGGCGACCCGGGCCACCAGCACCGGGACGACCGCCGTCGCGGCGGTCGCCGAAACGGCCACCGGCACCACCGCGCGCGGCAGGCGCCGCCTCGGCCTTCTTGCTGCTCGGACGGTCGTCGCCGCGCATCGCCACGACGGGTTTGGGCGGGGCCTTCGGCGCCGCTGCCGGTGCTTCGACCACTGCGGCGGCTTCACCGGCGTCGTGCGCCGCGCCATCGGTGCGTGCCGAAGCGTCGGCACCGTCGGCGGGTGCCACGAGATCAGCCGAAGCGGCGGGCGATGCGGCTGCATCGGCAGGCATGCCAGGCAATGCTTCCGCGTCGCTCGGGCCAGTCGCCTGTCCGGCACTTTCGCTGAATTCGGCGGCTGCCTGCCCCGGCGCCACGACCTCGGTCGCACCAACCGACGGACCGTCGGCCTTCGGCGCGGGCGGCGGCGCCTCGCCGCGCAGCGCGCCTTCGAGGCGGGCGATGGCGGCACGGATCTTCTGCGCATCGCCGCCGGCATTGGCCGCGTCGAGCGCCTTGGACGCCTCGAGCACGTTGCGGTCGTGCTCGTTCATCGCGGCCGATGCCTTTTCGCGCTCGGCGGTCTTGCGGTTGAATGCTTCGTCGATGGGCGCGCGGAAGGCGTCCCACAGCTTCTGTTCCTGGCGGCGGTCCAGAGGCACGCCCTGTGCCTCGGCCTGCCAGCGCTGCTGCAGCGCCTTGACGGCGTCGATACGCAGCACCGGCTGTGCGCCAAGCTCGGTCGCCTCGGCGATCATGGCCTGGCGACGTTCGATACTGGCCTTCTGCGCCATCTCGAACGGTGCACGGGCGGCACCGAAGGCTTCGTTCCACAGCGGCTGCAGCTCGGCGAACACCTTCTCGCCCACGTGGCCGGCATCGCGCCAGCGGTCGGCGAACTGGTGGAGCGCGCGGTTGTGCGCCTTCAGGTCGGTGGCGCCTGCATGTTCGGCAGCCCAGGCCTTGACCTCCTCGATCAGCGCAACGCGCAGCGCGCGGTGCTCGGCCGCGTCGGCGCGGACCTTCTCGAGCCAGGCCTCGACCACCTTGTGGGCTTCGTTGCAGGCTTCGTCGAAACGCTTCCACAGCGCATGGTTCGGCACGCCGCCCTGGTCGGCCTGCTTCCACTGGTCGCGCAGCGAGCGCAGCGTTTCCTGCATCTTGCGGCCGCCGAGGGCCTGGCCTTCGGGGCGCTTGAGCAGGCCTTCGGCTTTGGCGACCAGGTCTTCGCGCACCTTGTCGGCGCTCCAGCGCTGCCAGCCTTCGAGTTCGCCGGCTGCCACCAGCGCGGCATGCACGCGGGCTTCGAGCGGTGCCTCGACCAGCTTGCCGTGTTCCTTGAGCACGGCGCGCAGCGCGGCGGCCGCGCCTGCGCTTGCCTTGCCATGGCCTTCGGCGGTTTCCTGTTCGAGCTTGGCGAGCGCGGCCTGAACGGCGTCCTGGGCAGCGGCGCGCACGGCCGGATCGACCTTGGGCGCAGCCGGGCGGGCCGCAGCGGCGGGCTTGGGCGCCGCGACTTCGCCGCGCGCGGCGCGAAGCTCGTCAGCCCACACGGGCACCGGCGGCAGCGGCGCAGCGGCATCCGCCGCGGCGGCAACGGCCTGGGCCAGCGCGCTGTGGAACGCATCGGAAACCACCAGCAGCTGCGACTTGGACGATTCGAGCTGCGGCGCGAACTTGGCGTCGAGGCTGCTCCAGTTGGCGTCGGCCACGATCTCGGCGGCCTGCTGCTGCCAGTGCGTGACGTCGGCGCGCAGCGACTCCTCGGCGACCTGGGCATCCTGCCAGCCCTTGGTGGAGAGCACCTCGAAGCGCTGCGCCAGCAGCACGGCTGCTTCGCGGTGCACCTGCGCACGGTGCTGCAGGTCTTCGATGCCCTTGACGCGCTCCGACAGCTTGAGCTTCAGGCCGGCCAGCGGTTCGCGCGACAGGGGCGCGCCGGCCTTGGCGGCATCACGCTGCCATGCGAGCGCATCGGCGATGTTGAGCTTGGATTGGCCAACGAGGGCTTCCGCCTTCTGCGCCCATTCGGCTGCGATGGCCTCCTGGCCCTTGGCGCGCTTCAGTTCGTCGAGCTTTTCGCGCAGCAGGCGCGCGGCGCCCTTGTCACGACCGCTCAGTTCCTTGAAGACTTCCTGCATCTGCTCGGGCGCGGGGTTGCCCGCGAGCCATTCGCGGATGCGCGCGGCGCGCTCGCCGGAGGTCGGCGCGGTGAAGGCGCCGCCGGTCAGCGTGTCGAGGGCCTGAATGTCGTGTGGCTTGGAAGAAGTAGAGGTCACTGCGCGAAATCGTTGTCTTGGTAGAGAAAGCGAAGGCGCCGGCAAAGGCCGGCGCACATCGACATTTTCACCCACTTGCGGCCGGTCACTGAATTCCGTGATGAAACGGCGGTGCTCCAGGGGGTCGTGGGTGGGGAAGCTGACGGACTACATATATAGCAAGCCCATGGAAAAAACCAAGTCGGCGCGGCGAATCCGGCTGCCGCGCCGTGCCTGTTCAGCTCATTTCATGGTCAGGCTGAGCTCTGCGCCCGGCTTCCAGTCATTGCCGCTGGCGCTGGTGCGCACCGCGCCCAGGAAGAGCCGCTCGCTCGGCAGCTTCTTCGCGAGCAGGTAGTCGCGCACGGCAGCGCCGCGCTCGACGGCCAGCTGGCGCATCGATTCCTCGTCGACCGGCACGCTGGCGAACAGCAGCTTTTCCATGTCCTGCAGCGGCAGGTCCTTGGCGAGGCCGACCATGTTGCGCGGCTTGGTGATGTCGGCGCGCTTGTACACGGCGGTCAGCAGCTCGGGGTATTCGGCGTCGGTGACGGGTGGAATATCGGTACCCGTCTGGCCGCCGCGCACTGCGACGCGACGCTTCTCGGCGTAGGCGAGCTGGCGCACGCGCTGGCGTTGATAGGCGTCACGCTCCTTCTCGAGGCTGGAGGTGCCGATCACCGTCATCTGCAGCGAGGGCCGGTCGGTCAGCGCCTTGGCGACCTTGTCCAGGCTTTCCTTGGCGGAAGCGCCGAGTTCGGAGCTGCCGGGCTCGAAAGTGATGGCGCTCGATTCGCCGCTGCCGCCGCCCAGGCCGCCGGTGAGCAGGCTGAACGGCGCCGTCACGGCCTTGACGACCAGGTTGACCACCGCCTTCCAGATCAGCGGGCCGACGCTGAACTGCGGGTCGTTGAGCGAGCCGCTGAGCGGCAGATCGACGTCGATCACGCCGTTGCGGTCGGCCAGCAGCGCCACGGCCAGCTTCACCGGCAGGCTGTTGGTGGAACCGGCCACCTCGTCGCCGAACTGCAGCTGGTTGAGCACCAGCTTGTTGGTGGCGGTGAGCTGGCCATCGGGCGCGACCTTGTAGTTGACGTCCATGCTCATCTTGCCGCGCTCGATGCCATGGCCGGCGTAGCGCACCGAGTACGGCGACAGCGGCGCCAGGTCGAGGTCGCGCATCTTGGCGGTGATGTCGAGCTCGAGCGGCTTGGCCAGCGGGTTGAGCTTGCCGGTGATTTCGAGCGCCGCCGTCTGCTGAGCCTTGCCGCGCAGCTCGAGGTCAGCCAGCGCGGGCCGGCCGCTCTCGCCCTTGGGCGGATTCGACGAGAACGAACTGAGCTTGCCGGTCAGCTCGCTGAGGTCCGCCGAGTAGTTGGGCTTGACGAACAGGTCGGTGAAGTCGATCTTGCCGTTGACCAGGCTCATCGGGCCGAAGTTGATGACCGGCGCCGGTCCGGCGTCGGCCTGTGCTGCCGGCGCGACGGCTGCCGCTGCCACCGGCTTGGCGGGCTCCGGCGCCGCGCCGACCATTTCCTCGGCCGACGTCGGCCTGCCGCCGGCGGCCTTCGGCGCCGAGGCCTTGGCGGTCGTGGTGGTCGTGCCGCCCGGGCTCTTGCGGGTGTTGGCTTCGCCGGCGGCAGCCGCTGCCGCATTCGCTTCGGCCTCGCCCTTCTTGGTCAGGCTCAGCAGGTTGAGCCGGCCGGTGGGGTCGACGATCACGCGGGCGAAGAAGTCGGTCAGCGTGGTTTCGCTCACGTCCACATTCGGCGGCGCGTTGGGCGCCATGCTCACCTGCAGGCCGCGCAGGCTCAGCGTCTTCCAGCTCAGGAGCTGGTTGTTGTTGCGGTCGAAGCCGGGCGACTGGGTCAGCGAGACGCTGTTGGCGCGGAAGTCGTCGAGCGCGGTATCGCCGGCCAGCTTGACACTCATGCCCGCCGGCGAAGTCGCGTAGCGCACCGTGCCGCGATAGCTCGCGAAGGCGCGGCGGATGTCGACGTTGAGCGCGTCGGCGTAGTAGGCCTTGAAGGCGTGCGCCGGGAAGGACGCGATCTCCACCTTGCCCTCGGCCGCCAGCGGCTTGAGGACGATGTTGCCCTTGTAGTCGAAGCGGCCCGGGTCGGAACGCCCGGAGCCGATGCGGCCCGAGACCTCCAGCGGCGAGGTCGTATTGGTTTCAGGTGCGAGCTTCTGGGCGTGCAGCTTGAAGGCCGTGACCTCGACCGTCACAGGCGTTGCGCCGGCCTTGTCTGAATAAGAGAGCGCGCCGTTGTCGACCGCCAGCGTGCCGACGGTCAGCGCCCAGGGCTTGGTGTTGGCGCCGGGCTGCGGCGTCTCGGCGGCAGCGGGCTTGGGCGCGGCAACCTTGGCTTCGGCCTCCCTGGTGCCGCCGCCGGCCGGCGTCTTGAGCCAGCGCTCGAACATCCAGCGCTTCTCGCTGTCGCGCTCCACGCGGATCTTGGGGTTGGTGGCGGTGAACGAGGCCACGTTCAGCGTGTGCTTCGTCATGTCGGCTTCGGCGTCGACCAGCTCGAAGCGACCGGCGCTGGCCAGCGCGGTCTTGCCCTGGGTCAGCGCCAGGCCATCGGCGGATACCCGGCGTGCCCTGAACTTCAAGTCGGGCTGGGCCCAGGCGATGTCGATCTGGCCGCTGAGCTTGCCGTCGAGCGTGGGCTCCAGGCTCTGCGCCAGGTAGGGGGCGGCCAGCGACAGCGGCAGCGCGTCGACCTCGGTCTGCACGTCAGCCACCTTGTCGGTGGCGTTGCCCTTGAATTTGAGCGAGGCGCCGGCAACGGCCGTGCTGCCGCTGAACTCGGCCGGCTTTTCCATCGGCCAGGTGACGCCCGAGACGTCGATGCCGAGATCGGTGACGTCGACGGCGGCGGCCGGATTGACAGTCTCGTCGCGCCAGCCGATGCGCCCGCCGCTCAGCGCGACCTTGTCGACCTGCACCTTGAGCACCGGTTTCTGCGCCGGCTTGCCGGCTGCGGCAGGTGCGCTCGCTGCCGCGGCGGGCGGCGTGGCGACTTTTTCCGCGACGCCGGTGGCCGGGTCGGTGGCCAGCAGGTTGAGCTTGCCGGCCGCGTCACGCGCCACCGCCAGTTGCGGATTGGCCAGTGCGACCTCGCTGAGGTGGAACGCCGACTCCAGCGGGCGCACATCGGCCAGCCCCAGCTTGAGCGACTCGAAGGCCAGCAGGTCGCGGCCGCGCGCGTCGGCCACCTTGGTGGCGTGGGCCTCGACCGTGCCGGTGATCTTCAGGCCGGTGGTGGCCGCCTGCTCGAAGGCGATCTTCAGGTCGGCATCGAGGCTGCCCGCCTGCAGCTTCACCGGCAGACCCCCGGGGATGTAGCCGAGGTACGGCGCCAGGTCGAGCCCCTTGAACTGAACATGGGCGTCGGTCTTGCGGCTGTCGGCGAAGGGCGTGGTGAAGGCGGCCGAGTCGAACTTGCTGCCGTTGAGCGCGAAGGCGAGCTTGGGCTCGGTGTTGATGTCGCGCTTGGAATCGAGATTGCTCAGGAAAGGCACCTTGAGCACGAAGTCGCGCAGTTCGTGCTTGCGCTTGACGGTCTGGTCATCGAAGTCGACCGAGCCGCCATTGATCGCGATGTTGTAGATGGCGAAGCGCGCGGGCTTGGCGTTCGGGTCGGGCGGCGGCCCGGCCGAGAGCTTGGCCAGGATGTCGTCGATGTCGTACTTGCCGTCGGCCTGGTGCGTGAGCAGGATGGCCGGGCCGTCGACGGTGACGGCGTCGATCACCGGAGCGAGGCGGAAGATCGATTGCAGCTCGGCGTCTGCGTAGATGCGGTTGACCGCCACTTGCGGCTTGCTGCCGTCGGCGGTGGCGATGCGCAGGTCGTTCAGCGTGAGTTCGAGGGTCCAGGGCTTGAAGTCGATCTTGCCGACGGTGACCTGGCGGCCGAGCTTCTCGCTCGCGATCTTCTGGAGCTGGCTCTTGGCGATCGGCGGTACTGCAAGCCAGGCAATGACCCAGAAGGCCAACAGCGCCAGCAAAGCGACGATCCCACGTCGCACCCATTTGTTCTGTTTGATCGAAGCTACGTCCATCGCTGGAGTGTGCCGCAAACATGCGCCAACGCTGCGTACGCAGAAAGGACGCACGCCCATCGCCGGAAGAAATACCGGAGAAAGGTCTTCGCAGGGTTTCCCAAATGAAGAAAGCCCGGTGAGTCGACGGAATGTCTTGTCACCGGGCTTGATGGCGGGCACAAAACCCATGCCATCGATTCGCGCGACCGGAAGTCAATGGTTCCTGCCGTGCTGGCAGCAAGAGATTGCCACCGTGGATCCTCGACCGCTGAACCCTTGACTTGCACCTCGGGTTGCCCGGGCCTCGGAAGAACGCCTGAAAAGCCAGGCCCGTTCAGATTAGGCGTCGCTCCCTCCGATTGCAAACGTGTTTTACAAAGGGATTTCCCGTAAGCCGAAACACCTCTGTGGGAGCCAACTTTTTAAACAACTATTAGCATAAGAAAACAAATTCTTATGCTTGACCGGGTATTTAGCCACGCTAGAATCCGCGCTGCCCTGACTGCCCGACGCAGAGGGGCCACCTGAATCCGCTGCCGAATTCCCCCGGCTTGATCAGGCCGCCGCGCTCCCAACCAACCCTTCACTCCATGCGCGGAGCCTGATTCGTACCAATCCAAGCGCCGCTGCCCTCATCCCTCGCCTTCGATGGCGTTGCGAATCGGGTGCCGCACAGAAAGGAAGAGCGATGAACAAGGCGTTTGATGTCACGGCCCGAGGGCTGCGGACCTTCGTGTCCGACGTGGCAGACGGCTTTTTTGAAATCACCCACAACGGGTTTGCACTGGTCGGTCTGGCCATCGTGTTCGCGGCTCTCGCCCTGGTGGCGCGACCCGACCTGCGCAAGACCGGCGAAGAGGAACTGATGGGCTGGCTGCAGTCGCGCAAGCCCGCGCCCGAAGCCACCGACCTCGAGCCGACCGCCATCGAGCGCACGACGGCCGCGAGCCCCGCCGACCTGCCCAAGCAGCAGGCAGCCGTGGCCTACTGGCTGAGCAAGAAGTACCGCGTGGCCGCCGAGCCGCTGAGCGTGCTGGTGGCCGAGGCCTATGGCATCGGCAAGCGCACGAAGATCGACCCGACCCTGATCCTCGCGATCATGGCCGTCGAATCCAGCTTCAATCCCTTCGCCCAGAGCCAGGTCGGCGCCCAGGGCCTGATGCAGGTCATGACCCGCGTGCACGGCGACAAATACGAAAGCGCGGGCGGCACGCTCACCGCCTTCGACCCCGTGACCAACATGCGCGTCGGCGTGAAGGTGCTGCAGGAATGCATCGCCCGCGCCGGCTCCCTCGAAGGCGGCCTGCGCTACTACGTGGGCGCGGCCAACCTCGAGGACGACGGCGGCTATGCCGCCAAGGTGATGGCCGAGCACGAGCGCCTGCTGCAGGTCGCCAACGGCCGCGCGCCCTCGACCATCACGCCGACCGTGCGTCCGCAGCCGATCCCGGTGGCAGCGCCTCCCGCCAAGCGCGAGGAAGGCAGCGAGCCGGCCAAGGTGGCCTTGCTCTCCTCCGTTTCCTGAAGGAGTTTTCGCCGCGCGGGTACAGCCTCCTGAGCTACACTCGCCCGGTACGCGACTGGCGATAGGCGCAGCACCCTGCAAGGTGCCACGCGCTGACGTGGAATACCACTGGGAAGCGTACCGCCTGGTCATACAGGCGTTCAGCCGTTCGCCTGGGCAGCCCTTGTTTGGTTGAAGAACAAGGACCTCGTCTTCAAAGGACTGCCATGTACCAACGCAATATCCTGGTCGAACAGACCGACCCCGAAATCTGGGCCGCGATTCAAGCCGAAAACGCACGCCAGGAACACCACATCGAGCTGATCGCCAGCGAAAACTACGCCTCGCCGGCCGTCATGGCCGCCCAGGGCTCGCAGCTCACTAATAAATACGCCGAAGGCTATCCGGGCAAGCGCTACTACGGCGGCTGCGAGCACGTCGACGTGGCCGAGCAGCTGGCCATCGACCGCGTCAAGCAGATCTTCGGCGCCGACGCCGCCAACGTGCAGCCGCATTGCGGCGCATCGGCCAACGAAGCCGTGATGCTCGCCTTCCTCAAGCCCGGCGACACCATCATGGGCATGAGCCTGGCCGAAGGCGGCCACCTGACCCACGGCATGCCTCTCAATATGAGCGGCAAATGGTTCAACGTCGTGAGCTACGGCCTGAACGACAAGGAAGAGATCGACTACGACGCGATGGAGCGCAAGGCGCATGAGCACATGCCCAAGCTGATCATCGCGGGCGCCTCCGCCTATTCGCTGCGCATCGATTTCGAACGCTTCGCCAAGGTCGCCAAGGACGTCGGCGCGATCTTCATGGTCGACATCGCCCACTATGCCGGCCTCGTGGCTGCAGGCGTGTACCCCAACCCGGTGCCGCACGCCGACATCGTCACCTCCACCACCCACAAGAGCCTGCGCGGCCCGCGCGGCGGCATCATCCTGATGAAGTCGCAGCACGAGAAGGCCATCAACAGCGCAATCTTCCCGGGCCTGCAAGGCGGCCCGCTGATGCACGTGATCGCCGCCAAGGCCGTCGCGTTCAAGGAAGCCATGTCGCCCGAGTTCAAGGCCTACCAGCAGCAGGTGGTCAAGAACGCCCAGATCGTGGCCGAGACCCTCACCCAGCGCGGCCTGCGCATCGTGAGCGGACGCACCGAAAGCCACGTGATGCTGGTCGACCTGCGCGCCAAGGGCATCACCGGCAAGGAAGCCGAAGCCGTGCTGGGCAGCGCCCACATGACGATCAACAAGAACGCGATCCCCAACGACCCGGAAAAGCCGATGGTCACCAGCGGCGTGCGCATCGGCACCCCCGCCATGACCACACGCGGCTTCAAGGACGAAGAGGCCCGCATCACCGCGAACCTGGTTGCAGACGTGCTCGAGAACCCGCGCGACGCGGCGAACATCGACGCCGTGCGCGCCAAGGTCCACGCCCTGACGAGCCGCTTCCCTGTCTACCGCTGATTTCCTGGGCAGCAGAGAAAAAGAAGCCCTGGCCGCATGAAATGCCCTTTTTGCGGCCATCTTGAAACGCAGGTCGTCGAGACCCGCGTTTCCGAAGACGCCGACTTCGTCCGCAGGCGCCGCCAGTGCAGCGCCTGCGACAAGCGCTTCACCACCTACGAGCGGCCCGACGTCAACTTTCCCGTGGTCGTGAAGAAGGACGGCAGCCGCGCCGACTTCGACTCGACCAAGGTGCGCGCCTCCATGATGCTGGCGCTGCGCAAGCGCCCGGTGAGCATCGAGCAGATCGACAACGCCCTGCTGCGCATCGAGCAGAAGCTGCTGGCCAGCGGCCTGCGCGAAATCGACTCGACCAAGGTCGGCGAGCTCGTCATGCGCGAACTCAAGAAGCTCGACAAGGTCGCCTACGTTCGCTTCGCCTCGGTGTACCGCAGCTTCGAGGACGTGGACGAATTCAGGCAGCTGCTGCGCGACATCTGATTTGCGCTGCCGCCTTTCCCTCAGTTCCCTCGGGGCTCCTTCTCCCGCCGGCCCTCAGCGGGTCCAGCAGAGTTGCACCTGTGAATCCGAGGCGCTCGTCCGTCCTGCGGCCAGCTTGACTCCCTGATGGTTCACCGTGAGCGTTCCGCACTCGTCTGCGGCTGACGCGCCCTGCGGTACGGCCTTCAAGGTGTAGCTGGTCTCGCTCCTGTCGACATAGCCGATGTCGTAGCTGGCCGAGCCGGACGACGGCGACTGCTTCAGCCCGGCCGGCAGCGCGACGCTGCTGGGCGGATACCTGCCGTTGACCGTCAGGTAGCGCTCGTTCCATTGCGCCGCCTGCAGCAATTGCTGCTTCGCGTCGGCGCGCTTGGCCCGCAGCACATAGCGCGTGTAGCTGGGATACGCAATGGCGGCGAGGATGCCGATCACCGCCGTCACGATCATGAGTTCGATCAACGTGAAGCCGCGCGAACGAGCCTGCCGGCGGGCTTGTGCTCTGGAATTGTGGTTCATGGTTTGCGTTTCAGTTGCCCGAGATGAGGCTGCGCCAGCCGAACCGGCGCACGATGTCCGGCCGGGAGGGTGACTTGCAGTCGCCGGCGGCATTGCAGATCACCTCCTTGCCCTTCTCCCGGTTCTGCGGCTGCAGGACGAGGTCGTCCCTGCCGGAGCGGTTCCTGAACCCCGCATAGGCGCCCACAGCACCGGATGTGGTGTACGAAATGCCTGCCGGCGCGGAACCACTGAAGAAGTCGATCAGCAGCGACCACCCGTCGTCGCCCGTGCCGGCTGTGCAGTCGACCGAGTTGCTGCTCGAGCCGGGGATGGTTGTCGAGAACAGGCCGAGGCCGCTGCCCAAGACGTCGCCGGGATAGACGATGCGCTCGCCCGCCGTCGGCAGCTTCAGATGCCAGCCGCGCCGGGCCTGCGAACCGCCGAAGCTGACGCCATTGCGGGAGACGGTGCGCAGTTCGGCATCGCCTTCGCGGACAGGGGTGTCCCCAATGGTCTGCGCCACCAGGTCGGTGAGGGCCGCGGTGCCCGAGCTTCCGTTGGCCGGGTCCCGGATGCCGTAAAGGTATTGGTCCGCTGTCGAGCCTTCGTCGCCCGAGGCGAACAGCCGTCCGGTACCGAACACCACCATGTAGCCCCCACGGGGGTGCCCGACCACGACGGGCGCCGCCGTGATCGGCTGGCTGGCGCCTGCCGCGAACAACGGCTTGTCGTCGAGGCCGGAGGCAGATTCCGAACCGGCCGCGCGGCGCTTGTCGAAGGGCCCCATGGTGGCTTTCCACCGGCGGCTGTCGGTGCTGCTGAGGTCGAACTTCCAGAGGTTGCCGAGCAGGTCGCCGGCGTAGACGAGGTCGACCTTGCCGTCGCCGTCGTGGTCCACCGGACGTGGCGCGGACAGGCCGTTGCTCGTGTTTTTCGCCTGCGCGGCCGGGGCGGGAATCTTGAGGATCTCCTTGTCGCCATCGAGATACTGGATCCACAGCACCGCCTTCTCGCTCTTGCTGTTGTAGCCGTTGCCCAGGATCAGGGCCTTTCGGTCGTTGCTCAACCGGGCGACCTGCAGCGCCCGCCCCGAGAAGGAATCGAGCGCGGGCTGCTGGAACTGATGGCCCAGGTCGTCGTCCGCAAGCGCGGTCGTGTCGATCAGCGCGACGCTGGCGGCCTTGCGCTCGTCGACGCTCTCGGGCCTGGTGACGTCGAGCACGAAGTAGCCCTTGCCACCCGCGCCCAGCGTGCCCACCAGCAAAGATTTCCAGTTCGCCGCCTTCTGCTCGTCGGTCGTCTTGGCCGAGGATGTCGGCCCCATGTAGATGTCGGCGACGAAGGCACTGCCGTCGACGTAGTACCGGTGGGTGTAGCCGCCTTCGCTGAGCCGCTTGAGATTCGGTGCCGCCGCTGTGCCGTAGAGGCCTTCGGGCACGTAGGCGAACGCCTCCTTGCCGGTGCTCGCGTTGAACGCATGCAGCATGCCGTCGTTGGCGCCGACGTAGAGCATCGGCGCGCGGGAGATGGCAGCGAACGCCGCATAGGCCTCGCCGGTGAAGCCGCTCTTGGGCTGTCCCTCGTACCAGACGCTGGAGCCCACGATGTCGCCGAGCACATGGCCGCGCTTGCGGAACTGGCGGCCGGCGCCCTCGTTGCTGCGATCGCCGCGCAGGAAGTCGAGCACGGCCCGGCCGAGGGCGGTGCTCTCGGTGTCGGTGTCGGTGCTGGCCTTGAGCGCGGCCCTCTGCGCGTCGCTCAAGTCGGCCCACCTGAACGGCACGCCCGCGCCGGTGGTCGCTGCGCGGTCCGCAGACGCAGCCGTGGTGCCGGAGAAGCTGAGCACAACGCGGTCCCGGTCGTGTGCGCCAGTGCTTGCCATGCGGGTATCGAGCAGGTCGCGCGCCGACCAGTCGGCTTTGGCAGCGAGCCTGCCGTCGGCGCCGAACTTCGTGGCGCTGAGTCTGCCGGACCAGTCGGCCGTGTCGTAGCCGGCCTGATAGACGGAAGTGCCCGTCGAGACTCGGGAAGCGCTGGCGGAAATGGAGGTCAGCGGGGTGCCGGTGTTGACCAGGACCTGTCCAAGGATGGATTTGAAGGCACTGCTCAGCGCTTTGGCATTGGAAGCCGGCGTAAAGGTGCCACGGCTGTTCAGGGCGGCATGCCAGAGGTCCATGCGTGCATTGCCTCTGAATGGATCCTGCCATTGGATCGAGCCATCGACAACGCCGGCATAGTCTCCGCTGTAGGTGGGGTTCAATGCAGTCGTCGAGATTTTCGGTCGCGACCACCAGTCACCCGCAGCGCCGAATCCGATGAAGTGGGTCGTCAGGTGCTGCCAGGTGGCCGGATCATTCTTGGGATTCCAGTACTCGGGAACCTTGGCGCGCCCTACTGTCACGTCGCCCGGCTCGGCAATGATCTTCCTCAGGTTGTTCGGCACGCCTGGCTGCAGGTCGCGGGCCCAGTACTCGAAGGTCAAGTCGGCGAGCGTCGGACGCTTCATACTCCCGAAGCTGTCGGCATAGGGTGCGCGCGGCGCGTAGAGGGCACCGTCGGGCAGCCAGCGGTACAAGCCATCTTCGTTGGTGACGATGGGCATGAAGCTCTCCAATCCCGACGGCGGCGAATAGTCGCCATCCGTCATGAAGATGTGGAACGACCTCCGGCAACCCGATTGCGAGGCTCCGGCCACACCCGGATCATCCGAGAAGGGGCTGTGCTGGCCAGTGGTCTGCATGTACTCGCCCGCACGGGCCATCATTTCGTGAAGAGGCGTGCCTCCCGTCGCCTGGATGGCGTTGACCCAGGCCATGAAATTGGCGCGGTGCGTCCGGTCCAGCGAACGCATCAGGTTTGCGTTGACGCGTCCGCCGATCCTGCAAGGAAGCGCGGCGCTTCTGAATGCAGCGCAGTTGCGATCGCTGCGATCGTCGTTCAGCGCCTGCCAGGCGAGGCGGATGCGGTGATCGGGAATATTGGCCTCCGAGAAGTTCTCCCTGAGAGCAGCCTGCAGGGCAGCCATGCCGCTGCCGTACATGCTTCCGGAGTTGTCGACGGAAACGATCACGTTCGGCGCCGGCTCCGCGACCGCGGAATTTCGCGGCACCTGCGCCAGCGGATACTGCGCGGCGTGCACGAAGGTCTGTGCCAACACCAGGCTGGACACGACGGCGCGTCCTGGCAGCTTCCTGATCCTCATCTCTTTCTCTCCCAATATTCAGTTCACCCCGGAGACCGGGTCCGGATCGAAGGACACCTGCAGCTCGACCTTCGTCGCATCCCCTTTGCCGTTGCCGCTGCGCGCTCCCGTGGCAGTCGCCGTGATGCGATACAGCGGGTATTTGCTGTTCCGTCGGTCGATCACCTCGATCCAGTACCTGGCACCGGCCAGCGCCGGACTGCTGGCCTTGGGCGCTCCGGTGAACTCGCCGTACCTGGCGGACTTGGCCTTGTAGGCATCGCCGCGCCAGAAGCGGTAGGCCTCGCTGCCGTCGGCCGCGGCGACCGAATCGGGTTCGGAGAAATAGCAGATGCCCCGCTCGCAGCTGTTGGGGCCGGCGTTCATGTAGGCGGTGACCCAGCCCGTATCCCGGTCGGGAAAGACGCGGCCGTCTTCTGCCTTGCGGCAGCGCGCCGTGGCGAGTGCCGAACACGCCACGTAGGTCTTGCTCGCGGAATCGAAGGCCATTTGCCGGATGTCGCGCTCAGCATCCAGCAGCGCTGCCTCGGCAGCCTCGAAGGCGCGCTGGTATTCGCGCTGGTTGCCCGCCATCGACTCGAGAAGCACCGCGGTGCGCGCACCGCCGATCAGCAGCAGGGCCGTAAGCAGCAGCATGATCATCACGATGAACAGCGTGAAGCCATGCTGCGCCGGCAGTTCGCCGGCCAGCCTGCGGGCGCCGACCGTGCCTCTTGCCATGCTCACAACGCCCCCAGGTCGTTTCGCAGCGAGAACACTGCCGTGTAGACACGCCGCAGCTTGCCGTCGCCGCTCGTCTTCGAGACCCCGTCGCAGTCGACGTAGCTGCCTGCAGGGTTGCTCCTCGAGGTGCCCGCGAGCTGCAGGCAGATGCGTACCGTCCGGACGTCGCGAAAGCCCTCATCGACGTCGTCGGCCTTCACGTAGCGCACCACCTGCCGGCTTCCGGACATGGCGCTGACCCCGTACATGACGTCGAAACGCTCCACGCCGTCGATGACCGGCTGCGGAATCGCGTTGCCGCTTCCCTGGCACCTGAGCGTGTAGTTCGACACATAGAACTCGCTGGTGATGGGCCGCGCGTTGCCCTGCGCTCCGGGGGCGGTACGGTCGTATTCGCCGCCCGAAGACCGCCCTGGCTCCTGACCCAGGCAGTCCTTGAAATAGTCGGGGTTCGGCGCGTAGCCCAGCTTCAGCTTGTCGTTGCCGGAGCCGCTCTCGGACTCCACGCCCTTGATCGCGAAGAAGGCGGGCTCGTCTGTCAGGTTGGTGTCCCGGCCGGCGCTGGTGTTGAAGTAGTAGAGCGGCTCGGTGGGATCGATGGGGATGTAGCCGGCCTGCCGTATCTGCTGGCCCAGCAGCCTGAAAGCCAGCGCCGAGGACTGGTTGAGCGTGTTGACGTCGTCGCCGGTCATGGCGGTGCTGCGCGTGCCGAGCATGGCCGCGATCGCGGCCAGCACGATCAGCATGCCAACGACCAGCGCGACGAGGAACTCGACCAGCGTGAAGCCGGATGGCGTTCGGCGCTTCATGGCTGCGGCACCGCGACGGCGACTTCGAGGCAGGCCTTGCCCGTGGGGCACTGCCAGTCCGGGTCGGGTGCGATGGGGTTGAGCACCGCCGGCTCGTCCCAGGCGACATGCAAGAACAGCATGCCGCCCGCCGTCGCGCTGGCCTTCACGTCGGCCACCCCGCCGGGCAAGGCAGCAGCTACCGCGCGCTTCCAGCCCCAGATATCGTGCGCCGCCAGTTCGGCGGCATTGCATGCAGCCCTGGCTCCCTCGCAGGACGGCTTGGGGCCGCTGGCTGCTGCGGCCGACCAGTCTGTCACGTACTTGCTGGGCGTCGTCGCCGCTGCTGCGGGATTGGCGCGGATGCGATCGGCCATGTCGCCGGCGAGTTGCATCGCGAGGTTCTGGTTGCTCGCGCCGACGCTGTCGACCAGCACGCGAACCTGGAAGCCGGCCAGCGCCAGCAGGCCCAGCGATAGCACGAGCAGCGCGACGAGCGCCTCGATCATCGAGAAGCCCCGCTGCACCTGCCCCACCCGGCGAACGCGAAGGCGCTTCATGAGCATGCGCCGTCCGCCTTCACCAGCCGCATGCGCCCTCCGAGCGAAAGGCATACCGCGACGATCTTGGATGAATCCGCGCTGTCGGCCGGGCGAAGGCGAAAACGCCCCCCGCCAGTCGAGTGGCCCATGGGGTCGAACGACATGGCGCCAGCCGCACCCTTCTCGATGGAGACACGGCCGTCGGGGTCCTGGCGCTTGAGGATTTCGGCGGCGTCGCCGCTTCCGACCTGAGTCTCCCAGCCGCAGCTCCAGTCCCGGCCCTGGCACCCCGCTCGCTGCTGCATGGTCACCTTCACCCCTCGGCGAGCCGCCTCGGCGCGGGCATCGCTGATGCTCGCCATCAACGCCTTGGCCATGGCTTCGACCCGATACCGTTCGATGAGGCCGCTGAAACTCGGCAGCGCCAGTCCCAGCATCACGGCCATCAGTACGATCACGACCATCATCTCGATGAGCGTGAAGCCTCGTTCGGACGCGCAGAATCCGTTGTTGTCCATATCGTGCCGCCCGCCGCCTTGCACCTGTGTGCCGGACGGGCGCTCCTCCCTGATTTCGATGGGCGCGAATTCTATTTATCCGATTTGCCGCTGGCCGGCCAATAAGCCAATTGCGCGACAGGCGGTCAAAACAAATGGATTGGCGGCGAATTGTTTTCGATGGATTTCGAAATTGACATTTGCAAGGCAATTGATTTAACAAAAGAATGACAAAAGAAAATCCGAATTTCATGATTCAGGCCCTGGATCTCGCGCGCCAGGCCGGCCCGGAAACCGATCCGAACCCCCGCGTCGGCTGCGTGCTGGTGGCGCCCGACGGCACCGTGATCGGCAAGGGCCACACCCAGCAGGTCGGCGGTCCGCATGCAGAGGTGATGGCGCTGCGCGATGCGGCGGCGCAAGGCAATTCGGTCGCCGGCGCGACGGCCTGGGTCACGCTGGAGCCCTGTTCGCATCACGGCCGTACAGGCCCGTGCTGCGATGCCCTGGTCGCGGCCGGCATCGGCCGGGTCGTGGCGGCGATGGCCGATCCCAACCCGCTGGTTTCGGGCCAGGGCTTCGAGCGGCTGCGTGCCGCGGGCGTGGCGGTCGAGGTCGGACCGGGAGCTGATGAGGCTCGGGAGCTCAACCTCGGCTTCTTCAGCCGGATGGTGCGCAAGACGCCGTGGGTGCGGCTCAAGGCGGCGGCCTCGCTGGACGGCAAGACCGGCCTGCGCAACGGCGTGAGCCAGTGGATCACCTCCGAGCCGGCGCGCACCGACGGCCATGCCTGGCGGGCTCGCGCCAGCGCAGTGCTGACCGGCGTGGGCACGGTGCTGGAAGACGACCCGCGCCTCGACGTGCGGCTGGTGCAGACCACCCGCCAGCCGCGCGTCGTGGTGATCGACAGCCAGCTGCAGACGCCCCCGGCTGCGAAGCTCTTCATGCCCGGCCGCGCGATCTGGATCTACGCCGCCAGGCAGGACGAACAGAAGGCCGCCGCGCTGGAGGCGCGCGGTGCAACCATCACCTCTTTGCCGAATGCGCAGGGCAAGGTCGACCTCGCCGCGATGCTGAAGGATCTCGCCCGCCGCGAGGTCAACGAATTGCACGTCGAAGCCGGGCACAAGCTCAATGGCTCGCTGCTGCGCGAAGGGCTGGTCGACGAGCTGTTGATCTACCTGGCGCCGAAATTGATCGGCGACGGGCTGGATATCGCCTCGGGCATCCACGTCGGCGGCGCATTGACCGAATTGACGGGCGCCCTCTCCCTCGAATTCCGCGGCTTCGAGCAGATCGGGCCCGATCTGCGCATCGTGGCCCGAGTCGCCGGAAGGGACACCTTCTGACGTTTAGCCCGAAGCCCCTCTCGTTCTCTGCGAAAATGCCGGGATGTTCACCGGAATCATCACCGGCGTGGGGCGCATCGCCGCCATCCACGACCTCGGCACCACCTCCTCCTTTGGCAAAAGACTCAGCATTGCGGTGCCCGACGGGTATCTCGATGATGTGGGCCTTGGCGACAGCATCGCGCTCAACGGCGCCTGCATGACCGTCACCACGCTCGCTCCCGAGCGACAGCAGTTCACCATCGACATTTCCGCCGAGTCCCTCGACAAGACCGCGGGCCTGACCGACGAGGGCAGCCGCATCAACCTCGAAAAGGCCCTGCGCGCCAGCGATCGTCTCGGCGGCCACATCGTGTCGGGCCATGTGGACGGCATCGGCACCGTGAGCTTCTTCGAGCCCATCGGCGAAAGCTGGGAACTGCGGGTGGTGGCACCGCCAGCGCTGGCCCGCTTCCTCGCCTACAAGGGCTCGATCACCGTCAACGGCGTGAGCCTCACGGTCAACAGCGTGAGCGATATCGCCGATGGCGCCGAGATCAGCATCAACCTGATCCCGCACACCGTCGAAAACACTTCCCTCGGCGGCCTGAAGGCCGGCTCGAAGGTCAATCTCGAAATCGACACCGTGGCGCGCTACGTGGAGCGCATGCTTCAGGCGGGCGTGCTCACACCGACTCCATCCAAGGACACTTCCAAATGAACGCTTCCGTCACGCCGATCGGCGCCCCCCGCGCCGCGCGCGCACCAGCCCCGATCTCTTCGGTCGAGGAGATCGTGGCCGAGCTCGCCGCCGGCCGCATGGTGATCCTGGTCGACGAGGAAGACCGCGAGAACGAGGGCGACATCGTCATCGCGGCCGACCACATCACGCCCGAGGCGATCAACTTCATGGCACGCCATGCGCGCGGCCTGATCTGCCTCACGCTATCGCGCGAGATGTGCGAGCGGCTGCAGCTGCCGCCGATGGTCCAGCGCAACGGCGCCAAGCACTCCACGGCCTTCACCGTCTCCATCGAGGCGGCCGAGGGCGTGACCACCGGCATCTCGGCCGCCGACCGCGCCCGCACCGTGCAGGCCGCCGTGGCACCCAACGCCGTGGCCGCCGACCTGGTGCAGCCCGGCCACATCTTCCCGCTGCAGGCGGTGGATGGCGGCGTGCTGATGCGCGCCGGCCATACCGAAGCCGGCTGCGACCTCGCCGCCATGGCCGGCTGCTCGCCCGCCTCGGTGATCTGCGAGGTGATGAACGAAGACGGCACCATGGCCCGCCTGCCCGACCTGCAGATCTTCGCGGCCGAGCACGGCCTGAAGATCGGCACCATCGCCGCGCTCATCGAGCACCGCAGCCGCGTCGAATCGCTGGTCGAAAAAGTCGGCTGCCGCGAGATCCAGACCAACTGGGGCGCCTTCACCGCACACGCCTTCCTCGACAAGCCCAGCCATGGCGTGCACCTCGCGCTGGTGCGTGGCAAGTGGTCGCCCGACGAAACCGTGTCGGTGCGCGTGCACGAGCCTCTGTCGGTGCTCGACGCGCTCGAAATCAACCGCTCGCTGCACTCCTGGAGCCTGGACGCCAGCCTCTCGCACATCGCGAACGAGGGCAAGGGCGTGGCCGTGCTGCTGAACTGCGGCGAAACCGCGGGCGAGCTGCTCGCGCAGTTCGACGGCACCGCGCGCCCCGCGCAGGCACCCGAGCGCGGCCGCATGGACCTGCGCAGCTACGGCATCGGCGCGCAAATCTTGCGCGAATGCGGCGTGCACAAGATGAACCTGCTGGGTACGCCGCGGCGCATGCCCAGCATGGCGGCGGGCTACGGCCTCGAAATTGCCGGCTACCTCACGAAAGACTGAAAACCATGCAAGGTGCAAACAAGGGAGCGGACGCAAAGCTGCTCAACGGAAAGGGCCTGCGCATCGGTATCGTGCAGGCACGCTTCAACGCCGACATCACCGACGCGCTGGCCTCGGCCTGCCTCTCGGAACTCGAGGCGCTGGGCGTGGCCGCCAATGACATCCATCACCTGCAGGTGCCGGGCGCGCTCGAAGTGCCCGTGGCGCTGCAGGCGCTCGCCGAGCGCGGCGGCTACCACGCGCTGGTGGCGCTGGGCTGCATCATCCGCGGCGAAACCTACCACTTCGAACTCGTGGCCAACGAATCGGGCGCCAGCGTGAGCCGCGTGGCTCTCGACTACCGCCTGCCCATCGCCAACGCGATCCTCACCACCGAAAACCTCGAGCAGGCCGTCGCCCGCCAGACCGACAAGGGCCGCGACGCCGCCCGCGTGGCTGTCGAGATGGCGCAACTGCTGGCCACGCTTTCATGACCGAAGACACCTCCAAGCCAACCAAGCCACGGCAATCGCGCGTCGGACTCACCAGCACCGGCGCGCGCAAGGCCTCGGCCAAGTCGAACCGCACCCGCGCGCGCGAGTTCGCGCTGCAGGCGCTCTACCAGCACCTGGTGGGCCGCAACGACCCGACTGACATCGACCACTTCACACGCGATCTCGCGGGCTTCCACAAGGCCGACGCACTGCACTACGACGCGCTGCTGCACGGCTCGATCGAAGGCGCCGAGCAGCTCGACGCGCTGATCCGCCCGCTGCTGGATCGCAAGTTCGAGGAAATCTCGCCCATCGAGCACGCCGTGATGTGGATCGGCGTCTACGAATTCCAGAACTGCCCCGACGTACCGTGGCGCGTGGTGCTCAACGAGTGCATCGAGCTCGCCAAGGAGTTCGGCGGCACCGACGGCCACAAGTATGTGAATGCGGTGCTCAACGGGCTGGCGCCGCAGTTGCGTCCGCTGGAAGTGGAAGCCGACCGCGCTTCGGGGAAAGCCCGGGCATGAGGATCTCGACGCGCGCGCAGCGCATCGAGCCCTTCTATGTGATGGAAGTGGCCAAGGCGGCCGGCGTGCTGGCCCGCGAGGTCGCCCACACCGACCGGCCGATGATCTTCCTGAACATCGGCGAGCCCGACTTCACCGCCCCGCCGCTGGTACAGGAAGCGGCCGCCCGCGCGGTGCGTGCCGGCGCCACGCAGTACACGCAGGCAACCGGCCTCGACCATCTGCGCGAGCGCATCAGCGCCTGGTACCGCCAGCGCTTCAACGTCGACGTGCCGGCCCGCCGCATCGTCGTCACTGCCGGAGCTTCGGCCGCCCTGCAGCTTGCCTGCCTCGCGCTGATCGAATCCGGCGACGAGATCCTGATGCCCGACCCGAGCTATCCGTGCAACCGCCACTTCGTGAGCGCTGCCGAGGGCAAGGCGGTGCTGATTCCGACCACGGCCGAGGAGCGCTTCCAGCTCACGGCCGCCAAGGTCGAGGCCGCCTGGACGGACAGGACGCGCGGCGTGCTGCTGGCATCGCCTTCGAACCCGACGGGCACCTCCATCGCGCCCGACGAGCTGCGCCGCATCCATGAAACGGTGTCGAAGCGCGGCGGCATCACGCTGATCGACGAGATCTACCTCGGCCTCTCCTACGACGATGCCTTCGGGCAGACGGCGCTGGCCATCGACGAGAACGTCATCAGCATCAACAGCTTCAGCAAGTACTTCAACATGACCGGATGGCGCCTCGGCTGGCTGGTGGTGCCCGAAGTGCTGGTGCCCGTGGTCGAGCGGCTGGCGCAGAACCTCTTCATCTGCGCGAGCACGGTGTCGCAGTACGCGGCGCTGGCCTGCTTCGAGGACGAGAGCATCGCCGAGTACGAGCGCCGCCGCGCCGAGTTCAAAGCGCGCCGCGACTGGTTCATTCCGCAGCTGAACGCGCTGGGCCTGAACGTGCCCGTGGTGCCCGACGGCGCCTTCTATGCCTGGGCCGACTGCACCGCCTTCGCCGAAAAGCTCGGCATCTCGGGCAGCTGGGACTTCGCCTTCGAGACCATGAAGCGCGCGCACGTCGCCGTCACGCCCGGTCGCGACTTCGGCACCGCCGAGACCGCGAAGTTCGTCCGCTTCTCTACCGCCAGCTCGATGGCGCACCTGCAGGAATCCATCGAGCGCCTGCGGGCGATGGCAGAGAACGGGGACCGATGAGCTACGCGTTTCCGATCCGCGTCTACTGGGAAGACACCGACGCCGGCGGCATCGTGTTCTACGCCAACTACCTGAAGTTCATGGAGCGCGGCCGCACCGAGTGGCTGCGCTCTTTGGGCGTCGAACAGCGCAAGCTGCGCGAGGAAACGGGCGGCCAGTTCGTGGTGAGCGAAACGCAGCTCAAATACCATCAGCCCTCGCGGCTGGACGACGAACTGCTCGTTACAGCCGATCTTCAACAATTGGGCACGGCGTCGTTGATAATCGGTCAGCGCGTGCTATCAAAAACAGAGCAAGAGCGAACAGGAGCCCCGGCACCCGTCTTGCTGTGCGAAGGCACGATCCGCATCGGATGGGTGGACGCCGCCACGCTGCGGCCCGCACGCATCCCGAAACAGGTGACGGGAACCCTAGAGCGCTACAGCGGCTCCATGACTCAAACTTTCAAGCCATGAACCAAGACCTCTCCATCATCAATCTCCTGCTCCATGCGAGCTTCGTGGTTCAACTGGTCGTGCTGCTGCTGGTGATCGTCTCGATCGCAAGCTGGGCCGCGATCATCCGCAAGTACTTCGCACTGCGGCGCATGCGTGCCCTCAACGACGACTTCGAGCGCGAGTTCTGGTCGGGCACCAGCCTCAACGAACTGTTCGCCTCGGCCGCGCAGAACGCCAAGTTCGCCGGCCCCATGGAGCGCATCTTCGCCTCGGGCATGCGCGAGTACCAGAAGCTGCGCGAGCGCCACGTCACCGACGCCGGCACCCTGCTCGACGGCGCCCGCCGCGCGATGCGCGCGAGCTTCCAGCGCGAGCTGGATGCAGCCGAGCAGAACCTCTCCTTCCTGGCCACCGTCGGCTCCGTCTCTCCGTACGTCGGCCTGTTCGGCACGGTCTGGGGCATCATGCACGCCTTCACCGGCCTGGCCGCACTGGCGCAGGTGACGCTGGCCACCGTGGCCCCCGGCATCGCCGAGGCGCTGGTGGCCACCGCCATCGGCCTCTTCGCCGCCATTCCGGCGGTCGTGGGCTACAACCGCTTCGCCCGCGAGATCGACAAGATCGCCATCGCCCTCGAGACCTACATCGAGGAGTTCTCCAACATCCTGCAGCGCAACCTGTCGGCCAACCCGAACGCGGGCGTTGCGTCGTCGGTGGCTCCGGCCAACCGCTGAACGGAGGCGCAGCGCATGCCCGCCGTTTCATCCCGGGGCCGCGGCCGCCGGACGATCAACGAGATCAACATGGTCCCGTTCATCGACGTGATGCTGGTTCTGCTGATCATCTTCATGGTCACGGCTCCTCTCATCACGCCGAGCGTGATCAACCTGCCCTCGGTCGACCGCGCCAGCAAACAGCCCGACAAGCCCATCGAGATCGTCATCAAGAGCGAGGACGAAGTGCAGATCAAGAAGGACCCGTCCACCGGCACGGGCGGCACCTCGATCCCCATGACCCAGATCGGCTCGGCCGCAAAACAGGCGCAGGGTGGCGACGACCAGCGCCCTGTGGTCATCAGCGCCGACAAGTCGGTGAAGTACGAGACCGTCGTGAAGGCGATGAACGAGCTCAAGAAGAATCGCATCGAGCGCGTGGGCCTGTCGGTCACGACCACGGGCGGCAAATAAGGCATGTCGCTCGCACTGGATCGCCCCGAGTTCGCACCGCCGCCGCAGCGCGGCACCGGACGTGCACTGGTACTGGCGCTCATCGCCCACGGGCTGCTGATCGCGGCGCTGACGTGGGGCGTGCGCTGGCGCAGCGATGCGGACGAAGGCGCTGTCGATGCGGAGCTGTGGTCGTCCACGGTGCAGCAGGCGGCGCCCCGCCTGCAGGCACCGCCGGCGCCCACCCCGGTTCCCGCGCCACCGCCGCCCGCCCCCGCGCCGCCACCGCCTCCGGCAGCGAAGGCACCCGAGCCCGCTCCCGCACCGAAAGCCCCCGACATCGCCCTCGAGCGCGAGAAGAAGCTCAAGGAGCAGAAGGAACAGCAGGAGCGCGAGCTCGAACGCCAGCAACAGCAGAAGAAGAAAGAGCTGGAAGCCAAGCAGCGCGCCGAGGACGAAGCCCAGCGCAAGAAGGAACAGCAGCAGAAGCTGGCCGAGCAGAAGAAGCAGCAGGAAGCCGATGCGAAGCTGGCCGAGCAGAAGAAGGCCGAGGCCGCCGCGAAGCAGGCAGCCGCCGACCGCGCTGCCGCGCTGAAGCGGATGCAGGGTCTTGCCGGGGCCAGCGGCGCCGATGATTCGAAGGGCACGGCCCAGCGTTCATCGGGACCGTCGAGCGGCTATGCCGGACGCATCGCTGCCGCGGTGCGCCCGAACATCACCTTCCCCGATGCCGACACCGTGAACGGCAACCCCGCCGCCGAGTTCGAGGTGAGCCTCGCCCCCGACGGCACCATCGTCGGGGTCAAGCTCAGCCGCTCCAGCGGACTGCCGGGCTGGGACGACGCCGCCGAGCGCGGCCTGCGCAAGACCGACAAGCTGCCGCGCGACACCGACGGGCGCATCTTCCCGTCGCTGATCGTCACGCTGCGACCCAAGCGCTGACTTCCGATTGCGCCTAACGCGCAGCTAAGAAAACGGGCCCCATCCGGGTGACTTTCACGTCACCCGGAACTCGATAATCGGGGCTCATGACCCTCAACGGCCGCATCCGCTACGGCAGCAGTCCCCTGCTCGCCAGCCCCACTCCCGTGTGGCGCAGCAAGTTCATCGTGGCCAGCGTCGCTTTCGGCTTCGTGCTGCTGGCCGGACGCGCCGCCTACGTCCAGATCTTCGCCAACGACTTCTTCCAGCACCAGGGCGAGGTGCGCTACCAGCGCACGCTGGAGCTGCCGGCCAACCGGGGCCGCATCCTCGACCGGCACGGGCTGATCCTGGCCTCCGACATTCCCGCCCCCAGCATCTGGGCCATTCCCGAGGACATCGAGCGCGACGACCCCGCCACGCTGGAGAAGCTCAAGCAGGCCGCGAAGCTGCTCGGCATGCCGCAGAAGGACTTCGACAAGAAGCTGGAGGACGAGGACAAGAGCTTCGTCTGGATCAAGCGCCAGGTCGACGAGCCCATCGCCAGGCAGGTGGCCGCACTCAACATCAAGGGCATCTACCTGCGCCGCGACTACCGCCGCCAGTACCCCGAGGGCGAGGCGGCGGCGCACCTGGCGGGCTTCACCAACGTGGAGGACATTGGCCAGGAGGGCATCGAGCTCGCCTTCGACCACGATCTGGCCGGCAAGGCCGGCTCGCGCCACGTGCTGAAAGACCGGCTGGGCCACATCATCGAAGACACCGAAGACCAGGTGCCGCCCACGCCGGGCCACGACATCCAGCTGAGCATCGACGACCAGGTGCAGTTCGTGGCCTACGAGAAGATCCGCGACGCAGTGGTCGCCAACAAGGCGCGCGCTGGCAGCGTGGTGGTGGTCGACGCGCAGACCGGCGAGCTGCTGGCCATGGCCAACTACCCGAGCTACGACCCCAACGACCGCCGCAACCTCACTGGCGAGCAGCTGCGCAACCGCGCGATGACCGACGTGTTCGAGCCCGGCTCGACGATGAAGCCCATCACCATCGCCACCGCGCTGCAGCTGGGCCGGGTCACGCCCAAGACCATCATCGACACCAACCCGGGGCGCATCACCGTCTCGGGCGCAACCATCCACGACGACGAGAACTTCGGCGTGCTCACGGTCGAGGGCGTGATCCAGAAGTCGAGCAACGTGGGCGCCACCAAGATCTCGCAGCGCATGTCGGCGCAGGAAATGTGGAACTCGCTCACCGCCGTGGGCCTGGGCCAGAAGCCGCAGACGCCCTTCCCCGGCGCGGTGACCGGCAGGCTGCGGCCGTGGAAGTCGTGGCGCCCCATCGAGCAGGCCACCATGTCGTACGGCTACGGCCTGTCGGCGTCGCTCTTCCAGATCGCGCATGCCTACACGGCCTTCGCGCACGACGGTGAGGTGATCCCCATCAGCCTGCTGAAGAACCACGGCGAGGAGCCGCCCGGCGTGCGGGTGTTCTCGCCGCTGGTGGCCAGCGAGGTGCGCCAGATGATGCACATGGCCGCCGCACCCGGCGGCACCGCGCCGCTGGCCCAGACCGTGGGCTACTCGGTGGGCGGCAAGACCGGCACCGCGCACAAGCAGGTCGGCAAGGGCTACGCGAGCAACAAGTACCGCGCCTGGTACACGGGCATGTCGCCCATCGACAAGCCGCGCATCATCGTCGCGGTAATGGTCGACGAGCCCAGCGCCGGCAAGTACTTCGGCGGCCTCGTGGCCGCGCCGGTGTTCAGCCAGGTGGTGCAGCAGACGCTGCGCATCATGAACGTGGTGCCCGACCTCGCAGTGACGCCGATGGCGCACTGAGCCGGAAGGGGCGGGTTCAGGGCAAGGCTCAGCGCAGCACGCTGAGGCGCTTCACGTCGACTTCGACCTTGCTGCCGATCAGGTCCTTGTCGAACTCGCCCGTGATCTCGACGCGCACCTTGTCGTCGATCTTCACGCCCGGCGGGAAGTGCTTGGCGTCGATCTCCACCTTGATGCGGCCGGTGTCGTCCGCGAAGGTGTAGTGCTCGCCGCCATCGTGCGACACGATGAAGCCGCGCAGCGTGACGTGCTGGTCGTCCTTGCCGGTGTCGATCAGCTGCTTGACGGTCATGGTCGGCACGGTGCTCGGGCCGGCGTAAGGCGTGCCCGAAGCGGCGTTCTGCGGGGTGGTGCTCGGGCCGGAGTACTGGGCCGAGGCGGCGATAGGCAATGCCAGAGCCAGCGCGAGGACGAGGGACGATTTCTTCATGACGAGTTCCTCCTTGAACTTCTTGGTTGAAAGGCAGGAGGAATCCTATCGAGGGGCCCAAAGAGCCCACGCCCGGCGGGCACTTGTCACCGCGCCGGAAGAAATCAGTCGTAAACGATCAGCGCCTTGCCCGCCTCGGCCTGCGCGGTCCAGCTGGCCAATGCCGCGTCGGTCGGGAAGAACTTGGCGCGCTCGCCCAGCTGCAGCTCGACCTGCGCGCCGCCGCGCGCCATCGACAAGCGCACCGGCAGCCCCTGGATCAGGTCACCCACCTCGGTCTGCTCGGTGCGCGGGGAAAGTCTTTCAGCAGGCGCGCGATGTCGGGCGCCTTGCCGTTGACCGCCACGCGCAGGAACTTGCCGAAGCGGCAGCGCGCCGAGGCAAGGTCCCACACCTGCTGCACCTGGAAGCGCGCCTCGAAGCCGCCGCGCGCGGGCTGCAGCCGGCCGCTGACGATGACCAGCTCGTCGTCCTTCAACGTGTTGCGGTTGGCGTTGATGGTCGCCTCGTCGGCCGTGGCCTCGATAGAGTCCGACTTGTCGTCCAGCTTGAAGATCGCCAGCCGGCCGCGCTGGCCGTTGATGACGCGGAAGTCGCTCACGATGCCGGCGATGACCTGCTGGTCGCGGCTGTCGAGCAGGTCGGTGATCTCGCGCTTGCAGAAGCGCCGCACCTCGTGCGAGACCTCATCGAACAGATGGCCCGAGAGGTAGAAGCCGATGGCGGTCTTTTCGAGCGTCAGGCGCTCCTTCACGCCCCAGGGCGTGGCGTCGACGAGGTCGGGCTCGGCGGTGGCGGAGCCGTGCTCGCAGTCGCCGAAGATGTCGACCTGCGAAGCGTTGGCCGCCGTGGCGTTGGCGAATTCGAAGGCGCGGTCCAGCGAGGCGACCAGCGCCGCGCGGTTCTGCTGGATGGCGTCGAAGGCGCCGGCCTTGATGAGCGCTTCCACGGTGCGCTTGTTGATGCGCTGGCGGTCGATGCGCACGCAGAAGTCGTACAGGCTCTTGAAGGGCCCGCCCTCCTCGCGCGCGCGCACCACGGCCTCGACCGCGAGCTGGCCGGTGCCCTTCACGGCGCCCAGCCCGTAGCGGATCACCTTGTTGGTGACCGGCTCGAAGCGGTAGTTGCCGCGGTTCACGTCCGGCGGCTCGAAGGTGATGCCGAAGTTCTTCTGGGCGTCCTCGAACAGCAGCTTGAGCTTGTCCGTGTCGTCCATTTCAACGGTCATGTTGGCGCAGAAGAACTCGGCCGTGTAATGAACCTTGAGCCAGCCCGTGTGATACGCCAGCAGCGAGTAGGCGGCGGCGTGCGACTTGTTGAAGCCGTAGCCCGCGAACTTCTCCATCAAGTCGAAGATTTCGTCGGCCTTGTCCTGCTCGATGCCGTGGGTGGCAAGGGCACCGGCGCGGAATTTCTCGCGGTGCTCGGCCATTTCCTCTAGCTTCTTCTTGCCCATCGCGCGGCGCAGCAAGTCGGCGCCGCCGAGCGAGTAGCCGCCCAGGATCTGCGCGGTCTGCATCACCTGCTCCTGGTAGACCATGATCCCGTAGGTCTCGGAGAGCATCTCGGCCACGGCCGGGTGCGGGTACTCCACGTCCTCGCGGCCGTGCTTGCGCGCCACGAAGCTGGGAATCAGGTCCATCGGGCCCGGTCGGTACAGCGCGTTCAGCGCGATCAGGTCTTCCAGGCGCGTCGGGCGCGCGTCCTTCAGCATGCCCTGCATGCCGCGGGATTCGAACTGGAACACGGCTTCGGTCTTGCCGTCGGAGAAGAGCCTGTAGGTGGCCGCGTCGTTCAGCGGGATGTTCTCGAACGCGAAGTTCTCCTGGCCCTTGTGGCGCTTCATGATGAACTCGCGCGCGATCTCCAGGATCGTGAGCGTCGCCAGGCCCAGGAAGTCGAACTTCACGAGGCCGATGGCCTCCACGTCGTCCTTGTCGTACTGGCTCACGGCCGATTCGCTGCCGGGCTGCTGGTAGAGCGGGCAGAAGTCGGTGAGCTTGCCCGGCGCGATGAGCACGCCGCCGGCGTGCATGCCGATGTTGCGGGTCATGCCTTCGAGCTTCTGCGCGAGCTCGACCAGCATGCGGACTTCTTCTTCCTTCTCGATGCGCTCCGCCAGTTGCGGCTCCATCTCGATGGCGTAGTTGTTCTTGTCGCCCTCGATCTTCTTCTCGGGCGGGTACTGCAGCGTGACCGACATGCCGGGCTTGTTCGGAATCAGCTTGCTGATGCCGTCGCAGAACATGTAGCTCATGTCCAGCACGCGGCCCACGTCGCGGATGGCCGCGCGCGCGGCCATGGTGCCGAAGGTGGCGATCTGGCTCACGGCGTTGCGGCCGTACTTGTCCTTCACGTAGTCGATCACGCGGTCGCGGTTGCCCTGGCAGAAGTCGATGTCGAAGTCGGGCATCGAGACGCGCTCGGGGTTCAGGAAGCGTTCGAACAGCAGCTTGTATTCGAGCGGGTCGAGGTCGGTGATCTTCAGCGCATAGGCCACCAGCGAGCCGGCACCCGAGCCCCGGCCCGGGCCCACCGGGCAGCCGTTGTTCTTGGCCCACTGGATGAAGTCGCCCACGATCAGGAAATAGCCCGGGAACCCCATCTTCAGGATGGTGTTGATCTCGAACTCCAGCCGCTCCACGTAGCGCGGGCGCTCGGCGTCGCGCCTGGCTTCGTCGGGGTAGAGGTGCTTCAGGCGCAACTCGAGGCCGTCGAACGACTCCTGGCGGAAGAAATCGTCGATGGGCATGCGCACGCCCTCGGCGATGAAGGGCGTCGGAAAGTCCGGCAGCTGCGGCTTGCCCAGCACCAGCGTGAGGTTGCAGCGCTTGGCGATCTCGACCGTGTTGGCCAGCGCGCTGGGCACGTCGGCGAAAAGCGCCTGCATCTCCGCGCTCGACTTGAAATACTGCTCCTCGGTGAAGCGGCGCACCCGGCGCGGGTTGCCGAGGATTTCGCCTTCGGAGATGCACACGCGCGCCTCGTGCGCCTCGTAGTCCTCGCGGGCGGCGAACTGCACGGGGTGCGTGGCAACCACCGGCAGGTGCAGCCGGGCCGCCAGCTGCACGGCGGCGATCACGTGCGGCTCGTCCTCGGGACGGCCCGCGCGCTGCAGCTCGATGTAGAAACGGTGCGGGAAGATGCCCGCCAGCTGCAAGGCCAGCTCGGCCGCGCGCTCGCCCTGCCCCTGCAGCAGCGGCTGCCCCAGCGGCCCGGCCTGCGCGCCCGACAGCGCGATCAGCCCGCCCGAAAGCTCCTGCAGCCATTCCAGCTTGCAGGCCGCCTGCGACTGGCCCCGGCCCACGTTCTGCGTCCACGCCCGCGCGAGCAGCTCCGACAGGTTGAGATACCCCTCCATGTTCTGCACCAGCAAAACGATGCGGGTCAGCGCGCCGGGCTCCTTGCCCAGCCCGTCCACGAAGGCTTCGGCGCCGATGATGGGCTTGACGCCCTTGCCCCGGCCCTGTTTGTAGAACTTGACGGCCCCGAACAGGTTGTTCAGGTCGGTGATGGCCAGCGCGGGCTGCTTGTCGGCAGCGGCGGCCTTGACGACATCGTCGATTCGGTTGGTGCCGTCGACGACGGAAAACTCGGTGTGCAGGCGCAGGTGAACAAACATGCCTTCATTGTAGGAAGCAGGCCCTCCACGATGTGGGTTGGCAATCCCTGAAATCGCTCCCGGCCCGCCCGGCCGCCGGGCAGAGGCCCCCAGTCAGGGAAGCCGGGCCCGGCGGCACCTAAAATCCCGCCCCGTGCAAGAGATTTTGAATATCGCGGCCTACAAGTTCGTGGCCATCGACGACAGCCCCGCGCTGCGTGAAGACCTGCGTGCCCGCACCCAGGCCCTGGGGCTCATGGGCACCATCCTGCTGGCGCCCGAAGGTATCAACATGTTCCTGGCCGGAACGTCAGATGGTGTGCGGGCTTTCCTGGCCCACCTGCGCGCCGACGCCCGGTTCGCCGACCTCGAGGTCAAGGAAAGCTGGTCGGCCACGCAGCCTTTCCGGCGCATGCTGGTGAAGCTCAAGCGCGAGATCATCCGCATGGACCACCCCGCCATCCAGCCCGAAGCAGGCCGGGCGCCCGGCGTGGACGCCGCCACGCTCAAGCGCTGGCTCGACCAGGGCCATGACGACCAGGGCCGGGAAATCGCCCTGCTGGACACCCGAAACGCCTTCGAGGTCGACTACGGCAGCTTCGAGGGCGCCATCGACTGGCGCATCGGCAAGTTCACCGAGTTCCCGCCCGCCCTGCGCGCGCACCGCGACGAGTTCAAGGGCAAGACGGTGGTGAGCTTCTGCACCGGCGGCATCCGCTGCGAGAAGGCGGCGATCCTGATGCACGAGGAAGGCGTGGAGAACGTGCTGCAGCTAGAAGGCGGCATCCTCAAGTACTTCGAGGAGGTCGGCGGCGCGCACTACAAGGGCGACTGCTTCGTCTTCGACGGCCGCGAGGCCCTGGCGCCCGACCTGAGTGCGCGCTCGGCGCGCGCCAGCGCCCGCGCCTCGGAAGACCCCGACCTCGCCATCAAGCAGTAACGGCAACAACGACGACAACGAGACGCGGCAGGCCCCATGCGCATCCTCCTGGTGGAAGACGAACTGGACATGGCCTCGTGGCTGGTCCGCGCGCTCACCCAAAGCGGCTTCGTGCCCGACCACGCGCCCGACGCGCGCACCGCCGAAGCCTTCATGGCCGGCACCGAATACGACGCCGTGGTGCTCGACCTGCGCCTGCCCGACAAGCACGGCCTGAGCGTGCTGGCCGACATGCGCGCCGCCGACGACCGCACGCCGGTGCTGATCCTCACCGCGCAAGGTGCGCTGCAGGACCGGGTGCGCGGCCTGAACCTTGGCGCCGACGATTTCCTCACCAAGCCCTTCGAGCTGGAAGAGCTGGAGGCGCGGCTGTCGGCGCTGGTGCGGCGCAGCCGCGGCAAGCAGCATCCGCGCCTGCAGTGCGCCTCGCTCTCCTACGACAGCCAGAGCCGCGCCTTCACACTGCGCGGCACGCTGCTGTCGCTCACGCCGCGCGAGCAGGCCGCGCTCACCGCCCTGCTGCTGCGCAGCGGCTCGCCGGTGGGCAAGTCGCAACTCTTCGCCAAGGTGTTCACCAACGACAGCACCGCCGGCCCCGACGCCATCGAGGTGGTGCTGCACCGGCTGCGGCGCAAGCTGGCCGACAGCGACGTGCGCATCGTCACCGTGCGCGGCCTGGGCTACATGCTGGAGAGCATTGCCGATGGTTCCTCAGCCCCAGCCCACAGCGAACTCCGCGGCGACGGCGGCTGAACAGCAGCAACAGCAGCTGTCACCGCGGCCGCAGCGCTTCGGCATCCGCGCGCGCCTGCTCGCGCTGCTGCTGCCGGGCCTCGTCGTGCTGCTGGCGCTGGACAGCTGGAGCGACTACCGCGCGCTGACCGACTCCCTCGTGGTCGCCTACGACCAGAGCCTGCTGGAGCCCGTGCAGGCGCTGGCCAACGGCATCGTCGTGGCCAGCGACGGCAGCGTGCGCGTGCAGGAGCCCTTCTCGATCCAGGCGATGTTCGAGTCGACGCGGCTGCGCTACAAGTACCTGCACGTCGGCGTGCAGCGCATTCCCAAGGGCGGGACGCTGGACGTGAATTCGCCCGAGGCCACGCTCATGGGCGTGCCCGGCCTGCCCCGCCCCGCGCACCGCCCGCCCGACGGCACGCCGGTGTTCTACGACGCGGTCTACCAGCAGCACCCGGTGCGCGTGGCCGCGCTGCGCCAGACGGTGTACGACAACGTTCATCCCGGCGAGGCCTACAGCGTGCTCATCCAGGCGGCCGAGGGCACCGGCCCGCGCACCGAGGCGCAGGCCGAGACGCTGCGCCAGGAGTTCCTGCGCGACACGCGCATGGTGGTGGTGATGGCGCTGCTGGTGTGGCTGGGCGTGGCCTGGACGCTGCGCCCGCTGGAGCGCCTGCGCCGCTCGCTGCGCGAGCGTCCGCGCGACGACCTCACGCCGCTCGACGCCAGCGGCGTGCCGCACGAAGTGGCGCCGCTGGTCGATGCGGTCAACCACCACATCGCGGGCCACCGGCGCATGGTGGCGGAGCAGTCGCAGTTCCTGGCCGATGCCTCGCACCAGCTGCGCACGCCGCTGAGCATCCTGTCGATCCAGGCCGGCTACGCGGTGCGCGAGACCGATCCGGCGCGCATGCGCGAATCGCTGCAGGCCATCGTCGCGCAGCTCGCGCGCACCCGCCGCCTGAGCGAGCAGCTGCTGGCGCTGGCCCACGCCACCGCGGGCGACGAGGCCGCACCGGCCGGAGCCGCAGTGGCCGACCTCAACGCCATCGCGCGCGGCGTGGTGCTGCAGTACCTGCCGCTGGCGCGCGAGAACGACCAGGACCTGGGCTGGGTCGATGCGCGCGGCGACATGGGCACGGACGATGCGAACGGCACCGACGAATCGAGCGATGACGAAGACGACACGCCCGTGCTGCCCGTCGCAGCCAATGCTGCGGAGCTGCACGAGGTGCTCGCCAACCTCGTGCACAACGCCATCAAGTACACGCCGCGCGGCGGCAACATCACCGTGACCGTTCGGCGCGATGCCACGCACGCATTGGCCGAGGTGTGCGACAGCGGACCGGGCATCGCGCCCGAACGGCGCGAGAGCGTGTTCGAGCGCTTCCATCGCGACAGCGCCACGGGCACCGCAGCGGCACAAGGCGCGGGCCTCGGCCTCACCATCGCGCGCGGCTATGCACGGCGCAACGGCGGCGAGATCGAACTCTCGAATGCCGACACGCCCGAGCGCCCCAACGGCGGCGGATTGCGCGCGACGCTGAGGCTGCCGCTGCGCGCTTCGTGAGCCCCATCCGCACTCGTTTCTGCAAGGGTTTCACCGGATACGCCGGTACGTGATTACACGTATTTTGCGGCCCGCAAGGCTGCCGGAGCCCCTGCCGAAAGGGGATTGAAAGTCTCGATTCCTAGACTGCGCTCCTTCCAGACCAAGGAGACTTATGCAGCACCAGCTCGGTGAAGATCCGGCCTCGCACGCGCCCCGGCCCGCTTCGAAATTCAAGAAAGACTACTACGGCGGCGCGCTGCTGATCGTCGTCGGCCTGGCCGCCGTGTATGCCGGCGTCGGCTACCGCGTCGGCGAGCTGGCGCACATGGGCCCGGGCTTCTTCCCCGTCGCGCTCGGCGCGCTGCTGGCGCTCACGGGGCTGCTCATCGCGGTCTCCGCGCGCGGCGACAAATCGGCCGAAGGCGCGGGCGAGGAAGCGGCCTCGCACGGCCACCCCGGCGGCATGCCCGACCTGCGCGGCGGCATCTGCATCATCCTCGGCATCCTCGCCTTCCTGCTCTTCGGCGAATACGGCGGCCTGCTGCCTGCGACTTTCGCGATCGTGTTCATCTCGGCGCTCGGTGACCGCGACAACACGCTGACCGAGGTGCTGCTGCTGTCGCTCGCGATGTGCTTCATCGCGGTGGTGGTCTTCTGGTGGGCGCTGAAGCTGCAGCTGCCCCTGTTCCAGTGGGGAGGCTGAAGCCATGATCGGTCAATCGCTCCACGACCTCTGGTTCGGCTTCGGCGTCGCCTTCCAGGGCTCGAACCTGCTGTGGTCCTTCTTCGGCGTGCTGGTGGGCAACCTGATCGGCGTGCTGCCAGGCATGGGCGCGCTGCAGGCCATCTCGATCCTGCTGCCGCTCACCTACGTGATGCACCCGGTGCCCGCCATCCTGATGCTGGCCGGCATCTTCTACGGCTCGCAGTACGGCGGCGCCATCGGCGCCATCCTGATGAACATGCCCTCGCACCCGCCGCATGCGGTGACCTGTCTGGACGGGTACCCCATGACCAAGCAGGGCAAGGGAGGCGTGGCGCTCGGGGTGACGATGATCGCCTCGTTCTTCGCGGCCTCCGTCGGCATCATCGTGATGATCTTCGCCTCGCCGCTGCTGGTGCAGATCGCCTTCAAGTTCGGCCCGACCGAGATCTTCTCGATCATGCTGCTGGGCCTGCTGGCCGGCTCCACCATGTCGCGCGGCTCGCCGCTCAAGGGCGTGGCCATGACGCTGTTCGGCCTGCTGTGCGGCGTGGTCGGCACCGACGTGAACAGCGGCAGCTTCCGCTTCGCCTTCGGACTGCCCGAGCTGAGCGACGGCCTGGAGCTGGTGGCGATCTCGATGGGCCTGTTCGGCGTGGCCGACTTCCTGCTCAACGTGAACCGCATGAAGGCCATCGGCGACACCGGCACGCTCAAGCTCAGCGACATGCGCCCGAGCCGGGAAGAGCTCAAGCGCGCCTTCCCCGCGATGATCCGCGGCACGCTGGTGGGCACGGTATTCGGCGCGATGCCCGGCACGGGCCCGACCATCACCACCTTCATCGCCTACGCGCTGGAGCGCAAGGTGTCGAAGACGCCGAACAGATTCGGCACCGGCATGATCGAAGGCGTGGCCGGCCCCGAGGCCTCGGCCCACTCGAAGACGCAGGTCGACTTCATCCCGACGATGAGCCTGGGCATTCCGGGCGACGCGGTGATGGCGCTGATCCTCGGCGCGCTGCTGATCCAGGGCATCCAGCCCGGGCCGCAGCTCATCACCGAGCATCCGGACATCTTCTGGGGCCTGATCGCCTCCTTCTGGATCGGCAACGTGATCCTCGTGATCCTGAACGTGCCGATGATCGGCGTGTGGGTGAAGCTGCTGAAGGTGCCCTACAAGTACCTGTTCCCAGCCGCGATGTTCTTCATCGCGACGGGTGTGTACAGCACGCAGAACAGCCTCTTCCAGATCTGGGAAGTGCTGGTGTTCGGCATCGTCGGCGCCGTGCTGATGACGCTGGAGTTCTCGGTCGCGCCGATCCTGCTGGGCTTCGTGCTCGGGCCGATGGTGGAAGAGAACTTCCGCCGCGCCCTGCTGCTGTCGCGCGGCGACATGTCGGTGTTCGTGACGCGGCCGATCAGCGCAACCTTCATCGGCCTGTGCGCGCTGCTGCTGCTGGGCGTGAGCTACTCCGCATGGCGCGGCCGCGCAGGGCGCAAGGGGATGGTCGAGCTGCCGAAGGCACCGCCGGGTGCATCGCCATCCGAGACCGTGGCAATCGGCAACGAGTAAAGAAAAGGGCCCAACGCATCGGGCCCTTTTTCCATTTGCCCGGGTTTCGGCTTCAGACGGGGGTCGTGCCCGTGTCGGGCTCGCGCACGCCGAAGGGCTTGCCCGGCAGCGGGATGAACTCGGTTTCGCCGGGCACATGGCCCATGCGCTGGGCCGCCCAGTCGGCGCCGGCTTCGAGGATGCGCTCGCGCCGGCTCGAGACGAAGTTCCAGGTGATGTAGCGCGGGCCGTCCAGCGGCTCGCCGCCGATCACCACCAGGCGCACGGCGGCATCGGCCGTGAGCACGCCGCCCTGCCCGTTCGGCAGCACGGCCATGGTGTGGACCGCGACCGGCTCGCCGTTCACCGCCAGATCGGCATCGACCGCGTACACGGCCAGCTCGGGCGCCAGCGCGGGCAGCTCGAAGCGTCCGCCCGCGGGCAGCGCGATGTCGAGGTACACGGTCTGCGAATGCGTCTTCACCGGCGAGCGCGCGCCGAAGGCCTCGCCCACCAGCACGCGCACTGCCGCGCCCTGCTCCACCAGTTCGGGAATCGCGTCGGCCGGCGTGTGCTCGAAGCTGGGCTCGATTTCTTCATGCGCCTGCGGCAGCGCGGCCCACAGCTGCAGGCCGTGGTTCACGTAGGTGTCGGCCTTCAGGCGCTCGGGCTTGCGCTCGGAATGCACGATGCCGCGCCCGGCGGTCATCCAGTTGATGGCGCCCGGCAGGATCTCCTGCACGCTGCCCAGGCTGTCGCGATGCATCATCGCGCCCTTGAAGAGGTAGGTGACGGTGGAGAGCCCGATGTGCGGATGCGGCCGCACGTCGTGCTCGCTGCCCGGCTGCTCGGTGGCCGGGCCGAAATGGTCGAAGAACACGAAGGGACCGACCGAGCGCTGCTGCGCCGCGGGCAGCAGGCGCCTGACCTGGAAGCCGCCTCCGAGGTCCTTGTCGTGCGGCTTGAGCAGTCGGGTTTCGGGGGCGGTGTCGGTCATCGTGGGTTCTCCTGGGGGCCTGTTACTTGCGCGATCTTGCCACCGTGCCAATGCGCTCGCCGAAAGCGCGAGCCGTGTCGAAGTCGCCTTTCAGCATTTCAGCCGGGCTGGCGTCCGATGGCGATTGCGTCAGCAGGCCGCCATAGCCGCCCACGTAGTTCAGCGCGTCGCGCGTGGCGGCCTTGCTGTTGCTCGGCAGGATGCCCATGCTGACCCAGATGCCGCTGTGCTGCATCGCCAGTGTCCACAGGTAGGTCATGGTCGTGACCTTGTCGCCGTTCATGGTGGCGCTGTTGGTGAAGCCGGCGAAGAGCTTGTCCTTCCAGCCCTGCGTGAACCAGACCTTCGACGAGGCGTCGGCGAACTTCTTGAACTGCCAGCTCACGCCGCCCATGTAGGTCGGCGAGCCGAAGATGATCGCGTCGGCCGCGGCCAGCAGCTCCCAGCCGCCCTCGGGCAGGTTGCCGTCCGCGTCGATGGCCAGCAGCTGCGCGCCCGCGCCGTCGGCCACGGCCTGCGCCACGCGCTGTGTGTGGCCGTAGCCGGAATGGAAGACGACGACGATGTTTGCCATGAGATGGTGCTCCTATCGGTGATGGTGATGCCGCGATCAGCGCTTGTCGATGCTGAAGCGGCCGGGGCCGAAGGCGGCCAGGGCGAGCAGGCCGCCGGCGATCGCGATGTTCTTGTTGAAGTTGATCTGCTGCATCATTTTCATGGCCTCGGGTGCCGACCAGTACTTGTGGAAGAACAGCGCGGTCGCCACGGTGAAGATCGCCATCACGATCGCGGTCCAGCGGGTCTTGAAGCCCAGCAGCAGCGCGATGCCAAGGCCCAGCTCCACGATGATCGCGATCGCCGCTGCAACCTCGGGCAGCGGCAGGCCGGCGGAGGTGATGTAGCCGACGGTGCCGCCGAAGCCCATCAGCTTGCCGATGCCGGCGGGAATGAACAGGTAGGCAATGAGGATGCGGCCGACAAGGGCCAGGGTGTCCTGTGCGGGGTTGGGTGCGGTGTTTGCGGTTGCCATGGTTGAAAACTCCTCGGTTGTTGGTTGGATTGGAAAAAAGGGAAAAGGGAAAAGGAAAGAAAAAAGCCGGGCGGCCACCGCCCGGCAAGGGGGAAAAATCAGGCGGCCAGGTCGAACACCAGCACTTCAGCGTCCTTGCCCGCGCCCAGCGTCACCTGCGACTCGCCTTCCAGCATCGCGGCGTCTCCGCCCGAGAGCTTCTGGCCGTTCACTTCGAGCTCGCCGCGCACCAGGTGCACGTAGCTCTTGCGCTTCGGGTCCAGCGAGATGCTGGCCTTTTCGTCGCCATCGAAGAGGCCGGCGTACAGGCTCGCGTCGGCATTCACCTTCACCGAGCCATCGCTGCCTTCGGGCGAGGCCACCAGGCGCAGCTGGCCGCGCTTCTCGGCGTCGCTGAACTTCTTCTGCTCGTAGCCGGGCTCGACGCCGCGCTCCTTCGGCAGGATCCAGATCTGCAGGAAGTGCGTGGTCTGGTCGGCCTTGTGGTTGAACTCGCTGTGCATCACGCCGCGGCCCGCGCTCATGCGCTGCACGTCGCCGGGCGGAATGCTTTCCACGTTGCCCATGCTGTCCTTGTGCGCCAGCTCGCCCGAGAGCACGTAGCTGATGATCTCCATGTCCTTGTGGCCGTGGGTGCCGAAGCCGGCGCCCGCCGCCACGCGGTCTTCGTTGATCACACGCAGGTTGCCGAAGCCCATGTGGGCCGGGTCGTAGTAGTTGGCAAAGGAAAAGCTGTGGAACGAGCGCAGCCAGCCGTGATCGGCGTAACCGCGTTCCTGGGATTTACGGACTTGCAACATCGTCGGACTCCTTCTGCCCTGCCCCGTCGGGGTGCTCGGGCTTCTTTCGTATGCCGCGCCGGATGCGCAGCGGATGTGAAGAATTTTGGGCCGCCGCCCCCTTCGGAAAGGCGTCGTGGTTTGATGGCACCATTCAAATATTTTGATCAATGGAGCCGCCATGCCCAGCCCCAGAGACGTGCTGACCCCCGACTCCCTCGCCATGCTCCAGACCGTGGCCGCAACAGGCAGCTTTGCCGCCGCCGCCCGGGCGCTGAACCTGGTGCCCAGCGCGCTGAGCTACCGGGTGCGCCAGATCGAGGACGCGCTCGACGTGCTGCTGTTCGACCGCAGCGCCCGCCAGGCCCGCCTGACCGAAGCCGGCGCCGAGCTGCTGCGCGAGGCCGAGCGGCTGCTCGGCGAGATCGACGCGGTGGCCAATCGCGTCAAGCGCGTGGCCACCGGCTGGGAGCCGATGCTGACCATCGCGGTCGACAGCGTGATCGCGCGCGACCCGCTGCTCGACCTGGCCACCGCCTTCTTCGCGCTGGAGCCGCCCACGCGGCTGAAGCTGCGCGACGAGACGCTGATGGGCACCATCGAGGCGCTGACCACCGGCGAGGCCGACCTCGCCATCGGCGCGGTGCTCGACGCCGCGAGCCTGGCCTTCACCACCACCGGCATCCGCAGCCGGCCGATCGGCGAGCTGAGCTTCGTCTACGCGGTGGCGCCGCACCACCCGCTGGCGCGCGCCACTCAGCCGCTGAGCGACGCGGTGATGCGGCAGCACCGCGCGGTGGCGGCGGCCGACTCGGCTCGCCAGGCGCCGGGCCTCACGGTGCACCTCGTCGGCGGACAGGACGTGCTCACCGTGCCGAGCATGCAGGCCAAGATCGCGGCGCAGCTGCACGGGCTGGGCGGCGGCTTCCTGCCCGAGCCGATGGCGCGGCCGTACATCGAGGCCGGGCACCTGGTCGAATTGAAGACGGAGCGCAAGCCGCCGCTGGGGTCGCTGCACTGTGCGTGGCGGGTGCGCAGCGCCGGCAAGCCTGGGCGCGCGCTCGAATGGTGGCTGGCGCAGTTCGAGCACGAGGGCACGCGCCGGGCGCTGCTCGAACGGCACCGGGGCCGATGAAAGAGCTGATGAAAGAGCAGATGAGTATTGCCGAGGATCGCGCCGCGCCGCTAAGGGTGTGCCCTCAGGCGGAGCGGCTGCCGGACCGATGTAGAGTGCAGACACATCCCTCCGCATTCCATCCAGAAGAAAAGAGCCGTTCATGAGCACTCGCGCAACTGCAAAGAAGCCGGCCAAGGCCGCCGCCGACCGTCACCGAACCCCAGCCGGCCCAGGCCAGCCGCGCGTTCCTCGTCACTTCGCCGTTGTCGGCGCCGGCATTGCCGGGGTGGCCTGTGCGCGAACGCTGGTGCAGGCCGGCCACAAGGTCACGCTGTTCGAGCGCGGCGACGCCCCCGGCGGGCGCATGGCGAGCGTGGACACCGCCTTCGGCCGCTTCGACAGCGGCGCCCAATACTTCACCGTGCGCGACGCGCGCTTTGCCCTGGCGCTGGAGAACGCCCCCGGCGTCTGCAAGCGCTGGAGCGCGAACCTCGTGCGCGTGCTCGACGCGCACGGCCGCGTGGCCGAGGCCGCGCTGCCTTCCCTCGAGCCGCACTGGGTGGCTCAGCCCGGCATGGATTCGCTGGTGGCCCGCTGGGCAGCGCCACTGGGCGACAGCCTCGTCACCGGCGCGCGCGTCACGCAGATCGAGCCCGACGCGCTCGACGCGAAGCGCTGGCAGCTGCGCACCGCCGGTGCCGACGATTCGCATCATGTGTACTCGGGCTTCGACGCCGTGCTGCTGGCCGTGCCGCCGGCCGGCACCCGCGCGCTTCTGGGCGATGGCGGCAAGCTCTCGGCCACGCTGGCCCGCAAGATCGAACCCGTGACCATCGCACCCTGCTGGACGCTGATGATCGCCTACCCCCAGGCCAACCAGCCCGACATGTCGCACCTCGGCCCGCAGTGGAACGCGGCGCGCAGCACGCACCACCGCGTGGCCTGGCTGGCGCGCGAGTCATCCAAGCCCGGACGCGAGCCTGTGGAGCGCTGGACGCTGCAGGCCAGCGCGGCCTGGTCGCAGGAGCATCTGCGCGACGCGCCCTCGCGCGTGGAAGCAAAGCTGCTGCGCGCCTTCGCGGAAATCACCGGCATCCACGCCACGCCCGCGCACGCCCAGGCCATCTGCTGGAACGAAGCGCAGACGCAGGTGCCCGTGGGCACCACTCACCTGTGGGACTCCAAGGCCCGCATCGGTATCGCGGGCGACTGGTGCACCGGCCACCGCGTGGAAGACGCCTTCCTCTCCGGCCTGTCGCTCGCGCTCGACGTGCTCTGACCGGGAGATGCGAGAGACCGGCCGCTTCGCGCCCTCGCCCACCGGCCCGCTGCACGCGGGCTCGCTGGTGGCCGCGCTCGCGAGCTGGCTCGACGTGCGCGCACGCGGCCCGCAGGCGCGCTGGCTGGTGCGCATCGAGGACGCCGACACCGAGCGCTGCCTGCCCGGCATGGGCGAGCACATCCTCCAGCAGTTGGCCGAGTGCGCCTTGCTGCCCGACGAGCCGCCCGTGTGGCAGACCCGGCGCACCGACCGCTACGAGGCCGCGCTGGCCCGGCTCAAGGCGCGCGGCCTGGCCTACCCCTGTGGCTGCTCGCGCAAGGACATCAACGCGGCGCTCGCGCGGCTGGGCCAGCGGCATGAGCGCCATGGCGAGCGCGTGTACCCCGGCACCTGCCGCGACGGGCTGCACGGCAAGCCCGCGCGCGCCTGGCGCTTCGCCACCGAGAAGTTCGAAGCCGACCTTCCGCCCACGCCCGGCGTGCCCTGGGAGGAAAAGGAAGAAGACGGCCACGACGCAGGCACCGGCGGCGAGCTCTGCTTCACCGACCGCCGCCTCGGCCGCCAGTGCCAGAACGTGAGCCGAGAGGTCGGCGACTTCGTGCTGCGCCGCGCCGACGGCCCCTGGGCCTACCAGCTCGCGGTGGTGGTCGACGACGCCGAACAGGGCGTGACCGACGTGGTGCGCGGCGAGGACCTCACCGACAACACCGCGCGCCAGATCCTGCTGCAGCGCGCACTGGGCTTCGCCACGCCCAGCTACCTGCACACGCCGCTGGTGCGCGGCGCCGACGGCGACAAGCTCTCCAAGCAGAACGGCGCCACCTCCATCGATACCGGCTCCCCGGCGGCCGCGCTGGCGGCGCTCGATGCCGCGGCGCGGGTACTGGGCCTGAGCACCGCCACGGCCACGGACTGCCCGGCGGCGCTGGCCGGCTGGGTGCCCGAATGGCGCGCTCTCTACAATTCGCGCCCGTGATGAATCTTTCCGACACCGTGTCCAACGACCTCCCGCCCGACCATGACGAGGGCACCGACGACGGCGCCAAGCCCCATCCGCTGCACCGCCGCCTCAAGAGCTTCGTCAAGCGCGGCGGCCGTACCACCGAGGGCCAGGCGCGCGCCTTCTCCGAACTGGGGCCGCTGTACCTCGTGCCCTACAAGCCCGAGCCGGTCGACCTGACCGCCACCTTCGGCGGCCGTGCCGGCCCGACGGTGCTGGAAATCGGCTTCGGCATGGGCGAGGCCACCGCGCACATCGCGACGGTGCTGCCCGACACCAATTTCTTCTGCTGCGAGGTGCACGAGCCCGGCGTGGGCGCGCTGCTCAAGCGCATCGGCGAGCAGCAGCTGTCGAACATCCGCATCTGCGCGCATGACGCGGTCGACGTGCTCGACCACATGCTGCAGCCCGGCACGCTGGCCGGCGTGCACGTCTTCTTCCCGGACCCGTGGCACAAGAAGCGCCACAACAAGCGCCGGCTGATCCAGCCCGAATTCGTGACCAAGCTCGCGCAGCACCTGCGCCCCGGTGGCTACATCCACTGCGCAACCGACTGGCAGCCCTACGCCGAGCAGATGCTCGAGGTGCTCTCAGGCGAGCCGCTGCTGCGCAACACCGCCGAGGGCTACGCGCCCAAGCCCGACTACCGCCCGCTGACCAAGTTCGAGAATCGGGGCATCAAGCTGGGCCACGGGGTGTGGGACCTGGTGTTCGTGCGGACCGCCTGAGCTTGCCGGGTTGAGCCTGCCGGCCCGGCATGGCACGATCCCGCGGATGACCAGCAGCAACAAGACCGACGCGGAGCAACTGCACCTGCGCGACCTCGCCCGGCTTCGCCGCGTTCGCGACCGCATCGACCGCGAATATGCGCAGCCGCTGGACGTCGAGGCGCTCGCCTTCGGCGTGCACATGTCGGCGGGCCACCTCAGCCGCCAGTTCAAGCTCGCGTACGGCGAGGCGCCCTATTCCTACCTGATGACGCGGCGCATCGAGCGCGCGATGGCGCTGCTGCGCCGGGGCGACCTCAGCGTCACCGAGGTCTGCTTCGAGGTCGGCTGCTCGTCGCTGGGCACCTTCAGCACCCGCTTCACCGAACTGGTGGGCGTACCGCCCAGCACCTACAAGCGCGAGGCCGCGCAGCAGACCGGGGGCATGCCGTCCTGCGTGGAGAAGCAGGTCACGCGACCGATCAGGAATCGAGAAGCGCCGGCTGCCTAGCCGCATCTAGACTGGGCGCTCCTCGACAACAACCGACCGGAGCGACGACGATGAACATCAGCATCCACGCGAGTTTCCTGCCGCACAACGACCCCGAGGCGTCGCTCGCCTTCTACCGCGACCTGCTCGGCTTCGAGGTCCGCAATGACGTGGGATATGGCGGCATGCGCTGGATCACCGTCGGCCCCAGGGGCCAGCCCGCCGTCTCCATCGTGCTCGCGCCGCCAGCCGCCTATCCCGGCATCACCGACGAGGAGCGCCGCACCATCGCCGAGATGATGGCCAAGGGCACCTACGCCGCCATCCTGCTGGCCACGCCCGATCTCGAAGGCACCTTCGCGAAGCTGCAGGCCAGCGACACAGAGATCGTCCAGGAGCCGACCGACCAGCCATACGGCGTGCGCGACTGCGCGGTGCGCGACCCCGCGGGCAGCCTGATCCGCATCCAGCAGCAGGGCTGAGGCGCAGAGGCGAGCCGATGAGCACCAAGCCCGCGAAGAAAACGCCCCCCAAAACGACCGCGAAGGCGGCGCCGTCCACGCAGCACGCCGCCGACAGCCATGACATGATCCGCGTGCACGGCGCGCGCGAGAACAACCTGAAGGACATCAGCATCGAGATCCCGAAGCGCAGGCTGACGGTGTTCACCGGCGTCTCGGGCTCGGGCAAGAGCTCGCTGGTGTTCGGCACCATCGCAGCCGAGTCGCAGCGGCTCATCAACGAGACCTACAGCGCCTTCGTGCAGGGCTTCATGCCCACGCTGGCGCGGCCGGACGTCGACGTGCTCGACGGGCTGACCACCGCGATCATCGTCGACCAGCAGCGCCTGGGTGCCGACCCGCGCTCCACCGTGGGCACGGTCACCGACGCCAACGCGATGCTGCGCATTCTCTTCAGCCGCCTGGGCAAGCCGCACATCGGGCCGCCGGGTGCGTTCGCCTTCAACGTACCTTCGGTCAGCGCGGCCGGTGCGATCACCGTCGAGCGCGGCTCGAAGACGAAAACGGTGAAGGAAACCTTCAACCGCATCGGCGGCATGTGCCCGCGCTGCGAAGGCCGCGGCGCCGTCACCGACTTCGACCTCTCGCAGCTCTACGACGACGCCAGGTCGCTCAACGAAGGCGCGCTCACCATTCCCGGCTACAGCATGGAAGGCTGGTACGGCCGCATCTTCCGGGGCTGCGGTTTCTTCGACGCCGACAAGCCGATCCGCAAGTTCACCAAGAACGAGCTGCACGACCTGCTCTACAGGGAGCCGACCAAGATCAAGGTCGACGGCATCAACCTCACCTACGCGGGGCTGATCCCGACGATCCAGAAGTCCTTTCTCTCGAAGGACGTGGAGGCGATGCAGCCGCACGTGCGCACCTTCGTGGAGCGCGTGGTGACCTTCTCCACCTGCCCCGAATGCGACGGCACGCGGCTCGCCGCGCCCGCGCGCTCATCGAAGATCAAGGGCGTCAACATCGCCGACGCCTGCGCGATGCAGATCAGCGACCTCGCCGCGTGGGTGCGCGGCCTGAAGGAGCCCTCGGTGGCGCCGCTGCTCACGGCGCTGGCGGCCAGCCTCGATTCCTTCGTGGAGATTGGCCTTGGCTATCTCTCGCTCGACCGGCCCTCGGGCACGCTCTCGGGCGGCGAGGCGCAGCGCACGAAGATGATCCGCCACCTCGGCTCCTCGCTCACCGACGTGACCTACGTGTTCGACGAGCCCACCACCGGCCTGCACCCGCACGACATCCAGCGCATGAACGAGCTGCTGCTGCGGCTGCGCGACAAGGGCAACACGGTGCTGGTGGTGGAGCACAAGCCGGAGGTCATCGCCATTGCCGACCACGTCGTCGACCTCGGCCCGGGCGCGGGCTCGGCCGGCGGCAGCGTGTGCTTCGAAGGCAGCGTCGAGGGGCTGCGCGGCAGCGGCACGGTCACCGGCCGCCACCTGGACGACCGGGCCTCGCTCAGGAAGAAGGTGCGCAAGCCGACCGGCAAGCTGGAGATACGCGGCGCCAAGTCGCACAACCTGCGCGACGTGGACGTCGACATACCGCTCGGCGTGCTGGCCGTCATCACCGGCGTCGCGGGCTCCGGCAAGAGCTCGCTGGTGCACGGCTCGATCCCGGCCGGCGCGGGCGTGGTGAGCATCGACCAGGGCGCGATCCGCGGTTCGCGGCGCAGCAACCCGGCGACCTACACCGGATTGCTCGACCCCATTCGCAACGCCTTCGCGAAGGCCAACGGCGTGAAGCCGGCGCTCTTCAGCGCAAACTCCGAAGGCGCCTGCCCCACCTGCAACGGCGCGGGCGTGATCTACACCGACCTCGCAATGATGGCCGGCGTGGCCACCACCTGCGAGGAATGCGGTGGCAAGCGCTTCCAGGCCTCGGTGCTGGAATACCGCTTCGGCGGGCGTGACATCAGCGAGGTGCTGGCGATGCCGGTGGACGAAGCCTCGGCCTTCTTCGGCGAGGGCAAGGCGCGCACGCCGGCCGCGCACGCCATCCTGCAGCGGCTGGCCGACGTGGGGCTGGGCTACTTGCGGCTCGGGCAGCCGCTCACCACGCTCTCGGGCGGCGAGCGGCAGCGGCTCAAGCTGGCCACGCAGATGGCGGAGAAGGGCGACATCTACGTGCTCGACGAGCCCACCGCCGGCCTGCACCTGGCCGACGTGGCGCAGCTGCTGGGACTGCTCGACCGGCTCGTGGATTCGGGCAAGTCGGTCATCGTGGTCGAGCACCACCAGGCCGTGATGGCGCATGCCGACTGGCTCATCGACCTCGGCCCCGGCGCGGGGCACGACGGCGGCCGGGTCGTCTTCGAGGGCACGCCCGCCGATCTCGTCGCCAGGCGCGCCACGCTGACCGGCAAGCACCTCGCCAGCTACGTCAAGGGAGGCTGAGCCAAAACCCTCCTCCTCGTCAGCCCGCCTTCCACCCTGGCCCCGAAATTGCTACACTTTTTTACTAATGTGAAAGAAGGTGTCCGATGAACACATCACGCAGGGAATGGTTGAGCAAGGCAGGCGCGCTGGTGCTGGGAAGCGGCATCGGCATGGCCCACCCCGTCATGGCGCAGACCGCGCGGACTGCGGCAGCGGCCGGCGGAACGCGCGTCGTGCTGCTGGGGCAATCGGTGCCGCTGACCGGCGGAGCCTCCGAGATCGGCACCGCCTTCGCCGCCGGCAGCCGCCTCGCGGTCAGCGCCTTCAACGACCGCAACGCCGCCAGCGGCCTGCAGCTCAAGCTGCTGCAGCTCGATGACGGCTACGACGCAGCGCGTGCCGCCGCCAACGCACGCACCCTTCTCACCACCGACAAGGCCGACATGCTCTTCGGCTTCGTCGGCACGGCCAGCAGCGAGGCCGGCGCGAATGTCGCCACGCAGCAGGGCAGCCTGCTGTTCGCCCCCTTCGCGGCCTCCGACACGCTGCGCGGCGCCGAGCACCAGAACGTGTTCCATGTGCGCCCCGGCATGATCGACGAGGCCCTGAAGATCGTGAAGCAGTGCGCCACCGTGGGGCAGACGCGCGTGGCGCTGGTGGGCGACGACGACGCCATGGGCCGCGCCGGCCTCGCGGCCGTGGAGCAGGCGATCACCGAGCTCAGGCTCACGCCGCTGGTCGCGACCGCATTGGTGCCGGCCACGGGCGACAAGCTCGACGCGGCGCTGAAGGAAGTGCAGAAGCAGTCGCCCCAGGCCATCGTACTGGTGTCGCTCTCTGGCACCACGGCCAACGCCATCCGCAAGCTGCGCAAGAGCGGCTACGCGGGCAGCTTCATGGCCTTTTCCATCGTCGGCATCGACCCGCTCTACGCCACGCTCGGCAAGGACATCGGCGGCATCGTGATCTCGCAGGTGGTGCCCTCGCCCCGCCCCTCGGCCATTCCCATCGTCAAGGAATACCTCGCGGCCGTGGACAACTCCGACCAGAACCCGTCTTACGAGGGCCTCGAGGGCTTCATCGCGGCCAAGGCCGCCGGCGAGGCGGTGAAGCGCGCCGGCCGGGGGCTGAACACCGCGAGCCTCATGCGCGTGATGTCGGGCATGACGGACTACGACGTGGGGGGCTTTCGCATCAACCTGCGCCCGGGCCTGCGCGACAGCGTGCGCAACATCGACCTGATCAGCATCTCGGCCGACGGCCGGGTTCTGAGGTAGGCGGCCGCCTGCCCTCCTAGCCGGTGCTCACGAGCGCGCGCAGCGCGTCGAGCGAACGCAGTTCGATGCGCCCGTAGCCCAGCGAAAGCACACCTTCGGACGCCAGCGCATTGAGCTCCTTCGACAGCGTCTGGCGCGTCACGCCGAGCATCATCGCCAGCGCTTCCTGCGGCAGCTGCAGCTCGTGGCGCAGCAGCAGCGACTGCGTGGCGTCGCCTCGCGCCAGCACCAGCAGCCGGTGCGCCACGCGCGCACGCAGGCTGCGCAGCGTGGCGTCTTCGGCCAGGCCGTAGAGCATGCGAACGCGCGCGGCCAGCATCGCGGCGATGGCGTTGGAGAACACCACGTCGCGCATCAGCTGCACGAAGGCCGCGGGTGGCACCACCAGCAGGTCGAGCGCCCCCAGCGCGGTGGCGTCGTGGGTGCGCGGAGAGCCGTCGATCAGCGTGATCTCGCCGAACCAGTTGCCCGGCTCCAGCACCGCGAGGATGGCTTCGCGCCCGTCCTGGCGCAGCGAGGAAATCTTGATGGTGCCTGCCACCAGCCCGTAGAAGCCGCCGTCCGTGGCGTGGATCGGATCGCCCTGGCGGAACACCATCGCGCCGCGCCGCACGTGATGCAGCTCTGCCGCGCCCACCAGCGCATCGCGCTGTGCGCGCGGCATGCTCAGGAACCAGGGGTTGCCTTCCAGCGCGGTGCGGTGGGCTGCGGAAAGGCGCGGTTTCGGGGAAGCAGCCATGACTGGGGAATGACGGTGGGACGGGGGTTTACCAGAACCCCGCATTGTCAAATTCTTGACAGTTCATGGTCAAGCGCAGGCATACAGTGGCCAGCTCCCCACAAGAGACAAGAACGGAGACCCCGGCGATGAACGCACGCGCAAGTTTCAAGAGCATGCAGGAAAGCACGCGAGAAGACTGGCAGCTGATCGGTGGCGAATTCATGCAGTTCGCGGGCGGCCTGCCCGCACGCGTGATCAAGCACCTGCAGATCCTCGAAGGCGACTACGGCGGCTTCCCGGTCGACCGCTACACCCACTCGCTGCAGACCGCCACCCGCGCGCTGCGCGACGGCCGCGACGAGGAATACGTGGTGTGCGCCCTGCTGCACGACATCGGCGACACGCTCGGCAGCTTCAACCACCCCGACATCGCCGCCGCCATCCTCAAGCCCTTCGTGAGCGAGGCCAACCACTGGATGGTGCAGAACCACGGCATCTTCCAGGGTCACTACTTCTTCCACCACATCGGCCTGGACCGCGACATGCGCGACAACTTCAAGGGCCATCCGCACTACGAGCGCACGGCCGAGTTCTGCGCGCTCTACGACAACCCCGCCTTCGACCCCAAGGCCGAGACGCTGCCCATCAGCGAGTTCGAGCCGATGCTGCGCCGCGTGATGGCGCAGCCGAAGCAGAGCATCTACAAGGCCGCGCTGACCGAGCCCGCGGCCGCCTGAACCAGCTACACAGGACACCACCCCATGAACGCCTTCGCCCAACCCGAAATCCAGAAGCTCGTTTCCGCCGAGGAGTGGCAGCTTCGCGTCGACCTCGCCGCCTGCTACCGCCTCGTGGCGCTGCACGGCTGGAGCGACCTGGTCTTCACGCACATCAGCGCGCGCATTCCCGGCCCCGAGCACCACTTCCTGATCAACCCCTATGGCCTGATGTTCGACGAGATCACCGCGTCGAGCCTGGTGAAGGTCGACCAGCAGTGCAACAAGATCATCGACTCGCCCTACCCCGTGAACCCGGCGGGCTTCGTGATCCACAGCGCGGTGCATGCGGCGCGCGAAGACATCCAGTGCGTGCTGCACACCCACACCCGCGCCGGCATCGCCGTCAGCGCGCAGAAGAACGGCGTGCTGCCCATCAGCCAGCAGTCGACCTTCGTGCTGGCCTCGCTGGCCTATCACGACTACGAGGGCGTGGCCTTCCGCGACGACGAGAAGCCGCGCCTGCAGGCCGACATGGGCAGCGCCAACTTCCTCATGCTGCGCAACCACGGCCTGCTGACCTGCGGCAAGACCATTGCCGACGCCTTTCTTTCGATGTACACCTTCGAGGCCACCTGCCAGATCCAGATCGCGGCGCAGTCGGGCGGCGGCGAACTCACTCACGTGGACCCGCGCATCGTGGAAGGCGTGGGCCAGGCCATGAAGGTGCAGACCGGCGGCATGGGCGGGCAGTTCGTCTGGCCATCGCTCATCCGCAAGCTCGACCGCATCGACGACAGCTACAAGCAGTAAGAGCTTCGTCGCTCCCGGTTTCCACGGCTGCCAGCGCCTGCGCGACAGGTGTTGGCGGCCATTTTTTTAGTGCCCTTTTATCGCCCGCACTACAACAACTACAAGAAAAGCAAGAACCAACGAGGAGACAAACCCCATGGACAGTACCGTCATCGTCACCCGCTTCCTGTTCGGCGCGCTCGCGCTGGTCATGTTCGGGCTCGGCCTTTCGCTTTCGCTCGCCGACTTCAAAAGGCTCTTCAAACACCCCAAGGCCGTGGCCATCGCGCTCGCGCTGCAGGTGATCGGGCTGCCGCTGGCCTGCTACGCGATCATCGTGGGCTTCGGCCTGCCGCCGGTGTTCGCGGTCGGGCTGATGCTGCTGGCGGCCTCGCCGGGCGGCATCTCGGCCAACCTGTTCTCGCACCTGTTCGGCGGCAACGTGGCGATGAACATCTCGCTCACCGCCGTGAACACGCTGCTTTCCATCGTCACGCTGCCGCTCATCGCGAACTGGGCCATCGGCCATTTCGCGCAGGGCGGCCAGGTGGTGCCGCTGCAAACGCGCAAGCTGGTGGAAGTCATCGCCATCGTGCTGGTGCCGGTAGCACTCGGCATGTTCGTGGCCTCGCGCCGGCCCGGCTTCGCCGCGCGCATGGAAAAACCCACCAAGATCTTCAGCGGCGTGGTGCTCGCGGTGGTGACGGTGCTGGCCATCGCCAACGAATGGAAGACCATCACGACCACCTTCGCGCAGATCGGCGTGCCGGTGCTGCTGTTCAACCTGCTGAGCCTGCTGGCGGGCTACTACCTGAGCCGCGCCGCCGGGCTCGACAAGCCGCTGGCCACTGCCATCAGCTACGAGATCGGCATCCACAACTCCACGCTGGCGATCTTCATCGCGGTGAGCGTGCTGGGCAGCTTCCAGCTGGCGCTGCCGGCGGCCATCTACTCGGTCGTGATGTACATCACCGCCCCGCTCTTCGGATGGCTGCTGCTGCGCCGCCCGGCACCGGTCACCGCGCCTGCGCGATGACCGGTGGATGGAACTCCGGCAAGGTCTGGGAGCTTCGCAGCATGGGCCGCGCCGCGGCGGCGCTCTGTCGGGCGCGTATCTCGACGTGTTCGCGCACGAGCCTTTGCCCGCCGACTCCCCCTTGCGGGACCTGCCGGACGTCATCGTCACGCCCCACACCGCCGGCCATTCGGACGGCAACGAGGCGCGCGTGGCCGGCATCTTTCCCGACAACCCGCGGCGCTGGGTGCGCGGCGAAGCTCTGCTGAACCGGGTTGCCTGAAACGGCCCCGATTTATTCCTTACGGAATTTAAATGGCCGAGCCTCGCGCTTGCGGCGAGGATTTCTTCACGCATTTCCGCGCTTTGCACGCTTCGTCATATCCCTCGAATCGCGCGCTCGAATAATCCGAAAAAACTAATTTCGGTCGAGCAATCGACTATTCAGGGAGGATCCCGTGACCAAGCCCATCCTGGCCGGCCGTCGCGTCACCATTGCCACGCCCGTCGGCGAGGCGCTGCAATTCCACCGGCTGGTCGGCCGCGAGGCGCTGAGCCGCGCCTACGCCTTCGATGTCGACCTGCTGGGCCGCAGCAACGCCATCGACCCCAAGGCACTCCTCGGCAGGACGGCCACGGTGTCGATGCAGACCGAGCACGGCGACATACGCCATCTCGCCGGCATCGTCACCCGCTTCGGCCTCGCGCGCGAAGACGCGCGGCTGTGCTTCTACGCGATGAGGCTGCGCCCCTGGTTCTGGCTGGCCACGAGGCGGCACGACTACAGGATCTTCCAGGACCGCAGCGTTCCCGAGATCCTGGCCGAGGTGCTGGGCCGCTACGGCCATCCCTTCGAGCAGAAGCTCACGCGCAGCTACCGGGTGTGGAACTACTGCGTGCAGTACGGCGAGAGCGACTTCGATTTCGTCTCGCGCCTGTGCGAGCACGAGGGCATCCATTACTGGTTCCGCCACGAGGCCGCGCAGCACGTGCTGGTGTTCGCGGACGACATCGCCAGCTCGCACGGCCCGCTGCCCGGCGGCGAGACCGTGCGCTACCACCCGCACGAGCAGTCGGGCATGACCGGCGGCGAGGAGCCGGCCGAACGCATCTACGCATGGGAGATGGCCGAAGACCTGCGCTCCGGCCACCACTGCACCGACGACTACGACTTCGAGAAGCCCAAGGCCGACCTGAGAAGCCGGCGCCAGATGCCGCCGGGCCACGACAACGACAGCCACGAAGTCTTCGAGTGGCCCGGCCACTATCTGCTGAACGGCGACGGCGACACCTGTGCGCGCATCCGCAACGAGGAGCAGCTGAGCGCGCGCAGCCTCGTCGGCGGGCGCTCCAACCTGCGTTCGCTGGCGCCGGGCCATACCCTGCGGCTGGCCGATCACCCGCGCGACGACCAGAACCGCCAGTACCTCGTGCTGGGCGTGGCCTACCACCTGCAGGAGAACCTGCGCGCCACCGAAGGCACGACCGCCACGCCGGGCGGCTCCATACAGCGCTTCGCCTTCGACGCGCAGCCCGCCAGCTTCGCCTGGCGCCCGCCGCGCACCACACCGAAACCTCGCACCGGCGGTCCGCAGACTGCAATGGTGGTCGGTCCCGCAGGCCAGGAAATCTGGGCCGACCAATACGGCCGCGTCAAGGTCCAGTTCCAGTGGGACCGCATCGGAAGCCACGACGAGAACTCCTCCTGCTGGCTGCGCGTGTCGCACGGCTGGGCCGGAGCCCAGTTCGGCACGGCCGCGCTGCCCCGCATCGGGCAGGAAGTGATCGTCGATTTCCTCAACGGCAACCCCGACCGCCCGATCGTCGTCGGCCGCTTTCACAACGCTGACGAGATGCCGGCGTGGAAGCTGCCCGACCAGACACACCTGACGGGCATCCGCAGCCGCGAACTCGGAGGCAGCCTGCGCGGAAACCACCTGGCCCTCGACGACAGCGCAAGCAAGGTGCAGGCCCAGCTCAAGAGCGACCACCAGTGCAGCAGCCTCAGCCTCGGGCACATAGGCCGCATCGAGGACACCGCCGGCCGCAAGGACGACCGCGGCCAGGGCTTCGAGCTGCGCACCGACGGGCACGGCGCACTGCGCGCCGCACGCGGCCTGCTGGTGAGCACCGAGCCCCGGCCCAACGCGCAGGCGCACATCACCGACATGGGCGAGACCATCGCGCGGCTCACGCAGGCGCGCGAGGTGCACGAAGGCATGTCGCGGCTGGCGCTCGATGCCAAGGCCCACGACAGCGGCGACCAGCACGAGGTCGCCGGTGAACTCAAGCAGCAGAACGACGCGATCCAGGGCAAGGGCAACCACACCGCGCAAGGCGAGTTCCCCGAGTTCATCCAGCCGCACCTCACGCTCGCGAGCCCCTGCGGCATACAGACCACGGCGCAGGGCTCCAGCCACTTCGCGAGCGCCGGGCACAACGCGCTCACCAGCGGCGGGCACACCAGCGTCGCCACGGCGAAGAGCTTCCTCGTCTCCGCGAAGAACGCGGTGCGCATGTTCGCCTACAAGGCGGGCATGAAGCTGGTGGCGGCCAACGCGGACATCGACATCGTGGCGCTGAAGAACAGCATCAGCGTGCTCGCGAAGATGGACATCCGGCAGGAGGCGAACCGGATCACCATCACGGCCGTCGAGGAAGTCGTCATCAATGGTGGGTCGAGCTACACCTGCTGGAATGCTTCGGGGATCGTCAACGGCACGCGTGGAACGTGGCGGGCGCATGCGGCGAAGCACAGCTTCATCGGGCCCGACAGTCGCACGCCCGACAAGATGAACCGGGATGTGCAGACGCGGTTCGACCAGGAGGTTCTCTTCCATCACATCGATGAGAAGGAAACGCCGGCGGCAAGGCAGCTCTTCGAGCTCGTGCGCAATGGCGAGCCCGGCAAGACAGCGGAACCGGGCCAGCAAGCCGGCGAGATCACCAGCGCCGACGGCACCACGCAGCAGCAGCGCTCGGACGGACCCGAGGCCTACAAAGTCAAATGGTTCAGGAGGGCCACGTAATGGCAGTACAAGGAGAAGAAGAAGACGCGTGGCTGGACTTCAGCCTGGGTCTGGACGGTTTCGCGGAAATCACCGCAGTGACGACGCCGCTCGACGACAGAAGAAAGATCCGGGTGCGCGTGCCGCCTGGCAAGCTCATTCCGATCGTGTTCCTTCCCGGCATCATGGGCAGCAACCTGCGCCTGTCCCGGGAACGGCAAGCACTGCTCAAGCGCATCAACAACCTTGCATGGTGGCCCGACAAGAGGGGCGATGCGTACTGGCGGCGCAATGCGAGCGCCGCGGCCCGCCAACTGAGGCTGGACCCGGACTACGTGGAGGTAGACCGCTACAAGGTCACTCACGAAGAAGTCGAGGGCAAGAGGAGCCACCGCTTCGACGCCACGGGCGACCTGACCGTCAGCTCCGACAAGCGCCACGACAACGTGCCCGACGATCTGGGCGACGTCAGCAAGCTGCTGATCACCGACCCGAAGGCCGATCCGACACACCCGCTGGCGATGAACCGGCAATGCTTCACCGCCGCACAGAAGGCCCGTGCGCGGGGGTGGAGCGAGGTAATGTTCAACGCCTACGGCGACATCCTCCAACTGATGGAGCGCCAGCTCAACGACATGCTGCGCCGCGAGGGCAAGAAGCACGTCATCTCGCCAGCGTGGCTGGACAAGAACAACCCCGAAGCGCTTGTGGGACGAGCGCCTTCGAGCTTCGGTGTTCACGGAGCACAGCCGCTGGGCGAGGACGACATACGCAAGATCGGCGAATGCTGGTATCCGGTGCATGCCTTTGGCTACAACTGGCTCAGGAGCAATGGTGTGGAAGCTCCATTGCTGGCCGAGAAAATCCGCCTGCTGGTCGACACCTACAACGAGAACGGCTTCAACTGCCCCGGCGTCATCATCGTCACCCACAGCATGGGCGGCATCCTGGCGCGGGCAATGATGCATCCGAAATACGGGAACATCAGGGACAAGATACTGGGCGTCGTGCACGGGGTGATGCCCACCACGGGTGCGGCAGCGGCATACAAGCGCATGCGAGCTGGCTTCGAGGCCAGCAACCACCCGTGGTGGGATGTCGGGGCAAACATCGTAGGCAACGTCACGCAAAGCTTGCTCGGCGACAACGGCGAGGAAGTTACGGCAGTGCTCGCCAATGCACAGGGCGGCCTTGAGCTGCTGCCTGCCGCCGCGTATGGCACGCAGTGGCTGCACCTGCAGGACGACAACGGCAAGCTCCTTGCGAAGTGGCCCCAGAGCGATGCGGTAAGCGAGATCTACACGTTGGATCGGGACAAGTGGTGGCGGCTGATCAATCCGGATTGGATCGACCCGGCAAAGCAGATCGACAGGCCGCCCAACAAAGGCGGCAAGACATCGGAGCAGATCGGTCCAGAGGCGACGATGGAGCGGATCAGAGAAGCCATGCGTTTCGCCGACGCGATCAAGGACACTTTTCACGAACGCACCTACGCGCATTACGGCAGCGACCCCGGGCAGCCCGCGTGGAACGAACTCGTGTGGAGGGTCGTCGATGGAGATCCGGCAGCAGCAGGAAATCCGTTGACGTGGACGCTGCTGCGCGGCAACAAGGGTGACAACGGTCAGGGGACGCTGCGGGTGAAAGGCTACGGCGGTGAAGTACTCAAGCTCAAGCTGCAGCCCCCGATGACGCCAAGCGACGGCACCGTGCCTGTCGAGCGGAGTGCCAGCAAGGTACGCGCCAAGCTGAAGTTCGTGCAGACAGGCTACGACCACCAAGACAGCTACAAGGCCTCGAACGCTACCGCTGCCACGCTCTACAGCATCGTGCGCATCGCCGCCGATCATGACTCCGCATGGTGGGCAAAAAAGGAATGGGACTATCCCGGCAAGACATGACAACGAGGGAGGACTACTTGCATGAACAGACGTATTGAACAGTTGTTCCAGCACACCAAGCTGCTGTGCTTCGGACGCTATGTACTGACCGTACCGGCGGACTCGCGGCTTGAGTTCGGGCGTGACTTTCCGACGCTGCCGGACCAAGCCAACGACATCGAGAAAGTACTGGCGGCCGAACGGGCAAAGATCCTGGCAGCCAACGGCACTGCGGAGATCAACTACATCGGCAAAGGCCCCGTCCCCAATACTTGGTTGATTCGCTCGTTCAAGAGTGCCTCGGCCAAAGATCTCGAGCTGGAGGGCTTCCGCATCTACTACATCGTGGGTCCGCACATCTTCATCGACGGAACCGCGACTGCCAAGAGCCAGAACATGACCGTCGAGCGGATCTTCAAGGACATCGAGGAGACCGCCGGCAGCCTGCGCCTGCGCTCACCCGACGAAGTCCCCACCGATCAGGGCTTGTGCCACGAATACGGCTTCACCCGAGTCGATGGCGCCGAGGGCGACGTCCTCACCCAGGTAGGCCTGCACATGGCCGCGCTGCCGGACGTGGTGTTCAGCGTCGAGAGCAACCAGACCGTCAACACCAACTTCGCCAGCAACAGCTACGGCCTGCTGAAGCTCATCGCCGATCGCAAACGCGAAGCCGGCAAAAGCTATCCCAAGCTCACAACCTTGCGCGAGGGAAAGAAGAAGGTCCATGGCTGGAACGGAGAGGAATCGCTGGTGCGCGCCGCCGAGGGTTTCCACGATTTCGAGTGGATGTTCATCGGCGAGAACGGCGGCAGCGTGGCACGCCCTGGCAACCTCAATGTGGCCATGTCCACCAAGGTGGCTGCGGACCGAGTTGGCGCGGCGGCGGCCTCCTCGCTCAACGACCAGGAAGCCATCGCCCTGTGGGACAAGCTGCTCGACGGCCTCAAGTTTCGCGTGGCCGTGCCCGGCGCCCCAGCCAGCGCGGTGGCGATCAAGTAAGCCGCCAGACAACCGAATCGGGGAGAAAACAACCAATGACGAAGACCAGCATGAATACGGCACTTTCGCGCCGACGTGCCTTGCAGGCTGCAGGGGCGATGGGCGCATTGCCCTTTTTCCCCACAGTACGCGCTCATGTCGGACCAGCGCATGCGGTGGGTTCCGCGAGCAACGGGCTGTGGCGGCCAATGGCAGATTCCGCGTCTTTCCGGCGTGGACCGTTCCAGACTCTGCGGGGGATGGACTCGGTGTGAGCACCACCAATCCCTGGCTTCGCCTCTTGGCGAACGTGGCAGGGTGGGCCTTCGCGACCTTCTGTGCATTCGCCTTCCTTGACGACACGCACGACGCGCTTCAAATCATGGTGCTGGCGGTACTGTTCATTGTCTGGCCGGCACTCATTTATTGGGTTTGTGTTCCAAAGGCAAGCAGTGTCAGGGGGCAAATCGTTCGCCTTGTGCTGTACCTCGCGGCGATGACTTCTATCGGCCTCGTTGCATTGGGTCTCGGAGTTCTGACGAGTATCTGTTTGTTTGGCTTCAAATGGAGAATGTGACCACAAGGAGCATCGCCATCACGCGAAAACCGATGCTCCGTTACGCTGTGAAAGTGCGCTCCCGGCCGCAGCCTCGCGCCCACACTGGCCAGCAATGCTGCCGTAGAGGAAGCTGCCCGTGACGATGCGCACAAGGTCATGGCCGACCGCATCAGCGCTGCCAAGGCTTCCTCGCTCAACGACGAAGAAGCCATTGAGCTGACGCTGAAGTGCGTCACATCCAGCAACAACCAGCGCCAAGACCCACCGCCAAGGGGTGACTCCCGATGCCTGCAGAATAGGAGGCCATGCACGTCCGATTCCCGCGCCCTCCGGCGCGCTCTCTCGCCCCCGCCTGCGCCCTCCTCTCCCTCGCGCTCCTTCTGCCCTCCGCCTCGGCCGCCCCCGATGCGTCAACGGCCGCCACGCCGCAGCCACAACAGCAGCAGCAATCGCAGCAAGACGCCGACGCCCGCATCGAAGCCCTCATCTCCCGCATGACGGTGCAGGAAAAAGCCGGCCAGCTCAGCCTGTACGGCCCGGCCGACATCGACACGCCCAACAACCCGCAGGCCGGCTGGCGCAATGCGCAGCAGGAAACGGCGGACGTGCGCGCCGGACGGCTCACGGGCCTTTTCAACAACGCGGGCGTCGAGGGCAAGCGGCGGCTGCAGCAGATCGCGATCAAGGAGTCGCGGCTGGGCATTCCGCTGATCTTCGGCGCCGACGTGATCCACGGCTTTCGCACGATGTTCCCGATGCCGCTGGCCGAGGCTTCGAGCTGGGAGCCCGCGCTGGCCGAGCGCACGGCGCGCGCGGCGGCTGTGGAGGCCACGGCCGACGGCTTTCGCTGGACTTTCGCGCCGATGGTCGACATCGCACGCGATGCGCGCTGGGGCCGCGGCCTCGAGGGCGTGGGCGAGGACGTCTTCCTCGCGAAGCAGTTCGCGGCTGCGCGGGTGCGCGGCTTCCAGGGCACCGACCTCTCGCGGCCCGACTCGATGCTGGCCACGCCCAAGCACTTCGCGGCCTACGGCGCGGCCGAGGGCGGGCTGGACTACAACGTGAGCGACATCTCCGAGCGCACGCTGCGCGAGGTGTACCTGCCGCCATTCCGCGCGGCGCTGGATGCGGGGGCGCTGTCGGTGATGAGCGCCTTCAACGAGATCGGCGGCGTGCCTTCCACCGCCAACCCGGCGCTGCTCACGGGCGTGCTGCGCGACGAATGGAAATTCCGGGGCTTCGTGGTCTCCGACTACACGGCCGACGAGGAACTCGTGGAGCACGGCTACGCGGCCAACCCGCGCGAGGCGGCCAAGCAGGCCTTCATGGCGGGCACCGACGTGAGCATGCAGAGCGGCCTTTACATGCGCTACCTGCCCGACCTCGTCGCTTCTGGTGAGGTGCCGGTGGCGCGGCTGGACGACGCCGTGCGCCGCGTGCTGCGCGTCAAGCAGAAGCTGGGCCTGTTCGACGACCCGATGCACGGGCTCGACGGGCTGCCCGCCTCGCAGCGCCCCGAGAACCCGGAGTTCATCACGCTGGCCCGCGAGAGCGCGCGCCGCTCCATCGTGATGCTGAAGAACGAGCGAATGCTGCTGCCGCTGCCCAAGGCCGGCACGAAGATCGCGCTGATCGGCCCCTTCGCCGAAGGCACCATCGACCTGATGGGCGCGTGGAGCCTGTTTCCCGGGCAGTCGGCGCCGGTGGGCATAGACCAGGGCCTGCGCAACGCGCTGGGGCCCAATTCGTCGGTGAACGTGGTGCGCGGCTCGGGCATCGAGTCGGCGCTGCCCGGCGGCATCGACGCCGCGGTAGCGGCCGCGCGCAATGCCGACGTGGTGCTGCTGGCCATCGGCGAGAGCCAGAAAATGTCGGGCGAGGCGCGCTCGCGCAGCGACATCGGCCTGCCGCAGGCGCAGCAGGACCTGGCCGAAGCCGTGGCAGCCGCCGGCAAGCCGGTGGTCGTGCTGCTGAGCAACGGCCGCGCGATGGCGCTGAAGGGCGCGGTGCGCAATGCGCGCGCCATCCTCGTCACGTGGTTCCTCGGCGTGCAGACCGGCAACGCGATCGCGGACGTGGTGTTCGGCGACTTCAATCCCTCGGGCCGGCTGCCCGTGAGCTTTCCGCAGACGGCCGGACAGGTGCCCTACTACTACGGCCACAAGCGAACCGGCCGCCCGTCGCCCGAGAACGCGCCCGACACGGCCTTCAAGACGCGCTATGTCGACGCGACGAACGAAGCGCTCTACCCCTTCGGCCATGGCATCGGCTTTTCGCCGGTGCGCTACGACAGCGTGGAACTGAGCAGCGAACGCATGCCGCTGTCGGGCACGCTGCGCGTGCGCGCGACCGTCACCAACACCGGCACGCGCGACGCGGAGGAAGTGGTGCAGCTCTACATCGCCGAGCGCGCCGCCAGCGTGACGCGGCCGGTGCGCGAGCTCAAAGGCTTCCGCAAGCTGGCCATCGCGCCGGGCGCATCGGAAGTGGTCGAGTTCACGCTCACGGCCGATGACCTGTCTTTCATCGGCCGCGATATGAAGCCGACCGTGGAGCCCGGCGAGTTCGACCTGTGGGTGGCGCCTTCGGCCGCGAGCGGCATCCGCAAGCGCTTCGTGCTCACGCGCGAGTGAGCTTATTCACCGGTCGCGTGGGCGACCGACGATGCAGGCAAGTTCGCCGATGCCACCGGCGGCGCCACCTGCGATTCCATGAGCTCCGTCGGATGCATGCTGTTGTTCGCGCGAACCGCCTCGGCCTGCACCTGTGCACGGTCCGCGCCCGACACGCCCGGCTGCGGCTGCGACTCGGCAACCTCGGTCGCATGAATGCCGTTGTTGGCGCGCATGGCCTCGTCGGCCACCGCGTCGCGCGACTGCGTCGAATGCGAGATCTGCGGATAGTCCGGCTCGGCACGGCCGCCCGCGTGTGCGAGCGAGGCCAGCATCAGCGCAGGTGCGGCCGCGATGCACAGGACAGTGTTTCGAACTCTCATGGTTGTCTCCTTGAGTGATGACGATGGGTTCACTCTAGGACGCGGTACTTATGGGCCGGTGAGAGTCTGCTTAGGGTGCTGTGAGAGTTCGCTTAGGTGCGCGTGAGCACGTGCGGCGCACTATTTCGGCGCGATGATGCAAGTACCCGAACATCATTCAACTCCCGCGAACCCCATGCCCAGCCATCGCCTGCCCATCGACAAGTACCTCGACCTCGTGTCCGACACCCTCGTCGGCAGCTACCGCTTCCACCCGGCAGGCCACGTGACCGCCACCATCGGCCAGAAAAACGGCCCATTGGCCGCCCCGGTGTTCAGCTACCGAGTGACGTCCGAAGACGCCGTCGAAATCATCGACTCCGACGGGCGCATCGAGCGGTGGACCGGCATCCGCGTCGAAGGCGAGCTGCTGCACGTCGAGCGCGATGGCCAACCCCGGACATTCACCATCAGGAAACCCGCGCCATGAAAGTCAAGCGACTGGTCGCCAACTTCGCGACCTCCGACCCCGCACGTGCCGCCGTCTTCTACAAGGACGTGCTCGGCCTCGACCTGCTCATGGACCACGGCTGGATCCAGACCTACGGCTCGCAGGCCGGAATGACGGTGCAGCTGAGCTTCGCTTCGGAAGGCGGTTCGGGCACGCCGGTGCCCGAGCTGTCCATCGAGGTGGACGACGTGGACACGGCCTTCGAGCGCATGAAGGCCGCGGGCTTCGCCATCGAATACGGGCCAGTCGACGAGCCGTGGGGCGTGCGCCGCTTCTACGTGCGCGATCCGTTCGGCAAGCTGGTCAACGTCCTCGCTCACGCCTGACGGGACGAAACGAGGAAGCCCGGTCCGTCAATCGAGTCCGTGGAAGATGCTGTCGTCCGGGCCTATGTGCGAGGGCGGCGTCCACGCGGCGTCGCGCATCGAGCGGCTCACCAGCTTGTCCACGCCGAGCAGCGTGGCGAAGATCGCCATGCGCACCGGGATGCCGTTGTCGGTCTGGCGGAAGATAGCCAGGCGCGGATCGTTGTTCAGGTCGACGCTGAGGTCGTGCGAGCCCGAGCGGCTGTCTCGCGGCAGCGGATGCATCACCACCACCTCGGGCTTGCAGGCCGATTCGACGAGCGCGCGGTTGATCTCGAAGGCGTTGTCGAAGCCTTCCAGCACTTCGTCATGCGCGAAGCGCTCCTTCTGGATGCGGGTGGCGTAGATGATGTCCGCGCCGGCCAGGCCCTGCGCCGGGGTGGCGGCGATTTCGACCACATGGCCGTTGCGGCTCACTGCCTCGACGATCTCCGTCGGCATGGCCAGTGAAGGCGGCGAGATCAGTGTGAACTTCAGGCCCTTGTACAGCGCCAGCAGCTTGATGAGCGAGTGCACGGTGCGCCCGTATTTCAGGTCGCCGACCATCGCGATGTGAGCCCCGTCGACCAGCTTGCCCAGGCGCGAGAACTCGCGCTGGATGGTGTACAAGTCGAGCAGCGCCTGGCTCGGGTGCTCGCCCGGCCCGTCGCCGCCGTTGATGACGGGTACGTTGGTGGCGCGCGCGAACTCCGCCACCGAGCCCCGCTCCGGATGCCGCACCACGATGGCGTCGACGTATCCGCTGATCACGCGGCTGGTGTCGTAGATCGATTCGCCCTTGGCCATCGACGAAAAAGTGAAGCCGGTGGTGTCGCACACCGAGCCGCCCAGCCGGCAGAACGCGGCGCCGAAGCTCACGCGGGTGCGCGTGCTGGCCTCGAAGAACAGGTTGGCCAGCACCGCTCCTTCGAGCACGCGGCTCACCTTGCGGCGGCGCGCGATGGGCTGCATCACGTCGGCCAGCTGGAACAGCTCGTCGATGGCGTCGCGGTTGAACTGGCTGACCGAGAGCAGGTGCAGCGAGCCCTCGACGGCCATCGACTTGCGCAGGGCCCCTTCATGTGCGCTTTGCGTATATTCACTGCGCCGGCCGTCCGAAGTCAGGATTTCGCTGACGAAGCGTCGCGCGACCTCGGGCATGGCCCTGAATTCGTTGGATTCGTCGGGCAGCAACCAGGCGTCGAGCGCCCTTCTGCGACTGCCGATGCGCTCGGCGAAAGCGTCGCGCGTCATGTTGAGTTGACGCATCGCGTCGCGGAGGAGCACCTGTTGCGGCATGTTCATGGACCGCGAATATATACTCAATGCGTATATTTTTGAAGTGTCGACAAGAAAAAACGAGAAAAATCTACCTTCTCGCCTTCCTCGCAGGCTTCTTCGCCACCTGCCGCACCGAGCGCTGCCGCAAGGTCGAGCCCGAGCCCCGCTGAGGACCGGCCGGCGCCACCTCGTGCTGGCTCGCCCGCAAGGTGAAGTCGCAGGTCTTCACGGCCAGCTCGACGATGCGCGCCAGCGCGGGGCTGGCGTTGTCGCGCCGGTAGACCGCGCTGTAGACCAGCGGCGGCGGCATGGGATCGCTCCTGACCACGCGCAGCAGGCCACTCCTGATGTCCGGGCGCACGTAGTCGAGCGCCTGCTGGCTGATGCCGAAGCCGCTGATCGTCAGTTCGCGCAAGACGGTCGTGCTGTTCGTCAGCAGCACCTTGCCGAAGCGGAAGCCGTGCTCGGCGCGCCAGGCCTCGTAGAACCTGTTCTTCGAGGCGCCGGCGGGCTGCTCGATCACCGGGTAGTCGGCGAATTCGTGCGGCTTCAGCGCCCGCTGCGGAATGCCCAGCCTCGGGCTCGCGATCCAGGCCTGGTCGACCTGCCCTACCTTGATCGATTCGAAGGCCTGTCCCCAGAAGGTGCCCGGCATGATCGTCAGGTCGAGCTTGTTGGCTTCCAGGCGCTCGAAGAGCGTCAGCCCCGCGTCGACCACCGGCTCCAGCGTCACCTCGGGATGCAGCTTCTGCAGCAGCTGGATCAGCCGCGTGAGCCAGGTCATCGCGATCAGTTCCGTCACGCCCACCCGGAAGGTGCCGCGCAGTGTCTTGTCGAGGCTGATGTCGTGCTCGATGCGTTGCCACAGGCGCATGGCCTCTTCCGCGAGCGGCAGCAGTTCGCGGCCGGAGTGGGCCAGCTCCAGGCCGTGCGAGGTGCGGTGCAGCAAGGGGCCACCCAGCGAATCCTCCAGCTCGGCCAGCCGCTTGGAGATGGCCGACTGCGTGGTGTGCAGCTTCACCGCCGCGGCGCTGAAGCTCTGGAGCTTGGCACTGAAGAGAAAGGCCTCCAGCTGCTTGAAGGTGAAGTTCATGCCTGCGGAATGTACGCCCGTGGCCCGCCAGGAAAAAAAGGAATACCGCGACGGTCCGATTTCTCGTTTGTCCCGCGGCGGGAGCACTTTGATACTGCGTGCATGCTTCACATCGCACCACGCCTGAATCGAATCAAGCCCTCTCCCAGTTCAATGGCCGGCCAGCGGGCGCGCGAGCTGCGCGCGATGGGCCGGGACATCCTCGGCCTCACCGCGGGCGAGCCCGACTTCGAGACGCCCGGCCACGTCAAGGAAGCCGCCATCCGCGCCATGTCGGACGGCCAGACGCGCTACACCGACGTGGGCGGCACGCCGGCGCTGAAGGAAGCCATCGCGGGCAAGTTCCTGACCGAGAACGGGCTGGCCTACACGCCGGGCGAGATCATCGTCGGCACCGGCGCCAAGCAGGTGATCTTCAACGCGCTCATGTGCACGGTCGCGGCGGGCGACGAGGTTATCGTGCCGGCGCCCTACTGGGTGTCCTACCCCGACATCGCCCTGCTGGCCGGCGGCGTTCCGGTCTTCGTCGATTGCCCGGCGGCCGCGGGCTTCAAGCTCCAGCCCGCCGACCTCGAGCGAGCCATCACCCCCAGGACGCGCTGGCTGATGCTCAACTCGCCGAACAACCCCAGCGGCGCGACCTACACGCGCGCCGAGCTCCAGGCGCTGGCGCAGGTGCTGCGGCGCCACCCCCATGTCTGGATACTGACGGACGACATCTACGAGCACCTGATCTACGGCGACCTCGAATTCGCCACCATGACCGAGGCGGCGCCCGACCTCAAGGAGCGCACGCTGACGGTGAACGGCGTGTCCAAGGCCTATGCGATGACGGGCTGGCGCATCGGCTACGGCGCAGGCCCCTCGGCGCTCATCAAGGCGATGGTCAAGCTGCAGTCGCAAAGCACTTCCGGCCCGAACTCGATCGCGCAGGCGGCAGCCGTCGCGGCGCTCACGGGGCCGCAGGACACCATCGCCAGCAACCGGCGCGAGTACGAGAAGCGGCGCGACATGGTGGTCGCAGCGCTCAACGCCATCGACGGCATCCGCTGCGAGGTGCCCGACGGCGCGTTCTACGTCTTCGCCTCGTGCAGCGCTCTCTTCGGCCTTCGCACCGGCAAGGGCACGGTGATCGACAGCAGCGACGACTGGGTGATGCACCTGCTCGATTCGCAGGACCTTGCCGCCCTGCAAGGCAGCGCCTACGGGGTGCCCACGCATTTCCGCATCTCCTTCGCCGCCAGCACCGAACAGCTGCAGGAAGGCTGCCGGCGCATCGCACGGGCGCGCGACGAACTCTCGGGTCAAGCCATCAACCAGGAACCGCAATGAAACTCCGCACCCTTCTCAAGCTGCTGCCGGCGCTTGCCATCGGCACCGCCTGGCTTGGCGCCACCCACGCATGGGCCGCCGACACCTTCCCCTCGAAGCCGATCAAGATCCTCGTGGGCTTCTCGCCCGGCGGCTCCAACGACATGGTGGCGCGCCTGATCGGGCCGAAGCTGGCCGAAGGGCTCGGGCAGCAGGTGCTGATCGACAACCGGCCCGGCGCCGGCGGCAACATCGCCGCGTCGGCGATGCTTGCGGCGCCTGCCGACGGGCACACGCTGCTGATGTGCACCACGGGCACGCTGTCGATCCAGCCGCATGTGCTCAAGAGCATACCCTTCGACTCCGAGAAGGACATCGTGCCGGTCACGCAGGTGGTCAACGCGCCCTACATGCTGCTGGTCAATTCGAACCTGCCGGTGAAGAGCGTGAAGGAACTCATCACTTACGCCAAGCAGAAACCGGGCGAGATCAACTTCGCATCCTCCGGTACGGCAACGGGCGGGCACCTTGCCGGCGAAATGCTCAAGAGCCGCGCGGGCATAGACATCGTCCACGTGGCCTACAAGGGCACCGGCCAGGCGATGACGGACCTCATCGCGGGCCAGGTCTCGATGATCTTCGACCAGCCCGTGAGCTCGATGCAGTACGCCCGCTCGGGCAAGCTGCGCGCGCTGGCGGTGGCCAGCCCGCGCCGGCTGCCGGCCTTTCCGGACATCCCGACCGTGGCGGAAGCCGGCGTTCCCGACTTCGACCCCGTGACCTGGGCCGGCATCTGCGCCGCGAAGAACACGCCGCCGGCCGTGGTCGAGCGCATCCAGCGCGAAGTCGCCAAGGTGCTCGCGATGCCCGAGATCGCCAAGCGGCTCATCGCCGACGGGCTGGAGCCCGTGGGAAGCACGCCGGAGCAGTTCCGCGCCTTCCTGGCGGCCGACAAGCGCAAGTGGGGCCGCGTGGTGAAGGACGCCGACGTCAAGGCCGAATGAACGGGAACCAGCGAATGAACCAGCTTCCAGACATCGTCCGCGACTTCGAGCGCGTCTCCTCCGACCTGATTCGCCAGGCCTCGGCCTTCCAGCCCGCCATCCTCGCCGACGTGGCCGGTCGCCGGGGCGCCCTGCACGGCCGCATCCAGGCCCTGCGCCACCGGATGAAACTGGCGGGCAGCGCGCTCACGGTGGAAGTGCGGCCCGGCGACAACCTGATGATCCACGCCGCCATCGCGCTGGCAAGGCCCGGCGACGTGCTCGTGATCGACGGCAAGGGCGACCAGAGCGCGGCCCTCATGGGCACGATCATGATGAACGCCTGCAGGCAGGTCGGCATCGCGGGCGTGGTGATCGACGGCGCGGTGCGCGACAGCGTGGAAATCGACGAAATGGGTTTCCCGGTGTTCTCGGTCGGCACCAATCCCAACGGGCCGACCAAGCTGGCCTCGGGGCGCATCGGGCATCCGGTGTCGGTGGGCGGCGTGGCGGTACGCCCCGGTGACCTCGTCATCGGCGATGCGGATGGCGTGGTCGTTGTCGAACGGGAGAAAGTGCAGACGCTTCTTCAGGCAGCAGCGAAGAAGGTCGAGGACGAGGCCGCGCGCATCGAGGCCATCAAGAACGGCAACACGGCGGCCAAATGGCTGGACTCAGCCCTGCGCAACGCAGGCGTGCTCAAGGAAAACGAGACCCTCTAGCGTCGGGCGTCATCAGCCGATGACGCGGACAACACGAAGCGGGCACGAAGAAAGGGTACGAAGAAAGGGCCCGAAGGCCCGTTCTTCATGCTTGCCGGTTCGGCTTAGAGGCCGGCTTGGCGCGTGAACGACACGCTGGGCTTCTTGTAGGCGGCCGGCACTTCGTCGCGGTAGAACGCGCGGCGGTCGAGGCTGGCGAGCGGGTCGTGCGCCTTGGCAACAGCTTCGGCCTGCACGGTCGCGCGGTTGGCGGTCGACGTGAAGGTCTGGGCACCGGCGCTCGACGCATCGCTGTATTCGTTGCCGGCGCGTGCGGCGGCAGCGGCTTGCGGTGCGACTTCGGCGCGGGTCACCGAAGAGTTCACGACGTGCACGCCGTCGTAGGTTTCTGCTTGTGCTCCGGCAGCAGCCAGGAGCGAGAGAGCAGCAGCGGCGAGGATCTTCGAGGCATTCATTTCAATCTCCTTCAGGGCAAACGGTTGGTTGGTGAGGAGAAGTTTGATCCTGAATGCCCCCGAAAAACGCACGCAAAATGAACCGCGGCGTTCACGGGATTGAAACAATGCGGCCCTTGAAAAGAAGCCCTTCGATACGGGCCGCGCCCCGTTTTCAGTGGCTGATCATCCAGGGCCGCCGCGATGGCGCCGACTTCGCGCCGCTCGGCGCAGTCACCGTCGCCCCACGCTTGCCTGAACCACAGCAGCCGCAACCCGCCGGATGCCTGAGCCGCGCATAGTCGCGCGAACTGGCCGGCTCATGCCGCGCGCGCTCGTTGGTTTCCATCGCGCGGCGCGTGCCCGAGGCCATCAGCGCGAGCCGGGGCGCCGCCGACAGCACGCGCGGCGATGCGCTTCCGCAGTCGGGGCACGCGGCCGGCTCGTCGCGCAGGCCCGAGGGCCGCAGCGCCTCGAAGCCGCCGCAATGCCCGCAGGCGTAGTCGTAGGTGGGCATGGGCGGGCCTTTCTTCAACGCAGGTCGTGCGACAGCGGCATGTCGATGCTGCCGTCGATGAACTTCACCGGGCCCGATGCGTTCGGGTTGATGTCGAAATCGAAGATGCCCGTGGGCAGCCACAGCGTCGCGCACGAATTGGGCACGTCGACCACGCCGCTGATGTGGCCCTGCACGGGCGCGGTGCCGAGGATCGAATAGGCCTGCGCGCCCGAATAGCCGAACTTCTTCAGGTACTCGATGGCGTTCAGGCAGGCCTGGCGGTAGGCCACGTTCACGTCGAGGTAGTGCTGCTTGCCGCTCTCGTCGACCGAGATGCCTTCGAAGATCAGGTAGTCGTTGTACTGCGGCGTGATGGGGCTGGGCTTGAAGATCGGGTTCTTGATGCCGTACTTGGCCATGCCGCCCTTGATGAGCGTGACCTTCATGTGCACCCAGCCGGCCATCTCGATGGCGCCGCAGAAGGTGATTTCGCCGTCGCCCTGGCTGAAGTGCAGGTCGCCCACGCTCAGGCCGGCGCCGTCAACGTAGACCGGGAAGAACACCTTGGAACCGCGCGAGAGGTCCTTGATGTCGCAGTTGCCGCCATGTTCGCGCGGCGGCACGGTGCGCGCGCCCTCGGCGGCGGCCTTCGCCCTCGCCTCGCCGGTCATCTTGCCCATGTGGGCGGTGCCCGCGAAGGGCGGATTGGCCAGGCCGGGCACGCGGTCCGGGTCGGTGGCGATGAGCGCCTTCTCGCGCTCGTTCCACATGTCGAGCATCGGCTTGTCGGGCAGGCAGCCGATCAGGCCAGGGTGGATCAGGCCCGCGAAGTTCACGCCCGGAACGTGCCGCGAGCTGGTGAACATGCCTTTGAAGTCCCAGATCGATTTCTGCGCCTCAGGAAAATGGTCGGTGAGGAAGCCGCCGCCGTTCTTCTTCGAGAAGAAGCCGTTGAAGCCCCAGAGGCTGTCCTGCTTCGCGCCGATGTCCAGCAGGTCGACCACCAGCAGGTCGCCGGGCTCGGCGCCCTTCACGCCCACGGGCCCCGAGAGGTAGTGCACCGTGCTCAGGTCGATGTCGCGCACGTCGTCGGCGCTGTCGTTGTTCTTGATGAAGCCGCCGGTCCAGTCGAAGGTCTCCAGGATGAAGTCGTCGCCCGGGTTGACCCAGCAGGCCATCGGGATGTCCGGATGCCAGCGGTTGTGGATCATCTCGTTCTCGGTGGGCGGCTTGGTCAGGTCGACCTTGATCAGCGTGTCCGTCATTTGCAGTGGCTCCTGGTTGGGTTGTGGTTGAGCGGAAATCAGACAGAGAGATAGGCTTTGATGTGATCCACGTCGGTCTTGTCGCGCGCGGTCTCGTGCACGAGGCGTCCACCTTCGATCACGAAGAGCCGATCAGCCACGTCCATCGCAAAGCTGAGCACCTGCTCGGACACGACGATGGTGATGCCGCGCAGCTTGCGGATCTCGTTGAGCGCCTTGGCGATGTCCTTGATGATCGAAGGCTGGATGCCCTCGGTGGGCTCGTCGAGCAGCAGGACCTTGGGGTCGGTGACGAGCGCGCGCGCAATGGCGAGCTGCTGTTGCTGGCCGCCCGAGAGGTTGCCGCCCTTGCGGCTCTTCATGTCCCACAGCACGGGGAACAGCGCGTAGATTTCCTCGGGAATGCGGCGGGTCTTCGAGTTCTCGAGCCCGGTCTGGATGTTCTCTTCCACTGTCAGTGTCGGAAAGATCATCCGGCCCTGCGGCACGTAGGCGATGCCCTTGGCCACTCGGCGAAAGCTCTCGTCGCGCGACACGTCCTGCCCCGCCACCTCGATGCGCCCGCTCTTCAGCGGCAGCACGCCCATGAGGCTCTTGAACAGCGTGGTCTTGCCCATGCCGTTGCGGCCCATGATGGCGATGGTTTCGTTGGCATGGCCGTCGAACGAGATGCCATGCAGCGCCTCGCTCTGGCCGTAGGCGACGTGCAGGTCTTCGACCTTCAGGTTGATGTTGCTCATGTCAGTGGCCCAGGTAGACGTCGATGACCTTCGGATCGGCCTGCACCTTCTCCATCGGCCCCTCGGCGAGGATCTTTCCCTGGTGCATCACCGTGACCTTGTGCGCGATCTGCTTCACGAAGGCCATGTCGTGCTCGATGACGATCACCGCGCGGTTCTGGCAGATGCGCTTGAGCAGGTCGGCCGTGAGCTCTCGTTCGCGCGCGCTCATGCCGGCGATGGGTTCGTCGAGCATCAGCAGCTCCGGCTCCTGCATCAGCAGCATGCCGATCTCCAGCCACTGCTTCTGGCCGTGGCTCAGCAGGCCGGCCTCGGTGCCGAGCCTGTCGGCCAGGCCGATCTCTTCGGCGACCGCCTGCACCCTGGCCTTGACTTCGTCGTCGCACTTGAAGGCGAGCGCGCCGAACACCGAGCGCCCCTTGGGAAACGACACCTCCAGGTTCTGGAACACGCTGAGGTTCTCGTAGATGGAGGGCGTCTGGAACTTGCGGCCGATGCCCAGGCGCACGCGCTTGTGCTCGGCCATCCTGGTGAGTTCGGTGTTCCTGAACTTGATGCTGCCGGCGCTTGCGCGCGTCTTGCCGCAGATCAGGTCGAGCAGCGTGGTCTTGCCCGCGCCGTTGGGGCCGATGATCACGCGCAGCTCGTTGCGGTCGATGTACAGCGTCAGGTCGTCGATGGCCTTGAAACCGTCGAAGGAGACGGTGAGATCTTCGACCGCGAGCGCGAAGTCGGTATTGCTCATGAGGTTGCTCCGCGTGTGTTCAGGCGCGCTGGCTGCCGATGCCTTCGGGCAGCTTGGGCTCGGGTTCCGTCACGACCGGTGCTGCAGGCGCGGCCGGGGCAACCGGAGGCTTCACGGCCGCATCGCGCAGTGCCTGCCGGCGCGACTTCCACCACGGGCGGATCTTTTCTTCCCACACGCCCGCGAGCCCCATCGGGAAGGCCATGGTCACGCCGATGAAGAGCGCCGCCATCAGGAACAGCCACAGATCCGGAAAGCTCTCCGAGAACAGCGTCTTGCCCGCATTCACCAGCAGTGCGCCGTACACGGCGCCCACCAGGCTCATGCGCCCGCCTACCGCGCAGAAGATCACCATCTCGATGGACGGCACGATGCCCACGAAGCTTGGCGACATGAAGCCCACCTGCAGCGCGAACATCGCGCCGCCGATGCCCGAGAGACCCGCCGCCAGGCAGAAGATGAAGACCTTGAAATTCGACACGTCGTAGCCGGAGAAGCGCACGCGGTCTTCCTTGTCGCGCATGGCCAGCAGCAGCGTGCCCAGCTTGCTGGTCTGTATCCAGCGGCACAGCAGGATGCTGCCCACCAGCAGGGCCACGCAGACGTAGTAGAGGACGTACTTGGCGCTGTCGGTGCGCGTGTCCCAGCCCAGCAGGGTCTTCAGGTCGGTCATGCCGTTCACGCCGCCGGTGTAGCCCTGCTGGCCGATGATGAGCACGGTGCAGATCAGCGCCACCGCCTGCGTGATGATCGCGAAATACACGCCGCCCACGCGCCGCTTGAACATCGCGAAGCTGATGAGCCAGGCCAGTGCCATCGGCGCCAGCACCACCAGCGCGAGGCTCAGCGGCAGGCTCTTGAAGGGCAGCCACAGCGTGGGCAGCTCGGTGATCTGGTTCCAGTCCATGAAGTCCGGAATACCCGGCGTGGTCTGGATCTTGGTGGAGACCGGGTCGGATGCCTCCAGCTTGAGGAACATCGCCATCGCATACCCGCCGATGCCGAAGAAAACGCCCTGCCCCAGGCTCAGCACGCCGCCGTAGCCCCACACCATGACGAGACCCACTGCCACGAAGGCGTAGGTGAGGTACTTGCCCACGAGGTTGAGGCGGAAGATGTCGAGCGACAGCGGCAGCACCACCGCGAGCAGCAGCACCAGCAGCAGGAGGCTGCCCAGCTGGTAGCGCTGGATCGAGGCCTTGATGAAATTCATCGGAACGTTCTCCAGGAGGGAATCGGATTCAGCGGCGCACCTTGACTGCAAATAGCCCTTGTGGCCGCAGCATCAGGATGAAGACGATCAGCGACAGCGTCAGCACCTTGGCCATCGAGCCGGTCATGAAGAACTCGGAGACCGACTGCGTCTGTGCAATGCCGAAGGCAGAGACCACCGTGCCGAAGAGGCTGGCCGCGCCGCCGAAGGTGACGACCAGGAAGGCGTCGACGATGTAGAGCGAGCCCGAGGTCGGCCCGGTGGAGCCGATGGTGGTGAACGCCGCGCCCGCCACGCCGGCAATGCCGCAGCCGATGGCGAAGGTGAGGCGGTCGGTCTTCTTCGTGTCGATGCCGGTGGCGTTGGCCATCGTGCGGTTGGCCACGGTGGCGCGCACCCTCAGGCCCCAGCGGCTCTTGTGCAGCGCGATGAGCACGCCGCCCGTGACCAGCGCGGTGAGCGCCAGCACGAACAGGCCGTTGATCGGAATGTCGAGGCCTTCATGCGGCGTCCACGAGCCCATGAGCCATTCGGGCAGCGTGGGGCTCACTTCCTTCGGGCCGATGAAGGTGCGAAAGATCTGCTGCAGGCCCAGGCTCACGCCCCAGGTGGCGAGCAGCGTGTCCAGCGGGCGCTTGTAGAGGTGGCGGATCAACGCCCACTCCACGATCCAGCCGGTGATGAAGGCGAAGACGAAGGCCAGCCCGATGGCGATCGGGAAGTAGTACGGCATGAACGCCGGCGCCAGGCTTTCGGTGATGCGTGCAGCCAGGTAGATCGAGTAGGCGCCGATGGTCATGAACTCGCCATGAGCCATGTTGATCACGCCCATCTGGCCGAAGATGATCGCCAGGCCCAGCCCCATCAGCAGCAGCACCGCGAAGAGGCTCAGCCCCGCGAAGCCCTGCATGAGGCCGATGTTCATCATGTCCGACAGAGTCATGGCGGGAAGTCCGGAATGTTGGAGTTGTCCCCTCTCCCGCCAGCGGGAGAGGGTTGGGGTGAGGGCCGACGGCCTGCTTGCTGGCTTACTGATAGCCCTTCGGGAACGGATCCGGCTTGATCAGCTCAGCCGACTCCGCCACCACCTTGAACGTGCCATCGAGCTGCCCCTGCCCGATGCGCGCCTTGCTCCACAGGTGATGGTTCGCATCCAGCTTCACGTACCCCTCGGGCGCCGTCTTCAGCTCGATGCCCGGCGAGCCCGCCACCACCTTGTCCACGTCGAAGCTGCCGGCCTTCTCCACCGCCGCCTTCCACAGCCACGGCCCGAGGTAGCCCGCCTGCGTCACGTCGCCGATCACGGCGTCCTTGCCGTACTTCGCCTTGAAGGCTTCCACGAACTTCTTGTTGTTCGCGTTGTCCAGCGTCTGGAAGTACTTCATCGACGAATAGAAGCCCGCGAAGTTCTCGCCGCCCACGCCGGTCATCTCGTCTTCCGTCACGGCCAGCGTCAGCAGGAACTGCTTGTCGCCGGTGATGCCCGCGGCCTTGAGCTGCTTGTAGAAGGCCACGTTCGAGCCGCCAACCACTGCGGCAAAGATGCAGTCGGGCTTGGCCACCTTGATCTTGTTGATCAGCGAGTTGAAGTTGGTGTGGCCCAGCGGGTAGTACTCCTCGCCCTTGACCGAGCCCTTCTGGAAGTTCTCGATGTGCTTGCGCGCGATCTTCATCGAGGTGCGCGGCCAGATGTAGTCGGAGCCCACCAGGAAGAAGGTCTTGGCCTTCTTCTCCTTCGCGCCCCAGTCCAGGCCCCAGATGATCTGCTGCGTGGCTTCCTGGCCGGTGTAGATCACGTTCTTGCTCTGCTCCAGGCCTTCGTAGAAGGTCGGGTAGTACAAGAGGCCGTTCTCCTTCTCGAACACCGGCAGCACCGCCTTGCGCGAAGCGCTGGTCCAGCAGCCGAACACGGCCGCGACCTTGTCGTTGACCAGCAGCTTCTTCGACTTCTCGGCGAAGGTGGGCCAGTCGGAGGCGCCGTCTTCCTTGATGACCTTGATCTTGCGGCCCAGGATGCCGCCCATGGCGTTGATCTGGTCGATGGCGAGCTGCTCGGCCTGGATGGAGCCGGTCTCCGAGATGGCCATGGTGCCGGTGGACGAATGCAGCTGGCCGACCGTCACCTCGGTGTCGGTCACGGCCAGCTTGGTGGTGTTGACCTTGGCCGTGGGGAACTGGCCCTGGCCGAAGCTCAGGCCGCTCAGGCCCATCACGGGCAGCGCGGCCGCGCCCTGCAGCAGGCGACGGCGGCGCAATGCCAGGGCATCGAGGGAAAGATCTTCTGAATCACGCGACATCAGGAAACTCCAGGCAGGTTGTGGGAAAGGAAGGCCGCGCACCATCACAGTGCATCGGACGGTGCCCCGAGCACCATGGCTGGAACTTTAGAAATCAGTGGCGTATGCGCGAATACGTCATTCAACGTAGCGGCGGGAACCAGCCCTGCCCGCAGACTCGCGAGCCGGAGATCGGCGAAACAAGGGCACAGGGAGCGCTTCTTGCTGTACCCGCCCCATGCAACCGCCGCCGCGAGAACCCGCCATGCAATCCGTCTCCGGACAGAAGATCTTTCGCATCCGCCGCGACTACAACGCCTGGGTCGCGAACGAGACGCTGGAGGACTACGCCCTGCGCTACACGCCGCGCAGCTTTCGCAAGTGGTCGGAGTTCCGCGTGGCCAACGCGGCCTTCGGCGCCACCTCGTTCCTGGCGCTGGAGGCCATCGGCGGCGCCATCGCGCTGAGCTACGGCTTCTCGAATGCGCTGTGGGCCATTCTGGTAGTGGGGCTCATCACCTTCCTCACGGGCCTGCCGATCTCGTACTACGCGGCACGGCACGGCGTGGACATGGACCTGCTCACGCGCGGCGCCGGCTTCGGCTACCTGGGCTCCACGCTCACCTCGCTGATCTACGCGAGCTTCACCTTCATCTTCTTCGCGCTGGAGGCGGCCATCCTCGCGCTGGCGCTGCAGATGTACCTGGACTGGCCGCTGTGGCTGCTGTACATGGTGTCGTCCATCGTCATCATTCCGCTGGTGGCACGGGGCATCACGCTCATATCGGGGCTGCAGCTGTGGACGCAGCCGATCTGGATCGTGCTCTTCGTCTGTCCCTTCGTCGCGGTGCTGGTGAACAAGCCCGAGCTCTATGCCGACTTCACCGGGCTGGTGGGCCGCACCTCCGACAGCAGCGGCTTCGACCCGCTGATGTTCGGCGCTGCCGCCACTGTGGCCTTCTCGCTGGTGGTGCAGATCGGCGAGCAGGTCGACTACCTGCGCTTCCTGCCCGAGAAGACCGCCGCCAACCGCGTGCGCTGGTGGACGGCGGTGCTCGTCTCCGGACCGGGCTGGATCGTGCCGGGCATGCTGAAGATGATGGGCGGCGCGTTTCTCGCCTTCCTGGCGCTGCAGCACGAGATACCGGCCAACCACGCGATCGAGCCCACGCAGATGTACCTCACGGGCTTCTCGTACGTGCTGCGCGACCCGGCCTGGGTGCTGGGCATCACGGTGCTGTTCGTGCTGGTGTCGCAGATGAAGATCAACCTCACCAACGCCTATGCGGGCTCGCTCGCATGGTCGAACTTCTTCGCGCGGCTCACGCACAGTCACCCGGGGCGCGTGGTGTGGCTGGTGTTCAACGTGGTCATCGCAATATTGCTGATGGCGCTGGGCGTGTTCGCCGCGCTGGAGCACGTGCTGGGCTTCTACAGCAACATCGCCATCGCCTGGGTGGGCGCGCTGGTGGCCGACCTGGTCATCAACAAGCCGCTGGGCTGGAGCCCGAAGACCATCGAGTTCAAGCGCGCGCACCTGTACGACATCAACCCGGTGGGGCTGGTCTCGATGCTGATGGCGGCCGCGCTCGCGATGCTGGCCTACTCCGGCGCGCTGGGGCACTGGGCGAAGGCTTTTTCGCCCTTCATCGCGCTGGCCACCGCCATGGCGCTGTCGCCGCTGCTGGCCTGGCGCACGCGCGGACGCTACTACCTGGCGCGCACGGACATCGAACGCTGGGCGCCCGGCCAGAGCGTGAAATGCTCGGTGTGCGACAACAGCTTCGAGTCGGAGGACATGGCCCACTGCCCGGCCTACAGCGCACCGATCTGCTCGCTGTGCTGCACGCTCGAGTCGCGCTGCCACGACCGCTGCAAGACCGACTCGCGCGCGGCCGAGCAGATGAGCGGCTGGCTGCAGGCGCTGCTGCCGCCGGCGCTCTCGGCGCGGCTGAACTTCCGCGTGGCGCACTACCTTCTGGTGGCGGCATCGCTCATCGCGCTGCTGGCCACCGTGGTGGGCGTGGTGTACGCGCAGGAGGCGCTGGCGGGCACCAGCGATCCGGTCTTGGCCACTGCTTTCCTGAAGGTGTTCGCGCTGCTGTCGGTGGTGGCCGCCGTGGCCGCGTGGTGGGTGGTGCTGGGCAGCGAGAGCCGGCAGATGGCGCAGGAGGAGTCGAACCGCCACAACAACCTGCTGGCGCTGGAGATCGAGGCCCACCGCCGCACCGACGCCGCGCTGCAGGCCGCCAAGGAAGCCGCCGAGGCCGCCAACCAGGCCAAGACCCGATACGTGGCCGGCATGACGCACGAGCTGCGCACGCCGCTCAACAGCATCCTGGGCTACTCGCAGATCCTGCTGAAGGGCGACTCGGTGAAGCCGCCGCGAGAAGCGGTGCAGACCATCCACCGCAGCGGCGAGCACATGCTGGGCCTGATCGACGGCCTGCTCGACCTGGCGCGCATCGAGGCCGGCCGGCTGCAGCTGGAGCCCGCGCCACTGGCGCTGCCGGCATTCCTCGACCAGCTGGTGCACATGGTTCGGCCGCAGGCCGAGAACAAGGGCCTTGCCTTCGTCTATACGCACGCGGGCCGGCTGCCGCCGTGGGTGCATGCCGACGCGAAATGGCTGCGGCAGATTCTCATCAACCTGCTGACGAACGCGGTGCGCTTCACCGACAGCGGCACCGTCACGCTGCACGTGGACGCGCGCCGGGAAGTGCTTCGCTTCGACGTGGCCGACACCGGCATCGGCGTCGCGCCGCAGGACCACCAACGCATCTTCCTGCCCTTCGAGCGCGGCGCGGCGGGCCGCCGGCGCGGCGAGCCGGGCACGGGGCTGGGCCTGACCATCACCGGCCTGCTCACCTCGCTGATGGGCGGCGAGCTCAAGCTGGCATCGACCTCGTCGCAGGGCAGCACTTTCAGCGTGCGCGTGTACCTGCGCGAGGTGGCCGACCCCGGGCCGCAGGCCGGCAAGGCGGGAGCCGTGCGCCAGCCCGTCTCGGGCTACATCGGCGAGCGCCGCACGCTGCTGGTGGTGGACGACCAGCCGGTGCAGCGCCAAATGCTCGCCGGCATGCTCGCGCCGCTGGGCTTCGAAGTGCGCGAGGCCGCGAGCGGCACCGAGTGCCTCGACAGCCTGCGCGAGGAGCTGCCCTCGGCCATCCTGCTCGACCTGACGATGGACGACATGGACGGCTGGCAGACCGCCGCGTCGGTGCGCGCCTCGGGCTTCCGCGACATTCCGATCATCATCGTCTCGGCCAACATGTTCGAGAACCAGGCCGAGCGGCTGCGTGCGGCGGGCTGCCAGGCCTTCGTGGGCAAGCCGGTGATCGAATCGGAGCTGATCGCCACGCTGGAGCGCCACCTGGGCCTGGAATGGCTGGCGGCCGGCGACGCATTGCCGCCGAACACCCTCGACGACGGCGAAGGCACGCCGCAGCGCCCCCGGCAGCTCGACCTCCAGGAAGACGACCGCGCCGAACTCATGCGCCTCGCGCAGATGGGCCACGTGCGCGGCCTGCACACCGCACTCGACCGGCTGGCCGCAGCCTCGCCCGCCGCGGCTGCCACCTGCACCTGGCTGCGCGGCATGGTCGCGCGCTTCGAACTCGACAAACTCCGCAACGCACTGGCAGAAGATGCTGACACCCTCGCTCCCTGAATCGCCTTCGGCCGAACGCCCCGTGGTGCTGGTGGTGGACGACGCCCCCAGCAGCCTCGGCATGCTGTGCGACACGCTGGAGGCCAGCGGCTACACCGTGCTGGTGGCGGCCGACGGCGAGGCCGCGCTGCAGCGGCTCGAACTGGTGGTGCCCGACGCGATCCTGCTCGACGGCCTGATGCCGGGCCTCTCCGGCTTCGAGACCTGCAGGCGCATCAAGGCCAACCCGGCGCTCGCGCACATCCCGGTGCTGTTCATGACGGGGCTGTCGGAAACCTCGCACGTCGTCGAGGGCTTCGAGTGCGGCGGCGTCGACTACGTGGTGAAGCCGATCCGCGCGCAGGAGGTGCTGGCGCGGCTGCACACGCACGCACGCAACGCACGCATCACCCGCATGGCCCGCGACGCGGTGGACGTGGCCGGCATGGGCGTGGTCTTCGTCGACACGCGCGGGCGCATCGCCTGGCGCTCGCCGCAGGCTGCGCTGTGGCTGCATGCGCTCGAGGAGCCGGTGGCGCCGGGCCTGCTTCCCGCCTCGCTCGAAGCCGCGCTGGCGCCGGGCGCGGCCATCGCGGTCGGCACGGCCACCGGCATGCGGCTGTCGGTGCGCAACCTGGGCGCGGCGGCGCTGGGCGAAACGATGCTGCTCTTCGCCATCCAGCGCGAGGGGCCTGCAGCCCGATTGGCCGATGCGGCCCTCACGCCGCGCGAGACCGAAGTCTTGTCGTGGCTCGCCAAGGGCAAGACGAACCGCGACATCGGCGAGATCCTGGGCACCAGCCCCCGCACGGTGAACAAGCACCTGGAGCACATCTTCGAGAAGCTGGGGGTGGAGACGCGGGCGGCGGCGGCGGCGCTGGCCAGCGGTATGTAACCCCCATGGGGTAACTGCCCCAACCGCACTGGGCTATAGCCCTCTCACGCTCCTGTTGCGCCCAGAATGGGCGAGCCAACGGAGAACGAGATGCTCACCAGCCTGCTGCCCCTTCCTGCTCGCGAAAGCGCGTACAGGCGCAAGTTCCTCAGCAACACCGACGAGAACCTCTTCATGGGTTCGTTCGAGAGCTTCGCCGCGGCCGAGGCCGGCGCGCCCTCTTCCAAGGCCGTGGGCTATGCCAACGCCGACGCGGGCGAGCTCTACAGCCCGCAGATTTATTTCTACGACTACCCCGGACTCTTCTGGCTGGGCCGCTCCATCGACGCGGGCCTCACGCGCGTGTTCGACCTGGGCGGGCACGTCGGCATCAAGTACTACGCTTTCCGGCGCGTGCTGAGCTATCCGGACACGCTGCGCTGGACGGTGTGCGACGTGCCCGGCGTGGTCGAGAGCGGCCGCGCGATGGCCGTGAAGCGCGAGGCCACGCAGCAGCTCGGCTTCACCACCGACTACCACGACGCGAGCGGCTGCGACGTGCTGTACGTGTCGGGCAGCCTGCAGTACCTGCCGGTGCGCATGGACACGATCCTTTCCGAGCTTGCCGTGAAGCCCCGGCGCATCGTGATGAACACCACGGCCGTGCACCCCGAGCGCACGATCTACACGCTCAACAGCATCGGCATCGCGGTTTGCCCCTACCGCATCCAGCATCACGACGAGCTGCTGGCCGACCTCGCGCGCTCGGGCTACAGGAAGCGCGACGTGTGGCGCAACGAGGGCAAGCCCATCGAGGTGCCTTTCGTCGAGGGCGGGGACAAGCCCTACTACGCGGGCTGCTGCTTCGACCTGGTCGACTGACCGGTCAGCGGCGTCAGGGAATGACGCCCGGCAGATTCTGGTCGGCCGTGTGGCGCTGCTCGGGCGTCATCGTGTCGTAGAGCTTCGCCAGCGCATCGCTCACTGCCTGCAGGCGTCGCGCGCGGTCCTGTGCCAGCGTGGCGCGCTGCTGGGCGAACTGCACGGCGTTCAGGTCGTCTGATGGCGCGGCGGCCGTCATGCCGGGGCGGCCGGCGAGGTCCCACACCGCGTCGGAGAAACGGTCCCACAGCGGCGACTGCTCGGGGGTGACCATGAGCTGCAGGCACAGGTCGTAGAGCTTGTCGCGGATCTTTCCCGCAGCAGTCGCAGGCGTCGAAAGGCCATCTCCGTTGCGCGGACTCGGGGCGCTGTCTGTCCGCGCGCCGCGCCGGCCTCCACCCATGCCCCCGCCGCCTCCGCCGAATTGCGCGAATCCATGGCCGCTCATGGCGACAAGGGCCGCGGCGATTGCGAGGCGTTGCAGGGAGCGGTTCATCGTCATGGCGGGAGTCCTTCGGTGGCCGGCCCTCGAAGGGCCACCGCGCATTTCAGGCGCGACGGCTGTCGCCTGCGTTGCGAGCCCGTAAAGCAGGCGTAAAGCGCGCCGTCTTTACCTTGCTGCCGGCGCCCGGCGGCGGAAATCCGGCGCATCCGCGGGACATCGAAAACATCTTGACTGGCCTCAAAAAGATATTAGAGTGATATCACTTTCAACGGAGGCTGTGATGCAAGAGAAGACCCCCAACATCAATCCGCGACCGGTCCGCATGGAGCGCCCCTACCGGTCGATCAACGGCTACGGCGTGTCCGCGGTGGCGCTGCTGCTGATCGCCATCGGCGTCTGGGCGATGGTGCAGCGCCTGATGCCGCTGCCCCCGAGCATCCTGCTGATCGTGGTCGGCCTCGTGCTGGTTCCCGGTCTCTACATGCTGCAGCCCAACGAGGGCATCATCCTCACGCTCTTCGGCGAATACCAGGGCACCGACCGCTCCGAGGGCCTGCGCTGGACCAACCCGCTGCAAAGCGGCCAGAAGATCTCGCTGCGCGCGCGCAATCTCAACACCCCGCCGCTGAAGGTGAACGACAAGCGCGGCAACCCGGTGGAAATCGGCGCGGCGGTGGTCTGGCGGGTCTACGACACGGCGCAGGCCGTATTCGAGATCGACGACTACAACAAGTTCGTCGCCATCCAGGCCGAGGCCGCCATCCGCCACCTCGCCACCCTCTACGCCTACGACAGCGGCGACGACCTGCCGAGCGACGAAACCACGCTGCGCGCCGGCCTCGACACCGTAGCCGACGCCCTCCGGGACGACCTGAACCGCCGCTTCGCCAGCGCCGGCGTCGAAGTGCTCGACGCCAAGCTCACCCACCTGGCCTACGCTCCCGAGATCGCGCAGGTCATGCTGCGCCGCCAGCAGGCGGTGGCCATCGTGAGCGCGCGGCACCAGATCGTGGCGGGCGCCGTCGGCATGGTCGAGGCCGCCCTCAGGGGCCTGTCGGAGCGCAACCTCGTCGTGCTCGACGACGAGCGCAAGGCCTCGATGGTGTCGAACCTGCTGGTGGTGCTGTGCTCCGACCGCGAGACCCAGCCCGTGGTGAACACCGGTACGCTCTACACCTGAAGCGCGAGTCGACAGCGCTCTCCGATCCGTACCCACCCGATGGCCAGTCCCGGCAAGAAAGCCTATCCCCTGCGCATCGATCCGGCCCTGTGGGCCGAGATCGAGCGCCTCGCCGCGCAGGAACTGCGCAGCGCCAACGCGCAGGTCGAGTTCCTGCTGCGCGAGGGGCTGGCCCGGCGCGGGCGACTGCCGGCGTCGGATGCCAGCGGCAACACGCCCGGCGACGAGTCCGCCGCGCCTCGGTAGTAACCCCGAATCCGCTGAGAGCCGAATGACAGGTCCGGCTTCTAAGATGGCCCTTGCAGCCAACTTCCCTCTGGAGACATCGTGACGAAGCCTTTTCTCGGCCCTCTCAGCCCCGCCCTGTCCGTTACCCGCCGCGCCGCCATCCCGCTGATCGCGGCCATCGCGCTCGCGGGCTGCGGCAGCCTCGGCACCAACAGCAGCAGCAAACCCGCCCCCGGCGCCGACATCCACGTCATGACCTCGGGCGGCTTCACCGCCGCCTACAACGACCTGCGCCCCGAGTTCGAGCGCAGCAGCGGCCGCAGCGTCAAGACCGCCTACGGCGCCTCGATGGGCAACGCCGACGATTCCATCCCCAGCCGCCTCGCGCGCAACGAGCCCGCCGACGTGGTGATCCTCGCGCGCCCCGCGCTCGACGCGCTGGTGGCCCAGGGCAAGGTGGTGCCGGGCAGCCAGGTCGACCTGGTGCGCTCCGCCATCGGCTTCGCGGTGCGCAAGGGAGCGCCCAAGCCCGACATCAGCACCGTCGACGCGCTCAAGCGCACGCTGATCGCCGCGCCGTCGATTGCCTACTCGGCCAGCGCGAGCGGCACCTACTACGAAACCGAGCTGCTCAAGAAGCTGGGCATCGAAGACCAGGTCAAGCCCAAGAGCAAGCGCATCCTGAGCGAGCGCGTCGGTTCGGTGGTCGCGCGCGGCGACGCTGCGCTGGGCCTGCAGCAGGTCAGCGAGCTGCTGCCCATCGCGGGCATCGACTACATCGGCCCGCTGCCGGCCGAAGTGCAGCGCGTGACGGTGTTCTCCGCCGGCATCGCCACCGGCTCGAAGCAGCCCGACGCGGCGCGGCAGCTCATCCGCTATCTCAACTCGCCCGCCGCGGCGCCCACCATCGCCAAGACCGGGCTGGAGCCGCTGACGGCGCGCTGAGCGCACGACGTCAGAGCGTCCAGCCGTCGCGCAGGAAGAACTCGACCAGCGCATCGCCAACCTTCTCGGCCTGGTCGAAGGCAATGGCGTGGCCCGCGTCGGGCAGCAGCTCGACGCGTACGTGCGGCGCCTGCGCCCTCACGCGGGCACAGGCGCGCACCGGGTCGTAGAGCACCTCGTCCTCGCCGAGCATCAGCAGAGTGCTCCTGGGCAGCACGCGCAGGTCGGCGTCGGTCATGCGGCCCGGCGGCCTCGGATGGGCGCGCTGGCAGCGCCAGCGCACGAGCCAGTCGTCCATGGCCCAGGGCGGCGGCTCGGGGGCCATCGGCGAGGACACCAGCGCCTGGAAGGCCCGCACCTGCCGCTCGGTCGGAAAGGCCGCGGCCAGGCCCGCGCGCAGCATGGTGCCGATGCGCATCGACTCCAGGTTCGGCGGCGCCAGGAGCGCGAGCTTGCCGACGCGGCGCATGGTCTGGCGCGTGTAGGCGGCCGCCAGCCATGCGCCGAAGGAGGCGCCGCACAGCCCCACCTTGGGCCGGCCGATGCCGATCAGTACGTCTTCGAGCCAGTTGCAGTACGCGTCTTCCGTCGCGGGCCGCTTCCCCTCGCTGCGGCCGGCGTCGCCGATGATGTCCACCGCATAGACCTGCAGCGAGCCCGCAAGCCGGGCGATGTTGTGGATCCAGGTGGCGGCGTTGCCGCCACCACCGTGCAGCAGCACCACCGGCGGCGCATAGGCCGGCCCGCAGGCCAGCAGGTGCGTGCGGCCGTAGCGCGTCTCGACGTAGCGGCTTTCATGCGGCACGGGCCAGCGCGCGAGCACGCGGGCATACGAAGCCAGCAGCAAGGAGTGGGCTTCCGGCGAGCGGAAATTGCCGGCGAAGAGGCGCGCTTCGAAAAGGCTCATCGATGTCCCGTTCTGTTCTTTTCTGGTGGTGTGGGGCGAACACCCCCGCATGGTGAGCCGCATAGATGAAGGTCTGCTGAAATTCCGGCGCCTCGCGCCCTGCTCCCTCGCGTGCCCCAGGGCACGTTCGCGCGCCTGTTTCTTTGGGAATCCTTCAGCTTCGGCGGGTAGATTGCCCGCCATGAAGATCCTCCTGGCCGAAGACGATTTCGACCTTGCCACCGGCATTCGCGTCGCCTTGCAGGCCCAGGGGATGGAGGTGGTGTGGGTGCGCCGCGTCGAGGAGGCGCAGCGCATCCTCGAGACCGAGGGCTGCGACCTGCTGCTGCTCGACCTGGGCCTGCCCGACGGCGATGGCCTCGACGTGCTCGACCGGCTGCGGCGCGACGGCAAGCGGCTGCCGGTGCTCATCCTCAGCGCGCGCGACGGCCTGCACGACCGCCTTCAGGGCCTGGACAGCGGCGCCGACGACTACATGGTCAAGCCTTTCGTGCTGGCCGAGCTGCTCGCGCGCGTGCGCGCCCTGGCGCGGCGCAGCTACGGCGGCGACGGCGCCACCTTCGAGGTACGCGGCCTCTGGCTGCACGAGCCGACCCAGCGCGTGCGGGTGGACGGCGTGCCGGTCTCGCTGTCGCGCAGCGAGTTCCGCCTGTTGAGCCTGCTTGTGCGGCGCGCCGACCGCGTGGTCGCGCGCCGCGTGCTCGAGCAACTCATGGCGACGGGCTCGCAGGGCACCGTCCAGGGCCAGGGCGTCGGCAGCAACGTGCTCGACGTGCACGTCTCCAACCTGCGCCGCAAGATCGGCGACGGCTACATCCGCACCGTGCGCGGCATCGGCTACGTGATCTACCTCGCCGCGCAGCAGCAGCAACCGCCGCCGCTGGAGCACACGTGAACGCGGTGCTCGCCTCGATGGCGCGCGCGCCCGCGCGGCTGCTGCGCAGCGGCTGGCAGCGCATCCGGCGGCCCTCGCTGGTGCGCCGCCTCATGTTCGCGCAGGTCGCGGTGATGACGCTGCTGTGGAGCTTCGCCGTCGCGGTGCTGCTGGGCTCCGCGTTCAACGAAGACCTGTCGATCTTGGACGCCTCGCAGCGCAGCATGCTCGTCGTCGCGCGCAACCTCACCGACCAGCCTGCCCGCCAGTACGAGAGCCTGCGCTCCATGGACCTCGCGCTGCGCAACGCCTTCGGCAGCGGCGACGACAACGACGATGCCGCCCTGGCGCCGAGCGTCATCGTCTGGCAGAACGGCCATGAGATCTACCGCTCGCGCGGACTGCCGCCCGACGGCATCGTCAACAGCCGCCCCGACATCGGCGAGACGGTGCAGGTCAACGGCAGCAACTGGCGCGCGCGCACCATCGAATCGCCCTCGGGCAAGACGCGCGTCACGCTGGTCACGCCCGGCACCGAGCAGGTGTGGCTCACCTTCCAGTCGCGGGGCTACTACATACTGCCGCTGGTCATCAGCATTCCTTTCCTGCTGTTCCCGGCATGGCTGTCGATCAGGCTCGCGCTGCGGCCGTGGCGCAAGGTGGCCAACGAGATCGCTTCGCGCGGCCCGCACGACCTGGCGCCAGTGTCGACGCAGCCGCGGCACGATGAGCTGCAGCCGATGGTGCAGAACTTCAACGCGCTGATGGAGCGGCTGCGCGCCAGCATCGCGCGCGAGCAGAGCTTCATCGCCGATGCGGCGCACGAGCTGCGCACGCCCATCGCGGCGATGCGCGTCAACGTCGAGGCACTGCAGTCGCTGCTCGTCGAGCACATTCCCACCGAGCGCCAGGACGAACTCTTCGCCCGCATGCTCAACAGCAACGCGCGCGCCGAGCGGCTGGTGGGCCAGCTGCTGCGGCTCATGCGCAGCAACGCCAATACCTCGGCGCCGCGCGCGCTGAGGCTGGACGACCTGGTGCAGGAGCGGCTGGCGGCGCTTTCGGCGCTGGCGCATGTGCGCGAGGTGGAAATCGAACTCGTGGAGGACGAGCCCGTCGAGCTCATGGGCGACCGCGACAGCCTGGTCTCGATGATCGACAACCTGATCGACAACGCGACCAAGTACAGCCCCGTGGGCTCGGTGGTGAGCGTGGGCATCCGGCGCGACGACGACATGGCCGTGCTGACGGTGTCCGACCAGGGACCGGGCATCATGCCGGCGCTGCGCGAGCGCGTGTTCGACCGCTTCTTCCGCGACCCCGACCAGACTCAGACCGGCAGCGGCCTCGGCCTGGCCGTCGTGCGATCGGTGGTCGACGCGCACGGCGGCGCCATCGCACTGGGCGACACCGGCGTGGGGCCGGGCTTGCGCGTCACGGTGCGGCTGCCGCTCGGGCCGCTGGGCTCGCTCGGGATCGTGACGCCGGCCGGGTCATAGGGCCGCCCGTAAACTGGCGGGTCTCTCTCTCCATCGACGCCAGGACGCCATGACTCAGCAGCAGACAACGATCTCCCCCGCCCTCGTTTCCGCCTTCGCGCCCAGTGGCACGCTGCGCGCCTCGATCAACCTCGGCAACCCGATCCTCGCCAGCAAGGACGCGGCCACCGGCGAGCCGGCGGGCGTCTCCGTCGACCTGGCTCGCGAGTTCGCGCGGCGCCTCGGCGTGGCCATCGAGCTGGTGGTGTTCGAGAAGGCCGCCGCATCGGTCGACGCGGTGAAGAACGAGAAGGCCGACATCGGCTTCTTCGCCATCGACCCGGCGCGCAGCGAAGGGCTTCTCTTCACCTCGCCCTACGTGCTGATCGAAGGCAGCTACCTCGTGCCCGAAGCCTCGGCGCTCACCGACAACACGCAGGTCGACGCCGAGGGCCATCGCATCTCCGTCGGCGCGGGCAGCGCCTACGACCTGTTCCTGACGCGCGAGATCAAGGCGGCCGAGATCGTCCGCCTCCAGGGCGCGGGGCCTGCCCTTGCGGCACTGCGCTCCGGCGAAGTCGAGGTGGCGGCCGGCATCCGCCAGATGCTCGAGGGCGAGGCGAAGCGCGCGCCCGGCGTACGTGTGCTGCCGGGGCGTTTCATGGTCATCAAGCAGGCCATGGGCACGCCCGCCAGCCGTGGTGCCGAAGCGCAGGCTCTGCTCGCGGCCTTCGTCGAGGAGATGAAGGCCACCGGCTTCGTGGCCGATGCGCTCAAGCGCCACCGCATCGAGGGCGCAAGCGTGGCGCCCGCCGCCTGAGCTCGCTGCTTCAGAGCTTGTACGCCTCTACCGGCCCGCGCGAATAGAACAGGAAGTAGCCGGTCGAGGTCTGGAAGCCGTTCTTCTGCCAGCCCGCCGGCACCTTGAAGACGCCGAGCTGTTCGCTCGCCACGCCGACGAAGGCGGTGTTCTCCTTGTCGGTGGTGATGCGGGTCCAGTGCTCGCGCGTCACGGGCTTCATCGTCATCTTCGGCTCGCTCCACTCGGGCGTGCGCACCTTGTCGCGCATCACGTAGCCGTCGCCCTGCCGTTCGATCTTGATGAGCTCCTTGAGCGCGCCGTTCTGCTTCACGGCGTAGGTGCCGACCAGTTCGGCCTCGGGTGCGGTGCCAATGCTGCTGCCGCTGTTCGCGCCGCAGGCAGCCAGCAGCAATGCCGATGCACCCATGGCCAGCCATTTCAATGCTGTGTTCATGATGGTCCTTGTCGAAGGGGCACGCGCCGCCGTTGATGCGGGCGGCACGTGCCGGGTTCAGACGATGCTCAGCGCTTCTCGTTGTCGCGCAGCTTCAGGCTGCCCTGGAAGCGCAGCGCATGCGGGTACTCCTCCTTCTCCGCGCCGGTGGCCACCGCCACCGTCTTCTGCTCGCTCACCTGCGTCTTCGCCAGCAGTGGCGCAGGCAGGTTCAGCACGCCCTTGATCTGGTCGTACTGCGCCTGAGTGATGCGGCCCACGCCCAGCAGCCGGAACGCATCGCGCTCGATGTTCAGCAGCAGCGGCTTGTTGCCCGCGAAGTTCTGCGCCTTGGCCAGCAGCGCGCTCCACGAGGGGGCGCTGTAGTTGCTCACGTAGTAGTCCTGCCCGGTCGGCCCGGCCAGCACCGCGGTGCACCCGGGTAGCTCCACCTGCGTGCTGTTGCCCGACATCACGAAGGTCTTGCGCTGCTCCATCGAGTCGCCGTAGGCCAGCGTGACGGGAATGGTCCACGTCGATGCCGGATACAGGTTCTGGTTGGGGAAAGCCTCCTGCGTGATGTTCACGTAGGTGCTGTTGCCCGCGCACTGCGCGTCCACCGTGAGCAGCGGAATACCGGTCTGGCGGATCAGGCTGTCGCCGATCTCGCTCACCTTCTTGCCGTTGCTGGCCTTCTCCAGCGAGCTCCACAGGCGCGAGGGCGTGACGTTGCCGAAGGCGTAGTCCTTCAGGTAGATGCGCAGGCCCTTCTGCATCGCCTCCTCGCCGATGTAGTTCTGGATGGTCTCCAGCACGTGGCTGCCCTTGTTGTAGACGAAGATCGACGGGCTGATGAAGCCGAACGAGCCCGCGTCGTTGAGGTTGCGCTGCACCGGCACGGCCGTGTTCTTCAGGTCGGCCACGATCACGTTGTGCTTGTCGAGCACGTAGTCGGAGAAGCTGTAGTACTCGGGGTGGAACTTGATCGTGGTGCGCCTTTCGAACCAGCGCGCGAACGACTCGTTGAGCCACACGTTATCCCACCAGTCGAGCGTGACCAGGTCACCGAACCACTGGTGCGCCACCTCGTGCGTGACCACCGTCACCGAGTACAGCGTGGGCGTGTCGCCCGGCTTGGTGAGCACCGAGTCGGCGAACTCGAAGATCGAGCCCCAGTTCTCCATGCCGCCGAAGCCGGTGTTGGGCTTGTTGTTGTAGCTGTCGTTGGCCGCGACGGTGTCGAACTTCTTGAAAGGCAGCGGGATGCCCGTGTAGTTGTAGTAGTAGTCCATCGACACCTTGGTCCACTCCATCGCGAACTTGGCCCAGTCGGAGCGGCCCGGCGGCGTGAACCAGCGCAGCGGCATCTCGCTGCCGTCCAGCGGGTTCTTGAACTTGTCGGCCAGGATGTCGAACTTGCCGCCGCCGAAGAAGGTCAGGTACATCGGCATCGAGGGCGTCTTCTCGAAGGCCACGCGCTGGTAGCCGTCGGGCAGCTTGGTCGCCTCGGTCTGCGCGCCGTTGGACACCGTCTTCCAGTCGCCCGGCACCTCGGCCGAGATCTCGAAGGTGTGGCGGAAGGCCGGCTCGTCCCATCCCGGGAACCACTGCCGCGCGTAGTTGGTCTCGCCCTGCGTCACGATGGCATCGCTGCTCACGCCTTCGGGCGTGGAGAGCCCCACCTTGAAGATGCCGGTGGCGGCCGAGCAGAACGGGTTGCGCGCCACCTCGGCGGGCGGGCAGTACTCGGCGTCGGAGAACTGGATCTTGCCGTCCCACTCCATGTGCAGCAGGTACTTGCCCTTGGCGATCTGGCCGTCGTTCAGCCGCAGCTGCACGAAGTCGCCCAGCGTCTGCGGCGTGGGAATGAGCGGGATCGCCTCGCCGGGGTTCGACACCTTGCGCAGCGTGGTGCGGCCCTTGGCGAAGTTCAGGTTGTGCGCGGCTACGACGATGGCGTCCACCGGCTTGAGCACTTCGATCTCCACGTCGCCGCGACCCACGAAGGTCTTGAGCGCCGCATCGGGTCGGAACCACAACTTGTAGTTGCTGGGCCAGACGGTATCGGGCAGCTCCATCGGCCTGGCAGAGCGGTCGACGGCCGCAGCGGAGTTGTTCGCCAGGTTGGGCACGCCATCGTCCGGAGCCTTCGCGGTGGGATCGGACACGGGAGCGGAAACAACCTGATCCGAAGGTGCGCTGAGACCGGTGCCGGCACCGCCCAGCGAAGCGCCGCCACTGTCTCCGCCGCCGCCGCAAGCCGTGAGGACGGCAAGGGTCACTGCGGTGATGGCAAGATGATTGACCACGGGTGTATTGAATCTTTTCATGATCGCCTCTGAGTACTCTTGGTAAGAAGAAACATGCGCCGCCTTCGCATGCGCCGGCGGATAGCCTGCGATGCGCAAGACGCGCGCGGTGATGAGTGAGATGGACAACGGGGGGAATCGGGAAGAAACGGGCAACACGGTGCCCTCCCGGCGAACTCAAGCGTTCGTCAGGACCACACAGTCATGCAGGGTCACACCGCGCGCGAAGCGGCGGTCCCAGGATTCGTGGGGTGAGCGGTTCCATTCCCGTCGATCGCGGGTGATGGGATGCGGAGGCGGGCTTGTAGCGCGAAGGCCTTCGTCAGTGCCTGCGCATCGTCGGCGCGATGCACTTGCGCGAAGCGGAAACAGTGCTGGCCGTGTTGGCGATGGCAAGACTTGCTGCGGCTCTTGTCGTTGATTTCACGCGCATTCCCTCGTCCATTGATGTCACGCAGTTGTAGCTGATGGACGCTGCGCACTCAACGAATCGCGGAACTTTTCTTTCTCAAAATGTTCGCGCGCCATAGGCCGAATGGCGTCATGGCATGCGGTGCATGCCATGCAATACGAAGATGGTTCAGCCGCCGAAACACCTGCTCACGCAGATGACGGAAAACGGCACACGACACTGTGACGCGACGGCCACAGTACGAAGGTACAAGCCTTCGAAAAGCCTATGAAAGCTGTGAACCAGAGACTGTGTGCGCGCCGTGCGAGCGGTCGCGCAGCCACAGCATGAAGCCGCAGCCGAACACCACGATCTGCGTGCCGATGAGCAATGCGAAGCCAGCGAAGAAACCGGAGGCCGACGAAGCCGCCGATGCAGCGGGACTGGCGCCCACGCCATGCGACATCGCGCCGATCACGCCGCCCATCAGCGCCGGCATGAAGCCCGCCACGAGGCTGCCCACGCCGTTGGTCACGCCGAAGGCACTGGCCGTGTGCTCGGGCCGCGAGCAGTACTGCACCGTGCTCGGAATGGCGGGACTCTGCAGGCCCCAGAAGAAGTTGGCCGCCACCAGACAGCACGCCGCCGCATACGGGTCTTGCGCATTGATGGCCATCAGCACCGACAGCGCCACGCCCACGCTCGCGCCCATGAAGATGAGGGGCACGCGCTCACGCCCCGCCTTGTCGATCAGCACGCCGCCCACGAACACCGCGAGCACGGTGGCGTACTGCGGCAGCGAGGCCAGCCAGCCCATCTCGCGCATCGAGAAGCCGCGCGCCTCGCGCAGGTAGGTCGGCAGCCAGTTGCTGCTGCCCCAGAGGTAGGCCAGCGCCGCCGAGGTCAGCAGCGTGATGAGGAACAGGTGCCGCGTCTGCAGCGCGCCCTTCACGATGCCGCCCACGCGCGACATCGCCTCGCCGAAGGACGACGGCTTCACGCCATCGCCATGTCCCGCCGGCATGCGCACGAAGGCCAGCACCAGCGGAATGCCCAGCACGATGTTCAGCACGCCGAGCACGTGGAAGGAGCTGTCCCACGCGAACTGCGTGAGCAGCCAGCCCACCAGGGGATAGCCGATGGCCAGCCCCAGCCCCGTGCCCATGTTGACGAAGGCGTTGGGCTTGCCGTTCTCGTCGCTGCGGAAGTGCGCCTTGATGTACGCCGAGGCCAGCGAGAAGAGCGGCCCCTCCGACACGCCCAGCAGCACGCGCGAGGCCAGCAGCAGGCCGTAGCTGTGGAACATCGGCGAGGCCCATGTCACCACGCCCCAGAGGATCAGCCCGTAGACCAGGCTGCGCCGCACACCGAAGAGTGCCGAGCAGAACGGTGTGAGCACGAAGGCCGACACGCCGTAGCCCAGCATGAAGGCCGTCGCCAGGAAGCCCTGGCTCACCCGGTCGGTGGCCGCGAGGCCCACGTGGTTCAGGAAGGCCGCGTCGGTGATCAGCACCGCGATGTTGATGCGATCCACGTAGGAGATGGCGACGATCACGAACAGCGTGATGACGCCGTACCAACGAAGGCTCCTGTCGTTCTTGCCGCTGTTGCTGTCGTTTCTGCTGCTGTGCATGGCCGTTCCTGCCGGGGTGAAGGTGATGAGGCGCGCGCGCCTAGAACATGTGGCGCATGCCGAACTCGGTGCCGCTGGAGGCACGGTTCGGCGCGGTGATCGCGCCCGAGAGCGCCTGCGACGCACCGTTGCTGTTGCTGATGCGCGCGATGGTTGCGTACAGCGCCGTTCGCCTGGAGAGGTTGTGCACGTAGCCGATGGCCAGCTTCGCCGAGGTGGCCTTCAGCAGCGCGCCCGCCGGCTCCAGCCGGTAGCGCGCATACGAGGCCTTGATCTCGCCGGGCCCGATGGGCAGCTGGAAGCCGACCAGCACGCCCTTGGCATCGGTGGTGCCCTTCGACTCCTTGTACAGCTCGCTCGTGAGCTTGAGGTTCATGAGCGAGGCATCGAAGGTGTAGGAGGCGCCGAGGTTGGTCACGCGCAGGTCGCCGCTCGCATAGCGCGTGCGGCCTGTGGCCAGCGCGATGTTGAGGCCGCCGCCCTGGTAGCCGAAGCGCGCGCCAGTGTGGTCGCCGTCGTGCTTGTTCGACACCAGCGTGCCCGGCAGCACCGAGTTGGAGTCGTTCTCGCCCATGGCGTACATCACCTGCCCATAGAAACCGCCGAGGCTGGCAGGCAGCAGGTAGCCGATGCTGTTGGATGCGCGCGTTCCGGTGGGCGCGACGAGGCCGCCCAGGCCCGAGAAGTAGATCTGGTTGGCGCCGATGCCGCCGCCCGTGCCGAAGGGATCGAAGATGGCCGTGTTCCAGAAGGCCGGCACGTAGTCGCGGCCCAGTCGCACTTCGCCGAAGGGACCGGCCAGGCTCACGGTGGAGCGGCGGTTGAAGCTCAGCACGCCCGCCGGCCCGTTGCCGCTGGCCTGGTTGTTGGTGTTCGAGGGAAAGCCCTGCGCGCTGTCGTTCTGCAGGCCCATCTCCAGCCAGAAGTTGGCGGAGTAGCCGCCTCCCAGGTCCTCGGTGCCGCGAAAGCCCAGGCGGCTGAACATGTTGCCGCTGTTGGTCAGCTGCGTCTTGTGGGCCGACCCGGCACCACTTCCCTTGGTGTAGGTGACGGCTGCATCGACCACGCCGAAGAGGGTGAGGGAAGATTGGGCCAGCGCTGCGCCAGCCCCGCTGGCCGCAGCCAGCGCGATCAGGTACTTTTTCATTGAGTTGTCTCGGGTAGTTTTCTTCTGTCGGCCTTCGGCCCTGTTCAGATGTCGAGCACCAGCCGCTCGCCCTTGCAGCGAGAGACGCAGATCATCATGGTCTTGTTGGACGCACGTTCGATCTTGGTGAGGATGCCGTCGTGGTGGTCGATATCGCCCTCGAGCACCGCCGTCTCGCAGGCGCCGCACACGCCTTCCTTGCAGCTGTGGTCGGGGTTGAGTCCGGCGTCGATCAGGCTGTCGAGAATCGACTTGCCCGCCGGCACCTCGACGCTCCTGCCGCTTTTGGCGCACTCCACCACGCAGGCCTGTGAGGCGGCGCCCGATTCCACCTGCACGGCGGCGAAGCGCTCGATGTGCGCGTTGGCATAGCCCAGTTGCTCGCAGCTCTTCTCGAAGGCATCGAGCATGGGCGTGGGCCCGCAGCAGTAGTAGTGGCTCGAAGCACCCTTGCCCGACAGCAGTTCGGCCAGCCTGGGCGGCGCGCCCTTCTCGTCGTCGAAGTGCCAGGTGAGCTGCACCGACTTCTCTTTGGCGAGCGCCTCGATGGCCTCGCAGAAGGCTGCTTCCTTGCGGGTGCGGGCGCAGTAGACGATCTCGACCGGCTTGCCGATGGCCACCAGCCGTTGCAGCATGCACCAGATGGGCGTCACGCCGATGCCGCCGGCCACGAGCACCGAGCGCTCCGCGCCCTCTTCCAGCTTGAAGTTGTTGCGCGGGGCCGAGATGGGCAGCGTCATGCCCACGCGCAGCTGCTGGTGCACGTAGCGCGAGCCGCCACGGCTCTTGCGGTCGTTGAGCACGCCCACCACGTAGCGCTGGCGGTCGCTCGATGGGTTGCACAGCGAGTAGCTGCGCACCAGCCCGTTGGGCAGGTGCAGGTCGATGTGGGAGCCGGCCTCGAAGGCAGGGAAATCCACCTCGGGCGTGGCCGGCCGGAACTCGACGCTCACGATGCCGTCGGCCTCGTAGCGCATGGTGTGCACGAGGGCGTTGAGCGTTGGAGAAGACATGGCGAAGTTCTCTCCCCTGTCAGGCCGCCGCGGCCTCGCTCGTTTCAGCGAGCTGTGCGACCGCCAGATTGCGCATGTGGCGGCGCAGGCGAACGATGCCCAGGTCGTGCTGGTACAGGTTCTCGTGCTGGTTGGCGTCGGGCTCCATCTCTTCCAGCATCACGCGGTCCTGCTCCAGCACGTGCCAGTGGCGCGCCTCCAGGCGGTTGCGGTAGAGAAAGCGCCAGGTGTCGCGCTGCCAGCCCGGCTGCAGCTTGCGCACGCGCCAGAAGAAGGTGGCCGTCATGCCCTTCACGATGGGCGAGAAGGCGCCGATGATGATGAAGTTGCCGCCGGGGCCGCCGGTCTTCGGGTACGGGATTTCGAGGCGCATCCAGTGGATGCCGGTGTCGGCCCACTCGGTCCAGTCGAAGTTGACGTTGCGCTGGCCTTCCTTCTCGAACACGAAGCCGATGTCGGTCTGGCGGATGCCGAACTTCGCGCTCGAATCGCCCTCGGCCATCGAGTGCGACTGCTTGTGCAGGTAGGTGCCGTGCATCGGGTCCATCACGTTGTCGAGCACGTAGCGGTAGTCGCCCTTCCACTCGGTGTAGCAGAGGAAGTTGCTGTACTCGCCATCGTCGGTGAGCTGCTCGGGCAGCACCAGCGGCGGCGGCACGTCCACCGGCTCCTTCGAGTTGTAGATGAACACGGCGCCCGCGCGCTCCTGCACATGGAAGTGCATCGTGGCCTTCGAGCCTTCGAGCTTGCAGCCGGGGCTGCCGGGCACGCGCGTGACCACGCCATCGTGGCGCACTTCCACGCCGTGATACGGGCACGAGAGCCGGTCGCCCAGCACCACGCCCTGCGACAGCGGCGCGCCGCGGTGCGGGCAGCGGTCTTCCAGCGCATGCAGCACACCCTCGCCGTCGCGCCACAGCGCAAGCTTGCGGCCGAGGCGGCGCAGGGAGACGGGGTTCTCCTTGATGAAATCCGAGGGGCAGATCGGATACCAGAGGTCCTTCAGGCCGATCTCGAGCAGATGGTCGACCGGGTCCGCGGGAACGGGGTGGATGGCGATGGTCATGATGTTCCTTTTCCCTCTCAGGCAGCCAGCGCGGCCATTTCCTTGCGGTAGAGCTCTTCGGTCCACTGCTGGCCGCCCGGCGTGGCGAGGCCGCTGTCGTTCAGGCGCTGCACCAGCCCCGGCAGGTCGTGGATGCCATCTGCGAAGGCGCGCTCGATCACGTCGCCCAGCAGGTCTTCGTAGGTGGTCGCGGGGCGACGGCGCGCCTGGTGCGGTTGCAGGTAGCGGTCTTGGGTTTGCATCGTGTGCCTCCGTGGGGCGAGGTGAAATGAAGAATCAGGCTGCTGTTGCTGCTGCTACGGCGGCCATGGCCGGTGTCGCGAGCGGCGCGGCCCAGGCGTCGTAGCCGTAGACCCAGTCGGCGTTGCCGCCTTCGCGCAGCCAGTTGTTGCCGCGCGAGCCGAGCTGCACCTGGCTGGCGCGCTCGATGCGGGCGGTCTCGAAGCCCTGCAGCGCGGCCGGCAGGTCGGCCATCGCCACGCCGTCGAGGTGGCGCGACAGCACCACGGCATCTTCGATGGCCATGCCCGCGCCCTGCGCCATGAAGGGCAGCATCGGGTGCGCGGCGTCGCCCAGCAGCGCCATGCGGCCTCGCGTCCAGGCGGGCATCGGGTCGCGCTCGTACAGCGCGGTTTTCAGCACCGTGTCGCAGGCGTCGAGCAGCGCGCGCGCCTCGGGGTGGTAGGCCACGTACTGCTCGCGCAGCTCGTCGACGCTGCCCGGCGCGGTCCACGACTCCAGGTGCCAGCTGTCCTGCGGCGTGGTGGCGAAGATGAAGATGTCCTTGCCCCGGTTCAGCGGGAAGGTGACGATCTGGCTCTGCGGATTCGGCCCCCACCACTTGGTGAAGGCGCCGAGGTTGGGCACGCCGGCCACGCGCTCGGCGGGCACCACGGCGCGGTACGCCACGATGCCGGTGAAGCGCGGGCTCTCGGCGCCGAACATCGCCGTGCGCACGCAGGAGTGGATGCCGTCGGCGCCGATCAGCGCGCCGACGCGCGCCTCGGTGCCATCCGCGAACGAAAGGCTCACGCCCTTCTCATCGGCCGCGATCTTCTCGGCGCGTTTGCCGAGCGCGACCTGCTCCACCGGGAACATGCCGGCCAGCGCCGCCAGCAGGTCGGCGCGGTGGATGGTGAGCTGCGGCGCGCCGTAGCGCTGCTCGGCGGTCTCGGCCATCTCCAGGCGCGAGGTTTCCTCGCCGGTGTCGTAGGTGCGGCTGATGCGGTGCGAGGGACGCGCCGCCGTCACGCGGGCCGCCTCGCCCACGCCGAGGCCGTCGAGCGCGCGCACGGCGTTGGGCGTGAGGTTGATGTCGGCGCCGACGCGGGCGAACTGCTTCGCCTGCTCGAACACGACCACGTCGTGGCCTGCGCGCCGCAGCGCGATGGCCGCGACGAGCCCGCCGATGCCCGCGCCGACGATGCCGATGGTGGATTCGCTGGTGGTCTTCATGAGACTTTGCCTTCGTTCCTGCGCCGGCTCACTCGGCGACGATGTTGCGGGCCTTGATGATCTTGGCCCACACCGCCGTCTCATCGCGGATGTAGGTGGCGAACTCGGCCGGCTTCATGGCCGCGTCGGTCATGCCCTGCAGCTTCAGGCGCTCGCGCACATCGGGCTTCGACAGCATCTCGGCCGCGTCCTTGGCGAGTTGCTCGACAACCGCCGGCGGCGTGCCCTTGGGCGCCATGAGGCCGTACCACGAGGTCACGGTCACGCCCTGGATGCCCTGCTCCGCCAGCGTCGGAATCTCCGGCGCCGCCGCGCTGCGCTTGGCCTCGGTCACGCCGATGGCCACCAGCTTGCCGTTCTTCAGGAAGGGCAGCGTCGCCGGCAGGTTGCTGAACATCAGCGGCACGGTGCCGCCGAGCACGTCGTTGAGCGCAGGCGCCGTGCCCTTGTAGGGCACGTGCAGCATGTCGATGCCGGCCTGCTGCTTGAAGAGTTCGCCCGCCAGGTGCAGGCCGCTGCCCACGCCGGGCGAGGCATACGAGAGCGTGCCGGGCTTGGCCTTGGCCTGCGCCACCAGGTCCTTCGCATTCCTGATGCCCGATTCGGGCGAGGCCACCAGCACGTTGGGCGCCTTCGCGAGCATGGTGACGGGCACGAAGTCCTTCGCCATGTCGAAGGGGAAGTTGGGCATCAGCGTCGGGTTGATGGTGACGTTGCCCGCCGGGATCACCAGCAGCGTGTGGCCGTCGCCCTTGGCGCGCTTGACCTTCTCCATGCCGATGTTGCCGGCCGCGCCCACCTGGTTGTCGACCACCGCCGCTTGGCCGTAACGCTTGGCCAGGCCGTCGGAGAGCACGCGGGCCAGCGTGTCGACAGGGCCGCCCGGCGGGAACGGCGAGATGATGGTGAAGCGCTCGCTGGAGAGCTGCTTCTGGGCCTCGCTCTGCTGCGCGTGCACGGGCGCGGCGAGCGTGAAGGCCGTGAGTGCGGCGAACAGGACGGAGAAGGAAAAACGTCGTTGCATGGGAGTCGAGGAGTTCATTTCTTTTCGGTCAGGAAGGCGCCCTTGGGACCTTCCGCGTTCTTCTGGCGGCGGGTGTTGCCGTCGAGGCCGCCGTCCACCGCCCATTCGGCGAAGACCGTGGGGCCCGGCTCGAACTCGCGCGGCTGCCAGTCGGCGGTGAGCTGGTCTTCGTCGGCGTAGTACTCGATGAGGCCGCCCGCCGGGTTCTTGAAGTACCAGAAGTAGGCGGACGACACCGGGTGGCGGCCCGGGCCGAGCTGGGTTTCCCAGCCGCAGCGCGAGAAGTGCAGCCCGCCGCCGAACACCTCGTGGATGTCGCGCACGGTGAAGGCCACATGGTTCAGCCCACGCTTGCCCGAGGGAATCTGCAGCAGGAACAGGTCGTGGTGACCGCCCTCGGCCGCGCAGCGCATGAAGGCGCCGCGGTTGGGGTAGCTGTCGGAGGCCACGAATCCGAAGCGATCGGCGTAGAAGGCGCTGGTGGCCTTCACGTCGCTCACGAAGAACACGACGTGGCCGACCTCGATGGGCACGGCGCGCTCGTAGATCGGCGCGGCTTGGTTGACGCGCGGCTTGGCGTTCCAGGTGTTCATGGCGCCGCACTCCACCTGCACTGCATGCTTGCGGCCGACCTGCAGGCGCACTGCCAGGCCGCTGGGATCGATGCAGCCGATACGACGCGCGCCGTCCACCGTGGTGTCGAAGAAGCCCGGGTCTTGCGCGATGGCGTCGGCGTAGCGGGCGAGGTCCGCCTCGCTTTCCACGCCCCACACCACTTCGCGCAGCGTCGGACCCTCTTCCATCGCGGGCGGCAGGCCCGGCTTGTCCAGCGCGGCGACCACCACCTTGCAGCCGTTGAGGCATTCGAAGACGAGTTCGTCGGCGGCCTCCGACTTCAGCGAAAGGCCCCAGTCCTGGAAGAACTGGCGGCAGGCGGGCAGGTCGTCCGCGCCGTAGGTGATCTGGTCGATGCCAAGTACGCTCATGGTGCGGTCCTCTTCAGTTCGCCCAGGGGAGCGGCTGTTCGTTGGTGCCCCAGTACATGCTCTTCTGCTCCATGTACTGGAAGATGCCTTCGCGGCCCTTCTCGCGGCCCAGGCCGCTGTCGCGCCAGCCACCGAAGGGCGTGGACACGGAGAACTGCTTGTAGGTGTTGACCCAGACCGTGCCGGCCTGCACCGCGCGGCCCAGCTTCCAGGCGCGCTTGAAGTCGCGGCTCCACACGCCGGCAGCCAGCGCATAGACGCTGTCGTTGGCCTGCGCGATCAGCTCTTCCTCGCTGTCGAAGGGCATGGCCACCAGCACCGGGCCGAAGATTTCCTCCTGGCTGATGCGGGCGCCGTTGCTCAGGCCTTCGAGGATGGTCGGCTTGTAGAAGTAGCCCCGGTCATAGCCGTCGCCATGCGGGCGTACGCCGCCCGTGCGAATCCTGCCGCCTTCGGACACGCCCAGCTCCACGTAGCGCTCGATGCCCTCGCGGTGTTTCGCCGTGATCAGCGGGCCCATCTGTGTGCGCTCCGATGCCGGATCGCCCACGCGCAGCGCATTGGCGCCTTCGGCCAGCCGCGTGAGGAACTCGTCGTAGATGCTCCGCGCCACGAAGAGGCGTGAGCCCGCGATGCACGACTCGCCCGACGAGCTGAAGATGCCGTAGAGCACGCCGTTGACCGCGTGGTCGAGGTCGGCGTCGTCCAGCACCATGGTCGGCGACTTGCCGCCGAGCTCCAGCGACACCGGCATCATCTTGTCGGCCGCGATGTGGGCGATGTGCTTGCCGGTGGTGGTGCCGCCGGTGAACGACACACGCTTGACCAGCGGATGCTTGGTGATCGCGTCGCCGATCACCGAGCCCCTGCCCGGCAGCACGCTGACGATGCCCCTGGGCACGCCGGCCTTCTCGCAGATGCGGGCCAGCTCCAGCGCCATCAGCGGCGTGACTTCGGCGGGCTTCACGACCACCGCGTTGCCTGCCGCCAGCGCGGGCGCCAGCTTCTGCGCCTCGCTGGCGATGGGCGAGTTCCACGGCGTGATGGCGGCGACCACGCCCATGGGCTCGTGCACGCTCATGGTCACGAAGGCGCCGCGCGACGGCGTGATGGTTTCCTCCAGTGTCTCCAGCGCGGCGGCGAAGAACTGGAAGGTACCGGCGGCGCTCGCCACCAGGTTGCGGGTTTCGTTGATCGGCTTGCCGTTGTCCAGGCGCTGCTTCTGCGCGAGCGATTCGCTCTCTTCGCGGATCAGCTGCGCCACGCGGTGCAGCGCGGCCGCGCGCTCGTGCGGCAGGCGCTGGGCCCAGCCGCTGGTGCGGAATGCGCGATCGGCGCCGGCAATGGCTTCCTCGACGTCGGCCAGGCTCGCGGCCCGCAGGCGCGCGATGGGCTCGCCGGTGGCCGGGTAGAGGCTTTCGTAGATGTCGCCGCCGCCCAGGCGCCATTCGCCGGCGATGCAGATCGGAAGGAGTTCGGAAGAAATCATGGAATGTCGGGCTCAGATGGCGAGCGCGGCCACGCGGTTGCGCAGCGCGCGCACGGCGCTGTAGACGGTGAGCGCGGAGGTCTTGGGGTTGGCCGCGAGCGGCTTGTTGCGCATGGTCAGCTCGAAGCTGCCGAAGGCGCCCTCGGCTTCGACGGTGTGAACGTTCTCGGCGGTGGCGGGGTCGGCAATGAGCCGCACCATCGTGCGGTCGAGCCCCAGCCCCGCGAGCGAGACGGTGGCGGCCACGTTGGCGTTCTTCGGATAGAGCAAGGCCGCTTCGCGCGCGCTGCCTTCGAAGATCACGGTTTCGCACGCCAGCGCGCCGAGGTCGCGTCCCTGTTCGGCCGGCGTGCCCTTCCACGCCTGCGGCGGCTTGCGGCCTGTGTAGCGCACGCTGTCGAGGCCACCGATGCGGGCGGCAGCCAGCGCGTCGATGGCGCCGATGGCGCCGGGAATCAGCTGCACCTGCGTCCTGCCGGCAACCGCCGCGGCTTCGAGCTTCTCCGCAAGGCCGGTGGCCGACAGCGCACCGACCGACGCGACCACGCAGGGCGTGCCGCGTGCCAGCGCCGGCAGCACATGCTGCTCGATGGCGGCATGGCCGGCCGTCTCGACCACGAGGTCGATGCCGTCGGCGGGCAAGGCGCTGCCTACCTGCGCGTCGGGTGCAGCCTTCTGCGCGGCGGCGATGGCGTCGGCGGGCACGACGACAGCCACCACCTTCAGCGCGGGATCGCCGTGGAGCAGTTGCAGCACCGAGGTGCCGATGGCTCCGCAGCCGATGAGTGCGATGCGCGTGGGCGTGGGCATGGAACGGCCTTCGCTCACTTGCCCACCGTGCCGAGCGCCGGGATCTGCGTGACCGTATTGGTCGGCGGGCCGGCGAAGGTGGTCTTGAAGCTGCCGATCGAGAGCATGTCGATCTCCAGCAGGAACGGACCTTCGCCCGCTAGCGCCTCGCCGATGCGTGCGGGCAGGTCGGCCAGGTCCTGCACGCGGGCATGCGGCAGCGCGATCGACTTGCACAGCAGGTCGTAGTCGGGCGTGTGCAGCTCGGCGTAGCACTGGCGCCCGCCGTATTGCGCGTCCTGGATGTTCTTGATGACGCCGTAGCTCTTGTCGTTCATGAGCACGATCACCATGGGCGCCTTCTCCTGCACCATGCAGGCCAGCTCGCCCAGGTTCAGGATGAAGCCGCCGTCGCCGGCCAGGCAGAAGGTCTTGCGGCCCGAGCCCGTCACCGCCGCGCCGATGGCCGCGCCGATGGCCATCGGCATGCCCTGGCCGATGCCGCCGCCCGTGGCGTGCACGCCCGCGCTCGGTTCGAAGACGCGCAGCTCGCGATTGCCCCAGGTGCTGTTGGAGACGGTCACGTCGCGCACCCAGTTGAAGTTGCGGCCGGCCGCCGACTGGAGCTGGCGCACGAGTTCGGCGTAAGGGCCGAGGCCGTCGCGCAGCGCCGCAACCGCCTGGTCGTGCGCGGCGCGCAGGTCGACCAGCAGTTGCGGGTCGGCCTTGTAACTGGCGGCTTCGAGGCGGTCGGCCAGGCCTTCGAGGGCCAGCGCGGAGTCGCCGCAGACGAAGGCTTCGGACGCGTAGCAGCGGCCTTCGGCGGCGGCGTCGACGTCGATGCGGTACAGCGGGCGGGGCAGTTTCAGTTCGTACTTGAGCGTTTCATTGCCGCGCAGGCGCGAACCGACCACGAGCATCGCGTCGCAGGTCTGGTAGAGGGCCTCGACCGGCTTCTGGATGTTGTAGGCGCCGAGCGAACCGGCGTCGTCCTCGGGCACCGTGCCGCGGCCCTGCGTCGTGGTGACGACACCGAAGCCGAGTTTCTGCAGGCGCTGGATGGCGGCGCGGGCATGGCGGGCACCGCCGCCGACCCACAGCATCGGGCGCCTGGCAACGGCGAGGCGCGCGGCCAGCGCGTCGAGCGCGGCGGCCGACGGCACGGGGCGCTCGATGGGCAGCGGCGACAGGTCGGCCGGCATCGTGGTCAGCGCCGACTGGATGTCGATCGGGATCTCGACGCTGACCGGGCCGGTCGGCGCCGTCAGCGCGAGCTGCACCGCGCGCTTGAGCGTGCCAAGCACCGTCTCGACGCTGCGCACGCGCAGCGCGGCCTTCGACACGGCCTTGAGCATCGTGAGCTGGTCGGGCGCCTCGTGGATGTAAGACATGCCCTTGTCGAGGTACGGCGTCTCGATCTGGCCGGTGATGTGCAGCACAGGCGCGCCGGCTGTCAGGGCCTCGACCATGCTGCCCGCGATGTTGCCTGCGGCGGGCCCGGTGCTGGTGATGCACACGCCCAGGCTGGCGGTGGAACGTGCGTAGGCGTCGGCCATGTTGCCCGCGCCGGCCTCTCCGCGCGCCGAGATGAAACGCACCGTGCCGCGCTGCGCGAAGGCGTCGAGGATCGGCATGTTGTGGATCGAGATCACGCCGAAGGCCGCCTTGACGCCGCACTGTTCGAGGAAAGCGGCGACGACGGCGCCGACGGTGACGGTGTTGTTGGGGTTATGCATGGCGTGACAGGCCTCCGGAAATGTCGATGTGGCTGCCCGTCGTGTACGACGCGAGGGGTGAAGCCAGGAAAAGGATCGCCCGCGCGGCTTCGGTCGGAAGCCCCAGGCGACCCAGCGGGATGTGTTTGTTCTTCGCGAGCTGGCCGCTCCATGCGGCCCAGTCGAGCGACTTGTCTTCGCGCGCCTCGAAGCGGCGGCGCCACTGGCCCGACTCCACGAGGCCGATCAGGATGCCGTTGACGCGCACGCCCTGCGGCGCGAACTCGGTGGCCATGGAACGCACCAGGTTCAGCAGCCCGGCGCGCGCGGCCGAGGTGGCAACCATGTGCGGCTCGGGCTGGCGCGCCAGCAGCGAGTTGGCGCAGACGATGGAGGCATCGCCCAGCGCGGCGCGTTGCGCCGCGAGTTGCGGCAGGAAGGCGCGCGTGGGGTTGATGACCGAGAAGAATTTCAGGTTCAGCTCTTCGGTCCAGGCTTTGTCGTCGGTGTCCGCGAAGGTCGAGACCCGGCCCTGCCCCGCGTTGTTGACCAGCATCGAGGCCGGGCCGAGCGCGGCTTCGCTGGCAGCGGCGAAGGAGCGAACCGAGGCGGCGTCGAGCACATCGCAGGTCTGCGCGAAGAGCTTCGCGCCGGTGAACTGCGCACGCAGGCCGGCCACGGCGCCATCGAGCCGCTCGACATTGCGGCCGCACAGCGCGACCGCGGAGCCGCAGCCCAGCAGCAACTCGACGGTGGCCAGGCCGATGCCCGACGAGCCGCCCGTGACCACGGCCACGCGGCCGGCCAGCGCATCGGCGGCGAAGAAGGAGGAAGGAAGAGCTGGGGTTGTCATGGTCCCGGTGTCAGGCTGAGCGCAGCGGCACCACGTTGGCGGTGCGCGTGGGCGAGTAATTGAGCAGGCCGGAGATCTCGTCGGCGGTGCCGCGCACGCGCTGCACCATCTCGTCGATGCGGCTCTCCTCGATGTGGCTGGCGGTGACGGTGGCGCCCAGCGCCGCCACGATGTGGCCGCTGTGGTCGCGCACCGGCGCGGCGATGCTGGAGATGTTCGATTCGAAGAAGCCCTCGCCCAGCACGTAGCCGCGCTGGCGGTCGGCCTGCACCATGTCGAAGAGCTCGTTCACGGTCTTGGGCGTGCTCGGCGAGAAGGTTTCGAGCTTGTCTTCCGGATAGAGGGCGCGCAGCTGCGGCAGCGTGAGGTCTTCGAGCAGGATGCGGCCCAGCACCGTGGCATGGGCCGGCAGCCGCGTGCCCACGGTGACCGAGCTGGCGAAGGGCGTGGGCGGCGCCACCTTGGCCACGTAGACGATGGAGCGGCCGTCGCGCACCACCAGGTTGCAGGGCGTGCGCAGCTCGTCGCACAGCCGGTTGAGCAGCGGCGTGCCGAGCTGGGTGAGCTCCAGCGAGGCCAGGTATTCGAAGCCCAGGCGCAGCACAGCCAGGCCCAGGCGGTAGTCGCGCCCGCCCTCGGTGCGCTCGAGAAAGCCCATGTTCTCCAGCGTGGTGAGCAGGCGGAAGACGGTGGAGCGCGGCAGGTCGAAGCGGCGCGCCAGTTCGGGCGCCGAAAGCGTGCGGCTTTCGCGGCTGAACTCGCACAGCACGCGCAGTCCGCGCTCCAGCGCGGGCACGTTGTAGCGGTCGGCGGCCTCTTCCATCGCCTCGTTGCCGTCGTTGTTGTTGCTGGCCATGCCTGTGTTTCCTTCCTTGGATGTCTCTGTAGTGGTTGCGGTCAGCCGGCGAGGGATTCGCTCAGCAGCTTCGCGACGGCTTGCGGTTGCTCCACATAGCCGGCGTGGCCCGCATCGTCCAACAATTCGAGCCGCACTCCGCACCGGCGCGCGACTTCTTCGCATGCCGCCGGGGGCGTGACAACGTCGAGCGCGCCGCAGGCCACGCGCACCGGCATGGGCGGCGGCAGGTCGGCCAGCAGGTCGGCATTGCACAGAAGCTCGACAGCCTGGCGGTAGCCGTGGTCGTTCAGGCGGGCCATGTTCCAGCGCACCCACTGGCGGGCGTGCTCGCTGGCCTTGTCGGAAACCAGCCGCCCGGAGCGCCTGGCGGCCATGCCGGCGATGCCGAGCTCGTCGAGTGTGGCGAGGCGCTCGGTGCGGACCTTGGCCCGCGCCTCCGCGCGCGAGGCAGCGCCGTAACCGATGGCCGGGCTGACAAGCACCAGCCGGCGGATGCGCGCATCGCTGCGCGCGGCCGACGCGGCGGTGATCGCACCCAGCGAATGGCCGACCAGCACGCACGAGTCGATGCCGAGCGCGTCGAGCAGTCGGCCCAGCCGCGCCGCGTAGTCGGCGGCGGCCGGCGCGGCGGCTTCGAGCGGCGTCGAGTTGCCATAGCCCGGCGCATCCCAGGCGATCACGCGAGCCTGCGCCGCGAGCAGCGCGGCGGTGTCGATCCACGATGCCGCGCCCGAACCGATGCCGTGCAGGCACACGATGGCCGGCCCCTTGCCGCATTCGCGCACCGACACCACGGCGCCGCCGCCGACCGCGACATCGCGGGACGGAAAGCTGGCGTCGAGCCTTGCCAGCTCGGAGGCCGGCAGATTCAGGGCGTCGGTGGAGAGGTTCATGGCCGTGCGTCCGCTCAGCGCTTGATCTTGGCCAGCGGGTGGTCGGCGGGGTACGTCGGCGTAACCGGCTTCTTCGCGCCGAGCATCACGCACATCAGCGCGTCTTCGTCGCCGATGTTGATCTCCTCGCGGTACACGCCGGGCGGCACCGAGATCAGGTCGCGGTCGGTCATGATGGTCTCGAAGCGCTCGCCGTCCTTCTCGATCACCACCTTGAGCTTGCCGCGGATCAGGAAGAACACTTCCTCCACGTCGGTGTGCAGGTGCGGCGGGCCTTCGTGGCCGGCGGGGATCACCATGGTCGAGAAGGTGAAGTGCTCGGCGGGCACGGTGTTGACGTCGGCCGCGACGCCGGTGCCGCCGGTGCCCACGTAGCGCATCTGGGCGCGGCGGAACTTCGGGTCGAAGTCGGCCTGGAACTTCAGCGCGTCCCAGTCGTATTTGCGGGTCTCGTAGCGCGCGATGCGGGTGTTCATCCACTCCGCGAGGCTGCTGCCTTCGGGCTGGGCCAGGGTGCTGGCGGCAGCGGGGTTGATCTTCTGCTGTTCGGACAGGTCGCTCATGGGGTTCACTCCTTGGTCGGAAAAATCGGGGGCGTTCGTTCGTTGTGCGTTCGTTCTCAGTGCATCGCAAAGCCGCCGTTGACGGCCAGAAGCTGGCCTGTCACGAAGCGCGCGAGCCCCGAAAGAAGGAAGACGGTGGCGCCGCACACGTCGGCGGCCTGCTGCTCGCGCGGGATGGCGCGGCCTTCGAGGTACTTCTGGTGGCGCGCCATCGGCACGTATTCGGTGGCCTCGACCAGCGTGAGGCCCGGCGCCACGGCGTTGACGGTGATGTTGTCGCCGCCCCATTCGCGCGCCAGCGAGCGCGTCATGGAAATGACCGCGCCCTTGCTCGACGCGTAGGCCAGCAGGTTGGGTGCGCCCCACAGCGCGGTGTCGGAAGCGAGGTTGACGACAGAGCCGCGACCGCTTTCGGCCAGCGCCCGGCGGCAGGCTCGGCCCATGAGCCAGCTGCCGCGTACGTTGACGTTCATCACGCGGTCCCACACGTCGATCTCGAGCTGGTGCGCGTCGCGGCCGCCCGAGTTGGTGATGGCAGCGTTGTTGACCAGGCCGTCGAGGCCGCCGAGCAGGCGGATGGCTTCGTCGGCGCAGGCCACGATGGAGCCGGGGTTGACCAAGTCGACGGGCAGCGCATGAGCGTTGCGGCCCGCTTCGCGCAGCGCCTTCGCCTCGGTCTCGGCCAGCTCGCCGAGGATGTCGGCCAGCACCACGCTGGCACCCGCGGCGGCGATGCACTGGGCGAAGGCGAGCCCCAGGCCGCGCGCGCCGCCGGTCACGAGCACGCGGCGGCCGGCCAGCAGGTTGGCGGGCATCTCGGCGAGCAGCGCCTGCAGGCTCGATGGGTCGGCGATGGCTTTGAGGTCGGTCATGGAATGAAGCTGGTGGAAACGAAGACCGGAAGATCAGTCGGCCTGGATGCCGAGCTCCTTGATGACCTTGCCGAAGCGCGCGTAGTCGGCGGCATTGGTCTTGCCGAGCACGTCGGCGTCGCCGCCCACGGGCGTGGTACCGAGCACCGCCATGCGCGAGACGATCTCGGGCATCTTCAGGATCTCGTTGAAGTGGCCGTTGAGCGTCTTCACGATCTCGGGCGGCAGGTTGCGCGGGCCCCAGAGGCCGTTCCAGGCCGTCACTTCGACGTCCTTGTAGCCCTGCTCTGCCAGCGTCGGCACGTTGGGCGCGAGCGGCGAGCGCTGGGCCGAGGCCACGGCCAGCGGGCGCAGCTTGCCGTTGGCGATGTACGGCGCCACTGGGCCCAGCGTGATGAAGGTGACGGGCACGTGGCCGCCCAGCACGTCGTTGATGGCGGGCGCCACGCCCTTGTAGGGCACGTGCGCGAGCGTGGTGCCGGAGGCGCGGGCGAACATCTCGCCCAGGATGTGCATCGGCGAGCCGCTGCCAGGGCTCGCGTAGCTCAGCGTCTTGCCGCCCTTGGCGGCGGCCACGGCGTCTTTCACCGTCGCGAGACCGCTGTTGCCGCCGGCCACCAGGAACAGCGGCTGGCTGCCCGTCTGCACGATGGGGGTGAAGCCGCTGAGCACGTCGTAGCCCGAGCCGTTGGTCTTGAGCACCAGCTGCGCGATCGAGAAGGTGCTGGGCGCGAGCAGCAGCGTGTAGCCGTCGGGCGTGGCCTTCGACACGTAGGCGCTGCCGATGATGCCGCTGGCGCCGGGGCGGTTGTCGACCACCACGGGCTGGCCGACGCGCGTCGACAGCTTCTCGGCAAACAGCCGCGCCAGCGCGTCGGTGTCGCCACCGGCCGGATAGGCGACGACCAGCGTGATCGGCTTGGCCGGGTAGCTGTCGGCTGCCCAGGCGAGTCCGGAGGCGCAAGCGGCGGCCATGGAAATGGCGGCGGCGATGGCAAGGCGGCGTGTCTGTTTCATCGTGTCCGTTTGGCTCGGTTTTGTTTCACTAAAGAAACAACGATTTATTAATGGAACGCCACGAAGAATATCGAAGAAGACAACTTCATGACTAAGGGAAAACCCGAATCCTTGTGTCACAACGAAAACAGGGCGGCCTTTTCGGGCCGCCCTGCATTGGCGCAAGGAGGGAAGGAAGAGCCTCAGCCGCCGTAGCGCGCCACGGTCAGGCCTTCCATGTCGATCGCTGGCGCCCTGCCCGCGATCAGGTCGGCCATCACGCGGCCAGTGCCTGCGGCCATGGTCCAACCGAGGGTGCCGTGGCCTGTGCTGAGCATCAGGTTGGGAACGCGGGTGGCGCCGATCACGGGCGTGCCGTCGGGCGTCATGGGGCGCAGGCCGGTCCAGAAGGAGGCGTCGCGCACGTTGCCGCCCTTGGGGAACAGGTCGGTCACGACGTGCTCGAGCGTGTCGCGCCGGCGCTCGTTGAGCCGCAGGTCGAAGCCCGAGAGCTGCGCGGTGCCGCCCACGCGGATGCGATCGCCCAGGCGCGTGACCGCCACCTTGAAGGTCTCGTCCATCACCGTCGATTCGGGCGCGCCGCCCGCGTCGGTGATCGGCACGGTGATCGAGAAACCCTTGACCGGATACACCGGCAGCCGGATGCCCAGCGGCCTGACGAGCGCGGGCGAATAGCTGCCGAGGGCGACCACGTAGCGCTCTGCCGTGAAGCTGCCGGTATCGGTGCGCACCGCAGTGATGCCCCTGGCCGCATCGTGTTCGAGAGCCTGGATGTTCACGCCGAACCTGAACTTCACGCCCTCGGCCTCAGCCAGCCTGGCCAGCGCCTGCGTGAACTTGAAACAGTCGCCGGTCTCGTCGCCCGGCAGCCGCAGGCCGCCGACGAACTTGCCCTTCACCGCCGCGAGCGCGGGCTCGTACTGCACGCAGCCCTCGCGGTCGAGCAGCTGGTAGGGCACGCCCGAGGCCTGGAGCACTTCGACGTCCTTCGAGGTGCCGTCGAGCTGCTGCTGCGTGCGGAACAACTGCAGCGTGCCCTGCATGCGCTCGTCGTAGGCGATGCCTGTGTCGGCGCGCAACTCCTTCAGGCAATCGCGGCTGTATTCGGCGAGCCGAACCATGCGGCTCTTGTTGATCTCGTAGCGCGCCTGCGTGCAGTTGCGCAGCATCGAAAGGCCCCAGCGCCACATCGCCGGATCGAGCATGGGCTTGATGACCAGCGGGCTGTGCTGCATCAGCATCCACTTGACGGCCTTGACCGGCACGCCGGGCCCGGCCCATGGCGCCGAGTAGCCCGGCGAGACCTCCCCAGCGTTGGCGAAGCTGGTTTCAAGCGCGGGCGCCGGCTGGCGCTCCAGCACCGTTACCTCGTGCCCGGTGCGCGCCAGGTAATAGGCCATCGAGGTACCGATGACACCGCTGCCGAGAATCAGGACCTGCATGAGAACAACCCTTTGAAAGCTGCTGCGATGTCGCCGAGGGTACATGCAAGGAACACCGGCAAATCCAATGAGCTCGGATTGCCGCAGGGGTTGCAAGATGCGCTATCGGATTCGCTGCACGGCAAGCCATGCAGCAATCGCGCCAAGTAGCGCACATGGCGGGATCAATACCCAAAAATTGTGACCGCAGACCAGCGAATCCGAAATTCCGGGAAGTGCGCAAACCAGCATGGGAAGCAACCAGCCTCCAATGACGAAGGCGCCAATCACCAGAGCGGTCTTGAGCAGTGCTTTCATGGTCTGCGAGGTCGCCGGTTGCATTGAGTTGTGGTAGTTCGATGCTGAGTTGGGGACTTCAGACGACCAATTCGTTCGATCTGAGCTACGCGCTTCTTGCCGATCGGATTGACACCACTTTGCGGAAATTCCTATTGGCTATCAATCAGAGCCTCGCGCCTTGTCACTCGCGCGATCGAGGGGCTCTTTGCGCCTGCTCAGGAGGACGAGTCGCCAAACCAACTCGTAGCAGACCGCATTGACTGCTACAGCAGCGGCCCAACCTGGCACGCCAGTCAACCAGTTGGCAACAATGACCAAGATGCCGGGACAAACCAGCACTACAAGAATGCCGGCCCCCGAATGAGCAAGAGCAAAGCTGTAGAACTCGACCAGGTAAGTGACCAAGCCAGACAGCGCAAGCAAGAAGAGCGGACGCATCAACAACATTCGCACTCCGAGAGATCAATCGACGACACACACCTCATTGGGCTCACCGTCTCTTTTGTAGCGCAACACTGCGCGATATCGATGCTTTTCGACGCAAGCCGACCATCGCGCACGCTTCGATGCATGGCGCCACATCTGCCAACCCTGCCCGGTGCGCCAGCGAGGCCCCCGGGCCGAACGCTACAAGCCCAGCGCGTCCTGCAATTGCCGTGCCGTCCAGCGCTTCGGCTGTTGCGGCCAGGCCTCGAGCAGCGAGACCATGCGCGAATTGCGCGGCGCGCTCAGGCCGTGCTCCTGCGCGAGGCGCACCACCTCGCCGCTGAGCGCGTCGATCTCGGTGCGGCGGCCGAGCGCGAGGTCGTCGGCCATGCTGGAGCGCGCCTTGGCGTCGATGCGCAGCATGCGAGCCGCAACGATGCGGAAGACCCAGTCAGGCAATCGCAGCAGGCTCACCAGCCGGTGCGCCGGCACCGCCGCGACCTGCGCCGGTGCGATGCCGGCGACCTTGAGGATGCCAAGCGCCTCGTCGATCAGCGACGCGAAGCAGCGGCGGTAGCCGCGCTGCATGAGCTCTTCGCGCAGCGGCAGGCCCGAGAGCGCGTTGACCGGGTTGTTGAGGTTGAGCATGAGCTTGCCCCACTGCACGGGCAGCAGATCGGCATGCAGGTCGAGCGGCACGCCGGCGCGCTCGAACACGGGAAGCCAGGGGCGCAGCACCGCGTCGTCTTCGGCGGCCAGCCGGCCGGGAGTGCCGCGATGGAAGGCCCCCGGGCCGATCTCGGCCACGTTGTAGGGAACCATGCCCGCGCGCACGTTGAGCGAAGGGCCGGTCTGTGCGGCTGCCGCGCAGTTGGAGATGCCGTTCTGCAGCGAGATCACCGCCGCACCCGCCGGCAGCGCGAAGGCCAGCTCGCCCGCTGCCTCGGCAGTTGCGCCGCTCTTCACGCACAGCAGCACCAGCGAAGGCCGCGCGCCGACGGGAACCTGGCCGCACAGGCGCAGCGTGTCGGCGGGCAACGTTCGCTTCGCGCCGTCGATGTCGGTGAGCGTCAGGCCATGCTTGGCGAGCTTCTCGAGCACGCGCGGACGGCCGACGAAGGTGACGGGCACGCCCGCTGCCGCCAGGCTTCCGCCGATGAAGCACCCGATGGTGCCCGCCCCCATCACAAGCACTTCACCGGGGATCGCTTCTGGCATGGGTGGCGTGCTTGTTCCGGTTGTGCGACTGGCCGTCAGGCGCGTTCCGCGACCCAGGCCTGCACCGATTGCAGCGCGGCCGGAAGGCCCGCCGCGTTGGTGCCGCCGGCCATGGCCATGTCGGCCTTGCCGCCGCCCTTGCCGCCGACCTGCTGGGCCACGAAGTTGACCAGCTCGCCGGCCTTGACCTTGGCCGTGCTGTCGGCCGTGACGCCGGCCGCGATCTGCACCTTGTCGCCATCGACGGCGGCCAGCACGATGGCGGCGGTCTTGAGCTTGTCCTTGAGCTTGTCCATGGTCTCGCGCAGCGTCTTGGCGTCCGCGCCGTCGAGCTTGGCAGCGAGCACCTTGATGCCCTTGACGTCCACGGCCTGCGACAGGAGCTCGTCGCCCTGCGACGAAGCGAGCTTGCCCTTGAGCACGCCCACTTCGCGTTCGAGCGCCCTCACCTGCTCCAGCACCTGCGAGAGCCGGCCCTGCAGCTCGGCGGCCGGCGACTTGAGCGTGGCGGCCACGCTCTGCACGGTCGATTCCAGGTCCTGCAGGTAGGAAAGCGCGTTGGCGCCGGTGACGGCCTCGATGCGGCGCACGCCGGCGGCCACGCCGCCTTCGCTGACGATCTTGAAGAGGCCGATGTCGCCCGTGCGGCCCACGTGGGTGCCGCCGCACAGCTCGCGGCTGGTGCCGATGTCGAGCACGCGCACGGTCTCGCCGTACTTCTCGCCGAACAGCATCATCGCGCCGGTCTTCTGGGCCGACTCCATGTCCATCACGCGGGCGTGCGTCTCGGAGTTGGCGAGGATCTCGGCGTTCACGCGCTTCTCGATCTCGAGGATCTGCTCGTGCGTGACGGGCGCGTTGTGCGCGAAGTCGAAGCGCGTCTTGTCGGCGTCGACCAGCGACCCCTTCTGCTGCACGTGGCCGCCCAGCACTTCGCGCAGGGCCTTGTGCATCAGGTGGGTGACCGAGTGGTTGCGCATGGTGGCGGCGCGGCGCGCGGTGTCGACCGCGGCCTTGACCGCGTCGCCGACCTTCAGCGTGCCCTGGGTCTGGGTGCCGTGGTGGCCGAACACGTCGGACTTAATCTTCTGCGTGTCTTCCACGCCGAACTGCACGCCTTCGGCAACGAGCACGCCCTGGTCGCCGACCTGGCCGCCGCTTTCCGCATAGAAGGGCGTGGTATCGAGCACGACGATGCCGCTCTGGCCTTCTTTCAGCTCGTTGACGGCCGCGCCCTCGAAGTACAGCGCGACGACCTTGGCGCTTTCTTCCAGGCTCTCGTAGCCGGTGAAGGTGTTGCCGGCGCCGGCATATTCGACGGCGCGATCCATCTTGAACTTGCCGGCAGCGCGGCCAGCGGCCTTTTGCTTTTCCATGGCGGCGTTGAAGCCGGCCTCGTCGACGCTCACGCCGCGCTCGCGGCACACGTCGGCCGAGAGGTCGAGCGGGAAGCCGTAGGTGTCGTGCAGCTTGAAGGCCACGTCGCCGGGCAGCGTCTTGGCGCCATCGGCCAGCGCCGCGTCGAGGATTTCCATGCCGTTGGCCAGCGTCTCGAAGAAACGTTCTTCTTCGGCCTTCAGCGTATCGGTGATGCGCTTTTCATCGGCCACGAGCTTGGGGTATGCATCGCCCATGAGCTTCACCAGCTCGGGCACCAGCTTGTGGAAGAAGGGCTTCTTCTGGCCCAGCTTGTAGCCGTGGCGGATGGCGCGGCGGATGATGCGGCGCTGCACGTAGCCGCGGCCTTCGTTCGACGGGATCACGCCGTCGGCCACCAGGAACGAGGTGGCGCGGATGTGGTCGGCGATCACCTTCAGCGAGTTGTTCGACAGGTCCTGCGTGCCGGTGGCCTTCGCTGCAGCCTTGATGAGCGCGTCGAAGATGTCGATCTCGTAGTTGCTGTGCACGTGCTGCAGGATCGCGGCCAGGCGCTCCAGGCCCATGCCGGTGTCGACGCAGGGAGCGGGCAGCTTCACCACGCTGCCGTCTTCCTGCATGTCGAACTGCATGAACACGTGGTTCCAGATCTCGATGAAACGATCGCCGTCTTCCTCGGGGCTGCCCGGGGGGCCGCCGGGGATGTGCGGGCCGTGGTCGTAGAAGATCTCGGAGCACGGACCGCAGGGGCCGGTGTCGGCCATCATCCAGAAGTTGTCGGACTTGTACTTGCCGCCCTTGTTGTCGCCGATGCGGATCACGCGCTCGGGCGGCAGGCCGATTTCCTTGGTCCAGATGTCGTAGGCCTCGTCGTCTTCGTGGTAGACGGTGGCCAGCAGCTTGTCGGCCGGCAGCTTGTAGACCTGCGTGAGCAGCTCCCAGCCCCAGGTGAGCGACTCGCGCTTGAAGTAGTCGCCGAAACTCCAGTTGCCCAGCATCTCGAAGAAAGTGTGGTGGCGCGCGGTGTAGCCCACGTTCTCGAGGTCGTTGTGCTTGCCGCCGGCGCGCAGGCAGGCCTGGACGGAGGCCGCGCGCTTGTAGGGGCGCTTGTCGGTGCCGAGGAACACGTCCTTGAACTGCACCATGCCCGAATTGGTGAACATCAGCGTCGGGTCGTTGCCCGGCACGAGAGGGCTCGACGCGACGGCCGTGTGGCCCTTGGAAGCGAAGAAATCGATAAAGGTCTTGCGGATGTCCGCGACCGTGAATGTGGGCTGGCTCATCTTTGGATTCGTCTTCTGCCGTCGAGGGCGGCGCGGCGATGGCGACCCTCATGTCGAACCCACTGCGGCGAACCGGCCTAACTGCTTGATTTGCTTGAACAAACGATTATAGGTTTGGCCATGCCACCCGCGCCGCCCGGGGCCTCCCGGAAGACGGCACGATCCGGACTCCACGGCTACTATGTGTCCTGGCGCAAAAAACGAGAACCAAAGACGGTCTGCGCCATCCGTACTTGTACGGACAAAAAGATCAAGGAGTTCGCATGGCAAGCCAAGATGCCGAACGGCACTGGACGATCGAAGACCTGGATTTCTCGCGCATCGCGCTCGACAAGGTACGCCCGGACGAGAACCTCTTCTACCTGGTGACCTCCGCCTCCTTCATCGAGAGCGGCTCGGACCTGTACACGCATAACCTGGTCGACTTCTTCCAGGGCGACCAGGAAGTCACCGACTGGCTCTCCCAGCACTGGGAACTCGAGGAGCTCCAGCACGGCAAGGCCCTGCGCGCCTACGTGCGCCACGTGTGGCCGGAGTTCGACTGGGACACCGCCTACGGCAACTTCCTGGAGGAGTACGCGACCTACTGCAAGGTCGAGCTGCTCGCCCCCACCCGAGGCCTCGAGATGACCGCCCGCTGCGTGGTCGAGACCGGCACCGCCACCTACTACCGCGCCATGGCCCGCTGCACCGACGAGCCCGTGCTGCAGGACCTGGCGACCCGCATCGCCACCGACGAGGTCAATCACTACAAGCACTTCTACCGCTACTACCGGCGCTACCGCGAGCAGGAAAAACTGGGCCGCCTGCGCGTGATGGGCACCATCGGCCGGCGCACGCTCGAACTCAAGAGCGAGGACGCCGACTGCGCGATCCGGCACGTGGTCAGGACACGATCGCCCGAACGCGCCGACGACACGGCCTATGTGCAGCGCCTGAGCGCCGACATGAACAACACCATCCGCACCCACCTGAGCCCGGGCACCACGCTCAAGATGCTGATGCGGCCGCTGGAGCTGCCGGCGAAGGTGCAGACGGTGATCCAGTACCCGATCAGGCAGTTCATGGAGCATGTATTCCTGCGCTGACCGGCACGCAGGGCGTTCCCGTGTAGCTGCAAACCGGAACCTGGATTCCATTTCGCACAACAGGTGCTTGGCTAATATTTCCGCCCCCCTTTCTACCCAGATAGAGACAAGGCCTGAGACCTTCGGACAAGCGCGGCTGCATCGCGCTGCTGGCAAGTCGGTTCGCGGCCTTGTTGCATGCGCGTCCCGATGTTCGATCACACAGCCAACCGCGAGCAGCTCTACACAGTCAGGCTGGAGGGCACCAGCCTGACCATACGGGACCTGATGGAGGTGCGCTTCACGTTCCTGCGGTTGCTCGAGCAGCGCATCGGCCCCTCCTCGCGCCTGCTGAAGTGCTACCGGGCCTGGCTGAACCAGCTCGAATCCGGCATCGACTCGATGAGCGAATCGCAGATCGTCAACGCCCGCCTCTGGCGCGAGGCCTGGGAGCATGCCAGCGAGATCGCGACCCCGCTTCTGAGCCAGCCCCAGACCACGACCTTCCGGTTCGAGCTTTTCTGAAGGGGGAACGACAAGACGCCGCAAAAAAAACCCAGCGCGAAGGCTGGGTTGAACCTCTTGGTGCTGTCACGCACAGAGAACTCGCACTTCAAAGCGAGCCCACAAAATCTAGGGCTTCATGCGCCGCCGCCTTGTCGGACGGGACCGACACTTCGAAGCGATGAATACGACCGCGCGGCCCTCAAAGGCCCGGCATCTCCGCAAATTTGCCAAATAGTTCACGTTTTAATAAGTGTCCTACGGCGACTACCTGTGTCCGGCTGACATGCGCTCAGAGGGCGAGCGCCGACGATACCGACGCTGTCACGCAACAGGGCCGCATAAAAGAAGAGCTCTCTGTCAGTGCTTGGAGCGTGCCCACAAGGGCAACTCGAACCCGCTTCGGCGGGTATTTTTTTACCCACCGCAATGCGGCCCCCACCAGCCGAGGCTCGCCGCACGCTGGCTCAGCTGGCCGAGGTCAGCCCCGGCTTGCGGCTTCCGTCCAGCGAATACAGCTGGGGCCGCTCGTCCGCGGAGCCGGCTTCTGTCGCCAGCCCTGCTCCATGCGCCGCGCCCTGCGGCTGGCGATAGAGCTCGTTCTCAAGACGCCTGACGCGTTCGGCGTACATCCGGGCAAGCGCGCTGTGATGCTCTGCTGCCGCCTGATGCTCGATGCGCGCCATCTGGGCTTCTTCCAGGAGGGCCGCCGCGCGTCGCAAGTACGCGGTGTGATTCGGGCGAAACAAGAAGTCGAACGTCATTTCACGCTCCTTTCCGCAGGGAGATGCGGTGCAAGCCATGTTCCTCCCCGCGCGCCGCCGAGTCTGTCGGAACGCGCCTACCCTCGGGCTACCCTTTTTCTCACCTCAGACCACCTCTACCACAAGCCCATGACAGGTTTTCCCGCCTCGGTGGGGACAATGCTGTGGAAAACTGTGTGCGCATCGCTCGCAAGCCTTGCCTGGCGTGGCCTGCAACACGATGCCCGCCAAAGAGGCAGCACCCGAAAATATTTTCGAGGGCGGCTGCCGACGGGCTATCCCAGGTCCGACCGCTTGCAATCGAAGACCCTGCCCGGCTCGATCGCCCGCAGCGTCGGCACCTTGCCGATGAACACCACCCCGGCGCTGATCAGCCGCCATTCACCCGCCTTGAACAGCTTGAAGAGGTTCGTGACCTCGTCGCCCGCGGCCGGAATCGCGTTGAAGACGTAGGCGGGCTCGCCGCCCTGGGTCTCTTCCATGCCCAGCAGATCGGCCCTCATCTTGCCCATGGTGTCCGTGTCCTTCGTCCTGTGACGGACGATGTCCATGTTGACGGTGCGCGAGTGCTCGTCGATGGCGATCTTGCGGATCCAGGGGGCCGGGCCTGTGCCGCCTGGGGCGGGGACGCAGGTGATCGTTCCGGCAAAGGCCGAGCCTGCTGCCAAGGCGAAAAAGGCATGGAGGGCGAGTCGGGTGGGCTTGGATTTCATGCTCGGTATGGCGTGTTGGGTCGGCTGGTCCGCGCGGCGGCGCGAACCTCGAATGGCATGCATCTATACTCCCGCCTGTCGCCGATTGCAGCCTTGCCATCGGCGGTTTGCGAGATGCGGGTGTAGTTCAATGGTAGAACGGCAGCTTCCCAAGCTTCATACGAGGGTTCGATTCCCTTCACCCGCTCCAACCAAGGGTCCCAAGCGATCCTAAGGCTCTCAAGAAGTCCTCACTAAATCCGATCCGATCGGACGGGGCCCCTACTTGGCTGATCTCCGGCACCTCGCCTAGCCGATCAACATCGACGCCACTACTGCAATCAGCAGCCCGACATACACCCTGGCGTGTACCCGATCGGGAATCCGCCCGATGAACGGCGATGCCATGCGTATCCCGGCATACGAGCCGGCGACCAGGGCAAGGAACGCCCGCAGGTCCACATAGCCTACATACCCGGCCCCCAGGGACGTCATTCCACCCCAGGAAAGCACCGCGTAAGTCGCCGTCCCGGCCAAGGCGACGGGAAGCGTCAGCGGATTGGCCATGGCCGTCGCGCCGGTCATGCTCACCCCTCTGCGGCGAAGCAGCGGGACCGTCATGACGCTGCCCCCCACTCCAAGCAATGCCGCGATCCAGCCGATGACGATGCCCGTCAATGCGGTTCGTGCCCGGGCAGGCCGGGCCTCTTGCGCCGGCTGCAGGAGAAAGCCGGGCCGAAGCCAGCAGTCCAGAACGGTCAGGCTGACGTAGGCGATGAAAGCCCAGCGCAACCAACTGCCCTGCACTGCTGCCGCGGTGGCCGCTCCGAGCACGCTTCCGGCGGCGATGGCGACGGCCAGCGGCTTGATGACTGACCAATCCAGCGATCCTGCGCGCTGGTGCTTCGCCGTTGCCATCGCCGACCCGAAGATCATCACGCACGTCGAGGTAGCAACCGCGATCTGCATCGCATGGGATGCAGCCGGTGTTTCCGGTCCGCGCATGTGCGTCAGCAGCTGGTAGAGCAGCGGAACCACCACGAAGCCACCACCGAAACCGAAGAGCACCGTAGTCACGCCGGCGAGCGTGCCGCAGGCAACAAGCCAAAGATAGAGTTCCATCGCAATCCGTCCTTCAATGCCTGAAAGGTTATGGCTGCAGGCGCTGTCCGGCTTTCGGAATCTGGACAAGAATGTTCGCGTTTCAGCCAACAGCGGACACCCGCGGACAGCAATGAGAAACGTACCTTTGGACAGCGTCGATGCACTCGAGCGCGAAGTGCTCGCCATCGGCACCGACTACGCGCGCGGGACGCTCCTGGAGATGCATCAGCATCGGCGAGCGCAATTCCTCTACGGCGCGACTGGCCTCATGGAGGTGGGCACGGACGATGGCGCGTGGGTCGTTCCTCCGCATTGCGGGGTGTGGATTCCGGCGGGCAAGCCGCACCGCGTACGCATGGTGGGCGTCAGCACACGCAGCCTCTACATCGAGCCGAAGGCAGCGCCGCGCGACGGATCTCGCTGCGAAGTGCTGCTCGTCCCGCCCCTTCTACGGCAACTGCTGCTGGAGGCGACGGACGTGCAGGCACTCTATGACAAACAAGGCAGGGATGGCCTGCTGATGCGCCTCGCGCTCGCGGAGATCGCGCGTGCGGCCACGCTCCCGATCTTCGCGCCCCTGCCCAGGCACAGCACGCTTCACGCCCTGTGCGTGGAGTTTCTCTACGCGCCCGACATCCGCGCCACTGCTGGCGAGTGGGCGCAGCAACTGCACCGCAGCGAGCGCACGTTCACGCGCTTCTTCCGCGCCGAGACGGGCATGGCCTTCGGCGAGTGGCGCCAGCATGCCTGCCTGATATCGGCGCTTTCCAGATTGGCCGAAGGGCAGCCGGTGACGGCCGTCGCACTCGAACTCGGCTACGACAGCCCTGGTGCGTTCTCGACCATGTTTCGCCGCCGCCTGGGCTTCAGCCCGTCCGGGATCGCGCGTTCAGCGTCCGGTCGACGCGCCGGCTGGCAAGTCGAATTGGGGCATTGAAGGCACGGACAGCCTCCCGGCGAACTCAGTTCTCGCCGAGCACTCCGAAATCGCTGTCGCCCTGCTGCACGGCATTCACCAGCTGCACCCGATTGCGCGCGGCAAAGCGGCGCCGCAGCTGCCGCATGTGGTAGTCCACGGTGTGGGACGACAGGTCCAGCCGGTTGGCGATCTCCTTGTCGCTGCGCCCCTGGAGCAGTTGCTGGAGGATGTCCTGCTGCGTCGCGGAGATCTCGATGCGGCCCGCGCCCGGCGCACCGACGATGCGCGTGTGGCGCGACACGTATTCGTGCACGCCCAGCCCGAGGATCAGGCCCTGCCCGATCACGCTGTCGCTGATCCAGTCGCTCCCGGGCCTGCGCGACAGCAGGCTGATCACCGTGTGCTGGTTCACGTGCGTGGGGGACGCCAAGCGGAACAGCAGCCCGCTGCGGATGCCGCTGGCATACAGGTCGTCGAGGAACCGCTGCCGCTCTTCGCTCAGCTCGTCCGAAATCTCCGCCGCCAGCGCCTCGAGCCGGGCCACGTCCCAAGCCAGTGGAAGGCTCGACGCGGGCACGCCCTGCTGCCGAAGGTCGACGCCGCAATAGTTGTGCGCGAAGTAGCGCCTGGTCCATTCAGGGTTGGCGTAGGCGGTGAAGAAGCTCAGCGGCCACCAGTGGCCCCGCATGTACGCCACCGTGCCGTAGCCCAGCCAGTCGAAATCGAGCGCATGGAGCATGCTGCGCACCAGCGCCGCGCGGGCTTCGCTGCCGGGTGCGTCCATCAGATTGCCGACGATGGCCGGCACGCCGCCGGCATGAGGCGGCACGCTTCGCGGCAGGTACAGATGTTCTTCGGCATAGAACTGCGGAACCGGATTCGCGGGTTGCAGCTCCGCTTGCGGTCGCGACACCGGATCGAATCCCTGCGCCTCGGAGGCCGACGCAGGCGAGGCACGATGAAACAAGGTGGACAGAATCATGGAAGGCCTGATGGGTGTGCCGCCATGCCGGAGAGGACGACGGACCTGGGTCAAAGTACCGCAAGGGCGTTGTCATCGCCTTGTAAATTTTTAGCTTCCGACGCATTTGCCCGGGCTCGTGCATCCAACTGAGTACCTTCGCCTGAACAATGCACGGCCTTCGCGGTCCTCGCCCGGCCGAGGCTTCACAGATGACGATGGCGCTGGCATGCTTGCTGCACACAGCGCGAGGCAAACGCCCGACCTCCGCACATACCCCGTCCCATGGCACTGCCCGCCTCCCAGTACTGGCGAGACACGGATCTCGCAGGTCTCCAGTTCACGACCAACCGGTTTCGCCATCGCGAAGTCCGGCCGCACCGGCACGTGGGCTTCACGCTCGCGGTGGCCGACACCGAACTCCAGGTACGCAGCGGCACCCACGTCACCGTCGTGCCGCCGGGCGCACTGTTTCGAATCGCGCCGCATGTCTGGCACTCGGTGCAGGCGCGCACGCATGCCTGGCGCGAAGACGCCCTCTTCTGCAGCCTCGCCGTGGCGCGCTGCATCAGCCCCGCGGACGACGCCCCGCCGTTGGCACGGCTGGAGGACGATGCGGGGGTCTCGGTCTTCATCGACGCCTGCGCGGCGCTCGAATTCCTCGAATGCCATCGCCTGCTCTTCGTCCCCACGAGCACCGGCGACCCCGAGGACATCGCGGCGGGCCGCGCACTGCTGCGCCGGCGCCTCTCGCAATGGCTTCCCGCCCCGTCGCCGACGGAGGACGGTGCCCTCGACACGGAGCGCCCGCACCCCGACAGCGGTGACGAGCGCCTGAACCGGCTCTATGCCCTGATCGCGTCGGGCTTCCATCAACGCATGACGCTCGACAGCCTGGCCGATGCGGTCGGCTGGCACCCCGTGCACGTGCAGCGCCGGTTCACCGCCGCCTGGGGCTTCACGCCGCACGAGATGCTGGTGGGCCACCGCATCGAATATGCCCGCGACCTCATCGCCGGCGGCGCCCACGTCACCTATGCGGCGCACGCGGCGGGCTTCACCGACCAGAGCCATCTGCACAAGACCTTCATGAGCACCTATGCCGTGCTGCCGGGCGACTACCGCAGGCTCGCCGCGCTCGATGCGCTGCAGCCACCCTCGGCCAGGAACGGCATCGCCGGCTAACTCGCCGCGCCGGCTTCATCCGATGCCCTGCGCCCAACGCAGGAGCCTGGCGACGGGTGCATACAGCGAACGTGGAATGGTCTGGTCCACCGGCACCTCCGCATAGATGCGCTCGGCCAGCGAGGGCTCGAACTCCATCGGTACCAGGCCCTCGCCGGCAAAACGCCGGATCTGCGCGGCCACCTCGCCCTCGCCGCGTGCGATCACGCGCGGCAGGTCGTTCTCGCCGAGGTACTGCAGCGCGACGGCCGTACGGGCCGAATGGATCACGGCCGAGGCCATGCGCACGCGGTCGCCCAGGCTGGCGTACACCGCCTCGAAATGCGCGGAACGGCGGCGCGACTGGTTGACCGGATCGCCCTCCACCTCCTTGTATTCCTGCCGGATCTCGTCGATCGACATGCGCTGCTGCTTCATGAACTCGTAGTGCTCGTGCGTGTAGTCCACCGCGGCCATCAGCGCGTAGATCACCGTCGCCCAGCCGAAGGCCACGAGCACCATGTGCGCCGCGGCGGTCATGGTGGCCGCGGGGCTGGCGTAGCCAAGCTTGAGTGCGGTATCGACGAAGCCGCGCACGATCACGAACATCAGGCCCGCGAGCAGCAGCGTCTTCAGGCTCATCTTCAGCAGGTTGATGAGGTTGCGGGTGGAGAAGATGCGCTGCAGCCCCTGGGCTGGGTTCATGCGGTTCACGTCGGGCTTTAGGCGCTCCCACGCCGCCACGCCGCCCACCTGGGCCAGCGAACCCACGATGCCGGCCACGGCAGCGATGGCCATGATGGGCAGCGTGCCCCACAGCAGCGCCTCCCCGGTGTGCAGCAGCAGCTCGTCGAAGCGGTCCTCCGGCCGCGTCAGCAGGCTGGTGCTGGTGGCGTGCAGCCAGAGCTCGCGCAGCAGGCTGTAGAGAACCCCGCCGCCCAGCCACATGCAGACCACGACCACGGCGAACACCGCGGTCGAGGCCACGTCTGAGCTGAAGACCACCTCGCCGCGCTTGCGCGCGTCGCGCAGCCGCTTGGGAGTGGGGTCCTGGTCTTTCTCCGCCATGGCCGAAGGGCGCTAGAGCGTGGCGCGCAGGAAGTCGAGCACGCCGTTCTCGGGCCGCAGGAATTCCTGCAGCGACTCGTACACGAAGAACACGAACAGCAGCATCATCAGGTGCGCCAGCAGGCTCTTGAGAGGCTGCGAGAACACGAACACGTTGAGCTGCGGCGCCACGCGGCTGACCAGGCCCATGCCCAGCTCCACCAGCAGCAGCACGAAGATGACCGGCGAGGCCAGCTTGACGATCCACAGGAACAGCGTGTCCCCCTGGCGGATCGCGAACTGTTCTATCACCAGGCCCAGGTTCGGAAAGAACGAGGCCACCGGCCACAGCCGGTAGGAGTCGACGATCACGCCCAGCATCGCCAGCAGCCCGCCGGCCGAGACGAACAGCGTGATCACCATCCAGCCGAGGAACTCGCCCGTGGGCCCGTTCTCATGGCCCGCCACGGGATCGAAGAAGGACGCGTTGCTGGAACCGGTCTGGAAGTCGATCAGGTCGCCCACGCTCTGCACCGCCCAGATGAAGATGCCGAAGCCCAGCCCCAGCATCAGGCCGATGAAGGCCTCCTTGCCCGCGATGAGCACCCAGGTGCCGATGGAAGCCGAGGGCATGTCGCCCGCCACCGGCGACATGAACAGCGCGAGCATCAGCAGCAGGCCGTTGCGCACGGTGCCGGTGATCATGCCGCCCGAGAGAAAGGGCACCACCGCGAAGATCGCGAAGAGGCGCGGCAGGGTGAGCACCACCGACGAGAAGAATCTCTCGAAGCTGGCCAGTTCGATGGAGGGGTCCATGGCGATCCGTGCGTTCCTGCGCGCCTAGGCCGAGCGCCGCGCGGCCCACGCCTGCGACGTGGTTTCCTCGGTCGCTTCGTCGAGCCGCTGCTCCTGCAGGCGCAGTCGCTCGCCGCGGCTGCGCTGTTGCATCTGCTGCGCCTTCTCGACCTCTGCGCTGGCGGCGCGCAGCTTGCGGCGGCTGTCATCCAGCGTGCTCTCGCGCAGCGCGTGGGTCTGCCCGGCCTGCGCGGCAAGCCGGCTCGCCTCGGCGATCCGCGCATCGAGCGCGGCGCTCCAGGCACCCGCGTGGCGCAGCTGCGCCACGCTGCACTGCCCGTCCGTCAGCGCGCCTGCGGTCTCCTGCCAGTGCGCGGCCTTGTTCTGCACCTGCTGCTGCTGCCACGCCTGGGCCTGCTGCAGTCCGGCGCGGCTCTGCTCGGCGGCGGCCCGGTCGCGCGCGACGATGCGCATGGCCACTGTCTTCTGGCGCTCGCGCACGCCCACCAGCAGTTTCCAGTCGATGCCTGCGCTCATCGCCCTGGCTCCCATGAGGCAGCGCCGAACCGCTGCAATGCCTCGATCGACTGCGCATAGGGCAGGCTCGCGTCCGGCGGCTGCGACAGGAAGTCGAGCATCGCCGGCCGCGCACCGATCGCCTCGTCGGCCAGCGCGTCGCCGCCGGCCTTGTATTCGCCGATCTGCACGAGCAGCTCCATCTCCTGGTACTTGGCCAGCAGGCTGCGAAAGTGCGCCGCCGCGGCACGGTGCTCGCGCGAAGTCACCAGCGGCATCACGCGGCTGATGCTCGCCAGCACGTCGATCGCCGGATAGCGGTTGGCCGCAGCGGCCTTGCGCGACAGCACGATGTGGCCGTCGAGGATGGAGCGCACCTCCTCGGCGATGGGGTCGCTCTCCTCGTCGCCCTCGGTCAGCACCGAGTAGACGGCGGTGATCGAGCCCGTCCTGCCCTGCCCCGCGCGCTCCAGCAGCTGCGGCAGCATCGAGAAGATCGACGGCGGATAGCTGCGCCGCGTGGGCGGTTCACCGCTGGCCAGGCCGATCTCGCGCTGGGCGCGCGCGAAGCGCGTGAGCGAATCGACCAGCAGAAGCACCTTCTTGCCCTGGTCGCGGAAATGCTCGGCGATGGTGGTCGCGGCATAGGCCGACTTGATGCGCTCCATCGGCGGCCGGTCGGAGGTGGAGACCACCATCACAGTCTTCGCCAGCCCCTCGGCGCCGAGGTTGTGCTCGATGAACTCCTTCACCTCGCGCCCGCGCTCGCCGATCAGCGCGATCACGTTAACGTCGGCCGTCGCGCCGCGCGCGAGCATGCCCAGCAGGGTGCTCTTGCCCACGCCCGGCGGCGCGAACACGCCGACACGCTGCCCTTCGCCGAGCGTGAGCAGGCTGTCGACCGCGCGGATGCCAGTGGCCAGCGGCGCGTCGATCATCCGGCGCGCCAGCGGGCTCACGGGGTCGCGGTGCACCGGCAGCAGCGTGCGGGTCCTGAGCGGCCCCCGTTCGTCGATGGGCTGGCCCAGCGCGTCGAGCACGCGCCCCAGCAGGCCCGCGCCCACCGGGCAGACGTGGCCGCGCCCAGTAGGCAGCACTTCGGTCAAAGCCGAGATGCCGGTGATCGGCCCGAGCGGCGTGAGGACGGCGGTGTTGTCGCGGAAGCCGACCACCTCGGCCAGCAGCGGCGGCTCGCCCGGCGTGACCAGTTCGCACAGCTCGCCCACATGGGCCTGGATGCCCGATGCATCGATCAGCATGCCCACCGCCTTGCTGACGCGCCCGCGGATCGCCACCGGCGTGACGCGGCCCAGCGCCTGTTCCAGCTCGGCGACGATGCCCAGCGCCGCGTCGGACACCGGGCTCACGATTGCGACCCCTCCCGGGTCTCGGCGAGGCCGCCGCGCTCCACCGCGCGCCGGAACGCGGCGAGCTGCGCGTCCACGCCGATGTCCAGCACGCCGGAGGCCGTCTGCACCACGCAGGCGCCGACGGGCAGCGCCGCATCGGTCACGAAATGCACGGTCATGCTCCAGTTGGCCTCGCTGCGCAGGCGCGCGATCACCCCGCGCAGGACCGCCTCCTGCGCGGGCGCCACGCGCACGGTGATGAAGGGCTCCTGGCGGATCAGCGTGTCGACGCGCAGCAGCGCCGCCTCGAACAGCGCTGCCGGGTCCGCATCGGCGATGAACTGCCCCACGGCCTTGACGACGACCTGCGCCATGGACGTGCGCAGCGCATGCAGCTGTCGCTCGGTGGCCATGGTGTCCGTCACCAGCTGGGTCGCGTATTCCTCCTTGGCGCGCCGCAGGCCCTCCTCGTAGCCCTGCCTGCGGCCGGCCTCGGCGTCCTGCGTGGCCTGCTGCACGATGCGTCGCGCCTCGCGCCGGGCCGTCTCGACCACGGTCGATGCGTCGAGCAGCGCCGCGTATTCGTGCTCCTTCAGGACCTTGCGCTCGCTCAGGAGCTGCAGGTTCTCGGTGGTGATCAGAAAAGCCAGTCCCATTGCGGCAGTCTTTCGGGGACGATGCACGAGAGCATCAGTTCGTTGAGTTGCTGGAGCTGGCGCCGCTGCAGCTGCGGCACGCCGAGCGCCGAGACGCGGCGCGGCAGCTTGTGCCCCAGGCGGCGGCGGACCACCTCGCCTTCGGCCGCGGCCGTGGCGAGCAGCAGCCGGTGGCCACGCTCGACGGCGACCCGCCCGGCTGACAGGGGCCGCTGCTGCAGCAGCGCGTTGTCCATGCGCAGCTCGGTGAGCAGCGGCACCCGGTCGAGCACGAAATCCACCGCATCGGCATCGAAGCGGCGGGCCTGGCGGCGGATCTGCGCGCCCGCGCCGCCGCGCAGCCGGAACAGTGGCAAGTGCACGCAGAAGCCCAGGTAGGCGGCGAGCCGCCGCAGCGCTGCGGCATCGAGCAGCGCCACGCGCTTGAAGCGGGCGTCGAAGTTGTAGTCGGCGCCGCCAACGTCGAAGCCCTGTGCTCGCCGCAGTTGGTTGGAGAGCACCGCGCGGCCCGCCTCCCCCAGCCGCGCCGGGACGCGGTGGCGCGATGGCCACTCGGCAGGCAGCCAGCTCGGGTGCAGATCGATCTCGGGGTGCAGGTTGAAGCGCACCACGAGGCGAACGAGGTCCATCGGGCCGGTTCCGGCCTGCGGGGTCTCGTGGGTGGCGGGAGTCGGTGCCGGCATTCCTGTTCCGGGTCAGCGCCTGAACACCTGGCGGCGCGTCCAGCTGCGCCAGTCCACGCCCTGCCTGCGCAGCAGCACCGGCAGCACCATCAGGCAGATCGCGGCCAGCAGCAGCAAGCCCAGCAGCACCATCGCCGTCGACGCCGGGAACAGGCCCAGCACCATCGCACGCTCCCTGGTGCCGCCCGCCAGGGCCGCAGCCGACGCCACCGGCCGGCGCGCCTCGAAGAGCGACAGCGACACCTGGTCGTGGCTCAGCCCCTCGATGCTGTGCGCCACCATGTCCTTCACGGCCGGCGCCAGCAGCCGGATGTCCACGTCCGGGCGGTGCTTGATGAACACCGCGGCCGACGACGGCCGCATCTTCTCGCTCAGCGGGTCGTTGGCCGGTATCACCACGTGCACGCGCGCGGACACCACGCCATCCACGTTGCGCAGCGTCTGCGACAGCTCCTGCGAGACCGCGTAGATGTAGCGCATGCGCTCCTCGGAGGGCGTGGACACCAGGCCCTGCTTCTGGAACACCTCGCCCATGGTGGCGAAGCGCTCGTGGGGCAGGCCCTGGGCGCGCAGGACGTCGAGCGCGGCGCCCATGCGGCTCTCGTCCACCTCGACCTGCCAGTTGCTGCCCTCCACGCGGCTCTTGGCCGCGTCGATGCCCTCGGCCGACAGCGCGGCGACGATCTCGTTGGCCTCCTGCTCGTTGAGGTTGGAGTACAGGCCGACCTTGCAGCCGCCCAGTGCCGCCAGCAGGGCCAGCGCCGCGAGCCAGCGGCCGCGGCGCGGAAAGAATGAAGAAAAGGTGCGGGACAGCAGCTTCACGGCATCCTCATTGCTGGTTCTTCAACAGAGTGCCGAACAGGCTGGTGGCGGCGCTCGCCAGACCCGTGGAAATGTGCATCTTCGCGAACATCATGTGCGCCTCCATGGCGCGGTCGGTCATCGCGAACATGGTCTTGATGGGGTCGGACATGTCGATCGACTCGAGCATGCTGTGACGCATCTCCTCGTAGGAGCGCACGCTGCCGGAGAACTGGGCCGCGAGCGCCCTGGCGGCGTCGCCCAGCGCGCTGGGGGCGGCCACCGAGGACGGCGGCGCCTGCACGCCCTGCATCATGTTGGCGAACATCCGGGTCTCGCCCGGATCGAGGCGCGAGGACGCGCCTGCCTGCTGCTGCGCGGCGGCCGCGGACACGCCGGCCGGCGGCGCGCCGGCCGCGACCAGCGCGGTTGGATCGGTCATGGTTCACCTCCTGGGGAAAAGGCCGCGCGATGCGCCAGGGCATCGCGCGGACCTGCTTACGAGGACTTGGCCGACTGGCGGATGTCGTTGCCGGTGGACTTGGCCACCTCGCCGCCGGCGGCGCTCGCACCGTTGACCGTGTGCGCGGTGGATGCCGCGCCCTGGATGCTGGTGGAAGCGGCCATGCTGGCCGACATCAGCCGCGCGTTGTCGGCTGCGGCCTGGTTCATCTGCTGGATAGAGCTGTCAACTGCGCCTGCCATGTGTATCTCCTGGTCAAGAAAGGATTGATTTACGAGGGTTGAAGCGCCCCGTCCCGGCGGGACGAAGCCATTCCACGCGGCGCGCGGATGCGGCGCCGCATGAAATCCGGGGTGCGCGCGAGGCGGGCTCTGCCGATGGCCATGCCTTCACCTCCCGCGCCTGTTGTTGTTGTCGGGCACGCCGCCGCTCAGGACCAGCCCGTCGGCGTCGATGCGCTTGAGCTCGGCGCCGGAACGCAGCACCGAGCCTTCGTAGTAGCGGCTGCCGTTCGACAGCTGGATGTGCCGCAGTCCGTTGCCGTCCTCGGTGATGCTCACCATGCGCGCCGGCAGCACGCTCTGCCAGCCGTCCCACTGCGCGCGCACGTCGGTGTCCTTGTTCTCGGCCACCGGCTTCTCCCGGTACTGGACCTTGTCGAAGACCAGCACCGACGGATGCAGGTCTTCGCTGAGCCTGCGGATCTTCTGGCGCACCGCGGCGTCCTCCACCGTGCCGGTGAGCACCAGCCGGCCCTGCCCCGTGTACGCGACCGCCACGCCGGGGTCGCCCACATAGCGGCGCGCCTGCTCGACCATGTCTTCGGCCGAATGCACGTTGACGCCGACCTGGCTGCCGAAGGGCTCCATCGCCTGCTGCAGGGCCTCGCGGCGCTGCCTCGACTCCACGTAGCCCTTCACGCCGAGCCGCCCGCCCTGCGCGGCTACCACCTCCACCTCGGGGAAAGGCACGAGCGCCTTCTCCACCGCGGCCAGGTCCACGTGCCCGGTGCGGCGTGCGCTCGCGCCCGCGTCGCCGAGCGACACCGCGGCCAGGCCGATCACCGCCAGCAGGGCCATCACGCCACCCGCCCAATACCCGAGGCGCAGCCGCGACGAAGCCTCCGACGGGCCCGCCAGCGCGCCCTCGCCGGGCCGCACCTCATGCTCGGGGGCGAACATGCGGTCCTCGCGCACGTCGGGCACGTAGCTGCGGTCAAGCTGGAAGTCGATCTGCCCGAGGCTCACCACGTCGCCCGCGACCACGCTCCTGCGCGCCTGTCGCATGTCCTCGCCGTTGAGCCGCGCCGAGGCCGTGCCCAGGCGCTGCATCGACACCACCAGTTCGCCCACGGTGAACGCCAGGTGGCGCGGCAGCACGTCGCCTCCGGGCAGCATCACCTCGCAGTCGCCGCCCGAGCCCAGCACATTGAGCCCGGGCTTGAGCGCGATGGTGCGGCCCTTCACAGCGCCGCTGAGGAAGCGCAGGCACCAGCCGTCGCCCAGCGCGGGGCGCTCCGGCCGTGCCGTGCCGGCCGCTTCCGCCGGCACGTCGCCGTCGTCGAAGGAAATCTCTTGCGGGTCGTGCACGCTCAGCCTCCCACTTCCGGCAAGGGCAGCGCCGGCACGTTCGCCGTGGCGCCCGGCAGCACCAGGCGCGGCGTCAGCAGGTAGAAGCGCTCCATGTTGGACTGCTTCTTCTCGGTCGACCTGAAGAGCCCGCCGACGCCGGGAATGTCCTTGAGCAGCGGCACGCCCGTGACCGCATTGCTCTTCTCCTCGGACGAGTAGCCGGCGATCAGCAGGCTCGCCCCCTCCTCCACGAGCGCCTGCGTGTTGACTGTGCGGCGGCGCACGATCGGTATCTTGTCGACCGACATCGGGCTGAGGTCGCCGTCGACGATGTCGATGGACATCATCACGCCGCGCGAGCTCTTCTCGTCGATGACCAGGGGCGTCACGCGCACGGCGGTGCCGGCGGTGATGCTGAACAGGCCCGCATCCTGGAAGCCGTCCACCCGCACGTAGAACTCGCTGAGGTTCTCCAGCACGGCCTCCGTGTTGTCCAGCGTCATCACCTTGGGGCGGGCCACGAAGTTCGCGTTGCCGTTGGTGGCCAGCGCGGTCACGCGGGCCAGCAGGTAGTTGCGCGCGCTGTTGCCGATGGCGGCGGTGAACATGCCGCCCAGCGGCGTGAGCGGATTGCCCGAGCCGTCGCTGCTGCCGATCTGCCCGGCCTCGCTGCCGGTGCCGCCCCAGGTCAGCTGCCCGCGATCGCCGCGGCCGGTCTGGAAGTCGGCATGCCGCCCGTGCAGCCGCCAGTCGATGCCCAGGCTGTTGAGCGTGTCGGAGCTGATGTCCATGATGGTCACCTCGATCTCGACCAGCCGGGGCCGCACGTCCATCGATTCGATCAGCTTCGCGTACTGGGCCATCTTGTCCGGCATGTCGCGCACCAGCACCGCGTTCATGCGCGTGTCGGCCTGGAACTGCGGCAGCTCGCCGCCCGCCAGATTCGCGATGCCGCCCTGCGCGACGGCTTCGCTGCCGGCACCGGCGATCTCGACCTTGGGCGCGTTGATGGTCTCGCCGCTGCGCAGCTTGATCTGCCGGTTCGGCCCGAGCGACATGCCGCCGCTCATGCCCCGCGGGCCGCCGCTGCCGGCCGGCGCATTCCCGCCGCTGCGGCCATAGAGGCTGCGCAGCACGTTGGCCACGCCGGGAATGACCGTCTCCTTGCCCGAGCGGTTGATCCGGAAGTCCGAGGCCCAGGCGTATTTGAGCGGGAACAGCCGTATCTCGGCGCCCTCGGCCATCGCGCTCTTCTGGTCGGCCAGCTTCACCGCCTGGCGCACCATCTCGACGTAGCGGCGCGGCCCCGTCACATACACGCTGGCATCGCGCTCGCTGATGCTCAACGGATAGCGCTCGTCGGAGATGTGCAGGCGTACCAGGGTCTCGGCGATGCGCCCCGCGTTCTCGGCCGCGATGGGCAGCACTTCACTCTTCGCGTCGGCGGCCAGGTCGATGAACAGGAAGGCGCCGTCGAAGTACCAGGTCAGTCCGTTGACCGCGCACACGCTGTTGAGAGTGCCCAGCGCGGGGCCGGCGAACTTGCCGCTGATGGTGCCGGCCACCTTGGAGTCGATCACCGCTGTGATGTTCTGCGACGAGGCCAGCTCGCGCAGGAAGTCGGCCAGCGGCTTCTCGTTGGCAACGATCTGGAACGGCCGGTTGCTCCAGCGCAGTTCGGCCGCGCGAGCTTGCGCGCACACGGCCAGCAGCACGAGCGCGGCGCACCCCCACAGCAAGAGGCGGCGGTGGCAGAAGGCTTTCAGGCGCGGGGCGGCGGCCATCCCGGAGAAATACTTCTTCACGGCAGGGAACTCAGCGCCTGGATGGCGCGCTCCGCGAAGCGCATCACGTCGCGCCCCATCCAGCCCGCGGTTACGATGATCGCGACCATCACCGCGATCAGGCGGATCGACTGGCCGATGCTCTGGTCCTGCACCTGCGTCACGGCCTGCAGCACGGCCACCACCAGTGCCGTGACCGTCGCCACCGCCACCACCGGCAGCGAAATCCACAGCACGAGGAGCAGGCCTTCGCGTGTGATGTCCAGGATGTTCTGCGGAGTCATGGCGTTCTTCTCGCGGTGCGCCTTCGAAGGCAATGGGATGTTCATCAATGGGCCTGGGGGTTGGTGACCCAGCCCACCGGCTGCAGGGCCACGTCTTCGTCGACTTCCTGGTAGGACAGCACCGGCAGCAGCGGCGCCACCGGCTCGATCAGCGTCTTGATGTAGCGGCGCACGTCCGACGAGGCGATGGCCACCACGCGGGTCGCAGCCGATCCGAGGATGCGGCGCACCTGCTCGCGGATGTCCTGCGTGACGGCCGGACTCAGCAGCAGCAGGTTGCCCCGAGGCGAGCGTTCGATGGCGTTCTGCACCCGCTCCAGCAGGCTGGACTCGAACAGGATGGCCTCGAGCTGGCGGTTCGGGCCCACGTAGCGGCTGGTGATGTAGCGGCCGAGGTCGATGCGCACGAGTTCGGTCAGCGCGATCGCGTCCTGCTCCTTCGGCGCCCATGTCGCGAGGCACTCGAAGATCGCGTGCAGGTTGCGTATCGGAATGCCCTCCTGCAGCAGCCGGCGCAGCACTTCGGCGATGCGCTGGCCCGAAGCCACGCGCGCCACCTCGGCCGCGAGCTCGGGCGCGTCGCGCTGCACCGAATGCAGCAGGCGCTGCACTTCCTGCAGGCCGATGAGCTCGCGCACGTTGCGACGCACCGCGTGGTCCAGGTGAAGGCCCACCACCTCCTCGTTATCCCGGCTCGTGGAGCCGGCAGCTTCGCCCTGCACCCAGACCACCCGGGCGAAGGGGCCGAAGGGCTCGGCCACCTCGGCACCGGCCGGCGGCGCCGCGGCCTCGGCCGGATCGAGCATGCGCCATCCGGGCCTGAGCGTGCCCTGCGACACCGCAACGTCGTGCACCAGCACCTGGTAGGCGTGTTCGGCCAGACCGTCCGCGTAGGCGAGCTGCAGGCGCGGAAACACCGGGCCGAGATCGGATTCGACCGCCGTCTTGACCCTGGCCAGTTGCAGGTCGAGGGCATGGCGGTCGATGCCGCCGCGCAGGCCGCTGGACAGCCGCACCGCCAGCGGCGCCGCGATGGCGTGGTCGCCGTCGACGTCCTCCATGGCATCGCCTTCGCGGTGCGAGATCCAGCCCGGCGTCTGGTTCTTGCGGCGCCGCATGCGCACCGCGAAGCCCAGGCCCAGCAGCGCCGCCGCCAGCAGGCCGAACACCCACTTCGGAAAGCCCGGCACCACCAGGAAACTCGCCACCGCGAGGCCCGCGATGATCAGCGCGCGCGGATGCGCCATGAGCTGCTGCCCGATCTGGCTCGCGAGCTGCGTGTCGCGGCGCTCACCCGTGCTCACGCGCGTGATGACGATGCCCGCGGCGATCGACACCAGCAGCGACGGGATCTGCGAGACCATGCCGTCGCCCACCGTGAGGATCGCGTAGCGCTGCAGCGCGCCGCCCAGGCTCATCTCGTGCATCATCGTGCCGATGGCGATGCCCGCGAGGATGTTGACCAGCGCGATCACGATGCTCGCGATGGCGTCGCCCTTGACGAACTTCATCGCGCCATCCATCGCACCGTGGAGCTGGCACTCCTGCTCCAGCATGTGGCGGCGCTTCTGCGCCTGCGCCGACGACAGCACCCCTGCGCGCACATCGGCGTCGATGCTCATCTGCTTGCCGGGCATCGCATCCAGCGCGAACCGCGCCGCCACCTCGGCCACCCGCTCGGAGCCTTTCGCGATCACGATGAACTGCACGATCGCGATGATCAGGAACACCACGCCGCCGACCACCACGTTGTTGCCGACGATCAGCTTGCCGAAGGTGTCGATGATGTGGCCCGCGTGCGCATGCAGCAGGATCAGCTTGGTCGAAGCGATGTTCAGCGCGAGGCGAAACAGCGTGGTGAACAGCAGCAGCGAGGGAAAGGTCGACAGCGACAGTGCCGACGGCACGTACATCGCCACGATCAGCAGCACCAGGCTGATGGCGAGGTTGCTCGCGATCAGCAGGTCGAGCAGTGGCGTCGGCAGCGGCAGCACGAAGAGCGCGACGATCACCACCAGCAGGCCCGCGAGCAGCAGATCGTTGTAGCGGCCGGCGCTGCCCAGAAGGTCGCGCACGCCGCCGCGGTAGGCGCTGAAGGATCGCGGAGAACTCGCCATGGTGTCTTTGTCTTGCGGGTGTCCCGAAGTACCGGGCGATGCCTGTCGCACCGCTTCGCTTCGTCGTCGAACGCGAGGAATGTCGCGTCGCGACGGACTCTATGCGCCGCCCTCCATTTGCGGCAACCACGAGTTTTCGTAGATCGCCGCGGTGTGTGGCGCGCGCGGCACTACGTGTTTGCGGACTACCTTCGCGCAACACCTCTGGCTAAGCTGCCGGTCCCGATGCGAACCGACTCGCATTGCTTCAAGGCGTGAAGAAGGTGAAGAAAAACAGAGCCGCCCGCATCGGCGCATCGAACGAAAGCGTGCATGCCTGACGCAAGCGCCGACGCAGTCATGGAACTCGGCGAAGCCGGCGCATTGCCGCGTGCCGACGCCGCCAACGTGCGCGCGCTCAACCGCCTGTACGGCGCGGCGCCGCTGCCGGACATCGCGGCCGCACGCGGTGCGCGCTACCGCGTCCGCTGGCACCACGACGCGGCCTTCGCCCGCACCGCACGCGAGAGCTTCCGCTTCAGGCTGGGCTCGCACGTCGGGCATCTCGCGATGGACGCCCCAAGCCTGCAGGCACTGCTGGGCGAGCGCCGCATCGACCTGTTGCCGCGCGACCTGCGCTACATCCTGCTCGCCGATGCGCTGCATCCGCTGATCGACGCGCTCGAGAAAGCGCTGCGCCTGCATTTCGAGTGGCAGCCTTCGGAGACCGAGGCGCGCGACATGCGCGACACGCACGACATGCACGAGCGCGGCCATCAGTCGCTGCCTTCGCAAGGCGATCCCGAGCACGCGGCCTTCTTCGTCGCCATGCCCCTGGAAGGCAGCACCGTGCTGCGCGGCTTCGTGCAGTTCGAGGACACGGCCACGCTCGACGCCCTGGTGCCCGCAGCCACCGGCCCGCGTCACAACGCCTACGCAGCCGACGCCTTCGACGCGCTGCGCCTGCCCGTGAGCTTTCGCCTCGGCAGCACGCCGATCCGCCTGCGCGAGGTCGGAAGCATCCGGCCCGGCGACATCGTGGGCATCGAGCAGTGGAGCTCCTCCGGAGCCGCCATCGTGGTCACGGCGGAGCTGGGAGGTTCCGCCGGGCGGCATCTTTCCGCCTTCGCCGAAGGCTCGCGCATCACCGTTCAGCAATCGAGAGACAGTGCCATGAAGCCAGACATACCCGCCCTCGCGGCCGATACCGCGGACAACGCCAACCTGCCGATCGACCGGCTCGACGCGCTGGAGGTCACGCTGCGCTTCGAGGTCGGCGATCTGTCCGTGTCGCTCGGCGAACTCAGGAGCATCCGCGCAGGCCATGTCTTCGACCTGGGCCAGCCGCTCAACCGCAGCCCCGTGCGCATCCTTGCGCACGGCAATGTGCTGGGCAAGGGCTATCTCGTCGCGGTGGGCGACCGGCTGGGCGTGCGCGTGTCGGAATTCGCGCCCGGCGAGGTCTGAAGGGCCCCCCTCAACCGGTCCATACCCATGCAAGGCGGACTTCCGGAACCCCTCACGCTGGTCGCGCTGATCGTCGCCTTCGGCATCGCGCCGTTCGTGGCGCTGATGGTGACGAGCTACACCAAGCTGGTCATCGTGTTCGGCCTGCTGCGCACCGCCCTGGGCCTGCAGCAGACGCCGCCCAACATGGTGCTCAACGGCATCGCGATCATCCTGTCCGTCTACATCATGGCGCCGGTGGGCATGGACATCGGCGATGCGCTGCGCGGCCGCAGCTTCGGCGCAAAGGGCGAAGGGCTCGGCGACATCATGGCCGTCGTCGATGCGGCCAAGGCTCCGGTGAAGGAGTTCCTGCAGAAGCACACGCATGAGCGTGAGCGTCAGTTCTTCCTGAAGTCGGCGGCCAACATCTGGCCGAAGGCGCGCGCGGAGCAGCTGAAGGACGACGACTTCATGGTGCTGGTGCCGAGCTTCACGCTCAGCGAACTCACGCGCGCCTTCCAGATCGGCTTCATCATCTACCTGGTGTTCGTGGTAGTCGACCTGATCGTCGCCACGGTACTGCTGGCGCTGGGCATGTCGATGATCTCGCCCACCACCATCTCGCTGCCCTTCAAGCTGCTCCTGTTCGTGATGCTCGACGGCTGGACGCGGCTGGTGCACGGGCTCGTACTGTCGTACCGATGACCTTCTTCCACGCATGCTTCTTCAGCTCCTGCATGCAGGGAAAGCTTCATCGAATTCGCTTCGCGAGCACTCCCGTCTACGAGAACTCGTTGTTGCCCACGCACAAGGCGCCACTTAGAGTTCGCGCGGCATCGGGGTCGGCCGGACTGTTCCGTGCGCCCTTCCTTCAATCTGCAACTTCATCCAAGATCTTATGGTTCTAGCAGTCAGCAGTGATGGGTCCGGAACGAGATCCGCCGCACAGGCAGCGATCGATGCCCAGGCCGCCGCAAGGGCCGCCGAAGAATTGCGCCGCCAGGCGGAAGCCGCCGCGAAACGCGCGGCCGAGGAAGCCCGGCGGCAGGCCGAGGAAGCGCGCAAGCAGGCCGAGGCCGCACGCCGGAAAGCGGAGGAAGCACGCAAGGCCGCGGAAGCCGCCGAGGCCAAGGCCGAAAAGAGCAAGGCCGAGGCCGATCAGAAAGAAGCCACGAAGGCGCGCAGCGCCAGCGACGCGGCCGAGCGCGATGCGCTCAAGCAGGAAGCGGCGAGCAATCTCAAGGACAAGCAGTCCACGCTCGCGGACGCCAAGCTCGACGACATCCGGCAGCGCCGCGCGGACAACAATCCGTCGGAGGCCACGCGCGCCGCGCAGGGCGAGGTCGATGCGGCGCAGAAGATGAATGCCATCTTCGACCCGCCCGCCAACCAGCCCAAGGACCATCCCCCTGCGACCAGCCCGGGAACGCAAGACCTGCTCGACAAGGCGCAGAAAGCCGCCAAGCCGGTGTTCAAGGCGCAGGCGAATGGCGGCGACGGCACCGCGCAGCAGAAGGCCGCGCTCAACGCCGCCATGACGGATTGGCTGCAGGCCGCCGAGCAGGACATGCGCAAGGCCAGCCTCAAGGCGATCGCCGAAGGCAAGGATCCGAACGCCGCCATCGACAAGGTCGCGGCCGACGCCCGCGATGCGCTCGACAAGGGCGGCGTCTTCGACCCGAAGGGCATCGGCACCTACATCGACAAGGCGCGCGACGGCGTGCGCGCGGACTCGCCCGAAGTGCGCCAACTGCGCGGCGAACAGTACGACGCGAGCCAGGCCGGCAAGGCACGCGTGGCCGACGCGCGCAGCCATGCGCAGGACACCGACGCGGCCGCGACCAAGGCCGAGAAATACGCCGCCAGCTTCGGCACCGACGGTGGCCGCAACGACACGCTCATCACCGCCCAGCAGAACGCAAAGGCCGAAGCCGAGTGCCTGCGCGCCGTGGCCAACCGTGCGAAGTCCGAACTCCAGAGCGCCGAGAAGGCTTTCGGCACCACCGATCCGGCGGACCCGCAGAATCCGAAGACGAACACTCTCGGCACGGTCGATGCCGACTACAACGCGCGCGTCGCCGACGCCGAGGTCAGGGAGCTGAGCGTCAAGTACGACCAGGCCGTCGCCGGCGGCGATGCCAAGGAGATCCAGAAGGCCGACGCGGCCCTGCGCGATGCGCAGCAGGGCCAGCGCTACATGCACGCGCTCAGCGACGACCTCGACGCCAAGCTCGGTGCCAGCGACGCCGAGAACGCCAAGACCGACGCCGAAAGCGCATGGAATACGGCGTCGCTGCAGCGCCCCGCCCGCGTCACGGTGACCGAGCACGACGGCGACAAGACCAGCACGCGCAACATCGACCCCGACGGCTACGATCCCGCGTTCTGGGCCAAGCCCGGCAGCGAGGAAGGCAAGAAGGTCAAGAACATCGACGGCAAGTACTTCTACGTCGACGGCGACAAGAAGACCGAGCTCGATCCGCTGACCGCGGCGCTGTATGCCGCCAACGAGAAGCACGATACAGCCAAGGCCCGCAGCGACCAGACCGCGACCACGCTGAACGCGGTCAAGGAGGATCTCTTCGGCGGCGCCGACGGCAGCCGAGCCAAACTCGACGAGGCCGGCTATCTCGACCGCGCGGACAAGATCAACCAGCAGCTCAACGACGCCAACAACGCCGTCGCCAACGCCAAGCCCGAGAACCTGGGCCGCGCGCTCGAGCAGCAGCGTGCCGCGCAGGCCGACGCCAAGGCGCTGAAGGCCATGCAGGACCTGCGCGCGGCAGAGCGCGACCAGGCCGCGGGCAAGCCCGTGGACGGCGGCAAGCTCGACGACCTGCGCGTGGCGGCACGCGAGGCGCAGCGCCAAGCCGATGCCGCGCAGCCGAAGCTCTCGGGCGACGACGAGAAGAAGATGCGCGAGACGCAGCTGCCCGCGGCGCGGGAGGCTTACGACGAGAAGGCTGCGGAGGTGAAGACACTCACCGCGCCCGGCAGCAAGGCCACCGAAGCCGAGCAGCAGAAGGCGCTCGACGAACTCGACGCGCTGGACCTCGCCAAACGCGACATCGAGACCCAGCTCGGCCAGATCGACGCCGAACGTGCCTGGTATGCCGCGCGCTACCAGTACGACCGCACGAGCTTCGTCAAGCCGCAGCTGACGATGTTCATGAACGGCGACAAGTCGACGACTGGCGACGTCTACCCGAAGAACTACGACCCGACCTGGAACATCAAGCGCGGCGAGGACGGCAAGGTCAGCGCCGAGGGCCTGCCGCGCGGCCTCTCGCCCGACGACATCGAGGTGCACGCGGACTGCAACGGCGGCTACAACGTCACCATCAAGAAGGATTCGAAGGTCTTCGGCTGGCAGCAGTCCGACCAGGGCAAGATGGTCGACTTCTCGGTGCGCGCCGGCACCTACAAGATGAACCCGGCCACGGCCGCGCGCTGGAAGACCTCCGAGTTCGGCGACGGCGGCCTGGCCAAGGCGCGCAGCGACCGCGCCGATGTCGAGAAGCGCCTGGCACAGGCCGCGGCCGACGCGCCGCCGCAGCCCGGCGCGCAGCCGGCGCCCGGGCCCGACGGCAAGCCCGCGCCCACGCTGAACTTCGGCGACGACCTCGCGCCGCGCAAGAAGACGGTCGACAAGAACTTCACCGACGCAACCACCGCGCTCGACAACGCGCAGGCCGACTACGACGCCGGCACCGGCGACCGCACGGCGCTGGGCAATGCACTCGACGACGCCAAGGCGCGCGTCGTCATCGCGAAGAACGAGCAGACCGCGGTCGATGCCGCGATCGCCTGGCAGGAGGCCAACCACGCGCGCCAGCGCATCGAAGCCGACAAGCGCGCGGGCCGCGCGCAGATGTGCTACGCCACCTCGCCGCAGCAGACTGCCGACGATGCGCGCGACAAGGCGGACGCCGCGCGCAAGGACTGGCTCAGCTCGGTCAACAAGTTCCACGCCGACACCGCCGCGCGCGATCTGGCCGCGGCGAAGTCGGCGCACGAGAAATGGAAGAGCACCAACCCCGGCCTGGCCGAGACCGGCAGCGACACCTGGAAGAAGCTGCAGGCGGCGCAGACCCAGTCGGACACGGCCGTGCGCTACCAGGCCGCCGGCGCACGCGACAACGCCTACGCACAGCAGCAGAGCTACACCATCCAGAACCTGCCGTTCAGCCAGCGCGAGGACAAGCGCGCGCTCTATCGGCTGTTCGAGCGCAACCCGCAGGTGATGGCGCAGGCCATCATGAACGACCAGTTCGTGCAGTATGGCGGCGGCCCGATCACCATGAAGAGCCGCACGCAGATCGAGAACGAGATCGGCCTGGCGCTCGGCTGGAACCCCGACCGCCCCCTCGATGCAGCGACCCAGGCCGACAGCGACCGCATCCGCCAGAACGAACGCCTCTTCGGCAAGCTCGGCGACGCGCAGAAGGACCTGCTCTCGAAGATGGTCGACAAGGTGGTCGAGGTCGGCGGCGAGCACGCGCGCGTGACCGTGCTGCCCGTGGTCTACGCGCTCGACAGCGACGACGGCGGCATCATCAAGACGGCGATCTTCAAGGTGGAGAGCAAGGACAAGCCCGGCGAGACGCAGCTCATCGACGAACAGGCCTGGACCTACAAGAACCTCACCGACTACCGCGCCAACAACAGCCTGCCGGTCGAAGGCGTGAAGCTCGTCACGCCCGAGGACGCCAGCTACTCGCTCGACGCCAACGGCAACGTCAAGCTCTTCGCCGGCGACGCGCGCACCGAGACCGGCTGGGAGACCTTCAGGCGCGAGACCCATCTGGACCTGGTGGTCGCAGGCGTCGGCCTCGTGGCCGGCGTGGCGCTGACCGTCGGCTCCTTCGGCACGCTCGCGGCGCCTGGCGTGATGCTGGCCGCGGGCGCATTCACCGTGCTCGCGGCCGGCTACGGCGTCGCGACCTCGGTCGAGGACCTGAACAAGCTCAGCACCCACGGCCAGAGCATCAATCCCGCGAACAGCGAGCAGGCGCGCATGGACTGGCTGAACCTCGGCCTGTCGACGGTCAGCGTGCCGGTGGTGGGTGCCTCCACCCGCGCGACCATGGCCGCGCTGCGCGCGGGCCGCGCCGCCAAGGCGGCCACGGCCGCGGAAGCCGCCGGCGACGCCGTGGCGGCACAGGCGCGCGCAGCCGACTTCGCGCGCTACGCGCAGACCGCCCAGGCCTGGGGCAAGCCCGCGGCGATGGCTTCCAAGCCGCTTGCCGCCGGCAGCGTCTACGCCACCGGCGAAGGCGTGTACTCGCTGGCGAAGAACTGGGACCACATGACCCCGGCCGAGCGCGAGCAGCAGATCATGATGCTCGGCGTCAACGCGGCAGGCTTTGCCTCGCCGATCTTCGCCAAGGGCTATGTGCGCGTGCACAACGCCATCAAGCCACCGGCCGTGAACACGGCGAGGCCGGCGGTCGCGAACCGGCCGGCCGGCACGGTGGCCGACGACACGCCGAACACGGCGCCCACCGATGCGGCACTGCCGGCGCGGCCGGCACAGTCCGCGTCGCCCAAGCCTGCCGATGCGGCCGATACGGCAGGTACCGTGAAGCCAGCGGAGGCACCCGATGCGCTCACCCCGTTCCGCGAGCCGCCACGCGTGAGCATCGCGTGGCCGTCGACGCCGCGCACGGTACCCGCCGAGGTGGCCGGACCAGCGGCGCTGCCGTCCATCGTGACCGATGCCTCGTTCAACCCGGTCATCGCCTCGGTGCGGCGCGCGGGCGACAGCGCCGACGCGCCGGGAACCGCTCGCGCACCGGCGGGCTCACGCAGTCCGCAGGAGAAGCGCGGGAGCGAGATTGCGAACGCCGCGGACGACGCGCCGCTCGCCAATGCACCCTTCGTGCGCTCGGCGCAACGCATCGAGCAGAAGCAGAACGCGGGCTCGAGGGAGCTGGCGAGCGTGAAGTCCACGCCGGCATCGTCCGCCAAGGGCGAGCAGGGCGAGACGAGCAGCTTCCCCGCCTACAAACCGGCGCAGGACCCCGAGCTCGGCGGCCCCACGAGCTATCCGCTGCCGGCGACCGAGCGTCTGGGCAAGACGAACTGGTCGGATTCGCTGCTGACAGTGTTCGCCGCCGGCGGCGAGGCCGAGGGCGTGCGCTACTACGTCTATCCGCGCACCGTTGACGACAACGGCTTCGTCTTCGCCGCGCACCGCGACGGCTTGCTTGCCGGCACGGACAGCCCCAGTGCCGCTCAGCGCGCCAGCGACCATGCACGGGGCGAAAGCAGCGGCGACTTCTCCAATGTTCTGCCCGCTCACTACACCACCCTCGACGAAGCGCTCGCGACGGTGCAGCCTGAGGGCTTCGTCGCGCTGGGCGACGAGATCGCGATCGTGCACGCGGCAAGCATCGCGCCGGACGGCAGCGTCCCGCCCTCCGCCGTGATGGCCACCGTGAAGGTCGAAACCACGCAAGGCGGCCCCGCGAAGGCCACGCAGGTCACCGCCCATCCGGACAGGCCCGCCCTGCGCATCGCCTATCCGGAGGGCCATGCGCCGGGCCAGCCGCTGATCTACACCAGTGCCAACGGCCGGCGCGTCGACCTGCTCAACACGCAGCCCGGCCGCAGCGAGATGGGAATCAACGCGTTCCGCCGCCGCGTGCCCGACCTCGACATCTTCGCGCTGGGCGAGCGCCCCGTGCGCAGCGGCGACGGCAAGCCCGCGAGCGAGGCGGTCCCGATTCCCGAGGGCTATTTCGCGGTCAACGGGCACGGGCTCGAGGGCATGATGACCGGTGCGGACGGCAATCCGCTCACGGCCGAAGGGCTGGCGCGAGCCATCGTCGCGCACGAGAACTATCACGGCCAGCCGGTGCTGATGCTGTCGTGCCTGAGCGGCGATGGCGCGGTGCCGCTGGCGCAGCGCCTGGCCACGCTGCTGGGCAACGACGTGTACGCGGCGACCGAGTCGGTCGTGATGAAAAACCGCGACCAGAACGTACCGAACGCCGTCTACACCCGGAGCATCTCGCTGCAGAACGAAGGCAGCTCCTACAACGCAGGCGCGCTCAAGGCCGAGCCGCTGCAGTCGCTGCCCATCGTCGGAATACGCGAGAACGGCCGCCCCGTCTACGACGACATCCCGGTGCAAGGCCCGCCGGTCTACGCGCGCTTTCGCCCGGGCCTGCCGATCGAGCCGGCCGGTGCGCAGCCGGGCGCGCCGCGTGCCGCATCCGCCATGCCGGAGCCTCCGCGCGCGGCACGGCCGATCGCAGCCGAGCGGCCGCGGGCGAGCGGCACCGGCCGCGGCGACACCGACACACCCTCTGTCAAGACGGCTGGCCTGCCGAAGGATCCCGCCGCCACCGGCGTGGACGCGCACGGCATGCCCCTGCCGCCGACCACGCTCGGCACCGGGCGCAGCTGGCCGCAGGTCGCGCTGCGCGGCGGCAAGCTCGTCGCGTTCCACGAACGCGCGAGCGAGCCCGGCTCGGGGCTGCGTCCGCTGCAACCCTCGCCCGACGAGGCCGCTGTGACGGCCCGCATCACCGAGGAGCCCGCCGCCGGCTCGAACGTGCGCTTCGCGGTTCATCCGATGGCGCCGGGCGAGACCATGTACGGCGGCACCGGCGTGCGTGCCAAGCGCAACAACACCTTCGGCACCTTCGCCGAGGCCTCCGCCGCGGCACAGCAGAAAGGCGGCGCCTGGGTGTATCGCATCCATCCCGACGGGACCATGGCGCCGCTGACGAAGCGCGGCCGCGCGACGCCCGAGGAAATCATGGGCTCGGTGCACGTCGGCGCGGACGGCCAGCCGATGCCTGTCGGCATTCCGAACGTGCATTCGGCCGCGTGGCGCGACGGCGCCACCGCGCCCGCCGCACCGAGCAGAGCGGCGGGCAACCACCAGGCCGGCGAATCCACCGGCCTCGCGATGGTCGAGCCCGACATGGACGCGCTGCTCGAAGGATCGAGCGACTACACCAAGCCGCGCCCCGCCTATGCGGGCCCGGCCACGCTTCGCGAACTGCAGGGGAGCAAGGCCGCCGCAACTCCCGAGGACGTCGAGCAGACGCACTACCTCGCAGGCGCCGGCTCTCCGGACGGCCATGCCGCGCGCGACATTCCGCTGCGCACGCGCTTCGCGCAATGGGCGCGCGGCCAGGCGCCATCCTTCATCGGTGCGCCGGACTATGTCGGCGGGCGCTACGTGCTGGCCAGCGACGGCGCGGCCATCAACCAGGGCGCGCCCGATGCCACCTTCTCCCTGCTCGACCGCTCGCACGTGTACTCCAGCTTCGAAACCGCGCGCGCGGCGGCCGCGGCTCACGCGAACGCCGAAGGCAGCAGCCTCGTGGGCGTGGTCCGGCTGATCGGACCGAAGACCGAGATGGCCCAGGTCGCGGCCACCGGACGTTTCACCCAGGCGCAGGTCGACGGCATCGTCGGCGTGCGGCCCGACGGTGCGATACACCCGGTCAGCATCAGCAACCGCCAGGCCGCGCACGCGCCGAAGCCCGGCGAGGTCTTCGTCGATCCGCACAAGACGATGGAGCAGAACGAGCAGGTCATGACGCCGGCGCAGAAGAGGAAGATCTTCGCCAAGTCGGTGGGCTACATGGTCGGCACCGGCGCGGCCTTCTACGGCGCGATCCGCCTCGGCGGCGGAGCACTGGGCCTGAGCATGACCAACCCCGCGCTCGGCGTCGCCGGCGCATCGCTGGGCGGGTACGTCGGCGCGCGCGCCGTGTTCCTGCGCTACGCCTACGAGGCATTCTTCTACCGTGGCAGCATCGCCGGCCTGAAGCAAGGCGGCAAGATCCGGCTGCAGAAGTACCTCAACCCCAAGGACCAGGACACCTTCGCACTGATCAAGGACATCGCCGACCCGGCCAAGCGAGAGGCGTCGCTCTTCCAGCTCAAGAGCCAGCTCGACAGCTGGCACGCCGCGCGGCGCGGCATCCAGGGCCGCAGCAACTATGGCGAAGCGCTGAAGGTGCTGGCGAGGAACCCCGACGATGCCGCAGCCCTCGACACGCTCTACAAGGGCGCGATCGAGCGCAGCGCACGCCCGGTGATCGGCAAGCGCGGACTGTTCAACCGCATTCCGCCCGCGCTTCGCCAGGAGTACGCCCAGGCGCTGAAGGCCTTCAACGCCGACCCGCGCGACGCCCAGGCCGCCGCGCTGCTGATGACCGCTCCGGAAGTGGGACGCGGCACCCAGTATGCGGGCGTCGTGCGCGGGCGCCTGCTGCGCAACGTGCCGGGCGCCGACCGCGCGCGCTACCGCGATGCGGTGCAGACCATGGCGACCAAAAGCGGCGACGTCAATGCCGCGTTCAAGACTCTGGAGGGCATTCCGCTCGACACCGTCGCGCGCCAGACCACGGGAGCCCGCGGCGCATTCCGCGGCATTCCCAAGGCCGACCGCCAGACCATCGCGATGGCGGCGGAAACATTGCGCGTCAACCCCTCGGATGCACGCTCGCGCGCGGTGCTGGACCAGAGCCCCGGCAAGCTCACATCGCCGAACTCGCCAGTGGGCCGCACGCTCTTCGGCGCGCGCGTGCTGAGCTTCGGCCTGAGCCATTCGGCGGGCACACGGCTGTATCTGAACCCCTTCTTCGATGCGCCGAGCCACCAGTGGACATGGGACGCCACCACGCTGGACGGCGTGCGCCAGTGGATCAGCAACGAAGGCAGCCTGCACTATGCGGTGGGCAACGCAACCGGCCTCGGCGCCAGCGTGGCGAACCGCTATGCATCGATCGCGCAGGCGCGCGGTGGGCACGTCATGAGCGAGCGCGGATCGACCGAAGCCCCCGCGCCCGAGGCCGGGCAGGCGCCGCCTCCCAAGGCCACGACGCCGCCGCTCGACAAGGACGGCAATCCGATGCCGGTCTACAAGGCCACCAACGGCTACTCGTGGTTCAGGCGCTTCCTCATCGGCCTGGGCAACCCGAAGGCCGTCACGCACGACGGCGTGGCGCCCGATGGCGGCCCGATGGTCAAGCGCACCTTCACGCAGCGCCTGGCGCAGTTCTCGTCTTGGGGCGACTCCAGCGGCACGATCGGCCTGACCATCTCCGACAGCATCCAGGCCTACATGTACATCCGCGCCGGCCAATGGGACCTCGCCGCACCGCAGCTGCTGAAGGTGGCGAGCGACGTGGGCATCTTCCGCGGCACGCAGAAGGACTATCTGGACGAGTACCGCTCGAACCGCCAGATGGGGCCGATGGTCTACCACTCGCGCCTGACGAACTACTTCAACGCGCCGCTCGGCGAGGCCAGGACGAATCCGACCGAGACCTCGCACGGCTGGATCCGCCGCGGCGCGGCGCCGCTGGTGCTGCTGGGCGTGGCCGTTGCCGCGCGGGTGGCGGCCGAGGAATGGTCGATGCACGAGAAGAACAAGAAGCCGCAGCAGAACCAGCCGGCTCCCACACCGACGCCCACCCCCACCCCCACGCCGACGCAGACTCCGACGCCCACACCTTCGGCGACGACCCCGCCGATGCCGTCCCCGTCCCCTACCCTGACGTTCACTCCGACACCGGTACCGAGGTCCACGGCGACACCCAACCCGACACCGAACCCGAAGCCGTCACCACCCCAGCACGGTGGCGTGCGCTTCGTCGTCGATACGATGCAGCCCACTGCCGTGGCGCTTCAGGCAATGCTCGACGCGGGCACCGCGCACGACCCGCTGCAGCCTGTCAACCCGGCGCTGGCAGGCTTCCTCAACATCGACCCGGGCCACGCCCAGCGAACGAAGGCCTCGGACGTACTGCTCGCTTGACGCGCACTCGGCCCGAGCGGGGCCGTGCAGCGTCAGTCGACGATGCCGTTCCTCGCCGCCGGCGGCTGCAGCGCATCGAGCGCCGACAGCCGCCGGTACTCGCTGGGCGCCACCGCGTAGGTGCTCATGAAGGTCTTGTGCAGGTGGCTCTGGTCGCTGAAGCCGGCCGCGTGCGCCGCATAGGTCACCCGCGCGCCGCCGGCCATGAGGTCGCGCGCGTATTCGATGCGGTGCCCCACCAGCAGCTCGTGCGGCGTGAAGCCCCACGCGTCCTTGAAGCGGCGATGCAGGTGGATCGGGTGCCAGTTGACCGCCTCGGCGAGGTCGTCGAGCGTCAGGCGTTGCTGGAAGCCGGTGGCGATCAGGCCATAGGAGCGCCGCAGACGATCGTCCGCCCCGCCGGACTCGGGCGTCTTGCCAGCCTGCAGCGGGATCCACTGCGCGAGCAGGCGGCGCACCAGAGCGCGCGCGGCGATGCCTGCGTCCTCGCGGCCCGTGTCCGCGATCTCGTGCAACAGCCGGTGGCACTCGGCGAACTCGCGCCCCCACGGATCGCGCGCGAACACCGAGACCGGCTCGGGCTCGAGCCCGGGCATGCCGCCGTCGGCCTCGTGCACCGGGTTCACGCAGCGCGCCACCGCCACGCTGCAGTACATCGCGTCCTCGCGCCACGGCGTGCCTCGCGCCTTGATCGAATGCCAGACCTGCGGGCCGATGCGCAGCAGCGCACCGGGTGGCACCACGGTGACTCCGGCGCTGGTTCTCACATGCAACTCGGTGTCGGAAACCGACAGCGTGTAGCCACCATGCCGGTGCGCCCGGATCTCTCGTTGAACGAATCGGTTGGCGGTGAACTGCAGGCCTGCCAACTCTCTGTCGCGCCAATAGGAAGATGCAAGAAGTTCCATGGAAGCTAAGAATCTACATGGCGGGAAAGCCGCCGCTTGCTAATGTCCCGGCATCGATTTGCGCACACGGATCCAACGATTCAAGCGCATGAATGTGTGTCGATGGCGGGCTGGATTCTATGAATCCCCATCCGTTGCGACAACCGTAATTCCAACGGAGACAGAACCCATGAGACCGACCCTGCGTCACTGGCGCGCACTGCTGTGCGGTGCGCTTCTCGCATGCCTCGCATGCCTTTCCAATGCGCAGGAACTGCGCATCGGGCTGAGCAGCAATCCTTCGTCGGTCGATCCGCATTTCGTGAACAACGATGCGATCAGCGCGGTAGTGAGCCATGCCTACGAGACCCTCGTCGCGCTCGACGCCGACGCGCGCCTGACACCCGCGCTCGCGACCTCGTGGCGCGCCATCAACGACACCACCTGGGAGTTCAAGCTGCGCGACGGCGTGAAGTTCCACGACGGCAGCCCGCTCACCGCGCAGGACGTGGTGTTCTCGCTGGAGCGTCCCGCGACCATCGTCAACAGCCCGAGCTCGTTCGCCGCCTACACGCGCTCCATCACCGGCAAGAAGATAGTCGATCGCCTCACGCTGCAGCTGACGACCGCCACGCCCGCGCCGCTGCTGCCGAACGACCTCACGCGCATCTTCATCGTCTCGAAGAAGGCGGCCGAGAAAGCCACCAGCGACGACTTCAACCAGGCGAAGGTGCAGGCCGGCACGGGCCCGTTCAGGCTGGTGAAGTTCACGCCCGGCACCGGCGTGCAGTTCACCCGCTTCGATGGGTACTGGGGCGACAAGCCGATGTGGTCCGGCGTCACGCTGCGCGCCTTGCCGGCCGAATCGGCGCGCATGTCGGCGCTGCTCTCGGGCGACGTGGACCTGGTCGAGAACGTGCAGGCCAACCTGGTCTCCCAGTTCCGCCAGAACAAGGACCTGCGCGTCTTCACCAAGGTATCGAGCCGCGTGATGTTCCTGTATACCGATCATCGCGAGACCTCGCCCTTCGTCACCGACAAGGACGGAAAGCCGCTCGAACGCAATCCGATGAGGGATGCGCGCGTGCGCCAGGCGATCTCCCTGCTGATCGATCGCGCTGTGCTGGCCGAGCGCGTGCTCGATCAGCTCGGCGTGCCCACCGGCAACCTGGCCGCGAACGGCATGTTCGGCTTCAACCCCGAGCTCAAGCCCGACAGCGTCGACGTGCAGGGCGCACGGAAGCTGCTCGCAGAGGCGGGCTATCCGGCAGGCTTCGGTCTCACGCTCTTCGGGCCGAACGATCGCTATGTCAACGACAAGCAGGTCACGCAGGCCATCGGCCAGATGCTCACCCGCGGCGGCATCGTGACCAAGGTGCAGGTCTCGCCGATGGCGACCTACGTCGGGCGCGCTTCGAAGAAGGAACTGGGCTTCGGCCTGCTCGGCTGGGGCGTGGGTGGCGGCGAGCCCTCGGGCGCACTGCGCGGCCTGCTCGCCACGCCCGACAAGGAGCGCGGCATGGGCGCGACCAACTGGAGCAGCTACAGCAATCCGCAGTTCGACGCGCTGCTGAACGAAGCGCTCAACACGGTGGACGACGCGAAGCGCGAAGCCCTGCTGCAGAAGGCCACCGCACTCGCGCTGAAGAAGGACTACGCGATCATCCCGCTCTATCACCAGGTGTCGACCTGGGCCGCGCGCAAGGGGCTGGCGATGGTGCCGCGCGTCGACGAGTTCACGCTGGCCCAGCAGGTCCGCGCCGAGGTGGAGGATCGCAAGTGAGCGAGCTGTCCAGCCTCCCGCTGGTGCTCGATCACCTGCCCCCCGGATTCATGAGCGCTTCGGCGCGCACGCTCCATCAGGTAGTGCCCTCCCCGGCGTTGATCCACCTGCCCGGCCTGCAGCCGCGGCCCATCTTCGTCTCGGTGCTGCTGCACGGCAACGAGGATGCGGGATTGCTCGCGCTGCAATCGGTGCTCGCGAAGTACCGAGACCGCCCGCTGCCGCGCGCGCTCTCGATCTTCGTCGGCAACGTCGAGGCAGCGCGGGCCGGAGTTCGCCGGCTGGAAGACCAGCCGGACTACAACCGCATCTGGCCGCGCTCGGCGCCGGCCACGCCGCACCAGCACATGGCCGCGCGCGTGATGGACGCCATGCGTGCGCGCGAGGTCTTCCTGGCCATCGACCTGCACAACAACTCGGGACGCAACCCGCTCTATTCCTGCCTGAGCGCGACGGGCGCCGAGCACCTGCGGCTCGCGCGCATGTTCTCGCCGCTGGCCGTCCTGATCCAGGCACCGCAGTCGCTGGGCGCCGCCTTCACGTCGATCTGTCCCACGGTGTGCTGCGAGTGTGGCGAAATCGGCAACGCGCAGGGCGTGGCGCAGGCTGCGAAGCTGATCGAGCGCTGCCTCGCGGACGATTTCGGCGACGGCACGGCGCACGACGACGCCAAGGCGCTCGACATCTTCCAGGCCTTCGCGATGCTCAAGGTCGCCGAGGGCCTCACGCTGAGCTGCGACGGCGAGGCCGCCGATCTGCAGCTGCCGCCCGAGATCGAGTCCTTCAATTTCCAGGCGCTCGAGCCCGGGCATGTGATCGCCACCACGCTCTCGCATCCCGATGTCGAGCCGCTGCGGGCCTACCGGCTCGACGGCGAGGCGATCGCGGGCATGCTGGTTCGCAAGGGGGCCGACGTCTGTCTCTCGACGCAGGCCGTCGCCGCGATGTTCACCCGCGACCTGCGCGCCATCCGCCAGGACTGCCTCGGCTACCTGATGCAGCGCGTGCCCGCGCATGCGCTCTAGGCCGCGCGCCTCCATCACCACGGGACCATCATGTTGGCTTATGTGATCCGCCGCCTGGCGCAGAGCGTCGGCGTGCTTCTGGCAATGTCGATGCTGGTGTTCGCCAGCGTCTACCTGATCGGCAATCCGGCCGACATCCTGATCAGCATGGACGCCGATCAGGCCGAGCGAGCGCGGCTGGTGCAAGCCATGGGCCTGGACCAGGCCCTGCCGCTGCAGTACTGGAACTTCCTGCGCCATGCGCTGCACGGGGACCTGGGCAATTCCTTCGTCCACGGCGTGCCCGCGATCGCGCTGGTGTTCGAGCGGCTGCCCGCCACGCTGGAGCTCGCCTGTGTCGCGATGCTGATCGCGATCGCGCTCGGCGTGCCGCTGGGCTTGTGGGCGGGGCTGCGGCCGCAGTCGTGGATCGGCAGGAGCATCATGACCGGCTCGATCCTGGGCTTTTCGCTGCCCACCTTCTGGGTCGGACTGATGCTCATCGTCGTTTTCGCGGTGCAACTGGCCTGGCTGCCCGCGGGCGGACGCGGACCGACGCGCGAAGTGCTCGGGCTGTCGCTGTCGGTCTTCAGCCTCGAGGGCTGGAAGCACCTGCTGCTGCCCGCGGTGAACCTCGCGCTCTTCAAGCTCGCGCTGGTCACCCGGCTGACCCGGGCCAGCACGCACGAGGCGCTGACGCAGGACTACGTCAAGTTCGCACGCGCCAAGGGTCTCGCCCCGGCACGCGTGGTGGGCGTGCACGTTCTCAAGAACATCCTCGTGCCGATCGTGACGGTGGTGGCGCTGGAGTTCGGCGCGCTGGTGGCGTTCGCCGCTGTGACCGAGACCATCTTCGTCTGGCCTGGCGCGGGCAAGCTGATCATCGAGTCGATCTCCTCGCTCGACCGCCCGGTGATCGTCGCCTACCTGCTGGTGGTGGTGTCGATGTTCACCCTGCTCAACCTGCTCGTGGACATCGCGTACTCGAGCCTCGACCCGCGCGTTCGCCTCGACGAACAAGGCGCATGACGACAACGACCATGATCGAAGACGACGAATCCCCGCTGCGCCGGCTGCTGCGCCAGTACGCCCACTCCAAGCTCGCCGTGCTCGGCGCGGCCGTGCTGCTGACATTGTTGTTCGCCGCGCTGCTCGCTCCCTTGCTCGCGCCGCAGAACCCGTACGACCTCGCGCAGCTCAACATCCTCGACTCGCGCCTTCCGCCCGGCTCTCACGGCGCCGACGACGCTTCCGGCCCCGGCAAGCTCTACCTGCTGGGCACCGACGACCAGGGCCGCGACATGCTCTCGGGCATGCTCTACGGGCTGCGCATCTCGCTGGGCATCGGCGTGGTCGCCACGATCGCGGCGCTGTCGCTGGGCACCGTCCTGGGCCTGCTCGCGGCCTACACCGGCGGGCGGCTCGATGCGCTGCTCATGCGCATCGTCGACATCCAGCTGTCGTTTCCCGCGATCCTCGTCGCGCTCGTGCTGATCACGCTGCTCAAGCCCGGTGTGGGCAACGTCGCGATCGCGCTGGTGGCGGTGCAATGGGCCTACTACGCGCGTACCGTACGCGCCGCCGCGCTGGTCGAGCGCAGGAAGGAGTACATCGAGGCGGCGCAGGGCCTGGCCCTGGGCGATGCGCGCATCGTGCTGCGCCACCTGCTGCCCAACTGCCTGCCGCCGGTGATCGTGGTGGCCGCGCTGCAGGTGGCCAACGCGATCTCGCTGGAAGCCACGCTGTCCTTCCTGGGCCTGGGCGTGCCGATCACCGAGCCCTCGCTCGGGCTGCTGATCGCCAACGGCCAGCAGTACCTGCTCGCGGGCAAGTACTGGATGTCGCTCTATCCGGGCATCCTGCTGCTGCTCACGATCCTGGCGATCAACCTCGTGGCCGACCAGCTGCGGGACGTATCGAACCCACGGCTGCAGAAACAATGACGAACGCCTCTCACCCCGTCCTGCTCGTCGAGGGCCTGAAGACTCAGTTCGCCACGCGCGCCGGCGTCGTGAAGGCCGTGGACGACGTGTCCTTTTCCATCGAGCGCGGCCAGATCATGGGCCTGGTCGGCGAATCGGGTTCCGGCAAGTCGATGACGGGCTACTCGCTCATCGGCCTGATCGACCCGCCGGGCCGCGTGGTGGCAGGCCGCCTGCGTCTCGCGCTTCGCACCGGCGAGGTCCTCGACCTGCGGAACCTGTCGCCGCGCGCGCTGCAGGGCGTGCGCGGCAACCGCGTCGCGATGATCTTCCAGGACCCGATGATGACGCTGAACCCTGTGCTGCGCATCGACACGCAGATGATCGAGGCGGTGCGCGCGCACCACAAAGTCAGCGAGCGCGTGGCGCGCGAACGCGCGGCCGCCGCGCTCGCGAAGGTCGGCATCGCGTCGCCGCACGAGCGCCTGCTGGCCTACCCGCACCAGTTCTCGGGCGGCATGCGCCAGCGTGTGGCGATCGCGATCGCGCTGCTCAACGAGCCCGACGTGATCATCGCGGACGAGCCCACCACCGCGCTCGACGTCACGGTGCAGGGCCAGATCCTCGCCGAGATGCAGGCCCTGTGCCGGGCGTCGGGCACCGCGCTGATCTGGATCTCGCACGACCTGTCGGTGGTGGCGGGGCTGGCCGACACGGTCAGCGTGATGTACGCCGGGCGCATCGTCGAGCAGGGCCCCGTGGCCGAGGTGCTCGAGCGGCCGCGCCACCCGTACACGCGAGGGCTGATCGCCAGCGCGCCGTCTCGCAACCCGCGCGGACGCCCGCTGCAGCAGATTCCCGGCATGACGCCTTCGCTGCTAGCGCTGCCCCAGGGCTGCGCATTCCAGGCGCGCTGCGCCAACGCCGATGCCGTCTGCCGCAACGAGCCACCGCTGGTGGCGCTCGACGGCCGCCGGCTGCGCTGCTTCCATCCGACTCCCCTGCTCTCCTCCGCCGCGATCGCGAACTGACATCATGGAATCCGTCACCCCGTTGCTCGAGCTGCGTGCCAGCTCCAAGCGTTTCATCCGCAAGCCCGACGCCGCGGCGAAGATCGCGCGCCTGTTCGGCGCACCGGTGCCGGCGCGCACCGTTCATGCCGTCGACGGCGTCTCGCTCGCGGTGCGTCCCGGCGAAGTCGTCGGGCTGGTGGGCGAGTCGGGCTGCGGCAAGTCCACGCTCGGGCGCATGGCTGCGGGCCTGCAGGCGCTGAGCGAGGGCGAGCGCTGGTGGCAGGGAGAGAACGCCGAGCTGCGCAGGCGGCGGCTCTCGGCCGCCGAGCACCGGCGCGACATGCTCGGCGTGCAGATGATCTTCCAGGACCCCTATGCGAGCCTGAACCCGCGCATGCGCGTGCGCCAGATCATCGGCGAGGCACCCGTGGCGCACGGGCTGGTCGACGCGAAGGAGCAGGAAGAACTCGTGGCGGCGCTGATGCGCAAGGTCGGTCTCGATGCCGGCTTCATGCGCCGCTTCCCGCACCAGTTCTCGGGCGGCCAGCGCGCGCGCATCGGCATCGCCAGGGCGCTGGCCGTGCGGCCCCGGCTGCTGATCTGCGACGAGGCGGTGGCGGCGCTGGACGTGTCCATCCAGGCACAGGTGATCAACCTGTTCATGGCGCTGCGCGAGGAACTGGCCCTCACCTACCTGTTCATCAGCCACGACCTCGGCGTGGTGCGGCACATCAGCGACCGGGTGGTCGTGATGTACCTCGGGCGGGTGGTCGAATCGGCCGGCGCGGACGCGCTGTTCGAGCAGCCGCTGCACCCCTACACCGAAGGCCTGCTGGCCGAGGCGCCGAAGCTGGAGGTGCGCAAGAAGACGTTCGTGGCGATCCGGGGCGAGATTCCCTCTCCCCTGAATCCGCCGCGCGGCTGCCATTTCCACCCGCGCTGCCCGCGCTCCACGCGCCGCTGCGCCGAGGAGGTGCCCGCGCTCGCGCGAGTCGCCGGCGACCGCTGGGTCGCGTGCCACCTGGTCGACCGGGAGGGTGGCGCGTGAAGATCGTCGTCATGTGCTGGCTCGCGCGGGCATCGGCCGATGTCTTCATCGCGCGCAACATCGTCCTGCGGCCCGACCTCGCGGCCAAGGCGCCGCACCAGGTCGCAGCGGAGCTCGCCGCGCTCGCGCCCGACGTGCTGATCGCGCGCGAGGCGCAGTACGAGGCGGTCTCGGCCATCGCGGCCGGGCTCCCCGGCTGCCGCTTCGTCTTCTGCGGCCTCGCGGCCTCGCGGGTCGCCATCGATCCATCGGCGCTCCAAGGGCGCTGCGCCTTCGTGACCGGATCGAGCTGGGAGCGCGCCGAGTACGAAGCCTTCGTGCTTGCGGAATCCATGTGCCGGCCGAGGCATGGGCTGGCCGCCGCAGCCGCAGCCGGTGCGCCGGGGAAGGTGATGCTGGTCGGCGCGGGCGTCGTCAACCTGGTCACGGCACTGACGCTGTGCCGGCGCGGCCATCGCGTGTCGGTGTACGACCGCATGGCCGATCCGCGCCGGGGCGACACGCCGCATGCCGAGCGCGCCGGCGCGACCTTCGGCGGCAGGGACGCACGCATCTTCTCGTACAACGAGTCGCGCCATCACCTGGCCTGTTCGCCGCTCTACACACCGCAGGACACGCCGCGCTTCCGCCTCGGGATTGCGCGGGACGGCTGGCTGTCGCGCGACTACCGGACGATGTCGGACGCCGACCGCCGCTGGATCGACCAGCTCGAGCAGGTGCCGCCCTGGGCGGCGCTACTCTATGGCAACGACATCGTCGGCTTCAACCGGCAGAGCCACCGGCTGTGGCGCGAGCTCTTCAGCCTCTATCCGGAGCTGCTGCGCGAGACTCACCACGTCGGCCGGCTGTTGCGCATCTACCCGAGCGAGGCTTCCCTGCGCGCGGCGCAGACGGCCGAGGCCGAGATCGGCGCATTGGCCGGCACGGTCCCGCTTCAGCGGCTGCGCGAGCGCGAGCCCGCCTTGGGCGGCGCGATCGATGACGGAGCCATCGCGGGAGCGCTCGACGTGCACGGGTTCTCGCTCAACATCGTCTCGTTCTGCCGCAACCTGATCGGGCTGCTGGAGCGCCTCGGCGTGCGCTTCCACTGGCAGCAGGAGGCGAGCGAAGTGCGGCATGCCGATTCGGGCGCGGTGACGGGCATCGTCGTCAACGGTGCCTTGCGTCGGGCCGACCACTATGTTCTCTCCCCCGGCGCGCAGGCGCACACCCTTGCCGCGAGGACGACGGGGCTGACCGCCATCGGTGCGATGGTCGGCATGTGGGTCACGCTGCCGAACGACGGCGCGCCGCTGCAGACGCCGCTCAAGGTGCGCCGGCGCGCCTTCGGCAGCAGCGAGGCTGCCCAGGGCGCCAACGTCGTGCCCGGCCGCGATGCCGCCGGCCGGCCGGTGCTGCACTGCAGTTCGGGGCACGGCTTCGTCGGCGCCTCGGCCGACGACGTGCGGCTGGCCGACCTGCCCGAGCTCGCGCGCTGCGTGATGGAGACGGCGGAGGAGCTCTTCGGCGACAAGTTCAGGCGTGCCCGGGAGTCCGGCATGCTCGACGAGCGTCCGGGCTTCTGCGTGCGCCCCTGGACGCCATCGGGCCTGGGCGTGCTCGAGGTGCAGGAAGCGGACGCAGGCGGCAAGCTGGTGCTCAGCGGCGGCCACAACACCGGCGGCTTCGCGCAGTCGCCGGCCGTCGCGGAGGCCGTGGCCTGCGCGCTGGAGGCACGCCCGCACGCCATGCACACGCTCTACCACCCGCGCCGCTTTGCCGACGTGTTCGAGGTGACGCTGTGAACGCGCCGCAACCATCGCTCACCGCGCTGTTGCGAGACGGCCTGCGCACCGGGGCGGCGACGCTCTGGATCGACGACGAAGGCACCATGAGACGCGACGAATTCGCGGCGCTCGTCGTCGCGCAGGTGTCGCTGCTGCGCCGGCAAGGCGTGAAGGCCGGCGAGCGCGTGCTGCTGCATGGCGTGGCTTCGCGCGAACTGGCGGCGATGCTCACGGGCTGCCTGCTCGAGGGCGTGGTCGCCGTGCCGGTCGACGCGGCGCTGCCGCCGGTGCGCAAGCAGGCGATGCTGGACGCGTCGGCCGCCACGCTGGCCATCGAGTTCGCGATGCGGTCGCCGCTCGGGGCCGACGGCATCCGGCACATCGCGGGCGCGTCGTCGCCGCAGGCCGGATGGACGCTCGACGACCTGGGCCTGCCGGAGATCGCGCCCGACGCCGGCTGCTACATCTTCTTCACCTCCGGCACGACCGGCAGGCCCAAGGGCATCCTCGGGCGACGCGGCGGGCTCGCGCATTTCCTGGCCTGGGAAGCCGGCATGCTCGGCCTCCAGCCCGGCGACCGCGTGGGCGTGCTCACCCGCCTGTCGTTCGACGTGGTGCTGCGCGACCTGCTGCTGCCGATCGTCGCGGGTGTGACCGGCTGCCTGCCACCGCCCGACGCGCCGCTGACACCGGCCGGAATGCCGGACTGGCTCGCCAGGATGGGCGTCAGCGTGCTCCACGCGGTGCCTTCGCTGGCGCAGGCCTGCCTGGCGGCCCTGCCCGCGGGCGCCCGCAACGGCACGCTGCGCCATACGTTGTTCGCGGGCGAGCCGCTGGGCGGTGCGCTGGTCGGGCGCTGGCGCGCGGCGTTTCCCTCGAGCGCGGTCTACAACCTGTACGGGCCGACCGAAACCACGCTCGCGAAGTTCTGCGCCCGCGTGCCCGACCCGGCGCCCGAGGGCATCCAGTGCTGCGGCCTGCCGCTGCCCGGGGTCGACGTGCGCATCCTCGACGAGGCGCTGCAGCCGCTCGGCCCGGGCGAGCTCGGCGAGGTCGCGATCCGCACGGTGCACCGCTCGCTCGGCTACCTGGACCCGGAGGAACCCTCCGCCGCGCGCTTCATCGTGCTCGAGAGGCAACCGGCCTACCTGAGCGGCGACCTCGGCTTTCTGGACGCGCAAGGCGCGCTGCACCTGCGCGGACGCAAGGACCACCAGGTCAAGATCCTCGGCACGCGCATCGAGCCCGCGGGCGTCGCGGCGGTGCTGCAGTCGCACGAGTCGGTGACCGATGCGGCCGTGGTGTGCGTGACGAACGAGGAAGGCGGCGCGCAGCTCGTGGGCTACTTCAGCACGCAGGCCGATGCGCAGGCCGTGCGCCGGAGCCTGCGCCCTTTCCTCGCGGAGCGACTGCCCGCGGCGGCCATTCCGAGCCACCTGATCGCGCTCGATGCGCTGCCGCTCACGCCCAACGGCAAGCTGGATCGCGCGCGCCTGCCCGTACCTCCGCCGCGCGCGGACACCGCCGCCTCCGCATGCGAGGCGGATGCCGGCGAGTTCGCGCTCGGCGTGGCCGCAGCGATTGCTCGGGTGCTCCGGCAGTCGCATGTCGGCATCGACGAGGACTTCTTCGCGCTCGGCGGCGATTCGCTCGCGGCGATGCGGCTGTGCGCCGAGCTCGAAACGCGGTTCGGCGTGCATGCGCAGCCGCTGCTGCTGATGCACGCGCCCACCGCGCGCGAGCTGGCGCGGCAGCTGCAGGAGGCCGATCCGGCCGCGCCGGTGCCGATCCCGCCCGCTCCGCGCACCCGCTGGTTCGCGCTGAGCCCGCAGCAGCGACGCTACTTCCGCACCTTCTGCGCGGGCGGCAACCGCAACTGGTGCAACATGGTCGCGCTGTTCGAGCTGCCCGACGGCGTCGATGCCTACTCGGTGGGCCGCGCGCTGACCGAGATCGCGCTGCGCCATGACAGCCTGTGCCTGCGCTTCGGCCATGACGAGCAAGGCGCAATGCGCCAGTCGATCGTGCCGACGGAAGACCTTCCGGTGGCCCTGTGCGACCTGGGTGCTCTCGACGCGGAAGCACTGGCGCGCCGCATCGACGCGCTGCGCATGGCCGAGGGAGAGGCGGAGATCGCGCTGTTCTCCGACGCGCCGCTGTTCCGAGCGACCCTGCTCGTCCTGCCCGACGGGCGGCGCCGGCTGCTGTGGACCGTTCACCACCTGGTCAGCGACGGCACGAGCCAGGGGCTGCTCGGGCGCGAGCTGGCCGCCCGACTCGCAGGCCGGCCCTGGACGACGGATGCCTCGCCGTCGATGCGCGACATCGCGGCCTGGGCCGGCGCGCGCAACGCCTCGGCGCAGGCCGCACGCTCGCATTTCCGCGAGCTGCTCGCCGCGCCCTACCGCCACCGCTACCTGCCCGACAAGCTGCGCTGCGACGATCCACAACGCTGCCATGCGATGGAGGCCGCCGTGCGCGGCACGCTGCGCGATGCGGTCGTGGCGGCGGCGCGGCGCCTGAAGTGCACGCCCTATGTGCTGTACGTGGCCGCGTATTTCCGCTGGCTGGCGGCGCTGACGGAATGCGACGACCTGGTTGTCGTGACGCCGCTGGCCGGCCGAGCCCATCCCCAGGTCGCGCAGGCCATCGGCGATTTCATCAACCTGGTGCCGCTGCGCGTCACGGAGCTGGGTGCGCTGTCTCCCGGGCATCTCGTCGAGCGCGTGCGAGACGGCATCGCGCTGGCCGCGCGCCACCAGGACTTCCAGTTCGACCAGATGCTCGACGAACTCGGCCTGCCCTTCGACGCGGACCGCAACCCGCTGACCGGCTTCTCGCTCAACTTCATGCCCCAGGCCGATGGCGACGCGCCCGCACTTGCGACGCTGCGGCACGCCGACCGCGGCTACCGGCTGAAGTACGACCTGCTTATGCTGATACGCGGATGGCACGACGCCACGCACGTCGAGTTCCAGTACCGCGCCGGCCTGCTTTCGCCCTCGGAGATCGAGGAGTGCTTCACCGACTACTGCTCACACCTGGAGGCGCTGAGCCATGCCTGAAAAACAACGGACAAGGGCCCCGGCGCCGCCGGGCGAATACATGCTGCTGGTGCTGCTCGCGGTCCTCTGGGGCGGCTCCTTCACGCTGATCAAGGTGGCGGTGGCCGACTATCCGCCGACCACGCTGGCAGCGGTTCGCATCCTGCTCGGCGGTGCGCTGCTGACCTCGCTGGCCCTGGCGAAGGGCTTCGCGCTCCCGACGCGCATCGGCCGCTGGGGGGCGCTCTGGGTGCAAGGGCTGCTGCAGGGCGCGCTGCCGTTCACGCTGATCGGCTGGGGCGAGCAGCACATCGCGAGCGGGCTCGCGGGCGTGCTCAACGCCACAGTGCCGCTGTTCGCCTTCATGCTGTCGGTATTCGTCGTCGGCTCCGCGCCCTTCGTGCTCACGAAGTTCGTGGGCGTGCTGCTCGGCCTCGCGGGCGTCGCCGGGATCGCCGGCCTCGGTTCCCTCGCAGCGCTGGGCGGCAGTGACTTTCTGGCGGTCATGGCTGTCCTGGGCGCGAGCGCGTCCTATGCGTGCGGGGCCGTGTTCGGCCATCGCTTCGGCGACCAGCCTGCAGTGGTCACCGCGGCCGGCTCCCTGCTGTGCGGCGGGCTCACCATGCTGCCTTTCAGCCTGGCCATGGACCGGCCCTGGACGCTTGCACCCGGTCTCGAGGCCACGCTGGCCCTGCTGGCCCTCGCGGTTCTGTCGACCGCGCTGGCCAGCGTGATCTTCTTCAGGCTGATCCGCACGTTGGGCCCGGTCACCACCACCAGCAACGCCTACCTGCGGGCGCTGGTGAGCGTGGCGTTCGGCGTGGTCTTTCTCGCCGAGCCGCTGAACTGGAGCCTGTTGGCCGCGAGCGCGCTGATCGTCGCCGGGGTGATGCTCGTCACGCTGCCGGGCAGGCCCGACAGGGAGCTGCGCCGTGCGGGTTGAGATCGCGATCGTCGGTGCCGGCCCCTGGGGCCTGGCGGTGCTCGACCGGCTGATCACCGCCGCGCGCCGGCAGCCAAGGCTCGCGCTCGCCGTGCACGTGATCGACCCCGACGAGCCGGGCCCGGGCCTGCACAAGCCGCAGCAGGAAGACTTCCTGCTGCTCAACACCGTCACCGGCCAGCTCGACAGCTTCGGCGCACGCCATTTCGACGAAGCGCCGCTCACGGGCGCGATGTCGTTCATCGACTGGCTGCGCGAGGAACGCGACATCGAGGCCGACCCCAACGGCTTCCTGCCGCGCGCGCTCTTCGGCGCCTACCTGCGGCACGTGTACGCGGTGCTGTGCGACAACGCGCCCTCGCATCTGCGGGTCTCGGAGGTGCGCCATCGCGCGCTCGATGTCTCGCTCGTGGCCAACGAGCGAGTGTGTGTGCGCCTGGGCGACGGTTCGGCGCTCACGGTGGATCACGTCTTCCTCTGCACCGGCCATGGTCTGGCACGTTCCGGCGGCGAACGGCCGGCATCGCCTGCAAGGCCGATGGCCCCGTACCCGCCGGCACGGCTGCAGGCGCACATCGAGGCCGGGTCGGCGGTCGGCATCTCGGGCACCGGCCTGGTGGCGGTGGACGTTGTGGCGGCGCTCACCACGGGCCGTGGCGGGCGCTTCGTGCGCGAGGACGACGGCATGCTGCAGTACTTGCCGAGCGGCCGTGAGCCCGTCATGTTCGTGCACTCCCGCAGCGGCATGCCGTTCGCGTGCCGGCCGGCGCAATCGCTCGACCTGTCGGGCAACTTCGCGCCGATCTTCTGCACCGATGCCTACCTGGCCTTGCGGCGCGCGGCACGCGGCCCCGAAGGCCTGCTGCTCGAGGAAGACCTGTTGACCGTGCTCGCGGCCGAGATGCGCGCGGCCTACCTGATGCGAGCGATGACGCTGTCGCAAGGCGCGGACGCGGCGGCGGCTTGCCGGCGCGTGCTCGCCCTGCTCGCGCCGGCCGAAGTGAAGGCCTTGTGCGAGAAGACCCTGCCATCGATGGTAGGGTTCTCGCCTGAAACGCTGCTCGCATCGGAATCCGTCCCTCCGCCCACGCCTTCGCCGCGCAGCGGCGCGGAATTCAGCGCAGCCTTTGCGGCGCGACTGCGCTTCGACGTGGACGAGGCCCGCAAGGGCGAGGCGCACAGCCCGTACAAGTACGCGGTGGAGATGCTGCGCGTGCTGCGCGGCTTCATCCGCCAGGCGGTGGAATTCGATACGCTCGCGCCGGCATCCCGCCGCCGGTTCTTCGACGTGGTGGCGCCGCGGATCTCGCAGCTGGTCGTGGGACCGCCGATCTCGCGCGGGCTCGAATGGCTGGCGCTGATGCGTGCCGGCCTGCTGCGCGTCGACCTCGGCCCGGCCCCCACGCTCGAGCGCGACGCGGCGCTCGGCATCTGGCGGGCGCGATCGAGCGCCTTCGAGACGCCCTTCGTCGCCTGCCTCGACCAACTGGTGCACGGCCGCGCGGGGCACGGCGCGATCGACACCGCGGACGATTCACTGCTCGCCGCGCTGTGCCGCTCGGGCCTGTGCGCCGGCTCGGCGCTGCCGCCTCCGGCGGACGAACGAACGACGGTTCCGCGCACGGACGCTCTCGGGCATCCGGTCGACGCGACAGGCCTGCCGGTGCGCCAGCTCACGCTGCTCGGCGTGCCGACCGAGGGCCTGCGCTACTTCAACCACTACCTGCCTTCGCCCAAGAGCCGGTCGCGGGTCTTCGACAGCATCCAGTCGGCGCTCGACGCGCTGTGGGAGCGGCTCGCATCCACGCACCGCGAGAGCACGCGGACGGCCGGCACGCTGGCGCTGCCCTAGCCGAGCCGCAAGTTCTGTACCCCGAATCGTGATGCAGCAGCAAGTGATCAATCCCGTGTGAGTTCACCCTTCCGGTGCCGCTCACGCGCCGTGATTGCTGTCCCGAAGCGTGGCATGCGGATGCATCGGATGCGCCAGCGTGTCGGCGATCAGCCGCAGCGCCTGGTCGCACTGCTCGCGCGACATCGGCCCGCCCAGGCAGATGCGTACCGCGTCGGGCGGATCGCCGTCGGTGGAGAAAGCCGCGCTAGCCACCACGCCCACGTTCTGCGTACGCAGGTACGAGGCAAACTCCACCGGACTCCAGCCCGGCGTGAGCGGCAACCAGGCATGAAAGCCCTCGGGGTGCGCCTGCAGCCCGCTGTCGCCCAGGTAGCGCGCGGCCAGCGCCTGCCGCGCCACCGATTCCGCGCGCACGGCCTGCAGCATCTCCTCGGCCGTACCGTCCTCCACCCACAGCGTGGTCAGCGCATTGGTGATCGGCGAAGCCATCACGGTGGTCGCACGCATCGCGCCCGCCAGTCGCTGCGACTGCACCACCGTAGGCGAGCACACGTAGGCACTGCGCAGCCCCGCACCGAAGCACTTGGAAAAGCCGCTCACGTAGTACGTCAGCCCCGGCGCCAATGTGGCGAGCGACGCAGGCGTCTGGCGCGGCAGCATGCCGTAGGCGTCGTCCTCGATGATCGGCACCGCATAGCGCAGCGCGACGTCGGCCAGCGCCTCCCGCCGTGCGCGCGACACGGTCGCGGCGGTCGGGTTCAGCAGCGTGGGGTTGCAATACAGCGCCTTGGGCTTGAGCGTCTTGCAGGCGTGCTCGAAGGCATCGGCGATCGGACCGTCGTCGTCCATCTGCAGCGCATGCAGCTGCACACCGAGCTGCGCCGCGATGGCTTTCACGCCCGGGTAGGTGAGCGACTCCACGCAGACCAGCTCGCCGGGCCGCGCGAGCTGCGAGAACAGCGCGGTCAGCACGCCGTGGATGCCGGGGCACACCAGGATGCGATCGACGCTGGCGTCGGGCACGAAGCGCCGCAGCCAGTGCATGCCCGCGGCGCGGTCGTGCGCGGTGCCGCCGAAGTCCTGGTAGCGCAGCAGGTCGTGGAAGTCGACCTGTGCGAAGGCGCGGCTGGCGCTGTCGTGCAGCCGCGCCATCAGGTGCTCGTCGTCGGGTTCGGGCGGCATGTTCATCGTCATCTCGGCGCCACTGCCGCCACGCAGCCGCAGGCTGGGGCTGCCCGAGCGGATGAAGGTGCCGGTGCCGGCGCGCGAGTCGATAAGCCCGCGCTTGCGCGCCTCGGCATAGCCGCGCGCCACGGTCGTGTAGTTCAGTTCGAGCTCGGTGGCCAGGTCGCGCAGCGTGGGCAGGCGGTCGCGCACGCCGAGGCGGCCGGTCTTGATGTCGTCCGCAATCAGGTCTGCCAGCAGCAGGTAGGCCGGGCGCGAGGTGTTGCGCAGTTGCTTGCGCCAGTGGGCGGTGATCGTGGTCATGGTGGGCGCTCCGGTGAAGTTGATTGCATCCATTGATTGCATCCGGCCACCGATCAACATGCAGGAACCGCGCCCGCTCCTCGGGAGAGGAATGCTTCGATCAGGTGCGATCAACCCCATTGATCGGGTGCATTGATTGCATGGAATGCGCGTCGTCACGGTGCGCGAAAGGCCTTCCGGGGCCGCCTCCCTCGCCTTCACGGGGGCTGCCAAAGATTTTTTTCACCCGCGCGGCCCGCGCCGCCGCGTGTTGATCGCGCATTGATCGCACGCGCCCGCCGAGGCGCTGGCACATCGCCTGCGAAGGAGAAGGCACGCAAGACCTGCGTACCCACCACCCAACCCGGAGTACCCCATGCCCAAAGTCACCCGCCCCCGCAACGAAAAAGGCGAGTTCCTCGTCGACTACGAAGAGAAGGTGTTCGAAGACGTCAAGGCAGAGCCCGGCGAGAAGGCGCTCGTCACCTTCCACACCGTGGCCTTCGAAGGCTCGATCGGCTTCGTGAACCTGCTTCAGGCCACGCGGCTCAAGCGCAAGGGCTACGACACCTCCGTCCTGCTTTACGGCCCCGGCGTGACGCTGGGCGTGCAGCGCGGCTTTCCCACGCTGGGCGACGAGGCCTTCCCGGGCCACCAGAACTTCAACAAGCAGATCGCCAAGTTCATCGAGGAAGGCGGCAAGGTGTATGCCTGCCGCTTCGCGCTGCAGGCGCTGTACGGCCACGGGGAAGGCGCGCTGATCGAGGGCATCACGCCGATCAACCCGCTGGACGTGCTCGACCTCGTGCTGCTGCACAAGAAGGCGGGCGCGGTCGTCATCGACACCTGGACACTGTAAATGTCCACCCCCAGTCTTCGCGCACTTCGTGTCGCTTCGCCACCCCCCTCGCCGGGGGCAACACCTGCAGCCCGGCAAAGCCGGTTCTGCGGTGTTCCCCGAATTGGCTTCGCTGCGCTAGCCGTCGTGGACAGGGGATGAGCATGACCTCTTCTCACCGCATCGTGCGCGCCGCGGCGATCCAGATCGCGCCCGACTTCGAGCGCCCCGAAGGCACGCTCGAGCGGGTGTGCGGCGCCATCGACGAGGCCGCTGCCAAGGGCGCGCAGCTCGCGGTCTTTCCCGAGACCTTCGTGCCCTACTACCCCTACTTCAGCTTCGTGCTGCCGCCGGTGCTGCAGGGCGCGCCGCACCTGCGGCTGGCGGAGCGCGCGGTGGTCGTGCCCGGCCCCGTCACGCAGGCGGTGGCCGAGCGGGCCCGCGCCCGGAACATGGTCGTCGTGCTCGGCGTGAACGAGCGCGACCATGGCAGCCTCTACAACACGCAGCTGGTGTTCGACGCCGACGGCACGCTGGCGCTGAAGCGCCGCAAGATCACGCCCACGTATCACGAGCGCATGGTCTGGGGCATGGGCGACGGCGCCGGCCTCAAGGTGGTCGACACGGCCGTCGGCCGCGTGGGCGCGCTGGCCTGCTGGGAGCATTACAACCCGCTCGCGCGCTACAGCCTGATGGCGCAGCACGAAGAGATCCATTGCGCGCAGTTTCCCGGCTCGCTGGTCGGTCCGATCTTCGCGGAGCAGATGGAAGTGACCATCCGCCACCACGCGCTCGAATCGGGCTGCTTCGTGGTCAACGCCACCGGCTGGCTCACGGACGAGCAGATCCGCTCGGTCACGCCCGATGCGGACCTGCAGAAGGCGCTGCGCGGCGGCTGCCACACGGCCATCGTCTCGCCCGAGGGCAAGCACCTCGCGCCGCCGCTTACCGAAGGCGAAGGCATGGTGGTGGCCGACCTCGACATGGCGCTGATCGCCAAGCGCAAGCGAATGATGGATTCGGTCGGCCACTACGCGCGGCCCGAACTGCTGTCGCTCGCCATCAACGACCGGCCGGCGCAGACCACCGTGCCGATGCACCCCACGCAACCCCTCGTTCACCGGAGCCACGACCATGACCACACCCTCGACGATGCAGCAGCCCGACAGCCGGCAGCTGATGACCGAACTCCAGTCCTTCGGGTTGCGGCTGGTTGACCCTTCGGCCGGCGTCGCGAGCCGACGCGGCGGCGCGGGCCCCTCGGACCACAAGGCCGTGACGGTGGACGGCCACACGATCATGGTGCCGGTCCACACCTCCACCGCCTGGCATTCGCCCTTCACGGCCGAGGCGCCCGACGCCGCAGGCGTCAGCCGCGTGATGCGCGGCAGCATTCCCATTGCGAGCATCAGTTTTCCGAAGCAGCCGCGCTTCTACGCGATGCAGACCTTCGACGGCGTGCCCTATTCGCACATCGCCACGCTGCACGGCAGCGACGTGCTCGCCACCACCGTGCTGCAGACCTGCATCCGCTACGAGAGCCGCAGGAAGAGCTGCAAGTTCTGCGCGATCGGCCAGTCGCTCGCGGCCGGCCGCACCGTGGCGCGCAAGACGCCCGAGCAGCTCGCGGAGGTGGCGCGCGCCGCCGTGCTGCTCGACGGCGTGAAGCACATGGTGATGACCACCGGCACGCCCAACGCCACCGACCGGGGCGCGGCCGTGCTGTGCGAGAGCGCGTTCGCCATCAAGGCGGCGGTCGACATTCCCATCCAGGGCCAGTGCGAGCCGCCCGACGACGACCAGTGGTTCCACCGCATGAAGGCCGCGGGCATCGACACGCTCGGCATGCACCTGGAAGTGGTCACGCCCGAGGTGCGCGAGCGCATCATGCCGGGCAAGGCCAGCGTGCCGGTGTCGCGCTACATGAGCGCCTTCGAGGCGGCCGTGGGCGTGTTCGGCCGGGGGCAGGTCAGCACCTACATCCTGGCCGGGCTGGGGGACACGCGCGAAGCCATCCTCGACACATGCGACCAGCTGCTGGCGCGCGGCGTGTACCCCTTCGTCGTGCCCTTCGTGCCCATCAGCGGCACGCCGCTGGAAGACCACCCGGCGCCCACGCCGGAATTCATGAAGTCGCTTCTCGCGCCGCTGGGCGAGCGCGTGGTGGCGGCGGGCCTGCGCTCGGCAGACATCAAGGCCGGCTGCGGCAAGTGCGGCGCCTGCTCATCGCTCTCCATCTACGAAAAAGAAAGCGAGAGCTGACCATGCTGTGCATCGACGACCTCTGCGAGATGGCGGACCGCTACGCGCCCGTCGAGTACCTGGTGCGCGAAGCCGCCCAGCAATGGGAGCGCGACGAAGCGATGGCGCTGCGCCGCGCGGTGTTCTGCATCGAGCAGGGCATCTTTGCGCGCGACGACCGCGATGCGGTCGACGACCACGCACGGCTGCTGGTGGCGATGTCGTGCAACGGCGGCATGCCCGACCAGGTCGTGGGCACGGTGCGCATCCATCGCGGCGAAGCGGCCGGCGAATGGCGGGGCTCGCGCCTTGCGGTGCACCCCGCCTTCCGCAGCCAGGGGCACCTGGGCGCGACGTTGATCCGGCTCGCGGTGTCGCGCGCCCATGCGCTGGGCTGCAAGATCTTTCTCGCGCAGGTGCAGATGCAGAACGTGCCGCTGTTCGAGAAGCTCGGCTGGACCGCGCTCGAGGAAACCGCCGTGCACGGCCGCCCGCACGCACGCATGCGGGCGGACCTCGGCCGGTATCCGCCCTGCCACGATCCGCTGAGCGGCTTCGTCACGCGCGCGAAGGTGCCGGCATGACGCAGCAGCACGTCCACGACATCGCCGAGGCCCTTCGCGCCACGCGCGGCTTCGCCCACAAGCGCGACATCAGCGACGTGGTGTCGGCGCTGGGCCGCTCGCTGCCCGGCGGCCACGGCGCGCTGGCGCAGGCGGTACCGATCGGCGACGACTGCGCCGCCATCCCCGACGGCCACGGCGGCTACCTGCTGTTCGCCATCGAGGGGCTGGTGGAAGACTTCATCGTGCGCATGCCGTGGTTCGCCGGCTACTGCGGCGTGATGGTCAACGTGAGCGACATCTACGCCATGGGCGGGCGCCCGACGGCCGTGGTCGACGCGCTGTGGAGCACCGGCATGAACCCGGCCGACGACGTGCTGCGCGGACTCGCCGAAGCGGCCGTGCGCTACGGCGTGCCCATTGTGGGCGGCCACAGCAACAACCGCAGCGAGAGGCCGCAGCTGGCGGTCGCGATCCTCGGGCATGCGCGCCGGCTTCTGACCAGCTTCGACGCGAAACCGGGCGACCTGCTCGTGATGGCGGCCGATTTGCGCGGCGCCTACGAAGAGCCGTTTCCGTACTGGAACGCCTCGACGCGCGCGCCCGCCGCGCGGCTGCGCGCCGACCTGGAGCTGCTGCCGGCCATCGCCGAGGACGGGCTTTGCTGCGCCGCCAAGGACATCAGCATGGCCGGCGCGGTGGGCACGGCCATGATGCTGCTGGAATGCTCGGGCGTGGGCGCGCGCATCGACCTCGGCGCGCTGCCGCGGCCCGACGGCGTCCCCCTGCTGCGGTGGCTGTCTTCGTTTCCAAGCTATGGCTTCGTGCTCAGCGTGGCGCCCGCGCAGGTCGCGGCGGTAATGGCGCGCTTCTCGGCCCGCGACATCACCTGCGGCGTGATCGGCGAGGTCGATGCCACACGGCAGGTACGGCTGCGCGCCAGGGGCGAGGAGGCGCTGCTGTGGGACTTCGGCAGCGATGCCTTCATCCAGCCGGCAAGCGATACGCGCGAGGCGACCTATGTCTGAGCGCCCCTTGCGGATCGCCCTGCTCACCCACTCTGTCAACCCGCGCGGCGGCGTGGTGCACACGCTCGAACTCGCAACCGCGCTGCACGAGGCGGGCCATGCGGTGACCGTACTCGCACCAGCGGCGCCGGGCCAGCGGCTGTTTCGTATGCCGCCCTGCGCGGTCGATCTGGTGCCGGTGCACGGCACGCCGCGCGACACGGTGGAGATGGTGCGCTCGCGCATCGCGGCCTTCGTGCAGCATCTGCGCGGGCTGCTGCGGCACCGGCAATTCGACGTGCTGCATACGCACGATTCCATCGGCGGCAATGCGCTGGCTCAGCTTCGCGAGGCGGGCAACATCGCCGGCTTCGTGCGCACCGTGCACCATCTCGACACCTTCGACGTGCCGCAGCTCACGCAGTGGCAGCACACGGCTTTCGCGAGCGCGAGTCAGGTGCTGTGCGTGAGCCATTTGTGGTGCGAGCACCTGGCGCGCGAATATGCGATCGAGGCGCACGAAGTGCCCAACGGAGTGGACACCGCACGCTTCTCGCCCAATGCGCAGCCCGCCGACGAACTGCTGGCACGGCGGCTGGGCATCCGTCCGGGCGCGCCGGTGGTACTGGCGCTGGGCGGAGTCGAGGAGCGCAAGAACACGATGCGGCTGCTTTCCGCCTTCGCGTTGCTGCGCGCCACGCATCCGCAGGCGCAACTGGTCATTGCCGGTGGCGCGAGCCTGCTCGATCACTCGGCCTATGCGCTGGATTTCCGCGCGCGGATGCAAACACTGGCCCTCGACGAAGGCCCTCTGCAGGCGGTGCGGCTGACCGGCCCGCTGCCCGACGAGGACATCCCATCGCTCTACCGGCTGGCGGACGTGGTCGCGATGCCGTCGCTTCGCGAAGGCTTCGGCCTGGTGGTGCTCGAAGGCCTGGCCAGTGGTGTGCCGGTGGTCGCCTCGCGCATCGCACCGTTCACCGAATACCTGGCGGAAGGCGACGTGAGTTGGGCCGATCCAGCCGATGCAGCCTCCATCGCCAACGCCTTGCGGCACGCGCTATCGACGCGCGATCCGCAGCGCATCGCGCGCTCTGCCTCGCGGCTGGCGAAGCGCTTCAGCTGGCAGGCCAGCGCCGAACGCCACGTCGCGCTGTACCGCACCGCCATGCAGGAGACCGAGCCATGCCCGTGATGCATTTCCACGTGCGCTGGCCCGATGCCAGCGAGACCCGCTGCTATTCGCCCTCGCTGGTGGTGCGGGACTACCTCGAGCCCGGCCGGCGCTACGCCCTCGACGACTTTCTGCAACGCACACGCGAGGCGCTGGGCATTGCCTCGGAGCGGGTGCGTGCGAAGTACGGCTTCGCCTGTTCGCAGGCGATGGACCAGCTTGCCGAGATCGAAGGCATCGCCGCGCGCTTTTCAGCGACGGCCGATGCGCAAGTCACCGTCGTCGCCTTCGACGACTGACTCACCCCACGCCACATCCAGAGACCGAGATAGAGAAAGAGCACCCATGTCACACCCTTACGGCGGACGCAGCCACTACAGCGTCGTCATCGTCGGCGGCGGCCAGGCCGGCCTGTCGCTGAGCCATTGCCTGCAGCAGCGCGGCATCGACCATCTGGTGATCGAGAAGCGCAGCCTGGTCCACACCTGGCGCACGCAGCGCTGGGATTCTTTCTGCCTCGTCACACCCAACTGGCAGTGCCAGCTGCCGGGCTGGGGCTACATCGGCAGCGATCCGCACGGCTTCATGGTCAAGGACCAGATCAACGAATGGCTCGCGGGCTTCGTCGAGCACGTGAAGGCGCCCGCCATCGAGGGCGTGACCGTGGAGCGCGTGTTCCGCGTACCGGGCACAGGCGGGCGGGAACACGAGCGCTTCACCGTGCAGACTGACGCGGGCCTCTACACCGCCGACCAGGTGGTGGTGGCCTCGGGCGGCTACCACAAGCCGATCGTGCCGCGCCTGGCGGAGAAGCTGCCGGCAGGTGTGGCGCAGTTCCACTCGGCGCAGTACCGCAACCCGGCGCAGCTTCCGGAAGGCGCGGTGCTGGTGGTGGGCTGCGGCCAGTCGGGCGCGCAGATCGCGGAAGACCTCCACTTGGCCGGGCGCAAGGTTCACCTGGCAACGGGCAATGCGCCGCGGTGCGCGCGCTTCTACCGGGGCCGCGAGGTGGTCGACTGGCTCGCCGACATGAAGTACTACGACATGCCCGTCACCGAGCATCCGCTGCGCGAGGGTGTGCGCGACAACACCAACCACTATGTGACCGGCCGCGACGGCGGCCGCGACATCGACCTGCGCCGCTTCGCGCTCGAAGGCATGGAGCTGTACGGGCTGCTGGAAGGCTTCGATGGCGGCCGCTTCGAGTTCCAACCCAACCTGCGGGACAACCTCGACCAGGCCGACGACACCTACAACCGCATCAACGCATCGATCGACCGGCACATCGCCGCGCAGGGCATCGAGGCGCCGCCTCCTTCGGTCTACACGCCGGTGTGGGAGCCGCCGGAAGAGCGCACGCGGCTCGACCTCGCGGCGGCAGGCATCACCAGCGTGGTCTGGTGCATCGGCTTCTCACCCGATTTCGCGTGGGTCGACGCCCCCGTGTTCAATGGACGCGGCGCACCCGTGCACCTGCGCGGCGTGACGAACGAGCCGGGGCTCTACTTCCTCGGGCTGCCGTGGCTGCACACCTGGGGGTCGGGGCGCTTCTCGGGCGTGGCGCGGGATGCGGAGTTCCTCGCGGAAGCGATCGAACGGCGGAAGACGCAACGCCGCGATGCGCGCACAGAGGAGATGCCGCTGCGAGGACTTCATGCCGCCTAGCGAGTCGCGAAGACGCCTTCACCCGACCTCCCCGATCACGTAGCATCCGGCTTCCTCACTCCCGGAGCCAGTTCATGAGGCTGCTGATCGCCCTGTTCCTCTGCGCGCTTCTGTGCGCATGCGCCAGCGCCCCGGGCACGGCGCCATCAGCCACGGAAGCGGCGATCGCCGAACCGGCACCGGCGCAGCCCACCGGAGTCCAGTGGCGCTACATCAATTCCAAGTCGTACGAAGCGCTGAACGCCGGCCTGGGCAACAGCCATCGCTTCGAGAGCAATGTCGGCTGGATCGACGTCTACGTCTACGACATGAAGCGCAATTGGCAGCCGGGCGTCGGCGATCCGCAGTTCGACGATCACTTCCGAAGCACCATCGCCGAGGTGCAGCGCGCCGCCGCGCAGGGCGTGTATGCCAGCGCGCGGATCGGCCCCACGAAGGACGTGCGCATCGAAGGGCTGACCTTCCGCACCGTCTCGTTCCGCCTCGTGCACGCGCGCGACGGCAAGGCCTACGACTCGTTCACCTACCTCGCGGTGCGCAACGGCAAGCTGCTGAAGTACCGCATGTCCTTCAACACGCCGGCACCTGCCAACGTGGATGCGATCGCGCGCGAGTTCATCGAGCGCAACGTGCGCACCGGCCCCGACACGCCCGCCGGCACGCGCCAGCTACGCAGCACCTGACCCGGGGCGCCCGCCCTCCCCGGCCAGCGCGCAACTGCACGATGCCCGGTAGCCGCGCAGGCCCGCGAGGTCGAGCACCGTCAGCCCGCGCTTCTCGAGGCGGATGAGCCCCAGCGCCTGGAAGCGTTGCAGCGCGACATTCACGCGCTGCCTCGACACGTTGGCGAGCAGCCCGATCTCGGTCTGCCCCACTTCCAGAGAGCGCGGTGCTTCCGGGTACAGCTCCGGGTTGTAGAGGCTCGCCAGGCAGTTCGCGACGCGCGCATCGGTGTCGAGCAGGCGCTCGTGCTCCAGCGCGCCGATGAAGAGGCTGAGCCGCGCGTTGAGCAGGTCCTGCAGGTAGTGGTTGAAGGGCACGCTGGTGCCGCGCAGCCATTCGAAGGTGCGGCGCGGCATCAGCGCCACGCGGCTGGGCCGCAGCGCGAACACGTCGTAGCGGCGCGCCTCGTGCTTGAAGAGCGATCCCTCGCCGAACCACACGCCGGCCGACACGCCTGTGAGCGTCGACACGCGCCCGTCCTCCGACGCCACCGACATCTTGGCGAAGCCGTCGATCAGCGCCATCCAGTGCTCGACCAGCTGCCCCGCGCGCGCGATGCAGCCGCCGCGCGCGAACTGCCGCTCCTGCATGCTGCCGAGCACGTGTTCCAGATCGGCGGGCGAAAGCGCCGCCGCCCATTTGGAGCGCCGCACCATCTCCTCCATCGCCTGCGGAGCGGCAGGCTCGCCGGTCGGATCAGGGGGATCAGGGATTACCTGTAGCAATTCGCGCGTCATCTGTCGTCGCAACGACCGCGGCCCGGAACGTCCATTCGTATTCTTTCAAGGACATACAACACAGGAGACGTCCATGTTCGCTACACCCCGCCACCCGCGCAAGCGGGTTTTTCCGTGGCCTCGCCCATCCCGCGCCGTTGCAGCCGGGCTTGTCGCGATGGCCGGCGCCCTGCTGGTCGCCGCATGCGGGGAGGCTCCGACAGCGGCCCCGGGTTCTCGTTCATTCCCGGCGCCAGCCCGCCGCCCTCGACGCCGACGCCGGCCGCGTTCCAGGTGAAGACGCTCTCGTCGTCGCCCGACATGATCAGCGGCGGCGACACGCTGCTCGAGATCACCGCGCCCGTGGGCGTTGCGCTCGACAAGGTGCGTGTGAGCCTCAACGGCAAGGACGTGAGTTCGCAGGTGCCCGTAGCCGACAGCACGGCCCGCGTGCTGCGCGGCCTCGTCACCGGGCTCACGACCGATGCGTCCAGCACCACGGGCAGCAGCAATTCGCTGGTGGTGAGCAACGCCGACAACTCAGCGCAGCGCACCGAGGTCAAGCTGGTCAACTACCCGATCACCGGACCGATACTTTCGGGTCCGCACATCTCGCCCTACGAATGCCGCACGGTGCAGAACGGCCTGGGCTCGCCGCTCGATGCAGACTGCTCGGCCGCGACGCAGGTGGTCTGGTACTACCGCAGCACCTCCAATACTTTCAAACTGCTTTCAGACCCGACGGGCACGCGGCCGGCCGACCTCGCGACCACGACCACCAACGACGGCAACACCGTGCCCTACATCGTGCGCGTGGAGTCCGGCACCATCAACCGCGGCGTGTACCGGCTCGCGGTGCTCGACAACCCGGCCAAGGACGCTCCCGCCACCTGGAAGCCCGGCCCAGGCTGGAACAGGAAGCTGGTCGTGTACTTCGACTGCTGCGGCTCCGCCCAGTACAACCAGGGCGTGCATCCCATCGAGTCGATCCTCGGAGACGCGGGCCACATCCAACTCTCGCGCGGCTTCGCCTTCATGAACTCGACCGAGCTGTGGAACAACCAGCACGCCAACCCGCACCTGCAGGGCGAGACGCTGATGATGCTGAAGGAGCACGTCATCGAGGAATTCGGCACCGTGCCCAAGTGGACCGTCGGCTTCGGCGGCTCGGGCGGCGCCATCCAGCAGTACCTGATCGCGCAGCTCTACCCGGGCCTGCTCGACGGCATCCAGCCCATCGTGTCCTTCCCCGAGACGCTGATGCCCGAGGTGATGGAGTGCCGGCTGCTCAACAACGTCTACAAGCTCGACACCGCCACCTGGACCACGGCCAAGCAGAACGCGGTGAACGGCTTCAACACCAACACCTGCACGAGCTGGGACCTGTCCTTCGCGAGCATCATCAAGTCCGACAACGCGGCGGGCTGCGGCTTCCTGGAGCCGGCCAACGCGTCGAACGTGTTCAACCGCGCGAGCAACCCCAACGGCATCCGCTGCGACCTGTTCCAGACCAATGTGAACCTGCTGGGCAAGCGCACCGGCACGCAGGAGGCGCGCCGCCCGATCGACAACATCGGTGTGCAGTACGGCCTGGCCGCGCTGAACAGCGGCGCGATCTCGGTGAAGGAATTCCTCGACCTCAACGAGAAGGTCGGCGGCTACGACGGCGACGGCAACACGCAGGCCGCGCGCTCCGAGGCCGACCCCGACGCACTGAAGCTCACCTACTCGGGCGGTTTCAAGAACAGCTTCAAGGGGCCGGGCCTCGCGAACATTCCGATCATCACGCAGCGCGGCAACGCCGACCTGGTGGGCGACATCCACGACACGATGCAGGACCTGATCATCCGCGCCCGCCTGCAGCGCGCCAACGGCCGCAGCGACAACCAGATCATCTGGACGCTGGGCTCGAAGACGCCGGTGGACTACATGTCGGCCTCGCTCGACCTCATCAACAAGTGGCTGGACAACATGGCCGCCGACACGTCCGCGCCGTCCATCGACAAGGTGGTGCGCAACAAGCCCGCGGGCGCCAACGATGCCTGCTGGGACGCCACCGGCAAGCGCATCGACGAAGCTGCGTCGACCGACCCGGCCGCCGCCTGCAACGCGGTCTATCCGCGCTTCAGCACGCCGCGAATCGTGGCCGGCTCGCCGCTGGTGAACGACGTGCTCAAGTGCCAGCTCAAGCCTGTCAATGCGGCCGACTACTCGGTGACCATTGCGGGCGCCGACCTGGCGCGGCTGCAGACCATCTTCCCTGCAGGCGTGTGTGACTGGAGCAAGCCCGGCGCGGGCCAGGAGGCGCTGCGGAGCACCTTCTTGCGGCTGCCGTTCAACTAGATGTCGAATCCGTACAGGGCGCGTGGGTTGTCGACCAGGATTCTGGTGATCTCGCCTGCAGAGAACCATCGCGAGAGCAGCCCCATGAGCACAGCGTCGTCCGGCTTGTACCCACCCTCGGTCACATGGGGCCAGTCCGTTCCCCACACCAGCCGGTCGGGGTACTTGGCAGATAGCCTCTGCGCGAAACTCTCAAGATCCTCGTAGGCCGTCGACTGGGGCGACGCAATGTACGGCGCCGACAGCTTGAGCCACGCGCAGCCGGTGGACAGGAGTCGGAACACGCTGTCTTCCAGGCTTGGCCTCAGCTCCGGGAACACATTGAGACGCGCATAGTGGTCGATCACGACCGGAACCGGCAGTCGAATGAGACGGTCAGCGAGGCCGATCAGCGTGGCTGCGTGGGCATGGATCTGGATGTGCCATCCAAAGGGCCGGATGAGTCCGGCGACATCTTCGAGCATGCGCTCGTGCGTGGCACCGGCCTGCACCAGGTTGAATCGAACTCCGACGACGCCAGCGTCCTCGAGATCGCGCAGCTGCGACGCGGTTGCCGTCGGATCGACGACGGCAACGCCTCTGGCACTGTCGCCCAACGCCTTCAGGCCGGCCACGAGAACACGGTTGTCCAATCCGTAGCTGGAGGGCTGGACCACCACGTTGCGAGACGTGCCCAGGCGCCGCTGGAGCGCCCGGTAGTCCTGCGGCGTCGCATCCGGGTGCTTCAGGACATCGGGGCCGGCATACGGCGAGGCGTTGTCGAACAGGTGCATGTGGCAGTCGCAGGCTCCTTTCGGCACGGCAAATGCCGGAGCGTTCGTGCCGGTCGAAAAAGGTGTGTCCATGCTGCCATCCCGCCTCGCCGCTGCCGAAGCGACGAGCGTCATTTCTTCCGCGTCGCCGCTTCGTTCCAGAACGCGTACGACTTGGCCAGCTCGACTGCGGACTGGTTCAGGTCGGTGGGCGCCAGATCGAGCGACATCTCCTTGATGCGTGCCTGTACCTCGGCGTCCTTGAGAACGGCACGCAACGCAGCGTTGAACTTCTCGGCCAGCACCGGAGGCAGGCCCTTGGGCGCAAAGAAAGCGTTGAAGCTGTTCACGTCGACGCCGGTGAAGCCCAGCTCCTCGAAGGTCGGGACCTCCGGCAGCAGCGAGGAGCGCTTGCCGCCCGAGATGGCCAGGATGCGGACCTTGCCGCCACGCGCCATCTGGACGCCCTCCGGCTCCCCGGTCACCCCGGAGGCGAGCTGGCCACCGATGAGCTGGGGCATCAGCTGCGCCGAACCGCCGAAGGCGATCGACTCCATCTTCACATTCGCCTTGCGCGTGATGGCCGCACCGATGATGTCCGGCACACCGCCCTGCAGCGGTACACCGTAGTTGCCGCTCTGCGGATCCTTGCGGACCATGTCCACGAACTCGGGAAGAGACTTGGCAGGACTGGTCAGCGGTACCGCGAACGTCCATTGGAAGCGGGCCACCTGGCCGACGGGCACGAAGTCGCGTACCGCGTCGTACCCCGCCGTGGGCGTGATCAGTGGAACCACGACCACCGAATGATCGAGCGCCAGAAGGAAAGTGGAGCCGTCGGCGGGAGCGGCCTTGACGGCCGCAGTACCGATCTGGCCGCTTGCACCGGGCCGGTTGTCCACGATGACAGTCTGGTTCAGTTCCTTGCCCAGCCTGGGTCCGAGCAGGCGGGCGAGCGCATCCGTGGCGCCGCCGGGCGCGAACGGCACGACGATCCTGATGGGGGTCTTGAAATCCTGGGCACCCGCGGCCAGGGCGGCGAATACCGCGACGGCGCCCACGATCAGCGTTCTTTTCTTCAGCATGATGTTCGTCTCCTCTATGGTTGTCATTCGATCCTGGCGCCGGTCTCCTTGATGACCTTGGCCCAACGCTCACCTTCGACCTTCATGTAGTCCGAGTACTCCTTGGCGCCGCCACCCAGGACGACCGAGCCCTGCCCTGTAAGCCGCTCCTGTGTGGGCTTGTCCGCGAGCGTCTTCTTCAGCGCAGCGGTCACCTTCTCGACGACCTCCCTGGGAGCGCCCCTGGGAAGCATCAATCCCTGCCAGGCGCCCATGTCCATGGTCGTCTTGCCTGTCGCCTCGCGGATCGTGGGCACGTCCGGCAGCAGCGCGGACCGCTTCTCGCTGGTGATGGCCAGGGCGCGGAGGGCACCGCTCTTCACGTGCGCAATGGATTCGTTGATCGGCAGGAACATGAACTGGGTGGTGCCGGCGAGCAGGTCGGCAACGGCGGGGGCGCTGCCCTTGTAGGCCACGTGCGCAGCCTGGATGCCCTCCTCCTTGGTGAACAGGGCGCCGCCCAGGTGGAGCAAGGCGCCCGATCCCGACGAGCCGTAGTTCATTTCCCCGGGCTTCGCCTTGGCGAGAGCGATGAACTCGTTGACGGTCCTGGCAGGAACCTTGGGGTTCACTACCAGCAGCAGCGGGATGGTCGCGGTGAGCGAGATGGGCGTGTAGTCCGCATAGGGGTCGAAGCCGGGCCTGGCGTACAGGGAAGGCGCAAGCACGACGGCGGAGGTCGCATAGAACATCGTGTAGCCGTCCGGCGCGGCACGCTTGACCTCGACCGCGCCGAGGTTGCCCCCGGCGCCGCCCCTGTTGTCGACGACGATGGTGCCGTCGAGCTCCTTGCCCAATTCCTGGGCGACGATGCGCGCATTGATGTCGGCCGAGCCGCCCGCGGCAAACCCCACCACCATGCGGATGGGCTTCGACGGGTAGGCATCTGCGGCCTGGACTTGTGACAGGGGCGCCAGAAGGGCGGCGCAGGAAAGCGCCATGGTCATGAACTTGCGCACGTGATGTCTCCTTTTTGTATGGGGGCGCTCAGACGAGGCCGAATCGCTTGAGGGTGTCGGTCAGGTTGAGCAGCTCGGCTGTCATCGCGCCCTGTTCGATCGCCTTGCGCTGGCCAGCCTCCTTCTCTTCCCTGGCCAGGCTGCTGGAGATGGCCGAGGCCACCTCGTCCCTGGGGACGACGGCGACGCCGTCGCGGTCGCCCACGATGATGTCGCCAGGATGGATGAGGACATCGCCGAAGGTGATCGGCACATTGAGCCTGCCGGGCTGGTTCTTGCCTGTTCCCTTGATCGACAGGCCGCGGCAGAACACGGGGAACCCGAGTTCGATGATGAGGTTCGCGTCGCGCACGCAGCCGTTGATGACCAGGCCCGCAATGCCCACTTTCATGGCCTGGATGGTCAGCACGTCACCCCACGGTCCGGCCTCCATGAAACCCTTGGCGTCGACCACGAGCACGTCGCCGGGCGCGGCCTTCTGCACGGCGTAGTGCAGCATGAGGTTGTCGGCGGGACGGCAATCCACGGTCAGTGCCGGCCCTGCCAGCCGAACCGTGGGGTCGATCGGCTTGATGCCCTGGTCGAGCGCACCTTTGGCGCCTTGGGCCTCGTAGACGGTTGCGGCTCCGAGGTCGCGAAGCTGTTTGATCTGGTCTTTGGTTGCCAATGTGTTCTCCAAAAGAAAATGAGCGAGGACGAGCACCGGGGGCATGCGGCACCCGGAACAAGCAGGGGTTGAAAGTCAGGCTAAGAGCCGGCGGTGGCGGTGGTGAGCAGCCAGTCGATCGCCTGTTCGACGCTCGGGTCGTCGCTCGGCAGCGGCGTGTGCTCGAGCGCCGATGCGGTTGCCACGAATCGCTGCTCCACGCCGGGCAGAACCACGGACGACAGGCCCTGGGCCGTCAGTTCGCCCTGGGCGTCACGGACCTCATGCGCTCGCCGCCTGGCGTGCACCACGTGCGTTCGTACCAGCATGTCCATGAAGGACCGCAGCGGCGTCTGGTCGATGTCGGCAAGCTGGGCGTACAACTCGCTGCGCACGCCCTGCTTCTCGGCGCTCATCAGCAGTTCCACGCACAGCGCTTCCATGCCTTTGGTGAAGATGCTGCGCAGGATCTTCAGCGAGATGGCATCGCCCGCCTTGGCGCCCTCGATCACCTGTACACGCCCACCAGCCTGCTCCATGAAGGCCTTGAAATCGCCGGCACCTTCGCCGGACACCAGCAGCGGTGTGCGCACCAGATTCAACGAGATGGCCCCCATCACGGCCGTGTCGACGTACCTGACGCCTGCGGCAGCCGCCCTGGCCGCAGCCTCGCGCTTGACCGCCGGACTGGCTGTCGTGAAGTCGGCCACCGATGCTCCGTCTGCGAGATGAGGCAGGACCGCCTCCAGCACCGGCAGCGCCGTCGTGCCAGTGACGCACGAAAGCACCCACTGCGCATCGGACAGCCAGGCTCCGGGGCCTGGATGGATGGGCGCGCCGATGGACGCGGCAAGCTCCTCTGCCGCTGCAGCTGGCCGAACCTCGCAGACGCTGACCTCGAAGCCAGCGGCGTGCAGCGGGGCAGCGAAGCAGCGACCCAGCTCACCCAGACCAATGATTGCGATACGCATCGAATTCGCTCCTTGAAAGTACAAAAATAATACAAACAAAAACCAATCGGATCAACACTTCGAGTGTTTTCACCTAAGACTGAAAACCCTCGGTACCTTCAAAGAACAAAAAAAGTACAAATGGTCAGGCCCACACATCAATCCGGGCGAACTTGGCCCATGCCTAGAATCCACGAGGGCCAACGAAGATCACGACATGCAAGGCAGAGACAAGGCATATGAAGTCCTGAGGCAGCGCCTGGTGGGGGGGCACTACAGCCCAGGCACCCAGCTCAAGGAGGAGCCGCTCGCGCGCGAGCTGGGCCTGAGCCGCACACCAGTCCGCACGGCGCTCAGGCGCCTGGTGGCAGACGGCCTCGCCACCGACAGCGTGGGCCAAGGCATCCACGTGGCCGAGTGGTCGGAGTGGGACATCGAGGAGACGTTTCAGCTGCGGATGCTTCTCGAACCGTACGCGTCATCGCTGGCGGCGCAGCGCGGCGGCGAGCAACTGGTTTCCCAACTCACGGCCAGCAACGACCGGATGGCCGCGGCCATCGCCGCCGGCGGCGCGGGAAGCGTTGCGACCATTCAGGACGCCAACCGCACGTTTCACCGGTCCTTGCTGGAGGCCTCGGGGTCGTCGCGGCTGAGGGCGATGCTGGAGACGATGATCGACATGCCCATCATCGTGCGCTCCTTCTACATCTACACGACGGCCGAGCTGGAACAGAGCCTGCATCACCATCGCGATCTCACGCTCGCGGTCGAAGCACGCGACGGCGAGCTGGCGCGGCAGGTGATGCAGTTGCATCTGCGGATGTCCTACCACCGCTTCATGAAGCACCGCGACGAATTCGCCCGCGCACGGAACCGGGACGCGGCCTGATCGCCTGACCCTGATGACGCCTGAGCCAGGCTCGGCGTTGGTCATCAGCCTGCCTCGCGGTGCGCAGCGACCCGGAGACACCGGGCGTTGCGCCCGCCTCCCTTCGCCGGTGGGTGCGCTGCCGGCCTCGGCCTTGTCAGGCTGCCTGACGCGCCGACGCCCCCGGCAGCTTCGCCACCCGCTCGGCGAGGAAGTCCACCAGCACGCGCACCCGCTGCGGCTGGTGGCGGCGCGGCGCATAGAGCAGATGCATTTCCTGTGCGGGGCCGGTGTGGCGGCCGAGCACGCGCACCAGCCGGCCCTGCGCGAGCAGCTCCGCCACCATCCATGTCGGCTGCAGCGAGATACCTGCGCCGCCCTGCACGGCATCGAGCATGGCCACCGCGTTGTTCACCCGGTAGCGGCTGCGCACCGGCACCGAGACCGGGCCTTCGGGGCCGTCGAGCAGCACGCCGTCGTCGCCCGCCGCGTAGCGCAGGTAGTCGTGCGACAGCAGGTCCTGCGGCGTGCGTGGCTTGCCGCGTGACGCGATGTATTCCGGCGAGGCCACCAGCACGCGCGGCCACGAGCCCAGCCGGCGCGCGACCAGATCGGGCGGCAAGGTGCCGCCGACGCGCAGCGAGACGTCGATGCGGCCTTCCAGCGGATCGATGAAGCGGTCGTCGAGCACCAGTTCGAGTTCGATGTCGGGATACAGGCCCAGGAACTCCAGCGCCATCGCGTTGAGGTGCCGCTGCCCCAGCGTCACCGGCGCGCTCACGCGCAGCAGGCCGCGCGGCTGCCGGATGCCTTCGCGCGCGTCGGCCACCGCGTCGCCGTAGTCCTCCAGCACGCGCCGGGAGCGCTCGTGGAAGCGCTGGCCTTCTTCGGTGAGGCTCAGTCCCGCCGCGGTGCGACGCAGCAGGCGCACACCCAGCGAGCGTTCCAGCCCGGCGACCAGCTTGCTGACGGTCGGCTGCGTGGTGCCGAGCGCGCGGGCCGCGCCCGAGAGACTGCCCAGCTCCACGCTGTGCACGAAGGCTTCGAGGGCGCGCAAGGTGTCCATGGTGTATTCGAGTATGGAATGCTCTGGATGCCATTCTGCCTTCTACCCATCCGGACGAGCATGAATGAAAGTCGTGGCCTCGCTTCAACTTTCATCCGGAAAAACTCCATGACCACCTCCGCTCTCGCCTCGGCCCTGCGCCACGGCGCTCTCGCGCTCGCCCTTGTCGGCTCGGCCACAACTTCGACAGCCGAACCCGCCCCAGTCACCTACTGGAGCCCCAGCTGGATGGCCAGCACGCAGCCCGTCTGGAACGGCGATTTCGTGCTGCCCTCCGGCCTGCCCTTCCAGTTCAACCGCCAGACCGTGCGGCAGGTCGCGCGCCTGAGCATCGGCGGATCGCGGCTGCGCGTGGTGATCAGCAACGAAGGCGGCACGACACCGCTGTACATCGGCGCCGCGCACGTGGCCCGGCATGGCGGGGGCTCGGCCATCGTCGAAGGCACGGACCGGCCGCTGCATTTCGGCGGGCAGGCCGAGGTGACCGTTCCGCCCGGTGCGCGCCTCGTCAGCGACCCGGTGGACATCGCCCTGCCCGCGCTCACCGAGCTTGCCGTGTCGCTCTACCTGCCACGGCCCAGCCAGCCCGCAGGCTTCCACTTCGACGCGCGCCAGACCGCCTACGTCGCCGATGGCGACCTGAGCGGCGCGGCCCACCTGCCAGCGGCTGCCACGCAATGGAGCACCCGCGTCTACTTCAGCGGCCTGATCGTCGAAGCGCCCCGCCCCCCGGCCACCGTCGTCGCTCTCGGCGACTCGATCACCGACGGCAACGGCTCCACGCCCGGCGCCAACACCCGCTGGCCCGACGCACTCGCCGAGCGGCTGGCGGGGCGCAATGTCGCGGTGCTGAACGCCGGCATCTCCGGCGGCCGCCTGCTGAAGGACGGCATGGGCCGCGCGGGCCTTGAGCGCGCGGGCCGCGACGTGTTCGGCCAGCCGGGCGTGCGCGCCATGATCGTGCTGCTGGGCACCAACGACATCGGCTGGCCCGGCGGCCCCTTCGCGCCCGAGGAGCCGGCCATGCGCGCCGAAGCCGTCATCCAGGGGCTGCGGCAACTCGCCGAGATGGCACGCGCCCACAATGTGCGCATCATGGCCGGCACCATCCCGCCGAACGAGCGGGCGCTGCAGGGCACGCCGCTCGAAGGCCACCATTCGCCTGCCAAGGACAAGGTGCGCCAGGCCGTGAACCGCTGGATCCGCGAAGGCGGCGCCTTCGACGCTGTGGTCGACTTCGACGCCCTGCTGCGCGACCCGGCAAACCCCTCGCGGCTCAAGGCGTCGATGGACTCGGGCGACCATCTGCATCCGGGCGATGCCGGTTACAGGGCGATGGCTGCGGCCATCGATCTGGAGGCTCTTCTCGGCCCGGCCGCACAGCCCTGAAGAACCTTTTTCTCAAGGGTTTGCGGGCCCCCGAAATACTGTACATAAATACAGTATTTCTCTAAAATTCGTCGTCTCCAAGAACAGCATCGAGGCGACTCCAATGACCACCGCCAGTCCGCCTGCGCCCACGGCGCAGGTTCTTTTTTCTCCAGGCTGCAACGGTTGCAGCCATCTCTCACCCGTACAGGCCGCATCTCGACCTGGCCCTTCAAGGTGGGCCACAACAGCACGAACGACATCCGCGCCCAGGCGGCGCGCGTCATCCGCACGACGGCCGAAAGCTGGTGGCCGCCCGGCAGTTGAACCGCCTGCACTTTCACCTTTGACAGGAGAACGCCATGGACGACTTCATTCAAGAAAACGGCCTATCACCTGAAGGAGGAGACCCGCGCGGTTCACCACCTTCGCATGGGCATGCGCGTCTTCTTGTTGCCCTTTTCCCAGATCGCGAGGTGCGACGTGCGATCTCGGAGCATCGTCAAGACTGGTGGTGGACCAAGAACTGCTCCTTTCCACCCGAAGAGCGCCTGCATCTGACGCTCCAGTATCTCGACGATCAGCAAGGTGGCGACGAATGGCGCCTGCGCGCTGCGCTTGCCGACGTGCCGATGCAGCCGCTGCAACTCACACTTGACAGTTCGTGCACATGGACCAACGACGTCTCGGTAGTACAGCCGTCGGAGCACGAAGGACTTCGACGTCTGCAGCTCGATATCACCCATGCGCTGCGGCGGGCCCGCTTCCCCCTCCTGGTCCGGGAACGGAGCTGGGCGCCGCACATCACCATCGCGCGCAATTCCAGGCAAGCCGCAAGCCCCAGGTCTTTCGAACCCATTCGCTGGACCGCAACGGAATTCCGCCTGGTCCGCTCCCACTTCACGCACCCGTTCCGCCACGAAGCGCTGGGCTCCTACCCGTTGCACTGAGGCTGCCTTTCGGCCCGCGCTAAAGTCCCCGGATGCTCACGCCCCCCGACCTGCAGCCCGAAGCCATCGCGCAATGCCTTGCCAGCGCCTATGGACTTCACGACATCCGCGCCGAATTCCTGCCGCTGGGCGCCGATGTGAACTCCGCTGTCTTTCGCATCGATGCGAATGACGGCGCCACGTACCTCCTCAAGCTGCGCCGCAATGGCTTCGCCCCGAGCGTGGTCGCCGTGCCGGCCTTCCTGCACCACGAGAAAGGCATCGAGGCGGTGATGGCGCCCCTGCCGGCAACCGGTGGCCAGCTGAGCGTGCAAGGCCACGGCTTCGACTGGGCGCTCTATCCTTTCTTCGAAGGCAGCAACGGCTTCGAACGCGCGTTGACGAGCCAGCAGTGGATCGCGCTCGGCGCTGCGGTAGGCGCCATCCATCGCACCGAGTTGCCCCAAGCACTGTCGGCCACCCTTCCCCGCGAACGCTACGACCACCGTTGGCGCGAAGGCGTGCGCCACTACCAGCGCCGCTTCATCAACGAAGTGAAAGGCGACGACATCGCCATGCGTTTCCTCGCCTTCTGGGAAGAGCACGCGGAAGAAATCGACAACATCGTCTACCGCAGCGAGCAGCTCGCCTCCATCCTGCTCGAACGTCCGCCGCAGCTGGTGCCCTGCCACTCCGACCTGCATGCGGGCAACGTGCTCGTCGGCGACGATGAGCGCCTGGCCATCGTCGATTGGGACACGCTCATCCTCGCGCCGAAGGAGCGCGACCTGATGTTCATCGGCGGCGGCGTCGGCCACGCATGGAACCAGCCTCATGAAGAAGCGCTGTTCCACGAAGGCTACGGCGTGAAGAAGGCAGAGATCGACGCGGTGGCGCTCGCCTACTACCGCCACGAGCGCATCGTGAAGGACCTGCTCGAGTTCTGCGAACAGATGTTCGACGGCACCGCCAGCAGGGAAGACCGCGAAGAGGGGCTGCGCCAGATGCAGAGCCAGTTCCTGCCCGACGACGTGGTCGCCATCGCGCACCGGAGCTACGACGCCATCACCTGAGCGACCGCAGGAACTAAGGACCGGTCAGACCAGCATGTCCTGCGCGTCGTCCTCGAAGCCCGGAATCGGCTGGGCCTTGGCCAGCGCGAGCCACACCGCGAACGGAATGCGCTCGAAGGCGCGATGCACCGCCGCGCGCGCCACCACGAGGCGATCGCCCTCCAGCACCATCACGCCGCACTCGGCCGGCACCTCTTCGGGCTTCGCGATGCAGCGGCCCTTCGCGTCGTTGCCCAGCACGTACCAGCACTCGCCGCCCAGGTCGAGGTATGCCGCGCGCTTGTCGGGCTTGCGCAGGTCGCCCAGCAGGTCGGCGCGGCTCACCTTCACCTCGTGCACGATGGGGTGCGCATAGGCCTCCACGCTGGTATTGCGGATCGAGAACACATCGGGCCGCGCCATGCACCAGCGCGGCTTGCCGCCCTCTTCCAGCGGCGGCAGGCGAGCCCGCAGGCCCAGGCCGCGCCACGCGATGCGGCCGCCGCGCGTCATCTCGCGCGCCACGCGTTCCACCAGCGCCTCGTGCGGCGACAGCGCGGCGCGGTTGATGGTGAGCGTGGTGGCGATGCGCGCGATGCCGGCGTCGGTCACGCGCAGCGTCTCGTGGCCATGCACCGTGCGCACGCGCTCCAGGTAGCCGCCCGCGAGCAGCTCGACCTCGACGGTGTCGCAGCACGGCCAGCCGGCCGAGCGGTAGATCTCGCGCAGGCGGCGCGCATGCAGCTTGCCGAAGGGCACCTCCGCTTCTGCTCTCGCCTTCTGCATCGGCGGCGGCTCGGTCACCGGCGGCGGAAAGCCTGGGTCGGTCACGGGCGGCTCGGCCGGCGGCGGATCGCCCTCCGGCGGCAATGGAGGCTGCAGCGGCGGCACGGGAATGGGCACATCGGGCGCGGGAGGCGGCGGGCCGATGGGTCCGGCGACGGCGGGTGCGAGAACGGCAGGTTCGGACATGGCGGAAACAGGTTAGCGAAAAGTGCCGGAAGGCGCGAGGTGCGGAACGATCGGTTGCATTCGAGCTTTCCGCCGAATCTTTAGCCGCGTCAATGGAAGTCCCGGCTCGTGTTGCTCTGCGCGAGCCGCCCCATGAGGGGCGTCAGGTCCTTGAAGCCGGTGGCGATCAGGTGCTGCACCTTGCCGCCGCTGTCGTCGTCGCGCTGCCAGGTGCCCTGCACCGCGAGCAGATGCGACTTGAGCAGCGGCTCGCGCCAGGCCTCGATGACATGGCTCCAGACGATCACGTTGACATTGCCGGTCTCGTCCTCCAGCGTGACGAAGATGGTGCCGTTGGCGGTTCCGGGCCGCTGCCGCCCCTTGACGATGCCGCAGGCGCGCGCGGTCTGGCCGCTGGAAAGCGAACGCAGCTCCGCCGCGCTCATCAGCTTCATGCGCGCAAGACGCGGGCGCAGCAACGCGAGCGGATGGCGGCGCAGCGTGAGCCGCATCGCCGCATAGTCGCCCACGATCTCCTCGCCCTCCGACGCGGCCGGCAGCAGCAGCGCCTGCTCGTTGATCGGCACGCCCCGCAACAGGGCCGGCGCGCGCCGCTGGGCAGTGGCATCCCACACCTGCTGGCGCCGATGGCCCGAGAGCGAGATCAGCGCATCGGCCGCGGCCAGCGCGGCCATGTCCTTGCCGTCGAGTTCGGCGCGCAGGGCGAGGTCCTCGGTGCTCGTGAAGGGCGCCTGTGCGCGCGCCGCGAGCAGGCGCCCGGCACCGCCGTCGCTGAGGCTCGCGATGCGGTTCAGGCCCAGCCGCACGGCGGGCTGGTTCTCTCTGCCGAGGCGATCCGCATAGCGCTCGTCGGTGCCGGGCGGCATGCGCGGCGAATCGGGGTCGCGGGCTTCGAGCGTGGTGTCGAAGTCGCTTCGCGTGACGTCGACCGGGCGCACCTCGACGCCATGGCGGCGTGCGTCCTGCACCAGCTGCGAGGGGCTGTAGAAGCCCATCGGCTGCGAATCGAGCAGCGCTGCGAGGAAGCATGCCGGCTCGTAGTTCTTGAGCCAGCTGCTCACCGTCACCAGCAGCGCGAAGCTGGCAGCGTGGCTTTCGGGGAAGCCGTAGTCGCCGAAGCCCATGACCTGCTTGAAGATGGCTTCGGCAAAACTGGCCTTGTAGCCGTGGTGGACCATGCCGTTCACCAGCTTGTCGTGGAACTTGCCGAGGCCGCCCTTGCGCTTCCACGCAGCCATGGCGCGACGCAGCTGGTCGGCCTCGTCGGCGGTGAACCTGGCCGCGATCATCGCGATCTGCATCACCTGCTCCTGGAAGATCGGAATGCCCAGCGTGCGCTCAAGTGCCTCGCGCAGTTCTTCTTTTTCGTAGTGGATCGGCAAGCCCTTGCGTACCCGCTCCCGCTGCTTGAGATACGGATGCACCATGCCGCCCTGTATCGGCCCCGGCCGCACGATGGCGACCTCGATCACCAGGTCTTCGTAGGTGCGCGGCTTCAGGCGCGGCAGCATCGACATCTGCGCGCGGCTCTCGATCTGGAACACGCCGATGGTGTCGGCGTCGCAGATCATGTCGAACACCTTCTGGTCGTCGCTCGGTATCTGGTGCATCGCGAGCGTCGAGCCGCGCCAGCGGTTCATGTGATCGAGCCCCCGGCGGATCGCGCTGAGCATGCCGAGCGCCAGCACGTCGACCTTGAGCATGCCCATCGCTTCGAGATCGTCCTTTTCCCACTGGATGACGGAGCGCTTCTCCATCGACGCCTTCTCCACCGGCACCAGCCGCGTGAGCTTGGTGTGCGTCAACACGAAGCCGCCCACGTGCTGGCTCAGGTGGCGCGGAAAGCCCTTGAGCCGCTGCGTCATCTCGATCCAGTGCATCAGCTTGAGTTCGTCCTCCTCGACACCGACACGCGCCGAGGCCTGGCGCAGCTGCTCGCCGAGCACGGTGTCGTCGAACCAGTAGTGGTCCTTCGCGAATTCGTCGATCAGCCGCTCGTCGATGCCGATGGCCTTGCCCACGTCGCGCAAGGCGCTGCGGGAGCGGTAGCAGATGACGACGGCGGCGATGGCGGCGCGCTCGCGGCCGTACTTGTCGTAGATGTACTGGATGACTTCCTCGCGCCGCTGGTGCTCGAAGTCGACGTCGATGTCGGGTGGCTCTCGGCGCTCGCGGCTCAGGAAGCGCTCGAACAGCAGCGTGCCTTTCTCCGGATCGATGGCGGTGATGCCCAGGCAGAAGCACACCGCCGAATTGGCCGAAGACCCGCGCCCCTGGCAGAGGATTTCCTCCGAGCGGGCGAAGCGCACGATGTCTTCCACCGTGAGGAAGAACATCTCGTACTCAAGCTCGACGATGATGTCGAGCTCTTTCTGGACCTGCACCCGCACCTTGTCTGGAATGCCGTCGGGATAGCGATTCCGCGCCCCTTCCCACGTCTTGCGCACCAGCGTCTGCGCCGGAGTCTCATCGCTGCCCAGGTTTTCCAGCGGGTACTTGTAGTTCTCCCGGATCACATTCGGATCGAAGCTGCACCGAGCTGCCACCACCAGCGTGTTCGTCAGCATCTGCGGCAGATAGAGCTCCGCCAGCCGCACGCGCTGACGCAAGTGCCGCTCGGCATTCGACTGCAATGCGAAGCCGCACTCGGCCACGGTCCTCCCCTCTCGCACGGCCGTCAACACGTCGTGCAGCGGCTTCTGCGACCGCATGTGCATGTGCACGTCGCCGGCCGCCACCAGCGGCACGCCCGCGTCCTCGCCCGCCTGCATCAGCGTGACCAGCCAGAGGTCGTCGTCGAGTTCATTGAACAGTTCCACCGCCAGCCAGAGGTTCTCGCCGTACAGCGCCTTGGCCGCCATCAGGTCTTCGTGCAGCGTTGCCGTGTCCATCGCGCCGCCGGGGTTGCGGTTCGGCACGAAGAGAACCTGGCAGCGCTGCAGCGAGACCACGTCGCTTTCTTCCCAGCTCACGCGGTACTCGCCCTTGGGCAATTCGGTGTTGCGCGCGGCGGTGATGAACTCGCAGAGGTTGCCCCAGCCCTCGGTGTCGTTCGCGATCACCACCAGCCTGAAGCGCTCGAACTGGAACTCGCTGCCGAACAGCAGGCGGAAGGCGGGGTTGCGCGGGATTTCCGGTTCGTCGGGATGCTCGCGCTCGTATTCGTCGAGCTTGTGCTCCATGCCGCGCAGGCAAACGTGCGCCCGCACGATGCCGGCCACCGAGCACTCGTCGGTGATGGCCAGCGCCTTGTAGCCGAGCTGGTAGGCCCGGTCCACGATGTCCTCGGGCGTCGAGGCACCGCGCTGGAAGCTGAAGTTCGTGAGGCAGTGCAGCTCGGCGTAGTCCGGCAGCGCAGAGGCCGGCCGCGTCCGCAACTGCACCGGCAGCGCATGCACCTTGGCGGGCTGGCGCCTGCTCTCCTGCTTGCCGCTCAGCTCAGGCATAGAAGCCCTGCAGATACCAGCGAACCTCGCCGGAAGAAAAGCGCGCTGCGGGCCGCTCGCGGAAGATCCACACCAGCCCGGCCTCGGGGCTTTCCGCGACGTAGTAGTCGCGCATCGCGGGCTGGCCGCCCTCTTCCTTGTCGCCCCACCAGCCGGTCTCGACGCGCTGTGGGCCTATCAGCCTGCTCAGCGGCCCGCGATAGCAAGGGCGCTCGCCGTCCATCTCGAGCAGCAGCGGCTCGGGCAGCAGCCACGACGGGTAGATGGCGTCGGGCTGCGAGGCTGCGGACGCGGCCTCCTTGCGGGCCTTGCCGTCGCCGGCCGGTTTCTCCTTCTGCAGCGCGGGCCGCCAGGCCTGCTTGCGCTCGGGCCGATGGTCGGCCTGCGCAGCCGGCACCACCACCTGCTGCGGCCCGAGCCGCACGCTGAGCCGCTCGACCATCTCGTGCAGCCTGTCGCCCTTGCGGTTGTCTTCCGGCAGGAAGCTGGTGCTGGCGCCGGCCCACGGATCGGTTTCGAGCGTGCGCAGCCTGATCCAGCTCGCCGGTGCGGCCAGCGTGGCGAGGGCCAGCTTTTCGGACAGCAGCCGGCGCAGGTGCGCCATGTCCTGCGTGGGCTCGGCCGTGCGCACGGTGAGCTGCTCGTACGGCGGCAGGTTCACGCCATTGAGGCGCCGCAGGTCGAGCGTCCATTGCAGCTCCAGCGCACGCGCGCCGCGCTGGCGGGCACGCAGCCAGATCTGCAGCGCCGTCAGCAGCCGGTTGGCCGACCACATGAGCTCGGGCGCGGTCTCGGCCAGCGCGGGCAGCTCCAGCTTCTGCTCGAACACGTCGGGCAGCGTGAGCCAGGAATGGCTTTCGGGGCGCAGGCCCCAGGCGATGTCGAGCGCCTCGCGCAGCCCGGTGCCGAAGCGCCGCGTGAGCCCGCCGCGCGGCAGCGCCGCCACCTCGCCCCAGGTGCGGCAGCCCAGGCGCGCCAGCAGGTCGAGGTGCTCATGCGCGGCGGTCAAGGTGTCCAGCGGAAGGCCGGCGGGTATCTCCTTCGGCCGTCTCTCTTCGCGAGCGAACAGTCGCAGCCGCGCCAATGCGATCAGGCTGGTGGCACCCTGTGCGCCCAGCATGCGCGCGTCGGGCACGGGGTTGTCGGCCAGCAGCAGGCGCATCAGCGTCATCCGCCCGCCCCACAGGCGCTCGCAGGCGGAGACTTCGAGCATCAGGGCTTCGTCGAGCCAGGCGACGTGCGGCGTGTATTTCAGCGCCCACCAGCCCAGGGCCTCGGGCGTGGGCATGGCTGGAGCATCGGGGGCGCCGTCTTCAGGCAACCACCGCAAGGCGATCCAGTGCATCCGGGCCTCCTTTCCATGCGTCGATGCGCACCACCGTGGCCGACGTCGCACCGGCCGGCACCGTGCCCTGCTGCTGCAGGCGCAGCTTGCGCCGCAGCCGGGCGGCGGCAAGCAATGCCGTCATGCGCTCGTTGCGCGCCGGCAGCAGCACCGGCGCAGCCAGCGGCGGGCCCCGGCGCTTGAGGATGTGCAACTCGACCTGCGAGGCATCGGCCTCGCTGCGATCGGCCCGGATCCGCAGCCGCGCGGGCGATGCCGACAGCGCCACCGACTCGGGCCGGCACACGAAGAGCAGCACCTCGTGCTGCGCGGCCGCCAGCTGCAGCCGCCGCAGCTCGCCCACCCGCGCCTGCGGCAACCAGGCCACGACGGCGGCCACCTCGGCGCAGCGCAGCGCCTGCTCGCAGGCCCACAGCCGCGCGGCCGGGGCCTCGCTGCGCACCCACATCAGCGCCTCCACCGGCAGCCCCTGCGCCGCAAGCGAGGCGCCGCAAGGCTCGTAGGGAGCGCCGATCAGCACCACCGGCCCGCCCCGCGTGGCCACCGCCTGCGCCAGCGCGGGCAGCAGCAGCCGCCAGACATGGGCTTCAGGCGCGGCCAGCAGCAGTTCCGTCATCGCACCGACCGGCCAGCCTCCCCCCGGCAGTTCCGCGTCGAGCGCGGCATGGCCGGTGGCGACGACCTGCGCGTCGGCCAAGCCGAGTTCGTCGGCATGCCAGACGCCACGGCCTGCGGCAGCGGAAAAGGAATCGAGGAAAGGAAGGCCCATGGTGATGACTGTTAACTGTATTTTTATACAGTATTTTGCGGGCTGCAAGGAAGAATCGGACTGGGGCATTTCCTCTTCGAAGCAAGCTGTTTCACTCGACCCGCGCCAAGGGGCATAGGCCCCAGGGCCATTCCCGTCGGATACTGGCCGCCGATGCCGCCCCCGAAGGCTTTCCCTCTCTCACCCGCGCCGAACTGCTGCGCCTGGGCGTCGCCCTGTACGCCGGCGCCGCGCTCCCCGCCTTCGCGCAAAAACAGCCCGCTCCACAGCCCGCCCCCGCCATGAACACCCGCCCCATCCCCTCCACCAAGGAAACCCTGCCCGTGATCGGCTGCGGCACCTGGATCGGCTTCGACCAGCGCCCCGGCAGCGAGGAATACGCGCGCCTGCCCGGCGTGCTCGATGCCCTGTTCGCGGCCGGCGGCAAGGTGATCGACAGCTCGCCGATGTACGGCCGCTCCGAGGAGACCACCGGCGAGCTGCTGGCCGCCTCGAAGCAGCAGGGCAAGGCCTTTCTCGCCACCAAGGTCTGGACCTCGGGCCGCGAGGCCGGCATCGCGCAGATGGAGCAGTCCTTCGCGCGGCTGCGCACGCAGCGCATGGACCTGATGCAGGTGCACAACCTCGTCGACTGGCGCACGCACCTCGCCACGCTGCGCGGCTGGAAGGAACGGGGCCGCGTGCGCTACATCGGCATCACGCACTACACGGCCTCGGCCTACGGCGAGGTCGAGGCGGTGCTCAAGGCCGAGAAGCTCGACTTCCTGCAGATCAACTACTCGCTGGACGCGCGCGAGGCCGAGCAGCGCCTGCTTCCGCTGGCCGCCGAGCGCGGCGTGGCGGTGATCGTCAACATGCCCTTCGGCGGCGGCGGGCTGCTGCGCCGGCTGCGCGACAAACCGCTGCCGCCATGGGCCGGCGAGATCGGCTGCACGAGCTGGGCGCAGGTGCTGCTGAAGTTCGTGCTGAGCCATCCGGCCGTGACCTGCGCCATACCGGGCACCAGCCGCCGCGAGCACATGGCCGACAACGCGGCGGCCGGCGCCGGCGGCTTTCCCGACGCGGCCTTCTGGCGCCGCGAGGCCGAAGCTATTCGAACTTGACGTTGTGCTCGCGCACGGTGGCGCCGAAGGCGTCGTACTGCGTGCGGAAGAACTCGGCGAACTTGGCGGGACTCATGCCGTAGCCCTCGAAGCCCTGCTGCACCAGCTGCGCGTGCACCTCGGGGCGCTTCAGCGTGTTCTGCAGCTCCTGCGAGAGCCTGTCGGTGATCTCCCGCGGCAGCCCCGGCGGCCCGAAGAAGCCGGCCCACGGCGTGATGGTGAGCTTGCCCAGCCCCAACTCGCCGCCCGTGGGCACGTCGGGCAACAGGGCGCTGCGCTGCGGCAGCAGCGTCACCAGCGCGCGGATGCGCCCTTCCTTCACGAAGCCCGGCGCCAGCGTGCCGGTGGTGAACATCATCTGGATCTGCCCGCCCAGCAGGTCGGTCATGGCCTGCATGTCGCCCTTGTAGCGCGCGTTGACCACCTTGCGGTCGCCCAGCAGCTGCAGCATCGCGAGCTCCGAGGCGCTGTTGCTCGACGCCGAATTGAGCGCGCCGGGCTTCGAGGCCACCAGCGCGAGCAGCTCGTTCACGCTCTTCACCGGCAGGCTCGCAGGCACCACCAGGAACATCGAGAACTGCCCGGCCGAGCTGATCGGCGTGAAGGCCTTGAAGGGGTCGTAGGGCGGCGTCGGCCGCAGCGTGGGCGCGGCCACCATGGCGGTGTTGGTGCCCATCAGCAGCGTGTAGCCGTCAGGCCTGGCCGACGAGACGGCCTGCGCGGCCAGCACGCCGTCGGCGCCGGGGCGGTTCTCCACGATCACCTGCTGGCCGAGCTGCTTGGCCAGCCCCTCCGCGATGATGCGCGAGAGCACGTCGGCCCCGCCGCCGGCCGCGAAGCCGACGATCAGCTTCAGCGGCTTGTTGGGGAACGTGTCGGCGCTCCATGCCGCCACACCGGGCAGTGCCGCGGCCGCGAGGGCCGCCAGGGTCAGGGTTCTTCGTCGCATGGGATGCCTCCGCTTCAGAAGAGATGGCGCACGCCGAATTCCCAGCCGGTCGAGCGATGCCCGGCCGCCGGTGCCACGCCGCCGCTGACCACGTAGCGCGCCTGCCCGCTGTTCATGAGCCGCGCGTAGGTGCCGTAGAGCGCGGTGCGCTTCGACAGGTTGTGCACGTAGCCGATGCCGAACTGCCGCGCGTCGTCGCGGTTGCGCGGCATGCCGTTGGCGTTGCGCAGGCTCTCGTCGCTGCGGTCGTCGAGGTAGGCGTAGCTGATGCGGATGCGCCCGACCTCGAAGGCCGGGATGTGCGCGCCGATCTCGGCCGTGTTCTTGCGCACCGTGCCGGCCGCCAGCTTCACCGTCACCTTGTTGTAGAGCGCGAAGAACTTGGCGAAGCCCGCGTCCCACGAGCCGCCGATGTTGGCGTGCGTGTAGTTGCCGACGGTGGCGGTGGCATTGAATTTCGAGCGGGTGACGGCCGCCGCCACGTCGAATGCGCCCGAGGCGAAGCCGAAGCGCGCGCCGGCGAAGTTGCCGTCGTGGCGGTTCGCCAGGGTGGAATCGTTCTCGCCGGTGCCCACCATCGCCATCCCGTAGAAGCCGCCTAGGTTCGGCGGAAGCCAGTAGCTCACGGTGTTGCTGCCGGTGATTGTGGTGGGCAGCGGCCCGGTGCCCACGGCCGCAAAGGTCAGGTTGCCCGCGCGCGCCACGCCGTTGGCGTTGAAGGGGTCGAAGTAGATGCTGTTGTAGTGCGTGGGAATGAAATCGTGGCCCAGCCGCACTTCGCCCAGCGTGTCCGACGAGAGGCTCACAAAGGACATGCGGTCGAAGGTGATCGGCCCCGCCGTGCCCGCGCCGCTCGCCTGGTTGTTGCTGTTGCTCGGGCGGCCGGTGCCGGTGTCGGGGTTCAGGCTGCCTTCGAGCCAGAAGCCCGCGCGCAGGCCGCCGCCCAGGTCCTCGGTGCCGCGAAAGCCCAGCCGGCTGGTGGAAAGCCCGCCGTTGGACAGCGCTTTCACCGAGCCGCCGCCCGGGCCCGCGCCGTTCGTGTACTGGATGCCGAGGTCCATCACGCCGAACACGGTGACGCTGGATTGCGCCTGTGCGACGCCGGTGCCGGCCAGCCCCAGCGCCGACCACATCAAGATTCTCTTCATGGTTTCCTTGTCTCCTGCTTCTTCTCTTGGGTTGAAAAACTCTGTCGAACGAACGAAGGCGCGCAGGGCTGCGCCACCGGGTGCGCTCGGGTGTGCGCACCGGTTGGCGAAAGCCGGGGTGGGAAAGGTCTAGCTCGCGGGTTCGGCGCGCTCGGTGCGCACCAGCACGGCGCCCTTCGAGAGCGGCCCCACGTTGCGCCGGTACTGCTGCAGCCAGCCGGTGTCATGCACCGGCGGCGGCGCCTGCCAGTCGTCGCGGCGCGCCTGCAGCTCGGCGTCCGTCAGGTCGATGTCGAGGCGGCGCGCGTCGAGGTCGATGGTGATGGTGTCGCCGTCGCGCACCAGCCCCAGCGGTCCGCCGAGCGCGGCTTCGGGCGACACCTCGGCCACCACCAGCCCCTTGCAGACCAGGCCCGAGAGATGGCCGTCGGTCAGCAGCGCCACCTGGTCGCCCAGCCCCGCGCCGTCGACCGCGAAGACCACGCGCGACGCGCCGCCGCCCATGGCCGGGCCGCCGCAGGCACCGGCGCCGCGCATCACAACGACCTGGCCGGGCACGATCTCGCCCTTCTTCAGCGCGGCGATGGCGGCGTCCGAAGTCCAGAAGCACACGGCCGGGCCGGTGAAGCGCCGCACCTTGCGCTCGGCGATGCCGGTCTTGATGAGGCCCGATTCGGGCGCGAGGTTGCCGCGCAGCAGCACGATGGCCGGCAGCGGTGCCACCGGGCGGCCGATGGGGCGGATCACTTCGGCGTTCGCTACCTTGGCATCGCGCAGGTTATCGGCGACCGTGCCGCCGGTGACGGTGCGTGCGCCGGTGTCGAGCAGCGGCTCGAGCTGCTTCATCAGCGCGCGGCAGCCACCCGCCGCCTCGAAGGCCTCGATGGAGTCGTTGCCGATGGGCCGCACGCCGGCCAGCACCGGCGTCTCGGGACCCAGGCGCTCGAACATGCCGTACACGTCGACGCCGCTCTCGCCCTCCGTGGCCACCGCCTGCAGGTGCTTGGCGGTGTTGAGCGAGCCGCCGATGGACAGCACCGCGCGCACCGCGTTGGCGAAGGCGCCGGGCGTGAGGATGTCGCGCGGCTTCAGGTCGTCCCACACCATCTGCACGATGCGCGTGCCGGCCGCGCGCACGTCGACCATCATCTTCGGGCTCAGCGCGGCCACCGGCGCGCTGCCGGGCAACGCCATGCCGAGCGCCTCGCAGACGATGTGCATCGAGTTGGCAGTGCCCAGGCCCGAGCACACGCCGGGGCCGCGGATGGCCTCGCGGCTCATGCCCACGAGTTCTTCCACCGGCAGGTTGCCGGTGACGGCGTGCATCGCGCCGATGAACACCTCCTCGATGTCCATGTGATGGCCCTTGTACTCGCCGCTGGGCTGGTAGCCGCAGGGCACGAGCAGCGTCGGTATGTTCAGCCGCGCGGCCGCCATGAGCTGGCCCGGCACGGTCTTGTCGCACGAGGTAAGGCAGACCATGCCGTCGAGCTGCGCACCTTCGACGGCCACCTCGATGTCGTTGGTGACGAGGTCGCGCGCCGCCAGCATGTAGGCGCCGCGCGCGCCGGCACCAGTGATGAAGTCGCTGGGCGCGGCCGTGCGAATCTCGAAGGGAACGCCGCCCGCCGCGCGGATGGCGTCCTTGATCTCGGCCGCCACGCGGTCGAGGTGGCTGAAACAGGCGGCCAGCTCGGAGGAGCTGTTGACGATGGCGATCTTGGGCTTCTCGCAGTCCTCCTCCGGAATGCCGAGCGCGCGCCAGTGGGCGTTGCGCACCGACCAGAGGTAGGAGCCGCGCGGGAAGTTGCTGCGTAGCGGTCGGGTCATGCGGCACCTTCCTGTTTCTTCTTCGTGATCTCGACCACGCCGCGGTCGGCATCCACTCGCACCCAGTCGCCGGTCTCTATGCATTCGAGCGGATCGCGCTCGAAGTCGGTCATCGAAGGCGCGTGCGTGACCACGGCGCCCAGCGCCATCTTGGTCGTCATCTCGTTGAACAGGAACGCGGCGGGCGCCGAGTTCATAAGCCGCGTCATGTGGAACATGGCCGACCAGCCCGAGGAGCCCTTGGCCCCCGGGAACACCAGCACCTTGCCGGCAAAGCTCTGGCCGCGCAGTTCGTGCCGGGTCTCGATGACGGTGCCGGTGCGCGGATCGATACCGCCCCAGCCGGAAATGCGGTCGCGCGTGACCAGCGCCTCGCCTTCCGCAACGCCGCCCACCACCTTGCGGCCACGGATGACGATGGTTTGTTCGGTGATGACTGCGTCGCTCATTGCAATACCTCCGTGCTTCGCACTGCGGTGCGAGCTTGCTTGGGGCGGCCCGGCGCGGCGCTCATGCGTAGCCCCCGTTCCAGCGGCCCGTGCAGGCCGCATCGATGCATTCGGCCGTGCTGCCGAACCAGGCCTGCACGCCGAGGATGGCGGGCAGGTAGTGGGCCTGCTTGGCCGAGTCGAGCGCCACGGTCTTCGTGCCCTTGGGCACGGCGCGGCTCATGGCGGAGCAGCTGTCGCCCATGATGATGCCGCCCGCGTCCTCGATGATCTTCGTGTAGCCGTTGCGGTCGGCCAGCGCCTTGATGGCGCGCGGCGTGAAGATCCACAGCTCGCAGTCGGGGTGCACCTTGCGCCCTTCGATGAGTTGCGCGGCTTCCCAGATCTGCTCGATGGTGTAGTGCGGGCAGCCGAGCATCACGTACTGCACCTCGGCGTCTTTGGCGGTGATGTTGATCTTCTCGTAGGTGGCGCGGCGCTCGGCCTCGCCGTAGCGCAGCACCTGCGCAGGGGCGCGCCCGCCCAGTGCCTGCTCAAGCGTGAGCGCCTCGGGCGTGACGCCCGCGATGTGATACATCTCCACGCCGCCCGAGGAGGAGGCCGCCGCGCCGAAGTGCTTGAGCCTCGGCAGGTTCGGCACCCGCGAGATGCCGCGCCGGCTGTGTACCACCGGCACGCGCTCCTGCACATGCTCGCCGATGTAGTAGCCCAGCAGGCCCCAGTCCTGCACCGACTCGACCTCGATGTCGAGCTCGATCACGTGCGTGGCACGGCGGTTCTCGTCGAGGTGGTAGCCCCAGTAGGGAATGCGGCCGGTGAGCATGGCGGCGCCGGTGCTCTCGCGTCCTTCGGTGTTGGTGCGCGCGCCCAGCACCGAATTGCAATAGACCACCGCCGAAGATTCCATCCACGCGCAGTGCTCGCCGCGCGTCGGGATGTTGCCCACCTGGTACGGCGTGCAGGTGTTCATGATCTGCGCGCCAAGGCCGGCTGCGTGGCGCTCGCTCTTCTCGTAGAAGCGCACGATCTCCTCGCTCACTCCCATGCGCTCGGGCTGGCCGGGATCGAAGCCCAGCTGCAGGTGACTGGTGAAGACCTTGAACTTCGGGATCTCGACCGTTTCCTGGCTGTCGAGGCTGAATTCGGAGAACACCGCATCCATGCCGCCGCCCTTGGCAAGTGCGAAGTCGCGCTGGAAGGGCGTGGTCGACGTGATGGTGGCGCAGACGTTGCGCGTCTCGACCAGTCGCTCTGCCCCGAGGGCTTCGCCGTAGCGCACCAGCAGGTCCATCGCCTTCTGCACCGCCGGGCCGTCGCGCCCGTCGTACATGGCCTTTTCTTCATCGCTCAGGTGCATGACCTGTGTCTCCGTTCTTTCTTGTGTCGTGGGGATCGGGCCCCGGCCGGGCCGCTAGCCCGGCGAGGGTGTGGGTGCAGGCGTCGGCACATGGCCGCCGATGTCGCGCGCGATGCTCAGCGCGATGTCGTGCAGGCGCGGCGCGAGTTCGTTGCGCAGCCGCTCCTCGGTGAAGACGAAGGCGGCGCCGCCGCCGTTGAGCGCCATCACCTCGCCGTCGGGGCCGATGAGCGGCACCGACACCGAGTTGATCTCGCGGTGGAACTCGCCGAGCGAGAGGCAGTAGCCCAGCCGCTTCGACTCGCCGATGGCACGGTTCATGCCGGGCGCGATGCTGTCCCACTCGGGGCCGCGCAAGAGGCGCATCGAATCGATGAGCTGGTTGCGCTGCGCCTCGGGCAGCGCCGAGAGGTAGGAGCGGCCGAGCGCCGAATTGGCCAGCGGCGCGCGCGAACCCACGTCGAGCCGCGCCGAGAGCATGGACGAGCGCGGCCGGCAGGCTTCGATCAGCACCATCTCCATGCCGTCGCGAATGGCCAGGTAGACCGAGGCACCGACTTCTTCCGCCATCGCCTGCATGCTGGGCCGCGCGGCGGCGCGCACGTCGAGGCTGCCGAGGAACACGCGCGACAGCGACACCACGCCCGGCCCGAGCATGAAGCGGTCCGCCGCCTGCGCGGGCTTGAGCATGCCCAGCGAGAGCAGCGTGGCGACCAGCCGGTTGACGGTGGCGCGCGGAATGCCGGTCATGCGCGCCAGGTCGGCATGGCCGAGCACCGGGCGGTCTTCGCTGAAACAGCGCAGCACGGAGATGCCGCGCTCCAGCGCGCTCACAGTGTCGGAGCGCTCGCCGCCGCGCGCGTCGGCCTGTTGCTGTTGCAGATCGGCCGGGGGAAAGAGGTGTCGTTCTTTTCGGTGGACATGGAGGAACCCTTCGCAAGACTCTCAGGATCGGGACTCCCGAATGTAGAGGCTCGCGGACGGAGGGTTGCCGGGTTCATGGCCGTGCACGCGCATCAGGCACCGGCCTCGGCCGTGGCCAGCGCAGCGCTGTCGCCCTGCCCGGCGCCGGCGCGCAGGTACACGCCCTGCTCCAGCAGCGCGGACTGCAGCGCGCCCACGTCGACGAAGCGCGGAGCGATGTCGCCGCGCGAGGCCAGCGCCGCCGCCACGCCCGCCGCCTGGCCTGTGATCCAGCACTGCGGGATCTCCCGCATGAAGCCGTGCGAGTTGCGGTCGCAGGAGATGTGGCGCCCGCAGGCCAGCAGGCCGTCGAGCTGCCTGGGCACCAGCGCACCGTAGGGAATGGAGATGTTCGGGAACTTGGGTGAGACCGCAGGCGACACGCCGATCTCGTCGGCCAGCGGCACGCCGTCGGGCCACTGGCTGCGCAGCACGGAGCCCACGCCGACCAGGCGCCGCGCGTGGCGCACGCCGATCTGCGGCGCGCTCAGCATCAGGTAGGCGTTCTCGAAGCCTGGCGCATGGGCGCGGAAGTAGTCCAGGTGCGCGGCCATGGCGCGGTGCGAGCGCACCTCCACGGCAGTGAGGTCGTCCACGTCGAGCGCCGAGTAGCCCGACTGGCGCGGCCCCATGAAGAGCGCCACGTCGTTGCGCCACGACACGAAGGGCCGCTCGAACAGGCCGCACTGCTCGCGCCCGCCGGCCATGAAGGCGGTGAAGGCCTCGGGCTGGCCGGCCTTGAACTCGATCCAGCGGTTCATGTCCACGCCGCCGAAGAGCCATGAGGTGTTCATGCAGTGATGCACGTCGGCCTCCTCGATGTCGTTCACGTACTCGGCGCCGGCGCGGGCGAACAGGTCGCCGTCGCCGGTGGCGTCGACCACCACGTCGGCCATGATGGCCATGCGGCCTTCCTTGCTCTCGAACACCACGCCCTTCACGGTGCCGTCCTCCACGATGGGAATGGCCGCCCACGAGTGGTAGATGAGCTTGACCTTGCGCTCCAGCACGATCTCCTGCGAGAGCAGTTTCAGCCGCTCGGGGTCGATGGTGGGCGACCAGGTGACGACGCCGTGGTAGGCGGCGGTGCGCTGCGACCAGTGCGCGGCCTTGGCGGCGTCCTGCGAGCCCCAGTCCTCGCGTGCCGGGCCGGCGATGGCCTCGGCCGGCAGGCGGTCGAACAGCTCTTCGGCGAAGCCGCGGATCACCAGCTTGCCTTCCCAGTCGGTCATGCGGTCGATCCAGATGACCAGGCCGCCGGTCGAGAGGCCGCCCAGGTGGTTGTAGCGCTCCAGCAGCGCCACGTCGGCGCCCGCACGGGCAGCGGCGGCAGCGGCGGCGGTGCCCGAGGGGCCGCCGCCCACCACCAGCACGCCGCAGCGGTGATAGACCGGGATGCTCTTGCCGGGCTCGGCCCAGCTGCCGTGGTCAGGCCGCTTGACGCGGCTGTCGCGGTCGAAGATGTCGGAGGACAGGATGCGCTCGTCGGTACGGACGACAGTTTTCATGAATGCGTTCTCGGCTTGGCTTGTTTCGTCGTATTTTGATTTCACTTTCCATTTTGTCAAACTCAATGCACGTCATTTTGGGGTATTCCCTAGTAAATATGGATTTTTATGGATTTCAAGATCAATATTGAAGAAGCATTCCAACGGAGACATCGATGAAGAAACCCCACGGCACCCGCCGTGCCTTCGGCTCGGCCCTCGGCGCCGCAGCCCTTCTGGGCCTCGCGCCACTTGCACTCGCGCAAGACTTCCCGGCGCGCGGCAAGCCCATCCGCATCGTCGTGGGCTTCACGCCCGGCGGCGGCACCGACGCGCAGGCGCGCATCGTTGCGCAGAAGCTCGGCGAGGTGCTCGACACCAGCGTGATCGTGGACAACAAGCCCGGCGCCAGCACCATGCTGGCGGCCAACGAGGTGTCGCGCGCCCAGCCCGACGGCTACACGCTGCTGTACGCGCCCTCGTCCACCATGGCGCAGAACCCGCACACCTTCGCGCAGGTGCCCTACGACCCGTTCAAGGACTTCACCGCCATCTCGATGGGCGGGCGCGGGCCGCTGGTGCTCTCGCTGAGCACCAGCGTGCCGGTCAACAACGTGAAGGAACTGGTGGCCTACGTGAAGGCGCATCCGGGCAAGGTGAGCTACGCCTCGTTCGGCGCGGGCACCTCCTCGCACATCTACGGCGAGGCCTTCGTGAAGAAGACCGGCATCGACGCGGTGCACATCCCGTACAAGGGCGGCTCCGATGCGGCGAAGGACCTGATCGGCGGGCGCGTGCAGTACATGTTCGACTCGGCCTCCTCGGCCATCATCACCGCCTCCACCGGCAAGGTGAAGATCCTCGCGGTGGCGGCCAATGCGCGCATCGCCGCGCTGCCCGACGTGCCCACCTTCGCCGAGCAGGGCTACGCCGGGCTCGACCTGCCGAGCTGGCTGGGCTTCTACGGCCCGGCGCGCATGCCGGCGCCGGTGGTCGAGAAGCTCAACACCGCGCTGGCGAAGGTGCTGGCGATGCCGCAGGTGCGCGAGTTCTACCGCAGCGGCGGCTACGAGGCCGGCTCGACCACGCCGGCGGAATTCGCCAGCATCACGCGCTCGACCTACGACAGCTGGGGCGCGATGGTGCAGCAGGTGGGGTTCGTCAAGCAATGAGCCGCGGGCCTGTTTCTTCTCTTCGCCGCCGCCGCGTTGCCGCCTGGCTCGCGCTCGGCGCGGCCATGCCTCCACTGCTTGCGCATGCCGCCGCGCCCTTTCCCGACAAGGGCCGCACCATCCGCATCGTGCTGGGCCTGGCGGCCGGCGGCGCCTCGGACGCGCAGGCGCGCTTCGTCGCCAACAAGCTCGGCGAGGTGCTGCAGACGCCGGTGATCGTGGAGAACCGGCCGGGCGCGAGCTTCATCCTCGCGACGGAGGAAGTCATCCGCGCCGCGCCCGACGGCTACACCTTCATGTACGCGCCCTCCTCCGTGGTGGCGCAGAACCCGCAGACGCTGGCGCAGGTGCGCTACGACCCGTTCAAGGACCTGACGCCGATATCGCTCGGCGCGCGCGGCCCGCTGGTGCTGACCGTGCACGCGAGCGTGCCGGCGCGCACGGTGCAGGAGCTGGTGGCGTACATCAAGGCCAACCCGGGGAAGATGAGCTATGCCTCCTTCGGCACCGGCACCTCCTCGCACATCTACGGCGAAGCCTTCGCGCGGCAGGCCGGGCTGGACGTGGTGCATGTGCCGTACAAGGGCGGCGCCGATGCCGCAAAAGACTTTCTCGCGGGCCGCGTGCAGTACTACTTCGACGCGGCGCCCAACGCCATCCAGAACACCGCCACCGGCAAGGTCCGCATGCTGGCCGTGGCCGTGGCCGCACCGAAGCGCAGCCCGATGCTGCCCGACGTGCCCACCATGGGCGAACAGGGCGTGAGCGGTGTCGACATGCCGAGCTGGCTGGGCTTCTACGGGCCGGCGCGCATGCCGGCGCCGGTGGTCGAGAAGCTCAACGCCGCGCTGGCGCAGGTGCTGGCGATGCCGGCCACGCGCGACTTCTTCCGCCAGGGCGCCTACGAGGCCGAGTCGTCGAGCCCGCGGCAACTGGCCGACCTGACGCGCGCGACCTACGACCAGTGGGGCGACATCATCCGCAAGCTGGGGCTGGTGAAGCAGTCCCAGTAAGTCAGGCTCAGCGGAAGAACTCCACGAGCCGTGCGTTGACCTCATCGGCGCGCTCGTACTGCGCCCAGTGCCCGGCGCCGTCGATCACCACGCCTTCGCGCGCCGGCCCTTCGGCGGCGAGCTGCGCCACCAGCGGGCGCGGATCGGCCGTGACGTCGAACTCGCCCCACAGCAGCAGCGTCGGCACGCTCATGGTGCCGATCGCCTGCTGCAGTCCGCCCGACTGCGACACCTCCTTGCTGCGAAAGCGCGTGCCGTGGCAGGAGATGTCGTGGATGGCGAAAGCCAGCTCGTCGATGGCCGAGGCATCGTGCAGCATCAGCGCCGCCAGGTTGTGCAGCAGCGCGGCGCGCTCGGCCTCGCGGTCGGGGGCGGCGCGCCAATTGATCATCTGCGCAGTCATGCGCCGCAGCGTGCCGTGGCCGCCGCTGCCGATCAGCGCGAGCCGGCGGACCGCGCCGCGCCCGGCGCCGAAGCGCGCGGCCGTCAGACCGCCGAAGGAGAAGCCGCCGAGGTCGATGACGGTACCCGCGCCGATGAGCTGGTCGAGCGTGCCGCCGAGCGCGGCCAGCAGCGGCTGCAGCGGGTCTTCGCCCGGCGCCACGCGCGGCGGCGCATCGGATTCGTTGAAGCCCGGCATGTCGGGCAGCCACAGCGTGCGGCCGGCCGAGAGCGCCTCGGCGTTGCGCAGCCAGTGCATCCAGCTGCCGTGGCCGCCGTGCAGCAGCACCAGCGGCGGGCGGCTGGTGTCGGAACCGAAGCGGCGCCAGCGCACGCGCACGCCTTCGTGCACCGCGTCGTGATGGGTCGAGAGCGCGTCGATGCGCGCGATGAACTCGGCGTTCATGGCCACATCCTCTGCAGCTCGCGCTCGCCGTCCAGGAACTGGTGCTTGAGCGCGGCCAGCACATGCAGGCCGAAGAGTGCATACAGCACATAGCCGGCCCAGGCGTGCACGCCGCCCAGCACGGTGTGCCATGTCTCCTTCACCGTCGGCTCGATGGCCATGATCCAGCCGATGCGCGGCCACTCGAACAGGCCGAAGAGCTGCATCGGATGCGTGGCGGCGTCCTTCCAGGCCGAGTCGTGCATCCAGCCCGACAGCGGCAGCAGGATCATCAGCAGATACAGCACGCCGTGCGCCACGTGCGCCGCGAATCGCTCGAAGGCCCCGTAGGAGCCCGGCATGGCAGGCGGCCGGTGCGTGGCGCGCCAGAGGATGCGCAGGATGACCAGCCCCAGCACCGTGATGCCGATGGACTTGTGGGTGTCGATGGCCGGGCGCACCCAGTCGTCGGGATAACGCTCGACCAGCAGGATGAGGGCGATATTGAAGATCATGAGCACCGCGACCAGCCAGTGCAGCGCGATGGCGGTTCGGGTGTAGCGGGTTTGTGCGAGCATGCGGGGAATTTTCGGGCGTGGGCCGACTCAGTCGGAAGCGCGTGCGATTGTCCCGGCATTCCCCGGGCTTTTCGAAACCGCAGGCCGAGTCTTTACGTACCAGCGAATCACCGACCGACAGCCGCCCGGACAACCTCCCTTGAACGATCCTCTGCAAAGCGCCTTCCTGGCCGCGTCGCCGCGCCTGTCTCCACCCGCCACGCCGCTGCGCAGCTGGCTCATCCACGGGGGCGTGCTCGTGCTGTGGGCCCTGCTCTTCGCCATGGCCTTCAAGGCCGTCGATGTCGGGGCCTGGTCGGTGGGCGTGGCCTATGTGCTTTACGACACGGTGCTGCTGCTGTTCGTCGCGTGGATGACACTGCCGATCCTGCGGCCGCGGCCGGCGCCTTCTCCAACGGCAGCCGCCCGGCGCAACACCCTGGGCGTGATCGTCGCCTCGCACAACGAGGCCGCCGTGCTGCCCGTGACGCTGGCCGCCCTGCTCGGCCAGACCGACCTGCCCGACCGCATCGTGATCGCGGACGACGGCTCGAGCGACGGCACGGCCGAGCTGCTCACCACGCGCTACGGGCTCGTCGCTCCCGAGCTGGGCGAACTGAGCGCCCTCAGCACGCTGCATCCGTCGCTGCGATGGCTGCGGCTGCCGCACGGCGGCAAGGCAGTGGCGCTGAACGCGGCCATCCTGTGCATCGACACCGACATCGTGCTCACGGTCGACGGCGACACACTGCTCGACAGCCGCGCCATCGGCGCCGTGCGCCGGGCCTTCTCGGAAGAGCCTGAGCTCGTCGCCGCCACCGGCGTCATCACGCCCGTGTGCAGCCGCACGCTGGCCGGCCGCTGTTTCCAGTGGTTCCAGACTTATGAATACATCCGCAACTTCCTCTCGCGCTATGCGTGGATGCGCGTCAACGGCCTGCTGCTGATCTCGGGCGCCTTCGCGGGCTTCCGCACCGAGGCGGTGCGCGCCGTGGGCGGCTTCGATACCGACTGCCTGGTCGAAGACTACGAACTCATCCACCGCCTGCACCGCCACGCGCAGGCCAATGGCCTGCCATGGACCGTGCGCGTGCTGGGCGACGCCCAGGCGCACACCGACGCGCCGAGCAGCACCGGCGCCTTCTTGCGCCAGCGCCGCCGCTGGTTCGGCGGCTTCCTGCAGACCCAGTTCTGGTACCGCGCCATGGTCGGCGACCGGCGCTACGGCTGGCTAGGGGTCGCGATGCTGCCGGTGAAGGCCGTCGACACGCTGCAGCCGCTCTACGGCCTCGCGGCCTTCGGGCTGCTGCTGGTGTACCTGGTGCGCGGCAACCTCGGCGTGCTGGCGCCGGTCGCCGGAGTGATCGGCGCGAAGATCGTGCTCGACCTCGTCTTCCACCTGTGGTCTGTGTACATCTACCGGCGCTGGATCGGCCAAGGCAGCGAGGCCAACTTCGCGCAGGCTTTTGCAGCCGCGCTGGTCGAACCCTTCACCTTCCAGATCCTGCGGCACACGGGTGCGGCCTGGGGGTGGTGGATGTTCCTGACGGGGCGCGGGACGTGGGGGAGGCAGACGCGGGTGGGGCTGGTCGACGCCGGCGGAACCCGGCGCGGCTGAGGCCTCGCTTCAAGCCCCGAACCGGAAGCTCGACACCACCAGCCCACCCATGAACGCATCCTCGTGATACACGCGTTCGCCAGCTTCGCCTTCAGCGGCACCGACCGCCACCATCAACGGAATCAGATGCTCCTCGCGCGGATGTGCCATCCGCGCCGCCGGGGCTGAATCCCACTGCAGCAGCTGCGCGCTGCGCTCGCCGGCCGTGCTCTTCACCACGGCCTCGTCGAGCCAGTCGTCGAAAGCCTTCGACACGCCGTGCGCCTGGGGGCCGAAGTTGCGCAGGTTGTGATAGCTCAGCCCACTGCCGACGATCAGCACGTTCTCGTCGCGCAGCGGTGCGATGGCGCGGCCCAGCGCGAGGTGTTCCGCCGGGTCGAGGCCGCGACGCAGCGACAGCTGCACCACCGGCACGTCGGCCTTGGGGTAGATGGCGGCCATCGGCGAGAACATGCCGTGGTCGTAGCCGCGCTGGGGGTCGATCTGCGCCGGCAGGCCGGCGGCGGCGATGAGCGACTGCACGCGCTGCGCCAGTTCGGGCGAGCCCGGTGAGTCGTAGTGCACCTCGTAGGTGTGCGGGGGGAAGCCGCCGTAGTCGTAGATCATCGGCGGCTTCGCGTTGCCCTGCACGGTGAAGACGGGCGCCTCCCAGTGCGCCGAGACCATGAGGATGGCGCTGGGCGTGCGGCCGATCTGACGGGGCATGTCGGCCAGCGAGGCTTCGAGCTGGTTGTAGGTCGGGCCCATTTCCTTCTTCATCCAGGGCCATGGGCCGCCGCCGTGCGAGATGAAATAAGTGGGCAGGCGCGGCGAAGTGGTGGCGGTGTTGGTGTCGTGGGTCAAGTCGATGCTCCTCGATGAAAGCGTTGGATCGACTGTAGACATTTCCTCCGAGGAAATCGACAGGCTACGATGCATCGAATCAGTTCCTCCCAGGAAATCTTCAAGAAGGACGCTCATATGGACCGGATGACCAGCCTGCGGGTGTTCCGCGAAGTCGTGGAGGCGGGCAGCTTCGTGGCGGCTGCGCAGCGGCTGGGCATGTCGGCGCCTATGGCGAGCAAGCATGTGGCGCAACTGGAGAAGTCGCTGGGCGCGCGCCTGCTGCACCGCTCCAGCCGGCACCTGAGCCTGACCGAGGCCGGCACGGCCTGGTACGAGCAGAGCCGCCGCGCGCTCGATCTGCTCGACGCCGCCGAAGCAGCCATCGGCCAGACCAGCGACACGCCGCGCGGCCAGCTCAAGGTGAGCGCGCCCGTGTGGTGCGCCACGCCGCGCTTCGCCCGCGTGCTGGCCGACTACCGCGAGAAGTACCCGGAAGTGCTGGTCGACATGCACCTGGAGAACCGCAAGGTCGACCTCGCGGCCGATGGCTACGACCTCGCATTGCGCGCCACGCAGGAGCCCTCGCCCGCGCTGATTGCCCGGCCGCTGTGCCGGGTGCCCTTCTTCCTCGCCGGCACGCCCGCCTACCTGGAGCGCATGGGCGGCGTGCCCGCCGTGCCGGCCGACCTCGCGAAACTGGGCGCCATCGTGCCGAGCTACGTGAACCTGGACAACCTCGCACTCAAGGGCCCGGGCGGGCGGATGTTTCCGCTGCGGCTGGTGCCGGCCATGCGCTCGGACGACACCACGCTCACGCTGCACGCGGTGCGCGCGGACATGGGCATCGCCTACATGCCCACGTGGCTGATCGACGACGACATCGCGCAGGGACGGCTGCTGCGGCTGCTGCCGGACTTCGAGGCCACGCCGGTGACGCTCTTCGCGGTCTACACGAGCCGGCAGTACATGGCCCCCAAACTGCGTACTTTCATCGACTTCCTGGGCGAGCGGCTGGGCCCGCCGGCGGCGAGCCAGGGCAAGCCGCGCGGCACGCTGAACGCTTCCTGAAGAACGCACCTTTTCGGGGCAAGGTCATGCATGCGCGGCTAAAGTCCTGAGCTCTCCGGGAGACCTCGCTCTTGTTCCGATTCTTCGAAAAACTCCTTCACCCCTACCCTGCCGCCGAGCCGCCGATGCCGCCGCAGGGCTTCTTCGCCTTCCTCTGGGCCTGCACGCACGGCGTGCGCGGCAAGATCGCGGTGATGGCGGTGCTCACCGCCGCCATGTCGATCTTCGAGGCGGCGCTGTTCGCGATCCTCGGGCGCATCGTCGACTGGCTCGCGGGGGAGGAGCCCTCGCGCCTGTGGCAGGAGCGCGGCGGCACGCTCATGTGGCTGGCCGCCTTCCTCGTCATCAGCATCGTGGTGGTGGCGCTGCAGACCATCGTGAAGCACCAGACGCTCGCGGTGAACCTGCCGATGCGCCTGCGCTGGAACTTCCACCGGCTGATGCTGGGCCAGAGCATGGCCTTCTACCAGGACGAGTTCGCCGGCCGCATCACGGCCAAGGTCATGCAGACCGCGCTGGCGGTGCGCGACACCATCTTCGTGCTGGCCGACGTGCTGGTGGCCATGGGCGTGTACGTGGCCACGATGATCATCCTGGTCGGCCTGCTCGACGCGCAGCTGGTCTGGCCCTTCCTGATCTGGCTGGCGCTGTACATAGGCTCGCTCGTGTACTTCGTGCCGCGCCTGGGCAAGGTCGGCAAGGAGCAGGCCGACGCCCGTGCGCTGATGACCGGCCGCGTGACCGACGCCTACACCAACATCGCGACCGTCAAGCTGTTCTCGCACACGCAGCGCGAGGCCGGCTTCGCGCGCGACGCGATGCGCGAGTTCATGAAGACGGGCTACGGCCAGATGCGGCTGGTGAGCGCCTTCGAGATCGTCAACCACACGCTGAGCATGGGCCTCACGGCCGGCATGGCGGGCATGGCGCTGTGGCTGTGGTCGCACGGTGCGGTCGGCATCGGCGCCGTGGCGGCGGCCACCGCGATGGCGCTGCGGCTGCAGGGCATGTCGCACTGGATCATGTGGGAGATGACCAGCCTGTTCGAGAACATCGGCACGGTGCAGGACGGCATGAAGACGCTGTCGCGCCCGCGCACCGTGCTCGACGCGGCCGATGCCAGGGCGCTCGAAGTGCCGCGCGGCGAGGTGCGCTTCGAGCACGCGAGCTTCCGCTACGGCGACGCGGGCCGCCGCGTGATCGACGACCTGACGCTGACGGTGAAGCCCGGCGAGAAGATCGGCCTGGTCGGCCGCTCGGGCGCGGGCAAGTCGACGCTGGTGAACCTGCTGCTGCGCTTCCACGACCTGGAAAGCGGCCGCATCCTCATCGACGGACAGGACATCGCGCACGTCACGCAGGACTCGCTACGCGGCCACATCGGCATGGTCACGCAAGACACCTCGCTGATGCACCGCTCTGTGGCCGACAACGTCGCCTACGGCCGGCCCGATGCCACCAAGGAGCAGATCGAGGCGGCAGCCCGGCGCGCGGAAGCGCACGACTTCATCCAGACGCTGGGCGACGCGACCGGCCGTCGCGGCTACGAGGCGCACGTGGGCGAACGCGGCGTGAAGCTCTCGGGCGGCCAGCGCCAGCGCGTGGCCATTGCGCGCGTGATGCTGAAGGACGCGCCGATCCTGCTGCTCGACGAAGCCACCAGCGCGCTCGACTCCGAGGTGGAGGCCGCCATCCAGCAAAGCCTCTACACGCTGATGGAAGGCAAGACGGTGATCGCGATCGCGCACCGGCTCTCGACCATCGCGGCGATGGACCGGCTGATCGTGCTCGACGAAGGCCGCGTGGTGGAAGAAGGCGACCACCGCACGCTGATGGCCCAGGGCGGGCTCTACGCGCGGCTGTGGGCGCACCAGAGCGGCGGCTTCCTCGGCGACAGCCTGGAAGAGGACGAGGCGCTGCGCGCCTGATCGGCTCTTTCCTCTTCAGGTCGGCAGGGCGCCGGCCTCGTACTGCGCAACGAACTCGCCCGACGGCGGGATCGGCTTGATGATGTCGATCAGCACCCCGTTCGGGTCGCGCGTGATGAAGTGGCGCTGGCCGAAGGCCTCGTCGCGCAGCGACAGCAGGATCGGCAGGCCGGCGGCCTTCAGCCGGTCGTGCACTGCGTCGGGGTCGTCCACTTCGAAGTTCAGCAGCGTGCCCCCCGCCACCTGCCCGCGCGCGGCCGCCGGGACGGTTTCGTGCCGGCCGTCGAGCACGGCGAGGTTCACCAAGGGCTCGTCCGCCAGCTGCAGGTGCACATACCAGTCGCTCGTGAAGAGCGGCGCGAAGCCGAAGTGCGTCTTGTAGAAATCCGCCGTTCCGGCAACGTCGTTGGTCATGAGAACGGGGTAGTAGCTCGTCACTTTCATGGTGGCTCCTTTCATTTAACATACAGACTGCATGTAAATTGAATATAACTTACAGACAGGCTGCATGTAAATGAGCAAAACCACATCGGCAACGGTCAGAAGCAACCGCGAACGCACCGAAACGACCCGCCTCGCGCTGCTGGACGCGGCGCGCGCCCTCTTCGTCGGCAAGGGCTACGGCGACACCTCCACGCCCGAGATCGCGGTGGCCGCCGGCATCACGCGCGGCGCGCTGTACCACCACTTCGTCGACAAGCGCGACCTGTTCCGCCAGGTGCTGCAGCGCGAAAGCCAGGCCGTCGCGGCCGACATCGAGGCCGCCGCGCCCGAGCAGCTCTCCCCGCGCGAGGCGCTGCTGGAGGGCAGCAAGGCCTACCTGAACGCGATGACGGCGCCGGGCCGCACGCGGCTGCTGCTGATCGACGGGCCCGCCGTGCTCGGCATGGAAGAAATCATGGCGCTGGACGACACCACCTCGGCCGCTTCGTTGCGCCAGGGCCTGGAGCGCGCCGGTGTGGGCAAGGACGAAGCCTCGCTCGACGCCCTCACCCCCTTGCTCTCGGCCGCCTTCGACCGCGCTGCGCTGGCCATCGACGCGGGCGCGGACGCCGAGGAAACCCGCGCCGCGATGCTGTGGCTGCTGGAGCGCGCGCTCGGCGCCCCTCGTAAACGCTGACAGCCCTCTTCCTGCCCTGCGCTTCGCACGCACCTACAGCACGCGCCGCCCCCTGCCGACACCCGGGCCGCGATGCCCGCGCGATGCTGGATTCATCTTCAACACAGAGGAGTCCTCGCGTGAATTCCATCATCTACATCGTCGGTCTGGTCGTGGTGGTCGTTGCCGTGCTTTCGTTCTTCGGCCTTCGCTGATCCCAACCCTTGCACATCCCATGAAACGGGGCCGCTCGCGGCCCCGTTCTTCGTCGTGGCCGGCCGGAACGTGCCGGGCATAATTTGCGCGGCCTTGCCCTGTGCCGGGCCTCGATGACTCATACAGATACAGACTGGCTGCGAAGGGACCCTGTTGACCAACACCGCGCTGCGCGAACCCGCCTTTACGGACGCGGTGATCACCGAGGCGATCCGATGGACCGAGCAGAACGCTCCGCTCGACGACGCACAGGCCCTGCGCACCGCGGCCTCCCGCACAGCCGATTCCCATCGCCAGGTCACCGAGCGCGCGCTGCTGCTCGGCGAGCGCATCGGCCTGCAGCCTGAACTCGCGCGGGCGCGGCAGTGGGCGCCGTGGGTGCTGATCGGCATTTCGGCGCTGATCGTCTTGGCCGGCCTCGGGCTCGCGGGCAACGTGGTCGGCGGCGAGCGCCACATCAACGTGATCGTCGCGCTCGCGAGCCTGCTGGGGCTGCATGCGCTGACGCTGCTGCTCTGGCTCGTCGGGCTGTGGTTGCCGCTCGGCTCGTTCAACACCGCGTCGCTGGGCTGGATCTGGCTGTCGCTGACCGCGCGCGTGGCCGGCGGCAAGCGCGGACAGGCGCCGGTGCTGGTGCGCGCGGCCACCGGGCTGCTTTCGCGTGCGAAGCTGCTGCCCTGGTCGTTCGGGCTCGTGAGTCACGGCATCTGGTCGCTGTCGTTCGCGGTGGTGCTGGCCGCGATGCTGTTCGCGCTCGCGTTCCGCAGCTACACGCTGAGCTGGGAGACGACGATCCTGGAGCCTGAATTCTTCGTGCGCGCAGTGCAGGCACTCGGGTGGGCGCCGGCGAAGCTGGGCTTTCCGGTGCCCGATGCCGCCACGGTGATGGCCGCCCCTGGCGCCGCCAGCACCGGCGGGCAGCGCACCTGGGCGCTGTGGCTCACCGGCTGCATCGTGGTCTACGGACTGCTGCCGCGCCTTGCGCTGGTGCTGCTGAGCGCGGGCATCCTGCGCAGCCGCCGCAAGGCGCTGCAGCCCGACTGGCACGAGCCCTACTACCGCAAGCTGCTGGCCCGCTTCGCCGCGATGGCGCCGGCCGCCATCGTCGATGCCGACCCGGGCCGCCTGCGCGGCGCCATGCCCTTGAGCCTGCCGGCTTCGGAACTGCACGACGCCCTCTTCGTCCTCGGCTTCGAGCTGCCACCCGACATGCCCTGGCCGCCGGCCGCACTCCCCACTGCAGTTGCCGCACAGGCACTGCGCATCGACGGCAGCGCCCCCGCGCGCCGCGCCCTGCTCGACCAGCTGGCCCGGGTCCATCCACGCACGGTGCTGATGGTCTGCCATGCCGCCTCCAGCCCCGACCGCGGCACCGAGCGCTTCCTGCGCGAGGTGCTGGCGCATTGCGGCGAGTGCCGCCTCTGGCTGGCCGATGCGCTGGACGCCAACGCCACGCAGCGCTGGCTCGACTGGCTTCGAGACACCGGCCTGGAGCGCGTTACCGCCAGCGACCGCCTCGACGCCGCCCTGTCCGAAAGCGCCATCGCCCCATGACGCAGCAGCAACAACAACAGCCCATCCGCATCGCCGTCGTCGGCCACACCAACGCGGGCAAGACTTCGCTGCTGCGCACGCTCACGCGGCGCATCGGCTTCGGCGAGGTGTCGCAGCGCCCCGGCACCACGCGCCATGTCGAATCGGTCGATCTCGACGTGAACGGCGAAGCCGCCGTGCGCTTCTTCGACACGCCCGGACTGGAAGACGCCGTCGCCCTGCGCGAGCACCTTGCCGCCGGCTTCGACGCGCAGGCGACGCCGCCGGAGCGCATCCGCCAGTTCCTGCGCGGACCCGAAGCGCATGGCGTGTTCGAACAGGAGGCCAAGGTGCTGCGCACCATGCTCGACATCGACGCCGCCTTCCTGGTCATCGACGTGCGCGAGCCGGTGCTGCCCAAGTTCCGCGACGAGATCGAGCTGCTCAACTCCTGCGCGAGGCCGGTGCTGCCGGTGCTCAACTTCGTGCGCGACACCGCCAGCCGTGAGCCGGCGTGGAAGGAACTGCTCTCCGCCTACGGCCTGCACGTGCAGGTGCGCTTCGACGCGGCGGCTCCTTTCGTCGGCGCCGAGCAGGACCTGTACGACGACCTCGCCACGCTGCTGCGCGATCGCCGCGAGCTGCTGCGCGGCGTGGCCGATTCGCTGGCCGCCGAGGCCGCGCGCCGGCGCGAATCCGCGTGCTCGCGCATCGCAAGCCTGCTGGTCGATGCCGCAGCGGTGCGCCGCACGGTGCCGTCCACCGAGTTCACCGACGAAGCGCGCCGCAAGGCGCTCGTCGCCGCGCTGCAGAAGGACGTGTTCGACAAGGCGCAGCGCTGCACCGACGACCTGCTCGCGCTCTACGGCTTTCGCCAGGGCGATGCCGACGAGGCCCCGCTGCCGATCATCGAGGGCCGCTGGACGCTGGACTTCTTCAGCCCCGAGGCGATGAAGGACGCCGGCCTGCGCCTGGGCAAGGGCGCCGTCATTGGCGCAGCAGTGGGCGTGGTGGCCGACCTTGCGGTGGCCGGCATCTCGCTCGGCGCGGGCGCGGCGCTGGGTGGCGCCATCGGCGGCGCGGTGTCGCAAGGCCTGGGCCCGCTTGGGCGCAAGATTGCCAACAAGCTGCGCGACGTGCACGAGCTCACCGTGGAAGACGGCGTGCTGTTCACGCTGGCCGCGTGGCAGCTGAAGCTCACGCAGGCGCTGGAACTGCGCGGCCATGCGGCCACGCAGCGCATCGCAACCGAATCGCCCGAGGACGGAGACGCGCCCACGCGCGCCGCCGCCGCGGCGGTGCGCGGCGCTCAACCGGCGCGCAACCATCCCGAATGGGAAACCACCGGCATCGCGTCTCGCAACTTCTGGCGCCCGTCGCCGCAGCGCGAGGCATTGGTGACGGAGCTGTCGATCGCGCTGCAGCGCGCCTTCGAGGCAACGCCCTAGTTCACCAGCGCCTGCAGCCGCGCATAGTCGCCCGGCCGCGCGCCCAGCTGCTCGGGCGTCGAGCGCTTGACGACACGCTCCAGGAACAGCTGCCGGTTGGCCGGCGACACGGTCATGCCCTTGTCGCGCAGGAATTTCTCGTCTTCCAGCTCGCCGGCGATCACGCCGACGTTGGTCCACTTCGCGGTTTCCACCAGCACCTTCTCCACCATCACCTGCTGCTGCGGGCTCAGCCTGCCCCACGCGGCCTTGCCGATGACGATGCCCAGCGTGTCGTAGACATGCGCGGTCAGCAGCACGTACTTCTGCACCTCGTAGAGCTTCTTCGACTTGACGATGTCCAGCGGGTTTTCCTGCGCCTCCACCTCGCTCTTCTTGAGCGAGCCGTACAGGCTCATGAAGGGCAGCGTCACCGGCTTGGCGTCGACCGCGGTGGCGAAGAGCTGGTAGGCCGCGGCGGCGGGCACGTACAGGCGCAGGTCGCGGAAGTCCTCGGGCCTGGCCAGCGGTTTGGCGGAGGTGACCTGGCGCGCGCCGTAGTAGACGGAGGCGACCATGCGGTTGCCGCTCTTCTCGTTGTAGCCCTTCATCAGCTCGGCCAGCAGCGGACTTGCCAGGTACTTGCGCATGTGGTCGAGATCCTTGAAGGCGAAGGGGTAGCTCCCCAGGCTCAGCGGCGGATAGCCCTCGGCCAGCGTGGCCTGCCCGACGTAGGCGATCTGCATCGAGTCGTTGGCCAGCATCAGCGGAAAGTCGCCCTCCTGTCCCAGCCTGGAGGAAGGCACCACTTCGATCTTGATCTTGCCCTCGGACTGCTCGGCGATCTTGCGCGCCGCCAGCTCGGCCTGCTGGTGGAAGATGCTCGTGGGCTCATAGACATGGCCCCACTTGAACTGCAGCACCTGCGCATGGGCAGCCATCGCCCCCGCGAACGCCATGCAAAGAAAAACACCGGCGCGGCACCACAACAACAAGCTTTTCATCGACTCTCCCTCGGGTTGAGAACAGCCCGGCCACATGCAAGATCGAAGCCATGCGGCGGGCGGGTGCCGGGCAACATGTCCGGCGCGGGGATCGTAAGTATTTGAAACCTTATTCGTAACCGGGTTTGCCCGACTGCGGCCCGCACGCCTACGATGCCGGCACGAGCCGAACCTTCCGGCAGCTCGCGCCCCCACAACAAGACCCACATCCCATGTCCGAATCCAAGTTCGAGCCAGACGACAACGACGGCAACGCCAACGCAGGCATGCGCAAGGGCCTCACCAGCTACGGCGACCGCGGCTTCTCGCTCTTCCTGCGCAAGGCCTTCATCAAGGGCGCGGGCTACACCGACGCCGCGCTCGACCGGCCTGTGATCGGCATCGCCAGCACCGGCAGCGCCTACAACCCCTGCCACGGCAACGCGCCGCAGCTCATCGAGGCGGTGAAGCGCGGAGTGATGCTCGCGGGCGGGCTGCCGATGGAGTTTCCGACCATCTCGGTGCACGAGAGCTTCGCCGCGCCGACCAGCATGTACCTGCGCAACCTCATGGCCATGGACACCGAGGAGATGGTGCGCGCGCAGCCCATGGACGCGGTGGTGCTCATCGGTGGCTGCGACAAGACAGTGCCGGCGCAGCTCATGGGCGCGGCATCGGCCGGGCTGCCGGCGATCCAGCTCATCACCGGCTCGATGCTCACCGGCAGCCATCGCGGCGAGCGCGTGGGCGCATGCACCGACTGCCGCCGCTACTGGGCCCGATACCGCGCGGGCGAGATCGACGCGGAGGAAACCGCCGACGTCAACAACCAGCTGGTGGCGAGCGTGGGCACCTGCTCGGTCATGGGCACGGCCAGCACCATGGCCTGTATCGCCGAAGCTCTGGGGATGACGGTGCCGGGCGGGGCCACGCCGCCGGCGGTCACGGCCGACCGCATCCGCATCGCCGAGCAGACCGGCGCGCAGGCGGTGCGGATCGCGCGGGAGCGCCTCACCATCGACAAGGTGCTGACGCCCGCCGCCTTCGAGAACGCGATGCGCGTGCTGCTGGCCATCGGCGGCTCGACCAACGCCGTCGTGCACCTCGCGGCCATCGCCGGGCGCATGGGCCTGGACATCGACCTGCACGCGCTCGACCGCATGGGCCGCGAGACGCCGGTACTGCTCGACCTGAAGCCCTCGGGCCAGCACTACATGGAAGACTTCCATGCCGCCGGAGGCATGGCCACGCTGCTGCGTGAGCTCAAGCCGCTGTTGCACCTCGACGCGCTCACGGTCACGGGCCGCACGCTGGGCGAGGAGATCGAGAGCGCCGGCCCCGGCTTCGCGCAGGACGTGGTGCGAACGGCAGCTCAGCCGATCTATCCGCAGGGCGGCATCGCGGTGTTGTGGGGCAACCTGGCGCCGGGCGGCGCGATCATCAAGCAGTCGGCCGCCAACCCTGAACTGATGGAGCACGAAGGCCGTGCCGTGGTCTTCGAGAACGCCGAGGACCTGGCGCGACGCATCGACAGCGACGAGCTCGACGTGGCGCCGCACGACGTGCTGGTGCTCAAGAACATCGGCCCCAAGGGCGCGCCGGGCATGCCGGAGGCGGGCTATCTGCCGATCCCGCGCAAGCTCGCGCGTACCGGCGTGAAGGACATGGTGCGCATCTCCGACGGCCGCATGAGCGGCACCGCCTTCGGCACCATCGTGCTGCATGTGACGCCTGAGTCGGCCATCGGCGGACCGCTCGCCTATGTGCGCAGCGGAGACCGCATCCGGCTCAGCGTGGCGAACCGGGAGATCTCGCTGCTGGTGACCGACGAGGAGCTGGCACGACGCGCGAAGGAATCGCCGGTGGCGGAACCCACCGCCGAGCGCGGCTACAGGAAACTCTTCCTGCAGACCGTGACGCAGGCCGACAAGGGCGTGGACTTCGATTTCCTCCGCGCACCGGACATCACAGGCAAGGTGCCGAGGTAGCCGGCGAGTGCCCCGCACAATGGGCGCATGACCGATCGCTTCTACGACGAACTCGCCCCGCTCTATCACCTGATCTATCCGGACTGGAACGACAGCATCCGCGTACAGGGCGAAAAGCTCTCGCAGCTCATCGAGGCCGAATGGCCGTCCGCCGATGCAAGCCGCAAGGTGCTCGACGTGTCGTGCGGCATCGGCACGCAGACGCTCGGCCTCGCGGCGCTCGGCCATGCGGTGACGGCTTCGGACCTGTCGGCCAACGAGGTCGAGCGCGCGCGGAACGAGGCCCGTGAGCGCGGCCTCGACATCAACGTCTCGGTGTGCGACATGCGCGTGGCGCACACGCACCACGGCGGCGGCTTCGACATCGTGATCTCCTGCGACAACTCGATGCCGCACCTGCAGACCGACGCCGACCTGCTGACCGCCCTGGACCAGATGACGGCCTGCCTGCGCCCCGGCGGCGGCTGCGTGGTCAGCGTGCGCGATTACGCGCAGGAAGAGCGCGGCAGCAACCTCGTGAAGCACTATGGCGCGCGCGTGGACGACGGCAAGCGCCACGTGCTGTTCCAGGTCTGGGACTTCGACGACGGCGGCAAGGGCGAGCACTACGACCTCGGCTTCTTCTTCGTCACCGAAGACCTCGCCACGCGGGCGGTGAGCACGCGGGTGATGCGCTCGCGCTACTACGCTATCTCGACGACGAGGCTGTGCGAGCTCATGCAGGAGGCGGGGCTGAAGGACGTGCGGCGCGTCGACGGGGCCTTCTTCCAGCCCGTTCTGGTGGGCACGCGGCCCTGATCCCGCACTGACCCGACGCTGGTTTTCAGGCTGTTTCAGAGGGAGTTTCGAGGGCGCCCGCTGGTCACCGTCCCGTCATGGGGCAAACCTAGCATCCGGCGGCTTTCGTTTCTTCTTCGACAACACCTGAAAACCACATATGAAAAAGAGCGTTCCCGCGCCTGCGCCCCGTCCCGTTCTCGCAACCATCGCAGCAATCACGGTCGTCGGCGGCAGCCTGCTGATGACCGCATGCGGCGGCGGTAGTGGCCGTGGCGTCTCCTTCCCGGTGCTCCCGCCGGCACCCGCCCCGGCTCCCGCGCCGGCCCCGCCCGCTCCCTCGCCGCTGGGCACCCTCGACGGCTCCGTGCCCCTGGTCATCGGCCACCGCGGCCTGCCGGGCCTGTATCCGGAAGAAACGAAGACCGCCTACGAGGCCGCCGCCGACGCCGGCGCCGACTCGCTCGAGACCGACCTGCACCTCACCAAGGACTGCGTGCTGGTCGCGCGCCACAACCCCTGGCTGAGCGACAACACCAACATCGCCGACGTCGCCAAGACCAACACCACCGTCGCGGGCCGCAAGCGCACCGTGCCCGGCGTACTGGTCGATGTGAAGTACCCGCCCATCGCGGCCAACGGCCCGGCCCAGTACCTGAGCGACCTGACCGACCCGAACGATCCGAAGTCGGTGCTCAAGTCGCTGATTGTCGACGGCGAGGACCACACCAACGACTGGTCCATCACCGACTTCACGATGGACGAGCTGCGCCAGTGGATTCGCGGCACCACCTACGACGCCAAGGACCAGCGCCCCACCGACCTCAACGGCAAGCTGCCGATCATCAGCTTCCAGGAGCTGATCGACATCGCCAAGGCCAAGAGCGCCTCCACCGGCCGCACGCTCACCGTGTATCCGGAAACCAAGAACCCGATCTGGAACAACGCGCAGGCCATCGCCAACGGCTGCGGCCCGGCGGGCAGCCATCCGCTGGAAGACGCGCTGCTGAAGGTCATGAACTTCAACGACCTCAACCGCAAGGACGCGCCGATCTTCGTGCAGAGCTTCGAGCCCGAGAGCCTGAAGTACCTGCGCTCGGCCGGCATGAAGGCGCGCGCGGTGCAGCTGGTGGACGGCAACGACGTCAACTACCAGACCGGCGAGATGATCTACGTCACCAACGACGTCTACACCTTCGTCGACGGCCGCCCCTACAGCTGGACGCTGGCCGGCAACCCGAAGTGGTTCGGCGAGATGCTCACCCCCGCCGGCCTGGCGGAGGTCAAGACCTACGCCGACGGCATCGGCCCGTGGAAGCCGCAGGTCATGGCCCACACCATCGTGCCCTTCGTCGCGGGCAAGGGCCTGGCCGACGTGAACACCATCAAGCCCACCAGCCTGATCGCTGATGCCCACAAGGCCGGCCTCTTCGTGCACAGCTACACCTTCCGCAACGAAGCGAAGTACCTGGCCGGCGTCTACAAGGGCGACCCGACGGCCGAGTACCTCGCGTACTTCCGCGCGGGCATCGACGGCGTGTTCTCGGACTTCGCGAACACCGCCTTCGCCGCACGCAAGACCTACCTGAAGGAAACGGGCCGCTGAGCGAGGCCGGGAGCGAAAGCAGGCGGCGAACACGATGTACCCCGGAGAACGCCTCAACGGATACAGCCACCTGTTCGGCCTGCTGCTCGCTCTGCCCGCGATGGCGCTGCTGCTCATCAAGACAGTGCCCACCGGCGACGCCGCGCGCATCGCGGGCGCACTGGTGTTCTCGCTTTCTGCGGTGGCGCTCTATGCCGCCTCCACCCTCTTCCACAGCACGCGCGGGCACCTCAAGCGCATGTGGGAGCGCGCGGACCACTGCGCCATCTTCCTGCTGATCGCCGGCACCTACACGCCCTTCGCGCTGGTCACGATGCAGGGGCCCTTGGGCCTGCTGCTGCTGGCGACTATCTGGGGCGCGGCGATCTTCGGCATCCGGCGCGAGCTGGTTCCGGCGAAGAACGGCGCGCCGAAGAAGCCGTCGCTGCCGATCTACATCGGACTGGGCTGGCTGGTGGTGCTGGCCGCCGTGCCGCTGGCCGCGCGGCTCGATACGGCGGGACTGGTGTGGCTGCTGGTCGGCGGCGCCTTCTACACGACGGGCACGGTGTTCTATCGCAACCGGTCGGGCTTCAAACATGCGCACGGGGCATGGCATCTGTTCGTGCTGGCGGGGACCACGAGCCACTATGTGGCGGTGGGCTGGTTCGTCCTGTAGTCCCTGCAGCGGCGTCGCGGGGATAATCCCCGCCGATGATCGTCCGACCCCGCCCCCATTGGCTGCGCATGCTCTTCGTATGGCGCGGCTCCGTGCTGTCGGACATCGCCCCCCAGCTGCTGTGGACCACTGCCTTCGCGGTGCTGGTGACGGTGCTGCATGGCAGGCTCTTCCAGTGGAAGGTGCCGCTCAACTTCGTGCCCTTCTCGCTCATCGGCCTGACGCTGGCCATCTTCCTGGGCTTTCGCAACAGCACGAGCTATTCGCGCTACTGGGAGGCGCGCACGCTGTGGGGCACGCTGCTCAACGAGACGCGCACGCTGGTCCGGCAGGCGCTGACGCTGACGGATGCGCCCTCGGAGGCGACGACGCCCGCGATGCGGCTCATCGCCTTCGTCCATGCGCTGCGCCATCAGCTGCGGGGCACCGATCCCTCTGCCGACCTCGCCCGGCTGCTGCCCGAGGAAGACCGCGCGCGCCTGCGCACCACGCACTTCAAGCCGGCCGTCCTGCTGCTGATGGTGGGCGAATGGCTGCGCGACCAGCGCCAGCAAGGCCGGCTGGACCCAACCCTCGCACAGGCCATGGAGCACCCGCTGGGCCGCCTGACCGAAGCACTGGGCGGCTGCGAGCGCATCGCGGGCACGCCCATTCCGTTCACCTACTCCGTCATCATCCACCGCACCATCTACCTGTACTGCGTGCTGCTGCCCTTCGGGCTGGTGGATGCGATCGGCCCGATGACGCCGGCGGTGGTCGCCTTCATCGCCTACACCTTCTTCGCGCTGGAGGCGCTGGGTGCGGAGATCGAGGAGCCCTTCGGCACGCAGCCCAACGACCTTGCGCTGGATGCGATGTCGCGCACCATCGAATCGACATTGCGCGAAATGCTGGGCGAGCCGCAGCCGGTGGTGCCGGCTACGGCCGGCCCCGTCGGCTACATCCAGACCTGAGCGGCGGGTCGTATCGCGCCGGCCGCGGTCTCGCTCAGTCTTCCTTCCTGCCGTCCCTGAACGCCAGCACCACGATACCCGCCGCGCAAGCCGCGAACAGGATGCCCGAGGGCACCGCGCCGATGTTCGCCATGAGCCAGCCGTAAAGGTCGACCAGCATGCCGATGATGCGGTTGCCGTTTGCCTGGCGGCTCAGGTCGTTGGCGATGAACGCGTTGAACGAAAGCACGCCGAACACCAGCGCCAGGAACGCCGTCACGATCCACTTCATTTCTCCCTCACTCCCTCGGTCATATTGATCGGATGCGGATGCTGCCACGCAGGGCCGGGTGGGCGAAGCGCATTGCGAGATTTCATCAGATTCAGGCGCGCACATTCCTCCCGGCGCCGCACACTCATTCACAAAGCAACCGATGTTGGCGCAAGAAAGTCACGCTTCGCGTCGCCGATCGAACTGAATGTTCACTAAATCTCACGGCAGGCTTTTGCCGTCCTTTCATTTCGACAACGATCTACCAGATGCCGCCCCATTTGCCGGGCACATTCACGGGAATCCATCCATAGATCATGAGCTTCGACACAGCCGGCGCCCTGCCGCTGGCACTCCTCTGCACGCAGGGGCCACAGGGAGCGAGGCTCCACCAAAGACTGCAGCAAATGGGGCATGAGTGCCTGGCGTTCGCCGAAGCGGACGAGGTGCTCGTTGCGCTCGGCGACGGGAAGCGCTTCGCGTTGCTGCTGGTGAGCCAGCACGACGAGGCATTGCGCAGCGGCCTCATCGCCGTGTGCAAGGTGCTCGGCATGCCCGTTCTGCTCACAGTCGCGGACGGGCACTGGGAGCTGCTTTCGCCCAAGGGCAACGACACCGCGCCAGCCGCGATGCTCGGCGCGGACGTATCGCGCATGACCGACGCAGAGCTCGACTGGCTGGTGTGCGCACTCGCCCGGCCACGCCGCGACGGCGTGCCGGCGCCCGTCAGCCACGCCCACGGCGCCAGCGCGTGGGGCGACTACCGCTTTCACGAAGACAGCCACATGGTGCAGTTCAAGGACGACGAGATCCACCTGCAGCCGCGCCAGTTCGCCTTCGCGCTGCAGGCCTTCCAGAACATGGGGCGGGTGCTGGCGCGCGAATGGCTGTGGAACTCGCTGTGGGGCACGGCAACCCGGCGCGAAGGCAACCGGGCGCTGGACGCCTGCGCCTCCAGCGTGCGCCGCAAGCTCGGGTTGCATGGGGAGCACGGGTTCCTGCTGCGCTCGGTGTACGGGCAGGGCTATCAGCTCGTCGCGGTGCAGCGGCGCGGCCCCTCTGCCGTTTCGGCTTCGACTACTGCGTCCCGCAGCGAGGCGGCCGCAGCCTGAATCAGGCCTGGCGCGGCAGCAGCATCCAGAAGGTGCTCCCGGCCTCGGGAGCCGCGGTGCCGTCGATCGTGCCGCCATGGCGGGCAACCACCGTGCGCACGAACTCGAAGCCCAGCCCGTGGGAGCGAACGCCCTGCTCGCCCGAAGGCTGGCCGACCGAGGCTTCGTTGATTCCAGAGAGCAACTGCTGCAAGGCCGCCTCGCTCATCCCCGTTCCCTCGTCGATCACCGCGATCGCGACCTCCCGCTCGTCGGCGCCAAGGCACAGCTGCACGACGGAGCCCGAGGGGCTATGCCTGATCGCGTTGTTCAGCAGGTTGACGACTGCGCGCGTGAGCAGGGCCGCGTCGACGTTGAGCTCGATCTCCTCGTCCTCGTCGGCCATCCTCAGCACCAGCTCCACCTGCTTGCGGGCCGCGTATGCGCAGACCTGATCACGCACGTCGAAGAGCAGCGCGCCCAGGTGCGCGGGCGCGAACCTGTAGCTGCCGGTCCAGGCGTGCGAGACGTCGAGGAACTCCTCGGCCAGCTGCAGCGTGCGCAACGCCTCGCGCCGGATGGCCGACGAAAGCGGCGAGGCGCCCGCATCGAGTTCTTCCAGGTCGATCAGCGCGAGGATGCTGGCCTGCGGGTTGCGCAGGTCGTGCGACAGGAAACGATTCCACAGCTCGCGCTGCTGCTGCACGCGGCGCTCGGAGGTCAGGTCCGCCAGTGCCACGATGTAGCCCGATGGAGCGGGCGCCGCCCCCGGAATCACCGGCGCGATCAGCAGCTGGAAGTGGCGCTCGTCCTTCGTCGTGTACTCGCTGTGGACCTGCCCGATCCACGCCGGGGGCGCACCGTCGGTCTGCGCGAGCGTCTTCGACTGCGGCCGCATCGAGCGCAGCAGGTCCGGCAGGTGTTGCAGCTGCCGCGCCGCGGCTTCGGGGCAACTCGCCACGCTCAGCAGCTCACGGGCGGCAGCGTTGCTGCCCACCACAAGCCCCTGCGCGTCGCACAGCAGCACGCCGACCGGCATCGCCTGGATGGTGGATTCGGCGAGCACTTGCAGCCCGACCATGCGCGAGATCGCGCGGTCGAGCACACGGTTGGAAGGCAGTGCGTGCCGGGGCTGGCGCCAGTCGGCGGGCGGCAGCTCGAAGGCGCCGGCCGGGAGTGCCTGCAGCAGCTCGGCGCGCTGCTGCAGGTAGCGCAGCTGGCTGCGCTGGCGGCCCCAGTTCCAGATCAGGTAGAGCGCCAGCAGCCCCACGACCGGCGTTGCCGGCGCCAGCCACCAGCGCAGCCAGTAGAGCGCAGCCAGGCTGACGAGGACAGTGCCCAGCGCCACGCCGGCGAGCCGCGTCAGACCCGCGCCTTCGAAGCGCCAGAAGAGCCACGCGGCCAACCACAGCGGAAGGCCGATCCAGAGATAGCTCTCCAGCCAGCCCGGCACACGAATGGAACGGCGGTGCATGAGCTGGTCGATGGCGTTGGCGTGGACTTCCACACCGGCCAGCAGCTGGGCATGCCCTGCCAGCGGCGCCACGACCTGGTCGCCCAGCCCCGGCGTGGTGCTGCCCACCAGGACGATCCTGTCACGCAGGAACTCCTGCGGCAGCTCGCCGTGCAGCACGTTCACGTAGGGCACGGTGCGATAGCTGCCGCGCGGCCCCGCATAGGGAATGAGCAAGCGGTCGGCATAGCGCCAGCCCGCGGCATCGGTGATTCCCCGCGACTGCGATGACGGGGGCACGCGCCCCGCCATGAGCAAGCCGATGTAGGGCCGCGCGTTGTCCGGCGGCCCCAGCCGCATGAAGAGGCTACGCGCGATGCCGTCGGCATCGAGTACCAGCTCGGCATGGCCGACGCCCGCTGCGCGCTTCTGGAACATGGGCAGCGGCGTGAGGAACTCGTCGGGCGCCACGCGCGGAATGCTAGGCGCGCGGTTGGCCTGCAGGGGCAGGTACACCGGCAGTTGCTCCATGGCCTGCGCGAGGCGCTCGTCCTGCGCGGCGTCTTCGCTGGGCTCCATCAGAAGCAGGTCGAGCATCACCGACCTTGCGCCGGCATCGGCGAGCCGGTCCAGCAGCTTCGCGTGCGTCTCGCGCGGCCAGGGCCATTTGCCCAGCGCGGCGAGGCTCGGCTCATCGATGGCGACGATCAGTATTTCGGGGAAGGCGACTGCGCGGCCAGCGGAAGCGCGCGGTCGTAGAAATGCATATCCAGCTGTTCCAGGCCGGGGCGCTGGGCCAGCCACACCAGCAGGGCCGGAAACACGATCAGCGCCACCAGTGGCGCTGCCAGAGCTCGCAATCGCATGGTCCATCGATGAAAACTCATCGGACGGGCACGTCGATGCTGCCGCCGGTGAATGGCTCCCCGTAGTGCGTTCCGTCTTCTGTCTCGCTGACGCGCCAATGGTAGCGCCCGCCCAGCACGAAGGGCCCGACGATCGCGCTGCCGGCCTGCATGTCCTGCATGTCGACGAGCCGGGTCGCGAAGTCGGGGTCGCGCGAGATCTCCAGCCGGTAGCGCTTGCCTGGCGAACCCCACCACAGCAGCTCGACGCGGCCGTCGTCCTTCCATCGCACCGACCCGGTCGGCGAAGGCATGTAGAAGAGCAGCTCGCCCGGCATGCCTTCGAGATCGGCGGCGTCCACGGCGGCGACGCGCAGGTAGTAGAAGCCGGGCTGCAGGTCTTTCGGCAATGCGAGCGAGGTGCCCGCGCTGGAGCCTTCGACGAGCGGCGCAAGAATCGAATCGTCCTGCGCGATGCGCCAGCGGTAGCCCTGCGCGCCGGGCACCTCTTCGAGCTCGATGCCGGGCGAGGTCGGCGACACGGTGCCGCTGGTGAACCTCGGCGCAGCGAGCAGCGTGCGGACTTCGGCGCCAGCCGGGTCGCCACCACTGCCGCTGTCGAACACGCTGCCCTGCCCCGCTTCGAGCACGATCTGCCGCGGCTGCTGCAAGCCACGCACGACCACGCTGCCCTCGATCACTTCGCCCACCGTTCGCCCGCCCCGCTCGCGCACGCGAAACTGCGTGCCCCGCACGCTGAGCACCAGCGAGCGCGAGCGGATGTGGAACTCCTGCCCGGCGGTCCGCTTGTGCACCTGCGATTCGATCCCGCCGCCGAGCAGCCTGAGGCCGACGCGGTCGCGCCCGACGGTCTGCAGCTCGACCGTGCTGCTTGACGGAATCACCGAGCGGCTGCCGTCGGGCAGCCCGAGCGTGACGAAGGCGTCGGGCGCGGTCGCCAGCGTGTCACCCGCCTGCACCGGCGTGCCCTGGACCACTGGCACATCGGGCTTGCCGGCGCGCCGCTGCCAGGCCTGGCCGGTCACGGCGAGCACCATCGCCTCGCCTTCGCCCAGCGGGCGGCCATCGGCGAAGTACAGCACCGTTCCGGGCTGCAGTCGCCTGGGCTCGCCCACGTTGTTGCGCTGCTGGATCTCGGGCCAGCGGCCCGGCTGCCGGTAGTGCTGGCCGGAGATGCCCCACAGGGTGTCGCCGGAGCGCACCACGTGCGAGGGCTGGGCCGCGAGGCAGCCGCTGAAGACGCATGCCGCGAATGCCACCATCGGCGCGAGCCGTCGGCGGCCTCCCTGCTTTCGCACCGTCACGGACGCTCTTCCTCCGCGAGGCCAAGCTGGTAGCCCTGCCCGTAGACGGTGCGCAGGATCATTCCACGCCGCGCGTCCAGGTGGAGCTTCTTGCGCAGCCGGTAGACATGGCTGTCCAGCGTGCGCGACGGCGCCTCCTCGGTCTCGTAGCCGGCCGTCTCGAGCAAATGGGCGCGCGAGACCGTCTGGCCCAACCGGCTGAAGAGCAGCAGCGTCAGGTTGAACTCGCGGCTGGTCAGCGTGTAGCTCTCGGGCGCGGCCTCCGCCGCCTCGCGGTAATGCACGAGGTGGCCGACGGGATCGAGCGTCCAGCGGCCGATGCTCAGGGGCGTGTCGGGCGACTGCGGCTTGCTGCGCTTCACCAGCCGCAGGACGCGGGCGCGGAGTTCGAGCGGGCGAAAGGGCTTCGTGATGTAGTCGTCGGCGCCGGAATTCAGCGCCTCGGCCACGTCGTCTTCGGAGCCCCTGGAGCTGATCATCAGCACCGGAACCGAACTCCCCTTCCACACGCGCAGCCAGCGCAGCAGCTCGAGGCCGTCCATGCTGGGGACGGACCAGTCCAGAATTACCAGATCGAAAGACTCGCGCCGCAGGACCCGCTGCAGCGCGAGCCCGTCGGAAAAACCCTGGCAGTGCACCGTTCCTTCGCGCTCCAGCTGCTGCTCCAGCGTGCGGATCAGAAGAGCCTGCTGGGAGAGTTCGTCTTCGACGATCGCGATGCGCATTGAATACCTTGCTACCTGGGAACGCTGAATTCTGGTTGATGCCACACCGGAAGAATCTGACGAATTCGAGCAGTCGCGCACATGCAGAAATGTTAGCAAAAGGTCACATTTCGGCGCAAAAAGCGGCGGAATTTCTCGCGAAATCTCGCATTCGACTGGGAGCCTGAACCCCCTTCACGAATCATCCGCACCCTTCCCGCCCCGGGATTGCCAGCCGCTTCGGCGTGCCGGCGAACCGGAGGCGATCGACTGGCAGGAAGCGCTGGCGGCCACGGCCCGGCAGGCGCCCTTAACTGGATATTCGTGATGAACAGAATCTACCGCTCCGTTTGGAGCGAGGCCCTCGGAGCCTTCGTGGCCGCCGCCGAAACGACGCGCACCCGGGGCGCCCGAGGCGCAGCCCGCACTACGCTCGTCGCCGCGGCGGCAGCGCTGGCCGCTGCCGGCTCGGCCTGGGCCGGGCAGAGCGTCAACGGCGGTTCGCTGTGCATGTCCCAGGGCGGACCTGGTGCGACCTGGACCTGCCACGTACCCAACGGCAGCGGCGGCTACGCCATCATCAAGGGCCTGCCCGACGACGGAACCGGCGCATCGCCCAACTGGCCGGCCGTGGCGACCGCGGCGGCGGCCGCGCTGGGCTCCGGTGCGCTGCTGTTCGGCAACACGGCCACGGCGGCCACCGGGGCAGGAAGCACCGCCATCGGCAACGGCGCAAGGGCGACCCAGTCGAACACCATCGCCATCGGTACCGGCGCATCGGCGAACCAGTCCAACGCGCTTGCCATCGGCACCGGTGCTTCGGCGACCAGCGCCCAGGCCATCGCCATGGGCACCAGCGCAGCCGCCGGTGGCACGGGCGACGTGATGATCGGCTGGCAAGCCGGCCTGAGCGCCGCCGCCGGCAACCGCGACAACGTTGCCGTGGGCGCCCGCGCCGGGCAGAACGTCAATGGCATGCAGAACGCCTACCTCGGTAACGATGCCGGCCTCAACGTGACCGGCGGAGCCAACACCGGCATCGGCACCCAGGCCGGCCGACGCGTACAGGGCAGCAACAACACCGGCATCGGCGTCAATTCGAGCCTCGACGTGAACGGCTCGAACAACACCGGCCTGGGCGGCTACTCGGGCTGGACGGTCACCGGCCAGGGCAACACCAGTGCCGGGGCGTTCGCGGGCTACACGGTCAACGGCGACAGCAACACCGCCTTCGGCGACACCACCGGGCAGTACGTCACCGGCAACAACAACGTGGCGATCGGCACCAGGTCCGGCAACAACGTCGGCGCCAACAGCACCATCAGCATCGGCAACCAGGCCAGGGCCAGCACCGACAGCAGCATCGCGATCGGCGACGGGGCTGTCGCCAGCGGCAAGCAGTCGATCAGCATTGGCACCGGCAACACCGTCAACGGCAACAACAGCGGCGCCATCGGTGACCCGAGCGTCATCGACGGCGCCAACAGCTACAGCGTGGGCAACAACAACACCCTGGGCAGCGGCGCGAGCAACACCTTCGTGCTGGGCAACGGCGTCAACATCCAGGTGGCCAACGCGACCGCACTGGGCAACGCGACGAGCGTGACGGTGGCCGACGGCGTGGCGCTCGGCAGCAACTCGGTGGCGTCGACCGGCGCCGGCATCGTGGGCTACGATCCCAGCACCGGCACCACCGCGGCGGCCGGCACCAACATCGCCAAAACCACCGGCACGCTGGGCGCGGTGTCGGTGGGCGACGCGGCCAACGGCGTGTATCGCCAGATCACCGGCGTGGCCGCAGGCACTGCCCTGTCCGACGCGGTCAACGTGGCGCAGTTGCAGGCAGTGGCGACGCAGGCGGTCGCCGCGAGCAACAAGTGGATCACCGGCTCGCAGACCACAAGCTATTCAGCGCCGGTCGCCACCGGCAGCGAGAGCACCGCCGTGGGCTCCGGCGCGGTCGTCAACGCCAACAACAGCGTGGCCGTCGGCACCGGCGCAACTGCAACCACCGACAACAGCGTGGCACTGGGCAACGGCTCCACCACCACCGCCGCTACGCCGACGGCCAGCGTCACCATCCAGGGCCAGACCTACAGCTTCGCGGGCGCCAACCCCGCGGGCGTGGTCAGCGTGGGCAGCGCGGGCGCCGAGCGCCAGATCCAGAACGTGGCCGCCGGGCAGATCAACGCCACCAGCACCGACGCAGTGAACGGCAGTCAGCTCTACGCGACCAACCAGGCGATCAACAACATCCAGACGGGCGGCGGCATCAAGTACTTCCACGCCAACTCGCAGGCGGCCGACTCGCAGGCCGCCGGCGCGGAGAGCGTGGCCATCGGCCCGCAGGCCATCGCGTTGGGCGCGAGCGCGATCGCCGCCGGCAACGGCGCGCAGGCCAACGGTGCGGGCAGCATCGCGCTCGGCGCCAATGCCATCGCCGCCAGCAGCAACGGCGTGGCGATCGGCAACGGCGCGACGGCCGACCGCGCCGGCATGGGCGGACAGAAGGAACTGTTCTCGAACGTCTCCGTGCTGTCGACGCAGGGCGGCGTGTCGGTGGGCTCGGCGGGCAACGAGCGCCAGATCACCAACGTGGCCGGCGGCACACAGGCCACCGACGCGGTGAATGTGCGCCAGCTGCAGGCGGTGCAGCAGACCACGGTGCGCTACGACACCAACGTGGACGGCACAGTCAACTACAACAGCGTGACCATGGGCAACGGCGGCTCGACCGGGCCGGTGACGGTGCACAACGTGGCACCCGGCGTGGCGCCCACCGATGCGGTCAACGTGCAGCAGCTCAACCAGGTCGGCGCAGCGAGCAACGCCTACACCGACGCGCGCGTCAACCAGATGGGCAACACGATCAACGACATCGGCAAGAAGGCCTACGCAGGCGTTGCCGCAGCGATGGCGATGGAAAGCGCCCCCTACGTGCCGGGCAAGCTGACCTACGCGGCCGGCATGGGCTACTACGAGCAGCAGGCTGCGATGGGGGTCTCGCTGCGCAAGACCGCTGACAACGGCCGCTGGAGCGTCACCGGTGGCGCCTCGGCCACTTCGCGCGGGACGGTCGCCTTCCGGGTCGGCATCGGCGGCGTGTGGGACTGAGCAACGCCCATGCCATGCATCCATCGAATCAATCACTCGTGCCAGACATGTCAAAACCAACCATCCCGACCGCTGTTGTTGCGGCAATGCTGCTTGCCGGCGCCTCCTTCAGCGCCTCCTTCAATGCCTTCGCAGCGGAAGAAATCAAGTTTCCCGAACTGAAGGACTCCTACCTCAAGACCGGCGATTTCGTCGGCCCCGACCACGTGCGGCGCGTGCGGCCCGGCCTGAACAAGGACCAGGTCCGGCTGGAACTGGGCAACCCGCACTTCAGCGAAGGCATCTTCGGGGTGTCGGAGTGGGACTATGCGTTCAACTTCTACACCGGCAAGGGCAACGACCATGTGACCTGCCAGATGAAGGTGCGCTTCGCCCGCGTCGAGGGGCAATACCGGGTGGAAAGCACCCACTGGAAGAACCCCGACTGCGCCCTGCTCGTGCAGCCGCCCGAGGTCGTGCCCGTTGCCGCGTCACCCACGCTGCTGCCGCCGCAGAAGGTCACGCTGAACGCCGACGGTCTCTTCCGCTTCGACGGCTCCGGGCCGAACGACCTGCTCCCCGAAGGCCGCGAGCGCCTCGCGCGGCTGGCCGCCGACATCCAGTCGAACTTCAAGGTGCTGCACTACGTGACTGTCACGGGCTACACCGACCGCCTCGGCACCGACGCCTACAACCAGGCCCTGTCGCAAGCCCGCGCGAACAGCGTGCGCGACCTGCTCGTGCAGGCCGGCATCGACAGGACCAAGGTGCGAGCGGCGGGCATGGGCAAGCGCCAGCCGGTGGTGAGCGATTGCGAAGGAACGCGCGCCACGCCCGAACTCGTGCGATGCCTGCAGCCCAACCGGCGCGTCGAGATCGACGTGGTGGGCGGGACCTGAGGAGCGAGGCGACGGGGGCGCACGCTGGTAGGCTGAGGTCTTTCGAACACCTCCACAGGACTTCATGCAGCCAAAGCCTCGGCATCCGTTGCGAACCGTGCTCTCGATCACGGCAAGCGCGGCGGGCCTTCTCCTCGCCGGCTGCGACCGCGTCAACCCTGCGCCGCCACCCAGCGCGGAAGAAGTCGCCATCCGCACCGCACCTCCCGAGCAGGTATTCCAGGGAACGCTCGCGGGCCAGCCGATTCATCTGGTGGTGCACGACTGCGAAGTCCTTCGCGTCCGGCAGGGCGCTCAGGGCCGGATCGAATGGACGAGCGTGCTGGCTCCCGAGCCGTATCCCTTCCCTACCGCCTGCGAGCGCCAGTCGCTGAGCTTCGATGCGGGCCAGGTCACGGCGCGGCTCGGGCGTCGCGCCTTCGGCGCGGGCGGCTGCTGCGCCAGCGGCGGCACCTATCGCTCGGCCGATGGCCTTGACTGGAAGAAGCTCTAGCGCCCCGGATCGCGCCGAGGGCCGGATAATCCGGCTCCTTTCATCACGAGGGGTAGGCATGAGAGCCGTCGCATCCGCCATCGCCATGCTTCTGGCCGCCGGCACGGCGTTCGCCCAAGGGGCACAGGCCCCGTACAAGGGTCCCCTCTTCGACACCCACCTGCACTACAACCAGGAGGCCTGGGACGGCAACACCGGCCCCTTCCCTCCTTCCGAGGCGCTTGCGCGCATGCAGCGCAACGACGTCAGGGCAATCATCGCGAACTCGCGCCCCAACGCCGGTACGCAGACGCTGGCCGCGTCGCGCGAGACACGCGCTGCGGGCGTGACGGTGGTGCCCTTCGTGCGTCTCTACCGCAACCGCGAGGACTACACCAACTGGTTCCGCGACGAGACCATCTACGAGATGGTGCAGACCGAGCTTGCGCGCGGCACCGCCAGCGGCCCCTATCGCGGCCTCGGCGAATTCCACCTGTACGAGAGTGCCAACGCCAACGGTCCGGTGGCGAAGAAGCTGATCGCGCTGGCGGAGCGCGAGAAGCTCGCCGTGCTCGCGCACGTCGACGATGTGGCGGTCGACCTGCTGATGGCGAATGCTCCTTCGAAGGGCCAGTCGCTGCGCCTGATCTGGGCCCACACGGGCATCGGCGGTACGCCGGTGGAACGGGTGCAGGCGATGCTGGAGCGCTATCCGCTGCTGATGGGCGAGCTCTCGTACCGGGCGGGGCTGACCTGCGAAGGCGGCAGGCTCTGCCCTGAATGGCGCGCACTGATCCTCAAGCATCCGGGCCGCTTCATGGTCGGTTCCGACACCTGGATCAACCAGCGCTGGAGCAGCTACGACGAAACGATGCGCGGCTACCGGGTCTGGCTGGGCGATCTGCCGGACGATGTGGCGCAGCGCATCGCGTGGGGCAACGCAGCCGGTTTGTTCGGGCTGCGCTGAGCCCGCGAAGCCTCAGCCTGCCAGCGCGGACGCCGCGATCCGCGTGGCCGACGCGACCACGTCGTTGCGTACCTTCGCGTCCTTCTGCGGGAAGGTCAGGTAAACCGACAGCACGATGGGTGCGCCGGCGGGCGGCCACAGCACGCCGACGTCGTTGTTCGAGCCGTAGGAGCCTCCCCCGGTCTTGTCGCCAACCTTCCAGCCGGCAGGCACGCCGGCCAGGAAGCGCTCGGTGTTCGTGGTGTTGCCCAGCAGCCAGGTGCGCAGCTGGTCGCGCTGCCCGGCGCCCAGCGCGTCGCCCAGCACAAGGCGCTGGATGCTGTCGCTCATCGCCGCCGGCGTGGTGGTGTCGCGCGGATCGCCTGGAATGCTGGTGTTGAGCTCGGGCTCGGTGCGGTCCAGCCTGAAGGCCTGGTCGCCAATGCCGCGCGCGAATGCGGTGACCGTGGCCGGGCCACCGAGCACCTTCAGCAGCAGGTTGGCTGCGGCGTTGTCGCTGTACTGGATGGTGGCGGCACACATCGCGGCGACCGTCATGCCGGTGGAAACATGCTTCTCGGTGATCGGCGAATGCTCGATCAGGTCGCTCTTGCTGTAGCTCACATTCTTCGACAGCAGGCTTGCGTCCTTCGCGCTGCGTTCGAGCACCGCTGCCGCCAGCATCAGCTTGAAGGTGCTGCACAGCGGAAAGCGCTCGTGCGCCCGATGCTGGATGCGCGCGCCGCTGCCGGTGTTGAAGCCGACCACGCCCAGGCGACCGCCCGCGGCGCTTTCGAGTTCGGCAAGCTGCGCCTCGGCCGAAGATTGCGATCCCGTGCCGGACCACGCGGTGCATGCGCCGGCAAGCGGCAACACGGAAGCACCGAGCAGCAGGGTGCGGCGCTGGATGAGAGGATTCATTTCGTTTTCTCTTTCTTTCTGCGAGTGGATGGAACGAAGCGAATGCTAGGAGCGGCCCCCGCTGCGATCCAGCCTCCCGCCGGCGTTTCTCGTCCCGGGTGTATCCGGTGTAACACCGGCGTTCGTTAAACCATCCAGTTGAATTTTGATCGAACTCCGTCTATATTCAACCTCATGGTTGAACTAGAACTTGCAGACGACCGGCTCGACGCCGTCTTCCACGCCCTCGCCGACAGCACGCGGCGCACCATGCTGCAGCTGCTGTCGCACGGCGAATGCAGCGTGGGCGAACTGGGCGCGCCCTTTCGCATGTCCTTCGCGGGAGCATCCAAGCACGTGAAGACGCTGGAGCGCGCGGGCCTCGTCTCGCGCACCGTGCAGGGCCGCGCGCACGTCTGCCGGCTGGAGCCTTCCGCGCTGGCCATGGCCGATGCATGGCTGCGCTACTACGAAAGCTTCTGGAGCAACCGTCTCGATGCGCTGGAGCAGGAGCTGCGGCGCGATTCGGCACCCCGCAAGAAGTGAGCTTCCTTCATTCATCCAACCCAAGGAGAAACTGCAAATGACGATCAAGCACAGCCTGGGCACCCAGGTCGAACCCGGCACCCTGCGCATGGAGCGCACCCTGCCCGCCCCCATTGAGCGCGTGTGGGCCTACCTCGTCGACTCCGACAAGCGCGCCGCATGGCTGGCCGGCGGCGTGTTGCCGAAGCAATCCGGCGAGCTGTTCGAACTTCGCTTCGAGCACACGAAGCTCACCGGGGAAGTGGCGCCCGACCGCTTCGCCGAATGCCGCGAGCCCATCCACCAGAAGTCGCGACTGCTGCACATCGAACCGCAGAAGCGGCTGACCATCAGCTGGGACGAAGGAAGCGCCGCGCCGTCGGAAGTCAGCTTCGAACTCACGCCGCAGGGCGACAGCACGCGGCTCGTGCTCACGCACAGACGCTTGGCGACCCGCAAGGGAATGCTCAGCGTGGCGGGCGGCTGGCACGCGCATGTGGATGTGCTCATCGACGTGCTCGCGGGGAACAAGCCCCAGGGCTTCTGGACGAATCTCGCCGAGGTAGCGAAGGAATACGAGACGCAGATTCGCTGAGCCGCGGCGCTCCTCGCTTTCATTTTTCTCTTGCGGGGCCTTCGGGCCCCGTTTCTTTTCCGGACCTCGAAGTTCGAAGAGCTTGTCAAACCGCTGTCACTCGGCAAACGCAATATCCGAGGCATTCAGAGCATTTGTGTGTTTTGTTGCAAATGCATTTGCTTGCACAAACACATGTGGAAACACGGAAGCCCGGGGGTTCGAGCCACGGGCCGGCATCTCAAAACTTCGAGGGAAAACATGATCAGAGGAATGAATGCGCGCCGCATGCGGGCGTGGGGAAGCACGTGCGCGCTGCTGCTTCTCGCGGCCTGCGGCGGTGGTGGAGGCGGCGGCACCGGCCTTCCGCTCGTCGGTACGCCACCAACCAACGGCGGCGGCAATACGACGCCATCGGTGAACCAGGGCAAGAGCGGCCCCAAGGCGCTGGTCGTGGAAATCGACGGCCTCACACATTCAGCGCTTCGTGATGCGATGGCGCAGAGCAAGGTGCCTGCATTGCAATCGCTGCGCGTCGCGCCGGGCTGGACCGGCGGCGCCAACGGCACGCCGAGCGAGCAGCGCACCACCGACGGCCCCGGCTGGGCCACCCTGCTCACCGGCACCTGGGCACAGCGCCACAACGTGCGCTGGGACACGAACGATCAGCGCATCGACGTCAAGCTCGCGCCTTCCGTCTTCGCTCTCGCGAAGCAGAACAACAAGGCCGCCGGCTACAGGACGGCCTCCGTCACCTCCGGCGCGCTCTATCCTCTGCTGCTCGCGAACGAAGCCGGCACGGTGGACAGCGCCATCGACTGCGCGGGCGCCGATGCCTGCGTCACCGACCGCACCGCGCAGCTCATCGACGCCGGCTACGACCTGCTGGTGGCGCAATACGGCGCACCTGCCACTGCCGCGGGCAACGGCCTGAAGAGCGACGCCTACCAGCATTCGATCGCCGACACCGCTACCGGCGTGGGCAAGCTGCTCGCCCGCATCGCGCAGCGCACCACCAACGACCCGAAGGAAGACTGGCTGGTGATCCTCACCACCGGTCACGGCCTCGATGCCTTCGGCAGTGCTGCCGGCTTGCAGGACAACAGCAACAAGACCGTCTTCATCGCGAGCAACAAGACGCTGGCGGCGCTGCCGGGCGTCGGCGCTGCCGCTGCGTCGGACGACACGCTGCTCGCACTCGCGGCCGCCACCGACATCGCTCCGACCGTGCTGCGCCACTTGGGCGCACTGCCGGCGGCAACGGACTACCGCTTCGCCGGCCAGGCCTTGCAGGCCAGCACCTCGCTGCGCAGCCTGGCGGCGAAGACGGGCGCGGACAAGCGCAGCATCCAACTGTCGTGGACCCTTTCCGGCAACACGACCTCCGCGGTGCAGGTTCTGCGCGACGGCAAGGTGGTGGCTACGCTGCCGGCCGGCACCACCAGCTACACCGATCCCATCGTCGCGGCGAGCGACGGGGTCTACGCCTTCCAGTACACGGTCGTCGCGGGCGAAGCCAGCGTGGCGCTTGCCGCGCAGATCTCTTATGTCGCGCCCGAAGCACCCGTGACGCTCGCCCCCACGCTCGCGAACGGCCTGGTCGACTACTACCCACTCGACGCCCTGCCCGGCGTGGACACGAAGAACGCCTCCACGCTCGCACCGTGGGCGTCCGATGCCAACGGCGGCTCGCTGGTCGACGACGGCTTCAGCGCACCCTACAAGGCCAAGGCGCTGCGCGTCGACAGCACGGTGAAGAACGCCAGCGGTATGGCCGGCTATCGCCTCGTGCAGAACAACGACGTCACCACCAACGCGGCGGTCACGGCCTTCACCATCGGGTTCTGGATGCGCACCGACAACACCTGCAGCCAGGGCGTGAGCAACGGCGGCACGGTGATCGGCAACAAGAACTACACCACCGGCGGCAATGCGGGCCTGGCCATCGGCCTGTTCGGCAGCTGCGAGATCCGCTTCAACGTAGGCACGGGCAGCGCGCGCGCCGACAGCAACGGCTACAGCCTCAGCGCGGGCCAGTGGGCCTACGTGGCGGTGATCGTCGACAAGGCGGCGCTCACCATGCGTGGCTACGTGATGGACCCCGTCAGGGGCACTCAGACCAACAGCACCGCGATCACCACCGCGCTGGTCGACAAGCTCGGCGGCCTGGGCAACGGCCTGGGCCTCAACGAGGACGGCACCGGCCTCTACTACCAGCGCGAGAGCAGCTCACCGCGCGGCGCCATGGACTTCAACGACTTCGCGATCTGGAACCGCGCGCTCACGAGCGCCGAGCTCAACAGCATCTTCAAGTCGGGCCAGCCGTTGTCGACCCTGCCCTGACCCCGATCACCTTCAGCCCCAAGACAACAACGCCTTCAGAGGACTCCAACCATGCAACTTCACCCACGTCTCCTCGCGCGTCTCGCACCCGCGCTCCTCCTGGCCTGCGTCCTGTCCGCTTGCGGCGGCAGCGGCGGAGGCGGTGGCTTCGTCGGCACGCCGACGCCCCCGACCACCCCCACCACACCCACACAACCCGACACCGGTGCAGCCCCCGTGAAGAGCTGCGCCCCCTGAGTTCCACGCCAAGTCCTACGCCATGCCCCAACAAGAGAAGAACAAACCCATGACGAATTCGCGTCGCAAGTTCCTCACCGGCACCGCCACCACCGGCGCTGCCGCCCTCGCACTCTCGGCCTTTCCGCCCAGCATCCGCCGCGCGCTCGCCATTCCGGCCAACAACGCCACCGGCACGATCAAGGACGTCGAGCACATCGTCGTGCTCATGCAGGAGAACCGCTCCTTCGACCAGTATTTCGGCACCCTGATGGGTGTGCGCGGCTTCGGCGACCGCTTCACCATTCCGCTGCCCAAGGGACTGAACGTGTGGCAGCAAAGCGATGCCAACGGCAAGCCCATCCTGCCCTACCACCTCGACAGCCGTAAAGGCAACGCCCAGCGCGTGAGCGGCACGCCGCACTCGTGGAACGACGGCGAGAACGCCTGGGACGGCGGCCGCGCCTACCAGTGGCCGCGCTACAAGAACAACGCGTCGATGGGCTACTTCAAGGAAGCCGAGGTCACCTTCCAGTTCGCGCTGGCCAACGCCTTCACGCTGTGCGACGGCTACCACTGCAGCATGCACACGGGCACCAACTCGAACCGCATGTTCCACTGGACCGGCACCAACGGCCCCTCGGGCGAGACCGCCTCCGGCCCCGCCGGCGTCGCATCGGTCGTCAACGAGTGGGACGACATCGGCCCATCGACCTCCGGCTACGAGTGGAAGACCTACCCCGAGCGCCTGCAGGAAGCCAAGGTCAGCTGGTTCATCTACCAGAACATGCCCGACAACTTCACCGACAACCCGCTGGCCGGCTTCAAGCAATACCGCAAGGCCAACGAAGCCTCGGGCAAGCCGGTGAGCAACGACGCCGCTTCGCCCGCCTACGACCCGGCCAGCGACGATGCGGGCAACCCGCTCTACAAGGGCATCGCCAACACCATGCCCGACGGCGGCTTCCTCGAGCAGTTCCGCCAGGACATCAAGAACGGCAAGCTGCCGCAGGTGTCGTGGATCATCGCGCCCGCCACCTATTCCGAGCACCCCGGACCGTCGAGCCCCGTGCAGGGCGGCTGGTACATCCAGCAGGTGCTGGACGCGCTCACCGCCGTGCCCGAGGTGTGGAGCAAGACCGCGCTGCTCATCAACTTCGACGAGAACGACGGCTACTTCGACCACTACCCCTCGCCGGCGGCTCCCTCGCTCAACCCCGACGGCACGATGGCAGGCAAGACCACGCTGCCCGAATCCGACCTCGCCGTGGAGCGCTTTACGCACCCGAAGCCGCCGGGCACCAGCAGCCAGCCCGCACCCGACGGACGCGTGTACGGCCCCGGCGTGCGCGTGCCGATGTACGTCATCTCGCCCTGGAGCCGCGGCGGCTGGGTCAACTCGCAGGCCTTCGACCACACCTCGGTGCTGCGCTTCATCGAAGCACGCTTCGGTGTGAAGGAAACGAACATCTCGCCGTTCCGCCGCGCGGTGTGCGGCGACCTCACGAGCGCCTTCAACTTCGCCACTCCCAACAGCGAAGCGCTGCCCACGCTGGCGGGACGCACGACCAAGGACGCGGCCGACAAGCTGCGCGCCGACCAGCAGGCGCTGGCGCAGGTGGCACTGCCGCTCGACCCCCAACTGCCCCGCCAGGCCACCGGCACGCGCCCCTCGCGCGCCCTGCCCTACGAACTGCACGTGAGCGGACGCAGCGACGCCGTCAAGGGCCAGATGCGGCTGATCTTCAAGAACAGCGGCAAGGCCGCCGCCGTGTTCCATGTCTACGACAAACTCAACCTCGACCGCCTGCCGCGCCGCTACATGGTCGAGCCCGGCAAGCAACTCGACGACACCTGGAACCCGGGCGCCGACAACAGCGGCTTCTACGACCTGTGGGTGCTCGGCCCCAACGGCTTCCACCGCCACTTCAAGGGTGACCTGAACCGCCTGCGCGCGGGCGGCACGCCCGACCCCGAGGTGCGCGTGTGCTACGACGTGACCAACGGCAACGTCTCGGTGGAAATGCTCAACGGCGCAAGCGGCACGGCCAAGTTCACGGTGCGCGCCAAGGCCTATCGCGACGACGGCCCGTGGACCGCCACGGTCAACGGCGGTGCCAAGGCCGAGCAGGCATGGGTGCTGGCAAGCAGCGGCCAGTGGTACGACTTCGCCGTGACCTGCGACTCCGATCCGACCTTCTACCGCCGCTTCGCCGGCCGCGTCGAAACGGGCAGGCACTCGGTGAGCGACCCGGCCATGGGCATGGCCGACCTCTGACGATGGCATCCGGCCGACGCATCCGCATCGGGGCGCCGGCCGCTGGCATGAATGCTTGATCACGCCCGTGCCCGACATTCGGCGCGGGCACAATGGCGCGGCTTCCGCGCCTGTCCGGGGCGGCCGTCTCGCCGACGCCGCCTTTTTCATTTCTTCCCATAAGCCGCGTTTCCATGCTCCAAGAAGAACGATTCCTGCGTATCCGCAGCCTGCTGGCCACTTTCTCGCGCCTGAGCGTGGAACGGATCGTGCAGGACCTTGCCGTGTCGCGCGAAACGGTGCGGCGCGATCTGGTCGAACTCGAGGGCTTGGGCGAACTGCGGCGCGTGCATGGCGGCGCCATCGCGGTCAAGGCCGAGCCGGAGCCGCCGCTCGCGGTGCGTCTGGTGGCACGGCAGCGCGAGAAGCGCGCCATCGCCAAGGCCGCTGTCGCCCTGCTGCAGCCGGGCCAGACCATCTTCATGGACGCGGGCAGCACCATGTCGATCTGCGCGGAAGAGATCGCCACGCTCAGCGGCATGACGGTCATCACCAATTCGCTGAGCATCGCGCTCAAGCTCGCGGGCGCGGGCGAAGGCCGCCTCACCGGCAACCAGACCATCCTGCTGGGCGGCCAGATCGACGTGAAGGGACAGGCCACCTTCGGCGACACCACGGTGGAGGCCATTCACCGCTACCGCGCCGACATCGCGCTGCTGTCGCCCGTGGGCCTGCATGCGAAGCACGGCGCCATGAGCTTCGAGCACCATGAGGCCACCGTCGCGCGCGCCATGGCCGAGCAGGCGCAGCAGCTGGTGCTGCTGGCCGACCACGCGAAGATCGGCCAAGCCAGCCGCGTGACCTATTCGCGCACGGCCGACATCGACGTGGTGATCACCGACGCGAAGGCGCGCGAACTGCCGGGCCTGCCGGGTCTGCGCAAGGCCTGCGAGCGCGTGATCCTGGCCTGAGGCGCCCGCGCAAGAGCCGCATGCCATTCGTCGGCGACCAGACTCCCCGCGCGTCGAAACACTCGGCGGGAGTGCTCGCCTGCACCTTGTGGCTGGCAGCGTTCGCGAACCCGGCATCGGCCTCTTCGGGCTGCCTCGACACCGCCACGCAACTCCCATCACCCTCGCGCGCCCTCGCCATGGCCACCTTCGCCATCCAGGAGCACGAAGCCTTCGGCGGCCAGGCGATGGACGCCGAAGGCCGCATGACCGAAGCCGGCGACTCCGAAGCGGAGGCCACGCGCCGCACCGTGCCCGGCCTCGCGCCCTGGCAGCGCGTGCTGGGCTACTGGCAGGCGGTCGATCCACGGCTGCCCTCGCAGGTGCGCTTCGGCGCCCTGCGCCCGGCTGACCGCCATCTGCTGATGCAGGCGTTGAACGAGGCAACTGCCGGGCGGCTTCAGGGCATGGGCGTGGGCCCCGACGAGGGGCTGGATTCAGCGGAGCTGCGCGCCGTCCAGGCCGCGCTGGCGCGGGTCGCGGTAATCGACACGCCCTGGTCCGCCGCCTTCATCAGCTGGCTGGCACGGCAGGCGGGACTGACGGAAGAGGAATTCGTATTCTCCGAGGCGCATGCCGATTACGCCGCAGCCGCGTGGCAGGCCGGCATCGACGAGAGCTTCGGCCGAAACACGCGCTATGCGCTGCGGGCCTGCGACCTCAGGCGCACGCCGCCGCGCGTCGGCGACCTGGTCTGCCAGGCGCGCGGCACGGGCGCCGAACTCGACACCTTCGACAAGATCGGCGAAGTGCTGGCCGCGCGGGACACCGGCGGCGAGCCGCTGCCCATGCATTGCGACGTGGTGGTGACTGTGGATGCGACGGGCTTCGACGCCGTGGGCGGCAACGTGCTGCAGTCGGTCACGCGGCGCCGGCTCGATTTCGCGCCGGGCACGCGGTGGCTGGACCCGAGCTACCTGCCCGAGGGATGCACGCCCGGTACGCCGGGGTGCGTCGATCGCCACATGAGCCAGCAGCCCTGGTCGCTGCTGCTGCAGTGGCGATGAGCGGTCTCTTTATTTGTAGTACGCCTCGACGGTGCCCTTGAGCTTGATCAGCAGCGGCTTGCCCTTGCGGTCGAGGGTCTTGCCGGCGGGCACCTTGACCCAGCCTTCGCTGATGCAGTATTCCTCGACGTCGAGGCGATCCTTGCCATTGAAGCGGATGCCGATGTCGTGCTCGAACGCGGCGGCCACATGGTGCGGGCTGCGCGGGTCGATGGAGAGATGGTCGGGGAGAGGTGGGCGGGAGGTGGCTTCTGTCATGGCGCGTGATGATAGGGGCTCCCGGACAGGCCCCGTGTTGGCGCCTATCGGCGCTTGCGGCTCTGTCGGGCGGGCGGCTTGGGGCCGAAGCCCAGCGCGGCGCGTGCCAGTGCGTCGGCCTCGCCGTTGCGGTGGCGCGGAATCCATTGCAGGCGCACGTCGTCGAAGCTGCCGATCAGCGCACGGGCTTCGTCGAACAGGCCAGCCAGCCGGACGATGGGCGCGACCGGCTCGGATCCGGGCGCACCGAGCTGTTCGACCAGGATGCTGTTGTCGCTGAAGGCCCGCACCACCGTCGCGCCGCGCTCGCGCAGGTCCCGCAGCGCGAGGGTCAGCGCCCGCAGTTCGGCTTCGTTGTTGCAGCCCGTGATGTACGTGGCCTGCGACAGCGTGTGGCGGCTGCCGTCGGGCGCGGTGATGACGGCGCCGATGCCCATGCGCCCCGGGTTCGGCATGGCACTGCCGTCGCAATAGACGGTCCACGGCAGGCTGCCGGGCCCCTGTTCTTCCCCAACAACGCTCATCCGGTCGGTCTTCAGCAGTTGTAGCGCTTGATGCCGGCGAGGTTCTGGCAGGGCCGCTGACCGGGCGGTGGCCCGGAGTCCTGCGCGTGCGGCGGCCGCGGCCTGCGGATGGGGCGCGCGCCGTCGTAGTACGGATCGGGGCTCAGGATCACGACGCCCGGAGGCTCGGCCGCGGCCTGCGGCTGGCTCTCGGTGGGGTAGCGCGGAATGATGGCCGGGCCCGAGGGCGGGTTGCTCGCCACCTGGCTGGGCGGCGTGCCCGGTGGCGCGTAGGTTTGCGGCGGCGAGTAGTCGCGGCGCGCCGGATCGGGCGGCGGCGATTCGAGGATCGGCACCTGCCGCGACTGCTTGCTGCCCGGCGGGCACTCGACGTTGGTGTACGAAATGGCCCCGTTGGCATCGGTGCAGCGCACCACCTCGGCCGCATGCGCGCCGAGCGCCACGGCGGAGATCGCGAGGAAGGCAGCCAGTGCGCGCATCGATGGTGTTTCCGGCAGGGTTGCGGTCAAGTCAGGCACCCGGGAACGGCCCCGGGTCATCCACTGTAGCCGTTGCTTGCCGGTTGCGCACCTGCGGCATGATCGCGGCATGGACACTCCCCGACCGCACCCCCTCGTCATCGTCAAGCTGGGAAGCACCTTCGAAGCCCTGCGCGCACAGCAGGGCAGCGACTTCGAGCACTGGATCGCCGACGGCCTCGGCGAGCACGCGCTGCCCCTGCTGGTGATCGATCCGCGCCGCGGCGACGCCCTGCCCGATCCGGCCGGGGTTTCGGGCGTGGTGGTGACCGGCTCGCATGCGATGGTGTCGCACCGCGAACCCTGGAGCGAGGCCACGGCCGCCTGGCTCGCTCAGCTTGTCGCGCGCGACACGCCCGTGCTTGGCATCTGCTACGGCCACCAACTGCTGGCGCACGCGCTGGGCGGCGAGGCCGGCGACCATCCGGAAGGCGCGGAAGTCGGCACCGTGACCGTCGCGCTCAACGAGGCCGCCGCGACCGATCCGCTGCTGCAGGGCCTGCCCGCCCAGTTCCCGGCACACGCGGTGCACTGGCAGAGCGCGCTGCGCCTGCCCGAAGGCGCTGTGCTGCTGGCCGGCAACGAGCACGAGCCAGTGCACGCATTCCGCTTCGGCAAGCACGCCTGGGGCGTGCAGTTTCACCCGGAATTCGACGCCGACGCCATGCGCGGCTACATCGAGATGCTGGCCGGCGAGCTGGCCTCGATGGGTGCCGACGCGAAAACGATGCGCGAGCGCGTGGTCGACACCGACGCGGCGGCCAGCCTGCTCGGGCGCTTCGCCCGGATCGTCGAGACGCACCACGGCGCCTGAGCGCCCCACCCCACCCTGCCGCGACCCGTCCGACAAGCGCCCCGCGCGTCGGACCGCGACTACAGGCTACGCTTGCTGCTTCGGTTAAGGTTCGGTCCATTGGCCGCCCGCCAATTCCTTTCTTTGCCTTCATGAACACCCCTTCTCCCGTGCCGACCCGCAAGCATTTCTCGATGATCCGGGAGTTCCACCTGGCCGACGTGTTCACGCTCGGCAATGCGGCTTGCGGCGTGGGCGCGGTGTTCCTGGCGATGGCCTTCATGGCGAGCCAGTCGCTGGCGCAGTTCCTGTGGGCCGCCGCGCTCGCGCCGGCGGCCTTCGTCTTCGACGTGCTCGACGGCCGCATCGCGCGCTGGCGGCAGACGCAGTCGGCCCTCGGGCGCGAACTCGACTCGCTGGCCGACGTGATCTCGTTCGGCGTGGCGCCCGCGGCCCTCGGCTTCGCGGCGGGCCTCAACGGTGGCTGGGACTGCGCGATCCTGGTGTATTTCGTCTGCTGCGGCGTGAGCCGGCTCGCACGCTTCAACGTGACGGCCGAGGCGCTTTCGGCCGGCTCCGACAAGGTGAAGTATTTCGAGGGCACCCCCATCCCGACCAGCGTGGTGCTGGTGGGCGTGCTGGCATACGCCGCGTGGCAGGGCCGCATCGGCACCGACGTGTGGGGCGGCGCCTGGGCGGTTGGGCCGTGGCAGCTGCATCCGCTGGCGCTGCTGTTCGCGCTCTCGGGCACGCTCATGATCAGCAAGACGCTGCGCATTCCCAAGTTCTGACCATCCGTCCGTCCAGAAGGCCCGAGGAGACACGCCGATGACCATGAAGCTGTATTTCGATCCGCACAGCCGCTCGCAGGTCGCCAAGTGGATGCTCGACGAAGCCGGCGCCGACTACGAGATCGTGCAAACCCTCATCCGGGAAAAGGCGCACAAGAAGCCCGAGTTCCTGAGGATCAACCCGGCGGGCAAGCTGCCGGCACTGGTCGACGGCCGCGCGCGCGTCTTCGAGAACGCGGCAATCTGCATGTACGTTGCCGAGAAGTTTCCCGGCAAACGGCTCGCGCCCCCCGCGGGTTCGCCCGAGCGGGGCCGCTATCTCTCGCTGATGGTCTATTCGACAGCGCAACTCGAACCCGCGATGGGCGACAACATCCTGAAAATCCGCAGCGACAACAGCGCGCGTGGCTGGACCAGCTTCGAGGCGGCCAAGGACGCGGTCGAGCGCGAACTGGGCTACGGCCCCTACCTGTTCGGCCCGCAGTTCACGGCGGCCGACGTGATGATCGGCTCGATGTTCATCTGGCACCGCGCCTTCGGCGGCGTGCTACACCGGCCCAAGCTCGATGCCTACATCGACCGGCTGCAGGCCCGGCCCAAGGCCATGAAGTTACGCTGAGGGCGCACCTCCACTTCTCTCATGTCACAGACCACGGCCATCCACACCGCGCCCAACGGGCTCGACCAGCTCATCCGCATCGCCGCGGCACAGCCGCTCCTGCCCGACTGCGACCACTTCTACTTCCTGCGCCACGGGCAGACCGGCCGCAACGCGCTGCGCGTCTTCCAGGCGGTGGACGAGCCCCTGAGCGAGCTGGGCCTGCAGCAGGCCGCGCGCGCCGCCACGCTGCTGGCCGGCGAGCCTATCCGCACCGTGGTGTGCAGCGACGCCCGGCGCGCGAACGACACGGCCTATGCGGTGGCCACCGCACTCAAGCTCGTGCCCGCCGCACAGGCGACGCTGCGCGAGCGCAACTTCGGCGCGCTCATCGGCACCTCGTCCGCCAATATCGACTGGGCCTGCGAGCCCGAGGGCGGCGAGACGCTCTCGCAGTTCATCGCCCGCACGCGCGAGGCCATCGACACCGTCCTGCGGCTGCCTGCCCCGGTGCTGGTGGTGGCGCACGGCGGCACGCTCTACGCGCTGGCTGCCCTGCTGGGCGTGCCCGTCGACCTCAGCCTGCTCGGCAACGCCCAGCCCTTGCGTTTCGAGCGACGCGGCCCCACATGGGCCGTGACGCCGCTGCTGCGGCACGCCGACGGCGACTCAGCACTGGCCTAGCGCCCCCGGAAGACACCCCGGGCCCTCGATGCCGTCCACCCAACGAACCGCCACGCACCATGGAATTCAAGGACTACTACAGCGCCCTGGGCATCGACCGCACCGCCTCCGACGACGAGGTGCGCAAGGCCTACCGCAAGCTCGCCCGCAAGTACCACCCCGACGTCAGCACCGAGGCCGATGCCGAGCAGCGCATGCGCGACTTCAACGAGGCCAAGGACGTGCTGGGCGACAAGGAAAAACGCGCCGCCTATGACGCGCTGGCCGACCGCGTCGCGCGCGGCGGCAGCCCCGAAGGCGACTTCCGCGCGCCGCCGGGCTGGGACGAGGGCTTCGAATTCCACCGCGGCCCACGCCAGGGGCCGGCCGACCATGCCGACTTCAGCGAGTTCTTCTCGTCGCTGTTCGGCGAGGCCGAGCGGCGCGGCGCCACGCGGCAGAACTTCCGCGCGCGCGGCGAAGACCACCACGCGGCGATCGAGATCACGCTGGAAGACGCACTGAACGGCGCCGAACGCGAGATCACGCTGCGAGCGCAGACCATCGACGCGCAAGGCCACCCCCAGTGGACCAACCGCACGCTGAGCGTGAAGATCCCGCCGGGCGTGCACCCGGGCCAGTACATCCGCCTCGCGGGCCAGGGCATGCCCGGCCACGGCGGCGAGCCTGCGGGCGACCTGTATCTCGAAGTGCGCATCGCGCCGCACAAGCTCTACCGCGTGGAAGAACGCGACCTGTACATGACGCTGCCCGTCACACCCACCGAGGCCGCGCTGGGCGCGCAGGTGCAAGTGCCGACGCCGACCGGCGGCGTGGTCGAAGTGACCGTACCGCGCAATGCGCGCAGCGGCCTGAAGCTGCGCCTGAAGGGCCGCGGGCTCGCGGGCAAGACGCCGGGCGACCTGTATCTGCTGCTCGACATCGCGCTGCCGCCCGCCGACAACGACGAGGCGCGCAAGGCCTACGAACAGCTGTCGCAAGCCACCTCATCCTTCAATCCACGCCAGCATCTGGGAGTCTGAGCATGGTGAATTTCACTCTGACGAGCACCACCGCGATCAGCGCCTCGCAGCCGCTCGCGGCGAACGAGCTGGCGCATGCCGTCGGCGCGGACACCGCCTGGGTCGTGCAGCTGGTCGAGGTCGGCATCCTGCGCATCGAAACCGCCGAAACCTCGCCCGAGCGCTGGCAGTTCTCGAGCACCGACCTGCAATGCGCGCTGGAGGCACGCAGGCTGGAACGCGACTTCGGCGTGAACCTCGACGCAGCGGCGCTGATCCTCGATCTGCAGCACGAGGTGCGGCGGCTGAAGGCAGCGCTGCACGCGCACGGCCTCCGGTAAGAATCCGAGGGCGAGCGCATCGCCCTGCCGCCTCCTGGGAAAAGCGGCCCGCCCGCTTGACCTTGACACCATGCGAAGCCGAAGACTGCGGGCCTTCTCAACAGGAAGGAGTTCGCATGAACCCTCGCACCCATGACAAGCCCGAAACGGCTGCAACGGCGCAGGCCAGCCAGCGGTTCGGAATGGAAGAAGCCATCGCCCGCGCGGGCATCTCGGAGCGGCTGCTGCGCCAGTGCGAGGCCCGAGGGCTGATTCAGGACACCTTCGGGCGCGGCTACACGCACGAGCACGTCGGCGTGCTGCGCTTCGTGCGAAGAGCGCACACGCTGGGCTTCGGCATGGGCGACATCGGCCGGCTTCTCGCACTGAGGCAGGACGAGCACCGCATGAGCGCCGAAGTGAAGCTCATCGCCATCACCCGCACCGAAGAGCTCGAGTCGCACATCGAGGAGCTTCAGGCCACGAAGCGCGTGCTGGAGCGCCTCGCCGGCCTGTGCCTGGGCGACCACCAGCCCGCCTGCCCCATCCTCGACGAGCTGCTGGAGCTCAGGGGCTTCTCTTCGCAGCCGGCTGCTACTGCATCTGCTTCAGGTTGCCGATGCGCACCAGCATCTCGGTGAACATCTGCAGGTCGGCATCGAGGTCGGGCACTTCCTTGTATTCCTTGGCGTTGTGGCCCGTGTACTTCTTGCCGGGCATGCCGGGGCCGAAGCTGATCGCGTTGGGCATCTGCTTGGCGGTGGTGGCGCCCGCAGCGGACACCGGCTTGGCTTCGAGGCCGGTGGTGTCGCCGTAGATGTTCAGCAGCGTCGTCAGCCACTGGCCCGATGGGTCGCGCGCCATCCAGTTGCCCTGGTCGTACTTGATCTCGACCGTGGCCTTGTTCGCGGCAGCCCACTCGTTGATCTTCGCCGTGACCTGCGCCTTGAGCTCCTCCGGCGTGCGGCCGCGCGGCATGCGCGTGTTGACCGCCACCACCAGCCGGCCGTCGGCGCCGGTGCGGATCAGGTTGGGCGAGAAGGTCAACGGCCCCATGAAGTCGTCCTTGTAGCCCAGGCCGATCTTCTCGCCGAGGTAGCCGGTGCCGTAGAGCGTGTCGACGTATTTCACAGCCTTGAGGAACTGGTTGTCGGCCAGCGTCACGCCGGACTCCAGAAGGAACAGGCCCAGCCGCGGCAACGGGTTCACGCCGTTCTGGGGCTCCGAGCCATGGGCCGAGGTGCCCGTGACCTTGATGTCGATGCTGTCGGTGCCCCGCGTGACGGCGATCGCGAACTTGCCGCCCTGCGGTTCGTACTTCTGCAGGAAGGCCGGCTTCGCGGCCTCGAGCTTCGCGAACGCGGCTGCCAGGTCACCGCCCTTGAGCGTGGCGGTGGCCGTCTGCGAGATCGCGTTGACCGCCGCGGCTGCGCCCATGTCGGTGATCGCGGTGACGCTGGCGTCGGTCTTCTCGGCGGGGAAGAACACGCTCAGCGAGCCCGCGCCCTTCTCGGCCACGACCGCGGGGTAGCCGCTGTCGAGCACGATGTTGTAGGCCGGCAGCGGCACCTTGCCGCGGTAGTACTCCATGGCGTCGCCGCCGGTTTCCTCGGTGGTCTCGATCATCAGGCGCATGGTGCGCTGGATCGGCAGGCCGCTTTCCTTCACCGTCTTCATCGCGTAGAGCACGGCGGCGATGGAGCCCTTGTCGTCGATGGTGCCGCGCCCGTAGAGGCGGTCGCCCACGCGGACCATGGTGAACGGATCGAGCCGCGTGCCGTCGTCGAGCACCCATTCGGACAGCACTGCAGGCACCACGTCGGAGTGCGTGAGGATGCCGAACTCCTCGCTGCCCTTGCCCTTCAGGCTGACTTCGAAGATGCGGTTGTCGACGTTGCGGTACTCGAGCCCGAAGTCGCGTGCCATCTTCTGCACCAGCTTGCCGAAATCGATGATCGTCGGGTTCTCGTGCGGCGGGATCTGCACGTTGCGCGCGGTCGGCAGCGCCACCATGGCGCCGAGGCTCGCGATCACCGCCTTCTGGTTGTGCAACCGGTTGTACAGGCCGAGCAGGCGCGCGATGTTGACGAGGTCGTCGCCAGCCAGCGGCGCCTTCTTGCGATAGGCGGCCACTGCCGGCTTGAGCTCGGGGTTGGCCTTCTCCGCCTGCGCGAGGAATGCGTTGAAGCTGGACGCGGTCTTGCCGCCTTGCCAGGCCGCCGCGAGCTGGTCGAGCGCGGGTTTCTTGAGCGTCTCTGCGAAGGCCGGTGCGGTGAGGCCAACTGCCATCAAGCCCAGGGTGAGGGCTGGCAACGAGAAGCGAAATTGCAGCATGTGCATGACTTCCTTTTCACAAAAATGGAAGCCTTCGACGATACCCGAGCGAGGCATCTCGCCATCCCCTCGCACACTACGAAGAAACGTTGTGCAAGGGCTGAAAAGTGCGGCTTTAAGTTCGCCAGCCCCATGCTCGCGGGGCCAAATGCCTTCTGCGTTACTGCATCTGCTGCAGGTTGCCGATGCGCACCAGCATCTCGGTGAACATCTGCATGTCGGCATCGAGATCGGGCACTTCCTTGTATTCCTTGGCGTTGTGCGCCGTGTACTTCTTGCCGGGCATCGCGGGGCCGAAGTTGATGGCGTTGGGCATCAGCTTCGCGGTGGTGCTGCCGGCCGTTGGCACGGGCTTGGCTTCGAGGCCGGTGGTGTCGCCGTAGATGTCGAGCAGCGTCGACAGCCACGCGCCCTTGGGGTCGCGCGCCATCCAGTTGCCCTGGTCGTAGGCGATGTCGAGCTTCACGCTGTTCGCGCCGGCCCATGCATCGATCTTCTGCGTGACCTGCGCCTTGAGTTCGTCGGGCGTGCGGCCACGCGGCATGCGCACGTTGACCGTGACTTCGAGCCTGCCGTCGTTGCCCATGCGCACGAGGTTCGGCGAGAAGGTCAGCGGTCCCATGAAGTCGTCGGCGTAGCCCAGGCCCATCTTCTCGCCGAGGTAGCCGGTGCCGTAGAGCGCATCGATGTACTTCACGGCCTTCAGGTAATGGTTGGACGCGAGCGGAACGCCGCACTCCTGCAGGAACAGCGCGAGACGCGGCAGCGGATTCACGCCCTCCTCGGGGCGCGAGCCGTGGGCGGAAACGCCCGTCACCTTCAGCTCGATGCCGTCGCCGCCGCGCGCGACGTCGATGGCGAACTTGCCGCCCTGCCCCTCGTACTTCTGCAGGAAGGCCGGCTTCGCGGCTTCGAGCTTCGCGAGTGCCGAGGCAAGGTCGCCGCCCTTGAGCGTGGCGGTCGCCGTCTGCGAGATCGCGTTGGCCGACGCGGCGGCGCTCATGGCGGTGATCGCGGTCGATGCGCCATCGGCAGCTTCCGCCGGGAACAACACCTTCAGCGCGCCCGATCCCTTCTCCGCGACCACTGCGGGGTACTTGCTGTCGAGCACGATGTTGTAGGCCGGCAGCTGTGTCTTCGTGCGGTAGTACTGCATCGCGTCCCCGCCGGTCTCCTCGGTGGTCTCGATCATCAGGCGGATGCTGCGCTCGATGGGCAGGCCGCTTTCCTTCACCGTCTTCATCGCATAGAGCACTGCGGCGATGGAGCCCTTGTCGTCGATGGTGCCGCGCCCGTAGAGGTAGTCGCCCACGCGAGTCATCTTGAAGGGATCGAGCTTCGTACCGTCGTCGAGCACCCATTCGGAGAGTACCGCGGGCACCACGTCGGAATGCGTGAGGATGCCGAATTCCTCGACGCCCGTGCCCTTGAGGCTGACTTCGAAGATGCGGTTGTCGACGTTGCGGTAGGCCAGCCCGAAGTCGCCCGCCATCTTCTGCACCAATTGGCCGAACTCGATGATCGGCGGGCTTTCATGGGGCGGGACCTGCACGTTGCGCACCGTCGGGATCGCCACCATGGTGCCGATGCTCGCGATCACGGCCTGCTGGTTCTTCAGGCGGTTGTAGAGGCCGAGCAGGCGCGCGACGTTGACGAGGTCGTCGCCGGCCAAGGGCGTCTTCTTGCGGTAGGCGGCCACGGCGGGCTTGAGTGCGGGATGGGCCTTCTCGGCCTGCGCCAGGAAAGCGCCGAAGTCGGTGGGTGGCTTGCCCGCCTGCCAGGCGGCGGCGAGTTGATCGAGCTGGGGCTTCCTGATCGTCTCGGCATGCGCCTGCGCACCAAAGGCGAGCGCGAGTCCCAGCGAAAGCGCCGACAATGAAAATCGAAGATGCTGCATCAGAGTGTCTCCCCTCATTCTTGAAAACATTCCCGACGATAGCCGAGCGAAGAACCGAACGATGAACGACAAGAGCACCGCCAAAGTCCGCTGCGCATGGGCCCAGACCGACCCGCTGCTGATGGCCTATCACGACGCCGAATGGGGCGTGCCCGAGCGCGACAGCCGCGCGCTGTGGGAAAAGCTCATGCTCGACGGCTTCCAGGCCGGACTCTCGTGGCTCACCATCCTGCGCAAGCGCGAGGCGTTCCGCAAGGCCTTCAAGGGCTTCGTGCCCGAGAAGATCGTCAAATTCACCGAGGCCGACGTCGAGCGGCTGTTGCAGGACCCGGGCATCGTGCGCTCGCGCTCGAAGATCGAGGCCACCATCGGCAACGCTCGCGCCTACCTCGCGATGCAGGCGAAGGGCGAGGACTTCTCGGAATTCATCTGGGGCATGGCGGGCGGCAAGCCCATCGTGAACAGCACCGGCAGCGTGCCGGTGAAGACGCCGCTGTCGGAAGACATCTCGGCGGCGCTGAAGAAGCGCGGCTTCAAGTTCGTGGGGCCGGTGATCGTCTACGCATGGATGCAGGCCACGGGCATCGTGGACGACCATGCGCACGACTGCCATCGTCATGGGGCGAAGCACTAGACAAGAAGCGCCAATGAAAAAACCGGACGCTGCTTTCGCAGGTCCGGTTTCCTCGATGTGTGACTTGTGATTCGATGAAGAGCGGCTTGCGCCGCCTTCGAATTACAGGCCGGCTTGACGCGTGAAGGTCAGGCCCTTGGCTTGCGCGGGGATCACGCTGCCAGCGAAGGTTTCGGGACGCAGGTTCTGGCCCGGAGCGTGTGCAGCGGCGACAGCCTGGTCACGGACGGTGGCGCGGTCGACCGAAGCGGCCAGGGCGGGCGTTGCGGTGGAAGCAGCGCCTTCGTTGTCGCCGTAGGCGTTGCCGGCACGGGCGGCTGCCACAGCCTGGGGCGCCACGTCGGCGCGGCTGTAGCCGGAAGTCAGGGGCTGAACGCCTTCGTAGGTTTCTGCATGGGCGCCAGCTGCGGCGAGCAGGGACAGAGCGGCGGCGGCGAGGATGTTCGAGGTCTTCATTTCAATTCCTTCTTCATTGGGCTTTTGGGTGCCGCAAGTGTGCACCACGATCACTAGGGCAAACCCTATGAAGAACGAATCGCAGTGTTCACGAAACTGAAACAATGACCGGGAACTTTTTGACGACGCTAATCCAAGTGCTCTTTCTGCCGCCAAAAACGCGGCTAGTTTGCATACTTTGTCTCTAGACCGTCAAGCAGAACTTGCCGGCCGACCTCGGCCTTTCAGCAAAAGGTGCTACGGGTGCGCTGACCCTTCATGCATGTTGCATGCCAGCCAGCGCGCCCGGTTTCGGGGCATTCCGGCTCAGTCTTCCTTCATGCCGGTCGCCTTGACCACGCTGCCGAGCCGCGTGCGCTCCTCGTCGACGAACTTCACGAAGCTCGCGCGCGTGCCGCCGATGGGCTCGATGCCCATGTCCTTCAGGCGCTTGGAGATTTCGGGCGACTTCATCGCGGCGTCGACGGCCGCGGCCATCTTGTCCATGATCGCGTCGGGCGTGCCCCGCGGCGCGTGCACGCCGGCCCAGTGCGCGATGCGAATTTCGGGGAAGCCCTCCTCCGCCGCCGTCGGCAGCTCGGGGTAGGCCGAGATGCGCTGCGTCCATGTGCCCGCCAGCGCCTTGAGCTTGCCGCTCTTCACGTAAGGCAGCACCACGATGCTGGCCTCCGAGGTCGCTTCGACCTGGTTGCCGAGCACGGCCGTGATCGACTCCGAGCCGCTCTTGTAGGGCACCACGTCGAGCTTGCCGCCGTACTTCGTCTGCAGGATGCCCTCGACGAAATGCGGCGTGCTGCCCGTGCCGGCGGTGGCCCAGTGGAAGCCACTGGCCGACTTCTTCGACGCGGCGACGAACTCCTTCAGATCCTTGTACGGCGCGTTGGCCGGCACCACGATCACCGAGGGCGCCAGCCCGATCATGGCCACCGGCACCAGCGCATCGTCCTTGTACGGCATGCTCTTCTTGATCATGCTGTTCGACACCACGCCGGCCGCGCTCACCAGGAAGGTGTAGCCGTCCGGCGCGCTCTTTGCGACCACGTCGGCGCCGAGGATCGCACCCGCGCCGGGCTTGTTGTCGACGACCACCGGCTGCCTCAGCAGCTTCGACGCGCCTTCGGCCGCCGCGCGCGCCATCAGGTCGTTGGCACCGCCAGCGGAAAAGGGAACGACAAGCCTGATCGGCTTGGTGGGCCAGGCCTGCGCGGCAGCGCCTTGCGCGAGGACTGACACGGCAAGCCCGACGGCGAGGGAAGCAATGCGGTTGGAAATCATGGGAAGTTCTCCTGCGTGTTGTGAGTCGTTATCGGGTACATCGCACATTGCACGCTCCTGAAGCGGCTTTGACCTCGGGATTTCTCCCAGAGGCCTGCTGGTCAGGAGCGCGGCCAGGTGCGTATCAGCGTGCGCAGCGCCACGCCGCCGCTGCCCTTGACCTCGGCGCGGTAGGTGCCGACCAGCGCCTCGCGCTCGGCGGCGGCCTGCGGATCGTTGCGCCATGCCAGCAAGGCGGCCACGTCGGCATCTGGCAGCGCGGCGAGCAGCGCCTGCGTGACCTGCCTTTCAAACTCGCGCGCCACCAGCATCAGGTTGCGCGGTCGGGTCGAGGTCACGCCGCGCGACCAGAGCGTGTCGAGCGCCATGTCGAGCGTGCGGTCGGGCAGCGAGCTGAGCTGGCCGCCATTGCCGCGCGCGAGCTGCTTGACCACCGCGCTCATCAGCAACTGGCTTGAGAAGTCGATCTCGCGCACGTCGGCCACGGCCATGCGCTCGAGCAGTTCAGCGCGCGCTGGGTCGACGGGCTTGGCGCGCTCGCGGTTGAAAAACTCCGCCTTGCCGGCTTCGCTCATTGCCGCGTAGTCGGTGCGCAGCTTCACGAAGCGGGCCACGGCAGCGATCAGCTGCGGGCCGGGCGCGGCACCGCCGTTACCGGCCGATGCAACTTCCTGCTGCATGGCCGCGACCGAGGCGTTGGTGTTGAATGCGCGCGTCGCCGCCGTGTCCAGCGCCTTGAGCGCCTTGTCGGCGATGGCCTGGTCATCGGGGTCCAGCAGTTCCCTCGCACCGCGCGAGACGGCGCCGGGCCCGTAGGACGCCTGGTAGCGCGTCTGCACGCCTTCGAACTGCAGCAGCGCTTCCGCACGGCTCTGCGCCCAGCCCATCAAGGGGGCTGGAAGCAAGAGAAGCAACAGAGAGAAACGGAAAAGAGAGAGACGGTTCAGGGAGAGCATGGCGCCATTATTGGCACGCCGGCCTTTCCCTCCTGCTGCCCCCGTCCGCCCCGGTCTCTTCCGCGCTTCAGGCCTGTGCCAGTTCCTTGCGCAGCTGCTTCGCCGCAGCCACCATGTTCGACAGCGCCGCCTCGGTCTCGGGCCAGCCGCGGGTCTTGAGGCCGCAGTCGGGGTTGATCCACAGGTTGGCGGGCGGCACCACGTCGGCGGCCTTGCGCATGAGCCGCACGATTTCTTCGACCGAAGGCACGCGCGGCGAGTGGATGTCGTACACGCCCGGACCGATCTCGTTCGGGTAGCGGAAGCCGCCCGAATTGTTCTCGCCGCCGAAGCCGCGCAGCAACTCCATGTCGGAGCGGCTGGTCTCGATGGTGATCACGTCCGCGTCCATGGCCGCGATCTCCGGCAGGATGTCGTTGAACTCCGAATAGCACATGTGCGTGTGGATCTGCGTCTCGTCGCGCACGCCCGAAGCGCTGATGCGGAAGGCGCGCGTGGCCGACTTCAGGTACGCGGGCCAGCCCGCGCGGCGCAGCGGCAGGCCTTCGCGGATGGCCGGCTCGTCGATCTGGATGATGCCTATGCCCGCGCCCTCTAGATCGACCACTTCGTCGCGAATGGCCCACGCGATCTGCTCGCAGGTGGTGGCGCGCGGCTGGTCGTCGCGCACGAAGGACCACTGCAGGATGGTGACGGGGCCGGTCAGCATGCCCTTCATCGGCAGCTTGGTCAGGCTTTGCGCGTAGGCGGTCCATTCGACCGTCATCGGCGCCGGTCGCGCCACGTCGCCGAAGATCACCGGTGGCTTGACGCAGCGCGAGCCGTACGACTGCACCCAGCCGTTGGCGGTGAAGGCAAAGCCGTCGAGCTGCTCGCCGAAGTATTCGACCATGTCGTTGCGCTCGGCCTCGCCATGCACCAGCACGTCGATGCCCAGCTCTTCCTGCTTGCGCACGGCCAGCGCGATCTCGGCGCGCATCTTCTCGCGGTAGCCGGGCGCGTCGAGCTCGCCGCGCTTGAACGCAGCACGCGCGGCGCGGATGTCGGCGGTCTGCGGGAACGAGCCGATGGTGGTGGTCGGCAGCGCGGGCAACGCGAAACGCGTGCGCTGCACCAACTGGCGTAGCCCGAAGGGCGAGACGCGGCTGTCGTCACCGGACACGCTGCGCGCCAGGCGCAGGGCCACGTCCGCACGATGCACGCGGGGGCTGACGCGGCGTGCTTCCACCGCGGCGCGAGCTGCGGTGAGTTCTGCCGCGACCGAGGCCTCGTTGCCATCGATGGCCGCGCGCAGCACGCGCAGCTCGTCGAGCTTCTCGACGGCAAAGGCGAGCCACGACTTCAGTTCCGCATCGAGCTTCGTCTCCGCCGCGAGGCTGAACGGCACGTGCAGCAGCGAGCACGACGGTGCAATCCACAGCTCGCCCTGGTGCTTCTCGGCCACCGGCCTGAGCTTGGCAAGCGCCGCGTCGACATCGGTGCGCCAGATATTACGGCCATCGACCACGCCGACCGACAGCACCTTGTGCGCCGGCAGCCAGTCGGCCACGCCGGTGAGTTCCTGCGGCGAGCGCACCGCGTCGACGTGCAGGCCGGCCACCGGCAGCTGGCAGGCCAGGCGCAGGTTGTCCGACAGCGGCGAGAAGTACGTGGCCAGCAGCAGCTTCGGCGCGCTGCGGGCGAGTTGCCAGTAGGCGCGCTCGAAGGCATTGCGCCATGCATCGGGCAGGTCGAGGCCGAGGATGGGCTCATCGATCTGCACCCACTCCACGCCCTGCTGCTTCAGCCGCGTGAGCACCTGCTCGTACACCGACAGCAGCGCGTCGAGCAGCGAGAAGCGGTCGAAGCCGGCCGCCTTCTCCTTGCCGAGGTACAGGAAGCTCAGCGGCCCCAGCAGCACGGCCTTGACCGCATGGCCGGCCTGCTGCGCCTGCGCCACTTCGTCGAAGAGGCGCGTCGACGCGAGCCTGAACTGGGTGCGCGCATCGAACTCGGGCACGAGGTAGTGGTAGTTGGTGTCGAACCACTTGGTCATCTCCAGCGCGAAGGTGCCTTCGCTACCGTGCGTGCAGCCTTCGCCATGCGCGTGAGCCGCCTCGCTCTCCACGCTGCGCGCCATCTTGAAGTAGCGCGAAAGTTCAGGCTCGTCGCCATGGAAGCCGAAGCGCGCCGGCTCGCAGCCCAGCAGCTGGATGTGATTGGCCACGTGGTCGTAGTAGGCGAAGTCGCCCACCGTCACGAAGTCGAGCCCCGCATCGCGCTGGGCCTGCCAGTGGCGGGCGCGCAGCTGCTCGCCGACCGCTTCGAGCGCGGCACGGTCGATCTCGCCGCGCCAGTGCTTCTCGAGGGCGAACTTGAGTTCCCGGTGCGCGCCCATGCGCGGAAAGCCGAGGGTGTGGGTACGGGTGGTCATTTGCAGGTAATCCGGTCGCTGATCTTGGAACCTGCGATGGTCGGCGTTTGGGGCATATGATTCAAACGAAACCTTTTGCCCATTCGATTGAATATTTTTCATGCAGTCCGTCATGCAGCAATCGATCCTTGAAATACGCCACCTGCGCACGCTCATCGCGCTGCGCGACACAGGCAGCCTCGTGCGCGCCGCGCAGCTGCTCAACCTCACCCAGTCGGCCCTGTCGCACCAGATCAAGCTGCTCGAAGACCGCTACGGCGCGCAGCTGTTCGAGCGCAAGTCGGTGCCGCCGCAGTTCAGCACCACAGGCCTGCGGCTGCTGCAGCTGGCCGACACCGCGCTGCCGCTCATCGAGGAAGCCGAGCGCGACGTGGCCCGGCTCGCGCTGGGGCGCAGCGGCCAGTTGCGCATCGTGGTCGAGTGCCACACCTGCTTCGACTGGCTCATGCCGGCCATGGACGCCTTCCGCCAGCGCTGGCCCGAGATCGAACTCGACATCGTCTCGGGCTTCCACCCCGACCCGATCGCGCTGGTGATGCAGAACCGCGCCGAGGTGGCCATCGTGTCCGAGCAGGACCCCGGCGAAACCGTGGACTACCACGCGCTGTTCCGCTTCGAGATCATGGCGCTGCTGGCCAACGATCACCCACTCGTGGCCAAGGCCTACCTCACGGCGCGGCACTTCGCCGACCAGACGCTCATCACCTACCCCGTGCCCGACGACATGCTCGACATCGTTCGCCAGGTGCTCGGCCCCGCCGGCGTGGAGCCAGCGCACCGGCGCACCACCGAACTCACCGTGGCGATGCTGCAGCTGGTGGCCAGCGGACGCGGCGTGGCGACGCTGCCCCTGTGGGCGGTGCAGAACTACCTGGACCGCGGCTACGTCACGGCCCGCCGTGTCGGCAGCAAGGGGCTGACGGGGCGGCTCTACATGGCGTGCACGCAAAACACCTCGGCGCAGCCCTGGCTCGCGGACTTCGTGCGCGTCACGCGCGAGAGCTGCTTCAAGAGCCTGCCGGGCATCGAGCTGCTGTAAAGACGCCCGGGCATTCGGCAGAATCGCCCGCACACACCACCGAGGACCCGAGGACGGAAGGACCCGCATGGCTCTGAAAAAGAAAGGCCGCTACTGGTACGGCGACGGCCCTGAAGACACGCAAACCGAGATCCAGCGCTACAGCAAGGCCAACAAGTACCTTGCCACGCGCTTCGCCGCATCGGCCTGCACCTGCGGCGATCGCGTGTTCAGGCTGGAAAGCGACGAAGACACCGGCGCGGCACTCCGCACCTGCACGGCCTGCGGCAACGAGCACCTCATGGGCGACAGCGCCGAGTACGCGGACGAGGCCGAGTTCGAAGGCCACGAATGCGTCTGCGGCGAGGAAAGCTTCGAGCTGCTGTCGGGCGTGGCGCTCTACACCGACAGCAACGATGTGCGCTGGTACTACCTCGGCTGCCGCTGCACCAGCTGCAGCCTCGTCGGCGTCTTCGCCGACTGGAAATGCGAAGGCGGCGACGCCGACGTTTTTCTCGCCGCTGTCTGAGTACCGCCGTCGCACATCGCCTCGGCAAGCCACGAACGGAAGGCCGCTACTTTCGGACGGTCATGGCTGGCCGGCGGGTACACGAGGTGGTAGGCGAAGCCGTCGAGCAGCGAAGCCTTGAAGAGCCGCACCAGCCGGCCTTCGGCCACGTCGTTCGCCACCAGCGCCGCGGGCAGCAGGCCGACGCCCTGCCCTGTCTGCACCGCCCCAAGCAACAGGCCGGCATCGTCGAACGACGGTCCGCGCACCGGGCCCGCATCGGCCACGCCCTGCGCCGCGAACCACAGGCGCCAGCCCTTGCGCTGCGCGTCGTTCACGCGCGGCCAGCGCAGCAGATCGGCTGGCTTCGCGGGCTTGCCCTGCTCAGCGAGCAACGAGGGCGCGGCAACGGGAACAACCTCGACTGTCAGCACGCAGTGGCTGACGAGCCCCGGGTGCTGGCCCGTGCCGTGGCGGATGGCGACGTCCACGCCGTCGCGCGAAAAATCGGCCAACGCGTTGCTCGCCTGCACCTGCAGGTCGATGTGCGACCGTGGGCTGGGGCCGGACGGCGAACCTTCCTCGGGCGGCTTCAGGGGGTTGGCGGTGTTCGCCTTCTTCTATGGCGCGTTCTACGGCGGCTTCGTCGCGTTGCTGCCGGCGCTGGTGATGGACTACTTCGGCGGACGCAACATCAGCGCGATCATCGGCGTGCTCTACACCAGCGTGGCCTTCGGCACGCTGGTCGGTCCGGCCGCCGCGGGCTATGCCTTCGACATCAGCCGCAGCTACCTCCTGCCGATCTTGTTCAGCGTGGGAGCCAACCTGGTAGCGGCCGCCATCATGTGGTCGATGTCGCGGATGGATGCCCGTGCAAAGCTGGTCACGGCTGGCGAACTGCGCTGTACAGTGGGGAAATGACACAACCGCAACCCGAAGTTACCGTCAGCCCGTCTCCTTCACAGCAGATTGCGCAGATCGAACTCACCGAGACCCAGGCGTTCATGCGCGCCTGGGTTCTGTTCGCCGTGCTGTTCGCGGTGGTGCTCGGCCTGCTGTGGCTGCTGCAGTCCCGCTACAGCTGAGCCGACAGACGCGGCGGGCTCAGGAAGCCTTCTGCACCAGCTTCAGCACGCTGGAGAAATCGAGCGCGCCGTGGCCGGCGAGGCTGTGGGCCGCATACAGGCTGCGCGCCAGCCCACCCAGTGGCGTGGCCGCACGCACGGCGGTGGCGTTTTCCTGGGCCAGCCCCAGGTCCTTGAGCATGAGGTCGGTGCCGAAGCCGCCGGCATAGTTCTTCGAGGCGGGCGAGGTTTCCATCACGCCGGGCATCGGGTTGTATTTTTCCAGCGCCCAGTTGCCGCCCGAGCTGCGGCGCATGATCTCCGACAGCACCTTCGGATCGAGCCCGTTGGCCACGCCCAGCGCCAGTGCCTCGGAGGTGCCGATCATCAGGATGCCCAGCAGCATGTTGTTGCAGATCTTCGCGGTCTGCCCCGCACCGGCCGCTCCGGCGTGGAAGATGTTGGCGCCCATCTTCTCCAGCACCGGGCGCGCGCGCTCCAGGTCTTGCACCTCGCCGCCGACCATGAAGGTCAGCGTGCCGGCAATGGCACCGCCCGTGCCGCCCGACACCGGCGCATCGATCATCGCGATGCCCTTGGCCGCGGCCGCTTCCGCCACCTTGCGCGAGGTGGCAGCAGCGATGGTGCTGCTGTCGATCACCAGCGTTCCGGCGCGGATGCTGTCGAGCAGGCCGGGCTTGCCCGCACCGCCAAGGAACAGGCCCTCGACGTGCGCGCTGGCCGGCAGCATGCTGATGACAACTTCGGCATCCGCCACCGTCTCCGCGGCCGAACGGGCAATGGGCAGGCCCTCGGCGCCGAACTTCGCGCAGGCCTCGGCCGAGAGGTCGAAGGCGGCGAGCGCGTGGCCGGCCTTGTGCAGGTTCATGGCCATTGGGCCGCCCATGTTGCCCAGGCCGATGAAAGCGATCTTCATGTGTCTTGTCTCCGTTGTTCTGTGCAGGAATCGGTGCGTGCGGGTCAGACCAGCGATGCCAGCTCTGCCGGCATCTCGCCGCGCGGGCGCAGGTGGTCTTCGACGAAAGCAGGCGTGATCTCTTCGAGCGTCGCCGGGCTCCAGCGCGGATTGCGATCCTTGTCGACCAGCACCGCGCGGATGCCTTCGGCGAAGTCCTTGTGCGCGCAGAAGCCGAGCGAGGCCCAGTATTCGAGGCGGAACACCTCGGCCAGCGACATGCGCAGAACGCGCTGCCACAGCTCGAAGCTCAGCGCGGCCGAGCTGGGCGCGCCCTTGGCGAAGGTCTTGGCCGCGGTCTGCAGCCATGCGTCGTCGCTCTGCAGATCGCGCAGGCGCTTCGCGATGTCGAGCAGGTCGTCGCCCGCCATCAGCGCGTTGATGGTGTCGTAGTGCTCGCGCACCTTCGAGGCCGGCATCTCGGCGCCCTCGCCCGCCTTGGCGAGGATGCGCGACAGCGTGGCGCGGTCGGCCTTGTTCTCGCCGGCCCACTTCGTCGAGGCGATGGCTTCCAGCACTTCGCTCTTGCGCTCCTGCGGCACCAGCGCGTCGGCAAGGCCGCAGAAGATGGTGTCTGCCGCGTTGACGTTGGCAGCCGTGAGCGCCAGGAACAGCCCGGTGCGGCCCGGCGTGCGGCGCAGGAACCAGCTGCCGCCCACGTCGGGGTACAGGCCGATGTTGATCTCGGGCATGGCGATGCGGCTTTGCAGCGTCATCACGCGGTGCGATGCGCCGGCCAGCAGGCCCACGCCGCCGCCCATCACGATGCCGTGGCCCCAGCACAGGAAGGGCTTGGGGAAGGTGTGGATCAGGTAGTCGAGCTCGTACTCCTCGCGGAAGAAGTCTTCGGCGTAGGTGTTGCGCTCGGGGCCGCAGTCGAGCAGCGTCTGGTAGAGCTGGCGCAGGTCGCCGCCGGCGCAGAAGGCCTTGTCGCCTGCCGCCTGCAGCAGCACGCCGACGATGCCTGCGTCGCTCGCCCACTCCCGCAGCTTGGGCGTGAGCAGCCGCACCATGTCCACGGACAGCGCGTTGAGCGAAGCCGGTGCGTTGAGCGTGGCCACCGCGAAGCGCTGGCCGCCGGCGGTCTTGATTTCGTCGAAGAGAACTACGGAGTCGGTCATTGTCTTGAGAGGTTCTGGATGCAGGGCTTCAGCGGATATCGCTGTCCCCTTCCAGCAATTTTCGCGCAACGATCACGCGCATGATCTCGTTCGTGCCTTCGAGGATCTGGTGCACGCGTGTATCGCGCACCAGGCGCTCCAGCGGGAACTCGCCCAAGTAGCCGTAGCCGCCGTGCAGCTGCAGCGCGTCGTTGCAGACATTGAAGCCCGCGTCGGTCGCGAAGCGCTTGGCCATCGCGCAATAGGTGCTGGCGTCCGCATGGCCGGCATCGAGCCTGGAAGCCGCGAGCCGCACCATCTGCCGTGCCGCGACCAGCTCGGTCGCCATGTCGGCCAGCTTGAACTGCAGCGCCTGGAAGCTCGCCAGCGGCTTGCCGAACTGCTGGCGCTCGTGCAGGTAGCGGCGCGCCGCGTCGAGCGCGCCCTGCGCCGCGCCCACCGAGCAGGTCGCGATGTTGATGCGCCCGCCGTCCAGCCCCTTCATGGCGATGCGAAAGCCTTCGCCTTCCTTGCCCAGCAGGTTCTGCGCGGGAATGCGCACGTTGTCGAAGTTGATGGTGCGCGTGGGCTGGCTGTTCCAGCCCATCTTGTGCTCCTTCTTGCCGTAGCTGACGCCCGGCGCGTCGGCCGGCACCGCGAAGGCCGAGACGCCACTGGCGCCCGCACCGCCGGTGCGCGCCATCAGCACCAGCACGTCGGTCGAGCCCGCGCCGGAGATGAATGCCTTGCCGCCGTTGATGACGTACTCGGCTCCCTGCAATTCAGCGCGCGTCTTGAGCGAGCCCGCATCCGAGCCGGCACCGGGCTCGGTCAGGCAGTAGGAAGCCAGCTTGCGCCCGCTCGTCAGCTCTTCGCCCCACTGGCGTGCCACCTCATCGGTGGCCCAGGTGCCCAGCATCCACGTCGCCATGTTGTGGATGGTGATGAAGGCGGTGGTCGAGGGGTCGACCGCGGCCATCTCCTCGAACACCAGCGCGGAGTCGAGCCGCGGCAGGCCGAGGCCGCCGATGCGCTCGGGCGCATACAGGCCGCAGAAACCCAGCTCGCCGGCCTTGGCGATCGCCTCCCTCGGGAAGATGGCTTCCGCGTCCCACTGCGCCGCGTGCGGCGCGAATTCAGCCTGAGCGAAGTCGCGCGCCGTTTCGGCGAACGCGCGCTGCTCCTCGGAAAGTTCGAAGTCCATCCGCCGGGCTTCTTCTTACTTGAGGCTGATCGTGGTGTTGACGCCGTGCGAAACGGTGCTGTCGTCGAACCAGCGCGCCGTCACCGTCTTGGTCTGCGTGTAGAACAGCACCACCTGCTTGCCGTACGGCCCCAGGTCGCCGAGCTTCGAAGCACGCGAGCCGGTGAACGAGAACATCGGGACCGGCACCGGAATCGGCACGTTGATGCCCACCTGGCCCACGTCGATGTCTTCCTGGAAGCGGCGCGCAGCGGCGCCCGACTGCGTGAAGATCGCCGTGCCGTTGCCGTTCGGGTTGCTGTTGATCAGATCGATGGCCTCGTCGATGTTCTCGGCATCGGCGATGCACAGCACGGGGCCGAAGATTTCCTGGTCGTAGATGGTCATGCCGGGCTTCACGCCGGTGAAGATCGTCGGGCCCACGAAGTTGCCCTTCTCGTAGCCGGGCACAGTGGGCTTGCGGCCGTCGAGCACCAGCTTGGCGCCGTCGGCTTCGCCGCGTTCGATGAGGCCGTTCACGCGGTCATACGCGGCGCACGACACCAGCGGGCCCACGTCCACGCCCTTCTCGGTACCGGCGCCGATCTTCAGCGTCTTAGCCTTCTCGATGAGTTCTGGCACCCAGTTGCGCGCCTCGCCCACCAGCACCGCCACCGACACCGCCATGCAGCGCTGGCCCGCGGCGCCGAAGCTGGCGCCGGCCAGCGCATTGAGCGTCTGCTCCTTGTTGGCGTCGGGCATCACGATGGCGTGGTTCTTCGCGCCCATCATGCATTGCGCGCGCTTGCCGGCCAGCGTGGCGCGGTTGTAGACGTGCGTGCCGACCTTGGTCGAGCCCACGAAGCTGATCGCCTTGATGTCCTTGTGGTCGCAGATGCCATTGACGATGGCTTCGCCGCCATGCACCACGTTCAGCACGCCTGGCGGAATGCCGGCCTCGAGCGCAAGTTCGCACAGGCGCATGGTGACCATCGGGTCCTGCTCGGAGGGCTTGAGCACGAAGGTGTTGCCGGTGACGATGGCCATCGGGAACATCCACAGCGGGATCATGGCCGGGAAGTTGAACGGCGTGATGCCGGCGCACACGCCCAGCGGCTGCAGCAGCGTGTAGGTGTCGACGCCGTTGGCCACGTTGTTGGCCAGCTCGCCGAGCTGCAGGTTGCCGATGTTCGATGCGTGCTCGACCACTTCGAGGCCGCGGAACACGTCCCCTTCGGCATCGGGCAGCGTCTTGCCCTGCTCGGCCGTGAGGATCGCGGCGAGCTCGCCCATGTTCTCGCGGATGAGCTGCTGCAGCTTGAGGAAGATGCGCGCGCGGGCGCCGATGGGCGTCTTGCGCCAGGTCTTGAAGGCTTCCTTGGCGGAAGCAACGGCCGCGTCGAGTTCGGCCTGCGTGGCGAAGGGCACGCGCGCCAGCACTTGCTGCGTGGCGGGGTTGACGACGTCGCGCCATTCGGTTGTCTTCGATTCGACCAGCTTGCCGCCGATCAGCAGCTTGACGGTGGCGACCTGGGTAGAGGGCGTGGTGGTGGCGTCCATGGGGTTTGTCTCCTGTGAATCCTGTGAAAGCGGCGCCGGGCGAGCCGGGTCGGTCACGCATCCTAGCTTTGCAGATTTGCCATGACAATAGACAAAATTGCGCGACCGCTTTGCAAAAATGCAGAGCCTCACATTCGGAACCACCCGAGGCACGAAAGCACATGGACTGGGACAACCTGCGGTACTTCCTGGAGCTGGCCCGCTCGGGCACGCTGATGAGCGCGGCACGCCGGCTGGAGGTCGACCACACCACCGTGGCGCGCCGCATCCAGGCGCTCGAGAAGGAAGTCGGCGCCCCGCTGTTTTCGCGCGAATCGGGCGGCCACCGGCTCACCGAGGCCGGTCGCAGGCTGCAGCCGCAGGTCGAGGCGATGGAAAGCGCGTTCCAGGCCGTGGAAAGCACTGCGCCGGCCTCACAGGAAGGCCTTTCGGGGCTGGTGCGCATCGGCGCCACCGAGGGCTTCGGCACGATGGTGCTGGCGCCGCAGCTCGCGCTGTTCGCGGTGCGGCACCCGAAGCTCACCATCGACCTGCTCGCGATGCCGCGGCTGGTGCACCTGTCGCGGCGCGAGGCCGATATCGTGATCTCGCTCGAACGCCCGGCGCGCGGGCCGGTGGTGGTCGCCAAGCTCACCGACTACACGCTGCGCCTGTACGCATCGAAGCAGTACCTGTCGGCGCACAAGCCCATCCGTACGCGCGAGGACCTGCGCGGCCACACCTTCATCAGCTACGTGGACGACCTGCTCTTCAGCAAGGAGCTGCAGTACCTCGACGAGCTGCACCGCCCCGACGCCTTCGCGCTGCGCAGCACCAGCGTGCTCGCGCAGCACAGCGCGGTGGCGGCGGGCGCGGGCATCGCGGTGCTGCCGGCCTTCGTCGCCGAGCACGACAGCGCGCTGCGCCCCGTGTTGCCTGGGCAGGCGAACTTCACGCGCACCTTCTGGATGTCGATGCCGGCGGAGACCAAGCACCTCGCGCGCATGCAGGCGGTGTGGAACTTCCTGCGCGAGACGGTGCAGGAGCGGCAGCCGCTGTTGCTTCTGCCGCCGCCCGGCGAAGAGAATGGCGCGAGCGGCCCGCCGCAGCGCCCGGCCCGCCCGCGCAAGCCAGCAGCCCCGTAACGAGCAACGCAAACCCCTACACGGAGACACGCCCCATGCCACGCCATCGCCCTGCCCGCCTGGAACACATCGCCGGCATCGGCGTCGACCGCATGGGCGCCATTGCCGACGATGCAGACGGCCCGCCCTTCCTGCGGCTGGAGAACCTCGATGTCGACATCCCGCCCGACCCCGAAGCCGTCGCGCGCACCGTGCAGGCCGCGTCGTTCGACCCGGACAACAGCTACCTGCCCTTCGTCGGACAGTCGCGGCTTCGTGACGTGGCGGCGCGGCACGTGTCGGCGCTCTCGGGCGTGGAATACAGCGGCGCGCGCAACTGCGTGATCTCGGCGGGCGGCCTCTCGGGCATCCTCAATGCGCTGCTCGCCACCGTCGAGGTGGGCGACGAAGTGCTGGTGACCGATCCGACCTACGCCGGCCTGCTCAACCGCATCCGCCTCGCGGGCGGCACACCGAAGTACGTGCCCTTCAGGTTCACGCCCGGCGGCGAATGGAAGCTCGACCGCGAAGCTCTGCAGACAGCCGTCGGCCCGCGCGTGCGCACCATGCTGCTGATGTCGCCCTCGATGCCCTCGGGCGGCTGCTTCGACGAGGAAGACTGGCGCGCCATCGCCGCGCTGTGCGTGCGGCACGACATCACGCTGATCCTCGACACCGCGATGGAACGCCTGCTGTACGACGGCCGCAAGGTCATCCACCCTGCAGGCCTGCCCGGCATGGCCGAGCGCACCATCACCGTGGGCTCCTCGGCCAAGGAACTGCGCATGATCGGCTGGCGCGTGGGCTGGACCGTTGCGCCCGAGAGCTACATGCCCGACCTCGTGGCCGTGTCGCTCGCCAACGTGGTGGTGCCGGTGGGCATCGCGCAGGACGCGGTGGCTACGGCGCTGGAGCAATCGCCTCGCACGCTCGCGCCCTACGTGGCCGAGCTGGAGCGGCGGCGCGACACGGTGCTCGACGAACTCAAGGGCCTGCCGGTCGGCTTGCCGGGCGGCGGCTGGTCGCTGCTGCTGCGCACCAGCGACTTCGGTATCGACGGTCAGACGCTGTCTGAACGCCTGCTGGCGCACCGCGTCTGCGCCACGGCGATGACGGGCTGGGGCGAGACGCACGGGGCGCAGTATTTGCGCTTCGTGTTCTCCAACGAGCCGGTGGAGCGGCTGCGGGGGTTGGGGGACAAGGTGCGGGCGGCGCTGGGGGTCTAAGGCCACAACGGCGGATCGCTGCCCGGCGGCATCGAAGGCCGCAACCACGCGGCGGGCGTGCGCTGCAGTTGCGCGCTGTGGCGCAACGCGGCCAGCCTGCCGAAGCCGGAGTCCGAGATTTCGACATACGGCTTCAGGTCGGGCTTTGGAGCCGAGAGCCCATCCTGCACACGCCCGAGGCCGCGCAGCCACTGCCCCGTCTGCGCGAGCGACACCTGCACGTGCCAGCTGCCGCCCTCCCGCTGCTGGCGCCAGAGCGCGACGGCAGCGCCGAAGGCGATCAGGTAGCCGGTGGCTTCGTCGAGGATCTGCATGGGCAGCGGCTTGGGCTTGCCGTCGCCGGCGGCCTCGCCCTCGGCGTGGTTGAAGCCCATGGCGGTCTGCACCAGCGAATCGAAGCCGCGCCGGCCGGCCCACGGGCCTTTCGTGCCGTATGCGTTGAGCGATACGCAGACGATGCCCGGCCGCAGCCGCGCCAGCGCCAACGGCCCGAAGCCGCGCGCCTCGATACCGCCCGGCCTGTAGCCCTGCACGAACACATGCGCATCGGCCACCAGCCGTCGAAGCGCGATCCGCCCTTCCTCGGTCCGCAGGTCGGCATGCGCCGAGAGCTTGCCCCGGCTGGTGTCGGCGATTGCGGCGATGTTCGGCAGGTTCGGTGAATTCACGAGCATCACGTCGGCGCCATAGGCCGCGAGCGCGCGTCCGCCGACCGGCCCCGCCAGCACGCGCGTGAGGTCCAGCACACGCAGGCCCGATAGGGGCCGCTGGTCTTCGCGCAGCGGCGGCAGTGCGAGCGGCGGTGCATCGCCGATGCGCTCGACGGTGAAGAGAGGCTGCGCGGCGATGGCCTGCCCTTGCGGGGTGGTGTCCCATTCGTCGAAACGCCGCAATGCCGTCGCGACAAGTCCGGCTGCGGCGGCCGCGTCCTCGAAGTCGAGCGCGCGCCACCGGGCCATGGCCGCCTCGGCATCCGCGCGCGTGGCAGTGGCCGGGTCGAGCTTCATCAGCCGCAGCGCGCCGTCGCGGTGATGCGCGAAATTCGCGTGCACGCGCACCCAGCCATCGGCGCAGCGGTAAAGCCCCGAGAACTCGTCCCATTGCGGCGGCACCTGCCCGCCGAGGCTGAACCAGCCCATGCATTCCAGGGCTGCGTGCAGCATGTCGACGCTCACCTGCTGGCGCGCCGTCCCGCGCAGGTGGCCCAGTTCGCAGGCCGCGAGCGCGGCTGCGGCGACGGTGGACTGCGCGGCCGCACCCACCGCGAAGGAGGACGGCAGCACCGGGTCGACGCCGGTGAGCCGCGCGAATGCCAGCGCTTCTTCGGGAAGCCCCGCCTGCCGCCAGATGCCGCCGAGAACCTCGCTCGCATTCGTCATGCCCGTGCTCCAAAGCAGAAAGGGCAGGTCCGCATCACGGCCCTGCCCTCGTTCGTCATTGCGTTCGCCGCACTTACTGGATCAGCTTCGCCCCGGTCTTCGCCTGCAGCGCGTCGAAGCTGACGCCCGGCGCCAATTCGACGACCTTCAGGCCCTCGGGCACCACGTCCATCACGGCCAGGTCGGTGATGATGCGGTCGACCACGCCCACGCCGGTCAGCGGCAGGGTGCACTTCTCGAGGATCTTCAGGTCCTCGGTGCCGTCCTTCTTCTTCGCGACGTGCTCCATCAGCACGATCACGCGCTTCACGCCGGCCACGAGGTCCATCGCGCCGCCCATGCCCTTGACCATCTTGCCGGGGATCATCCAGTTGGCGAGGTCGCCCTTGGTGCTGACCTGCATCGCACCCAGGATCGACAGGTTGATCTTGCCGCCGCGGATCATCGCGAAGCTGTCATGGCTGCCGAAGATGGCCGAGCCGGGCAGCGTGGTCACGGTCTGCTTGCCGGCGTTGATCAGGTCGGCGTCGACCTGGTCTTCGGTGGGGAACGGGCCGATGCCGAGCATGCCGTTCTCGCTCTGCAGCCACACTTCCTTGTCGCCGGTGTGGTTGGCCACCAGCGTCGGAATGCCGATGCCGAGGTTGACGTAGAAGCCGTCTTCGAGCTCCTGGGCGGCGCGGGCCGCCATCTGGTCTTGGGTCCAGGGCATCTCAGGCTCCTTCTTTCTTGTTGACGACCTTGGCGGGTACTTCGCTGCCTGCAGCGGCGGCGGCAATGGCGGTCTGCGCCTCGACCTTGGCGGCGGCGGCGTCGACCGGCGCGGCGGCGCTCACGGTGCGCTTCTCGATGCGTTTCTCGGGGTTCGCGTTGAGCACGATGCGGTGCACGTAGATGCCCGGGAGGTGGATGTCGTCGGGAGCCAACTCGCCCACTTCCACGATCTTCTCGACCTCGACGATGCAGATCTTGCCGGCCATGGCGGCGGCCGGGTTGAAGTTGCGTGCCGTCAGGCGGAAGCGCAGGTTGCCCGACTTGTCGGCCACGTCGGCCTTCACCAGCGCCACGTCGGGCACGAGCGAACGTTCCATCACGTAGGTTTCGCCGTCGAACTCGCGCAGTTCCTTGCCTTCGGCCACTTGCGTGCCCACGCCGGTCTTGGTGAAGAAGGCCGGGATGCCCGCGCCGCCGGCACGCAGCTTCTCGGCCAGCGTGCCCTGGGGCGTGAATTCGAGCTCGAGTTCGCCGGCCAGGTACTGGCGCTCGAACTCCTTGTTTTCGCCCACGTAGGAGGCGACCATCTTCTTGATCTGGCGCGTTTCCAGCAGCTTGCCGAGGCCGAAGCCGTCGACGCCCGCGTTGTTGGAGATGACGGTGAGGTTCTGCACGCCGGAATCCTTGAGCGCGTCGATCAGCGCTTCAGGAATGCCGCAGAGGCCGAAGCCGCCGACCGCGAGCATCTGCCCGTCGGCGACGACCCCCTTGAGTGCCGCGTCAGCGGTAGGAAAAATCTTGTTCACTCGAGCTCCTTGATGGATGAATGAGAGTGGTGAAAGCGGGAGGAAGACAGCCCTGAACGATACTACGTACCTGCATACGTAGTATTTCGTAATGGTGACCCCCGATGCCCGAGATCGATTACCGGCTGGCCTTTGAACACGCCCCCGTCGGCATGGTGGTGTCGAGCAACCGCATCATCGTGGCGTGCAACCTGCGCGTCTGCGAGATATTCGGCGCAACGCCCTCCGCGCTGGTCGGGCATTCCTTCAGCATCCTCTACCCCAGCGTGGCCGAGTTCGAGCGCATCGGCAAGCGCATGGAGCCCTTCCTCAACGCCAGCGGGCACTACGCCGACAACCGCATGATGAAGCGCCTCGGCGGCCTGCACGGCGCCATCGCGGACGAAACCTTCTGGTGCCACGTCACCGGCCACGCCATGAACCGCGCCGCCCCGCACGAGGCCGGCATCTGGACCTTCGAGGACCTGGGCTCGCGCCGCGCAGTCAAGGCCGAGCTCACGCCGCGCGAGCGCGAGGTGGCGGCGCAGGTGATGCGCGGGCTGACCTCGAAGGAAATCGGCAAGGCGCTGGGCATCAGCCACCGCACGGTGGAACTGCACCGGGCCCGGCTGATGCGCAAGTACGCGGCCGCGACCACGGCCGAACTGGTGCAGAAACTGATCGCCGGCTAACCGGCGACTTCGATGCTCAGGCGCACCATGTCGCGCAGCACGATGCCGTCCTGCTTCTGCAGCCTGGCGGCCAGCAGCAGCGGCCACGGTGTCGAGTCGTCGGGGGTGGCACGGCGTATCTGCGGCCGGAGCGTTGCCTTCTTGCTCGTCATCTATTTCTGTCTGCTTCCATGGGTAGTCGGTGCCGGATTCTCGCGTTGCACGCAGACCCGCCGATCCCAAAGACCCGCCCGAAGTTCCGGCCGGTTGCCGCTTGATCGTTGCGAAAACAGAAACGCCGTGTCGTCGAAACGCCTGCGCTGGAGCGCTCTGCGAAGCCTATCGTGGAGGTCATCAAGGGCGACAAGCCCGCAACCACACAGGAGTCCGAAATGTCCACCCCCATCCATTCCGAACGCAGCCTTCTGCTGCAGACCCAAGCCTCCGTCGCCCGCGCCCATGCGCTTGCCGTGCGGAAGCTGCCGGTCGCGATGACGCTCTCCGCGATCATCCTGTCGATCATCAACGTCAAGCTTTAGCGCGCGGAATCATTCGGGCTTGATGTCCGCCGACTTGATCACCTTCGACCACGTCGCGAGTTCCTGGTCGACGAATTTCGCGAGCGTCGGCGAGTCCATGTAGGTGGCGAAGGCGCCCTGCTCGTCCACCTTCTTGCGAAAGGCTTCGCTCTCCACGATCTTGCGCAGTTCCGCGCTGAGCCTGTTGACGACTTCCGGCGGCGTCTTCGCCGGCGCGAACACCGCGAACCACGACTCGACCTCGTAGCCCGGCAGCCCCGCCTCGGCCGAGGTCGGCACGTCGGGCATCGACGGATGCCGCTTGCTGCCCGTGTACGCCAGCGGCTTGATGCGCCCGCCCGCGAAATGGCCGATGACCGAGGGCGGCGTGGTGATGAACATGTCCACGTTGCCCGAGATCAGGTCGTTGATCGCCGGACCCGAGCCCTTGTAGGGCACGTGCGTCATGGCCTGCTTCGTCTGCCGCGACAGCAGCTCGCCCGCGATGTGCTGGATCGAGCCGTTGCCCGAGGAGGCGTAGAAGAGCCCGCCCTCCTTCTTCTTGCCGTACTCGATGAGCTCCTTCATCGACTTCACCGGCAGCTTGCCGCTCACCGCGACCACGTGCGGCGCACGCATCACCATCGCCACCGGCACGAAGTCCTTGGTGGGGCTCCAGCGGATGTTCGGGTAGAGCGAGGGATTGCCGACGTGATAGCCCGAGTACTGCATCAGCAGCGTGTAGCCGTCGGGCGCGGCGCGCGCCACGAACTCGGTGCCGATGTTGCCGCTGGCGCCGGGCTTGTTGTCGATCACCACGGGCTGGCCCAGCGCGCGCTGCAGCGGGTCGCCGACCAGCCGCGCCATGATGTCGGTCGATCCGGCCGGCGCGGTCGGCACGACCATGGTGATGGGTTTCGAGGGCCAGGCTTCGCCGGCCGCCGCGGCCGAAGCGGCCAGGGCAAGGCCTACCGCGAGAAGGCGGTGGATGGGTTTCATGGTTTGTCTCCGGTTGTTTGTATTCGCTCGCCTGCCGTCTTCGGACAGTGCCCTCAGGGCGACAGCTCCGAGATCTCGATCAGGTTCATGTCGGGGTCGCGCACATAGACCGAGCGGATGCGCGAGGTGGCGCCGGTGCGCATCACCGGCCCTTCGAGGATCGGCACGCCCTTCTCGCCGAACCGCGCGACGACTTCGTCGAGCGGCACGCTGGCGATGAAGCACAGGTCCAGCGAACCGGGCGTCGGCAGCTGCGCCTTGGGCTCGAACTCGTGGCCCTTCACATGCAGGTTGATCTTCTGGTTGCCGAAGCGGAAGGCCTTGCGGCCCGCGCCGAAGCTCTCCAGCGACATGCCCATCACGTCGACGTAGAAACGGATGCAGGCTTCCTCGTGCGCGGTGGTCAGCACGAGGTGGTCCAGGTGGTCGATCATGGTTGCAGCTCCTTGGGTGCGTGCCCGCGTTCCATGGCGCGGATCACGATGTCGTTGAAATCGGGCGGCGGCGCATGCCGCGTCAGCCGGTGGCCGGCGCGCGAAACCTGCGCCGGCAGCTCGTGCTGCACCAGCGCCTCCAGCTGCGCCGCGGCGCCGACCAGGCCCGCGAGGTCCATGCCCGTGTCGTAGCCCATGCACTGCAGCATGTGGACCACATCCTCGGTCGCCACGTTGCCGGTCGCCCCCGGCGCGTAGGGGCAGCCGCCGATACCGCCGAGCGACATGTCCAGCCGGCGGATGCCGGCTTCCACGGCGGCCACCGTGTTCACGAGGCCCATGCCGCGCGTGTTATGGAAGTGGGCCGTCCACTCCAGTGCCGGATGGCTCGCCATCACCGCTTCGCAGATCTCGCCCACCTGCGTGGGATAGGCCATGCCCGTGGTGTCGCACAACGTGATGCCCTGCACCTGCAGCGCGGCGAAACGGTCGATACAGCCGTGCACGGCCGCCAGCGGCACATCGCCCTCCATCGGGCAGCCGAACACGCATGAGAGCGACACATTGACCGGCACGCCTGCCTTCTTCGCCAGCGCGATGACACCTGCCAGCTGCGCGAACGACTGCTCGCGCGTCATGCGCAGGTTGGCGAGGTTGTGCGTCTCGCTCACCGACATGACGATGTTGAATTCGCCGATGCGGCTTTCCAGCGCGCGCTCGGCGCCGCGCACATTGGGCACCAGCGCGGTATAGACCACGCCGGGGCGGCGGGCGATGCGCTGCATCACCTCCTCGCCGTCGCGCAGCGCGGGAATCGCTTTTGCCGACGTGAAGGACGTGACTTCGATCTTGGCGTAGCCCAGCCCGCTCAGCCGGTCGATCAGCGCGATCTTGTCGTCGGTGGGAATGAAGCGGCTTTCCATCTGGAAGCCGTCTCGCGTGGCGACCTCGTTGATGAACAGCCGCGTGCCGTTGCCCGTCTTCATGCCGCCGCTCCTTCCGTGCGCCGCGCGGGCCATCCGGCACCATGCAGATCGCCATCGTGCTCGCCCAGCCGAGGCGCCGGATGCGCGATTCGCCCCGGCGTGGCGCTGAGCTTGGGCACGACGCCCGGCACCTTCAGCGTGCTGCCGTCGGAAGTGGTCGCCTCCACGATCATTTCGCGCGCAAGGTACTGCGGGTCGCTCGCGATGTCGGCCACGGTGTAGATGCGCCCGACCGGCACGCCCGCCGCATCGAGTGCGGCCAGCACTTCGTCGCGGCTGCGCTGCAGCGTCCATGCCTCGATGGCTGCGTCGATCTCATCCACACGCAGCACGCGGCCGTCGTTGTGCGCGAGGCCGGGATCGCTCCCCAGGTCTTCCCGGCCGATGGCGCGCATCAGCCTGCGGAAGATGCTGTCGCCGTTGCCGGCCACCAGCACGCAGTGCCCGTCCTCGCAGCGGTAGGCGTTGGTCGGCGCGATGCCGGGCAGCGCGCTGCCCGCACGCTCGCGCACGGCCCCGAAGGCGTCGTATTCGGGCAGCAGGCTTTCCATCACGTTGAACACCGACTCGTAGAGCGCCACGTCGATGAACTGGCCCTCCCCGCCATGGGCCGTGCGGTGGTGCAGCGCGGTCAGCACGCCGATCACGCCATGCAGCGCCGCCAGCGTGTCGCCCAGCGACACCCCCACGCGCACCGGCACCCGGCCCGGCTCGCCGCTCAGGTAGCGCAGCCCGCCCATCGATTCGCCGAGCACGCCGAAGCCGGGCTTGTCGCGGTAGGGCCCGGTCTGCCCATAGCCCGAGATGCGCAGCATGATGAGCCGGGGGTTCAGCGCATGCAACGTCTCCCAGCCCAGACCCCAGCCTTCGAGCGTGCCGGGTTTGAAGTTCTCGATCAGCACGTCGGCTTCGAGCGCCAGTGCGCGCACGGCCTCCTGCCCTTCGGCGCTGCGCAAGTCCAGGCACACCGAGCGCTTGTTGCGCGACTGGACTTCCCACCACGCCGAGGTGCCGTCGCGCAGCAGCCGCCACTTGCGCAGCGGATCGCCGACGCCGGCCGGCTCGACCTTGATCACGTCGGCGCCGAACTCCGCCAGCGTCTTGCCGGCGAAGGGGCCGGCGATGAGCTGGCCGAGCTCCAGCACCTTCAGGCCTTCGAGTGCATTCATGTCCGCGTCCGTCTCCTTTGTTGGGCTGGCCCCGACTCTAAGAACGGATCGCGGAATGCGGAATTGCTTTGGCGGCAGCAGTCCTTCGCGAAACGCGAAGGCTCGGCTGCCGGCAGGGCCGCCCGCCCTACTTTCTCTTCGAGATGCCAGGCCCGGCAGCAGGCGTAGCCGGTGCGGGCGCATCGGGCGCCTTCACCCATCCGCGCAGCAGCACGCCCATGAAGAGCCCCGCGCCGAAGATCGCCCAGTACACCCAGCCCGGCAGGCTCTCGACGCCGCTGTGCAGGTTCATGCCGAAGGCCGCGCCGATGGCCATCAGCGGGAAGGTCAGCGCCGCGATGGTGTTGAGCTTGTGCTGCGCGCGGCTGACCTCGTTGGCCGCGCGGGCCTGCTGTTCGGCCGCATGCGCGAGCCGGTAGTCCAGCGACATGCGGGTGTCGGCCAGCAGCAGTTCGAGCCCGCGTCCGATCTCGACCGCGCGGTCGCGCAGGTCTGTGATCATCGGGTCCCCAGGCACGGCCTCGCGCGCGGCCTGCAGGGTGGCCTGCATGTTCGAGGCGGCGCGCGAGAGCGGAATAAGCGGCCCGAGGATCTGGAACAGCGCCTGCGAGCTCTCGGCGGCCTCGTGCCTGACCTCGAAGGCAGCCATTGCCGCGCGGTAGTTCTCGACCAGCTTGGCCAGCGGCCGCTCGCCCGGGTTGTTGCCCTTGTGCAGCCAGCTGCCGTCGGGCTTGCGCAAAAACACCGCCGACTTGCGCTCCGACGCCGTGCCCGCGGGCGGCTCGTGCAGGATCACCATCAGATGCCCCTGCTCGTGGATGACGCGCTGCGCGCCGTAGCTGGAGCCGCCCAGCCGCTGCTGCATCTCGGGCGGCAGCTCCCAGTCGTAGTCGATGCGTCGGGTGCTCATCGGGGGGCCTGCAGTTCTTTCCAGAGGCTGTCGAACTCGTCGGCGAAGCGCCGCACGAGCGATGGGTCGTTGGTCAGCACGAGGTTCTCCTCGTTGAACTCGCAGGCGCTGCGCGTCCAGTTGTAGCTGCCGTTGAGCAGCCGGGCGCCGTCGAAGATGGCGAACTTGTGATGCATGTGCGCCTCGGTGCGGTCCACTGCCACCGGAATGCCGGCTGCGCGCAGTTGGCCGATGTCGCTGCCGGCATCGAACTCCTTGTCGTTGTCGGAAATGCAGCGCAGCGACACGCCGCGCCGGTGCGCGGCCAATATCTCGGCCGTGATGCGGTCGTCCGACAGCGTGAAAACGCAAAGGTCGACGGAATGCCTGGCCGAGCGCAGTTGCTGGTTGATGGCCTGCAGGCAGGCCGTGCCGGGGCTGAAGAAGGCCTGCGAGCGCACGGTCACGTTGCCGTCGGCCGAGCGGCCGGTGTCGATGGCGCGGACCACTCCTTCGAGCCACTTCAGCAGCGCAAGCTGCTCAGGATCGGCAGTGCGCGCACGCACCAGGTCGAAAGCGCGGTTGCGCAGCTGACGCAGGCCGTCCTCGGGCGGCTGGGCCTCGCGCAGCGTGTGGACCAGCACGCGGCGCTCGTCGTCGCTCAGGCGGGCATCCGCGAGGGTGTCGTCGAGCTGCGCCAACAACGAGGGCAGCGTGGGCAATGCGGCCGGTGTTTCGGTGGTCGCGGGCAGGGCCGACATCTCATTGCTCCTTGTTGTCCGGCTTGGACGCGCGCTTCGGTGGCGTGCGCGTGGCCATCGCCTCCGCCGCCAGGCGCTCCATGTTCTGGGCGATGGAGCGGTCCAGCTCCAGGCGGCGCTCGGTGGCAGTCACCAGCGGCAGGATCAGCTCGCGGTAGGTCACGGCGATCTGCAGCATGGCGTCGGCCAGCCGCTGGCCCTCGCTCGGCCCTTCCGCGGGCGCAACGGGCTCGGGCTTGAGCGCATCGACCGCACGCGCCACGTCGAGCATGCTGCTGGCGATGCGCTGGCTGCCGTCCACGTCGGCCCCGCCCAGCTTGCGCTGGCGCACGAACTCCTCGCAGATTTCTTTCCAGCGCGCGTCCTCCTCGGGCGTCGGGCTGCCCAGGAGCTGGGCCAGGCGCAGCAGGTTTTCCTCGGCGCCCGTGGTCAGGGTCTGGGCCTCGCCGCGGTAGTGGTCGCGCAGCAGCGCGTCGAGCTCGTCGTCGCGCATCAGCGCGGTGATCTTGCCCGCAAGCTTGGTCATGTTGCGGTAGCTGCCCTGCAGCTTGAAGGGCGGCGCGGTGCGGTACGACTCCTGCTGCGCGGCCGACTCGATGTAGGCGAGGTTCACCTTCAGCAGCAGGTCGCGCGCACGGAAGAGCCGCTGCAGCAGCGCCTTGATCTCCTCCAGCTCGACCGCGCTGTACGCGTGAGACAGCGCACTGCTCGGCACCTCGTTGCCTTGCGCCATCTTCACCAGCAGCTGCACGTCCTTCGGGTCGCGCGAGGCCAGCGGCATCAGCGTGGGGTTGGAGGTCAGGCTGTTCTCGATGTACGAGAGCGCGAAGGCCGCCTCGCGGCCCGAGAGCACGTCGCCGAGGTTGTAGATGTCGGCCCGGTTGGCCAGCATGTCCGGTATCTTGAACACATCGCCCGACTCGGTGTACGGGTTGCCCGCCATCACGACTGCGAAGCGCTTGCCGCGCATGTCGTAGCTGCGCGGCTCGCCGTTCCATACGCCCTCGATCCGGCGGGTGCCGTCGGCCAGCGCGATGAACTTCTGCAGGAATTCCGGGCTGGTGTGCTGGATGTCGTCGAGGTACAGCATCACGTTGCTGCCCATGGCCAGGCCGAGGTTGAGCTTCTCCAGCTCCTGCCGCGCCGCGCTGTTGGGCGCGTTCGCCGGATCGATGGCCGTCACGCCGTGCCCCAGCGCCGGGCAGTTGATGCGCACGAAGATCAGGCCCAGCCGGTCGGCCACGTACTCCATGAGCGTGGTCTTGCCGTAGCCCGGCGGCGAGATCAAGAGCAGCAGCCCCATGCGGTCGGTGCGGCTGCCCTCGCCCGCCGAGCCGATCTGTTTGGCGAGGTTGTCGCCGATGATCGGCAGGTACAGCTCGTCGATCAGCTGGTTGCGCACGAAGGTCGAGAGCGGCCTGGCCTGGAACTGGCTCAGCTTGAGCCGCGCCTTCTCGCCTTCGAGCAGCTCGTGGCGCAGCCGGTGCAGCGACTCGAAGCCCGGCACCACGTGCTGCGTGTGGAACAGGAAGCGGCGCCAGAAGTCGTTGAGGTTCAGCGTCAGGCGGCCCTCGGCCACGCGCGGATGTTCGCCGCGCAGGCCTTCCACCGTCTGATCGAGCGCCACGTTGACGCGGGTGCGCTGCAGCGGCATGGCGAGCACGCTGGCCGCGTCGTCCACCCAGTCGACCGATTGCGGCGACTGGTGCACGGCGAAGGCGCGCACCCAGTCGCGCGCCAGCCGCCAGCGCTCGGCCGGCGGCGCGGCGTCGAGATCAGCCTGCCAGGCTTCGCGTCGGCGGCCACGCTCAAGCTCGCGCAGCAAAGCGGCGGCGAGGTCTTCGCCGGCCCCCGAAACCACCCAGGTATCGCCGCCATGTGCCGCAAGCTGGCGCACGAGGTAGGCGGCCGACTGGTCGCACAGCGTGGCGACGAGCGCCTTGCGGGATTCGTGCTCGTCTTCTTCCTCTGTCCCGGCAGGCGGAAGCAGGTCGGGCAGCACCTCGCGCACGAAATGGCTCAGCGAACGGGCGACGTCGGCTTCGAGCTGGTCGAGGGCGTCGTGCCGTCCGAACAACTCCTGCATCTGCAGTGCCGCACGCGCACGGCGCAGCAACGACTCGCGGTGCGCAATGAGGTGCCCATGCTGCCAGTAGAGCAAGGCCAGCGCGCGCTCGGTCGGGCCCCAGGCCAGCAGCCCGGCCTGGTCCTGCATGGTGACCAGCGCGGCCAGCAGGCGAAGCGCGTCGTCGTCGTGGATGCCCTTCTGGTAGCCCTCCTGGTAGCGGGCAGCGGCGAAGCGACGGACCATTTCGAGCAACTGCGGATGCTGCGGGTCTTCGGCCAGCAGCGTGCGCACCTCGGCCCAGCTGCGCTCGGCCTTGCCTTCGAGCAGGGCTTCGAGCAGGCAGCCGGCGAGGTATTCAGCGCGCGACAGCTCCGGTGTTTCGGACACCAGCGACTGGCTCCAGTAGGCCTGCAGCTCGCGCAGGCGTTCGTCGTGCACCGGGCTCAGGTAGTCGGTGCCCGTCACCTGGTAGGCCATGCCCTCTTCGCGGGCCACCAGCGTCAGGTCGACCGGCTGGCGGTGCACTGTGAAGGCGTGGCGGCCCAGGCGCAGGGTGCCGCCGCCCTCGCTCACCAGCTCGCGCTTGTCGCGCACGGCGCGCAGGGCCTGGTCGCGCGCGGTCTTCAGGCGGGTGTCGAGCTCGTCGGCCGGCACCGCCGCGCCCAGCGTGCGCAGGTCGGCGATCAGCGTGTGCAGCTTGCCGATCATCGGGTCGGCGGCGAAGTAACTGTGGACCTGCGTCAGATCGGCCAGTTGCGCGATGCGCCGCGGAATGCCGTCGAGGATGCGCCCCGCCGCGTCGATAACGCCCTGCGCGCGGCGCTGGCGGGCCTCGACCAGGGTCTGGCGCCTGGCAGACAGCGCCTCGTAGACGTTCTCGCGTTTTTCGGCGATGTCGCCGAGGAACTCGTCCTGCTCGGCGAAGCGGCCTTCGATTTCTTCCAGCTGCGCCAGCAGGCGGGTGAGCGCGTCATCGCACTTCTCGGGCGTGTCGGCGAATTCCAGCGCGTTCTCGACCGCCTGGCCGAAGAGCTTGAACTGCGCGCCGAACTCGGCCCGCGCCTCGGTCGCGCCCAGCGACTTGCGCCGCGCGCGCGCATCGGCGCGCATGCGGTTGATGTCGGCGTAGATCAGCGAGATGCGGTCGAGAATGGAAGTGCGGATCACCGCATCGCCGCCCGGCAGGCTGCCCAGTTGCTCGGTCAGCAGGTCGAGCCCTGCCGCCTGCTCGTCGAGCGTGGCGAGCAGCTGTCCCAGCGCAGGCGAGGTGGCGAGGTTGGGCAATTCCGTCGCGAGCTTGTCCAGCGCCAGGCGCTGGCCGGCGAAGGCGGTGTCGGCCGCCAGGAACTGCATGGCGCGTTCGCCGATGCGCTGCTGCTCGGCTTCGAGCGCCGCGTCCATCGCGGCAATGCGCGGCAGGTCGGCGTAGCGCAGTTCCTTGAGCATCTGCAGCGCACCGCGCCGTTCGCGCAGCCGGCCCAGCGCCTTCACGAAGTCGTCGGGTACGCGCCAGAGCGTGCTGGCGATGTCGACCAGCAGCGCGCGCTGCTCTTCCTCCGCGCGAGCCAGCGCCCGGGCCGTCTCGCGACGGATGGTGTCGACCTTCTCGAATTCAGCCAGGGTGCTGCGCGCCACCTCGGCGATGCTGCGCAGCTCGCTCATGATGCCGGCGGCCTCGGGTGCATCGAGCCAGAAGTAGGCGTCGCTCACGCGGGTGCACTGGCGGATAAGGTCCTCGTAGGCGGCCTTGGTCGGCGCCTGCTCGCGCACCGCGCGGGCGATGCCCATCAGGTCGCTCACGCCGCGCACCAGCTCGGCGTTGCCGATCTTGCCGAAGAAGCCGGCGGCGGGCGGCTGCGCGCTCACGTGCTCTTCGCTGGCGAACGGCGTCTGCCACAGCTGCATCGGGTGCACGCGGGTAGGCTCGCCGTCGTTGTCGTGGAACACCAGGATGCGGCCGTCGGCGAAGCGCGCATAGCCATTGGCGATGATCGGCGTGGCGAGCTTCTTCTCGATCAGGTTGTAGTTGAAGAGCGCGTACCGGCCGGGCTTGGCGTCGTAGAAGATGTAGGCCACGTCCTCGCCGTTGGGCGAGCGCAGCATGCGCTTGAAGCGCAGGCTCTCGACCATCTCGGCCGGCAGGTCGAAGCGCTTGTGCTCGCCCGACTGCAGGTAGTAGCCACCCGGGAAGATGATGCCGTGGTCTTCGGGCAGCTGCACGCAGGAGCCGCCGATGGCGTCGATGCGCTCGACCTGCTGGGTGCGGATGTTGAACACCAGGTAGCGCGTGACCTGCTCGCGGTAGGGCTTCACGCGCAGCAGGATCAGCATGCCGAGCTTCGCCCACGCGATCTCGGCGTCGGTCAGCGACTGGCTGCGGTCTTCCACCGGCTCGCTGTAGATGCCCAGCCCGGTCTCGGTGTTGTTTTCGATCTTGATCGTGAGGTCGCCGCCCAGCGTCTCGACGAACACGGTGTCGAGCACGTTGATGTGCGGGTGCTTGCCGCCCACGTGGTCTTCGCGCGTGGCAACCGTCCACTCGAAGTCGTGGCTGGGCGGCAGCGCGATGTCGCGCTCGCCGCGGTTGTCGATGTACTGGATGCGGCCGTCGCGCTCGATGGCCCAGCGGAACACGCGCACGTCGGTGAGCTGCTGGCCGATCTGGAAGGCGGCGAGCAGCTTGTCCTGCGTCACGCGAAGCTGCAGCAGCGTGGCCTGCTTGTAGTAGGCGTACAGCTCGCGGAAGTCGGAGGCGAAGCGCGGGTCTTCCAGGAAGCTGCCGGCCAGCGGCACCGGCTGCAGCTCGTCGCTGTCCGCGCCCTGCCCGGCCTCGCCCGGCGACACCAGGCGGTAGAGACCGAACACGTCGCCGACCGTGGTTTCCTTGCGCAGGCCGATGAACACGTTGTAGCCGAACAGCAGCAGGTCGCCGATGCGCACGAGGTCGCGCGCCACGGCGTTGTTCTCGGTGCGCGCGCGGGTGCGCAGCACCAGGGCCTGGTCGGAGCGGCCGAACTCGGCCAGCCGCTGCTCGTTGAGCGCCTGCGTCTTCTTCAGCAGGCCCTCGCCCTGGTTCTCCAGCCGCTTCTTCAGCAGGTCATAGCTGCCGCTGCCGGACACCAGCGCCTCGGTCTGCGATTCGGCGCTGCCGGCCGGCGGCGCGCCCTTTTCATCCGTTGGTTGCATAGGTCGGCGCGGTCAGTCCGCGCGGAGCAAGGCGAGCAGTTCGTCGCGGTGAGGCTGGGTATCGAGCCAGGCGCGGATGCGGTCCAGCTCGTCGATGCAAACGTCGCCGTAGCGGCGGCGCAGCGCGGCCATGCGTGCTTCGCGGACCTCCTCGGTCTGCAGGCGGCGCTGCCAGCCGTCGGACAGCAGCTCGTCGAGCCGGCCGGCCAGGCCCCGGCTCACGATGGCGCGCCACTCGCCCGGGTCGAACCAGAGGTTCTGGCAGGCCACGCAGCGGTCAACGCGGAAGTCGGGGCCCGCGCTCACGCGCAGGCGCTGCATCAGCCGGTCGCATTCGGGGCAATGGCGCACCGCAGTGGCGTCGAACACCTCGATGACTTCGTCGTCGACCGCATGCGGCACGCGGCTCGCGTCGCCTGCCTTCCAGGCGCGCCAATCGTCCATGTCCATGACCATGCCGTGGCAGTCACCGCACTCCACCGCAAGCAGGGCCTCGGCCAGCGCCACCGGCCGCATCGGCGAGTGCGCGGGGCAGCTGCATTTGAGGTTCGCGTTCATCGCGCCGCGTCCCCGGCGGCGCCGTTGCGGAACGTGGCGACCAGGTTGCGCAGCGCGCTCTTCTGGCTTTCGCTGCCGTCGCTGGCGATCCGGTTCATCAGCGCGGCCACGCTGAGGTTCTGCACCTCGCCCGACGAGCTGCCGAGCGCGCCGACGATGTCGCGCAGGTCCTTCACCACGTCGCGCTCGCCGGAAAGCTGGTCCTTGAAGGCCACCTGCAGCGCGTTGCTCTTGGAGATGACGCCGTCGATGCCCTTGCCCACCGAGAGCGAGCGCACGAAGCTGTCGAAGTAGTCGCCCTGCCCGCCCACGATGTCGATCTTGGCGTTGGCCAGCGCGGTGCCCAGTACCTCGGCCTGTTCCTTGGCGATGGCGGTCTGCGCGTCGATGCCCTTGAGGGTCTCGATGTGCGACTTCTCCAGGCGCATGCGGAATTCCTCGTGATCGCGCGTCTCGGGGCTCATGGCCTTCATGGCTTCGAACTTCTCGTGCAGGCCCTTCGCCTCGGCGCCGAAGCGCGCCTCGATGACCTGCGCATCGGCCTGGCCCGACTTGAGCGTGGCCTCGGCGTCGGCCGTGCGCACGTTGACCTCGGCGAGGCCGAGCTTTTCCTTGCCCGAGGCCTCGGCCTCGAACTTGGCGCGCATGCCCGCGGCCTCGGCCTGCGAGCGCGCCTCGATCACCTGGGCGTCGGCCTGGCCGGCCTTGAGGATCGCGTCGGCATCGGCCTGGCGCACATGCACGTCGGCGAGGCCCAGCTTCTCCTTGCCCGAGGCTTCGGCCTCGAAGCTGGCGAGCTTGGCCTGGGCGGTGGCGATCTCGACCTTGGCGGCAGCCAGTCCCGGCGCGGCCGAGATGGCCTCCACGCCTTCGGCTTCGCGCTTCTTCGACTCGGCCTCGCGCTCGGCCACCTTCAGCTTGGCGTCGGCCAGCGTGAGTTCTTCGGCCGCCTTGTGGCGGGCGCGCTTTTCCTGTGTCTCGGCGGCCTTCAGGTCGAGCACCATCTTCTCGTCGGCCTGGCCCTCGGCCATGATGACGACCGACTTCTTGGTGCGCTCGGCCTCTGCGACCACGCGCAGTTCCTTGATGGCCTCTTCCTGCTCGGCCACCGTGCGCTCGACCACGATGCGCTCGCGGATCACGTCGGCGATGGCCTTCTTCTGCACTTCGACGGCCTTGTCCTTCTCGATGCGCTGCAGCGTCACTTCCTTCTCGCGGTCGACGATCTCCAGGTCGCGGGCGCGGATGACCTTTTCTTCCTCGACGGCCACGGCGCGCTTGCGGTTGTTCTCGGCCACTTCCTTCTCGCGCTGCACGTTCTCCTGCTGCACCGACACCGACTGCTCGGCGAGCAGGCGCGCGGTTTCGGACTTGGTGCGCTCCTCGGCCTGGATCTTGGCGGTCTCGGCCTCCTCGCGGGCACGCACGCTGGCAATCTCACGCTGCTGGCGCGCGGTGGCGTCGGCCTGCTGGCGCTCGAGCTCGAGCAGGGCTTCCTGCGTCTCGACGTTCTTCTTCTTGATCTGCATTTCCTCGTTGCGGCGCAGCTCGTTGGTGCGCACGTGCTCCACCGCCGTGAGCTCGGTGATCTTCTTGATGCCCTGCGCGTCGAGGATGTTGTTGGCGTCGAGCTCCGACAGCGGCGTCTGCTCGAGGAAGTCGATGGCCGCGTCTTCCAGCACGTAGCCCGAGAGGTCGTTGCCGATCTGGCTCACGATCTGGTCGCGGAAGTTGTCGCGCGCCTGGTAGAGATCGACGAAGTCCATCGACTTGCCCACCGTCTTCAGCGCTTCGGAGAACTTGGCGGAGAACAGCTCTTCCAGCGTCTCGTGGTTGGAGGCCCGCGCGCAGCCGATGCCCTGCGCCACCTTCAGCACGTCGTCGGCCGTCTTGTTCACGCGAACGAAGAACTTCACCTTGATGTCCGCGCGGATGTTGTCGCGGCAGATCAGGCCCTCGTTGCCCGAGCGGTCGATCTCGATGGTCTTGACCGAGATGTCCATCAGCTCGGCCTTGTGGATGATCGGATAGACCATCCGCCCGGTGAAGGTCACCTCGGGCTCTGCGCGCAGTGTGTTCACGATGAGCGCGTGGCCCTGCTCGATCTTGCGATAGAACTTGGCGAACATCGCGAACAGGCCGAGGATGACGACGGCCAGTATGACGATGGCGAAGATGATGGGCTCCATTTTTTCTCCAGAAATGCTTGAGAGCGAAAGAAACGAAACGGGTGAAGAGCGTGTGGCGCGCCTCGATGGCGCGCACTCAGGCTGACTGTTCGTCGTCGTGCGCGGCGATGAGGTAGCGCGCGGCCACCTCGTCGTACTCGACGATCAGCGCCTGCGAACCGCGCCTGAGCGTGTTGGGCGTGGGAGCCCACACGCGGATGTTCAGGCTGGCGCCGCGCCGCGCGACTTCGGCGCGGCCGTCTTTCTCGTTGACCACGCCGGTCACGACACGGCACAGCTGGCCGACCAGCGCCGCGTTGCTCACGGCCGTGTGGCTCACGAAGAGGCCTCGCAGCGGGCGGATGGCCACGGCAGTGACAGGAATGGCGATGACCGCGCTGGCCACCAGCAGCGCGGTGCCGGCCAGCAACTGCAGGAGCATGGTGGGCACCAGCGGCAGCAGCCATTCGCCGCCGAGGCAGGACACGGTCCACGCGATGAGCACCAGCAGGCTCACGGCCACCGAGAACGGCACGCCGTTCAGGCCCAGCGCCACCACGTAGCTGGCCAGGTGGCCGATGTCGCTGGCGTCGCCGTCGGCATGCGTGTGCACGCCGACGTCGACATCCAGCCCGCTGTGTTCGATGTCGACCATGCCGAGCATCGCGAGCACCCAGTAGATCACCACGACGCCCAGCAGCACCGTGTAGATCGCGGTCGGGTACCCCGTCACCGCTCCCAAGAAATCGCCCATTGATCCTCCCGCATGCGGGTTGTTGTCAGTTGTTCTGCTTGCTACTGCTGCTGCGTACCGGCGTCCTCCCGCCGGTGTTCTTCTTCGGTGCCGCCGCCGGCTTGCCCGCGAAGGCAATCAGGTCGCGCGTGGCCCTCTCCTTGATGGCCAGTCTGTCGTCTGCGGCGAGGCCGTAGCGCTTCGCCAGGAATTCATAGTCGGCGCCGCTCAGCGACACCGTGAGGCGCGGCCGCTTCGGCTTGGCGGTGGTGGCGAGGCCGAGCACCTGCCGGATCTGGTCGGACGTGGAGACGTGCTGCTTGAAGGCAGCGGTGCGCACGGCCTCCAGCACGGCCTCTTCCACGTCGAACGCGACCTGGACGGCGCGCAGCGCCTCGTCCGAGCCTTGCCAGCGAACCGGCTTGACGCGCATGGTGCCTACTGCGCCTCGGGCCCTGCGGGCTTGGCCTGGCGGGCGCGGAGGCGCTCCATGACCTTGCCGGTACGGTCGGCATCGCCGCCGATGCCCGCGGCGGCCAGCTTCTTCTCGAGCGCGCCGTGGCCGAACTCGTCTTCGAGCTGCTTGCTGGCGGTCATGCGATCGGACAGGTCTTCGTGGCGCGCGCGGATGCGCTCCAGAGATTCGCGCGCATTGGCCAGGCGCGAACCGCCGGTGCCGATGTTCTCGGAGATCGACTGCGTGGCGCGGTAGACGCTCTCGGTGGTCTTGGCAATGCCGATCTCGCGCTCGTGCTCGCGGATGCGGGCTTCGGCGGACTTGATCAGGTCCTTGAGCTTGGACACCTGCAGCGCGTACGAAGCGTGGGCCTTGGCCTGCTCCTCCAGCTCCTGCTCGAGCGCACCGACCTTGGCCGCGACGTCGAGCGCCAGTCCTTCCTGCGTCTTGTTGAGCGCTTCGAGCGCGAGGCCCTCGTAGCGCGCGACCTCGTTCTTCAGCCGCTCGATCTCGCGGGCCGATTGCATCTCTTTGGCCATCACGCCCGTGAGGTCGCCCTTGGCCTTCTCGATGCTGTGCTTGGCGTCGATGATTTCCTGCTCGTAGATGCGCGTGGCGTTGCTGTCGACCACGCTCTCGCCGATTTCGCGCGCGCTGCCGCGCAGCAGGGTGACGAGCTTCTTGATGACTGTCATGGGACCTCCGCTTAATTCAGGAATTCGGACAGGGCGTCGAGCGCATCGAGCGCGTTGTCGCTGAGTACCGCCACTTCGCGTGCGATGTCCTGCACGCTGGCGTCACGGCCGAGTGCGCCGGTCAGCACGTAGCGGCCGTCGACACGACCGAAGGAAGACAAGGGAACCGAGGGATTCAGGTCGAGCAGGGATTCGAGCAGCTCGGTGCGGCGCGCCGGCTTCACTTCTTCCTCGGCCCAGAGGTAGCAGATGCAGATGATCTGCATGTCGGAACTGGTGACGAAGATCGGCAGTTCGTCGCGCCCCTCGATGCTCACCTGGATCACGGGCGTGTGGCCCGGAATGGGCTGCAGCTGCACGGACCGCCCGCCCATCTCGGCGCCTGCCAGCAGATCCAGTCCCTTCAGTTGATCGAGCAGTGGTTGCATACCTCTCCTTGTGGTGAATACCGTCGGAAGCGAGCGGTGCTTCGATGCATTCACTATAGGCATACCGACATAACATGTCAAAAAATATCTTTCACCTACCCCATGACTTTCGGCACTGGCGCGCTACCTAGAATCCGCCGATGGCCAACCCGATCAACCCCGCTCGTGTCGATTTCGTGACGCTGCGTCTGTTCTGCGCAGTGGCCCAGTCGGGCAGCATCACCAAGGGCGCGGAAGCCTGCCACCTTGCGCTGTCTGCCGCTAGCCGGCGGCTTTCGGACTTCGAGACGGCGACCGGATCGAAGCTGCTGGAGCGCAGCTCCCAGGGCATCGCCCTCACGCCGGCCGGCCATGTGGCGATGCAGCATGCGATGCGGCTCTTCCAGGGCTTCGAGCAGTTCAGCAGCGAGCTCGGCGACTACTCGAGCGGCGTACGTGGCCATGTGCGGCTGTGGGCCAACATGTCGGCGCTGACGGAGTTCCTGCCCACGACGCTCGCGACTTTTCTCGGGCAGCATCCCGACATCCGCGTCGAAGTCGAGGAGCAGCTCAGTGGAGACATCGTGCGCGCGCTGGTCGACGGGCTTGCCGACGTCGGCGTGTTCGCGGAGAACACGCCCGCCTACGGTCTCGACGTGCAGACCTTCCAGACTGACGAGCTCGTGGTGTTGTGCGCAAAGCAGCATCCGCTGGCGCGAAGCCGCGTGAAGCAGACAGACTTCAAGAGCTGCCTCGCGCATGAATTCGTGGGGCTGAATCGCAGCAGCTCGCTGCTGGAGTTGACCTCGCGCGCGGCCGAGCAGGCGGGCATCCCGATGCGCCTGCGCGTGCAGGTGCGCAGTTTCGACGCGATGTGCCACATGATCGCGGCCAACCTCGGCATCGGCGTCGTGCCGCTGGCAGCCTGCAAGGCACAGGTGGAGGCGCTCGACCTGAAAGTCGTGCGACTCAAGGATGCGTGGGCCACGCGGCGGCTGCTCATGGCGACGAAAGCGGACGCGGAACTCGCACCGGCAGCGCGGCTTCTTGTTGGACAACTTCTGAAACACGCGGGGTCGTGACGATGTCGGAGTTCCTGCTTTGCGGTGTTGGGGCATTGCTGCTCGTACTCAATGCGCACACCACGATGCGCGTTCTTGCGAGTACGGAACCAGTGTGGCGCAAGGGCCTGATTCTGTGGCTGGTCTGGCTGATTCCGTTCATCGGCGCATGGCTCGCCAGGATCGGTATCCCGAAACAAGCTCAAGCGCCGTCCAATCCTGGAGCCAAGCCCATCGGCTTCTCAGCCGACCCGGCGCCGGAAAGCATCGCTCTGCGCGAGGGCCCGGCATTTGCGCTGCTGGAGCACATGGGGCGATACAACAGCCTGCCCTTTCTCGACTGGCAGAAGCTGAATGCGTGGGCGACCTCGATGGATGATGCGGACCTGCAGCGCGCGGCCCTCGAACAAGGAGGGCGCGCGTGGCTTCTTCACCTGAGAGACGCCCTGGGCCCGCACTTCCACCTGTACGAGTCGAACAACGCCTATGTTCTGTCGTCGCTGGAAGACGTCGTTGCGACGGCAACGGCCGGTTATGTGGAATCCACTCGCAAGCGCATCCAGCGCGTCCTGGCCGGCCTCGCGCATTTCCCCGAGCACGGCAAGAGCATCCTGGTCGTCATGGACGATGACGATGCCTACTACAACTACGTCTCCGGCTACTACCCCGACAGCGGCGAATTCGCCTTCAGCGGCGGCATGTTCATCGACGCGGGCTGCCCTCACTTTCTTGTCAAGCGCGCCGACCTGGCAGCCATCGAGCCAGTCATCGCCCACGAGATGACACACAGCGCGCTCTCGCACCTGAAGCTGCCGAGGTGGCTGGACGAAGGGCTGGCCGTCAACACCGAAAGAAAGCTCGCGGGCGCGGGAGTCATTCCGCTCGGAGGGCGCGAACAGCTGCGACGCAGCCATCTGAGGTTCTGGGACGAAGCAAGAATCCAGGAATTCTGGTCCGGCGCTTCCTTCTTCAGGACAGATGAAGGCAACCAGCTCTCCTATGAACTCGCGCGCATCCTTGTGGAGCAGATGGGGCAGAACTGGGAGCTCTTCACCCGATTCGCATCGAGCGCGAAACGGGAGGACGGCGGCGCTGAAGCCGCGAGAGAGGTCTACGACATGGACCTCGGCGCCTATGCCTGCATCCTGATGGAACGGGAACCGGACGCCCGGTGGACGCCCGATCCGCAAAGCTGGCGTGACGAGGAGCGAGTAGAGGAAGAGTTTCCCGCCTGAGGCTCAGTCCGTCCCCTGCCCTTCCTGTCCTACCGCGATTCCCCGGCCTCCAGCATCGCCCACTCCTCGTCCGTGAACAGCCGCGAGCGCGTCAGAAACCGCACGCCCTCCGGCCCCTCCAGCGAGAACATCCCGCCACGCCCCGGCACCACGTCGATGATGAGCTGCGTGTGCTGCCAGTACTCGAACTGCGGCCCGCTGATGTAGAACGGCATGCCGCCGATGTGTCCCAGCAGCCGGTCGTAGTCGCCCACGATGAACTCGCCCTGGGCGTAGCACATGGGCGCGCTGCCGTCGCAGCAGCCGCCCGACTGATGGAACATCAGCGGGCCGTGCCTGGCGGCGAGCCTGTCGATCAGCGCGAGCGCGGCATCGGTCGCGGTGACGCGCAGGACTTCGCCGGGGGTGCCCATCAGAAGAAGCCCAGCTTGTTCTCGCTGTAGCTCACCAGCAGGTTCTTGGTCTGCTGGTAGTGGTCGAGCATCATCTTGTGGTTCTCGCGGCCGATGCCCGACTGCTTGTAGCCGCCGAAGGCCGCGTGCGCCGGGTACTGGTGGTAGCAGTTGGTCCACACGCGGCCAGCCTGGATGCCGCGGCCCATGCGGAAGGCGCGGTTCATGTCGCGGCTCCAGACGCCGGCGCCCAGGCCGTAGAGGGTGTCGTTGGCAATGGCCAGCGCCTCTTCCTCGTCCTTGAAGGTGGTGACCGAGACCACCGGGCCGAAGATCTCCTCCTGGAAGATGCGCATCTTGTTGTTGCCCCTGAAGACGGTCGGCTTCACGTAGTAGCCGCTGGCCAGGTCGCCTTCGAGCGTGTTGCGTTCGCCGCCGATCAGCACCTTCGCGCCTTCCTGCCTGCCGATGTCGAGGTACGACAGGATCTTCTCCAGCTGCTCGCTGGAGGCCTGCGCGCCGATCATCGTGGCCATGTCCAGCGGGCTGCCTTGCTTGATGGCCGCCACGCGCTTGAGCGCACGCTCCATGAAGCGGTCGTAGATCGACTCCTGGATCAGCGCGCGCGACGGGCAGGTGCAGACCTCGCCCTGGTTCAGAGCGAACATCGCGAAGCCTTCGAGCGCCTTGTCGAAGAAGGCGTCGTCCTTGTCCATCACGTCGGCGAAGAAGATGTTGGGCGACTTGCCGCCCAGCTCCAGCGTGACCGGAATCAGGTTCTGGCTCGCGTACTGCGAGATCAGCCGGCCGGTGGTGGTCTCGCCGGTGAAGGCGATCTTGCCGATGCGGTTGCTCGACGCCAGCGGCTTGCCCGCCTCCACGCCGAAGCCGTTGACCACGTTCAGCACGCCCGGCGGCAGCAGGTCGCCGATGAGCTCCATCAGCACCAGGATCGACACCGGCGTCTGCTCGGCCGGCTTGATCACCACGCAATTGCCGGCCGCCAGCGCGGGCGCCAGCTTCCACACGGCCATCAGGATCGGGAAGTTCCACGGAATGATCTGCCCCACCACGCCGATGGGCTCGTGGAAGTGGTACGCGAAGGTTTCATGGTCGATCTCGCTGATACCGCCCTCCTGCGAGCGGATGCACGAGGCGAAGTAGCGGAAGTGGTCGATGGCCAGCGGCAGGTCGGCCGCCGTGGTCTCGCGGATCGGCTTGCCGTTGTCCCAGGTTTCCGCCGCCGCCAGCACGGCCAGGTTTTCCTGCATGCGGTCGGCGATCCTGTTCAGGATGTTGGCACGCTCGGTGGTCGAAGTACGGCCCCAGGCCGTCTTGGCCTTGTGGGCGGCGTCCAGCGCGCGGTCGACGTCGGCCGCGGTGGAGCGCGGCACCTCGCAGAAGACCTTGCCGGTGACGGGCGTGATGTTCTCGAAATACTGGTTGTCCACCGGCGCGACCCATTCGCCGCCGATGTAATTGCCGTAGCGCTTCTTGAACGGCACCGCGGTACCGAATTTGCCCGGTTCGAGCATGTCCATGACGTTGTCTCCATGTGCAGGTGATGGCGCCGCGACATGCGGCGGCCGTACGCTGGAGCGCAAGCCGCGTACCCGGCCGGATCGGGACAATCCCTGAGTACTTCCACCGTGCAGACGCGCGCGGCAGCGGGTTTTCATTCGCAATCTGCGACATGTTCCGGCGAATATGGCGACTACGATGTCGCACAAGGCGAAAACACCATCGGAGACACGCATGAGTGCACAAGCGCAGTTGCCAGCGATCGCAGTGGCACAGGCCCGGGAGCTCTTCTTCGGGCAAGGCCGCGACCCCGCGCCCTGGATTGCGCCGCACATCTCGCGCTCCTGGCAGCGCAGCCGCCCGGTCGACCACCATGCCGTCGACCCCGAGCCGATGGCGCTGGCTCTGCTGAGCGAGCGGCGCGAGCAGGCCATGCACCTGCTGAACTGCGCGCAGCCCGAGCTCGACGGCCTGGCCGAGCATGCGGTAGGCAACGGCTGCGTGGTGATCCTGTCGGACGCCAGCGGGCTGATCCTCGAGGAGATCGGCAGCGCCGATTTCCTGCCCAAGGCCCAGCGCATCGCGCTGCAGCCCGGCGTGGAATGGTCGGAGCACAACCGAGGCACCAACGCCATCGGCACCGCGCTGGCCGAGCGCGAGGCGCTGATGGTGCTGGGCGGCGAGCACTACCTGGCGCAGAACGGCGGACTGGGCTGCGCGGCCGCGCCGATCTTCACCGGGCGCGGCGAACTTGCCGGCGCGCTCGACATCTCCGGCGAGACGGTGCGCGTGAACACCCACGCGCTTGGGCTGGTGCGCATGGCGGCGCAGCAGGTCGAGCACCGCATGATGCTGGCCGAGGCCGGCGGCCATGTGCTGCGCTTCCATGCAAGGCCGGCGCTGATCGGCACCGCGCGCGAAGGGCTGATGGTGATCGAGGGCGGCCGCATCGTCGCGGCCAACCGCGTCGCGCTAGAACTCTTCGGCCGCTCCTGGAAGGACCTGCTCGACCTCGACGCCGAGGACTTCCTCGGCACGAACTGGCCGCGCATGGAGCACCGGCGCGGCCTGCTCACGCTGCCGGGCGGGCGTCAGATCGCGACGGTGATGGAGCGTTCGAACACGCCGGGCACCGCACGCCCTACCCAGCGGCGCAGCATGCAAACCCAAGGCTCGACCGAGTCCGACGACGTACAACCGCTGCTGCACAAGGCAGTGCGGGTGCTGAACGAAGGCGTCTCCGTGCTGGTCAATGGCGAGACCGGCAGCGGCAAGGAGGTGTTCTCGCGCCGGCTGCATGCCGCCAGCCGGCGTAGCGCGGGCCCCTTCGTCGCGGTCGATTGCGCCTCGCTGCCCGAGACGCTGATCGAATCCGAACTCTTCGGCTACGAGCAGGGCGCCTTCACCGGCGCGAAGCGCAAGGGCATGGCGGGCCGCATCCGGGAGGCCCATGGCGGCGTGTTGTTCCTCGACGAGATCGCGGAAATACCGCTGGCCCTGCAGACACGCCTGCTGCGCGTGCTCGAAGAGCGCGTAGTAACCCCGCTGGGCGGTGGTCAAGGCGTGCCGGTGGATTTCGACCTGGTCTGCGCCACCCACGGTCATCTGCCATCGCTGGTGGAAGCCGGCCGCTTCCGCGCCGACCTGATGTACCGGGTGGCCGGGTTCACCGTCACGCTGCCAGCGCTGAGGCAGCGCGACGACAGACATGCGCTGATCTCGCGGCTGTTCCTCGAAGCGGGCGGCGCGGCGAAGCATCTGCAGCTGGAGGCCGATGCGCTGGAGGCCTTGGCCGCATACCGCTGGCCGGGCAATGTGCGCGAACTGCGCAGCACGCTGCGCTCCATCGTGGCGCTGGCCGATACGGGCGATGCGGTGACGGCAGCCATGCTCCCGCCGCATCTGCTGGGCAATCATGTGCCGCCTGCCGAGCACGCTCCGGCGCCGGCCGTGCCGCAGGCAGCGCCCCTGCAGGCCATGACGCGCCACGCCCTCGACGAGGCGCTGAAGGCCTGCGACCACGACGTGGCGAAGGCCGCGCGCAGGCTGGGCATCCATCGCAGCACGATCTACCGGCATCTGGCGCGCCAGCGCGGCAAGCCTGCCGGCGACTGACGCCGAAGATGCCCGCTCGGGCCGGCGTCGATGCCCCGGCGGGCGCCGCCGACCGCAACCAAAGACTGACTTGCCCCGGTGTGCCGCAGCGGCCAGACTTTGCGCCAAGCGCTGCTCCAGCATTCATGACCACCCGCAAATCCGTCCGTCGCCTCTCCGCCGTTCCTTCCACCCTGCGGATTCCCCTGGCCGCGCGCGCCTCGGGCGACGCGATGTTCCCGCAGGTGGCCGTGCGCGATGCATACGCCGCGGGCATCCTCGAACAGATCCGCGACGAGGGCGACCCGCTGCCGGAAGACCGGGCCACCATCTACGGCATCCTCTCGCGCACCCGGCGCTTCCGCAGCCTGGCGCAGGACTTCCTCAAGCAGCACCCCGGGGCGCGGGTGGTGAACATGGGCTGCGGCCTGAGCCACTACTTCCAGTGGCTGGACGACGGCAAGTCGCGCATGACCGACGCCGACCTGCCCGAGGTGCTCGAACTGCGCCGAGCACTGCTTCCAGAGCCTACCGATCGCCATGACCTGCGCGAGCTCGACCTCACCGCCCCCGACTGGTGGGACCAGCTGGGCCTGCCACACAAGCGCAACGCGCAACCGGTGTTCCTTTTCACCGAGGGCGTGCTGATGTACCTGGAGCCTGCGCAAGTGCAGGCGGTGCTCGCCACCTTCGGCGAGCGCGCTCCAGCGGGCTCGATGCTGGCCTTCGACGCGATGTGCTGGCTGGCGGTGGGGCGCGGCAGGCAGCATCCGTCGGTGCGCGTGACCGGCGCGGAATTCAAATGGGGCATCCGCCGCACGGGCGAGCTCACGCAACCCCATCCGCGCCTGAGCCTCGAAGGCACCTACCGGGTACTCGAAGGCTTCGGCCTGCCCTACACGCTGTTCGCGCCGATGGTCATGCTGTTTCTCGGCGTGCCGCTCTATGCGCTCTACGCGCTGCAGGCGACGGACGGCGCGGATACATAAACGCACAATTTTGCGAATTGCCGGTTTTGTCCGGCGCAGGCTGCGCGGATCGGCTGACGCCGGGCGAGCCGGGAAAAGGCCATGCTTCGAGGGTGTTTACGGTCGCGGAAAATGCCATATCGTTTCCGCAGTTGACCTTCTTTTTTCCTCTCCCTTTCTTCCCCAAGAGATTCGCAACCCTCAAGAACCACATGCTTGATCGCCGATCCTTCCTTGCCGCCGGCAGTGCCGCTGCCGCACTCGCCGCCCTCGGACTGCCCGAAGAGGCCCTGGCCGCCAACGGCCTGCAACTGAGCCAGCCCACGCCCTTCTCCTTCGACGCACTGGTCGCGCAGGCGAAGACCCTGGCCGCCAGGCCTTATGCGGCCCCCAAGGCGCTGGCGCCCGAGGTGCTCGACCGCATCGACTACGACGCGCACGGCAAGATCAAGTTCGATCCGGCCAACGCCCTCTTCCGCGACGGGCCGGGCGCATTCCCCGTCACCTTCTTCCACCTCGGTCGCTTCTTCCAGACGCCGGTGCGCATGAACGTGCTGGAGAACACCGACGGCGATGCCTTCGCGCGCGAGGTGCTCTACAGCCCTTCGTACTTCTCGATGCCGCCCGACAGCCCCGCGCGCTCGCTGCCGCCGGGCGCGGGCTTCGCGGGCTTCCGCCTGCAGGAAAGCCGCCTGGGCGACCAGGGCAAGCTCGACTGGCAGAAGAACGACTGGGTCGCTTTCCTGGGCGCCTCGTACTTCCGCGCCATCGGCGAGCTCTACCAGTACGGCCTGTCGGCGCGCGGCATCGCGCTCGACGTGGCGGTGCCCGACAAGCCCGAGGAATTCCCGAACTTCACGCGCTTCTATTTCGAGACACCGGCCGCCAGCAACACGACTTCGATGACGGTCTACGCGCTGCTCGAAGGGCCGAGCGTGACGGGCGTGTTCAAGTTCGTGATGCAGCGCACCAAGGCCGTCATCATGGACATCGACGCGCGCATCTTCATGCGCCGCGACGTGGCCCGCCTGGGCCTGGTGCCGCTCACCTCGATGTACTGGTACTCGGAGACCATCAAGCCCACCGCCATCGACTGGCGCCCCGAGGTGCACGACTCCGACGGCCTCGCGATCTGGAACGGCGCTGGCGAGCGCATCTGGCGCCCGCTCAACAACCCCTCCCAGACACGCGCATCGGCCTTCGCCGACACCAGGCCGCGCGGCTTCGGCCTGCTGCAGCGCGACCGCGCCTTCGACCACTACCAGGACGGAGTGAACTACGAGAAGCGCCCGAGCCTGTGGATCGAGCCGCTGGGCGACTGGGGCGAGGGCTCGGTGCAGCTCATCGAGATCCCGACAGACGACGAGATCCACGACAACATCGTCGCCTTCTGGGTGCCCAAGGCCGACGCGAAGGCCGGCGCCAGCTACAGCCTGCAGTACCGGCTGCACTGGACCGACCAGGAGCCCTTCCCGTCGCCGCTGGCGCGCTGCGTGGCCACCCGCATCGGCCGCGGCGGCCAGCCGGGGCAGCCGCGGCCGCAGGGCGTGCGCAAGTTCATGGTGGAGTTCATCGGCCAGCCGCTGACCACCGTGCCCTTCGGCGTGAAGCCGGAAGTGGTGCTGACGGCCGCGCGCGGCAAGTTCTCGTACGTCTTCGCCGAAGCCGTGCCCAACGGCGTGCCGGGCCACTGGCGCGCGCAGTTCGACTTCACGCCCGAGGGCAACGAGCCGATCGACATGCGCATGTACCTGAAGAACGGCGAGCAGACGCTCACCGAGACCTGGCTGTACCAGTACCAGCCAGGGTGAGTTCTTTCAGACCTCCTGGCCGAAGCCTCAGCGCTTCGTGACGGAGATCAGCTCGACTTCGAAGTTGAGCGTGGCGTTCGGCGGGATCACGCCGCCGGCGCCGCGCGAGCCATAAGCAATCGACGGCGGGCAGGTCAGCTTGGCCTTGCCGCCCGGCTTCATCTTCTGCACGCCTTCGGTCCAGCACGGGATCACGCCGTTGAGCGGAAACTCGGTGGGCTCGCCGCGCTTGTAGGAGCTGTCGAATTCCTTGCCGCTGTCGGGGAAGGTGCCGCGGTAGTGCACCTTGACCACGTCGGTGGCCGCGGGCGATGCGCCGGTGCCTTCCTTGATCGACTGGTAGATCAGGCCGCTGGACGTGGTCACGGGCGCGGACTGCGCGAACGCGGCGGGCATTGCAAGGACGGACACGAGAGCGGCACAGAAAAGAGACTTCACAGAACACCTCGAAGGTTGAGAGGCCCCGATTATGGCCAGCGGCCGAGTCGCTCGTTCCAAGGAGGCCCTGCTGGAACAGCCCTTGCTTTGGCGAATGTGCACTGTCAACATTCACGAAGAGAGGAAGTCGAATGAACTCCACCGAAGCCAGCACTGGCGCAACGCCGGCCCACACGGGCACGGGGCATCTGAAGAAAGTGCTCGGCCCCGTTCAGCTCTGGGGCATCGCGGTGGGCCTCGTCATCTCGGGTGAGTACTTTGGTTGGAGCTACGGCTGGAACACGGCCGGCACGCTCGGCTTCCTGGTCGCCACGGTGCTGGTGGCGACCATGTACACCACCTTCATCTTCAGCTTCACCGAGCTCTCGACGGCCATCCCGCACGCAGGCGGTCCTTTTGCCTACGCGCGGCGCGCCTTCGGCCCCAACGGCGGCTTCGTCGCGGGCTTCGCAACGCTGATCGAATTCGTCTTCGCGCCGCCGGCCATCGCGCTGGCCATCGGCGCGTACCTCAACGTGCAGTTCCCGGGCGTCAATCCGAAGTGGTTCGCGCTCGGCGCGTACGTGATCTTCATCGGGCTCAACTGGATCGGCGTGGGCATCGCGGCGGCCTTCGAACTCTTCGTGACGGTGCTGGCCATCGTCGAGTTGCTGGTGTTCATGGGCGTGGTCACGCCGGGCTGGACCATGGCCAACTTCGTGGCCAATGGCTGGGCCGGCGGCAGCGTACTGAACGGCGCGGCCATCGCGGGCATCTTCGCGTCGATCCCGTTCGCGATCTGGTTCTTCCTCGCCATCGAAGGCGCAGCCATGGCGGCCGAGGAGGCGCGCGATCCGCACCGCACCATTCCCATCGCCTACACCACGGGCATCGTCACGCTGGTGGTGCTGGCCTTCGGCGTGATGATCTTCGCGGGCGGCGTGGGCGACTGGCGCAAGCTCGCCAACATCAACGACCCGCTGCCGCAGGCCATGAAGGCCGTGGTGGGCGACAACAGCGGCTGGCTGCACATGCTGGTGTGGATCGGCCTCTTCGGGCTGATCGCATCCTTCCACGGGATCATCATGGGCTACTCGCGGCAGATCTTCGCGCTGGCGCGCGCGGGCTACCTGCCGCGCTACTTCGCGGGACTGAGCCCGCGCTTCGACACGCCGCACCGCGCGCTGCTGGCCGGCGGCGTGATCGGCGTCATCGCCATCTTCAGCGACGAGTGGGTGCAGTTCGGCGGCCAGACGCTCACCGCCAACATCGTGACCATGGCCGTGCTGGGCGCCATCGTGATGTACCTGATCTCGATGGCCGCGCTGTTCAAGCTGCGCCGCAGCGAGCCCGACCTGCTGCGCACCTACCGCGCCCCCTTCTACCCGGTGTTCCCGGCCATCGCGCTCGGGCTCGGCGTGGTGTGCCTGGGCGCGATGGTGTGGTTCAACGGCATGCTGACGCTGCTGTTCATCGTGCTGATGGCTGCCGCCTACGGCTACTTCCTGCTGACCTCGGGGCAGCGCGATGCCGCCGCGCCCGACGAGATGCTGTCTTCCTCGGCGACCAGCGCCTGAAGGCCGAGAAAGCACGCTGACCAAGATGCTCTACCGCACCACCATCGCCGGCCAGGTCTTCACCTTCGAAGACCTGCGGCAGGTCATGGCCTTCGCCAGCCCGGCGCGTTCGGGCGATTACCTCGCGGGCATCGGCGCGGCCACCGCGCAGCAGCGCATGGCCGCGCGGCATGTGCTGGCCGACACGCCGCTCAAACAGTTCCTCACCGAAGCGCTGATTCCGTACGAGAGCGACAACATCACGCGCCTCATCATCGACAGCCACGATGCGCAGGCCTTCGCGCCGGTGTCGCATCTCACGGTGGGCGACTTCCGCAACTGGCTGCTGTCGGACGCGGCCACCACCGCCACGCTCACGGCGCTGGCACCCGGCCTCACGCCGGAGATGGTCGCGGCGGTGTCCAAGCTCATGCGCAACCAGGACCTGGTGTCGGTCGCGAAGAAGTGCAGCGTGGTCACGCGCTTTCGCGACACCATCGGCCTGCCCGGCCATCTCTCGGTGCGCCTGCAGCCCAACCACCCGACCGACGACCTGCGCGGCGTGGCCGCCTCCACGCTCGACGGCCTGCTCTACGGCGCGGGCGACGCGGTGATCGGCCTCAACCCGGCCTCCGACAGCATGCCCGTGCTGGGCCGCCTGCTGCACATGCTCGACGAGGTGATCCAGCGCTTCGAGATTCCCACGCAGAGCTGCGTGCTCACGCACGTGACCAACACGCTCAAGCTGGCCGAAGCCGGCGCGCCGGTGGACCTGGTGTTCCAGTCGATCGCGGGCACCGAGAAGGCGAACCTCTCCTTCGGCGTGACGCCCGAGCTGCTCGACGAGGCCCACGCCGCCGCGCAGTCGCTCAAGCGCGGCACCGTGGGCGACAACGTCATGTACTTCGAAACCGGCCAGGGCAGCGCGCTGTCGGCCAACGCCAACTTCGGCGTCGACCAGCAGACCTGCGAGGCGCGCGCCTACGCGCTGGCGCGGCGCTACAGGCCGCTTCTCATCAACACGGTGGTGGGCTTCATCGGGCCGGAGTACCTGTACGACGGCAAGCAGATCATCCGGGCGGGTCTGGAAGACCACTTCTGCGGCAAGCTGCTGGGCCTGCCCATCGGCTGCGACGTCTGCTACACCAACCACGCCGAGGCCGACCAGGACGACATGGACACCCTGCTCGTGCTGCTGGGCACGGCGGGCATCAACTTCATCATGGGCATTCCGGGCGCGGACGACGTGATGCTCAACTACCAGAGCACCTCCTTCCACGACGCCCTGTTCCTGCGCGACACGCTGGGCCTGAAGCGCGCGCCGGAGTTCGAGGCATGGCTGCAGCGCATGCAGATCACCAACACGGCGGGCAAATTGGCGCCGCCTTCCGTCAACCGGCTGCTGGCCGACATGAGCGCGCTCTCCGCGCTGGCGCCATGAGCGACGAATCGCCAGTCACTCCCAACCCGTGGTCGCAATGGCGCTCGGCCACGCCCGCGCGGCTGGCGCTGGGCCGCGCCGGCTCGGGCATGCCGACGGACGAAACGCTGCGCTTCGGCTGGGCGCACGCGATGGCGCGCGACGCGATCCATGCCGCGCTCGACGTCGACGCGCTCGCGGCCGCCCTCACCGCGCAGCGCTGGGAGGTGGCCCGCGCACGCAGCCGCGCGGCGGACCGCACCGAATACCTGCGCCGCCCCGATCTCGGCCGCCAGCTCAACGAGGACGACGCCACGCGCCTGCTCGCCGAGCGGCGCTACGGCTGCGACGTCTGCGTCGTGATCGGCGACGGGCTCTCCTCGCTCGCGGTCGCCCGCCACGCGGTGCCTCTGCTGGCCGCGCTGCGCCCGCACCTGCCGGCCGACACCCGTTTCGCGCCGGTGGTGGTCGCCACGCAGGCGCGCGTGGCGCTGGCCGACGAGGTGGGCGAACTGTTCGGCGCGGCGCTGTCGGTGATGCTGATCGGCGAGCGGCCGGGCCTCAGCTCGCCCGACAGCCTGGGCATCTACCTGACCCACACGCCCAAGCGTGGCCGGCACGACGCCGAGCGCAACTGCATCTCGAACGTGCGGCCCGAGGGCCTGTCGAGCGAGGCGGCCGCGTTCAAGCTGGCATGGCTCATGCGGGAGTCCCTGCGCAAGGGGCTGACGGGCGTGGGTCTCAAGGACGAGAGCGATCTCGCGATGCTCGACGAAGAGCGCCGGGCGCCTCCGCTCCCACGCTGAACAGCGCGGCCAGCGCGGCCAGCGCGGCCAGAACTGTCACGGGCGATTCGTACGCTCGTCATCCTCTTTTTCGTTCACCTCATTCATCACCGCATTCACTTACTCAAAAAGGAAAAAAAGCAATGCAACGTCGCCTCCTCCTTCTCACGCCGCTGGCCGCAGCACTCGTTTCGACGGGTTGCGCCAGCCTGCCGTCCGCCGGCAAGGGCAACGCCATCGCGCCCGGCAACTGGGACGCCTTCAACCGCGCGCAGATCGAGGGCCTGATCGCCGGCCTCGGCAAGGCAAGCCCGGGCTACGACGCGGCTAAGCCGCCGTACGTGGTGTTCGACTGGGACAACACCAGCGTCTTCCTCGACATCGAGGAGGCCGCGCTCATCTACCAGCTCGAGAACCTGGTCTTCGGTGCCACGCCCGCACAGCTCGAAACGGCTCTGCGAAAGAACATCCCGAAGAAGAACTTCCTGCCCGCATACAACAACGCCGCCGGCCAGGCCGTGAACATCGACGCGGTGGTGCCAGACATCGTCGCGAGCTATACGTGGCTCTACCAGAACTACAAGGGCCTGAAGGGCGACCAGTCGCTCGCCGTGGTGGCGCTGAGCCCTCATTACGGTGCGTTCACCACCAAGGTGCGCTACCTCTACGAAGCCATCGGCGATACCTTCGACCACGACACGGCCTACCCGTGGGTCACCTACCTCTTCGCCGGCATGACCGAGGCGCAGGTGCGCAAGCTCACGGCCGACACGGTGGCATGGCAGCTCAAGGAGCCCGTGGCCAAGGTCAAGTGGACTTCGCCCGCCGCGCTGCCGGGCCGCGCGGGCGTGGTCTCGGTGAGCTGGAAGAACGGCCTGCGGCTGCAGCCGGAGATGCAGCAGCTGTACGCCGCCTTCCGCAACGCGGGCTTCGACGTGTGGGTGTGCTCGGCCTCCTTCGTCGACGTCATCAAGGAGATCTCGTCGAACCCTGCCTTCGGCTACAACAACCCGCCCGAGCGCGTGCTGGCGATGGAGCTGGAGCGCGACGCCAGCGGCGTGATCCAGCCCGAATTCCGCCGCGGCTACGACCAGACGCAGGGCCCGGGCAAGACGAAGAACATCCGGCGCTTCCTGGTCAGCAAGTACGGCTACGGTCCGAGCTTCGTGGCCGGCGACAGCGAAGGCGACCAGAACATGATGGCCGACTTCGCCGACACGAAGAAGGTGCTGATCGTCAACCGCCTGCGTGACCCGAAGACCGACATCGGCAAGTTCTCCGCCATGGCGGTGCAGAACTACGGCAAGGCCGACACGCGCTACCTGCTGCAGGGCCGCGACGACAACACCGGCTCGTGGGTGAGTTCGCAACTGCATACCCCGCTGGGCGCCACCCAAGGCAAGGCACTCAAGCAATAGAACGGGAGAGAGCGGGAGCGGTTGCGCGGTCTCCGGCGCAGCTTGCCTATGATGGCCCCATCAAGGCAACCCGCAACGGAGACAACATGGCCACAGAGCGCTACCCCCTCGCCGAACTCAAAGACCTGCCCGAGGACATCCGCACCGCGATCCTCGCGGTGCAGGAAAAGGCCGGCTTCGTGCCGAACGTGTTCCTCGGTCTCGCGCGCCGCCCCGCCGAATGGCGCGCCTTCTTCGCGTACCACGACGCGCTCATGCTCAAGGAGGAAGGCTCGCTCACCAAGGGCGACCGCGAGATGATCGTCACCACCACCAGCGCGGCCAACAAGTGCCTGTACTGCGTGGTGGCGCACGGCGCGCTGCTGCGCATCTACGAGAAGAAGCCGCTGGTGGCCGACCAGGTGGCGGTGAACTATCGCAAGGCCGACATCACGCCGCGCCAGCGCGCGATGCTCGACTTTGCGATGAAGGTCTGCGAACGCTCGCACGAGATCGACGACAGCGACTTCCCGCCGCTGCACGCCCACGGCTTCGACGACGAGGACATCTGGGACATCGCGGCCATCACCGCCTTCTTCGGCCTGAGCAACCGCCTGGCCAGCTTCAGCGGCATGCAGCCGAACAACGAGTTCTTCCTCATGGGGCGTGTGCCCCGCGAGAAGAAGTAAGAAGCAGGAAGCAGGATCGCTGCCTCAGCCCTTCGCACGGCAGGAGGCCAGCGCGTCCAGCGCCGGCTTGTAGGTCGGCGTGGTCACGTCCATCACGCCCAGCACCGTGTGGTACAGGTTGTCGTGGGTGAGCGGCGCGTCGAGACCCGCTTCCATGCATGAACGCGAGAGCTTGCGTCGCTCGGTCATGCCTTCGCTGAACCAGGTGACCATGGGCACGTGCTTCTGCGCGTCGGGTGCGAAGCTGTACGGCACGCCATGCAGGAACAGGCCGAACTCGCCCAGCGATTCGCCGTGGTCGCTGATGTAGAGCATCGCCGGGTCGTACTGCTTCGACTGCGCCTTGAGCCAGTCGATGGTCTGGCCGAGGAAGCGGTCGGTCTGCACGATCGAGTTGTCGTACACGTTCATCAGCTCGGCATGGCCGCAGTCGGCGAGCGCATTGGTCTTGCACTCGGGCAGGAAGCGCTTCACGTCGGGCGCCGAGCGCTTGTAGTAGGCCGGGCCGTGGCTGCCCATCTGGTGCATCACCAGCACCACACCCTTGGCGCGGCGCTCGGCCGGCAGCGCCGCGATGCGCTCGTCCAGGCCCTTGAGCATCACGTCGTCCAGGCATTCGTCGCCGTCGCACAGCGCCTTCCTGGTGGCGGCGTCGAGCCCGGCGAAGGCCGAGGCGTTCGGGACGCGCTCGCACACGCCCTTGCAGCCGGCCTGGTTGTCGAGCCAGAACACGGCGAGGCCGGCGGCCTGCAGCACGTCGACCAGGGTTTCGTAATCGTCCTTGCGCGACTCGTAGCCTTCCTTGCCCAGCGGCGAGAACATGCACGGCACCGAGGCCAGCGTGTTGGTGCCGCAGGAGCGCACCTCGCGATAGCTCAGCACGCCGCGCTTGGCCAGCTCGGGCGTGGTGTCGCGCGCGTAGCCATTGAGGGCGAAGTGGTCGGCCCGGGCCGTTTCGCCAACCACCACCACGAAGAGCGGCGGCTTGGTCTGCGCGGCGTAGCTTGCGCCCAGCGCCGTTCCGGCTGTGATGGAAACCAGCTTCCCGCTGCGCTTGAAGAGCGGCTTGATGAAAAGCGAACCCGTCGAATAGAGGGACGCGATCGGATTCATCATGTAGCGCAGGTGCACGTTGTTGCGCATCAGCGGCGCCAGTTCGCGGTTCATGGCCACTGCGGTGCCCACGGCCACGGCGACGGACAGCAGCAGCAGCCCCACGTTGCGCCCGAGCTTCGGCAGAAAACGCATCGGCGCGACGCGCACGCGCCAGATCAACCAGGCCGCGGGCAGGACAACAACCGCCACGTTGAAGGCCATGCGCCAGCTCAGCAGATCGCGCGCCTCGTTCGGGTCGGTCTGTAGTGCGTTGGCGATCATGGTGGGGTCCATGACCACGCGGTACTCGAGCATGTAGTGCTGCACCACCGCGGCCAGGATTACTACCAAAAGCCACAGCGGCTTCATCCAGCGCGACCAGGCCGTGAACGACAGGATGGCCGCCGAGCCACACAGCGTGAGCAGGCTCATCGACACGACGGTCGACATGTAACTGCTGGGCGCGCCGCCGATTCGGGCCAACTCGTTCCACAGCGGCCAGTTGGTAGTCAGTACAAGGTAAAGGCTGAGCCAGAGGACGACCATGGCGGCCGAGCGCGGCCGCTGCAACCAGAGGTCGAATCGTGCCCACGGGGCGCCGGACGGTGGCAACTGTGGTGTTTTTGACTCAGGAGTACCCGCCTGCTGCAAGGGCGCAGGCGAAATTCGCGAAACAGACATCGGGCGAATGTAACGAGTCCGCCTGAAGCGAGGCTGAATTGCCCCTTCAGTCCGTGTTCAGACTCGTCGCCCTGCGCAGCCGCAACCTCGCCGAGCGCCGCCGCGCCACCAGAGCACCCGATGCAGCCTGGCCCAGCGGCCGGCTGACGCCGCGCTCCACCACGATAGCCACCAGTGCGCCCAGCATGGTCGCCGCCACGATGTCGGACGGGAAATGCAGCCCCAGGTACACCCGGCTCCACGCCACCAGGGCCGCCACGACCAGCGCCGCCAGCATGGGCGCGCGCGACGGCAGGCACCACAGCGCGAAGGCCGCGGCGAAGGTGCCGGCCGCGTGCATGCTCGGGAAGCCGGGCTGCACACCTTGCGGCACCCACTGGATGCCCAGGCCGTAGAAGGCCGGCCGGGGAATCGGCGCCAGCGTGCGGATCACGCTCACGACGATCCATGCCGCCAGTACGCTCAGGAGCACGGTGAACAGCGCATAGCACCAGCGCCGGCTGAAGAGCGCGCACACGCCGATGGTCAGCGTCAGCAGGGCCGGCAGCAGGTCGGAGCAGAACTCGGCGAAGCGCAGGCTCCACGGCGGCACCGTGGCGCTCGCGTTGATCAGCCTGAAGAGGGCGAAATCAAGGCCCTGCATGTGCGGGCACCGCCGTCCTCAGTGCGCGCGAACCGAAGCGCGTGACCGCCACGTCGATGGCGAAGCCCACCGTCCAGCAGACCCAGGCGGTCCAGAGGGTGTGGCTCATGTAGTGCGCGCCGCGCAGCTGCTGGGCCACGCCCAGCACGAGGCCAGCCGCCACGGCCGTCCAGAGCCAGATCGCCGCCGCCCGGGACGATACCCGCCGCAGCACGAAATACCCGCCCACGTAGGCGAAGGCCGCCGAGGCATGGCCGGCCGGGAAGCAGCCGCCGGGGCCGCCGTCGCCCACGCCCCACGACCAGTGCGACACATAGCGCGCCACGCCGCCGAACTCCTGCAGGTCCCAGGGGCAGCTGGTGTGGCTCGCGTGCTTGATGATGCTGACCGCGATCACCGAGCCGAGCACGGTCAGGGCCAGTTGCACGCGGGAGCCGGTATCGAGGCGGCGCAGCACGCCGAAGGGCCAGCGGATCGCGGCGAACAGCAGGATCACCAGCGCCCAGCTGAGGTTGCGCGCGCCCTCATGCATGACGTGGACCATGAAAGGGTTCTCGCGCAGGGGAAACCCGAGGTGGGAGCCCGCCATGCGTGCCAGCAGCAGATCGCCACCCGTCGCGTCCCATGCCATCAGCGCAGCCAGCGCGACAAGGGTGAAAACCCCCAGACGAAAAATAGGCGGACGAGTCATGGACGAAGGCAGGACTGAAAAACAGCCGCGAGCCTACGTTTGCGGAATGAACCGAGCCTGAAGCAAGATGAACCGAACCTGACTGAAAAGCCTGCTTCAGCCCTGGGGCGCTAGACTGCAATTTTTCTCGGAAAGACATGCGTGCGCATATTGCTGGTCGAAGATGACAGTGCTCTGGCAGATGCCGTCTGCAGCTACCTTCTGGCCAAGGCCTTCGTGGTCGACGTGGCGCCGAGCCTGGCGGATGCACGCGGCGCCCTTCTCTCGGTGCAGTACGCGGCGGTACTGCTCGACCTGCACCTGGGCGACGGAGACGGCCTATCGCTGCTGCCCCAGATACGCGCCCTGCCCGAACGCCCCATCGTCATCGTGCTGACCGCGCGCGACCAGGTGACCGACCGCATCCGCGGACTGGATGCCGGTGCCGACGACTACCTCATCAAGCCCTACGACCCGGCCGAGCTGCTCGCGCGCCTGCGCGCGGTCGAGCGCCGCCGCAGTTCCAGCAGTTCGCCAGTGCTGCAGCTGGGCACGCTGGAGATCGACCTCGCCCACGACATGGTGCGCAAGAGCGGCTCGCCGATCACCCTCACGCAGAAGGAATGGGCGCTGCTGCGCGTGATGGCCACCCGGCCCGAGCGCATCCACACGCGCGAGAACCTCGCCGATGCGCTGTACGGTTTCGGCGACGAGGCCGACAGCAACACGCTCGAAGTCTTCATCAGCCGCCTGCGGCGCAAGCTCGGCCGCAGCCACATCCAGACGCTGCGCGGGCTTGGCTACCGGCTGTCGTTCTCCACGGACGAGGACGAATGAGCGCCGCCCGGCCGCCCGAAGGCGCTCGCGCCGCAGTGCGAAGCGCGGAGGCTGCACGTTGAATTCGGCCAGCTTCGCGGCCGGCCGCGATTCGCTCGCCGGTCGGCTGACCCGTACGCTGATCCTGTGGGTCGGCGGCGTGTGGCTGCTGTGCGTCTTCGCCGTGGTCTGGTACGTGGACCGCGAAATCAACCACAACTTCGACAACGAGCTCGTCGAGGTCTCGCACCGCATGTTCGCGATGGCGGTGCAGGAGCTCGAGAAGCTGCAGCACCCGGGCCAGGAACAGCCGCGCGAACCGCTGATCGCGCCCAAGCAGCTCTTCTCGGAAGACGCGGTGATCTACCAGATCGTCGACCTGCACGAGCACGTGCTGCTGCGCTCCGCTGAAACACCCGCCGACACCTTCGACGTGCCGCTGGCCGCCGGCTTCGCGAACAACCCGACCTGGCGCATCTACACCGTGCGCCATCCGACGCTGGGCCTGTTCTTCCAGGTGGCCGACCCGCTCGACGAACGCCGCCACGCGCTCAACCGTACCCTCTTCGGCCTGATCATTCCGCTCGGCGCGGTACTGCCGCTGCTCGCGCTGGTGCTGCGCAACGTGGCGCGCACCGAACTGCAGGTGCTTCAGAACCTCGCCGGCGAGATCGAGAAGCGCAGCGGCGCGGACCTGAGCCCGATCACCCTGCCCGGCCTGCCGAAGGAGCTGCGCACCGTCGGCGATCACGTCAACCGGCTGCTGGAGCGGCTGTCGCACTCGCTCGACGTGGAGCGCGCGCTGGCGGCCAATGCCGCGCACGAGCTGCGCACGCCGCTTGCCGCCGCAAGGCTGCGGCTGCAGACCGCGCTGGAGCACGACCTGCAGCGCAACGACGTGCAGGCCGCGCTCGACGCGCTGCGCACGCTGAGCCATCGCACCGAAAAGCTGCTGCAGCTCTCGCGCGCGGAATCGGGCGCCTCGCTCGCGCGCACGCGGGTCGATCTGGTTCAGCTCGCCGGCGCCGTGGCGCAGGACTTCTGGCAAGACCCGCAGAACATTGAACGCCTGGCGCTCAAGGTGCCGGACGCCGACGTACCAATGGCCCTCGGCGACGTGGATGCGCTCGCCATCGCGCTGCGCAACCTGGTCGAGAACGCGCTGCGCTATGGAGGCAGTGGCCGCGTCGTTATCGAAGTGATGGGCCCCTCCACGCTGGCTGTGCGCGACGCCGGCAAGGGCGTTACGCCCGAACAGCTCGCCACCCTGCGCGAGCGCCATGTGCGCCACAGCTTCGACCGCGCAGGCTACGGGCTGGGCATCTCGATCGTGGGCACCATCGTCGAGAAGCATGGCGCGAAGCTGGAGTTGTCCTCGCCGCCGGCGGGTGCGGCGCAGGGCTTCGAGGCGCGGATCGTGCTTCAGCAGGCCTGACCCGGCTGCTGATGGCACCTCAGCGCCGGGCGCCTTCCTTCCTCGGCACGAAGCCGTAGGAGTTGTCGAATCCGAACTGGCCTGCGGAATACATCGCCGCCATCTTCTTCACGAGGTGCTGCTGCACTGGCTTGGGAAGCGCGAAGTAGTTGGCGTTGGCAGTGGTCTTGCGGTCGCCGTCCAGGTTGCCGGTGATGGCGTGGATGGTCGCCTTGCGGCCCTGATGGAAAGCGACGATCTTGATGCGCCCGACGAAGTCGTCGTTGACGATGCGATCGGCACCGTCGGGCTCGAAGAAGCGATAGACGAGGACGGGGTCGACCAGGCCGTCGCCGTCAATGTCCGCGAGCTCGATGAGCTTCGAGCGGAAATTGAGGCCGGCCTCTTCCTTGCCGGCGAAGTCGCGGATCGACCACTCGGGCGTCAGGCTGCCGCCGTCGGCGCCCACCTTGTAGAGCGCTGCCTGGATGGTTGAAGACAGCCTCTCCTCGGAGAATGGCAGGTCCTGCTTCTCGCCGAGCAGCAGAACGTGGCTGCCCGCCTTGTCCGAATAGCAGTAGCGCCTGAACACCGGGAGTTCGAATCCGGCCTTCCTCAGTGCCTCGGCGTTCAGGTACGGCGCGCCGGCCGCGCACTCGTTTCCGCTTTTGCCAGCTGGCGTCTGGGCATGGCTGCCCGTGGCGAGCGATACGAGCAAGGCGATCGCCAGGGGCGCCCCTCTCATTCGCCGCTCACCAGCACACGCAGCCAGTCGGGCAAGGTCAGCGCCTTCTGCCTGGGAAAGTCGACCCAGATCGTGGTCGCCCCGCCGGCCGCGCAGATCACATCGGGCTCCTCCTCGCGGGCCATGGTGGCCCAGCTCTCGAAGGTGGTGCGGCCCGGGTCGCTCACGTACATCTTGAGCAGCACGTTGCCCGGGTATTCGATCTGCCGGTAGAAGTTGCAGAAGGCGTTGACGATCACCATGCCCTCGCCGTTGGGCTGCGGCTCGAAGCCGATGGAGTGCATCCAGTCGATGCGCGCGGTTTCGAGGTAGCGGAAGTAGGTGCCGTTGTTCAGGTGGCCCATGGCGTCCATGTCACCCCAGCGGATGGGAATGGACGTTTCGTACACGAGCTTCTTCTTTTCGGGAATTTCGATTCTCATCGGTGCGCCTTGATGGATGCGAGGATGCCCAGCACGAACAGCACCGCCGCCGCCCATTCGGCGGCCTGCGGCCAGCGGCCGTCCCAGACGAAGGAATAGAGGAGCGCGAACAGCGTCTCGCTGACGATCAGCTGCCCGCAGAGGCTGGCCGACAGCCGCTGGCTGGCCACGTTCCAGAGAATGGTCGCGAGCCAAGACGAGCCGAAGCCACTGGCCAGCGCGATCCACACGAAGAGCATGCCGTCGGGCTGCGCCTTCAGCGTGGCCACGTCGCTGCCCGCGATGAGCCACAGCAGCAAAGCGCCGAGGCCGGTCGCCACGCCCAGCCAGTTGGCCCAGTCGGTCGCGTTCAGTTCGGTGTGGCGCTGCAGCCAGGCGGCGTTGAGCAGGCCGTACACCGTCCAGCTCGCCATGGCGGCCAGCGCCAGCGCGATGCCCCAGCCGAAGCGGGCGCCGGTCGCCTCGCCCGCGCCGTGCTGTGCCGACCATGCGCCGTAGATCATCAGCGCGATGCCCGCGCCGGTGAGCAGCAGCCCCGGCAGCAGCGCACTCACGCGCAGGCCCGCGGGGCGGCCCAGCAGCATCATCCAGACGGGGATCGTGCCGATGATGAGGCTCGGCACCTCCGTGCCCGCCGCCTGGATGCCGAAGGCCAGCAGCAGGTAGTAACCGCTGAAGCCGAGCACGCTGAGCCCCAGCGCCGTCAATGCCTGCCGCCCGTTGGGCCAGCGCACTGCAGCCGGCCGCGCGAACACCGCCAGCGCCGAGACTGCACCGAAGATGGCGAAGCGCGCGGCAGTGATGTCGACCATGCCGAAGTGGCCCACCATGCGCGGCGCCACGAAGGTCAGGCCCCAGAGCGCACCCGCGGCGAGCCCGGCCGCGATGCCGACCCACGCCCGCGGGCTCAGAGCGCGAACCCGTCGTCCGCCGCGATCACGGCGCCGTTCACGAAGTGGCTCTGGCCGCTGGCCAGCAGCACGATCAGGCCGTCGAGATCTTCGGGCTTGCCCACGCGCTTGCGCGGCAGCATGTTGACCAGCTTGGTGCCGCCCTCGGTGCTCCAGTGCTCCTCGTTGAGCTCGGTCGTGATGTAGCCCGGGCACAGCGCGTTCACGTTGATGCCGAAGCGGCCCCATTCGAGCGCCATGGCCTTGGTCATCTGCACCACTGCCGCCTTGCTCATGCAGTAGGTGCCGATCTGCGGCATGACCTTGAGCGCCGCGGCGGACGCGATGTTGATGATGCGCCCGCCGATGTAGGTGCCCGGCGCCGTGCCCTTGGCGCGCGCCAGCATGCGCTTGCCGACTTCCTGCGCCACGAAGAAGCAGCCCTTCACGTTGGTGTCGAAGATGTAGTCGTAGTCGTCGGGCGTCACGTCCTGCAGGCGCTGCGTGGTGCTCACGCCCGAGTTGTTGACCAGGATGTCGATGGGGCCCACTTCGGTCTCGGCTCGCGCCACGGCCGCCTTGATGCTGCCGATGTCGGTCACGTCGAGCTCGACCACATGGGCATCGCCGCCCTCGCCTTCGATGCGCGCGCGCAGCTCCTTGAGCTTCTCGACGCGGCGGCTGGCGAGCACAACGGCGGCGCCGGCACGCGCCAGCGTTTTCGCGAACTGGGCACCGAGTCCGCTGGAGGCGCCGGTGACGAAGGCCACGCGGCCGGAGAGATCGATGCTGTAAGCCATGAACTGGGTCCTGTGGAGTCGCGCAGGTGACGCGGGAAAGCCCGCCCGCGAGCGGTAGGGAGCATGCCTGGACGCGACAGGGGGCCTGCCTGGACGCCGCATAAAATGCCCCGCAATCCCGGGAAGCCCCCGCGTCTCGAAAAATCATTATCGATCCAACCCAGATGACCCACGACGAAATCCTCGCTCAGTTCGGCCCTCGCGAAGCCATGGAATACGACGTGGTCGTGGTCGGCGGCGGCCCGGCCGGCCTGTCGACCGCGATCCGGCTCAAGCAGCTCGCCGCGCAGCACGAGAAGGAGATTTCGGTCGTTGTGCTCGAGAAGGGCTCGGAGCCCGGCGCGCACATCCTCTCGGGCGCCATCATGGACCCGCGCGCGCTCAACGAGCTGCTGCCCGACTGGAAGGAACTCGGCGCCCCGCTGAACCAGCCGGTCACCGACGACGCGATGGTGTTCCTGGGCGAGAAGTCCGGCCTGCGCACCCCCAACCTCTTCTTGCCGGCCTGCTTCCAGAACCACGGCAACTACATCATCAGCCTGGGCGCCTTCACCAAGTGGCTGGCGCAGCAGGCCGAGAACCTGGGCGTGGAGATCTTCCCGGGCTTCCCTGCTGCCGAAGTGCTCTACAACGAAGACGGCTCGGTGCGCGGCGTGGCCACCGGCAACATGGGCGTCGGCAAGGATGGCGAGCCCACCGAGAACTTCCAGCTCGGCATGGAGCTGCTGGGCAAGTACACCGTGTTCGCCGAAGGCGCACGCGGCCACCTGGGCCGCCAGCTCATCGCCAAATACAAGCTCGACGCCGGCAAGGACCCGCAGACCTACGGCCTGGGCGTGAAGGAAGTCTGGGAAATCGACCCCAAGCGCCACCAGCCCGGCTTCGTGCTGCACACCGCCGGCTGGCCGATGAAGAGCGACACCTATGGCGGCGCCTTCCTCTATCACATGGAGGACAACAAGGTCACGATGGGCTTCATCACCGGACTGGACTACAGCAACCCCTACCTGAGCCCCTTCGAGGAAATGCAGCGCTGGAAGCTGCACCCCAACATCCGCTGGTACCTGGAAGGCGACGAGGCCAAGGGCATCAAGCCGGCCAAGCGCATCGGCTACGGCGCGCGCGCCATCACGGCCGGCGGCCTGATGTCGCTGCCCAAGACCGTGTTCCCGGGCGGCGCGCTGGTCGGCTGCGAGGCCGGCTACCTCAACGTGAGCCGCATCAAGGGCAGCCACGCCGCCATCAAGACCGGCATGCTGTGTGCCGAAGCAGCCTTCGACGCGGTCGTGGCCGGCCGCCAGCACGACGAGCTCACGGCCTACCCGGCAGCCTTCGAGAAGAGCTGGCTGCACGCCGAACTGAACAAGGCCCGCAACTTCAAGGCCTGGTTCAAGAAGGGCCTGGGCATCGCGACCTTCATGAACGGCGTCGAGCAATGGCTGCTCAAGGGCCACATCCCATGGACGCTGCGCCGCAACAAGCCCGACCACCAGTACCTGAAGCCCGCGGCGGAGTGCAAGCCCATCGTCTACCCGAAGCCCGACGGCAAGCTCACCTTCGACCGCCTCTCCAGCGTGTTCATCAGCAACACCAACCATGAAGAGCAGCAGCCGGCCCACCTGACGCTGAAAGACGCCACGGTGCCCGTGAACGTCAACCTCGCCAAGTTCGCCGGCCCCGAAAGCCGCTATTGCCCGGCCGGCGTGTACGAGTTCGTCGGCACCGACGACGGCAAGCAGCGCCTGCAGATCAACGCGCAGAACTGCGTGCACTGCAAGACCTGCGACATCAAGGACCCGACACAGAACATCGTGTGGGTCACGCCGGAAGGCGGTGGCGGGCCGAACTACGTGGGGATGTAAGGCCTCCGGCCCTTTCCCGATTTTTCACGCTTGTTCCCGTTCCAGGCCCTCTTCGGAGGGCCTTTTCTTTGGCGTGGCCGAAAGGCCCCCCTGCCTCAGGCGAGGTACGCAGCGACCTCCTCGGGCGCGAGCAAGCGCACGAGCGACACACGCGACTTCTGCTCCGAATGGAGCACGCGGTTGAACCCATTCCAGCTGCGGCTGGGCTTGTCCTGCGTGTCCAGCGCAACGAGCACCAGCCGGTCCTGCCTGCGGGCGTTCTCGCGCAGCGACCCCTCGCCCCAGGACCATGCCATGGGATCGACCAGCTCTCCGTTCCTGAAGGCGTCGGCCTGCAGCCACAGGTATTCGGCGCAGTCGGTGTCGCGGCTTGCGTTCGCGCCCGCCTCGCCCTCGGGCGGCTGGATGCCGAGTACCTTGGCGTGCTTGCGCATCAGCTTCTGCAGCAGCGAGAACGCGTGGAAGTTGTTGTTGATGGCGTGGGCCTTCACCAGCATGCCGGTGCCGGAGGCCGGAAGGAGCACCACCAGCTCGTCTTCGTAGGTCAGCTCGGCGGCACCCTGCAGGAAGTGCAGCCCGTCGATGGGCAGCGAATCGTTGACGGCCATCGCATCGATGCGCGCCACCAGTTCGCCGTCGGCCAGCAGGGCGCGGTGGTTGCGCACGTCGCGCATGAGCATGGTCATCAGCGGAAGCACCAGCAGCGCAGCCGCGGCCTGCCGCGCCTCGACCTCGAAACGCTCCTGCGCCGACAGCGCGCCGAGCGCGGCATTGGCGGCCTGCCATTCGGCAAGCTCGTCGGAATCCGCGTCATCGTCGTCCTCCATCGGCTGCGTCGCGCAGAAGGGCTCGAGCGAGGCGAGCAGGCCGGCCATGAGCTCCAGCGCCGCGCCGAAGAGCAGATGCGGATCGGCCCCGTCCTCCACGAGCGCGCCGCAGAACAGTGCGAGCAGAGCGGCCCGGTGGGGATGCAGAACAGGCAGCTGGTCGGCGGCCAGTCGCAGCACGTCGTTCTTGTCCGGGCTCTTCGTCGCCGAGATGTAGAAATCCACCACCTCCTTGCGCGAGAAGAACGAGGACTGTGTGTCGAGGTCGGCTTCGCCGAGCACCGGCTGCCGCAGCGTTTCCAGGAAATCGGGTGGGAGCTTCATCGTCATGGTTGTCGTTGCCGGACCGGATCGCGGCGCAGGCCGCTCGGCCCTTTCGGCCGAGCATGCCATACGCATGCGCAGCGGCCGGTGCCCGAACCGCCACGCAGAATGCGCCGCACGCTTATCCTCGGCGCTCACAGGAGACAAGACCCATGCAGATCATCATCACCGGCGGCGCAGGCTTTCTGGGTGCGCGCCTCGCACGCACGCTGCTCAAGCAAGGCAGCCTTTCGCTGGCCGGCTCGCCCGCCAGCCCCATCGAGCGCATCACGCTGGTCGATCGCGCGGCCCCGCCGGCCGACCTCGCGGCCGATGCCCGCATCAATGCCATCACCGGCGACCTGAACGAGCAACTCTCGGCGCAGTCCGATGCCACGCCCTGGCGCGAAGCCGACGCCATCTTCCATCTGGCTGCGGCCGTGAGCGGCGAATGCGAGGCCGACTTCGACCTCGGCATGCGCAGCAACTTCGCCGCCACGCACGCGCTGCTCGAACGGATCCGCGCGCTGGGCACCAGGCCGGTGCTGGTGTTCGCCAGTTCGCTCGCGGTGTTCGGCGACTCGCCCGAGCAGCCCTTGCCGAGGGTGATCGAGGACCACACGCTGCCCACGCCGCAGACCAGCTACGGCATCCAGAAATTCATAGGTGAACAGCTGGTAGCCGATTTCACGCGCAAGGGCTTCGTGCGCGGACGCAGCGTGCGGCTCATGACCGTGAGCGTGCGGCCGGGCAAGCCCAACGGCGCGGCCTCGGGCTTCTTCAGCGGAATGATCCGGGAGCCGCTGGCGGGCCTGCGCGCGGCCTGCCCGGTGCCCGACGAGACGCCTGTCGCCATCGCCTCACCGGCTCGCACCATCGAGGGCATCATCCGCGCCGCCGAGGCGAGCGATGCGCAATGGGGCCCGCGCACCGCGCTGAACCTGCCTTCACTGTCGACCACGGTGGGCGAGATGGCCGCGGCGCTGGAGCGCGTGGCCGGCAAGGCGGCCACCTCCCTGCTCGACCGCACGCCGGACCCGACGATCATGCGCATCGTGAAGACTTGGCCCGGGCGCATCGAAACGGCACGCGCGAAGGCGCTGGGCCTGGCGGCGGACGACAGCTTCGAGGCGGTCATCCGCGAGTACGTCCGTGAAAATCCCGACGCCGTGAAGCTTCCGGTTACGGCATAGTCGGATCAAGCGCGCCTGACGCGTTCCTGACCCAACTCCCCGGAGACAACATGAAATTCGGCCCCATTGCCGCCGCTTGCCTTTCGCTCGCCCTGAGCTCGGCTGCCTTCGCGCAGACGACCATGAAGATCAGCATCTCGACCGCGCAGAACTCGCACCAGGGCGTTGCCATCGACACCTTCGCCAAGGAAGTGGAGAAGCGCACCGGCGGGCGCTACAAGGTCCAGACCTTCTACAACGGCTCGCTCGGCGGCGAGCGCGAGTCGATCGAGGCGGTGCAACTCGGCACGCAGGAGCTCGCGTTCTCCTCGACCGGCCCGGTGCCGAACTTCGTGCCCGAGACGAAGATCCTCGACGTGCCCTTCCTGTTCCGCGACAAGGCCCACGCACGCGCGGTGCTCGACGGCCCGATCGGCCAGGACCTGCTGACCAAGTTCGACGCCAAGGGCTTCAAGGCGCTGGCATGGGCCGAGAACGGCTTCCGCCACATGACCAACAGCAAGCGCGACGTGAAGGCACCTGAGGACCTCAAGGGCCTGAAGATGCGCACGATGGAAAACCCGGTGCACATCGCCGCCTACAAGGGCTTCGGCATCATCACCACGCCGATGGCCTTCCCCGAGGTGTTCACCGCGCTGCAGCAGGGCACGGTCGATGGCCAGGAGAACCCGCTGCCGGTCATCATCTCGGCCAAGTTCGACCAGGTGCAGAAGCACCTGTCGCTCACGGGCCACGTCTACTCGCCCTGCATCTTCCTGATGAACAAGGCGAGCTTCGACAAGCTCAGCGCGGCCGACAAGCAGGCCTTCCTCGACGCCGCCAAGGAAGGCACCAAGGCCAACCGCGCGCGCGTGGACGAGGACGACGCCAAGGGCGTGGCCGACCTGCGCGCCAAGGGCATGACCGTGATCGACAACGTCGACAAGGCCAAGTTCGTCGCCGCGCTCGCGCCGGTCAATGCCCAGTTCGAGAAGGAATTCGGCAAGGCCAATCTCGACAAGATCCGCGACTACAAGTGAAAGAAAAATTCCTGAGCATCGAGCGCTGGACCACCGGCGCGTCGATGCTGATGGCCTGCGCGATGCTGGTCGTCGCGTCGAGCCTGGGCCTGTTCCAGATCATCACCCGCTTCGTGCTGGAGCAGCCGGCCGAGTGGAGCGAGATCCTGATCCGCGTGAGCCTCATCTGGATGGTGTTCCTCGGCATCCCGACCGCGTTCCGCCAGGGCGCGATGGTGAGCGTTGACGTTCTCTACCGCTGGAGCCCGCCGCGCGTGCGCCGCGTGCTCGACGCGGTGGTGAGCCTCGCCGCGCTGATCCTGATGCTGGTGGTGCTGTGGTGGGGCTTCGACTATGCGATGCGCGGGCGCGTGCAGTCGATGGCGGGGCTGGAGAGCGTCTCGATGCTGTGGTCCTACCTCGCCTTGCCGGTGGGGTCGATCTTCTGCCTGTTCGGCATCGTCGGTAATTTCCTCGATCCGAAGCGGCTCGAACTGGAGACCGCGCAATGAGCGCCGCGCCGGGCCGCCCCAAGCAAGCGAACGGCCCCCTCGGGGGGCAGCGAGGACACGAAGTGCCGAGCGTGGGGGCTACATCATGAGCACCGTGATGGTCGCGACGATGGTGCTGTGCTTCGCACTGTCGATTTCGGTGGCGGTGTCCATCGGGCTGGCGTCGATCCTGGGCATCCAGGTGACCAACGCCAACATGCTGATCTCCGTGAAGGAGATGTTCAACTCGATCAACAAGTTTCCGCTGGCGGCCATCCCGTTCTTCATCCTGGCCGGCAACCTGATGGAGACGGGCGGCATCTCGCGGCGGCTGGTGGAGTTCGCCAAGAGCATCGTGGGCGGCGTGCAGGGCGGCCTGCCGATGACCTGCGTGCTCACCTGCATGATCTTCGCGGCGGTGTCGGGCTCGTCGGTGGCAACCACCTTCGCGATCGGCGCCATCCTGATCCCGGCGCTCATCAAGCACGGCTACCCCACCTCGTACGCGGCGGCCCTGCAGGCCACCAGCGCGGAGCTGGGCGTGATCATCCCGCCGTCGATCCCGATGATCCTGTACGGCGTGAGCGCCGAAGTGTCCATCGGCGAGCTGTTCATCGCGGGCTTCGGCCCGGGCATCCTGATCAGCCTGGTGCTGATGCTGTTCGTGTGGGTCTACTGCAAGTGGAAGGGCTGGGGCAAGAACGACGGCGAGGGCCGCATGCCCTTCGGCCGGGCCCTGTGGCAGGCCGGCTGGGCGCTGCTGATGCCCGTGATCATCCTCGGCGGCATCTACGGCGGCATCTTCACGCCGACCGAAGCCTCGGCGGTGGCGGTGTTCTACGCGCTGGTGGTGGGCATGCTGGTCTACCGCGAGATCAGGCTGGGCGACCTCTACGCGATCCTGCGCAAGTCGGTGGTGTCGTCGGCGGTGATCATGTTCATCATCGCCAACGCGGGCCTGTTCGCGTTCCTCATCACCCGTGCCGGCGTGCCCGACGCCATCGGCCGCTGGCTGCAGGAGGTGCTGCAGTCGCCGGCGATGTTCCTGCTGGGCGTAAACGCGGCGCTGTTCGTGATCGGCATGTTCATCGAGACCAGCGCGGCGATCATCGTGCTCGCGCCGATCCTGGCGCCGGTGGCTGTGCACTTCGGCATCGACCCGGTGCACTTCGGCCTGATCATGGTGGTGAACCTCGCACTCGGCATGATCACCCCGCCCTTCGGCGTGAACCTGTTCGCTGCCTGTACCGTGGCGCGAATATCGCTGGACCGCATCGTGAAGCACCTCGTGCCTTTCGTGCTGGTGATCCTGGGGTGCCTGATGGTGATCACCTACGTGCCATGGATCTCGCTGGCGCTGCGGGATCTGGTCTACGCCAGATAGTCAGTCGCGGCGCAGGTACACGCTGGGCGGCACGCCCAGCGTGCGCCGGAACATCGCGGTGAAGGCGCTCGGGCTCTCGTAGCCGTGCGCCAGCGCCACTTCCAGGATCGACGCACCGGCCGCCAGTTGCGGCAGGCTCAGCAGCAGCCTCGCCTGCCGGCACCACGCGCCGAAGTTCATGCCCGTCTCGCGCTGGAACAGGCGCGCGAGCGTGCGGCTGTTCATGTGCAGGCGCAGCGCCCAGTCGTCCAGCGTGGCGGGCAGAGCAGGGTCGCGCACGAGTTCCTCGCACAGCGCGGCCAGCCGGGCGTGGCGCGGCATCGGCACATGCAGGGAGAGCGCCGGCGCGGCTTCTATCTCGTCGAGGATCAGCTCCATCACCCGCTCGTCGCGCCCGCCCGGCGCGTAGTCCAGCGGCAACGACACGGCCGTGACGATCAGCTCCCGCAGCAGCGCGCCGACGTGGATCACGCGGCACTCGCCGCCCAGGTCGGCACGCGTGCCGGGCTCGACGAACACGGTGCGCATGCGCACTTCGCCCGCCATCTGTATCCGGTGCTCCATGCCGCCGGGCACCCACACGCCGCGGCCGGTCGGCACCACCCAGCTGCCGGCTGCGGCGCTCACCAGCATCACGCCCGAAATCGCGTGGATGAGCTGCCCGCGCCGGTGCGTGTGCGCAGGGATGAAGGCATCGCCCGCCGGGTCGGTCGCCAGCACCGCGACGGCGCGCGGGGTCGACTCGCCGTGCTCCGGACGGAGGTTGATAGCTGCCTGAGCTTCTTTGTCCATTTCTCGACGACGCTTGAGGATTCGTAGCGAGAACATCTTCTCACGGCTTCCTACGATGCTTTTTCCACTCCTCCTGCAAAACGAAAGAAGCATCCGTCATGAACAAGCGCCGACTCGGGCTGCTCACCGGCACCCATGCCGTCAACGATCTCTACCAAGGCCTCGTGCCTGCCCTGCTGCCCTTCATGGTGCTGGAGCGCGGCTACAGCTACACGGCAGTCAGCGGCCTGATGCTGGCGGCCACCGGCCTGTCGAGCGTGGTGCAGCCGCTGTTCGGCCTGTACGCCGACCGGCACCCGCGCAGCTGGCTGATGCCCTCGGGCTTCCTGGTGGCCGCGTTGGGCGTGGTGCTGGCCGGCCTGAGCCAGAGCTACCTGCCGACCTGGATCGCGATGGCGCTGTGCGGGCTGGGCATCGCGGCCTACCACCCGCCCGCAACGGTGGCGGCGCGCGCGGCCGGCGGCGGCTCGCAGAAGGCGATGAGCGTGTTCTCGGTGGGCGGCACCATCGGCGCCTCGTTCGCGCCGGTGCTGGCGGCCACGGCCGTGGGCGGCGGCAGCCTGTCGCGCAGCTACCTGCTGGGCGTGCCGGCGCTGGCGATGGGCGTGGTGTGGTTCGCCGCGAACGCATGGCGCGGCACGGCCTCGGGCAGCAGCGCTGCGGCAGCCCGCAAGGCCGGCGACCATCTGATGAAGCCGCACAACGAATGGCGCGCCTTCGGGCTGCTGGTGGCGACCATCGTGGGCTGGTCGATCCCGTACGTCACGGTGATGTCGATGCTGTCGCTGCGCATCACGCGTGACCTGCACGGCTCGGCCTTCCAGGGTGCGGCGGCGCTCACCGCATTCACTGCGGCGGGTGCCGCGGGCACGCTGCTCGGCGGCTGGCTGGGTGACCGCATCGGGCGCATGGGCACGATCCGCGCCGGCTACCTGCTCGCGCTGCCCTCGCTCGCGGGCATCGTGCTCGCGCCGGACGCCGACTGGGCGCTGGCCTGCACCGCGCTCTTCGGCCTGTGCATGTTCCTGCCCTTCGCCGCGCAGGTAACGCTGGCGCAGGACTACCTGCCGCGCAACCCGGCCACCGCCAGCGGCATCGCGCTGGGGCTGGCGCTGTCGGTGGGCGGGCTGGTGTCGCCGTTCTTCGGCATGCTGTCGGACGCGCGCGGCCTCGGCGTCACGCTGACAGCGGTGCTCTGCGTGCTGTGCGTGGCGGCGGTGCTGGCGCTGCGGCTGCGCAACCGCACCATGCAGGCGATGCCGGCCGAGACCGAAGGAGCTGCCGCCTGAAAAGGACCTGGCGCATGTTCGCTGCCAGAATCGAGCGCGGGGCCGGAGGGCCGGCGAAACGACAAGGAGGGACACTGCGCCATGAATCGATTCCTGAGCTGCGTACTGGGAAGCGCGCTACTGGCTCCGGCCGCCTTCGCCGCCGGGCCGGCAACGTCGGTAGCGCCGACGACACCGGCTGTGACCACCGTGCCGGCCGATCCCGCAGCAGGCATCCGCGAAGTCGAGGCCGCAGTGCGCGCCTGGGCCGCAGCATGGTCCGCACGCGACGTGACGCGCTACCTCGCCGCCTACGCGAGCGACTTCACGCCGCCGCGCGGCCAGGACCGCAAGGCCTGGGAGGCCGATCGCCGCGCGCGCATCGAAGAGAAGGCCGCCATCAGCGTGGAGATCGACGGCCTCGTCATCAGCCTCAAGGGACAGGCGGCCACCGCCAGCTTCCAGCAGACCTACAGCGCCGACAAGCTGCGCGAGAAGAGTCGCAAGACCCTGGAGCTGCAGCGCGTGGAAGGCCGCTGGCTCATCCGCAAGGAAGGCGCGGGCGGCTGACGCAAGCGCCCCGCTCAATGGCCCTGTAAGCCAAACGGTTCACGAAGGTGTCACCACTTGCAACCATGCTGCAGCCTTCGTTTCCCCAAGGCTGTGGCTGCCATGTTTCCCACCAAGACCGACAAGGCGCGCAACGAACTCCAGGGCGGACAGCGCACGCTCACCCAGCGCGAACGCGCCCTGCTGCTGATGGCCGACGGCCGGCGCTCCCTGACCGACTTCAGTCCCCTCTTCGCCAACCGCGATGAAGCCGAACGAGCGATCCAGACGCTGATCGAGAAGGGCTACCTGCAGAGCCCGAAGGCGGCGGCTGCCGCAGCCGCCCCGGCGGAGCCCCCCGCGCAGCCCGCGCCCTCGCCCATCCCCGCCATCGAGCCGATCCAGGTCGCCACCTCGGCCGACACCTTCGACGGCAAGCGTTCGCTGGCGACCACGCGCATGTTCCTCTTCGACATCTGCGAGCGCATGTTCGTGCGCCGCGACCCGAAGTTCGCGCTGCAGATGCGCGACGCACTGCGCGAAGCGCGCGACCGCGAGGCGATGCTGACCATCGCCGCGCTGATGCTCACCGAGATCGAGAAGACCGCCGGCGCGGAGCGCGCCGAGTCGCTGCGCGAGCGCATCGACCGGCTGCTGCCGCCGGCGGAGGTGATGCACTGACGCATCTGGTCGCAACAGCATCCGGCCTGTGACACCATCGCCGGGTGAATCTCTCCTCGTCTCCCGCCACCACACTGTCCTCACGCCTTCGCAACTGGGCCAGGCGCCTCAAGCGCGACGGCGTCACGCTCTGGTTCGCATGCCGGCATGCCGCCACGCCCTGGTACGCCAAGGCGCTGGGCGTATTCGTCGTGGCCTATGCGCTCAGTCCCATCGACCTCATTCCCGACTTCGTTCCGGTGCTCGGCTACGTCGACGACGTGCTGCTGCTGCCGGGGCTGATCTGGCTCACGATCCGGCTGATTCCGGCGCCGGTGCTCGCCGAATGCCGGCAGCGGGCCGATGCGTGGATGCAAAGCTCGGGTTCCAGGCCGACCAGCCGCTGGGGCGCCGCGCTGGTCGTGGCCGTGTGGGTCGCGGCCGGCCTGGGGGCCTGGTATCTGTGGGCGCGCTGAGCGCAGGCAGGCAAATCCGCCAGCCGGGCCGCTCGATCAACTACACTTGCCGGGGTCAGGAGAGAGCCCCGCATGCCGGGGCCGCCGAAGGCGCAGGGGGTCAGTTTCCCCCGAACGCTCAGGCAAAAGGACTGACGAGGCGCCGGTGAAAACCGGCGTTTCCTTGCTGGAGAGAGGCCGCCGCACGAAAGAGCAGACGGCCCACCGAAGGAGCAAACCCCGATCGTGGGGCGAATCTCTCAGGTAAAGCGGACAGCAGGGGTGGCCCATGGCTTGCGTCATGGATTTCGACTGCCCCTTTGGAGTGCCCCGTGGCCGCTTCCTCCGCATCCGCTACCGAACTTCTCAAGACGCCGCTGTACGACCTCCACCTGGAGCTGGGCGCCCGCATGGTGCCCTTCGCCGGCTACTCGATGCCGGTTCAGTACCCCGCCGGCCTGATGGCCGAACACAAGCACACGCGCGACGCGGCCGGCCTGTTCGACATTTCCCACATGGGCCAGCTTCGCCTGGTCGGGCCCGACGCCGCAGCCGCGTTCGAGACCCTGATGCCGGTCGACGTGATCGACCTGCCCGCCGGCAAGCAGCGCTATGGCCTGCTGCTGGACGACGAGGGCGGCATCCTCGACGACCTGATGTTCTTCAACGAGGGCAACGGCTCGATCTTCGTGATCGTCAACGGCGCCTGCAAAGTGGCCGACATTGCCCACATCCAGCAGAAAATCGGCTCGCGCTGCGAGGTGCGCCCCCTGCCCGACAACGCACTGCTCGCGCTGCAGGGCCCGCAGGCCGCAGCCACGCTGGCGCGGCTTTCGCCCGGCGTCGAGCGCTTCGTGTTCATGACCGGCGGCGCGGTGCAGATCGGCGGCATTGCAGCCTTCGTCACCCGCAGCGGCTACACCGGCGAGGACGGCTTCGAGATCTCGGTGGCCGCCACCGACGCCGAAGCCCTCGCCCGGCTGCTGCTGGCCCAGCCAGAGGTCAAGCCCGTCGGCCTGGGCGCGCGCAACTCGCTGCGGCTCGAAGCGGGCCTGTGCCTCTACGGCAACGACATCGACACCACCACCACGCCCGTCGAGGCCTCGCTCAACTGGGCGATGCAGAAGGTGCGCCGCGCGGGCGGCGCGCGCGAAGGCGGTTTTCCGGGTGCCGCGAAGGTGCTCGCGCAGCTCGCCGCCTCCACCGCCGGCGCGGCCGGCCACACCGACCACGACACCCTGAAGCGCAAGCGCGTAGGCCTCGTCGCGCTGGAACGCATTCCGGTGCGCGACGGCACGGTGCTGCAGTCCTTCGAGGGCCACGACATCGGCGCCGTCACCAGCGGCCTGCTCGGCCCCACGGCCGACCGCTGCGTCGCCATGGGCTACGTGGCCACCGCCTTCGCCGAGCCGGGCACGCGCGTGCAGGCCATCGTGCGCGGCAAGCCAGTGCCGATGGAAGTGTCGACCATGCCCTTCGTGCCCACCCGCTACTACCGCGGCTGACCGGCTAGGCTCTGCACCCCGATTCATTTTTTCCACGAGGAGTTTTTCCACCATGAGCATCAAGTACACCAAGGACCACGAATGGGTGTCGGCCGAAGGCGACGCGGCCACCGTCGGCATCACCGTGCATGCGCAGGACGCGCTGGGCGACGTGGTGTTCGTCGACCTGCCCGAAGTCGGCAAGACCTTCGCGCAGGGCGATGTCGCCGGTGTCGTCGAATCGGTGAAAGCCGCCGCCGACGTGTTCATGCCCGTGTCGGGCGAGATCACCGAAGTGAATGAAGCGCTGCGCGCCGACCCGTCGCTCGCCAACAGCGACCCGCTGGCCGCCGGCTGGTTCTTCAAGGTCAAGCTGAGCGACCCCGCGCAGCTCGACGCGCTGCTGGACGCTGCTTCGTACGACAAGTTCGCCGCCGAATCCTGATCCGCTGATTCCTTTCAGCACTTTTGTCTTTTCCCTCCGAGCCCTCACCGCCATGCCGACGCCCGCCCTTCCTTCTTTGCAAGAACTAGAGAACGCCGAGGAATTCCCCGCTCGCCACATCGGCATCGATGCGGCGGACGAGGCGCGCATGCTGCCGGCGATCGGCTCGGAAACGCGCGCCGAGCTCATCGACGGCATCGTGCCGGCGGCCATCCGCCGCTCGAAGCCGATGCGCCTGCCCGCACCGGTCACCGAGGCCGACGCGCTGGCCGAGCTGAAGGCGATGGCGTCGAAGAACAAGGTGTTGCGCAACTTCATCGGACAGGGCTACTACGGCAACCACACGCCGGGCGTGATCCTGCGCAACATCCTCGAGAACCCCGCCTGGTACACCGCCTACACGCCCTACCAGGCCGAGATCTCGCAGGGCCGCATGGAAGCCCTGCTCAACTTCCAGACGATGGTGTGCGACCTCACGGGCATGGCCATCGCCAACGCATCGATGCTCGACGAAGCCACGGCCGCCGCCGAGGCCATGACGCTGGCCAAGCGCAGCGTGAAGAGCAAGAGCAACGTGTTCCTCGTGTCTGGCGACTGCCACCCGCAGACCATCGAAGTCATCAAGACCCGCGCCGCGCCGCTGGGCATCGAGGTCAAGGTGAGCACCGTGTCGGAAACGCTGCCGCACCTGATGGCGAGCGGCGCCTTCTTCGGCGTGCTCGCGCAGTACCCCGCCACCACCGGCCACGTGCACGACCTGCGCCCGCTCGCGGGCCACGCGCACCAGTGCGACGCCGCCTTCATCGTCGCGGCCGACCTGCTGGCGCTGACGCTGCTGGCGCCTCCCGGCGAATGGGGCGCGGACATCGTCTGCGGCACCACGCAGCGCTTCGGCATGCCGCTGTGCAACGGCGGCCCGCACGCCGCCTACCTGGCCTGCCGCGACGAGTTCAAGCGCTCGCTGCCGGGCCGCCTCGTGGGCGTGAGCGTCGACACGCACGGCCAGCCGGCGTATCGCCTCGCGCTGCAGACACGCGAGCAGCACATCCGCCGCGAGAAGGCCACTTCCAACATCTGTACCGCGCAGGTGCTGCCGGCCGTGGTGGCCAGCATGTACGCCGTGTACCACGGGCCCGACGGCCTCACGCGCATCGCGCAGCGCGTGGCCGCGCTCACCGCCGTGCTGGCCAAGGGCCTCGCGCAGATGGGCCGCGAGCCGGTGAACACCACCGCCTTCGACTCGCTGACCATCCGCACCGGCGAAGACACGCAGTCGATCATCGAGCGCGCGCAGGCCGCCGGCGTCAACCTGCGCCAGCGCCTGCAGCAGCACCTGGGCATCTCGCTGGACGAGACCAGCACGCGCGCCGATGTCGAAACCCTGTGGGGCCTGTTCGCGCCCGCCGGCAAGCAGGCGCCGCGCTTCGACGATCTCTCGGGCAGCACCACGCCGCTGATTCCCGAAGAGCTGCGCCGCAGCAGCGCCTTCCTCACGCACCCGGTGTTCAACACCCACAAGAGCGAGACGGCGATGCTGCGCTACATCCGCAGCCTGTCCGACAAAGACCTGGCGCTCGACCGCAGCATGATCCCGCTGGGCAGCTGCACCATGAAGCTCAACGCGACCAGCGAGATGATCCCCATCACCTGGCCCGAGTTCGCCAACATCCACCCCTTCGCGCCGGCCGACCAGCTACAGGGCTACGCCCAGCTCGACGCCCAGTTGCGCGCCTGGCTGTGCGAGGCCACCGGCTACGCGGGCATCAGCCTGCAGCCCAACGCCGGCTCGCAGGGCGAGTACGCCGGCCTGCTGGCCATCAAGTCCTTCCACGAGGCCAAGGGCCAGGGGCATCGCAACATCTGCCTGATCCCGTCTTCGGCGCACGGCACCAACCCCGCGAGCGCGCAGATGGTCGGCCTGCAGGTGGTGGTGACGGCCTGCGACGCGCAGGGCAACGTCGATATGGACGACCTGAAGCGCGCCTGCGAGAAGCACAGCGCCAACCTGGCCGCGGTGATGATCACCTACCCCAGCACGCACGGCGTGTTCGAGACCCGCGTGAAGGAGCTCTGCGAGCTGGTGCACGAACATGGCGGTCGCGTGTACGTCGACGGCGCCAACATGAATGCGCTGGTCGGCGTGGCCGCGCCGGGCGAGTTCGGCGGCGACGTGAGCCACCTGAACCTGCACAAGACCTTCTGCATTCCGCACGGCGGCGGCGGCCCGGGCGTGGGCCCTGTCTGCGTCGTCGAAGACCTCGTGCCCTACCTGCCGGGCCATGCCACGGCCGGCGTGCCGTCGAACGGCGTGGGCGCGGTGTCGGCCGCGCCGCTGGGCAATGCGGCCGTGCTGCCGATCAGCTGGATGTACTGCCGCATGATGGGCGCCAAGGGCCTGCAGGCCGCGACCGAGACGGCCATCCTCAGCGCCAACTACATCAGCGCGCGCCTGAAGGACCACTACCCCACGCTGTACGCGAGCCCCAACGGGCACGTCGCGCACGAGTGCATTCTCGACCTGCGCCCGCTCAAGGACACCAGCGGCGTCACCGCCGAGGACGTGGCCAAGCGCCTGATCGACTACGGCTTCCACGCGCCCACGCTGAGCTTCCCCGTGCCCGGCACGCTGATGGTGGAGCCCACCGAGAGCGAGCCGCTGGCCGAGCTCGACCGCTTCATCGACGCGATGATCGCCATCCGCGGCGAAATCCGCCGCATCGAGGAAGGCGTCTGGCCGAAGGAAGACAACCCGCTCAAGCACGCGCCGCACACGGCCGCGAGCCTGCTGGGCAGCGAGTGGAGCCACCCCTACTCGCGCGAACTCGGCGCCTTCCCGCTGGCCGCGCTCAAGAGCGCCAAGTACTGGCCGCCGGTCGGCCGCGTCGACAACGTCTACGGCGACCGCAACCTGTTCTGCAGCTGCGTGCCGGTGAGCGAGTACAGCGAGGAAGCCGAAGAGGCCTGAGCAAGCAGAAGCCGCGAAGCCGCGTCCTTCTACGATGACGAAGGCTCGCGGCGGTAGGTCGCCCATTTCACGGTCAGGATGTCCGCCGCGATCTTGGCGGCGTTGACGCCCGCATAGGCCTGCGACGGATCGAACTGGAATGCCTCGCGGTAGCGCCTGATCTGCGCGTAGTCCCGGTCGAAGGTCATCGGGCCCATGAGTTCGTCAGGATCGGTGCCCGCGGGAAGCGCGAGGAATTTCTCCGAATCGGTGGCACTCTGGTAGAGGTCGACGCTCATCTGGTTCATACGGTGGTCCTCCGGAGCTTGGTTTCGGAACCCAAGCCTCGGCGACACCCGGCTCCCGTGCAATCGGTGCGCGCCTACACGGCGCGCCGGAGGAGGCCCACGGCCACCTCGGCGCCGCCGTCAGTCAGGGCTGCTTCTTCTTCGCCACGTCGCCCGTGGCGATCTGCTCGCGGAAGGCGCGCATGCTGGCCTTCAGCTTGCGCTCGTTCTCCAGCCCCATGCGCACCATGATCTTCTGACCCGAGGACATGGCCTCCAGTTGCGGATCGGCGTATTCGTAGCGCACCCACGGGCGCTGCGAGGGAATGTCGCCCTTCACCTCGACCAGCCGCACCTGCACCGGGCCGGCGGGTTCGGGCGCCTGCAGCAGGTGGTCGATCACCGCGACGAGCCTGTCGTTGAAGTAGCGCCCCGGATAGCCCAACTCTTCGTAGGCCTGCTGGAAGAGCGGATAGAGCCGCGCATAGGCCTTGGCCGCCTTCGCCGGATCGACCGACTCGGCGAACAGCACCATGGGGTTGTAGCGCGCCGCATTGTTGGCGGCGATGACCTGCTTGTCGCCCTGCCCCGAAGTGATGAAGCGCTGCTTCGTCTGCTGCACCGGCCACGCGCTCGCTGGCGCCTGCTCGCGCGCGAGGTTGTCCACCGTTGCCACGAAGCGGCGCACGATGCCGTCGAACTGCAGGAAGTCGGCCACGTTCTTGCTGCCGAACAGGTCGACGAGCGCCTTCATCACGCGCGTATCCGTGTCGGTGGCGTTCGTGAGCCCCGCGTCGGGCACCGCGATCCCGTCCATCGGGTTTCGCGGTTCCTGGGATTGAGGTGCAGGCGCAGGTGCCGGCGGGGGCGGCGTTCCGTCGTTCGGCGCCGCGGCCACCGGCGTGGTCTCGGGCGGCTGCTGCTGTTGCTGGTACCAGCGCCAGCCGAAGAACCCGGCCGCGAGCAGCACGAGCACCGCGACGACGATGGTTCCCATGGGCGTTTCGCGGCGGGGTCTGAACTCGGGGGCGTCGCGGGTGTCGCTATCGGACATAGGGGCGGGTTCCTTGTGCTGGAGTGTCAGGAAGGCGAGCGGCTATGGTGCACCAGATCGGGTCATGGCCGGCCCGCCTCGTCGTAACGCCCTGTGACGCGGCGACCGCGCTCAAGTTCAGCCGCTCATGCCGCGCCGGTCTGCGCGCTGAGTGCCTGCAACCACGCCAGCGTGGCCTGCAGCTCGGCCGGACGGATCTCGTGCGCGCCCGGAAAGTCCGTGCCCGACAGCGCCAGCGGCAAGGTGCGCGCCAGATCGCGCGTGGCCTGCGCCGCGCTCGGCGGAATCACGTTGTCGGCGCTGCCATGGCTCACCCACAGCGCCTTGCCCTCGAAGGCCTCGGGCGGCGCGATGTGCGGCACCACCTGAGACAGCAGCCGGCTGTGCCACACCATCGCGGCGCGCACGCTCGCGGGCTTGGTCAGCAGCAGCGACAGCGCCATGATCCCGCCCTGGCTGAACCCGCCGACGATCACGCGCTCCGGCGGCACGCCCAGCTGCTGCGCGGCCGAGGCGAGCATCTCGCTGACGAGAAAGCGGCTTTCGCGCTCCTGCTCCTCGTCGATGCGGCGCTCGCCGTTGGGCAGCACCTGGAACTCGAACCACGCATAGGCGTCGGGCGACAGCACATAGGGAGCGCGCAGGCTCAGCACGTGGAACTGCGGCGGCATCATCCGCGCCAGGCCGAACAGGTCCTGCTCGTTGCTGCCGACGCCGTGCATCAGCACCAGCAGCCAGGGCTCGCGCACATCGGGTTTCGCGCCGTGCGCGAGGAATTTCAGGGGCAGGTGAAGCTGGGTCATGGTTCTGGTTCTCTTTCCTTCTTCTTTCTTTTCTTCAGCGGAACCCTCGCGCCAGCTCGCGCGTGAGCTCGGCTGCCGGGATCTCGCGGCAACCGGTCGCGTTCTGCCCCGACCACAGCGGGGAGAAGTCGCCACTGCCCTGCGCCTCGGCCTTGGCACGCAGCGGCGCGATGGCTGAAGTGGCCAGCGGAAACTCCGGCGCCGCCGCGCCGATGGGGCCTAGATCGCGCATCACGCGGTTCACGATGCCGCGCGCCGGCCGGCCGGTGAAGAGATTGGTAAGCGCCGTGTGCCGCGCGGCCCTGCTCTTGAGCGCCTCGCGATGGATCGCACTGGTGGTTGCCTCGGGCGTCAGCATGTAGGCCGTGCCGATCTGCACACCCGCCGCGCCCAGCGCCATGGCGGCGGCCACGCCGGCCGCATCCGCGATGCCGCCGGCCGCGATCACCGGCACCTTGACGGCATGCACCAGCTGCGGCAACAGCGCGAAGGTGCCGAGTTGCCGCGTCAGGTCGTGGGACAGGAAATGGCCGCGATGCCCGCCGGCTTCGAGCCCTTGCGCGATGACGGCATCCACGCCGCGCGCCTCGAGCCACTGCGCCTCCTCGACCGTGGTGGCCGAAGCCAGCACCTTCGCGCCCCAGCCGTGCACTTGCGCCATCAGCTCCTCGGAGGGCAGCCCGAAATGAAAGCTCACCACCGCAGGCCGGAACTCGGCCACCACCCCAGCCACTTCGGCGCTGAAGGGGTTGCGCCCCGGGCCGGTGGGAATGCTCGCTGCGTCGATGCCGAACTCGGTGTAATACGGTGCCAGCGCGGCACGCCAGGCAGCCTCGCGCTCGGCGCTGGGCACGGGCGGCGTGTGGCAGAAGAAGTTGACGTTGTAAGGCTTGTCGGTGCCCGCGCGGATCGCGGCGATCTCGCTGCGCAGGGCGTCGGTGCCCAGCATAGCTGCCGGCAGGGAGCCCAGGCCGCCGGCGTTGCTGACCGCGATGGCCATTGCGCTGCCTTGTATGCCGGCCATCGGGGCCTGGATGAGCGGGAGATCCGTTCCGAGGAGTTGTTGCAGCGTGGTCATTCGAGGGCGCTCCTTCTGTTTTGTCGAATGCCGGCCATTCTCCGGCCAAGCCGGAGGTCGCCGCGGCGGCAGGGTCATCGCCCCGCTTCAGCTCACTCCTCGCTGGTCCACTCCACCTGCACGCCCAGGCTGCGCAGGTTCTCCACGAAGCGCGGATGCGCGCGGCGGATCGGCGCCGCATTGCGGATCTCGGAGCGGCCCTCGATGCTCGCCGCCACCATGAAGAGCGCTATCGCCACGCGGATGATGTACGGGCTCTCGACCACCGCCGGCGTCAGCGGATTGCCGCCGAAGGTGATGAGCCGGTGCGGGTCGGACGAGAACACGTGCGCGCCGAACTTCGAGAGCTCGCCAGTCCAGCCCAGTGCGCCGTCGTACACCTTGTTCCAGAACATCGCGTTGCCTTCGGCACGCACGCCCAGCGCGATGAAGATCGGCAGCAGGTCCACCGGAAAGTAAGGCCACGGCGCCGCCTCGACCTTGGTGAGCACGTTGCTCGTGAACGGCGTCTGCACCTTCAGCGGGCCGCTGCGGATCGCGCGCGACCAGCCTTCCTTGTGCTCGATCTGCACGCCGAACTTGGCGAAGGTGCGGTCGAGCAGCGGAAAGTTCTCGGGCGCGCTGTTGCGCACGATCACGTCGCCGCCGGTGATGGCGCCCAGGGCGAGGAAGGTGGTGATCTCGTGAAAGTCTTCATCGAAGCGGAACTCGCCGCCCTTGAGCGTGCCGCCGCCGTGCACCGTGAGCCGCGAGGTGCCAATGCCATCGATGCGCACGCCGATCATCGACATGAAGCGGCAGAACTCCTGCACGTGCGGCTCCGAGGCTGCATTGGTCAATGTCGAGGCGCCGTCGGTGGCCGCGGCGCACAGCACGAAGTTCTCGGTGGTCGTGACCGAGGCGTAGTCCAGCCAGTGGTCGGTGGGCATCAGCCTGCCCTTGCTGCGCACCAGCAGCGAGCCCTCGGTGCGCTCCACCTCGCCGCCGAAGCGCTGGAACACCTCCACGTGCGGATCGATCTCGCGCACGCCCAGCGTGCAGCCCTTGACGTTGTCCTCCAGCCGCGCCACGCCGAAGCGCGCCAAGAGCGGCGGCACCAGCATGATCGACGAGCGCATCTCCTCCGGCAGCCGGTGGCGCGATGCGTCGAAGGCCGTCTCGCGGTGGTGCAGCTCCAGCGTGCCCGTTTCGTGGTCCATGCGCACGTCGCTGCCCAGGGTGCGGAAGATGTCCAGGATCTTGCGCACATCGGTGATGTCGGGCACGCCATGCAGGCGCAGCGGCTCCCAGGTAAGAAGCGTGGCGCAGAGCACCGGCAGCACTGCGTTCTTGTTGGCGGAAGGGGTGATGCGGCCACGCAGCGGCGTACCGCCGTGCACGATGAGGTTGGACATGGAGAAGAGAGCGCGCGAGAAGGCGGGAAAGCGACCGGGAGTGGAGGCGGCAGGAAAAGATTCGGAAATAGTCCGAAACGGGAGACAGGACTTTACCGTCGGAAAGCGGCACGAACGGGGCCGAGTTGTAAGAACTCAAGGCAGAAGACGCCAGATTGGCAACTCTTTCGCATTACTTTCGGATTCCATCGGTCGCCCATCGATGCGTTCGCGGACCGACTCGCGACGAACTTGTTACTCCCCCACCCCGCACCGGCTCCCCTAGATTGGCTGCACCCAGCCCCATTCGCTGGAGAAACAACCAACATCCGAAGGAAAAGTGAAATGAGCCACGCCCCCTCCTACACCGGCGGCTGCGCCTGCGGCGCGATCCGCTACGAGATCCCGTCCGAGCCGATCTTCCAGAACCACTGCCAGTGCCTCGACTGCCAGCACAAGAGCGGCACCGGCCACGGCTCGTACCTGAGCTTCATGCGCGGCGGCGCGAAGCAGACGGGCAGCGCCACGCTGTGGGACATGGTCGGCGACAGCGGCAACGTGAAAACCCGCGCGTTCTGCCCCACCTGCGGCTCGCCCGTGTACATGACCTATGCGGCGATGCCGGATGTCATTACCGTGCATGCAGCGAGTCTTGATGACCCGGGCCGGTTCAGGCCGCAGGCGGTCACTTATGCCGTGCGGGGGTACGAATGGGACATGCTGGACCCGGCGCTGACGAGATTCGAGCGGATGCCGCCGGGCAATTGAGGCCCTACCCCGTCAGCGCCTCGCACTGGCTTTCGATCCGCGCATGAAGAAGCCCCAGCGTCGCCGACAGAAGCCGCTGCAGCGAGCTTCGCTGGCAGGCATCGAAGAGCGGCGCGGGGTCTGCGTCGGACGAAGCGGCATCGCGCCGGTCTTCGTCCCAGCCGAGCAGTTGCACCAGCGTCTGCGCGCCCTGCACCACGTCGCGTGCATCGTTGAGGAATGCGGCCTGGTCTTGCCGGGACGAATCGCCGAGCCGGTCACCCTGGACCCACTCGAAGGGCTTGAACTGGGCGGAGGGACGATAAGGAGCGCAAGCGCAGCGAGCGCTGGCGCTTGCCGCGTCGTTTGAAGAAGCATTGGCCATGAGTGGGCCTCCCAAGGATGTCGATTTGCAGAAACCGACGCACCCGCTGTCAAACGAGGGCGGCAGCTCGAACGGGTTGACAGACCGGGACATCCTTGCGGAAACCGGCAGGGCGCGAGCCCTCCCGTTCGAGCCGCCTAAAAATTAGGCGCAAACGAAAAAGCCGCAGACCAGTGCGGTGGCTGCGGCTCTCGTCGCAGGATGTCGGCGGGCTGTCAAACCCGGCCTCGCTCATCACGAGGCGGGGGCAATGTAAGCGTTGTAGCCGAAGGGCGTCAAGAGCCCGAATCCAGAGCTGCCTTGGGCAGAGACATTGTTCGCAGCGCACGTTCCAAGGCAAGGTGCCCGTGCCCTGCTAGGATCGTTCCCCGGGAAAACAGCCTCCCGATCTGCAAGGAAAGACGGTGTCCCGTCCAAGCGCTGGCGACTCACAACGGAGACTTCCGTGGACACCGCCTTGCCTCACACGTCACCCGCGCTCTCCGCGCCCCCCGAGCCCGCCTCCTTTGCCGAAGCCTTCCGCTTCTGGCTGAAGCTCGGCTTCATCGGCTTCATCGGCTTCATCGGCTTCGGCGGCCCCGCTGGCCAGATCGCGAACTTGCATGTCGAGTTGGTCGAGCGTCGGCGCCGGATCGGCGAGGAGAGCTTCTTGCACATCCGCCCCCCGGCCTCGACCGAGGCGACCCGATGAGCACGCCGTCCATGCCTCGCCCACGCTGCGGCCTGATGCGGCTGCTGCCCTCCGGGGCCGATCCCGGCGCCCTGCCCGTGCTCGTCGCCCGGGGACTCCGCGCCTTCGCCGACGGGTACATGGCCGTGCTGCTGCCGGCCTATCTGCTTTCGTTAGGGCTGGGAACACTGGAGGTCGGCATCGTCAGCACGGCAACGATGCTGGGCTCGGCGCTCGCAACGCTGGCGGTCGGCGTCTGGGGATACCGTTTCGCTGCGGGGCGATTGCTTCGCGGCGCGGCCCTGCTGATGGCTGCCACCGGCCTTGGCTTCGCGGGGCTTTCCTCGTTCTGGCCGTTGCTGCTCGTCGCGGTGATCGGCACGCTCAACCCCAGCTCGGGCGACGTCAGCGTATTTCTTCCGCTGGAGCACACCCGGCTGGCCGGTGCGGCGCAGGGCCATGCGCGTACCGCGCTGTTCGCCCGCTACAGCCTGCTCGGTGCCCTGTGCGCAGCCCTGGGAGCGCTGGCCGCGGCGGTGCCCGACTGGCTGGTCCGGCACACCGGCTTCGCACGGCTCGACGCACTGCGCGGGATGTTCGTGGTCTACGCCGTGATCGGACTGGCCGTCTTCCGGCTTTATCGGAACCTGCCCACCCATGCAGGCGCCGGCAACGCAGACGGCCTGCCCGTAGCGCCCGCGCCGCTGGGGCCCTCTCGCCCCGTCGTGATGCGATTGGCGGCGCTCTTCAGCGTCGATGCGTTCGCCGGCGGGCTCACGGTCAACGCGCTGATGTCGCTCTGGCTGCTGGAGCGGTTCGGCTTCTCGCTGACCCAGGCCGGCGTGTTCTTCTTCTGGACGGGCCTGCTGAGCGCCGCATCGCAACTGGCGGCGCCCTTGGTTGCGCAGCGCGTCGGCCTGCTCAACACCATGGTCTTCACGCACCTGCCCGCCAACGTCTGCCTCGTGCTTGCCGCGCTGGCGCCCAGCCTGCCGGTCGCGCTGGGCCTGCTGATGATCCGCAGCTCGCTGTCCTCGATGGACGTGCCCGCGCGAACGGCCTATGTGATGACCGTGGTGACGCCGGCCGAACGCAATGCCGCTGCGAGCTTCACAGCCGTACCGAGGAGCCTCGCCGCGGCCATCAGCCCGACGCTCAGCGGCGCGCTGTTCGCTGCCGGATGGATCTCGTCGCCGCTCGTCGCGTGCGGGCTTCTGAAGATCGTCTATGACCTCACGCTCTGGCGCGCCATGCGGCGGAACCGGCTGCACGGCGAGTAGGCGCCGCCGGACGGCGCCGGTTCGGCGGTTCAGTGGCTGTGCTGATGGTGCACGTCGGGAACGTGAGGGTGCGCATGGCGCCTCGGCTCATGCACATGAGAGTGGCTGTGCGCTCCTACCGGGAGCACGTCATGCGTGTGGTCATGATGGCCGTCGTCATGGCGATGCGCGTGCTCGTGCTCCAGGCGTTCGTGCTCGTGTTCGTGGCCGTGCGACTCCGCCAGGTGCAGCGCCACCCCCAGCATCATCAGGACGCCGCCCGCGGCCATCACCCATGTTCCGCTTCGATCGCCCAGTGCGATGGCGAAGGCTGCGCCGATGAACGGCGCGAAGGCGAAGACCGAGCCGGTGCGCGCCGCACCGAAGGCACGTTGAGCGAGCAGGTAGAAGCGCAGGCTCAGCCCGTAGCCGCTGGCGCCGATCGCGAACAGCGCCAGCGCGACGCTCCACGCCGGCCACGGCTCGCCGAGCAGCCAGGCGAGAACGGTCGTCGCCACCGTCCCGATTGCCGCCTTGCCCAGCACGACCTGCCCCGGGTCGCGTTCCGCCAGCGCGCGCGAGAGCGTGTTGTCCGCGCCCCAGGCGGCGGTGGCAAGCAGCACCGAGAGCATCCCCCACAGCTGCGCGGCGCCGCTGCGCCCCTGGTCCAGGACCAGCGCCGCGCCGCCGACGAGCAGGAGCAGCATCGCCGCCCAGACGCGGCGGTCCATCGTCTCCCGGTACAGCAGCCGCGCCAGCAGCGCCGTGAAGAGAGCTTCCAGCGTCAGCATCAGCGACGCGCTGGTGCCGCTCGTGTGCTGCAGCCCCCAGGCCAATGCCACGGGCCCGAGCACCGCACCGAAGGCGGCCATCGACAGGAGCCGGGGAACATCGCCTCGCACCACGCGGGCTTCCCGCTCTATCCGCTGACGCGAGGCCATGCCGACGGCGGCCGCGCCCGCATACAGCAACGCGGCGGTGGTGAATGCCCCCAGTCCCTTGCCGAAATGCTGGACAAGCGGCGTGCTGACGCCGAAGAGAAGCGCCGCAAGCAGCGCGAGCAATCCGCCGCGTACGGCGGGCAGGGAGAAGTGTGTCGCCGTCATGAGAGGCCTTGTTCACCGTGAAGCGAGTGGCTGTCCGCTTGCGGCCATCGGCCAGCTTCAGCGGCGCAGAGACTCCTGAATGCCGGGAGTTTCATGTTCCTGGGGTTGGTGGGCGCATTCTCGGCGCACTCCGAAAGCCACGGCGACGGCCTGCCGTCCCGGCGGAGTTGCGCGAAGGCCAAGAGCAGTTCAGCATCCGCAGTCCCTCCAACCCCAACCATCAAACACGGAGACCCGGATGAGAAAGCTCAAGCTCATGGAGCACGTGTCGCTCGACGGCGTGATCCAGCCTTCCAGCGAAGACGGCTTCCCCTATGCCGACTGGACGGCACCTTACCGGACTCCCGCCGGCCGGGACGAGGTGCTCGCCGCGCACGGCGGGCGCTTCGATCTGCTGCTGGGCCGGCGCACGTACGACATGTGGTCGGACTATTGGCCGAAGGCGCCGGCCGGTCCGATGGCGGATGGCTTGAATGCAGCGACCAAGTTCGTCGTCACCCATCGCCCGGAGAGCCTCGCATGGGGGCCGTTCGAAGGCGTCGGGCCGGATCTGGTCGAGGGCGTGCGGCGCATCAAGTCGCAGGCAGGCCCCAACCTTGTGCTGTGGGGCAGCTCCACGCTGACGTCGGCGCTGCTGGAGCATGGGCTTGCGGACGAGGTCCTGCTGATCGTCTATCCGGTGCTGGTGGGTACGGGCAAGCGCCTCTTCGCCGAGGGGACGCCGGGGTGCTCCTTCGAACTCGCCAGCACCAAGACGACGCCGTCCGGCCTCCTTATCAATACCTATAAGCTCGCCGGGCCGCTGCAGGCCACGTAACGAGTTGGACGGCGCGGCCTCGGCAGTTGCCGTCGATATCAGCTCGCTACGCCGTCTCCATCTCGGCTGCCATCAATCGCAGGTTCTGCACAGCCGCCCCCGCGGCGCCTTTGCCAAGGTTGTCCAGAACCGCGCCCAGGACGATCTGACCCGTGCGCTCATTGCACGCAACGGCCAGGCTCATATCGTTCGAGCCGTTGTGGACCTGCGGGTCCAGCTCGGTCATCGGCACGGCGGACGACATCGGCAGCACGTGAACGTGCGCCGCGTCGCGGTATCGCTGCGCAAGGCATTCGTGGATGCGCACGCCCGAGACATCGGAGGGAAGCATTCGCGCGTGCAATCCGACGGTGAGCACGATGCCCTGCCGATAGCTGCCATAGGCCGGCACGAAGATGGGGCGCTGCGTCAGGCCGGCGTAGGTCTCCATTTCCGCCACGTGCTTGTGCTCGAGTGCAAGACCGTAAAGCTTCAACGAATGCGCTCCCGCCCCGGCCTCGTGCGCTTCCGCCCCCGCCCTGCCCTGACCGGAATAGCCCGAGACGGCATGGATGGCAAGCGGATAGTCGGCGGGCAGGAGGCCCGCATCCGTCAACGGTCGCAGCAGGGCAACCGCGGCGGTGGGATAACAGCCCGGATTCGTAACCCGCGCTGCCGTGGCAATGCGTTCGCCTTGCCCTGCATCGAGTTCGGGCAGGCCGTAGACCCAGCCCGGGCTGGTGCGGTGAGCCGAGCTGGCGTCGATCACGCGCACCGAAGGGTTCTCGATCATCGCCACCGCGTCGCGCGCCGCTGCATCGGGCAGGCAAAGAATGGCGATGTCGCACTCGTTGAGAGCGGCCCTTCGGGCGGCCGCGTCCTTGCGCAGGTTCGCCGGCAATGTGCGGACGCGGAATTCCCCACCCCTGAGCCGGTTCTGCAAGTCAAGGCCGGTGGTGCCCTGATCGCCGTCGATGAAGATTTTGAGGTCCATGGAGCGCGATCGTAGGCATCCGACCTCGATGGCTCCAGCTAAATATATGGAACCCAGGATTAAGAAAAGTTAAATTGGCGTCATGCGGGAACTGAGCCTCGACCATCTGCGCACCCTTGTCGCCATCGCCGACCTCGGCTCCCTGGCCAACGCCGCACGCGCCCTTCACCTGGCGGCCCCCACGGTCACCGTCCAGATCGCTGAACTGGAGTCGCGCCTGGGCGGCCAGCTGCTCGTCCGGGGACGGGGGCCCGCGCAAGCAACCGCCTTGGGAGAGCGCTTCATTGCGCGTGCCCGCAGGCTGCTGGCCGACGCGGACGAAGCAGTGGAGGACGTTCGACGCCAACTCGCGGGCCAAACAGGCCGCGTGAGGGTGGGCGCCTCGACGGGTGCCATCGCGCATCTGCTGCCGCCCGCGCTCGGACGCCTCGCCCGCAACCATCCCGGCATCGACGTGAACGTGCAGGTGCTGACCTCCAACGAGAGCATGACCCGGCTCGCAGCAGGCAGCCTGGATCTGGCGGTCGTGGCGCTGCCGCAGGCGCCCGTGCGGGGCGTCCATGTCACGCCCCTGCGGCGCGAGGCGGTCGTCGCCTTCCTGCCGGCGGACTGGAAGGCACCGAGGCGGCTGACTCCGCAGTGGCTGGCTCAGCAGCCGTTGATCATGAACGACTCCTCCACGCGCCTCTACAGGCTTACCGCGGAATGGTTCTCCGCGGCTGGCGTCCATTGCCGGCCGCGCATCGAACTCAACTACAACGACGCGATCAGGACACTGGTTGCCGCGGGCTACGGAGCGGCGCTGCTGCCGGAGGAATCGCACGAGAGCGCGCGCGACCCTCGCATCGCCGTGCGTCCACTCAGCCCGGCTCTGTGGCGGCAGCTGGGCCTCGCGGTCAGCGACCGGGGCGCCAGTGGACCGACGCGTTTCGTCATGGACGCCTTGCTGCCTGAAAAGGGTCCGGCCAGCGGCTGAGCTGACTGCCCGATGCGTCGACGTTCAAGGAGGCCGACGCCCGCAAGGTCTGCGCCGCGCGTGGACGCCGCATGCTCGACGAGCATTGGGAGCATGCGATGGATGGGGAGACGGATCGGCTCGCACCGCCATCCCCGCTCAGGCTCAGGCTCAGACTCAGGTCCAGTTCGCCTCGACCCAGTTGCGCACATTCGCCCACTCGGGCGAGGTCTTGATGTAGCTTTGCGTCGCGCTCACCAACTGGCCGACGTTCTTGTAGTCATCCAGGCCGAAGGGCTGGGCCAGCGGCACGTTGCCGCGCATGTAGTTGCCGCCGAGCAGCTGGCCGGCCTGGATCGCCGCCAGTTCGGCGGTGGCATCCATCGTCAGGTTGAGCAGCGCCGTCGCCGGCACCGTGCCATTGCTGAAGGGCCACAGCCAGTGGGTGACGCCCCAGTCCAGCGGGTTCGACACCGAGCCGGGCGAAATGCCAACCGGGTTCACGCCGGTGCCGAGCGACAGCATCAGGACGTCGGACGGAGCGCTCGCGTAGCCCTGGTAGATCGCCTCCACCATCGCCGTCATCGAAGGGTTGTTGGCAAAGGTGCCGCCGTCGGCGAAGTAGCCGTAGCTGCCCACCTGGTATGGCGGGAAGTAGGTCGGCGCGGCCGAGGTGGCCAGCGCGGCGTCCACCATGCTGATGCCGCGATAGGCGTTGCTCGGGCCGTTGGAGATGGTGCAGGGCTCCCAGCTGTTCTGGCTCGGGTCCCACAGCCGCGCGGAGTTGACCGCTACGAAGCGGCTCGCCGATGACAGCGCTCCGCTGCCCACCAGTTGCTGCGCGACCTGCTGCAGGCCGGTGTTGACGTACTGGCACTCGAAGATGCCCGGGCCGCTGCCCAGCAGCTCTTCGGTCGACCGCGCCGGGGCCCTGTCCTGCTGCTTGACCTGCGCGTCCAGCAGCCAGCCATTGGGCTTGAAGATCGTGGCGCCGTCGTTCTCGTAGACATTCACGATGTCGCCGATGGCCACGCCATTCACCAGCCCCAGCGAGATCAGCCCGCCGGTGGACGTGCCGGCAAAGCCGTTCGCGCCCGCGACGATGCCGAAGCTCTTGTCCAGGTCCTGGATCAACAACGCCGTGATGACGCCACGAATGCCGCCGCCGTCGCAGCAGAGAATCTTGAAAGACATGCTGTGCTCCTTGCTCGAGTGGATGGATGAATGGACGCAAGGCGCCCTCTTTCCATCGAAGGCGCCGGGACTTTCAATGCGGGGGACTGCTGATGCGATGAAGTGATCGTTCCCCACGCCGAACGATCGATAGTCACGGATCTCAGGGCGGAATGTGGGTCAATTCGCGGGGCGATGCATCACTTGAACGAGTGAGGTTCGGCCTCTGGGGGAGCAGGTCGATCGGGCTGTACAGCAGTCTCCATACAAAGAAAGTCGTCATTCCTCGGTTTCGCGAGCGATTCAGCTCTCGCCGTTGCCGGGCAGCTTCGCGATCACCTTGATCTCGAACTTGAAGCCATAGAGCCAGGTCACGCCGATGCCGGTCAGCGTGGGATGCGGCGCATCGCCCCAGAACTCCGGCACGATCTTCCAGGCCTTCTCGAAGTTCGTTTCCGGGTCGACGATGAAGACGGTGACGTCCACCACGTCGTCGAAGGTGCAGCCGGCGGCGCCCAGCACCGCGTTCAGGTTCTTGAAGGCGAGCCGCACCTGCGCTTCGAGGTCAGGCTCGGGCGAACCGTCCTCGCGGCTGCCGACCTGCCCCGACACGAACAGGAAGCCGTTGGAGCGGACTGCGGGCGAATAGCGGCACCTGCCGGGCGGCGAGCTGATGGCGCTGCATGCGCCGGTTGCGGGCAGGAGCAGTTCATAGCCCCAGCCATCGCCTGGTCAGCCTTCACGCCACCGCACGGATACCCGCCTTTGTCGCGCATTGATCGAGCAAACGGAAAAACTGGGTGACTGCATTCCTGACAGCCGCCGGCGTCTGGGCAGTGGTCGACACCTTGGTCTGCCAATAGCGGCCGTGCGCCAGCCAGTGCCGCAGATCGATGAGCGGCTTCACGGACCCCATCGCATTGACTGCCTGGTCTTGAAGCGGCCCGGTGACATGCCCTCGGATGAAGGCCTTCCAGGCATCGAAGATTCCCTCGTCCTCCAGGGGAACCAGGAACTCTTGCGCCCGGCCATTTCTCGCGATCTGGAGACGCGTGGCCAGAAAGTCCTGGTCTTTCAATCGTGTCCGCAGATCGACTCTCAGGCGCCCTTCGCACGCGGTCACCAGCCAGAGAACCGACGAAAGCTCCAGCTCCTTGGCAACCTGATCGAAATGCTCGACGACATCTTCACGTGTGCCGCCGATCAGTGCGGACGGGAGCGGCGACGGAGGAACGCCGGTCGCCCCGTTTGAAAGCCAGTTGAGAAACGCCGCCCGATGCGAATCGATGGCCGCGGCGCACATCTGATACCACTCGAAGATTGCCTCTGGTTCCAGATAGCCCTGTCTGTTCGGGAAGAAGAGCACTACTCGCTCCGGATACCTATGAGTTGGGCAAAGAGTTCGAGGAAGGTCTTGTCGTCCATCTCCGCGAGCGGCAAGGGCCGGCTCGGTGCTGTGACATGCCACTTCGCATTGGTCCTGTATTCCCGATCGTCCTGTCCATCTGGAGTCGCCAGGATCAGCCTTGCTGTGCCTTCGGGACCTTGAAGATCGATCCGGCCGACTCCGCCGATGATCACGGAGGCAATCGGTTTCAGCACGACGCTGCGCCGCCCGATGGAAAGCTCCAGGGTTTCCGTTTCGTATTGACCCAGGGATTCCTCATGAATGGTTTGGGGGCGCTGACTGATTTGCAGATCCCCGGACTCCGCCAGAGGACGCAGGACCTCATCGAGGTGCTCGTAGAGCTGCTGGATTTGTTGCTGCCACCACGACCGCCGTGCAGACCAATCGACGGAATTGGCTTCTTCTTGCTCGGCGCGCAGTTTTTGGGCGTTTGCCCTTATCAAATCCAATATCGCGGCCGAGTTATTGGTAGCCATCAGGCTCTCCTGAAATCTGAAATTGGGCATAGGCGGGCATTGTCTGCCGCGGTTGGCACCATGCTACCGCGCCACAGGAACTTGCCCGCCTGCGCGTTAAATCCGGCACAGCGCCATTGCCGAGGGCCATCAAGGCAGGTGCAGATCGTCGCTGGCGCTCTTCGTAGCCCTCAACCGGGCAGCCGCCGACCGATTGGCCTGCGCCACGCTCTGAAGAGCTCCGGCCCCGCCGAGCCCGAAGGACGGCATATTGACGTAGATGTTCTCGTAGGTGCCGGGCGACACCGCATAGGTCTCGTGCCAGATGCCCACGGAGCCGTCAGTGCCGATGGCCTTGTTGAACGCCCTCCATGCCGGGAGATGCTCGGCCTCCTTGTCCTTGGCGTAGGCCAGCAGTTGCTCCATGGAGCGCCAGTACTGCAGCACGAGGATCGTGCGCGAGAACCACAGCTCGGCGTGAAGCAGGCCGCGCTCCGGCTGCTGCTGGAGCTCCTTGAGCATGCGGGGCATGGCGGCTGCGACGGGAAGCCATTTGTGCAGCTTCAGCGGCTGGTTGATGCGCATGCCGATGAGGAACACGACGAAGTCCCCTTCCAGCTTGGCGGTCAGGCGTTCTCTGTTGATCATGGCGGGGCGTCCTCTTGTCCTCTTGGCTCGTTGATGGTTGCGGCGAAGTCGGCCGGACTATGTCATCGCACCCGCGCCGCGGCGACCGCCATGCGACGGAATGCCTGTACGCGGTGCCAAATGCGCCCACACCGGGTAAACCCTCCCCACCAGAATCCGTAGAAATGACGGATCGGCGCAAACCGGGGCCCCGCCAAGGCGCGCGCCGGGAGAAAATCCATTGCATACAAAGGCATAACACCTCCCCAGCGCCATGAAGACACTCGACGAACTCTTTGCCAATGACGAGTCGCTCCCCACTGTTCCGAGGGTGGTCTCCGACCTGATGGAGATGCTGAGGGACGACGACGTGTCCTTCTCGGCCGTCGCGCATCGCATCGAACTCGACCAGGTGCTGGCGGCCAAGGTGCTGCAGATGATCAATTCGCCGCTCTTCGGGCTGCGGCGCAAGATTTCCTCGATACAGGGCGCGATCCTGATGCTCGGGCTCTCCGCGATCCGCTCCGTGGTCGTGAGTTCGGGCCTGGCGGGTTCCTTCAGGAAGGTGGAGGGCGTCAGCCTCCCGGCCTTCTGGGCGCACAGCCTGCGCGTGGCTTCGGCGTCGCGGTACCTGGCTTCCAAGACCCGGCACGTCGACCCCAACCTGGCATTCACCGCGGGCAGCATGCATGCGATCGGCCATCTGATCATGGCGCAGGCGATGCCCGGCCGGATCGCCGCGCTGAACGCCCTCCATCCCTTCGAGGCGCTGGGGCGCGCGCAGCTGGAGCTGGTCGAATTCGGCTACCACTACGGCGACGTGAGCGCCTCGCTGGCACAGCGCTGGGGCTTCGCGCCCGATCTGGTCGGCGGGCTTTCGAGCTTCGTGAGCCCCGACCAGTTGGAGCATGCCGATGCGCTCGGCAGCGTTCTGCACCTGGCCGTGTGGCGCGTGGCGCTGGAGCGCCAGGGCGTGGACCTGGGCAACCTGGGCGGCGTCTGGCCGAGCCAGTCGGCCATCGCGGCCGGCATCACCGAGGACATCGTCCAGGAAATGCCGGCGCCGCGCGAACTGGCGGCGGAACTCGAATCGATGATCGCCTGACGGCGGCGCCGTCGGCCTCTACGAAGCCTGCGAAGCCTGCGCGGACTGCGCGGCGACTACCTCGCGCAGCCGCTGGTGCTCGGCACCATCCCACGCAATTGGCTGCTGGTTCTTCGCGCGCAGATAGTGGTGCGAGAACACCGGCAGATAGGCTTCGAGCGTCTGCCCTGCCGCATGCTCGCCCGCCAGGTTCAGGCACATCGCGGCGACTTCGCTGGTGCAGAAGTGGTCGTCCCGGCCCGAGTTGCGCAGCTTGTACTGCGTGATCTGCTCCGGGCGAAGGCTCAGCACCGGCAGCCGGTCGAGGTAAGGGCTCCTGCGGAACATCTTGCGCGCCTCGGCCCAAGTCGCGTCGAACAGGATGAAGAGCGGGCGCTTTGCGGCGGGCTGCTCGACGCTCGGCACCACACGCTCCGGCTCCGCGTACTGCCCCGGAAACACCACGTAGGGCTGCCATTGCGGATCGTTCAGCAACGCCAGCAGTGCAGGGTCGACCTCGGTGCGGGCCCAGCCGAAGGCGAAGGTGTCGGCCACCACGTCGGCGACCAGCCAGCCGGTGTTGGTGGGCTTGAGCGGCTCGATGTCCGCCATGATCAGGCAGACGCCCGCGCGCGTCGCGACCGAGGGGCGGATGGCGCACATGCAATGGCTGGGCACCAGCCGGCAGCCCGCACAACGCTCGCGCTTGAAGCCGCCACGGGCAAGAAAAGGCTTGGCGCTTCGCGCCAGGCGTGCGGCGCGAAGAAGGGAAACGGCGTGAGGCATGCGGGGATTCTCGGCGGTGCTGCAGCCCGCCCGGCGATCAGGCTGAAATGGCGTCCCGGTCGATGCCGGCGACCAGCTCCTGAAGCCACGCCCGGTGGGCGCTGAAGCCGCCCAGCTGCTCCTCGAAGGCTTCCCTCGCCGTCAGATACCGCTCAAGGAAGCGGAATCCGACCAGTCCGGCGGCATCGAGCAACACTTCATCGGACAGATCGCATTCATAGAGGAAGTCGAAGCGCGTCGCCCAGAATCCCTGTTCGGTGCCGGCAACCCTTTCGAAGTCCTGAGGCAATTCGATGCTGAACTCGATGAACTCCAGGCTCCCCTCTCCCGCCCGGAGGCCGCAGACCCTGCTGCCGTGATCCCACAGCGGAACCAGCGTGGGCCCCTCGGGCACGTCCGCGCCGTTGTAGACGTAGAACGGCGGCCCCAGGCAGGAGTCCCGGAACGCCTCGTGGATGCACTGGCCGGCAGCCAGCTGCATCAGCGGAGCGGATGCTCCGAGCCGCTGCAGCTCGGACATTCGCAGGTGTTCGGCAATCGCGGCCATGTTTCTTTCTCGATCCTTCCTGTGTCAGCCCGGATCATGGCTCATGCCGCCTTGGAGCCGACGCTGCTAGACCAGCCGCAAGTCCTTCGGCGCCACGCCCTCGAACACCCGCCCCAGCTGCGCCGGCGACAGCCCGTACATCCGCTGGAACAACCCGCCGAACACCGCCCGGTACTCGTTGAGCACCGGGTAGTCGCGGTTCTGGAACAGCGTCGCCTGCGTCAGCGCCTGCTGTTCGCCCACCACGCGCCCGCCGGCCTGCGCCGAAAGGCCGCCGCCGAGCACCCAGTAGACGGTGCCGTGGCCGTGGTCGGTGCCGCGGTTGCCGTTCTCGCGGAAGGTGCGGCCGAACTCGCTGATGACGACCACCACGGTCTGGCGCCATGCGTCGTCGCCCATCTCCTGCGCGAAGCCGGCGACACCCCGGCCCAGTTCCTCGAAGCGGTTGGCGAGATAGCCGGTGGCGCCGCCCTGCCCCACGTGGGTGTCCCAGCCGCCGACGTCGACGAAACCGAGGTCGAAGCGGTCGCGCATCAGCAAGGCCATGCGGCGCGCCACCAGCTCGAAGCCCTTGGCGGTCATGGCGTTGCGGCTGGCGGCGTCCATCTCGGCCTGCACCGCGCGCATGACCTCGTCGCGCACCTGGAAGCCTTCAGCCACCGGCTGGGCCAGCGTGGTGTTGCGGTACATCGAGGCGATGACCTGGCTCTGCCGCGCGTCGATGCCCGAGCGCGCATTGCCGGCCAGCGCCATGTTGGCGGCCTTGGCGTTGCCGCGCATCGAGATCGGCAACTGGTCGGTGAAGGCGATGGGCGACACGTCGGTGACGGGCCCCGCGCCGAGAACTCCGGCCAGCCGGTTGAGAAAGCCCGAGCGGTAGTCGCGGCGCTTGTCGAGCGCCTGGCCCAGTTCGATGGAGTCCTGCGTCTCGAAGTGGCTGCGCGTGAGGTCGTCCGTGCCCGCGAAGGCGATGAAGGACGCCTGCTTCTGCTGGAACATCGGCATCACGCTCTGCGCCAGTGCGGGGTGCAGGCCCCAGTTACCGTCCAGCGGCAGCGCGCCGTTGGGCGAGCCGGGCCGGGCGATGGCGATGTTGGGGCGCGATGCGTAGTAGAAGTCGCTGCTCGTGGGCACGAGCAGGTTGCTGCAGTCGTAGGCGCCGCGCAGGAACACGACCAGCAGCTTGGTGCCTTCGGCGGACGGCGCGGCCATCACGCTGGCGGCGGTGCCGGCGAACGGTGCGGCGGCCGCGAGCTTGAGGAGTTCTCGACGTTGCATGACGGATGCCCCTTTTCTTTGTCTTCTCTCTATCTTCTCTTTGCTACCGCCGCATCAGCTCGGGCGAAGCCAGCAGGAAGGTATTCCACTCCTGCGGGTTCTTCGCCTGCGCCAGTGCCTCGCGCGTGTCCGCGCTCATGCCGACCTGCATCGTGCGAACCGCGCGCGAATCGGCCAGCGGCGGGAACGCCGGTTTCTCCAGCGGCGCCTTGTCGTCCGCGCGGAACAGCACGGCGCCGTTGGCGCCTATGGCGCGCGCGATCTCGAAACGGGTGTTCATCTGGCCCGCGCTGGCCCAGGCGGCCTCGTTGAGCGGATAGCCGTCGGGCGTCTCGTGGCCGTAGAGCTGCTCGCCCATGCGGTTGATCCAGCCGAGCATCGGGTTCACGTTGGTCACCACGCGGTCGTCGTACGCGAGGCGCACGCCTGCCATCACATAGTGCACCGGGTCGCGGAACTTGCGGCCCAGCGAGGCGCTGAACTCGGGCGACTCGAACATCGCCTTCAACGTGATGGCGATGTCGCCATCGCTGCGCGTGAAGGCTGCAGCCATGCGATCGACCAGCGCCGGCGGCGGATCGTCGGAGACGAAGTACACGGCGAGCTTGCGCGAGACGAAGCGCGCGGTGGCCGGTGCGCGCGCGAGGCGGTCGAGCGCCTCGTCGGCCTCGGCCAGCCCACGGCTCTGGATGGGTTGGCCCAGCAGCGTCTTCGGTCCGTAGTCGTGCCGGTTCGGGTTGAACTCGAAGAGGCCCTTGCGCACGTAGTCGGCGCGCACGGCCGGCCGCACGTTCGGCGGCGGCGCGTCCAGCGGCTGGTAGCTCACGCCCACGCCGGTGAGCACGCGCGCGAGTTCCTGCACGTCGGCCTGCGAATAGCCGCCGCCCACGCCCAGCGTGTGCAGCTCCATCAGCTCGCGCGCGTAGTTCTCGTTGATGCGGTTGGCCGCGTTCTGCGCGTTGTCGAGGTAGCGCAGCATCGCCGGGTGGTGCAGCGTGGCGCCGAGCAGGTCGCGGAACCTGCCGAGCGCGTGCGGGCGGATGGCGTTCTCCTCGTAGTCGCCCACCATCGCGCGGATGTTGTCTTTGCGCAGGTTGACGTTGAAGTGGTTCATCCAGAACCAGGTCATCTGCTCCAGCAGCTGGTTGGGCGAATAGAGCGCGCGCAGCACGAAGCGCTGCTGCGCCTCGCGCACCAGCGCGTTGAGGCGCTGCTGGTAGGCCTGCCGGGCGGCCTTCTTCTGGTCTTCGTCGGGCAGCGCATCGGCCGCCTTGCGCTGCGCGTCGAGTTCGGTGACGAGCCGCTCGAGCGGCGTGCGCGAGATTTCCATCGCGTCGATCTGCGCCTGCGCGGCCGGCGGCAGTGGCGCGGGCCGCGGGTTGAGCTGGTCGCGCATCCACAGCGGGAGGCCGCGCTTCGCGAGCTGCGCGTCGCTGCTCGCATTGGCGCCCCAGCTCACGCGGTCGAGCCAGCGCAGCCGCGTGGCCTCGTCCACCTGCTGCGAAGGCAGCGAAACCGAAACCAGCGGCCGATGGTCCCCCGGCGTGCTCGCGCAGGCCGCGAGCAGCGCGAGCGCGCAGGCGCCAAGCGCCATCGACGCGCGCCGCATCGGGAAACAGAAGATCGGCGAAACAGCGGTGGCCGGCACCGCCCTTACTCCCTGCGCAGGTCGTGGTGGCGCACGTCGCCGATGGCGTGCTGCGCGGTAGCCAGCGCGAGGTCGACGTGCTCCAGGCCGCGCTGCTGATAAGGCCGGGAGCGCGGATCGTCTTCCTCGCGGGCGACGTCGGAGCGCACCTTTCGCAGCAGATCGACCGCTGCGTGCAGGCGGCCTTCGCGCGGCAGCCATGCATCGGTGGGCTCGCGCCATTCGACGGGCTTGCCGTCCAGCCACGCCGCATGCTGCAGGTCGCCGATGGCGGCGTGGATCTCGTCGATCACCACCTGCTCGTCGCGCGAGACCTGCCCGTCCTCGGGGCGGCGGTGCTCCACTTTCCAGGCCGCGGTGCGCAGGTCGGACAAGGCGTGGAGGTAGAACGGGTGCCTGCCGTATTCGTCCGCCAGTGCCGGCAGCGAGGCCGCGGCCATGATGGCGAGCGCGGCGATTAGGCTTTTCTTCTTCATCTTCGGGGCTCCTGTGTGACAGTGGTTCAGGGACGCCTCCTCAACCGCCGGAGCCTGCTTCGGGTTGACGGTCTTTACCGTCGTAACGCTGCGCAAAGCTGGCGCCTAAGCGCCAGCTAAGTCAGGCTGTGGCAAGGCCCGAAGGTGCAGCGCCCGCGATCTGGCGCAGGGCCCGCTCGAACACTTCGACGGGCTGGCCACCTGAAATGAGATGCCGGTCGTTGATGATGATCGCGGGCACCGAGTGGATGCCGGCGTCGGTGTACATGCGCTCGCGCTCACGGGTTTCCTGCGCGAACTCGTCGCTGTCCAGGATCTGACGGGCACGGGCCGCGTCGAGCCCCGCTTCGGTGGCGGCACGCACCAGCACTTCGGGGTCGGACGGATTCTGGCTGTCGGTGAAGTAGGCCTTCAGCAGCAGCTTCTTCAGGGCCGCCTGCCTGGCCGGGCCTTCCAGCTCGGCCCAGTGCAGCAGGCGGTGCGCATTGAAGGTGTTGTAGACGCGCGGACGGCCTTCGGGGCTGAACTCGAAGCCCACCGCCGCGCCGCGTTGGCGGATCATTTCGCGCGACTGGGCCTGCTGCTCGCGCGTGGAGCCGTACTTCTGGTTGAGGTGCTCGAAGGTGTCCTGGCCTTCGGGAGGCATCTGCGGGTTCAGCTCGAAGGGCTGGAAGTGCAGGTCCGCGGTGATTTCCGGTGCCACCTTCCCGAGCGCCGCCTCGAGCGAGCTCAGGCCAATGGCGCACCAGGGACAGGACACATCGGAGACGAAATCGATCTTGAGGTGGGGCGAAGAGAGGGTAGTCATGGCGCCATTCTTCATGGCGCCACAACCCTTGGCAGGCGAAAGGTCTTCGGCCTGCGCCCCCTCTGCCCCTGTGTCCTGCTCTCTCAGGCCGCAGCCTTGGCCAGGCGCGCGTCCTGCATCGTCTTCTCGCGCATGCGGTCGTACTCCTGCTTGTCGACCGGCACGGCGTTCGGATCGCCCAGGTCGCGCATGTGGATGCGGTAGGTCTCGCGTGCGCTCAGCGCGGCCAGGGCCGCCAGCACCGTCACCGCGAAGGCGATGGCACCCACGGTGAGCCACACGTTGGTGGAGCCGGGAGGCGCCACGGCGGCGAACAGCGCAGGCAGCAGCGCGGTGATGGTGGTGCCGATGTTCTGCGAGATGGCCATGGCCGACACGCGGTTGCGGGTGCGGAACAGCTCCGGATAGAAGCTCGGGAAGGTCGCGTTGTAGCCCTGGTACACGACGCCCCACATTAGCAGCGACATGGCGATGGCCAGCGGCACGTTGCGGATGCTGATGGCATACAGGTACACGAACGAGAGCAGGCCCGAGGCCAGCGCGCCGATGATGATCGGCGGGCGGCGGCCGATGCGGTCCGAGAGGTTGCCCACGAACGGGATGACGATCACGGCCAGGATGTTGCCGAGCACCGGAATCCACAGGTACACGTCCTTCTGGAAGCCGATGCCGTAGGCGGCCTGCACGGCATAGGCCGCGCCGAACACGGTGGCCACCACCGGAATCACGTTCATCAGCGCCATGCAGACCACGCGCAGCATGTCGGCCCAGCTGTCGGTGAAGGCCTGGACGATCGGCGCCTTGGCCGTTTCGCCCTTCTTGTCGACTTCGGCGAAGGCCGGCGTCTCGTCGACCTCGCGGCGGATGATGTAGCCCGCCACGATCACCAGGAAGCTCAGCAGGAACGGAATGCGCCAGCCCCACGAGTTGAATGCTTCCTCGGGCATGTAGTGCGCGAGCGGCAGGAACACGGCGGCCGCCAGGATCTGGCCGGCCTGCACGCCCTGCAGCGTGAAGCTCGCGAAGAAGCCGCGTCGCCCGAATGGAGCATGTTCAAGAATCATCGAGCTCGCGCCCGAAATCTCGCCCGCCACCGCGAAGCCCTGCACCAGGCGCAGCAGCACCAGCAGCACCGGAGCCAGCAGGCCGACCTGGTCATAGGTCGGCAGCAGGCCGACCGCCACGGTCGAGAAGCCCATCAGGAACATGCACAGCACCAGCACCTGCTTGCGCCCGTGCGTGTCGCCCCAGTGGCCGAGCACGAAGGCGCCGATGGGGCGCGCGACATAGCCCACGCCGTAGGTCGCGAGCGAGGCGACGATGGCGGTCGTCGGATCGCCCTTGGGAAAGAAGATCTGCGGAAAGATCAGCGCCGCCGCGGTGGCGTAGATGAAGAAGTCGTAGTACTCGAGCGCCGAGCCGATCCAGCCGCTTGCAGCGGCCTTCTTCGACTGGTGCCTGCCTTGCGGCTCCCGGGCTGAGGTGTTTGCCATGTGTTGTCTCCAGTGGTGACGAAAAAAATGAAATCAGCTCTCTGTCGGTCAATCAATCAATCTGCCGCTCGACCGGTCAGTCCTGCGCCTGCGAGGCCATGCGCGCCGGCGCATTGAGGGCGCCATAGGCGTCGTAGTTGCCCACGCGCTGCGCGACCTCGAAGAACAGTCCGCCCTCGAAACTCTCGGTATAGATGTGCAGGTAGTCGCCCGCCGGCGAACGGTCGAAGAGCACGCCCGCCTCGCGCATGCGCGAAAGCAGCGCGGGCTCGATGTCGATGCGCGTGGCCAGGTCGTCGTAGTAGTTGTCGGAAATCGGCACGAAGCGCGTGCCGTTGGCGCGCAGTTTCGCGGCCGTCTCGAAGATGTCGGCGCAGCTCAGCGCGATGTGGTGCACCGCGCCGCCGCCGGTCACGCTCAGCGTGCGCGCGGTGCGGGTGCGCTGGCTCAGCGATACGTTGAGCACGAGGCGCAGGCTGCGGTCGGCATTGGCGACGCCGCGGCTGCGGATCAGCCCGAAGGGGTCGGCCAGCTCCAGGCTCTCGCCGGGCTCCAGGCCGAGCACGGCGCGGGTGAACAGCACCCAGGTGTCGAGCTGGTCGAGCGCCAGCCCCAGCGCGACGTGGTCGATGCGCTGCAGGCCGGCGTCGTTGCTGCCCGAGCCTTCGTCTTCGAGGATGAAGTCGACCTCGTACAGGCCATCGGCGCCTAGCGCCTCGGGCACGAAATGGATCAGGTTGCCGCCCGGCGCCACGATGGCCGGCACACGCAGTTCGTTGGGGCCGACGGGGCTGTCGTGCCGCTGCGAGCGCATGGCGGTGGCGCGGCCCACCGCAGCCAGCGGATCGTCGCAGCGCACGCCCAGCGCGCACACCGAGGTGCCATGCGCCTCGAAGCGCTCGCGCGCGAAGGAGTCGGGCTGGGCATTGACGATCAGGTTGATCTCGCCCTGGCGGTACAGCGTCACCGCCTTGGAGCGATGCCTGCCGATGCGGCGAAAGCCGAGCTGCTTCACGAGCGTTGCCAGCGTCGCGGCCGAAGCCTCATCGGCCGCGAACTCGATGAAGGACAGGCCCGAGAGCGCGGGCACCGGCGGCGGATCGAACAGCGTCACGCGCTGCGGCGCCACAGGCGCTGCAAGGCGCCCGCGTGCTTCGCTTTCGAGATACAGCAGCGAGCGCATCGCATCCACCGCGGTGCGGCGATTCGGCGTCTCGCGGAAGATGTCGTTGAAGATTTCCAGCGACAGCGGCCCGGTGTAGCCCGCGCGCAGCACCTGCTCGAAGAAACCGACCACGTCGAAGTCGCCCTGCCCCGGGAATGAGCGGTGATGGCGCGCCCACTGCAGCACATCCATCGACAGCAGCGGCGCGTCGGCCATCTGCAGGAAGAAGATCTTGTCGCCCGGAATGGCGGCGATGCCGGCCGGGTCGTCCTTCAGCGAGAGCGTGTGGAAGCTGTCGAGGATCAGGCCCAGGTGAGCGTGGTTCGCCTGCTTCACGATCTCCCAGGCCTGGCCGTACAGCGAGGTGTGGCGGCCCCAGGCCAGCGCCTCGAAGCCCACGCGCAGGTTGCGGCGCGCGGCGCGCTCGGCCAGCTCGTGCAGTTGGGCAGCGGCCAGCGACGGATCGTTGATGGCCAGCGGCGAGGTGTTGGAGCAGCACAGCACCATGGGCGCGCCCATGGCCTGCATCAGGTCGAACTTGCGCTCGGCGCGCTCCAGGCTGCGGCGGAACTGCGGCTCGGGCATGCCTTCGAAGTCGCGCAACGGCTGGTACAGGTCGATGCTCAGGCCCAGGTCGCCGGCGATGCGGCCCAGTTCGGCGGCCGTGCCCTTGAAGTTGATGAAGTCGGCCTCGAACAGCTCGATGCCGTCGAAGCCGGCGGCGGCGACGGCTTCGAGCTTCTGGCGGAGCGTGCCGCTGAGCGAGACGGTGGCGATGGAGCGGTGCATGGGGGTGGACTTTAGGAACACCCGGCCCCCGTCACAATCTATTCAGAGCCCCTTTGATCGATCATCGATCATCTGCAACCGTTATTCGCACGAAATACGGGATACACCTAGGCCCCACGCACTGCCAGCGGCACTCAAAGGCTGCGCCAGAAATCGATCAGCAGCTGTGCGAACTCCACTGGCCGCTCGACCGCGCTCAGGTGCGCCGCGTCGATGGTTTGCAGCCGGGCGTGCGGAATGGCGCTGGCCATGGCCTGCGACATCGCCATCGGCGTGGCCTCGTCCTGCAGCCCGCCGATCACCAGCGTGGGCACGGCGATGCGGTGGTTGCTCTCGCGGAAATCGATGGCGGCGACGGCGTTGCAGCTCTCGATGTAGCCCTGCGCGTCGGTGCGCACCAGCACGTCGTGCAGCTTCTTCGCGGCTTCCGCGCCCTCCGGCGTGGCAGCCCAGGCCGGCGTGATCCAGCGCGACACCGCGCCGGGGGCGATGGCGGCCACGCCCCTGGCGGCGACCGTCTCCACGCGCGCGCGCCAGGGCGCCTGGTCGGGATAGTGCGCGGCCGAATTGGCGATCACCATCGTCTTCAGCAGCTCGGGATGGCGCACCGCCAGCGCCTGCCCCGTCATGCCGCCCATCGACAGGCCGACGAAGTGCACCGGCTCGCCGCCCGCCTCGCGCCGGATGAGCTCGGCCGCATCCTGCGCCAGCGTCTCGATGCGCAGCGCGCCGGGCAGCACCTCGGAGGCGCCGTGGTTGCGGTGGTCGTAGCGCAGCACCGTGTGGGCGCGCGAGAGCTGCGCGGCCACGCCGTCCCACATGCTCAGGTCGCAACCGAGCGCATGGCTGAGCACGACGATGGGGCCATCGCCCTCGCGAACGACATTCAAACGGGTCATGGTGTGGTTTCCTTTTTCGGGTGTTGCAGACGCGGCAGCCAGAAGAACGCGATCGCCACCAGCACGCTGCCGGCCAGCAGCATGGGCACGACCATCGGCCAGGCGCCGTTGGAATAATCGGCATCGACGAAACGCGCGGCCAGTTGCCCCGCGCAGAACGCGACCATCATCATGCCGAAGCCGGACCAGGACACGGCCCGGCCCGCCAGGTGCGGCAGGTCGCCCACCGCGCCCGCCTGCCCGCAGGGCTGGTGGATGCCGTGTCCCAGGCAGTAGACGGCATGGCCGAAGAGCAGCGGCACCGCGCTCAGCGGCATGAGCAAGCAGCCCAGCGCCTGGATGACGGCACCGGTGAGGCTCAGCGATGCGCCCAGCCGCACGGTGCGCACCGGCCCGTAGCGCCTGAGCAGCGTGCGGCACATGGTGGTGCTGAAGATGTAGACCAGCGAGCCGCCGGCCGGGATCCATCCGTACCAGGCGGGCGACCAGCCCAGGTAGCCGATGTAGACCATGGGCGACAGCAGCAGGAAGCAGAACAGCCCGCCGTAGGTCGTGGCCGCCACCGAAGCCCAGGCCCGGAAGCTGCGGCTCGCGAACACCGCGCGCGTGCTGCCGCGCGGCGCGGAAGGCTCGCCCTCGCCCGGCGGCCTGCGCGTTTCGGCGAAGGAGCGCCAGCACAGCGCGAACAGCGCCGCGGCATAGAGCGCCATCGCCGCCATCACCCAGCGCCAGCCCGCGCCCTGCACCAGCCATGCGCCGAGCAGCGGCGCCATCAGCCCGACGATGCCCAGGCCGGTGAGGCCGCGCGCCATCACGTGCGGGCCTTCGTGCGCCGGGTACAGGTCGCGCACGGCCGCGCGCGAGCACACGAGGATCGCCGCCATCGAGAAGCCCTGCAGCGTGCGCCAGCCCGCGAGCAGCGCCACGCTGCCCGCGAAGGCGCCGCCCAACGCCGCGAGCGCGTAGCAGCCCAGCCCCGCCAGCAGCACCGGCCGGCGCCCGAAGCGGTCGGCCAGCGGGCCGCACAGCAGCTGCGCAAAGCCGAAGGCCAGCACGAACAGCGTGAGGCTGGTGCTGGCCGAGCCGAGCTCCTTCGCGATGGCGGGGAGCGCGGGCAGGTAGCTGTCGGTGGCCACCGGCTGCGCTGCGAGCAGCAGCGGCAGCAGCAGTGGAAAAGTGACGTCGAAGCGGCCCTTCCGGCCCTTCCTTGGATCTGGTGGCGCGGTCACTGCGCCAGCGGCGGCAGCAGGCCCTTGTCGCGCAGGATGCCCGTCGCGATGCCGAAGGCGTGGTTGGCCACGGGCACGCCGCAGTAGATGGCGGCCATCATGATCACTTCCTTGATCTCGTCGGGCGTGAGGCGCGACTCGGGCGGGCCGTCGAGCGCGGCGCGCACATGCATCGCGAACTCTTCATAGGCGTGGATGCCGAGCATCATCGACAGCACCATGAAGCGGCGCGTCTTGTCGCCCAGCGCGGGGCGGCCCCAGATGTCGTTCCAGGCGTGGCGCGTGATGAGTTCCTGGAACTCGGCGTTGAAGCCGTTGCGATTGGCGAGCGACTTGTCGACCCAGGCATCGCCGAGCACGCGGCGGCGGTTGACGAGGCCGGCTTCGTAGGCGCCGGGCTCGACGGGCGGGTTTTCGGGGGTGGTCATCTGGAGAGTTCCTTGTCTGAATCGAGCCGGGCCTGCAGCGCCTTCACTTCGGCAAGCGCGGTCTGTCCGGCATCGTGTGCGAGCGCGGGGGCGAACCATTCGTCCGCCGCGTCGCGCGGGAGTTCGGCGCGCAGCCGGTCGATGTTGGCGCGCATCCGTGCGGCGTCGACCTGCAGGCCGGGCAATGCGGCAGCCATCGCGCGCACGCTGCCGTGGGCCGACATCAGCAGCTGCGGCCATTCGGCCAGCTCGGCCTGCCAGGCGCCGAGAGCGCGTTCGTGCTGCTGCGGCATGGCGCCGAGCAACGCGGCCACGCGCTGCGGCGCGCGGTGCGCGGCGGCGATGGCCACCATCGAGGCCACCGGATTGCGCTTGTGCGGCATGGCCGACGAGCCGCCGCGGCCCGGTTCGCTGGGCTCGGTGACTTCGCTGACTTCGTACTGCCCGAGCAGCGAGATGTCGACCGCGATCTTGCCCAGGCTGCCGGTCATGAGGCCCAGCTCGCAGCCGAGCGCGACCCATTCGTCACGCTGCGTGTGCCAGGTCGCGCCGGGGTCGCCCAGGCCGAGTTCCTTGGCCATGCGCTTGCGCACGGCGGCGCCCTGTCCCTTCATCTGCGCCAGCGTGCCGATGGCGCCGCCCAGCTGCAACTGCAGCGCGTGCCTCGCGGCATCGCGCAGGCGGATGCGGCTGCGCACCAGCGGCGCGGCCCAGCCGGCGCACTTGAAGCCGAAGCTGGTGACCGAGGCCGGCTGCATCAGCGTGCGCGCGAGCATCGGCGTTTCGGCGTGCGTCACGGCCAGGCGCAGCAACGCGTCGGCGGCCTTGGCCAGATCGGCCTCGACGAGCGCGACAGCCTCGCGCGTGACCAGCGCCATCGCGCTGTCGATCACGTCCTGGCTGGTGCTGCCGAAATGCACGAAGGACGCGGCCTCGGCGTTGAAGAGGCCCACCGCCTCGCGCAACGCCTTCACCAGCGGGATCGCGACGCTGCCGGCGCGGCCGCTCTCGCGCACGATCTTGGCGACGTCGAACAGCTCGACCTTGCAGCTGCTGACGATCGAGTTCGCGGCGCTCTCGGGGATCAGCCCCTCGGCCGCCTGCGCGCGCGCCAGCGCGGCCTCGAAGCGCAGCATGGCGTCGACGAAGGCGCGGTCGCTGAAGGCGCCCAGCGTTTCGGACGTGGAGAGGAAGCCTTCGAAAATGCTCATCTGGCGAGCCTTCCTTTCTTTTTCATTCAGTATTTCAGTTGCGCCACGGCGCGCAGTTCCTCGGGCGACGCGGTGCCGAAGCCGAAGAACTCCAGGTACGCCGGGATCATCTCGAACAGCATGTCGGTACCGACCTGCACCTGGCAACCCTTGGCCTTGGCGGCCTGCAGCAGCGGCGTGTATTCGGTCTTCATCACGACCTCGCCGACGAAGGTTGAAGGAGCGATGCGGTCCACGTCGAAGGGCAGCGGATCGCCCTCCTTCATGCCCAGCGGTGTGGCGTTGACCACCACGTCGTAGCCGGCCGGATCCTTCGAGCCGGTGGCCACCTTCATCTGCGGATAGTGCTCGCGCAGCCGAGCGGCCAGCGCATTGGCCGAAGCCTCGCTCATGTCGAACAGCATCAGCTCGGCGGCCCCCGCCGCGGCGATCGACGCCGCGATGGCGGAGCCCACGCCGCCCGTGCCCGACACCAGCACCCGCGTGCCCTTGAAGAGCCGCCCCTTGCGCTCCACGCCGCGCACGAAGCCGGCGCCGTCGAACTGGTCGCCCAGCAGGGTACCGTCCGGGCGCTTGAGGATGGCATTGCAGGCGCCGGCCACGCGCGCGGTGGGCGTCACCTCGTCGACCAGCGACATCGTCGTCACCTTGTGCGGCATGGTCACCAGCGCGCCGCGGATGTTGCTGAACTTGAAGATCTGCGGCAGCGACACCGCGTAGTCCTCGGGCTTCACGCCCATGGGCACGACCACGGCGTCGATGCCGTGCTTGTCGAACCAGGGGTTGTAGATCATCGGGGCCTTGAAGGCCTCCGTGGGAAAGCCGATGTGGGCGATGAGGGTGGATTTGCCGGAAATCATTGAGGAATCACTCTGTGCAATCAAAGGTCGATGAAGGTTTCTTCCAGGAATGCCGCGGAACCGGCTTTGCCGGGCCGCAGGCATTGCCCCCTGCAAGGGGGTTGGCGAAGCGACACGAAGTGCGCGAAGCCTGGGGGTGAGCCATCTACGCCACGCTCGGTGAGTGGTAGCGCAGGGGCTGCGCGATCTCGGCGTGCATCGCCGGCGGATAGATGATTTCGCGCAGGAAGCCGGCGTCGGCCGTCATCGCCTCCGCCGCATCGAGATGGCCGAAGTAGCGGAAGTAGTGCGGCATCTGCTGGATCAGCATCTCGAAGCCCGCCTGCGCATTGAGCCCGCGCGCGCGGGCCGCGCGCACCAGCGGCGTGGGCTGGTTGCGCAAGAGAATGTCGAAGAGCGCCGCGTGGCTGTCCATGCGCGCCACGTCGACTGGCGCCGCGTCGTCGTCGCTCAGCCCCAGCTGCGTGGCGTTGACGACCAGGTCGAAGCCCTCGGGCGCGTTGCTGTCGGCCGCGACCACGCTGGCGTCGAAGAAGGCGTCGAGCTTGGCGGCCACGCCGGCCGCCTTGCCGGCGGCCTTGTCGTACATGGCGATGTGCGCCGCGCCGTTGACCGTGCCGCCCTCGGCCAGCGCCACGCCGATGGCGGCGGCGCTCACGCCCGCCCCGAGGATCAGCACGCGCTTGCCGCGGAAGGGAATGTTGTAGTGATCGAGCGCGCCGATCAGGCCCTCACCGTCGAAGAGGTCGCCCTCGAGCTGGTCGCCCTCGGTGCGGCGCACCACGTTCACCGAACCCGCCACGCGGCCGAAGAGCCCGCAGCCTTCGAGCAGGTCGACCACCAGCGGCTTGTGCGGCGGCGCGATCACCATGCCGCGCACGTTGCGCGCCAGAAAGGCCGACTTGAAGAACACCGCGAAGTCGCGCACCGGCACCTGCATGGGCAGCAGCACCGCGTCGATGCCGTAGCGCTGGAATGCCGCATTGAACATGCGCGGCAGCCGCACATTGCGAACCGGGTCACCGGGGATCAGGTAGGCCTGGGTGCTGCCGCTGATGGAATGGCTCATGTGCGTGCTTCCGTTCGTCAATCGCTCTTTTCGAGGGCGGATGGCGAGCTTTATAGTCCCTCCAGCCAACTCGTGCAGCCTTTGGGTCATTAAAACGTACGACTATCGATCTCTAAAATTCAATAATCGATCAATTCGAGGGTTTTCACCTGCACCAATTGCAAACTCGAACCCTTCTACCCAGATCACACTTCCGCCCATGAGCAAGGACAGCAATCACGACCCGGCACCGCCGCCCGGCCTGGACAAGCGCGACTGGATCGCCGGCCTGGAGCGCGGCGTGAGCATCATCGAAGCCTTCGACGACGCCAACCCACGCCTCACCGCCAGCCAGGCCGGCCAGCGCACGAACATGACCCGCACCGCCGCGCGGCGCTACCTTCTGACCCTGCAGCACATGGGCTACGTGGCCAGCGACGGCAAGCTCTTCTGGCTCACGCCGCGCGTGCTGCGCCTGGGCCAGTCGTACCTGGAATCGGCCCGCCTGCCCCGCGTGGTGCAGCCCTTCCTGCAGCGGGTGGCCGCCGGCACCAACGAGATCGCCTACCTCAGCGTGATGGACGGCGACGAGGTGGTCTACATCGCCCGCAACGGCCCCAACCGCAGCATGAGCACCGGCTACGTCCTCGGCGCGCGCGTGCCGGCGCAGGTCACGGCCTCGGGCATGCTGATGCTGGCCCTGCGCAGCGACGCCGAGCTGGACGAATGGCTCACGACGCGCCAGCTCACCGTGTTCACCTCGCACACCATCGCGAGCATGGAGCGCATGAAGCTCGAACTCGCCCGCATCCGCGCCCAGGGCTGGGCCCTTTCCGAACAGCAGCTCGACCTGAACTCGCGCGGCATCGCGGTGCCCTTGCGCGACCGCCACGGCACGCTGGTCGGGGCGCTGAACATCACCATGCCGATGGGGCACGAGAGCTCGGAGGACGCGGTGGCGCGGGTGCTGCCGGTGCTGCGGGAGACGGCGCAGGCGATGCGCAACCTGATCTGACGTCGAGCGACTGACAGCATTCCGACAGCATCCGCCGGGCACGATGCGCGCTTTCAATCCAAGAAGCGCTGGAGACAACCCATGCCCAACCTCTTTCCGCCCGACCACGCCCGCCTGAACCGCCGCGGCCTCCTGCAAGCCGGCGGCGCCATGGCCCTCGGCGGCCTGCTCCCCTCACTGGCTTCCGCCGAAGACGCGTGGCCCAGCAAGTCGATCCGCTTCGTCGTGCCCTTCGCCCCCGGCGGCAGTTCGGAGATCGTCGCGCGCTCGACCGCAGCGGAACTCTCGCGCACCATCGGCCAGAGCGTGTTCGTCGACAACAAGCCGGGCGCGGCCGGCAACATCGCGATGGGCGAGGTGGCGCGCGCCACCGACCAGCACACGATCATCCTGGGCCACATCGGCACGCTGGCGGTCAATCCGTACATCTTCGCCAAGCTGCCCTACGACGCGAACAAGGACTTCAAGCCCGTGAGCCTGCTGGCCAAGGTGCCCAGCCTCTACGTGGTGCACCCCGACGTGCCGGCGAAGAACCTCAAGGAATTCATCGCCTACGCCAAGTCGAAGCCGGGCAAGCTCAGCTACGGCTCGGCGGGCAACGGCAGCGCGGGGCACCTGGCCTTCGAGTACCTGAAGATGACGGCCGACGTGTTCATGCTGCACGTGCCCTACCGCGGCACCGGCCCGATGGTGACCGACCTGCTCTCGGGCCGCCTCGACGCATCGGCCATCGGCGCTGCGGCGGTCCTCCAGTTCATCAAGGCGGGCAAGGTGCGCTGCATCGCGACCGGCTCGGCCAAGCGCCTGCCGCAGCTGCCCGACGTGCCGACCGTGGCCGAACAGGGCTTCCCGGGCTTCGAGATGACGCAGTGGTACGGCATGCTCGCGCCCGCCAACATCACGCCCGCGCAGATGGCCAAGCTCTCGGCCGAGACGATGAAGGCGGTGAAGTCGCCCGACTCGATGCAGCGGCTGACTAACGACGCGGCCGAAGCCATCGGCGGCACGCCGGAGCAGTTCGCGCAGTTCATCGCTTCCGAGCAGGCACGCTGGCAGAAGGTCATCGCAAGGGCAAACATCAAGCCTGACTGATTGGCAAACCCCCAGGCTTCGCGAACTTCGTGTCGCTATGCCACCCCCTTGCAGGGGGCAACACCTGCGGCCCGGCAAAGCCGGTTCCGCGGTGTTTCGCGAAAAGACCCGGCGCCACTAGGATCGGTCGATGCGCATTCTTCTTGCCGAAGACGAACACACCCTGGGCACCTGGCTGTGCAAGGCGCTGGAGCACGCGGGCATCCAGGTCGAATGGGTGGACGACGGGCGGCTGGCCGACCGGGCGCTGCAGCAGCGCGACCATGACGCGCTGGTGCTCGACCTGGGCCTGCCCGGGCTCGACGGGCACACGGTGCTGCAGCGGTTGCGCGAACGCGACCAGCGGCTGCCGGCGCTGATCCTGACGGCGCGCGACTCGGTGAACGAGCGCGTGGCCTCGCTCAACGCAGGCGCCGACGACTTCCTCGCCAAGCCTTTCGCGCTGGCAGAGCTCGAGGCGCGGCTGCATGCGCTGGTGCGCCGCGCGCGCGGCGTGGAGCATCCGCGCCAGGCCTGCGGCCCGCTGGTGTACGACGGCGCGCGGCGGCACTTCACGCTCGACGGCGAGGCGCTGGCGCTCTCTCCACGCGAGCTGGCGGTGCTGCGGGTGCTGGTGCAGCGCAGCGGGGAGCCGCTGTCGAAGCAGCAGATCCTGGAGCGCGTGTTCTCCGACGATGAAGAAGTGCACCCCGAGGCGGTGGAAGTCTTCGTCTACCGGCTGCGCAAGCGGCTGGATGGCAGCGGCGTGCGCATCGTCACGCTGCGCGGGCTGGGCTATGTGCTCGAGTCGGACTAGATGAGAGCACTCCCCCAGGCTTCGCGCACTTCGTGTCGCTTCTTCTCCCCTCTCGCCGGGGGCGACACCTGCGGCCCGGCGGAGCCGGTTCCGCGGTGTCCCACGAAGAGGCCGTCTGGATTTCGTGCATCGTGGGTATGTCGCTGAATATCACGGACCGCCTGCGGCGCGCGAGCCTGTGGCAGCGGCTCGCGCTGCTGCTCTTTCCGGCCCTGCTGGTGGTGACCGCGCTGGAGCTGTGGATGACGCGGCACGACGCGCTGGCCGCCGCCAACGCGGCCTACGACCGCTCGCTGCTGGGCGCGCTCAAGTCCATCGACGCCAACATTTCGACCGCCTCGGGCGGCCTCTCGGTCGAGCTGCCGTACACGATGTTCGAGTTCTTCGAGCTGACGGCGAGCGGGCAGGTGTTCTTCCGGGTCTCGACCTCCGACGGGCTGGTCGAGCTCGGCAGCGCCGACCTGCCCGCCCCGCCCGCCGAGCTGAAGATGGGCGTGCCGGCCTTCTACGACGCCACCTATTTTGGCGAGGCGGTGCGGCTCGCGGCCTACCGCCGCGACCTCGACCGCACGCCGGCCGGCAGCACCGGGCGCAGCGTGCTGATCCAGGTGGGTGAGAGCACGCGCTCGCGGCAGGAGTTCAGCGCGCGCTTCGTGCGCAGTGCGGCGCTGCGCGACGGGCTGGTGCTGGCGATGCTGCTGTGCGGCACCGCCATCGCGCTCGCGGCGGCGCTGCGGCCGCTCTCGCGGCTGGCTCGCGAGGTGGGCGCGCGCACGAGCGACGACCTCACGCGCATTGCCGAGACCGACCTGCCCGCCGAAGTGCAGCCGCTGGTGGCGGCAGTCAACCAGCAGATGTCGCGCACGCAGGAGCTGGTTTCGCAGCAGCGCCAGTTCCTTGACGACGCCTCGCACCAGCTGCGCACGCACCTGACCACGCTGCAGATGCAGGCCGACTACGCGCGGCGCGAGGAAGACCCGGCGCAGGTGCAGGTGGCGCTCGACGCGCTCGGCACCGAGATCGGCCGCGCCACGCGCAGCGCACAGCAGCTGCTGGCGCTCGGCCGCAGCGACACGGTATCGGTGGAGCCCGCCGAATTCGACCTTGCGGCGCTGCTGCGCGAAGTGGCGGTCGACCTGCTGCCGCTGGCGCGCGCAAAGCGCATCGACCTGGGCATCCATTCGCCAACGCCCGAATTCCCCGCCGTGGCCGATCGCGGGCTGATGCGCGAGGCGCTGGGGAACCTGGTGAGCAACGCCATCGCCTACACGCCGGCCGAAGGCACGGTCACGCTCTTCGCTGCCGGCGACGCGGCGGGCTGGAGCCTCAACGTCGAGGACAACGGCCCCGGCATCGACGAAGAGGAACGCGCCGCGCTGGGCCAGCGTTTCCGCCGCAGCGCGCGTGCGGGCAAGGGCGGCTTCGGGCTCGGGCTGGCCATTGCGCGCTCCATCGCGCAGCGGCATCGGGGCGAACTGCGGCTCGAAGCACGCGAAGCCGGTCCGGGGCTGCATGCGATCATCTGGTGGCCGCGCGCTTCCTCGGCCCCGGCCTCCGACTGACAGGCCCGCCGCCATGCCCTCCTCTGCCTCCAATCGACGCCACGCATTGCGCGCGCTGTGCGCGCTGCTCGCGCCGTCGTTCGGCATGCGCGCGATGGCCGCGGGCGATCCTTCCGAAGAAGCGGCCGACTGCGTGATCCCTGCCAAGGCCGGCGGCGGCTTCGCCCTGACCTGCGCCCTCGCCCGCGACGCGCTGCAGGCCGTGCGGCCCGCGCGCCCGCCGCTCACCCAGCGCTACCTGCCGGGCGGCATCGGCGCCGTGGCCTTCGACCGCATCGCCACCGGCAAGCTCGGCGGGCCGGGCACGCTGGTGGCATTCTCGAGCGGCTCGCTGCTCAACCTCGCGCAGGGGCGCTTCGGGCCGCACTCGCCCTCGGCCGTGCGCTGGATCGCCACGTTGGGCACCGACTACGGCGTGATCGCGGTGCACCGCGATTCGCCTTACAAGCGCCTTCAGGATCTTGTCGCCGCGCTGCGGCAGGACCCGTCGCGCATCGCCTTCGGCGCGGGCGGCACCGTGGGCAGCCAGGACTGGGTGAAGGCCGCGCTGCTGGTGCGGGCCGCGGGGCGCGACCACAAGGCGATGCGCTTCGTCTCCTTCGAGGGCGGCGGCGATGCATTGAGCGCACTGCAGGGCCGCCATGTCGATGCGTTTCCGGGCGACGCGGCCGAGGCGCTGCAGGCCATCGCGGGCGGAGCGGCCGTGCGCCTGCTCGCGGTGCTGTCGGAGAGCCGTTTGGGCGGCGCCCTCACCGGCGTGCCGACCGCGCGCGAGCAAGGCGTGGAGCTGGTGTGGCCGACGGTGCGGGGCCTGTACCTGAGTGCCGATGTGCCCGAAGCCGCCGTGCGCGCCTGGGCCAACGCGTTCCGCGAAGCGAGCGCTGCGCCCGGCTATGCGGCGCTGCGCGAGCAGCACGGGCTCTACCCTTTCGCCCTCACCGGCACCGCGCTGGACGATTACGTGCAGGCGCAGATCAAGGCCTACCAGCGGCTGGCGGGCGAATTGGGGCTGCGGCGCTGGCCCTCCTCCTGAGGAATACAGGCAAGATCGCGGCCATGACCGAAGACGCGATCACCCAACACATCATCGACATGCTGGCCGGCGGCCATTTCCAGATCGCCGACGACAACACCTTCTTCTTCCACGACGGGGACAACAAATTCCCTTTCGCGACCATCGTGACGAAGGACAACGAGTTCGACAACGCCTCGAAGCTGGACCGCGCGGGCGTGTTCCGGCTGAACATCGGCGTGGGCAAGGAGACTTTCCGCGCGCTGTTCGGCGAGGAGACGGCCGCGCCCGACCACGGCGCGCTCGACACGCTGATGCCGCATCCGCTGTACGCGAAGATGTACTGGGTCAGCGTGATCAACCCGAGCGCGAAGACCTTCGAGACCGTGAAGCCGCTGATCGCCGAGGCGCTGAGCCTCGCGCGATCGCGCCGAGCGGGTTAGGCCGCCTTCAGGAACACGTCGTGGTCCGGCGCGAAGTTGGCGTGCAGCGGCAGCATCGCGCCACCTAGCGCGCAAGCTTGGGCGCCGGCCTTGCCGCCATGCAGCTGCGGCTGCCAGAGGCCTTCCCAGTTGCAGTGGTCCAGCGCGTCGCGGGTCTGGTCGAGCAGCGCCTGCAGCAGCGGGCGTGACATGGAGCCATCCACCACCACGTCGGACAGATCGAGCATGGCGGTGCCGCAGACGATGGCATGCGCCAGCGCCTGCGATGCGCTCGCCAGCCAGGCCGTCGTCGCGCGAGCAAAAGGCGGCTGCAGCGCGCGGTCGTCGTAGGCAGCCATCGGGTCCAGGCCTTCGCCGGTCAGGCGCTGCTCCAGCTCCCACAGCGAGGCTTGCGCGACCAGTTGCGGCGGCAGCGCGCCGCGGCTGCCCGGCGGCTGCATCGGCAGCGACGCCAACGCACCTGCGTTGCCATGCGCGCCGGTGTGCAGGTGCGAGTTGATGACCAGCCCGCCACCCACGAAGGTGTCGACGAAGATGTAGAGAAAGCTCTTGAGGTCGTGCCCGCGCCCGCCAACCAGTTCGGCCACGCAGGCGGCCACGGTGTCGCGCGCGAAGCTCACCGGCACGTCGCAGCGTGCACGCACCTCGGCGGCCAGATCCATCTGGTTCCAGAGATCGGACTGCGCCTTCGACAGCCCTAGCGTGCGGTGCCAGCCGCCGAGCAGGAACGGCGCGGCCAGCCCAACGCCGACGTTGCGAGCGGCGAGCGGACCCAGCCCGTCGCGCAACCGGTGGATGTGCTGTGCGATGGCGGGCAGCAGCTCGTCGGCATCGGGAAAGTCGTAGCCGATGGCGTGGCGCTCGCGCACCTGCGTGGTGAAGTCGATCAGGAGCCATTCGGCGCCGCGCCGGCCCACCTTGATGCCGATGGCGAAGGCGCCGTCGGGGTTGAGCGCCAGCGGCACCGAAGGCTGGCCGATGCGGCCGCGCACACGGCTTTGCTTGACGATGAGCCCGTCTTCCTCCAGCCGCGCGGTGATGAGCCCGATGGTCTGCGCGCTGAGCCCCGTCAGCCGGGCCAGGTCGGCCTTGGGCAGGCTGCCGTGAACGCGCAGCGCCTGCAGCACCGTGCGCTCGTTGAACTGGCGCATGCCGACCTGGTTGGAGCCGCGGGGCCGCAGCAGGTCGGGGGTGCGCGCAGCAGCGGGTGCGTGCGCATCAGGCATGCGCCTCCGCGGGCAACTGGTCGGCCGGCATGGCGCCGGTCATCACGGCGACGGTGTCGCTCATGCTGATCTTCTTCGGATCGAGCACGGCCGCGCGGCGGCCGAGGCGGGCCACGTGGATGCGGTCGGCCACCTCGAACACGTGCGGCATGTTGTGGCTGATGAGCACCACGGGCAGGCCGCGATCGCGCACGCGGCGGATCAGCTCCAGCACCATGTTGCCCTCCTTCACGCCGAGCGCGGCGGTGGGCTCGTCCATGATGACCACGTGCCGCGCGAAGGCGGCGCTGCGCGCCACCGCCACGCACTGGCGCTGGCCGCCCGAGAGCGTTTCGACCGCCTGCGTCATAGACTGGATGCCGACCTTCAGGTCGGCCATGCGGGCGGTGCTTTCGCTCAGCATCTTCTTCTTGTCGAGCATGCGCAGCACGTTGCCCATGAAGCCGGGGCGGCGCAACTCGCGGCCGAGGAACAGGTTCTCGTAGATGGTCATGGCGGGCGCCACGGCCAGGTCTTGATAGACCGTCTCGATGCCGGCGCGGCGCGCCTCCAGCGGGTTGCGGAAGTGCACCGGCTCGCCGTCGAGCAGGATCTGCCCCTCGTCGGGCACGATCGCGCCCGACAGCGCCTTGATGAGCGAGGACTTGCCCGCGCCGTTGTCGCCGATCACCGCGAGGATTTCTCCTTCGCGCAGTTCGAAATCGACACCGGCCAGCGCGGTGACCTGTCCGTAGCGCTTCACCAGGCCCTTGGCCTGCATCACGATCTTGCGGGGGTTTGCAGCGGCGGTCATCAGCGGGACCCTTTGCGCGAGAGTTGATCGGCCGTCACGGCCAGGATCACGAGAATGCCCGTCACCAGCACCTGGTAGATGGACGACACGCCCATCAGCGTGAGCCCGTTGCGGAACACGCCCACGATCAGCACGCCGATCAGCGAGCCCAGCACGATGCCGCGGCCGCCGAAGAGGCTGGTGCCGCCGAGCACCACGGCCGTGATGGCGTCGAGGTTCTCGGTCTGGCCCGCGTTCGGGTCGCCCACGCCGGTGCGCGCCACCGACAGCAGCGAGGCGATGCCATAGAGCACGCCCGCCATCACGTACACACCCAGCAGCACGCGCTGGGTCGGGATGCCCACGAGGCGCGTCGCCTCGGCGTTGTTGCCCACGGCATAGACATGCCGCCCCGCCGCCGTCTCGCGCAGCACGAACCACGCGAGGAAGTAGAGCGCGACCATCAGCACCGACCCCCACGCCACCTCGGCGCTGCCGATGGTGAAGGTGGCGCCCAGACCCGTGAGGCCGCCGGGCAGGTCGGTGATGGTCTGCGAAGACGAGTACAGCTGCGTGATCGCGAAGGCGATATTCAGCGTGCCCAGCGTCACGATGAAGGGCGGCAGCTTGATGCGCGTGACCAGCAGGCCGTTGAGCAGGCCGAACAGCGTCGTCACTCCGATGCCGCAGAGGATGGCCACCGGCGCCGGCAGGCCGAGCTCGGTGGCGAACTTGCTCATGATGATGCCACCCAGCGCCATCACCATGCCGCACGACAGGTCGATGCCCGCCGTGAGGATGACCAGCGTCTGGCCGATGGCGATCACGCCGACCACCATCACCTGCTGCAGGATCAGCGAGAGGTTGCCGCCCGTCAGAAAGCGGTCGGACTGGGTCGCGAAGAAGATGCACGCGCCCAGAAGAGCCAGCCACGGCCCGAGGGCGCCCCACGGAATGTGGTGCGTTGGAGACTTAGCCATGGCTTCTCTTTTTCTTGCCTCGGAGTCCCGGATTACTTCTTGCCCCAGCACAGCTCGGCGCCGGTCTTGGTGTCCTTGCTGTCGACGCCCGCCACCGGCTTGCCGGCGATCAGCGTCACGCCGGTGTCCACGTAGCCCGAGGCCTTCTTGCCGGTCTTCGCGAACTCCACGCCCGCGGCCACGCCCATGGCGGCCATCTTCAACGGGTACTGCTGCGAGGTCGCGGCGATGATGCCGGCGGTGGTGTCCTTGATGCCCTGGCAGCCGCCGTCGACCGACACGATCATCACGCCCTTCTCCTTGCCGGCACGCTTGAGCGCGTTGTATGCACCGGCCGCGGCGGGCTCGTTGATGGTGTAGACGAGGTTTACGTCGGGCGCCTTCTGCAGGCAGTTTTCCATCACGGTCTGCGCCTTGGCCTGGTCGCCGTAGCTGTCGGCCATGCAGACGATCTCGGGCGCCTTCGACAGCTCGTTCGACTTCGCGTCGTTGGCCGGCAGGCCGAAGCCCTTCATGAAGCCGTTGTGGCGCTGCGCACCCACCGGGTGGCCCGGCAGCAGGTCGAGCGCGACGATCTTCGCCGGCTTGCCCGCCATCGCGGCCTTGGCGTACTCGCCGATCAGCACGCCGGCGGTGTAGTTGTTGGTGGCGAAGAGCGCATCGGTCGCATCCGGCGGATCGGCCGGGCTGTCGAGCGCGATCACCATCACGCCCTTGTCGCGCGCCTTCTTGATCGCGGGAACGATGGCCTTGGCGTCGCTCGGCGTGATGAGGATGGTCTTGGCGCCGGCGGCGATCATGTTCTCCATGGCCGTGATCTGCCCGGCGTTGTCGCCGTCTGCCTTGCCCGCGCCGGAGAGCAGCTTGGCGCCCTGCTTCTTGGCTTCTTCCTGGGCGCCTTCTTTCATCTTGACGAAGAAGGGGTTGGTTTCGGTCTTGGTGACGAGGCCGATGATGGGTTCATCGGCGGCGAAGGTTGCGGTCGACGCGGTGACTGCGGCGAGGGACAGTGCTGCCAGGGCGAGGATGGAGCGGGGGCTGGTGTGCATGGTTTGTCTCCTTGGGCGGGCGGTTGGTTTGCGCCTGCGGTTTTGGATCCGGATCGCGTGGTGGGAAGCGGGCGTCCGGGCGCAAGGGGACTATCGGGCAGCGGAGGGACTAAATCAAGGTGATTTAGTTATCGAAAACCCGAAGACAGCGGAGGCAGAGGCGTCGAAGCCCGTGGCTCGGGCTGCGGCCAGATGAACGAGGGTTTTGCGCAGGGGGACGTCTGTCACATGCCTCCGCCCTGCTTTGTACTGCGCCCCTCTCAATGCTTGCCATGGCTCCTGCGGTGTGAACGTGATCTCTGGTCAAACGCCATCTCATTCTGGTCAAGCAACCGCAGCACCACCCTCTGCCCACCGTTCCACAGCGAATCCTGCCCAATGTAGTAGGCATCGACGTTGTCGCGCTCGGTAGCAAATTTTATTTGCTTCGACCGTTTAAATTGAATCTAGCAACACGAGCCACATCTTCATCGAGGTCCAAACTCAAGTTCTTCAATAAGTCCAAAGGGACTTTTTTATTTGCAGCCACCTGCTGCCGAACTACTGCACTTGGGTCGGCCGCGAGACGCACAAACAAATCGTTGGACAACTGCCTTTTCATGGCGACGAATATTTTCACATCCGCCTCATACTGACACAATTCCTCAAGAATCTCCAAAGGAATAGTTTTATTGTGAGCCACCCATTTTCGATAACTCGGATAACGAAAAATAACATCCCTCCAAACTGACACAGGAGCTTCCTCGAGCGCCGATCTATCGTATTCAGCCTTTTCTTCGCTATCTCGAAGTCGTACAAATTCTTCTGCGGACTCAATCATTTTACGCTCTTGCAATTCATTTCTTTGAAATCGATCGACTTTCCCGCGGCGCCTTTATGCTTGCTCATATAGTCCCCATAAATATCCGCATCGGCAACCCACCCGCCGTCTTTGTCGTGAACCTTCCACGTACTACCTCCATGTCCTGTTTGGTCGCTTGACCACCAAAGACCGGTTGACGGATCCCTCAGATATTTAACATGCCCGACACCTCTGACGTGACCGTCACAAACCCGATCAAACCGATCAACCTCCCAATGCTTTCGACATTTCTTTTTTGAATTTTGATTGGGCTTTTCTGATTTTACTTTTCTCCCCTCACCCCCAGGATTTCTGGTCAACCCCGTTGGATCAACCCATTCAACAGGGTTGGAGGCGTAGCTGTAGACATTAATCCCACCCTCAAGCCCTACGGGATCTTTACTTAGAAATCTTCCAATTCGCGGATCGAAATACCGATACCGGTTGTAGTGCAGCCCCGTCTCTTCATCCCAATACTGCCCCTGAAACCGAATCGGATTCCTGAACCCCGCCCTTCTCCCAGCCTCGCTGATCGCTTCTCGCGCCTCCCCCCACGCTTTGTACTGCGCCGACCAAGCCACACTGCCTTCGTGGTCCGTCAGCTCCTGCGGCGTGCCCAGGTGGTCGCACTGATAGAACGCCATCTCCCTTCTGTCAAACGCCGGCGGCACCTGCCTCTGCTCACCGTTCCACAGCGGATCCTGCTCGATGTCATAGACGCCGCCGTTAGCCGCCATCAGCGCCTTCGCATCCGTCGTCTCGCTCAGCGCCATCGCGCTCGCACGGCGCACCTGCATCAGGGGCACGAACGAGTTCGGCTCGTGGATGTAGTGCACGCTCCAGCCGTGCGCGCCGCCCTCCTCGATCGCTGAGCTGCTCTGCGTGCTCTCGAAGGCGAGCACGTCGCCGTCCCAGCCGAACAGGGTCGTGGTGTCGCCCGAACTCTTGGATAGACGCCGCCCCAGCGCGTCATAACTGAAGGTGGTGGTGATGCCGCTGTGATCGGTCGCCGCTGTCATGCGGTTGAAGCCGTCCCATGCGAAGACGGTGCGCCAGCCGTTGCGTACGCGCTCGGTCATGTTGCCGCGTTCGTCGTAGCGGTAGCTGGTGCCGGCGTAGTTCTTCAGCAGGTTGTCCAGCAGCTTGCCGGCCGGGTGCCTCAGTGGCTCGTTGGTCGGGGGCGGATCGACGATGTTGCCTGCGGGGTCGAAGGCGAAGATCTCGCGCCCGACGCGGCTGTTGGCTTCGAGCAGGCGGCCCACGGGGTCGTAGCGGTAGTTCAGGCTGCCTCGGCGGCTGTCGCCGATGGTCACCAGCTGGCCGGCCTTGTCGTAGGTATAGCGGCGCTGGATGCCGGTGGTCGATTCGATGGCGCCTGGCCTGGTGCGGGAGATGTGCTGTTCGAGCAGCCGCCCCGCCGGGTCGTATTTCTGCCGCTGGCTCAGGCCGTTGCCTTGTTCGCGTGCGATCTCGCGGTGCAGGTCGTCGCGCTCGAAGCCCAGGATGTCCTGGCCGTCGATCATCAGGCCGTGCACGTGACCGGAGCCATAGGTCAGCCACTGGGTGACGTGCCCGTCGGGCCGCACGGTGGCGATGCGGTGGTTGAGTTCGTCGTAGCGGTGTTGCCAGACTGCCGTGCGCCTGCGCTTCAGGTAATGGTGATGTTCGCGGGTCAGGTTGCCAGCCGGGTCGTAGAACCACTGCAGTCGCGCATCGCGGTTGGTCGCCTCGAGCAGGCGGCCGTTGCGGTCGTAGGCGAAGCGTTCGGACTGCCCGCCGGCGCGGCGTTCGCTCAGGCGGCCGAGAGGATCGAATTCGAGTTCGGTGCGGTGGCCCGCCTCGATCACTTCGGCGAGCACGCCCGTGGTTTCTTCGTGGACGTACTGCGTGGCCTTGCGGTCGAAGCCGGTTTCTTCGAGCAGTCGGCCTACGGGGTCGTAGCGGAAGTCGTACCGGCTGCCGTTCTCGTTGTGCAGTTCGGTCAGGCGACCCAGCAGGTCCCAGTGGTACTTGAGCGAGCGGCCAGCGGCATCGGTGCGGCCGGAGATCAGGCCGGCGCGCGTGTAGCTGTAGCGTGTGGCGCGACCCAGTGCGTCGGTGTGCAGAAGCAGGCGGCCTTCGGCGTCGTGCGCGAAGTGTTCGCTCGTCCTGTCGGGCTGTTCGATCTCTTCCAGCTGGCCGGCTGCGTAGCGATAGCTGGTGGCGTTGTCTGCGGCATCGGTGGCCTTGACCAGGCGGCCGCGCTCGTCGTATTCCCAGCGGCTGGTCTTGGCGGAACAGTCGGTGTAGCTCAGCAACTGGCCCGATGGCGAGTAGACGAGCGCCTTGACGCCGCCCTTGGCATCGGTGATTCGCACGGGTCGGCCCGCCTTGTCGTAGGCGTACTCGGTCTTGTGCCCCAGCGGATCGATCTCTTCCGTGAGATGGCCCTGCGCGTCGTAGTCGCGCTTCCACACGCCGCCTTCGGCATCGCGAATGCCCGTGAGCCGGTGCAGCCTGTCGTACTCGTAGTGCACCCGGCTTCCATCGGCACGGGTGTGCGTCTGCAGGTTGCCGTCGGCGTCGTAGGTGTAGTCGTCGGTCGTGCCGTCGGTGTGCACGTGGCGCGTGATGTTCTTCGCGTCGTCGCGGAAGAACCACTCCTGCAGCCCGTCCGGATGGATGATGCGGTAGGTGTAGCCCTGGATGTCGTAGTAGTGCCAGGTCTCCCCGCCCAGCGCATCGGTCACGTAGGTCAGGCGGATGTTGCGGTCCCACTCCAGCTTCAGCGCGAAGCTGCCGTCGTCGGACCACTCGCGCACGGCCTTGGCGTCAGGGCCTGTGCCGTCGTACTCGAGGTTCATGCCCCGGCCGGTGCGGTCGGTGTACCGGGTCACGAGGTGGTGGCTGTAAGTGTAGCTCCAGCTGGCGCCGTCTTCGTCCTGTGCCGCGATGAGATCGCGCTCGGCATCGTGGGTATAGGCGGCCAACTGGCGCACGACCTGGCCGTCCTTGAGCTCCCACAGCGACTGGATGAGCCCGGTCTGCGCATCGGGCTTGGTGCCCACGTGCGCCATGACGGCCTCGCCGTGCTTGCTGATGACGTCGCTGAGCACGCGCTCGCCCGTTGCTGCAATGACGTGGTCGTAGCGCAGGCCGATGGACATGCCGTCCCTGGCCTGCTGCGCGACGAGCCTGAAGTGGGGCTGCCTGCTGTCGACGTACTCGTAGATCTCGCGCCACTCGCTGGGCTCGCCTTCGGGCAGCGGCTTGCCGAAGTCCAGTACCAGCAGGCTCTCGCTCAGACGCGAGACGCGGACCTCCTCGATCGGGTCGAAGTAGGCCTGGCCCACGGCCAGCACGGGGTACGCGTGGCTGCGGCCGTCGGCCGCGTGGTAGACGAGGCTGGCCTGGCCCTGGCGTGCGCCGCGTGTCGGCGTGGTGATGTCCACGCGCATGCTGTAGGGGGTGATCCAGCGTGCTCCGAGGCTGCCCCGGTCGAAGGAATCCAGGTCGCTGGCGTAGGTGCGCGCCCATTCGATCGGCAGCGGCGCTGCGAGAACGAAGTCGGTGTGGGTGAAGCTTTCGTTGCCGGTGCTCAGGCTGATGGAAGAGCCGATGCGTGCCGGCGCTGGGCAGTTCTTGCAGCCTGCGGTCCCTTGTGCATCGGCTTGCTTGTTGATGTGACCGAGCTGCGTTCCGGGATTTTCCTTTTCTGCCTTGGCTCCCGCCTGCGGAGCCACGATCGCCGCGCGCTGGCCTTTCTTCTTCAGCAGCGCATCCCGCAGCTTGTGCAGCAGCCACATGATGCTGGCCTGCGCCTCCTTGTCCGCCAGCCGCGACAACTGCTCCCGCAGCTCCCGCTTGAAGTCCAGCATCTGCGCGATCACGCCTTCGACCTTGCTCGCGATGCCGTCCGGCAGTTGGCTCGCAGCCGCTTTCGCCACGTAGTTCGCCGACTGCTTCGAGTAGCGCACCGCCGCGCCCCACATCCGGCTCCACGTGCTCTGCGTCTTCGGGTCGTGCACCTTCGTTTCTGGTGATGCTGGGGTGCCCACCGTGAACAGATCCTTCTGGCCCAGCACCCGCCGCAGGATATCCACCAGGTTGTCGATGATCTTGTCCGCAAGATCCGCGCAGCTCTTCAGGATGCCATCGAGCTTGGCGATGGCTCCGTCGATGAACGTGTCCAGCTCTCCCATGATGGTGGCGTTCAGGTGACCCACCAGCGTCGTGACGATGGCCTCGCCCAGGTTGGAGGCCGCCGTCGTTAGTTGCTGCCTCACCAGGTGCAGCGTCGGCCGCAGGCTCATGCGCGCTGCCGCCATGCTCGGCGGTATCGGGATCAGCCCGATCAGGTTGATGCCCAGGCTCACCCAGTTCAAAAACGCGTCGACGCCGTCCTTGGCCTTCTTCTCGACGATGTTGATGATGTCCAGGAACACATCCACCAGCGCCATGATGTTCCCGACGATCGGAATGCTGCCCAGCACCATCGTCAGCCGCTCCAGCGTCACGTAGCCGCCACTGAACGAGCGCAGCCAGTCGTCCACCGCCTTGCTGGCTGCGGCGACGTCCTCCTTCACGATCGTGTTCAGTGGCGCTACCGCCGTCTGTGGTTCGCGCTCGGTCGGCTTCTGGCCTTGTTGTTGCGGGCCTTCTGTTCCTGCCATCTTTTCTCCCTGCCTCTGGCTGATACCCTGGCTGTGCTGTGAATCCGTGCTCTTCAGGGCCGGATCACGCAGTCCTTCATCGTGAGAAACGCCGACCCCATCGCGAAGCCGACCTCGCAGCTCGCGATGAACTTCGCACCGCTGCGCATCTCACCCATCTTCTGGTTCTGTGCATCGTCCGCCGGGGTCAGGCGCGCCAGCTCCTGGCTGCCTCGCACATCGGCAGCGCGGATCAGCGACGTACCACCGAAGGAATCGGATGCCTCGACAACCACCGCCGGGAACTGCACGCGCTTGCCGTATTCGGGCATGCCAAGCGCACGGCGGCCCTGTTTCTCGTAGCTCTGGTGAAGCTTGGTCAGCGTGGTTTTCATCTCGGCTTGCGCGGCACACAAGGAAGCAGCGCCGAGGAAAGCAGCGGCGACGAATACGGTCTTGATGTTTTTCATGAACATGGAATCGATGAATTGATGGGATGTGGTTGCCCCTCAGGGCTCAGTTGATGTTGGCGCCCTGGAACTCGAGCTGCTCGAAGGTGCTGCCGGTGAAGTCCACGCTGCGTCCCTGCAGCCCCTGCGCATGCACCACGGTGCCGCTGCAGTCCAGCACGCCGACGTCGTTCCAGCTGCCGCCAGCGAAGCTGATGTCGTCCCACTGGCACTGGCGGAACGTGCTGCTTCCGATGCTCGCGCCATCGAAGTTCGCGCGCGTGAAGCTGCAGTTGATGAACGTGCAGCCGGTGATCGAGATGCCGCTGAAGTCGCACTGGGTGAAGCTGCAGCCCGTGAACTGGCAGCCGCTCCAGCCCGCCTGCTTGAAGCTGGTGGCGGTGAAGCTCGTACCTGCGAAGGTCGTAGCGGCGAACTGGGCAAGGCCCAGGTCGAGCCCCGCATAGGCGAAGCTGTCGGCCTGGCCGACGAGCCCGGCGGGAGCACCGCCTGCGCCTTTGCGCCACATGTCGTGGGCGAGGATGATGATCTGGGAAGACACTCGATGCCCCTCGGTTCGCTATCTCTTCAGCGAGACAGATGCTTCTGAAGGACTCGGCCGCTGAACTTGTCGATCAGCAGTTGCGGCTCAGCCAGGCCGGGCAGAGCACCGCGATGACCCTGCGGCTTGTTCGACGCTTCCCACGTAACCCTGTATCCGTCGGATGCATCGACCAACACGAGCTTGTAGTTCTCGAATCGCAGGCCAGAAGACCGCCCGTCCTCCCAGGCCACTGCAATCGCCTGTGCCACCAGGCCATCGACTTCGATGATTTCGTTCATTCTTTTCTCCCTCGCAAAATTGAAAGCCGCAGACTCAGTCGGCCGCGGCGTCTTTTGAAACAGTCCCAGCGTCGGGACCACTACCTGCTTCCTTGCTCCCGAAGCATTTCGCCCGTGGTCCTCGAGGCGATGTACATGATCGACCGCCCCAACCTGCTGGCGTTGCCAAGTCCCTTCTGCCTGGGCGGCAGCTTGGCAGAGAAGGCGATGCCGATGGTGTCGACACCGTCTTCGTCCTCGCCGTTCTCTTTCCGCCTTTCGGCAATGCGGACGTCGAAGTTATTCAGGTCTTGCCCGGTCTTCTCGAACAGCCTGAAAGCGTTGCCCAATGCGATCACCACCGGGGTGTTGAGCAGCAGCCGATCCGGCGACTCGATCTCGAAGAGCGGCGCGGCCGAACCATCGAGGCCGTCGCTCACGGACGCGAGCCCCGGGCCTTCGCGCGGGCCGCTTCGATTTCCTTGAGCAGATCGCCTGCCTCCGCATTGCCGCTCTTCGACGACTCCGCTGCCCAATGCGCGGCTTCGGCGAGGTCCTTGCCGCTCATGTAGAGGTCGTAGGCCAGGTTGTGCTGAGCGACCACGTGCCCGGCCTTGGCCGCGACCGTCAGCCAGCGGGTGCGCTGAGCCTCGTCAGAAGACGCGAAGGTGTAGTACAGCGAGAGACGGAACGCAGCCTCGGCGTCGCCGGCCTCGGCCTTCGTGACCAGTTCGGCTCGCTGCACATCTGTCAGTGAATAGGACTGGGCACCCGAGATGGGCGAAGAAGAAGAAGAGGCTGGTGCGGCGTCGGGCTTGTCCATGGCTTGGTTCTCCGTTGCGTAAGAGACTGAGAGGTTCAGAAGAAGAGGAAGAAGCACTGCCAGCTTTGCGCCGAACCTGAGATCGATGTTCTTCATGACTTGGGGTTGAAGGTATGCCAGACGCCGGGATCTGCGGTGTCCATGGTGCCGTCGGCCTTCTGGCCGGCAGGCTTGTAGGCGCCGTGGGGCCAGATCCACAGGAGCTTGTCGGGCGCCACGACAGGCGCATTGAGCTCGTTGGCCAGCTTCTGGGCGTAGGGGTCGGTGCCCTTGCCGGTCTCGCACGACATCAGCTGCACCTTCTGGCCTTCCGTATAGGACGGGTGCGCCTTGATCCGCTCTGCCATCTGTGCAGGGGTGACGCCCCTGAGCGCGGTGTCGGTCATGATGCTCGGGTTGCCATGGGAGCCGACCGTGAACGTGCCGGGCGGGCTTGGGATGTTGTCGGCCGACTGGCGGATCGCCTCGTTGTGCGGGAACAGGTTGATGTCGACCAGCCCCAGCGGGTCGATGCCGCGAACGGGGTTGCCGCCGACGTATGCGTACAGGTTGAGGCCGCCCGCAAGCCCCAGCGGGTCGGGCGAGACATACCGGCCGCTCGCCGGATCGTAGTAGCGGTAGCGGTTGTAGTGCAGCCCTGTCTCTGCGTCGAAGTACTGCCCCTGAAACCGGATCGGGTTCGAGAGGCCGGCACGTCGCCCCGCTTCGCTGATGACTTCGCGCGCCTCGCCCCAGGCCTTGTACTGGGCCGACCAGGCGACGCGGCCCTCGTGATCGGTCAGGTCCCGCGGCGTGCCGAGGTGGTCGCACTGGTAGAAGGCGACCTCGTCGTCTTCGAAGCTGCGCTGTCCGGGCTGGAGTTCTCCGTTCCACAGCGGATCTTGCTCGATATCGTAGGCGCCGCCGTTGGCGGCCATGAGCTCTCGCACGTCGGGCGTCCTGCCCGGCACGATCGCATGCGCCTGGCGCAGTTGAACCAGCGGAGCGAAGGAGCGCGGCTCGTGGACATAGTGCACGCTCCAGCCGCGTCCGTCGTCTTCCTGCTCCGCGGCGAGGCTCTGCGTGCTCTCGAAGGCGAGCGTGTCGCCATCCCAACCGAATCGGGTGATGCTGTCTCGCGAGCGTTTCGAGATGCGGCGGCCCAGCGGGTCGTAGGCGAATGAGGTTTGCGTGCCGTCTTCGTCCGTGGCGGAGCTCAGCCGGCCGAAACCGTCCCAGGCGAAGGTGGTCGCCCGGCCATTGCACACGCGCTCGACCATGTTGCCGTGCTCATCGTACCGGTAGCGCACGCCGGCATAGGCCCTGAGCAGGTTGTCGAGCAAGGGGGAGACGGGAGCCCGGCTGCCGCCGGCCGTGCTGTCGGGATCGACGATGTTGCCCGCGGGGTCGAAGGCGAAGGTCTCGCGTCCGAGCCGGCCGTTGGCCTCGACGAGCCGGCCGACGGGGTCGTAGCGGTAGTCGAGGTTGCCATGACGGCTGTCGCCGATGGCGATCAGCTGCCCTGACTTGTCGTAGCCGTAGGTGCGCTGCAGCTGCAGCTGCAGCGCGCCGGGTGCGCTCGCCTGGCCCGGCACGACCTGCTGCTCCAGCCGCCTCCCTGCGTTGTCGTAACGCAGCTTCTGGGTCAGGCCGTTGCGCTGCTCGCGCAGCACTTCGCGATGCAGGTCGTCGCGCTCGAAGCCGACGATGTCGTGCCCGTCCAGCAACAGGCCGTGCACGTGGCCCGAACCGTAGGTGAGCCACTGGGTCGTGTGGCCGTCGGGGCGGATCGTGGCGACGCGCTGGTTGAGCGCGTCGTAGCGGTGCTGCCATATCGCCGTGCGACCGACCTGCAGATCGTGCTGGTGCTCTCGCGTCAGGTTACCGGCCGGGTCGTAGAACCACTGCAGGCGCGCGTCGCTGTTGGACGCCTCGACCATGCGTCCGTTGCGGTCGAAGGCGAAGTGCTCGACCTGGCTGCCCGCGGATCGCTGCGTCATCCTGCCCATCGCATCGGCCTGCAGTTGCACTACCCGTCCGCCCGCCGCAACCTCGACGAGCCGGCCGGTGCCTTCTTCGTAGCGGTACCGCGTGGTCCGGTGAGCGAAGTCGGTCTTGTCAAGCAGCCGACCCACAGAGTCATAGCGCAGGCTGTGGCGGCTGCCGTTCTCGTTGCGCAATTCGATGAGACGGCCCAGCAGGTCCCACTGGTACCTGAGCGAATGCCCCTCGGCATCGGTGCGCCCCGAGATCAGTCCTGCGCGGCTGTAGCTGTAGCGCGTGCGGCGCCCGAGCCCATCGACGTGCGCGAGCAAGCGCCCCTCGGGGTCGTGCAGGGCCTGCTCGCGCGTCCCGTCGGCCAGGACGATCTCGTGGATCCGGCCCGGCAGGCTGCCTTCGGCACGCAGCGCCGCGTCTTCTTCCGGAAGGCTGTAGAGATGGCGCGTGACGTTGCCTGCAGGGTCCACAGCCGTGGCGAGCCGGCCGCGCTCGTCGTATGTCCAGCGGCTGGTCTTGCCCGAGCAGTCCGTGAGGCTCGCGAGCCGGCCGCGAGGCGTGAAGCTCATCAGCTTCGTGCCGCCCTTGGCATCGGTGATTCGTACTGGCCTGCCGGCCTTGTCGTACGCGTACTCGGTCTTGTGCCCCAGCGGATCGATCTCTTCCGTGAGATGGCCCTGCGCGTCGTAGTCGCGCTTCCACGCGCCGCCCTCCCCGTCACGGATGCCCGTGAGCCGGTGCAGCCTGTCGTACTCGTAGTGCACCCGGCTTCCATCGGCACGCGTGTGCGTCTGCAGGTTGCCGTCGGCGTCGTAGGTGTAGTCGTCGGTCGTGCCGTCGGTGTGCACGTGGCGCGTGATGTTCTTCGCGTCGTCGCGGAAGAACCATTCCTGCAGCCCGTCCGGATGGATGATGCGGTAGGTGTAGCCCTGGATGTCGTAGTAGTGCCAGGTCTCCCCGCCCAGCGCATCGGTCACGTAGGTCAGGCGGATGTTGCGGTCCCACTCCAGCTTCAGCGCGAAGCTGCCGTCGTCGGACCACTCGCGCACGGCCTTGGCATCGGGGCCGGTGCCGTCGTACTCGAGGTTCATGCCCCGGCCGGTGCGGTCGGTGTAGCGGGTCACGAGGTGGTGGCTGTAGGTGTAGCTCCAGCTGGCGCCGTCTTCGTCCTGCGCGGCGACGAGGTCGCGCTCGCCGTCGTGGGTGTAGTTGGCCAGTTGGCGCACGACCTGGCCGTCCTTGAGCTCCCACAGCGACTGGATGAGCCCGGTCTGCGCATCAGGCTTCGTGCCTACATGCGCCATGACGGCCTCGCCGTGCTTGCTGATGACGTCGCTGAGCACGCGCTCGCCCGTCGCTGCAATGACGTGGTCGTAGCGCAGGCCGATGGACATGCCGTCCCTGCCCTGCTGCGCGACGAGCCTGAAGTGGGGCTGCCTGCTGTCGACGTACTCGTAGATCTCGCGCCAATCGCTGGGCTCGCCTTCGGGCAGGGGTTTGCCGAAGTCCAGCACCAGCAGGCTCTCGCTCAGGCGCGAGACGCGGACTTCCTCGATCGGGTCGAAGTAGACCTGGCCCACGGCCAGCACGGGGTAGGCATGGCTGCGGCCGTCGGCCGCGTGGTAGACGAGGCTGGCCTGCCCCTGGCGTGCGCCGCGTGTCGGCGTGGCGATGTCCACGCGCATGCTGTAGGGGGTGATCCAGCGTGCTCCGAGGCTGCCCCGGTCGAAGGAATCCAGGTCGCTGGCGTAGGTGCGCGCCCATTCGATCGGCAGCGGCGCTGCGAGAACGAAGTCGGTGTGGGTGAAGCTCTCGTCACCCAGTGAGAGGCTGATGGAGCCGCCCTTGCGCGCAGGTGCGGGTCGATTCTTGAGACTGCATCCCCGCCCGTTGGCCGGCGCCTGCTTGCTGATATGCCCGAGTTGGTCACCGGGCTTGTCCTTCTGGGCCACCGCGCCCGCTTGAGGCGGGACGATAGCCGAATGCCTGCCTTTCTTCTTCAGCAACGCATCCCGCAGCTTGTGCAGCAGCCACATGATGCTGGCCTGCGCCTCCTTGTCCGCCAGCCTCGACAGCTGCCCCCTCAGCAGCCGCTTGAAGTCCAGCATCTGCGTGATCACGCCATTGACCTTGCTCGCAACCCCATCCGGCAACTGGCTCGCCGCCGCCTTGGCCACATAGTTCGCCGACTGCTTCGAATAGCGCACCGCAGCACCCCACATCCGGCTCCACGTGCTCTGCGTCTTCGGGTCGTGCACCTTCGTTTCTGGTGATGCTGGGGTGCCCACCGTGAACAGGTCCTTCTGCCCCAGCACCCGACGCAGGATATCCACCAGGTTGTCGATGATCTTGTCCGCAAGATCCGCGCAGCTCTTCAGGATGCCATCGAGCTTGGCGATGGCTCCGTCGATGAACGTGTCCAGCTCTCCCATGATGGTGGCGTTCAGGTGCCCCACCAGCGTCGTGACAATGGCTTCCCCCAGATTCGAGGCTGCCGACTTCAGCTCCTGCTTCACCAGGTGCAGCGTCGGGCGCAGGCTCATCCGTGCGGCAGCCATGCTCGGCGGAATCGGGATCAGCCCGATCAGGTTGATGCCCAGGCTCACCCAGTTCAAAAACGCGTCGACGCCGTCCTTGGCCTTCTTCTCGACGATGTTGATGATGTCCAGGAACACATCCACCAGCGCCATGATGTTGCCAACTATCGGGATGCTGCCCAGCACCATCGTCAGCCGCTCCAGCGTCACGTAGCCGCCACTGAACGAGCGAAGCCAGTCGTCCACTGCCTTGCTGGCTGCGGCGATGTCCTCCTTCACGATCGTGTTCAGCGGCGCTACCGCCGTCTGTGGTTCGCGCTCGGTTGCCTGCGGCTTCGATGCCGCGTCCTGTTCTGCCATTTTTTCTTGTTCTCTCCGAACTCTCGCCTCAGGTTGGTGAAGTCAGGGACGCCGCGCAGGGTCAGCCCGCGAAGCCTGGCGTTCGGCCTGTCGACACCGGGTTTGCAACCGCCGTCACGATGCCGGGTGGCTTCATGGCGCCCGAAGCCATGCCGCTCATCACGCCGGTGATGGGTACGCCCATCGGCCCGAGCTTGGCACCGGCTGCCTGGATCGCCATGCCGGTTGCAGCCTGGCTTGCCTGACCCAGAAGCGCCTTGGCGCCGCCCTGCTGGAGCGCCTGGGCCGCGCCCACGGCCTGCTGCGTGACGCCTGCGGCCTGGGTGACCTGGTTCAATGCGCTCGCGGCCTTGCTGCCCATGCCTGCTACACCCGCGAGGGCGCCTGCGGCGCCACCCGCCGAACCGGTCAAGCCGGCAACGCCGCCCATCAGACCCGAGATTCCGGACACCCCGCCGCCTGCTCCGTTGGCCGCGGCGCCCGTCGCGCCCTTCGCCTTCCAGTCCTCGGGCGTGCCGTAGTAGCTGCCCTCTTCCCAGGGGTCGCGAGGGTCCTTGCCGAACGTGACCTTGGCAGTGCCGATGGGCAGGCCCGAAACCGTCGCGAAGCCGTTGCGGTCGAAGGTGCCGGCATGCGTGCCGCCTTCGGAGTCGACCACGGTGAAGTCGCCTTGCGCCACGCCCTGCCGCTTTTCGCCGCTCGGCTTGATGTACTGGTGATACAGGTCGAGCTGCCCCTTCGGCACCTGCGGCGGATTGGGCAGCGCGGGCTTGCCATCGTTGGCGGGCCCTACGAGGCTGTGCACCGCGGCGTGCTCGCGCCAGGTGCCGGAGGTGCCGTGCTCGATGCCGCCCGAGCTCCAGCGGCTGTAGCTCGAGCCACCGTTGATCACCACCTCTTCCTTCGCCTGGATGGTGATCTTGTTGGCCGTCTGCGTGATGTTGAGCTTGGCCAGCACGTTGACGCTGTCCTTCAGCGCCTTGATGTCGATGTCCGCACCTGCCGCCACCAGCCGCATGCCGGCCTTGGCGGCGAACATGCGGATCGCGCTCTGCACGCTCACCAGCATGCTCTTGCCCGCGCTCACGCTCGTGTGGCCGCCGCTGGTGAGCGCGCTGTGCTCGTTGCTCACGATGTGCGTCGAGCCCTGCGCCACGGTCTGCAGGCCCTTGGCGCTGGCCAGTGTCAGGTGCGACTCCTGGAACTCGGGGAAATCGCCCTGCTCGCGATTGCCGCCCTGGCCCTTGATGGCGTCGTTCTGCTCCTTGATGCTCGTGGCGACTTCGTCCTGGTCGCCAGCTTCATGGGCCTGCGCGCCCTGCGCCAGTCCGCTCAGGCCTTCGTGCAGATCGCGGGCCTGCGTGAGACGGCCCACCGTCTCGCCCATGTCGGTGGCGTGCGCCTGCGCATTCGGCCGGGCCTCGGTCGTCACCAGCAAGCCCTTGCCTGAACGCAGCACCCCGTGCCCATCGGTACGAAGCTCGAAGCCCTGCCCGCGCGACTCCTTGCGCCCCGCCGTGTCCTCGATCCGCCCGATGTGTCCCACGCTCAGCTGGCTGGACTGGTGGTCGCTGCGCAACTGCGCCTGGATCTTGCCCTGCGTGTCGTCCAGCACGAGGTGGTTGCCGCGCCCGCCTCCAAGCTCCCTGCTGCGGATGCCCGACAGGTGCTTCTGCCCGGGCAACTCCCACGATGGCATGGTGTCTGCGTTGTGCACGCAACCGGTGACGATGGGGTAGTCGGGGTCGCCGTTGAGGAAGTCGACGATCACCTCCATGCCGATGCGCGGCACGCTGGTCATGCCGAAGGTGGCGCCGGCCCACGCGGTGGACACGCGCACCCAGCAGCTGGAGTTCTCGTTGTCCTGGCCGATGCGGTCCCAGTGGAACTGCACCTTGATGCGACCGTACTGGTCGGTCCATATCTCTTCGCCCGCCGGGCCCACGACCATGGCGGTCTGCGGGCCGCGCGTGCGCGGCTTGGCAGTGGTACGCGGCGCGCGCCATGCGTAGCTGGTGGGCTGGGCCTCGAAGGCGAAGCGCTGCACGGAGCCCTCGGTGCCCTCCACGCCTTCGCTGGCCTGCAGGTTCTCCTGCAGGTGGTAGCTCACGCCCACGAGCAGGTACTGCTGGTTCTGGTCGGCCTTGGGGTGGCCCGTCAGGCGCAGGGTGTGGCCGGTGGCCAGCTCGCGCAGGTTGGCACGGCCGGTGACGCGGTTGCGCTGGCTGAGCTGCTCTTCGCTGCGCAGGCGCGCGTAAGTTTCGCCGTCGCCATGCTGCACGAAGCCGCCGGGCCATTCGTACTGCTCGTAGGCGTCGTGGTCATGTCCGGGCGGCATCTGCCGCAGGTGCGAGAGCTCGGCCTTGGGCTTCTCGAAGTCGTAGTCGTCGTTGTAGTGATGGCCCGAGCGCACCTCCTCGGCGATCTCCCATGCGTAGATGCGCTCGCGCTGTCCCATGCCGGACTTCTCCAGCGGGTGGTAGCGCACCTCCTCGCCGCCGGGCAGCGGGCTGTGGGAGTTGACGATGTCGTCGGCGAACACCAGCACGTGCTGGCTGGCCTCGTGCCTGAAGTGGTAGTAGATGCCTTCGAGTTCGCACAGGCGCGAGACGAAGTCGAAGTCGCTCTCGTGATACTGCACGCAGTAGTCCCAGCGCCGGTAGTCGCCTCGGCTGAGCTTCTGTTCGATGGGGTGGCCGTAGCGCCCGAGCACTTCCATGACGATCTCGGGAACGCTCTTGCCCTGGAAGATGCGGAAGTCGCTGCGCCGCGTGGCCAGCCAAAGCCAGGGGCGCAGGCGCAGGCGGTAGAAGGAGTGGCGCGCGTCCTCCTGCTGCAGGCCGAACCGGGTGGCGATGCCGCCCAGGTAGCGCACGCCGCCTTCGGTCTCCACCGACACGTTGCAGGCCTTGCCCAGCAAGCTCTTGGGGTCGATGGCGTTGCTGTTGCCCAGCAGTTCGACGTCGAAGGCGTACAGCTGGCTCAGAGCCTCCCGGCCTACCAGCTGGCGGAATTGCAGTGCCTCGCCTGCCGGCGTCTCGATATTGACGCGCCGGGTCATTGCGCCTCGGCTTGCAGATAAGACAAATCGCCTAATTGAAATTCAATTGATAAGAATATTGTTTGCAAATTGAGCTGCATGCTCACCTCCCCGATGCATATTTTCACAATTATTCTAAGTGTTGATTTATCGTAAGAACCAATGCGAAAAATAGACGATTCGCCAAATCAACATAAAGTTCGCAATCCGTGGCTGCCAGTTTCCAAAGTCACACCGGCGAGATTCGAATGAATTACGAAGCCCGAAACAGCCATCGGGCAATTGAGGCCATGCCCCGTCTGCTAGCACATTCCGGGCAAAGGGTTTGATCGTGATTGGCGATCTGGTCGAAATACTCAGAAGCCAGCCCGAAATAGCGCTATTCCTCGTGCTCGCCATTGGCTATGCGGTCGGCCAGATCCGTTTCGGCCCTATTCAGCTCGGTGGCATCTGCGGCACATTGATTGCCGCCCTCGTCGTCGGCCAGCTCGGTATTCATGTCGACGACAGCGTGAAGAACGTGTTCTTCATGCTTTTCATCTTCGCGCTCGGCTATGCGGGCGGGCCGCAGTTCTTTGCCAATCTCGATGCCAAGGGGCTGCGGATCGGGCTCCTGTGCCTGGTCGAGGTCGTGACGGTACTCGTGCTGGTGCTCGGCGCCACCTTCTTCCTCTCGCTCGACCAGGGCACCGCCGCGGGCCTGATGGCGGGCGCGGCCACCGAATCGGCCGTGGTCGGCACCGCAACCGACGCCATCTCCAAGCTCGCGCTGTCGCTCGCGGACATCCGGCAGCTGCAGGCCAACGTGGTCACGGCCTACTCCATCACCTACGTGTTCGGGCTGATCGCGATCGTGGTGGTCACGAGCCAGGTCTTTCCGCTGCTGTTGCGCGTGGACCTGCGCGCCGAGGCCGACCGCCTCTGGAAGACGATGGGAGGCGGCGATGCCGATCCCGACGCCGCCAGCGCCACGCCCGAGATGATCGGCCGCGTGTTCCTGGTCACCGTGGGCCGAGGCCGCACCGTCGGCGAGCTGACCTCGATCTTCGGCGGCCGCGCCAGCATCGAGCGCGTGGTCCGGCGCGGGCAGAGCCTGGCCGTCGATCCGACGCTGCGCCTGCAGCCCTTCGACCAGGTGCTCGCCATCGGACGGCGCAGCGTGCTGGTGAACGTGGCCGAGTTGCTGGGCCGCGAGTTCGCCAACACCACGGCCTTCGATGCCGTCGTCGAAACCACAGAAGTCGTGGTCAACCAGCGCGAATGGTTCGACCGTGAACTGCACGAGCTGCAGCACGCACCGCTACCACCGGGCGTGCAGATCGTCGGCCTGACCCGCGACGGCAACGCCATGCCGCTGCTGCACGACGTGAAGCTGCAGCGCGGCGACGTGCTCAAGCTCTACGGGCCGGTGCTCGACGTGGCCCGGGCTCTGCCGCTGATCGGCGACCGCGTCGTCGAATCCACGCACAGCAACATCAGCTACGCGGCCATGGGCATCCTGCTGGGAGTGTTCATCGGCGGCTTCAGCGTCAAGCTCGGCGGCATTCCGTTCTCGCTGGGCACGGGCGGCGGCGCGCTGCTCACAGGCCTGGTCTTCGGCTGGTACCAGTCGAAGAACCCGCACCGGCTGAGCGTGCCACCCGAAGCGCTGGCGCTGATGAAGGACCTGGGCCTGGCCACGTTCATCGCCTGCGTGGGTCTCGCCTCGGGGCCACAGGCGCTGGCGCTCGTCAAGAAGTTCGGCGTTGCCTTGCCGCTGGTCGGCGTGGCCGTCGCGGTGGTGCCGGCCAGCATCTCGCTGTTCGTCGGACACCGGCTGCTCAAGCTCGAGGCCCCTGTGCTGCTGGGCGCCATCGCGGGCCAGCAGTGCAGCACGCCCGCGCTCAGCGCGGTGCAGAACGCCGCCGGCAACGCGACGCCGCTGTTGGGCTACACGATCACCTATGCAATTTCGAACGTGGTGCTGCCGCTGATGGGCCCGCTCATCGTGGCATTGGCCGGGCTGGTGGCGCACGCGGCGAAATGAGCCTGGACGAGAAAGACATCGGCAAACCGAAAGGACCCTGACTCATGGAATGGCTGCACGAACTCTTCAAGAAGTCGCCGGAGATGGCGCTCTTTCTCTCGCTGGCGGTCGGCTACTGGATCGGCAAGATCAAGTTCGGCAAGTTCCAGCTCGGCGGCGTGGCGGGCTCGCTGCTGGTGGCGGTGGTGGTGAGCCAGGTCGGCGTGCAGGTGGACGCGGGCGTGAAGGCCGTGCTCTTCGCGCTCTTCATCTACGCGGTGGGCTTCGAGAGCGGGCCGCAGTTCTTCAGTTCGCTCGGCAGGCAGTCGGTGAAGGAGATCATCCTGGCCGCGGTGATGGCGGCCACCGGCCTTGCCACGGTAGTGGTCATGGCCAAGCTGTGCGAGCTCGACAAGGGCCTGGCCGCGGGCGTGGCGGCGGGCGGGCTCACGCAGTCGGCCATCATCGGCACGGCGGGCGACGCCATCGGCAAGCTCGGTCTCGATGCCGCCGAGACAGCGCGGCTGCAGGCCAACGTGGCCATCGGCTATGCGGTGACTTACGTGTTCGGTTCCTTCGGCGCGATCATCGTGTGCGTCAACATCCTGCCGAAGTTCATGGGCCGCACCATCCGCGACGACGCCATCGCGGCCGAGACTGCGCAGCAGGCCGGCGTGAAGGTGCTGGGCCCCGACCAGGAAGAAGCCGCGCCCTCGCTGGTGGGCCGCATCTACGAGCTCGTGGCCGACCCTAAGCGCACGATCGCCGACATCGAGAACGCGAACCCGGCCACCACCATCACCATCGAACGCGTGAAGCGCGACGGCAAGTTCGTCGAGGTGCGGCCCGAACTCATGCTGCAGCAGGGCGACATCGTGCTCGCCGTCGGCCGGCGCGACGCGGTGGTGGCCAGCGCGCCGCTGCTGGGCAAGGAGGTCTACGGGGTCGACGGCATGGAGCTCACCATGCAGAAGCGCGAGATCGTTCTGACCAACAGGGAGTTCGACCAGAAGACGGTCAACGAGATCCGCAAGGCCACCGCCGGCGGCGTGCGCCACGGCATCTTCGTGGTGCAGATCAGCCGCATGGGCAAGGTGCTGCCGATGAAGCCCGACACCGTGGTGCAGACCGGCGACCTGGTCTCGATCTTCGGTGCCGAACAAGACGTGAAGCGCGTGGCCGCCGTCGTCGGCGACGTGATCGTGCCCAGCGCGAAAACCGACTTCGTCTACCTCGGCGCCGGCCTCGTCGTGGGGCTGCTGGTCGGACTGCTGAGCGTGAAGATCGGCAGCATCCCGCTCACGCTGGGCGCGGGAGGCGGCGCGCTGCTCTCGGGCCTGCTCTTCGGCTGGTACCGCGCGAAGCGGCAGACCTTCGGCGCCCTGCCCCCGAGCGCGGTGCAACTGTTGAAGGACCTGGGCCTGGCGGGCTTCGTGGTGGTGGTGGGGCTGTCTTCCGGCCTGCAGGCGGTGCAGACCATCAAGCAGCTGGGCCTGACCATCTTCGGCGTGGGCGTGGTCGTGACCATCGTGCCGATGCTGCTGACCATGCTGTTCGGCCGCTACGTGCTGCGCTACGGCAACGTGGCCATATTCGCGGGCGCGCTGAGCGGCTCGCGCAGCGCCAACCCGGCCTTCGGCGAAGTACTCGACAAGGCCGAGAACTCCATTCCCACCGTGCCCTTCGCCATCACCTATGCGCTGGCGAACGTGTTCCTCACGCTGCTCGGCCCGCTGATCGTCGCGCTCGTTTGAACGCGACAGACGACCTTCCTTCTTTTCCCATCCATTCAACCAGGAGCATCCAATGGATTTCAGCGACGTGAAAAAACTCGGCGGCTTGAGCCCCTTCGAACTGAAGGATGCCCTCATCCAGGTCGCCCGGCAGAGCGACCGGCTGATGCTGAACGCGGGACGCGGCAACCCGAACTTCCTGGCGACCACGCCGCGCCACGGCTTCTTCCAGTTCGGCCTCTTCGCGATGACCGAGAGCGAGCGTTCCTACATCTACATGGAGGGCGTGGGCGGCTTCCCGCAGCGCGAGGGCATCGAGGCGCGCTTCGAGATCTTCACCAAGTCGCACGAGGGCGAGCCTGGCGTGCGCTTCATCGAGGCGGCCGTGTCGTACGTGCGTGACCAGCTCGGCCTGTCGGCCGGCGACTTCATCTACGAGATGTGCGAGGCCATCCTCGGCTGCAACTACCCGGTGCCCGACCGCATGCTGCGCCTGAGCGAGATCATCGTGGGTAAGTACATCCACAAGGAGATGATCGGCACCTACCCCTTCGTGGGCACCTTCGACATGTACGCGGTGGAAGGCGGCACGGCCGCCATGACCTACCTGTTCAACAGCCTGCGCGAGAACCACCTGCTGCAGGCCGGCGACACCATCGCGCTGGGCATGCCGATCTTCACGCCGTACATCGAGATTCCGCACCTGAACGACTACCAGCTCATCGAGACGCTGATCGACGCGCCGTCCGAGAACAACTGGCAGTTCACCAGAAAGGAACTGCAGAAGCTGCTCGACCCCAAGGTCAAGGCATTCTTCCTGTGCAACCCGAGCAATCCGCCGTCGGTGAAGATCAGCGACGAGGTGCTGGGCTACATCGCAGACATCGTGAAGCAGCGGCCCGACCTCATCATCCTCACGGACGATGTGTACGGCACCTTCGCGGACAACTTCCGCTCGCTCTTCGCGATCTGCCCGCACAACACGATCCTGGTGTACTCGTTCTCCAAGTACTTCGGCGCGACAGGCTGGCGCATGGGCGTGGTAGCCACGCACGACGACAACATCATCGACCGCAAGATCGCGCAACTGCCCGAGGCCAGGCTGAAGGAGCTGGACGCGCGCTACAGCTCCATCACCACCGAGCCGCGCAAGCTGAAGTTCATCGACCGCCTGGTGGCCGACAGCCGCACCGTGGCTCTGAACCACACGGCCGGCCTCTCGACGCCGGTGCAGGCGCAGATGGTGATGTTCTCGCTGTTCTGCCTGATGGACGAACCCGAGGCGTACAAGAAATCGATGAAGCGCATCGTCCTTCGCCGCAAGGAAGCGCTGTACCGCGAACTCGGCCTGCCGCTGGAAGTGGACCCCAATTCGGTCAGCTACTACCACCTGCTCGACCTGCAGGAGATCGCAACGCAGATGCACGGCGAACGTTTTGGCAAATGGATCGTGACGAAGCTGCAGCCTAACGAAGCCCTATTCCGCATCGCAGAGGAAACCAGCATCGTGCTGCTGCCGGGGCGTGGCTTCGGCGGCAAGCACGCGTCGGGGCGGGTGTCGCTGGCGAACCTCAACGAATACGACTACGCGAACATCGGGCGGTCGCTGCGGAAGCTGGCTTCGGAGTACTTTGCGATGTTCGAGAAGGAGAACGGCAAGGGTGCCGTGAAGGCGGAGAAGACGGCAAAGGCGGGGAAGGCCGGCAAGAAGAAATAGGAGACGAGCCGGCCTTCCCGCATCACGGATAGCGGGAAGGTCGGGGGCTCTGCTTAGGTCGGCTTGCGTGCCGTGAGCCACTGGGCCGGAGTCAGCGCTGCGGCCACGACGCGGACTTCGCCGATGTTGCCGAAGAAGCCGTCCCCCCGCACGAGATTCCATGAACCGCCACCCACGACCCACTGCGAAGTGGCCGAGAGGGTCGCCAGCCCCTTGGCCGCTGTGACGTTGCGCAGCACCGGTGCGCCCTCTACATACATGGTCGTATCGTAGGACACCGGGTCGTTGACAACTGCTATGTGGATCCAGCGGTCGGCAATCACCTCGCCCGACCAGTTGGTCTTTGCATTGGGCCCGGCGGGGCTCGGAACTACCTCCCACTGCACCTCACGCAAGCTCGAAATGGCAAACAACATCGGCGGCGCATCGCCATCGCCCGCGTAGCCGGGTAGATCACCGCTGCGTCCGTCGCGCGTCATGATGTTCATCCAGGCGTTGTTGTCGGAGGTCCAGGCTTTATCGATCTTGATGAACGCCTCGATGGTGTACCCGTTCTCCAGCGTCTGTGCATTGATCGGCGCCGCAGCTTCGGTGAGGAAATAACTCAGGCGCGGCGTGTTCTTGTTGGTGTTCAGGAAACGCACCGAGCCAGGAGCAGCCGAAAGGTAATGGCGATCGTCCGTCCACACGATGTCACCATCGGTAGCGCCCACGACGGCGCCCTGGTTGAGCGCGTCGCGGTGCAGCGGGTTGTTGCCCGTGACGTCTGCAATGACAGCACCGGGCAGCACAGGCTGGTTGGCCGTACCGCCGAAGAAGCGCCAGTGCGCCAGCGTGTTCGCGACCTTGGGGTAGTCGTCCGAGTTCGCGGCGGGCCGCTGCGCGACCGTCGCCGGCTCCTTGTAGTTCGCAAGGATCATCGCGCGGGCCTTGTCCACCAGCGAGCCTTCGATAGTGGCACTGCCGGTGCCGAAGCTCTTGTTGAAGCCCGAGAAACGCTGCGCGAAGTCCATGTCGATGGTGAAGGCTTCGTTGGCGGTGGTGAGCACCGCCTGGTCGAAGCTGTTGAGCGTGGCCGCCGGCTTCTGCGGAACCCACGGCGAGAACGACAGCACCTTGATCTTCTTGTTGGTCAGGTCGAACTCGTATAGGCGCATCAGGCCGTTGCCGCCCTGGTAAGCCATCTGGTAGTCGACCACCATTTCCTCGACCTTGTGGCCGAAGTCGTTGATCTTCGAAAGGTGCGCCGCGCCATGGTGGTGGCCGTTGAGCGTCATGAAGATCTGGTCGTTGTCGCGGATCAGCTTCTCCCACAGCATCTTGCCGTAGTCGGTTTCGAGCGGACTCGTGCCGTCGGGCGCGATGTTGAGCAGCTGGTGGTTCACCAGGATCACCGGCAGCGTCGGGTTCTTCCTGATCACCTGGCGGGCCCACGCGATGCCGGCATCGGAAATGCGCCACGACAGCGACAGCACCATGAACTTCTGGCCCTGCGCCTCGAACACGTGGTATTCGTGGAAGCCGCTGGTGTCGCGCTCGCCGAAGGTGGCCTGCTTCTTCGCTCGCTCCGTGCCGAACCACTGTATGTAGGGCTCGGTGGCCGGGGTACGGTCCTTATCGGTGCCGCCGACTGAATCGACGCTGTAGTCGACATCCCTCAGCACGTCGTGGTTGCCGGCCAGCACGCTGTAGGGCAGCTTCGCGTCTTCGAGGATCTTCATGGCGGCATCGGCCACCTTCCACTGGTCGGGCTTTCCGACCTGGTCGACCACGTCGCCGAGGTGGATGGTGAACGGGATGTTCAGCCCCTTGGCGTTGTCGGCGATCCACTTCGTCTGCGCGGCGAAGGGAGCGCTGCCGAAGCGCTTGTTGTACTGGTCGCTCTCGGCCACCGTGGCGTAGCGCGCATAGAACTGCGTGTCGGGCATCACTGCGATCGAGAAGCTCGATATCTTGGCTGCGGCCGCCGGAGGAGCGGGCGTTGCCGCAGGTGCGGGTGCGGGAGCCGGGGCAGGCGTCGAGGCCGGGAACGGACCAAGGGCCGGCCCATCGCTGCCGCCACCACCGCAGGCCGCAAGCAAGGCTCCGCTGCTGCCGACCGTGAGAAGCGAAGCTCCGAGCTTGAGCACCTGCCGGCGCGGCGGCGTGTTGTTGTCGTTGTTCTGTTCGGAAGCGTTCGATGCGGCAGGAGCAAGGAGGCGCGGCGTGCGTGCGCCGCGCGAGTCGTCTGAAACGGACATGGAAATCAGGAGAAAGGATTACGGAGCGCGCAGCGTAAAAATTCGCGGTGACGTGGGCATGTAAGGCCCATGACACTTTGCCGGGAGATCAGGTCAGGCCCTGACCGCGCGCTCCATCCGATCCAACTTCATCACCCGCCACGCACATGCACTGCCAAGCACCGCCAGCAAGGCCGCAGCTGTAAACATCGTGCGATATCCAAAGGCCTGCGCGACTGCGCCACCGAGCAGAACACCCAGCACGCCACCGAAGCCATAGCCGATAACCGTAAACAGCGCCTGCCCGCGCCCGCGCAGATGACCAGGGAATCGCCGCGACACCACCGCGATGCAGGTCGTGTGATGCGCCGCGAAACTCAGTGCATGAAGCCACTGCGCAAGGATGAGCGCAGCGATCCATCCGCCCAGGCCCGCGGTCAGCCCGAGCCGCGCGACGGCCGCGATGCCGCACACCAGCATCCATCGCGGCATCGGCATCAGGCCGATGAGCCGGCCCTGCAGGAAGAACCACACGATCTCCGCCACCACCGACAGCGCCCACAGCAGCCCGATGGTGCTCTTGCCGTAGCCGATCGAATCGAGATACAGCGAGAAGAACGCGTACACCGAGAAGTGCGACATCACCTGGAAGAACAGTGCCGCGAAGAACCACTGCACCGAGGGGTTGCGCAACACCGGCCCGATGGGCTCCTTCACCGCGTCGTGCGCAGCGGGTGGCTCTCGCACGTCGGGCAGCTTCATCGTAGCGATCAGCACGATGGCCAGCGTGCCCGCAGCCCATGCTGGAAAGTGCTTCATGCCGAAGCGGTCGAACCACTCGCCCGCCACGAACACCGTGAGCAGAAAGCCCGCCGAGCCGCAAAGCCGGATGCGCCCGTAGCGCCCCCAGTCGCCGGCCACGAGCTGCGCCATCGCTGCCTCGGTGAGCGACATCATCGAGCTGGTGTGGGTGAACATCACCAGCAGCACCAGCGCAAGCCACCACGCCCCGCCGTGCCACCACAAGCCGAAGGAACTGACCAGCGCCACCGCCGCGCTGAAGCGCAGCAGCTTCACGCGCTGCCCCGTGTGGTCGCTGAGCGCGCCCCATGCATAGGGCGCGAACACGCGCGTGATCGACTGCACCGACGCCAGCAGGCTGATGGTGAAGATCGGCAGCCCCAGGTCCTTCAGCCAGAGCGGCAGGTAGGGGTTGAAGAAACCGATGTGCGCGAAATAGCTGGCCGAAAGGCCAGCGAACGCCAGCAGGTGGCCGCGTTTGGCGGCGGCCACTGGTGGCGGCGCGGGCACTAGAGGAAGGACGCCTGCGGCGACGCGGCTTCTGTCTTGCTGCCCAGCGGGCCCTGAGAAACATCGCCGCACTGGGCGCGGTTGCGCAGCGCGTGCTCGATCACCACCAACGCCAGCATCGCCTCGGCGATGGGCGTGGCGCGGATGCCCACGCACGGGTCGTGGCGGCCCTTGGTGACCACCTCGACGGGGTTGTTGTGGATGTCGATGGACTGGCGCGGGCTGATGATCGAGCTGGTGGGCTTGATCGCGATGGTCACTTCCAGGTCCTGCCCCGAGCTGATGCCGCCGAGGATGCCGCCCGCGTTGTTGGTGACGAAGCCTGTGGGCGTGATCGAGTCGCCGTGCGTGGTGCCGCGCTGGGTGACGCTGTCGAAGCCTGCGCCGATCTCGACCGCCTTCACCGCGTTGATGCCCATCATGGCGTAGGCGATCTCGGCGTCGAGCTTGTCGAAGAGCGGCTCGCCCAGGCCCACCGGCACGTTCGAGGCGCTCACGCGGATGCGCGCGCCGCACGAATCGCCCGCCTTGCGCAGGCGGTCCATGTAGTCCTCCAGCGCACTCACGTCGGCGATGGGGGCGAAGAAGGGGTTGTTGGGCACGTGGTCCCAGCTCTCGAAGGGAATGGCGATCTCGCCGATCTGCGTCATGCAGCCGCGAAAGACCATGCCGTACTTCTCGGCCAGCCACTTCTTGGCGACCGCGCCGGCGGCGACCATGGGTGCAGTCAGCCGCGCCGAGGAGCGCCCGCCGCCGCGGGGGTCGCGAATGCCGTATTTCTTGAAGTAGGTGAAGTCGGCGTGGCCCGGGCGGAACTGCTGGGCGATCTGGCCGTAGTCCTTGCTGCGCTGGTCGGTGTTCTGGATCAGCAGCGCGATGGGTGTGCCGGTGGTCTTGCCTTCGTACACGCCCGAGAGGATCTGCACGGTGTCGGGCTCGTTGCGCTGGGTGACGTGGCGGCTGGTGCCGGGACGGCGGCGGTCCAGGTCGCCCTGGATGTCAGCCTCGCTGAGTTCCATGCCCGGGGGGCATCCGTCGATGACGCAGCCGATGGCCGGGCCATGCGACTCGCCGAAATTGGTGACCGCGAAAAGAGTTCCGAAGGTGTTGCCGCTCATGGCGGGGATTATCCCGCCAAAGCGCTCCCCTCTCAGTTGGTCGTGTTTTCGAGGCGCTTGGACAAGGCCGCCACCTGCAGTTCGATGGCAAAGAGCCGCTCGTTCAACACGGCCGTCTGGAGCCGGATCGCCTCGATGAGGGCCTTGGTCTGCGGGTCTGGGGCCTTGTCGCCGAGTTCGGCCAGGTCGTGCAGCTTCTTGCGCAGTTCGTTGCTCATGGAAGGCTCCGGTGGTCGCGTCGTGGAAGCCCCAGTATGGGGTTTCGTCAGCGCTCCGGCAATGCGGCGGCACCCGGGGAATCCACGGGGAGTGCCTGCCCTGCCCCACCCGCCCCACGCAGCCGGATCGCCACCAGCCCGGCCACGAAAAGCAGCACTGCCGCGCAGACGCCCGCCGTGAGCCGCATGCCCCGCATCAGGGCATCGCGGCCCGCGTCGAGCAGTTCCACACCCGCACTGCCGCCGATCTGCCCGGCCAGCGCGACCGCTCCGCCCAGCGTGCTGCGGGCGGCTTCAACCTCCGAAGTACCCGCCAGCTCCGCGGGCACGGCATCGGCCATGGTGCCGCGGTAGATGGCCGCGCCGATGGCGCCGAGGATCGCGATGCCCAAAGCACCGCCGAACTCCGAGCTGGTCTCGGAAATCGCGGAGGCCACGCCCGCGCGCTCCGGCGGCGCACTGCCCACCACCAGGTCGGTCGCCAGCGTGAACACCGGTGCCAGCCCGAGCGAGGAGACGACCGCGCTGCCCACCATCCAGGCCAAACCGCCCTGCGATGGCAGCACGGCCAGCATGCCGAACCCCAGCGCAGCCACCGCCAGCCCGCCGCCCATCACGAAGGCCGGACGCATGCGCCGCACCAGCGCCGGAACGACCATGGAGCCGACGATGAACGCCCCGGCCCCCGGCATGCTCCAGAGGCCGGCATGCAAAGGCGACAGGCCCAGCACCAGCTGCACGTACTGGGCGTTGTAGAGGAAGATGCCGAACATCACGAAGCAGGCCAGCATGTAGGCGCCGAGCGAAACGGTGAAGGCCGGCAGGCGGAACAGGCCCAGGTCGATCATGGGGTTGGCCAGCCGCTTCTGACGGCGCACGAACACCCAGCCCAGGGCCAGGCCCAGCGCGATCGACAGCGAGGGCACCACGTCCGGCCCGTGCTCGGCAATCTGCTTGACGCCGTAGATCACCGGCAGCACCGCCCCCAGCGAGAGCGCCACGCTGGCAAGGTCGAGCCCCGCCGCCTCAGGGTCGCGGTATTCGGGCAGCAACAAGGGCCCGAGCACCAGCAGCAGCACCATCACCGGCACGCCGATCAGGAACACCGAGCCCCACGGAAAAAACTGCAGCAGCACGCCGCCCAGCACCGGGCCGATGACGGCACCGGCCGAGTAGCTCGAAATCCACACGCCGATGGCGATGGTGCGCTGCGCCGGGTCGAGGAACATGTTGCGGATCAGCGAGAGCGTGGACGGCGCCAGCGTCGCGCCCGCCACGCCGAGCAGCGCCCGCGTGGCGATGAGCATGTTGGCGCTGGTCGAGAAGGCCGCGAGCACCGAGGCGACGCCGAATGCCGCCGCGCCGATCAGCAGCAGGCGCCGCCGGCCGATGCGATCGCCCAGCGTGCCCATGGTGACCAGCAGCCCGGCCACGAAGAAGCCGTAGATGTCGACGATCCACAGCAGCTGCGAGGCCGTGGGCCTGAGCTCTTCGCTGATCGACGGGATCGCGAGGTTCAGCACCGTGAGGTCCATCGAATAGAGCATGCAGGGCAGCGCTATGACGGCAAGGCCGGTCCATTCGCGCATCGTGGCGCGGGCCGGTGGCGGCGTGTTCTTCATTCGTTCCATCGAGAAAGGTCTCAGGCGGCGAGGCTCAGCCAGCCTTCCAACTTGACGAGCGCGCCGGTCCAGCCATGGTTGTGGGCATCGCGCGCGGCTTCGTCGAAGAACTGCTCGTGCAGCAGCACCAGCTCGCAGCCCTCGGCATCGGGCTCGATGCGCAGGGTGACGCGCGACTCGCGCTGCGGCGTGCTGCGCCAGGCCCAGCTGAAGACCAGCTTGCGGTTCGGAACGATTTCGAGATACGTGCCGCTCACGTCGTGCGTTTCGCCGTCATTGGCAAGCATGGCGACGCGGAAGCGGCCGCCCACGCGCAGATCGACTTCGGCGATCGGCACCGAGACGATTTCGTCGGGGCCGAACCAGAGCCTCAGCGCTTGCGGGTCGGTCCACGCGCGCCAGACTTTGTCGGGCGAGACGCGGTAGTGCCGCCTGAGGGTGAGCGAGGGGCGCTCTGAGTCGCCGGCGGAAGGGTTCTCCATTCGGTCTCCTCCTGGTGATAGAGAAAGCGCGCCAGTGCATCGAGGCGCCCGGTCCAGAACTTCTCATAGCGGGACAACCACACGGCGGCCTCCTGCATGGGCCGGGGCGACAGCTCGCAGCGCACGATGCGGCCCTCCTTCGTGCGAGAGATCAGGCCCGCGTCTTCGAGCACGCGCAGGTGCTTCATGAAGCCGGTGAGGGACATGTCGTGCGGCCCGGCCAGTTCGGTCACGCTGAGGCTGCGCTCGCCAAGGGTTTCGAGCACGGCGCGCCGCGTGGAATCGGAGAGCGCGGCGAAGACTGCGTCGAGGGTGTCGGCGTCGGGTTGGGTGGTTGACTGAACCATGCGGTTGAGTATCTGGAAGGCCTGCAGGCCCGTCAAGCAGCGCTTCCCCAAAGCCCCTTCGTGCGACCATTCATCCTGAATCATCGACAGGCAAAGGCCCCTCCAATGACCGAACTGCGCCAACCATATCCTCCGATCGAACCGTACGAAAGCGGCATGCTCGACGTGGGCGACGGCCACCGGATCTACTACGAGCGCTGCGGCACGCCCGGTGCCAAGCCGGCGGTGTTCCTGCATGGCGGCCCCGGCGGCGGCATCTCGCCGGAGCACCGGCGCCTCTTCGATCCGGCACGCTACGACCTGACACTCTTCGATCAGCGCGGCTGCGGCCGCTCGCTGCCGCACGCCGGCCTGGAGGCCAACACCACATGGCATCTGGTCGCCGACATCGAGCGCCTGCGCGAGCGCGCCGGTGTCGACAAGTGGCTGGTGTTCGGCGGCTCCTGGGGCTCGACGCTCGCCCTCGCCTACGCCCAGAAACATCCCGAACGCGTGAGCGAACTGGTGCTGCGCGGCATCTACACCGTGACCCGGGCGGAGCTCCGGTGGTACTACCAGTTCGGCGTGTCGGAGATGTTCCCCGACAAGTGGGAGAAGTTCCAGGCGCCCATTCCGGAGGCCGAGCGCGGCGACATGATCGCCGCCTACCGCAAGCGGCTCACCGGCGACGACCCGGTCGCACGCATCGAGGCGGCGCGCGCCTGGAGCGTGTGGGAGGCCGAGACCATCACGCTGCTACCCAGCCCGGCGATTGCCGCGGCGCATGGCGAAGATCATTTCGCGCTGGCCTTCGCACGGCTGGAAAACCACTACTTCGTGCACGACGCCTGGCTGGAAGAAGGCCAGCTGCTGCGCGACGCGCACCGGCTGCACGGCATCCCCGGCGTGATCGTGCACGGCCGCTACGACATGCCCTGCCCCGCGCGCTACGCCTGGGCACTGCACAAGGCCTGGCCCCAGGCGGAGTTCCATCTGATCGAGGGCGCGGGGCACGCCTACTCGGAGCCCGGCATCCTCGACCGGCTGCTGCGCGCGACCGACGGTTTCGCAAGCCGCTGAATCGCTCGCAGCCGGCCCAGCCCGGGAACGCTTTATGCGTGTTGCACCGCAACACCCACCACCTGCGAAGGAGCGCCCCATGCTGGACCGTACCGCCACCCAGTTCTCCCACGTGAAGCCTGGCGACACCGAGTTCGTATCGGGTGGTTTGCGTGACTTTTTTCTCTATCGCGACCTGGGCATCGCCGAAGCCACCAACGGCAAGGTGATCGCGCATCTGGTCAAGGCCAACATGGCACCGGAAACGGGCACCGGCTGGCACCGCCATGAGGCGGACTTCCAGATCGTGATCATGGTCAAGGGCTGGGCCCGCTTCATGTACGAAGACAAGGAAACGCTGGTCGAGGCCGGCGACGTGGTGCACCAGCGCCCGGGCATCCGGCACTTCCTGTTCGACTACTCGCCCGACATGGAGTACCTGGAGATCGTCTCGCCTGCGGACTTCAAGAGCGTCGACGTGGAGCCGGTGTGCGAGGTGCCGGCGCCTACGCCCTGGAAGTGAAACCGGGTCGATCGCCCGGAAGACGGCAGGCCTGAAGCCGACGGCAGAAAACCTGTCTTCCACCTGACCTCCACGGTAAAGAAGGCAAGCTGTCTCCTCAGCCAGACACCAGGGGCAAGCAAGCCACAAACGAGAGTCATTCGCAGCCAGAATCCCGGCCGGTGGTGCTTTTGTCCGCACCTTCCGAGATTCGACGATGACCAGCACCTCACTTCCCTCGCGTCGCCGCACGCCGGTCGCACTTGCCCTGATCGGCCTGTGCGCCTCTCCCCTTCCCGCCGCCTTCGCCCAGCAGCAACAGCAGCAGCCGCCACGACAGGAACAAGCCGCCCAGTCCTCCCCCGTGCCCGGCACCTCGGTCCCCGGCACGCTGCGTGAAGTGCAGGTCCAGGGCGCCCAGGACAAGGACAGCTTCGGCGCCAACGCGTCCTCGCTGAGCCGCCTGCCGGCCGACCTGCGCGATGCGCCGCAGTCCATCACCGTGATCAACCAGGCGGTGATGCAGTCGCAGGGTGCGACCTCGCTGGCGAGCGCGCTGCGCAACGTGCCGGGCCTGACCATCGGCGGCGCCGAGGGCGGGCAGATCGGCACCAACATCAACCTCAACGGCTTCTCGGCCCGTACCGACATCTACCTCGACGGCGCCCGCGACCGCGCGCAGTACTACCGCGACACCTTCGCGCTCGAGTCGGTCGAGGTGCTGATGGGCCCCTCGTCGATGCTGTTCGGGCGCGGCTCCACCGGCGGCGTGATCAACCAGGTCACGAAGAAGCCCTCGCTCACGCCCTCGGGCGAAGTCTCGGTGTCGGCGAGCACTACCGGCCTCGTGCGCTCCACGGTCGACATCAACCGCCCGCTGTCCGACACCTCGGCCTTCCGCATCGCCGCAATGGGCCAGCAGGGCGACGCCAGCACGCGCGAGCAGACCAAGCTGAAGGACTTCGGCCTCGACGCCTCGCTGAAGTTCGGCATCAACACGCCCACGCAGGTCACGCTCTCGGCGCTGGTGCAGCACAACCGCGACCAGCCCGACTACGGCCTGCCGCCGCTCAACGGCCATCCGGTGAAGGTCGACCGCGACACCGCCTACGGCTTCAGCGACGACCGCACCATCTCCGACATCCAGGCCTTCAGCGCGGTGGTGCAGCACAAGCTCACGCCCGACACCTCGATCCGCAACCAGACCCAGTACAACGACGTGACGACCGACGCGCGCGAGACCGCGCCGCAGAGCATCGGCACGCTGTCGTCCAAGGGCGTGTTCACGCCCTTCTCCACCGGCACCACGGCCGTGCCGGCGGCCGCGTTCTCCTCGCTGCCGCTGAGCAGCCTCTGGGTGCGCCAGCAGAGCCACGACCGCACGATCCACGACAAGTCGCTGTTCAACCTGACCGAGCTCAACACGAAGTTCGACACCGGCTCCGTCAAGCACACGCTGCTCGCGGGCCTGGAGCTGGGCCACGACACCTACTCCAACCAGGCCTACTACCGCAACGGCACCTGCGCGGGCGTGGCACTGAACCCGGCGAGCGGCACCAGCGGCTACGCGACCTGCTCACCGCTGCTCGCGCCCTACCAGGGCAACACGCCGAGCACCGCGCCCTCGCTGCCCGGCAATCTGGCCACCGCGAGCGCGACCACCGTCGCCGGCTACGTGAACGACACCATCGAGCTGAGCCCGCAATGGAAGCTGGTGGCAGGCGTGCGGCAGGACCACTATCGCGCGAGCATCTACAACAGCATTCCGACCGCGACCACACTCGCCTCCGAAAGCCAGACCGTCGACTTCACCAGCGTGCGCGCCGGCGCGATCTGGCAGCCGACACCGGAGCAGTCGTACTACGTGTCGTACAGCACCTCGTTCAACCCCTCGCTCGAGCAGCTCGTGGCCACCACCGGCGCCACGCAGCCGCTGCCGCCGCAGAAGAACAAGGCCTACGAACTCGGCGGCAAGTGGGACTTCAACGACGGCAACCTCTCGCTGACCGCCGCCGCCTTCCAGATCACGCAGACGAATGCACGCTCGCAGAACAGCGACGGCACTTACAGCGCGACCGGCACCGTGCGCGTGAACGGCGCGCGCGCGGGCGTGGCGGGCCGCGTGACCGACAAGCTGCAGCTCTTCGGCGCCTACACGCACCTGGACGCGACCATCGTCGACGGCATCGCGCCCGGCACGCTCGGCAAGGTGCCCGCCAACACGCCGAAGGACGCGGCCAGCCTGTGGGCCACCTACGCGATCACGCCCGAGTGGGAGATCGGCGGCGGCACCACCTACAGCGCGAAGCGCTTCGCCAACAACACCGACCTCGTGCAGGTCGGCGGCTACGTGCGGCTGGATGCGATGCTCGCTTACCATCAGCCCAAGTACGACATCCGGCTGAACCTGTTCAACCTGGCCAACCGGCACTACTACGACGCGCTGATCCCCTCGGACGGCGGCCGCGCGGTGCCGGGCTCGGGCCGCGCCGCCACGCTGTCGTTCACCTACCGGCTCTGAGGTCCGCAGGAGCATTCGAGAGAAAGACACGCCATGCTGGTCTGCATTCCCGGCATCCTCGACCGCGAGGCGCTCGCATCGATCCGCTCGCGCCTGGAAGCTGCCGGCGACGCGTGGGTCGACGGCCGTGTCACCGCGGGCCACCAGGGCGCACCGGTCAAGTTCAACCAGCAGATCGACGAAGCCTCGGCGGTGGCGCACGAGTGCCAGTCCATCGTGGCGAGCGCGCTCGAACGCCATCCGACCTTCATCAGCGCGGCGCTGCCGAACCTGCTGTACCCGCCGATGTTCAACCGCTACAGCGAGGGCATGCGCTTCGGCCTGCACGTGGACGGCGGCGTACGCATCGACCCGCGCACCGGCCGCAAGCTGCGCACCGACCTCTCGGCCACCATCTTCCTGTCGGAGGCCGACAGCTACGACGGCGGCGAACTGCAGATGGAAGACACGCACGGCATGCAGACTGTGAAGCTCTCGGCCGGCGACATGGTGCTCTACCCCGCCACCAGCCTGCACCAGGTGACGCCCATCACGCGCGGCGTGCGCGTTGCATGCTTCTTCTGGGTTCAAAGCCTCGTGCGCGACGCCGGGGACCGCGCGCTGCTCTTCGACATGGACAACGCCATCCAGCGCCTCAACCAGAGCGGCGCGGACGAATCGGCGCGCCGCACGCTCACGGGCACGTATCACAACCTGTTGCGGAAGTGGAGCGACACCTGAGTCCTTAAACTCTCCCGGCTCACCAGATCCATAACAACCGAGGAGAGAGAACTTGCGTATTCAAACCGCTCGCCTGACGGCCGGCGTGCTGCTCGCGTGCGCCGCTTTCGTGGCGCAAACCAGCCAAGCCGCATCGCCGACCACCACCCCGCCCGCTCCATCAACCCAGGCCTCGACCGCCAGCTCGCTCGAAGCCGAGCAGGACGCCGCATTCAAGGCCGCCAAGGCCGTGCAGAAAGTCGGCCCCGTCGACATCGTTCTGCGCGATCAGGCCCAACTGCACCTGCCCGCCGGCTACGTGTGGGTGCCGACGCCCGCCGCCGCGCAGCTCATGCGCAGCATGGGCAACCGCACCGACGACACCTTCATCGGCGCGATCTTTCCCGCCGACGACGCCGACTGGATGGCGGTGGTGAAGTTCGTGAAGGAGGGCTACATCAAGGACGACGACGCCAAGGACTGGAACGCCGACGACCTGCTCAAGAGCCTGAAGGAAGGCACCGAGGCCGCGAACGAGGAGCGCGCCAAGCGCGGCATCCCTTCCATCGAGGTCACGGGCTGGGCACAGAAGCCGCAGTACGACTCCACCTCGCACCGCCTCGTGTGGTCGGCGCTGTCGCAGCGCAAGGGCAGCACCGACGGCAACCAGGGCGTCAACTACAACACTTACGCGCTGGGCCGCGAGGGCTACCTGAGCCTGAACCTCATCACCAACGCGAAGGACCTCGACAAGTACAAGCCCGACGCGAGTAAGCTGCTCGGCGCGATCCAGTACGACGACGGCAAGAAGTACGCCGATTTCAACTCGTCCACCGACAAGGTCGCCGCCTACGGCCTGGCCGCGCTGGTGGCCGGCGCGGCGGTGAAGAAGCTGGGCCTGTTCGCGATCATCGCGGCCTTCCTCGCCAAGTTCGCGAAGCTGGCGGTGGTGGCCGGCGGCGCGGCGCTCTGGGGCATCGCGAAGCTGTTCAAGCGCAACGGCTGACGCGGGCGGCGCTCAGGTTCCGGTGAACCTGGGCGTGCGCTTCGCCACGAAGGCGGCCACGCCTTCCCGCGCATCCGCGCTGCCTGCCCGCTCGCGCAGCAGCTTGTGCTCCAGCGCCAGGTGCTCCTCGAAGGGCCGTGCCGGCGCACCGGCGCACAGCGTCTTGATGCCGGCGAACGATGCGCTGGCGCCGTTCGCAAGCCGCGCGGCGAGCGCGTCGGCGGCCGCCCCAAGCTCGGTGTCGGGGTAGATCGCATCGACCGCGCCCCATGCCAGACAGCGCTGGCTGTCGATGGCATCGCTCAGCATCAACAACTGCTGCGCACGCACCGGCCCCACGCGGCGCGCGAGAAAGTACGAGGCGCCCGCGTCCGGCGACAGCCCGATGGCCGCATAGCCCGTGCGCAGCTTCATCGATTCGGCGGCGAGCACGAAGTCGCCGCACAGCGCCAGCCCCACGCCCGCGCCGCCTACCGAACCGTTCACCGCGACGACCAGCGGCGCCGGGTTGTTCGACAGGCGCAGCAATGCCGGATGCAGGCGGTCGAGGATCTCGTCGACCAGCGCAGGCAGCGCTTCGCCCGCCGCCACGAACTCGCCGATGTCGCCACCGGCGCAGAACACGCGGCCCTCGCCGGTCAGCAGGATGGCGCGAGGCTTGCCCGCCAGCACTTCGTCGATGGCCCGCACCAGCGCCCGGCTGCTGCGGGCCCCGATCGCATTGGCGCGCTCGGGCCGCTTCAGAACGATGCGGCCAATGCCCTCCTCCACGCCCCAGGCGATGCCTTCGCTGAGTTCCATGCTCAGATGCCCGTGAGCCCGCCGCTGCACATCAGCGTCTGGCCGCTCACGTAGTCCGACTCGGGCGCGCACAGCAGGTACACCGCGCCAGCCGCTTCCTCTGGCGTACCGCCGCGTCCCAGCGGAATTGACTGCTCCATCATCGCCAGCAGCCCCGGGTTGATGCCCACCTTGATCTCGCGCCCCTCGATGTTCGCGGTGGCCGCCTCGGCGGTACTGGCGGTGAGGCGCGTCTGGATGAAGCCGAAGGCCACGCAGTTGACCGTCACGTTCATGCGGCCCCATTCCTTGGCCAACGTCTGCGTGAGCCCGACGATGCCCGCCTTGCCCGCCGCATAGTTCGCCTGACCCGCGTTGCCGAACAGCCCCGCCACCGACGAGATGTTGACCACCTTGCGCACCACGCGCCGGCCCGCCTCGGTCTCGGCCTTCGACAGCGCGCGGATCACCGGCTGCGCCGCCCGCAGGATGCGAAACGGCGCGGTCAGGTGCACGTCGATCATGGCGTACCACTGCTCGTCGGTCATCTTCTGCACCACGCTGTCCCAGGTGTAGCCGGCGTTGTTGACGATGATGTCCAGCCCCTTGAACTCGCTCACCGCAGTGCCGATGAAGCGCTCCGCGAAGTCCGGCGCGGCCACGCTGCCAACGCAGGCTACGGCCTGGCCACCTGCGGCGCGAATGGCCTGCACGGTTTCTTCCGCCGGCTCCGCGTCGAGGTCGTTGACGACGATGCGCGCGCCTTCCGACGCGAGCTTGAGCGCGATGGCCCGGCCGATGCCGCGGCCCGAACCGGTGATGAGGGCGACCTTGCCGTCGAGCTTGAGTGTCATGTCTGCGTTCTTTCCTTGTTGGTGTGAGTCCTCAGCGCAGCGCGACCAGCGCCTCGCCGGCGATGCGCGTCTGCCCGTATTGATTGGCGCTGTGCACCTCCACGCGCACGCAGCGCTCGCCTTCGTGCTCCAGCTTCTCGACCACGCGGCCGCCGCAGCGCACCGCGTGGCCCAGATGCGTGATGCCCTGGAAGCGCACGTCGAAGCGGCGCAGCTGCGACTGGGGCGCCCACTGCGTGAGCAGCCGGCCCAGCCAGGCCATGCCCAGCATGCCTTGGGCGAACACGTCGGGCATGCCGGACTTGCGCGCGAAGTCGGTGTCGATGTGAATGGGGTTGTGGTCGCCGGAGGCGCCTGCGAAGAGCGCGAGCGTGGTGCGGTCCACGGGCGGCAGCTGCAGCGCGGGCAGTTCGTCGCCGACGTTCACGGCGTCGTAGGTCGGTGCATTCATCGGTTCGGGCTCCGTCCTCAGTGGCGGCAGACGATCACCGAGCGCAGCTCGGCCACCAGCTCGTCGCGCTGGTTGGTGGCGCGCGAGGTCTTGACGACGAATTCGAGCGCGCCGTTCTTCTTGTCGTAGATGTCGGTGATGGTGGAGCGCACCGTCACCGTGTCGCCCACGCAGGCTGGCTTGTGGTAGCTGAAGCCCTGCTCGCCGTGCAGCAGCTTCGACAGCGGAATGCCCAGGTCGGCCAGCAGCCGGTCGGACGCGCCCGAATCGAGCTCGGCCGCGAACAGGAAGGTCGGCGGCGCGGGCAGGTCGGGGTAGCCGGCATCGCGCGCGGCGGCGGCATCGGTGTAGACGGGGTCGGTCTCGCCGATGGCCTTGGCGAAGAACTGCAGCCGGCTGCGCTCGATGGGCAGCACCGAGGGCGGCAGCTCGTGGCCGATCCATTTGCGGTCGATCATCTGCGGCCCTTTCTCTCAGACCCGCTCGTAGAGCGTGACCACGCAGGCACCGCCCAGTCCGAGGTTGTGCTGCAGCGCGAGGCGCGCGCCCTCCACCTGCCGCTTGTCGGCCGTGCCGCGAAGCTGCTGTACCAGCTCCGTGCACTGGGCCAGGCCCGTGGCGCCCAGCGGATGCCCCTTCGACAACAGCCCGCCCGACGGATTGGTGACGACCTTGCCGCCGTAGGTGTTGTCGCCATCGACCACGAACTTCTCGGCGCCGCCCACCGGGCACAGGCCCAGCGCCTCGTAGCTGATGAGCTCGTTGTGCGCGAAGCAGTCGTGCAGCTCGACCACGTCCACGTCCTGCGGGCCGACGCCTGCCGCGTCGTACACCTTCTGCGCGGCCTCCTGTGCCATGCTGAAGCCGACCACCTCGCGCATGTCGCGGCTCTCGAAGGTGATGGGGCGGTCGGTGGTCATGGCCTGTGCCTTGATGCGCACGCTGCGGTCCAGTCCGTGGCGCTCGGCGAAACGGGGCGAACAGACGACGGCGGCTGCCGCGCCGCAGGTGGGCGGGCAGGCCATCAGCCGCGTCATCACGCCGGGCCACATGACGGGCGCGGCCATGACCTCCTCCTCGGTGACGACGGTGCGGAAAAGCGCCACCGGATTGTTCGACGCGTGGCGGCTGGCCTTGGCGCGGATCTTCGCGAAGGTCGACATCTGCGTGCCGTACTGCTGCATGTGCGCCAGCCCGGCGCCGCCGAAGTAGCGCAGCGCGAGCGGCACCTGCTCGTTGCCGACCAGCTCGTCGGTGATGTTCTCGAAGTGGTCGAAGGGGCTGGGCCGGTCGTTGAACACCGCGCCGAGCGCGCCGGGGCTCATGTGCTCGAAGCCCAGCGCCAGCACGCAGTCGGCCGCGCCGCTGGCGACCGCCTGGCGTGCGAGGAACAGGGCCGTGGAGCCGGTCGAGCAGTTGTTGTTGACGTTGACGACCGGAATGCCCGTCATGTCGACCTCGTACAGCGCACGCTGCCCCGCGGTGGAGTCGCCGTACACGTAGCCCACGTAGGCCTGCTGCACCAGCTCGTAGCCGATGCCGGCGTCCTTCAGCGCGGCATTGGTGGCCTGCGCTGCCATCTGGGGATAAGGCTGGTTCGCGCCCGGCTTGGTGAACGGGATCATGCCGACCCCGACCACATGAACGTCTTGACTCATGAAAGGCTCCTTGTCTGGAAGTTCGAAGAAAAAAGAAACGGACTCAGGCCACGCTGCGCTGCTGGCCCTGCCAGAAGGGTTCGCGCAGCCTGGTCTTCAGTACCTTGCCGGCGCCCGACAGCGGCAGCGCTTCGACGACGGCCACGCTGCGCGGGCACTTGTAGTTGGCGATCAGGGTCTTGCAGTGGGCGATCAGCTCTTCGGACCTGACGCCCTGCCCCGGCTTGAGCACCAGCACGGCATGCACCGCCTCGCCCCATTCCTCGCTCGGAATGCCGATGACTGCACAGGCCGCCACCGCGGGGTGCTGGTTGATGGCGTTCTCGACCTCGGCCGAATAGACGTTCTCGCCGCCGCTGATGATCATGTCCTTCATGCGGTCGACCACGAAGATGAAGCCGTCGTCGTCCATGTAGGCGCCGTCGCCGGTGTGCATCCAGCCATCGCGCAGCGCGGCGGCCGTCTGCTCCGGCTTGTTCCAGTAGCCCTGCATCACGTTGGGGCCGCGCACCGCCACCTCGCCGACGGTGCCGCGCGGCACCTCCTGGCCGTCGGCGTCGACCACGCGCACTTCCATGCACACGCTGGCGCGGCCCGCCGAGCGCAGCTTGCCCTGCTTGCGGCCCTCGGCCGTATGGAAGTAGGCCGGGTTGAGAGTGGCGATGGGCGAGAGCTCGGTCATGCCGTAGGCCTGCACGAAGCCCACGCCCGGGAACGCCTCCATCGCGCGGTTGAGCACGGCCTCGGAGATGGGCGAGGCGCCGTAGGTGATGTTCTTCAGGCTGCTGAGGTCGCGCGGTTGCCGCATCGCGGGGTGGTCCACCAGCATCTGGATCATGGTAGGCACCAGCAGCAGGCTGGTCACGCGGTCGCGCTCGATGGCGTCGAGCACGCCCTCGGGCGTGAACATGGGAATGATGGCGTGGGTGTTGCCCGTGAACCAGTGCGGCGTGGCCAGGCCCATGTCGGCCAGGTGGAACATCGGCGCGGCGTGCAGGTAGCAGCCGTCGGCCGGCGCCAAACCCTCTGCCTGTGCCGCGAGCGCCGAGCTGCAGATGTTGGTGTGGCTCAGCATCACGCCCTTGGGAAAGCCGGTGGTGCCGCCGGTGTAGAAGATGCCGGCCAGGTCCTCGCCGCGCCGCACTGTGTCGGGCACCGGCACGGCTGCGTCGATCAGCCCTTCGTAGCTGCGCATGCCGGCGGGCACCGGGCCGTCTCCGCAATAAACGACTTCGCGCAGGCTCTTCGACTGGCTGCGCATCTGCTCGACCACCGCGCGGAAGGTCTCGTCGACCAGCAGGATGCCGGAGCCCGAGTCTTCCAGCGAATAGAGGATCTCGGCGGCCGACCAGCGGATGTTGCAGGGGTTGAGCACGCCGCCGCCCCAGGGCACGGCCATCTGGTATTCGAGGTAGCGGTCGGAGTTGAGCGACAGCATGGCGACGCGGTCGCCCTCCCCCATGCCCAGCCGCTGCAGCGCACCGGCCAGGCGCGCGACGCGTTCGGCGAAGTCGCGGAATGTCCGGGCACGGCCGGCGAAACGCACGGCGATGGCATCGGGACGCTGCTGCACGGCCCGGTGGAGGCCCTGGGTCAGGTACATGGTGTGTCTCCGTCTCTTGTTCTGTGGCCGAATGGTAGGAACGCGGGCCCGGCCCGGCGATTGCGCTTCGCTTCGTTCGCATTGCAGAAAACCTCAATCGACACGACGGCGAGCTTGCGATCTGATCGCTGCGCCACCATGCTGCAACCGCCAGTCACCATTCCCATCATCTTCGTCCAGGGCATGCTCTCGGGTATCCGTGCCCGGGGCGACGAAGCGCCCATCGACGTCGATGCCGCGCTGGAACAAGCCGGCATCGCGCCCGCGCTGCTCGACGAACCCGGATCGCGCGTCACCGCCGAACAATACGTCGCCCTCTTCGCGCTGCTGATGGAGCGGCTGGACGACGAGGCCCTGTGTTTCCTCACACGCCGCCTGCGCTGCGGCAGCTTTGCGCTGATGACGCGCTCCACGATCGGCGCGCGCACCTTCGAGGTGGCGCTGCGCCGCGTGGCCCGCACCTTCGACCTGCTGCAGGACGACCTGTCGCTGGTGCTGCTGCGCGAAGGCGCCCTCGCGGGCGTCGGACTGCGGCTGAACGTCCGTCCCCCATGCACCAGAACTTCCTGCACGAGCTGATGCTGCGGGTGTACTGGCGGCTGTTCGCATGGCTGCACGGCGGCCGGCTGACGGCGCGGCGCTTCGACTTCGGCTTCGCGCTGCCGCCCTACGCGGACGACTACGCCAAGGTGTTCCCGGCTCCGCTGGAGTTCGGCAAGCCGCTGTCGGCCGTGTGGTTCGACGCCGCCTTGCTGGACACGCCGATGCACCGCGACGCACGGCAGATGCAGACTTTCCTGGCCGCCTCGACGGCCAATGTCATCCTGCCCAGCCTGGCGGAGCAGGCAGTGAGCGCGCGGGTGCGCACGGTGCTGCAGCAGCACCGCCCCGCATGGCCCGACCTCGCGACCACAGCCGACGTGCTCCACATGTCTGTCAGCACGCTGCAGCGGCACCTGGCGACCGAAGGCACTTCGTTCCAGGCGCTGAAGGACCAGCTGCGGCGCGACCTCGCCATCGTGCGGCTCAACACCAGCACCGTGCCGCTCGCGGCGCTGGCCGGGGAGCTGGGCTTTGCCGACAGCGCGGCCTTCCAGCGTGCCTTCAAGACGTGGACCGGCGGCGCGCCCGGCTCGTACCGGCGCCGCGCGGCACAGGATTGAGTTTTCAGGACTTTCCGGAACTACAGCCATCCGCGCGACAATCCGGCGCATGGCCAACTCTTCCGATCTCCCGCCCCTCAACCGCCAGTTCGTCGCCCATTTCGGCGAGATGGGCAGCAAGTGGGGCATCAACCGCACCGTCGGGCAGATCTACGCGCTGATCTTTCTTTCTGAACGCGCGCTTAACGCCGACGAGATCGCCGAAATGCTGGAGTTCTCGCGCTCCAACGTCAGCATGGGCCTGAAAGAACTCCAGGCCTGGCGGCTGGTACACCTGCGGCACCACCCCGGCGACAGGCGCGAGTACTTCGAGGCGCCTTCCGACGTGTGGGAAATCTTCCGCGTGCTGGCCGAGGAGCGCCGCCGCCGCGAGATCGAACCCACGCTCTCGATGCTGCGCAACGCCCTGCTCGAATCGCCCCGAAGCGACGCCGAGCGCCACGCGCAGGAGCGCATGCGCGAGATGCACGACCTGATCGACCGGCTGATGAAATGGTTCGACGACGTGCAGCGGCTCGCGCCCGAAACCGCCATGAAGCTCATGGGCATGGGCGCGACCGTGACGAAGGTGCTGACGCTCAAGGACCGCATCACGGGCGGCGTGGCGTCGAAGAAGAAAGCCGCCGAGTAGGCCGGCCCTCCTCTCTTTCTCTCTAGAGCCGCTCCTGCCCCGAGGACGGCTCGGGCGTTCCGAGCTTGGCCTTGCGCACCGCCTCGTCGTCCATGAGTTCGTACCACATGGCGTTGAGCACGGCGAAGGCGGCCGCCAGCGGCAGGCCGAGGATCCAGGCGAAATACCACATCTTTGATTCCTCCTTTGGTTCTTCAGTAGGCGTGGCCGCTCTCGTCGCGGATCGCCTGTTCGTCGACCTTGCCCCACAGCACGCGGTAGACCCAGCTCGTGTAGGCCACGACCAGCGGGATGAAGATGGCCGTGACCACCAGCATGATGAACAGCGTGAGGTGGCTCGAGGACGAGTCCCACACCGTGAGGCTGGCGCGCGGGTCGATGGACGACGGCAGGATGAACGGGAACATCGAGGCCCCCACGCTCAGGATGATGCCGGCGATGCCCAGCGCGGCCGTCAGCAGCGCGAGCACCGGGCGGCGCAGCGCGAGGCCCAGCAGCGCCCCGAGCGCACCGACGAAGCCGGCCGCCGGCGCCGCCAGCGTCCATGGGTGCGCCGCGTAGTTGGCGGTCCACGCGCCCGCGTGCAGCTCGACCGTCTTCAGCATCGGGTTCGACGGCCCCGTGGCATCGATCACGCTGCTGATGCGGAAGCCGCCAATGCTCGTCGCCAGCAGCACGCCGGCCAGCGCATAGAGCACGACGGTGAGCACGGCCGCGACCATGCCATAGGTGCGCGCACGCTCGGCCACCGGCCCGGCGGTCTTCAGCAGCAGCCATGCGGCGCCGTGCATCACCAGCATCGCCACCGACACCAGACCGCAGAGGATGGCGAACGGGTTCAGCAGGCCGAAGAAACCGCCGTCGTAGAAGATGTGCATGTCGGGGTTGAAGCGGAACGGCACGCCCTGCAGCACGTTGCCCACGGCCACGCCGCAGATCAGCGCCGGTACGAAGCCGCTGAAGAACAGCACCCAGTCCCAGCGCGCACGCCACTGCGGCGACTCGCGCTTGCTGCGGAACTTGAAGGCCACGGGCCGCAGGATCAGCGCCGTGAGAATCACGAACATCGCAAGGTAGAAGCCCGAGAAAGACACGGCGTACAACTGCGGCCACGCCGCGAAGATCGCGCCGCCGCCCAGGATCAGCCAGACCTGGTTGCCCTCCCACACAGGGCCCACGCTATTGATGACGACGCGGCGCTCGATGTCGTTGCGCGCCGCGAAGGGCAGCAGCATGCCGCTGCCCAGGTCGAAGCCGTCGGTCACGGCGAAGCCCACCAGCAGCACGCCGATCAGCAGCCACCAGATGAAGCGCAGGGTGTCGTAGTCGAGGAGTGTGTGAAGAATCATGCTGCGCTCCCGGCGGAAGGAGAAGGAATTGCCGCGCCCGCATGGGCCGGCGGAATGTGCGAGAGGCTGTCGCCCTCGTCAGGCGCATGCTCGGCCTCGGGCCCCTTGCGGATGGCCTTGAGCATCAGCTTCATCTCGATGACGAGCAGCGCGGTGTAGATCGCGATGAAGCCCGCGAGCGTGAGCAGCAGCGTCTTCACGCCGAGGTTCGACACGGCCACCGCGGTCGGCAGCACGCCTTCGATCACCCACGGCTGGCGGCCGAACTCCGCCACCAGCCAGCCCGACTCGATGGCGATCCACGGCAGCGGAATCGCGAACACGGCAAGCTTCAGTAGCCAGCGGTGGCTGTCGAGCTTGCGGCGCGCCGAGAGCACGAAGAAGGTGCCGGTCAGAACGATCAGCAGCATGCCGATGCCCACCATCACGCGGAACAGCCAGAAGAGCGGCGCCACCTGCGGCACGGTGTCCCACGCGGCCTTGGCGATCTGCTCGTCGGTGGCCTTGCGCGGATCGTCCACATAGCGCTTGAGCAGCAGCGCGTAGCCCATGTTGATGCCGTTGTCCTCGAAGTCGCCGCGCACGCCCTGTGTCACCTTGTCGGGGCCGCCGGCCTCACGGATCTTCTGCAGTGCGTCGTAGGCCTTCAGGCCCTCGCGTATGCGGGCCTCGGCGCGCTTCACGAGTTCGTCGATGCCGGGCATCACGGTGTTGAGCGAGCGCGTGCCGATCAGGCCCATCACCGCCGGGATGTGGATGGCGTAGTGCGTCTCGCGCGCCTGCTGGTCGGGGAAGCCGACGACGGTGAAGGCGGCGGGCGCGGGCTGCGTTTCCCACATGGCCTCGATGGCGGCGAGCTTCATCTTCTGGTGCTCGCCAGAGAGATAGCCGCTCTCGTCGCCGAGCACGGCCACCGAGAGCGCAGCGGCCAGGCCGAAGGAAGCCGCGACCGTCATCGAGCGCTTGGCGAGCGCCAGATGCCGGCCCTTGAGCACGTACCAGGCCGACACGCCGAGCACGAACACGGCGGCGCACACATAGCCGGCCGAGACGGTGTGAACGAACTTGGCCTGCGCGACCGGGTTGGTCAGCACGGCGGCGAAGTCGGTCACTTCCATGCGCATGGTCTGCGGGTTGAAGGCCGCGCCCACGGGGTTCTGCATCCAGCCGTTCGCGATGAGAATCCACAGCGCCGAGAAGTTGGAGCCGATGGCCACCGCCCAGGTGGAGATCAGGTGGCCCACCTTGGAGAGCTTGTCCCAGCCGAAGAAGAACAGCCCGACGAAGGTGGCCTCCATGAAGAAGGCCATCAGCCCCTCGATGGCCAGCGGCGCCCCGAAGATGTCGCCGACGTAGTGGCTGTAGTAGCTCCAGTTCATGCCGAACTGGAACTCCATCACGATGCCGGTGGCGACGCCCATCGCGAAGTTGATGCCGAAGAGCACGCCCCAGAATTTGGTCATGTCGCGCCAGATCACGCGGCCGGTCATCACGTAGACCGTCTCCATGATGGCGATGATGATCGAGAGTCCGAGCGTCAGCGGCACGAACAGGAAGTGGTACAGCGCCGTGACGGCGAACTGCAGGCGCGATAGCGCGACGATGTCGAGGTCCATGGGGGTTCTTCCTTTGTGTTCCCTGTTTTTCGTTTCCGGATTCAGTCGGGGCGCAGGCTGCGCAGCGCGGCGTCGAAGGCCTCGCTGCCGCGACGCAGGTCGGCGGCGATGCGGCCCTGGTCCATGCACACGAGGCGGTCGGCAAGCGCGGCCTCGCGGCGCAGATGGGTGGCGATCAGCAGGGTCCGGCCTCCTGCGTGCCGGGCAAGGCGCTGCAGCACGTCGTGTGCGGTTGCGGCGTCGAGCGCCTCGGTGGGCTCGTCGAGCAGCCACATGGGCACGTCGCGCAACAGCAGCCGGGCCAGCGCGAGGCGGCGCGACTGGCCGCCGGAGAGGCCGAGGCCACCTTCGCCGAGGGGGGTGTCCAGGCCCGCGTTCAGGGCACGCACTTCGTCTTGCAACCCTGCCGCCTGCAACACGGCGTGGAGTTGCTCGTCGGTGGCTTCCGGGGCTGCCAGGCGAAGGTTGTCGCGCAGGCTGTCCTGGAAGAGTTCGGTGCGCTGGGTCAGCAGGCAGGCGGGCTGCGCGAGAACGCTGCCGGAACGGGGCGTGATCTCGCCCGCGATGGCGGCGAGCAGCGTGGACTTGCCGGCGCCGCTCGCGCCGATGACCGCGACGCGCTCGCCTGCGCGCAGGGTCAACGAGGCTTCGGTGAGGACCGGCGTGCCGCTCTCGCCGTGGGCCACGGTGACCAGTTGCAGCTGGAGTGCGGTTCCGGAGTCTGGAGAGCTCGTCGTCGCACCGGGCTCGTCGGCGGCAGAAGCCATGCGGGGAGCAAGTCGCCGTACCGCCAGCCATGTGCGGCCCGCGTCGAGCGCACCGCGGCGCAGGGCTGCAAAAGGCTCCGTCGCCGTGAGCGCCACCAGCAGCGCCAGCGCCGCGGCCGGCGCGCCGATCATGCCCTCGCCCACCAGCAGGCCGACAGCCAGCAGCACGCCGACGAGCGTCAGGGTGCCGGCGCCGCCGTAGGCGAAACCAGCGGATGCGTCGAGCCTGTTCAGCGCGAGATCGGCCTTGGCGAGCTGCGCGTCGGCGGCCATCAAGGCCTCGCGTTGCGCATCGATGCGGCCGGCCATCACCAGGTCGGCCTGCCCTGCCACCAGATCGACGGCGCGTGCGCGCAGCGCCTCGATGGCATGCGCACGCCGCACGGCCGGCCGGCGTGCGCGCCTTGCGACGAGCAGCGCGATGCCCCAGCCGGCGATCACGAGCCAGAGCGCCAGCGCCAGGCCCATCGCCACGTGCATGAAACCGAGCACCGTGCCGGCGAGCAGCGCGGCGCCCAATGCCGCGGCAGCCGGGACGATCAGGCGCAGATAGAGCGACTCGAGCGCGTCGATGTCGGCGGTCAGCCGGAACAGCAGGCGCGCCGGGCGCATCAGCAGCTGCTGCGCGGCCTCGGCCCTGGCCCAGCCTCGGAAGAGGCGCACGCGCATTTCGGCGAGTACGGCGAAGGTGGCATCGTGCGTCACCAGCCGCTCGCCGTAGCGCGATGCGGTGCGGCCCAGCGCGAGCAGGCGGATGCCGGCGGACGGCATGAACACGTCGAAGGTGAATGCGGTGGCCGCATGCAGGCCGGCCAGCGCGGTCGCGGTGATGAACCAGCCCGACAGCCCCAGCAGCGCCATGCCCGCGAGAACCGTGACCGCCGCGAGCAGGCAGCCCAGGAGCAGCCAGCGCGGCTGCGTGGCGAGGAAGGGGCGCAGCACCAGCCGCAGATCGCGCCAGTTCGTGCTCGGGTGGGAAGTCTTGCTCATGCCGCCTTCTCCATCGCTCCTGTGCTGCCGAGATTCACGGTGCGGTCCATGCGCGCGGCCAGCGCCGGATCGTGCGTTGCGACGATGAGGGTCTTGCCGCGTGCCAGCGCCAGCAGCGCATCGATCACGCGCTCGGCGGTTTCGGCGTCGAGGTGCGCGGTGGGTTCGTCGACCAGCAGCAGGTCTGCATGCGGATGGACCGCGATGCGCGCGAGCGCAAGGCGCACGGCCTCTCCGCCGGACAGGCCCTGCCCGCCCTCGCCCAGCGAGGTGGCGGGATGCGCCTGCGCCACGGTTTCGAGCGATGCGAAGTTCATGGCGTCGGTCACCCGTCGGCTGTCGGCATCCGGGCGCCCCAACGCCACGTTGGCTTCGACCGAACCGGCGAAGACGTGCGGCGCCTGCCCCATCCATCCCATGCGCTGGCGCAGCGCGGCCACTGTGCGGCCAGTGAGCGCCACGCTGCCGATGGAGATATCGCCACGCGTAGCGGGCACCAGGCCGGCGAGCAGGGACAGCAAGGCGGTCTTGCCACTACCGCTTGGCCCCGTCAGTGCGACGTGCTCTCCGGGGGCGATGCGAAGTTCATAGCCGTCGAAGACTTCCTGCTGCTCGCCGGGCCAGGAGAAGTGCAGGTTGTGGATGGTGACTGCCGATGCACCGGCGTGGGCACTCGTCGTGGCGCGTATCAGCGAGGCATTTGCGCCGGGCAGAGGCAGATCGTTGCGCTGCAGGCGGTCGAATGCATCCAGTGCGGCTTCGCCCGCGGCGCGGTCGTGCCAGACCATCGACAGCTCGCGCAGCGGCTCGAAGAATGCGGGCGCCAGCAGCAGCACGAACAGGCCCTCGCCCAGGCTCAGCGTGCGGCCCCAGGTGCCGAAGCCGAGCGAGCCGAGCAGGTGAAAGCCGACGTAGGCAGCCACCAATGCCACGCCCAGCGCAGAGAAGAGCTCGAGCACTGCGGAGGAAAGGAATGCGATGCGCAGCACAGCCATCGTCCGGCGGCGCAGGGATTGGGCTGAATCGCCCAGGCGCCGCGCGGTGAGTTCCACGGCGCCAAGTGAGCGAAGCGTTGCCAGTCCACGGAGCCGGTCGAGCAGGAAGGCGTTCATGCCGCCGAGCTCCACCATCTGCGCCTCGCTCGCAGCCTTGGCGCGCCAGCCGACGATGGCCATGAAGATCGGGATCAGCGGCGCCGCGACCAGCAGAACCAACGCTGCAACCCACGAAAAGGCAGCCACCGCGCACAGGATGAAGATCGGCACCACCGTCGCGCGCCACCGCGCGGGCTGGTAGCGCACGAGATACGGCACCAGTGCCTCGGCCTGCTCGGCGAGCACGCTTGCTGCGAGCCCGGAGTGTGCGCGGCTGCGGTCCAGCGGGGAACCGGCGGCCAACGCAGCGACGGTTTCGGCGCGCAGCGCGGTGAGTTGCGCGCGTGCGCGGGTGAAAGTCCGGCGCGCACCCCAAGCCTCGCACCCCGCCCTCAGCAAGCCGAGCAGCAGGATCGCGGCGGCAGGCCAGATCACCGCAGCGAAGCCGCGCCCCGAAGCCAGCCCCTGCACCGCCACAGCCAGCAATGCGGCCTGCGGCAGCCAGAACAGCGCCGCAGCGCCTTGCACCACCCCGCCGACGTCAGGCGACGCGAAAGCCCGCAGCGGCGATCGGGATGGCGAGTGCTTGGTCATTCCTTAGTTTCGTGAATTTTCAGTATTTACTGAAATCTCCACAATCATACCGGAGACTGAGGCGACTGACGAGCCCGCAGACTGCACGCTCCGGCGCGCGAACGCAACCGATTCAGGAAGATTCGGACGGTGCGCCTGCGCCGGCGCACCCGTCCTTTAATGAGAAACGACTATTCCGCTGACCAGCAGCGCAGCGAACAGCGTGAACACCGCGCGCCAGGAGGCCGGGCGCGCTTCCACCCAGCGATACAGCAGCGCCGCCGCAACCACCGACAGCCCGAAGGTCGCAACGAGGCCGCATGCATCGAACCACGAGCCGTGCGGCCCGGCATTCGCGACCGCCGCGTTCATGGCAAGCAGCACCGGAAAGTGGATGAGGAAGAGCGAATACGACATCCGCCCCAGCCGCACCAGCGGCATGGCCACCAGGGGCCAGTGCTTCGGCGACAGCCAGTTCCGCCGCTGCGCGACCGCGATCAGCAGCGCCGTGACCAGCGCAGTGGCGATGCGGCTGCGCCAATCGATGGCCAGCGCGCCCGCCCCCACCAGCGCCACCAGGGCGATCGCGCTCTGCCAGGTGCTGTACCGCGTCGCGCGCCCGATCCAGAACACCAGCATGCCCAAGCCGTAGGTACCGAAGAAATAGAAGGCCGTGTCGTCCAGGCCGGCATTGCGATTGAAGAGCACGAGCGAAGCCACCGCCAGCCCGAACACCAGCGCCACGGGCAGCCAGCGCGCCCGCAGGCCCTGCGGCGCGGAGCCGCCGGCGCGCTGCAGCATCGAGGGCAACCCAACCAGCAGCAAAGCCAGCGCGAACAGCTGGAAGTCGATGGCCACGTACCAGACGCCCGTGGAGAGCGACTCGTAGCCCAGCAGATCCTGCAGCAGCAAGCCGTGGGCAACCAGTTGCCCGAAGGTCGGCGACGCAGGCACCACTTCCTCATCGAGCCACGGCCGCACCACCGCAGCGACCAGTACGCACACAGTGAGCGCCGCGAGGTACGGCATGATCAGCCGCCCATAGCGCTGCAGGATGCGAGCCACCGGCCGCTCCACGCGCAACGTGCCGTCCGGCGCAAGACTGGCCGCCGCCAGGAAGCCGGCGATCACCAGAAACACCTGCACCGCCAACCGCCCCTCGTTGGCCAGCCAGGCGAAGAAATCGGGCGCGAGCGCATACGCGCCAGCCGGCATCGGGCCGTAGCGCGAGAGGTGATGTCCGACGATCACCGCGCAGGCGATGCCTTTCGCCGCATCGAGCAGCGGCATGCGCCCCACGGACGAAGACGGCGGCGCGCCGGCAACGGGCGCGGCGCCGTTGGCAAAGGCAGTCAAAGCGCGAGCCGCTGCCTTGCCTCCTGGTATTCGCGCTTGAGCTTTTCGATGAAGGCTGCGGCCGTGGCCACTTCGGTCACGGCGCCGATGCCCTGGCCCGAACCCCAGATGTCCTTCCAGGCCTTGGCCTTGCTGCCTTCGCCGCCGCCGAAGTTCATCGTCTTCACGTCGCCCTCGGGCAGGTTGGCCGGGTCCATGCCGGCCTTGACGATGCTCGGCGCGAGGTAGTTGCCGTGCACGCCGGTGAAGAGGCTCGAGTAGACGATGTCGTCCGAAGTGCCGTCGACGATCGCCTGCTTGTACTCGTCGCTCGCGCGCGCTTCCTCGGTCGCGATGAACGCCGTTCCGATGTAGGCGAAGTCGGCGCCCATGGCCTGTGCCGCGAGCACCGCGCCGCCGGTGGCGATGGAGCCCGACAGCGCGATCGGGCCGTCGAACCACTGGCGGATTTCCTGCACCAGCGCGAACGGGCTCTTCACGCCCGCGTGGCCGCCGGCACCGGCCGCCACGGCGATGATGCCGTCGGCGCCCTTCTCGATCGCCTTCTGCGCGAACTTGTTGTTGATGATGTCGTGCAGCGTCACGCCGCCGTAGCTGTGCACCGCGTCGTTCACGTCGGTGCGCGCGCCCAGCGAAGTGATGACGATCGGCACCTTGTACTTCACGACCATCTCCATGTCGTGCTCGAGCCGGTCATTGCTCTTGTGCACGATCTGGTTGATGGCGAACGGTGCGGCGGGTTTGCCGGGGTTGGCCTTGTTGTAGGCCGCCAGCTCCTCGGTGATCTCGGCGAGCCAGTCTTCCAGTTGCGCCGCGGGGCGCGCGTTGAGCGCCGGCATCGAGCCGACCACGCCCGCCTTGCATTGCGCAATCACGAGCTTGGGGTTGCTGATGATGAAAAGCGGCGAGCCGATGATCGGCAGCGGCAGGTTCGCGAGTACGGGGGGCAGCTTGGACATGTCGTCTCCGGAGATAGATTCGGTCTTGTAAGAGTAAGAGAGGAAGGCCGCCATCGCCCGTCAGGTGGGCGACAGCGGCGGTGCTTCTTGCGCCGCTCTCAGAACGCCTCGAGCGCCAGCGCCGTCACGCTCTCGGCACCTTCGACAATGCTGTCGCGGATGCCCGGCACCTTGTTCAGGATGTGCTCGGCATAGAAGCGCGCGGTGGCGATCTTCGCCAGCATGAAGTCGGTGTCGAAGCTGCGCGAGGCGAGGTCCTGCGCAATGATCAGCGAGCGCGCAAGCTGCCAGCCGGCCACGAGGTTGCCCGTGAGCATCAGGTAGGGCACGCTGCCCGAGAACACCGCGTTGGGCGATGCCTTGGTCTGGCCCGCCACGAAATCGACCACGTCGATGAACGCAAGGCGTGCGGCCTTCAGGCGCTTGAGCACGGAAGCCGCCGCGGGGCTGTCGCTCTTGGCGAGTTCGGCCTCGGTCTTCTCTATTTGTGCCGCGATGGCCTTCGCAGTCTGGCCGCCGTCGCGTGCGGTCTTGCGGCCCACGAGGTCGTTGGCCTGGATGGCGGTGGTGCCTTCGTAGATCGTCAGGATCTTGGCGTCGCGGTAGTACTGCGCCGCGCCGGTCTCCTCGATGAAGCCCATGCCGCCGTGCACCTGCACGCCCAGCGAGGCCACTTCCAGGCTCATCTCGGTGCTGTAGCCCTTGACCAGCGGCACCATGAATTCGTAGAAAGCCTGGTTCTGCTTGCGCGCATCCGCGTCGGGATGATGATGCGCGGCGTCGTAGGCGGCAGCGGCCACGCTGGCCATTGCACGGCAGCCTTCGGTGTAGGCGCGCATCGTCATCAGCATGCGCTTGACGTCGGGGTGGTGAATGATGGGCGCGCTGGCGTTGATGGAGCCGTCCACCGGGCGGCTCTGCACGCGCTCCTTGGCATAGGCCACCGCGTGCTGGTAGGCGCGCTCGGCGATCGCGATGCCCTGCATGCCCACGGCGTAGCGGGCCGAGTTCATCATGATGAACATGTACTCGAGGCCACGGTTCTCCTGGCCCACCAGGTAGCCGATTGCACCGCCATGGTCGCCGTACTGCAGCACGGCGGTGGGCGATGCCTTGATGCCCATCTTGTGCTCGATGCTCACGCAGTGCACGTCGTTGCGCTCCCCGAGCGAGCCATCCTTGTTCACGAGGAACTTGGGCACCACGAACAGGCTGATGCCCTTCACGCCCTCGGGCGCACCGGTCACGCGGGCCAGCACCAGGTGCACGATGTTCTCGGCCATGTCGTGCTCGCCGTAGGTGATGAAGATCTTGGTGCCGAACACCTTGTAGGTGCCATCGGGCTGCGGCTCGGCGCGGCTGCGCACCATGGCGAGGTCGCTGCCGGCCTGCGGCTCGGTGAGGTTCATCGTGCCGGTCCACTGGCCGCTCACGATCTTCTCGAGATAGGTGGCCTTGAGCTCGTCGGAACCGGCCGTGAGCAGCGCCTCGATGGCGCCGTCGCTCAGCAGCGGGCACAGCGCGAAGCTCATGTTGGCCGAGTTGAGCATTTCGCCGCAGGCCGCGCCGATGGTCTTGGGCAGGCCCTGGCCGCCGAAGTCCGCCGGATGCTGCAGCCCCTGCCAGCCGCCCGCCACGTACTGCGCGAAGGCTTCCTTGAAGCCCGGCGTGGTGGTGACGGCGCCGTCCTTGAACGACGAGGGATTGCGGTCGCCCGGCACGTTCAGCGGCGCGATCACGTCCTGGTTGAAGCGCGCGCACTCTTCGAGCACGGCCTGTGCGGTTTCGAGGCCGGCATCCTCGAAGCCCGGCAGCTTCGCGATCTCGCCGATGTTGGCCAGGTGTTCGATGTCGAACAGCATGTCCTTGATGGGGGCGGTGTAGCTCATGTCATGTCTCCAGATACAGCGGATACGAAAAGGGCATCGCGAACGATGCCCTCTGGCTCAGTGCAGCGATGCGATCAGAGCGCCTTCACCAGTTCCGGCACGGCCGTGAACAGGTCGGCCACGAGGCCGTAGTCGGCCACCGAGAAGATCGGCGCCTCTTCGTCCTTGTTGATCGCCACGATCACTTTGGAGTCCTTCATGCCGGCCAGATGCTGGATCGCACCCGAGATGCCTGCTGCGATGTACAGCTGCGGCGCAACGATCTTGCCCGTCTGGCCAACCTGCCAGTCGTTGGGGGCGTAGCCCGCATCGACGGCTGCACGGCTGGCGCCGAGGCCCGCGTTCAGCTTGTCCGCCAGAGGCGCCATCACCTCGGTGAACTTCTCTGCGCTGCCCAGTGCACGGCCGCCCGAGACGATGATCTTGGCGGCGGTCAGTTCGGGACGCTCGCTCTTCGTGACTTCACGGCCCACGAAGCTGCTCTTGCCGCTGTCGGCCACGCCTGCAGCCGATTCGACTGCAGCACTGCCACCCGTGGCTGCTGCGGCGTCGAAGCCGGTCGTGCGAACGGTGATCACCTTGGTCGCATCACTGCTCTGCACGGTGGCAATCGCGTTGCCCGCGTAGATCGGACGCTCGAAGGTGTCCGCGCTCACCACGGCGGTGATGTCGCTGATCTGGGCCACGTCCAGCTTCGCAGCCACGCGCGGCGCAACGTTCTTGCCGTTGGCGGTCGAGGGGAACAGGATGTGGCTGTAGTTGCCGGCAATCGCGAGCACTTGAGCCGCGACGTTCTCGGCGAGGTTTTCAGCGAGGCTCGGGCTGTCTGCGGCGATGACCTTGGAGACACCTGCGATCTGGGCTGCCGCCTTGGCTGCTTCGGCAGCATTGGCGCCAGCCACAAGCACGTGGACGTCGCCGCCGCAGGCCAGCGCTGCGGTCACGGTGTTGAGGGTGGCCGGCTTGATGCTGGCGTGGTCGTGTTCGGCAATAACAAGTGCGGTCATGTTCAGATCACCTTCGCTTCGTTCTTCAGTTTGTCCACCAGCGTTGCAACGTCGGGCACCTTGATGCCGGCGCCACGCTTCGGCGGCTCAGCGACCTTCAGGGTCTTGAGACGTGGCTTCACGTCCACGCCCAGCTCTTCAGGCTTGACCGTGTCCAGCTGCTTCTTCTTGGCCTTCATGATGTTGGGCAGCGTCACGTAGCGCGGCTCGTTCAGGCGCAGGTCGGTGGTGATGACCGCGGGCAGCGTGAGGGAGACCGTTTCCAGGCCGCCGTCGACCTCACGGGTCACCGTTGCCTTGTCACCGGCGACTTCGACCTTGGAGGCGAAGGTGGCTTGGGGAAGATCGGCCAGGGCCGCCAGCATCTGGCCGGTCTGGTTGGCGTCGTCGTCGATGGCCTGTTTGCCGAGGATGATGAGAGACGGCTGTTCCTTGTCGACCAGTGCCTTCAGCAGCTTGGCGACCGCCAGGGGCTGCAGTTCTTCAGCGGTTTCCACCAAGATGCCACGGTCGGCGCCGATGGCCATGGCGGTGCGCAGGGTTTCCTGGCACTTGGCATCGCCGCAGGAGACGGCGATCACTTCGGTGACCACGCCCTTTTCCTTCAGCCGCACCGCTTCTTCAACGGCGATCTCGTCGAAGGGGTTCATGCTCATCTTGACGTTGGCAATGTCCACTCCGGTGCCGTCGCTCTTCACGCGCACCTTCACGTTGTAATCGACGACCCGTTTGACAGGCACAAGAACCTTCATTGACTTGACTCCATTGGGATTGCAAAAGGGGGGCTTCGAGGGCAAACCGGTCATTCTAGGGCGCGACCTTTGCCGCCTCTCCATTCTTCTCATTGGTGCAGGCACCATAAAAAAGAACGATCGTGCTTTTCCGTAATTATAAAGCGGTGAATGCCCGGGTCACTCCAGCCAGCAAAGATATTTACATCCCGTCGGGCTTGAAAACCTTCGTTCCTTCAACCTGAGCCCCGCGACCGAAGCAGCGCCGCGCGGGCAACTCCCGGGATCGGTCGGCCCTACACCCCTCGCACGCAAATCGATCCCACACGCCCGCTCGCGGTGCACACGATCCCGCCAATGGCGCCATCTGCGGCCAACTTCCGGGTTTTCGCCGATATCTGGCCTGGCACGCAACATGCAAGATGAATACTGTCGACAGATGACTGTCGATTTTCGGAGATCAGATGGAAACAGCAGAACGCAGCATCCCGGACACGCGCATCGGCGCCCGCCCTCTCCCTCCCATGAGCCAGGCGGAGCGGCAGATCCGCCAGGACCTCGCCGCGGCCTACCGGCTCGTCGCCCTCTACGGCATGGACGACAGCATCTACACGCACATCTCGGCCCGCGTGCCCGGCACGAAGGACCAGTTCCTGATCAACCCCTTCGGCATGCTGTTTCGCGACATCACGGCGTCCTCGCTGGTGAAGATCGACCTGGACGGCAACCTCGTCGAGCCCGGCGAGTACGACGTGAACCCGGCCGGCTTCACGATCCACAGCGCGGTGCATGCCGCGCGCCATGACGCCGTCTGCGTGCTGCATACCCACACCGTCGCCGGCGTGGCGGTTTCCTCGCTGGCCGGCGGGCTGCAGCCGTGCAACCAGTGGGCGCTGCAGTTCCACAACCGCGTGACCTATCACGAATTCGAGGGCATCGCGCTCAACCACGAGGAGCGCGAGCGCCTGGTCGCCGACCTGGGCCCGAGTTCCCGCGCGCTGATCCTGCGCAACCACGGCCTCATCACGCTGGGCCGCAGCGTGGCCGAGGCATTCATCCTGATGCACAACCTGGAGCGCGCCTGCCGCGTGCAGGTGGCCATCCAGGGCACGGGCCAACCGGTGCACCCGGTTCCCGAGGAGGTCTGCGAGCTGACCGCGCGCCAGTACGAGAGCGGCGACACGAATCGCCTCGCCTCTGCACCGCACGACCCCTACGCCCGCGAATGGCGCGCGCTCCTGCAGCGCCTGGCCCCGCCCAGCCCCGCCTCGTTCCGCGACTGAAATCACCTGTCCTTCACCGCCCTCCCACCCTGAAAGGTCTGCCTCGATGAAACGCCGCCACCTGATCCAAGCCGGCTCCGCCGCCCTCGGCCTGTCCATCGCGGGGGTGCCACTGCACGGCCTGGCGCAAACCAGGAAGGGTGTGGTCAACGTGCTGGTCCAGCCCGAACCGCCCGGCCTGATGATGGGCATCGTGCAGAACGGCCCCACGCAGCTGATCGCCGGCAACATCTACGAGGGCCTGCTGCGCTACAACGAGAAGCTCGAGCCGCAGCCCCAGCTCGCCACCTCCTGGACCGTGAGCGCGGACAGCAAGACCTACGTCTTCAAGCTCAAGCCCAACGTCAAGTGGCACGACGGCAAGCCTTTCACGGCCGACGACGTGGTGTTCTCGTGCGATGTGTTCCTGCGCAAGACGCACGCGCGCTTCCGCGCCAGCCTGGCGCAGGTGGAGTCGATCAAGGCGCTCGACCCGCTGAGCGTGGAGTTCAAGCTCAAGCAGCCCTTCGGCCCCTTCATGGGCATCTTCGAGAACGGCACCATGCCGATGGTGCCCAAGCACATCTACGAAGGCACCGACTTCGCGACCAACCCGGCCAACGCCACGCCCATCGGCACGGGTCCGCTCAAGTTCAAGGAGTGGGTCAAGGGCTCCTACATCCAGCTGGTGGCCAACGAGAACTACCACCAGCCCGGCGCCGTTGGCGTGGAAAGCGTCTATTTCCACGTCATTCCCGACGCAGCCGCGCGGGCCGCCGCCTTCGAGTCGGGCAAGGTCGACATCGCCCCGGGCGGCACGGTGGAGTACTTCGACGTGGGCCGCCTCGCAAAGCTGCCGGGCGCGGCCGTGACCACCAAGGGCTGGGAGTTCTTCGCGCCGCACAGCTGGCTGTGGATGAACAACCGCACGGCGCCGATGAACAACGTCAAGTTCCGGCAGGCCGTGTGGACCGCCATCGACCGCGAGGCCATGGCCAAGGTCGCCTGGTACGGCTACGCCAAGCCGGCCACCGGCCCCTTCAATAGCCACATTGCCTACGCCAGCGACGACGTCACCAAGTACCCGCGCGACCTCGCCAAGGCCAAGAAGCTGGTGGCCGAATCGGGCTACAAGGGCGAGACGCTTCGCCTGCTGCCGCTGCCCTACGGCGAGTCCTGGCAGCGGCAGGCCGAGATCGTGCGCCAGAACCTCACGCAGGCCGGCATCAAGATCGAGATGCTCGCCACCGACGTGGCCGGCTGGAACCAGCGCAACAGCGAGTGGGACTTCGACCTCGCGTTCACCTACGTCTACCAGTACGGCGACCCTGCGCTCGGCGTGGGCCGCAACTACACGAGCGACAACATCGCCAAGGGCTCGCCCTTCAACAACGTGGCGGGCTACTCGAACCCCAAGGTCGACGAGCTGTTCGCGGCCGGCGCGCGCGAGAGCGACCCGGCCAAGCGCCGCGCGATCTACCTGGAGGTGCAGAAGCTGCTGGTCGACGAGGTGCCCGTGGCCTGGCTGCACGAGATCAACTTCCCGACGCTGTACCGCAGCAAGATCCAGAACGTGGTGTCCTCCGGCATCGGCCTGAACGACAGCCTGGGCCGCGTCAAGCTGGCCTGACTTTCCTCCTCCGCATGCGACGCACGGCCCACGGGCCGGGCCACCGCATGCCCGAATCGAGCTTGCCATGAAACGACTGCAGTTCATGTCCGTGCGCTTGCTGCAGGGCCTTCTGGCCCTGCTGGTGATCGCCACCGTCAATTTCCTGCTGGTGCGTGCGGCGCCGGGCGACCCGGTCTCCGTCATGGCCGGCGAGGCCGGTGCGTCCGACGCGCAGTTCGTCGCCCAGCTGCGCCAGCAGTTCGGCCTCGACCAGCCGCTGCCCGTGCAGCTCGGCAACTACCTCGGCCACGTAGTCCGGCTCGACCTGGGCTTCTCGTACCGCCAGCAGCAGCCCGTTGCCGATCTGATCATGGAGCGCCTGCCGGCCACGCTGCTGCTGACGGGCACGGCCTTCGGGCTCTCGCTGCTGTTCGGCATCGTGCTCGGCGCGCTGGCCAGCCGCAACGCGGGCAAGTGGCAGGACAGCCTGATCACCGTCGTCGCGCTGGTGTTCTATGCCACGCCGCTCTACTGGCTGGCCATGATGGCGGTGCTGCTTTTCACGGTGCAGCTCGACCTGCTGCCGGCCTTCGGCTTCTTCACCGTGGGTGCGGACCTCACGGGCATCGACAAGGCAGTGGACATCGCGAAGCACCTGATCCTGCCTTCGCTCACGCTGGCTCTCTTCTACATGGCGGTCTATGCGCGCATGACGCGCGCCTCCATGCTGGAAGTCGCGCAGATGGACTTCGTGAAGACCGCGCGCGCCAAGGGCGTAGCGCCCGGGCGCATCCAGCGCAAGCACATCCTGCGCAACGCGCTGCTGCCGGTGGTCACGCTCGCCGGCATCCAGGCCGGCGGGATGATCGGCGGCGCGGTGCTCACCGAGACCGTGTTCGCCTGGCCCGGCATCGGCCGGCTCATGTTCGACGCCCTGCTGCAGCGCGACTACAACCTGCTGCTGGGCTGCTTCCTGTTCACCGCGGCCATGGCCGTGCTGTTCAACCTGATCACCGACTTCGTCTACACGCTCGTCGATCCCCGCATCGAGCTGGGCTGAGCCAAGGAGCCGTTCATGAAAAGCAAATTCTGGCGGCGCTTCAGCCGCAACAAGGGCGCGGTCTTCGGCCTCATCGTGCTGATGCTGGTGGCGCTGGTCACGGCGCTGGGCCCCTTCATCGCGCAGAACAACCCCTGGGACATGGTCGGCACGCCGTTCGCGGCGCCGATGGCCGAGCAGGGCCTGCTGCTGGGCACCGACACCATGGGCCGCGACATCCTGTCGGGCATCGTCACCGGCGCGCGCGTCTCGCTGCTGATCGGCGTGGTCTCCACCGTGGTCTCACTGCTGATCGGCGTGAGCATCGGCGCCGTCTCGGGCTACTTCGGCGGCTGGGTCGACGCCACGCTGATGCGCTTCACCGAACTGTTCCAGGCCATCCCGAGCTTCGCGCTGGCCATCGTGCTGGTGGCCATCTTCCAGCCCTCGGTGCAGTCCATCGTCACGGCCATCGCGATCGTGTCCTGGCCGCCCGTGGCGCGGCTGGTGCGCAGCGAGTTCCTCACGCTGCGCCAGCGCGACTTCGTGGCCGCCGCCCAGCTGGCCGGCCAGTCCACGCCGCGCATCATCCTCACGCAGATCCTGCCCAACGCTGCCTCGCCCATCGTGGTGATGGCCTCGCTGATGGTGGCAACGGCCATCCTGCTCGAGTCCAGCCTGAGCTTCCTCGGCCTGGGCGACCCGAACCAGATGAGCTGGGGCTACATGGTCGGCTCGGCGCGCACGGTGCTGCGCCAGGCATGGTGGATGGCGGTGTTTCCGGGCGTGGCCATCCTGCTCACGGTGCTCGCGCTGAACCTGGTGGGCGAAGGCCTGAACGACGGACTCAACGCGCGCGCCGACGGGAGGGGCAAATGAAAATGGAAAACCTCGTTCTTCCCGTGCTCGACGTCCAGGGCCTGGACATCCGCCTGCCCCAGGGTGCAGACCGCGAGCTGGCTGTACAAAGCGCGTCTCTGCAACTGATGCCGGGCCAGACGCTGTGCGTGGTCGGCGAATCCGGTTCGGGCAAGTCGATGATCGCCAACGCCATCATGGGCCTGCTGCCGCGGCCGCACGTGGAACCCGTGGCCGGCCGCATCCTGTTCGACGGACAAGACCTTCTGCAGCTCGACGAAGCACAGTTGCGCACGCTGCGCGGCCGGCGCATCGGCATGGTGTTCCAGGAGCCCATGACGGCGCTGAACCCGGTCATGCGCATCGGCGAGCAGATCGTCGAGGTGTTCGACGCCCATGTGAAGCTCTCGGCCGCGCAGAAACGCCAGCGCATCCTCGCGGCGCTGGCCGACGTCGGCCTGCCCGAGCCCGAGGTGCTGATCGACAGCTACCCGTTCCGCTTGTCCGGCGGCCAGCGCCAGCGCGTGATGATCGCCTGCGCGCTGGCGCTCGAACCCGCCCTGCTGATCTGCGACGAACCCACGACCGCGCTGGACGTGACCACGCAGGCGCAGATCCTGAAGCTCATCCGCGAGCTGCAGCAGCGCAAGGGCACGGCGGTGCTGTTCATCACGCACGACTTCGGCGTGGTCTCCGAGATCGCCGACCAGGTCGTCGTGATGCAGACCGGCCAGGTGGTGGAAGCCGGCCCGGCCGCCGCCGTGCTGGCGCGGCCCCAGCATGCCTACACGCGCAAGCTCATCGCGGCCATTCCCAACGGCCAGGTGCGCGCGCCGGTAGAGGCACGCCCCGTCGAGCACGTGCTGCAGGTGCAGGAGCTGCGCAAGACCTACGTGACCGGCGGCGGCCTGTTCAGCAAGGGCCGGCGCGTGGAGGCGGCCAAGGGCCTGTCGTTCGATCTGCGCCGTGGCGAGACGCTGGGGCTGGTCGGCGAATCGGGCTCGGGCAAGTCGACCGTGGGCCGCTGCATCGTGGGCCTGGCGCCCTTCGACAGCGGCCGCGTGCTGTTCAAGGGCCGCGCGCTGCAGTCGGGCGCGCAGTTCCGCGCGCAGTCGCAGGGCAAGATCCAGATGGTGTTCCAAGACCCGTACGCCTCGCTGAACCCGCGCCACCGCATCGGCCCGGCCATCGCGGCCGGCCCCATCGCGCAGGGGGTGCCGAAGGCGCAGGCCATGGCCCGCGCCATGGAGCTGCTGGAACTCGTGGGACTCAAGCCCGACGCTGCGGAACGCTTTCCGCACGAGTTCTCCGGCGGCCAGCGCCAGCGCATCGGCATCGCGCGAGCGCTCGCCATGGAGCCGCAGCTGCTGGTGGCCGACGAGCCCGTCTCCGCGCTCGACGTGTCGGTGCAGGCCCAGGTGCTGAAGCTGTTCGCCGAGGTGCGCGAGCGCTTCCAGCTGGCGATGGTGTTCATCACGCACGACCTGCGCGTGGCAGGCGAGATGTGTGACCACATCGCCGTGATGCAGCGCGGCCAGATCGTCGAATACGGCGAGACCGCCACCGTGCTCGCCAACCCGCAGCATGCCTACACACGCACGCTGATCGAGGCGCAGCCGAGGCTGTCGGCTGTGGCTTCGGAGCAGGCGGTGGCCGCATGACCCAAGAGCTCAACATCGCGCTGGTATCCGACCAGATTGCCATGGACTACTTGCAGCCAGCCTTCCGCGCGCGCTTTCCGCAGGCCCGGCTGCACCGTATCGACACCGAGGTGCAGGAGCTGGACGCGCTCGACCGCATCGACACCGTGGTCTGCTGGTCGCCGCCGCCCGGGCTGCTCGCGCGCATGCCGCGCCTGCGGCTGGTGCAGTCGGTAGGCGCGGGCACCGACCACATCACGCGCGATGCTTCGCTGCCCGACGTGCCGGTGCGCCGCATCGTCGACGCCGACATGGCCGACGGAATGAACGCCTACGTGGCATGGGCCGTGGTGCACGGCCAGCGCCACATGGGCGCCTACCTCGAGAGCCAGCGCCGGGCGGCCTGGGAGGAAGCGCCCATAGAGCCGCCGGGGCACCACCGCGTGGGCATCGCCGGGCTGGGCGTGCTGGGCCAGTCGGTCGCGCGCGCACTGCTGGCCATCGGCTACCGCGTGCGGGGCTGGAGCCGCAGCTCCAAAAACACGAATGAGCTGCCCGCCGGCATCGAGGCTTTCCACGGCGATGCCGGGCGCGCCGAATTCCTGGCGGGCTGCGACACGCTGGTCTGCCTGCTGCCGCTGACCGAAGACACGCGCGGCATCCTGAACGCCCGACTGTTCGCGCAGCTGCCGCGCGGCGCGCGCCTCGTCAACGCCGGCCGTGGCGCACATCTCGTGCAGGACGACCTGTTGGCCGCGCTGCAAAGCGGTCAGCTCGCCTCGGCCGTGCTCGACGCCTTCGTCGAGGAGCCGCTGCCGCAAGGCCACCCGTTCTGGCGCCATCCGCGCATCACCGTCACGCCGCACATCGCGACACGCACCCGGCCCGAGGCCATCGCGCGGCAGACCCACGACAACCTGGCGCGGCTGTAGAACGCCGCCCGCCATCCACGGAGGAACCCCATGGCAGAACCCCTAGGCACCGGCGACAAGGACGTCGCCACCCACCTGCACTCCTACACCAACCTGGCCGCGCTGCCGCAGACGCCGCCGCTGGTCATCGTTCAAGGCGACGGCATCCACGTCGTGGACGAACACGGCCGTCGCTACCTGGAGGCCATGTCGGGCCTGTGGTGCGCCTCGCTGGGCTTTTCCAACAAGCGCCTGGCCGCGGCCGGCGCGAAGGCGCTGAACACCCTGCCCTACTACCACACGTTCAACCAGCGCACCAACGTGGCGGTAGCCGACCTGGCCGAGCGGCTGCTCGCGCTGGCGCCCGTGCCCATGGCCCGCGTGTTCTTCGCCAACTCGGGCTCCGAGGCCAACGACAGCGCCGTGAAGATGGTCTGGTACTACCACAACGCCATCGGCCAGCCGGAGCGCAAGAAGATCATCGCGCGGCGCAATGCCTACCACGGCGTGACCGTGGCCGCCGCCAGCATGGGCGGGCTCGACGGCAACCACCGCGACTTCGACCTGCCCATCGCCACCGCGCCCGCGCGCTTCCTGCACGTGGATTGCCCGCACCACTACCGCTATGCCGAACCCGGCGAGACGGAGCAGGACTTCTCCAGCCGCCTGGCGCAACAGCTGGAACAAACCATCCTGGCCGAAGGCCCGCAGACGGTGGCCGCCTTCATCGCCGAGCCGGTGATGGGTGCGGGCGGCGTGCTGGTGCCGCCGGCCGGCTACTTCGAGAAGGTGCAGGCCGTGCTGCGCAAGTACGGGGTGCTCATGATCGCCGACGAGGTGATCTGCGGCTTCGGCCGCACGGGCAACATGTTCGGCTCGACCACCTTCGGCATCCAGCCCGACATCCTGAGCTGCGCCAAGGCCCTGTCGTCGGGTTACGTGCCGATCTCGGCGGTCATGGTCAACGAGAAGGTGCACAGCGCCATCGCCGCCAACAGCGGCAAGCTCGGCAGCTTCGGCCATGGCTACACCTACTCGGGGCATCCCGTCGCCTGCGCGGTGGCGCTGGAGACGCTCAAGGTCTACGAGGACGAGCGCATCCTCGAGCACGTGCGCGAGATCGCGCCCGCGTTCCAGGCCGGGCTGCGCGCCTTCGCCGAACGGCCCTGGGTGGGCAACCTGCGCGGCGTGGGCCTGATCGGTGCCATCGAACTCATGGCCGACAAGGCCGCGCGCACGCCATTCGCACCCGAGCGCAAGGCCGGCTACCGCTTCGCGGCGCTGGCTCTGGAAGAAGGGCTCATCGTGCGCGCCATGGGCGACAGCATCGGCCTGTGCCCGCCGCTCATCATCACGCGGGCCGAGCTGGACGACCTGTTCGCGCGGCTGGCCCGCGCCATGGACCGATTCGACCAGGAAACGAAGGCCTGACGAGCATGCAGGCCTTCTTCAGCGACGACCAGCTGCTGCACGACCCGCAACAGTTCATGCGGCTGGGCCGCATCTGCAAGCCGGCGGACCTTCCCACGCGCGCCGAGGCGCTGATGGGCACGCTGGCCGCGCGCGGCATTTCGGTGAGCTCGCCGCCCGAAGCCGGCCGCGCTCCGCTGGAGCTGGTGCACAGCATCGACTACCTGGACTTTCTCGAAAGCGCCCATGCGCGCTGGCAAAAGCTCGGCGGCCTGGGCCTGGAGCCCGGCATCGAGGTGCTGCCCAACCTGTCGCCGCACGGCGCGCGCTTCGGGCCCTGCCCCTCGCCGTCGGTGGTGGCGCAGGCCGGCTGGTACATCGGCGACCTGGCCTGCCCGATCGGCCCGCACACCTGGCGCTCGGTGCTGCGCTCGGCCCACGCGGCGCACGCCGCGGCCACGACGGTGCTGGACGGCGGCGGCATCGCCTACGCACTGTGCCGGCCCTCGGGCCACCACGCGCAGCATGCGCGCGCGGGCGGCTTCTGCTACGTGAACAACAGCGCCATCGCGGCCGCCACGCTGCGCCAGCGCCACGCGCGCGTGGCCGTGCTCGACATCGACGCCCATCACGGCGACGGCACGCAGCAGATCTTCTACGAGCGCGGCGACGTGCTGACCGTGTCGACCCACGCAGACCCGTCCGGCTACTACCCCTGGTACACGGGCTATTCGCACGAGCGCGGCACCGGCGAGGGCGAAGGCTGCAACCTGAACCTTCCGCTCGCGCACGGCAGCGGCAACGCCGAGTTCGCCCAGGCGCTGGACCAGGCCGCCGCCGCCATCGAGCGCTTCCAGCCGCAGGCCCTGGTGCTGCCGCTGGGCTTCGACACCTACAAGGACGATCCGATCAGCGTGCTCAAGTTCGACATGGAGGCCTTCCGCCTCGCCGGCGCGCGCGTGCGTGCGCTGGGCCTGCCCGCGGTCGTGGTGCAGGAAGGCGGCTACATGGTCGAGGCCATCGGCGCCGCGCTCGATGCGTTCCTGGAGGGGCTGCGCGCATGACCGCCTCGACGCTGAGCCGTGACGCGCTTGCGGGGGCGATGCTGTCGCTGCGGGCGGCATGAGCACCGTACCCGACTCCGTCTCGCTCGCGCGTGCCGGCCACGGCAGCAACAGCGCGGGCACGGGCATCGCGCTCTTCCTCTGCGCGCTGGTGCTGTTCGCCGCCTACGACGCCTTCGCCAAGCAGATGGTGGCCACCCATGCGCCGGCCGTCGTCAACCTGGGCCGCTACAGCGCCATCGGCGTCATCGCGCTGGTGCTGCTGCTGCGCCACGGCGACCTGCGCCTGTGGCGCCAGCCGCACCAGAAGCTGCTGGCCGCGCGAAGCGTGGCGCTGGCCATCGTGGCCACCTGCTTCATGACGGCGCTGGTGACGATGCCTCTGGCCGAGGCCACGGCCATCTACTTCACCGCCCCTCTGATCATGGTCGCGCTGTCGCCCTGGCTGCTCGGCGAGCGCGTGGGCCGCGCGCAGTGGACGGCCGTTCTGCTGGGCTTCGCGGGCATGCTGTGCATCGTGCGCCCCGGCGGCAGCCTGCCGCTGGCGGGCACGCTGCTGATGGCGGTGTCGGCCGTCTGCTATGCGCTCTTCCAGGTGCTCACGCGACGGCTCTCGGGGCTGGTGCCCGCGCCGGTGCAGTTCGCGCACATGGCGATGGCCTGCCTGGTCATCACGAACCTGCCGGTGCTGTTCATGCCGCACATCACGCTGCCGCCGTGGCCGGAGATGGCGCTGCTGGTCGCCGGAGGCGCGGTCAGCGGCAGCGCCCAGCTGTTGCTCCTGGCCGCATTTCGCCGCGTCGGCGCCGCCACGCTGGCACCGCTGAACTACGTGCAATTGCTGCTGGCGGTGCTCATCAGCACGCTGTGGTTCCAGCGCCCGCCCGATGCGCCGGCGCTGGCGGGCATGGCGCTGATTGCCGTCGCGGGCGTGTACCTGGCGCGCGCGGGCGGCGGCAGCCCCAAGGCGGCCGGCATGATACGCACAAGAGATTGAGACAAGGAACTCAGATGACCACCAGCCGGGCCGAAGCCGCCACCCCTCCCGCCTTCTCGTCGATCCAGGTGCCCGACCTGGTCGGCGTGGTGGAGGCCCAACTGCAGCAAGCCATCCTGTCGGGCCGCATCGCGCCCGGCGAACGCATCGTCGAGGCCGAGCTGGCCCGGCAGATGGGCGTGAGCCGCGCACCCGTGCGCGAGGCCGCGCGCCGCCTGGAGAGCCTGGGCCTGCTGATCTCGCGCCCGCGCCACGGCTTCGCGGTGCGCACCGTTTCGCCCAAGCAGGTCAACGACCTGTACGAGGTGCGCATCCAGCTCGAGCTGCTGGGCGCCTCGCTGGCCTGCACGCACGCCACCGACGCCGAACTGGCCCAGCTCGACGCGCGCGTGGACGACATGGTAGAACGCGCCGAGACGCTCTCTTCGCCCGAGCGCGTGGCGCTCGACCTGGACTTCCACTTCGCGATCAGCGCGCTCTCGGGCAACCACTACCTGCACCGGCTCTTCGACAACATGCAGACCGAGGTGCGCATGTTCCTCGCCCTCAGCGAGGACAGCTACGGCGACCTGAAGGCGCTGGCCGAGACGCACAGGCCCATCGCCAAGGCGATGGCGGCGCGCGACGTCGGCGCCGCCGAGCAGGCGCTGCGCTACCACCTCGAAACCGCCAAGGCCCACGTGCGCGGCCTCTTCACCAAGCCCTGACATGAATGCGCTGCCCCGCGTCGCGATGGTCAGCGGAGGCAGCCGGGGTATCGGCCTTGCCATCGTGCGCGAACTGCTGGCCGGCGGCTGGCGCGTGAGCGTGGGCGCGCGCAGCGCCACCGATGCCTTCGCCGGGTACGGACCTGCTCAAGTACGCAGCTACCGCTTCGACGCCGAGGACGCTCGCAGCGAAACCGACTGGGTGGCCGCGACCGTGCGCGACTTCGGCGGCATCGACGCGCTGGTGCACAACGCCGGCATCCTGAGCACGCGCTCGGTCATCGCGGCCGACGACGCGGAGGTCGACCGGCTGCTGGAAGTCAACGTCAAGTCGCCGCTGCGGCTCACGCGCAAGGCCTGGGCGCACCTGCTGGCCGCCGACGAGGGCAAGGTGCTGGTGATGGCATCGCTGGCCGCCAAGCGCGTGCGCACAGCCGACGCCTCTCTCTATGCGCTGAGCAAGGCGGCAGTGCTGTCGCTGGCGCACGGCATCCGGCACTGCGGCGCGGAATCGCGCGTGCGCTGCACGGCCCTGTGCCCGGGCTTCGTAGACACCGACATGGCGGCTGCCCTGCCGCCCGAGCAGCGGCAACAAGCCACGCGACCCGAGGACGTGGCCCGCATCGCGCGCATGGTGCTGGAGCTGCCGGCCTCGGCCAGCGTCGCGGAGATTCCCATCAGCTGGACCGTCGAACCCCAATACTGAAAGCCCGACATGAAAGTCATCTACAGCGACCAGCACACCGGCCACGACCCGCAGCAGTTCATCGTGCGCGGGCGCATGAAGCGCAGCAACGAGCAGCCCGAGCGCGGCACGCTGCTGCTGAACGCCGCGCGTGCGCAGGGCCACGACATCGTCGCGCCCGAGGACCACGGCCCCGGCCCGCGCGCGGCGATCCACACGCCGCAGTACCTGCGCTTCCTGGAGACCGCCTGGGAGCGCTGGCAGCAGCTCGAAGGCGCCTCCGAGGAAGTCATGCCCAACGTGCACCCGTTCCCCGGCCAGCCCTTCACCTACCCCGAAAGCCTGGTCGGCCAGGCCGGCTACCACATGGGCGACATGGCCTGCTCCATCGGCCGGCACACCTGGCATGCCGCGACCTGGTCGGCGCACGTGGCAACGCACGCCGCGCAGCTGGTGCTGGATGGCGAGCGCGCGACCTATGCGCTGTGCCGGCCGCCCGGCCACCACGCCTACGCAGACCGCGCCAACGGCTTCACCTACCTCAACAACGCCGCGATCGCGGCCCAGCACCTGCGCCGCAGGCACGACCGCGTGGCCATCCTCGACATCGACGTGCACCACGGCAACGGCACACAGGGCATCTTCTGGCGCCGCAAGGACGTGCTGACCGTCTCGCTGCACGGCGACCCGCATTTCTGCACGCCCTTCTTCACCGGCCACGCGCACGAGACCGGCGAGGGCGAGGGCCTGGGCTACAACCTGAACCTGCCGCTGGCGCGCGGCACGCAGGACGAGGGCTTCCTCGCCGCACTCGCGACGGCACACGCCAACATCCGCGCCTTCGCGCCCGGCGCGCTGGTCGTGGCCCTGGGCCTGGACGCGCACGAGAACGACCCCTACCAGGCGCTGGCCGTCAGCACGCCGGGCTTCGGCCGCATCCTCGGCGAGATCGCGCGGCTGGGCCTGCCCACGGTGCTGGTGCAGGAAGGCGGCTACCTGTCGGAGGACCTGGGCCTCAACCTCGCCAGCGCGCTCGGCGGCTTCGAGAAGGCGGCGTGATGACGCAAGCGCTCGACGACGCCATCAAGGCGGCCCTGCCCGAGGCGGCGGTGCTGACCTCGCCGCCCGCCCCCGTCGCGACGGAATGGGCGGCGGACCTGCTGCAGCGCCTGTACGGCAAGCGCGGCCGACTCAAGCCGCTCACCGGCGAGCGCGATGCCAACTTCCTGCTGGAGCTGGAGGACGGCGGCGCGCGCTGCATGCTCAAGCTCTCGCATCCCGATGAAGACCCTCTGGTCGCCGACTTCCAGACGCAGGCGCTGCTGCACCTCGCACGCACGGACCCCGGCCTTCCGGTGCAGCGGCTGCTGCCCGACCGCTCCGGCGCGGCCTCGGTGCAGATCGAGGACGCCGAGGGCCGCACACGCGTGGCGCGCCTCTTCAGCTACCTCGAAGGCCAACCCATGCCGCAGGCGCCGCGCTCGGCGGCGCAGCGCAGCAGCGTGGCCCGCATGCTGGCGCGGCTGGACCTGGCGCTGGCGGGCTTCGAGCACCCGGCCGGCGCCCGCGAACTGCCGTGGGACATCCAGCGCGCCGACCGCGTGCGCGCGCTGCTGGTGCACGTGGCCGACCCGGAGCGGCGCGCGCTGGCCGAGTCCGCGCTGGACGGCTTCGTGCAGCGCACCAAGCCCCGCCTTGGCCTGCTGCGCCGCCAGGCCATCCACAACGACTTCAACCTCTACAACCTGCTGGTCGATCCGGACGACCCGGCGCGCGTGGCCGGCATCCTCGATTTCGGAGACATGGTGCATGCGCCGCTGGTGGACGATCTCGCCGTCGCAGCCTCGTACCACATCGACGAGCATGGCGACGCACTGGCGACGATCGCGCGCTTCGCGGCCGACTACCACGCAGTCTCTCCGCTGACCGAAGCCGAAACCTTCGCCCTGCTCGATCTCGTGCGCGCGCGGCTGGCCATGGTGGTCGCCATCAGCGGCTGGCGTGCGGCGCGCCAGCCCGACAACGCCGCCTACCTCATGCGCAACAACGCCGTCTCGTGGGCAAGGCTGCAGGCCTGCGCCGCGCTGACGCCCGAACAGGTGCAGGCCGCCATCCAGGCCGCCTGCCGCACCACGGAAGCCATCCATGACTGAGACGAAAAGCACCGCCGAGCTGCTCGCGCGCCGCGCCCGCCTGCTGGGGCCGGCCTACAGGCTCTTCTACGAAGAGCCCTTCCACCCCGTGCGCGGCGAGGGCGTCTGGCTCTACGACGCCGCCGGCACGCCCTGGCTGGACGCCTACAACAACGTGGTGCCGCTGGGCCACGCGCGGCCCGAGGTGGTCGAGGCCATCGCACGGCAGGCATCGGTGCTCAACACGCACACGCGCTACCTGCACGAAGGCATCCTCGACTACGCAGAGCGGCTGCTCGCCACCATGCCGCCCGAGCTGGGCCACGCCACCTTCACCTGCACCGGCAGCGAGGCCAATGACCTGGCCATGCGCATCGCCACGGCGCACACCGGCAACACCGGCCTCATCGTCACGCGCTTCGCCTACCACGGCGTGACCTCGGCCCTCGCCTGCGCCTCCCCCTCGCTGGGCCAGTACGTGCGCGTGGGCGAGCACGTGCGGCTGGTGGATGCGCCCGAGGGTGCGGATGCCACGACGGGCCGGCGCTTTGCCGACGGTGTGCTCGCGGCCATCGCCGACCTGCGCGCCCACGGCCTGCGGCCAGCGGCGCTGCTCGTCGACACGGTTTTTTCCAGCGACGGCGTATTCACCGCGCCGGCCGGATTCCTGCGCGAGGCCGTGGATGCGATTCGCGCGGCGGGCGGCGTCTTTATCGCGGACGAGGTACAGCCCGGCTTCGGCCGCACCGGCGAGGCCTTCTGGGGCTTCCTTCGCCATGGCGTGGTGCCCGACATCGTGACCATGGGCAAGCCCATGGGCAACGGCCACCCCGTCGCGGGCCTGGCGGTTCGCCCGGAAGTCATGAAGGAATTCGGCCAGGCCAGCCGCTACTTCAACACCTTTGGCGGCAACCCCGTCTCGATGGCCGCGGCCTCCGCCGTGCTCGACGTGATCCAGCGCAACGGCCTGCAGGACAACGCACTGCAGGTCGGCAACTACCTGCGCGAGCGCCTGGCCGCGCTCGGCCAGCGCCATGCACTGGTCGGCGAGGCGCGCGGCGCCGGGCTCTTCGTCGGGCTGGAACTCGTGACCGACCGCGCCACGCGCGCGCCAGCCACCGCGCAGGCGGCCAAGGTCGTCAACGGCCTGCGGCAGCGGCAGGTGCTGCTGAGCGCGACCGGGCCGCAGGGCAACGTGCTCAAGATCAGGCCGCCGCTGGTGTTCACGCGCGAGCATGCCGATCTGCTGGTCGAGCGGCTGGATGAGGTGCTGGGCACGGTCGAATAGCTGCGGGATGCCGTTGGCCCCGCGTCGGTGCGCCACTGAGTGCGCGCAGGGCGACAAGTCGGTAGCGCGCGTCACCGCGCGCTGTTCTCAAGCCTCGGCAGGACAGAGCGCACGGTAGTCGATACGGCCCCGTGCGCTACCGCCGTAGAAGGTGCCGCGGTCCGCGTCGTTCATCGGCGCATTGGTCACGACGCGGCAATGGACTGCTGGACGAAGTCGGCGTACTTGCGCAGGGGACGGCCGAGCATGGCCTGCAGGCGATCCGCTGCGCCGTCCGCGCCTTGCATGCCGAACTTCTGAATCCCGGCCATCATCAGGCGCATGTCGTAGGCAAGCCAGGACGGAGCCATCGAGGCCATCTGCCCTTCGAAGGCCGCCACGTCGTCCCCGCCGTAAGTCACCTGGCGACCGAGCGCGGCACTCCAGATCCCGGCCACCGACGCTCCGGTCAACAGCTCGGGCCCGACCAGTTCCAGCGTGGTACGTGGCAACGGCGCGGGTGCACGGTGCCGGCGCAGCAGTTCGGCGACGGCGATGTCCGCAATGTCTCGCGCATCGATCATCGCGACGCCCGCCGAGCCGATGGGCATCGGGTAGACGCCGTGGCCCTCAATCACCTGCTGGACCATCCGCTCGTTCTGCATGAAGTAGGCGGGGCGAAGGATGGTCGCCGGAATGTCGAGGCTCTCGATCATTCGCTCGACCGTGTGCTTGCCGGTGAAGTGCGGCACGTTGGTGAACTTGTCCGCGTGGATGACCGACAGATAGACGACGCGCTCGATACCGGCCTCGCGCGCCAGGTTCAGCGCGACGAGGGCTTGCGTCACTTCGTCGGGCGTGACGGCGTTCAATAGGAACAGCGTGCGCACCGATGACATTGCCGCACGCAACGACGGCACGTCGGTCAGGTCGCCGACGACCTCCTTGACGCTGGCCGGAAAGCTTTGTTTTCCAGGTGTGCGAACGAACGCGCTGACCTGTGCGCCGGCGGAGGCCAGCCCTTGGACGACGAGGGAACCGATGGTGCCGGTGGCACCGGTGACGAGAATGCTCATGGAGATCTCCAGGTGGTTGAGGGAAACGGGTTGAAGGGATGGGTCACAAGGTCGATCAACGCGAGAAATCCGCGACGACCTTGCCGATGCGAGCGGCTGTGCGATTGCGCTCGATGGCCACGGGGATGTCGTCGAAGCCCACGACTTCGCCGAGCTTCGAGATCAGCGTGCCTTGGGCGACCTCCGCCGCCAGCCGCTCCAGCAAGGCCGCGTCCGGCTTGTTCATGAACCACAGGCCGCGGCGTCCGGGGGGCGTGCGTGCAAGGATGTCGGGCGAGGACGTTCCGACGATGGCGCCGTCCTTCTTCAGCACCTGCCAGGATCGATCGAGCACGTCGCCGCCGACGTAGTCGAGCACCAGGTCGATGTCCCGCGCCATCGATTCGAAGCGTTCGGTGCGGTAGTCGATGACGTGGTTCGCGCCCAGGCTGCGAACGTAGTCGACGTGCGCGGTCGACGCCGTTGCGAAGACCATGGCGCCTGCCCGCTTGGCGTACTGCACGGCATAGCCACCCAGGCCTCCGGCCGCGCCGTGGATCAGGATTCGCTGACCTGCGGCGATCGGACCGGCGTGGTGCAAGCTTTGCCATGCGGCCACGGCTGCCACCGGGACTGCAGCCGCATGGACGTCGTCCAGGCTGTCCGGCGTGCGCACCAGGTTGGCCTCGTCGACGGCCACGAAATCGGCATAGGCGCCCAGGCCGCCCAGCGGGCCCATGACGCGATCGCCGACACGAAAGCGCGTGGCGCCCGGGCCGAGCGCTTCGACGACGCCTGCGAGTTCGATGCCCAGCACGGCGGGCAGCTGAAGCGGAAAGGCATCACGGACGAAGCCTTCACGAATCTTCCAGTCGATGCCGTTCACGCCGGCGGCCCGGACGCGAACCAGAACCTGGCCCTGTGCGGCCGTGGGAATCGCGATCTCGGCGATCTCGGCGGCGGCAGCCCCGCCATAGGCACGGATCAGCACGGCTCGCTGGTTATTGCTGGTAGTGGTCATTTCAGTTTTCTCCTGTTGAAGTTGCTATGGGGAGAAGATATTTCGTTGCGCCGGTAAAACAAAGACCAGAAAATGAAGACACCTCGTTTCAAATTCGAAACACCAAAACACCATGGACCTGAATGCACTGACCGACTTCGCGCTCGTCGCAACGAATGGAGGGCTGGGAAAGGCAAGCCGCGCAAGCGGCCGATCGAAGGCCACCCTGTCCCGGCGCATCGCCGACCTGGAGGAGCAGCTCGGCGTGCGGCTCATCGAGCGCAGCGCCCGCGGGCTCAAACTCACGGAAGCCGGCCAGATGCTGATGGACCGCACCGAAGGGCCGATGCACGAGGTCGCCGACGCCATGACGTCCGCACGCGAGGGCCTGTCGGTCCCGCGCGGGCGCCTGCGCATCGCTTCGCCGGTGCTGTTCTCGCAACTGGCGATGGGCCGCATCTCAGCCGAGTTCTGCACCGCCTACCCCGAAGTCAGCTGCGAGATCGTGGCGGACGATCGCCTGGTCGATCTCGTCGAGGAGCAGTTCGATGCCGCGATCCGGATCAACCCGAGCCCGGACAGCAGCCTCGTCGGCCGGTGTTTCGCCAAGGACCGCCTGGTGGTCGTGGCCGCGCCCTCCGTGCCCATGCCAAGGCCAGGCAAGGTCAGCCCGGTTCCCGGCATCGTCTCCACGAGCTTTCAACCCACGACCTGGACGCTCGACGAGGGCCGCCTTGTACTGGAGCCGATTCCGAGGCTCAGGCTTTCCTCGTTCCTGATGATTCGCGACGCGGCGATCGCCGGCGCGGGCGCCGCCCTGATGCCGCAGTCGATCGCGTGGAACCAGCTGACGCGCGGAGAACTGGTTCAGTGGGGCATGGTTTCAGGCGCGGAAGTCGCGCTCTGGGTCCTGCACACATCGCGACGACTTCCCGCGCCGAAGGTTCGGGCGTTCGTCGACTTCATGTGCGAGCAATATCCGCAGGGGTCTCTCGTGCTGAACGGCTGAGAGACGCACAACAGCCGATGGCGCGCGAAAGCGCGAAGCCCAGAGAACCTACTTTTCCGAGGGCACGCCCGCAGGCTCGACTCCCGCCGGCAGCGACTCCACCCGCACCACCCGCTGCGGATACGGAATGTCGATCCCCGCACCGCGCAGCCCGTCGAGGATCGCGATGTTGATCGCCGAGCGCAGGTTGTCCTTGCCCTTGTCCGGATCAGTCACCCAGAAATTGAGCGTGAACTCCAGCCCGTCAGGCGCGAAGTTCATGAGGAAGGCCACCGGCGCCGGGTCGGTCATCACGCGCGGCTGGGCCTTGGCGGCCTCGCAGAGGATGGACTGCACCTGCGCCACGTCGCTGTCGTAGCCGACCACGATGGTGGTCGTGATGTTGAACTTGCGGTCGGCCAGCGAGAGGTTTTCCACCCGGCTGGTGATGAGCGACTCGTTCGGCACGATGGCCTCGCGCCCGTTGCCCGCGCGGATCAGCGTGTAGCGGGTCTTGATGTCGGTGATGCGGCCCTCGAAGGTGTCGACCTTGACGTTGTCGCCGATGCGGATGGAGCGCTCCAGCAGGATCACGAAGCCGCTCACGTAGTTGGCCGCCAGCTTCTGCAGGCCGAAGCCCAGGCCCACGCCGAGCGCGCCGCCGAGCACCGAGAGCGCCGTGAGGTCCACCCCCACCGCCGAGAGCGCGAACAGCAGGCCCACCAGCAGCAGGAAGGCGCGCACCGCGTTCGAGGCCACCTTGCGCATCGACAGGTCGGAAACCGCCTCGCGCAGGATGCGCTTCTCGATGGTGCTGGAGATCCACAGCGAGATCATCAGCACCACGCCCGCCGACAGCACGCCCTGGAAGATGGTCTGCAGGCTCACCCGCGTCTTGCCGAAGGCCAGCGTGATGTCGTCGAGTTCCGCCAACACTGGCGGCAGCAGCCCCACGATCCAGAGCACCGCCGCGATCCAGGCCAGCCAGGAGATGGTGCGCTCGATCAGCCTGACGAGGTTGGAGGCCGGGAACACTGCCCTGAGCACCCGCGCGAACAGCCGGATGACCGCCAGCGACAAAAACACCGGCACCGCGATGCGCAGCACCAGCACGGTCTGGAAGTCGAGCGCCGCGCGCCGGGCCAGGTCGGTGAACACCAGTGCCAGCAGCGGGAACAGCAGGCCGTCGAAGGTGCTCTCGCCGAACCAGATCGAGTCCTTGGGCTGGTCGCGGCCGAACCACTTGCAGATCGCCCAGGCCAGCGCCACGCAGGCCACCAGCGCGATCAGCTCGATGCCAAGGCCGCGTGCATCGACCTGGTTCAATCGTTGGAGAAAGTCGTTGAAATTCATCTATTGAGAGAAGAAACGAGCGCCGGTCGCGCCCGCTGCGTCACAGCGCCGCCAGCACGCGGATGTGGGCTTCCACGCTGCGCGCCAGCGCGTCGAGGTTGTAGCCGCCTTCGAGCATCGAGACGATACGGCCTTTCGAATGGCGCCTGGCGACATCGTGTATGCGGCCCGTGATCCAGGCGAAGTCGTTTTCGTTGAGGCCCAGCTGGCCCAGGTCGTCCTCGCGGTGCGCGTCGAAGCCGGCGCTGACGAAGATCATCTGCGGCTTGAACTCCTCCAGCCGCGGCATCCAGGTCGCCTCGATCATCTCGCGCACGTCCATGCCCCGGGTGTAGGCCGGGATCGGCAGGTTCAGCATGTTCGGCGCCGGATGACTGGTGCCGCTGTACGGGTAGAACGGATGCTGGAAGAAACCCACCATCAGCACGCGCGGGTCGTTGGAAAGAATGTCCTCGGTGCCGTTGCCGTGGTGCACGTCGAAATCGACGACGGCCACGCGCTCGATGCCATGCACCTCGATGGCGTGCCGCGCGGCGATGGCGACGTTGTTGAAGAAGCAGAAGCCCATCGCCTGCTCCCGGCAGGCATGGTGGCCGGGCGGGCGGACCGAGCAGAAGGCGTTTTCCAGGTCGCCGGCGATCACTGCGTCGGTCGCGGCGATCGCGGCGCCTGCCGCACGGCGCGCGGCCAGCAGGGTGAAGCGGGTGAGCGTGGTATCGGGGTCGACCTGCGCGTGGTCCGGGCCGCCGGCGGGCTCGTCGGCCACCAGGCGCTGGTGCAGCGACTCCAGGTACTCGACGTGCTCCGTGCTATGCGCCCGGGTGATCTGCTCCAGCGTGGCCAGCGGCACCTCGCGGTGCTCCAGCGCGTCGCCCACGCCGGTGAGCAGGAGGCGGTCCTCGATGGCATCGAGCCGGCCGGGGCACTCGGGATGCCCTCCGCCCATGTCGTGCTTCCAGAAGTCCCGATGTGTGAAGTAGCCTGTCTTGCCCATGTGTCTCTATCGCCACGTCTAGACCTCACGCAGCATGGGGCCGGCGGGTCTTACGGTATCGTTTGCATATGGATACAAATATGGACGTTGCCGCAAAGCTAGCCACTTTGTTAACTCAGCTTAACACGGTGATCGTGGGCAAAGAGGCCCAGGTTCGCGACTGCGTGGCCTGCCTGCTGGCGGGCGGCCACCTGCTGATCGAGGACGTGCCGGGTGTCGGCAAGACCACCCTCGCCCACGCGCTCTCGCACACTTTCGGGCTGCAGTTCTCCCGCGTGCAGTTCACCGCCGACCTGATGCCGGGCGATCTCTCGGGCGTGGCGATCTACGACCGGGGCCAGCAGGCCTTCACCTTCCACCCGGGGCCGATCTTCGCGCAGGTGCTGCTGGCCGACGAAATCAACCGCGCCAGCCCCAAGACCCAGAGCGCGCTGCTGGAGGCCATGGAAGAGAAGCAGGTCACCGTCGAAGGCGAGACCCGCCCCCTGCCCTCGCCCTTCTTCGTGATCGCCACCCAGAATCCGCAGGACCAGCTCGGCACCTTCGCCCTGCCTGAATCGCAGCTCGACCGCTTCCTGATGCGCATCTCGCTCGGCTACCCCGACCGCGCCGCCGAGCGCCAGCTGCTCGCGGGCGTCGACCGCCGCGAGATGCTGGCCACCCTGCCCGCGATGCTGACCGCCGGCGAGCTCACCGCCCTGCAGCAGCGCGTGCAGCAGGTGCACGCGGCCGACGCGCTGCTCAACTACGTGCAGGACCTGATCGCAGCCACCCGCTCCGGCCGCTGGTTCCTGCAGGGCCTGTCGCCGCGCGCCGGCATCGCGGTGCTGCGCGCGGCCAAGGCTCAGGCGCTGCTGGCCAATCGCAACTACGTCGCGCCCGACGACGTGCAGGCCGTGCTGCCGCAGACCATCGCGCACCGCCTCACGCCGGTGGGCGATGCCGGCCGGGGTGCCGTGGAGCAGGTGCGCGCCATGATCGCCGCCGTGCCCTTGCCGTGAACCCTGCCGGCGCTCTCCGCGCGCGCATCGACGGCTGGTTCCTGTCGCGCCGCGCGCCCTCCGACACGCTGGAGCTCACCCAGCGCAACGTCTACATCCTGCCCACGCGGGCCGGCTGGACGCTGGGGGCGACGCTGCTGGTGCTGCTGATCGCGTCGATCAACTACCAGCTCAACCTGGGCTACCTGCTGACCTTTCTTCTCGCGGGCAGCGTGGCCGTGGGCATGCACGTGTGCCACGGCACGCTGCGCGGGCTGGCGATGCACATGATGCAGCCCGAAGCACACTACGCGGGCGCCGCCGCAGTGTTCAGGGTGGTGCTGCACAACACCCGTCGCCGCGTGCGCTACGGCATCGGCATGGCGGTGCGCGGCAGTGGGCAATGGGCCTGGACCGACGTGCCGGCGGAGGGAACGTCGACCGTCGAGATCGCCTTCCAGCCCGAGCGGCGCGGGCTGCACCCGGTGCCGCCGCTCACGGCCGAGACGCGCTTTCCGCTCGGCACCTTCCGCGTCTGGACGGTCTGGCGGCCGGCCGCGCAGATGCTGGTGTACCCCACGCCCGAGGCGCACCCGCCGCCGCTGCCGCCCGGCGAGCCCCTTTCCGGGCCAACCGCGCTGACCGCCTCGATGCGCGCCCACAACGCCGGCGAATACGACGGCGTGCGCGCCTACCGCCGCGGCGATCCGCTCAAGCTCGTGGTCTGGAAGAAGGCCGCGCGCGCGCAGGCCACCGGCTCCGAAGACCTGGTCAGCCGCGACACGCAGCAGGCCCAGCGCGAGGAGCTCTGGCTCGATGCGCAGGCCACCGGCCTCGCCGACACCGAAGGCCGACTCTCGCGCCTGTGCGCCTGGGTGCTGATGGCCGACCGGCTGGGCGTGGACTACGGCCTGCGGGTGGCCGGCCGGGTCGTGAAGCCCTCCCAGGGCGAGGCGCATCGCCGGGCCTGCCTCGAAGCCCTGGCGCTTTGCTGAACGGGAACGCCGCATGAACAGAGTGATGCGCGAACTCGCCTCGCTGCCGCGCGACGCACGGGACACCCTCTTTCTTCTCTGCGTGATCGGCCTGATCCTGCTGCCGCAGATCGAGAACCTGCCGTGGTGGTGCTCGGCCCTCACCGCGATGGTGCTGCTGTGGCGCGCTTCGCTGGCCGTGCAGGCACGGCCGCTTCCCAGCCGGTGGTGGCGCCTCGCGCTGCTGGCGCTGATATTGGGCGCCACTTACGCCACCCACCGCACGCTGCTGGGCCGCGACGCAGGCGTCACGCTGATCGTGAGCCTGCTCGCGCTCAAGACGCTGGAGCTGCGCGCGCGGCGCGACGCCTTCGTCGTCTTCTTCCTGGGCTTCTTCGCGATGCTCACGAACTTCTTCTACTCGCAGTCGCTGCTGACGGCCTTCACCATGCTGCTGGCACTGCTGGGCCTGCTGACCGCGCTGGTCAACGCGCACATGCCGGTGGGCCGGCCGCCGCTGATGCAGGCCGCGCGCACCGCCGGGTGGATGGCGCTGGCGGGCGCGCCGATCATGCTCGCGCTGTTCCTGCTGTTCCCGCGCTTCGCGCCGCTGTGGGGCACGCCCAGCGACGCGATGATGGGCCGCAGCGGCCTGTCGAACACCATGCGCGTGGGCACCATCGCCGAGCTGGCGCTCGACGACCGCATCACCGCGCGCATCAAGTTCGAGGACGGCCGCGCGCCGCCGCAGAGCCAGCTGTACTTCCGCGGACCGGTGCTGGCGCAGTTCGACGGCCGCGAATGGACGGCGCTGCCTTCGTGGGCACGCGGCGCGCAGTGGTCGTCCAACCTGCGCGTGAGCGGCTCGCCCGTGCGCTACGAAGTGACGCTGGAAGCCAGCAACCGGCCCTGGCTGCTGACCCTCGACGTCGCGCAGCGCCCGCCCGAGGTGCCCGGCTTCGAGGTCAGCGGCACGCCCGACCTGCAGTGGTTCGCCAGCCGCCCCATCAACGACCTGGTGCGCTACAGCGCCGAGAGCTACACGCAGTTCCAGAGCGGCCCGCTCAAGCGCGTGGGCGGCCAGTTGCAGGCCTATCTCGCGCTGCCGCCCGGCACCAACCCGCGCACCGCCGCGCTGGCCGCCGAGATGCGCGCCGACCCCGCGCTGGCCAACGCCAATGCACAGGCATTCGTGCAGGCCGCCCTGCGCCGCCTGCGCACCGGCGGCTACACCTACACACTGGAGCCGGGCGTCTACGGCAACGACACCGCCGACGAGTTCTGGTTCGACCGCAAGGAAGGCTTCTGCGAGCACATCGCCTCGGCCTTCGTGGTGCTGATGCGCAACCTGGGCATTCCGTCGCGCATCGTCACCGGCTACCAGGGCGGCGAACTCAACAGCGTCGACAACTTCTGGATCGTGCGCCAGAGCGACGCCCACGCCTGGGCCGAGGTCTGGCAGGAAGGCACCGGCTGGACGCGCGTGGACCCCACCGGTTCCGTCGCGCCGGGGCGCATCGGCCAGACCCAGCGGCTGGTGCCGCAGCCGGGCCTGTTCGCGGGCGCCATCGGCTCGATGAGCCCCACGCTCGCGCAGAACCTGCGCGCCGTGTGGGAGGCCGTGAACAACGGCTGGAACCAGTGGGTGCTCAACTACACGCAGAGCCGCCAGCTCAACCTGCTGAAGAACATCGGCTTCGAGGCGCCGAGCATCGAGGACCTGGGCTACGTGCTGCTGTATCTGCTGGTGGCCGCCAGCCTGGCCGGCGCCGGCTGGACACTGTGGGAGCGCAGCCGCCACGACCCGTGGCTGCGCCTGCTGGGCCAGGCCCGCGCGCGGCTCGCCAAGGCCGGCCTGAAGCTGCCCGAGACCACGCCGCCCCGCCAGATGGCGCAGGAGGCCGACGCGCGCTTCGGCCCAGCTGCCCGATCCGTGCGCGACTGGCTGCTCAAGCTCGAGGCGCAGCGCTATGCGCCGGCCTCGCCGCAGTCGCTTTCGTCACTGCGCGGCGAGTTCCGCCGGATCGCATGGCCCAGCGCCAATCCGGCAAGGGGCTGAAACCACATGTGTCGCTGAAGAAGGGCCGCGCGGGCGGACGGCACAATGGGCCCATGCGATTCCTTCTTCCCAAGCCTTCGCGCACCGCCACGGCGGCCGCAGTCCTCCTCGCCGCCTGCGGCTTCGCATGGTCCACGGGGGCCCTGGCCCAGAAGTCCATCAACGGCCGCACCGGGGCCGCCAGCCCCGTGCGCGGCAGCACGCCCTACGCCACGCGCGACGATGCGATGCAGTTCGCCGACGATGTCGCCGAGCGCCGCGGCCTCGACCGCGAATGGGTGCGCACCACCATCGGCAGCGCGCGCTTCCTGCCCAACGTGCCGCGGCTGATGCTGCCGGGCCCGGTCGGCACGGTGAAGAACTGGCAGACCTACCGCGGCCGCTTCATCGACCCGGTGCGCATCGCGGCCGGCGTGCGCTTCTGGCGCGCCAACGCCGACACACTGGCGCGCGCCGAGCAGGTGTACGGCGTGCCGCCGGAGATCATCGTCGGCATCATCGGCGTGGAAACCATCTACGGCCGCAACATGGGCAACTTCCGCGTGATCGACGCGCTGGCCACGCTCTCCTTCGACTTCCCCGATGCCCATCCGCGCGCGGCCGACCGCCGGGCCTTCTTCCGCGGCGAGCTCGAAAGCTTCCTGAGCACCGAGAGCCGCACCGCCGAAGATCCGCTGGTGCCCGTAGGCAGTTATGCCGGCGCCATGGGCATGCCGCAGTTCATGCCCAGCAGCATCGCCAAGTACGCGGTCGACTTCGACGGCGACAGCCGCATCGACCTCGTCAACAACCCGGCCGACGTGATCGGCTCGGTCGCCAACTACTTCAAGGCGTTCGGCTGGCAGCCGGGCGTGCCGGCCATCTACCCCGTGCACTTCGAAGAGGCGCGGCTGCAGAAGGCGCTGCTGCTGGCGCCCGACATCCTGCCCACCTTCAGCGCCGACAGCTTCGTGGCCGCCGGTGCGGTGCCGGAGGGCGACGGCATCAACCACAAGGGGCTGTTCGCGCTGGTCGAGCTGCAGAACGGCCTCGACATGCCACCGACCTACGTGGCCGGTACACGCAACTTCTACGTGATCACGCGCTACAACTGGAGCAGCTACTACGCCATGTCCGTGCTCGACCTGGGGCAGGAGGTCAAGGCGGCGATGGAGCAGCAGCAACAGGCGGCCAGGTGACACCCGAGGCGCTGCTGGCGAACTGGAACGGCGCGTGGCATGCGCTGGGCGTCGCCCCGCCCGGCAACGCGCTGTGCGACGAGCTCCAGCGGCGCTACGCCGAGCCGCAGCGCCGCTACCACACGATGCAGCACCTGGGCGAATGCCTGGCCTGGTTCGAGCGCGAGAAGGCGCTGGCCGAGCACCCCGGCGAAGTCGCGCTGGCGCTGTGGTTCCATGACGCGATCTACGACGTGCATGCGCATGACAACGAGGCGCGCAGTGCCGACTGGGCAAGGCAGGCACTGCTCGAAGCCGGCGCCGCGGCGGATGCGGCCGAGCGAGTGCATGCGCTCGTGATGGCAACGCGCCACGACGCCGTGCCCCAGGGCCGCGACGCAGAACTGCTGATCGACATCGACCTGTCGATCCTCGGCGCCGAGCGCGCGCGCTTCGACGAATACGAGCGGCAGGTGCAGGCCGAATACGCATTCGTTCCCGACGAGGTGCGACTGCCGCGCCGCCGCGCGATCCTTCAACGCTTCCTGGACCGCGACGCCATCTACGCCACGCCGCGCATGCACGCGCAGCTCGAAGCCCGGGCACGCGCCAACCTGCAGCGCTCCATCGCAGGCTGAGGCTTCAGGCCGGCACCAGCCGCCACCATTCCGAGCGCGCCGGTTCTCCGTTGCGCTCTTCCTCCACGATTCCGAACAGCAGCCCGTCTCGCGAGGCACCCAGCTTCGCGAGACGCAGCACGCGCGCCGGTTCTCGGCAAAGCGCAAAGCTGGCGTCACCCTGCCAATCGAGGCAGCGGCCGACCTCGGCCAGCATCAGCGCCGGCTGGCTCTGCATGAAGGTGAAAGGCATCGGCAGTCCGGCATCGAGCTGGGTCAGCCCCGCATGCGTGGCACCCCACGCGCCGCGCTGGCTGGAAACGCGGATTCGTGCACCAGCCGGCAACGCGGATTCGCCAGCAGCGTCGAGGCAGCAGCGCGCGCCGTACATCGCCAGCTCCGTCCACAGGCCGACACGGCGCGGCTTGCGGCCGATGCGGCGCGCCAGGTCCTCACGCCAGTCGGCAGGCGGCGGATGGACGACGAAATGGGCGGCGGTGCGCCAGGCAGTCATGACCCCGTGTCCTTGAGCACCAGCGAGGCATGCCCGCCGCCGAAGCCGACGAAGTTCAACAGGATGTTGCGCAGTCTCTGCGGTGCCTGCGCGCTCAACTCGATGCCGAGCGAGGCATCGAGCGGGTAGTCGACGGCTGGCCACACGCCGCCTTCGATGCAGCCGGCCAGCAAGGCCAGCTCCGCCGCCCCCGAGGCCCCCAGCGTATGGCCCAGCGCCGGCTTGAGCGACACCAGCGGCGGCAGCGGCTCGAACACCTGCTTCAGCGCCTCGGCCTCGATGGCGTCGTTGACGGGACTGCCGGCGGCCTGCACCTTGATGAGATCGATGTCCGCAGGCTGCAGCTCGCTCTGCTCCAGCGCGCCGCGGCACATCGCATGCACGGCGCTGGCCTCGGTGCCGGAGGGATTGCGCCCATCGACAACGTTGGCGCCGCCCGCGACCTGCCAGCGTGCCGGGCGCGAGCCCAGCCGCAGCGCCGCCACCGCCTCGCCGAGCACCAGCCCGTTGCGCCCTTCGCCGAAGGGCCGGGCGCGGTCGGGCGAGAGCAGCTGCATCGCGCCGAAGCCGGCCACCGTGAAGCGGTTGCCCATCTCGGCGCCGATCACCAGCGCCTCGTCGGCTTCGCCGGCCCGGATCAGGTCGGCGGCAGCCAGCAGCGCATTCAGCGCCGAGGTGCAGGCGGTGGACACGGTGAACACCGGCCCCTGCCAGTCGATCGATTCGGCCACGATGCCGGCGAAATCCTGCAGGTCGCCGCCGAGGCGCAGGTCCTGCTTCTCGTGCTCCATGAAGCCGATGTCGAGCGACGACGAGGCCACGAAGAGCGGCGCGGTGCGCGCGCCCCAGTCGCCGGTCTGCGCGACCACGTCGCGCACCGTGTCGCGCAAACGCTGCGTCCAATCTCCCGGCCTCGGAGCCAGCGTATGCACGGGCCACTGGATGCCGTCGGCCACGGTCACCGGCTTGGCCGGCACTGCGCCGCGCTTCAGCGACGCCAGCGCCGAGCGCATGTCATCGCCCAGCGCACAGGCCAGCCCCATGCCGGCCAGATAGACGCCGCTCATGCCTTGCCCGCTTGCGCGAGGTGCTCCGCGAGGTGGGCGATGGAGCTCAGGGCCCGGCGCGTTTCCTTGCTGTCGGGCATGCGCACGCCGAAGCGCTGCTGGATGGTCATCGACACCTGCAGGGCATCGAGCGAATCGAGGTCGAGCCGGGCTTCGGGGCCGAAGAGCGGTTCGTCGTCGCCAAGGCCACCGGGCGGCTCGCCCTTCTCGACGGCTTCGAGCACCATGGCCTTGAGGCTGGCGATGAATTCTGGGGTGACGGTGATGGTGCTCACGATGCGCGCCTGCGGAACAGAAAAACGGCCAGGAAGAACATCAGCGCCGCGAACGCGACCAGCCGGCCGATCTGCGGCAGGGCATCGGCCACGCCGCCGCCGCGCAGCAGCACGGTGAGCAAGGCCTCCAGCCCCCAGTTCATCGGAGATATCTCGACCAGCCGCTGCATGAAGCCCGGCATGACGAACTTGGGCACCATGATGCCGCCCGCCGCAGCCATCAGCACGTTGACCATCGGCCCGATGGTCGCGGCCTGCGCATGGCTGCGCACCAGGCAGGCCAGCGCGAGCGAGAGGCTCACGGCCGCCAGGCTCACCGCCGCCAGCGACAGCAGCAAGGCGCCCCAGTGGATGCCCGCGAGCGAGAGCGCATCGCCGCCGATCAGCGGCATGAACCAGATGCCGGCGGCCAGCATCAGCACTGCCTGCAGCGCGTTCACGCCCAGATACGGCAGCGCCTTCGACGCCAGCAGCATGCCGCGCGAAACGCCCAGGCTCTGCAGCCGGCCGAGCGCACCCGAGCTGCGCTCCTGCACGAACAGGCTGGAAAGCGAAGCCACCACGAAGAACATGCCGAACACCAGCCACGCCGGCACGTTCTGCTGGACCGAGGTGGGCCGTGGCCCGGTGGTGGAGAAGCGCTCGGCATGCACCATCGCCTGGATGGAGGCATCCGGCGCCGGCCCCGCCGTGCCGGGCACCGCCAGCGCAAGGCGCGCCTTGAGCTCGCCCGATGCGCCGACGAGCTCGGCGCGCAGTGCATTGAACAGGTTGGCATCGATGCCCGGCTCTGTCAGCAGGCGGATGCGCGCCTCGGTCGAGAGCGCGGCCGACTCCAGCTCTTCGGAAAGGCCGGGCTCCATCACGATCACGTATTTGAGCGAGCCGTTGCGCAGCCGCTCCTGCCAGTCGCTGCCAAGAGCCTGCGGCGCGCCATGGCCGCGCTGCCAGAGCTGCCTGAGCCATTGGGCCGGCGTCGCGTCGTCGCGCATCTCGATCGCGTAGCTCAGCTCGGCCAGCGGCGGGCGGTAGATGTCCTTCAGCGTGAGCGACATCAGCACGATGAAGACCATCGGCATGAGGAACAGCGCGGCAAGGCCGTGCATGTCGCGCGTGAGGGCGAGCAGTTCCTTCCTGATGAGCGCGAGCAGCATGGCTTGGGTCTGTTCAGTCGCGCAGCGAACGGTGGGTGAGGGCCATGAAGAGCTGCTCCAGGTCGTGCCGGCCGAACTCGGCATGGCGCACCTCGATGCCCTCGGCCTCCAGTGCGGCCAGCACCGGCGCAGGGCCGCTGCCGGGGTTGAGGTGGATGCGCCAGTGCACCCCCCCTGCTCCACCGTGCCGAAGCGCGAGAGCATGCCGGCGTCGAGCCCGTCGGCCGCCAGCGTGAGCAGCATCGCGCTCTTCGAGAGCAGTTCGTCGAGCGAGCCTTCGCGCAGCACATGACCGCGATCGAGGATCGCGACGCGGTCGGCGATGGCTTCGATCTCCTCCATGTAGTGCGATGCGTAGATCACCGCCGCGCCCTGCTGCGCGAGGCTCTTGATGGCATCGAGGATGAAGGCGCGCGACTGCGGATCGACGCCCACCGTGGGTTCGTCGAACAGCATCAGCTCGGGCTCGGGCAGCAGTGCGATGGCCAGGTTGAGCCGGCGCTTGAGCCCACCCGAGAGCCGCTCGGCGCGCACGGCGGCGAACTGCTCCAGCTGCGCGAACTGCGTGCAGGTCTCGATGCGCTGCTTCCTGCGCGTGCCCGCGAGGCCGCCAGCCGCTGCGAACACCGAGAGGTTCTCTGCCACGCTCAGCATCGGATAGAACGCGTGCTCCTGCGGCGCCACGGCGATGCGCGTGGGCGTCTTCGCGCGCACTTCCTGCAGCGGCTGGCCCTCGATGAGGATCTCGCCCGACTGCACGACCAGCGCACCCGACAGGTGCGAGATCAGCGTGGTCTTGCCCGCGCCGTTCGGCCCCAGCAGGCCCAGTACGCTGCCGCGCGGCACCGCCAGCGATACCCCGGCCAACGCGGGCGCGTCGGCGTGCGGGTAGCGGTAGCCGAGCTGGCGCAGCTCCAGCATCGGCCCGCCGCCGGGCCGCCCCAAGGCGGGCCGAGCCTCCCCCTCGGGGGGTGGCGCAGCACACGCAGTGGCAAGCCGGGGGGTGCCCATGTTAGGCGACGGCGGCCTTGAGGTCGCGGAAGAAGTTCTCTTCTTGCTGTGCCTGTTCGCGCAGCTTTGCCGCCAGCGCGGCCGGGTCGACCGCCTCGCGCCCCTTCACCATGCGCGCGGCCTTGAGTGCGAAGGCGCGCCACCCGTCGCCAATGGCGATGAGCCGCTCGGACATCTGCTGCAGCTGCGGCTTGTCGAGCAGCTGCGCGGCCTCCTGCAGAAAGCCCGCGTAGATGAACCGGAAACCCGCCCCGCCCGTGCCGATTTCTTCCTGCATGCGCACCAGGTGGCCGATGAAGTCCACGCTGCGCGGATCGGTCGGCGACAGCTTCTGCATGCGTGCGGCCAGCGTGCGCATGCCGCGCACGCCGACGATGGGAATGGGCGCAAGCATGGTGCGCACCGTCTTGCGGATGGCCTTGACCACCGAGGCCGCGTCCACCGCCTTGCGCTCGATGGCCTGCGGGTAGTACATGAGGCCCTTCGGCGCCAGCACGCCCTTGGCGAAGCGGGCACGCGCCAGGTCGCTGCTCGGGCAGCGCACGGGCTCCTCGAACACAGGGTCGCTGATGAGGTAGTCGTCACCGTCCTTGCCGTACACCAGCAGGTTGTGCGCGTTGAAGTGGAAGCGCATGTTCGGCGGGAAGTACGGCAGCCAGTACACCGAGGTCTGCAGCCCCACCAGCTTGCCGTCGGCCAGCAGCGCGTCGAGCCGGCGCTGGCCAGCCTCGGCGCTGCCGAAGGTCTCGAAGCGGAAGCGCGCGGCCATCGGCGCCAGCAGGCCCTTGATGATGGCCTTGGGCGGCATGCGGTACGAAATGAGCGGCAGGCCCGACAGCTTGATGAAGGGCAGGTACGCGAACGAGAGCGCGGACGAAAGGCCGAGCGCCATGCTCTCGCTCATCGGTGCGCCGTGGTGGCGCATGAGGCTGGAGATGACGCCGCTTTCGCAGTGCGCCGCCTGTTGGTGCTTGAAGTCCATCACGGCAGCTCCCGCAAGGTGGAAACGGGCAGGCCCAGCGCCTCACCGTAGCGCGCGAGCTGTGCGGTCGACAGCGCGGCGAAATGGCGCGGCTGCAGGTGGCGGCGCACGCGCCACTGCCAGAAGCCGCTGGTCTGCGAGAGCAGCGCCACGTCCATGCGGCGCTCGTACATCCAGTATTCGAGCGGCGAGGCCAGCCCCGCCTTCACGCGCGCCTTCGCGGCCTGCGCCTGCTCGACGAGCACTTCGACCGCATGGCTGGTGACGATCTCCTCCGCCTCCCAGCCGCGCGAGGTGGTGGTGACCACGCGGCCCTGCGCGTCGCGCGCGTACATCAGCTTGGAATGGCCGTCGAGGGTCGCGTTGCCCTCCTGCGGTACTGCATCCAGATCCATCTCACTCTCCCGCGTCCGTCAACAGTGGTTTTGGTCCGGGAACACCGCGGAACCGGCTTTGCCGGGCCGCCGGTGTTGCCCCCGGCGAGGGGGTGGGCGGCCACACGAAGTGGGCAAGCCTGGGGGAGTACCTCATGCCACCGCCTCCATGTGGATGAAGCCGCTGGAGAAGCGGCCGCTCTCGGGCACGAACATCAGCAGCTTGTGGCCGGGCTTGATTCGGCCCGAGCGGAAAAGCTCGTCGAGCATGATGTACGGCGAGGCCGAGCCCGTGTTGCCCTTGGTCGCGAGGTTGCTGAACCAGCGCTCCCGCGGGATCGGAAAGCCCAGCGCCTCGAGGGCACGGCTAACCGGCTCCACGAAGTACTGCGACGAAAGATGCGGCAGGAACCAATCGACGTCCGCTGCCTTCAAGCCGCGCCGCTCGATGACCTGCGCCAGCGGCTCGGCCAGCGTGGCGCGCACGATGTTCTCGTTGAGCAGGCGCACGTCCTGCTTCACGGCGAAGGTGGATTCGCTGCGCCACTCGTCGGGCGACTTGCGCGCCCAGCCGTCGAGGCCGCCTTCGGCGTTCTTCTCGGCGCCGGCGTACATGCAGGCCGGCAGCTCGTGCGCGGCCGAGGAAAGGTCGATCCAGTCGATGCGCAGCGACAGCGGCCCGCGCGGCGCGTTCTCCAGCAGCACGGCGCCAGCGCCGTCGGACAGCATCCAGCGCAGGAAGTCTTTCTCGAAAGCCAGTTCGGGGCGGGCCTCCAGCGCCTCGACCTTGTGCTCCAACTCGGCCTCGAAGCGCGAGCCGCGCATCACGGCCGAGGCCAGCTCGGAGCCGGTGGCGACCGCGCGCCGCGCATCGCCCGCGCGCACCGAGAGCCACGCATGCTTCAGCGCAGCGGCCCCGGCCAGGCAGATGCCCGCGCAGGCCACCACTTCGAGCCGTGGCCAGCCGAGCTCGCCGTGCACCATCACCGCGTGATTGGGCATGAGCTGGTCGGGCAGCGAGGTGCCGGTGACGAGGCAGTCGACCCGCCCCACGTCGCCCAGTGCGCGGATCGCGCTGGCGGTGAGCTGCGCATTGGTCATCGCCAGCTCGCCGGTGGCGCGGTCGATGGCGTAGTGGCGCGACTGGATGCCGTTGCTGCGAAGGATCAGCCGCCGCGCACGGGACGCCTTGCCGCCGATGCGACCGAGGACGTCTTCGATGTCTTCATTGCTGACCGGGGCAAAGGGCAGGAAAGCGGCAGTACGGGTCAGGAAGACATCAGTCGTCATAGAGAGGGGTGCGGTCCGTGGCTGAGCCCGACGGGCACTCGAATTTGGCCGTCATTCTAGTCAGCCACCCTCTGAACAGAGGTCGCAGAAGCGCCTGCAGGCTCAGGCTCACGGGCACCACCGTAATGATCAGTACCAGCAGAAACAACACGTACAACAACAGGAGCGGCTTGCGCTGCCATGCGCCGGGCCCGCCGGCGGCCATGATGAGCTTGCCCCAGAGGTAGAAGCTGCGCGTGCCTGCCTTCTCGCTGATGAGCAGCCTGGCGTTGGCCTGCACCGCGCCGAGGCCGGCCAGCAGCGGCTGCGAGCCGCGCTCCAGGCCCTTGTGCAGTGCGTCGCGCAGGGCCCGGCCGAAACGGGCCGTACCCGCGATCTGGTCGGCACTGAGTCCGGCGTCTGGCATGCCCCAGAAGCCGCGCTTGCGGCCCCAGATCAGCCAGGCCGGGGTGGTGAAGAAGGTGGCGAGCGTGGGGCCGGGGTCGGTGAGCACCACGTTGTCGATCAGCCGCGCGCCCACGTCGTCGAGCATGCCCTTGAGCTTTTCCTGCGCCAGCAGCCACATGTTGCGGCAGGCGATGACCGTGACCACCGGCTTGCCCTCGAGCAGCCGCGCCGCCACCGGGTGCTTGAGAAAGGCCGCCACCGGCTGCGAAGGCGCCAGGAACCACACCTGGTACGGCAGCACGACGAGGTCGAAGTCTTCATCGCCCGTGAGCGTGAGCGGCGCCAGCGGCTGCGGCTTCATGTGGGCCGACTCGGGGAAAGCGTCGAAGAAGCTGATGAAGGGCCAGGGAAAGGGGTACGGCTGCAGCGGGCGCAGGGTTTCCTCGTGCACCTGTATGGCCGGGTCCGCCTTCAGCGGCGCGACGATCCGGTCGGCGACCTCGTCGAGCTGGCCGGACTGCGAATAGCGCAGGACAAGGACGCGCTTGACGCTCGAAGACGCGCTGGAAGGGCTGGAAAGGCTGGAATTCACTGGCTGGGGCATTTCGGGGGCCGTCGAATGTAAGCGAACCGTCCTGCAAACGCATCTGCCAATGGTCATGGCGTCGCGGCAATCAGACGCTCGAAGCGGTCAAACTGCGCTCCAACGGACGGCGATGCGGAAAAACGAGCAAAAAAGGGGCCGCACCTCGCGGCGCGGCCCCTTTTGCCGGCTTTGGAAGCCGCCGGGCGCTCAGCGCACCTTGCCTTCCTTCCAGGCGGTCAGCAGCTTGTTGTAGTCGATGGTCTCGCCCTTGGGCTTCTCGTTGGCCAGCTTCTTCCACGGGGCGTGGTCGTCGCTCAGGTACTTGGCCGGATCGCCCTTCGGGTTGAGCTTGGGCGCGCACTTGGCCATGCCTGCGCGTTCCAGGCGGGCCATCACGTTGTCCATCTCGTCGGCCAGGTTGTCCATGGCCTTCTGCGGCGTCTTCTCGCCCGTCACGGCCTCGGCCACGTTCTTCCACCACAGCTGTGCGAGCTTGGGGTAGTCGGGCACGTTGGTGCCGGTCGGGGTCCAGGCCACGCGCGCGGGGCTGCGGTAGAACTCGATCAGGCCGCCGTACTTGTTGGCGTTCTGCGTGAAGTAGTCCGAGCGGATGTCGCTGTCGCGGATGAAGGTCAGGCCGGTGATCGACTTCTTCAGCGAGGTGGTCTTGGCGGTGATGAACTGCGCGTAGAGCCAGGCTGCCGCCGTCTTGTTGGCGTCGTGGCCCTTGAAGAAGGTCCACGAACCCACGTCCTGGTAGCCGTTCTGCATGCCCTGCTTCCAGTACGGACCGTTCGGGCCGGGGGCCATGCGCCACTTGGGCGAGCCGTCCTCGTTCACCACGGGCAGGCCCTTCTTGGTCATGTCGGCGGTGAAGGCCGTGTACCAGAAGATCTGCTGCGCGATCTGGCCCTGCGCGGGCACCGGGCCGGATTCGCCGAAGGTCATGCCCATGGCTTCCTTGGGCGCGTACTTCTTCATCCAGTCGATGTACTTGGTGAGCGCGTACACGGCAGCCGGCGAGTTGGTGGCGCCGCCGCGCGACACGGATGCGCCCGTGGGCGTGCACTTGTCGGCAGCCACGCGAATGCCCCACTCGTCGATCGGCATGCCGTTGGGAATGCCCTTGTCGGCGGCGCCGGCCATCGACAGCCATGCGTCGGTGAAGCGCCAGCCCAGCGACGGGTCTTTCTTGCCGTAGTCCATGTGGCCGTAGATCGGCTTGCCGTCGATGGTCTTCACGTCGGTGCTGAAGAACTCGGCGATGTCTTCGTACGCGCTCCAGTTCAGCGGCACGCCCAGGTCGTAGCCGTACTTGGCCTTGAACTTGTCCTGCAGGTCCTTGCGCGCGAACAGGTCGGCGCGGAACCAGTAGAGGTTGGCGAACTGCTGGTCGGGCAGCTGGTAGAGCTGGCCGTCGGGCGCGGTGGTGAAGCTGGTGCCGATGAAGTCCTTGAGGTCGAGGCCGGGGTTGGTGAACTCCTTGCCCGCGCCGCCCATGTACTCGGTCAGCGACATGATCTTGCCGTAGCGGTAGTGCGTGCCGATCAGGTCGGAGTCGGACACCCAGCCGTCGTAGATCGACTTGCCCGACTGCATCGAGGTCTGCAGCTTCTCGACCACGTCGCCTTCCTGGATCAGGTCGTGCTTGACCTTGATGCCGGTGATTTCCTCGAAGGCCTTCGCCAGCGTCTTCGATTCGTACTCGTGGGTGGTCAGGGTCTCGGAGACGACGGACACCTCCTTGACGCCCTTGGCCTGCAGCTTCTTGGCCGCATCGATGAACCATTTCATTTCCTCCATCTGCTTGTCCTTGGACAAGGTCGATGGCTGGAATTCGCTGTCGATCCATTTCTTGGCTTCGGCCTCGCCGGCCGTCGCCGCACCATGCGCGGCGAACATCGCCGCCGCAAGTGCCAATGCCGTGTAGCGCATCTTCATGGAACTGTCTCCTCGGTTGTTGCTTCCCCGGTGTTGTGTCCGATCACGGCTCCGGGGAGGCGGAGAGCCGGAACGCATTTGGTTGAACGCTAGGAGCCGTGCCCGCTCAGCCCTTGCGCATGATGAGCGCGAGCAGGCCCATCGACAGCACGAAGCTGATCCAGATCGAAGGCTCGGCCTCGAGGCTGAACCACTCCTGGAACTTGCCGGCCAGGCCGATGAAGACCAGGTTCAGGTACGCCGCCGACAGCAGCCCGATGAAGAGCCGGTCGCCACGCGTGGTGGCCATCGGCAGCCAGCCGCGCCGCAGCGTGGTGGGCGACTTGAATTCCCACACCGTCATGCCGACCAGCATGATCGCGATGCAGATGAAGAACACGGCCACCGGGGTGGTCCAGACCATCCAATCGAACATTTCCGTGCCTCCTCAAACACGACCCATCGCGAAACCCTTCGCGATGTAGTGACGCACGAACCAGATCACGATGGCACCCGGCACGATGGTGAGAACCCCGGCCGCGGCCAGAGTTGCCCAGTCCATGCCCGACGCGCTCACGGTGCGCGTCATGGTCGCCACGATGGGTTTGGCATTCACGCTGGTGAGCGTGCGCGCCAGCAGCAGTTCGACCCAGCTGAACATGAAGCAGAAGAACGCCGCCACGCCCACGCCGGCCTTGATGAGCGGCAGGAAGATCGTGAGGAAGAAGCGCGGGAACGAATAGCCGTCGATGTACGCCGTCTCGTCGATCTCGCGCGGGATGCCGCTCATGAAGCCTTCCAGAATCCACACCGCCAGCGGCACGTTGAACAGCAGGTGCGCCAGCGCCACGCCCAGGTGGGTGTCCATCAGGCCGACCGTGCTGTAGAGCTGGAAGAAAGGCAGCAGGAACACCGCGGGCGGCGTCATGCGGTTGGTCAGCAGCCAGAAGAACACGTGCTTGTCGCCCAGGAACGAATAGCGCGAGAAGGCATAGGCCGCCGGCAGCGCCACGGTGAGCGAGATCACCGTGTTGATCGCCACGTAGATCAGGCTGTTGATGTAGCCCGAGTACCACGACTCGTCGGTGAAGATGCGCGCGTAGTTGGCCCAGGTGAGCTGCTGCGGGAAGAACGAGAAGCTCGACAGAATCTCCTCGTTCGTCTTGAAGCTCATGTTGACCATCCAGTAGATGGGCAACAGCGCGAACAGGATGTACAGCACCAGGAAGATGCTGCGCTTGTGAAATCTCTTCTCGTTCATTTCTCCACCTCCGCTTCCTGCGTACCGACCCGCTGCATCCAGTTGTAGAGCACGAAGCAGAACAGCAGGATGATGAGGAAATAGATCAGCGAGAACGCCGCCGCCGGCCCCAGGTCGAACTGGCCCACGGCCTTCTGCGTGAGGTACTGGCTCAGGAATGTGGTGGCGTTGCCCGGCCCGCCACCCGTCAGCACGAAGGGCTCGGTGTAGATCATGAAGCTGTCCATGAAGCGCAGCAGCACCGCGATCATGAGCACGCCGCGCATCTTGGGCAGCTGGATGTAGCGGAACACCGCGAACTTGCTCGCGCCGTCGATGCGCGCGGCCTGGTAGTAGGCATCGGGAATGGAGCGCAAACCTGCATAGCACAGCAGCGCCACCAGCGGCGTCCAGTGCCACACGTCCATCACCAGCACGGTGAGCCAGGCGTCGGTGGCGCTGCCGGTGTAGTTGTAGTCGATGCCCAGCTTCTGCAGCGCATGGCCCAGCAGGCCGATGTCGGCGCGGCCGTAGATCTGCCAGATGGTGCCGACCACGTTCCACGGGATCAGCAGCGACAGCGCCACCACCACCAGCACGGCGGACGACTTCCAGCCCTTGGCCGGCATCGACAGCGCCAGGCCGATGCCCAGCGGAATCTCCACGAGCAGCACCGACAGCGAGAAGCCCAGCTGGCGCCACAGCGCCTCGTGCAGCTCGTCGTCGCGCATCACCGAGGCGAACCATTCGGTGCCCACGAACACGCGGCGCTCGGGCGAGATGATGTCCTGCACCGAGTAGTTCACCACCGTCATGAGCGGCACGATGGCCGAGAAGGCCACGCAGATCAGCACCGGCAGCACGAGCCACCAGGCCTTTTGATTGATCGGCTTGTTGGTAGCGTTCATGCGACCAGTTCCTCATCCTTGTAATAGCAGGTGTGGGTGTCGAGCACCCTCACCCACACCGTGTCCCCCACCGCAGGAGAGGGCGCATCGAGATGCAGCCGCACTTTCAGCAGGCTGCCGCCGGCTTCCACGCTCAGCATCACGTGCGTGCCCACGTCCTGCACCTGCTTCACCACCGCAGGTACCGCACCGGCCGCGCCCGCGTCCGACAGGCGCAGGTACTCGGGGCGGATGCCGATCTTCAGAGGCCCCTGCGGCAGCTCGCGCGTGGGCACCAGCGGCGTTCCCGCCACTTCGATGGTGCCGTTGCCGCTTTGCGCCGACAGGAAGTTCATGCCCGGCGAGCCGATGAAGTGCCCGACGAAGGTGTGGGCCGGCCGCTCGAACAAAGCGTCGGCGCTGCCCACCTGCACAGCTTTGCCGCGCGTCATGACCACCACCTCTTCCGCGAAGGTGAGCGCCTCGACCTGGTCGTGCGTCACGTAGATCAGCGTGAGCTTCAGCTCGCGGTGGATCTGCTTGAGCTTGCGGCGCAGCTGCCACTTCAGGTGCGGATCGATCACGGTAAGCGGCTCGTCGAAGAGCACCGCCGACACGTCGCTGCGCACCAGTCCGCGCCCGAGCGAGATCTTCTGCTTGGCATCGGCCGCCAGGCCGGCGGCGCGCTGGTTGAGCTGCCCGCTCATGTCGAGCATCTCGGCGATCTCGCCGACGCGCTTTTTGATCTGGTCGGCCGGCACCTTGCGGTTGCGCAGCGGGAACGCGAGGTTCTCGGCCACGGTCATGGTGTCGTAGATCACCGGGAACTGGAACACCTGCGCGATGTTGCGTTCCTGCGGCGTGGCGCGCGTCACGTCGCGGCCGTCGAAGGTCACGGTGCCCTGCGATGGCACCAGCAGGCCCGAGATGATGTTCAGCATGGTCGTCTTGCCGCAGCCCGAGGGGCCGAGCAAGGCATAGGCTCCGCCGTCGCGGAAGCTCATCTTCAGCGGGAGCAGCGCGTAGTCGCTGTCCTGCGTGGGGTTGGGGCGGTAGGCGTGAGCCAGGTCGAGGTCGATGCGTGCCATGGCTAGTTCCCTTTGCGCCACACAGGCGCGAGTGCCAGCTTTTCGCCGGCATCGAACACATAGGCCTGCGACGCGCTGAAGTACAGCGTGAGCGAGGCCCCCAGCTCGAAGCGGTGCACGCCGGTGAGCTGCGCCACCAGTTCGCCGACCGCGGTTTCCACGTGCACGAAGGTGTCGGAGCCCGAGATCTCGGCCAGCTCCACCTTGCCGGGCAGCGCGATGTCGCCCTCGCCCGCGTCGACGTTCAACGCGCTCGCGCGCAGGCCGACGGTGACGGGGCCCGACACGCTCTCGGGCAATGCCAGCGCAAGCGCGGGGCCGCCTGCCATCTGCACTCGGCCGGCGCTGGCAGTGCCGGCCAACAGGTTCATCGGCGGATCGCTGAAGGCGCGCGCCACGCGCAGCGACTGCGGCGCATGGAACACCTCGGCCGTGGGGCCGTACTGCAGCAGCTCGCCGGCATCCATCACGGCGGTGTAGCCGCCCAGCAGCAGGGCCTCGCCCGGCTCGGTGGTCGCGTAGATCACGGTCGAATCGCCGGTGGCGAAGAGCTGGGTGAGCTCCTCGCGCAGGCCCTCGCGGAGCTTGTAGTCGAGGTTGACCAGCGGCTCGTCGAGCAGCATCAGCGGCGCATTCTTGGCGAGCGCGCGCGCCAGCGCCACGCGCTGCTGCTGGCCGCCCGAGAGTTCCTGCGGATAGCGGTCGAGGAACATGCCGATGTGCAGCTTGTCGGCCAGCGCCTTCACCCGCGCATCGATATTCGTCTCGCCGCGCAGCTTGAGCGGCGAGGCGATGTTGTCCGCCACCTTCATCGACGGATAGTTGATGAACTGCTGGTAGACCATCGCGACGTTGCGCTCGCGCACCGGCATGCCGGTCACGTCCTTGCCGTCGACCAGCACCTTGCCGGTAGTGGGCGTGTCCAGCCCCGCCATCAGCCGCATCAGGCTTGTCTTGCCGGCCTGCGTGGCGCCCAGGAGCACGGTGACCGCGCCGCTCTTCGGCGCGATGCTCTGCTCGTAGAGCCATGTCTGCGCTCCCACCTTCTTGGTGACGCGCTCGAGTGTCAATTGCATTGGCGCTCTTCCCTTGTGTCCGGTCTGTCTAGTTGTCGCTGGTATTGGGCTGCTGCTGCAGCCAGCGTGCGACCTGTTCGCGCTGCCCGGGCGTGTAGTGCAGCCCCAGCTTGGAGCGCCGCCAGAGCACGTCTTCGGCGCTCACTGCCCATTCGTGGTCCTGCAGGAAGCGCAGCTCGCGCTCGTGAAGGCCGGGAGCGACTTCCAGGCCCAGGTCGGCCATGGCCTTGGCATCGCCCACCAGGTCGGCGATGCGCGCGCCGTAGGCACGCGCAAGGCGGCGAGCCAGCTGGCTGCCGAGCCACGGATACCGGGCCTGCACGGCCTCGACGAAGCGCTCGAAGTCGTCGTCGGGCCGCTTGGCGGCGCCGATCCAGCCCGACAGGTCGCCGCCCGCAAGGAAGGCCCCATCGGTCCAGGCCGGGCGCTGCCCGGCGGACTGGCCCAGCATCCTGCCGATCTCGTCGGCCGCGTCCTCGGCCAGCTTGCGGAAGGTGGTGATCTTGCCGCCCCACACCGACAGCAGCGGCGCGGCCGTGGTGTTCGACTCCAGCATGTAGTCGCGCGTGACGGCCGAGGGGTCACCCGAGTCGTCGTCAAGCAACGGCCGCACGCCCGAATAGGTCCACACCACGTCCGAAGGCGCGATGGGCTTCTCGAAATAGCGGCTGGCCTGGGTGCAGAGGTATTCGACCTCTTCCTGCGCGATGCGCGCGGCGCCGGGGTCGTCGCCGGTGAGTTCGATGTCGGTGGTGCCGATCAGCGTGAACTCGTCCTGGTAGGGAATGGCGAAGATGATCCGCTTGTCGGGGTTCTGGAAGATATAGGCGTGGTCGTGCTCGAACAGGCGCGGCACGACGATGTGGCTGCCCTTCACCAGGCGCAGGCTCTTGGTGGCCAGGGCCTCGCCCTTGGCCGACTGGGCCACGCCACGCAGGAAGGATTCGGCCCACGGCCCCGCGGCGTTGACCACTGCGCGGGCACGCAGCGTGCGCCTGGTGCCGTCGGCACCCATCAGCGTGGCGGTCCAGCCGTCGGCGTCGCGCTGGGCGTGTACGCAGCGGGTGCGGGTCAGCACCTCGGCGCCGCGCGCCTGTGCGTCGAGGGCGTTGAGCACCACCAGGCGTGCGTCGTCGACCCAGCCGTCGGAATAGATGAAGCCGCGCTTGTACTGCGACTTCAGCGGCTTGCCGGCCGCGTGCGCGCGCAGGTCGACGCTGCGCGAGCCGGGCAACACCTCGCGGCGGGCGAGGTGGTCGTACATGAACAGGCCGATGCGGATCATCCAGGCCGGGCGCATCGACGGGTCGTGCGGCATCACGAAGCGCAGCGGCCACATGATGTGCGGCGCGCTCTTGAGCAGCACTTCGCGCTCCTGCAGCGCCTTGCGCACCAGCGAGAACTCGTAGTACTCGAGGTAGCGCAGCCCGCCGTGGATCAGCTTGGTAGAGGAAGACGAGGTGTGCGAGGCGAGATCGTCCTTTTCGCACAGCACCACGCGCCAGCCGCGGCCCGCGAGGTCGCGCGCGATGCCGCAGCCGTTGATGCCGCCGCCGACGATCAGCACGTCGCAATCGGTGGCTGGCGCGGGCGAAACGGGAGAAATAGCGCTCACAGAAGATGGGTCCGTTGAAGCGTGACTTTCGTCACTGACGGCGGCCATTGTATTTTCGAGTTTTTTCATTTGGATTCCTTTTGGCGCGATTTTCCTCCGAGTTTTCCCTTAGATGGATTCGTTTTTGTTCGCTTTAAAGTGAAGCGCCGAGTACTCTTGGCCTCAGTCTTCCTGCATTCCACGACGCCTCCGTGAACTCCAACCCCCGCCAGATCAACCTCCTGGACACCGTGCGCGCGCGCGGTTCCGTCACCGTCGAACAACTGGCCGACATGCTCGGCGTGACCCTGCAGACCGTGCGGCGCGACGTGCAGCGGCTGGCCGACGAGGGGCTGCTCACCCGCTTCCACGGCGGCGTGCGGGTGCCGAGCTCGACCACGGAGAACATCGGCTACCAGCAGCGCGAGACGCTGCACGCCGAGGGCAAGGCGCGCATCGCCCGCCGCGTGGCGCAGCTGGTGCCCAACGACTGCTCGCTGATCCTGAACATCGGCACCACCACCGAGGCCATTGCGAAAGCGCTGCTGCGCCACACGGGCCTGCGCGTGATCACCAACAACCTGAACGTGGCCACCATCCTCAGCGGCAACACCTCGTGCGAGGTGATCGTGGCGGGCGGCTCGGTGCGCCCGCGCGACCGCGCCATCGTGGGCGAGGCCACCATCGACTTCATCCGCCAGTTCAAGGTCGACATCGCGCTCATCGGCGTGTCCAGTATCGAGGCCGACGGCTCGCTGCGCGACTTCGACCTGCGCGAGGTGAAGGTGGCTCAGACCATCATCGCGCAGGCGCGCGAGGTGTGGCTGGCGGCCGACGCGAGCAAGTTCAACCGGCCCGCGATGATCCAGCTGGGCACGCTCTCGCAGATCGACCGCCTCTTCACCGACGCCGAGCCGCCCGCGCCCTTCAGCGACCTGCTGAACGCCGCCCAGGTGCGGCTGGAGATCGCGCGCGAGAACTGAAAAGAAGGAATAAAGACCGAATGACCACCTACCTGCTCGCCCTCGACCAGGGCACCTCCAGCTCGCGCAGCATCGTGTTCGACCGCGAAGGCCACATCGTCGCCATTGCGCAGAAAGAGCTGACGCAGATCTACCCGCAGCCCGGCTGGGTCGAGCACGACCCGATGGAAATCTGGCGCAGCCAGCTCGCCACCGCCCGCGAAGTGCTCGCCAAGGCGAAGCTCAAGCCCACCGACATCCACGCGATCGGCATCACCAACCAGCGCGAGACCACCGTGCTGTGGAACCGCAGGACGGGCCATCCGGTGCACCACGCCATCGTCTGGCAGGACCGCCGCGCCGAACCGCTGTGCGCGCAGCTGCGCGACGAGGGCATGACCGACACCATCCGCGAGAAGACCGGCCTGGTGATCGACGCGTATTTCTCGGGCACCAAGCTGCGCTGGCTGCTCGACAACGTGCCCGGCGCCCGCGCGCAGGCCAAGCGCGGCGAGCTCGCCTTCGGCACCGTCGACAGCTGGCTCATGTGGCAGCTCACCGGCGGCAAGGTGCACGTGACCGACGTGAGCAACGCCTCGCGCACCATGCTCTTTAACGTGCACACCAACGAGTGGGACGCCGACTTGCTGAAGGCGCTCGACATTCCCGCCTCGCTGATGCCGAAGGTGCAGCCCTCGAGCTCGCACTTCGCGGATACCGACGCGGACCTGCTGGGTCACACGCTGCCCATCGGCGGCGTGGCCGGCGACCAGCAGAGCGCCCTCTTCGGCCAGGCGTGCTTCGAGGCCGGCATGGCCAAGAACACCTACGGCACCGGCTGCTTCCTGCTGATGCACACGGGCGGCGAGTTCCAGCCCTCGCACAACGGCCTGCTGGTGACCAGCGCGGCGCAGACCGACGCGAAGCCCCAATACGCCATGGAAGGCAGCGTGTTCGTCGGCGGCGCCGTTGTGCAGTGGCTGCGCGACGGCCTCAAGGCCATCAAGGGCAGCGCTGAGGTGCAGTCCCTCGCCGAGAGCGTGCCCGACGCGGGCGGCGTGATGATGGTGCCGGCCTTCACCGGCCTCGGCGCGCCCTACTGGGACGCCGAAGCTCGCGGCACGATCACCGGACTCACGCGCGGAACCACCGTGGCGCACATCGCGCGCGCCGCGCTGGAGAGCATCGCCTACCAGAGCGCCGCGCTGCTGCAGGCCATGAGCCGCGATGCGGTAGCCGCCGGCGGCAAGCCCGTGGCCGAACTGCGCGTGGACGGCGGCGCCAGCGTGAACGACCTGCTGATGCAGTTCCAGGCCGACCTGCTGGGCATTCCGGTGGTGCGGCCCGAAGTCATCGAGACCACCGCGCTGGGCGCCGCCTACCTCGCGGGCCTTTCGACCGGCGTCTACACCGACGCACGGCAGCTGTCGAAGCTGTGGAAGATCGAGCGGCGCTTCATGCCGACCATGGGCCGCGCACAGGCCGAGGAATCGATGGCGCGCTGGGAGCGCGCCGTGCGCCAGGCCACGGCGACCTGAGCTCGCCTACCAGCCCCAGACAAGGCGCCGCTGCACCCAGCCGGTGGCGCCGCCTTCGTGCTGCACCTTGAGCCAGTCGCCGCGCCGCTCGATGGTGCGCAGCACGTCGCCATAGCCCGCTCTCTTCACCACCGGGCTGCGCACGCCAGGCGCACGGCGCAGGTTGGCCGACCGGGCCTTCACCACGTGGTGCGGCGTCTTGTTCGTCATCGGCCGGAAGACCCAGGCCTTGTCGCCCTCGAAGTCGCTCACCCTGAGCCAATCGCCCTTCCTGCCGATCACGCGGAACGGATAGCCCCTGGTGACCGTCCAGTGCGACTCGTAGCGCTGGCCGGGGCCGGTGCGCATGTTCAGCGTCTTGACGGCGGCGCTGACCATCTGGGTCTGTGCGGCGGTCGCGGAAGGCAGCGCCACCCACGAAAGAGCGAAAGCAAGCAGTAGCGCGGGGAGCCGGCTGAATCTGACCATGGAGCGGAGGTTCCTTTCTGTATGCAGAACGATGGAAAAGCCCGTCTGGGCACCTGAGGCCCGATAAGTTCCGCGGGGATATCCCTGACTGAGTTCACCGGCTGACCAAAGGGCCTCGCCGGCATCGGGGCACTGGAGGCTGCCGCGCAAGCCCAGGGGCAGAATGCGCCCGCCCCTCCCGACTCGCCACGCCGCGCCACCTGCTTGACCACCCTGCCCCAACAAGCTTCTTCGTCGAGCAATGCGCTGCTCGCCTGCGGCGTGGTCGGCGCGACGCTGCTGGCCCTCATCGCGCTTGGCCATGACGGCCGCCGCATCGCGCAGCTCGCGGTGCTCGCATTGCCGATGGTGCTATGGCTCGCGTGGCCGCTGCGCAGCGCGCGCATGCGGCGCGTTCGCACCTTGCTCGTGTGGCTCTGGGCGATGGGCTTTGCACTCGACGGCGCCGTGCGCGCGTATCTGCTCGACACCTACCAGGCCGCGCCCGACGGCGCGATGGTGCTCGGCGCCGCGGCCAACACCAATGCACGCGAAGGCACCGAATACCTGTGGATGCACTGGCGCTCTGCCGCCGTGTGGAGCGCGGTGCTGGTCGTGGCGGGTGTGCTCGTGGGCATGTTCGCTCGGCGCGGCGCGGTGGCGGGCACGACTGTCTCAGCCCGGCCGTCGCGATGGATGGTGGCGCTGATCGCGCTGCTGTTCCTGCTCTCGTGCGTGGCCTACGCCAGCAAGCCCTGGCGCAGGCTGCATCCCGCGATCTTCTGGACGCAGTGGATCGACTCCCTCCACGCGCTGCGCTCCGCATGGGCCGACCAGCAGAAGCAGCGCGACCGCCTGATGGCGCAGGCCAAGGCCATCGCCCCCGTGATGACGCAGACGGGGCCCTCCACCGTCGTGCTGGTCATCACCGACAGCATCAACCGCGACAACATGGCCCTCTACGGCTACGGCCGCCCCACCACGCCGCGTCTGCTCGCGCACAAGGCGCAGACCGGCGACCAGATGGCGGTGCTGAAGAACGCGTGGTCGGTGGACGCCAGCACCCTGCCCGCCCTGCGCAACATGTTCCACTTCGGCCTGCCCGACGCGGAGAACCCGCCACACGTGCTGGCACTGGCGCGCGCCGCCGGCTACAAGGTCTGGTGGATCAGCAACCACGACGACCTCGCCATCGAGCAGCAGCACGCACGCCTCGCCGACGTGGTCGACATGGTCAACCGCACGCCCGGCCGCGCGAGCGCCTCGCTGGACGGCGAGATCCTCGACTGCGTGCAGGAAGCACTGGCCGACACAAGTACCGACCGCAAGCTGATCGTCGTCCACCTGATGGGCGCTCACCCGCACTACAGCCTGCGCTTTCCCGAGAACGCCAATCCTTTTGACGACAACGTCGATGCGGTGGAGAACGGGCTGGTCAAGGATGGCCGTTCGGCCTGGGTGCGGCGCTTTCGGCAGGAGTACGACGCTGCGCTGCTGTACCACGACTTCGTGGTGTCGGAGCTGCTGCAGCAGACGCGCGCCCCCGGCAAGCCGGGCGAGTACCGGGCGTGGATGTATCTGTCGGACCACGGGCAGGAAGTGGGACATGTGAGCGACCGTGCAGGGCACAGCCCGGCGACGGCTTCGGGGTATCGGATTCCGGCTGTGGTGTGGCGCAACGCGCAGCCGCTTTCGCAGGCTGCGGCGTTGCAGCCCTTTCGCGCGGACTGGACTGGCTGGACGCTGATGGACCTGCTCAACATTCGGTGGAGCGGGCAGCAGTCCGAGCGGGATGTGCTGGCGGATTCCTATCGCTGGCAGGTGCCGGAGATTCCGGTGAAGGTCGAGTCGTTCTCGCGGTAGTTTTCAGGATACGGATTCAAGCAGAACTGGCACGCACAATGCGCGGACCGAGCTTGTTGAGCACTTCCCGAGTCAGGAACGTCCTGTCATCGAGTGACGCCGGAAGTTCCCGAAGCATCTGTGCGCGCAAGATCGTGAGCTTGGACACACGCTTTTCGTTGTAATCGCGCTGCGCTTGTCCGGGCGGAGTGATGTAGATCGGAACCGGGATGTATGTCGTTCCAGCGACCTTCTGCAGGGTCGCCTCATTGGTACCGCCCTCGCGGCTTGCCGCAAGCCTGCCGATAGGCAGTTCGGGGAATGAGTCGGACCATGAAAAGACCTCGGTGCCGTCCAGAATGGAACGGTCCACTTCACCTTGGACGATCCTGAAAGCTGGCGCATTGAACTCCGCCGCAAGCTCTGCCGCGCGATAAAAGGCGAACGCCTTGGCTGTCCGTGAGGCAGTTGCCGGAGACCCGTAGAAATCGATCCGGTAGATGTCTCCCTCGATATACATGGTGCTGTATCCATACGTGCCATCCCCTGGAGGCGCGGCGCGGTACGGCGTCGGGGGCAGGCTGTTGCAACCCGAAAGAAGGACGCTTCCGGCAACAGTTGCAGCGAGCAGGGGTCTGGCTGAAGAAATCATCGACGTATCAGAAACTTGCGTTGAGATTGAAGCCCAGCGTGACCTTCGCAGTGCGATAGCCCTCCGGCTTGCTGATCGGCGTGCCGACGAAGAAGTCGTAGCTCAGCTTGCTCCACTGGCCGCGCACGCCGATGACGGCGCCAGCCAGGCTGCGACCGAGCAAGTCGACCGTCGATCGGCCACCCACGTGGCCATAGTCGGCACCGACGTACAGCTCTGCCCCGCTCTGCCCCACGGCCCAGCCGATGTCGTTGCGAATGAGCCAGCCACGCTCGCCCATCAGGCTCGTCTCGCCGTCAAAGCCACGCACCGTGTAGCGCCCGCCGATGGCGAAGCGGTCTTGCGGCGTCAGCGGCGTGCGATTCCACTGGGCGCGGATCAGGCCGGAGTAGCGCATCTTCTGCTCGCCGAGCTTGAACGGCGCGTTGAGGCTGACATCGGCGGTGTAGAGCTTCAGGCGCGAAGTGCCTTCGCCGAACCCCTCTTCCGGCGCGGTGCGCGAACCGAAGCCGCCGGTGCCGCGCTTGTACGCCAGCGTGCCTTCGAGTGTCGCCTCGCCGATGTACTCCTTGTGATTGAGGCTGAGCTCCCAGCCACCGACCACGCGGTGCTGCACCTCGACCTCGGTGTCATCCACGAAGTTGCGCGACTCGCGGCGCCAGCCCTTGATCGCCACGCTCGTCTTGCGGCTCTGGTCGCGGTAGACGAGGCGCGAGAGCTTGAACTCGGCGTTGTTGGACTTGCCGGCGTAGACGTAGTCCTGGTTCAGGCCGGCCACGCTCTGGTGGTACTGACTGTTGGAGGCCGTGAGGCCCAACAGCCAGTAGCCATACGGCAGTGAGTAATGAACGGTCTGGCCTTCGGTGCCCTTGGCCGGGTCGCCGAAGACGTGGTTGTTGATGTTGTGGTTGGCGCTGACGTAGAACAGGTCGTTCAGGCCGAAGGGGTTGTCCAGGGACAGGGTGGCGCCGGCCTGGTAGCGGCCGGTGGCTTCGGTGCCGCTGTCGTCGAGGCTCAGGGTGACGCGCCATTTCTTGGATTGGACGTACTTGACGACGAGGTCGCTGTCGCCGGGCTTGGCGTTGGGGGCGGTCGAGGGTTCGATCTGGATGTCGGCTTCGGCGGTTGGCGTTCGCTTGAGGTTTTCCAAACCCTGTTCGATATCGCGCAGGTTCAGGAGGTCGCCCGGGCGCGCGGGAATGGCCGTGGCCAGCAAGGCCGAGTTGCCAAGCAGCGTGGACGAAGAGTCGGGCGTTGTCCGAATGGCTGCAATGCGGCCGGGCACCAGCGAGAGGGTCAGCGTGCCGGCGGAGAGATCCTGCGGCGCAGCGAGCACACGGGTGGTGACGTAGCCACGCGCGATGGCGGCTTGTTGCGCGCGTGCAAGGACCACGTTGACGCCTGCCGTGCCGAGACAGCGGCCCACGGGTGAATCATTGCCTTCGGGGCCGGATAGATCGGCAACGGCCCATTGGAAGGATTCGGCCTGCTCGCCAACCAGCAGCACACGGTCGATGCGAAAGCACGGGGACTCGGACTCGGGAATGCGCTGTGCCGGCGCTGGCGGCGCAGCCTGCGGGCGCTGATCGACGGTGCGCTCGTTCTGCTCGCGCAACGCGCGTTCGCGCTCCTGCTGGCGTTGCTGCTCGACGAAGGGCTGAGGCGTCGTCGGTGACTGCTGCGCTGCGGACAGCAGCGGACCGGCTGCCATTGCGGCAGCCAACAAGTTGCGCTTCAAATCAGACTCCCATTTCTTATTCTTGAACGGCTTCGTTGCACAAACCCTTACTCAATCGCTTCGCAGAGAAGGGCGGTCCGAAACCCGAGGAGGTAATGCCCGTGGGATAACCACGTCGGTGGTTTTGGGGGAAACTCGCGGCGCGTATGATTTATGCGAAACCGGCACAAATGTCACCTTACTCCGGCAATGGCTTGGGTTCTTCGTTAATCCGAAACAAGCCAGGGCGGAACAACTTTCTCAGTGCAACGCGACGCTCCGAGAAAAGAGAAAAATTATCCATTACGTCGAACAGGCTAGGCGTCAGGGCAACCAAAAAGCCTTCGCCAATCTGCTCTGCGCTGAAGCCATTTTCTCGAAGCCTAGCCACATCAACTTCGGCAGCATATTGTTCACCGAAGAAATTGGCCCAAGACAAATTAGCCAAGCCACGCTCCTTTAGCGCCACATCAGGGTGACCATAGAGCAAATCATTTACTCCGAAATTCTCAACAGCCTCTTCGCTAAATGCTTCGCGTCTTGCCTCTGCATTTGTTCTCAAATGCATTGTTGCAAATTTTGGATTCGTAAGAATGCAAAGGCGGCGAAACAAATCACTCCAGTCAACCCCCTTATCAGGTGTTGCCGTCAAGGTAATCCATCCTAGTTTCAACTCGCCAGATCTGGTTGTCAGCGTGTGATGAACGCAGCCCCAATACTTAATAGCCTTAGCTCGTTTCCAAAGAAAATTCCATTTGACATGCGACGGTCCCAGTGGGCCATCAATGACGGCCTCTGGAGCCCAACTTGCCTTGCAATCATCAATATTACCAACAAAAACCTTGATTGGCTCCGAGTTTCCGACGTACTCAGGCGCCAGGCGAGCATCAACATCGCACAGGGTTTGCAGTAATTTACGACCGAACTCCCATTCCGTGGTATTTAATCTTGTCGCAACAGAAATTCTAATTTCTGGCTTTTCGGGTTTTTTCAATGCGGCCTCGCGAAAATTTGCTTGATGACTTGAGTGGTCGGATCGAATTGATATACCTTTCCGCCTGCTTCTAAAATTTCTTCCCACAAGGGCTGAGATATCACTTTATTCGATGGACTCACGACCAAACTGTACGGAATATTGTTGATAGTTGCATATTGAAGCTGTGCCCTGAGTTGTTCACTGCCAGTGAGCTCGATGACATCCTTGAGTTCCACTAAACCCACTGGTCTGCCGGCATTGTCAAAAATTGTTTTGACCGTGCTTCCATCAGGCATAGGAACGGGCACAGCGGTCGTGTTCTTGGGTAAGCCGGTAGCCTCATTGAACGCATTCTGAAACCGTGCCCCGTTGAACTGATTTTGCAGGGCTTGTGAGCCGGTACCAGGCGTGATGCTCCATGTCACCCCGTTGCTCAGATCGGATCTGAGTACCGTGATCTGGGTGCCTGTCGCGGGGTCCACCCGGAAGTAGCTGCCGCCACCGGCCCGCTGAAACACAAGCGATCCGTCGGCCGCCACGCCGGCCGGCACCAACGACCCTCCGGCTGGCCCCGCAAAGGTGCCATCAGCATTGGCGGTATATCCCTTTGGCAGACTGACGCCACCGCCGTTGGGCATCTCGCCCACGTGGAGCGTGCAGCTTCCATTCGCGCAAGTCACACAAGGCCCCACGTTGTGCACCCACGTGCTCAGCGTCCCAACGAAGAACGTGTGTCCTGTCTCGACCGTCAGGTTGTACGTCAACCCTCGGGGCGCATACATCTCAACCGAGCGCACCTTCAAGTGCCGGTGGTTGTCTTGAGATACCAGTTGATCGCCGGCCTGCAGGTTTTCTACCCCCACGAACCCGCGGCTCTCGACGTAGAAGGGGTGGCCCGGCGTGACCAGCAGTTCCTCGCTGGTGGTCTGCGACGCATCGGCTTGCTCCACCGTTAGCCGCAGGATCGGGCGATCGTCGCGTACGTGAGTGGCCGTCACCGGTGCAAGGAACGCCTCTCCCGAGCCGTCTTCCAACCGCGTCCAGACCTTATCGCCCGGCTTGATGGTTTCGATGGCGCGCTCGCCACCTTCAGTGGACACCAGCGTACCCGGCGCAAAGCAGCAAGGCGCCAATCGAGCGGCCGTAGCTTGGGCCTGCGTCACGACGCGCCCCTCGGTGACCATGGCAGGCCCTTCCGCCGATGTCACAGCAACTAGGCGCCCCTCAGAATTGAACAACTGCGCCACCCTGCTGCCAGAGGCCACCACGACCTGAGTGACTCCCTCGAACAATCCGTTGACCAGTACTCCGGTGATCGCGCCGGTGCGCGCGTCGACCAGAACCGTGCCAGCGTTGACGTTTCCGCTGTCGATGCCTTGCGTGACTGCTGAGATCAGCCCGCCTGCCACCGCGCCAGTCGTGGCAGGGCCCACAGCGATCAGCGGCATGGTGACCATGCCTACCCCCAAGACCGTGAGTCCCTTTGCGAACTCTTGCGATTGCTGGATGCATCCCGCACTCGGGCTTACCAGGTTGCAGCCGGCCGGAACCTTGTTGTAGAGATCGTTGGCGATGGTCAAGAAGGCAGGCGTCTGCAGGCTGAGCACCCGATTGATGTTGCTGTCGCTGCCCAGAGCGCCCGTGGCGATGAGGTTGCTCAGGTCGCTGTTGCCGGCTCTGTAGGCGGCCGTCAGTTCATCGCAGTTGTTGGTGGCTTTGCAGTTCAGCAGGGCCAGGTCATTGGCCTGGCTGATGGCACGCATGCTGTCAACGGCGTCTGAGATGCACTTGTCATTTCCTGCGCATTTAGCGATCTTGGCCGCGAGTTCCGCCACGTTCTGATGGGACAGGAAGTTGTTGGCAGCCGCGTTGGCCCCTGCCTGCCCAGCCAGGGCGATTTGGCTCGCATCCGCCCCGGTGAGCGCGGCCGCCAGACCGGAGATCATCGCGGCGAATTGCGTGGTATTGGACTTGACCCCATACGCTTCGGCCACGAGCTCGCCCACAGCCGCGCCGATGGCCCCTGCACCGCAACCCGCAGCGTTGTTCGTCCGGGCCGCTCCCACCGCGCACCCTGCAATCGCGTGCGCCACCTTATTGGTGAACTCGTTGAGCGTGGCGTCGTCGCCCATGCTCATGGTTCCGATGGCATTGGCCGCCTGCGCCGCCACGGTGTCCAGGATGCCGTTCTTCAGCGCATCCGCCAGGTTCCGCTCCAGGCTGCCGCCACTGATGGCCGTGTTGATCACTGCCCTGGCGGCCGCGGCCTGCAGGTTCTGGCCCAGTTGCGTGAAGAACGGCTGAGAGCCCGCGCCTGCCGTGGGCAAGCCGGTCGGATTCAGGTCCATCGCTCCGAGCACGCCGCCGGTGACGATGGCCGTCAGCAGGTTCTTCACACTGGCGCTGCTGCCCAGATCGTGCAGAGCCCCAGCGATATCGCCCTGGTTGTTGATCAGTGCGATGGACGCCTGAGTTGCGAGGGCCGTGATACCCGCCGTGACGGCACCGCCCACTGCAGTAGAGATCGTTACCCCTCCGGCAGCAATGAATCCGCCTTCACCAAGAACGGCAACACCGCCACCAGTCGCCGTGGTGGCTGCGGCGTCGCCCACTGCTGCACCTGCTTCTGAAGCTGCCCCTGCTGTGAAATACGCCACCACCAGCGTCACGATGGCCGCGCCTTCCGGCGTCAGCCCCTGCTTGTCGTAGTCCCAGGTCTTGTGGACTTCCTCGACTTTCTGCCAATCGATCTTGCCGCTGAGCTTCGGGTCATTGACCAACTGATTTACCCAGCTCATGCCAGGCTGTTTGGAAAGCTCTTCAATGCTGTCCCGCGCGCCCAGGCCCGCTTGCACGTGGTTTGCCGTGACAGACAGATTGCCCGCGTTGATCTGGTTGTAGTTCGTCGTCTGGTCGGTGCGGCCATTGTCCCGATTGACTTGGTACACCAGATCGCGGCCTTGGCTCGTCGTGCGCGTGGTCGTCTCGGTCGTCTGAGTGCCTAACAACAATGTGTCGGCGCTCAGGCTCACCTTGCCCGGCGTGTTGATGGTTGTCCCCGCCAGCGCCAACGTATCGGCAGCCGCGATGGTGACGTTCGCGCCATTGATCGTCGTGCGGGCCAATGTCGTGGTGTCGGCCTCGGTGGAAGTAGTCTCCCGCCCCTTGATCCCCTTGCCGACATCCTTGAGGATCGCGGCGCTGCCGAAGTCATACCAGGCGCTCTTGCTGCTGGTTGTCCCGGTCACTGATTGCTGGTTTGTCGCCGCCTGGATGATCACATTACCGCCCAGGATCGAGACATCCTTCGCAGCATCCACCTGGACGCCTTGCATGAAGACACTATTGTTTCCTTGCAGCAGGATGCCACCGTTGCTGCTGCTGATGGTGCTGGGTGCTGCAGTGTCGGACTTGATCTCTACGCCTGTGGTGGTGGTCTTGCCGGAGGGCAGGATCACTGGTGCGCCGATGGTCGCAAGACCTCCGATCACGCCGAGGCCGCTGACTCCGCGCTTTTGACGGTCCAGCTCGATGCTGCTGTTGACGGTGTTTCGGCCTTCGACGATGTTGAGGTTGTGCTCGGCCACCACGGCAACACCATCCTTGCCGCTAATGCTGGAGCCGATGATGTTGATATCGTTCTTTGCACCAAGGGAAACCACACCACCGGAGAACTTGCTGCCTACGCTTGTCGAGTTATCGAAATCACCCGAGAGCTTGTTATCGGTGCGACTGAAGGTTTTCTTGTCCGACCACTGCGCGGAGTAACTGCCGATGACCCGGGCCTCGCCCGACTCGATATTGATGTCCCGGTCCGCATGCACGCTCAGCAAGCCCTTGCCCGCGTCCACGGTGGCCTGACGCGCGTTGACATCGCGATCGGCTCTCAGCACCGTGGTGCCGTTCGTGGTGATGGTGCTTCCGAACTCCTGCGAGCTGGCCATCGCCATCGACGTGGTGGAACTGGCACCCATCATGGCCCGGGTCTCGGTCACCGTGCCCAGGTTGATGTCGTTCTTTGCCGTGATCGACGTGAAACTACCAACCCCTTGATTGGAGATGATCCCGCCGATCAGATTCACGTCGTGGCCGGCGCTGGCAACCAGCCTGCCACCCGGGTTCGTTACGTACAGGCCTGCGATGCGGTCCAGGTTGGTGTTGTATCCGTTGGTCTGCGTGGTGCTGCGAACGTTGATGTCACGTCCCGCATCGATTCTCAGGCTGTCGCGCGCATCGATCGTCCCGCCGATGTTGTTCAGATCGGTTCTGGCGTTCAGGGTGACATCACCACCGCTGATACGGCCACCGAGGTTGTTGATGTTGTCCGCATCGATCCTGACCAGGGTCCGCCCGGCGATGGTGCCCGTGTTGACAAGATCGCCGCTGCCTTTGATGTTGATCGCGTCGGCACTGAGCAAGGCCCCGTTGCCGTTGATGTCCCCAGGACGCACACGAACGTAGACCTGCGGCACCAGGACCAGCTGCGTGCTCCCGTCCGGCAAGGTCACCGTTTGCTCGACCAGCCAGACGATGTCGCTGGTGAGCTGAGCCATTTGTGCCGGCGTCAAGGCGATGCCGGGGCGCAGACCATATTCCTTTGCGAAGGTGGCGCCTGCGTTCATCAGCGCGGCGTACTGCTCTTCGTCGCTGTAGTAACCGTCCAGGTAGCGGTAGCCCGTCAACTGGGCCACCTGCTCACGAATCAGCTTCTGCTCGTAAAAGCCGTCACCCAGTCGCTTGAGGATGTTGTTCGGATCAAGCCCCAGGTTGTTCAGGAGGTAGTCGCTGCTGAGCCACTGGCGATAGTTGGCAAAGCGTGGGTCCGTCTCGATGAGGTACCGGCCGCCGGTGTTCAGGCCGAACAGGCTGGCGCGTGGAACGGTGACGTTGGGCACGCTAGTGCGAACCACCATCGGCACAGTCTGGCTTGCGGTGCCGCCACTCCCGTCAGTGCCGGCCGCCGCGCCCGCGCTCGCCCCGCTGGTCTTGACGACGCCGTTCACGTTGGAGGCGACTTCGACGATGGCACCCTGGCGTCCGCCAGCAGCCACATTGCCCGTGCCACTCGCCGCGTTGCCGACCGTCGTATACCCGGCGACACCCGCGTTGTAGCCCCTGGTGGCGTTCAGATGCTCCTGCGGTTTGTAGTCAGTGAGCGTGTAGGTATCGGTCGTCGTTGTCGGCGGGATATAGATCGGCTGCTCTGGCGGCTTTCCAGGGCGGTTGGGGTTGTAGCCGATCCATATGGCACTCACGGAGGTATCGCGCTTGCCCGGCGTGGCCTGGTTGTCCACATCGGACGCATTCAGTGCGCCACCTGCCATGATCTGGCTGTCGCGGTTGTAGACGTGCCCGTTAAGGGTCATGTCACCGCCAGAGACGATGCGCGCCGGATCGGCCGTCCCCGGTACTACGGAGTCTTCGGTGACGTCGATTTTGGTGACGGCATTGGTCCAGCCCTTGCCGATGACGCTGACAGTGCCATCTTCGGCCTTGTGATAGACCAACCGCGTGCTGGGGTCGCCCCAGGTGATGATGTTGCCCTGTGAATCGAAAGGCTCCCAGGACTTCCCGTCCATCGTGATGATGCTGGGGACCGATACGGTGCTGCTGTTGGTTGCAACCTTCAGGTGCGTATCGACATTGTTGATACTGCCCATGGCGATGGACATCTGACCCAACGATTCGATACTGGCACTCTCGTTGTTGAGCGTGCCGCCCTTGCCGGTGGCCTGGCGCTTGGCATCCAAGGCACCGCCAATGAACATATCGCCAGCGCTGAAGATGAGTGCATCGTCCCGGTTGTTGATGGTGCCCGCGCCGATATCCAAGCTGTTGCGAGCAGCTATCGTCCCAGCCTTGGTGACGCCGCTGGCCGTCTCAGCAACGTTGTTGAGCGTACCCGCCGCAATGGAGATCGCATTGCCATAGAGGCGACCCGTGCCGATGTTGCTCAGTGTTCCAGCATTGACCTGCGTGGCTCCCTGGCTGTCGATCAGGCCACGGTTGGTCAGTGTCGCCGCGGCGTTGATGACGGTGTGCGTCCCGGAAATCTCCGCGTTGACGGCATTCTCGACATCGTTGCCACTGGCCGTGACGGTTCCACCCGCCAGCAGCTTGCCGTTGTTGGTCAGCTTGCCGGTGGTCGCATACGTGAGGTTGCCGCCAGCCTTGACGTCGACGTTGTTGGTCACATCCTGCGCCAAGGCAATGCGCAGGTCATTGACGCCCACGGTCGTGCCGTCGCCGCTGAAACCCTTAGCGTCGATCTCCAGCTTGCCGAATGCGGCGGTCTGAACCTTGCCGTCCGCGCCGAGCACAGCGGCCGTACCTGCGACCATGGTGCCGCCAGTGTTGACGACGTTCAGCGTCTTGGCGCCCGGATTGGCGGCGTTCGGGTCGACGAGCTTGAGCGTGTCGCCGGCTGACATGAGGCCGCCCGAGGAATTGTCCATGGTGCCGCCGCTGGTCACCGTGAGGTTCTGCGCCGCGCGCACCGCGCCCGTCTGGTTCCCAAGGTTCGTCGCATTGATCGCGACGTTCGTGCCCTCGATGCCCTGGTTCGTGCCGCTGGTGCTGGCGTTGTTGACGCTGGCGGCGTTCAGCGTGAGGGTGTCGCTAGAGCGAAGCAGGCCGCCGGCATTCTGGACAGCACCGGCATTGACCGTCAGGGCGCCGACCGCCTGCGTCTGGCCGCCGCTGTTGTCGTAGGTGGCGCCGGTGGTGTTGACCGTGACGACGGACTGGCCGATGACCTGTCCGCCAGCGGTGTTGGAGAAGCTTTGTGTACTGGCCCCGATGGCGCCCTTCGCGCCGATGAAGCCGGCCGCGTTGTCGAGCGCTCCTGTCTTCAGATCGAGCGTGCTGGCGCTCGTGATGCCGCCCTGGCCGCTGGTGTAGTCCGAGGCGTTGGTGTTGGCGAGCGCCTGAGCGTTCGTGTCGATGGCCATGGCGCCACCGGACTGGATGAGGCCGGTGTCATTGTTCAGCGCACCGGATTTGATCTCGACGGTGGTGGTCGCGGCGATCGTGCCCTTGGCGCTGTTGTCCAGGGCATTGCCGTGCGTGTCGATGCTCAGGCTGTTGCCGAAGACCTTGCCGCCCTGGTTGCTAAGGCCACGGTTGTCCAGCGTGGTGGTGCCGCCAGCTTGCAGCGTGCCGCCGGTGTTGGTGGTCGTGCCCGTGGTCCTGACGGTCAGGTTGCCATTCACGGCTGCGGTCGTCCCCGCGCTGTTGTCCAAGCTGGCGGCGGTGACCGTGGTGTTGCCATTGGCGGCCAGCGTGCCGCCAGCGTTCGTCACGGCTCCGCCGACAGTAGCGTTCAGGTCCCCAACCGCAGTGACACTCCCCGCGTTGTTATTGAAACTGCCTGCCGCGATGGTGGTGTTGCCACCGGCGCCGATCACGCCCTTGTTGCTGTTGTCCAGGAGGCTACCAACCGTCAGATCGAGACTGGAGGTTTCTGCTGCGCGTATGGTGCCGCCCTGACTCGTCAGGCTACCGGCCGCGATGTTCGTGTTGCCATTGCTGGCAATGGTGCCGGAGGTGTTATCGACCGCGCCCACGACCGTGATACGGGTGGCATCGGAGCCGGTCTGAACAATCTGGCCGCCCCGATTGCTGAGCGAGCCGGCGTCGATGGTGATCTGCTTGGCGCTGGTCGCTGCCTTGCTTCCATCCTGGTTGAAAGTGCCCGACATGGCGACAACCAGCGCATTGTTCGCCGTGATCTGGCCGTCCGTACCGCTGAAGTTGCCGCCCGCAAGGGTCAGGGTGCCGCCCCCGGCATGCTCGATCTTGCCAGAGGCGTTCGTGATGGATGCGCCCTGGAGCGTCAGGTCCTGGCCATTGCTGGCGATGCGGCCACCGTCGTTATTCAGGGTGCCGCTGGTGGCGATGCTGGTCACGCCCGTGCCGGTCTGTACGATCTCGCCGCCGTTCGTATTGGTGAGGTTCGAGACCTTGATTTGCAACTGGCCGGCATTGAGCTGACCGGCATCGTTGACGAGGGTTTGCGCGGCGTTGCTGTTGGCGGTGATGGTCAGCGTGCCAGGCGTGACCACCGTGGCCTTGCTGGTAGTGGCGTTGCCCTGCGTGGCTGTCACCGAGATGTTAGCGGCGCTGGTCTGGCTCGCCGAAAGATCGACGCTCTGACCTTGCAGCGTTGCGTTGCCGGCCGCGAGGTTGGTGCCGGTGGCGGCCAGCGCGCCTGAGGAAGTCACGCTCAAGTCGCCCGCGCTCCCAAGCTTGCCATCGTTCTGGATACCCGCGCCCAGCACGCCCGAGCTGCTGCTCTGCACGCTGCCGGCTGTGATCGTCGCGTTGCGGCCCGCGGTGATGCTGCCGTCGTTGGTCAGCGCGCCGCCGACCACGATATTGACATCATTGCCACCACGCAGACTGCCGCCACTGGCGAGCGCGCCGGCCTGGATGCCCAGGTCGGTAGCCGCGCTGATGCTGCCGCCGCTCACGTTGGTCAAGGCGTTGGTTACGCCGAGCTGCACGCCGGCCTGTGCGGACTGGATACTTCCGTGAGTGTTTTGCAGCGAGTCGGTCTTCAGTGTCAGCGCCTGGTTGGACGCCAGGGTGCCGCTGTTGTTGACGGTGGCTCCAGCTACGTTCGAGGTCAGTGCGCCTGCTGCCGATATCGATCCGCGCGTGTTCTCGACCTTTCCGCCGATCGCGAGGTTGGTATCGATGACACTCGTCAATGTGCCATCGGTGTTGGTCAGGTCGCCACTGGTGGCGATGTTCAGGCTGCCCGCGCTGAGCTTGCCGCCCGTGTTGTCAAAGGTGCCGACGTTTGCGCCGAAGCTCTGGCTGACGTTCAGAGTGCCACCAGCATTCGAGAAGTTGGGACCGGTGACCGCCATGCTGGCGACTGACAACGTGCCACCCGCGTTGTTGATCTGTGGTGTTTGCAGCGCGATCGGACCACCAGCGTAGATGCGGCCACCGTCGTTCAGAATCGTTCCCGCCGCGGTGATGGTGCCAGGCGATGTGGGGACAAACGGTGCCGGTGCCGGCGAAGCCGCATTACTGGAGCCTGAACCCGTTCCGGAGCTGGTTCCCGTGGTGGAAACGCCTGGACTGGTGCTGCCACCTGTGCCGGTACTCCCCCCGGTGCTCGTGCTACCTCCCGTGCCAGTGGTCGGCGCTGGTGCCGGCTCGATACCGATGACTCCGCTGTTGGTGTTCGAGAGAACCGGTGCAGTGATGCCGAGGCCTACGCTGCCGGTCTGGCGGATCGTGCCGCCCCGGTTGTCAATGTCACTGGCACCGGAGATTTCTATGCGTGTGCCTTCGAGGGTGCCCGTATTTTCAAGACGTCCCGCTGCCGTGACGATGAGATTGCCGTTACTCGCGCCGATGTTGCCTGCATTACGTACACCCAAGCCGGCCTCATTGCCCACAAGCGTGATTTTTCCTGCATACATGCCGCCGAGGGCCGCCACATCGAGAGTGAAGGTCGGTGCTGCGCCCGTTCCTGTCGTGGGCGTGATCTGCGTGTGGTCGGCACTGATCTGATTCGCGCCGGTCACCACTTTGAGCTCGCTTGCCCAGATGCTCGCGTTGGCTTGTACCGCACGCGCAAGGATGGCCGCGTAGTCGGTCTTGCTGGCATCGAGACCCGCGCCGTCGATGGTGATGGTTCCGCCACGAACCAGGAAACTGTCGAGACCGCCGACGGCGTTGAACTGCGGCGTACCGGTGGTGAGCGTGGCACGGCTGGCATTGATGAAGCCACCACCATCCACGCTGATGCCAGCCGGATTCGCAATGATCACTTCAGCACGCTGGCCACCCACTTCGAGATAGCCGCGAAGCTGGCTGGGCGTTCCGCCGTTGACCTCGTTGAGGATGATGCGCGCCGGCCCGGTGGCCAGATTGGGATTGCCCTGAACGAACCCACCCAGTTGGGTCTGCACGTTCACCCGGCTGTTATTCAGGATGGCGCCGTTCGCGCCGACGCTGAACTGGTTGTAGACGTTGCGGGAGACGCCCGCAGCGGAAGGCGTCTGGATATTGACCAGCGGCACGCCGTTCGGCGCCATCAGCACGGTCGGGCGAAGATTGCCGGGAACGTTCGGGGCACCGACGATCTGCGCCTGCGCCGACATTGCCATCAGCGCGCCTGCGATGGCTGCAGAAACTGTCGTCGCCGTTGCTTTGCTGGCGCCCTTGCCAGTGCTGGCGGCCGTTTCCTGGACCGCCATGCGCATCCCTCTGGCCGCGTTGAAGACCACGCGGTGCAAGTGCCGATTCATCGCTCTTTCGCTCCCTCAAGTTGTCATGCCGCAGCTTCATTTGTGACCAAATGAAAACTGAGGAGCGCGATTATGGGAGCGCGGCGCTTGCTTACAAGGTATTAATTCACGCTTTTAAACGTCTGAAAATATTCAATTCCGGCGAGTTAATTCTTAATATTTACTTTCGATCTTGCTGATTTGGTTTCGTCAACAATTGTCAAAAGTCTGCGCTGAGCGGGGAGCGTCATCTCCCGCGAGAAAGATGACGCTTTCGCATTTCAATGCGCCGGAACCAGAAAATCCTGGCTGATCCGCACCCCCAGCTCATTCACCCGATCGAGGAATTGCGTGAGATACGCATGCAGCCCCGTCGCCAGAATTTCGTCGACGCGCGCATATTGCAAATCGGCCAGCAGCTTGCCGGCACGGCGCTGCGTTTCTGCGCTCTGCTCGTTCTGAACCTTCGCAAGGTTGTTGACCACCTCGACCAGGCTCGCATGCAGCGAGCGCGGCATGTCTGCGCGAAGAATGAGCAGTTCGGCCACACGCTCCGGCTTGATCACGTCGCGATACACCTTGCGGTAGACCTCGAAGGCCGAGACGCTGCGCAGGATGGCGCTCCAGTGATAGAAGTCGTATTCCTGATCTTCCTCGGTGGCGGCGCCGAAGAACTCGCTGTTGAGCGCGTGGAACTTCACGTCGACCAGGCGCGCGGTGTTGTCGGCGCGCTCCAGGAAGGTGCCGAGGCGCGAGAAGTAGAAGGCCTCGTCCTGCAGCATGGTGCCGAGCGTGACGCCGCGCGACAGGTGCGAGCGGAACTTGACCCACTCGAAGAACTGGCCCGGGTCGCGCTCGAAGTCGCCCGAGCGCAGCATGCGGTTGACTTCGAGCCAGGTGGTGTTCTGCGTTTCCCAGGCTTCGGTGGTGAGGGCGCCGCGCACGGCGCGCGCGTTCTCGCGTGCGGCCTTGAGGCAGGAGACGATGGACGAGGCATTGCTCTCGTCCTTGACCATGAACTCCATCACCTCCTTGGGCGCGATCTGGTCGTACTTCTGGTTGTACCAGGGCAAGAGCTCGCTGATGGAGAGCACGCCCTGCCAGCCGTACTTGGCGACTTCGGCGGACTGGGGCAGCAGCGAGGTCTGGTAGTTGACGTCCAGCATGCGCGCCGTGTTCTCGGCGCGCTCGGTGTAGCGGGACATCCAATAGAGGTGGTCTGCGGTGCGGGACAGCATCGTTCGTGCTCCTACTACGATTGGCTTTGCGACTGTGCGGGAGCCTTGGACTTGGGCACACGGTCGGCTTCGAGAATCCAGGTGTCCTTGGTGCCGCCGCCCTGCGACGAATTCACCACCAGCGAACCTTCCTTGAGCGCCACGCGCGTGAGGCCGCCGGGCACCATCTGCACTTCGCTGCCCGAGAGCACGAAGGGGCGCAGGTCGATGTGGCGCGGCGCGATGCCGGCGTCGACGAAGGTGGGCGAGGTCGACAGGCTCAGCGTGGGCTGGGCGATGTAGCCGTCGGGCTTGGCGATCACGGCCTTCTTGAAGTCCTCGATCTCGGCCTGCGTGGCGGCCGGGCCGATCAGCATGCCGTAGCCGCCGGCGCCGTGCACTTCCTTGACGACCAGGTCCTTCATGTTGTCGAGCGTGTACTGCAGCTCGTCCTTGTTGCGGCACATGTAGGTGGGCACGTTCTTCAAGATCGGCTTCTCGCCGAGGTAGAACTCGACCATCTTCGGCACATAGGGGTAGATCGACTTGTCGTCGGCCACGCCGGTGCCCACCGCATTGCAGATGACGACGTTGCCTTCGCGGTAGGCGCGCATCAGGCCGGCGCAGCCCAGCGTCGACGTGGGGCGGAACACCTCGGGGTCGAGGAAGTCGTCGTCCACCCGGCGGTAGATGACGTCGACGCGCCTCGGCCCGCGCGTGGTGCGCATGTAGACGAAGTTGTCCTTGACGAACAGGTCCTGCCCCTCGACCAGCTCCACGCCCATCTGCTGCGCGAGGAAGGCGTGCTCGAAGTAGGCGCTGTTGTACATGCCGGGCGTGAGCACCACCACCGTGGGCTCGGCCGTGGCCGGCGGCGCGCTGGCGCGCAGGGTTTCGAGCAGCAGGTCGGGGTAGTGCGCGACCGGCGCGACGCGGTTCTGGTTGAAGAGCTCCGGAAAGAGCCGCATCATCATCTTGCGGTTCTCGAGCATGTAGCTCACGCCGCTGGGCACGCGCAGGTTGTCTTCGAGCACATAGTACTCGCCGTTGCCGGCGGCATCGGGGGCGCGCACGATGTCGATGCCCGAGATGTTCGAATAGACGTTGTGCGGCACGTTCACGCCCATCATCTCGGGGCGGAACTGGGCGTTGTTCAGGATCTGCTCGGCCGGGATGATGCCGGCCTTGATGATTTCTTGGTCATGGTAGACATCGTGAAGAAAGCGGTTGAGCGCCGTCACGCGCTGAACCAGCCCTTTTTCCATGCTGTCCCACTCGTGGGCGGGAATGATGCGAGGCAGCAGGTCGAACGGTATGAGCCGCTCGGTACCGGAGCCGTCCTCGTCCTTGGCGCCGTACACCGCGAAGGTGATGCCGACCCGGCGGAAGATCATTTCCGCCTCTTCGCGTCGCGAACGCATCACCTCGCCGGGTTGCTTCGCGAGCCATTGGTCGTAGCGCTTGTAGTGCTGTCGAATCGCAGCTCCAGCGTAGGGAAGCTGCTCGTACATCTCGTCAAATTTGTGCATGGAACGACCAATCTCCTTGAGCACATAGCTTAGCAAGTTCAGGGCCAGTAGAACCCCTGATGCGAAGGCTCAAGGCGGGTCGGATGATCTTTCCGCGCTCAGGGCTCGGGGCCCTCCTCGCTCGTTCCCGGCTTCTTTCGGGGCGAGAGAAATTCCTTGATGCGCTCCCCGCTCTCGTCGCTGTAGAGGCTGGTCAGGAAAGACTCGCGCTCGGCCTCCAGTTGCTCGCGCCGGCTGCGTCCGCGCGCCCCATACACCAGTTGCTTGATGCGCGCCTGAACCTCGAACGGGCCGCGCGCGAGTTGCTGCGCCCAGGCGAGCGCGGTGGCTTCGGCTTCCCCGTGCGGCACCACCTTGTTGACCACGCCCAATTCGTGGAGCCGCTTCGCGGTGCAGGGCATGCCGTCGAGCAGCATTTCGAGCGCTGCCTGCGGCGGCAGCGAGCGGGCCAGCGAATCGGTGCCGCCGCCGTCGGGCGACAGGCCGACGTTGATGTACGACATCGCGAACTTCGCATCCTCGGCGGCCACGATCAGGTCGCAGGCCAGGCACAGCGAAAAGCCGCCGCCCATCGCGGCGCCCTCGACCGCGGCGATGACCGGCTGCGGCGCCTCCTCGATCGCCATGAGCCATTCGTGCAGCGCGTCGATGTGGCCATGCTGCTCGGTGGCCGGCAGCTTGCGTTGCCGGGCCAGGCGCCGCAGGTCGCCGCCGCCGCTGAAGTGATCGCCCTCCCCCGCAGCACGATGGCGCGCACCGTGCGAAAGCCCGCGGTGGCGCGTATCGCCTTGGCGGCCGTTCGGTAGACCGAGGGATTGATCGCGTTGCGCGCCTCGGGATTGCTCAGCGTCAGGATCAGCACCGGGCCCTCGCGGTGCATCTTGAGCCGCGCGCCGGAGCCGCCGGCGAGGCTCGCGCTGGTGATGGCCGGAACGCCGGTCGTCATGAGGCGCGCCCGTAAGACGGGCCCCAGCGAGAAATCCGACGGTTGTGCTTGTCCATGCTGCCCCCTTGTTCTGAGTTGTAGCCAAACGATACAACGCATGGAACGCTGCCGTGGATTCCTTTACACGAGGCCTTTCGGGCTACTTTTGACAATTAGTTCACGATTTCAAGGCTCCGGACGGCCAGCCTCCTCCGGCTGCCGGTGCTCCCAGTAGCGCGCCCGGCGTTCGCGCTCGCAGCCCACCTCCGCGGGCCTCGCGCTGCTCCAGTGGGCGGCGCCGCAGCGGGTGTTCTCGACCAGCCGCACGCCGCGTTCACGGTAGCGCGCCACCACTTCCTGCGCCGGATGACCGAAACGGTTGCGATACCCCGCCTGGACGAGCGCGATGCGCGGCTGCACCGCATCGAGAAACGCCGCCCCCGACGAAGTCTTGCTCCCGTGATGCGGCGCCAGCAGCACGTCGGCGCGCAGCAGTTGCGGCGTGCGCACGACCAGCGCCGCTTCCTGCAGCCGCTCGATGTCGCCCGCCAGCAGCGCCGCCGCGCGGCCGTTGTCGATGCGCAGCACGCACGACACGGCATTCGGCTTGCCGAAGCTGCGGTAGTCGCTCTCGAAGGGATGCAGCACCTCGAAGCGCACGCCGTCCCAGTTCCACGACTGCCCCGCCTCGCAGCGCCTTGCCGCGCGCATCGCCTGCAGCGGGTGCGCGGCCTCGATGGAGCTCAGTAGCGCCGCCTCGGGCTGCATCGCGAGCACGGCGGGCGCGCCGCCGATGTGGTCGGCGTCGCGATGGCTCACCACCAGCGTATCGAGTCGCTCGCCGTACGCCCGCAGCAGCGGCACGAGCACACGGTGGCCCGCGTCGCTTTCGAGGCTGTAGCGCGGGCCGGCGTCGTAGAGCAGGCTGTGCGTGGCGGTGCGCACGAGCACCGCGTTGCCCTGGCCGATGTCGGCGGCGAGCAGCTCGAACTCGCCAGCGGCCGGCCGGGGCGCCTGCCACAGCAGCACGGGCAGGAGCAGCGGAATGCCGAGGCCGCGCAGCGACCATGGCAGCCGCATGGCCAGCAGCGCACCGCCACCGACGCCGCAGGCGGCCAGCCACAAGGGCGGCGCGGCCATCGACAGCGTGGCGTGCGGCAACTCGGCCAGCCATTGCAGCAGCAGCGCCAGCGCCTGCACGGCCGTGGCCGCAAGGTCCCACGACAGTGGCACCGTCACGCCGAGCATCGCCAGCGGCGTGATCACGAGCGTGACCCACGGAATCGCCACCGCGTTGGCCAGCAGTCCGATCAGCGACACCTGCTGGAACAGCAGCAGGCTCAGCGGCGTGATCGCCAGCGTGATGGTCCATTGCTCGCGAAAGAAGCGCAGCAGTCGGGCGGCCGCGCCGGCCTGCTGCTCGCCCTGCACTCCAGCGTCCGTCGCGAAGAGCACGCCCACCGCCACGAAGCTCAGCCAGAAGCCCGCCTGCATCAATGCCCACGGGTCGAGCGCGACCACCACCGCGGCAGTCAGCAGCCACACGTTCGGCCAGGGCCAGCGCCGCCCGGTCAGGCGCAGCAGCGCGACCGTCGCCAGCATCCAGACCGTGCGCTGCGAAGGCACGCCCCAGCCGCTGAAGAGCGCGTAGAGCGTGGCCAGCAGCACGCCGCCGATCAACGCGGCCTGCTGCGCGGGCAGGCGCAGCATCAGCCACGTGCTGCGCCGCCAGAGCAGGCCAACGGCGTGCGCGGCGAGCCACGCGAACATCGTGACGTGCAGGCCCGAGATCGACATCAGGTGCGCCACGCCCGTGGCACGGAACACATCCCAGCCGGCGCGGTCTATGGCGTTCTGGTCGCCGGTGACGAGAGCCGCGATCACGCCGGCCTGCGCGCGGTCTGGCACGCGCTCGAAGATGGCGTCGCGCACCGCTTCACGGGCGCGTTCGATGGGGTGCCGCCAGGTGGAGCCGACCAGCACCGGCGCCGCGTCGCGCGCGCCGGCTCGCACATGGCCGCTGGCGTGCAGGCCCTGCTCCCACATCCAGAGTTCGCTGTCGAAACCGTGGGGGTTGCGGTTGCCGTGCGGGGCTTTCAGGCGCACCGTCAGGCTCCAGCGTTCGCCGGCATGCGGGGAAGCGACGGCGGTGCTGGCTGGCGAGGTACGGCTCCAGAGGCTGGAGCCTTCCGCATACCAGCCGAGCGCGATGCGCTCGGGCACGGCTGGCAGGCCTGTCATGGAGGGGTCGACCCACTGCGCGGCTTCGACATCCAAGACGAATCGCGTACCAGCCTCGTTGCGCTGGGACATCTCCGATACGACGCCTGCGACGCGCAGGTCGCGCCCTTCGAGCGCCGGGTCGAGCGCGCCTTTCGCATAGGCGACGGCGCGCAATCCTGCGAGCCCCGAGCCGGCCATCGCTCCGCACGCCACGGCGATCAACAAGAGCCTTCTGCCCGGCAGTCGCCGCCACCACATTCCGGCCACGCCGACACATAGCAAACCGGCATAACCCCATGCCGGCCACAGCACCGGTTGCTGCAGCTGCAAGGCCGCTCCCAGCAACGAACCGCCCAGTGCCGCAAATGCGCCGAAGCCCCCCGCAGCCCGGCCCGACGCACGAAACCGCGTCATCGGACAACTCCCGAATCCATGATGCAAACCCTCCCCAAATCACGCTCAGTGGCGCGTTAATTGCTTTGGTATCTCGGCTAGTATGCGTCTCACCAGAGACATCATCTCCCGATGCAATCTGCCAGCACTGCACACAAAAACGCATGTCCATTCACGCCGCTCTCCACCACGTCACCCATTACAAGTACGACCGGCTGGTGCAGCTGGGCCCCCAGGTCGTGCGCTTGCGGCCCGCGCCGCATTGCCGCAGCAACGTCATCTCGTACTCGCTGCGGGTCGAGCCGGCCGAGCACTTCGTCAACTGGATGCAAGACCCGTTCGCCAACTACCAGGCGCGGCTCGTGTTTCCCGAGAAGACGCGCGAGTTCAAGGTCACGGTCGACCTCGTGGTCGAGATGGCGGTCTACAACCCCTTCGACTTCTTCCTCGAACCGCAGGCCGAGAACTTCCCGTTCAAGTACACGGCGTCGCAGGCCGAAGAACTGGCTCCCTACCTCGTCACCGAAACGCCCACGCCGCTGCTGCAGGCCTACCTCGACAAGATCGACCGCAAGGAGCAGCGCACCATCGACTTCCTGGTCGGCATCAACCAGCAGGTCCAGAAGGACGTCAACTACCTGATCCGCATGGAGCCCGGCGTGCAGACGCCGGAAGAAACGCTCACCAACGGCAGCGGCTCCTGCCGCGACTCGGGCTGGCTGCTGGTGCAGCTGCTGCGCCACTGCGGCCTGGCGGCACGCTTCGTCTCGGGCTACCTGATCCAGCTCACGCCCGACGTGAAGGCGCTCGACGGCCCGAGCGGCACCACGGTCGACTTCACCGACCTGCATGCCTGGTGCGAAGTGTTCCTGCCCGGCGCGGGCTGGATCGGCCTCGACGCCACCTCGGGCCTGCTGGCCGGCGAAGGCCACATTCCGCTGGCCTGCACGCCCACGCCTTCGAGCGCCGCGCCCATCGAGGGCGGCGTCGATGAATCCGAGGTCGAATTCGGCCACGACATGAAGGTCACGCGCATCTACGAATCGCCGCGCGTCACCAAGCCCTACACCGAAGACCAATGGGCCGACGTGCTGGCCCTGGGCGACGCCGTCGACGCGCGCCTGAAGGCCGGCGACGTGCGCCTGACCATGGGTGGCGAGCCCACCTACGTGGCCACCACCGACCGCGACGCGCCCGAGTGGAACACCGACGCGCTCGGCCCCACCAAGCGCGGCTACGCCACCGAGCTCGTGCACAGGCTGCGCGCCGAGTACGGCCAGGGCGGCTTCCTGCACTTCGGCCAGGGCAAGTGGTATCCGGGCGAGCAGCTGCCGCGCTGGGCGCTGTCGATCTTCTGGCGCGCCGACGGCCAGCCGCTGTGGCACGACCCCGACCTCTTCGCCGACGAGCGCTTTCCGACGCACTACACCAGCGAGGACGCGCGCCGCTTCACCAACCTGCTCGCGCACAAGCTGGGTATCACCGAGCGCTACATCCAGCCGGGCTACGAGGACATCTACTACTACCTCTGGCGCGAACGCCGCCTGCCCGTCAACGTCGACCCCTTCGACTCGAAGCTCGACGACGAACTGGAGCGCGTGCGCCTGCGCCGCGTGTTCACCCAGAAGCTCGACGCGGTGATCGGCTACATGCTGCCCATCGAGCCCGGCAACGCGAACGGCGACGCGCCCGCACTGGCCGGCCCGGCCTGGAAGACCGGCCCCTGGTTCCTGCGCGACGACCGGCTGTATCTCATCCCGGGCGATTCGCCCATGGGCTACCGCCTGCCGCTCGACTCCCAACCGTGGGCCAGCAAGGGCGACTACCCCTACATGATCGAGCGCGACCCGAACGCGCCGCGCGGCGCGCTGCCGAGCGGGGCCGACTACCGCGCGCGCTACGCCGTGGGTACCGGCGGCGCGGGCGGTGCGGGTGAAGCAGGCGGCACCGGAGCCGACCTCGGCGCCGTGCCCTATGCCTTCGGTACGCCTCCCGTCGTGCCAGCCTCGCTGCGCATGCAGACGCCGGGCGCATCGGGGGACGGGGAAGGCGATGGCGAGGGCAGCGACGCCACCACGACCCCATCCGCCACGCGCCAGCCCCTGCGCGGCGAATCGGCCCACTGGATCACCCGTACCGCGCTGTGCGTCGAAGTGCGCGACCCGCGCCGCGCCAACGGCCCCGCCGCCGAGAAGAAGGGCAATGCCTCTGGCGTGCTCTACGTCTTCATGCCGCCGCTGGCCCGCCTGGAGGACTATCTCGACCTCGTGGCCGCCGTCGAGGCCACCGCGCGCGACCTGGGCGTGCGCATCGTGATGGAAGGCTATCCGCCGCCGCGCGATCCGCGCCTGAAGCTGCTGCAGGTCACGCCCGACCCGGGCGTGATCGAGGTCAACATCCATCCGGCGCACAACTGGAAGGAACTGGTCGACCACACCGAGTTCCTCTACAACGCCGCCTTCGAAACCCGCCTGTCGGCCGAGAAGTTCATGACCGACGGCCGCCACACCGGCACCGGCGGCGGCAACCACTTCGTGCTGGGCGGCGCAACGCCGGCCGACAGCCCCTTCCTGCGCCGGCCCGAGCTGCTGGCCAGCCTGCTGCTCTACTGGCACAACCATCCGTCGCTGAGCTACCTGTTCTCGGGCATGTTCATCGGCCCGACGAGCCAGGCGCCGCGCGTGGACGAGGCCCGCAACGACCAGGTCTACGAGCTGGAAATCGCGCTGAAGGAAATTGCGAAGAACCGCGAGATCTACGGCCAGAACATGCCCGCGTGGCTGGTCGACCGCACGCTGCGCAATATCCTGATCGACGTTACCGGCAACACGCACCGCAGCGAGTTCTGCATCGACAAGCTCTACTCGCCCGACTCGAGCACCGGCCGCCTCGGCCTGCTGGAGTTGCGCGCCTTCGAGATGCCGCCGCACGCGCGAATGAGCATCGCGCAGCAGTTGCTCATTCGCGCGCTGGTGGCCCGCTTCTGGGACGAGCCCTACAAGGCGCCCGTCACCCGCTGGGGCACCGAGCTGCACGACCGCTTCCTGCTGCCGACTTTCGTGAAGATGGACTTCGACGACGTCATCAGCGAGATGCGCCAGGCCGGCTTCGCCTTCGATGCCGACTGGTTCGCGCCGCACTTCGAGTTCCGCTTCCCGCTGGTGGGCCAGATGCAGGCGATGGGCGTCGAGCTCTCGCTGCGCAACGCGCTCGAGCCGTGGCACGTGATGGGCGAGGAAGGCGCGCCCGGCGGCACGGTGCGCTATGTCGATTCCTCGCTGGAGCGCATCGAGGTGCGCGTGACCGGCCTGAACGAAAGCCGCCACGTCATCACCGTCAACGGCAAGGTGCTGCCGCTGCAGCCCACCGGCGTTGCCGGCGAGTTCGTGGCCGGCGTGCGCTACAAGGCCTGGAACCCGCCTTCGTCACTGCACCCCAGCATCAAGGCGCATGCGCCGCTGACCTTCGACCTGGTCGACACCTGGATGAAGCGCTCGCTGGGCGGCTGCCAGTATTTCGTGGCCCACCCGGGCGGGCGCAACTACGACACCTTCCCGGTCAACGCCTACGAGGCCGAAAGCCGCCGCCATTCGCGCTTCACGCGCACCGGCCACACCCCCGGCCTGCTGCGCACGCCCCCCGCGACGATCGAGCTGCCGGGCAGCCGCGAATTCCCGTTCACGCTCGATCTGCGGCGTTGACCGGGATATTCCGCACACTGCCCGAACGGCCACCCCGTGACGGCAGTGTGACAATCCACCCCCTGTGGAACCTTTGAACGAATCCCTGTTCGACGCCCAGGCACTGGAGTTTCCGGCGGCCCTGGCGTCGGCGCTCGCCCCGCCGGCCCTGCCCGGCCACTTCGACGAACTGCGCGGACTGGCCACGCCTGTGGCGCCCGTCCGGCCGGCTCCCGGGGCTGCCCCGGCCCCGGCGGCAGCCCCGCAGCTCTACGACGCCGCCGCCGAACGGCCGGCGGCGCCCGGCCAGTCGCAGTCTCAAACACAGTCCCAGTCGCAACCCCAGGCGCAGACGCAGCAGGCCCCGGCCAGCGAACAGCCCCCGCTCACCCCCGCCTGGAACGCCTTCTTCGAGCAGCTCGGCCCGGGCGGCTTCAACGACCTGCCCCGGCGCGCGGCCAGCCTGGAGCGGCAGATCCGCGACAACGGCGTCACCTACAACGTGTACGCCGACGCCAACGGCCCGCAGCGGCCGTGGTCGCTCGACCTGTTCCCGCTGATCGTCTCGCCCGAGAGCTGGAGCCAGATCGAGGCCGGCGTGCTGCAGCGCGTGCGCGTGCTCGACCGCGTGATGGCCGATGCCTACGGCCCGCAGCAGCTGCTGGCCGAAGGCCTCATTCCCCCGGCGCTGGTGCGCGGCCACCCCGGGTACCTGCGCGCGCTGCACGGCGTGAAGCCGCCGGGCGACACCTGGCTGCACATCGCCGCCTTCGACCTCGCGCGCGGCCCCGACGGCAACTGGTGGGTGGTCTCGCAGCGTACCCAGGCGCCCTCGGGCCTGGGCTACCTGCTCGAAAACCGCCTCGCCATCACGCGGCAGTTTCCGCAGGCCTTCGAGGCGCTGCACGTGCAGCGCCTGGCCGCCACCTACAGCGCCATGATGGAAGGCCTGCAGCGCATGTGCCCGGCGGGCGTGCCGCCGCACATCGCGCTGCTCACGCCGGGCCCGTACAACGAAACCTACTTCGAGCACGCATATCTCGCGCGCTACCTCGGCATCACGCTGGTCGAAGGCAGCGACCTCACGGTGCGCGACCAGCGGCTCTACCTGAAGACGCTGCAGGGCCTGCGCCCGGTGCACGGGCTCATCAAACGGCTGGACGACCAGTTCCTCGACCCGCTGGAGCTGCGCCCCGACTCCACGCTCGGCGTGCCCGGCCTGCTGCAGGCGATCCGCGCCGGCAACGTGCTGGTGGCCAACATGCCGGGCTCGGCATTTCTTGAATCGCCCGCGCTGCTCGGCTTTCTGCCGGGGCTGGCGCGCCGGCTGATCGACGAGAAGCTCATGCTGCCCGCCCTGCCCACCTGGTGGTGCGGCGAGCGCGCGGCACTCGAATCGGTGCTGCCGCAGCTGGGCGACAGCGCCATCAAGCCCACCTACCCCGGCTTCGACGGCCGCGCGAGCTTCGACGCCGTGCTCGGCAGCCAACTCGGCCGGCGCGAGCTCGACGAATGGGCCGGCCGCATCGTGCGCGAGGGCGACGTCCACACCGTGCAGGGCTACATGGCGCTGTCGCAGATGCCCACCTGGGCCAATGACATGGGCCCGGGCCACATCGCACCGCGCGCCGTGATGCTGCGCGTGTTCGCGGTGAGCGACGGCGCGCAGTCGTGGCGCGTGCTGCCCGGCGGGCTGGCCCGGCTCACCGAGCCCGACGCGCAGTTCGCCTCGATGCAGCGCGGCGGCAGCAGCGCCGACGTGTGGGTGCAGACGCACGGCGAGGTCGACCGCACCACGCTGCTGCAGCCGCACAGCACGCCGGCATCTCTTGCGCGACATCGCGCGCCAGTCACCAGCCGCGCGGCCGAGAACATGTTCTGGCTGGGCCGCTACACCGAGCGTGCCGAGAACGCCGTGCGCCTCGCGCGCCTCACGTTGAGCCTGCTGGGCAGCGAGGACCAGTCCTCGCGCCCGCTGCTCGAATGGCTGCACCGCATGGCGTTGCGCAATGCGCTGGTGCCGGCCGAAGTGCCGAGCGCGCCGCAGTCGCGCCGCGTGTTCGAGCGTGCGCTCATCGCCGAGCTTGGCGACGTGGCGCGCGGCGGCAGCGTGGGCTTCAGCCTGCGCTGCATCCGGCAGGCCGCGGCCGCGGTGCGCGAGCGGCTCTCGCAGGACACCTGGAACCAGATCGTGCGCACCGAGGCCGACTTCCTGCGCCGCTGCGCCGAGCAGGCCGACGAAGGCAGCTTCGCCGCCAGCGCCGCGCTGCGCGCCCTCGAATCCGCCAGCAACGCCCTCGCCGCCATGACCGGCGCGCAGACCGACCGCATGACGCGCGACGACGCGTGGCGCCTCCTGTCCATCGGCCGCCACATCGAGCGGCTGGGCTTCCTCGCGAACGCGCTGGAGGCCGGCTTCGACAACGGCGCGGTGCACGAAGTGAGCGGCTTCGAGGCCATGGTGGCCCTCTTCGACAGCACCATCACCTTCCACGCCCGCTACCAGCAGCGCCGCGACGTCGCCACCATGGTCGACCTGCTGGTGCTCGACGCCGAGAACCCGCGCTCGCTGGCCTGGGTCACCCAGACCCTGCGCGGGCGCATCGCGCGGCTCGCCGGCAGCGCGCCGGGCAAGCTGACCGCACTGTCGTACGAGCTGCCCGATCCGGCCGGCTGGACGCTCGAACACCTTTGCGCTACAGGGCCCGACGCCGACTATCCGGAGCTCATGAAGCTGCTCGCCAGCTGCGAAACGGCGGCCTACCATGTGTCCGACGCCATCGGCACGCGCTACTTCACGCTGACCTCCGAGTCGCTGCGTTCAGTGGGCGCCTGAACAGGTACTCCCCCATGCTTCGCGCACTTCGTGTCGCTACGCACACCCCCTCGCCGGGGGCAACGCCTGCGGCCCGGCAAAGCCGGTTCCGCGGCGTTCCACAATAAGTTCAAGGAGAACCACCGCCATGCCTCGCCATATCACCATCAACCGCCGCTTCGCACTCACCGCCGCGAGCGTCTTCGCGGCCCTGGCCATTGCCGGCTGCGGCAAGCAGGAGCCCGCGTCGGCGCCGGCCGGTGCCGCGGCACCGCCGGCGGCAGCGCGCGTGCTGGTGGTGGGCACCGACGCCGCCTACACGCCTTTCGAGTCGCAGAACGACCGGGGCGAGATCGTAGGCTTCGACATCGACGTGGTGAAGGCGGTCGCGCAGAAGGCCGGCTTCGAGGTGAAGTTCGTCAACACGCCGTGGGAAGGCATCTTCAACTCGCTGGACCAGGGCGACCGCGACCTGCTGGTGTCGGCCATCACCATCACCGACGAGCGCCGCCAGACCATGGATTTCTCGCAGTCGTACTTCGACGCTCGCCAGCTCATCGCCGTGCGCAACGACGCGCCCATCAACAGGTTCGAGGACATCAAGACGCTGAAGGTCGGCGTGCAGAACGGCACCACCGGCGACGAGGTCGTGGGCAAGCTGCTGGGCAAGTCGAGCACCGCCATCAAGCGCTTCGAGTCGACGCCGCTGGCGCTCAAGGAGCTGGAGGCTGGCGGCGTGCAGGCCGTGGTGGCCGACAACGGCGTGGTGGTGCACTACCTCGCCAACAATACCGCCGGCGGCTTCAAGACGGTGAGCGACACCAGCTTTCCGGTCGAGAAGTACGGCATTGCCGTGAAGAAGGGCAACGCCGCGCTGCTCGCCAGGATCAACCAGGGCCTCGAAGGCATCCGCGCCGACGGCACCTACGCGAAGATCTACGCCTCGTACTTCGGCTCCGAGTCGAAGTAAGCGGGCAACGGCCATGCTGCTCCACGTCACCCACGAAACGCGCTACGAATACTCGCCGCCGGTCGAGACGGCGCAGCATCTCGCGCACCTGAAGCCGCTGGCCACGGCCTCGCAGAAGCTCGTGAGCCACAAGCTCTCCATCGAGCCGTCTCCCGCGCAGCGCAGCGAGCAGGCCGACCTGTACGGCAACACGCGCGCCTTCTTCGCGCTCGAGGCCACGCACGACCGGCTGGTGGTCACGGCCGAGAGCGTGGTCGAGACCTCGCAGCCTGTGCTCTCGCCCGCCGTGGCGCGCGAGTTGCCCTGGGAGGCCGTGCGCGAGCGCTTCCGCTTCCGCAAGGACGCCACCTTCGACGCGGCCTCCGAGTTCGTCTTTCCCTCGCCCTACGTGCCGCGCCACGACGACTTCGTGGCCTACGCGCGCGCCAGCTTCGTGCCCGGCCGCCCCGCCTTCGACGTGGCGATGGATCTCACCGAGCGCATGTACGAGGACTTCGCCTACGACGCCGACAGCACCGAGATCAACACCCCCGCCGTCGAAGCCCTCGCGCAGCGCAAGGGCGTGTGCCAGGACTTCGCCCACATCATGATCGCTTGCTTCCGCACCATGGGCCTGCCCGCGCGCTACGTGAGCGGCTACCTGCTCACGCAGCCGCCGCCCGGCCAGCCCCGGCTGGTGGGCGCCGACGCCTCGCACGCATGGGTGTCGGTGTACCTGCCCGGCGAGGACGACGGCACCGGCGGCAGCCCCGGCGACTGGGTCGACTTCGACCCCACCAATGGCCGCCAGCCCGGCGAGGACTACGTCACCCTCGCCATCGGCCGCGACTACTCCGACGTCTCGCCGATGCGCGGCGTACTGCATGGCGGCGCAAGGCACACGCTGAGGGTCGGCGTGACCGTGCAGCCGGTGGGGGAAGTGGTCGATGGCCTGCCGCAAACACAGACACAATCGCCTTCCCAAGACAAGGAGTCTCCATGAGCGTTTACGACAAACTTTCCAGCCTCGGCATCACCCTTCCGCCCGTCGCCGCCCCCGCCGCCGCGTACGTGCCCTTCGTGCAGACCGGCAACCTCGTGTTCCTCTCGGGCCACATCGCGAAGAAGGACGGCAAGGTCTGGACGGGCCAGCTTGGCGCCAACATCAGCACCGAAGAAGGCAAGCAGGCTGCCCGCGCCATCGCCATCGACCTGCTGGGCACCCTGCACGCCGCCGTGGGCGACCTCAACAAGGTCAAGCGCATCGTCAAGGTGATGAGCCTTGTCAACTCGGTCGGCACCTTCACCGAACAGCACCTCGTGACCAACGGCGCGAGCGAGTTCTTCGCGGAAGTCTTCGGTCCTGAAAAGGGTGCGCATGCACGCAGCGCCTTCGGCGTGGCGCAGATTCCGCTGGGCGCCTGCGTGGAGATCGAGCTGATCGCCGAAGTCGGCTGATCGCATTGGCGCTGACGCCCGACGGCCTCATCGCGCAGGCGATGCAGGACCCCGTCAACGCGGCGCTGGCAAACCGCCTTCCCGGCCTCGGGCTCCGGCAGAGCTTCCTCACGGCCGGCTGCGTCTTCCAGTCCGCGTGGAACCACACAGCCGGCCGGCCGCCGGGCTGGGGCGTGAAGGACTACGACGTCTTCTACTTCGACGACAGTGACCTGTCGTGGGAAGCCGAAGACGCCGTCATCCGCCGCGTGCACGAAGCCACCGCCGACCTCGGCGCGACCATCGAGGTCAAGAACCAGGCCCGCGTGCACCTCTGGTACGAACAGCGCTTCAAGGCGCCCTACCCGCGCCTGTCATCCGCGCGCGACGGCATCGACCGATACCTCATCGCCTGCACCCGCGTGGGCATCGACCTGGCCGACGGCTCGCTCCATGCGCCCGACGGACTCGGTGACCTGGCCGCCGGCATCCTGCGCATGAATCCGTTGCTGCCGATGCCGGAGATGTTCGCCGTGAAGGCGCGCGACTACCAGTCGCGCTGGCCCTGGCTGCGCATCGTCACTTGCGCTTCCAGCTCGACACCGTGATGAACACGCCGGTTTCCTTCGCATCGCGCAGCCTGACGGTGTAGCGGCCCGCGCCATCGGTGCCGCTGAACACGGCCTCGCGATCACGCTCACTGTCGCCGGCTTCCAGGCTCGCGCCCTTGGCCAGTTCACGATAGGTGGCGACAAGGTCGTCGAACGCCGCGTAGCTGCGCAGTGTCACTTCGGCATCGGGCCAGCGGGCGCCCTTGAGCTGGGCGTTCTCGCGGTCGGTGTACATCGGCTTGCCGGCCAATCCCTTTGGCATCACGATCTTGCCGGCGCTGGCGGTGCTGTTGACCTCCGCCGTCTGCACCAGCAGCGGCTTCAGCGAAGCCGGAAAGCCAGCCGGCAACTGCGCGTCGCGCCAGCCCGGCGCCGTCGGCTGGCCCGCGATGTATTCGACGGTGGCGATCTTCTGCGCGGCCGCTGCTTCGGCGGGGTCATCGCTCTCGGCCATCAGCGCGTGGTACGAAGGCAGCGTCTTGGCCCATGCGATCAGCGGTTCGGCATCCGATGGCCTGGCGTCGGCGGGATGGAAGATCGTCAGCACGGCTTGAGGGTCGGGGTTGCACACCTTGGGCTCGTCGCGCTTGGTGGAATCGCGGCAGTGGCCGTTGACCAGCCCGATCGCCAGCAGGCGGCCTTCGCCGTCGAGCAGCAGCGCCGAGCGTTCCTCGCCGTGGCCTTCGCCGCTCACCGACGCGATCACCGTGCGCCCGTCGGGCCACACGGTGCGCGTGACGTCGAAGCGCGAGCGCATGCCGTCCAGCACCTGTGCCGCGATGAGCCTGTCGCCATCGGTGTAGCTGCCGCGCGCATAGCCGACCATGGCAATCACGGCGCTGCGGATCTTGGGTTGCTCGCTGAGCTTCAGCCGGGGCGGAGGCAGCTCGGTGGTGACGGGCGCCGCGTGCACGGAGGCACCGAGCGTGCAGGCGAGCAGCAGCGACGCCAGGGTCTTCTTTGGAAACAGTGCGCTCATTCGGCGATCTCGATTTCGATGTTGGTGATCGCCGGCATGTCGCGCGGCACCTTGGCGTTGACCGAGAAGGCAATGCCCTTCAGGTTACCGAGCACGTAGCCCGAGCGCTCGTCAGCTTCCGACTGGATGCCCTCGAGCGGCGGCGACAGCTTCTTGTAGAAGGCGAGCACCTGCTCCACGGTGTCGACGGTCTGCAGGCGCAGCACGCGCCTGGCCTTCGCATCGCTCAGGGCGTCCTGGCCGGTGTAGTGCAGCACAGCCCTCGGATACAGCGGCACGGCCTGCGAAAAGCCTTTCGGCCGCGTGACAGGCCGCGCCTTGGTGTGCGCGGCGTCCATGGTCGTGTACTCGGTCTTCTCGAACTTCTCTTCCTTGCCAGAGTCCAGGTCTTCCTTCGGCACCGTGCGGCTCCAGTCGACCAGCGGCTGCGCCTGTGCGCGATCGATGCCGGGGCGCAGGAAGATCGACAGCACCGCATGCTGGTCGTCGCGGCAACCGATGGACGATGATTTGACGCCGCATTCGCGGTGCGCCAGTGCCGCGGCGAGCACTTCGCCGGTGCTGTCATCCACCAGCAGGGCCGAGCGCTCGCTGCCGCCGTTGGGCAAGCGGTACGACGACAGCAGACGCTTGCCGCCCGGCAACGCCTGCTGCTGCCGATGGCGCCGCGATGCCAGTCCGGCGATCAATTGTTCTGCCAGCAGGCCTTCAGGCCAGTAGTACGAGCCGGAGGCCAGGCCGGCGAAGTCGGTCACGGCGCGGTCGAGCGCGGGGACCTGTGACGTTTGCGGCGCCCGCTCGGACTCGGGGGCGAGCACGAGCTGAGGCGTGGATGCGGCGCAGACGGTGGCAGCGGACAGAGTAAGAAAAAAGGAGGAAAGAGCGAGTCGGAATCTGAAAGGCATCAAGGAAAAAAGAAAAGAAGGAGCGTTGCGCTCCGGGCGGGCTGCGAGCAGCCGCAAGGGAAAAGCGTCGACGATTCTAGAAGGCGTTCGAGGGGCCGCACGGTGTTCGGCATACTGCAATCCGGTCCTTCATTCTTCGCCATGAATCGACACACTCCGCCCCCAACCGCACCCGAAAGCGCATTGCGCGCCCTCGAAGAAAAACTGGGCGCCGCCCTGCCACCGATCCTGCGAAGCCGCTATGCCGCATCCAACGGCGGCAGCTTCGGCGATCCCCGAAAACGCGATGCCGAGTGGCAGTTGCATCCGGTTTTCGACAGCAGCGACCGCAAGCAGATGAAGCGCACCGCCGAAGATGTTCTCCACTACACGCGGCTCGCGCTGCAGGACGCGCGCTTTCCGCGCGACGGCATCAGCATTGCGCACGACTATTCGATGTACCGCCAGCTCTTCGTGCGCCGCGACCCCGCGAGCGGCACCATCGCCGAAGACATCCTGCTGTTCGACGTGCACACCGGCGAATTTTCTGCGCCGTACGCCGGCGACCTGCAGGCGGCCATCGACCAGGCCCGCGTGCCGGAGGCCGTGCAGCCCGACCCCGCGCGTGCGCTGCCCGTGTTCCGCTACTACGCCGATCCGTTCGAATCGGGCGTGATGCGCATGTCCGGCGAAACCTGCCAGTGCTGCGGCCAGGCCACCGGCTACATCTACGGCGGCAGCTTCTACGCCATCGGCGACGAATCGCACTTCTGCCCCTGGTGCATCGCCGACGGTTCGGCCGCGGCGAAGTTCGACGGCGAATTCAACGACGCTGCAGGCGTGGGCATGGGCGAGGTCGAACTGCCCATGCGCATCATCGAAGAAGTGTCGCAACGCACACCCAGCTTCTTCAGCTGGCAGCAGGAGCGATGGTGGGCGCACTGCAACGACGCCGGCCGCTTCCTCGGAGAGATCGAGCATGTCGACCGCGCGCTGCTCGCGTCGGAGCCGGCCGGCGACTTCATGCGCGAGACCTGCGACGACGCGCGCCTCGATGCCGGCGAAGGCTGGCAATGGCTGCTCGACACGCCCTCGCGCGAGCGCGGCTTCGCGGTGTTCGTCTTCGGCTGCCTGCACTGCGGCAAGGTCGGCGGCTACGTCGACCTGAGCTGAGCGGCGCGCACAGCCATCAGGGCATTACCTGCCCGCCGTTGACCTCGATGACCTGCCCGGTCACGTAGCTGCTGGCCGCCTCGCTCGCCAGGAACAGGAATGCGCCGACGCACTCTTGAGCCGTGCCCAGCCGCCCCATCGGAATCGCATTGGCAAAGTTCTTCAGCACCTCGGGGCTCGAATGCCCGTCGTGGAACGGGGTCTCGATCACGCCCGGCGCCACAGCGTTGACGCGGATCTTGTCCTTCACCAGTTCCTTGGCCATGGTGCGCGTGATGGTCGAGACGAAGCCCTTGCACGCGGCATACAGCCCCGCGCCCGGCCCGCCGCCGGTACGCGCGGCCTGCGTGGTCACGTTGATGATCGCGCCACCGCCGCCGGCGGCCATCAGCGGAATGACGCGGCGGCTCACCGCCACCACCGAGCGCGCGTTGAGGCGGAACACCGCGTCGATGTAGTCGTCATCCGCATCGACGATGGGCGAGCGCTTCACGAAGCCGCCCGCGTTGTTGACCAGCACGTCGATGCGGCCGAACTCGGCATGCACTGTCTTCACCATGCGGTCGACGGCAGCCGTGTCGGTCACGTCGGCTTGCACCAGCAGCGCGCGGCCGCCGGCGGCCTCGATGTCGCGCGCCACATTGCGGGCCTCGTCGGCGCTGCCCCTGTAGTGCACCGCCACCCGCGCGCCCGCCTGCCCCAGCGCGCGCGCCACCGCCGCGCCGATGCCCGTGCTCGCGCCCGTGACCAGTACAGCCTTGTCCTTCAGATCGTTCATGTCGTCGTGTCTCCTTGGGTTGAAAAGTGGGCGCACCCACCACCCGCGTCTACACGGCGGCGGCTGCGATCTCGAGTTGGGCCAGCCGGCGCGCCATGCGGCCGACGAAGTTCTGCGTCACGTGCGGCAGCACGCGCTGCGAGGGCACCACGATGCCGACCTGCAGCTGTTCGAGCGCGGGCAGCTCGAAAGGCCGCCAGATCAGGTCGCCGCGCTTGAGGTCCTCGATGAAGGCGATCTTCGAGAAGCACGAGATGCCCTTGCCGGCCTTGATGAGCCGCTTGAGCATCGGCGTCGAGTTGCATGTGGCGGCCGGCTCCATGTCGTCCCAGAACCCGGCGAACTCGGGCGACAGCGCGGCGCTGATCACCGGATGCGAGCTGGAGCGCAAGAACGGATAGCGCGCGCATTCCTTCAGCGACACGCTCGCCTGGTTGGCCAGCGGATGCCCCGGCGGCATCACCAGCCCGATGGGCAGCTTGGCCAGCGCCACCGCCGCCACGCCACCCGGCAGCCGGCTCACGAAGGTCATGCCCACGTCGACCTGGCCCGACATCACCATCTGCGCCACGTCCATGGGCTGCACCGCGGTGATGGTGTACGTGACGGCCGGGAACACCTGCAAGAAGTCTTCCACCGCCGAAGGCAGCAGCTCCTCGAAGAAGGAGTCCATGGCCGCCACCTTCACATGGCCGGTGCGCTCGCCCTTGAGCGCATCGAGCTCGGTGCGCATCACCTGGTACTGGTGCAGAGTCTCCTGCGCGTGCTTCAGCAGGCGCTCGCCGGCCGCGTTCAGCCGCAGGCCGTTGGGCATGCGGTCGAACAGCTCGACGCCCAGCTCGTCCTCCAGCTTGTGTATCTGCCGGTTGACCGCGCTCGCGGCCACGAAGAGCCGCTCCGAGGCCTTGCGCACCGAGCCGCAGCTCGCCACCTCGATGAAGTACTTGAGGATGCTGGCATGCATCAGGCGGCCCTCCTGCACGCGTGCAAGGCACTCGGCTCATCCGGCCAGCCTCGCTTGCTCCAGGGCAATGCCGGGATGGTCGCAGGCCACGGGGCCGGTGTCGGCCGCGCCGCCGGGCGAGCCCAGTCCGCTGACTTCCGCAGCGAAGAAGTCGCGGTTGATCGCCGCGAAATGTGCCATTTCGGGCGGCAGCCGAAGATCTTCGTAGATCGCCTGCGTGGGGCAGGCGGACACGCAAATGCCGCAGTCGATGCATTCATCCGGGTGAATGTACAGAGTGCGCGCGCCTTCGTAGATGCAATCGACCGGGCAGCACTTGACGCAGGCGCCGTCCTTGATGTCGATGCAGGCACCAGTGATGACGTGGGGCATGGCATGCACCTTCGCTGGCGGGCGGCCTAGCGGCCCAGCCACTGCGGCTTGCGCTTCTGCTGGAAGGCCAGCACGCCCTCGTCCGCATCCTGCGACTGCAATGCCGCCACCAGCGCGGGCAGCCGCATGCGGTGCGCCTCGGCCGGCGCCAACGTGCCGGTGCGCCGCACCACCTGCTTGATGGCCTTGAGCGACAGCGGCGCGCAGGCCAGCATCTGCTGCACCCAGCGGTTCACGGCCGTGTCGAGCCCGGCGCGCGGCACCACCTCGTTGACCAGGCCCATCTCCAGCGCGCGCTGCGCCTTCACGCGCTGTCCGGTGAGCATCATGCCCATGGCCTGGCGGTAGGGAATCTGCCGCTGCAGCAGCAGCATGCCGCCGTCCAGCGGCAGGCGCCCCACCAGCGGCTCGGGCAGCCCGAAGCTGGCCTCCTCGCAGGCTACGACTATGTCGCAGCCCAGCACCATCTCGAAGCCGCCGCCCAGTGCCAGGCCGTTGACGCGCGCGATCACCGGCACGTCGAGCGTCTCGCGCAACGCGATGCCGCCGAAGCCGCCGGGGCGCGCCGCCGCCCAGTACTCCACGCCCTTGAGGTTCGACGTGTTCTTCAGGTCGGCACCAGCGCAGAAGGCGCGCTCGCCGGCGCCGGTGAGCACCACTGCACGGATGTCGTCGCGCGATTCGATCTCGCTCCAGATGCGCTGCAGCTCGGCCTCGGTCGGCAGGTCGACCGCATTGAGCACCTCGGGCCGGTCGATGGTGACGGTGGCGACATAGTCCGCCACTTCGAGAAGGACGCTCATGCATCGGCCTCCTCGATCAGCGCGCGCGCCTCGGCCAGAACCTCGGCCGTGTGCTGCCCCAGCTTGGGCGGCTCGCGCCGCAGGCCGGCCTTGGCGCCCGACATCTGAATCGGGCTGGCAATGAACTTCAGCGCGCGGCCCGAGGGCGTGCCGCCCTCCAGGATCATCGCGTTGTGCAGCGTCTGTGGATCGACCAGCGCCTCGCGCATGTCGCGCACCGGCGCGGAGAGCAGGTCCTGCTCTTCGAGCTTCGCCAGCCAGTGCTCGCGCGTGCCGCTCGCGAAGCGCTCGCGGAAGATCGCGTGCAGCGCCGCCTTGTTGGTGAACTGCGCCGACAGCGTGGCGTAGCGCGCGTCCAGCGAGAGGTCTTCGATGCTCAGCGCGGTGCAGATGTCGCGCAGCGGATTGGCCTTGAACGCGCCCACCAGCACCAGCGGCCCGGTCTGCGTGTCGAACACGCCCGACAGCGGCATGGCGGCCCAGTTCACCTCGGAGTCTTCCATCATCACCATGGCCGCTTCCTGCATCTGCATGGCCAGCATGGAGTTGTAGAGCGACACCGAGATCTTCTGCCCCTCGCCCGTGCGCTCGCGCTGCAGCAGCGCCAGCAGGATGCCCTGCACCATGTGCATGCCGGCGGTGTAGTCGGCAAGCGCTGTCGGGTAGATCGACACCGGCACAGACGCATCGGCGCGCCGCGCCATCACGCCGGTGAGCGCCTGGGCCAGCACGTCCTGGCCGCCCTTGTGGGCATAAGGGCCGGTCTCGCCGAAGCCGGTGCCCACCGCATAGATGATGCGCGGGTTCAGCCGCCTGCAGTCTTCATAGCCCAGGCCCAGCCGCTCCATCACGCCGGCTCGGAAGTTGTTGGTGACCACGTCGGCGCCGGCGATCAGCGCCTTCACCAGCTCCATCTGCGCCGCGTCGCGCAGATCGATCTCCACGCTTCGCTTGTTGCGGTTGAGGCTGCAGAAGATCGGGTTGTCCTCGCCGGCCACCGGCGCGAAGGTCGAGCGGCTCAGGTCGCCCGCGCCCTTGCGCTCGACCTTGATGACGTCGGCGCCGTGGTCCGCCAGCATCTGCGTGCAGACCGGGCCCATCATCACCTGCGTGAAGTCGATCACGCGGATGCCGTCCAGCGGCAGTGCATTGGTGCCGGTGCTCATGCGGCCTCCTTGGTGAACGAACGGGCAATGGCGGGCACGTCGGCGTTCGGCCCCTTCTGGTCGCCGGGGTCGGCGCCCTGCGCGCGCAGCGTCTTCTGCAGCTTCGCGATGTCCACGTTGCGCACCGTCACGCCGGCATTCAGCGCCAGCGCGGCTGCCGTGCCCGTGGCCTCGCCCATCGCCATGCAGGGCGGGATCTCGCGCGAGATCTTCTGCGCGGCCGAGGTGGCCGAGTAGTGGCGCCCGGCCACCAGCAGGTTCTCGACGCTGCGCGGCAGCAGCGTGCGGTAGGGGTAGTAGTAGTCGCGCCCGCGCGCCACGCTGTCCTCGAAGCGGGTGCGCTGGGCCACGTCTTCCTTGGTCATCACGTAGGCGCCTTCGAGCAGGCGGGTCTGGCGGATGCCGGTCTGCGGAGCCATGTCGATCAGCGTGCACTTGGCAAAGCCGGGCAGCTTCGCGCGCACGAAGTCGATCACCTTGTGGATGGTGGCGCGGCCCTGCACCTCGGCGCGCGTGAGGTCGCTCACCTTGAGGCCGTCCAGGCCCGGCATGTGCGGGCAGTTGCACCACACCACGCCTGGCAGCGGCGTCTTGAGCCACCAGGCTTCCCAGGCGCCGCCAAGCATGTGCTTGATCTCGCGGTCGAGTGCCTGCCAGGCCTCGGGCTCCTCCCGCTCGAAGCGCTCGGCTTCCTCGGTGTCGACGCCGCCAAGGCGGAACACGGTGGTCACGATGTAGCTGCCGCTGATGTGCGGCGCGCCGGCCGAGGCCGCCACGTCGAGGTCGCCGGTGGTGTCGATCACCACCTTGCCCAGGATGGCCTCGCGCCCGCCCTTGGTCTCGCAGACCACGCCCTTGACCTTGCCATCCTCCACCAGCGTGCGCGAAAACCACGAGTGCAGCCGCAGTTCGATGCCGGCCTGCAGCACCATCTCCAGCGAGGTGCGCTTCCATGCGTCGGGGTCGAAGGCGGCGGCGAAGCAGATGGGGTGCGGCTTCTCCTTGCTGTGGAAGTCGTAGGTGCCCCAGCGCTTCCAGCGGCGCACCGACTCTGGCAGCGTGCCCCATTCGTGCTGGCGCGGGTACTCGGCCAGGCCCAGCGCCGACATGCGCTCGATCATCTCCAGGCAGATGCCGCGCACCGAAATTTCCTGCTGATGGCTGTCCCACATGTCGTCCAGCACCAGCACCATGCCGCCCGAGGCGAGGCCGCCCAGGTGGTTGTAGCGTTCCAGCAGCGTCACGCTCGCGCCGTTGCGCGCGGCGGCCAATGCGGCTGCCTGTCCGGCGGGGCCGCCGCCGACCACCACCACGTCCGATTCGGCTGCCACGCGCACGTCGTGCGCGGGCTCCTGCATCCAGTCGCCAATACGGCTCATAGAACTCTCCTGTTGAAATGTTTGGATGTGTCTGGAATTCGCCGGCCGGGTCCGTGGCCCGCCGGTCGCACGCTTGTGTTCAGTGCAGGCTCAGTGCGCGCCCTCTTCGGGCTGCCAGCGGATGACCCACTTCTCCGCCAGCGTGACCAGCAGGAAGAACAGCCCCGAGAGCGTCGCGCTCATCACGATCGCGGCGTAGAGCAGCGGCGAATCGAAGTTGAAGGTGGCCTGCAGGATCATTGCGCCGATGCCCACCGTGGCTCCGACCCACTCGCCCACCACCGCGCCGATCACGCACATCGAAGCCGCGATGCGAAGCGCCGAGAACAGGTAGGGCAGCGCGTTGAGCAGCCGCAGGCGGAAGAAGATCTCCGTCTTGCTCGCCGACAGCACCCGCATCAGCTCCATCGCCTGCGGGTTGACCGACTCCAGCCCGCGCACCATGTTCACCAGAGTCGGAAAGAAGCACACCAGCGCAGCGATGGTGATCTTGGGCTCCACGCCGTTGCCCATGATGAGCACCAGCACGGGCGCCTTCGCCACCAGCGGCACGGCGTTGAACATCAGCACCACGGGAAAGAAGATGTCCTGCAGCGTCTTGTTGTGCACGAAGATGGTCGCAACGACGATGGCCGCGAGGTTGCCCAGCACGAAGCCGCCGGCCGCCTCGAAGGTCGTGGGCAGCAGGTTGTCGAGCAGCACGTCGCGCTTGGCGTAGAGCGTCTCCAGCACCGCCCAGGGCGTGGGTGCGATGAAGGGCTTGATGCCGAAGGCGACGATCACCAGCCACCACAACGCGATGAGCCCGACGATGCCCAGCGCCGGAAGAATTCGCCGGCGCCAGATGCGCTTTTGCCGCGCGGCGGCCCAGGCCAGATATTCAGGGTCGGCCGGCGCGGGTGCCGCGCCGAGCGCGCCGGGCGCTGCCGCATCGATGGAACGTGTATTCATGGCATCGGCCTCAGCAGGTTTCCAGCACGCGCCGCAGATGGCTCGTGAGTCGAACGAACTCGGGTGTCTCGCGCACTTCCAGCGTGCGGTCGGCGGGCAGCTCCACCGGCACGATCTCGCGCACGCGGCCCGGGTTGGCGGCCAGCATCAGCACGCGCTGGCCGAGAAAGGCCGCCTCATGGATGCTGTGGGTGACGAAGAGGATGGTCACGCCCGTCTCGCGCCATACGCGCAGGATCTCCTCGTTGAGCCGGTCGCGCGTGATCTCGTCGAGCGCGCCGAAGGGCTCGTCCATCAGCAGGATCTTCGGGTCGCTCGCCAGTGCGCGCGCAATCGACACGCGCTGGCGCTGGCCGCCCGACATCTCATGCGGAAAGGCGTTGATGCGGTCCTTCAGCCCCACGAGCTCCAGCAGCTCCTGCGGCGAACGGCGGCCCTTGCGCCCCGCCCCGCCGCCCACCTGCAGCGGCAGCTCCACATTCTGCAGCGCGGTGCGCCAGGGCAGGAGCGCCGCGTCCTGGAACACGAAGCCGATGTCGCGATTCTTGCGCGCCACCTGCGGCGTGGAGGACAACACCTCGATGCTGCCGCGGCTGGGCGGCAGCAGGTCGGCCACCACGCGAAGAAAGGTCGACTTGCCGCAGCCCGAAGGCCCGAGCAAGGTGAGGAACTCGCCCTGCGCCACTTCGAGGTCGAGGCTCTTGATGGCGGTGACGTCGCGGCGCTCGGTGAAGAAGCGCACGCCGATGTCGCGGCAGGCGATGGCCGGGGGAGCGGAGAGAACGGCGGCCATCGCGCGTCAGCCCTTCATGGCGCGCGCGGCGGCGGTGGCCTTCAGCACGTCGAGCGAGATCACGTCTTCCACCTTCGGCGTGCGCGCGGTGAACTGCCCCAGCTCCGCGTAGGTGTTGATCTGCTCCTGCCACACGGCCGGGTCCATCGCGCCCCAGCCCTGGGTCTGCGCCGCGCCGCCGAAGGCGTATTCGAGCATCGCGTCGACCGCCACGCGTTCGTCCTCGCGCTTGAGGTTCGGGTACTCCTTGATGAGCATGTCCACCGCCTGGTCGCGGTTGGCGCGCACGTGGTGCCAGCCCTTGGCGGTGGCGCGCAGGAAGGCCTCGATCACCTTGGGCTGCGTCTCCAGCGTCTTGGTCGATGCGTAGTAGGGCAGCGCGTAGAGGCGCACGCCCGCGTCCCACTGCGTGAGCGTGGCGATGTCGGGGCCCAGCACCTTGATGGCGGTGGTGTTGGTGAGCCAGCCCGTCACCACGTCGACCTGCCCCGTGAGCAGCGGCGTCATGTCGGCGCCGATGGAGACCACCTTCACGTCCTTCTCGGCGATCTTGTTCTTCGCGAGCAGCGCGCGCAGCAGGATGGCCGCCGTCGACGGAATGCCCACGCGCTTGCCCACCAGGTCGGCCGGCTTGCGCACCGGGTTCTTCGCGAGCGAGAAGTAGGTGTAGGGATGCTTCTGCGCGCCGACCGCGAAGCACTTGATCGGCAGCCCCTGCGACACGGCCAGCATGATCGAAGGGCTGGACGACACCTGCCCCACCTCGTAGCGGCCCGAGGCGATGATGGCCACGCCGTCGATGTTCGGCCCGCCCGGCTGGATCGCGAAGTCGATGCCCTCCTGCTCGTAGAAGCCCATGCGCTTGGCGACCACCTCGCCGATCTGGTTGCCGCCGACGATCCAGCCCAGCTGCATGTTGATGCGCGCCTTGCCCTGCGCGAAGGCGTCGACCGAGAGCAGGCCACCGGCGGAGAGTCCGCCGGCGATGAGGGATGTCTTGAGCAGACTTCGGCGACCGGGATCGCGGAGATGGGCCATGGCGGATTCCTTTTCTTCGATGCGATGAGGTGAAGGCATTCGGCTGTGCTTGTGTGCCGCCTGCGATGCATCGAGGCATCAATGAGGCTGGCGAGGCGAATGCTAGGAGCGGGGTGCGAGCGCACCAAGCACCGTTTTTCGCAACGGGCGAACTAAAAAATAGTTCTCCGCGTGCGCTCCCAATGACATCGCGGTGCATGCGCCATTGCGGCGCGCACCATCTTCGGGAAAACGATAGGAAGAAGAAGAAGAAGAAGAACGGGAAAGGCGCCCTCAGGTGCCGCGCCCGGCGGCGGCAGAGGAAACCCGCGTGCCGGCGTTGGGAGTTATAAAGCCGCACGCCCGGCAGAGACCGGGAACCGAGACAACACAGAGGACGACACATCATGGAGTTCGACTACGTGATCGTGGGTGGCGGCTCCGGCGGCGCCACGCTGGCCGGACGGCTCAGCGAAGACCCCGCCGTGCAGGTCTGCCTGGTCGAGGCCGGCGGCGACGGGCGGGGCATCCTGGTGCGGGCGCCGGCCGGCGCGGCGGCCATGATCTCGGGGCGGCCGCGCATCAACAACTACGCCTACCAGACCGTGTCGCAGCCCGGCCTGAACGGACGGCGCGGCTACCAGCCGCGCGGGCGCTGCCTGGGTGGCTCCAGCGCCATCAACGCCATGCTCTACGTGCGCGGCCATCCCGACGACTACGACGACTGGGAGCGCGCGGGTTGCACCGGCTGGTCCTTCGACGACGTGCTGCCCTACTTCAAGCGCGCCGAGGGCAACCAGCGCGGCGAAAGCGCGATGCACGGCGCGCGCGGCCCGCTGCAGGTGGCCGACCAGCAGTCGCCGCGCGAGATCAGCGACGCCTTCGTGCGCGCCGCGATGGAGTGCGGCATTCCGCGCAACGACGACTTCAACGATGGCGTGCAGGAAGGCGCCGGGCTCTACCAGGTCACGCAGTTCCACGGCGGCGCGAAGAACGGCGAGCGCTGCTCGGCGGCGGCCGCCTACCTGCACCCGGCGATGAACGCGCGCTCCAACCTCACGGTGATGACCGGCGTGCAGGCGCAGCGCGTACTGCTCGACGAGCACCGCGCCACCGGTGTGGAGATACGCCGCGACGGCGAGGCAGACACCCTCTTCGCGCGCCGCGAGGTGGTGCTGAGCGGCGGCGCCTTCAACTCGCCGCAGCTGCTGATGCTGTCTGGCATCGGCGATCCGCAAGAGCTGTCGCGCCACGGCATCGCGGTGCGCCATGCGCTGCCGGGTGTGGGGCGCAACCTCCAGGACCACGTCGACTTCATCCTCTCCTGCCGCACCAAGGAGAAGGGCCTGCCCGGGCTTGGACCCGCCGGCATGCTGAACTTCGCGAAGGCCATTCCCGAGTGGCGGCGCAGCGGCAAAGGCCTGATCGCCACGCCCTACGCCGAGGCCGGCGCCTTCTTCAAGACATCGCCCGAACTGGCCAAGCCCGACCTGCAGCTGCACTTCGTGATCGCGCTGGTCGACGACCATGCGCGCAAGCTGCACGGCGGCTTCGGCTTCTCATGCCATGCCTGCGTGCTGCGTCCCAAGGGCCGCGGCGACGTGCGGCTGAACGACGCCGACCCGGCGACTGCGCCGCGCATCGATCCGAAATTTCTCTCGGACGAGGACGATGTGGCGCGGCTGCTGGCGGGCGTGAAGAAGATGCGCGAGATCCTGCGCGCGCCGGCGTTGCAGAAGTACCGGCATGCCGAGCTCTACACGGCCGGGGCGAACACCGACGAGGAACTGCTCTCGCACATCCGCTCGCGCGCCGACACCATCTACCACCCCGTGGGCACCTGCAAGATGGGCACCGATGCGATGGCGGTGGTCGATGCGAAGCTGCGCGTGCACGGCATCGCCAACCTGCGCGTGGTCGATGCTTCGGTGATGCCCACGCTGATCGGCGGCAACACCAATGCGCCGACCATCATGATCGCCGAGCGCGCTGCCGAGTGGATGCGCGGCCCGCTGACTTTCGACCGCACCGAACTCGACGCTAGACGGCCTTCGACGACCCTCGAACGACCAGTTCTCCAGGCAACAGGAGCTGGCGCGGCGCCGCATCCAGCCCCCGCAGCCGTTCGATCAGGCATGTAGCGGCCGCGCGGCCGATGGCGTCGGTAGGCTGGGCCACGGTGCTCAGGCCGGGGCCGATGAGCGAGGCCCATTCGGGATCGTCGAAGCCCACGAAGCCAAGGTCGGCGCCGAACTGCCAGCCCAGCCGTGCCATCGCCTGCGCGATGCGCAGCGTGACCACCGCATTGCCCGCGACCACCGCCGCGCGGCGTCCGCGCGTGGCGCGCCGGCGCAATGCGCGCAGAGCCTCGTCGAGCGCATCGCCCTCGCCTTCCACGCACTCGAACACCTCGCCCGCCACGCGCGGCTCGTGCGCGGCCACGCAGGCGCCGAAGGCGACCGTGCGTTCGCGCCGCGAGCTCACGCCCTTCTGCGGCTCGGTGACGTAGAGCAGCTCGCGATAACCGCCTTCGACCAGGTGCCCGCAGGTGGCGGTCATCGCGGCGTGGTTGTCGAGCGAGACGAAGTCGGTGTGCATGCCGGTGTGGCGCCGGTCCACCAGCACCGCCGGCTTGCCGTGCAGCGTGACCGCGTCGACCACGTTGCTGCCGCGCCCCAGCGTGTTGAGGATGAAGCCGTCGACCTGGTAGCCCGCGAGCGCATCGATGGCCTCGCGCTCGCGTTCGCTCTCGTTGCCGAGGTTGAACAGCATCACGAGGTAGCCGGCATCCTGGCAGGCCTTCTCGGCACCGCGCAGCACCGCGACGGAATACGGGTTGGTGATGTCGGCCACGATCAGGCCGATGAGCCGGGAACGGCCATGGCTCAGCGCCTGCGCCATCGGGCTCGGCGAATAGGCCAGCTTGGCGATGGCGACTTCGACGCGCGCGGCGATGTCGGGACTCAGCAGCCGCTCGCGGTGGTTGAGGAAGCGCGAGACGGTGGCCTTGGAGACGCCAGCCGCCTCGGCCACGTCGGCGATGGTGGCTCGGCCGGTGGGCTTCATGGGCGCCTCTCGCTCCCTCTCCCCTTGGGGAGAGGGTTGGGGTGAGGGCCAGCGGCGATGGCAGGAGCAACGTTTGCGCGAAGACCCCTACCCTCACCCCAACCCTCTCCCCAAGGGGAGAGGGGGCAAGACAGGACGCTCATGCGGCTGCGGTGTCGTACGGCGCCGTCGGCTTCTCGCCCGCCAGCACCTGCAACAGATTCGTCGTCGCCAGCTCGGCCATCGCGTGTCGCGTCTCGTGCGTTGCCGAGCCGATGTGCGGCAGCGGCGTCACGCGCAGGTGGGTGCGCAGCGGCGAATCGGCGGGCAGCGGTTCCTTCGCGAACACGTCGAGGCCGGCGGCGCGCAGCGTGCCGTGGTCGAGCGCATGCAGCAGCGCCTCTTCGTTCACCGTGGCGCCACGGCCACCGTTGATGAAGGACGCACCGGGCTTCATGCGCGCGAAGAAGGCGGCGTCGATCATGCCGCGCGTGGCCTCGGTCAGCGGCAGCATGGCGAGGACGATGTCAGAACGCGCGAGCAGGTCGTCCAGCGGCGCGTGCGTGGCGCGGCCCTGCAGCTCGGGCGCCTGCGCGGCCAGGTCGACCGGCCGGCGCGCGTGGTACAGCACCGGCATGCCGAAGCCCAAGGCGGCGCGTCGTGCCACGGCCTGCCCGATGCGGCCGAAACCGAGGATGCCCAGCGTCTTGCCGTGCACGTCGGTGCCGAAGAGCTCCTCGCCGATGTTCTTCGTCCAGCGGCCCTCGCGCACCATGGTCGAGAGCTCGACCACGCGGCGCTGCGTGGCCATGAGGATCGCGAACACCGTGTCGGCCACCGTCTCGGTGAGCACGTCGGGCGTGTGGCACAGCACAATGCCGCGCCTGTGCAGCTCGGCCAGCGGGTAGTTGTCGACGCCGACCGAGACGCTCGAAATCACTTCGAGCTGCGGCGCGGCATCGAGCAGCGCGGCATCGACCGTGTGGCTGGAGCCGATCAACCCGTGCGCGGTGCGCAGCGCGGCGGCGAAGGCCTCGGGCTCCTTGCGCGGATCGGCCACGGTGACGTTGTGCGCGGCCTGCAGGCGTGCCAGTTGGTCTTCGGGCAGCGGCCGGAAGACGAGGATGTTCTTCTTCTGCATGTTCGACGTGTTCGCCATGGCGCTCAGAGCCCCGCTTCTTCGAGTTGAGCCCGCGTCGGCAGGCCCTCTGTGTCGCCCAGTACCTGCACGGCGCGCGCGCCGATCCATGCGCCGCGGCGCACGGCGTCGGGCACGCTGCGGCCTTCGAGCAATGCGCTCACCACGCCGGCCGCGAAGCCGTCGCCCGCACCCACGGTGTCGATCACTTCCTTCACCGGAAAGCCGTCCACGCGGCCGGTGCCGGCCACGTCGCTGTCGTAGTAAGCGCCCTCGGCGCCGAGCTTCACCACCACCAGCTTCGCGCCGCGCTCGCGGTAGAACTTAGCCACGTCTTCCGGTTTGCCGTGGCCGGTGAGCAGCAGCCCCTCTTCGATGCCGGGCAGCACCCAGTCGGCGCGCGAGGCGAGTTCGTTGACCCAGTGGCGCATGGTCTCGGTGGACGACCACAGCGTGGGGCGCAGGTTGGTGTCGAAGGAAATGGTGCGGCCCGCGGCGCGCATCACTTCCATGCTCTTGAGCGCGGCCTGCAGGCTGGTGTCGGAGATGGCGGCGAACACGCCGGTGGCGTGCAGGTGGCGCGCCGAGCGCAGCCATGCCTCGTCGACGTCGGCCGGGCCCATGTGGCTCGCGGCCGAGCCCTTGCGGTGGTATTCGATCGGCGGGTCGCTGCCGTCGGTGACGCGGCCCTTGAACTGGAAGCCGGTGCGCTGCGTCGCGTCGGTGATGACGTGCGAGCAGTCGATGCCCTCGGCGCGCATCGCTGCCAGCAATGCGCGGCCCATCGAGTCGGTGCCGAGCCGGCTGGCCCAGCCCACCTTGAGGCCCAGGCGCGACAGGCCGATGGCCACGTTGGTCTCGGCACCGGCGGTGCGCTTGTGGAAGGACTGCGCGTCTTCCAGCGGGCCGGGCCGGTCGGCCACGAGCAGCAGCATGGCCTCGCCGAAGAGCGCGACGTCGAAGGCGGCGGGTTCTGTCATCTGTTTTTCGTCCCTATGCGCGCGCGGCGCGGATGAAGTCGATCTGTGCGCGGGTGACGGCCAGCAGGTCGTCGCCCACCAGAGGGTATTCGATGGCGTGCGGCACGTCGGCCGGCAGCGCGCGCAGCACCGAGCGCCACGGCGCGACCGAGTCGCCCAGCGGCACCGCCGCCCACTTGTGGGGCAGGCGCTGCGCACCTTTGCAGTGCACGTAGCGCACGCGGTGGCCGAGCGCCAGCGCGGCCTGCAGCGGGCATTCGCCGAGCCAGTGCCAGTTGCCCATGTCGAAGGTCATGCCGAGCGTCAGGCCGGCGCGGTCGGCCACGTCGAAGAAGGTCTGCAGCGCGGGCAGCGTGCCGGCGCGCACTGTCTGGTCGTTCTCGATCAGGAGTTCGACGCGGGTTTCGGCAAGCTCCACCTTCAGGCCCCAGAGCGAGCCATGCGACGAGGGCTGAAAGCCGCCGATGGACATCTTCAGCCGCTTCGCGCCCACGCGCGTGGCGGCAGCGATGCCGCGCTTGAGCGCGGCGCTGTCGAGCCAGCCGCCTTCGGCCCACAGGCCTTCGGGGCTGGAGTACACCGATGCCAGTCCGTTCAGCGCGGGCAGTTCCGCGTCGGCGTCGCGCAGCATCTCTCCACGCACTTCCACCGAATCGGCGCCTGCGGCACGCGCAAGCTGCGAGCACCAGAGCTGGCCGTGCCGGCCCACCTCGGCCGCACCGAAGGACGACAGAGAAATCAGGACCTCGAAGGACATCAGTGGCCTTGGTGCGAACTGAGGATCTGGCCGAGGAACTGGCGCGTGCGCTCGTCCTTGGGGTTGCCGAAGAACTCCTGCGGCGGCGCCTGCTCGACGATCTTGCCCTCGGCCATGAAGATCACGCGGTCGGCCACGCTGCGGGCAAAGCCCATCTCGTGCGTCACGCACAGCATGGTCATGCCGTCTTCGGCCAGGCCGATCATGGTGTCGAGCACTTCCTTGACCATCTCGGGGTCGAGCGCGGAGGTGGGCTCGTCGAACAGCATGATCTTGGGCGCCATGCACAGCGCCCGCGCGATCGCCACGCGCTGCTGCTGGCCGCCCGAGAGCTGGCTGGGGTACTTGCCGGCCTGCTCGGGAATGCGCACGCGCGTGAGGTACTTCATCGCCACCTCTTCGGCTTGCGCCTTCGTCATGCCGCGCGAGCGCATCGGCGCGAGCGTGCAGTTCTCGAGGATGGTGAGGTGCGGGAACAGGTTGAACTGCTGGAACACCATGCCGACTTCGGCACGCACGGCATCGACATTCTTGCCGCCGGCCGTGAGGTCGATGCCGTCGACCACGATGCGGCCCTTCTGCACCGTCTCCAGACGGTTGATGCAGCGGATCAGCGTGGACTTGCCCGAGCCCGAGGGCCCGCAGATCACGATGCGCTCGCCCTGGCGCACCGACAGGTCGATGCCGGTCAACACCTGGAATTCACCGTACCACTTGTTGACCGCTTCCATGCGGATGATCGATTCCGTCGTCATGCCAGGATTTCCTTCAGCCCGCGTCTCAGTTCATTTTCGGCAGGTCGGCCTGCAGCCACTTCTGGTAGAGCTTGTTCAGCTCGCCATTGGCGGTGTTCTTCTGCACGAACTCGTTCACCGCCTTGGTCAGCTCTTCCTGGCCGGGACGCATCGCGATGCCCATCGACTGCTGCACCAGCGTGAACTTGTTTTCGAAGGTGTTGGCCGGCACGCGCTTGGCGATCTGCGCCGCCACGGTAACCGAGCAGCCGATGGCGTCGACCTGGCCCGAGATCAGCGCCTGCATGGCCGAGGCGTCGTCGTCGAAGCGGCGAATTTCGGTGCCTTCGGGCGCGGCCTTGGTCACGGCCACGTCCTGCGTCGAGGCGCGGGCCACGCCCACGCGCAGGCCCTTCAGGTCGCCTGCGGCCTTGATGGGGGTCTTGGTCGCGCCGTACAGCACGATGGTGGCGGCCGCGTAGGGCTGCGAGAACTGCACCTGCTTGGCGCGCTCGGGCGTCACTGCCAGCGAGGCCACCAGCAGGTCGACCTTGTTGGTCAGCAGGAAGGGAATGCGGTTCGGGCCCGTCACGGGAACGATGTTGGCCTTCACGCCCCAGTCCTTGGCCAGCAGCTTCGCCACGTCGGCGTCGTAGCCGTCGGGCTGGTTCTGCGCATTGGTGGTGCCGTAGGGCGGAAAGTCGACCAGCATGCCGATGGTGATCTCGCCCTTCTTCTTGATGTCGGCCACGCTCTGCGCCGAGGCGAAGGGAGCGAACACGGTGAGGGCGGCGCCGAGGCCGAGAGCGGCGAGCGCGACACGGCGGGAGGTGGTACGGGTCATTGGGTATGTCTCCTGGATGATGAAAGGAAGGACGGGAAAGAAAAAACGAAAGAGCAAAGGGGTCAGCGTGCGAGTGCCCGGGCGCGCTTGCGCTCCATGCTTGCGGCCAGCAGCGACAGCGGCCAGCAGATCGCGAAGTAGATGGCGGCCACCACCGAGAACACGATGAGCGGCTGGAAGGTGGCGTTGTTGACGATCTGCCCCGCGCGCGTGACCTCGACGAAACCGATGATGGCCGCCAGCGAGGTGCCCTTGATGATCTGCACCAGGTAGCCCACCGTGGGCGCCAGCGCGATCTTGAAGGCCTGCGGCAGCACCACGTCGCGCATGCGGTCGACGTACTTGAGGTTCAGGGCCAGCGCCGCCTCCCACTGGCCGCGCGGAATGGCCTCGATGCAGCCGCGCCAGATCTCGCCGAGGAAGGCGCCGCTGTTGAGGATGAGCGCCACGCCCGCGGCGACCCACGGGTTGATGTCCAGCCCCAGCACCGGCGCGCCGAAGAACACCAGGAACAGCTGCAGCAGCAGCGGCGTGCCTTGGAAGATCTGGATGAAGGTGGTCGAAGCTCCGCGTGCCCACGCCGATTCCGACGTGCGCATCAGCGCGAGGGCCAGGCCCAGGATCGCGCCGCCCACGAAGGCGATGGCCGACAGCGCGAGCGTCCACTTGGCCGCTTCGAGGATGAAAAGGAATTCGGGAAAGCCGAAGGTGCGCATGGTGTCTGCTCCGTCCGTGGTCTGGGTTTACCGGCGGTCCGGGTAGTTGAGCGTGCGCTTGTAGATCAGCTTGAACATGGCCGAGAAGGCCAGCGCCAACGCCAGGTAGATGGCGGCCACGACGATGTAGATCTCGAAGCTGCGGAAGGTCTGCGACTGCAGGTTGGCGGCCACCGAGGTCAGGTCGTCGGCCGAGATGACCGACACCACCGCCGAGCTCAGCATCAGCAGGATGAACTGGCTCGTGAGCGCCGGGTAGATGGCCTTGAGCGCCGGCTTGATGATGACGAAGCGGAAGATTTCCCAGGGCTTGAGATTGAGCGCCCTGCCCGCCTCGATCTGCCCCTTGGGAATCGACTCGATGCCCGCGCGGATGATTTCCGTGGCGTAGGCGCCCAGGTTCACCACCATGGCCACCAGCGCGGCCGTCTGCGGCGACCAGCGCAGCCCGATGGCCGGCAGCGCGAAGAAGAAAAAGAACAGCTGCACGAGGAATGGCGTGTTGCGGATCACCTCGATGTAGGCATTGACGATGAAGCGCAGCCAGCCCGGCCCCGAGGTCTTGCCCCAGGCGCAGAAGATCGCCACCACCAGCCCCAGCACGGTAGCGACCAGCGAGAGCTGGATCGTGATCCACGTGCCCTTGAGCAGCAGCGGCCAGGCGGCGAAGACGGCGTCGAATTGAAACTGGTAGTTCATGGTGGGCTGGCCCTGAAGCTGCGCGGCGCGGACGCGCGCAGACCCTGAAAGCAATGCTTGCAGCTTATATGAAACCGGTTTCAGAAACGCATAGGGATTCCCCTAGGTGGTCGTTTTGCCTCACCTTCTGCCTACTCAATTCCATGCTGACCCCACCCACGGCCGACACGCCCGCAGAGGCGAATGCGCTCCCCACAGCCACAGCCACAGGCACGGCTGCGCCCACCGTGCGCCACTTCAGGCAGGCGCTGCTGTGGCCCCTGCGGCTGATGCCGGCACCGCACGCCGGGCACCATCACGCGCCCTGGCATGTGCTGCGCGAGATGGGCGACTCATCGCCCTGGCGCGAGGAGGTCGACGAATACACCGGCGACAGCAGCCGCTTCCATGAACGGCACTACAACGAGTTCGTGAGCTTCCTGCCGTACGTGCAGCGCTTCCTGTACGGAGAGGGCCGCTCGCGCGGCAACGGCACAGGCGGCGACGGCGATTCGCCGATGCGCATCTTCCGCCGCCACGACGTGGCCGCCGTGCGCCTCGTGTCGAAGCCGGGCGATGCGCCGGTCACGCTCGACGTGATCCATTGCGACCTGTACTTCTTCTTCGATATCGACGTGGTACTGCTCAACCTCGAAGTCGGCGCGAACGACCTGAGCCTCGCGCAGGCGCAGGACGTCCTCTACCGCTTCGGCCGCGCCTACCCCTCGGGCTGGGAGGCCGACGGCTCGGCGCTGCACTGCATGGCCAGCGTCGAATGGCTGGGCGCCGACGGCCGCGTGCTCGCGAGTTCCGACGCGCAGCAGCGCGAGGCCTTTCTCTCGCATGTGGCGCAGCACCGCGCGCCGCGCATCGCCGCGCACTGGGCCCATCTGATGCAACCGCTGGTGAGCGACCATTCCGAAGATGCGGGCGTGCTGCGCTACCGGCAGATCGAGTACTACCGCATGCCGGTGATGGCCTACCTGTCACTGGACGACCCGCGCCGCCTCACGCGCGACGACTTCGTGCGGCTCGCCCTCGTGACCGGCGCGGGCGCTACCGATGCCCACCTGCCCTACGCCGAGCACCATCTCGCCGACTTCGAGCACAAGTACTGCTACGACCGCTTCTGGGTGAACGCGGGCGCCGCGCCCAACACGCGCTACCTGTGCAACGGCCACGCGCTCATCGTGGTGGGCGACGCGCGCTCCGAGTTCTTCTGCTGCCGCGACCGCGGCGTGCTCGCGCAGTTCAGGCACCAGCACTTCCTGCTGTTCCTCATCGCGCACTTCCAGAAGGCCTCGCTGCTGATGTTCTCCGACCAGCTGGTGGAGGCGCTCAAGCGGCTGGACATCCGCAGCACGCCGAGCGTGAAGCAGTTCAAGCGCGCCATCCGTGCGAGCTTCGAGCGCTTTTTGCGCTTCACGCACCGCTACTGGTTCCACGAGATCTCCGAGCAGGCGCAGGTGCGTGCCCTCTCCCACATGTGCGCCACGCACCTCGGGCTCGATCCGCTCTACGACGAAGTCAAGGCACGCATCGCCGACATGAACACCTACCTCGACGCCGACAGCCTGCGCCGCCAGGCCGCCACCGTGGTGCGGCTCACCGTGGTCACGCTCTTCGGCCTCATCGGCACCATCACGACGGGCTTCCTCGGCATGAACCTGCTGGCCGAGGCCGAGGCGCCGCTGTGGCGCAAGGCCGTGTGGTTCGGCGTGGTGTTCGTGGCGACGACCTGGCTCACGATCTACACGATGGTGAAGTCGCAGCGGCTCTCCGACTTCATCGATGCGCTGTCGAACGACAGGCTAGGGTTCAGGGGCAAGCTGGCGGCGCTGGCGAAGGTGTGGCGGCCTGGGGCGGATTGACTGATTTCCCCAGAGCATCGCGCAAGGAAGCGATCGTGCTGTCCGCAGCGTCGATTCGCCGTTGCAACTCCTCATTGACCAGGCGGAACAGCGCGCCGAATTCGGATCGCGTCGGGTAGATCTCCTCGCGCTCGTTCACCTGCATCGGAACGACGAGCTTTTCGAGGCACACATAGGCGCTGTGCACCTGGCGAATGCCCTCGACGTCGTCGCCTGCCTGCAGGGCAGCCGACTCGGCATTTGAATTTGCATTCGAATGGGGAGGAACCGGCTTCGGTGTCGAGGCGGTATCGGTTTTCGGCGCGTGCTTGAGCACGCGAGCAGACTTGGTCACGGACGACCTCCAGAGGTTGCGATTTGCAAAAACCGCTGCTCTCGCTGTCAAACGAGGGCGGCAGCTCGGACGGGTTGACAGACCGGGCAACCTCTTGCGAGAAACCGGCAGGGCGCGAGCCCTCCCATCCGAGCCGCCAAAACTGGAGGCGCGAACGAAAAAGCCGGAGGTCCTGCGGAAACTGCGGCTCACGTCGCAGAGATTGCTTCAGGCTGTCAAACCCGATCACGCCTTGCTCGGCGTGACGGGCGCAGTATAGCCACGCAGTTGGCTCGCGGCTGTGTGGCTCGGCATTGGTGTTCGTGGCGACGACTCGGTTCGCGATTCCCTCAGAATCGGCGCATGCGCATTGCCATCGTCTCGGACATCCACGGAAACCTTCCCGCACTCGAAGCCGTCGTCGAGGACATCGGCCGCCGCAGCGTCGATGTCGTCGTCAACCTGGGCGACAGCCTCTCCGGCCCGCTGATGCCGCTGGAAACCGCACGTTTCCTGATGGCGCAGGACTGGATTCATCTCGCGGGCAACCACGAGCGCCAGGTGCTCACCCTGCCTGCAGGCAAGCGCGGCGCATCGGACGAATTCGCCCACGCACGGCTCGGTCCGCAGGAGTTCGCGTGGATGGCTTCGCTCGAACACAGCCTGCGATTGAACCCCGACGTGCTGCTGTGCCACGGCACGCCGGACAGCGACCTGCACTACTTCCTGGAGACGGTCGAGCCAACGCTGCTTCGACCGGCCACGATGCCCGAGATCGATGCAAGGCTCGGCACGGTCGATGCGCAGGTGCGGCTCGTCGCCTGCGGGCACACGCACGTGCCGCGCGTGGTTCGCGCTTCGGGCGGGCAGCTGATCGTCAATCCGGGCAGCGTCGGGCTGCAGGCTTATGACGACATCCACCCGCATCCGCACATCGTCGAGACGGGCTCGCCCGATGCGCGCTATGCCGTCGTCGAGCGACTGGCCAACGGAGATTGGACTTCGACGCTGGTCTCGGTGCCCTACGACCACGCGAGCATGGCGGCGCTTGCGATGGCCAATGGCAGGCCGGATTGGGCGAGCGCCCTCGTCACCGGCCGGATGCCCTGAGCCCTACTCAGTCGCTGAACGCGACTTCCGCGCTGGCCACCGCGCGGATCGGCACGCCGAAGCTCGTGATGTCCGACAGCGTGGCGTTGTGATGTTCGCGGATCTGAGCGCCCGTGGCGTGCTGCTTGTCGTGCGAAGTGTGCGCATCGGCCGCGAGCACCACGTGGTAGCCGAGCGCGGCGGCGCGGCGCACTGTCGTGTCCACGCAGAACTCCGATGAGTAGCCGCAGACCACCACGCGCTTCACGCCGTGCTCCGAGAGCCAGGCTTCCAGCGGTGTGCGCAGAAAGGAATCGGGCGTGGTCTTGCGGATGCGCGCGTCGCGCGAGTCGGTGTTCAGCGCGCTGGCGAGCTGCCAGCGCTCGGAGTCGAATTCGAGGTCGACCGCGTTCTCGTGCTGGATGAAGGCCACCGGCACGCCGGCCGCGCGGGCACGCTCGGTGAGCGCGTTGATGCGCTGCATCACCTCGTTGGCCTCATGAGGGCGCGGCGGATCGTCGCAAAGGCCACGCTGGACGTCGATGACGAGAACGGCAGTTTTCATGGAATCGATCAGGCAGGAGGAGATCAGAAGGAGGCGAGGTTCTTCACCGACCAGAGGATGGCGCCCGCCAGCAGCGTACAGATCAGCGCGACGACAGCGCTGGCGCCAAAGGAGGTACCGATGCCGATCTGGAAGCCCAGCGTGTAAGCCACGAAAAGCCCCGCGAGCACGGCGACGGCCGGCCAGCCTTCGATGTGGTGGATGCCCGTGCCGCTCGAGAAGCTCACGAAGGCCAGCAGGGCCAGCGCCACGAACAGCGACGCATAGAAGACGGACTTGAAGGATTCGCCCAGTGTCGGCGAGCTGCCCGCGACGACCTGCGCCGACACCTTGACCACCACGGTGACGACCAGCAGCAGCGCGCAGACGGCCACCGTGAGCTTCAGCGGCGTCATGAACGCGAAGAACAGGACTGCGCCGATGAACAGCAGGTAGTGCATGGGCCGCGATTGTGTACCAACGGGCCTGACCTGCAGCCTGCCCAGCCCTAGGTGCTTACTCCAAGGCGTCTACTCCCAGGCGCTCACCTCCAGCCGCACCTTGCCGCTGATGCCGGGCGCGGCAGGCGCGGCGCCAAGGCTCGACAGCGGCACCACGAACTGCAGCTTGCCGCCGGCCAGCTGCTTCGGGCTCATGGGCAGCGAGGCGCGGCCGGCGGTGTCGGTCTGCCAGCCGTACTTGACGTTCCAGTTCTGCGCCGGGTCGTCGGGCTGCGGCGGCGCCATCTCGATGATGAGCGTGTCGCGAAAGAGCGAGCTGCCCTCGTAGTGGCCGTCGAGCCAGAACTTGTTGTTGACCTGGTAGTCGGGCACGCGCACGCCCAGCGTCATGGCGTAGGCCAGCGTCGGGCGGTCCTGCTTCACGCGGGCCCGGTTGGCGAGGAACACGGTCGAGAGATAGATGGAGCGGCGGTCGGCCTTGGCCGGATCGGTCAGCTCCTTGTGCGTGCGGCAGGCGGGCGAGTCTTCCTCGGCGATGCGACGGCTCAGGTACCAGCGCTTGCCGCGCGGCGCGGCCAGCAGTTCGACCTGGTAGAGCGCATCGACGTCCGCGTCCTTGGGCAGGTCGGGCGGCAACGTGACGCTTTCGACGTCGAACCACAGGTCGACCCGCACGTCGCCGAACAGGAAGCGCGTGAGGTTCTGGTAGGCCTCTTCGGAATTGACGATGCCGAAGTAGCCCGAGTGCGAGGGGTAGGTGTAGGCGGTGGCCACCGGCTGCGTCTTGCCGGCGCCATCGACGGCCCAGAGCGACGCGTTCTCGATGCGCACGAGGCCGTCGCTACCGTGGCCCGCGAACATGCGCGAGAGGCCCTTGGCGGTCTCGTAGTCACCGCGGTTGGTGCCGACCATGCAGAAGAAGCGCTCTGGCGGGAAGGCTGCCGCCGGCAAGTAGTCCATGCGGCCGTTGACTGGCGCAGTGGCCAGGAACTCGGACATCTTGTCGCGGTTGAAGGTGTTCATCTCGTTCACGGTGAGCCAGGCTGGCACGTTGATGCCGCCCATGTCGATGCCGTTGTGCGGCGTGGCGTAGGTGAACACCTTATCGACGCAGGCGCGCGCCTTGGCGTCGCCGAGCGCAGGGTTCTGCAGGAAGGCGCGCACCACCAGCCCGCCCATGGAATGCGCGACGAGGTAGCAGCGGAAGTCGTCGGGCGTGAAGCCCGAGGGGCCCTCGCGCTGCACCACGAGGTCGCGCACGCGCAGGATCAGCTGGCTCAGGCCCTGCGCGTACACCTTGACGTCTTTCGCCTTGCCGTCGCCCAGCAGTTCGGAGCCCGAGTCGTAGTAGCGGTAGATGATGACCGAGGCCGAGGGAATGCCGTCGACGTCGTTGCCGTTGGCGTCGGGCGAGGGCTTCCAGTCGGGGTCGAGGATGTCCAGGCCGTTCTGGTAGACGCTCTGGTACTGGAAGTCGGCCAGCAGCCGCACCATCGGCGATTCGAAAACGAACTTCTGCGCCGGCGCTTCCTTCTTCACGGTGGCGCGATACACGGTGGAGCCGATGTTGAAGCCGCAGAACGGATCGGCCGCAGTCTCGTCGCGCTCCGACTCGGTCATGGCGTAGCCGCGCACGTAGATGATGGGGTAGCGGTTGGTGCTCATGGATCTTCAGCCTCCTCAGGTCCGGTGAAACCGATGAAGTCCGGCAGTTTGCCGGGCCCAGGCTGCGCCCGCCATACGGCGCATGGCATAGCTCCGGAATGCCCCTCCTGCCCGAATGTTTCTATCGCCGAAACCATTGAAACACGCGCCTTCGATAGTCTCCGGCCATCCGACAAACACAATCCAGAAGGCTCTCCCATGGCTGAAGACCCGGGCTCGCAAGGCTCCTACCTGCCTCAACTCCTGCGCCGCGGCACAGCGCTCGCCGCGGCCGGCTGTGCCTTCGTCGCTGGCTGCAGCGCCGCCGGCGGCGGCGAAACGCGCTACGAGAACTCGCCCCAGTTCAAGGACGGCGGCTTCCACAACATGGCCAACCCCGACCTGCCCGCGCAGGCCAGCGCGTGGCGCATCTGGTCGCGCTTCATCGTGGGCAGCAAGGTCGACACGGTGCCGGTCGATCCCATCCCCGTGAAGCCGCTGGACAAGCCCGCCCTCGACGCGCTCGACACGAAGACCAATCACGTGGTGCGCCTTGGCCATTCGTCGCACCTGCTGAAGCTGCGCGACAAGTACTGGCTGATCGACCCGGTGTTCAGCGACCGCGCCTCGCCCGTGCAGTGGGCCGGGCCGAAGCGTTTCCACAAGACGCCGATCGCGCTGGAGGAGCTGCCGCCCATCGAGGGCGTGATCCTCTCGCACGACCACTACGACCACCTCGACGTGGCGACCATCGAGTACCTCTCGAAGGACGTGAAGCGCTACTTCGTGCCGCTGGGCGTGCGCTCACGGCTGGTGGCGATGGGCGTGCCGGCCGAGCGCGTGACCGAGCTCGACTGGTGGCAGTCCGCCGAGCACGACGGCGTGAAGCTCAGCGCCACGCCCGCGCAGCACTTCTCGGGCCGCACGCTGGGCGACCGCGACCGCACGCTGTGGGCCTCATGGGTGGTGCAAAGCGGCGACCAGCGCATCTTCTACAGCGGCGACTCGGGCTACTTCCCGGGCTTCAAGCAGATCGGCGAGCGCTTCGGCGGCTTCGACATCGCGCTGATGGAAAACGGCGCCTACGACAGCATGTGGCCCGCCGTGCACATGACGCCCGAACAGAGCGTTCAGGCTTTCGAAGACCTGCGCGGCAAGGTGTTCTTCTCGGTGCACAACAGCACCTTCGACCTCGCCTTCCACAACTGGCACGACCCGCTGGACCGCATCGCGGCCCTCACGGAGGCCAGGAAGATCGAGCTGGCCACGCCGGTGATCGGCGAGGTGGTGACGGTGGGCGCCGCGCGGACCAACACGCGGTGGTGGGTCGGTCTGCGCTGACCGGCCCCGCCATTCCGATACCCCGATCAGCTCAGTCGCCGCGTTCCTTGCGTTCGCGCGCGCGCCGCACCTGGCGCGTCTCGTTGGCCTGCGCGGCGACGCGATCCTTCTCGCGCTTCTTCAGCATGCGCTTCTCGCGCATGCGCCGGCCCAGCACATAGCTGCCGATGCCGGTGACCACGGCAATGAAGATGCCGATGACGCTGATGTCGATGCCGCCCATGGCTACTGCACCCGCACGATGCTCGCGGGCTTGAAGCCCAGGTCGGCCGCCTTGCCCTTGCGCGCGCGGCTGCCGCGTGCGTTGTTGAGCGTGCGGATCTCCAGCGTTTCCTCGCGCTCCTTGCCGCCTCGGCCGATGCCTTCGATCTTCACGCTGCGCGTGTAGGCGGCGGCGCCGGCCAGGGTGTCCTTGGCTTCCAGGTCGATCAGCGTGAGGCCGCGCCCGCCCTTGGGCAAGCTCTTGAGTTCGGTGATGTCGAAGGTCAGGATGCGCCCGCCCGTCGAGGCGCAGGCCACGTGCGTGGCGGCCGGCATCGGCTCGGCGCCGCTCGCGCCGCCCACCAGCGACGGCCGGCACAGCTGCTCGCCCTCGCCCACGTCGATGAAGGCCTTGCCGCCGCGCTGGCGCGACATCATGTTCTCGACCGTGGCGATGAAGCCGTAGCCGCCGGTGTTGGCCAGCAGCAGGCTCGCGCCCACCGGGCCCGCGAAGAAGTGCGTGACGTGCGTGCCGGCGTCCAGGTCGATGAGCGTGGTGACCGGCTGGCCGTCGCCGCGGCCGCCCGGCAGCGAGGCCACGGGCACGGTGTAGACGCGCACGCTCTTGTCCTTGGCGCTGCCGAAGACCAGCAGCGTGTCGACGCTGCGGCATTCGAAGGCGCCGTAGAGCGCGTCGCCCGACTTGAAGCTGTATTCGGGCGCCGTGCCGTTTCCGTTGCCGGCCGCCTTCTCGCTGGCCCAGCCCTTCTGCGCGCGGACCCAGCCCTTCTGCGACACGATGACGGTGACGGGTTCGTCGACCACCTTCACCTCGGCCACGGCGCGCTTCTCGGCCTGGATCAGCGTGCGGCGCGAGTCTTCGAAGGTCTTGGCGTCGGCTTCGATTTCCTTCACCAGCAGGCGGCGCAGCGCGGCGGGGCTGGCGAGGATGTCTTCGAGCTTCTTCTGATCTTCGCGCAGCTCCTTCAGCTGCTGCTCGATCTTGATGGCTTCGAGCCGCGCAAGCTGGCGCAGCCGGATTTCAAGGATGTCCTCGGCCTGCACCTCGCTGAGGTTGAAGCGCGCGATGAGCGCGGCCTTCGGGTCTTCGGCCGTGCGGATGATCGCGATCACCTCGTCGATGTTCAGCAGCACCAGCTGCCGGCCTTCGAGGATGTGGATGCGGTCCTGCACCTTGCCCAGGCGGAAGCGCGAGCGCTTCTCGACGGTGATCTCGCGGAACGCGATCCACTCGTTGAGCATCTGGCGCAGCGACTTCTGCGTGGGCTTGCCGTCGATGCCAACCATCGTGAGGTTGACCGGCGACGAGGTTTCGAGCGAAGTCTGCGCGAGCAGCGTGGTGATGAACTCTTCCTGGCTGATGCGCGAGGTCTTGGGCTCGAACACCAGGCGCACGGCGGCGTCCTTGCTCGATTCGTCGCGCACCACGTCGAGCACCGACAGCATCGCGGCCTTGAGCTGCGTCTGGTCCGCGCTCAGCGCCTTCTTGCCGGCCTTGACCTTGGGGTTGGTGATTTCCTCGATTTCCTCGAGCACCTTCTGCGAGCTCACGCCCGGCGGCAGCTCGTTGACCACCAGCTGCCACTGGCCGCGCGCCAGCTCTTCGATCTTCCAGCGCGCGCGCACCTTGAGCGAGCCGCGGCCGGTGCGGTAGGCATCGGCGATGTCGGCGGCGCTGCTGATGATCTGCGCGCCGCCCGGGTAGTCGGGGCCGGGCACGATCGCGAAGAGCTCTTCCTCGCTGAGCTTGCCGTTCGACTTGATCAGCGCCACGCAGGCGTCGGCGATCTCGCGCAGGTTGTGGCTCGGGATTTCGGTGGCCAGGCCCACCGCGATGCCGCTCGCGCCATTGAGCAGCGTGAAAGGCAGCCGCGCGGGCAGCAGGCGCGGCTCTTCGGTGCTGCCGTCGTAGTTGGGAATGAAGTCGACCGTGCCCTCGTCGATCTCGTCGAGCAGCAGGCTGGTGATGCGCGCCAGCCGCGCTTCGGTGTAGCGCATGGCGGCTGCGCCGTCGCCGTCGCGGCTGCCGAAGTTGCCCTGGCCGTCGACCAGCGGATAGCGCTGCGAGAAGTCTTGCGCCATGCGCACCAGCGCGTCGTACGCGGCCTGGTCGCTGTGCGGGTGGAAGCGGCCGAGCACGTCGCCGACCACGCGCGCGCTCTTCACCGGCTTGGCGCCCACGGTGCCGTTGGTGCCGCCGAAGCCCAGGCCCATGCGCGACATCGAATACAGGATGCGGCGCTGCACCGGCTTCTGGCCGTCGGACACATCGGGCAGCGCGCGGCCCTTGACCACGCTCAGCGCGTATTCGAGGTAGGCGGTCTGGGCGTAGTCGGCGAGGGTCAGGGTCGTGTCGCCATCGGTGGGACCCTGGAGATCGAGCGGAGGTTGGGAATCCATGAAAGAGCTGGTGAGAAAAACTTTTGTTGTTGCTGGCTGCGCGGTCAGCCGAGGGTGAAGGCCTCGTGGACCGCGGACTGTACGGCGCCGCCGAGCACCGCGCCGCCGCCTGCCACGTAGATCCAGTCGCCGATGACGGCCGCGCCGACGGCGTGGCGCGGCGTGGTCATCGGGGCGTGTCGCTGCCAGGTGTCGTCCACGGGGTTGTAGCTTTCCATCTGGCCGAACACGCGGGCCTGGCGCGGCACGCCGTTGACGAGAATGCCGCCCTCCCCGCCCATGGCGAAGAAGCGGCCGCGATAAACCACGAGCCCATGGCCCGATCGCGCGGTGGGCAGCGGCGAGCGCAGCTCCCAGGTGTCGCGCGCGGGCAGGTAGACGTGGTGCAGGTCGGTGTTGTATTCGAAGGTGTTGAAGCGCCCGCCGATCACGTGGATCTGGCCGCCATGCGACACGCAGCCCACGTGGTCGCGCGCGCCGGGCAGCGGCTTGGCGGCAGACCAGCGGTCGGCCTTCGGGTCGTAGACCTCGTGCCAGCCCACGCTCGCGCGCTCCGCTGCGGGCTCGGATGCGCCGCCGATCAGGTGCAGCGCGCCATCGAGCATCACGGCAGCCGCTGCGCCACGCGGGCGCGGCAGCGGCGCGATGGTGCTCCAGCGGTTGGCGGCGATGTCGTAGACGTAGGCGTTGGTGTCGGAGCGCCGGTTCTGCTCGACGAAGCCGCCCAGCGCATAGACGCGTCCGCCATCGGCCGTCACCGCCACGTGGTTGGCGCCGCGCGGCAGCGGCGCGCCGTCGAGCCAGCGGTCGGCCTTCGGGTCGTAGATGTGGTGGTAGTCGCGGTTGACCTTGCCTTCGCCGTACCCGCCGACCACATGCATGCGCCCCATCGCGGCGGTGGCCCAGGCCATTTCGCTGCGCGGGATCGGCAATGCGGCGCGCGGCTCCCAGCGGCCCTGCGGTCCGGGCGGCGCCGGACTGTCGGTGAAGCGCTGGGCTTCCTGCTCGGGCGTCATGTGATGCGGCACGCCGCCCTGCAGCCGCGCATAGGGCTCGGCCGACGAGGGCACGGCCGGCAGCGTGTCGTGCGTGGCCGGGTGTTGCGCGCGTGCGGTGCCTGCCAGCGCGCAGGCGGCGGTCGCGAGAACGAAGCTTCGACGGTGCATGACGGCCCTCTCCTGCCTCATCGCTCAGGACAATGGCGCGGCCGGCGCATCCGCCGCGCCGGTCGGCACGGCCGAGGGCTCGGGAATGTCGGGCATGGTCGGCATGTTGCGCGGCGCGTCGGAGGGCATGTTGCCGCGGCCCAAGGCACCGCCCTGCGGCACCGTCAGCTCCATGCGGATGCGGCCCGGCGTCTTGCCGCCGCCGCGCGCGACGCCACTACCGCCGGCAGCAACGGAAGGCTTCAGGTACGCATAAAGCTGCAGCACGGTCTGCACGTAGTTCTGCGTTTCCTTGTAGTTCGGAATCTTGTTGCCCGCGCGCTGCACCGCGCCCTCGCCCGCGTTGTAGGCGGCCAGCGCGAGCTCGATCTGCCCCGGGAACATCGCGATCAGGTCGCGCAGGTAGCGCGAGCCGGCGGCGATGTTGATGCGCGGGTCGAACAGCTTCTTCTCGATGGTCGCGCGCTTGTCCGCCGCCACGCCGTAGCGCTGCGCGGTGGCGGGCATCAGCTGCATGAGGCCCATCGCGCCCTTGGGCGAGACCGCCTGCGCGTCGAAGCCAGACTCGGTGGCGATGAGCGCCTGCAGCAGCTCATAGTCGATGGCGTGCTTGCTCGACGCGTCCCGCAACGCCGACTTGGCGGTCTTGTAGCTCGGCGAGGCCTCGAACATGGCCAGCAGCGTCTGCGAGGCGGCCGGCACCTTGCCGTCGAGCTTGCCCACGCCGCGGCCCATCGGGGAAAGGCCGTTGGCGGTGTCAAAGCTCTGGCCGCCACGGAAGAAGATCTGGTAGCGCTCGTCGATCTTCTCGGAAGCGAAGTGCGCGTTGCCCTTGGCGTCGATGTAGCCGTAGATGTCGGCGGCGTGCGCTGGCCCCTGCTGCACGCAAAGCAACAGGACGATCAATGGCAACAAGCGCTTCAAAACCGACATGCGTGCGAATGGAAAAAGGAGGAATCAGACGTCGATATCGACGTCATCGGCGCGCAACTCCATGAGCTCGCGCCGCGCCGCCGCTTCGCCCTTGCCCATCAGCTTGGTGATTTCGCCCTGGGTGGACGTGAAATCGAACCGGCCCAATTGGACCTGCATCAGGCGCCGGGTGTCCGGATTGAGCGTGGTTTCCCACAATTGTTCCGCGCTCATTTCTCCCAGGCCCTTGAAGCGGCTGATGCTCCAGGCGCCTTCGCGCACGCCATCTTTACGAAGTTTGTCGAGCGTGGCGGTCAGTTCGCCTTCGTCCAGAGCATAGACCTTGGAGGCCGGTTTCTTGCCGCGCGCGGGGGCGTCGACCCGGAACAATGGCGGCTTCGCGACATACACGTGGCCGGCTTCGATGAGTTTCGGAAAATGCCGGAAGAACAGCGTGAGCAGCAGCACCTGGATGTGCGAGCCGTCCACGTCGGCATCGCTGAGGATGCAGATCTTGCCGTAGCGCAGGCCGCTCATGTCGGGCGTGTCGCCGGGGCCGTGCGGGTCGACGCCCACGGCCACCGAGATGTCGTGGATTTCGGTGTTGGCGAAGAGCCGGTCGCGCTCCACTTCCCAGGTGTTGAGCACCTTGCCGCGCAGCGGCAGGATGGCCTGGCTCTCCTTGTCGCGGCCCATCTTGGCGCTGCCGCCGGCCGAGTCGCCCTCGACCAGGAAGACCTCGTTGTGGCTGATGTCCTTGCTCTCGCAGTCGGTGAGCTTGCCGGGCAGCACGGCCACGCCGGAGCCTTTTCGCTTCTCGACCTTCTGGCCGGCGCGCTGGCGGGTCTGGGCGGCCTTGATGGCCAGCTCGGCGAGCTTGCGGCCGTAGTCGACGTGCTGGTTGAGCCACAGCTCCAGCGCGGGGCGCACGAAGCTGGACACGAGGCGCACCGCGTCGCGCGAATTCAGACGCTCCTTGATCTGGCCCTGGAACTGCGGGTCGAGCACCTTGGCGCTCAGCACGTAGGAGGCGCGCGCGAACACGTCCTCGGGCAGCAGCTTCACGCCCTTGGGCAGCAGCGAGTGCAGCTCGATGAAGCTCTTCACGGCGGTGAACAGGCCGTCGCGCAAGCCGCTTTCGTGCGTGCCGCCGGCGCTGGTGGGAATCAGGTTGACGTAGCTCTCGCGCACCGGCTGGCCTTCTTCGGTGAAGGCCACGGCCCAGTCGGCGCCCTCGCCCTCGGCGAAGTTGTCGGCGTTCTTGTCGGCATGGCCACCGCCTTCGAAGAGCGGAATGACCGGGTCGCCGTTGAGCGTCTGCATCAGGTAGTCGCTCAGGCCGCCCTTGTAGAGCCACTGCTGGCTTTCCTTGGTCTTCTCGTTCGTGAGCGTGACGCTCACGCCGGGCATCAGCACGGCCTTGCTGCGCAGCAGGTGGGTGAGCTCGCCCATGGGCAGCGCGGCGGTCTCGAAGTACTTGGCGTCGGGCCAGGCGCGCACGGTGGTGCCCTGCTTGCGTTCGCCGGCCTCGAGCTTGCGGACCTCCAGCGCCTCGATCACGTCGCCGCCGCTGAAGGCAAGCTTCGCGACCGAGCCCTCGCGGTGCGTGGCCACCTCGAGCCGCTTCGACAGCGCATTGGTCACCGACACGCCCACGCCGTGCAGGCCGCCCGAGAAGCTGTAGGCGCCGCCCGAGCCCTTGTCGAACTTGCCGCCGGCGTGCAGCCGGGTGTAGACCAGCTCGACCACGGGCGCCTTCTCTTCGGGATGCAGGCCGAAGGGAATGCCCCGGCCGTCGTCTTCCACGCTGACCGAGCCGTCGGTGTGCAGCGTGACCTTGATCTTCTTGCCGTGGCCCGCCAGCGCCTCGTCGGCGGCGTTGTCGAGCACTTCCTGGATGATGTGCAGCGGGTTGTCGGTGCGGGTGTACATGCCCGGGCGCTGCTTGACGGGCTCGAGGCCCTTGAGCACGCGGATGGAACCTTCCGAGTAGCCGGAGGATGCGGACGATGAGCTGGGGGAAGTCTTGGGGGGAGTCGCCATGGGGGCGGATTGTAGTCAGTCGCTGCCCAAACAACTGGATGCCCATACAGGCCGGGCTTTGATGCCCTTCGCGCATCGAAAGCCACCCGATAAATCATCAATGGCTTTGGCCACCGCGCCACCTGCCGAAGCAGGCGAATAGTTACATTCGAAGTCATGCAATCTCCAGCCGCCCCCGCCCTATCGGTCAAGCAAGTCCTCATCTGCGGGGCGATGATCGTCACGCTGTCGATGGGCATACGCCACGGCTTCGGCCTGTGGCTGCAGCCGATCACGCAGGCGCAGGACTGGAGCCGGCAGACCTTCTCCTTCGCGCTGGCTATCCAGAATCTCTCGTGGGGCATCTTCGGCGTGTTCGCGGGCATGCTGGCCGACAGGTTCGGCGCGTTCCGGGTGCTGATCGGCGGGTCGCTTCTCTATGCGCTGGGGCTCTTCGGCATGGCGCATTCGCCGACGCCGCTGCTCTTCACGCTGAGCGCGGGCATCCTGATCGGCGCGGCGCAGGCGGGCTCCACCTACGCGGTGATCTACGGCGTGATCGGGCGGCAGATTCCGGCCGAGCGGCGCTCCTGGGCCATGGGCGTGGCGGCGGCGGCGGGCTCGTTCGGGCAGTTCCTGATGGCGCCCATCGAGGGCCGGCTGATCGGCCACCTGGGCTGGCAGACGGCGCTGGCCGTGGTGGCGGTGCTGGCGCTGGTGATCGTTCCCCTGGCCTTCGGGCTGCGCGAGCCGAAGACGGCGGCGCTGGCCGGCCACCGTGAGCAATCGGTGATGCAGGCGGTGGGCGAGGCCTTCCGCTACCCGAGCTTCGGGCTGCTGATGGCGGGCTACTTCGTCTGCGGCTTCCAGCTGGCCTTCATCGGCATCCACATGCCGACCTACCTGCGCGATCGCAGCCTGCCGGCCGAAGTGGCGGGCTATGCGCTGGCGCTGATCGGGCTGTTCAACGTGTTCGGCACCTACACGGTGGGGCTGCTGGGGCAGAAGCTGGCCAAGCGGAAGATCCTGGCGGCCATCTACTTCGCGCGGGCGGTGTCGATCGCGCTCTTCCTGATGGCGCCGATCTCGCCGATGAGCGTGTATGTCTTCTCGGCGGCGATGGGCTTCCTCTGGCTTTCCACGGTGCCGGCCACCAATGCCATCGTGGCGGGCATCTTCGGCGTGGCGCATCTCTCGATGCTCAGCGGCTTCGTGTTCCTGAGCCACCAGGTCGGCTCCTTCCTGGGCGTGTGGCTCGGCGGCTACCTGTACGACACCACGGGCAGCTACGACATCGTCTGGTACATCGCGATCGCGCTGGGCGTGTTCGCGGCGGTGGTCAACCTGCCGGTGAAGGAAAGCGCGATCTCGCGCGGTCCCCAGCCCGTGGGCGCGGCGGGCTGATCTCTGCCCGGCTGATTTGCGTGTAAAACAGGACCATGACTCCGCAGATGCGACATCACATCGTCCACGCCGGCTGGCTGGCTGCCGCGCTGGCGGTGTTGGGCGGGGTGTTCGCGCTGTACGTGCATCCGGACTTCCTCGTGACGCTGGTCGACCAGATCTGGTCCTGCTTCTGAGTTGCGGATTGCTATGAAAGAAATAGCGCCAGTGCACGGCCTGGGTGCCCCTTCCGAATGGATCGTCCGCTGGTCGCACCTGCTGGCGCCCGGCGCTTGCGTTCTCGACGTGGCCTGCGGTGGCGGGCGGCACATGCGGTGGTTCGCCGGGCGCGGGCATGCCGTCACTGGCGTCGACCGTTCGCCCGAAGCCGTGGCGACAGCCGGCGCCTTCGGCCAGGTCGTCGAGGCGGACATCGAATCGGGCCCCTGGCCCTTTTCCGGCCAGACCTTTGGTGCCGTGATCGTCACCAACTACCTCTGGCGTCCGCGCATGGCCGACATCGTGGGTGCCGTGGCACCGGGCGGCGTGCTGCTCTACGAGACCTTCGCCGCGGGCAACGAAGCCGTCGGCAAGCCTTCGCGGCCCGACTTCCTGCTGCAGCCGGGCGAACTGCTGGCCGCCTGCGCCGGGTTGCGCGTGGTGGCCTACGAGGACGGCTTCATCGCGCAGCCGGAGCGCTTCGTGCAGCGCATCGCCGCCGTCCGACCGGCGATGGCTGATTCCGGCCAGCCGGCGCGCCACTTCCTTAAGGGAAACTAGGGGGCCCGGGACGGCTGTCTGGCGGGGCGCCGGAGTAAGTAGAATCGGCGCTTTCGTCTACCGACAAAGAGATTCCCCTTGGAGCAACTGACAGGCAGCATCGTCGCACTCGTCACGCCGATGCACGACGACGGCAGTGTCGACTACCCCGCCCTGCGGCGGCTCATCGACTGGCACATCGAAGAAGGCACCGACTGCCTGGGCGTGGTCGGCACCACCGGCGAATCGCCTACGGTCGATGTCGAGGAGCACTGCGAAATCATCCGCGTCTCGGTCGAACAGGCCAAGGGCCGCGTCCCCGTGATGGCCGGCTGCGGCGCGAACTCCACCAAGGAAGCCATCGAGCTCGCCAAGTTCGCCAAGGGCGTGGGCGCCGATTCGCAGCTGCAGGTAGTGCCCTACTACAACAAGCCCACCCAAGAGGGCCAGTACCAGCACTTCAAGGCCATCGCGGAGGCCGTGGGCGACCTGCCCATCGTGCTGTACAACGTGCCCGGGCGCACCGTCGCCGATATGGCGCACGACACCGTGCTGCGCCTGGCCCAGGTGCCCGGCATCATCGGCATCAAGGAAGCCACCGGCAACATCGAGCGGGCCCAGTGGCTCATCCGCGAAGTGCCGAAGAACTTCGCCGTCTACTCCGGCGACGACCCGACAGCGGTCGCGCTCATGCTCTGCGGCGGCCAGGGCAACATCAGCGTCACGGCCAACGTCGCGCCGCGCAAGATGCACGAGCTGTGCGTCGCCGCGCTGGCTGGCGACGTGAAGCGCGCCATGCAGATCCAGTTCGAGCTCATGCCGCTGCATCGCAACCTGTTCGTCGAGCCCAATCCGATTCCGCTGAAGTGGGCCATGGCCCGGCTCGGCCTGTGTGGCGGCGCGCTGCGCCTGCCGCTCACCGAACTCGGCGAAGCGAGCCGTCCCGCGGTCGAAGGCGCCCTGCGCGCCACCGGCCTGCTGAAGGGTTGAACGCCTCTTTTCCGCACGTCCCGGACCTGCCTTTCCCCTGGCCGCAGCAAGGTTAAGCAACCTTTTGCCCGAACCGCGCTCAGAGATGGCGGCGGGCACTGCGGCCCCTAGATTGACCGAACCATTCCAACAAGGAAGACGACGTTGAAGAACCTTTCGCGACTTGCACTGCTGGCCCTCGTTGCCAGCCTCGCCGCCTGCTCCGTCCTCGAGAGCGACAAGATCGACTACAAGAGCGCAGGCAAGGCCCCGACGCTCGAAGTCCCACCCGATCTCTCCCAGCTTTCGCGCGACAACCGCTACGCCATCCCCGGCGGCGCCGTGACGGCCAATTCGTACCAGGCAGGCATCGCCAACGCCCCCGGCATCCCCACCGCCGTGACCAACATCGGCGACGTGCGCATGGAGCGCTCGGGCACGCAGCGCTGGATCGTCGTCAACCGCACGCCCGACCAGCTCTGGGACCCGGTGAAGGACTTCTGGCAGGAAAGCGGCTTCCTGCTGACCACCGACCAGCGCAACCTGGGCATCATGGAAACCGACTGGGCCGAGAACCGCGCCAAGCTGCCGCAGGACATCATCCGCGGCACGCTGGGCAAGCTGGTCGACTCGGTCTACTCCACCGGTGAACTCGACCGCTTCCGCACCCGCCTGGAGCGCACACCGACCGGCACCGAGATCTTCATCAGCCATCGCGGCATGCAGGAGGTCTACAACAACTCCCGCCAGGACCAGACCGTGTGGCAGCCCCGCCCCAGCGATCCTGAGCTCGAGACCGAATTCCTGCGCCGCCTGATGGTGAAGCTCGGCGTGTCGCAGGAGCAGTCGAAGATCCTGGCCGCGACCACCGCGACGCCCAAGACCGCCACCATCGCCAAGGTCGGCAACCAGCCGGTCGTGCAGATCAGCGAAGGCTTCGACCGCGCATGGCGCCGCGTCGGCCTGGCGCTCGACCGCACCGGCTTCACCGTGGAAGACCGCGACCGCAGCGCCGGCGTGTACTTCGTGCGCTACGTGCCGCCGAACCCCGACAAGAAGGAGCCCGGCTTCTTCGGCAAGCTGTTCGGTGGCTCGAGCAAGACCGAAGCGCCCGCGAAGTTCCGCATCTCGGTCAAGAGCCAGGGCGAATCGACCACGGTGTCGGTGCTCAACGAAGCCGGCGCGCCCGAAACCTCGGTCAACGCCGAGCGCATCGTCAAGGTCATCGCCGACGACCTGAGATAACCCGCATGCTCCGCTTCCGAAGCCTCGGCAGCGGCAGCACGGGCAACGCCGCGCTGGTCGAGACGACCAGCGCCGGCCGCACCTCCCGCCTTCTCGTCGACTGCGGCTTCGGCCTCAAGCAGCTCGACCTGCGCCTGGCCCAGGCAGGCCTTGCAGCCAGCGACATCGACGCGGTCTTCGTGACCCACGAGCACGGCGACCACATCGGCTGTGCCCACACGCTGTCGCGGCGCAACCGCATTCCCGTCTGGATGAGCGAAGGCACCTGGCTCGCCACCGGCGGGCGCGACTTCGAGGGCCTTTTGAACATTGCGCGCGACGACGCCGAATTCACGGTTGGCGACATCTGCGTGCAGCCCTTCACCGTTCCGCACGACGCGCGCGAACCGCTGCAGCTGCGCTGTACCGACGGCAATCGCACGCTGGGCGTGCTGACCGACCTGGGCCACGCCACGGCCCACGTGCTGGCCCGGCTCGTCGGCGTGCATTCGTTGCTGCTGGAGTTCAACCACGACAGCGAACTGCTCGCGAACTCGAGCTACCCGCCCTTCCTGAAGCACCGCGTGGGCGGCAACTACGGGCACCTGTCGAACACCGCCGCGGCCGAGATCGCACGCGCGCTTCTGCACGACGGGCTGCGACACGTGGTCGCGGCGCACCTGAGCGAGCAGAACAACCGGCCCGAGATCGTGCGCCGCCTCATGGCCGAGGCGCTGGGTGGCAACGAGGCGGAGATGCTGACGGCCACGGCTGCCGGAGGCTCGCCCTGGCTCGACGTCTGAGCGCGAACGTCAGCACTCTCACCGACGTGCTCACGCTCTCCTAAGAAAAAAGCCGCCTCATGGCGGCTTTTTGATTGGCTGATGCAACGCTGCTGCTTACTGCTTCGGCGCTTCATTCTTCTTCGCTGCCTCGGTGGCTGCGTTCGCCGCATCGAGCGCGGACTGTGCATTCGGAGCCGGCGTTGCAGACGACGAAGACGATGCGGCCGGATCGGTAGCAGGCGCGGGGGTCGGAGCAGGTGCGGGTTCAGTCACGGGCGCAGGAGGCGGCGTCACGACAGCCGGCGCTGCATCCTCCTTCTTCCCGCAGGCGACGAGCGCGGCAGCGGCAATCAGCGAGGCGATCAGGACGGACGATGACTTCTTCATGGAAACTCCTTTGGCAATGAAGAGCTGGAACGAAAAAATTCTAGACCTGCATATCCGCCCGAATATGTCTCGCGGCCGCATTCGCGGCATTGGCTTACAAGCCGAGCGTCGATGCCGCAAACGCGGGCCGGCCCATGCGCCAGCACTCGTCGATGGCCTCGCGCAATTCGCGGCGCGCGCGCGAATCGGCGCCGCTCACGCCCCTGCTGCGTTCGGGGTCGATGCGGTGCACGAACCATGTGGGCGTCCAGATGGCGCTGGGCACTTCGCAGCCCGCGGCCTTGCCGGTGGCGCGGCATTCGATGATGTGGTCCCACAGGCGTCGCCACGGCACGAAGCGCGCGTGGCCACGTTCGAGAACGTCGAAGCGTTGCGCGAGCAGCATCAGGCGGCGGCCGCTCGCGGCCCAGGCCTGCAGCGCCTCGATGGTCGCGCGCTCGCCCAGGGGCCAGTCGGCGAAGTCGGGGTCGCTGAAGACGATTTCCTTCCAGCCTTCGCGCGCCGCGGCCGAGAGCGCGTTGCGCAGCAGCGCATCGAAGGCTTCGCGACCGTCGAAGCGCCCTTCGGGCAGCGATGGACCTTGCGCCTCATCCGGCATGAAGCCACCCTGCCTCGCACCACTCGCCGAGCAATGCAAGAGCACCTTCGCTGGCGCGCGCGAGTTCGCGCGGACCGAGTTCGCGCCGGTCGGCCAGCTTGCGCATCAGCGTCGCATCAGCTCCGCCTGCTCTGAAGCTCTCGCCGTTGATGTAGATGTGCCGTGCGTCGTAGAGCATGCGCGTGCGGCGGTCGAGCTTCACATGCTGCATGGCATCGGGCGCCTCGCCGCCTTCACCGAACCAGACGTTGGCCTTGGGCTCGGTGAGCGACTCGCCCAGTGCGCGGTCGACGGCATCGGCATCGCGCAGCGCGGCCTCGATGGCCTTGCGCGCGAAGCCCTGCAGGGCCGCTGGCATCGCGGCGGGCGCATCGACGGCGGGCTGCGTCGGATCGCGGTAGCGCGCGAGCTCGGTGGGGCCCGCGCCTTCCAGGTCTTCCGCATAGGCCTGCGCCATGCGCGCCAGCAGGTCTGCACCCAGCTCGCCCAGGGCCGACGAGCGCAGGCCGATGGAATACGTCATGCAGTCGTCGCCCACGGCCACGCCGTCGTGGGCGTAGCGCGGCGGCAGGTAGAGCATGTCGCCGGGCTCGAGCACGAAGGTCTGCTCGGGCTCGAAGTTCTCCAGAATCTTGAGCGGCAGGCCCTGCTGCAGCCGCAGATCGCTCTGCTTGCCGATGGACCAGCGCCGGCGCCCCTGCGCCTGCAGCAGGAACACGTCGTAGCTGTCGAAATGCGCGCCGACGCCGCCGGTGTCGCTCGCGTAGCTGATCATCAGGTCGTCGAGGCGCGCATCGGGCAGGAAGCGGAACTGCCGCATCAGCTGGTGCACGCCCTCGTGGTGCAGGTCGACGCCCTGCACCAGCAGCGTCCAGGCCGGCTGCTTCAGCGACGGCAAGGCGCGCCGGGCCAGGGGGCCGTGCTTGAGCGACCAGCCGGCCTTGCCGTGGCGGATCAGGCGCGATTCGACATCCTCGCGCTCGGCCAAGGCGAACAACTCGGCACGCGCTATTGGTGGCACCATCGCGGGTATCGCCTGGCGAACGAGCAAGGGCTTCTTCTGCCAATGCCGCCGCATGAACTGCGCGGCACTCAGGCCGCCCAGCAAGGGCAGCGGTTGGTTAATCTCCATGGGAGAATTCTGCAATGGAAATCTCTGAACAATGCGTGGTCGGCCTGACCTGGACGATGAAAGACACGCTCGGCGACGTGCTGGACGTGCTCGACGAGCCGGTGGAATTCATGGTCGGCGGCGACGATCTCTTCGACGTGATCGAAGCGGCCCTGCAGGGCCATGAGCCCGGCGCCCGGGTGCAGTTGCAGATCGAACCCGAACAGGGCTTCGGCGACTTCAACGATCAGTTGCTCTTCCTGGAGCCGCGCTCGCTCTTTCCCGAGGGCACCGAAGAAGGCATGACTTTCGACGGCTCCGCCCTGCCCAAGGGCGTGAACGGCGCCATTCCTAAGGACGCGATCTACACCGTGGCCGAAATCTATCCCGACCACCTGGTGCTCGATGGCAACCATCCGCTGGCGGGCATTGCGATCCGGCTCGACATCACGGTGCGCTCGGTGCGCGAGGCCACGGAGGAAGAAGTGGGCCGCGGCACGGCGGGCACGGGCTTCTTCAAGGTCGCGCCGATGGCGCCGGGCAACCAGACGCTGCACTGATGCGCTGAACCCGGCCTGCAGGCGAACATGAAAAAGCCGGGCATTGCCCGGCTTTTTCACGTCTGGAAGAACGGCCGCTTACATGCGCGAGATCTGGCCGTTGTCGATGCGCACGCGGTCGCCGATGCGCAGGTCGCCGGGGCTCTGCACGTCGAAGGCGCGGTAGCCGCCCCGGTCGGTCTGCACCGACACCCGGTAGATTTCATAGGCGCGCGGGCCGTTCTGCTGCGCCTCGATGGTGTTGCCCAGCAGGGCCCCGCCCACGATGCCCAGCGCGGTGGCTGCGGCACGGCCGTTGCCGCGGCCGAACTGGTTGCCCACCACGCCGCCGATCACACCGCCGGCGACGGCGCCGCCGCCCGTGGTGCCGGTGCCGGCGGTTTCGCTGCGCAGCACCTCGATGTTGGCCACGTGGCCGTATTCGACGTAGGAGGCTTCACGGTACTGGATTGCTTGCGGAGGCGCCTGGTACGGATAGCGCGAGGTCTGGTAGACCGGCGCCGGTGCCACGCACGCCGTGAGCGTGGCGATGGCCAGCACGGAAGCGGTGACGGAAACAAAGCGCATTGAGATCTTCATGTTGGGAGGCTCCTCGGATAGAACGGTGCTTGCATCATGGATGCATACACCCTGCGTGTGCCTGACTAACGCCGCAGCAACCGCCGCGATGACGCAATTCACACACTGAAACCTTCGAGGCCGCGCGGCCTGCGCAGGTTCCGTTCTTTACCGCCCGGAAACCCCGTGGGCCCTTCGCGCCCTTCAAGATCCGCTCAATGTTTGCCGGTGGAGCCGTAGCCGCCCTCGCCGCGTTGCGTGGGTGCAAATTCTGTGACCACACGAAACTGCGCCTGCACCACGGGCACGATCACCAGCTGGGCCAGCCGCTCCATCGGATTCAGCACGAAGGGCGTGTCGCTGCGGTTCCAGGCGCTGATCTTCAGCTCACCCTGGTAGTCGCTGTCGATCAGGCCGACGAGGTTGCCCAGCACGATGCCGTGCTTGTGGCCCAGCCCCGAGCGCGGAAGGATCAGCGCCGCATAGGCCGGGTCGGCCAGATGGATGGCGATGCCGGTGCCCACCAGCTGCCAGCCGTTGGGCTCCAGCGTGATGGGGGCATCGAGGCAGGCTCGCAGGTCGAGGCCGGCGCTTCCGGGGGTGGCGTATGCGGGAAGTTGATCCACCATGCGCGGATCGAGGATGCGGACGTCGACTTTCACTTAGTTGTTGCCTTGCTTCTGTTGCTGTTCTCTTTGCTTGCGGGCCGCCTCTTCCAGCACCTGCTGCCACTTGGCGACGCCGGGGGTGAGCTTCACGCCCTTCAATTTCTTGCCGAACCAGGCGGCCAGCGCCGCGAGCACGAGCAGCACGCCGAACGGCACGCCCGCTGCCCACAGCACGAGGAACACCAGCGCGCCGCCGACGCTCAGCACCTTGAGCAGCGCCGGATCGAAGGAGCCCGACGCCTTCCTGGGCACTTCGCCGTTGGGAAGCTCGGGGCGCTGCATCGCGGCGGTGACGGGGCCTTGCCCCTGCCCTTGCGGGCTGGGGATCGGCGTCATGCCGACATCGAGCCCATGCTCACCGAGCGCGGCCGTTCGCTTGGGCAGCGCCGCCTGCGCGGACAGCCTCTCGACGTAGCGGGCGAAGTCGCCATTCGGCGGTGTGTTCCATTGGGGATTCATCAGACCCTCCAGTCGGCAAGACGCGCCGCGATCTCGGTCATGAGCTCGCGCGCCAGCGTGAGCTTGGGTGCGCGCGGGAGCTCGCGCGCGCCATTGGCGTCCACCAGCAGCAGCGCGTTGTCGTCCTGGCCGAAGGTCAGCGGGCCGATGTTGCCCACCAGCAGCGGGATGCCCTTGCGCTCGCGCTTGGCCTTGGCGTGCTCGGCGAGGTTCTCGCTCTCGGCGGCGAAGCCCACGCAGTAGAGCTTCTTCGACTGGGCCCGCTCGCTCTTCGCGACGGTGAGAAGGATGTCCGGGTTCTCGGTGAAGTTCAGCACCGGCGTCCTGCCGCTGCCGTCCTTCTTGATCTTCTGGTTGCTCTGGGTGGCCGGGCGCCAGTCGGCAACGGCTGCTGTAGCTACGAAAATGCTAGCACTCTGGGCTGCGCGGGTGGTCGCTTCGAGCATGTCCTGCGCCGAGAGCACGTCGACGCGGGTCACGCCGCGCGGGGTGGGCAGGTGCACCGGACCGGCCACCAGCGTGACATCGGCGCCCGCCTCGCGGGCCGCGCGGGCAATGGCAAAGCCCATCTTGCCGGACGAATGGTTGGTGATGCCGCGGATCGGGTCCAGCGCCTCGAAGGTCGGCCCGGCCGTGACCAGCACCTTCTGCCCCGCCAGCAGCTTGGGACTGAAGAAAGCCGTGATGTCCTCGAGCAGCTGCGCGGGTTCGAGCATGCGCCCGTCGCCGGTTTCGCCGCAGGCCTGCCAGCCGTTGCCCACGCCCAGCACGGTCGCGCCGTCGGCCGAGACCTGCATCAGGTTGCGCTGGGTGGCCGGGTGCCCCCACATCTCGCGGTTCATGGCCGGGGCGATCAGCAGCGGAACGCGGTCCACCGGGCGGGCCAGGCACATCAGGCTCAGCAGGTCGTCGGATCGGCCCTGCACCAGCCGGGCGATGAAGTCGGCACTGCAGGGCGCCAGCACGATCGCGTCGGCCTCGCGGCTCAGGTTGATGTGCGGCATGTTGTTGGGCTCGCGCGCGTCCCACTGCGAGGTGTAGACGGTACGCCCCGAGAGCGCCTGCATGGTCACGGGCGTGATGAACTGCTCCGCCGCCTCGGTCATCACGACCTGGACGGTCGCGCCCGCCTTGACGAACAGCCGGCACAGCTCGGCCGACTTGTAGCAGGCGATGCCGCCCGTGAGACCGAGAACGATGTGTTTGCCGGCGAGATCTTGCATATCGCCGGAGTGTAATGACCCTCAGCTCGCACACGGGGCCGCCGCGCACGGCCGCCCGAAGCGGCCGGCCCGCCCCCGGTAGGGGGAAGGAGAAGCGCGCGCAGCGCGCGGAGCCTGGGGGGGAGCCATATACAATCGCAATTTCCCACTGCCCGGATTGCAAAGTCCGGAACTGGCATGACCAAATTTGTCTTCGTCACCGGTGGTGTCGTTTCTTCCCTTGGCAAGGGAATCGCCTCCGCCTCGCTCGCCGCGATCCTCGAATCGCGCGGCCTCCAAGTCACCCTCATCAAGCTCGATCCGTACATCAATGTCGACCCCGGCACGATGTCGCCCTTCCAGCATGGGGAAGTGTTCGTCACCGACGACGGCGCCGAGACCGACCTCGACCTCGGCCACTACGAGCGCTTCATCAACACGCGGATGCGCAAGGCCAACAACTTCACGACCGGCCAGATCTACAAGACCGTGCTCGAGAAGGAACGCCGCGGCGACTACCTCGGCAAGACGGTGCAGGTGATCCCGCACATCACCAACGAGATCCAGGAATACATCAAGCGCGGCGCCGGCATCGGCACGGCGCACGAGGTGGACGTGGCCATCGTCGAGATCGGCGGCACCGTGGGCGACATCGAGTCGCTGCCCTTCCTGGAAGCCGTTCGCCAGATGAGCCTGCGCATGGGCCCGAACAACTCGGCCTTCGTGCATCTGAGCTACGTGCCCTGGATCGCCGCCGCCGGCGAGCTCAAGACCAAGCCCACGCAGCACACCGCGCAGAAGCTGCGCGAAATCGGCATCCAGGCCGACGCCCTGCTGTGCCGGGCCGACCGCCCGATTCCCGACGACGAGCGCGCCAAGATCTCGCTGTTCTCGAACGTGCCCGAATGGGGCGTGATCTCCATGTGGGACGTGGACACCATCTACAAGGTGCCCCGCATGCTGCACGAGCAAGGCCTGGACGGCCTGATCTGCGACAAGCTGCGCATCAACACCCCGCCCGCCAAGCTGCAGCGCTGGGACGAGCTGGTCTACGAGGTCGAGCATCCGCAGAAGGAAGTCTCGATCGCCATGGTCGGCAAGTACGTCGACCTGTCGGACAGCTACAAGTCGCTCAACGAGGCGCTGCGCCACGCCGGCATGAAGAACCATGCCCGCGTGAAGATCGACTACATCGACTCCGAGACCATCTCGCCGCAGGACGTCTCGCGCCTGGCCAAGTACGACGCCATCCTGGTGCCCGGCGGCTTCGGCCAGCGCGGGGTGGAAGGCAAGATCTCGGCCGCCCGCTTCGCCCGCGAAGGCAAGGTGCCCTACCTCGGCATCTGCCTGGGCATGCAGGTCGCCACCATCGAGTACGCCCGCCACGTGGCCGGCCTGAAGAACGCCAACAGCACCGAGTTCGACCCCGAGACGCCCACCCCCGTGATCGCGCTGATCACCGAGTGGAAGGACCGCGACGGCACGGTGAAGACGCGCGACGAAAAGTCCGACCTCGGCGGCACCATGCGCCTGGGCGCGCAGAGCTCCGACGTGTCTCCCGGCACGCTGGCCCACAGCATCTACGGCGACGTGGTCACCGAGCGCCACCGCCACCGCTATGAAGCCAACGTGAACTACCTCGACGAGCTGCGCAACGCCGGCCTCGTGATCTCCGCGCTCACGCAACGCGAGCACCTGACCGAGATCGTCGAGCTGCCGCAGAACGTGCACCCGTGGTTCATGGGCGTGCAGTTCCACCCCGAGTTCAAGTCGACCCCGTGGGGCGGCCATCCGCTGTTCAACGCCTTCATCAAGGCGGCGCTCGAACACAAGGAAAAGGGTGCGGGCAGCACCAACAAGGCACTGAAGGCGGTCGCATGAGCAATGGATACGTCATCGCCCACGTCGAGGTGACCAACCCGACGCAGTACGAGGAATACAAGAAGTGGTCGAGCGCCGCCATGCAGGCGCACGGCGCCGAGGTGTGCGTGCGCGGCGGCCAGGTGCAGCCGCTGGAGGGCGACTGGAAGCCCACGCGCGTCGTCATCCTCAAGTTCGCCAGTTTCGAGAAGGCCAAGGCCTTCTACGACACGCCCGAATACCTCAAGGCCCGCGAAGCGCGTGCCGGCGCCGCGATCATGAACATGATCGCCGTCGAGGGCCTCTGAGCCCCCTGCCCCATTTATTCATCCGCCAAAGAGAACCGAAAGAGAAAGACAAAAGATGAGTGCAATCGTTGACATCGTCGGCCGCGAAATTCTCGACAGCCGAGGCAACCCCACCGTCGAGTGCGACGTGCTGCTCGAATCGGGCACCATGGGCCGCGCTGCCGTGCCCTCGGGCGCGTCGACCGGTTCGCGCGAAGCCATCGAGCTGCGCGACGGCGACAAGAGCCGCTATCTCGGCAAGGGCGTGCTGAAGGCCGTCGAGAACATCAACACCGAGATCTCGGAAGCCGTGCTCGGCCTGGACGCCAGCGAACAGGCCTTCCTGGACCGCACGATGATCGACCTCGACGGCACCGACAACAAGGGCCGCCTGGGCGCCAACGCCACTCTCGCCGTGTCGATGGCCGTGGCCCGCGCCGCTGCGGAAGAGTCGGGCCTGCCGCTGTACCGTTACTTCGGCGGCATGGGCGGCATGCAGCTGCCGGTGCCGATGATGAACGTCATCAACGGCGGCGCGCACGCCAACAACAGCCTCGACCTGCAGGAATTCATGATCATTCCCGTGGGCGCCAAGAGCTTCCGCGAGGCCGTGCGCTACGGCGCCGAAGTGTTCCATGCGCTGAAGAAGATCCTGGGCGACCGCGGCATCAGCACGGCGGTGGGCGACGAAGGCGGCTTCGCTCCCAGCGTCGAAAGCCATGAAGCGGCCATCCAGCTGATCCTGGAAGCCATCGACAAGGCCGGCTACACCGCCGGCGAACAGATCGCCCTGGGCCTGGATTGCGCGGCCAGCGAGTTCTACAAGGACGGCAAGTACGTGCTGTCGGGCGAGAATCTCTCGCTCACGTCCGAAAGCTGGACCGACATGCTCGCGACCTGGGTCGACAAGTACCCGATCATCAGCATCGAAGACGGCATGCACGAAGGCGACTGGGACGGCTGGAAGCACCTGACCGAACGCCTGGGCAAGCGCGTGCAGCTGGTGGGCGACGACCTGTTCGTCACCAACACCAAGATCCTGCAGGAAGGCATCGAGAAGGGCATCGCCAACTCGATCCTGATCAAGATCAACCAGATCGGCACGCTGACCGAGACCTTCGCCGCCATCGAGATGGCCAAGCGCGCAGGCTACACCGCCGTGATCTCGCACCGCTCGGGCGAAACCGAAGACAGCACCATCGCCGACATCGCCGTGGGCACCAACGCCGGCCAGATCAAGACCGGCTCGCTGTCGCGTTCGGACCGCATCGCCAAGTACAACCAGCTGCTGCGCATCGAAGAAGACCTCGGCGACATTGCCGTCTACCCGGGCCGCGGCGCGTTCTACAACCTGAAGTAACACCTGGACGCCACGCGGCATGCGCGCCCGCTTCGTTCCTCCGATCGTCCTGCTGCTCCTGCTGGCCATCCTCCAGTGGCAGCTGTGGAACGGGCGCGGCAGCGTGCGCGACGTGGCCCAGCTGCGCACCAAGCTGGCCGACCAGAAGGAAGCCAATGCCAAGGCCACGCTGAACAACGAGCGCCTGGCCTCGGAGGTCAACGACCTCAAGGACGGCCTCGAGATGGTCGAGGAGCGTGCGCGGGCGGAACTCGGCATGGTCAAGCCCAACGAAGTGTTCGTGCAGATCGCTCATTAGGATGCCCCCCAGTCTTCGCGCACTTCGTGTCGCTTCGCCAACCCCCTTCCAGGGGGCGACACCAGCGGCCCGGCAAAGCCGGTTCCGCGGTGTCCCACGAACAGACTGCGACGGTGCCCTCCGGGGGCAAATCTGATCCCGGAGCTTCTCTCGGCCCCGGCATTCCTGCTCTGGGGCTCTCCCGTCAGCTGGCTCGAACTCGTCGCCGCCGTGCTCGCGCTCGCCATGGTCGGCTGCAACATGCGCGAGATCCACTGGGGATGGCCGCTGGCCATCGCCAGCTCGCTGCTCTACGTGGCGGTGTTCGCCAAGGCTCGCATCTACGGCGACGCCTCGCTCCAGGTCTTCTTCGCGCTGGTCGCCCTCTGGGGCTGGACGCAGTGGCTTCGCGGCCACCGCGCCGACGGCAGTGCGCTGCACGTCAGCCGCCTTTCGTCGCGCGGCATCGCGCTCACACTGCTCGCCTGCGCTCTGGCATGGCCGGCTGTCGCCCTCTTCCTGCGCCGCTTCACCGACACCGACGTGCCCTGGTGGGATGGTTTCGCCACCGGGCTGAGCCTGGTCGGGCAGTTCCTGCTCGGGCGCAAGTTCATCGAGAACTGGCTGATCTGGCTGGCGGTGAACATCGTCAGCGTGGGCCTCTTCATCCACAAAGGCCTGTGGCTCACCGTGGGCCTTTACACGGTGTTCGCCGTGCTCAGCGTGGCCGGCTACCTCGCCTGGCGCCAGCGCATGCCCGCGGCCGCCAGGGCAGCGCACGCATGACGCCCGTGCTGCCGACCGGCTGCGTCATCGCCCTCGTGGGCGCCGAGAGCACCGGCAAGACCGAACTGGCCCGCGCCATCGCGCAGCGCCTGCAGGACCGCGACGTTCCGACGACCTTGGTGAGCGAATACCTGCGCGAATGGTGCGAGCGCGAGGGCCGCACGCCGCGCCCCGACGAGCAGCAGGCCATCGCCGACGAGCAGACCCGCCGCATCGCGCTCGCGGCCGCCACCGGCGTGGTGGTGGCCGACACCACCGCGCTCATGACCGCCGTCTACAGCGAGCAGCTCTTCGCCGACACCTCGATCTACGACAGCGCGCTGGCGGCCCAGCGGCGCTACGCCATCACGCTGCTGACCGCACTCGACCTGCCCTGGGTGGCCGACGACATGCGCGACGGCCCGCATGCGCAGCAGCCGACCGACACGCTGGTGCGCGCCGCGCTCGCGGGCGCGAAGCTCTCGTATGCCGTGGTGCACGGCAGCGGCGGCGAGCGGCTGGCCAACGCATGGAACGCCATCGTCTCCATCGCGGGCAACGAGGGCCGGCCGCGCACGCGCGCCAGGTCCGACGCGAAACCCGCCTCCTGGTCGTGGCCTTGCGAGAAATGCTCCGACCCGGAATGCGAACATAGGCTCTTCAGCGATCTCATCGCGCGCCGCGAGTAGCGCGCAGCACCCTTTCCTACCGGAGACCCGATGCCCTTTTCGACCGTCGCGCGCATCGCGCTTCTTCCTGCCGCCCTGCTGCTGTCCGCCATTGGCCCGGCCCACGCGGCGCCCATCGCGGCCACCGTAGAGAACGGAACCACCACCACCGCCTGCGCCGAGGAAGACAACGTCTCGCTGACCCTGCGCGGCGAAGGCATCCGCCGCATGCGCATCGAGGCGCTGCAGCCCGACTACCTCGACAAGATCGGCAACGACGTCACCGCGCCCGACTTCTCGGGCTGCAACTTCGACGGCGGCGAGCATCCCACCGACCCAGCCTACCGCTTTCGCAAGCGCACCGTGGTGCTGATGGACAACGCCCAGTGGCGCATCGTCGGCATGACCCTGCCGAGCTTCTGGCGCCCGCAGCGCGTACCCGTGCAGGTGGGCAAGCGCAAGGACAGCGGCTTTCATCTGCTGCAGGTGTTCAGGAAAGAAAACGGCAAGGCGCTCGAAGCCATCGTGCTCTATCCGTCCGACGGCTACTGGCGCCTCAAGCCGCTGCCCGAGGCGCGCTTCGGCGACGGCGTGTACGGCTCCTCGTTCCTGCTCGGTCCGGTCGAGGCAGCCGCGCGGCCGGTGGTGAACATCGCGTCGATCCGCATCGTGCCCCGGCCGCTGGCGATCAACGTGCGCTTCACCAACGGCGGCAGCGCTGCCGTGCGGGTGGACGAAATCAGCCGCGTGCGCACCGCGCTCGACGTGACGCTGTCCAAGCCCACCGCGAGCGCCCAGCCCTTCGCGGTGCTGCGCTCGATGTACGTCACGCCCGACAACGCCGACGTGAGCGAGGTGCGCTGGCAGGCGTCGCCCCAGGCGGCGCAGCAGGTGCTGCCGCTGCCAGAGGTGAAGAGCCTGCAGGCCACGCAGGTGCGCTTCGGGCGCAGCCTGCCTTCGAAGCACAACACGAGCGCGCCGGATATCTCGTTCGGTGGCTTCGACGACGCCCCCCGATGACATCCGGCGGCCCGGCGGCCGCCTGCAGCCTTCAGGCCTTTACTGCACGACCGGGCTGCCCGGAACGCGGTCGCCCACCGGCGTGAACAGCTGCGCTGCATCCACCGCGTCGAAGCGGTACTGCTTGCCGCAGAAGTCGCAGCCCACCTCGATGTCGCCGCGCTCGGCGAGGATGCTCTCGGCCTCTTCCACGCCGAGGCCGCGGATCATCTGCGCCACGCGCTCGCGGCCGCAGGTGCATGCGAAGTGCGGGCCGAGCAGGCCGGCTTGCGGCTCGAAGCGCAGCAGCTTCTCTTCCCAGAACAGGCGGCGCAGGATGGTCTCGACGTCGAGCGTGAGCAGCTCGTCGCGCGTCAGGCTCGACGCGAGGATCGAGATGCGGTTGTAGTCCTCGTTGCGGCCGATCTGGTCTTCGTTGGCCTGGTCGTGGTCCTTGTCGGACGTGCCTTCGAGATTGCCCTCGCCCTTCACCGGCAGGCGCTGGATCAGGAGGCCGGCGGCAACCTTGTCGTCGGCGGCCAGCACCAGCGTGGTGTCGAGCTGCTCGCTTTGCAGCATGTAGTGCTGCAGCACGTCGCTGAGCTTGCCGAGCTTTTCGCCGTTGTCGCCGAAGAGCGGTACGACACCCTGGTAGGGGGTGGCGCCCGGCAGCTTGTCCTTGGGATCGAGCGTGATCGCGCAGCGGCCCTTGTTGTTCACGTTGACCATGTCGGGCAGGTGCGCGTCAGCCGGCAGCTCGCCCATCACCTTGGCGGTGGCGCGCAGGCTCAGGTCGGGCTTGGCCTCGGCCACAGCCACCTTGACGGGGCCATCGCCGAAGATCTGCAGGATCAGCGCACCGTTGAACTTGATGTTGGCCTGCATCAACGTGGCCGCGGCCGTCATCTCGCCGAGCAGTTCGGCCACGGGCGGCGGGTAGGCGCCGGTGGAGGTGTTGGAGGCGCGCCGAGCGAGGATCTCCTGCCAGGCATCCGTCAGGCGCACGATCATGCCGCGCACAGGCAGGCCATCGAACAGGAATTTGTGCAGCTCGCTCAAAACGTCTTCTTTCTGTGTGTATGCCTGCGACCGATGCGGTCAGGCGATCTTCTTGAGGCCCTTGGCGAAGCGCCGCGCATTGGCCACGTAATTCTCCGCACCTTGGCGCAGCTTGGCGGCCGCCTCGTCGTCGAGGGTGCGAACCACCTTGGCGGGCGAGCCCATGATGAGCGAGTTGTCGGGAAACTCCTTGCCCTCGGTCACCACGCTGCCGGCACCAACGATCGAATTGCGGCCGATCCTCGCGTTATTCAAGACCACCGCCTGGATGCCGATCAGCGTGTTGTCGCCTATGGTGCAGCCGTGCAGCATCACCTGGTGACCCACCGTCACGTTGTCGCCGACGGTCAGGGGACAGCCGATGTCGGCGTGCAGCACCGACAGGTCCTGGATGTTGCTGTTGCGCCCGATGCTCAGCGTCTCGGTGTCGCCGCGCAGCACCGCGCCGAACCACACGTTGGCGTTGTCCGCCAGCCTGACGTTGCCCATCACCTCCGCGCTGTCGGCCACCCATGCACCTTCGCCCACCTGGGGTGCCACACCGTCGAGTTCGTAGAGCGCCATTGTTCCGGTCCCTGCAAGGTCAAAACCTAGAATTGTAGGGATGCACCCCCGATTGAGCGCGCTGGCCGCGCTTCGCCTTACAGATCCCGACGAAAAGGTGGCCGCCACCCGTGCCATCCGCGCCACCTCTGCGGACGGCGCTACCGATTCCATAGCAGCCGAAACCATCCGCACCGCGGGAGACGATCTCGGCGTACCGGGCCGCCCCGAGCGCCCGCTGCGCGTGGCCGCCACGGCCGTGCAGAAACGCTCGCCCTTCACCACCGAGGGACGCGCGGCGCTGATCCATTCGATCTGCCACATCGAGTTCAACGCGATCAACCTCGCGCTCGACGCCATGTGGCGCTACGACGGCATGCCCGAGGCCTACTACCGCGACTGGCTGCGCGTGGCCCACGAAGAAGCGCTGCACTTCACGCTGCTGCACGCGCACCTGCAGGACATGGGCTGGCGCTATGGCGACTTCCCCGGCCACGACGGCCTGTGGAACATGTGCGAGAAGACCAAGGACGACGTGCTCGCCCGCATGGCGCTGGTGCCGCGCACGCTGGAGGCGCGCGGGCTCGACGCCACGCCGCTCATCCAGGGCAAGCTCAAGCGCGTGAACACGCCCGATGCGCTGCGCGCGGTGGAGATCCTCGACATCATCCTGCGCGACGAGGTGGGCCACGTGGCCATCGGCAACCACTGGTATCGCTGGCTGTGCGAGCGAGCGGGCATCGACCCGGAAGCTGCCTACCCCGGGCTCGTGGCGCGCTACGACGCGCCTCGCCACAAGCCGCCCTTCAACCTCGAGGCGCGCGGACGGGCGGGCTTCAGCGCGGAAGAACTGCGCCAGCTCTCGCAGACACAGGACAAGGCCTGAGGCCGCGGCCTTCGGCCTTGTTCTCTTCTTCGGCTCAGGCCGGACGGGCCTGCACCACCAGCTTGGGCGTGAAGTGCTGCAGCACGTCGCCATTCTGGTTGAGCGTCTGGCAGCGCATCGCCACCATCGCGCGACCGGGCTTGGAGCGCGAGGGCACGATGTCGATGATTTCGCTCTCCACGTGCAGCACGTCACCGGGACGTGTCGGCTTGGGCCATTGCAGCTCGCCGCCCGAGCCGATGATGCCGTCGGCCAGCGGGATGCCGCTTTCGACCAGCAGCTTCATCGTGAGCGCGGCCGTGTGCCAGCCGCTCGCGGCGAGGCCACCGAAGAAGGTGCTCTTGGCGGCCTCTTCGTCAGTGTGAAAAGGCTGCGGATCGAACTGCTGCGCGAAGGCCTTGATCTGCGCCGCGTCGAGCGCGTGCTCGGCGCTTCGAAAACGGTCGCCGACCTTCAGGTCCTCGAGATACAGCTTGGCCATGGGGTCTCCTTTGTTGTGGGTGGCGATCGTCATTCTCGGGCGGCCGGCGTTCAGACGCGCTCGAGGATCGTCGCGATCCCCTGCCCTCCACCGATGCACTGCGTGGCCAGCGCGTAGCGGCCGTTCTCGCGCGCCAGCAGCGAGGCCGCCTTGCCGGTGATGCGCGCACCGGTCGCGCCCAGCGGATGGCCGATGGACAGGCCGCCGCCGTCGAGGTTGATCTTCGCCGGGTCGAGCCCGAGGTCGCGGATGCAGGCCAGCGCCTGCGAGGAAAAGGCTTCGTTGATCTCGATCACGTCGAGGTCGGCTGCACTCAGGCCCGCACGGGCCAGCGCCTTGCGCGTGGCGGGAATGGGGCCGATGCCCATGATCGCCGGGTCGACGCCCACGGTCGCGAACGAGCGGATGCGCGCCAGCGCCTTCAGGCCGTGCTTCGCCGCGAACTCGTCGCTGGTGACCAGCACCGCCGCCGCGCCATCGGTCAGCGGCGAGGATGTGCCAGCCGTCACCAGGCCATCGGGGCGGAACGCGGGCTTGAGGTTCGCCAGCGCTTCGGCGGAAGTGGTCGGGCGGATGCAGCCATCGGCATCGACGACATCGCCCGAAGCCAGGCGCACCGGCACGATCTCGCCCGCGAGCCGCCCCTGCGCGCGCGCCTCGGCCGCCTTGCAGTGCGACTCCACCGCGAAGGCCTCCTGGTCGGCGCGGCTCACGTTCCAGCGCTGCGCGACGTTCTCGGCGGTCTCGCCCATCGAGATGTACGCATCGGTGTTCTCCTTGAGCTCAGGGCTCGGCGAGAAGTTGAAGCCGCCCTGCGGCACCATCGTCATCGACTCCACGCCCACGCAGAGAAAGGCCTCGCCCATGCCCGCCTCGATCTGCGCGGCGGCGATATGCACGGCCTGCATCGACGAGCCGCAGAAGCGGTTCACCGTCATGCCGCCCACTTCGTGCGGAAGGCCAGCCAGCAGCCCGACGATGCGCGCGAGGTTGTTGCCCTGCGAGGCCTCGGGGTAGGCGCAGCCGAGAATCACGTCTTCGAGCAATGCGGGATCGAGGTCGGTGCGCTGCAGCAGGCCGCGCACCACGCCGGCGGCGAGCGTGTCGGGCCGCACCTCGGCGAGCGCGCCTTTCTTCGCGAAGTGGAACGGGGAACGGGCGTAGGCGGAAATGACGGCTTTCATGACATGGACTCCAGCAGATTTGACTACCATCCAATCGGTAGGCTTCAAGGTCGAAAAATAAGCACGCCGAAGCGTGCCTGCGCGAGGCCAGGACTCAGCCCGGCAAGGAACTCCTGAGTTGGGCGATGGCTTCGTCGAAGTCGTCGACGCGGCCTGTCATGCGAGCAGACAGCAGCGCGCCCTGGCAAACCGAGAACACGTAGGCGGCCAGCGAGGCGACCGAGGCGCCGGCCTTGCGCTGCGTCATCAGCGCGCCCAGCACGCCGGTGAGCCACGTCACCTGCGTGTTGCGCAGCTCCTGCACGGCCAGGCGCAGCTCGTCGTTGATGACGCCCCATCCGGGGGCCACCGCCCCCGCGGGGCACATGCCCGAGCCGGCCCTGAGCGTGTTGCGGTACATGCGGAAATACGATTCGAGCGCGTCCTTCGGCTCGCGCGCCCGGGCGGCGTCCCAGTCCTTGAAGCCCTGCGTGGCCGCGCGGATCACCGCGACGCCCAGCGCCTCCTTGGTCGGGAAGTGGTGATACAGGCTGGCCTTGCGCACGCCGACCGCGTCGGCCACGTCCTGGAAGCTGAAGCCCAGGTAGGAGCGCGTTTCGATGAAGCCGCGCGCCACCGCGAGGATCTGCTCGCGGGTGCTGCCGGTGGCAAGGGCTGTGGCATTGGTCATCTACCTACTATAAGGTAGGTAAATTCAATCCTGCAAGCAGCAGGGTCAATCGGCCTTGATGCCCGCAGCCTTGACGATGCGCCCGTTGCTCTCGAACTCGCTGGCGATTTCCTTCGCGAACGCCGCCGAAGTGCCGCCGGTCGGCACGTTGTCGGTGGCCACGAGCTTGGCGCGCAGCTCGGGGCTGGCCAGCGCCCTGTTGATCTCGGCGTTGTACTTCGCGACCAGCGCCGGCGGCGTGGCCGCTGGCGCGAACACGCCGAACAGCGAATTGATGTTCGCCGCCTTGTAGCCCAGCTCGCCCAGCGTGGGCACCTGCGGCAGGCTCTCGAGCCGCGCGGGCGCGCCCACCGCCAGCGGGCGCAGCTTGCCCGACTGGATGTGCGACGAAAGCGTCGGGCTCGCGTTGGTCGAAAGAATCTCGAACTGCCCGCCGATGGCGTCGTTGAGCTGCTGGCCGCCGCCCTTGTAGGGCACGTGCGTAATGTCGACGCCCGCAGCCGCGCGCAACTGCTCCAGCACGATGTGCCCCAGCGAGGCCGGCCCCGATGTGGCCCAGCGCACCGCGCCCGGATGCGCCTTGGCATCGTCGATCAGCGCGCGGAAGTCCTTCGCCTTGCTGGCCGGCGTCGCGATCAGCAGCACCGGCGAATACATGACGCTGGCCACCGGCGCCACATCCTTCAACGGATCGAAGGGCAGCCTGCCCAGGTGCGGGCTCAGCACCAGCGGGCTGATGGCAGAGAAGCCCAGCGTCGCGCCGTCGGGCGCAGCCTTGGCGATGGCGTCCATGCCGATGGCGCCGCTCGCGCCGGCACGGTTGTCCACGATCACCGTGACGCCCATCTGCGCCGCGAGCCGGTCCCCCAGCGCCCGCGCGACCACGTCGCTGACGCCGCCCGCCGGGTAGGCGACGATGAGGCGCACGGTCTTGGGCACGGCCTGCGCGAAGGCGCCGGAGGCGGCGCACAGCGCGGCGGCGGCAATGAGTCGGGTCGCCGTGCGGCGCGAGGGCTTCGGGGAAGCGAGGAAATTCATGATTCCGGTCGATTGAAAAAAGAGAAAGAAAAAAGAAGAGACGCGCCCGCCCTCAACCGCGCGGATGGTGCTGCGCATGCAGCTGCTTGAGGCGCTCGCGCGCCACGTGCGTGTAGATCGTCGTCGTCGAGATGTCGGCGTGCCCCAGCAGCAGCTGCACCGCGCGCAGGTCGACGCCATGGTTCAGCAGGTGCGTGGCGAAGGCGTGGCGCAGCGTGTGCGGCGACAGGGGCACGTGGATGCCCGCCGCCGCTGCGTGCTTCTTCACGATGACCCAGAACATCACGCGCGTCATGCCCGCGCCGCGCGCGGTGACGAACAGGTCGGGCGTCTGCTGCCCGTCGAGGATGGCCGGGCGCGATTCGTCGAGGTAGCGCTCGATCCAGCGCCGCGCCTCGGCGCCGAAGGGCACGAGCCGCTCCTTGTTGCCCTTGCCGAGCACGCGCAGCACGCCATCGTTCAGGCTCATGTCGATGGCCTTGAGCGCCACCAGTTCGCTCACGCGCAGGCCGCTCGCGTACATCAGCTCCAGCATCGCGCGGTCGCGCAGGCCCAGCGGCGACTCGACGTCGGGCGCGGCCAGCAGGTCGTCGACCTGCTTTTCGGAAAGCGTCTTGATGGCCCGCGGCATCTGCCGCGCGGGCATGAGCCGGATGCTCGGATCGGCGCTGATGCGCCGCTCGCGCAGCGCCCAGCGGTAGTAGCGCTTGAACACGGTAAGGCGCCGGTTCGCCGACGTTGCCTTGCCCTTGCCCGACAGCCGCGCGCCCATGTAGGCCTGCAGGTCCGTCTCCTTCGCGGCGTCGAGCGCGGTGCCGCTGCGCTGCGCGCCGAGCCATTGCGCGAACAGCGCGAGGTCGCGGCGGTAGGCGGCCAGCGTGTTCTTCGACAGCCCGTCCTCCAGCCACAGGGCGTCGATGAAGTCGTCGATCCCGGGTGTGGTCTGCGTGGCTGCCTCTGTGGTCATGCCTTGCAAGATAACAAAAAGAAAAAGCCGCCCGGCATGCGGGCGGCTTCGGTACCCAAGGAAAACCGGGCTCAGTCGAGCTTCAGGTTCTGCTTCTTCACGACCTGCTTGTACACGTCGTACTCGGCCTTGATCTGAGCCGCGAACTGGTCGGGCGTGTTGGCGACGATCAGCGAGCCCGTGTCCTCGATGCGCTTGCGCACCGCCGGCTCTTCCACCGCCTTCTTTACGCCCGCGCTGATCTTCTCGACCACTTCCTTCGGCAGGCCCTTCGGGCCGAGGATGCCGTAGTAGGCCATGCGGTTCACCGGCTCCAGCCCCACTTCCTTGAAGGTAGGCACGTTGGGCAGCGCGGCCAGGCGCTGCGGCGCCGACACCACGATCGGAATCAGCCGGCCGCTCTGGATGAAGGGCATGGCCGAGGGGATGTTGTCGAACATGATCGGCACCTGGCCGGCCACCACGTCGTTCAGCGCCGGGCCCGCGCCGCGGTAGGGGATGTGCGTGACGAAAGTGTTGGTCAAGCTCTTGTAGAGCTCCATCAGCAGGTGGCCGATGCCGCCCGTGCCCGACGAGGCGTACGAGTACTTGCCCGGGTTCTTCTTCAGCTCGGCCACGAACTCGGCGTAATTCTTGGCGGGGAAGCTGGGGTTGACCGCGATGATGTTCGGCGTGGCCGCGATGTTGATGATCGGCGTGAAGTCGTTGATCGGGTCGTACGGCGTCTTCGGGTTGATGGCCGGATTGGCCGCCGTGCTGGACACCGTCGCGATGCCCAGCTTGTAGCCGTCGGGCGTGGCGCGTGCCGTTTCGGCCGCGCCGACGATGCCGCCGCCGCCGGCGCGGTTGATCACCACCACCGGCTGGCCCAGCACCTTGCCCAGCGGATCGGAAATCACGCGCGCCACGATGTCCGTCGTGCCGCCCGGTGCGAACGGCACGCTCAGTTCGACCGGCTTGTTGGGGTACCCCTGCGCAAAGCTCTGGCCCGCGACCACGACCAGTGCCGCGGCTCCCACCATCGCTCCCCATTGACGACGTTGCATCGAAAACTCCTTATTGATCTGACTGGCTGACTAACCGACTGATGTCGAAAAACGAAGCCCGGATGCTAGCGGCTCGGGGGCCGTCCCCGTGCTCTGGATTACCCATGGTCAGGGAGGTTTATCCTCGAAGCGGTGAATTACGCGCAGCTGCTCTTCCCCGACTTCTCCCTCATCGCCATCGGCTGGCTCCTGTGCCGCTACACCGCCCTCGACCGCCGCGTGTGGGACCAGGTCGAGAGTCTCGTTTACTACTTTCTATTTCCCGTACTGCTCTTCCACTCGATCGTGCGCAGCCCGCTCGACTTCGGTGCAACCTCGAGCCTGCTCACGGCCGGTGTCGGCGTGGGCATCTGCGGCATCCTGCTGGCCTATGCCCTGCCCTTCGTTCCGGGCCTGCGCACGCACATCGACCGGCGCGACCACGCGGCCAGCGCGCAGATCGCCTTTCGCTTCAACTCGTTCATCTGCCTGGCGCTGGCGGAACGGCTCGGAGGCTCCGAGGGCCTGCTGCTGATCGCGGTGCTGATCGGCGTGTGCGTGCCGATCTTCAACATCGCGGCTGTGTGGCCGATGACTCGGCATGCACAGACGGGGTTCGTGCGGCAGCTGGTGCGCAATCCGCTGATCGTCGCGACTGTGGCGGGGTTGCTGGCCAATGTGCTGGGGTTGACTGTGCCCACTTGGGCCACGCCTACTCTGACGCGGATCGGGGCTGCATCGTTGGCGCTTGGGCTGCTGGCTGCGGGGGCGGGGATGAAGTTTTCCACCCTCGGGGCGGGGAAGGTGCTGGCTGTGTCCGTGTTGGCCATACGGCATCTGTTCTTGCCGGTGGTGGCTTGGGGGTTGGCTCGGGTGCTTCGGCTTGATGCTGCGCAAGGGGCTGTATTGATGGCTTTCTCCGCCGTGCCGACCGCTTCGAGCGCGTACGTGTTGGCTGCTCGGATGGGGTACAACGGGCCTTATGTGGCTGGGCTGGTGACTCTTTCTACTTTGTTGGGGGTTGTCAGTTTGCCGTTTGCCTTGGCGTTGCCTCGGTGAGCGCCGTTTGGTGTTTGCTTCCCGGGGCCGGGTCTCGGCCCGGCGGCCGACCTACTTTTCTTTGCTTCGCCAAAGAAACGTAGGCAAAAGAAAGGCGACCCTACTGTCTGCGTCCCTTCGCTTCGCTACGGGCAACCTGCGGTGCTCGACGTAGGAGGGGGTCCGCAGAACTCGCTTCGCTCAAACAGCTGCGGCCCTTATCCCTCCTACGTCTGCGCTCCTCGGCGCAGCCAGAAGGGATCGATCCGCGCCATCGCTTCGCTCGGCTTTTTTGAAAAGCCTGAACTGGCCTTCGCTTCGCTCGGCCGGGGATACAGATTCAGAACTAGTTCTGACAGCGCAAGCCACGCACGCAACCCCAACAACCCCTCCGCCCCATTCCAAGCCCAGCAGGCGCGAAGCGCCTGCTGGGCCTTGGGGGCCGAGCGAAGCAAAGGCCCGAGCGTCTCCCCTCCCCTCTGGCTGCGCCGAGGAGCGCAGCGTTTCGCGGATCAGGGCTCGCCCTTGTCTGAGCGAAGCGAGTTTGGGCGAGACCCCGCGAAACGCGAGCACCGCAGGTTGCCCCGTAGCGCAGCGAAGGGGTCGCAGACAGTGGGGTCGCCTTTCTTTTGCCTACTTTTCTTTGGCGAAGCAAAGAAAAGTAGGTCGCCCGCCGGGGCGAGTCCCGGCCCCGGGAAGCCAACACCCAAAGAACTCAACTACGAGCCAACAAAGCCGAAACAGCAGAAGCCAACAACGCCACCCCAGAAGCCGTCAACAACCCCAACACAACCTTCCGAAACGCCCCTTCACTGATCCCGATATACATCCGGGCCCCCAGCAACACAGGCACAGCAACCGCCAACGCCACCACCCCAAGCAAAGGCACGACAGCCCTCCCGATATTCCCGCTGAAAAGGTGAATCCCAAACGCCACCAGCAACATCGAAAGATTGAAGTTCTGAATCACAGCCCGCTGCGTGTCGCGCTGGAACCCACGCAAGGTGCACCAAAGCGTAGGAATGGTCCCCGAGAACCCACCAATCCCAGCCATCGCACCACCGATAGCCCCGGCAACCCCATCAGCCACGCGCCCACCGAACGCCACCTTGGGCAGATGCTGCGACATCAGCATCGCTGGACACCAAAGCACCAGCAGCACACCAAGGCAAAGCTTGAAGACGACAAGATCCAGGTGCGGCAGCAGCCAGACACCGAACGGAACGCCCATCAGCCCGCCAAGCAGAAAGGGCCAGAGCACGCCCTTGTCGAAGGACCGCCGCACGGTAACCGCGGCAATCACCTGCCCCGTCAACGCACCGAACAACGCGAGCACAGCGGCAAGCCGAGGCTCCAGCGTCCAGGCCCAGACCGACATCGCCACCAGGCCGAACGCAAAGCCCGAAAGACCCTGCACAAAACCCGCCAGCACCGCGCCGGCGATCACATAGACGTACAGGGCTTGCATGCGGCCGATGATATCGGCCGGGGGTCATAACTCGCCGGCCGGAGCCGTCAGGCCGGAACCAGCGCGGTGCGCCGCACACGGCGCACGTTGAACGCGCTGGCGATGAGCACGCCCTGCACGAGCGCCAGCCCCACGATCACGCTGGTGTACTGCCCATGGTCCATCAGTCGGCCAAACACCAGCGGCGCCACGGCCTGCCCGATGTCGAGGCCCGCGTAGACCACGCCATAGACGCGGCCGGTCGCGTTGGGCGGTGTCGACTTCTTCACCAGCAGGTCGCGCGAAGGCCCGGCGACGCCCGAGACGAAACCCATGGCGCCGAAGAGCGCCGGCACGATGATCGGCGGGAAGTCGGCAAAGGCCAGCATCAAGGCCAAAGCGGCTGCCAAGCCGAACCCCACGCCCACGACGCGCTCACAGCGCGATGGATCGGAAGCGAGGAAGCCGCCCACCACCATGCCCGCCGCACTCGCCACCATGTAGACCGTCAGGCACACGGCCACCAGAGCCACCGGCACGGCGTGCAGATGCCCGGCGGCCACGGGCGCGAAGGTCTGCACCACGCTGATCACCGCGGCATAGAAGAAGAAGAAACCGAAGCACATCCACACGGCCGGAATGCGCAGGAAGTCGAACTCGCCGCCGGCGGGCGCGGGTTCGCCCTGCCCCGTGGCCTTGTGCACGGCCGCCGCGTCCAGCGACAGCACGCTGCGATAGATCCACAGCACCAGCAGCACCAGCAGGGCGACCGCGCCCGCCGAAGCCAGCGCCACGCGCCACGAGAAGGCGATGGCGATCGGCACCACGAAGGCCGGCGCCAGCGCCCAGCCCAGGCTGCCGGTGATGCCGTGCACGCTGTAGGCATGGCCCAGGCGCGTGGGCGCGACCTTGCGGTTGAACAGCGTGTAGTCCACCGGGTGGAACACGCCGTTGCCGATGCCGCCTACCACCGCGCACAGCAGCAGCATCCAGTAGCTCTGCGCCAGCGCATAGCCGAAAGCCGCCAGCCCCAATGCCCCGAGCCCCACGAACAGCACCGGCCGCGGGCCCAGCTTGTCGACGATGAAGCCCGAAGCCGCCTGCACGATGCACGAGACCACGAAGAACACCGTGAGCACCGCGCCCAACTCGACATAACTCACGTTGAACGCGTCCTTCAGCCACGGGAACAGCGGCGCCAGGATGAGCTGGCTGAAGTGACTGACCGCGTGGGCCAGGCCGACCAGCCCGATCAGCTTGGCGTCGGTACCCAGAGTGTTGGAGGAAGGCGGGGAAGCGGCGCTCATGGGCGAATTGGAAGACATGGATTGCTACAAAAAAACGGGGCAGGCACCGATGCTATGCGTCGGGGAAGCGGCAGAATGGCGATACAGCGACAACATTTGTCGAAACCATGCCAAGCGCCGCCTCACCCACTTCCAGGAGCGCCGCGTCCGCCGCCAGGCTGCGCGGGCCCACCCCGATCAACAGCGTTGCCTCCCTCACGCCGCACCTGTACGCGCCCGACGCGGTGCGGCCACTGCGCGCCAAGGAGCACTTCCTGAGCGCCGACACGCTGGTCGAACTGCACGAGCACCCGTGGCCGCAGCTCACTTTCTCCACACGGGGCGTGATCCGCCTGAGCACGCAAGACGGCAGCTACATCGTGCCGCCCTCGCGCGCGCTCTGGGTGCCGGCCAACATGCCGCACAGCATCACGCTGATAGAAGACGCCGAGCTGCGCACCGTCTACCTGCACGCCTGGATCGCGCCCACATGGGAAAAATGCGAAGTGCTCGAGATCAGCCCCCTGCTGCGCGCGCTGATGCTGGCGCTGGACACCACGCCCGACGGCCTGCCGACGGCCGATGCGCATGCGCCGCAGCGCGAGCGGATGATCGCGCCGCTGCTGGTCGACGAGCTGGAGCGCGCCACGCAGATCCGCATCGACGTGCCGCTGCCCACCGACAAGCGCCTGCGCCAGCTCTGCGAGACGCTGCTGCGCAACCCGGCCGACCGCGCCACGCTGGCCGAGCGCGCGGCCGCCATCGGCGCCAGCGAGCGCACGGTGGCGCGCCTGTTCCGCGACCAGCTCGGCATGAGCTGGCAGCAGTGGCGCCAGCAGGCCGTGATGGCGCATGCGCTGCCGCTCTTGGCGCGCGGCATGGCGGTGAGCCAGGTAGCGGCCGCCAGCGGCTACGCCACCGACAGCGCCTTCTGCGCGATGTTCAAAGCCGCCACCGGCCGCTCGCCCACCTCGTTCCAGCACCGCAAGCGGCCCGCGCCCGCCTGATGCGCGAGAGCCGGGTGGGGGCTTCACGGCGCTCTGGCAAGATCGGCGCCCGACAAGCAACACCATGCACTCACCGATCTCCCTGAACATGGCGCCCGGCGCCCGGCCACCCAGGTGGACCGCCGACATCTGGCTGCGCGTGCGCCGGCACTTCCTGCTGAAGGCGGTCGGCACCACGGTCTTCACATGGCTGTTCTTCATCGGCTACTTCCACCTTCTGCGCAACCCGTCCTTTCCGGTCGAGGTGATGCCGCTGACGCCGCTGGACCGCCTGCTGCCCTTCCAGCCTTACCTGCTGGGGCCGTACCTCTCGCTGTGGGTGTACGTGGGCATCGCGCCGGGGCTGCAGCTCACCTTCCGCGAGCTGGTGGTCTACGGGCTGTGGATCGGCGGGTTGTGCATCACCGGCCTGGGCATCTTCTACTTCTGGCCGACCCAGATACCTCCTTTGGCCATCGATGCCTCCGGCTACCCGGGCTTCGCGATGCTGCAGGGCGTGGACGCGGCCGGCAACGCCTGCCCCTCGATGCACGTGGCGGTGGCCATCTTCACCGCCATCCGCATCGAGGACGTGCTGCGCGAAACGCGCACGCCCGCCCCATGGCGAATGCTCAACTGGGCCTGGTTCGCCGCCATCGCCTATTCGACGCTGGCGGTCAAGCAGCACGTGGCGCTGGACGTGGCGGCCGGCGCGCTGCTGGGTATGGCTTTCGCCCTGCCCTCGATGCGCTGGCGGCCCGGCGCGCGGCGGCGGGAGGATTCCCCTCAGGCGGGAGCGGATATCATCCGTAAACATTGACCACACTCACCATTGGCCGACGAGGAAGGGATCGATTGACTCCAAGGACCGCAACGGGCGGCGATCGATCGGCGGCACACGAGACGACAGGCATTGCACGATGAGTTCGCTGAAGGAATTGCAGGACCTGATCCACGAGAAGTACGGCATCGAACCGTCGAAGCTCGACCCCCACGCCTCGATGCGTGAAACCGGCGGGCTCGATTCGCTGGCCCTGGCCGAATTTCTGTTCGCCATCGAAGACCACTTCGGCATCGTCATGCCCGACGAGGACGCGAACATCGACACCCTGGCCGAGCTCTCCGTGCTGGTCGACAAGGTCAGGGCCGAGAAGGCCGCGTCGGCGTCGTGAACCACGAAGTCGCCGTCACCGGGCTGGGCGTCATGGCGCCGCACGGCGACGAGCCCGGCGCGCTGTTCCAGGCCCTGCTGCAGGGCCGGTCGGCCATACAGCCCGTCTTTCCTGAACTGCCCAAACCGGCAGCGGCCGCCACCGTGGCCTTCGACGAGACCCGCTGGTTCACCAAGCTGCAGCTCGCCGGTGTCGACCGCGTGAGCCAGCTGGCCGTGGCCGCCGCCGACATGGCGATGCGCGACGCTGGCCTCTCCACATCGGACGCCGATCTCGAGCGTGTGGGCGTCTTCTCGGGCTGCGGCATGGGCGGTGCGGCGGCGCTCGAAGCGGCCTATCGCGGCAACGGCCGCGTCTCCCCGCTCACCATTCCCGCCTTCATGCCGAACGCACCGGCAGCTCACGTGGCCATGCGCCAGGGCGTGAAGGGCCCGGTGCTCACCTACTCGGTCGCCTGCGCTTCCTCTTCTGCCGCGATCGCCGAGGCGGCCAAGGCCGTGCAGCGCGGCGAGGTCGACATCGCCATCGCCGGCGGCAGCGAAGCGCTGATCGTGCCCGGCGTGGTGGTGGCCTGGCAGGCCATGGCGACGCTGGCCGGCTTCCAGCCCGGCGAGGCGGCCGGCGCGGTGCGGCCTTTCGCCACCGACCGCAGCGGCTTCGCGCTGGGCGAAGGTGCGGCCTTCCTCGTTCTCGAGTCCGCCGAACGCGCGCGTGCACGCAGCGCCCGCAGCTACGCCAAGCTGGCAGGCTGGGGCCTGAGCAGCGACGCCACCCACCTCACCAAGCCCGATGCACCGGGGCAGGCCCGCGCGCTGCGGGCCGCACTGCGCCAGGCCGGCCTGCAGCCCCGCGACGTGGGCTACTGCAACGCGCACGGCACGGCCACGCGCATCGGCGACGTGGTCGAGCGCAACGCGCTGGCCGAAGTGTGGGGCGACGACCTCGACACGCTGCGCGTGAGTTCGACCAAGGCGCTGCATGGCCACATGCTGGGCGCGGCGGGCGCCATCGAGGCGCTCATCACCGTGATGGCGCTGCAGCAGCGGCAACTGCCGCCCAACGCCAACTGCCGCGAGATCGATCCGGAATGCCGGATGAACCTTGTCATGCAGGACGACACCGCGGCGCCCGCGCTCGAAGCCGCCATCAGCAACTCCTTCGCCTTCGGCGGCACGAACTCGGTGCTGCTCTTCCGCCGGGCCTAGGCGGCCTTCAGTTCCTGCGGCGCGGCCTGCGCGGCTGCCGCGCACAGCCACGCCACGAAGGCGCCGACCAGAGCATCGTCCGTGCGGCTGGGCGCCACGAACACGCTGTAGCCCCGGCTCGACGGTGCCCGGTGCGGGCAGGCCAGCACCAGCTCGCCCGAACGCAACTCGCGCTCGACGAAGTAGTCGGGCACCAGCCCCACGCCCAGATCGGCGCGCACGGCCGCGACCAGCGACGAGAACAGGTCGAAGCGGTGCCCCGCCACCAGGTTCTCCGGCGCGCGCAGATGCGGGGCCTGGCCGAACCACTCTTCCCACGCGCCCATCCGCGTGCGCAATTGCAGCAGCGGCGCCGCGCGGAAGTCGCCGCGCGCCATGGCCGGCCGGCCCCTCGCGCCGGGCGAGCAAACGGCAACGCAGGATTCACCCATCAGCGGCAGCGCGTTCGCGCCGGGCCACACGGCGTCGTCGTACTGCACGCCCACATCGAAAGGCTGGTCTTCCATATAGAGATGCGTAGGAAACACCTGCAGATGCAGGCTGCAGCCCGGGTTCAGCCCGATGAACTCCGGCAGACGCGGCGTGAGCCAGCCCTCGGCCAGCACCGGCACCGCGCCGACCAGCAGGCGCAGGCCGTCGGTGCGCTGCGCCATGGCTTCCAGCGTGTGGTTCTGCAGGCGCAGCAAGTCGCCTGAAATCTGGCCGTGGTAGCGCCGGCCGGCCTCGGTGAGCTCGGTGCCGCGCGCGGTGCGCTGCACCAGCCGCACGCCGATCTGCGTCTCCAGCTGGCGCAACTGCTGGCTCACTGCGCTGTGCGTGAGGCACAGCTCCTCCGCGGCCTTGCCGACGCCGTGGTGACGGGCCACCGCGTCGAAGATCAGCAGCGCGCGGGTGCTCGGAATGTGGCGGCGCATGAGGGCTTCGTTAGAAAAACTGACAACGCGGAAGATTAAACCAGAGCGCGCGCCTAACACAGCCATAAGAATCACTGACGACGGCGTCGCACCGGCGCCGCTCGCCTCGACCTGGTCAGCCTCAACTACAAGGACATCCCGCACCATGCCCCGCCCCGTGTCGCCTCGCCTCGCCCCGATCGCCCTTGCCCTCGCTTTGGCCTTGGCCTCCGCCGCCACAGGCCTCGCCCACGCCCAGAGCGGCAGCGTCGCGGCCACGCCCACGCAGGTGCGTCCGGAAGTGGACAAGGCCTACACCCAGCTGATGGCCTCGCCCGCCATCCAGAAGCTGCTGGATTCGGTCAAGGCCGACCACGACCGCTCGGTGGAAGACCTGAAGATGCTCACCGAGATCGAGGCGCCGCCCTTCAAGGAACAGAAGCGCGCCGAAGCCTTTCTCGCCCGCATGAAGGCACTGGGCCTGACGGACGCGAAGATCGACGCCGAAGGCAACGTGGTCGGCCTGCGCAAGGGCACGGGCAACGGGCCGAAGCTGCTGATCTCTGCCCACCTCGACACGGTGTTTCCGGCCGGCACCGACGTGAAGGTCAAGGAGCGCGACGGCAAGCTCTACGCCCCCGGCATCTCAGACGACACGCGCGGCCTGTCGGTGCTGCTGTCGTGGCTCAAGGTGCTCAACGACAACAAAATCCAGACGGTGGGCGACCTGCTCATCGTTGGCAACGTGGGCGAGGAAGAGCTCGGCAACCTGCGCGGCATGAAGGCGATCTTTCGCGACAACCTCGACATCGACGGCATGGTCGGCCTGGAGCCCGCGCCCGATGGTTCGGTGCTGATGCTGGGAACCGGCAGCCACCGCTACGAAGTGACTTTCAAGGGCCCCGGCGGCCACAGCTACGGCGCCTTCGGCCAGGTGCCGAGCGCGATCCACGGTATGGGCCGCGCCATCGCGAAGATCGCCGACATCCGCACGCCGAGCTTCCCGAAGACGACGTTCACCGTCGGCACGGTCGGCGGCGGCACTTCTGTCAACACCATCGCGCCGGACGCGCGCATGGCGGTGGACATCCGCTCCGACGAAATGGCGCCGCTGCTCGAGACCGAGAAGAAGATCCTCGCCGCCATCGACGAAGCCGTGGCCGAGGAAAACAAGCGCTGGAACGTCAACACGCTGAGCGTGAGCACCAAGCTCATCGGCGACCGTCCGGGCGGCCGCACGCAGTCGGACACGGTGATCGTCGAGGCCGCCACGCGCTCGAACGCCGCCTTCGGCCACAAGACGCTGCTCACGGGCGCGAGCACCGACGCCAACGTGCCGATGTCGCTGGGCATCCCGGCCATCATCATCGGCGGCGGCGGCAAGACCGGCGGTTTCCACGCGCTCAGCGAGTGGATCGACGTGACCGACGGCTGGAAGGGTGCGCAGAACTCGCTGGTGACGGTGCTCGGCCTCGTCGGCGTGCAGGGCACCAGCGCACCATTGCTCGAAAAGCGCACTCCCCGTTCGAAGTAAGCACAGGCGCGAGGGCGACTGCAGCGGGGCTTCGCCCCCGGCGTCTCCGTTATGCTGGTGGCCGCTTTCCACCACGCTACCGACAGGAGGACAACATGCACGCCCGCTCCACCCTCATCGCCCTCGCGCTGCTCGCAGCAGGCGCCTCGGCGCAGGCCAACAACCTGCTCGACCAGCTCAAGGAAAAGGCCGGCGAAGCCGCCACCGCCAACTCGCAAGGCAGCGGCGGCAGCACGGGCGGATCGGCGCTCGGCAACCTGGGCAGCAGCCTCGGCTTCAAGATGCCCTCCATCGGCTCCAGCACCATGGGCAACGCGGCCGGTGTGCTTCAGTACTGCGTGAAGAACAACTACCTGGGCGGCGACGCGGCCTCGGTAAAAGACAAGCTGCTGGCCAAGATCACCGGCCAGAAGAAGCAGGAAACCGGCTTCGCCAGCGGCGCCAAGGGACTGCTGCAGGGCGGCGACGGCAAGTCGCTGAACTTCAAGGGGCTGTCGTCGAAGGTCAAGGAAAAGGCCTGCGACTACGTGCTCAAGAACGCCACCTCCCTGATCTAGGCTCCTCCCCATGCTTCGCGCACTGCGTGTCGCTTCGCACACTCCCTCGCCGGGGGCCATGCCAGCGGCCCGGCAAAGCCGGTTCCGCGGCATTCCCCGACTGGCCGCGTAAGCTCTCTGCGCCTGCGGAGCATTCCAGCGTCGTTGCAGGCGCCATCCGTCATTCATGAATCCGGCTACCACCTCCCCTTCCCTGCGCCAGCGCCTCTCCCGCTGGGTTCCGTGCCTGGCCTGGCCCCGGCCCTCCGCCGCGCTGCTGCGCAACGAGGCGATGGCCGGCATCACCGTGGCGCTGATGGTCATCCCGCAGGGCGTGGCGTACGCCGCGCTGGCGGGCATGCCGCTGGTAACGGGCGTGTACGCGGCGCTGTTCCCGGCGCTGATCGCGGTGATGTTCAGTTCCTCGCAGCGGCTGTCGGTCGGGCCCACGGCGCTCACCAGCCTGCTGGTCGGCGCCTCGCTCGCGCCGCTGGCGGTGGCGGGCAGCGCCGAGTGGGTGGCGATGGCGGTGTGGCTCACGCTGATGTCGGGCACGATCCAGATCGTGCTGGGCGCGGGGCGCTTCGGGTGGCTGCTGCGGCTGGTGAATTCGCCGGTGCTCATCGGCTTCACGCAGGGCGCGGCGGTGCTGATCGCCATCTCGCAGCTGCCGGCGCTGCTGGGCTTCACCGGGCGGACCATTCCGCAGGTGCTGCATGGCGGGCCGTTGCCCGACCTCGTGGCCATCGCCTTCGGACTCGGCAGCATCGCGGTGCTGTGGCTGGGCAAGCGCCTGCTGCCGCGCTTTCCGACCACCATGGCGCTGGTGGCCGGCGCGGCCGCCATCAGCTGGCTGGTCGACTACGCGCTGCGCGGCGGCGCGGTGGTGGGCACCCTGCCCTCGGGCCTGCCCTCGTTCTACTGGCCCGGCCTGCTGCCGCTGGGCACCTTCAGCGCGCTGGTACTGCCGGCGCTGATGATCACGCTGGTGAGCTTTCTGGAAACCGCATCGAGCGCCAAGGTCGACAACGCGCGCGCCGGCACGCTCTGGAACGAAAACCAGGACCTGATCGGCCAGGGCCTGGCCAAGCTGGCCTCGGGCTTCACGGGTGCGTTTCCCACCAGCTCGTCTTTCTCGCGCTCGGCCATCACGTTGTACGCCGGCGCGCAGACCGGCTGGGCGACGCTCTTCAGCGTGGTCGTGGTGGCCGGCGCGCTGCTGTGGCTGATGCCGCTGCTGTATCACGTGCCGCAAGCGGTGCTGGCGGCGGTGGTTGTCACGGCCATCCTGGGGCTGGTGAAGCCGGCGAGCTTCACCGCGCTGTGGCGTATCTCGCGCATCGAGGCGGGCATCGCCTTCGGCACCTTCGTGCTGACCATCGCGACCGCGCCGAGCATCTACTGGGGAGTGCTCGGCGGCCTGCTGGCCGCGCTGGCGCACTACATGTACCGGCACCTGCACCCGCGCATCATCGAGGTGGGCCTGCATCCCGACGGCAGCCTGCGCGACCGCAACCTCTGGAAGCTGCCGCCGCTGGCGCCGAACCTCTATGCGCTGCGCATGGACGCCGAGCTCGACTTCGCATCGGCCTCCACGCTCGAACGCGCGCTCACGGTGGCGCTGGCCGAGCGGCCCGACCTCACCGACGTTTGCCTGTTCGCGCAGCCGATCAACCGCATCGACATCACCGGCGCGGAGGTGTTCGGCTCGATCCGCCGGATGATGGAATCCAGGGGCATCCGCCTGCACCTGAGCGGCATGAAGCTGCCCGCGATGCAGGTGCTGGAAAGCGCCGGCCTGCTGGCGCCGGGGCCGATGCTCTTCAGCTATCGCACCGATGGAGAGGCGCTGGCGGCGCTGATGCCGCGCGTCGAGGTGCCGGCGGCCGCAGAGGAAGCCGCCTGAAGAAGACCGAGCCGCGGCCCCCATGAAGACCACCATCGAAGAACTCGTCGCGTTCCGCACGGTGGTGGACACGGGCTCGATCACGGCCGCGTCGGAGCAGCTGTCGCAGACGGTCTCGGGCATCAGCCGCGCCTTGAGCCGGCTCGAGCAGAAGCTCGACACCACCCTGCTTCGCCGCACCACGCGGCGGCTCGAACTCACGGAGGAAGGCGCAGCCTTCCTGCAGCGCACGCGCGCGATCCTCGATGCCATCGACGACGCCGAGGAGCACATGGCCGCGCGCCGCCAGCAGCCCGCGGGTCGTCTGCGCGTGAACGCGGCCTCGCCCTTCATGCTGCACGCCATCGTGCCGCTGGTGCCGGAGTTCCGCAGGCTCTATCCGCAGATCAGCCTGGAACTGGACACCGACGACCTGCCCATCGACCTGCTGGAGCGCCGCACCGATGTGGCGATCCGCATCGGCCCGCTGCGCGACTCCACACTGCATGCGCGGCCGCTGGGCACGCACCGGCTGCGCGTGCTCGCGAGCCCCGCGTACCTCGAAGTGCACGGCAAGCCGCGCAAGGTGGCCGACCTGGCCGAGCACACGCTGCTGGGCTTCACGCAGCCCGAGTCGCTGAACCGCTGGCCGCTGCGCGGCGTGCATGGCGACGAATGGAACATCGCGCCCACGCTGGTGGCATCGAGCGGCGAGACGCTGCGACAGCTCGCGCTGGCGGGCGTGGGCATCGTCTGCCTGTCGGACTTCATGACGGGCATCGACCGCGCCAACGGCACGCTGGTGCAGGTGCTGGCGAAGGAGACTGCCGACGTGCGCCAGCCGGTGAATGCCGTGTACTACCGCAACACGCAGCTGTCGGCGCGCATCACGTCGTTCCTGGATTTTTTGTCTCAGCGCATGGGCGGCTGAGCGCGGCCCGTCATTGCGGCTGCTTCGGCACGAAGCGCTCGACCGAGGCCGACTTGATCTCGTAGCCGCTCACGCCCATGTCAGCCGACGAATAGCGCGCCGCCTTCAGCGTGCCGCTGACGTATACCGTGTCCATCGCGTGCAGGCCTTTCACGACCGAGGACGCGACCACGTGCACGATCTGGTTGGCGGGCGGCGGCGGGGTGTGGATGCAGGCGCCGAAGTACGGCACCAGCAGGAATTCGCGGATGCCCTCCTGCGTGTTGTCCAGCGGAACGACGAAGCCGGCGAGCTTGCCCGGCTTGCCATCGAGCGCCACGTTGACGGGGGCGTTGTCCCACACGGCGCGCATCTCGTCGAGCATCTGGATTGCGCGCGGATCGTTGTCGCGCAGGGCTTCGAGGCTGATGTTGCGGTAGCGCCTGGTCGGGTCCCAGCTCTTGGGGATCAGTTCCTCCCACTTAAGTTCGGGGGCTGCTGCAGCGCCTGCGTCCGGTTGCGCTGCGGCTCCCGGGCCGCATCCGCTCAGGAGCGCCGCGGCCGGTGCCAGCAGGAACGCGGCCAGCACGGCGCGCGGAAAGAGCCTTCTCATGAGTGCGATTGTGCTCGGAAGATGTTTCAGTCCCGTAAACCGGGGGCTTTTGCACTCAATTCATCCCAGATTGCACAATTCTGTTGCAAGGCGCCAGAATGCCGCACCACGAGATTCACGAGGAGATCCGCATGGCACCGACTGGATGGCTGGGACTCACGTCCCTGGGTACGGTTCATACGGCGATCAGCCTGATCGCCGTCGTCGCGGGGCTGCTGGCCCTGTTCCGCTACAAGGAGATCACCATGCGCACCGGCCTCGGCCGGCTCTTCGTATGGACCACCGTGCTGACCTGCCTCACGGGCTTCGGCATCTTCCAGCACGGCGGCTTCGGCAAGCCGCATGCGCTGGGCATCATCACTCTGCTGGCGCTGGCCGTGGGCACGCTCGCCGGCCGGGGCCTGCTCTTCGGGAAGTGGGCGCGCTACGTCGAGGCCGTCGCGTTCTCTGCGAGCTTTCTCTTCCACTGGATCCCGGCCTTCACCGAGACGCTCACGCGGCTGCCGCTCGGCGCCCCGCTGCTGCCGAGCGCCGAGGCGCCGGAGCTCAAGGCGATCACCGGCGTGCTGCTCGTGCTGTATTTGATCGGCGCAGGCCTGCAGATCCGCCGGCTGCGCGGCGGCACCGGCGGGATCAGTCCCGCACCGGTCCGCGCAGGCTCTTGATCTGCGAGCGCTGGCTCTTGCCTTCGAGCCGGCGCTGCTTCGAGCCGTAGGTGGGCTTGGTGGCGCGCCGCACGCGCGGCGCGGTGGCCACGCTGTCGACCACCGCCTGCAGCCGCGCGAGCGCGTCGGCGCGGTTCATCTCCTGCGTGCGGTGCTGCTGCGCCTTGAGCACGAACACGCCTTCCTGCGTGATGCGGCTGTCGCGCAGCGCGAGCAGCCTCTCCTTCACGTCGGCCGGCAGCGAACTGGCGTGGATGTCGTAGCGCAGGTGCACCGCGCTCGACACCTTGTTGACGTTCTGCCCGCCCGCACCCTGCGCCCGGATGGCGCTGAAGTCGACCTCGTCGGGGTCGATCAGGATGGGTGGGCGGAGCATGGCGCTCAGACTCTTTCGAAGACGGCGGCAATGCCTTGCCCGCCGCCGATGCACATCGTCACCAGCGCGTAACGGCCGCCCGTGCGATGCAGTTCGGCAATCGCCTTCGTCGCGATGATCGCGCCGGTCGCGCCCACCGGGTGGCCCAACGAAATGCCCGAGCCGTTCGGGTTCACCTTGGCCGGATCGAAGCCCAGCTCCTTGATGACCGCGCAGGCCTGTGCCGCAAAGGCCTCGTTCGACTCGATCACATCCATGTCGCCCACCTTCAGACCCGTGCGCTCCAGCACCTTGCGCGTGGCCGGCACCGGGCCGATGCCCATGTACGCGGGCTCGACGCCAGCATGCGCATAGCCCACCAGCCGCGCCAGCGGCTTCAGGCCCCGCGCCTTGACGCTCTCGCCGCTCGCCAGCACCACCGCGGCAGCGCCGTCGTTGATACCCGAGGCGTTGCCGGCGGTGACGAGGCCGTCCTTCTTGAAAGCGGGCTTCATCTTCGCGAGCGTCTCGACAGTGGTGTCGGCGCGCACGTGCTCGTCGGTGTCGAACAGCACGACACCCTTGCGCGTCTTGATCTCGACCGGAACGATCTGCTCCTTGAAGCGTCCTGCCTCGATGGCGGCCGCCGCGCGCTGCTGGCTCAGCACCGCCAGCTCGTCCTGCTGCTCGCGCGTGATGCCGTAGCGCGCGGCCACGTTCTCCGCGGTGATGCCCATGTGGATCTTCTCCCACGGGTCGTGGAGGATGCCGAGCATGTAGTCGACCAGCACCGCATCGCCCATGCGTGCGCCATAGCGGGCCGATGTGTCGAAGTAAGGGCCCCGGCTCATCGACTCCGAGCCGCCGCCGATGGCGATGTCGCAGTCGCCCAGCGCGATGGCCTGCGCGGCCGACACGATGGCCTGCAGGCCCGAGCCGCAGAGGCGGTTGACGTTGAAGGCCGGCGTCTCGATGGGGCAGCCCGCGTCGATGGCCGCGACGCGGCTCAGGTAGGCGTCCTTCACGTCGGTGGGGATGACGTTGCCCATGACCACATGCCCGATGGCATCGGCGGCGACGCCGCTGCGCTCGATGGCGGCCTTCACGGCGGTGGTGGCAAGCTGGGTGTTGGGCACGTCCTTCAGCGAGCCGCCGAAGGTGCCGATGGCGGTGCGGGCGGTGCCGACCACGAAGATGTCGCGCGATGTCATGAAATGTCTCTCCTGATGAAAGCGAAAGCCGCACTCAGCGGCGGCTGCAGGAGGACGATTCTGACGGCGAAAGGCGCGACGGGTTGTCGCACCTGAAATAGCAGTGGCTCAGCCGCGCGAGACCGATTTCGGCGACACGTCGGTCACGTCGCTGGCGCTGCCGCGAATGCGCACCGGGCGCTCCACCGATTCGCCGCGTGCCCGCGCATTGGCCACGTCGGCGGCGGTCGGTTCGGCCGGCTTTGCCGCATTACGAAATTTATCGAAGCCGGAGCGGGGATTGAAGCGCATGACCCAAGGCGTCACGGGCTTGCCCGTGATACGCCCCCAGGCGTAGCGAACACCCCAGACCGCCGCCAGCAGCATGACCGCCACGGCGAGGCTGGCCGCGAAGACCAGCCCCAGGAGCAGAAGAATGACGCGGATTACAAAGTTCATCATCCGACTTTAGGCCGAAGCCGCCGCCGTTGGTTCCCCCGCCTTGCTGAAGGAGAACTGCCCCGGCGACAGGATCGGGTCGGTCGTGACCTCGATCGTGTCCTTCGGCCCGAAGCTTCCGTCGAGCAGCAGCTTCGACAGCGGATTCTCGATGCGCTGCTGGATCGCGCGCTTCAGGGGCCGCGCGCCGAACACCGGGTCGAAGCCGACCTTGGCAATCTCCGCCAGCGCCGCAGGCGACACCTCCAGCCCCAGATCCATCTTCGCGAGCCGCGCCTGCAGCACCTTGAGCTGGATCGCTGCGATCGATTCGATGTTCTTCGCGTCGAGCGCATGGAACACGACCGTCTCGTCGATGCGGTTCAGGAACTCGGGGCGGAAGTAGTTCTTCAGCTCGTCCCACACCGCTTCCTTGATCTCTTCGGAGGGCTTGCCCACCATGGCCTGGATGATGGGCGAGCCGATGTTGCTCGTCATCACGATCACCGTGTTCTTGAAGTCCACGGTGCGGCCCTGGCCGTCGGTAAGGCGGCCATCGTCCAGCACCTGCAGCAGCACGTTGAACACGTCGGGGTGGGCCTTCTCGACCTCGTCGAGCAGCACCACGCTGTAGGGCTTGCGGCGCACGGCTTCCGTGAGGTAGCCGCCCTCTTCATAGCCCACGTAGCCCGGCGGCGCGCCGATCAGGCGGGCGACCGAATGCTTCTCCATGAACTCGCTCATGTCGATGCGGATCAGGTGGTCTTCGCTGTCGAACAGGAAGCCCGCGAGCGCCTTGCACAGCTCGGTCTTGCCCACGCCCGTGGGGCCGAGGAACAGGAACGAGCCGGTCGGGCGGTTCGGATCGGACAGGCCCGAGCGCGAGCGGCGGATCGCGTTGGCGACCGCACCGATGGCCTCGTCCTGGCCGACCACGCGCTCGTGCAGCTTGTCTTCCATCACGAGCAGCTTGTCGCGCTCGCCCTGCATCAGCTTGGCGACCGGGATGCCGGTGGCACGCGCCACGACCTCGGCGATTTCTTCCGCGCCGACCTGGGTGCGCAGCAGCGTGGGCGCGCTGGACTTGCCCTTGTTCGCTTCGTTGGCCTCGGCTTCCTTCAGGCGCTTTTCGAGCGCCGGCAGCTGGCCGTATTGCAGCTCTGCAACCTTGTTGAAGTCGCCCTTGCGCTTCCACTCCTCGATCTGGAACTTGATCTTGTCCACGTCCTCGCGCACCTGCGCGCTGCCCTGGGCCTGGGCCTTCTCGGCCTGCCAGATCTCGTCGTAGTCGGCGATTTCCTTCTGCAGCTTCTCGATCTCGCCCTCGATCAGGCCGAGGCGCTTCTGCGAGGCCTCGTCCTTCTCGCGGCGCACGGCTTCGCGCTCGATCTGCAGCTGGATCAGGCGGCGGTCGAGCCGGTCCATGACCTCGGGCTTGGAGTCCATCTCGATCTTGATCTTGGCCGCAGCCTCGTCGATCAGGTCGATGGCCTTGTCCGGCAGGAAGCGGTCGGTGATGTAGCGGTCAGACAGCTCGGCTGCGGCCACGATGGCCGGGTCGGTGATCTGCACGCCATGGTGCACTTCGTATTTTTCCTGCAGGCCGCGCAGGATGGCGATGGTGGCCTCCACGCTGGGCTCGCCCACGATGATCTTCTGGAAGCGGCGCTCCAGGGCTGCATCTTTCTCGATGTACTTGCGGTACTCGTCGAGCGTGGTGGCGCCCACGCAGTGCAGCTCGCCGCGCGCGAGCGCGGGCTTGAGCATGTTGCCGGCGTCCATGGCGCCTTCGGCCTTGCCGGCGCCGACCATGGTGTGCAGCTCGTCGATGAAGACGATGGTCTGGCCTTCGTCCTTCGCGAGTTCGTTCAAGACGGTCTTCAGGCGCTCTTCGAACTCGCCGCGGAACTTGGCGCCCGCCAGGAGCGCGGCCATGTCGAGAGACAACACCCGCTTGCCCTTGAGCGAATCGGGCACCTCACCCGCAACGATGCGCTGTGCGAGGCCTTCGACGATGGCGGTCTTGCCCACGCCGGGTTCGCCGATGAGCACGGGGTTGTTCTTGGTGCGGCGTTGCAGCACCTGGATGGCGCGGCGGATTTCCTCGTCGCGGCCGATGACCGGGTCGAGCTTGCCCAGCCGGGCACGCTCGGTGAGGTCGAGGGTGTATTTCTTGAGGGCTTCGCGCTGGCCTTCGGCGTCGGCGCTGTTCACGCCCTGCCCGCCGCGCACGGCGCCGATGGCGGCCTCGAGCGACTTGCGGCTCAGGCCGTTTTCCTTCGCGATCTTGCCGACGTCGGCCTTGCTGTCGGCCAGCGCCAGCAGGAAGAGCTCGCCGGCGATGAACTGGTCATTGCGCTTGATGGCTTCCTTCTCGGTGGCCTGCAGCAGCTTGCCCAGTTCAGGGCCGACCTGCACGATGTCGTGGCCCTGCACCTGCGGCAGCTTCTTGATGGCGGCCTCGGCCGCCTGCGTCAGGCCAGGGACATTGACGCCGGCACGCTCCAGCAGGGCGCGCGGGCCATCGTCCTGGCGCAACATCGCGAGCAGCAGGTGGGCCGGCTCGATGTAGGCGTTGTCGTTGCCCAGCGCGAGCGACTGTGCGTCGCCCAGCGCTTCCTGAAATTTGGTGGTGAGTTTGTCTTGTCGCATGGTGGTATTCCTGCATCCAAAATAGGGCTGTTCGGGCACGATTCAAGGCTACCGGCTACGCCGATGCCGTGGGCACGGCTATTGCACAAGATCCGTTTCCCCTGCCCGTAGGCATTTCTCTCTCGAATGGAGTCGATCATGGTTTTTTCAATGCAGCGCGTTCAACCGGTGCGCCGGGCGATCAGCGCGGGCCTCTTTCTAGCCGCCATGGGCCTGTCCGGCCTTGCGCAGGCGCAAAGCGGCACCCCCATCCGCCTGCTCGTGGGCTTCCCCGCCGGCGCCGGCAGCGACGCCATTGCACGCACGCTGGGCGAAAAACTCAAGGACGTGCTGGGCGTGCCGGTGGTGGTCGAGAACCGCGCCGGCGCGGGCGGGCAGATCGCGGCGACGGTGCTGAAGTCTTCGCCGGCCGACGGCCACACGCTGTTCCTGTCGCACGACCACACCATCTCGATCCTGCCGCAGGTGGTGAAGAACCCCGGCTTCAATCCGGCCACCGACTTCGTGCCCGTGGCCGGCTTCGCCACCTTCGCCAACGTGCTGGCGGTGTCGGGCGGCACGCCGGCCAAGAGCATCGACGAGTACGTGAAGTGGGTCCGCACGCAGAAGGGCGGCAAGGAGACCATCGGTATCCCGGCGCCGGCCTCGATCCCCGAGTTCCTCGTGAAAATGATCTCGGACAAGTACAAGATCGACGTGCAGCCCGCCCCCTACCGCGGCAGCGCACCCATGACGGCCGACATGCTGGGCAACCAGATCACCGCGGGCATAGCCTCGGTGCCGGACTTCATCGAGAACCACAAGGCCGGCAAGCTGCGCATCGTGGCCTCCATCGGCGCCAAGCGCCAGGCGGTGATCCCGAACGTGCCGACCTTCACCGAACTGGGCTTCTCGAACCTGGAAGACCTGCCCTACTACGGCATCTTCGCGCCGGTGGGCACGCCGCAGCCGATCATCGACAAGTACGGCGACGCGCTACAGAAGGTGCTGGCCATGCCCGACGTGAAGCAGAAGCTCACGACGATGGGGCTGACGGTAGGCTACGAGCCGCAGGGCCAGTTCGCGGGCCGCGTTCGCACCTATACCCAGACCTGGGAAAAGATCATCCAGTCGAGCGGCTTCAAGCCACTCTGAAGTCTTGCTCCCTCTCCCCTCGGGGAGAGGGCTGGGGTGAGGGCCAGCGGCCTTCGCAAGAACGTGCGGTCGAACGAGCGCTGCCGCCCTCACCCTAACCCTCTCCCCGAGGGAGAGGGAACAAGAGGCAGATCAGGCGTTCGGGGCGCTGATGCCCCAGCGCGCCAGGGCCGCGTCGTCGGCCACGCGCGCATCGACCCAGCGGGCGCCTTCGGGCGTCTGCTCCTTCTTCCAGAAGGGCGCCTGGGTCTTGAGGTAGTCCATCAGGAACTCGCAGGCCTCGAAGCTCTGGCCTCGGTGGGCCGAAACCACCGCCACCATCATGATCTGGTCTTCCGGCTGCAGCAGGCCGACGCGGTGGATCACGCGCGCGCCCAGGATGTCGAAGCGGCGATGCGCCTCGTCGATCATGGCCTCGATGGCCTTCTCGGTCATGCCGGGGTAGTGCTCCAGCTCCATCGACGAGACGCTGCTGCCGTCATTGCGGTCTCGCACGGTGCCCACGAAGCTGCAGACGGCGCCCACGCGTTTGTCGCCGGCACGCAACGCGGCGACTTCCTGCGAGAGGTCGAAATCGTTCGTCTGGATCGAAACACGGGCAAGGCTCATGTCCGAATTGTGTCATCGCGATAGACTGTGCCGATGCCCTGCCTTGCCACGCCCACGCTCTTCCTGGTGCCTTCGCACCCCGAAGGCCGCCGCGTGAGCCGTCGAAGCAGCAGCAACAAAGCCAAAAAACCAAAGCTCGTCTGACCGGAGCCGAGGTTCCGTCGTCGGATGAGCGACGGAACCTGCCAAGGCTTTGGCCCCTCTTGGGTTGCGCGCGCATCGGACGATGGTTCTTTCCATCGGTCGATTCCTGAAAGGAAGCCCGCGTGCCTCATCAACAACAGAACCCCGCCACCCCCGATTTTTCCGGCTTCTGGGTGGCCCTCGTCACCCCATTCCGCGACGGCGCGGTCGACCACGACGCCCTCGCCGCGCTGGTCCGGCGACTCGCCAACGATGGCGTGACGGGCTTCGTGCCCTGCGGCTCCACCGGCGAGGCCGCCGCGCTCGACGAGGCCGAGCAACTGGCCGTGCTGGACACCGTGCTGGAAGCCGCAGGCGGCCTGCCGGTCGTGATGGGCATTTCCGGCTACCACCTCGGCAAGGCCACGGCATGGGCACGCAAGCTCTCCGAACGCCCGCTGGCAGGCCTGCTTGTATCCGCGCCGCACTACGTGCGCCCCTCGCAAGCCGGCCTGCTCGAATGGTTCCGCGCCATCGCCGACGCCAGTTCGGTGCCCGTGCTGGTCTACGACATTCCCTACCGCACCGGCGTCACCATCACCCGCGAGACGCTGCTGGCGCTGGCCGCGCACCCCCGCATCCGCGGCATCAAGGACTGCGGCGGCGACATGGCCAAGACGCGCGCGGTGATCGCCGACGGCCGGCTGCAGGTGCTGACGGGCGAAGACCACCAGATCTTCGGCACCATGGCCGAGGGCGGCGCGGGCGCCATCGCGGCGAGCGGCAACGTGCAGACGCGCCGCTTCGTGCGCCTGGTACGCCTGCTGTCGGAAAACCGCCTGGCCGAGGCGCGCGCCGAATGGCAGCCGCTGCAACCGTTGGTGGAAATGCTCTTCGCCGAGCCCAACCCCGGCCCGCTGAAGGCGCTGCTGGCCCACAAGGGCGAGATGGCAGACGAACTGCGCTCGCCGATGACCCGGGCCTCCGACAGCCTGCGCGAGCGCCTCGTGGCGCTTGACGCCCGCCTCAACCGCCCGTGACGGGCGGGAAGAAGGCGACCTCGCAGCCTTCCCGCAGGGCTGCGGCTTCGTCGCTCATGACCTGGTCGAGCGCCATGCGCACCGCCTTGCCACGCGCGAGCGCGGTGGCGTAGGCGCCGCCCCTGGCAATGAGTTCGTCGCGCAGGGCCGACAGCGTCTCGGCTCGCGTCTCGACGGCTTCGCCGCTGCTGGAAAGCGCCTCGCGCACCGAGGCGAAATAACGGACCTGGACTTTCATGCGGCTCAGCCCAGCAGCGATGCGAAGGGAATGAAGTCGACGAGCTCGCCCGACTTGATCGTCTTGCCCGCCGGGTTGTCGACCACGCCATCGCCCCAGACCATCGAGGTGAGCACACCCGAGCTCTGGTTGGCGAACAGGTCGAGGCCGCCGGCCGCGTTGCGCCTCACGCGCAGGAACTCGCGGCGCTTGTCGGCGCGCAGCCAGTCGAAATCGGCGCGCATCTTCACCGCCTCGGGCGCCACGCGCGCGGCGCCCTGCAGCGTCAGCAGGAAGGGCCGCACCAGCATCAGGAAGGTGAGGAAGCTCGACACCGGGTTGCCCGGCAGCCCCGTCACATGGCAGGCGCCCTGCCCGCTGCTGCGCGCGATGGAGCCGTAGGCGAAGGGCTTGCCGGGCTTCATGGAAAGCGACCACAGCTGCAGCTCGCCCAGCGACTGCAGCGCCGCGCGGATGTGGTCTTCCTCGCCGACGGAGACACCGCCGGTCGTGATGATCAGGTCGCTCGCCTCGGCCGCGTCGCGCAGCGCGACGATGGTGGCTTCGCGGTTGTCGGGCACGATGCCCAGGTCGTTCACCTCGCAGCCCAGCCGGTGCAGCAAAGCCCGCATGAAGAAGCGGTTGGAGTTGTAGATGGCGCCGGGCTTCATCGCGTCCGGCGCGACCTCACCGGGCATCACCAGCTCGTCGCCGGTGGAGAGCATCGCCACGCGCGGCTTGCGCGCGACCTGCAGGCGGTCGAAGCCGACGCTGGCGGCAAGGCCCAGCGCGGCGGGCGTCAGGCGTTCGCCCTTGCGGAGCACGACGTCGCCGGAGGCCACGTCCTCGCCCGCGCGGCGGATCCACTGGCCGGCCGCCGGCACGATGGCGATGCGCACCGAGCCGAGGCTGCCTTCTTGCGGCACGGCTGCTGTGTCTTCCTGCATCACGACGGCGTCGGCGCCCTCGGGAATCTGCGCGCCTGTAAAGATGCGTGCGGCAGTGCCTGGCACGAGCGGCGTGCCGACGGTGCCTGCGGGAATGCGCTGCGCCACCTTCAGTTCGGCGCCCGGCGTGGCGCAGTCGGCCACGCGCACGGCGTAGCCGTCCATCGCGCTGTTGTCGCGCGGCGGCACCGTGAGGCCGGAGACGAGGTCCTGCGCCAGCACGCGGCCGTCGGCGTCGAAGGTGCCGACGCTTTCGGTGGGCAGCACCGGCTGCGCCTTCGCGAGCAGCACCGCGATCGCCTCGTCCAGCGGCATCAGCGGCGGTCGCGAGGAAGAGGCGGCGAAGGGAACGGGTGAATCAGCCATGGTGATCGGGGTTGTATTCGAAGCGCTCACCGCTGTCGACCAACCACTTCGCAATGGCCTCGGCGTCGTTGAGGTCGAGGAGCGGCCGCTCGGTGGGCTGCGGCAGGACGGCCGGGGCATCGGTGGCCACGGCGACGACGAAGGGGTCGTTCGGGTAAAGAACGGGCCGCACCGCCTCGCCCGCCGCGGGCTCGCGCCAGATCTCGATCTTCAGCACGTCGCTGTGCCGGAATCCCTCGACCAGCACCCAGTCGGCCACCGGGTGGACCTCGGCCAACAGCTGGTGCACGCTGAGCTCCACAGGCGCCTCGAACTCGCGCATCACGGCAAGCCGCTTGTCGGAGGCGACGACCACCTCGAAGGCGCCTGCCTCGCGGTGGCGGTACGTGTCCTTGCCAGGATGGTCGATGTCGAACTTGTGGTGCGCGTGCTTGACCACCGACACGCGCTGGCCCAGGCGCTTGAGCGCGGGAATGAGGCGCTCGAGCAGCGTGGTCTTGCCCGCGCCCGAGTAGCCGGCGAAACCGACGACCTTCATGCGCAGCCTCGCCCTTGGCTAGTCACAGTGCTCGGCAATGTAGGCCTTGACCGCTTCCGAGTCGGCCGGCAGCTTGACGACGCGCTTGGGCAGCGCCTCGATGCCTTCGAACTTCTTCGGCCGCGCGGGCTCTTCGCCAAGCGCCTCGACCAGCGTGGCGGCGAACTTGATGGGCAGCGCGGTTTCGAGCACCACCATCGGCACGCCGGGGCTGAGTTGCTCGCGCGCGGCCTTGAGGCCGTCGGCGGTGTGCGGATCGACCAGCGTGGCGAAGCGCTTTTCAGTGTCGCGAATGGTGGCCAGGCGATCGGCGTGCGTGCTGCGGCCGCTGCGGAAGCCGAAGCGGCCGGCAGCCTGCGCGAATGCCGGGTCGGCGCTCAGGTCGAAGCTGCCGTTCAGGCCCAGGTCGTCCACGAACAGCTTGCGCAGCCTGGCGGGGTCACGCCCTACCAGATCGAACACGAAGCGCTCGAAGTTGCTGGCCTTGCTGATGTCCATCGACGGGCTGGAGGTCTCGTGCGTGTCGACGGCTGCGCGCACGCGGTACACGCCGGTGCGGAAGAACTCGTCGAGCACGTCGTTCTCGTTGGTGGCGACCACCAGCGTGTGTATCGGCAGTCCCATCATGCGCGCCACGTGGCCCGCGCAGACGTTGCCGAAGTTGCCCGAGGGCACGGTGAAGCTCACCGGCTTGTCGTCGCTCGCCGTGGCCTGGAAGTAGCCGGCGAAGTAGTAGACGACCTGCGCCAGCAGGCGCGCCCAGTTGATCGAGTTGACCGTGCCGATGCGGTACTTGCGCTTGAAGGCCAGGTCGTTCGACACGGCCTTGACGATGTCCTGGCAATCGTCGAACACGCCGGTGATGGCGATGTTGTGGATGTTCGCGTCCTGCAGGCTGAACATCTGCGCCTGCTGGAACGGGCTCATGCGGCCGTCGGGCGAGGTCATGAAGACGCGCACGCCCTTCTTGCCGCGCATGGCGTACTCCGCCGCGCTGCCGGTGTCGCCGCTGGTGGCGCCGAGGATGTTGAGTTCGGCGCCGCGGCGGGCCAGTTCGTACTCGAACAGGTTGCCCAGCAGCTGCATCGCCATGTCCTTGAAGGCCAGCGTGGGGCCGTTGGACAGGGCTTCGAGGTACACGCCGTCCTCGAGCTCGCGCAGCGGCACTATCTCGTCGGTGCCGAACACTTCGGCCGTGTAGGTCTTCGCGCAGATCGCCTTCAGGTCGGCCGGCGGAATGTCGTCGATGTACAGCGAGAGGATCTCAAAGGCCAGCTCGGCGTACGGCAGCTTGCGCCACTTGGCGAGCGTGGCGGCGTCGACCTGCGGGTATTGCTCGGGCAGGTAGAGGCCGCCGTCGGGCGCGAGGCCCTCGAGCAGGATTTCGCAGAAGCGCTTGCGGTCGGGGTGGCCGCGGGTGCTCAGGTAGTTCACGTTGTTCCTCTTGCGCCGTCCTCAGGACAGCTCTTCCTTGCGGATGCGCACGATCGGTTCCAGCACGGTCGGCAGCGCCTGCAGCTCGGCCAGCACGTCGTTGACGGTGCCTTCACGCGCGTCGTGCGTGAGGATGATCAGGTCGGTCTGCGTGGAACCTTCGCCGCCCACTTCGTCGGCTTCGCGCTGCAGCACGGCGTCGATGCTGATGCCGGCGGTGGCCAGCAGGCCCGTCACCTTGGCGAGCACGCCGGCCTGGTCGGCCACGCGCAGGCGCAGGTAGTAGCTGGTGACGACTTCCGACATCGGCAGCACCTGCAGATCGCTCATCGCGTCGGGGTGGAAGGCCAGGTGCGGCACGCGGTGTGCAGCGTCTGCCGTGTGCAGGCGGGTGATGTCGACCAGGTCGGCGATCACCGCGCTGGCGGTCGGCTCGCTGCCGGCGCCCTTGCCGTAGTAGAGCGTGGTGCCCACGGCGTCGCCGTGCACCACCACCGCGTTCATCGCGCCTTCGACGTTGGCCAGCAGGCGCTTCGACGGCACCAGCGAGGGATGCACGCGCAGCTCGATGCCCTTGGCGGTGCGCTTGGTCACGCCCAGCAGCTTGATGCGGTAGCCCAGCTGTTCGGCGTACTTGATGTCCTGCGCGGCGAGCTTGGTGATGCCCTCGATGTGGGCCTTGTCGAACTGCACCGGAATGCCGAAGGCGATGGCGCTCATCAGCGTGACCTTGTGGCCGGCGTCGACGCCTTCGATGTCGAAGGTCGGGTCGGCTTCGGCGTAGCCCAGGCGCTGTGCTTCCTTGAGCACGGTCGCGAAGTCCAGGCCCTTGTCGCGCATCTCCGAGAGGATGAAGTTGGTCGTGCCATTGATGATGCCGGCCAGCCACTGGATGCTGTTGGCCGTGAGGCCTTCGCGCAGCGCCTTGATGATCGGGATGCCGCCGGCCACCGCGGCCTCGAAGGCCACCATCACGCCCTTGGCGTGCGCGGCCGCGAAGATCTCGGTGCCGTGCACCGCGAGCAGCGCCTTGTTGGCCGTGACCACGTGCTTGCCGGCCGCGATGGCTTCGAGCACCAGTTGCTTCGCGATGCCGTAGCCGCCGATGAGCTCGATGACGATGTCGATCTCGGGGTTGGCGATGACTTCGCGCGCATCGCTCACCACCTTGACGCCCTCGCCGGCCACTTCGCGGGCGCGGGCGGTGTCGAGGTCGGCCACCATGGTGATCTCGATGCCGCGTCCGGCGCGGCGCTTAATTTCTTCCTGGTTGCGCTGGAGCACCTTGAAGGTGCCGCTGCCGACCGTGCCTGCGCCGAGCAGGCCTACTTGGATGGGTTTCATTGGGAGAGTCGCGTTCATGGTTTGGATGGGGTGGCGGACGGCTCGGAGAGCTCCACGCGGGTGACATAGCGCGGCAGGCTCCAGGCGCCGCCGGGGAAGCCGCGGCACATGCCGTCGTAGGTGTGGCCGGTGAGAACGAAGCCCTTGCCGTCGAAATGCCAGGTCTGGCTCGACCAGCAGTCGCCGATGCCGCGGCCCTTCATCGAGGAAGTGACGCTGGCGTTTTTCTCGTCGAAGTCGCCGTTGGCCTCGATGGCTACGGGTGCATAGGGCGGCTTGTCGTTGGCGATCCAGAGCACGCTGGTGTAGTTGTAGGCGCCCATGCCGCAGCCGAAGGACAGCAGCACCTTGCGCTCGGTCAGGCGCGAGACGGTCAGCGACTTGGCGTTGAAGTCTTCATGGTTGTTGCAATCGTCCTTGGCGTCGGACTGCTTCAGCGACGGGAAGATGCGCGCGGCCAGCGCGTCGTCGCCGGGGCGCGCCTTCGGCGGCACGACCGCGTGCACGACGGGCGCCGGCACCGGCGGCAGCACCGAGGACTCGGGCTTGCTGCCACGGCGCACGAGCGCACCCGGCGTGCCGACGCGGCCCTGGACCTCGTCCATCTTCAGCAGCACGGCGTTGAGGCCGGCGAGCGAAAGGACCCACTTCTGTCCGCCGCGGTCCGTGAGCGTGGCGTCGTCGTTCTTGAGCAATTCCGGGAGGACCGCGCGGACCTGGTCCTGGTCGAGGCTGGCGGAGCTGTCCTTGAGGCCGGCCAGGGTGGCCTTGCCGACCTTGAAGCGCACCGGGCCCCTGGCTGCCTTCTCGCCGCCGGTCAGGAGTTCGATTTCGATGGATGTGCCCGGGCCCGCCTTGCGCGTGATGAGCATCGACACCGGCTCCATGATGTCCGCGCCTTCAGACTGGTAGCCGGCGGCACGGCAGGTGCGGGTGTTGTCGCAGGCCAGCTCCCAATCGTTGTGAGAGAACGAGACGCCATCCTTGCCGGCGACTCCCGCGGCGCCAGCGGAAAGCGCGGCGAACGACAGCGCCGCGGCGGCAGCGATGCGGACGGGGTTCATTGGCGCGACTTGCGGCGCAGTCGGTACTGCTCCAGGAACCTGGCGATGCGGTTGATGGCCTCGCGCAGGTCGTCCTCGTGGGGCAGGAACACGATGCGGAAGTGGTCGGGCGTGGCCCAGTTGAAGCCGGTGCCCTGCACCAGCATCACGCGGGTTTCCTTCAGCAGCTCGAGGAAGAACTGGCGGTCGTCCTCGATCGGATAGACCTCCGGATCGAGCTTGGGAAACATGTAGAGCGCGGCGCTCGGCTTCACGCAACTCACGCCCGGGATGGCGGTGATGAGCTCGTAGGCCAGGTCGCGCTGGCGGCGCAGGCGGCCGCCCTCGCACACGAGGTCGTTGATGCTCTGGTAGCCCCCGAGGGCGGTCTGGATGGCCCATTGCCCCGGCACGTTGGCGCACAGGCGCATGTTCGAGAGCATGTTGAGGCCCTCGATGTAGTCCTGCGCGCTGCGCTTGTCGCCCGAAACCACCAGCCAGCCGGCGCGGTAGCCGCACGAGCGGTAGCTCTTGGACAGCGAGTTGAAGGTGAGCGTGAGCACGTCGGTCGACAGGCTGGCGATGGCAGTGTGCTTCACGCCGTCGTACAGCACCTTGTCGTAGACCTCGTCGGCGAAGATCACGAGGCCGTGCTCACGCGCGATGGCCACGATGCTCCTGAGCAGGTCGTCGGAATACAGCGCGCCCGTCGGGTTGTTCGGGTTGATGACCACGATGCCCTTGGTGCGCGGCGTGATCTTGGCGCGGATGTCGTCGAGGTTGGGCATCCAGCCGTTGGCCTCGTCGCACAGGTAGTGCACCGGCGTGCCGCCCGACAGGCTCGTGGAAGCAGTCCACAGCGGGTAGTCGGGGGCCGGCAGCAGCAGCTCGTCGCCGTCGTTGAGCAGCGCGTTGGTGGCCATGGCGATCAGCTCGCTGGCGCCGTTGCCGAGGTAGATGTCGTCGAGGGTGACGCCCGCGATGCCCTGCTTCTGCGTCTCGTGCATCACCGCCTTGCGTGCCGCGAAGACGCCCTTGCTGTCCGAATAGCCGGCCGAGGTGGGCAGGTTGCGGATCATGTCCTGCTGGATTTCCTCGGGAGCATCGAAACCGAACACGGCCAGGTTGCCGATGTTGAGCTTGATGATCTTCTGGCCGTCCTCTTCCATCTGCTTGGCAGCGTCCATGATGGGACCGCGGATGTCATAGAGGACGTTGGCCAGCTTGGCCGATTTCTTGAGCTGCTTCAAAGGGCCCTCCCGGGCGCGGGTTAGAGTTTGCTTACGCGGAATCAAAGGCCCTTGCGAGCCCCGTGGCACTAGGGAAAACCTATAATTTGACCACAGTTCCCAGTGCCCAGATGAAGCTCCAGCCCGACAAATCCGACGCCCAGTCTCTCACCGCACACGGTCCCGGCTGGGTGGCGATCAACAACGAAAAAGTCGAGGGCAGCGTAGTGGTCGGCTCGCGCGGCGAGCGCTTCGAATGGAATTGTTCGAGCTTCGACCAGATCGGCCCCGAACATTTCGCGCAATTGGCCTCGCTGGGCGCCGAATTGATCATCTTCGGCAGCGGAAACCGAATCCGCTTCCCCCAACCGGTCTGGCTGAAGCCGCTGATGGCCCAGCGCACCGGCGTCGAGACCATGGACACCGCAGCGGCCTGTCGGACCTACAACATCCTGGCCGGAGAAGGCCGGCACGTGATCGCCGCCCTGCTGGTGGAGAGCCCTGCGGCTGGCTGATGGGGGTGTTTTCGGGGTAAAATACCGGGTTGCGAACAGGCCAGCTACCCCAAAGTTAGCAACGACCAATCCTCCACTCTTTGAGCAAGCCCGGTGCGAAACGGGGCGAGAGGGCTCAGGAGCGGAATCTAACGGAGAAAACAAGTTTCATGGCGATCGTTGTCAACAAACCCATTCCTGAATTCGACGCCAACGCCACGGGCGGCATCAAGGTCTCGAATACCTCGCACCTCGGCCACGTGCTGGTCATGTATTTTTACCCGAAAGATAACACTCCGGGCTGCACGACCGAAGCGATGCAGTTCCGCGATCGTTACAAGGATTTCGAGAAAGCCGGCGCCACGGTCTTCGGCGTGTCCCGCGACAACATGAAGTCGCACGACGAATTCAAGGCCAAGCTCGAACTGCCCTTCGAACTCATCGCCGACACCGAAGAAAAGATGTGCCACATGTTCGGCGTGGTCAAGAACAAGATCATGTACGGCAAGAAGGTCAAGGGCATCGAGCGCAGCACCTTCCTGATCGGCGCCGACGGCATCCTGAAGGCCGAATGGCGCGGGCTCAAGGTCCCCGGCCATGTCGACGACGTGCTCAAGGCCGTCAAGGCGCTCAAGAAGGCCGCCTGAGAGCCTTCCGGCGAGCCGGCGACGCGCTTTTCCGCTCTGGCGTGGGAAATGCCCCACGCGGTGCGTAAAGAGCTCCCGGCGCGTCATCCGCGGTGTGCATAATGGCCTCATGCCGTTGAGCTCCACGACCGCATCCTCCGAACAAAGCCGCCTTGGTCTTCAGGCGGCTTTTTCGTTTTCTGGTTCCCACTTCCTGCGAGCGATCTGACACATGCCACTGCCCCCCGCCCCCACGAAACGCGCTGCATTGCTCTCCCCGGACGCGCTCGACGCGCCCGCCCGGTCCTCGCACCGGGGCTCGCGCCGTTCCGGTGATTCGCGTGCAGACGAAACCGCGGCGCGCAGCCCGCAGCCGCTGGAATTGTTCGACAGCCTCGGCACCGAAGGCGCTGGCGGCGCCCCCGTGCGCCCGGCTCGCCGGACCAGACCGAAGGCGACCACGCCCGCACCCGTGAGCGCGCCGCAGCCCCAGGCACTCATCCAGGTCGAAACCAGGGCGCCGGCCGCCGAGCCCGCTCCCGCTCCGGCAGCAGCACCTCAGCCGCCAGCACGCGCCAAGCGCAGCAAGTCCACCGGTCCGGCCAAGCTCTTCGTGCTCGACACGAACGTGCTGCTGCACGACCCGATGTGCCTGTTCCGCTTCGAGGAGCACGACATCTTCCTGCCGATGATCGTGCTGGAGGAGCTCGACGGCCACAAGAAGGGCACGACCGAAGTCGCCCGCAACGGCCGCCAGACCAGCCGCACGCTCGATGCGCTGGCCGCCGCCCAGGACGCCGACATCGACAAGGGCCTGAAGCTCGACACCACCGGCCACCGCGAGGCCGGCGGCCGGCTGTTCTTCCAGACCGCTCCGCTCGACTACTCGCTGCCGATCAGCCTGCCCCAGGGCAAGGCCGACAACCAGATCCTCGGCGTGGTGCACGCGCTGCGCGACGAATACGCCAAGGACCGCCCGGGCCGTCCCAAGCAGGAAGTCGTGCTGGTGTCCAAGGACATCAACATGCGCGTCAAGGCGCGCGCGCTCGGCCTGGCCGCCGACGACTACCAGAACGACAAGACGCTGGAAGACGGCGACCTGCTGTACGCCGGCTCGCTCGCCCTGCCCGCCGACTTCTGGACGCGTCAAAGCAAGACCATCGAGAGCTGGCAAAGCGGCAGCAACACCTTCTACCGGATCAGCGGTCCGCTGGTGCCCAACCTGTACATCAACCAGTTCGTGTACTTCGAGGCTCCGGGCGAACCGAGCATGTACGCCCGCGTCACCGAGATCCGCGACAAGACCGCTGTGCTCAAGACGCTCAAGGACTACAGCTCCGGCAAGAACGCCGTGTGGGGCGTGAACACGCGCAATCGCGAGCAAAACTTCGCGATGAACCTGCTGATGGACCCGGAGATCGACTTCGTCACGCTGACCGGCACCGCCGGCACCGGCAAGACCCTGATGGCGCTGGCCTCCGGCCTCACGCAGGTGCTGGACGACCGCCGCTACACCGAGATCATCATGACCCGCGCCACCGTGAGCGTGGGCGAGGACATCGGCTTCCTGCCCGGCACCGAAGAGGAAAAGATGGGCCCCTGGATGGGCGCGCTCGACGACAACCTCGAGTTCCTGGCCAAGGGCGACGGTGGCGGCGCCGGCGAATGGGGCCGCGCGGCCACCAACGAGCTGATCCGCAGCCGCATCAAGGTCAAGAGCATGAACTTCATGCGCGGGCGCACCTTCCTCAACAAGTACGTGATCATCGACGAGGCACAGAACCTCACGCCCAAGCAGATGAAGACGCTGATCACCCGCGCCGGCCCCGGCACGAAGATCATCTGCATGGGCAACCTCGCGCAGATCGACACGCCGTACCTGACTGAAGGCTCCTCGGGCCTGACCTTCGCGGTCGACAAGTTCAAGGGCTGGCCGCACGGCGGGCACATCACGCTGGCGCGCGGAGAACGCTCGCGCCTGGCCGATTTCGCCAGCGACGTGCTCTGAATCCCCGGGGCGGCGCCCCGAACAAGCCCGCGCATGCTCCTCGAGCAGCGCGGGCTTTTTTTCGTCCGTAGTGACAGGCTACTGACAAGACGCTGTCAGTAGGCCGCCAGCACCATCAGGGCTCCTTCCAACGCAACGAAAGAAAGAGAGCCCCGAATGCAAAACGCTATCACCTGGTTCGAGATCCCGGTCGCCGACATCGATCGCGCTCAGGCCTTCTACGAAACCGTGCTCGCCCGCAAGCTGCGCCGCGAGGACTTCGGCGGCGAGACGCTGGCCATCTTCCCGCACGACAAGCCCGGCACCGGCGGCGCGCTGCAGGCCGGCGCCAATGGCAGCGCGCGCGCCGGCACGGGCATCCGCATCTACCTCGACTGCGGCCCCAGCATCGACGCCGTGCTCGCCCGAATCGAAGCCGCCGGCGGGCAGATCGCCTCGCCCAAGGCGGCGCTGCCGCCGGGCATGGGCTTCATCGCCCATCTGCGCGACACCGAGGGCAACGAAGTCGGCCTGCACTCGCTGGAGTGATTTGTCATGACGCAGCGCAACTGGATCGCCGTGGCCAGCGCCGAACATGCGCGGCGCGGGCGCGACAACCGGCCCCTTGGCTTCATGCAGGTCGGCCACGGCAAGCACGCGCCGCTCAAGCGGCTTTCAGCGGGCGACCGCGTGGCCTACTATTCGCCGGCCACGGTGTTCGGCGGCACGGACAAGCTGCAGAGCTTCGTGTCGATCGGCGTCGTGCAGCCGGGCGAGCCCTACGAATTCGACATGGGCAACGGCTTCGTGCCATGGCGGCGCGACGTGGTCTACGCTGCCGGGCACGAGGCGCCGATCGCCCCGCTGATCGAACGGCTGGCCTTCATCGAAAACCCCAAGCAGTGGGGCTACAAGTTCCGCTTCGGCATGTTCGACGTCAGCGATGCAGACATGCAACTGATCGCCCTGGCCATGAAGGCCGACCTGAAAACACTATCGTTCTGAGGAGAAATCACGTGGAACCAGTTCGCCGGCACCAGGATGCATTCCGCGTCTCGGGCCTCACGATCCGCACCACCAACCGCGAGGAAAGCGATCCGGCCACGGCCCGCATCGGCAAGCTGTGGGGCCGCTTCTTCGGCGAGGAAACCTATGCGTCGACGCCGGAACGCACCAGTGATGCCCGCATCTTCAGCCTCTATTCGGCCTACGAGTCGGACGCGCATGGCGCCTTCGACGTGACGGCGGGCGTCGCCGTCTCGGGCGGCGAAGGCAGCCTTGCGGTGGAGGCCGGCGATTACCTGGTCTTCAACGGCCAGGGCGAGATGCCGCAGATGGTGATCGCCACCTGGGAACGCATCTGGCAGTATTTCGAAGCGCATCCCGAGATTGCGCGCCGTTATCGCAGCGACTTCGAAGCCTACGAAGGACCGGACAAGGTGGCGATCCACATCGGAGTTTCATGAGCACCACGAAGAAGAGCTGGCGCGATCGCCTGGCCAGCTACCCTCACCTGCCGAGCGTCAAGGAGATTCCCGCCGCCATGCGCCCCCGGCATGGCGAGGGAACCATCGCCACGCCCTCGCCGCAGGAAGTGGAGGCCGCGATGCGCAGCATTCCCGAGGGACGCCTGGCAACGGTGATGGGCATCGGCGAGGACATCGCGCTGCGCCACGAGGCCACCATCGGCTGCACGGTGACGACGGCGATCTTCGCGCACATGGTCGCGCACGCCGCCGAAGAAGGGCCGAAGACGCAGGACGCGGCGCCGTGGTGGCGCACCCTCAAGGTCGGCGGCGAGCTCAACGCCAAGTACCCCGGCGGCATCGAGGCCCAGATGTCGAAGCTCGAGGCCGAAGGCCACACGGTCGTGCAGCGCGGCAAGCGCTACTTCGTCGAAGATTTCGCCAGGAAGCTCGCCGGAACCCGCTGATGCGCCGCGCCGACCGCCTCTTCCAGCTCGTGCAGCTCATCCGCGGGCGCCGGCTGACCACGGCCGCGTTCCTGGCGCAGCGCCTCGAGGTGTCGGAGCGCACGGTGTACCGGGACATCGCCGACCTGCAGCACCAGGGCGTCCCCATTGAGGGCGAAGCCGGCGTGGGCTACCGGCTGGGCGCGGGCTTCGAGCTGCCACCGCTGATGTTCACACAGGACGAGGCCGCGGCACTGGTGGCCGCGGCGCGGCTCGCGCAGAGCTGGGTCGATCCGGCACTGGCGCGCGACATCGAGACCGGGCTGGGCAAGATCCTCTCGGTGCTTCCGCCCGCGGCGCGCGTCTCGGCCGAGGCGCTGGCGCTCTATGCGCCCGGCTTGGGCCTGGACGACACCCTGCGCGCGCGGCTGCAGACGCTGCGCGAAGCCACGCAGTCGCACAACAAGCTGCGGCTGCACTACCGCGACGTGTCAGGCGACGCCAGCGAGCGCACGGTGCGGCCGCTGGGCTGCTTCTATTGGGGCAAGGTCTGGACGCTGTCGACCTGGTGCGAGCTGCGCGACGACTTCCGGGGCTTCCGGCTGGACCGCATGGACGCGATCGAGGTGCTGCCCGATCGCTTCCGCGACGAAGCGGGCAAGACGCTGGCCGACCTGCTGCGGCAGGTCAACGCCGAGACGGCGCAAGGCAAGGTGGTGCCGCACAAGCCGGGTGGCCAGCCGTCGTGGTCCGGCAGAAATGGCAACGACGGCAGCAACGCGGGCTGACCGACGCCCTTCTTCGGCGCCGCCGGATCAGTACTCGTCGTTGTTGCTGTAGCCGACCAGGTTCTCGAACTTGGTGAGCGGCTTCAGGAAGGCCAGCTTGACGGTGCCCGTCGGGCCGTTACGGTGCTTGCTGATGATCACCTCGGCCACGCCCGGCTCCTTCGACTCCTTGTTGTAGTAGTCGTCGCGGTAGATGAACATGATGATGTCCGCGTCCTGCTCGATGGCGCCGGATTCGCGCAAGTCGCTCATCATGGGACGCTTGTCGGTACGGCTTTCCACGCCCCGGCTTAGCTGCGAGAGCGCGATCACCGGGCACTTCAGCTCCTTGGCCAGCATCTTCAGGCCGCGCGAGATTTCACCCACGGCCGTGGCGCGGTTCTCGTCGCCCGAGGTGCTGGTCGACATGAGCTGCAGGTAGTCGACCACGATCAGGCCGAGCCGTCCGTATTGCCGCGCCAAACGGCGGGCATTGGCGCGCAGTTCGCTCGAAGAAAGGCCCGGCGTCTCGTCGATGTGCAGCGACACGGTGCGCAGCTTCTCGATGGCTTCGGTAAGCCGCGGCCACTCCTCGTCGGTGAGCTTGCCGGTGCGCAGGTGACCCTGGTCGATGCGGCCGATGGAGCCCACGATACGCACCGCCAGCTGGGCGGCGCCCATTTCCATGGAGAACACGGCCACCGGCAGGCCTTCGTCGAGCGCCACGTGCTCGGCGATATTGATCGCGAGCGAGGTCTTTCCCATCGAGGGGCGCGCGGCCAGCACGATCATGTCGCCCGGCTGCAGGCCCGAGGTCATCTTGTCGAAGTCGTTGAAGCCGGTGCGAACGCCCGTGATGTCGTTCGGGTTCTCGGCCATCTCGGTCACGCGGTCGAGCAGGTCGACCACCAGGGCATCCATGCTCTGGAAGCCCTGCTTCATCCGCGTGCCTTCTTCGCCGATGTTGAAGATCTTCTGCTCGGCCTCGTCGAGGATCTTGTCGACCGGCTTGCCCTGCGGGTTGAAGGCGTTGGTCGCGATCTCGTCGCTGGCGGAAACCAGTTTGCGCAGGATGGAGCGCTCGCGCACGATCTCGGCGTAGCGGCGGATGTTGCTCGCGCTGGGCACGTACTGCGCCAGCGAGTTCAGGTACACCAGCCCGCCGATCTCGTCGGCCTTGCCAAGGTGCTGCAGCTGCTCGTAGACAGTGATCACGTCCGCCGGTTTGCTCGCGTTGATCAGCCCGCCGATGGCCGCGTAGATCAGCTTGTGTTCGTGGCGGTAGAAGTCGCCGTCGACCAGCAGGTCGCCCATGCGGTCCCAGGCACCGTTGTCGAGCAGCAGGCCACCGAGCACGCTGGATTCGGCCTCGATGGAGTGAGGCGGAATGCGCAGTTGGGCGACTTGGCGGTCGGCCGACGGATCGTTGTCGGCATAGGAGAAAACGGCGGACATGGACTTCCCTTGCAACCCTGCATGCTAAGCCGCGCAGGCCGATGCGCGTGTGGACAAGGTTGTGAATAAACGGTGATCTTCCAGTGCAATCAGCTGGAAAAGATGGGACAACCCGGGCGCGGAAAAAGAAAAGCCGCCCGAAGGCGGCTTTCGTGCAGCGCGCGAGGCGCTGTGGACGATCAGGCGGTTTCGCCGTAGACCGTCACGGTGATGTCGACCACCACGTCGGTGTGCAGGGCCACGCTCACGGTGCTGTCGCCGACGATCTTGATCGGACCGTTGGGCAGGCGCACTTGCGACTTGGCAACCTTGTAGCCTTGCTTGCCCAGTTCTTCAGCGATGTCGCCGTTGGTGACCGAGCCGAACAGACGGCCGTCGACGCCAGCCTTCTGCGTCAGCTTGATGGTCGTGCCACCGAGCTTTTCGCCTTGAGCTTGCGATTCGGCCAGCTTGGCGGCAGCAGCCTTTTCGAGTTCGGCGCGCTTGGCTTCGAATTCGGCCTTGTTGGCAGCGGTGGCGCGGCGTGCGCGGCCCGTCGGGATCAGGAAGTTGCGTGCGTAGCCGTCCTTGACCTTGACGATGTCGCCCAGGGCGCCGACGTTGACAACCTTGTCCAAAAGAATGATTTGCATGGTGTCGACTCCTTAGACGCGGTGCTGGTCGCTGTACGGCACCATGGCCAGGAAGCGTGCGCGCTTGATGGCGGTGTTCAGCTGGCGCTGGTAGATCGCGCGGGTGCCGGTCAGGCGGGCGGGGATGATCTTGCCGTTTTCGCTGATGAAGTCACGCAGCGTGTCGATGTCCTTGTAGTCGATTTCCTCGACGCCAGCGACGGTGAAGCGGCAGAAGCGCTTGCGCTTGAACAGCAGCGACTGGGTGTTGCGCTTCGGGCGCTTGTCTTTGTTGAATTTCTTGAACGTGGCCATTTCGGGACCTCTTGTCGAAAATTAATCTTGCTGAAAATCCTGGATGTGCAGGACCGGATGCTTGCCGTTGCCCGGTGTCGCGAGGAAGCCCTGAAAACGCCAGAGACTTCCCATCGACTGTCTTGCGAGCCGCTCGGCTATGGCGCCGAAGGCAACGGCCTTGAGGGCCGTCTTCACCTGTCTGGGCTTTCCTGCCTCCTGGAGCGTCGACTCGTGTTCGAGCTTCAGGTCTATGGCTGGCAAGCCGGCTGGCGTGAATCGCAGGGTTCCGAGTTCGGCAACGGAGGCGGTCAGCAGAAGCTGGTTGACCCCGGTTGCCGCAGCGGCGGCAGTCACGCCATCAGTTGTTGTTGGCGGCGTATTCGGCCTGCTGGGCCTTGCGAGCCTCTTCGCGCTCGACCGTCTTCATCATCGACGAAGGACCGGTTTCGGCCTTCTTCTTCTGGACGGTCAGGTGACGCAGAACGGCGTCGTTGAACTTGAACGCGTGTTCGAGTTCGCCCATCACGGTCTGCTCAGCTTCGATGTTGACGCACAGGTAGTGGGCCTTGTTGAGCTTGTTGATCTGGTAGGCCAGCTGACGGCGGCCCCAGTCTTCGACGCGGTGGACCTTGCCGCCGCCGGCCGTGATCAGGCCCTTGTAGCGCTCCAGCATGGCCGGAACTTGTTCGCTCTGATCCGGGTGGATCAGCAAAATGATTTCGTAGTGACGCATGGCACTCCTTGTGGATTCTTCCGAGGAAGAGGAAAAGCCACCTGCAGCGTCGGGCGCAGTGTGGCAAGGCAAAGCCGGCGATTATAGCCCTGTCCGCCGCGATCCGGCAAGACGCTCAGTCGTTGAGCGCCTTGTCGAGCGCGGCGGCCTTCTCGTCGCCGACGGCGGCGCGGATCTTCGGGGCCAGCGCCAGCAGGTCTTCGTAGCTCGTCGTGCCCTCGACCTGCAGGTTGAGCCGGAACCCTTTCAGGCCGAGGCTGCCGGTCAGCTGGGTCGCGATGGGATAGGCGTCCTTATAGCGCTGCTGCCTGCTGCGCCCGGAAGAGCCCTGGGCAGGCGGGGCGGCTGCCGGCGCTTCAGCGGGAGGCGCCGCGCTGCCCGCCGCAGGCTCCAGCACGCCCAGCGCGACCATCTGGTCGATGTCTTCGCGCACGATCCCCATGCCGGCGGCCAGCACGTCATCGACCGAACGCTTGCCGTCGAACAGGATGAAGGCCGAGCGCTGGCGTGGCGACAGCGGGATCGAGCGGTCTTTCAGGGCCTGGTGGCCTGCTTCTGTCTTGACGAGGATCATGGTGGTCTTCCCTTCCGGGATACGCCCGTGAGTCCCGCCAGTCTGGCATCAAATACGCAATTTGTTTCAATCACACTCCCGGGTCGCGGGAATCCCCCCATGGGGATTTCCGCTATTCAGGAGTCTCGCCCGGCTCAGCGCTTGGCGAGCTGCTGCCAGGTGTCGATCACGCTGTCGGGGTTCAGCGAGATCGATTCGATGCCCTGCTCCGCCAGCCACAGCGCGAAATCGGGGTGGTCGCTGGGGCCCTGGCCGCAGATGCCGACGTACTTGCCCTTTGCCTTGCAGGCCTTGATGGCGCGGCTCAGCAGCGCCTTGACGGCCGGGTCGCGCTCGTCGAAGTCGGCGGCCAGCAATTCGAGGCCGGAGTCGCGGTCCAGGCCCAGGGTGAGCTGGGTCAGGTCGTTCGAGCCGATGGAGAAGCCGTCGAAGAACTCCAGGAATTCGTCGGCGAGCACGGCGTTGCTCGGCACCTCGCACATCATGATCAGCTTGAGCTCGTTCTCGCCGCGCTTCAGGCCGTGCTCGGCCAGCAGGCCGGTCACGCGCTCGGCCTGGCCCAGGGTGCGCACGAAGGGCACCATGATCTGGACGTTGGTCAGGCCCATGTCGTTGCGCACGCGCTTGAGCGCCTCGCATTCCATGGCGAAGGCTTCGCCGAAGTCGGCGCTCAGGTAGCGCGCGGCGCCGCGGAAGCCCAGCATCGGGTTCTCTTCCTCGGGCTCGTAGCGGCTGCCGCCGATCAACTTGCGGTACTCGTTCGACTTGAAGTCCGACAGTCGCACGATGACCTTCTTGGGCCAGAAAGCCGCCGCGATGGTCGCGATGCCCTCGGCCACCTTGTCGACGTAGAAGGCGCGCGGCGATGCATGGCCGCGGGCCACCGACTCGACGGCCTTCTTCAGGTCGTTGTCGACGTTCGGGTAGTCGAGGATCGCCTTCGGGTGCACGCCGATGTTGTTGTTGATGATGAATTCGAGGCGAGCCAGGCCCACGCCGTGGTTCGGCAGCTGCGCGAAGTCGAAGGCGAGCTGGGGGTTGCCCACGTTCATCATCAGCTGGATGTCGATCTCGGGCATCACGCCGCGCTGCACCTCGGTCACCTCGGTTTCGAGCAGGCCGTCGTAGATGAAGCCGGTGTCGCCCTCGGCGCAGCTCACCGTGACCAGCGTGCCGTCCTTCAGCAGGTCAGTGGCGTCGCCGCAGCCGACGACGGCCGGAATGCCCAGCTCGCGCGCAATGATGGCCGCGTGGCAGGTGCGCCCGCCGCGGTTGGTGACGATGGCCGAAGCGCGCTTCATCACCGGCTCCCAGTTGGGGTCGGTCATGTCGGTGACGAGCACGTCGCCGGCCTGCACCTGGTCCATCTCGCTGATGCTGTGCACGAGCCGCACGGGGCCGGTGCCGATCTTCTGGCCGATGGCGCGGCCTTCGGCCAGCACCGCGCCCTTGCCCAGCAGCTTGTAGCGCTGCTCGGCCTTGCCCTGCTGCTGGCTCTTCACCGTCTCGGGGCGGGCCTGCAGGATGTAGAGCTGGCCGTCGGTGCCGTCCTTGCCCCACTCGATGTCCATCGGGCGGCCGTAGTGCTCTTCGATCACCAGCGCGTACCTGGCGAGCTGCTCGACCTCGGTGTCGGTCAGCGAGTAGCGGTTGCGCTGCTCGGCCTTGACGTCGGTGGTCTTCACCAGCTTGCCGGTCGCCTTCTTCTCCTCGGGAGTGGCGAACTCCATCTGGATCAGCTTGGAGCCGAGGTTGCGGCGGATCACGGCCTTCTTGCCGGCCTTCAGGGTCGGCTTGTGCACGTAGAACTCATCGGGGTTCACGGCGCCCTGCACCACCGTCTCGCCCAGGCCGTAGCTGGAGGTGATGAAGACCACGTCCTCGAAGCCCGATTCGGTGTCGATGGTGAACATCACGCCGGCGGCGCCGAGGTCGGAGCGCACCATGCGCTGCACGCCGGCCGACAGCGCGACCACGTCGTGCTCGAAGCCCTTGTGCACGCGGTAGCTGATGGCGCGGTCGTTGTAGAGGGAGGCGAACACCTCCTTCATCTTGTGCAGCACGTCGTCGATGCCGACCACGTTCAGGAAGGTTTCCTGCTGGCCCGCGAAGGAGGCGTCGGGCAGGTCTTCCGCGGTGGCGGAAGAACGCACGGCGAACGATGCGGACGGGTTGCCGGCGCTCAGCGTGGCGAAGGCTTCGGTGATGGCCTTCTGCAGGTCGGCCGGGAACGGCTGGGCCTCGACCATGCCGCGGATCTCGGCACCGGCGGCGGCCAGCGCGCGCACGTCGTCGACGTTCAGGGCGGCCAGGCGCTTGCTGATCTTGTCGGCCAGGCCGTCGTGGGCCAGGAACTGGCGGAATGCGTGCGCCGTGGTCGCGAAACCGGTGGGCACCCGCACTCCCTGCGGCAGCTGCGAGATCATTTCGCCGAGGCTGGCGTTCTTGCCGCCAACCGCCTCGACGTCGGTCATTCTCAGGTTTTCAAACGGTACGACCAGGGCGGTCGCGTCGAAAAGTGCAGACATGGGAAAGCTCCAGAAGTTGAAACCGGCGCCGCATGCAGACGGCGCGGCACGATCGTTGTCGTTGCTTTGGGTGCGGGCGCGGTGTGCATGGAGAGAATTGGGTTGGGAAGGCAGATTCCCGATAATGGCCCGGATTGTAGGCGGGGCAAGGTTGCCCGCGCCGCAGGACAAGGCCGCATGACTATTCCTTCGCGCACCGTTTTCTTCATTTCCGACGGCACCGGCATCACCGCCGAGACCTTCGGCAATGCCGTTCTGGCCCAGTTCGAGATGAAGCCGCGCCATGTGCGGCTGCCCTTCACTGACACGGTCGACAAGGCGCACCAGGCGGTGCGGCAGATAAACCACACCGCCGAGATAGAAGGCGCCCGGCCCATCGTTTTCACCACGCTGGCCAACATGGACGTGCTGGAAGTGATCGAAACCGGCTGCAAGGGCATGCTGCTGGACATGTTCGGCACCTTCGTGCGCCCCCTGGAAATCGAACTGGCCGTGAAGTCGAACCACCGCATCGGCCGCTTCAGCGACGTCAGCAAGAGCAAGGAATACAACGACCGCATCGCCGCGATCGACTTCAGCCTGCAGCACGACGACGGCCAGAGCAACCGCGACCTCGAGGGCGCCGACGTGATCCTGGTGGGCGTGAGCCGCAGCGGCAAGACGCCGACTTCGCTCTACCTGGCGATGCAGCACGGCCTGAAGGCGGCCAATTACCCGCTGATTCCGGAGGATTTCGACCGCCGCCAGCTCCCGCCGGCCCTGATTCCGCATCGCAAGAAGATCTTCGGCCTGACCATCCAGCCCGAGCGGCTCAGCGAGATCCGCAACGAGCGCCGGCCGAATTCGCGCTACGCCAGCATCGAGAATTGCCGCCACGAGGTCGCCGAGGCCGAGGCGATGATGCGGCGCGCGGGCATCCGATGGCTGTCGACCACCACGAAGTCGATCGAGGAAATCGCCACCACGATCCTGCAGGAGTTGCGGCCGGAGCGGCTGATCTACTGAGCGCTATTCTTTAGATAGCAAAAAGCGCCCCGCCGGGGCGCTTTTTGCGCTTTGCTTAGCCGATGGCGGCTTACGCAGGAGCGGATGTGCGGATCAGGTGATCGAACGCACCCAGCGCAGCCTTCGCGCCATCGCCGGCCGCGATGATGATCTGCTTGAACGGCACGGTGGTCGCATCGCCCGCCGCGAACACGCCCGGCACGGAGGTCTGGCCGCGGGCGTCGACGATGATCTCGCCGTGCTTCGACAGCTCGACCGTGCCCTTGAGCCAGTCGGTGTTGGGCACCAGGCCGATCTGGATGAACACGCCCTCGAGCTCGACCTTCTTCAGCTCGCCCGTCGCGCGGTCCTTGTAGGTCAGGCCGGTGACCTTCTGGTCGCCGGTGATCTCGGTGGTCTGCGCGTTGGTGAACACGTCGACGTTCTTCAGGCTCTTGAGCTTGCGCTGCAGCACGGCGTCGGCGCGCAGCTGCGTGTCGAACTCGATCAGCGTGACGTGGCCCACGATGCCGGCGAGGTCGATGGCGGCCTCGACGCCCGAGTTGCCGCCGCCGATCACCGCCACGCGCTTGCCCTTGAAAAGCGGACCGTCGCAGTGCGGGCAGTAGGCAACGCCCTTGTTCTTGAACTCGTGCTCGCCGGGCACGTTGATGTTGCGCCAGCGCGCGCCGGTCGAAATGATGACCGACTTGCTCTTCAGCGAAGCGCCGCTCTCGAGCTGCACTTCGATCAGGCCGTTGCCCGGCACAAGCGCCTTGGCGCGCTGCAGGTTCATGATGTCGACGTCGTAGTCGCGCACGTGCTCCTCGAGGGCATGCGCGAACTTCGGTCCCTCGGTTTCCTTGACCGAGATGAAGTTCTCGATGCCCAGGGTGTCGAGCACCTGGCCGCCGAAACGCTCGGATGCAACGCCGGTGCGGATGCCCTTGCGCGCCGCGTACACGGCCGCTGCCGCGCCGGCGGGGCCGCCACCGACGATCAGCACGTCGAACGCTTCCTTGCCGGCGATCTTCTTCGCCTCGCGCTCGACGCCGCTGGTGTCGATCTTGGCGAGGATTTCTTCCAGGCTCATGCGGCCCTGGCCGAATTCGGTGCCGTTGAGGAACACGGTCGGCACGGCCATGATCTGGCGTTCCTTCACTTCGTCCTGGAAGGTGCCGCCTTCGATCATGGTGGTGCGGATGCGCGGGTTCTGCACCGCCATCAGGTTCAGCGCCTGGACCACGTCGGGGCAGTTGTGGCAGGTGAGCGAGACGTAGACCTCGAACTCGAAGTCGCCGTCGAGCGCCTTGATCTGGTCGAGCACGGCCTGCTCGACCTTCGGGGGGTAGCCGCCGATCTGCAGCAGGGCGAGGATCAGCGACGTGAATTCATGGCCCATCGGCAGGCCGGCAAAGCGCGGCCCGTGGTTTTCACTCGGGCGGTTGACCGAGAACGAGGGCTTGCGGTGGTTGTCGTCGCGGCTTTCGGTCAGCCTGACCAGCGGGGACGATTCGGCGACGTCCTTCAGCAGCGACAGCATCTCGCCCGAGGCCTTGCTGTCGTCGAGCGAGGCGACGATCTCGATCGGCTGCGTGGCGCGTTCGAGGTAACTCTTCAATTGGGCTTTGGTGTTTGCGTCGAGCATGAGGGACTCTCTTTCGATAACGTAAAACTATCAACGGGGGCCAAAAAAGCCCGGGCCTCGCGGGCGCCGGGCTTTCGCAGGGCGCTTAGATCTTGCCGACGAGGTCCAGCGACGGAGCGATCGTCTTGTCGCCTTCATTCCACTTGGCCGGGCAGACTTCGTTCGGGTGGGCGGCGGTGTAGACCGCTGCCTTGAGCTTGCGCAGCGTTTCCTTCACGTCGCGGGCGATTTCGTTGGAGTGCACTTCGGCGGTCTTGATGATGCCTTCGGGGTTGATCACGAAGGTGCCGCGCAGTGCCAAGCCTTCTTCGGGGATGTGCACGCCGAAAGCGTTGGTCAGCGTGTGGGTCGGATCGCCGACCAGGGGGAACTTGGCCTTGCCGACGGCCGGCGAGGTGTCGTGCCAGACCTTGTGCGAGAAGTGCGTGTCGGTGGTCACGATGTAGACCTCGGCGCCCAGCTTCTGGAACTCGGGATAGTGTTCGGCCGCGTCTTCGACTTCGGTCGGGCAGTTGAAGGTGAATGCCGCCGGCATGAAGATCAGCACGGACCACTTGCCCTTGAGCGTCTCGTCGGACACATCGATGAACTTGCCGTTCAGGTAGGCCTGGGTCTTGAAGGGCTGGACTTGGGTGTTGATCAGGGACATGTTGATTCCTTGGGTGCTGCGGGTGAACAAAGATAATGGCGAGCCATCAGTATAACTACCAATCGACCAATATTCATAGTTATCACCTATTAAAAGTATTGGGACTCGCTATGTTTTCGATGGCTGCGAAATACGTTTGACACATCATCAATACGAACGTGTATCACCATCACACGCATGCAGACCGGCACAGCATGGGATTGCTTGCAAGCCCGCGTTTGCACCTCTGACAATCACCGCTTTCAGAACAAGGAAAAATCATGAAGGGCGACCCGAAAGTCATCGAACACCTGCAGGCCCAGCTCAAGAACGAGCTGACCGCGATCAACCAGTACTTCCTGCACTACCGGATGCTCAAGCACTGGGGCCTGGACAAGCTGGCGAAGAAGGAATACGAAGAATCGATCGGCGAAATGAAGCATGCCGACAAGCTCATGGACCGCATCTTCATGCTCGACGGCCTGCCGAATCTGCAGGACCTGGGCAAGCTGAACATCGGCGAAGACGTGCCCGAACTGCTGCGCTGCGACCTCGGCGCCGAGACCGGCGCGCAGACCACCATCAAGGACGGCATCGCGCATTGCGAATCGGTGCGCGACTATGTCTCGCGCGACCTGCTCCAGGAGATCCTGGACGACACCGAGGAACACATCGACTTCCTCGAGACCCAGATCGACCTGATCGACAAGGTCGGCCTGCAGAACTACCTGCAGTCGCAGATGGGCGAGCTGGAATAAGGCCGGCTTCGCGACCAACAGCCAAACGGGACTTCGGTCCCGTTTTTTTATTGCTTTACGTAACTTAACCCGCCACGAATAACAGTCATTCTCATTCGCACGGATAGAATCCGCGCCTTCGATGACTGCGATCCGCTCCGACAACCGCCGCCGTGCCTACTGGCTCAAGACCCTGCACGAATGGCATTGGGTGAGCTCGGCCATCTGCCTCATCGGGATGATCCTGTTCAGCGTGACGGGCTTCACCCTCAACCACGCCAGCCAGATCGAAGCCAAGCCGGTCGTTACCAAGCTGAACGGCTCCATCGACGACGCCCTGCGCGCGCAGCTCGAAAGGCAGTTGCCCGCCGCCAAGGCCCTCAAGGGCAAGGCTCCCCTGCCCCCTGAGCTTCAGGCCTGGGTGCAGAAGCACTGGGACATCTCCACCGCCGGCCGCGAGGCCGAGTGGTCCGACGACGAAATCTACCTGTCGCTGCCCCGCCCCGGCGGCGACGCCTGGCTGCGCCTGAGCCTGACCGACGGCGAGATCGAATACGAGCGCACCGACCGCGGCTGGCTCTCCTATCTCAACGACCTCCACAAGGGCCGCAACACCGGCGCCGCGTGGAGCTGGTTCATCGACATCTTCGCGGGCGCGGCCCTGGTGTTCTCGATCACCGGACTCTTCATTCTGAAGATGCACGCCGGCAACCGGCCGTTCACCTGGCCGATGGTCGGCATGGGGCTTGTGGTGCCGGTGCTGCTCGCGCTGCTGTTCATTCACTGATTCCGTTCATCAATCGATCACTACAGATCCAGGAAAGAGGTTTCCCGTGCACGTTCGCTACTCACTCGCACCGCTGGCCATGTCGGCGCTGTTCGCGGCTCCGGCCTTCGCGTCGGGGCTGGCCGTCAACATCGAGATTCCCCGGCTGAACGTCTCCGAGTACCACCGCCCCTACGTGGCGACCTGGATCGAGCGCGCCGACAACACCGTCGCCGGCACGCTCGCCGTCTGGTACGACGTGCGCACCAAGACCAACAACCCCGAGGGCGAGGGCACCAAGTGGCTGAAGGACATGCGCCAGTGGTGGCGCCGCGGCGGCCGCGAGCTCTCCGTGCCGGTCGACGGCGTGACGGGCGCGACCAAGCCCGCCGGCAAGCACCAGTTGAGCTTCACCGAAGGCACGGCTCCCATGCCCAAGCTCGCTCCTGGCGCATACAAGCTCGTGGTGGAGGCCGCGCGCGAAGTCGGTGGCCGCGAGGTCGTGAGCATCCCCTTCCAGTGGCCCCCGACGGCAGCGGCACAGCCGACCGCCACGGGCAAGGAAGAACTCGGCGAGATCAGGCTCGAACTCAAGCCCTGATCTTCTTCCTTCAACGACCAGCCCGCCACATCACAAAGGAACCGCCATGACCCGCTTCAATCTGCGCTTCGCTTCTATCGCCATCGCCCTGTCGGCCGCCGCATCGCTCGCCCAGGCGCACAACGCCTGGCTGCTGCCCTCGTCCACCGTGTTCTCCAAGGCCGATACCGTGACGGTCGACGCCGCGGTGTCGAACGACCTGTTCGTCGCCAACCACGCGCCGCTGCGCCTCGACGGCCTGCAGATCACCGCGCCCGACGGCAGCACCGTCAAGCCCGAGACCGAAGCCAAGCTCAAGCTGCGCAACGTGTTCGACGTGAGCGTGGCGCAGGCCGGCACCTACCGCATCGCAGTGATCAACGCCGGCGCCTTCGCGAGCTGGAAGGACAAGGCCACCGGCCAGACCAAGCGCGCACGCGGCACGGCCGAGACCATCGGCAAGGAAATCCCGGCCGACGCGCAGGACGTGACCATCACACAGTCTTCGGGCCGCATCGAGACCTTCGTGACGGTCGGCAAGCCTTCCCCGCTCAAGCCGGTCGGCCAGGGCCTGGAGCTGATCGCCACCGGCAGCCCGACCGACCTGGTCAAGGGCGAGAAGGCCACCTTCACGCTGAACCTCGACGGCCAGCCCGCCAAGGGGCTCGAAGTGACGGTGACGGCGGGCAACACGCAGTACCGCGACAAGCTCGAGGAAATCAAGCTCAAGACCGACGACAAGGGCCAGTTCAGCGTGACCTGGCCGAGCGCTGGCATGTACTGGCTCGACGCCAGCACCAAGGACAACAAGACCACGGTGCCGCAGGCCAAGGAGCGCCGCCTGAGCTACGCGGCCACGCTCGAAGTGATGCCCTGACGCGGCAACCGAAACAGACCGGACTTCCTCCTTGGGCCTTTCGTTCAGCACCTGGCGCGCTGGCGGCTATGCCAACGCGGCCGTCCCGCGCCCCGCCGATCCCGCGACGCTTCAGCAGCTGGGCGGCGAGACCATGGGCACCACTTGGTCGCTGCGCTTCGACAATCCGCGGATGCTGCCGCTGGAGGAGGTCCGGGCGGCCGTCGAATCGGCGCTCGACCGCGTGATCGCACAGATGAGCCACTGGGAGCCGGACTCGGACATCAGCCGGTTCAACCGGGCGCTGGCCCGGTCGCGCCATGTGCTGCCGGCGGAGTTCGCCACGGTGATGCGATGCGCCTTCCAATGGGCCGTGGCCAGCGGCAGTGCGATCGATCCCACCGTGGGCCCGCTCGTCGCCTGCTGGGGCTTCGGCCCCGAGGCGGGAGAAGACGGCCTGCCTGCCGAAACTGCGCTGGCTGAGGCGCGCGGGCGCGTCGGGTGGTCCCGACTGGCATTCGACGAAACCGAGGGCTCGCTCCTGCAGCCCGGCGGCGCCGCGCTCGATCTCTCGGGCATTGCCAAAGGATTTGCGGTGGACCATGGCATCGACGCCTTGCGTGCGCTGGGCATTGCCGACGCGCTTCTTGAAGTCGGCGGAGAGCTGCGAGGCATCGGAAAGCGTCCCGGCGGGCAGGCATGGCAGGTGCTCGTCGACGGCGATCCCGGCGGGGCACGTCGCGTGGCGCTTGCGGACATGGCCATCGCCACCTCGGGCGACCGCTGGCACCGGCGCTCGCACGAGGGGCGCCATTGGTCGCACACCATCGATCCGCGAACGGGAGAACCTGTCTCGCATGCACTGGCCAGTGTCACCGTGCTGCATGCGGAATGCATGCAGGCCGACGCACTGGCCACCGTGCTGACAGTGCTCGGGCCGGACGAAGGCTTCGACTTCGCACAGCAGCACGGCATCGCGGCGCTGTTCGTGAGCCACGGTGATCCGGCGCCCGTGGCGAAGACCACGCGCGCCTGGCCCGCTCCGGCCAGAAGATGAGCGACTTCGCGTGGCGCGCGCTGGGCGCGGGTTCCACCGTGGCTGCATATGCTGCGCTGTGCGCCTCGATCTACCTGCGCGAACGCAGGCGCAAGGCCGCGGCTGCGCGCGACTCGGCGGCGCTTTCGGCAAGCAGCGACGAACCTCCGGTCCTCGTGCTGTTCGCCAGCCAGACTGGCCAGGCCGAAGCCATCGCCTGGCAGACCGCACGGCAGCTGAGCGCAGCGAGCACGCCAGCGCGCGTGATGGAACTGAACGCGCTCGATGCTGCGACGCTGGCGAGCGCACGTCGTGCGCTCTTCATCGCCAGCACCTACGGCGAAGGCGATGCACCCGACGGAGCGAGCGTGTTCGTGGAGCGCGTGATGAGTTCATCGCCAGCGCTGCCTTCGTTGCGCTATGCCGTGCTGGCACTGGGCGACCGGCAGTACGCCAACTTCTGCGGCTTCGGCCGCTCGCTCGACGAGTGGCTGCAGGCAGGGGGCGCCGGGCGTGAATTCGATCGCATCGAGGTCGACAACAGCGACCCGGTGGCACTGGCCTCATGGCATGCGCATTGGGGCGACATGGCAGCGGCCGACGAAGCTGCCAGCTTCAGCCAATGGCGGCTCGTTGCGCGCGAGCAACTCAATCCGGGCAGTGCGGGCGCGCCTGTCTTCCATCTCGGGCTGTTGCCGCAAGCCGGTACGCCGCTGCCGCACTGGGCTTCGGGCGATCTTGCGCAGGTGACGGTGGCGAGCGATCCGAAGCGGCCACGCGACTACTCCATCTCCTGCGTGCCTGCCGATGGCGAACTGCAGTTGCTCGTGCGGCAGGAACAGCATCCGGACGGCACGCTCGGCGCGGCATCGGGGCTGCTCACGTCCACCCTCAGCATCGGCGACACGGTGGCGCTGCGGCTGCGGGCGCATCGAGGCTTCCGGCTGGACGGCAACGAAGCGCGACCGCTGATCCTCATCGGGAACGGCACCGGCATCGCAGGACTGCGCGCGCATCTTCGGGCGCGTGCGGCCATGGGCAGGCACGACAACTGGCTGGTGTTCGGCGAGCGTCAGGCGGCGCATGACTTCCTGTATCGCGAAGAAATCGAGGCATGGCAGGCCGATGGCGTGCTGAAGCGGCTCGACATGGTGTTCTCGCGCGACCAGGCGGAACGCTTCTACGTGCAGCACCGGCTGCTGCAATCGGCCGACACCCTGCTGTGCTGGCTGCGCGACGGCGCGGCCATCTATGTCTGCGGCAGCCTGCAGGGGATGGCATCGGGCGTGGACGCGGCACTGCGCCAGATCGCTGGCGAGGTGCTGATCAGCGAACTGACGGCCAGCGGCCGCTACCGGCGCGACGTCTATTGAGGCTCGGCAGCCTCCCGAGCTACGTTGCGCAAGAGCAACGAATCCAGCACAACTTTTGGATTAATTTGGCTGGATTGTAAATTTCGATATTGAGAACCAATATCATTCGCGGCGATTTACGACGCTTCGTGAATCGACTCACCCAGCCAGTCCCCCCTCGTTTTCTCCAAGGAAAGCAGGCCGTCAGGACATCGCCAGTCGAGTCCTGACCTGACGCCCGCCTCTTTCGGAGAAAACTTCATGGCCTACATCAAGAGCCGCAAACACCCTGTTGCGCGTGCCGTTCCACATCTCTCAGGCGCCGCCGCCGCAACGCTGATGGCCATTGCGGCACCAGGCGCTCTTGCCCAATCGGGCGGCGCGCTGCCCGAAGTCCGCGTGCAGGACTCCGCTGTCACCGACTACAAGACCGACAACTCGGCCAACCCCAAGTTCACCGCTGCGCTGGTGAACACGCCCCAGACCATCCAGGTCATCAAGGAACAGATCATTCGCGACCAGGGCGCGACCACGCTGACCGAGGCGCTGCGCAACACCCCCGGCGTGGGCACCTTTTTCCTCGGGGAGAACGGCAACACCAACACGGGCGACGCCGTCTTCATGCGCGGCTTCGACAGCTCGAGCGCCATCTTCGTCGACGGCATCCGCGACCTGGGTTCGGTTTCGCGCGACATGTTCAACATCGAGCAGGTCGAGGTCGTGAAGGGCCCGTCGGGCAGCGACGTGGGCCGCACCTCGCCGACCGGCTACATCAACCTCGTGACCAAGAAGCCCAGGCTCGAGGACAGCTTCCTCGGCTCGCTGAGCTTCGGCAGCGCCGACTTCAAGCGCGGCAGCGTCGACTGGAACAAGTCGCTGAGCGGCGCCAACGGCATCGGCGCGGCCTTCCGCCTCAATGCGGTGGTCGAAGATGCCGGTGTGGCCGGCCGCGACTTCGTCAAGAACAAGCGCGAAGCGATCGCACCCTCGATCGCCCTCGGCCTGAACAGCCCGACGCGCATCTTCCTCGACTACCTGCACGTCAAGCAGAACAACATTCCCGACGGCGGCGTGCCCACCATCGGCCTGCCGGGCTACACCACGCCCGACGCCACCGCGATCACCCGCGGCCTGGCCCGCCGCACCTACCTGAACTACGCGCCGCGCGTCGATTCGAGCAACTTCTACGGCACCAGCTCGGACTTCGACAACGTGACGGCCGACATGTTCACCGCGCGCATCGAGCACGACCTCACGCCCGACATCACCATCCGCAACACCACGCGCTACGGCAAGACCTCGCAGGACTACATGCTGACGTCGTTCATGGGCGGCGGGCTGACGTCGACGAACGGCGTCGGCACCCTGCCGACCGTGAACTCGGGCTTCATCAACACGGTGATCCCGACGATTCCGGCGAGCTGGACCATCACGCGCAACCTGCCCACCAACAAGGACCAGGAAAACACGATCTTCACCAACCAGACGAGCGTGTCGGCCAAGTTCAACACGGGCAGCATCAGCCACTCGTTCAACGGCGGCCTCGAGTTCATCCGCGAAAAGCAGACAGCCAACAACTACTACGCCGCCGGCTACCCGACCGTGGGCACCACGCTGGCCGCGGCCGGTTCGTGGCCTGCCGCGAACCTGTACAACCCGAACCCGTACGTGAGCGGCTACAACCGCATCGCCAACGGCACCGGCTCCGACGGCAGCACCGACACCATCGGCCTCTATGCCTTCGACACGCTGAAATTCAACGAGCAATGGCAGCTGACCGCCGGCCTGCGCTACGACCACTACTCGACCACGTACAACGCCACCGCGCTGACGCTGGCGCGCACCGGCAACGGCCCGCAGACGTCGACGATCACGCCGACCAATCTGAAGCTGTCGGACAACCTGCTGTCCGGGAAGATCGGCCTTGTCTACAAGCCAACCGAGAACAGCAGCGTCTACGCCGCCTACGGCACCGCCGCGCAGCCCCCGGGCGGCGCCAACTTCCAGCTGGCCGCCGGCGGTACCGGCAACAGCGCCGGACGCACCGATTTCCTCCCGCAGAAGGCCAAGACCTACGAGGTCGGCACCAAGTGGGACGTGATGAACAAGCGCGTGGCCCTGACGGCGGCGCTGTACCGCACCGACGTGAGCAACGAGGTCGTGCAGGACTCGGTCACGCAGCAGTACTTCCAGACCGGCAAGAAGCGCGTGCAGGGCATCGAGCTCGGCGTGTCGGGCGCGCTGACCGACAACTGGGGCGTGAGCTCGGGCTTCACCACCATGAACACCCGCGTGCTCAGCGGCCCCTCGGTGCTGGCGGACGGCTCGACCGCCCTCGCCTACACGCCGAAGAAGGCCTTCACGCTCTGGACCACCTACCAGTTCCCGTTCGGCCTCACGCTCGGCGGCGGCGCCCGCTACAACGGCAAGCTGCAGCGCGGCACCGACGGTGCCGTGGGCACGCCGGCTTACGTCGACTCGTACTGGGTGTTCGATGCGATGGCCTCCTACCGCATCAACAAGAACATCGACATCCAGCTGAACGTGTACAACCTGTTCAACAAGGACTACGTGGCGGCCATCAACAAGAGCGGCTACCGCTACACGCCGGGCACGCCGCGCTCGGCCAAGATCACCGCGAACTTCGCGTTCTGACGGTCCGTCCTTGCTGCGCACCGGGCCTGCCTGGTGCGGTGCGACACTCGAGCCCCGGCCCGCGCCGGGGCTTTTCTTATTGCGGAGTTCCTGAAAAATGATGCTGCATGTGCCCGAAGTGCTGAGCCCCGAGCAGGTGCGCGAAATGCGCGCCGCGCTCGACGCCGCGCAATGGACCGACGGACGTGAAACGGTGGGTGCGCAGGGAGCGCAGGTCAAGCGCAACCGCCAGCTGCCGGAGCATTCGCCGGTCGGCAAGGAGCTGGGCAGCATCGTGCTGGCTGCGCTGGCGAGGAATCCGCTCTTCTTCTCGGCAGCGCTTCCGTCGCGCTTCGTGCCGCCGCTTTTCAACCGCTACGAGGGGGGCGAGCACTACGGTGTTCATGTCGACGGCGCTGTGCGTGCCTTGCCCGGCAGCGGGCAGCAGTTGCGCACCGACCTGTCGTGCACCCTCTTCCTGTGCGATCCGGAGGACTACGAGGGGGGCGAGCTGGAGGTGATCGACACCTACGGCTCCCATGAAGTGAAGCTGCCGGCGGGGGATCTCATTCTTTATCCAGCCAGCAGCCTGCATCGCGTCCATCCGGTGACGCGGGGGGCGCGTGTCTGCTCTTTCTTCTGGCTGCAGAGCATGGTCCGCAACGATCAGCAGCGCGGCATGCTTTTCGAGCTGGACCAGAACATCCAGAAACTGCGTGCCCGCGTTGGCGAATGCGAGGAAACCGTGGCGCTGACGGGGCATTACCACAACCTGCTGCGGCTCTGGTCGGAGGTCTGACCCCAAGAAGCCGGGTGTTGCATGAATCAGTAACACATAGTTATTGTGAATGCGATGGATTCTTATTTATAATCGTCCACATCCAACAGCCAGCCAACTGCCGCTTTCACCGCCATGATCGTTTGTGTCTGCCGCCGAGTCTCCGACCGCGAAATCGCACGTCATGTGCGCGCCGGCATGACTTTCGACGAAGTGCAATTCGAACTTGGCGTGGCCACCCAGTGTGGCCAATGTGAAGGTTGCGCGCGCGATATCGTCGCGCAGTGCAGCGCCTCGCACCCGGTCGCCGCATTGAATTGCGATTCGGGCCCGAGAGCGATCCAGCTTGCCAACTCCATCAAGGAAAGCAAAGCATGGAACTCGTCTCGGCACTCGGCGGCAGCCTGATCCTCGTCGCGGGCTCGGTCTGGTGGATCTTTCGCAAGTAGCGCCTGTGGCGTCTTCGTAGCGGTTTTGCTGCAATCGGGGCACCTTTGGCGGTGCCCGCATTCGAATGGTTGATCGTGTCTGACCGCTTCGCCCCCCCTCCTTCCGTCTTCGGCCTTTCGCGCAATGTCGTCATTGCCGGCGGCGTCGTCCTGTTTCATGCCGCTGCCCTCTGGGCGCTTCAAAGCGGATTGCTTCGCCGGGCCGCTGAAGTGGTGATCCCCGTGGAGATCATCAGCCAGCTCATCGAGCCCCCCAAGCCGGCGCCACCGCCTCCTCCTCCCCCTCCGCCGCCACAGAAGCAAGTCGCCAAGACGCCGCCTCCTCCGCGGCCCCAGGCGATCAGGGAGCCCAAGCCGACCCCGGCACCCAACGCGCCCACGGGTAGCGTCGAGCCGCCGCCTCCTCCGGCCCCCATTCCGCCGCCCGCTCCGGAACCGCCCCCGGCGCCGCCTCCCGCGCCGCCAGCGCCCAAGCTGATCGAAATCAGCGAAGGCCAGACGCAGTACGTGCGCGAGCCGCGCGTCGTGTTCCCTGCAATGAGCAGGCGCCTGGGTGAATCCGGCGTCGTGGTCGTGGCGGTTTACTTCAGCAGCTCGGGCATTCCCAAGCGGGCGGAAATCTTCAAGTCCAGCGGCTATGAGCGGCTGGACCAGGCCGCACGCGACGCGGTGATGTCCTCGCAGGTGACGCCATTCAAGCAGCCTGGGGCCAACGAGGCCACGGTCTACATGCTGAAGGCGCCCATCCGATTCAATCTTTCCCAGTAATTTTTTGGAGTAGTACGCATGGATTCTCAATTCGGCTTGATGAACGTCTGGAATCAGGGCGATTTCGTCACCAAGGCCGTCGCAGTGCTGCTGATCGGCATGTCGCTCGCGTCGTGGATCGTCATCATCGTCAAGGCACTCGACGTCATCCGCTACAAGCGCCTCGCGAAGCACTCGCAGGATTTCTGGCACAGCGAAGATTTCGCCACCGCGCTGAACAAGCTCGGCAAGGACGACAGCAACCCCTTCCGCGCACTCGCCCTCGAAGGCCGCGAGGCCGCCGCCCATCACCGCAACACCAAGGCCCATCTGCACGACGCGCTGGACGTGAGCGACTGGATCACGCGTGCACTGCGCAACGGCATCGACGCCTTCACCGCCCGTCTTCAGACCGGTCTGGCGATCCTGGCGTCGGTCGGCTCGACGGCTCCGTTCATCGGACTGTTCGGCACCGTGTGGGGCATCTATCACGCGCTCATGAGCATCGGCTCGGCTGGCCAGGCAACCATCGACAAGGTGGCAGGCCCGATCGGCGAAGCGCTGATCATGACGGCGCTCGGCCTCGCCGTGGCCATTCCTGCCGTGCTGGGCTACAACGCACTGGTGCGCGGCAACAAGTTCGTGCTGACCAAGCTCAACGCCTTCGCTCACGACCTGCACGCCTACTTCGTGACTGGCGCCCGCGTCCAGAGCGGCGGCAACGACGCGATCGTGGTTCCGCTCAAGAAGGGCTGAGGAGCACCATGGCCTTCGGAACACAAGACGAACCCGATGAGGTGATGAACGAGATCAACATGACGCCGCTGGTCGACGTCATGCTGGTGCTGCTCATCATCTTCATCATCACCGTGCCGGTGATGAAGCACGCGGTCAACATCGACTTGCCGCGCGCCACCAGCGAGCCGGAGCAGCCCAAGCCGCAGAACATCCTGTTCAGCGTGACGGCCGACGGCAGCTACTATTGGAACGAGCAGAAGATCGACGACAGCGAACTGCCCGCCCGCCTCGCGGCGGAAGCCGCCAAGGAACCGCAGCCCGAACTGCACATCCGTGGCGACAAGGCCGTTCGCTACGAGCGAGTGGCCAAAGCGATGTCGGAAGCCCGTGAAGCCGGCGTGCGCAAGATCGGCTTCGTCACGGAACCCGATACGAAGTGAGCTGAAAGAAAGAGCGCAATCAAAAAAAGTTGATCGCGGCGATTGACTTCTACTTGCGAATCATTATCATTCACTCATCGCTTCGATAAGGGAACTCCAGATGCCAGCCACACCGAATGCCTTTTCTGTTCTGAACCATCCTTCGCTCGACCAGTCGGGTGGCGGCCATGCGTCCATCCAGGCAACGCGTCCGGTGCCGATGCTCGAAAGCACGGAGCTTCTGAAAGGAAGCAAGACCGTCGGCATCATGCACAACGGCTCCCTCTATCGGCTGCAAGCCACAAAACTCGGCAAGCTGATCCTGACCAAGTAAGTCATCCAGCCCGCCCTTCGCGCAAGTTTCATCGTGGGGCGACTCAAGGAGATTCATCTCCGAAGGGTCGTTTTTTTGCTAGCCAACGGTTCGCCGACTAGCCAAGCTTTTTTTCCACGCTGAAGCAGCCCAAACGAAAACGCCGACCTCGAAGTCGGCGTTTTGCTTTGTGCGGAGAAAACTCAGAGGCCGAGAGCCGCGATGCCAGCCTTGGCGATCTGCGCGTCTTCATTCGACTTCACACCGCTCACGCCGACCGCGCCGATCACATGGCCATCCTTGACGATCGGCACGCCGCCTTCGAGCAGACCCTGCACTTCCGGCGCCGTCAGGAACGCCGTGCGACCGCCGTTGATGATGTCTTCGTAGACCTTGCTTTCACGGCGGCCCATGGCTGCGGTGTGCGCCTTGGCGGGAGCGATATGCGAAGACAGCGCCGCGGCACCGTCCAGGCGCTGCAGCCACAGCAGGTTGCCGGCGTCGTCCGAGATCGCGATGGTCACTGCCCAGTTGTTCTTGAGAGCCTCGGCTTCGGCCGCTGCGGCGATGGTCTTGACGTCGGCGAGTTCGAGGAATGACTTGGTCTTCATGATGGATGAGCTCAGTTTGCGTGAAAACCCGAGAGCATAACGGCCATGCCGCCAAGGCTGGCTTCAGGGCTTGGGAACACCCCGCATACGGTTTTTCCGGTACCCCCTCTTGCCGCCACCTAAAATGCGCCCAACTGCGTCATTGCAGCAACCACAGGAGCTCCGGCCATGAACGACCGCGTTACCACCCTAGACACCTCTTCCGGCTACGGCCAGCCACTGGCGCAGGCCGAACGGCAGCGCGTGCTGCGCAATACCTACTGGCTGCTCGCGCTGAGCCTGCTGCCCACCGTGCTGGGCGCCTGGGTCGGCGTCAGCACCGGTATCACCCGCTCGCTCACCGGTGGCCTGGGCCTCATCGTCTTCCTTGGCGGCGCCTTCGGCTTCATGTTCGCCATCGAGAAGACCAAGAACTCCGCCGCCGGCGTGCCGGTGCTGCTGGGCTTCACCTTCTTCATGGGCCTGATGCTGTCGCGCCTGATCGCGATGGTGCTCGGCTTCAAGAATGGCTCCGAACTCATCATGACGGCCTTCGGCGGCACCGCTGGCGTGTTCTTCGTGATGGCCTCGCTGGCCACCGTCATCAAGCGCGACCTGTCGGGCATGGGCAAGTTCCTGTTCGTCGGCGCAATGGTGCTGATGGTCGGCGGCATCATCAACGTGTTCGTCGGTTCGACCACCGGCATGCTGGTCATCTCGGTTGCCGCCATCGGCATCTTCTCGGCCTACATGCTCTATGACCTGAAGCAGATCATGGACGGCGGCGAAACCAACTACATCAGCGCCACGCTGGCCCTGTATCTCGACCTGTTCAACGTGTTCCAGAGCCTGCTGGCCCTGCTGGGCATCTTCGGCGGCGAGCGCGACTGAGCGAATCGCACCCGTCAACAAAAAGGGCCCCGAGGGGCCCTTTTTTCATTCCAGTTCAAACACCGCAATCGACTCCACGTGCGCCGTGTGCGGAAACATGTTGACCACCCCCGCATAAGTGCAGCGATAGCCCGCCTGATGCACCAGCAGCCCCGCATCGCGCGCCAGCGTCGACGGGTTGCAGCTCACGTACACGATGCGCTTCGGCGGCGTCCAGCCATCGGTGCGCAGTTCGGGTTGCTGGTGAAGATCGGCAATGGCCTTGGCCAGCGCGAATGCGCCTTCGCGCGGCGGATCAACCAGCCACTTGTCGGCGCTGCCGTCGGCCACCAGCATGGCCGGCGTCATCTCGAACAGGTTGCGCGCAACGAACGTCGCAGCCGACAGCTCACGGCGAGCCGGCGTGGCCGGCTGATTCTTCTTGAAGTTGTCGGTCGCGCGCGCCACCAGCGTGTCGCTGCCTTCGATGCCCAGCACCTCACGCGCCTTGCTGGCCAGCGGCAAGGTGAAGTTGCCCAGACCGCAGAACCAGTCGATCACGCGCTCGTCCGGCTGAACGTCGAGCAGGCGCAGCGCCTTGCCCACCAGCGCCCGGTTGATGTGCGGATTGACCTGCGTGAAATCGGTGGGCTTGAACGGCATCGTGACGCCGAACTCCGGCAGACGGTACGCCAGCGGCGTGCCACCCTCTTCCAGCAGCTTCACGGTGTCCGGCCCCTTGGGCTGCAGCCACCATTGAACGCCTTCGTTCTTCGCGGCAAAGGCCTTCAACCGGTCGATGTCCGCGCGCGAGAGCGGCTCGAGGTGGCGCAGCACCAGGGCGATCGTTCCGAGCCGCGTGGAGTCGGGCGCGTCGCCGCAGGCCAGTTCGATCTGCGGGCAGGTGTCGCGTGCATCCATCGAGCCGATCAGCTCGCGCAGCGGCATCAGCATCTCGCTGACCTGCTTCGGCAGCACCGGGCAGACCTGCATGTCGGCCAGATAGCGGCTCTTGCGCTCGTGAAAGCCGATCAGCACCGTGCCCTTCTTGACCACATGGCGCACCGAGAGGCGCGCGCGATAGCGGTAGTGCCAGGCCGGGCCCTCAAGCGGCCGCAGCAGGTTCTCGGGCTTGACCTTGCCGAGGTGCCAGAGGTTGTCTTCCAGCGCCCGCTGTTTCACCGCCACCTGGGCGGCAGCGTCCAGGTGCTGCATCTTGCAGCCGCCACAGGCGCCCGTATGCAGGCCGAAATGCGGGCAGCCCGGGCGCACCCGCTGCGACGACTCCCGGCGGATGGCCGTGACCGTGCCCTGCTCCCAGTTGTTCTTGCGGCGGTGGACGTTGAACCGCACTTCCTCGAAAGGCAGCGCGCCCTCGATGAACACGACCATGCCGTCGGCCTTGTGCGCCACGCCCTGCGCATCGAGGTCGAGGGACTCGACCTTCAGCCATTCTTCACCGGGATTCGTGGGGACTTTCTTTTCTTCGATGGATTCCGTCATCCCCCGATTGTCTCAGCGTGGCCGGATGCCCCTAGAACAGCGCGTCACGCCCCACGCCGGAGCGGGCCAGCTGGCGCCGCATCTTGGCCAGCGCCTCGTTCTGGATCTGCCGCACGCGCTCCCGCGTGAGGCCCAGGCGCACGCTCAGCACCTCCAGCGTTTCGGGCTCGCGGTCGTGCAGGCCATAGCGCCCCTCCAGCACCTCGCGTTCGCGCGCATCGAGGGCATGCACCCATTGGTCGAGCAGGCGCTCCACCTCGCGCATTTGCGTCACGTCGGTCGGACTGCCCTGCTCGTCCTCCGAGGCCACGGTATCGGCCAGCGTGAAGCCCTCGTCTCCACGGGCATCGCCAGCGTCCAGCGAACGCGGGGTTTCGGACAGGGCCAGCAGCTCGGCCACGACCTGCACGTCGCGCCCCAGCAGCGCGGCGATGTCTTCCACCCTCACGCCGTCCGGCCGGTGCACAAGAAATTCGGCATCGCCTTCGAGCGTGCGGCGAGCCTTCAACACCTGTTGCAGCTCGCGCACCACGTGCACCGGCAACCGGATGGCACGCGCCTGCGTCATGACCGCGCGCTCGACCGACTGTCGGATCCACCAGGTCGCATAGGTGGAAAAACGGAAGCCGCGCTCGGGCTCGAATTTGGTGATGGCGTGCATCAGGCCCAGATTGCCCTCCTCGATGAGATCGGAGAGCGGCACGCCCCGGCCCAGATAGCCCTTGGCGATGTTGACCACCAGCCGCAGGTTGTGCTCGATCATCGACTGCCGCGCGGCGAAGTCGCCGGCGCGCGCGGCGCATGCGGTCTGGTATTCCTCTGCCGGGGTGAAGAGCTCGGTGCGCCGGACCTGGCGCAGGTAGATGGTCAGCGAGTCGGCACCCTCGCCGCCGACCTGATCGACCGCCGCGCCATTGGCGGGCAAAGCGGCATCCGTCGCCGACGGATCTACGTCTTCTTCGGGAGTGTTCGCGCGCCCTGCGGCGAACTCTTCATGCCCATTGCGGGAAGACAGGCTGCCCCTGCCCGCCGACCCGCGCACAGGCAACAGCGTGCGGCGGGGGCGGGAGGCAGCCATGGCATCACCGGCTGGGCAGGTAGCGCGACGGATCTACGGGCTTGCCTTGACGGCGGATCTCGAAATGCAGCTTCACGCGATCGGCATCGCTGTTGCCCATTTCGGCGATCTTCTGGCCCTTCTGAACCGACTGGTCTTCCTTCACGAGCAGCGTCTGGTTGTGCGCATACGCCGTGAGGTAGGTGTTGTTGTGCTTCAGGATGATCAGGTTCCCGTAGCCACGCAGGCCCGCGCCCGCATAGACCACGCGCCCGTCGGCGGCCGCCAGCACGGGGTCGCCCGCCTTGCCGGCGATGTCGTAGCCCTTGTTCTTCGCCTCGTCGAAGCCGGCGATCAGCGAACCGCTCGCGGGCCAGATCCAGCCCACGTCTTCATCGCCGGAACCGCCGCTGCCAGGACTGGCCGGCGAAGCCGTGACCGGCGCCGGCGGCTTGGTCGCGCCGCTGGCCGGCGTCGATGGCACCACCACGGGTTGCGGCGGCACTGGCTTCGTGACGGCGCCTTCGGGGGACGTGCCGGGCGCCGTTGCCGGCGCGGTGGCCACAACGGTACCCGAGCCCGTGGGCGGAATCACTCGCAGCACCTGGCCGACTTCGATCAGGTCGGGGTTGTCGAGGTTGTTCCAGCGGACGATGTCCTGCCAACGCTGGCCGGTCTCAGCGCCGATGCGGCGAATCGTGTCGCCGGGACGCACGGCGTAGTAGCCAGGCTTGCCGTAGTTCTCGATGCCGGCAAGCGGCTTGCCGTTGGCATCGGTGGTGATGGGTGGGCCGCCGGGCACCGCCGCGGCTGGCGCGCGCGTCATGGTGCCCCGGTCTTCGACTGGTGCCGGCCCACGAGGAGTGGAACAGCCCGCGATCACGAGCACAAAGGCCAACGTGACGCCAGCGAACCAACTCCGATTGCCAAAACCCTGCATTTGTTATTCCTTCAAGCGATACCGGATTTTAGGGGGACAAAGTAAACAGCCTCAAGAATGAGACGCTCCAGTCCGCGGGGAGTTTTATCGATGACGACAAGGGCCTGGCCGCCCTTCGCGGAGTGGGTCGGCGCGACGATGCGACCACCCACCGCGAGCTGCTCGATCCATGCCTCGGGCACTGCCTCACCGCCTGCCGCGGCGATGATGCCGGCATAGGGCGCGCCCTTGGCGTAGCCGATCATTCCGTCGCCCAGCATCAGGTGCACGGTCGCAAGCCGGAAGTGCCGCAGATTGGCGCGCGCGCGCTCGTGCAACCCGCGCAGGCGCTCGATGCTGTAAACCTCTGTCGCCACATGATTCAGCACAGCAGCTTGGTAACCGCAGCCCGTGCCGATCTCGAGCACCCTGCCCAGCTTGCCTTCGGGCTTTCCCGCCAGCGCGGGAGCGCCCAGGAGCAGCTCGATCATGCGGGCCACCACGTTCGGCTTGGAAATGGTCTGCCCCAGGCCAATCGGCAGGCTGGTGTCTTCATAGGCCTGGTTGACCAAGGCGCTGTCGACGAAGCGATGCCGCTCCACCGCCCCCATAGCGCGCAGCACGCGCGCATCGGAAATGCCCTGCGCAGCAAGCTTCTGCACCATGCGCGCCCGCACGGCATCGGACGCCATCGAAGGCGTGGACGCCACCACGGGCTTCACCGGCGCGGCGGCCATGCGTCCGCGCGTGGTGGCCGAAGCGGTGGGTGTCAGGCGAACGGGAAAACTGGGCCGCTGGCTGGCCATGTCAGTTGCCGAGACGGGCCACCGTCTCGCGCCATTGGCCAAGGTTGGCGTGATCGGTCAAGTCGATCTGCAGCGGCGTCAGCGCAATGTGGCCGGCCGCAGTGGCATGGAAGTCTGTGCCTTCGCCGCTGTCCTTGGCGCCGCCGGCACCGGCGATCCAGTACATGGTCTCGCCGCGGGGGCTGTCCTGCGTGATCACCTTTTCTGCCGCATGGCGCCGGCCCAGGCGGCAGACCTTGACGGGCTTCAGTTCGTCGAAAGGCAGGTTCGGCACGTTCACATTGAGCAGGAATGCGCCGCCTTCGTGCATGCGCTCGCGCTCGATCTGCTGCACCAGCCGCCGCGCCACCTGGGCTGCCGCATCCACATGCGCCCAGCCCTTTTCGATCTGCGAGAAGGCAATGGCAGGAATGCCGAACAGGTAGGCCTCCATCGCCGCACCGACGGTGCCTGAATAGATGGTGTCGTCGCCCATGTTGGCGCCGTTGTTGATGCCGGAAACCACCAAGTCGGGCCGGTAGTCGAGCAAGCCCTTGAGTGCGATGTGCACGCAGTCGGCCGGAGTGCCCGTCACGTAGCGAAAACCGTTGTGGGCTTCGCGCACGTAAAGCGGTGCCGCCAGGGTCAGCGCATTCGACTTGGCGCTGTTGTTGTGCTCGGGTGCGACCACCTCGACTTCGGCGATGTCCTTGAGTGCGTCGTGCAGAGCGACGATGCCCGGCGCCTGGAAGCCGTCGTCATTGGAAATAAGTATCTTCATGGTGCTTCTGGATGCACCGGATTGTAGGCTTCGGGTGCGTCGCAGCAGGGACAAGCCCACCCCGCCGCGGCCCCTATCATGCCCGCAGTCATTGCCCCAACATTACCTGTCTGAAGGAGACCCCTGGCATGCACGCATGGCTTTGCGAAAACCCCGTCGGCGTCGACGCGCTGACCTGGAAGGAACTGCCCACCCCCACCCCAGGCCCGGGCCAGGTGCTCATCGAAATCAAGGCGGCCAGCCTGAATTTCCCCGATCTGCTGATCGTGCAGAACAAGTACCAGATGAAGCCGCCGCTGCCCTTCGTGCCGGGCTCCGAGTACGCAGGCGTCATCCAGGCGGTCGGCGAAGGCGTCACGCATCTGAAGGTCGGGCAGAACGTGGCCTGCCTCTCGGGCACGGGCGGCTTCGGCACCCACACTCTCGCGCCCGCGGCGCTGTGCATGCCCCTGCCGGAAGGCTTCGGCCATGTCGACGCGGCGGCATTCATCATGATCTACGCGACCTCGTGGCACGCGCTGATGGACCGGGCGCAGCTGAAGGCCGGTGAAACCGTGCTGGTACTCGGCGCGGCCGGCGGCGTGGGCACGGCGGCCATCCAGATCGCAAAGGCCGCCGGAGCCAAGGTGATCGCCGCCGCCTCCACCGACGAGAAATGCGAGCTTTGCCGCTCCATTGGCGCCGACGCGACGATCAACTACACGACGCATGCGCTGCCCAACGGTTTTCGCGACGCCATCAAGGCCGCAACCGATGGCAAAGGCCCGGATGTCATTTACGACCCGGTGGGCGGCGATTTTGCGGAACCGGCCTTTCGCTCCATCGGGTGGCGCGGCCGTTATTTGGTCGTCGGTTTTGCATCGGGCCCGATTCCGTCGCTGCCATTGAATCTGATGCTGCTGAAAGGCGCCTCGCTGGTCGGTGTCTTCTGGGGCGATTTCGCCAAGCGCGAGCCCAAGGCCAATGCGCAGATGATGGCGGAATTGGCGCAGTGGTACGGCCAGGGAAAGATCAAGCCGGTGATCGACAGCACCATGCCGATGGCCGAATTGAAGGCCGCTTACGCCCACATGGGTTCGCGCGGCGTCAAAGGAAAACTGGTGATGGTGAACTGAGCGCGCCGCCCTTCTACGCTCCTGCGCCCAATAAAAAAAGCCCGCTCATGCGGGCTTTTTTATTGGGCACCTGCCCAGCGAAAACAGGGGCACTTACTTGATCTCGTAATCGGAAAGAGACTTGCCCGCGGCCAATGCCTCGGTCACCCAGCGCGGCTTGCGGCCACGGCCACCGGACCAGGTTTCGCCGGTCGGGCTGCGATATTTGGCGGCAGCCTTGGCCGGAGCAGCGCTTGCAGCGCGCTTGGCGGAGCCCGCACGGCCGGTCAGCTTCAGGTCGGAGGCCGTCAAACCGTATTCGGCGATCTTGCGGCGCAACTCTTCGATCACGCCTGAGCGTTCCTGGTTGCGCAGGTCTTCGGCCTGCTTGCGCAATTGCGCAATCTGCTCGTCATGCTTCTTGATCTGGGAATTGATATCGGCGAGGGTCGAAGCCATTCTTGGACTCCTGAAATTGAAAACGGGGCGATTTTAATTCAGTTTACATTTGGCACAAGTGCCTTAACGAGCGAAAAAAACGGTGCCGCATTGCATTAGTGCAACAACTCGCAACATAAAGCGATGACCGCCGGAAGCGGCTTATAGGTAGTCAAGAGGGGAAAAAGAGGCTTCGGCGTGAAGACCGCAGAAGATGCGGCAACCGAAAAAGACAACGCCGGGACAAGCCCGGCGTTTTTGTTCCTTTGAATGTGCTATTGCGCAATAGCACAAAGGAGATATTTTGGGGTGGCTGATGGGACTCGAACCCACGACGACCAGAATCACAATCTGGGACTCTACCAGCTGAGCTACAGCCACCGCAGAGCCTACGATTGTAGCGTTAAAAATCCCGATTTTGACGGCGCCAATCCACGAAGAGGCTCGAAAGCCACATTTCACCCTGCAATCGCCGATCCGACCGAGGGTGCGGCGTCCGGGATTCCGATCGAGCCATCGGATCTTTCGTATGTGCCGACCAGCAGCCCGCTGGCGACAGCATGTTCGCGCAAGGCATCGACGATCTCGTCTCTTCCAGGTGTTTCCGAAAACGCCGGGCGGCTTTCCAGCGCAAACAGCTGGAACGCATAGCGATGAACTCCGTGCCCCGGCGGAGGATCGGGCGGCAGCCAAGTCGCTTGAAGTGCCGAGTTGCGCCCGACATGCAACCCCGCCGTAGCGTCGTGGCCTTGGCTGGGAATTGCTCCTTCATGCAGCGCCCCGCTCTCCGGCACCAGATCCACCACGATGGCATGCACCAGCGGGTTCGGCGTCGGCGAATCCGCGTCTTCCACGATCAGCAGCAACGATGCCGCACCAGCGGGCAAACCGCTCCATTGAAGCGGCGGTGAAATACCCTCGCCATCCGCGGTGCAACACCGCGGCAGCGGCGCATGGTCGGCAAAGGCCAGGCTGGTGAGTTCGATCGAACCCATCCCCTCGCGCATGCCAAGCGTGTTGAAGACGATGTTGTCCAGACCAGCGCGCACACCCTGCAGCGCCTGGCCGATGACTTCCGGCAGTTTTTCGAGCATGCGCATGGTGTACCGCCACGCCGGAGGTGAATCTGTAGGACGCCGCGCAGCACCCGCGTCACGAAGTCGGGCACAAATTCTCAGGCGCATCGCTCGATGCGCAGCGCCACCGCCTGCATGCACATCGCTCCGCTATCATGAATGCGGCCCGTGCCGACGGGCATGGCCCAGCGCCAGTTCCACCACTTCACCACACCAAAGGAATATCTTCATGAGCATCGTCTGGACTATCCTGATCGGGTTCGTCGTGGGTCTTGTGGCACGGGCCGTCAAGCCGGGCGACGACTCCGCGGGCTTCATCGTCACCACCATCATCGGCATCGCCGGCTCGCTGATCGTCACGTACGTCGGCCAGTCGCTGGGCTGGTACACCGCCGGCCAGGGCGCCGGCTTCATCGCCTCCGTACTGGGCGCGATCGTGCTGCTCGTCATCTACGGCATGATCAAGCGCAAGAGCTGATCGATACGAAAACAAGGGGCCGTGCCGCCTCGCGCGCACGGCACCCGACGATGCCCCGCAAAGCGCGCGCCAAGCATCATGTGTATGTGGTCGAGCTGGACGACCGCGTATGGAACAACGGCCGCTTCAGGCGCGCCAACCCCGACTACCAGCTCGGCAAACCCTTCGTCTACGTCGGCATGACCGGCCTGGACCCCGACATCCGTTTCGACAAGCACAAGGCCGGCATCCAGGCCAACAGCTTCGTGCAGGAGTTCGGCCTGCACCTGCTGCCCGCGCTCTACGAGCGCTACAACCCCATGACCTACGAGGACGCACGCCTGATGGAGGTCGACCTCGGGATCGCGTTGCGCAAGGCCGGCTACGGCGTCTGGCAGGCCTGACGCCCAGTCGGGCGAGCGAGCAGTTCTTCAGGAGTAGGTGATCCAGTCTTCGTAGGCCGGGCCGTCCAGATGCGGCAACGTGTTGTAGGTCACCAGCATGTGCCGCTTCGGCGTGAAGGCGAACTCCGTCACCGAGGTATTGCGGATGCGCAGATTGAGCTCGATCGTCGTCTCGGCGCTCGTGCCCAGCACATGCCCCACGGCCGTGCTGATCGGCCCCCCGCTCGACACCACCAGCACCTTCGCGCCATGGTGCCTGTCGCGCACGTGATCAAGCGCCGTCGTCACGCCAGCGAGAAAGTCGACATAGCTGGGCATGCCGACCGGCGCGGTCCGGCCCTGCATCCAGGCGCTCAGGCCTTCGCGCAGCAGGCGGAAATGATGGCGGTACATCTCGGGCGTGTCGGGCTTCTGCAGCTTGCCTTCGTGGATGGTGGCGATGACCGCCTCGCTGTCGTATTCGTTGAGGCCGGGCCACGGCAGCACATCGTCGCGCTCGAGACCAAGCCCCTTGGCGATGCCTTCCCAGGTCTGGCGATGGCGCCTCAGCGTGCCGGTGATGACGGCATCGAACTTCATCCCGCGCTCACGCCAGTATTCGCCGAGGCGAACAGCCTGCCGATGCCCGAGCTCGCTCAGGTTGTCATAGTCGGCAGCGCCGAAGCTGGCCTGCCCGTGGCGCACGAGGTAAAGGGTTCCCATGGGCGGAATTCTGGCAAGAAGCGAAGGCGCGAGTTGTCCCTCGTGCGACCTGCTTCTGCCGCAATGAAAAAGGCCCGAGCCATTGGCCCGGGCCTTGTCTGTTTGTTCGCAGTGGCGTGAAGCGCGTATCAGCGACCTGCCGCAACCGGCAGCGTCTCCGCCGGCTTCGGCACGAGGATCTCGGCCTTGAAGCGATCCTTCAACAGGTTGTAGTAAGCAGCATCTTCGGCAGCGGCGACGGACTGGCCGACCTGCATCTGCTCCTGCTTCGCAAGCTCCGCCGGCGGTGGCGTGCGTGGAACCACCTTGGTCACGCGCACCACCGTGTAGCCCTGCGCGCCCAGGTCCACGCCCACGAGCACAGGCAGCTTGGAGGCGTCGGCGCGCAGCGCGGCGTCGATGACCGGCAGCGGCTGCGATTGCGCATCGCGGCGCGACACCGTCACGGGCGCACCGAACGTGGCACCGTCAGCCTTCGCGGTCCACGCGGCGAGCTTCGCTTCGCCTTCGGCCTTGGCCAGCACGGCGGCGCGCTCAGCGACGAGTTGCGCACGGATCTTGTCTTTCACATCGGCCAGCGGCACCGGATGCGCCGCGGTGTACTTCGTCACGCGGCCCGACGCGAGCTGGCTCGGGCCGACTTCGATCGCCTCGGTGTTCTGCTTGCGCTCGAGCGAGTCGGCTGCGAACAGCGCACTCAGGAAGTTGCGGTTCGCCAGCGGGCCCGTGGTGCCCGGTGCGGGCGTGCGCGCGACGTTGTCGGCCGTACGGATCGAGAGCTTCAGCTTCTCGGCCGCAGGCTTGAGGCTGTCGGGCGTCTGATAGACCGCGTCGGTGAAGGTCTCGGCGGCCTTTGCGAATTCCTGCGTGGCCTGCTGCGAGCGCATGTCGTTCTCGATGGTTGCGCGCACCTGCTCGAAGGGCGGAATCACTGCCGGCTTGATGTCGGTCAGGTGGATGATGTGATAGCCGAATTCCGTTTCGACCACACCGCTGATCTCGCCCTTCTTGAGCGCGAACATCGCGTCTTCGAAAGGCTTGACCATCGCGCCCTTCGTCACGAAGTCGAGGTCGCCGCCCTTCTCCGCAGAACCCGGGTCCTGCGAATTCTTGCGCGCCACCTCCGCAAAGGTGTTGGGAGCCTTCTTCACTTCGGCCAGCAGTTGCTCGGCCTTCGCCTTGGCCTTCTCGCGGTCGGCTGCAGAAGCGCTGGCCGGCGCGGTGATGAGGATGTGGCTCGCGCGACGCTCTTCCTTCGTGCCGAAGCGCGAGGCGTTCTGCTCGTAGTAGGTCTTGAGGTCGGCCTCGTTCACGACAACGTTCTTCTTGGCCGCGTCGAGGTCGAGCACCAGGTATTCGATGCTGGCCTGCTCGGGTGCTTGGAACTGCGCCGTGTGGTCCTTGTAGTAGGTCTCGATGTCGGCATCGCTCACCGTCACCTTCGAGGCGAAGGCCTCAGGGGTGAAGCGGGCGACCTGGATTTCACGCGTGTCGTAGAAGGCGTTGATGGTGGTCGCGGCCAGCGCGGGCGGCGTGAAGGCCGTGCTCGAGATGCCCAGCAGCACCTGCTGCGTTGCCATGTCCGCGCGCACGGATGCTTCGTACTGCTCGGGCGTGCGGCCCGTCACGCGCTGGAAGCTCTCGCGGTCGAACTTGCCGTCGGGCGTGCGGAAGGTGGCGAGGCCCGGGTCCTGCGCGAAGATGCGCGAGAGGCGGTCTTCGGACACCGTCATGTTGGCCTTGGCAGCCGCTGCGGCCAGCACGCGATCGCGCACCATGCGCTCCAGCGTGGCGTAGCGCATGGCGTCTGATTCGAGGAGCGTCGGGTCGACGTTGGGCGACTGCTGGCGGATGCGATCCGTCTCGACGCGATGCTGCTGATCCCACTCGGGCTTCGTGATGTCGTGCCCTTCGATGCGCGCAACCTTCTCGTCGCGGCCGAAGCCCTGATAGCGCTCGACACCGAACAACACGAACGACGGAATGATCAGCAAGAACAAGATGATCATCACGATCTTGTTGTACTTGCGGAAGGTATCAAACATGCTTGAACACTCTTTTTCGACAGCAGTCGGACGGCAATAAAAAAGGCGAACTTGTGGTTCGCCTTTGCATCGGGTGGTGGTGGGTGCTGAGGGGCTCGAACCCCCGACCTACGCCTTGTAAGGGCGCCGCTCTACCAACTGAGCTAAGCACCCCACCGGAAATACTCTCCGAGTCTAACGCCTCAATTCAGCGCGTCTTTCAGCGCCTTGCCGGGACGGAACTTCGGGATCTTGGCGGCCTTGATTTTAATCGCGTCGCCGGTGCGGGGATTTCGGCCGGTGCGGGCCGCGCGTTTGCCTACTGCGAAAGTGCCGAAACCGACGAGCGAAACGGAGCCGCCCTTTTTGAGCGTGGTACGAATGGCGCCGATGGTGGATTCGAGCGCGCGGGTCGCTGCGGCTTTGGAAATGTCGGCGTTCTTTGCAATGTGCTCAATCAGTTCGGTCTTGTTCACAAGGGCCCCTTGTAGAAAAAAGTTGGTCGGCTTTCGTCAGCTGCGACCTGGCCGCAAACGGTGCGACACAAGAACCTGGCAGGCCTGACGCCTCGGCAGCGCGCTGCCAGCGAGGATTACAACCACTGGTCTGCAGGGTGTCAATAAGACGCGAGGCCATGCAGAGCAGCGGAGCGCGCGATTTTAGGGGCGTTTCGTGAAGTCCTTTTTCAAAGGCTCTCAAAGGGCATCGGCGATGGCCTTGCCCAGGTCGGAGGTGCTGGCCTTGCCGCCGATGTCCGGGGTGCGCGGTGCTCCGCTTTGGGGCGCGAGCACCTTCTCGATGGTCGACAGGATGGCGTCGTGCGCCTGCTTGTGGCCCAGGAACTCCAGCATCATCGCGCCGCACCAGATCTGCCCGATCGGGTTGGCGATGCCCTTGCCGGCGATGTCCGGCGCCGAGCCGTGCACCGGTTCGAACAGCGACGGCGCAGTGCGGTCGGGGTTGAGGTTGGCGCTCGGCGCGATGCCGATGGTGCCGGTGCAGGCCGGCCCGAGGTCGGACAGGATGTCGCCGAACAGGTTGCTCGCCACCACCACGTCGAAGAAGTCGGGCCGCTGCACGAAGTGGGCGGTGAGGATGTCGATGTGGAACTTGTCGAGCTTGACGCCGGGGTAGCTCTTGCCCATCTCGGCCACGCGCTCGTCCCAGTAGGGCATCGTGATCGAGATGCCGTTCGACTTGGTGGCGCTGGTCAGGTGCTTCTTCGGCCGCGACTGCGCGAGCTCGAACGCGAACTTCAGCACCCGGTCGACGCCCACGCGCGACATCACCGTTTCCTGCACCACGATCTCGCGCGGCGTGCCCTGGTACATGCGCCCGCCGATGCTGGAGTATTCGCCCTCGGTGTTCTCGCGCACGATGTACATGTCGATCTCGCCGGGCTCGCGCGGCGTGCCGTCGCGGCGCACCACCGGCGCGATGATGCCGGGCATCAGGCGCGCGGGACGCAGGTTGATGTACTGGTCGAACTCGCGGCGGAACATCAGCAGCGAGCCCCACAGCGACACGTGGTCCGGAATCTTCTCGGGCCAGCCCACCGCGCCGAAGAAGATGGCGTCGTGGCCGCCGATCTGGTCCTTCCAGTTGTCGGGAAGCATCTGGCCGTGCTTCTCGTAGTAGTCCCAGCTCGAGAAGTCGAAATGTTCGAACTTCAGGTCGATGCCGAATTTGCGCGCCGCGGCATCGAGCACGCGCAGCCCCTCGGGCATGGTCTCCTTGCCGATGCCGTCGCCGGCGATGACTGCGATTCTGTGGGTGCTCATGGAGTGTCTCCTGCGTGTGCGTGTTGCGAAGATGGAAGAAGAGGAAAGAAGGCCAGGGCCTCGGCGAGCAACTGGTCCGGGGCCTCCTCGGGAACATAGTGACCGCAAGGCAGGGCGCGGCCCGACAGGTCGCAGGCGCGCTCGCGCCATAGCCCCAGCACGTCGAAGGACTTGCCGACCGCGCCGTGCTCTCCCCACAGCACGCGCAACGGCTGCTTCAACTGCAGGCCGGCGGCGATGTCTGCGCGGTCGTGCACGAGATCGATGGTGGCGGAGGCCCGGTAGTCCTCGCAGATGGATTCGGCGGTGCCCGCGATGGCGGCGCAACGCTCGTACTCGGCCAGCACCTCGGGTGCGAAGGGCGTGAGGCCGGCGTGCCGTCCGCCCATGACGCTGCGCACGTAGCGCACCGGGTTGGACGCGATCAGCGCCTCGGGCAGCGGTGGCGGCTGGATCAGGAAGAACCAGTGCCAGTAGGCCTTGGCAAAGGCCTCGGAGGTCTGCTCGTACATCGCGAGCGTGGGTGCGATGTCGAGCAGCAGCATGCGCTCGACCGCCTCGGGATGGTCCATCGCAAGCCGATGCGCGACGCGCGCACCGCGGTCGTGCGCCAGGATGCCGAAGCGCTCGAAGCCGTGGTGCTGCATCGCGGCGAGCGCGTCGAGCGCCATCTCGCGCTTGCTGTAGACCGCATGCTCGGCATCCGCCGCCGGCCGGCCCGAATCGCCATAGCCGCGCAGGTCGACCGCCACCACCGTGAATCGCTCCGCCAGCGCCGGTGCCACGCGATGCCAGATCGCATGCGTCTGCGGATGGCCATGAAGCAGCAGCAAGGGAGCCCCCTGCCCGCCGATGCGCCCGTGAATGCGCACGCCGTTGCGCTCGATGTCGAAGGTGGGGAAGGAAAGAAAGGAAGAGGCCGTCACGGCGACGATTGTGCGTTGCGCCCTGCCAGCCATCAAGCAACAATCGGCCAATTCATACTTTCCGATCTGGCATGAATCAACCATCGATGGAAAGAAGCGACCTGGCACTTGTTCTGGCGATTCGCGACCAGGGCAGCCTCGCGGGCGCGGCGGCCACGCTCGACGTGGTGCCGTCCGTCGTCACCAAGCGGCTGCGCGCGTTGGAGACGCGCCTGGGCCAGCGGCTGTTCGACCGCACCACCCGGCGCCTCAGCGCCACGGCCGAAGGCGAAGCGGTCTGCCTGCATGCGCGGGCGCTGCTCGACGGCTTCGCCGCGCTGGAAAGCGAACTCGGCGAGCGACAGAACGAGCTGACCGGCACCGTCCGCCTCGCCGCCACCTTCGGCTTCGGCCGGCTCTGGCTCGGGCCGGCACTGGCCGCCTTCCAGGCCCGGCATCCCGCGCTGCAGATCGAGCTGGTGCTCACCGAACAACTGCCCGACCTCGGTGCCGAGGGCTACGACGGCGCGGTCTGGCTCTGGGCCGTGCAGCAGCGCCACGCGGCCGACTGGGTCTCGCGGCGCATCGCGCGCAACCAGCGTGTGCTGGCCGCGTCGCCCGACTACCTGAAACGCCGTGGCACGCCGGCCACCATCGAGGCGCTGGCCTCGCACGATTGCCTGGTCGCGCGCGAGAACGGCGATGCCGCCGGCCAGCGCCAGCACGCCGTCTGGACACTGCGCCACGCGCGGGACGGCAGCACGGCGCGCGTGCGCGTGCAGGGGCCGCTGGCCAGCAATTCGGGCGAGATGGTGCGCGACTGGTGCATGGCCGGGCACGGCATCATGCTGCGCAGCCTGTGGGACATCGCACCCCAGCTCGCGAGCGGCGATCTCGTGCGCCTGCTGCCGCAGTACGCGATGGCGGAAGCCGACATCCACTGGATCGCACCCTGGCGGCCGAAGACGCCGCGCCGAGTGCGCCTGCTGGTCGACCACCTCGTCGAGCAGTTCCGCAGCGAGCCCTGGAAGCCGGGGAAGGCCGGATCGCGCTAGATGCTAGATATAAGAAGGTGGCTCAGCGGCCGCCGCTGCGCACCACGAGGCTCACGCCCGCCGCCGTGAGCCCGATGCCCAGCACCGTCACCAGCGTGATCGGCTCGGAGAACAGCAGCCACGCCATCACTGCCGTGCAGGGCGGCACCAGATAGAGCAGGCTGGTGACGGCAGTGGCCGTGCCGCGCTGGATCAGCATGTAGAGCAGCGAGCTGCCGCCCAGCGACAGCGCAAGCACCGACCAGGCCATCGCGCCGCCGGAATGCAGGTTCCACTGGATGCTGTCCGTCTCCAGCGCCGCGAACGGCAGGGTGACGAGCACGGCAGCCGCCATCTGCACGGCGCTCGCGCTGCGCACATCACAGGGCGCGACGAAGCGCTTCTGGTACAGCGTGCCCGCGGTGATCGAGACCAGCGCCATCAGCGCGAGCGCCATCGTCTCCACGCTGACCTCGCCGCCCTGCCCCAGCTTGCGCAGCACCACCAGCACCAGGCCCGCGAAACCCAGCCCCAGTCCGATCCACTGGCGCCCCGTGATGCGCCCGCCGGTGAAGGAAAGCCACACAGCCGTCAGCACCGGCTGGATGCCGACCAGCAGCGCCACCAACCCCGCGCCCATGCCTTCGCGCACAGCGGCCCAGACGCCGCCAAGGTAGCCCGCCTGCATCAGGATGCCGGTGACGGCCAGATGACCCCATTGGGCCCGCTGCTTCGGCCACTCGACCCGCGCCAGCGCGACCCACGCGGCGAAGCAGGCCAGCGACAAGGCGAAGCGCACGGCGAGGAACTTGAGGGGTGGCGCATATGGCATGCCGTAGCGCGCGACGATGAAGCCCGTGCTCCAGATCAGCACGAAGACCGCGGGCATCGCCCGCAGCCAGCCCGCGCGGGCCGGGGTTGCCGGTGTCATTTGATTATTTGGTTCGGGCCCGGATTTCCGGAATGGCCTTCTGCAGGTAGTACACCATCGACCAGATGGTGAGCACGGCGGAGATCCAGATCAGCCACTGGCCCCAGACGCCGGTGTCTATGACCTTGAACAGGCGCCCGTCATAGAGCAGAAAGGGAATGGCGATCATCTGCACGGTCGTCTTGACCTTGCCGATCATGTGCACCGCCACGCTCTTGCTGGCGCCGATCTGTGCCATCCACTCGCGCAGCGCCGAAATGGCGATCTCGCGGCCGATGATGATCAGCGCCACGAACACGTCGGCCCGGTTCAGGTGCACCAGCACCAGCAGCGAGGCGCACACCAGGAACTTGTCGGCAACCGGATCGAGAAAGGCCCCGAAGGCCGAGGTCTGGTTGAGCCGGCGCGCCAGGAAGCCGTCGAGCCAGTCGGTCGCGGCGAAGACGATGAACATGACCGTGGCGATCAGGTTGCGCATCGGCTCGGCCATCGGCAGGTAGAACACACCGACGATCAAAGGGATCGCGACGATGCGCGTCCAGGTCATGATGGTCGGCAGGGTCCAGAACATCGCTTGATTGTGTCATGGCCGCGCCACCCCCTCGCGGGGGGCATGCGCTCAATGCAACGCCTTGTAGATTTCTTCCGCCAGGTCGGAGGCGATGCCCTCGACCGAGGCGATGTCCTCGATGCTCGCCGCCGCCACACCCCGGATGCCGCCGAATCGCTGCAGCAAGCGCGCCCGCCGCTTCGGTCCGATGCCCGGAATGTCCTCGAGCTGGCTGCCGCCCACCCGCACCTTGGCGCGCTTGGCCCGCATGCCGGTGATGGCGAAGCGGTGCGCCTCGTCGCGGATCTGGGCCACCAGCATCAGCGCGGCCGAGTCCTTGCCGAGGTAGACCTTCTCGCGGCCGTCGGCGAACACCAGTTCCTCGAGACCGACCTTGCGGCCCTCGCCCTTCTCGACCCCGACGATCAACGAGAGTGGCAAGCCCAGCTCGCCGAATACCTCGCGCGCCATCGACACCTGCCCCTTGCCGCCATCGACCAGCACCAGGTCGGGCATGCGGGCGGTGCGCAGCTTGGGCGGCGCCTCGCTGCCATCGCTTTCGGCATCGCCCGGCGGCAGGGCGTCGGTCTCGGCGGCCATCGCCTCGGCCAGCTTGCCGTATCGGCGATGCAGCACCTGGCGCATGGCGGCGTAGTCGTCGCCGGGCGTGATGCCCTCGATGTTGTAGCGACGGTATTCCTTGTTCTGCATGGCGTGGTGCTCGAACACCACGCAGGAGGCCTGCGTCGCCTCGCCCGCCGTGTGCGAGATGTCGAAGCACTCGACGCGGAAGTTGTCGAGATCGTCCGACGCCAGCTCCAGCGCATCGGCCAGCGCGCGGGTGCGCGCCTGCTGCGATCCCTCTTCAGCCAGCAGCCGGGCCAGCTGCAGCTTGGCGTTGGTCTCGGCCATCTCCAGCCAGTGGCGGCGCTGCTCACGCGGCTGGAACACCGCCGTCACGCGCGCACCGGCCTGCTGCGAGATGGCCTCGATCAGCTCTCGGCTCACCTGCTCGCTCAGCACCAGCGTGGCGGGCACCGGCACGTCGATGTAGTGCTGGGCGATGAAGGCCTCGAGCACCTGCACCTCGACCGAGACGGCCGCGGCGAGCGGCAGGCCTTCCTCGTCGTCGAGTTCGCCATGATGAATCTGCGCCGCGTCTTCCACATGCACCGGGAAGTACGGCCGGTCGCCCAGGTGCCGGCCGCCGCGCACCATTGCCAGGTTCACGCAGGCCTTGCCGCCCTGCACCTTCACGGCCAGGATGTCCACGTCCTTGTCGGACGCGATCTCGATGGACTGCTGGTGCAGCACGCGCGAGATCGCCGACATCTGGTTGCGCAGATCGGCCGCCTGCTCGAATTCGAGCTTCTCGGCATGCGCCGTCATGCGCTGCTCGAGCTTGGAGAGCACGAGCTGCGTGTCGCCCATCAGGAAGGCCTCGGCGCTGGCCACGTCCTGCGCATAGGCCTCGGGCCCGATGTGGCCCACGCAGGGGCCGCTGCAGCGCTTGATCTGGTAGAGCAGGCAAGGCCGCGTGCGGTTGGCGTACACCGTGTCCTCGCAGGTGCGCAGGCGGAACACCTTCTGCAGCAGCTGGATCGACTCCTTCACCGCCCATGCGCTGGGGTACGGCCCGAAGTAGCGGTGCTTCTTGTCGACCGCGCCGCGGTAGTAGGCCAGCCTCGGGAACTGGTGCGACGCGATCTTGAGGTAGGGGTAGCTCTTGTCGTCGCGAAACAGGATGTTGTAGCGCGGCTTGAGCGTCTTGATGAGGTTGTTCTCGAGCAGCAGCGCCTCGGCCTCCGACCGCACCACCGTGGTTTCCATGCGCACGATCTTCGAGATCATGTGCCCGATGCGGGTGCCGCCGTGGCTCTTCTGGAAGTAGTTGGCGACCCGCTTCTTCAGGTTGCGCGCCTTGCCAACGTAGAGCACCGCCCCGGCCGCGTCGAAATAGCGGTACACGCCGGGCAGTTGCGGCAGTGCCGCGACTTCGCTGAGCAGTTGTTCGGAATGCACGTCTGACATGGCGGCTATTGTGGCGCGCGGCATGCGAGCCCGGCGGCCGCGTGCGCGCAAACCCTTGAACGCCCCGCACCGGGCACCCAAGGGCTCCGGCGCTTACTGCCTACTTCGCGAGTTCGCTGACCAGCCGGTACAGGAACTCGCGCCCGTCGTACAGGCGCTGGATCTCGATGCGCTCGTCCAGCCCGTGAGCGCGCGCATCGGAGGGCTCGAGGAACATGCCGGTCACGCCGTACATCGGGATGCCGGCATTGCGCATGAAGCGGCTGTCGGTGGCGCCGGTGCTCATCGCGGGCACCACGGGCACGCCGGGCCACATCTGCTGCGTGATCGACTCCACCGTCTTCACCAGGTCGCCGTTCAGCGGCGAGGCCGGGCTGCGCAGCGGCTTGCCCAGGTTGCGCACCACGATCTTGTCGTTGCCGACGGCCTGGGTCAGCAGGCGCTCCACCTCGTCCGGGTCGTCGTGCGGCAGGATGCGGCAGTTGACGGTGGCCTTGGCCGACTGCGGCAGCGCGTTCTCGGCGTGGCCGGCCTGCACCATCGTCGCCACGCAGGTGGTGCGGAACTGGGCGCTGTAGGCCGGGTTGGCCGACATGCGTTCGATCACCGACGGATCGGGATTGCCTGCGCCCACGGCGCGCATGTCATCGGCGAGCTGGCCGGTGGCGAAAGGCGCGCTGCGCGCGAAGTAGGTCTTGGTGACGTCCGCGAGCTTCACCGGGAAGCTGTAGTTGCCCAACCGCTCAAGCGCTGCCGACAGCGCGTAGATGGGGTTGGTCTTGGTCGGCACCGAGCTGTGGCCGCCCACGTCGCGCGCCTCCAGCATGTAGGTCGTGTACATCTTCTCGGCCACCTGCATGCGGTGCAGGTTCGGCTTGCCGCCGCGCAGCTCGCCGCCACCGCCTTCATTGATGCCGAACTCGGCCTGCAGCAGCTCGGGCTTGTTGTTGATGAGCCAGAAGGCGCCGTTGCTCAGCGCGTCGCCGCGTTCCTCGTCGGCGGTCAGCGCGAGGATGAGGTCGCGCTTGGGCTTGAAGCCCTCCTGCTTGAGCTGGCCCACCACCGAGACCAGCGCCGCGGCCATGGCCTTGTCGTCGATGGCACCGCGCGCGGTGAAGTAGCCGCCGGTTTCCTGCAGCTTGAAGGGATCGGTCTTCCAGTCTTCGCGGCGCGCCTCGACCACGTCGATATGAGCCAGCAACAGCAGCGGCTTCTTGCTGCCGTCGCCCTTGAATCGGAGCACGAGGTTGCCCTTCTTGGGGAAGGGTTCGAAGATCTGGATGTCGCCCGGAGCGAAGCCCGCTTCGACCAGACGCTTTTCCATGGCCCGCGCCGCCGCGGTGTTGTCGCCTACCGAATGGGTGGTGTTGATCTCGATCAGCTCCTTGTAGATGTCGTGAAAGCGCTGCTGTTGCGGCGTGAGCGACGGCGGAGTCTGGGTCTGCGCCACTGCGGCTGTCATGCCGCAGATGCCGCAAAGGGCCAGGGAGACTGCGAGCACGGTTTTCGCGGCACGGAAGGTCTTCATCCTCATGGGTTCTCTCTCCGGTGGTGGTTGTCCGGACAGCATAGCAAGCACCGCCCGCGAACCCGGGCACACTCGCGACCATGCAATCCAGCCAATCGAAGCAGTGGGACATCTTCTGCAAGGTCATCGACAACCACGGCGACCTCGGTGTCTGCTGGCGATTGGCCCGCCAGCTGGCTTTACTCGGCGAACGTGTGCGGCTGTGGATCGACGACGCGACGGCGCTGGGCTGGATGGCGCCCGAGGCGCGCACGGGCCATGACGGCGTGCAGGTGATCGACTGGCTGGACCCCGCCGCCCTTCACGCGGCCGTGGCCGGGCCGGCACCCGACGTGCTGGTCGAAGCCTTCGGATGCGATCCTGCGCCGGAGCTGATCGCCCGATTCGCCGAAAGACCGGGCCTGGCCTGGATCAATCTCGAATACCTCTCGGCCGAGCCTTATGTCGAGCGGCTGCACGGCCTGCCCTCCCCTGTATTCAAGGGACCGGGCGCGGGACTGAGCAAGCGCTTCTTCTACCCGGGCTTCACGTCCGCAACGGGGGGACTGCTGCGCGAGCCCGACCTGATGGAGCGCAGGGCAGGCTTCGATCGCGCGCAATGGCTGGCGGCCCGGCAGATTCCGTGGCAGGAGGGCGAGCGCCTGGTCTCCCTTTTCTGCTACGAGCCTCCGGCGCTGGCCGACCTCCTGGCCCGCCTCGCCGAAAGCGACCAGCCCACGCGCCTGCTGGTGACAGCCGGTCGCGCCACGCAGGCGGTTCAGGCTCTCCATGGCAGCGCGCCGCTGCCCCACGGCCGCGGCGCGCTATCAATTTCATACCTGCCCTATCTCACGCAGCACGACTTCGACCACCTGCTGTGGGCCTGCGACCTGAACTTCGTGCGCGGCGAGGACTCGCTGGTGCGCGCACTCTGGGCCGGCGCGCCGCTGGTCTGGCAGATCTATCCGCAGGACGACGATGCCCACCACGAGAAGCTGAACGCCTGGCTGGACTGGCTCGGCGCCCCGCACTCGCTGCGGCTTTTTCACCACGCGTGGAACGGCTTCGGAAATGCGGCCCTGCCCGTGCCGGAAATGCAGGGTCCGTGGCTGCAAACGGCCCAGGACGCCCGCGCGCGGCTGCTCGCGCAGGACGACCTGGTTACCCAACTGCGGAAATTCGTCACCCAAAAAAGCTAAAATAGTGGGCTTTGCGGATTTCGGCCCGGTTCTCATCGACCCGGAATGCTGTCCGCTAAACCTGCCGCGGGACATGTACCGCGGGGCCAGCCACTTGGGCAAACGTCCGGACAAGCATCGCGACGGCAACCGAACGGCAAACGAAAGCCCCGCGCACCGAGCGGCCAACATCCAGAGACCCTGTTATGAAAATCGCTCAAGAAATCCGCGCCGGCAACGTCATCATGCACGGCAAGGACCCGATGGTCGTCCTCAAGACCGAATACAGCCGCGGCGGCCGCAACTCCGCCACCGTGCGCATGAAGATGAAGAGCCTGATCGCCAACTTCAACACCGAAGTGGTTTTCAAGGCCGACGACAAGATCGACCAGATCGTGCTCGACAAGAAGGAGTGCACCTACTCCTACTTCGCAGACCCCATGTACGTCTGCATGGACACCGAATACAACCAGTACGAAGTCGAAGCCGAGAACATGGGCGACGCCCTGAACTACCTCGAAGACGGCATGGCCGTCGAAGTGGTGTTCTACGAAGGCAAGGCCATCTCGGTCGAACTGCCCACCAGCGTCGAGCGCGAAATCACCTGGACCGAGCCTGCCGTCAAGGGCGACACCTCGGGCAAGGTCATGAAGCCCGCCAAGATCGCCACCGGCTTCGAAGTGCCCGTGCCGCTGTTCGTCTCGCAAGGCGACAAGATCGAAATCGACACGCGCACCGGCGAATACCGCAAGCGCGTCTGAGCCTGCAGCAGCTCAACCGACCACCACCAACGAAAGAGGCTCCGCAAGGAGCCTTTTTCGTTTCCGGCCCATGATGGGCATGATGGTTGCAACGCTGCACAATCGATCACCCGGGTCAACCTGTCCGGTTTCTCAATGAACAACACGCACAACCTTCACGACAAGCGCCTGGCCGATGCCTGGGCCACGCTCCAGTCCCACGCGGACCAGGGCCTTCCGCTCGATCCCGATCCCTCGCGCATCGCCTTCGCCGACCCCGAATTCCTGCTGCGCCGCGAGACGCGCGGCATCCGCATGCAGCTCGAGCTGATGAAGCCCGACATCGAGCAGCGCGCCCATGGCATCGAGAACACCGTGGTGGTATTCGGCAGCGCGCGCTTCCGCAGCGAGGAAGACGCCGCGGCCATGATCGCGCAGGCCGAACTCAACGGCGACACCGCGGCCTCCGAGCGCTGGCGCCGGCTGGCGCGCAACTCGCACTACTACGAGAAGGCGCGCTCCTTCGGCAAGCTGGTGGCCCGGTACAGCAACGACAAGGAGCCGCAGGACAAGCTCTTCATCTGCACCGGCGGCGGCCCCGGCATCATGCAGGCGGCCAACCGTGGCGCGCACGAGGGCGGCGGGCTTTCCGTGGGCCTGGCGATCGCGCTGCCGATGGAAGAGGAAGCCAACCCGTACGTCACGCCGGCGCTGAGCTTCAAGTTCCACTACTTCGCCATCCGCAAGATGCACTTCATGATGCGTGCGAAGGCGCTGGTGGCTTTCCCGGGCGGCTTCGGCACGCTCGACGAACTGTTCGAGGTGATCACGCTGGTGCAGACCAAGAAGTCGAAGCCGGTGCCGATCGTGCTCTTCGGCTCCGACTACTGGAAGCGCCTGATCGACTTCGACTTCCTGGTCGAGGAAGGCGTGATCTCGCCGGGCGACGTGAAGCTCTTCGAGTACGTGGACGCGCCGGAAGACGCGTGGAGCGCGATCAAGCGCTTCTACAAGCTCTGATCCGCTCCTGATTCAGTCGGTGCCGTCATCCTCGGCCGGATGCAGCGCCTGCTCGAAGAACCTCGTGAGCGCCCGCGCGCGGCGCTTGCGTTCCGCCGCACTCGTCTGCCCCATCGCCACGGCGTCGTCGGCCACGCCGTGCAGCGCATTGAAGAGGATCACTGCCATGAGCGTCGCGTCCTCCACGTCCCAGAAGCCGGCGCCATCGCCCTGCTTGAGCAGGCTGACGAGTTGCGTGATGACCGCGTTGTCGTTGCGCATGCGGCGGTCTTCAGGGCGGTATTCGTGGAACACCACGTCGTGCAGGGCGACGTTGTCGAGGTAGATCTCGAGCCCCGTCTCCACCCAGGCCTTCAGGCGGGCGTGGTAGTTGTCGGGCCGCTGGCGGTCCATGGCCTCCTGCAGCCGCTCGCAGAAGATGTCGACGAAGCGCTGCTGCAAGGCGCCGAGCAGCGCCTCCTTCGACGAAAAGTACAGGTAGAAGGTGCCCTTGGCCACCTGCGCGCCGGCGGCGATGTCGTCGATGCTGGTGGCCGCGATGCCCTTGTCGACGAAGAGCCGCTGGGCCGCCTCCATCAGCGCTGCTGCGCGCGTCTCGGGGGCCTTGGTGCGCCGGCGCTGGGAGAGCTCTCCATCGGCACCGGCTGGGTTCATGGCGGTGTCGCCGCTCTGCGTCATCTGTCGGTCGCCTTCAGGTCATTGATGAAAGGCTCCGATACTGACTTCGAGTCAGTAGATTGTCAAAGAGATGGGAAGTACTCTTATCCCGGATGTGGATTACGCGCCCCGCGCCCGCCGAATCAAACCTTCAGCCCCCACGTCGCTCTCGCCCCTATCGCCACCACGCCCCCCACCACCCAGAACACGCCGGCAATGCCAATCAGCGCACCGAGCGAGCCGAACAGCATCGGCATCGCCACGCTCGAGGCGTTGATGGTCATCAGCCGCAGGCCCAGCGCCTCGCCGTGGCGGCTGTGCGGCGTGATCTGGTGCAGCATGCTCATCACCATCGGCTGCACCGCGCCCAGAGCGAAGCCCAGCACCACGGAGCAGATGCCCATGGTCAAGGCCGAATCCAGCAGCGGATAGACGGCGAACACCAGTGCCGTCACCGCCGTGGAGGTCAGGATCACATTGCGCTCCGAGGCCCGCGAGGCGATCACGGGCAGCACCACGCGGATCACCGCCGCCGCGATGGCGAAGGCGCCGAGGATCGAACCGATCACCGATGCGCTGATGCCCCGGTCGTGCCCCAGGATCGGCAGCACGAAGGCATGCACGTCCCAGCTCGACGACTGCAGCCAGTTCACGAACAGCAGCCGGCGGAACATCGGCTCGCGCAGCAGGTCCCAGGCGCGCGTCGGCTTGGCGCCTGCCAGCGGCGCGGCAGGCGGCGGTTCGTCCGCGCCGCGCGCGAGCATCCAGCAGAGGATGGGCAACGCCGCCATCACCGCGAAGGAGATGCGGAACGCGAGCATGTCGGCCGGCGCGCGGCCCGCGTGGTCGATCAGCATGCCGGCCAGGAACGGCCCGACGAAGTTGGCGACGGCCGGCGCGATGGCCAGCCAGCTGAACACGCGCTTGAGCTGCGTCGCGTCGGTGGCCGAGCGCCCCACGTGCCGCTGCAGCGCGATCACCGTCGCGCCCGTGGCGCCGCCGGTCAGCAGCGCCGCGAGGCACATCACCGGAAACACAGGGAAGATCACCACCAGCCCCGCGCCGACGACCGCCGCGACGACGGACAGCCAAAGCGGCCGCTTGAAGCCGTACCGGTCGGCAAAGCGCCCCGCCGGCAGGGCCAGAAAAACCTGGGTGAGCGCAAACAGGGAGATCAGCACACCGACCGCCGCCGCGCTGTAGCCCTGCTGAAGGGCCAGCAGCGGCGTCGCGAGCCGCATGCCGGCCATGGTCGCGTGCAGGCACACCTGGGCGCCGATCACACGCAGCAGTTCGGAACCTTTCACGGGGTGTCTTCGCCCTCTTCCTTCTCGTTGTTGTTGCTGTCGGCTCCATTGGCGGACGTGGGTGGCAGCAGCGCCTGGGCCTGCGCCTCTGGCAGCGCCTCGACCTTGCGCAGCGCCAGGCGCATCTGCCGGGCACGCGTATCGGCCTTGTCGATGGTGTCGGAGGCCTTGGCCACCTGTTCCTTGATGCGCGCGACCCACTCGCCGTAGCGCTCGAACTCGGTCTTGACCGCGCCCAGCACCTTCCAGACCTCGGAAGCCTGCCGCTCCAGCGCCAGCGTGCGGAAGCCCATGTGCAGGCTGTTGAGCATCGCGAGCAAGGTGGTGGGGCCGGCCAGCGTCACGCGGTGCTGACGCTGGAGCGCATCCATCAGGCCGGGCCGGCGCAGCACCTCGGCGTAGAGACTCTCCACGGGCAGGAACAGGATCGCGAAATCGGTAGTGTGCGGCGCCGCGAGATAGTTGTCGGCGATGGACTTGGCCTCGATGCGGATGCGCGCCTCCAGCGCCTTCGCCGCGAGATCGACGCCCGCCGCATCCGCACGCTCGTGCGCGTCGATGAGCCGCTCGTAGTCGTCGCGCGGAAACTTCGCGTCGATGGGCAACCACACCGGCGCGCCGTCGTCGCCGCGGCCCGGAAAGCGGATGGCGAAGTCCACCCGCAGCCCGCTGCGCGGCTTGGTTTCCACCTGCTTGGCGTACTGCTCGGGCGTGAGCACCTGCTCGAGCAGCGCCTCGAGCTGCACTTCGCCGAACATGCCGCGCGTCTTCACGTTGGTCAGCACGCGCTGCAGGCTGCCGACGCCCACGGCCAGCGTCTGCATCTCGCCCAGGCCCTTGTGCACCTGCTCGAGCCGGTCGGCCACCTGCTTGAAGCTCTCGCCCAGGCGGGCTTCGAGCGTGCTCTGCAGCTTCTCGTCGACCGTCCTGCGCATCTCGTCGAGCTTGGCGGCGTTGGTCTGCTGCAGCTGCGCGAGCTGCGCCTCCATGGTCGCGCGCACCTCGGAAAGGCGGCGCGCGTTCGATTCGCTCAGGCCCTGCAGCTGCGTGTTGAGCGTGTCGGCCAGCGTCTTCTGCAGCGACGCGAGCTGCAGCGCGAAGGCATCGAGCTGCGCGTTCTGCGTACGCGTGGCCTCCGCCCCCTGCTGCACCAGCGCCTGCTGGAAGGTGGCGAAGGCCTGCGCGGTTTCCTGCCGTGTGCCGCGCGAGCTTTCGCCGATGTCGTTGCGCAGCTCGCGCTCGGTGCGCTCGTTGGCCGCGCCCAGCGCGGCCAGCATGCGTGTCAGGTCAGCGTGATCGGGCGGGGGCGGCCGGCGCGCGAGCAGCCAGATAACCAGCACGAGCTGGATGAGCGCGAGTACTCCGAGTCCGACAAGAATCAGCGATGGGTCCAAGGTCCGCGTACGCCCTCTTTTTCTACCGGCTTACTTGCTGGCCGCCGGAACCGGCGTCACCGGCGTCAGCGGGCCCTTGCCGCTGAAGTACGCGATGAGGTTGTCGGCAGCGAGATCGGCCATGGCGCGGCGCGTGGGCACGGTGGCGCTGGCGATGTGCGGCGTGAGCACCACGTTGGGCACGGTCAGCAGGTCGGGGTGCACCTTGGGCTCGCCCTCGAACACGTCGAGGCCGGCGGCGGCGATGCGCTTCTCGCGCAGCGCAACGGCCAGCGCCGCGTCGTCGACGATGCCGCCGCGCGCGATGTTGACGAGCGTGGCGGTCGGCTTCATCAGCGCGATCTCGGCCGCGCCGATGGTGTGGTGCGAGGCCGGCGAATACGGCACCACCAGCACCACGTGGTCGGCCGTCTTCAGCAGCTCTTCCTTGCTCACGTAACTGGCCTTGCATTCGGCCTCGAGCGCCGCGTCGAGCCTGGAGCGGTTGTGATAGACCACCTTCATGCCGAAGCCGTGCGCGCCGCGCTTCGCGATGCCCTGCCCGATGCGGCCCATGCCGATGATGCCGAGCGTGGAACCGTGGATGTCGGAGCCGGCGAACATGTCGAAGCTCCACTTCTGCCACTTGCCCGCGCGCAGGAAGTGTTCGCTCTCGGAGATGCGGCGCGCCGTGGCCATCAGCAGCGCGAAGCCGAAGTCGGCCGTGGTTTCGGTCAGCACGTCGGGCGCGTTGGTGCCGAGCACGCCGTGCGCGGCCATGGCGTCGACGTCGAAGTTGTTGTAGCCCACGGCCATGTTGGCGCACATCTTCAGGTCGGGGCAGGCATCGAGCACCGCGGCGTCGATGCGCTCGCTGCCGGTGGTGAAGGCGCCCTGCTTGCCCTGCAGCTTCGCGATCAGCTGTTCCTTGCTCCAGCTCTCGTCCGACTGGTTCGACTCGACCTCGAAATGCTGCGACAGGCGCTCGATGGTCTCGGGAAAGATCGCGCGCGCGACCAGGATCTTGGGCTTGCTCATGATTTGTTTGTCTCTCAGCGGAAGAAGAGGAAGGTGGAAAGTACGAACAGCGGAACCAGGATGGCGCACGACCACGCCATGTACCCGAAGAAGCTCGGCATGCGCACGCCGCGGCTCTCGGCGATGGCCTTGACCATGAGGTTGGGTGCGTTGCCGATGTAGGTGTTGGCGCCCATGAATACGGCGCCGGCCGAGATGGCGGCCAGCGTGCTCGCGTAGGTGGTCATCAGCGCCACCGGGTCGCCGCCCGCCGTGTTGAAGAACACGAGGTAGGTCGGCGCGTTGTCTAGGAAGGAGCTCAGCAGGCCCGTGGCCCAGAAGTACATCGCCGGATCGGGCTGGCCGTCGGCACGGGTCACCGCCGAGACGATGGCGCCGAACGGCCCCTGCGTGCCGGCCTTGAGCATCGCGATCACCGGGATGATGGTCAGGAAGATGCCCGCGAACAGCTTGGCCACCTCGGCCATCGGGCCCCATTCGAACTGGTTGTCGGCGTGCACCTTGGGCGAGGTGAGCTTGTACGAGACCACCGCGATCACGATCAGCCCGAGGTCGCGCACCAGCCCCGGCAAGCCGACCTCGGTGCCGAACACATCGAAGACCACCGGCGACTTCCAGAAGCCGCTGAGCAGCACGAGCACGACCACGCCGCCCAGCAGCCAGAAGTTGGCGGCGCCGTCGAAGCCGATGCGGGGCGTATCGGGCGTCGGGTCGAACGGAAGCACGCCTTCCTTGCGGTAGTAGTGGCGGTCGATGAAATAGAACAGCACCAGCAGCACAGCCAGGATGAACAGCGTGTCGGGCAGGATGTTCTGCAGGGTCCAGAAGAAGCTGACGCCCTTCAGGAAGCCCAGGAAGAGCGGAGGATCGCCCAGCGGAGTGAGCGAGCCGCCCGCGTTCGACACGATGAAGATGAAGAACACGATCACGTGCACCTTGTGCACGCGGTTGTCGTTGGCGCGTATGAGCGGCCGGATCAGCAGCATCGAGGCGCCCGTGGTTCCCATGAAGCTCGCGAGGACCGCACCGATGGCAAGAATGGCCGTATTCAGCCCCGGCGCACCGTGCAGGTTTCCGCGGATGTGGATGCCGCCGGCCACGGTGAAGAGCGCCGTCAGCAGGATGATGAACGGGATGTACTCGGCCACCAGCGCGTGCACGAACTGCTCGCCGGCGAAGCCCACGCCGAAGTTCGCCGCGAAGGGCAGGAGGAAGGCCAGCGCCCAGGCGGCCGAAACCTTGCCGTAGTGGTGATGCCAGAAGACCGGCGCGAGCAGCGGCAGCAGCGCGATCGACAGCAGGATGCCCGCGAAGGGCACGCCCCACAGCGGCGAGAGGCTGCCGCCGTCGAATTCGGCGGCCGAGGCCAGGACGGGGAACAGGAGCAGCAACGGCAGAGCGGCCGCCTTGAGTGGGGTCTTCTTTTGCATGGGGCCGTACCGTACCAGACGGGCCAGTACAGCTTTCAGGCCGGGGGTTGTTCGATTTCGAAGACCTGACGCAGGTAGGCCAGGTACTTCTCGTCCTCGCACATGTTCTTGGACGGCGTGTCCGACAGCTTGGCCACCGGCTGGCCGTTGCACTCGATCATCTTGATGACGATCTGCAGCGGCTCGTAGCCCAGGTCGTTGGTGAGGTTGGTGCCGATGCCGAAGGCCAGCTGGCAGCGGCCGCGGAACTGCTGGTAGAGCTCGATGGTGCGCGGCACCGTGAGGCCGTCGCTGAAGATCAGCGTCTTGGTGCGCGGGTCGACCCGGTTGGCGATGTAGTGCGCCAGCATGCGCTCGCCCCACTGGAACGGGTCGCCGCTGTCGTGCCGCGCGCCGTCGAAGAGCTTGCAGAAGTACAGGTCGAAGTCGCGCAGGAAGGCACTCATGCCGTACACGTCCGACAGCGCGATGCCCAGGTCGCCGCGGTATTCGCGCGCCCAGCTCTCGAAGCCGAAGATCTGGCTGTCGCGCAGCCGCGGGCCGAGCGCCTGGCAGGCCTGCAGGTATTCGTGCGCCATGGTGCCCAGCGGGATCATCCCGAGCTTCATCGCGTACAGCACGTTGCTGGTGCCTGCGAGCTGCGGCAGCCGCGCGCCCGGCGGCGCCTGCACCGGCGGCGAGGTGACGGCGCCGAGCCGGGCGGCCGAAGTGCGCAGCACCTCTTCGTGCCAGTCCTTGGAGAAGCGGCGGCGCGTGCCGTAGTCGGCGATCTTCAGGTCGCCGAGGCCGGCTTCCTGCAGTTGGGCCAGCTTGGTCTCGAGCCGGCGGCGGCCTTCCTCGAAGTCGGGCTTCTTCTGCGTGTTGCGGAAGTAGACCTCGTTGACGATGGCCAGCACCGGAATCTCGAACAGGATGGTGTGCAGCCACGGCCCCTTGATGCGGATCTCGAGCTCGCCCGAGGGCTGGGGAATGATGTTGATGTACTTCTCGTTGAGCCTGAAGAGCCCGAGAAAGTCGACGAAGTCGCTCTTGATGAAGCGCATGGAGCGCAGGTAGGCGAGCTCTGCGTCGCGGAACTGCAGCGAGCACAGGCCGCGCACCTCTTCGCGGATCTGCCCTGCGAACTGGGCAAGGTCGACGCCGGGGTTGCGGCACTTGAAGCGGTACTCGACCCGTGCCCCCGGGAAGTGATGCAGGACCACCTGCATCATCGTGAACTTGTAGAGGTCGGTGTCGAGCAGGCTGTGAATGATCATGGTGCTGGGCGCGGTGTCTCAAACTTTCGGCGGCCGTTCGATTATCACGGGACGCGTCGGCCTCTGCCTACGGGGTCCGAACAGCACGTCCTACCGTCAGGGCGAATCGTTGAAGCCACATTGCTTTCACGGCGGCGGACACAGCCAGCCGGATCAACAGTCCCAAAGGAGATTCGCATGAACAAGGACACCATCGAAGGCAACTGGAAACAGCTCAAGGGCAAGGTCAAGGAGCAGTGGGGCAAGCTCACCGACGACGACTTCGACGTCATCGCCGGCAAGCGCGACCAGTTGCTCGGCCGCATCCAGGAACGCCACGGCATCAGCCGCGACGAAGCCGAAAAGCAGGTCAAGGACTGGGAATCGCGCGACGGCCGTACACCCGACAGCCTCTGGTTCGAGCGCTACTGAGCGCCCCCTGCCTCAAGCCGAATTCAATCAACCTCCGAAGGAGAAAATCCATGAAAAAACACCTTCTCATGCTGGCCCTCGCCTCCACCTGCTTCGTGGCCACGCAGGCCAGTGCAATGACCAAGGACGAGTACAAGGTCGCCAAGGAAAAGATCGAAGCCGACTACAAGGTCGCCAAGACCCAGTGCGACACCATGAAGGACAACGCCAAGGACGTCTGCATGAAGGAAGCCAAGGGCAAGGAAAACGTTGCCAAGGCTGAACTCGAGCAGCAGTACAAGCCCAGCGACAGCAACGCTCGCAAGGTCGCCGAGGAAAAGGTGAAGGCCAACTATGAAGTCGCCAAGGAAAAGTGCGACGACCAGAAGGGCGAAGCCAAGACTGCTTGCGAAAAGCAGGCCAAGGCCGACGAAGCCCAAGGCAAGGCCGACATCAAGGCCATGAAGAAGAGCATGTAAGGCCTTTCCAGGCCTGACAGGCAAGACGGCGCCCTCGGGCGCCGTCTTTCTTTTGGGGAGGGCGGCTCGCAGGGTTTCAGGCCCTGAGCGAATCGACCACCCGCTGCAAGGCTTCGGGCAACGGCACCGGGCGCTGCGTGGCGCGATCCACGTAGACGTGGACGAAATGGCCCTGCGCGGCGGCGGTGTCGGAGCCTTCGGCGAACAGGGCGATCTCGTAGCGCACGCTCGAGCGGCCTGCCTGGGCGACGCGCACTCCTGCTTCCACCGTCTGCGGAAAGGCGACCGGCGCGAAGTAGTTGCACTGCGTCTCCACGACGAAGCCGATGGTCTGGCCCTGGTGGATGTCGAGCGCCCCGCGCTCGATCAGCAGGGCGTTCACCGCCGTGTCGAACCAGCTGTAGTAGACGACGTTGTTGACGTGACCGTACATGTCGTTGTCGGCCCAGCGCGTCGGGATGCTGCGGAATGCGCGGTAGCCGCTGCGCGCATGGGGAGTGGGTTTGGTGGGGGCGCTCATCGCGCGGCATTCTGCCAGCGGCTTTTGCGGCCGAAGGCAACCTTGGTGACCGGCGCGTGACCAGCCGGTAACCGTTGCGCGACCGAATTTAGAAGACCGCTTCTAAATTGCTGCAGGGCAGCAAAAACCCCTTGATCGCAAAACCCAGCTGCCTATACTTGAGGCCATGCTGCACCGCAACATAGACGGCGAGACAGCGCAACGTGAACCGAGCACTCAATCATCCCTTCTGGAGATTTCAAATGGCCCTGACCGCTGACCAAATCCTCGCCGCCCAAAAAGCAAACCTCGAAACCCTCTTCGGCCTGACCACCAAGGCTTTCGAAGGCGTCGAAAAGCTCGTCGAACTGAACGTGACCGCTTCGAAGGCCGCCCTGGCCGAAGCCCAGAACACCGCCCAGGCCGCCCTGAGCGTGAAGGACGCCCAGGAGCTGCTGACGCTGCAAGCCAGCCTGTTCCAGCCCCTGGCCGAGAAGACCGCCGCCTACAGCCGTCACCTGTACGACATCGCCCAAGGCACCGGCGCCGAGTTCACCAAGGCCTTCGAAGCCAAGGCGTCCGAAGCCCAGCAAGCCTTCGTCGGCCTGGTCGACAGCGCTTCCAAGAATGCTCCCGCCGGTTCGGAAACCGCCGTTGCCGTCCTGAAGAGCGCCGTGGCTGCCGCCAACAACGCTTTCGAATCGGTGCAAAAGGCCGTCAAGCAAGCGTCGGACGTCGCCGAAGCCAACTTCAACGCCGTGTCGACCCAAGCCGTCGCCGCCGCGAAGACCGCTACCGCTTCGCGCAAGCGCTAAGCTGCAGACCGACCACCACCAGTTGTCTCCTTGGGTCCTCACGGATCCAATTCAGGGCCTCATCCTCGGATGAGGCCTTTTTTATTCCTGTTGCCCACCCCAAGGCTGCGCGCACTTCGTGTCGCTTCGCCCGCCCCCTTCCGGGGGCAACACCTGCGGCCCGGCAAAGCCGGTTCCGCGGTGTTCCTGGTCTGTGCTTCGCGTCTTCGATAATGAAAGGCTCATCTCAGGAGACTTCAATGCAGATCGATGGCAAGGTTTTTATCGTGACCGGTGGCGCTTCGGGCCTCGGTGAAGGCACGGCGCGCATGCTGGCGGCCAACGGCGCCAAGGTGGTGATCGCCGACATGCAGGCTGAAAAGGGCGAAGCCGTTGCCAAGGAAATCGGCGGCGTGTTCGTCAAGTGCGACGTGAGCCAGGAAGCCGACGGCCAGGCGGCCGTGGCCGCCGCGCTCAAGCTGGGCAAGCTGGTCGGCCTCGTCAACTGCGCCGGCATCGCCCCGGCCGAGAAAACCGTGGGCAAGAACGGCCCGCACGCGCTGGCCACCTTCAGCAAGACCGTCACGGTCAACCTGATCGGCAGCTTCAACATGATCCGGCTCGCGTCCGACGCCATGAGCAAGAACGAGCCCGAATCCACCGGCGAGCGCGGCGTGCTGATTTCGACCGCCTCGGTAGCCGCGTATGACGGCCAGATCGGCCAGGCCGCCTACAGCGCCTCGAAGGGCGGCGTGGTCGGCATGACCCTGCCCATCGCCCGCGACCTCGCGCGCAGCGGCATCCGCAACATGACCATCGCCCCCGGCATCTTCGGCACGCCCATGCTCTTCGGCATGCCGCAGGAAGTGCAGGATGCGCTGGCCGCCAGCGTGCCCTTCCCTTCGCGCCTGGGCACGCCCGAGGACTACGCCAAGCTCGCGAAGCACATCATCGAGAACGACATGCTCAACGGCGAGGTGATTCGCCTGGACGGAGCGATTCGACTGGCTCCCCGCTGATCTTTTCGGATTCCGGCAGCTTCGTGCTGCCGGTACGGTCCAGGCGCTCGTACTGCGCGATCACCTGGGCCCCGAGCAGCACCAGCGTGGCGGCGATCTCCAGGCTCAGCAGCACCACGATGGCCGTTGTGAGCGAGCCGTAGACCACGTTCACCTGCGAGAGCGTCGAGAAATACCAGATCAGCACGCGCCGCGTGGCCTCCCACAGCAGCGCCGCCGTCACGCCGCCCAGCAGCGCATGCCGCAGCGACATGCGCCCGGCCGGCATCACGAGGTAGAGCGAGGTCAGCATGAAGATCTCGCCGCCCAGCCCCAGCAGGTACAGCAGCAGCCCCGAGACGCCCGACAGCGACCAGCTGCGCCCCAGCAGGTCGACGCTTTCCCGCCCCACCAGCTGAAGCGCGCCCGACACCAGCGTGACCAGCAGCAGCCCCACGCACAGGCAGAGGATGTAGACGTAGGGCATGGCCACCGACACCAGGAAGTGCCGCTTGTGGTCTGCCTTGCGGTGGTGAAAGATCACCGCCATCGCGCTTTCGAGCACGCTGAAGGCCAGCGAGCTGAAGAAGAGCATCGTCACCAGCAGCACCGGCCCCAGCACGTCGCGATGGTCCAGGAAGCTCGAAAGCTCCGCCACGATGGCTTTCGACTGCCCCGGCAGCAGCCAGCCCAGGTACTGTCCAATGGTGCGCAGCAGCTCGGCCTGCTCGATGACGTGCGACAGCGCGATCACGCTCACGATCAGCAGCGGCACGATGGAAAGCAGCGCGTAGTACGCCACCGCCCCCGCGAGCAACAGGCCCTGGTTGGCGCGGAATTCCTTGAGGGCGTCCCAGGCGAATCTCAGGGGGTGGCGCAGCAGCGGCGCGACATGTTGCAGGGGTTTGGGCGTCGTCATGCGTGGATTCCGGTCGCTTTCAGTATGCCGCCCGGGCGTGCGGCTTCGGCCGCTTGCGTATGATTTGCCGCTCTTCGCCTACATGACCATCCCCGCTTCATTCATCCAGGAACTCATCGCACGCGCCGATGTGGTCGAGATCGTCGGCCGTTATGTGCAGCTCAAGAAGGCCGGCGCCAATTTCATGGGGCTGTGCCCGTTCCACGGCGAGAAATCGCCCTCCTTCTCCGTCAGCCCGACCAAGCAGTTCTATCACTGCTTCGGCTGCGGAGTGCACGGCAACGCCATCGGCTTCCTGATGGAGCATGCGGGCATGGGCTTCGTCGAAGCGGTTCACGACCTGGCTGGCCAGTACGGCCTGCAGGTGCCCGAGGACGATGTCTCCCCCGCCGAGCGCGCCCGCGCCGCCAGCCAGCGCCAGAAGCAGGCCACGCTGACCGACGTGCTTGAGAAGGCCGGCGACGCCTACCGCAAGCACCTGCGACAGGCGCCCGGCGCCATCGAATACCTGAAAGGCCGGGGCGTCTCGGGCGAAGTGGCCAAGCAGTTCGGCATCGGCTATGCGCCGGCAGGCTGGCGCGCGCTGGCCAGCGTGTTTCCCGACTACGACGATCCGCTGCTCGCCGAGAGCGGTCTGGTGATCGTCAACAACGAGGAAGGCAAGCTCAGCGAGGAGGAAGCCAAGCGCTACGACCGCTTCCGCGACCGCGTGATGTTCCCGATCCGCAACGTGAAGGGCGAATGCATCGGCTTCGGCGGCCGGGTGCTGGGCGATGAGAAGCCCAAGTACCTGAATTCGCCCGAAACCCCGGTGTTCAGCAAGGGCCGCGAGCTCTACGGCCTGTACGAAGCCCGTTCCGCCTTCCGCGAGCGCGGCTACGCGCTGGTCACCGAGGGCTACATGGACGTGGTGGCGCTGGCGCAGCTCGGCTTTCCGAACGCGGTGGCCACGCTCGGCACGGCCTGCACCACGGACCATGTGCAGAAGCTCTTTCGCTTCACCGAGTCGGTGGTGTTCAGCTTCGACGGCGATGCCGCCGGACGCCGCGCCGCCCGCAAGGCGCTGGACGGCGCCCTGCCCTATGCCACCGACGTGCGCAGCATCAAGTTCCTGTTCCTGCCGGCGGAGCACGACCCCGACAGCTTCATCCGCGAGCACGGCGCCGAGGCCTTCGCCCGCTTCGTCAACGAGGCCACGCCGCTGTCGCGCTTCATGATCGAGGTCGCCCGAGAAGGCTGCGACCTGACAACTGCCGAGGGCCGCGCGCACATGACCAGCAACGTGCGCCCGCTCTGGAGCGCCATGCCCGACGGCGCGCTCAAGCGGCAGCTGCTGAGCGAAATCGCGACGCTGGTGCAGCTGGACGCGCCGGCACTGTCTGAGCTGTGGGCCTCCACGCCCGGTCCGCGCAAGGCTGCAGGCGCCCCTGCGCAGCAGCATCAAAGGCGCCACGACGAGCCCCCGAGCTACGGCGACGGAGGCGGAGACGACTACTACCCGGACATGCCCCCGCCGCAGGACTACGAGCCGCCCCGCTATGAAAGCGATAGCAAGCCCAAGTTCCAGCCGCAGCGCAAGTTCGCAGGCAAGGGCGGCAAGCGCTGGGGCGGCAAGTTCGAGGAGCCGATCGAACCCCTGCGCGGCCGCGGCGCGCCGCCCAGCCGCCCGGACGTCGCGGTGCGGCTGCTGCTGTCGAACATGGCCCAGTGGGAGGCGCTGTCGCACGAACTGCACGTGATGCTCTGCGACCTGCCGGGCCACCACGGCGCCCTCTTCACCTGGCTCGACAGCCAGCTGCACGAGCACGGCGTCCAACCCTGGGCCGCCCTGCGCGAGGGCCTGCGCGGGCTCGACTTCGAGCCGCTGGCCGAGCGGCTGATGTCGGTCTCCGAAGCCGGCCCCGTTCCCGAGGGCGAAGAAGCGCAACACCTGGCCGATGCGGCCCGGGAGCTCGCCAGCGTGCTCGACTTCATGCTCGACGACCTCCTCAAGGCCCAGCAGAGCGAGGCCATCGCCGCCGTCGGAAAAGACCCGAAAGCCCTGGAGCGCTACAAGGCGCTGGAAGTCCGCCGGCTCGAATTGCGTGCCCGCGTGCGCGCGTCGGGTTCAGAAACTGCTTGAAATTTGCGCAACACGCTATAATGTAGGGCTTCGCAATTGGCGAAATATAGGCAAGAGCGACAGCAGCACCTCCGGGCCGACCCCTAGCGCAATGCACTCCAACGGTAGATTCCGGCGGAAAGGGTCAATAACCGCAAGGACTGCATACCAAATGTTCGCCCGACATCTTGCCTGTTGAGGAATTAGTTCCTCATTCCCATTTGTTTCCAGTCCGTGCCTGTGCACGGGCTCGGTGGTGCCGTCCGCGTGGCGGTGCGCCTGTGATTCCGCTTGTCTTTTCTTGCCGTAACGAGGTCGTATGCCCAGTTCAAAGAAGCCTGCTCCTTCACTTGCCAAAAGCGTCGCCACCAAGCCCGCAGCAGAAAAACCGTTGAAAGCCGGTGCGAAACCGGCAACCAAGACGGCCGCCGCCGCATCCAAATCGGCCGCCGCTACGAAAGTGAAAACCGTGCCCACGAAATCGACCTCCCTCGAAGATCCCAAGAAGGCAGCCGCCCCGGCCGCCAAGAAGGTCGGCCGCCCGCCCAAGGCCGCCGGCGCCGCGACGCCCGCCACCGGCGCCAAGCGCGGCCGCAAGCCCAAGGCCGACAAGGAAGCCCCCGAGAGCGACGTCGACCTGTCGGACATCGAGGACGACCTGGCGGGTGACGAGCCCGCGGCTGCCGCGACCGAAGAAAAGGTCAAGCCGCTTCGCATGAAGATCAGCAAGGCGAAGGAACGCGCCTTGATGAAGGAGTTCGGCCTCGACGAGACCGTGCTCTCCGAGGAAGACCTGGCCAAGCGCCGCTCGCGCCTGAAGACCCTGATCACGCTGGGCAAGACCCGCGGCTACCTCACGCACGGCGAAATCTCCGACCACCTGCCCGACAAGCTGGTCGACGCCGAGACCATGGAAGTCGTGGTCACCATGCTCAACGACATGGGCGTGGCGGTGTACGAGCAGACGCCCGACGCCGAAACCCTGCTGCTGAACAACACCGCGCCCACCGCCACCACGGTGGAAGAAGCCGAAGAAGAGGCCGAAGCGGCCCTGTCCACGGTGGACAGCGAATTCGGCCGCACCACCGACCCGGTGCGCATGTACATGCGCGAAATGGGCACGGTCGAACTGCTGACCCGCGAAGGCGAAATCGAAATCGCCAAGCGCATCGAAGGCGGCCTGATGGCCATGATGGAGGCCATCTCGGCCTCCCCCGCCACCATCGCCGAAATCCTGCGCCTGGCCGGCGAGATCCGTGAAGGCAAGGTCGTCATCTCGACCATCGTCGACGGCTTCTCGAACCCCAACGAGGCCGACGACTACGTGGCCGAGGAAGACTTCGACGAGTTCGACGAGGAAGACGACGACGACGGCAAGGGCGGCTCCAAGGCCCTGACCAAGAAGCTCGAGGAACTCAAGAACGAGGCCCTCTCGCGCTTCGACCGCATCGCCGAACTGTTCGAGAAGGTCCACAAGATCTACGACAAGGAAGGCTACGGCACGCCCGCCTACGCCAAGGCCCAGCAGTCCCTGTCGGACGAGCTGATGACCATCCGCTTCACCGCCCGCACCATCGAGAAGCTGTGCGACCTGGTGCGCACGCAGGTGGACGACGTGCGCAAGAAGGAACGCGAGCTGCGCCGCATCATCGTGGACAAGTGCGGCTTTCCGCAGGACGAGTTCATCCGCGACTTCAGCGGCTACGACAAGAACGGCAACCGCATCGCCTCGAACCTGCTGAACCTGAAGTGGGTCGAGAAGCAGGCCGCCGCCGGCAAGCCTTGGAGCTCGGTGCTCGCGCGCAACATCCCGCCGGTTCAAGAGTTGCAGCAGAAACTCGCCGACATCCAGTCGCGCGTGGTGGTGCCGCTGTCGGAGCTGAAGGACATCAACAAGCGCATGAACGAGGGCGAATCGTCCTCGCGCGACGCCAAGAAGGAAATGATCGAGGCCAACCTGCGCCTCGTGATCTCCATCGCCAAGAAATACACGAACCGCGGCCTGCAGTTCCTCGACCTGATCCAGGAAGGCAACATCGGCCTGATGAAGGCGGTCGACAAGTTCGAATACCGTCGCGGCTACAAGTTCTCGACCTACGCGACGTGGTGGATCCGCCAGGCCATCACGCGCTCGATCGCCGACCAGGCGCGCACCATCCGCATCCCGGTGCACATGATCGAGACGATCAACAAGATGAACCGCATTTCGCGCCAGCACTTGCAGGAGTTCGGCTTCGAGCCCGACGCCGGCATCCTGGCCGCGAAGATGGAGATTCCGGAAGACAAGATCCGCAAGATCATGAAGATCGCGAAGGAGCCGATCTCGATGGAAACCCCCATCGGCGACGACGACGATTCGCACCTGGGCGACTTCATCGAGGACAGCAGCAACACGGCCCCCATCGAGGCCGCGATGCAGGCCGGCCTGCGCGACGTGGTCAAGGACATCCTCGACTCCCTCACGCCGCGCGAAGCCAAGGTGCTGCGCATGCGCTTCGGCATCGAGATGAGCACGGACCACACGCTGGAAGAAGTCGGCAAGCAGTTCGACGTGACCCGCGAGCGCATCCGCCAGATCGAGGCGAAGGCACTGCGCAAGCTCAAGCATCCGTCGCGTTCGGACAAGCTGCGCAGCTTTATTGATACGCTCTGAGCCGGTCTCCCGGTATTTCCCGACGAGGAGGCGCCCGCAAGGGCGCTTTCTTTTTTGGCCTTCGCGATAAAAAGAACGGAGCAAACCTCATGAATCCCGATGCAGACAAACTCTGGCAGGCCCCGCGCTGGGCGCTTGCGGTGCTGCTCGCCGTGCTGGGCATGCTCGGGCCCTTCTCCATCGACACCTACATCCCGGCTTTCTCGGGCATCGCGCAGTCCATCGGCGCGACGCCGGCCGAGATGCAGCAGACGCTCTCGGCCTACCTGTTCGGCTTCGCGTTCATGAACCTGTTCCACGGCGCGCTGTCGGACAGCTTCGGCCGCCGCCCCGTGGTGCTGTGGGGCCTGGCCGTGTTCACGCTGGCCTCGCTGGGCTGTGCGCTCTCGCAGAACATCACGCAACTGGTGCTATTCCGCGGGCTGCAGGGCCTGTCGACCGGCGCCGGCATCGTGGTCTCGCGCGCGGTGATCCGCGACATGTTCCCGCCCGCCGAGGCGCAGCGGGTGATGAGCCAGGTCACGATCTACTTCGGCGTGGCGCCGGCCATCGCGCCCATCGTGGGCGGCTTCCTGTTCGTGCACGCCGGCTGGCACGCGGTGTTCTGGTTCCTCGTGGCGGTGGGCGTGGTGCTGTTCACGGCCAACTACAAGCTGCTGCCCGAAACGCTGCACAAGGACCACCGCCAGCCCTTCCAGGTGCGGCACCTGATGCGCGGCTACTGGGACCTGTGTTCCGACCCGCGCTTCCTGCTGCTGGCCTTTGCGAGCGGCGTGCCCTTCAACGGCATGTTCCTCTACGTGCTGGCCGCGCCCGCCTTCCTGGGCGACCATCTCGCGCTGCAGCCTCAGCAGTTCTTCTGGTTCTTCCTGCTGACCATCGGCGGCATCATGCTCGGCGCGCGCGCCAGCGGGCGCATGGCCGGCAAGGTAGCGCCCAAGCGGCAGATCCGCGACGGCTTTGTGATCATGCTGGTCACGTCGGTCGTCAACGTGGTGGCCAACACCTTCTTCCACGCACATGTGGCGTGGGCGCTGTGGCCGCTGGCGGTGTTCGCCTTCGGCTGGGCGCTGATGGTGCCGGTGGTCACGCTGCTGGTGCTCGACCTGCACCCCGAGCGCCGCGGCATGGCCTCGTCGCTGCAGGCGGTGATCGGCTCCACCGCCAACGGCATCGTGGCCGGCGCGGTGGCGCCGCTGGTGATGCACTCCACGCTCGCGCTGGCGCTCACCTCCATGGGCATGCTGGGCATCGGCCTGGTCGCCTGGGTGTGGCTGCACGGCCGCTGGCCCGACATCGGACGCAAGGTGGCGCACGAGGGCTGAGAACGGACATGCGCCTCGCAGCTCTGCTCACCCACGCACGCGCCTGGCTGCCTGGCCGCACCACCGTCGATGCGCGCGAGCGGCTGCGCGCGGTCATGGGCGCGGGCATCGGCCTGCTGATCACCGCGCTGCTGTCGCACTGGCTGGCCGGGCCGCTGCATGCCTCGGTCTGGCTTATCGCGCCGCTGGGCGCGAGCGCGGTGCTGGTGTTCGCGGTGCCGGCAAGCCCGCTCGCACAACCGTGGTCGGTGATCGGCGGCAACACGCTGTCGGCGGTGGTGGGCATCGCGGCCGCCAGCTGGATTCCCCAGCCCGAGCTGGCCGCCGCCGTCGCCGTGGCGGGTGCCATCGGCCTGATGTTCAGCGCGCGCTGCCTGCACCCGCCCGGAGGCGCCGCGGCCCTGCTGGCGGTGCTGACGCACACCACGCATTTCTCGGCCGCCCTCTTTCCCTTCTTCACCAACTCGCTGCTGCTGGTGCTGGCCGGCGTGGCCTACAACACGCTGACCGGCCGGCGCTATCCGCATGTGCAGGTGGCGCCGCGCCCGCCGGGCTCGGATGCGCGCTTCAGCCAGGCCGACATCGACGCCGTGCTGTCTCGCTACAACCAGGTGCTGGACATCAGCCGCGACGACCTCGAATCGTTGATCCGCGAGACCGAGCTGGAGTCGTACAAGCGCCGCCTGGGCACGCTGAGCTGCGCGGACATCATGTCCACGGTGCCGATCTCGGTGGAGTTCGGCACCCCGCTGCAGGAGGCCTGGGCGCTGATGCACGAGCGCCGCATCAAGGCCCTGCCCGTCACCGACCGCACGCGCCGCGTGGTGGGCATCGTCACGCAGGCCGACTTCTTCCGCCAGCTCGACCTGCAGCATCACGAAGGCATCGCCGCCAAGCTGCGCGACCTGATCCGCGCCACCCGCACCGTGATGTCGAGCAAGCCCGAGGTGGTGGGCCAGATCATGACGCGCCAGGTGCGCGTGGCCAGCGCCGACCGGCCCGTGGTCGACCTGGTACCGCTGTTCTCCGAGGGCGGCCACCACCACATTCCCATCATCGACGACGAGAAACGGCTGGCCGGCATGATCACGCAGTCGGATTTCGTGCGGGCGCTGTATCGCGCAGTCGGTCCGGGATAGACCCCGATGCATTTCTCCCTCCCCCTCTGGGGGAGGGGCGGGGTGGGGGCACGACGGCCTCCGTGGAAGCGCGGCGCCTCGTCACAGGCCTGCCCCCATCCCAACCTTCCCCCAAAGGGGAAGGAGCAAGACATTCATTCCACGACCACGTTCGCCTTCTTCACCAGCGCCGCATAGCGTGCGGCCTCGCTGCGGAAGTAGCTCGCTGCCTGCTCCGACGTCGTCGGCCTGACGACGTTGCCCTGCTTGTCCATCGCCTCGCGCACCTCGGCGCTGTTGAACGCGGCGACCACCGCGTCGTGCACGCGCAGCACATCCGCCGGCTGCATCTTGGCGGGGCCGATCACGGCGAACCAGCCTTCGACCGCGTAGTTCGGCAGACCCTGCTCGGCGATGGTCGGAATGTCGGGCGCGGCCGGCGAGCGCTGCGCGCCGCACAGGCCGATGGCGCGCAGCGCGCCGCTCCTGATGTGCTGCTGCACCGCCGGCAGCGCCACCACGCCCAGTTCGACCTGCCCGCCGATCATGTCGGTCATCATCGGCCCGGTGCCCTTGTACGGAATGTGCCGCGCCTTCACGCCGGCCTCGTCCATGAACATCTCGCCCGCGAGGTGGAGGATGGTGCCGTTGCCCGACGAGGCGTAGTTGTAGGCGCCCGGCTTCGCGCGCAGCAGCGCGACCAGCTCGGGCACGTTCTTCGCCGGCAGCTTGGGGTTGGCCAGCAGCACCAGCGGCGTGGCGCCCACCACGCTGATCGGCGTGATGTCGTTGATCGCATCGAAGGGCATCTTCCTGAACACCGCCGGGTTGATGACGTGGTTGTTCGACACCATGCCCAGCGTGAGCCCGTCGGGCGCGGCCTTGACGATGGCCGCCGCGCCGGTGATGCCGCCCGCGCCCGGCAGGTTGTCGATCACCACCGGCTGGCCGAAGGCCTTGCCCAGCGCGGGCGCGGCGGCGCGCGCGATGGTGTCCACGCCCGACCCCGCGCTGATCGGCAGGATCAGGCGGATGGGCTTGTCCGAGCCCTGTGCGAGCGCGGGGCATGCGGCCACTGCGGCCGCGCTGGCGCCGAAGCCGAGCAGCACGCGGCGGTTCATCTTGAGGGGAAGCGTGTTCGTCATGGTCTTGTCTCTCTTCTTTATGGTTCTGGGAAGGCGTCTTGCCTTGTTCAGGCTGTTCAGGCCACCGCCGACTCCGCATGCAGCGCATCGACCTGCTCGCGCGCATAGCCCAGTTCGGCCAGCAGCTCGCGGGTGTGCTCGCCCAGCGTCGGCGGGTGCAGCCGCACGCCGAGGCGCTCGCCGTCCAGCGTGATCGGGAACAGAGTGGTCTGCGCCATCTCTCCGGCGCGCTCGCCGTCGGGCAGCCGGATGTCGGCAAGCCCACCCGTGGCCTTCAGGTGCGGATCGGCGTAGAGGTCTTCCGGCCGCGTGATCGGCGCGAAAGGCAGGCCCCGGGCCTCGAAGATCGCCGACAGCTCCGCCGCCGGGCGCTGCGCGAGGCGCTGGCGCAAGTCGGCCAGCAGCGTCGGGCGCATGCGCACGCGGTCGTTGTTGGTGCGCAGCGCGGGGTCGGCCTTCAGGTCGTCGAAGCCCAGCGCGTCGCAGAAGGTCTTCCACTGCGCATCGCTCACCGCCGCCAGGAAGATCTGCTCGCCGTCCTTCACGGTGAAGACGTCGTACAGCGCCCAGGCCGAGATGCGCTCGGGCATCGGCGCCGCCGCCTCGCCGGTGATGGCGTACTGCAGCATGTGCTGGCCGACGAGGAACACGTTGTTCTCGAACAGCGCCGACTTCACCTCCTGCCCCTTGCCGGTCTGCATGCGCTGCATCAGCGCCGCGATCGCGCCGATGGCGCCGAACATGCCGCCCATGATGTCGTTCACGCTGGTGCCCGCGCGCAGCGGATCGCCGGGGCGGCCGGTCATGTAGGCCAGGCCGCCCATCATCTGCACCACCTCGTCGAGCGCGGTGCGGTGTTCGTAGGGGCCGGGCAGGAAGCCGGCATGGTCCACGTACACGAGGCGCGGATTGAGTTTGCCGAGCGCGGAGTAGCCCAGGCCGTACTTGTCCATGGTGCCGGGCTTGAAGTTCTGCGCCACCACGTCGGCGCTCACGCACAGCCGCAGCGCGGCTTCGAGCCCCCGCGGATTCCGCAGATCGAGCGCGATGCTCTTCTTGTTGCGGTTGAACATCGGGAAGAAGCCCGCGCCCGCGCCAAGCAGATGCCGCGTGCGGTCGCCCTCGATGGGCTCGACCTTGATGACCTCCGCACCCAGGTCGGCCAGCACCATGCCGCAGGTCGGCCCCATCACCATGTGCGTGAACTCGACCACGCGGATGCCGGCGAGCGGCAGGCGCTTCTGTTGTGTATCCGTCGTGCTCATGCCGCAATGCCTTCCGTGGCCGTGAAAGTCTTCGGAAAACCCGCGCGCCACACCGTGCCCTGCAGCGTCTCGCCCTCGAGCCAGCCGGCCACGCGCCTGCGCAGGTCGAGCAGCTTCGGCAGGTCGACGCCGGTGGCCACGCCCATGCTCTCCAGCATGAAGACCAGGTCTTCCGTGTCGACGTTGCCGCTGGCGCCGGGCGCATGCGGGCAGCCGCCGATGCCGGCCAGGCAGGCGTCGAAGCGCGTGATGCCGACTTCGAGCGCCGCATAGGCGTTCGCGAGCCCCATGCCGCGCGTGTCGTGGAAGTGGCCGCACCACAGCCGGTCGCCCGCGATGTGCAGGGCGCGCTCGAACAGGCTGCGCACCATCGCCGGATCGGCATAGCCCACGGTGTCGGCGAGGCTCACGCGGTCGGCGCCGGCGTCGAGCAGCGCCTGCATCAGCCGCAGCACCTCGTCGGGATCGACGTAGCCCTGCAGCGTGCAGCCGAAGGCCGTGCCCACGCCGCCGTCGATCAGCGTCTTCGAGCCCGCCGCGTCGCGCGCCGCGCGGATGCGGCCGACCTCGGCCACCACCTCGTCGGGCGTCTTGCGCAGGTTGGCGAGGCTGTGCGCGTGGCTGGCCGACAGCGGCACCATCATCAGATCGGCCCCGCCCTCGATGGCCCGCTCGGCGCCCTTGAGGTTGGGCACCAGCACCGAGGCGAAAAGCCCCGGCAGCGTCTTCGCGTACGCCAGCAGTTCGTCCGTGTCGGCCAGCTGCGGCAGCAGGCGGGCGGGCACGAAGGAGCCGACCTCGATCTCGCGCTGGCCGGCGGCGTGCGCGTCGCGGATCCATTCGAGCTTGCGTTCGGTGGAAAGCACCCGCGCGATGCTCTGGAGGCCGTCGCGCAGCCCCACTTCGCGGACGACCGCGCTCGGCGGCAGGAAGGCGTGAATCAAGTCTTGTCTCCGTGGTGATGCTGACTACGGCACCGATGGTAGGAGTTCCAATTCGATTCAGAAGGTATATTTTGGAAGCCATCTGATTCCAGAACGGAACACCATGAGAGACCTCGACCTCACCACCCTGCGGCTCTTCGTGGCTGTCTGCGAAACGCGCAGCATCGCGCGCGCCGGCGAGCAGGCCAGCATCGTCGGCTCGGCCATCAGCAAGCGGCTGGCCCAGCTGGAGGAGACCGTCGGCACGCCGCTGCTGCTGCGCAAGCGCCGGGGCGTGGTGCCCACGCCGGCCGGGGAAACGCTGCTGGAGCACGCCCGCGCGATGCTCGGCAGCGTGAACCGCATCGAGCGCGACATGGCGGCCTACGCCGGCGGCGTGCGCGGGCACGTGCGCATCCTCGCCTCGGCCTCGGTCATGGCCGAGTCGCTGGCCGAGGACGTGGCCGACTTCCTGCAGGACCCGGCGCACCGCAACATCCGCGTCGACATGGAAGAGCGCGTGAGCCCCGAGATCGTGCGCGGCATCCGCGAGGGCAGCGCCTCCATCGGCCTGTGCTGGGACGCCGCCGACCTCGAAGGCCTGGAGCGGCGCGACTACCGCTGCGACCACCTCGCCATCGTGGCGCATCCCTCGCACCCGGTGGCGCAGCGCGAGAGCGTGCGCTTCGAGCAGGTGCTGGACCACGAATTCGTCGGCATGCCTGCGCTCAGCGCCGTGCAGCTGATGCTCGCGCGCGAGGCGGCGGTGGCAGGCAAGCCGCTGGTGTACCGGGTGCTGGTGTCCAACTTCGACGCAGCGCTGCGCGTGGTGCGCGCGGGGCTGGCGATCAGCGTGGTGCCGGCGGAGGTGGCGCGGCCTTTTGCCGAGGCCTTCGGACTACGACTGATGCCGCTGACCGACGCATGGGCGCGGCGGCGCTTCGCGATCTGCTTCCGTAGCGACACGGAGCTGTCGCCCTCGGCGCAGCTGCTGGTGGCGCATCTGGAGCGGCGGGCCACGGACTGATTCGACCGGATTAGGAAACTATTCGTTGTGGATCGTCAGGTTTTTGTTTCCATTCACGCAACCTAAGATTCCCGGCATCCAACGCTGTCACCCGTCCACATCCACCGGAAAGAACACCACCATGCTCCGCAGAACCCTCCTCTCCTCCGCCCTCGCCCTCGGTTTCAGCCTCACCGCCCAGGCCGCCCAGCCGCTCAAGCTCGACGTGTACAACCCGGGCGCGAAGTCGATGTTCCCGGTCTCCTCCGAGATCGTCACCGGCCAGGCCGACGCGGTGCTCATCGACGCCCAGTTCCAGCGCAACGACGCCGAGGCGCTGGTGCAGAAGATCAAGGCCACGGGCAGGAAGCTCACCACGGTCTACATCAGCCACAGCGACCCCGACTACTACTTCGGCCTCGACGTGATCCAGGCCGCCTTCCCCGACGCGAAGATCGTCGCCACACCGGAGACCGTGGCCGCCATCCAGGCCTCGAAGGACGGCAAGCTCGCGCACTGGGGTCCGATCCTCAAGGACAACGCGCCCAAGGCGCTGGTGGTGCCGCAGCCGCTGGCCGGCGACAGCATCGAGCTCGAAGGCCGCAAGATCCAGGTCGTCGGCCTCGACGGCCCCACGCCCGAGCGCAGCTTCGCGTGGATTCCCTCGCTGAAGGCCGTGGTGGGCGGCATCCCGGTGTCGGCCAACATCCATGTGTGGGTGGCCGACACGCAGACGCCCGAATCGCGCCGCGACTGGATCAAGACGCTGGGCCGCATCGAGGCGCTGCACCCGAAGACCGTGGTGCCGGGCCACTACCTGCCGAACGCGAACGGCAGTGCGCCCTACTCGCTGGCTTCGGTGAAGTTCACGCGCGACTACCTGAAGGCCTTCGAAGTCGAAGCGGCAAAGGCCAAGGACTCGGCAACGCTCATCGCCTCGATGAAGAAACGCTACCCGAAGCTGGAAGACGCCTCCTCGCTGGAACTCGGCGCCAAGGTCATCAAGGGAGAAATGAAATGGCCGCAATGACCGACGCAGCAGATGCAACGGGCGCAGGCGCCACGCTGCACTACATCTTCGACCCGCTGTGCGGCTGGTGCTACGCCGCCGCGCCGCTGGTCGACGCGGCGCGCGAAGTGCCGGGCCTGAAGGTCGAGTTCCACGGCGGCGGCATGATGACCGGCGCCAACCGCCGCCCGATCACACCGCAGTGGCGTGACTACGTGCTGCCGCACGATCACCGCATCGCCGAGATGACCGGCCAGCCCTTCGGCGAGCGCTACTTCGAGGGACTCCTGCGAGACACCGGCGCGGTGATGGATTCCGAGCCGCCGACCACCGCCGTGCTCGCAGCCGAGTCGCTGCGCCCCGGCGGCGGGCTGGACATGATCCACAGCCTGCAGCGGGCGCACTATGTCGAGGGCCGCCGCATCGCCGACGTGGAGGTGCTCAAGGCGATCGCCGGTGAACTCGGTTTCGAAACGGAAGCCTTTGCATCGGCTTTCGAGCGTCAGTCGGGCGAAGCCACTGCCCGCCACATCGCCGAGAGTCGCCAGTTCCTGCAGCGCGCGGGCGGCCAGGGCTTTCCGACCTTCGTGCTCGTGCAGCCCGATGGCAGCGCCGGCCGCGTCGACATCGGCCCATGGCTCGGCCGTGCGGAGGAATGGAAGAAGCAGCTTGCCGCCGTGGCCGAAGCCTCGAAGCCGGCCCCGGCTGCAGCGGATGCGCCGGCACCGGCCTGCGGCCCCGACGGCTGCGCGATCTGAAGCAGGAGCTCCCGACTACCGCGCCACGCCCAGCAGCCGGTCGAGCACCTGCGGCTGGGAGCGCAGCGAAGCGGCGCTGTCGGTGTGCACGATGGTCCCGTGATCGAGCACCACAGCCTCGTCGGAGATCGCGAGGATCGCCTGCGGGTGCTGCTCCACGATGATGGCGGCCAGGCCCTCGTCCTGCGTGATCCGGCGGATGGCGCGCAGCAGCTCTTCCACGATGATCGGCGCGAGCCCTTCGAGCGGCTCGTCCAGCAGCAGCAGCTTGGGGTTGAGCACCAGCGCGCGGCCCACGGCCAGCATCTGCTGCTCGCCGCCCGACAGCTGCGTGCCGAGGTTGGTCTTGCGCTCGGCAAGGCGCGGGAACATCTCGTAGACGCGCTGCGGGTTCCACTTGCCCGGCCGCTCCACCGCAGTGAGGTTCTCGTGCACGGTGAGCGACTTGAAGATGTTGCGCTCCTGCGGCACCCAGCCGATGCCTGCTGCCGCGCGCTGATGCGGCGCGAGCTTGTGCAGCGCCTGGCCGCCCAGCGTGATGCTGCCGCCGTGCTGGCGCGTCGCGCCCGCGAGCGTGTTGATCAGCGTGGTCTTGCCCGTGCCGTTGCGGCCCAGCAGCGCCAGCGTCTGGCCCTCGCCGAGCGTGAAGGCCACGTCGTGCAGCACCACGGCCTCGCCGTAGCCGGCGCTCAGGTTTTCTATTCTCAGCAGCTCAGACATGGGGGGCCTCCCGCCGGGCCGCCCCAAGGGAGGCCTGCGCCCCCTCGGGGGGCTGCGAACGAATGTGAGCGTGGGGGTCCATTCCGTCTCCGTGGCCCAGATAGACCTCTTTCACCTGCGGATCGTTGGCGATGGTCTCCGGGTCACCCTCGGTCAGCAGCGTGCCGTTGACCAGCACCGTCATGCGGTCGGCGAAGCTGAACACCAGGTCCATGTCGTGCTCGATCAGCAGCACCGACACGTCGGCCGGCAGCGCGGCCACGGTCTGCAGCAGTTCCTCGCGCTCGCCGGCGGGCACGCCCGCCACCGGCTCGTCGAGCAGCAGCACGCGCGGCTCGCAGGCCAGCGCGATGGCGATCTCCAGCAGGCGGCGCTTGCCGTAGGCCAGGTGCTTCACCTGCTGCTGAGCCACGTCGCTCAGGTGGAACTGCTCCAGCAGCTGCGCCGCGCGCTCCGCGATGGCCTTGCTCGAACCTAGCGGCTTCCACCATTGCGCGCCGGCGCCCTGGTGCTGCGACACCACCAGCGCCAGCGTTTCGAGCGGCGTCATGGAGTCGAAGAGCTGGTTGATCTGGAAGGTGCGCACCAGACCGCGCGCCACGCGCTTGTGCGGCGCGAGCGTGGTGATGTCCTCGCCCATCAGGGTGATGCGGCCCTCGGTGGGCGTGAGCACGCCGGTGAGCTGGTTGATCAGCGTGGTCTTGCCCGCGCCGTTGGGGCCGATGAGCGCATGGCGCGCGCCGCGCCTGAGCTCCATCGACACGTTGTTGGTGGCGGTGATGCCGCCGAAGCGCATCACGAGGCCATGGGTGGAGAGAACGGTGTCGGTCACGCCGCGCCGCCTTTCTTGCCGCCAGCGCCGATCCAGGTCCAGGGCTTGAGCAGCCGGTCGCGCCCGACCAGCACCAGCAGCACCAGGATCAGGCCGATCCAGAACATCCAGTACTGCGGCGTCACGGCCGACAGCCAGGTCTGCAGCAGCTTGAAGACGATGGCACCCGCCACGCCGCCATAGAGCCAGCCCACGCCGCCGATGACCAGCATCAGCAGCACGTCGGCCGAGCGGTCGAAGGCCAGCACGTCGAGGGAGGCGAAACCCGTGGTCTGCGCCAGCAGCGCACCGGCCGCGCCGGCAATGCCCGCCGCCACGGTGTAGATCACCACCAGCCGCGACACCACCGGGATGCCGATGGCCATGGCGCGCAGCCGGTTGTCGCGGATGGCCTTGAGCGTGGCGCCGAAGGGCGAGTGCACGAGGCGGCGCATCAGCAGGAACAGCACCAGCATCACCGCCAGCGAATACCAGGCGGCCGTGCGGCCGAAGAGATCGAACTCGAACATGCCGAGCACCGGCCCCATCACCACGCCCTGCAGGCCGTCGGCGCCGCCGGTGAGCCAGTCGAGCTTGTTGGCGAGTTCGAGCAGCAGAAGCGCCGTGCCCAGCGTCACCATCAGCCGCGTGAGGTCGCTGCCGCGCAGGATCGTCACGCTCGCCACCATGCCCAGCAGCGCGGACAGCACCGTCGCGAACAGCAGGCCGACGGTCGGATCGGGCATCACCAGCTTGGCGAACAGCGCCGCCGCGTACGCGCCGAAGCCGAAGAAGGCGGCATGGCCCAGCGACACGATGCCGGTGTAGCCCAGGATCAGGTCGAGCGACATCGCGAACAGCGCGACGATGGCGATCTCGTTGACCAGCAGCGAGTGCGAGGGCATCACCAGCGGCAGCGCGAAGGCCACGGCCCACACGACGAATTCGAGCGGACGCCAGCGCGCCTTGCGCAGCAGGGCCGCCTGGAAATCTGCAACGACGGGAAGAGGCGTGCTCATTCAGCGGCCTCCTTTTCGCGTGAAGAGGCCCTGCGGGCGCCACATCAGGATCAGGATCATCAGCAGGTAGACGGTGAACGCGCCCATCTTCGGAATGAAGTACTTGCCCGCCACGTCGGCGATGCCCAGCAGCAGCGCCGCCGCGAGCGGCCCGGTGATCGACGAGGTGCCGCCGACGGACACCACGATCAGGAAATAGATCATGTACTTGAGCGGGAAGGTCGGATCGAGCCCCAGGATCTCCGCGCCCAGCGCGCCGCCGAGGCCCGCGAGCCCCGAGCCCACCGCGAAGGTCAGCAGGAACACCACGTTGACGTTGATGCCCAGCCCCGCCGCCACACGCGGGTCGTCGACCGCTGCGCGCAGCCGGCTGCCGAAGCGCGTCTTCGAAAGAATGAGCTGCAGCACCACCGTGAGCACCGCGCACACGCCGATGATGAAGAGCCGGTAGTGCCCCATGCCCAGCAGCAGCGCGCCGTCGCCGATCTCGGTGCGCCCGCGCAGCCATTCGGGCAACTGCACGTTCTGCTGCGAGGAGCCCACGAAGTAGTCGACCGCCGCCACCGCCATGAATGCGAGGCCGATGGAAAAGAGAACCTGGTCGAGGTGAGGCTTGCCGTACATCGGCCGGTAGAGCGTGCGCTCCAGCAGCGCGCCGGCCAGCGCGACGACGATGAATGCGAGCGGCAGGCAGGCCAGGAACGGCACGCCCAGCTTCTGCATCGCGAACACCGTGAGGTAACCGCCCGCCATGGCGAAGGCGCCGTGCGCGAGGTTGATGAAGTTCATCAGCCCCAGCGTCACGGCCAGGCCGACGGCGAGCACGAAGAGCAGCATGCCGTAGGCGATGCCGTCGAAAAGAATGGTCAACATATGAGCGACTCAGCAGCTTGCCGCACGGCGCGACGCCTTCGGGAAACACCCAGGAACCGGCTTTGCCGTGCCTGCGGTGTTGCCCCCGGTAGGGGGTTGGCGAAGCGACACGAAGTGCGCGCAGCCTGGGGGCGAGCCTTTATTTTGCTTTGCCCGGGTCCTTCACGCCCTTGATGACGTCGAACTCGACGTTGTAGAGCTGCCCGTCCTTCTTCTCGACCTTGCGCAGGTACACGTCCTGCACGATGTCGCGCGTCTGCGCGTCGATCAGCACCTGGCCGCGCGGGCTCTCGAAGACCTGGCCCTTCATGGCCGCCAGCAGCGCCTCGCCGCCGCCCTGGCCCTTGGTGGCCTTGAGCGCTTCATAGATGACGCGCATGCCGTCATAGCCGCCCACGGCCATGAAGTTGGGGCGCATCTTGGGGTTGGCCTTCTCGAAGGCCTCGACGAATTTCTTGTTCATTGCCGACGGATGCGCGGCCGAGTAGTGGTGCGAGGTGACCACGCCCAGCGCGCCGTCGCCCATGTCGTTGAGTTGGTCGTCGTCCGTCACGTCGCCGGTCGCGATCATCTTGATGCCGGCCTTGTCCATGCCGCGCTCCAGGAACTGCTTCATGACGGCCGCGCCCGCGCCCGAGGGCACGAAGACGAACAGCGCGTCGGGCTTGGCGTCGCGCACCTTCTGCAGGAAGGGAGCGAAGTCGGGGTTGCGCAGCGGTACACGCAGCTTCTCGATCACCTTGCCGCCGTTGAGCTGGAAGCGCTCGCTGAAGAACTTCTCGGCGTCGTTGCCCGGGCCGTAGTCGGCCACCAGCGTGACGACCGTCTTCACGCCGTTCTTCGGAGCCCAGTCGCCCATGGCCACCGACACCTGCGGCAGCGTGAAGCTCGAACGGATGATGTAGGGCGATGCCTCGGTGATGCTCGACGTGGCGGCGGCCATCACGACTTCGGGCGTCTTCGATTGGGTGGCGATGGGCGCCACGGCCAGGGCCAGGGGCGTCAGGCCGAAGCCGGCCAGCACGTTGACCTTGTCGTTCACCACCAGCTCCTGCGCGAGGCGCTTGGTCACGTCGGGCAGGCCGGTGTCGTCCTTGACGATGAGTTCCACCTTCTTGCCGGCCACGGTGTCGCCGTTCTGGGCCATGTACAGGCGCGCGGCGGCTTCGATCTGGCGGCCCGTGGAGGCCGACTGGCCCGTCATCGGAAGGATCAGGCCGATCTTGAACTTGTTGTCCTGGGCGCTGGCCAGCGACATCGAAAGCGCAAGAGCCGACAGGGCGGCGGTCTGGATGAGATGGCGTCTTTGCATGTTTTTTCCTTTGAGGGGCGGAACGCGAACCGGCGCTATTTTGAACACTTTGCAACATCCGGCGCAGCAGGCAATCACCTAGCCGGCCACAGTCGCTGACCTTTGTTGCGCGATTGACAAATGAACTGCGCGATCATCGCGCAAGGCAGTCTTCGGCCCGTCACGGGCCGCTTGCATCAACTGTCGGCGCGGTAGGCGGAATCGAGCGTGAGCGTGCCCACGGCGCGCGACACGCAGGCGCAGATGCGCGTGGTCGATTTCTTTTCGTGCTCGCTGAGGAACACGTCGCGGTGATCGACCTCACCGTCGACCGAGATCACGTCCATGGCGCACAGGCCGCATTCGCCGCGCCTGCAGTCGGAGAGCGTCTGCACGCCTGCCGCGTCGAGCGCATCGAGCAGCGTGCAGTCGGCCGGCACAGTGATGGCCAGGTCATGCCGCGGGATGCGCACCATGAATGACTGCACGGCCAGACGGCCGCTGCTGCCGAAGGTCTCGAAGCGCAGGTCGGCGATGGCACGGCCTGCCGCGTGCCAGGCGCGCTTGACGGCTTCGAGCATCGGCACCGGGCCGCAGGTGTAGAGCTGGCCGCCGGGCGGCAGCGCGGCGATGGCGGCGGCGAAGTCGATGGGGGCCGAGCCTTCGTGCGCCTCGACGTCCTCGCCCAGCGCCTCGCGCAGGTGCTGCAGGTAGCCCAACTCGTCCGCGTTGCGTGCGCCGTAGAGCATCTTCACGGGCACGCCGGTGCGCTTGGCGTGCGCGGCCAACCGCTGCGCCATCAGCACCAGCGGCGTGATGCCGATGCCGCCGGCCACCAGCAGGTAGCCGGGGGCCGAGAGGTCGAGCGGAAAGTGGTTCTGCGGCGCACTCACCTGCAGGCGGTCGCCCACCGCAAGCCGCCACATCGCGAGCGAGCCTCCGCGGCCGTCGTCGAGGCGCTTGACGGCGATGCGCCAGCAGCGGCCGTCGCCCTCGCCCACCAGCGAGTAGGAGCGGGTCTGCACCCTGCCCTGCGCGGTCAGCACCTGCACCTGGAGGTGCGCGCCGGGTTCATGGCCGGCGGCGAATCCGCTCTCGGGGCGCAGTTCGAACTCGCGCACGGTGGGCGTCACATCGCGCAGCGCGACGACCTGCGCCTGCATCCATTGAAGATCGCTTTTCATCGGGGAACACCAGGGAGAAAAAGAAAGAGGGGAAATCAGCCGCGCCGGCGGATCAGCTGCACGCCAGGCAGCGGGCGCTGCTCGGGGGCGTGCGTGCCATGCAGCGCCTCGCGCAGATTGCGCCGCGCGATGCGGCTGTGCTCGCGCATCAGCGCCTCGGCACGCGAGCCTTCGCCAGACTCGATGGCATCCAGCACCTGCACGTGCTGGTCTTGCGCAACCACCAGCATGTCGCGCGCGGCCGGCGAATTGGCCTGCACCACGACGAATCCCGAGGGCGAGGCGAACGGCAGGTTGATCACGCGCTCCAGCTGCTGCGCGATGACGGGGCTGCCCGCCATCTCGCACAGCAGCGCATGGAAGCGCTCGTTGTGCGTCACGTAGCGCGAGAAGGCGGCGTCGTCGAGCGCGGGCTCGCGCAGCAGCTCGTCGATGCGCTGCAGGCAGGCGCGCGCCTCGCGCAGCACCACCGGCGCCGCGCCGCGCTCGGCCGCGAGCCGGGCCACCAGGCCTTCGAGCGTGCCGCGCAGCTCGATGGCATCGGCCACGTCGCGCTCGGAGAAAGTGCGCACCGCATAGCCGCCGTTGGGCAGCGCCTCGAGCAGGCCTTCCTGTTCGAGCCGCATCAGCGCGGTGCGCACCGGCGTGCGCGACACGCCGAGCTGCTCGGAGATCGCCACCTCGGCAATGCGCGCGCCGCCCGGCAGCTCGCCCGCGAGGATCATCTCGCGCAGCCGCAGCTGCGCCTTCACGGCCTGCGAGCTGCCGCTGTCGCCGGGCTCGGCGGCAGCGGAGACGACCGCGACCTTCACACGGCTCACGCGGCCTCCTTCTCGGCCGGGCGGATCGGGATCGCTGCGCGCGCGGGCTTCTCCTTCTCGATCATGCGATCGATGAGCTTGCGCGCCCACATCGAGCCGGCGTCGATGTTGAGGTTGTAGAACTTGTGGTCGGGGTGCTCGTCCATCGCCTTCTGCTGTGCTTCGAGCACCAGTTCGTCCTCGCGGAAGATGCCCGAGACGCCCTCGCGCAGCTCATGCGTGAGGCGCTGCTCGCCCAGGCAGTAGTTGCGCGCGAAGGCCCAGAAATACAGGCAGGTCTTGTCGGTCTCGGGCGTGATGGTGTTGAGCACGTAGCCGTTGACGCCCTTGCTGCGGTCGCCCGGGTTGCCGCCGGTGGGCACCGCGCCGCTGCCGGCCTCGGCCACGCCCACGTCGATGTTCACGGTGCAGGGGCCTTCGAAACGGATGATCTGCCAGCGGTCGACCTTGCCGGTGTAGCCGCGCGCGTGGCGGATCTGGCTGCCCCAGAACGGCGGTGGGTCGATGTCTTCCATCCATCGCGTGACGGTGGCCGAGCGGTCGCCGTGCGTGGCCACGAAAGGCGCCTCCGCCACTTCGCGGTTGCCGATGGAGGAGCCGTGCACGAAGGTCTCGTGCGTGAGGTCCATGAGGTTGTCGACCACGAGGCGGTAGTCGCAGTTGACGCGGATCATCTTGCCGTCGCCCGCCCAGGCGGGGTCGTCGTTCCAGTGCATGTCGGGGATGAGCGCCGGGTCGGCCTTGGCCGGGTCGCCTGGCCAGATCCACACGAAGCGGTGCTTCTGCGCCACCGGAAAGCTGCGCACGCAGGCAGACGGGTTGAGCGTTTCCTGGCTGGGCATGTGCGTGCAGCGGCCCTGGCTGTTGTACACGAGGCCGTGGTAGCCGCAGACCACCTCGTCGCCTTCGAGGCGGCCGAGCGACAGCGGCATCAGCCGGTGCCAGCAGGCGTCTTCCAGCGCGGCCACCTGGCCGTCGGTGCGGCGGAAGAGCACCAGTTTCTGGTTGCAGATGGTGCGTGGCAGCAGCGCATGGCGCACTTCGACGTCGTAGGCGGCGGCATACCAGGCGTTCAGGGGGAAGGCTGTCGTGGGCGTTTTCATGAATACTCAATGTATACAGAAATAGCCAGATTTCCAGCATTTCGAGCCTATTCGAGGGTAAACACCGAGATATCTGTATACACAGGACGGCATTTCGAAGGCGATACGATGTTCCGTTCGTTCCCTCAAAGATCACGACGGAGTCATCCATGACACAGCACGCCGCCTTGCCCGCCCGCTACGACCACGTGGGCAGTTTCCTGCGTCCCAAGTACCTGCTCGAAGCCCGCGAGCAGAAGGCCAAGGGCGAGATCACGCCCGAGCAGCTTCGCCTCGTCGAGGACAAGGCCATCACCGAGATCGTCCGCTTCCAGGAAGACATCGGCCTGAAGAGCATCACCGACGGCGAGTTCCGCCGCACCTACTTCCACATCGACTTCCTCGACCAGCTCGGCGGCGTGAAGACCGACATCCCGGTCACCATCCGCAAGCCCGACGGCACTGAAGAACTCGCTCCGCCCGCGATGCGCGTGATCGACAAGGTGCGCCACGTCAAGGACATCCAGCTCGCCGACTTCCAGTACCTCAAGAGCCAGGTCTCGGCAGGCCGCACGCCCAAGGTGACGATCCCCTCGCCGACCATGCTGCACTTCCGCGGCGGCCGCGCCGGCATCAGCAAGGACGCCTACCCCGAGCTCGACCCGGCGTTCTACGATGACGTGGCCAAGGCCTACGGCGACGAGCTGCGCTCGCTGGCCGCCGCCGGCTGCACCTACGTGCAGATGGACGACACCAACCTCGCCTACCTGTGCGACGAACACATGCGAGAGGCTGCCCGCAAGCGCGGCGACGACCCCAACGAGCTGCCGCACCGCTACGCCGCCTTCATCAACAAGGTGGTCGCGCAGAAGCCTCCGGGCATGCTGCTGGCCATGCACCTGTGCCGCGGCAACTTCAAGAGCACGCACGCCGCGGCCGGCAACTACGAGCCGGTGGCGGAAGCGCTGCTCAAGGAGATGGACCTCGACGCCTACTTCATGGAATACGACGACGCCCGCTCGGGCGACTTCAAGCCGCTGCGCTACCTGCCCAAGGGCAAGACCGTGGTGCTCGGCCTCGTGACCACCAAGTTCGGCGAGATGGAAGACAAGGACGAGCTCAAGCGCCGCATCGAGGACGCCGCCAAGTACGCATCGCTCGACCAGCTCGCGCTGTCGCCGCAGTGCGGCTTTTCCAGCACCGTGCACGGCAACAACATCGCGGTGGAAGCGCAGCGCAACAAGCTGCGCCTGGTGGTCGAGACCGCGCAGGAGGTCTGGGGCTCGACCTGACGCGCCGTTTCTGTTGAAGTCGGGGCCCATGACGACTCACATCTACTCAGGCCCCCTCAGCATGTTCGGCGCCAAGGTCGAGATCGCGGCACGCGAGAAAGGCGTGCCCTTCGAACTGGTCATGGTGCCCTTCATCGAAGGCGACTTCTACGAGCCCAAGCACCCCGAGGTGCTTCGGGTCAACCCGGTCAAGCAGCAGGTGCCGGTGCTGGTCGACGACGAGGTCTCGCTCTTCGACTCGACGCAGATCTTCGAGTACCTGGAAGACCGCTATCCCAGCCCGCCGCTGTGGCCCGAAGGCATTGCCGAGCGGGCCCGCGCGCGGCAGCTGGAGCAGAAGTCCGACGAGGTCTTCTTCCCGAACGTCATCAAGCTCTTCGGCCTGCAGGAAGCCATGCAGAGCGCTCCCGCGATAGCGGCCTGCGCCGGCTGCGCACGCTTCTACGAGGAAATGGAAGGCCTGCTCGCCACGCGCGAGTACCTGGCCGGCCCTTATTCCTTCGCCGACATTGCCTTCTACATGGCCTGCGTGTTCGCCGACCGCAAGGGCGCGGGCATGACCGGGGCCACGCCTCGCCTGCTGGCATGGCGCACACGCGTGGGCGACCGGCCCGCGGTACGTGCGTCGGTCGACCCGATGATGCGCTTCCTCGCCTCGCAGGGACGCGGCGTGCCGGCCTTCCTGCAACGCTGAAGGGGCACTGAAGGCACCGCGCCGGGCGCTGAGGCATCATCGGTTCATGCCGACCAAAGAGTTCGACTGGCTGCCTTCCCCCTCGCAGCACTTTCTCGTCGTCACTTTCGCACTGCTGGTCTACGTGCTGACCACGCGAGCGCGCCGCGAGCAGCGCGCTCCCACCACCGCCATCGCCTGGGTCATGGGGCTGGTGCTGATGCCTTATTTCACCCTGCCGATGTACCTGCTGTTCGGCCAGCGCAAGCTGCGCCCGGCGGGTTCGCCCCGGCCGCCGCGCTCGGTGCCGCCGGGCCACTGGGCCGCCGACCTGATCGAGAGCTTCGGCCTCGCGCCGCCGGGGCGCTGCGCGATCCGCATGCACGCCGACGGCGAGGCCGCGCGCGAGGCGCTGTGGGAGGTGATCGACGGCGCGCGCGAGCGCATCGACGTGTGCACCTTCATCATCGGCGACGACCCGCTGGGTCACGCGGTGCTGGAGCGGCTCGCCCAGCGGGCGCGCGAGGGCATCAAGGTGCGGGTGCTGCTCGACGGCTTCGGCGCGCTGTCGCTGCCGCGCCATCACTTCGACCGGCTGCGCGCGGCGGGCGGCGAGGTGGCGGTGTTCCGCCCTTTCTTCAGCCTGCGCCGCATCGGCCCGCGCAACCTGCGCAACCACCGCAAGTTCACCATCGCCGACGACGGCTGGCTCTGGTCGGGCGGGCGCAACCTCGCGGGCGAGTACTTCACCGGCAACGAGAAGCACCCCGAAGCCTGGCGCGATCTTTCCTTCGACCTGCGCGGCAGCGTGGCGGCCGCGGCGGCGCGCCAGTTCGACCACGACTGGGCCTCGGTGCGCAGCCGCAAGGCCCGCGCCATCACCGCGCCCGACGCCTACGGCCCGGGCACGGCCATGGCCCAGTTCCTGCCGAGCGGCCCCGACCAGACGGAAGACACGGCGCATGCGCTGCTGATCGACGCCTGCTTCCGCGCCGAGCACCGCATCCTCGCCATCACGCCCTACTTCGTGCCGGGTGACGGCCTGCGCGACGCCCTGCGATTGGCCGCGCGCCGTGGCGTGCAGGTGACCATCGCGATGCCCGCGCGCTCCAACCACCGCCTGGCCGATTTCGTGCGCGCCCGCGCCATGCGCGACCTCGCGCGCGCGGGCGTGAGCTTTCGCATGCTGCCCTTCATGGCGCACGCCAAGGCGGTGGTGGTCGACGAAGAGCTCGCCATGTGCGGATCGATCAACCTCGACCTGCGCAGCCTGCTGCTGAACCACGAAGCGGCCGTGGTGTTCTACGGCCAGGACCACATCGAATGGCTCGCCGAGTGGATCGAGACCACCGCCTCGGCCGGCGAGCCCTACCGCTCGCGGCGGCCAGGCCTGCTGCGCGACGTGGCCGAGGGGCTGCTGCTCACCGTAGCTTTCCAGCTTTAGGCGCAGGTTCGGGCAGCGGGGCTTCGTCGCCCTTCGCGCCCTTCGCCCCCTTGGCCTCCTTCGCCACGGCATCGAGCCCGGCGAGCACGTAGCGCACCACCTCGCCGGCTAGGGCCTGGGTTTCCTTCAAGGCCGGCAGCACCTTGCTGCTCAGGTCCTTGGGCGCCACCGTCAGCACCAGGCAGGGCAGCACCGTGAGCAGCAGGCTGCGCTGCACCGAGGGATGGTCGTCAGGCAGGCCCATGACCTCGCCGACGATGCCGCGCAGCAGCTTGGCCTTGGGCAGCACCGCACGCTGGATCAGCGCCGGCATCGCCGGCGAAGGCGACAGCGCCTCGCGCAGCACCACGCGGAAGCCCCAGGGCGCCTTCGGCTGCGCGCTCATCTCGACCATGTGCGTGAGGAAGGTGCGCAGCTTCTGGCGCGGATCGCTCGACTCGACCGACAGCGCCATCAGTTCGTCGAGGCTCACGAGCTGCTTGTGCGCCTCGATCAGCACCGCTTCATACAGCCCGTCGCGGCCGCCGAAGTGGTAGTTGATGGCGGCCATGTTGGTGCCGGCGCGGGTGCAGATTTCCTTGCTGGTGCTTTCGGCGAAGCCCTGCTCCGCGAACAGCCTGCCGGCGGTTTCGAGGATGTGCAGGCGCGTGGTGTTGCCGTCGGTGCGCTGGGTGCGGGTTGCCATGCCCCGAGGCTAACCGAAGCAAGAAAATACTTCAAATTCAAATTTCAATTTGATAACATCACACCGGCCGCGAAGCCGCAACAGCCACGCCAGGACACATGCCATGAACAGGAAACCCCTCATCGCCATCGCCGCGGTGGCCGTCGTCGCCATTGCGGCGGGCGGCTGGTGGTACGCGCAGCGCGCGGCCACGCCCTCCGACCAGCTCGTGCTGTACGGCAACGTCGACCTGCGCCAGGTTTCGCTGGCCTTCAACGCCAGCGACCGCATCGCCGAACTGACGGTGCGCGAGGGCGATCGCGTGCGCGCCGGGCAGGTGCTGGGCCGGCTCGACACCCGCTCGCTGGTGCTGCGCGTGGCGCAGTCGCAGGCGCGCATCGGCGTGCAGGAACAGGCCCTGCTGCGCCTGAAGACCGGCAGCCGCCCCGAGGAAGTGGCGCAGGCCAATGCCCAGGTGGCGGCCGCGCAGGCCGATGCCGAGCTGGCGCAGCAGCAGCTCGCGCGCCTGCAGGCCATCGGCGCCACCACGGCGGGCCGCGCCGTGAGCCAGCAGGACCTCGACAGCGCGCAGGCCAGGCGCAAGGTGGCGCTGGCGCAGCTCGACAACGCGCGCAAGGCGCAGCAGCTCGTCGTCACCGGCCCGCGCAAGGAAGACATCGGCCAGGCGCAGGCCCAGCTCGAATCGGCCCGTGCCGAGCTCGCGCTCATGAACCACCAGCTCGCCGAGGCCGAGCTGAAGGCGCCCATCGACGCCATCGTGCGCGCCCGCCTGCTCGAGCCCGGCGACATGGCCTCGCCGCAGCGCCCCGCCTTCACCCTCGCCATCACCGATCCCAAGTGGGTGCGGACCTATGTGGCCGAGCCCGACCTCGGCCGCGTGCGCGCCGGCCAGGAAGTCCGCGTGAGCACCGACAGCCAGCCCGGCGAGACCATCGCGGGCAAGGTGGGCTACATCTCGTCGGTGGCCGAGTTCACGCCCAAGACCGTGCAGACCGAGGAGCTGCGCAGCAGCCTGGTCTACGAAGTCCGCGTGATGGTCGACGACCCGCAGGACCGCCTGCGCCTGGGCATGCCCGCCACCGTGCGGCTGCAGCTCGCGCCCCCGCCCTCCTCTTCTTCTTCCACTACCGGCAAGCCCTGATGACCGCCACCGGGCCGGCCGTGGCCGGACGCTCGCTGCACAAGCGCTTTCTGCCCAAGGGGTCGAAGGAGCCCGTGCTCGCACTCGACGACATATCGCTCGAAGTACCCGCCGGCACGCTCACCGCACTGGTCGGCCCCGACGGCGCTGGCAAGACCACGCTGCTGCGCCTCATGGCCGGCCTGATGCGCGCCGACGCGGGCGAGCTGCGTGTGCTGGGCATCGACGTATCGGCCGATCCGCAGGCGGTGCAAGACCGCATCAGCTACATGCCGCAGCGCTTCGGCCTCTACGAGGACCTGAGCGTGCAGGAGAACCTCGACCTGTATGCCGACCTTCACGGCGTGCACCGCGACAGCCGGCGCGAACGCTACGCGCGCCTGATGGAGATGACCGACCTCGGCCGCTTCACCGACCGCCCGGCCGGCAAGCTCTCGGGCGGCATGAAGCAAAAGCTCGGGCTCGCCTGCACGCTGGTGCGCTCACCCGACCTGCTGCTGCTCGACGAACCCACCGTGGGCGTGGACACGCTCTCGCGTCGCGAGCTGTGGGAGATCGTGCAGCAGCTGGTGGACGAGGAAAGACTCTCCGTCATTGTCAGCACCGCCTACCTCGACGAGGCCGAGCGCTGCAATCACGTCTTCGTGCTGCACGGCGGCAAGCTGCTGGCGCAGGGCACGCCCGCCGAACTGCGCGACCGCGCGCACGGCCTGTGCTTCGTCGCGACGCCACCCGAAGGCGAGCCGCCCCGGCTGCTGCAGTCCCGCCTGCTCGACGCGCGCGAGGAGATCGTCGACGCGGTGCCGCAAGGCGGCGAGGTGCGCTTCATCCGCCGCGAGGCAACGGGCAACGCACGGTTCGGCGAACTGCTTGGAGGCGCACGCACCGAGCCCGTCGCGCCGCGCCTCGAAGACGGCTTCATGACGCTGCTGCGCGCCCAGCCCTCGCACGGTGAAGACGCGGCCCCGATGGCCACCTCGCCGCAAGGCACCGGCCAGCCCGGCGAGGTCGTCATCGAAGTGAAGGACCTCGTACGCCGCTTCGGCGATTTCGTCGCCGTCGCCAGCACCAGCTTCTCGGTGCGGCGCGGCGAGATCTTCGGCCTGCTCGGCCCCAACGGCGCAGGCAAGACCACCACCTTCCGCATGCTGTGCGGCCTGCTGCCGGCCAGCGGTGGACAGCTGCGCGTGGCCGGCGTCGACCTGCGGCATGCCCGCGCGCAGGCACGCCAGCGCATCGGCTATGTCTCGCAGAAGTTCGCGCTCTACGGCAACCTCACGGTGCGCGAGAACCTCTCCTTCTTCGGCGGTGCCTACGGCCTGCGCGGCTCGAAGCTGCGCGAGCGCATGGACACCGTGCTGCGCCAGTTCGACCTCGCCCACTCGCTCGATGCGCCCAGCGGCCAGCTGCCCGGCGGCTACAAGCAGCGGCTGGCCATGGCCACGGGCCTCTTGCACGAGCCCGAGATCCTGTTCCTCGACGAGCCCACCAGCGGTGCCGACCCGCTCGCGCGTCGCGATTTCTGGCGGCGCATCACCGCGCTGGCCGAAGGCGGCACCACGGTCGTCATCACCACGCACTTCATGGAGGAAGCCGAGTACTGCGACCGCATCGTGATCCAGGACGCCGGCAAGGTGCTGGCGCTCGGCACGCCGCAGGAGGTGCGCGCGCAGGCGCTGGGCAACGGCGAGGACGACACCAGGCGCATCGACATGGAACAGGCATTCATCGGCATCGTCGAGAAGGCGCGGCGCAAGGTCCGCGAAGAGGCGGCGGCATGACTGGCAAGAGCGGCTTCCGGTCCCGCCTGGTCTCCCTCACGCGCAAGGAGTTCCGCCAGCTCCTGCGCGACCGCAGCAACCTTGCCATCGGCATCCTGCTGCCGATGGTGCTGATCCTGATCTTCGGCTACGGCATGTCGCTGGACGTGAAGAACGCGCCCGTGGCGGTGGTGATGGAAGACGCCTCGCCCACGGCGCACGAGGCCATCGCCGGGCTGGCGCTCTCGCCCACCATCGCGCCGGTTCTGCTGGGTTCGATGCACGACGCCGAGGTGCTGATGCGCGAGCGCAAGATCGACGGCATCGTACGCGTGCCCTCCGACTTCTCGCGCTCGCTCGCCGCCGGCAATGCGCGCGTGCAGCTCATCGTGCACGGCTCGGACGCGGGGCGCGCGAGCATCATCCTGGCCTACGTGAGCGGCGCACTCGCGCAGTCTGGCGTGCGGCAGGCGGACCGCGGCGGCAACTCCGGCGGCCCGGCGATCGTCGGCAGCGTCACGGTCGAGCAGCGCATGTGGTTCAACGCCGCGAACACCAGCACGTGGTATCTGGTGCCGGGACTCATCGTGCTCATCATGACGCTGGTGGGCGCCTTCCTCACCGCGCTGGTGATGGCGCGCGAGTGGGAGCGCGGCACCCTGGAGGCGCTGTTCGTCACGCCGGTGCGGCCGGTGGAGATCCTGCTGGCCAAGATCATTCCGTACTTCGCGGTCGGCATGCTGGGCCTCGCGCTGTGCCTGCTGTCGGCGCGCTACCTGTTCGCGGTGCCGATGTACGGCTCGCTCCTGGTGGTGGTGTTCGCTTCGATGCTGTACCTGATCGTGGCGGTGAGCCTGGGCCTGGTGATCTCCTCGGTCACGCGCAACCAGTTCCTCGCAAGCCAGGTGGCGCTGATCGCGACCTTCATGCCCTCGATGATGCTGTCGGGTTTTCTCTTCGACCTGCGCAACGTGCCCACCGCCGTGTGGGTGATCGGCCACCTGCTGCCGGCCACCTACTTCATGGACCTCATCAAGACGCTGTTCCTCGCGGGCGACGTCTGGCCGCTGGTGTGGCGCAACTGCGCGATCCTGCTGGCCTACGCGGTGGGCCTGCTGCTGGTGGCCCGCGCGGTGACGCGAAAGAGCCTCGACTGAAAGCCCCGGCCATGAACGCCCTCATCGATTTCTTCCTGCGCGTGGCCAACCTCTGCCGCAAGGAGTTGCTGACCATCCTCAAGGACCCGGCCACGCGCGCCATCCTGGTCGCGCCGGCCATCATGCAGAGCCTGGTCTTCGGCTATGGCGCCACCTACGACCTCACCGACGCGCCCTACGCGCTGCTCGACCAGAGCCGCAACGGCGCCTCGTCGGAGCTGATCGCGCACCTCGACAGCACCGGCGTGTTCCACCGCGTGGCCACGCTGCGCTCGCAGGCCGACATCCGCGACGTGATCGACACCGAAAAGGCGCTGCTCGTCATCCAGATTCCCGCCGACTTCGAGCAGCGGCTCAGCGCGGGGCAGACGGCGGCCATCCAGCTGATCCTGGATGCGCGCAACTCCAACACCGCGGGCTCGGCCGCCGGCTACGTGAGCGCGGTGGTCGAGCGCTACAACGCCGAGCTGCGCACCCGCGCCGGGGCGCCGCCGCCTTCGCTCACCGTGGAATCGCGCGCCTGGTTCAACCCCAACCTGGAGACGCGCTGGAACCTGCTGCCCGGCATGATCGCCGCGCTCAGCATGCTGCAGACGCTGCTGCTCACGGCGCTGTCGGTGGCGCGCGAACGCGAGCAGGGCACCTTCGACCAGCTGCTGGTGACGCCGATGTCGCCGCTCGAAATCATGATTGGCAAGGCGCTGCCGCCCGTGCTGGTGGGCCTGGTGCAGTCCTCGCTGGTGCTGCTGGTGGCGCTCTTCTGGTTCCGCATTCCGATGGCGGGCTCGCTTCTCACGCTCTACACGGGGCTGCTGTTCTTCACGGTGGCGAGCGTGGGCATCGGTCTCTCGATCTCGGCCGTGTCGGCCAACATGCAGCAGGCCATGCTCTACGCCTTCGTGCTGCTGATGCCGCTGATGCTGCTGTCGGGCCTGACCACGCCCGTGCGCAACATGCCGCAGGTGCTGCAGGTGGCGACGCTGGCCAATCCGCTGCGCTTCGCCATCGACCTGGTGCAGCGCGTGTATCTGGAAGGCGTGGGGCTGGGCACGGTCTGGCACAACCTGATTCCGCTCGCCGTCATCGCCGCCGTCACGCTGCCGCTGGCGGCGTGGCTGTTCCGCCATCGTCTTGTCTGAAAACGGGAGCGTGTCGTGTCCCATCCTCTGTCCCTTGCCACTGCAACGCTTTCCATTGCCTTCGTTCTTGCCGGCTGCGCCGTGGGGCCGGATCACAAGCCGCCCGAAGCCGGCGCCCCCGCCGACTGGTCCGCATGGCACGGCGGCTCGCCCGCGTTGCTGGGTGCCGAGCGGCAGGCCCCGCCAAGCGGTGGCATCGCATCGGGCGACTGGAAGGCCTTCGGCGATCCGGTGCTGGACCGCCTCGAAGCCATGGTGCTCGCGAGCAACCCCGATCTGCAGACCGCCGCGCTGCGCTTCGCGCAAAGCCGCGTGCAGCGCAACATCACGGCGGCGCAGCAGGGGCCGCAGCTCAACGCCAGTGCGGGCGTCACGCGGCAGCGCCAGAGCGAGACGGGCGCCGCCACGCGGATGATCGACGCGCTGGGCTCTTCGGTCTCCAACCGCGACCAGCTCATCCGCACGCTCAGCGAGCCCTACAACCTCTACCAGGCCGGCTTCGACGCCTCGTGGGAGATCGACCTCTGGGGCCGGGTGCGCCGCGCCATCGAGGCGGCCGATGCCGACGCGGGCGCATCGGCCGCGCTGCTGCGGCAGGCCAGGCTCAGCGTGCAGGCCGAACTCGCGCGCAACTACTTCGAGCTGCGCGGCACGCAGCGCGAACTGCGCATCGCGCGCGCGGACATCGCGGCCGCCGCCGAATCGCTCGAACTGGTGCAGGCGCGCGCCGATGGCGGCCTGGTCACCGACCTTGACCCGGCTCGCCAGCGCGCACTGCTCGCCGACCTGCGCGGTCGCATTCCGGCCCTGCAGCAGCAGGAGGCCGATGCGATGAACCGCATCACGCTGCTGGCAGGTGCCGCGCCCGGCGCGCTCAACGCCGAGCTGGCGGACAAGGCCACGGGCGATGCACTCGACGCGCCCACACTCCCGCCGCTCGCGCTGGGCCAGCCTGCCGAACTCGCACGGCGCCGGCCCGACATCGCTGCTGCCGAGGCGCAGCTTCATGCCGCCACCGCGCGCATCGGCGTGGCCGTGGCCGATCTCTATCCGCGCGTGACGTTGGGCGCCGGCTTCGGCTACGAATCGGTGGGCAGCGAGCGTTTCGGCGAATGGGGCAGCCGGCAGTGGCATGTGGGGCCGTCGATCAGCCTGCCGATCTTCGATGGCGGGCGCCGCCGCGGCACCGTCGAGCTGCGCGAACTGCAGCAGCAGGAAGCGGCGGTGGCCTTCCAGCAGACCGTGCTCAAGGCCTGGCACGAGATCGACTCGGCGCTCACCGCCTACGCCGCCGAGCGCCAGCAGCAGGCCGAGCTGGCCGAGCGCGAGCGCCGCAGCCGCGACGCGCTGGTGCTGGCGGCCGCGCGCTACAAGGGCGGGCTCACGGACTTCGGCGTGGAGCTCGACGCGCGCCGCACCCTGCTGCAGGCGCGGCGCGACCAGGCCCAGAGCAGCAGCCGGCTCGCGGTGGGACTGGTGGCGGTCTACAAGGCGCTGGGCGGCGAGGCTGTGGCGCCAGAAGCACAAATGCAACACAATTGAAACCAATTGAACAAGCACACTAAAATATCCACCGGTTTCGGGGATTGACATGCTTGCTTGCCCTACAGGTTCGTCACCTGGCAGGCACTGACGGATCTCCCGGCACCCCCTGCCTGGCGGGGTAGCCCGCCCGGGCACGGCCTCTCGCGGGGCCGGCCAGGGCGCCGTTCGTTGGAGTCTTCCGCCCCGCCCCCGGGGAAAACCGATGCGAGCTTTCTTCTCGCTGCGCGCCCTGGCGAATCTGGCAAGTCTGGCGAAATCGGCGCTGATGCTGGCGACAACGCTTTTCGCACTGTCCGGAATCCCGTCGACCGCTTTCGCCGCCATGGACGAGATCGGCCGGGCGGCGCCAAGCACCCACCGCCTGAAATTCATCGTCGACCCCGAGCTGGCCACCGACATCGGCCCCGCCGAGGCTGCCCGCCGGCTCGCGCAGTACGTGGCCGACGTCAACACCGTGTTCACGCGCGAGACGGTGCGCAGCTTCTCCTTCGACCCCGCCGCCGACCTGCAGCTGACCGCGCCCGCCAACGCGCCGCAGTGCAGCTACAACGGGCTGGTCAATGGCGAGGTGGTGGTGTGCGTGTCGAAGTCCACCCGCGGCTACAGCCACGGCGGGCTTTCCACGAGCTGGACCTTTCCGCAGAAGGGCGTGACCTGGAACCTGAACTGGATCGCCATCCACGACCCGCTGCGCCTGACCCGCGCCCCCACGCCAGGCGCCCCCGAATCCACCGAGAAGGACTACCTCGCCCGCCAGCTCAAGACCCTGCTGCACGAGCTGGAGCATGTGTTCGGCGCGGGCTCGGGCGAGTACTACAACAGCGTCGCCGTGGCCGACACCACCGGCGTCGCACCCATTACCGACCTCGCATTGGCCAGCGACAGCGACCGCTACTGGTGGAGCCGCCAGCACTGGCGGCTCGACCCGCTGCTGGGCACGGTCTTCGAGCAGCGCCGCGACCCGGCCGCCAACCGCATCGCCACGCTGGAGATGATCCGCTTCACCGCCGGCACCAAGGCCAACATCGACACCGACTGGACCGACTGGCCCAAGCTCGGCAGCTCGAAGTTCATGGCGGGCACCACCGCCACGCAGGTGCGCGTGACCGACCGCGACACCGGCGCCGCCCTGCCCGGCGCGCAGGTGTCGGTGTGGCGCAACCCGGGCACCGGCAAGCCGCTGGTGATGCTCGCGACCGGCGTGGCCGACGCCTCGGGCCGCTACCAGTTCGACTGGGACTGCGGCTTCAGCTGCTTCGCCGTCGGCAAGACCACGCTGCTGGTGAAAGCGCGCGCGGCCAACCGCGCGCCCGGCGCGACCTGGTTCACCATCTTCGATGCCTTCGAGCAGAAGGCGGTGCAGGGGCAGCCGATGTTCACCATCGACCTCGCGCTCGGCAGCCCCGACATCACGCCGCCCACCGTGTCGGTGGCTGCACCTTCGATGGCCACCGTGGGGCAGCTCACCGTCATCGCGCCCGCGGTGGTCGACAACGTGGCCATCGTCGGCGTGAAGGTGGTGGGCCGCGACAGCATTCCGATCTGCACCTTCACCGCCCCGCCCTATACCTGCAGCTGGACGCCAAGCGCGCCCGGCGTGCAGACCATCCGCGTGATCGCGCTCGATGCGGCTGGCAACTCGGCGGTGGCTTCGGCCAACGTGATCGTCAACGCGCCTGCCGACACCGTGCCGCCTGCCGTTTCGCTGGCCGTGCCCCCGAGCGTGCCCGCTGGCGTGGCCGCAAGGCTCTCCGCCGGCGCGTCCGACAACGTCGGCGTGGCCGAGCTGAAGTTCATCGTCGACGGCAAGACCGCCTGCACGCTGCGCGCCGCGCCTTACGTGTGCGCGTGGACGCCGAAGCGGCCCGGCTCGGCGAACGTCGAAGTGCGCGCCATGGATGCGGCGGGCAACGTGGCCAGCAGTTCCGCCAGCATCCGCATCGAAGGCCTGCGCCCCGAGGACCTCTGACCTGGCTCAGTCCCTGTTGGTGAAGCTCGCGTTGCCCAGCCCCGTGCCGATGGTGAGCACGCCCCAGTGCCGCACCTCGCGCATGAAGGGCAGTTCGCTCAGGCCCTGCACCACCGCGTCGTTGTGCATCAGCACCAGCGTCGGGCCCGAGCCCATCATCGGCATGCGGCGCCACAGCTGGCTGGGCAGGTGGAAGGCGTGCCCTTCCCAGTCGCCCGGCAGGTTCTGCGCGCCGCGCGCGATGGAGCCGTCGGGCCGTATGAGGCCTGGGCAGCCGATGCCGACGAAGGGCGCGAGCCGGATCTTCTTGCGCTCGCTGTAGCGCACCATGTCTTCCAGCATGCCGGCGATGTGATCGACCATGCCTGCGCGGTTGGGGCCTTCGTCCGCATGGCGCCATTTCTCGCGGCGCACCACCTTCGCGAGCGAGAAGTCGGGCGCCTTGCGGTGGCGCGTCTTCACGATGCCGCAGCGCACGTTGGTGCCGCCTATGTCGACCGCGAGGATCGCGTCGTGCCCCTTCAGCATGGAGGGCGGCACGAGGTGCACCCAGCCGATCAGGCCGCCATCGTCCACGTCATGCGAGAGACGGGCGATCTGCACGTGCAGGCCCATCTCCTCGAGGATGGCGCCGGTCTGCAGGATGGCGCGCTCGCCCACGTCGCTCTCGGGAAAGCCGCCACCGATCACGATGCGCTGCACCTGCTTCCATGAAGGCTGGCGCATGAATCGCTGGATCACCTGAGCCAGCTCCAGCGCAAATTCCTCGATGGCCACGTGCATCAGGTCGGTGGCTTCGGACGCCTTCTTCTCCTGCAGCGCGCGGTCGAGCTCTTTCTTGGCGAGGTCGCGCGAATGCGAGAGGCCCAGCGGGTCCTTGCCCTTCCTGCGGCGGCGCTTGCGCCAGCGTTCGAGCAGCTCGCGGAATGCCGTCTGGCTGGCCTGGTCGCCGACGAAGCCGTCCTTGTCGCGCAGCTGGAGGCTGTAGCCGTCGACCTGCAGGCCGGGCAGTTCGCGCAGGCCGTGGACGTCGGGGCCGGGGAGGTTGTCGCCTCTCTCGGGTTGGGTCTTTTTCCGGGTCTTTTTCTTCATTGCCGCCCACTGTGAGCCCGTTGGGCGACCGGCCCCATCGGCTCCGCGCGCCACGGCTTGTAGGAGATCGACGGGTACGCGCAGCGGGAGCTTGTCTATACACTGGCCCGGATGCACCTGCCCCGCAGCCTCCTGCGCGCCGCCCTGCTCTTCGCCCTCGCCTGGCTTGCCGTCTGCGGCATCGCGCGGGCGGCGGACGAGACGCTGCGCGTCGGCTCCAAGCGCTTCACCGAGTCGTACATCCTCGCCGAGTTGCTGGCACAGACGGCGGCGCCGCACGTGGCCACGCCGCCCGTCGTGCGGCAGGGACTGGGCAACACGGCCATCGTCTACGAGGCGCTGCGCTCGGGAGCCATCGACCTTTACGCCGAATACACCGGCACCATCGCGCTCGAAATCCTCAAGGGCGCGCCGGCCGAGACGCGCGAAGCGATGAACGCCGCGCTCGCGCCGATGGGCCTGGGCGTGGCAATTCCGCTGGGCTTCAACGACGGCTATGCGCTCGCGGTGCGCGCGGCCGATGCCGACCGGCTGGGCCTGCGCACGCTGAGCGACCTGGCGAAGCACCCCGAGCTGAAGTTCGGCCTGTCGAACGAATTCATCGGCCGCGCAGACGGCTGGAAGGGCCTGGCCGGGCGCTACGGCTTCACGCAGACGCCCACCGGCCTCGACCACGGGCTGGCCTACGACGCGGTGGCCGCGAAGCAGATCGACGTGATCGACATCTACACCACCGACGCCAAGATCGACCACCTCGGCCTGCGCGTGCTGGAGGACGACAAAAAGTACTTTCCGCGCTACGACGCCGTGGTGCTCTACAAGCTCGATCTGCCCAGGCGCCTGCCTAAGGCCTGGGCCGCGCTGCAGACGCTGGAAGGCAAGGTCGACGAGCACGCGATGATCGCGATGAACGCGCGCGCCGAGCTGCAAGGCGTGCCCTTCGACGCGATCGCGCGCGACTTCATCGCCAGCACCGGCAAGGGCGGCGCGAATGCGCAGCCGCAGGAAGCGCGCCGCGGCTTCATGGCCAAGCTGTTCGGACCGGACCTGTGGAAGCTCGCACGGCAGCACCTGCTGCTGGTGGCGCTGTCGGTGGGCATCGCGATCCTCATCGGCGTGCCTGTCGCGATCCTGGTGTTTCCGCACATGCGGCTGCGCGCGGTGGTGCTGGGATTCGCCAGCCTGCTGCAGACCGTGCCCTCGCTGGCGCTGCTGGCCGTGCTGATCTCGATGCTGGGCGCCATCGGCGCGCTGCCGGCGCTGATCGCGCTCACCCTCTACTCGCTGCTGCCGATCATGCGCAACACCGTGACGGGCCTGGCCGAGGTGCCCAACGGCCTGCGGCTGGCCGGCACCGCGCTGGGCATGACACCGCCGCAGAGCCTCCGGCTGGTGCTGCTGCCGCTCGCGCTGCCCACGCTGCTGGCGGGCGTGCGCACCGCCACGGCGATCGCCATCGGCACCGCCACCATCGCGGCCTTCATCGGCGCGGGTGGCTTTGGCGAACGCATCGTGACGGGGCTGGCGCTCAACGACCGGGAGCTGCTGGTGGCAGGCGCGCTGCCTGCGGCGGCGCTGGCGTTGCTGAGCGAGGGGGTGTTCGAGCTGGTCGAATACCTGATGCGAAGACGCCGGCGTGCGCCGCCGTCCTCGCTCCCGCCCGCCTGAAGACGGGCCGGAAGATCGGGGAGACCGATCAGGCCAGCGTGTACGCCGTCTTCACCGTCGTGAAGAACTCCTGCGCATAGCGTCCCTGCTCGCGCGGGCCGTAGCTCGAACCCTTGCGGCCGCCGAAGGGCACGTGGTAGTCCACGCCCGCCGTCGGCAGGTTGACCATCACCATGCCGGCCTGACTGTGGCGCTTGAAGTGCGTGGCGTACTTCAGCGAGGTGGTGGCGATGCCGGCCGAGAGGCCGAACTCGGTGTCGTTGGCCGTGGCCAGCGCTTCCTCGTAGTTCTTCACGCGGATCACGCTCGCCACCGGGCCGAAGATCTCTTCCCTGTTGATGCGCATGGCTGCGGCCGATTCGCTGAAGAGCGCCGGCGACATGTAGTAGCCGTCGGTCTCCAGCTTCAGCAGTTCGCCGCCGGCCGCCAGCGTGGCGCCTTCGCTCTTGCCGATGGCGACGTACTCCATGTCCTGGTCGAGCTGCGACTTCGACGAGACCGGGCCCATGTCGGTGCCCTGCGCGAGCGCGTCGCCCACCTTGATCTTCGCCATGCGTTCCTTCATGGCGGCGATGAACTTCGGATAGATGCCTTCTGTCACGATGAGCCGGCTCGACGCGGTGCAGCGCTGGCCGGTCGAGTAGAAGGCGCTCTGCACGCTGAGCTCCACGGCCTGCGCGAGGTCGGCGTCGTCAAGAATCACCTGCGGGTTCTTGCCGCCCATCTCGAGCTGCACCTTCTTGTGGTTGGTGACGCACTGCACCGCGATGTTGCGGCCCACGCCCACCGAGCCGGTGAAGCTGATCGCATGGACGCCGGGGTGGTTGACCAGCGCATTGCCGATCACGCTGCCGCGCCCCATCACCAGGTTGAACACGCCGGCCGGAATGCCCGAGCGGCTGATGATCTCGCTCAGGGCCCAGGCGCTGCCCGGCACCAGGTCGGCGGGCTTGAGCACCACGCAGTTGCCGAATGCCAGCGCGGGCGCGATCTTCCAGGCCGGAATGGCGATCGGGAAGTTCCACGGCGTGATGAGGCCGACCACGCCGACCGGCTCGCGCGTGATCTCCACCCCGATGCCCGGGCGCACCGAGGGCAGCAGTTCGCCCGACAGGCGCAGGCACTCGCCCGCGAAGAACTTGAAGATGTAGCCCGCGCGCGCGGCCTCGCCGATGCCCTCGGCCTTGGTCTTGCCCTCTTCGCGTGCCAGCAGCGTGCCCAGCTCTTCCTTGCGCGCGAGGATCTCGTTGCCGATCTTGTCGAGCGCGTCGGAGCGCGCCTGCACGCTGCCCGTGGCCCAGGCCGGGAAGGCGGCGGTGGCGGCAGCCACGGCGGCATCGACGTGCGACGCGTCGCCCTGCGTGTACTGGCCGATCACGTCGGACAGGTTGCTGGGGTTGAGGTTGGGGCTGTAGCTGGCGCCGGCACGCCATTCGCCGGCGATGAGGTTGTCGAAGTTCTGCATGAGGGTTCCTTCAGCGCACCATGCACGGGCGCTTGTTGTCAAAAGTCCAGTTGGGAATCAGATATTGCATCGCCTGCGCATCGTTGCGCGCGCCGAGGCCATGTTTCAGGTAAAGCTGGTGCGCCTTCTCGACTTCGTCCATGTCGAGTTCCACGCCCAGGCCGCCGCGCGTGGGCACCTTCACGAAGCCGTCTTCGATCTTCAGCGGTGCCTTGGTCAGGTGCTGGCCGTCCTGCCAGATCCAGTGCGTATCGATGGCCGTCACCTTGCCCGGCGCGGCCGCCGCCACATGCGTGAACATCGCGAGCGACACGTCGAAGTGGTTGTTCGAATGCGAGCCCCAGGTCAGGCCCCAGGCCTGGCACAGCTGCGCCACGCGCACGGAGCCCTGCAGGGTCCAGAAATGCGGATCGGCCAGCGGGATGTCGACCGACTGCAGCGAGAGGCTGTGCACCATCTCGCGCCAGTCGGTGGCGACCATGTTGGTCGCCGTGGGCAGGCCGGTGGCGCGGCGGAACTCGGCCATCACCTCGCGGCCCGAGAACACGCCCTCGGCGCCGCACGGGTCTTCGGCGTACGCCATCACGCCGTGCAGGTCGCGGCACAGGCGGATCGCGTCCTGCAGCAGCCAGCCGCCGTTGGGGTCGAGCGTGACGCGGGCCTTGGGAAAGCGCTCGTGCAGCGCGCGGATGGCTTCGACTTCCTCCTCGCCGCGCAGCACGCCGCCCTTGAGCTTGAAGTCGGTGAAGCCGTAGCGCGCATGCGTGGCCTCGGCCAGGCGCACGATGGCCTCGGGCGTCATCGCCTCCTCGTGGCGCAGGCGGAACCAGTCGTTGTCGGCGCCGGGGTCGCTCTCGTAGGGCAGGTCGGTCTTCCTGCGGTCGCCCACGTAGAAGAGATAGCCGAGCATCTGCACCGCGTCGCGCTGCTGGCCCTCGCCGAGCAGGGCTGCCACGGGCACTTCGAGGAACTGGCCCAGCAGGTCGAGCAGCGCGGCTTCGACGGCCGTGACCGCATGGATGGTCACGCGCAGGTCGAAGGTCTGCAGGCCGCGCCCGCCGCTGTCGCGCCCGGCGAAGGCACGGCGCATGCTGTTGAGGATCGCGTTGTGCCGGCCGATGGGCTGGCCGACGATGAGGTCGCGCGCATCTTCCAGCGTCTGGCGGATCTTCTCGCCGCCCGGCACCTCGCCCACGCCGGTATGGCCGGCGCTGTCGGTCAGGATCAGCAGGTTGCGCGTGAAGAACGGGCCGTGGGCACCGCTCAGGTTCATCAGCATGCTGTCGTGGCCCGCGACGGGGACCACGCGCATGCCGGTGACGACGGGGGCGCCCGTCACGACTTTGGAAACAACGGATTCAGGGCTTGTCATCTTCGGGCTGCGTGCTTCAGTCTGCAGTAATGTGGCGGGCTTCGATCAATGTCTTCCATCGCGTCCATTCGCGCAACTGGAAGGCGGTGAATTCTTCCGGCGTGCTGGCGACGATCTCGAGCCCCTGCTCGAGCATGCGCTTCTTCGTCTCCGGGTCCTGCATGGCGGCGATGACCGCGTCGCTCAGCTTCTTCTTCACGGCGGGCGGCAGGCCCTTGGGCGCGGCCATGCCCTGCCATGAGTAGACCTCCGCGCCCTTGACGCCGGCCTCGGCCAGCGTGGGCACGTCGGGCAGCACCGGCGAGCGCTTGTCGCCCGTGACGGCGATTGCGCGCAGCTTGCCGCCGCGGATATGCGGCAGCACCGCATTGACGTTCTGGAACGAGAAGTCGACCTGGTTGCCCAGCAGGTCGTTGACCGCCGGCGCACCGCCCTTGTAGGGCACGTGCACGCCTTCGGTCTTCGTCTGCTGCCAGAAGAGCTCGGCGGAGAGGTGGTCGGACGAGCCGTTGCCCGAGCTCGCGAACGAGACCTTGCCCGGCGTCTTGCGCAGCAGCGCCAGCACGTCGGCCACGGTGTGCTCGGGCCGCGCGACGTTCGCGACGAGCACGTTGGGCGCCTGCACGGGCACGCTGATGTAGTCGAAGTCTTTCGTCGCGTCGTAGGGCACGCTCTTCTGCAGGTGCGGCGTGACGACGAAGGCACCGAGCGAAGACACCAGCAGCGTGTAGCCGTCGGGCGCCGCGCGCTTGACCTGACCGGTGCCGATGGTGCCGGTGGCGCCGGGCCGGTTGTCGACGACGAAGCTGCCCCCGAGCCTGGTCTGCAGCTGCAGCGCGACGGTGCGGGCGACCATGTCGGTGGAGCCGCCCGCAGGGAACGGCACGATGATCGTCACCGGCCTCTGCTGGGGCCATGCATCGGCTTGCGCCGAGGCGGGCAGCGGCAGCAGCACCGCCGAGGCGACTGCAAGCACCGCCGTGAGAAGGTCTCTCTTCTTCATTCGACCTAGATCCTCACGGCCTGACGGGCCAGCAGCTTCCAGCTGCCGCCCTGCTTCTGCCAGACGCCGAGGATCTTCAGCGCCACCTTGCCGGGCTTGCCCGAGTCGTTGGTGTCGGCCGTGAGCGTGTGGCGCACGATGGCGGTGTTGCCATCGACCACTTTCACTGTCTGGTCGGTGATGGCGATGGTCACGAAGTCGGACTTGCCGTCGAGCAGGTCGGAAATAAAGCTAGCCTTGGTGTCGACCTTGCCGCCCGAATGGCCGTAGCTGAGGTCGTCGGCCACCAGCGCGCCCAAGGCCGGCGCTGTAGGGTCGATCATCGCGATGCGCAGGCGCTCGGCGGCCGCGGCCACCTCGGGTGCGGCCGACGCGGCGTTGCCCGAGGGCATCACCGAGCAGGCCGAGAACAGGGCCGCCGAGGCGGCGACCAGGAAGAGCTTCTTCAGGAACATGGCGCCTTGTCTCCGTTGTTGTGATTGAGGTCGGTTCGTCCGCCGCGTGCCGGCTTACTGCGGACCGAGCAAGTCGATCAGCGCCTTGAGCTGCTCCATCTCGGCGGGCTTCAGGTCGGTGAGCGGCGCGCGCACGGGGCCGGCGTCGTGGCCGACGATCTTTGCGCCGGCCTTCACGATGCTCACCGCGTAGCCCGGCACGCGGTTGCGCAGCTCGAGGTAGGGCATGAAGAAGTTCTTCAGCAGGCGGTGCTGGGTCGGCAGGTCGTCGGCGGCGACGGCCTTGTAGAAGTCCATGGCGGTCTTCGGAATGAAGTTGAAGACGGCCGACGAATACACCGGCGTGCCCATCGCCTTGTAGGCGGCTGCGTAGACCTCGGCGGTGGGCAGGCCGCCCAGGTAGGCGAAGCGGTCGCCCATCTTCTGGTAGATGGCGACCATGGCCTCGATGTCGCCCACGCCGTCCTTGAAGCCGACGAGGTTGGGGTTGCGCTCGGCCAGCGCGGCCAGGGTGTCGGGCTTCAGGCGGCTGGTGGCGCGGTTGTAGACGATCACGCCGAACTTCACGCTCTTGCACACGGCCTCGACGTGCGCGGCCAGGCCTTCCTGGCCGGCTTCGGTGAGGTAGTGCGGCAGCAGCAGGATGCCGTGCGCGCCGGCCTTCTCGGCGGCTTGAGCGCACTGGATGGCGAAGCGCGTGGGGCCGCCCGCGCCCGCGATGATCGGCACCACGCCGCGGCAGGTGTCGACCGCGGTCTGGATGATGCCGGGGTACTCGTCGCCGGTCAGCGAGAAGAACTCGCCCGTGCCGCCGGCCGCGAACAGCGCGCTCGCGCCGTAGGGAGCCAGCCATTCGAGGCGCTGCTGGTAGCCCTTCTTGTTGAAGTCGCCGTTGCTGTCGAAGTCGGTCAACGGAAACGAGAGCAGGCCGGAGCCCATGATGGTCTTGAGTTCTTGCGGGTTCATCGGGAAGAGTCCAGTGAAGATTGGGAAAAAGAAAAGGGGTGTGGCAGCCGGTCAGTCGAGCCTGACGTTGGCCTCTTTGATGACCTGCGCCCAGCGCGCGCGCTCCTTGGCGAAGAACTGGTCCTGCTCGGGCGCGGTCATGGTCACGACCTCGGCGCCCTGGCCCGCGAGGCGGGCGCGGATGTCGGCGGTGCGGATGATGCGCACCAGCTCGCGGTTGAGCCGGTTGATGATCGCGTCGGACACCCCGCGCGCGGCGACCATGCCCTGCCAGGTGCCCGACTCGTAGCCGGGAGCGCCCTGCTCCGCGATGGTGGGCACGCTGCCGATCAGCGGCATGCGCGTGGCCTTGGACACGGCAACCAGCTTGAGCTTGCCCGCCTGCACCTGCGGGTAGGTGGCGAGCATGCCGTTCATGAGCACCTGGGTCTGGCCCGAGACGGTGTCGAGCACCGCCTGCACGCCGCCCTTGTAGGGCACGTATTCCCACTTGGCGCCGATGCGGCGCTGCAGCTCGATGCCCGCGAGGTGCGCGGTGCTGCCGCTGGCGGTGACGGCGAAGTTGAGATCGCTTTTCTTCGAGAGCTCGACCAGCTCCTTCAGCGTGCTCGCCTGCACCGAGGGGTGCACCACCAGCAGGTGGGGCGAATAGGCCAGCATGGAAACGCTGCGCAGGTCCTTCGACGGATCGAAAGGCAGCTTGGGGTACAGCGACGGGCTGATGGCCAGCGCGCCGAGGTCGCACAGCATCAGCGTGTAGCCGTCGGCCGGCGCCTTGGCCAGCAGGTCGGCGCCGAGGTTGCCGTTGGCACCGGCCTTGTTGTCGATGATCACCGACTGGCCCAGCGCCTCCGACAGCGGCTGGCTGATGGCCCGCGCGATGATGTCGGACGAACCGCCCGGCGGGTACGGAACGATGATCCGGATCGGCTTCGAGGGCCAATTGCCGGTGCCGCCCTGGGCGCCTGCGGCTGCTTGCGCGAAGGAACGCGCCGGCAGGCTGGCGGCCAGGGTCGTGGCCAGTGCGGCGCCGAGTGCGCCGCGTCGGGAGATGGTCATGCTGCCTCCTGTTGTTCGATGGTCGTCATGGCCTTGCGCGCGACTTGCGGCACAAGTTATCAGTCATCGTACAACTGGAGAGATGACTTGTCCAGCATGGCGGACAAGAAAAATATCAGTGGGATGAAGCGCCGTCGGCCGACGGCACGGCTGCGTCGGCACCGCCTGCCGCGGAAGCATCGGCCTTCGCCTTCTGCTGCGCCGCTTCCTGCGCCATGCGCAGCCGCTCGCGGCTGTTGGTCAGATGGATGCGCATGGCGGCGCGCGCCGACTCGGGGTCGCGCCGGGCGATGGCCGCGTAGATCTCTTCGTGCTCGCGGTTGACGCGGCTCAGGTAAGGCGCCCCACCCTCGTGGGTACGAATGGCGCTGATGCGGGTGCGTGGGATGAGCGTGGTGCCCAGGTGCCGCATGATGTCCGCGAAGTACGGGTTGCCGGTCGACTCGGCGATCTGCAGGTGGAAGCGGAAGTCGGGCCCCACGGTGTCGCCTGCCACGACCACGTTGCGCTCGAAGTCGTCGAGCGCCTGGCGCATGGCCACGAGCTGCCCGTCGGTGCGGCGGCTGGCGGCAAGGCCGGCCGACTCGGTCTCCAGGCTGATGCGCAGCTCCAGCACGGCAAGCACGTCGACCGACGCGGCGATCTCGCCCGGATCGAGGCGGAACACGCCGCCAGTGCGCGGTTGCAGCACGAAGGTGCCCACGCCGTGCAGCGTCTCGACCAGCCCCGCGGCCTGCAGCTTCGAAAGCGCCTCGCGCACCACTGTGCGGCTTACGCCGTAGGCCTGCATGATGGCCGACTCGGTGGGGAGCTTGTCGCCCGGCCGCAGCGACTGGCTGCGGATCTTCTCGCCCAAGTCTTCGACCAGCCCGTGCGCGAGGCCGCGCGCGCGCTGGCGCGGACGCCCCACGAAGGAAGAAGCCGAGGAGCCCGCTTCCGCCGGAGCGTCCGACACCAAGGGATTACCCGCAGTCGTCTGAACCATGGCCACGATGATAATCTCCAAACTAGTTGTACGACAACAGATAACTTATCACTCAACTCCCAAGCGTCGCGGGCTTATCCACCAGCGGCCTTCGGTTTCCACGGCACCGAAATGCAGCGCCTTTTCGACCTCGCGACCTCGACCTTGCTTCACCGGCATCGTACCGGCCGCTTCCGCGAAGCCGCCGCGACCGCAGCCCCTCGGAAACCATGACCCCAGCATGCAAGGACGCGCAACCATGACAGACAACAACAAGATGAACCGCCTCCTGCTGACCGGCGCGGCCGGCGGCCTCGGCAAGGTGCTGCGCGAGCGGCTCAAGCCCTATGCGAACGTGCTGCGCCTGTCCGACATCGCCTCGCTGGCGCCGGCCACCGGCGCGAACGAGGAAACCGTGCCCTGCGATCTCGCGGACAAGGCCGCGGTGCATGCGCTGGTCGAAGGCTGCGACGCCATCGTCCACCTGGGCGGCGTATCGGTGGAGCGGCCCTTCGAGGAAATCCTCGAGGCCAACATCAAGGGCGTGTTCCACATCTACGAGGCCGCGCGCCGCCACGGCGTGAAGCGCGTGGTGTTCGCGAGCTCGAACCACGTGATCGGCTTCTACAGGCAGACCGAGCACATCGACGCTCACGCCGCGCGCCGGCCCGACGGCTACTACGGCCTGTCGAAGTCCTTCGGCGAGGACGTCGCGCAGTTCTACTTCGACCGCTGGGGCATCGAGACGGTGAGCATCCGCATCGGCTCCTCCTTCCCCGAGCCGGCCAACCGCCGGATGATGAGCACCTGGCTCAGCTACCGCGACCTGACCTCGCTGATCGAGAAGTCGCTCTTCACCCCGGACGTGAAGCACACGGTGGTCTACGGCATGTCGAACAACCGCGACGTGTGGTGGGACAACAGCGCGGCCGCGCACCTGGGCTTCGTGCCGCAGGACAGCTCCGAGGTGTTCCGCGACAAGGTCGAGCAGCAGCCCCCGGTCGCGCCGACCGATCCGAACGCCATCTACCAGGGCGGCGCCTTCACCGCACAGGGCCCATTCGGCGATGCAGGCGATTGAGGCGATGCAAGCTGAACTCGTCCTCGACGCGCGCAACGGCACTGGCGAAAGCCCGGTGTGGCATGCCGCCGAGCAGGCGCTGTACTGGGTCGACATTCCGGCACGGACGCTGAACCGCTGGCATGCGGGCGAAGGCCACGCGCAGTGGAAGGCCGATGAAATGATCGCCTGCATCGCGCCGCGCGCCGATGCGCCCGGCGAGTGGATCGCCGGCATGGAAAGCGGCCTCTTCTCGCTGAAGCCGCAGGCCGACGGCACGCTGGCCTCCACGCCGCTCGCCCCCGTCGACCACGCCGCCCCTGCCATGCGCTTCAACGACGGCCGCTGCGACCGCCAGGGCCGCTTCTGGGCCGGCACCATGCTGCTGGACATGGCCGCAGGTGCGCGCGTCGGCCGCCTCTACAGCTACGGCAAGGGCGACGGCAAAGCCGCCCTTCGCCTCGACGACCTCATCGTGCCCAACGGCCTGGCCTTCAGCCCCGACGGCCGCACGATGTACCTGTCGGATTCGCACCCCACGGTGCAGGCCGTCTGGGCCTTCGACTACGACACAGCCACCGGCACGCCGGGCAACCGGCGCCTCTTCGTCGACATGAAGCCCCTGCCCGGGCGCCCCGACGGCGCCGCCATGGACACCGACGGCTGCTACTGGATCTGCGGCAACGACGCCGGCCTGGTGCACCGCTTCACACCCGACGGCCGGCTCGACCGCTCGCTCGAAGTGCCGGTGAAGAAGCCCGCCATGTGCGCCTTCGGCGGCGCGGGCCTCGACACCCTGTTCGTCACCTCGATCCGCCCCGGCGGCATCGACCTGTCGGACCAGCCGCTGGCCGGCGGCGTGTTCGCGCTGCGGCCCGGCGCGCAGGGCATGCCGGAGCCGGCCTTCGGCAGCTGATTCCCCTTTTCAACAACCACCAAGCAGAGGACGAGACAAATGAAATTCGCCAAGAAGACCCTGATCGCACTTTCCGCGTGCGCCGCAGCCGCGCTGACCACCATGGCTGCACACGCCACCGAGTTCCGTTCGGCCGACATCCACCCCGACGACTACCCCACCGTCACCGCCGTGAAGTTCATGGGCGAGCGCCTGAAGGCGCTGTCGGGCGGCAAGCACAGCATCAAGGTGTTCAACAACAGTTCGCTCGGCAGCGAGAAGGACACGATCGAGCAGACCAAGATCGGCGCGCTGCAGATGGTGCGCGTGAACATCGCGCCCATGAACAACATCTGCCCCGAGACGCAGGTGCCGACCATGCCCTTCCTGTTCCGCTCGGTCGACCACCTGCACAAGGTGCTCGACGGCCCGATCGGCGAAGAGATCCTGAAGTCGTGCGAGAAGCAGGGCTTCATCGGCCTGGCCTACTACGACAGCGGCGCGCGCTCGATGTTCACCGCCAAGAAGCCTGTGCGCAGCTTCGCCGACATGAAGGGCCTGAAGGTTCGCGTGCAGCAGTCCGACCTGTGGGTGTCGATGCTGGAAGCCATGGGCGCCAACGCCACGCCCATGCCCATGGGCGAGGTCTACACGGGCCTCAAAACCGGCCTGATCGACGCCGCCGAGAACAACTACCCCACGTACGAGAGCGCGCGCGCCTTCGAAGTGGCCAAGTACTACAGCAAGACCGAGCACTCGATGGCGCCCGAGATGCTGCTGTTCTCCAAGCGCGCATGGGACAAGCTCTCCGCCGAGGAGCAGGGCTGGATCCGCCAGGCCGCCAAGGAGTCGGTGCCCTACATGCGCAAGCAGTGGGAAGAGCGCGAAGTGAAGTCGCTGGCCACGGTCAAGGCCGGCGGCGCCGAGATCATCGAGGTCGACAAGGCTCCGTTCCAGGCAGCAATGAAGCCGGTGTACGACAAGTTCATCACCGACGCGAAGCTGAAAGACCTCGTCAAGCGCGTGCAGGACACGAAGTAAACAGGGCTCGCCCCCAGGCTTCGCGCACTTCGTGTCGCTTCTCCTTCCCCCTACCGGGGACAACACCTGAGGCCCGGCAAAGCCGGTTCCTCAGTGTTCCACGAAGAGGCGGGGCCTTTCCATTTTTCGCGCTGGAAATATGTACACCAAACTTTGCCGCACGCTCGCCCGTGCCTGCATGTGGTTGGGCATCCTCGGTCTCGTCGCGGTCATCTGCGCCGTGAGCTGGCAGGTGTTCGGCCGCTACGTGCTCAACAACACCCCCACCTGGGCCGAAAGCCTCGCGCTGCTGCTGGTGCTCTACGTCACCATGCTCGGCGTGGCCGTGGGCGTGCGCGACGCGGGCCACATCGGGCTCGAATCATTCCTCGTCCTCGCACCCGACTGGCTGCGGCTGAAGATGGAATACCTCATCCACGCGCTGATCCTGCTGTTCGGCCTGGCCATGGCCTGGAACTGCGCCGAACTGGCCGAATCGGTGTGGGACTACCGCCTGCCCACGCTCTGGATTTCCGAGGGCTGGAAGTACGTGCCCGCCGCCGTGTCGGGCGTCCTCATCGTGATGTTCTCCATCGAACACATCATCGCGCTCGCCCAGGGCCGCGAAGTCGAACCTGCCTGGGCCTGAGCCACCATGACCATTCCTCTGCTCATTCTCTGCCTCTCGTTCACGCTCTTCCTCCTGCTGGGCGTGCCGGTGGCTTTCTCCATCGGCCTGTCGGCCCTGGCCACGCTGCTCTATGAAGGCCTGCCGCTGGCGGTCGGCTTCCAGCAGATGACCTCGGGCATGGGCATCTTCTCGTTCCTCGCGATTCCGTTCTTCATCTTCGCCGGCGAGCTGATGCTCTACGGCGGCATCGCGGACCGCATCGTCAATCTGGCGCGCGATCTCGTGGGCCACGTGCGCGGCGGCCTGGGCATGTCGAACGTGGTGGCCTGCACGCTGTTCGGCGGAGTCTCGGGCTCGCCCGTGGCGGACGTCTCGGCCATGGGCGCGGTGATGATCCCGATGATGAAGAAGGAGGGCTATCACGCCGACTACGCAGTCAACGTGACGACCCACGCGGCACTGGTGGGCGCGCTGATGCCGACCAGCCACAACCTCATCATCTATTCGCTGGCCGCGGGCGGCAAGGTGTCGATCGCGGCGCTGATCCTCGCGGCGCTGCTGCCCGCAGCGGTGCTCACCATCAGCAACCTCGCGGCCGCCTACCTGGTGGCGGTGAAGCGCGGCTACCCTGCCGGCACCTTCCCGGGCTGGGCCATCGTGGCGCGCTCGTTCGCGGCGGCGCTGCCGGGCCTCTTCGTGGTGCTGCTGATCCTGGGCGGCATCCTGTCGGGCATCTTCACGGCCACCGAGTCGGCGGCGGTGGCGGTGCTCTACGCGCTGGCCCTCACGATCTTCGTGTACCGCACGCTGAAGTGGGAACACTTCGTCAAGGCCGCGTCGAAGGCGGTACGCACCACCGGCGTGATCCTGCTGCTGATCGGCATCTCCAGCACCTTCGGCTACCTCATCAGCCTGTACGGCGTGGCCGAGCTCACGGGCCAGATGCTGTCGCAGGTCACGAGCACGCCGTGGGTGATCTTCCTGCTCATCAACATCATCCTGTTCGTGCTGGGCACCTTCCTGGACATGGCGGCCACCATCCTGCTGTGCACGCCGATCTTCCTGCCCATCGCGCAGCAGTACGGCATGACTTCGGTGCAGTTCGGCATCGTGATGCTCATCAACTGCGCGCTGGGCCTGAACACGCCGCCCGTGGGCACAACGCAGTTCGTCGGCTGCGCGATCGGCGGGGTGTCTGTGGGCGCGGTGATGAAGACCATCTGGCCGTTCTACGGGGCATTGATCTTTGCGCTGGGAGTGGTCACATTCGTTCCCGCGTTCTCGACCTGGCTGCCCAGCATGTTCATGGTCGTGAAGTAAGCAAGGAGCGCATGATGCCCGAACCCATCCGCCCACCGCTCTACATCCGCATCCACGCGGCAGACAACGTGGCCATCGTCGCCAACGACGGCGGACTGAAGGCCGGCGCGGAATTCCCCGACGGCCTGCGGCTGGTGGACAACGTGCCCCAGGGCCACAAGGTCGCGCTGGTCGACTTCGCCGCAGGCGACGCCATCCGCCGCTACGACGTGGTGATCGGCTACGCGCAGAAGGCGCTGCCGCGCGGCAGCTGGGTGCACGAGCGGGTCATGCGCATGCCGACCGCGCCCGAGCTCGACGGCCTGCCCATCGCGACGGTCAAGCCCCCTGCCCTGCCGCCGCTGGAGGGCTACACCTTCGAGGGCTACCGCAACGCCGACGGCTCGGTGGGCACGCGCAACATCCTGGCCATAACGCAGACGGTGCAGTGCGTGGCGGGCGTCACCGAATTCGCGGTGCAGCGCATCAAGTCCGAGCTGCTGCCGAAGTATCCCAACGTCGACGACGTGGTGGCGCTGGAACACACCTACGGCTGCGGCGTGGCCATCGACGCGCCCGATGCCATCGTGCCCATCCGCACGCTGCGTAACATCAGCCTCAATCCGAACTTCGGCGGCGAGGTGATGGTGGTGAGCCTGGGCTGCGAGAAGCTGCAGCCCGAGCGGCTGCTGCCGCCGGGCAGCATTCCCATCGCCGACCAGCGCGCGGGCACCGCGACCGATGCAGCGCTCGACGTGGTCTGCCTGCAGGACGAGGCGCACGTCGGCTTCATGTCGATGATCGATTCGGTCATGCGCCAGGCCGAGGAGCACCTCGCCCGGCTCAACGCACGCAAGCGCGAGACCGTGCCCGCCAGCGAGCTGGTGGTGGGCGTGCAATGCGGCGGCAGCGATGCCTTCTCCGGCGTCACCGCCAACCCGGCGGTGGGCTTCTGCACCGACCTGCTGGTGCGCGCGGGCGCCACCGTAATGTTCTCCGAGACCACCGAGGTGCGCGACGGCATCGACCAGCTCACCTCGCGCGCCGCCACGCCGGAAGTGGCCGAGGCCATGATCCGAGAGATGGCCTGGTACGACGCCTACCTGAAGAAGGGCCTGGTCGACCGCAGCGCCAACACCACGCCGGGCAACAAGAAGGGCGGGCTCTCCAACATCGTGGAGAAGGCGATGGGCTCCATCGTCAAGTCGGGCTCCGCGCCGATCAGCGGCGTGCTCGCGCCCGGCGAAAAGGCGGCGCACAAGGGTCTGAACAAGGGCCTGATCTACACCGCCACGCCCGCCAGCGACTTCATCTGCGGCACGCTGCAGCTGGCCGCCGGCATCAACCTGCACGTGTTCACCACCGGCCGCGGCACGCCCTACGGTCTGGCCGAGGTGCCGGTGATCAAGGTCGCCACGCGCAGCGACCTCGCGCGCCGCTGGCACGACCTGATGGACGTGAACGCGGGCCGCATCGCCGACGGCGAGGCCAGCATCGAGGACGTGGGCTGGGAGCTCTTCCGGCTGATGCTCGAGGTGGCCAGCGGCCGCCGCAAGACCTGGGCCGAGCACTGGAAGCTGCACAACGCGCTGGTGCTGTTCAACCCCGCACCCGTGACCTGAGGAGGCACGGCCGCCGCGCCGCGCCGCGCGGTGCGGCGCGGCGCGGTGCGGCGCGGCCAGCCACGCTCGCACCGTGCCGATTCCTTTCGTCGATCAGTCTCTTCATCCAAGGAGCCCCTCATGGAAGATCTCAAGGACCGCACCGCCCTCGTCACCGGCGCCAGCACCGGCATCGGCGCGGCGGTGGCCATCGCCTTCGCCGCGCGCGGCATGCGCGTGGCGGTGCACTACAACAGCTCCGCCGACGCGGCGAACCAGGTGGTCGACACCATCCGCGCGGCCGGCGGCAACGCCTTCGCGCTCAAGGCCGACGTGCGCGACACGGGCGCGATCCGCGAGTGCGTGAGGCAGGCCGCGGCGCAGCTCGGGCGCATCGACGTGCTGGTGAACAACGCGGGCAGCCTGGTCAAGCGGGTGCCCATCGCCGAGTTCGACGACGCGCTCTTCGACGAGGTGCTGCACATCAACGCGCGCTCGGTGCTCTCGTTCTGCCGCGAGGTGGTTCCGCTGATGCGCGCGCACGGCGGCGGCAACATCATCAACGTGACTTCGGTCGCGGCGCGCACCGGCGGTGGCCCGGGCGCGTACCTCTACGCGGGCTCGAAGGGCTTCGTGAGCACGGCGACCCACGGGCTCGCGAGGGAGCTGGCGGGCGACCGCATCCGCGTGAACGCGGTGGCGCCGGGGGTCATCCAGACGCCGTTCCACGACCGCTTCTCGACGCCCGCGATGCTGGAGAGCTTCAAGGCGAGCATCCCGATGGCGCGCATCGGCACGCCGGACGAGTGCGTGGGCGCCTTCCTCTATCTCGCCTCGGAACAGCTCTCGGGCTACGTCACAGGTCAGGTGATCGAGGTGAACGGCGGGCAGTACATGCCCTGAGCCTTTTTCCTTCACACCCAGTTTTTCAACAACCACAAACGGAGACAAAAAAGATGACGATCCGATTCCTGCGCAAGCTCGCAGCCCTCACGGGCGCGGCGTGCATCGCCTTCGGCGCCGCGGCGCCAGCGGCCCGTGCCGCCGGCAACGACTACCCGAACCACGTGGTCGAGCTGGTCGTGCCCTACCAGCCCGGCGGCGGCACCGACGCGCTGGCGCGCGCCTTCGCGGACGCGAGCCGCAAGCACATGTCCGAGAGCATCGTGATCGTGAACCGCCCCGGCGCGGGCGGCGCCATCGGCTGGAACGAGGTGATCCATTCCAAGCCCGACGGCTACAAGCTTGCGGTGCTCACGGTCGAGCTGCTGACGCTGCCGCATCTGGGCCTTGCCAAATTCAACTACGACGACTTCCAGCCCATCGCGCAGCTCAACGCCGATCCGGCCGCCATCACGGTGAAGGCCGACTCGCCCTACAACACCATCGAGGAATTCGTCGCCGCGGCGAAGAAGAAGCCGGGCGAGATGGGCGTGGGCAACTCGGGCACGGGCTCGATCTGGCACCTGGCGGCCTCTGCGCTGGAGGACAAGACCGGCGCCAGGTTCAACCACATCCCCTTCCAGGGCGCGAACCCCGCGGTGCTGGCGCTGCTGGGCGGCCACGTCGACGCGGTGGCCGTGAGCCCGGCCGAGGTCTCGACCTACGTGCAGGCCGGCAAGCTCAAGATGCTGATGGTGATGGCCGACAAGCGCCTGCCCGCCTTCGACAAGGTGCCCACGGCCAAGGAGCGCGGCATCGACATCTCGATCGGCACCTGGCGCGGCCTCGGCGCGCCGAAGAACACACCGCCCGAAGTGATGGCCAAGCTGCGCGACATCGCAGCCAGGACCGCGAAGGAGCCGGCGCTGCGCGAGGTGATGGACAAGCAGAACCTGGGCTACGTCTACACCGACGGCGCGGCCTTCAAGGAAACTCTGGCGAAGGACAACGAGTACTTCAGGCAGCTCATCACCAAGCTGGGCATCAAGCCCTGAGGCGGCTCGCCATGAAGGCAATCATCGCTTCGCTGGTGTGTGCGGCCGCGGCGGCGCACGCGCAGGCCGCCACCTGGGTCTACGTGTCGAACGCCGACAGCCAGGAAATCTCGGTGCTCGAACTCGACCGGGGCCAGGGCGCGCTCAAGCCGGTGCAGACGCTGAACGTCGGCGGCACGGTGATGCCGATGGTGGTGAGCCGCGACAAGCGCGTGCTGTATGCCGCACTGCGCTCGCAGCCGTTTCGCGTGACCGCCCTTTCGATCGACGGCGCCAGCGGCAGGCTGCAGAAGCTGAGCGAGGCCCCGCTGGCCGACAGCATGGCCAACCTCGACCTCGACGCGAGCGGCAGGTGGCTGTTCGCGGCCTCCTACCAGGGCGGCAAGATCACGGTCAACGCGGTGGGCAAGGACGGCACGGTGGGCCCCATCCACCAGCTGATCCAGACGGCGCCCAACGCGCACGCCATCCACGCCGACGCGAGCAACCGCTTCGTGCTCGCCACCAGCCTGGGCGGCGACAACGTGTCGAGCTGGCGCTTCGACGCGGAGAAGGGCCTGCTCTCGCCCAACGATCCGCCGCTGACCACCACCGCCGCCAAGTCGGGCCCGCGCCACTTCGTGTGGGACAAGGCGCAGCGCCATGTCTACCTGCTGGACGAGCTCGACGCAGCGCTGCACGTGTTCGCATGGGATGCCGCGCGCGGCACGCTCAGGCTCGAACAGAGCACCACCACCCTGCCCGCCGGCTTCACCGGCAAGCCCTGGGCCGCCGACCTGCACCTGACGCCGGACGGGCGCTTTCTCTACGCATCGGAGCGCACCTCGAGCACGCTCTCGGCCTTCAAGGTCGATGCCGCCACCGGCCAGCTGCAGCCGCTGGGCCAGACGCCGACCGAGAAGGGGCCGCGCGGCTTCGCCATCGACTCCACCGGCCGCTACCTGATCGCGGCGGGGCAGGAATCGAACGGCATCTCGCTCCACACCATCGACGGCACCACCGGCGCACTGGGCAAGCCCCAGCACCTGGACGTGGGCAAGAACCCGAACTGGATCGAGATCGTCGACCTGCCCTGAACGGCAGCCGGCGCCAACTGACAACCCAAGGAGACTTCGCATGCAACGCCGCACACTCATCCGCACCGCCCTCGCCTCTTCTCTCACATCTTCGGTCGCCGTCGCGCTTCCGGCGGCCTTCGCCCAGGGCAGCGGCAACTGGCCCACGGGCAAGCCCATCACCTACCTCGTGCCGTTTCCGGCAGGCGGCACCACCGACGTGCTGGGCCGGCTGATCGGGCAGAAGCTGGGCCCGGTGCTGGGCACCACGGTGATCATCGACAACAAGGGCGGCGCCGGCGGTAGCGTGGGCTCGGAGATCGGCTCGCGCGCCGCGCCCGACGGCTTCACGCTGGTGGGCGGCACCATCAGCTCGCACGCGATCAACGTGAGCCTGTATCCGAAGCTCGGCTACGACCCGCAGAAGTCGTTCGCGCCGGTGACGCTGATCGGCACCAACCCGGTGGTGCTGGTGGTGAACCAGGCGAGCCCCTACAAGACGCTGAACGACGTGATCGCCGCCAGCAAGGGCAAGGCGGGCGGGCTCTCGTCGGCATCGGCCGGCACAGGCACCTCGCAGCACCTGGCGCTGGAGCTGCTGGCCTACAAGTCGGGCGTGAAGTTCACGCACATCCCGTACAAGGGCAGCGGCCCGGCGATCCAGGACGTGATCGGCGGTCAGGTCGACATGATGTTCGACACCACGGTGGTGGCCGGCCCGCACATCCAGAGCGGCAAGCTGCGCGCGATCGCCGTCACCTCGTCGAAGCGGCTGGCCTCGATGCCCGACGTGCCGACGGTGGCCGAATCGGGCGTGCCGGGCCTGCAGGATTTCGAGGTGGTGTCGTGGCAGGCGATCTTCGTGCCCGCACAAACGCCCGCGCCGGTGGTCGACCGGCTGCACACCGAGATCCGCAAGATCCTCGCGACGCCGGAGATGCAGGACAAGCTCAAGGGCTTCGGCATGGAGCCGGCCGACCTGAGCACCGTGCAGATCGCGGCCTTCCAGAAGGCCGAGGTGGAGAAGTGGGCTCAGGTGATCAAGGCGGCAGGGATCAAGCCCGACTGATGCGGCGCGATCGGCAGGGGCTGGCCGGGGGAACCAAGGGAAGCTTCCTACGTCCCGGGCGGAAAGCCCTTTATAGAATGCCCCTCCGATCCGCTTTCCAGATCATTCCCACGTGTCCGACCGCTCCGCCGTACTGCCCCAATACCTGTTTCCCAAGCAGGCCCTGACCAATTTCGCCGGCTGGGTCGCGGGCAAGGAGCGGGGCGCCGTGACGACGTGGATCATCCGGCGCTTCGTGGCCAAGTACGGCGTGGACATGGGCGAGGCGCTCGAGTCGGACATCGGCCACTACAAGAGCTTCAACCAGTTCTTCACGCGCGAACTCAAGCCCGGCGCCCGGCCCCTCGCGCAGGCCGACCTGGTCTGCCCGGTGGATGGCGCGATCAGCCAGTTCGGCGCGATCGAAGGCGACCAGATCTTCCAGGCCAAGGGCCACAACTACACGACCACCGCGCTGGTGGGCGGCGACGCCACTCTCGCCGCGAAGTACGCGCACGGCAGCTTCGCGACGCTCTACCTGAGTCCGAAGGACTACCACCGCATCCACATGCCCTGCGACGGGCGGCTGGTGCGCATGATCCACGTGCCGGGCGACCTGTTCTCCGTCAACCCGACCACGGCGCGCGGCGTGCCGGGCCTCTTCGCGCGCAACGAGCGCGTGGTGTGCGTCTTCGAATCGGCGCGCGGTCCCTTCGTGCTGGTGCTGGTGGGCGCCACCATCGTCGGCAGCATGGCCACCGTGTGGCACGGCGTGGTCAATCCGCCGCGCGTGGGCGAGCTGCGCGAGTGGCACTACACCGACCAGCAGATCGACATCCGCAAGGGCGACGAGATGGGCCGATTCTTGCTGGGCTCCACCGTCGTCATGCTCTTCCCGGCGCCCGCGCTGGCTTTCAACCCGCAGTGGTCGCCCGGCCGCGCGATCCGGTTGGGCGAAGCGATGGCCGAATACCCCAATTTGTGAGGCTTTGTCTCACAGCCCGCATCCAGCTTGCCCTGACAGCTACAAAACTAGTAGCATCCTCATCGATTGCGCTATAGTCGCCGGCCAACGAGACGGTTCATAACCAACCACAAGAACGCGAGGCATCGCCCTGTCCCCCGCAGGTCGACGGCCCGCCCAGCTTCGAGGAGATGATGTCGATGAGTACCAAGGAAACCGCAGCCGTCAGCCAGTTGCTCGCCCTGCTCGAAGCCCGCTATGCGCTGCGCGTGCTCTGGGCGCTGCGCGACGGCCACGCGCAGACCTTCCGGCTGTTGCAGGACAGCGTGGGCGGCATCACTCCCAACACGCTCAACACCCGCATCAAGGAGTTGCGCGAGGCCGGCCTCGTCGGCCACGGCAGCGACGGCTACAGCCTCACGCTCAGCGGGCAGGACCTGCTCAAGCGCCTGTCCGACCTGCAGGCCTTCGCCGGCAAATGGCAGCTCGGCCAGTTGAAGAAGGCCGCGGCAACGGCGCCTGCCGCGCCGGCGGCAGCCGCTCCCGCCGCCCCTGCCGCAACCCCGGTTACGCCGGCCGCGGCTCCCTCCTCCGATCCCCTCGCGGCACCTGCTCCCGCACCCGCGCCGGCCGGCGACGACAGCAGCCACGGCTGACGGACGGCGGGGCAGCCCGCCGGGCCTCGGTAAACTCCGCGCCTTCGATCCACGGATCTCACATCGACGCAAGGAGCGTTTCCCATGCCCACCACTCCCTCCGGCCTGCAATACGAAGACACCGAAGTCGGCACCGGCGCCGAAGCCAAGGCCGGCCAGCACGTGCATGTGCATTACACCGGCTGGCTCTACAACGACGGCGTGCAAGGCGCCAAGTTCGACTCCAGCCGCGACCGCAACGACCCCTTCGCGTTCTCGCTGGGCGCGGGCCAGGTCATCAAGGGCTGGGACGAAGGCGTGGCCGGCATGAAGATCGGCGGCAAGCGCACGCTGATCATTCCCGCATCGCTGGGCTACGGTGCCCGCGGCGCCGGCGGCGTGATCCCCCCGAACGCCACTCTCAAGTTCGACGTCGAACTGCTCGACGCGCACTGAGCACCCGGGCCGAAGGCTCCAAGGCCCGATTCCGGGCCTTTTTTGTGTCTCCGAGGCCATTTCCGCCCTATTTTTCGCTTGAAAAGCCTCTGGCCAGCCCCAAGTGGCTGGCTATCGTCTGTTTCCCGGCACGTACCGGTTCTTTGAAAAATGTCTGACCCGCAACAATCCGCACAGAATTCTCAAATGCTGCAAGGCGAGCCAAGCCCCGAAGAACTGGAGGCTGCGCAATTCGCCAATGAAGCCGAGGCGCTCGACGCACTGGCCGTGGCCCAGGGCGAACTCGCCGCGCTGCAGACCAAGAATGCCGAGCTTGCCGACCAGTACCTGCGCGCCCAGGCCGATGTGCAGAACGCCCGCCGCCGCGCGGACGAGGAAATCAGCAAGGCCCGCAAGTTCGCCGTCGAGGCCTTTGCCGAAAGCCTGCTGCCGGTGACCGACAGCCTGGAAGCCGGCCTGGCCGTCAAGGACGCCACGCCCGAGCAGATCCGCGAAGGCGCCGAAGCCACGCTGCGCCAGCTCAAGAGCGCGCTCGAACGCAACAAGGTGATCGAAGTGGCCCCCGCACCCGGCACCAAGTTCGACCCGCACCAGCACCAGGCCATCTCCATGGTGCCCGCCGACCAGGAACCCAACACCGTGGTGAGCGTGCTGCAGAAGGGCTACACCATCAACGAGCGCGTGCTGCGCCCGGCGCTGGTGACGGTCAGCGCGCCGAAGTGAACGGCACTTCCGCACACAAGATTCCCACAGGAAATCCCCGTTTCGTCCCTTGAATCGCAACGGGTTATCCACACGTTCATAACAACATAACTTTCAGGCTTTCAGGAGTAAGAACATGGCAAAGATCATCGGCATCGACCTCGGCACCACCAACTCGTGCGTGTCGATCATGGAAGGCAACACCACGCGTGTGATCGAGAACTCGGAAGGTGCGCGCACCACGCCGTCGATCGTCGCGTACCAGGAAGACGGTGAAGTGCTGGTCGGTGCCTCGGCCAAGCGCCAGGCCGTCACCAACCCCAAGAACACGCTGTACGCGATCAAGCGCCTGATCGGCCGCAAGTTCGAGGAAAAGGAAGTCCAGAAGGACATCGACCTGATGCCCTACACCATCGCCAAGGCCGACAACGGCGACGCATGGGTGGAAGTGCGCGGCAAGAAGATGGCCCCGCAGCAGGTCAGCGCCGACATCCTGCGCAAGATGAAGAAGACCGCCGAAGACTACCTCGGCGAAACCGTGACCGAAGCCGTGATCACGGTGCCGGCCTACTTCAACGACGCCCAGCGCCAGGCCACCAAGGACGCCGGCCGCATCGCCGGCCTCGACGTCAAGCGCATCATCAACGAGCCCACCGCCGCTGCCCTGGCCTTCGGCCTGGACAAGCAGGACAAGGCCGACCGCAAGATCGCCGTGTACGACCTCGGCGGCGGCACCTTCGACGTGTCGATCATCGAAATTGCCGACGTCGACGGCGAGAAGCAGTTCGAAGTGCTGTCGACCAACGGCGACACCTTCCTGGGCGGCGAAGACTTCGACCAGCGCATCATTGACTACATCATCGGCGAGTTCAAAAAGGAACAGGGCGTCGACCTGAGCAAGGACGTGCTGGCCCTGCAGCGCCTGAAGGAAGCCGCCGAGAAGGCCAAGATCGAGCTGTCGAACAGCGCGCAGACCGACATCAACCTGCCCTACATCACGGCCGATGCCTCGGGTCCGAAGCACCTGAACATCAAGCTCACCCGCGCCAAGCTCGAAAGCCTGGTCGACGAGCTGATCGAGCGCACCATCGCTCCCTGCCGACTGGCCATCAAGGACGCCGGCATCAGCGTGGGCGACATCAACGACGTGATCCTGGTCGGCGGCATGACCCGCATGCCCAAGGTGCAGGAAAAGGTGAAGGCCTTCTTCGGCAAGGAACCCCGCAAGGACGTGAACCCCGACGAGGCCGTGGCCGTCGGCGCCGCCATCCAGGGCCAGGTGCTCTCGGGCGACCGCAAGGACGTGCTGCTGCTGGACGTGACCCCGCTGTCGCTGGGCATCGAGACCATGGGCGGCGTCATGACCAAGATGATCGCCAAGAACACCACGATCCCGACGAAGTTCGCTCAGACCTTCTCGACCGCCGAGGACAACCAGCCGGCCGTGACCATCAAGGTGTTCCAGGGCGAGCGCGACATCGCCGCGGGCAACAAGCTGCTGGGCGAATTCAATCTCGAAGGCATTCCGCCGGCATCGCGCGGCACGCCGCAGATCGAGGTGAGCTTCGACATCGACGCCAACGGCATCCTGCACGTCGGCGCCAAGGACAAGGGCACCGGCAAGGAAAACAAGATCACCATCAAGGCGAGCTCGGGCCTGTCGGAGGACGAGATCCAGAAGATGGTGAAGGACGCCGAGCTGAACGCCGCCGACGACAAGAAGAAGCTCGAGATCGTGCAGGCCCGCAACCAGGGCGAAGCCATGGTGCACAGCGTGAAGAAGTCGCTGGGCGAACACGGTGCCAGCCTGGAAGCCGCCGAGAAGGAAGCGATCGAGACCGCGATCAAGGACCTCGAGGAAGCGCTGAAGGGCGAAGACAAGGCCGCGATCGAGGAAAAGACCAACACGCTGATGACCGCAAGCCAGAAGCTCGGCGAGAAGATGTATGCCGAATCGCAGGCCGCGGCCGGCGCCTCGGCCGCCTCCGGTGCGGCTGGCGCGGAAGCTGCTGCGCATGCACAGGCTGACGACAACGTGGTCGACGCCGAAGTGAAGGAAGTCAAGAAGGGCTGATCTCCAGCCCGCCGACCAAGGCTGGATCACCTGGAAGGGTGCTCCAGCCTTTCTCGCTTCAAGTTACCCGAGTTCCAGCTGCTTCCCTGATCTCCCGATCGACCTGCCATGGCCACCAAACGCGACTACTACGAAACCCTCGGCGTCCCCAAGAACGCGAGCGAGGAAGAAATCAAGAAGGCTTATCGCAAGCTCGCGATGAAGCACCATCCTGACCGCAACCACGGCGACACCTCGAAGGAGGCCGAGGCCAAGTTCAAGGAGGTCAAGGAAGCCTACGAAATGCTCTCCGACGGCCAGAAGCGCGCGGCCTACGACCAGTACGGCCATGCCGGCGTCGACCCCAACATGCGCGGCGGCCCGGGCGCCGAAGGCTTCGGCGGCTTCGCGGAAGCATTCGGCGACATCTTCGGCGACGTATTCGGCGGCGGCCGGGGCCGCGGAGGCGGCGGCCGCCAGGTCTTCCGCGGCAGCGATCTGAGCTACGCGATGGAGATCACGCTCGAGGAAGCCGCCGAGGGCAAGACCACCGAGATCCGCATCCCCACCTGGGACGAGTGCGAAACCTGCCACGGCTCGGGCGCGAAGCCCGGCACCAAGCCCATCACCTGCACCACCTGCCACGGCGCGGGCGCGGTGCAGATGCGCCAGGGCTTCTTCAGCGTGCAGCAGACCTGCCCCACCTGCCACGGCAGCGGCAAGATCATTCCCGAGCCCTGCACCGCGTGCCACGGCCAGGGCAAGATCAAGCGCAACAAGACGCTCGAAGTGAAGATCCGAGCCGGTATCGACGACGGCCAGCGCATGCGCGTCACCGGCAGCGGCGAGCCCGGCGTCAACGGAGGCCCTCCGGGCGACCTTTACATCGAGATCCGCCTGAAGAAGCACGACATCTTCGAGCGCGACGGCGACAACCTGCACTGCGTGGTGCCGGTGAGCGTGACCACGGCCGCGCTCGGCGGCGAGATCAACGTACCCACGCTCAAGGGCGCGGCGGCCATCGACATTCCCGAAGGCACGCAAAGCGGCAAGCAGTTCCGCCTGCGCGGCAAGGGCATCAAGGGCGTGAACTCGAGCTATCCGGGCGACCTGTACTGCCACGTGCGCGTCGAAACGCCGGTGAAGCTCACCGAGTTCCAGCGCAAGCTGCTCAAGGAGCTCGACGATTCGCTCAAGAAGGGCGGAGAGAAGCACAGCCCCACCGACAAGGGCTGGTTCGACAAGGCGAAGGAATTCTTCAGCTGATGACCGCGCGGCGCGCGCCGGGCCTGCTCCGCAGCGGGTGCCTGGCGACAACGGCTGGGAGCTGCGGATGGGCAAGGACTCTCAAGAACTCACGCGCCTGAGCACCGAAGATGTGCGGGCCTTGCTTGAAGGCAGCGAGCCCGAGTCCATCGGGCTGCAATGCGGCGCCTCGACCCGCCTTCTCGTCTGCCATGTAGCACCGGGGACCTCACTCGGCAACGGCCTCACCGCCAGCACCGGTCATTTCATGACCGTTCTCCACACCGGCGTCTTCGAACTGGTGCACACGGGCCCTTGAGCCTGACTGCAAGCACGGCAACGGTGCGCATCGCACCGTCGAGGAACATGCCGACTCCTCCCCGAGCCCGCTACCGACGCCAACTCACGCGAGCCGCCTATCCCAAAGTGGCTCAGGGTTTGCTTTTATATTTTTTTCGGCTGAGCAATAAACCGAACGGCAGATCGCGCGTTATTGCAACAGGAACGCCTGTTTTTTGAGCCTCGAAGCTCAATAGGCGATTTTTTCCCGGAGAAAAGCCGAAGACGGACGATGGCCATTCGGCATAGGTGTTTTCACCCGGAGAGAATTAAGAAAGCGAGCCTTTGAATTTACCTGAAATCCGGAAATTTGTTCCTTGTTTTTTCTGGAACTTTACTTGGCGTCGTGGTTCTGAATTAACAAATGATTTGCCGGGTTCAATCTTTGCTTTATGCTGATTGTTAGCAGATTGTTGTAAGGGAGTTTTCCGCGGCATGCAGCCATGGGCAGGCACACCTTTAAATGTTGCGCAAGGCCTTTGCTGCACGCCATCGGGCCAAAAGCCCACCGACCTTAAGGAGGCGTGACCATGGATGTGATCAGCAACTTTGCCGCCCGCTACGAGCGCACTCGCGAGGAAGTCATCTCGCTGCAGGATTACCTGGACATCTGCAAGCGTGATCCCATGGCCTACGCCACCGCCTCCGAGCGCATGCTCAAGGCCATCGGAGAGCCCCAGCTGGTCGACACCCGCAACGACCCCCGCCTTTCGCGCATCTTCGCGAACAAGGTGATCAAGATCTATCCGGCATTCAAGGAGTTCTATGGCATGGAGGACGCCATAGAACAGGTGGTGTCCTATTTCCGCCACGCGGCCCAGGGGCTGGAAGAAAAGAAGCAAATCCTTTACCTGCTCGGCCCGGTGGGCGGCGGCAAGAGCTCGATCGCGGAGCGCCTGAAGCAGCTCATGGAGCACGTGCCCTTCTACGCCATCCAGGGCTCGCCGGTGAACGAATCGCCCCTCGGCCTCTTCGATGCGGTCGAAGACGCCGAGATTCTTGAAAAGGAATACGGCATCCCGGGCCGTTACCTGAATCGAATTCTCTCGCCCTGGGCCGTCAAGCGGCTCGAGGAGTACGGCGGCGACATCCGCCAGTTCAAGGTCGTCAAGCGCTACCCGTCGGTGCTGCGGCAGATCGCGGTCGCCAAGACCGAGCCTGGCGACGAGAACAACCAGGACATCTCCTCGCTGGTCGGCAAGGTCGACATCCGCAAGCTCGAGACCTTCGCCCAGGACGACCCCGACGCCTACTCCTACTCCGGTGGCCTGTGCCTGGCCAACCAGGGCCTGCTGGAGTTCGTGGAGATGTTCAAGGCGCCGATCAAGGTGCTGCACCCTCTGCTGACCGCCACGCAGGAAAGCAACTTCAAGGGCACCGAAGGCTTCGGCGCCATCCCCTTCGACGGCATCGTGCTGGCGCACAGCAACGAGAGCGAGTGGAAGGCCTTCCGCAACAACAAGAACAACGAGGCTTTCCTCGACCGGATCTACATCGTCAAGGTGCCCTATTGCCTGCGCGCCTCCGAGGAAATCAAGATCTACGAGAAGCTGGTGCGCAACTCCTCGCTGGCCAACGCTCCCTGCGCCCCCGGAACGCTGCGCATGATGGCCCAGCTCTCGGTGCTCACGCGCCTGAAGGAGCCCGAGAACTCCAGCACCTTCAGCAAGATGCAGGTGTACGACGGCGAGAACCTCAAGGACACCGACCCGAAGGCCAAGTCGATCCAGGAGTACCGCGACTACGCGGGCGTCGACGAGGGCATGAGCGGCGTTTCCACCCGCTTCGCCTTCAAGATCATCTCCAAGGTCTTCAACTTCGACAGCTCCGAGGTGGCCGCCAACCCGGTGCACCTGATGTACGTGCTCGAGCAGCAGATCGAACGCGAGCAGTTCCCGCCGGAAGTCGAGCAGAAGTACATCAGCTACATCAAGGAGCTGCTGGCGCCGCGCTATGCCGAGTTCATCGGCAAGGAAATCCAGACCGCCTACCTCGAGAGCTACAGCGAGTACGGCCAGAACATCTTCGACCGCTACGTGACCTACGCCGACTACTGGATCCAGGACCAGGAGTTCCGCGACGTGGACACCGGCGAAGTCTTCGACCGCGCATCGCTCAACGCCGAACTCGAGAAGATCGAGCGGCCCGCCGGCATCGGCAACCCGAAGGACTTCCGCAACGAGATCGTCAACTTCGTGCTGCGCGCTAGGGCCGGCAACGCGGGGCGCAACCCGGCGTGGACCAGCTACGAGAAGCTGCGCTCGGTGATCGAGAAGAAGATGTTCTCCAACACCGAGGAGCTGCTGCCGGTGATCAGCTTCAACACCAAGAGCAGCGCCGACGAGCAGAAGAAGCACGAGGACTTCGTGACCCGCATGGTCGAGAAGGGCTACACGTCGAAGCAGGTTCGCCTGCTCTGCGAGTGGTATCTGCGGGTGCGCAAGAGCTCTTGATATGGCACACCCCCAGGCTTCGCGCACTTCGTGTCGCTTCGCCAACCCCCTTGCAGGGGGCAACGCCAGCGGCCCGGCAAAGCCGGTTCCGCGGCGTTTCACGAAGGAACGCGTGATCCGTCGTTAAGGGAGCAGACATCTTGGCCATCCTGCAGCAGATCATCGACCGCCGGCTATCGGGCAAGAACAAGTCCATTGGCAACCGTGAGCGCTTCCTCAGGCGCTACAAGGGGCAGATCCAGGAAGCGGTGAGGCGCGCCGTCAGCGGCCGCAACATCCGCGAACTGGAGCAAGGCGAAGATGTGACCCTGCCGCGCCACGACGTGTCCGAGCCCGTGTTCGGCCATGCCCGCGGCGGCGACCGCGAATACGTGCACCCGGGCAACCAGGAGTACCTGAAGGGCGACCGCATCAAGCGCCCCGAGGGCGGGGGCGGCGGCGGCTCCGGCAGCGGGGAGGCCAGCGACAGCGGCGAAGGCGAGGACGACTTCGTCTTCCGCCTCACGCGCGAGGAGTTCATGCGCGTCTTCTTCGACGACCTCGCGCTGCCCCACCTCATTCGCACCCAGATCGCCGACGTGCCCGAGTGGAAGAGCCACCGCGCCGGCTTCACCAGCGACGGTTCGCCCAACAACCTGCACGTGGTGCGCTCGATGCGCGGCGCCCTCGCCCGCCGCATTGCGCTGGGCGGCGAGCCGCGCAAGGAACTCAAGCGGCTCGAAGCGCACCTCGAGAGCCTGCAACGGCATCCGCAGGTCGAGCAGCCCTTCATCCAGAAGGAAATCCGCGAGACCGAGGAACGCATCGCCGAGCTGCGCCGCACCATGCGGCACGTTCCCTACATCGACCCCATCGACCTGCGCTACCGCAATCGCGTGAAGACGCCGGTGCCCAGCGCAAAGGCCGTGATGTTCTGCCTCATGGACGTGTCGGGCTCGATGGACGAGGCGCGCAAGGACATGGCCAAGCGCTTCTTCATGCTGCTGTACATGTTCCTCACGCGGCACTACGAGAAGATCGACCTCGTCTTCCTGCGCCACCACACGCAGGCGCAGGAAGTGACCGAGGAAGAGTTCTTCCACGCCACCGAGACCGGCGGCACGGTGGTGTCCAGCGCGCTGGTGCTGATGGACGAGATCATCAAGGCGCGCTACCCCAGCGGCGAATGGAACGTGTACGGCGCGCAGGCCAGCGACGGCGACAACTGGCACCAGGACAGCGGCCGCTGCCGCGAGCTGCTGGTCGACAACATCCTGCCGGTGGTGCGCTACTACGCCTACGTGCAGGTGGCCGAGACCGAGCAGAACCTGTGGCAGGAATACCAGCAGCTCGAAGGCGTGCAGCCCAACTTCGCGATGCGCAAGGTGTCCGACGCGCAGGACATCTACCCGGTCTTCCGCGACCTGTTCAAGAAGGAAGGGGTCACGTCATGAACACCGCCATCACCGCCCCTCCTGCGGCCACCAGCCTCCCTCGGCTGGAACGCCTGCCCAGCCCTTCCGACTGGACCTTCGAGCTGATCGAGACCTACCACACCGAGATCGCCAAGACCGCCAGGAGCTATGGCCTCGACGTATACGCGAACCAGCTCGAAGTCATCACGGCCGAGCAGATGATGGACGCCTACGCCAGCGTGGGCATGCCCATGATCTACCGCCACTGGTCGTACGGAAAGCAGTTCATCTCGACCGAGAAGAACTACAAGCGCGGCCACATGGGCTTGGCCTACGAGATCGTCATCAACTCCGACCCGTGCATCGCCTACCTGATGGAGGAGAACACCATGGCCATGCAGGCCCTGGTGATCGCGCACGCAGCCTACGGCCACAACAGCTTCTTCAAGGGCAACTACCTGTTCCGGATGTGGACCGACGCCTCGTCCATCATCGATTACCTGGTCTACGCGCGGCACTACATCGCCGAGTGCGAGGAGCGCCACGGCCTCGACGCGGTGGAAGAGCTGCTCGACTCCTGCCATGCGCTCATGAACTACGGCGTCGACCGCTATCGCCGTCCGCAGAAGCGATCGCTGGCGCAGGAGGCCGCTCAGCGCGCCGAGCGCGAGCGCCACATGCAGCAGCAGGTAAACGACCTGTGGCGCACGCTGCCGCGCAAGAGCGAGCAGGCCGCCGAGGCCGACGCGGCCAAGCGCTTTCCTTCGGAGCCGCAGGAGAACCTGCTCTACTTCATCGAGAAGAACGCAGCCCTTCTGGAGCCTTGGCAGCGCGAGGTGGTGCGCATCGTGCGCAAGATCGCGCAGTATTTCTATCCGCAGCGTCAGACCCAGGTCATGAACGAAGGCTGGGCCACCTTCTGGCACTACACGCTGCTCAACACCATGTACGACCGCGGCCAGCTCGCCGACGGCTTCATGATGGAATGGCTCAGCTCGCACACGGGCGTGATCTTCCAGCCGCCGGTGGGCCACCGCGCCTACAGCGGCATCAACCCGTACGCGTTGGGCTTTGCGATGTACACCGACCTGCGGCGCATCTGCGAGAAGCCCACCGAGGAAGACCGCCGCTGGTTCCCCGACTTCGCCGGCACCGACTGGCTGCGGACCATCGACTACGCGATGCGCAACTTCAAGGACGAGAGCTTCATCGGTCAGTTCCTGAGCCCGAAGACGATGCGCGACTTCCGCCTGTTCTCGATCCGCGACTTCCAGAGCGAGTCGGAACTGGAGGTGTCGGCCATCCACGACGACAGCGGCTACCACGCACTGCGCGAATCGCTCTCACGCCAGTACGACATCGGCAGCCGCGAGCCGGACATCCAGGTGTGGAACGTGGCCATGCGCGGCGACCGCTCGCTGACGCTGCGCCACACGCAGCGCAACAACCTGCCGCTGCACGACACGGCCGAAGAGGTGCTCAAGCACGTCGCGCGGCTCTGGGGCTTCGACGTGCACCTGGAGAGCATCGACAGCCAGGGCCGCATCAGCCGCAGCTGGAAGGCCTCGGCGCCGAAACAACTCTATTGACGGCGCCGAAGGCCCGGGTCAGGTCGCCAGCGCCGTGATGGCGAGGATGTAGCCCTTCACGCCCAGCCCCACGATGATGCCCTTGGCCGCCGGCGAGATGTACGAGTGGTGGCGGAATTCCTCGCGCGCGTGCACGTTCGAGATGTGCAGCTCGATCAGCGGCACGCTCGCGCCCTTGATGGCGTCGTGCAGCGCGATCGAGGTGTGGGTGTAGGCGCCGGGGTTCATCACCACGCCGATCATGTTGCCCGCCGCCACCTCGCGGCCGGCTTCCTGGATCCAGTCGATCAGCACGCCCTCGTGGTTTGACTGGCGGCATTCGATCTCGACGCCGAACTTGGCGCCCGTTTCCTTGCACAGGCGTTCGACGTCGGCCAGCGTGTCGCGTCCGTACTGTTCGGGCTCGCGCGTGCCGAGCAGGTTGAGGTTGGGGCCGTTGAGGACGAGGATCTTCTTCATGATGGTTGTCTGGCGGAATCTGGCGAACGGAGGCCGATTATGTTCTCGCGGCCGTCCTGCGCCGCCGCGCGGCGGACGAGCCGACGTAGTAGTTGTACGAATCGATGTCGACCACGCAGCGCGCCATCAGGTCGACGAAGGAGCGCAGCTTCTGCCCCATGTAGCGCTGCCGCTGGTAGGCGCAATAGATGCGCCGGGGCTCCGGCTGCCACTGCGGCAGCACCGGCGCCAGCACGCCCTGCTCCAGCTCGGGCCGCACGAAGAAGGCCGGCAGAAGCGCGATGCCCAGGCCGTCGATGCAGAAGGTCTTCATCACCCAGTGGTCGTTGGTCTGGAAAGCCGGCTCGGGGCTGAAGGCGAAGCTGGCCGTGCCCGACACCAGCAGCACCTGCGAGCGCTCCGAAGGCTCCTTCATCACGATGGACTGGTGCGCCGCCAGTTCCCCGGGCGACGAGGGCGTGCCGTGCCGCGCCAGGTACTGCGGGCTCGCGTACAGCCCGTAGTTCAGCCGCCCCAGCAGCCGCGCCACGAGGTTCGGCGCATCGGGCGGCTCGGAGCACACATAGCAGTCGACGTCGCCGATTTGCGGCGCGTGGAAGCCGTTCGCCACGTCGAGCTGGCAGCGCACGTCCGGATGCGCCTCCAGGAACAGCTTGACCACGTGGCAGACGAAGGAAGTGCTGAACTGCGTGTCCGACAGCAGCGAGAGGCTACCCGACACGCCTGTAGTCAACGCATGGACTTCGGTGCTGGCCTCCTCGAGCCGGCCTTTCACCTCGTCGAGCAGCCCTTCGCCGCGCACCAGGAAGGCGCGGCCGGCCTCGGTGAGCGAGATGCGGCGCGGACTGCGCAGGAGCAGTTGCGCGCCCAGCAGTTCCTCCAGCCGCGTGAGCTGCCGGCTCAGCGTGGCCTTGGAAACGCCGGAGAGGCTTTCGGCCTTGGTCAGGCTGCCGCTCCTGGCGATCAGCACGAAAGCCTCGACCAGGGCGAGATCGATGCGGCTCATGCAGCCCAGCGTTGCAGGAATGAAAAGCAGCGTCTCTTCATGTGACTTTCATCGGTGCGGTGGAAACGTTACGGTATCACCGGTGCGCAGCCGTCCTTTCCGCGCTTTTCCCACGACACATGAATACCCCAGAAAACACCGCCGCCACCTGGCACCCCGTCGCGCGCTCGGCAGACCTCCGCCCGGGCGCCAACATCGTCGCCGGCTTCGCCGAAGGCCAGGAACTCGCGCTCTGGCGCGCCGCCGACGGCACCGCCCAGGCCTGGGAGAACCGCTGCCCGCACCGCAGCGTGCGATTCACGCTCGGGCAGGTCATCGACAACCGCCTGGCCTGCGCTTACCACGGCTGGCAGTACGAGGCCGGCAGCGGGCAGTGCGCCAGCATTCCGGCGCATCCGGCCATGCAGGCACCGCGCAATGTCTGTGCGAAGACCTTCGGCACGGCGGAGGCGGCGGGGATGCTGTGGGTGCATCTGTCGCCAGAGGCGCCGCCGGTTCCCGACGAACTGCGCAATGCCGTCCCCGCCGGCTGGCATTTCTGCCGCACGCTGACCGTTCGCGCATCCGCCGGCACGGTGCGGAAAGAGCTGGCACGCCACGGCATGGCCTCTCCTGCCTGGCGCGGCCGACTCGGCGGCACGGAAACCGTCGCCCTCATCCTCGACGCCCAAACCCGCCTCGCCTTCATCCACCTGTGGACCGAAGCCGCCCCCGGCTCGGCCGCCATGAAGGCCCTGCACGCGGCAGCCCGCCAACTGCGCACCGACATCGAAGCCCTGCCCCACCAAGGCTGAAGAAAGAGAAACCCATGCCCTTCGTCACCGACGACCCCAACATGATCCACGACTGGCTGGTCGTCGGCCCGGCGCCGGCTCCATCGGCCTCGCGCGACACACGCCTGCTCGGCGAAACCGTGCGGCTTTCCACCGATGCCGACGGCACGCCCCGCTGCAGCCTCGGCGACACCCCGCTCGCCGTGCAATCCAGCTACGGCTATCTCTGGGTCTGCCCCAGCAGCCGCCCCGCCCGTCCGCTCTTCGACTTTCCCGAATACGGCGAGCCCGGCCGCCGCCGCGTCGACTGCGGCGGCATCGGCGTCGCGGTGTCGGGCCTGCGCGTGATCGAGAACTTCCTCGACATGGCGCACTTTCCCTTCGTGCATGCCGACTACCTCGGCAAGGTGCCGCACACAGAGGTGGCGCAGTACCAGGTGCAGGTCGAGCCCGCCACCGGCGAGATCTGGGCCACCGACTGCCGCTTCTGGCAGCCGCGCGCTTCCGCCGCGCACGATTCGTCGGGCAGCGAGGTGCTCTACAAGTACCGCGTGATGCAGCCCTTCTCGGCCATGCTCTACAAGTCCAGCTTCCGCGCGGGCGAGCTCGACGCGATCGGCATCTTCCTGCAGCCCGTCGACGAGGAACACGTGATCGCCCACACCCTGCTGGCCTGCTACGACGACCATTCCACCGACGCCGAGCTCATCGCCTTCCAGCACACCATCTTCGGGCAGGACAAACCCATTTTGGAGAACCACGCCTTCAAGCGCATGCCGCTGGAAGGCCGCGCCGAGACGCCCACGCGCGGCGACATTTCCTCCGTCACCTACCGGCGATGGCTGCGCGAGCGCGGCATGCGCTTCGGCGTGAGGGCTGCCGCATGACAGCGATGCTGAAGCTCTACGACTACCCGCTTTCGGGCAACTGCTTCAAGGTGCGGCAGATGCTGGCCTGGCTGGGCGTTGCGTACCAGTCGGCGCCGGTCGATTTCTTTCCCGGCCGCGAGCACAAGTCGGCCGCCTTCCTCGCCAAAGTGAACCCGCTCGGCCAGCTCCCGGTGCTCGACGACGACGGCTTCGTGCTGCGCGACGCGCAGGCCATCCTGGTCTACCTCGCGAGCCGCCACGACCCGCAGGGCCGCTGGTATCCGGCCGACGCGAGACTGCGCGGCGAAGTCGCGCAGTGGCTCGCCACCGCCGACGAGATCACCCGCACCGCCTCGGCCGCGCGGCTGCACGACGCGCTGGGCTATCACCACCTCGACATCGACGCCTGCCGCGCGGGCGCGCGCGCCGTGTTCCGCGTGCTCGACGACCACCTTGCCGAACGGGCCGCCGAAGGCCTGCGCTGGCTCGCGTCGGCGCCGGAGGCCACCATTGCCGACCTGGCCTGCTTTCCGTACGTCGCGCTGGCGGGCGAAGGCGGCATTTCGCTCGATGAGTTTCCCGCGCTGCGAAACTGGGTCTGGGATTTCCGCCACATGCCGGGGTTCATCGGCATGTCGGGTATCTTCCCTGCTGGCCCTGCCTGAGAATCCTCACCCATTCCCCGCTTCTGAAGACCGAACCCCATGAAAACCAAAGCCGCCGTCGCCTGGAAATCCGGAGCCCCGCTCACCATCGAAACCGTGGACCTGGAGGGCCCGAAGTTCGGCGAAGTGCTCGTCGAGATCAAGGCCACCGGCATCTGCCACACCGACTACTACACGCTCTCGGGCGCCGACCCCGAAGGCATCTTCCCCGCCATCCTGGGCCATGAAGGCGCGGGCATCGTGGTGGACGTCGGCCCCGGCGTCACCACGCTGAAGAAGGGCGACCACGTCATTCCGCTGTACACGCCCGAATGCCGCCAGTGCAAGTTCTGCCTGAGCCGCAAGACCAACCTGTGCCAGCTCATCCGCGGCACGCAGGGCAAGGGCCAGATGCCCGACGGCACCAGCCGCTTCAGCCTCGACGGCAAGCCCATCGCCCACTACATGGGCACGTCGACCTTCAGCAACTACACCGTCGCGCCCGAGATCTCGCTGGCGAAGATCCGCGAGGATGCGCCCTTCGACAAGGTCTGCTACATCGGCTGCGGCGTGACCACCGGCATCGGCGCGGTGATCTTCACGGCCAAGGTGGAAGCCGGCGCCAACGTGGTGGTGTTCGGCCTCGGCGGCATCGGGCTGAACGTGATCCAGGGCGCGAAGATGGTGGGCGCCGACAAGATCATCGGCATCGACCTGAACCCCGAGCGCGAGGCCATGGCCCGCAAGTTCGGCATGACGCATTTCCTGAACCCGAAGGACCACGAGAACATCGTCGATGCCATCGTGCAGCTGACCGACGGCGGCGCCGACTACAGCTTCGAGTGCATCGGCAACACCAAGGTGATGCGCCAGGCGCTGGAATGCACGCACAAGGGCTGGGGCCGCAGCATCATCATCGGCGTGGCCGAAGCGGGTGCGGAGATCAGCACGCGGCCGTTCCAGCTGGTCACGGGCCGCAAGTGGGAAGGCTCGGCCTTCGGCGGCGCACGCGGGCGCACGGACGTGCCGAAGATCGTGGACTGGTACATGGAAGGCAAGATCGACATCGACAGCCTGATCACGCACACGATGCCGCTGGAAGACATCAACAAGGGTTTCGACCTGATGAAGCGCGGTGAGTCCATCCGCGGCGTGGTCATCTACTGACGCCAGGAGATGCCCGCCATGAACCGCATGGAGCCCTTGCGCAAGATCGAGGCGGGCGTCCTCGAAGTCGCCTATTACGAGGCCGGCCCCGCCGACGGCCCGCCGGTGCTGCTGATGCACGGCTTTCCGTACGACATCCACACGTATGCCGAAGTCGCGCCCATGCTGGCCGACCAGGGCTGCCGCGTGATCGTGCCGTACCTGCGCGGCTACGGCGGCACGCGCTTCCTGAGCGAGGCCACGCCGCGCTCGGGCGAGCAGGCTGCGCTGGGGGCCGACCTGCTCGCGCTGCTCGACGCGCTCAAGATCGAGCGCGCCGTGCTGGCCGGCTACGACTGGGGCGGCCGCGCGGCTTGCGTGGTCGCGGCGCTGTGGCCGCAGCGCTGCGCGGGGCTGGTGTCCCTCAACAGCTACAACATCCAGAACATCGCGAAGGCGATGGAGCCCGACACGCCCGACAACGAGCACAGCCTCTGGTACCAGTACTACTTCCACAGCGAGCGCGGGCGCGCCGGCCTCCAGAAGGACCGCAAGGCGTTCACGAAGCTGCTGTGGAAGCTCTGGTCGCCCACCTGGAAGTTCGACGACGCCACTTTCGAGCGCAGCGCCGCCGCCTTCGACCATCCCGACTTCGTGGACGTGGTGATCCAGTCGTACCGCCACCGCTTCGGCCTGGTGGCTGGCGACCCGGCCTATGCCGACATCGAGCGCCGCCTCGCGGCCCAGCCCACGATCAACGTGCCCGCCATCACCTTCGACGGCATCGACGATGGCGTGCGTCCGCCCGCCGATGCCTCTGCCCATGCGCACCGCTTCGGCGGCCCGCGCTCGCACCGGCTCGTGCCCGGCGCCGGCCACAACCTGCCGCAGGAAGCGCCGCGTACCTTCGCCGACGCCGTGCTCGAACTCGTGCCCGCGCTGCGCGGCAACAAGAATCCGCAATGACCGACAACACCCCCAAGCCCCTTTCCGAGCACCGCGCCTTCGGCGGCCTGCAGCGCTTCGTCGAACACCGCTCGCTCGAGATCGGCCTGCCGATGCGCTTCTCGGTCTACCTGCCGCCGCAGGTCGCGCACGAACGCGTGCCGGCCCTGCTCTACCTCGCGGGGCTGACCTGCAACGAGGAAACCTTCGCCATCAAGGCCGGCGCGCAGCGCATGGCGGCCAGCCTTGGCATCGCGCTGATCGCGCCAGACACCAGCCCGCGCGGCCCGGAGGCGGAAGCCATTCCGGGCGCCAGGGACAACTGGGACTTCGGCATCGGTGCCGGCTTCTATCTCGACGCGCTGGCCGAGCCCTGGGCCACGCACTGGCGCATGGAAAGCTGGATCGTGCACGAGCTGCTGCCGCTGGTGGCCAGGCACTTTCCCATCGACGGCGAGCGCATCGGCATCTTCGGCCACTCGATGGGCGGGCACGGCGCGCTCACGCTGGCGCTGCGGCATCCGGGGCGCTTCAGGTCGCTGTCGGCCTTCGCGCCGATCTGCGCGCCCACGCAATGCCCATGGGGCGAGAAGGCCTTCGCGGGCTACCTGGGCGAGCCCGGCGCCGACCGCGCGCAATGGCTGGCGCACGACGCCAGCGCACTCATGAAGTCGCAGGTGACGGCGCCCTATCCGCAGGGCATCCTCATCGACCAGGGCCTGGACGACAAATTCCTGGCCGAGCAGCTGCATCCCGAGGTCTTCGAGGCCGCCTGCTTTGCCGCCGGCCAGCCGCTCACGCTGCGCCGACACGCGGGCTACGACCACGGCTACTACTTCATCCAGAGCTTCATGGCGGACCACATCGCGCATCACGCGCAGACCCTGCGGGCCTAGCGTACTGCCTCATCGACTGCGGCGGCCCCGCGCCGTATCATGAAACGCATCATGTCCGCCGCCCAGATTCCGGTTTTCCACCTGCGGTCACGCGAAGGCGGGGCCGAGGAGAACATGGTGCTGGCGGGCATCTGGCGGCGCGCCTGGATTTCCGCCAACCGCGACGTTGCGCAGGTCGAACCCATCGCCCACTGGCTGCATCGCGTGCACACCGAGTTCGGCCCGCCCGCCGGGGTGGTACTGGCCGAGCGCGAAGGCCAGGTGCTGGCCTTCATGGTGCTGCTGGCTCAGCGCGAGTACGTGGCCCAGCTTTTCGTCGAGCCTCATCTGCGCAACCAGGGCCTGGGCAAGGCATTGCTCGACGAGGCCTGCGTGCGCATTCCCTCCGGCTGGCGGCTGCACGTGGCGGCCAGCAACACGTCGGCGCAGCGCTTCTACGAACGCTACGGGCTGGAGCGCGGCGCGACCGACCGCCACCCCACGAGCGGACGCGAACGCATCGCCTACCATTGGTCGCCCTCGCGCCCGCCGTGGCGCATCGGCTGACCTGCCGCCCGCCCTTCCGCTCATCCTTCGCTGCCCCATGCGCATCGACCACATCGCACTCTGGACCACCGATCTCGAACGCTGCAAGCGCTTCTACGTCGACTACTTCGGCGCCATCGCCGGTTCGGGTTACGTCAACCCTGCCAAGGGCTTCGCCTCCTGCTTCCTGAGCCTGGGCGACGGCGCGCGCATCGAGGCCATGACAACCAGCACGCTCTCGCCCGTGCCGGCCGAGGCTGGCGCGCAGCGCATGGGCTGGACGCACCTCGCGATCAGCGTGGGCTCCGACGCGGCGGTGGACGAACTCACTCGGCGCCTGAAGGCCGACGGCTATCCGCTGCTCGACGGCCCGCGCCGCACCGGCGACGGCTACTACGAGAGCGTGGTGCTCGACCCGGACGGCAACCGCATCGAGATCACCGCCTGACCGCGGCGGCCCTGCCCGGAAATCCTTATGCACTACCTGCTGATCTACGAAACCGCTCCCGACTACCTCGAACGCCGCGGCGAATTCCGCGACGCGCACCTGGCGCTCGCCTGGCAGTCCGTGGAGCGCGGGGAGCTGCTGCTCGGCGGCGCCACCGGCAACCCGCCCGACGGCGCGCTGCTGCTGTTCGAAGCCGACTCGCCCGATGTGCCCGCTGCCTTCGCGAAGACCGATCCGTACGTGCTCAATGGCATCGTCACCGGCTGGCGGGTGAAGGCCTGGAATACCGTGGTCGGCGCGCAGGCGTCGACGCCCGTGCGGCCCGTGGCGAGCCCTGCCCGATGAGCGTCTTCGTCCAAAGCCTGCACGAGATCTTCGAGCGCCTGGGCCGCATCGAAACGAAGCGCATGTTCGGCGGCCATGGCGTATGGCACGAGGGCCGCATGATCGCGCTGGTGGCCAACGAGACGCTCTACCTGAAGTCCGACGCCGAAAGCGCCCCGCACTTCGACAGGCTGAACCTGCAGCCCTTCACCTACATGCGCCAGGGCAAGGCGATGCCGATGTCGTACCGTCTCGCGCCGGCGGATCTCTTCGAGGACCGCGAGGAAGCCGCCCGCTGGGGCCGGCTCGCCTACGAGGCCGCGCTGCGCTCGGGCCAGCCGCCGAAGCCGAAAAAACCGAAGAAAGCGCCGACCGCAAGGAAGGCCGCAGCCAAAAAGACAGCGGCAAAGAAAACCGCTGCAAAGAAAGCACCCGTGAAAAAGAAAAAGCCGACGACGAAAGCAGCAGCCCGGTGAACGAGCGCCGCAACACCTCCGCGCTCCCGCCCCTGCCCGAGCGCGAACAGATCGCGCTGCTCGACCCCTTCGAAAGCCTGGTCGCCGCGAACATCGTGGTCGTCTCCACGCCGCAGGAGGCCGAGCGCGCCGCCGCCACGCTGCTGGCGGCAGGCATCGCGGGCTTCGACACCGAATCCAAGCCCACTTTCGCGAAGAACGAGGTGTCGGGCGGCCCGCACGTGGTGCAGTTCGCCACGCGCGACACGGCCTGGCTGTTCCAGCTGCACCGCACCGAGTGCAACCCGGTGGTGGCCGCGCTGATCGCTTCCACCGAGCTGCGCAAGGTGGGCTTCGGCCTTTCGGGCGACCTGACGCTGATCCGCAACCGCCTGAACATCGAACCGAAGGCAGTGTTCGACATCGACGACGAATTCCGCCGCCGGGGCTACCGCAGGTCGGTGGGCGTGAAGGCGGCGGTGGCGCTGGTGTTCGACCGCCGCTTCGTCAAGTCGCGCAAGGCGACCACCTCGAACTGGGCCAACCGGCAGCTCACCGAGGCGCAGATCAGATACGCCGCGAACGACGCCTGGGCGTCGATCCGCGTGTACGACGCGCTCTTCGGCGGCAGCGGTTGAACTTCCGGGCTCAGTCGCGCCCGGCCTCGATGATGGCCTGCGCGAGGCGCTGCGGGTTCGAGAAGAACATCTCGTGGCTGCCCGGACACTCCACCAGCCTGAAAAGGCCCAGCCGCTCCGACAGGCGCGGATGCCACGGCATGCCGTGCGGCATCGCGGTGTCCTGCTGGCAGTTCAGGTACGACTTGCCCAGCGCCAGCGCGGCCAGCGGCTGGCTCAGCCGGATCTTGTCCGTGAAAGTGCGATACGGATGGGGGTTGAGCTTTTCGTAGGCGGCCTGCGCGGTCGCGAAGTCGGCGTCGTTGATGAAGGCCTCGCGCCAGATCTCGAAGGGCAGCGTCACGGCGTTGCCGCTGGCCGCGGCGACGGCGTCGAACATCGTCACGTAGTGCGGCGGCACCATGTCGTTGAGCGATTCGCCGTCCAGCGGCACGAAGGCATTGATGTAGACCAGCCGCTTCAGCCTGTGGGCGATGCGGTCGGCCACGCCCGAGATCACCATGCCGCCGTAGCTGTGGCCCACGAGGCGGACCTGCGTGAGGTTCTTTTCCTCGATGTAGCGCACGGCGGAAGCAATGGCGTCCTCGAGGCCGATGGCGGAGCGGTCGTCGCCGGGGTTGTTGCCGGCCAGCGTGGGGCAGTACACGGTATGGCCGGCCGCGCGCACGCCGTCGGCCACGGCTTCGATCTCGGCGCCGGTGTGCCAGGCGCCGTGGACCAGGACATAGGTATCGGACATGGGATGTCTCTTTCGATGTTTCGGTGGAGAGGGACTTTAGGAACAGGGCGATGCCGCGAATGGCCGATGCCTGCCACGCGGATGGCCGGTTCGCGCCAGTTCAGCGCCGGCGCCGCAGTTCGCCGGGTGTGGCGCCCAGGTGCGCACGGCATTGGCGAACAAAGTGTGAAGCATCGGCCAGGCCCACGCGATACCCGATTTGGGCGATGCCCAAGCGGTCGAAACGTGCATCAGTGAGCATGCGGCGAGCCGCCGCCATGCGGAAACCCGCGAGTGCGGCGGCGAAGGTTGTGGCGCCCCCTTCGCTGCCGCCGCTGCCTTCGCCGCCGGCCAGGCAGCGGTGCAGGCTGCGCTCCGAAATGCCCAGTCCGCGCGCCACGCTGGCGGCCGTCAGGCCCGGCTCCGCGTGCCGCTCGCGCGTGGCGTCGAGCACGCGGCGGCGCAGCGCCGCCCTGCCCTTGCCGGGGACATCCGCGAATCCGCCGCCGGTGGCGAGCGCCAGCAGGCCGCCGAGCTGGTCGCTCAGCAGTTCGGCGGGCATCGGCGGCTTCACCGCGAGTTCCGGCGAGAGCTGCCGCACGAAGCCGCACAACACGCCGCCCCAGCCCGCATGCCCGTCGATGCGCCGCGCCACCTGGTCGCCGGCGTCGGGAATCCATGCGTCGACCCAGGTGGTCGGCAGTTCGAGCGAGATGGTGTCGGCCGACTGCAGCAGGTGGAATTCATAGAGCCGGCGCGAATCGACCAGCACCGCGTCGCCCGGCAGCAGCCGTGCCGAGCGGCCGTCCTGCGCCGCCACCCAGGCCGAGTCGGCCTTGCACAGCAGGTAGAAGTAGTTGTTGCGGCTGTGGGCGATGGCCCGGCGGGTGCGGTAGACGTCCTGCGCGCTGCCGCGCACCTGGTTGACCACGATGGGCCCGAGCGGCGCAGATTCGAGCGTGGCGCCGAAGCTGCCGGCCATGGGACTGGTCACGTCCATCTCCAGGAAACCCTCGCAGACCGCGCCCACCCAGTAGTCCAGCCGCTGCGCGGGCGGCACGGCGTCGGTGGACCAGCGGTGGATGGCGGCATTGCTCATGCGCGCCGAACATAGCCAAGGCGGACCCGCTTGCCAATCGGGTATAGACCGCCTCCGACGCCTGCGAGCGCGCCACATCGGCAAAATGGCCCTCGAACCAAACCGGTGCGCCGGGCGCCTGCCTGCCCCGGATGCACACACTCGAAGGAAGGGCAAGACAGGTCATGAGCAACAAGCAAAGCGATTTCGGACTGATCGGCCTGGCCGTGATGGGCCAGAACCTGGTGCTGAACGTGGAAAGCCGCGGCTTCCAGGTCAGCGTCTACAACCGCACCGAGGCCACCACCGAAGCCTTCATCGCCGCCAATCCCGGCAAGAAGCTGGTCGGCGCGAAGACGCTGGAGGAGTTCGTGCAGAGCCTGGCCAGGCCGCGCAAGATCCAGATCATGGTGAAGGCCGGCGCGCCGGTCGACCAGGTGATCGAGCAGCTCATTCCCCTGCTCGACAAGGACGACATCGTCATCGACGGCGGCAACAGCCTCTACACCGACACCGAGCGCCGCGACGCGTACCTCTCCAGCAAGGGCCTGCGCTTCATCGGCGCCGGCGTCTCGGGCGGCGAGGAAGGCGCGCGCAAGGGGCCGTCGATCATGCCGGGCGGCCCGCTTTCCACCTGGGAGGTGATGAAGCCCATCTTCGAGAGCATCGCGGCCAAGGTGGACGGCGAGCCCTGCGTCATCCACATCGGCCCCGGCGGCGCGGGCCACTACGTGAAGATGGTGCACAACGGCATCGAGTACGGCGACATGCAACTCATCTGCGAGGCCTACAGCCTGTTCAAGGCAGCCGGCTTCACTACCGACGAGATGGCCGCCATCTTCAATGAATGGAACGACGGCGAGCTGCAGAGCTACCTGATCCAGATCACCGCCAAGGCGCTGGAGCAGAAAGACCCGGAGACCGGCAAGCCGATCGTCGACGTGATCCTCGACAAGGCCGGCCAGAAGGGCACGGGCCAGTGGACGCTGATCAACGCCGCCGAGAACGCGGTGGTCATCAGCACCATCAACGCCGCCGTGGAAGCGCGCGTGCTCTCGTCGCAGAAGAAGGCGCGCGTGGCCGCCAGCAAGCAGCTGCAGGGGCCGAAGATCGAACTGCCGGTGGAGAAGAAGGCGCTGGTGGCCAAGGTGCACGACGCGCTCTACGCCTCGAAGGTCATCAGCTACACGCAGGGCTTCGACCTCATCAAGACCATGGGCGACAGGAAGAACTGGGGCCTCGACCTTGGCGGCATCGCCTCGATCTGGCGCGGCGGCTGCATCATCCGCGCCCGCTTCCTCAACCGCATCACCGACGCCTTCCGCACCGACCCGGCCCTGGCCAACCTGATGCTCGACCCGTTCTTCAAGGATCTGCTCAACCGCACCCAGCAGAACTGGCGCGAAGTGGTGGCGCTCGCCGTGAGCAACGGCATCCCCGTACCGGCCTTCAGCGCCTCGCTGGCCTACTACGACAGCTATCGCACCGAGCGCCTGCCGGCAAACCTGCTGCAGGCGCAGCGGGACTTCTTCGGCGCGCACACGTATGAGCGCGTGGACAAGCCTGAAGGGCAGTTCTTCCATACGGATTGGCCCGAAGTGATCGGCTGAATACCGTGTGATGCCATGCCGGCCCTCGACTACCCCAGCCACCTGGTCGAGGACTGGCAGCTGGCCGACGGCACCCCGGTGCGCATCCGCCCCATCCGCGCCGAGGACCTGGCCATGCACACCGCCTTCGTCGGCGGGCTATCGAGGGAAACCGGCTACCGCCGCCTGCTCTCGCCCCGGACGCCGCAGCCCGACGAGCTGTGGCGCATGACGCACATCGACTACGACCGGGAACTCGCGCTGATCGCGACCACCGTGGTCGACGGCGCAGAACAGCAGATGGGCGTGGTGCGCTACGTGCGGGGCGACATGCCGGAGACAGCGCAGGCCGCAGAGTTCGCCATCGTCATCGCCGACGCCTGGCAGCACCACGGCCTTGCCCACAAGCTCATGCGCAAGCTGATCGACGCGGCCAGGGCGGCCGGCGTCAGGCAGCTGGCCGACATCACGCTCTACGACAACGTCGGCATGCTGGCGCTGGCGCGCAAGCTGGGCTTCAAGGTGCAGCGCGACCCGGGGAATCCGAACGTGACGTGGCTGCGACTCGCGCTGGATTCGGCCGACTGAGCTTCGGCCATCCGGCGGCCGAACCACTGCGCCACTTCTTCACCCAGCGCGCACGGCCCCGGCCTGCCGCCGTCCGTACGCCGCCCTTTTGGTAAAGCGCCACAGCTCGTCCACGCTCGCCTGCAAACCTAAATCTACTTCCTTATGATGCAAAACCTTTTTCCGCCGGAAGCAGAGAGCCCTCGCCATGGTCCAGCTCGCGTTGCGTCGTCCGTACACCTTCATCGTCATGGCGATGCTGATCGTTCTGGCCACGCCCTTTGTCCTGGCGCGCATGGCGACCGACATCTTCCCGGAAATCAACATCCCGGTGGTCAGCGTCATCTGGAACTACACCGGCCTGCCGGCGCAGGAGATGGGCCAGCGCATCTCGGGCCAGGTGGAGCGCGGGCTGACCACCACGGTGAGCGACATCGAGCACATCGAATCGCAGTCGCTGGCGGGCGTGTCGATCATCAAGGTGTTCTTCCAGCCCACCGCCAACATCGAGATGGCGATCTCGCAGGTGGTGGCCTCGATGCAGGCGCAGGTGCGGCAGCTGCCGCCGGGCATCACGCCGCCGCTGGTCATCAAGTACTCGGCCTCCAGCGTGCCGGTGATCCAGCTGGCGCTTTCCAGCCCCACCCGTTCTGAAAACTCCCTCTTCGACGCCACCGTCAACCAGCTGCGGCCACAGCTCATCACCGTGCCGGGCGCGGCCATCCCCTTTCCCTACGGCGGCAAGAACCGGCTGATCTCGGTCGACCTCGACACCCAGGCGCTGCAGGCGCGCGGCCTCTCGCCGGCCGACGTGGTGAACGCGGTGAACACGCAGAACCTGATCCTGCCCTCGGGCACGGCCAAGTTCGGCGCCACCGAATACAACGTGAGGATGAACGGCTCGCCCGATGCCATCGCGGGCCTGAACGACCTGCCGATCCGCACGGTGAACGGCGCCACCACCTACCTGCGCGACGTGGCCTACGTGCGCGACGGCTTCTCGCCGCAGACCAACGTGGTGCGCCAGGACGGCGTGCGCGGCGTGCTGCTGTCGGTGCTGAAGAACGGCGGCGCCTCCACGCTGGACATCGTCTCCAACATCCGCGCCATGCTGCCCATCGCCGCCCAGACGATGCCGGAAGACATCAAGATCACGCCGCTGTTCGACCAGTCGGTGTTCGTCAAGGCCGCCGTGAAGGGCGTGGTGTTCGAGGCCATCCTGGCCGCTGCCCTCACCGCCGCGATGGTGCTGCTCTTCCTGGGCAACTGGCGCAGCACGCTGATCATCGGGCTGACGATCCCGCTGTCGATCCTGGCGTCCATCCTGGTGCTCTATTCGCTGGGCGAGACGCTCAACCTCATGACGCTGGGCGGCCTCGCGCTCTCGGTGGGCATTCTGGTCGACCAGGCGATCGTGACCATCGAGAACATCGAGCGGCACCTGCACATGGGCACGCCGCTGAAAGAGGCCATCGAGGTCGGCGCGGGCGAGATCGGATCGGCGGCGTTCGTTTCCACGCTGTGCATCTGCATCGTGTTCGTGCCGATGTTCTTCCTCTCGGGCGTGGCGCGCTTCCTGTTCGTGCCGCTGGCCGAAGCGGTGGTGTTCGCCATGATCGCCTCCTACCTGCTGTCGCGCACGCTGGTGCCGACGCTGGTGATGTTGCTGATGGGTGGTGCGCATTCGGCGCAACCTGCCGAGGGCGCAAAACAGAGCGCCCTGCAGCGCCTGTACCGCGCCTTCGACCGCCGCTTCGAGCGCGTGCGCCGCGCCTACACGCTGGTGCTGTCGGCGGTGCTTTCGAAGCGCGCCGGCTTCATCGGCCTCTTCCTCGGCTTCTGCCTGCTTTCGTGCCTGCTCTACCCCGCGCTGGGCCGCGACTTCTTCCCGACGGTGGATGCCGGCCAGATCCGCCTGCACCTGCGCGCGCCCACCGGCACGCGCATCGAGGAAACCGCTCGCCTCACCGACCAGGTGGAGGCCGCCATCCGCGAGCTGGTGCCGCCCGACCAGCTGGAGACCATCCTCGACAACCTCGGCGTGCCCAACAGCGGCATCAACCTGTCGTACAGCAACGCCGGCACCATCGGCACCTTCGACGGCGAGCTGCTGCTGTCGCTGAAAGAGGGCCACAAGCCGACCGAGCAGTTCGTGTCGCTGCTGCGGGCCGAACTGCCCAAGCGCTTTCCGGGCACGGAGTTCTTCTTCCAGCCGGCGGACATCGTCACGCAGATCCTGAACTTCGGCCTGCCGGCTGCCATCGACGTGCAATTCAGCGGCAACGACATGGCCGGAAATGCCGCGCGCGCGGCCGAACTCACCAAGGCGATCCGCAAGATTCCCGGCGCGGTCGACGCCCACGTGCACCAGCGCCTGGACGGCCCCGCGCTGAGCCTGCAGATGGACCGCACGCGGCTGCAGCAGTACGGCCTGACCGCCTCCAACGTGGGGCAGAACGTGCTCATCGCGCTGTCGGGCAGCTCGCAGACGGCGCCCGCCTTCTGGCTGAACCCGGCCAACGGCGTGGTCTACAGCATCGCGGTGCAGTCGCCGCAGTACGTGGTCGACTCGCTGGATTCGCTGCTCAACATCCCGGTGGGCGCGGGCGGCACGCCGGCTGCGGGCGGCGGCTCGCAGCAGTTGCTGGGCAACCTGGTCGACGCGCAGGCCGCGCGCCAGCCGGCCGTGATGTCGCGCTACAACATCGCGCCTGTGATCGACGTCTACGTGAGCGTGCAGGGCACCGACCTCGCCAGCGTGGCGTCGAAGGTTCAGAAGCTGGTCGACGAGATGCGGCCCACGCTGCCGCGCGGCAGCCGCGTCGAGATCCGCGGGCAGGTGCAGACGATGCAGTCGTCCTTCATCGGCCTGGGCGTGGGGCTGGCGATGGCCATCGTGCTGGTGTACCTGCTGATCGTCGTCACCTTCCAGTCGTGGCTGGACGCGGCCATCATCATCACCGCCCTGCCGGCCGCGCTGGCGGGCATCGCGTGGATGCTGTTCATCACCGGCACCACGTTGAGCGTGCCCGCGCTCACCGGCGCGATCATGACCATGGGCGTGGCCACGGCCAATTCCATCCTGCTGGTGTCCTTCGCGCGCGAGCGGCTGGCCGCGGGCATTCCGCCGTTGTCGGCCGCGCTGGAGGCCGGCGCCACCCGCATCCGCCCGGTGCTGATGACGGCGCTGGCGATGATCATCGGCATGATCCCGATGGCGCTGGGCCTGGGCGAAGGCGCCGAGCAGAACGCGCCGCTGGGCCGCGCGGTGATCGGTGGCCTGGTCTTTGCCACGGTGTCGACATTGTTTTTCGTGCCCGCCGTGTTCGCGGGAGTGCACAGTCGGCTTGCGCACCGCCGGGCGGCGCGCGAAGCCGCGCAGCAGCAGCATCAACCCATCGCAGGCGCCGCGCCCCAGGAGAACTGAAACCTGATGACCCCCACGCTCATTCACTTCGTGTATTCGCTGCCCCCCGAGGGGGCCGCAGCTCGCCTTGGGAGCGGCCCGGCGCCGATGATGACCCCCACGCTCATTCACTTCGTGTATTCGCTGCCCCCCGAGGGGGCCGCAGCTCGCCTTGGGAGCGGCCCGGCGCCGAGCTGGTCATGACGGAGCAACGCCATTCGGCATTGGCCATCCACCCCATCGCCGTCGAGGAAGGCGACGGCGAGCAGCTGCTGCGCCGCCGGCAGATCGTGCGGCGCACGCGCTGGCTGGTGCTGATCGTCCTGGTGCTGCTGGCGCTGGGCGCGGCGCGCACCGTGTTCGTGCGCATCGCCAACGCCCGCGCGCTGGAGGCCGGCACCGCCGAGCGCGCGAAGCAGTACGTGCAGACCGCCCTGCCCCGCATGCCCACCGCGGGCCAGACGCTCTCGCTGCCCGGCACGCTGCAGGGCTTCGTGCAGTCGCCCATCTCGGCGCGCGCCAGCGGCTATCTCAAGCGCTGGACAAGGGACATCGGCAGCCGCGTCGAAAAGGGCGAGCTGCTCGCCGAGATCGAGACGCCCGAGATCGACCAGCAGCTCTCGCAGGCCGTCGCCGCCCGCGCGCAGGCCGCCTCGGGGCTGGAACTGGCGCGCAGCACGGCCGATCGCTGGGAAGCGCTGCGCAAGAAGGATGTGGTTTCGCAGCAGGACCTGGACGAGCGCCGCAGCGCCGTGGCGCAGGCCACCTCCAACGTGGCGGCGGCTGACGCCAACGTGCAGCGCCTGAAGCAGACCGAAGGCTTCAAGCGCGTGGTGGCGCCGTTTTCGGGCGTGATCACGCGGCGCAACGTCGACGTGGGCGACCTGATCGACGCGGGTGCCGGCGGCGGCGCCGGGCGCGCGCTCTTCATGCTGGCGCAGACCGATCCGCTGCGCGTGTACGTCAACGTGCCGCAGGCCTACGCCCAGCTGGTGAAGGCCGGCCAGCCGGTGGTGGTGACGCAGGCCGAGCTGCGCGGCCAGACCTTCAAGGGCGAGGTGGCGCGCACCTCGGGCGCCATCGACACGACCACGCGGATGATGCAGGTCGAGATCTCGCTGCCCAACAAGGACGGCGCGCTGCTGCCGGGCGCCTACGTGCAGGTGTCGCTGCCGCTGGCCGCGAGCCGCACGCTCACGGTGCCGGCGAACGCGCTGCTGTTCCGCGCCGAGGGCACGCGCATCGCGGTGGTCGATGCGCAGGGCCGCATCGGCCTGCGTGCGGTGACACTGGGGCGCAACTACGGCGAGAACGTGGAAGTGATCGACGGACTCGAGGGCACCGACCGCATGGTGCTGAACCCCTCCGACTCGCTGGCCGATGGCGACATCGTGGCCGTCGCGCCCGAGGCACCACAGCAACAGCAGCAGCCGGGCGCATCCAAGGCCGCCACGCCCCCCGCTCCCGCCGCTCTGCCGAAGAAGGAACCGGCGTGAGGTTGCGACAGCTGGCCGCTTGCACCGCGCTGCTCGCGCTGGTCGCGGGCTGCGCCGTCGGCCCCGACTACAAGACACCCGACACGCCACTGCCCGTGAGCTGGAAGCTCGAGGAGCCCTGGCGCGTGAGCACGCCCAGCGACAGCGCCGACAAGGGCCCGTGGTGGAAGCGCTTCGACGACGCCACCCTCGATACGCTGCAGGCGCAGGCCTTGGCCGGCAGCCCCACGCTGGCCATCGCCAACGCACGGCTGGCGCAAGCGCGCGCCGCGCTGGCGGCCACTTCGGCCAGCCGGTATCCACAGCTGGGCCTGGGCACGCGCGCATCGCGCCTGAAGATCTCGGCGAACCGTCCACTCACCAACTACGCCACCGCCAATTCATCGACGGTGCAGAACGACTTCGCCGCCTCGCTGAACGCGAGCTACGAGCTCGACCTCGCGGGCCGCGTGCAGCGCACCGTCGAGGGTGCGGCCGCATCCGCCGAGCAATCGGCCGCCGACCTGGCCAACACCAGGCTGCTGCTGAGCGCCGAACTCGCCAGCAACTACTTCAACCTGCGCTCCACCGACATCGAGCTCGACGTGCTCTCGCGCTCCATCGGACTGCAGCGCCGCGCGCTGGAACTGGTCACGGCCCGCCACGACCTGGGCGCCGTCTCGGGGCTGGACGTGGCGCAGCAGCAGGCGCTGCTGGAAACCACGCTCACGCAGGTCGACGTGCTGAAGAAGCAACGCGCCCAGTACGAACACGCGCTGGCCACGCTCACCGGCACGCCCGCGCCTAACTTCTCGCTGCCGGTGGACCTGCGCGAGATCAAGCCGCCCGCGGTGCCGCTGGGCGTGCCTTCGGAAATCCTCCAGCGCCGGCCCGACGTGGCTTCGGCCGAGCGCGCGATGGCAGCTGCCAATGCGCAGATCGGCGTGGCCACGGCCGCCTTCTATCCGAGCTTCGTCATCTCGCCCACCGTGGGCGTGGACAGCCGCCTGATCGAGACGCTGTTCAACGGCCCCAGCCTGCTGTGGTCGGTGGGCGTGTCGGCCACGCAGGTGCTGTTCGACGGCGGGCGCGTCCGCGCGAACGTCGACTTCGCCAGGGCCGGCTACGACGTCACCGTCGGCAACTACCGCCGCACCGTGCTGGCGGCGCTGCAGGAAGTGGAGGACGGCATCACCGGCCTCTCGGCGCTCGACAGCGCCACCACGCAGGCCCAGTCGGCCGTGACCGCGGCGCGGCGCGTGCTCGACATGGCGACCAGCCGCTACGAAGGCGGCGCATCGACGTATCTCGACGTGATCACCGCGCAGCAGTCGCTGCTGACGGTGGAGCGGCAGGCCGCGCAGCTGCAGGGGCAGCGGCTGCTGACATCGGTGTTCCTGGTGAAGGCGCTGGGTGGCGACTGGTGCGGCGCGGACGTGGCCGGAGCGCCCGCGAACTGCCTTGCGCCCGCGGGCGACCGTACCGCCAAGGCCGACTGAGCGTCACCGGCCGGCGGTTCAGCCGGCGGGCATCGCCGGAGAAGCCGAACCCCAGTCCTGGCTGGCGGCAAGCTTCTCCATCGCCATCTCGACGAAGGCCGAGACCGCGTGCGGAATGTGATGGCGGCTGGCGTAGGTCACGCTCAGCCCGCGTCCGGCGCGCCTGTACCGCGGCAGCACGCGCACCAGCCGTCCGGCGGCCAGGTCGGAAGCCACCACGATCGACGGCAGCGCCGCGATGCCCAGGCCGGCGCACGCGGCCTTGCGCAGCACGTCCTCCATGTTGCTCACGAAGCGGCCGCGCACGCGCACGTCGTGCTCCACGCCTTCGGCGTCCTGCAGGAGCCAGGTCGACAGGCGGCCAGTGTCCGGCGGCGGCGTCACGCAATGGTGTTCGCCCAGTTCATCCAGGCTGGCGGGCTGCCCATGTGCAGCCACGTAGCCGGGGCTCGCGAAGAGGCCGCCGTAGCTGGCGAATATCCTGCGTGTCGCGCCGCTCGCATCCCGCAGCGGACCGCCGCGGAAAGCCACGTCGACGCGCTCCGCGATGAGGTCGGCCACCGCATCGCTGAGGACGAAGTCGAGCCGCACGTGCCGATTCGCCGACAGGAAGGCGGTCACCCACTCCATCGGGAAGAAGTCGAAGAAATTGGCCGGGGCGGCCACCCGCACCAGGCCCCTCGGCTCCTGGCCTCCGGCGAGCTGCAGCTTCCCGGCACCCATGAGCTCCTCCACCGCGGGCAGGCAGCGGTCGAAAAAGCCTGCCCAGCGCTCGTCAGCGCCAGCTTGCGGGTCGAGCGCTGCAGCAGGCGGGCGCCCAGGTGCGCCTCCAGCTGCCGCACTCGCCGGCTCAGGGTCGCGGAAGGCATGCGCAGGTGCCTCGCGGCTTCGGCAAAACTGCCCAGCCGCGCCACCTGCACGAACATGGCGACTTCGTTGAGATCCAGCACTGGGAACTGCCTGCCGCTTTCTCAGAAGTCCATCAGCTTGTCGACTTCCTGCGTCTTGCGGCGCGCGAGTGCGAGGTTGGCGCGCTGCTTGTCGAGCACCACGTAGAGGAAGAGCCCCTCCTTCACCGACGAGGGGCGGATGATGTGGTACTGCCTGCCGAGGGTGATGAGCATGTCCTCGATCACGTCGCTCAGGCCGAGCGCGCGCATGGTCTTGAGCTTGGCGCGCACCACTTCCGTGTTGCCGGCCGCGGCGATCTCCATGTCCACGCCCGAGCCCTCGCTGCCGAGGATCATGCCGCTGCCGGCGTCGACGACGGCCGCGCACATGGCGCCGTCGATGGTCAGGATGTCGTCGAGCGTCTGCTTGATGGAAGCCAAGTTTTCTCCAATGAAATCGTTGAAGTTGAAAGAAGGAATTGCTGCGTACGGGAAGAGACCCGCGCGCCACGCAGACGCGCGCGGGGGAATCGGTGGTCACGCCTCGGCGAGGGTCCTGGCGAGCTGGGCGGCGCGGTACGCCACCATCGCGGGCACGGCGCTGTCTCGCGCCAGCACGTTGATCACGAGATCGGTGTCGCGGCGATGCACGCTGTGGAACACCGCGAAGCCCGAGTCCGAGAACACCATCACGCTCTCGCGGCGGCCGAGGCGGGCCTCCTGCGAAACCACGTCGCCGATCGCCACGATGGAGCTGCCCATGGCGGCCACGCGCGCCGGTTCCGCGTCGCTGACGCAGGCGGAGGCCACGTCGAAGCCGTCCGCGGTGGCGACCACCGCCGCGGTCACACCTGTCAGCTCTTCGACCAGCTTGCGCACTTCACGCTGTGCATGCACCGTGGCCGTCCTGGACAGGCCGTGTATGGAACTCACTCTTCGTCTCCCCGCATGTCGGCTTCGAGTTGCATGAGCAGCGTGTCGATCAGCAGAAGCACGTCGCTCCGGCGGCGCACGTCCACATCGAGAATGGGAAACACCCGGCCGGTGGATGCGAGCCGCTCGGCATGGTCGTCGAGGGTGGGCACGGGATGGGAGCGCATCCGCCCCACGCCGACGACGCAGGGCAGCGTGCGCAGGTGCTCGGCGAATGCATCCAGGTACACGGACAGGTCGGCGAGCGGATCTGGCCGCGAGTTGTCCATCAGCACGATGAGGCCCAACGCGTTCCTCGCGAGGATCTTCCAGAGAAAGTCGAAGCGGGCCTGCCCCGGCGTGCCGAACAGGCGGACGATGTCGCCGTTGTCCAGCGTGAGCTGGCCGTAGTCCAGCCCGACGGTGGTACGGGCCTTGTCTATGGCCGCGTCGGAATTGCGCACGTCGGTCACGATGGGCGCGACCTCGCTCACGAGGCCGATGGCCGTCGTCTTGCCGGCACCCACGGTGCCCGTGACGAGGATCTTGTGCTCCCTCATGGCACGCGCAGGCCCAGCCGGCGGCGGATGCCATCGATGAAGCTGCGCGCCAGATCGCGGCTGCACAGCGCCTTGTCGCTCCGGGGCATGGCCGGCGGCAAGGCCTGCGCCACGTGCAGCTCCAGCACGCCGGCCTTGCGCAGTTCGAGCAGGAAGGCCACGCACTGGGAGAAAGGCAGCTGGCTGATGTCCGACAGCTCGATCGCGTTCAACGCGCGGCGCGACAGCAGGCTCGCCATGCGGATGTTGTCGAGGTCGTTGCGAAGCAGCATGGACGGCGGCCAGCGGCGCAGCATGAAGTGCTCGGCGTCGGACACCTCGACTTCCAGCGCCGTCTGCTCGTGCAGCGTGAGGCCGCCGGGCTGCGCCTCGCGCAGCGCCTGCTCGACGCTGCGCAGCCACTGCTGCAGCCTGTCGGCGCGGATAGGCCGCTCCATGGTGCCGGGCTGCCAGCCCGCGTTCATGCGCGTGAGCCTGAGCACGGCCGCGGCCATGCTGTCGACCGTCCCGGGATATTCATGCTCCGCCGAGGAGCCGTCGACCAGCAGCGCATCGTAGGGCGGCGCATCGACCAGCTGCCAGGCAAAGCCGGGCTGACCCGCCGAGAGCCTCATGATCGTGTGGATCAGGACGACCTCCGCCATGGGCAGCTTGTGGACGCCGAGCCTCAGCATGGATGTGTCCTCTGCGCCGCCGCCATGCCCGGTCAGTCCATCGAGGCCGTGTCGCGCCAGCCTTGCAGGCCCGGCGCAAAGATGCGTTCCAGCGCCCCGGCGGCGGCCTGGTGAAAGCGCTGCATGCCGATGTGGGATGCCACGAGACCGTCCGATCCACCGAGCGGTCGTCCGCTCAGGACCTCGTTCTTGCAGCGGGCCGGCACGGCGGATGCGGCAACGGCGAAGCAAGCCAGAAGGACCGTCGATTCAATCAGCGTGAAGCCTCTGGCTTGGCGCGAAAGCCGTCGGCCCGCGTGTTGTTTCGCTGTACTCGTCGACCGTGGATTCAACCCGTTCCCCTTGCTGTTACCTGAAATATCCATTTCTCTATACGGGAATGATGAAAATGAATGAGATTTTTTGTGCGCAGAGCGCAATGCAGACGTGCCGAATTGGATGTCCATCAAAAGCTGTCGTGACAATTGTTTACGAAATCCGTTGTACTCCACTAGCGCACAAAATGAGTTTCAGCCGATCGGCTTTCGATGCAATCCGCACGATTCGGCCGAATGAATTGCACCAAATAACGGCGAATTGCACTTATGTGGTGCGCGCGCAATCGGCAAATAAGAGCAACCGAAATTGCGCTCCGGAGTTCAGCGGCAGACCGAGGAGTCGAGAGGCCGCTCCAACCGGCTTTCGCTCATCGTCTCGGCCGGGAGAGGCGTCCACTCCTGCAGGCTGAGCTTTTCGACCGCCATGTCCACGAACGCCGTGACCGCCAGCGGCCGCTGCTGGCGGCTCGGGTAGACCACGCTCATGCCGCGCCCTGCACGCACGTATTGGGGCAGCACCGGCACCAGCCGGCCCGACGCCAGCTCGGCCGAGGTCAGGATCGCCGGCAGGGCGACGATGCCCAGTCCGGCGCAGGCGGCCTCGCGCAGCGCCACGTGGGTGTTGCTGCTGAAGCGGCCACGCACACGGACGTCTTCCTCGGAGCCGTCGGGCCCCTGCAGGCGCCAGGTGGCAAAGCTGCCTGTGGCTGGCGGCTGCGTCACGCACTCGTGCTCGCTCAGTTCGCGAAGGTCGCGCGGCGCGCCGTTCGCCGCGATGTAGGCGGGGCTGGCCAGGAGGCCGCCGTAGCTCGTGAAGATTCTGCGTGCCACGTAGCTCGAATCTTCGAGCGCCCCGATGTGGAACGCCACGTCGACGCGGTCGGCGATGAGGTCGGCCGGCAGGTCGCTGAGCACGAAGTCGATCTGCACCAGTGGGTGCGCAGCCAGGAAGGCCGACACCCAGCCCATGTCGAAGTATTCGAAGAAGCTGGCCGATGCCGCCACCCGGATCGCGCCGCTGGGCTCCTTGTTGACCGCCACATGCGACTGCCCGGCCTCTATCAGTTCCTCGACCGCCGGGCTGCAGCGCTCGTGGAAGGTCTGGCCCGCGCTGGTCAGCGTGAGCTTGCGGGTGGAGCGCTGCATCAGCCGGGTGCCAAGGCGCGCCTCTAGCTGCTGGATGCGCCGGCTCACCGTGGCCGAGGGCATGCGCAGGTGCCGCGCGGCTTCCGCGAAGCTGCCCAGGCGCGCCACCTGGACAAACATGGCGACTTCGTTCAGATCGAGCAAGGTAGTCCTTCCTTGAATGACGGCTGTAAAAGGCTTGGGGCCCATCAATTCCGCTATTGCTATCGATCGATATTCGAATTGCGATCGATCCGGCGTGAATAGCGGTGCGATATGCCGACTCTGCGTAAAAGCGCGACGGCGAACACTGAGCACCGGCTGACTTTCCGCAATTGGCGGACGTCCGATGGATAAATGCCGCGAATCTCAATGACATTGCGGCAATATTCATTGCCCGGCAGTTTATAAATATCAACAAACGATTGATCTAATCCATCACCCACCATCGAGGTCGGTTGGCCGCGCCCAAGACCTCGCGTCCGGATTTCCAATGCAAGCTTTCCCCGATGCCCAGGCCCTGCGCTCACCGCGCTCCCTGAACGACCTGCTCCTGTACCGCCTCTTCCGTGCCATGCGCCCGGGCAGCGGCATGGCGACGCGCCTCGTCGAAGGCGGCTTCGGCATCACGCACCGCGAGTGGGGAATGATCGGCATGCTCGCGCAGATCGGCGAGATCACTTCATCGGCTTTCGCCGAACGCCTGCAGCTCGACCGCGTGCGTACCTCGCGCGGCCTGCGCAGCCTTGCTGAGAAGAAACTGGTGGAACGCAGGCGCGACGCCGACGATGGCCGCGAGGTCCACGTGAGCCTGAGCGCCGCCGGCCGCCAGCTGTGCGACGCGGTGTTTCCGAGAATCGCGCGCCTCAACATGGATCTGCTGGAGGCCATCGACGAAGAGCACCTCGACGTCTTCCTCATGTGCCTGCGCCGGATCGAGGCGCGCGGCAAGGAGCTGAGCGCTCTGGGCGTCGTGCCGGAGAAGGCCGACCGCCGCTCGGGCGGCACGCGCCACAGGTGGCCGGGGCGCAGCGCCTGAATGCGGAGATCGTCGGAAATTTGACAGTTCCGGCGCGGCCCGGTGCCTACCATCCGGCACCACATGGACACCCACAAAAAGGACGACAACCGTGCGTCGCGCACCCGGCGCACCCTGCTGACCGGCGGCGTGCTGCTGGCCGGCGCGGCAGCCACGGGCGCCGGCTACGTCCTCACCCACTCCGACCAGACCATCGCCATGGACGATTTCTCCGACCTGCCCCGCGCCATGCGCACCCTCGAGCGCCTGCGCACGACGCCGCTGCGCACCCGCTCCGGCTGGGACCTGGCCCAGGTGCTGCACCACAGCGCGCAGAGCGTCGAATACTCCCTGGACGGCTTCCCCCAGCTCAAGCCCGCGTGGTTCCGCGCCTCGCTGGGCAGCATGGCGTTCGCCGTGTTCTCGGCGCGCGGCAGGATGAGCCACGGGCTCGAAGAGCCCATCCCCGGCGCGCCAGCCATCGCATCAAGCCAGCCGCTCGATGCCGCCGTGGACCACCTGATGACCGCGCTGGCCCGCTTCGAGCGGCACGGCGCCGCGCTCGCACCGCATTTCGCCTATGGCGCGCTGAGCAAGCCGGAGTACACCCGGGCGCATCTCATGCACCTGGCGAATCACTGGGAGCTGGTGGACGCCGGCTGAGACGGGCCCCCTGCGTCCCCGGTGGCCAGGGCACCCGCCGGACACGTCCGGGTATTCTCGATCCATCGAAGACCGATGGAGACGGCGGACATGTACACGGAACAAGGCGGCGAAGGCCCGGACCTGCTTCTCTTGCTGCACGGAATGGGCGCGACGGGCGCCGTGTGGTCGCCCTTGTGCGCCGATGCCGGCACCCGTTGGAAAGGCCGCTGGCTCACGCTTGACCTGCCCGGCCATGGCGGCTCCGGCAGGCAGGACTCCTATGCTATCGGCCAGCATGCAGCGAGCGTCGCGCGCGCCGTGCTGCCGCATCTGCAACCGGAGGGCCGCCTCGTGGTGCTCGGGCATTCGCTGGGCGGCGTGGTCGGCCTCGCGCTCGCCACGGGATGGTTCGGCCTCGTGCCGCATCGCGTCTTCGCGGCCGGCATCAAGATCGCGTGGAGCGACGAGGAAGTGCGCCGCCTGGACTCGCTTGCACTTCAGCCCGCGAAGCTGTTCGCCACCGAAGAGGAAGCGCGCGAGCGATACCTGAAGGTATCGGGCCTCGCCGCGGTGGCCGGTGCACCGGCTTCGGTGGCCGCACGGGGCATCGCACACAGCGACGGCGGCTGGCGCCTTGCGATGGACCCGCGCGCCAACGCGGTGGGCAAGCCGCCGCTATCGGAGCTGATGGCACTCGCGCGCTGCCCCGTTCATCTCGCGCGCGGAGGCAACGATGCGATGGTGACGCTGGAGCAGACCCGCTCGCTCAATGCCGAAGCGCGCGACCTCGGTTCGCATGGACACAACGTGATGGTCGAGGCGCCCGCGCAGGTCTGGGACTGGATGGCGTCCTTCAGCTGACGCGCAGCTCTTCGATCCTGCGGATCGGTATGGCGACTTCGGCGACCTCGGCCACTTCCGCTGCCCGCGCCCTCAGCTGGCCGCATCCGCCGTCGATGTCCTGCCCCGCCGACTGCCGCAGCTTCGTGAGGATGCCGCGCTCGTGCAGCGTGCGGGCGATCTGCTTGCAGCGCTCCCACGAGGGGCGGTTGAACTCCACGCCATCCACCGCGTTGAACGGAATCATGTTCAGCACGCCGAACTTGCCCGAGAGCAGGCGGACGATGCCGTCGATCTCGTCCTGACCGTCGTTGACGCCTTCGAGCAGCGTCCACTGGTATTGGATGGGGTAGCCGCTGGCTCGCGCGTAGCGTTCGCCGGCGGCGACCAGTTCTTCCGGCGTCATGCTGGGCGCGCGCGGAAGCAGCTTCCTGCGCAGCTCGGCCTTGGTGGTGTGCAGCGAAAGCGCCAGCGCGGGCCTGACGCGCTCCTTGGCTAGTCTCTCGAACACGCGCGGATCGCCCACGGTGGAGAACACGAGGTTCTTGTGGCCGACGTTGCCCACGCTGCCGAGCAGCTCGATGGCCTCGAGCACGTTGTCCATGTTGTGCGCCGGCTCGCCCATGCCCATGAAGACCACCTTGCGCACCGGCCTGCGCATGCGCGCAAGCGCAACCTGGGCAATGATCTCGGCGCTTCCCACCTGGCGCAGCAGGCCGTCGCGGCCCGTCATGCAGAACTGGCAGCCGACGGCGCAGCCCACCTGCGACGACACGCAGAGGCCGTCGCGCGGCAGCAGCACGCTTTCCACGGTCTGGCCGTCGGCGAGCGCGACCAGCAGCCGCTCGGAGCCATCGGCACCCGGATGCGCCGCGACCACGCGCGCCAGCCCCGCAAGCTCGGCCTCGATGGCCGGCAGCGCCTCCATCAGCGGTGCAGGAAAGAAGCTCGCGGGCAGGCGCCTGCCGCTGTTCCTGGGCAGGGCGTGGGACCACAGCCGCAGGATGCGCTGCTCGTGGCTGGGGCCGGCTCCGGCTTTTCGCAGCCGCTCTTTCAGTTCGTGGATTCGCATGCGCCCTCTGGGGCTGGAAGCTCTGCGCGCCTGCCGGCGGTGCCGGGTGCGCTGGGGGTGATCGACAAGCCCGGATTGTGCACCTCTAGAACAGGCTCCCCTGCCCCGCCGCGCCCGGAGGCCGGAACGCGGAGACATCGAGCGGAATGCGCTCGCGGTTGTAGCCGAGACGGTTCGTCGCCTTCTGGAAGCGCTGGTGGATCAGGTCGGCCCACAGGCCCGAGCCCTTCATGCGCGTGGCGAAGTCGGCGTCGTAGTCCTTGCCGCCGCGCATCTCGTGGATGCGCGCCATGATGCGGTCGGCCCGTTGCGGGTAGTGCAGCGCCAGCCATTCCTTGAAGAGCGGGGCCACCTCCCACGGCAGCCGCACCACCGTGTAGAAGGCGCTGCGCGCGCCGGCCTCCCATGCGGCTTCGAGCACCTGCTCCATGTCTTCGGTCACGAAGGGAATCTGCGGCGCCACACTCACACCCACCGGCACGCCGGCTTCGGTGAGCGTGCGGATCGTGCGCAGCCGGCGGTGCGGTGCTGCGGCGCGCGGCTCCAGCTTGCGGGCGAGGTCGCCGTCGAGCGTGGTCACGGTGACGTACACGGCCGCGAGGCGGTCGGCGGCCATGGGCGCGATCAGGTCGAGGTCTCGCTCGATGGCACTCGACTTGGTGACGAGCGCGAAAGGATGCCGCGCCTCGCCCAGCAGCTCGATGACCGAGCGCGTGAGCCGCAGTTCGCGCTCGATGGGCTGGTAGCAGTCGGTGGCGGTGCCGATGGCGATGTAGCTGGGCCGGTAGCTCCGGCGCCCGAGCTCGGTGCGCAGCACCTCGGCGATGTTGCGCTTGGCGATCAGCTTGGTCTCGAAGTCGAGGCCGGGCGACAGGTTGAGATAGCTGTGCGTGGGCCGCGCGAAGCAGTAGATGCATCCGTGCTCGCAGCCCCGGTAGGGGTTGAGCGAGCGGTCGAAGTAGATGTCGGGCGAGTCGTTCTCGTTGAGCGCCGACTTCACGTCTTCGAAGCGCACCTCGGTGGCGATGGGCTGCAGCGTCTCGGCCTCGGCCGCCCCCTCCTCCAGCGTGCCCCAGCCGTCGTCGAAGGCGTCGCGCTCGTCTTTCGAGAAACGGTGCGCGATGTGCGTGGCCGCGCCGCGGCCCTTGATGGCGTGGATGGGAATGCGGGCGGCTGGCATGGTCGGCGACTCCTTGGCAACTCGATTTACTGTTTATTCATACAGTATTCCACCGATTCACCGTCGTTGCCTATTTTTTAATTTCTTTCTTGACAGAAATTTCGAGAATCCTAAACTCGGCGCCATGGAACTCACCGACATCCAACGCAAGTTCGTCCTGCACTGGGGCGAAATGGGCTCGCTGTGGGGCGTGAACCGCACCGTCTCCCAGATCCACGCCCTGCTCTTCGCCTATGGCAAGCCCATGAATGCCGAAGAGCTGTGCGACACGCTCGGCGTGGCCCGCTCCAACATCAGCAACAGCCTGAAGGAGCTCCAGGCCTGGAACCTGGTCCGCATCACCCACACGCTGGGCGACCGGCGCGACTACTTCGAGACCAGCGTCGACGTGTGGGAGCTGTTTCGCACCGTGGTGCGCGAGCGCAAGGAACGAGAGTTCGACCCCACCGTGCGCGTGCTGCGCGAGCTGGTGTCCAGCCCCGGATTCCAGAAGGAACCCGCCGACGCGCAGGACCGCATCCGCTCCACGATGGAGCTCATGGAAAAGCTCGCCACCTGGGCCGACGAGATGCTGCGGCTGTCGCCAGGCACGCTCGACAAGGTGATGACGCTGGGTGCCAGCGTGCAGAAGTTCGTGCGCGGCGACTCGCCGCAAGGCGGCAAGAACGGCGGCGACAAGGGCGAAGACCCCGACGCGCACCACGCCAGCCTTCCCATGATCTGAGGCCTCTTTTTTTGCCCAATAATTTCTGTTTCAACAGAAATATCGAGAACAAAGAACACCATGAGCCATATCGCGACACCTGCCTACCCGCTCACGATCTATTTCGATGCGAGCTGCGCGATCTGCTCCGCCGAAATGGGCGCCCTCAAGGCGCGCGACGCGGCGGGCCGGCTTCTGCTGGTCGACTGCTCGCCCTCCGCCTTCACCGGCGGCCCGGCACCGCGCGAGGCGCTGATGGCGGCAATCCACGTCTGCGACGCCGAAGGCAAGGTGCATGTCGGCGTGCCGGCGATCCGCATCTGCCGCACGGCGGTGGGCCTGTCCAGCGGCAGCCTGCTGCTCGACCTTCCGCTCTTCGCGCCGCTGGCCGACCGTGCCTACGCGCTGCTGGCGCGCAACCGCTACCGCATTCCGCGCTGGCTGGCCGCAAGGCTGGCGGGGCACGTTGCGCCGTCCTGCGGCGACGGCAACTGCCGCATCTGAAGAAAAAGCAACAACCACCCGAGGGAACCACCATGCCCACCGTCTTCCAGCCCGACTTCCGCATGCCACGCGAAACGCTTGCGCGCACCCAGTCCGAGAACACCGGCGCCCCCATCACGGCGGAGGACACGCAGGACTACTTCACCGAGGTCGCGACCGACTACAGCGCATGGAGCCCCAGCTACAACATGCACTTCGGCTTCTGGCGCGCGGGCCTGAACCCGCTGCGCCGCGAAGGCATGCTCGTCGAAATGAACCGCGTGGTCGGCCGTGCGCTGCGCCTCGACGACGCGCCCGGCCGCTGCGTGATCGACATGGGCTGCGGCGCCGGCGCCACCGCGCGCACGCTGGTTGGCGACCATGCATCGCTCTACGCGATCACCGTGACCAACGTCGCCGTGCAGAACCGCATCGCCGCGAAGCTCGACGCCGCAGCGGGCGTGGCGGACCGCATGGCGCACATCGAAGCCGACTACACCCGCACCGGCCTGCCCGCCGCCCAAGCCGACGGTGCGTGGGCTTTAGAAAGCGCCTGCTATGCCGGCGGCACCGACAAGGCCGACTTCATCCGCGAAGCCGCGCGGCTGCTGAAGCCCGGTGCGCGCTTCGCAGTGGTCGACGGCTTCCTGCTGCGGCGCAGCCCCGGCCGGCTCGCAAGCTGGCTGCACCGCCTGTGGGCCGACAGCTGGGCCGTACCGACGCTGGCCGTGCGCGAAGACTTCGTCGCCGCGCTGCACGCGCACGGCTTCGAGGACGTCGAAGTGAAGTCGCTGCGCTGGCGCGTCGCGCCCAGCGCGCTGCACATCCCGGTGCTGGCCACCCGCTTCACGCTGGCCGAACTCTGGAAGGCACGCGGCAGGCTCAGCCCGTGGCGACGCAAGCACATCGTGGCCAGCTACTGCGCATTGGCGCTGGGCATGTTCTGGCGCGACTTCGACTACTGCATGGTCACCGCCACGCGCCGCGCCGACTGAGCGCAGCACGAATACAAACAGACAGAGGAGAAGAGGCTTTTCATGCAAAACGATCCCGAAGAAAGCCGGTTCGCCGGGCTGGCCCCCGTCGAACCGCAGCCCGCGATGAGCGAAGAAGCACAGCCCAGGCCCGTTCGCGGCATGCCCTTCGGCTGGTTCTGGCCGATGGCCATCGGCGCCGCGGTCGCGCTGGTGCTGCGCCTGTTCTTCAGCAGCGCCCCCGGCAAGCCTTACTCGGCCATGCTGGCTTCCTTCGTCTACTTCGTGCCCGCGGTGTGCGGCGCGGTCACGGTGTACATGGCCGAGCGCATCGAGCGCCGCAACTGGTGGTACTACATCTGGGCGCCGTGGGTGGCAACCTCGCTCTTCGTCGGCGGAACGCTCGTGGTGTTCATCGAAGGCCTGATCTGCGCGATCGTCATCGTGCCGCTGTTCGCCACCATGGGCAGCGTGGGCGGGCTGGCGATGGGCATCGTGTGCCGCATTACCAACTGGCCGAAGCAGGCGGTCTACAGCTTCGCGATGCTGCCGCTGGTGCTCGGCGCCATCGAGCCCCAGCTGCCCAACCCCGACCGTTTCTCCAGCACCTCGCGCGCGCTCTTCATCGCCGCGCCGGCAGAGCGCGTGTGGCACGAGCTCAACGCCGCGAGCGACATCCGCCCCGCCGAGGTCGGCGACGCATGGGCCTACCGCATCGGTGTGCCGATGCCGGTGTCGGGCGTGACGGTCGATACACCCGAGGGCCGCGTGCGCCAGGTGCAGTGGCAGAAGAACGTGCACTTCGAGGAAGTCATCACCGAGTGGGAGCCCAACCGGCTGCTGAAGTGGCGCTTCCGCTTCTCGCCCGACTCCTTCCCGGCCGGCGCGCTCGACGACCACGTGATGATCGGCGGCCAGTACTTCGACCTGCGCGACGCCACCTACACGCTCACGCCGCGCGACGGCGGCACCGAGCTGCGCGTGGCTGTGTCGTGGCGGCTGAGCACCAGCTTCAACTGGTATGCCGACCGTGTCATGCACCTGCTGCTGAACGACGCCTCGGAGAACATCCTGCGTTTCTACAAGGCACGCGCCGAAGCCACGGCAACTGCGGCAGTTCGATGACGATGCAACCCGTCTTCCAGCAAGCGCTTGGCCCCGCGTGGGACCGGCTCGGCGACGTCATCCGCCGCCACTACACGATGAGGCCCTTCTCCGACGACCATGTCTGCGTGCGCGGCACCATGGACGAGATCTGGCACGCGCCCTGGGCCGCGCTGCTGATGCCGTTCGGGCGGCTGTTCGGCGCGCTGGTGCCGCACCAGGGAAAGGAGGTGCCCGTCGAGGTGCACTACCGCTGCCGCCCTGACAACGCCACGCTCTACTGGGACCGTGTCTTCCGCTTCCCCGGCAGGCCGCCCTTCCACTTCCGCTCGCACATGGAGCACGACGCAGCCCATGGCAGCGAGGTGACCGAGTACGTGCGCTTCGGCATCGGCATGCGCCTCGCGGTGAGCGCGGAAGAAGGCGCGGTGGTGTTCCGCGACCTGGGCTACGTCTGGCGCATCGCGGGGCTGCGCATCCCGCTGCCGCTCGGCCTGTTCATGGGCACCGCCTATGTGGAGGAACGGCCCGATCCGGCCCACGCCGACCGCTTCACCATGAAGATGCTGCTGCGCCACCGCTGGTTCGGCGACGTGTTCCGCTACAGCGGGCGCTTCCACCTCGGCCCGCGAACAGGATCACAATGAGCGCACCATGCCTCGCCGTCCAGAAAACCTCTACGCCCAGTACCACGCCCACGTCTATTTCGGCCCCGACACGCTCGCGCAGGCCAAGGCCCTCTGCGAACGCGCAGGCCACGAGTTGATGGTCGTGGTCGGCCGCGTGCACGAGCGGCTGGTGGGCCCGCATCCGCACTGGAGCTGCCAGCTCGCCTTCGACGCCGCCGAGTTCGACCAGGTCATCGGATGGCTCGAAGCCAACCGCGACGGGCTCGACGTTTTCATCCATGGCGTGACGGGCGACGATCTCGCCGACCACACGACGCACGCCATGTGGCTGGGCGAGGAAAGCGAACTCGACCTGCGGATGTTCCGCCGTTAGGCCGTCTCTTCAGCGCCGGCGCCGTGCACCTTGAAGAAGGCGGCGCCCTCCACCTTCTGCCCGATGGCCTTCTCGTAGGCCGCGCGCACCTCGTCGGGCTGCCCGGCCTGCCCGAAGAAATCCTTCAGGTATGGCCCAAGCAGCGGATGCGCCGCCAGCTCCTTGCGCGGCAGGCCATGGATCATCTCGTCGCGGCACGCCGAGGGCAGGAACACGTCACGGTTCCTTTCCGGATCGCGGATCAGCCCCTTGGGCTCGTGCGCCGGGTCGGCCTGCATCGCCTCCAGCTCCTCGAAGAAGCGGCGGCGCATCATCACGATGCCCTTGTCGCTCTGGCCCAGCTTCTCGCGCGTGCGGTCAGTGATGGCGCCCTGCCCCACCCACACCACGAAGTCCTGGTTGGCGACGTGGCTGGTGATCCATCGGCCCGTCGCCGGGTCCTTGATGGGCCCGTACCAGGAAGGAATGCGCTCCTGCACGTAAGGCTCCTGCTCGTTCGGCACGCGGCTCAGCACCCACAGCACGCTCAGCGTGTTGTGGTCGTCGATGGGCACGCGCCATTCGAAGTGGTGGCCCAGGAAGAAGCCGTTGGGCCACAGCGTGACGCGGCCGGTGGTCCACATCACGTTGTCCTCGCGCTCGCCGCCGCGCAGGCGCCTGTAGACGAAACCGTGCTCGAACTCCTCGAAAGCCAGCTTCAGGTGCGTTGGCACATACGGCCCTTCATCGCCCTGCAGGCGCGTGGTCCAGTTGTTGTGTGTCCACTCGAAGTGCACCGGGTCGATGGAGTTCTCCTGGCACTGGAACCAGTTGCAAGGAATCTGTGCGAACACCGCCTGCGCGAAGCCGTTCGCGCAGTTGAAGAGCTCCCAGTCGGGCAAGAGCGGCGCCGGCTGCGGGCCCATGTAGGCCCAGAGCAGCCCGGCCTTCTCCTGCACGGGGTAGGCCTTGATCTTCGTGTTCCTGCGCATGCGCGCGCCGGGGTCCAGCGTTTCCTCGAAGGGCTGGTGCACGCACTGGCCGCTCTGGTCGTATTGCCAGCCGTGGTAGCTGCAGCGCAGGCCGCATTGCTCGACGTAGCCGTACGACATGTCGGCGTTGCGATGCGGGCAGCGGCGGTCGACCAGGCCGTAGTTGCCGCTCAGGTCCTTGTAGAGCACCAGGTCCTCGCCGAGGATGCGCAGCGGCTTCACCGCCTTGTCGTCGAACTCGCTCGCGCCGGCAATCGGGTGCCAGTAGCGGCGCAGGTAGTCGCCCATCGGCTTGCCGGGGCCCACTTCGGTCAGCAGGCGGTTCTTCTCTTCGCTCAACATTGCTCGGTGTCCTTGTCGCTTGTGTTCAATCGGCGCGGATGCCGAACTCGCGCACCAGCTTGCCGAAGCGCTGGTCGTCGTCGGAAATCTGCTTCGCCAGCACGGCCGGCGCACCGCCCACGGGTTCGATGCCGAGCGCGGCCATCCTGGCCTGCACGTCGGGCATCTTCAGGATCTCGTTGAAGTGTTTGTTGAGCGCCTGCACCACGTCAGCAGGCATCGCCTTCGGGCCGAGCAGGCCCATCCATGCGCTCACGTCCACGTCCTTGAAGCCCAGCTCGATGAAGGTGGGCACCTCGGGCATCAGCTTCGTGCGCTGGCGTTCCGCGACGGCGAGCGGAAGCAGCTTGCCTGTGGCGATGTGGCCCGCCACCGCGCCGGGCGTGATCCAGCCCACGCTGACGTGGCCGCCCAGCGTGTCGTTCACCACCGGCGCCACGCCGCGATACGGCGCGTGGGTGGCCGAGATGCCGGCGTCCTTGTTGAGCAGTTCGCCCGCGATGTGCATCGGCGAGCCCGCGCCCGGCGTGCCGTAGGTGACGGTCTTGCCGGCCTTCGCCCCGGCCACGAGCTGCGCGACGCTCTGGATGCCGCTCGCCGGCGAGGTCACCAGCAGCAGCGGGATGTTGCCGGTCTTCACGATGGGAGTGAAGTCCTTCACCACATCGTGCGCTACGCCGGGGCCGGCCTTCAGCACGTGCTGCGCGATGGGAAAGGTGCTGGGCGTGAAGAGCAGCGTGTAGCCGTCGGCGGGCGCCTTCGCGACCCACACGTTGCCAATCATGCCGCTCGCACCGGGCCGGTTGTCGACCAGCACCGGCTGCCCGGTCCGCTGCGAGAGCTTCTCGGCGTAGGTGCGCGCGATGGCGTCGGTGTCGCCGCCCGCCGGGTAGGCCACGACGATGGTGATGGGCTTCGAGGGCCATGCCTGCGCCATGGCCGCGGTGGCGGCACATAGCGAAAGAACGGCTGCAGCAGCGGCACGGGCCGCGTTTCGATGGTGAAACAACATGCTCTTTTCCTTCTCGGTGGGACGACGTTGGGGTCGAACGCACTGTAGGAACGAGGCTGCGCGGCCAGAAGATATAGTTTCACGGAGTGAAACTTTTTCTGGAGGCCGGCATGTCCGACACCATGGGCACGCAGAGCGTGAAGTCGATCGACGCGCTGCGCCGCGGGCTCGACGTGATGCTGGCCATCCAGCGCTCATCGGCCGTCACGCTGCAGGAGCTGCACCGGCAGACCGGCGTGTCGAAGGCCACGCTGCTGCGCATCCTCAAGACGCTGCAGCAGGCGGGCTGGGTCGAGCGCAGCGAGCACGACAAACGCTACGTGCCCGCGTCGGCGACCGGCCAGTCGGGGCCCGTGGCAGCATGGCGCACGCGGCTTTCGGCGCTTGCTGCGCCTGCACGCGCCACGCTGCAGCGGCTGGTGCCATGGCCCATCGACCTGGGCGTGCGCGACGGCACGGCGATGCTCATTCTCGACACCGACCGGCCGCGCAACGGCCTGGCGGTCAACTACCGCGCGCTGGGCTTCCGGCCGCCGATGCTGCTGTCGTCGCTGGGCCGCTGCTACCTGTCGTTCTGCCCCGAGGACGAGCGGCGCGAGATCCTCGCCGCGCTGGCGCGCTCGCCGAACGACTTCGACCGCAGCGCGCGGCGCCCCGAGAACATCCGACGCATGGTGGCGCATGCGCGCGACCTGGGCTACGTCGCGCGCGACCCGACCTCGACCAGCCTGGATTCGCCCGACCGCTTCGGCGCGGTGTCAGTACCGGTACGGCACGAAGACCGGGTAGTGGGCTGCCTCAGCTGCGCCTGGCTGCCGGCGGTGAAGAGCGAGCGCGAGATCGTCTCGGCCCACCTGGCCGACCTGCAGCAGGCCGCGCAGAACATCGAGCGCAAGCTGGCGCAGGCCGGCTTCGAGCCGCCCCCGGCGAGTTCATGAAGCGCGCTGCTCAGAACTCCGCGTCGAGCTCGTCGATCTCTTCCGGCTCTTGCTTCGCGGCCGTCACCCATTCCTTCATGGCCGGCAGCTCCATCACGCGCTTGCAGTAAGCCGCGCACACGCTGTCTAGCGCCACGTCGTAGCTCAGGAAGCGCGTGACCACCGGCGCGTACATCGCGTCGGCCATGCCCGGCTGCTTGCCGAACAGGAAGGGGCCGCCGTACGCCTTGAGGCATTCGCGCCAGATGGCGACGATGCGGTCGATGTCGGCCTGCGCGCGAGACCACACCTTGAAGTTCTTGAAGTGGGCCTTGATGTTCATCGGCAGCGCACCGCGCATCGAGCCGAAGCCCGAGTGCATCTCGCCGCAGATGGCACGGCAATGGGCGCGGGCCGCCACGTCGTCTGGCAGCAGGCCGGCCTTGGGCTTGATCTCGTTGAGGTATTCGCCGATGGCCAGCGTGTCCCACACCTTCACGCTGCCGTGCTGCAGCGAGGGCACCAGCATCGACGAAGACAGCAGCAGCATCTCGGCCTTCATGGCCGGATCGTCGGGCGGAATGACCTTCTCGCTGAAGTCCAGCCCGGCCAGCCTGCACATCAGCCAGCCGCGCAGCGCCCACGCGCCGTAGTTCTTGCTGCTGATGGTGAGAACGGGTTTGGCCATCGTGAAGCTCCTTGGGCGTTGTGCTGTTGCGTGCAAGCGCCATGCCATGCGGTTGGCCCGCAACTTGCCTGCGAGGTATTCATGCTGTACCGGGCCTACCAGAACCAAGCCGACCTGCTCTCTCCGGCGCGGCTCGCGGCGCAGTACATGAGCAAGGCCCTGTGGAAAGACGGCACGGAGCGCACCATATTGCGGCGCATGGCCGCCCAGTTCGAGGTGTTCTCGCGCATGCGGCTGACCCACACGCGGCCCGACTACGGCATACACAGCGTGGTGTTCGACGGCGCCGAAGTGGCCGTGCACGAGGAGAAAACCCTCGTCTCGCCCTTCGGCACCCTGCTGCACTTCCGCAAGAACACCGATGCGGTGCATCCGCCGGTGCTGCTGGCCGCACCACTGTCGGGCCATTTCGCCACGCTGCTGCGCGAAACGGTGCGCACCCTGCTGCGCGACCACGACGTCTACCTGACCGACTGGCACAACGCGCGCGACGTGCCGCTGTGGCACGGCGGCTTCGGGCTGGACGACTACACGCTGCAGCTCATCCGCTTCCTGGAGGCCGTGGGCCCGGGCGTGCACATGGTGGCGGTATGCCAGCCCTGCGTGGCCGCACTGGCGGCGACCGCGCTGATGGCCGAGGACGACAACCCCGCCACGCCACGCAGCCTGACGCTCATGGCCGGCCCGGTCGATTGCCGCATCAACCCCACGGCGGTGAACAAGCTCGCGACCGACCGGCCGATCGACTGGTTCCGGCGCAACCTCATCAGCCACGTGCCGTGGCCGCACGCCGGCATGATGCGGCGCGTGTACCCGGGCTTCCTGCAGCTGTCGGCCTTCATGAGCATGAACCCCGAGCGGCACAAGAAGCAGTTCGAGGACATGTACAGCCACCTGGTCGAAGGCGACATCGAGAAGGCCCGCACCATCGGCACCTTCTACGACGAGTACCTGGCGGTGAACGACCTGCCGGCCGAGTTCTACCTGGAGACGGTGGAGCGCGTGTTCCAGACCTACGACCTGCCGCTGGGCAGGCTCACCGTGGGCGAGCGCACCGTGAACCCGGCAGCCATCCGCCGCACGGCGCTGCTCACCGTGGAAGGCGAGCGCGACGACATCTGCGCCGTGGGCCAGACCGTGGCGGCGCAAGACCTCTGCACGGGCATCCGGCCCTACCTCAAGACACACCACCTGCAGGCCGGCGTCGGGCACTACGGCGTGTTCAGCGGCAGCAAGTGGAACGCGCAGATCTATCCGCGCGTGCGCGAGACGATTCATGCGGCGGCCGAACTGAACGGCTGAGAGAAACAAGAAAACAATCTGGCAAGGGTCGTGAGGCCTTTGTTTGCCCTCGCGCGCGGGGCTTCCTACACTCGGCCGCCATGCAACGCCAGCCATTCATCCGCAGCACGCCGCGCGCAGTCTTTACTGCGCGGACAGCTGCGGGGTCGCACCAGACCCTCGCAGATCTCTGAGCCCGGCGGTCAGCCTCTTCCTCCCCCTTCTTCAGCACCTTTTCATCGACCGCCGGGCCAAAGCCCCGCGCGGTAGCGCGCCCATGCGGGCGCGCCGCGCCTTCCCCAGCTGAACCCCTCGCCTGTCGCCAGCCGCTTCGCCACGGCTGGCGGCTGGCTTTGCCATGCGGAAAGAGCTCTGACGATGAACAACATCCAATCGATCCTGGCGATCACCGACCTGTCGGCGCACGGCCTGCGCACGGTGGTGCGAGCGGCCTCCATCGCGGCGGCGCACGGTGCGTTGCTGAAGATCATGTACGCACCCGCGGCCTTCGCGGGCCCAGCCGATGCGGCAGGCGGCCTCGGCGCGGTGTGCCTCGAAGTGGCCGGGCGCTTCGGCATCCTGGTCAAGAAGATCGACGACACGCGCGGGCGGCTCGAGGACGCCGCGCGGGAGGCGCACTGGTGCGATCTCGTGGTGATCGGCGACGAGCCCGACCGCTCGCTCGCGGCCTTCTTCCGGGGTCAGCCGGCCGAGCGGCTGCTGCGGGCCGCGCAGCGGCCGGTGCTCGTGGTTCGGCTCCATGCGCAGGCCGGCGGCTACGCGCACATCCTCGTCGCCGTCGACCTCATGGAGGCTTCGCGTCCCCTGGTCGATGCGGCCTGCGCCTTCGACAGTCAGGCCGACATCGAGCTGTTCCATGCCTTCACTCCCATGCACGAAGGCAAGCTGCGCTACGCGGACGTGTCGGCGCACGCGATCGACACCTACCGCCACGCATGCGCCCGCCATGCCCGCGAACGCATGTTGTGGCTGTCCGATGCGTCGAGCGCGCGCCGCAACCGCGTGGTCTCGTCGATAGGACGCGGCGACCCGGCGCGGCAGGCGTCCGTCCAGCAGCAGTACTCCGGGGCCGACCTGCTGGTGGTCGGCAAGCGCGGGCGTTCGGCGCTGACGGATTTCCTGCTCGGCAGCGTGGCGCTGCGCGTGCTGCGGTGGTCCACGGGCGACGTGCTCGTGGTGCCGCATGGCGTGCAAGCACCGAGTTCCACGGCGGTGGTCCGGCGGAGGGCGGCATGACATCGCTGGCGCTGCCCATCCCGTTCTTCTTCCCCTCACTGCCGGGCTGGTGCTTCAGGCCGGCCGAACTGCGCATCGACGTCGATCCGGGCAAGGCCACGCTCACGCCCATCCACGAACGCATGCGCGCCCTGCGAGACCGCCTGCAGGACATGCCGGACCTCGCGCTGGGCGACCCCGGGCTGCGCGCACGCTTTCGCGAAGCCGACGGCGAGCTGTATGTTTACATCGAGGACCTGAGCCGAAACATGCTCGTCGGCTACACCGTCTTCAACCGGCTGATCGAGCTGAGCCGCAGGGCGGAGCGCCACATCCGAGCGCCGCATTCGCAATACCACCCGGCCTGGCAGCGGCGCGGGCTGGCCTCCGCCGTTTACCGCTGGGCGCTGGACCGGGGCATCTGCCTCATGAGCGGCGCTCGGCAGTCGCCGGGCGCGCACGCGCTCTGGCAGAGCCTGTCGCGCCGCTACGAGGCGGCCTTCGCCGACCTGCGCCAAAAGCGATTGCGCTATCTCGGCCGCGAGATCGAAGGCGCCGCGCTGGCCGAGTTGCACACGCGAATGTTCCTGCTCGGCGAAGGCTGGACGCTGGAGCGCTTCCGCATCGAGACGAAGATGGAATGAGGGACCGGCTCAGCGCCGCGCCCGCACGCCCTTGCCGCTCACGCGCCGCACCGTCGCCTCGCCGGCCTGCGGCAGCCGCTCGCGCAGGAAGGCGATGAGCTCCTGCGCCACCACGTTGCGCATCGGACCCGGCAGGTAGGCCAGCACCACGCGGCGCTCGACGCGCGGCTTCAGCAGCGGCACCACGGCCAGTTCGGGGTCGCGCAGCGACGAGGTGTACAGGCGCGGCATCAGCCCCAGCGCCTGCCCGCCGCGCACCAGCGCATAGAGCGTCTCGGAGTAGCTCACGCGGTACGGCTGCGGCCCCTGCGCGAACTGCGCGCGCGCCGGATTGCCCAGCGCGGGCATGCTGCCGCTTTCGAAGAGCACCAGCCGCTCCTTGCCGATGGCCTCCCAGCTGGCGTCGCCGGCCGCCGCCAGCGGGTGGTCGCGCCGCACCACCAGCACCAGCGGGTCACGGAAGAGGTCGATGCAGGTGAGGCCGCCCGGCGGCTCGGTGATGGCGGCCACCGCCATGTCGATCTGGCCGCTGCGCAGCTCGGCCAGCAGCGTGTTCGACGGGGCATCGCGCCACGAGAGCTCCACCTCGCGCCGGCCTTCCGTCTGCAGGAACTCGCTGGCCGCAGCCGCCACGCGCGCACTGGCCGAGGGAATGACGCCGACGCGCACGTAAGCCCGGCCGCGCTGCACCGTGCTTTCGATGTCCCGCAGCGCCACCTCGAAGGTGTTGACCAGGAAGTCGGTGCGCGCCAGCACTTCGGCGCCCACGGGCGTGAGTTCCAAGCGATGGGTCGAGCGGGTGAGCAGCTCTGCGCCCAGCAGCTTTTCCATCTGCTTGATCGCATTGCTCAAGGCCGGCTGCGTGATGGCCAGCCGCCGCGCCGCCCGGCCGAACTGGCCTTCTTCCACCAGCACCGAGAAGAACTGGAGCTGGCGCAGCGTGAGCGCGCGCAGGGGCAAGGCGGCCATGGCGAATCCCGGTTATTGATTCAGTGAATCAAATTATAGAAATTCAAAATTTTCCTTATGAGGGCGCCATTACTAGACTGCCGCCATGACCAGCCCCACGTCCGCGCCCGTTGCCTCCGCAGCGCCCCTCACGCTGGAGCAGATGCTGCACGCCATGCCCAAGGCCGAGCTGCACTGCCACCTGTTCGGCACCGTGCGCCACGAGACCTTCAAGCAGCTCAACCGCCGCGCCGGCTCGCCGCTGGCGGACGACGAGATCGAGGGCTTCTACACGCGCGGCGAGAAGCCCGTCGGCGTGCTGCGGGTGCTGCGCGCGCTCGACGCCCAGCTGGTGCGCAGCGCCGGCGATCTCTATCAGCTCACGTTCGAATACCTGCAGGACGCGGCCGCGCACAACGTGCGTCATGCGGAGTTCTTCTGGAACCCGACCGGCACGGTGCATGAGTCGGGCATTGCCTACCCGCTCGCGCAGGGCGCCATCGTGCGCGCCATCCACGACGCGAAGCAGGAGTTCGGCATCTCCGGCCTGCTCATCGCCGCCATCGACCGCGAGGCCAGCCCCGAAGCGGCCGTGGAGATGGTCGAGTGGGTGAAGGCCAACCGCTGCGAGGAAGTGATCGGCATCGGCATCGACTACCGCGAGAACGACCGTCCGCCGGAATTGTTCGCGCAGGCTTATGCCGAGGCGAAGAAGGCCGGCCTGAAGACCACCGCCCACGCGGGCGAGTTCGGCATGCCCTGGACCAACGTGCGCACCGCGCTCGACGACCTGCAGGTCGACCGCATCGACCACGGCTACACGGTGGTCGATCAGCCTGACTACGCGCGCAAGTGCGCCGAGCGCGGCGTGATCTTCACCGTGGTGCCCACCAACTCGTATTACCTGCGCACGCTGCCGCCCGAGCGCTGGGCGCTGGATCATCCGATCCGCCGCATGCCCGCCCTGGGCCTGCGCATCCACCCCAACACCGACGACCCGACGCTGCACAAGGTCACGCCCACGCAGGCCTGGCTGATGATGGTGCGCGACTTCGGCTTCGGCCTGGACCACCTGCGCGGCTTCATGCTCAACGGCCTCGATGGCGCATGGATCGACGACGCGCAGCGCCGCGAATGGCGCACGCAGTGGAGCGCCGAGTTCGACGCCCTGCGCGCCCGGCTCGCAAGCGAACCCGCCCCCTCCCCCGATCACCAAGGATGACCCACGCCATGAACACGCCCCGCCGCCTGCTGCTTTGTGCAGCCCTTTCGGCCGCGCTCTGCGCCGCCCTGCCCACCATGGCCTTCGCGCAGCAGGCCTGGCCCTCGGCCAAGCCCATCACGCTGATCGTGCCTTTCACCGCCGGCGGCAGCGTGGACGTGAACGCGCGTCTCGTGGCCCAGCGCCTCGGCGAGCGGCTCAAGCAGTCGGTGGTGGTCGAGAACGTGGCTGGCGCGGGCGGCGCCATCGGCGTGGCCAAGGCGGTGAACGCCGCACCCGACGGCTACACGCTGGTGGCAGGCCCCGACAGCGCCATCGCCATCGGCAAGCTGGTGAACCCCTCGGCCTTCCGCTTCGATCCGCTGAAGGACCTGGCGCCGGTGGGCCTGCTCAACACCGCGCCGATGGTGCTGGTGGCACGGCCCGGCCTGGAGGCCCAGACTTTCTCCGACTTCGTGAAGCTCGCCAAGGCCAAGCCCGGCAAGTACAACTACGCGACCTCGGGCGTGGGCACGGTGCTGCAGCTGGCCATGGAGCTGCTGAAGGAACGCAGCGGCATCTTCGTCACGCACGTGCCCTACCGCGGCGGCGCGCAGATCGCCACCGACGTGATCGGCGACCAGGTCGACCTGGCGATGCTGGTGAGCACCAGCGCGATTCCGCACGTGAACGGCAAGCGGCTGAAGGCGCTGGGCATCACCGGCACCAGGCGGCTCGCCGCGCTGCCCAACGTGCCCACCTTCGACGAGATGCCCGGCCTCAAGGGCTTCGACATGGTGAGCTGGACCGGCATCTTCGCGCCCGCCAAGACGCCGCCGGCCGTGGTCGCGCACATCAACCAGGAGCTCAACGCGGTACTGCAGGAAGAAGCGGTGCGCGCCAAGCTGGTGGAACAAGGCGCGCTGCCGGGTAGCGGCACGCCGGAGTCGTTCGCGAAGTTCGTGCAGGCCGAGTACGCGCGCAACCAGAAGATCGTGCAGACCGCCAACATCAAGGAGTGAGCGCATGACCAGGCCCATGCTCTCCCGCCGCGCCCTGCTGCTGGGTGCATCCGCCGCCGGCCTCGCCGGCATGGCATGGGCCCAAAGCCCGAGCCCCGCCGAACTGGCGCAGGCGCTCGCGGGCACGCCCGCCACCCGGCTGCCTCCCTTGGCCGGCAAGCGCCAGGTCATCATCGACACCGACCCCGGCCAGGACGACGCCATCGCCCTGCTGATGGCCATGGCCGCCAGGGATCGGCTCGACATCAGGGCGCTGACCGTGAGCGTGGGCAACCTGCCGCTGACGGTGACCGGGAAGAACGCGCGCATCGTGCGCGACTGGGCCGACCGGCCCGAGATTCCGGTCTACGCCGGCTACCCGCGCCCGCTGGTGCGCGAGCCCATCTTCGCCGACGACGTGCACGGCAAGACCGGCATGGAAGGTCCGACGCTGCACGAGCCGCGCGGCCCGCTGATGCCCACCCACGCGGTGCAGTACATCATCGAGACGCTGCGCGCTGCGCCCCCCAGGAGCATCACGCTCGTGGGCCTGGGGCCGCTCACCAACTTCGCGGCCGCGCTGAACTCGGCGCCCGAGATCAAGCCCGCCATTGCCGAGATCGTGGTGATGGACGGCTCCTGGGGCGTCGGCGGCAACATCACGCCGGCCGCCACCTTCAACGTGTATGCCGACCCGGAAGCGGCCTCGATCGTGTTCCGCAGCGGCGTGCCCGTGACGGCCATGTCGCACGACGCGGCCCGCCGCGTGCTGCTGACGCCCGAGCGCATCGCGCCCTTTCGCGCCATGGGCAACAACGCCGGCAAGGTGGTGGCGGACATCTTCGATTCGATGATGGCCTACGGCCTGCGCCGCCGGGGCGTGGCGGTGGGGCCGATCTACGACCCGTGCGTGATCGCCTACCTGCTGAAGCCCGAGCTCTTCAAGGGTGCGAAGGTGAGCGTGGATGTGGAGACGAAGGGCGAATTCACGACCGGTGCGACGGTGGTCGACTTCCGCGGCTACAACCGCCGCACGCCCAACACGCTGTGGATCAGCGAGGCCGATACCGAGGGCTTCTACACTCTGCTGCAGGCGCAGATCGCGCGCCTGCCCTGATGCGGGAAGAAAAGCCGGCGGCGCTCAGCCGGCCTTCTCGTCTTCCTCGGGCCAGTCGCGGATGTAGGCCTTGAGCATCTTGTTCTCGAAGTTCTGGCTGTCCACGACGGCCTTGGCCACGTCGTAGAAGCTGATCACGCCCATCAGCATGCGCTTGTCCATCACGGGCATGTAGCGCGCGTGGCGCTCCAGCATGATGCGGCGGATCTCGTCGAGGTCGGTTTCGAGCGTGCAGGTGACGGGGGCGTCGTCCATGGCCTTGCGGACCTGCGTGGTGCCGACCTGGCCTCCGTTGCCGACGATGGTCACGATCACCTCGCGGAAGGTGAGCATGCCGACCAGGTCTCCGTGCTCCATGACCACCAGCGAACCGATGTCCTTTTCCGCCATCGTCTTGGCGGCTTCTGCCAGCAGGTCGTCTGGCGTGATGGTGAAGAGCGTATTGCCCTTGACGCGAAGGATGTCGCTGACTTTCATCGTTTTGCTCCTCTGGGAACTCAATCTCGGCTATCTCGGCGGGCGTGCCGTTTTTGAATATAGCCCACAATCGACGCCGACCTGAGCGCCCCTGTCGCGCACGCATGAATTGCAGACGTAACGGGGCATTGCCAGGAGACAACAGCTCAGACACGAGAAAGGCCCTCATGCCCGGATATTCCGACCCCGGTTTCGACACCCTCGCGCTGCACGCCGGCGCCGCGCCCGACCCCGCCACCGGCGCGCGGGCGGTGCCGATCCACCTGACCACCTCCTTCGTCTTCGAATCCAGCGACCACGCCGCGGCCCTGTTCAACCTGGAGCGCGCCGGCCACGTGTATTCGCGCATCAGCAACCCGACCAACGCGGTGCTGGAACAGCGCGTGTCCGCACTCGAGGGCGGCATCGGCGCCATCGCCACCGCCAGCGGGCAGGCGGCGCTGCACCTGTCGGTGGCCACGCTGATGGGCGCGGGCTCGCACATCGTGGCCAGCACGGCGCTGTACGGCGGCTCGCAGAACCTGCTGCACTACACGATGCGCCGCTTCGGCATCGAGACCACGTTCGTGAAGCCCGGCGACCTCGATGGCTGGCGCGCTGCGGTGCGCCCCGAGACCAAGCTCTTCTTCGGCGAGACGGTGGGCAACCCCGGGCTCGACGTGCTCGACATCCCGGCCGTGGCCGACATCGCCCACGAGGCCGGCGTGCCGCTCTTGGTCGATTCCACGCTCACCTCGCCCTACCTCATCAAGCCTTTCGACTGGGGCGCCGACCTGGTCTACCACTCGGCCACCAAGTTCCTCTCGGGCCACGGCACCGTCATCGGCGGCGTGGTGATCGACGGCGGCAGTTTCGACTGGGAAAAATCGGGCAAATTCGCCGAGCTGACCCAGGCCTACGACGGCTTCCACAACATGGTCTTCAGCGAGGAAAGCACGGTGGGCGCCTTCCTGCTGCGGGCCCGCCGCGAGGGCCTGCGCGACTTCGGCGCCTCGATGAGCCCGCACACGGCCTGGCTGATCCTGCAGGGCATCGAGACGCTGCCGCTGCGCATGGAGCGCCACATCGACAGCACGCAGAAGGTGGTCGAGTTCCTCGCGAGCCACCCGTTCGTGTCGCGCGTGGGGCACCCGCTGATCGAATCGCACCCGAGCCATGCGCTCGCGCAGAAGCTGCTGCGCCACGGCGCGCGCGGTGCGGGCGCGGTGTTCAGCTTCGACATCAAGGGCAGCCGCGCGCAGGGCAAGGCCTTCATCGAGGCGCTGAAGATCTTCAGCCACCTGGCCAACGTGGGCGACTGCCGCAGCCTGGTGATCCACCCCGCGAGCACCACGCACTTCCGCATGACCGACGAGGCGCTGGCGGGCGCGGGCATCTCGCAGGGCACGATCCGCCTGTCGATCGGCCTGGAAGACCCGGCCGACCTGATCGACGACTTGAAGCGCGCCCTGAAGGCCGCGGAAAAGGCGGGTGCCTGAGATGAACTACACCGTCAACGGCCAGACCACGTACTGCTACACCGGCGGCAAGCCCTTCGATGCGGCCAAGCCCACCGTCGTCTTCATCCACGGCGTGCTCAACGACCACAGCGTGTGGATCCTGCAGAGCCGCTGGTTCGCCAACCACGGCTGGAACGTGCTCGCGGTCGACCTGCCCGGCCACTGCAAGAGCGGCGGCCCGCCGCCGGCCAGCGTGGAAGAGGCGGCGCAGTTCGTGATTGCGCTGCTCGACGCGGCCGGCGTGCAGAAGGCCGCGCTGGTCGGCCACAGCTTCGGCTCGCTGATCGCGCTGGAAGCGGCCTCGCGCGCGCCGGAGCGCATCACCCAGCTCGCGATGGTGGGCACGGCCTACCCGATGGTGGTGTCGCCCGCGCTGCTCGAAAGTTCGGTGAGCGATCCGCAGCGCGCCATCGCCATGGTCAACACCTTCTCGCACTCGCTGCTGGCGCCGCCGCCCTCCTCGCTCGGCCCGGGCACCTGGCTCTATGGCAGCTCGCGCGCGCTGATGCGCCGCGTGCTGGCGAGCAACCGCGAGGCCAACGTGTTCCACATCGGCTTCAAGGCCTGCAATGACTACGCCAACGGCGAGGCCGCGATGGAGAAGGTGCAGTGCCCGGTGCTGTTCCTGCTGGGCGACGCCGACCAGATGACGCCGCCGCGCGCCACCAAGGCGCTGGTGGGCAAGGCGCGCAACGCGAAGGTGGTGACGGTGCACGCGGGCCACTCGCTGATGAGCGAGGCGCCCGACGCGGTGCTGTTCGCGCTGCGCGACTTCCTGAGCGCCTGAGCGCCGGGCGCCCGAGCGCTTATTCCGCCGCGATGCCCGCCCGGTGGGCGAGCGCGCGGTAGCGCGAGATCTCGCCTTCCATCTGCGCGCGGAATGCGGCCGCGCCGATGGCCACCGGCTCCATGCCCTGCGCGCGCAGCTGCGCCTGCAGCGCCGGGTGGCCCATGGTCGCGACCACCGTGCGAGCGAGCTTGTCGATCACCGGCGCCGGCGTGCGCGCCGGGGCGGCAAAGCCGTACCAGGCGTCGAAGGTGGCTTCGGGCAGGCCCTGCTCGGCCAGCGTGCGCACCTCGGGCAGCATGCTGGAGCGCGTCGCGCCCACGATGCCCAGCGCGCGCAGCTTGCCCGCGCGCACGTGCGGCGCCACGGCGGCCACGGTATCGATGGCGATTTCGACCTCGCCGCCGATCACCGCCAGCGAACTCTGGCTGCTGCCCTTGTACGGAATGTCCTGCAGCTGGATGCCCGCGGCCAGCGCGAACAGCTCGCCCGACAGGTGCGGCCCCGAGCCCGAGCCGAAGGTGGCGTAGCGGATGCTCTTCGGCTTGGCCTTGGCCGCCGCGATGAGTTCGGGCAGCGATTGCCAGGGCTGGCCCTTGCCCACCACCAGCACCAGCGGCGTGCGCGCCACGATGGCGATGGGCGCGAGGTCGCGCACCGTGTCATAGGGCAGCTTGGCGCGCAGGGCCGGGTTCACGCTGAAGCTGGTCGAGCCCGACAGCAGCAGCGTATAGCCGTCGGGCGCGGCCTTGGCGACCGCGTCGGTGCCGATGATGGTGGAGGCGCCGGGCTTGTTGTCGATCACGACGGGCTGGCCGAGCTGCTCCGACAGCGTCTGCCCCATGGCGCGTGCGACCAGGTCGGTGCCGCCGCCCGGCGGGAAGGGCACGACCAGCTTGATCGGGCGTTCGGGCCAGCCCCCCTGGGCGAAGACGGGTGAATGGGCGCCCAGCACGGCGGAAGTGGAAAGCAGCAGGCCGAAGCGGCGGCGGGAGATGGCGATGTCCATGGTGCGTGTCAGGAGAGAGTGGAAGCGGATTGCGCAAGCCGGCCGGCGGCCCAGGGTGCGAGGCCCGGCTCGCCCAGGTCCCAGTAGAGGCCGGCCATGATCTGCAGGCCCTCGCGCGCCAGCGGCGCGAGCAGGTGCTCGTTGGGCGCATGCTGCGCGCAGGCCGGGTATGAATGCGGCACCCACAGCGTGGGCAGCCCCAGCAGGTCGGCGAAGACGTCGTTGGGCAGCGAGCCGGCGAGGTTGGGCAGCAGGTCGAGCCGCCGGCCGCTGCTTTCCTCGATCGACTTGCGCGCCCAGCCCACCCAGGGGTTCTCCACGTCGAGCCGCGTCGCCGCGCCGGTCAGCGTGACCTGCACCTCGATCTGGCCGAAGCCGTGCGCGTCGAGGTGCGCGCGCACGATCTTCTGCAGGTCCTGCCACGGCGTGCCGACCACGAAGCGCAGCTGGCAGTGCGCCACGGCCTCGGAGGGAATCGCGTTGACGGGCCGCTGCGGCGAGCCCGCGCCAAGCGCCAGCACCTCGATGGTGTTCCAGGCCACCAGCCGCTCCGCCGGGCTCAGGCCCGGTTCGCCCCAGCCCTCGTCGACCTCGGGATCGTCCGCGCCGCCGCCGATGGCGATGCTGGCCAGCGCATCGCGCACCGCCCGCGCCACCGGCGGCGGACGCAGCGCCTCGACGAGGATGCGCCCGCGCACATCGACCAGCGAGGCCACCGCATGGCTGATGACCGTGCCCGGGTTGACCAGCACGCCGCCCCAGTTGCCCGAGTGGTAGCCGCGAGGCCGGGCGCGCAGCCGCAGGCTGAAGTTGACCGCGCCGCGCGAGCCGAGGAAGAGCGTGGGCCGCGCCGCGCTCACGCGCGGACCGTCGCTGGCGATGAACAGGTCGGCGCGCAGCTTGTCGCGCTGCTGCTCGCACACCGCGTGCAGGCCGGGCGAGGCAGCCTCCTCGCCCATCTCGATGAGCCAGGTCACGTTGTAGCCCAGGCGGCCGCCACGGGCTTCCAGCACCGCCGCGAGGCCGCCCAGGTTGATGCTGTGCTGGCCCTTGTTGTCGGCCGTGCCGCGTCCGTACCAGCGCTCGCCGCGCATGGTCAGCGTCCAGGGGGCGAGGCCCTCTTCCCATTGGGCGTCCTGCCCGCTGACCACGTCGCCGTGGCCGTAGCTCATCACCGTGGGCAGGGACGGGTCCTCGATGCGGCGCGCGATGAGGAAAGGGCCGCCGCCGGGCACCGGGTTGGCGATCACCTCGCAGGCGAAGCCGAGGGCCGCGAGCGGCGGAATCATCTCCTCGCGCAGGTAGGCCTCCAGCGCGGGCGTGGCGGCGCCGGTGTCGCTTTCGGTGCGAAAGGCGATGCGGCGCTGGAGGTCGGTGAAGAAGCCGCCACCGTCGAAATAGGCGGCTGCGGCGGCGAGGCTGTCTGAACGTTGCATGGGGGTCCTTGGCTCTCTGTGTCTTCCCGTTTGGCGGGTGGAGCAAGTACAAGGCCTGGAGGCCGATGCTTCCAGCATCGTTTTGGCAAGCTACCATTGCCTTGAAGGCAACACTCCGCCCTTTTCGGCCATCGCCATGACGCTACCGCTGCTCAGCATCCCGATGCGGCACTTCCTCGAAGTGGCGCGCAGCGGCTCGGTCAACCAGGCTGCGGCGCGCCTGTTCGTGGCGTCATCTGCGGTAAGCCGGCAGATCGCCAAGCTCGAAGACAGCCTGGGCACGCCGCTCTTCGAACGGCATGCGCGCGGCATGGCGCTCACGGCGGCCGGCGAGCGGCTGGCTGCGCATCTGCGCAATGCGCAGCTCGACATCGAGCAGGTGGTGGAGCAGGTACGCGACCTCGGCGGCCAGAGCGCGCGACGCATCCGCATGGCATGCACCGAGGGCTTCGCGGGGCACTTCATGCCGCTGGTGATGCGCAGCTTCGAGTCGGCGAACCCGGGCTGCCAGCTGGAGCTGCACGTGGGCTCGCCAGACGGCGTGAGCGCGCTGCTGGCGCGCGGCGAGACCGACATCGCGCTCAAGTACGTGGTCGCGCCCGAGCCCGGGCTGAAGATCGAGCACTCGGCCACCGCGCCGGTGTACGCCGTGCTGCGGCCCGACCATCCGCTGGCGCGGCAACGCGTGGTGTCGGTGGCCGACGCGGTGCGCTACCCGCTGGCCGTGGGTGACAAGGGCGTGACGGCGCGCCAGCTCTTCGACCAGGCCTGCAGCCTGCAGGGGCTGCAATACCACGCGCTCTTCGTGAGCAATTTCTCCTCGGTGCTGCTGCCGCTGCTGCGCACGCCTGACGTGATGCTCTCGGGCCTGCTCACGGTGATGCACCTGATCGACGAGGGCACGGTGGTGGCACGCCCCTTCGCGGAGGCACCGCTGCAGCAGCGCCAGCTGCAGGTGCTGGCGCTCGAAGGCCGCACGCTGCCGCCGCTGGCGCAGGACTTCGTGCGGCACCTGGTGGATGCCATCGCCAATGCGGGGCGGCGCAAGCTGGGGCGCGCTCGGGCCTCCGACGCGGCGAAGAAAGAGATCAGCCCAGGGCGTTGATGTCCGCCGGATCGAGAATCGGCTTCGGCGAACCGTTGCGCGCCACGGCCAGCATCGCGCGGCCCAGCTTCTCGGTGGTGGTCACGCGGTTCGGCCAGAGACGGAAGGCCAGCCCGAGCACGGGTTTGAGCACGACAATGGCCGCGTCGTAGACCGGCGTTTTCGAGCGGATGCCGTGCAGCGGCTGGATCATGCCGGGGCGGAACATGTAGGCCGCCTTGAAAGGCAGGCGCAGCAGGGCGTTCTCGGTCGCGCCCTTCACGCGCGCCCACATGCTGCTGCCGCGCTCGCTGCTGTCGGTGCCCGCGCCCGTCACGTAGGTGAAGGTCATGCCCGGGTTGAGCCGCGCGAGCACGGTGGCTGCCGCCAGCGTCAGGTCGTAGGTGATGCGCCTGTACTCGGGCTCCTTCATGCCCACCGACGACACGCCGAGGCAGAAGAAGCAGGCGTCGAAGCCCTGCAGCTGCGGCTCGATGCTGCCGTAGTCGTACATGTTCTTGTGGACCAGGTCGCGCAGCTTCGGGTTCTGCTGCCCCGTGGGGTTGCGGCCGACCGCGACGACGCTTTCGACATCGGGCGCCAGCAGGCACTCGCGCAGCACGCCCTGCCCCACCATGCCGGTGGCGCCGAAGATCAGGACTTTCATGGGAAGGCTCCGGTCAGACCGTGAAGAGGGCAGGCTTCTTGTTCAGCACAGCCAGCAGCAGATCGACGTCGAGGCTCGAAGGCTGCGGCGGCTGCAGCGCCGAGAGCATGCGCGAGAGCGTCTCGGCGTGCGGCAGCAGCGGGCCCAGGAAGCGCGTGCCGTCGGCGCCGGCGACCAGCAGGGTCGGGAAGGTTTCCACGTCGAAGGCATCGGCGATGTCGGCGTGGTCCTCGATGTCGACCCAGGCGAAGCGGAACTGCGGATGCGCGCGCGCCACTTCTTCGAGCAGCGGCCGGTAGTCACGGCAGGTGCCGCACCATTCTGCGCAGAGGCAGACGACCCACGGCGCATCGCCGGCCGGATCAGCGGATTCGGGGGTGCTTGGAAGGCTTGGAATAGCGCTCAAGGCTGATGCGTCGGTGGTGTGATCGGAAGACCGGGTGGTACGGCCGGGAGGTCGTGGCTATTATGGACAAAGCCCTCCCGGAGGGTACAGGAGACCCGCACGATGAACACCACGACTGCCCCCGCATCTGCCGTCGATCCGCGCCAGTTCAAGAGCTTCGCGGAGTTCTATCCCTTCTACCTCACCGAGCACGCCAACGTCACCTGCCGGCGGCTGCACTTCGCGGGCTCGACGATCTCGCTGCTGTGCCTGGTGGCGCTGCTGGTCACGCTCAACCCATGGTGGCTGCTGGCCGGGCTGGTGGCGGGCTACGGCTTCGCCTGGGTCGGGCACTTCGGCTTCGAGAAGAACAAGCCGGCCTCGTTCAAGCGGCCGCTCTATTCCTTCATGGGCGACTGGGCCATGTACCGCGACATCTGGCTGGGGCGCGTGAAGATCTAGATCAGGAGCACGTCGCCCAGCCTCAGGGAGCGCAGCGGGCCTTTCTGCCAGAGATCTTCGAGCGGCTCGGCCTGCGGCATCAGCAGCTCCTTCAGCAGCGGCTCGATGGGCGTCGACGGGTCGGCGAGCAGCACGTAGCGCGGGTCTTCGTTGGCTGGTTCTTCCGCCAGCGGCGCGATCCAGTCGAGCGCCACCAGCGTCTCGAGCACCGGCGCCAGCTGCAGCGCATCGACCCGCATGCGCGTGACCAGTTCGGTCGCGCCCATGCCCTTGGCCGGCGTGGCCTGCGCGCGGGCCAGGTGCTGCAGCGTTTCCATGGCCAGCTGCATGGGCCAGCCGGCGGTGCCGCCGCGCCGCGCGACGCCCGTCAGCAGGCTGGGCAGGTAGGCGGCGATGACCGCGCCGAGCAGCACGATCACCCACGCCACGTAGATCCACACCAGCAAAATCGGCACCGTGGCGAAGGCGCCGTACAGCACCGAGTAGGTCGGCACGAGGCTCAGGTAGTAGCCCAGCACGCGCTTGGCGATCTCGATGGCCGCCGCCACGAAGATGCCTCCGGCCCAGGCATGCGACCAGCGCACGTTGGTGTTGGGCACGTAGTGGTACAGCGACGCCATGCCGACCGCCAGCAGCATGAACTCGAAGGTGTCGAAGAAGAGCTTGACCATGCCGCGCCCCACCACGTCGCTGGTGGCCGCGACCACGTATGAGGTGGTCGACAGGCTCACCGCGAGGATGATCGGCCCCAGCGTGATGGCAGCCCAGTAGATGAGCACCCGCTGCGCGAACGGCCGCGGCGTGCGCACGCGCCAGATGTTGTTGAGCGTCTTGTCGATGGTGAGGATCAGCGCGATGGCGGTGATCAGCAGCACGATCAGGCCCGCGATGCCCAGCCCGCTGGCCTTGCTCGCGAACTGGTTCAGGTAGCCCAGCACCTGCCGCGCGATGTTGTCGGGAATCAGGCTCTCGATGAGCCAGCGCTGCAGGCGGCCCTGCATCTTGGCGAACATCGGGAACACGGTGAAGAGGGCCAGCGCCACCGTGAAGAAGGGCACCATCGCGATGGTGGTGGTGAAGGTCAGGCTGCTGGCGGTGAGGCCGAGCCGGTCTTCGCGGAAGCGCTCGCCCAACACCGCGGCCGTGTTGCGCCACGGGAAGCGCGAAAGATCCCTCCAGAGTTGCCGACGATTCATGGCCGGTATCATAGGAGTTGAACTCTCCCCCAGTCTCCGCGCACTTCGTGTCGCTGCGCCAACCCCCTCACCGGGGGCGATACCAGCGGCCCGGCAAAGCCGGTTCCGCGGTATCCCGCTCATGAATGCCAACCCGCCGCTTCCGCCCTCCTCCGTTCGCGCCACCCGCTGGGCCGCCGTGGGCAGCGTCGTCGGCCTCATCGTGCTGGGCCTGGCCTGGGAGCTGTGGCTCGCGCCCCTGCGACCGGGCGGCTCGCTGATGGCGCTGAAGGTGCTGCCGCTGGTCGTTCCGCTCGCGGGCCTGTGGAAGAACCGCATGTACACCTACCGCTGGGTCAGCCTGATGATCTGGCTCTATTTCACCGAGGGCGTGGTGCGCGCCTGGAGCGACACCAGCGGCGTGAGCCAGGTGCTCGCGCTGATCGAGGTGCTGCTGTGCCTCGTGCTCTTCGCAGCCTGCGCCTGGCATGTGCGGCTGCGCCTGCGCCATGCCAAGAACGCTGCCCGCCAACTGGAGGCTTCCGCCCAATGAACACTGCCGCTACTTCTGCTTCTTCTTCCCTGATCGAACAGCTGCGCGCCATCGTCGGCGCGTCGCACGTGCTCAACGAGGGCGACCTCACCGCCTACGAGCAGGACTGGCGCAAGCGCTCGCGCGGCAAGTCGCTGGCCGTGGTGCGGCCGGCCAACACGCAGCAGGTGGCCGACGTGGTCAAGGCCTGCGCCGCGGCCGGCACGGCGGTGATTCCGCAGGGCGGCAACACCGGCCTCGCGGTCGGCTCCATTCCGGACGAGAGCGGCACGCAGGTGGTGCTGAGCCTGCAGCGGCTGAACGCGATCCGCACCATCGACGCCGCCAACCTCACCATGACGGTGGAGGCCGGCTGCATCCTGCAGACACTGCAGGAGACCGCCGAGAAGGCCGGCTACCTGTTCCCGCTGAGCCTCGCGGCCGAGGGCAGCTGCACCATCGGCGGCAACCTCGCGACCAATGCGGGCGGCACGCAGGTGGTGCGCTACGGCAACACGCGCGAGCTGTGCCTGGGCCTGGAGGTTGTCACGCCGCAGGGCGAGATCTGGGAAGGCACCAGCGGCCTGCGCAAGGACAACACCGGCTACGACCTGCGCGACCTCTTCGTGGGCAGCGAGGGCACGCTGGGCATCATCACCGCCGCGACCATGAAGCTCTACCCGCTGCCCGCCGCGCAGCTCACGGCCTGGGCCGCGGTGCCCTCGCTGGACCATGCTGTGACCCTGCTGGGCCTCGCCCACAAGCACCTGGGTTCGGGCCTCACCGGCTTCGAGGTGATGGGCCGCTTCGCGCTGAGCCTGGTCGACAAGCACATGCCTCAGTTGCGCGTGCCCTTCATCGCCGACGAGGCCGTGCCGTACTGCGTGCTGCTGGAAAACTCGGACAGCGAATCCGAGGACCACGCCCGCGCACGCTTCGAGGCGCTGCTCGAAACCGCCTTCGAGGACGGCTGCGTGACCGATGCGGTGGTGGCAGAGAACCTCACGCAGGCGCACCAGCTCTGGCACATCCGCGAAAGCATTCCGCTCGCGCAGGCCGAGGAAGGGCTCAACATCAAGCACGACATCTCGATCCCGGTGTCGCGCATCCCGGCCTTCGTGGAAGAAACCGACGCGCTGCTGGCGCGCGAGATCGCCGGCGTGCGGCTGGTCAACTTCGGCCACCTGGGTGACGGCAACCTGCACTACAACGTGCAGGCGCCGGAGAACGTCGATACCAAGGCCTTCCTGAAGAACGAGGAAGAGCGCATCAACACGCTGGTGTACGACGCGGTCGAGAAGTTCGGCGGCTCGTTCTCGGCCGAGCACGGCGTGGGCTCGCTGAAGGTCGACAAGCTCGAGAAGCACAAGTCGCCGGTGGCGCTGGAGATGATGCGGGCGATCAAGCGCGGGCTGGACCCGAAGAACATCCTGAACCCGGGGCGGGTGATCCGGGTCTAGCGCGTACCGCAGGTCAGCCCGCCTGGCGGACGTGGAGCTTGACGGATGCGGCCCGCGCCGCCTCCGGCCTCTGCATGCTGGCGGCCGTGGGCACCGGATCGTCGCAGCGCGCGCAATCCGGCTGCGTGCAGCCCAGATGCACCGTGACCGGTCCGCCGGCCGGCAGGCCATGGGCCTGCGCCGCGCGCATCAGCCCCTGGTGCAGCGCCTCGTCGATCACCTCGACACTGGCGTTGCAGCCGCCGCAGCTCAGCCGAACCGTGCCTCCCGTGGCCTGCTGTGACCGCAGACGGTGCACAGCGCGCACGCCGCCCAGGCTGCGCTCCCATTCACGCTGGATGAGGTCGGCTTTTTCCAGCTCCTTGATCACGCGGTAGACGCTGGCGAGGCCGGAGACAGTCCCGCGCGCGAGCATGCGGCGGAACACTTCCTCGCCGCCCAGCCACTCGGAACCACTCTCGGCCAGCGTCTGCAGCACGCAGAGGCGGATGACCGTGGGCCGAATACCCATGCTGCGCAATTGCACCGAGAAGCTCTCGCTCGCGGGCGCCGCCGCGTACTGCATTGCTGCCGAAACTGCCACTGGCTCGTTCGCTCCTGTCCTGATCTGCCTTGCTTGCCTGCCCGCCTGGCCACCCGCGCTCAGGCCGCCAGGCCTTGCGCCGGCGTGGCCGTGACCTGCGCGACGCGCCCTGCCTTCATGTGCACGATGCGGTCGGCCACGTGGAAGTAACGGTCGTCGTGCGAGATGACGACCAGCGAGTGCCCCTTGGCGCGCAGTTCGGGCAGCAGCTCGGTGTAGAACAAGTGGCGGAAGGTCGGGTCCTGGTCGGCCGCCCATTCGTCGAACACCAGCACCGGGCGGCCTTCGAGGTAGGCGTGCACCAGTGCGAGCCGCTTGCGCTGGCCGGTGGACAGGTCGGTGGTGCTGAAGGCACCGTCCTTCACCGAGACCTTGTGCGCGATTTCCAGCCGCTGCAGGTAGGGCAGCGCGGTCTCGGGCAACGCCTGGTGGCCGCCCTCCTCGCCGGCGACCAGGTCCTCGAACAGGTAGAAGTCGGAGAACACGGTGGTGAAGAGCTGGCGGTAGTCGTCGCGCGTCTCGGGCGTGACGGGCTTGCCGTCGAGCACCACTTCGCCCTGCTGCGGCGCGTACAGGCCCAGCAGCAGCTTGATGAGCGTGGTCTTGCCCGAGCCGTTGTCGCCGACGACGAAGACGATCTCGCTGCGGCCGATCTGCAGGTCGACGGGGCCGAGCACGAAGGCGTCGCCGCCCTCGGGCGCATCGAAGGCATAGCGCACGCCGCGCAGCTCGATGCCCTCGCGCAGCGGCGGCGAGGTGGGCGGCGAGTCGAGGTGCAGGTGCGGCTCCGGCGTGGCGAAACGCGCCGACAGGTCGGCGATGCGCCCGAACGCCACCTTGGCGCGGCCCAGGTGCGGCAGCGCCCCCACGATCTGGTCGATGGGCCCCTTGATGAACAGCAGCACCAGCACGAAGCCGCTGAGCACCACAGGATCGGTCGTGCGCCATGCGGCCCAGCCGAGGATCAGCGCGATCAGCAGGAAGAACAGCGCCGAGCCGAAGGAGGTGGCGAGCACGAAGGTGTTGATGGCGCGACGGTTGATGTCGCGGATCGCATCGACGGTCTGGGCGATCTGCCCCTCGTACACCCTGGCGCGGCGGGCACGGTGCATGCGCAGCTCCTTGGCGCCCTCGCTGATGCCGCGATAGGCCTTGTGCAGTAACTCTTCCTTTTCGCGCGACTGGAAGAAGCCCGCGATGCCGCGCCCATGCGCCCAGCTCTGGATGGCCACGCCGATCAGCATGGCCACCACCAGCAGGCCGAAGAGCGCCGGCGACAGCCACGCGAGGTAGCCGAGGCAACCCAGCGCGATGGCCAGCGAGATCATGGTGGCGGCCAGCATGAAGGCCACGTCGCTGATCATGTCCACGTCCTGCGTGAGAACGGGCATCAGGCGGTGCATGCGGTAGCGTTCCAGTGCGTCGATGGGCGCCGCGAGAATCCTCAGGGCCAGGTCTTTGCGCACCTGCGCGACCAGCCGCTGGCCCACGACGTTGTTCGACATGTCCGAGAGCGCGCGGCCGACCAGCGCCACCACGCACAGCGCGATGAAGGTCAGGAGCAGTCCTCCGGCCATGCCGCCGGGCCGGCTGAGCACCTCGTTGATGGTCGCCAGCAGCGACACGGTGGCTGCGCCGGCAGCGATGCCGGTGACGGCCGAGAGCAGGATCCAGGGAGCGAAGGGTTTCAGCAGCCGGAGCAGATCGGTTGCCTTGGCGCTGGCGGGTTGGGTTTGCATGCCGGTATGACGCTGCGGCGGCCGGAATGTTTAGCCGGCAGCCGGCCCGCCGCTTACTGCAGGGTCGGCTCCTGGCACGACTCGTCGCCGGGCGCGGACCCGACCATCGCCGCGCCGGCCAGCGCCCACAGGGTCAGGGCATCGTCGAGCGCGCGCACGTGCCGGGCATCGCGACCCAGCCACTGGACCAGCTTCTCCGCGCACTCGAGCGACGGCGCGTCGTGCAGCTCGCGAAAGAGCCGCCAGGCCTCGCTGAAAGCCGGATCGGAAGGAACGTGGTGACGGGAGTTCATCGCATCTGGACGCCAGGACTGCTGTGGATGCGTGGATAGACGCGGCCCGCCGGCGGATGTTTAGCGCATGTCATCTCCGCGTCGCAATTTCGTGAACTATTGCGCCGCACTAAACCTTCGGGCGGCTCGCGCGTCTCCTGTTGGATGAGCACGACTTGCGCGGCCACGCCCGGTCTTTTCTTCCGATGATTCCCCTGCTGGCGCCGATCTTCCGGGGCGAGTGGGCAGCCTACGGCGAAACGCTGGCCTGCGCGCCACAGCCGCCCGCGGGCGCCGTCCAGGTGGCCGAGTTGATCGCCAGGCCGGAACTTCTTGCCGCGCTGCTGCAGCAGCACGCCCGCCACCGCCGCGTGCGCAGGCCCGACCTGCGGCCGGTGGCCTCGGCCTGGAGCATGCACTACCTGAATGCCCTGCTGCCTCCGGTGGCCGCGGCGGCCAGCCTGCTGCAACACGAATTTCCGATGGCGCCGGAGCGGGTATGGATCACCTTCGACGACGGCGCCGTGCCGCAGCGCTTTCACATCACGCACGAGGGGCGGGCGCACGCCGGCGCCGATGCCGCCACGCGCTACGCAGCACTCCTTTTCGAGCACCTTGGCCCGCTCTTCGCGCAGCTGACCCGGCTGACGCGCATCGCGCCCAGGATCTTGTGGGGCAATGCCGCGCGCTACCTGGAGCCCGTGCTCCAGCAGGGCCTGCTGCTCGGCGGCCACGCCCCCTCCATCGCGAAGGACCTGGACCACCTGCTGCACCAGCCGCGCTGGGGCTGCACCGACAACCCGATGTTCACGGTGCAGCGCAAGGTCGTGCGGATGCAGTCCGGCACGACGGCTGCGGTCACGCTGCATCGGCAGTGCTGCCTCTACTACCTGTTGCCCGAGGAGGGCTACTGCGGGGTGTGCCCGCTGGCGCCGGAGTTCCGCAAGGTGCGGGACCACGCCTAAACAAACAGCCGCGCCGTGCGTCTTTTGCGGATAAGCATCCATTCATAGATGCAACTGCGACTCCCATGCCACTGCATCCCGACCTAGAAGCCTTCCTTGAACTGGCCACCATCGCCGAGGAGGACGGACGCCCCCCGATGTGCGACATGTCGCCCGCCGAGGCGCGCGCCAGCTACGACCAGTCGACGCTGGCGCTCGACGGCGTCGGCCCCGACCTCCCCGTCGAGGACATCGGCTTGCGCGCCCGCGACGGCGCACCGCTGCGCGCGCGGCTGTACCGCGGCGCCCCCACGGGCGCACCGCTGCCCACCCTGCTCTACTTTCACGGCGGCGGCTATGTCGTCGGCGGGCTGGACTCGCACGACGCGCTGTGCCGCACGCTGGCAAGACACGCCGCGTGCGCTGTGCTGGCGGTCGACTATCGACTCGCGCCCGAGCACAAGTTCCCTACCGCCTTCCACGACGCCGAAGACGCCGCCCTGTGGCTCGCAGCGCACGGCGGCTCGCTCGGCCTGGACACCTCCCGCGTGGCCTTCGGCGGCGACAGCGTCGGCGGCACGCTGGCCACGGCGCTGACGATTGCCGCGCGCGATGCCGGGCGCCCGCAGCCGCTGTTGCAGCTTCTGCTCTATCCCTGCACCAGCATCCGGCAGGACAGCGACTCGCACCAGCGCTACGCCAAGGGGCATCTGCTCGAGCAGCGCACGCTGCAATGGATGTTCGGCCACTACCTGCGCAGCGAAGACGACCGCCACGACTGGCGCTTCGCCCCGCTCGCCGCGAAGGATCTCTGCGGCCTTGCACCCGCGCACATCGTGCTGGCGGAATACGACCCGCTGGTGGACGAAGGCAAGGCCTACGCCGGGCGCCTTCAGGATGCCGGCGTGCGCACGCACCTGGCCGTGCATGAGGGCATGGTCCATGACTTCGCACGGCTGAGCCAGGTGGTGGAGGAAGCGAATGCGCTGCGCTCGTCGCTCGCGCAGGTGCTGGCCGAGGCTTTCCAGCGGCCGGCAGTTGCCGCGACGCCTTCGGCGATCGGCGCATGGGTGTTCCATGCGCACCCCGAAGACCAGCCGCTCGAAGTGCGGCTCGACGCAATGAAGCTCACGGTCGGCCCGCAAGGCGGCAACGAACGCAGCAGCCGCTGGGCATTGCGCGAGCAGGCCGGCACGTTGCGTCTGGAATGGCCGCGGGGCGATGGCAAGGAGCCGGAGGAGACCCATCTGCTGGCGGCCATCGAAGCCGTCTTCGTTCGGCATCCGGAGTGCAAGACGCTGCCGTTGCAGGTGCCATCGTCGTGCATCGCCCGGCTGGTCGATGCCGGGGCGGTCGATGCTTTGGCCGGGCAATTGCCGAGCGTGGTGCGCGAGACCTTCTGGCAGCTCCCGCGCGTGTGGCAGCGCAATCCGCGCGAGCCCTTCGCGCAGCGCCATGTGATGAGCCAGGGCAGGCGGCATCCGCTGCGGCCCGCCAAGCCCGTCGGCACGGTCTACCAGCGCCACATTCCGTGGCTGTCGCAGACGCTGACGCTCGACACCGTGGACATCGAGCGCGACCTTCCCGCCTTCAACCGCTGGATGAACGACCCGGTGGTCGCGCACTTCTGGGAAGAACAGGGCGACCTCGCGAAGCATCGCGCGTACCTGGACGCCATCGCGGCCGACCCGCGCGTCACGGGGCTGATCGGCCGGCTGGACGGCGAGGCCTTCGGCTACTTCGAGGTGTACTGGGCCAAGGAGGACCGCATCGCGCCCTTCTGCGACGCGGGCGACCACGACCGCGGCTGGCACGCCCTGATCGGCGAGGCGCGGTTTCGCGGCAAGCCCTTCCTCACGGCGTGGATGCCGTCGGTGTCGCACTACCTCTTCCTGGACGACTGCCGCACGCAGCGCATCGTGATCGAGCCGCGCGCGGACAACCACAAGATGATCAAGAGCCTGGGCCGCTGCGGCTATGCGCACGTGAAGGAGTTCGACTTTCCGCACAAGCGGGCCATGCTGGGCATGCTGCTGCGCGAACGCTTCTTCGGAGAGGCCCTCTGGATTCCCCAAGGGGAGTCGACCATTTCGCCAACTTCGGCCGAGCGCGCCGAACATCCCACCGAGGACCCCTCATATGCAAATCCATGACCTGATCGGCGTCGGCTTCGGCCCGTCCAACATCGCCCTGGCGATCGCCCTCGACGAGAAGCGCCACCACGGCCAGTTCGTGGACGCGCTGTTCATCGAGAAGCAGCCGGGCTTCGTCTGGCACAAGAACATGCTGCTGGACAACGCGCACATGCAGATCTCGTTCATCAAGGACCTGGCGACGCTGCGCAACCCCGCGAGCCGCTTCACCTTCCTGAACTACCTGCACGAGAAGCAGCGCCTGCAGGACTTCGTCAACCTCAAGACCTTCTTCCCGAGCCGCCACGAGTTCAACGACTACCTGGGCTGGGCCGCGGCGCAGTTCGAGGACCGCTGCGCCTACGGCGAGGCGGTGTTCGAAGTGGTGCCGGAGATGCGCGGCACCGAGGTGCAGATGCTGCGCGTGCGCTCGCGCCAAGCCGACGGCACGGTGCGCGAGCGGCTGGCGCGCAACCTGGTGGTAAGCGTGGGCGGCGTGCCGAACATCCCGGCGCGCTTCCAGCCCTTCAGGGACGACGTGCGCGTGTTCCATTCGAGCAGCTACCTGGAGGCGATCGCGAAGCACCCCGACGCGAAACGCATCGCCATCGTGGGCGCAGGCCAGAGCGCGGCGGAGATCTTCATGGACCTGCAGAGCCATCCGAACAAGCCGGCGGTCGACCTGATCATGCGGGCGCGTTCGATCAAGCCCTCGGACGACAGCCCCTTCGTCAACGAGATCTTCAACGCCGACTTCACCGACTTCGTGTTCAACCGCTCCGAGCCCGAGCGCGCCGAGCTGCTGGAGGAGTTCTGGCACACCAACTACGCGGCGCCCGACCTGGAGCTGATCCAGCAGATCTTCAACGTGTTCTACCGCCAGCGCGTGGCGGGCGTCGCGCGCCACAGCTTCCTGCGCCGCCATGAGGTGTCGGCAGTGCGCGCGGCGGCGGACGGCATCCACCTGTCGCTGCACGACCTCAACAGCGGACAGCGCGGCAGCCAGGCCTACGACGTGGTGATCCTCGCCACGGGCTACACGCGCGACGGCCACAGGACGTTGCTCGATCCGCTGGCGCCCTATCTGGGCGATTTCACGGTCGACCGCGACTACAGGCTGCAGGGCACGCCGGAGCTCAAGCCGGGCATCTTCCTGCAGGGCGCCTGCGAGACGAGCCACGGGCTGAGTGACACGCTGCTGTCGGTCACTGCGATCCGGTCCGACGAGATCGGGCAGGCGCTGCTGAACGCGAATCCGCGCCCCATGCAGCAGCAGGCACAAGCGGCGGAACGCTCGTCGCGCGCGGCGGCAGTCATCTGACATCGGAAAGACTCGGCTCGGTGATACACTTAATAAGAATAGTTCTTATTAACCCCATCCCCCGGGGTCGCCGAAACGCAGAGCCATCGTCGCCATTTCGTTGCTTCCGGAAGGAGGCGGCGATTTCGCGGGCATGACCGGCGGCCGGTTTCCGGGGCCCATCGTCGATGCTTGCGAGAAGGCTGCCGGATGCGCGACCTCGTCCAGGAACTTGTAGCTCACTATGCGGACTTGCGCCGACAGCTCACTCGCGACCTGAGGGACCCCCATTACGCGGCGGACATTGCGCAGTCGAGCTTCGAGCGCGTCTACGCGCAGGCAACGAAGGCGCCCGGTGCAGCGCGCATCGACATCGCGTCCGATGACGCGAAGGACAACAGCGGCGGCGGCATCGAATCGCCCCGCGCCCTGCTCTTTCGCGTGGCGCGCAATCTCTGCATCGACGACGCGCGCCGCCGCAAGGTGGCGCAGGAATGGGTCGGCTCGCACGCCACGATCGGCTCCAGCCTCGTGGCGCCCTCCAGCGAATTCGTCCTGGCGCAGCAGCGCGTGCTGGTGCGGGTGGTCGAGACCATGGAGAAGCTTCCGCCCAGGCGGCGCGAAGTGTTCCTGTTGTTCCGGGCCTACGGCCACACGCGCGCCGAAATCGCGCAGCAGCTCGACATCACCGAAATGGCCGTGGCCAAGCACCTGCTTCGCGCCACCATCGACTGCTCGCGGGTGTTCGCCGAGCTGCGCGCCGAGCTGATCGAGCCGCCGCACGTACACAGCCGTGCGGGCTTCGACGCCACGCTGGCCGAAGACTTCTCGTGAGCGGCGGCATGGCAGTGGGCGCACCGCGCGAACGGCTGATCGAGCGCGCGCTCGCGCTGATCGTCGAAGGCGAGATAGCAGCACCGGTCGATGCCGCGCGGCGCGCCCGCATGGCCCTGAATCAGTGGCGCAACCGATCGCCGGAGCACGCGGCGGCCTTGCTCGAAGCGCGCCACCGCTGGGACATGCTCGGCGGCATGGCCGACGACCTGCGCGCGCACTTCGACACACCGGCGGCCGGCATGGCGGCGGCGGCCGCAGCGGCAACCTCCGCCCGCTCGCCGCAGCGCCGCAAGCTGCTGCTTTCAATCGCGGGGCTGGTCGGCGGCGGGCTCGTCGCGGGCCGCGGCGTGCAGTGGTACTGGCAGCAGCCCGTTTTTCGTTCCGCCTACAGCACCCGCACCGCGCAGATGCTGAAGGTGAGGCTGCCCGACGGCGTCGGTGCAGCAGACGCGTCAGGCAACGGCAGCCATCTCGACATCGCGCCGCAAAGCGCCATCGAGGTCACGCTGTACCGCAGGCAGCGCGTCGTCGACATGGCGCGCGGCGAGGTGCGCTTCGAAGTGGCGCACGACGCGCAACGGCCCTTTCTGGTCCGCACACGCGGCGCGGTCATCGAGGTGGTCGGGACCGTCTTCACCGTGCGCGACCGCGGCGGGCCGATCACCGTGGGGGTGGAACAAGGGCATGTCCGCGTGCAGGTGCGCCCCCGTCAGAGCGCCGATGCATCCGCATCTGTCGCGGAAACCATCGACCTGCGCGCCGGCGAGCTCGTCGAAGTGCAGGACGGCCACGCCGATGCCGTGCGGCAGTCCGACACCCGCGCCCTCTCGGCGTGGCGAGACGGCTGGCTGGTGTTCGACAACACGCCCCTGAGCGAGGCCCTTGCGGCGGTCAACAGCTACCGAGTCCGCCCCATCGTCAGCGCCGACGCGCGCATCGGCGCCCTGCGCCTGTCCGGCCGCTTCCGCACCAACGACTCCGTGGGCCTGGTGGAGGTGCTGCCGACGATCCTCCCGGTAACGACAGTACCCAACCCGGACGGCAGCGTGGAGCTGCAGGCGCGCTGAAAAAAGAGGCGATTCCGGCCTCGCGGCGTACCCGTGCCGAAACAGGGTGTCTCTGTTTGGCGAGTTCAAACGTCTTACTTTGAGAAACGCCAAGGCTGCGGTTTTTTCGCGAGCCATGGCGTCCAAAAGTACGAATACGTCGCATTTACTTGACCTGGAGCCCTGACCCATGCGTTCTTCGCCTCGCCATCGCCTTCTGAGCGCCGCGCTTGCCGCTGCCTTCGGAACCACCTTCGTCAGCTGGAGCAGCCTTGCTTCCGCCCAGGCGTCCGAACAGGCGGCCGCGCCGACCTTCGACATCCGCGTGCCCGCGCAGCCGCTGGCGGCGGCGTTGAACGAGTTGTCGCGGCAGACGGGCACCCAGGTGCTGGCCTCGGGCGAAGTGGTCTCACGCATCAGCGCGCCAGCCATCTCGGGGCGGCTGACCTTCCAGCAGGCGCTCGACAGGCTCCTCTCCGGCAGCGGCCTGAGCGCCTCGCGCGAGGGCGGCGCCTATGTGATCCGCTCCGGGATCACCGGCGATTCCGGCAAGACCCTGCCGCAGGTGCTGGTCACTGCCTCGCTCGATTCCGATTCGTCCGCCGCACTGCAGAAAGACGGTAGCGCCACCGACGGCTACCGCGCCAAGACCCTGTCGTCGGTCGGCCCTCTCGGCAGCATGAACCTGCAGGACACGCCCTATTCCGTCAGCGTGGTCCCGCGCGAGCTGATGCAGAACATCCAGGCTCAATCTCCCGACGACATCTACAAGCTCAACGCCTCCACCCGTACGTCCACGCCGCAGATCACGAGTTGGAGCCCTCTGGTGAGCATCCGCGGCTTCGAAGGATCGAACATCGCCGAAGACGGCCTGCGCCGCGTCTACAACCACGCGGCCGTGCTCGAAGACAAGGAGCGCGTCGAGATCCTGAACGGTCTCTCTGGCTTCCTCTACGGCGCGGCCTCGCCCGGAGGGATGATCAACTATGTCTACAAGCGCCCGACGATCGAGCGCCTCAACAGCGTCACGGTAGGCAACTACGGCGGCAGCCAAGGCTATGTGCATGGCGACTTCGGCGGCCGCTTCGACGAGGCCGGCCGCGCAGGCTATCGGCTGAATGTCGTCAAGCAGGAAGGCGGCACCGCCATCGACGACCAGAAGATCAACCGCACGCTGGTCAGCGCCGCGGTCGACTGGCAGGTGACCGACAGGCTCCTGCTCGAGTTCAACGCGGTCTACAACAAGTACCGCACCTCCGGCACCTCCGCCTACTGGTTCTTCGATGGCGTACCGCACGGCCGTGCGCCCGACGCCAGGAAGAACTGGGGTCAACCCTGGGTGCGCGACGAATTCGAGAACACCAAGCTCATGGGCAAGGCGACCTACCGGCTCAACGACAACGTCACGCTGCGCGCAGCCTACATGCGCGACAACATCGACCGTCCGATCCAGGACCACACGATGAACAGCGTGTCCTCGAACGAGGGCTACAACCAGATCCGCATCCGCTCGGGCCGCACCAAGGACACTTTCGACGCTGGCTCCGCGCTGGCCGACATCAGCTTCAACACCGGCCCGGTCGGGCACAAGCTGACCCTCGGCTACTACATGTACTCCGACCGCTCGTGGAGCACACGCAGCAGCCCCAACACCGGCTGGCAAGGGCCCTACCCCTTCAACACGCCGACCTACGTGCCCGAGCCCTATTTCCCACCGAGCCTCTCCGCCCCCTACTACTCGGGCCGCGTGGTCAATTCCAACTACGTCATTGGCGACAACATCCAGTTCAATGACCAGTGGTCGATGCTCGTGGGCGTGAACCACAGCACGATTCGCACCGAATCGCTCGACTCCACCGGAGCCCTGTCGCAGCCCAACTACGACAAGAGCCGCAATTCGCCCTCGATCTCGCTCATGTACAAGCCGGTGCCCTGGCTCACCGCCTACGCCAGCTACCTCGAAGGCCTGGAACAAGGCGGCATCGCGCCGGACACCGCCAGCAACTACGGCTCCATCCTGGCCCCGATGGTCAGCCGGCAGAAGGAGATCGGCATCAAGGCCACCGTCGGCAACATGCTGCTGACCACGGCGCTCTTCGACATCGAGAAGGCCTACGAATTCACCGACAGCAACAACGTCTACACCCAGGCCGGCCGCCAGAACCACAAGGGCATCGAGTTCAACGCCTCGGGCAAGATCGCCGACAAGTGGACCGTGGTGGGTGGCATCACCGCACTCGACGCCAAGGTGAAGGGCTCCGACTACAACGGCAATGCGCCGATGAACGTGGCGAAGGTCGTCGCCAAGATCTACTCCGAGTACGAGCTCCCCGTTCCAGGCCTTAGCCTGACCGGCGGCATCTACTACACCGGCAAGCAGTGGGCCAACGCGGCCAACACCGACCGCCTGCCGGCCGTGACCACCGCAGACATCGGCATGCGCTACGCCACCAAGGTCTCGGGCAAACCGCTGACGCTGCGCCTGAACGTGAGCAACGTGACCAACAAGAGCTACTGGCTCAACAGCTACTACGTCGGCGCGCCGCGCAGCATCGCGTTCTCGGCCCAGGTCCAGTTCTGAGCAGTCTGACGGACATGCGCGCGGCATTCGGCATCTTCCATCGCTGGGCGGGGCTGTTCGCCGCGCTGTTCCTGTTCGTCTCCGGCCTCACCGGCGCGGTGATCTCGTGGGATCACGAACTCGACGAATGGCTCAACCCCGTGCTGTTCGACGCGAAGAGCGGCGCCACACAGTCGCCCATCCCGCCGCTCGAACTCGCGCGCCGGGTGGAGGCGTCCGAGCCGCGCGTGCGGGTGAACTACCTGCCCCTGTTCATCGAACCGGGCCACACGCTGTCGATGTCGGTCGACGCGCGCGTGAACCCGGCCACCGGCCAGCTGTTCGAGCCGGGCTTCAACCAGATGGCGCTCGACCCCGCGACCGGTCTCGTGCAGGGCACGCGCGAGTGGGGCGCCATTTCGCTTTCGCGCGAGAACCTGCTGCCCTTTCTCTACAAGCTGCATTACAGCCTGCACATCCCCGACCGGTGGGACATCGAGTTCGGCATGTGGCTGATGGGCCTGGTCGCCATCGTCTGGACGCTCGACTGCTTCATCGCGCTGTGGCTCTCGTTTCCCAGCCGCAAGTCGTGGCGCAAGTCCTTCGCCTTCCGCTGGCGCCAGGGCGGGCACAAGCTCAATTTCGACCTTCACCGCTCGGGGGGCGTCTGGGTCTGGGCGCTGCTGCTGATCCTTGCGACGACGTCGATCTCCATGAACCTCGGCGACCAGATCATGCGTCCGGTGGTGTCGTTCTTCTCGCCGCTGACGCCCAACGTCTTCTCCACCCGCACGGCTGCACCGCTGAACCAGCCGATCGAGCCCTCGATCACCCGCGAGCGCGCCATCGCGCTGGCCCAGTCCGATGCCACGAGCCGGGGCTGGACCGCGCCGCCGGGCGGAATCTTCTACTCCGCGCGCCACGGCATCTATGGCGTGGGCTTCTTCGAGCCTGGCCAGGACCATGGCGACGGCGGGCTTGGCAACCCCTGGCTCTACATCGACGGGCGCACCGGCGCGCTGGCCGGCACCAACATACCGGGCACCGGCACTGCAGGCGACATCTTCCTGCAGGCGCAGTTCCCCCTGCACTCGGGCCGTATCCTCGGCTTGCCGGGGCGGATCATGATCTCGCTCATGGGCCTGGGAGTGGCAATGCTCAGTGCGACCGGCGTGATCATCTGGATGCGCAAACGGCGTGCACAGATGCGGGCAGCAAGTCTGCAGCCCGCAAGAAGCGCAGCCGTCGCTGCCTGAGCCGGTTCGAACGGCTCTTTTTCCCCTCCCTCCTTCTCTCTCTTTTTTAGCCTCGTTTCGCCAGACTGGCGCTCTCCCTCGGGAAGAGCGCCAGTTCTTCATTCAACCCCGATCAAGCCGCCTCTCGATGCTGGCGGGCCTGCGGATCGCGCGCAGCCGCTGCAAGCGCGGCTGCGATCTCATCCAGCAATGCTGCGCTGCGCACGATCTCGAAGTGCCCCAGCACCAGCTCCCTGTCCACCGGTATCGCCTGGTCGAGCTGGCGCGCCAGCTCATCGCGATGCTCTGCCGCGCGCCGTGCGATCCACCAGCAATCCGCTCGGCACCGCAGCGCCGGCAGCGCGCCGGTCTGCAGCGACAGCGCCTTGAGGTGCCGTGCCACAGTGAAGATTCGCGCGAGCTCCTGGCTGCCAAGGGCGGCGTAACCGGCAGCCGTGTCCGCTCCGTCGGCCCCTTCTCCCTGCGCCCGCATCTGCGAGAGCAGTCCTTCCAGCGATGCGGCCGCTGCCGCTTCATCGAGCGCGACGCCTTGGCGATCCGCGAGCACCGATTCAGGCCGGATATCAGGCAACGCGATCGAGACGAAGTCGACAAAGTCTCTCCATCCTTCATCCTTACCGGCTGAAGCATCATGCGCCGGGGCATGCGGCAACGCCCGGTTGGCCTCCATCGGCACATACGGATCGACCATCCCCAGGAACGCCACCGCCTCCCCGCGCGCCTCGAACCATGCGGCCATGGCCGCCGCGAGCGTGCCGCCCAACGACCACCCCAGCAGATGAACCGGCCCCTCAGGCTGCGCCTTGCGGATCATGGCGCCATAGTCCGCAGCCATCTGCCCGATCGACACATCGCGATGCGTGGCGTCGGTGAGTGAGCGGCACGGCAGGCCGTAGACGGCGCGCACGCCTTGCAGGCGTTGCGCCAGCGGGCGGTAATCGAACACGGTTCCCATGCCTGCATGAATGCAGAAGAGCGCCGGAACACCGCCGTGGCTCTCGCCGTTGAGCGCGACCAGGCTGGTATCGGAATGCCCTGTCGCCTGCGTCGCCTCCATCGCGTGCAACAGGCTGCCAATGGTCGGCCAGCGCATAAGGTCGCGCAGTTTGAAGTCGAGCTTCGGATCACGCAGACGGCGAACCTGCGCAATCACCTTCAGGCTCAACAGCGAATCGCCGCCGAGCTCGAAGAAGTTGTCGGTCTCGCCCACCTGCGCAACGCCCAGCACCTGCTGCCAGATCTGCGCGAGCTGCTCGGCCTGGGGTGTCGAAGGCGGCACATGCACGCGCGCGGTGCTTTCGGCCTCGGGCGCCGGGAGCGCACGGCGGTCCAGCTTGCCGCTTACCAGCCGGGGCAGCTTCGCCAGGGCCACGACCTGCGAGGGCACCATGTAGTCGGGTAACTGAGCGCCCAGCTGCTGACGGATCTGCTGCGGCCACTGCGGCGGGACTTCGCCGCCATCAGCAACCACGTAGGCCACGAGCTGCCGCCCCGCCGCGCCGTCGTGCGTGACAACAGCCGCTTCCCTCACGCCCTGCGCAGCGAGCAGCCGCGCCTCGATCTCTCCCAGCTCGATGCGGAAGCCCCGCACCTTCACCTGGTTGTCCACGCGGCCCAGGTATTCGACGTTGCCGTCGGCCATCCAGCGTACGAGGTCGCCGGTGCGGTACAAGCGCTCGCCCGCGCCGCCGAACGGATCGGCCACGAAACGCTCGGCCGTCAGCGCGCTGCGTCCGAGATAGCCGCGCGCCAGGCCGTAGCCGCCGATGTAGAGCTCGCCCGGCACGCCTTCGGGCACGGCTTGCATGTCGGCATCCAGCACATAGGCCGTGCGCTCGCCCACCGGGCGCCCGATGGGCGCATAGGCGCAGTCGAAGGTCCGGCTGGCCTCGATACGCCAGATCAGGGGAGTGACCACTGTCTCCGTCGGCCCGTAGCCGTTGATGAGCATCCGCGGCTTCAGGTGCGTGCGCACCTTGTCGTAGGCGGCCTTGGGCATGGCCTCGCCGCCGAACACGTAGAGCTCGACCGGCGGCGCGTCGTCGCGCGGCGCTGCCCAGTCCGCGATCTGGTTCAGGTACGCGGGCGGGAACGCGGCCGTCGTCACGCCGTAGCGGTGCAGCGCTTCGTAAGTCTGTTCGGCGGTCCACAGCTCGTTGTCGCGTAGCGCGAGTCCCGCGCCCACGCAAAGCGGCGTGAGCCAGCGTTCATGCGCCCCGTCGAACGAGAACGACATGAAATGCAGCTCGCACGAATGCGAGTTCAGCCCGTAGATGTCTGCAGTGGCCAGGCAGTGCATGGCCAGTGGGCCGTGCGTAACGGCCACGCCCTTAGGCATGCCCGTCGAGCCCGAGGTGTAAATGACGTAGGCGAGGTTGTCCACGCCCACGGCTGGCTGCGGATCGACATCGCTCAGCGCATCGAGCATGCCGGGCGCCAGTTCGTCGATCAGCAGTTGCGGCACCGCCGTTTCCGGCAGGCGCGGCAGCACGCTGCGCTGCGTGACCAGCAGCATCGCGCCGCTGTCGCTCAGCATGTAGGCCAGCCGGTCCGCCGGATAGGCCGCGTCGAGCGGCACGTAGGCGCCGCCCGCCTTCAACACCGCCAGCAACGCGACGATGGTATCGAGCGAGCGCTCCAGCGCCACGCCCACCAGCCGGTCAGGCCCCACGCCGAGCGCCCCCAGATGATTGGCAAGCCGATTGGCGCGCGCGTTGAGCTGCGCGTAGCTCATCTCGTCGTCGCCCAGCAGCAACGCGATGGCGTCGGGCCGCTGCCGGGCCTGCGCCTCGATGAGCCTGTGCACCATGGTGCGATCGCACCCGGCCTGTGCCTCGAGCGCACGGACGTGCTCAGTGCAACCCAGCGCGAGCACCGCCGTCTCCAGCGGAGCGTCAAGCCAGCCCAACTCTCCCACCGGGCGTGCGGCATCGGTGGTCATGCGACGCAGCAGGTGTTCCATCTGCTGGCGTTGCGCACGCACGGCGACATCGGCAAAGGACGCTCGCGCATAACAGTATTCGATCTCCAGCACCTCGCCCACGGTGACCTGCAGGTCCATCGCGTAGCCCGTCAGCCCGCCGCCGGCTGCCTCACCGAACTGCAGGCCGAAACGGTCGAGCTGCTTCATCGCGCGATCGACCGGGAAGTTCTCGAACACCACGATGCTGTCGAACAGCGGCCGGCCGGCCGAACCGGCCCAGCGCTGGATGTCCGCCAGGGCCGAGTGCTCGTACTCCCGGGCGCGCAGGTTGCGCTCCTGCACCGAGCGCAGGTAGTCGCCCACCGGCTGGTGCGGCCGGGCCGACACCGCCACGGGAATGGTGTTGATGAAGAGGCCCATCATGTCCTCCGAACCCGGCAGGGTCGCCGGCCGGCCTGCAACCGTGGCGCCGAAGATCACATGGTCGCGCTCTGTGTGGCGCTGCAGCAGCAACGCCCATGCGGCTTGCACCAGTGTGTTCATCGTCACGCGCTCGCGCTGCGCGAAGCGCTGCAGCGCGGCCGTTTCGTCGGCCGAAAGGCGCGTGTAGATTTTCTCGAAACCATCTCGCGCGCCGTCGACGGCCTCGCGACCCGGCTCGGACAGCAGCGTCGGGCCGTCGTGCTGCGCAAGCTCGGACTTCCAGAAAGCCTCGGCGGCACCGGCATCCTGGCGCTGCAGCCAGCGCACGTAGTCCCCGTACTCGGGCAGGGCCGAGTACGGCGTCTCGCCCGCATAGCAGGCCAGCCATTCGCCCAGCAGGCGCGAGTCGGTCCAGCCATCGGACAGGATGTGGTGGTGCGTCCAGACCAGTTGATGCCGGTCGTCCGCGAGCCGGATCAGGCTCACGCGGGCCAGAGGAGGCTGCAGCCAGTCCACGGGACGCATCAGTTCCTGCCGGGCGTGCTCGGCCAGGCGCAGCTGCGCGTCGGCACTGCCGCGCCAGTCGAGCTGCGTGAGCTGCACGGCTTGCGCCGGTGCCTGCCTCAGCACCAGCTGCAGCGGGCGCTTCATGCCGGCCTGCCAGAGGAAGGCCGTGCGCAGCATCGCGTGGCGGGCCACCATCGCTTCCCAGGCGCGCGCGAAGCGCTGCGGGTCGACGTTGCCGATCTCCACGCTGAGCTGGTTCACATAGAGGCCCGAACCCGGTGCCTCCATCGAGTGGAAGAACATGCCCTCCTGCGTGGGCGCAAGCGGGTAGATGTCCTCGATCTCGTCCACCGCGAAAGGCAGGCTCGCCAGCATGTCCGCCGGCAGGAAGTCTTGCGGCTTGCCGCGCTGCTGCTGCAGAGGCGGGCGCCGCGCGTCGTTCGTGTCGCAGGCTTGCGCCACCAGGGCGAGCCTGGCAATGCTCTGGTGCTCGAACAGCTGCCGGGGCGTTATCGTCCAGCCCGCGCGTTGCGCGCGCGTGACGATCTGCAGGCTCAGGATGGAATCGCCGCCCAGCTCGAAGAAGTTCTCGTGGCGGCCGATTCTCTTTTCCGCGCCGAGCACCTGCTGCCATATGGCGGCCAACGCCTCTTCTATCGCGCCCTGCGGGGCCTCGTGGACGGTCTCGGCGGCCGGCTCGGGGTCGGGCAGCTGTTTGCGATCGACCTTGCCGTTCATGTTCAGCGGCAGCGCCGGCAGCACGACGATGCTCGCGGGCACCATGTAATCGGGCAGCACCTGGGACAGGCGCTCCTTCAGCAACTGCGGGTCCGCGTCGGACGACAGCGAAACGTAGGCCACCAACCGGGCGCCGCCCGGCCCTTCCTTCGCCACCACCACCGCTTCTCGCACCTCAGGCTGTACGAGCAGCTGCGCCTCGATCTCGCCGAGCTCGATGCGGAAGCCCCGGATCTTGATCTGGTGGTCCGCACGGCTCAGGTACTGCAGCCGACCCTCGGAGGTCCAGCGCACCATGTCGCCGGTGCGATAGATGCGCCCGCCGCCCGTTCCGAAGGGATCGGCCAGGAAGCGCTCGGCGCTCAGCCCCGGGCGATGCAGGTAGCCGCGCGCCAGGCCCACGCCGCCGATGTAGAGCTCGCCCGCCACGCCCTGCAGCACAGGCTGCAGGTCGGCATCGAGCACCAGCAGTCGGGTATCAGGAATGGCTTCGCCGATGCTCGGCGCATCGCCGAGGACGCGCTGCGCGCTCGACCAGATGGTGGTCTCGGTCGGGCCGTACATGTTCCAAAGCGCGACGCCGAGGCCGTGCAGGTCCTCGGCCAAGTCGGGCTGCAGGGCCTCGCCGCCGCACAGGCCCTTGAAGCCCGAGAGCGGCGCCGAAGGCCAGCCGGCGGCGCGCAGCAGGCGCCAGCCAGCAGGTGTCGACTGCAGCACGGTCGCGCCGCAGCTTTCGACCAGCTGCGCCAGCGCGCGGCCGTCGCGCACCGTTTCCTGGGAAGCCAGCACGATGCGCGCGCCGCAGGACAGCGGCAGGTAGAGCTCCAACGCCGCAATGTCGAAGGACAGTGACGTGACGGCCACGAGCACGTCGTCGGCCGTCATGCCCGGCGCCTGCTGCATGCCAAGAATGAAATGTGCCAGCGCCTCGTGCCGCACCATCACGCCCTTGGGCTTGCCAGTGGAGCCGGAGGTGTAGATCACATAGGCGAGGTGCTCGCCGTGCACCGGCACGTCCGGGTCGTGCGCAGGCTCGCCGGACAGCTCCAGCTGGTCGAGCACCAGCATCGGCGTGCCCGCCAGACGATGCTCCAGATGGCTCTGGGTGAGCAGGAGCGACAGGCCGCTGTCCTCCACCATGTAGGCAAGGCGGTCCTGCGGGTATTCCGGGTCCAGCGGCACATAGGCCGCCCCCGACTTGAGCACTGCCAGCACGCCGGCCACCATGTCCGCATTGCGCGACACGGCGATGCCGACCTTGCTTTCGGGCGTCACGCCCGAGGCGATCAATCGATGGGCCAATCGATTGGCGCGCTCGTTGAGCTGCGCGTAGCTCAGCGACCGCGTGCCGCACGCCAGCGCTACGGCATCAGGCCGTTGCCGAGCCTGCTGCTCGATCAGGCGGTGCACGGGCGGTGCGCCGGCGTAGCGCAGCCTGTTGTCGCCCAGCGCCTGCAGGCGTTGCCGTTCGCCGTCTGCCAGTACGTCGACGGACAGCACACGCTGCGACGGCCGCTGCGCCAGCGCTTCCGCCAGCCCACGCAGCGCTGCATGCATGTAGTCGCAGAAGCGCTCCGCACCGATGCCGCGCACCACCTGGGCAGCCAGCGCGAAGCCCGTGCCCTGGTCGTCCACCGCCATGGAGAACGGATAGTTCGTGCGCTCCTCGCCACCTATCACCTCGATGCCTTCCCAACCGGATGCCACACCGGCGCCCTGCTCCGCCTTGGGGGTGTAGCGATAGTTGAGCAAGGCCGAGAACAGCGGCACGCCGCCGGCCAGACCACTGCATTTCTGCGCCTGCGAAAGGCTTGCGTGCTCATGGTGAACCAGGTCGGTCAGAAGCGCATGTGTCTGGCGCAGGCACTCGGCCACTCCCCGTCCGCCGATGCGTATGCGCAGCGGCAGGGTGTTGATGAACATACCCAGTGCACGCTCGACCCCCTCGCCGCCCTGCATGCGGCCGAACAGCACGGTGCCGAACACCACGTCGTCCCGGCCCGTGGTCCTTGCCAGCACCAGGGCCCAGGCCAGATGGAACAACGCCGCGGCGCCCACGCCGTGGCGCTGGGCCTCCCGGCGCAGTCGGGCCGACAGCTCGTCCGGCAGCGCGAGGCGAACCTCCTCCACGGCGCTGCCGTCGCCTTGCACGTCGAGCATGTTGAAGGGAGCGGTCGGCTCCTCCACGTCCGCCAGCATCCGGCGGAAGAATTCGTCGTGCTCGGCACGGCTCACACCCAGCCGTGCCTGCGCCACGTAGCGGCGGAATGGCATGGGCACCGGCAACTCTTGGTGCCGGCCCTGCTGGATGAGTGCGATCTCGTCGATGATGAGCTCGACCGTCGTGTGGTCCATCACCAGGTGATGGCAGGGCAGTTGCAGCAACCAGCGTCCGCCCGGGGCGTCGTGCGCGGCCACGGCGCGGATCATCGGCGCCCGACGTACGTCGATGCGGTGGCGGGCGGGGTCGACGCAGGCGTCGAGGCGCCCGGCCACATCACCCTCAGCCCCGCCTTCGCCTTCGACCTCGTGCAGCCACTGCAGCCGCAGTTCGGCATGCCGCTGCACCACCTGCACGGGCTCTTCCAGCTGCTCCCAGTGCACCGCGGTGCGCAGGATGTCGTGGCGTGCGATGACCTCGTTGAAGCTCTCCACGAAGCGAACCAGCCTCGCTTCGCTGTCGAAGCTCAGCAGGCAAGGCGTGATATAGGCATCGCCCTGCGTCTGCAGCAGGTGATGGAACAGGATGCCCTCCTGCAGCGGCGCAAGCGGATATACGTCCTGGATGTTGGCCGCGCCGCCGGGCACCGCCGCCTCGATGCGCGCGACCTGTACGGCGTCGAGCTCCACCAGCGTGAGCATCTCGGGCGCGATGGAGGTGCATCCCTGCGGAATCGCATTGGCAGGCACATCCACCTTGCGCTGTACCGAGCCGCGCGCCTCGGCCAGCGCCTGTGCGAAGTCCGCGAGACGCGGCTTGCGGAAGAGCGTGCGCACCTCGGCGTCCCAGCCCAGCCGGCGGACCTGCTCCAGCAACTGGATCGCCAACAGCGAGTGGCCACCGAGCTCGAAGAAGTTGTCGTTCCGGCCCACACGCTGCGCGCCGAGCACTTCTGCCCAGATGGAGGCCAGCGCGCGCTCGGTCTCGTCGGCAGGCGCCTCATAGGCGTCCGCGCCCTGCGCTTCAGGCAGCGGCAGTGCCTTGCGATCCACCTTGCCGTTGGCGTTCAGCGGCAGCGCGTCGAGCACCACGATCGGCCCCGGCACCATGTACTCGGGCAGCTTCTCCAGCAGCTTCGCCTTCAGCATCGCCGCGTCCATGGCCTGCGCGGCCGCGCCCGAGACATACGCCACCAGCCGCGCACCGCCCGCCGCCTGCTGCGCCACCACCACCGCCTCGCGCACCCCCGGCTGCGCCAGCAGCTGCGCCTCGATCTCCCCCAGCTCGATGCGCAAGCCCCGGATCTTCACCTGATGGTCGATGCGCCCCAGGTATTCGAGCTCTCCGTCCTCCCTCCAGCGCACCAGGTCGCCCGTGCGGTACAGCCGCTCTCCGGCGCCGCCGAACGGGTCCGCGACGAAGCGCTCGGCGCTCAGGCCTGCCTTGTCCAGGTAGCCCCGCGCCAGGCCGATGCCGCCGAGGTACAGCTCGCCCGGCAAACCCTGGGCCGCGAGGTTCAAGCCATCGTCGAGCACGTAGGTCTTCGTGCCCGCGATCGGGCGGCCGATGGCGACGTGGTTGCGTCCATCGGGCCTGCACGTCCAGTGCGTGACGTCGATGGCCGCCTCCGTGGGGCCGTACAGGTTGTACAGGCCCGCACCGGGCAGGCGCTCGAACACCCTGGCCTGCGCCTCGGCGGGCAGGGCCTCGCCGCTGCACACGATGCGCTTCAGGCTGGTGCAGGCCTCGATGCCCTCATGGGCCACGAAGGCCTGCAGCATGGAGGGCACGAAGTGGATGGTGCTGACCTGGTGCTGGCGGATCAGCTCGACCAGCTTCGCCGGCTCGCGGTGATCGCCCGGTCGGGCCACCACCAGGCGCGCGCCCTGCATCAGCGGCCAGAAGAATTCCCACACCGACACGTCGAAGCTGAAGGGGGTCTTCTGCAGCACGGTGTCGGCTTCGCCCAGCGAATAGGCGTCCTGCATCCACGCGAGGCGGTTGTACAGCGACAGGTGCCGGTTGGCCGCGCCCTTGGGCCGGCCGGTGGAGCCGGAGGTGTAGATGACGTAGGCGAGGTGTTCGCGGTGCAGGGGCACGCCGGGGTCGACGCTCGGGCCGGCTTCCAGGTCCAGCCGGTCCAGCTCGATGGCCTGCACGCCCTCGCGAAGCGGAATGCCCGGCACGACGTGGCTCTGGGTGAGCAGCAGCGCGACGCCGCTGTCCTCGAGCATGTAGGCGATGCGGTCTCTCGGGTACTCGGGGTCGATGGGCACGTAGGCGCCACCGGCCTTGAGGATGCCCAGCAGGCCCACCACCATCTCGATGCTGCGCTCGACCGCGATGCCGACCTTGGTGTCGGGCTTCACGCCCAGCGCGATCAGGCGGTGCGCGAGGCGGTTCGCCTTCGCGTCGAGTTGCGCGTAGCTCAGCGAGGCATCGCCGAACACCAGCGCCACCGCGTCGGGGGTGCGTTGCGCCTGCAGGCCGATCAGCCGGTGCACCGGCTCCGCATAGGCGCGGTGCGGCAGGTTTTCTCCGAGCGCTCGCATGCCAGCGGCCGCTTCATCCGCCAGCAGCTGTATATCACCCAGAGCCCGTGCCGGATCACCGCACAGAGCCTGCAGCAGCGCCAGCAGATGCTTCGCCATCGCGGATACCGCCGCATCGTCGAACTGGTCACGCGCGTAGTGGAAAGCCAGCGACAAGGTCTGCCCGCCGTGCACGGTGACCGTCATCGGATAGTTGGTCTCTTCGCGGTTCTGCACCTCGCCGAACACCAGCCCGCCGGGTGCTTGCTCCTTCAGCGCCTGGTCGACGGGGTAGTTCTCGAACACCACGATGCTGTCGAAGAGGCCCTGGCCACCCTGCCCGGCCCAGCGCTGGATTTCATACAGCGGCGTGTGCTCGTGCTCGCGGGAGGCAAGGTTGCGAGCCTGCAGCTCGCGCAGCCATTCACCCACCGGCCTGTCGGCGCGCGGAGAAGCCACCATCGGCAAGGTGTTGATGAAAAGGCCCAGCATCTGCGCCGAGCCCGGCAGCTCCGTCGAGCGGCCGGCCACCGTGGCGCCGAACACCACATGCTGCTGGCCGGTGTAGCGACCCAGCAGCAGCGCCCAGGCCGCCTGCACCATGGTGTTGACCGTGACGCGCTCGCGGCGCGCAACCTGTGTCAGCCGCTGCATGCCGGCGGCGTCGAGTTCACCGTCGTGCACCGACTGCCCCGTGCGCGCGCCGTCATGCGCAGGCCTTGGCAAGGTTGCCGCCAAGCGCGTGGGTGCATCCAGAAGGCCGACCTGCCCCCGCCAGTAGCGCTCGCTTTCGTTCGCATCGCGCCCCTGCAGCCATTCGATGTAGTCGCGGTAGCGCCCGCCCGGTGCCGGCAGCTCCTGGCCATCGTAGTGCCGCAGCACTTCGCCCATCAGCTGCGATGTGCTCCAGCCGTCCAGCAGCAGGTGGTGCACGGTCCACAACATGTGGTGGCAGTGCGCGCCGGTGCGCACCAGCACGAGCCGCATCAGCGGCGGACGCGCAAGGTCGAAGCCGCGCGCCAGCTCTGCCTGTGCGAGCGCATCGAGTGCGCTCACGGATCGGGGCGCATCGGGCCCGTCGAGCACCGTCAGCGGCACCTCGGCGTGCCGCACCACCCACTGCGCGGGCGCCTTGCCTTCCGTAAGGAAGCCACTGCGCAGGATGTCGTGGCGCGACAGCGCCGCCTGCCACGCCTGCCGGAAGCGGGCAACGTCCAGTCCGTCGACGTCCACCCGGAGCTGGTTGACGTAGGCGCTGCCTCGCGGCTCGTAGAGGCTGTGGAACAGCATGCCCTGCTGCATCGGCGAGAGTGCGTACAGATCCGCGAGCTCGCTGCACGGCACGGGCAGGCGGTCGAGCTGCGCCTGGCTGACCTTCGCCAGCGGGAAATCCGAGGGCGAGACGCCCATCGCGCCACTGGTGCAGTGCGCTATCAGCGCCTCCAGCTCGGCCTTGAAGCGCTCCACCCAGCCGCGCACTTCAGTGGTCTCGTGGCGGACACGGCTGTAGCTGACGCTCAGGGCCAGTTCGCCGTCATAGACCTGTCCGTTGACGGAGAACTCATGCTCGCGCGGTATGCCCTCGTCCACCGACGCGCCCGCCGACTCTTCCGCCGGCACCCACAGCGCCTGCTCGTCGAAGCTGCCGTCGAACTGGCCCAGGTAGTTGAAGACGACGCGCGCCTGCGGAAGCGCCTGCAGCGCCTGCTGCTGTGCCTCGGTGCCCATGTGCCTGAAGACGCCGAAACCCAGGCCCTTGTCCGGAATGCGGCGCAGGCTTTCCTTCACGCGCCGGATCGCCTCGCCGGGTTCGCCCAGTGGTTCGATCGCCACCGGGAACAGGCTGGTGAACCAGCCCACGGTGCGCGTGAGGTCGATGTGCTCGAACAGGTCCTCGCGGCCATGGCCTTCCAGGTCGACCAGGATCGACTCGTGGCCGCCCCAGGCGCACAGCGCGCGGCCCAGCGCGGTCAGCAGCAGGTCGTTGACCTGCGTGCGGTAGGCCGCCGGCGCGTCCTTCAGCAGGGCCTGCGTACGGGCGCGGTCCAGGCGCAGCTCGACGCTCGCCATGTCGGCCGTGAGGTTGCCGGCCTCGGGATGAGCGCAGGGCAGCGCGACCGGCGTTCCGGCCAGCGACCGCCAGAAGCCGAGTTCGGCCTCGCGCGCGGCGGCATGGGCCTGCAACGCGAGCGCCATGTCCTTGTAGCTGCTGGTCTTCGCGGGCAGCGCCACGGGATAGCCCGCACGGCATTGCTCGTAGGCCGCCTGCAGGTCTTCCAGCAGGATGCGCCACGACACGCCGTCGACCGCGAGGTGGTGGATGGCCAGCAGCAGTCGCCAGCTGCCGTCCTTCACCTCGATGGCCAGCGCGCGGATCAACGGAGCGCGACCGATGTCGAGGCTGCGTTGCGCCTCGTCGCACAGGCGCTCGATCTCCGCCACGTCGGCGGCCTGGCGCACCCACAGCACGTTCTGCGCTTCGCATTCGGACAGCGGCGCGTACGCCTGCCGCCATGCGCCCCCGGCGTCCTGCTTGAAGCGCAGGCGCAGACTGTCGTGCTGGCGTACCAGCGCGGCCAGCGCCTGTTCGAGCGCGGCCGGATTCAGCGGCTCGCGGCTTTGCAGCAGCACGGCCTGGTTCCAGTGGCGCGAAGGCATCTGCTGCGCGAAGAAGGCGGCCTGGATCGGCAGCAGCGGCACCTCGCCCTCCGCCGCCGCATGGCCGGCCTGCCCGGTCGCTTCCACCGGCTGCGCCACGGCTGCCAGCTGCGCCACCGTCTGGCGCTCGAAGAGCTGGCGCGGCGTGAGCTTCCAGCCCGCCTGCCGCGCCCGCGCGACGATCTGCAGGCTCAGGATGGAGTCGCCGCCCAGCTCGAAGAAGTTGTCGTCGCGTCCCACCTGCTCCACGCCCAGCACAGCCGACCAGGCGGCCGCGAGCATCTGCTCGACCTCGCCCCGCGCGGCCTCGTGCTGGCCGGCCGCGGCGAAGCTGGGTTCCGGCAGCGCGGCGCGGTCCACCTTGCCCGCGCCGTTGAGCGGCAGCGCATCCATCACCACGATCGCGGCGGGCACCATGTAGTCGGGCAGCACCTGCCCCAGCCGTTCGCGCAGCGCCTGCGCGTCGGCCTGCGCTCCCGGCAGCGCCGACACGTAGCCCACAAGCCGCGCACCGCTCGCGCCTTTCGAGCCCTTGCGCGCCACCACCACGGCCTCCTGCACCTCGGGCTGCGCGAGCAGTTGCGCCTCGACCTCGCCCAGCTCGATGCGGAAGCCGCGGATCTTGACCTGGTGGTCGATGCGGCCCAGGTACTCCATCTGGCCGTCGGCGCCCCAGCGCACCAGGTCGCCGGTGCGGTACAGCCGCCCTCCCCGGTCGTCGAACGGGTCGGCCACGAAGCGCTCGGCACTCAGCCCGGCACGGTTGAGATACCCGCGCGCGACCCCCTGCCCGCCGAGATAGAGCTCGCCGGCCACGCCCGGCGGCACCAGCGACAGGCTCGCGTCGAGCACGTATGCGGTGCGGTCGCCGATCAACCGGCCGATGGGCATGTAGGCGCAGTCGAAGCCGGCGCCGTTCTCGGCCTTCGCGATCATCGGCGTGATCACCGTCTCGGTCGGGCCGTAGCCGTTGATGATGCGCGGCGGACGCAGCACCGACTGCACCAGCTCGAAGCTGGTGCGCGGCATCGCCTCCCCGCCGACGGTGTACGAGCGGATGGGCAGCCGGCTGGCCGCCTCGCCCATGAGCTCGGCGATCTGGTGCAGGTAGCTCGGCGTGAAGCAGGCGATGGTGATGCCGTGCCGCGCGATCTCGGCGCAGGTGCGCTCCACCGACCAGACTTCCTCGTCGCGCGGCATCAGCGCGCTGCCGAAGACCAGCGGCACCCAGGTGCGCTCGTGCGCGCCGTCGAAGCTGATGGAGGCGAACTGCAGCTCCCGGTCTTCCGGCGTCATACCGTAGGCCTCGCCGATGGACTGCACGTGCATCGACAGCGGCGCGTGCGCCACCGCCACGCCCTTGGGCTTGCCGGTGGAGCCCGAGGTGTAGATCAGGTAGGCCAGGTTCTCGCCGTGCACCGGCACGGCCGGATTGTGCGAAGGCTCGGCCGCCAGGTCCAGCGTGTCGAGCGCCAGGCTGCGCGGTGCCGCGATCCGCCGTCCGGCCTCGCTGTTCGTGAGCAGCAGCGCGATGCCGCTGTCTTCGACCATGTAGGCCAGGCGGTCCGCCGGATAGGTCGGGTCCAGCGGCACGTAGGCGCCGCCCGATTTCAGTATGGCCAGCAGCGCGACGACCATGTCGGCCGAGCGGCGCACCGCGAGGCCGACCCGGGTCTCGGGCTTCACGCCCATCGCGACGAGCCGGTGCGCGAGGCGGTTGGCGCGCAGGTTCAGTTCCGCGTAGCTGTATTGCTGCTCGCCGAAGATCAGCGCGGTCGCCTCCGGGCGCACCTCGGCCTGGCGCTCGACCAGCCGGTGCACGGGCTCTGCGTCGGGCCAGGCCGGCACGTTCGCGCCCCATACGGCGAGGCTTTCGCGCTCGCGAGCGGAAAGCAGCTCGAAGGCCGCCGCCGGGCGGCCGTCACCCGAGGCCATGGCGTCGATCAGGCGGCGCACCGCGGCCTGCATGTAGTCGCACACGCGCTGCGCGCCCACCGAGGCATCGACCTGCGCGATCAGCTCGAAGCCGTCGGCCCGGTCGTTCACCGACATCGCGAACGGGTAGTTCGAAGACTCCTTGAAGCCCAGGTTCTCGATACCGCCCCAGGCGGCCTCGTGGGCCGCGTCGAGCTCGCGGTGCGCGATGTGGCGGTAGTTGAGCAGCGTGGAGAAAAGCGGCGTGCCCTTGGGCAGCCCGCTGCAGCGCTGCGCCATCGACAGGTGGGCGTGCTCGTGGTGCAGCAGGCCGGTGAGCGCGGCGTGCGTCTCGCGCACGCAGGCGGCCACGTCGCGCGTGCCCAGCCGCACGCGCAGCGGCAGCGTGTTGATGAACATGCCCAGCGCGCGCCCGGCGTCCTCGCCGCCCTGCATGCGGCCGAACAGCACGGTGCCGAACACCACGTCGTCGCGCCCGGTGGTCTTGGCCAGCACCAGCGCCCACGCCAGGTGGAACAGCGTGGCCGCGCTCACGCCGGCCGCGCGCGCCTGCTGGCGCAGCGAGGCCGAGGTGCCGGCGTCGAGCAGCAGGCGGGCCTCCGCCAGCTCACTGCCGGTGCCGCGCACGTCGAGCAGGTCGAAGGGTGCCGTCGGCTCGGCAACGTCGCCGAGCATGGTGGTGAAGAACTTCTCGGCCTCGGCCGGGCTGGCGCCCAGACGCGCCTGCGCGACGAAGCGGCGGAAGGGAACGGGCGCGGGCAGCGCGTCGCGCCGGCCCCGCAGGATCAGCGCGATCTCCTCGACCAGCACTTCTTCCGAAGCGTGGTCAAGCGCCAGATGGTGGCTGGGCACCTGCAGCAGCCAGCGGCCGTTCGCAGGGTCATGCGCGCCGATGGCGCGCAGCATCGGCGCGCGGCGCACGTCGATGCGGAAGCGCGCGGGATCGACGTATGCGCCCAGCCGCGCGGCGACGTCCTCGTTCGCATCCGCCTCCAGCCACTGCACCTGCAGGCCGGCGCGGCGATGCACCACCTGCACCGGCTCGGGCAGGCCCTCCCACAGCACCGCCGTGCGCAGGATGTCGTGGCGCGCGATGACCTCGTTGAGGCTATCGACGAAGGCAACGAGCCGCTCCCGGCTGTCGAAGCCCAGCAGGAAGGAATTGACATAGACGTCGCCCTCGGCCTGCATCATGTGGTGGAACAGGATGCCTTCCTGCAGCGGCGCAAGCGGATAGATGTCCTGGATGTTGGCCGCGCCGCCCGGCACCTCGGCCTCGATGGCGCGCAGGTGTGCAGGCTGCAGCTCGACCAGCCCGAGCATGCCGGGCTCGATGGCCTCGCAGCCTTCGGGAATGCGGCTGTCGGGCACTTCGACGGCAGGCGCGGCCTTTTCGCCCACGGGTGCCAGGGCCTGCGCGAAATCCGCGAGCCGGGGTTTCTGGAACAGCGTGCGCACCTCCACGCTCCAGCCGTCGCGCCGCATGCGCTCCAGCAGCTGGATCGCCAGCAACGAATGGCCGCCGAGCTCGAAGAAGCTGTCGTTGCGGCCCACGCGCTCCACGCCCAGCACCTCGGCCCACATGGCCGCCAGCGCTTCCTCGGCCGCCCCCTGGGGCGCCTCGTAGTCGTTCGCGCCGGCACGCTCCGGCTCGGGCAGCGCCTTGCGGTCGACCTTGCCGTTGGCATTGAGCGGCAACCCCTGCGGCATCGCCACCCAGGCGGCGGGCACCATGTACTCGGGCAGCACCGAGCCCAGGCCGGACTTGAGTGCGTTCACGTCGACCTGCGCGCCCGCCTGCGGCGACACGTAGGCCACCAGCCGGGCGCCGCCCGGCCCCTCCTTGGCCAGCACGATCGCCTCGCGCACGCCGGGCTGGACGAGCAGCTGTCCCTCGATCTCGCCGAGCTCGATGCGGAAGCCCCGGATCTTCACCTGGTGGTCGATGCGCCCCAGGTACTCCAGCTGCCCGTCGGCCCGCCAGCGCACCAGGTCGCCGGTGCGGTAGAGCCGCTCGCCGGCACGGCTAAAAGAATTGGCGATGAAGCGCTCCGCGCTCAGCCCCGCCCTGTTGCCGTAGCCGCGCGCCAGGCCCGCGCCCTCCACGTACAGCTCGCCGGGTACGCCCACGGGCAGCCGCTCGAGCCCGCCGTCGAGCACGTGCATGCCGAGGTCGGGAATGGCGATGCCCACGGGGCTGCGCTGCCCCTCCTCCAGGTCGGCCCGCGTGATGGGCCGGTAGGTCACGTGCACCGTCGTCTCGGTGATGCCGTACATGTTGACGAGCTTCGGGTTGTCGTCGCCGTAGCGGTCCATCCACGGACGCAGGCTCTCGGGCTCCAGCGCCTCACCGCCGAAGATCACGCAGCGCAACGAAAGGCGTTCGCCCTCGTCCAACGCCGGCGCATGGATGAGCTGGCCGAAGGCCGAGGGCGTCTGGTTGAGCACCGTGACCTTCTGCGCGCGCAGCAGCGCAAGGAAGTCGCCCGGCGAGCGGCTGACCCAGTAGGGCACCACCACCAGCCGGCCGCCGGTGCACAGCGCGCCGAAGATCTCCCACACAGAGAAGTCGAAGGCGTAGGAATGGAACATCGTCCACACGTCCTCGGGGCCGAAGTCGAACCAGGGCTGCGTCGCGTCGAGCAGGCGCGCGACGTTGCGATGGCAGAGCTGCGCGCCCTTGGGCCGGCCGGTGGAGCCCGAGGTGTAGATCACGTAGGCGAGGTTGTCGGCATGCACCGCCACGCCCGGGTTGGAAGTGGATTCCTCCGCGAGGTCGAGCGTGTCGAGTTCGAGCACGCACAAGCCTTCGCGCGCATCGATGCTGCCGCGCACGGCGGCCTGCGTGAGCAGCAGCGAGATGCCGCTGTCCTCCACCATGTAGGCGAGGCGGTCGCGCGGGTACTGCGGGTCCAGCGGAACGTAGGCGCCGCCGGCCTTGAGGATGGCCAGCAGGCCCACCACCATGTCCAGCGAACGCTCCACCGCGAGGCCCACGCGGCTCTCGGGCCTCACTCCCAGTGCGATCAACCGGTGCGCCAGCCGGTTGGCGCGCTCGTTGAGTTCGACGTAGCGCAGCTCGGCGCTCTCGCACGTCACCGCGACCGCATCGGGGCGCTGCAGCGCCTGCGCCTCGATCAGCGCGTGCAGCGGCCGCGCGGATGCGCCCACGCCGGGCTGCCGCACGCGGCTGCATTCCTCCAGCAGCGAGGATTCGGCCTCGCCCGGCAGGCGCACCTCGCCCACGGTGCGCGCGGGGTCGTCCGCCAGCGCTTCGAGCAGCGCGAGGTAGTGCGTGCCCATGCGCGCGATGGTGTCCGCGTCGAACAGCTCGCTGGCGTAGACGAACTTCAGCCGCACCTCGCCTGCCTCGTCCTGCACGGCATCGAGCGTGAGCTCAAACTGCGCAGACTGCCCGCCCAATGCATAGGGCTGCGCCGAGATTCCGGGGAGCGTGCGCGCATCGCCGCCGGCTTGCGCGCTCTTCCGGGCCTCGCGCTGGAAGTTCAGCATCACCTGGAACAGCGGGCTGTGGCTCATGCTGCGCTCAGGCTGCAGCGCCTCCACGAGCTGCTCGAAGGGCAGGTCCTGGTGCGACTGCGCGCCGAGCGCCGACTGCACTACCTGTTCGAGTACCTGGCGCAGCGGCATGCGCGCGTCGACGCGGTTGCGCAGCACCTGCGTGTTGACGAAGAAGCCGACCAGCCCCTCGGTCTCCACGCGGTTGCGGTTGGCCACGGGAACGCCCACGCGGATGTCGTCCTGCGCGGTGTGGCGATGCAGCAGCGCCTGGAAGCCGGCCAGCAGCGCCATGAAGAGCGTGGCGCCCTGCGCCTGCGCGCGCTGCTGCAGGCGGGCCGCCAGCGCCGGTGGCACCGCGAGGCCATGGTGCGCGGCGCGATAGCCGCCTTCGGCCTTGCGGGGGTGGTCCGTCGGCAGCTGCAGCACCGGATGCTCCGTGCCCAGTTGCTCCTGCCAGTAGGCGAGCTGCCTGTCGCGCTCGCCGGCCTCCATCCAGTGGCGCTGCCAGGCGGCGTAGTCGGCGTACCGCACGGGCAGCGCAGGCAGCGCGGCCCCAAAGCTCTTCACGCCCTGCACACCGGCGGCGTACAGCGCCATGAATTCGTCGACCAGGATCTGCATCGACCAGCCGTCCGACACGATGTGATGCACCACCACCACCAGTACGTGCTCGCGCGCGTCCAGTCGGATCACGCCCACGCGCAGCAGCGGGCCGCAGGTGAGGTCGAAGGGCTCGCCGTTCACGCGCGCGGCCGCCTCGGCAGCCAGCGCCTCGCGCCGGGAAGGCTCGGCAGCGCTCAGGTCGACCAGCGGAATCTCCAGCGCCAGCGAAGGCACCACCACCTGCTCGGCGAGGCCGTCGGCGGCGGGCGCGAACACCGTGCGCAGCGACGCATGGCGCGCCACCAGTGCCTGGAAGACGGACTTCAGCGCATCGAGATCGAGCGCGCCCTGCAGCCGCAGGCCGCCGCAGATGTGATACGCCGTGCTCGCCGCATCGAGCTTCCACAGGAACCACTGGCGGCGCTGCGCATACGACAGCGCCTCGGGCGCGCCCGACTCGGCCGCGCCCGCGACGATGGGAAACTGCCCGATGCTCAGGCCCTCGGCGCGGATCTTCTGGAACACCGCACGGCGCTGCGCCGCTGACAACTGCGCAAAGCGTTCCGCGATGCGTCGTGTCGTTGTCGTCGTGCTGTTGCTGCTGCTCATCAAACTTCTCCCAAACTGTCGATGAAGGAGTCGACGGCCGAGAGCGCGTCGTCCGCGCCCTCCTTCATTGCCGAAGCTCCGGTGCGCAACGCCATGTCCTTCAGGACGGGGTTGCGAAATACGTCCTGGATGGCGATGTCGGCCCGCATCTCGGCCTGCACGCGCGCCACCAGCTGCACGGCCAGCAACGAATGGCCGCCGAGGTCGAAGAAGCTGTCGTGCCGCCCCACCCTTCCGGTGCCCAGCACCTGCGTCCAGATGGCGGCGAGCGCCTGCTCCGCATCGCCCTGTGGCGGCTCGTAGGCCTGCTGCGCGCCCGGCTCCAGCTCGGGCAACTGCTTGCGATCGACCTTGCCGTTCACGTTCAGCGGCAGTGCGCTCAGCACGGCGATGGCCGAGGGCACCATGTATTCGGGCAGAGCCTGGGCCAGCCGCGTGCGCAGCGTGGCTGCATCGACTTCCTGCCCGGCCTGCGGCGAAACGTACGCCACCAGCCGTGCGCCGCCCGGGCCATCCTTCGCCACGGCCACGGCTTCGCGCACCTCGGGCTGCGCGAGCAGCTGCGTCTCGATCTCGCCGAGCTCGATGCGGAAGCCCCGGATCTTGATCTGGTGGTCCACGCGGCTCAGGTACTGCAGGCGCCCCTCGGAAGTCCAGCGCACGAGGTCGCCGGTGCGATAGAGCCTGCCGCCGGCCTCGTCGAAAGGGTCGGCCAGGAAGCGCTCGGCGCTCAGCCCCGGACGATGCAGGTAGCCGCGCGCCAGGCCCACGCCACCGATGTAGAGCTCACCCGGCACGCCCTGCGGCACGGGCCGCAGACCGGCGTCGAGCACGCGCAGCTGCGTCGCGGCGATGGGCTCGCCGATGCCGGGCCGGCCGTCCACGACGCGCTGTGCGCTCGACCAGATGGTGGTCTCGGTCGGGCCGTACATGTTCCAAAGCGCAACGCCGAGGCCGTGCAGGTCCTCGGCCAAGTCGGGCTGCAGGGCCTCGCCGCCGCACAGGCCCTTGAAGCCCGAGAGCGGCGCCGAAGGCCAGCCGGCGGCGCGCAGCAAGCGCCAGCCAGCAGGTGTCGACTGCAGCACGGTCGCGCCGCAGCTTTCGACCAGCTGCGCCAGCGCGCGACCGTCGCGCACCGTGTCCTGCGAGGCCAGCACGATGCGCGCGCCGCAGGACAGCGGCAGGTAGAGCTCCAGCGCCGCGATATCGAAGGACAGCGAAGTGACGGCCACGAGCACGTCGTCGGCCGTCATGCCCGGCGCCTGCTGCATGCTTCGAATGAAATGCGCCAATGCCTCGTGCCGCACCATCACGCCCTTGGGCTTGCCGGTGGAGCCGGAGGTGTAGATCACGTAGGCCAGGTGCTCGCCGTGCACCGGCACGTCCGGGTCGTGCGCCGGCTCGCCGGACAGATCCAGCTGGTCCACCGCCAGCACGCGGATGCCCGCGTCGCCGCCCGCGATGCGTTCGCGCAGGCCGGCCTGCGTCAGCAGCAGCGACAGGCCGCTGTCGGCAGTCATGTAGGCGAGCCGGTCCTGCGGATGCTCGGGGTCGAGCGGCACGTAGGCCGCGCCCGACTTCAGCACCGCCAGCACGGCCACCACCATGTCGGCATCGCGCTCCATGACGACGCCGATCTTGGTTTCGGGAGCCGCACCCGAGGCGATCAGCCGGTGGGCCAGCCGGTTGGCGCGCTCGTTGAGCTGCGCGTAGCTCAGCGACTGCGTGCCGCACACCAGCGCCACCGCGTCGGGCCGCTGCCGCGCCTGCCGTTCGATCTGCCGGTGCACGGGCTGCGCGTCGGGAAAGCGCTGCGCGTTCAGGCCGCGCGCCGCATGCACGGCTTCGTCGTGCAGCTCCACGTCGCCCACCGCGCCGGTTGGCGCATCGACCAGCGCCTGCAGCAGCGCCAGATAGTGCCCGGCCATGCGCGCGACGGTGGCGGGCTCGAACAGCTCCCGCGCATAGCCGAAGCCGGCCTTGATCGCGCCATCGGGCTCCTCGACGACGGTGAGCGTGAGCTCGAACTGCGCGGCCTTCTCGCCGAGCGAACAGCCTTCCATCGTCAGGCCCGGCAGGGTGCGCAGCGCCTCGTAGCCGCCGCGCAGGTAGTTGAACATCACCTGGAAGAGCGGCGAATGGCCCATGCTGCGCTCGGGCTGCAGGGCTTCGACCAGTTGCTCGAAAGGCAGGTCCTGGTGAGCCTGCGCGCCCAGAGCCGCCTCGCGGGTGCGCGCGAGCAGCTGCTCGAACGGCATGCGGCCATGCACGCCGGCGCGCAGCACCTGCGTGTTGACGAAGAAGCCGATGACGCCTTCGGTCTCTGCGCGGTTGCGGTTGGCCACCGGCACGCCCACGCGGATGTCTTCCTGCCCCGTGTAGCGGTGCAGCAGCGCCTGGAAGCCCGCCAGCATCAGCATGAAGGACGTGGCGCCGCGCTCCTGCATCTGGCGGCGCAGCCCCTGCGCCAGCGGTGCCGGCAGCATCACGACATGGTTGGCGGCGGTATAGCCGCCCTCGGCCTTCCTCGGGTGGTCCGCCGGAAGCTGCAGCACCGGCTGCTGCGAGCCCAGCTGTTCGCGCCAGTAGGCGAGCTGCCGCTCGCGCTCGCCGGCATCGAGCCAGCGCCGCTGCCACGCGGCGTAGTCGGCGTACTGCACGGGCAATGGCTTCAGCCCGGGCGCGCCGCCGCCGGAGTCGCCGGAGCCCTGCGAGAGCACGCGGTACCGCGCCACGAACTCGTCGACCAGGATCTGCATCGACCAGCCGTCCGACACGATGTGGTGCATCACCACCACCAGCACGTGCGCCTTCTCGCTCTCGCGGATCACGCTCACCCGCAGCAGCGGGCCGCGCAGCAGGTCGAAGGGCTCGCGGTTCACCACGCGGGCAGCCTCCCCGGCCAGGCCACTGCGCAGCGCCTCGGGGGCGCTGCTCAGGTCGACGAGCGGAATTTCGAGTTCGAGCCGGGGCAGCACCACCTGCTCGGCCAGGCCGTCGTCGCCGGCGCGGAACACCGTGCGCAGCGACTCGTGCCGCGCCACCAGCGCCTGGAAGGCGGCCCTGAGCGCACCGATGTCCAGCGCGCCCTGCAGTCGCAGCCCTTCCGCGATGTGATACGCGGTGCTGGCGGGGTCCAGCTTCCAGAGGAACCACTGGCGGCGCTGCGCGAAGGACAGCGCCGCGCGCTCGGCAGCGTCGGTGCTGCGCACCAGCGCCGGCTCATCCGGCTCGTGGCTTCCGGATGCCGCCGCCCCCTTCAGGCGGCTCGCCAGCAATGCTTGCTGCGCCGGCGTGAGGCGGGCGCGGTGAACGGATAGTTTTTCGGATATGGACATGGGGTGAAGAGGAGTCGGTCTGCGCAGTGCGCGCGGTCCACGCGGTGGACTTCACCCTTGATGACGTATCCGGCGCCTCTTTGTTCAGGCCACCCCTTCCACCTGTCCGCTGCTCTTCTCCTGTTTCTCCAACTGCTCGATCTGCTCGATCAGGTGCAGCTCCACCAGCGCGGCGAGCGCCACCACCGTCGGCTCGTTGAAAAGCGCCGCCGGGTGCAGCACCACGCCGAACTTCTTGCGCACCCGGGCCAGCAGCTGGATGGCCGTGAGCGAGTCGCCGCCCAGCTCGAAGAGGCTGTCGTTCACCCCGACGGACGAGAAACCCAGCGCCTCGCTCCACATGCCGGCGATGTCGGCCTCCAGCTCGCTCGCGGGCGGCGCGAAGGGCGTCGCCAGCGCGGGCCGCTCGTGCACGCCGCCGGCCGGGCGGGCGGAAGCCTCCGGCGGGGATTCCACGTCGAAATCCAGAGAGGTCAGGCGGGCGCGCTTTTCCTCCACGCTCAGCGGCGACACGAAGAGCTGCGGCGCCACCGCGCCCGCGAGCACGCGCTCCAGGGCCAGCGTGCCCATTTCCGTGGAAATACCCACGCCCTCCGGGTGGCCGCGATGGGCGGCCATGCCGACTTCGCGCCAGGTGTCCCAGTTGAGCGACCAGACCGGGAAAGGCTGTTCGCGCAGTGCCAGCCGCGCCGTGGCGTCGAGAAAACAGTTGGCAGCGCAGTAGTCCGCGTCGCCGAAGGCACCGAGCGCTGCGGCAGTGGACGAGCAGAAGACCACGAAGTCGGGCGACTGCCCCTCCAGCGCCGCCAGCAATGCGCGCGTGCCCTGCACCTTGGGCGCGCAGACGGCCTCCACCGCCGCGCGCTCGCGCTGCGCCATCACGCCGCCGCCCGGCAGGCCGGCCGCGTGGATCACGCCGTCGACGGCCCCGAACTTCCCGACGGCCTGCTGCACGACTTCGCGCATGCGCGCCGCGTCGGCTACGTCGGCCTGCAGCACCAGCAACTCGGCGCCGGCCTGCGAAAGCTGCGTCAGCTTCTGCAGCCGCTCCCGCAATTCCGCGGAGGTGGAAGGATCGGCGATGACCTCGCCCCACAAGTGGCGCGCCGGCAGGCCGGAGCGCCCCACCAGCACCAGCCGGGCCTGCCATTCGCGCGCCAGCCGGCCAGCCAGCGCGAGGCCGATGCCGCCGAGGCCGCCTGTGATGAGGTAGACGCCCTGCTTCTTCAGCCGCTGGCGGGCCGGCTGGCTCTCGCCATGCGGCGCGGGCTCGAAGCGCTGCAGCCAGCGGTGCGGCCCGCGATACGCCACCAGCTCCGGCGGCTCGGCGGCGCGGGACTCGGCCAGCACCTGCCCGGCCAGCCGGGCCAGCGCCGCGCCGTCGCGGGGCACCACCAAGTCGATCAGCTGGCAGCCTACCTCCGGAAACTCCTGCGGCAGCACCTTGCAGGGGCCATGCAGCATCGCCTTGGCGGGGTTCAGGCTTTCCAGGCCCGTCACGTCCTCGACCTGGCTGGCGACCACCGTCACGCGCAGGCGTTCGCCCTGGCCGGCGACACCTTCGCCGTACAGCGCCTGCACCAGCGCCAGCATGCTGTGGAAACCGCGCGCCAGGGCGGGCTCCAGCGGGGCATCCGCCTCGCTCTCCTCCAGGCTCCACAGGTGGAAGATGCGGCGCAGGGGACCGTGCGCCGCGCCGGCTTCCCGAAGCACGCGCGCCAGGTCTCCGTGCTCATCGGGGCGCACGCCGTAGCGCTGCGCGCCCATGGCCTCGAAGGCCGATGCGCTCTCCGCCACCACGACGGGCGCCGCCGCCTCGCCGGTCAGCCTGCGCACCAGCTCCGAGCGGAAATCGCCCGCGTCGCCGAGCACGAGGCAATAGCCGCCTTTGGCCTCGGCCTCAGGCTCAGCGGAAATCGCCGCCCGCTGCCACGCGGGGGTGCTGAACCAGTCCGCCAGCTCGCGCTGGCCGGGTGCGGCCTGCTTCACCGGCGCGGGCGCACCGGTCGCAGAGGCCTTCACCGGCTCGATCCAGTAGGACCGGCTCTCGAAGGGATAGGTGGGTAGCGGCACGTGCCGCCGCCGCGAATCCGAGTGATAGGCGTGCCAGTCGACCGGCACGCCCGCCACCCACAGTTGCGCGAGCGCGCGGGCGCACTGCGCGTCGCCCTCGCGCCATTGCTGCGGCCGGGTCTGCGATGCCACGATGCAGGCGGCCGAGGCCGCGCGGGCATGGCGCCGCGCCAGCGACACCAGCACTTCGCCCGGCCCTGCTTCCAGCAGCGCGACGCGGCCCGCCATGCCCAGCACCTCGCCCAGCCCTTCGGCAAAACGCACCGTGCCGCGCAGATGCCGCACCCAGTACTGCGCGCTGACCGCCTCGGCGTCGGTGATCGGCCGGCCCGTGACGTTGGAGATGAAGGGAATGGCCGGCGCATTCCTGCGCACGCCATCGACCAGCGCCTCGAAGGCCGGCAGCACCGGGTCCACCATCGATGAGTGGAAGGCATGCGAGACGTGCAGCCGGCGCGCCACGGTGCCGCGCGCACTCAGTTCACGCTCCACCGAGGCGATGGCGTCCGGCGTGCCGGAAAGCACGCAGAGCTTCTCGTCGTTGATGGCCGCGAGGCTGCAGTCGGGCGAGAGCCATGGCTGAAGCTCGGCCTCCGACAGCGCGACGGCCAGCATCTCGCCACGCGGCAGGCCCTGCATCAGCCGTCCGCGCGCGGTGATGAGCGCCAGCGCATCCTCCAGGCCGAACACACCCGCGACGCACGCGGCCACATATTCACCGACGCTGTGCCCGAGCATGACCGAGGGCTGCACGCCCCAGTGCATCCACAGCCGCGCCATCGCGTACTCGACGACGAAGAGCGCGGGCTGCGTGATGGCTGTCTGCGACAGCTTCTGCGCCGCCGCAGCCTCGTCGGCCTCGGCCGGGAAAAGGTACTGCCGCAGGTCCAGCCCGAGCAGCGGCTCGAGCAACCGGCAGCACTGGTCGGCCACCTCGCGGAACTTCGGCTCGCTCTCGTAGAGCCTGCGGCCCATGTGCACGTGCTGCGCGCCCTGCCCCGGGAACAGGAAGGCGGCCTGCGCCGCCTCGGCGGAGCACGCGCCGGACCAGCCGTGCGCCGCGTCGGGCGCCTCGAGCAGGCGCGCGGCGTCGGCCGGGTTCGATGCCAGCACGGCCCGGCGGTGGGCGAAGTGCCTGCGTCCCGTCTGCAGCGTGTAGGCGATGTCGGCCAGGGGCGGTGCCGCGCCGTCCGTGTTCTCTGCGATGTGACGCGACAGGCGCGCCTGCGCCGCGCGCGCCGCATCGGCGCTGCGGGCCGACACCGGCAGCACCTGCCATGCACGCGCCACGCCGGTGGCCGCGGCGGCGGGCGCCTCCTCCAGCACCACGTGCGCATTGGTGCCGCCCATGCCGAAGGAACTCACGCCCGCGCGGCGCGGCGTGGGGCCGGCGGGCCAGTCGCGCGCAGCCGTGTTGACGTAGAAGGGGCTGCCAGCGAAGTCGATCTGCGGATTCGGCTTCTCGTAGTGCAGGCTGGGCGGCAGCGTGCGGTGCCGCAGCGCGAGCACCGCCTTGATGAGCCCCGTCACGCCGGCCGCCGCGTCCAGATGACCGATGTTGGTCTTCACCGAGCCGATGGCGCAGTAGCCGGAACGCTCCGTGCCGCTGCGGAAGGCCTGCGTGAGCGCGGCGATCTCGATGGGGTCGCCCATCGGCGTCGCCGTGCCATGCGCCTCCACGTAGCCGATGCTCCCGGGCTCCACGTCGGCGACCATCTGCGCGGCGAGGATGGCCTGCGCCTGCCCTTCCACGCTGGGCGCGGTGTAGCCCACCTTGGCCGAGCCGTCGTTGTTGATGGCCGAGCCCTTGATGACGGCGTGGATGGTGTCGCCGTCGGCCACCGCGTCGGCCAGTCGCTTCATCACGACGATGCCTGCGCCGCTGCCGCTGATGGTGCCGGCCGCGCGCGCGTCGAACGCGCGGCAGTGGCCGTCGGGCGATGCGATCGAGCCCGCCTGGTAGCGGTAGCCCAGCCCCTGCCCCAGGTTCAGCGAGACGCCGCCGGCCAGCGCCATGTCGGCCTCGTGGTTCAGCAGCGCCTGGCAGGCCATGTGCACGGCCACCAGCGAGGTCGAGCAGGCCGTCTGCACCGTGACCGCCGGCCCCTGCAGGTCGAGTTCGTAGGCCACGCGGGTGCACAGCGCGTCCTTCTCGTTGCCGTTGACCAGCGTCTGCAGCGTGGCTTCTTCGCCCTTGCCGCTCAGCACGCCGGCCGAAAGCAGGTTGCGCCAGGCGTACTGGTTGGTGCTCGCGCCGCCGTAGATGCCGATGCGCCTGGACTGGCGTTCGCCGTAGCCGCCGGCATGCTCCAGTGCCTCGACGGCCGTCTCCAGGAAGAAGCGCTGCTGCGGATCGAGGTACTCGGCCTCGCGTGCCGAGTAGCCGAAGAAGCCCGCGTCGAAACGGTCCATGCCATCGAGCACGACGCCAGCCTTCACGTAGTCGGGATCGGCCAGCGCCTCGGCCGGAACGCCGCGCGCGCGCAGCTCCTCGTCGGAAAAGAAGCTCACCGACTCCACACCGTCGCGGATGTTGCGCCAGAAGGCGTCGACGTTCGGCGCGCCGGGGTAGCGCCCGGCCAGGCCGACGATGGCGATGTCGATCGCGCCGAAGTCCTCGATGTCGCCTTGCTCGCTGGCTTCGCTCGTCATCGGTGCATTCCTTCCGCGGCCTTCTTTCGCCGCAACATGGCCTCGCGCTGCCTGCGCGCACCGTCGCGCGCCGGCTGCATGGCGGTTTCTTCCGAATGGGTGGGACTCAGGCGCTGGGCCTGGGAGGCGACGGTCGGGTGCCTGAACAGGTCGACCAACGGAACGAAGAGCCCCAGTTGCGACTTGATCTGCGCCTGCACCTGCACCAGCAGCAGCGAATGGCCGCCGATGTCGAAGAAGTTGTCTTGGATGCCCACACCGTCGAGGCCCAGCACCTGCGCCCAGATGACGCAGAGGGCCTGCTCGATCTCGCGCGTGGGGGCCACACGGGTGGCAGCGCCGGGCGCCTGGAGCTGCGGCAGCGCCTTGCGGTCGACCTTGCCGTTGGCGTTCAGCGGCAGCGCGTCGAGCACCACGATCGGCCCCGGCACCATGTACTCGGGCAGCTTCTCCAGCAGCTTCGCCTTCAGCATCGCCGCGTCCATGGCCTGCGAGCCCGCTGCGCCCGAGACATACGCCACCAGCCGCGCACCGCCCGCCGCCTGCTGCGCCACCACCACCGCCTCGCGCACCCCCGGCTGCGCCAGCAACTGCGCCTCGATCTCCCCCAGCTCGATGCGCAAGCCCCGGATCTTCACCTGATGGTCGATGCGCCCCAGGTATTCGAGCTCTCCGTCCTCCCTCCAGCGCACCAGGTCGCCCGTGCGGTACAGCCGCTCTCCGGCGCCGCCGAACGGATCGGCGACGAAGCGCTCGGCGCTCAGGCCTGCCTTGTCCAGGTAGCCCCGCGCCAGGCCGATGCCGCCGAGGTACAGCTCGCCCGGCAGTCCTTGGGTCGCGAGGTTCAGGCCATCGTCGAGCACGTAGGTCTTCGTGCCCGCGATCGGGCGGCCGATGGCGACGTGGTTGCGTCCATCGGGCCTGCACGTCCAGTGCGTGACGTCGATGGCCGCCTCCGTGGGGCCGTACAGGTTGTACAGGCCCGCACCGGGCAGGCGCTCGAACACCCTGGCCTGCGCCTCGGCGGGCAGGGCCTCGCCGCTGCACACGATGCGCTTCAGGCTGGTGCAGGCCTCGATGCCCTCATGGGCCACGAAGGCCTGCAGCATGGAGGGCACGAAGTGGATGGTGCTGACCTGGTGCTGGCGGATCAGCTCGACCAGCTTCGCCGGCTCGCGGTGATCGCCCGGTCGGGCCACCACCAGGCGCGCGCCCTGCATCAGCGGCCAGAAGAATTCCCACACCGACACGTCGAAGCTGAAGGGGGTCTTCTGCAGCACGGTGTCGGCTTCGCCCAGCGAATAGGCGTCCTGCATCCACGCGAGGCGGTTGTACAGCGACAGGTGCCGGTTGGCCGCGCCCTTGGGCCGGCCGGTGGAGCCGGAGGTGTAGATGACGTAGGCGAGGTGTTCGCGGTGCAGGGGCACGCCGGGGTCGACGCTCGGGCCGGCTTCCAGGTCCAGCCGGTCCAGCTCGATGGCCTGCACGCCCTCGCGAAGCGGAATGCCCGGCACGACGTGGCTCTGGGTGAGCAGCAGCGCGACGCCGCTGTCCTCGAGCATGTAGGCGATGCGGTCTCTCGGGTACTCGGGGTCGATGGGCACGTAGGCGCCACCGGCCTTGAGGATGCCCAGCAGGCCCACCACCATCTCGATGCTGCGCTCGACCGCGATGCCGACCTTGGTGTCGGGCTTCACGCCCAGCGCGATCAGGCGGTGCGCGAGGCGGTTCGCCTTTGCATTGAGTTGAGCGTAGCTCAGCGAGGCGTCGCCGAACACCAGCGCCACCGCGTCGGGGGTGCGTTGCGCCTGCAGGCCGATCAGCCGGTGCACCGGATCGGTGTAGGCGCGGTGTGGCAGGTTGGCGCTATGGCGCATCAGTTCGGCGCGTTCCTCCTCGCCCGTCAGCACGAGATTCGCGAGCACGCAGTCGGGGTCGGCCGCCAGCGTCTGCAGCACGCGCTGGTAGCTGTCGACCAGCCGCTGCGCGGTGCGCGCCTCGAACAGGTCGGTGTTGTATTCGAGCCGGCCGCGCACGCCCTGCGGGTCGATGTAGAAATCCAGCGACAGGTCGAACTTGGCGCCCGCGTCGTCGAACTCTTCCAGCTCGGCCTGCACGCCCTCGAAATCGAGCGCCACGGCCTCGCCGGACATCTGCACGCCGAACATCACCTGGAACAGCGGGCTGCGTGCCGGGTCGCGCCGGTCCTTGCGGTTCGCGAGCAGCACTTCGAAGGGCAGGTCGGCGTTGTCCAGCGCGGCCAGCGCATCGGCGCGCACCTGCCGGCAGACCTCGCGCAGGCTCTGCCGCGGCGAGAGCCGCGCGCGGAACACCTGGGTGGTCACGAAGAAGCCCAGCAGTTCGCTGACCTCCTCGTGGTGCCGGCCGGCGTTGGGCACGCCGATGGCGAAGTCGCCCTGCCCGCTCAGGCGCGACAGCAGCACCTGCCATGCCGCGAGCAGCGCGACGAAGGGCGTGCATTTCTCGGCGCGGCAGAACTTCTGCACTGCCAGGGCCAGCGCCGCCGGCAGCTCGAAGCCCAGCGCGGTGCCGGCGAATGTCTTCTGCGCGGGGCGCGTGCGGTCGGTCGGCAAGTCGAGCGACGGAACCTCGGGGCCGAGGTGCCGGTTCCAGTGGTCGAGCTGTCGCGCCAGCGCACCGCCCTGCACGCTCGCGCGCTGCCACACGGCGTAGTCGGCGTACTGCACCGGCAGCGGCGGCAGCGTGACAGCGGCACCGCCGCTGCGCAGCGCGAGCCGGTAGGCCCGCGCCAGGTCGTTGGCAAGAATCGGGTTCGACCACGCATCGGAGACCACGTGATGCAGGCACACGGCCAGCACGTGGCGCCGGTCGCCCAGCTTCACCAGCCGCGCGACCAGCGCGGGCGCGGCGCCCAGGTCGAACACGTGCGCCGCGGTGCGGCGCACGGCCTCGTCCAGCGGCTGCTTCTGCGCATCGGGCGAAAGCGCCGAGAGATCGATGCGCTCCAGCGCGAAGGGCGCCGATGCCAGCACCCGCTGCATCGGCACGCCGTCCTGCTCGAAGAAGGCGGTGCGCAGGATGGCGTGGCGCGCGATGAGCGCCTGGAACGCACGCTCCAGCGCATCGGCGTCGAGCGCGCCACCCAGGCGGAAGACGCGCGGCAGGTTGTATGCCGTGAGGCCGGGTTCGAGCTTCTGCAGGAAGCAGAGCTGCTCCTGCGCGTAGGAAAGCGCGACGGCATCGCCATCGCGCACCGTGCTGACGATACCGATGCTCATGCAGCCTCGCTTGCTTCTGCCGTCGCCTCTTCGGACTGCCGGAGCGACCGCGCCCGCCGCTCGAGCCCCTCGGCATCGCCGCTGGCCTCGCGCAGCACCACGGCGAGCGCGGCCGGCGTCGCGTGGTCGAACACAGCGCCCGCCGCGATCTCCACCTGCAGCTGCTTGCGGATGCGCGCCACCAGCTTGATGACCTGCAGCGAATGGCCGCCGAGCTCGAAGAAATCTTCATCCGCGCCGATGGGGCCGCTGCCCAGCAGCGAGGCCATGCCGTCGGCCAGCACAGCTTCGAGCGCGTCGCGCGGCTCGGTGCGCACGCGGCGATCGGCTGCGGCGGGTTCCTTCGCCGCCAGCGCGGCAAGCGCGAGGCGGTCGATCTTTCCGTTGGGCAAGCGCTCGAAGGCGTCCACCGCCTTGAAGCCGGCCGGCACCATGTGCGCGGGCAGCTGCGCGGCGAGCCGCTCGCGCAGCGCGCGGCCATCGGCAAGCGCGGCATCGTCCGCGACGAAGAAGGCGGCCAACGTCGCCGCGCCCGCGGCATCCTGCACCGCAAGCACCACCGCCTGCCGCACGCCCGGCTGCGCCAGCAGCACCGCCTCGACCTCGGCGGGCTCCACGCGGAAGCCCTGGATCTTCACCTGATGGTCCGCGCGCCCCGCCAGGCGGATGCCGCCTTCGGGCAGCACGTGGGCCAGGTCGCCGGTGCGGTAGAGCCGCTCGCCCGGGTTGAACGGGTCGGCGACGAAGGCCTCGCCCCCCTCGTTCGCTTTGCGGTTCAGGTAGCCACGGCACAGCTGCGCACCGCCCACGTAGAGCTCGCCCATGCCGCCCGCCGGCACGAGGCGCAGCGATGCGTCGAGCACGTGCACGCGGTTGTTGGCCAGCACCTGCGTCAGCGGGAGCTGCGCGGGCAGTTGCTCGTCCACAGGCACGGCATGCACCATCACGCCGACCGTGGTCTCGGTCGGCCCATAGTGGTTGTAGATGGCGCACTGCGGCGCGAGCCGCGCGATGCGCTCGACCAGCGCGCGTGGCGCGGCCTCTCCGCCCAGCACCAGCGTGCGCGGCAGGTTGGGCGCCTCGCATTCGAGCAGCGCCTCCAGATGCGAGGGCACGATCTTGATCGCGTCGATCGCATGCGCGGCCATGAAGCGCGCGAAGGCTTCCGCGTCCCTGGCTTCTTCCTCATCCGCGACGACGAGGCATGCACCGTTGAAGAAGGCGCCGAAGAGTGCGGTGTTGCCAAGGTCGGCCACCACCGAACTCGTGAGCGCCCAGCGCCGGCATTCATCGAGCTTCATCGCGGCCGAGGCAGCGGCCACGTAGTTCAACAGCTGGCCCTGCTCGATGGCGACGCCCTTGGGCTTGCCGGTGGAGCCGGAGGTGTAGAGCACATAGGCCAGGTCCTGCGGCGCGATGCGGTGCGCCGGCGCTTCGCCGGGCAGGTCGTCGAGCGCGGCCGGCAGGGCATCAAGCACCAGCACGGGCTGCGCATCGGCGAGCACGGCGGCGCGGCGCGCCTCGGGCCAGCCGGGCTCCAGCGGCAGGTAGGCGGCGCCCGCGCGCCAGGCGGCGAACATCGCCACCGGCAGACCGAGCGAGCGTGGCAGGTTGAGCGCGACGATGGTGCCCGGCTTCACGCCCTGCGCGACGAGCCAGTGCGCGAGGCGGTCGATGCGGGCATCGAACTCGCGGTAGCTCAGGCGTTGCCCGCCCTCTTCGAGCGCGGGGGCCTCGGGCGTCGTCTTCGCCCAGTGCGCGATGCGATCGGCCACGCTCTGCGTGCCCACGTCGATGCGCGCGCCGTTCCGCGCGAGCAGCAGCGCCTGCTCCTTCGCGCCGACCAGCGGCAGCGAGCCCACGGGCGCATCGGGCTGCGCGACCACGGCGTCGAGCAGGGTCGCGAACTGCATCAGCAGGCGCTCCAGCGCGGCGCGGCTGTAGCGCGCCGCATCGGCGTGCAGCGAGAGCGCGGTGCCCTCGGCGCTCCATGCGGCCTGCAGCGCAAGCTCGAAGCATTGCATCGGACCGGGCAGGCCGGCCAGCGTCCATTGCGTGCCGGTGCCATGGCGGCGGCACGCCTCGTGCGAGGCGAAACCGACGACGGTGTGTGCGGCGAGCAGTGGCGTATCGACGGACCAGTATTCCTGCACGTCGACGTGCGCGGCCATGGTGCCCTGCAGCCGGCCGATCCAGTTCGCGAAAGATTCGCCGGAAGCCACGTCGACCACGATGGGCAGCACCTTGTCGAACAGGCCGACCGCGCCCTGCATCGGCTCGTAGTCGCGCCGGCAGTCGTGCTGCCAGCCGCCGGCGAAGCGGCCAGCGCCGCCGTCCAGCCGAGCGAGCAGGAGCCACCAGACGCCCTGCAGCAGGGTCTCGGGCTCGACTCCCAGCGCATCCGCGCGTTCGGCCACGCGGGCCGAGAGCGCCGCGTCGATGGCAGCGCCGGCCTCGTGGCGCGCCGTTGGCGCTCCGGCGCCGTCGAGCCGCGCATGCAGGCGCGGCGGCGCGAGCGTGGCGGCGTCGGCCGCGAAGCGCTGCCAGTAGGCGCGGCCCTCGGCGGCATCCTCGCCTTCGACCAGGTCCTGCCGCCATTCGACGAAGCGCGCGTACTGGAAGATGTCTTCCGGATCGAGGCTGCCCTCGCCGAGGTAGGCGGTGGCGATCTGGTCGAAAAGGTTCTGCAGGCTCTCGCGGTCGGCGGCCAGCGGGTTCACCGACAGCGCAAGCGTGTGCCGCGCCTCGCCCGTGCGCACGAGGTCGGCGCTGACGAGTTCGCCGCGCTCCATGGCCAGCGGCCCGCGGTTGAAGGCGTCGAGCCGTGCGGCCACGGCCTCGCCGGAGGCGTTGGGCATGTCGACGGACTGCCACTTCAGCGGCGGCATCTCGTCGTGGTACTGCAGCCGCAGGCCCCGGTAGCCGGGCACCTGCCGGATGGACGCGCACAGCGCGCCGTGCGCGCGCAGCACGCTCTCCACCGCCATGCGCAGGCGCGCGGTGTCCAGCGGGCCCTCGATGCCGGCCAGCATCAGCAGGCGGGGCGCCCCGGCGGGCACGAGGCGCTGCTCGGGGCTGAGCGCGAAGGTGGTTTCGGCGTTGTCAGTGGTCACGGTCGTCACGCTCATGCCCCCTGCTCGTCGGCCATGCGGGCGTCGGTCGCCACCTGCGCGGCGCCTGCCAGCGCGGCGCGGTCGAACATCGCGCCCATCGCCACCACGATCTTGCGCGGCCCTTCGTAAGGGTCGCGCGCGTGGGCGGCGAGCATGTTGTCGAGCATGACGATGTCGCCCTGCCGCCAGTCGAAGCGCACCGCGCATTCCTCGTAGACGCGGCCGACCACGGCCATGGTCTCGTCGGAGATGGGCGAGCCGTCGCCGTAGGTCACGTTGCGCGGCAGGCGGTCGATGCCGCCCATGGCCAGCAGGTCTTCACGCACCTGCGCCTCGAGGCAGGCCGGGTGGTGCAGCTGGATCTGGTTGAAGAACACCTTCTCGCCGGTCAGCGGATGGTGGATCACCGCAGGGCAGCGGGTGCGCGTCTGCAGCGTGTCGCCGTCGAGCCAGCGCCAGGCGATGCCGGCCGTGGCAAGGCGGGCTTCCACGTCCTCGCGGCGGTCGGTCTTGTAGAAGTCCTGCCAGCTCACGTCCAGACCCGGCGTGAAGGTGCGCACGTACAGCAGCTCCTTGCGCTCGAACTCGGCCACCATGCCGGCCGGCAGGCGGCGCAGCATCTCGCGGCAGTCGACGATGGGCGTGGCCCCGCCCACCGGCGAGGGCAGTTCGCAGAAAAACCACTGCTTGCGCGGCCAGCGGTCGAGGTGCGAACTCTCGTTGTGATACAGGATCATCTGCCGCTCGGGGTACGGCGTGGAGCGGTAGGTCTTCTTGCCGCCCTCCTTCTTGGGCAGGTCGCCGTAGCTGCCATACAGCTCGGGCTCGATGGCCTCGGCGAAGGCCTCGAAGTCCTGCGGCGTCTTCAGGCCGAAGTTGCGGAACAGGATGCCGCCGTGCTTCGCCACCAGCATCTCGATGTAGTCGGCCTGGCTCTTCGCCCAGGCCACGGTGTCGAGGTCGGTGGTGGTGGCCTGCAGCACGATGGGGAACTCGGCGCCGGGCTCGAGAAAGGAGGTCTGGACCACGGGGCGCGCGGCGGTGCGCGCGGCTTCGGCGCCGGGCGCGGCCTTGGCGAGTTTCCCAAGCTTGCCGAGCTTGTCCATCTTGTTGCCGCTGCCGGCTGCGGGTCGGGTGGTGTTGTTCATGTCGATTCGCTCCTGCGATGGGGTGGTGGCCGGCGCGTCGATGGCCAGCCCCGGTGTTGCGGCGATCCGCTCCAGCAGCGCGTGCCACGAAGCGGCGGACTTCTCGACGGTCTCCCGCCGGTACAGGTCTGTGGCGTACACCCACTCGACGGTGAGCGCGCCGGCCTGCTCCCTGGCGAACACCGCCAGGTCGAACTTGGATTCGTTCATCTGCTGGGGCAGCACCTCGACCTCGGCGCCTTCGATGGCGAACCGGATCTCCGGTGTGTTCTGCAGGACGAAGAGCACCTGCACCAGCGGATTGCGGTCGCGCGCGCGGCGTGCGCCCGCGAGCTCCACGATCTGGTCGAAAGGCACGTCCTGGTGATCCATGGCGGCGAGCGTCTGCTCCTTGGTCCGCGCGAGCCATTGGCTGAAGTCGGCCTTTGGTCCGGCCATGCGCGAGCGCACCGGCACCACGTTGACGAAGAAGCCCAGCAGCTGCTCCAGGTCCGGATGGCCGCGTCCCGCCACGTCGGTGCCGATGACGATGTCGTCGGCGCCCGAGGCCTGGTGGAAGAACAGGAAGAAGGAGGACAGCAGCAGCGTGAAGAGCGAGGTGTCGGCCTCGCGCGCGAGCCTGCCCAGCGCCTGCGACAGGGCCGGCGAGAGCTCCAGCACCACCGAGCTGCCGGCGTGCGACGCGGTGGCAGGGCGCTGGTGGTCGGGTTTCAGGCTGGAGACCTGGGGCGCGTCGCGCAGATAGTCGCGCCAGAACGCGGCCTTGGCGCCGGAGGCGGGCGAGGCCAGTGCGCGCTCGTACCACGAGGCGTAGTCCACGTACTGCACCGGCAGCGGCGCGAGCGCCAGCGGCTGGCCGCGCAGCGCGCGCTGGTAGAAATCGCCGAGCTCACGCGCGAACACCGCGATCGACCAGCCGTCGAACACGATGTGGTGCACCACGAGGATCAGCACATGCTCGCGCTCGCCAAGGCGCGCGACGGTGGCCTTGATCAGCGGGCCCTCGGCCAGCACGAAAGGCATGCGCACGAGTTCGTCGAAGAGCCCGGCATAGCGGCGCTCGCGCTCGGCCTTGCCGGCCCCAGGAACGTCGATGACCGGTATGTCCAGGCTCACGCGGTCGCGGATCACCGCCACGGGCTCGCCCTCGCCGTCCTCGGCGAACACGGTGCGCAGCACTTCGTGGCGCGCGACGATGGCGTCGATGGCCGCGCGCAGCGCGCCGATGTCCAGTTCGCCGTGCAGGGCAAGGCCGGCCGACATGTTGTAGGCCGCGCGGCCCGAGACATTGGCGGCATCGGTGAGGCGGTCAACCAGCCACAGGCGCCGCTGCATCGGCGACAGCGGCAGCACGCCGTCGCGCGGCACCGGCGCGATTTCGGTCGAAGAGGCACTGCCCCGGTTCGCCGCGGCATCCTGCGCAGGCATGTGCGCCATCAGCCCCGCGATGGTCGGCGCCTTGAAGAACTCGCTGGGGTGCAGCTCGACGGCATAGGCCTTGCGGATGCGCGACAGCAGCTGGATCGCCACCAGCGAATCGCCGCCGAGCTCGAACAGGTTGTCGTCCATGCCGATGGGCGCGATGCCCAGCCGCTCGGTCCACAGCGCGGCCAGCGCGTTGGCGAGCTCGCCTTCGGGGGCGACGAAAGGCGTCTGCAGCGTGGGGCGCGGATGGCTGCCGCCGCTCGTGGCGGGCTGCGCGCCTTCGGCATCGAGCAGGTCGAGCATGCCGTTGTCCAGCGGGCCGAGGCGCCCGGCGAGGTCGGTGGTCGAGATCACGGTCTGCGGCCGCAGCGGGCCGTTGACGATGCGCTCGAAGGTGCGCGCGCCCTCGGGCCCGTCCATGCCGATGCCCTCGGGCACCACCATGTTCTCGGCCATGCCGAGGCCGCGCCAGGCGTCCCAGTTGACCGAGAAGACCGGATAGCCGCCACTGCGCGCATGCGCGATGGCCACAGCGTCGAGATACGCGTTGGCCGCGGCGTAGTCGCTCATGCCCAGGCCGCCGGCCACGCTGGAGATGGAGGAGCAGAACTGCACGAAGTCGAGCTGCTGGCCGCGCACCGCGTCCAGCAGCACGCGGGTGCCGCGCACCTTGGTGGAGAACACGGTGTCGACCTGTGCGCGCGTGCGCTGGGCCATGATGCCGCCGCCCGCGTCGCCCGCCGCGTGGACGATGCCGTGCAGCGCGCCGAAGCGCGCGTTCGCGAGCGTGAGCGCGGCCCGCACCTGTGCCGGGTCCGACACGTCGGCCGACAGGGTCAGCACCTGCGCGCCCAGCGATTCGAGTTCGAGCAACTGGCGCAGGCGCGTTCTCTGTGCCTCGGTCTGGCTCGCGTCGCCGGCCAGCGCGCCCCACGCCGCGCGCTCGGGCATGGCCGTGCGGCCGAGCAGCACCAGCCTGGCCTGCCAGTGCTGTGCCAGGTGCTTCGCGATGGCGAGGCCGACGCCGCCCAGGCCGCCGGTGACGAGGTACACGCCCTCCCGGCGCAGTCGCGGCCGTGGGGCAGCCGGCAACGGCGCGGGTTCGTAAGTCTTGGCCCAGCGATGCGCGCCGCGATATGCCAGCAGCGGCTCACCCGGCTCTTCGAGCAGCGCCGCGGCTTCGGCGGCGATCTGTTCGACGAGCAGTGTCTCGGCCTCGCTCTCGGGCGCGGGCAGCATCACGTCGATCAAGCGGCAGCGGATGCGCGGGCATTCCTGGCCGATCACCTTGGCCATGGCCGGCAGCGTGGCCTTCTCGGGGCACAGCGCCTCGGCGCCGGTGATGTCCTCGATCTGGTTGGCGACGATGGCGATGGGCAGCATGGCGGCGGTGGCCGCGGTGGTGCGCGTGTCCAGCGCATGCACCAGCGCCAGCAGGCTGAAGAAGCCGCGCTCCAGCAGCTCGGCCTGAGGCCCGGCGGCGGGTACCTCGTCGAGGCACCAGAGATGGTGGATGGCGGCGATGGCGCCGAAGTCGGCTTCGACCTCGCGCAGCAGCCGCGCGTGGTCGGCCTGCTCGCCGGGACGCAGCACCCACTCGTCGCGGCCGTTGCGCGCGAAGGATTCGCCGCGCTGCGCGATGGCCACGGCACGGCCCTGCGAGCGCAGGTGACGCGCAAGATGGCCGGTGAAGCTGCTGTCGTCGCCGTAAACCAGCACGCAGCCCGCGCCAGGCTCGCCGACCACGGGCATCGGCGCCTCGATGCGCTTCCATGCCGGCACGTAGAACGCATCCAGCGGCTTCCTGCCCACCGATTTCGCCGATGCGCCATCGGGCACGTCGACCCAGTAGCGGCGGCGCTGGAACGGGTAGGCCGGCAGCGGCACGCGGCGACGCGCCTGGCCCGCATGACAGGCGGCCCAGTCGATGTTCACGCCCGCGATCCAGAGGCTGGCGAGCGCCTGCGCGATCTGCTGCGCGTTGCGCGCCCGTTGCTGCGGATGCGCCTGGCTGGCGAGCACGGCGGCCGCCGACGCGGCCTTGGGGTGCTGGCGCGCGAGGCCCGCGAGCGTCTCGCCGGGGCCCACTTCGAGCACCACGCGCCCAGGCACGTCGAGCAGCGTGCGCAGGCCGTCCACGAACTGCACCGTGCCGCGCAGGTGCTGCGCCCAGTAGCCGGGGCTCATCGCCTGTTCGGCCGTGACGAGCCGGCCGGTGACGTTGGAGATGAAGGGAATCTTCGGTGCCTGCCGCGGCACCGAGGCGATGAGCCGCTCGAGTTCGCCGAGCAGCGGCTGCGTCATCGCCGAATGCGAGGCGATGGACACATGCAGGCGGCGCGGCAGGTGGCCCTGCCCGCGCAGCTTCTCCTCGGCTGCCTCGATGGCGCCGATGGGGCCGGAGAGCACGCAGAGCTGCTCGCCGTTGGCCGCGGCGAGGTCGCAGCCGTCCTTCAGGTAGGGCGCGAGCTCGGCCTGCGAGAGCGGCACCGCCGTCATCGCGCCGGGCTGCATGGACTGCAGCAGCCGGCCGCGCAGGGCCGCCACGCGCAGCGCGTCTTCCAGCCTGAACACGCCCGCCAGGCAGGCGGCCACGTATTCGCCGAGGCTGTGGCCCATCATCACGGCGGGGCGCACGCCACGGCGCATCCACCAATGCGCCATTGCATATTCGATGACGAACAAGGCGGGCTGCGCCAGGGCGATGCTGAAAAGGCGCGCATCGGCGTCGGCCTCCGCGCCCGGCGCGGGGAACAGCAGCTCGCGCAGGTCGAAGCCGAGTTCGGGGCGCAGCAGCTCGCAGCAGCGGTCGACGTCCTCGCGGAAGGCGGTGTCGCCGCGGTACAGCTCCAGGCCCATGTTGGCGTGCTGGGTGCCGCCGCCGGGGAACAGGAACGCCACTTCGGGCGGTTCTTCGGGCGCCGGCACCGAGGCGGCGGCACTGGGGGTGACAACGCCCTCGCCCGAAGCGAGCATGCGCGCTGCCGCCGATGCCTCGTTTGCCACCACGGCGCTGCGATGCGCGAAGGCGCGGCGCCCCGACTGCAGCGTGTGCGCGATGTCGGTCAGCGCGAGCTCCGGATGCACCTCGATGTGCGCTGCAAGCCTTTGCGCGGCCTGCCGCGTGGCGGCGGCGCTCATGGCCGACAGCGGCAGCACCTGCCAGCCGCTTTCCTGCGCGTGTTCGACGACGGCCGGTGCTTCCTCCAGCACCACGTGCACATTGGTACCGCCAATGCCGAAGGAGCTGACGCCCGCGCGGCGCGGCGCGTCGCCCTTCGGCCAGGGCCTGGCCTCGGTGTTCACGTAGAACGGGCTGTTCGCAAAGTCGATCTGCGGATTGGGCTGCTCGAAATGCAGGCTGGGCGGCAGCGTCCTGTGGCGCAGCGCCATCGCCGCCTTGATGAGGCCGGCCACGCCGGCGGCCGCGTCGAGGTGGCCGATGTTGGTCTTCACCGAGCCGATGGCACAGCGGCCCTTTTCGGTCGCGCCGCCGCTGGCGAAGGCCTGTGTGAGCGCAGCCATCTCGATCGGGTCGCCGAGCGTTGTGCCGGTGCCGTGCGCCTCGACATAGCCGACGGTGGCGGCGGGAACGTCGGCCACCATCTGCGCCGCGCGGATCGCGCTGGCTTGGCCCTGCACGCTGGGCGCGGTGAAGCCGATCTTGTCGGAGCCGTCGTTGTTGGAGGCGCTGCCCTTGATGATCGCGTGGATGGTGTCGCCGTCGCGCAGCGCCTCGGAAAGCCGCTTGAGCACCACGATGCCCGCGCCGCTGCCGATGACGGTGCCGGCGGCCTTCGCGTCGAAGGCGCGGCAGTGGCCGTCGGGCGAGAGGATGGCGCCGCTCTGGTAGCGGTAGCCGCCTTCCTGCAGCAGGTTGAGCCACACGCCTCCGGCCAGCGCCATGTCGCAGTCGTGGCTCAACAGCGCCTGGCAGGCCATGTGCACCGCCACGAGCGAGGTGGAGCATTCGGTCTGCACGCTGACGGCCGGGCCGCGCAGGTCGAGCTTGTAGGCCACGCGCGTGCACAGCGAGCCGGCGGAGTTGCCGCTCATCAAGCCGAGCATGTCGGCGATGCCGGTGCCGGCATCCACGCCGAAGGCGGGCAGCAGGTGCCGCATGAGGTAGAGATTGGGGCCGTCGCCTGCATAGACGCCGACCGACGCCCCCCGTTGCCCGCCTGCCAGCCGGCGCTTTCCAGCGCCTCCCAGGCGCATTCGAGAAAGATGCGCTGCTGCGGATCGAGGTGCTCGGCCTCGCGCGGCGAATAGCCGAAGAAGCCTGCGTCGAACTGGTCGAAGCCTTCGAACAGCACGCCGGCCTTCACGTAGTCGGGGTCGGCCAGGGTGCGTTCGGGCACGCCGCGCGCGCGCAGCTGCTCGTCGCTGAAGACGGTGACCGACTCCACGCCGTCGCGGATGTTGCGCCAGAAGGCGTCGACGTCCGGCGCGCCAGGGAAGCGGCCGGCCATGCCGACGATGGCGATCTCGATGCCCGTGTATTCGGACGAAGGTGTCTGGTCTTGCATCAGAGGCTTCTTTCGGTGGGACGGCGGCGCTGCAGCAGGGCCGCGCGCTGGCGCTGGGCGCGCGCCTGCCCGTCGTCGGCAAGCTCGCCGCCGGACTCGGCAGGCGCGGCGCCGCGCTGTCCCTGTTCGATGCGCCGCGCGAGCGCGCCGACGGTCGGGTACTTGAAGAGGTCGACCACGGTGAGGCCCGGCTTGAGCCGGTCTTCCATCAGCCGGTGCATGCGGATCACGAGCAGCGAGTTGCCGCCGAGGTCGAAGAAGTTGTCGTTCATGCCGACCTTCGCGACCTTGAGCAGCTCGGCCCAGATCGCGGCCAGCGCCTCGGCCACGTCGCCCTGCGGCGCCTCGTAGCCATGGCCGCCCTGTCCCCCGGCAACGACGGGCGCAGGCAGTGCGCGGCGGTCGATCTTGCCGCCCGCGGTGAGCGGAAAGCTCTCGAGCGCCACGATGGCGGCGGGCACCATGTAGTCGGGCAGCGTGCGGGCCAGGCGCTCCCTGAGCGCGGCGGTGTCGATCTGCGCGGCAGGCGCGGGCGAGACGTAGGCGGCGAGCGAAGGGCCGGCCGCGGCCTCGTGCACGAGCACCAGCGCCTCGCGCACCGAAGGGTGCTCGCGCAGGCGGGCTTCGATCTCGCCGAGCTCGATGCGAAAGCCGCGGATCTTCACCTGGTGGTCGAGCCGGCCCAGGTATTCGAGCTGGCCGTCGCCGCGCCAGCGCACGAGGTCGCCGGTGCGGTAGAGCCTGCCGCCCGCGTCGCCGAAGGGGTCGGCGACGAAGCGCTCGGCCGTGAGCGCCGCGCGGCCGAGGTAGCCGCGCGCCAGCCCCTCGCCGCCGAGGTACAGCTCGCCGGCAACGCCTTGCGGCACCGGCTGCATGTCGGCGTCGAGCACATGGGCCGTGCGGTTGCCCACGGGGCGGCCGATGGGCGCGTAGCCCTGCACGTCGTCGTGCGCCGAACCGTTCCACGCGGTGGGCGTGATGACGGCTTCCGTCGGGCCGTAGGCGTTGACGATCCGCCCGGGGCGCAGCACGCGGCGGATCAGCGCCAGGTCTTCGCCGGTCCAGGCCTCGCCGCCGAAGAGCGCGAGGCGCACGGCGTGCGCGAACGGCGGCTGGCCCTGCATCAGCTGGCGGGCGTAGGCCGGCGGCAGGTCGACCACGCTCACGCGGTGGCGCTGCAGCAGGGCGTCGAGTTCGCCCGCGAGCGAGCACCACTGCGACTGCACCACGAGGGCCGCGCCCGTCGCGAGCGGCAGCAGGCACTGCTCGATGGCCGCGTCGACGTGCGGCAGCGCGAACAGCAGCGAGCGGTCTTCGGCGCGCATGCCGCAGGTGCGTGCCATCGCCTGGATGTGCATGGCCAGCGCGCCGTGCGGCACGGCCACGCCCTTGGGCCGGCCGGTGGTGCCGGAGGTGTAGACGAGGTAGGCGAGCTGGCCCTCGTGCAGGTCGATTTCCGGGTCGGTGGAGGCTTCGCTGCGCAGTTGCTCTTCGTCGAACAGCACAGAGGCGATGCCTCGCTGCACTTCCACATCCGCAGTGCTCGCCAGCAGCAGCCCGGCGCCGCTGTCTTCCAGCAACTGCGCAATGCGCTGCGCGGGATGCGAAGGGTCCAGCGGCAGGTAGGTTGCGCCGGCTTTGAGCACGCCGAGCAGGCCCGCCACGCGGTCTACGGCCGATTCGATGGCCACCGCGACGACGGTGCCCGGAACGGCGCCCTGGCGGATCAGCCGTTGGGCGACGCGATTGGCGCGTTCGTTCAGGGCCGCGTAGCTCCACTGGGCGTCACCATCGATCAGTGCAACGGCGGCCGGGGCCGCACGCGCATGCGCTTCGAACAGGCGATGCACGGGCTGCGGTTGCGACGATTGCCGCTCGCCGGTAGACCAGTCTCGCAGTTGGCGCTGCTGTGCCGCGTCGAGCCATTGCACGTCGCCGAGGGCCCGGACTGAATCCGACGCCAGCGCCTCCAGCAGCGCGCGGTAGTGTGCGGCGATGCGCTCGATGGTTGCGGGCTCGAACAGCTCGGCCGCGTAGGTGAACACGGCGCCGGTGCTTCCGTCGGCGCGCTCGCGGATGTCGAGCACGAGTTCGAACTGCGCGGCGCCCTCCTCCATGCGGCGCTCGCGGGCTTCCAGGCCGGGCAGCGCGCGCAGCGTGTCCGCGTCCTCGCGCAGGTGGTTGAGCATCACCTGGAACAACGGGCTGTGGCTCAGGCTGCGCTGCGGCTGCAGGGCCTCGACCAGCTGCTCGAAAGGCAGGTCCTGGTGGGCCTGCGCGCCGAGCGCGGCTTCGCGGACCTGCGTCAGCAACTGCGCGAGGCTCATGCGGCCGCTCACCGAAGCGCGCAGCACCTGAGTGTTGACGAAGAAGCCGATCAGCCCCGCTGTCTCGCTGCGGTGGCGGTTGGCCACCGGCACGCCGACGCGCACCTCCTGCTGGCCGGTGTAGCGGTGCAGCAGCGCCTGGAAGCCGGTCAGCAGCGCCATGAAGAAGGTCGCGCCCTGCGCCTGCGCCGCAGCGCGCAGCCGCTCGACGAGGGTGGCGTCGAATTCGAAGGCATGGCTGGCGGCGCGGTAGCTCGCCACCGCCTGGCGCGGATGGTCGGTGGGCAGGGCCAGCACGGGATGCTCGTCGCCGAGCTGGGCACGCCAGTAGGCGAGCTGGCGCGCGGCTTCGCCTGCGGCAAGCCAGTCGCGCTGCCAGAGGGCGTAGTCGGCGTACTGGATCGGCAGCGTCTCGAACCGCGGGGCCTCGCCTTTCGCGCGGGCCGCATAGCCTGCGCCGAGTTCGTCGACCAGCACCTGCATGGACGCGCCGTCGGACACGATGTGGTGCGCCACGACGACGAGCAGGTGACGGGCCTCGTCGAGGCGGATCAGCGCCGCGCGCAGCAGCGGGCCTTCGCCGAGGTCGAAGGGCTCGGCGTGGACGCGGCTCGCGTGCTCGGTCGCCGCAGCTTCGCGCTCGTGCACCGGCAGATCGCGCAGATCTCGCAGGTCGACGTGCCGCAGCGCGAACTGCGACATGGGCTGAAGCCACTGGCTGACGCTCCCGTCCGCCGCCGCGCGGAACACGGTGCGCAGGCTCTCGTGGCGGGCCACGATGTCGCCGAATGCCGCACCCAGCGCTTCGGCATGCAGCGGGCCCGACAGGTCAAGCGCCACGCCGACGTGGTACGCGGTGCTCTTCGGATCGAGTTGCCACAGGAACCATTGGCGTTCCTGCGCGTGCGAGAGCGCGAGCGGGCCGGCGCGGCGCTCGGCCGGCAGCACGGGGATCGCGCTGCGCGGGCTGCGCTGGCCGCTCGCGAGCACCCGGCGCACTTCGGCGGCGAGCTCGCCCAGCCGCGGCTGCTCGAACAGCATGCGCGCGGGGAAGTCGATTTCCCATCGGTCGGAAATGCGGGCCGCAACCTGCGTGGCGGCGAGCGAGTTGCCGCCGCGGGTGAAGAAGTGATCGCCGCGCGCAAGCGCGGGCTGCTGCGCGTCGCGGCGCAGCACTTCGTTCCAGATGGAGGCGACGGCCTGCTCCAGCTCGTCGAGCGCCGATTGCGCGGCGGGCGCGTTCGCCGTGGCCACCGGACCGCCGAGCACGAATTCGCCGTGCGCGTACATCGCGTAGGCGTCGGCCGTCCGGTCGATCCAGCCCTGCCGGCAGGCGCCGCGCTGCAGCTTGCCGCTGGTGGTCTTGGGCATGCCGCCGGGGTTGAGCAGCATCACGACGGACAGCGGCTCGCCGAACTGCTCGCTCACGGCCGCGCTCAGCGTCTCGACCAGCGCCTCGGGACTGACCAGCTTCTGCGTGCTGCGCGAGACCTCGGCCGCGAGGCCGATGCCCTCGCCGTCCGGCCCATCGACGGCGAAAGCCGCCACGCGGCCCTTGCGAACGATGTCGACCTCGGATTCGATCATGCGCTCGATGTCCTGCGGGTACAGGTTGTGGCCGCGAACGATGATCATGTCCTTGATGCGCCCAGCCACGTAGAGCTGGCCCTCGTGTACGAAGCCGAGGTCGCCGGTGCGCAGCCAGGTGGCGCCTTCGTGCTCGACGAAGGTATTGCGCGACACATCGGGCTTGTTCCAGTAGCCGCTTCCGATGCTGGGCCCGGTGGCCCAGATCTCGCCGATGCCGCCTGCGTCGCGCACGGCCAGCGAAGCTGGATCGACGATGCGCACGGCATGGCCGCAGACGGTCCTGCCGCAGCCGACGAGCGTGGTGCCTTCTTCAGATCCGGCCTGGCTCTCGACAACGCCGCGCGCGAGGCCGCGGCTCGAGAAGTCCTGGGCGACCATGCCCGCGCCGCGCTGGCCGCCGGTCACGAACAGCGTCGATTCGGCGAGGCCGTAGCACGGATACACCGCACCGGCGGCGAAGCCCGCGGGCGCGAACTGCTTCCTGAATTCACGCAGCGTATCGGCGCGCACCGGCTCGGCGCCGGAGAAGGCCAGGGTCCAGCTCGACAGCTCGAGCTTCTGCAGTTGCGCTTCCGAAACTCTTTCGAGGCACAGGCGGTAGGCGAAGTCGGGGCCGCCGCTGATGGTCGCCCGGTGGCGCGAGATGGCTTCGAGCCACCGCACGGGCCGCTCGAGAAAGTAGCGCGGCGACATCAGCACGACGGGAATGCCGCGGTGCAGCGGCTGCAGCAGGCCGCCGATCAGGCCCATGTCGTGGTTCAACGGCAGCCAGCTCGCGAAGGTGTCGTCCCGTCCGACGGAAAGCCCCTCCTCGATCGCACGCATGTTCGCCATGAGGTTGGCGTGCGTGACCATGACGCCCTTGGGCGCAGAGGTCGAGCCGGAGGTGTACTGCAGGAAGGCGATGTCGGAAGCGGCCGGCGTGTGAGGCACCCAGCGGTCGGCATCCTCGGCGCCGATCTCGTCGACGGCGATCAGCGGAGCGTCGCCAAAGGCTTCGGCAACGCTGGCGATGGACGCCTTGATGGCCGCATGCGTCAGCACGCAGCAGGCGCCGGCGTCGGCCGCGATGCCCTCCAGCTTGCCCAGGTGCCGCCTGCGCGTGGACTCGGGCGGGAATACGGGTACGGCGATGAGGCCGGCATAGAGGCAGGCAAAGAAGCTGACGACGTAGTCGTCGCTGTTGTCGAGCATGATCAGCGCGCGCTCGCCACGGCCATGCAACTGCTGCAGCCGTGCCGCAAGGCCGCGCACGCGCTCGTCGAGCCGGCCGTAGGTGATGGGGGCGTCGAGGGGGGCGCCGTCGCGGTCGGTGACGGCGATCAGCGCAGTGTCGCCGGGCCGCCGCGCAGCCAGATCGCGCAGGTGGCTCACGAAGTCCACGGGGTGCATCGGGTTCACATCGATTCCTTGAATTGCCGGGCCCGCGCAACGGCGCAGCCCGGCGGCAGCAGGTCAGGCAAGGGCACGAGGCGCATGGACTTCCGCTCCCGCCGCCAGCCCGGCCAGGTGCCGCACCAATGCGGCGAGCACCGCAGCCTCCTGCTGCCGGATGAAGAAATGGCCGCCGTCGAACCAGTCGAGCGTGAAGCCGGCCCGCGAGGTCTCGCCGGACCAGGCCTCCATGCGCCAGGGCTCGATGTCGTCCTGCCGGCCGGAAAAGGCATGCAGCGGCACGGGCAGCGGCGCATTGCCGGCGTGCATGAAGCTCCCGCACACGCGGTAGTCGGCGGCCAGGGTGTCCAGCGTCATGCGCAGCAGCTCGGGACTGTCGAAGAGCTCTTCGGGCGTTCCGCCCTGCTTGCGCAGATCGCCGACGAGGGCCTCGTCGTCGTTCATGTCGACGAAGCGGTCGGGGTCGCGCTGCGAAGGCGCGGCGCTGCCGGACACGAGCAGCGCGCGCGGCAACGGCCGGCCATCGGCGCGAAGGCGCTGCGCCATGCCCCACGCCAGCAGGGCGCCCATGCTGTGGCCGAAGAGCGCGAAGTTGCCGCGCAGCGCGGCATCGTGCTCGGTGCACAGGAGCGAGACCAGCGATTCGAAGTCTTCGACGAAATCCTCGCCCAGGCGGCTGCCGCGGCCGGGCAACTCCATCGGCACGACCTCGATCCAGCGCGGCAGCAGCCGCCGCCAGCGCAGGTACATGGTGGCGCTGGCGCCCGCGCAGGGCAGGCACAAAAGGGAAAGGGGCGCCTGCATTCGCTCTTCTTCGGATGGCTTCAGGCAGCGGCAGGAGCGTTCTTGTTCTCCTGCTGCGCCATCCAGTCGCGCAGCGACCTGGGGCGCATGTCGGTCCAGGTCTTCTCGACGTATTCGAGCACGGTCTTCTTGTCGCCCTGGACGCCTTCGACGGCCTTCCAGCCGCCGGGCACGGCCTTCCATTGCGGCCAGATCGAGTATTGCTCTTCGTGGTTGACGAGAACGATGAAGGTCTCGTCCTCACGGTCGAAGCAGCTGGTAGACATGTGCGGTCCTCTTGGGGTTGTTGAGATCGGCGGGCAAGGAGGCTTCGCACGGCTCGGCCGGCCACGCGGCGAGGCGAAGGCGCCTTCCCTTGCGATACATGACGGGGCGGGAGGCCGCGTGTTTAGGGTCTGGCGACACTCTTTGCGCGGGGCGCGCGCACGCGGGCGCGGCCGCGGGGGCCGCGGCGCGAGAAAGGAAAGGGAGAACGAAAGCCGCGGCTAGCGCGCGGCGGAATCGTCAGTGCCGTCGTCGGGCTCGGGAACGTCGTTGACGGGCGGAACGAGGCCCACGAGCAGCCAGAGGCGGGCCGCCTCGTCGTAGGTCTTGCGGTGAAGAGGATCCGCGGCGAGCCATTGCGCGAGCTCCTTGCCCGCCGCTTCGCCGAGGCCGCCGCGCTCGTGCTGGCGGCGCACCCAGGTCCATGCAATCTGCCAGACCGGGTCGTGATCCTTGTCCTGCTTTGTCATCGGCCACATCGTATCGCCGATGGGGAGGCGGAAAAATCAGCCGCCCTGGACGAGGTAGCGGCAGCTTTCGAGGGCGGCGTCGGCGTCCTTGATCATGAAGTTCACCAGCGTGGCGGAGCAGCCGAGGCGCACGCCGATCTCGCGCTGGGTCATGCCGCTCAGGCGGTTGAGCTCGAAGGCCAGGCGGGTGCGCGCAGGCAGCGCCTCGAGCACGCGGTCGATCGCAGCCAGCGCCTGGCGGCCGTCGAGCACGCGGTCGGGCGCGTCGTTGCTCAGCGGGCTGACGAGCTCGACGTCTTCACAGTAAGTGCGGTAGCTGGCCTCGACGGAATTGTGGCGGTGGTAGTCGAAGGCCACGTTGCGCACCACCTGGCAGCAGTAACCGAGCGGCTTGCGCACGTCGCGCACGGAAGCGCCGTCGGCGAGCTTGAGGTAGGCGTCCTGCAGCACTTCGTCGGCGAGGTCCGCGGTGCGGACAATTTTTTGCGCGACGCGCTGGAGCTGGGCACGGTTTGCGATGAAGACCTCTCCCAGCGTGAGCTCGGCTGGCTGAAGCGACATGTCCATGGGTACTCCTGAAGTATTCAATTCGATATAATGCAAATAAGAACTATTACCATCTTTGGACAAAAGAAGGCCCGCTCTCGCAGTTGCTCCTCCCCTTATCTCTTACCCCTTAAGACGTTTGAACGGCCGAAAGCGAGACAGCCCATTGCCCGCCGGGCCGGTCGGCGGCGCCACCTAAAATGCCGCCCCTACCCCGATTGCGCACCCATGAACATCGTCGTCAACGAAGAACTCAAAGCCTATATCGACCCCATGACACCGGAGGAACACGAGGCGCTGGAGCGGAGCATCCTGGCCGAGGGTTGCCGCGACGCACTGGTGCTGTGGGGTGACGTGCTGGTGGACGGCCACAACCGCTACGGCATCTGCCAGAAGCACGGCCTGCCGTTCAAGACGGTGCAGAACCCGCGCTTCAAGACCATCGAGGACGTGCACCTCTGGATGATCGACCAGCACCTCGGCCGGCGCAGCATCTCGGACTATCTGCGCGGCGTGCTCGCGCTGAGAAAGAAGGACATCGTCGACCAGCAGCGCAGCCGCTCGGTCGAGGCAGCCGAACCCGCGTCCTCTTCGTCGGACGACCCTCCGTTCGATGTCGATCCGCCTGCGGACGCGACGCCCGACGACGCTGCGGCCGCCGTCCCCCTGCCGCCGCCTGCGCCGCTCAACAGCCGCGAAGCCATCGCCAAGGCGGCGCGCCTGAGCAGCAGTCAGGTCGGGATGATCGAGAAGATCCAGAAGCAGGCCGCGCCGGAACTGGTGGCCGCAGTGAAGTCGGGCGTGATTTCGATCAACACCGCGGCGGCCGTGGCCACACTGCCGGCCGAAGAGCAGGTTTCTGCCGCGAACGCGGGCAAGGACGAACTCAAACAGGCCGCGAAACGGGTGCGCGAGTCGAAGAAAAAGCCTCGTGCGGAGTCCGCCGAGGCATCTTCGGACGACGAAGCCAGCCTGGACACAGTGCAAGCGCTGCAGCAGCGCGTGGCCGAACTCACGGCCGAGAATGAATCACTGCGCAGGCAGGTCGCCGAACTGCAGGCCCAGCTCGGTCGCTGAGCCCGCAGCCGGCTGGTAAGGGCAACTCCTACGGCTGGATCTCGCTGATCTTCGCGCCCGACAGCGAGACGCCCGCTTCCAGCCCCACGTTCGTCATCACGAAGCCCACCACGGGCTGGCGCAGCGTGTTCGTGTCGATGCTGCCGTTGGCGCCGATGGTCGCGAGCGCCACCGTGGCGTCGGCACCGGCCGTCCAGCCCTTGCTGCTGCGGAACTTGTCGAGCGCGGCCTGGGTGTTGAACAGATAGATCACGGCCTTCGACTGCGCGCCTGCCTGGAATCCCACGGACCCGGCGGTGGTGCTGTAGTAGGACTGCGTGCGCCCGTTCACGCGCAGCGCACCCCGGCCGTATTCAGCCCCTACGCCCATGCTGGCCCCCACCACGGCAGGAAACACCAGCACGCCGCTGGACTTGGCGACAAGCTCGCGCGAGCCCTTCACGGAGTCGTACAGCTTGGACAGGGCTGCATCCGTCTGCGCATCGATGGAAGCGCGCGAAGACGCGCTGCTGGCCTGGTCCTGCGGCCGCGTGGTCGTGCACCCGACGAAGGCCAGGCTGCACGCCGCGAAGAGGGACGAAAGCGCCAGCGCCCGCAAGTTGATGGCTTCTTTTTTCATGACGGTTTTCATGACGGAATCCTTCCTTTGAAAAGAACATGGATCGGCAATGAGATCTCTGCCCGAAGGCAGATTCGTCCATGCTAAGACCGTCGAAACCGGGCAAATCGAGTTGAAGGCATCGGCCTACGCGAGATCACGGCATCGGCGAACCGGAACGGGCCGCGGCCGCCGCGCAATGTTCGTGCAATGCTGGTTCGTAGCATCGCGGCACTGGTGCGGACGGCTGCGCATGGCCGTCCGCGATGTGGCATCCGAACCGACATCGCGTACTCCTCATGACATTCGACCTCGCCGCAAGGCTGCCGCGCCAACCGCGCGCAGGCAGCGTCCGCCGACCTGAACTACCGGACGCGCTGCGCGGCTTCGCGCTGTTCGTCATGCCGATGCTCGGTTTGCTCGGCGCCTCGATGCTTGATGTCGTCGCGTCATCGATTGCATTGCTCTCGTTGCTCGTCGCCATGAGTTTCGGAATACGTGCGGGTCAGCCTGGAAAGAAGCTCGCAGCCGTGCGTCTGCTCGCTCGCCGAATGCTGCTGGAATCTATCGCCTACAGGCATCTGTGGGTTCGGTTGCTGATGGCCGCCCTCGTCTTCAGCTTCGTCGCGGCTACTGTGCTCCAGCAGACCGCACTGATCGCACTGGGTCTGCTCCTCTTCGCAATGTCCGCCTTTGCGCTGCTCTTCCAGCAGCCGCGCTGGCGGCAATGGCTGCGCAAGCTCGCGCCGATGGGACGGATGACGCTGGCGAACTGGCTGGCGCAGGTGCTGGTTGCAACGGCCTTGTTCTACGCGCTCGAGCCTCGCTTTGGGCTCCTGCTGGGCGTTGCAATGCCCTTCGCAGCGTTCCCGGTGCTGCAGGCGGTGCTCAGCTGCCGGTTGTTGGCGCGCGGTCGCATGCGCCCTGTCGAGTCGACGTCGCACGACTTGCCGCAGCCGGCGTGAGAGAGGCATCTGAGCGGGCAGGCCAGCTAAGCGCGACCTGCCCTTGCACTCACCGTCCGCCTGTCAAGGCAGAGCCGTGATGCGGTCCGTCGCCGGCGGAGTCAGCGGGCTGTTCGCCTTGATGTAGGCCTCCAGCGCATCCACGTCCTGGTCGCCGCCCAGCGTGTCGGTGCCCTGGTTGAAGACGGTGAAGTTGTCGCCGCCGGTGGCCAGGAAGCTGTTCATGGTCACGCGGTAGCTGGTGCCATCGGTCATCGCCGTGCCGTTGAGCGACATGTTGGTGATGCGCGATCCAGCCGGCTGCGACAGGTTGTAGCTGTAGCTGAAGCCCTTGGAAGGCAGCAGCACCTTGGGCTTGTCCACGGTGTTTGCCCCCGTACCGGTGCCGCTGTTGAACTGCTGCTCGAGCAGCGCCCTGACCTGTGCGCCGGTCATGGTCTTCACCACGAGGCTGTTGCCAAAGGGCTGCACAGCGAAGATCTGGCCGTAGGTCACACTGCCGTCGCCGGCAGGTGCAAGATCGGCACGCACACCGCCCGGGTTCATGAAGGCAACCTGCGCGGCGCCCTTGCCGGCAGGGCTGGTTGCGGCGAGCTGTGCGTCGGCGATCAGGTCGCCCAGCACGTGTTCCTTCGACGCGGTTTGCGCGCGCGTGGCCGTCGTTGTGAGCGTACCCACCACGCGCTGCGCCAGCGGGCCCGCGACGGTGAGGTACTGGCTGATCAGTGCAGCAACTTCCTGGTTCTTGCCGAAGACAGGGTATTGGTCGGTCAACGCAACCGTCGTTGTGCTGGAGGTGTATGCCTCGCCCTGCACGATCACGTTGTCCGCGCTCTTGGCCGTTACCTTGCGCGTCTTCGTGTCGATGGTGAGGTTGATATCCGTCAGCAGCGTGCCGTACTGGCCCGCGCTGGTTAGCAGGAAGGGCTTGGCCGGATTGGTCTTGCCGTAGTCACAAACGTACGCTCGGTGCGTGTGACCAGAGATCACCACGTCAACCGCCGTGTCCAGCTTGTTGAGGATCGACAGAATGTCGCCGTTCAGGCCGGCGCAACTCTTGTCGTTGTAGCCCACGTCAGTTGTGCCGCCTTCGTGAATCACGACGACGATGGCGTCCGCCCCCTGCGACTTCAGTTGCGGAATCAACGCATTGGCCGTGTCGGCCTCATCCTTGAAGCTCAAGCCGGCGACGCCGGCCGGCGTCACGATGTTCGGCGTGCCCTTCAGCGTCATGCCGATGAAGGCCACCTTCACCGTGGCGCCGTCTTTCGTGAAGCTCTTCATGCCGGTGGCGGGGAACAGCGTTTTGCCGTCGCTCTTCACCGTGTTGGCCGCGAGGAATCCGAAGTTGGCACCCGGGAAGCTCTTGTTCACGCGGCAGGGCTCGAGCGCGGTGTTCTTCGCGCAGCCGCCGTTCTTCATGCGCAGCAGCTCGGTCTGGCCCTTGTCGAACTCGTGGTTGCCGACCGCGTTGAAGTCGATCTTCATCGCGTTGACGGCTTCGATGGTCGACTCATCGAGGAAGAGCGCCGAGACCAGCGGCGAGGCGCCGATCATGTCGCCCGCCGACACGACAGCATTGTTCGGGTTCTTGGCCTTCAGCGAAGCGATGGCCGAGGCCATGTAGGCGGCACCGCCGGCAGGCACCGGCACCGTGCCGCCAGCCTTGGCGGGCGCGGTGATCGACAGCTTCGGCGGTTCGAGGTTGCCGTGCAGGTCGTTGAAAGCGATGAGCTTCACGTCGATGGTGCCCGGCACTGCAGGTGCTGGCGCCGGTGCCGGCGCCGGCGGATTGGTGGCCGCGGGAGGCGGCACGAAAGGAATGGAATTGTTCGAACTGCCGCCGCAGGCGGTCAGGGCGGCGGCTACCACGCCGGCGACGGCGAAGTGCTTCAACGATGGATGCATGGGGACCTCTCTCCTTGTTTGGAATGCAGCGGATGCTGGGCACCGCACATGACGAGGCCATGAAGGCCCCATCGCATCGCAAGGAGATCGGTTGCCGTCTCAGGGCAGCTGGACCAGGCGGATCGCAACGCTTGGGCCGAAGGCGGCCTGCAGGAGCGCCTTCGCCTGCACGCTGCGCTCGTCGGTCAGCGACTGCACGGCGAGCCAGCCTTCTGTCTGCCGGCGCTGCAGGTGCCAGCCTTCCTGTCCGAGGAGGATGAGCCGGGCGAGCGCCGCGGGGTCTGCCACCGGCAGAGCGGCGGGCGTGATGTCGAGCCAGTCGGTCACCTGTTCGCTCTCGCCGCCCAGGCGCGCAGCGGCGCCTTCCGCAAGTGCGTGCTGCGTGGCCGCGTCCCGCACCGTGCCCTGAAGCACGATGCCGCCGCCGTGCCAGCGGATCTCCAGAGAAGGGGCGGCCTCGGCATTGGCCGTGCGGGCCTGCGCCTCGCCATCACCAGCCAGGCGCCACGCAACGCCCGCCGCCAGGACGGCAAGGCAGGCCATCGACACCACCACAAGAATCCTGATGTGCTGCGTCATTCGAGGCGCGAGCGTGCCACGCAGCACGTGACGCCGGTATGACGACCGCCCGTCGCCGGCCGACAGCCATTCGACCTACACGGATAAGCGCGTGCCGACGCACCCGCGAAGCACCGGATTCCTATACGCTTGAGTTCCGTCCCCCGCATTCCCCAACACCCCGAGGAACGAACATGGCAGCCAATGCGAAAGTCACAGGAAATGTCGAATACCGGGCCGGCGACGGCCCCCTGATCCTCATTCCCCAGGGCCCCATCGAGATCCAGCTGGCGCCCGACAGCGCCGTGCTGAGTTGGGGCGACGGCGGCAGCACGCAGACGACGGCGATACCTATCGCCGAATACCAGCGCTACCTGAACGAGGGCGTGATCCAGCCCGACTGAAGAAGGTGCAATCTGCCGGCGGCAGTTCTGCGCCCGGCAATAAAAAACGGCCCCGAGGGGCCGTTTTTTAATTGGGCATCTTCGGCACATGGCCGGAGTGCCCGCATCACTGCTTCTTACTTCTTCTTGGCGGCCACGGCCTTCTTGGCGGGAGCGGCGGCCTTCTTCGCTGCGGGCTTCGCAGCCACAGCCTTGCTGTCGGCCTTGCGCTTCGCAGCCTTGGGGTCCACGGCGGCCTTGAAGGCTGCGCCCGGCACGAACTTCGGCACCTTCTGTGCGGCGATCTTGATCTTCGTGCCGGCGCTGGGGTTGAAGCCCGAGCGTGCGGCGCGCGCCACTTGCTTGAAAGTGCCGAAGCCGACGATCTGGACGGGGTCACCCTTCTTCACTGCGGCGACGATCGAGCCGGTGACGGTCTCGAGGATGCGCGCGGCTTCTGCCTTGCTGACGTTGTGGGCGGTGACGATTTTTTCGACGAGTTCGATGCGGTTCAACTGAGTTCCTAATAGGTTTGATTTCGCCATGTTGCCTATGGCGGCGCAGCACGAATCAAGCTGCAAGCGGGCCGGAGTTTATTCGACTGCGAGAGCCCAGATGTAACGCGGTCGCTTCGGGCCTTCATTGATGGGCCTTGAATCAGTCTCCAGGCAGGCCTTCTGCCTGCATTGCCGCATGCACTGCGGGACGTTTCGCGACCTCATCCATGTAGCGAACGACCGCAGGCCAGCGGGAAAAATCGAGCCCGGCAAGACGACCGAGACGCAGGATCGGATAGAGGTAGGCATCCGCGATCGTGAAGTGTTCGCCGAAGATGAAAGGCCCTTGTTGCACCAGCAATGCTGTGCGTTCGAATGCCCGAGTGTCGGCGATCAGGCTGTGCTTGTAGCTTGCCGGCACATCGGCATCGAACATCGGCGCGAAGCCCTTGTGCAGTTCGGTAGCAACGAAACTCAAGGCTTCGGCCATGCGATAGCGCGCCATGGTGCCCTCGGGTGGCGCGAGATGCGAAGCCGGTGCGAGGTCGGCCAGGTACTGCAGCACAGCGAGGCCTTCCGTGAGCATCTCGCCGGTGTCGAGTTCGAGCGCGGGCACCTTGCCCATGGGGTTGAACGGCAGATAGCTCTGCCTGGTGTCGTGCAAGTTCTTGGTCTCGAGGTCGACGCGGATCAGCTCCGCTGTCAGGCCAGCCTCTCGCAGCACGATGTGCGAAGACAATGAAGAAGCACCGGGGCTGTAGAAGAGTTTCATGATCGAACGGCTCCTGTCGTGGGTGTTGGTGATTGATGGCAATGCGTACGCCACCAATGGTGGCCACGAGGGGCTCCATGAAAAAGCGGGTTGAGGGCACAAGACTGATGAGCCGGACTCATGAATTGCCGATCTCGGAGGCCGATGCGCGCGTGTTCGTGACCGTGGCCGATGCAGGCAGCTTCACAGCAGCCGCGGCCTTGCATGGGATGACACCATCGGCCGTGAGCAAGGCCGTCGGCCGGCTTGAAGGCGATCTCGGCGTGCAGTTGCTGACGCGCACGACGCGAGCCTTGCATCTGACGGAGGAAGGCAAGGCGTTCCACGAGCGCTGCGCACGAGCTTTCGACCTGCTGGCCGAAGCGGCGGAAGAAGCTGGCGCGGGCACGCGTGCGGTGGCCGGCACGGTCCGCGTGGGATTGCCACCGCTTTTCGGAACCTTCGTTGTCGCACCGCTGCTGCCGGCGCTGCTCGCGCGACATCCCAAGTTGCGCATTGAGCTCGTGTCGACCATGCGGCCGTCCGACATCTTCGATCTGGGTTTGGATGTCGCGATAGCCGTGGGTGCCCTCCCCGATTCGAGTCTCGTGGCTCGACCGCTCGGATACGGCCAGTTCGTCACCGTCGCGGCACCGTCCTGCTTCGCGACAGCACCACGACCATCACGGCCCGAAGATCTTCTTGCGCATCAGTGCCTCGCGTACACGCGACCGGATGGTCGCGAGGAACCATGGAACTTCATGACGCCGGATGGCCCGGCGCAGATCGAGCCCCGAGCCGACTTGCGTTCTGATGACATGCATCACCTCGCGGCGATGACGGTAGCGGAAGTAGGCATCGCGCACCTGCCGTTGTTCGTCGTGAACGAGCACATCGCCGAAGGTCGACTGGAAAGATTGCTGCAGGGCTTCGAGCCTGCGCCGAAGCTTGCATCGCTGGTCTATCCAGCAAGCCGGGCAGTGCCACGCCGCGTGCGCACTTTCATCGACTTCATGCTTTCAAGCGAACAGCAACTCGCAGGCGTGATGCGGCGGGAAGCGAGAGGATCGAACGGCTGAGCGAAAAGGCCGAGAGGAAGGGAGCCAGAAAGTGAAAAGCCCCTGCAGCTTTTGACTGCAGGGGCTTCTGACTGGCGGAGTGGACGGGACTCGAACCCGCGACCCCCGGCGTGACAGGCCGGTATTCTAACCAACTGAACTACCACTCCTGGTAGACAACGTTCGCTCCTTGCGGAACCGAGTGTTGACGACTCGTGCCTGCTTCACCGAAGTGAAACTGGCGACCCTACGGGGATTCGAACCCCGGTAGCCACCGTGAAAGGGTGGTGTCCTAGGCCTCTAGACGATAGGGTCAAAACCTTGGACGTGCTGCGATCAGCATCTCATACCTTCTCGACACTCTGGTGGAGGTAAGCGGGATCGAACCGCTGACCTCTTGCATGCCATGCAAGCGCTCTCCCAGCTGAGCTATACCCCCGTGTGGGTGTCGAGCCTCAGATTATAGCCCGAATTTTCAGGCCTTTTTCAATCGCTCGATAACTTTTTCGCGAGAAAGAATTTCGAGGACTGAATCCAAGGACGGTGTCTGTGAAGTTCCCAACACAAGCACTCGTACTGGCATCGCTAACACCGGCATCTTCAATGCGTGTGTCGCGAGGACTTCCTTGATCATAACTGCGATCGAGGCCTTATCCCACGTGACCGTCATCAATTTTTCGACGAGCGTTGCGATCGCGGGCTTCACTGCATCGGTGATGTGCTGCGCGCGATCGGCTTCGGTCACCGTGATGTCCCCATAGAACGCTGCAGCCCAGTTGGCCAATGCCACCGTGGTGTCGCAACGATCCTTGAAGAGCGCGCAGATCGCGGGCAACCGCTCGTCTGCAACGATGCCGCGCTTTTGCAACTGTGCTGCAACGAGCGGTGCGAGTTCATCGCCGCTCTTCGCCTTGATGTACTGCGCGTTGACCCACGCGAGCTTTGCCGCGTCCCACTGCGCGGGGCTCTTCGACAGGTGCGAACCGTCGAACCAGCTCACCATCTGCTCGCGGGTGAAGAGCTCGTCGTCGCCGTGGCTCCAGCCGAGGCGCGCGAGATAGTTGAGCATCGCTTCGGGCAGATAGCCGTTGTCTTCGTAGGCAGTGACGCTCACTGCGCCACGACGCTTCGACAGCTTCTGTCCGTCGTCGCCAAGAATCACGGGCACGTGGCCGAACTGCGGCAGCGGTGCGCCAAGCGCGCGGAAGATGTTGATCTGCCACGGCGTGTTGTTGATGTGTTCGTCGCCGCGGAACACGTGCGTGATGTTCATGTCCCAGTCGTCGACAACGACCGCGAAGTTGTAGGTCGGCACACCGTCGGGCCGCAGGATGATGAGGTCGTCGATCTCGCGGTTGTTGATCGTGATCTCGCCCTTCACGAGGTCGTTCCACGTGACGTCGCCTTCGGGCGGATTGCAGAAACGCACCACCGGCGGCACGCCTTCGGGCACGGGCGGCAGCACCTTGCCCGGCTCGGGGCGCCAGCGGCGGTCGTACAGCGTCTTCTCGCCGCGCGCGCGTTGCGCCTCGCGCATCTCATCGAGCTCGGCCGGCGTGCAGTAGCAGTGGTAGGCCGTGCCGGCCGCGAGCATCTGCGCGATCACTTCGCGATAGCGTTCCAGGCGCTGCATCTGGTAGATCGGGCCTTCGTCGTATTCGAGGCCGAGCCAGTGCATCGACGCGAGGATCTGGTCCGTCGAGTCCTGCGTGGAACGGGCCACGTCGGTGTCCTCGATGCGCAGCACGAACTCGCCGCCGTAGTGGCGCGCATAGGCCCACGAGTAGAGGGCCGTGCGAGCCGTGCCCAGATGGAGAAAACCCGTGGGGGATGGTGCGATGCGGGTGCGTACTTTGCCGGTCATTTCGTTATCGTGGATTCAGGGTGCTCAGGCCGCGCGCGATGTCGGCCTTGATGTCTTCGACATGTTCGAGGCCAACCGCGAGGCGGATCAGCCCCTGGCCGATGCCTGCAGCCTGGCGCTGCGCCTCGGTCAGGCGGCCGTGCGAGGTGGTGCCGGGGTGCGTGATGATGGTCTTCACGTCGCCGAGGTTGGTGGCGAGGCTCACCACCCGCGTGCTGTTCATGACATGGAAAGCATTGGCGCGCGCCGTCTCGGGCGAGTCGCCGACCACGTCGAACGACACCACCGCGCCGCCCTGCCCCGACTGCTGCTGCATCGCCAGTTCGTGCTGCGCATGCGAAGCGAGCCCGGGGTAATAGACACGCGCAACACCTGGCTGCTTCTCGAGCCACTGCGCGATCTCCATCGCGTTCGAGCAATGCGCCTTCATGCGGATGCCCAGCGTCTCGATGCCCTTGAGCACGACCCACGCGTTGAACGGCGCCAGCGCCATGCCGGCGGTGCGCACGATGGGCCCGAACACATCGACGATGAGCTTCGAAGGACCGCAGATCGCGCCAGCCATCACACGGCCCTGCCCGTCGAGATGCTTGGTACCCGAGTGGATGACGAGGTCGGCACCCAGCGCCGCCGGACGCTGCAGGATCGGCGTGCAGAAACAGTTGTCCACCGCCAGCAGCGCACCCGCCGCATGGGCCACGTCGGCCAGCGCACGGATGTCGCAGACCTCGGTCAGCGGATTGGTCGGCGTCTCTGCAAACAGCAGCCTGGTATTGGGCTTGACCGCCGCGCGCCATTCGGCCACGTCGGTCTGCGACACGAAGGTGGTCTCGACGCCGAACTTGGCGAACTCCTTGCCGAACAGGTTCAGCGTGGAGCCGAACACCGAGCGCGAGCAGACCACATGGTTGCCGGCCTTCAGCAGGCCCATGCACATCATCAGGATCGCGCCCATGCCGGTCGATGCGCCGATGGCCGCTTCGGTGCCTTCGAGCGCTGCGATGCGCTGCTCGAAGCTGGTCACGGTCGGGTTCGAGGTACGCGAGTAGGTGAAGCCCGGCTCGGTGCCGGCGAAGCGGCGCATCGAGGTCTCGGCGTCGGGCTGCACGAAGCCGCTGGTCAGGAAGAGCGCGTCGGAATGCTCGCCGTACTGGCTCGGCGCGAGACCGGTGCGCAGGGCAAGCGTCTCGGGATGCAGCCCGGGCGGCAGTGTTCGTTCTTCGTCGGTCACTTCGTCTGCTCTCACTCGCTGTGATTGGGAAGCGCGAGGCGCGAGGAATCCTCTTCGGTCTCTTCGATGCGCGGACGGTTGCCGTTCATGCGCGAGATGGCGTCGGTGTCGATGTCGCCGGTCACGTACACGCCGTCGAAGCACGATGCGTCGAAGCCGTCGAGCTTGGTGTTGAGCGAGCCGATGGCGCGCTTCATGGCATCGACGTCCTGGTAGATCAGCGCGTCGCAGCCGATCAGTTCGCGAATTTCTTCGATGGTGCGGTCGTGCGCCACCAGTTCGTCCTTGGTCGGCATGTCGATGCCGTAGACGTTGGGGTAGCGCACCGGCGGCGCGGCGCTGGCCAAGTAGACCTTGCGGGCGCCGGCGTCGCGCGCCATCTGCACGATTTCGCGGCTGGTGGTGCCGCGCACGATGGAGTCGTCGACCAGCAGCACGTTGCGGCCCTTGAACTCGCTGCCGATCACGTTGAGCTTCTGGCGCACCGACTTCTTGCGCACGCCCTGCCCCGGCATGATGAAGGTGCGGCCGACATAGCGGTTCTTCACGAAGCCTTCGCGGTACGGCACACCCAGCAGGTGAGCGAGCTGCGTGGCGCTCGGGCGGCTGGATTCGGGAATCGGGATGATCACGTCGATCTGGTTAGGCGGCACAGTCGACACCACGCGCTTGGCCAGCGTCTCGCCGAGGTTCAGGCGCGCCTGGTAGACCGAGATGCCGTCGAGCACCGAGTCCGGACGCGCGAGGTACACGAATTCGAAGATGCAGGGGTTCAGCGTCGGCGCCTCGGCGCACTGCATCGAATGCACATTGCCTTCGAGGTCGATGAACACGGCTTCGCCCGGATTGATGTTGCGCTCGAACACATGCCCCGAGCCTTCCAGCGCGACCGACTCGCTTGCCACCATCACGGTGCCGTCGGCGCTGCGGCCCATGCACAGCGGGCGGATGCCATAGGGGTCGCGGAAGGCGAGCAGGCCGTGGCCGGCGATCAGCGACACCACGGCATACGAGCCGCGAAGGCGCTTGTGCATGTTCTTGACCGCGGCGAACACCTCGGCCGGATGCAGCGGCACGCCGCGCGAGGCGCGCTCCAGCTCGTGGGCCAGCACGTTGAGCAGCACTTCGGAGTCGCTCTCGGTGTTGGTGTGGCGATGGTCGGTGGAGAACAGCTCCGAACGCAGCGCATGCGCGTTGGTCAGGTTGCCGTTGTGCACGAGCACGATGCCGAAGGGCGCGTTCACGTAGAAGGGCTGGGCCTCTTCCTCGCTGTAGGCGTTGCCGGCGGTCGGATAGCGCACCTGGCCCAGGCCCACGCTGCCCGGCAGCGCGCGCATGTTGCGCGTGCGGAACACGTCGCGGACCATGCCCTTGGCCTTGTGCATGAAGAACTTGCGTTCCTGCAGCGTGACGATGCCTGCGGCGTCCTGGCCGCGGTGCTGCAGGAGCAGCAGCGCGTCATAGAGCAGCTGATTGACGGGTGCGTTGCTGACAACGCCGACGATTCCACACATGAACGATTCCTCTCAGGGCAGGTAGCTTGCCAACTTTTCAGGCAGCGAGGGTTTGAGGCCCTGCAATGCCGCATCGAGAACAATGGCGCTGCGCGATTCGTGCCACCAGGCACTGTCGCTCAACACCAGCAAATGGACAACGACGGCGAACACGAGCAGGGCCACCACGCCCCGCGCCGCGCCGAACGCCGCTCCCAGAATCCGGTCCACTGGCCGCAGACCCACGACCGTGATCAACTTGCGCGTGAGCGCGGCCACCAGGCCCACGCCGAACACCACCGCCACGAACACCAGCACGAAGGCCAGCGGATAGCGCCAGGCCCCCTGCGGGTCGCCGAAAGGCAGCCATGCCGCGACGCCCGAAGCCAGCCACTGCGCGGCGATGAAGGCAGCCACCCATCCGATCAGCGAAATAACTTCGAACACCAGCCCGCGCATCAGGCCGAAAAGCATCGACACCCCGATGAGCGCGACGGCAGTCCAGTCGAGCAAGGCCACGGCAACAGCAGGCGACGACTCTTACAACGTGAGGATCGCGGCCGACAAAGACAAGCCCTTGACCTTCTCGGCCGCGCGGTCGGCCTCGGCACGCGAGCTGAAGGGGCCGACACGCACACGCGTGCGTTCGCCGTCTGCCGTCTTGGCCACGTGCACATAGGTCTTGAGACCGGCCTTCTCGAGCTTCTGGCGCACTTCGCGCGCCTTGTCCGCGTCGGCGAAGGCGCCGACCTGCACCACGAAGCGGCCGCCCTCGTCGGCAGCGGCGGGCTTGGCGGCGGTCGCGGTGACGGGCTTGCCCTCGAGCAGCGCGCGGGCGCGGGCGCCGTCGTCCACGGCGGCGGGCTTCGGCTTGGCCTCGGGCTTGGGTTCCGGCTTCGGCTTGGGCTCCGGTTTCGGTTCCGGCTTGTGCTCGGGTTTCGGCTCGGGCTTCGGCTCAGGTTTGGGTTCGGGCTTGGGGTCCGGCTTGCGCTCGGGCGCCGGGGCCGGCGTGGGCGGCACGGACGCCGTAGAGCTGGCAACCGGCTTGCCGGGGTCGATCACGGTGCCGTCGGCGGCCTCCGTGATCATGCCGCTCGAAGACGAGGCGGATGCCACGCGCGAGCTACTGTTGTCAGGCGCGGCCGGCGTGGTGCTGCTGGTGGCCGGCGCCGGCGTTGCGGGAACGGGCAGCGGCTTGACCTTGTTGCGGTCGGGAATCTCGATGGGAATGTCGACCGACACGGGCCGCGGCTGCGTGTCGAACAGCAGAGGAAAGCCGATCACGCCGAGCAGCACCAGCACCGCCGCGCCGAGCAGCCGGTGGCGCGCACGCCGACGCATGGTTTCGACACTTTCCGCCGGGACTGCGGCCGGGGCGCCTCGTCCTTCGTTGCCTTGCGGGCCGCGCGTGCGGAACTTGAAAAACGCCATGAAGTTCGATCCCTGAAGGAGTGCAGCGAGGTGGTGCCAGAAGGTGCCGGAAGGTGCGTAGAGCCCGACGATCAGCCGCCCGGCAACAGGTGTTTGGCTTGCAGCCGGGGGGTGCCGTTTTCGAGTACGCCACCCACGGTGAAGAAAGATCCGAAGACCACGATTCTATCAGCGGGCCCTGCCTGCCCGATGGCCGCGCGCAGCGCCTCCATCGGGCCCGCATGCACGCTGCCGGAGGCGTCGGTGCGCGTGTTCTGCGCCTGCCAGCTGGCCAGCAGCTCGGCCGCCTTGGCAGCGCGCGGCGTGGGCAGGTCGGTGAAGTACCAGCGGTCGATCAGCGGGCCGATGCGCGCGAGGATCGGGGCCAGGTCCTTGTCGGCCATCACGCCGAAAACGCCGTGCGTGGTGGGGTAGAAACCCATCGCGTCGAGGTTCTCGGCCAGCGCGGCCACGGCATGCGCGTTGTGCGCCACGTCGAGCACCAGCGCCGGCTCGCCCGGCACGATCTGGAAGCGGCCCGGCAGCTCGACCATCGCGAGGCCGTTGCGCACCGCCTGCGCCGTGATCGGCAGCTGCGGGCGCAGCGCCTCGAGCGCCGCCAGCACGCCAGCCGCATTGATGAGCTGGTTGGCGCCGCGCAGCGCCGGATAGGCCAGCCCGCTGTAGCGCCGCCCGCGGCCCGACCAGCCCCACTGCTGCTTGTCGCCCGCGACGTTGAAGTCGGTTCCGAAGCGCCAGAGGTCGGCGCCGATCGCATTGGCGTGGTCGACCACGCTCTGCGGGGGCACCGGGTCGCTGACGATGGCGGGCTTGCCCGGGCGCATGATGCCGGCCTTCTCGAAGCCGATGCTCTCGCGGTCGGGGCCGAGGTATTCCATGTGATCGAGGTCGATGCTGGTGATGACCGCGCAGTCGGTGTCGATGATGTTGACCGCGTCGAGCCGGCCACCCAGGCCCACCTCGAGGATCGCCACGTCGGGCTTTTCCACGGTCATGCAGTGCAGGATGCCGAGCGTGGTGAATTCGAAGTAGGTCAGCGGCATCTCGCCGCGCGCCTTTTCCACCAGTTCGAAGCTTGCTATCAGTTTGGAAGCATCGACGGCCTCGCCCTTCAGGCGCAGGCGCTCCTCGAAGCGCACCAGGTGCGGCGAGGTGAACACCGCCGTGCGGTAGCCCGCGTGCGTCAGGATCGATTCGAGCATGGCGCAGGTCGAGCCCTTGCCGTTGGTGCCCGCCACCGTGATGACGGGGCAGCCGAAGCGCAGGCCGAGGCGCTGCGCCATCTCTTTGGCGCGCTCGAGCCCGAGCTCGATGTTCTTGGGATGGAGTTGCTCGGCGCGCGCGAGCCAGTCGTTCAGGGTTTCCATGGAGGCGGGCATTGTCGCCGACCCGTCGGCCGGGGCATCATCGCGGCCATGACAACCCTCTACGGCATTCCGAATTGCGACACCGTCAAGCGCGCCCGCGCCTGGCTCGACGAACACGGCGTTGAATACACCTTCCATGATTTCAAGAAACAGGGCGTGCCCAAGGCCGAGCTCGACCAGTGGCTGAAGAAGCCCGGCTGGGAGGCCCTGGTCAACCGAAAGGGCACCACCTGGCGCAAGCTCGACGACGCCACCCGCGAGGGCGTGACAGACGCCGCTTCCGCCCGCGCCGTGCTGCTGGCCAACCCCAGCCTGATCAAGCGGCCGGTGGTCAACTGGGGCGCCAAAAAGCCCGTTACGACGGGATTCGACGCGGACGCCTGGGCTGTCAACGCCTTGTAAATCCCGGAACCCGACCTGCCACCCGGCGTCGAACCTCTATCCGCAGGAGAGACACACCATGAACAACCGCACTTTTCGCACTCTCGCAGGCATTTCCGTCGCCGGCATGCTGGCCGCCGGCACCGGCCTCGTTCATGCGCAGCAGAACCAGGTGGTCCAGGCCCGGGTGATATCCGCCACTCCGATCCGCGAAACGACCGGCAGCGACGTGAACTACAACGTCACGTACGAATACAACGGCCGCCAGTACACCACCCGCATGAACACCCGGCCCGGCGCGACCATTGCGATCCAGGCCGGCGCTTATGGCGTGACGGGCGTGACGACCTCCCCGGTGGCGCCGCAGCCGCAACTGCAGGCCTACCCGGTCGAAGCCAACAACGGTGGCGGCTACGCCCCGCAATCCGGCGGCTCGCCTTGGGACAGCGTGGTGCCCGAGCCCGGCGTCGTCGTCTCCAGCGCCCCCGCGCCGGTCTACCAGCCGGCCCCTGTGTACACCGCTCCCGTCTACCCCACCCCCGTCTACGTGGAGCCGGCCTACACCTACCCCTATGCGTATCCCTACGCCTACCCGCCCGTGGGCATCTCGCTGAACCTCGGCTATTCGCGCGGCTGGGGTGGCGGCTACTACCGTGGCTACGGCTATCGCGGATGGGGCGGATACCGCGGCGGCTGGCACCGCTGAGCCCCCGGCCGGCGGCCCGCGTCGCCCGAGCCCCTAAAATCGAGGACTTTTCCAACCCTTGACGGGTGCGCCGCAGGTGCGGTGCGTCCTCGATTCGCCGGTCGCCAACCGCCGGTGCCACCCAATGACGACGACTACCGACACTCTGAACAGCGCCGCAGTGGCCACCAAGGCCAATGTGTATTTCGACGGCAAGTGCGTGAGCCACAGCCTCACGCTCGCGGACGGCACCAAGAAATCGGTCGGCGTGATCCTGCCGTCCACCCTCACCTTCAACACCGGCGCTCCCGAGATCATGGAAGGCACCGCCGGCAGCTGCGAATACCAGCTCGCGGGCACCGACGAATGGGTCGCCTCGGGCCCCGGCCAGAAATTCAACGTGCCCGGCAACTCGAGCTTCAAGATCCGCGTGACGGGCGAGCCCTACAGCTACATCTGTCATTTTGGGTAAACCCCCAGGCTTCGCGCACTTCGTGTCGCTTCTCCCACCCCCTTGCAGGGGGCGATACCGGTGGCCCGGCAAAGCCGGTTCCACGGTATCCCGGGCAAAGAGCCGCGCCACGAAAGCCATGAGCCATTGAACCGCGCCAACACCAACGGAACTCCCATCATGTCGACCATCCTCCAAAACGTTCCCGCCGGCCAGAAGGTCGGCATCGCCTTCTCCGGCGGCCTGGACACCAGCGCGGCGCTCCACTGGATGCGCAACAAGGGCGCGATTCCCTTCGCCTACACCGCCAACCTCGGCCAGCCCGACGAGCCCGACTACGACGAGATCCCTCGCAAGGCGATGCTCTACGGCGCCGAGAACGCCCGCCTGATCGACTGCCGCGCGCAGCTGGCCAACGAAGGCATCGCAGCCCTGCAGGCCGGCGCCTTCCACGTGACCACCGCCGGCGTCACCTACTTCAACACCACGCCTCTGGGCCGCGCCGTCACCGGCACGATGCTGGTGTCGGCCATGAAGGAAGACGACGTCCACATCTGGGGCGACGGCAGCACCTACAAGGGCAACGACATCGAGCGCTTCTACCGCTACGGCCTGCTGACCAACCCCGCCCTCAAGATCTACAAGCCCTGGCTCGACCAGGTCTTCATCGACGAGCTGGGCGGCCGCGCCGAGATGTCGGCGTTCATGCAGAAGGCCGGCTTCGCCTACAAGATGTCGGCCGAGAAGGCCTACTCCACCGACTCCAACATGCTCGGAGCCACGCACGAAGCGAAGGACCTGGAGCACCTGAACAGCGGCATCCAGATCGTGCAGCCCATCATGGGCGTGGCCTTCTGGAAGGACGAGGTCGAGGTCAAGCGCGAGACCGTGTCGGTGCGCTTCGAGGAAGGCGTGCCGGTCGCGCTGAACGGTGTGCGCTACTCGAACCTGGTCGAACTGATCCTCGAAGCCAACCGCATCGGCGGACGCCACGGCCTGGGCATGAGCGACCAGATCGAGAACCGCATCATCGAAGCCAAGAGCCGCGGCATCTACGAGGCTCCCGGCCTCGCGCTGCTGTTCATCGCCTACGAGCGCCTGGTCACCGGCATCCACAACGAAGACACCATCGAGCAGTACCGCGACAACGGCCGCAAGCTGGGCCGCCTGCTCTACCAGGGCCGCTGGTTCGACCCGCAGGCCATCATGCTGCGCGAGACGGCACAGCGCTGGGTGGCGCGTGCCATCACCGGCGAGGTGACGGTCGAGCTGCGCCGCGGCAACGACTACTCGATCATGAACACCGAGTCGGCCAACCTCACCTACAAGCCCGAGCGCCTGAGCATGGAAAAGGTCGAAGGCGCGTTCACGCCGCTGGACCGCATCGGCCAGCTGACGATGCGCAACCTGGACATCGCCGACACGCGCGAGAAGCTGGGCATCTACACGCAAGTCGGCCTGCTGTCGCCGAACGAAGGCGCTGCGCTGCCGAAGCTGGCGAACGACGGCGACGCGAGCTGATCGACGGCCATCACGGCCTCCAATGAAAACGGGCCCCTCGGGGCCCGTTTTTCATGGGTGATGCGTGGGCTTCAGTCCCCGCCACCTCCGCCGCAGCCGCCTCCACACCCGCCGCCGCCGTCGGACGAGCCTCCATCACCGGAGCCGCCATCGCCGCCGCTGCTCGACGACTCGCTCCCGCCGAAGCCGCCGGCATCGCCCGAACTGCCACCGTCCGACGATGAATCGCCGAAGCTGGTGCCGCAGTGGGCATCCGAGCCGATGTGCCGCTCGACCGCCCGGCAGTCGGGTATGTAGTGAAAGCCGCCTTCGATCGCGAACTTGATGTCCAGCGCGAACAGCAGCGGCAGCCGCGCGGGCTTGCGCGGATCGATGCTCTCTTCCTTGCAGGCCCAGTACCAGGTGCGGCGCAGGCCGTCGTTGCGCTTGGCGTCCCTGCCAAGCACCTCGGCCGGGCTGTGGTGCAGCATGCCGCCGAAGGCCGCCTTGCACCAGTTCTGGTAGCCCTGCGTGTGCAAGATGAACTCGTGCCAGGCCGTGTCGACCACCTTCGAGGGCATGGCCACGAACTTGCGGTCGCTGCGCAGGTGCGCCATGAAGAACTGGCGCAGGCCGCGCAGCACCAGTTCGGCGTCGCGCCGGCTGAGCTGCGGATGCGCCTGGCACAGCTTGCCGACCAGGAAGGGCGGCAGCCGTGCCTCGCGGATGAACTGGCGCCGCAGACTGGTTTCGAGGAACTTGAGCACCGCCGCGAACAGCAGCGCCACCACGATCACCGCCACCATCGAGCCCCAGCGGCGCGTTCCGAGAACGAGCGCCAGCAGCGCGACCACAGGCACTGCACGGCGGGCCCACACCAGGGCGCCGATGCGGCGGCGGAAATTCAGGTGCAGGAAGTCGAGATCCATGCCGTCAGACCACCACCGGCTCCGGCTCCAGCCGGATGCCGAAGCGCTCGTAAACGCTGGTCTGGATGGCTTTGGCGAGCGTCATCACCTCGCCGCCCGTCACCGGGTTCTCGCGGCCGCCGCGGTTGACCAGCACCAGCGCCTGCCGCTCGTACACGCCGGCATTGCCCACCGACTTGCCCTTCCAGCCGCAGGCGTCGATGAGCCAGCCGGCCGCCAGCTTGATGCTGCCGTCATCCATCGGGTAGTGAACGATCTTCGGGTCGCGCGCGATGATGTCGGCGCACTGCTCGGGCGTGACCGTCGGGTTCTTGAAGAAGCTGCCGGCGTTGCCCAGCACGCGCCAGTCGGGCAGCTTGGCGCGGCGGATGGCGCAGATCCAGTCGAAGATGTCCTGGGCGCTCGGCGTGAAGTTGGAGGTTTCCTCCATCTTGCGCTCGAGGTCGAGATAGCCGACCACTGGTTTCCATGGCTTGGGCAGCCGAAAGCGCACCCGGGTGATCACCGCCCTGCCCGCCAGGCCGAAGTCGTTCGGGCTGCTGCGCGCATGCTTGAAGACCGAATCGCGATAGCCGAAGGCGCACTGGGCCGCGTCGAGGCTGAAGCTGCGGCCGGTTTCCCAGTCGAAGGCGTCCAGCGAATCGAAGCGGTCCTGCAGCTCGACGCCGTAGGCGCCGATGTTCTGCACCGGCGAGCCGCCGACGGTGCCCGGGATCAGCGCCAGGTTTTCCAGCCCCGGATAGCCGTTGCGCACCATCCATTCGACGGCGTCATGCCAGGTTTCGCCGGCACCGGCTTCCACGATCCAGGCGCGGGACGTTTCTTCCAGCAGCCGCAGGCCCTTGATCTCGACCTTCAGCACCAGCGATTTCACGTCGCCCGTCAGCACGATGTTGCTGCCGCCGCCCAGCACGAAACGGGGCGCGTCGCGCCATGCCGGATCGTCGCGCAGCGCGGCCAGATCGGCCTCGCCGGCAATGCGCGCCAGGTGCTGCGCGCGCGCGACGATGCCGAAGCTGTTGTAGGGCTGCAGCGGGACGTTGGACTCCACGATCATGGGAGAATTGTCGCATCTGCACCCGTGAAGAATTCAGGAGAGAGTCCATGCCGTCCTTCGATACCGTCTGCGAACCCAACCTTCCCGAAGTGAAGAACGCAGTCGAGAACACCGCCAAGGAAATCGCCACGCGCTTCGATTTCAAGGGCACGGCCGCCGCCGTCGAGCTCAAGGACAAGGAAATCACGATGATCGGCGACGCCGAGTTCCAGCTCGTCCAGGTCGAAGACATCCTTCGCAACAAGCTCACCAAGCGCAGCGTCGACGTGCGCTTCCTCGACAAGGGCGACGTCCAGAAGATGGGCGGCGACAAGGTCAAGCAGGTCATCAAGATCAAGAACGGCATCGAGAGCGAGCAGGCCAAGAAGATCACCCGCGTCATCAAGGACAGCAAGCTCAAGGTGCAGGCCGCGATCCAGGGCGACGCGGTGCGCATCACCGGCGCCAAGCGCGACGACCTGCAGGCGGCGATGGCACTGATCAAGAAAGACGTGCCCGACATGCCGCTCACTTTCAACAACTTTCGCGACTGAGCGGACACCGCCCCCATGAAAGCCCTCGTCGTCGCAGCGCAGCTCCTGGCTGCCGCCGCCGTGGCGCACGCGGCCGGCTCGGTCACCCTGACCGGCAGCATCGGCAGCCGCGCGATCCTGATCGTGAACGGCAATCCGCCCAAGACCGTGGCGGTCGGCGAGAGCTACCAGGGTGTGAAGCTGATCTCGCTGCAGGCCGAGCAGGCCGTGGTCGAGCTCGAGGGCAAGCGCGTCAACCTGCGCATGGACACGCCGGTGAGCATCGGCGGCGGCGGAGGTGGTGGCGGAGGCGGCGGCAGCCGCATCGTGCTGCCGGCCGACAGCCGCGGGCACTTCATGACGCAGGGCGCCATCAACGGCCGGCCGGTCACCTTCATGCTGGATACGGGCGCGACGGCCATCGCGCTGTCGGCCGACGATGCCCAGCGCATCGGCCTGGACTACAGCAAGGGCCAGCGCGTGCTGATGAACACCGCCAACGGCACCACCACCGGCTACAGGCTGCGCCTGCAGTCGGTGCGCGTGGGCGACGTGGAGGTGTACGACATCGACGCCATCGTCTCGCAGCAGGCCATGCCCTTCGTGCTGCTGGGCAACAGCTTCATCAACCGTTTCTCTATGCGCCGCGACGCGGACCAGATGGTCCTCGAAAAACGCTATTGAGCTTCAGGCCTGGGCGGCCGTCACCACGATCTCGATCTTGTAGGCCGTGTTGGCCATCTTGGCCTGCACGGTGGCGCGCGGCGGCGTGTTGCCGGCCGGAATCCAGGCGTCCCACACCTCGTTCATGGCCGTGATGTCGTTGATGTCGGCCAGGAATATCTGCGTCATGAGGATGCGCGACTTGTCGCTGCCGGCCTCGGCCAGCAGGCGGTCGACCATGCCCAGCACCTGCGTGGTCTGGCCGCGGATGTCCTGCGTGGTGTCGTCGGGCACCTGGCCCGCGAGGTAGATGGTGCCGTTGTGCACCGCTGTCTCCGAAAGACGCGGGCCGACGTGGTAGCGGGTGATGGAAGCCATGGATCGTGTTCCTTCTATTCGGGTTCAGCTGGGTTTCTTCTTGGAGCCGAGCTTCGACTCCGTGCCGGCCGCGAGCCGGCGGATGTTCTCGCGGTGCCGCCAGATCAGCAGCAGGCTCATGACGATGATCGCGACCAGCGCCGTGCGGTCGAGCGGCCAGGCGATGCCGCCGCCGATCAGATAGTAGGCCGGCGCGAAGAAAGCGGCCACCAGCGAGGACAGCGACGAGTAACGGAAGAAGACGGCAATGATCAGCCAAGTGGCGCCGGTGGCCAGCCCCAGCCAGGGCGCGATGCCCACCAGCACGCCGGCGGCCGTGGCCACGCCCTTGCCGCCCTGGAAACCGAAAAACACCGGGTACAGGTGGCCGAGGAACGCGGCCACGCCGGCCACGGCTGCAACGCCCTCCCCCAGTCCCCACCGCGCGCCGAACTGGTGGATCAGAAAAACCGGCACCCAGCCCTTGAGCGCGTCGAGCAGCAGCGTGGCGAGCGCCGCGCCCTTGTTGCCCGAGCGCAGCACGTTGGTGGCCCCGGGGTTCTTGCTGCCATAGCTGCGCGGGTCGGCCATGCCGAGCGCCTTGCTGACGATGACCGCGAACGAAAGCGAGCCGATCAGGTACGACGCCACGATGGCAATGATGGAAGGCAAGGTGAAGCTCAAGACGGCACTCCGCGGGGGATGATGGTTGTTGTTGTGTGTTCGGCGTATCGGATCAGGCGCCCGGCGCCCCGGGCGGCGATTGGATCACGACGTACTGCTTGCGGAACTCGAAGCCCCGGTCGGGCCACTGCGCCGCGTAGGCGCGCAGCGCGTCGGCGCCGGCGGGCCAGTCCTCGCCGTTGATGCGGCAGTCGGCCTGCACTTCGCCCTCGGCGTCGCGCGCGGCATAGAGCCGCACGCCGTAGAGGCCGTCCGACTCGATCTGCGGCTTGAACGCGTCCCAGGTATTGGTGAAGAGGCAGCAGGGGCAGAACGGATGTTCTTCCTCCTCGGTCGCCTCCTTCGCATGCTGGTGCGCGACCGGCCCGAAGAGCACGCGGCGCTCGCGCGCCGGGCGCCCTTCGGCCTCCTTCGCTTCCCAGTTCATCTGCATCGAGGTGCAGTGGTCCAGGCCAGCCGCATCGGCGGACAGCGCATCGAGGAAGACGACCAGATCGACCTGCGCCCAGAGATCGAAGCCCCGGGTCAGCGAGGCGGCGATGCCGGCACCGACCGAATGCTGGTATTCGAACAGGCCCTTCGGCAGCAGCTCGGCATGCGCCACCTCGATCGTGCTGCTGGTGCGCACGCTGCCGTCGCTGTTGGCCCAATAGCTGGTGATCTGCGGCCAGAGCCAGAGACCGCTCTCGGGCAGCCGCAGCCAGCTTTCGCGCTCACGCACCGGCTCGTGGCCGCGTGCCTCCAGCGTTTCGAACAGCAGTTCGGTGAGGTCGAAAACCTCGGTCCAGTCCTTCTTGCCATCGTTGAACTCGACTTCGAACGACGGCCCGCCGCCTTCGTTGGCGGGACAGAGCGGAGGAAAGAAGTCGGAAGAGGACGAAGACGGTGATGTCGCCATGGCGGCGGCTATTCTGCCAGCGCGCATTGCACGGGCTTCGCGCCCAGCAGCGCCACGCACACCTGCGGATCGATGCCGATCAGGTAGCCGCGCCGCCCGCCGTTGAGCACGATGCGCGGCAGCTCCAGGATGCTCGACTCCACGTACACCGGCATCTCGCGCCGCGTGCCGAAGGGCGAGGTGCCACCCACCATGTAGCCGCTGTGCCGCTGCGCAACCTCGGGCTTGCAGGGCTCGACCGACTTGGCGCCGATCTGGCGCGCGAGATTCTTGGTCGACACCGTGCGGTTACCGTGCATCAGCACGATCAGCGGCCTGGCGTCCTGGTCCTGCATCACCAGCGTCTTGATGACGGTGAACGGGTCCAGCCCCAGCATCTCGGCACCGCGCTGCGCGCCGCCGTGCTCGACGTATTCGTAGGGGTGCTCGGTGAATACGATCTTGTGCGCGCGCAGCAGTTGCGTGGCGGGCGTCTCGGAGGTGTGGGTGTTCTTCTTGGCCATCTGGGTGGCAATTTCGGATTCAGGATCACTTCAGAAAACCTGGTGCACCGCAGCAAGAATCTGCCGCACCACATTGAATTCCGGTCGAGCCATGCAGCATACGCCAGCCCCGGCGGACGCGATTCCGTTCCACCCGCTGCGCCGCCGCGCTCTCATGGCGCTCGTGCTGGCGGTCGCCGCAATGCACGCGGCGGTGCTCTGGTTTCTGGTGATCGCCACGAAGCCCCATGGGCGCATTGCCGGTGCGGCGAAACGCATCGCCGTGCAGATGGTGCGAGCGGAGCCTCCCGCAAAAGTGGATCCGGCGCCACGCAAAGAGGCAGCATCGTCGCCGCGCCCGGCCGTCGGGCGCTCGCCGCAATCCGTTCGCAGCAGATCGATCGCCGCGCCCGAAGCACCCTCCGCCACCGCTGCGCCATCGCAAGCCGCGAGCGATGCACCCGCGCCGCCGCTGATCCTCCATTCGGAAAGCACCCGCCGCGCCCTGCGCGACATCGGCCGCGAACGCTCCTTCGCCGATCGAGCCGGTCAGGACATCAACGGCAATTCGCGCTCCGCCTTCGCCTTCGATTCGCGCCTGAGCTCAGGCGTCGCAAACGCCGCTCACGGCGACTGCAGGAAGGGCGAATTCAAGGGCGGCGGCATGGGCCTGCTGAGCCTGCCCGCGCTCGCCCTGGCCGCCGCGAACGGCGAGTGCGCGCGCTGATGAATCAGGCGGCCGGATCGCGGATTTCCCAGCGGATCTTGTCGATCTCCGCCAGCACTTCCGGCGACAGCGTGGTGCCGTACGCGTCCAGGTCTTCTTCCAGCTGCGCCAGCGAGGTCACGCCAATGATCGTGCTCGCCACCTGCCACTTCGTGTAGCAGAAGGCCAGTGCCAGCTGCGTGGGCGTCAGGCCGTTGTCGCGGGCGAGCTGGTTGTAGCGCCTGGCGGCGCGCAGCGAATCGGGGCGGCCCCAGCGCTGCTTGCGCACCGACTCGTAGCTGGAGATGCGCGCACCCTTGGGCGCATCGGGCCCTTCGATGCCGCTCTGGTCGTACTTGCCGGTCAACAGGCCGAAGGCCAGCGGCGAGTACGCCAGCAGCGACACGCCCAGCCGGTGCATGGTTTCGTCCAGCCCGTTCTCGTAGCCGCGGCTGATGAGGCTGTACACGTTCTGCACCGTCGCCACGCGCGGCAGGCCGTGCTGTTCGGCGAGCCGCACGAACTCGTGCACGCCGTAGGGCGTTTCGTTCGACAGGCCGATGGCGCGCACCTTGCCCGCCTTCACCAGCTTGCCCAGCGCTTCGAGCTGCTCATGGATGGAGGTCTTCGAGGTTTCCTTGGCCGGGTCGTAGTAGATGTTGCCGAAAAGCGGCACGTGGCGCTCGGGCCAGTGGATCTGGTAGAGGTCGATGACGTCGGTGCGCAGCCGCTTCAGGCTGGCGTTGCACGAGGCCTCGATGTCGGCGGCCGTCATGCCGCTGCCTTCGCGCACCCAGGGCATGCCGCGCGAGGGGCCGGCCACCTTGGTCGCGACCACCAGCTTCTGGCGCGCGCCGGGGTTGGCGGCAAACCAGTTGCCGATGATGGTCTCGGTGAGGGAGTAGGTTTCCTTGCGCGTGGGCACCGAGTACATCTCGGCGGTGTCGATGAAGTCGACGCCCCGCTCCAGCGAGCGGCTCAGGATGGCATGGGAGGTGGGTTCGTCGACCTGTTCGCCGAAGGTCATCGTGCCGAGGCAGATCGGGGTGACGTGCAGGTCGCTCTGACCGAGTTGGATCTTTTTCATGCGGGGGATGCTACCGCCCCGTCTCGCGGCCCGCCGGCCGCCGCGCCAAAACCCGAGCGCCGCGCGGCCTGCCGGCAAGCTGTCGTGTGGCGGACTGCGTCAGTACAAAGGCCTCCTTATCATCGACGCCCATGTACCAAGCCCTCCGCCCCTCCCGCAGCGAATTCGTGCCCGTGCGCAACCTCAGCTACCACGTGCGGCTGTGGGGCCAGCCTTCGGACGCCCGTCCGCCGCTGGTGCTGGTGCACGGCTGGATGGACGTGGCGGCGTCGTGGCAGTTCGTGGTCGACGCGATGGAGGAAGACCGCTTCATCATCGCCCCCGACTGGCGCGGCTTCGGCCTCACCGACGGCGGCGGCGTCGACAACTACTGGCTCGCCGACTACCTGGCGGACCTCGAATGGCTGCTCGACCACTACGCCGGCGAAGGCCCGGATGGAGAAGGCGGCCGGCAGATCGACCTCGTCGGCCACAGCATGGGCGGCAACGTCGCCATGCACTACGCCGGCGTGCGGCCGCAGCGCATCCGCCGCCTGGTCAACCTCGAAGGCTTCGGCATGCCCGCGCGCAAGCCCGACGAAGCGCCCGCGCGCTACGGCCAGTGGATCGACGAGCTCAAGCGCCTGCACCGCGGCGAAATGGCGCTGGCCGGCTACTCGGCCGTGGACGGCGTGGCCCGCCGCCTCATGAAGACCAACCCGCGCCTCACACCCGACAAGGCCGCGTGGCTCGCCAGCCACTGGTCGGTGAACCACGCGCAGCCCGACGGCAGCGAGCGCTGGCAGATCCTCGGCGAGGCGGCGCACAAGATCGTCAACGCGCACATCTTCCGTGTCGACGAGACGCTGGCGCTCTATGCGCGCATCACCGCACCGCTGCTGATGGTGGAGGCCTCCGACGACAGCCTGCACGGCTGGTGGAAGAACCGCTACACGCTCGACGAGTTCCACGAGCGGCTGAAGTCGGTCGGCAACGTGCGCGTCGAGCGGCTCGAGGATGCAGGGCACATGCTGCACCACGACCAGCCGCGGATCGTCGCGCGGATGATCGAAGAGTTCATCGCCTGAAGAAGCCGGCTGCAGCCCGGCACTTCCCACTCTCTTCCTTCTGCACGCGCGGCGCGACATCGCGGCCGCCGCGGCCGCGGCTGCTTGGCCTGCTATTTGCAAAGAGAGCCTCACGCCGCTTCGTTGGCACAACGATGAGGCAGACCGTGGTGCGCTCGCGCGCCCAGGCGAGCAAACGTTTCACACCTAAGTTCGCAAACACGGCCTGCGGGTGCACGCGCGGTGGTCGATGCTGGTGCAGCCAGCACGTCTTGGGTGTTCTTGAGCGAAAGGGAGTCCTCGAATGACCAGAGTCGTACGCGCGCACACGCCACTGGGCGAAGAGCAACTCATGTTCCGCTCCATGCGCGGTACGGAGGGGTTGTCGCAACTCTTCGAGTTCGAAGTCGACCTGCTGAGCCCGAGCATGTCCATCGACATGAAGGCCGTGCTCGGAAAGCCCCTCGCGCTCGAGATGCAGACGGCCGGGGAACCGCGCTTTCTCAACGGCCAGATCGTTCGCTTCACGATGATCGGCAAGGAAGGCGACACCTCGCGCCACATCGTCTACCGCGCGAGCGTGCGGCCCTGGCTCTGGTATCTCACGCGCAGCAGCGACTGCAAGATCTTCCAGAACAAGTCGGTGGTCGAGATTCTCGAGGAGGTGTTCGCCGACTACGGCTTCGCCTTCGAGAAGAGGCTCAGCGGCAGCTACCGGCAGTGGGAGTACTGCGTGCAGTACCAGGAAACCGACTTCGCCTTCGTCAGCCGGCTGATGGAGCACGAAGGCATCTACTACTTCTTCAGGCACGACAGGAACCAGCACACGCTGGTGCTGGCCGACGACATCGGCGCGCACGAACCCCTGCCGGCCTATCCGAAGATCAGCTATCTCGCCACCGACCGCGACCTCGCGCCGTTCCAGGAAGTGATCGACCAGTGGCAGGTCACGGAGGAAATCCGTCCTGGCAGCTACGTGGTGGATGACTTCGACTTCAAGAAGCCGCGCGCCGACCTCATGAACGTGCGAAACCAGCCTCGCGGCGGCGATCACGGCCAGTACGAGATGTACGAATGGCTCGGCGGCTTCAGCGAGTCCGAGCAGGGTGAGCGCTACGCGCGCATCCGCCTCGAGGAGGCGCAGGCCCAGGCCGAGCGCGACACCGGCCATACCAACGTGCGTGGCATGGCGCCCGGCTATCGCTTCACCATGCAAAACTGCCCGCGCGAAGACGACAACCGCGAGTACCTCGTGGTGTCTGTCTCCTATGCGCTGCGCGAGGGAGGCTACGCGAGCGGCAGCGAGCCCGGCTCCTACAGCTTCGACTTCGCAGTGCAGCCCGCCAGCTGCGCCTTTCGCGCCCCCCGCGTGACGCCGATGCCGCGCGCCAACGGCCCGCAGACGGCCACCGTGGTGGGCAAGGCGGGACAGGAGTTCTGGGTCGACCAGTACGGCCGCGTGAAGGTGCAGTTCCGCTGGGACCGCTACGGCAAGAGCGACGAGAACAGCTCGTGCTGGGTGCGCGTCTCCAGCGCATGGGCCGGCTCGAACTACGGCGCCGTGAACCATCCGCGCCGGGGCCAGGAGGTGGTGGTCGACTTCATCGGGGGACACCCCGACCGGCCGATCATCATCGGCCGCGTCTACAACGCCGACCAGATGCCGCCGCTGGAGCTGCCGGCCAACGTCACGGTCAGCGGCTTCGTCAGCCGCAGCAGGGACGGCTCGGCCACCAACGCCAACGAATTCATCCTCGACGACGCGCCGGGCTGCGAGCTGGTGCGAATCCACGCCGAGAAGGACTTCGAGATCGACGTGGAGAACGACCTGAGGATCCACGTCGAGAACGACGAAACCGAGACCATCGACGGCCATCGCAACACCCACGTGCTGAAGACCGACACCCTCACCGTCGACCGCACCCGCGACACCATCGTCAAGCAGAAGGACACCGCCGAGTACCGCAACGGCTCGAAGCTCACCGTATCGGGCGCGCTCACCGAGCATTTCTTCGACAACCGCATCGAGACCACCACCAAGCTCGGTTCGAAGGAGACGGTGCTCAGCGGCCAGTCGGAAGTCGTCGTCAACGCGGGCCTGCGCCACGAAACCTTCGACAAGGGACTGCTCGTGGACGTGAAGGAGGGCATGGACGAGGAGATCCACACCGGCAACTCGGTACTGAAGACGCTCGCCGGCAACCGGCAGGAAACCTACCAGACCGGCTGGCAGCGCACCGTCGCGGGCGGCGGCGGCAAGGACAGCATCAAGGGAGGCCTGGAGGAAACCATCGAGACGGGCGACCACAACTCGACCGTATCGGCCGGCAACTACCACGGCAAGGCGCAGAAGGTGACGATCGAGGCCACGGCGGGCGACGTCGACATCAAGGCCAGCGGCGACTTCACCTTCGAGGGCAACCACGTCAAGCGCGTGAACCGCGTGCTGCTGTGGGACTGGTCGCCGACCGCGGTGACGGCCACCGGCCTGTCGAGCGCGACCTATGGCGTGAACAACAGCAATGCCGGCCTCACGCTCACGAGCAACATCAAGAAGATGGACGCCACCGCGCAGATCATGAACATGTATGCGCACCAGGCCAACTTCGGCTCCGTGAGCTTCTCGAACGTGGTGGCCGAGGAGCACGCCGGCGGCTTCTGGGGCGCGCTCAAGGGTTTCGTGCTCTTCGGCTGAGCACCAGGCCGGATGCCGGATGTCTCCTTCACGATCTGGTGGGTGCTGGCACCGCTGCTTGCCTGGCTGGCGTTCACCCTGTGTGTCACGCTCGTGCGCGAACGCCGGCGGCACGCCGCCAGGCTCGCGCGCACGCGCAGGGCTGCCGGCGTCCTCGCGAACGGCGTGCCCGCCATGGCGCTGGTGATCTCCCTTTGCGACACCGGCCAGCGCCGCTCGGGCGAAGGCACCACGTGGGCGATCGCGAAGCTGCATCTTCACGTGCAGGCCACGGCAGGCAGCGAGGCCTTCGACGTCGACCAGACCACCGCCATCGCCTTGCCCGACCTGCCCGACCACGCGGCCGGAAAGACCGTCGCGGTGCGCTTCGACCCGGTGAGCCGCGAAGTCGTGCTCGAGCGCCGCGGCGGCTCCCCGGCCCACCACGGCGACGACCTCACCCGCCCTCGCCCATCCCCGGAGGCCGCCGGCCGATGAAGACCGTCAAGCCCTTGCGCCTTGGCATCCTCACCCGCCCGTATCGCTGGCAGGGCGTCGACCAGCTCGGCGTGGCCGTCACGGCGCTCGCCAGCCTGGAAGCGCAGCCGAAGCTCATGGCCGACCAGGAGCTGTGGCAGACCGTCAGCGAGGAAATCGGTGGCATGGGCGTGTTCGACATGGGCGTGCCCAAGTGCATGCCGGAAGTGCTCGCGAGCGGCCACGCATACACCCGTCACCAGCAGGACAAGACCGAGTGCGCCGTGCGCCTGCGTGTCGCCGGCCTGGAGAAATCCCTGCACGTATCCGGCGACCGCTACTGGCTCGACGGCCGCCTGAGCGCGCCGCAGCCCTTCGAGGCGATGCCGCTGGACTGGGCGCATGCCTATGGCGGGCAGGACGTGCCGGAAAACCCGGGCGGCATCGGCGCGCTCGACGAGACGATCAACGGCGTGCACACCCGCCGCGCGCCGAACGTGGAAGCCGTTCACGGGCGGGTGCGCTCGCGCGGACAGGAGGTGGCGCCCGCCAGCTTCGGCCCGGTGCCCATCGATAGCCCTCGGCGCATGACCCTCATGGGCAGCAGCTACGGGCAGCACTGGCTGGAGAGGCACTTCCCCGGCTTCGCCCCGGACATGGACTGGCGCTTCTTCAATGCCGCGCCCGAAGACCAGCGCTGGCCGGCCCTGCAGGAACTGCCGCCCGGCGCTCCTTACGAGATCCTCAACATGCACCCGGAGAAGCCGGTGCTCGCCGGCACCCTGCCCGACTGGCGCGCGCGCTGCTTCGCGAGCTTCGACAAGGACGGCAACGGGCTGCGCGAAATCGCCCTGCGGCTGACCACCGCCTGGTTCTTTCCGCATCGCGAACGCGTGGCGCTCGTCTGGCACGGCGTGCTGCCGGTGCGCGAGGACGACGCGGCGGATGTGCGGCACATCATGCCGGCGCTGGAACTACCTCGGCAGCCGCGCACAGCCGAGCACTACCAGTCGGTGCTGCTCCAGCGGCTGGACACCGCCCGCGGCGGCCTGCTCGCCTTTCGCGACAGCGACCTTGCGCCGAAAGAGATCCTCGGCGGCTGGAGCGTCCTCGACGCCCCCGACCCGATGCAGCGGCCGCTGGTGCGCAACCTCCGTGCCGGGCAACTGCGCGAACACGAGAAACGGCGCGCAGAACTCATCGCACTGGGCGTGGACCCCGACAAATACCTGCCGGCCCCCCTGCCCCCGGCCGCACCGCTGCCCTTCGACGACGTGCCCGGGCATTTCGAGCGCATGCAGGGAGAGATGATGGAAACCCGAAGCAGACTCGAGGCGGAAAGCGCGCGGATGCGCCGCAGGCAGGAAGACGAGATCGACCCCGCCCTGCTCCACAAGAGCCGCGAGCAGCCGCAGCGCTTCGATCCGGATGCGCTCATCAGGCAGCTGGAACAGCTCGCGGCCACGCCGTCCTCCTCGCCAGCCACCCCGGACCCTGCCCCTGCACTCATGCCCGCCGGAACCAGGGAGCGGATGACGGTGCAGATCAGGCAGGGCTACCTCCACGGCGCCCACCTCTTCGACCCCGCGCCGCCCATGCCCTCGTTCCGCTCGGCGAAGCTGCGGCGGCAACTGGCGGCGGCCGCTCCCGGCGAGCGCGATTTCCGCGGCATGCGGCTCGTCGGTGCCGATCTCTCGGGCATGGACCTGAGCGGCGCGGATTTTTCCGGCGCCGCCCTCGAAGACGCCAACCTCGAGGGAGCCCTGCTCGCGAACGCCAACTTCGATGGCGCGGTGCTGGCGCGCGCCCGGCTTTCTCGCGCCTCGGCGCCTGGCGCGATCCTGCGCAACGCCAACCTCGGCGGCGCGCAATGCGAGTACACGGACTTCTCCGGTGCCGACTTGAGCGGGACCAACTGCGAAAAGGCGCGCTTCATGTCATGCAACATGGCCAACACCACGCTCGACCAGACGCGCCTGGCCGAGAGCGAGATGAGCCAATGCGACTTCCGCGGCTCCGATTGGCACCAGGTGTTCCTGACGAAGCTGCGCATGAACGGTATCGCCTTCGACGGCGCCTCTTTCCAGCAAGTGGTGTGGCTCGAATGCACGCTGGCGGACGTGCGTTTCGTCAACGCGTCGCTGGTGCGCTGCGGCTTCGTCACCACCGACTGCAGCCAGTCGGCCGACTTCTCCGACGCGCGGCTCGACGCCTGCAGCTTCGCGCACGGCAGCACGCTCGCAGGAGCCGTCCTGCGCCGTTGCGTGCTGAAGCAATGCGGGCTGCGCACCACGCCGCTGACGCGCGCGGACCTGGCGCAGGCGTGCCTGGACAACTGCGACTTCTCCGAATGCGCGCTGCAGGAGGCCAACATGGAGCGGCTCATCGCCGGCGAAAGCCTCTTCGTGCGCGCCGACCTCACCGGCGCCACCCTGCGCGGCGCCAACCTCATCGATGCCAACTTCTCCAAGGCCGTCTTCACGCAGGCAGACCTGAGCGGCGCCAACCTGTTCCGCACCGACGTGTCGCAAAGCCTGATCGACGGCACCACCCATCTGCTCGGCGCCTACACGCGGCATGCCCGAACCTTGCCCGCGCGACGCGCTCCTGCCGCCGAATGACCCGCGATGAACTCGTCGACAAGGTCCGCCACGGCATCCAGGTCGGCAGCGCCGACTGCAGGGGATGGGACTTGAGCGGCCTCGATCTCTCGGGCGCGATGATGGACGACGTCGACTTCGGCGGCGCGAACTTCTCGCACGCCAACCTCGAGGGCAGCTCGCTGTCGCATTGCACGCTGTCGGGCTGCGACTTCTCCTTCGCTCGCCTGAAGGAAGTGCAGTTCTTCCGCAGCCGCATGGATGCCGCACGGTTCGAGGCCGCCGAGCTGGAAGCGGCCTCTTTCGCCGAATGCCATGCGGCGCGGGCCAGCTTCGCGCAGGCCAGGCTCGACCTCGCAAGGTTCTTTCGCTGCGAACTGACTGAAAGCCGGCTGGGATCGTCCCGCTTCGAACGGGCGAGCTTCATCGAGTCGCAGCTCGGGCAGGCCGATTTCAGCGGCGCGGTGCTGGCCTACGTGACCTTCCTTCGGCTCGACCTGAGGACTGCCGTCTTCCAGGGCGCGTCGGCCATGAACGCGATGTTCCTGGAATGCGACCTGAGCGGCCAGTGCTTCGCGGGCCTTTCGCTGCCCATGTGCCAGTTCACCGACAGCCTACTGGACGGCGCCGACTTCAGCGGCGCCACGCTCACTCAGGCCAACTTCAAGGGCGCGACGCTGAAACGGGCGAATTTCTCGAACGCGGATGCATGCCAGGCATTGTTCCCCGAGGCCAACCTCGGCGACGCCGACTGCAGCGGTGCGCGCTTTGACCAGTCGATCTGGGCACAGGCCCTGCTGGAAGGCACCGACTTCTCGGGAGCCCGCCTGCCGCTTTGCATGTTCCACCGCGCACGCTGCTCCGGCGCGAGCTTTCGCGATGCCGCGATGCAGGATGCCGACCTTTCGTATGCCGACCTGCGTGGCGCCGACCTCGGCGGCGCGCAATTCCTGCGCACCCGCCTGCATCGTGCGCAGCAGGAAGGCGCCCGGTTCTCCAGCCGCGCCGGAATCATCGAGAACGAGCCCGAACTCTTCAAGGCGCAGGCCTGGTCCGGCCCGCACTGAATCCCGCTCCCCCGACAGCCCGCTTTTTTCGAGAAACACACCAACCAACATCGATAAGGAATCAGCCATGAATGTCGTTCCACTGCGTCCCGGCCTCGCAGCGACCGCCACGCCGGTCCATTTCGTTGGCCTTTTGACGGTCTCGCTGCCCGATTCGAACTTCGAGGTGGAAGACGAACACGGCGAAACCTGGCGCTGCCGCCGCGCGGCCAGCTGCCTGCTGAGACCCGAGGCGGGCGATACCGTGCTGCTCTCGGGCCCCGACAGCGCCCGGGTGTACCTGATCGCGGTGCTCGAACAGGCCGACAGTTCGGTCAGCCGGCTCGATGCGGCCGGCGCGCTGTCGATCGAGAGCCCGGGCGGCCTGCGGCTGAGCAGCGGCGCCGAACTGCAGATGCGGGCCGCGCAATGGAACCTCCAGGCCGACAGCGGCCAGTGCCGCGTCGACGACATGCGCTTCACCGGCGAGGCCCTCGACGCCACGGTGGGCCGGCTGCGGCTGGTCGGCCAGGTCTTCGAATCGGTGGCGGACCGCGTGGTGCAGATGGCGCGCAGGGCGCTGCGCGTGGTGGACGAGACCGAGCAGGTCCGCGTCGGCCATCTCGACTGCGAAGCCGGCGGCACGGCACGCCTGCACGCCCGCCACACGGTGGTCACGGCCAGCGACCTCGTCAAGGTCGATGCCGCGCAGATCCACATGGGCTGACCCGCCCCCTCCACATCGCCGAAAGGAGCACCGCCATGTTCGCCAACTGCCAGCTGATGGGAATGGATCTCGCCTTTCCCGACGTCTGCAAGACGCCGCCCGCCGCGATGGCGCCCATTCCATACCCCAACATGGCGTTCGGCCCCACGGCCGTGCCGAACGCCTGGAACATCCTCTTCATGTGCATGCCCGCGCACAACATGGCGACCACCACGCCGATCACGCTGGGCGACACCACCGGCGCGGGCGGCGGCATCGTCTCGCAGACCTTCATGAGCCAGTCGCGGCACGTGACGGGGGCGTTCACCGTGCTGGTCAAGGGCACGCCGGCCACGCGCATGACCAGCCTGAGCACGCAGAACCGGGGCAACATGGTGGGCATGCGGATCGTGCCCAGCCAGTGCAAGGTGATGATCCTCTCGCCCTGAAGCCGCGGGCCGCCGGAACCGGGCCGACATCCCATATCCGGCCAGCGGATAAGGAAGCGCGCAAATCTTCGTTCGCCGGGCAGGCATCGCACCCTAGAGTGCCCAACTCCTTTCGCCGCCCCCTGGAGTTGTCGTCATGTCTTCCTCTTCGCGCGCGCCGTCGTGGCTGCGCCGCTTCGCCCCGCTGCTCGGCGGCCTTGCCCTGGGCCTCGCGGCCCAGCTCTGCGCTCACGCCGCCGACCTGCGCGTGGGCTTCATGCCCGGCCCGTACCGCGATGCATTCACCAACGGCATCGAGCCCCAGCTGAAGAAGCTGGGCTACACCGTCAAGTACGTCGAGTTCAGCCAGGGCGTGCAGCCCAACGACGCGGTGGAGCGCGGGCAGATCGACGCCAACATCTTCCAGCACACGCTGTACCTCAACGCCACCAACAAGCAGCAGGGCTTCGACCTCGTGCCGGTGGTGCACGTGCCGACGCCGCCGATGGGCCTCTACTCGCAGCGCCACAAGTCGCTCGACACCGTGCCCGACGGCGCCACGGTCACGCTGCCTTCCGATCCGGTGAACGCGGCGCGCGCGCTCAACATCCTCGCGGGCATCGGCTGGGTGACGCTCAAGCCGGGCGTGAGCCCGATCTCGGTGTCCGAGCGCGACATCGTGGCCAACCCCAAGCGCCTGAAGCTGGTCCCGCTCGAAGCCGCGCAGGCCCCACGCTCGCTGGCCGACGCCGACATCGCCGCCGTGCAGGGCAACTTCGCCATCGCCTCGGGCCTGAAGCTCACCGAGGCGCTGAAGCTGGAGAACATGACGCTGCCCTACGTGAACGTGGTCGCCGTCAAGCGCAGCAACGAGAGCGCGAAATTCGCGCAGGACATCGCGGCCGCCTACCAGTCGCCCGAGTTCCAGCGCTTCTTCAGGGCCAACCCGGCATGGGCCGGCTACCGGCTGCCCGATTACTTCTCGCAATGAGCCTTTCGAACGACAAGACCGCGCCGCGGCAGCTGCACCTCAACGTCAACATCCTGCATTCGGGCTTCGTGCCCTCGGCGTGGCGCCTGCCGCAGAGCGATCCGTGGGCCTTCGCCGACATCCAGCACTACATCCGCACCGCGCAGATCGCCGAGGCGGGCAAGCTCGACGCGGTGTTCCTCGCGGACAACGCGGCCATCGTCGACCAGATCCACTTCCGCCCGATCACCGCGCTGGAGCCCACGGTGCTGCTGGCCTGCGTGGCCGCCGCCACCACGCATATCGGCCTGATCGCCACCGCATCGACCAGCTACAACGAGCCCTACAACATCGCCCGCCGCTTCGCCACGCTCGACCATGTGAGCGGGGGCCGCGCGGGCTGGAACGTGGTGACCACCGCCGACCTGCCCTCGGCGCGCAACTTCGGCCTCGACGCCACGCCCGACCACGCGAAGCGCTACGCGCGCGCCTCCGAGTTCACCGACGTGGTGAAGGCGCTGTGGGACAGCTGGGAGGACGACGCCTTCGTCGGCAACAAGGCCACCGGCAGCTTCATCGACACCGCCAAGGTGCACGCCATCGCGCATCGCGGCGAACACTTCGCGGTGCAGGGGCCGCTGAACCTGCCGCGCTCGCCGCAGGGGCATCCGGTGCTGGTGCAGGCCGGCGCTTCTGCCGACGGACGCGAGCTGGCGTCGCGCCATGCCGAGGCGGTGTTCTCAGCCTCGCAGTCCTTCGAGGAATCGCTGGCCTATGCCCGAGCGCTCAAGACACGCGCCGCCGAACTAGGCCGCGGCCCCGACGCGGTGAAGGTGCTCGCAGGCCTCACCACCATCGTCGGCTCCACCGAAGCCGAGGCGCTGCGCCGCCGCGACGAACTGGTCGACCTGATCCCGTGGGACTACAGCCTCACGCGCATCGCCGGCACGCTGGGCATTACGCCCGACCGCCTGAAGCTCGACGAGCGCCTGCCCGACAACCTGCCGCTGCCCGCCAATGGCAACGGCAACCACACCTTCTTCAACGCCGTGGTCGCGGCCGGCCGCACGCACGGCTACACGGTACGCCAGCTGATCCGCGAACTCGCCGGCGGCGGGGGGCACCGCGTGATCGTCGGCACGCCGGAGCAGATCGCGGACGACATCGAGCGATGGTTCAGGGCCGGAGCGGCGGACGGTTTCAACCTGATGCCCGATGCGCTGCCGCACGGGCTGCAGGATTTCGTCGACGGGGTGGTGCCGATCCTGCAGAAGCGGGGGATCTTCCGAACCGAGTACCAGGGCCGCACGCTGCGCGACCATCTGGGGCTGGCGCGGCCTACGGGTCGGGCGACACAGAGGCTCGCGGCCTGAAGAAGGCTTGTTGTTCAGGGAGAGATCACGCCGACGGGGTGCCTTGCTCCGCGAATGTCCTCCGGCCTGCGGCCTCCCCCTTTATTTCGCTGCGCAAGGCACCCCATCGTCGTGATCGATGGACGCAGCGCTCATGCGGCCGGAACAAGCAGAGCGCCCATGTGCGCAGGGCGTCGGGTGCTCCCCGCAGCGAAATAAAGGAGGAGGGCCGCAGGCCCGGGGACATTCGCGGAGGGGAGTACCCGGCGGCCTGGGCACGCGCCCCGGACCGCCCGCCTCATTCTTGGTCGGCGTCGTTTCCCGTCAGGGCCAGGACCTCTTCGACGAAGGCTTCGAACAGCGGCAGCGAGGCCGGCAGTCCTTCGAGCGATTCGGCTTCACCTGCATCGAAGAAATGCGGCTTGCCGGCCGGCATGGCGGCCCACTCGCCGGCTTCGAGCAGCAGCCCGATGTAGCCGTCATCGGTCGGCAGATAGAAGAGCCCCGCACTGTCGAGAACGCGCTGCCCCTTCTTCCTGCCGCGCCCCCAGCTCACGCCCTGCACGGCCAGGTGTTCGGTGATCCAGCCGTCGCACACGTACGTGTCGCGCCAGCCTCCCTGAGCATCGAATACGGCCAGAACGGGCATGGAGAGCCTTTCTTGAAAGCAGGATTACTGCAGGAAGCTGGGCTTTGCGTAGCCCTGGAACTTGCTGTCGACCACCGCCTTGAACTCCTTCGAGCGGTAGGCATCGGCGATGTCCTTGGCCCACTGGGTGTTCTTGTCGGCGGTCTTCACGGCGACCACATTCAGGTAGTAGTCGGGGGTCTTTTCGAGCACTACCGCCTCGGTGAGCTTCAGGCCCGAAGAGATCGCGAAGTTGCCGTTGACGATGGCGTACTCGGTGTCGCCCAGCGAGCGCGGCAGTTGCGCGGCTTCCAGCGGAATGAACTTCAGCTTCTTCGGGTTCTCGGCCACGTCCTTCTCGGTGGCACGCAGCGGGTCGATGCCGGCCTTGATGGTCAGCAGCTTGTTCTGCTCCAGCAGCACCAGCGCGCGGGCCAGGTTGCTCGGGTCGTTCGGCAGCGTCACGCGGTCGCCTTCCTTCACGTCGGCCAGCGTCTTGCGCTTGGTCGAGTACACGCCCATGGGCGCGATCGGGCCCTGCACCAGTTCGGCGAGGTCGAGCTTCTGGTCGGCCGCGAACTTCTTCAGATAGACCTGATGCTGGAAGAAATTGGCGTCGAGCGAGCCCTGGGCCAGCGCGAGGTTGGGCTGCACGTAGTCATTGAACTCGACCAGCTTCACCTTGTAGCCCTTCTTCTCGAGGATGGGCACGATGCCCTGCTTGAGCTGATCGGCGTTGGAGCCGGCGGTGCCGCCGATCACCAGGTTCTTCTTGGCGGGGTCTTGCGCATGGGCCTGCAGCGAGAGGCCGCCCAGGGAGAGAGCTGCCAGCGACAGGGCGAGAACGGAACGGCGCAGGAAAACGGTCTTCATGAGATAGAGAAAGCTAGGGAGAAAGAAGGAATCAACGCTTGTCGAGCCTGCGGGCCGTGGTATTGCCGGCAAATTGCAGGATCTGTACCAGCACCACCAGCAGCGCCACGGTGAGCACCATCACGTCGGTCTGGAAACGGTAGTAGCCGTAGCGGATGGCCAGGTCGCCGATGCCGCCGCCGCCAACCACGCCGGCCACGGCCGAGTACGAGAGGAAGCTCACGGCCAGCACCGTCAGCGCCAGCACCAGGCCCGAGCGGGCCTCCACCAGCAGCACGCGCCAGACGATCTGCAGCTCGGTCGCGCCCATGGCGTGGGCGGCCTCGATCACGCCGCGCGGCACTTCGCGCAGGCACTGGTCGACCAGCCGCGCCAGGTACGGAATGGCCGCGAACGACAGCGGCACAGCGGCCGCCAGCGGCCCGATGGAAGTGCCCGCGATCACCCGCGTGAACGGCACCAGCGCCACCAGCAGGATGATGAAGGGGAACGAGCGCACCGTGTTCACCAGCCAGTTGAGCACCAGGAACGCCGGCTTGTTCTCCAGCGACTGGCCCGGCCCCAGCAGGAACAGCAGGATGCCCAGCGGCCCGCCGATCAGCACGGCGGCCGAGAGGCCGATGGCCAGCATCATGAAAGTCTGGCCGGTGGCGACCCACAGCTCGGGGAGGATGGGGGCGATGTTCTCAAACATAGGCCAGCTCCTGCGCGCCGAACTGGGCCGGCGCCTGCTGCACGCGGGATTCGCGCGCTTCGCGTTCGCGCCGGCGCACCAGCTCGTCGATTTCGCGGCCCAGCGCGGTCTTGCGCTCGGCGTCGCCGGCCGCATCGACCGCGAACTGCTCCACCAGCCTGCCCTTTTCGAGGATGGCCACGTTGCGGCACAGCACCTCCACCACCGACAGCTCGTGCGTGACGATCACGATGGTCACGCCGATCTTCTGGTTGATGTCGCGCAGCGTTTCCAGCAGCGAGCGCGTGGTTTCGGAGTCGAGCGCAGAGGTGGGCTCGTCGCACAACAGCACCTGCGGGCGCGGCGCCAGCGCGCGGGCAATGGCCACGCGCTGCTTCTGGCCGCCGGAGAGCTGGGCCGGGTAGGTGTCGATCTTCTCGGCCAGGCCGACCAGGGCGAGGCATTCGCGCACGCGGGCGTCGATCTCGGCCTTGGAGTGGCGGCCGTGGATCTTCAGCGGGAAGGCCACGTTGTCGAACACCGTGGCGTTCTGCAGCAGGTTGAACTGCTGGAAGATCATGCCGATGTTCTGGCGCGTGTCGCGCAGCTCGCTGCGCGAGAGCGTGGTGAGGTCGCGCCCGCCGACGAAGACGCGGCCCGCGTCGGGCCGCTCCAGCAGGTTGATGAGGCGCAGCAGCGTGGACTTGCCGGCGCCGCTCTTGCCGATCAGGCCGAACACGTCGCCCTGCTGGATGTCGAGCGACAGCGAATGCACGGCGTCGAACACCTCCCCGTTGGGCAAGGCGAAGGATTTCTGCACCGATTGGAGACGGATGACTGGCGCCGCGTGATCGCCGCGGCCCTGGTCAGGCGTAGGGTGGGTCATGGAGAAGAAGCGCGGCCTGCGCGGGTGGCGCAGTTCGCGTAGGTTCGCAAAAAGGTGCCGAGTATGAAAAGAAACGCACCGAAAGGGAACGAACAAAAAGGATGCTGTTTATATGAATACACACATAAGAACAACCTGTGGTGGGCGCGACACGCCATATCGATATGCGCATTGGTTCGTTCCCTTTGGCAGCGGGCAATGCCACATTCGCGCCTTCCTTTTTTCGATTCGCGCAAGCACATGCACACCAATTTCCGCCGCCGCACCCTCGCCCTCGCCACCCTGGCCGCCGCTCTCTTCGCCGGCAGCACCGCCTTCGCGCAGGACAAGAACACGCTCAAGGTCGGCGTCTCCGTCGGCAGTGCCGAGCAGGTATTCGAAGTGGTCAAGAAGGTCGCCGCCAAGGACGGCCTGAACATCCAGGTCGTGGTGTTCAACGACTACCAGCTGCCCAACGCGGCGCTGGCCTCGGGCGACCTCGACGCCAACGCCTTCCAGCACCAGCCCTTCCTGGACAACCAGAACAAGGCGCGCGGCTTCGACATCGTGCCCGTGGGCTTGACCATCACCGCGCCGCTGGGCTTCTACTCGCGCAAGATCAAGACTATCGACCAGCTGCCCGACGGCGCCTCGGTCGGCATCCAGAACGACCCGTCCAACGGCAACCGCGCCCTGCTGCTGCTGCAGTCGGCCGGCCTCATCACGCTGAAGCCCGAGGCGGTGAAGAACAACACAGCCACGCCGCTGGACGTGGTCACGAACCCGAAGAAGCTGAAGCTGGTGGCGCTCGACGCCGCCCAGCTGCCGCGCTCGCTCGACGACCTGACCATCGCCGCCATCAACAACGACTACGCCGAGAAGGCCGGCCTGTCGCTGAACAAGGACGCGGTGATCAAGGAATCGCCGAAAAGCCCCTACGCCAACCTGATCGCCGTGCGCCGCGCCGACAAGGACAAGCCCTGGGCCAAGCGCCTGGTGGCGGCGTACCAGTCGCCTGAGGTGAAGAGCTTCATCGAGACGCAGTTCAAGGGGTCGCTGGTGCCGGCGTTCTGAGTTCGCCTTTCTCCCTCCCCCTCTGGGGGAGGGCCGGGGTGGGGCACGCCGGCACTCGCCATGGGCGCTCTGCCCGCCCCCATCCCAGCCTTCCCCCAGAGGGGGAAGGAGCAATACGGGGGCCCTCCTCGGTGAAACACGGGAGCATGAGAAAATGCCCGGTTTCCCCGAACACAGTCAGGACACCCCATGGACGCAGAACAGATCAACCAAATCGGCGCAATGCTCGCGGACCTGAGCGCCCGCACGGTCGATTTACGGAGGTATCTTTGACTACGATGCCAAGGCCGAACGCCTGAGGACGGTCAACGCATCGCTCGAAGATCCCAACGTCTGGAACGACCCGAAGAAGGCCCAGGAGCTGGGCAAGGAAAAGAAGTCGCTCGACGACGTGGTCGTCACGCTCGACCGGCTCACCAGCGGCCTGTCGGACAACACCGAGCTCTACGAGATGTCGAAGGAAGACGGCGACATCGCCGGCCTGCAGGCCATCTCCGATGACGCCGCCACGCTCGAAGCCGACATCAAGCAGCTCGAATTCCGCCGGATGTTCAACAACCCGGCCGATCCGCTGAACGCCTTCATCGACATCCAGGCCGGCGCCGGCGGCACCGAGGCCTGCGACTGGGCCAGCATGCTGCTGCGCCAGTACACGAAGTACGCCGAGCGCAAGGGCTTCAAGGCCCAGCTGGAAGACGAAACCCCCGGCGACACCGCCGGCATCAAGAGCGCCACCATCAAGGTGGAAGGCGACTACGCCTTCGGCCTGCTGCGCACCGAGACCGGCGTGCACCGCCTGGTGCGCAAGTCGCCCTTCGACTCCTCGGGCGGGCGCCACACCAGCTTCGCCAGCATCTTCGTGTACCCGGAGATCGACGACTCCATCGAGATCGAGATCAACCCGGCCGACGTGCGCACCGACACCTTCCGCGCCAGCGGCGCCGGCGGCCAGCACATCAACAAGACCGACTCGGCCGTGCGCCTGACGCACATCCCGACCGGCATCGTGGTGCAGTGCCAGGACGGCCGCAGCCAGCACAGCAACCGCGACGTGGCGTGGAAGCGCCTGCGCTCGCGCCTGTACGACCACGAGATGCGCAAGCGCCAGGAAGAACAGCAGAAGCTCGAAGACAGCAAGACCGACGTGGGCTGGGGCCACCAGATCCGCAGCTATGTGCTGGACAACAGCCGCATCAAGGACCTGCGCACCAACGTCGAAGTCTCGGCCACGCAGAAGGTGCTCGACGGCGACCTCGACGTGTTCATCGAGGCCTCTCTCAAGCAGGGCGTGTGATACCGATGAGCCTGCAAAGCCTGAAGGGTGGCAAGGTCGAAGCCTTCATCTTCGACATGGACGGCACCATGATCGACTCCATGCCGTGGCATGCGCGTTCGTGGGTGGAATTCGTGGCGCGCCACGGCCTGAAGCTCGACGTGAGCGACATCCTCGCGCGCACCACGGGCCGCACCGGCGCCGAGTGCATGCGCGAGCTGTTCCAGCGCGAGCTCTCCGACGACGAGTGCCTGGCGCTGGTGCACGAGAAGGAAGAGATCTACCGCGCCATGTTCAGCGACAACTTCACCGAAGTGGCTGGCTTCACGGCCTTCGCCAAGGCGGCCGTGGCGCGCGGGCTCAAGGTGGCGGTCGGCACGGCCGGCGACAGGCACAACATCGAGTTCGCCATGTCGCGCCTGAAGATGGACCCGCTGCCGCTGGCCATCGTGGGCGGCGATGAAGGCTTCTCGGGCAAGCCCACGCCCGCCATCTTTCTGGAAGCCGCGCGCCGCATCGGCGTTGCGCCCGAGCGCTGCATCGTCTTCGAAGACGCGCCCTTCGGCATCGAAGCCGCCCGCCGCGGCGGCATGCGCGCCGTGGCCGTATGCAGCACCCATTCCGCCGCCGAGCTTGCCGGCCCCCATGTGATCGCCGCGGTTCGCGACTACGACGAACTCGCCCATTCGAAATTTCTGGAGACACTCGATGCTGCTACGTGACGCTCAAGGCCAACCGATTGCCATCCGCCGCGAAGACTACGCCGCCCCGGCGTACTGGATCGACACCGTCGAGCTGACCTTCGACCTCGACCCCGCCAAGACCCGCGTGCTCAACCGCATGCAGATGCGCCGCAACCCCGAGGTGCCGGTGCAGCCGCTGCGCCTGGACGGCGACGAGCTGAACCTGGCGCGCGTGCTGGTCAACGGCCAGGGCGCGTCGTTCCGGATGGAGGGCGAACAGCTCGTCATCGACGGCTTGCCCGATGCTTTCGAGCTCGAGATCTTCACCACCTGCTGCCCCATCAAGAACACCAAGCTGATGGGCCTGTTCGTGAGCGAAGACACCTTCTTCACGCAGTGCGAGGCCGAGGGCTTCCGCCGCATCACCTACTTCCTCGACCGTCCGGACGTGATGGCGAGCTACACCGTCACCCTGCGCGCGGCCAAGGCTGCCTACCCGGTGCTGCTGTCGAACGGCAACCTGGTCGAACAGGGCGAGCTGCCCGAGGGCCGCCACTTCGCCAAGTGGGTCGACCCGTTCAAGAAGCCCAGCTACCTGTTCGCCCTGGTGGCGGGCAAGCTGGTGGCGCGCGAGCAGCGCATCAAGGCGCGCAGCGGCAAGGAGCATCTGCTGCAGGTGTATGTGCGCGCCGGCGACCTCGACAAGACCGAGCACGCGATGAACTCGCTCATCAACTCGGTGCTGTGGGACGAGGCCCGCTTCGGCCTGCCGCTGGACCTCGACCGCTTCATGATCGTTGCCACCAGCGACTTCAACATGGGCGCCATGGAGAACAAGGGCCTGAACATCTTCAACACGAAGTACGTTCTGGCCAACCAGGCCACCGCCACCGACGCCGACTACGGCAACATCGAAAGCGTGGTCGGCCACGAGTACTTCCACAACTGGAGCGGCGACCGCGTGACCTGCCGCGACTGGTTCCAGCTCTCGCTGAAGGAAGGCCTCACCGTCTTCCGCGACCAGGAATTCAGCCAGGACCTGTGCGCCGACGCCTCGGCCCGCGCCGTGAAGCGCATCGAGGACGTTCGCGTGCTGCGCACCGCCCAGTTCCCCGAGGACGCGGGCCCCATGGCCCACCCGGTGCGGCCCGACAGCTACATCGAGATCAGCAACTTCTACACCGTCACCATCTACGAAAAGGGTGCCGAGGTGGTGCGCATGATGCAGACGCTGGTCGGCCGCAAGGGCTTCGAAAAGGGCATCACCCTCTATTTCGAGCGCCACGACGGCCAGGCCGTGACCTGCGACGACTTCGCGCAGGCCATTGCCGATGCCAATCCCGAATCGGAACTGGCCCGCCTGCTGCCCCAGTTCAAGCGCTGGTACAGCCAGGCCGGCACGCCGCGCCTTGCCGCCCACGGCGTGTACGACGCGCAGAACCACAGCTACACCCTGAGCGTGGTGCAGAGCTGCCCGCCCACGCCGGGCCAGCCGACCAAGGAACCCTTCGTCATTCCGCTGAACGTGGGCCTGCTCGACGCCAGCAGCGGCCGCGAACTGCCGCTGCAGCTCGAAGGCGAAAGCGAAGCGACGCAAGGCACGCGCACCGTGGTGCTGTCGCGCGCCGGCGAGCAGATCACCTTCACAGGCCTGGACGCCGAGCCCGTTCCGTCGATCCTGCGCGGCTTCAGCGCGCCGGTGATCCTCGACTTCGAGTACACCGACGCACAGCTGCTCACCCTGCTGGCCAACGACCCCGACCCGTTCAACCGCTGGGAAGCCGGCCAGCGCCTGGGCCTGCGCGCCGCGCTGAACGGCATTGCCGCGCTGGCCACCGACGCCACGCCGGTGCTGAACGACGCCTACATCGACGCCATGCGCAGCGTGCTGCGCAACCCGCAGCTCGACGCCGCCTTCAAGGAACTGGTGCTCACGCTGCCGTCGGAAACCTACATCGCCGAGCAGCTCGACGTGGTCGACCCGCAGCGCGTGCACCTCGTGCGCGAAGCCATGCGCGCCCAGCTGGCCACCGCCCTCTTCGCCGACTGGCAGTGGGCCTATGAAGAGAACCACGACACCGGCGCCTACAGCCCCGACCCGACCTCGTCGGGCCGCCGCGCGCTGGCCGGCATGGCGCTCAACTTCCTGTGCCTGGCGGCGCGCTCCTCGGGCGACGCCGTGTGGCCGGGCAAGACGCTGCAGCGCTTCAAGGACGCGGGCAACATGACCGACCGCTTCAACGCCCTCAACGCGCTGGTGTCGTCGGGCCACACCCTGGCGGCGCAGGCGCTGGCTCGCTTCCACGCCATCTTCAAGGACGAGGCGCTGGTCATCGACAAGTGGTTCTCGCTGCAGGCCGGTGCGCCCGACCGCGGCGGCGACATCCTGCCGCTGGTGAAGCAGTTGATGAAGCACCCCGACTTCTCCCTGAAGAACCCGAACCGCGCGCGCAGCGTGATCTTCAGCTTCTGCAGCGCCAACCCCGGGGCCTTCCACCGCCCCGACGCGGCCGGCTACGTGTTCTGGAGCGAGCGCGTGATCGAGCTCGACGCCATCAATCCCCAGGTCGCCGCTCGCCTCGCGCGCGCGCTCGACCGCTGGAGCAAGCTGACCGAGCCGTACCGCAGCGCGGCGCGCGAGGCGATCGCGCGCGTGGCGGCCAAGCCGGACCTGAGCAAGGACACGCATGAAGTGGTGACCCGCGCTCTCGCAGGCAACTGAAGAAAAAAACCCGAACCCGGAAGACACATGGCTCAAAAAATTTCCCTCACCCGCTACCTCGTCGAACAACAGCGCGCCGACGGCCTCATTCCCGGCCAGCTGCGCCTGCTGCTCGAAGTGGTCGCGCGCGCCTGCAAGAGCATCAGCCAGGCCGTCAACAAGGGCGCGCTGGGCGGCGTGCTCGGCACGGCCGAGAGCGAGAACGTGCAGGGCGAGATCCAGAAGAAGCTGGACATCATCGCCAACGAAGTGCTCATCGAGGCCAACGAATGGGGCGGCCATCTCGCGGCCATGGCCAGCGAGGAAATGGACAGCATCTACGTGGTGCCCAACCGATACCCGCAGGGCGAATACCTGCTCATGTTCGACCCGCTCGACGGCAGCAGCAACATCGACGTGAACGTCAGCATCGGCACCATCTTCAGCGTGCTGAAGAAGCCCGACGACCACCCCGGCGTGCAGGAAAGCGACTTCCTGCAGGCGGGCACCCAGCAAGTGGCCGCCGGCTACTGCATCTACGGCCCGCAGACCACGCTGGTGCTGACCGTGGGCAACGGCGTGGCCATGTTCACCCTCGACCGCGAGCAGGGCAGCTTCGTGCTGACGCAGGAAGACATCCAGATTCCGCCCGACACCAAGGAATTCGCGATCAACATGAGCAACATGCGCCACTGGGACGAGCCCGTGAAGCGCTACATCGACGAATGCCTGGCCGGCAAGGAAGGCCCGCGCGGCAAGGACTTCAACATGCGCTGGATTGCCAGCATGGTCGCCGACGTGCACCGCATCCTGATGCGCGGCGGCGTCTTCATGTACCCGTGGGACAAGCGCGAGCCCGAAAAGGCCGGCAAGCTGCGCCTGATGTACGAGGCCAACCCCATGAGCTGGCTGGTCGAACAGGCCGGCGGCGCGGCCACCAACGGCAAGCAGCGAATCCTGGACCTGCAGCCCACCAAACTGCATGAGCGCGTGAGCGTGATGTTGGGTTCACGTAACGAAGTTGAGCGTTTGACCCAGTACCACGCCGAGAAGGCTTGATTTCTTGGCTATAATCTGAGGCTTCGCCGGTGTAGCTCAGTCGGTAGAGCAGCTCATTCGTAATGAGAAGGTCGGGTGTTCGATTCATCTCTCCGGCACCAAATAAAAGCCCCGCTATTTTTTCGATAGCGGGGCTTTTTGTTTGCGGCACTGAAGCCGGGCCGCATATCGGGGATCAGGCCGAACCCGCAGGCGCGCTCATGGCCCCAGACGGATCAGCCGCGTTGATCTGCTTCAGCAGCTCCTGAGAAAGCTGCGCCGCATCGTCGGCCAAGTCTGCGGCGATCCACATGACGCGGTCTCGATGCGCGGCTCCGATCGCATCGAACCAATCGCATCCGTCCCCGTAGCAACACTTCAGCAGGGATTGCAATTGGGACAACTTTTTCTCAAGGAGATCAGCGGCGTCGGACGAGGCGATTGCGCCGTGGGAGGTGGGCGTGTCTTGCCCGGCGATAATTTGATCAGCCATTTGATGTGCTTGCTTTCCAAAGTTGGTGCACGTTGATTGGTCAGACGGCCATGGTGTTAGCGCACCTTGGCCGTCGCCTTTTGTGCCTCACATCGACATCCCTACGGTGTGCATCGATGTCCCGCCGTGAGGCGCGGCGGACCTTCAAATGTATGAAGAGAAGCGTGTAAGAGGAAGACTCGGAGTAGTGAATAAATTGGGGATCGCATCGAATTTGAGCGAGTCATCACGATCGCTACCGGACTCATCGCGATCATGGAACGTCGCAATTCACCTTCACTCGCAATGAACCGCTTATTCGTCGCCTTGGCTCTGGCATTCGCTGCTTCGATGGCAGCCGCAAAGACATACCAGTACGACCCCGTCGTCGTCACGCTTCGAGGCACGCTTGTTTCCGGCCCCGGCATCACGCCGGACGGTGAGAGCTTCAAGTTCCCGGCGATACGGCTCGTCGAACCGATCGATGTTCCAGACGATGAGCCGCGCGACTGGCCTGCCGAGAAAGGCGCGGTGCTGCTGCACATGGCGCTCGACGAGAAGAACATGGCGGTGTTCAAACGCCTCAAGGGGAAGTCGGTCAAGGTAACTGGCAGGCTCTTCCATTCGGACAACGGCAATCACCAGACGGATGTGCTCATCTCTCCCATTTCGATCACGCCTGCGAAGTAGTTCCGCTATCCGCCTATGTCCCGCAGTGGTGCCTCGGCCGACCACGGATACGGCGCCCCCACCACCCGCTCCCGCCCCACATACCGACTCCCGATCTCCACCAACCTCGACGGCTCCTCGATCCGCAGCTCCATCAAGCGAATGCCAGCTCGCTTGGGCACCCAGCAGCGCCACGTCAAATAGACCGATGCCAGATCGCCGTTCATGTCCACGTGAACACCATCGAGCATCATCTCCAGCGCGGCCGCATCCCCGTCGTTCCAGTGCGCGGCAGCGGACAGGCGCACGCCAGGCAGCCAGACCTGGATGTGGGCATGGTCAGGGTGCATGTGAAGAAGCTGTAGCTCTTCGTCGCCATTCAGGCGCTCCTCGTGGATGAGGCCCGGCGCGGCGTATTGGTAGAAGCGGTAGTCGAAGTCATCGGGTAGCAGGGGATGCTTCGATTCCAGCCACGCATCGTCGAAGGCGCCGGTGAACTGCTGGCGCGGCCGCCACACCGGTGGCAGCGGGCCGAAGCCTTGGGGCACGTAGTCGCGGCGTCGCCAGTCGAGAACCGGGTCGGCGGGGTCTTCGATGCAGGGTGCGGGAATGTCGGTGTCCCTGGGGCTGTGCCTTGCGTCGACGATGCCGCATCCGATGGGGTTGTGGCGATGGACGTCGACGGGCGTGTGTTCGTCGCCGGTGCCGGGTATCGCTCCTCCGAAGGCGCCGCGCCAGTCAAGCGGCACGGCCTTCACGGGCTTGGCCTGCGAGAGCACCCAGTCTTTCTTGCCGGATGAACCATGCTTGTCGTCATCGCCCTCCTTCCCCGCCGTGCACTGCCAGGCCCTCGGGCCATGCACGCGCACGACTTTCTCCAGCTTGCCCAATCGCACTCCCGTGAGCCACGAGCGAGCCTCCGCGCCTTGCGGTGCCCAGCTTGCGCCGAGGAGGGTGAGATCGGCCGCCGGCTTGAAGGGCACGATGTCGCAGCTTCGCACCAGCAGGCCATCGGCGGGATCGCCGTCGTAGCGATCGGCGAGCTCGAGTTCGTCCTGCCGGGCTGCCAGCACCAGCGGCGCGTCGGGCACGAGATGGAAGGTACCGCGCACCGCGAGAACCGCCATGTCCGTGCCGTCGCGGTGGAACTGCGAGAACGCCAGGGCGGGAAACGGCGTGTGGTTTTCAAGATGAGGAGCCATGCCGGATGCCGCAAGGTGAATGAAGCAGGATTGGAGGAATGAGATGGCGCGGGCTCTCGCCCTCATCGTCGCAACAGGGTGAAGACCAGGCGGTCGCCTTCACGCCGGGTCGCAAGGAGCTGGGCGGGGAGCGAAGGCAGCACGCCCGAGATGTCCGCGAAGGCTGCGGGATCGTCCGTCGTGAGCACCAGCACCTGCCCGGGTGTGCTGCGTCCGAGTGCCTTGCGGAGCCTGAGTATCGGCACCGGGCATCGCGTGCCGCAGGTATCGATGTGGAGGGCATCGCCCTGCTTGCCCTCCACTGCGCCATCAGACATGGCCGGCGAGGACCTGGCAGGCAGGAAGGGGCCGTGCCGACCCGTCACGGTCCGGCGTTCGCGGGCATGCCTTTGGCATCCAGCGTGCGAAAGTCAGGCATGGTCACGATGCGTTGCAGATGCAGGCCTTCGATGCCCACCATCGAAGGCTTGAAGATGACGCCAACGACGCGACCATCAGCCAGGTAATGGACGATGCGATGGTTGCCATCGCGCAAATCGACTGAACGACCGAAGGCGGTGTCGTCGGACAGCTTGCGCCGGGCACTTTTCGGTGTTTCGCCGTGGACATCGAGACCGAAGGGCAAGGGCAGCGCGGCGGCGTCGATCTGCATGTCGTAGAGCACCCAGGCCTGAGAATCGGCGAAGGATGCGCGGTCGGCGAAGGGATAGAACAGCGTGATCTTCAAGCCGCGCGAAACGCTGGTGTAGTCGATCTTTGCCGCAAGCGTCGAAGGCGGGCATTCGAACGGTGTCAGCTCGGCCCATGATGCGAAATCGGGCAGCCAGTCGGAGATACCGCAGCAACCGATGCGCTGCGAGGCCTCGGTCATCCAGTCGATGTCACGCTTCCACAGGTTCATGATGCTTCAGCGGATCGGCGGATTGCCGGGGAACTCGATGCGTTCCCAACTCGTTCCGTCGAAGCGCAAGATGTCGACATAGCCGATGGACCACAACATGCCGTTGGCCACCCGCAGGATATGGCCGTCGGTGTGATCTGGATCGAGCCCGGTGCGGATGGGCCGGGTCTTGCCGTTGGCATGGAGGTAGAGACCGGTCTCCGTGGCGAGGAAGACCTGCCCGTCGTAGCAGGCGATGTCGACATAGCTCCGGGTGTCGTCGATCTCGGAAACGTCTTTGAAGCCGTCGACATGGTTGCCGTGCAACACGGTACCGCCGCGGCCACACGCCCATATCGAATCGTCGCGCTCCACGTGGATGCTGGAGACGGCTCGAATGTCGTTGGCAACCGGTTTCCACGGCCGACGCCCATCGCCACAGTACAGAACGCCATCGTTCACGTTCTGGTGCCAGCCACCCACATAGATTTCTTGCTCGTTCGGCCCTGCAATCGCCTTGAAGCTGTTGCTTTTCTTGTCCCCCTTGTTGCGCAAGAGACCGGTGTCGATGTGCTCCCAGACACCCGGTTTCGCCCGGCGATAGATCTGACCACCTCCACCGCAGGCATACAGCCGCTCTCCGATCTGGGTCAGCGCGATCATGCTGCCCCAGCCCTCGGAGTCGTCGCTCCACAAGCCGGCGCCGGTGATGCGTTCCGTCACGGCCTCGTGTCCGGTCGGCAGGTACATCACATCGCCTTCTTCCGTAAGAAAGACGAACGAGGCTGCAGCCGTTACGTCGGTCTCGCCGGTCCGGGATGAGAAGAAGGTCGCATCCGCGACTGTGGTGGGCAGATCGACATAGCGCCACAGTGGGTCGTTGCCTGGGCGGTACTGGCACAGACGGGCGAAGCCCTCGAAGCGGGCTTCGGCGTTAGAGCAGCTCAGGAAGAGATCTCCGCGTCCGCTCAGGGCCGCGCCCTCGATCTGGAGTCGTATTTCGTCGGGTCGGATCAGGGGTTTCATCGATATGCCCTAAGTTCTCTTCTTTTACCCCACGCGCCACGCATTCGTCAGCAGCTCGCGCAATTCTTCGGTGGTTCGCATCAGACCTCGACCGAGCGTCTCGCTGGGGATGTTCTTGAAGGCGTCCCTGACGGCCTGTTCGAACTGGCGCTTGCAATCCGGCTTGACCTCGTCGAGCGCTTCGATCGATATGTCCAGGACGTCCTGCAGCGTGACCGTCCCGTTGCTATTGATTTTCTCGCGCATGCCGTCGGCGATCTTCCGGTGAACGTCCGCATGCTCGTCCTTGTTCAGGCAGATTGACGGCCCCTTGTCGAGCGAGGGTGCACCAGGCATGCGCAGCCCCGGGTCAAGGCGGGTCCCTACTCGGAGGATGAAGTCGGGAATGATGTGGTGCGCTGCCTCGCCCGTTCCGCATTTGTCCTTGTTCTCATCGTAAGGCGTGGCCTCGCATGGGTCCTTGTCGCCCGTGATCCGGCTGCCGTCCTTGCCACCACCGCCACTCGTTCCAGTCGCCGGCGCAGGCGCCGCAGTCGTCTGCTTGACGCGGGCGCGCTCCTCGGCAATCTGCTTTTCAACCGATTCCCGCGCCGGCGCGTCGAACGCATGAAACCCCTTGGAGTCCCACGGCAGCAGCGACTCGAGGAAGTGGCTGCTGGCGTACTCCTCCTTGTAGGCAGCGAGTTGCTCCACGGCCTGGTCATAGATCGCCTGCTCGCGCGGGGTTTGCGGCTCGATGCCCGCCAAGGCCTTCTTGGCCTCGTAGATCGCTGCGTAGTGGTCTCCGACAGGCATGACCACGAGGAGAATGACCGCGATCAGATTGCCCTTGGCACCACCCCCGCCTGTTGGCTTGGGAAGCTTCGAACTGGGCATGGTCGCAGGCGGCCGCCATTTCGGCACGTCGGTGACCGTTGGCGTCTTGCCGGTATCGAGGAAGGCCAGCATGACGGGCTGTTCGCCCAGCGAGGTCCGCAGCAGCGAGTTGAAGCCAGCCATGTTGGCTGCACTGGCGATCTTGGCCTTGCCGGTTTTCTCCTCGTCCGCTTCGTAGTAGGAGATTGCCGCACCGCCAGCTTGAGCCTTGGCCAGCAAGGCCTCGGCCTCGCTGTCGTCGATGAGGGGCGGGTCTGCGGGCGGCCAGTACTTGTCGCGATCCTTCTTGTAGATCAATTCGCCAACAGTGTTGCGCTTGTTCATCCAGAAGCTGTCGCCATCTCGCACCAGCCACTGACCATTGACGCGCACAACGGAGGAAGCGGTCTTCGGCTCGGCGATGTCGCCCACCGTGCCCGACTTGATGCCGGTGGCCGTACCAGGCTCGTCACCAGTGACGTGGGTGACGACGCTGTCGAACTTGAATGCTTTGAGTCCCGTAAGAAACACGTTCTGCGAAGTGTTGGCGTCGTCGCCGAGCTTGCCGGTGATCTGGTAAGGAATGGGCGGCGTCGACGAACCGATAGGCGTCTTGCAGACATCGGGCGCGGTGCACACCACGATCGCTTTGCCAACGTCGCGACCGGCTTCGGGAGGGGCGTCGCTGGCGGGTGTACGAGGAGCCGGCTTGCCCAGGATCACCGCAACGCGCGCGATGGGCCCCTCTGCCAATCCGGCGAATGGCGAACCGCTGGGCGAGGGAAGCGCAGAGGACGCCAACGCACCAGCTTTGGGGTCCAACGCCATCGGAATCTTTTCCGTCGCCTCAGCAGAGGTCGATGACCTTGCCGTTGATCCGCACCGCACCGGTGGCGCGGAAATCGAACTTGGCACCGGTGAGCGTCACCTGGCCGTCCTTCGTCATCTCCAGCCGGCTCTTGCCCACCGTGATGACGAGCTTCTCGCCGACATCGAGAGAGAAGTCTTCCCCGATGGTCTCACTCTTGCTCTTGCCCACAGCCACCGTCTGGGTCAACCCGACCAACGAGGTTTTGGCGATACCGACCTCCTCCGACGAAGTGAGCGCGACAAAACGGTTCATGTTCTGCAGCACCGTCAGCAGTTCGTTGGCCTTGATCGTCTCCATGCGGTTGTTGCCGACGGTGATGGTTTCGTCGTGGCCCACGGTCTCGGTGCGGTCGTGCTTCACATGCACGGTCTCGTCGTGGTCGATGGTCTTGGTGCGGTCGTGGCCCACCCAGTGGGTTTCGTCCTTCTCGACCTCGATGTCCTGGTTGCGCTCGGCGTGCAGCCAGACCTGCTCCTCGCCTTTCTTGTCTTCGAAGCGCAGCGCGTTGGCATTGGCGTCCGTCGCGCCTTCGGAGCTGCGCGTGAGCAGGCCGCTTTGCGTGGCGTTGTCGGGCAGCGTCCACGGCGGCATGTTGTCGGCGTTGTAGACCCGCCCAGTCACGATGGGCCTGTCGGGGTCGCCGTTCTCGAAATCGACGATCACTTCCTGGCCGATGCGCGGGATCTGGATGCCGCCGAAGTTGGTGCCGGCCCACGGTGAGGACACGCGCACCCAGCAGGAGCTGTTCTCGTCCTTCGTGCAATAGCGGTTCCAGTGGAAGCTCAGCTTCACGCGGCCGTATTGATCAGTCCAGATCTCGCGCCCTGCCGGGCCGGTGACGATGGCCGTCTGCGGGCCCGTGGTGCGCGGGCGCGGCGTGTCGGGTGCAGGCGCGCGAAAAATCTTGCTCGAGGGGATCACCTCGAAGTCGACGCGGCATTCGAAATCCTGCTGCGCACTCGCGTCGCCGATGTCCTGCAGCCGCAGGTGCGCGTCGGTCACGAGGTATTCGCGGTTGGACTCGTTCTGCGGATGCCGCTCCAGCGCAAGCAGGCAGCCCGGCACCACGGCGCGCAGGTTGCCCGAACCGCTGGCCCGCTCGCCCTGGCTACCGGTCTCCTCCATGCGGGTGCGCACAAGTTGCTCGCCCTCGGACTCGACCACGTAGTCCCCCGGCCAGCCGTAGCGCTCCTGGCTGCTTTGCGCGGTCTTGCGCGGCATGGCGCTCACCTGCTGCAGTCGCGCCTTGGGCCGCTTGAAATCGAAATCGTCCGTGACCCATCGCCCGCTTTGCAGCGTCTCGCAGGCGTTGAAGCGGTCGCAGTGCTCGGCGCGCACGGTGTCGTCTGCGCCGTAGAAGGGAATCTTCTGGTAGCCCGCGTTGGCGTAGGGCTGGTGGGCGGACATGTCGTCGACGATCACCAGCTTGTGGCCGCCTTCGGCATGCTCGAAGTAGTAGTACAGGCCCCATTCGTGCATCAGGCGCGCGACGAAGTCGAAGTCGCTCTCGCCGTACTGCACCTGGAACTCGCGCGCCGGGTAGCTGCGGGTGGCTTTCAGTTCGTGGGCGAAGTCGTAATCGGACAGGACCTCGCCAAGAATGTCGAGCACGGTCTTGTTCTGGAAGATGCGGTAGTCGCTCGTGCGCGCGGCCAGCGTGAGCCAGGGTTCGATCACCGCTTCGTACAACGCACGGCGGTTCTCCAGGCGCAGGAAGCGAACGCGCGTCACGAGGCCGCAGATGTGGCGCTTGCCTTCGCCCGCACCGGGGCGGCCGTCGAGCACGATGTGCACCGTGAGCGTTTCACCTACCAGCTGCTTGATGTTGACGTTGGCGGCCTGGCGTTCGTTGTAGCCCGCCTGCTCGGGTGTGCCGAGCGTGAGTGTGTAGCGGAAGAGCTTGCTCAGGCCCTCGTCGCCGTCGATGGCGATGGGCTCCAGTGCGGGTTGCCCGCCAAGCGTGGGCATGGCGGCGCAAGAAGCGGTGAGGACGCGGACGGACCGCGCTGCGCCTGTTGGCATGACACTCTCCCCGGAATTCGAATCGACGCACGAAGATCAGGACATCGGGCCGCTGCCTTGCGGCCCGACGGAACGGAAGCAACGCGCTTGCGTTCATGCACAAGGAGGAATCAGGCCTCCTTGTTCTCCTTGATGTTCCAGCCGAGGACCGTCTCGGCGCCCTTGCCGCCCTTGTCGGTCTGTTCCCAGTACTGCTGCTTCACCTTGGCAGCCTGGAACGAGTACTGCACGAACACGGCGTCCGAACCCTGCTCGGCCGTGTACTGCACCGAGGTCACAAGCACTTCCTCGAGCGTGACGCGCGTGTATTCGATCTGCGAGCCGCCGGCCTTGCACACCGACACTTCCACCTTGCCCAGGTGCTTGCCGCTCGCGCAGTTCTTCATCACCGAAGGCGCCGCCTTGTCGATGCGTGCCAAGACTTGCAGGTCGTTGAAGCTGGCCTTGCCGACGCCACCGCCGCCACCGCTGACCATGTTGCCAGGCTGCGTTGCTCCCCACGCAAACGACTTGATGTCCGTCCACTCCTTGTGGTTCGAGTCCTTCGATTCGCCGTTCGCGCCTTCGACGCGCATGAACATGTCTACTGCCATGATTGATCGTTCCCTAGGTTGCGGCGCCCCCTCCGGGTGCCTTGAGAATTTGCCGCCGTTGCGGCGAGCAATATTGAAATCCGGTTGTGGCGACACGCGTGTCGTGCGCCTCCGGGGCTGAGTGAATGCGATGTTCGGATCTGACTGTGACAAATCGATTGAATTCAGACGAATTCCTTTCCTCTTCGAGTCATTTCTCACAGTTCATTTTTCGGGCATTCGAAAGATGAAGACCAAAGCAGTTAATCCAAATTAGCCAATGCATCGACCCTGAAAACCAAACAATTCATCGAGCCGATTCCTCGCCGAATGCAAAAGGGCCCGCCATCAATACGATGGCGGGCCCTTCGATTTGCAGGCGTCAAACGCAACTACGAAGCCGGCTGCGCCTCGCTCAACCACTTCGCGGCCAGCACAGGCACAAGCTCCGCCGCCCTGCCCTGCAGGAAAGTGAAGCCGTGCGGCACCTCTTCCATGTCGAGCGCGACAAGAACCTTCTGCGCGCTGCGGTCTGCGTACCGCACAAGCGATGCGGCCGGATAGACCGTGAGCGACGTGCCCACCACCAGCACGCGCGCCGCAGTGGCCACATGCTCTTCGGCTTCTTCGAAGTGCTGCACCGCCTCGCCGAACCACACGATGTCAGGCCGCAGCTGTGTGCCGTCATCGCAGAGCTGTCCCATGGCGATCGGGTTGCCATCGATGCGATAGCGCTTCGGCTCGGGCTCCGACGTGCCCCGTGCATAGGCGAGCTGCCCATGCAGATGCACCACGCGGCGTGAACCCGCGCGCTCATGCAGCGCATCGACGTTCTGCGTGACGATCACGACCTCGTAGGCCGACTCGAGCGACGCGATTGCAATGTGCGCAGCGTTCGGCTGCGCCTGCCATGCCTTCTCCCGCCGCTCGTTGTAGAAAGCCAGCACCGCTTCCGGGTGCCTCTGCCAGCCTTCGGGGCTTGCGAGTTCCTGCCACGAGTAGCTGTTCCACAGGCCCTTGGCGTCGCGGAACGTGGGCAGGCCGCTCTCGGCGCTCACGCCGGAGCCGGAGAGCACGACGATCTTGTTCGGCTGGACCTGGGGCTTCATGCTTCGGCACTCCTTTTGGCGTTGTTGTTGAATTATTGGCTCCCCGAACACGGATCGAACGTGTGACCTGCGTATTAACAGTACGCCGCATCTACCAACTGAGCTACCGGGGAAAAATGAATTGAAGAATGCGATGTGAATGGAGGCGCGGACCGGAGTCGAACCGGTCTGGACGGATTTGCAATCCGCTGCACAACCGCTTTGCTACCGCGCCGGAACCTTGCCGCGACAAGGAATGAAAGAGAAGGTGGTGGATCGTCTTCGAGTCGAACGAAGTATTCCAAAGGAGACGGGGTTACAGCCCGCTGCAGTCGCCAGTGCTGCTCACGATCCATGAAGAAACGAGTCGATGAATGGCGTTCCGCAGGGGAGTCGAACCCCTGGCTTCCTCCTGGACAGGGAGGCACTCTGGCCACTGAGTTAGCGGAACGAAGAATGAGATGAAGAAAAAGCTGGCAAGCCCTCAAGGATTCGAACCTTGGATTCCGGGATCAAAACCCGGTGCCTTGGACCGCTAGGCGAAGGGCCCGTAAAGACGGATGAATGGCGCGCGCGGAAGGAGTCGAACCTTCAACCTTTGGGTTTGGAGTCCAGTGCTCTGCCAATTGAGCTACACACGCGTGAAAGAAAACAGACGAAAAAAGAAGGTGGTCTGAGTGGCAGGATTTGAACCTGCAGCCTCCTGCTTCCAAGGCAGGCCGTCTACCAGATTGACACTACACCCAGAGAAATTGGTGCCCCAGGGGAGACTCGAACTCCCAGAATTCCGCTTCTAAGGCGGACACGTCTACCAGTTGCGTCACCGGGGCTGAAAAGAAAATGTTTGTGGCTGCTGCCGCGAATTTTTAAGGAGCACTCACAAGGCTCGAACCTTGTGCGGGCAGCACGATCGCTGCTCGTGAACGAATGGCATGAAAACGAAGAGGCCCGGAACCTCGCGGTGTCCGGGCCTCTTCTGTTAGAGAGAGCTTGGGAGGTCTGCGCCTATGCGCGTCCTCCACCCGGTTGCACCTGATCCTGGTAATCGAACGACCACAGATTGGCCTGCGGCTTGGACGTCGGATACGGGGGTTGATTCAGTGGCTGCAGCAGCGGCTGCAGACCGAGGCCATCGTGCGAAGCGACGCGCACGAACACGTTGCCGGATGCGGGGCAAGTGCTGTAGATGCGGATCGTTGCAGCTTTCACGTTGGGTCCTGTTGGCGTTGAGTGGGGTGGACTGTAAATAGTCTTTACACAATCGTCAACTGCTTGGACAAACTTTTTTCAAGCGCTGTTGCAGCAGGCCTTCCGATCGATCGCTTTCAGGCACATGGGTCTTCGTCACTTGCGCGCTGCGGCCGGAAAATCCGCTCGGCTTCGAGTTGCTGCGGCGCCGATGAGGTCGAAGTGCCGCGTAGCCCTGCGCACCGTCTATGGGCTCCAATAAGGCGTCCGCAATGAATGGCGTGGCCGGCCGCGTTGCCCAATGTACCAACAGCTCGCCGGGGGTCATCGCGGTCGCGGGCCTACAGGCTCTCGAAGAAGCAAGCGAGCACAGTGTCTTCGCCGAATCCCTTGTCGAACATTTCGTCCGAAAGAGACCGCGCGGCATCATCGAAGGAAATCTGGTCGAACTTCCGGTCTTGCAGCATCTTCACGAATGGTGCGCACAGTTCGGCAAGCGCCGCGTGGTCGACGGCAAGCTGCCTCACACCGTCGCTCATGACGTACGGCAAGACCACGAAAACGCGCAGGTCGAAGCGGACATGGAAGCGGGCCTGCATTTCCTTGCTGAACTCGCAATCGATCAGGTGCGAGTACCGATCGTTGGCGGGGCCGTGGCCTGTAGCGTGCGCCTTGGCTGCACTGAAGGCGTGGAGTACTTCGTCGAGTTCGTGAGCGGGCGCATCGGGCAGCGGCTCGAAGTCTCTTGCGGCGGCGAAGGCTTCGAGTTTCTGGATGGTCGGCGTCATGGCAAGTGCAGGGGCCGCTCAAACGATCTCGGCGAACAGGCTCTCGAGCACGTTCGCCTGCACTCCGTCGAGCTGCGTGGTGCAGCCCGGTGCAGGTAGAAAGAAATACGCGTGCGCCACTTCCTGCAAACCCTTCGCCGCAAGCACGGCCCGGCCCTTGTCTATCGAAGCCCTCGCCGCTTCGGGCAACCTCGCCGGATCGATCGGGTGATTGACATTGGCTCGATCAACCATGCCCCACCTCCTGTCGAAGCAGTAGACGGCAAACAGCAGCGCCTTCGACGAGATGTAGAAGCGAACATCGAATTCGAAGTGCTTCCTCAACACCGCGTCCCAGCCCGACAGCTTGCACGTCAGCGACTGTGCGGGGTTGTAATTCATGTCGTCGTCCAGAACGAACGCAACGCCCAAACCGTTCGACAGCGCAGCTCCCAGGCCGGCGACCAAACGGGCGTGGTCATGCACGCAGCCGCCGGGCTGTGCTATCGCATCCAGGATGAACGGTGGAAGCATCGACAGCTGCGTGTTCTTAAAGGGGCTCTTCTCCGGCCTCAGTCGCAGAACGCCGCAAGCCCCATGCCCTGTTCTGCAGCACGATCAAGACCCCCCCGGATCGCGTTGAGCGCGGCGATCTGCCCGCGATTAGCGCCAAGCGCGCTGGTGTGCGCGTCGAACACACGCCGCATCGTGACGACCTGCTCGGGGCGCAGCAGGGAGTCATCGAAGTAGCTGAGCTTTGCGCCCGCCTGCCCGCATTGATCGAACACAACGGCCAAGGAGCGATGTGCATCGAAGTCGATGGAGCCCGCATGCACCAACCCGCACGGGTCCTTGGGCATGGTGCTGCATGAAGATGGAACGAGGTAGATGTCGAGCATGGGTGCATCGGGGCCACATTCAACACCGCAGCATCAGGGGGTAGCAGTCCTCGAACGATCCCCTGCTGGGACAGATCGAGCGCATCTGGTATTCGGTGTCGCTACCTCGATTATTCGTTCTTCAAGCCGCTGCCGGCTGCATATCTGGTAGAGAAGTCCTGGTATATCTCGGCGATTTCCGGGTTGCCGTTGTCCTTGCAGATCAACAACAACTTCGCCAAGGCATCCGGCAGATCCAGGGTTACCAGCAATTCAGCCAATCGCCTGTACAGAAACTCGTCGTCGCTCGAAAGGTACTTGTGAAATCGGCGATCCAGCGAGCTCTTTATTGTTTTCCTGCTCTGGAGAAAGTGAGAGGAATACTGCAGAAGCACGGCCCTTGCGATGATGAGATTGTCGATATTTCCGTCCACTGCGATGTCCATGACTACGGGAGCAATCTCGGCTAACTCCAGATCGCTCAACCCGGGGGCATCGTCCTTCAGGAACCTGAGCGCGGCGGCCTGCTCCGAAATGGTGTTCAGGGCCAGCAATATGGTTTTCTTGAAGTCAACGTGCTTTTTGAAATTGAATCGGCTGACAAGAAGAGAGTTTTCCGCCTCCTTCACGAGGCGCCACTCGTCAGGAAAAGCATCCGGATCATTCATTTTTTTCCTGCATGCTGCCAAGGCAGAGATTCGAACAAAGCCTGGAATTCTGTAAACGGCATATCGCGGGTCGGGAACACCGTCGCATGCCCCGGTCCGCGGGGAGAGTTCGGAATCACATCGGAGCCGTCCCGCACTATATCGATTCCGCTCGGCATCTTGGTTCCTTCCGGGATCTCGTGGTAGTGCCCGCTCAACGGCGATTTTGTCGGGTCAACGGTGGTCGATGCCCCCTCCGGGAATTGCTTTCCGGCCTGCGACTTGACCATGCCGTCGGCATCTACCGCAATGTCTTTTCCCGGTCTCGGCGCTCTGGGCTTGCTGGCGTTGCCGAAGGCGCAGTATGAAAGCCCCAGCGGATCGGTCCACCGGCTTGGGTTGGGCGCGTATTGATGAAGGTTCGAGCCCCCCATCAATCCGATCGGGTCGGGTCCGATAAACCGCCCGATGTCCGGGTCGTAGAACCGGAAGGTGTTGTAGTGCAGCCCCGTGTCCCTATCCAGGTACTGGCCCTGGAAGCGCAGGTTCTGCGTGATGGCGTCAGTGACTTCCTCGGCCGTGCTGACTAGCTGGCCGTTCAGCGACGCGACTTCCCAGTGCTCGGCGACAGTGGCCCCCCAGGTGCGATAGCTCGCGCGCCAGCACAGGTTGCCGTCGCTGTTGCTCAACTCCTCCGGCAAGCCGACGGGGTTGTTGTGGAAGTGGAAGACTTGGGCGACCGAGGCGCCGTGAAGGGGCTCGGCCTTCGCATCGAGCCGCGCCACCGGCACGTGGCTGCCCGCGTCGTACACATAGCTCACCACCTGCGAGCCCCTGCGTTCCTCGATCAGCCGCATCCCCTCCCAGACGAACCGCGTGCTGCCGAATGCGTCGTGCTTCGCCACGCGCCGCCCCATCGCGTCGTACTCGAAGCGCGTGAGCTGCGTGGTGGCTTCGGGCGTACCCGGGCGCCGGGTGGTGTGCACGGCCACGAGGCGGCTTTCCTCGTCCCACTCGAAGCGCTGTTCGGTATGCCGGCCCGCCCTCTTGCGCACCAGCCGGCCATGACCGTCGTAGCTGTAGCGCTTGTCCTCGAACACGCGCACGAGGTTGTCGCGCACATAGCCGGGCGCGCTCGATGATGGGTCGAGCAGGTTGCCCGCGGGGTCGTAGGCGAAGCGTTCGCTGTTGGCAGCCGCGCTGCGCACGGTTTCCTCGATGCGTCCGCTGGCGTCGTACCGGTGCCCTGTCGTGCCTTGCAGCGAATGCCGGCTTTGCCGCAGCTCGCCCACGGGGTCGTAGCTGTATTCCTTCATCAACCCGTCCAGCAGGCGGCCGCCGGGCGTGCCGGCGCTGTCGATGGCCTGGCGCCAGCTCGGGTCTTGCGTGGTGAAGGCCGCGTCCAGCCCGCCGGCCCGGCACCACGACGCGGCGCGCCGGCCCAGCGGGTCGAGCGCGAAGCGGGTGTGCAGCGCGCCCTGGCTGCGCGCCACTTCGCGGTGCAGGTCGTCGCGCTCGATGTCGCTGATGAGCTGGTGCACCGCGGGTGCATCACCGCGCTGCTGCGACAGGTTGACCTGGTGCAGGTGGCCAGAGCCGTAGTACAGGTAGTTCAGCACACGCTGCACACTTGGCTGCGACGCGATGGCTGGCAACACGGTCTGCGTGCGGTTGCCGAGTTCATCGTGCGTGTGGCGCAGGGTGTGCGTTTCGCCGGTGAGCTCGTCGATGGCGGTCTCTTCGATGATGCGGCCAAGCTTGTCGTAGGCGAAGACGGTGCGGTGCAGCGTGCGCGCTTCACCGCCGGTGCCGGGTTGCGGCACCTCCAGCTTGACCGCCTCGGTCAGCCGGTCGAGCTGGTCGTAGCTGTAGCGGTAGTGGTGGCTCCCGGTGCGCTTTCCGACGAGGCGGCCTACGGCGTCGCGCAGCAGTTCGGTGCGCAAGGGCCTGCTCGCAGCGGGCCGCGGCCCGGTGTCGTCATGCAGCGCGAGGTCGTCGTCGCCGATGCCCGGTACATGGGTGATGCACACCGGCCAGCCGTTGGCGTCGTATTCCACCTGCACACGCGTGCCGCCCACGCGGCGCTCTTCCACCACGCGGTCGGCGGCGTCGCGCACGAACTCGAAGTGCAGGCCGTTCTCGTTGACGATCGCCTGCAGGCGCTGGGCGCTGTCGTAGTGCCAGGCGATGCGGCGTCCCTCGGCGTCCTGCCGCACCAGCGGCTGGCCGCGCAGGCCGAGCGCGAATCGCGTGCTGCGGCTCAGCGCATCAGTGGCGGCGACGATGCGGCCGGCCGCATCGCGGCGCAACGACTGGTGGCTCTGGTCGGGCTGCGACACCGACAGCAGCCGCCCCATGGCGTCGTGCGTCAATCGCGTGCGCTGGCCCATGGCGTCGGTCACGGTCTGCAGGTGGCCCCAGCCGTCGTATGCGTAGCGCGTGGTCTTGCCGGAGCAGTCGGTCAGCGAAAGCAGCTGCGCGCAATCGTTCCACGTCATGCGGTTGGTGCCGCCCTTGCCGTCGGTCACGACGATCGGCAGGCCCCGCCTGTCGTACGCGTATTCGGTGGTGTGGCCCAGCGGGTCGGTCTCGCGCACCAGGTTGCCCTGGTCGCTGTAGGCGTAGGTCCAGGTGCTGCCGTCCGCGAGGGTCTGGCGCCAGGGCTCGCCGAACTCGGTCCAGCCGGTGCTCTGCGTGCGGCCCAGCGCATCGGTGCGGCTGGCCATGAAGCCCATGGGGTCGTAGGTGCAGCGCGTGGTGGCACCGCCGGGCTCGGTGACGGCGACGAGCTGGCGCAGCTCGTTGTACTGCGCATGCCATTGACGGCCCGCCGCGTCGATGTAGTCGGTGACCTGGTGGTCGGCATTCCAGTGCCAGGCGTACTCGCGTCCGAGCTGGTCGACGACCAGGGTCTCGCCCAGCGCCAGTACATCGTCCGCGGGGGGCGGCATGCGGCGCACGGTGTAGCTCTCGCCGTCGTTGGTCCAATGGCGGGCCACATGCGCGTCGCCGGCCGAGCCGCGCCATTCGTAGTGGCACTCCAGCCCTGCCGCGTCGGCATGGAAGTTCATGAGGCCCTGGGCGTCGTAGCCGAATTGGCGCACCACCGCGCCGTTGCGGTCGGTCACGTCGAGCAGGCGGCCTTCGGTGTCGTGCCGATAAGCCACCAGCAGGCCGGGCAACTCGCCCGGTGCACCGGCGGCCAGGCGCACCGCACCTAGCCGGCGGCTCTCGCCCGCGTACTCCAGCGCCAGCAGGCGGCCGGTGCTGTCGGTCAGCTCGGCCAGCCGCCCCAGCGCGTCGTGCCGCAGGTCGATGAAGTTGCCGTTGCGGTCTTCGAGCCGCGCGAGCTTCAGCGTCTGCGCGTGCGGCCCGCCTTCGGCCGGCGCCTCGAACATGAAGAACAGGCCGCCCGGCACGTGCATGAAGTAGTGGCCGCCTTCGGTGCGGCACAGGTCCAGGCCGTCGCGCAGGCTGTACTGGCGGGTGCCGGGCTCGATGTCGGGCAGCACCATCGGGCGGCCCTGCTCGTCGATGAGCGTGACGATGGGCTGGTCTTCTTCATCGCTGCCCAGCCGCAGTTCCATCGCATAGGGCAGGCTCCAGCCCTGCCCCAGCGGGCCGTCGCGGCGCAGGTCGTGGCTGCTGTAGAAGCGCTGCCATGCGATGGGCAACGGCCCCGGCAGGCTAAAGTCGAGCTCGCTCTCGCCGCCCAGGAACTTGCCGCCCGTGGCCGCATGCACCGGGTTGCCGAAGGAGCTGACCATGCCGTGGATGCCCATGCCCAGCCCTACCGCGCCTTCGATCAGGCAAGGCAGCGCGTTCTTGCCCTGGCGCGCGAGCTTGGGCAGGCAGCGCAGGCCGCGGTAGATCATGACCAGGTTAAACACGGTCACCAGCACCTTCGAGATGAGCGGCACTTCGTCGGCCACATCGCGCACGCGTGCGGTCGGCCCGCCGATGAAGACGGTCGGCGAGCCTTCGCTCACCTTGGCGCCGCACTCGGTGTGGTCGTCCTTGCGCGAGGCGACGCCCATGTTGACGAACACGGTCTCCGCGCCCTCGGCAAGAAGAATTTGCGGCGAGTCTTTCTTGCAGCTCACGGTGTCCATCGGCATCTCTGGCGAGGCGCGGGCGGCGCCGATGGCTTTGCTGTCGATGAACACGTCCGACGATCCGCTGGTGATCATGCCGGTCACGGTGAGGGTCTCGGGCACCAGCGCATCGGCGATCGACTCGCCCAGGCTCGCGCCGAGGTAGCCGCCGGCCATGCGCGCGCCCACCACCACCGCGCCCGCCACCAGCGGCCCCGCGAGCCCACCGGTGCCGACAACGGCGGCCGCCGCCAAGCCCGCAGCAAAGCCCACGGCAATGCCGCCGATCAGCCCACCCGCGAACTTGGCCCAGAAGCGCGCGTGCGCATTGGTGTGGGCTATGGGGTCGTGCAGCCGGGCAGCGGGTTTACCGGCCATGGGTCGTCGCGGCCTTCATGAAGGTGTCAGGCCCTGGGCTGAAAACTCTCGAGCGTGCGCCGCCACAGCGCGAGCGCATCGGCATCGAAGGGCACGGGGCTGCTGGCCGTGAGAATGAGCACGGCCCTGCCCGCAGGGTCCTGCGGCAGCAGGAACACGGCCTGGCGCTGGTACAACGCCTGCCCGTTCTGCCTGAACTGCGTGGCGAGTTCGATGGCCCGCAGGCTGGCGATGGCCGGGCCCACGGCAATGTCGGTGCGCGACACCTCCTTCAGCTGGCTCACCTGGCGCGTCAGGTCGTTCATCTGCCGCGTGACGAACTGCGCCAGGCTCTCCTGCTCGCGCAGCGCGTCGCGGCTCACGATGAGCGTGGTGCCCGAGCCGTCGGGCATGGCCAGCACGTTCATCGAGCGGTCGATGCGTCCGTCGTCGGGCACGTCGAACCGGCCTTCCTGGATGTGGTACTTCATCAGGGCTGCTTTCTTGCGGGGTGTTCTATGCGGGGTCGAAGGCCACGAAGGCCAGGCAGTCCGGGTTGCGCTCGGTGAAGCCGAAAGACAGCCGGCCCCAGCCGGGCATGGCCGTGAAGGTGGTCGCCTCGTCGAGCGAACGGCCGCGCGGCACGTCGGTGATATCGAGCGCGGCATAGTGCTGGCGCACTTCGGCCAGCGGCACACAGCGCCCCTTCAGCTCCAGGACCAGAAAGCCCCGGCTCGCGTCTTCGCGCTTGATGCGCAGATCGATGCGCGCCAGCTCAGTGCCGTCCGCGAGGCGCACGGGCGAGCCTTCGAAGAACTGGAATACGTTGCCGCCAGCGGCAAGCGTGTCGCTGAGGGTGGTCGACAACGTGCGGCCCACGTTCTGCGTGGAGAACGGCAACTGCACAGCCAGCGTCTCGATGGTCTGCCAGAGCGTGAGGGTCGTCGTAGCTTGTGGATTCATGGTTCAGTGCTTGCCGGCATATTTCTTGTCATAGCCGTTGCCGTAGTACTGCGTGTACTGCTCGCCGGTGGTCGATGTGGTGAGCGTGCCGTAGTACTTGCCGGCCGCGGCCCTCGCAGCCTCGCGGGTGCCCCCCTTCGCCCAGATGTTGTAGGCATCGTTGAAGGCTTCCACATTTGCGGGGTCGGCCCCCTTGAGGATGTCGACCTTGGCCGCGCGCCAGACCTCGCGCCGCACCTGAATCTGGTTCAGCGCAGCCTCACCCTCGGAACCGAGCATGCCGTTGACGTACGCGGCCTTCGAGGAAATATCGGGCTTGAAGCTGTACGAATACATCGCGTGCCCGACCTCGTGCGACAGCGACGCGGCGGTCTTGTACGGGTCTTTCTGATAGGCACCGTCGATCACGATCTTCTTGATGCCCGAATTGGTATTGGCATAGGTGCCCCCGCCCGCAGGCCCGTAGCTGATGGACCACTTGTCGCCCTGCAGGAACTTGAGCTGCCGCTGCAACGTGGGTGACCGCGCTGCAATCGCATCGACGCCCTTGCCGAGGCCGGTGGTCACATAGCCCGGCGGCGACGCCGCGGGCAGGGCATGCTCCGAGGCTTGCGCAGACGTGGCAGCGGCCGCGGGCGCCACTGGCACGTCCTCCTCCGCCACGGCTTCTTCGGCCTGGCTGCCGATCGGCGCATCGCAGTTCAGGAAAATCTTCCCGCCGCGCTGGTCCAGGTTGTCCGTGAAGTTCACCAGCCCCTTCACGCCGTTGATCTTCACGGTCCCATCCGCCAGCAGCACGATCGACGACTTGCCGCAGATCAGCGAGATGCTCGTCCTGGCGGTGACGAACACGTCCTGCTCCGCTGCCTGGATCACCACCGACTTCTGCCCGGTGAGGTTCGCGTTGGCCGCCGTGGAGGTGACGGAGGCGTCGGTCTTCGACACCAGGTTGATCGCACCAGCGCTCGCATGCGAGACGATGTCGCCGTCGGACACCACGTTGATCTGCCCGCCCTCGCTCACCTGCGTGAGCATGCCCTTGGCGGCGAGCTGCGTGAGCTGGGCGCCGGTGGTCAAGGTCAGCGCCGTGACGGAGCGCATCGACACGCTCTGCCCCGAGCTCACGACGATGGGCCGGGGGCTGATCATGGTCTGGCCTTCGGGGCTCACGATGGAGACCACGGGCTTGTCGATCTTGCGCGACAGGTCGAGCATCTGCTGCGCGTCGGCCATGGCCGGGTCGGGGTCGTCAGAGACGCCAGCCTCGGGCGATCCGCCTGCCGCCAGCGCTGTGACGGCCTGCGAAACGCCGCCCAGCGACTGCACGCCCTGCACCAGCCCCGAGAGCATCTGGTTCTTGCCCTGGGCCATGGCACTCACCAGGGATTTCGTCGCGGCCACGGCCTGCCCCGCCGCCTGCATGAGCGCGTTGCTCTGCGCGAGCGTGGCGCCCATGTGCTCGTGGCCGTCGGGGTTGTCGCGCGATGTCTTCCGCGCGAAGTCCTGCGTGTAGGTGGTCAGCAGCAGGCCCTTGTCGGCGCGGATGGAACCCCACTCGTTGGTGCGCAGCTCGAAGCCGTAGCTGCGCTGCACGCCCGAGCCCTGGTTCATCAGGTAACCCATGTGCAGGTGGGTGTTGCCGTGGTCGGTGGAGAGCTCGATGTGCTCGGTGCCCCGGCTGTCCTCGAAGCGCAGCATGTGCTTGCCGCCGCCGCCCTTGCTCCAGTGGGTCTGGAATCCGGTCTGGGTCTTGTGGCGCGGCAGTTCCCACGGCGGCATCTGCGCGGCGTTGTAGACGCAGCCGGTGACGATCGGGTAGTCAGGGTCGCCGTTGAGAAAGTCGACGATCACCTCCTGCCCGATGCGCGGGATGTGCATGGCGCCGTAGTTGCTGCCGGCCCAGGTCTGCGACACGCGGATCCAGCATGAGGAGTTCTCGTCGCGCCGGCCATAGCGGTCCCAATGGAACTGCACCTTGATGCGGCCGTACTGGTCAGTGTGGATCTCCTCCCCCGCCGGGCCGACCACCACCGCGGTCTGCGGCCCGGTGGTGCGCGGCTTCGGCGTGACGCGCGCTGGGCGATACGGCGCACTGTCGGGCAGCACCTCGAAGCTCTGGCGGTAGCTGGTGCTGCTGGTCGATTCGCTGTAGGCCGCGTCCGCCGCGCCCACCACCCGCAGCGCGTTCTCCTGGAAGTCGTAGCTCACGGCCTCGATCAGGTAACGGCGGTTGTCCTCGGCGTTGGGGTGGCGCGCCAGCTCGAACAGGTAGCCCGGCGCCATGTGGCGCAGGTTGCCTTCGGCGCTCACCAGTTCGCGCCGGCCGGCGAGCTGCTCCAGCCGCAGGCGAGCGTAGTTCTCGCCGTCGCCAAGCTCGGTGTAGCCGCCGGGCCAGTCGTAGATCTCGAAGTTGTCGCGGCTGTGGCCGGCCGGCTGCTGGCGCACGGTGTCGATCTCGGCGTTGGGCTTCCTGAAGTCGTAGTCGTCGGCCGCGAAGTTGCCCGAAGCAATGTCTTCCGAATGGCTCCAGCTGTCGATGAAGTCCTGCTCGAGGATCTGCGCGGCCAGCACGCCGGCGTGGTACGGCACCTTCACCGGGCCGTTGGGCAGCGGTGTGTGCGAATCAGGGCCGTCGCAGAGCACCAGCTGGTGGCTGCCCTGCGCGTGCGAGAAGAAGTAGTAGATGCCCTCCTGCTCCATCAGCCGGCTGACGAAGTTGAAGTCGCTCTCGGAGTACTGCACGCAGTAGTCCCAGGTGCGGTAGTTGCCGCTCAGGCGCGCGTCGATGGCGAAGCCGTAGGGCGCGAGCACCTCCTGCAATATCTGCGGCGCCGTCTTGAACTGGAAGATCTTGAAGTCGGAGCGGCGCGTGGCATACCACAGCCACGGGCGCAGCGTGGCCTCGTACACGCACATGTCGCCGTCGTCCTTGCCCACGTAGGCAAAGCGCGTGACCTGCCCGCTCAGGAAGCGCTTGCCGGCGCCGCCAAGCTCGGTGGCGAGGTTCACCTCGATGCTCATGTCCTCGCCCAGCATGCGCTTGGGCGGGATGTTGGGCATGTCGCTGATGAGCCGCACGCGATGCTCGAACAGTGCGGAAATGCGCTCCTGTCCCGTCATCGAGCGGAACTTCAGGCGCTCGCCCAACGCGCTGTGGGCGATGAAGCTGCGGGTCATTCGTGGAAGGCTCCCTGGTCAATGCGAGCCCGGCGCGTGCCGCGCGAGCGGCGAACCGGCCGGGCAAAAGAGAGCTCAGGCCTCCTTGTTTTCCTTGATGTTCCAGCCCAGCACCGTCTCGGCACCCTTGCCGCCCTTGTCGGTCTGCTCCCAGTACTGCTGCTTCACCTTCGCGGCCTGGAACGAGTACTGCACGAACACCGCGTCCGAGCCCTGTTCGGCCGTGTACTGCACCGAGGTCACCAGCACTTCTTCGAGCGTGACGCGCGTGTACTCGATCTGCGAGCCGCCGGCCTTGCACACCGACACTTCCACCTTGCCCAGGTGCTTGCCGCTCGCACAGTTCTTCAGCACCGAAGGCGCCGCCTTGTCGATGCGCGCCAGCACCTGCAGATCGTTGAAGCTCGCCTTGCCGACACCGCCGCCACCACCGCTGACCATGTTGCCAGGCTGCGTGGCGCCCCATGCGAACGACTTGATGTCCGTCCACTCCTTGTGATTCGAATCCTTCGATTCACCGTTCGCGCCCTCGACGCGCATGAACATGTCTACTGCCATGAGATCAACTCCCTCGAAATTGCGTGCCCATCGAGGGCACATCGGAACCAGCCGCCCTCTTTGCAGGAGGACGGCAACGAATCACAACCCGATGGCGCCGGCGCTGGTGACACAGCGGACAACGTTCTTATTTCCATCTGCTCGAAAGACGCGCGAACAGAGCAATAGGTTTTAAGGTGCGGGTGATCCGTGCTGCATCGGGTTCGCAAGGCGTCTACCTTAAAGCGAGACACCTGAATACCGACAGTGCCAAACGTCATGCACAGAAAGGACTACAGGCACTGCGATGCATCGGAAGAGCCGCGCACGTACGCCAACTGGCCGAGTAGGAACCACATTGCGCGAACCCGTGCGTGTCCGGTATCGGATTTCCAATTTTTCTTTCGCGGGTTTAGATCAGAAAGACGTAACTACCGCACACAAACTGGTCGAAGAAAACTTTTTCAGTGCACTTCGAGCCTGTCCGCTTCGCTATATTCGCACCGCTCCATCGACTGCCATTCATCCATTCGTGCGATGCAATGCGCGGCGGAACCCCATCACAAACAAAGAGGACCGGATCCATGAAACACCCCTATCTTCAATGCACACTGCCCCCTATCGCCGCCGTCTTGTTGGGCCTGGCGCTCGGCACGACGCAGGCGGCCGAACCCATCAAGAAGCCCAGTGCCGCCGAGTGCAAGAAGCTCGCTCCGGCGGCAAAGGATATCGGTGGCGACACCAACTTCTCCCACGCAGTAGCCAACAAGAAGATTGAACTCGTCAAGAAGATGCTGGCCTGCGGCGCCGACGTCAATCTCAAGACTGACGAGGGCTGGCTTCCCATTCACACTGCCGCATACGATGGCTCGGCGGAACTGATCGACCTGCTCGCAAAGCAAGGCGCCAACATCAACGCCAAGGGCGACTTCCAGGGCTGGACGCCGTTGCACATGGCCGTGGAGGGCCGAAATCTCGAAGGCGTAAAAGCACTGCTCGCGCTGGGCGCGAAGCGCGACACCAAAGATGCCAGCGGAAAGACCGCCTACGAGAACGCGGCGGGCAGCAGCGACAGGAAGGATATTGCCGCGCTGCTCAAGTAGGCAGTCTCTTCATTCATCGAATGGATTGAGAATGTTGCGGCAATGAAGACTCTATCCAGAGTCGAACCAGATTGGGCAGATTTGCCAAATGAGGTGAAAGCGACGAACCGTTCCGACCTTTTCTCAAGCAGACATCGTGGCTTCGGTGAGAAGGAAAGCAAAGAGCCCCGGAACCTTGCGGTATCCGGGCCTCTGCGGAAGAGAGCTTGGGAGGTCCGCACTTACACGCTTCCTGGCTCCGGTTGCATTGGATCCTCGTAATCTGTCACAGATTGGCCTGCGGGTTTGCATCGGATACGGAGACGGCTCGATTGCTGCTTCGCCGGCAGCAGGCCAAAGCCGGAGCCAGCACGCGATGCGATACACACAAACACGGTGCCCGATTTCAAGTACCGTTGCGGTAACTCATTCCCTTGCCTTCATCTCCAGGAGCCCGCATGGCGTCGTCCACACCCGCAGCCCACCCGCACTACGACCGCCTGATCGCCGCCGCGCGCGGCCTGCCCTCGCTGCGGGTCGCGGTGGTGCACCCCGCCAACGCGGCCTCGCTGGAAGCTGCACTGGCATCGGCGTCGCTGGGCCTGATCGTGCCGACGCTCGTGGGTCCGCGCGCGAAGATCGAGGCAGCCGCGCAAGAGGCCGGCATCGATCTCTCCAGGATCGCGATCGTCGAGGCGCCCCACAGCCACGCCGCGGCCGATGCGGCTGTGGCCATGGCGCTGCGCGGCGAGGTCGATGCTCTGATGAAGGGCAGCCTGCACACCGACGAGCTCATGGGTGCCGTCGTGCGCCGCGAAGGCGGCCTGCGCACCTCGCGGCGCATCAGCCACTGCTTCGTGATGGACATCCCGGGCCATGCGCAGCCGCTGATCATTTCCGACGCGGCCATCAACATCGCACCCACGCTGGAGGAGAAGGCCGACATCGTGCAGAACGCGATCGATCTTGCGCACGCGCTGCACATGCCGGCGGTGCGCGTGGCGATTCTTTCCGCGACGGAGACGGTCAACGCCAAGGTGCCCTCCACGCTCGACGCCGCGGTGCTGTGCAAGATGGCCGATCGCGGCCAGATCACCGGCGCGGTGCTCGACGGCCCGCTGGCAATGGACAACGCCATCGACGCCGAGGCCGCTCGCATCAAGGGCATCGTCTCGCCGGTGGCCGGCCGCGCCAACGTGCTCATCGTGCCCGACCTCGACGCCGGCAACATGCTCGCGAAGAGCCTGACCTTCCTCGGCGGCGCCTATGCGGCGGGCATCGTGCTGGGCACGAAGGTGCCGGTGATCCTCACGAGCCGCGCCGACTCCGAACCGGCCCGGCTCGCCTCGTGCGCCGTCGCCTCCATGCTCGCGAAGGCGGGGCGCGACAAGCTCATCAAGGCGGTGGGCTGAGCCCGGCGCTCAGCGCGCGCCGGCCACGATCGCGATTCCCCTGATCTGGCCCGCGGACGGCGCCCGCTCGGGCTTCGGGTAGCGCGTCGGCGAGAAGCGATGCAGCAGCTCCGCCTCCTGCAGCTTCGCAGCTTCGAAGTTCGCGAGCTTGACGTGGCCGAAGCCGCGAATCGACAGCGGCAGCGCCGCGATGCGCGCGGCCGTCGCCTGGTTGCCGGCCGAGAGCTCGCCCGCCATGGCGTCGAGCAGCCCATCGAAATGCGAGATCAGCTCACGTTCCATGCGCCGCTCGCCGGTGCGGCCGAAGGGGTCGAACGCGGTGCCGCGCAGCCGCTTGCCGTGCGCCAGCCAGCGCATCGCGGGCAGCATCCAGCTTCCGATGCGGATCTTGGCGGGAGCCTTCCCGTGCGCGCCACGCGAGAGCACCGGCGGAGCCATGTGGAATTCAAGCTTCAGATCGCCTTCGAACTGCTCGTTGAGCTTCTGCAGGAAGGCGCCGTCGGTGTAGAGCCGCGCCACTTCGTACTCGTCCTTGTAGCTCATGAGCTTCAGCAGGCTGCGCGCCGCGTTGCGCGTGAAGGGCAGGCTGGCATCGCCGCCCTGCAGTGCAGCCTCGCGCTCGCGAAGGCTGCGGATGCGCACCTCGAAGCGGTCCGCCCATGCGGCGTTCTGGTAGCCCGTGAGGTGGCGGCGCGCGTCGGCAATCAGCACGTCGAGCGGCCGTTCGTCGACGGAGGAAGACTGCGCATCGGCAGGCGCGGCGCGCAATGCATCGAGCGCTTCAGGGTTGCCGGCCGCCAGCCGCCCCAGCGAGAAGGCCGACTGGTTCGCGGCCACCGCCACGCCGTTGAGTTCGATCGCGTGCATCAGCGCCTCCAGGCTCAGCGGCACCAGCCCGCGCTGCCACGCATAGCCGGCCGCGACGATGTTGGCGGCCAGCGTGTCGCCGAGGAACTCTTCCGCCAGGCTCTGCGCGTCGAAAGTCTCGACCTGCTCTTCGCCGGCGACGAAGCGCATCTTCTCCAGCAGCAGGTCGACGTGCAGGTCCGCATCGGGGTTGCGCAGCGACTCGGCCACCGGAATCTCGTGCACGTTCGCGAGCACGCGCGTGCGTCCGTGGCGCACGGTCTGCAGCGCGTCGGCCGATGCGCCCACCACCACGTCGCAGGCGAGGATGGCGTCGGCCTGCTGCGTGTCGATGCGTACCTGGTGCAGGCGCTCGCGCGAATCGGCCAGGCGCACGAAGCTCAGCACCGAGCCGCCCTTCTGCGCGAAGCCCATGAAGTCGAGCACGCTCGCGGCCTTGCCTTCGAGGTGCGCGGCCATCGCGATCACCGCGCCCACGGTCACCACGCCGGTGCCGCCCACGCCGGTCACGAGCAGGTCGTACGGGCCGGTCCATGCATGTTCGGCCGGATGCGGCAGCGCGGCCACGCGGTGCAGGAAGGCATCGGGGCCCGCCGCGAGCGCGCCGCTCTTGCGGCGCAGCTTGCCGCCCGTCACGCCCACGAAGCTGGGGCAGAAGCCCTTGGCGCAGGAGTAGTCCTTGTTGCAGCTGGTCTGGTCGATCTTGCGCTTGCGGCCCATCGGCGTCTCGTGCGGCAGCACGGCCACGCAGTTGCTCTGCACGGCGCAGTCGCCGCAGCCTTCGCACACGGCCTCGTTGATGAAGAGGCGCTTCGGCGGATCGGCGAGTTCGCCCTTCTTGCGCCGGCGGCGCTTCTCGGCGGCGCAGGTCTGTTCATAGATGAGCACGGTCACGCCCACCATCTCGCGCAGGCGGCGCTGCACGTCGTCGAGCGCGGCGCGGTCGTGGAACTCGGTGCCGTGCGGAAAGCGGTTCTTGATGGCGTCGTACTTGCCGATGGCGTCGCTCACCACCACGACCTTGCTCACGCCTTCAGACTCCACCTGCCGCGCGATGGCGTCCACGCTGATGACGCCATCGACCGGTTGCCCGCCGGTCATCGCCACCGCGTCGTTGAAGAGGATCTTGTAGGTGAGCGTGGCCTTGGCCGCCACGGCCTGGCGGATCGCGAGGTAGCCCGAGTGGTAGTAGGTGCCGTCGCCCAGGTTCTGGAACACGTGCGGCGTCTTGGTGAACATGGCGTGCGAGATCCAGTCGACGCCCTCGCCGCCCATCTGGATCAGCCCTGCGGTGCTGCGGTCCATCCAGTTCGCCATGAAGTGGCAGCCGATGCCGGCGCGCGCGGTCGAGCCTTCGGGCACCTTGGTGCTGGTGTTGTGCGGGCAGCCGGCGCAGAAGTACGGCAGGCGCTTGACCGCGTCGCTCGCGTTGGCCAGCAGCTCGGGTGGCGTGAAGTCGCGAACGTGCTGCAGGTGGTCGCCCAGGTCGTGGTTCTCGGGGAAGTGCACGGCCAGCCAGTGCGCGACCAGCTCGATGAGCCGCGAGGGCCGCAGCTCGCCCAGCGCCGACACCAGCGGCTGGCCTTCGCGGTCGTGCTTGCCCACGAGAACGGGGCGCGCGTCGGCGGGCGCGTTGTAGAAGATGTCGCGCAGCTGCGTCTCGACCACCGCGCCCTTCTCCTCGACGATGAGGATCTCTTCCAGCCCCTGTGCAAAGGCCTTGATGCGCGTCTGCTCCACCGGAAAGCTCAGGCCGATCTTGTAGAGCCGCACGCCCGCGCGGGCCAGTTGCTCGGGAGAAAGCTCGAGCCGGCGCAGCACTTCCATCAGGTCGTGGTGCGCCTTGCCGCAGGTGACGATGCCCACCTTGGCGTGCTCGCTCACGATCACGTGGCGGTCGATGCTGTTGCGCCTGGTGAATGCGGCCACGGCCGCGAGCTTGTCTTCGAGGCGCGACTCGATACGCAGCGAAGGCAGGTCGGGCCAGCGGTAGTGCAGGCCGTCGGGCGGCGGGCGGTGGCCGGTGGCGGCGCTCACCGCGCCGGCGTCTTCCCATGCGTCGACGCGGGCGTTGATCGCGTCGAGGTCGACGGTGCCCGCGCTTTCAACCACTTCCGACAGCGCCGCCATGCCGACCCACGCGCCCGAGTAGCGCGAGAGCTCGTAGCCGTACAGCCCGAACTCCAGATACTCGGCCACGCTGGAGGGCTGCATGATGGGCATGCGCCATGCCATGAAGGCGTGGTCGCTCTGGTGGGGCATCGACGACGACACGCAGCCGTGGTCGTCGCCCGCCACCACCAGCACGCCGCCATGCGGCGAGGAGCCGTAGGCGTTGCCGTGCTTGAGCGCGTCGCCCGCGCGGTCGACGCCCGGGCCCTTGCCGTACCACATGGCGAACACGCCATCGACGGTGCGCTCGGGGTCCGATTCCACACGCTGGGTGCCCAGCACCTGCGTGGCCGCAAGCTCCTCGTTCACGGCAGGCACGAAGCGGATGCCGGTCTGCTTGAAGCGCTCGCCGGCCTTCCAGATCGCCTGGTCGACCATGCCCAGCGGCGAGCCGCGGTAGCCGCTGACGAAGCCCTGGGTATGCAGGCCGCGCTGCGCATCACGCCGGCCCTGCATCACGAGTACGCGGATCAGCGCCTGAGTGCCGGTCAGGAAAACCGAGCCGGACTCGGCCCAGATGTTGTCGGAGAGTTGGTAGCCGGGCCGTCTTATCGCGGTGGCATTGAGTGGGGCATTCATGCCCGGAATTGTTCTGCCGCCCTCCGGGGAAGTGCTTCTTCAATGCACTAGCGCAGACCCTTGTTTGGAGAAAAATCCTCCTCCATACGGCGAAAAAGTGCGATTTTCTTTTTCAATCAGCCAAATTCCGAGAAAACCTGCGCCGCCAGTCTCAGTCCTGCCTGCGCATCGCGAAGAAGCCGCCCGCCACCAGGATGAACGCCCCGATGATCACCTTCTGCCAGGTGCTGGGCACCCCGGCCAGGATCAGCACGTTGTTGATCAGCGTGACCAGCACCACGCCCAGCAGCGTGCCGCCCACGGTGCCGCTGCCGCCGGTGATGCGCGCGCCGCCGAGGATCACGGCGGCGATCACGTCCAGCTCGTTGCCCACCAGGTCGAAGGGGTTCGCCAGCCGCGTGCTCGACACATGCACGATGCCCGCCAGCCCCGACAGGAACCCCGCGTACGCGAACACGAAAACGTGCACCGTGCGCAGGTTGTAGCCCAGCCGCTCCGCGATCGCGAGGCTGCCGCCGATGGCGTACACCGCGCGGCCGATCAGCGTGCGGTTCAGCAGCCACCATGTCAGCACCGCCGCGAACACCAGCACCAGCACGGTCGCGGGCAGCACCACGTGCAGGCCCTGCGGCGTGTCGAAGCGCCACAGCGCCAGCTTGCCGAAGGCATCCATCGGCGCGGGTACGTTCATGAAGAAGACGGTGCCCACGAAGGTCAGCAGGATGCCCCGGTACAGGTACTGGGTGCCGATGGTCACGATCAGCGAAGGCGCCTTGAGCCAGTGCACCAGCAGCCCGTTGATCACGCCCAGCAGCGCACCGCTCGCCGCGCCGGCAACCAGCAGCAGCGCAATGGGCGCTTCCGGAAAGTAGTTCAGCACCAGCTTGGTGATGCTGTACATGGTGAGCGCGGCGATGGCCGCGAACGACACGTCGATGCCGCCGGCCGCCAGCACGATCAGCACGCCCAGCGCGAACAGGCCCAGCACCGTGCAGGCGCGCACGATGTCGAACAGCACCGGCAGCTGGAAGAAGCTCGGGTTGATCGCGCCCACGGCCAGGCTGGCCAGCACGATCAGCGCCAGCGTGAAGACCGAGGGGCGCTGCGCGAGCCAGCCGCGCAGCGAGAACCGCGTCCCGGGCACGGATGCGGCCGGCTGCGAAGTTGCGGGCGCGGACTGCGCTTGCATGGTGGAAGCCGTCATGAGAATGCGGGGGAAGGTGTGTCGGAAACCAGCGCGTGGTAGAGGTCGCTCTCGGCGAGCCCCTGCGCGTCGAAGTCGTTGGCGATGCGGCCCTTGCGCATCAGCAGGATGCGGTCGCAGTTCTGCAGCAGCTCCTGCAGGTCGTCGCTCACCAGGATCACGCCCAGGCCCTGCCCGGCCAGCCGCTGCACGATGCGGTAGATGGTGTCCTTGGAGCCCACGTCCACGCCCACGGTGGGGCCGTGCAATATCAGCACGCGCGGCCCGATGGCCAGCCAGCGCCCGATGAGCACGCGCTGCTGGTTGCCGCCCGAGAGCGACTGCACCGGCCTGTCGACGTCGGGGGTGGCGATCTGCAGGTCGCTCACGGTGCGCTCGGCCAGCGCCTGGCACTGGGCCGTGTCGAGCGCGCCGAAGCGCCCGCGCAGGCGGTCGAGCACCGCCGTGACGATGTTGTCGCGGATCGGCTTGTCGAGGAACAGGCCCTCGCTCAGGCGGTCTTCGGGCACGTAGCCGATGCCCTGGCGGATGCCGTCGGTGGGCGTCTTCAGCACGATCTCCTTCGCGTCGAGCAGCACGCGCCCGCGGTCGGCGGCCTGCACGCCGGCCAGCGCCAGCGCGAGTTCGTTGCGGCCGGAGTCGAGCAGCCCGGTCACGCCGAGGATCTCGCCCTTGCGCAGCGTGAAGCTCACATCGCTGAACTGCGCACCACGGCCCAGCGACTCCACCTTCAGCAGCTCGTCGCCGCCGTGCGTGCCGTGGCGATAGCGCTCGCCGTCGAGGTGCTTGCCGGTCATCCAGTGCGTGATCTCGGCCTTGGTGAAGTCGCGGATCGGGCCCTGCGCCACCTTCGTGCCGTCGCGGAACACGATGGCCTGGCCGCCCATGGCCATGCACTCGTCGAGCTTGTGGCTCACGAAGAGCACGGCCACGCCCTGCCCGCGCAGCACCTCCACCACGTGCACGAGGTTGTCCACCTCCTTCTGCGTGAGCGAGGTGGTGGGCTCGTCCATGATGACCATGCGCGCGCGGGTCGCCACCGCGCGCGCGATGGCGACGAGCTGCCGCGTGGCGATGGGCATCTCGTCCACGCGCCGCGCGAGAAAGGCCGCGTCGGTCGGCAGCTTCACCGCCTCCAGCGCCCGCGCGGCCGTGGCCGCCAGCGCCTTGCGGTCGAAGCGGCGCGCCAGCCGGCCGCCGGTGGCGACGAGTTGCTCGCTGAGCGCGACGTTCTCGGCCACGCTCATGTTCGGCAGCAGCGACAGGTCCTGGTAGACCGTCTCGATGCCGAGGCTGAGCGCCTGCAGCGGCGACAGCGAGTCGTACGGCTGCCCGTCGATCACGATGCGCCCCTGGCTCGGCGGCTGCGCGCCCGAGATGATCTTGATCAGCGTGCTCTTGCCGCAGCCGTTCTCGCCGAGCAGGTGGTAGATCTCGCCGGCCTCGATGCGCAGGTCGATGCCGCGCAGCGCGTGCACGCCCGCGAAGCGCTTGTGCACGTCCTGCACTTCGAGGAACACCCGGCGCCCGGCCGGTGCGCCGGCCGGGCTTGGGCTTGCTTGCGTGGAAGGCGCGGTCAGGGTCATGGCTGCAGTCGGGTCAGAACGAATACTTCTTGTAGTTCTGCTTGTCGACCTCGACCCAGGCCTGGCCCGTGACGATGATGCCCACGCCCGGCCCCTTCTTCACCGAAACCTTGTTGTAGCCCGGCACGCCCATGTCGGTGCCGTCGGTGATGGTCTTGCCGTCGAGCAGCATCTTGGCCGCCTTGTTCATGACGATGCCGGCGTCCTTCGGGTCCCAGAAGGCGATGCCGCCGACCGCGCCCGACTCGAGGAACTTGGCCGCCTCGCTCGGCAGGCCGGTGCCGAAGACGCAGATCTTGCCCGCCAGGCCGGCTTCTTCCACCGCACGGCCGATGCCCAGCACGTCCAGCGACGACGAGCCCTGGAAGCCCTTCAGGTCAGGGTGCTTGCGCAGCATTTCCTTGGCCTTGCCGTAGGCCTTCTCGGCGTCGTTGAGCGACTCGTTCTTGGCGTCGACCAGCTGCATCTTGGGGTACTTCTTCGCGTTCGCGGCACCGCCGTCGGCCCACTGCACCTGCGACTGGCTGCCCAGCGAGCCGACCAGCGAGGTCCACTTGCCCTGCTGGCCCATGCAGGCGGCCAGGCGCTCGTTGATGCGCGCGCCGTAGGCCGTGTTGTCGAAGGCCTCGATGTCGACCATGGTGTTCTTCTGGTTGTCGGCCTCGTGCGTGACGACCTTGATGCCGCGCTCCATCGCGCGCTTGAGCACAGGCTCCAGCGTGGGCGGGTCCATCGACACCACCGCGATCGCGTCGACCTTCTTGGCCACCAGGTCTTCCACCAGGCGCTGCTGCTGCGCGGCGTCGGACTGGGCCGGGCCGATCTGGCGCGTGGCCACGCCCGGCGTGCTGGTGCCGAACTCCTTCACACCCACTTCCATGCGGTTGAACCAGCTGATGCCGGTGATCTTCACCACGGTGACGATGTCCTGCGGCTTGCCCTGCGCATGCAGCGCCGAGGCGAAGGCCACGGTGCCCAGTGCGAGCACGGTGCAGGCGATCTTGGTTTTCTTCAGCATGTTCGTTTGTCTCCTAGCCCTCGGTGGTTCTGTGCGTCGCGCCAGGAGGGGGCTGATGCGGCGGTGCGCTGGTGCGCGAAACGGAGATGAAGCTGCGCAGGTCGCCCAGGCTCAGGCGTGCCGATGCCAGGAAGAACAGCAGCAGCAGGCCCCAGGCGCAGTCGCGGAAGAAGTTGGAAATGCCCAGCAGGTTGAAGGTGCTCGACAGCAGCTGCAGCGCCACGGCCGAGAAGAACAGGCACACCATGCGCCCGTAGCCGCCCTGCGGCCGCACGCCCGCCATCACGGTGATGAGGATGGCGATCAGCAGGTAGGAATTGCCGTAGTCCGACTTCACGCTGGCCGTCCGGCCCGCGATGATCACGCCCGCCACCGCCGCCAGCACGCCGCACAGCGCGTAGGTGGCAATCAGCATGCGGCCCTGCGGAATGCCCGCGTAGCGCGCCGCCTTGGCGTTGGTGCCCAGCAGGAAGAGCCGGATGCCGAACGGGCTCTGCTTGAGCAGCCAGCCCACGGCCAGCAGCATCACGACGAAGATCGCGAACGGAATGGGCACGCCCAGCACGTTCTCGTTGCCGATGGCAGAGAGCGGCTCCGCGTTGCCCACGCGCAGGCTCGAGCCGCCGGTGAGCACCACCGCCAGGCCGGTGTAGAGCAGCTGCGTGCCCAGCGTGCAGAGAATGGGCGTAAGGCCCGCGCGGGCGATCAGCACGCCGTTGAGCAGCCCGCCAGCCAGCCCCACTGCCAGCGCGATGACCGTGAAGGCGCCGGTGTAGAGCCAGGGCGAGGCATCGGCCTCCACCAGCATCGGAGCCAGCGTGGCGGCCACCACGCCCGAGAGGTTGGCCAGCGCCACGCCCGAGAGGTCGATGCCGCCGTTGCCGGAGATCATCGACAGCGCCACGCCCATGGCCAGCAGGCCGAGTTCGGGCAACTGGCCGCCCATCGACTGGAAGTTGTAGACGTCGAGGAAGTCGCCCTTCGAAAGCACCGTGGCGACCACGAGGATCGCGACGTTGATGCCGACCAGGAAGTTGAGCTCGCGGTCTGAAAACCTGAATTTCACGGAAAGCTCCTTTGCGGCTCGCGTCTCAGGCAGCAGCCCGGCCCAGCAGCGCGTCGACCTCGGCGCGCGTGGGCATCGAAGGCGCGGTGCCCGCGCGCGTGACCGAGATGGCCGCCACGGCCGAGCCGAAGCGCGCGGCTTCCAGCGGCGAGGCGCCTTCCGCCAGCGCAGCCGCGAAGCCGCCGTTGAAGGCATCGCCAGCACCAGCTGTCTCTTTCACGACGCCGGCATGGAACACGGGCAGATGCACCGACTCGCTGGCGCTGTGCAGCAGCGCGCCCTTGTCGCCGAGCGTGATGAGCGCACAGCCCACGCCCTTGGAGAGGAAGAAGTCGCCCGCGCGGCGCGCGTCCTCGACGGTCTCTACGGCGATGCCGCTCAGCGCCGCCGCTTCATGCTCGTTCGGCGTGATGAAGTCGCACAGCGGGTACACGGCATCGTCGAACGGCAGCGCGGGCGCGGGGTTGAATACCGTCACCGTGCCGGCAGCGCGCGCAAGCTCAAGGCCGCGCTGCGCGGCGCCAGCGGGCTGTTCCAGCTGCGTGACGAAAACGCGCGCACCGCGGATGGCGTCGGCGGCGGCATCCACGTCCGCCAAATCGATGAGCGCCGCCGCGCCGGGCACCACGATGATGGCGTTGTCGCCCGTCACCTCGTGCACGTAGATGAAGGCCGCGCCGGTCGGCTGCGTCGTCACCTGCGGCACGCGCGGCGTGATGCCTTCCTGCGCCCACAGTGCGAGCGCGTTGGCGCCGAAGGCATCCTGCCCGAGCTTGGAGATGAAGGTCACCTGCGCGCCCGCGCGCGCCGCCGCCACCGACTGGTTCGAGCCCTTGCCGCCAGGGCCCATGGCGAAGCCGGAGCCGGCGATGGTCTGGCCCACGCCCGGAAGGTCGGCCGCCCGGAAGGCGAGGTCCGCCACGAAGATGCCGAGCACGGCGACGCCGTGCTGCTGCTGATGCGGGGAAACAGCTGTCATCGCGATCAGGCCTCGGGGGCGAGCACGCCCTTCTTGAACACGAAGCAGCCGTAGAAGCGGCGCTCGCCGGTGGCGATCACGCAGTACGCGCGGCGTGCCGCTTCGTAGAAGGCGAAGCGCTCGATGGAGCCCATCGGACGGGAGCGCCCTTCGGCCGCGTCGATCTCGCGCTGCATCTCCTGCTGCACGGGCGGAATCTCATCGGGCGCGCCCATGATCTCCATGCGCCGCGCCGGATCTTCCACCGCGTTGTCCAGCGGCAGCACCGAAAGAATGGCGCGCGCCGCCTCGGTGGTGCCCACGCCGTCGATGCGCAGCAGCCGGCCCAGCGAGGTCTGGCGGGCGACCGAGTCGGCCGGGAAGTTGGCGTCGCACAGCACCAGCTCGTCGCCGTGGCCCATGGCGCGCAGGGCGTGGAGCACGTCTGCGTTGAGCAGCGGATGGATGGACTTCAGCATGCGGTCTGTCTCCTCGAAATGAACGGCTTTCGCGATTGCGATCCTAGAGAAAGAAAACGTTTGCGCAAACGTTTTCTATTCGGGGATTTCCCTTGGTTCCGGTGCCACGCCCAACGGCCCTGCGCTGGTTCGGCTCATTCGCCATAGGGAATCCAGATGTTCTTGACCTGCGTGGCGTGCCGCAGGAAAGCGGGCCCCTCGGCCGAGGCGGCGTCATGCCAGTCGGTGGCCAGGCCGTGGTCGACCAGCGTGCGCTTGAGGTTGCCCACCGACAGCCGCTCGGCATCGCGCGACAGCTCCTTCGCGCCGAAGACCCAGAGCGCGTCGACGTCGTCGTGCTCCGCCAGCGTACGCGCGAGGCTCGCGGCCGGGCCGGTCACGAGGTTGATTACTCCGGCCGGCAGGTCGGAGGTTTCGAGCACCTGGTAGAAGTCGGTGGCGACCAGCGCGTGCTTCTCGCTGGGCACGATCACCGTGCGGTTGCCCATGGCCATGAGCGGCGCGAGCAGGCTCACGAAGGACAGCAGTGGCGCTTCATCCGGGCACACGACTCCCACCACGCCGATCGCCTCGACCGTGGCCAAAGCCACGCCGCGCAGCGGCGGCACATGCACCGTACCCTCGTACTTGTCGGCCCAGGCGCCGTAGGCGAACAGGCGGCTCACCGATGCGTCGACCTCGGCCTGCGCGGCCTTTGCGGCAACGCCGGTCAGGCTGGAGATGCGCGCCGCGAACTCGCCGGCACGGGCCGAGAGGTTCTCGGCAAGGTAATACAGCGCCTGCGCGCGGCGATGCGGCGTCGCGCTCGACCAGCCCGCAGCCGAGCGCGCGGCGGCGACGGCGTTGCGGATGTCCTTGCGGTTGCCCACCCCAATCTCTCCGGCAGCCTGCCCGTTGGCTGCAAAGACGGAACGAGAGAGCTCGCCATCCGGGCGCACCTGCTTGCCGCCGATGAAGAGCTTGGCGGTGCGGTCGATGGCGGGCAGCGCGAGCGCAGACTCGCTCTTCGTGTCCGCAGCTTCGTTCGCCGCCACAGCCGCAGCAGCCACGGCATCAGGACGCGGCTTGCGCTGCGCCCACGCACGCGGCTTCAGGTACTCGTAGCAGCCCTCTCTCCCGCCCTCGCGGCCGTAGCCCGATTCGCGGTACCCGCCGAAGCCCACACCCGCGTCGAACAGGTTGGTCGCGTTGACCCACACCACGCCCGCCTGCAGCTGCGGCGCGATGCCCAGCGCGAGGCCGATGGTCTCGCTCCACACGCTGGCGGCGAGGCCGTAGCGCGTGTTGTTGGCCAGCACGACGGCTTCGTCGGGCGTGCGGAATGTCATCGTCACCAGCACCGGGCCGAAGATTTCCTCGGTCGCGACGGTGGATGCCGGTTGCACGCCCGTCAGCAGCGTCGGCGGAAAGAAGTTGCCGCCCGGCGGCAGCGCGCCCGGCGCCTGGTAGCAGCTCGCGCCTTCGCGCACGCCGGTGGCCACGAGCGAGCGCACGCGTTCGAGCTGCGTGGGGTCGATCAGGCTGCCCATGTCGATCGCCTTGTCCAGCGGCGGGCCCACGCGCAGGGTCTGCATGCGGCGCTTGAGCCGCGCGATGAAATCGTCGGCAACGCCTTCCTGCAGCAGCAGCCGTGAGCCGGCGCAGCACACCTGGCCCTGGTTGAACCAGATCGCGTCGACCACGCCTTCCACGGCGGCGTCTATGTCCGCGTCGTCGAACACGATGAAAGGCGACTTTCCGCCCAGCTCCAGCGTGAGCGACTTGCCCGTGCCCGCCGTCGCGGTGCGGATCAGCCGCCCCACCTCGGTCGAGCCGGTGAACGCGATCTTGTCCACGCCCTCGTGCGCCACCAGCGCCGCGCCCGTGGCGCCATCGCCCGTCACCACGTTGAGCACGCCGCGCGGCAGGCCCGCCTGCGCCGCGAGCTCGGCGAAGAGCAAGGCGCTCAGCGGCGTGAACTCGGCGGGCTTCAGCACCACGGTGTTGCCCAGCGCGAGCGCGGGCGCGATCTTCCACGCGAGCATCAGCAGCGGGAAGTTCCACGGAATGATCTGGCCGACCACGCCCAGCGGCACCTGGTCGGCGAACTCGCGCTCCTGCAGTTGAGCCCAGCCGGCGTGGTGATAGAAGTGGCGCGCGGCCAGCGGCACGTCGAGGTCGCGCGTCTCGCGGATCGGCTTGCCGTTGTCCAGCGCCTCCACCACCGCAAGCAGGCGCGCATGGCGCTGCACCATGCGTGCGAGGGCATAGAGATGCCGCGCGCGGCCATGGCCGCCGAGCGCATGCCAGCCGGGCTGCGCGGCACGCGCAGACGCCACGGCGGCATCGACGTCCTTCGCCGAGCCCTGGGCGATGCGTGCGAGGCGCTGGTCGGTGGCCGGCTCGGCCGTGTCGAAATGCGCGCCCTCGGAAGCAGGCGTGAAGCGCCCGTCGATGAAATGGCCGAAGCCCTCGGCGTGGCGCGCGAGCCATTCGCGCGCGTCGGTGTCGCTCTCGGGCGCGGGGCCGTAGTCCATGGTGTCGAAATAGCGTGCGACGCTGCTGCTGCCGCTGTTGTTGTTGCTCATCGGGCTCATCCGATCGGGTGGCGGTTGTAGGCCGAGTAGCGGCCGGTGACGTGGTGCTCCAGCTGGCGCTCGATGTCGGCCAGCAGCGTGGAGGCGCCGATGCGGAACAGGTCGGGCTCGAGCCAGTCGCGGCCCAGCTCTTCCTTCATGAGTACCTGGTAGTCGAGCGCGGTCTTCGCGGTGGAGACGCCGCCCGCGGGCTTGTAGCCCACGCGCAGGCCGGTGCGGACCTCGTACTGGCGGATCATCCGCAGCATTGCGAGCGTGACCAGCGGCGTGGCGTTCACGCCCTCCTTGCCGGTGGAAGTCTTGATGAAGTCGGCGCCGGCCATCATGCAGACCATGGAAGCCTTCGCGACGTTGCGCAGCGTCTTGAGCTCGCCCGTCGCGAGGATCGCCTTCACATGCGCCTCGCCCGCCGCTCGGCGGAAGTCGAGCATTTCGTCGTAGAGCTTCTTCCACTGGCCGGCAAGCACGTGCTCGCGGGTGATGACGATGTCGATCTCCGAGGCGCCATCGCGCACCGAGGCCTCGATCTCCTTGAGCTTCAGCTCGTGCGGGATCAGCCCCGCCGGAAAGCCCGTGGACACAGCCGCAACCGGAATGCCGGTGCCCGCCAGCGCCTCGACCGCCGTCGACACGAAGCGCTGATAGACGCACACCGCGCCGGTGTGCAGCTTGCGGTCGGCGAAGCCCAGCGCGGCCAGCAGGTCGGGGCGAACCGGCATCGCGGCCTTGGCGCAGAGCCGCTTCACGCGCTCGGCGGTGTCGTCGCCGCTGAGCGTGGTCAGGTCGATGCAGGTGATGGCCTTGAGCAGCCAGCCGGCCTGCGCGTCCTTCTTGACCGAGCGGCGGCCGGGCAACGTGGCCACGCGGCGCTCGGCGGCGGAGAGGTTGAAGCGGATGCCGTCGATCCAGCCGAGGTCGAAGGGCTGGGCGGTGTTGCGCGCGGCGGTCGGGTGCGCCTGTACAGGTGCAGCCGTAACAGCGGTAGCGGCGCCAGTGGCGGGCGACGCCGGGCGCGAACGCACCGCGCCGCTCGGGCGAACGAGGGAAGTGGAAGTCATGAGTTGGCGGGCGCCGTGGCGCGCGAAGGCCGCATCTGCGGCGGGCAGGCAAGGGGCATGTCTTTGTCTCCGGGCTGCGTCGCGTGGCGGCGCGGCCGTGTGTCGTTCGTGTTGCCGCAAATGTTATTACAACAACATTTAATCGCGCAATATGTTTTTCAAACAACATTGAAACAGCATGCGATGCCCGATACTCCGGCACGTGGACCAGAGGAAACCGAACATGCGAAGAACCGCGGGAGCCGAGGCCCGGGCCGTGCGCCTGGCCAGGATGCAGGAACTCGTCGAGGCCGGTGGCCCGCTGCCGATCAAGCAGGCGGCGCAGCAGCTCGACGTGACGGAGATGACCATCCGCCGCGACCTGTCGTCGGCCGAATCGCCCCTCTCCGCCCTGGGCGGCTATGTGCTTGCGACCACGCTGCCGGGCGCCGAGCGCTACTCGCTCGACGAGGCCAGCGACCAGCACGCGGCCAACAAGCGTCTGGCCTGCGAGCGCGCCGCCGGACTGGTGCAGCCGCACGACAGCCTGTTCATCGACTGCGGCACCACCATGGTCCATTTCGCCGAGGCGCTGCCGCCGGAGATGCCGCTGAGCGTGGTGTGTTACTCCACGAACATCGCTTCAGTGCTGAGCCGCCGCCCGAACACGCAGCTGATGCTGCTGGGCGGGCTCTACCACCCCTCCTCGGCCACCTTCTTCTCCGACGAGGGCCTGCAGTACCTTGCCAGGCTGGGCGTGAACAAGGCTTTCATCTCGGCAGGCGGCATCGACCTGGAACGCGGCGCGAGCTGCTCCAACTTCCACGAGGTGCCGGTGAAGCAGGCCGCCATCCGCAGCGCGTCGCAGAGCTTCCTGATCGTCGACGAAAGCAAGCTCGGCACGCTGCGCCCCGCCTTCTTCAGCCCGCTCGATGCCTTCGCGCGCATCGTGGTGGGCGGCTCGCCCGAGGCCTCGCTGAAGAAGCAGTTCAAGGACCTGCCGCTGGAATTCGCGCGCGCCGCCGACGCATAGGCACTGCATTGCCCGGACGCATCGATCGGGGAGAATCGCGACGACGGACGGGATCGGCACTCGGCCCCTCCGAACCTCATCACTACACGCGACCTCCGCGATGAATGCCGGCACCGTTTCACTCGACGAGCACTGCCTCAAGATCCTCTCCGCGCTGCAGCACGACGGACGCCAGACCGTGCAGCAGATCTCCGAGGCCGTCGGCCTTTCGCCCACGCCCTGCTGGAAGCGCATCAAGGACATGGAGGCCGCCGGCGTCATCCGCGGCTACACCACGCTGGTCGACCCCGAGCTCGTGGGCCTGCACGTCTCGGCCGTGGCCGAGGTGAACCTCGACCGCCACAGCGAGGCGATGGTGCAGCGCTTCGAGGAGGCCGTGGCCGCGAGTCCGCAGATCATCCGCTGCGTGTCGGCCACCGGCCCGGCCGACTACATCCTCAACGTGACCGTGCCCGACATGAAGCACTACGAGCGCTTCCTGCACGAGGTGCTGTTCAGCCTGCCCGGCGTGACGCACGTGCGCTCGAGCATCGTGCTGCGCGAGATCAAGTCCGAAACGGCGCTGCCGCTGGACCACCTGCTGCCGGGCACGCCGCGCGCGGCCGGCTCGCGGCGCGGCTAGGCCCGTATCAACAACGACAACGACACGAACATGCGCCTGCCGTTCCACCTCGCACTCACCGCCCTCGTCCTCTCGATGAGCACCGCGGCCCTCGCCGCTGCTCCGGCCACGCCGCCAGCCGCCGCACAAAGCGCAGCCAAGCCCGTCCCCGGCGCGCCGGTGCCAGCAGGCTCGCCGCTGAAGACCGGCCCCATCCATTTCCAGTTCGCCATCTACTACGCCAAGGCGCCAGCTACCGACCCCGTGGCCGCGCTGCGCGGTGCGCTCGGCAAGAGCGGCGGCAGTCCGAAGCTCCTGGCGTCGATGCCGTCGCCCTCCTCCGTCAGCGCGCCCGTGGTCTTCGCGAACTGGAACACCACCACCGTGCTGAAGGAGTACCGCGCGCCCGACATGGAATCGCTGCAGCGATTCGGCCGCGGCATCTCGCGCGAGCAGGCGGAAGCGCTGCAGAAGGCGGACAAGGCGCTGATCCTCGATTTCGCACACCCCTCGCAACTGTCTTCGGCCGCCATGCAGAAGGCGCTGCAGGTCACGCTGCAGGTCGCGCGCGACACCGACGGCCTTCTGTGGGACGAGGAGACGCGCGAGGTCTTCTCGCCCGACGAATGGCAGAAGCGGCGCATCGACAGCTGGGCCAATGGCCTTCCCGACGTGTCGCAGCACATGACCATCCACGCCTACCGCAACGGCGACCTTGTGCGGGCCATCTCGCTCGGCATGGGCAAGTTCGGCCTGCCCGACGTGGTGGTGAGCGATTTCTCATGGTCGGACAACCGGCCGATGGGCAACCTGCTCAACGCCTTCTCGCAGGCGATGGTCGAAGGCATCACGCTGACGCAGCCCGGCCAGTTCGACATGGACCTGCGCGCACTCAAGCACGCCGCCGCGCGCGACCCGATGCTCAAGGGCATGAAGCCCAACGCCGCGGCGGTGGCAAGGCTCTCGCTGGTCAACGGCACCCGGGAAAGCGGCGATCCGCAGAACAGGCTCTACGAGATCCGCTTCGACCGCTACAAGGGCCCCGATCGCTACGCGCAGCAGACAGCCATGCTGGTCTCGGTCTTCGGCGCCGACGAAGACCGGGTCACCCGACTGAAGCACAACGACGAACTGCTCGCCGCCAGCAAAGCCGCCAACGCGCAGTTGCCCAAGCTGCGCGACGCATTCGCCAAGGGCCTGCAGCCCGGCGAATACATCCTCGTGAAGGCGCCGTTCACCACGCGCGGCGGCGGCAACGAATGGATGTGGGTCGAGGTCGCGCGCTGGAACGGCGACGCCATCGAAGGCCTGTTGAAGAACGAGCCGGTCGACGTCCCGGAACTGCACGCCGGCCAGATGGTGAAGGTCTCGCAGGCCAAGGTCTTCGACTACATGCGCCGCTACCCCGATGGCCGTCAGGAAGGCAACGAGACTTCGAAGATCATCGCGCGCATGCAGGGCGCGAAGAAGTAGCGGCAGCAACGGCAGCCGGCTGCCCGCCGGGAATGAAGACGGTGAATGCGCATCCCCGTCCACCCGGCGCCTGCGCGAGCCCGATGGTGCCGCCCATGCGCTGGCAGGCCTGCCGCGCGATGGAAAGCCCCAGCCCCGTGCCTTGGGCGAGCGTGGCCGAACCGCGATGGAAACGCTCGAACACCAGCTCGTGCTCCTCGATCGGAATGCCCGGCCCGCTGTCGACCACGGAAAGAACCAGCCCCTGCGCCTCGCGCCGCAGCGTCACCACCACCTGGCCGCCGGCCTCCACGTACTTCACCGCGTTGTCGAGCAGGTTGCGCAGCACCGATTCGAACAGCGGCACGGGCAGCTCGAAGACCAGGCTGTCGGAGGATTCGAGCATCAGCTCCAGCCGGCGCTGATCGGCGTCCCTGGAGGCCTGCGCCAGATGCCGGCGCGTGAGTTCGGCGGCGTCGATGAACTGCTTCTCGGGACGCTCGCCGCCATCCATGGTGGCCAGCTCCAGCAGTTGCTGGATCAGGTGCGAGCCGCGCGCGATGGCGTGTGCCAGGTGCTGCGCCGCCTCCTGTCGCTCCTGCGGATCGGTCGAGCGCGACAGCACGTGGGCCTGCGCGCCGATCACCGCCAGCGGCGTGCGCAGCTCGTGCGCCGCGTCGTTCACGAAGGAACGCTCGCGCTCGACCTTGCCCCGCAACTGCGCGAGCAGCCCTTCGAGCGCCTTCACCAAGGGCTCGAGTTCGGCGTATTTGGGGTCGAAGCCCAGCGGCGACAGGTCTTCCGCGCTGCGCAGCTTGATGCGCTCGCCCAGCTGCCGCAGTGGCTTGATGCCCTGCGCGGCGGCGATCCACACCGGCGCGAGCACGAAGGGAAACGCGATCAGGAAGGGCAGGAAGAGCGAGCTGCCGAAGAAGCCGATCAGCCACGGTATGCCCGAGTGCGGCTCGCCCAGCCACACCCGCCAGCGCTCGCTGCTGCCCTCGTACAGCCAGTAGCGCTGGCCGCCGAGCGTCACGTCGATCATCTTGTCGTGCTCGCCGCTCAGCGCGTGCCCCTCGATCTCGGGGGAGACGTACAGCAGGCGGCCCTCACGGTTCTTCAGCTGGAGGACCACGTTGCCGGGCAGCTCGCCTTCCTGACGGCGCAGCTCGTTGATGATCCGTCCCATCGCGTCCGTCACGCCGGTGGCGATTTCGTCGTTTTCTATGCCGGCCAGCGCGGTATTGATCTCGCGGCCAGCGCGCACCACGCTCGAGTCGGTGTTCATGCTCATGCTGAAGCTCAGGAACATGTAGATCACCAGCGCGACCCATGCCAGCGAGAAGGCGACCAGCACCGACAGCGCCACGCGCCGCACCAGGCTGCGGCGGAACAGCCACATCATGGCGCGAGCATGTAGCCGACGCCGCGCACGGTCTTGATCCGCTCCGCGCCGATCTTGCGGCGCAGGTTCGACACGTGCACCTCGATGGCGCCGAAGTCCACCGGTTCGCCCAGCGGATCGAGCCGTTGCGACAGCGTGCCCTTCGGGATCACCGCGCCGGGCTCGCGGGCGAGCTCCAGCACCAGCTGGAACTCGCGCGGCGACAGGTCCAGCACGACGCCTCCAAGCCGCGCGACATGGCTGCGCGGCTCGATCTCCAGTTCGCCGAAGGACCACACGTCGCTGGCCTGGTGCGCATAGCGACGCCGCACGGCATGGATGCGCGCCACCAGTTCGGGCGTGGCGAAGGGCTTGACCACGTAGTCGTCGGCGCCGCCGTCCAGGCCCGCAAGCCGGTCTTCAAGCGCCGAGCGCGCGGTGATGACCACGATGGGCACCGTCACGCCCGAGCGGCGCCAGCGCGACAGCAGCTGCAGGCCCGAGCCGTCGGGCAGGCTCACGTCGAGCAGCACGCAGCCGCAGGCATCGCCGTCGAAGGAGCGCGGGGCGTCGGCGATGCGGCGCAGCCACTCGATGCTGAAGCCCTCGGCCTTCAGCGCCTGCGAGAGGGCGCGGCCCAGGTCCAGGTCGTCTTCGATGAGCAGGAGATGCATCGCCCGGATTGTCCGGCGGGAACCTTAAGCATTGCCAAAGGTTCGGAGGCGAACAATGATGCGCTCCTTTCTCGCCTTCCTTCTTCCCGGTTTCCCGGGCCGCCGCCTTCGCGCAACGGTGGCCGCCCGCGCCAAACGGAGTCGCACAGAGTGAACACCGCCTTCGCAACCCTGCTCGTCGCCGCCGCGCTCCTGTCGGCCTGCGGCAATCAAGATGCCGGCCCGCCGCCGGCGGCCCCGGGCCTGCAACAGCGCGCCGACGCGGTGACGGGCCGCGTCACGCCCGCTAACGGAGACTTCGGCGACTTCAACGAGGTGGGCCTGACCGGCGCCCGGGTGCTCTTTCCGGTCGGCGCCGACGCGAAGGCGATGACGGCCGTGATCGCCGCGCGCCTGGTCGAGCGCGGCGCCCTGCGCTGGAACACGCGCATCGCCGAAGCCCTGCCCGAACTGCGGCGCCTGATGCTGCCGGCCTACCGCAACGTGACGCTCGAAGACCTGCTCGCGCACCGCGCCGGCCTGCCCGCCTTCACCACCGAAGAAGAGTTCCGTGGCTTCCTGGCCGTTCTTCCCGAGGCCGTGCCGGCCGGCGCGCTGCCCACCACCGACGCCGGGCGCCGCCTCTTCTTCGCGCGCTGGCTGGTGCGCCAGCCGCCCGCGGCCGACGGCACCGGCTTCCGCTATTCGAACGCGGGCTACGCGCTAGCCACCACCATGATGGAACGCGCCACCGGCCTGAGCTACCGCGCGATGTTCGAACGGGAACTGGCCCGCCCGCTCGCCATCGCCGGCACCTGGCGCGAAGCCGATGCACGCGGCCCCGCCAGCCCGCAGGCCTGGCTCGACGCGATCATGCCGGCCGGGCGCTTCGCCACCACGGCATCGACCTACGCGGGCTGGCTGCGCTGGCACCTGCGCGCATTGCAGGGCGAGGAAACGCCCCTGCCCTCCAGCTACGTGGAGCGCCTGCGCGGACTCGCGCCTGGCAACTACGCGCTCGGATGGACCGGCGCGCTCGTCCAGGGCCGCCCGGTGCTGCGGCATGCGCGCGGCGGCGCTGAAGCCTCGCTGGCCGAGGCACAGTCCGATGCGGTGGTCGACACCGACGGCGGCAGCGCGAGCTTCGCGCTCTCGCTCGCCAGCCAGCGCGAAGGCGGCGTACGCGCCTCGGCGGTGCTCGACCGGCTCATGGCCGGCCTGAACGGCCTGAACGGCGACGAGCCCACCGCCAAGCCACTCTTCGCACAGCTGCGCTGCAGGCTCAGCCGCTGCAGCTTCGTGATGCGGCTGCGGCGCATCGCCTGGGTGCAGGCCCTGCTGCGCTGATCCGGACCGATCTGGCGCAAACTGGCGGCCCGCCGATCACCGAGGAGCCCCCGATGCGCATCCGCGAACTGGCCACCGGCCTGCAGTTTCCCGAAGGCCCGATCGCCATGGACGACGGCTCCGTACTGCTGGTGGAAATCGCACGCGGCACGCTCACGCGCGTGCGCGCCGACGGCCTCGTGCAGGTGGTGGCCGATCTGGGCGGCGGCCCCAACGGCGCGGCCATCGGGCCCGATGGCGCGGTCTACGTCTGCAACAACGGCGGCTTCAGGTGGCACACCGAGGCCGATGGCTGCCTGCGGCCCGTCGGGCAGGCCGAGGACTACTCGGGCGGTCGCATCGAGCGCGTGAACCTCACCACCGGCTGCGCCGAGCGCCTCTACGACACCGTGGATGGCGGTGCCCTGTGCGGCCCCAACGACATCGTGTTCGACGCGCACGGCGGCTTCTACTTCACCGACCTGGGCAAGGTGCGCGAGCGCGACATGGACCGCGGCGGCCTCTTCTACGGCCACGCCGACGGCAGCCCCGCCAGCGTGATCGCACGGCCGGTGATGACGCCCAACGGCATCGCCCTCTCGCCCGACGGCGGCACGCTCTACTACGCCGAGACCGAGGGCGCGCGCGTCTGGGCCTTCGACATCACGGCGCCCGGCCGCGTGCGCAAGGACGGCTGGCCCTCGCCGCACGGCGGCCGCATGCTCTGCGCCTCGCCGGGCGGGCACTACCAGCGCTTCGATTCGATGGCGGTCGATGCGCTCGGCAACCTCTGCGTGGCGACCCTGCTGCACGGCGGCATCAGCATCGTGGCGCCGGACGGCAGCACGGTCGAACACGTGCCGCTGCCCGACCGCTACACCACCAACATCTGCTTCGGCGGAAGAGACCGGCGCACCGCCTACGTCACGCTCTCGGGCAGCGGGCGGCTCATCGCCATCGACGACTGGCCGACGCCCGGCCTGAAGCTGAACTTCGAAGCCTAGGAAACCACCTGGTAGTACAGGTTCTGCGGATGCCGGGCCTGCGCGAAGAAGAACCAGCGCTCGGCCAGCAACCCCGGCGCCTGCACCAGGGCCGCGAGCAGCCACGGCAGCGCGCCAACACCCACGATGCCCCAGGCCAGCAGCAGCGCCGGCAGCACGAAGGCCAGCAGCTGGAAGCCCAGCTTCATGTTGCCCAGCGCAGCGAGCGAGGCGCCGTGGAAGAACTCGCGCGTGTTGAACGAGCCGGCCGACATGCCCATGGACTTCTGCACCAGCTTCTGCGTGCGGATGCCGGTGGCCGACTGCAGCGTCGACTTGTGGCGGATGCCCGCGTTGCGCCGCAGCGCCGTGCCGCGCGCCGCCCACGCCGCCAGCGTGGCGACGAGCGCATACGGCCCGAACGCCTGCACGAAGCGTGCCTCGCCAGCCAGCGCCGCCATCGCACAGGCCAGCACCAGCCCGGAGGACAGCCCGATCAGCGTGAAGTTGAGGATGGTCAGCGGGTGCGCCCATTCCTCGATGAAGCGCAGGCAGGCGTAGATCATTGCGGTGCAGTACCAGAGCAGCACCGCGCCGCACAGAGCGAGCGCGGGCAGCAGCCATGACCACGGCGCGCCGGCGCCCAGCCGCAGCGACAGCCACCACAGCGCCACCAGCGCGATGAAGGCCGGCAGCACGATCACTTCGCGCGACATCCACGAGGTGCGCCACATCAGCACCGCGCGCCACGCGCGCGTCTTGCGGCCCAGGTGCATGAACGAGGCGGCCAGCCCGGCCACCAGCAGCACCTCGGCCACGCCCAGCGCCAGGGCAAGGAAGCCCGGCGCGAGTTCGAGCCCGAAGAGCACGGCCAGCGCGAGCGCGCACACCACCCCCTGCGCGGCACCGGTCAGCGTGGTGAAGAAAAGAATCGAGAACGCGGGATGCATGCGGCTTGCTCCTGCCTATTCCAGCTCTTGCGTCGACGAAGTGATGCGCCGCGGCAGGTAGCGGTTGGCCGGGTTGGTCTCCCACTCGGGCATCAGCTGGTAGCCGCCGCGCTCGCGGATCGCCTTCGACACTTCCGAATCGGGGTCCTTCACGTCGCCGAAGAGCCGCGCGCCGGTCGGGCAGGCCTTCACGCAGGCGGGCTTGCGGTCTTCCTTCGGCAGCTGCTCGTCGTAGATGCGGTCCACGCACAGCGTGCACTTGGTCATGACCTGGCGCTCCTCGTCGAGCTCGCGAGCACCGTAGGGGCAGGCCCATGCGCAGTACTTGCAGCCGATGCACTTGTCATAGTCGACCAGCACGATGCCGTCTTCCTTGCGCTTGTAGCTCGCGCCCGTGGGACACACGGGCACGCAGGGCGGGTCTTCGCAGTGCAGGCAGCTCTTCGGGAAGTGGATGGTCTCCGTCGCCGGAAAGGTGCCGGCCTCGTAAGTCTGCACGCGGTTGAAGAAGGTGCCGGTGGGGTTGGCCGCATAGGGCCGCTCGTCGGCCAGCGGGCCCGCGCTGCCGGAGGTGTTCCATTGCTTGCACGAGGTCACGCAGGCATGGCAGCCGACGCAGACGTTGAGGTCGATGACCAGCGCCAGCTGCTTGGCGAGAGTTTCGCCCTGCTCGGCGCGTGCGGTAGTTGTCTTGCCCCCTCTCCCGCTTGCGGGAGAGGGTCGGGGTGAGGGTGCAACGGCCTTCATCACCCCACGGCTTCCAACTCCCGCGCCGCTGCCCTCACCCCAGCCCTCTCCCGCAAGCGGGAGAGGGGGCAAGACCGCGGCGGACGTCATCAGGTCCTTGAGCCACTGCATCATTTCCTGTTCCTCCCCGCGAAGTAGGTCAGCACGCTCGCCGCCTTGCCCAGCACGCCGGGCACCGCCGGCATGCTCGCGATCTGTGGATAGCTCTCCTCAGGCTCGCCCGGCTCGGCCGGCCGTATGCGCACCCGCACGTCGTACCAGCCAGCCTGCCCGGTGATCGGGTCGGAGTTGCTGATGGTGCCGCTCGCGGTGCCTGCGCAGGGCAGCTCCTCGCTGATCAGGTGGTTCAGCAGGAAGCCCTTGCGCGACTCGTCCGCGCCCGGCGCGAGCTGCCATGCGCCGTCGGCCTTGCCGATGGCGTTCCAGGTCCACACGGTGCCGGGCTCCACCGCCTCGCTGTGGCGCAGCATGCAGCGCACCTTGCCCCAGCGGCTCTCGACCCAGCACCAGCCGCCGTCGGCAATGCCCGCGGCCTGCGCGGTCACCGGGTTCACGTGCAGGTAGTTGTGGCTGTGGATCTGCCGCAGCCACGCGTTCTGCGAGTCCCACGAGTGGTACATGGCCATCGGCCGTTGCGTGAGCGCGTTGAGCGGGAACGCATCGAGGTCGGTCGCCGCTTCTTCCAGCGGCGGATACCAGAAGGGCAGCGGATCGAAGTACTTGTCGATGCGCTCGCGCAGCGCCTCGGGCGGCTGGCGCCCTGGGCTCTTGCCCTGCGCCGCGAGCCTGAAACTCTGCAGCGTGTCGGAATACAGCGCCAGCTGCACCGGGTCGTTGCGCTGGCGCCAACCCTTGTCTTTCGCGAAGTCCAGGTACTCGCGGTTCCAGTTGCGCATGTAGTGCATGCCCTCGGGCATGTGGTACTGGAACACGCAGTTGTTCTTCTCGTAGGCCTCCCACTGCTTCGGGTTTGGCGCGCCGCGCAAGTGCTCGGTGCCGTCCTTGCCGCGCCAGCCCATGAGAAAGCCGATGCCCGGCTGCGGCTCGAAGTTGACGATGAAGTCCGGGTAGCCGCTGTACTTGCGCCCGCCCTCGGGCGTGGTGAAGGCCGGAAACTTCAGCCGCGAGGCCAGCTCGATCAGCACCTCCTGGAAGGGCTTGCACTGCCCCGTGGGCGGCACCACCGGAACGCGCACCGAATCCACCGGCCCGTCGAACTCCGAGATGGGCCGGTCGAGCATGCCCATCACGTCGTGGCGCTCCAGGTAGGTGGTGTCGGGCAGCACGAGGTCGGCGAATGCCACGGTCTCGCTCTGGAACGCGTCGCACACCACCAGGAAGGGGATCATGTGCTCGCCCTTCTCGTCCTTGCGGTTGAGCATCTCGCGCACCGCCATGGTGTTCATGCTGGAGTTCCAGGCCATGTTGGCCATGAAGATCAGCAGCGTGTCGATGCGGTACGGGTCGCCCTTCACCGCGTTGGTGATCACGTTGTGCATGAGCCCGTGCGCCGACAGCGGGTGCTCCCACGAGAAGGCATGGTCGATGCGGATCGGCGAGCCGTCGGGGTTGATCGCCAGTTCGTCGGGGCCAGCTGGAAAACCCAGCGGCGCGGCATTGAGCGGCGTGTTCGGCTGGATCATGCCGGGGTCGTTGAAGGCCCTGTAGTTCGGCACGATGTGGCGCGGGTACGGCGCCTTGTGCCTGAAGCCACCCGGCGCGTCAATGGTGCCGAGCACGCTCATCAGCACCGCCAGTGCGCGCACCGTCTGGAAGCCGTTGGAGTGCGCCGCCAGCCCGCGCATCGCATGGAAGGCCACGGGCCGCGCCTGCGTGGTCTCGTGCCGCTTGCCCCATGCGTCGGTCCACGGAATGGGCAGCTCGAAGGCCTGCTGCAGCGCCGTCTCGCCCATCTCGCGCGCCAGCTTGCGGATGCGCGCCGCATCGATGCCGGTGATGGCCTGCGCCCATTCGGGCGTGCAGCTCGCCACGCGCTCGCGCAGCAGCTGGAACGAGGGCGCGACGCGCGTGCCGTCGGCCAGCGTGTAGTGGCCTTCGAGCGCGGGATCGCAGCCATCCGCAATGCCTTCGGGATACGCGGGCTTCACGCTGCCGCTGGCTTTGTCCCACACCAGCTTGTTGTGCGGATTGCGCCCATCGCCCGGCGGGCCGCGCTCGGGATCGAACGCGAAGAGTCCCTCGCGCTCGCAGTCGTCGAGCACCACCAGCTGCGGCGCGTTGGTGAAGCGCTTGAGGAACGCGTGGTCCACCAGCTCGTTGCCGATCAGCTCGTGCAGCAGCGCCATGAAGAGCGCACCGTCGGTGCCCGGCTTGATCGGTATCCATTCGTCGGCGATGGCCGAGTACCCGGTGCGCACCGGGTTGATGGAAATGAAGCGCCCGCCCGCCCGCTTGAACTTGCTGATGGCGATCTTCATCGGGTTGCTGTGATGGTCCTCGGCCGTGCCGATCATCACGAACAGCCTGGCGCGCTCCAGGTCGGGCCCGCCGAACTCCCAGAAGCTGCCGCCGATGGTGTAGATCATTCCCGCAGCCATGTTCACCGAACAGAAGCCGCCGTGCGCCGCGTAGTTGGGCGTGCCGAACTGCCGCGCGAACAAACCCGTGAGCGCCTGCATCTGGTCGCGCCCGGTGAAGAGCGCGAACTTCTTCGGATCGGTGGCGCGGATCTTCGCGAGCCGCTCGGTCAGCATGTCGAAGGCCCGCTCCCAGCTGATCGGCTCGAACTCGCCCGCCCCGCGCTCGCTGCCGGCCTTGCGCAGCAGCGGCTGCGTGATGCGCGCGGGAGACACCTGCTTCATGATTCCCGAGGAGCCCTTGGCGCAGATCACGCCCTGGTTCAGCGGGTGGTTCGGGTTGCCGTCGATGTAGCGCACCTCCGGCCCCTTCTCGCCCTCGCGCAGGTGCACGCGGATGCCGCAGCGGCAGGCGCACATGTAGCAGGTGGTGGTCTTGACCGTGGTGTCGGCGGTGGGCGTGGGCGCTACCAGCGGGTCGTGCACGGGCTCGCGAGACAGGAAGCTGAACACTTGGCGGTCCTTTGTTTTCAGGCGGGGTCCGCTCGATGGTATGCAGCCTCTATCAAACGAAAAAGCAGAGAATATCGCTCACCATGACCGGAAAAACTGATCAGCCGCAGGGCGCCGCATCGAGCCCGCGACTGCGCCTCAACCTGCGCCAGCTCGAAGTGTTCGTCGCCACCGCCCGCGAAGGCAGCACCCGCGCGGCGGCCGACCGCATCGCGCGCTCGCAGTCGGCCGCCAGCAGCGCGCTGGCCGACCTGGAGTCGTCGGTGGGCGTGCAGCTCTTCGACCGGCTCGGGCGCCGTCTGGTGCTCAACGAGAACGGCCGTGCCCTGCTGCCCAAGGCGCAGGCGCTGCTGGACCAGGCCGGCGAGGTCGAGGCGCTCTTCAGTGGCGAGCACGCGGCGCCGCTGCGCGTGGCGGCCAGCTTCACCATCGGCGAGTACCTGCTGCCCGAGAAGGTCTCGCAATGGACGAAGCTGCATCCGCAAAGCCAGGTGCACCTGCACATCGCGAACACGCACGACGTGATCGAGGCGGTGGCGGGCTTCGACGTGGACGTGGGCTTCATCGAAGGCCCGCAGACGCACCCCGACCTCGTGGTGCGGGCATGGCGGGAGGATGAACTGGTGATCGTCGCCGCGCCCGGCCACGAGCTGGCGGGCCGCGTCGCCACGCACAGGCAGCTCTCGCAGGCGACCTGGGTGCTGCGCGAGCACGGCTCGGGCACGCGGCAAGTGACGGACGCATGGCTGATCCAGAACCTGGAGCAGGTGCACGTGGGCTTCGAGCTGGGCAGCACCGAGGCCATCAAGCGCGTCGTGGCCTCGGGCACCGGGCTGGCCTGCCTCTCGCGCTACACGGTGGCGCAGGCGCTGGAAGACGGCCACTTGGTGGAGTTGCGCACGCGGCTGCCGGCCGGCGTGCGGCGGCTGGCGACGGTGATGCACCGCGACAAGCTGCTGGGCCGCGCGACGGCCGACTTCCTGCGCCACTGCGGCGCCATCGTGCCGCGCGCCTCCTCGTCGCGCTAGGGGAACAGCGTCAGCCTGCGGCGCGCAGCACGCGCGCCGTGTGCCGCGCGATCACCGCTTCTTCGTCGGTGCGCAGCACCCAGGCACTGACCGGACTTTCCGCCGTGGTGAGCCGCGCTGCGCCCTTGCCACGATTGGCTGCGGCATCGACATTCACGCCCAGCCATTCGCAGTCTTCGAGAATGCGCTCGCGCAGCGCAGCGCCGTTCTCGCCGATGCCGCCAGTGAACACGATGGCATCGACCCCGCGCAGCGCCGCCGCGAGGCTGCCCATGTGCTGGACCACCTGTTCGGCGAAGTGGCCGATGGCCTCGGCGGCGGCAGGCTCCGCCGAGGCCTCCAGCACGCGCATGTCGCTGGACACGCCCGAGATGCCGAGCAGCCCCGATTGCCGGAACAGCAGCGCCTCGACCTCGTCGGCCGACATGCCTTGGGAGCGCATCAGGTAGAGCACGACGGCCGCGTCGATGTGGCCGCAGCGCGTGCCCATGGTCAGGCCGTCGAGCGGAGAGAAAGTCATGGTCGTCGCGACCGAGCGGCCCTGCGCGATGGCGCACATCGAGGCGCCGTTGCCGAGGTGCGCGACGATCACGCGCCGCTGCGCCAGCTCGGGCGCGATGCCCGCGAACTGCGCGACGATCGACTCGTAGGAAAGGCCGTGGAAGCCGTAGCGCCGCACGCCTGCGTCATGCAATGCGCGCGGCAGCGCGAAGCGCCGGTTGACCTCGGGCTGCGCCGCGTGGAAGGCTGTGTCGAAGCAGGCCACCTGCGGCACGCCATCGAAAGCGGCCATCGCCGCGCGCACGCCCGCGAGGTTGTGCGGCTGGTGGAGCGGCGCCAGCGGTTCCAGCCTGGCCAGCGCTTCGAGCACGCCGGCATCGATGCGAACCGGCGCAACGAAATCCGCGCCGCCATGCACGATGCGATGGCCCACGGCTGCGATGCGCCCTCCTGCCGATTGCTTCGCATGCCAGTCGAGCAGCGCCGCAAGCGCGCCCTGGTGCGAAGCCTGCGCGCCTTCGAGCGGCGTGTCGTGCAGCGTCCGCCCTTGCGCATCGCGAACGCGCAGCCGCGCCTTCAGGCCCGCGCCCAACCCATCCGCCTGCCCCGACCAGCGCGCCGACGGGAGCGCGGCATCGCCATCGCCGGCCGCGTCGAACAGCGCGACCTTGATGGACGACGAACCCGCGTTGAGCGTCAGCAGCGAACCGGTCATGGAGTGGCTGGAGTTCAGACGTAGTCCTTGTACTTGTCGAGGAATCGTACCGGCTTCGACAGTGCGTCGCGGCGGAACGGGTCGCCCAGCTCGCGGGTGCACATGATCTCGATCACGCAGGTCTTGCGCTCGTTCATCTGCATGTCGATGGCCTTCTTCAGCGCCGGGCCCACGTCTTCGAGCCTGTCGACCACGATGCCCTCCGCGCCCATGGCCTTGGCGATGCCCGCGAAGCTTTCGCTCTCGAGCTCGCCAGCCACGAAGCGGCGGTTGTAGAAGTCGACCTGGTTCTTCTTCTCCGCGCCCCACTGGCGGTTGTGGAAGACCACCGCCGTCACCGGAATATCGTGGCGCACGGCCGTCATGATCTCGACCATGCTCATGCCCCAGGCGCCGTCGCCGGCATAGGCCACGGCCGGGCGGTCGGGCGCCGCGCACTTGGCGCCGATCATGGTGGGCAGCGAATAGCCGCAGTTGCCGAAGCTCATCGGCGCGAAGAAGCTGCGCGGCTCCTCGAAGCGCAGGTAGCTGTTGGCAATGGCGTTGATGTTGCCGATGTCGGTGGAGACCATCACGCGCGGCGGCATGGCCTTCTCGAGCTCGCGCAGCACCTGGCGCGGGTGCAGGTAGCTGCCACCGGTGGGCGTCTTCTCGCCTTTCGCTTCCTCGATGGCATCGAGGCTGAACTGGTCGCGCTCGTGGGTCCACTCGTCGAGCTCTTTCTCCCACGCGGCCTTCTCGGCCTTGATCTTCTCGGCGCGCTCGCCCTTGGTCGCATCGCAGGCCAGCGTCTTGCCCTGCAGGCGCTTGAGCAGTTCCTTCGCGGTGGCCTTGGCATCACCATGGATGCCCACGGTGATCTTCTTCACCAGGCCCAGGTTGGTGTGGTCGGCCTCGACCTGGATGATCTTCGCGTCCTTCGGCCAGTAGTCCATGCCGTGCTGCGGCAGCGTGCCGAAGGGGCCCATGCGCGAGCCGAGCGCGAGCACCACGTCGGCCTGAGCGATCAGCTTCATCGCGGCCTTGGAGCCCTGGTAGCCCAGCGGGCCGGCCCACAGCGGGTGGCTCGCGGGGAAGGAGTCGTTGCGCAGGTAGCCGTTGGCCACCGGCGCGCCCAGGCGCTCGGCGAGTGCCTTGCACTCCTCCACCGCATCGCCCATGACCACGCCGCCGCCCGAGAGGATCACCGGGAACCTGGCCGAGGCCAGCAGTTCGACCGCCGCGTTCAGGCTGTTCTCGCCGCCCGCGCCGCGCTCCACGCGCATCGGCTTCGGGATCTCGCACTGGATCTCGCCGTAGAAGTAGTCGCGCGGAATGTTGAGCTGCGTCGGGCCCATCTCGGAGATGGCGCGGTCGAAGCAGCGCGCCGTGTACTCGGCCATGCGCTTGGGGTTGTTGACGTGGCCCTGGTACTTGGTGAACTCCTGGAACATCGGCAGCTGGTTGGCTTCCTGGAAGCCGCCAAGTCCCATGCCCATGGTGCCGGTTTCGGGCGTGATCATCACGACCGGGCTGTGCGCCCAGTAGGCGGCCGCGACGGCCGTCACGCAGTTGCTGATGCCGGGGCCGTTCTGACCGATGACAAGGCCGTGGCGGCCCGACACGCGCGCATAGCCGTCGGCCATGTGTGCGCCGCCCTGCTCGTGCACCACCGGGATCAGCCGGATGCCGGCGGGCGCGAAGATGTCCATCGCGTCCATGAAGGCGGAGCCCATGATGCCGAAGATGTCGGTCACGCCGTTGGCGACCATGGTCTCGACGAAGGCCTCGGAGGGCGTCATCTTCTGCACGCCCTTGACGGCTTCGCGTGCGGGGGCGGCGGCTTGCTTCTGGCTCATGGGAGGCGTCTCCTGGATGGATGAAGGGGCGAGGTTGCGCTCTAAAAGTCGGAACGAATTGTTCCGGAATTCATTCCGGCGGAATATAGGTCGGCATCGGCATCGCGTCAAACAATTTACAAAAATCGGAACGCCTTGTCTCTTTTTTCTATAAAACACCTATGATTCGCGCCATGAAGATCGTCAAAGGGCTCTCCGTGGATGCCGCCGAACCGGCCGGCTCGGGTGGTGACTCTCCCACCATGCGACTGTTCGCGCTGCTCGAAGTCATGGCCGCGAAAGACCAGCGCTACTCACTGCAGGGCCTGGTGGAAGAAACCGGCCTGCCCAAGCCTACGCTGCACCGCATGCTCCAGCAGCTCGAAGGCGCGGGGCTGCTGCAACGCGAGGGCGACGGCCGCCACTACGGCATCGGCACGCGGCTGCGGCGGCTGGCCGAGAACCTGCTGCTCAACGACAGCCTGCACGGCGCGCGCCACACGCTGCTGCGCCAGCTGGTGGAAGAGATCGGCGAGAGCTGCAACCTCACCGCCCTTTCGGGCAGCGAGGTCGTGTACCTCGACCGCGTGGAAACCGCCGCGCCGCTGCGCTTCTACCTGCACTCGGGTTCGCGCGTGCCGGTGCACTGCTCGGCCAGCGGCAAGATCTTTCTCTCGCAGATGAGCGCGGCACAGCGCCGCCGGCTGCTGTCGAATGCGCCGCTGGAAACCTATACGCCCCGCACGCTGACCGACCCCGAGGCGCTGGAGAAGGAAGTTCAGCGCGTGCGCAAGGACGGCTACGCCATCGACCACGAAGAGTTCCTGCCGGGCCTGCTGTGCATCGCCACGCTGGTGCCCTCGGGCGACGACGCACCGTCCAACCTCTGCATCGCGGTGCAGGCGCCGGTGATGCGGCTGGACGCGGCCAAGGCGAAGACGCTCTTGCCCGCGCTGCAGCGCGCCGCGCAGGCACTGAGCCGCATCGACGCCGACGCGGCCTCCGACCGCGCGCAGGCCTGAACAAACCTTCTTGCAGGAACCGCCATGACCGACACCGCCGACCTTCGCCCCGACCGGATGCTCAGCGTGCGCGAGGTGTTCGGCATCGACTCCGACCTGCGCGTGCCGGCTTTCAGTGAACGCGACGACCATGTGCCCGAGGTCGACGCCGTCTACCGCTTCAACCCCGACGTGACGCTCGCCATCCTTGCCGGCTTCATGCGCGACCGGCGCGTGATGGTGCAGGGTCTGCACGGCACCGGCAAGTCGACCCACATCGAGCAGGTGGCGGCGCGGCTGAACTGGCCCTGCGTGCGGCTCAACCTCGACGGCCACATCAGCCGGCTCGACCTCGTGGGAAAAGACGCGGTGGTGCTGCGCGAAGGCCAGCAGGTCACCGAATTCCAGGAAGGCATCGTGCCCTGGGCGCTGCAGCGGCCGGTGGCGCTGATCTTCGACGAGTACGACGCGGGCCGGCCCGACGTGATGTTCGTCATCCAGCGCATCCTGGAGCGCGACGGCAAGTTCACGCTGATGGACCAGAACCGGGTGCTGCGCCCGCACCCCTTCTTCCGCCTCTTCGCCACCGCCAACACCGTCGGGTTGGGCAACCTCAACGGCCTGTACCACGGCGCGCAGCGGCTCAACCACGCGCAGATCGACCGCTGGAACATCGTGGCCTCGCTCGACTACCTGCCGGCAGCGGAAGAGATCGCCATCGTGCAGGCGCGCGTGCCTTCGCTGGCCGACGAGGCGGGTACGAAGCTGGTCGCGTCGATGGTGGCCGTGGCCGACCTCACGCGAAAGGGCTTCGCGGCGGGCGACCTCTCGACGCTGATGTCGCCGCGCACCGTGATCACATGGGGCGAGAACGTCGAGATCTTCAAGGACCCGGCGCTGGCCTTCCGCCTTTCCTTCGTCAACAAGTGCGACGATGCGGAGCGCCCGCTGGTGGCCGAATACTTCCAGCGCTGCTTCGATCGCGAACTGAAAGAGTCGCACCAGCTCTCGGCGGGCCCGAGCGAATGACCGCCGGCCCCGCGAGCGCGATGCAGCGCCGCGTGCGGCAGGAAGAACTCGTCGCGGAGCTTTGCGCGGGCGTGGTGCGCGCATTCAGCGGCGAGCGCGACCTGCACTTTCGCGGACGGCGCCTGCACCGCGGCCGCGTCGCGCTGCCGTGGTTCGCGCCGCACCTGCATCCCTCGCCCGACACCGACGACTTCGCATCGTTCCGCGGCATGGCCGACGGGCTCGCGCTGCGGCTCACCACATCGGATGCCGCGCTGCACGAAAGCCTGCGGCCGGAGGAGCCTGTCGAGCGCATGCTGTTCGAGATGCTGGAGCAGTTCCGCGTCGAGGCGATGGCGCCTGAAGTCATGGCCGGCATGCGGCACAACCTGCGGCATCGGCACGAGCAATGGTCGCTCGCCTTCCACCACTCCGGCCTGACCGACACCGCACGCGGCCTGCTGCTGTACGCGGTGGCACAGATCTGCCGCGCGCGCGTCAGCGGCGAGCAGGTGGTGGAGGAAACCGAGGACATGCTCGAAGCCACGCGCTTCGCACTCGCGCCGCTGATCGGCCATGCGCTGGCCGGCCTGCGCAAGGACCGCGCCGACCAGGCCGCCTACGCCGTGCACGCCCGCGCCATCGCACGCACCGTCGCCGCGATGCTGCGCGAGGCCGGCGAGGAAGACGGCGGAGACGGTGAAGACGCGCGCGATGCCCACGTCGACGACAAGCGCAGCGTGTTCAGCCTGGTGGCCGACATGGACCAGGAGATCGTCGAGCGCTTCACCACCGCCGAGTCGGGCCGCAGCGAAGTGCTCGAAGGCGCGGGCGGCGCATACCGCGTCTTCACCAACGCCTACGACCGCGAACACGATGCCGCCAGGCTCGCGCGCAAGGAAGTGCTCGCAGGCCATCGCGAGAAGCTCGACCGCCGCATCGCCGCACAGGGCGTGAACATCGCCCGCCTCGCGCGCGAGCTGCGCGCACTGCTTTCCGAGCCCGAACGCGACGGCTGGGACGGCGCGCAGGAAGAAGGCCTCGTCGACGGCCGCCGGCTCGCTCAGCTCGTGGCCTCGCCTACCGAGCGCCGGCTGTTCCGCATCGAGCGCATGGAGCCGCTGGCCGACTGCATCGTCACCTTCCTCATCGACTGCTCGGGCTCGATGAAGGAGCATGCCGAGCCGGTCGCGATGATGGTCGACGTGTTCGCGCGCGCACTCGAACAGGCGGGCGTGGCCTGCGAGGTGCTGGGCTTCACCACCGGCGCGTGGAACGGCGGACGCCCGCAGCGCGAATGGGTGCGCGCAGGCCGGCCGCAGCATCCGGGGCGGCTCAACGAGCGCTGCCACATCGTCTTCAAGGCAGCTGCCACGCCGTGGCGGCGCGCGCGCCCTGCCATGGCAGCCTTGCTCAAGGCCGACCTGTTCCGCGAAGGCATCGACGGCGAGGCGGTCGACTGGGCCTGCCTGCGGCTGCGCCAGCGCGGCGAGGCGCGCAAGCTGCTGCTGGCCATCTCCGACGGCTCGCCGATGGACAGCGCCACGCACCTTGCCAACGACGCGCACTACCTCGACCACCACCTGCGCGACGTGATCGCGCGGCAGGAGCAGCGCGGCGACATCGAGATCGCCGGCATCGGCGTGGGCCTCGACCTGAGCCCCTACTACAGCCGCAGCCATGTGCTCGACCTGGCGAACTCCAGCGGCAACAGCATCTTCCGCGAAGTCATCGGGCTCATGGCCGGGCGCCATCGTCGCTGAGCTGCCAGCCCCTGAGGCATTTGGATTTACATCCAAGTCCCCGATTGACAAGGAGCATCCGCGGTTCTTACATTGCGTTTCGCATTCAAGAACGTCGTTCCAATATTTGGAACGCAATGAAAGCCCCAGCCTCATGGACTCCACGCTTGCCAAGGGCCTCGCCGCCATCGAATGGATGGTGCGCCAGCAGCGCGACTGCCGCGTCACCGAACTGGCGCAGGCCTTCGGCATGGCGCGCAGCAACGCGCACCGCACGCTGCAGACGCTGGTCGAATGCGGCTGGGCCGTGCAAGACCCGGAAACGAGCACTTACCGGCCCAGCCTCAGGCTTTTCGAGTTGGGGGCCATGGTCTCCGAGGCATCGGACATCGGCTCCCTGTTACGCCCTCACCTCGCGCAGTTGGCGCAGGCCACGGGCGAGACCATCCACCTCGCGGTGCTCGACGGCGCCGAGATCGTCTACCTCGACAAGTTCGACAGCCCCCTGCCGGTGGCCGCCTACTCGCGCATCGGCGGACGCGCCGCGGCATATTGCGTGGCCTCGGGCAAGGCGCTGCTCGCGGCGGCCGGGCTCGGCGTTCCGGCGCTGCAGGAGCGCCTGGGCACGCTGGAGGCACACACGAAGAACAGCATCACCGACTTCGACACCCTTTTCAACGAACTGGAACGCTCCCGCGCCCGCGGTTATGCAGAGAACCGCGAGGAATGGCGCATCGGCGTATGCGGCCTCGGCGTGCCCGTGCTCAATGCACGCGGCGAGGCCGTGGCGGCCGTCGGCATGAGCGTGCCCTCGATCCGCTTCGCACGCACGCAGGCGCGCGGGCTGGCCGACCACCTGATGGCCTGCGCGCGCGACGCCAGCGTCACGCTGGGCTATCGCGTGGGCGCCGCACCGGCCGGGCCGTCGCCGATGTCCATCACAAAGAGAAGGAGACCCGAATGAAGTTGTTCTTCGCCCCCAGGCTTCGCGCCGGGATACTGGCTCTCGCCGCCCTCGCTGCTCTCGCATCGCCGTTCGCCGCGCAGGCGGACAACGGCAGCGGCGACTACCCGACGAAGCCGATCCGCCTGATCGTGCCCTACCCGCCCGGCGGCGGCACCGACGTGATCGCACGCATCGTGCAGGAGCGCTTCTCGGCACTGCTGGGCCAGCAGGTGCTCATCGACAACCGCGGCGGCGCGGCGGGCTCCATCGGCACCGAGCTGGTGGCCAAGTCGCCGCCCGACGGCTACACGGTGCTGTTCACGCTCTCCTCGCACACCATCAACCCCGCCATCTACGCCAAGCTGGGCTTCGACACCGCGAAAGACTTCGCTCCCGTGGGCATGGTCGCCTCGCTGCCGCAGATCCTGGTGGCCAACACGCAGTTTCCGGCGAACACGGTGGCCGAACTGGTCGCGCTGGCCAAGGCCAAGCCCGACAGCATCTCCTTCGCCTCGGTGGGCAACGGCTCGCCCGGGCATCTGGCGGGCGAACTGCTGAAGCTGCGCACCGGCACTCAGATGACGCACGTGCCCTACCGCGGCGGCGGCCCGGCCGTGACCGACGTGATGGGCGGACAGGTGCCGCTGCTGTGGGTGTCGATTCCGGCGGCCGCGCAGTTCGTGAAGGCCGGCAGGCTCAAGGCGCTCGCGGTGTCCACCACCAAGCGCAGCGCGGCCTTTCCCGACGTGCCGACGATGCAGGAGGCCGGCATCGCCGACTTCGATGTCGACTCCTGGTACGCCGTGTTCGTGCCCGCAAAGACACCCAAGCCCGCCATCGACAGGCTCAACCGCGTGATCAATACCGTCGTCAAGGAGCCGGAGATCCGCGACAAGCTGCTCGCACAGGGCAGCGAAGGCGTGGGCGGAACGCCCGAGCAGCTGGGCAAGGTGGTCACCGCCGAACTGGTGCGCTGGCAGAAGCTCGCGAAAGAAGCCAACATCAAGGTGGATTGAGCTCCACAGGTACTCATGGAACATCCGAACACCCCCTCTTCTCCCATCGCCGAGCTGGTGGCGCGCGCGCGCGCCGCGCAGCGCATCTATGAGACCTGGTCGCAGGCGCAGGTCGACACCGCCGTGGTCGCGGCGGGCTGGGCCATCGTCGAGCCGGCGCGCAACCGCGAGCTGGCCGAGCTGGCCGTGAAGGACACCGGCGTGGGCAACGTCGAGGACAAGGTGCGCAAGAACCACCGCAAGACCTTCGGCCTGCTGCGCGACCTGCACGGCGTGCGCTCGGTCGGCGTGATCGCGGAAGACCCGGCGCGCGGCATCGTCGAGATCGCGCGGCCCGTGGGCGTGGTGTGCGCCATCACGCCATCGACCAACCCGGGCGCAACGCCGGCCAACAAGATCATCAACGCGCTCAAGGGGCGCAACGCGGTGATCGTCGCGCCCTCGCCCAAGGGCTGGTCGACGGCGGCGCGGCTCATCGAGTTCATCCACGCGCAGTTCGACCGCATCGGCGCGCCGCGCGACCTGGTGCAACTGCTGCCCGCGCCGGTCAACAAACAGTCGACCGCCGAGCTGATGCGCCTGTGCGACCTGGTGGTGGCCACCGGCTCACAGGCCAACGTGCGCGCGGCGTACGCGAGCGGCACACCGGCCTTCGGCGTGGGCGCGGGCAACGTGGCGGGCATCGTCGACGAGACGGCGGACGTGGAGGCGGCGGCCGACCGCATCGTGCGCTCCAAGACCTTCGACAACGCGACCAGCTGCTCGTCGGAGAACAGCCTCGTCGTCGTCGACGCGGTGCGCGCGAAGATGCTTTCAGCGCTGAAGGACCGAGGCGCCGTCATGCTCGCCGATGCGCAGAAGGCGACGCTGCAGAAGCTGATGTGGCCGGAGGGCAAGCTCTCTGCGGCGGTCATCGGCCAATCGGCGCGCGTCATCGCCGAACGCGCGGCCGAAGTCGATGGCGCGAACCGCGCCGGGTGGCAGGCCATCGCGCAGGCCGACCCGCGCATCCTCATGGTGGCCGAGGACGGCGTGGGCGACGACCATCCCTTCTCCGGCGAGAAGCTGAGCCCGGTGCTCGCGGTGTACGCGGCGCGCGACTTCGACGAGGCCGCCGCCACGGTGGCACGCATCTATTCGTACGAAGGCGCGGGTCATTCGGTTGGCCTGCACAGCGCCGTGCCCGAGCGCGCCCTCTCGCTGGGCCTCACGCTGCCGGTGTCGCGCGTGATCGTCGACCAGGCGCACTGCATCGCCACCGGCGGCAGCTTCGACAACGGCTTGCCCTTCTCGCTGTCGATGGGCTGCGGCACCTGGGGCAAGAACAACTTCTCGGACAACATGAACTACAGGCACTACCTGAACATCACGCGCGTGTCGCGGCCGATTCCCGAGGTGGTGCCGAGCGAGGAAGACATCTTCGGCGCCTTCTTCGCCAGCCACGGCGCGAACTGAAGATGACGGCGGCCGCGACCACGGTGCATGCGCTGATCGAGCGCCAGGCACGCGAGCAGCCGCACGCGGTGTACGCGCGCGCCACGGAATCGGAACAGCACATCGCCTACGGCGAGCTCGCTCGCGGATGCCGCCGCGTCTCGGCCGTGCTGCGCGGGCTCGGCATGCAGCCGGGAGACACGGTGTCGGTCGTCATGCCCAACGGCCTGCAGACGCTGCGGCTGCTGCTGGGTGCGATGCACGGCGGCTTTCGCGTGAACCCCGTCAACCTGCTGTCGCAGCCCGAGCAGATGCACTACGTGCTCTCGCATTCCGACTGCCGCCTGGTCTGCGTCGCGCCCGAGTGGGAATCGCGCGTGCGCGGCATCGTCGAAGCCTTCGACAGGCCCGTGAAGCTGATCGTGGTCGACCCGGAGGGCGATGCGCTGCCCGGCGAGGAAGAAGCCGCCGCCGACGTGCAACCGCCCTCGCCCGATGCGGTCGCTCTGCTGATGTACACCTCGGGCACCACGGGCAACCCCAAGGGCGTGATGCTCACGCAGCGCAACCTCGCGGCCAATGCGCATGCCATCAGCGCGGAGCACCGGCTGCGCTCTTCCGACCGCGTGCTGGCGGTGCTGCCGCTCTATCACATCAACGCCTTCACCGTGACCATGCTCGCGCCGCTGGCGCACGGCGGCAGTCTCGCGATGCCGCCGAAGTTCTCGGCTGGCCGCTTCTGGGAACAGGCCACGCAGACGCAGTGCAGCTGGATCAACGTGGTGCCCACCATGATCTCGTACCTGCTCGAAGGCCCGAGGCCGCCGCTCGCGCAGACGCTGTCGATCCGCTTCTGCCGTTCGGCCTCGGCCGCGCTGCCGCCGGAGCACCTGCGCGCCTTCGAGCAGATGTTCGGCATCGGCATCGTCGAGACCATGGGCCTCACCGAGACCGCCGCGCCTTCTTTCTCCAACCCCATGGACCCGGCCGCGCGCAAGCTCGGCTCGGTGGGCCGCGCCTCGGGCTGCATGGCCGGCGTGGTCGACGCGCGGCTCGCGGCCGTGCCCGACGGCACCACCGGCGAACTCGTCATACGCGGACCGAACGTGATGCTCGGCTACTACAAGAACGAGGAAGCCACGCGTGCGAGCTTCACGCCCGACGGCTGGCTGCGCACCGGCGACCTCGGCCACCGCGACGAGGACGGCTTCTTCTTCGTCACCGGCCGCATCAAGGAACTCATCATCAAGGGCGGCGAGAACATCGCGCCGCGCGAGATCGACGAAGCCCTGCTGAAGCACCCCGCCGTGCTCGAGGCCGCATCGGTGGGCGTGCCCGACCGCCACTATGGGCAGGAGATCGGCGTTTGCATCGTGCTGCGCGAAGGCTTCGCCTGCACGGAAGACGAGCTTCGCGAGTTCAGCGCCACCGCGCTCGGGCGCTACAAGTCGCCCGGCTACTACCGCTTCGTGCAGGACCTGCCGCGCGGCCCTTCCGGAAAGGTGCAGCGCCTGAAGCTGCTGCCGCTCTTCCAGGCATGACGGCGGCCGAACTGCTGGTGCCGCCGCTGGCGCCGGCGACGCTGGCCTACAGCCTGTGCGTGGTGTTCGCGGCCGGCATCGTGCGCGGCTTCGCGGGCTTCGGCTTCTCGGCCATCACCGTGGCGGGCATGTCGCTGGTGGTGTCGCCCGCACTGGTGGTGCCCGCCATCTTCATGCTGGAAATCCTCGCCAGCCTGAGCCAGCTGCGCGGCATCGCGCGCGACGTGGACATGCCCTGGCTGGGCTGGCTGATGCTCGGCAACCTGATCTGCATCCCGCTCGGCGTGGCCCTGCTCGCATGGCTGCCCGAGACCCCGCTGCGCCTGCTGATCGGCATGCTGCTGATGGCTGCCGCCCTGCTGCTGCGCGGCGGCGCGCACGTTGCGCTGGAGCCCACGCGCGGCCTGCGCCTCGCGGCCGGCCTGGCCTCGGGCTTCATCAACGGCGTTGCTGCCATCGGCGGCATCGCGGTCGCGGTGCTGCTGAGCACCGCGAAGATGGCCCCGGCCGCGCTGCGCGCGACGCTGATCGCGCTGCTGCTCTTCAGCGACGTGGTGTCGCTCATCAGCGCGGCGCTGATGCCCTCGTCGGCGCATGCGTCGGGCAACCTGCTGGGGCCGGACACGCTCAAGTGGGCGCTATGGCTGGCGCCCGCGATGCTGGCGGGCATCTGGTGGGGCCAGCGTTCGTTCAAGGGCGTGTCGCCGGAGCAGTTCAGGCGGCATGTGCTGAATCTGCTGATCGGGCTGGCGGCGGTGAGTGTGGTGCGGTCGGTGGTCGGTCTGGTCTGGTGAAGGCAGCCGGCAGTCAGGTCGGCAGCGCCATCTGCCCCGCGTCATAAGCCTCGCAGTAGATCGCCCAGTCCTTTTCGACTTGCGCGGCGCATTGATGCGCCGCATCCAGCAAGTCCCTGCGCCACGACTTCACCGAAGCACCGAAATCGATCAGCTCGTCCGCGATGGCCGAGCCCTGCCGGCCCGAGCTGCGCAGTTGCGCCCAGGCCATGAGCTGCCCCATCTCGGCGATCACGCCACGGATATCGGCGAGCCTCGTGCGGTGCACGTCCAGCATCACCCTGTCCTCGCTGGGTTGCAGGCCGCGCAGCACGTACGAAGACTTGCGCCCCGCGATGGGATGCAGGAAGGCCATCGACACGGCCTGCATGCGGCGCTGCAGGCCGACCACGCGGTGCGCTTCCGACGGCCATTCGGGCTGCTTCGTCTTCTTCAGGTGCGGCGCTAGCGAGGATGGCAGCGCCTGCTTCAGGTCGAGCAGGAAGTTGGCATCCGGCGAGCCCTTGCCTTCGATCAGCACGATGTAGCGCTCCACGCCGAGGCTGCCGGTGCCGGCGATGCGGCGGGCCACGTCGAGCACCTTGAAGAAGTCTGGGTTTTCCTGCGAGGCGGCGAAGGTGCCGATCAGCTTCGTGACGCGCTCGCGCTGCGCGTCTGTGGCCTGCAGCGCGTGCTTGCCGTCGCAGCGGATGAGGCGCCTGCGGCCCTTGCGGTCGCTGCGCCGGTCAAGGAACGCGGGGCGAGTGCGCGCCTTCAGGGTGTCGAGCAGTTGCTTGACGAGCCCGCCGGCGGTGTCGCGCTCCACCCAGCGGGCCTTGCCCAGCGTGAGCGTGGCGGCATAGGAATCGAGGAAGATCCTGCACAGCGCTTCGGCATCTGCTGTGCTCTGGCACAGGCCCTCGCCTGCCACCAGAATGCTCGACAGGAATCGCACCAGCTCCCAGGTCACCGGCGCGAGCGCGGCTTCGTCGAAGTCGTTGAGGTCGAAGTAGACGAGGCGGTTGTCGCCCTTGTAGCTGCCGAAATTCTCCAGGTGCGCGTCGCCGCACAGCCATGCCGCGGGCGCCTTGGAGAACAGCGCCCCCGCCGGCAAGCGGTCGTAGAACAGGTGGCAGGTACCGCGCAGGAAGACGAAAGGGCTGGAGCGCAGGTTGGCGTACTTCATCGCCAGCCGTTCGGGGTCGCGGCCGTCGTTGAAGCTGCGGATGGTCTTGACGACGTTGGGCATGAGGTTTTTCTTTCTTCCCGCTTTTTGTGAATGACGGATTCTCTGGCTGCGTGCCCACGCGAAGCTGACGAAACGCCTTGCGGGACAACGCTGCCCCGCCACCGCCGCTCAGAGCAGCGCGGTCATCTTCTGCGCCGCAGCCTTCAGCGCATCGATGCGCCCGATCGCATCGTCCATCGACATGCGCGCCGTCGGCGCATGCACCGCCAGTGCGGCGCGCACCGCGCCGGCAGCGTCGCGCACCGGCACGGCCACCGCCACCAGCCCGGCAATGAATTCCTCGCGGTCGCACGAGTAGCCCTGCTTCGCGATCGCCTCGCACTCGGCGCGCAGCGCGTCGGCCTTGACGATGGTGTTGGGCGTCATGCGTTCCAGCGGCAGTCCGCCGATGAACGCATCGCGCTCCTTCGCGCGCATCTGCGCCAGGAAGAGCTTGCCGCTGGCCGTGCAGTGCAGCGGCACGTGCGAGCCCACGTCGAGCGTCAGGCGCAGCGGCCATTGGGCTTCGACGCGGTCCAGATACAGCACCTGCGCGCCGTCGAGGGTGGTGAGGTTGCAGGTCTCGCCGACCTGGCGCACCAGGGCCGACAGCACCTCGTGCCGCAGCCCGCGCACCACGCCGTGGTTGAGCGTGTCGAAGGCCAGCCGGCGCAGCGCGGGGCCGACGGTGAAGGAGCGCTCGTCCACGTCGCGTGCGAGAAAGCCTGTGGCCAGCAGCTGGGTGCAGATGCGGTGCGCGGTGCCCTTGGGCAGGCCCAACCGAGCGGCCAGCTCGGCCAGCGTGAGCGCCCGGCCCTCGCTGGCGAGCATCGCCAGCAGGCGCAGGCTGCGCTCGGCGGAGGAGCCGGAGACGCCGGCGGACTCCGCGTCGTCCTGGAGGGGCGCTGCGGCGGGAATCACTGCGGCGGATGCGCGCGCTGAACGTGGCATGCGGATAAACCTTGTGAAGGAAAGAAGTCGGTCTGGAAACGGATGGCCATGGACGACGTCCGGCCGCAGCGATTGTTCCACTGCCCGGCCCCGGTGCCGCCAGACCTCGTTCCACGCATGCAGTGCGGCAATTGCCGGCGCACTCATCGGGGCTCCGAAAAAATGCCTGGAATTCTTTCGTAAACAAATTCGATGAATTTGTGATCAAAAAAAAGACCGCAAATGGCCTCAAGAAGCTGAAATCGCGACCGAAAAGAAAAGCACGGAATTCGCGCCGATTCAAAAACGAAACGCCGCAATTCCGACGGCGCTTGTTGCGATCCCGCTTTTCCTACCCTGATACCGGACCCATGAAAACTCTCTCGACCCGGAAACTGCTCGCCGGGACCTTCACGATCCTCGCGCTGCTGGTGCTGCTTGTGAGCCTGCTGGCGCTGCGTTCGCTGAGTGCGGCCGACCACCGGTTCTCCAGCTACGTCGCCGGGATCGCGCACCGCAAGGCGCTGACCTCCGAGATCGGCATCGCCGCCAGCCGGCGGGCCATCGGCGTGCGCGAGATGGTGCTCGTGCAATCGGGGGCAGACCGCGACCGGGCCAAGGCGATGGCGGTCGGCAGCAACGAGAAGCTGCAATCCGCCCTGAAGGAACTCAAGAAGGCGCTCGACACGGAAAACGACGTGACGCAGCGCGAACGGGCCATCTTCGAAAAGATGGAAAAGACCGAAAAGGAATACCTGCCTATCGCCCTTTCCATCGTCGAACTCGCCGCCGCTGGAAAACGCGAGGAGGCGATCGAAAGAATGAATACCGCGTGCAGGCCGTTGCTCCTGCAGCTGCTGCTCGCCTCGGTCGAATACGCCGACTACAACGCGGAAATATCGCAAAAGGATGTCGAGGCTTCCGCGGCGGCCTATTCGCGGCAGCTGAAGTTGCTGCTCGCGCTGAGCTCCTTCGCGGTGCTCGCGGCGGTGGCGCTCGGCGTCTTCATCGCACGCCGTCTCTTTTCGGCGCTCGGCGGCGAGCCGACATTGCTCAGCGTGGCGGCCCACAGGGTCGCCGAAGGCGATCTGAGCGAGATCGACGGCGCGCACGAGGCGCCGCAGGGCAGCGTGCTGGCGTCCATGGTCGCCATGCGGCGCCAGCTGGTCGCCCTGATCGGCCAGGTCCGCTCCTGCGCCGACAACATCGCGGTCGCGAGCGCAGAGATCGCCCAGGGCAACAACGACCTTTCCCGCCGGACGGAGTCCGAGGCCTCGTCGCTGCAGGAAACCGCAGCCTCCATGGAAGAACTCAATGCCGCCGTCAGGCGCAACGCCGCCAGCGCCACCGAGGCGAACAGGCTCGCCGACGGCGCGAGCAGCGTGGCGATGCGCGGCGGCGAAGTCGTGGTGCAGGTGGTGGAGACGATGAAGAGCATCAACGACGGCAGCAAGCGGATCGCGGACATCATTGGCGTGATCGACGGCATCGCGTTCCAGACCAACATCCTTGCGCTGAACGCCGCCGTGGAGGCTGCACGCGCCGGCGAGAAGGGCCGGGGCTTCGCAGTGGTCGCCTCCGAAGTGCGCAGCCTCGCGGGGCGCTCCGCCGACGCCGCGAAGGAAATCAAGGCCCTGATCGGCGCGAGCGTCGATCGCGTCGAGGCCGGCTCGGCGCTCGTCGACCGCGCGGGCGCCACCATGGCGGAAGTCGTCGATTCCATCAGGCGGGTCGCAAGCATCGTCGGCGAGATCAGCACGGCCAGCTCCGAGCAGAGCGCCGGTGTCGCGCAGGTCAGCGCGGCGGTGACGCAACTGGACCAGACCACGCAGCAGAACGCCGCGCTCGTCGAGCAGAGCGCGGCCGCGGCCCAGAGCATGAACATGCAGGTCGAGCAGCTTGTGCAGGCGGTCTCGGCCTTCCGGGTCGGCAAGCCGCGCCCCGCCGCCATTGCCGCGCGTACCGTCGAGCCGGTGCTTCGGCTCTCGGCCGATAGCGCACTGGCGTAGGAATCGGAAAGCCGACCCCGCTGCCACCGGGGCCGGCATGCGGGTAAACGTTAAAAACGGAACATTGCGTTCCAAAAATCAATGACCTAGGATTCGTTCGAACGAGGCGCTCGCCCGCCCAGAACCTCCCGGGACCCATTGCATGCCTGAAGAAGAGTTCGACTACATCGTCGTCGGTGCAGGCTCCGCCGGCTGCGTGCTGGCCGGCCGGCTCAGCGAAGACCCCGCCACGCGCGTGCTGCTGCTGGAGGCGGGGCCGGCGGACCGGTCACTGTGGATCCACCTGCCCATCGGCTACGGCAAGACGATGTGGAGCCCCACCTACAACTGGCGCTTCGAGACCGACCCCGACCCGAACATGAACGGCCGGCGCATCTACTGGCCGCGTGGCAAGACGCTGGGCGGCTCGAGTTCGATCAACGGCCTGATCTACATCCGCGGCCAGCGCGAGGACTACGACCACTGGGCCGCACTGGGCAATGCAGGCTGGAGCTACGACGACGTGCTGCCCTACTTCATCCGCTCCGAAGGCAACCAGCGCGGCGGCGACGCCTTCCACGGCGGCGAAGGGCCATTAAGGGTTTCGGACATCGCGGCGAAGCACGAGCTGATCGAAGCCTTCATCGACGGCGCGGCGCAGACCGGCGTGCCGCGCACGAACGACTTCAACGGTGCTGCGCAGGAAGGCGCCGGCTACTACCAGCTCACCACGCACAAGGGCTGGCGCTGCAGCACGGCCAAGGCCTACCTGACGCCGGCGGTGAAGCGGCGGCCCAACCTGCGCATCGAGACCGAGGCGATGGCCGGGCGGCTGCTGTTCGACGGCAGGCGCGCCGCCGGTATCCGCTACCGCCAGGGCGGCGAATTGAAGACGGCGCGCTGCCGCGGCGAGGTGCTGCTGTCGGCCGGCTCGCTGCAGTCGCCGCAGCTGCTGCAGCTCTCGGGCATCGGGCCGCGCGCGCTGCTCGATCGCTTCGGCATTCCGGTGGTGCACGAGCTGCCCGGTGTCGGCGAGAACCTGCAGGACCATCTGCAGATCCGCCTGGGCTACGAGTGCACCAAGCCCATCACCACCAACGACCAGCTCAACTCCTGGTTCGGACAGATGGGCATGGGCCTCGAATGGCTGCTGCACCGCACCGGTCCGCTGGCGGTGGGCATCAACCAGGGCGGCTGCTTCATGCGCGCGCTGAAAGATGCGGACGGCCGGCCGGTGGCGGCCACGCCCGACATCCAGTTCCACGTGGCCACGCTCTCGGCCGACATGGCGGGCGGCAAGGTGCATCCGTACTCGGGCTTCACGATGTCGGTGTGCCAGTTGCGGCCCGAGTCGCGCGGGCACGTGCGCATCCGCTCGCTCGACGCGGCCGAGCCGCCAGAAATGCAGCCCAACTACCTGTCCACCGAACTCGACCGCGCGACCACCGTGGCCGGCGTGAAGGCCGCGCGCGCCATTGCCGATTCGCCTGCGATGCGCCCCTACGTGAAGCGCGAGGTGAAGCCCGGCCCCGGCGCGGCAAGCGATGCAGACCTGCTGGAGTTCTGCCGCAACAACGGCGCCACCATCTTCCACCCCACCGGCACCTGCCGCATGGGCGCCGACTCGCTCGCGGTGGTCGACGCGCGCCTGCGCGTGCACGGCGTGGCGGGGCTGCGCGTGATCGACTGCTCGGCGATGCCGACGCTGGTGTCGGGCAATACCAATGCACCCGCCGTGATGATGGCCGAGAAGGCCGTCGACCTGATCAGAGAGGACATGAGAGCGGCCGCCGCCGCGCACTGAGTTTTTGCAAGCCAAGGCCCGCAGAGGCCGCCACGACAACCTCATCGGAGACAACGACATGAGCGCAAGCGACGAGAAAGCGATTCGCAGGGTGGTGGTTTCGGCCCTGGTGGGCGCCACCATCGAGTGGTACGACTTCTTCCTGTACGGCGTGGTGGCCGGCATCGTGTTCAACAAGCTCTACTTCCCGGGCAGCGACCCGGTGGTGTCGACCTTGCTGGCCTACACCACCTTCGCGGTGGGCTTCGTCACGCGGCCGCTGGGCGGCGTGATATTCGGCCACTTCGGCGACAAGATCGGCCGCAAGAGCATGCTCATCATCACGCTGATGATCATGGGCGTGGCCACCTTCCTCATCGGGCTGGTGCCCACCTACGCGCAGATCGGCATCGCGGCGCCTCTGCTGCTCCTGGTGCTGCGCGTGGCGCAGGGCATCGGGCTGGGCGGCGAATGGGGCGGCGCGGTGCTCATGGCCTACGAATACGCGCCGAAGGAGAAGCGCGGCTTCTATGCCTCGCTGCCGCAGATCGGGCTGGCCATCGGCCTGTGCCTGGCCTCGGGCGTGGTGGCGCTGCTGTCGTGGCTGCTCACCGACGAGCAGTTCCTCTCGTGGGGCTGGCGCATCGCCTTCCTGATCTCGGGCGCGATGGTGATGGTGGGCATGTACATCCGCCTGCACGTGAAGGAAACGCCGGAGTTCGCGGCCGTGAAGGCGCGCAACGCGGAGCTGCGCATCCCGTTCATGGACATGATCCGGCGCTACCCGGGCAACGTGCTCAAGGGCATGGGCGCGCGCTACATCGACGGGGTTTTCTTCAACATCTTCGGCGTGTTCTCCATCAACTACCTCACGAGCACCATCAAGATCAACCGCACCGAGGCGCTGCTGGGCGTGATGGCGGCGGCGGTGGTGATGTGCTTCGCCATTCCATTCTTCGGCCGCATGTCGGACCGGCTGGGGCGGCCGCGCGTGTACATGTGGGGCTCGCTCATCACCGCCGTGTCGGCCTTTCCGGGCTTCTGGCTCATGACGCACAGCGGCGGCAACGTGCTGCTCATCTGGCTGTCGATCATCATTCCCTTCGGCATCCTGTACGCCTCGGTGTACGGGCCCGAGGCCGCCCTCTTCTGCGACCTGTTCGACGCCAAGGTGCGCTACACGGGCATCAGCTTCGTCTACCAGTTCTCGGGCATCTTCGCCTCGGGCATCACGCCGATCATCGCGACCGCGCTGCTGAAATCGGGCGGCGGCGAGCCGTGGCAGATCTGCCTGTACGTGCTGTTCGCGGGCGTGGTGTCGGCGGTGTGCGCGTGGATGATCGGGCGCAGCGCGTCGCCCGCCGATGCGCCGGTGGCGGTGCCCTCGCGCTGAAGGTTTCTTCCGGCGTCCTTCTCAGAGCGCGCCGCCCATGCCGAGCGCGCGCATCACGGCGGCCGTGCGCGTCTCCACGCCCAGCTTCACGTACACGTGCTCCAGGTGCTTGTGCACGGTGCGCGGGCTGATCTGGAGCAAGGCGGCGATCTCTGCGTCGGTCTTGCCGCGCGAGAGCCAGTGCATGACGTCGCCTTCGCGGGGCGTGAGGGTGGGCGCGATGACGGGCGCGATGACGGGTGGAAGAGCGGCGGCGGGCATCGGCGCTTCCGCCCGGCAGGTCAGCCGGTACAGCAGGGCCACCGCCACCGCATGCTCCAGCCCCACGCGGCGGTAGCGGTCGGCCTGCAGCGAGGCCCGGCGGAACTCGCGCCGGCCCGGCGCCTTCGTCGCGATGCGCCGGATTGCATGCACGCCGTGATGCCGCACGGGCGATTGCCCGGACTCCAGCTGATCCAGCAGGCGAAGTGCGCTCGCGCAACCGTTGCGCGTGAGATGCGTCATGGCATGCCCCTTTCATCCTGCATACGCATTGCTGCGTATGGCGCCTGTATCAGTCGGGACGCAGGATGGTCCGCTGTCCCTCTGCCGCGAACCAGTATAGGCAGGCGAGGGGCGCGCGAGCCGTCCGCCGGCGAAGGGGATACACATGGCTATCGACGAAACAAGGCTTAACGCGTTCATGGGTAACTTCGTCCATGACATCGGGGCCGTGATGCATGCGGCAACCATCGTCGTGGGCGACCAGCTCGGCCTGTACAAGGAAATGGCCAAGGGCCCCGGCACGGCGGAAGAACTGGCCAAACGCACCGAGACCGATCCGCGCTACCTGCGCGAATGGCTCTCGGCCCAGGCCGCCAGCGGCTATGTGGAGTACGACCCGAAGAGCGAGCGCTTCTCTCTCACCGAAGAGCAGGCCTTCGCGCTTGCCGAGGAAGGCAGCCCGGCCTTCGTGCCAGGCGCATTCCAGATCGCCGTGGCGCAGTTCAAGGCCGTGCCCAAGATGGTCCAGGCCATGCGCACCGGCCTGGGCATCGGCTGGCACGAGCACGACCCCGCCCTCTTCCACGGCACCGAGCGCTTCTTCAGGCCCGGCTATGCGGCCAACCTCGTGAGCCAGTGGATACCGGCGCTCGAAGGCGTCTCGGCCGCGCTCGAACGCGGCGCGCGCGTGGCCGACGTGGGCTGCGGGCATGGCGCGTCGACGCTATTGATGGCGCAGGCCTACCCCGAGTCGAGCTTCATCGGCTTCGACTATCACGCACCCTCCATCGAGCGCGCGCGCGAAACGGCGCGCAAGGCCGGCATCGACGATCCGAAGCGCCTGAGCTTCGAAGTCGCGAGCGCGAAGGACTTTCCGGGCAAGGACTACGACCTGGTCGCATTCTTCGACTGCCTGCACGACATGGGCGACCCCGTCGGCGCGGCGGCGCATGTGCGCGGCAGCCTCAAGCCGCAGGGCACATGGATGCTGGTGGAGCCCTTTGCCAACGACCGGCTGGAGGACAACATGAACCCCGTGGGGCGCGTGTTCTATTCGGCGTCGAACTTCATCTGCACGCCGGCCTCGCGCTCGCAGGAAGTGGGCCTGTGCCTGGGTGCGCAGGCCGGCGAGGCGCGGCTTCGCGACGTGGCCGCCAAGGGCGGCTTCGCGCATTTCCGCCGCGCCAGCGAGACTCCCTTCAACCTGATTTTCGAAGCACGTCCGTAAGGACATTCCAGGAGGCGCCGCCATGTCACGCCAATACATCGATTGCCGCGAGTACCCGAGCACGACGAACTGCAGCGTCGCGCTCAGCGCCGACACCGAGAGCGAACTGCTCGATGCCGCCGTGCAGCATGCCGTGACCGTTCACGGTCACACCGACACGCCGGAGCTGCGCAAGCAGCTCGCGGGCCTGTTCAAGATGGGAACGCCGCCGCTTCAGGCACCCACCGCGCAGAAGGCGCCTGCCTGACGGTCCCGCACCGATCGCCGCCGCACGACGAACAAGGCGCGGCGATGAATACCTTCGGATGAATGCCAGCCGGCGCCTTGCAGCAAAAGGCTCGCGCGCCGGCTGAATGCCCCTTGCCCGCCAAGCGCGTTTTGCGAAGTCGCGCTATGGTTCGCTGCCACCCACGGCGAACCATAAAAAAAGGCAAGGCCCATGATCGACATCAACATCAACGGCCAGTCCGTTGCCATCGACGCGCCCGACGACATGCCCCTGCTCTGGGCATTGCGCGACATCGTCGGACTCACCGGCACCAAGTTCGGCTGCGGCATCGCCCAGTGCGGCGCCTGCACCGTGCACCTCGACGGCCAGCCCGTGCGATCGTGCGTGCTGCCGGTCGGCGCCATCGGCAAGAAGGCCGTCACCACCATCGAAGCCATCGCGCAGACGCCCGCGGGCAAGAGCATCCAGAAGGCATGGCTCGATGTCGACGTGGTGCAGTGCGGCTACTGCCAGTCGGGCCAGATCATGTCGGCCACCGCGCTGATACAGCGCACGCCCAACCCCAGCGATGCCGACATCGACCTGGCCATGTCGGGCAATGTCTGCAGGTGCGGCACCTACTCGCGCATCCGGGCTGCCATCAAGCAGGCGGCCACCGGCAAGGCCGAGGTGATGCAGTCGGTGGCCGTGCTGCCTGCGGGGAGCGCATCGTGAAGTCGCTGGACCGCACCGGCAGCGGCACCGGCAACGGCATCGGCGGCATCAGCCGCCGCGCGGCCATGCAGGCCGGCGGCCTCGCGCTGGCCTTCACATGGCTGGGCACGGGCAAGGCCTTCGCCGCGATCAACCCGAGGCAGCAGCCGGGCGACGCGGCCGCCGCGCTCGCCGACGGCAATCCGGCCTTCGCGCCGAACGCCTTCATTCGCATCGACGCCGACGGCGGCGTGCGCCTCGTGATGCCGATGGCCGAGATGGGCCAGGCGATCTACACCGGCTCGGCGATGCTGCTGGCCGAAGAGCTTGGCGTGGAGCTCGACCAGGTGCGCGTCGAGCACTCGCCGGCCAACGAGGCGCTGTACGGCATGCCGCTGCTCGGCGGCCAGATCACCGGCGGCTCGACCAGCACGCGCGGCACCTTCGGCGTGCTGCGCGAGGCCGGCGCCGTGGCGCGCACGCTGCTGGTGAGCGCGGCAGCGGCGCAGTGGAAAGTCGACCCCGCGAGCTGCACGGTGGCGCGCGGCGTGGTGAGCCATGCGGCCTCGGGCCGGCAGCTCGGCTTCGGCGCCCTCGCGGGAGCTGCGGCCAGGCTGCCGATGCCGGGCAAGGTGACGCTGAAGGAGCCCAAGGATTTCAGGCTGATCGGCCAGCCGCTGCGGCGCGTCGACTCGGCGGGCAAGGTCGACGGCACAGCGCAGTTCGGCATCGACGTGCGCGTGCCCGGCATGAAGGTGGCGACCGTCAAGGCGAGCCCCACGCTGGGCGGCGTGCTGGCATCGGTGGACGACAAGGCCGCGCGCGCGATTCCCGGCGTGATCGCGGTGCTGCGGATCAATGACGCGGTGGCCGTGGTGGGCGAGCATTTCTGGGCCGCGAAGCGCGGCCTCGAGGCGCTGAAGCTGCAGTGGACGCCGGGGCGCAACGCCACGCTCACCACGCAGCAGCTGCGCACGGCGCTGGCCGATGCGCTTGCGAAAGACAAGGCCATCGTCGGCAAGGAAACCGGCAAGCGGCCCGAGGGCACGCTGGTGCAGGCCACCTACGACCTGCCGATGCTCGCGCACGCGACCATGGAGCCGCTGAACACCACGGTGCATGTGCGGCCCGACGGCTGCGACATCTGGGTGGGCACGCAGGTGCCGGCGCGCTGCGCGAGCGTGGCCGCGAAGATCACCGGCCTGGCGGAAGACAAGGTGGTGGTGCACAACCAGTACCTGGGCGGCGGCTTCGGCCGGCGGCTGGAAACCGACTCCGTGGAGCAGGCCGTGGCCTTCGCCAAGCAGGTGCCCTACCCGCTCAAGGTGGTGTGGACGCGCGAGGAGGACATCCGCCACGACATCGTGCGCCCCATGTACCACGACGACATCTCGGCCGTGGTCGATGGCGAGGGCCGGATCCTCTGGTTCGGCGACCGCATCGCGGGCGGCACGGTGCTGGGCCGCTGGGCCCCTGCCTTCATGGGCAAGGACGGCATGGACGGCGACCTCATCGAATGCGTGGCCGAGCCCTGCTACGACCTGCCGAACCTCAAGGTCGAATGGGTGCGGCACGACATGCCGGCGGGCCTGAACGTTGGCTGGTGGCGCGGCGTGGGCCCCACCCACAACCTCTTCGTGATGGAGAGCTTCATCGACGAGCTCGCGCACCGCGCGAAGAAGGACCCTGTCGCCTACCGCCGCGCGATGCTGCAGAAGAACCCGCGCACGCTCGCGGTGCTCGACCTCGCGGCCAGCAAGATCGGCTGGGGCCAGGGCTCGCTGCCCGCGCGCGTGGGGCGCGGCGTGGCCGTGGGCGATGCCTTCGGCAGCCGCGTGTGCGCCATCGTCGAGGCCGAGGTTTCGCCGCAGGGCGAGGTGCGCATGCGACGCGCGGTGGTCGCGGTGGATTGCGGCGTCGCGGTGAACGCAAGCTCCATAGAGGCGCAGGTCCAGGGCGGTCTGGTGTTCGGGCTGAGCGCGGCGTTGTTCAACGAGATCACGCTGCGCGAAGGCGCCATCGAGCAGAGCAACTTCCACGACTACCGCACGCTGCGCATCAACGAATCGCCAACGATCGAAGTGCATGCGGTGAAGAGCGCCGAGGCTCCCGGCGGGCTCGGCGAAGTCGGCACCGCCATCGCGGCACCGGCGCTGGCCAACGCGATCTTCGCGGCGACCGGCGTGCGCCTGCGCGCGCTGCCTGTGAACCGTGCGCTGCTGGCGCAGGACAAGGAGGCGCTGAAGAAGAAGGTCGCCGACGCGGCGCTCGGCGACGAAGGGAGGACGGCATGAAACGGTTCTTCAAGGCACTGGCGGTGCTGGTGGTCATCGGCGCCGGGCTCTACTTCTTCCTGAACCGCACCGACGGGTCCGAAGGCCAGGCTCCGGCGCTGGCCGGCGCGCCGGTCGATGCGGCGCTGCTGGTGCGCGGCGAATATCTCACCAAGGCCGCCGACTGCATCGCGTGCCACACGGTGCCCGGAGGCAAGGGCCAGCCCTTCGCGGGCGGGCTGCCTTTCGTTCTGCCCTTCGGCACGATCTATTCGTCGAACATCACGGCCGACCCCGAGACCGGCATCGGCAAATGGACCGACGAGCAGTTCGTGCGCGCGCTGCACGACGGCGTGCGCGCCGACGGCAAGCGCCTGTACCCGGCCTTCCCGTACACCTCGTACACGGCGCTGAGCCGCAACGACGTGCTCGCGATCAAGGCCTACCTGTTCAGCCTGCCCAAGGTCAGCCAGCCGAACCGCGAGGCCGACCTCGGCTTCCCGTTCAACCAACGGTGGGCCATGGGCTTCTGGAACGCGGCCTTCTTCAAGAGCGAACGCTTCGAGGCCGACGCATCGAAGCCGCTCGCGTGGAACCAGGGCAAGTACCTCGCCACCGCGCTGGGCCACTGCGCCGAATGCCACACGCCGCGCAACTTCGCCTTCGCGATGGAAAAGGGCAGCGAGCTCGCGGGCGAATCCATCCAGGGCTGGCGGGCCTACAACATCACTTCCGACGCGAAGAACGGCATCGGCGCCTGGAGCGACGCCGAGATCGGCGCCTACCTCACGACCGGCCATGCCGAGGGTCGCGGTTCCGCATCGGGCCCGATGGGCGAGGCGGTGGAGCACAGCCTGCAATACCTGAAGCCCGAAGACGCCTCCGCGCTCGTGAGCTACCTGCGCACGGTGCCCGCAAAGGCAGGAAAGAACCCTATCGAGGTCGATGCGAAGGCGCCGTGGGCGCTCGCGGCGAGCGCCGCCGCGCCGGCCGCCAACACGGCCGAGGGCCACGAGCTGGGGCTGCGGCTCTTCGCTTCCGCCTGCGCGAGCTGCCACCAGTGGAACGGCAAGGGCCAGCAGACCGCCAACGCATCGCTGCTGGGCACGCGCGGCGTGAACGACCCGGAGGGCTCCAACGTGACGCAGATGATCCTGCAGGGCGTGCGCATGCACGTGCACGACAGGGAGATCTACATGCCCGCCTTCGGCAAGGCCTACACGGATGCCGAGGTCGCGGCGCTGGCCAACTACGTCATCGCGCAGTTCGGCAACAAGCAGGCGGCGGTAACGCCGGAGTTCGTCGCGAAGCAGCGAGCGCAAGGGCCCAATCCCTGACCGGCGGCTGACCCGCGGGTGCCCCATGACCGGCTGGTCACGGGGTTTGGCCGCATCTACACTGCGGCCATGAAGAGAACAGGGGAAGCACAGCGCTGCCTGCAGCCCGTGGTGGAGCTGCGGAAGGAAGTTTCGTCCTACGCCTACTCCGTTCGCGCGCCCCGCTCAAGGGGCGTGATACCTCCCAGCTCGTACCGCAACGGCGGCTTCGCCACGCTGGCCGATTGCCTCGGCGACGTTGCGCGCGCGCTGGGCGGCGACTTCTCGCGCATCTACGTGCGGCTCGACGGTCTCTGCGTGGGCGAGCGTGACATCGTGGAGCTGCGCCGCGAGCCCGAGAGAGTCGCCGTCGAACTGAAGGCCGGGCTCGAAGCCGAGCTGAAGGCGAAGGCCGTCTTCGAGTTCAGGGCCGAGACCTTGTCTGAGCCCGGCGAAGGCTGATCGCGATCACCAGCCCCACCGCCGCCGCGCCGGCACCGGCCAGGAACACACCGCCGTAGCCGGCCCTGTCGGCCAGCAGCCCGGCGAGCGGGCCCGTCAGCCCATAGGCGACATCCTGGAAAGCGGAGAAGCCGCCCAAAGCCGTGCCGCGCAGATGCGGCTGCACAAGGTGCACGACCTCGCGCCCCATGGACGGAAAGATCATCGAGCAGCCCAACCCCGTAAGGAACGCGCCCACAAGGGCGACCACCGGATCGGAAGCGCTCCAGATCAGCGCCTGCCCCACGGTCTCGACAGCGAGCGAGCCGATGGCCACGGGCAGGCCGCCCATGCGGTCCGGCAGATGGCCGAAGAGCACGCGCACGAGCACGAAGCCGCCGCCGAAGGCCGTCAGGCCCAGCCCGGCGTAGCGCCAGTGCTGGTCGAGGAAATGCAGCGTGAAGAACGCACCGATCGCCGCGAAGCCGATGCCCTGCAGGCACACGATGGTGCCGTGCGGCCAGACCTGGCCGATCACGCGCCAGAACGGCGGACGCTCGGCGCCGGGATGCGCGGGCACGCCGGCCATGCGCCAGATCGCCAGCATGCCGAGGCACGGCAGGATCACGCCGACGCTCATCACGCCGGCATATCCGAAGCGCTGCTGCAGCACGAGGCCGATCGGCCCGCCAACCGCCAGCGCGCCGTAGATCGCGGCGCCGACCAGCGCCAGCACCTTGCCCGAGCGCACCGGGCCGACGAGCCCGATGCCCCAGCCGATGATGCCGACGCCGACCAGGCTTTCGCCGAGGCCGACCAGCAGCCGGCCCGCGAGCAGGACGAGGTAGGCCGTCCACGGCGACTGCGCCAGCAGGCCCGCGACCAGCGAGACCAGCGCGCCGCTCACGTAGAAGACCAGCCCGCGCGTCACCGCGGACTTGGCCCCGGCGCGGTCCGACTGCGTGCCGGCGTACGCCCGGCTCAGCACGGTGGCGAGAAAGGCGATGCCGACGCCGAGCCCGGCCCACACGTTACCCAGCCCGAGCTGCCCCGTCACGAAGATCGGAACGACGGGCAGGGACATGCCGACGCAGAGATAGGAAATGAAGAGGATGGCCGTCAGCAGCAGCAGGCGGCCCTGCGCGGGGTCGCGCGTCGATGATGGTGGCGACGACGATGAAGTCGTGGCCCGTGTCGATGGAGTGGTCATGGTGTGTCGTCCAGGTTCGTGGTGTTCTCCCGGCCGACCGGAGCGCGCAGGCGAACGCACCCCGACCGGCAAGGGTCGTGGAGTGCGTTGGTTGACGTCAGACGCTTACGGCCAGTGCGACTGGCACTGCGGACACCGGCTGCGTGTCCGCGTTGGAATGGCCGATGCGGCCGCCCGGCTTATCCGAGTCGCATCGACAGTTCGACGTCCTCGCCGAACGGCGTGGACATGTAGCCCGAAGCGGGCGAGCGCACACGCGCGAGGTATTCGGGGCAGTAGTCGGCGTTGTCGGCGACGACGAATGCACCGGGCTTCAGGCGGCTTTCGACCAGCGCGAGGATCTCCGGGTAGAGCGCCTTGGCGCCGTCGAGCAGCAGCAGGTCGATCGACTCGGGCAGATCGGCGGCGAGCGTCTGCAGCGCATCGCCCTCGCGGATCTCGACCAGCTCGGCAAGGCCGCCAGCCTCGAGGTTGCGGCGGGCGCGCGCCACCTTGGAGGGCTCGAACTCGGTAGTGACGACGCGGCCGCCGCCGTTGTCGCGCAGGGCGGCGGCGAGGTGCAGCGTCGAGATGCCGAAGGAAGTGCCGAACTCGACGATGTTCCGCGCGCCTGCGCTGCGCGCCAGCATGTAGAGCAGCAGGCCGGTCTCGCGCGAGACGGGCAGCGCAATGTCCTTGAGCCGCGCGTAGAGATCGAGGTAGCCGGTCTTGCTGCGCATCAGCTTCGAACGCTCTTCGTCGGACAGGCCGGCGACCGCCGCGCTCATCGCGGGCGATGCCTCGGCGGCCTCGGCGAACAGGCGCTCCAGCAGGGGCGCCAGCGGTTTGTTGGTGAGGGTTGTCACAGGAGTTCTTCGTGTTGGAGTGAAGGTTGGCGAATAATATGAAGGAACATTCACATTTCCTATTCGCGTTGCGAACCCCGCCCATGGCCGACCCACGAAGCGCACCGATCTCCTCTAGAAGAAAGCCCAAGCAGGCCCGCTCCAACGACCTCGTCGCGGCCATCCTCGAGGCAGCCCTTCAGGTTCTGGAGAAGGAAGGCGCGCAGCGCTTCACCACCACGCGGGTGGCCGAGAGGGCCGGCGTCAGCGTCGGGTCGGTGTACCAGTACTTCCCGAACAAGGCGTCGATCCTCTTCCGGCTGCAGAGCGACGAATGGAAGCAGACGAGCGACATGCTCTGCGGCATCCTCGAAGACGCGCAGCGTCCGCCGCTGGAGCGGCTGCGCATGCTGGTGCATGCCTTCGTGCGCTCGGAGTGCGAGGAAGCCGGAATGCGCGTGGCGCTCAACGACGCCGCCCCGCTCTACCGCGACGCGCCCGAGGCGCACGAGGCACGCGCCGCAGGCGACCGCATCATGCAGGCCTTCATGCGCGAGGCCCTGCCCGATGCCAGCGACGCCACGCGCGCGCTGGCGGCCGACCTGATCACGACCACCTTCAGCTCGGTGGGCAAGCAGTTCTCGGAGAGCCCGCGGACCGACGCGGAAATCGAGGCCTACTCGGACGCGATGGCCGACATGTTCTGCGCCTACCTCCAGAGCCTCGGGCACGCGCAGGAGCGCGGGCGAGAGAAGCGCCCTCGCCGCCCAGCGCGGCGTTAGCCTTTGTATTTCGCGCGAAACACTGCTTACCTCTTGATGCAGTTCAGGGGATGCCCCGAGCCGGGCGTCATCGCACCGTAGCGCCTGGGGCCTCAACCGGCGGTACCTGCACGCACCGCCTGCATCAGTCTCGCCACCCGTCAGGCCTCGCCTGGGTACCCGCTTCCGGGCATATCGCCGGCCGCAACGCGTACTTACATTTTTGACTTGAATTCTGGAAACGACGGGATGTGCGGGCGTGGAAAAGCGCGCGCCTGCATGCGGGAGCCTGCCCGTTCAGGCAACGAACGAACAACTTGAAGCCATGAACAAGATTTTTCGGACCCTCTGGAATCCAGCAAGCGGCACGTGGGTCGCCGCACCCGAGACTTCGCGGGGCCACGCGCGCTCGACGAGGTCGTGCGAGCTGGCGGGCATCGCCGTCGCCGCGCTGCTGCTGGGCACCGGCCCGGCAATGGCGGCAGGCGGCGCCGGCGGCCAGCCCCTCAACGACACCTCGCTGCATGCCGGCTCGGGCGGCGCCAACGGCAGCGGCGGCAGCGGCGGCCTCAACGACACCACGGTGAACGCGAACGGAGGCGCCGGCGGATCGTCGACCGACGCGGGCCCGACGGCCGGCTCCAACGCCAACATCGGCTCCTTCGCCGGCGCCACCGCCGGCACGGGCGGCGCGGCGGGAGCCGGCAGCAACGTCGTCAGCCCCGGCGTGCTGCAGGGCGACAACGGCGCCGCAGGCCAGTCGCAGACCGGCGACTTCAGCAACGGAAACGGCTACGGCGGCGGCGGCGGCGGCGGCTTCCAGGGCGCGTCCATCGGCAGCGGCGTCACCTCCTCTTCCAACAGCTACACGGGCGGCGCTGGTGGGGCGGGCGGCAACGGCTTCTGGGCGGCCGGCGGCGGCGGCGCGGGCGGCTACGGCTCCATCCTCATCGGGCCGACCGGCAACTACACCGCCTCCGGCAGTTCGACGGGCGGCGCCGGCGGCAAGGGCGGCGATGCCTTCTCGCAAGGCGGTGGCGGCGGCAGCGGCGGCGTCGGGTTCTTCCTGAACGCGACGACCGCCGGGATCACCTACGCCAACAGCGGCACCGTCACCGGCGGTGCCGGCGGCGCGGGCGGCTCAGAACTGCTGCCGGCGCGCAGCAATGCGTCGGGCGGCGGCGGCGGAGCCGGCGGCAACGGCATCACGCTGACGGGCAGCGCGGTGTCGGTGAACAATTCCGGCGCGGTTGCGGCTGGCGCCGGTGGCGCGGGCGGCGCCGGCGGCGGCGGTGCTGGCGGCACCGGTGCGCCGGGCGCCGGCGGCGATGGCGGCATCGGCCTGCAGGCAACGGGCACCAGCACGGCGATCACCAACACCGGCACCATCGCCGGCGGCAACGGCGGCGTCGGTGGCGCCAACAGCAACGGGGGCGCGGGCGGCGCCAACGGCGTGGGCGGTGTCGGTGTGGCGGGCGCCAACCTCGGCATCGTCCACAGCGGCAGCATCACGGGCGGCATGGGCGGCGACGGCGTCACCCGCGCGGCGGCGGTGGAGTTCACCGGCGGCAGCAACAGCCTGACGCTGAATGCCGGCGCCGCGCTGACGGGCGCCGTCGCCATCGACAGCGGCGCCACCGCCAGCATCATCGCGGGCGCCAACGGCCTGAGCCTGAGCAGCCCGCTGCTGCTGGGCGGCAACGGCACCATCGACACCAACGGGCACGACATGGGCTGGTCGGGCCCCGTCTCCGGAGTGGGCTCGCTGGTGAAGAGCGGCGCGGGCACGCTGACGTTGTCCGGCGCCAACGTCTACACCGGCGCCACCAGCGTCAACGCCGGCACCCTGCGCGCCGGAGCGGCCGGCGCGCTCAGCAGCGCCAGCGCCTTCACGGTCGCATCGGGCGCCACGCTGGACCTTGCCGGTCAGAGCCAGACCATCGCGTCGATGGCCAACGGCGGCACCGTCTCGCTGGTGGGCACCGTGCCCGGCACGACACTGACAGTCACCGGCCCGTGGGTGGGCAACGGCGGCACGCTGCGACTGGGCACCGCGCTGGGCAACAGCAGCAGCGCGAGCGACCGGCTGATCCTCAGCGGCAGCACCGCCATCGCCAGCGGCACGACCAACGTGCAGGTCACCAACCTCGGCGGCCTGGGCGCGCTGACCAGCGGCAGCGGCATCGAGGTCATCAGCGCAATCAACGGCGCCACCACCACCGCGCAGACCACGAAGAACGCCTTCGCGCTGGCTGGCGGCCACGTCGACGCAGGCGCCTACGAATACCGCCTGTACGCCGCCGACGCGAGCGGCGCGGGCGAGAACTGGTATCTGCGCTCCAGCGCCGTCGTCACGCCGCCGGCCAGCGGAGGCGGAAGCACTGGCAGCACCGGAGGCAGCAGCAGCGGCGGTGGCGGCGTGACCGTCCCCACCTACCGCACCGAAGTGCCGCTGTACGCAGCGCTGCCCGAGCAGTTCCGCCAGGCCAACCTGTCGATGCTCGGCAGCATGCGCCAGCGGTTGGGCGACGACGGCCCTCCCGGCAGCAACGATGCAGGTCCCGCCATGCCCGACCGGGGCTACCGCCAGGTCTGGGCCCGCATCGTCAGCACCGACCGCACCATCAGCCAGGGCGGCACCGTGAGCCCCACCAGCAAGGGGCGCCTCACCGGCTTCCAGGCCGGCACCGACCTCTGGGCGGACGCCCACTGGCGCGCCGGCGTCTACCTCGGCGAACTCAACGGCGACATGCGCGTGAACGGCTTCGCGCGCGGCATCGTCAACTACGCGGCCGGCTCCAACGACCTGCGCAGCCAGTACCTTGGGGCCTACGCCACCTGGAAGAACGACAGCGGCCTGTACGTCGACGGCGTGCTGCAGGCCGGGCGCCACCACTACACGGCGTCGCCCGCGCTGAGCTACTCCAGCTCCGGCAAAGGCAGCAGCCTGCTGGCCTCCATCGAGGTGGGCCAGTCCTTCGCCATCGCACCGGGCTGGAGCATCGAGCCGCAGCTGCAGCTGGTGCACCAGCGCATCAGCCTGGACGACGGCGGCATCGCCGCCGCGCTGGTGCAGCAGCACAGCCACAGCGGCTGGATGGCGCGCGCCGGCGTGCGGGTGAAGGGCGAGATCGCCACCTCCGCCGGCCTGCTGCAACCGTACGTGCGCTTCAACGTCTACCGCAACGGCAGCGGCACCGATACAACCCGCTTCATCGGCCCTGCCGCCTACACCGACATCGCCACCCGCACCGGCGGCACCAGCACCGAACTGGCGGCGGGCGCCACGCTGCAGCTCTCGCCGAACGCGAGCCTGTATGCGGAGCTGGGCAAGCTCTGGGCCTCGGGCGGCGCGGTGCGCACGAAGAGCAGCGGCATCGAGGGCAGCGTGGGCGTGAAGTTCCGCTGGTAAGACACGGACACGGTGGCGGCCACTTACCTTACGGCTGCCCGCCGCCGTCCGCGCGAACCGTTTCGACGACCGACAGCACGGCATCGATCACCGCCGCCGGATCGTCGAACTGGATGTCGTGGCTGGACTTCGGCAGCGGCAGGTGCCTGCCGCGCGAAGACCACGTCGTCTCTTCCACATGAAGCTGCTGCCAGATGGCCAACACCTCGCGGCCCTGCGCGGGCGTGATCTTCATTCCGCGAAGCTCGCTCTCGGTGTACGGCGCCATCGCGGTGAGAACGACCAACGGGCGCTTGCCCAGGTCGCGGAAGGCTCCGGCTTCGGCGAGCACGGCGTCGGTCGCGTCGCTCTCCGCCATCTGCGTGACCATGGACCTGGGCGCGTAAGCCCAGACCGCCTGCGCATCGCGCTCGCTCTGGTTCGGCGCCCGGGGCAGCAGCTTCGGTGCAGCCGCCCGCAGCAGACCGGACCAGGCCAGCGACACCGCGATGCGCGAACGCAGCGAGCGGGTTTCCGTCATGTAGGCCGCGACGCGCGCCACCTGGTCGGGATGCGACGGGTCCACCAGAACCAGCCCTGCCACCTCGTCGCCGAAGTACCGCGTGAAGGTCGTGGCGAAAAGGCCGCCCAGGGACTGCCCGACCAGCACGAAGGGCCCGCGCTCGCCCGCGCGCGCCAGGGCCTCGTGGAGATCGCTCACCACCTGCTTCGCGCTGATCGGTGCGCCCGACGGGTCGCTCCACATCAGCCCCGCACGGCTGTAGGCGCACGCCCGCGTGCGCGCCGCGATGGCCGGCTGCACCGCCGACCAGCTCAGCGAGCCATCGACGCTCAAGCCCGCCTCGAACACGACGGTAGGCGAGCCGGAACCACGGCAATCGAGCTGGATCTTTCGCCCACCGCCGATGTCGATCATCTTTCCCGGCGCCGGAAAGTCATGCTGAGCACGATAGCGGCCGACCTGCTCGTACACCACGCCCGCGAGGATGAGCAGCGCGAGAAGTGCCGAGCTCCAGAAGACGATGCGCATCACCACCACGGAAGATTTGTTCGACGAAGGCTTCACTGCGGCGATGGTGCCACCGCCAGGCAGCCAAGGCCACCGGCTAATGCCTCGAGCGATCGCCGCGCACCGGCCCCGGCACGAAGGCGTTGGTGCGCGCCATGTAGTCGCGATAGGCCGGCCGGCGCTCGCCGATGTCGCTTTCGAGCATGCGCACGCCCGAAACCTTCAGCAGCAGCCAGGTCATGAGCAGCGGCGACACGATGCTCCACGCGCCACCCCATCCCGCGCCACCGATGGCCATGAGCCAGATGCCCCACCACGTGCAGGCCTCGCCGAAGTAGTTGGGATGCCGCGTGTAGCGCCACAGGCCTCTGTCCATCACCTCACCTTGGTTCGCGGGGTCGGCCTTGAAGCTCGCCATCTGCGCGTCGCCAATGGCTTCGAAGAGGATGCCGAAGAGCGCCAGCGCGGCTCCGATCGCATCGAGCAGGCCGAACGGCCGCGCGGCCGACATGCCCGGCAGGAAAGGCGCCGACACGATCCACGCCAGCACCGCCTGCAGCGCGAACACGAGGTACAAGCTCCTGAAGCCGAAATTCGGCTGGTTGCGAGCGCGTATCGCCTGGTAGCGCCGGTCTTCGCCATGCCCCCAGTTGCGCCAGGTGACGTAGATGCACAGCCGCAGCGCCCACACGGTGCCGAGCACCGCCATGCACAGCCCGCGCGCGGTCTGCGCAGGCAGCAGCGAGAAGTAGACGAGGCCGGCACCCGCGATGAAGACCGACCACATGCGGTCGACAAGGCTCGCGTCGTGCCGCGCGAGGCTCGCCGCCCAGGTCAGCAGCGCCAGCGATGCGGTCCACGCAAGGCCCGCCAGCGCGATCGCCGTCATTCCACCGCTCATGCGCGGCGCTCGAAGAGATGGTGGCCCACCCGGCAGCGCTTCCGGTGGTCGAAGCAGGAGAGCGGCAGCAGCCTCTTCCCGACCCGGCAGATGGCGAATGCGATGCCCTGCGGCATATGCGTCTGTTCTTTCCTCTTGGGGGCACGCGCGCGAAGGCGTGCCATGGATAGGTGTACGTGGCGGATCGGGTTTTGGATGAGCCTCGGCTAAAGTCGGCCACAACCTTACCCACATCCCGAAGACGTGCGTGACGCTCTCTATTACTCGTTGATGCTCCTGCTGGGATTCGCCTGGTACAGGTTCGGACAGAACCTGCTGCGCAAGGGCACCCGCGACGAGAACGACGAGCTGACCAAGGGAATCGTGGGGCCCGTGGGCTTCCTGATGGCCGGCGCCATCGCCTGCTACCTCTTCTTCCGTGTGCTGCGCGCGCTGGTCCAGCGCGAGGTGCCGTGCGTCGGCAAGGGCTGTTCGGGACAGCTCTACACCCTGGCGGCCAATCCCGGCGAATTCTGGGCCAACGTGCTCTTCATGGTGTGGCTGGTGCTGGCCCTGGGCTATGCGTTGTATGTGACGCTCAGGATCTGGTTCAGGGTCTAGCCGAAGAGAGCACCGGCGCTACGGTCGGATTGATCTGCAGATTTCTGGCTGCTTCGCATTAGCCCCATCTGCGCACATCTGCTGACGGACGTCGGCTTCAGAGACGAGAGGAGACCACATGGCTCAGATGAGAAATCCAGAAGACGCCCCGCGAGAGTTCCAGACCGCATGGAACCACCACGACATGCAGTCCCTCGGCGCCCTCTTCCATGAAGACGCCACCTTCGTGAACCGCTTCGGCCACTACGTGCGAGGCGTGGAGGAGATCGTCGCCCTGCACGCCCCCATCCACGCGACCATCTACAGCGACTCCACGCTGGAGAACGAACTGATCGACGTGGCCGCGCTCGGCAATGACGCGGCGGTCATCCACTTCTGGAGCCGACTCGCGGCTGGCGCGGCTCATCCGGCGGGGCCTCACGTCGTCGATACGCTGATCCTCGCCGTGCTGACGCGGCGGGCCGGCGAGTGGCGGATCAAGGCGCTCGAGAACGTCACGCTGACGAATCCCCGCACGGGAGAAACGGTGCTTCGACCGACACTGGCTCAATAGGAACCCGGTGGCGGCGTGTGCCTCATGCGCCGCGACGTGGTCATGCTGATGAAGCGTGCACGCGCGGCGCCGAGACGGGCGCGGCCGGCGCCGACGAAACCGCCGATGGCCGACTTGACCGCGTCCGCCGTGGGCGACTCCCTCGGGTACGACGGCGACAGCCCGCACTTGCGCATCACCCGGTTCACCTGATGGATGCGGGCCACCTCGCGCGTCGTGGCTGTATAGAAGGTCACCCCGATCGAGATCGACAGGCGGTCGCCGGGAGCGTTCCCGCCGACCTCGGAGCGGGTCATGTGGGGCGAGGTGCTCGGGAAGTAGATGGCATCGCCCGGCCGCGCATCGAACTCCTGCCCCAGCGGCAGGAAGGCTTCGCTGAAGCGCACCTTCTTGAGCGACTGCGTGACGATGAAGTCCTCCACGGCATCAGCCGGCACGATGCTGCGGTCGCGATGGTCCCAGACATGGAGGATCTTGTGGCCGTGCAGCTGCAGCCAGAAGTTGTTCTCGCGGTCGATGTGAAAGGGCGTCACCGAAGGCGGCGCCGAGAAGAAAACGAAGCCGTTCACCCTGAAGATGTCCGGCTGCTCGCGTTCCACGAGCGAGCGCATGGAGTTCACCACCGACATCAGCAAGGCCTGGTAGCGGGGAACGACTTCGATGTTGTAGAAGGCGCAAGACGAGCCCGGCTCCTCCATGCGCTCGAAGAACTCCTCGATGCTGCGCCCGCCGGGCGGCCGGCCCTCGTGCGAAAGCGCGGATGAAATCGTTCGCCTGGGGTCCATGAACCTGCACTGGTCCACCTTCGAGAGCTCCATTCCGAGCTTCACGAGCTCGGGCACCTGGAACAGCGGATGCTCGTGGAAGTTGTGGTGCATCGGCGTGATCCTCTGGGTAGAGAAACCCGCGGGGTCATCCGTCCAGACCCGATATGCCGTTCCCGAAGTCCCGACAGAATTCATGCTGGTCAAGCGCATGGCAGCACCTCCGGATCGCTTTCCGGACTCCGGCCCCGAAACGAAGCCGAGGCCGCAGCCCAAGAGACGAGGTAATACTTTGGATTTCAATACTGGGACGGGTTTATGAACCCACCCTGACCGCACCGACGCGCTTTCACGGCTTTCATTTACAGCCGCAAAAGGAGGTACCGTGGCTCTCCGCGCCAATTGCCTGTGCGTGAGGACGAGCGATCTGCGATGGGTGCGCGGCGAGGAGCTGATGCGCTTCTACGAGTCCTCGCCGGGCGAGCACCGGGGCTTCTGCTCGGCCTACGGCTCCAACATCTTCACGAAGTTCGATGCCCGGCCGCAGGAACTGGGCCTTGCGCTCGGAATCCTCGACGACGATCCGGGCAACCGCCCGACATGCCACGTGTTCGTCGGCTCGAAGGCGCCGTAGTACGAGATCTGCGATTCGCTGCCGCAGCACGACGCCTTTCCTGCGGGCTACGCGCCGCCTCGCGCCGGAGCTGACGGCGACGGCACCTGATCGCGGTAACTCAGGCCGAAGCCGTTTCCCGGTGATTCGCCACGGTGCGGCGCCCGCGCTTGACGGCATACATGGCCTCGTCGGCCAGCCGCAATGCCTCTGCCGCATCGGTGGCGCGCGGGTCGACGGCCACCACGCCGACGCTCGCGCCGCGGTAGTCGAGCGCCGTGCCCTGCAGCCGCAGTTCGCCCACGGTGCTTTCGCTCAGCCGCTCGGCGAGCGATCGCGCCGCGGCGCTCGGCGATTCGCCGAAAGTGGGGCCGGGGCCGATCACCACGAACTCGTCGCCGCCGTTGCGCGCCAGCATGTCGCCCGCGCGCAGCGAGGCCGACAGGCGAGCGGTCATGGCCACCAGGAACTCGTCGCCGATGTCGTGGCCGTGCGTATCGTTGATCTTCTTGAAGCCGTCCATGTCGATGAAGCCGACCAGCACGCTGGTGCCATCGCGCTCGCCCTGGGCCATCAGCCGGCGCAGGCCGTCGATGAGCGTACGGCGGTTCGGCAGGCCGGTGAGCGCATCGGTGGAAGCCAGGGTGACGACTTCGGCATGGGCCTTCTCGAGCTTCCTGTAGAGCAGCTCGCGCTCGACCTGTTGGCCGATCAGCCGCGCGAACAGCTGCAGCACCGGTTCGGCATGCGGCGGCAGGGGCTGCTGCGCCGCGCTCGCGGCGCACAAGGTGCCGAACAGGTCGCCGCCCTCGGTCTTGACCGGCGTGCTCACGTAGGTCTGGATGCCGAGCTGCCGGGCCGCGTCGGAATCGCCCCAGCAGCTGGCGACGTCGCCGGTGTAGGTGCGGCCCTCCTCCATGGCGCGCTTGCACAGGGTGTCGGCCCACGGCACGGTGAGCCCCTCGGGAATGCTCAGCTGACGCACGTTGCGCGAGAAGAGGATGTGCTGCTGCCCCTTGTCGAGGTCGATGGTGGTGAGGTAGGTCGACTCCAGCCCGGTCACGGCACCGAGCATCTCGAGCATCGGTCGGGTCAAGTCTTCCAGCGTCCTGGCCGAAGCCACCGAGTCGGAGAGTTGTTCGATCAGAGATTCCATGGCCGACATTTTGACGGCGAAGCGGCCCGGGCAGCGGTTTCCCCGTCGCCAGGAGGCTTTCGGCCTGCGGCTCGCCCCGCGGATCACCGGTTTATGCTTGCGCCGGCCCTGGGCAGCACAGGTCTCCACAGATCATGAAACATCGGGAAACTCATGTTTGACCATGTCAAATTCGGCGTACGCGAACTACTACGCGGCCTTCGTCATCGGCCCGGACGGGCACAACGTCGAAGGCGTCTGCAGCGAGCCGGTGGCCTGACCCCGGAGGTCGATCAGCGCGTCGCGCGCGACCAGGCCTCGTACAGGTCCTCGCCCTCGTCGCGCACCGGCAGCGCGCGCACGGGCATCTCGCGCTGCTCCATCGGCCGCGCGATCTCCAGGTAGCCGCGTTCGGCCGACAGGTCGTGCGGCTCGCCGTCCTCGTTGGAGTAGGCGTAGTAGACCTCCTTCACGCCAGCCAGGTACATGGCGGTCAGGCACATCGGGCACGGATAGCCGCTGGCGTACACCACGCTGCCCGACAAATCGGTGCCGCCCTGCGCCTTGGCCGCGATGCGCACGGCCTGCATCTCGGCATGGGCCGTGGGGTCGCACAGGGCGTCGACCTCGTTGACGGCATGGGCCAGCACCTTGCCGTCGCGCACCAGCACGGCGCCGAAGGGCCAGGTCTTGCGCTCGCGCACGTTGCGCATGGCCAGGCGGATGGCGTCGACCATGTATTTCTCGGCGCCGGATCCGGATTGGAGTTGGGTCATCGGTCGGAGCTCCTGCGGCAATCAGCTGCCGCGATATGTTGAAAAGAACCAGGGCGCGCACAGCATCGGCACGTGGTAGTGCTGCGCGGCGTCGAAGATGGAAAAGCGGACGGGCACCACGTCCGAGAGCCCGTCGGAGGCCTTGAAGTGCTCGCCGACGTGGAAGCGCAGCTCGAAGTGGCCGGGCTGGTAGCTCTCGCCGACCAGCAGCGGATCGTCGGAGCGGCCGTTGCCGTTCATGACGACGCTGCGCAGCGGCTTGTAGCTGCCGCCCTCCAGCCTCGAGAAGTCGATGCGCAGCCCGGTTGCGGCCGCGCCGTGGAAGGTGTCCAGCGCATGCACCGTCAGGCGCGGGCTCACGCCGTGCAGCACGATGGGGCCGCTGGCCTGGGCCGGGCGGCCTGGCGCGGCGTTCGGCTGTTGTTGCGCGAGTGCTCCGCGCGCGGTCAGCGTCGCCGCGCCCAGGGCCAGCCCCGAGAGCGCGAACTGCCTGCGCGCGGGTTGGGATACGACTTGATTCGCCATGCTGTTGTCTCCTGTCGTTGTCGCCTTTTTCGGGCGATGGAAGGCCTGGCCGGTGCGTGGGGTGCACGAGCCGGCGGGAACGGGAACGTGTCGTCGGGAAAGAGCGGGAAGCAGACGTCTTCAGCCGTCCAGCAGCGCATCGATGCGCCCGCGGGTGATGAACCCGATCTGGTCGAGCGCGGCGCGGTGCTCGGTATCCGTGCTCGCTTCGGTGCGCGCACGCATCGCCTCGAAGATCTGCTGCCTGGTGTTGCGGCGCACCGCGATGATGAAGGGGAAGCCGTGGCGCTCGCGGTACGCGCGGTTCAGCCGCTGCATCTCTCCAAGCTCTTCGCGGCTGAGCGCGTCGAGCCCGGCGCTGCGCTGCTCGCCGACGGATTCGGTGGTCATCGTGCCGGCCTGGGCTTCCCGGCCGGCCAGCTCGGGGTGGCCGCAGAGGAAGGCGATGCGGCGCTCCCGAGGCGCCTCGCGAACCACGTCGAGCATTGCGGCATGCAGCGCATCGACGTTCGCGAAGGGCCGGCGCGACCACGCGGCTTGGGCGACCCAGGGGGAGTTCTCGAAGGTGGGCCCGACGGCGGCGACGAAGGCGTCGCGGTCCATGGCGTTGAGCGCGTCAAGGTTCAGGCGGGTGGCGGTGAGGGTCATCGGTCGTTCTCTTTCATGACTGCTTGCGATGCGAAGGCACGCAGGCCAGGATCAGCAGGGTGGCGCAGACTTCGACCGCCGCCACCACGTACAGGCCGGACGAGAGGCTGCCGGTGGAGGTCTTGATGAGCCCCAGCATCCAGGGCGCGCCGAAGCCGGCGAGGTTGGCGATGGAGTTGATCAGCGCCACGCCGCCGGCGGCCGCGGTGCCGGCCAGGAAGCGGTTGGGCATCTGCCAGAACACCGGAATGGCGCTCATGGTGCCGACAATGGCCAAGGTGAGCCCCACCAGCACCGCCAGCGCGCTGTGCCCCAGGAAGAGCGCCACGCCCAGCAGCGACACAGCTCCCAGCGCGGCGGCCAGGCCGCAGTGCCAGCGCGACTCCTGCTGCTTGTCGGAGTGGAAGCCGTTCCAGATCATGCCGGCCGCGCCGCACAGGTAGGCCACGGCCATGATCCAGCCCACCGTCACCGGGCTGGTGAAGCCCACTTCCTTCACCAGCGTGGGGCCGTAGAAGGTCAGCGATGAATTGGCCGCGATGATGCAGAAGAAGATCAGGATCAGCAGCCAGATGCGCCCGCTCCTGAGCGAAGCCAGCATGCTGTGCTCGCGCTGGCCCAGCGAGCGGCCGTCGCGCTCCAGGTCTTCGTGCACCAGCTGGCGCTCGCGTGCGGTGAGCCAGCTGGCCTGCTCGGGCCTGTCGGTCAGGTAGAACCAGGTGACGAAGCCGGCGATGACCGAAGGAATGCCTTCGAGCAGCAGCACCCACTGCCAGCCCGACCAGCCGTTCAGCCCATGCATGCTGGTCATGATGGTGCCGGCCAGCGGCCCGCCGATCACGCCCGCGAAGGCCGAGGCCGACATGAACATGCCGAAGGCCTTGGCGCGCCGGTCGTTGGGGAACCAGTAGGTCAGGTACAGGATGATGCCGGGGTAGAAACCCGCCTCGAACACCCCCAGCAGGAAGCGCAGGAAGTAGAACATCTCCGGCGTCTTCACGAACATCGTCGCGATGGAGGTCAGGCCCCAGCCGATGGTGATGCGCATGATGGTCTTCTTGGCCCCGATGCGCTGCAGCAGCAGGTTGCTCGGCACCTCGAAGAAGAAGTAGCCCAGGAAGAAGATGCCCGCACCCAGGCCGTACATCGCCTCGGTCCACTTGAGCTCGTCGAGCATGGTCAGCTTGATGAAGCCGATGTTGACCCGGTCGATCCAGGCCAGCACCCACAGCAGCATCAGGAAGGGAATGATCCGCCAGATGATCTTGCGGTAGACCCCGTCCAGCTCGGACGGGGTATCGGAAGGCCGGGCGGACGCGGCCGCTGCGGTTGATGTCATGCTTTTCTCCTGGTCCTTGGTGTGGGGCACTGCGATCCGGTCCGTCGGCGAAGAGGAATGCCGCCTGCCGGGGCACTGTAGGCACAATGGTCCCGCCGCGCGCACGGCGCGCGGAATGTGCGGCATAAACCAGAGCGATAGGTCGCGTCCCGCAAAGGCGCGCCATCCGGTCGAACCCCTAGACACATGACGAGAAGCCAGGACCTTGTCGACATCCATCTGCTGCGCGTGCTGGCGGTGCTGGTGGCCGAGCGCAGCGTTTCTCGCGCGGCGGTCCGCATGAACCAGACGCAGCCGGCCATCAGCGCTGCCCTGCGGCGCCTGCGCGATGCATTCGGCGACCCGATCCTGGTGCGCGAGCGCGGAGGCATGGTGCCCACCGCGCGTGCACTGCAGCTGCGCGACAGCGCGCGCGAGGTGCTCGGCGAAATCGACCGCATGCTGGCCGGCCCCGAGCGCTTCGAACCCGGCTCCAGCACCATGACCTTCACCATCGCCACGCCGGACTACCTGGCCGCGAGCTTCATGGCCGAGGTGGTGGCGCGCTTTCGCGCCGAGGCGCCCCAGGCGCGCCTGCTGATCCACCCGCTGACGCCCGGCTACGACTACGAACGCGCGCTCGCGCAGGGCGAGCTGGACATCGTCATCGGCAACTGGCCCCTGCCGCCCGAGCGCATGCACCTGTCGCTGCTGATCGAGGACGATCTGGTCTGCATGATGAGTCCGACCAATCCGCTGGCCGCGCCGGGCGCGATGACGCTGCAGCGCTACCTGAGTGCTGCCCACGTCGTGCCCACGCCCTTCGCCAAGTCGCACCGCGCAGTCGTCGACAGTCACCTGGCCGGGCTCAGGCAGACCCGCGACGCGCGCGTCTTCGTGCCCTACTACGCGATGGCGCCCTACCTCGTGGCCGAGAGCGACCTCGTCTTCACCACCGCGCGCCACTTCGCCGAGCAGTTCACGCGCAGCCTGCCGGTGGTGAACCTGCCCGCGCCCGAAGGATTTCCGCGCATGCGCTTCTACCAGCTATGGCACGAGCGCTCGCAGCACCAGGGTGCGCATCGCTGGCTGCGCGGGCTGCTTTCTACAGTGGGCCAGCATCTGGCGCAGTCGGCGCCAGGAGCAACGAGCGAGTCGCCTGCCGACTAAGCTTCGCCCCCGGCAAGCATCCGGCACAGCTCCAGCACCATGCCCCGCAGCCATCGGTGCGCGGGGTCGCGATCCATGCGCGGGTGCCACATCTGCGAGATGGTGATCTGCTCCGTGTGCATCGGCAGCGGGAACGAGCGCAACGTGCTCTGCGCCCTCAGGCGTTCGAAGTACGAGGCCGGTATCAGCGCCACGAGATCGGTCGCCGCGGCGATCGACAGGGCGGAGCCGAAGCTGGGCACGGTGACCGCGACGTTGCGCGTCAGCCCCATCGCCGCCAGAGCCACGTCCGCCGGTCCTTCCTTGCGTCCGTGGCGCGACATGACCACGTGGTCGCAGGCGGCGTAGCGCTCGGGCGTGATCTCGGCCTCGGCCAGCAGTGGATGGCCTTCGCGAACCGCGGCGATGAAGCGGTCCCGATAGAGCGCCTGGATGCGCACCTCCGGCCCCGCCGAATCGCCCAGCACGCCGACATCGAGATCGATCAATCCTTCGCGCAGCGGGCGCACGTCCTTGTCTGGCTTGGGCGCGAAGCGCAGGCGAACGCAGGGAGCCTCCTTCGCGACGCGAGCCACCAGCACATGCGCGAAGGCTTCGATGAAGCCGTCGTTGGCCCGTATGGTGAAGAGGCGCTGCAGCGTGTGCGGGTCCATGGCCGCGTCGGCAGGCTGCAGGACCGCGTGCGACTCCTGCACAAGGTCCTTCACGCGCTCGCGCAGCGCCAGCGCATGCGGCGTGGGCACCATGCCGCGTCCGGCGCGCACCAGGAGCTGGTCGCCCGTGGCCTCCCTCAGCCGCGCCAGCGTGCGGCTCATGGCCGATTCGCTCAGCCCCATGCGCTCGGCGGCCTTCGCCACGTTGCCTTCGGAAAGCAGTGCGTTCAACGCGGTCAGCAGGTTGAGATCGGCGTCTTGCATGCCCGACGCTAGCACAGGCGCGCGGATTCAAGCAGGCGCCGCATGCAGGAACAACCTGCGCGCCGCGCTCTGGGCCAACACCTGATGGCGTCCTATTCTGGGCCGACGCAATCGAGCGTGTTCTCTTCAGGTCACTCCCATGCAGCTCTCACCTTCACTGCGCTCCGACACCTCTTCCATCGACCCGCGCGCCGCCGTGGCCGAGGCGGCGAACGACATCGACGGCCTGCCGATGCCGCGACGCATCGCGGCTGTCGCCGCCATCCTCGGCGCGGGCGCCCTCGTTGTGCTCGACGGCGCGATCGCCAACGTCGCGCTGCCGAGCATCTCCCTGCAACTGCATGCGACGCCTGCCGATGCCGTCTGGATCATCACGGCCTATCAGCTCGCGGTCGTGATGTTCCTGCTGCCCGCCTCTGCCATCGGCGCGAGGCTGGGCTATCACCGCGTGTTCGCCGGTGGCGTCGCGCTCTTCACCGTGGCGTCGGTGCTGTGTGCGCTGGCTGCGTCGCTGCCATGGCTGGTGGCCGCGAGATGCCTGCAGGGGCTGGGCGCGGCGGCGGTGATGCCGCTCGGTCTGGCGCTGCTGCGCTTCACCTATCCGCGCCGGCTGCTGGCGCGCGCGATCGGCTGGAACGCACTCGCCATCGCGGGCGCCACGGCGGCGGGGCCGTCCATTGGCGCCTTCATTCTTTCGGCAGCGAGCTGGCCATGGCTCTTCGCGGTGAACCTGCCCATCGGCATCCTCGTGCTCGCCGCATGCACGAAGCTGCCGCGCCCCGAATCGACGAAGGACAGCATCGACCTCTGGAGCATCGCGCTCAACGCGATCATGTTCGCCACCTTCGTGCTCGGGAGCGACCGCCTGCCATCGAGCCTGCTGCACGGCGGCGCGCTGCTCGGCGTGGCGGTCGTCTCCATGGTCCTGCTGGTGCGCCGCGAGATGACGAAGAAGGCGCCGCTGGTACCGCTCGACCTGTTGCGCGTGCACTCATTCCGCATCTCGATCATCGCGTCGGTCTGCTGCTTCACCGGCCAGATGGCGAGCTACGTGGCACTGCCCTTCTACATCCAGCACGAGCTCGGCCAGAGCACCGCGATCACCGGCCTGCTGATGACGCCCTGGCCGCTGGCGGTGATGCTGGCCGCGCCGCTGTCGGCGCGCCTGGCGCAGCGTGTGCCTACCGCATGGCTCTGCGCGGCAGGAAGCGCGTTTCTCGCAACCGGGCTGGCACTGTGCGCGCTGTGGCCGATCCATGGCAATCCGGCGTTGCCGATCGCGCTGTTCACGAGTCTTGCGGGATTCGGCTTCGGTCTCTTCCAGACGCCCAACAACCAGAACATGCTGCTCTCCGCGCCCAAGGAACGCAGTGGCGCGGCCGGTGGGGCGCAAGGCACTGCGCGGCTCACGGGGCTGACGCTCGGGAGCCTGGCGATGAGCCTGGTGTTCGGGTTGCTGCCATCGCACAGTGCGGTGCATCTGGGGCTGGCGATGGCTGCGTTGGCGGCGCTGGCCGGGAGCGCGGTGAGTCTGCTCAGGAGTCCCGGGAGGTCCGCGGCTGCGTGAGCGGGCAGTCCCGGCAATCCGGCGGTGCTGCCGAACGCCGGCGCGTACCTAGGCCGGTACGCGCAGCAGCGGCAGGTGCCAGCCGCCGTAGATGCCACCCATGCGGAGCGCCACGATCACAACCACTCCGGCATGGAAGGCCCATCGTCTGCTTGCACCGACAGACTGAAGCAACAGATAGGCGGCAATGCCCGCGATGGCGGCGGAGCCGTAAATACCGCTGCTCAGCAGCAGCGGCACATGCCCCGTGAATACATCGCGCATCAGCCCTCCGGCCGCGCCGGTCATGGCGCCGACCAGCGTCACGATGACCGCCGGCAGCCGCTGCTCTTCGGCGATCTGCGCCCCGGTGATGGCGAAGAGCCCGAGTCCCAGCGCATCGGCCAATGCCAGCGCGTGTTCCGGCAGTGGCATGAAGTGCGCCCACGCGATGCCTGCCACGGTTGCCGCAAGGATCACGTAGACATAGCGCACGTCGTGAATCCAGAACACCGGATGGCGATTCAGCAGCAGATCGCGCAAGGTGCCGCCTCCCACGGCCGTGACGGAAGCGATCACGACCACGCCCAGCCAGTCCAGTCCTGCGTGGCCCGCGGCCAGCACGCCGCTGATCGCGAACACGGCGACGCCCGCAAGATCGAACAGATACAACAGCATGGCCTTGGTGGAGCAGGTTGAAAGATCGGTGCCCGGCATTCTGCATGGAAGGTCCAGGCACGCTCCCGAGGCCGCTTCGACCAGGAAACCACGATCTCTCCTGGTCAGTGTTGACAAATGTGAACTGGCACACATTCGCCGCCCGAAAGCGAATGCGGCCTCCTACTGCAATCCGTAGTATTCATTTTGTTTCACAACTGTCCTACGGAGCTTGCACGTGATGGCCTGCAGACCCTCGTTCCACCGAACGTATGAGCCGCTGAATGCGGTTTTCGGGTCAGCCACACGCACGCGTGGCCCCGCTGAGCCGAAGGCCACGTCCATGCCGTACACCTAGCCGCGTCGCGTGCCGCGCGAATGTCCTTTCGCGCGAACCGCACGCCCTCTCTCCCGTGACCCGATAGCCGATCGCCGGCACTCCTCGCAAGGGTGCCGTGCTGCGTGACGCCTTCGCTCGTCCGGTGATTCCCCGCTTTCCGTCTTGATTCCGCGCCACCGCGCGGGATGGAGAACTGTTGCCGCAAGAAGCGCGGCCTCTTCTCTCTTCACTGGGTTCGAGCAAAAGAAATTCGATCGAGGACGCAAATGGCCGCTCTCTCATCACCGACCGCCTGGCCTGCAGGCACGCACCGGCCCGCTGCATGGGCGCAGCGCGCCTTCGCAGGAAGCCGTGTTCACGGCGCGCACAGTCCGCACGCCGAGCCCGCGGCCAAGGCCTGCGCTGCGCCCGCCGATCGCGTCGCCGCACGCAGGGCCTGCGCCTTCGTGTTCATCGCGAACCTGCCGCATCTGGCCGAGGCCTACGGGCAGGACTTCGCATCGGCCGCGAGCCTCGAAGTGCAGCGCCGGCTGTGCGCAAATTTCACCGCGTTGCCCTCGTCCGACATGTCCCGCCTGCGCGACGACTGCTTCCTGGTGTGGGCCAACGAAGCCTTCGATTGCGCGGCCTCCGGCGTGCGCGAGCCGGGTGGTGCACCGCGTGCCTCCCGTTCCATCGAAACGCTGCTCGCGGTGCTCGGCGCCGAGCCCGTGCGTGCCGGCGGCATCGCCGCGCTGGTGCAGTTGCATGCCGACTGGATCGACGTGCGCTCGCCGGAGCAGCTCGGCGCCTCGGAGATCGAACTCACGCTGTGGACCGCGCAACCCTTCCCCGACTCGCGCGAGAGCCGCGCCGACGGCTGGCGCCAGCTCTATCGCGCCGACATGGATGTCGCCGTGCGCGTGAGCGAAGCGCTGCGCTCCGAAGACCTCTCGTTCTCATGGCAGCCGGTGGTGCATCCGGGCAGCGTGTCGACCACGCTCTACCGCGCAGGCCGCGCGCGCATCGCGCCAAGCCACGGCGAAGCCGCCTCGCTCGTGCCCGAAGTGTTCATGCCCTGCTTGCAGCGCCTGGGCCTCACGCGCGCCTTCGACCGCACCGTGATGCGGCGCGCCGTGGCCGCCTTGCGGCTTCAGCCTTCGGCACACATCGGCGTGAGCATCTCGGCGCAGGGCATCCAGGTCGACCACTGGTGGGCCTCGCTGCTCGCGGTGCTCGACAGGGAGCCCGCGCTCGCATCGCGGCTGGTGATCGAGATCTCGGACAGCGCAGCACTCCCTGACATGGAAGCGGCTCACGACTTCTGCGTGCAGCTGCAGCTGCGCGGCTGCCGCATCGCGATCCGCGACTTCGGCAGCGGCACCGACAACCTCGCGGCCGTGCAGGCTTGCGGACCCGACATCGTGAAGCTCGATGCGGCCCTTCTACGCCGTGCGCGCGACAGCGAGTTCGGCCGCGAATGCCTGCGCGGAATGCTCGCGATGTGCGTGCACTTCGCGCCGCACGTGGTGGTCGACGGCGTGGAGCGCGACGACGACGTGCACATCGCATCGCATGCCGGCGCGCAATGGCTGCAGGGCTACGGCATCGGCCGCGAAGGAGGCAAGGCATGAGCATCCCCACCGACGTGCAGCTGCGCCTCGCCCGCCTGAGCACCGACCTGCTGATGATGCAGCGCGCCGTGCAGGAGCTCATGCAGGAGTGCGGCCCGCGAGACCCCGAGGCCAGCGAGCAAGACCTCATCGCCGCCGCGCAGTACCGCGCGCTCGAAGCCGCATTGCACGCGCCAAGGCTCTCGGCCTCGCCATCGCGCAACGAGCCACGCAACGAGCCGCGCGACGAAGGCGGCGAACTGCTCGCGTGGTCCGGCTTCCCCCAGTCCGTGCAGCGGGCGATACGCGCATGACCTTCCGTCGCTCGCAGCCGATTCCCACCTTTTCCGTTCTTTTTCGCAGGACTCCCATGCCCATCCAACTTGCCCTGGCTCCCACCGGCGCGTCGCCCACCTTGGCCACGCGCTCTCTTTCCTCGAATGCCGCGCGCGCCGCGCTGTGCGTGCTGCTCGCCGTCGCGGGCGCATGCGCCTCGGCCAACAACGTCGGCGAGAACAGCGCCTGGCAATTCCAGACCTCCGCCGACAAGGCCAACCAGGCGGCGGTGCAGGACATGATCCAGCGCAAGAAGGCCGGCTCCTATGGCGCGGCCAACTACACCACCAACAACTACGTCGGCAAGCAATACAACTGCGACGTCACCTCGACCGCGCAGGGCAACCAGGGCACCAACAGCACCACGGCCAACTCGCCCGGCACCAGCGGCGCGTCGGCCAACTCCACCGGCAACTCGAACACCGGCATGGGCGGCGGCGGCACGGTGAGCACCGGCCAGGCCAACAGCGGCGCCGTGGGCTCGGCGGTGATCGGTTCCACCACCAGCAACGTGCAGGGCTGGTCGAGCCAGGCCCTGAACTCCAACCAGACCAACACCGGCAGCCAGAGCGCAAGCATCAGCGGCAGCACGGCCTGTGCCTTCGGCGCACTCAACTGACCACCCAACCGACAGGGAAGAAAAAGGAATGACCCCATTCAAGTCGATCCGCGCGTTGCCGCGCGGCAAGAAAGCCGCATCGCGCGGACTGGCGGCGGCAGCCGCCGTCATGAGCCTGGCCGGATGCGTCGTCGCGCCGCAGCAGCAGATGGCGCCGAAGGAAGCGCCTGTGGTGCTCGGCCCCGCCGTGCGCGAGAACGTCACACCCATGGAGGCGGTGCTTGCCTGCTTCGGCGACCACGTCGCGTCCGCGATGACCGGAACGCAGCGCCCGCCCTTCGTCATCACCGTGGGCGACGTGAAGGACTACACCGGCAAGTACAGCATCAACGAAGGCAACGCCATCACCCAGGGCGGCGCGCTGATGGTGTATTCGGCGCTGGGCAAGCTCGGCGGCGCGGTGCAGGTGGCCGAGCGCTTCGATCCGGTGATCGCCGAGCGCGAGCTCGGCTATGCCGACCGCCGCCAGCTCGGCGACGGCCGCAGCCACCAGCTCGCGGGCCCGAACGGCGGCCAGACGGTGCCGTGGCTGCCCTACTTCGGTGGCTCGATCAACAAGTCCGACTACTTCATCGTCGGCGGCATCACCGAGCTCAACTACAACATCAACTCCGGCGGCGCCGAGATCGGCGTGAACCAGGTGGGCGTGAAGGCGCGCACCTTCAGCCAGTCGGTGGGCATCGACCTGCGCATCGTCGACACCAAGACGCTGATGATCGTGAAGACCATCAGCCTGACGAAGCAGTTCAACGGCTACGAGGTCGGCTTCAACGTCTTCCGCTTCTTCGGCAGCAAGCTGTACGACATCGATGTCGGCGCCAAGGGCCAGGAGCCCGTGCAGATGGGCGTGCGCGCGGCGCTCGAAGAAGGCGTGGTGCGCCTGGTGGCGGCGGTATCCAAGGTCGACCCGAACCCCTGCCTGGGCATGCGCATGACCGGCGAGCTGACCCTCACGCCCGCCGAGCAGCTGCGTACGGTGCCGAACCCGCTGGTCGACGCGGCGGGTGTGCCGGTGCAGCAGGGCGAGGCCGTCAACGCGGCCAGCCAGACGGGCGCGAGTCTCACCGGCTCGAGCCTGCAGATTCCCTTCGAGTTCGGCGCGGCCGCGCTCACCGGCGGCACGCTGAACCTCATCGACCAGATCGCGGCGGCCGCGGCCAAGGCGCCCACCGAGGTGGTGCTGGTCGCGCGCGACACCGAGAACTGGGACGCGGGCAAGCGCGACCTGCTCACCGACCAGCGCATCGGCGTGGTCACCACCGCACTCGCATCGCGCGGCCTCGCGCCCGGCGGCATCAGCGTCACATGGCGTCCAGACAAGGCCGACACGTCGATCCACCGCGACGGCCCCGGCCTGCAGGAGATCGCCAAGCTCCGCGTCCAGGGCGCGGGGAGGGGTGGGCCGGCCCGTCCGGTCCGTGAGGAGAACGCAACCGGAGGGAAGTAAGTCACCGAGAGGCACCACGAAGTCTTCATCCCAGGACGACGCGACGTCCGTCATTTCGCTTTTCATCGAACCCGTCTTTTTTTCAGATTCATCAAAGGAAGAACCATGCAGAAGAACCGCAAGAACCCGCGCGGCCGTGCCAACGGCGCGCCGCTCAGCAGCATCGGCCTGGCCGTGCTGGCCACGCTCGTGGCCGGCGGCGCGCAAGCGGCCGACACGACGGTCTCCACCATTCCCACGGTGGCGGTCAACACCACGGCCTACCAGAGCGTGCAGTCGGTGCAGGACAAGACACAGCCCGTGACGGCCACGGCCGCCGGCAGCGTCATCGACGTCACCACCGCCGGCGCGCAGACCGGCAGCAGCAACACCGTCACGCAGAACAGCGTGAAGGCCAGCGCCACGGCCAATGCATTCACCAACGCCGTCGACCTGTCGCTCGCGGGCGGCAGCGGCCAGGTGCCGGCCGAAGGCGCGGCCTCGCTGGGCGTGCAGACCAACAGCGGCGTGGTCTCCAGCCTCGCCACCGGCAACACGGTGAAGGTCGACCTCGACGGCTTCTCCAGCGGCGGCGCGGCCAACACCGCCAACACCATCTCGGCGAGCACCACGATCAACAGCGGCTCGTCGACCATCTCCGGCACGGTGCCGGTGGACTACGCCTCGACCAGCCCCGGCTCGGTCACGCTGAACTACACGCCCGCCGGCAGCATCAGCGCGGCGCACGGCAGCCTGGTCGTGACCTCGGTGCAGCAGGGCACGGGCGCGGCCTCCTCCGCCTCGGCCAGCGGCAACACCGTGGGGCTCTCGCTGACCGCCGACGGCGACAACAGCGTCGCCGCCGCACCGGTGCTCGACAACAACACGGTTTCCGCAACGCTCAAGGGCAACACCGCCAACAGCACCATCAGCGTGCAGTCGGGCGGCGCGCCGGCCTTCACCGGCTCGGCCGTGGTCTCCAACCAGCAGCTGAACCAGTCGGCCACCCCGGTCACGCACTCGGCCTCGGCCAACGGCAACAGCGTGACCGCCTCCGTCGGCGGCAACGCAGTCGGCGACACCAACACGCTGAAGGGCTCGCTCTCGGTCCAGGGCAACACCATCTCCAGCGCCGCCACGGGCAATGAGGCCCTCGGCGCCACCGCCGGCACGGCCGGCAACCGCATCGTGCTGGCCGACGGCGTCTCGGTCTCCGGCTCGGGCGGCCCGACGACCAACACCGGCGCCTACAACGGCGGCAGCCTGTCGAGCTCGCTCGCGGCCGACCTCGCCGTGTCGAACAGCCAGGGCAACGTGGGCGTGTCGCTCTCCGCCGCCACGCAGGGCTCGGGCGTCGTTGCCGCCGTGCAGTCGGTGGACGGCGGCGCGGTCACCGTCGCGAACAACGCGACCACCGCCTCGGCAACCGGCAACGCCGCATCGAACGCGATCCTCAGCGGCAAGGACGCCGCCGCGTTCACCGCGACCGCCGCGCTGGCCAACCAGCAGAGCAACTACAACGGCGGCGTGAACGCCATCTCGGGTCCGAGCGTCATCGGCGCGATCACCGGTTCCGAGAACGGCACCAACAACGCCGGCGCCGTCTCGGTCACCGGCAACCGCTCGGCCGCCACCGCCTACGGCAACAACGCCAGCCAGAGCCTCGCGCTCGCGGCCAACGCGCTGCCGCTGTCGGGCACCAACGCCGTGCTGTCGGGCGGCAACCTGCCCGACGGCAACGTCACTGCATCCGGCGCGGCCACAGTGACGAACCTGCAGGGCAACTACTCGGCACCGGTCTCCGCGCAGACGGTGGGTTCCGTCATCGGCCTGATGGGCGACTCGCGCGGCACCGGCGGCGACGCCATCCACGGCAGCAGCTTCACCGTGGGCAACAACACGCAGGAAGCGGTAGCCCTGAGCAACAGCGCCGGCAACGCGCTGTCGCTAACCGGCACCACCGTGGGCTCGGGCGCGGGCGTCGCCAACGTGCAGGTGACCGACGGCGACTCGCCTGTCGGCGCCGTGCTCGCTGGCTCCGTCGCCGCGGCCTACCTCGGCACGCACGCCACCGACAGCACCGTCGCGCTCACCGACAACCTGCAGCGCGCCGTGGCCTACGGCAACTCGGCAGCCAACAGCCTCAACGTGACCGCCAACAGCGCCACCGTGGCTCCCTCCGCTGCCCCTGCATCGGTCGCTACGCCGGCCGCAGGCTCGGCCGGTGTCACCGCAGCCTACGGCCTACTGAGCAACCAGACCGCCGCCGGCGCGGTGAGCGCCGTGGCCGACGCCACGGGCTTCCTGCCCGTGGGCGCGCAGGCGGTGCTGATCGAAGGCAACGTCACCCGCAGCAGTGTGTCGAACCAGGGCAACGCCTTCGTCGCCGCCGCCTACGGCAACGATGCGACCAACGCCGCCAAGCTGGCACTGGGCACGGGCGCCACCGTGGCCGGCGCGGCCTCGGTGGGCAACGTCACCAGCGTGCAGAACGCCGCCGGCTCGGTCATCACGGCGACCGCCTCGGGCGGCAACGTGGTGAACACGGCCATCGAGGACGACGTGGCCGCATCCACGGTCGCGACCTCGGGCAACCAGCTGCAGGCCCTGGCCTATGGCAACCGTGCGAGCGGCAACACCCTCGACGTGTCGGGCAACACGCTGGCCACCGTCACCGCCCAGCCGCGCGCCGTGAGCGCCGGCGGCACGGCCACCACCGATGCCGCCTTCAGCGTGCAGAGCGTGCAGAACGCCTCGGGCAGCCTGACCGCTTCGCTGCGCTCCAGCGACGGACCGGGCGCGACCGCTTCGCAGATCCGCACCCAGATCGGCGGCGACGTCACCGGCTCCAGCGTGGCATCGAACGGCAACAGCGCCAGCGCCGCCGCCACCGCCAACAGCGCCACCAACGGCCTGACGCTCGCTGGCAACGGTCTGTCGACCTCCAGCGCAGTGCAGAACGTGCAGAACAGCAGCGCTTCGGTGCAGGCACTCGCCGGCCAGGCCGGTACGCCGGGCACGCCTGCGTCGCCGGCCACGCCGTTCACGTACAACGCTCATGTGCTGGACGTCGATGCCCTCGGCGGCAGCACGCTCGGCGGCAACACGACCATCACCAGCGGCACGCTGGGCGTGCAGCAGTCGAGCCTGACCCCGCAGGAGATCACCTACCTGACCTCGCACGGCTGGACGGTCGGCACGGGCGTGAACACCGGCCTGCTCACGGCACCGGCGAGCATTCTGGGCACGGTGACCACTGCCACCTACGACAACCTGCACGATTCACAGTCGGTTCCCTTCGGCGCCACCATCCCCGGCACGTCGGCCGTCGCCGCCATCCCGAACCAGGGCGGCGTCACCATCGCCGTGGGCGGCAACGTCACGGGTTCGCAGCTCGCGGTCAACGGCAACAGCAGCAGTGCCGCCGTCACCGGCAACAGCGCCACCAACAGCGCCTCGGTCACCGGCAACACCATCGCCTCCGGCGGTGCGACCACGGCCAGCGCGGGCAGCCTCACGGGCGGCGCGACCGGCGCGCAGGCCGACCACACGGTGTCGAACCTGCAGCAGGTCACGGGCGGCGCGACGCTGTCGACCAGCGTCTACGGCACCTACGCCATCGACGCGACGGCCGGCGCGACCATCTCCGGCTCGACGCTGAGCGTGTCCGACAACAGCCAGCGCGGCAGCGCGGTGGCGAACACGGCCACCAACAGCCTGAGCCTGAGCGGCACCAACGTGTCGAGCACCACGGCACTGTCGTCGGCGCAGTCGAGCAACGCGGCCGTCTCGGCGGCCTCGGACCTGGAGCTGTATGCACCGGGCGCGGTCTCCGCCTCGTCGGTGGACCTGTCGCGCAACAAGAACGTGTCGCTGGGCGTGATCAACGACGTCACCAACACGCTGAGCGTGAAGGCCTCCAACGTGACGCCGGCCGGCGCCACCACCAACGCGCAGCTGGTGGCCGGCACCGCCACGGGTGACAACGTGCTGAACAACGCCCAGTCGGCCACCACCTCGGTGAGCAGCACCGCGACGACGCGCCTGTACAACCAGGACCAGACGGCCTCGGCCACGACGGGCCTGGTCAACAGCGCGGCGACCATCGGCGGCAACAGCACGACCGCCGAAGCCTCGGCCAACCGTGCCGACAACAGCGTGGCGCTCAACGGCGCCGCGGTGCTGGGAGCGAACGCAGGCCTCAACAACACGCAGACCAGCAGCGCGGCCGTGACGGCCAACGCCTCGACCTCGGCCACCTTCAAGCTCGAAGGCACCTCGCCGGCAACGGCCGCGGCGCTGAACAGCGGCATCACCATCGACGGCAACAGCACCACGGCGCTGGCACGCGGCAACGCCGCCAGCAACGCGCTGAACGTGTCGGCGGGCAGCGGCTACGCCGCGGCGGCGCCGGTCGCGGGCAGCTCGGCCGGCGGCGCCACGCAGGCCACGGCGGCATTGCTCAACACGCAGGGCAACACCGGCAACGTGTCGGCCAGCGCCAGCGGCACGTACCAGGTCGCGCTCAACGGCGTGACCGCCGGCACCGCGCCCGGCATCATGAACGGTACCGCCGCGCTGACGAACAACACCGTCGCCGCGCAGGCCTATGGCAACTCGGCCACCAACGCGGTGACCGTGCCTGCCACGGCGGCTAACCGTCCGACGGTCGCGGTGGGCAACTACCAGACCAACAGCGGCGCCATCACCGCGACCGCCACCGCCGTGAACTACGGCGTGGGCATCACGGGTGCCACCACCGGCAGCACGCTGCGCGCGGCTGGCAACCAGGTGACGGCGACCGCGGTGGGCAACTCCGCCGTGTCGACGATCGCCTCGGCCCGCTGAGCATCGTCCCCCCTGCCCCGGCCGGCGCGCAGCGCGCCCTGCCGGGGCTTTTCCGCCCGCCTCCGGGCTGGGCATTTGCGCGAACCATGTACCTGCATCCCCTCATCGCCAACGTGCCGCCGGCGGAGCGAGCGGCGCTCGTCCAGAGCTGCGAGCTGCGCTCGTTCAGGCGAAACGAAATCGTGCTGGCGGCCGACACCTGGACCGACCGCATCTATTGCGTGGCCAGCGGGCTGCTGCGCGTCGTCGCCCACAGCAAGGGCAGCGCGCAGGCCAGCGACGTCACCACCGACTTCATCCGCCAGGACGACTTCTTCCTGAGCCCCTCTTTCGCCGAAGACCGCTACCAGGCCATGCAGACGCTGGTCGCCGCGCTGCCTTCGGCCGTCTACCTGGTGCCCGTGGCCGCCATCCGCCGGCTGTGCGGCGCATACCCCGAAGTGGCCATCGGCCTGCTGAGCCTTGCGATGAAGCGCATGAGCGTCATCCGCAGCCAGCTGCGCCGTATCTCGGCGCTGTCGGCCGAAGACCTGGTGGGCCGCGTGCTGCACCAGCTCACGCTGCTGGCTCCGGCGGGCTCGGGCGGCTACGACAAGCGCATCACGCAGTCGGTGATCGCCTCCTACTCGGGCCTCTCGCGCGAAGTGGTCAACAAGACCATGCGCGACATGGAGAACCGCGGCCTCGTGCGGCGCGACGAACACGGGGTGCATGTGCAGCCCGACTTCGCCGCCACCGACTTCGGCGGGCTGCTGCCCATCGAACAGAGCCTGTCGGCCGTCGAGCCGCACCAGCATGACCCGATGCTTCCGCCGGAGTTCTTCGACATGCGGCACGCAGGCCGTGCCGGCGAGCAGCAAGAAGATTGAATTCGGCAGGCCGGCTTGCGGCGGGCCTGTCCCCTGCCCACCCCAGGCAGATCAGGCGAAGTCGGTCGCCGCGAAATCGTTGACGACGTGCACGCCGTCGTCGTCGCGGCGCACCACGCCACGCAGCTCGAAGTCGCGCATGGTCTTGTTGACCACTTCGCGCGAGAGGCCTGAATAGGAGGCGATCACCGACTGCGTGATGCGCTTGTCATAGCCTTGCTCGCCTGCCGGCGCGAGCCGCGTGAGCTGCTGCAGCACGCGAAGCACCGAGTCTTCGGCGGGGAGCACCGAGATGCGATGGAACTGGCCGCGCAAGGTGCTCATGCGCTTCATCGCGAGCCCCAGCAGGCCGAGTGCCACTTCCGGATGCCTGGTGCAGAGGCTGCGCATTTCCCCGATGGGAATCAGGTACACCGACGAAGGCAGTGCGGCAATCAAAGTCTTTTTCGAACAGTAGCTGTCTTCCTGCATCGACAGGTGGAAAAAGAAGTCGTTGGGACCGATGAACTCCGTGGTCATTTCCGTGTCGCCGCGCTGATTCAACGAGACCACGCGCAGCAGGCCGCTCGCCACGCAGTAGATCTGGTCGGTCGAATCGCCAGCTGCCAAAACGACTTCGTTGCGCTTGTAGGAATGCAGGCGGGTGGATTCGCCGAGCTTGGTGCGCTCCGCCAGCGGCAGACTCGCCATCAGGGGATGTAGGTACATCCCCGAATGGTGCTTCCCAAGGCTGCTTCGAGGGAACACACAAACATGGGAGGCCGTGCGTCCGATCCGCTCAGGCAGGCTGCGCAAATGTATGCATCACATGCACCGCATGCGCATCGCGACGCAGCAGGCCGCGCTGCTCCATGTCGCGCATGGTCTTGTTGATCACCTCGCGCGACAGTCCCGAGTACGAGGCGATCATCGATTGCGAGATGCGCTTGTCGTAGCCGCCCTCGCGCACGGGCGCCAGTTGCGTGAACTGGTGCAGCACGCCCCGTTAAACAGTACGGTTCCCGCAGCGGGGGCTTTCCAGGCGCCGGCCGCCTGACCAGCATTCGAACTGATGCGCTGCTGGAGCCTGTTCGCGGGCTGCGAGGCTCTTTGCGCCGGAATGTGATCCGGAGCACATCTGCGCCCCGAAACCGGGTGCGCGAGGGCAAGGCAATTAATACCATCGACTTCGCTCTTCGGCGCCACGGACAACGACGATCCAACAGCCGCAGGCCAGTGCAGCCCTCTTTCTCACTCTCTCATGATGCAGTCCCTCCACGCCCCAGAGGAAATCGCCGTGTCCATGCCCCCTGGCCGCTCCGCCCACGCCATGGCAGTGGCCGGCGCCCTGTGCGAACTGTTCACCCAGGCCAGCGAAGTGCAGCTGGCATTCCTGATGCGCTCCATCGAGACAGGCGACGCACCGGCCGCAGCACGCGCGGCGCAGGGCATCCTCGGCTCCATCGCGTCTTCCGCGGCCCGTTGCGAGCCCGTGTCCGACGCACCCACTGCCCAGCTGTCATCGCGCGAACTCAAGGTGCTGTGCATGATCGCGGGCGGCTCGACCAACCGCCAGATCGCGGATGCGACGCATCGCTCCATCAACACCATCGAGGCACAGGTGAAGAGCATGTACCGCAAGCTCGGTGTGCGGTCGCGCACCCAGGCCGTGCGGGAGGCGGTGCAGCGCGGACTGCTGATGTGGCGGGACGAGGGCGCACCGGTCGCCGTGGTTCGCACGGAAACTTCAGCGCTCTGCTGAAGCTGGAGGCTGGTCTCCCACGCTCTCCCGGAACGGCCCTTCGAAGCCGAAGGCAGACAGGCACGCTATATTGCCCGCTCGCCAACAAACACGAGAGAAGCCGACATGGCAAAAGCCTATTGGGTCAGCGCATACCGCGCCATCAAGGACGCCGACAAGCTCGCGGCATACGCGAAGCTGGCAGGCCCGGCAATCACCGCAGGCGGCGGACGCTTCCTGGCACGCGGCCTGCCCACCAAGGTCTACGAATACGGGTTGCAACAACGCACAGTGCTGGTCGAGTTCGACAGCCTCGAACAGGCTGTGGCTGCGCATGACAGTCCGGACTATCAGGTGGCGCTTGCTGCGCTGGGTGATGGGGCTGAGCGGGATCTGCGGATCATTGAAGGGCTCTGAGCGGCCTCGGAACTGCTGAAGCCTTGAGGGCGTCAAGTACGCCCTGCGATCGGACGTCATGTTCGGTCCTCACTGAGCCCCACATCCGGCCACCGCAGGGAGACACCCCACCCATGCAACCGAACGGAACCCTGCGCGGCATCGCCGCAATGCTGCTGGCCTGCGCCTTCTTTGCCTGCATGGACGCGATGCTCAAGACCCTGGCCGGGCATTACCCGCCGCTGCAGGTGATGGCGCTGCGCGGCTTCACCGCCCTGCCGCTGGTGTGCCTGTACATCGCCTGGCGGCGCGAGGTGGGCGGCGTCTTCAACCGCAAGCTGCGCTGGCGCCTGCACCTGCTGCGCGCCGTGCTGAACATGACGATGCTCGTGCTCTTCGTCCATGGCCTGAAGACCCTCGGCCTGGCCGAGGCCTACACGCTCACCTTCATCGCTCCGCTGCTCATGGTGCTCATCGCGGTGCCGATGCTGGGCGAATCGATACTGCCGCGGCACTGGGTCGCCATCGGGCTGGGCTTCACCGGCGTGGTGATCGCGCTGCGGCCCGAGCAGGGAGCCTTCCTTTCGACCGGTGCGGTGGCGATCCTGGTGGCCGCGGTCTGCTATGCGCTGTCGAACATGCTCGGCCGGCTCATCAGCCGTACCGAGCCGAGCGCCGCGCTGGTCTTCTGGACGACGATCGGCCTGGCCGTGGGCGGAGGCTTGCTGTCGGCGCCGCAGTGGGTGCCGATCCAGTCCCAGCATACGTGGGTGCTCGCGGGCCTGGCCATCAGCGGCTTCCTGGGTCAACTGGCCATCGCCGAAGCCTTTCGCCATGGCCAGGCGGCGGCCATCGCTCCCTTCGAATACAGCGCGCTCGCATGGGCGCTTTTGATCGACTGGCTGTTCTGGCAGGCCGCGCCCGACGCATGGACGCTGGGCGGCGGCGCACTGATCATCGCGAGCGGGCTGTGGCTCGCGCGAAGCGAGGCGCCGGGGTCCGCGCGGGAGAATCAGCAGGCCGCCTGAGCAGCAAATGACGCGTCAGGGCGCGGTGCGGCTCAGGAACATGTGCGTGGCACGCTCGCCCGCCACCTGCCGTTCGCAGCGGTAACCCAGCGCCGGCAGATCGAGGCCCGCGAACAACGCTTCGCCCTTGCCCAGCAGCACCGGCCGCACGGCCAGGTGCAGTTCGTCGATCAGCCCGGCCTTCAGGTATTCGCGGACAGTGGCTGCGCCACCGCCCACGCGCACATCGCGCCCGCCTGCGGCGGCTCGCGCCTGCGCCAGCGCATCGTGGATGCCACCGGTGACGAAGTGGAAAGTGGTACCTCCCTTCATCGTCAATGGCGCGCGAGGATGGTGGGTCAGCACGAAGACCGGCACGTGGTACGGAGGCTCGTCGCCCCACCAGCCTTTCCAGTTGGCGTCGGGCCAGGGGCCGCGTACGGGGCCGAACATGTTGCGCCCGAGGATCCAGGCGCCCATCTCGGCGAAGCCCTGTTCGGCGATCTCGTTGTCGATGCCGGTCTCGCCATTGGTCTCGCCCGTCTTCTGCATCTGCTGCCAGACGCGCGTGGGAAAGAACCAGTCCATGAGCTCGGGGCCGCGAACACCCAGCGGATGCTCCAGACTCTGGTCCGGGCCGGCCGCGAAGCCGTCGAGCGAAACACCGAAGCTGCGCACAAGCAATCGGGACATGAAAACGTCTCCTGCAAAAGCGGAGCGACAGTTTAGACCTCGCAAGCCCGGGAGTGACTTTTCGAAGCGGCAGGCGGGTGATTCCACCCTGCCTGCTGCCCCATGGGCAACAATTGGTCCGCTCCCTCGGTCATTGGCAGACCCGCACGACCATCACACAATCCGCTCTTCGCTTTTCATCCACCAATGAACCTGCCGAATTTCGACCGCGACGCGGCGCACACCCTGATGAAGGAGAAAGCCGACGCGCCTTTCTCAGCGTTCGATGTAGCCACTCGCGCTCATCACCGCCAGGACAGGCAACTCCACGCGGAGGCCGCCCTGCTCTTCTGCCTTGCAGCCGAAAGAGCCGATGCCGAGCACCGTGCGGATCGGTCCAAGCCCAATCAGGCGATGAACCATCTCGTACGGGCAGGCATCGCATTCAATCGCGCAGCGGAGATCAAGACCGCCGAACCATTGCTGCGCCAGGCCATTGCCTTCGATTGGGCCGGGAATGGACTTTCGAACGACAGGCACATGGTCGAGTGGGCCTTCTACCAGCTGCTGCTGAACGCCAGGAATGAACCGGAGCGGTTTGCGCAGCTGTTCGATGAAGCCTTGTCGCGGTGCGCCGAAGTCGACAGGGACTACACGCCGATCCATCCGCATCAGGAAGAATTGCTGGAGATCGCCATCGGCATGGGGCACCGCCCCATCGTCGAACGGCTTGCCGCGAAGATCGCGGATCGTCGCCCGGCCAAGAAGGCGACCAAGGAATTGCTGGCGCGGGCCAAGGCCCTGCTCGCGAGCCCTGCCTGATCAACGAAAGGAGACCGAGGACATGACAGTCAAGCGAATGGACAACATCCTGATCGTTGTCGATGATCTCGAGGCAGTGAAAGCGTTCTTTGTCGAGCTGGGCCTCAAGCTCGAGGGCCAGACCACGGTCGAGGGGCCTTCCGTAGGAAAACTCATAGGGCTTGGAGACGTGCGAGCCACCCTGGCAATGCTGCGGACTCCGGATGGGCAGGGCATCGAGCTTGACAAGTTCCACACGCCGGATGCGGTCAGGTTCGGTCCCGTGAATGCGCCGGTGAACACCCTGGGTCTTCGCCGCATCATGTTCGGCGTCGACGACATAGACGCCGTCGTTGCGCGGATGCAGGCCCATGGCGCGGAAATCATCGGCCAGATGCAGTACGAGAAGTCGTACCGGCTCGCCTACATCCGCGGGCCCGAGGGCATCATCGTCGGGCTTGCCGAGCAGCTCGGCTGACAGCGGGCGAGAAGAAAAATGCCCCTGCCGCCTGACAAGCAGACAGCAGGGGCAAAGGCGGCATCAGCCTTTCAGCCGAGCACCTCGGTCACGATGCCGGCGCCGACGGTCTTGCCGCCTTCGCGCATCGCGAACCGCATGCCGTTCTCGATGGCCACGGGCTTGTTCAGCTCGAAGCCGATCTGTGCCTGGGCACCCGGCTCGACCACACCGCTCTCGGTGTCGACGCGGATGACACCCGTCACGTCGGTCGTGCCGAAGAAGAACTGCGGCTGGTAGCCGGAGCCGAACGGGGTATGGCGGCCGCCTTCTTCCTTGCTGAGGACGAAGATCTGGGCGCGCCCCGTTCGGTACGGCTTCAGCGCACCGGGCTTCACCACGACCTGGCCTCGCACGACATCGTCGCGCTTGACCCCGCGCAGCAGCAGCCCGACGTTCATGCCGGCCCGCGCCTCGGCGACGTCCTTGTGGAAGGACTGCACGCCGGTGACGATCACCTGCTCGTCGCCTTCCGAGCTGAGCCCGACGATCTCCAGGCTGTCGCCGACGCGGATCACGCCGCGCTCGACACGACCGCTGACCACGGTGCCACGGCCCGTGATGGTGTGCACGCCTTCGACGGGCATCATGAACGGCCCTTCGTAGTCGCGCACCGGGTCGGGGATGCGCGAGTCCAGCGCGTCCACGAGCTCAACGATGCACCGCACGTCGGGCCCTTCGAGGTCGCCGCGTTCGGCGGCGGCCAGGGCCTTCAGCGCACTGCCGAAGATGAAGCGGGCTTCGTCGTAGCCGTGCGCGGCCAGCAGCGCGCCGATCTCCATTTCGATCAGCTGCTCGATGTCGGCACGGTCGGCCTCGGCAACGAGGTCCATCTTGTTCACGAACACCACCATGTGGCCGACGTTCACCTGGCGCGCCAGCAGCACATGCTCGATGGTCTGCCGTGCAGCGCCTTCGGTGCCGTCCACCAGCAGGATCGCGCCGTCCATCTGCGAGGCGCCGGTGATCATGTTCTTGATGTAGTCGGCATGTCCAGGGCAGTCGATGTGCGCGTAGTGGCGGCTTACCGACTCGTACTCGACGTGCGAGGCGTTGATCGTGATGCCGCGTTCGCGCTCTTCCTTCGCGTTGTCGATCTGCCCATAGGACAGCGCACGACCGCCAATGCGTGCGGCCTGCACGAAGGTAAGAGCAGCCGTCAGCGTCGTCTTGCCATGGTCGACATGACCGATGGTTCCGACATTCACATGAACCTTGTTCATCATGGTTTTCTCCAGTTTGAGAGTGATAGACCGATCCGATCCGCTGGCCAGGCGAAACAGTCGGCGGAGTTGTCGGCGCGCGCGCCAGACTCGGGTACCCGCTATGCGGGCAAAAAAGAAGCCTGCCGGGTGGACCACCCGACAGGCTTTTTCTTCCTGAAGGATGGACCTCCAGGCACACAAGGGCCTGGAAGCTCTACACGAACGATTCCACGGAGAACGCGCGCAGCACTGCGCCGGCAGCAGGTACGGCGAAGACGAGTTCTCGTTCGAGGGTCATGTCCAGATCTCCATTTGAGCAGGCGGAAAAACAAAAAACCCGGTGGCTTGGGCCTACCGGGTCTTGTGAAACTCAGGAGGCCGAGCCTCCAGGGGAAAGGCTCTAGGAAAGCAATTCAGCAAAATATGCGCGCAGCGAATCCACCGCTGCAGCGCGGGTCGTAGATGCGTCTTGCGTGATCGGGAATTGCTTCATGGTCTCTCGTGCTGTTGGCTGTTGCCGCACGCGATGGTTGTAAATCTTCGGGGAGCGGAGGCTAACACCGCCATCGAGATCCAGCAACAGGAGCGTTGCGCGACCGCAGCAGCAGCAGCCCGCAGAGAGCCGCCGTGCATGCATTCGTCATCTTCTTCGAGGGTCGTACTCGGCGCAGGACTTCTTCCCCGTAGAAAGCAGGCACTGCATCCGCGCATCCTCCACACCTACCATATCCATGTACGGACTCGTACCCGTCGCACCGTCGGGGTAGGTCACCAGATAGCGGTGGCTGTCCTGAGGGTCAGCGCGAACCGTCATCGCCATGTCTTCGAAAACCCTCACGTCCAGGGTCATGGTTCCAGAGGTCGATGGATCGAGGTTCGGTGGAAAGAAGAGTGACTTGGGCCGCAACCGAACCTCATTCTTCGAAGGATCGTCCTTCACAAGGATCACAGGGAAGTACACGAACTCCGCCCTCACGTTCGGAGTGCGAATGGAGTCCTTCGCGCTCCTGAAGTTGAACTCGTTTCTATGCGAGATCACTTCCTTGCCTTTGACCAGTCGATGGCTGCTGCGGTACTTGAATGAAGTTTCCAGCGATGCCAGCTTCCACTGGCAAGCACCTCCCGCATCGATGGCAAAGCGCGCCTTGTAGGCGTCGCCTGCAGCCTCCCTGACGAGATCGATCTTCTCGAAGTTCAAGGCTCGCATCATGGCAGTGCCGCTCTGCGACTGGCCGCCCACGCCATAGCTCGTGGCCTCCTTGCATTTCTCCGATACGTACTGCAGCGTGACGGGCTGGGGTTCCACACCATCCGCAGCCTTCACGATCAGCGTCAACCAGCGCGCATCCGCGGTGGGGCTTTGCGTGCGATCTGCCTTGCGATCCAGGTCCGATGCCGATGTGCAGCCCACCAGGGAAGAACAGATCACGAACAGGGGAATGCCAAGTCTCTTTTTCATGTGTCTCGTGTTGACTTTGCCGAAGCGGCCGGCGATCTTCATGAGCCGGCGCGCCCGGGTTGCCAACACTATAGGGCCGGCAGGTAGTCTGAATGCCTGGCCTTCAGGACTTCAGCAGAGCTCAAGGCGCAAGCGTGAGCTTGAAGATCTTGTTGCCGTTCGATGCGCCCACATAGACAGTCCCGTCGCTGGCAACGGCCACGCCGATCGGGAAGCTGAACGTCAACGCCGTGCCGCTGCTGTCCCGCAGCGTGCTGATCTCGCCCGAGGGCGAGACCACGCGCGCCACGCCATCCCATGCCTGGGTCAGGAACACGTTGTTGTTCGAATCGACCGTCACACCGTAGGAGTAGCCGAGCTTGGCCGGCGTGGCGGAGGTTCCGTCGACCACGCCTGCGCCCGCATTGCCGTTGGCGCAATCGCCCAGCAGCGTGCTCACCGTGGCGCTGGCCACGTCGATCTTGCGCAGGCATGGGCTGTCGGTGTCCGTGTCGTACAGCGTGCTGCCATCGCGGCTGATCGCCAGGCCCTGCGGGCGGGCCATCTGGGCGGCCGTGCCTACTCCGTCCAGGTAGGCCTGCGTGCCGTCGCCCGCGAGCGTGCTAGTGGTGCCGTCGGCCGCGACCTTGCGCACACGCTTGTTCTCCGTGTCCGCCACGAACAGGTTGCCCGCGCCATCCAGCGCAATGCTGGCGGGGTTGTGGAACAGCGGAGTGGCCGGGCTGTCGGCATAGCCGCTGGAGCTGTCGCCGACCCAGGTGCTGAAGGTCGTGGTGTTGGGGGCGATCTTGTTGATGCGGTGCTGGTCGCTCACGTACAGCGTGCCATCGGCTGCAAGCGCCAGGCCATACGGCGTATTCATTGTCGTGCCCGGTGTCACCTCTGCGCCGTTGCCGCTGGCCGTGTCGATCCTGTAGACAGAGCCATTTCCTCCCATCGCCACGTAGAGGTTCGCGCCGCTGGCATCCAGAACGAGTTGATAGGGATGGCTGTAGCTCACGCCCGTGGTCGCCAGCACATTGGCGACCCACGACTTGACCGTCAGTGTGGCGGCACGGCTGGTCACGCTGCCATCGGCACCCGCCACTCGCACGCGCAGCTGCTGGCCGCTGTCGGCCAGTTGATTGGCAGCCGTGGTGAAGCTGTCACCAGTGGCGCCGGAAACATCCGTCCAGCTGGTGCCGCCATCAACGCTGCGCTGCCACTGATAGGCCGTGGCGCGTACGGCCTGCACCTTCAGCGTGGCGGACACACCCTGGCCAACAGTGGTATCCGATGGCTGCGTCGTGATGGAGGGTGTGGTGTCTTCCGGTGCGGGCGCGGGTGCCGGAGTTCCCTGCGAAGCAGGTGCAGGTGCAGGCGCAGGGGCGACCGCGAAGCCGGGGAACCCGCCGCCGCCTCCTCCGCCACCGCCGCAGGCGGCCAGCAAGAGATTCGTCATGAGCAGCGCGACAGGCGCGCGCCATGCACGGGAAACGGTACGAGTGGCAATCATGATGGGCCTTCCTTCTTTCAAGTGGAGTGAACGAGAAGGCCTTCACGTTAGGGAACGTAACCCCTGCAATCCAGTGTCGAAGGTCATCGGATTGCGCAGAAAAAAGACGCTCAGGAGTGCATGAAAGTGTCCGTCGTATCGCGTCGCTTCAACGATGCAAGAGTCCGCAGCAGCCTGTCGGCGGCCACCGGCTTGAGCAGCACCTGCAACCCGGAGTCGCGCATCTGCTGTTGTCGTTGCGGTGCGGTTTCCCCCGTGATCAGCAGCACCTGCAGACCGGGGCCGAAGCGCGCCCGCAATCGCTGCGCGGCAGCCAGTCCGTCGGCACCATCGGCCAGGCGCACATCGCACAGCAGCACTTCGACTGGGGCACTGCCGTGTGCGGCGTGCGACAGCACGGCCTCGGCCTCGGCTTCACCAGCCACTGCATCGATGGTCACGCCGTGGGCCTGCAGCAGCCCGGTGACGGCCTGGCGGATCGCGACTTCATCGTCGACGATCAGCACGCGCTGCGGCAATGGCAAGGCAGCGCCCAGGCTTGCAATGGATGGGGCGACACCCAAGGCCGACACCGCTGGAAGCACCAGGCGAAATCGACTGCCTCGATGCAGGCGCGAACGCACCTGCAGCGGATGTGCCAGCAGGCGCGAGATCCGCTGCACGATGGACAGGCCGATGCCCAGTCCTCGCGCCCGGTCCCGTCCCGGATTGCCCACCTGGTAGAACTCGTCGAAGATGCGGCCAAGGTGCTCGTCCGCGATGCCGATGCCGGTATCACGGATGTCGATCCACACCACCAGTCCTCGTGCACGGGCGGCCACCACCACGCCGCCACGCTGCGTGTACTTGAGCGCGTTGTCCACCAGGTTCGACAGCAGCCGCTGCAGCAGCTGCGGATCGCTCAGCACCCAGCACGGCGTGGCACGCAGCCGCAGCTGCAGCTCCTTGTCAGCCGCCTGTGCCGCGAACACATTGTTGAGCGCGAGGAACAGCGGATTGAGTTCCACGGGCCGTATCTGCGGTGCCACCTCGCCGGCATCCAGCCGCGAGATGTCCAGCAGCGTGTCGAGCGAATCGCCGAGCGTGCCTACCGCATCCATCAGCCGCGCCGCATGATCCCAATCCTCGCTGCCGCGAAGCTTCTTCTCGATGACGGCTCCGAACAGCGCGATGGCGTGCATGGGCTGGCGCAGGTCGTGGCTCGCAGCGGCGAGAAAGCGCGTCTTCTCCTCGCTGGCGCGTTGAGTGGCAGCAATCTGATGGCTCAGCTGCTCGGCCAACGCCTCTTTCTCGAAGCGCATCGTCAAGGCGGAAGTCAGCAGGCGGTGATGCTGCAGCGCGAACATGATCATCACGCACAGATACAGCAGGCAGCCGGAGGCCAGGAACAGGTGCGTGCTGTCGCCCCGCCAGGCCAGCGCCAGGGTCAGGCTCGCCATGCTTGGCACGATGAAGCGCGGGATGTTGCGCTTGAGGACCGCAAGCGACAGCGCACCACCGGCGCATCCTCCCATCATCATGACGATGACCATCACCCAGAGCCCCAGGTTGCGCCCAGGCGGTACGCACAACCAGGGCGCAAGGCCCCAGACGCAGGAGCGCAGCAGCACGTTGCGTGCATTGAATCGCGCCCAGTACTCAGGGTGCTCCGCCGCGTCGGGACTGCGCTGATAACGCCTGTAGGCGCGCCGCAACGTCAACGCCAGGTGCAGCGCCATCCACAGCAGGACTTGCCATCTCCACGTGGCCAGGAACAAGCCGATGCCCAGCGACTGTGCCGTGAGGAGGTCCGCGAGGTAGGCTGCCGGCGCATTGGCGTGGACCGCGGCCACCTGCTCACGCAGCACCCGCTGGGCCAACTCGGGCGGATGCAGGTCATTCATCGCGGGCATGCGGGTATCGCCACGTCGAAGGCCGCAAGGCGCGAAAAGATCAGCTCACCTCAGGCTGCTGATGAGCTGAGCCCGCGAGCGCATGCCGAACAGCAGCAACAGGGTCGACACATGGTTCTTGACCGTGCCCTCGGTCAGGCGCGAAAGCTGCGCGATCTCCTTGTTCGACTTGCCGGACAGCACCCAGTCGAGGATCTCGACCTGGCGCGCATTGAGCTGCGGCTGCACCTCGGCCGCAACCGGTGTCGCGCGGACGGCGACCATAGGTGCGGACTGCGAGGCCGGTTGGGCGACCAGATCGTTGTCCCTCACGTAGCGCAGCACTTCGCCCAGATGACCGGTCTTGGGCAGGAAGGCCTGCGCCCCGAGCGCCATCACACCCTGCATCAGCGCATGGCTGTCCTTGCCCGAGAGCACGACCACGCGCGATGCAGGAAAGGCGCGCCGAAAGCGCACCAGCGTATCCAGTCCTTGGGAATCGGGCAGATCGAGATCGAGCAGCACCAGGAGGTGCGACGAGATATGGAACTCGTACAAGCGCAATGCGTCGGCGAGGCTGCGTGCCTCGTGCACCGGCACGCTTGCGGTTTCCGCCAGCAGCAGCGCCCGAAGGCCAAGACGCACCAGCTCGTGGTCATCGACCACCAGGATGCCCCGCGCCGATATGGCGACACTGGCCTCGCTACGCAACGGTGCGGCATGCGAAGACAGTGATGCGGCGTTGGCCATGGTGCGGGCATCTTAGTTCTGATGTTTGCGAAGTCGAAATGACCAAAGTCATGAGGAACAGGGCGCTGTTGCTCGCAGCGGCTGTTGTGCCCCTGCCCCGGCGAAGCATGGACTCTGCGGATCTGGCTGGCGATCAAGTCGATCTCGCATTGCTCTCCAACGGTTCGGCACCAGCTCTCACAGAGGAGAGAAGCGTCGGAAGCATCGTCCTCATCGACTCCAGATGCCTGACCACGATGCCGGAGGAACTCGCCCTGCAGGAGCTCAGTTGCCTCGCAAAAAGGAAGGCATACGCAAGAAGACATATGCCTTCAGAGCGCTCCGCTTCAGCACGCATGAAGCACCCGACCCGCAGACCTGATGCCTCGCGTGCACGCCCGTGCTCGATACCGCCGGATAAAATGAGAGGCCGCTTCCCTGGCCACGCCCCACCGGGCTCTGCGCCGCTGCCCCTGAACCGATTTGCCAAACTCCTTGCATCCCACGGACTCGCCGATGAGAAAGGCTCTGTTCCGTCCTTCAATCTGGGTAGGCATCAGCATGAGCCTTGCCGCGACGCTCGCCGGCGCCACGGCCGGGGTTCAAGTGGAAAAAATATCGCGAGACATGCCCGCAGGTGTCGCGCTCCCAGGGCCGGATGAAGTTGTCCCCGCAAGTGCCGCAGCCATCACGCCCGCAGCAGAGGCCGCCTCTCTTGCCGATCGAAGAATCCGTGCGGTTCGCGCTCATTGGCCCATCGAGGATGAATCCTTGCGGCGCGTGATCATGCACTGGGGCTCCACCGTGGGCGTGGAGGTGCGCTGGGACAGCACTCGCGACTACACCCTTACACCCGAGGTGCGCGCCGGCAATTTCAGCGGGTCGTTCAAGGATGCGTTGTTTCAGCTCACGCAGAAGTATCAGATGCTGGATGCACCGCTGTTGCTCGAGTTCTCGGAAGACGGCACCGTTCTTCGTGTGAGCGATCAGGAAAGACCGCAGTAGGCTCTTTGCTCTTTGCTCCTTGAAGCGATGCATGAGCTGCATTCCGTGAGTGCGGCTCTGACTTTCCTTCAACTACAGTCGGAAGTGGGCGGACGCATGATGCCTCCCAACGTCCAACGTTCCACAAGGAGTTTCGATGAACTTCAGGCCGTCAAAGTCCGCACGTGCCCTGCCGGCGACCGCAACGGGCGCGCACGCCGTCGGTACAGCCGCAATGGGCTCCATCGTGATTGGCGCCGCAGCCCTCGGCGCCCTGGCCGTCGGGGCCTTGGCCATCGGTCGGCTCTTCGTGGGCCGGGCTCGAATCCGCCGACTGGAGATTGACGAACTCGTTGTTCGTCGCATTCGAATCGTTGAGCAACTGACGCCGCCGCCAACGTCGATGCCGGATAACGGCCTCGGTGATTCGAAGCCTGTCGGCGAGTCCATGAAGACACGGGCCGAGGCGTCAAAGTAGCCGCGACGATTACCGGTCATCAGCCTGGGCACCATGAACCCACCACGGAACATGACCTCCGCCAAAGCGCGCGCCGTACCCATGCCCTGCAACAGCGCGCTGACACCTCTCTACGCCGGTGCCGAGCTTCTGGACGCCTTTGCAATTCGACTGCCGGCAGAAGCAAGCAACGATCTGGAGGTGCTGGCACGCTTCGCGCTCGAGCGGCAAGCGGGGTGGATTCGTGCGCTCACGTTTGCACGCGATGTGGTGATGACGCCATTCGGCGTCAAATCGTCTCGCGCCGTCGGTCATGCCGGAAAGGCGCAAGGGCAGGTCATCGGCTTCTTCCCGCTGCTGTCAAAGAGCGCAACGGAGTTGATTGTGGGCGCGGACGACCGACATCTCGACTTCCGCGTCGCCCTGCAACTTCGTGCCGACGCGGCCGATGGACGCGAACTGCTCGCGGCGACGGTGGTGCATTGCCACAACCGGCTTGGACGCATCTATCTTGCAACGATTGCGCCGTTTCATCGCGTGATTGTGCAGGCGAGTCTGGAACGGGCGGTGAGAGAAATGAAGACTTGAGCACGCATTGGCGGTACGACGGCGGCTGCTTCCAGGCGTATCGGACGACAGCAAGGGTTTTTTGCACCTGCAACCTATCCGGCATTATTCGACCAAGACCAGACTTTCCCGTAGTCGATTGATCCATCGTCCATCCATGAAGAGCTACGTCCTTGCCCTCGATCTTGAAGGCACCTTGATCTCGAACGCCATGAGCCAGATACCGCGCCCGGGCCTGGCTGATTTCTTGACTCGTTGCGTTGAACTCTTTCCCCGCATCGTCATGTTCACCACAGTCAAGGAAGAGCGATTTAGAACGATCGCGAGCTTGTTGGTAGATGAGGGATTTGCGCCCGCCTGGTTTGCGGATATGGAATACATCACCTGGCACGGCGAGACAAAGGACCTCCGGTTTGTTCCTGGCGTGCATCCACACCAAGTATTGCTGGTCGACGATTTTGAGAAGTACGTTCATCCCGGACAAGAGGCACAGTGGATGCAAGTCGAACACTTCGACTATCCCTACAGCTCGACGGATACCGGCCTCGCCAAGATGCTGAGCGCACTGACGGGCCGTATTGATCGATGATCGTTGCGCATCTCTATGGCGAGAATTGGCTAGGAGCATTCGCTTTGCAGCAGCGTTCAATTCTTCGACTTCAACGATGGGATGGAAAATGCAAAATCTGAAGAATCAGTCGATGTGGACCAAGATCATCAAACGCATCAAACTGGCACTACTTCGGAGCGGGGCGAGGACTGACTGAGTCCGGCCAACAGCAGTTATGGGGTGCTACCCAGATCCATTTGCAAAAGACACGTGAGTTCAGATTCATGGCCGCATACTCCAGCCTCTATTTCACTGATTCGCCTTTGCCGCCACCATCTGGCAGCCTGGCCGACTCCAACGAGCCGTACCTTCAGTCAAGGTCTCACCTGCCGCTCTTTTGGCTTGCGATGTATGAACCAAGGGATCTGACGGTTCTTGCCGCAGACGAGAACGGAGACTCTTGGCCCTATCTCTTCAAGCGGCGGCTCGACGCGATAGAAATGCTTGCCTCTCGAGAGGGCTGGCTTGTCTCCCACTTCCCTACGCTAGATCGCGCATGGCTGAAGGCATTTCTGTCCATGCTCAGTCGAGTTTCTTCTGACTACGTTCACTTCGATACTGCGGATATCGGAGGAATGCTGGGATCAGCCGAAGACTGGCTGCCGAATCTTTCAGCCTATCTGAAGATATTCGACGTGCCCCGAGAGCAAGAAGACCAGAACGAATCGTGGAGGATATTTCGACAAATAGAAGGATCATTTTCTGGGGCCAGCGCGCATGAGTCTTGGGCTTTTTGCGGAACCAGTGATGATGGCAACATGGACTGGGAACGCTAAGCCGACATCAGATGCAACCCATCGGTGTGTATTTCGGCTTGTTTTGCGTGGCCTTCGGGCTTGAACCACCGGTTCTTGCCATTGGCTACAGTCGGCCACAACCAGACGTTCGCGGGAGCGGCCCAGTTCGGCCCACTGAGGACTCTCGCAGCGTAAACACAACAGGTTCCGGCGCGTCTGGCGTTGCAAGCAAGAAGCGCGTGCACACCAATCGGACCTGCATGAACAATCGGCAATCAACATTCTTAGATTCGAAGGGCTCAGTGGTGCCAACTATCCGCTTCTCAGCAATGGCCTCCGTATTCGACTTCCGCCGGTCTGACGAAGGCGAACTCGTTGAGGACCGAGGCGTTCTGCGAACGCTGCATGGACTCACCTATTCCGACGAATCTTTTTCTGACTATCTTCTGGACGGCAGCGAGACTCGAGAGCTGGCGGGCGTCGGCATCTCTGGAGGGGAACTGAAGTTTGAGTTCGACTCGCAGGTTGGGGGACTAGTGGCCCGCACGGAATATTCGGTTCCGCGCTTCCTGACCAAACCGGAGGTTGAAGTCTTGCAGAGGTACACGGTCGGCCAATGGAGCGATGGCATTGGTTCGAATTTCTTCCAGGAGCGGATGGCTGATGGTCTCGCACCGCAGGTTTTGATTTTCGAAGACCAGCCGGTTCGCGTCGACCAGCTCGGATAGCAGGCGGCCGGGTGCCAAGTCGCAAAATGGCCAAGACCGGACGTTCCCCACCGCCCGCCAGTTCGCCCGTCGACCGCAACAGCATGACCATCGAAGCTGACCTCGACATCGCCGAGATTCCCTACGAGTCGGGAGCCATCAGATTTCGCTATGCGAGGGTAATGGCAGCAGACCGAACTCGATGGATTCGGCACGGCCTCTTTATTGAGTACCATGAGAACGGCACAGTGATTTCCGAAGGCCAGTACGCTGATGGCAAGGAAGACGGGCTTTGGCACGACTTCCATCCGAACGGCCAACCTGCAGCAGAGGGCTGCTATCGCGCGGGCAAGGAGGTCGGCGTGTGGCGGTTCTGGAATGCCGATGGGACCGAAGAGCCCGGCACGAATTTCAACTGACGGCGGCGGATTCAACCGGTCGTTCGCCCGCAGCTCCCATTTCGCCTTAAAGCCGCCGAGGTTCAGTTGCCGCAGCGCCGTCCTCAAATGATCAAAGCACCCCCCTCCACCATTCCTGGCGACTCAGATATCTACGGAGCGTCGCCTTCCGTCGTATCCCTTGTGCTGAACGCGCGCCGTCTTTTTGATTGCAACTATGGCGCGCGATTCGATGAGAACACTGTCGTGCGGTTGGGGGCCGTAGTTGGTCTTCTTTTTCACAGTGCGCAAGTAGCTGAGTGGGATGACTCTGTGCTGGAGTCGTTTTTCAGACAACTGACACTGGCCCGCGTTGAAAAGCTGTATGCGATTCCTACCGGCTATGAATATGCGCGCGATTCCGATGCGGCCATGGAGATACTCGATTTCGAGCCACCGCTGCTCGGCGCCATCAACCCCACAATTGACGACTTCTCCAAAGTCCGGGGCGGGCAGATTGGGCTCTACAGCGGCAGTCATTTCCTCTTTTCGCCCTGCCTCAATTATTCTCTGCTCGACGTGAATGGTCAGTACACCATGATCCTCGGCCCGCGTAGATTCGTCGACAGCGCTTTCGGATCGACAGTTTCGGCAACTTGGAGTGAAATCAATCCGAACTCCGACATCGAGTCCTCCATCCTCTCCAAGCTTATAGACGCAAAAACGGCGTACGGCTATGGAACGTAGTGCGCAAGGGCCAGCGATCCAGCGTCCGGCTGCAGTCGATCAACGCAGGAGTCGGCCAGAACCAGACATTCAAAAGCAAGGCTCAGAAATCATGGATTCCGATGGTGCTATCCGGGACGCGGTCGAGCTTGGCGAGCGACATGGCCTTGCGTCGTTGGCCGGTGTTCAGAAGCTGGTGTTCGCAATCTCTGAGGCGGAGGTCTACTGTGACAAGGATGGCATCGACGGGTTGATTCATCGCTACGGAAGACCTGCCATGGGCACATTTGCCGAAGCCTTCGAAGCAGTCGGCGCGACCGAAATCGCGAGTGCCCTACTTGCCTTGACGAAAAATGGACCGATACCTGAGGCCCTGCTTGCGCGTGCGAACACGCTTATCACCGAGCGCCGGGGGTACGCCTACGAAAATCTCCAGGCCCTCGTCAGCCGTTCGGCCTGAGGTGCTCACCGGCCAATTGCGGCCAGAACCAGTCGATCGCGGACACCGCACAATCTGCTTGGAAGCAGTCATTCGCAATCGGTCAGAATCGCTGCACTTCGACCGCGCAAGGAGAGCGATTCGTGGCCTATGAGCATCAGTCAGGTTCGGATGACGGGCGCGTCGAGCTTCAAGTCGAGGCGTGGGAAGCACGAAACAGCCATTGGGTGTTTGCTCCGCGGCTTCGCTACACGAGCAGCGACAAGTTTCTCTTCAAACCCGAGGCAACGACTTGGTCTGCCGACAGTTCGACATGGACCGATGCCCAAGTGCGTATCGTGCTTCGCAGTGTCCGAGTATCTCAATGAGCCGCGTCCTTGAGATTGTGGAGGCGGCGATGCCGTGTTAGCGCATTGCCGCTGTGACTTACGCGTACTTGATGTTGGCTTGCTGGAGATGTCATGAAAGAGGTCTTGAAGAAGGTGGCACCGGGCCTTCGTGCAATCGGCTTTCGAGGCTCCGGCCAGAACTATCGGAAGCGGGAGGGGGACTTCGTCTTCGTCATCAACTTTCAGGGCAGCAGATGGGGAGACAACTTCTATGTCAACCTCGGAGCCCATCCCGTGTTTATTCCAGCCGAGGGAGATGCGGACCTATCGAAGTTGAAGGAACACGAGTGCATGCTGAGACGAAGGGTCGGCGATGACTGGCCGTGGCAAATGACCGACGAGCGCTCCGTCCAGCTTGAGGCCGAGATCCTGTCGGCACAGACCAAATTCTTTGGAAACGCGCAGACCTTGCGAAACGCGCTCGAAACCGACAGCCCAGATGACTTACTGCGGAAATTTGGCGCTGGAACGAGTAGGGCTCGCGCCACTCTTCATCTGTCCCGCGCGGCTGCAAGACTCGGCCACATAGAGTTGGCTCGTAGTCTCGTCAGGCTCGGTCTGGAATTGGCGGGCGACCGTGGCACCATGTTGAGAGTCGAGCTTGAACGCGTCCTCGGTGAATGCCCTTCAGCCGGCGCGACAAGCAGGCAATGATGCCTGCGAGCTCCGCTGGCTACTTCCAGACCCGGTCAGGACTGGACGCTTAGGCGGATCAGCAGTTTTCGTCCGGAATGCATGTGCCCGTAGAAAGGACCGAGGGAAAGTGGCCACCACTATGTATTGCTGGCGATGCAAAACCGATGTCCCGATTCTCACAGACGAGGAATATGAACAGGTATTCCCTAAGAGTTTCGTGGAGCAGATACGGGAACATCGCGAGAAAACAGGGGCTGACCTACGTCAGGCACAGGCGGAGGTTGGAGTGCAAGCACTAGCCACTTATAAGCGCATCACGGGATTCAAGGAGACTAATCTCTTGCTCTTTATCACCATCGCCTAAGCCTCTACGGACCTCCTTGCTCTGAATGCGGGAAGCCGCTTCGCACGCCCGCCGCGAACTACTGTGCCGCTTGCAGCGCGCCGCGCGCACATTCCGATGCGGCGCGATGACTCTCACTGAACACCCTACTTCGGCCACAACCAGACTTTGACCTTGAAAGTGAAATTCGCGCGATTGCGGACCCTCAGCGAAATCATTAAATCGATCAGGACATCACACCATGCTTCCCAAGACACACGCTGTCTCGGCGATCAAAAATTGGATGGTCATGCTTGCCGCCACTTTTCTCTCGATCGAGGCGCTTGCAGACTTTGATCCATCTGTGCTGGCAGCGTCGGATTCCGCGAAGATTGCTTGGCATCAAGTCGCCGCTCCCAGCGGGAACGTCTTGCTGATGCGCAGTGACGAAGGCACTTGTGCGATTCGATTCACATCTTTTCAGGCGGCTGGTGATTCCAAGCCTCCCACAACGTTCAGTTCGGGCGAGGAGACCTATTCGGCAGACTACGAATGGAGCTTTGCTGTCAAGCAGTCCAACACTGCAATCCAGTACGGAACTGGCCGTGCCACCCAGGGCGCGCTTTGGGGCATCGGGCGGTTGGCCTTTGGTGGTGGCCGCCCTTACGTTCGGTGCGGACCGATGAAGGCGTCTTGGCTGCCTCGTGCGTCGGTTTCTTTCTCGGACAAGGTGGCGTGCAAGTCCGCTGTTTATCAGCTCGCTCCAACACGATGGAAGAGCCTTTCAGAGGTGAAGCTTGACGACCCTGGGATAAGGTGGTTCGGATGTGACGAAGATCGAAAGCTGTTCTACATCCCTGATGGTGATCTCTGATCTGGGCGTAGCAACGACTGCTTTCTAGAAATCGGAGAGACTGCTTCGGGCCGAGGCTGTGTGAAAACGCTTCTCCAAACGCCGACCCAAAAATAAAATAAGGCACCCGTTCCCAGTGAGGTAGCCCATGAAGCGATTCATCGAAGGCGCAGACCGACATCAGGTCACGTTGTTGCCGGACTGCCTTGACGACTACATCGGCGAAGACAACCCGGTGCGCATCGTCGATGCGTTCGTCAACGAACTGAATCTGGGTGTTCTCGGCTTCGAAGGCGCCGATCCTGCAATAACTGGTCGCCCTGGGTACCATCCGTCGGTTCTGCTCAAGCTCTACATCTATGGCTACCTCAATCGCATCCAGTCGAGTCGCCGACTGGAACGCGAGGGCCAACGCAACGTTGAACTCATGTGGCTTACCGGCCGCTTGACCCCCGACTTCAAGACCATTGCTGACTTCCGCCGCGACAACGGCAAGGGCATCCGCAACGCGTGCCGCAGCTTCATTGCGCTGTGCCGGCACATGAAGCTCTTCTCGCAAGCCGTCGTGGCCGTCGACGGCAGCAAGTTCAAGGCCGTCAACAGCCGCGACCGCAACTTCTCGCCGGGCAAGATCGATGCACGCAAGGAGCAGATCGAGCAGAGCATCCAGCGTTACCTCGATGCATTGGAGACAGCTGATCGTATCCAGTCGGCCGACTTCGAAGCCAAGACGGATCGCCTGCAGGAGAAGCTCGCCAAGCTACGCGAACAGATGCGGCAGCTCGACGAGACAAAGGAACAACTCAAGAGCGAGCCAGGGCAGCAGCGCTCATTGACGGATCCCGACGCACGCTCGATGCTTCAGTCCGGCAAGAGCACAGGCATCGTTGGCTACAACGTCCAGACGGCGGTCGATACCAAGCATCACCTGATCGTCGCCCACGAGGTCACAAACATCGGCAATGACCGAACTCAGTTGACCAAAATGGCAGTGGCCGCACGCGAGGCGATGGGCAAGTCCAAGCTACAGGCCTTTGCCGACCGCGGCTACTTCAACAGCCTGGAGATCAAGGCTTGCGAGGATGCGGGAATCACGGCCTTCGTACCCAAGCCGATGACTTCCAACGCGAAGGCGCACGGGCGCTTCGGCAAGGCTGACTTCGTCTACATCGCGAAAGACGATGAATACCGCTGCCCCGCCGGTCAGCGAGCCATCTTCCGGTTCAGCAGGTTGGAGGACAATCTGGAATTGCGTCTCTACTGGAGTAGTTCCTGTCCAAACTGTGCCCTGAGAGATCAGTGCACCACCTCATCTGTTCGACGCATCCGGCGCTGGGAGCACGAAGCCGTAATCGACCGAATGCAGCAGCGCTTGGACCGCAAGCCCGATGCGATGACATTGAGACGATCGACCATCGAACATGTGTTCGGAACGCTGAAACACTGGATGGGATCGACGCACTTCCTGATGAAGACGATGGCCCACGTTGGGACGGAGATGAGTCTTCACGTGCTTGCGTACAACCTCAAGCGGGTGATGAGCGTGTTGGGGATCGCGAAAATGATGAAGGGGATGCGGCTGGCGGGGGCGTAAGTCTCCTCAGACTCTCGTTCACGCTTCGATGAGGCGCCGTGAGAGCTTCATAGTCGGTCTCGGACGCATATCGGCACCGATGAAGTCCGCTGATCTCAGCACGTCTTCGTTCACATGACGGCGTCGCGCGTTTCTACACAGCCTCGGCCCCAAGCTGCCGCCCAACACTTCTGCACTCTGTCGACATCAACCTCCCCCAGCAGCAAGCCCCCGAGCCCCCCGCCTGCGCTCCCGAACCAGAACCATCACCCCCGAAATCAAAAAGTACACCGCCCCCACCGCCGCATACCCCCCAATCGTCTGAAGCACAGGCGCACCACCACCCTGCTGGGCCACAAAGAACCCACCAGCCAGCGCAGACTGCGCCCCGCTCAGCATCATCACCCACTGCCCCCCGTTGTCCCTGCGGCGGCGAACGGCCGTAGCCAGTTGCAGCAGGCCTGCGACGATCGCCCAGGCCCCGAAGATCGCCAGAGCGATGTGCAGCTTGAACAAGAGGGAACTCGCAACAGCCAGCGTGACCAGCGCGCTGATCCAGATGTTGAGCAGCTGCGTGGCATTAGCTTTCGCACCGCCTGTCATCCTCACGTCCAGCAGGTTGGCGAACGCATCCCACGCGGGATAGACGATCAGCAGCACGGTCGCCAAGGCAGGCGACTGCTTCGCGACGGTGAAGACCGCCGCGACCCATGCGAACGAGAAGGCGGCACGGACGAGGTAGTAATTGCGCAGCCAGGCGGCTCGCCGGGATTCGGTTTTCAAGGCGTCGGACATGGTGATGAACGAATAGAAAAAAGAAAGAGAAGATCGCCATCCATCGAGTGAACGGCACGGACGCGGTCATTCTTTTCCCTCCGCGCCTCACGCGGTATCCGTCGGATGACCGACAGAGCCCCGGGGAACTGTGCGATGCTGAGTGCCCGCCGCCGCGATTCACGCCTGCCCCATGTCCGACGACACGACGACCATCACCGTTTTCGACGCAGTCCGCGCGCTGGCCTTCATCGGCGACCTGAGCATGGGGCAGCCGACCGATCACTCGCTGCGCACGGCCTGGCTCGCCGGGAAGATCGCAGCCGGGGCCGGGTGCGACGCGTCGCAGGTCGAGGCCGTGCAGCACGTCGCGCTGTTGCGCTGGTCGGGCTGCACCGCCAATGCGCAGGAGTTCGCCGATTTCCTCGAAGACGATGTGCAGGGCCGGCAGGCCCTGCTCGCATCGCGGGCACCCCGCATGCGCCAGCCGCACATCAGCGGGCCGGTGCCCGATGCGGTGCTGGCCATGGCCGACATCCATTGCGAGATTGCCGGCGACATCGCGAACACGCTGGGGCTGAGCCGCGAGACCGAGACGGCCCTGCGCGCCGTGTTCGAGGCTTACGACGGCAGCGGTGTGCCCGGCGTGCTTCAGGGCGAAGAAGTTCCGCTCGCGACCTATGTCGTGGCGCTGGCGAGCGATCTGGAAATCTTCGGGCGTCTCTACGGGATCGATGAAGCGCTCACCGTGGCGCGCGGACGCGCGGACAGCCTCTACCCGGCCTTCCTCGTCGACGCGAGCGCACCCTGTGCTGCAACATGGATGAAGGAGCTGGATTCCCCCGTCGCGCCTTGGACCGAGCCCGCAGAACAGCCCGCCTCGATGCTCCGACGCATGGGCCTGGAGCTGGTCGGCGACGTGATCGACCTGAAGCTGCCATGGATGACAGGCTATTCGCGCCGCGTGGCCCAACTGGCACGCGACTGCAGCGCACGGCTCGGCCTCGACGAAGCCACGTGCCACCGTGCGTACAAGGCCGGCCTGATCCACGGCATCGGCCGGGCGGCCGTTCCCAACGCGATCTGGAATGCGCCCGAGCCACTGCCGGCCTCGTCGCTGGAGCGCGTGCGGCTCGTGCCGTATTGGACTTCCCGCGCCGCCGGGCAAATCGACGGCCTCGCGGCCGAGGCGGAAATCGCATCCTTCGCCTTCGAGCGGCGTGACGGCTCGGGCCACTTCCGAGGCCGCTCGGGCTCGGCGATGCCGCTGGAGGGGCAGATCGTCGCCGCGGCCGAACAGTGGCAATCGCACCGCACCCGCCGCCCGTGGCGACCGGAACTCACGGAGGCGCAAGCGCTCGACTGCATGAAGGAAGATGCCAAGGCAGGCCGCTTCGATCAGGAAGTCGTCACGGCGCTGCTGGCATGCGTTCTGCCGGGCAGCGCCTCAAAGCCCGTTGCGCCGGCACAAGTCGACGCCTCCCTTTCCCAGCGCGAACTCGAAGTCCTGCGCTGCATCAGCCAGGGCCACAACACGAAGGAAGTCGCCCGTGTGCTGGGAATCAGCCCGAGCACGGTGCGCACTCATGTCGAGCGCGTGTTCCAGAAGCTCGGGTGCACGACCCGTGCGGCCGCGACGCTGAAGGCGGCGACCAGGGGGCTCATCTAGCAACCACGGCAACACGCAGCAACTGCAGCGTGTTCTCGGCCGCTTCGATGCGCCTGCGCAGTTCTTCGTTGACGACCCGCACCAGCGCGCTGAGTTCGGACCGGTTCGGGCAGACCTCTTCCGTATCGCTGACCTGCTGGGGCACGATGAGCTTTTCGAGGCCCGCATACGCTTGCCTCACCTCGTGAAGACTGTCTATGTCGTCGCAGGCCTGCAGCGTGAGCGATTCAACGCCAGCGGCTTCGGAAGAAGATTCGGGAAATGAAGAGACACGCGCGGACGCGCGGGCGGATGCAGCCATGAATGGCCTCCAAGACGTTCAGTTACTGAAAACAATGCCGCTGCGCCAAGGAGCGCTTGCGGCTTGCGTCGCAGAGATGCTTCAGGAGACCAATCCCGATCACGCCTTTTTCCGACGTGACGGGGCGCAGTATAGCTACGGAGGTATTCATCGCAGCGCCCCCAAACCGGCGATGCCCCTACAGCCGACAGCCTCATCCCGGAAGCTGGAACAATCCGCTCACCATGGACGGTCTGGACCTCATCAAAACATTTCGCGAAGTCGCCTTCCGGCGCAGCTTTTCCCGGGCGGCGATCTCGCTGGGCATGTCGAAAGCCACGGTGAGCCGCTATGTGGCGGAGCTCGAAACCCGCAGCGGCGTGCGGCTGCTCAACCGCTCCACGCGCTCGCTGAGCCTCACCGACGCCGGGCAGGTGCTGCTGGAGCGCAGCACGCAGCTGGTGACGATGGCCGAGAACACGCTGAACGACCTGCAGGCGCATGGCTCGCATCCGCGCGGGCGGCTGCGCATGAGCGCGCCGCACGGGCTGATCGCCGGCTGGCTCTCCGACGTGATCGCGGGTTTCATCAAGCTCTACCCCGACGTGTACGTGAGCCTGGTGTTCACCAACGACGACTTCGACCTGATCGAGGAAGGCATCGACATCCACCTGACCGGCGGACGCATCGACGACATGAACCTGATCGTGCGCCGCCTCGTGCAGTTCGACATGGTGGTGTGCGCCGCGCCTTCGTACTGGGCGCAGCGCGGCATACCGCAGGTGCCCGAAGACCTGAGCCGCCACGACGTGCTGAGCTTCTCGGCCAAGCAGACCACCAACCTGCCCTTCGAGACCAATGGCGATCCGTACGCGGTGCAGGTGCACAGCCGCATGGAGGCCAACGATGCCGTCGCGCTCATCGAGCTGGCGCTGCGCGGCGTGGGCGTGGCCTATGTGCCGGAGCCGCTGGCGCAGTCGCACCTGGAGCGCGGTGCGCTGGTGCCGGTGCTGCGCGAGCACATGCCGCGCGAGCACTGGCTGTACGCGGCGTACTCGCAGCGCCGCCACAACAGCGCCGCGATGCGCGCGATGCTCGACTACCTCGAACAGTCGATGGACGCGCTCACCGAAGGCCCTGCCCTGCCGCCCCCGATGCCCGTGACGATGGCACCGCCGCCACCGGTCACATGCGCCCTTTCCAAGGCACAAGCCGGCGCTCGAGCCACCGCATCAGCAGGTCGAAAAGATAAGCCACCACGCCAATGACGATGATGCCCATGATCACGATGTCGGTGCGCAGGAAGTTCGACGCGTTCAGCACCATCTGACCCAGCCCCATGTTGGCCGCCACCATCTCGGCGGCCACCAGCGTGGTCCAGCCGAAGCCGATGGCGATGCGCATGCCCACGAGGATGTCGGGCAGCGCCGAGGGCAGGATCACGTGGCGTATCACCTGCATGTAGCTCGCGCCCATCGAATACGCAGCGTTGATCTGCTCCTGCGACGCGCTGCGCATGCCCGAGCGCGCGGCCAGCGCCAGCGGCGCGAAGCAACTCAGGAAGATCAGCAGCACCTTCGGCAGCTCGTCGATGCCAAACCAGATGATGATGAGCGGCAGGTACGCCAGCGGCGGCAGCGGCCGGTAGAACTCCAGCGGCGGATCGAAGATGCCGCGCCAGAAGCGGCTCATGCCCATCGCGATGCCCACCGGAATGGCAGTGACGCAGGCCAGCAGGAAGGCCGAGAACACGCGGAACATGCTCGCCAGGAAGTGCTGCCACAGCGGCTTGTCGTTGGCCTGGCCGGTGAGGTATTCGTAGAACTGCTGGAACACCGCCTGCGGCGTGGGCAGGAAGAGCGGCTTCACCCAGCCCATGTTCGTGACGATGAACCACAGCGCCACCAGCACGATCACCGTGACGATGCTGATGGTCACGCTGGAGCCCTCGCCCGGCACCTTGAAGGCGCTGGTCTTGAGCTTGGTGCCTGCAGCCGGCGCGGTCGGTGCGGCGGGCTTGGCTGAAGATGAAGGCGGTGGCGTCATGGCGACGGGGGATGCAATCGACACCTCAGGCATGTGCAACCTCGCGATGATGAATGATCGATAGCACTTCTTCACGCATACGGATGAATTCAGGCTCCGACTTCACCTTGCGCGAATCGCCGTGCGACAGGTACTGGCGCGAGAACGGCACGTCGTCATACACGTGCGAAATGCGCCCTGGGCTAGGGCTCATCACGATCAGCCGCGTGGCGAGAAACAGCGCCTCTTCCACCGAGTGCGTGATGAAGAACACCATCTTGTTCGACTTGGACCAGGCCTGCAGAAGAATCTCCTGCACCTGCTCGCGCGTGAAGGCATCGAGCGCGCCCATGGGCTCGTCCATCAGCAGTACGGCCGGGTCGCTGGCAAGCGCGCGAGCAATGCCCACGCGCTGCTGCATGCCTCCTGACAGTTCGTACACCGCGCGATCGGCGTACTTCTGCAGGCCGACGAGGTTCAATTTTTCTTCAGCGACGCGGTCGCGCTCCGCCTTGCCCATGCCGCCCAGGCGAAGGCCCAGCGCCACGTTGTCACGCACGTTGAGCCAGGGCATCAGCGCGTGCTTCTGGAACACCACGCCACGGTCGGCACCAGGGCCGGCCACCGGCTTGCCGTCGAGCAGTATCTCGCCGGTCGAAGGCGGCAGGAAGCCCGCGATGCTGTTGAGCAGCGTGGTCTTGCCGCAGCCCGAGGCGCCGAGCGCGACGACGAAATCGCCGTCGTGCATCGTGAGGTTCACGGGCGCCAGCGCTTGAAGCGTGCCGCCCTTGACCGCGTAGTTGACCGTCAGGTCGCGAATGTCGAGCGTGGGCATGCGTGGTGGCCCCGGCTCACTTGCCCATCGCCTTGTCGACGTACACCGTCGTCACGAAGGCGCTGTAGTCGGGCTTCACTTCCTGCACCCGGCCCTGCTCCTTCAGGAAGGCAGCCGTGTTGGCCATCGCCTTGGCCGCGCCGCCACCCAGCCACGTGGGCGAAACCTGCTCGGCCATGGTCGGGAAAGTGTACAGCGCCATGGCCGCGCCAACGTCCTTCGGATCGGCCTTGGTCCACTTGGCCATGGCTTTTGTCTGTGGCGAATCGGGCGTCCAGCTCTTGCCCGTGGCCTTGTACTCCTCGTTCGCGCGGTTGAGCGCCTTCACGAAGGCGACCATGAAAGCCTCGTTGGCCGCAGCCCACTTGGCATTGACGACGATGCCCTCGAAGGTCGGTGCACCGCGCGCGCCAATGCTGCCCGAGGTGGCGATGGTCTTGCCCGTGGCCTTGATCTTGGAAAGCACCGGGTCCCAGATGAAGGTCGCGTCGATATCGCCACGCTCCCATGCCGCCGCGATTTCGGGCGGGCGCATGTTCATCACGTTCACACTCTTGGGGTCGACGCCATCCATCTTCATGCCGGCCATGAGCTGGTAGTGCGCGGTCGACACGAAAGGCGTCGCCACCTTCTTGCCGGCCAGGTCCTTCATGCTGCTGATGCCCGACGCATTGCGGGCGATGAGCGCCTCGGCGTTCGCGATGTCGGCCGAGATCCAGAACAGCTTGATGTCCTGCCCCTGGCTGGCCGCAGCCGTCAGCGGGCTGGAGCCGGTTTCACCCATCTGCACGTCGCCTGAAGCCATCGCGCGGATCACGTCGCCGCCGCCGGAGAACATGCGCCAGTTGATCTTGTAGCCCGTGGCTTTTTCTACCTCGCCGGATTCCATGACCAGGCGCAGGGGGACCAGCATGTCCTGGTGGGCGAAGGTGACTTCCTTGGCTTGCTGTGCGTGGGCACTCGTGCCGTACAGGGCTGCGAGGGTGGTGGCCAGGATGGCTAGCTGGAGGGGGAGACGGCGGGACATGGTCATCGGGTTTCTCCTTGAGGGTGAATCTTCGGGGACTTTGCACTTAACGTCTGCGGCCAGGAAGTGCCAGCAATGGGGTGGGGATGGAGCCAGTGGGTACGGAAATACCCTTGTTGTGGTGCGTCTTGCACGGGGGAGGTGCGTTTTGGTTTTTTGTGGCTGGTTTGCTTCCCGGAGCCGGGTCTCGGCCCGGCGGCCGACCTACTTTTCTTTGCTTCGCCAAAGAAAAGTAGGCAAAAGAAAGGCGACCCTACTGTCTGCGTCCCTTCGCTTCGCTACGGGCAACCTGCGGTGCTCGACGTAGGAGGGGGTCCGCAGAACTCGCTTCGCTCGGCTTCTTGAACAGCCTGGACTGGCCTTCGCTTCGCTCGGCCGGGGATTCAAGGGCAGAACAAATTCCGACGACGCCAACAGCGCACGCAACCAACACCCCTCCGCCCCATTCCAAGCCCAGCAGGCGCGAAGCGCCTGCTGGGCACCTGCGGCCGAGCGTAGCGATGGCCCGCACGTCCCCACCCCCCTCTGGCTGCGCCGAGGAGCGCAGCGTTTCGCGGATCAGGGCTCGCAGCTGTTTGAGCGAAGCGAGTTCTGCGAGACCCCGCGAAACGCGAGCACCGCAGGTTGCCCCGTAGCGCAGCGAAGGGGTCGCAGACAGTGGGGTCGCCTTTCTTTTGCCTACCTTTCTTTGGCGAAGCAAAGAAAAGTAGGTCGCCCGCCGGGGCGAGTCCCGGCCCCGGGAAGCAAACACCCCTCAGTGAGTAAACCCACCCAAAGAACGCACCTCACCACGAGCCAAAGCCAACTCCCCAACAGCCAAAGCCAAAGCCCGAATCCCAGCCGGAATCTGCCCAGCCGCAATAGAAGACAACCTCAACCGAAAGAACGGACATGGATAAGGAGGCCGAGCAAAAAACACATCCCCCGCCTCAATCAACACCCCATGACTCCGAGCCATCAAAGCAAGCTCAGTAGCATCAACCCAGGTAGGCGCCTGCACCCAGATGGAAGCCCCCCCGAAGGCAACCGGAACTCGAAATCCGGCAAATGCTCCCTCAACGCCTGAGCAGCCAACGCAAGCCTCTCCTGCATCGCATGGTTCACTCGCCGAGCATGCGACTCGTGATGCCCAAGAGAGAGAAACAGCGCATAAGCATGCTGCAAGAAAGCGCTCGGATGCCGCACCATCGCATGCCGTATCACCCGCAGTTCCTTGATGAGCGCCCGGGGCGCAACAATGAACCCAAGCCGCAGCGCAGGCGAAAGGCTCTTCGAAACAGAGCCCACGTAAATCACCCGCCCCGTCTTGTCCAGACTCTTGAGTGCAGGCATCGGCGTACCTTCATAAAGGTTCTCCGCCTCGTAGTCGTCCTCGATGATCACGAAGTCCTGCAGCTCTGCCTTACGCAACAACCACTGCCGCCGCTCCAGGCTCAGCGTCGCAGTGGTAGGGCTCTGATGCGAGGGCGTAACGAACAGATAGTCGGCCGCAGGCAGTGCATCGACCACCAGCCCGTCCTCATCGACATCGACCTCCACCCACTTCGGCTGCCGCAATGAAAAGCTGTTGCGCGCATGCGGATGCCCCGGTTCTTCCAGCCCCACGCGGGTCTGTTCGTCGAAGAGCGCCTCGGCCAGCAGGTAATAAGCGTGCTGCGCCCCCATGGTCACGAGGATCTCTTCCTTCAGCGCGAACACGCCGCGCTTGGGCAACAGGCGGGTGCGGATCTGCTCGATGAGATCGGGCACGTCGTCGGTCTCGAAGTCGGGTGTCCAGTGCGGCAACTGCGAACGCGCCAGGCTGCGCGCACAGCATTCGCGGAAGTCTTCGGTGGGAAACAGCTGCGGGTCGTAGTTGCCGTAGACGAACGGGTACGGGTAGTCGCGCCAGCGGTCGGGCTTGGAGAGCGTGGGCTTGTCGACCAGCGAGCGCAGCACACGGCCCGACCAGTCCGGCGGCTGGGTCGCCTGGCCGCTGCGCCCCACCAGCGGCTCGGCGTGCACCGCCGTGAGTGGCCGCGCGCCGTGCGCCACGAAGACGCCACTGCGCGGACGCGCTTCCAGAAAACCTTCGTCGATCAGCTGCAGGTAGGCCGAGGTGACGGTGTTGCGGCTCAGCCCGAGCAGCGCGGCCAGCTCGCGCGAGGAAGGCAGCGGCGCGCCGGGCGCCAGGTGCTCCTCGAGGATGGCCTGCACAACGGCAGTCCGCAGGCGGGCCTGCAGCGGCAGCGCCGGTTGATCGGGCAGCGCGAACAGCTGCGCCCACTGGATGGCTCGCGGATTCGGGGGCATGGTGCGCCGCAGTTTAGGGCAGGCATGCCGATCCGTGGCGCATCCGTGGCGTTCTGGCTCGGTCGAATTCCCGCAACTGGCCCTATCGCGCGGGCATGCCGCTGCCTACCCTTGCTTCATCGAATTCACGAGCCACAGTGCAACCGCCATGCCTTCTTCTTCCGCCGCTCCCGCAGTGACCACCGACACCCTCGCCGCCTTCAGCGATGCCTGGAACCGCCACGACATCGACGCGCTGATGAGCTTCATGACACCCGACTGCATCTTCCAGACCGCCGCCGGCCCAGATGCCTGCGGCACGCGCCACGTCGGCACCGATGCGGTGCGCACCGCCTTCGCCGCCGCGTGGGCCACGGTACCCGATGCGCAATGGACCAACGGCGTGCACTTCGTGCATGGCGACTTCGGCACCTCGCAGTGGACCTTCACCGGCACCGCCGCCGACGGCAGCCGCATCGAGACCGACGGCATCGATGTCTTCACCTTCAAGGACGGAAAGATCCACCTGAAGAACGTGTTCCGCAAGGCTCGGCCGAACCTGCCCGCCGCCAGGTGAACCGTTCTTCAGCTCTCTTCTTCGATTGGAGCCTTTCATGACCATGACAAGCACTGCGCGCCGCGTGGACGCCAGCGCAGCCAGCATCGACAGCGCGGCGCTCCAGCATCAGCAGCAGGCGCCCAAGGCACCGCCCCGCCCCTACGACCCGCAGTACGACCCGCTTCTGGCCCCCGACCCCGGCGCCGGCCGCGCCTACGCGCCCACCTGGTGGGTGGCCAGCGCCGGCACGCCGCCGGAGGACGACGGCCCGCTCACGCAGGACATCGATGTCGACGTGGCCGTCATCGGCTCGGGCGCGACCGGCATGTCGACCGCGCTGTACCTCGCGCAGGAGCACGGCATCCGCGCCACGGTGCTCGAGGCCAACCAGGCGGCCTGGGGCTGCTCCAGCCGCAGCGGCGGCCAGGGACAGAACGCGAGCGGCCGGCTCAAGCGCTCTCAGTGGATCGAGCGCTGGGGCCTGGACACCGCGAAGAAGCTCGACGCCGAGATCCGCAGCGGCTTCGAGAACTTCCGCCACCTCACCACGCAGATCGACTGCGACGCCTGCGACGGCGGCCATCTCTATCTTGCGCACCGCAAGGAAAAGCTGCCCATCCTCGATGCCGAGGCGCGGCTGATGCGCGAGAAGTTCGGCTACGCCACCCGCATGATGAGCGCCGAGGAAGTGCGGCGCGACTACTGCGACGAGCGCGAGACCGTCGGCGCGCTCTACGAGGCCGAGGGCATCGGCATCCATCCGCTGAAGTTCACCTTCGGCCTGATGCGGCGCGCCCGCGCGCTGGGCGTGACGGTGCACACATCGAGCCCGGTGCAGGGCTGGGAGACCATCGACGGCGTGCACCACCTGCGCACGCCCGGCGGCGTGGTGCGCGCGCGCCGCGTGGCGGTGTGCACCGGCGGCTACACGGGGCAGGCGCTGAACCCGATGTTGAAGGACCGGATCATGCCGATCCTGTCGAACTCGGTGGTCACGCGCCCGCTGACCGATGCGGAGCTGCAGGCGACCAACTTCCGCTCGAAGACATTCCTGACCGACACGCGCACGCTGCGCTTCTACTACCGGCTGCTCGAAGGTAACCGGCTGCAGATCGGCAGCCGCAGCGCGGTGAGCGGTGCCGACGCCGAGGGCGCGGTGCACCTGAAGCTGCTCACCGACGCCATCGCGCGCAAGTTCCCGCCGCTGGCGGGCATCCGCATCGACTACTCGTGGTGGGGCTGGGTCGACATGAGCCACGACATGATGCCGCGCATCACCCAGCCCGATGCCTCCAGGAGCATCTGGTACGCGGTGGGCTACGGTGGCAACGGCGTGTCGTTCTCAACCTGGGCCGGCAAGCGGCTGGCCGAGCGCGTGGCGGGCAAGGACGCGGGCCGGGAGGTGTTCGAGCTGCCCATCTACCACTCTCAGCTGCCCTTTCCCAACGTGCTGGGCGTGGTGGAGTCGCGCGCCTTCGCGCCGTTCAGGCGCATGGGGCAGCGCATGCTCTACAAGTGGTACTGGCTGCGCGACGAGAAATAGAGAAAGGGAAGAGAAGGAAGCAAGGAACGCAAGCAAGGAGAAAGGCAGCGCGGCGCACCGCCGTCGCGCATTCCCCGAAGTGGCGCACCACCTCGCCGCACAACGGGGCAAACCCACCCCTTCTGGCCCTGCGAGTCGCAGCGGGTTGGCTCTTCGCCGGCATGCACCCAGCGCCTATCTTCGACACAAGGCCTTCGCATCGCATCACGCCGATGAAGGCCGAATCCGATTGCCTGTGTCGAACTCTCCGAGGTCCTGTCATGCAGCTCCCGCCCTCCCCGCTTCCGCAGCTTCCCCTGCTTTCTCCCCTGCTCACGCGCCGCACCACCCTGCTGTCCGCCACGCTGCTGGCCGCGAGCAACCTGCTTCCACTCTCCGCCTTCGCGGCTGAAGAACCCAAGCGCGGCGGCACGCTGGTGATCGGCAGCACGCAGACGCCACGGCACCTGAACGGCGCGGTGCAGTCCGGCATTGCCACCGCCTTGCCCTCCACGCAGATCTTCGCGAGCCCGCTGCGCTTCGACGACAAGTGGAACCCGCAGCCCTACCTTGCCGAGTCGTGGAAGCTGGCCGACGACGGCAAGTCGCTCACGCTCAAGCTGCGCAAGGACGCGGTGTTCCACGACGGCAAGCCCGTCACCTCGGCCGACGTGGCCTTCTCGATCATGGCCATCAAGGCCAACCATCCGTTCACCACCATGATGGGCCCGGTGGAGAAGGTGGACACGCCCGACCCGTACACGGCCGTCATCCGCATGAGCGTGCCGCATCCGGCCATCGTGCTCGCGATGTCGCCAGCGCTGTGCCCCATTCTTCCCAAGCACATCTACGGCGACGGGCAGGACCTGAAGAACCATCCGCGCAACACCACCGACGTGGTGGGTTCGGGCCCGTTCCGCGTGACGGAGTTCAAGCCCGCGCAGCGCATCGTGATGGAGCGCTTCGACAAGTTCTTCCTGACCGGCAAGCCCTATCTCGACAAGGTGATCGTCAACGTCACGCCCGACATGGCGAGCTTGGTGCTCGGCCTGGAGCGCGGCGACATCCAGATGCTGCCCTTCGCCACGCTGCCCACGGACCTGAAGCGCTTCGCGAACGACCCGAGGGTGTCGATCACGCCCAAGGGCTACGACGGCATCGGCGCGCTCAACTGGCTGGCCTTCAACACCGCGAAGAAGCCGCTGTCCGACGTGCAGGTGCGCAAGGCCATCGCCACCGCCATCGACAAGAACTTCATCGCCAAGGCGCTGATGGGCGGCTTCGCGACCGTCTCCGACGGGCCGCTGGTGGCCAGCAGCCCCTTCGCCGTGCCCGACCTGGTGCGTTACCCGCTCGACCTGAAGAAAGCCGGCGAGATGCTGGATGCCGCCGGCTACAAGGCCGGCGCGGGCGGCGAGCGCTTCAAGCTCACCATCGACTACCTGCCGGGCGCGGACGACCAGCAGAAGAACGTGGCCGAGTACATCCGCGGCCAGCTCAAGAAGGTGGGCATCACGGTGGAGGTGCGCGCCTCGGCCGACTTCCCGGCCTGGGCCAAGCGGCTGGCCTCGCACGACTTCGACATGTCGATGGACACGGTGTTCAACTGGGGCGACCCGATCATCGGCGTGCACCGCACCTACCTGTCGACCAACATCAAGCCCATCGTCTGGACGAACACCCAGTCGTACGCCAACCCGAAGGTGGACGAACTACTCAACACCGCGGGCGGCCTGATCGACCCGACGCAGCGCAAGGCCTACTACGCGACCTTCCAGAAGATCGTGACGGACGAACTGCCCATCGAGTTCATCAACCAGGTGCCGTACCACACCATCACCAGCAAGAAGATGGCGAATGTGCCGGTCACGATCTGGGGGCCGCTGTCGCCGCTCGACGAGGTGTACCTGAAGTAGGCGGGCGGACGACATCATGGGCACGCTTCGCTACGCCGCCTCGCGGCTGCTCCAGGCCCTGGGCCTGGTGCTCGCCGTGGTGGTGCTCAATTTCGTGCTGGTGCACGCTGCGCCGGGCGACCCGGTGGAAACCATCGCCGGCGCCAGCGGCGGCATGTCGCCCGAGCTGATGGCCCAACTGCGCACGCAGTACGGGCTCGACCGCTCGCTGCCCGTGCAGTTGGGCGTGTACCTCGGCAAGGTGGCGCAGGGCGACCTGGGCTACTCGTACTTCTTCAACCTGCCGGTGACGAGCATGATCGCCGAGCGCGTGCCAGCCACGCTGCTGCTGGTGCTGAGCGCGGTGCTGCTGGCCTTCCTCGTGGGCACCGCGCTGGGGGTGCTGTCTTCGCGCAGGCCCAACGGACTGCTCTCGCAGTTCATCACCGTGCTGTCGCTGGTGGGCTTCGCGGCGCCGGTGTTCTGGCTGGGGATCATGCTGGTGATCTTGCTGGCCTCGGTGTTTCCGGTGCTGCCGGTGGCGGGCATGCGCTCCATCGACTCGACGGGCGGCGGCGGCTTCGCCGACATGCTCGACGTGGCGCATCACCTGGTGCTGCCCACGCTCACGCTGAGCCTGGTGTATCTCGCGCAGTACAGCCGGCTCGCGCGCTCGTCGATGCTCGACGTGCTGGGCTCCGACTTCATCCGCACCGCGCGCGCCAAGGGGCTGGCCGACCGGGTGGTGCTTTACAAGCATGCACTGCGCAATGCGCTGCTGCCTGTGGTGACGGTGCTGGGCCTGCAGTTCGGCAACGTGCTGGCGGGCGCGATCCTTGTGGAGACGGTGTTCAACTGGCCGGGCCTGGGCCGGCTGGCCTTCGAGTCGGTGCTGCGGCGCGACTACCCCACCATCCTCGGCGTACTGCTCTTCTCCTCCATCGTGGTGGTGGTGATGAACCAGCTCACCGACCTGTGCTACCGCTTCATCGATCCGCGGATCAAGGCCTCATGAGCAAGGTGATCGCAATGCCCTCCGTTGCCGCTGCAGCCTCTTCCAGACCCGCCGTGCGCGTCGAGCACCCCGGCGTGGAGGCAATGCGCATGTTCCTGCGCAACCCGGCTGCCATCGCCGGCATGGCGATGCTGCTGATCGTGCTGCTCGTGGCGATCGCCGGGCCGTGGCTCTACCCGGCCGACCCGTTCGAGATCAAGGCCGCGCCGCTCACGCCGCCCTTCAGCGAAGAAGCCTGGCTCGGCACCGACTACCTCGGCCGCGACGTGCTCACCGCGCTGATCTACGGCGGCCGCGCCACGCTGCTGGTGGGTGCGGTGGCCGCGCTGCTGTCGGTGCTGATCGGCATCACGCTCGGCGCCTTCGCGGGCTACTACGGCGGCAAGGTCGATGCCGCGCTGATGAAGCTCACCGAGTTCTTCCAGGTGCTGCCCGCCCTGCTCTTCGCGATGGTGGTGGTGACGCTGTTCTCGCCCACGCTGGTGACGGTGACGCTGGCCATCGGCATCGTGAGCTGGACCGGCACCGCGCGGCTCACGCGCGCGGAGTTCATGAAGTACCGGGGACTGGAGTTCGTGCGCGCGGAGCGGGCCATCGGCGCGCGCGACGCGCGCATCATCTGGAAGGTGATCCTGCCGAACGCGCTCCCTCCGCTGGTGGTGTCGGCCACGCTGGCCATCGGCGCGGCGATCCTGTTCGAGGCGGGCCTGTCCTTCCTCGGGCTGGGCGATCCGAACCAGATGAGCTGGGGGCTGATGATCGGCTCCAGCCGGCAGTACGTGCTCTCGTGCTGGTGGGCCGTGGCCTTCCCCGGCGCGGCCATCTTCATCACCGTGCTGGCCGTGAGCCTGATCGGCGACGGCCTGAACGATGCCCTCAACCCGAAACTGAGGGAACGCTGATGCCGAACCAGAGCGACACACTGCTGCGCGTGCAGGACCTGCACGTCGAATTTAAGACGCGGCGCGGACAGGCGCTGGTGCTCAACGGCGTCGACTTCGAGATCCGCGCCGGCGAGACGCTGTGCGTGGTCGGCGAGTCGGGCTGCGGCAAGAGCATGACGGCGCTGGCACTGCTGCGGCTCATTCCCTCGCCGCCGGGGCGCATCCGCAGCGGCCGGGTGCTGTTCCAGGACGAAGACCTGGTGCAAGCCACCGATGCCCGCATGCGCGAGGTGCGCGGCAACCGCATCTCGATGATCTTCCAGGAGCCGATGACTTCGCTGAACCCGGTGTTCACCGTGGGCGACCAGATCGGCGAATCGCTGCAGCTGCATGCCGGAATGAACGCGCATGCGGCGCGGCAGCGCGCCATCGAAATGCTGCGGCAGGTGGGCATTCCGGCGCCCGAGCGGCGCGTGGACGAGTATCCGCACCAGCTCTCCGGAGGCATGCGCCAGCGGGTGATGATCGCGATGGCGCTGGCCTGCAGGCCCGACATATTGATCGCCGACGAGCCCACGACCGCGCTCGACGTGACGGTGCAGGCCCAGATCTTCGACCTGCTGCGCGAGCTGCAGCGCGAGAAGGGAACGGCCATCATGCTCATCACGCACGACATGGGCGCGGTGGCCGAGATGGCCGACCGGGTGATGGTGATGTACGCCGGCCGCGTCATCGAGCAGGGCACCACCGAGCAGGTGCTGTCGGAGCCCGGCCACCCCTACACCCGCGGCCTGATCGACTGCCTGCCCGAGCTGGGCAGCAGCACGGCACAGGAAGGCGACGGACGCGAAGACCTCGCCGAGATCGCCGGCGTGGTGCCTTCGATATGGGAGCTGGGCACCGGCTGCGCCTTCCGCGAGCGCTGCCCGCGCGCGATGCCGCGCTGCGCCGCCGAGGTGCCGCCGATGTTCGCGGTGCATGGCGAAGTAGCCGCGGGCGTCCCGCACGGCGCGGCCTGCTGGCTGCATGCCGAAGCGCTCGACCAACGCGAAAGAGAGGCCGCATGACGTTCATCGGCAAGACCGACACGCTGCTTTCGGTCGACGACCTGAAGGTGCACTTTCCGCGCGGCAAGGCCGGCTGGGGCCGCACGCCCGAGGTGGTGAAGGCGGTGGACGGCGTCTCGTTCGAAGTGCGCCGCGGCAGCACGCTGGCAGTGGTCGGCGAATCGGGCTCGGGCAAGACCACCACCGCGCTGGCGGTGATGCGGCTCGCGCCCGTCACATCGGGCCGCATGCAGCTGGGCGACACCGACCTCGGTGCGCTGCAGGGCGAGGCGCTGCGGCAGGCGCGCACGCGGATGCAGATCATCTTCCAGGACCCGTTCTCCTCGCTGAATCCGCGCGAGCGCGCGGGCGCCGCCGTGCGCGCGCCGCTGGACCTGATGCGGGTGGGCACACCCGAGGAGCGCACGCGCCGCGTGGCCGAGCTCTTCGAGGCGGTGGGCCTGCGGCCGGAGCAGCAGCACCTGTTTCCGCACCAGTTCTCGGGCGGACAGCGCCAGCGCATCAACATCGCGCGGGCGCTGGCCACCAACCCGGAGCTGGTGGTGTGCGACGAGCCGGTGTCGGCGCTCGACATCGCCATTCGCGCGCAGATACTGAACCTGCTGGCCCGGCTGCAGCGCGAGCTGGGCCTGACCTATCTCTTCATCTCGCACGACATGGCGGTGGTGGAACACATCTGCGACGACATCGCCGTGATGTACCTGGGCCAGATCGTCGAGCGCGCGCCGCGCCGCAGCTTCTTCGCGCGGCCGCTGCATCCGTACAGCGTCGCGCTGATGTCGGCCGTGCCCACGGTGAGCGGCGGGCGCCGGCGCGCGGCCAACCGCATCAAGCTGAGCGGCGACCCGCCCAGCCCCATCGATCCGCCCAAGGGCTGCCGCTTCGCCGGCCGTTGCCCGGTGGCGGAGGCCGCCTGCGCGGCCGAGCTGCCGCCGCTGCGCGAAGTCGCACCCGATCATTGGGTACGCTGCAGGCGCGTCGACCTCGTCGACGGGCTGCCGCGCCCTCCTCTTTCGATTCCCACATCGCCATGAGCCAGACAACCACCACTATCTACTCGGCCCGCAAGATCATCACCATGAACCCGATGCAGCCGCACGCCACCCACGTGGCGGTGCGCGACGGCCGAGTGCTGGCCGTGGGCGCGCTCGCGGACATGCAGGGCTGGGGTCCGTTCACGCTCGACGAGCGCTTCGCCGGCAAGGTGGTGATGCCCGGCCTCGTCGAAGGCCACTGCCACCTGAAGGAAGGCAGCATGTGGGACTGGACGTACCTCGGATGGTTCGACCGCCGCGACCCCGAGGGCAAGGTGTGGAGCGGGCTGCGCTCGATGGACGAGGTGGTCTCGCGCCTGTCGGAGGTGGCCGCGAAGATGACGGCCGACGGCATTCCCGACAGCGAGCCGCTCGTCGCCTGGGGGTTCGATCCGATCTACTTCGGCGGCGAGCGCATGACGGTGCACCACGTCGACCGCGCGAGCAGCACGCGGCCCATCGTCATCGGCCATGCCAACGGCCACCTGATGAACGTCAACAGCGCGATGCTGCGCATTGCCGAGATTACGCGCGACAACGAGGTGGAGGGCGTGGTCAAGTTCGCGGACGGCGCCAATGGAGGCGAGCCCACCGGCGAGCTGCAGGAGCCGGCCGCCATGTTCCTGGTGCTGCGCAAGATCGGCAACGCCGGCCTGCTCGCGCCGATGACCGAGGCCGGCGTGCGCTCCTTCGCGCGGCTGGCCTGCCTGCAGGGCGTGACCACCGCGACCGACCTGGTCAACAAGCTCACGCCCGACGACTGCGGCGTGCTGGAGGCGGTGACGGCGGACGACGGCTTCGGCGTGCGCATCCTCCCCGCGTTCCAGGCCTTCCATGGCACGCACGGCGCCGCGCAAGGCGCGGAGCATGTGAAGTCGCTGGTGCCGCGCAACACAGACCGGCTGCGCTACGGCCTGGTGAAGATGATGCTCGACGGCTCGATCCAGGGCTTCTCGGCGCGGCTGCGCTGGCCGGGGCACTTCAACGGCGCGCCCAATGGCATCTGGGTGACCGCGCCCGCGCAGTACGAGGCCGACTTCGAGACCTACCACCGCGCCGGCCTCACCATCCACACGCACACCAACGGCGACGAGGCCAGCGAGGTGGCCATCGACGCCATCGAGCGCGTGCTGACGCGCGCTCCGCGCCCCGACCACCGCCACACGCTGCAGCACGGCCAGATGATCGACGCGCCGCTGTTCCGCCGCATGGCCGCCCTGGGCCTTTGCGCGAACCTGTTCGCCAACCACATCTGGTACTGGGGCGACCAGCACTACGAGATGACCATGGGCCCCGACCGCGCCAACCGGCTCGATGCCTGCGGCAGCGCGCTCGCGGCGGGCGTGCCGCTGGCCATCCACTCCGACGCGCCGGTGACGCCGCTCGGGCCGCTTTTCACCGCATGGTGCGCCGTCAACCGCATCACGCCCAAGGGCCGGCTGCTGGGCGAGGCCGAGCGCATCACCGTGGCGCAGGCGCTGCGCGCCATCACGCTGGGCGCGGCATGGACGCTGAAGCTGGACGGCGAGATCGGCAGCATCGAATGCGGCAAGCGCGCCGACTTCTGCGTGCTGGAAGACGACCCGTTCGAAATGGACCCGATGGCGCTGAAGGACGCCCGCGTGTGGGGCACGGTGCTTTCGGGCCGCGTTTTCGAGGCTCAGAGAGGCCAGGGCGCGTGATGCCTGCAAGGCGGCTTCCGCTCACCGTCATCGGCGGCTTCCTCGGCGCGGGCAAGACCACGCTGCTCAACCGCTGGCTGCGCGAGGCCAAGGGCCTGCGCATGGCGGTGCTGGTGAACGATTTCGGCGCGCTCAACATCGATGCCGGGCTGATCGCCGCCACGCATGGCGACACGTTGGCGCTGACCAACGGCTGCGTGTGCTGCCAGATCGGCGACGACCTGGGGCGAGCGCTGGTGGACGTGATCGAGGCGAAGACGCCCTTCGACGCGGTGGTGATCGAGGCCAGCGGCGTGTCGGACCCGTGGCGCATCGCGCAGATCGGCATGGCGGCGCCGGAGCTGAGCCTCGAGGGCGTGATCGTGCTGGTGGACGCGAGCGCGGCGGCGCGGCAGTCGATCGATCCGCTGCTGGCCGATACGCTGGCGCGTCAGCTGAAGTCGGCGGATCTCGTGGTGCTGAACAAGGCCGACATCGCATCGGCTGATGCGCTGGTCGCGGCAAGGTCATGGGTCGAGGCGAACGCGTCGGGAACGCCGTGCATCGAGACCACGGAGGCGGCAGTGCCGCTGTCACTGCTGTCGGGGCTGCCGCAGCGCGCCTCGGGCACTGCCCACACATGCGGCCCCGATTGCGATCACGACCATCACTCGCCCGACCATGGCGCACTGTTCCAGACCTGGAGCGCGCAGCCCGAAGCGATGATTCCCGCAGCCACGCTGCGTGCCTGGCTGCGCGAAATGCCTGCGGGCGTGCTGCGGCTCAAGGGCCTGCTGCGCACCGGCCACGGTACGGCTGGCGAAGAGTGGTCCGAGGTGCAGTACGCCGGCCGCCACGGCTCGCTTCGCAAGGCCGCGCCGCCTTCAGGGCTGGCCCGCGCCGGAGTGGTCGCCATCGGCCTGCATGGGCAGCTGCCTGAAGAAGCGCTGAAGGAATTCTTCGTTCGCTGAGCCCGGGCCATGTTGCAATTGCACGTTTTCAACGTGCAGTTTCCCGACGACATGACTTCTTCCCTGCTGATCCGCCCTCCGGTGCCAGAAGACTACGCGGCATGGAAGCCGCTCTGGGACGGCTACAACGCCTTCTACGGGCGCGAAGGCCCAACCGCCCTGCCGGACCCGGTCACGCAGGCGACCTGGCGGCGCTTCTTCGATGCCTACGAGCCGGTGCACGCGCTGGTGGCAGAGCTCGACGGCAAGCTGGCAGGCCTCACCCACTACCTGTTCCACCGCAGCACCACGCGCCTGGAGCCGACCTGCTACCTGCAGGATCTGTTCACACTGCCTTCAGAGCGCGGCACGGGCGTCGGACGTCAGTTGATCCACGGCGTGTACGAACGAGCGAAGGACGCGGGAGTGCATCGCGTGTACTGGCAGACGCATGTGACCAACACGGCGGGCCGCACGCTCTACGACAAGGTCGCGACGCATGACGGCTTCATCGTGTACGGCACGCTGGTCTGATCCACCCTCAGTACTTGATCGTCACCCCGGCCTTCACGCCGTTGTTGGCCTTTCCGTCCGACTGCAAGCCGCCCGAGAAGGACACGTTGCCGCCGGTGCTCGCGCCAAGCGAGTACGTGGGCCGGGGTGTGGAAGTGTCGGTGCCGATGTAGGTGCCGCTGCCATCGGGCCGCTGCACGCCGACCGTGGCGCCGTTGACGGTGGCCGAGGTCTCGGTGGGGTTGACGTTGGGGGCGACGTAGACGGAGCCCTTCTCGTCGCTGTCGACGGGCAGCTTGATGGGCTCGGCCCTCGCCGCGAAGCCGAGCATGCCCAGCACTGCGCCGGTGACAAGTACGTATCTATGCATTCCTCCCATGTTTGGCGAGGCGGCGGCTGGTGCGCGTAGGACGACAGGAAATCCGGCGCACGGACCGTGCCGCCGGTGGGCGTCGCAGGTTGACTCGTTGTTAACTTGAGTACTTGCGTACTCAAGCTCAAACCTGTGGCAATGGACACGATCCCGCTCTACGATCCATGCACGAAATCGAGCAGGAGAACCTCCCCCATGTCCATCAACGAAGTCGTCATGCCGCAGCAGTTGCTGAACGCGCTCGACGCGCAGAGCCGCACGCCCATCGCGCGCATCGGCGAGGCGCTGATCTCGCTGGACATGATCACGCAGGAGCAGCTTCGCGCAGGACTGGACCGGCAGAAGATGGACCCGATGGTGCCGCTTGGCGAAACGCTGGTGCGCATGGGCGTGGTGAGCCGGGGCCAGCTGCAGGCGGCGCTGGTGCGCAAGATGGGCTATCCGCTGGTCAACCTGCATCTCTATCCGCCGGCGGCCGAGGCGCTGCGCAAGCTGCCGCATGCGGTGGCGCGGCGGTTGCAGGTCATGCCGCTGATGCTGCACGAGGGGCGGCTCATCGTCGCCATCGACGACCCGACGAGCCGGCATTCGGCGCTCGACGAAGTGGAGTTCATCGCGCAGATGAAGGTCACGCCGGTGGTCGGCCAGTGCCTGGACCTCGACGGCGTGCTGAACGCGGCATACGAAAAAATCGGCGAGCACACCGGTGCCGCACCCAACCCCTTCGCGGCCAGCCTCGACCCCAGCCAGCCGCTGGACTTCGACGTGGCCGGCACCAGCGAGCTGCTGCAGACGCTGGAAAAGGAGGTCTCCGCCCCGCCGGCGTTGAGCGAGGCGCCCATCGAGCAGTCGGACAACTCGCTGGTGCGCATGATCAACAGCATGATCGTCGAGGCGCACCGCGACGGCGTCTCCGACATCCACATCGAGAGCTACCCCGGCCAGGAGAAGACGCGCATCCGCTTCCGGCGCGACGGCGTGCTGCACACCTACCTGGAGCTGCCGCCGAGCTACCGCAATGCGATCGTTGCGCGCATCAAGATCATGTGTGACCTCGACATCAGCGAGAAGCGCAATCCGCAGGACGGCAAGATCAACTTCGCGAAGTACTCACCGCAGCATCGCATCGAGCTACGCGTGGCGACCATCCCCACCAACAACGGCCTCGAAGACGTGGTGATGCGCATCCTGGCCTCGGCCAAGCCCATTCCGATGGACCGGCTGGGCCTGTCGCCCGACAACCTCGCGCAGCTGACCAAGGCCATCGAGCGCCCCTACGGCATGGTGCTGTGCGTGGGCCCCACGGGCTCGGGCAAGACCACCACGCTGCACTCGGCTCTGATGCACATCAACACGCCCGAGCGCAAGATCTGGACCGCGGAAGACCCGGTGGAAATCACGCAGACCGGGCTGCGGCAGGTGCAGATCAACCCGCGCATCGACTGGACCTTCGCCAAGGCGCTGCGCGCCTTCGTGCGCGCCGACCCGGACGTGATCATGGTGGGCGAGATCCGCGACGAGGAGACCGCCAAGACCGCCATCGAGGCCTCGCTGACCGGCCACCTGGTGCTGTCGACCCTGCACACCAACAGCGCGCCCGAGACCGTCACCCGCCTGCTGGACATGGGCATGGACCCGTTCAACTTCGCCGACTCGCTGCTGGCCGTGCTCGCGCAGCGCCTGGTGCGCCGCCTGTGCACGCAGTGCACCACCGGCACGCCCGCGAGCCCCGAGGCCGTCGAAGAACTGCTGAACGACTACATGCACGCCTTCGGCCCCGAGCAGCAGCGCGACCCGGCGCAACGCCAGGCGGTGCTGGCCGGCTGGATGCAGCGCCACGGCCGCGACGGGCGGCTGCACACCTACACCAGCAAGGGCTGCAAGCATTGCGCCGAGACAGGCTTCAAGGGCCGCGTGGGCATCCACGAGCTGATGAGCATGTCGAAGACGCTGCGGCGGCTGGTGCAGACCGGCGCGCGCGCCGAGGAGCTCCAGCAGGCCGCGCTGCAGGAAGGCATGCGCACGCTGCGCCAGGACGGCATCGAGAAGGTGCTGGCCGGGCAGACCAGCATCGAGGAAGTGCGCGCGACCAGCAACGTGTGAGCGGCCGCTGCAACTGCAGCGCTACAGCTGGCTCTGCGGAATGAAGGGCGCGATCAGCCGCAGCTTGAGCCGCTGCCACGCGGTGGTCTCGGGCGGAACGTCGTAGGCCGTCTGCTTGCCGTTCTCGTCTTCCTCGGTCCACTCGATGTTGCGGCCGCCGGCGTCCAGCCGCAGGCGGTAGGCGCTGCCGGCATCGGCGAAGCTGTCGAGCTGCCTGGCCATTTCGGGGCTCTTGATGATCAACCCCAGCTCGGTGTTGAGGTGGGCCGAGCGCGGGTCGAGATTCATCGAGCCGAGGAACACTTCCTTGTGGTCGACGATGCCGTTCTTCATGTGCAGCGCGCCAGTGCGGTGCCCGAAGATGCCGAGCTTGCCGCGTTTCACGCTCAGCGTGGGGCTCAGCTCGTAGATGGCCACGCCCGCCTTCAGCAGCTCGTGGATGTGCGGCCAGTAGCCCACATACACCCAGGGCTCGTCGGTTGAAGCCAGCGAGTTGGTGACCAGCTCGACCTTGATGCCCGCGGCCTGCGCCTGCGCGAGGCTGGCCACCGCCGCGTCCGACGGCACGAAATACGGCGACACCATCTTGATGCTCGAGCGCGAGGTGCGGAACCACTGGATCACGCCCTCGGTCACCGTGCCCTTAATGGAGTTCTCGCGCTCGTTCAGGCCCTCGGTCTTGCTGAGCGGATCGAACAGCACGCGGGCATGCGCCCAAAGCAGCGGGCTGAGCTGGGCTTCGGCCAGTTCGAAGGGCAGGTTGAGCATGGGCAGCATCTCCTGCGGCAGCAGGGACGGCTCGCCCTCGACGGGGTTGGCGATCCTGCCGTCGGGCGGAATGCGCGGCGCCTGCGGCGGTTTGGCGGCGGCCGTGAGTTTGTCGAAGTTCTGCCGCAGTTGCTCGGGCGTGAGCGCGCTGCTGGCGATGCGGCCCACGGGGTAGACGACGGTGCTGTTCCAGTAGTGGTCGAACTCGTCGGACAGCTGCCGCACCACCGGGCCGGCGGCGAACACGTCCATGTCGATGAAGTTGCTGCCGGAGGCATTCATCACGTACTCGTCGGCCATGTTGCGCCCGCCCGCCACGGCCGCGACGTTGTCGGCCACGAAGAGCTTGTTGTGCATGCGCCGGTTGATGCGGCCGAACTCCAGGCCGGAGCTGATGAAGCGCGTCAGGTCGCTGCCGCGCCCGCCGGGAAAGGGGTTGAACAGGCGCACCTGCACATTGGGGTAGCTGGCGAGCGCGAGCAGCAGATCGTCTTCGCCGGTGGTGTAGAGGTCGTCGACGAGCAGCCGCACTCGCACGCCGCGCTGCGCCGCGTCGCGCAGCTCGCGCATCAGGGCGCGGCCGGTGTTGTCGGCGGCCAGCAGGTAGTACTGCACGTCGAGGCTGCGCGTGGCGAGCTTCGCAAGTTCGATGCGGGTGGCGAACGATGTGGGGCCGTAGGGCAGGAGCTGGAAGCCCGAGCGGTCGTCGGAACGATCGCCGGGCAGGACCTTGCGCGTGATCGCGTCGAGCGGCGTGTCCGAGAAGTCGGCGATTGCCGTGACGGGCCGGTCCGACACTGGCAAGGGCAGCGTGGAGCACGCGCTCATCAGCATCGAGAACACGAGCGCCAGTGCTGCTACGGGTGCACGCCAGCATGCGGTCATCATTTTTTCCACTCCCGGCTTTCGGTTGGAGCTTCGTCCCATCTTCAAGGGAAGGGACGATCCGGCCGAGAGTATGACGCGGCGCACTGCAGGCGCTGATCCGAAGGCCGCCAGAGCCAGATCTACCAGTTCTCGGGTATGGAACTCATGAAAACAAAAAGACACACTCGGCCGCGTTTTGTCTTATCCGTTTTTGCAAGGGAAGAACCATGCTCACTCGACTCCAGCTCTCGTGCCGGTACTTGCCGGCCGTGGCTCTGCTCGCCATGGGCAGCGCACACGCAGCAGGCTACGTGGCCGGTGACGCCGGCAACCCCGGCCCCAACCAGCCGGGCTGGAGCAGCAGCGGCGGCGGCAGCGCGGCCACGGTCTCGGGAGACGGCGCCACCTCGATCGGCGCGGGCGGCAACGGCAGCAACGGGACCGCTGGCGGCACCGGCGGCACGGGCGGCGCCGGTGCCAGCGCAAGCGCGAACGGCGCGACGGCCATCGGCGGCGGCGGCACTGCCGGCCAGGGCTTCGCGGGTGGCACGGGCGGCGCCGGCGGCAGCGGCGCGCAGGCTTCGGCCAGCGGTGCCATCGCGGTCGGCGCGGGAGGCCAGGGCGCGGAAGGCTGCTGCGGCTTTCCCGGCACGGCCGGCGGCAGCGGCGCACAGGCGTCGGGCATCTCGGCGGTCGCCATCGGCAGCGCCTCGGGCGCCAGCCAGGGCGCGGTGGCGTCGGGCAATGGCAGCACGGCCATCGGTGGTGCTTACAACGGCTCGGCCGGCGCATCGGCGCTTGCCACAGGCAGCGTGGCCGTCGGCACGGGCAGCCAGGTCGCCAGCGGCGCGACCAACAGCGTGGCCATCGGTGCCAACTCTGTCGCCACCGCGGCGAACACCGTTTCCTTCGGCTCGGCGGGCCAGACGCGCACCCTCGTCAACGTGAGCGCGGGCACGGTGAGCGCCACCAGCACCGATGCCGTCAACGGCAGCCAGCTCTATACCGTGCAGCAGACCTCCAACACAGCCCTCGGCCTGGCGCAGAACTCGGCGCAGTACGTCGCGGGCGGCACCACGCTGCAGCTCAACGCCAACGGCGGCGCGGGCACCGTCATCAGCAACGTGAGCGCGGGCCAGGCGAGCACCGACGCGGCCAACGTCGGCCAGGTGCAGCAGGCGCAGCAGACGGCCATCACCACCGCGAACAACTTCACCGTGCAGCAGGTCACGGCGCTGCAGTCGTTGATGAATCAGGCGCTTTCCAGCGGCGTGTGCGCGGTGAGCGCGAGCGGCTCCGTGGCCTGCGGCCCGGGCGCAGGCGCCAGCGGCGCGGGGAGCACCTCGATGGGCACCAACGCGCAGGCCAATGGAGAGAACACCGTCGCCGTCGGCAACGGCGCGCAGGCCAGCCACGCGGGCTCGGTCGCCATCGGCGCGGGCGCGAAGGCACTGGCCGACCCGACCACCGCCGTCGGCAACAACGCAATCGCCACCGGCAACAACGCCGTCGCGCTGGGCGCCAACACACTGGCCAGCGGCAGCAACGCCGTGGCACTGGGCCAGGGGTCGGTGGCAGACCGCGACAACACCGTGTCGGTGGGCAACGCGGCCACCAACCAGTTGCGCGGCATCACGAATGTCGCGCCCGGCGTGCTGGGCACAGACGCCGTCAACCTCGGCCAACTGCAGCAGGCCGTTGCCAACGCAACGAGCCAGGCCAATGCGTTTGCCGCGCAAGGCGTAGCGGCCGCCCTGGCCATGCCGTCGATGCCGACGCTGGCTGCAGGGAAGAAATGGATGGGCGCGGCCGTGGGCAACTACGCGGGTGCGTCGGGGGTGGGCGTCGCTTTCGGCTATCAGGTCAACGACAACCTGAACCTGGGCGTGGGGCTTTCGACGGCTACGAGCAGTGGGAACGGGAGCAGGGTCGCTGCGCGGGTGCAGGCGGGGTATGCGTGGTGAGGCGCGGGTGCGGCGTCGGTTGGTCGTGGGCCTGTGGCTTCAGCGAACGACGAATGCCACATTGGCCAACACGTAGCCAACGGGCATGAACACGCCGCCTCCCACGTATTGCAGTTCCAGCGAGTCCTGTTGCCCTCCGGAAATCGATCCGGCCACGCCCAGGGTGGTCGAAATGCGACGCGCGCCGAGCTGGATGGCCGAGCCCGACTTGCCGGCGGCCACCTTCACGCCGTCGGCGCTGCTCGCGACCGCGGTCCAGGCACCGGCGTCGCCGGTCGCGCGCCAGGTCTGGCCGCGGTCGCTGGACTCGTACATACGGCCACCGCTGGTGGCGGCCACGACGTAGCGGCCGTCGGCGGACGTGGTGATGCCTCGCCAATCCCGGCTGACGGTCTGCGATTCCCATGTGGTACCGGAATCGGCGGAGACCCAGACGGCGCCCGTGTCCACGGTGGCGTACAGGATGCTGCCGTCCGCCGACGCCGCCGCCGACCACCAGAACTGGGCGCTCGCGCGCGCGGTCCAGTTCACGCCATAGTCGGTCGAGACATACAGCTGGGCACCATTGGTGGCCGCCACCAGAACCCGGCCATCGGCCGAAGAAGCCACGGCGCGCCATGTGCGACTCGACTCACGCGCCGTCCAGCTGCCACCGCCGTCCGCCGAGGTCCAGATTTGCCCGTTGTAGGCAGTCGCGACCAGGCGCGACCCGTCGGCGGAGCTGGCCACCGCGCTCCAGGCTCGGGACGATCCGTCGTCGAACCACGTGCTGCCGCCGTCGGTCGAGCGGAAAATCGCACCGCCGTTGGTTGCAGCGACCAGCGCAAGGCCATCGCTGGAAGAAGCGACGCCGCTCCAGGGCTGTCCCGTGAGGCGCAGGTTCCAGGTCGCACCGGAGTCGCTTGAGGTGTACAACTCGCCGCTGCTGGATACTGCCGCCAGACGAGTGGCATCGGCGGACGAGGCCAGGCCGCTCCAGCTACCGGTGGGCCCCACCGGGCGCCAGTCGAAGTCCGATCCGCCGGGCAGGCTGCGGGTGTCGATGCGCTGCCCCGCGTTCTGCGCGATGGTCCACCCGCCGCTGCCCACCCCCACCACCTTGATCCAATCGCCCACCGTGGGCGCGGGCGGCAGCGTGAGCGTGACGCCGGTGCTCGAATTCGCCTGATAGCCGGTGTTCGACTCGGTCTGGACACTCGAGGCGGTGACACTGACCCAGCGCGTATCGGCTGGCGCGGCCGCGCACACGTAGGCCGTGGCCGTGACCTCCGCGGCATCGAGCACGCCGTTGGCGTTCAGGTCCAGCCCGGATTGCACTCGTTGACCACCATAGGTGCAGGTGCCACCCGGGGCTTCGGCCGCGAATGCGAGCAGGCTGTCGCGGCCATTCGACCCTGCGGCGCCCGTCGCTCCCGGCGCACCGCCGCAGACGTAGGCCGAACTGGTCACCTCCGCATCCTCGAGCACGTCATTGCGGTTCAGATCCTTGCCGGCCAGCACCTGCGAGCCGCCTAGCGCGCAGTTGGTGCCGGCGGGCTCGGCCCGCATGCGCACCAGCGTGCTGAGGCCATCCACCCCGGCCGTGGCGTTGCAGATGTACTGCGTGGAGGTGACTTCGCTGTCCGCGAGCGCGTGATTGCCGTCGACGTCCAGGCCGGCTTCGACGCGCGCGCCGCCCAAGGAGCAGTTGACGCCGACCGCCTCCGGCTTGACGCGCATCAGCACCGTGGATTCGCCGGATGTGCCGGATGTGCCGCCGGGCGCAGGCGCAGCGGGCTGCTGCGCGGGGGAACGAAGAATGCCGCGTTGCCGGTGCCACCCCCGCCACCGCCACACGCGGCCAACGCCAGAGCGGCGATCAGGCCTGCGGCCAGGCGGGCATTGCGAACGAAGCGGCAGGCAAGTCTGGACGAAGGCATGAGCGGAGGCGGTGAATGTACGAAGGCGCGATTCGGGTTGCACCGGCGAGACGGAACGCAACGCATTGTAAGAAATTGCTGCGCAAAGTCACATTCCGGCAGCTCGGGTAAGGAGGTCGGCCGGCGTCCCAAGAGCTTGGAAAGGCGCTCCTTGCAACAGAACCCGTTTTTGCCCCGATCGACAGGTCGCACGCCGCCGCCGGCCGCCCCACTTGTGTACTCGATCAGGGCAGATGCTTGCGCCCTCGCACGCTCTCACGCGTCGGCCCGAAAGAGCCGAAGCGCACGGGCAACCCGCTCAGCGCCTCTGCGTGTTCCACCCACGCGTGCGGCGTGGCGATGAGGTGCGGCTCGTAGATGGGCTCGGCGCCTCGCAGCAGCCTGGTCAGCTCGTGTTGATGATCGAGGTCGTGCATGCTGCCCAGCGGCAGTGACGCAAGGCGGCCCGCATCGGCCGTGCGATAGCCAGCGCACCAGCGCAACCCCACTCCTTCGACGGCATCCAGATGGCTTACCACCAGCCCGTCGAGCGCGCCGACCACATCGAGCGCATAGCGCAGCAGCACCGCATCGGGATGCCCTCTTCGAAACACGCCCTGCCAGCCTTCATCGGCGTTGTGCGGCTCGGCCAGCCGCGCGTCGAGCATGCGGTCGTGCGTGGGCAGCGGGCCGGGTCCGTGACGTGTGAGGTAGCTGCGCAGCACGCCGAGGTGCTGCACGGGGGCGTCGATGCCGGCATCGTGCAGCACGGCTTCGACGGCGGCGGTCGAGATGGTGCTCCAGGTGGTGTGCGGATGGAAGCCGTGCCATTCATCGAGCAGCACGCCCTGGGCGCCTTCGAAGATCACGGCTCCGGGGCGCGCGAGGCGCTCGGCGATGCGGTCGATGCTGGCGGGCGGCGACTGCGTCACGCATGGCGCGGCCGCGTCGAGCCAGCGCTGGGCGAGCGTGTCGTCGCGCAGCATGGCGATTTCCTGTGCGGCATCGGCGTGGTGCAGCGCCGGGCTGGCTTCAAACTCGCGCAGCAGTGCGCTGCGCAGTGCCTCGATCTTCTCGATCGTGCGGGCGGGATCGCGCAGATCGCCGTAGAGCAGCGCTTCATCGGGCGAAGCCAACGCCTGCCGCACGGTCTCGCCCACGCCGACGCCGCAGCTGCCGTGCGCGCCCTCGCCCCGCGCCCATTCGCGCAGGCGGCCGGCAGCCTGGTGGAACGGCGTGGTCACGCGGCAGCGTGCGTCGACGAGCAACCGCCCGAAGGCGTCTTTCACGCCGACCTGGCGCAGTGCGGCTTCTTCGACGCGCAGCGCCGTGGGATGCACGACCACCGGGCTCGCGAGCACGGTGCCCACGCCCGCATGAAAGCTGCCGGCACCGAACTGCGAAAAGGTGTGATGCCGCCCATCGGCCAGCACGACGTTGTGCCCGGCCTGCGCGCCGCCGTTGAAGCGCACCACGGTGTGGGCGCCCGGCGCGCCGCTGAGGTGGTCGGTGAAGAGCCCCTTGCCGCAGTCCCCGAAGCCGAGGCCCAGCAGCGAGACGTAGTGCGTGGCGGCGTCGGCTGTCACACGGCCGTCAGCCGAAGAGCCGCTTCCACCACGACGAGCGTGGGCCGGCGGCCGCTGCCGCCACGCCGGGCGGCGCGTGGCGCGGCGCGTTCGGGTCGAGCAGCGCGGCGTAGGCGTCGAGCGCGTGCAGCACGCCGCCTACGCGTTCCTTTTCCATGCCGGTGGCGCTCATCACGCCGGCCAGCGCCTCGAGGCTGGGCACGGCCTTCTCGGTGAGAGCGACGATGCCGGCGGCCACGGCGCAGGCGTCGTCGGGCGAATCCATGCAGATGACATGGTCGCCCAGCAGCTCGCGCCAACGGCCTTCGCAGCGGCGGCGGCGCTGCGCGTCGGGAATCAGGAAGAACAGGTGCGTGGTCTCGGCCGCGGCGGCGATGACTTCCTCGATGGGGATGTCCTCGTCGAGCTTCTCGCCGATGAGACCTTCGATCTGGTGGCGCGAGACGGCCGGGTACGGCAGCTCGTCGCCGGTCACGAACAGGTAGCCGCGCTTCTTGCGCTTGACCCAGCAGTCCATGTCGGTGTGCTGCGCCATCACGTAGAAGGCAAGTTCGTAGCTTTCCTCGCCGGTGCCGCCGCCACCGCCTTCGAGGTAGCTCCAGGTGAGCCACTGGTCCATGAGGTTGGCGGTCGATTCGAACTGGCCGACCTGCAGCGGCGCATGGTCGGAGTTCGCATCGCCGATGGCCATGAACAGCAGCTGCGGGTCCGGCACGCCGCAATCGGTCAGCAGCTTCATGAAGGTGGGCAGCTCGCGGCGCGCGAGCGTCTGCGGGATGTCGCCCATGGAGCCGGTCACGTCGAGCGCGAAGGCGATACCCAGCGAGTTCGGATGATCGGCGTTGTCGCGCGACTCCCGCACCTTGAGCCCCTGCGGGTTCATCAGCGGATGGGTGGAGCGCTGCGTGAAGACTTCCGCGCCGGGCCTCGCGGCGCGGTCGGCGATGAGCGCCGTGTGTGCGGCGTGCGAGTAGTTTCCGTAGCCCATCGAGTTCTCTCCTCTTGGTGACTTGACTGTTGTTGCGGCTCAGGCACCGCCGCGCGGTGCCGGGTCGAAATGAACGAACCTGGGCGCGCCGAAGGCTTCGCGCGACGCCGCCGAAAGCGCCTGTTCGATCCCTTGCGCGCCGAGGCGCCGGCATGCAGCGGCGTCCTCGCTGAATTCACGCAGAACGGCAGCGAGCGGTGCCGGCGTATTGGCCCCCAGGCCAGGCTCGCCGGCCGCGCCGCCATGCAGCACGGCGCGCACGGCCCAGGCGGCCTGCATCAGGTCGCGAGCCGCAGCCGCATCGTGAGTCGCCCCGTCGGCCTGCTGCGCGCGAGACCAGCCGACGAGCAGTACGCCATGGTCGCGTGGATGCACGAGCGCATGCGCGGGCGACAGGTCACGGTGCGTCCAGCCGGCACCATGCACGAAGGCCAGCACTTCCAGCATGCGGCGCCAGATCCAGACGGCATGGCGCGGGTCGATGCCCTGAGCGTTGGCCTGCTGCACGTCCTGCAGGCTGCCCCAGAAGCCGGTCGGGTGGCGCAGCACCAGCGCTTGCCGGGAGCCGTCGCTCATTGCGCTCGCCATCCCTTCGGCCACGCCGGTACCCAGCGGCTGCGGCAGACGGCGGGTGAAGTAGGCCGCGCCGGGCACGGAAAGATCCTGCAGGGCCTGAAGCACGGTGAATTCGCGCTGCAGCACGCTGTCTGCCGAAGTGCCGCGCGCAAGCTTGAAAGTGACACGAGCGGGCATCGCGCCAAGGCGCTCGGCCAGCAGAACCTCGCTGTGCTCGCCGGTGGCCAGCGGCGCGAGCACGCGGTAGCGCGCACCGCGCCACGCAAGAATGCGCCCGCCGGGCACATCGGCATTGGCCCGGCGCCATGCGGCACGGAAGCTCTCGCGCTCGACGATCTCCCGGCCGCGCACCACGGTGGCGCCGCAGTAGCTGCAGTTCACCGTGCGCCAACGGGCGGCGCGCGGCAATGGCGCGGAGCATTGGGGGCAGCTGAGAGCCTGCAGCGACAGCATGGCCCGCGCCCTACTCTTCCTTGGGAGGCGCGGCCGGATCGGGCGACGCCAGCACGCGGTCGATGCGGCGGCCTTCGAGCGCGACGATCTCGAAGCACCAGCCGGCGCAGTCGATCTGCTCGCCAACCTCGGGCAGGTGGCCCGACACGGCCATCAGCAGCCCGGCCACGGTGTTGTAGCGGCCGCGTTCCTCGTCGGGCAGCTCGCGGATGCCCAGGCGCGCGCGCAGCTCCGACACGGGCATGAGCCCGTCGAGCTCCCAGATGCCGTCGGGCCGCTGGTGCGCCCAGGCGTCGGTCTGCATGCCGGGCTGCAGTTCCCCGGTGATGGCTTCGAGCAGGTCGCGCGGGGTCATGAGGCCCTGCACCACGCCGTATTCGTCGACCACGAACACGAGGCGGCCGGCGCGGGCGCGGAACTGCTCCAGCAGTTCCATGCCGGTGAGGGTCTCGGGCACGAAGACCGCGGGCGTGGCCTCCTGGCCGAGCACGCCGGGGTGCGCGGGGCCCAGTCGCAGCAGGTGCGCCACGCTGATCACACCGACCACGTCATCCAGCGAATTGCGGCACACCGGGTACCAGGAATGCACCAGATTGAGCGCGCCCGCGTCGGCCACCTTCTGCAGCGCCTGCTGCACGGTGAAGGAGGCGTCGAGCCATTCGATGTCGGCGCGCGGGATCATCAGCGACGACAGGCGCCTGTCGTCGAGGTGGAACACGTTGCGCACCATCTGGTGCTCGTGCTGCTCGATGACGCCTGCGTCCACACCCTCTTCCAGGCTGGCGGAGATTTCTTCCTCGGTCACCGAGCGGGCTGCGTTGGCGTCGATGCGCAGAACCTTCAACGTGGTGGCGGTGGCGCCAGCCAGCAGCCACACGAAGGGCTTGGCGCCCTTGGCCAGCCCGCGCATGGGGCGCGACACCCAGCGCGCCACCGGCTCGGGGTAGAGCTGGCCGATGCGCTTGGGCACCAGCTCGCCGAAGATGATGGTGAAGAAGGTGATGCAGGTGACGACCGCCGCGGTCGACACGATGCTGGCCGTGCCGCGGCCCATGCCCAGGCTTTCCATCCACAAGCCCAGAGGCTCGGCGAAGGCCGCCTCGCCCACGATGCCGCTGAGCATGCCGATGGAGGTGATGCCGATCTGCACCGTCGAGAGGAACTGCGTGGGCGATTCCATCAGCTTCAGCGCGGCCACCGCGCCGGCGTCCCCCGTTTCGGCCAATGCGGCGAGGCGTGCGCGCCGGCTGGTGGAAAGGGCCATTTCGGACATTGCGAACAACGCGTTCAGCGTGGTCAGCAAAGCCAGGAGGAGGACGTCCATGAACTGAGGGAGAGAATGGGGGAATGGCACTTTACTTGATTGGCGACCTGCAGGGCTGCGACGCCCCCTTCCAGCGGCTGCTGCAAAAGATCGATTTCTCCCCCAGCCGCGACACCCTCGTGCTGCTGGGCGACCTGGTGAACCGGGGCCCCGATTCGCTGGCCGTGCTGCGCCGTGTGCAGGGCTACGGCGCCTCGGCGCTGAGCCTCCTGGGCAACCACGACCTGCACTTGCTGGGCGTGGCGCATGGCGCGCGCAAGGCCGGCCGCAAGGACACGCTGGGCGAGCTTCTTGCCGCGCCGGACGCCGAGGCGCTGCTCGAATGGCTGCGCCGGCAGCACATGGCGCTGCACATGCGCATAGGCGACGGCAAAGGCGCCGGCGATCTGCTGATGGTGCACGCGGGCGTGCTGCCGCAATGGACGGTGGGCCAGACGCTGGTGCTGGCCTCCGAAGTCGAATCGGTGCTGCGCGGGCCGGCGCTGGGCGAATTCCTGATGTCGATGTACGGCAACGAGCCGGCGCAGTGGCAGGACACGCTCACGGGCCATGCCCGGCTGCGCGCCATCGTCAACGCGCTGACGCGGCTGCGCTTCTGCACTGCAAGCGGCGTGATGGAGTTCGAGGCCAAGGACAGCGCCGCCACCGCGCCCGAAGGCTACATGCCGTGGTTCGACGTGCCCGGGCGCAGGACGGCCAATGCCACCGTCGCCTTCGGCCATTGGTCGACGCTGGGCTGGCTCTCGCGGCCAGACCTGCTTTCCACCGACACCGGCTGCGTGTGGGGCGGCTGCCTGAGCGCGGTGCGCATCGGCGCGACGCTGGACGAGCGCGAGCTGATCCAGGTCGAGTGCGAGCAGGCGCAGAAGCCGGGCAAGTAGCCTGCCCGGCTCAGGGCATCAGGCGGATGGCAGCCTGAACTTGTCGAGCGACATGCGCTGACGCCCCTGCTCGTCGAAATTGCCGGGCGCCAGCCAGCGCTCGAAGGCGGTGCGCAGCGCCGGCCACTCGCTGTCGATGATCGAAAACCACGCCGTGTCACGGCCGCGGCCCTTGTAGATCACCGCCTGGCGGAACAGCCCCTCGTACTTAAAGCCCAGCCGCAGCGCCGCGCGCTTGGAGGGCTCGTTGAAGTTGTCGCACTTCCATTCGTAGCGGCGATAGCCGAGTACGTCGAAGGCGAGCTTCATCAGCAGGAACTGCGCCTCGGTGGACATCGGGGTGTTCTTCAGCAGCGGCGAGAAGTTGACGGTGCCCACTTCGATGGCCCCGTTGGCCGGGTCGATGCGCATCAGCGCCAGCGAGCCCACGGCGCGGCCGCTTTGCCGGTCGATGACGGCGAAGTGCAGCGGGTCGGTGCTCCTGGAAATGCGCTCGATGTATGCCCGAGTGCCATCGAGATCGGCAGGCCGCCCCACGCCGAGGTAGGTCCAGTCGCGCCCATCGGGAGCCTGTGCGTAGGCAGCGTGCAGGTCGCCGGCGTGCTTCCCGGCATCGATCGGTTCGAGCGAACAGAAGCGGCCCTCGACGGTGCGACGCGGCGGCTGGGCGCGCGGCGTCCATTCGGGCAGATCAGGGCCGATGGACTGGCCGAACTCGTTCTGGCGGGCTGACATGGATGAAGGCGCTTTCATTGCAGAGAGAGTGAACGGCGAAGCCGAAGACCGCTAAAGTACCGCCAACGTGGCGCCGCGAAAAGTGCCATGAAAGAGCAATTTCATGGTGCCACGCTCCGATCACCCTCCACGCCCTTCCCTCTCTTCCGCCCTGCTCGACTCGCCGCTCTCCCGGGAGCCCGAAGCCGGCCCGATGCAGCGCCAGCTCCACGACCGGCTCAAGAGAGCCGTTCTCGACGGCAGCCTCGCACCCGGCAGCCGCCTGCCCGGCTCGCGCGCGCTGGCCGAGGCGCTCGGCATCTCGCGCAACACGGTCACCGCGACCTACGAACATCTGGCGGCCGAAGGTTATGTGCGGCCCGACCGGCAGGGCACCCGCGTGACCGAGCTTTCGTCGCTGGCGCCATCGAAGCGTGAGCGTGCGGGCAAGCAGCCCGGCACGCCGGCCACCGCGCAGCGGCTCGCGAAGATCGCGCCGAGCTTTTCACGCGCCGACACGGGCGCCGCGCTGCGCCCCGGCGTGCCCGCGCTGTCGCACTTTCCGCTGGCCGCATGGCGGCGCTCGCTCGACCGCGCGATCCGCAGCGGCGGCTCCCTGGCACTGAGCTATGGCGATCCGCTGGGCGAGCCGGCGCTGCGCTCGGCCATCGCGCGGCATCTGTCGGTGACGCGCGGCGTGCGCTGCGAGCCACGGCAGGTCGTCATCGCCGAAGGCGCGCAGGAGGCCATCTCGCTGTGCGTGCGGCTGCTGACAAACCCCGGCGATACCGGCTGGGTCGAAGACCCGGGCTACCGCGGCGCGAAGGCCGCTATGCATGCGGGCGACATGCGCATCGTGCCCATGCGCGTCGATGCCGAAGGCCTCTGCGTGAGCGAGCGCGACTGGCGCAAGCACCCGCCGCGGCTGGTCTACACCACGCCATCGCACCAGTACCCGGTGGGCTCGGTGCTGAGCATCGCGCGCCGGCTGGAGCTGATCGCGCAGGCCCGGCGGCATGGCGCATGGATCGTCGAGGACGACTACGACAGCGAGTACCGCCACACGGGCGAGCCCATCGTCGCGATGAAGGGGCTGGTGGACGACGCGCCCGTGCTCTACATCGGCTCCTTCAGCAAGACGATGTTCCCGTCGCTGCGGTTGGGTTTTCTCGTGCTGCCCGAGCGGCTCGTGTCCGCCGTGCAGACGCCACTGGAAGAGATGCTGCGCGGCGGTCACCGCTACGAGCAGCTCGCCATGGCCGACTTCATCGAGAGTGGCCAGTTCAGCCGGCACCTGGGCCGCATGCGCAGGCTTTACCGCGACCGACAGCAGGCGCTGCGGCTCGCGCTCGAAAAGCATTTCAAGGTGCCGCACGAGATCGACGGCGGCCACTGCGGCATGCACCTCACGGTTCGCCTGCCCGAACGCTTCGACGATCGGAAGATCGCCGCCGAGGCGCTGCGCCATCGCATCGCGCCCACGCCGCTGTCCGGCTTCGCGATGCGGCCGATGCCATCGGACAACGGGCTGGTATTGGGCTATGGCAATACGCCTGAGGAGTTATTCGATCCGCTGGTGAAGCGGCTGTCGCTGCTGGCGCGGGCGGCCGAAACGCTGGATGGCCCCGGAAAGAACCCGGTTTCCCAGTGAGTTCTTCGTCGTGAAGTCTCCCTAGCGCATGCGGCCGACCGCGAGCAGCGTATATGAATCCTCGGGCCGCTCCGTAGGATGCAAGTCCGCTCCGATCATGTTGCTCGAAGCCCCACACACGAAGCAAGGAAGCCATCATGTCTCAAGAAGTCGGTGTCAATCCAAAGCACGGTCGGGCCGGCCGCCCCCCAACCAAAGGATCGCTGGACGCGCTCGCGGGACATGGCGATCCGGGCATGTTCGGCAGGATGTTTCCTCAGCTGGCACCACTCTCGGTTTCCGACGACAAGTTGAAGGCGCTCGCCGCTGCGATGCTCGACGTCGATCAGGGCAGCAGCGCGGACAACGCGCGAGTGCCGGCGGGATTCACCTATCTTGGCCAGTTCGTCGACCACGACATCACGCTGGATCTGACCTCCATCGGCGACAAGCTGGAGGATCCGACCGGAGTCCAGAACTTCAGGACACCGGCGCTGGACCTGGACTCGATCTATGGACGCGGTCCGGACGGCAGCCCGCACCTCTATGCTCGCGGCCCCAACAACGCACCGAGCGCGAAGCTGCTGATCGGCAAGACCACTCTGGGCTTCCAGCAGGACGCGGCCGACATACCCGGCGTGTTCCCCAACGACCTCCCGAGAAGCCCGGAGGGCCAGGCCCTGATCGGCGACCACCGCAACGACGAGAACCTGCTGGTCGCACAAACTCATCTGGCCTTCATGAAGTTCCACAACAAGGTAGTAGACCTGCTGATGGCCTCGCCAACGGCGCCCACGCCCGCCGAGCTTTTCTTCGAAGCCCGGCGTGAGGTGACCTGGCACTACCAATGGCTCGTCCTGCACGACTTCGTGGAACGGCTCACCGAAGACGGCATCGTGGCTCGCGTTCTCGAAGAGGGTCGCCGGTTCTACCGGTTCAAGAAGACGCCCTACATGCCCGTGGAGTTCTCCGGCGCAGCCTACCGGCTCGGACACAGCATGGTTCGGGAGGTCTACAGCCATAACAGGGTCTTCACACCCGGCGGGCTCGCCCCCGCCTCGCTGGGACTTCTGTTCGCGTTCTCCGGCCTCTCGGGCGGCATCGTGGGTGACCTCGCGCCCGATCCGCTCACCGATCCGACGCCGATCAGCAAGCTCGCCAGCAACTGGATCATCGACTGGCGGCGCTTCTATGACTTCGGCAACAACCCCGCCGGGGTCGGGCTCAACCATGCGCGGCGCATCGATCCTTTCGTCGTCAAGGCGCTGCACACGCTGCCTGGCGGTGCCAGCCTTCCGTTTCTCAACCTGAAGCGGGGCGTGATGCTGGGACTGCCCTCAGGCCAATCCGTGGCGCAGGCGATGGAAGTGCCCACCCCCCTGACGAGCGCCGAAATCTCGTCCGGACCGGACGGCGCGGTGGCCAAGGCGCAGGGACTGCACGAGCAGACGCCCTTGTGGTACTACATCCTCAAGGAAGCGTCGGTCAGGGAAGGTGGCGAGCGGTTGGGGCCCGTGGGCGCGCGCATCGTGGCGGAAGTCTTCATCGGGTTGGTCCACGGCGATCACGAGTCCTACCTTTGGAAAAAAGGCCCGGACTGGACGCCAACTCTTCCTTCGCGCACACCGGGGACTTTCACGATGGTGGACCTCCTGCAGCTCGTGGGCGACATAAGTCCCATCGACGGCGTGACCCAGGTCTGACCGGAGCGTTCGGCAACCGGCCGGGAGTCGAGGACTGCAAGGGAAATTACCCTCGCGTTCCCACCGCGTGCTCGCGCCGGAAGTTGCGCGGCGTGCTTCCCACCACCTGGCGGAAGCGCCGGTTGAAATACGCCTCGTCGGCAAAACCGCACTGGTGCGCGATCTCCCGCACCAGCAGCGAGGTGGACGACAACAGCTCCTTCGCGCGCTCGATGCGCCGCTCGGTCACCAGGTCGGTGAAGGTGCGGTCGGTTTCCTTGCGCAGCAGATTGGCGAGGTAGTTGGGCGAGAGGAATGCTGCCGCCGCCGCGTCGGTCAGCGACAGCGGCTTGTCGAGGTTGTCGCGCACGTAGCGCACCACGCGCTGCAATGCGTCGCGCTGCGATGTCTTGCCGTCGTGCTGCAGCGAAAGGCGCATCAGCGCGTTCTCCTGCCGCATGCAGGCCAGCCCGATGATCTGCTGCAGGATGCCGCGCATCGCCGTCTTGGCGCCGAAGCTGCGGCTCGTGTTCAGCGCATGCAGCTCGTCGAGCCAGCTGCGGATGCGCGCGAAGTCGGCCTCGTCGAAGGCGAAGTCGACGTACTCCTGGAACAGGAAGGGCGCAAGGTCGGGGTGGCGGGCCAGCGGCACGTCTTCCAGGTCGAGCGCGTCGACGTCGAGCTCAGGCCACAGGAAGCGCTGGTCGAAGTTGACGATGCAGTACAGCGCGTCGGGCGGATGCGGGATCACGTGCACCCGGTACGGCAGCACGAAGCTCAGGTGCCGCGGCCCGAAGGGCCGCACCTCGCCGCCGATGGACTGCTGCGAGCTGCCCTCGATGCCGACCTGGATCTGGAAGTACGCATGCCGGTGCGGCAGCGTGAGCTCGTTGCGCGCACCCTGGAAGCGGATGTCGAAGTCGAGGTGGTCGGCACGCTCGTGCATGCCGTAGGTTCGGACTGACGTGGGTGGGGAGGAGCGCATCGGGGCAGGCGTCTTCGTCTTTCGCCTGCGAGGGTACGCCAACTTGCGGGCCGGCGAACCGGCCACGCCCTGCAGATCCGATGCGCGCGCGGTCTTCAGGCTCAGACGACCGCGACTTCCAGCGCGCCGACGCCCGCCACGGTGCCGCGCATGCGGTCGCCGCGCTGCACGGCCGCCACGCCGGCCGGCGTACCCGTGAAGATCAGGTCGCCGGGCTGCAGCGTGAACAGGGTCGAGAGGTAGGCGATGGTGTCGGGCACGTTCCAGATCATGTCGGCAAGGTCGCCCACCTGGCGCTGGGCGCCGTTCACATCGAGGCGGATCTCGCCCTTGGCCGGATGGCCGGCCCTGGCCACTGGCACCAGTTCGCCGCAGGGTGCCGAGCCGTCGAAGGCCTTGCCGGTATCCCAGGGGCGGCCCATCTTCTTGGCTTCGGATTGCAGGTCGCGGCGGGTCATGTCGAGGCCGACGGCATAGCCGTACACGTGGCCGAGCGCGTCGGCCGCGGCGATGTTCGCGCCGCCGGTCTTGAGCGCGACCACCAGTTCGATCTCGTGATGCACGTCGTTCGACAGCGGCGGATAGGCGAACTCGCCGCCGTCGGCCACGATGGCGCTGGCCGGCTTCATGAAGAAGAACGGCGGCTCGCGGTCGGGGTTGTGGCCCATCTCGCGGGCGTGCTCGGAATAGTTGCGGCCCACGCAGAAGATGCGGTTGACCGGGAAGCGGGCCTGTTCGCCCTGGATGGGCAGGGAATGGACGGGAGCGGGGGAAATGGCGTAGGAAGTCATGCAACGACTCTAGCCAGCGCAGCCCCGCACCCCGGGGACGCAACTACGCGAGTCTTGGACTCAGCTACGGTCCCGCGCAGCGCTTGCGGTCTCAGTCAGCCGGCCACGCCGAAGCCTGTGTCGAAGGTACCCTTCACGTCCAGCGGCTGCTTGATGAGCCCCACCTGCCGGTAGAAGTCCGCCGTGCCCTGCTGGTCGGCGATGACCTGCGCGTCGATGGCCACCCACTTCTGCTGCCGGCGCTCGAACTGCAGCTTCGCCGCCTCGGGCGGAATGCCGATGATCCGCGCCAGCGCAGCCGAGTAGGCGTCGACGTTGCGGTACGACCAGAGCTGCGCCTTCACCACGCGCTGCAGGAAGTCCTGCAGCACCGGCCGCTTTGCAGCGATGGCGCTGTCGGTGGCCGCGAGGTAGCTCAGCCCCGGCAGCAGGCCGCGGCCGCTGACGAGGACCCGTGCGTGCTTGCTGACCTCGGCCAGCGCGGTGTAGGGCTCCCAGGTCGCCCAGGCATCGACCGAGCCCTGGGTGAGCGCGAGCTTGGCATCGGCCGGCGCCAGGAAGCGCAGGTTCACGTCCTCCGGCTTGAGGCCGGCCGAGGTGATGGCCTTGAGCGTGACGTAGTGGCCGATGGAGCCGCGGTTGGTCGCGACGCTCTTGCCCTTCAGGTCGGCCGCGGTCTTCAGCGTCGAATCGGGCCGCACGAGCACGGCCGTGCCGTAGGAGTCGGAACGGTTCGCGCCGATGGCCTTCACGCGCGTGCCGGCCGCCAGCGCGAAGATCAGCGGCGCATCGCCGATGGGGCCCGAGTCGACGGCGGCGGCATTGAGCGCCTCCGCCAGCGGCGCGGCGGCCGGGAACTCCGACCACTGGATGTCGTAGTTGAGCCCTTCGAGCCCGCCGGCGGCTTCGAGCAGCGCGCGCAGCCCGCCCTTCTGGTCGCCGGCTTTCAGCACCGGACGGCCCTGTGCGGCTGCCACGCCGGGTAGTGCGACAGCAGCTGCAATGGCCGTGCCCTGGGCAAGAAACTGACGACGGGAACTGTTGTGGCTCATGCGGATGCGGCTCGTATTTGTGTTCATGCCAGGGGATCGAAGGAAACGTGGTCGGCGAAGCGCACCGGGTCGGTGGTCTTCTTGAGCACGCCCACGCCGCGGAAGTCGCGCGCGTAGAACTCGACCTCGTCGCGCAGGTTGCGCCCCAGCGGGTGGTGCTTGTGCGTGAGCGTGCCCAGCAGCGCGCGCAGGTCTTCCACCGCCACGTTGGGCGAGTACTTCGAGAAGAGCCTTGCCGACTCGTTCGGGTTCTCGGCCACGTAATCGGAGGCCTGCGCGATGGAACGCACCAGCGATGCGACCGTCGCCTTGTCCTTGCGCACGAGCTCGCCGCGCGCGCCGACGATGCAGCAGACCTTGTCCTTGTATTCGCCCGAGAGATTGCTCGCCACCTCGACGTAGGCACCCTGGTTGCGCTTCTCGATCAGGTAGATGTTGGGGTCGCCGTCGGCAATGGCCTGGATCTCGCCCTTCTTCACCGCGATGTCGAGCAGGTCGGCCGGGTACTGGCGCCAGGTCACGTCCTTCTCGGCGTCGATGCCGTTCTTCGTGAGCAGGATCGAGAAGAAGTTCTTGCCCGGGCTCGCGATGTCCGACACGCCGATGGTCTTGCCCTTCAGGCTCGCGAGACTGGTCACGCCCGCGCCCTTGGCGCCCACCAGCCGCACGCAGCCGCCGTGCGAGCTGCCGACGATCTTCACGTCGAAGCCCGATTCCAGCGGCTTGAGCCAACGGTGGATCATGCCCACCGCCGCGTCGGCCTTGGCGGTGGCGAGCGACTCCAGCAGTTGGTCGGTCGAGCCCGTGTAGTTGATCAGATCGACCTGCAGGCCGTTGCGCTCGAAGTAGCCGCGCTCCTGCGCCACCACCACGGGCGAAAGGCAGAAGGCCGAGGCATTCCAGGCGAAGGTGAGCTTGCGCGCCTGCTGCGAGAAGGCCTGCGAGGCGATCAGGCCGCCAGAGGCGACCACGGCGGCGGCGCCGCCTGCGCGCAGCACGCCGCGGCGGGAGAGATTCGGGTTCATCGTGTTCGCGTCAGAGCAGCAGTTCAGGCTCGGCCTCGACCAGGCCTTCATAGAGGCTGTCGAAGGAATGGATGGCGCCCTCGGGCCCGCCGATCTGGTCGTGCGTGTGGCGAGCGGTGGCCTCGTCGATGGGCTGCGGCTTGCCGGCGGCCTCGGCCAGCAGCTGCGTGTGGCAGGCGTTGTCCAGCGCGATGTACCACCAGGCCGCGGCTTCCACCGTGGGGCCCGCAGTCAGGATGCCATGGTTCTTGAGGATGGCGCCCTTCCTGTCGCCCAGCGCCTGCGCGATGCGGTCGCCCTCGCTGGTGTCGACCACCATGCCGGTGAAGTCGTCGAACAGCGCCACGTCGTCGTGGAACACGCAGCTGTCCTGCGTGATGGTGTCGAGCTTGCGGCCCAGCGTGGACCAGGCCTTGCCGTAGGTCGAATGCGTGTGGGCGGCGGCAATGATCTTCGGGTTGTGCTCGTGGATGGCGGCGTGGATCGCGAAGGCCGCCTTGTTCAGCGGCCTGTCGCCGATGACGGTCTCGCCCTTCGAGTTGACCAGCAGCAGGTCGGACACCTTGATTCGCGAGAAATGGATGCCCAGCGGGTTCACCCAGAAGTGGTCGGTGAGCTCCGGGTCGCGCGCCGTGATGTGACCCGCCAGCCCCTGCGCGAAGCCGAAGCGCGCGAACAGGCGGAAGGCGCCCGCGAGGCGCTCCTGCCGGTGGCGGCGCTCGGCCTGGATGGTGGTGCGCGGCGGAACCGGGTCGAACCAGTACTTCTGCTTCGGGTTCGGGTTCGGGTTGAGCTTCAGCGGCTGCGGGGCCGCGCTGCGGTCGATGGAAAGAACTGCGCTCATGGGGTTTCCTGGGTTGTCGGTTTTTTGCTCCTTCCCCCTCTGGGGGAAGGTCGGGATGGGGGCACGACGGCTTCAACGCCGTAACAGTGTTCGAGGCCGCTTGCCCCCACCCCTGCCCTCCCCCAGAGGGGGAGGGAGCAATTCATTCAAGTCAGGCAGCCTTGCGGACCGAGGCGGCACGCTGCGCCACCAGCTCGCGCGTGCGCGGGATCAGCTCGCGGCCGTAGTCGAGCGAGTCTTCCAGCGGGTCGAAGCCGCGGATCAGGAAGGTCGTGACGCCGAGGTCGTAGTAGTCGAGCAGCGCGTCGGCCACCTGCTCGGGCGTGCCGACCAGCGCGGTGCTGTTGGAGCGGCCGCCGATCTCCTGCGCCACCGCGGTCCACAGCCGCTTGTCGAGCCGCGAGCCCTTCTCGGCAGCGGCCAGCAGGCGCCTGGCGCCTTCGCTTTGCTGCGGGCCGCCGCGGTTGTAGCCCTGCACCACGCGCAGGCGCCTGGTCTCGGCCAGGATGTTTTCGGCCCGTGCCCACGCGGCCTCTTCGGTATCGGCCAGGATCGGCCGGAACGACACCGAGAAGCGCACGCTGCGCCCGTGCTTCGCCGCCTCGGCGCGCACGCGCGTGGTGAGCTCGCGCGCCTGGTCCAGCGATTCGCCCCACAGTGCGTACACGTCGGCGTACTTGCCGGCCACCGGAATGGCCGCCTCCGAGGCGCCGCCGAAATACACCGGCACGTGCGGCTTGCCGTTGCGCGTCTGCAGGGGCTTCACTTCGGAAAAAGCGTTCTGGAAGCGGTAGTGGGCGCCTTGGTGGTCGAAGGGCTTCTCGGCGGTCCACACCTTGTGCAGCACTTCGAGGTACTCGTCGGTGCGGGCATAGCGCTGGTCGTGGTCGAGCCAGTCGCCGTCGCGGCGCTGTTCCTCGTCGGAGCCGCCGGAGATGTAGTGCACGCCGAGCCGGCCGCCGCTGAACTGGTCGAGCGAGGCGAACTGCCGCGCGGCCAGCGTGGGCGCGACGAAGCCGGGGCGGTGCGCAAGCATGAAATGGATGCGCTCGGTGACGGAGGCGGCATAGGCCACGGTGAGGGTGGCGTCGGGGCTGGTCGAGTGGTGCGGCACGAGCACGCGGTCGAAGCCGGCCGTCTCGTGGGCCTGCGCGAAGGCGCGCACGTAGTCGCGGTCCAGCGCGGGGCCCTTGGCGGGGTGGATCTCCGAGACCTTCTGGCCCTGGATCATTCCGATGAACTCGACGCCGTCCTGAGGTGATTGGCTCACGTTGTTTTCCTTGTCTTGGCTGGGTGGAAAAAGAGGGAGAAGAAAGAAGAAGGCGAAATCAGGCGACGGGCAGGCGCAGCACGTTCTCGAAGCTGCGGTCCCACAGGGGCTTCACGTCGGCCGGGCCGTCGAGCACGCCGATCTTCAGGAAGGTGTCGGCCACGTCCTGGTGGCTGCGTACCACTGCGTCGCTGACGGGGCCCAGGCTGTAGTCGCCGCTGCGGCGGTTGAAGAGCTCGACGATGTCGCCCACCGGCACGCGCGTCTCGGCCGACTGGGCGCGGGCGTAGGAGAGGAAGTTGCCGTTGATCCAGGCGAAGGAGCGCTGAAGCCGCTGCAGCAGGTCGGCCAGCGCGGCGCGGCGCAACTGGTCGTCCAACGCGCGCGGATTGGCGTAGATCGGGAAGTTGCCCGAGAGATACCCCACGCCTGTCTTGATGACGCGCGCTCCGTACTGGGTGCGCGCGAGCTGGCCGTTGTAGCCGTAGATGGCCCAGGCATCGAGATCGCCGCGCGCGAAGGCCGAGAGGCCGTCGGAGGGCGTGAGGCTCACGGCCTGGATGTCATTGAACGACAGGCCCGCCTCGGCCAGCTGCTTGGCCAGGTAGTAGTGGGAGGTGGTGGCGCGCACATAGCCCACGCGCTTGCCCTTGAAGTCGGCGATGCTGCGGATCGGCGCGTCCTTGCGCGCCAGCGTGGCCTGGTTGTTCAGGTCCTCGTGCGTGACGGCCACCAGCTTCACGCTGGACTTCTGCCGCGCCGCGAACACCGGCGGGATCTCGCTGCCCGATCCCAGGTCGAGCGCGTCGCCGTTGATAGCCTCGATGTGCAGCACGCCGTTGTTGAGTTCGCGCCAGTCGATCCTGTAGGGCGTGTCGGCCTGGCCCGAAGCGGCGAGCAGCGGCCTCCACAGGCCCTTGTAGGTGCCCACGCGCAGGGTGACGCCCGACAGGTCGCGCGACGCTTCTCGGGAGGGTGAGGCGGCTTGCGTCCAGGCGGCGGAACCGGTGGCGGCCAGCGCCGCGGCGGCCTGCAGCAGGTGGCGCCGGTCCAGGGGAAAGTCTGATTTCATGCACCCGGACCGTAACCAGCCATCGCGCGGAAGCGAACGCAGAAAAACGAGTTTGCATATGCGGGATGCGTCGTTTTCGCCCGGCAGACGGCCCGCTACCGTGCGGGAACCATGAGTGCACTCCCCTTGCGCCGCCCCCCGGACGCGCCCGAACATTCCTCCCCCACAGCTCCAGCCACCGTCGATGCCGCCGTCCTGGCGCGCCTCACGGCCCAGTTCGCGGCCACCGCCGCCGACCATGACAGCAGCGGCGCCTTCCCGCGCGAGAACTTCATCGCCCTGCAGGCGCATGGGCTCGTCGGCCTGGTCGCGCCCGCCGAACATGGTGGTGGCGGCGCCACGCTGGCGACGGCGCGCCGCGTGATCTCGGCCGTGGCGCGCGGCGAGCCGGCCACGGCGCTGATCCTCACGATGACCTACCTGCAGCACCATGCGCTGACGCGCTCCGACAGCCGCTGGCCCGCGCACCTGCGCGAACGCGTGGCGCGCGACGCGGCGGAGAACGGCGCGCTCATCAACGCGCTGCGCGTGGAGCCGGCGCTGGGCTCGCCGGCACGAGGCGGCCTGCCGGGCACGGTCGCGCGGCGTGATGGCGAGGGCGACGGCGACGGCTGGAAGATCGACGGCCACAAGCTCTACACCACCGGCATCGAAGGCCTGAGCTGGCTCGCCGTGTGGGCGCGCACGGACGAGGCGCAGCCGCGCACGGGCGTGTTCCTGGTGCCGCGCAACGCGCCCGGCGTGCGCGTGATCGCGAGCTGGGACCACCTGGGCCTGCGCGCCTCGGGCAGCCACGAAGTGGTGTTCGAGAACGTGGCCATCGACGCCGACCATGCGGTCGACCTGCGCGCACCGGCCGACTGGGCGCCCGACGCGGGCAGCCAGACCGACATCGATGCCCACGCCACGCAGCAGGCATGGATGACTGTGCTGCTCGGCAGCCTCTACGACGCGGTGGCGCATGCCGCGCGCGACTGGCTGGTGGGCTTCCTGAACCGCCGCGCGCCCGGCAGCCTCGGCGCGCCACTGGCGAGCCTGCCGCGCGTGCAGGAGCATGTCGGCGAGATCGAGGCGCTGCTGCGGACCAACCGCGTGCTGCTCGACGACGCAACCGCGGCGGTCGATGGCGGCCATGCGCAGCCGGCGGCCGACAGCGGCCTGCTCAAGTACACGGTGACGGGCAATGCCATTCGCGTGGTCGAACTCGCGCTGCAGCTGAGCGGCAACCACGGCCTAACGCGGCAGAACCCGCTGGAGCGGCACTACCGCGACGTGCTGTGCAGCCGCATCCACACGCCGCAGAACGACGCGATCCTGGTCGCGGCGGGCAAGCGCGCGCTGCTGTCTTCGGGAGCCGCAGCATGACCTTGCCGCTCCTTCCCCAAAGCTCGCGGCGCGGTTGGCTGAGGCAAGGCGCCGCGCTGTCGCTGGCCGCCGCCGGCTCGCTGCGCGCCTTCGCGCAGCCGCAGACCTCGCTGGTGCTCGGCGACCAGGCCGGCGGCCTGCGCTCGCTGTTCGAGGCCTCGCGCGCACTCGACGGTGCGCCGTTTGCCTACCGCTGGGCCAACTTCCAGGGGGCGGCACCGCTCTTCGAGGCGCAACGCAGCGCGGCGGTCGACACCGCCATGGCCGGCGACCTGCCCGTGCTCGCCGCGGCCGTGGGCAAGACGCCGCTGAAGATCGTCGCCACGCGCGTCGGCAAGGCCGATTCGCTGGGCATCGTGGTGCAGCCCGATTCGCCGCTGCGCAGCGTGGCGGACCTGCGCGGCAAGACGGTGATCGTGTCTTCCGCGCGCGGCAGCATCTCGCAGTACCAGCTCTACGGCGCGCTCGAGGAAGCCGGCGTGAAGCGCGAGGAAGTGACGGTGAAGTTCGTGCTGCCCACAGATGCGGCGGCGGCCTTCGCCTCGAAGCAGATCGACGCCTGGGCCATCTTCGATCCCTACTACACCATCGCCCTGCAGCAAGGCGGGCGCATCCTGCGCGACGGGCGCGGCATCAACACCGCGCTGGGCTTCATCACGGCCACCGAGTCGTCTCTGGCCGATCCGGCCAAACGGGCGGCCATCGTGCAGTTCCTGGACCGGCTCGCACGCGCGGGGACTGGGCGCTGGCCAATCCCGAAGCCTATGCACAGGCCTACAGCCAGCTCACGCGGCTGCCCATCGAGTCGTCGCGCATCATCACCGCGCGGGCCTCGGTGGCAGGCCGGCCGGTGAGCGAGGCCGACATCGCCGCGCTGCAGACGGTGGCCGACCGCTCGGCGCGCGACGGCATCCTGCCGGTGCGTGTGGACGTGCGCGCGATCACCGACACTGGGGTCTGGAAACGCCCCGCATGACAACAACCTCCCTGACTCCCCTTCGCGAATTCGTCGGCGCCTTCGGCAGGCTGCTCGACGGCGCACCCGACGAGCCCCGCATCCTCTCAGAGGGCGGCGCGCTGCTGCGCACGCTGGTGTCGCGCGACGACTGGCTGCCCGAGGCCTTCGCGCAGCCCGACCCCGTGTACTACCGGCAGTTCCTGCTGCACGCCGACAGCACCGAGCGCTTCTCGGTCGTGAGCTTTGTGTGGGGACCGGGGCAGGCCACGCCGGTGCACGACCACACGGTGTGGGGGCTGATCGGCATGCTGCGCGGCGCGGAGTACAGCCAGGGCTACGCGCTCGGCGCCGACGGGCTCGCACAGCCGCAGGGCGAGGCGGTGCGGCTCGATGCGGGCCAGGTGGAAGCGGTATCGCCCACCGTCGGCGACCTGCACCGGGTGCACAACGCGCATGCCGACCGGGTGTCGATCAGCATCCACGTGTACGGCGCGAACATCGGCGCCGTGCGGCGGCATACTTACCCGGCGGAGGGCGGCCGCAAGCCCTTCGTCTCCGGATACTCCAACACGCTGCTGCCCAACCTGTGGGACCGCAGCGCAGAACTCAGAGCCTCGACAGACGCATGACGACGACCACAGCCACCAGCTTTCCCGTTCTTTCCTTCGCCGCAGTGCGCGAGCGGCTCATCGCCCGCGACGAGACCGCGCTGCTCGACGTGCGCGAGGAAGACCCGTTCGCGCAGGAGCATCCGCTGTGGGCCGCGAACCTGCCGCTGTCGCGCATCGAGATCGAAGCCTGGCGGCGCATTCCGCGGCGCGACACGCTCATCGTGCTGTACGGCGAGCACGGCGGCACCGACCTCGCGCCGCAGGCCGCGCGCACCTTCGCCGCGCTGGGCTACACGAATGTGCATCTGCTCGAAGGCGGCCTCGAAGGCTGGCGCCGGGCAGGCGGCGAGCTGTTCCGCGACGTGAACGTGCCCAGCAAGTCCTTCGGCGAGCTGGTCGAGCACGAGCGGCACACGCCCTCGCTCTCCGCGCCCGGAGTGAAGGCGCTGATCGACGCGAAGGCCGACGTGGTCGTGCTCGACGCGCGCCGCTTCGACGAATACCAGACGATGAGCATTCCCTCGGCCACCAGCGTGCCGGGCGCGGAGCTGGTGCTGCGCGTGCGCGAGCTGGCGCCCGATCCGGCGACGCGGGTGATCGTGAATTGCGCGGGCCGCACGCGCAGCATCATCGGCACGCAGTCGCTGGTGAATGCGGGCATTCCGAACCCGGTAGCCGCGCTGCGCAATGGAACCATCGGCTGGAAGCTGGCGGGGCAGGAGCTGGACCATGGCGCGGACCGGCAGGCGCCTGTCGCCGTGTCCGAGGCGCACCGCGCGCAGGCGCAGGCCGACGCGCGGCGCGTGGCCGACAAGGCGGGCGTGCATCGCATTGCGCTGGACACCCTGCAGACGCTGGAAGCACCCGGGCGCACCGTCTACCGATTCGACGTGCGCACGCCCGAGGAATACGCGGCGGGCCACCTGCCCGGCTTCGCCAGCGCGCCTGGCGGACAACTGGTGCAGGAAACCGATCACCAGGTGCCGGTGCGAGGCGCGCGCATCGTGCTGGCGGATGACGATGGCGTGCGGGCTTCGATGAGTGCTTCGTGGCTTGCGCAGATGGGGTGGGAGGTTTACGTGCTGGACGTGGTGCCTGAGCCGGCCGACCTTACCGAGACAACTACGCCTGCGAGCGACTATCCGCCGGTTGCCGTGGCGGTGAAAGAGATCGCGCCGGCTGAGCTGGCTGTACTGCTGAAGCAGCCCGGCACCGCGGTGATCGACGTGACGACCAGCGCCAACTATGTGAAGCGCCACATTCCGGGCGCCTGGTACACGATCCGCGCGCAGCTGCCGCAGGCACTCGACACCGCTGTCCCACCTTCGTCGCGCTACGTGCTGACCTGCGGCAGCAGCCTGCTCGCCCGCTATGCTGCAGCCGACCTGCGCGCCTTGCTCGACGCGCGCGGCCAGCGCGATGCGGAGGTGCTGGTGCTGGCCGGCGGCAATGCGGCATGGTTCGCCGCCGGGCTCGATCAGGAAAGCGGCGAAACGCGACTTGCGAGCGCACGCACCGACCGCTATCGCCGCCCCTACGAAGGCACCGATGCGCCCGCCGAGGCGATGCAGGCTTACCTGGATTGGGAGTACGGCCTCGTCGCGCAGTTGGGGCGCGATGGAACGCATCACTTCAAGGCGATCTGAAGCCCCGGAAAGCGAAAGCGTCCTGAAAGGAAAGCGACACGCCGGTCACAGTGTGTAGCCCGGGTAAAGGCCGTCATCCGGCGGTACTGGACGACGTTGGAGGTTCACACCGACAACAACTCGTTCCAGGAGCTTCGCCATGAGATTCCCAGTTCTTGCCCTGTCCGCTGCCGCGCTGGCAGCCTTGCTCACCGGCTGCGTGGTCGCACCCGCCGCCCCAGGCCCCGTGTATGCGGCGCCTCCTGGCGTGGCCTATGTGGCACCTACGTATGTGTCGCCGGGCGTCGGCTTCGTGTGGGCGTATCACCCGCGCTATGGCTGGGGCTGGCACCACCCGCAATACGGCTGGCATCGCGGCTGGAGGTAGGGCGCCCCCAAGGCTGCGCGCACTTCGCGTCGCTTCGCCAACCCCCTTCCGGGGGGCAACACCTGAGGCCCGGAGTCCTGGGCTCACCCCCAGGCTGCGCGCACTTCGTGTCGCTTCGCCAACCCCCTTCTGGGGGCAACACCTGAGGCCCGGCAAAGCCGGTTCCTCGGTGTTTCGCGAAGGGGGATCATGACTTGATTCGACTCAGCTCGGCTCGGCGCTCTTGAACAGGGCCGCGACCTTGCGCTTGGGCTTGATGTTGCTCGAGATGCTGCCGCGTCCGGGCGTTGCGGCCTTGGCGGCGGCCTCCCATGCGGGCGTCGCGTCGGGCTGGCCCGGCTCGTAGGGCTTGTCGAAGAACGGATCGCGCGGCGCCGCGGGTGCGCGATGCGGGCGGCCTCCGCCAACGCGGCGGGCGTCGGCGTCACGGCGTTCGCGCGGCTGGTCGAGCACATCGCGTGCGTCGCCGGCTTCGCCTTCTTCGCGCCAGTGACGGCGTCCGTCGTTGATGCGGCCGCGTGGGCGGTCTTCCTCGAACTCGACGGGTTCGAGTTCGATCTTCTTCTTGATCAGCTTCTCGATGTCGGCCACCAGGCGGGCATCGTTGCCGCCGCTGGCGAAGCTCACGGCCAGGCCCGAGGCACCGGCGCGGCCCGTGCGGCCGATACGGTGCACGTAGTCTTCGGCGTTGAACGGAATGTCGAAGTTGAAGACGGCGGGCACGTCCTTGATGTCGAGGCCGCGGGCGGCGACGTCGGTGCACACCAGCAGGTCGACCTCGCCGGCCTTGAAGGCCGCGAGCGCCTTCAGGCGTTCGTCCTGGCTCTTGTCGCCGTGCAGTGCGGAGGTGCGAAGGCCGTCGCGCTCGAGCGAACGCGCGAGCCGCGCGCAACCCAGCTTGCTGTTGACGAAGACGAAGGCCTGCGTGATGCCGCGCTGGCGCACGATCTGCCTGAGCGCGCGGCGCTTGTCGTCGTCGGCCACGCTGTAGAAATGCTGCTCGACGGTGGCCGCCGTTTCGTTCGGCCGCGCCACTTCGATGGTGACCGGGTTCTGCAGGTAGCTGCCGGCAAGCCGCTTGATTTCGGGAGAGAAGGTGGCCGAGAACAGCAGCGTGGTGCGCTGCTTGGGCAGGTAGCTCAGGATGCGCTGCAGGTCGGGCAGGAAGCCGATGTCGAGCATGCGGTCGGCCTCGTCGAGCACCACGTATTCGACCTGGTTGAGCACCGCGTTCTTGGCTTCGATGTGATCGAGCAGGCGACCGGGCGTGGCCACCAGCACTTCGACGCCCTTCTTCAGTTCCAGCGTCTGCGGCTTCATGTCGATGCCGCCGAACACCACCGTGCTGCGCAGGTTGGTGTACTTGGCATACAGCTTGATCTGCTGCGCAACCTGGTCGGCCAGCTCGCGCGTGGGCAGCAGCACCAAGGCCCTGACCGGATGCCGCGCGGGCGAGGTCGAGGCGTTTTCATGCTTGAGCATGCGCTGCAGCAGCGGGAGCGAGAACGCCGCCGTCTTGCCGGTGCCGGTCTGGGCGGCGCCCATCACGTCCTGGCCCGAGAGCACGACCGGAATGGCCTGCTCCTGGATCGGTGTCATGGTCTCGTAGCCCATTTCGGCCACGGCGCGCGCCAGCGGTTCAGCCAGCATCAGATTGGAGAAGGAACTTGTCATTGAGCCCGCTATTGTCGCACTGCCGCAAAAAACGGCAGTGACCGCGCCGTGACAACGCCCGCGCCGGCCAAATTGCTATTTATTCAATAGCAATCAAGCCAGTCTGCATGCAGGTTCGAGGCCGTCGCAGCTCACAGGCTGCGCGCGTTGAAGGTATCGCAGGCCTTGATGTCGCCGCTTTGATAACCCGCGCCGAACCAACGCTGGCGCTGCGCGCTGGAGCCGTGGGTGAAGCTGTCGGGCACCACCGCGCGGCCCGCGGAACGCTGCAGGGCGTCGTCGCCGATCTTCTGCGCGGCGTTCATGGCGGCCTCGATGTCACCCGGGTCGAGCCACTTCTTCGACTCCTGCGAATGGTGTGCCCACACGCCCGCGAAGCAGTCGGCCTGCAGCTCGACGCGCACGCTCATCGCGTTGTTCTGCGTCTGGCTCAGGCGGCTGCGCATGCCGTCGACCTTGGCGGTGATGCCGAGCTCGTCCTGCACATGGTGGCCGACCTCGTGCGCGATGACGTAGGCCTGCGCGAACTCGCCCGGCGCGCCGAGCTGGTTCTTGAGCGTGTCGTAGAAGCCGAGGTCGATATAGACCTTCTGGTCGCCCGGGCAGTAGAACGGCCCCATGGCCGACTGCCCGGTGCCGCAGGCCGTGGGCGTCGCGCTGCGGAACAGCACGAGCCGCGGCGGATGGTAGGTGCCGCCGTTCTTGCGGAAGATGTCCGTCCAGACCACTTCGGTGTTCTTGAGCACAGTGGAGACGAAGGCCGCCTCGCGGTCATTCGACGGCGGCTTCGGCGCTGGCCCCTGCTGCTGTTGCTGCACCTGGGCCGGCCCGCCGCCACCGCTGAGCAGGCTCAGCACCGTGAGCGGATTGATGCCGAAGACCCAGCCCGCGATCAGCGCGACCGCGATGGTCCCGATGCCGATGCCCCGGCCGCCGATGAAGCCGCCACCGCCTCCGCCTTCACCGCGGCGGTCCTCGACGTTGTCCGATTGTTCGTTGCCTTCCCATCTCATCGCGCTCTCCTTACCGGCCTTTTGCAGAAGTGATTGCCGGTGACCGCAGGATGGTACTTCGGGTGCGGCGCACCCGTGTAAGCGCTTATGCCGGGGTGATCAGGTCTTCGGCAGGGTCACGCCGCGCTGTCCCTGGTATTTGCCGCCACGATCCTTGTAGCTGGTCTCGCAGACCTCGTCGCTCTCGAAGAACAGCACCTGCGCGCAGCCTTCGCCCGCGTAGATCTTGGCGGGCAGCGGCGTGGTGTTGCTGAACTCGAGCGTCACGTAGCCTTCCCATTCGGGCTCGAAGGGGGTCACGTTGACGATGATGCCGCAGCGCGCATATGTGCTCTTGCCCAGGCAGATGGTCAGCACGTTGCGCGGGATGCGGAAGTATTCGACGGTGCGCGCCAGCGCGAAACTGTTGGGCGGGATGATGCAGTAGTCGCCGTGCATGTCCACGAAGCTCTTCTCGTCGAAGTTCTTCGGGTCGACGACCGTGCTGTGGATGTTGGTGAAGACCTTGAATTCAGGCGCGCACCGGATGTCGTAGCCGTAGCTCGAGGTGCCGTAGCTGATGATCTTGTGGCCGGAGGCCTCGCGCACCTGGCCCGGCTCGAAGGGATCGATCATTCCTTCGTTCTCGGCCATCCGCCGGATCCATTTGTCGCTCTTGATGCTCATATGCGCTCGCTGCTGCTGCGGGGAAATCGGGGGCGAATTGTGGCACGCGCGGCCACCCCGCCCCCAGCCGCAGGGGCTACAGCGCCTGCGAAATCACCGTGCGCTCGACCAGCCGGTCGTCGCCCAGCACGATCATCGCGAAGAGCATTTCCTCCAGCGAGTTCGCCTGCTTCGTCTTGCGCGCCAGAAGCGGCGTGGCCCCCGGGTTGAGCACCAGGAAGTCGGCCTCGCAGCCCGGCTGCAGGTTGCCGACCACGCCGTCGAGCCCCAGCGCCCGCGCCGCGCCGCCGGTGTGGCGCCACCAGAGTTCCGACGGCGCGATGCTCAGGCCGGTCTTGGTCTGCCCTTCGCGGCCGACGTAGTAGGCGGCCATCATGGTGTGGAAGGGGCTGAAGCTGGTGCCCCCGCCCACGTCGCTGGCCAGGCCGTAGGGATAGCCCACGCGGTCGGCCGCGCCGAAGTCGAAGAAGCCGCTGCCCAGGAACAGGTTGCTGGTCGGGCTCACGGCGGCCGCCGTCCTGGTCTCGCGCAGCAGGGCGCGGTCGGCCTCGTCGAGGTAGATGCAGTGGGCGTACACGGCCCGCTCGCGCATCAGGCCGAAGCCTGCATACACGTCGAGGTACGAGCGCGCCTTCGGGTACAGCTCGCGCACCCAGCTCACCTCGTCGCGGTTCTCCGCCACATGCGACTGGATCCAGGTGTCGGCGTACTTCGCGGCCAGTTCGCTCGCGCCCCACATCTGGGCGTCTGTGCTCGCGGGCGCGAAACGCGGGGTGATGGCGTAGCCCAGCCGGCCGACGTTGTGCCACTTGCGGATCAGCGCCTCGGTATCGACCAGGCTCTGCTCGGTCTGGTCGCGCACGCCGTCGGGCGAGTTGCGGTCCTGCAGCACCTTGCCGGTGATCATGCGCATGCCGCGGCGCTGCGCGCCCTCGAAGAGAGCATCGACCGAGGCCACGTGCGAGGTCGCGAAGGTCAGCGAGGTGGTGACGCCGTTGCGCAGCAGTTCGTCGAGGAAGAACTGCGCCACTTCGTTCGAATGCGCGGGGTCGGCAAACTTGCTCTCCGCGGGAAAGGTGTAGTTTTCGAGCCAGGGCAGCAGGCCCGGCGCGGGCGAACCGATGATGTCGGTCTGCGGATAGTGGATGTGCATGTCCACGAAGCCCGGCGCGAGGATGCGCCCCGGCAGATGGGTCGTGTGAGCGCCGGGATGGCGCCCGGCGACGTCGGCATGGCTGCCGGCATCGAGCACCCGCTGGCGGCCGGTGGCGTCGGGGGCGACGACCAGCAGGCCGTCCTCGTCGAAAACGGGCTGGCCGGCGGCATCGAAGCGCAGGAGGGAGGCGCGGTAGGCTTTTTTCATCGTGGTTGCGGAGGGTAATCCAGCGCCGCCCCACCGCAATTTCCATGGGCGTATGAGTGCTATATGCCCAACGCACTCACCGCGACGGCAGTGCGTGCGACTGGATATCGAAGGGCACGCCCGTCGGCACCGGCCCGTCGCCGTCCTCGTTGCGCTTTGTCAGCAGCGAATACTTCGACTCGATGAAGTAGACGCGATCGCCCAGCACTGCACCGGAAGACGGGTCGTTGAGCCCCGTCACCACGGTCTGCAGGCCGAGCTTCGTGCCTTCGACGCTCGCCACGGTGATCTGACCGCCGTAGGGCCCTTCGCCGAAGGCATTGCTCTCGAACAGCACGAGCCGGCCCGGCTTCCAGGCGCGGATCGCGTCGACGTTCTTCAGCACGCGCGGCGCCTCGATGCGCGTGACCTCGCCGGCGTTGCCGTCTGCGCCCAGCCCGATGCGCAGCACGTAGGAAGCCGCAGCCACCAGGCTCACGTAGACGTCGCGCCCGCGGTCGATGGCAATTCCGTTCAGGCCCTTGTAGGGCCCCGGGCCGGCCAGCGCCGGGTCTTCCTTCCATATCGCGAGCGCTGCGGCGCCCGGTGCGAGCTTGAGCACGCGCGGGTGGTAGGAGTCGGTCACGTAGAGATTGCCGCGTGTGTCCTGCGCGAGGTCGTTGCAGTAGCCGCCGTCCGGCATCGCATAGCTCGCGCGCGGCGCGCCCGTGGCCAGGTCGTAGCGCTTGAGCGCGCTCGGCGTCGACGGCACGGTGGTGAAGCCGATGTTGCCCGAGCAGACCCAGAGAGCCCCACGCTTCGCATCCACCAGCACGCCCTGCCCGTTCGCCAGGCCGTTGGCACCGGGCTTGACCAGCACCTCGGCCTTCGGCGCGGCGCCCGGCTTCAGTCGCGCGACCGCGCCCTGCCGCCAGCTGCCGACGTAGAACGCGCCGTCCGGCCCGATGGCGATGCTTTCCGGATACCAGTCTTCAGGCAGCGCCTGCACCACGGGTGGCGCCGCAATGGCCGCCGTCGCCGCGAGCGCGAGCAGCGCGCCCGCCAGCCGTGCATGCCCGCTCCTCATTGCCACACGCGAAACACGCGCCCCGTCAGCGGACCTTCGACGCTGCGCACGTAAGCCAGCGCCACGCGCGCGGCCGGCACGGTCTCGACGCCCGGAAAGAGCGCGCCATACGCCGCCACCGACTCGGTCAGCAGCGTCGGGCTCACCGCGTTGATGCGCAGGCCGCGTGCCAGCTCGATCGCCGCGCCCTTCACGAAGCCCTCGACCGCCGCATTCACGGCGGCCGCATTGCCTCCGCCGCGAACCGGATCGTCGGCCGCGACGCCCGTGGTCAGCGTGATCGAGCCGCCATCGCGCAGCACGTGCTGGCCGAGCAGCGCGAGCCGGACCTGGCCCAGCAGCTTGTCCTGCAGGCCGACATTGAAGTTCGCCGGCGTCATCTCTGCCAGCGGCCCGAAGAACAGGCCACCGGCCGTCGAGACGATCGCATCGACGCGCCCCACGGCCGCATACAGCGCCTCGACGCTGGCATCGCTGGTGATGTCGACCTGCCGGTCGCCGCGCGTGCGACCCGCTCGGATCACCTCGTGACCCCGCTGCGCCAGTACCTGCGCCACCGCGCCGCCGACCGCGCCCGTCGCGCCCACAACAAGAACCTTCATGAAAACCTCGCCAAAGTGAATCAACAAGCGGCGATTCTTTTGCGAACCATCGATTCGATAAATTGGCTTCTGGTTAGGCAATTCGAAACTGATAATTCGCAATATGGACAAACTCCGAGCCATGGAAGTCTTCGTCGCCACGGTGGACGCAGGCAGCTTCGCCGCCGCCGCGCAGGCGCTCGATCTCTCGGCCGTGATGGTCGGCAAGCACATCCGCGCGCTCGAAGACCAGCTCGGCGCCCGCCTGCTGGAACGCACCACGCGCCGCCACGCGCTCACCGAGATCGGCGCTGCGTATCTCGAACGCTGCCGCGACGTGCTGGCCAGCGTGCACACCGCCGACGGCGTGGCCGAGTCGCTTCGCGCCATGCCTCAGGGCGTGCTGCGAGTCACCGCGCCCGTGGCCTACGGCGCGCACCGGCTCACGCCGGTGATCGGCGAATACATCGCCGCCTATCCGCAGGTGAAGGTGGAGCTGAACCTCAACGACCGCGTGGTCGACCTGGCCGAAGAAGGCTTCGACTGCGGCATCCGCTCTGGCGCGGCGGTCGACGAGCGGCTCATCGCAAGGCCGCTTGCGCTGGCGCGCATGTACGCCGTGGCCAGCCCCGCCTGGGTCGCGCGCCACGGGCAGCCGAAGCACCCGGCCGAGCTCGAAGCCTTCCCGCTGCTCGGCTTCGCGGCCTGGGGCCCGGACCATTCCTGGCGCTTCACGCGCGAGGGCAAGACGGTGCAAGTGCCCGTGCGCGGCCCGCTCACCACCAACAACGGCCAGGCCCTGCTGGCCGCCGCCATGGCAGGCGTGGGCGTGATCGTGCAGGCCGACGCCCTGCTCGCCCCCGCCCTCGCATCGGGCCAGGTGGTGCAACTGCTGCCCGACTGGGAACTGCCCACGCGGCCCGTGCACATCATGCGGCTGCCGGAAGCGCGGCCCAGCGCGAAGCTGCGGACCTTCGTGGATTTCGTGGTGGAGCGGCTGGGTTGAGGGGAGAACGCCTGAAGTAGCTCATTCTGGACAAATCTTCAGATTTGCCTAATATGAGATACACAATGCCATCCACCTCTCCGCCAACCACCGCCACGGCAGACCGACGCCTTGCAACACTCGGCCGCCGCATTCATGCACGCCGCAAGGCACTGAAAGTCAGCGCCACCACCGCTGCGGAAGCAGCGGGCCTGTCCCGCATGACCTTGCACAGGATCGAGCGTGGAGAACCTTCGGTGACGATGGGCGCCTACATGAATGCGCTGGGAGCGTTGGGGCTCGATGTCGATGTGGTGATGTCCACCGAACCACCTGTCCTTGCGCCGCTCGCCGAGGGCATTCGAATTGCCGACTACCCCCAGCTGCGCCGGCTTGCCTGGCAACTGAACCCTGCCACCGAACTCACGCCCGAGGAGGCATGGGGCACCTACGAACGCAACTGGCGTCACGTCGACGTCGCCGCGCTGGATGCGGCAGAGCGACAACTGCTGGCCGACCTGGCTCGCGCTCTCGGCAGAAAGCCACTGCATGTTTGAGCGGCCGCACCATCAGCGCGTCGCCCAGGTGCTGGCCTCGCTCGATGCGGACCTGCTTGCCCGGAACAACTGCCTCTTCGGCGGCGGCACGGCCATCGCGCTTCGTTACGGCGAGTACCGCGAATCCGTGGACATCGACTTCCTCGTGTCCGACATCGGCGGCTACCGCCACCTGCGCCAGCTGCTGACGGGAGATCAGGGCCTTGGCGCTCTCGCCCGACGAGGCTTGCAAATACAGCAATCGGCCGAACTCCGCGCCGATCAGTACGGCATCCGGTCGTCGGTTCGTGTGGACGACACGGAGATCAAATTCGAGATCGTGCTCGAAGCGCGCATCGCACTTGAATTGCCGGACGCGGAAGACCGGATCGGCGACATCGCAACGCTGACACCGCTCGATATGGCAACGAGCAAGCTGCTCGCCAACTCGGACCGCTGGGCCGACGACAGCGTATTCAGCCGCGACGTCATCGACCTCGCGATGATGAACCCTAGCGCAAAGCTGTTGCGTCAGGCAACGGCCAAGGCGGGCGGTGCTTACGGCGACAGCATCGAGGCCGACCTGGCCAAGGCCGCCGAGGCACTGCTTTCGCGACAAGGCCGAATGGACCGCTGCATGGCCGTGCTGCAGATGACTCCGACCGTCACACCCGCGCTGCTTCGACAGCGCATAAAGGCACTGCTGCCTCGCGTTTCGCGCGCCGGTCGCCAGCCGGGCTAGCTAGCGCCCCACCCGCCCCTGCACGCCCTCCACGAGCCAGTTCATCGTCAGGATCTGCTCGTCGCTCAACTGCGCGCCCTTTGCGATCACGACACGGCCTTCGTTGTCGCGCACATCGGCCGCAACCGCACGGAAGGGCTGCAGCTTGCCCGCCGCGATGTCCTTCTGCCGCGCCAGCACCTCGTCCTGCACGGCCTTGGGCACCTTGGTGCCGAAGTCGCCGACGCGGATCATTCCTTCCTTCACGCCGCCCCAGAGGTTGCCGCTCTTCCAGCTGCCATCGAGCACGGCCTTCGCGCGCTGCGTGTAGTAGCCGCCCCATTCGTGCGTGACGGCGACGACCTGCGCGTCGGGCGCGATCTTGCGCATGTCGGAGTGGTACGCGATGGCCAGCTTGCCGCGCTCCTGTGCCGCCGCCATCACGGCGGTGGAGCCGGTGTGGAATGCGACCACGTCGGCGTTCTGGTTGAACAGCGCCATGGCCGCGTCGCGCTCCTTCGGCGGATCGAACCATTCGTTGAGCCACACCACGCGCACCTGCGCAGAAGGGTTCACCGAGCGCATGCCGAGCGTGAAGGCGTTGATGCCCTGCAGCACCTCCGGAATCGGAAAGCCCGCGACGTAGCCGGCCACGTTGGTCTTCGTCATGCGCCCTGCCGCGATGCCTGCCAGGTAGCGGCCTTCGTAGTAGCGCGCATTGGCGGTCGCCACGTTGGGCGCGGTCTTGTAGCCGGTGATCGACTCGAACTTCACGTCGGGGAAGTCCTTCGCGACCTTCATCGTCGGCTCCATGTAGCCGAAGCTCGGCGTGAAGATGAGCTTGTTGCCCTGCTGAGCGAGGTCGCGGATCACGCGCTCCGCATCGGCACCCTCGGCCACGTTCTCGACGTAGGTGGTCCTGACCTTCGCGCCCAGCGCCGCTTCGACGGCCTTGCGGCCTTCCTCGTGCTGGCGCACCCAGCCCGCGTCGGTGACGGGCGTGACGTAGACGAAGCCGATCTTCAGCGGCTCTTTCGGCGACTGCGTTTGCGAGAAGGCGGGAGATAGAAAGCACGCGGCGGCCAACGCCAGAACGGCGCGGCCCGCGAGGTTTTTGTACATGGTGTTCCTCTACATGGCCCCGGAAAAGCAAAACCCCGCAGCAGGCCGGGACGCCCTGCTGCGGGGTGAGGATTCTAGTGCCGGGGCTTCAGGCTGGCGCTCCGGCAGCGCGATACCGCTGCGCAGGACGCGGCGCCGACAGCCGCCCCGACATCGCACGCCGAGCCGCATCGAAGGCATCCCATTCGGCGAGATCGGGCAGCGCGGGAATGGTGACCTGCTCGCCCTGGTCGAGCCCCGCCAGCGAGGCGTCGACCATGTCTTCCGCGCTCATCAGGATGCCGCTCGGCAGGTGCTCCATCGGCAGGCCGGCAACCTCCCAGAACTCGGTGACCGTCGCGCCCGGCAGCACTGCCTGCACGCGTACGCCCTTGTCCTTGAGTTCGTGCTGCAGCGACTGGCTCAGCGCGAGCACGAAGGCCTTGCTGCCGCCGTACACGCCATTGAGCGTCTCGGGCGAGATCGCGACGATGGAGGCGATGTTCACCAGCGTGCCGGTGCCACGCGCCACGAAGCCGGGCACGGCCGCGTAGGTGAGCCGCGTGAGCACGCTCACGTTGAGCGCGATCATTTCCTCCATCTTGTCGACGTCGGAGGCCAGCAGCGGTGCAGCGGCGCCGACGCCCGCGTTGTTCACCAGCATGGTGATGTCGCCGCGGGTGCGCAGCGTGGCTTCGACCTGCGCGATGTCCTTGCGGCTCATCAGGTCGGCGGGAAGAACCTCGACCTTGCGGCCGGTCTCGCGCACGAGCTTCGCGGCCAGTGTCTCCAGGCGTTCGCGGTTGCGCGCCACCAGGATCAGGTCGAAGCCGCGGCGCGCGAGGCGGTCCGCATACACGGCGCCGATGCCCGACGAGGCGCCGGTGACGAGGGCCGTGCCCTTGAGGGAGTTTGCTGAAGCAGTAACGGTGGTGGTCATGGAGCTTTCCTTTTTGGCCGCGTCGATGTGTGCGGCCGTGGGGAAAGTCTCCTCCCGGAAGGCTATGGCGTAAATGTCATATAAGCCACTTTTCAGGACATCCGGCGCCTCAGGCCGCCACAGCCTCCCGGCGCGCCACGCGGCGCACGCTCTGCGGCGGCTGCCCCAGCGTGCGCAGGAAGGCGCGGCGCATGCGCTCGGGGTCGCCGAAGCCCGTTTCGCGCGCGACCACGCCCAGCGCGAGGCTGCCCTCGTCGATCAGCGCACGCGCCGCCTCCACGCGCAGGTTCTCCACCGCATGCGCGGGCGACTGGCCGGTCTCGGCCTTGAAGGCCCGGCTGAACTGGCGCGGGCTCAGGTGAGCGACCTCGGCGAGTTCTTCCACCGACAGCGTGTCGCGCAGGTTGGCCCGCGCATGCACCAACGCCTTCTGGATGCGGTCGGACTTGGGCTCCAGCTCGAGCAGCGCGGAGTACTGCGACTGCCCGCCCGCGCGGCGGTGGTACACGACCAGCTTGCGCGCCGCGAAGCGCGCCGCCTCCACGCCGAGGTCTTCCTCCACCAGCGCCAGCACGAGATCGATGCCCGCCGTCATGCCGGCCGAAGTCCACACCGGCCCGTCGTTGATGAAGATGCGGTCGGGCTGCACCTTGATGGCCGGATGCCGCTTCTGCAGCTCGCCCGCAAAGGACCAGTGCGTGGTTGCGCGGCGTCCATCGAGCAGGCCCGCGTCGGCCAGCCCGAAGGCGCCGGTACAGATGCTGGCCACGCGGCGCGCATCGCGCAGCCCCGCGCGCAGGAAGCGGCGCATCTTCTCGGTCGTGTCCACGATGGTGAGCGCACCGCCCATCAGCAGCGTGTCGAACTTCGCGGTACTGAAGCGCTTGCTGTCGGTGGCCACGCCCGAGGAGCTGACCACGAGGCCGCCCTCCTCCGACAGCAGCTCGACCTTGTAGACAGGCTTGCCGGCATGGATGTTCGCGAGCTCGAACGCCGCGATGGCGGCGAGGTCGAGTATCTGGAAGCCGGGAAAGACGAGCACGCCGATGCGTTTCATGGCGATGTCCTGAAAGGAGGGTTGTACCGGATGCAGGACGCCAGACTAAACGACCTGCGCTGACCGCGTGGGCTTCAGGGATACACGGCGCGCCCTTCCACGCCGCGATGGGTGCCGCCGCCAATCGGCAAGCGCCAGCCCGCGCACGGCATCCCACAATGGGCGCTCCCCATGACGCACTCCACGACCACCAACGCCCCATCCGCCGGGCAGGGCGCCAGCATCCACTGGCAGCGCAACCTCGCCGTCTGCATGTTCGGCTCCTTCACCACCATCATCGCGATGACGCTGCTGCTGCCTTTCCTGCCGCTGTACGTCGAGCAGCTGGGCGTGAAGGACCATGCGGCGATCGTGCAGTGGTCGGGGGCGGCGTATGGCGCGACCTTTCTCAGCGCGGCGCTGGTGGCGCCGCTGTGGGGGCGGCTTGCCGATCGCTACGGGCGCAAGCCGATGCTGATCCGCGCGAGCCTGGGCATGGCGGTGGCGATGGCGCTGATCGGCATCGCGGGCAACGTCTGGCAGCTCGTGGGGCTGCGGCTGCTGGCGGGGCTGCTGGGCGGCTACGCCTCGGGCTCGATGGTGCTGGTGGCCACGCAGACGCCCAAGGACCGCACCGGCTGGGCGCTGGGCACGATGTCGTCGGCCATCATGGCGGGCAATCTCGTGGGGCCGCTGGTCGGTGGCGCGCTGCCGCCGCTGATCGGCATCCGCAACACCTTCTTCGCGGCGGGCGCGATCATCTTCGTGGCCTTTCTCGCGACGGCCTTCCTGATCCGCGAGGAGCGCAAGGCGCCTGCCGCGCGCAAGCAAGGCAGCGACAGCTCCGAGCAGACCGGCTGGGCCGCCGTGCCCGACAAGCGCCCTCTCGTCGCGATGCTCTTCACCGGCATGCTGCTGATGCTGGCGAACATGTCGATCGAGCCGATCATCACCGTCTATGTCGCCACACTGGTGGAAGATCCGAATCGGGTGACGATGATGGCCGGCCTCGTGATGTCGGCGGCTGCGCTGGGCAGCATTCTCTCGGCCTCGCGGCTGGGCAGGCTGGCCGACCGCGTGGGGCACTGGAACGTGATCGTGGGCTGCCTCGCGGTGTCGGCGCTGCTGCTGGTGCCGCAGGCTTTCGTCACCTCGGGCTGGCAGCTGGTGGTGCTGCGCTTCCTGATGGGGTTGTCGCTCGGCGGGCTGCTGCCGTGCATCGCGAGCGTGATCCGCCACAACGTGCCCGAGCGCGTGGCCGGCAACATGCTGGGCTATTCGACCTCGGCGCAGTACACGGGCCAGGTGGCCGGGCCGCTGCTGGGCGGCTTCGTGGGCGGGCACATCGGCATGCGCGCCGTGTTCCTCGGCACCTGCGTGCTGATGGCTGCGGGTGCCGGATGGAACTGGCTGGCGAAGCGGCGCTGATGAAGAGCCACCGCTTCGCCCCCAGCCTCACTCGCGGATGGACACGCTGCTGTACGCGGCGTCAGCCTTGATCTCCTCCTCCGAGAACGGCAGGCGCAGCCACTGCCCGGCGCTGTAGGCCCGCGTGTAGTCGGCGTTGTGCGGCGAGGCGGGATCGTCCGAGAGCGAGAAGCTCAGGAAGGTGCGGGCCTCGACGCCGCCGGCGGGGAAACGCACGATCTGCATGTAGCTGTTGCCGTTGGGGTCGCCGTCCATGGTGTAGCCGCCCTTGTCGAGCGGGTTCTCCGAGCACATGACGGTGAAGTAGCCCTGGGTGTCGCAGCCGCCGTACAGCGGGACCTTGCGGCCATTGCGCGTCACGAAAAGCGCTTCACCGCGCGGCGCGTCGAGCGCGTAGCCGCTGGCCTGCACGCGCAGCACGGCCGCGCCGAAGGCCTGGCGCAGGTCGTCGGCGGCCGAGGGCTTCAGGCCGCGCGGCGTGCCGATGGGGTCGCTGGCGCTGAAGGGCACGGCATAGAGCTTGTCGGCGGGCAGGCGCATGGCGCGCGCCCAGAACTCGTCCCATACGTGGGCGCCGCGCGCGGAGGCCACGCCGGTGTTGTTCCATGCCTTCAGCACCGCGCAGGCAGTGCCGGTGTCGACGCTGCGCGGCGGCGAGAACGACTCACCAGTCTGCGCGTCGCCCCTCACCTCGATGCGGGGCACGCCGCACACCATCTCCAGCGCCGGGCCCTTGAACAGCTCGGCGGTGTAGGCGCGGCTGTCGAGCGTTGCGCGTTCGACGGCTTCGACCGTCGCGCCCTTGGCCGCGCCCTGCGCGATGAGGTGCCCCAGCCGCGTGCGGAAGCTCTGCGCGTCGCTGCCGGTCGGCCCGAAGATGGCCGGGTAGCCCGTGAGCGGGGCCTTCGGGTTGGCGAGCCAGTAGCTGTCGTTCATGTTGGCGACGTAGTCGTCGCGCATCAGGCTGGGCATGCGCGAGGCGCCGATTGCGCCCTTCTGCACCGAATCGGCATCGGTCTGCCAGTCGCAGGCACTGCGCGAGCCGTCGAGCACCGGCACGCGCGGCAGCGCGGCCGCCATCGCCTTGCCGGCCGGCGTGGTACAGGTGGCCACCTGCTCGGGCGACACGTTGGGCACCGCGCCGATGTCGCCATACCAGGCCTTGGCGCTGCCGCGTCCCACGGCCACGGTGTTGACCCAGGGGATCGATGCCTCTTCGCGCTGGATGGCGATGAGTTCGTCGAGCGACTTCGCCTGCGCCCAGCGCAGCCAGGTACGGAAGGTGCGGAAGTTGTCGGCGTTGATGTCGCGGATGGCGAAGGCTGCCGACTGGTTCCAGGCCAGCGCCGGATCGATCGCGCCCAGGTCCACGAGCGGGCCGTATTCCGAGGCGTAGAGCGTGCGCGTCACCGGCTCGACGCGGCCCGAGGCCTGCTTCACCTTCACGGTGATGGCGCGCGCCTGCATCTTCACGGGCTTGCCGTCGCGCAGGTAGCTGGTGGCATCGCCGGGCACGAGCGCGAGCTGGTAGAGGCCGAAGCGCCGCGCCGCCGACACGGTGTGGCTCCACGCGATGTCGTTGTTGAAGCCGATCAGCAGCACGGGCACGCCGAGAAATGAGGTGCCGCTCGCATCGAGCTGCCCCGGAATGGTGAGCTGCGCCTGATAGAAGCGGTCAGGCCCGCGCCAGTACCAGTGAGGGTTGCCGAAGAGCAGCGGGCTCGCATCGCCGGTGGCGGCGGTGCCGAAGCCGATCATGTTGCTGCCCACGCCCGCCGTGCCGCCGACCTGCAATGCCAGCGGCTGCGCGTCGCTCGCCCCGAGCGGCGGCACCCCGGCGCCGGGCGGCATGGCATTCGCGATGTTCGAGAGAAAGTTGCTGTAGCCCGCCGCGAGGTTGGTGGCGTACATGCGGCGGTAGATGTCGGTGGCGCTCACCGGGCGTACCCACGCCTCGTTGCGGCAGGCCGCGTGGGCATTGCCCTTGTCCACGGCGCCGCTCTTCAGGTCGCGCACGTAACGGTTGTAGCCGGCGGCGAAGCCCTCGACCATGCCACGGATGGTCGCCGGCTGCGCGCGTGCCATGGCATCGACCACATCGGTGCCGATCACGTGCCTGTGGAAGAAGTCCGAATCGATGTTCTTCGGCCGGCCGATGGTGCCGCTGGCCGGCGGCCTGGCCTCCGCACCGAAGAACTCGGAGCGCTCGCCCCGGTAGGTGAGAAAGCCGTCGGCCATGGTGCACAGGTCGTCCTGCGCCTGCGCATAGCCGTAGCCATAGCCCGCGCCGGCCCAGTCGTCGGCCTTGATGTGCGGCACGCCCATGGCGGTGCGGCGTATCTCGGCCTTGTAGCCGGCGGAGCGCGCCGAGGAATCCTGGAGAGATGCAGAAGAAGACCGGTCGGAAATGCCAGTGCAGGCCACAAGGGCCATGGCAACCGGCACGAAAAAAAGCGGCCCGAGGCCGCGCGAAGATTTCGGGCGCATGCAGTGTTCCTGTTGTATGAGGAACGCAGCTGCGTGGGCCGTGAGCGTGCGTGGCGCGTTCGCCGGCTATCTTAAAACCGGCGGCCGATGGCGCGCCCCGCACGCGCCCCTTCTTTACTCAGCTTGTCGGCGATGTCATTCGGCAATCGACGTGCTGTGGTAGCTCGCGTCGGCCTTGATCTCCGATTCGGAGAACGGCACCTTGAGCCACTTGCCCTCGCTGTAGGCGCGGGTGTAGTCGCCGTTGTGCGCCGAGGCCGGATCGTCCGAGAGCGAGAAAGTCAGGAAGGTGTGGGCCTCCACGCCGCCGTCGGGGAAACGCACGACCTGCATGTAGCTGTTGCCGTTCGGGTTGCTGTCCATGGTGTAGCCGCCCTTGTCGAGACGGTTCTCAGAACAGGCGATGGTGAAGTAGCCCGGGCCGCCGCAGCCGCCGTACAGCGGAATCTTCTTGCCGCCGCGCGTGGCGAACAGGTAGTCGCCGCGTGCGGCATCCACCGCGTAGCCGCTGGCCTGAACGCGGGCGACGGCGGCGCCGAAGGCCTGCTGCAGCTGCGTGGCGGCCGCACTGTTCAGGTCGCGCGGCGTGTGGATCGGGTCCGCCGGATCGAAGGGCACGTTGTAGAGCGAGGCCGCCGGAATCTGCGATGCGCGGCTCCAGAACTCGTCCCACAGGTGCGCGCCCTTCGAACCGCTCGTGCCGGCGCCGTCCCAGGCCTGCAGCGCGCTGCAGGCCGCCGTGACGTCGACGTCCGGGCCGATGGCTTCGCTCGTCAGCGGGTCGGCGGAGATCTTGATCGGCGAGGTGGCGCACACGATGGGCAACGCCTGCGCCTTGAAGAGCTCGGCCGTGAGCACACGGCTGTTCAGCACCATGCGCTTCACCGTGTCGGGCGTCGCGCCCTTCGCGCCATAGCTGTCGGAGCCGTCGATGCGGCCCTGCGCCAGCACGTTGCCCATGCGGGTGCGGAAGCTCACGGGGTCGGAGCCGGCCGGGCCCATGATGGCCGGGAAGCCGGTCATCGGCGCCTTCGGGTTGGCCAGCCAGTAGCTGTCGTTCATGTTCGCCACGTAGTCGTCGCGCTGCAGGTTGGGCATGCGAGACGCGCCGATGGCGCCCTTCTGCGCCGAGTCGGCATCGGTCTGCCAGTCGCAGGCGCTGCGCGAGCCGTCGAAGATCGGCACGCGCGGCAGCGTCGCCTGCATCGAGGTGCCGATGGCCGTGGTGCAGTCGGTCACCTGCGCGGGCGACACATTGGGCACGGCGCCGATGTCGGCGTACCAGGCCTTGGCGCTGCCACGGCCCACGGCCACGGTGTTGACCCATGGAATCGCGGTTTCCTCACGCTGGATGGCGATGAACTCGTCGAGCGACTTCGCCTGGTTCCAGCGCATCCAATTGCGGAAGGTTCGGTAGTTCTCGCCGTTGATGTCGCGGATGGCGAAAGCCATGGTTTGGCTCCATGCCAGGCCGGCGTTCATCGGCGCCAGGTTGACCATCGGGCCGTACTCGCTCTTGTAGAGAGTGCGCGTGACCTGCGTCATCGCGCCGTCGGTGCCCTTCACCTTCACAGTGATCGTCGAGGGCTGCATCTTCACTGCCGCGCCGTCGCGCATGTAGCTGGTCGGGTCGCCCGATGCCAGCTTCAGCTGGAAGAAACCGAAGCGCCGCGCCGTCGACACGGTGTGGCTCCACGCGATGTTGTCGTTGAAGCCGATGAGGATCACCGGAATGCCGAGGAACGAGGTGCCGCTGATGTTCAGCTCGCCCGGAATGGTGAGCTGCGCCTGGTAGAAGCGGTCGGGTCCGCGCCAGTACCAGTGCGGGTTGCCGAAGAGCAACGGACTCGAATCGCCGGTGGCGGCGGTGCCGAAGCCGATCATGTTGCTGCCCACGCCCTCGTGGCCGCCCACCTGCAGCTCGGGCTCCTCGATCTTCAGTGCCGCCATCCGTATCGCCGCCTTCCTGTGGACGGGGCGGTGCGCCGACACCTTGGTGGGCGCCACCACCGCAGGCGCCGTCGCGTTGGCGATGTTCGCGAGGAAGTTGCTGTAGCCGCCCGCGAGGTTGGCCGCGTACATGCGGCGGTAGATGTCGTCGGTGGTGATGGGCTGCACCCACGCCTCGTTGCGGCAGGCCGCATGGGCTGTGCCGCCTGCCTTCACCTCGCGCACGTAGCGGTTGTAGCCGGCCGCGAAGCCCACGACCAGCTTCTTCAGGTTGTCGGGCTGCGCGTCGATCATCTTCTGCAGCACGTCGGCCGAGATCACGTGCCGGTGGAAGAAGTCGGAGTCGATGTTCTTCGGCAGCCCGATGGTGCTGCTGGCCACCAGCTTCGCGTCCGCGCCGAAATACTGCGAGCGCTCGCCGCGGTAGGTAAGGAAGGAGTCGGCCATGGTGCACAGGTCGTCCTCCGCCTGCGCGTAGCCGTAGCCGTAACCCACGCCGGGCCAGTTGTCGGCCTTGATGTGCGGCACGCCCATCGACGTGCGGCGGATCTCGGCCTTGTAGGTGCCATCGGCCGGCGGGTTGGCCGGCGTGGAAGGCGGCGGGAGGAACGAGAAGCCGCTGCCTCCACCACCGCCTCCGCAGGCTGTGAGAACGGCCGCGGCGGCGAGCGCGAGCAACGACAGCGGCACGATGCCGCGACGGATCGAAAGTCTCATGATGTCTCCAGTTGATGCTCTCTTGGCGGAGCGTTCCGGAGCTTAGGCAGCCTCGCGGCGCACGGCTTGTACGCAGCCGCTGCAATGCAGATTCAATGCATCTGCACGCTCTGGCCCCATGCGTGCGAGGCCTGCTCGTCGGCCGTCACGCGCACCTGGCTCGCCAGGAACGAAGGCGGCAGGCCGAAGTAGCGCTGGAAGGTGCGGCTCATGTGCGCCGCGTCGGTGAAGCCGCTGATCAGCGCCACGTCGGTGAGCGAGCCGTGGCCGGTGAACTGCTGCACCGTGCGGCGCACCTTGGTCCACAGCGCATAGCGCTTGACCGACACGCCCACCTGCTCTGCGAAGAGGTGCGTGAGGCGATCGGGCGAGAGGCAGGCCACTGCCGCGAGATCGGGCAGCGCGATCTGCCCCGCATGCGCGCGGATGGCCTGCAGCACGCGGTCGACGCGCGGATCGAGCGGCGCCTGCAGCTCGGGGCTCTCGGTGATGGCCTCGACCATCTTCGCGCTGAGCGACTGCAGCCGCTCGTTGGGCAGCGCGCCGCATTGCGCCGGCTGGAAGTCGTCGCGCAGCGCGCCGAAGCGCCGCGCGTCGATGGGCTGGATGCCGTGGCCGCCCATGCGCCGCGCGAGCATGCGGTAGGCGCTGGAAGCCGGGTCGAGGTTCAGCGAGAGCAGCCCGCAGCCGTCGACGTCGAGCCGCCGCGACACGTGCGGCGCGACCAGTGCGGCGGTGCAGCGCACGCGGGTGCCGTCGACTGCCTCCAGCGTGAACGGATGCCCGCTGACCGAGGCCAGCAGCGTGGCCGACGAGCGGGCCGTCAGGCCCGACTGGATGGCCGGTGTGATGTAGAGGAACCTGTCATCCCACAGGTGCAGGAAGTTTTGCGTTGCCATGCCGTATCACTTTTGTTCTTGTCTCCAGCGGCGGATTCTCCCGCATCGGCAAGCCGGCCGGCATGACATGCTGGCGCACGGCCTCCAGCAGCAGCGCGGCAAGGCGGCTCGCGGGCGCTTCCGGCAGGGCCTGCGCGCGATAGAGCACGAGTGAAATCTGCGGCAGCGCGGGCAGCGCCAGCGTCGAACGGTCGATGGCGCGCACGTGCGATGGCAGGCCGAAGGGCGTGCGCACGGTGAGGCCCAGCCCGGCCGAGGCCGCGGCCCACAGCGCCGCGAGGCTGGCACTGCCGAAGGCGCGCCGCCACGGCACGCCGGCCTTGTCGAGCGCAGTGATGACGATCTCTCGCAGCGGGCAAGGCGCGTCGAGCATGATGAGCGGCAGCGGTTCCTTGCTCTTGGGCTGGCGCACGCCGCCGAATTGCTCGCGCTGCGTCCACCAGGGCGCCTCTACCCGCTCGGGCGTACGCGGCCCGATCCACAGCAGGGGCAGCCGCGCGACGCGCTCGGCATACGGCGACAGCGGCTGGTCGCCCGCGTCCCACGCCAGGGCCAGGTCGAGCTGGCCGAGTTCGAGCCGCTCGCGCAACTCGCTGCTGCGCGCCACGCAGGCCTCGATGCGCACCTTGGGATGCGCGCGCGCGAAGCGGCCCAGCACGGCCGGCAGCAGCGTCTCGCCGAAGTCTTCCTGCAGGCCCAGCCGCACGGATCCCTGCAGGTCTGCACCACGCATGGCGGCACTGGCTTCTTCGTTGAGTTCGAGCATGCGGTGGGCATACGCCAGCAGCGTCTCTCCGGCATCGGTGAGCTCCAGCCCCCGGCCCGCCTTGCGGAAGAGCACTGTGCCGGCCTGCGATTCGAGCTTCTTCAACTGCGCGCTCACGGCGGAGGTCGAGCGGCCCAGCTTGTCGGCGGCACGCGCGAAGCTGCCGAGCGCGATACCGGTGGAGAAAGTGCGCAGCACGTCGAGATCGAACATCACCTGGCTCATTCCGGCTCCTTCGGGTTTCGTGGCGATCATCCTGTTTTTCAGGACGATTCGCCAATTATTTTCTGATTTTCAAAACCTTCGCCGAGACGGAAACTGCCCGGCAAGATGACCCACTCGCCTTCTTCCCCCGTCTCCTCTTCGTTCACGCCGCGCCACCGCTGGAAGGTGCTGGCGGCAGGCGTGGCCGCCAATGCTGCCTTCTCGGTGGCCTTCAGCGGCATCCCGATGACCGCCGTGCTGATGCGCACCGGCTACCAGCTGGACAACGCCACCCTCGGGCTGGTACTCGGTCTCATGGGACTGGGCATCGCGGTGAGCGAGCTGCCCTGGGGCCTGCTGACCGACCGCTGGGGCGACCGTCCCGTGCTGCTGGCGGGCCTGGGCAGCACGGCCCTCGCGCTCATCGCGATGGCGCTGTGGGCCGCGCCGGCCGCGGGGCACATTCCGGGGCTGGGCTGGCTGGGCAGCGGGCTGCTGCTGGTGGGCCTGCTCGGCGGCAGCGTCAACGGCGCCAGCGGCCGCGCGGTGATGACCTGGTTCGACGCCAGCGAGCGCGGCCTCGCCATGAGCATCCGCCAGACGGCCGTGCCGATGGGCGGCGGCATCGGCGCGCTGGTGCTGCCCTTCGTTGCGCTGCACTTCGGCTTCGCGGCGCTCTACGGCCTGCTCGCGCTGCTGTGCGCGCTGAGCGCGGTGATGAGCTGGGCCTGGGTGCACGAGCCGCCCATCGCGCCGCACAACGACAAGTCCGCGCCGGCTTCAGCCGCCGCGCCGAAGTCCGGTCCGCTGCGCGATGCGCGCGTGTGGCGCATCGTGGCCGGCATCGGCATTCTTTGCGCGCCGCAGTTCGCGGTGCTCTCCTTCGGCACGGTGTTCCTGCACGACTTCGGCCACGCGGGCCTCGCAACCATCACCGCGACGATGGTGTTCGTGCAGGGCGGCGCGATGGTCATGCGCGTGTGGAGCGGCCGCTGGACCGACCGCAAAAGGAACCGGCCGGCCTACCTGCGCGCCTGCAGCGGGCTCACGGTTCTTCTTTTCGCGGGCCTCGCGGCACTGGCACTGGCCGCGGGCACGCACGCTGTTGATTCACTGGCGCTTCGCATCGCGCTGGTCGTGCTGCTGGGCGTGAGCGGCGTGTGCGTGTCGGCATGGCACGGCGTGGCCTACACCGAGCTCGCCACGCTGGCCGGCGCATCGCGTGCCGGCACCGCGCTGGGGATGGCGAACACCAGTGTGTTCCTGGTGTGCTTCGTCACGCCCTTCTCCATTCCGCACCTGCTGGCGCTGCAGGGCTGGCCGATGGTTTGGCTGGCGGCCAGCGCCTGTGCGCTGGTGGCGATGCCGCTGCTGGTGGCGCGGCCCGCCGCCGATCAGAAGCTCGCGAAGACGGCGTTGAGCCGGTCGACGTAGGCGCGCCTGGCGGCCGCGTCGATGAAGCTGCCCTCGAAGCTGTTCGCTGCGAGCTGCCAGGCCTGTTGCGCGTTCAGGCCAGTGGCGGCGAAGGTCTCGGTGAAGTTCTGGTTCATGTAGCCGCCGAAGTAGGCCGGGTCGTCGGAGTTGACGGTGGCCACCAGCCCTGCGTCGAGCAGCGCGCCGAGGTTGTGCTTCGACAGGTCGGGAAACACGCAGAGCTTGAGGTTCGAGAGCGGGCACACGGTGAGCGGAATGCGGTCCTTCGCCAGGCGCTTCATCAGCTCAGGGTCCTTGGTGCTCTGCACGCCGTGATCGACGCGCTCCACCTTCAGCACGTCGAGCGCGCTCCACACGTATTCGGGCGGGCCTTCCTCGCCAGCGTGCGCGACGAGGTGGAAGCCCAGCTCGCGGCAGCGCGCGAACACGCGGGCGAACTTCTCGGGCGGATGGCCGACCTCGCTGGAGTCGAGCCCCACGCCGATGAACTTGTCGCGGTAGGGCAGCGCCTGCTCCAGCGTCTCGAAGGCGTCTTCCTCGCTCAGGTGGCGCAGGAAGCACAGGATGAGCGATGCGCTCACGCCCAGCTTCGGTTGCGCATCGACGCAGGCGCGGTGCAGCCCGTTGACCACGGTTTCCATCGGCACGCCGCGCGCGGTGTGCGTCTGCGGGTCGAAGAACATCTCGGTGTGCACCACGTTGTCGGCCGCGGCGCGCTCCAGGTAGGCCCAGGCCATGTCGTGGAAGTCCTGCTCCTTGATCAGCACGCTGGCGCCGGCGTAGTAGATGTCCAGGAAGCTCTGCAGGTTGGTGAAGGCGTAGGCCTTGCGCAGCTCCTCGACGCTGGCGTAGGGAATGGACACGCCGTTGCGCTGCACGAGCGCGAAGATGAGCTCGGGTTCGAGCGAGCCCTCGATGTGCATGTGCAGCTCCGCCTTGGGCATGGCGCGCAGCAGCGCGGGCAGGCGGTCGGCGGCGATGCGGTCGAAGCTCTTGTCGTAGGTGGGGCGTAAATCGGTCATGGTGGGTGCGAACTGCTGCTGCGTTGTGATCCCGCACAGCATAAGGGCAGCCACCTGCCGGCGCGATGTCTGAAACCGTATAGGTCTCAGTCGATGCTGCGTGCCGAGCTGGTGAGCGAGCGCGCGCACAGCAGCAGCGTGGGCGCCAGCTTGCGCACCGCCTCCTCCAGCGTCCAGCGGCTGGTGGGCGCGACGACGTGAACCGAGGCCACCGGCCTGCCCTGCGCGCCCAGCACCGGCGCGGCGATGGTCATGTCGCCGAGAAAGAGCTCCTCGGCATTGGTGGCGAAGCCCTGCTGCCGCGCCTGGCGCAGCTCTTCCAGGATCTCGTCCACGCCGGTGCGGGTGTGCATGGTGTGGGCCACGCGGTCGGAGGCTTCGATGAGCGCACGCGCCTCGTCCTCGGGCAGCGCGCTGAGGAAGGCGCGCCCCGAAGCCGTGCAGTACATGGGAATGCGGCTGCCGATGGGCATGTGCACCGGCACGAACTGCGCGCTGACGAAGCGCGCCACGTAGACCATGTCCAGCCCGTCGGGCTCGGTGAGGCAGGAGGTTTCGGTCGTCACCTTGGTCAGCTCCGACAGGAAGGGGTTGGCCACGTCGATCAGCGAGTGCGCCGCGAGGTAGTTGAAGCCGATCTCCATGACCCTCGGCGTGAGCTGGTAGCGCCTCGTCTTCGGGTGCTTGCGCACATAGCCCAGCTTCTCGAGCGTGAAGACCATGCGCTGCGCCGAGCTCTTGGTGATGTCGGTGGCCTCGGCCACGTCGGCCAGCGTCATGGTGCGGCGCCGGGCGCTGAAGGCGCGCAGCACGGCCAGGCCCTTCTCCAGCGACTGGTTGAAAAGCAGGCTCTGGCTGTCTTCGGGGGCTGTGTCGGGCGTGGAGTCCATGGCGGTGGAGTATAGCCACATCTCCCTGAGATATCGAATATCGATATTTATGATTCGACTAGTGGTTTCTATTTATTGTTTAGAGATTCAAAAGAATCGATTATTGGCACGCATGTTGCATCGCGCTGCCCCGCATCACTTTCCTTTCCGGCCCCTCTTTTCTTTCTTCTTTCTTCAACTTCCCTTGCTTCGAGGAGTGCTTCCATGAATCGCATCGTTCGCCGCCTTCATCGCCTGGCCCTGGGTCTTTGCATCGCCGGCGCCGCCTCGCTGGCCGCCGCGCAGGGCGCCGCGCCCACCTACAACGTGGGCGCCACGGCCACCGGCGTGCCCTTCACCTTCCTGGACGTGAAGACCAACAGCATCCAGGGAATGATGGTCGACACCGTCACCGCCGTGGGCAAGGCCGGCGGCTTCGGCGTCAACGTGCAGCAGACGGTGTTCTCCGCGCTGATCCCCTCGCTCACCGCGCGCAAGATCGACATCGTCTCGGCCGCCATGCTGAAGACGCCGGCGCGCCAGGAGGTGGTCGACTTCAGCGACCCGGTCTATTCGTACGGCGAGGGCCTGATCGTCAAGGCCGACGACGCCCGCGCGTACGTCTCGCTCGACGAGCTCAAGGGCGAGGTGGTGGGCGCGCAGGTCGGCACGGTGTTCCTCGACATGCTGAACAAGAAGGGCATCTTCAAGGAAGTGCGCAGCTACGACTCGGTGGCCGACATGACGCGCGACCTCTCGCTCGGGCGCATCAAGGCGGGCCTCGGCGACCAGCCCATCATGGCCTACCAGATCCGCCAGAACACCTTCCCCGGCGTGAAGCTGGTCGACAGCTACAAGGCCGTGAACGTGGGCGACGTCTGCCTGGTGGTGCGCAAGGGCGACACCGAGACGCTGGCACGCATCAACAAGGCGATCGCCGCCATCAAGGCCGACGGCACCCTGGCGAAGATCGTCCAGAAGTGGGGGATCTGATGCACACCCCCAGTCTTCGCGCACTTCGTGTCGCTGCGCCAACCCCCTTGCAGGGGGCAACACCTGCGGCCCGGCAAAGCCGGTTCCGCGGTGTTCCCCGAATGGGCCCGCCTAAGTCGGCCGGTCGATTCGACGGGCTGCGCACCGCGCGACAGGACTGATGCAGATGGCTGCTTCCTCCTTCCTCCAGCACGCGCAGGACTTCCTGCCGATCCTCCTGCAGGGTGCCGTGGTGACCGTGCAGGTGACGGTGCTCTCCTTCCTGCTGAGCAGCGTGCTCGGCCTCGGGCTCGCGCTGATGAAGCTCTCGCCGGTGCGCGCGCTCTCGTGGGCCGCCACGGTGATCGTCAACGTGATCCGCGGGCTGCCGATCATCGTGCAGCTCTTCTACATCTACTTCGTGCTGCCGGAGTTCGGCGTGCAGCTCACGGCCTTCCAGGCCGGCGTGATCGGGCTGGGCATCGCCTACTCGGCCTACCAGGCCGAGAACTTCCGCGCCGGCATCGAGGCGGTCGATCCAGGCCAGCGCGAAGCGGCGCAGGCCATGGGCATGCGCTCGGCGCTGATCATGCGGCGGGTGATATTGCCGCAGGCCTTCCGCATCGCGCTGCCGCCCTACGGCAACACGCTGGTGATGATGCTGAAGGACTCCTCGCTGGTCTCGACCATCACCGTGGCCGAGATGACGCGCGCGGGCCAGCTCATCGCCTCGTCGACCTTCCAGAACATGACGGTCTACACCCTGGTCGCCCTCCTCTACCTGCTGATGAGCCTGCCGCTGGTCTGGGGCCTGCGACGGCTCGAGAAGCGCTTCGCCGCCGGGAGGAAGCAGCCATGATCCACGTCGAGGGACTCGAGAAGCGCTTCGGCGCGCACCGCGTGCTGCAAGGCGTGAGCCTGCACGTGGACAAGGGCGAGGTGGTGTGCCTGATCGGCCCGTCGGGCTCGGGCAAGTCGACCGTGCTTCGCTGCATCAACGCGCTGGAGTCGTACGAGGGCGGCGAGATCCGCGCCTTCGGCGAGCGCGTGGACCGCAACGCACCGAACATCCACCGGCTGCGCAGCCGCATGGGCATGGTGTTCCAGCGCTTCAACCTGTTCCCGCACCGCACCGTGCTGGAGAACGTGATGGAAGGCCCCGTCTACGTGCTGCGCCAGAACGCCGCGCAGGCGCGCGAGGAAGCGATGGCGCTGCTGGCCAAGGTCGGGCTGGCCGAGAAGGCGCAGGCCTGGCCCGCGCAGCTCTCGGGCGGGCAGCAGCAGCGCGTGGCGATCGCCCGCGCGCTCGCGATGAAGCCCGAGGCCATGCTGTTCGACGAGCCGACCTCGGCGCTCGACCCCGAGCTGGTCGGCGACGTGCTCGGCGTGATGCGTGCGCTGGCCGACGAGGGCATGACGATGATCGTGGTCACGCACGAGATGGGCTTCGCCCGCGAGGTGGCCGACCGCGTGTGCTTCCTGCACAGCGGCAGCATCGTCGAGGAAGGCCCGTCCGCGCAGGTGCTGGGCGCGCCTCGCCATGCGCGCACGCAGGACTTCCTGCGGCGCGTGTTGCATCCTTCCGGTGCGGCCGGCTCCCCTGAGGTGCGTGCATGAGCGCAGCCAGTGCCATGCCGCCGTCGCTCTGGGCTGCAACAGCCCCCCCAGCTGCGCCGACGCCGCCGCTCGCCGGATCGCGCAAGGCCGACGTGCTGATCGTGGGCGGCGGCTTCACCGGCCTTTCGGCCGCGCTGCACCTGGCCGAGGCCGGCGTACAGGTGTGCGTGCTCGAGGCACACGAGCCCGGCTGGGGTGCCTCGGGGCGCAACGGCGGACAGGTGAACCCCACGCTCAAGCACGATCCCGACGAGCTCGTGCGGATCTTCGGTGCCGAGCGCGCCGAGCCGCTGATCGACGCTGTGTCGGGCTCGGCCGACCTGGTGTTCGACCTGATCGCGCGCCACGGCATCGACTGCCAGCCGGTGCGCAACGGCTGGCTGCAGGTTTCCTATTCGGAGAAGGACGTGGCCGGCCTGCATGCGCGCGCCGAACAATGGGCCAGGCGCGGCGTGAACACGCAGATGCTCGACCGCGCGGCCGTCGCGGCACGGCTGGGCACCGATACCTTCGCCGGCGGCTGGCTCGACGGCCGCGCCGGCGGCATCCAGCCGCTGGCCTACACGCGCGGGCTGGTGCGCGCCGCGCAGGGCCTGGGCGTGGCCGTGCACGGCGGCACCGAGGTCACCGCGCTGGAGCGGCGTGGCTCTCACTGGCATGCGAGCACGTCGACAGGCGCGAGCGTCACCGCCGAGCAGGTCGTCATCGCGACCAACGGCTACACGGGCGCGCTGTGGCCCGGGCTGAAGCGCACGGTGCTGGCGGCCAACAGCTTCATCGTGGCCACCGAGCCGCTGAAGGGCGCGGCGGCCGACGCCATCCTGCCGCGCGGCGAAACCGCCTCGACCTCGCAGCGCCTGCTGCTCTATTTCCGCAAGGACGCGCAGGGCCGCCTGCTGATGGGCGGGCGCGGCCATTTCGCCGACCCGGGCGGTCCCGCCGATTTCGCGCACCTGGAGCGCTCGCTGGAGCTGCTGTTTCCGCAGCTCGGACCGCTGCGCTACCAGTACCGCTGGGCCGGCCGCATCGCCGTCACGCGCGACTTCATGCCGCATGTGCACACGCCGGCGCCGGGCATGACGATCGCGCTGGGCTACAACGGCCGGGGCATCGCGCTGGCCACGAGCATGGGCAGGCACCTGGCGGCGCGGATGGTGGATTCGGGCGCGGACTTTCCGTACCCCGTCACTCCGATCCGGCCGATTCCGCTGCATGGCCTGCAGCGCTTCTACATCGCCGGCGGCGTGGCCTGGTACAGCCTTCTGGACCGTATGACCTGAAGCCAGAGCGCGGCCGAGTCGCCCAGGCGCGCGCGGTGCCTTGCCATGAGCGCCGCGCGTGCGTCAAATGGCGGTCATCGACCACAACAACCCCAGGAGACTCATGCCGATCGACACCCTCGCCACTTGGCACCGGCTCGTCAAGGAACGCGATGTCGCAGGGCTCGACGCCCTGCTCGACGACGCGGCGGTATTCCATTCGCCGGTGGTGCACACGCCCCAGGTGGGCAAGCGCATCACGCAGAAATACCTGGCGGCGGCGTTCCAGGTGTTCTTCAACGAGAGCTTCCGCTACGTGCGCGAGCTGAAATCGGAACGCGACGGCGTGCTCGAATTCACGCTGGAACTGGACGGCATCCAGATCAACGGCGTCGACATGATGAAGTGGAACGACGAAGGAAAGATCACCGAGTTCAAGGTGATGCTGCGCCCGCTGAAGGCGGTGAACCTGATCCACCAGAAGATGGGGGCGCAGCTGCAGGCTGCGCAGGCTTAATCCGCTACTACCTGCAGCGTGCCCTGCACGCTGTACGCCCGCACGCACATGCGGGTCAGCTTCACGAGAAACTGGAACACGGCCGGCTCGCCCAGGCAGTCGGGCGTGATCGCCATGATGTCCTTGCGCAGTTCCATCAGCCGGTTGCCCGACATCGCCATCTCGGCGGAGGCGCCGTAGTAGTTCTTCCAGAAGTCCTGCAAGAGACCGCGCTTGACCTCGTCGATCACCAGCGTGTAGCCGCGCTCCCACACAGCCTCCTCCATCGGCAGGCAGTCGACCTGCGGATCTTCCAGACGCCCCCCCTGGGGCACCAGGCACACGCGCCGCATGGCCACTCTCTCAACGGTTGCTTGCTGCATGCGCATGGCCGGACTCCTGGAATTCGATTGCCACCGGCGACGTCGCGCCGGATGCGGCTGGGTGGACAGGGTGGCGGGTGCTTCTTTTCTTCATGGTCGTCGTCCTCAACGAAGCCACAAGGCGTGTGACAGGCTTGGTGTTCATGCCGCCGCGAGCAGGCGCAGGCGGCTTGCGTTCGAAAGGGCCAGGCTCTCCGGCTGGTCCCAGCTTCCGTCCGCGTTCAGCGTGGTGGTCAGTGCGTAGACGCCGGAGGGGTACGCCAGCTCCAGCGGGTTGTTGATCGAGCTGACGTCGATCACGTCGCCCTCCTCGAAGTCGCCGTAGGCGATGAAGTACTTCGGATGGGGCGAGAAGGTCAGGTTCTGGCCGGTACGCGCCTGCACCGCGTACACGGTGCTGCCGCCCATGGTCACGCCCACGGCGGCCGCGGACCTGGCCGGGATGGCCCCCGACTGGGCCAGATAGAGGCGCGACTGCTCGGGCCCCTGCGCGGGGTTCACGAACTGGTAACTGCGATTGCAGTCGAGCGTGATCTTGTTGTTGCAGCCGCTCGGTTCATAGGTTTCGGTGGGGGTGAACTGCACGCCGGGCTGCAGCTCGCCCGTCTCGGCCCAGGCGAAGCCGATGTCGACGCTCCACTGGAACTTGACGCGGGAGGTCGGCCCCGGGTTGGAGAACTTGGCGAACCAGGCCAGCGACAGGGCATTCGGCGCCAGTTGCGTCGGGTCGTTCTGGAACACCATGAAGTAAGCCGAGTGGCTTGCATGGTTGTTGACCGTGACGGAATAGATCATTCCCATGACGACATCCCGAATGAAACAGAGTGATTGAAGGCGGTACGGGCACGGTGGCACCGCACTGGACGTCACTCTAGGGAGCGCAGGGTGTGATTGGTATTACAGACGATTACAGAGGTTGCGCCCCGCCACGAATCTGGAAGGGGTAGTTGCCCAGGCGCACCGTACCGCGGCGGCGCTCGACCAGCGGCGGCTCGGCCAGGTGCGGCGGCAGCGCGTTCAGGACCTGGTGCTTGGCGCGGAAGATCTGGATGTTCACGTAGGAGGGTTCCACTCCCAGCATGCGCGACAACTCGTCCAGTCCGACCCAGCCCTGGCTCTGCGGCGCGACGCCGCGCTGCGCGTCCTTCTGGCGCAGCCGCGCGAGCGTGACCAGGGTGTAGTGATGGATGCGTTCGCCCAGCGGCACGGACTTGCCCAGCGCCATCAGGTTCAGGCTGGTGTGCTCCTCGTCCTGGCTGACCTCGAAGTGCAAGGTCACATCGGCCGACAGCGCCACCGGCATGGGCGTTGAAATCGGCGTCTCGGAGGTGAGGTCCAGGTCGTCGCACAGCACGAATTCCCAGGTGCTCGACGAGGTGCGGACCATGACGCCGTCGCTCAGCAGCTCGATGCCGTCGATGTGCTCGAGCATCCATTTTCCGTCCTGGAAGTAGACGTTCGCCTCGGGCTCCTGTTCGTCCGGCAGCAGGTTCTCGCGCGGGTTCAGCTCCAGGATGGCGCCCGCATCGCTGGCATCGGCGGGAAAGAGGCAGGTGGCCGGCGGCGCGAGGTCTTCCACGGTCCAGATCGACTCGTCGCCGATGCCCATGCGGACCTCGGCACCGAGGGGCAGCGCGGTCCAGCGGCCGCTGGGCAGGCGCTCGCCGTTCAGCGTGGTGCCGTTGCGGCTCTGGTCGACGATTTCCCACGCCTGCCGGTTCCACCGCACCATCGCGTGGACCTGGGATACGTCGGGCGCCCGCAGCACCGTCTGGCAGACCGAGGCGCGGCGACCGAAGGCATGCATCGGCCGCAGCACGGTGGCGCGCCGGTCTAGCTTGTTCCTGAAGATGGCCATCGCCGCATTCTCCTACGCGATCTCATACGCAATCTCACACGTAAAGCGCCTGCGGATTCAGGTCGCTTTCACGCATGGGAGTGTCGCGCCATCCGAGGGCTGCCGGCACGCCGTACAGGCGCGGATTGCCAAGCTCCGGCCAGATGTGGCACAGGCCCGGCACCACCACCTTCACCGTGCACAGGGGAAGATCGGGACGGGTGTGGTCGAGAACGATGGTTTCCAGGCCGAGCGAGGCGGCGATGCCTACGCAGCGGCGGATCTCGTCGGCGATGTCGGTCCGGGCGGCGGGAGCCGCCGAAACCGGCGCGGTGCCCTCCGGCATGAGGAAGGCCGGAGCCCCCTCCTCCCCGGATTCGGCGGACGGCACCGCGAAGCTCTTGCCCGCCGCGATCAGCTGGCTCATTTCCGTGAGCGCCCGCTCACAGGCCAGCGCGCGGTCGGGGCTGCAGCCGAAGCCGACCGCCCAGGCCCCCGTGTCCAGGTGGCGGCCGACGGCGACAACCACCGGAATGCCGAAGTCGTGCGTGATGTCGAGCACCCAGCGCTCCCAGCGCGGGCCGCAGGTGCGCTCGATGCGCTGGAGGATGTCGCCCGGGAGGCCGTCGAGCCCGATCGCCGGCCGGCGGTGGCGGCCGTACCACCAGACGGCGGCGGCGTCGCGCTCCACCAGTTCGAGAAAGCCCTGGAGGATGGCTTCCTCGCGCGTATTCCCCGCCGCGCAGCCGTTCGAGGTCCAGCCCACGTGAAGCTGGCTTTGCGCCGGCGCGTTGGCGAAGCAGAAGGCCAGCGGCAGGTAGCGGCGCTCGTCGGCGGTCAGCGACCAGGCGGGCGTCCACCATGAAGGCTGTTGCTCCATCGCGGCGGACGGGGCCACGGCATGCGGCGGCTTGTGCGTGTCGAAACGCTCGCGCTGGCGTTCGCTGAAGAGCGCCAGAGCCTGCGGCTCGATGCAGGGAGCATCCAGATCGGCGGCGGGCGCGATCAGCCAGGCCTCGTCGCCCTGGAAAAAGGCGCAATGCCGCTCGGCCGCCTCGCACAGAGCGCTGGCGCGGGACTGCTCCATCGACATGCCCTTGCCCAGGCACACCTGGGTCAGCGCGCCGGGCAACTCGTCGTCGCCGGCCGGCGGCGTCCTGAAGATTTCGCTGCGGTAGACCGTCAGCGCGCCCTCGGCTTCGGCGTTCAGCGGCACGATCCGCGCGACCGCGCCGGTGAGGGGGCTGACGTGACGCATCAGCCGTTGCACCGTGACCGAAGCCGGCACGGTGCGCCAGCCGCCGTCGTGGCTTGCGGTGGGCAGGCCCGGCGCCAGCACGATTGGCTGGCGCTGCTTGCGCGCAACGAGACCGGGCGTCCCGCAGTGAGGGCATTGCGGGCGGACGGCTACGAAATGCGGCTCGGGCGAATCCAGCGTCCGGACCTGGGCGTCGCCCGCATGGGTCGCGATCTCCAACGCGAGGGGAAGCAACTGGCTGAGACGCTCGCCGACGAGCCCCGTACCGGCGCGAACCGGCGCGCTGCTATCCGCGCTGCCGTGCCGCGACTGCCACCAGGCGCGCGCCGGGCGGTTCCTGAGCCAACGGTGCGCGAGGCAGTGCCAGCACGGGCCGGAAGCCCGGAAGACAGGACCAACCATGGCCTGCTCTCCCGTCGGCTTGACCAGCAGCCAGGGCCGGCCCGAAGCGCGCTGCTCCGCGTCGATGGCGGCAAGCCTGGGGTCGAGATAGTCGTCGCAGAACACGAGGCTGAGTTCGGTGCCGTCGGGCAGCGACTGCGCCCAGCGGCCCGCCGAACCGGCATCCACCGCTTTCGACAGCGCGATCGCATCCACCTGCCCGGAAAGAGCCGTGCGGACATGCGCCGCCGAATAATCGGGAACCAGCCAGGAATCGGTGTCGCTCTTTGCCACGGGCCGCACCAGCCCTTGGCGCGCGAGCGCCTCCAGCGCATGCAGCAACTGCGCGAGTTGCGCGGCGGCTTCTCCGGTACGGCAATAGGCGGCGAGGCTGACTCCCTCGCGCAGCACGCGCTCCACGGCCATGACGCCTGGCGAGCCCAGCACCAGCAGGTCGTTCTCGCTGGCCAGCAGCAGGCGATCCCGAAGCACCACCGGCGGCAGGAACCTGTCATGCCAGCGGAAGACGTCGGTGAAGAAATCCGGCATCGGGCCGTTATGCATCGTCTTGCGGCTGTTGCCGGCCCAATGCGAGCCGCACCACGCCGTAGGGCGATGCGCCGGTCGTGGCCCGGAATGCAGCCTCGAAAAGCCGGTGCTTCTCCGAGAACTGCCCGTAGATGTGGTCTTCGGACAGCACCTGCATCGACGGATGCAGGCGCGCGATCTGCGCGGCGCTTTCGAAGCCCGACACCACCGGCAGCCGCATGCCGCCCACCGCCATCGACTGGGCGGCGAGCACCGGATGCACGTGGTCGAGCACGACGACGCACGAGTTCGTGCCTTGCGCGAAACGACCGGCGAGGCTGCGCAGCACGGCCTCCAGCGGGGCCTGCGGCAGGTAGGGGCACACGCCCTCCAGCATCGCGAGCACGGGCCGGTCGCCGGGCAGGCCGGCGGCATCGAGCCAGCGCTCGTCGAGCACGGAGCAGGCAATGTCGGCGCCCTCGCCTTCATCAGCGTGCGGCATGTGCTGCGCCCGCAGCTCGATGGCATCGGGCAAATCGATGTTGAGCCAGCGCGAACGCGCCACCGCCGCGGTGCCGAGCCGGCTGCGGCGCGTGCACAGCCCCGCGCCCAGCGTGATGCACAAGGCGTCGGGATGATCGGAAAGGAAACCGGCCGCGAAGCGGTCGAAGAGCGCGGCGCGCAGCACGATGCTGCGCACGAAGGCCGGGTCGGCCGCGTAGGCCGAGATGTCGAAAGGCAGCGACGCGGCGATGCGCCGTGCCTCGGGATCGGAAAACACCGACGCATCGGCCACGCCGCCGGAATTGGCGCGCGCGGCCAGCGTCAGCAGGAGCGTGGCCGTGGCGCCCTGCAGCGCGCCTGCGGCCGGCCCCTGCCCTGTCGCGGACTCAGCAGGTGAAGGGATAGGGGTCGCCCGTGTTGTTGTACGAGGTCAGCGCGATGGCGCGCATGTTCTCTTCCACCGGTGCCGTCGGATAGTTCAGGCGGATGGCGTTCTTGATCGCGGTGCCGTCGGCGTTCTTCTGGTTCCATTCGCCCTTGGCGGCATCCCAGGTGAAGGCCGAGTTGGTGGTGAACAGGATCTTGAAGTTGAACGGGTTGTTGTAGCCCAGCCATTGGCTCAGCACGTTGGCCTTGTCGGTCTCGGCGTCGCGGGTCAGCTCATACAGGAGCTCGGGCGACTGCCATGCGATGGCGATCGCGCGCAGCACCACGCCGCCGAAGGCCAGCAGCGAGCCGTCGCCGCCGCCGGGAATGCCCAGGCCCGTGGGCAGCGCGCCGCCGACGATGCCGGGCGGCGGCACGGCCGCCTCGAACGATGCGGCGGAACCCATGAAGTTCGGGAACAGCTGGTAGTACGCGGCCAGCGCCTCGGAGGCGTTCGACGCCGGTGCCTGCGGCAGCACGATCACGAAGGAATCGTCGGGGCCGACCCAGCCGGAGGTGAGCATCGGCTTCCATTCGGCGCGCTGGGCCGGGTCGGCGCTCAGGAACAGCGACACGTCGAGCTGGGGCCAAGCGGTCGGCAGGCCGAAGTCGCGGTGCAGCATCGGCTGGATGTCCTGCTGGTCGAGCAGATCGCGACGGTAGGCGTCGTCCTGCCACGAGCGGGCGATGGCGCGCAGGTAGGCCAGGCGGAACTCGAGCAGCGGGTCACCGCTTTGGACTTGGAAAGTCATGATTACTTCATCCTTGGTTCAAGAGGAAATCGGCGCATGCGTCGGCATGCGCGCGGGCAACTCCGGCCGCAGGTCGGCCAGATTCTTCAGGCGCGCGGCAACGTCGGGCAAGGCGGAATCCGCCAGCGCCTGCATCGCCGCCAGGGCCTCGTACTCGGTTCTGTGCTTGGCGCCCTCGCGCGCCACCTCGGCGGCCTTGGAGAAGCACGCGGCCACGGCCTCGCGATCGGCACCGGCGCCCTGCAGGTAGCGGGCCTTCTGCAGGTGCAGCTCCGACCGGTAGAGCCCTTCCTTGAGTTCGTCGGTCATGCGCAGGCATTCGTCGATGCGCTCCAGCGCCTCGTCCCAGCGCTTGTTGGCGGCCAGCGTGTCGGCGGCGAAGGCGCGGTAGTAGGTCTGGCAATAGCGGCAGCCCATGCCCCACAGCGCCTGCACCCAGGCGTCGGCCGCTGCGATGTTGTCGACGTCGCCGGTGGCCCAGCAGCGGATGATCTCGGCATAGCCCTGGAAGGCCGGCAGGCCGTAGCGCTGCGTGATGCCCAGCAGCTCGCCGGTGCTCACCAGCGCGCGCGCCTTGTCGTTGCGGCCCTGGTGGCCCAGGCTCTGGTAGAGCAGCGCCATGCTCAGCGACGGGATGTGCGACATCTCGCGAGCCCAGCGCACCGCGTTGGTGGCGTCGGCGCGCGCGGCAACGTCGTGGCCCGCGAACCAGCGCACGAGTGCGCGGCCGGTGGTCGCCCACACGCGGGTGTCGAAGCCGAAGTCGGCCGCATGGTGTGCGTGGGCCTCGGGGTTGTAGCGCTCGACGGCGTCGGTCAGCGACTGCTCGGCGCGCTCGAAATCGCCGTCGGAATAGTGCGCGAGGCCGAGGTAGGTCTGCGCCGCGACGAACACGCCCTGGTCCTGCTGCTGAACGGCCTGGTCGAGCAGGCGGTTGCTCAGCTGCTGCACCTCGGCGCGGTTGCTCGCCACGTGGTGGAAGGTGATCAGCGTCCACAGGTGCTGCACCTGCTTCTCGCGCGGCACCGCGTCGGACAGCAGTTCCTGCGACAGCGCGATGCGGTCCACCACCTGCGCGTGCGCCCAGCCGTACTTGTTCATCATGGCCTGCGTGACGTAGCTGTTCACGTCCAGCCGCGCCTCGCGCTGCGCCTCGCCTTCCAGGTGCGCCATCCAGCCGTCGATGTGCTGTGCGTAGGAAATCGTTTCGTCGTTGAGCGAGCGGTGCTGCGTGATGCGCAGCTGGCGCACCGCCAGCGCCACCGCCTGCGCGTACTCGCCCGCGTCGGCCCAGTGCTGGGCCACGCTGCCGGGCTCGCTCGCCACGTGCTGCGGCTGGCTGTCGATGAGCGTCTGCGCGACGTTGCGGTGCAACTGCCGGCGCTGCGCGACCAGCATGCTCTCGTAGGCGGTGTCGCGGATCAGCGCGTGGCGGAAGATGAAGCTGCCCGGCTGGCCGGCCGGCGCGACAAGGCCCGCGTCGAGCAGCACGGACATGTCCTTGTCCATCGCCTCGGCGCTCTTGCCCGAGCAGGCGCACAGCAGCTCGGCCTCGAACTGGCGGCCGATGGTGGCGGCAAGCTGCAGCAGGCCCTTGACGGGGCCGAGCCGGTCGAAGCGGCTCACCAGAGAGTCCCGCAGCGTGACCGGAATGGCGGCCGGCTGCGCCGTGTCCTTGAAGACCCAGACGTGATCCTTCTCGACCAGGTAGGCGTCGAGCATCATGCGCGCCATTTCCTGGATGAACAGCGGCACGCCGTCAGTGCGCTGCACCACGTTGTCGATCACCTGGGGCGCGACGACGCGCGGCGCCAGCGCCTGCCGCGCCAGCTCGGCTGCCTGCGTGTCCTCGAGCCGGCGCACCTCGATGCACTCGGCCTGCATGGCCTCGGGCTTCACCCATTCGGGGCGCGCGGTGAGCACCAGCAGCACGCGCCGCTGCGGCAACTGGGCGATGAGCTGCTCGACGAACTCGATGGTCGTGGGGTCGGCCCAATGCACGTCTTCCAGCAGCAGCAGGAGCGGCGAGGTCTCGGCCATGTGCAGAAGCCACTGCGCGGTCGATTGCAGCAGCAGCGCCTTCTGCATCGGCGGCGACATCTGGCTCGGCGCGCGGTCGCCCAGCGGAAGGGCCAGCCACGCGCAGAAGATCGGCAGTACCGCCTCGCCGTCGCAGCCCGCGGCGTGCAGGGCCTCGCGCAGGCGCTCGCGCCGCGCGTCGGGCGAAGCGGCGTCCGGCATGGCGTCGAGCCGCTGGCGCAGCAGCGCGAGGAACGGTGTCAGCGCGTTGTTTTGGTTCTCGGGCTGGCACTGCGCCACGACGGTCTGCAGGCCTTCCTTGGCCACCTGCTCGCGCAGCACGTCGGCCAGGCACGACTTGCCGATGCCCGGCTCGCCGCGAATCCACACCGCGCCGCCCTGGGCCTCGCGGGCCCGGGTCCAGGCCGAGCGCAGCTGCTGCAGCTCGGCCTCGCGGCCGATGCAGGCCTTGTGCAGCGCCTGTTCGGCGAATCCGTCCGAAGCCGGGGCCTGCTCTTGCCCGCCGAGGCGGTAGGTCTGCACGCCGCCGGACTGGCCCGGCAGCGTGACGGTGCCGGCCTTGTCGAAGCGCGCGTGGCGGCTCAGCAGCCGGTAGCTGCTCTCGCTCGCCAGCAGCGTGCCGGTGTCGGCCACGCCTTCGAGCCGCACCGCCACGTTGACCGCGTGGCCCGACGGAATCTCGCCGGCGGCGACGATCGCCATGCCGGTGTGCATGCCCATGCGGATACCGAGATGCACGCCGTGCTCCTGCTCGATGGCGGCGGAGCGCTGACGGCTCAGGGCGATGAGTTCCATCGCCGTCCTGCCGGCCTGCCGCGCATCGGTGTCGCTGGCGTGCGGATAGCCGAAGAGCACGATCATCCGGTCGCCCAGCGTGCCCGCCAGCAGGCCGCCGCGGCGCGTGGCGGTCTCGGAGAACAGCGCCAGCTCGTTGCGCTGGAGCAGTTCGAGGTTTTCGATGTTTGAAGGCAAGGCCTCGTCGGCGCTCTCGTCGTCGGCCGCGTCGGGCCACACCGAGACGCTGCAGCACAGCACGGTCAGCTGCCGTTTCTCGGAGAAGCCGCGCGTGGTGATCACGGTCTGCGCGAGCGCGTCGTCCTGCGCCAGCTTGGCCGAGCGGAGCACGCCCACGAGGTCGTCCAGCCGCAGGCGGCCGAGTTCGGCCAGCAAGGTGGCGGCGGAGTCGCTGCGATCGGCGGCCTTCTTGCGCAGCGCCTGGCGCAGCACGGAGGCCACCGGGTGGCTGGCGATCTCGGCGGGCAGCGGCACTTCCTGCGGGCTCAGCTGCTGGTGAAGGATCTCGGCCGCCGACGCGCCGCGGATGGCGGGCGCGCCGGTGAGGCACTCGATGAACATCAGGCCCCACGCGTACAGGTCGGACTTGACGCCCGGCGGCTCGCCGCGCAGCTGCTCGGGCGCGCTGTAGGCCGGCGTGCCCAGGGCCTCGTCGGTCATCGTGAGCGTCGGGAACTCGTCGCCGCGGTTCGAGGGAATGACGGTGCCGATGCCGAAGTCCAGCACCTTCGCGTGCGGAACGGCACCGGTGAAGGTGACCATCACGTTGTCGGGCTTCAGGTCGCGGTGCACGATGCCCGCGCTGTGCGCGCAGTCCAGCGCATCGAGCACTTCCGCCATCAGGTGGCCGGTCTCCGTGGCCGTGAGCGCGCCCTTGCGGCGGATCAGGCTGGTGAGCGTCTCGCCCGGCACGTACTCGAAGACGCCGTAGACGCAGGGGCCCTGCTCGCCCTTGTCGAGCAGCTGCACGATGTGCGGATGGTGCAGCGAGGCGCAGAGCTTTGTCTCGCGATGGAAGCGCGCCACGCGCTGGCTGCCCACCTGCAGCTTCACGACCTTGATCGCGACCACGGTGCCCGTGCTGCGCTGCAGCGCGCGATACACGGTGCCGTAGCCGCCAGCGCCCAGCTCCTCCAGCAACTCGTAACCAGGAATCTCCAGCGAATCGGGCAAATTCGGCTGTGACGCCGGGTGCGTGGGATTGGTGACTGCGTCCTGCATTTCAGTCTCGTCGTGATGGAGCGTTGATGGTCCTCCGGGACTTGCCTCGGCCGCGTTCCGCCCTGCGGCGGCGCGCAATAGTGACACTAATTGTTACTTTAGCGGAGGAGCAGAGGTTTCAGGTAGGTAACCTCAAAAAAAGAAAACCCGCAACATGTGCGGGTCGTTAGAACTTTTCGGTGTATATGAACAGGCCGGCGCAGCCCGGACTCTTTCGCGAACACTGCGGAACCGGCTTTGCCGGGCCGCAGGTGTTGCCCCCCGGTAGGGGGTTGGCGCAGCGGGCACGAAGTGCCCGCGCAGCCTGGGGGCGAGCCAGTTACTTCTTGTCGCCGCCAGGCACCTTGCCTTCGACGCCCTTGACGTAGAAGTTCACGCCCGACAGGAACTTGTCGTCGGCCACCGCGTCCTTGGCGACCACTTCCTTGCCGTCCTGGCCGAGGATCGGGCCCTTCCAGATCACGAAGCTGCCGTCCTTCAGGCCCTTCTTCACTTCCTCGACCTTGGCCTTGGTTTCGGCCGGCACGTCTTCGGCGATGGAGACGAGGTCGATCGCGCCTTCCTTCACGCCCCACCAGGCCTGGCCGGTGGTCCACTTGCCGTCCAGGGCTTCCTGGGTGGCCTTGATGTAGTACGGAGCCCAGTTGATGGTGGCCGAGGCCAGATGGGCCTTGGGACCGTAGGCGGTCATGTCGGAGTCCCAGCCGAAGGCGCGCTTGCCCTTTTCCTGCGCGGTCTTGAGCACGGCCGGCGAGTCGGTGTTCTGGAACAGCACGTCGGCGCCGCCGTTGATGAGGGCGGTGGCGGCTTCGGTTTCCTTCGGCGGGCTGAACCACTCGTTCACCCACACGACCTTGGTCGTGATCTTCGGATTCACCGACTGCGCGCCGAGCGTGAAGCTGTTGATGTTGCGCAGCACTTCGGGGATCGGCACCGAACCGACCACGCCCAGCGTGTTGCTCTTGGTCATGGCACCTGCAATGACGCCGGCCATGTACGCGCCCTCGTACGTGCGGCTGTCGTAGGTGCGCATGTTGTCGGAGGTCTTGTAGCCGGTGGCGTGCTCGAACTTCACGTCCTTGCTGTCGGCCGCGACCTTCAGCATGGGCTCCATGTAGCCGAAGGTGGTGCCGAAGATCAGCTTGTTGCCCTGGCCGACCATGTCGCGGAACACGCGCTCGGCGTCGGCACCTTCCGGCACGCTCTCGACGAAGGTGGTCTTGATCTTGTCGCCGAATTCCTTCTCGAGCGCCTTGCGGGCGTTGTCATGCGCGAAGGTCCAGCCGCCGTCGCCCACCGGTCCGACGTAGGCGAATGCGATGTTCAGCGGCGCTGCCGGAGCCGGAGCGGCCGCAGCAGGTGCCGGGGCCGGCGCGGGCGCCGCGGCCGGTGCTGCCGCTTCTTCTTCTTGCCGCAGCCGATCAGGGCCGCCGAAGCGACCGCCGTGAGGGCGGCCAGCTTGAGCAGGGAGCGCTTGTTCAGATCATTCATTGTCGGAAATCCTCAAAAGGACAGGTTGGCGGGAAAAGAGAAACGCGATTATGAGCCGGGGTAGAACGGTTTCCCGATGGAAGCCGGCATGTTGGCGCGGATGAAAGCCGGGTTGCGCGAGATCAGCGCCAGCACCACGATCGGCGCGATGTACTGCAGCATGCTGAGGAACTGCGACGGCACGTCCACGCCGCTGCTTTGCAGGTGAAAGCCCAGCATCGACACCCCGCCGAAGAGATAGGCGCCCAGCAGCACGCGCACCGGCCGCCAGGTGGCGAAGGTAGTGAGCGCCAGCGCGATCCAGCCGCGGCCTGCCACCATGCCCTCGACCCACAGCGGCGTGTACACCGTCGAGAGATACGCGCCCGCCAGCCCGCACAGCGCACCGCCCGCGATCACCGCCATGAAGCGGATGCGCCGCACCGGATAGCCCAGCGCATGCGCCGACTCCGGCGACTCGCCCACCGAGCGCAGCACCAGCCCGGCGCGCGTGCGGTAGAGGAACCAGATCAGCGCGAAGGTCAGCACCACCGCGAAATACACCATCGGGTGATGGCGGAAGAGCGCCGGGCCGACCAGCGGGATGTCGCCCAGCACCGGTATGGCGTACGAGGCGCTTTCCGGCAGCTTGGCCTGCACAAAGCTGATGCCCGCGAAGGCCGAGAAGCCCACGCCGAAGAGGCTCAGCGCGAGGCCGGTCGCGTACTGGTTGGTGTTGAGCCAGATCACCAGCACGCCGAAGAAGGCCGCGAGCAAGGCGCCCGCCGCCATGCCGGCAAGAAAGCCCAGCCAGGGGTTGTGCGTGGTGACGACCGTCGCGAAGCCCGCGATGGCGGCGCACAGCATCATCCCTTCGGCGCCGAGGTTGACGATGCCGGCCTTCTCGTTGATAAGCAGGCCCAGCGCCGCGATGGCGAGCACGGTGCCCGCGCTCAGCGTGGAACCCAAAAGGAGTGCGTAGCTCTCCATGGTCAGTTGCTCCCTTCGGTGGCACGCGTGACCGGTGCAGTAATGGGTGCGGTAATGGGCGTGCTCGCCTGCAGCGAGGCCGTGGTCATGGAAGAGGCGACCTTCGCGGCCGCCTTGCGCCGGATGCGGTAGGCGATCAGCGTGTCGCAGGCCAGCAGCGTGAACAGCAGCAGCCCCTGGAACACGCCAGTAAGCGACTTGGGCAGCCCCAGGCGCGACTGCGCCAGCTCGCCGCCGATGTAGAACATGCTCATCAGGATGGCCGAGAAGATCATGCCCACCGGATGCAGCCGCCCGACGAAGGCCACGATGATGGCCGCGAAGCCGTAGCCCGCCGGCACGTAGGGCGTGAGCTGGCCTAGCGGCCCGGCCACTTCGAGCGCGCCGGCCAGGCCGGCCGCGGCGCCCGAGGTCAGCAGCGCGACCCACACAGCACGCCGCGCGGAGAAGCCCGCGTAGCGCGAGGCCGCAGGCGCCAGCCCGCCGACCTGCTGCGCGAAGCCCGCGCGCGTGCGGAACAGGAACACCCACAACGCCCCCGCCCCCACCAGCGCGATCACGAGGCCTATGCTCACGCGCGAGCCCTTGAACAGGCGCGGAATCTGCGTGACCGCCTCGAAGGTCTTGGTCTGCGGGAAGTTGTAGCCGTGCGGGTCCTTCCAGGGCCCGTAGACCATGTAGCCCAGCAGCAGCGTGGCCACGTAGACCAGCATCAGGCTCACCAGGATCTCGTTGGCGTTGCACCTGTCGCGCAGGAAGGCGACGATGCCTGCCCACACCATGCCGCCGAGGATGCCCGCCAGCAGGATGGCCGCGACGATCCACTGCCCGGTGTTCTTGTCGGCCAGCAGCGCCACGCCGCCCGCCGCGATGGCGCCGAACACGAACTGCCCCTCGGCGCCGATGTTCCACACGTTGGAGCGGAAGCACACCGCCAGCCCCAGCGCGATGATGAGCAGCGGCGTGGCCTTCACCATCAGCTCGCCAATGGCGTAGCCGCTCTTGATGGGCTCGTAGAAGAACACCAGCAGGCCCTTGACCGGGTCCTTGCCCAGCGCGGCGAAGAGCGCCACGCCGATGAGCACGGTGATCAGCAGCGCCAGGATCGGCGAGGCATAGCTCCAGAAGCGCGAAAGCTCCGGACGCGGTTCGAGCTTAAGCATGAGCCGCCTCCGTGGTCTTGCCGGCGCCGTGCCACAGGCCGCTCATCCACTCGCCGATCTGCGGCAGCGTGGCGGCCGCGCGGTCGATGGAAGGCGACAGCCGCCCCTTGGCGATCACGTGCAGCCGGTCGCTGATGTTGAAGAGCTCGTCGAGCTCCTCGCTGATGACCAGCACGGCGCAGCCCGCGTCGCGCAGCGCGAGGATCTCGGCGTGGATCAGCGCGGCCGCGCCCACGTCCACGCCCCAGGTCGGCTGGGAGACGATGAAGAGCTTCGGGTTCGCGTCGATCTCGCGCCCGACGATGAATTTCTGCAGGTTGCCGCCCGAGAGCGAGCGCGCCGCCGCCTTCGGCCCGCCGGCCTTGACCTTGAAGCGCTCGATGATGGCCTTCGCCTGTCGCTCCAGCGCGCCGGTGCTGATCCACCCGCCCTTGCCCACGGCCTCGCCGCGCGTGAGCAGCAGGTTGTGCGCGAGCCCCAGCGTGGGCACGGCGCCACGGCCCAGCCGCTCCTCCGGCACGAAATGCAGGCCCAGCGCGCGACGGGCGCGCGGGCGCAGCCGGCCGGCCGGCTTGTCGAACACGCGGACCATCGGCGCCTCGGCACGCACGTCCTCGCCCGAGAGCGCGTAGAGCAGCTCCTTCTGGCCGTTGCCCGAAACGCCCGCGATGCCGACGACCTCGCCCGCGCGCACCTCGAAGGAGATGCCGTCGAGGTCGACGCCGAACTGGTCCTCGCGCGCCAGCGAAAGCTTGTCGACGCGCAGCGCCACCACGCCCGCGTGCGCCGGCCGGTGCTGCAGCGGCGGCGGCTCGCTGCCGATCATCAGCCGCGACAGCGACTGCGTGCTCTCGTTCTGCGGATTGCACACCCCCGTCACCTTGCCGCCGCGCAGCACCGTGCAGGCGCTGCACAGCTCCTGGATCTCGTGCAGCTTGTGGCTGATGTAGAGGATGCTGCAGCCCTCCGACGACAGCTTCTTCAGCACCGTGAAGAGCTTGATCACCGCCTGCGGCGTCAGCACCGAAGTCGGCTCGTCGAGGATCAGCAGCTTGGGGTTGGTGAGCAGCGCGCGGATGATCTCCACCCGCTGCATCTCGCCCACCGACAGCGTATGCACCGGGCGCGAGGGGTCGATGTCCAGGCCGTATTCGCTCGCCTTGGCCGTGATGCTGCGCGTGACCTCGACCAGCTGCAGCGACTTGTCCAGGCCCAGCCAGACGTTCTCGGCCACGGTGAGCGTGTCGAACAGGCTGAAGTGCTGGAACACCATGCTGATGCCCAGCGCCCTCGCCTGCTGCGGGTTGCGCAGGCTGACGGCCTGGCCGTCGAACATCACCGTGCCTTCGTCGGGCTTCACCGAGCCGTAGATGATCTTCATCAGGGTCGACTTGCCGGCGCCGTTCTCGCCGAGCACGGCGTGGATCTCGCCGGGTGCGACGCTCAGGGAGATGTCGCTGTTGGCCACCACCGCGGGATACCGCTTGGTGATGTGGGCGAGCTGGAGTCTGGGGGTTGTCATGCCGGGTTTCGTGGATTTGTCTCGTTCAACAGCAACAAAGCGGGAACGGCCATGAGTCTAATGGCGTCCCCGCGACCATCGGCGCCCGACGGCGCTTGCCTCAGTCCGTCATTTCAATGCCCGCCGATATAGGCGAACTTGAAGAGGAACACGGCTGCGATGACCCAGACCATCGCATGCACTTCCCGTGCCCGCCCGGTGCACAGCTTCAGCACCGCGTAGGTGATGAAGCCGAAGGCCAGGCCGTTGGCGATCGAGTAGGTGAAAGGCATCGCCAGCGCGGTCACCGCCGCCGGGATCACTTCGGTGGTGTCTTCCCAGTCGAGCTCGACCAGGTCGCGCAGCATCAGGCAGCCCACGAAGAGCAGCGCCGGCGCGGTGGCGTAGGCCGGCACCGAGCCCGCCAGCGGCGAGATCATCAGGCAGGCCAGGAAGAGCACAGCCACCACCACGGCCGTCAGGCCGGTGCGGCCACCGGCCTGCACGCCGGCCGCGCTTTCCACGTAGGCCGTGGTGCTCGAGGTGCCGAGCAGCGAGCCCGCGAAGATCGCGCCGCTGTCGGCCAGGAGCGCCTTGTTCATGCGCTCCATCTTGCCCGGCACCAGCAGGCCGGCGCGCTTGGCCACGCCCATCAGCGTGCCGGTGGCGTCGAACATCTCGACCAGGAAGAAGACCAGCACCACGTTCAGGATGCCGCCCTTGAGCGCGCCCAGGATGTCCAGCTGCATGAAGGTCGGCGCGATGGACGGCGGCGCGTCGAACACGCCGTGGAACTTGTTGCCGCCGAAGAAGAACGAGAGCACCGTCACGGTGACGATGCCGATCAGGATCGCGCCGCGCACCTTGAGCTTGTCCAGCGCCACGATGATGAGGAAGCCCAGCGTCGCCAGGATCACCGGCGCCGAGTGCAGGTCGCCCAGCGTGACGAAGGTGGCGGGCGATGCGGCGACCACGCCGGCGCTCTTCAGCGCGATGAGCGCCAGGAACATGCCGATGCCCACCGTGATCGCCGTTCGCAGCGACTGCGGTATGCCCTGTATGAAGAGCTCCCGCAGCCCCGTGACCGTGACGATCAGGAACAAGCAGCCCGAGATGAACACCGCGCCCAGCGCAACCTGCCATGTGTAGCCCATGCCCAGCACCACCACGTAGGCGAAGTAGGCGTTCAGGCCCATGCCCGGCGCCATGGCGATCGGGTAGTTGGCGTACAGGCCCATGATCAGCGTGCCCAGCGCCGCGATCAGGCAGGTGGCCACGAAGACCGCCCCCTTGGGCATGCCCGCGTCGCCGAGGATCGACGGGTTCACGAAGATGATGTAGGCCATCGTCAGGAAGGTGGTCAGCCCCGCGATGACTTCGGTGCGCACCGTCGTGTTGTGCGCATCGAGCTTGAACAGGCGTTCAAGCAGACCCGAGCCGCTTGCGCTGCCCACAGCCGCGCGCGGGCGCGCGGACTCGACATGCCCCGGCGCGCGGGGCTCGGCGCTTTTCGGCGCCTGTTCAAACGTACTCATTTCGCTTGTCTCCAGCTGTTGTAGTGGCGGTTTCATCGTTGCCCCGCTCACGACGCCGGCGCGAACGGGGTTCTCTCAGGGATCCGAGGTTTCAGGTGCGGCGGGCGGGCGCGCGTGGGCGCCGGACATGCCCGATGTGGCGGAAACCGGAGGCCGCAGCGAAGCCGCCACCTCCTTGATGCATTCGCGCAGCCAGCGCGCAGAGCTCGACGAATGGGTGCGTTCGTGCCAGAGCTGGTAGTACATGAGGCGCGGCAGCGCCACCGGGCAGTCGAGGATCTTCAGCGGCAGCCGCGACGCGAAGCGCTCGCAGTACTGGCGCCCCGTGGTCAGCACCAGAAGGCTGGAGGCCACCATGTCCGGAATGAGCCCGAAGTGCGCGCAGCGCGCCGTGATGTTGCGTTGCCGGCCCAGCTCGTCGAGCATCTGGTCGATGATGCCGCGCCCGCCCGGGTGCATGGGCGTGGGCGCGATGTGCTCGGCCGCCAGCCAGGTCTCCAGGTCCCAGCCTCGGCGCACCGCCGGATGGTCCTTGTTGACCAGCGAGACCACGTCGTCCCCGAAGAGCCGTGCCATGTGCAGGTCTTCCGGCGGCTTGAGCCAGTTGCCGATCACCAGGTCGACCTGGCCGAGCGCCAGGTGCCCGTGGTAGTCCGAGTCGGGCGTGAGCGCATGGATCTCGATCTGGCACAGCGGCGCGTCGCGCTTGACCTGCGCCACCAGCATGGGCAGGAAGAGCGGGTCCATGTAGTCGCTGGCCGCGATGCGGAAGGTGGTGGCCGCCGACTGCGGATCGAAGCCCCGCGCATCCGAGAACAGCATCTCCGCCGCGCGCAGGATGCTGGCGGCCGGCTCGATCATGCGCAGCCCCGCGTCGGTGGGCACCATGCCCGAGCCCGAGCGCACCAGCAGCGGATCGCCCGAGAGCTCGCGCAGGCGCTTCAGCGCGGCCGAGACGGCCGGCTGGTACATGCCCAGGCGGATGGCTGCGCGCGAAACGCTGCGGTCGGTCAGCACGGTGTGAAGCACCCGGATCAAATGAAGATCGATCTTGTCGAAAAGCGCCTGGTCTCTCATGGCTGTTCACACCTTTCTTGTCTGTGCGAACAGTTATACAGCGCAGCATTTGGCGAAACCGGGTGTGGAAGTGAAGCTCGGACCGTGCGAGCACGGCCCGCTGTCATTCGGCCGATGTGGGTTCCACCGCCTGCACGGCGGTGATGGCTCGGAGGATCGACTCGCTGGTGGCCGGCGCCTTCAGCGGCGGATCGACCCTGTGCCCACCGGCCGCCGACACCGCGTCGCGGATCGCGAAGAACACCGAGAACGGCAGCAGCAGCGGCGGTTCTCCCACGGCCTTGCTGCGGTGAATGGAGTCTTCGAAATTCTGGCCTTCGAACAAACGCACGTTGAACACGGGCGGGCAGTCGTTGGCGGTCGGAATCTTGTAGGTGCTGGGCGCGTGCGTGGTGAGCTTGCCGCTTTGCGGGTGCCACACCAGCTCTTCAGTGGTGAGCCAGCCCATGCCCTGGATGAAGGCGCCCTCGACCTGGCCGATGTCCACCGCCGGGTTCAGCGACTTGCCCGCGTCGTGCAGGATGTCGGCGCGCAGCAGCTTCCATTCGCCGGTGAGCGTGTCCACGATCACCTCGCTCACCGCCGCGCCGTAGGCGTAGTAGTAGAACGGACGGCCCTGCATCTTGTCCTTGTCCCAGCTCAGGCCGGGCGTGGCGTAGAAGCCGTCGGACCACAGCTGCTTGCGGTCGAGGTACGCCTCGCCCACCACGGTGCTGAAGGCCAGCGAGCGGCCGTTGACCTCGACCACGTCGTTGGCAAAACGCACTTCGCTCGCCTTGCCGCCATGGCGCTCGGTCGCGCATTCGGCCAGGCGCTCGCGGATCTGCCGCGCCGCGTCCTGCGCGGCCTTGCCGTTCAGGTCGGCGCCGGTCGATGCGGCCGTGGCCGAGGTGTTGGCCACCTTGGTCGTGTCGGTGGCCGTGACGCGCACCCGCTCGAAGCTCACGCCCAGCTCGTGCGCCACCACCTGCGCCACCTTGGTGTTCAGGCCCTGCCCCATCTCGGTGCCGCCGTGGTTCACCAGGATCGAGCCGTCGGTGTACACGTGCACCAGCGCGCCGGCCTGGTTGAAGTGCTTCACGTTGAAGGAGATGCCGAACTTCAGCGGCGCCAGCGCCAGGCCGCGCTTGAGAACCGCGCTCTTCGCGTTGAAGGCTGCGATGTCCTCGCGCCGCGCGCGGTAGTCGCTGCTGGCCTCCAGGTCGGCCACGAGTTCGTGGACGATGTTGTCGGTGACCGTCTGGCGGTAAGGCGTGACGTTGTTCTCCGTCTTGCCGTAGAAGTTGACGCGCCGCACGTCCAGCGGATCGCGCTTCAGTTCTCGGGCCACCGAATCCAGGATGTTCTCGATGGCGATCGCGCCCTGCGGGCCACCGAAGCCGCGGAACGCGGTGTTGCTCTGCGTGTTGGTCTTGCCCGAGAAGCCGTGCATGGCCACGTTGGGCAGCCAGTAGGCGTTGTCGAAGTGGCACAGCGCACGCGTCATCACCGGGCCCGAGAGGTCGGCCGAGTGGCCGGCGCGCGAGACCATGGTGATCTCGGCGCCGAGGATGCGGCCCTCGCCGTCGTAGCCCACCTCGTACTCGTACCAGAAGCAGTGGCGACGGCCCGTGACCATGAAGTCGTCGTCGCGGTCCAGCCGCAGCTTCACGGGGCGCTGCAGTTGCCGCGCCGCGATGGCGGCCACGCATGCGAAGAGCGCCGACTGCGATTCCTTGCCGCCGAAGCCGCCGCCCATGCGACGGCACTCGACATGCACCTCGTTCGACTGCAGGTGCAGCGCATGCGCCACCAGGTGCTGCATCTCGCTCGGGTGCTGCGTGGAGCAGTGGATGTGCAACGCGCCGCCTTCCTTCGGAATGGCGTAGCTGATCTGGCCTTCGAGGTAGAACTGCTCCTGTCCGCCCACGTCCAAGGTGGCCTTGTGGCGATGCGGCGCATTGGCGATGGCGGTGCGCACGGCCGCCTCGTCGCCCTCGTTGGCGGCACCGCCGCTGCGCACGATGTGCATCGGCGGCACCACATACTGGCCACGCTCGTGCGCGGCCTGCGGCGTGAGCACCGGCGGCTGGGCCTCGATGGTCAGCGCCTCCTTGGCCTTCGCCGCGGCGCGGCGCGCGGCGTCGCGGGTCTCGGCGATCACGGCGAACACCGGCTGGCCGAGGTAGCGGATCTCGCCGCCGTCGTTCACCGGCAGCAGGATCGGGTCGTCATGGATGATCGAGCCGCAGTCGTTTGTGCCCGGAATGTCGTCGGCGGTGATGACCGCGACCACGCCCGGCATCGCGCGGATGGCGTCCAGCGAGATCGCCGTGACGCGGCCGTTGGCGGCCGGCGAAAGCCCCAGCGCGCAGTGCAGCGTGCCGGCGAGTTCCGGGATGTCGTCGATGTAGGTGGCCTCGCCGGCCACGTGCAGGTGCGCCGATTCGTGCGGGCGGCTGATGCCCACGCGCATGCCGCGCTCGTGCGCCAGCGCCTCGGCGCCCACGTCGATGCGCGCGGCGTTGTTGGTCAGGTAGTCGGCAAAGGCCTCGGCGGGCTGCAGCAGGCGGGCGTCGATGGGTTTGTTCATGGTCAGACTCCTTGCGCAGTCGCATTGACGGCATGGGGCATCACGCTCCAGACGCTGGTTTCCTCGATGGACAGCGCCTCCTCCGCCCGCGTTTCGAGCCAGAGGCGCTGGATCAGGTTCTGCGCCACCAGCAGCCGGTAGTCGGCCGATGCGCGCATGTCCGACAGCGGCTTGAAGTCCTGCGCCAGCGCGAGCTTGGCGGTGGCGACGCTGGCCTGGGTCCAGGGCTTGCCGACCAGCGCGGCCTCGGCGTTCGCGGCGCGCTTGACGGTCGCGGCCATGCCGCCGAAGGCCAGGCGCACGGCCTTCACCGTGTCGCTGCCCGCCTCGAGCTCGATGGCGAAGCCCGCGCACAGCGCCGAAATGTCGCAGTCGAAGCGCTTGCTGATCTTGTAGGCGCGCACCTGGCGGCGCATCGCGGCGTGCGGAACGGCCAGGCCCTGGACGAACTCGCCCGGCTGGAGCTGGTTCTTCATGTAGTCCAGATAGAACTCGGGCAGCGGCATGCGGCGCACCACATCGCCTCGGCGCAGTTCGATCTGCGCATCGAGCGACATCAGCACCGGCGGCGAATCGCCGATGGGCGAGCCGTTGGCCACGTTGCCGCCCATGGTGCCGGCATGCCGGATCGGCGGCGAGGCGAAGCGCAGCCACACCTCGGCCAGGCTGGGCACGCGCTCCACCAGCGCCGCGAAGGCGGATTCGAGCGAGGCGCCGGCGCCGATGTAGAGCTCGCCGCCGTTGTCCGGGCGATCCTCGATGGTCTTCAACTCGGCCACGTCGCCCACGTAGATGATGTCGCCCAGGTCGCGGAACTGCTTGTTGACCCAAAGCCCCACGTCGGTGGAGCCGGCCAGCAGCTGCGCGCGCGGCTTCTGCTCGCGCAGGGCGGCGAGCTGGGCCAGGGTCTTGGGGGCGTGGAAGTGGTCAATGCGCGCGCCCAGCGGGGCGGCGTAGTTCAGGTCCAGGCCGTCGTTCTGCAGCGCGGTGAGCGCGGCGACCACGGGCCTGGTGTCGAGGCGCACGGAGGGCAGGTCGAACATGCGCTGGCCGGCGTCGAGGATGGGGCGGTAGCCGGTGCAGCGGCACAGGTTGCCCGAGAGGTCGTCGGCCAGCTGCTGGCGCGTGGGCTGCGTGCCCTCGGCCTGGTGGTGCTCGTAGCTGGCCCACAGCGACATCACGAACCCGGGCGTGCAGAAGCCGCACTGGGAGCCGTGGCAGTCGACCATGGCCTGCTGCACGGGGTGCAGCGTGTGCACCGGGTGCTTGCCATGGTGGCCAGTGTCCGCGTTCTGCGTCTTGGCCTGGCACTGGGCCTGCGCCTTCAGGTCCTCGACCGTGAACAGGGCCTTGCCGTGCAGCGTGGGCAGGAACTGGATGCAGGCGTTGACGGTCTGCAGGCTCAGGCCGTCGACCGTGCCGGGGGCCTGGGGGTCGGCGGCCAGCTCGCCGATGACGACGGTGCAGGCGCCGCAGTCGCCTTCGTTGCAGCCTTCCTTGGTGCCGGTGCAGCGGGCGTCCTCGCGCAGCCAGTCGAGCACTGAACGGGTCGGGTGGACGCCGGTGACGTCGACGATCTTTCCGCGATGGAAAAAGCGGATCGGTTGAATCTTGCTGCTGTCGGTGCTCATGCTTTTGGGGCTCGTGGGCGACCCGTCATGGGTCAGTCATGGACGTTAGCGGCTTGTCCGGCGTCTTGCATACGGAGGCGCCCATAACGCGTATGTGGGGGCCGGTATGCCACGTACGGGGAAACCCTTGCGTGGAGGTTGCAATTCCCGGGCCACCGGGCGATTTTCGGGTGGCCTCGGGCGGCCTCGGGTGAGGCTCAGCGGTGCGCGATGGCCACCCATGCGGTGGCCACCAGCGTCGAACCCGCCACCGCGAGCAGCCCGCCGACCAGCCACTTGAGCGTGCGCGGCTGCAGCTTGTTGGGCAGGCGATGGTGCAGCCGCGTCACGCCGTAGACCACCGGCATCGCGCAGCCTGCCAGCAACGCCGAATGCAGCGAGAAATGCCCCGTGGGTACCACGATCACCAGCCGCACCAGCGAGTTGAAGGCGAACATCAACAGCAGCGCGCGGCGCACCAGCTCGCGGTCCAGCGGCTGGCGGTACATGTGGAACACGATGGGCGGCCCCGAGCTGGAGAAGAGCCCGCCCAGCACGCCCGAAAGCCCGCCGATGACGGCGAAGCTCGTGCGCCCCGACACCACCGGCAGCGGCCTCGCCTGCAGCACCAGCAGCACCGCGCAGCCCAGGATCGACACGCCCAGCAGCCCGCGCAGCCAGTCGACCGCGCCGCCGCTGAGCCAGGTCAGCAGCATCAGGCCGACGATCACGCCCACCGTGCTGCCGTTGAGCGCCGGCTTCATCAGCTGCCATGGCACCACGCCGGGCCGGGCGCGGAAGTAGGTCCAGGCGTTGATCAGGCTCAGCACCGTGGCCGCATTGGCCGTGTCGCTCACGCTGGCGACGTGCAGCACCGACACCAGCCCGAGCAGGATCAGGCTGAACGCGAAGCCGGTGAGGTTCTGCGCGTAGGTGGCCAGCGCCACGCAGGCCATGAAGACCAGCACGGGGCCGGCCTGGAAAAGAGTCGCTTGCACGGGAGAAGCCGTCAGAGTGCGGCGGGGAGCGCGGGACGGGGATGGCGTGCGCGGAGGAACGCGCGGGAAAGAACGGACGAAACGGACATTCGGGAGCAGTCAGGACAACGGGAAACGCGAGGGGCGCAGGCGCCCAAGAATAACGCGCCGCGCCCGGGGCCCCGATTCAGCGCACCAGGTCCCACCCCATCATCAGCGCGGCGAAGCCCATCAGCGCGGTGCCGCCCCACCCCAGCCAGCGGGTGCGGCGCCCGGAGGTGAACACGCCCATCACGTTCTCGCGCGTCACGAGGATCATCATGGCCGCCATGATCGGCACCGCCACCACGCCGTTGATCACCGCGCTCCAGTAGAGCGCCTTCATGGGGTCGATGGGCGTGAAGTCGAGCGCGGTGCCGACCAGCGTGGCCACCGCGATGATCCCGTAGAACTCCTTGGCCTCGCGCCAGTGCCGCTCCAGCCCCTCTTCCCAGCCGAAGGCCTCGGCCACCGCGTAGGCGGCCGAGGACGCGAGCACGGGAACGGCCAGCAGCCCGGTGGCGATGATGCCGCCGGCGAACAGCCAGAAGGCGAAGTCGCCGGCCAGCGGGCGCAGCGCCTCGGCAGCCTGCGCGGCGGAGGTCACGTCGTGCACCCCGCCCGCGTACAGCACCGCCGCGCCCACCACCATCACGAAGAAGGCGATGAGGTTCGAGAAGGTCATGCCCATCCAGGTGTCCAGCCGCACCCGCTTCAGGTCGTGCCGCACCTCCTGGTCGGTGCCCTTGCGGCCGCCCTTGAGCCGCAGCTCCTCGACCTCCTGCGACGCCTGCCAGAAGAAGAGATACGGGGAGATGGTGGTGCCCAGCAGCGCCACGATCATCATCCAGTAGTCGCCGCGCCATTGCAGCTTCGGCACCACCAGGTCGTGCAGCACCTGCGCCCAGGGCACCTGCACCGCGAACACCGCCGCCACGTAGGCGAACAGCGTGAGCGTGAGCCACTTGAGGATGTGGGCCAGCTTGCGGTACGGCACGAACACCTGCAGCAGCACCGTCACCACGCCGAACACCAGCGCGTGGAAGTGCGCGCCCCCGCCCACCACCAGCTGCAGCGCCTCGCCCATGGCGGCGATGTCGGCCGCGATGTTGATGGTGTTGGCCACCACCAGCAGCGACACCAGCACGATCAGGAGGCCGCGCGGCATGTGCTCGCGCAGGTTGGCCGCCACGCCCTTGCCGGTGACACGCCCGATGCGCGCCGACACCAGCTGGATCGCCACCATGAAGGGCAGCGACAGGAACACCGTCCACAGCAGCCCGGTACCGAACTGGGCGCCGGCCTGGGTGTAGGTGGCAATGCCGGACGGGTCGTCGTCGGCCGCCCCGGTGACGACGCCGGGGCCGACATGGCGCAGGAATGAGGGGATGCGTTTCTTCATGGCAGGCGGATAGTGGCACGCCCAGCCTGACGGGCGCATGAACCCTCAACGGCCATCGGCGAAAAAACGTTGGCCGGGCGCGAACTTCCCTTTTCGCACCTGCCACCGGCTATGCCCGCTCGGAGAACAGGTCGGTGATGACCTGCCTGAGCCAGCGGTTGCCCGGATCGGCCTCGAAGCGCTTGCTCCAGTGCAGCGACACCGTGAAGTCGCGCAGCGGAAAGGGCGGCTCCACGATGGCATAGCCGCCCTCCTGCGCGAAGCCGCGCGCGATGTTGCGCGGCATCACCACCGCGAGGTCGGTCGCGCGCACGATGGCCGGCAGCACCATGAAGTGCTCGGTCGTCAGGCGCAGCCGGTCTTCCAGGTTCAGCAGCTGCAGGATGCGCAGCGTCTCGGCGTGCGTGCGCACCGCCACGTAGTCGAGCTCCTGCAGGGCCTCCAGCAGCGCCTGCCCGCTGCGCCTGCGCTTCACGAAGGGGTGATCCTTGCGCAGCAGCACGATGTAGCGGTCCTTCAGCAGCTGGGCGCGCTGGGTGTCCTTCACGCCGGGCAGGAAGCCGAAGGCGAAGTCGACCTTGCCGCTGTCGAGGCCGGTCGCCACGTCGCCCGGCGCCAGCGGCATGGTCTCCAGCCGCACGCCCGGCGACAGCTCGCGCAGCCGCGCCATCAGCGCCGGCAGGAAGCGGCCCTCGCCGATATCGCTCATGTGGATGCGGAAGGTCTTGCGCGACACCTGCGGCTCGAAGCGATCGGGCTCGTGCAGCGCCTTTTCCAGCGTGGCCAGCGCCGCCTGCACGGCCACCGCGAGCCGGTCGGCGCGCGGCGTAGGCGCCACGCCGCCGGGGGTGCGGGTGAAGAGCGCATCGCCCAGCAGCAGGCGCAGCCGGGTCAGGCCGTGGCTGGCCGCCGGCTGCGTCAGGCCGAGCGCCTCGGCTGCGCGGCTCACGCTGCGCGCGCGATAGACCGCGTCGAAGAGCCGCAGCAGGTTGAGGTCGACCGTGTCGATATGCACCGTATTCATATTGGATAGCTGCCTCATTTTATTGAGGTATGGCGCACCGCCGACCACACTCCCCACACTCCCGTGCCCCCACCCGGGCCCCAGAACAAAGAAGAGACAGAGACAAGATGGAAGTTTCATTCAGCAAGGAAGTGGAAATGCTGCGCCTCGGCGCGGGCGACACCTTCCACGGCGAGGGCATCCTCGCGATCACCAAGGGCCTGCTGCAGTCGGGCGTGGCGTATGTCGGCGGCTACCAGGGCGCGCCGGTGTCGCACCTGCTCGACGTGATGGTCCAGGGCAAGGCCTACATGGACGAACTGGGCGTGCACGTCGAGGCCTGCTCCAACGAGGCCTCGGCCGCGGCGATGCTCGGCGCTTCCATCCACTACCCGCTGCGCGGCGCGGTGACGTGGAAGTCCATCGTCGGCACCAACGTGGCGGCCGATGCGCTGTCGAACCTGTCGTCGCCGGGCGTGACCGGCGGCGTGCTCATCGTGGTGGGCGAGGACTACGGCGAGGGCGCCAGCGTGATCCAGGAGCGCACGCATGCCTACGCGCTCAAGTCGAGCATGTGCCTGCTCGACCCGAGGCCCGATCTCGGCGTGATGGTGCGCATGGTCGAGGAGGGTTTCCGCCTCTCCGAAAGCTCGAACATGCCCTGCCTGATGGAGCTGCGCATCCGCACCTGCCACGTGCGCGGCAGCTTCGAGTGCAAGGACAACATCGCGCCCACGGTCTCCACGCGCGCGCTGATGGAGGAGCCTGCCGGCTTCGACTACATGCGGCTCGCGCATCCGCCGGTCACCTTCAGGCACGAGAAGCTCAAGGGCGACGAGCGCATTCCCGCCGCGCGGCGCTACATCGTCGAGCACGGCCTCAACGAGCTGATGCCGGGGCAACGCCATGCCGACCTCGGCATCGTGGTGCAGGGCGGGCTCTACAACGCGCTGATCCGCAGCCTGCAGCAGCAGGGCCTGGCCGACGCCTTCGGCGAGACGGACATCCCGATCCTCGTGCTCAACGTGACCTACCCGCTGGTGCCCGAACAGGTCGCCGACTTCTGCGTGGGCAAGCGCGCGGTGCTGGTGGTGGAAGAAGGCCAGCCCGAGTACATCGAGCAGGACATCGCCACGCTGCTGCGCCGGCGCGACATCCAGACGCTGCTGCACGGCAAGGACATGCTGCCCTCCGCAGGCGAATACGGCGTGGAGGTGCTCTCGGGCGGCATCGGCGCCTTCGCCGCAAAGTACATCGAGCCGGGCGAGGCTTCGGACTCGGCGCAGGCCTGGCTGGCAGGCAACCGCGAGCGCCGCGAGGCCGTGGCGCGCCGGCTGAGCACGCCGCTGCCCAACCGGCCGCCGAGCTTCTGCGTCGGCTGCCCGGAGCGGCCGGTGTTCTCGGCCCTCAAGCTCGCGCAGCAGGAAACCGGGCCGGTGCACATCGCGGCCGACATCGGCTGCCACGCCTTCGGCACCTTCGAGCCGTTCTCGATGGGCCACTCCATCCTCGGCTACGGCATGAGCCTGGCCAGCCGCGCGGGCGTGGCGCCGATGATGAACCGGCGCACCCTGTCGATCATGGGTGACGGCGGCTTCTGGCACAACGGGCTGCTCACCGGCGTGCAGAGCGCGCTCTTCAACGGCGACGACGCGGTGCTGCTGATCTTCAAGAACGGCTACACCTCGGCCACCGGCACGCAGGACATCATCTCGACGCCCGACGACGAGATCAAGGAACGCGCCGAGGACAAGCAGCAGAGCCTGGTCGACAAGAACCAGACCATCGAGGCCACGCTCAAGGGCCTGGGCGTGCAGTGGATGCGCACCGTGACCACCTACGACGTGGAGCGCATGCGCAAGACGCTCACCGAGGCGCTCACCAGCGACTTCGACGGCCTGAAGGTGGTGATCGCGGAGGGCGAATGCCAGCTCGAGCGCCAGCGCCGCATCAAGCCGTGGATCGCCGGCCTGCTGAAGAAGGGCGAGCGCGTGGTGCGCGTGAAGTACGGCGTGGACGAGGACGTGTGCAACGGCGACCACGCCTGCATCCGCCTGTCGGGTTGCCCCACGCTCACGCTGCGCGACAACCCAGATCCGCTGAAAGTTGACCCTGTCGCCACCGTGATCGACGGCTGCGTGGGCTGCGGCCTGTGCGGCGCGAATGCGCACGCGGCCACGCTGTGCCCGAGCTTCTACCGGGCCGAGGTAGTGCAGAACCCGAAATGGCACGAGCGGCTGCTTCACGGCCTGCGCGGCGCGTTCGTGCGCGCACTTCAACCGGCATGAGGGGCGAGGAAACCATGGAACAGAACCGCCCCATCACATTGCTCGTCTGCGCCCTCGGCGGCGAAGGCGGCGGCGTGCTCACCGAATGGCTGGTCGACACCGCGCGCCATGCCGGCTACGCGGCGCAGAGCACGTCCATTCCCGGCGTGGCGCAGCGCACCGGCGCCACCACCTACTACATCGAGATGTTCCCGGTGCCGCTCTCGCAGCTCGGTGGACGCCGCCCGGTGTTCAGCCTGAGCCCGGTGCCGGGCGCGCTGGATGCCATCGTCTCCTCGGAGCTGCTGGAAACCGCGCGCCAGATCGGCAACGGAATGAGCGCGCCGCAGCGCACGCTGGTCATCAGTTCGTCGGCGCGCATCCTCACCACCGCCGAGCGCATGGTCCCCGGCGACGGCCGCGCCGACGCGCAGCGGCTGCTCGACGTGGTGAAGGCCTTCAGCCGCGAGCACCATGTGTTCGACATGAACGCCATCGCGCGCGACAGCGGCACGGTGGTCAGCGCGGTGATGCTCGGCGCCATCGCAGGCAGCGGGCTGTTCCCGTTCCCGCGCGAGGCCTACGAGCACGTCGTGCGCGGCGGCGACACCAGCGCCCCCGAGAAGCTGAGCAAGATGGCGGCCGCCAGCCTGCGCGGCTTCGCCTCGGCCTTCGACGCGGTGAACGCGCCGCGCGCGCAGGCTGCCTTCGTGAGCAGCGTGATGGCCGGCGACACCAACGACGCGCCGCCGCCCGCCACAGCCATGCCCGCCGACCTGGCGCGGCGCTTTCCGCCGGCCGTGCACGACATGCTCGCGCTGGGCCATGCCCGCGTGCTCGACTACCAGGACGCCGCCTACGCATCGCTCTACGCCGAGCGGCTGGGCCGCGTGCTCGATGCGGAGCGCGCCGCCGATACGGCCGGCGCGCGGGGCTTCGCCATCACGCGCGAGGCCGCGCGCTGGCTCGCGCTGTGGATGGCCTTCGACGACATCGTGCGCGTGGCCGCGCTCAAGGGCAGAGCCAGCCGCGCGCAGCGCGTACGGCGCGAGGTGCGAGCCGGCGAGGAAGACATCGTGAAGGTCTACGACCACTTCAAGCCAGGCGCGGCCGAATTCGCGGCGCTGCTGCCGCCCTCGCTCTCGCGCCGCGTCACGGCCTGGGACCGGGGCCGCCAGTCGCGCGGCCTCGCGCCCTGGGCACTGCCTCTGAAGGTGGGCAGCCACTCGGTGCTGGGCATGGCCTCGCTGCGGCTGCTGGCCTCGCTGCGCTGGCTGCGCCGCCGGGGCAGCCGCTTTGCGGAGGAGCAGGCGCTCATCGAACGCTGGCTCCAGGCCGTGGAAGCGGGCACGCGCGAGACCTGGGCGCTGGGCCACGAAGTGGCGCTGTGCGGGCGGCTCATCAAGGGCTACGGCAGCACCAACGAACGCGGCAAGCACAACCTGCTGCACGTGATCGACGAGTTGGCGGGCCGCAACACCCTGCCCGCCCCGGCTCGTGCCACGGCCATCGCGGCGGCGCGCGAAGCGGCACTGGCCGACGAGGGTGGCAAAGCGCTCGACGCCACGCTGGCCGCGCACGGTGCCGCGCCACGGCCGGTGCAGGCGCAGCCGATCCGCTGGATGAAGCGGCCGCCATCGGTCAAGGCCTGACCGGACGGCACGAAACACAAGAAAAGGAGACAAGCCCGATGACCCGCCCCGCCCTTCCCTGGCGACGATGCCTGCTGGCACTGGCCGCCGCTGCCATGCTCGCCCCGGCGCATGCCAACAACGCCTGGCCCGCCAAGCCGATCAAGGTGATCGTCAACTTCCCGGCCGGCGGCGCCGCCGACCAGATCGCGCGCGCCATCTCGCAGCCGTTGCAGGAATCGCTGAAGCAGCCGGTGGTGATCGAGAACCGCGCCGGCGCCAACGGCAACCTCGGCGGCGAGGCCGTGGCGCGCGCGCCGGCCGATGGCTACACGCTGCTGATGAGCTCGGGCGGCATGGTGTCGGTGAACCCGCATCTGTATTCGCGCATGAGCTTCGACCCCGCGAAGGACCTGGTGCCGGTGGCCGCAGCGGCTCGCGTGCTGGTGTTCCTGGTCACGCGGCCCTCGCTGCCGCCGGCGAACGTGAAGGAGTTCATCTCGTACGTGAAGGCCAACCCGGGCAAGCTGTCCTACGGCTCGCCGGGCAACGGCAGCTCGCCGCACCTCGCGGGCGAGATGTTCAAGACGCAGGCCAACCTGTTCGCGCTGCACGTGCCCTACCGCGGCGCGGCACCCGCGCTGCAGGACCTGCTGGCCGGCCAGATCGACTACGCCTTCGACCCCGGCATCGCGCTCACGCAGGTGCGCGCGGGCAAGCTGCGGCTGCTGGCCGTGGGCAGCCCGAAGCGCTCGCCGCTCTTTCCCGACGTGCCCACTCTCGACGAGGCCGGCCTGCGCGGCTTCGACGCCGACACTGTGTTCGGCTTCTACGCCCCGGCCGGAACGCCGCCCGAGGTGGTGGCGCAGCTCAACGCGCAGATCAACCGCACGCTCGCGCTGCCGGCCGTGCAGGAGCGCATCGCGTCGATCGGCGGCGAGCCGCAGCCCGGCTCGCCGGCCGCGTTCCAGCAGCGCGCGGCGGCCGACTCGCAGCGCTTCGGCGCGCTGATCCGCGAGCGCCGGATCGCGGCGGACTGAACAGGGATGGCCCAACTGCTCAACGTGGAAGACTACCGGCGTCGCGCCCGGAGCGCGCTGCCGCGGCTGGTGTTCGACTACATCGACGGCGGCGCGGAGGACGAGCGCTGCATGCAGCGCAACCGCGACGCGCTGGAAGCGCTGCCGCTGATTCCCGAATGCCTGCGCGACACCAGCAAGGTGGACATCGGCACCGAACTCTTCGGCCGCCGCTGGCGCGCGCCCTTCGCCATCGCGCCCATCGGGCTGGCCGGCCTCGTTCGGCCGCGCGCCGATGCACTTCTGGCCGCTGCAGCACAGGCGGCGGGCGTGCCCTTCATTCTTTCCACCGCCTCGAACACGCGCATCGAGGACGTGCGCAACGCCGCGCCCGACGCCGCGCTGTGGATGCAGCTCTACGTGATGGGCGAACGCGCCATCGCCGAGCGCATCGTGCGCCGCGCGCGCAACGCGGGCTTCGAGGCGCTGGTGCTCACGGTGGACGTGCCCGTCAGCGGGCTGCGCGAACGCGACCTGCGCCACGGCTTTCGCGTGCCCATGCGGCTCACGCCCGGCACGGTGCTCGACATGGCACGGCACCCTGCATGGCTGCTGCGGCTGGCCGGCGGCGGCATGCCGCAGTTCGCGAACCTGCTGCCGGATGAAGACGACGGAGCGCCGGTCTCGGCGCAGACGCAGGCCGCGCTGCTCTCGCGCGCCATGGACCGCACGCTGACCTGGGACAGCCTGGGCTGGCTGCGCAAGCTCTGGAACGGGCCCCTGCTCGTCAAGGGCCTGCTGGGCGTCGAGGATGCGCGCCGCGCGCTGCGACATGGCGCGGACGGCATCGTGGTCTCGAACCACGGCGGCCGGCAGCTCGATGCAGCACCGGCCACGATCGCCGCGCTGCCGGCCATGCTCGATGCGGTCGGCGGCCGCATCCCGGTGCTGGTGGACAGCGGCATGCGGCGCGGCAGCGACATCGTCAAGGCGCTCGCGCTCGGCGCCAGCGCGGCGCTCGTGGGCCGCGCGCCGGTCTATGGCCTGGCCTGCGGCGGCGAACAGGGAGCGCTCTCGGTGCTGCAGCTGCTCGCGCAGGAGACCGAACGCACGATGACCTTGCTGGGCGCCTCGCGCGTCGATGAACTCGGACGCAGGCACGTCGAATTGCATGCACCGCGTTCGCACGCCGAACAGGCTACCCCTGCACCTGTGAATACGCACGGGAAAGCCTCCATTTACCCCGCGCACGCGACTGCCTAGATTGCGGATTCACTCGTAGAGACACACAACACAACGAAGGAGACCATGAAAGCCCATCGCCAATCCCGTCCGTTCCGTCGCCTGGCCACGAGCCTCGCAGCGGCCACCGCAGCCCTCGCGCTGATCTCCCCGGCCGCCCAGGCGCAGGACAAGCCGGTGCAGCTCAAGCTGTCGAGCTGGGTGCCCGCGCAGCACCCGCTCAACCCGGCGCTGCAGGCGTGGGCCGACGACATCAAGAAGGAGTCGGGCGGCACCATCACCGCGATCCTCTTCCCGTCGGAGCAGCTGGGCAAGGCCTTCGACCACTACGACATGGCGCGCGACGGCATCGCCGACTTCTCTTACGTGAATCCGGGCTACCAGCCGGGCCGCTTCCCGGTGATGGCGGGTGCGTCGCTGCCTTTCCTGTTCGCCAACGGCAAGGAAGGCTCGGCCGCCATCGACGCCTGGTACCGCAACTACGCGGCCAAGGAAATGAAGGACGTGAAGTACTGCTTCGCCTTCGTGCACGACCCCGGCACCTTCCACTCGCGCAAGAAGATCACCGTGCCCGGCGACGTGAAGGGCATGAAGGTGCGTCCGGCCACCAGCACCGTGGGGCAGCTCATCACCTCGCTGGGCGGCACCAACGTGCAGGCCTCGGCGCCCGAGTCGCGCGACATGCTGGAGCGCGGCGTGGCCGACGCCATCACCTTCCCGTGGGGCTCCATCGGCCTGTTCGGCATCGACAAGGTCGTGAAGTACCACATGGACGTGCCGCTGTACGTCACGCCCTTCGTGTGGGTGATGAACAAGGGCAAGTACGACGCCATGTCCACCGCGCAGAAGAAGGTGATCGACGACCACTGCACCAGCGAATGGGCGCAGAAGGTAGCCGGGCCGTGGGCCGACTTCGAGTTCGCGGGCCACGCCAAGATGGCGGCGCTCTCGGGCCACGAGATCTACAAGCTCACGCCGGAGCAGCTCGACGCATGGCGCAAGGCCGCGGCGCCTTCGGAAGCGCAGTGGGCCGATAGCGTGAAGAAGGTCGGCGAAGACCCGAAGGCGGTGATGGATGCGTTGAAGGCCAGCCTCGCCAAGTACAAATCGGCGCTCTGAGCGATGGCTACCCGGTCCGCCAGCTACATGGACCGCGCGATCAATACGATTGAATGGCTCGCCGCCATTTTTGTAGGGATCGTCGCGCTCAACATCTTCGTGGCCGTGGTGCTGCGCAAGTTCTTCGACACCTCGATCCCCGACGCCTACGACTTCGGCCGCATGCTGCTGGGCATCCTGATCTTCTGGGGCATCGCCGCCACCAGCTACCGGGGAGGCCACATCACGGTCGACCTGGTGTGGACAGCCGCCGGCCCGCGCATGAAGCGCGTGATCGACGTGTTCGCCACGCTGGTGCTGCTCTTCGTGGTGGCGGTGCAGACCATCATGCTGTTCGACAAGGTGCGCGGCACGTATGTCGACAACGTGCAGACCTACGACCTCAACATTCCGACCTGGCCCTTCTATGCCGTGGCCTGGGCCGGCGACGTGTGCGCCGTGCTGCTGATCGCCATTCGCACCTACAGGCTCATCTTCCATCCCGAACAACTCGAAGAAGTTCACGCAGAACAGAAGGCCGACGAATGAGCCCCGATGCAGTCGCAGTGTTGGGCTTCGTCGCCCTCTTCGTGTTGATGCTGTTGCGCGTGCCGGTGGGCATGGCGATGGGCCTGGTGGGCGTGGTGGGCTACAGCTACCTCGTGGGCCCCGGCCCCGCGCTGAAGCTGGTGGGCCAGACCTCCATGCGCACCGTGACCGACTACACCTTCGGCGTGATCCCGATGTTCATGCTGATGGGCGCGCTGGTGTCGGTCTCGGGCGTGAGCCGCGAGCTCTTCAAGGCCGCCAACTCGATGATCGGCCACCTGCGCGGCGGCCTCGGCGTGGCCACCGTGGTGGCCTGCGGCGGCTTCGCGGCGATCTGTGGCTCGTCGGTGGCCACGGCCGCCACGTTCTCGGCGGTGGCCTACCCGGAGATGCGGCGCTTCAACTACCCGCAGTCGTTCTCCACCGGCGTGATCGCCGCGGGCGGCACGCTGGGCGCGATATTGCCGCCCTCGACCGTGCTCGCGGTGTACGCCATCCTCACGCAGCAGGACATCGGCAAGCTCTTCATGGCGGGCATCGTGCCCGGCATCCTCGCGATGGCCATGTACGTGCTGACCATCGCGGTCATCGTGAAGACGCGGCCCGGCTGGCTGCCCGGCGGCGAGGTCAAGCCCTGGTCGGAACGCCTGAAGGACCTGAAGAACGTGTGGGCGCCGCTGGTGCTGTTCGTGTTCGTCATCGGCGGCCTGTACGGCGGCTTCTTCACGCCGACCGAAGCGGGCGGCGTGGGCGCGAGTGGCGCCTTCATCCTCGGGCTGGTGCGGCGCAAGCTCGACGGCCCGAAGATCCGCGAGGCGCTGCTGTCGGCCACGCGCACGGCGGCCGCGGTGTTCACGGTGCTGATCGGCGCGCTGCTGTTCGGCTACTTCCTCACCATTACCCAGAGCCCGCAGAAGCTCACCGAATTCCTCACCGGCCTGGGGATCGGCCGCTACGGCGTGCTTGCGCTCATCATGCTCATGTACCTGGTGCTGGGCTGCCTGATGGACGCCATGGCGATGATCATCCTCACGGTGCCGATCATCTACCCGGTGATCGTGCACCTGGGCTTCGACCCCATCTGGTTCGGCGTGATCATCGTGATGACGGTGGAACTCGGCCTCATCCACCCGCCGGTGGGCATGAACGTGTTCGTCATCAAGAGCGTGGTGAAGGACGTGAGCTTCACCACCATCTTCAAGGGCGTGCTGCCGTTCATCGTGACCGACATCATTCGGCTGGTGATCCTGATCGCGTTCCCCATCATCGCCTTGTGGCTGCCGACGAGAATGGGCTGATGAGCAATACAAGCACCCCTGCAAACAAGGAAGTGGTCTACGCCGTGCGCGTGGAGTTCGGCGACTGCGACCCCGCCGGCATCGTCTGGTTTCCCAACTTCTTCCGCTGGATCGACGCGGCCTCGCGCCACTTCTTCGCCGAATGCGGCGTGCCGCGCTGGGAGGAGACGACGCAGACACTGGGCGTGATCGGCACGCCGCTTGTCGACACGCACACGCGATTCGTGAAGTCCGCGAGCTACGGCGACACGCTGCAGATCACGGTACGCATCACCGAGTGGCGCGAGAAGAGCTTCGTGCAGACCTACCGCGTGACGCGTGGGAGCGAGCTGATCCTGGAGTGCGAGGAAGTGCGCATCTTCGGGGCGAAGCGCGAGGGCGGAGGGATACGGGCGGTGGCGATTCCGCCGTCGATACGGGCGCTCTGCGAGTAGCAGGGGTTCAGCGCAAGCGCGCGAGCAGCCCGTCCACACCGCGGTCGATCAGGTCGAAGACTTCGACGAAATCCTTCTGTCCGCCGTACCACGGGTCCGGCACGTCGCCGTCGATGCCCTCGGCGTACTCGGTGAACAGATGGACCTTGCCGGCCGTGCCCGAGGGCGCAAGGCCGCGCAATGCTGCGCAATGGCGAGCCGTCATGCCGATGATCAGGTCGAAGCGCTCGAAGTCCGACTTCTTCACCTGCCGCGCGACGTGCGCGTGCATCTCGATGCCCCTGCGCTTCGCCTCGGCAACGGAACGCGGGTCGGGCGGGTTGCCGCTTTCTTCGTCCGAGATGGCGGCGCTGTCGACTTCGATGTCGAAGCCGGCTGCCCGGGCCTTGTGCATGAGCAGGGTGTGGGCCGTGGGGGAGCGGCAGATGTTGCCGGTGCAGATAAACAAAACTGACGGTGTCTTCATCGGAATGAATGCTGATTGAAAGGCTCGCTTCACATGCCCTGCTGCAATCGCAACACTGAGGCAACAAGCCCTCGAACCGCATCGTAGAACACCCTCTCGCGGGTTGACGCACCCGTGATGCGGTGCAACAATCCGGAAATCTTCATTTCGGAGCCCCGTGCGTGGACAGTGCCAGTTGGATCAGTGACAAGACGCGTGCCTCGGCAGGCGTGACACATCCGGCCCTCTAGCGCAGGCTTCTCCCGCGCTGCGTGCCGGTCGTTGCACACAGCGTGACCCGTTTGCCATTCCGGCGAGCGGCTCCCCTCCTCCCGATTCCCGTCGTTCTCGTCACTGAGTATTTCAGTCAGCTTGCGTGCGTCCGTGCGCGAGGCCCTTCTGTGCGAAGGAGCCTTGTCATGCGTCACTTTCATTTTCGTCGTCTGCCGCACGAACAACAGCGTGTTCGTCCGTCGGCACGCGTGGCTGCGCCCGCTGCCGTAGTGGCAGTGGAAGCGGCCCCGGCCGTGGACGCCGCGCTCGACCAGGCCGCAGCCCTCTGGACCACGCGCCGCATCCGCAGCTATCTGCTGCTGCAGCCGGTCTGCGTGCCCCGCCGCTGAGCCGCGTTCCGCGCCTTTTCTCTTCGAGCAGCCCGCAAGCAACCCAGGAGCACACCATGGACCCCGCCTCTTGTCGGCGCCATAGCGCGCCCCCTTCGCCAAGACCTATTCCAACAACGACGCGGCCCGCTGCCGCGCCTCGCAGAGGGTTGCGCCCGGCCGGCTGATCGGCGCCGGGGTTCTCCTTCCGCGGGCGCCAGTGGCGGCCGCTCCGAAGGAGAACATCATGAAGAACGTACTCAAGTCCTTTTTCGAAAGCTTCCTGCGCAGCCGTCACATGCTGCACCACTTCGAGCGCTGGCAGACGCTGCTGGGCTCGAAGCCTGTCGGAACCGGCTCCATCAGCATGCCGCCCGACATCGCGAAGGCCCTGAACACGGCCTCGCGTACCGATGCCGGCGAGATGCTGGTCAAGCTCAACAGCTCGCCGCGCGGCCTCAGCGAGGGACACGCGCAGGTGCTGCGCAAGCGCCTGGGCAGCAACGAGGTGCGCCACGAGCAGCCGCTGCGCTGGTGGCAGCACCTGTGGCAGTGCTACCGCAACCCGTTCAACCTGCTGCTGACGGTGCTGGCGCTGGTCTCCTACGTCACCGAGGACATGAAGGCCACGCTGGTGATCGGCAGCATGGTGGTGCTGTCGACGGTGCTGCGTTTCCTGCAGGAGTCGCGCTCCAACAAGGCCGCCGACCGGCTCAAGGCGATGGTGAGCAACACCTCCACCGTGCTGCGCCCCGCGCCGGGCCACAAGGAAGGCACGGCCGGCGACGAGGGCTTCGACACCACGCATGCCGGCACGGTGCGCGTCGAGGTGCCGATGCGCGACTTGGTACCAGGCGAAGTGATCGCACTGTCGGCCGGCGACATGATCCCGGCCGACTGCCGCCTGCTCACGGCCAAGGACCTGTTCATCAGCCAGTCCGCGCTGACGGGTGAGGCCATGCCGGTCGAGAAATTCGTGCTCGACCGCGGCAACCACGCTGCTGGCGTCCTCGAACGCGAGAACCTGCTCTTCATGGGCACCAACGTGATCAGCGGCACCGCCACCGCGCTGATCGTGCACACCGGCGACCGCACCTTCTTCGGCGCGCTGGCCCAGCGCGTGACGGCCACCGACCGCGGCACCAGCGCCTTCCAGGCCGGCATCAACCGCGTGAGCTGGGTGCTGATCCGCTTCATGCTGGTGATGGCGCCGCTGGTGCTGGTGATCAACGGCGTGGCCAAGGGCGACTGGTGGGAGGCGGCGCTGTTCGCGCTGTCGATCGCGGTCGGCCTCACGCCCGAGATGCTGCCGATGATCGTGACCGCCACGCTGGCCAAGGGAGCGGTCGTGATGTCGCGCCAGAAGGTGATCGTGAAGCGGCTCGAAGCCATCCACAACTTCGGCGCCATGGACGTGCTGTGCACCGACAAGACCGGCACGCTGACGCAGGACCGCATCGTGCTCGAGCGCCACACCAACGCATGGGGCGAGCAGTCCGACCACGTGCTGCAGCTGGCCTACCTCAACAGCTTCCACCAGACGGGGCTGAAGAACCTGCTCGACAAGGCCGTGCTGAGCCACGCCGAGATGCAGCTCGAAACCCGCCTGCAGACCGCCTACCGCAAGATCGACGAGGTGCCCTTCGACTTCTCGCGCCGCCGCATGTCGGTGGTGGTGGCCAACGGCGGCAGCGAGCATCTGCTGATCTGCAAGGGGGCGCTGGAAGAGATCCTCTCGGTGTGCACCTCGGTCGAGCGCGGCGCCGAAGTGCTGGCGCTCGACGCCGACGTGCTCGCGCGCATCCACAGCGTGGCCTCGGAGCTCAATGCCCAGGGTCTTCGCGTGGTGGCCGTGGCCAGCCGCTCGCTGAAGCTCGAGGAGCAGAAGCCGGCCTACGGCGTGGCCGACGAGTCGGGGCTCACGCTGCTGGGCTACGTGGCCTTTCTCGATCCGCCGAAGGAATCGACCGCACCCGCGCTGCGAGCGCTGGCCGATCACGGCGTGGCGGTGAAGGTGCTGACGGGCGACAACGAGTTGGTCACGCGCAAGGTCTGCGCCGACGTGGGCCTCGAAGTCGGCCGCATCGTCCTCGGTGGCGAGATCGAGGAGATGGCCGACGCCGACCTGAAGCTGGTCGTCGAGGCGCACCAGGTCTTCGCCAAGCTCACGCCCGCGCACAAGGAGCGCATCGTGCACGCGCTGCATGCCAACGGGCACGTGGTGGGCTTCATGGGCGACGGCATCAACGATGCACCCGCGCTGCGAGCCGCCGACATCGGCATCTCGGTGGACAGCGCGGTGGACGTGGCCAAGGAGTCGGCCGACATCATCCTGCTGGAGAAGAGCCTGATGGTGCTGGAGCAAGGCGTGATCCAGGGCCGCCGCACCTTCGCGAACATGCTCAAGTACATCAAGCTCACCGCGAGCTCGAACTTCGGCAACGTGTTCTCGGTGCTGGTGGCCAGCGCCTTCCTGCCCTTCCTGCCGATGCTGCCGCTTCACCTGCTGGTGCAGAACCTGCTGTACGACGTGTCGCAGATTGCCATTCCGTTCGACAACGTGGACGAAGAGTTCCTCAAGAGCCCGCAGCGCTGGAACCCGGCCGACCTGGGCCGCTTCATGGTGTTCTTCGGCCCGCTGAGCTCGGTGTTCGACATCCTCACGTTCACCGTGATGTGGTTCGTCTTCGCGGCCAACTCGGTGGACCACCAGACACTCTTCCAGTCGGGCTGGTTCGTCGAGGGCCTGCTGTCGCAGACGCTGATCGTGCACCTGATCCGCACCCGCAAGATCCCCTTCCTGCAAAGCCGAGCCTCCTGGCCGCTGCTGATCATGGGCGCCGCGATCGCCGCCGTGGGCATCTGGCTGCCGATGGGGCCGCTGTCGCACTACTTCAAGCTGCAGGCCCTGCCGCTGGCGTACTTCCCCTGGCTGGTGGCGATGCTGCTGGGCTATGCGCTGCTGACGCAGGCTGTGAAGGGGTGGTATGCGCGCAGGTACGGGTGGCAGTGACCACTTGCGGCCGCGCGGTTTCGTGACATGTTCATGACACCCGGCGGCTGCAAACTGAGGCATCAACAAGACAAGAAGAAGGATTCCATCGATGCAAGCCATCCAGAACATCAACCTGATCTCGCTGCTCGACACCCTGGTCAGCGTGGCCGCCGCCTTCATCCTCGGCTCGGTGATCGGCCTGGAGCGCCAGATACGGCAGCGCACGGCCGGCTTGCGCACCAACACGCTGGTGGCCGTGGGAGCGGCAGTGTTCGTCGACATGGCCTACCGGCTCGACGGCAGCGGCGGTGCCGTGCGCGTGGTGGCCTATGTGGTGTCGGGCATCGGCTTCCTGGGCGCGGGCGCGATCATGAAGGAAGGCGCCAACGTCACGGGGCTGAACACGGCGGCGACGCTGTGGGGGTCGGCGGCGGTGGGCGCCTGCGCGGGCGCGGACCTGCTTGGCGAGGCGCTGATCGCGGCGCTGTTCGTGCTGGCCAGCAACACGCTGCTGCGGCCGGTGGTGAACCGCATCAACCGCCAGCCGATCAGCGAAGAGAGCAGCGAAGCGACGTACGTGGTCCGGGTGATCTGCTCGCGCGCGGCGCGGCCCGACGTGCTCGACCAGCTGCTGGTGCTGCTGGAGGCCGCGAACTACCCGGTGCGCGATGTCGACCAGCACCCGTTCGGGCCGGCCGACACCGAGATCGGTGCAACGCTCTATGCGACGGCGGTCGAGCCCGAGGAACTCGACCGTGTCATCGAGGAACTGGAAGCACTCGACGGCGTGCAGCAAGCCTTCTGGAATGCCACCGCCGAAGAGTAAGGGGCGTCAGACGCCCAGGATCGAAACAGCCTTGGTGTTCAGGTAGGCCTCGAGCGCCTCGGGGCCGCCTTCCGAGCCGTAGCCCGAATCCTTCACGCCGCCGAACGGCATTTCCGGCGAGGGCGTTGCGGGCTGGTTGATCCACAGCATGCCCAGCTCGAGCTTCTGGCTCAGCAAATGGGCGTTCTTGATCGACTTGGTGAAGGCGTAGCCGGCCAGGCCGAAAGGCAGGCGGTTCGCTTCGGCGATCGCTTCTTCGAGCGTGTCGAAGCCGCGGATGGCGGCGATGGGGCCGAAGGGCTCGTTGTTGAACACGTCGGCGTCCAGCGGCACGTCGGTCAGCACGGTGGGGGCGAAGAAGTTGCCGGCATCGCCGACGCGTTCGCCGCCGGTCGCGACCGTGGCGCCCTTCTTGCGGGCGTCTTCCAGCACATAGGCCATGGCCGTGAGGCGGCGCGCATTGGCCAGCGGGCCGAGGTTGGTGCCTTCGGCGAGGCCGTCGCCGAGCTTCAGGCCTTCGGCGTGCTTGACCAGCAGGCTCGCGAACTCGTTGCGCAGGCTGTTGTGCACCAGGAAGCGGGTCGGCGAGATGCAGACCTGGCCCGCGTTGCGGAACTTGGCGGCACCGGCGGCCTTCACGGCCAGCGCCACGTCGGCGTCTTCGGCGACGATGACCGGGGCATGGCCGCCGAGTTCCATCGTCACGCGCTTCATGTGCTGGCCGGCCAGCGCGGCCAGCTGCTTGCCCACCGGGGTCGAGCCGGTGAAGGTGACCTTGCGGATGATGGGGTGGGCGATCAGGTAGCTGGAGATTTCGGCAGGGTTGCCGAACACCAGCCCCACCACGCCGGGCGGGATGCCCGCGTCGACAAAAGCGCGCAGCAGCGCGGCGGGCGACGCCGGGGTTTCCTCGGGCGCCTTCACCAGGAACGAGCAGCCGGTGGCCAGCGCGGCACCGAGCTTGCGCACGATCTGGTTGATCGGGAAGTTCCACGGCGTGAAGGCGGCGACGGGGCCCAGGGGCTCCTTCAGCACCAGCTGTTGCGCGGCCAGGTTGCGCGAGGGCACGATGCGGCCGTAGACGCGGCGGCCTTCGTCGGCGAACCACTCGATGATGTCGGCAGCAGCCATGGTCTCGACCTTGGCCTCGCCCAGCGGCTTGCCCTGCTCCTGCGTGAGCAGCCTGGCGATTTCGAGGGCGCGTTCGCGGATCAGGCCGGCGGCGCGGCGCATGACGGCGGCGCGCTCGTTGGCGGGGGTGTTGCGCCAGGTTTCGAAGCCGCGCTGCGCGGCGGCCAGGGCGCGGTCCAGGTCGGCGATGCTGGCATGCGCCACCTTGCCGATGGCCTTGCCGGTAGCGGGATTCACGACGTCCAGCGTCTTGCCGCCGGTGGCGTCGACCCACTCGTTGTCGATCAGCAGGCGGGTGTCGGTGTAGGTGGCGGTCATGGCGAGCTATTCCTTCAGGACTGGATGATGAAAAGAAGAATGGGGAATTCTGGGTGTGCGGCGCGGCACCGGGAGGGTGACGGCGGCGGCGGCCATGGGCCGCAGGGAGCATAGATTAACCCGAGTTCACAAACCTCGCCGGCTGGCGGCCACCGGCGTGGGCTCGGACCAGTCACGCGCGCCGAACATAATCGCCGCCCAAGCAACACGAAGAGGGATCAGAGGAACCATGCACGCGGCACTGCGCAACAACCTGTTTTTCATCAAGGAACACGTCGGCATCTTCAAGGCGGCCAACAACTACGACATCTTCGACCCGCACTCGCAGCAGAAGATTCTGGAGTGCCGCGAGCCGGACCTGGGCTTCTTCAGCAAGCTGCTGCGCTTCACCGACTACAAGCGCTTCACGCCCTTCAACGTGGTGGTGTCGACGCCCGAGGGGCAGAAGGTGCTGTCGGTCAGGCGCGGGGTTTCCATCTTCCTGTCGAAGGTGGAGGTGCTGGACGAGAACGACCGGCTGGTCGGCTCGTTCAAGCAGAAGCTCTTTTCCATCGGCGGCAAGTTCGACGTGCTCGACGCGCAGGAGCAGGTCGTCTGCACGCTCAGGGGCAAGTGGACCAGCTGGGACTTCCGCTTCGTGCAGGGCAGCACCGAGTTCGCCGCCGTGTCCAAGAAGTGGGCGGGGCTGGGCAAGGAGCTCTTCACCAGCGCCGACAACTACATGCTGTCGATCGACCCGGGCGTGCCGGCCAGCGACGCCCGCCGCCTGCTGATCGTGGCGGCGGTGATGTGCATCGACATGGTGCTGAAGGAGTAGCGGGCAGCCGCTCCTTCAGCCGCCCTGCAACACCAGCAGCGCGCGGAAGTCGTTGACGTTAGTGTTCGTCGGCCCGGTCACGAACAGGTCGCCGATGGCGTCGAAGTAGCCATAGGCGTCGTTGCGGTCGAGGTGGTCGGACAGCTCCTTTCCGGCGACCGTGGCGCGCGCCAGCGTGTCGGGCGTGACGAAGGCACCGGCGTTGTCTTCCACACCGTCGATGCCGTCGGTGTCGGCGGCCAGCGCCCACACCTGCGGCTGGCCCATGAGCGCGCCGGCCAGTCCCATGCAGAACTCACCGGCCCGCCCGCCCCTGCCCTTGGCCTGGCCCGGCTGGCGAGGACGGATCGTCACGGTGGTCTCGCCGCCCGAAAGAATCACGCAGGGCCGCGCGAAGGGTGCGCCGCGGTGCGCCACGGCGCGCGCCAATGCGGCATGTACCTTGCCGACTTCGCGCGACTCGCCTTCCATCTCGTCGCTGAGGATGTGCGCCTCGATGCCGGCCTCGCGCGCCGCCCGCGCCGCCGCTTCGAGCGACTGCTGGGGCGTGGCGATCATGTGCGTCTCGTGGCCCTTGAAGACGGCGTCGTCCGGCTTGGGCGTTTCGAGTTCGCCGCTTTCGAGCCGGGCGCGCACCGGCGCGGGCACCTCGATGCCGTAGCGGTCGAGGATGGCGAGCGCATCGGCGCAGGTGGTGGCGTCGGGCACCGTCGGGCCGCTGGCTATGACGGCCGGGTCGTCGCCGGGCACGTCGCTGATGGTCAGCGTCACCACGCGGGCCGGGGCGCATGCCGCCGCCAGCCGGCCGCCCTTGATGCGCGACAGGTGCTTGCGCACGCAGTTCATCTCGCCGATGCCGGCGCCGCTTTCGAGCAGCTGCTTGTTGATGCGCTGCTTGTCGGCCAGCGTCAGCCCCTCGGCCGGCAGCACCAGCAGCGACGAGCCGCCGCCGGAGATGAGGCACAGCACGAGGTCGTCGGCCGTGAGGCCTCGCGTCAGCGCAAGGATGCGCTCGGCCGCCTGCTGGCCCGCCGCGTCGGGCACGGGGTGCGCGGCCTCGACGATCTCGATGCGCTGCGGCAGCCCCTCGGGGCGCGGCGGAATGTGGTCATAGCGCGTGACGACCAGCCCCGACAGCGGCGCATCGGCCGGCCACAGGGCCTCGAGCGCCTGGACCATCGAACCGCCGGCCTTGCCCGCGCCCAGCACCAGCGTGCGGCCCTTGGGTGGTGGCGGCAGGTGGGCGCCGAGGGTGGACAGCGGCAGCGCGCGGTCCACCGCCACGCGGTAGAGATGCTCGAGGAAGGCGCGCGGGGCTTCGCGCGGATCGGGGGCGGGGCCGAAGGCCGGGGTCGATGCGGTCGTCATTGCTGCTTTGTCTCCAATCCGGCGATTGTGCTGCGGACCGCGACCGGCCCCGCTTGCCGCCGGTCAACTTCTGTCTGACTAGTTGGTCTTTGCGCCTGCCTGGAACCAGCGGCTGACGAGGGCCCGCTCTTCGTCGGTGATGCCCGTGGCGTTGTTCATCGGCATGATCTTCGTGACCACCACCTGCTGGTAGATGGCCTGCGCATGGGCCGCCACCTGCTCGGGCGAGTCGACCCGCACGTTCTTCATCTGCACGGCCGTGCCGTGGCACATGTAGCAGCGCTGCTCGAGCACCTTCTGCACGTCCTTGAACGGCACGGCGGGCGCTGCGGCGACAGCCACGGCGGGCGCCGCCACGGGTTCGGGCTTCATCCAGACGATGGTCAGGCCCAGCACCACGATGCCGACCAGCGCGTAGGGCAGCGGATTGCCCGCGTTGCCCAGCTTGAAGCGGTGGCGCACCACGAAGAACTGCCGGATGGCCGCGCCGCCGAGCATGATAAGCAGCAGAACGATCCAGTTGTACTTGTGCGTGTAGGTGAAGCTGTAGTGGTTGCTCAGCATCGCGAACAGCACCGGCAGCGTGAAGTAGGTGTTATGCACGCTGCGCTGCTTGCCGCGCTGGCCGTGCACCGGGTCGACTGGCTTGCCTTCGCGCAGCGCCGCCACGTTCTTGCGCTGGCCGGGGATGATCCAGAAGAAAACGTTGCCGCTCATGGTCGTGGCCATCATGGCACCCACCAGCAGGAAGGCCGCGCGGCCCGCGAACCACTGGCAGGCCAGCCAGGTCGCGAAGGCGATGAAGATGGCTATCAGCACGCCGACGATGGTGTCGCCGTGCTTGCGGCGCCCGAAGATCTGGCAGATGCCGTCGTAGACCATCCAGAACACGACGAAGAAAGCCAGCGCCACGGCGATGGCGGCGCCGGGCTGCCAGTCCATCTTCGACTTGTCGATGAGATAGGTGCTCGCGTTCCACAGGTACGACATGGTGAACAGCGAGAAACCCGTGATCCAGGTGGAGTAGCTCTCCCAGTACGACCAGTGCAGGTGGTCCGGCAGCTTCTTGGGCGCCAGCGCGTACTTCTGCATGTTGTAGAAGCCGCCGCCGTGCACGGCCCATTGCTCGCCGCCCACGCCCTTGTCGAGCGATTCCTGGTCCTGCGGCTTCTCGAGGCTGTTGTCCAGCATCACGAAGTAGAAGGAGGCGCCGATCCAGGCGATGGCGGTGATGACGTGGACCCAGCGCAGCAGCAGGTTGGCCCAGTCGAGGTAGTAGCTTTCCATATGCTTCTCTCTCAACCCGATTGGCGCGTGGGGACGCCAGGAAAGGGTTTCAGCCTGCTCACCACCGCGGGCGCTGTAAGCAGAGAAAGTGCCGCGAACGCAGGCTCCATGAAAAAATGGGCCTCGCTCCGCTGCGGCTTGTTGTGGACCGAAAGTGTATACAGTTTTGGCAAGGGGCGGGGCGCTTTTTTAGGGCGCGACCGCCGGGAAAACCCTGTTCAGCCCAGCGATTGCAACAACTGTGCCGCCACCGCCACGGCGATGACCTCGGGCTCCTTGCCCGTGATGCCGGGCACGCCGATCGGGCAGGTGATGCGGGCCAGTTCGTCCGCCGTGAAGCCGCGCGCCTCCAGCCGGTGGCTGAAGGTGGCCCACTTGGTCTTGCTGCCGATCAGGCCGATGTAGGGCAGGTCGCCGCGCTCGCGCAGGCGCTTCAGGCAGGCGATGACGATGTCGAGGTCTTCGGCATGGCTGAAGCTCATGATGAGCACGCGGCTGCCTGGCGCGAGCGCGGCCACGGCGTCCTGCACCGGCTCGGAATGCTCGGTGTCGATCTGCGCCGGCAGCTCGTCGGGGAAGACGCCGTCGCGGCTGTCGATCCAGCGCACCGAGAACGGCAGCATCGACAGCAGTCGGGCCAGCGCCGCGCCCACGTGCCCGCCGCCGAAAAGCGCCACGGGCTCGAGCTGCGCGACCAGCGCCTGCTGCAGCCTCGGCGCGTCGGCGGCCGTGATGCGCTCGTAGGAGAGGAACATCACTCCGCCGCAGCACTGCCCCAGGCTGGGGCCGAGCGGATAGCGCTGGATGCCGTCGAAGGGCCTGCGCGTGCCGGCCAGCAGCTCGCGCGCTTCCTTGGTGGCCTGGAATTCGAGCTGCCCGCCGCCAATGGTGGCGGTGAGGCCGTCGGCCCACACGGCCATCCAGGTGCCGGCCTCGCGCGGTGCCGAGCCCTGCGTGGACTCGACGCGCACCAGCACCGCGTCTTCGTGGCGCAGGCGCGCCAGCAATTGATCGACCGCACCGCTCATCGTCATCGATACCTTCGGTTGCCGGGCGCGCGACGACTCACGGTATAAACCCGGCCATGAATCGCCAGCTTACGCCTCGCCGCCTCGCACTTGCAGCTTCTGTTGTTTCGGCCCTGTGGCTCGCAGGCTGCGGTTCCACCGGGTCGGTTCCCGGCCAACTGAGCGGAGCCAGCGCCGATGTCGGGGCCGGGCCGGTGCCGTCCGCATCCAGCGCTTCTTCCGCGCGCGCCTATCGCCGCGACGCCGCGCGCCATGTCTACGACGCCAACCGCTCGCGCATCTACAAGGGCCAGCTGCCGCCGGTGCTGTACGCGGTCGGCACGCTCGAGGTGAACATCGACGCGGGCGGCAAGGTGCGCTCGATGCACTGGCTGCGCGCGCCCAAGCATGCACCCGAAGTGATCGCCGAGATCGAGCGCACGGTGCTGAAGGCATCGCCCTTTCCTCCGGCAACGCGCCTGGGCTCCGTCACCTGGACGGACACCTGGCTGTGGGACGAAAGCGGCCGCTTCCAACTCGACACCTTGACCGAAGGCCAGCAACAAGGCGACTGAAGCCCCGGCTCAGGAGCCGCGGTACGTGGAATAGCTCCACGGGCTCACGAGCAGCGGCACGTGGTAGTGCTGGTCGGTGTGCGCCACGCCGAAGTCCAGCGATACCTTGTTCAGGAAGTTCGGCTCCGGCAGCTTGACGCCGAGGGCCTTGAAGTAGCCGGCCACGTCGAACACCAGCCGGTAGGTGCCGACCTTCAACGAGTTGTTGTCGTAGAGCGGCTCGTCGCTGCGGCCGTCCGAATTCAGCGTGAAGCGCTTCACCAGCGTGGCGGCGTCGCCGTCGGTGGTGTACAGCGCGACCTCCATGCCGGCCGCGGGGCCGCCGTGCATCGTGTCCAGTACGTGAGTGCTCAGGCCCATGGGGCGCTCCTTGAAAGTCCGAAAAGCTCGGATCGGTGGGTGCGGGAAATTCCGGTGGACAAAAGTGTATACAGTTACTGGCTTTGGGTCTATCATGAAAAACATGGAGTCCTCCACCACCCGTTCGATCGTCGATGCCCTCACGAAGGCCATCGTCGAGCACCGGCTTCAGCCCGGCACCAAGCTGGCCGAGCAGAAGCTGGCCGATCACTTCGGCGTCTCGCGCACGCTGGTGCGCCAGGCGCTGTTCCAGCTCTCGCAGAACAAGCTCATCCGCCTGGAACCCGCGCGCGGCGCCTTCGTGGCCGCGCCGGCGGTCGACGAGGCCAAGCAGGTGTTCGCGGTGCGTCGCATGCTCGAGGCCGAGATGACGCGCGAGTTCGTGCGCACCGTCACGCCGGCCAAGATCAAGGCGCTGAGGGAGCACGTGGCGCTCGAGAAGTCCGCCGTATCGGGCGAGGACATCTCCGGCCGCACCGAGCTGCTGGGCGACTTCCACGTGCGCATGGCCGAGCTCATGGGCAACCAGGTGCTGGCGCAGATCCTGGGCGAGCTCATTTCGCGCTGCGCCCTCATCACGCTGATGTACCAGAGCGCCAGCGCGGCCGAGCACTCCAACGACGAGCACGCCGACATCGTGAAGGCGCTCGCCGCACGCGACGAGGAGCGCGCCGTACGCCTCATGACCGAACACCTCGAGCACGTCGAGGCCAACCTCACCTTCGACCGCAAGGTCCCGACCAACGACATCTCGCTGGCGCTGTCCTGATCCACACAATGACCGTCTACGACTCCACCCTGCCCTACCCGCGCGACCTGATCGGCTACGGCCGCAACCCGCCCCACGCGCAATGGCCCGGCGGCGCGCGCGTTGCCGTGCAGTTCGTGCTGAACTACGAGGAAGGCGGCGAGAACGCCACGCTGCACGGCGACGCGGGCTCCGAGCAGTTCCTCTCCGAGATGTTCAACCCGGCGAGCTTTCCCGACCGGCACATCAGCATGGAAGGCATCTACGAATACGGCTCGCGTGCCGGCGTGTGGCGCATCCTGCGCGAGTTCGAGAAGCGCGGCCTTCCGCTCACCGTGTTCGGCGTCGGCATGGCGCTGCAGCGCTACCCCGAGCTCACGGCCGCCTTCAAGGAGCTGGGCCACGAGATCGCCTGCCACGGCTGGCGCTGGATCCACTACCAGAACATCGACGAAGCCACCGAGCGCGAGCACATGCGACTGGGCATGGAAGCCATCGAGAAGCTCACCGGCGAGCGCGCCGTGGGCTGGTACACCGGCCGCGACAGCCCCCGCACGCGCCGCCTCGTGGCCGACTACGGCGGCTTCGAGTACGACAGCGACTACTACGGCGACGACCTGCCCTTCTGGATGAAGGTTCAGAAGACCGACGGCACCGTGGTGCCGCAGCTCATCGTGCCCTACACGCTCGACTGCAACGACATGCGCTTCGCGCTGCCGCAGGGCTACTCGCACGCCGACCCGTTCTTCCAGTACATGAAGGACACCTTCGACGCCCTCTATGCCGAAGGCGATCCGAACGGCGACGACAGCCCGAAGATGATGAGCATCGGCATGCACTGCCGTCTGCTCGGTCGCCCCGGTCGCATCACCGCGCTGCAGCGCTTCCTCGATCACATCGCACAGCACGACAAGGTGTGGGTCTGCCGCCGCGTGGACATCGCGCGCCACTGGAAGCAGGCGCACCCCTTCGAAGCCGGAGCCGCATCATGAGCCTCACCATCGCCCAACTCAACGCCGCGGCGCCGGCCGAAGCCGTCGCGCTGCTCGACGGCATCTACGAGCACTCGCCCTGGATCGCCGAACGCGCGCTCGCCGCGCGCCCCTTCCGCTCGCTCGCGCACCTCAAGCACGCGCTGGTGCAGGCGCTGGCCGGCTCGTCGGCCGACGAACAGATCGGCCTGATCCGCGCCCACCCGGAGCTGGCGGGCAAGGCCATGGTCAGCAAGACGCTGACGGCCGAGTCCACCAACGAGCAGAGCAAGGCCGGCCTGACCGACTGCACGCCCGATGAGTTCGCGAAGATCCAGCAGCTCAACGCCGACTACAACGCCAAGTTCGGCTTCCCGTTCATCCTCGCGGTGCGCGGCCCGCGCGGCACCGGGCTGGCCAAGCGCGAGATCATCGAAACCTTCGCGCGCCGGCTGCACAACCACCCCGACTTCGAACTCGGCGAGGCGCTGCGCAACATCCATCGCATCGCCGAGATCCGCCTGGACGACAAGTTCGCCGCCGACATCACGCTCGGCAACGACGTGTGGGACTGGCAGGAGCAGCTCTCGGTGCACACCGACCCCGGCTATGCCGAGAAGGGCCAGCTCACCGTCACCTACCTGACCGACGCGCACCACGCTTGCGCCGCGCAGATCTCGGGCTGGATGCGCGAAGTGGGCTTCGACTCCGTGCACATCGACGCGGTCGGCAACGTCGTCGGCCGCTACGAAGGCGCGACGCCCGACGCCAAGACGCTGCTGACCGGCTCGCACTACGACACCGTGCGCAACGGCGGCAAGTACGACGGCCGCCTCGGCATCTTCGTGCCGATGGCCTGCGTGCGCGAACTCAAGCGCCAGAACAGGCGCCTGCCCTTCGCCTTCGAGGTGGTGGGCTTCGCCGAGGAGGAAGGCCAGCGCTACAAGGCGACCTTCCTGGGCTCGGGCGCGCTCATCGGCCACTTCGACCAGCGCTGGCTCGACCAGAAGGACGTCGACGGCATCACCATGCGCGAGGCCATGCAGCACGCCGGCCTGAAGCTGGAAGACATTCCGAAGATCCAGCGCGACCCGGCACGCTACCTGGGCTTCGTCGAGGTGCACATCGAGCAGGGCCCGGTGCTCACCGAACTCGACCTGCCGCTGGGCATCGTCACATCCATCAACGGCAGCGTGCGCTACGTGGGCGAGGTGATCGGCATGGCCAGCCACGCCGGCACCACGCCGATGGACCGCCGCCGCGACGCAGCAGCGGCCGTGGCCGAGCTGATCCTCTACACCGAGCAGCGCGCCGCCAAAGACGGCGACTCGGTCGGCACCGTCGGCATGCTCGAAGTGCCCAGCGGCTCCATCAACGTGGTGCCAGGGCGCTGCAAGTTCAGCCTCGACCTGCGCGCGCCCAACAACGCGCAGCGCGACGCGCTGGCCACCGACGTGGTTGCAGCGCTGAAGGACATCTGCGAGCGCCGCGGCGTGCGCTACGAGCTCGAGGAAACGATGCGCGCGGCCGCCGCTCCGAGCGCCCCCGCCTGGCAGCAGCGCTGGGAGAAGGCCGTCGATGCGCTGGGCATTCCGCTCTTCCGCATGCCCAGCGGCGCCGGCCACGACGCCATGAAGCTGCACGAGGTGATGCCGCAGGCGATGCTGTTCGTGCGCGGCATCAACTCGGGCATCAGCCACAACCCGCTCGAATCGAGCACCAACGACGACATCCAGCTCGCCGTGCAGGCCTTCCAGCTCTTGCTGGACAACCTCGCCGCCGAACAAGCCCACTGAAACACAGAAGAAAAGCCATGACCGACTACGCCAAGCTCGACGCCTGGATCGACGCCCACTTCGACGAGGAAGTGAAGTTCCTGCAGCAACTGGTGCAGGTGCCCACCGACACGCCGCCGGGCAACAACGCGCCGCATGCCGAGCGCACCGCCGAACTGCTGAACGACTTCGGCTTCACGGCCGAAAAGCACGCCGTACCCGCGCAGGAAGTGAAGGACTACGGCCTCGAATCGATCACCAACCTCATCGTGCGCCGCAAGTACGGCGACGGCGGCAGGACCGTCGCCCTCAACGCCCACGGCGACGTGGTGCCGCCCGGCGAAGGTTGGACGCACGACCCGTACGGCGGAGAGATCGTCGACGGCAGCCTCTACGGCCGCGCCGCCGCAGTGAGCAAGAGCGACTTCGCCAGCTTCACCTTCGCGCTGCGCGCGCTCGAGGCGGTGGCCAAGCCGGCCAAGGGCAGCATCGAGCTGCACTTCACCTACGACGAGGAATTCGGCGGCATCCTGGGCCCGGGCTGGCTGCTCGAGAAAGGCCTGACCAAGCCCGACCTGATGATCGCGGCCGGCTTCAGCTACGAAGTGGTCACGGCCCACAACGGCTGCCTGCAGATGGAAGTGACGGTGCACGGCAAGATGGCTCACGCCGCCGTGCCTGCCACCGGCATCGACGCGCTGCAGGGCGCGACGAAGATCCTGAACGCGCTGTACGCGCAGAACACGCTCTACAAGCAGGTCACGTCGAAGGTCGAGGGCATCACGCACCCGTACCTCAACGTCGGCCGCATCGAGGGCGGCACCAACACCAACGTGGTTCCGGGCAAGGTGGTGTTCAAGCTCGACCGCCGCATGATCCCCGAGGAAAACCCGGTGGAAGTGGAGGCCACCATCCGCAAGGTGATCGCCGACGCGGCCGCCGAGAGCGAAGGCATCACGGTGGAAATCAAGCGCCTGCTGCTGGCCAATTCGATGAATCCGCTGGCGGGCAACAAGCCACTGGTCGACGCGATCCAGAAGCACGGCGGCGAGTTGTTCGGCGAACCGGTCAAGGCCATGGGCACGCCGCTTTACACCGACGTGCGCCTGTACGTGGAAGCCGGCATTCCCGGCGTGATCTACGGTGCCGGCCCGCGTACCGTGCTCGAATCGCACGCCAAGCGCAGCGACGAACGCGTGGTGCTGGAAGACCTGCGCCGCGCCACCAAGGTGATCGCGCGCACGCTCAGCGACCTGCTGGCCTGATCGCCTGAAGGGGCCGGGCCGTTCAGCCCGCCGGGACAGGCGCGGGCGCCGGTGCCGACGGAGGCGCCGAGCGGGCAGCGGCCCAAGCCATCACCTCGGCCAGCGGCGCGGGCCGCGCGAGGTGATAGCCCTGCACCAGCCCGCACCCCAGGTTGCGCAGCACGTCGAGCTCTGCCTGGGTTTCCACACCCTCGGCGACCACCTGCACGCCCAGCGAGTGGCCGAGCTGCACGATGGCATCCACCAGCACCTCGTTGCTGGGCGATGACGACAGGTCGAGGATGAAACTGCGGTCGATCTTCACCTGCCGCACATATTCGCTGCGAAGCGACGCCAGCGACGAGAAACCCACGCCGAAGTCGTCGACCACGATCGCGATGCCCGCGGCCGAAAGCGCATTCAGCCGGCCGCGGGTGGCGTGGGTGTCGAGCGCGACCTCTTCCGTGATCTCGAGCTGCAGCCGCCGCGGCGAGATGCTGCGCAGCTTCAGCATGCCGAGCACGATGTCGTCGACCGCCAGCTGCGCCATCTCGCGCGGGGAGACGTTGATCGCCACCGGTACACCCGCCAGGCTCGAGCCCTCGGCCTCCAGCTGCCGCATGCCCCGGCAGACTTCATCGACCAGATGCCGCAGCAGCGGCTCGGCCACGCCGGTGCTTGCGGCGGCGGAGATCACTTCCTCCGGCGAGATGTAGCCGTGGCGCGGATGCTTCCAGCGCATCAGGGCCTCGAGGCTGTGGACCTCGCTGCCGTCGCTGCTCATGATCGGCTGGTACCACACGCCGATGTCGCGCGAGCCGATGGCCTGCAGCAGGTCGCGCTCCACGTCGCGGCGCGTGGCAAGGCGCTGGTTGAGCGCGCTGTCGAAGACCTGGTAGCGGTTGCGTCCGGTGCGCTTGGCCTCGTGCAGGGCTTCGTCGGCGAAGCTGATCATGTCGGCCACCTCGGCCTCGCCCGACACCGAGATGCCGATGCTCACGCCCAGGTGGCCGCCGTAGTGCGCGGTGGCGAACGAGATGGAGCGAATCAGCGCCTGGGCGATCTCGGGGGGCGCCTGCCGCTCGTCGCGCAGGCAGTAGAGCAGCGCGAACTCGTCGCCGCCCCAGCGGCCGAGCACGGCCTGCATCTCGGCGGTTTCGCGCTGCAGCCAGTGGGCCACGTCCTGCAGTACACGGTCGCCAACCTTGTGGCCGAAGGCGTCGTTCACCGCCTTGAAGCCGTCGAGGTCCAGCAGCAGCACGGCGTGCTGACGGCCGTCGTGCGCTGCGAGGTGCAGGGTGGCCGCGTCGGTGAAGCCTTCGCGGTTGAGCAGGCCGGTGAGCGAATCGTGCGAAGCGCGGAAGGCCAATTGCTGCGTCGCGTCGAGCGACTGCGCGTGCGCCTTGCGCAACTGCACCGCCATCGCGGTGGCCTCGTTGCGGATGCGGCTGCTTGCGCGGAAATTCCTGTCGCTGTGCACCGCGCCGCGCACAAGCGCCGCGAGATACAGCAGCACCATCGCGGCCAGGCTCAGGTTGTCGAAACCGCCCGCGTAGACCAGGCAGCCGGCCACCGACAGCAGCGCCGGCACGATGAAGCTGATAGGCACGAATGCATAAGCGATGCCGTAGGTGACGGCCCCTGCGCAGATGCCGCACACCACCGTCAGGTAGAACACCGCCTGCGGCGAGGAATAGCCGTCGCACAGCAGCGGGATGAGCGCCCACACGCAGCCCGACACGGCCGCCATGGCCGCCGCGACCCGCAAATGCCATTCGACGGGGCGGGCGTCCGGCGAGGTCGCGATGCCGGCTTCGGGCACGATGCCCGGCCACGGCGCGAAAGGCCAGCGGCAGATGTAGCTGCGCACCCCGTTCACCATGAGCGACAGCAGCAGCCAGCACATCCCTTCGAACGCGCGGCCCGCGTTGAGGGCGACCAGCGCCGCGACGCAGCTCAGCACCACGTTGATGGGAATCGCGGCGAGCACGCTGCGGCGCACCGCCACCATCTGGTCGGTGCGCACCATGCGGGACAGCACCTCATCGTCGACGGACGCGGAGAGCTGTGGGGAAGGCGCGCGGGGAATCATGAAAGCGCACAGTTTATAGAGCGCAGGACGTATCGGCGCCCAAGTGGTGCGTGGTGACAACGAACTTTCGTTTAACTTTCACCGGGACGTCATCGCCTCCTCCCAAACTCGCGGCTTTCCCGGAGACGCGCACCTCAGGTACGCGTCGCTTCTTTTTCGGCCTGCCATGTCCAATCTTCCTGCTGCCCTCCCCATCCCCTACCTCCCGCGCGTTCTTCCGCGCGTCCTTCCGTTGCGCCGCACCCTGTTCTCCACGCTCGCCATCGGCACCCTCATGCTCGCCGGCTGCGGTGGAGGCGGCGGCTCCAGCACCCCGGCTCTCTTCCCCACCAGCGCCGGCACGCCCACCGCGGTCGCGCCCGCACCGGCGCCGGCCGCCGCGCCCCCGGCGGCCCCCGCCCCGGCCGGCCGCTGGACCGTCGGCGACCTGCACGTCCACACGATGCAGTCGGACGACACCCAGCAGGTCAACACGCTCGACCAGGTGCTGGCCAAGGCCTTCGACCAGTTCGGGCTCGACTGGGCAGCGATTTCCGATCACCTGCGCCCGTCCGCCTACGACAACAACGGGAACAAGCTGACCTCGTCGATCCCGTTCTCGGAAGGCATGGCCAAGTACCAGGTGCCGCGCATCAAGGCGCTGCAGGCCAGCGGCAAGTACGCCGACAAGACCATCTTCGCGGCCTTCGAATGGGACATGCCCTCGCACGACCACGGCAACGTGGGCATCCTGACCGACAACCCGATGTCGGACTCCGCCCTCAAGGCCGTGAGCCAGTTCGAGTACCTCTTCACCAACCGCGATCCGGCGCTCTTCCCGGCCGCCGACGTGGCCGCCTGGGGCCCCAAGGCCGGCACCGGCTACAACACGCACGCCGAGACCATGGCCGCGATCGCCTGGCTCAAGAAGAACTACCCCGACACCAGCTACGTGCAGGTCAACCACCCGTCGCGCAACCCCGGCAAGTACACGATCGCGCAGCTGCGCGAGATGAACGACCTGGCGCCGAACATCGTCTTCTCGCTCGAAGGCATGGTCGGCAACCAGATGGAGCCGAACCGCGGCGGCTACGAGAGTGCCTACACCGACGCAAACCTGCCTTCGCGCACCTACGGTGGCGTCGACTACCTCGTCGCCAAGCTCGGCGGCACCTGGGACGCGCTGCTCTCCGAAGGTCGCCACATCTGGAACGTGGCCAACTCCGACTACCACTTCACCATCTCGAAGGGCCTGTACAGCAGCGGCTACGCGCCGGGCGAGTACGCCAAGAACCATCTGTTCGGCGACATCAGGGACCCGAAGTCGCTGCTCGCGGCCATGCGCTCGGGCAAGCTCTTCGCGGTGAACGGCGGCCTGATCGACGCGCTCGACTTCAAGGTGCAGGGCACCAAGGGCACGGGCGAGATGGGTTCGGAGCTGGGCGCCAAGTCGGGCGAAGACCTGAAGATCACCATCCGTTTCAAGAGCCCCGAGCGCAACAACTTCGAGTACCAGCTCGGCAGCGGCATCTTCGCCAACGTGAAGCCGGTGGTAGACCACGTCGACCTGATCGCGGGCGACGTGACCGGCCCCGAGCTGCCGGGCGCGCCGGGCTACTCGCGCGACACCAACCCGTCGACGCGCGTGCTCAAGCGCTTCACGCGCGCCGACTGGAAGCTCGACGCCGACGGCTACTTCGCGGTGAGCTACACGGTGAAGGCCGGCAACAACCAGTACTTCCGCCTGCGCGGCACCAACCTGGGTACCGACGTGCCCAACGAGACCGCCGGCGGCGAGCCGCTGTTCGACGCGCAGACCACGGGCACCGACAACGTCGCCCGCTTCAACGCGATCAACGCGCGCAACTACAGCGACCTCTGGTTCTATTCGAACCCGGTGTTCGTGAAGGTCGCCGCACAGTAGTCAGGCGGTCGAACGCCGCGCGGCCCGCAGTTCAATCGCCGGGCATGCGCGGCGGGTTCAGCTCGACGCGGTGGGCGGCCTTGGTGCGCATGCGGATGTTGAGCATCTCCACGATCAGCGAGAACGCCATCGCGAAGTACACATAGCCCTTGGGCACATGATGGTCGAAGCCCTCGGCCACGAGCACAACGCCCACCACCACCAGGAAGGACAGAGCGAGCATCTTGATGGTCGGATGGGCCGAGACGAAGCGGCCGATAGGGCCGGCGAACAGCATCATCAGCAGCACCGAGGCGATCACCGCGGCGATCATCACGCGCACGTCGTCCACCATGCCGACGGCGGTGATGATGGAGTCGAGCGAGAACACCAGGTCGATGATCATGATCTGCAGGATCACCGAGGCGAAGGTCGCCTTGACGGCACTCTGCTTGTGCTCCTGCTCGCCTTCGAGCGACTGGTGGACCTCGCTGGTGCTCTTCCAGATCAGGAAAAGCCCGCCCAGGATGAGGATCAGGTCGCGCCCCGAGATCTCCTGATTGAACACGGTGAAGAGCGGCGCCACCAGGCCGACGATCCAGGCGAGCACCAGGAGCAGCCCGATGCGCATGAACATGGCCATGAAAAGGCCGATGCGCCGCGCGAACTCCCGCTGGGCCAGGGGCAGCTTGTCGACCAGGATCGAGATGAAGATGATGTTGTCGATCCCGAGGACCAGCTCCAGCGCGGTCAGGGTGGCGAAGGCGATCCAGACCTGAGGATCGGTAAGAAGTTCGAGCATGGAACGACGCGGTTGCAGCACGTGCGGCCGGCGGCCGCTGCGGGCGAGCGCATCTTACGGGTCCCCGCGCGCCGGGCGCCAGCGTCCCCTCGCCTCATGGGCCATTACGTGCCAGAGGGCTGCCGCGCCGGCCAACGCCGCGAACGGACCCATCGCCGCCGGTACCTGCAAAGTTCGCGGAGACGTTGGCAGCCATCCCGGCCCGATCCAACCCGACCCGGACGCCAGCCGATTGCATGCAAAAATGAGGTTCTCAATCTCATTTCAACGGCTAGTGGCAGGAGGGCGAATCAGCGAGCATCCGTCCCCGGAAGCCCCGGACGGCGCATCCATCTTCCGGCATAGCCCCAAGCAGCAACGATGTGGATCGGTGCGTAAACTCAAACCATCGTTGTCGGCCCCTAATACCGTTTTGCCCCGCGATCCGAACATGCACGAGGAACCGGCCAGCCATCGGCCCGGAAGGCGGCCGTTCGTTCCGGCCCGCGCCCTGCTCGGGCGAAAGAGCCTTGCACCCGCGAAGTACCTCGGCCACCCCAGGTTGCGCGGGCATTGACGCATGAAGGCATCGTTCAACGGCGCGCGCAGCGTTCGCGCCGCATGCCTGGGCTTGCTGCTCTGCGGCGCACTGGGTTTGGCCCATGCGCAGAACACCATCAAGGCGGTGTCGGGCTATGTGCAGCACGGCACCGCGGTCGTCCAGATCGACCTGGCGCAGCCGCTCGATGAGCTGCCCGGCGGATTCGCCATACAGAACCCTGCGCGAATCGCACTGGACTTTCCCGGCGTCGCCAGCGAAGTCGGCCGCGCGGCCGTCGAAGTGAACCAGGCCAACCTGCGTTCGATCAATGTCGTGCAGGCGGGAGAGCGCAGCCGGGTCGTGCTGAATCTGTGGCAGCCCGCTTCGTACAAGACCGAGATCCAGGGCAGTACGCTCAAGGTCACGCTGCAGTCTGCCGGCGCCGCGGCTTCCTCGCCACCGGCTCGCCCGCCCGCCAGCGCCAAGGGGGCACCCGCCGGCGGCGAGCCCGTCACGCTGAACTTCTTCAACGCGGACATCGAGGCGGTGGCCCGCACCATCGCGGTGGTCACCGGGCGCGACGTGACGGTCGACCCGCGGGTGAAGGGCACGATGAACCTCGTCACCGAACGCGCGATCCCTCCGGCAGCGGCCTTCGACCAGTTCGCCCTCGCGCTGCGCCTGCGCGGTTTCGCCCTGGTGGAAGCCGAGGGGCTCTACAAGGTGGTGCCCGAAGCCAGCGCCAAGCTGCACAGCGGCACCGTCAATACCTCCATCGGCGCCATCCCGACGAACGCCGGCAACCAGGTCGTCACGCAGATCTTCAGGCTCAACTACGAGTCGCCGAACAACCTGCTGCCGGTGCTGCGCCCGCTGATCGCGCCGAACAACAGCATCAACGTGAACCCGGGCACCAACTCGCTCGTGATCACCGACTACGCGGACAACATGCGCCGGCTCGCGCGCGTCATCGCATCGCTGGATGCCCCGAACGCGTCCGACGTCGAGATCATCCAGCTGCGGTACGCACTCGCCACCGACATCGTGCCGATGCTGCAGCGGCTGATCGACGGCGGCAGCTCAGGTGCATCGACCCTGTCGGCCGCTTCGGGCATGTCGAACACGACGGGGGCACCGGATGCGGCGCCCATGTTGAACGCAGCGGACACGTCGTTCCGCACCACCCTGATGGCCGACCCGCGCAGCAATTCCGTGCTCATGCGGGCGGCCAACCCGGCGCGCATGCAGCTCGTGCGCGCGCTGGTCGACAAACTCGACCGCCCGCCGGCGGACACCGGCAACGGCGCCGCCGGCAACATCTACGTGGTCTACCTGAAGAATGCGGACGCGGTGCGGCTCGCCGTCACGCTGCGTGCCGCGATGGCGGCGAGCCAGCAGAACACGGCCCAGGCTGCAGGCGGCGGCGTGCCCCAGCAGGGGCAGCAGCAAGTCTCGCAGGCGGGCTCGAACGGCGGAGGCCAGGGCGGCGCTTCGAGCGCGGCCGACGCGCCCCTGAACAACGCGAACCAGCCCTCCACCGGTGGCCAGATCCAGGCCGACCCGTCGACCAATTCGCTGATCATCACCGCGCCGGAGCCGCAATACCGGCAGATGCGCGCGGTGATCGACAGGCTCGACGGCCGGCGGGCCCAGGTCATGATCGAGGCGCTGATCGTCGAGGTGAACGCCAGCAAGGCCGCGAGCTTCGGCGTGCAGTGGCAGAGCGCGTTGGGCGGCAATGCCGTCATCGGCACCAATTCCAGCCTCAACAGGAACAACATCCTGGCGCTGACGCAGGCGCTCGCCACGCGCAATGCCGCCGGCGTGGCAAGCCAGATCGCGCCGGGGCTGAACATCGGCGTGGGCGGCAGGATCGGCGGCCAGTACGTGCTGGGCGCCATCGCCAACTTCTTCAGCAGCGACGGCGACGCCAACATCCTCTCCACGCCCAACCTGCTGACGCTGGACAACGAGGAAGCCCGCATCGTGATCGGCCAGAACGTGCCCTTCGTCACGGGCCAGTATGCGAGCGCCGCCGGTTCGGTCGGCGTCAATCCGTTCACCACCGTGGAACGCAAGGACGTGGGCCTCACGCTGCGCGTGCGCCCGACCATCAACGAGAACGGCACGGTCAAGCTGACCATCTTCCAGGAGGCCTCGACGGTAGACCAGAACACGGTCAACAACCAGAACGGACCGACCACCAACAAGCGCTCGATCGAGTCGAACGTGCTGGTGGAAGACGGCGGCCTGGTCATGCTCGGCGGACTGCTGTCCGACACCTACAACAACACCATCGAGAAGGTGCCGCTGGCTGGAGATGTGCCGGTGGTGGGCAACCTCTTCAAGAACGAAAACCGCACGCGCGCCAAAAGCAACCTGATGATGTTCCTGCGCCCCGCCGTGATGCGCGATGCGGACTCCATCGAGTCCTTCTCCTACGGCCGCTACGACGAAATCCGCAGCATGCAGCAGCGCACGCAGCCGGACACCGGCAACATCATGCTGCGCGCAGTGGACGCTGCGCCGCTGCTGCCCGATGCGCCGTTCATGCACGCACCGAGCCGAACCGGCAGCACGCGCATGGAAGGCACCGAGCTCATCCCGCCACCGCGAGCTGCTCCCGATGGTCGCAAGCTCGCGCCGAGCCCGTTGCGCGGCGCGCTGCCGCCAACGGCCGACCCGGTGAGCGCACGCGAACTGCCCTAGCAAGAACGAAGGTCGCCGGCTGCCAGCGTCCCTTCAGGACTGTGTTCGCTGCTCGAGCACGTAGCCCTCGCCTCGCACCGTGTGCAGCAGCTTCACGTCGAACGGTGCGTCGAGCTTGTTGCGCAGGCGCAGTATGGCCACATTGATTGCATTGGTGGCGGGATCGAACTCCGCGCCCCAGACTTGGCGGGCGAGCATCTCGCGCGACAGCACCTGGCCTTGATTGCGAAGCAGCACCAGCAGCAGCACGAACTCCATCCTGGTCAGGTCGAGGTCCCTGCCACCGCGGCAGCACGTCGCATCGCGCTCGTTGATTTCCAGATCGCCCAGCCACAGTATCGGCTGGGAGCCTGCAGCGCAGTTGCGCGCCAATGCCCTGATGCGCGCCAGCAGTTGAGGCATCGTGAAAGGCTTGACCAGGTAGTCGCTCGCTCCGAGCTCCAGGCCCGCGAGGCGCAGGGCAACGCTGTCGCGCTCGGTCAGAACGAGCAGGGGCGCATTCGTCTTGCGCCGGATCGATCGCACGGCGTTCAGGCCGGCGAGGCCGGGCTGCATGGAATTCAACACAACCAGCGAGTAACCCCTCGCAAGGGCCGGTGTCGCAGCCGCAAGAGTGCCGTGAGCGACGTCGATGAGCAAACCCCGCTTCTGCAGCGCGTCGTTCATCGATTGGCAAAAGCTCGATCGATGATCGACCAGAAGTATTCGCGTGGCATCGATATCTTCATCGATCCTCTTGAATCGGATCTCGTCGATTCCAAGGAGTGAGTTGCTCAACTTGGTTTCGAATGAAAGCTGAGAATCAAGCAACCGCACGGCGTTTCCTTTCAAGGCTCCAGGATGGAGCGGACTCGCCGTTATATGTTTGCTCCAGATCATTGATCTAATTCATTACTCAGAAGAACGGCGGGTCTTTGGAGCCTTCGCATGCGAGGCATCCGTGCGCCCTCTTCCAGCTGTGGGAAGCAGGCTGATTGCAGCCTGACACGGATCGACTTAACGAACGAAATATCGTTACCGCATGAAATTCACCCTCGCGCTGTCATCGACTGTTTTCGAGGTCCCGTTAGGTCGTTCCCTGTGCCATTCGTGCACGCCCTCGGGAATATCGAATGAGAAAAACATCTTCTCTCCCCACCTTTCAAATTGCAGGAGTTCTGGTGGCGAGCCTGACTGCAGGCTGCGTCGTTCAGCCGACGGCACCGGTGGTCCGCACCGTCGTGCAGCCCGCGCACGTTGCTGCCGTCACACCGCCTGTCGTGAGCGTGTACGTCGATCCGCCGCTGTATCAGCCTCCTCCGATCGCGGTGGCATGGGCTCCGCCGCCGATGCTCGTGGAAGTGCCGCCGCCCTCGCCTTTCGCGGGTGCGGTATGGACCGGCGGCTATTGGACATGGCAAGGCAACTGGGTGTGGGCCGCTGGTCGATGGTCCGCGCCTCCACAGCCGGGCTATGGATGGGTGCAACCCTATTACGAGCATCGCGACAACGTGGTGGTCTTCGTCGCCGGCCACTGGTCGCCACCGGGCGTCGCATTCGTGCCGCCGCCGCTGGGGTTGAGCCTCGCGGTGTCGGTGGCGGCGGCCGGCGTGGTGGCAGGGATCGCTCCGATCGGGCCTCCTGGCGTGTTCGTTCCCGCGCCTCCCGGTTCGCGGCTCGGCCTGATCGTGCCTGCCCCGATCGGTACGCCACCGGCAGTGGTCGTCAGTGCGCCGCCAGTCACCAACGTCGGCATGCGTGTGCAGAACACCACGATCAACAACGTGACGAACAACACGACGATCAACAACATCACCAACCTCACGAACATCAACAACAACCAGACAGTGAAAGTGGTGGCGCCCGCCAGCGCGACCGCGAGCGGAAGGCCGTTCGAAGCCGCGATACCGGCAAGCGCCCACCTTGCGGCTGCACTGCCGCCCGTCGTGCGTGCGACGGCGCCCGTTCCGGCGAGCGCGAAGCCGGTCGCCGCGCGGCCCTCCGAGCGCCAGCCGCCGCCCGCGGTACGGTCGGCGGAGGCTGTCCGCCCCGTGGCGCACGGCGAGCCCGCTGCGCACCCTGCACCGCAGTCGCGTCCAGAGCCGCTCATGTCCGAGGCGCCTGCCAGGAGGCCCGAGCCTGCGACGGCCTCGCCGTCACCGGTGCAGGCTCGCGCCGAGACGCCCCAACGACCGAAGCCGCCCGCCGTGGAGCCGCAGGCCCGCTTGGCACCCGCGGAAGATCCTCGATTGGCGCATGAAGGGCGCCCGGTGATTGCGGCGCGCGAGGGAGGCGAGCAGAAGTTCCAGCGTCCGCCAAGGCCAGCACCGGCACCCGCCTCGAGGCCGCACCCGCCCGGGCCTTCGCATGGGCACCCCGACCATCCCCCGGCTCCCCACGAACACGCCGCTCCTGCGCACAAGAAAGAGCACGGCCAGTAAGGCCGTCACGCACTGCACGCCGCCGCATCAGGCGGCACCCAGCCGCGTAGCGGTGCACCTCAGGGGTGCACCGCTACGCGTCCGCGCCCCATCCCGAGGCATTCGGCCTCCCGCCCCCTTCGTTCCGTGCCCGCCCACGGCGGGCACCGCAGAGATCGCACATGCCCGCGAGGCGGCACACACCCGACGCAAGCGCGAAACCTCAGGGATTACACCGATATATGAGTTCTCAAATGACCTTGATTGCGTTCGTTTTTTGTATACAAATAACGCACCCAATAATCCGGCGCGAAATTTGCGTCAAAACCGGTTCTGATCCACCCACCCGCAAGAGGTAAGACCATGAGCACAGTCGTCAGCCAGGCCCCCACGGGGGCGAGCGAAGCCGGCATTGCGCCGCACGCAGAATCGAACGCCCTCATCAAGCCGGGCTACCACCCGCGCCTGACCAACGAAGACCTGGCTCCGCTGAAGAAGCAGACCTGGGGCCAATACAACATCTTCGCCTTCTGGATGTCCGACGTGCACAGCGTGGGCGGCTACATCACGGCGGGCAGCCTCTTCGCGCTGGGCCTGTCGAGCTGGCAGGTGCTGGTGTCGCTGCTGGTGGGCATCGTGATCGTGCAGATCTTCTGCAACCTGGTGGCCAAGCCCAGCCAGGTGACGGGCGTGCCCTACCCCGTGGTGTGCCGCGCATCCTTCGGCGTGCTGGGCGCAAACATCCCGGCCATCATCCGCGGGCTGATCGCGGTGGCCTGGTACGGCGTTCAGACGTATCTCGCCTCGGCTGCCTTCATGGTGCTGGCGCTGCACATGGCGCCGGGCCTGGCGCCGTATGCCGAGGTCACCCAGTACGGCTTCGCGGGCCTGTCCGCGCTCGGCTGGGTCGCGTTCATGGTCATGTGGGTGCTGCAGGCCTTCGTGTTCTGGCACGGCATGGATGCGATCCGCAAGTTCATCGACTGGGCCGGCCCCGCCGTGTACGTGGTCATGGCCATCCTTTGCGGCTGGTTGGTGTGGAAGGCCGGCTGGAGCAGGATCGACCTGAACCTCGGCGGCATCAAGTTCCAGGGCTGGGACGCGCTGCCCGTGATGCTCTCGGCCATTGCGCTGGTGGTGAGCTACTTCAGCGGCCCGATGCTCAACTTCGGCGACTTCTCGCGCTACGGCAAGAGCTTCGACGCAGTGAAGAAGGGCAACTTCTGGGGCCTGCCGGTGAACTTCGTGTTCTTCTCGCTGCTGACGGTCATCACCACCGCCGCCACGCTGCCGGTGTTCGGCGAACTCATCACCGACCCGGTGCATACAGTGGGCAAGATCGACAGCACCACCGCCGTCGTGCTGGGCGCGCTGACCTTCATGATCGCCACCATCGGCATCAACATCGTCGCCAACTTCGTCTCACCGGCCTTCGACTTCTCGAACGTGGCGCCGCAGCACATCAGCTGGCGTACGGGCGGCATGATCGCCGCCGTGGGCTCGGTGTTCCTCACGCCGTGGAACCTCTACAACAGTCCCGAAGTCATCCACTACACGCTCGACGTGCTCGGCTCGTTCATCGGCCCGCTGTTCGGCATCCTCATTGCCGACTACTACATCGTGCGCAGGCAGCGCATCGACGTGGATTCGCTCTACAGCATGAGCACCAAGGGCGAATACTGGTACAGCGGCGGCTACAACCCGAAGGCGATCCAGGCGCTGGTGCCGGCGGCCATCGTGCCGATCCTGTGCGTGATGGTGCCGACCCTGCGCGGCGCCGCCAACTACGCCTGGTTCATCGGCATGGGCCTGGGCTTCATCATCTATGCCATGCTGAACCGCAGCAACAAGACTTGAATCGTCAGTTAGTCGGATAGACAGAAAGAGAAAGGGACCGCGCCGTGCGCATCAAGATCATCAATCCGAACACCACCTGGAGCATGACCGAGAAGATCGGTGCCTGCGCCCGCGCGGTGGCGCAGGCCGGCACCGAGATCGTCGCAGTGAGTCCGGCCATGGGGCCGGTCTCCATCGAGAGCCACTACGACGAGGCGCTGGCCGTTCCGGGACTGCTGCAGGAAATCGCCGCGGGCGAGCGCGACAGCATCGACGGCTACGTGATCGCCTGCTTCGGCGACCCGGGCCTGAAGGCCGCGCGCGAACTGGCACGCGGCCCCGTGGTGGGCATCGCCGAGGCGGCGATGCACCTGGCCAGCATGATCGGCAGCCGCTTCAGCGTGGTGACCACGCTGGGCCGCACCATCGGGCAGGCCTGGCATCTGGCCGAGATCTACGGCATGGAGCGCTTCTGCGCAAACGTGCGGGCCTGCGAGCTGCCGGTGCTCGAACTGGAGGAGCCCGGCTCGCGCGCCCGCGAGCGCATCGTCGACGAGTGCCGCCGCGCGCTGGAGGAAGACGGCACCGACTGCATCGTGCTCGGCTGCGCCGGCATGACCGACCTGTGCGAGCACATCGAGGGCATGCTGGGCGTGCCGGTTATCGACGGCGTGGCGGCCGGCACCAAGCTCGTCGAGTCGCTGGTGACGCTGAAGCTGCGCACCAGCAAGCGCGGGGAGCTTGCAAAGCCCCTGCCCAAGCCCATCATCGGGACGCTCGAGGGCTTCACCCTCACCCGGTAGGCCACAATCCGCGCATGCCCCGCGCCAGTTCCCCCGATCCCCAGTGCCCCCCGCTGCTGCCGCCGTTCCAGACGAGAACGGCACGGCCGCTGCCGACAAGAACAGCTCCATCGAGAGCATCGCCAACGACATCGCCACCGCGATCGTCGAGAAGCGCCTGCCGCCCGGCACCTGGCTGCGCGAGGAGGCGCTGGGCCGGGTGTATTCGGTAAGCCGCACCAAGGTGCGCGCGGCGTTGCTGATGCTGTCGAAGGACAAGCTCATCGAGATGATTCCCGACAAGGGAGCCTTCGTGAGCCAGCCTTCGGTGGAAGAGGCCCGCGAGGTCTTCGCGGTGCGCCGCATACTCGAGAGCGAGGTGGTTCGCCTCTTCATCGCCGGCGCAAAGGCGCGCGACTACCAGGCACTGGAGCAGCACATCAAGTTCGAGCGCACCGCACTGCGCCAGAGCACCACCATGGGCACGGTGCGCGAGAAGCTGCTGGGCGATTTCCACGTGACGCTGGCCGAGGCCACCGGCAACCGCACGCTGGCCGAGCTGGTGCGCGAACTGGTGGCGCGCAGCTCCCTGATCGCGATGCTCTACCACTCGTCGAACGACCCGCACTGCTCATCGGACGAGCACGCCGAATTCCTGCGCCTGTGCCGCAAGGGCGACGTGGAAGCCGCCGTGAAAAGCATGACCGAGCACCTGGAGCGCATCGAGGCCAGCCTGGAGCTGGGCACCGACAAGCCCGACCGGCAGCTCGACCTGGTCAAGGCGCTGCTGGCCTGATCTGAGATGCGGAAGAACCTCGGCCTCGCGCTGCGCCAGATGCGGCTGCTGCGCGGCATCAAGCAGACGCACTTCGCGCAGCTGATGGGCGTGAACCAGGCGACGGTGTCGCGCTGGGAGCGCGGGCAGCTCGCGCTCTCGCCTGCGCAGCAGGCCATGGCCCACCGGCTGCTCGCGGCAGCGTGCGACCCGGCGCAGGACGCCGCGCTCAAGCGGCTGGTCGAATCGTCCACGCGCAAGGTGCACCTGGTCTGCGACCGCACGCACCGGCTGCTGGCCGCATCGCCTTCGCGGCAGGCCGAATGGCGCGCCGACGCCAGCGAATTCATGGGCCGCTCGCTGATCGGCTACGCCTCCAGAGAAATCCTGGAAGCCGAAGCCACCCTCGAGGGTCTGGGCTGGCACGCGGGCGAGCTGTCGTCGCTCGAAATCGCGACCGGGCCGAACACCGACCGCATCGTCCCGATCCTGCCCGGGCGCGTGCTGTGGGAGCGCATCGCGCTCGCCGACGGGCGCGCGGGGCGCCTCGTCACCACCATCGCCTGACCACTTCGCCGGCAGGGCGGCCGGTGCTCCTGTCACACAAATACGGCATGCTGTAGCCCAAAAGGGCTACTCGCTTGCTATTCTTCCGCGCGAGGGCCGCCGACGAACAACCTCCCACAGCATGCTCCGGCCCTCCCTGCCCAGCGCCAAGCCGCATCCTGCGATCGCGGCGTTCTTCCAGCCGATCGTGGATCTGCGCCAGGGGACGATCTTCGGTCACGAGGCCCTGATCCGCGGCGGCACCGGCATCGCGCTCCCCAACCCCGAGGCAATGCTCGCGCAGGCCGCCGCCGAGTCGCGGCTTACCGGCTTTGAGCTGCACTGCGTGGAAGCAGTGCTCGCCCAATGGGGCCGCCTGAGCAAGCCGGGCCGGCTCTTCGTGAACATGAGCGCCGATACGCTGATCGAGGCGATGGACGCTTCCGACGGCACATGCTGGCTGGAACGCATGCTGACGAAACGCGAGATCTCGGTGCGCGACGTGACGGTGGAGCTCACCGAGCAGTGCGCGGCGAGCGATGCCGAGGCGCTGCGGCAGGCGGTGAAAGCACTGCACGCGCTGGGCGCCCGCATCGCGCTCGACGATTTCGGTCAAGGCCATTCCAATCTGCGGCGCTGGAAAGACCTTCAACCCGACTACGTCAAGATCGACAAGCTGCTCACCCAGGGCATCGCCAACTGTCCGCAGAACGTGGCGCTGGTGCGCGCCATCGTCGGCCTCGGCAACGCGATGGGCAGCGAGCTCATCGCCGAGGGCGTGGAAAACGCCAAGGACCTGCGCGTGCTGCGCGACCTCGGCATCGCCCATGGCCAGGGCTACCTGTTCGGCCTGCCCGCGCCTGAACTGCTGCCGACCCTGCCCGAGCCCGTGGCGGCCACCATCGGTGATACACGCATCGCGGTGATGCCGCATGCGTCGCAAACATCGCAGCCCAACGTGCTGCGCAGCCTCTCGGTCATCCAGGCCCCCGCGCTGAGCCCGCAGACGCCGGTCGACGAGGTCGCGGCGGTCTTCCAGAAGCATCCGGCGCTGCATGCGCTGGCCGTGGTCGACAACGCAACGCCCGTGGCGCTGATCAACCGCCAGTCGTTCATGAACGACTACGCGCGGTTGTACTTCCGCGAGGTGCACGGCCGTCGCCCCTGCCTGGCCTACGGCAGCAACACGCCCCTCGTCGTGGAGCGCGAGGAGAACGTCGAGAGCCTGCTGGGCATCCTGATGTCGGAAGACCAGCGCTACCTGAGCGAAGGCTTCATCGTGACGGAAAAGAAGCGCTACGCTGGCCTGGGCACGGGCGACCAGCTGGTGCGCGCCGTCACCGAGGCGCGCATCGAGGCGGCGCGGCACGCCAACACGCTGACCTCGCTGCCGGGCAACATCCCCATCAACATCCACATCGCGCGGCTGCTCGACAGCGGCGCCGACTTCGCCGCCTGCTACGCGGACCTGAACAGCTTCAAGGTGTTCAACGACCACTATGGCTACTGGCGCGGCGACGAGATGATCCTGCTACTCGCGCGGCTGGCGACGCAGCATGCCGACGCGCATCGCGACTTCGTCGGCCACATCGGCGGCGACGATTTCCTCATGCTGTTCCAGAGCCCCGACTGGCACCGGCGCTGCGCCGGGCTGATCGACGAGTTCAACCGGCAGGCGCCCGGCCTCTACGACGATGCCGACCGGCAGTCCGGCGGCATCGAGGGCGAGGACCGGCATGGCGTGGTCCGCTTCACGCCCTTCGCCACGCTGGCGATCGGCGCGGTGCGCATTCCGCCGGGCATGTTCCGGCATGCCGAGGATGTGGCCAGCGAAGCCGCGATCGCGAAGCACGACGCCAAGCAGGCAGCCTCCGGGCTCACTGTGCGGGAGGCACGGCCGCGCGCCTGAATCACGCATAACTTATGCGTGGACGGTCCATGCGGCCGAGGCTAGTCTTGCGGCCATGACCATCCTCATCACCGGCAGCGCCGGCCACCTCGGCGAGGCCCTGATGCGCACATTGCGCGCAAGCTCGCAGGCCGCACGCGGCATCGACATCGCTTCTTCCGGGTTCACCGACCGCACCGGCTCCATCGCCGACCGCGCCTTCGTGCGCGACTGCATGAAGGGCGTGCGCACTGTCATCCACGCGGCCACGCTGCACAAGCCGCATGTGGCGACGCACAGCCTGCAGGAGTTCGTCGACACAAACATCACGGGCACGCTGGTTCTGCTCGAGGAGGCAGTGGCGGCCGGCGTCGAATCCTTCGTTTTCACGAGCACGACCAGCACCTTCGGCTCCGCGCTGACGCCCGCCGAAGGCATGCCGGCCGCGTGGATCACCGAAGACGTGACGCCCGTTCCGAAAAACATCTACGGCGTGACCAAGACATCGGCCGAGAGCCTGTGCGAGCTGTTTCATCGCAAGCAGCGCCTGCCTGTGGTGGTGCTGAAGACTTCGCGCTTCTTTCCCGAGGAAGACGACGATGCCGCCGCGCGCAGCCTCCACTCGCTGGACAACGCCCAGGCCAACGAACTGCTGCATCGCCGCGCCGACATCGAGGACGTGGTGCAGGCGCACCTTCTCGCGGCCCGGCACGCGCCGCGCATCGGCTTCGGCCGCTACATCGTCTCGGCCACCACGCCCTTCACGCGCGACGACCTGCCGATGCTGCGGGAGAACGCGGCCACGGTGCTGCGCCGCCTCTTTCCCGACGCGGAAGCGCTCTATGCGAAGCAGGGATGGACGCTGCCAAGGCAGCTCGACCGCGTCTACGTGAACGAACTCGCGCGGCGCGACCTCGGATGGCAGCCGCGCCATGACTTCACGCACGTGCTGCGCTGCCTGCGCGAAGGCCGCGATTTCCGCAGCCAGCTTGCGCGCGACGTGGGCAGCAAGGGCTACCACGCCGAGGCTTTCGGCGACGGCCCCTACCCCGTCGCATAGCAAGAAGCGACCGGGACGAGGCCCCGGACCGGATACGGGTTTTCCTGAATCCGGATTGTTGCATAAGTTGTATACAGTTTGGCGTACACAAACAGGTGTGCGCATGCCGAGCCGTGTCGCCCGCCTCTCCTCGATCAATCCCTCTCTCGCCGCAGCAGGAGAAACACGATGACGGCCGACAGCACTCCCTCAACAGTCCATCCCGTGGACCAGCGGCTGCCCACCGGCAAGCTCGCCGCCCTCGGCCTTCAGCACGTGCTGGTGATGTATGCGGGAGCCGTTGCGGTGCCGCTGATCGTCGGGCGCGCGCTCAAGCTCAGCCCCGACGAGGTCGCGCTGCTGATTTCCGCCGACCTGTTCTGCTGCGGCATCGCCACGCTGATCCAGGCACTGGGCGCCACGCAGTTCTTCGGCATCAAGCTGCCGGTGATGATGGGCGTGACCTTCGCCTCCGTCGCGCCGATGGTGGCCATCGCCAACGCAAACCCCGGCCAGAACGGAGCGCAGCTTCTCTTCGGCGCCATCATCGGCGCGGGCGTGGTGTCGATACTGATCGCGCCGCTGGTCAGCCGCATGCTGCGCTTCTTCCCGCCGGTGGTCACCGGCACCATCATCGCGGTCATCGGCATCAGCCTGATGCGCGTGGGCATCAACTGGATCTTCGGCAACCCCGTGGGACCGACCGCCCCCGCGCTGGTCGACCCGGTCTATGCGAAATGGCTCGCCGAAGTGACCTCGCCCGGCAGTTCCATTCCCGCCGTGCCCAAGGGCTTCGCGATCATGCCGACCGTGCCCAACCCCAAGTACGCCGACCTTTCCGGCTTCGGCGTGGCCGCGCTGGTGCTGGTGTCGATCCTGCTGATCGTGAAGTACGCCAAGGGCTTCGTCGCCAACATCTCGGTGCTGCTGGGCATCGTCATCGGCGCCGTCGTCGCCTCGGTCACCGGCCTCATGACCTACGAGAAGGTGGGCAAGGCCGCATGGGTCGACATCGTGCTGCCATTCCACTTCGGCATGCCGCAGTTCGACCCGATCCTGATCCTCACGATGACGCTCATCATGATCGTGGTGATGATCGAATCGACCGGCATGTTCCTCGCGCTCGGCGAAATGACCGAGCGCAAGATCAGCCAGAAGGACCTGGCGCGCGGCCTGCGCACCGACGGCCTGGGCACGCTGATCGGCGGCATCTTCAACACCTTCCCGTACACCAGCTTCTCGCAGAACGTCGGCCTGGTGGCCGTCACCGGCATCAAGAGCCGTTATGTGTGCGTGGCCGGCGGCGTCATCCTGATCGTGCTGGGCCTGCTGCCGAAAATGGCGGCGCTGGTCGAGTCGCTGCCCACGGTGGTGCTGGGTGGGGCAGGCCTCGTGATGTTCGGCATGGTGGCCGCCACCGGCATCCGCATCCTCTCGGGCGTGGACTTCAGGAACAACCGCCACAACGCGATGATCGTGGCGGTCTCGCTGGGCGTCGGCATGATTCCGCTGATCGCGCCCAACTTCAAGCAATGGATGCCGCATGCCATCCACTCGCTGATCGAGTCGGGCATCCTGCTGGCATCGATCGCAGCGGTGCTGCTGAACCTGTTCCTCAACGGTGCGAAGCACGATGAGAGTGCAGTGATCGCCGCGGCGAAGCAGGCCGAAGCCCACTGATCGCTGCGGCGCTCAGATCATCGCGAGCGGCGTCTTTCGCTTCGGCGGTGGATGCAGGCGATCCAGTTCTGCCAGGATCGCCGCATCGAGCTTCAAATCGGCAGCAGCCAGGTTCTCCTTCAGGTGCGCGCTGCGCACCGCCTTCGGAATTGCGGCCACACCGGGCCGCGCGATCACGGCGGCCAACGCGAGTTGGGCTGCGGTCACGCCCCGCCGGTCAGCCAGTTCCGCCAGCCCGTCGTCTTCGGCCAGCGCGCCCTGGTCGATGGGGCTGTAGGCCATCAAGGGCATGCCGCGCTCGCGCTGCCAGGGCAGCAAACTGAACTCAGGGCCGCGTTCGCCCAGCGACAGATAAACCTGGTTGACCGCGCAGACCGGTCCGTCGCCACCGGTTGCCTCCTCCAATTCTTCCATGTCGTCGGTGTCGAAATTGCTCACGCCCCAATGCGCGATGCGGCCATCGTCGATCAGCGAATGCATCCCCGCCACGGTCTCTCGCAGCGGGTGGTTGCCGCGCCAGTGCAGCAGGTAGAGATCGATGGCGTCGAGCCCGAGCCGCTTCAGGCTGCGCTCGCAGGCATCGCGCGTGCCGCGCCGGCTGGCGTTGTGCGGATAGACCTTGCTGACGATGAAGAGCTCTTCGCGCCGCACGTCGTTCGCGCGCAGGGCCTCGGCGATGGCCTGGCCCAGCACGGTCTCGGCGCCGCCCTCTCCGTACATCTCTGCGGTGTCGATCAGTCGATAGCCGAGCACGATGGCTTCGCGCACGGCCTTGACCTCGTCGGCCCGGCGCTTCGCGTCTTCGCCCATGCGCCATGTGCCCAGGCCCAGTACAGGCATCTCGCCGCCGGAGGGGAGTTGAAGTGTTCGCATCGGCCCATCCTAAGAGGGATGCGCCCGCTTGTCAGCCACCAGCCGACAGCGGCAGCGGCAGCCACACAGTCGCGCACAGTCCGCGTCCGCCGTCCCCGTCGGACAGGGCGATGCGGCCGCCATGCTTCTCCAGCACCGACCTGACGATGGCCAGCCCCAGTCCGCTGCCCGACTGCATCTGGTCCGGATTGCGGAAGAAGCGGTCGAACACCCGCTCGCGCAACGCGGGCGGAATGCCCGGCCCCTGGTCCGTCACGCGCAGCACGGCATCCGGGGCTTCGCGCCCGACCCGCACCGTGACCGTGCCGCCGTCAGGGCTGTACTTGATGGCGTTCTCCACCAGGTTGCTCACCATCGAGATCAGGCTCTCGCGCTCGCCGTGCACCAGCACCGGCGCGGCCTCCTCGTCGGCCACGAACTCCAGCGCGATGCCGCGCGCCCGTGCGAGCACCTCGACGAGCGGAATGCGGTCGCGCACCAGCGCATCGAAGGCCAGCGTCGCGGGCAGGGCATCCTGCGGCATCTCGTCGCTTCGCATCAGCTGCTGCAGTTGCCCCACAAGCCGCGCCGCGCGGTCGTTGCTTCGCAGCAGATTGGCCATGAGCTCGCGCTGGCCGGGGTCTGTGGTCTGCGCCTTCAGCGCCTCGACGTTCACCCGCATCGCATCGAGCGGGGTGCGCAGTTCGTTCGCCGCATCGGCGATAAGCCCGCGCTCGCGCGATGCCCGGTCACGCACGCTGCGCAGCAGGCCGTTGATGCCGCTCACCAGCGGCTGCAGCTCCTTGTGCGGCGGCTCGAAGCTCAGCGGCGACAGGTCGGCCGGGCCGCGCTCGGCGGTCTCCTTCGTCACCTGCCGCCACGGCCGCAGCGCGAGCATCACCGAGAGCCAGGCCGGGAAGACGATGAACGGCAGGCTGATGGCCAGCGGCAGCAGGTAGTAGCTGCGGTGCTCGATCGTGAAGTTCAGGCGCAGCACGTCCGGCTCCGCCAGCAGCACGCGCGTGTCCAGCAGCGGCGAGGTCATCGAGCGTGCGCGCCACACGCGATCGCCGGCGCGGACGTTCTCCACCCGTCCCGACATCGAGGTGTGCATGACCGGCGCCGTCGCCGAGGAGTTGTAGATGAGTCTGCCGTGCTGCCACACCTGCAGCACGGGCGCCTTGTCCTGGTCGGAATTGAAGTCGCCCGAGGTTTCCAGCAGCGCCATGTCGAAGGCCTTGAGCGTCTGCTGCTGGCGCGCGGGGTCGAAGGCGAGGTTCTGGGCGCAGGCGATGATGCTGTCGAAGAGCTTGTCGTAGCGCACCAGCTCCGGCAGGCGGTTGGAGTCGTACAGGAAGAACGCCAGCGTGGCACCCCACAGCAGCCCGACCACCATGACCTGCGCCAGCAGCAGGCGCCGCACCAGCGAGGGCTGAAGCCACCGTCTGATGCGCCGTGCGATCGCCTTCGCGGCAACGGACAAGAAATTCATGAGCCTCCTGGCGAGCGGTCTCTGCGGAGCGCATCGCAAGCGCGCGGAGTATCCGGCACGGCCGTGCGGCGCGCTTCAGAAAGCCTTCATGAAAGAGGTTCAAGGGCTTTCCGGATCGTCCTCACCGCAGCATCAGTCTTCTAATTTTTAGAACTCAAAGTCAGTCCTGAGACAAGAAATTCGCCATCCTTCGAGGGAAGCAGGCCGACGCTGCCTTCTGATTTTGTCAAGACTAACTGGGTGCCAACCCCCTCTTCGGGCCCGGTTCTCGCTTCTAGAATTTTTTCGAAAGCCCGCGTCACGAGCGTCGGCGCCCTCCGAACGAAACAAACTTTGAACAGGTTGAGTCAATGCAGAAAAAGCACAGGATTGCAGTCATTCCCGGAGACGGCATCGGCGTCGAGGTCATGCCCGAAGGGCTGCGCGTTCTCGATGCGGTCGGTCGCCGCTTCGGCATCGATTTCTCCTACGACCATTTCGACTGGGGCTCCGACCACTACGTTCGCACCGGCCTGATGATGCCGGCCGACTGGGCCGACAAGATCCAGGGCCACGACGCCATCTACTTCGGCGCCGTAGGCGCGCCCGACAAGGTGCCCGACCACATCGCCGTGTGGGGCCTGCTCATCAAGATCCGCCGCGACTTCGACCAGTACGTCAACCTGCGCCCGGTGCGCCTGATGCCCGGCGTGCCCGGCCCGCTGGCGCACCGCAAGCCCGGCGACATCGATTTCCTGGTGGTTCGCGAGAACACCGAGGGCGAATACACCTCCGTGGGCGGCCGCCTGTTCGAGGGCACGCCGCGCGAAATGGCGATCCAGGAAGCCGTGTTCACCCGCACCGGCGTGGACCGCATCATCGACTACGCATTCACACTCGCCAACCGCCGCAAGCGCAAGAGCCTGACGGCCGCGACCAAGTCGAACGGCATCTCCATCACCATGCCCTACTGGGACGAGCGCCTGGCCGAGATCGCCAAGCGCTACCCCGACGTGGCGACGAACAAGTTCCACATCGACATCCTGTGCGCGCACTTCGTGCAGCACCCCGACTGGTTCGACGTGGTCGTGGCTTCCAACCTCTTCGGCGACATCCTGTCCGACCTGGGCCCGGCATGCACCGGCACCATCGGCATCGCGCCCAGCGCCAACCTCAACCCCGAGCGCAAGTTCCCCTCGCTCTTCGAGCCGGTGCACGGCTCGGCGCCCGACATCGCGGGCAAGGGCATCGCCAACCCCATCGGCCAGATCTGGTCGGCCGCGCTGATGCTCGACCACCTCGGCGGCGACGACCCCGTCTATGCACAGGCTTCGGCCGCCGTGCTCTCGGCCATCGAGACCGTGCTGAGCGAAGGCCCGCGCACCCGCGACATGGGCGGCACCGCGAACACCGTGGACGTGGGCCGCGCCATCGCCGAATGCATCTCGGCAGCATGACGCCCTGCCTCCCCTGTAGCGACCTGAGAGGCTGAGATGGGCCTGTTCCTGCTGAAGCGCACGCTGACGCTGATCGGCACCCTGATCGGCGCCTCGGTCATCGTCTTCCTCGTGCTCGAGATCCTGCCCGGCAACGCCGCGCAGATGCTCATGGGCCCCGACGCCTCGCCCGAGGCCGTGGCAGCACTCGCCACCAAGCTCGGCCTCGACCAGCCCGCGTGGACCCGTTACTGGCACTGGATCGGCGGCCTGCTCACCGGCAACCTCGGCGACAGCTATGCCTACAGCTCGCCCGTGCTCGACCTGATCCTCGAGCGCCTTGCCCTGACTGTGCCCCTGGCCGTGATGGCCATGGCGCTCACCGTCGTGATCGCGCTGCTGGTGGGCGTGACCGCCGCGGCCCGCCACAACAAGCTCGGCGACGTCGGCCTCATGGGCATGGCCCAGGTCGGCATCGCCATTCCGAACTTCTGGTTCGCCATCCTGCTGATCCTGGTGTTCTCGGTGCAGCTGCAGTGGTTCTCCGCCGGCGGCTTCGAAGGTTGGGGCGAAGGGATCTTCGCAGGGATCAAGTCGCTGCTGCTGCCTGCGCTTTCGCTGGCGGTGGTCCAGGCTGCGATCCTCGCGCGCATCACGCGCTCGGCAGTGCTGGAAGTGATGCGCGAGGACTTCGTTCGCACGGCCCGCGCCAAGGGCGTCTCTCAACGCATGGTGCTTTGGACGCACGTGCTGCGCAACGCGATGATTCCCGTCATCACGGTCATGGGCATGCAGTTCTCGGAACTCTTGGCCGGCACGATCGTGGTGGAGAACGTGTTCTATCTTCCCGGCCTGGGCCGGCTGATCTTCCAGGCCATCAGCAACCGCGACCTGATCGTGGTGCGCAACTGCGTGATGCTGCTGGCGGCCATGGTGGTCATCGTGAACTTCGTGGTCGACGTGCTCTATGCCGTCATCGACCCGCGCATCAAGGCCAGCGACATATGAGTGCCATCAACCCGACCTCCGGCACGCTGCCGGCCGCTACCGGCGTGGCGCTGAAGGCCCCCGGCTTCTGGCACCGCGCGCTTCGCCATCGCAGCTTCTGCATCGGCGGCGTGCTTGCCGCGCTGCTGGTACTGGCGGCGCTGCTCTCTTATGTGTGGACGCCTTACTCGCCCTACGGCATGGACATGGCGAACAAGCTGCAGGCGCCCTCCGGCTCGCACTGGCTGGGCACCGATGCGTTCGGCCGTGACGTGGTCTCGCTGCTGCTCGTCGGTGCGCGCGCATCCATCCTGGTGGGCGTGATCGCGGTCGGCATCGGCCTCGTGGTCGGTACCGCCCTGGGCCTGCTCGCTGCCGCCAAGCGCGGCTGGGTCGAGGAAGCCGTGATGCGGCTGTCCGACTTCACGCTGGCATTTCCCGCGATCCTGTCGGCCATCATGATGACGGCAGTGTTCGGCGCGGGCATCGTGAATGCCATCGTGGCCATCGGCATCTACAACATCCCTACCTTCGCACGCATCACGCGCGCATCGGCCAACGCGATCTGGTCGCGCGAGTACGTCGCCGCCGCACGCGCCTGCGGCAAGGGCAGCTTCGCCATCACCATGCAGCACGTGCTGCCGAACATTTCGGCCGTGCTGATCGTGCAGATCACGATCCGCTTCGCCATCGCCATCCTTGCCGAAGCCGCCCTCTCCTACCTGGGCCTTGGCACGCAGCCGCCGCAACCCTCGTGGGGCCGCATGCTGAGTGAAGCGCAGACCCTCATGTTCCAGCAGCCGCTGCTGGCCGTCTTCCCCGGCATGGCCATCGCGCTCGCGGTGCTCGGCCTGAACATGCTCGGCGACGGCCTGCGCGATCTGCTCGATCCGCGCCTCGCACGCGCCCGCTAAGCGATATGCCTCTCCTCGAAGTCAACAACCTCCAGATCGGCCTGCAGACCCAGCGCGGGCCGGCGCAGGCCGTGCGCGGCATCTCCTTCTCGCTCGAGCGCGGCGAAACGCTGGGCATCGTCGGCGAGTCGGGCTGCGGCAAGTCGATCACCGTGATGTCGCTCATGGGCCTGCTGCCCTCCACCGCCAAGGTTTCGGGCAGCATCAAGCTCGACGGGCAGGAGCTCGTCGGCCTGCGCGAAAAGAAGATGTGCGAGATCCGCGGCAACCGCATCGGCATGATCTTCCAGGAGCCGATGACGGCGCTGAACCCGGTGCACACCATCGCGCGCCAGGTCGGCGAGCCGCTGCGGCTGCATCGCGGCCTGACCAAGGAACAGGCCCGCAAGGAAGCGCTGAACCTGCTCGACCGCGTAGGCATTCCCGATGCGGCGTCGCGCCTCGACGCCTACCCGCACCAGTTCTCCGGCGGCCAGCGCCAGCGCATCGGCATCGCGATGGCGCTCGCCTGCGGGCCCGACCTGCTGATCGCCGACGAGCCGACGACCGCGCTCGACGTGACCATCCAGAAGCAGGTGCTCGACCTGATCCAGAGCCTGGTCAAGGAAATGGGCATGGCGCTGATCCTGATCTCGCACGACCTCGGCGTGATCTCCAACAGCGTCAAGCGCATGCTCGTGATGTACGGCGGCAGCGCAGTGGAAAGCGGCCCGACCGACACGGTCTTCGCCGGCCGCGCGCATCCCTACACGCGCGGCCTTTTCGCCGCGCGCCCGGCCATCGGCGCAGCGCGCGCTGGCCGGCTGCCGACCATCCGCGGCAGCGTGCCCGAGCTGGTCGACATGCCGCGCGGCTGCGCCTTCGCCGGCCGCTGCGCCCACACCGTCGACCTGTGTCAAAACACGCGCCCGCGCGAGACGCTGCTGCCCAACAACCACGTGGTGCGCTGCCTGCGGCTCGGAGAGATCGCCGCATCCACCGCCAGGACCGCCGCCGCATGAGCCAGCCCGCTGCCACCGCCCGCCAGCCCCTGCTGGCCGTCAACAACCTCTATCGCCACTACGCGCTGCCGCGCGAGAAGCTCTTCGGCCCGCCACCGACCGTGAAGGCGCTCAACGGCGTGAGCTTCGAAGTGCAGGCCGGCCAAAGCGTGGGCATCGTCGGCGAATCGGGCTCGGGAAAGTCGACCATCGCGCGTCTCGTGATGGCACTCGATACGCCCACTTCAGGCACCGTCTCGCTCGAAGGCCGCAATCTGCACGCGCTCTCGAAGGAAGAGCTGCGCGTCGCGCGGCGCGACTTCCAGATGGTGTTCCAGGACCCGTACGGCTCGCTCGACCCGCGCCAGACGGTGGCACGCATCGTCGCCGAGCCGCTCGAAGCACTTGCGGCCACCACTCGCGCCGAACAGCGCGAACGCGCCTCGGAAACGCTCGCCGCCGTGGGCCTGCGCACCACCGACATGGACAAGTACCCGCACGAGTTCTCGGGCGGACAGCGCCAGCGCATCGCCATCGCACGCGCGCTCATCACGCGCCCCAAGCTCATCGTGGCCGACGAGCCCGTGAGCGCGCTCGACGTGTCGGTGCAGGCCCAGGTGCTCAACCTGATGCAGGACCTGCAGCAGCAGTTCGGCATCAGCTATCTGCTCATCAGCCACGACCTGGCGGTGGTCAACCACCTGTGCGACGAGGTCTGCGTGGTCTTCAAGGGCCGCATCGTGGAGCGCGGACGTCCGGCCGACCTGTTCGAGCACGCGCAGCACGAGTACACGCGCACCCTGCTTTCCGCCGTCCTGCACACGCCGTCGCGCTAGCCGGGACGAGCCCTCTTTCCCTTCCCTTTCACCCTCACCTCCAGGAACTATCGAATGTTGAAGCGACGCACACTCATGACTTCCGCCATGGCCGCGGCAATCCCGGGTGTCTTCCTGCCCCAGGCCCGCGCGCAGGCCGGCAAGAACACGCTGACGATCGGCATGCCGCTCGAACCGCCGGGCCTGGACCCGACCAGCGGCGCCGCGTCGGCCATCGCGGAGATCACGCAGTACAACATCTTCGAGACGCTCACCAAGGTGAATGCCGATGGCAGCGTCACGCCGATGCTGTCGGATAGCTGGTCGTCGTCGCCCGACATGAAGACCTTCGTCTTCAAGCTGCGCAAGGGCGTGCGCTTCGAGAACGGCCAGCCCTTCAACGCGCACACGGTGAAGTTCTCCTTCGACCGCGCGGGCGGCGCCAAGAGCACCAACAAGGACAAGCGCTTCTTCAGCGAGATCGGCACCGTGGTGCTCGACGAGTACACGGTGGGCGTCAACAGCACGCTGTCGAACCCCGACCTGCCCTTCATGCTCGGCCAGTCGACCGCCTGCATCGTGGAGCCTAAGAGCGCCGAGACCAACGCCACCGCACCCGTGGGCACCGGCCCCTACAAGCTGAGCGCATGGCAGCGCGGTGCCTCGTGCACGCTGGTGAAGTCGCCGACCTACCGCGATCCCAACTTGGCGAAAACCGAGAAGTTCGTCTTCCGCTTCATGTCTGATACGGCCGCGCAGACCGCCGCACTGCTGTCGAACGACATCGACATCTTCCCGCGCGCGGGCACGCGCTCGGTGAGCCAGTTCAAGGGCAACGCGCGCTTCCAGGTGATCGAGGTGGGCACGCGCGGCAAGGTGATCCTGACCATCAACAACCGCAAGAAGCCGCTGGACGACGTGCGCGTGCGCCGCGCGATCCTGGCGGCCATCGACCGCAATGCGATCATCCAGGGCGCGGCGGACGGGTTCGGCAGGCCCATCGGCAGCCACTACGCGCTGGGCGCGCCGGGCTTCATCGACACCACTGCGATGAACCCCTTCGACGTGGAGAAGGCGAAGAAGCTGCTGGCCGAGGCCGGCGTGAAGACGCCGCTGGAGCTGCGCCTGCAGCTGCCCCCACCCTCCTACGCCCGCCAGGGCGGCGAGGTGATCGCTGCGCAGCTCGCGCAGATCGGCATCAACGTGAGGATCCAGAACGTCGAGTGGGCCCAGTGGCTCAGCGGCACCTTCGGCGGCGCGCACGACTTCGACCTGACCATGGTCGCGCACGTGGAGCCCTTCGACCTGGTGAAGTACACCGAGCCCGACTACTACTGGGGCTACGACTCGAAGAAGTTTCGCGACCTGTTCGTCACCATCCAGAACGAAGAGAACAAGAAGCGCCGCGCCGACCTGCTGGCCGACGCCCAGCGCATGCTGGCGACCGACGCGGTCAACGGCTTCCTCTACCAGGCCGTGTTCCCGACCATCGCGCGCAAGGAAGTGAAGGGCCTATGGCCGAGCATGCCGATCGTGGTGAACGACCTGGCCGCGATCTCGTGGGGTTGATGCGATGAGCACGTCGACATCGAAGCCGCTGTATTCCCTGGGCGTGCAGGAGTTGCACGCGGCCTATGCCTCCAAGGAACTCTCGCCGGTGGAAGTGGCTCGTTCGGTGAACGAGCGCATCGCAGCCTACGAGCCCGAGCTTCACGCCACCTGGCTCTTCCGCCCCGAACTGGCGCTGGAGCAGGCGCGCGCTTCCGAAGCGCGCTGGCTGGCCGGCAAGCCGCTCGGCACGCTCGACGGCGTGCCCGTGACCATCAAGGACAACCTCGCGACCAAGGGCGATGCGATGCCGCTGGGCACCGCCGCCTACGAGTTGGTGCCGATGAGCTACGACTCACCGCCCGCCGCGCGCCTGAAGGAAGACGGCGCGGTGCTGGTCGCCAAGACCACCATGCCCGACCTGGGCATGCTGTCATCGGGGCTGTCGAGCTTTCATGAACTCTCGCGCAACCCGTGGGACCTGTCGCGCACGCCCGGCGGTTCCAGCGCGGGTGCCGGCGCCGCTGCGGCCGCTGGCTACGGCCCGCTGCACGTGGGCACCGACATCGGCGGCTCGCTGCGCCTGCCGGCGAGCTGGTGCGGCATCTACACGCTCAAGCCCAGCTTCGGGCGCATTCCGCTGAGCTCGCCCTACATGGGCCGCTGCGCCGGTCCGATGACCCGCACCGTGGCCGACTCGGCGCTGATGATGGCCTCGGTCGCACAGCCCGACGACCGCGACTATTCGGAGCTGCCGCCGCCCATCATCGACTGGACGGCCTTCGAGGTCGACGCTTCGTTCATCAAGGGCAAGCGCGTGGCGCTGCACATGGACGCGGGCTGCGGCCTGCCACTCGATCCGCAGATCGCCGAAGCGGTGCGCCGCGCGGCGAAGCGCATCGAGGACGCCGGTGCCGTGATCGACGAGATCCCGGCGTTCATGACGCCGAAGATGCTGCAGGGCATGGACCACTTCTGGCGCATGCGCTCGTGCATCGACATCCAGGCGATGGCGCCCGAGGTGCGCGCGAAGATCCTGCCGTACATCCGCGAATGGGCCGAGAGCGCGGCCGGCTTCTCGGGCGCGCACATCTTCGACGCCTACAGCCAGTTCATCGCCGCGCGCGCGGCGGCCATTGCAGCCACCAAGGCCTACGACTTCGTGATCTCGCCGGTGTCGCCCAACATGCCCGCGCCGGCCGACCACGCCTCGCCGACCAACGACCCGATGCTGCCGCTGGAGCACATCGGCTTCACTGTGCCCTACAACATGTCGGAGCAGCCCGCTGCCTCGATCAACTGCGGCTACTCGGCCGAAGGCTTGCCCATCGGCCTGCAGATCGCAGGGCGCCGCTTCGACGACCTGGGCGTGCTGCAGTTCAGCCGCGCCTTCGAGCAGATCCGCGAAACGCAGAAACCCTGGCCGGAGCCCCGCGCTTCGCGCTGACCGGCCCCAAGGAAGGAGACACCACACCATGAACGCAGCAGCAGTTGCAGCAGCCCACTACATCGACGGACGCCACGTGCAGTCCGAAGGCAACGCCACCATCGACGTGATCGACCCGAGCGACGGCAGCAAGTTCGGCGAGATCGCGCGCGGCACCGCCGCCGACGTGGACACCGCCGTGCGCGCCGCGCGCCAGGCCATGGGCGAGAACTTCGACGGCCCCTGGGGCGGCATGACCGCGCTGCAGCGCGGCCGGCTGCTCGCCAAGCTAGGCGCCGCCGTCATGGAGCACCACGAGGAGCTGGCCCAGCTCGAGGCGCGCGACACCGGCAAGGCGCTGCGCGTGGCGCGCAACGACGCCACCGCGCTGGCCCGCTACATGGAGTACTACGCCGGCGCCTGCGACAAGCTGCACGGCGACACCCTGCCCTACGAGCGCGGCTACACCGTGCTGACCGTGCGCGTGCCGCACGGCGTGACGGGCCACATCATTCCCTGGAACTACCCGATGCAGATCGCGGGCCGCAGCGTGGGCGCCTCGCTCGCGGCGGGCAACGCCTGCGTGGTGAAGCCGGCGGAAGACGCGAGCCTGTCGCTGCTGCGCCTGGCCGAGATCGCGACCGAGGTGGGCTTTCCGGCCGGCGCACTCAATGTGGTGACGGGCTACGGCAAGGAAGCCGGCGCGGCGCTGTGCGCGCACCCGGGCATCGACCACATCTCCTTCACCGGCTCGACCATGACCGGCCGCAGCGTGGGCCTGGCCGCCGCCGAGCGCCATTGCCCGGTGACGCTGGAGCTGGGCGGCAAGTCGCCGCAGATCGTGTTCGCCGACGCCGATCTCGACGCGGCCGAGCCGGTGCTGCTGAACGCCATCATCCAGAACGCCGGCCAGACCTGCTCGGCGGGCAGCCGCGTGCTGGTGGAGCAGTCGGTCTATGAAGAAGTGGTGCAGCGGCTCGCCAGGCGCTTCACCGCAGTGCGCGCAGGCACGCCCGCCGAAGACCTGGACATGGGCCCACTCATCAACGAAAAGCAGTTCCACCAGGTGCGCGACATGGTCGCGACCGCCGAGGCCGCCGGCCTGAAGGTGGCTGCTCGCGGCACGGTGTCGCCCAATGCATCTTCCACCGGTTACTACCAGGAGGCCGTGCTGTTCCGCGACGTGCCGCACGAGAGCGACATCGCGCAGCGCGAGATCTTCGGCCCGGTGCTGGCCCTGACGCCCTTCGCCGACGAGGCCGAGGCGGTGCGCCTGGCCAACGGCACGGACTTCGGCCTGGTGGCCGGCGTGTGGACCCGCGACGGCGCGCGCCAGCTGCGCATGGCGCACAAGCTGCACTGCGGCCAAGTCTTCGTCAACAATTACGGTGCGGCGGGTGGTGTAGAACTGCCTTTCGGCGGCGTGAAATCCAGCGGCTTCGGCCGCGAAAAAGGCTTCGAGGCCCTGCTCGGATTCACGACCCTCAAGACCATCGCCATCAAGCACGGATGAAGACAACACATGACAACCACTGAACAGCAGCAAGCGCCGCGCAAGGTCGGCCTCGTCGGCGTCGGCCTGATGGGCCACGGCATCGCCAGCAACATCGTCAAGCACGGCCACCAGCTCACCGTGCTGGAGCACGCGGGCAACCAGCCCATCGACGGCCTGCTGAAGGCCGGCGCCACCTCGGTGAAGGACGTGGCCTCGCTGGCCGCGCAGGTCGACGTGCTGATCCTGTGCGTCACGGGCACGCCTCAGGTCGAGGCCGTGATGCTGGGCGACAGCGGCGCGCTCACCACGCTGCGCCCCGGCACCGTGGTCATCGACTGCTCGACGGCTGTACCCGCCTCCACCGCGAAGGTGGCCGAGGCGGTGAGCGCCAAGGGCGGCAAGTTCATCGACGCCCCCATGACCCGCACCGCCAAGGAAGCCGCCGAAGGCCGCCTGAACCTGCTGGTGGGTGGCGACGAGCAGGTGCTGGCCTCGTGCCTGCCACTGCTGCGCTGCTTCGCCGAGAACGTCACGCACGTGGGCGGCATCGGCGCCGGCCACGCGATGAAGCTGCTGCACAACTTCGTGTCGCTGGGCACCGTGACGCTGCTGTGCGAGGCCGCGGCCTGCGCCGAACACGCCGGCGTGAAGCCCGACGTGTTCGTCGACGTGCTCGCCAAGGGCGGCGGCAACGGCGTGGCACTCGAACGCGTCAAGCCCAAGCTGCTGACCGGCAGCACCGATTCGCTGAAGTTCTCGATGGCGAACGCGAAGAAGGACCTGGGGTACTACAACGACATGGCGGAGCAGTCGTCTTCGAGCCATGGCATTGCGCAGGCTGTGGATGCGCTGCTGACTCATGGGGTCGAGAAATTCGGTGGGGACCGGATGGTGCTCGATCTGGTTGAAGCGTTGCGCTGATTCTTTGCTCTTTGCCCTGTGTGCCAGCGCCGTTGTTCGGAGCGCGTGCGCAGGGCACCGGGTACTTCCCTCCGCGAATGCCCTCCGCCCTTCGGGCTCCCCCAGCGATGGCGGCCTGCACCGCGAAATCCTGCGCCGACATTCCACCTTCCGAGTTAGCGCATCTTCAAATTTCGGGCCGCAGATCCTTGTCTGTGATGGCAAGATTGATCGGAATCCGGATCTCGCGTGCGATGCTTCCTGGCATCTCGAATATCAGCGTGATGTGCCCCTTGACGCGTTCGAAGGATTTGTCCAGCTTCACCTGAAGACCTCGTTGACTGCACAGGACATTGTTGTAGGTCCAGAGCGGGAATTCCTGCAGCGACGACCCTCTGCTGCTTTCCTTCACTTGCAGCTTTTCGTTCTTCTCATTGGTTAGCTCGTAGTCCTTGATCTTGTAGGTTACGGAGTCAGCGATATCGTCGTTCGTATTGACGATGTGGCCGTTGCGTTTGTACTCGTCGAGCTTGGCCTTGGGCAACGGGTAGTAAGTCAGCAGGTCGAACTCACTCGCCGGCTTCTTCCTGATCAAGGTCAAGTCGGAATTGATGACCAGCACGTGGGCACTGAGATGCGTTAGCAGCGCCTTCGCTTGACCCTCTGAATACGGATAAGGTGGTGCCGCGTGGGCGTGGTAAGCAAACAGGGCAGAAAGAAATAGCTGCAGAAATTTTTTCATCGAAAACCGCATGTAAGGTGGATTGCGAGATAGCAGGTCTTGGCGACACAATTTCTCTGTCTGCTACGTGCATGAGAGAACCATTGCCCCGCCACTGTCAGCTTCTTCAAGGTCGCCGGACCGATTGGATCCGCCGCTGAATGCAGCCACTTTAGTCGATCGTCGATTCCGACTTTTTTGGGATGTCCCCGCAGTGAGCGGCGCTTGGTCTGGGTTGCGGTCGCTTACGCATGGGATTGCTTGAATTCGGGCATCCTGAGCACTTTAAGCCCGGCGGAAAGCGCGGTTTGGTATGCACTTTCCGCATCCTCCCGTTTGATCAGAATGGCAAAGTAGGTATCGCTCCCAAGGTCAAGATGCAGCATCTCGAAGCCGAGTGGCGCGGCCCAGTTCGCGGCCTCGCAAAGACCGCCAGGCACGGTTCTGGCCTTTTCATCGCAGGGGGCCCAACGCCATCGTTCAGGAATTCCGAAACTGACCGCGATCTCAGCGACCTGCCATTCCACCTCTTCCGACGCCTTCCAATCGCACTGGATAACAAGCCATTGCCCGATCCTTTGACCATCTTTGCCCAAAGCGATCTCCTCAAGCGCCGCCGAGGAGTTGCCATACGTATCGAAGCTGGCAAGCATCATGTCTACGAGGCGGCGCCTTTCGTCCTTAGCCAAGTGTGCAGTCAACAGGCGCATGAAACGCGTCGAAGCTTCTCTTCGTTCCAAGGCGGACTCGTCTTCGGCGCCACTTGCAGCCTTGTTCAACGCGAGGGGAGCCAGGGAAACTTGATCGGGCTTCGATTCGGCCCTGTGACCAAATAATTTCGCGATACGGTTGAGCATTGAGTTCCCTGTCGATGCGATGGGTGATTGAGCTGAGCCGACAGTCCAGCTGAAAAATTGCAGTCGGTGCGCATTTCTGATAGGTCCGTTATTCCGTCTCAGAACGCATCTTTTTTTGACCGTTCCATTCTGGGAAGTCGAGCGAATTAATCGCCCCTCTCAGGACTGCCGTCACATCGATTTATCTGCCGCCATGCCGTGCCAATCTCCTCGTTCCTGACACAACCCTGAGGCGTTCCGAAGTTCGGCTTTGGGCCGAGGCTGTGTGAAAACGCTTCTCCAAACGCCGACCCAAAAATAAAATAAGGCACCCGTTCCCAGTGAGGTAGCCCATGAAGCGATTCATCGAAGGCGCAGACCGACATCAGGTCACGTTGTTGCCGGACTGCCTTGACGACTACATCGGCGAAGACAACCCGGTGCGCATCGTCGATGCGTTCGTCAACGAACTGAATCTGGGTGTTCTCGGCTTCGAAGGCGCCGATCCTGCAATAACTGGTCGCCCTGGGTACCATCCGTCGGTTCTGCTCAAGCTCTACATCTATGGCTACCTCAATCGCATCCAGTCGAGTCGCCGACTGGAACGCGAGGGCCAACGCAACGTTGAACTCATGTGGCTTACCGGCCGCTTGACCCCCGACTTCAAGACCATTGCTGACTTCCGCCGCGACAACGGCAAGGGCATCCGCAACGCGTGCCGCAGCTTCATTGCGCTGTGCCGGCACATGAAGCTCTTCTCGCAAGCCGTCGTGGCCGTCGACGGCAGCAAGTTCAAGGCCGTCAACAGCCGCGACCGCAACTTCTCGCCGGGCAAGATCGATGCACGCAAGGAGCAGATCGAGCAGAGCATCCAGCGTTACCTCGATGCATTGGAGACAGCTGATCGTATCCAGTCGGCCGACTTCGAAGCCAAGACGGATCGCCTGCAGGAGAAGCTCGCCAAGCTACGCGAACAGATGCGGCAGCTCGACGAGACAAAGGAACAACTCAAGAGCGAGCCAGGGCAGCAGCGCTCATTGACGGATCCCGACGCACGCTCGATGCTTCAGTCCGGCAAGAGCACAGGCATCGTTGGCTACAACGTCCAGACGGCGGTCGATACCAAGCATCACCTGATCGTCGCCCACGAGGTCACAAACATCGGCAATGACCGAACTCAGTTGACCAAAATGGCAGTGGCCGCACGCGAGGCGATGGGCAAGTCCAAGCTACAGGCCTTTGCCGACCGCGGCTACTTCAACAGCCTGGAGATCAAGGCTTGCGAGGATGCGGGAATCACGGCCTTCGTACCCAAGCCGATGACTTCCAACGCGAAGGCGCACGGGCGCTTCGGCAAGGCTGACTTCGTCTACATCGCGAAAGACGATGAATACCGCTGCCCCGCCGGTCAGCGAGCCATCTTCCGGTTCAGCAGGTTGGAGGACAATCTGGAATTGCGTCTCTACTGGAGTAGTTCCTGTCCAAACTGTGCCCTGAGAGATCAGTGCACCACCTCATCTGTTCGACGCATCCGGCGCTGGGAGCACGAAGCCGTAATCGACCGAATGCAGCAGCGCTTGGACCGCAAGCCCGATGCGATGACATTGAGACGATCGACCATCGAACATGTGTTCGGAACGCTGAAACACTGGATGGGATCGACGCACTTCCTGATGAAGACGATGGCCCACGTTGGGACGGAGATGAGTCTTCACGTGCTTGCGTACAACCTCAAGCGGGTGATGAGCGTGTTGGGGATCGCGAAAATGATGAAGGGGATGCGGCTGGCGGGGGCGTAAGTCTCCTCAGACTCTCGTTCACGCTTCGATGAGGCGCCGTGAGAGCTTCATAGTCGGTCTCGGACGCATATCGGCACCGATGAAGTCCGCTGATCTCAGCACGTCTTCGTTCACATGACGGCGTCGCGCGTTTCTACACAGCCTCGGCCCTAAGCGGCTGTACGCCTCGCTCCGAAGCTGACATTCGCCGAACGGATACGAAGGGGCCGTGCCCTGCTTTCGCGGTTGTCCTCCGTGCCTCACCACGCGGTGCGCCTGTTCACCAATGCTTCGACGGACATATGCCCAAACTTTTCGCCTCCGATTCAGAGACGCTTGGACATTCGACTAGGTCCGGGAGACGCAGACGTCGCACGTCGGTATCCTTGTAGCGCCAGTATCCAAGCACGTCACCGTTGACAACCCAGTAGTCGGCAATCGCGACGTAGCGGGCCGGCCCCTCGGACGTACAGGTTGCCGCATACGTGTCATGCTTTTCACGGTAGATCAGCACCGCCGACCTTTCGCGCCACTCCATGAAGTGCACGTCGCAGCCGAAGTAGGGGTTGTAGCTTTCAATTTCGGAACTGATTTCCCGACCGTTCGCATCTCGCACACGGAACTCGAACGACACGGCAACAAAGTTGCCCTGGTCCTTAGATGCACATGAAACGTAGGCTAGTGCGCCAGCAGAATTGAAAGTGGTGGCAGCGATGATTTCCTGCTCCCACCCATCTGCATCCACATATTTGACAGGTCGTCCAAGGGCGCGGGATGCATCTTCAACTCGCTGAGCATCGGGCTCTGAGCCGGAGCTTGCAAATCGAAGGGGAACGCCCGCCATTGCGGGATTCGGCCGACCTCCGCTGAACAGGTAGTCATCTGAATTGCTCACTCAAGGTTCCCTTTTTGGCGATTGCGCGACATGTTCGAAGGTCCGGTCCTGGCCGAATTACGGCCGTGGGCATGAAAGCGTGACCAGGGCAAGTTCACCATCACGGAACTCGTAGTGCACCCAGGCTTCAGGGCGCTCATGTCGGACCCAAGATGACTTGATGCCCAGGAGAGCATCGTCAACATGCCCAGTGGAATGACGAACTCCCGCGGCCTTGGCTGCACCCTCTGCATCCTCAAAAGAACCAAAAAAGGGTACCCCAACGTCGCTTGTTGAGATGGGGGTGAACCCGTCAATTGACGACGCATAGCAGAAGACCGTCTTCAGCACTTGGTGCTGGTCAAATCGGACCGCAAATCCGGACATCTTCGTTTCGGCCCAGTACTCGTCCTCGGTGCCCTCGCGTAGGCGGTCGAAGCCATATACGACATCGCCGACCTGATAGTCCTCCATGAGTTGAAGAATCTCTTCGTCTTTTAGCTTTTTGCCGAGCAAACTAGTCAATGTCATGCGGATTTATTGCTTAAAGCGCAAAGGTGGTCGAATTCTGCATGGCCGTGGCCAAACGTCGCTACGTGGCGATTTGGCCCAGACGGCCGGATGACGGCTTCTGGTCGGGCTCAGTCAGTCTTTGATCCGCTCCAAAGTAGCGCCAGTTTGAGGCGTTTGATGAGTCTTCCCCACATCGACCGACTCTTCGGAGTCTGCATTTTTCCCGCCCCTTTGTTGAATCAAGAAACTGAGCTCTGCTGAAAAGCGACTGCATCTGGCGGAAAGTGGGTGGTCTACGGTTGCTCAGGCAGCACGATTTCGGGCTCACCGTACAGGCTGGCGCTGGCACAGCGAACGACAAAGCCGGCGGTCGCATCGGACAGTTCGAAGCCGCGCGCCCCGTGCTGCCGACTGCACGTCTTTATGGTCAGGGCAGACTGCTCCCATCTAACAGGGCCGGCCAGGTAGGTGCAGTAGAAGAGCGAGAGTCCCACAGGTTCCTCAGACGCAGTTGGATGTTCGAGGCGCAGAATCAGTCGGTCGTGGTCATCGCGGTACGAATTCAGGGACACCGCGCCGCCGCTCCAATGCTCCAGATACTTTTGAAACTCCTCGACGTCGCACGCTTTTACGGTCATGAATGTCTGCTCCTCGTCGAATTCTGCGTCGACTGGAAATGTCCGCTACTGGCCAAAGTGTGCCTGACGAGGCGACCGACCGGTTGTGGCCGCGTAGCGCCGCTCACTGAGCGGCCTCTAGGTCAGCGATGTATGGCAGGACAGCGGGGTGAGCGTCAACCCATTCCCAACCTAGAAACGTCCTCACCGAGCCTGGCCCAATGACATTTTCAATCGAACCCTCCTTGGAGGCTGCCTGCAGCAGCGCATGTGCCGAGTGCATAACCGCCTCGCTCCGAGCTGCCCAAGGCTGACCAGCCTCGCTTCCCCATTCCTTTTTGGATGGCGACAATAAGCTTGCCTGCTGCGGCTTCAAGAGGGGTTCGATGGCGTGGCATCAGATACTGTGACTTCGAGGCGAATGTCCGGACTTGGCCGCATTCTGCCGGAAGCTGTCGGCACCAAGTCTGCGCCCTTGCAGCATGGCTGCCTCAGGAAAGCCGACCTTCGCGCGGGGGGCGGGATTGCTCTCGGAGCGGATGGAGCTGCGCCTTGGGAGTTGTCGCAGCGCGTGAGGAACTCGGAGGCCGCTCCATCAAAACGTCAACGGCACCTCGAGAGCCTGGCACGACTATTCGAGCTCTCCCGCGGCGCGAGCCGGGATCGAGATACAACACGAACCCAGCAGCTTGACGTTCTCGCACCCACTCTTCGGGCACCCACACACACCGGCCGGCTTGAACAAGTGAATCGCAAAGCGAGTCGTCGGCCGCTACTGTTGCAAACTGAACTGTAGTACCAGCTTGCTCGGGAACGGGCAGATCTTTTCGCAAAGCCGCTATCCATTCCAGTACTTTTCTGACCATAGCGTGCTTTAAGAATGATGGTTAGGGAGGCGCAACGTCTGCTGCTGGCCGAACCTCGTCGCTGAAGGACCTGTCACCACAGACACTTGCCTACCTCGTCGTAGACCACGGCGCTTGGGATTTCTTTGAGCCAGTCCGCAATCCAGATGATGTGGTTCGTGAAGAGCTGGCTCTCGTCCTGTGCAAAAACAACGCGTATGCGATTGACGGGCGGGCCGCCAGGGAGTTCGGCACCTGCCTCTTGCGCGAGCGCCGCATCTGCGGCGACTTCCGGACCGCTCTCGCATGTCACGGAAAAACTCCATGTTGGCCAGCGATAGAGCAGCCGGGGCACGTTCCGAAACGGCAAGCTGCTAGACGACACATCCGGCCGAGCGCTGTGTTCCCCCTGAAAGAGTCCGGTTAGCTTTGGCTCCAGGGCCTCCAACGGCTGGACGTCGTCGGCTGATGTGATGAATGCGTGAAGAGTAAGCATCGGTCAGGTGCAGGGGATAAATGGTTGAGGATTTCGGGGTGCGTCGCATTCACCGCCCCGGCTCCCCGCGAATTCTGACGCGCGGCCGACCGTCCGGTCATGGCCGACAACGGTCTACCGTGAGCATAGCCCGATGCGCGGCAATCGCCGCAACGCGACCGCTCGCATGGACTTTCGACGATCGGCATGGAGCACATGGCTGCCACCGAGGTGTGCCTCACAAGCAACCTCAATCGAGCCGAGCTCTCTCCATCACGAAGGCTCGAGCCGTCGTCCCTCAAAGAGTCCGCACGGCAAGCGGGCCGCGAACGCCGCGGCCCGTAGACCAGCCGCTACCCGCCAGCCTCAGGCGCCCCACGTCGCGCCTTCTCGCTCAGCTGAAACAACTCCCCAGCCTTGCGAGCCATCTCGGCCGCAAGCCAAAGCAGATTGTTCAATTGCCGAGGCCCATCCCCGCTGCACCAGTCGATCTCTTCCCCGTGACAGACCCACAGAAGAGCTTCGAGCTGAGAGAGGGTGTTTTCAAGAAGATCCGCCGGGTCTTGGGCGTTGTCTTCGGAAGCTACCGGCGTAGTTGGCCGGGCTATAGTCTTGGTAGCCATTTTTGTGCGGTTCCTTTCGGGGGTAGTGCACGAACTTGGTTAGACGGCTGGGGTGCTCGTAACACCCTGGCCGTCGCCTTTTGATACCTCGCATTTGCATCGCTGCTTTCGCACCGACAACCTGCCGCGAGGCAAGCAGCCTTCAAACATCTCGGTGGTGGTTTGGTGTGTGGGCCTTTCTGCTCCCCTTGGCGGGGTATCGAGTGACAGGGGCATTCACTCTAGAGAAGAACCCGGCAAGGCGCCGTGCCATACAGCACGAAGTCGCGGAGACTGCCAACAAATGCAGCTTCCGCAATGCGCTGCGCGCAGACCTCGCGGGCCCCTTGCTGAGTCAGCCCCAGCGGCTCCAAACGCTCACGCCGATGAGGTGCCTTGCGTAGCGAAATAAAGGGGGAGCCCGAAGGGCGGAGGACATTCGCGGAGCAAGGTACCCCATCGGCGTGAGCGTCGCCCTGAATGGGTAGCGCGTCGAGAAGTCCTGGCCCAATTGGATCGGTACCGGGTCTGGTCGAGGCGCTGCGCTGAGCGCCCCTTCCCGTTCTCTTTGCTTCATGCGAAGCGCCCATGTCCGGGCGCCCGGTCGGGTTCAGTTCACCGAATGCGAACCCAGCCCAGCAGACGTGTCGATGGGGAAGCTGTCCCACTGAACCGCCGGATCGAAGGCAATGCCCGGGTTGGGATCGCCCGAGGTGATGCCGGCCTTGCGGCGCAGGGTCTGGTTCAGGGTGCTGGCTCCGTTGGAGCTCTTCCACTCGGTGCCCGGGTCCACGCCGACCTGCCCGATGCGGTCGATGACCACGCCAGACTTTTCCAGCGTCAGGGCATCGTCGCCGTTGAAGTTGGCGACGCCGCTGTCCTGCGTGCCGGCGGGCTTGAAGGCTGCCGTGGCACTCGCATTCGCCAGCACCAGCACGGCGCCGGGCGCCAGCGAGCCGCTCAGTGCCTGGGTGCTGGTCGGCGGGCTCGAAGCGCCGTTGGAATACAGCTTGACGGCGTACAGGCTCAGGTCGATGGCCGCAGCGGTCGGGTTGTAGATCTCGATCGCCTTGTTGTTCGACGAGCCTTCCACGTATTCGCTGAAGAACAGGTCCGGCGGCCCGGGCGGATTCACCACCACCGTGTTGGTGACCGTCACGTTGCCCGATTGCACGGCCGTCTGGCTGGCCGAGTTGGTCAGCGTGATCGTCACGCCGAAGGTGCCTGCCGTCGCGTAGGTATGCGTCACCGCGCCCGTGCCGGATGCGTTGGTGGTGGTGCCATCGCCCCAGTCGATCACGAGCGAGGTCACCGTCGTGGCACCGCCGGGCGTGGCCTCGGTGATGTTCACGCTGTAGCTCTCGCCAGTCTTCGCCGCTCCCGGGATCGACGCACTGACGATGGGCTCCACCACCGCGGTGTCGGCCGCGAGGTTCAGGCCCACGAGCACCGGGTCGTGGTCCGACGCGCGGAACGGCGTGGGTGCGTAGCGGTCGTCGGTGGTGAAGTCGGTGTTGTAGTCGAGCGCGGTCGGTTCGTCGGAGTTGATGTGCCACACGTTCACGCCGTTGACCTGCGTTGCCAGCGAGGCCGAGACGTAGGCATGGTCGAGCGCGCCGGTCTCGCCGCCGAACACGTAGGTGTAGCGGTCGGCCGCGGGCATGCGCTTGAGCAGGCTCTCGTTGCCTGCGGCCTCGAGTTGCTTGGTCGGGTCTTCGAGCAGGTAGCTGTTGAAGTCGCCCATCATCAGCACGTCGGTCTCGACGGTCGTGCCCATGGCCTTGAGCTTGCCGACGAAGCTGTTCAGCGCCTGCGCCTGCTTGACGCGCGCGAGGTTCCAGCAACCTTGCCCCTGGTCGATGTCGCCCGTGGTGGGACAACTGCCCTTGCTCTTGAGGTGATTGACCACGAACCAGAAACCGCCGTTGTTGCCCACCGCGCTGAAGCGCTGGGCAAGGGGCGGCCGGCCGCTGGCGGCGGTGTAGTCGGCCAGGTCGGTGCCGGTGGGCAGCACGACATTGCCGACACGCTGGACCTTCGCGGGCTTGTAGAGGATGTCCACCTTGATGGCGTCGGTGCCGAACACGCCGCTGTTGACGGACGCGTAGATGTTCGCGCCGAGCTTCGCGTTGAGCGCCGCGACCAGGTCGCTGGTCGCCACGTCGGTGTTCTGGATTTCCATCAGCCCCACCACGTCGGCGTCGAGCCCGATGATGGCCGCCACGATCTTGGCCTGCTGCCGCTTGAACTCGTTCAGGTTGTTCGCGCCGCGGCAGTCCGTCGAAGAGCCGGAGCCGAGCAGGCAGACCTGCCCCGTCTGGCCCGTGGAGTTCGTGCCGTCCTGGAAGGTGGTGAAGTAGTTGAGCACGTTGAGGCTGGCCACCTTGAGCGAGCCGCCGACCACCGGCGCCGCGGGCTGGCGCGGATTGGCCTGCATGAACACCGGCGCCACCGTCGGCTGGATGCGGTAGGCGCCGAAGTTGTGGCTCAGGATGCCGGTGATCTTCTGCGTGGTGTCGCCCATGCGGCGGGTGCCGTCGGTGCCGGCCGCGCTCAGGTACGGAATGGGGTTCGGGTTGGACACCGAGGCGCCATCGTCCAGCATGATGCGCGAGAGCAGGTTCTGCGCATGCGTCGCCGTCGCGTTGCCGTTGGTGGGGTTGAACTGGCGCCCGTTCAGCGACAGCACCATCTGGCCGTAGCGGCCCAGCTCGAACAACTCGGTCACCGCCAGGGGCTGTGCGATCTCGACCAGCATGCCCTCGTAGCGCTCCAGCGTGGACTCGTCGGCCACCGGCAGCGTGATCTGCGTGGGTTTGACGACCATGCCGTTGCCGCAGACGCTGATGGCCAGCGGAGTGGCGCTCGTTCCGACAATCTCGGTGATGCTGTCAGGCTTCGCGCCGGCACCGGCGGTCTGGCCGAACTCGGTCACCTCGCCGGTGACCTGCACGAAGTCGCCGACGGCCACGCGGGTGCTGCCACTCGGCGCGTAGACGAAGACGCCTTCGGAGGTCAGCGGATCGGCATCGGGCACGAGCTGCTGTACGAAGAATCCATTCAGCTTCACCGAGGTGGTGCCGGTGTTCTGGAAATCGCCCACCACCACGCCGCGCACGGTCACGGCCTGGTTCGCCATGGGGCTGATGTGGCCCGTGCCCTGCACGGACGAGATGGCCGTCAGCGGTGCGCCGGCTGGAATGGTTGCCGCACATGTGGGCGGCGTAACCACTGGCGTGGTGTTGTCAGGCTGCGTGGCAGGAGGTTGCGCGTTGTCCTGCGGCGGTGTGCTGCCCGATGGCGTGCCGCCGGACGATGGGGGAATCAGTGGAAAGGAAGCGCCGCCACCACCGCCGCCGCAGGCGGTCAATACGATGGCAAGAGTCAGCGCCAGTGTCTTGAATGGCCACGCGGGCCTCGATCCTCGTCCTCGATGTGTCATTTGGGGTTCTCTTGTTGTGGGGGCCGGCAAACAAACCGCGGCCGTTTTTATGGTTCTTGTGTGTAACCCCCGAGACACCCCAGACACGCCTGGGTGATAGCACCGGTCCTCCTCCGCCGGCACCAGACCGAAGCCGCTAGCTCATGCCGCGCGCCAGCAGATGGTCAACAAGCCGCCTCTGCGGAAAGCTCAACGCCTCCTGCCGCGTGCACAGATACATCCGCCGCGAAGCCCACGCATCCGTGAGATTGATGAAGCGCAGCTTCATCTCCTTGCGATAGGTCACCGCCGCGCCTTCGGGCAGGATGCCCACGCCCATGCCCGCTTCGATCATCCGGCACACGGCCTCGAAGCTCTTCACCCGCACGCGCAGGCGCAGCACCTTGCGCGCGCTCATCGCGGCGTCTTCCATGGTGCGGGAGATGGCGGAGTCGTCTTCCAGGCCGACGAAGTCGTAGTCGAGCAGTTCCTCGAACGACACCTCGCGCCCGCGCCATGGATGCTTCTGCCGCACGATGGCCACCAGGCGGTCGGTGCGGTACGGAATGAAGTGCAGCGCCGGGTCGGCGGCCTCGCTGGTGATGACGCCCACGTCGGCCTGCCGGTCGCGAATCGCCTGCACGATGTAGACACTGCGGTGCTCTTCCACGCTCACGCGGATCTCGGGGTAGCGCTGGCGAAAGCTCGCCACGTCGTCGGGCAGGAACTGGCCCATGGCCGACGCATTGGCATGCAGCCGCACGCGGCCGGTGGCGCCCTGCGCGTAGTCCGAGAGGTCGGCGCGCATGCGGTCGACGTCGCGCAGTATCTGCCGCGCATGCATGGCCAGCGACTCGCCCGCGCCGGTGGGCGTCACGCCCTTGGAGGTGCGGTTGAGCAGCGCCACGCCCAGATGGCTTTCAAGAATGGCGAGGCGGCGGCTGGCGGCCGACAGCACCATGTGGCTCTCGGCCGCTGCCTTGGACAGGCTGCCGTGCTCAATGGCGCGCAGGAAAAGCGCCAGCGAATCGAGGTCGGGTCTCATGGTGTGCGGGGGTGGGTCTGCGAGGCCGACATTGTCGGGCCGGTGAGGACCGGGGCTTCGCCGAAATACTTTCGGCGGATCGCGCTCGCAAAAGACAGATCTTCCGGAATGGATCGCTCTTTGCCAAAACGAAGAAGCACTTTCCGTGGACAAGCCGGAAGAATCGTTGCTGCCCCGGCGTCTACCCCGCCGGGGCATTCCGCGAGCCGGCCCTCTACCGGGGCCATGCCCGCATTCCGACGAGTCCTACCCGGAGTCTTTTCCTGTCATGGCATCCCACGAACTGGCCAGCGTTGCGCTGGACGACAAATACACGGCCACCGAAGGCCGGATCTATCTCAGCGGCATCCAGGCACTGGTGCGCCTCATGCTCGTGCAGAAATGGCGCGACCAGAAGGCCGGGCTGAACACGGCGGGCTTCGTCTCGGGCTACCGAGGCTCACCGCTCGGCGGCCTCGACGAAGCGCTGTGGAAGGCGCAGCCGCAGCTCGAAGCCAACGCGGTGAAGTTTCTGCCCGGCGTGAACGAGGAACTGGCCGCAACCGCCGTGTGGGGCACGCAGCAAGTGCACCTGACGGGCGAGTCCGCCGTCGACGGCGTGTTCGCCATGTGGTACGGCAAGGCGCCCGGCGTGGACCGCTGCGGCGACGTGTTCAAGCACATGAGCCACGCGGGCACCTCGCCTCACGGCGGCGTGCTGCTGGTGGCGGGCGACGACCACGGCGCCTCCTCTTCCACGCTGCCCAACCAGAGCGACCACCTGTTCGCCGCGTCGATGATCCCGATGCTCTATCCGCAGAGCGTGGAGGAGTACATAGAGCTCGGCCTTCACGGCTTCGCGATGTCGCGCTTCGCGGGCCTGCCGGTGGGCTTCAAGGCGCTGGCGGACACGGTGGAATCGTCGGGCTCCATCGCGGCCGGCGCGCTCGACGTGCATACCAAGCTGCCTTCCGACTTCGTCTTCCCGCCCGGCGGCGTGCATGCGCGCCTGTCGACCGACACGCTCGGCGTGCAGGCGCGCAAGCAGGAAACGCTGATGCAGGACTACAAGATCTACGCAGCCATCGCCTATGCGCGCGCCAACCGCCTCAACCGCGTGACCATCGATTCGCCAAAAGCGCGCCTGGGCATCGTGGCCTCGGGCAAGTCGTACCGCGACGTGCTCGAAGCACTGGAAGAACTGGGCATCGACGCGGACGAGGCCGCGCGCATCGGCATCCGCCTCTTCAAGGTATCGATGCCGTGGCCGCTGGAGCCCGATTCGATCCGCGAGTTCGCCGATGGCCTTGAAGAAATCCTGGTGGTGGAAGAAAAGCGCCAGATCGTCGAGTACCAGCTCAAGGAGCATCTCTACAACTGGCGCGAGGACGTGCGCCCGCGCGTGATCGGCAAGTTCGACGAGCAGGGCGAATGGGGGGCGCATCCGCGCGGAAAGTGGCTGCTGCCTGCCACGGCCGATTTCTCGGTGGCACAGATCGCGCGCGTCGTCGCGGCGCGCGTGGCGCGCTTCCACACCAGCGACCGCATCCGCACGCGCCTCGCGATCCTCGACGCGAAGGACGTGGTGCTCGGCAAGGCCGTGGCCACGCCCTCGCGGCCAGCCTGGTACTGCTCGGGCTGCCCGCACAACACATCGACCAAGGTGCCCGAAGGCAGCCTCGCGCTCGCGGGCATCGGCTGCCACGTGATGGCCACCGCCATCTACCCCGAGCACAACAAGACCACCACGCACATGGGCGGCGAAGGCGCGCCCTGGCTGGGGCAGGCATGGTTCTCGAAGCGCAAGCACGTGTTCGCGAACCTGGGCGACGGCACCTACTACCACTCGGGCTCGCTCGCCATCCGCGCGGCCGTGGCGGCGGGCGTGAACATCACCTACAAGATCCTCTACAACGATGCGGTGGCCATGACGGGCGGCCAGCCGGTCGACGGTCCGATCACCGTGCCGCGCATCGCGCACCAGATGGCAGCCGAGGGCGTGAAGCGCCTCGCGCTGGTGGCCGAAGATCCGTCGCGCTGGACTGACCGCAGCGTGCTGCCGCCGGAGCGCGAGGGCTTCGCGCTCACCGTGCACCATCGCGACCAGATGGACTCCGTGCAGCGCGAGTTGCGCGAGTTCGAGGGCGTCTCGGTGCTGATCTACGACCAGGTGTGCGCCGCCGAGAAGCGCCGCCGCCGCAAGAAGGGCGAGTTTCCGCAGGCAGCGCGGCGGGTGTTCATCAACGACGCAGTATGCGAGGGCTGTGGAGACTGCGGCGAGCAGTCGAACTGCACCGCCCTGCTGCCGAAGCAGACCGAACTGGGCCTGAAGCGCGCGGTAGACCAGAGCGCCTGCAATGCCGACGAGTCGTGCATCAAGGGCTTCTGCCCCAGTTTCGTGACGGTGGAAGGCGTGAAGCCGCGCAAGCAGGCGCCGGTGGCGGCGAAGGCAGCAGCCGAAGAAGCACCGTTGCCGCAGCCGAAGCAACTCGCGCTCGAAGGCATGCACAACATCCTGATCACCGGCATCGGCGGCACGGGCGTCATCACCATCGGCGCGCTGATCGGCATGGCCGCGCACCTCGAAGGCAAGGGCGTGAGCGTGCTCGACATGACGGGCATGTCGCAGAAGAACGGCTCGGTGACCTCGCACGTACGCATCGCGCGCGACGCGGCGCAGCTGAAGGCGCAGCGCATTCCCACCGGAGAGGCTGACCTGATCCTGGGCTGCGACATGCTGACGGCCGGGGCGCCCGACGCCATCGCGCGCATGCGGCCGGGCCGCACCTATGCGCTGGTCAACACCTTCGAGCAGCCGACCGGGCACTTCGCGCAGCAGCCCGACTGGCAGTTTCCGGCGGCGCAGGTGCGCGCGCTCATCGAGGAATCGGTGGAAGGCCGCGCCGACTTCGTCGACGCGACACAGCTGGCCACGCGGCTCATGGGCGATGCGATCGCGGCCAACCTGTTCCTGCTGGGCTTCGCATTCCAGAAGGGTTATGTGCCACTGTCGGCCGAGGCGCTGGACAAGGCCATCGAGATCAACGGCGTGGCGGTGAAAGCCAACCAGGCCGCATTCCGCTGGGGCCGCAAGGCGGCGCTCGACCTCGCGGCGGTGACGCGCGAAGCCGCGCCGCAGAAGGTGGTCGCGCTGCAGCGGCCGCAGAGCTTCGAGGCGCTGGTGAAGAGCCGCACCGAGTTCCTCGTGTCGTACCAGAACGCCGCATACGCGCAACGCTATGCCGAGCTGGTCGAACGTGTGCGCGCGGTCGAACAACACAAGCGCGGCGGCAACGTGCTGGCGAAGGCCGTCGCCTCGGGCCTCTTCAAGCTCATGGCCTACAAGGACGAGTACGAGGTCGCGCGTCTCTACACCGACCGGCGCTTCATGGAGAAGCTGGGCGAGCAGTTCGAGGGCAAGCCGGTGCTGCGCTTCCACCTGGCACCACCGCTGCTGGGCCGGCGCGATGCCGAGGGCCGCGCGCTGAAGACCAGCTTCGGGCCGTGGATGATGAGCGCGTTCCGCGTGCTCGCCGGTCTGCGCGGACTGCGCGGCACGGCCCTCGACGTGTTCGGCCGCACCGCCGAGCGGCGCATGGAGCGGCAGATCATCGAGGACTACCGCGCGATGGTCGAGGACTTGCTCGCGCGCTTCGACGCCATCGACTTCGACACCGCCCTGTCGCTGGCGCGGCTGCCGGAGCAGATCCGCGGCTTCGGGCATGTGAAGCTGGAAAGCGTGGTGTCGGCGCGGGTGCGGTGGGATGCGCTCGCGAAGCAGCTCGACGCGCGCCCGGCGCCGCAGGCGCAGCCGGTGGCCGCCTGAGCGGTGGGAGGGCCGCAGAGGCGGCCGAGCCCGCCCGGGAGGATCAGGGCAAAATCCTCCTCCCGCCGCCGGTCGGCCCCGCCCTTCCATGCCGCCCACCTCCATCTCACCTCCCGTTCCCGGCCCGACGCAGACCACGTCGGCGCCCTCCCCGGCCCGCCAGCGTCGCCGGCATCGCACCGTGGCCGCCTGGGTGGCCGCATGCGCGCTGGCCCTGCTGCTGATCGGCCTCGCGGGCCAGTGGGCCGCGAACCGCGAGGCGAACTTCCAGGCCGACTCGATACGCCGCGCCATGGAAGTGCACGTGCTCGGCCTGCGCGATGCCGCCGGCAAGTACAGCTACCTGCCCTTCACCGCCGGCCTGCACCCCGACGTGCTGGCAGCGCTGGCCAAACCCAATGACGCGGCCGCCAAGCAGCGCGCCAACCTGTACATCGAGCGGGTGAACCGGCAGGCCGGGTCGGACGTGCTCTACCTGATCGACCTGCAGGGCCTCACGCTGGCGGCCAGCAACTGGGCGACGCCGCAGAGCTTCGTCGGCCAGTCGTATGCCAACCGGCCCTACTTCATCGACGCACGCGCGGGGCGCAACGGCCTGTTCTATGGCGTAGGGCAGACCACCGGCGAGCCGGGGCTCTTCATCTCCTCGCCGGTGCGCGGCGAAGGCGGCGAGATACGGGGCGTGGTGACGGTCAAGGTCAGCCTGCGCCAGGTGCAGGAAACCTGGACCTTCGTGCGCGACCCCATCCTGCTGACCGACGCGCGCGGCGTGGTGTTCCTGAGTTCGGTTCCCGCGTGGATGTACCGCTCCTCGCGCCCCCTGCTGGCCTCAGAACTCGAAGGCATGCGGCGCGACCAGCAGTACGGCACGCGCACCAGCTTCGCGGCGCTGCCATGGAAGGTGGAGCGCGAGGAAGGCGAGCTCGGCTATCAGGTGCGCACCGACATCGGCGGCCGGCCGCGCCAGTACCTCGCGGTGGACGAGCGCCTGCCCGATCTCGGCTGGACGCTGACCGTAATGACCGACCACGCGGAAGTCGCCAACGCACGAGAGCGTGCCTGGATGCTTGGCCTGCTGTGCGCTGTCGTGCTGCTGCTGGCCGGCCTCTACTGGCAGCTGCGCGAACGCCGCTTCGCCGAGCAGCGCGACGCGCGCCGCGTGCTGGAGCTGCGCGTGCGCGAGCGCACCCACGAACTCGACGAGGCCCACGCCTTCCGCAAGGCGATGGAAGACTCTCTGCTGGTGGGCATGCGCGCCCGCGACCTCGAGGGCCGCATCATCTACGTGAACCCGGCCTTCTGCGAGATGACCGGCTACGGCGCCGACGAGCTGCTGGGCAAGCTGCCGCCCTACCCCTACTGGCACCCGAACGACGTGACGCAGCACTGGCGCCACTACGACGCGATGATGAGCGGCCAGCCCGTGCGCTCGGGCTTCGAGTCGCGCCTGCGGCACCGCGACGGGCACGAGGTCATCACCATGGTCTACACCGCCGCGCTGATCGACGCCGACGGCAAGCACAGCGGCTGGATGAGCTCGGTGGTGGACATCACCGAGCAGAAGCGCGCCGAACTGCGCCAGCGCCAGAACGACGAGCAGCTGCAGCACGCCCAGCGCCTGGCCAGCCTCGGCGAGATGGCCTCCACACTGGCCCACGAACTCAACCAGCCGCTGATGGCGCTGAGCAATTTCGCGAGCGCCGCCAAGGCCTTCGCCGAGCAGGGCAACCAGCGGCTGCTCGTGAGCAGCCTCGACGAGGCCGTGACGCAGGCCCAGCGCAGCGCCGAGATCGTGCGGCGCATCCGCGGCTTCGTGCGGCAGCGCACCGTGGGCATCGAGGACTGCTCGGTGGCCGCGCTGGCCGGCAACGCCATCGCGCTGCTGCAGGGCGAGATCCGCATGCGCCAGGCACGCGCCGAGCTTCGCATTCCGGCCGGCCTGCCCGAGGTGCGCGGCGACCGCGTGCTGCTGGAGCAGGTGCTGCTCAACCTGCTGTCGAACAGCCTGCACGCCATGCAGGCCGTGCCGCCGGAGCAGCGGCTGGTGGAGATCGAGGCCGAGCTGAAGGAAGGCCGCATGCACATCCACGTGGCCGACCGGGGCCCGGGCATCGACGCAGCCGTGGCCGAGCAGGTGTTCTCGCCCTTCTTCACCACCAAGACCGGCGGGCTCGGGCTGGGCCTGAACATCTGCCGCACCATCGTCGAGGCGCACAGGGGCCGCCTCACATTTGCCGACCGCCCAGGCGGTGGCACAGTCTTCACCCTCGAGCTGGAAATATCGCCGCCGCCATGACCAACAACAACGCCGCTCCCGCCAACAACCTGTGCGTCGTGGACGACGACGAGGCCGTGCGCCGCTCGCTCGGGCTGCTGCTGCTGTCGCGCGGCTATGCGGTGCAGACCTTCGCCTCGGGCGAGGCCTTCCTCGAAGGCACCGACCTGCAGCGCGCCGGCTGCGTGATCATGGACCTGCGCATGGAAGGCATGAGCGGACTGCAGGTGTTCGACACGCTGCGCACGCAGGACAGCCCGCTGGTGGTCATCTTCCTTTCGGGCCACGGCGACATCCCCATGGCCGTGGAAGCCGTGCAGAACGGCGCCTTCGGCTGGCTCGAGAAACCCTGCAACGACGAGCGCCTGCTCGACAGCATCGCCCGCGCCCTGCAGCAGGCCGGCGAGATCGCCACCCGCCGCCAGGCCCGCCAGGCCGCGCAGGCGCTTTGGGACAAGCTCACCCCGCGCGAGATGCAGATCGCCCGTCTGGTCGCCGAGGGCAAGCCCAACAAGCAGATCGCGCAGGAACTCGCCCCGCTGGAGCAGCGCACGGTGGAAACGCACCGGGCGCACGTGTTCGCGAAGCTGGGGCTGGCGAACAGCCATCAGCTGGACCGGTTTCTGCGGGAGCATGCGCTGTAGCGCCTTGAAGGATCCGTCGAACCGGGACGCAGGCGCAGTCCTCGGCGAGCCAATGCGCAAGCCCATGACAGGCCCGGAATCGGCTCGGCGAGCTTCTTGCTTGACCTCATAGCCGCAGCCGGTCGCGTTGCGCAGGAGGACCCCCATGCCGAATTTCTACTTGCCGCTATCCGGCAACGTGCGCCAGGAAATCAATCCCTGGACCTGGTTCACCAAGATTGCCAATGGACAGCTCGGGTTCATCAACATCAATATGGGCAAGTCGTCGGACCCTGCTCTGGAGCAGCAGATCCTGGACGACGTCGGAAGCTACGGCCGGCAGATCGGACAACTCGGCGATGCGCTGGAGGCAGTTCTCGCGCACATGAAGACCGACACCTGGGAGCCCAAGGCCAAGGAAGCGGTAGATGCCTTCAGGCTCCAGCTCGCCGAGATTCGCCGGCTGAAGCGGAACCGGGCTGACGGCAAGAGCTGACATTTCCCGGCGAACTCGCGGGCGCTGGGGGACGGCCTCGTGGCGTTTGTCGATTCCGAAAAGTGGAGGGCCGATCCTGAACCGCCTGACGCAAGCGGATGCCGCTGACACTCTGCTGTTCCATGAGGGATAGAGGCTGCAGGCCGGAAGCGGATTTCTTTCTGAACAGCGCTTCACGCGATCCGCCCCACCGTATCTGAACACCGTCGCTCTAGGTGTTTACCCTTGCGTACCGATACGTAGACGGCTAACGGCCGGTTACGGACGACAGCGCTGCAGTGGCGGGACAGACTCGCCGCAACGGCCCCCGCGTGCCTTTTCTTCTTACGCCGCGGGCCGCAGCCAGAGACAAGGACCCCTTTTCATGACCGCCATCGCAAGCGCGGCCGCCGGCGCTTCCAGCCCCGACGCGGCACCCGCCACCGCCAACAACAACACGCCATACACCTTCGAGGAAAAGCGCAAGCGCATCTTCGCCATCTTCGCCGCCTCGTCCGGCAACCTGGTGGAATGGTTCGACTTCTACGTCTACGCCTTCTGCGCCATCTACTTCGCGCCGGCCTTCTTCCCCAAGTCGGACCCGACCGTCCAGTTGCTGAACACCGCAGGCGTGTTCGCCGCAGGCTTCCTGATGCGCCCGATCGGCGGCTGGCTGTTCGGCCGCATCGCCGACCGCAAGGGCCGCAAGACTTCGATGGTGACCTCGGTGGTCATGATGTGCGTGGGCTCGCTGGTCATCGCCTGCCTGCCCACCTATGCGCAGATCGGCGCTGCCGCTCCGGCGCTGCTGCTGCTGGCGCGGCTGCTGCAGGGTCTGTCGGTGGGTGGTGAATACGGCACCACCGCCACCTACATGAGCGAAGTGGCCATGCGCGGCCAGCGCGGCTTCTTCTCGTCGTTCCAGTACGTCACGCTGATCGGCGGCCAGCTGCTCGCGGTGGTGGTCGTGGTGGTGCTGCAGCAGGTGCTCGACGAAGCCGAGCTCAAGGCCTGGGGCTGGCGCATTCCCTTCGTGCTCGGCGCCGTGGCGGCCGTTGTGGCACTCATGCTGCGCCGCACGCTGACCGAGACGGCCAGCAACAAGACCCGTGCCGCCAAGGGCGCGGGCACGATGCGCGAGCTGTTCACCCACCACAAGCGCGCCTTCTTCGTGGTGCTGGGCTACACGGCCGGCGGCTCGCTGATCTTCTACACCTTCACCACGTACATGCAGAAGTACCTGGTGAACTCGGCCGGCATGTCGATCAAGACCGCCAGCAACGTGATGACGGCTTGCCTGTTCATCTACATGTGCATGCAGCCGCTGTTCGGCGCGCTGTCGGACCGCATCGGCCGCCGCAGCAACATGCTGCTGTTCGGCGCGCTGGGTGCGCTGATGACAGTGCCGGTGCTGAGCAACCTGCAGAACGTCGGCAGCCCGCTGGTGGCCGGCGCGCTCATTACCCTCGCGCTGGCGGTGGTGAGCTTCTACACCTCGATCAGCGGCATCGTGAAGGCGGAGATGTTCCCGCCCGAGATCCGCGCGCTGGGCGTGGGCCTCTCCTACGCGGTGGGCAACGCGATCTTCGGCGGCAGCGCCGAGTATGTGGCGCTGGGCCTGAAGTCGATCGGGCACGAGTCGTACTTCTACTGGTACGTGACGGCCATGATGGTCGTGGCCTTCACCGTGAGCCTGCTGCTGCCGAAGCAGGCGACGTACCTGCATCACGACAAGTAAGCAGTACCGCAATGAAATTCCGGGAGGCCCGCGCCTCCCTCATAAAAAAACGCGGGGCCCCTGGGAAAGCTTTTCGAGTCAGCGAGCCGCAAGAAAGCATGAGGGTACGAACATGGTGAGACGGATGGTCCACAACGCAACCATTACCTTGAAGCTGCCGTGCGACATGGAAACCGGCGCGAGGGTCACGGCCCTGCGTGCCGCCGGTGTTCCGGTCGACGCGGAGGGCAACGCACAGCAGGGTTTTCTGTTCGTGCGCCCGGGTGACGGCTACAAGAGCCAGGTCAGCATCTTCAGATGGTTTCCCGACGAGGTGGGGCCCATCACGCGCGGCACCGCGGGCGCCGCGGAAGCATCGCCCCGCGAGCATCGCCCGGCGCCGCCGCCGGGCGACACGCTCGATCACTGGCTGGCCCAGATCCTCACCGCCCCCATCCCCAGCACAGACAGCGCGCTGCAGTGCGAGTCCGGCGCCTCGCCTGCAACTGCAACTGCAACTGCGGCAGGCTGAAGCCGGCCGTCAGAGCTTGATGCTCTCGAAGCTCGTGACGAGCACCAGCCCCTCGCCCACGCGCGGCTGATCGGCACTGGCGATGGTGTCGGCCGAGCGGATCAGCTCGCCGAAGTCCAGCCCCGTCTGCGCCTCGATCCTGGTGATGGGCACGCGCCACTGGTTCACGTCCACCGAAGCCAGCGCCTGCGGCGTGCCGAGGCTGCGCCGGGGTTCCGACAGCAGCTTCGACTGATCGGCCACCAGCCCCACGGCCTTGGGGCCTGCCTGCCCCTTCCACACCACGATCTTGAAGAACGACGACGGGATCTGCACGTCGTCGGCCCACAGGTCGATCTTGTCGTCGAAGATCGGCCCCTGGAACACGGCCAGCCTGCGCCTCACGTCGCCGGCAAGCGTGCCGTTTTCCAGCACGTAGCGCTCCAGCCCCTGCCAGTAGCGCGCGCTCTGGTTGAACCTGAAATGCTGCGGCGAGCAGTTGGTGAAGTGGAAGGTGTCTGCATTGGCGCGCGAGGCGTCTTCGGCGGAGCCCCACGTCGGGTCGGTGCGCCGCGTCAGGTGGCCGCGGTCGAAGTAGGTCGACCATGCCGAGTAGAAGGTCTGGTCGAGCACGAAGCTCGCGCTCACGCGCGGGTCCTTGAACCACACCTCGCCTTCGGAGGCATTGGGCTGGCCGGTCTTGCGGTCGATTTCCAGGTAGGTTTCGCCGTCGATGTTGGTCGCGGTGAAGACGGCGATGCGCTTGGACTTGTTGAGCTTCAGGCTGAAGTGCTCGTATTTCAGCTCGCCGGCGGCCGCGTCGGGCTCTTCAGCCCGCAGCGGGGCGATCTGCCGGGCCAGCGCGCGGGAGGCATCGGGCAGCGGCAGCTCCAGGCCAGGAATGAAGCTCGAGTCGTAGCCGTTGCGGTTGGCATAGTCCTGGTCGACCTGCACGGCCTCGGCGCCGCGGGCCAGCACCTTCGGCTGCCCGGCATCGGTGTCGAGCGCGGAAGACTGCGCGACGACGACCACCGGCTGCGCCTGCACCGCCTGCCCGATGCTGATCGTCAGCTCGATGGGCACGGTCAGCCGGATGGAGTTGGAAGGCAAAGCGCTGCTCGAGGTGGCCATGGTCTGTTGCTCCGCGGTTGGGTTCGTGATGGCTATGGCCCTGGCTTCCCGTGCCGAGGGCCGGGGCGGCGAGAGCCGGCGGTCGCTCCCCGTGGCCGGGGCGTTGGCCGCCGCCGCGAGCGCCTGGCGCAGCAAGGCCTGCCATTCGGCTGGCAGCGCGCCCATGCGGCTGGCAAGGTCCCTGTAGATGGCGCTGATGCGCACGCCCTCGTTCACGTTCTGCGGCACCTTGTCGCCGAGTGCGCTGCGGTCGATGAAGGGCTCTCCCCAGTGATGCAGGGCCACCAGCTGCCAGTCGTCGTTGAACACCGGGGAGCCCGAGGAGCCCTGCTCCGTGTCGGTCTCGTACAGCAAGGTGCGGTCGGTGCGCGCCGTCAGGATGTTGTTGCGCACCGAGATCATCTTGGGCCAGCCGGAAGGGTGCTGGACGATGTTCGTGTTCATCCCGAGCACATGCTTGTCGGGCTGGTCCGAGAGCGCGCAGAAGCCGAGATCTGCCGCCTCGGCCAGCCCCGACTGCCGGCGGCCCAGCGCGACGAGCGCGTAGTCGAGCTGGTCGTCGGGCGAGAACAGCGCGAAGCGGTCGGGGTCGAGCAGGAAGGTCGTGGTGGGCCGGGGCACGCCGCGCTCGTCGAGCTCGCGGAAGAAGGTCACCTGTGCGCCGCGCGCCGCAGCTTCGTCTTCGATGACGTGGCGGTTGGTGATGAAGAGACCGGGGCTGACCATGAAGCCCGTGCCGACCTCCGCCTTGGTTCCGTAGTTGACCTCGACGTAGCCGACGGCCCGGGCTGTGATCGCGCCCTGCGACAGGAAACTGGCGCGCTGGAAGTCCTCGGTGTCGCCAGTGATGGACTCCGCGCCGCTGCGCGCCATGAGCGTGCGATGCCGCGCCGCATAGGCGCGCGAGCGGTCGATGTCGGGCTCTGCATCGCGCCAGCGGCCTTCGGCCACCAGTTTCCTCACCTGTTCGCGCTCGGCGGCGGTGCGCTCCAGGCTGGCCTTGAAGGCGTCGATCGCATCTTCGTTCACGGCAGTCCCCCTTGCTGTGGAAAAGCATGACGCGCGGTCCGGACGAAGCGCGCGGCTGCGGGCCATTGAACCGGCGGACAGCGTCAGCCGGATGACAGCCTGGCCGCGATGAATGGCTACTTCAGCCCGCAGCCTGCCTGGCCAGCGCGACCGCATCGGCGCCCGCCGGGAAGCGCAGTTGCCCCGTCGTGTCGTTGGCCGCGCGCCAGACTGCCTCGGCGACATCGGACTCCTTGGTCAGCTGCGTGGTCTGGGTCAACATGCCGAAGATCGACTGCGCAAGGGGCGCATACGGCTCGGTGACGAGGCCTTGCATGCGCTCGCCGCCGTTCTCGGTGAATCGCGTCGTGGGGGCGTAGCCGGGTTCGACGAGTTTCACGGCGACATCGAATGCCTTGAGTTCGTGAGCCAGCGAGGCGGTGAAGCCTTCGATCGCCGTCTTGCTCGCCGTGTAGACGGCAACCAGCGGCATGGGCGCGAGGGTCGCGCTCGAGGTCACGTTGACGATCACGCCCTTGCGGCGCTCGCGCAAGCCTGGCAGCACAGCCTGCGTCATGGCCATCACGCCAAAGGTGTTGGTCTCGAAGAGTTCGCGCGTCGTTGCCATCGGCGTGGCCTCGAAGGCACCGAACAGGCCGATGCCGGCGTTGTTGACGAGCACGTCGACAGGGCCGGCCGCGTCGAGCGCTGCGGCGATGCTCTCGGGCCGGGTCACGTCGAGCGCCAGCACGCGCATGCGCGGCGAGTCTTCGAACAGCCCGTCTTGCGGCTTGCGCATGGTCGCGATGACGTTCCAGCCCTGGGCATGGAAATAGCGCGCGGTGGCAAGGCCGTAGCCGGACGAGCAGCCGGTGATCAGAACAGTCTTCATGGGGGTCCTCTGCGTGGATGAGTGAATGAACGGTTGGAAGGAGCTCGTACGATAGGCTCGATCTGCCGGACTAACTACAATCATTAGTCCATCATTTGTTTGCGAAAGTCCAACCATGGCCGTCGACCCGCTGTCGCAGGTGATCGCGCTGCTCAAGCCCCGAGCGGTGTTCTCCAAGGTGATCAGCGGGGCCGGACGCTGGGGCGTGCGCTACACGCAGTTCGGCCTGCCGAGCTTCTGCGCGCTGCTCGAAGGCAGTTGCCTGCTTTCGGTCGATGGAGAGGAAACGCTGACGCTCGCCGCGGGAGACTTCGTGCTGCTGCCCACCACGCCCGGCTTCACGATGACGAGCCTGGAGCCGGGCACGCCGGTGCCCATCGACGCGCACAAGGCGGCCCTTGACACGAGCGGCAGCGAGATACGCCACGGCACGCGCGGCGGGCGGCCCGAGGTGCGGATGCTGGGCGGCTACTTCGAGTTCGACTCGCCCGATTCGGCGATGCTGGTGTCGCTGCTTCCCGCCGTGCTGCACGTGCGGGGTTCGCAGAAGCTGCCGCTGCTGACCCAGCTGGTGCGCGAGGAATCGCTGGAGCGCAAGCCGGGCCGCGAGCTGGTGCTCACCCGGCTCGTGGAAGTGCTGCTGGTGGAAGCCCTGCGCACCACCTCCGGCGAAGAGGCGCCGCCCGGTCTGCTGCGCGGCCTGGCGGACAAGCGGCTCGCGGCCGCGTTCCGCCACATGCATGGGGACCCCGCGCGCGGCTGGACGATGGAGCAGCTGGCGCGCAAGAGCGCGCTTTCGCGCTCCGCCTTCTTCGACCGCTTCAACCGCGCCGTCGGCATGCCTCCGATGGAATACCTGCTCTCGTGGCGCATGGCCCTGGCCAAGCAGCTTCTGCGCGGCGACGAGCTGGCGATCGCGGAAGTGGCCGAGCGGGTGGGCTACGGCTCGGCCAGCACCTTCAGCACGGCGTTCAGCCGTCATGTGGGGCAGCCGCCGGGGAAGTTCGCTCGCATGCACTGACGGTGCGCGCGAACGGCGCCGCCCAAAAGCGGTTCGCCGCGCTACCCTGGGCGGGCAACGCGGCGAACACGGTCTCTCATTGCTTGCCGCCGAAGCGGCAATCAGGCTTGGCTCGGCCTGTTTATTTCTCCATCGCCGCCACGGGCTGCGGCGGCAGGGCCGCGCCCTTGCTCTTGCGCACCTTGATCAGGAACGAGACCACCTGCCACACGATGAACACGCCGATCAGGCTCAGCAGCGAGCCGCTGATCGGCCGCGAGGCGAAGATGCCGAAGCTGCCGCGGCTCAGCAGCATCGCGCGGCGGAAGTTCTCCTCCAGCATCGGGCCGAGGATGAAGCCCAGCATCAGCGGCGCCGCGTCGAGCTCCAGCCGCATGAACATGTAGCCCATGAAGCCGAAGGCGGCGGTGATGAACACGTCTTCCAGGCTGTTGTTCACGCTGTAGGTGCCGATGCAGCAGAAGAACAGGATCGACGGGAACAGCACTGCGTACGGAATCTTGAACACCGACAGCCAGTAGCGCACCAGCGGCACGTTCAGCACCAGCAGGAACACGTTGCCGATCCACATGCTGGCCACCAGGCCCCAGAAGAGCTCGGGGTGGCTGGCGATCATGTTCGGGCCGGGCTGGATGCCCTTGATGATGAAGGCGGCCAGCATCAGCGCCATGACGGCGTTCTCGGGAATGCCGATGCTCATCAGCGGAATGAAGCTGGTGCGCGCGGCGGCCTCGTCGGCCGCGGCCTGGCCGGCCACGCCTTCGATGCAGCCGGTGCCGATCTCGTGCTTGTACTTGCTGACCTTCTTGTCGATCGCGTAGGCGGCGAACTGGGCGATGGTCGGGCCGCCGCCGGGCAGGATGCCCAGGAAGGAACCGACAACGCTGCCGCGCAGGGCGCTAGGAATGATCCGCTTGAACTCGGCCCAGGTCGGGATCAGGTTGATCTTGCCGTTGAAGGGCGAGCGCTCCTCGCGCGAGTCGAGGTTCTTGGTGATCTCGGCGATGCCGAAGCAGCCCAGCGCGATGCTCACGATGCCCACGCCGTCGACCAGGAACGGCAGGTCGAGCGTGAAGCGCTGCATGCCGCTGTTCACGTCGGTGCCGATGGTGCCGAGCAGCACGCCGATCATGCACATCGCCAGGCCGTTGAGCAGGCTGCCTGTGGTCACGAAGCTCACGCACACGAAGCCCACGAGCATCATCGCGACGTAGTCGGCGGGGCCGAACAGGAAGGCCACTTCGCCGAGCACCGGCGCCAGGAAAGTCAGCACCAGGATGGCGACCGTGCCGCCGATGAAGCTGGAGAAGCCCGCCGTGAAGAGCGCCAGGCCCGTCTGGCCCTTGAGCGTCATCGCGTAGCCGTCGATGCAGGCCACGATGCTGCTCGCATGCGGGATCTTCATCGTGATGGCGCTGACGCTGTCGCCGTACTGCGCGCCGTAGTAGATGCCGGCCAGCATGATCAGCGCGCCGGTGGTGGGAATGGAATAGGTCAGCGGCAGCAGCAGGCTGATGGTGGCCAGCGGGCCGAGGCCGGGCAGCAGGCCGACGAGCGTGCCCACCGTGCAGCCGATGGCGCAGAACAGCAGGTTCTGCATGGTCAGGGCATGCGAGAACCCGAACGCGAGGTTGTTGAGGACGTCCATGATGTGCGGTCTTTCCTCAGTACAGCGGCAGGTTCAGGCCGAGCAGCTTCTGCAGGGCCAGCGCCATGAGGATCAGCCCGGCGGAGATCTTCACGTTGCGGATCACGGAGTAGGACGACGCGGCGAAGCCCGAGCAGAAGATCATGAAGATGATGCCGGCGATCATGTTCACGTACATGGAGATCACGGCCAGGCCGCAGAGGCTGCCGAGGATCAGGGAGATGTTCTTGAAGTTGAACTCCAGCTCCACGCGCTCCACGAAGAACGACCGGATCACGGTCGACACCGCGATCACCAGCAGCATCGCACTTATCAAGGCGGGGAACAAACCCGGGCCGGCGCGGCTCAAGTCTCCGATGGGGTAGCGAAGCGAAGTCAGGCCGAAGGCCAGCGCTATCGCCATGAGGAACAATCCTCTGACAAGGGTTCTGTTTTTCATCTCTTCTTGTGCGATGGGTTTCGAAATCACCGGCACCGGCAAGCCGGGGCTGATCGTCTCCATCCGGACGGAATCCGGACCCATCGATGCTCTGGCGCCAAACTGATTGCAATCTGACGCAGCCGTAAGGGGAATTACGTACGGGCAGGCCGGCGAGTACCCTCGATCGCACAGTCGTACGAGGGAGCGGCCGCCTGCACCGGTCCCCGATACGAAGAGACGGCAGCCGGCGCGCCGTCAGGTTGGTCAGGTTGGCTCGACCACCGCTTCGCCTGCGGCCGCCACCGCCGGCCGCGTGCAGCGCCAGGCGACAAGCGCGCCGATGCACAGGAACAGTGCTGCAACGAAGAACGGCGCACCCGGCAGACGCACCGGCGCGTCCGCGCCGATGAAGTAGCCGAAGCTGCCGGCGAACATCGCGGGGCCGATGATGCCCGCGACCGACACGAGGCTCGTCAGCGCGCCCTGGATGCGCCCCTGCTCCGCGGCATCGACCTGCCGGGTGACCAGCGCCTGCGCCGCCGGCCCGGCAAAGGCCAGCAAGGTGCCGAACGGCAGCGCAAGCAGGAAGACCCATGCCGCGTCCGCGACGCCGTAGATGGCAAAGCCGAGCACCCCGCAACCCAACCCGAACAACAAGGCGAGACGCTCGCCGAAGCGCTTCACGCCCGGCCCGATCAGCAGCGCGTTGACCACCACGCTGAGCACGCCCACCAGGCCGAGCACCCAGCCCACGGTGTCTTCCTTCCACTGGAACTGGTAGTCGGCGAACAGCACGAACACGCTGGGGTAGACGTACTGCGCGAGGTTGACAAGGAAGATCACCGCCGCCAGGCCGAACACCTGCGGATAGCGCTTCAGCAGCATCAGCGACCCGATCGGGTTGGCATGCGACCAGTCGAGCTTCCGGCTGCGCTGCTCGGGCGGCAGCGATTCGGGCAGCACGAAGCATCCGTAGCAGAAGTTGAGCATCGTCAGCCCGGCCGCGAACCAGAACGGCAGGCGCGCATCGATGTGGCTCAACTGCCCGCCGATGACAGGCCCGAGCACCAGACCCACGCCGAAGGCCGCGCCCACGATGCCGTAGCTCCTGGCCCTGTCTTCGGGTGCCGTCACGTCGGCGATGTAGGCATTGGCGGTGGTGAGGCTGGCCGAGAACACGCCCGACACCACGCGGCCGATGAAGAGCCACGGCAGGCTGTCGGCCAGGGCCATGAACACGAAGTCGACGGCCAGCCCGAGGCACGACAGCAGGATCACAGGTCGCCGTCCGAAGCGGTCGGACAGAGCCCCCAGGACCGGCGAGCAGACGAACTGGATGGCCGCGAACGCGGTGCCGAACACCGCGATCCAGTACGCCGCCGTCGCGGTGCTGCCGCCGGCCAGCCGCTCCACCAGATGCGGCAGGCCCGGAAGGATCAGGCCGAACGCAAGGAAGTCGATCAGCACCGTGACGAAGATGAAGGCGAGCGCTGCGCGGCGCACGCGCGGTGCCTGGAGGGTCGTGCTCATCGCGGCAACCTCAACCGCTGCGGCTCAGGTACTTGCCCACGCGCGGGCGGACTTCGCGGATGCCGCCGAGCCGGCCGAGCAGGCCGTCGAAGCAGCCGACCAGCAGCGCGATGCTCTTCCTGAGCCGGTCGCGCTCGAAGATCAGCATGGGCAGGATCTGCTTGAGCGTGTAGACGTTGATGAACAGGATCGCCGGAAAGGCACGCATGTGCGCCAGCGAGAGGTCGAGCGCATTGCGCGAGATGTAGTAGCGCCGCACGGCCGGATAGTTGATGACGTGGATCTTCCAGCCGAACAGCGACTTCGCCTGGAGGTCGCCGATCTGGTGCCGCAGCACCACCTGCGTATTGAGATAGAGCGGCACATCGCTGCGCAGGGCGCGCATGCAGTAGTCGGTGTCGACGTGGTCGATCACGTAGCGCTCGTCGAAGCGGCCGACCTTGGCCCAGGCCCCGCGCGAGATCAGCGAGCCCGACGAGATCATGAAGGCGCAGCGCGCCAGCGGCTCGGTGAAGGGCTTGCGCAGGTCGAACTGGTAGACGCGCTTGCCCCGCAGGCCGAATTGGGGGATCAGCGCGTCGAGGTTGGTGTCGTGGACGAGCGGGCCGATCAGGAAGGCGGCGTCTTGCTTGCCTTCACCGGAAGCCTTTCCCTGTGCCATCTCCGCCGCTTGGCACATTGCGTCGAAGTAACCTGCGGGCAGCACCGAATCCTGGTCGAGCAGGAAGAAGAGCTCAGCGCCTTGCGCTTCGAGCTCGGTGATGCCGCAGTTGAAGGCGCCCGCGATGCCGCCGCGGTTGCCGTTGTGCAGCACGGTGATTCCCGCATCGACGAGTGCGCCGTGCCAGTCGCCCGGCTCCGGCGTGTTGTCGACCACGCACATGCGCGGGCACGAGTTCGAAAGCGCATGGAGATTCGTCAGTTGCCCGTCGGTGGGGAAGTACGTGACGACGACGGCACCGAACGAAAAGGACATCGCGGTTTCTCCGGTTGATGGAGCCGGGCGGATGCCCGGACCGGCGCGATTCTAGGTATCGGAATGCGTGCCGATCCGCCATCCGGCACGGCGGAATACGGGTATTGCGAAAGAACAACGCGAGCGGGACTGCGAAAGTTCTAGTCCGCACCAACGAAGCGGACTCAACTGCTTTCCAGGCTCCAGTGCACACGCGAGAAGTCGCCCAGGGCCAGGTCCTTCTCATGGATGCTGAAGGTGAAAGTACCGGCATCCCAGAAGCAGAAGCCGGGCTTGTCGTCCGAGGCCAGCGTGAGGAGATTGACCCACTCCTGCGGCAGGCCGCCCTTTTCGCGCGAGGCCTGCTCCTGCGGGTTCTCGTGCTGCGTGAACACGTGGGCGTTCATCAGGTGCGCGCCGTTCTTGCGCGCTCCATCGCCGGCAAGCTCGGCCTCGAGTGCCCAGTAGGCTTGCTGCATCTTGTCGTCTCTGTCGATCTCGAGCAGCGAGGCGTCTTCACCAGTCAGGCGCCCTCCTCCGTCGTTGTAGAGATTCGGCAGCGACACGGTGGCGTCGATGCGGACCTTGCAGCCTTCATGAGCGTCGCTCACGTCGAAGCCATCGGCGAACTCCGCGTCCTCCGGCCATGCATAAGGCCGCAGCTCGGCGGCATGTGCTTGCGAATGCAGGACGAGCACGCCGTCGCCCTCCTCCTGGCCCTCGCCGAAGAAGTAGAGGCGGCCGGTACGCGGCAACCACGACTGCAGCGCGGCGATGTCCGCGAGATCGATCTGCGCGTAGAAGCGCCAGAGCTTTCCATCGGTGGCCGGGTAGTCGATGCCGGGTGGCAGGTCCGGCGTGCCGCCGATGCGCGTGCTGCCCGGCCTTGCGTAGTCCTCTGGCTCTGTGGTACGCAGACGCAGCGCCTGGCGTGCGTGGCGCCGCAGCGGCTCCTCATAGCCATCCAGGCCGTGCCGCGCCAGGGCATCGCCGAGCAGCGCCGCATGCCGCGGGCTGCTGCGTGCCATGAAGGCTTCTCTGTCGGCCTCCACCTCCACGTCGGGGCGATAGCGGATGTCGCGGAAGAGCGCCTCGTTCTTCCTCTCGATGTCGACCTTCGCGATGTTCCGCAGCGAAGCCGGCAGCGACTCGAAGGGATTGCGGTTGATGCTCAGCAGCTCGAGGGCCGGCAGGTGGCCTACCGATTCGGGCAATGTCTTGAGTTGGTTGCCGTCCAGCAGCAGTCGTTGCAGCTGCGCGAGCTCGCCGATGCTGTCGGGCAATGCCTCGATCCGGCAGTGCTTGAGCGAAAGCACCTCCAGCTCTTGGAGCGCGCCAAGGCTTTCCGGCAGGCGGGCGAAGACGGGGCTGCGCAGGTGCAGCTCACGCAACCGGGTCAGGGTGCCGAAGGACTCCGGGAACGCGGTGGCCGATTCCGCCGCGCCGATGTTCCATGAATGCTGAAGCGACAGGAACTCCAGCTGCGTGAAGCGCAGCAGTTCGTCGTTCCATCGGCCGTCCCATTCGCCGATGAGCAGCCGACGCACGCGCTCGGGCGGAACGGCCATCGCTTCTTCGAAGCTGCTGTAGGTGTACGGGCGGAGCTCCACTTCCCTCGGCACGCAGTGCCACACCACATCCACCGCGATGCCCTCTTCGTCCGTCTCGTAGTCGTGCCGCAGCAGGCCGTGCATCTCGATGCGGTCGGGCCGCAGGTCGATCTCGCCGAAGAAGCGCGTGCCGTACTCGAAGCCCTTCTCCCAGAGATAGAACCCGTGCGTCGGCTGGTTCTTCAGATAGCGCACGCGCCGGTGCGGTGTGTCGTGGTTGTCGTGGAAGTGAAAGGTCGAGGAGCGGAACGAAGGAGCGATGTGCCCCGGCGCCGGATTGTCGGAACCCTCAGGATCGAAGGGCGGCGCATGCAGCGCCTTGTCGAAGGCGACGGGACGTGCCTTCAGATCGAAGGACATGCCGCCGTCCTCGAAGACGACCTGGGTATCCGGCGCGAACTCGAAAGCGTACTTGCCGATCTGGAACTTGTCGCTGGACATGGGTGAGAGCCTAGCAGCCGATGGTGCAGTCGCGGATGAAGTAGCCGTCGAAGAAGCGGCGGTAGGTGTCGCGGTCGAAGATCATGTGCCGGAGACGACCTGGCCTTGCAACACCTTCAACCGCGCACGCTGCTGCGGCGTGGTGCTCGGCGCGAAGAGACGGCCGGCCAGGGCCTGCCGCCATTCCTCGTCGCGCTGCGGCCAGGCCTCGATCAGCCGCGTGATCGCTTCGGTGTCGCCGGCCTCCACGCACTCGTGCAGGCGCTCTGCAAAGGACGGTGAAAGCGGTGGAAGCGGTGGAAGCGGCGAAGGTTCTGCCGTGGCCTGGGGCGCGTCGTCCATCACCGGCTGCGCGCCCGGGCGGAACGGGTCGCGGCCTTCGCGCATGAAGGCGCGGATGGCTGCGGGGGAAATCATGGCGCCGGGTTCGCCCTCCTGCAGATCGTCCGGCTCGAGCAGGTCCGGGTGGAGGCAATCGAACCAGTTCTGCCCGCTGTTCCAGTCGCACACCGGCGCGTGGCAGCCGGCCTCGGCATGCATGGCATGGTCGGCGGAGATGAACGCGCGGCCATGCACGGCGCCGTCGATGCGCAGGCTGCCGTCGTTGTACTCGCCGTAGACGATGTTGTGCACGCGCACGTCGCCGAGCACGCGCATGTGGCTGTCGCCGTGGCCGAAGCTGGCGGCACGGACGTCGCCGCCCACGAGCACGTGGCGCGGATAGGTGTGGGTGAGCTGGCTGAACACGCCGTCCACGTCCACGTCGCCGGCCACGATGACGCCCGCATACAGGCCGAGTTCGGCGATGCGCTCCAGGTCGAAGTCGCCATGCCAGTGCAGGCCGCCGCGAAACAGCGCCAGCCGCCGGGGCTGGCCCTGCAATTCGTCGGCACCGTCGATCTGAAAGAACGGGGCCAGCAGCGGATGCGGCACGCGTGCGTCGCAATGCAGCGCCTCGGCCACGCTGCCTTCGATCACCCGCGCCGATGGCAGGCACTCCACGAAGCCGCGCGCGCGCCAGGCATCGAGCAGGCGCTTGCAATGGGCCCGCGCCTTGCCGGGTGCCTCGAAGCCGGCGTGCAGCACCAGGCAGGGCCGGCCGATCGCGCCGGTGCGCACGCGCAGGCGGTTGTCGTGTTCGTGCAGTTCGATGAATTCGCCGCTCGCTGCGGCTTCGAGGTAGACGGGAGCTTCGCCCGGCATGGATGCGGTCATGCGGGCAATGTAGTTGAAGAAGACTGCATCACACGGCGATCCGGCCGGGCTGCACTCCTCTCTCATGCCCGGCGGCGGGCCTTCTTCTTCGGTGGGGCGGGCGCCGCCTCCATGGTGGATGTGTCGTCGGGCCCGAAGCCCGTCGCAAGCCCCAGCCGCTTCGCCAGGTGCGCAGCGTCATACGGCGCGTGCACCTTCATGTCGTTGTCGAAGTAGCAGTAGACATCGCGTTTTCCCCGCCGGGCGGCGACGTCCGAGGCCAGCCGCGCATCGCCGACCTGGCGGCCGCGGCTCCATGCCTCGATGCGCTGCGCCCAGCGCTCGAGCGCCGCATCGCCGTAGCCGCTGGCGTAGAGCTCCTTGTCGCCGTGCAGCCGGATGTAGACGAAATCGGCCGTCAGGTCTTCGAGCAGCGGCCAGCGGCCCGCCGTGTCGGCCACCACCAAGGCCACGCCGTGCCGGCGCAGCATGGCGATGAAATCGGGGTCGGCAAAGCTGCGGTTGCGCACCTCGATCGCATGGCGGATGCGCACACCGCGCGGCGCCTTCAGCGACGACCGGCCCTCCATGCGCTCGTCGTGCTCGCGCGCCAGCGCGACGGCGGCCTTGGCGCCGCCCGGCAGCAGCGAGAGGAAGGCGTCGATGCGCTGCGGGTCGTAGCGCATGCTCGGCGGCAGCTGCCAGAGGATGGGGCCGAGCTTGGCGCCCAGCGCCAGCACGCCCGAGGCGAAGAAGTTGGCGAGCGCCGGGCGCACGTCCTTGAGCTGCAGCATGTGCGTGATGTAGTGCGAGCCCTTGACCGCGAACACGAATCCGTCGGGCGTCTGGTCGCGCCACGCCTCGTACGACTCGGGGCGCTGCAGCGAATAGAACGAGCCGTTGAGTTCGATGCTGGGCAGCATGCGCGAGGCGAAGGAGAGCTCGTTGCGCTGTACCAGCCCGGCGGGATAGAAGCGGCCGCGCCACGGCGCATAGCGCCAGCCGGAGATTCCGATGCGGATGTCTCCGCGCGGCCCGCTGGCCGCCGGCGAGCGCTTGCTGGTGTGGGTGCGGGTGGACGATGTCGGCAAGGCTGTGCTCCGGAGCGGTGTTCGATCCGAAGCCCATGCTTTTGCGCTGCCGTCGCGCTGGATGTGGGAACGGCAGGACAGCCGATGTAGGTGCGCAGGCAAGGCGCGCCGCGAAACGCCCTCCGCGGCCCGCATCTGGCCTCAGCGCGCCATGCCCTGCGGATAGCGCGCGTCGGTCAGGCAGGCACGCAGCCAGCCGGTGTCCTCGGCATCGAGTTCGGCTTCTGCATCGAGCTTGGGCGAAGCCTTCGGCGTCGATGCCGCAATGCCTGGCTGGAGGTTCCAGCGCGCACCCGGCCTGCCGCTGCCATCCGCCTCGGGGCACGGGCTGCCGCCTTCCGATCCGTCGCCGCATGCCGCAACGGTCTGGAGCCGGCCCTGCACGACATTGCCGACGAGCCGCGTCTGGTAGTAACCGCCGCTGGCCCAGTCGTCCCGCAGCGTGCAGACGCGCTCGTGGTGCTGGTAGCTGCGGTCGCTGAAGCAGCCGTAGCTCAGCTGCTGGCCGCCGGGCAGGAAGTCGCACGAGGTCGCGAAGCCCGCGAACGGGCCGCCTGTGAACTGGGCGAGGAACGTGCGCTGCGCCTGCGCGGCCTCGAGCAGGCGCGGCACGGCGCGGTCGGTCTTGCCGGGCTCGCCCAGCGTGCGGGTGCGGCGGCGCATTTCCTGCAGGAGGTTGCGGGGCAATGCGGCGGCATCGGGCGCGCCGGGGTAGTCCATGGGTGAGTCGAAACGCGTGTCGCGCGCTTCGATCCAGCGCTTCTGGCTGCGCACCAGCATCGCGCGCAGGTCGGCGTCGTTGCCGGCCTGCTGCACGAGGGCGGCGTAGGCCTTGCCCATTTCCGCGTCGGCGGCCTTGAGCCTGGCATCGGCGCAGATCATGTGCTCGACGCGGTTGCCGGCCTTCCTGCAGTCGATGGCGTGGGCGGAGCCTGCGCCGGCGAGCAGCAAGGCGATGCAGGCGGCGTGCAGGGGGAGGCGCTCGGTCTCGATCATCTTCATCATCCTGTTCAGCGGCATTTGACGTCGTAGCCCACGACGCCCGGAAGCGCGCTCTCGCCGGCGGTAACGAGCGACAGCGTGCCCGCCGCGGCCTTGTAGCTGAAGCTGCAATAGGCAAGCCCCGTTCCCGCGCAGGACTCGACCTCGACGATGCCGCGCCTGATGAAGCCGGCCTGCCGCGATTCGCCGTCGGGCTTGATGCGAACGGGCTTCCAGCCCTTGTCGGCTAGCGCCTTGCGTGCCTTGTCGATCGGCATGCCGTAGACGTTCGGCACGCTGGCACGGCCCTGGCAGACGGATTCCTCGTCGGCCAGCCTGCCCAGCCGCACGGTGCCGTCGGCCTCCACGCGCAGATCGCCCACCGGCGAGCCGACGATGTCGCCGTCCCACACGCGCACGCTGCCGCCTTCGAGCGGCGTCAGGTTGCCGATGGCGGTGTCCTCGGCCGACTTGCCGTAGGCCAGCGCGAAGAGCCTGTCGCCGTCGAAGAGCGCCACATTGCCCTGGGTGATGTTGCAGGTGCCGCTGGTGCCGGGCTCCATCCGGCCGGCGAAGCTGACGGCGCGATAGGGGCCCAGCGGCACGTCGGCCATCACCGCCCAGCCCTGCGCCGCCACCAGTTTCGCCGCCGCCGACTTCGGCTTTGCCACCCGCCAGGGGCAGCCGTCGCGGTCGCTGGCGCTTCCGCCGGCCTTGGACAGGCTGGTGATCGCTTTCATGCGGATGTCTTTCAGGTCGGACTGCACGCGCGGCGCCGATGCACCGGTTTGAGCCGTGGCGGGCAAGGCCAGCGCCAGGCTGAGCGCGAGAGTGGCAGTTGCCCTAAATGCAGGAAGGCAATGGTGGGAAGACATGAGGGGAGATCGGGAAAAGAATGGGTGAAAAGGACCTGGAACGGCGTCGCCGTTTCGAATCGGCCGGGATTATCGCGATGAGTCGCGGCGTCCATCGAGATTTGTCATTTTCCGGTACCTGATCGTACCCATGACGTGCCGCTGCACCATGGAGTATCGGCTTTCCAATGAAAAATCAATGTTCTTTTCAAGAATCATCCATATTGAAAAAGAGATTACAACTTATATCTAATAAATCGAAATAATTAATATTGTAAAATATAATTCATTGAGTATCTTTATATTACTATTTGGACATTCGGCTTGATTTAAATTTCAAATCAATTCAAAAAAATGACTCCAAAATGAGACAGCAAAGGCTGCAACCTCCATCCCATTTCATAAGATTTGTTTGCAAAAAATATTTCAAAAATTGCACAGGGAGCCTGAATGGTTTTTGGCTATTCAATGGCCTTTGAATGGATGGGACGGGGCTCATGAACAAGACTTATCGTTCGTTGTGGAACGAATCCCTCGGCGCCTGGGTAGCGGCGTCCGAGATCACTTCCGCCGGAGGGAAACGCAGCGGAACCCGGGTGGCCACCATGCCCCTCGCGCTCACCTTGCGCCCCTCGGGGCACTTTCGCGCGGGAGTCATGAGTACGCTGCTGGCCTTGGGCGGACTCGGCGGTGCCTCGATGGCGCAGGCGCAATCGGCGATTTGCACCACGGCGCCTTACAACTACTACAGCGGCAGTGCGACGTGCGCGGGTCAGCAGGCTGAGGCGACCGCGGGTGGAGCCACTGCCATAGGTTTCAACGCTGCCAGTACAGGGCTGAATGCCACGACCCTCGGCTACGGCGCCATAGCCTCTGCGGTCAATGCTCTTTACCTGGGCGCACGCACCGCCCCGGGGACAGGTGCGCTAGGCGAGAGTTCGATCGCAATCGGTACGGATGTCACCTCCAACGGCTCGGGGTCCATCGGGATCGGCGTGCAGTCGAAAGCAACTGGAGACGGCGTTGCCGTGGGTGTACGCGCAAATGCCGCAGCGTCGGGTGTCGTCGCTGTGGGTAGCGGCGCTGCGAGTTCAGCAGTTAATGGTGTGTCTATTGGTGCCGGAGCCACGTCCTCCGGAGTCAACTCCATTTATCTAGGCGCTCGCACCGCCCCGGCGACAGGCTCCCTGAGCGAGAGCGCGATCGGAATCGGCACGGACGTGACCGCGAGCGATACATACGCAACCGCCATTGGCTTCAATACGAAGGCGACCGGGCTGCGCAGCGTCGCCCTTGGATACCGCGCAAATGCGCTCGCGCTCGATACCATCGCGCAAGGCAACAGCGCCAACGCAGCCGCCCAGAATGCCATTGCGATCGGCTTCCAGTCGATCGCATCCAAGCTCAATTCCATCAATCTTGGCTCGCGCACGGTGCCGGGAACGGGCGCCACGGCCGAGGGCGCCATCGCCGTCGGCACGGACGTGGAGGCATCGCAGACTCGCGCCGTCGCCATGGGTCTCGCAAACCGCGCGGCCGGCGTCGACGCACTTTCGATCGGTACGCGGACCAACGCAGCTGCCGACAACGCCACGGCGCTCGGCTCGGGCGGGACCACCGCCGCCACCGCCGTGCGCGCCACTGGCACCGGTTCCGTGGCGGTTGGCGGCAACGCGACCGCAGGCGCCAACGCTGCGGGAACCAATGCCATCGCCGTCGGCGGCGAGTCGTCCGCCACGCAGACGGAAGCGATCGCAGTCGGCCGCCTGTCCAGCGCCTCGGCCCTGAACACCATCGCGGTCGGCAGCAATACCCGGGCCGACTCGGCCGAAGCGGTTGCAATCGGCACCAACGCCACCGCCACCGGCGGCAAGGCCGTGTCCATCGGCTCCGGCAACACCGCCTACGGCAATGGCGCCGTGGCCATCGGCGATCCGAGCTTCGCGAGCGGTACTGGCGCGTACGTCGGCGGCGCGGACAACATCGCCAACAGCGACGGCACGGCCTCGGCCACCGCCGCCAACCAGGCCAATGGCGCGGTCGCCATCGGCAATGGCAACAAGGCGATCGGCCAGGGGTCGGTGGCATTGGGCAATGGATCCACGGCCGGTGCCGCCGGCAAGGCGGGCAATGTGGCTGTCGGCGACGCGGCAACGGCAGCGGCCAACGCGGGCGACGTCGCGCTGGGCTCCGGCTCGGTCACCGCCACGGCGGTGGGAACGCCGAGCGCGACCATCGGCGGCACGGTCTACAACTTCAAAGGCACCACGCCGGCGAGCACAGTGAGCGTGGGCAGTGTGGGCGCTGAACGCACGATCACCAACGTGGCGGCCGGCCGGATTTCCGACACCTCGACCGATGCCATCAACGGCTCGCAGCTGAACGCCACGAACCTGCAGGTCACGAAGAACACGGCCGACATCACCAATATCAACGACGGCGGGGGCATCAAGTACTTCCACGCGAAATCGACCCAGCCCGACTCGCAGGCGGTGGGAGCGGAATCCGTCGCCATCGGCCCGAACGCCGTGGCCAACAACGCCAGTGCCGTGGCGCTGGGCTCCGGCTCGGTGACGGACGTGGCCGTCGGCACGCCCAACGCGGTGATCGGCGGCACGACCTACAAGTTCGCCGGCACCGCGCCGACCAGCACGGTCAGCATCGGCGCCGTCGGCGCGGAGCGCACGATCACCAACGTGGCGGCCGGCAGGCTCTCCGATACCTCGACCGACGCCGTCAACGGCTCGCAGCTGAACGCCACGAACCTGCAGGTCACGCAGAACACGACCGACATCACTAACATCAACGCCGGCGCGGGCATCAAGTACTTCCACGCGAACTCGGTCCTGCCCGACTCGAAGGCGCTGGGGACGGATTCCGTCGCCATCGGGCCCAACGCGGTGGCCAACAACGCCGGTGCCGTGGCGCTGGGCTCGGGCTCGGTGACGGACGTGGCCGTCGGCACGGCCAGCACGGTGATCAACGGCACGACCTACAACTTCGCCGGCGCTGCGCCGACGAGCACGGTCAGCGTCGGTTCGGTCGGCGCCGAGCGCACGATCACCAACGTGGCGGCCGGCAGGCTCTCGGGCTCGTCGACCGATGCTGTCAACGGTTCACAGCTCTTCTTCACCAACCAGTCGATCGAGAACCTGAGCAGCACGGTCACCGCCAACAAGATCAGGTACTTCAGCGTCCAGTCCACCGGCGGCGGCAACGAAAACAACAACGGCGCCACAGGTGCAGACGCTGTCGCCGTGGGCAAGGATGCGAGCGCCACCGTCAACAACGGGATCGCACTCGGCTCGGGCTCCGTGTCCGACCGCGCGGTCGCGGGCAGCACCGGCAACATCCCCGCGGGCAGTTCGCTGATCCCATTCAACACGACCGACCGCACGCTGCTGGGCGCGCTCTCCGTCGGCAGCGCCACCACCTACCGCCAGATCACCAACGTCGCCGACGGCACGCAGGCGCAGGATGCCGTGACGGTGCGCCAGCTCAGCGGCGCGCTGCAGTCCTTCGCTGTCACGCCGATCCAGTACTTCCACGCCAACTCCACGGCGGCCGACTCGCTGGCCATCGGCGCGGAATCCGTCGCGGTCGGCCCGCAGACGGTGGTCAACGGCAACAACGGCGTGGGCATCGGCAACGGCGCCGTGGTGCAGCAGAGCGCGCCCGGCGGCATCGCGATCGGCCAAGGGTCGACCTCGCACCTGGCCGATTCGATCGCGCTGGGCACGCAGTCTTCCGCCGCCGCGGTGCAGGGCGTGGCGCTGGGCGCCGGCAGCAGCGTGACGCAGGCAGGCGGCGTGGCGCTGGGCGCGGGCTCGGTGGCATCCACCGCAGCGGGCGTGGCCGGCTACGTGCCGCCCACCGCGACCGACGCGCAGCGCATCGCCATCGGCGCGACCACCAGCACGCTGGCGGCCGTGTCGGTGGGCAATGCCGCCAGCGGCCAGTTCCGCCAGATCACCGGCGTGGCGGCGGGCACGGCCGACAGCGACGCAGTCAACGTGTCGCAGCTTCGGGGCGTGCAGGGCCAGGTGGCGGTGATCGATCAGTCGACTGTCAAGTACGACACCAACGCGGACGGCACGACCAACTACAACAGCGTGACCATGGGCGGCAGCAACGCCACTGCGCCGGTCACGGTGCACAACGTGGCGCCGGGCGTGGCGGGCACCGACGCCGTCAACGTCAACCAGCTCAACGCGACCAGCGCCGGCCTGAACAACCGCATCAACGCGCTGGGCGACCGCCTCGACGGCGTGGAGAAAAACGCGTACGCCGGCGTCGCCGCCGCCATGGCGCTGCAGATGCCCGGCAGCTACGTGCCGGGCAAGACGGTCATGCGCATCGGCGCGGGTTCCTTCAAGGGCCAGAGCGCGGTGGGCGTGAGCTTCCGCCGCACCTCGGAGAACAACGCCTGGAGCATCACGGGCGGCGTGGCCACCAGCCGCGCCGGCGTGGGCGCCACCGTCGGCGCGGAATGGGTCTTCAACTGAAGGGAAGGCGATACAGATGAACCGGACGAACCCCATCATGAACAAGCTCCTTCCCTCCAGGACCCCTTCCGTTATTTCCGCGCTCTGCTTCGCTGCACTGCTGGCCGGCGGCTGCGCCAGCCCGAGCTACACCGTCACGCCCGAGATGCAGGCCCGCGCCGCATCGGAAAACCCGGCGCCACCAAAGGACGACGACTTCCCCGCCCCGGGCTCGGCCAAGTGGCAGCAAGGCGCCTTCCCCAGCCTCGACGCCCTGCGCAACATGCGCACCGGCATGGGCAAGGACCAGGTGCGCGAGCTGCTGGGCTTTCCGCACTTCAGCGAAGGACTCGGCGGCGTGCGCGAGTGGAACTACATCTTCCATTTCCGCACCGGCGCGGGTCCCGAGTACCTCACCTGCCAATACATGGTGCGCTTCAACGCGGACGTATTGACGAACGGCATGTACTGGAAGGGCCCGGGCTGCGCCGACCTGCTGCGCCCGCCGCGCACGGCGGCCACGCCCGTCGCCACCGCCCAGCCGGCGGCTCCTGCCGCGAGGACCACCCTCGGCGCCGATGGCCTCTTCCGCTTCGACGGACGCTCGCTCTCCGACCTGCTGCCCGGAGGACGACGCAGGCTGGAGGCGCTGGCGAGCGACATCAAGAGCAGCAGCGCAGCGGTGGAGTCGATCCGGATCACGGGCCACACCGACCGGCTCGGCACCACCGCCTACAACCAGGCGCTCTCGCTGGCGCGCGCCGAGACCGTGCGCGACTACCTGGCGCAGGCGGGCGTGCCGGCGCAGGCCATCCAGGTGCAGGGCAAGGGCGAGTCGGAGCCGAAGGTGCAGTGCGCGCAGACGGCGAAGCGGGCCGGGCTGATCGACTGCCTTGCGCCGAACCGCCGCGTCGAGATCGAGGTGTTCGTGCGGCGATGAGAGCCGGGAGCGCCGGCGGCCCGTCAGGCGCTCCCCCACCCGCCCCCGAGCGCCTTGTAGAGATTCACGAGGTTCACCGCATCCTTGAGCTGCAGCTCGATCAGCTGCTGCTGCTCGGCATATAGCTCGCGCTGCGCGTCCTGGCTGGAGAAGTAGTCTTCCAGGCCGCTGCGAAAGCGCGTGCGCGAGATGCTCGCGACCTTCTCCAGCGACTGCACGCGCAACTGCTGCGCCTCCAGCTGCGGGCGCAGGTGGTCGCCCGCGATCAGGGCGTTGGCGGTTTCGCGGAAGGCAACCTGCGCGGCCGATTCGTACGAGGCCATTGCGGCCGCGAGCTTCTCTTCGTTGCTCGTGATGTTGGCCGAGCGACGCCCCCAGTCGAACAGCGGCAGCGACACGCCGAGCACTCCGGCCCAGCTCCGGTTGCCGCTGTTGAGCAGCGTGTTCAGTTCGTTGCTGACGCCGCCCGTCAGCGCTGTCAGCGAGATGGTCGGCAGCATGGCCGCCCTGGCCGCGCCGATGCCGGAGTTGGCGGCTTCGACGCGGGCGCGCGCCGCCAGCAGGTCGGGCCGGCGCTGCAGCAGGCTGGACGGCAGCCCCGCCGCCACGGGCTGGGTGGAGCGCTCGGGCCAGGGGCGCGCGGAGCCGGTGTCCGGCGGCACGGGCTGGCCCACCAGCACGTTCAGCCCCTGCAGGTCCTGCGCGACGCGCATGCGGTACTCCTCCTGCCGTACGCGGGCGTTCTGCAGCAGCGACTGCGCGCGGTACACGTCGAGCTGCGCGGCGCCGCCCACGGCCTTGGCGCGGCCAATCATGTCCGCGTTGGCCGAGAGCGAAGCCGCGTTGGTGTCGGCCAGCGCGAGCAGCGCACGATCGGCGCGCAACGTGAGGTACGCGTTGGCCACCTCGCCCACCAGGTTCATGCGTGCCGCCGCGTAGTCCTTGTCGCCGGCCTCGGCCAGGGAGCCGCTTTGCTGCGCCGTGCTCTGCTGGCGGCCGAAGAAGTCGAGCTCGTACGACATCACGCCGGCCTGGACATCGAAGCTGTTCGACACCCGCCCGTCCGACGGAATGTTGCCCACCGGGCTGAGCGAACCCAGCGGCGTGGTCTTCGCGCGCTGCGCGTTGCCGGAGAGCCCCAGCTCCGGGAACAGCGAGGCGCGGCTTCCCGCATAGACGGCTCGCGCTTCGCGCGCGCGCGCCGCATACACGCGCAGGTCCCGGTTCTGGCGCAGGGCCGTATCGATCAGGCCGCGCAGTTCGTCGTCCTGCACGAAGCCGCGCCAGTCGGCGGGCTCCGCCGCCGGCACGGTGGTGCCGGCGGGCCAGCTCGACGGCACCGTCAGATCAGGCTGCTTCAGCGGCGGCGTGAGGTTGCAGCCGCTCGTCACCAGCAGCACGCAAACCGCCAGCACGAGCAGGGAAAGCCGCAGGAACATGCGCACGAAGCCAGCCCCGGGCGAGCCGAACCCCGCGCTCGCGAGCAGCGCCGAGGCCGCGCCCCAGGGACGAACCTGCACCGCGACGTGGCTCGGGGACACGTTGAAGACGTGGCTCACCAGCTGCTCGCGCTGCGCTTCGGTGGCGGCAAAGCGCAACTCCGCGCCGACGCGCCTGCGGCGGTCGATAAAAGCCGGCAGCCAGCCCACCGGATCGACATAGACCTCCAGCGGCTGCCCCACGCGCAGGCGCTTGAGCATCGCGCCGCCTTCGAGCAGGGCACCGTCCGCGGCGATGTTGACGAAGCGCGATTCGCCCTCGCCCGCCGCCGTGCGCACACGCGTCGCGGCGCGCCACGGAAAGCGCTCCTCGCCGTCCGGCCTGGGCAGGTCGACGCAGGCGATGAGCGCGCCCAGGCACAGGACGAGCGCGATGCCGGTCCACACCAGGTTGAGCTGGTCGCCCGGCGCGAGCGCCGGCCCGGTCATGATGGCCGTCGCGCCGCCCAGCTGCAGCGCGACGAGCAGTCCGCCGAACACGGCGACCAGCTTCCAGTGCACCACCGTCTTCGAACGGTCCAGCCCCTTGGCCGTGACCTTGAAGGGATGGCCGAAGGGCTTGAGCATCGCGGCGAACAGCGTGCCCGTGACGGCCATCGCCGCGACGAGCTGGCTCACCTCGCTGAACACCGGCAGGCAGCGCCGCTGGCTGATCCAGTAGCTGTAGGCCCAGAACATCATGAGCGGCGGCAGCCCGTAGGCGGCGAAGGCCTGCGGCGTCGCATGGAAGGCCGAGACGCCGGCATACCAGTACAGCGCGGGCGCCAGCATGATCAGCGCCATGAAGGGCTTGCCCAGCCAGTGCAGCAGCCCGTGCAGGAAATGCAGCCGCGCCGAAAGGCTGTAGCCCTTGCCGCGCAGGGGCCCCTGCGGCAGCAGCGCGAGCTGCACCGTACCCAGGCACCAGCGGCTGCGCTGGTTGATGTAGTCGACGATGCTCTCGGCCGACAGCCCGTTCGACAGCCGCTCGCCCAGCCAGCGCGTGACGTGGCCGCGCCGCAGAAGCAGGTAGGTGGTGTGGATGTCTTCGCACACGCTGCCCACCGGGAAGCCGCCCGCGGCCGTGATCAGGTCGCGGCGCACGATGAACGAAGTGCCCACGCAGAAGGCGGAGTCGACCGCATCCTTCGCGGGCTGCAGCACGTCGAAGAACACGCGCTGCTCGTCGACCCAGCTGTCGGTGGCGCGCAGGTTGTGCTGTATAGGGTCGGCGTTGTAATAGAACTGCGGCGTCTGCACCAGGCCGACCTTCGGGTCGTCGAAGAGCCCGAGCATGCGGTAGGCGATCTGGCGGCGCGGCGCGAAGTCGGCGTCGAGCACCAGGATGAAGGGTGCGTTGGTCGTTTGCGCCGACAGCCGCAGGCCGTTGTTGAGGTTGCCCGCCTTGGCATGGCTGTTGTCGGGCCGGCGCGCATAGTTCACGCCCTTGCGTTCGCAGTAGTCGCGCAGCCAGTCGCGCCGGGTGTCGTCGAGCACCCAGACCTGCAGGCGCGGGTAGTCGATGGCCTGGGCGGCGATGATGGTCTTCTCGAGCACGGCCAGTTCCTCGTTGTACGTGCAGATGAACACGTCCAGCGCCGGCACATCCGCGCCGCGCTTGCGCAACGCGGCCTCTCCGAGATCTGCGAGCCCCCGGTTGTCGCGGCGCCGCATCAGCATGTGGATGGACATCAGCGTGTAGACCACGGCCGTCATCTCGAAGAAGAGGAAAACCCAGGCGAACAGGGTCTCGAAGCCGAGGTCCGAAGGCGGCATGGTGGCGGTCACGCGCCAGACGGCGTAGCGCATGAGCAGCAGCGCGGTCAGCGCCCCGAACAGTGCGCGGTGGCTCGTGCGCTCGACACGGCCCCACGTCATCAGGAGCAGCGCGAGCCCCGCCACGAGGGCGTTGAGCTGGAACTCCGGCGTGGCGATCAGGTGGGACATGATGGAATGGCTCCTGCTGCGGCGGTCTTGCCGGTGAATGGGTTGAAGCCGGTGGCGGCCAGCGCGATCCACGCGGTGGCGCCCAGGTGCGGCCAGTGGTAGTAGAAGAAGTCGGCACCGGGCGAATCGGGCCCGATGGCCAGCCCGGTGGAAATGCGGGCGCTGGGCGTGGCGTAGTACAGGCCGTTGTCCGCACGCTGCGATGCCAGCAGCCGCCACAGCGCCTCGGGCGCCGTGCCCTTGCGGGCCACCAGCGTGGCGGCGAACTGCGCGCTGCCCTCGGTCCAGATGCCGTCTGGGTCGCGAGAGAAACCGTAGCCCTCGCCGGATCGGTGGTGCTTCTGCGCCCAGTCGAGCGCACCCGTCCAGGCGCAGGAACGATCGGTCGCCGCCAGCAGCGGCCAGAGCTGTGCGTCGAGCCCCGAGCCCTCGGTGGAGATGGTCGAACCGTCTTCCTTGGTCCCGATGTTGAAGCGCTGCTCCGCCGGATTCCACATGCGGGCGACGAATTCGAGCGCGGTGCGTGCCTGACGGCGCATGGCCTCGTTCTGCCCACCTGCCTCGCCCAGGCGAGCGGCCCAGGCGGCGGCCACCGCGATGTCGATGTTGTGCTCGGTCGACTTCCAGGTCTGCGCACGCTGTGCGTTGTCCCAGCCGTACCAGCCGCCGTTGTAGCCGTCGGGGTCGTTCTTCGCGCGCGTGCGCTGCTCGATCCAGCCGAGCAGCTTTCGTGCACCCGCCGAATAGGCCGGCGACGGCTCGGCCTGCGACAGGTTCAGCAGCAGCAGCGCGGCCCAGGCCACGTTGCCGGTGGCGGTGCTCACCTGGTAGGCATCGGCGATCCACTGCTTGCGGCCCTCGTCCCAGCGGCCCGGCAGCGCGGCTTTGTCCTCGGTCATCGGACCGGCGCGATAGGCGTTGCGCACGCGGCCATCGGCGGCGTTGGGGTCGCGCTCGATGGCGCGCACGACGGCATCGCCGATGCGCCTGGCGGAAGCTGCGTCGCCGCATGCCAGCAGCGCGATGCCGGCGAGTGCGTTGTCGTAGGTATAGGCCGCGCCCGCCAGCGCCGGTTCCAGCGGCGGCGAGCCGCGGTCGTTGCCGGCGGGGCGGTAGCTCGCGAGGAACAGCGGTCCGGTGGTGGCGCCCTTCTGCGCATCCTTCACCGCCTGGCGCAGGCCTTCGCAGCTTTGCTGCGCGAGGCGCTGCTGAGTCGCTGTCGCTCCTGGCTGCTGGGCAAAGGACGCCACGGGCAGGGCAGCCATGCAAAGCGCCAGGGCACGCAGCATCGGAACGGCTCGCATGGCGTGTCCTTTCGCAGCGGGCAGGCTTTGGCTCAAGACCGCAGGCTGGCCGTGACCACCTTGCCGGGCGCGCAAAGACTGCTTCCTTCCGCGGCCTTCTGCACCGCGTCGCCTTCGATGTCCGCCACGGCGTAGATGGAGCCCTGTTCGGCGAAGGGGAAAGGCACGCTGTAGGTGCTCTGCAGCGCGTCGGACGCCACCGGCAGCAGTTGCTGCACGCGCGCCGGCATCGCCGGGCCGTTCTGGTCGAGCTTCACGTCGAGCATGGAGCCGATGCTCAGCCGCTTCGCCACCCGCGCGGGGAACACCGCCACCACGCCCAGACGGCGGCAGTCGGTGACGCGCACCAGCGAGGCCCCGGCGGTGACGTAGGCACCTTCGGGCGCCAGCACGGTGTGGACCTGGCCCGGCTGGGTCGCCTTGACCTCGTAGGCTGAAAGCTTCTCCACCCGCTGGCGCTCCTCGTTTTCGAGCGCCGTCACCTGCTTGAGCTGCGAGAGGATGGCGGCGCCGTCCTGCTGGGCCCGGTTGACGCTGTTGCGCAGCACCTCGCGCCGGCTTTCCAGCGTCTGGAAGATGCTGTTGCCGCCGGTACCCACGAAGGCGCCCTGCCCCGCGCTGGCCACCGTCTGGGCCTGGCCGGCGAAGGCCTGCTCCGCCACCGCCGCATTGGCGCGCGCCGTGTTCAGCTGGGCCTCGGCCGCATTCATCACCTGCTCGCTGATCGCGCCCTGTTCGAGCAGTGCCCTGTTGACCCGGACCTTGTTCTCCTGCTCTTCCACGACGCTGTGCGCGACGTCCCGCTGGCGCTGCGCGATCTGCCACGCATCCCAGGCCTGCGCGAGCGAAGCCTCGCGATGGACGTTGGCCTCGTGCCCGACGAACTTCAACTCCTGGTTGTCGGCCTTGAAGTGATTGCCCAGCTGCGAGAGCTGGCTCTGCAGCGCGAGACGCTGCGAGCTCAGCGTGGTCAGGATCTCCTGGTTGATGGTCGGATTGCGCACCGTGGCCACGACGGTGCCCGGCTCGACCGTGTCGCGCGCATGCACCACCATCTGCGTGACCACGCCGTTGATCGGCGAAGTGATCAGCCCCACCGGTGCCTGCAGCACCGCCCGGGTGGCCTGCGAGGACAGCAGCGGCTGGACCAGCGTGGCGACCATCAGCCACAGCACGAATGCCAGCAGGCCATAGGCGGCGAGCTTGGGCACGAAGGCGCCGTGCTGGCGGAACCGGCCACGCGGACCGGAGAGCCGGCGCCCCACGGCGCGGCCCGCGCCCGGCGGGCGTCGGGAAGGAAGAACTGACCGGAGTTTCGAAGCACGCATGACCACCCCTTTGCGACGGACGTGCGCCAAGTTGGAACACCGGGCGCACGTCCATTGGTTGAAGAGACTCAGGCACCGCGCTCGCGAACATCACGGCCATGGAGATCCAGATCCGCGCCGTCCGTATTGCTGCAGTGCAATATCAAGGTACGGCGGAACTCCGTTTTTGGCTGCTTCGGAGCGAAACAAAGTGTGCAAAGTTCACATTTCGACCACAGCGAGGTCTGGCAAAAGTCCTACATCGCCACGGGATGAGGCGCGAGCGGCAACGAAGCGGCATGGCCGTTAGGGAGGGCCGGAGTCGGCGCACTGCGTCAGAGGGAAGCGCGGAAATCGCGACGCCGATGCGCTCCGATGGGAGTGCGGAGGGCGAGGTCGAAGCGGCTGGATATTCGGTAACGTTACTGACGGTTCTGTCCAATCATGAACGGCCCCTGACGCCATCGCTGCTCCGGAATCGTTCGCAGCGAAGTGAACTCGTCCGACATGGGCGCGCGCGGCCGAGGCACAGATTGAGTTCTTTCTGGAGGCCGCCATGTCCGGACCAGAGCTGAAGAAACTCATCGTCCTGGCCGCAACCTGCCTGGCTGCGGCTCAGGCAACGGCACAGCAGGCGCCGCTTCCGCTTCCTGCGGAAATCGACGCGACCAAGCCCAAGGGCGAAGGCAATTCGAGCAAGGCCGCCGACGCAGCAAGGCTGGAAGCCATCTACCGCGCCGCCCTGAAAAAATGCGACGACCTGAAGGGCGCAGCCGAGAGATCCGCCTGCGCGGCACAAGCCGAGGCGGACAAGGCCAGAGGCGGCGCGAACAGCGATGCGTCTCTTCCAGACAAACCGGTCGCGCCGGTCATCGCACCGAACGACCAGCCCCCGACCAGGAGCACCAGGTGAACAGTTCCCCTGGCGCATGGGTCACCGGCCTCGCGTCAGCACGCACTGACGGCCGCATCGCCCAGCGTCCTATCGACGCATCCGTGGTGCTTTCTAGTCTGGACCTCATGCGCCGGACAACCCGAGCCGGGTGAGCTGCCAGCCTGATCGGCAACCCGATCCCTCCTCCCCGGTTCCATCCTGTGTACAACGAGCGCCGGCGTTCCAAGGAGATGGACATGAAGAAACTCGTCTACAGCTGTATTGCCGCATCCTGTCTCACGGTGCTTTCGGCCCATGCGCAGATGAACGCGCCCACGGCACCTGCTGCCGATCCCGCAGTTGCCGAGCTGAAGGCCGGCCGCGACAAGATCGCCGCCGACTACAAGGCCGACCGTGCAGCCTGCGATGCGATGAAGGACAACGCCAAGGACGTCTGCGTGGAAGAGGCCAAGGGCAAGGAAAAGATCGCCAAGGCCGAACTCGACCAGAAGGTCAGGCCCAGCGACAGCGGCGCCCGCAAGCTGGCGGAAGCCAGGGTCGAGGTGGCCTACAGCATCGCCAAGGAAAAGTGCGACGACCAGAAGGGCGATGCCAAGTCCGCTTGCATGAAGCAGGCCAAGGCGCAAGAGGACAAGGGCAAGGCCGACATCAAGGCCATGAAGAAGTAAGGCCCGCAGAGCAGCGACAGAAACTCTGCCGGTCATGAAGGAAGAGCAGCGACCGGAGAGTGCCGAACGCGAAGACCGCCGCGTCTTCGCGTGGGGCATCGTGGCGGCGGTGATCGTGCTGCTTGGCGCGCTCGCGTACTTCCATGTGCTCCAGAAGCGCTTCGAGGTTCCGGTGGAACTGCCGGCCACGCCTACCGCACCGACCGCGCCCGGGGAATCAGCTCCGGGGGCTCCTCGGGGCAGATAGAGCGTTGCGCGGCCAGTGACACCACCGGCTTTGCGGTGCTTGTCCTGCACATCGGCTCCGGCAGGGGACCAGACCCGTACATGCGTGCGGTCGAAACGTATGACATCTCGTATGGCACCTGAGCGCCCGCACTCGCTTCACCCACCGCCGGCCGCAAACCGCGGCTGCCCATCTCACTCTTCAGGAAAAGGATTCCCAAATGCGAAAGATCAACGATGTGATGACCCGCGAAGTCGAGGTCATCAGCCCCGACGCAACCATCGCCGAGGCCGCGCAGCGCATGCGCGACGGCGACTTCGGAATGATGCCGGTGGGCGAGAACGACCGCATGGTCGGCGCGATCTCCGACCGGGACATCGCCATTCGCGGCGTGGCCGAGGGATACGACGGAAAGGCCAAGGTGCGGGACGTGATGTCGGACGGCATCCGCTGGGCCTACGAAGACGACGTGGTCGACCACGCGGCGCAGATCATGGCCGAACACCAGATCAGGCGCCTTCCTATCGTCAACCGCGACAAGCGGCTCGTGGGCATCCTCGCTCTCGCCGACGTGGCGGTGAAGGAGCGCAAGACCAAGCCGGCCACCGAAGCGCTCTGCGGCATCTCCCAGCCAGTGCCGGCCTGACCGCTCCTGCACAACAGCCAGTCCAGCGCAAGGCGCTGCTTCGATGACTTCTCCGACGACGACGAAGTCCGCTCTGGTTGTCGGCGCCGTGATGCTCTGCGCCGGATCGATCGCACCGTGAACACCGCTGCAAGGGATTCGCCAGGGATTGCAAGCGGTGAGCACGTCGACTCGACAAGGCGCCCAGCCCAAGGTCTCCATCAGTGCCGTCGGCGCCCGGCCGTGCCCGGGAATACCCTCTGACGCCCTCTCCGTCTCCTTGCCTACATTTCTTGCATGCAAGAAATGGCATTGCTTGCATGCAAAACCTAGACAAGACAGATAGACAGACAGGAGACGTCCCTCATGCCCCGCTTCGCCAAGTCGCTTTTCGGTCAGGTGGTCATCGCGCTGGTGCTCGGCGTGCTCGCGGGGCTCCTGGCTCCCGAGTACGCCGTCAAGCTCAAGCCGCTCGGTGACGGTTTCATCAAGCTGATCAAGATGATCATCCCGGTGCTGGTGTTCTGCGTGGTGGTGCATGGCATCGCCGGCGCGGGAGATCTCCGCCGCGTGGGCCGGGTGGGCGTGAAGTCGCTCATCTACTTCGAGGTGCTGACGACCATCGCGCTGGCCATGGGCCTGGTGCTGGCCTTCGTGTTCCAGCCGGGCACGGGCATGAACGTCGATCCGTCCAAGCTTGACCCGGCCGCGATGAGCGCCTATGCCTCGAACGCCGACAAGCTCACGAGCGGCGGCACGGTCGAGTTCCTGATGAAGCTCATTCCGACGACGGTGGTGAACGCCTTCGCCACCGGCGACGTGCTGCAGGTGCTGCTGTTCGCGGTGCTCTTCGGCTGCGCGCTCACGCTGCTGGGCGAGCGCGGCAAGCCGGTGGCGGCGGTGATCGACGCAACGTCGCTGGTGCTCTTCAAGATCATGGGCATCATCATCAAGCTGGCGCCGCTGGGCGTGCTGGGCGCCATCGCGTTCACGGTGGGGCAGTACGGCATCGGCTCGCTCAAGCAGCTGGGCATGCTGGTGGCCCTCTTCTACGGCGCGGTGCTGGTCTTCGTGTTCGTGGTGCTGGGGCTGGTGATGCGCATGTCGGGCTTCAGCCTGATCAAGCTGCTGCGCTACCTGCGCGAGGAACTCACCATCGTCTTTGCGACCACCTCGTCGGACAGCGTGCTGCCGCAGGTCATGGCCAAGCTGCGCCGCATGGGCATCCGCGATTCGACAGTGGGCCTGGTGATTCCCACCGGCTACTCGTTCAACCTCGACGCCTTCTCGATCTACATCACGCTGGCGGCCGTGTTCATCGCGCAGGCCACCAACACGCCGATCTCGATGGCCGACCTGCTGACCATTCTGGCGATCGCGCTGGTCACCTCCAAGGGCGCGCACGGCGTGCCGGGCTCGGCCATCGTGGTGCTGGCGGCCACGCTGCACGCGATTCCGGCAATTCCCGCCATCGGCCTGGTGCTGGTGCTGTCGGTCGACTGGTTCATGGGCATTGCCCGCGCGCTGGGCAACCTGATCGGCAACTGCGTGGCAACCGTGGCCATCGCCGCCTGGGAAGGCGACATCGACCGCGAACGCGCCCATGCGGTGCTCGACGGCAACTATTCGCCCGACGACGAGCCGCTGGCTGAAGCAGAGGTGGCGCCCGTGGTAAATACCGCGAGCCACTGAAAAAAGAGACAACGAGAAAGACCAGGACCACCGACATGCCCGCCCCCGACGTCAGCCCCACCGTCATCGCCGAACGCGTCGTCGAGGCCATCCTCGCGCAGAAGCTCGCGCCGGGCGAGCGGCTCGGCGAGCAAGCGCTGGCGGAGAACTTCTCGGTGAGCCGCACCATGGTGCGCGAGGCGCTGATGCAGCTGCAAGCGCGCGGTTTTGTCGAAGTGCAATCGCGCCGCGGCTGGTACGTGGTGGAGCCTTCGGCCGAAGAGGCACGAGACGCCTTCTCGGCCCGGCGCATCGTCGAGGCCGGCATCCTGGAGGCCAGCGAAGGCCGGCCGCTCGCGAAGGTGATCCGCAAGCTGCGCGACCACATCGCCGACGAGCAGCGCGCCATCGAAGGCGCCGACGCGGCCACCCGCGCCTTCCTGCTGGCCGATTTCCACGTCTGCCTCGCCGAGCAGATGGGGCACCAGTTGCTGGTCGACGTGCTGCGCGACCTTACGGCGCGCACCACCCTGGCGGCCACGCTCTATCAGTCGAAGCACGAGGCCGGGCAGTCCTGTGCGGAGCACGGGGCGATCGTCGCAGCGCTCGAGGCCGGGGATACGGCCGGGGCGCGGCGGCTGATGCTGGAGCACATCGGCAATGTCGAGCGGGCGCTGGAGGTGGATGCTGCGGCGGAGCCGGATGCGACCAGCAGGCTGAGGGTTACGCTGGCGCCGGTGGCGTTGCCGCGGGCGCGACGGTGAGTCGCGGGGGCTTGCGCCTCGCAATGCGGGTGCAGTTGATACCGCCGCTTGGCGTGCAGTGATCCGTGAGCCGCCAGGCAATGCGCGTTCGATGATTCGTCGCTCCATGGGAGCAGCAATCAGATCCACGCTCGCCGAAGAGATTCGGTGGTGATGGCCTGGGCTTCCGCTAAACGCAATTGGACATCGGGTCTCTATTGCCTGACGCAGGCCCTATGTGCCCCGACGGTATCGACAAACTTCACATCCGAACCGAGTCTCGCGCCTGGGGGCTACTCGCATAAGTCGATGCCAGGCGGGTTGATGGTGGAGACTACCTACACATCAGAGCCGAAGTCGTACATCGGCGGCACCTGACCCGACAGGCTCTCGCACAGAGCGCGGAGGCAAGCAGGCTTATCTTCGACATCGTCCAAAGATGCTGACTTTGAGACCACGTAGTCCACAACTGTTCGAATTGGCCGGACGACAAGATGAGCCCGATGGCTTCGAGCCCCCTCTGCTTGCTCACTGGACCAAACCGATCAAAGTCTGCCTTCATTGCATGGAAGAGTCCGGAACGACAGTTCTCTTCGTTTATATAAAACTCATCCAGATCGTCATCGCTCATCGTCAAAAAAAGGCAACCCAACTCAGACATGTATCTGAGCGAGAATTTTCTTTTTTCATCAGGGTCGAATTTCAGTAGGCAGCATCGCTGAAAATTAAATCTTCAGTCAAATTTCAACCCTGAAATGCCACTTTAAAAGAAATACCATCCTTCATAATTTGAAGATCGGAAATCGCACGCACAGGGCCTTCATGATCCACGGGAACCACAAAAAATCCCAAGCCTGCAATATTCAACTCCATCTTATCAATCGCAGAAAATTGCTGAGATTCAACAAGCATTTCATACTCTAAAAATATACTCTTATATTTTTCAAATAGACTGCTTGGTGAAAATTTTCCTCTACATACCTCATTCTCCAGCGACTCGATCGACACCACCCCCAAGTTGGTGAAACTAGAATCCAAGAGATCAAAAATCATTTCTTTAAAAGACATGATATTTGACTCCAAGCGCGAAATAAGATGTTGAAGATTTTTTGCCATTAAACCCCTCGACCCCATTCGGATGCACAGTTCTCGCAGATTCTGGAATTTTTCTGTTGAACCGGAGATCACATTGAAATTGGAATTTTTATTTGATCTGAATTTCCAGGGACTTCGATGCCGGTAGATTGCTGCAACCGTGTTGCGTTGAAAAATGATTCTCTTATCTGAGTTGACGCCGTGCACGGGAAGCAGTTTTGGAGCAGCAAAGTTTCTGGTGGGTTAGCTTTTTTCGCCCACCTCTAGCCGTGCATTCGTGCATTCGTGCATTCGGCGGGAGAAATCAATCAAGTTTTCCATCTTCGAAATGCATGTGTTCTTGCGCTGCGCTCGAGAACTTTCCTATAAACTCTGACGTTGAATCCCTATCCGATTTGATTTTGAAATTACCACTTTCAATCGCCCAATCATAAACCGAAATACCTAGTGGATATTTGGTTAAAACTCCAGTCAATTGATGGTTTTCTATCCAGCCCAAAGCATCTTCTTTGCTCGCGAATACTGCCGAAGGAAACTTTGCATTAGCTCCATTGAAAATCTAAACTTCCTTAATGTCAGTCATTCACATTCCTCAGGTAAATTTCCATATCGATGCCATCGCTGGATTTTATCGACAGAAGATCTTAATTTAGGTTTGTTGTTTTGAATAAAATCCCGCTGCACAGCGGTCAACTCTTCGGATCGATTAATCGGCTTTCCATTTTGGCCGATCCGAATGTTCAAACCTCCCTCGTCTCTCAAATGAAAATGAGCAGGCGCATGATCACCGCTTCAAAAATAGTGCTCCAAACGTAGTACGCCATCTTGCGCAATGACTTTTTCAGGCAACTTCGGTTCAGTAGAACTTTTTTTGCTTTGACGTGATGTTTGGATTTTTTGATCATTTCGGGCTAGGCCGAGCGGATCCACCCATTGACAGGGGTTTGGCGCATATTGGTAAATATTATTCCCGCCATCAAGCCCGATCGGGTCTCGACTAAGGTATCTAGCGCTGAAGGGGTCGTAGTAACGGTAACGGTTGTAATGCATCCCCGTCTCTTCATCCCAATACTGCCCCTGGAACCGAATCGGATTCCGAAACCCCGCTTCCCTCCCCGTCTCACTGATGCCTGCCTAGCTTCCCCCAAGCCCTGGAGCTCGCCGACCACGCCACGCGCCCCTCATGATCCGTCAGCTCCTGCGGCGTGCCCAGATGGTCACACTGGTAGAGGGCGACCTCTTCCTTGAAGAATAGCGCAGACGTTCGGCTTTGTTCTCCGTTTCATAGCAGGTCTTGCTCGATGCTGTAGCACCCGCCGTTATTGGCCATCAACGCCTTCACATCCGTGATCTCGCTCAATCTGACGGCTTGGCTGATGCTGCGGGGAAACTGATTTGTGCACTCGATCTTTGATTTGTAATGCCGCCGACTTGTCCAGCCTTTGCCAATCTCAGCAGACGGCCAATTTATTCCAGCAAATTTGGCGCGTGCCATTTCTTATTGATCTTGCCAGCCATGAAATCGGAACGCTCCTGGCAAAGCGACTACTCACAGGCAGAAATACCAACACTGACTGCCGCACCTTTTTTCTTAACTCATCATTGGATTCGAAATCCAATATCCCCGAGAATTCATAACATTTTCCGTTTGAATTAATTTTGCCTCCCACCTTTAATGCGAAACACCTCCTTCAAACTCACTTCGTCATTTACATCCCCGTCCTCGTAGCACTTTACGCCCCCTCCGCCCAACGCTTTTTGAAATAAATCATACAACCCCATTGATCTGAAGTTCACCTCCAACCATACGGACAAATTGCCTTCCAAAGTCAACTTGACGTCATATTGAGCCACAGACTGCAGCAATTGGTCTTTTAGATAAATCTCCCGCCCTTCAACTTTAATGCAAGCCTCACTGGACTTCAGCGAACCTATGACACACTGCATCAAATATGAATCATCAAACACCAACCTATATTCATAGCTCATGATCCATGCGGCCTTCCTCGAACAAATGGCAAATCAATAGGATTGCGAATCCCAATATGTGTCTCCTTGGGATCCAGCGAAACAATTCCGCGATCATTTAATTGATTTCCGACGGAATCTTCCTTGTGGACATGCGCATTATTTCCCGATTTATACGGGCAAACGCATTTGTTTCCATATTTATGAATCCGAACTTCGGACCCATCCGCATGCGTCCAAGTTTCATTAACACCGTTGTCTTTCTTTTTGGAAAAGCCCGAACTATTCAGCGTCGACCCAACATTCAGCACGCTTAACCCCTTCATCCGAGGCAAATCAGATGCAGCCGAAAGTCCCAATGGGTCAACCCATTCAATCGCGTTGCTTGCGTACTCGAATACATTGATGCCGCCAGCTAGCCCGATCGGATCCTTTGATGCGAAGCGCCCCGTCTGCGGGTCGTAGTACCGATACCGGTTGTAGTGCAGCCCCGTCTCTTCATCCCAATACTGACCTTGGAAGCGAATCGGATTCCTGAAGCCGGCCTTTCGTCCCACCTCACTGATCGCCTGCTTCGCCTCTCCCCAAGCCTTGTAGCTCGCAGACCACGCCACACGCCCCGCATGATCCGTCAGCTCTTGCGGCGTGCCCAGATGGTCGCACTGGTAGAAGGCGACCTCTTCCCTGGCGAACGGCACAGGCGTTCGACTTTGTTCACCGTTCCATAGCGGATCAAGTTCGATGTCGTAGCGACCACCGTTGTCGGCCATCAGTGCCTTCACATCTGTCGTCCGGCTCAACACGACTGCCTGCGCCTGCCGGATCTGTACCAGCGGCACGAACGACCCGGGTTCATGGATGTAGTGAACGCTGTCACCACGCCACGCGTGCTCCCGCCAACCCTCTGTGCTTTGTGTGCTCTCGAAGGCCAGCGTGTCCCCGTCCCAGCCGAACAAGGTGCAGGCGTGCCTCGTGCGCTTAACGATGCGCCGGCCCAGCGGGTCGTAGCTGAAGCTCGTGGTTTCGCCGAAGGTCTCGGCGCTGCGCATGCGGTTGTAGCCGTCCCAGGTGAACACCGTCTTTTCGCCGTTGCGGCTGCGCTCGATGAGGTTGCCGCGCTCGTCCCACTTGTAGCGGGTGCCGGCGTAGTCCTTCAGGAGGTTGTCCATCAGCTTGCCGACCGAGCCGCGACCGTCAGCGCCCGCGCGAACGGCGACGCGATGGGTGATGCGGCCTGCCGGCTCCGCTGTGCCTTCCGCTTCTGAAGAAGGGTTGCCGATGTTCCCTGCCGGATCGAACGCGAACGTCTCCCGCCCCAAGCGGCTGTTGGCTTCGAGCAGTCGCCCTACCGGGTCATAGCGATAGCTGAGGTTGCCGCGCCGGCTGTCGCCGATGGCGATCAGCTGGCCGGCCTTGTCGTATTGGTAGCTGCGGCGAATGCCGGTGGCTCCGAGGGCGCCGCGCCTGGTCTGGGAGATCTGCTGCTCCAGCAATCGGCCGGCCAGGTCGTAGTTCTGTTTCTGCATGAGCCCGTTTCCCTGCTCGCGCGCAATCTCGCGGTGCAGGTCGTCGCGCTCGAAGCCCAGGATGTCTTGCCCGTCGACGAGCAATCCGTGCACGTGGCCAGAGCCATAGGTGAGCCATCGAGTGACGTGACCGTCTGGGCGGATGGTCGCGATGCGCTGGTTGAGTTCGTCGTAGCCGTGCTGCCAGACCGCGGTGCGGGCGCCCTCCAGGTAGTGCTGGTGCTCGCGCGTCAGGTTGCCCCCGAGGTCGTAGAACCATTGCAGCTTGGCGTCGCTGTTGCCGGCCTCGACCAATCGGCCGTTCCGGTCGTAGGCAAAGCTCTCGGCATCGCCGCCGGCGCTGCGCTCGGTCAGGCGGCCGATAGGGTCGAATTGCAGCAGCATGGTGTGTTCGCCCTCGACCACTTCCGACAGCACGCCCGTGGATTCGTCATAGCGGTACCGTGTGGTCTTGCGGTCGAAGCCGGTTTCTTCCAGCAACCGGCCCACGGGGTCGTAGCGGAAGTCGTAGCGGCTGCCGTTCTCGTTGTGCAGTTCGCTCAAGCGTCCCAGCAGGTCCCAGCGGTATTTGAGCGTGTGCCCTGCCGCATCGGTGCGCCTGGACACGAGACCGGAGCGCGTGTAGTCATAGCTCGTCCTGCGCCCCAGCGCATCGGTGTGCGCAAGCAGGCGTCCCTCGGCGTCGTGCACGAAATGCTCGCTGCTGTTGTCCGGCAGGGTGATTTCCTCGAGTCGGCCTGGACGGTTGGCGTTCGCTGCGGCGGTGGCCTGCCCCGGTTCGTCCGCCGTCGTGTAGCGATACCGCGTGCTCTGGCCCATGGCATCGGTCGCCTTGACCAGGCGTCCCTGCTCGTCGTATTCCCACCGCGTGGTCTTGCCCGAGCAATCGGTGTGGCTGGCAAGTTGACCAGCATGCGTGTAAGTCAGCAACTTGATGCCGCCCTTCGCATCGGTGATGCGCACGGGCCGGCCGGCCTTGTCGTAGGCGTATTCGGTCTTGTGCCCCAGGGGGTCGATCTCTTCGACGAGGTTGCCGTCGGCGTCGTAGTCGCGCTTCCAGACACCGCCCTCGGCGTCGCGCAGGCCCGTCATGCGTCCGCGCTTGTCGTGCGCAAAGTGCACCTGAGTGCCATCGGCCCGCGTGTGGGTCCGCAGGTTGCCGTCGACGTCGTAGCTGAAGTCGTCGGTGCTGCCGTCGGTGTGGACATGGCGGGTGATGTTCTTCGCTTCATCGCGAAAGAACCACTCCTGGCGCTTGTCGGGATGGATGATCCGGTAGGTGTAGCCGAGGATGTCGTAGTAGTACCAAGTCTCGCCACCGAGCGCGTCGGTCGCATAGGTCAACCGGATGTTCCTGTCCCACTCCAGCCTGAGGGCAAAGCTTCCGTCGTCGCTCCATTCGCGCACCGCCTTGGCATCGACACCGGTGCCGTCGTATTCAAGGTTCATGCCCCGGCCCGTACGGTCGGTGTATCGCGTCACGAGGTGGTGGCTGTAGCTGTAGCTCCAGCTCTCGCCGTTTTCGTCCTGCGCCGACACGAGGTCGCCTTCGGCGTCGTGCACATAGGCGGCGAGCTGGCGCACGACCTGACCGCCCTTGATCTCCCACAGGCTGGTGATCAGTCCGCTTCGCGCATCGGGGCGGGTGCCCACATGGGCAATCGTGAGATCGCCTTGCTTGCTGATGATGTCGCTCAAGACCTGTTCGCCCGTCGTTGCGATCACATGGTCGTAACGCAGGCCGATGCTGGCTTCCTTGCCGGCATGCAACGCAACGAGACGAAAGTGCTGCCTGCCTTGCGTAGAGACCTTGCGAGCCGCGGTATCCACGAGTTCGTAGACCTCGCGCCAGTCGCTGGCCTCGCCGGCCGACACGGCCTTGCCGAAATCCACGGTCAACAGCGTCTCGCTCAGCCGCGTGAGCGTCGCTTCTTCGATGGCATCGCGGTAGCTCTGGCCTACGGCCAGCGGCGGGTAGGCATGGCTGCGGCCGTCCGCGCCGTGGTAGATCAGGCTGAGCTCGCCGGCCCGCGGACCTTGAGCCGGCGTGGCGATGTCCACGCGAGTGCTGTAGGGCGTGAGCCATCTTGCGCCGAGGCTGCCCTCGTCGAAAGCGCCAAGATTGCTGCGGTAGGTGCGTGCCCAGGTGATGGGCAACGGCGCAACCAGCGCGAAGTCGACATGGGTGAAGCTTTCGCAGCCGGTCGCCAGGCTGATGGCGAACTTGCTTGAAGAGGGAACCTGTGCGCCGGAAAGCGGACAGTTCTTGCAACCGGGATCACCCTTGACGGGCGCCTGCACGCGGAGGTGCTCGACCTGGGTGTCGGGCCTGCTTCTTCTTGCTTCGGCACCTGCACCTGGCGGCACCATGGCCGCACGCGGGCTCTTCTTCTGCGCCATGGCCGACAGCAGCTGGCGCAGCAGCCACATGATGCTGCCCTGCAGTTCCTGGTTGGCGAGGTCCGCCAGTTGCCTGCGGAAGTCCGCCTTCAGGGCACCCAGGCTATCGATCACCTCGTTGACCCTGGCCCTGACGCTTTCGGGCAGATAGGCGGCGGCCTTCCTGGCGGCGTAGTTGGCGGCGCGCTTGGCCGTGCCTTCGGAATACTTCACCGCCCGGCGCCACATGCCGCTCCACGTGCTTTGGGTCTTGGGGTCGTAGTCGTTGGTTTCCGCCGCGTCCGGCTTGGCGACGGTGAAGAGGTCCTGGCCGCCGAGCACGCGCTGAAGGATGCCGATCAGGTTGTCCAGGATGCTGTCGGAGAGCCTCGCGCAATCTTCCAGAATGCCCGAGAGCCTTGCGATGGCCCCATCGATGAAGGTTTCCAGCTCACCGACGATGGATGCATTCAGGTGCCCCACGAGCATGGTGACGATGGTCCCGCCGAGGTTCCTGGCCCCATGCAGGAGCTCCTGCTTGACCAGATGCAGCGTGGGTCGCAGGCTCATGCGCGCTGCGGCCATGGTGGGCGGTGCAGGAATCAGGCCGATGAGATTGATGCCCAGGCTGGCCCAGTTCAGGAACCTGGTGACGGCATCGGTCGACTTCTTCTCGAGGATGGTGACGATGTCGAGAAACACATCCACCAGCGCCATGATGTTGCCCACGATGGGGATGCTGCCCAGCACCATGGTCAGCCGCTCGAGCGTGACATAGCCGCCGGTGAAAGACCGTAGCCATTCGTCCACCACCTTGCTCGCGGCGGCGATGTCTTCCTTGGCGATAGTGTTCAGCGGGGCGACGGCCGTCTGAGGCTCGCGCTCGGCAATCGATGTCGGTGCGGGCAGGCCTTGATGTGTGCCCGATGGTGGCCGCTGCGGCGTGCCTGGTCCCATTGTCCAGTCTCCCTGACTGCGTCTGTTGATGTCGTGAAAATCAATTGGGAAAGAAAAGAGGCTCGGCCGCGCCTGCGCGGAACCGGCTGTGCAATCGGGCTGCCGGCTTGCGGAGTTACGGCGCCTCTGCCGACGGGATCGGAATCCGGACGTGCAGCACCATTGCCGAATCAATGCATGCAGACACGACAAAGATCCAGGGGCAATTCGTTCTGCACGAATAGCAATTGCAAATTGAGCTCACGCTCACCTCCCTCTCTTATTTCTTGCAGACAATCCTAGAACTCAAGCCGAGGCGAATGCGGACATCTGAAATAAACGAGCGGGCTTTGGTGCGATTTATCTCGATATTCCCGACGCAAGAAAGCAGATCCTTGATCGATCGAGTGAGCCGCAGCCGGCGAATGACGCTTGCCATCGCCACGCTCGGCTACAGTCCGAGACACTTATGAACTCACCCCAACTCCAGCGCGGCGTGTTCCTCGCCCTTCTCGCCGCCGTGACCGTCGCCTTCCTCTGGGTGCTGATGCCGTTCTTCGGCGCGGTGCTGTGGGGCGTGGCGCTGGCGATCCTGTTCACCCCGCTCTACAAGCGGCTGCTGAAGAAGATGCGCGGCAAGCCCAATGCGGCGGCGCTGTCCACGCTGGCGATCTGCCTGTTCATCGTGATCCTGCCGCTGGCCATGGTGGGGGTGTCGCTGGTGCAGGAGATCGCGCTGGTCACGCAGAACATCCGTTCGGGCCAGATCAACTTCGCGGCCTACTTCCAGCAGATCCTCGATGCCTCGCCGCAGTGGCTGCTGAACCTGGTCGAGCGCTTCAACCTCGGCGACATGGCGGCCTGGCAGGCGCGCATCTCGGCCGCCGCCGGGCAGGCGAGCCAGATCATCGCGAGCCAGGCGCTGGCCATCGGCCAGAACACATTCGACTTCATCGTCAGCTTCTTCGTGATGCTGTACCTGCTTTACTTCCTGGTGCGCGACGGCTCGACGCTGTCGAAGACGATGCGCGACGCAGTGCCGCTGGCCAAGCCACACACGCACTACCTGCTCAACAAGTTCACCACCGTGATCCGCGCCACCGTGAAGGGAAACGTGGCGGTGGCGGTCGCCCAGGGCACGATCGGCGGCCTGGCCTTCTGGTTCCTCGGCGTGCAGGGCGCGCTGCTGTGGGCGGTGCTGATGGCTTTCCTGTCGCTGCTGCCGGCCGTGGGCGCGGCGCTGATCTGGGGGCCGGTGGCCATCTACTTCCTGGCCACGGGGCATTTCTGGCAGGGCGGCGTGCTGATCTTCGTGGGCGTGTTCGTGATCGGCCTGGTCGACAACATCCTGCGCCCGGTGCTGGTGGGCAAGGACACGCAGATGCCCGACTACATCGTGCTGATGTCGACCATCGGCGGCATGGCGATCTTCGGCATCAACGGCTTCGTGATCGGGCCGGTGATCGCGGCGCTGTTCATGGCTGCATGGGGCCTTTTTGCCGACTCCGGCCATGTGGGCGCGGGGCACGAGCAGGCCGAGGACGCACAGCCCAGACAAGTCGCCAAGGACGAAAAGGCCGGCTGAAGCCCGCGCCGTCCGCTCCCCGCCGCGCGCATTTCGCGCGCGCATTCCGCATTCCGTCGCATGAGGCTGGGCGCCGCGCCCGGCCTGCGGGATCGTCGGGCCTCCATCCACCAACGAGGCCCGTCATGCACCCCAGCTTTCTCCGCTTCCGCCCCGCCGTGCGCGCCCTGTGCGCGGCCGCGATCCTGGCGCCCCTGGGCGCCCTCGCCGCCGACCTGAGCCTGAGCGTCGCCGACGGCCCGGCCGCCGACGCCACCCTCTACGTCGCGGTGTACGGCGACGCCGCCAGCTACACCGACGGCAAGCCGGTGGCCTCGCAGACCGCGCCGATGCGCGAAGGCAAGGCCCGCCTGGTGTTCACGGGGCTGGCGCCCGGCCGCTACGCGCTGCGCGTGTTCGCCGACGAGAACGGCAACGGCAAGCTCGACACCAACCTCATGGGCATGCCCACCGAGCGCTACGGCTTCTCGAACGACGCCAAGGGCAACCGAGCCGCGCCGGGCTTCGATGCGGCGGCGATCAGCGTCGATGCCGACATGCAGACCGTCATCCACCTGCACTGAGAAGAAAAGGAGAGCCGCCATGGAACGACGCGAACTCCTGCGCCTGCTGGCTTCGGCCGGCGCCCTGCCCTTGCTGGCGCCGCTGGCGCGCGCGGCCGGCGCCAGCGACGACTGGCAAGCCCAGTTCGAAGCCTCCAGCGCCCCCTGGAAGACCGGCTTCGCCACGCCCCCGAACGACTTCCCGCTCACCTGTGCCACGGTGAGGGGGCGCTTCCCCGACGCCGTCGCCGGCACGCTGTTTCGCATCGGCCCGGCCGGCCACGACCTGGGCGGCGAGCGCTACCACCACTGGTTCGACGGCGACGGCATGGTGCACCGCTTCGTGATCGAGGGCACCGACGTGCGGCACCAGGGCCGCTATGTCGCCACGCCCAAGCGCGTGGCCGAGACGAAGGCCGGCCGCCGCCTGTTCGAGGCCTTCGGCACCATGCCGCCGGGCGTGGAGCCCCCGACCTCGGCCGACAGCATCAACGTTGCCAACACCAGCGTGCTGCCGATGCGAGGCGAGGTGCTGGCCCTGTGGGAAGGCGGCTCGGCCACGCGCGTCGATGCGAGCACGCTGGACACGCTGGGCGTGAAGACCTGGCGCGCCGACCTCGCGGGCATGCCGTTCTCGGCCCACCCCAAGATCGACCCGGACGGCACGGTGTGGAACTTCGGCGTCAGTTCCGGCCAGGGCCTGCTGGCGCTGTACGAGATAGCACCCGAAGGCACGCTGCGGCGCGCGGCCGTGGTGCCGGTGGCCGACATGCCGATGGTCCACGACTTCGCCGTGACCGGGCGGCACCTGGTGTTCCTGCTGCCGCCGCTGGTCTACGACGGCAAGCGCAAGACGGACGGCACGAGTTTTCTCGACGCTCACGTCTGGCGGCCCGAGCTCGGCATGCGCGCGCTGGTGGTCGACAAGCAGAACTGGGAGCGCCGCCAGATGCTCGCGCTGCCGGCCGGCTTCCTGTTCCACGTCGGCAACGCCTGGGAGGAAGACACGCCGCGCGGCACGCAGATCCACATCGACTACGTGCGCTCGGAGAACTCCGATTCGGTGTTCATCAGCAATCGCGAAGTGATGCGCGCCCGCCGCGTGAAGACCACCGAGCCGCACCTGACTGTCGCCACGCTGAACCTTTCCACCGGGCGGGCCACGCAGACGGCGCTGGCACAGGAGGCCGAATTCCCGCGCATCGATCCGCGCAGAGTCGGCCTGCGGCATCGCCAGGTGGTGCACGCCACGCAGATCCGGCGCGACCTGCCCGGCTTCGGCGCGATCGCGCGCACCGACGTCGAAACCGGCCGCAGCCAGCGCTTCAGCTATGGCGCGCAGACCATGGTGGAAGAGCACGTCTTCGTGCCCGACGGCTCCAGGCCCGGCTGGGTGCTGGGCACGGCCTTCGACTTCGGGCGGCAGAAGACGGTGCTCTCGTGCTTCGCGGCCGACAATCTCGCGGCAGGCCCGGTGGCGCAGGCCACGCTGCCCTATGCCCTGCCGCTGGGGCTGCACGGCGCCTTCGTGGCGGCCTGAGGCCTCGGGAAGGAGGCGCTCAGGCCTCCCACCATCCTTCGCCGAAGCGCCCCTGCAGGAAAGCCACGAAGCCCGACACCTTGCCCGGCACCAGCTTGGGCGAGGGGAAGACGGCGTGGATCTCCTGCTCGGGCAGCGCATGGTCGCCCAGCACCTCGCGCACCTTGCCGGCCGCCAGCGAATCGCTGGCCACGTAGCGCGGCATGAGCGCAATGCCGAGGCCGTCGCGCGCCGCCGCCAGCACGGCCGAGAGGTTGTTCGAGCGGAAGCGGCCCGACACGGGGACCGTGACTGGCTCGCCCTTGGGCGTATGCATGCGCCAGAACTCGTCGCCCACCACGCTGCTGTAGATCAGCGCCACGTGCGCGCTCAGGTCCTGCGCGCGCTTCGGCGTGCCATGCTTCTTCAGGTAGGCGGGCGAGGCGACCATCGCCCACGGGTTGACGCCCAGGTAGCGCGCGCCCAGTGACGAATCGGCCAGCTTGCCCATGCGGATGGCCACGTCGATGCCCTGCGCGATCAGGTCCACGTAGCGGTCCTCGAAGCTCAGGTCGAGCTGCACCTGCGGATGCCGGCTCATGTATTCGAGCGCCAGCGGCACCACCACGCGCCGCCCGAAGGCCACCGAGGTGCCCACGCGCAACAGCCCCTGCGCCTGGGTCTGCCGCAGCTGCACGATGCTGTCGGCCTCCTCGGCCTCGCGCACGATGGTCTTGCACTTCTCGTAGTAGAGCGCGCCCGGCTCGGTGAGGCTCACGCCGCGCGTGTTGCGGTTGAGCAGCCGCACCTTCAGCCGCTCCTCGGTGGCGGCGATCTGCTTGGTCACCGTGGGCTGCGTGGTGTTGAACTCGCGCGCGGCCTTCGAGAAGCTGCCCGTCTCGACCACGCGAACGAACATTTCCATTGCAAGCAATCTGTCCATGGGCCGGATGGTAGTCACTTATTCCAGCGTGGAATAGGTTTTATGGTCCGCAGCCGTCTTCTTGGAATCCGCCCGGATTCCTACAGTGAGCCCATCCCAAAGGAGACTTCACAATGGCAAAGATGACAGCGGTCCAGGCCGCGGTTCTGGTGATGGAGAAGGAAGGCGTGACGCAGGCCTTCGGCGTGCCGGGCGCGGCGATCAACCCGATGTATTCGGCGCTGCGCCAGCGCGGCAGCATCGCGCACATCCTGGCGCGCCATGTCGAAGGCGCCTCGCACATGGCCGAGGGCTACACCCGCGCGGTGGCCGGCAACATCGGCGTGTGCATCGGCACCTCGGGCCCGGCGGGCACGGACATGATCACCGGCCTGTACTCGGCCTGGGCCGACTCGATCCCGATCCTCTGCATCACCGGCCAGGCGCCGCGCGCGCGGCTCTACAAGGAAGACTTCCAGGCGGTGGACATCGAGTCGATCTCCAAGCCCGTCACCAAGTGGTCGGTCACTGTGCGCGAGCCGGGCCAGGTGCCGCAGGTGTTCCAGCAGGCCTTCCACCTGATGCGCTCGGGCCGCCCGGGCCCGGTGCTGATCGACCTGCCCTTCGACGTGCAGATGGCGCAGATCGAGTTCGACATCGACAGCTACGAGCCGCTCAAGCCCTACAAGCCGGCCGCCACGCGTGCCCAGATCGAGAAGGCCATCGGCATGCTCAACGCGGCCGAGCGCCCGCTGATCGTGGCCGGCGGCGGCGTCATCAACGCCGATGCATCCGACCTGCTGGTGCGCTTTGCCGAAGCGACCGGCGTGCCGGTGATTCCCACGCTCATGGGCTGGGGCTCCATTCCGGACAACCACCCGCTCATGGCCGGCATGTGCGGCCTGCAGACCAGCCACCGCTACGGCAACGCCACGATGCTGGCCAGCGACTTCGTGCTGGGCATCGGCAACCGCTGGGCCAACCGCCACACGGGCTCGGTCGACGTCTACACCAAGGGCCGGACCTTCGTGCACGTAGACATCGAACCCACGCAGATCGGCCGCGTCTTCACGCCCGATTTCGGCATCGTGTCCGACGCCAAGGCCGCGCTGGAGCTCTTCGTGGAGGTCGCCGAGGAAATGAAGGCTGCGGGCCGCCTGACTGATCGCCGCGACTGGGCCAAGGCGTGCATCGAGCGCAAGAAAACGATGCTGCGCAAGACCAACTTCGACGAAGTGCCGATGAAGCCGCAGCGCGTGTACCAGTGCATGAACAACAACTTCGGCAACGACACCTGCTACGTGAGCACCATCGGGCTCTCGCAGATCGCGGCCGCGCAGTTCCTGCACGTGTACAACCCGCGCCACTGGATCAACTGCGGCCAGGCCGGCCCGCTGGGCTGGACCATTCCCGCCGCGCTGGGCGTGCGCGCCGCCGACCCCGCGCGCAAGATCGTCGCGCTGTCGGGCGACTACGACTTCCAGTTCATGATCGAGGAGCTGGCCGTGGGCGCGCAGTTCAAGCTGCCGTACATCCACATCGTGGTCAACAACTCCTACCTCGGCCTGATCCGCCAGGCGCAGCGCGGCTTCGAGATGGACTACTGCGTGCAGCTCGCGTTCGACAACATCAACGCGGCGCCCGACGCGGGCATCGAGAGCAGCTACGGCGTGGACCACATGAAGGTGGTCGAGGGCCTGGGCTGCAAGGCGATCCGCGTGAACCGCCAGGAAGAGATCGCGCCGGCCATCCGCCGCGCGGAGGCGCTGATGGCCGAGTTCAGCGTGCCGGTGGTGATCGAGGTGATGCTGGAGCGCGTGACCAACATCGCGATGGGCACCGAGATCGACAACATCACCGAGTTCGAGCCGCTGGCCGAGACGCCGGCCGACGCGCCGACCGCGGTTGCCGCGCTGCTCGACTGAAAAGAAGGAAGAGAAAAGACATGCCCAAGTTCGCAGCCAACCTCACGATGCTCTTCACCGAGCTGCCCTTCATGCAGCGCTTCGAGGCCGCCGCCAAGGCCGGCTTCAAGGGGGTGGAGTACCTCTTCCCCTATCCCTTCGAGAAGAAGGAACTCGCCGCCGCCCTGCGCGCCAACGGCCTGGAGCAGGTACTGCACAACCTGCCGGCCGGCGACTGGGACAAGGGCGAGCGCGGCATCGCCTGCCATCCCGACCGCACGGGCGAGTTCGCCGAAGGCATCGGCGTGGCGATCGACTACGCGACCGCGCTGGGTTGCCCGCAGGTCAATTGCCTCGTGGGCAAGGTGCCCGCGGGCGTCGACAGGGACGCGGCGCACAAGACGGTGGTAGCCAACCTGCGCCTCGCCGCGCGCGAGCTCGAAGCGGCAGGCCTGCGCCTGCTGATCGAGCCCATCAACACCTTCGACATTCCGGGCTTCTTCCTCACGCGCACCGACCAGGCGCTGGCGCTTGTCGACGAAGTCGGCTCGTCCAACCTGCGGGTGCAGTACGACATCTACCACGCGCAGCGCATGGAAGGCGAGCTGGGGAACACGCTCTCGAAGAACCTGGCGCGCATCGGCCACATCCAGCTGGCCGACAACCCGGGGCGCGGCGAGCCGGGCACGGGCGAGATCAACTACCCGTGGCTCTTCAGGCACATCGACTCGCTGGGCTACGACGGCTGGATCGGCTGCGAATACAAGCCCCGCGCCACCACGGTCGAGGGCTTCGGATGGCGGCATGCGCTCACGCAGCAATGAAATGAATGACTGACATCGGACAAGGAACAAGAGACATGACGACCCAGCAACAGAAGATCGGATTCATCGGCCTCGGCATCATGGGCGCCCCCATGGCGGGCCACCTGCTCGAGGCGGGCTACCAGCTGTTCGTGAACACGCACGGCAACACGCCCGAGCCCTTCGTGTCGAAGGCCACCATCTGCGCCTCGGCGGCCGAAGTGACGCGCCAGGCCGACGTGGTCTTCATCATGGTGCCGGACACGCCCGACGTGGAGAAGGTGCTGTTCGGCGCGCCCGGTACCGAAGGCGTGGCCGACGGCCTGAAGGGCTCCAGCGGCAAGATCGTGGTGGACTGCAGCTCCATCGACCCGATCGCCACCAAGGACTTCGCGCGCCGCATCACCGCGCTGGGCGCCGGCTACATCGACGCGCCGGTCTCCGGCGGCGAGGTGGGCGCCAAGGCCGCCAGCCTCACGATCATGTGCGGCGGCGACGAAGGCACCTTCGGCCGCGTGAAGCCGCTGCTCGACAGGATGGGCAAGAACGTCACGCTCGTGGGCGGCGCCGGCGACGGCCAGGTCTGCAAGGTGGCCAACCAGATCATCGTGGCGCTGAACATCGCTGCCGTGGGCGAGGCGCTGGTGTTCGCCTCGAAGGCGGGCGCCGACCCGGCCAAGGTGCGCCAGGCGCTGATGGGCGGCTTCGCCAGCTCGCGCATCCTCGAAGTGCATGGCGAGCGGATGATCAAGCGCACCTTCGCGCCGGGCTTCCGCATCGCACTGCACCAGAAGGACCTGAACCTCGCGATGCAGAGCGCCCGTTCGCTGGGCGTGTCGCTGCCGCAGACGGCCGGCGCGGCGCAGCTCATGAACGCCTGCGCGGCACTGGGCTACGGCCAGCTCGACCACTCGGCACTGGTGCGCGCGCTCGAGGCACTGGCGCAGCACACGGTAACCCCGGACTGACCAGGCACTCCCCCAGGCTTCGCGCACTTCGTGTCGCTTCGCCAACCCCCTCGCCGGGGGCAACACCTGCGGCCCGGCAAAGCCGGTTCCGCGGTGTTCCTGGAAAGAATCAGGTTTTTGCGGCTTCCAGCGACTCCTTGAGGTTGCGCCGGCGCCATGCCCAGGTCTTCACGGCCTGCGGCAGGATGCCCAGGCACGAGGCGTAGTACGTCACCTTGAAGCCCCAGAAGCGCGGCCCGATGGGCGTGTTGCGGAACAGGTCGCCGGCCAGGATGGACAGCAGCGCTTCCTGCATGCGCCAGATGTTGCGCGGGTTCATGAACAGGCGCCGGATGGCCGGCGATGTGATGCGGTAGATGAACCACGAGAACATCTTCGGTCCGTGCTTCATCACCTTCTCATAGTGCCGGAAGGCCTTTTCGGCCTCCTTCATCTCGCCCTTGAGCCAATGGTCGGCGCAGGTCGCGGCCTCGAAGCCGCTGTTCATCGCCAGGTACACGCCCGAGGAGAACATCGGATCGACGAAGGCGTAGGCATCCCCCACCATCATGAAGCGGTCGCCGCGGCAGAAGGCCGAGTCGTAGGCGTAGTTGCCGGTGGAGGTGGCGCCTTCCATCAGCGTGGCGTTCTTCAGCCGGTCGGCGAGCTTGGGCGCGAGCGCGATGGTTTCCATCAGGAATTCCTCGAGCGAGCCCTTGCGGCGCTTGAAGTAGGCGGGAGAAGCCACCGCGCCGACGCTCACCGCGCCGTCCTTCAGCGGGATGTACCAGAACCAGCCGTGGTCGAACCAGAACAGCGTGATGTTGCCCTCGAAGCGGCCCGGCCGCCGCTCGGCGTTGGCGAAGTGGCCGAACAGCGCCGCGCTGGCGTGCTTGCGGTTGCGCCGCTTGGCGTCGAACTGGTTCGACAGCAGGGTGTCGCGTCCGCTGGCGTCGATCACGAAGCGCGGGCGCCAGGTGGTCTCGGTGCCGTCGTCGCCCTTGACCTTCACCAGAGGCCTGTTGTCGGGCGTCCCCTTGCCGGCATCCATGTCCACGCCGGTGACGCGCTGCCCCTCGAAAGTGCGCGCGCCGCGGTTGCCGGCGTGGCGGAACAGCAGTTCGTCGAACTCCGAGCGGCGCACGTGCACCGCATAGGGAAAGCTCTTGTCCATCGCCTCGGCGAAGTGGAACTGGCTGGAGTGGTCGTGCCAGGGCGAGACGAACTCGGCCCCGTGCTTGCGGATGCCGATGGCCTCGACCTCGGTGCGCACGCCCAGGCGGTCGAACAGCGGCATGTTCATCGGCAGCAGCGACTCGCCGATGTGAAAGCGCGGATGCTGCGCCTTCTCGATCAGCACCACGTCGTGCCCCTTGTCCGCGAGCAACGCGGCCACCGTGGAGCCCGACGGGCCGCCGCCGATGACGACGACGTCGGGATCGTTGCTGTTGAAAGGTCCGGATGCCATGCGTTCTTGCCCCTCTTGTCGTGGTGTTGTCGTTGTCGGCGATACCCCAGCCCGCCCCAGGCTGAACGGTGGTTGGACCGTCGGTCAGTTAACCATGGGTAACGATCTGCAGTTTAGCGAACCCGCAGGACCGTCCCAATGCGCCGGAACCCGCCGTATCGAGCAGAAGCTATGGATTCAGGCGTTTTCGGCATTTCCCCAGTAAGAAGAGGCCCTGCTTTTGCGGTAGCCTCATTGCCCGTCAGAAACAAGGAGACTTTCATGGCTGCACCCCTTTCCCCCGCAGAAGAAGCACTTCGCGAGGCAGCGCGCGAATACCACCGCTCGCCCGTCAAGGGCAAGATCTCGATCACCCCGACCAAGCCCCTGCTGAACCAGCGCGACCTGTCGCTGGCCTATTCGCCCGGCGTGGCCTATCCCTGTCTCGACATCGCCGCCGACCCGGCAACCGCCTCCGAATACACCGCCCGCGGCAACCTGGTGGGTGTCGTCACCAACGGCACCGCCGTGCTGGGCCTGGGCGACATCGGCCCGCTGGCAGCCAAGCCCGTGATGGAAGGCAAGGGCTGCCTGTTCAAGAAATTCGCCGGCATCGACGTGTTCGACATCGAGCTGGCCGAGCGCGACCCCGACAAGCTGGTCGACATCATCGCGGCGCTGGAGCCCACGCTGGGCGGCATCAACCTGGAAGACATCAAGGCGCCCGAGTGCTTCTACATCGAGAAGAAGCTGCGCGAGCGCATGAACATCCCGGTGTTCCACGACGACCAGCACGGCACGGCCATCATCTCGGCCGCCGCCCTGCTCAACGGCCTGGAGCTGGTGGGCAAGAAGATCGGCGACGTGAAGATCGCCGTCTCGGGCGCGGGTGCAGCCGCCATCGCCTGCCTGGACGTGATGGTCGGCCTGGGCGCCAAGCCCGCCAACATCCACGCCTGCGACTCCAAGGGCCTGATCTACATGGGCCGCGCGGGCGGTTTCGACGAATCCAAGGCACGCTACGCCCAGAAAGACACCGGCGCCCGCACCCTGGCCGACGTGGTGAAGGACGCCGATGTGTTCCTGGGCTGCTCTGCCCCGGGCGTGATGACCGCCGAGATGGTCAAGACCATGGGCACGCAGCCCATCATCCTGGCGCTGGCCAACCCCGAGCCCGAGATCCGCCCCGAGCTGGCCAAGGCCGTGCGGCCGGACTGCATCATCGCCACCGGCCGTTCGGACTACCCGAACCAGGTCAACAACGTGCTGTGCTTCCCGTACATCTTCCGCGGCGCGCTCGACTGCGGCGCGAGCAAGATCACCGAAGAGATGAAGCTGGCCTGCGTGCGCGAGATCGCCGAGCTCACCAAGGCCGACATCAGCGAAGAGGTGGCCACCGCCTACGCCGGCCAGGAACTGGCCTTCGGCCCCGACTACATCATTCCCAAGCCCTTCGACTCGCGCCTGATCCTGCGCATCGCGCCGGCCGTGGCCAAGGCTGCGGCCGCCTCGGGCGTGGCCACGCGCCCGATCGAGGACATGGACGCCTACCGCCAGCACCTGACGCGCTTCGTCTACCAGACCGGCATGTTCATGCGCCCGGTGTTCAGCGCCGCCAAGATCGCCACCGCCAAGCGCGTGGCCTACGCCGAGGGCGAGGACGAGCGCGTGCTGCGCGCCGCCCAGTGGGCCGTCGACGAGGGCCTGGCCAAGCCGATCCTGGTGGGCCGCCCCGCCGTGATCGACGCGCGCATCAAGAAGGCCGGCCTGCACATCCGCGCGGGCGTCGACTTCGAGATCGTCAACCCCGAGGACGACCCGCGCTTCCGCACCTACTGGGAGAGCTTCCACAAGATCATGGGCCGCCGCGGCGTGACGCCCGAAGCCGCCAAGACCATGGTGCGCCGCTCCAACACCACCATCGCCGCGCTGATGATGCACCTGGGCGACGCCGACGCCATGATCTGCGGCCTGGTCGGGCGCTTCGACGTGCACCTGGAGCACATCCGCAACCTGATCGGCCTGAAGCGCGGCGCGCCGGGCTTCGCGACGCTGAACGCGCTCACGCTGGACAAGCGCACGGTGTTCATCACCGACACCAACGTGAACGAAGACCCCAGCGCCGAGCTGCTCGCCAGCATCGCCGTGATGGCCGCCGAGGAAGTGCGCCGCTTCGGCCTGCCGCCGAAGGTGGCCTTCCTCTCGCACTCGAACTACGGCACCTCCAGCCGTGGCTCGGCCCGCAAGATGCGCCTGGCGCGCGACCTGTTCGCGCAGATGGCGCCCGACATCGAATGCGATGGCGAGATGCACGGCGACGCGGCGCTGTCGGAGGAAATCCGCCGCACCGCCCTGCCCGAGACCACGCTCAGCGGCGAAGCCAACCTGCTGGTGTGCCCGAACCTCGATTCGGCGCACATCCTCTACAACGTGCTGAAGATGACGGGTGCCAACGGCATCACCGTCGGCCCGGTGCTGCTGGGCGCCGCGAGCTCGGCGCACGTGCTCACGCCTTCCTCGACGGTGCGCCGCATCATCAACATGACGGCACTGGCGGTGGCGAAGGTCACGGTCGACAAGTAAGAAGCGGGGAAGAAGCAGGAAAGAAGTGGGCTTGGTGCCCGCTTTGAGTGCTCGAAACGCGGCTTCGGCCGCGTTTTTGCATTAGCGCGGTGCGAATGCCGCCTTCGGCGCACCGCTTCGATCCATGAGGAAGGGTTCGCACCAATCACGTGCGGGCACCGTTTTTGCTTGAATGCAGAAGCATTCAATCCCCTTTCATCCAACGGATCGATCTCCGCATGAACAAGCGCCAACTGCTCCAGTCCTTCCTCGCCGCCTCGGCCATCAGCTTCGGCCTCGCACCGGCCTTTGCGCAGAGCCCGACGCCGATCAAGTTCCAGCTCGACTGGCGCTTCGAGGGACCGGCGGCGCTGTTCCTGCACCCCGCGGCCAAGGGCTACTTCAAGGCGGCCGGGCTCGACGCGACCATCGACGCGGGCAACGGCTCGGGCGGCACCGTCACGCGCGTGGCCTCGGGGGCCTACGACATGGGCTTCGCCGACCTCGCGGCGCTGATGGAGTTCCACGCCAACAACCCCGACAGCCCCAACAAGCCTGTCGCGGTGATGATGGTCTACAACAACACGCCGGCCTCGGTCATGGCGCTCAAGAAGAGCGGCATCACCAAGCCTGCGGACCTCACGGGCAAGAAGCTCGGCGCGCCGGTGTTCGACGCGGGCCGCCGCGCCTTCCCGATCTTCGCCAAGGCCAACAACGTCGGCGCCGTCAACTGGACCGCCATGGACCCGACGCTGCGCGAGACCATGCTGATGCGCGGCGACATCGACGCCATCACCGGCTTCACCTTCACCTCGCTGCTCAACCTGGAAGCGCGCGGCGCCAAGACGGCCGACGTGGTGATCCTCCCCTACCCCGACTACGGCGTGAAGCTGTACGGCAACGTCATCATCGCCTCGCCCAAGCTCATCAAGGAGAACCCGGCGGCGGTGAAGAAATTCCTCTCGGCCTTCGCCAAGGGCGCGAAGGAAGTCATCGCCAACCCGGCCGTGGCCATCGAGTCGGTGAAGGCGCGCGACGGCATCATCGACAGCAAGCTCGAGACGCGCCGCCTGCAGCTGGCCATCGACACAGTCATCAACAGCGCCGACGCGCGCGCCGAAGGCTTCGGCGCGGTCAACGCAGGCCGCATGTCGCTCATGGCCTCGCAGGTGTCGGATGCCTTCAACACCAAGACGCGCGTGAGCCCCGACGCGGTGTGGACCGCCGCGCTGCTGCCGCCCGCGGCCGAACTGAACATCCTGAAGAAGTGATGGCAGCCGCATCGCAGGACGCGGCCGCAGCCCCCTTCGTCGCTCCCTTCGTCGATTTCCAGGACGTCTGGCTCGCCTACAACGAGGAACTGCTGCGTGCCAACCACTTTGCGGTCGAGGCCATCGACCTGAAGGTGAAGCGCGGCGAGTTCATCGCCATCGTCGGGCCCTCGGGCTGCGGCAAGTCGACCTTCATGAAGCTCACCACCGGGCTGAAGATGCCGTCGATGGGCAGGATCCGCATCGACGGCCAGCCTGTGACCGGGCCGCTGAAGATCTCGGGCATGGCCTTCCAGGCGCCCTCGCTGCTGCCGTGGCGCACCACGGTCGACAACGTGCTGCTGCCGCTGGAGATCGTCGAGCCCTACCGCTCCAGCTTCAAGGCGAAGCGCAAGGAATACGAGGAGCGCGCCCGCCGCCTGCTGCAGAAGGTGGGCCTGGGCGGCTATGAGGACAAGTTTCCCTGGCAACTCTCGGGCGGCATGCAGCAGCGCGCGAGCATCTGCCGCGCGCTCATCCACGAGCCCAAGATGCTGCTGCTCGACGAACCCTTCGGTGCGCTCGACGCGTTCACGCGCGAGGAGCTGTGGTGCATCCTGCGCGACCTCTGGACCGAGCAGCAGTTCAACGTGATCCTGGTGACGCACGACCTGCGCGAGTCGGTGTTCCTCGCCGACACGGTGTACGTGATGAGCAAGAGCCCGGGCCGCTTCGTGGTGAAGCGCGAGATCGACCTGCCGCGCCCGCGCGAGCTCGAACTCACCTACACCAAGGAGTTCACCGACATCGTGCTGGAGCTGCGCGGCCACATCGGCGCCATACGCAACACCGGCGCGAGCGCCGCCCAGTCCGCCGCGGCGGTGTCTCACTGAGGGCGCGCCGCACATGAAGAACACCAAACAAATCGAACGCTGGTCGCCCTGGCTGCTGCTCGCGGCGGTGCTCCTGCTGTGGCAGGTGATCTGCTCGGCATTCGAGGTCTCGGACTTCATCTTCCCGAGCCCGTGGCGCATCTGGAACCAGTTCTGGGAATTCAAGGAAGTCATCGCCGGCCATGCCTGGCGCACCTTCTGGGTCACGATGGCAGGCTTCGGCCTTGCGATCGTGGTGGGCGTGCTGCTGGGCTTCGTCATCGGCAGCTCGCGCATCGCGTACGCGGCGATCTATCCGCTGATGACGGCCTTCAACGCACTGCCCAAGGCGGCCTTCGTGCCGATCCTGGTCGTGTGGTTCGGCATCGGCATCGGGCCGGCGATCCTCACGGCATTCCTGATCAGCTTCTTCCCGATCATGGTCAACATCGCGACCGGCCTCGCCACGCTCGAACCCGAGCTGGAAGACGTGCTGCGCGTGCTGGGCGCGCGACGCTGGGACGTGCTCATGAAGATCGGCCTGCCGCGCTCCATGCCCTATTTCTTCGGCTCGCTCAAGGTGGCCATTACGCTGGCCTTCGTGGGCACCACCGTCAGCGAGATGACGGCGGCGAACGAAGGCATCGGCTACCTGCTGATCTCGGCCGGCTCGGCCATGCAGATGGGCCTGGCCTTCGCGGGGCTGATGGTGGTGGGGGCCATGGCGATGCTGATGTACGAGCTCTTCAGCGTGGTCGAGAAGCACACGACGGGGTGGGCGCACCGCGGTTCGCAGAACCAGTAGGCCTGTCGTCGTTGCCGCTGCGGCAGAATCCAGCCCGCGGCGGAGCTCTTCTTCCGCGAGAGCTCCAAGAGCAATGGGCCAGCGGAACACGCACTGCGAATCTTCGCAAGGCCGCTTGGGCTGCCTTGAAAGCCGCAGGGGAAGTGGGTGATCCAGCAGCGGCGGCCGCAGCCCGGGCTGCATCCACTGCCGCCGCATCCGCCTACACCCATCCGATCGCGACGCCTCATCAGGTGAATCACATCCTGAGTCCAGCGGCCTACAGTGCGTACGCGATTGGACTCGATGCGGCTGATGAGGCCGCCGCCGAAGCGGAAGTCCGATGGGCACTCGAACAGGCACTGCCCACGATTCGAGAAGTGGTTCGCCGAATGCCTGCGCGCGTGATGGGCAAGAGCCGCATGAGCGCACTGCTCCATCGGCTCGACAAGGGTCTGCGGGGTTGAGCCGCGCCCGGCATTCGACAATCGCCACGCAATGGTCGAAGAAAAGCAAAATGAAATGAGCGAGAGCGAAATCGCACTCAAGGTCACCAACTATGAAAACGTCGAAACGCTGGTGCGATTCGCCGCATCATGGCTGGTTGACCTTGGCGGCGTATCCCATGCTGGGACCGATTGCGCGCTTCTAATACCGGACGATCCTCAAGAGATCGACCTGCACGATCCAGCCACATTCAACTGGTTTCGGACTGCTGTCATCGAATCCTTGCTTGCCGCAGGACTGACCGGGGTCGCTGTCGCTTCGCACCCAGCCGATCCCGCGCGCGAAGACGTGCACGAACTTTGAGAACCGCAGCCCGACGGGGCAGCCTCCCGGGAAAGCGCACCGAGGTCGCGCGTACTGTGCTTCAGTCGAGCAGCAGCGAGGCCTCGTCGCGCCAGTAGGCCACGGCGGCCAGCCAGCCTTCCCACACGCAGCCGTTGCAGCCTCGCCCGCAGCAAGTAGTGGGCTCGGGCGGCGGCGCGCGCATCGCAAGCCCTTCGGCATCGAGCTGCGCACGGACGCGATCGATCAACGCCTGTGCGCTGGCGAGGTCGATCGGGGAGAAGGTCTTGGTCGGCGAGAGGCATGGCGGCAGGCCCCATTGTCGGTGCTTCAGGAGCCCTTCAGCCGCCGTGCGGCCAGCGACCACAGAATCGCGCGATGGCATCTTCCGCCCCGCTTGCGCGCCTGGCGCATGTCGATCTGCTGCGCGGGCTGCCCGCGATCTTCGTGGTGCTGCTGCACGCCAACCTGCGCATTCCCTTCGGGCCGCCGGAGCTCGCCCAATGGATGGGACCGCTGGTCGGGGGCATCCTGCTCCGCAGCGGCTACTACGCGGTGATCGTGTTCTTCGTGGTCTCGGGCTATCTGATCACGAGCGCGTCGGTACGGCGCTGGGGCGACCTTTCGCGCGTCCGGCCAACGGCGTTCTACCGCTTTCGCGCGGCGCGCATCCTGCCGCCGCTGTTGCTGCTGCTCGTGGTGCTTTCGGCGCTGCACATCGCGGGCAGCGCATGGTTCGCGCTCGACACGTCCAAGGTCTCGCTGTGGCGGCCGCTGCTGGCGGCGCTGGGGCTGCACATCAACTGGCTGGAGGCGCAGGTCGGCTATCTGCCGGGGCCGTGGGGCGTGCTGTGGTCGCTGTCGGTGGAGGAGGTCTTCTATCTCTGCTTTCCGCTCGTGTGCGTGCTTTGCGGCAGCGAACGTCGGCTGGCCTTGCTGCTGGTCGTGCCCATCGTGCTCGGGCCGCTGGCGCGCAGCGTGTTCAGCGACAACGAGCTTTGGCAGGATCATTCGTACCTCTCTGGCATGGATGGCATTGCCTTCGGCTGCCTCGCCGCACTGCTCGCGCATCGCATGCCGCGCGCTCCGGCTGCGGCCGTACGGCATGCCGTGCTCCTGACCGGCCTTGTGTTGAGCGCGGTGGTTTTCTGCTTCCGCAAAGAGGTGCACCAACTGGGCCTCACGCGCTTCGGACTGCAGGTGACGCTGCTGGAACTGGGCGTCGCGCTGGTGCTGGTCGCGGCGCACTGGCGACCGTGGAAATGGTGCGCCGGTGCAATTGCCGCGCCGTTGCGCTGGTTCGGACGCAACAGCTACGAGGTCTACCTGGGCCACATGTTCGTGGTGATTCCCGGCGCATGGTTCTTCCAGTGGCTGGGCGCATCGCCCGCGTGGACTCCGCTGTGGTTCGTCGCCGTGGTCGCGGCCTCGGGCCTGCTGGGGCAACTCGTCGCGCAATGGTTCTCGGAGCCCTGCAACCGCGCGCTCAGAGGTCGAGGTTCAGCTCCAGCCGCATCTTCGCTCCGCCCGATTCGCTCGATCCGATGGTGAGCTGACCGCCGTGCAGGCGCGCGACCTCGGCCACGAGATGCAGGCCCAGCCCGGCACCGCGTCCGCGCGGCACCAGCCGGTGGAAAGGCGCCACCACGCGCTCGCGGTCGGCCTCGGGAATACCGGGCCCGGAGTCGAGCACCTCGAAGCCCGAGGGCTCCCACAGCCGCACCTGGATGTCGCAGCCCTGCCCGCCATGCTCGATGGCGTTCTGGATCAGGTTGCTCAGCGCACGCTCCAGCGAGGGCGCATCGCCGCGCACCCACAACGGTTTGGGCGCTTCCACCGACAGCGTGCATCGGTTCATGATGGCCAGCGGCGCGATGTCGCCCGCCACGCGCTCGCACAGCGCCTTCAGGTCCACCTGCTGCCGGTCGTGCGCAGCGACGTGGTCCAGCCGCTGCAGGTCGAGCAGTTGCTCGGCGAGCGTGGCGAGCCGCGCCGATGCCTGCAGGAGCTTCACCTTGAGCGCGCCGTCCTGCAGGCCTTCGAGATGGATCTGCAGCGTGGTGATGGGCGTGCGCAGCTCGTGCGCGGCGTCGGCCAGGAAGCGCTCCTGCCGGTCGTAGCCCTCGTTGAGCCGGTCGAAGGCGCGGTTCACGGCGTTGACCAGCGGGCGGATCTCGCTCGCGACGTTGGCCAGCGGCAGCCGCGTGGTGCGTTCGTGCACGTCGATGCTCTCGGCATGCTCGGCCGTGGCCACGACGCCCTTGAGGCCGCGCTTCACGACGAAGGGTGTGGCGAGGATCACGCCGAGGCAGGTCACCAGCGCCATCGGCGCCACCAGGAAAAGGAAGGCGATGGCGGTGCCCTTGACCGTGTTCTTCACGGTCAGCGGACTGCCGGTCTGCGTCATCACGGCCACCGGGCCCGCGCGCGTGTCCACACGTTCGAAGCGGGCCTTGGGACGGGTGTTGTCGCTCTCCGGGTTGATGGCCATGCGCTCCATGCCGTCGAGCGAATTGAAGAGCGCGGCGTAGATGGCCGGCACGTCGCCGTTGCGCAGTTCCGAGCCTTGGCTGTCGCGTGCGATGAACCAGAACGGCGGGTCGGCCTCCAGCAGGCGCCGCACCTCCGGCGTGTGCTCGACCATCAGCTTTCCATCGGGGCCGCGTACCAGCGCGCGCTGGATGGCCGTGATGGTTTCCTGCCCGGTCTCGTCGACCACGCGGCCCAGCACCCAGGCCAGGCCGAGAAAGCCGCCCATCACCAGCGTGCCGACCACCACCTGCAGCAGGATCAGGCTCCAGATGAGCTGCCAGCGCAGCGAGAGCAGGCCTTGCCTCATGTCGTCATTGCGTCGTCATGCCGCGGGGCGCGCCGCGCAGATCAGGTAGCCCACGCCGCGGATGGCATGGATCTCGACCTGCGCGCCGGCCTTGTCGAGCTTCGAGCGCAGCCGCGAGACGTGGGTGTCGAGCGCGTTCGATTGAATGTCATCCGCGTGGCCGTATACGCGGTCCTGCATGGCCTCGCGCAGCACGGTGCGGCCCCGGTGCTCGAGCAGCGCCTCCAGCACCAGCAGCTCGCGGCGCGGCAGGGTGAGGCACTCTTCGCCGACATGGGCCTGCCGCGTGTGATGGTCGAAGCGCAGCTGCCCCAGCGTCATGACAAGGTTCGCGCGCACCGCGGGGCGCCGTGCCAGTGCGCGCACGCGCGCCATGAGCTCGTCCATGGAGAAGGGCTTGGCAAGATAGTCGTCCGCGCCGCCATCGAGGCTCAGCACGCGCTCCGCCACATCGGTCATGGCGGTGAGTACCAGCACAGCGGCGGGAATGTCGTTCTGGCGCAGGAAAGCCACCAGCGAGAGGCCGTCGCCATCGGGCAGTCCCCGGTCGAGCACGATCACGTCGTGCTGTGCCGACAGCGCCGAGTCCTCGGCCTCTCGCAGCGAGCCCGCCACATCGACCACCGCCTGGTTCTGCCGCAGCGCCGAGGCCAGGGCTTGAGCCAGGTCGACTTCGTCTTCGACGAGCAGGATTCTCATGGGAGTACGGGGAAAGAGAGGCCAAGGAAAGGCCGGAGGGACAAGGCCGGTCATTCTAGGAGAGGCCTTCCTGCGGCCGGCGCAATGTTCACGCAATGCAGTTGCATAAGCTGCAACGCCGATGACATCCCGCACCGCGCCCTCCTCCCCCGCACATTCCGCACTCTGGTACGCGGCGTTGGGCCGGCGGTTCGCCACGCTCTGGGTGATGAAGATGATCGGTACCACCGTCGGCATTACCGGCTTCTTCGTCCTGTACTTCTGGGTCATGCACAACCCGTCGACGGAGCCCACGGTGATGCCGCTCACGCCCCTCGACCACTGGGTGGGCGTGAGCGACGACGCGATGGTGCTCTACGGCTCGCTGTGGTTCTACATCTCGCTGGCACCGGCCTTCGCGAAGGACAAAACCGAGCTGTGGGCCTGCGCACGCGATGCCGCGGTGATGGCGGGCTTGGGCCTCGTGGTGTTCCGGTTCTTTCCGACGGCGGTGCCGGCATTCGCGGTCGACTGGACGCAGTACCCGGCGCTGCAGTTCCTCAAGAGCGCCGATGCGGGCGGCAATGCCTTTCCGTCGCTGCACGTTGCGTTCGCGGTATTCACCGCAATGCTGCTGGAGCGCCAGTTGCGTGAGGTGCGGGCGCCGTCATGGCTGCGCGTGATCAACGTGCTGTGGGCCTTCGGCATCGTCTATTCGACGCTGGCCACGCGCCAGCATGTGCTGCTCGATGTGCTCGGCGGCACGCTGCTCGCGGCCGTGGTGAGCTGTGCGGGCACTACGCGTGCACGGCTGGTGTGGAACGAGGCCTGAGGTTGTTGCTCAGGATGCGCTCGACTGCGCAACGGCCTTGAAGGCCTCCAGCGCGTGGTCGTCGGCAAGCCGTCCCACCATGGTGGTGATGGCAACCAAGCCCGCCGCAGCGGCGATCCCGACCTGACGTTGGCTTCCGCCCAGCAGCTTGCGGTGCCACCTGGCGCGCCCGATGGTGTCGGCGGGGCCGGCGAGCACGGCCCCCATCGGTGCGCTCAACCCCTTCGAGAGACACAACGAAACGGTGTCGGCAAAGGTAGTGATGCCCGCAGCCGGCACGCCCAGGGCACGGCGCCGCGGCCGTGAAGGTGGACTACCAGAAGATCCAGAGCGCCAGGCCACCGAAGATGGCCCACTTCACAAGGTAGTACACCCGCTTGTCCCAGGCCTTGAGGCGCTTGCCGACCACGCGGATCTGATAGATGTACTTGAACGCGCGGTTGAGGCCGCCGGTCTTGTCGCTGGCATCGTTGGGCGACGCGGCGGCGGCCAGCAGGTTCTTCGCGAACCAGCGGTTGACCGCGCTGGCCCAGCGGTATTTCAGCGGGCGCTCGATGTCGCAGAACAGGATCACGCGGTCGTGGTCGGTCGTGTTCTCGGCATAGTGGATGTAGGTTTCGTCGAACACCACGGCCTCGCCGTCGCGCCAGTGGTAGCGCTGGCCATCCACGTCGATGTAGCAGCCCTCGACGCCCGGCGTCCACAGGCCGAGGTGGTAGCGCAGCGAACCGGCGAAGGGGTCGCGATGGCGCACGAGGCGGCTGCCGGGTGGCAGCTCGGCGAACATGGCGGCCTTGATGGTGCCGATGCCCTTCAGCAGCTCGGTGGTGCGCGGGCACAGCACGGCGGCCGAGGGATGCGCATCGTCGTACCACTTCAGGTAGAAGCGCTTCCAGCCGCTCTTGAAGAACGAGTTGAAGCCCACGTCATTGAACTGGTTCGAGGCCTTGATGCTGCCGCCGTTGCGCATGGCCAGGGCTTCTTCGCGGATCACTTCCCAGTTTTCCTCGAGCACGCGCATCTCGGGGAACTCCGCGGGCGACAGGTAGGGCGTACCCGGCACCTTCGAGAAAAGGTACATGAAGACATTCAGCGGGGCGAGGAAGGTCGAGTGATCAGAGAGCTGTCTGAAGAAACGATGCCGTACCTGGCCGCGGAAATGAACGTAGAGCGCGCTGAGCGCGAAGATGGCAAGAATGACCCACTTCATGGGAAAGTGTCCTGTAAACAGCGCCGGGTAGTGTAATTCCTCGCCCCAATTTGGGCCCGGCCACGCCCTTTATGCCCTTTGGCCGTGCACCGGGGAAGGCTTCAGCTGCACAGCATGGGCTGCGGCGCGTCGGCCATGGCCAGCGGCAGCCGCACGGTGGCCAGCAGGCCGCCGCTCGCGGTTTCACCCAGCGTCACCTCGCCGCCGTGCCGGTCGACCACCGACTTGACGATGGCCAGCCCCAGCCCGCTGCCGCTCTGGCTCTGGTCGGGGTTGCGGAAGAAACGGTCGAACACACGCTCGCGCAGCACGGCCGGCACGCCGGGGCCCTGGTCCGCCACCGTCAGCAGGGCGTGCGCGCCGTCGCGAGACACATGCACGACCACCGTGCCGTCGGGCGGGCTGTACTTGATGGCGTTGTTGATGAGGTTGTCGACCATCGAGACCAGGCTTTCGCGCTCGCCGAGCACCGGTACGCGGTCTTCGCACACCAGCTCCAGTTCGATGTTGCGCGAGCTGGCCAGGCTTTCGATCATGGCCAGGCGGTCCTGCACCAGCGCATCGAGCGACAGCATCACAGGCAGGCTGTTGTCCGAGACCGCGTCGCTGCGCATCAGCTGCAGCAGCTGCCCCACCAGGCGCGCCGCGCGGTCGTTGCTGCGCAGCAGGTTGCCCATGAGCTCGCGCTGGTGCTCGTCGGTGCTCTGCTCCTTCAGCGCCTCCACGTTCACGCGCATCGCGGCCAGCGGCGTCCGCAGTTCGTGAGCGGCGTCGGCGATCAGGCTGCGCTCGCGCGATGTGCTGTCGCGCACCCGCTGCAGCAGGCTGTTGATGCTCTGCACCAGTGGCTGCAGCTCCTTGTGCGGCGGCGTGTATGAAAGCGGCGTGAGGTCGGCCGGACCGCGTTCGGCGGTCTCCTGGCTCACGCGGCGCCATGGCCGCAGCGCGAGGCGCACCGAAAGCCACGCGGGAAAAACCAGGAATGGCAGGCTGATGACCAACGGCAGCAGGTAGTAGCCGCGATACATCACGGTGACGGTGAGCCGCCAGACGCTGGGCTCGGCCAGCATCACGCGGATGTCGGAGTCGGGCGAGGCGATCGTGCGCGCGCGCCACTCGCGATTGCCCGCCTTCACGGTCTCGATGAGGTTCGGCGCGGTGTTGAGGATGACGGGCACGGCCGCCGTCGAACGATAGACCAGCCTGTCGCCCTGCCAGACCTGCATGACGGGCGAGGTGTCGGAGGCCGCGTCGCCGTCGCCGATGGTCTCGAGCAGCGCGGCGTCGAAGGCGGCGAGGGTTTCCTGCTGCTTGTCGGGCCGGTCGGCGGTGTTCTTCGCGATGGAAATCACCGTCTGGAAGATCTTCTCGAACTTCAGCAGCTCGGGGTCTTCGTAGGAGTCGTAAAGCAGCAGCGCGATGGCCATGGTCCACAGCAAGGCGACCACGCCCATCTGCGCGAGCAGCAGGCGCCGCATCAGGGAAGGTTGTTTCCAGTTCTTCCAGCGCTGCGCCAGCGCCTGAATCATTTCTGCGCGCTCCGCGCCAGCGATTGCACGTCGATCACGTAGCCGATGCCACGCACCGTGCGGATGTAGCCCTGTCCGATCTTCTTGCGCAGGTTGGAGATGTGCACTTCGAGCGAGTTGCTGCCGTTGGCCTGGCCACCGGGCAGCACCTGCTCTTCCATCACGCGGCGCGTGACCACGCGGCCGGTTCTCTTGAGCAGCAGCGCCAGCAGGTCGAACTCGCAGCGCGAGAGTTCGACCGGCTCACCGTCGACGATCACGCCGCGCGTAGGCTCGTGCAGCGCCAGACCGCGCATGCGGATGGTCTCGTCGTTGAAGCCGTAGCTGCGGCGCGCGAGCGCCCGGACGCGCGACAGCAGTTCGGCCAGCGCGAAAGGCTTGACCAGGTAGTCGTCGGCGCCATCGTCCAGGCTGCGCAGCCGGTCGTTGAGCGCGTCGCGCGCGCTGAGCACCAGCACCGGCAATATCTGGCGGTCGCGGCGCAGGCGGAACAGCAGGTCGAGCCCGTCGCCGTCAGGCAGGCCCAGGTCGAGCAGCACCATGTCGAAAGTGCCGCCATCGAGCGTGCGCAGGGCGTCGTCGAGCCTGCGGACCCACACCACATCCATGCCTTGATTGGCCAGCGCGATGCGCACGCCATTGCCGAGGTCAAGGTCGTCCTCAACAAGCAAGAGATTCATGAGCCTCCACGTGAACTGACCACTCCGTTTCCGGAATGTGGCGGAAGTATCTGCCAAGCGCCGAGGCCCTACTTCAGGAAATCTTCATGAATGCCGAAGCAGGCCTTCAGGTGCGGCCTGGACACTGGAGCTCTCCCTGCAAACGGAAACGGAACACCCAAGTGAATCGATTGCCCTCCCTGCCGGCACGTACTGCCCGACCGGATCGCTACCACCTGCGGCGCCGGGACATGCTCCATGCCATCGGCCTGACCGGCCTTGCGAGCTTGGCGGCCTGCGGTGGCGGCGGGCATGGTCATGGCGGCGTCGGGGTTGGCGGAGTCGGCACGGTTGGCAACGGCAAGCCCACGGTCATCGACCGCCGGGTGAAGGTGTCGGCCACACCCGAAGTCTCGCTGCAGGTGCGCGACTGGCAACCGCCCGGCGGCAGCACGGGGCCTGTCATCGTGCTGCTGGCCGGGCTCGGGGGCAATGCGCGCTACTTCGACAGCCTCGCGCCCGCGCTGGCCGCCAGGTCGCGCGTGATCGCGATCAGCCGGCGCGGCTACGGCCTTTCGGACAAGCCCATCCCGGTGAAGACCGCCACGCAGTATTACGAGGTGGATACGCTGGTTGCCGACCTGAAGGCAGTGCTCGATGCGCTGGGCGTGCAGCGCGCGGTGCTGGTGGGCCATTCGATCGCGGGCAACGAACTCACGCGCTTCGCGGGCCTGCATCCCGGGCGGACACAGGGACTGGTCTATCTCGACACCACCTTCGACTACACGGCGGACGGCGACAGCGGCGGCGAGGACACTCCGAAGAACGCGCTGCTCGAAGAGCCCGATCCGAAACCGGAAGACGGCCGTTCGCTGCAGGCAGCCATCGCATTCTTCCGCCGCAAGTCGAAGAACTGGTGGCCAGCGATGGAAGCGGATCTGCGCGACAGCCTCGACATCCATGCCGATGGCAGCGTGAGCATCAAAACGCCCAAGGAAGTGAGCGAAGCGATGGAAACAGCCGGACATTTCTTTTCGCCCGACTACAAGCCGGTGCGTGCGCCCTCGCTGGTCGTCACTGCCCTGCCCTCGGACAACCGCGACATGTTCCCGTGGCTCGAACTGCCGCTCGACGCGAAGACACAGAAGGATGCCGCGGTCTACCTGCGCGTCTTCCGCCGCGCGCGCATCGCGGATTCGAACCGGCTCGTCTCGGCGCTGAACACCCCGAACCGGTTGACCCTGGACAACTGCAACCACACCGACTTCATCATGGAACGCGAAGCCGAAGTGCTGCGCGCGATCCAGTTCATGACATGGGCCTGAGCTATGCCTGCACGCCCTTCGCGCGCAGCAGCTTGATCAGCGCCGCGAGCTCCTCGCCGCCGAGGCCGGCTTCGTCCGCCCGCCGGAAGATGCCCGCCGCGAAGACCGGGAACTCGGTACTGATGCCCGAGTCCTGCGCCGTCTGCAATATGCGCTGCGTCGCCTCGACCGAGATGCGCATCGGGCTCTGCGAGATCGCGAAATCGCCCGACTGGATGACGGAGCCTTCGTGCTGAAGAAAGCCGGCGAAGGTCGGCATGATGCCCGCGACGATGCGGCCGTACTCGGCCACGTCGAAGCCTTCGTGCTCGGCGATGCGCGCGCCATGGATGAAGCCGAGCATCGTGCCGTAGATGGTGGAGAGGGTGGCGAGGTCCATCGCGGCCGCCGCGCTCGCGGCCTCGCCGAGGTAGACGATGCCGCCGGCCAGTGCATCCAGCCAGGGCTGCGCTTCGTCGAACGCGGGGCGCGCGCCCGATACCAGCAGCGGCGTGTCGGGCCTGCCCATCTGGTCGGGCGCGGCCTGGATGGCGCCCTCGACGTATGCGGCACCGTGCTCGTGCGCCCAAGCCTGCGCATCGCGCGCGTCCTGCGGGCTGCCGGTGGTCAGCTGCACCAGCAGGCGGCCGTCCATGGCGGCGGCCACGCCGTCCATCGCGAGGATGGCCTCGGCGGCACGGTAGTCGTAGACGCACATCACGACCACGCGTGCAGCGCGCACCGCCTCGCTCGCACTGCGCGCCAGCACCGCGCCTTTGTCGACCAGCGCGTCGGCCTTGCCGGCGCTGCGGTTCCACAGCGTGACCTTGTAGCCCTGGTCCAGATAGATCTGCGCGATGGCTGCGCCCATGGCGCCCAGGCCCAGAACGCCAACTTCCTTGATGTCACTGCTCTTGCTGCTCATGACGATTCGCTCGTTGCTAGTTATGAAGATGGACGCATCGTAGAAATTGGGCTCCTATATGGTCAAGTACCTACAATTAAGTTAGGTACTTACCAAAATGCATGTATTACCTACTGATGGGGATGAAGATGAAATCCAGGAAACCCTACAACTGCGGCATCGGCCCGGCCTTCGACGTCATCGGCGGCAAGTGGAAAGCGGTCATCCTTTGGGAGCTGCATGTGCAGCCCCTGCGCTTCGGCGAGCTGAAGCGGGCGCTGCCCGACATCAGCGAGAAGATGCTGATCCAGCAGTTGCGCGAGATGGAGACCGACGGCATCGTCCACCGCGAGGTGTTCCACGAAGTGCCGCCGCGCGTGGAGTATTCGGAGACGAAGCTGGGCGCCACGCTCAATGCGGCGCTCGCGCCGCTGGCCGACTGGGGCGATCGCCATGCCAAGCGCGTGGAAGCCGCGCGCACGCGGGCCGAGGCCGCGAAGTGACGACGACACGGGCGAAGACCGCGGCCGCGCTGCTTTCACTGTGCGCGACCCTGCATGCTTCGCCGGGCATGGCGCAGACGGCGTGCACGCCCTCGCCCTCCTGGGCCGGCCCGCCGATGCGTTCGGCGCCCGAGGCGGTCTGGCGGAAGGACTTCAAACGCTCCATCGACGGCGAACTGCCTGCCGCGCTCCAGAAAGCGCTCGGCGACGCGCTCGACAGGATGCTGCAGCATGTACCCGCTGCCAGCGTGGCGGTCGCGATTCCCGGCGAAGGCACCTGGTCCGCCACGCGCGGGCTCGCTCGCAAGGAGCTGCCGCAGCCCGTGGTGCCCGACCAGCCTTTCCAGGTCGCGAGCACAGTCAAGACGCTGACGGCCGCCGTCGTGCTGCAACTGGTCGAGGAGGGCAAGCTGAAGCTCGACGACACCATCGACAAGTGGTTTCCCGACGCGCCGAACGCGAAGCTCACCACCATCGAGCAGCTGCTGCGCCACACCAGCGGCCTCGTGAGCTTCAACGCGCTGCCCTCGCTGGGCACGGCCTACCGCCCGCCCGCCGAAATCATCTCGCTCGGTACATCGCAGAAGCCGCAGTTCTGCCCCGGCGCGAACTGGAGCTACACCAACACCGGCTACGCGATGCTCGGCGTCATCGTCGAGAAGGTGGACGGCGCGCCGTTCGCGGATGTCCTTGCGAAGCGGCTCATCAAACCGCTGGCGCTGACGCACACGGTCATGCGCAAGCCAGGCGTCGAGTTGCCCGTCGCCACCGGCCACGCGGCCGGACGGCCGGTCGATGCCCCCGACCAGTACGCCACGCCCTACGCCGCCGGCGCACTGGCATCGACGGCCGGCGATCTCGCGGTGTTCTGGCACGCCCTGCTCGCGGGCAAGGTGCTGCCCGGCCAATCGGTGCATCGCATGTTCACAGGCATGCCCGCGATGATCGGGCCCTACGCGGGCAGCAACTCGTTCTACGGCATGGGCGTGCAGCTCTACGACGTGCCCGACGGCCCCGGCCTGATGCTCGGGCACAGCGGCGGCATCGAAGGCTTCACGAGCATCGTGGCCTATGTGCCGGCCGACGACGTGTACATCGCCGTCGCGTTCAACGAGAAGAAGGTGCCGGCGGAGGCTGGCCTGTGGGCGCTGCTGCGCGCGGTGCGCACCTATCGCACGCTGCAGTGACCGCAAGGAGCAGGATCAGTCCGCCCAGCCGGTCTCGATCTCGGTCTTCACCTCGGTCATGAGCTTGTGCACCGGGCACTTGCCGGCCACGCGCAGCAGCTCGTCGCGCTGCGCCTCGCTGAGGTTGCCGCTCAGGCGCAGGCCCGACTTGAGGCGGTAGACGCCCTTGCGCTCCTCGCTGTCATCGCGGTCGACCACCACCTCGATGTCTTCCACCGGAATGCCCTTGCGACGCGCGTAGATCAGCACGGTGAGCGCCTTGCAGGCCGCGAGCGACGCGTCGTACAGGTCGTGCGGCTCCGGGCCCGCGTCGCTGCCGCCGCCGGCGGGCGATGCATCGACCGGAATCTCGTGGTTGCGGATCTTCAGGATGTGGCGCGTGCCGTTGATGCCGTCGCGGCGGATCGAGATGCTCATGCGTGTGTCCTCGGGGAAGGGGTTGCGGTTCGGGGAGAAAGCGTCTTCACGTAAAGGATGGTGGTGAAGCCGCTGTGCCATTCGAGATCGGGGTAGCGGTCGGCCTCGCGATAGCCGAGTGCGAGGTAGAAGCCCTGGCTCTGCGTGTTGAAGGTGTCGGTTTCCAGCCGCGCCAGCGCCACGCCATCGGCGCGCATGCCGTCTTCGGCGAAGGCCATCAGGGCGCGGGCGATGCCCTTGCGCTGGTGCACGGCCGGCACGTGCAGGGCATGCACGAAGTCGTGCTCCCAGTGCACCATGCCGACCACCTCTGCGTCGATCTCGGCCACGAAGAAGTCCGGCCCCTTCTCGTCGATGTAGCCCACGGGCTCGCCGCTCTCGCGGTAGGCCTTGGCTGCATCGGGCGTCAGTTGCGGCAGCCAGGTACCGGCGAAGGTGTCGTCGAGGATGGCCTTCACCGCGTCGAAGTCGTCGAGGCGCCAGGGCCGGATGGTGATGTCGGGTACGTCGTTGTTCGTGCTCATGGGTTCAGCGATTCAGCGGTCCACCGCCAGCATCAGCGTTTCCTTGATTTCTTCCATCACCACGTAGCTGTGCGACTCGGCCGCCACCGGCAACTTCTTGAGGATGTCACCCAGCAGGTGGCGGTATTCGCTCATGCCGCTGAGCCGCGCCTTCACGAGGTAGTCGAAGCTGCCCGACACCAGGTGGCATTCGAGCACCTCGGGCATGTGCAGCAGCTCCTTGCGCACCTTGTCGAACACGTCGCCCGACTTGGCCGAGAGCTTGATTTCCACGAACACCAGCAGCGTGCGGCCCAGCGCCTCGGGCGAGACGTGGGCGTGGTAGCCGGTGATGACGCCGTCGCGCTCCATGCGCTTCACGCGCTCGGCGCAGGGCGAGGCCGACAGGCCGATGTGCTCGGCCAGTTCGGTCATCGACATGCGCCCCTGGCGCTGCAGAACGTCGAGGATCTTGCGGTCTATGCGGTCGAGTTCGGGCATTTCACTCCGGTGACGGCGTTGGAAGGTTCGCGGCAGTGTATTCCACTGCCGAATCGATTAAATCAGTGGAATCCACTGCCTTGAGGACTTTAGATTCCATTCATTCCATTTGAATCGGCGAATACACCATGAAAGTCATCGTTCTCGGCGGCGGCGTGATCGGCACCACCACGGCCTACTATCTCGCCCGCTCGGGCGCCGAAGTCACCCTGCTCGACCGGCAGGCCGGTCCCGCCGAGGAAACCAGCTTCGGCAACGCCGGCCAGGTGTCTCCCGGCTACTCCACGCCGTGGGCCGCGCCGGGCATTCCGCTGAAGGCGATCAAGTGGATGTTCAAGAAGCACGCGCCGCTGTCGATCCGCCCCGATGGCACGCTGTTCCAGTTGCGCTGGATGGCCGCCATGCTTCGCAACTGCTCGCCCGAGGCCTACGCAGTGAACAAGGAGCGCATGATGCGCGTCGCCGAATACAGCCGCGGCTGCCTGCAGCAGCTGCGCGCCGACACAGGCCTGCAGTACGAGCAGCGCACCGGCGGCACGCTGCAGCTGTTCCGCACCCAGGCCCAGCTCGACGCGGTGGAACGCGACATCGCCGTTCTCGAGGAATGCGGCGTGCCCTATGAACTGCTCGACCGCGATGCGCTCGCCCGCGTCGAGCCCGCGCTGGCCGGCGCGCGCGACCGGCTCACCGGCGGCCTGCGGCTGCCCAACGACGAGACCGGCGACTGCCACCTCTTCACCCGCGGCCTCGCCGAGATCGCGCGCGGCCTGGGCGTGGACTTCCGCTTCGGCCAGACCATCGCCGCGCTCGAGACCGACGGCGGCCGCATCACCGGCGTGCGCACCAGCACCGGCAAGATCCTCACGGCCGACCGCTACGTGATGGCCTTCGGCAGCTACTCGCGCGCCGCCATCGCCTCGCTGGGCCTGGACATTCCTGTCTACCCAGTCAAGGGCTACTCGCTGACCGTGCCGCTGCTCGACGAGTCGCTCGCGCCCCAATCCACCGTGCTCGACGAGACCTACAAGGTCGCCGTCACGCGCTTCGACAACCGCATCCGCGTGGGCGGCATGGCCGAACTCGGCGGCTTCGACCTGCGCCTGAACCCGGCCCGCCGGGCTACGCTCGAGAAGGTCGTCACCGACCTGTTCCCCGGCGGCGACGTTCCGAGCGCCACCTTCTGGACCGGCCTGCGCCCGATGACGCCCGACAGCACCCCCATCGTCGGCGGCACGCGCTATGCGAACCTGTTCCTCAACACCGGCCACGGCACTCTGGGCTGGACCATGGCCTGCGGCTCGGGCAAGCTCATCTCCGACATGGTGATGGGCCAGCGCCCCGAGATCCGCACCGATGGCCTGGCGATGGACCGCTACGAGCAGGGTTCCTCGCGCGGCGCATCGCGCCCGACTCCCGCGGCCTCGCCGGCCTGACGGTCAGATATCCAGAGGCCGCCGCTCAGGCGGCCTTTGCGATGGGAATCACGACGTTCTCGTCCATCCCGCGATAGACCTCCGCCTCGCCATGCTTCGCCAGCAGCTGCATCAGGTGCTTGCGGATCAGCATGCCGGGCCGGTCCGACTCCATCGAATACTCGACGCCACGCCGGCGCGTGTCGACCAGCGCGTCGGGGTCGGTCGATTCGAGGATGTCCTTGTCCTCGCGCGTCACCGCTTCGTCGAAGTCGATCAGCATCTGCGCGGTGCAGTCGGCCTCGGTGTCGTTGCGGAAGAGCCACTGGCACAGCTGCATGCGCCCGTCGTCGATGGGAGTGAAGCAGTTGATGATGATGTGGCGCACGCCGCTCGGGTACTCGATGTCGAGCCGGCGCGAGAACGGCAGGAAGTACGCGTTGCGCATGTGGCGCGTGGTGATGGGGTCGGTCACTCCGCTGATCGCGTGGAACTTCACCGGGTTCGTCGCCTCGATGATCGTCTCGGCGTAGAAGCCCGAGTCGTTTTCCACCAGTTCGTATTTGCTCGGCTTCGGACTCGCGGCCACGCCGAAGGTGGCGCGGTGCACGAAGCTGAAGTGCGAGTTGTCGAAGGAGTTCTCCAGCGCGCGCATCGGGCTGGTCTGCCACTCCTCGTAGAACTGGAAGATGGTGCGGTAGCCCGGGTCGTCGAACTCCGGAATGGCCGGAATGTCGGCGATGGGCTCCTCCAGCGCCACCCATGCATAGCCGTAGCGCGCGGCGCAACGGTAGGCGGTGGTGCGGTATTCGGGCGAGATCTTCCGGTCGGCCTCGTACTGCGGAATGCGGATGACCTGGCCGCTGCGGTCGTAAGTCCAGCCGTGGTAGCCGCACTGGATCGCTCCGGTGCCGCAGGCCTGGCCTTCGCTGTCCACGCACCAGCCCTTGGAGAGCTTCGCGGTGCGGTGGCAGCAGCGGTCGCACAAGGCGGCGGGCTGGCCGTCCGAGTCGATGAAGAGGACGATGTCTTCGCCCAGCAGCCTGAAGGGCTTGGGGCCGTTGGCCAGTTCGGTGAGCGGCATGACGGCATGCCAGAACTTGCGGAAGACGGGTTGACGGGTGACGAGCATTCGCGGACTCCTTCTGTGGTCGTGTGGGGACGAACTGAAAGAGCAATTTCCTGCCTGGGCGCGGTGGATGATGGGCACCGCAGGCTGAACGCTTCTACTCTGCGCAAGCTGCCTTGCAAGTTGCGCGCCCGGATTGTGCGCGTGGCCGGCCATGTCTCCAAGCCCCAGGCCCAATCCCGAGCAAAAGCCCTTGGCATGCCTCGTGCATCACCGCCCGCAAGAGTAGAAGCGTTCAGCAGCGCACGCACCACGACTGTGCGCCCGCCCGGAAATTGCTCTTGAAATGCCCGCCGCCCTCTTTTTGATGATCTTCCTCAGGAAGGGGCGAACGGATTCAAGAAACGAAGCTTCCGAGGCCCCACATGCAACGTCGATCCTTCATCGCGGCCACTACCGCAACCATCGCAGCCATCGCCGCCCCCGCCGTGCTCGCGCAAGGCGGCAAGCTCACCCCGCTCAAGTTCACGCTCGACTTCCGCATCAACGGGCAGACCGCGCCCTTCTTCCTCGCGCTGGCCAAGGGCTACTACAAGGACGAAGGACTGGACGTGAGCATCGACACCGGCGCCGGCTCGGTTGCCTCCATCACGCGCATCGCCAGCGGCGTCTACCAACTGGGGCTGGGCGACATCAGCTCGCTGGTCGAATTCAACGCGCAGAACCCCGGCACGCCGGTGGTGCAGGCCGTCTACCAGTACTACAACCGCGCACCGTTCGCGATCATCGGCCGCAAGGACCGCGGCGTGACCGGCGACTTCAAGAGCCTCGCGGGCAAGAAGGTCGCGGCCGCGGCCGTCGAATCGACACGCCGCGCATGGCCCATGGTGGCGCGCAAGCAGGGCATGCGCGCCGACGCCTTCCAGTGGCAGACCACCGACTTCAGCGCGCGCGACAACGTGATGGTGCGCGGCGACGTCGATGCCGCCACCTACTTCCACGACTCGGCCGTCTCGCTCTTCGCGCGCATGAAGCCCGAGGAACTGTCGGTGCTCAAGTACGCCGACGCGGGCGTGAACCTGTACGGCAACGCCATCCTCGCGAGCAGCAACCTCATCGCGCAGAACCCTAAGGTGGTGGCCGCCTTCCTGCGGGCGAGCAACCGCGCCATCGTCGAAACCTTCGCCAACCCGGCGCCGAGCATCGCGGCCATGCGGCAGCGCGAGCCGATCCTGGATGAGAAAATCGAGCTCGAGCGCTGGGGCATCACCGCGCAGTACGTAGGCGCGGCCGATACGCAGGGCCATGGCCTCGGCGACATCAGGAAGCTCACGCTGGAGCAGCAGGTCGACGAGGTGGCCGATGTCTTCGGCCTCAAGGCCAAGCCCGCGTCCGACGCCATCTTCAACACTTCGATGCTTCCATCGCGCAGCGAACGCACCCTTCCAAAGCTCTCCAAGGCATGAACGATCTCAGCGAAAACAACAGCCCCCTCTATCCGCCGGAGACCCCGCTCGACGAGCGCGACGGCCGCTACCTGCGCAAGGCCATCGTGTGGTCGCACGCGGCGCGGCGCAGGGGCAACCGGCCCTTCGGCTGCGTCATCGTGTCGGCCGCCGGAGAAGTGCTCTCCGAGGCCGGCAACAGCAACACCGAGACCGGCGACTGCACCGCCCACGCCGAGGTCAACGCGCTGCGCGCGCTGGCCGGGCGCGGGCTCTCGCGCGAGGAACTCGCCAGTGCCACGCTCTACGCCTCGGGCGAGCCCTGCGTGATGTGCGCGGGCGCGATCTTCTGGTCGAACATCGGCCGCGTGGTGTTCGGCATCGACGCTGAACGGCTGCGCGTGTTCCGTGGCGAGCGGCAGGACCAGCGCGATGCGGAGCTGTCGTGCCGCGACGTGTTCCGCGCCTCGCCGCATCCCATCGAGTGCATCGGCCCCGCTCTCATTGATGAAGCCAGCGCCGCCCACGACGGCGCCTGGAAGTAGGGCTCGCCCCCCAGGCTTCGCGCACTTCGTGTCGCTTCGCCAACCCCCTACCGGGGGCAACACCGGCGGCCCGGCAAAGCCGGTTCCGCGGTGTTCCACGAAAACACCCGGACTAGACTCTGCGAATGCCCTGGCACGCCCGTCTACATCTCTCCTACCAGCAGGAATCCGCCCGCACCGTCGCCCGCTTCCGCCATGACGGCCCGCTGCGAATCCTGCAGAGCCTTTATCCCGAGGGCGATGCCGTCTGCCACAACGTGCTGGTGCATCCGCCCGGCGGGCTGGTGGGCGGCGACACGCTCGACATCGACGTCGAAGGTGCCGATGGCAGCCACGGGCTCATCACCACGCCCGGCGCCTCGCGCTTCTACCGCAGCGAGGGCGAGCTGGCGCTGCAGCGCACCCGCATCCGGCTCGCGGCCGGCGCGCGGCTCGAATGGCTGCCGCTCGAAGCCATCTGCTACAGCGGCTGCCAGGCCGAGAACCGGCTGAGCATCGAGGCCGAGCCCGGCGCCGAGCTGATCGGCTGGGACGTGACCGCGCTGGGCCTGCCCAATGCCGGCCAGCCCTTCGAGCGAGGCTCTTTCCTGCAGCACATCGAAGTGCCCGGCACCTGGCTGGAGCGCGGGCGCATCGACGCGGCCGACCAGCGGCTTCTGCAGAGCCCCATCGGCCTCGGCGGCCACCGCTGCATGGCATCGCTCTTCTTCGTGGCGGGCTCGGCGGTGGCGCGTGCCCGGCGCGATGCCCTGCTCGCGCATGCGCGCACGCTGCTCGAGGCAAGCCCCCTGGCCGAGAGCGCCGGCGCCACCAGCCCGCATGCCGAGGTGGTGGTGCTTCGCGTGCTGGCCCCCGTGGTCGAGCCCGCGATGCAGCTGCTGCGGCAGGTCTGGCAGGCCTGGCGTGGCGAGCTGTGGCAGCTGCCTGCGGCCACGCCGCGCATCTGGTCGACCTGAAGCAGTTTCTCCACGCGCCCCGGGCATCGGGGCCGAATCTGTAGGCGCCGTCTGACGGACAGCCGCCGCGCAAAGGCGCACTCTGCCCCTTTGCCCAGCGGATGACGAGGATCGGCCATGTCCACTGACGACACTCCGGACGCCAGCGCAGACACCAGCACGCAGTTGCACCGCCGGCTGGCGCGGTTCAACGCCGTGCGGCTGAGGCCCGGCATCCCTTCGCCGTGGTGGAAGGACGATCTCGCCGACGAGCACGCCTGCCGGCTGCTGGAAGGCGAGCATCTCGAAGCGCTGCGCGCCACCGTGCAGACGGCGGCATCGGCTTCCATCGGCAACGCGGCCCACTTCGTCGCCTGGTTCGAGTCGCTGGAGCAGATCGGGCCGGGCCAGCACCATGCGCTCTTCGACTGGCTGGCCAGCGAAGCCACGCTGCCGCAGATGCGCTGGTTCCTCACGCAGGAAGCCGCGGGCGAAGCGGGCTTCGAGGACCTGCTGGCCTGCACCCAGGTCAAGCTGCCGCCGCAGCCCAAGCTGGAATGCGCGCGCAATTTCTGGGACGAGATGGGGCACGGCAAGCAGAGCGCCATGCACGGCCAGATGCTGGAGCAGATGGTGCGCGAGCTCGACCTGCATCCTGCCGTCGACACCACCGTGTGGGAATCGCTCGCGCTCGCCAACACCATGGTCGCGCTGGCGACCACGCGGCGCTATGCCTACCACTCGATAGGTGCGCTCGGCGTCATCGAGCTCACGGCCCCCGGGCGCGTGAAGCAGGTGGCGGCCGGCATGCGCCGCCTGGGACTGAGCGGCCGCGCGCGCGCCTACTTCGACCTGCATGCGGCGCTCGACATATCGCACTCGCGCGCGTGGCTGCGCGAAGTGATCCGGCCGCTGGTCGAGGCCGACCCGGCCTGCGGGCAGTTCATAGCCGAAGGCGCGCTGATGCGGCTGGCCTGCGGAGAGCGCTGCTTCGAACGCTACACCGCCGAACTGCGCGAGGCCGAGGAGCTGGCCGCATGATGAACGCGGCCGATGTGCTGCGGCGGGTGGCTGGCGCGGGCTATCGCTTCACCACCGTCACGCCGCTCACCCACCAGCGCGTGCTCGCCCGGCGCGGGCGCGAGCCGGGCACCACGCTGCGCGACATCTTCGGCTGGAACCTGTCGTTCGAGCCCCGCGCGGTGCCGCCGGAACTGCTGGCCGCCATGGAGCATGCCGGCATCGTGCGCCGCACCGGATCGCTGCTGCGCAGCACGGTGCGCATCTCCAGCCTGGAGGACGACCTGTTCCTTCACTCGGCCTACCCCACGGTCGAGGAGAACGCCGTGTTCTTCGGCCCCGACACCAGCCGCTTCGCACGCTTCATCCGGCATGCGCTGGACCGGCATCAGGAGCGACACAAGCCGATGCGCGTGCTCGACGTGGGCTGCGGCAGCGGCGCGGGCGGCATCGCGGTGGCGCGCGCTCTGGCCGCCACGGGCACGCCCGCGACGGTCGTGATGAACGACATCAACCCGCTCGCGCTGCAGTACACGGCCGTCAACGCGGAGGTCGCCGGCGTCGCAGTCACACTCGCGCAGGGCGATGCGCTGTCGGCCGTCGAGGGCGATTTCGACCTCATCGTGTCGAACCCGCCCTACCTCGACGACGCCGCCCAGCGGGCCTACCGCCACGGCGGCGCCCGGCTCGGGCGGGCGCTGAGCGCACGAATCGCGGCCGAGTCGCTGAAGCGGCTGGCACCGGGCGGGCAGCTGCTGCTCTACACGGGCGTGGCGATGGTCGACGGCGAAGATCCCTTCCTCGCCGAGATACAGCCGCTGCTGGCGGCGCCCGCCTTCGAATGGTCGTACGCCGAGATCGACCCCGACGTGTTCGGCGAGGAGCTGGAGCGGCCGGTGTACGCGCACATCGACCGCATCGCCGCCGTGGGCCTCGTCGCCACGCGCAGGCCGGAGGCCGGGTGATGGCCGCGGAACTGGAGTTCGGCGGCGCCGACACCTCGCGGCTGGCCGTGGTGCGCGAATGCAGCGTGCTGGAACGCATGCCCAAGTGGCTCATCTGCGTGCCGCTGGTGGTGCAGTGGCTGTGGCTCTCGCTGCGCCACGGCGGCGCCACCGTGCCCTGCGCGGCGAATCCGCACATCACTTCGGGCGGCATGGCGGGCGAAGGCAAGCTCGAATACTTCCGGGGCATGGGGCCGCTGGCGCGCTCGGTCACGGCCGACTACTGCGCGGTGTTCAACGACGGCACGGCGACCGAGGAATCGCTGCGGCAAACCATCGCTGCGGCGGGCCTCGACTTCCCGCTGGTCGCCAAACCCGACCTCGGCCTGTGCGGCTACGGCGTGCGCCTGCTGCCCGACATGGCGGCGCTGCGGGCCTACCTGGCTGTCTTTCCCCGGGACGAGACAGTCGTGCTGCAACGCTATCTGCCGCAGGAAGGCGAGGCCGGCATCTTCTACGCACGCGATCCGGTCAGCGGCGAAGGCCGCATCGTCGGGCTTGCGCTGCGCTATTTCCCGCGCGTGACGGGCGACGGCCGCAGCACGGTGGCCCAGCTCGTGGCGGCGGACGTGCGGGCGTGCCGCATCGCGCGCTCGCCGCGCCATGAATGCAGTGTGCCCCCCGACAGCGTGCCGGCGGCCGGCCAGCAGGTGCGGCTGGCCACCATCGGCTCCACCCGCGTCGGAGGGCTCTACCGCGACGCAGCGGCGCTCGTCACCGCCGAACTGGTGCGCGCGGTCGACGCCGTCGCGCGCGACATGCCCGACTTCCGCTTCGGGCGCTTCGACGTGCGCTACGAGAGCCTGCGCGAGCTCGCCGCCGGGCGCGGCTTCACGATCATGGAAGTCAACGGCGCGGGCTCCGAGGCCATCGAGGCCTGGGACCCGGACATCGGCGTAATCCAGGGCTTCCGCATGGTCTTCGCCAAGCAGCGGCTGCTGTTCGCCATCGGCGCGGCGCAGCGCAGGGCCGGCGTGCGGCCCATCGGCCTGCTCGCGCTCGCACGGCTCAACCGGCGGCAGAACCGCCTGGTCGGCCGCTATCCACCCTCCAACTGAGTGGCCACACGCACATGGACATCGCCTCTTCGCAAGCCCTGCCCCATCGTCCGTTCACCTCTTGCAGCGCCACGCCCGCGCTGGAAACCCGCTGGGCCGATTGCGAGGAAGACCTGCGCGACGCCCAGCGCCTGCGCTTTCGCGTGTTCGCGCTGGAGATGGGCGCGCACCTCACGCCGCCCGAAGGCACCCCGCCCGGCCTGGATGCCGACCGCTTCGACAGCTACTGCGACCACCTGCTGGTGCGCGCGGTCGACCCGGTGAACGGCCCCGGCCCGCTGATCGGCACCTACCGCGTGCTCACGCCGGAAGCGGCGCGCAGGGCCGGCGGCTTCTACACCGATACCGAGTTCGACCTCTCCCCGCTGGCCCCGCTGCGCGGCAACGCGCTGGAGCTGGGCCGCTCCTGCGTGGACGCCGACTGGCGCTCGGGCAGCGTCATCATGGCGCTGTGGGCCGCGCTGGGACAGTACATGGTCGACCATGCGCTCGACACCATGATCGGCTGCGCCAGCATCGGCCTGGACGACCAGGGCGCGACGGCCGCGCGGCTGTGGCACCGTCTTTGCCGCACCCACCTGGTGGAAGAGCGCTGGCGCGTGGAGCCGCGCATCGCACTGCCGCTGGACGCCGAACCCGACACCGATGCCGACAGCGACACACCGCCGCCAGCCGCCCCGCCGCTCATCAAGGGCTATCTGCGCTGCGGCGCGCGCCTGCTCGGCCCACCCGCGCTCGATGCCGCATTCAACACGGCCGACCTGCCGCTGATGCTGCGGGTGGACGACGTGGCGCCACGCTACCGGCAGCATTTCTTCGGAGTCGCGGGCTGAAGCCGGGCGGCGGACGGGGCCCGAAGAAGGGCCGTGGGAAGGCATCGGATAAAGTCCCGCACCTACCGCCTCCAGACCCGACGCCAGAGTGAATCTCCGAAAATCCGCAAACAGCCTGGTTTTCCGTCTGCTCGTCATGGGTCTGGTGATGGCGGTCGTAGGCACCGCCGCCAGCTACATCCAGCTCACCCGCTTCCTGCGCGAGGACCTCACGAAGTCGGTGGCGACGCAACAGACGGCTTTGGCTGCCTACGTGGCCCGCGACGTCGATAACTACCTGGGCGAGCGGCTGTCGTTCCTGGAGCGGCTGGCGGGCGCCGTGCCGCCCGAACTCCTGGCGCAGCCCCGGCAGCTGCGGGCGTGGCTCGCCGAGCGCAGCACGCTGAGCGCCCTCGTCCCGCTCGGCCTGACGGTCGCCGACACCGGCGGCAAGCGGCTCGACGATGCCGGACAGCTGGTCACGGACAGTCCGGAATTCACCGCCGCGCTCGCCGGGCAGCGCGCGGTGGGCCGCCCTCACGCCACGCCCTCGGGGCACTCGGCGCTGCCCATGGCCGTGCCCATGCGCAACGGCGCCGGCGAGGTGGTCGCGGTGCTGCTGGGCACCGCCGACCTCACGGCCGACGGCCTGCTCGACCATCTGCAGGACGGACGGGTGGGCCAGTCCGGCGGCATCCTGGTGATCTCACCGCGCGACCGGCTCTTCGTTGCCTCCACGGATGTGGCGATGTCCCTCACGCCGACGCCGCGCGACGGCGTGAACCCGCTGCACGACCGCGCCATGGCGGGCTTTCGCGGCAGCGGAACCACGCGCAACGCCAAGGGCATCGACGAAATCTCGGCCATCGCATCGGTGCCGACGAGCGGCTGGTTCGTGGTGGCGCGGCTGCCCGTCGCGGAGGCGCTGGCGCCGGTGGGGCGGATGCAGTCCTTCATCCTGCAGCAGCGCGGGCCGGCGGTGTCGGCGGTGCTCATCGCGCTCGGCCTGGTCATGGCCTGGCTGCTGCGGCCGCTGTTTCGCGCCGCCGACCAGGCCGACCGCATGACCCGCGGCGAACTCCCGCTCGCCCCGCTGAAGGTGGTGCGCGACGACGAGATCGGCCATCTCACGCAGGCCTTCAACCGGCTGCTGGCCAAGCTGCTCGACAACCAGGAGGCGCTGGAGCGCCTCGCCCACCACGACACGCTCACCGGCCTGCCCAACCGCAAGCTGCTGGACGACCGGCTGCAGCAGGCGCTGGCCCACGCCGGGCGGCACGGGCACCTGGTGGCGGTGCTGTATCTGGACCTCGACGGCTTCAAGAGCCTCAACGACACCCTCGGCCACGAGGCCGGCGACAAGGCCCTGCAGGAAATCGCGCGCCGGCTGCAGGAGCTGGTGCGGCAGACGGACACGGTGGCCCGCATCGGCGGCGACGAGTTCGTGCTGCTCGCCACCGGCCTCAAGGAACCCGCCGAACAAGGCGCGCTGGCGCTCGCGCAGCGATGCATCGACGCCATCACCGAGCCCTTGCCGCTGGAGCAGGCCGGCATGGCGATCGGCGTGTCGGTCGGCATTGCCCTGGGCAACGGAAGCGAAGCGCCGCGCGACCTGCTCGCCGCGGCGGACAAGGCCATGTACCGGGCCAAGCAGGGCGGGCGCGGCAGCTATGCGATGACGGGGCCGGCTTCCGCGAGCTGAGCGAGCTACGCCGGCATGTCCGTGCGCGGCAGCCGCAGGTGCTTCTTCAGCGTCTCGAACACCTGCCGCGTGACCGGGTTCACCACGTGGCTGCGCACGTAGAGGTAGTAGGCAAGGTCGGGCAGCCTCGGCATGCCGTCGCCGGCGCCGAGCACGCGCAGGCCGGCGTCCAGCTGCTCCACGCCGCGCGCCGTCACACCCAGCCCGGCGCGCAGCGCGGCCTTGATGCCGATCAGGCTCGACGAGGTGTAGCGCGGCGTCCAGGCCACGCCCGCGGTGTCGAGCGCCTCGTGGCCGATGCGGCGGAAGATGCTGGGCCCGTCGGCCATGATGAGCGGCACCGGCTTGGCCGGGTCGTGCACGTAGCTCGCGGCGCACAGCCACACGGTGGGCGAGTTGCGCAGCACCACGCCTTCGAACTGCGACTGCGCGTCGGCGCGGTTGGAGATGATCATGTCGACCTCGCCGCTCTTGAGCGATGTCATCAGGTAGGGGCTGCGGCCGATGTGGATGTCGAGCTGCAGCAGCGGCGAGGTGCGCGCCACCTCGGCCAGCAGCAGCGGCAGCATGGTCTCGGCCACGTCGTGCGGCGCGCCGATGCGCAGGTTGCCTTCGAGCTGCCCCTGCCGCAGGCTGCGCAGCGCCTCGTCGTTCAGCGCCAGCATGTGGTGCGCGTAGGTGAGCAGCCTCTCGCCGTGCTCCGTCAGCCGCTTCTGCCGCCCCTGCTTGGCGAAGAGCGGGTGGCCGATCTGTTCCTCCAGCCGCTGCATCTGCTGCGTGATCGCCGACTGCGTGCGCCCCAGGTGCACGGCCGCCGCCGCGAAGCTGTGATGGCTGACGACGGCCGCGAAAGAGCGCAGCAGTTCGAGATCGAGCGTGGGCATACATTAATTTTATTGATGTGTTTCCTGCTCTGCTTGGATTGTTGCGTCACGCCCCCGTCACTACAGTGAATGCACACCAAACAGGCAACCCCACTGGAGAAACTGCATGAGCACCCCTTCCGAGCAACGCCGCCAAGCCGTCGAGGCGTCCATCGCCGACATGAAGAAGACCATAGGCGGCGCTGAACCCACCCGGGAAAAACTCGACGTGGTGCTCGATTCGCTGCAGGGCCTGGCCGCGCACACCGAATACTGGGGCGCCGCCGACTTCCCGCCGCCCGAAGCCGGCGAGCACCAGGCCCGCTACCTGATCGCCGAAGACCCGGACCAGAGCTACGCGCTGTACCTGAACGTCATGCGCCCTGGCAAGAAGATCGTTCCGCACAACCACACCACCTGGGCCTGCATCGCGGCGGTGGAAGGCACCGAGCACAACCGCGTGTACGAGCGCACCGACGACGGCAGCGTGCCGGGCGTGGGCAAGCTCAAGCAGACCGAGCTGGTCGTCGTGGCGCCGGGCAAGGGCATCGCGCTGATGCCCGAGGACATCCACTCGGTGGAAATCCAGGGCGAACAGGTCATCCGCCACCTTCACATGTACGGCCGCGCCCTCGAAACACTGAACAGCCGCACCGCCTACGACCTGGCGGCCGGCACGTACCAGACCATGGGCATCGGCGTACAGACGCGCCGCTAGCCCTCTCCTTTCCACCCCTCCCCGTTTTTCATGCGGGCCGCCCCGGCGGCATCGCAGGACCTCACTCGTCCCGACACCTGCCTCCATGACCACCACCATCGACCCGAAGACCCTCAAATCCTGGCTGCACGACGGCGGCGAGATCGCGCTGCTCGACGTGCGCGAGCACGGCCAGTACGGCGAGGCCCATCTGTTCTACGGCATTCCCCTGCCCTTCAGCCGGCTGGAGATCGACGCGCCGCGCCTCGTGCCGCGACGCGGCGCGCGCACGGTGGTGTACGACGAGGGCGACGGCGGCAAGGTCGCCGAACGCGCGGCCGCTCGGCTCGCCGCGCTGGGCTACACCGACGTGCACGTGCTGCGGGGCGGCGCCCGCGCATGGAAGGCCGCGGGCTACGTGCTCTTCGCGGGCGTCAACCTGCCTTCGAAGACCTTCGGCGAGCTGGCCGAGGAGGTCTATCACACGCCCCGCGTCAGCGCCGACCAGCTGGCCGACATGCTGGCGCGCAAGGACAAGGTGGTGGTGCTCGACGGCCGCCCCACCGGCGAGTTCCGCAAGATGAACATTCCCGGCGCCACCTGCTGCCCCAACGGCGAGCTGGCCTACCGCGTGCGCCGCCTGGTGCCCGACACCACCACGCCCATCGTCATCAACTGCGCGGGCCGCACACGCAGCATCATCGGCGCGCAGACGCTCATCAACCTCGGGCTGCCCAACCCGGTGTATGCGCTGGAGAACGGCACACAGGGCTGGTATCTCAACGACCACAAGCTGGAGCACGGCGGCATGCAGCGCTATGCCGACGACAGCGGCAACACCGACCTGCGCCCCGCCGCCAAGGCGCTGGCCGCGCGCTTCGACGTGCCGAGCGTCAACGCGCAGACCGTGCGCCAGTGGGCCGACGACGCGAGCCGCAGCCTCTTCCTGTGCGACGTGCGCACGCCGGAAGAATTCGCCGCCGGCAGCCTGCCCGGCGCGCAGCACACGCCCGGCGGCCAGCTGATGCAGGCCGGCGACCAGTATTTCGGCGTGCGCGGTGCGCGGCTGGTGCTGTTCGACAGCGATGGCGTGCGCGCGCCCACCATCGCAAGCTGGCTGCGGCAGATGGGGCACGACGCGTGCGTGCTCGAGGGCGGGCTGGCGAGCGGGCTTTCGCTCGCGCCGGTCGCAGCACCTGTCGTACCTGCGCTCGGCACCATCGATGCGCAAGCGCTCGCCGCGCGCATCGAGCGCAACGACGTGGCGGTGATCGACCTGCGCGGCAGCATGCAGTTTCGCGCCGGCCACATCGCTCAGGCACGATGGTCGATCCGCCCGCGCCTGGCCGCCGACCTGAAGGGCGAGACACGCCAGATCGTGCTGGTGGCGGACGACGCCGCGCTCGCCGCATGGAACGCCGCCTCCGAACTCGCGGGCGCCTCGCCCGCTGCGCTGCTGCTCTCAGGCGGCATGGCCGCATGGAGCGCCGCGGGCCTGCCCGTGGAAGCCACGCCCGCGCTGCCCGCCGATGCGGACTGCATCGACTACCTGTTCTTCGTGCACGACCGGCACGACGGCAACAAGGAGGCTGCGCGCCGCTACCTCGCATGGGAGACCGGCCTCGTCGCGCAGCTCGACGCGCAGGAGCGCGCCGCCTTCCGCCTGCCGGCTGCGGCGTCTCACGCCTGAGCCGCCGCCAGCCCCCGCTTTCCGTTCGTCCTTGTCAGTTCCCAGCCCCAGGAGTTCCGCCATGTCGTTCGCCAGCCGCATCCCGCACGTCGCCCGTCTTGCCGTCACCGCCACATGGCTCGCGGCGCTCGCACTGCAGCCAGCCACCGCCGAGCCGCTCGCGCCGCGCAACGGCTTCCCGTCGCAGACGGTGAAGTTCATCTCGCCCTTCCCGCCGGGTGGGGGCAACGACGCGACCGCGCGCCTGGTCACCACCAAGCTGCCGGACATCATGGGACAGCCCGCGCTGGTCGACAACCGCGGCGGCGCGGGCGGCAACATCGGCGCCAAGGCCGTGGCCGACGCCAAGCCCGACGGCTACACCGTGCTCACCTCGCAGGTGTCGATCATGGCCGTGAACCCCTCGCTGTACGCCTCGCCGGGCTTCGACCCGATCAAGAACTTCGTGCCCATCACGCAGATCAACGCCGCGCCGCTCGCGCTGGTGGTGGAAGCGAATTCGCCCATCAAGAGCTTCGCCGACCTCGCCGCCAAGGCCAAGGCCAACCCCGGCAAGGTGACCTACGCGACACCGGGCAACGGCACGCTCTCGCACCTCGTCGGCGTGGTGCTCGCCAAGGACAACGGCGTGGAAATGACGCACGTGCCCTACAAGGGCGCCGGCCCGGCGCTGACCGACCTGATCGGCGGCCAGGTCGACGTGATGGTCACCTCCACCGCTTCGGTGGCCGGCTTCGTGCAGAACGGCAAGCTGCGCGTGCTGGCCGTGACCAGTCCGCGCCGCATCGGCGTGTTCGCCAAGGTGCCGACGCTGGAAGAGCTGGGCTACTCCGGCGCGCGCTTCGAGGACTGGTACGGCTTCTTCGCACCGGCCGGCACTCCGCCCGAACGCGTGGCCTTCCTGAACGAAGCCATCGTGCGCACCCTGCGCCTGCCCGAAGTGACCAAGCTCGTCACCGACGGCGGCAGCGAAGTGGTGGCCAGCACGCCCGAGGCCTTCGCGGCACAGCTGAAGCAGGACATCGAGCGCTGGTCGCGCATCGTCAAGCTTTCGGGTGCGCGCGCCGACTGATTGAAGCAACATAGCGGCCCCGGCTCCCTCGCCTCCCCTCTCCAGCAGAACACGATGCCCGACTCGCACCACGCTTCCTCCGGCCTGACGCTGGACACCCGGCTCACACGCACCGGCAAGGCCCCGTCCCATGCCGGAGGCGTGCCCGTCAACACGCCGCTGGTGCGCGCCAGCACCGTGCTCTTCGACAGCGTGGGCGCGATGCGCGACGCACGCATGCGCCGCGACGAGGAGCGCGTCTTCAGCTACGGCGCGCGCGGCACGCCCACCACCTTCGCGCTCGAAGACGCGGTGAGCGAGCTCGAGGGCGCCTGGCGCACGCGGCTCTTCCCGACCGGCCTCGCGGCCATCGGCATGGTGCTGCTGTCGTACCTGAAGCCGGGCGACCACGTGCTGATGTCCGACAGCGTGTACGAGCCCACGCGCAACCTCGTTCATTCGTTCCTGGAACCGTACGGCATCCGCAGCTCTTTCTTCGCGGCGGACGGCAGCGGCATCGAGGAACTGTTCGAGCCGAACACGCGGCTGGTGTACGCCGAATGCCCCGGCTCGCTGGTCTACGAGATGTGCGACCTGCCGAAGCTCGCCGCGCTGGCTCACTCGCGCGGCGCACTGCTCGCGGCCGACAACACCTGGGGCTCCGGCGTACAGTACCGCCCGCTCGCGCTGGGCGCCGACATCTCGACCATGGCCGCGACCAAGTACCTCTCGGGCCACTCCGACGTGATGATGGGCACCGTCGCCACCACAGAGGCTGCATGGCGCCCGCTGAACGAGCGCTGCGACGCCTTCGGCATGACCGTGAGCCCCGACGACGCATGGCTGGTGCTGCGCGGCATGCGCACGCTCTCGGCGCGGCTGCAGATGCACGAGCGGCACGCGCTCGAAGTCGCCCACTGGCTGGAAAAGCGCCCCGAAGTCGCGACCGTGTTCTGCCCCGCGCTGCCGCAGCATCCGGGGCACGAGATCTGGAAGCGCGACTGCAGCGGTACGAACGGGCTGCTTTCCATCGAGCTGCAGCCCGGCATCGCGAACCCGGCGGTCGAGCGTTTTGTCGATGCGCTCAGGCTGTTCGGGCGCGGCTCCTCATGGGGCGGCTATGAAAGCCTGGTGGCCTGGACCAACATGCGCGCCGCACGCAGCGTGACGGACTGGAGCGGGCGCGGGGCCGTGGTGCGGCTGCACATCGGGCTGGAGGCGCCGCAGGATCTGACGGCCGATCTGGCGCACGGGTTCGAAGCGATGAATGCGGCGGCCTGAAGCCAGCAGACTCGAGTCCAGACGCGATTGCCTCCAGAAACGAGCGACTCCATCCCGAAATTCGAACGAATGGAAGCCTGCACAAGGAGCAGGCGCCTCTTCCATGCGTCGACCAGATTGATGATTAATCAAAACGACTTGTTGCATCGATAGATTGCGCGAACTCGCATCAGGCACCCCTGCCTGCTCGAGGCTTCACGTTCTCCATTCGCATCTCCATGTCGTACTTTCTTCCCTCCGTTCGCCCCTTCGCCATCACCCTCGTCGCAGCGCTTTGCCTCTCGGCATGCGGTGGGGGCGGCAACGGCGGCGTCTCGTTCCCCGTCACCGGCACGCCACCGGCCACCACTACTCCGCCTGCCGTCGTCGTGGCCGGGCCGCCGAAGGATCTGGGCTTCACCGACACCGCGCCCGTCCCTGATCCGGTCGCTATTCCGCCCTTCGTCGACAACGTCGCGACCAACCAGCGCGGCGATGCGCGCTACGCCACCAAGGAAACCAACGCCGGCGTGCGCGTGGTGGCCGGCTTCCTCGACTTCTGGCAGCCCAGCACGCTGCTGGTCGACGCGGGCGTCTCGGCGTCGGCGCAGGGCAGCTTCCCGGCGGTGGTCGCATCCACGTGGAGCGGCATTCCCGGTGATGCCACCGACGGCAAGATGCTCAACACCGATGTGCTGAACCGCAACATCCAGTACGTCGTCGACGCCACCAACGCACGCACCAGCGCACAGGAACTGGCCGCCTATCTCGACGACCGCCGCGGCAAGGGCTACAGCATCAGCGACGGCATGGGACCGCTGACGAGTGCATGGCGCGCAGCCACGCAGCAGGTCACCACCATCACCGGCATCGCGGCCGACGCCACCACCGTGCTGTACAACGACGGCGGTAATGACGTCGGCGTGGCCGGCGCCGCGAACCCGGGCTTCGGCACGGTGGTCGACCTGCTCAAGAACATCGGCGAGAACGGCTCCACCGAGCCCGCCAAGCGCTTCTACAAGTACGCGCGGCCCTGGCGCTGGAGCAGCAGCGTGAAGGTGGTGCCCGCGCTGGAGCCTGCCAAGAGCCCCACGCCCGCCACCGACGGCGGCTTCGTGAGCGGCCACACGGCCGAGGCAGTGCGCGATGCGATCGCCTCCGCCTATGTCGTACCGCAGCGCTTCCAGGAAATGGTGGCGCGCGGCCTCGAACTCGGAGAGAACCGGATTCTTGCGGGCATGCATTCGCCGCTGGACGTGGTCGGCGGGCGCCTGCACGGGCAGGCCGTGGCCACCGCGAGTCTTTCCACCGGCGCCAACGCCGCGCGCAAGAGCGCGGCCTATGCCCAGGCGCAGAGCGTGCTGATGGCCTCGGTGGGCGCGAGCGACGCCGCAGCCTTCAACAACTTCGCCCATTCGCAGGGCACCGCAGCCGACCGCTTCGCCGACCACGCCGCGAGCAAGGCCGACTACCTTCGTCGCCTGACCTTCGGCTTCAAGCAGGTAGCCGACACCACCAAACCCGCCGTGGTGCCCAAGGGTGCCGAGGTGCTGCTCGAAACGCGCCTGCCGTACCTCGACGCCACGCAGCGCCGCGTGGTACTCAAGACCACGGCCGTGCCCTCGGGCTATCCGGTGATGGACGACCCCGAAGGCTGGGGCCGACTCAACCTGTTCGACGCGGCAGACGGCTACGGCGCCTTCAACGGCGACGTGGTCGTGACCATGGACGCCAGCCTCGGCGGCTTCAACGCACTGGACAGCTGGCGCAACAACATCTCCGGTGCCGGCAAGCTCACCAAGAAGGGCAGCGGCACGCTCGCGCTCGGCGGCAGCAACAGTTACTCGGGTGGCACGCAGCTTGCGCAAGGCACCCTGCAGGCAGATTCGGCTGCCGCCTTCGGCAAGGGCAATGTCTACGTGGGTGGTGGCACGCTGATCTGCAATGCGGCTTCGACCGTCACCATGGCGGGCGCCTACACGCAGCTGGCCGGCACGACGCTGCAGCTCAATCTCGGCGGCAACGGTGCGGGCCGCCTGAACGTGGCCGGCGTGGCGGCCCTGGACGGCACGCTGAACCTGAGCTTCAAGCCCGGCTTCGTTCCCAGCGCGGGTGACACGCTCACGGTCATCAGCGGCGGCACGCTGACCGGCCGGTTCTCGGCCATCAACGCGCCGGGCTTCAAGGTCACGCCGACCTACACGGGGACGCAGCTCATCGTGCGCTTCGACGCCTGATCCTGTCGCGCATCAGCGCCACTGCGCCAGCGTGCGCCGCACTCGTTACGGCTTCGCGGCGCCGGCCTGTTCCTCGGGCCAGCGCTGCGGCACGCGGCGCAGGCTCTCGACCGAGTACCCCAGCGCCTTGAGGCGCGCGACCGCCGCCTCGTAGGCCGGCTCGGGAATGCCCGGCGTGCGCGCCATGATCCACGCGTAGTCGCGCTTGCTGCGGCCGATGATCGTCAGGCTGTAGTCCTTGTCGACGTCGACGATCACGTACTCCGCCTTCACCGGCCACATGAACTGCATGCCCCACACCGCGTTGCCGGTGCCGGGGACCACGCGGCCCACCGGGTTCATCGTCTTCAGGGGGCCGTCGAAGCCGCCTTCTCGATAGCGAAAGCGCGTGTCGATGCGGCCGTCGGGCTGCAGCGTGTACGACTCCACCGCATTGAAGGCATCGCGCTCGGGCCGCGTCGGGATGTTGCCGATCACGTACCAGTCGCCCATGAAGCGCTGCAGGTCAACCTGCTTCGCCGTGGGAATGGTGGGCGGCGGCACGGCGCACCCGGCGACGAGGAACATCGTCGCCGCGCCTGCCGCGATGAGAACGGCCGGGCCGGCCCAACGGTATTCCTGGTTTCGCTGCTGACGCTTCATCTTGCCTCCGATGTAAGAGCCCCAGCCTAGCTGGTCTACCCGCAGGAGCGGCGTCAGACGGCGCCTTGCCCGCGACAGGGCTCTCCGCCCTTCAGCCGCAGGCGCGCCTGCCGTCGGGCGAGCTGCGCAGCCGGTTCAGGAAGGTCAGCTGCACCTTCGCCGTCTCGCTGCCCTGCACCGCGGCGCGGCGCATCCACATGCCCGCCTCGCAGCGGTCGGCCTTCACCGCCGTGCCGTAGAGCGTGGAGCCGGTCATCAGCACCATGCCGAGCATCTCCTGCGCCTCGGCGTGGCCTTCGCCGGCGGCCTGCCGCAGGTGTTCGAGCATCGAGCGGTAGTCGCGCGCGGCCTGTGCCTCCAGGGCCAGCTGGAAGTGCTGTTCCGCCTGCAGATCGACACCCGCGTCCGAGGGATGCGCCGCGCTGAGCGCCGCCACCAGCAACAGCACGCCCGACAGCAGAACGCGAAAGCGCAGCGACAGGCCGGTCATCTGGCTGGGATTGAGTTGTTCGGCTGGCATCGATGTTCTCCACGAGTGATGTTGTCGTGGAGGCATCGTCGCGCTGCCGCGCCGAACGGAAAAGCTGGAATTGGCTCAGGCCGCCTCAGCCGCAGGCTGAGCCCGCGCCTGCGGGCATCAGAACTTGGCGGTCAGCGTCACCTGCAGCTCGCGCCCCGGGCCCGGCATGATCAGGTTGTCCACGCTGCCGTGCCCCGACACGTAGTACTTGCGGTTCGTGATGTTCTTGAGGTTGGCGGAGATCTCGTAGCGCCCGGTCCTGTAGCTCGCGGCGAGGTCGGCCGTCACGTAGGAAGGCAGCGTGACGAGGTTGCTCAGCGACGCATAGCGCGCGGCCACGTAGTTGACGCCGCCGCCCGCGCTCAGCCCGTTGCCCAGGTCCTTCATGAGCCACACGAAGGCCGAGTGCTTCGGCGTGAGCGGCGCGATCTTGCCCTGCACCGGCATCGCCGCGCCCACCGGCAGCTGCAGCGAGCTCACCGTGGCGAGCGACTTGGTCATGCGCGCGTCGAGATACGCATAGCCCGCGCTGACGTCCCAGCGGCCCGGCAGCTTGCCGGCCAGCGCCAGCTCCAGGCCGTTGGTGCGCTGCGTGCCGACGTTGATCTGCCGCGCGGGGTTGGACGGGTCGGTGTTCTTGATGCCCGAGCGCTCCAGGTTGAAGACGGCCGCCGTCAGGTTGAGCGCGCCATCCAGGAAGTCGAGCTTGGCGCCGATCTCCTTGTTCACCGTGATCTCGGGGTCGTTGGCGGTGTTGCTGGCCGACAGCGCGAAGGTTTCGGCGGAAGGCTGGAACGAGCGGCTGTACGACACGTAGTACGACTGCGTTTCGCTCGGCTGCCAGACCACGCCCGCGCGCGGGCTGAACTTGCGGTCGGTGCGCGACAGCGGCGCGAGCGTGCGCTCGAACGAAGTGTCCTGCCCGAACACGTCGTAGCGGCCGCCCACCAGCGCCTTCCACTGCGGTGCCAGCGTGATCTGGTTCTGCGCATAGAGCGCGGCTGTCTTGAAGGCGGAATTGCTCGGAATCGCGCTGGTGGCCGTATAGCTCGAAAGCGGCAGCGGCGCCGGCACGGCCACCGGGTTCAGGATGCTCACGCGCTCGTAGCCGGTGGCCGAGGACACCGAGTACAGGCGCTTGTCCTGCTGGCCGAACTCCGCGCCGACCAGCCATTCCTGCCTGAAGCCGCCGAGCTCGTTGCGCCAGGTCAGGTCGGTCTGGTTGAACCAGCCGCTCTCGTCGCGGTCGACGAAGCCGCGCGTGCGGCCCACCGTCAGGCGCACCGGGTCGGTGGTGCCGCTGGGCAGTGTGTTGAAGCGGTCGAGCTTGTAGCTGTAGTAGCGCGTGGTGTTGCGCAGGGTCAGCGCATCGCTGAAGCGGTGGTTGAGCGTGGCGGTGAACGACTGCACCTTCGTCGTGGTGGTGTCGTCGCGCTTCGCGAAGGCCGAGCCGTAGTAGGTGCCGATGGGCACGTTCACCGGGCGGCCGTTCAGCGCCGGAATGCCGAAGTCGGTGAGGCGCTGGTCGTACGCATTGGTGTACTGCAGCAGCAGGTCGGTCTGCGGGCTGAACTTGATGGCCAGCGAGGGCGCGACGTTGTAGCGGTCGATGAACTGCTGGTTGCGGTAGCTGCCCGACTTCTCGCGCGCCAGGTTGAGGCGGAAGGCCATGTTCTCGCCGATGGGCGTGTTGAGGTCGGCGGTGGCCCGCTTGAAGTCGTGCGAGCCCAGCCCGAGCGACACCTCGCCGAAAGGGCGCTCGAAGATCGGCTTCTTGGTCACGCGGTTGACGAGGCCGCCCGAGGAGCCCCGGCCGTACAGCACGGCGGCCGGGCCCTTGAGCACCTCGATGCGCTCGGTGTCCGAAAGGTCGCGGAAGTAGAGCGCGTCGTCGCGCACGCCGTCGACGAACCAGTCGGCAATGGCGGTGAAGCCCCGGATCACCACCTGGTCGCGCTGGCCGTCGCCCGCGTTGAACGACACGCCGGGCGCATTGCGCAGCGCGTCCTGCATCGAGGTCGCGCCCTGGTCGCGCAGCAGCTGCGCCGGCAGCACGTTGACCGCCTGCGGAATGTCGCGCAGCGGCGCGCTGCCCTTTGTGGCGGTGCTGCCGACGGAAGGCGCGTAGCCGGCATCCTGTTCGGAAGTGACGGTCACCTCCTTGAGCGTGGCGTCGGCGCCCTGGGCCTGGGCCGCGCAATGGGCTGCGGCCAGCGCGGCGACGAACAGGGACGATTGGCGCAGGCGAAAGCGCGGCGTGCGAGAACGGACGGACATGGCAGGAATTCCCTCAGGGCGATTTGTTTTGGAATCGCGAAGCGCCACGCCGGCGCCTCCATCGCTTCGACGGAGAAACCGTGTGTGCCCTGCCTTGAACGAATCTGGGTTGGGTGCCTTCGCCGGCCCGCACCGGCGCGGTGGCCGGGGCTTCGGACGAGGGATCGCATCGCGCGACCCGCGAATTCTAGATAAATGCGACGGCGTTCCAGGCCGGCGCTTGGGCCGGCTCCGGGCCGCCCCGGCGGCGCTCAGCGCGCGCGGGCCCGCGTCAGCAGGTAGCTCTGGTGCACCACGTTGTCGACGTAGTACGGCTCGGCGAGGGCGTCGAACTCGGCCCGCAGCGCCGCCAGCTTCCGCGGATCGTCGGCAAGGCCTTCGACCAGCTTGCGCATAGGGCCGACCGAGCGCTCCAGGAACAGGCGGAAGTGGCCGATGCTCAGGGCCGGAAAGTGCATGGTGCCGCGGCCGAAGAACGGCGCGTCGAAGTGCTGGCCCAGGCGCTCCGTGACGATGGCCGGGTTGCCCCATTGCGGTGGCGGCGACGCGCCGGCCGGAGGCGGCGGCGAATTGCGACCGATGAAGGCGAACATGCGGCCCACGAAATGCTCGGGCGGCCAGGTGGCGAAGGCGATTCGCCCGCCGGGCTTCAGCACGCGGCGCATCTCGGCCACGGCGACTTCGGGGCGCGGCGCGAACATGTGGCCGAACTGGCTGAGCACCACGTCGAAGGAAGCATCGGCGTAAGGCAGGTTTTCGGCGTCGCCTTCGGTCCAGGCGATGTCGCCGTGCCCGGAGATGCCGGCGTTCTCGCGCGCGGCCTCGATCAGTTCGGGCGTCAGGTCGAGTCCCGTGACGCGTGCGCCGCGGCGCGCCGCCGTGACGGCCACCACGCCGGTGCCGGTGCCCACGTCCAGCACCGCCTCGCCCTCGGCGATCTGCGCGAAGCCGACGAGATGCCCCGCCACCGGTGTCGTGAACATGGCGGTCGGCGCGAAGGTCGACCACATCTCGCGCTGCCGATTCTTGAACTCTGCAAAGGGATCCTGCGACATATCACCCTCCATGCCAGCCACCAGGCTGCGGACATGGAAGGGACTCTAGGCCCGGGGAACGGGCCCGTCCATCCCGCGGGACGGGGCTTCGATCGGAAAGAGCTGTAACGCAATCCCGCGCCACGCTCAGCAGCAGCGCCCCTTGCCCGCCCCGTAGCGCGCCTCCAGCCGCTCGCGGAAGAAGGCCTCGTAGCTCATGGGCGGCCGGTCGGGGTGGGTGGCCGCCATGTGGGTGAGGTAGGCGTCGTAGTCGGGCAGCCCGACCATGAGCCGCAGCGACTGCTTGAGCGAGCGCGCGAAGTAGCGCCCGGCTTCCGGCAATGCGAGGGCCATGGTGTCAGTGGGCAGCCGTCGCGGCGGCGCCCGCGGGTTCGAACGGGGTTTCCTGCGTGGTCGGGCGGTTGGCCGCGCGCGCCGCGATGCAGGCCTTGATGCTGTACACCAGCACGCTCAGCACCACGAAGATGAAGAGCGCGCACAGCGCGGCGTCGAGGCGGTCGTTGAAGACGATGCGCGACATGGCCTCGGGCGTCTTGGCCGGCGCCACCAGCACGCCGTTGGCGATGCCTTCGGTGTACTTGGCCGCGTGCGAGAGGAAACCGATCTTCGGGTCGGCCGAGAAGATCTTCTGCCAGCCCGCCGTGAGCGTGCAGGCCAGCAGCCACGCGGCGGGCGCAATGGCTACCCAGGCGTAGCGCTCGCGCTTCATGCGGAAGAGCACGACCACGCCCAGCATCAGCGCCACCGCGGCGAGCATCTGGTTGGAGATGCCGAACAGCGGCCACAGCGTGTTGATGCCGCCCAGCGGATCGACCACGCCCTGGTACAGGAAGTAGCCCCAGGCCGCGACGCACAGCGCGGTGGCGACGAGGTTGGCCGGCAGCGAGTCGGTGCGCTTGAGCGCGGGCACGAAGCTGCCCAGCAGGTCCTGCAGCATGAAGCGGCCGGCGCGGGTGCCGGCGTCGACCGCCGTGAGGATGAAGAGCGCCTCGAACAGGATCGCGAAGTGGTACCAGAAGGCCATCATGGCCTGCCCGCCGATCGCCTGGTGAAGGATGTGCGCCATGCCCACGGCCAGCGTCGGCGCGCCGCCGGTACGGCCGAGGATGGTGGTCTCGCCCACGTCCCTGGCGGTCTGCACCAGCATCTCGGGCGTGATCACGAAGCCCCAGCCCGACACCGTGGCCGCCACTTGCTGCGCGGTGGTGCCGACCAGCGCGCCGGGGCTGTTCATCGCAAAGTAGATGCCGGGCTCGATGCACGAGGCCGCGACCAGCGCCATCACCGCGACGAAGGACTCGGCCAGCATGCCGCCGTAGCCGATGAAGCGCGCATGGCGTTCGTTGTCGAGCATCTTGGGCGTGGTGCCCGAGGAGATGAGCGCGTGGAAGCCCGAGACGGCACCGCAGGCGATGGTGATGAACAGGAACGGGAACAGGCTGCCCGACCACACCGGGCCGTTGCCCTGCGCGAACTGCGTGATGGCGGGCATCTGCAGCGTCGGCATCACGAACACGATGCCGATGGCCAGCGCGATGATGGTGCCGATCTTCAGGAAGGTGGAGAGGTAGTCGCGCGGCGCGAGCAGCAGCCACACCGGCAGGCTGGCGGCGACGAAGCCGTAGCCCACCAGCATCCAGGTGAGCGCCTTGCCGTCGAAGGTGAAGAGCGGCGCCCATTCGGCGCTCTGGCTCACGGCCTGGCCGCCGAAGATGGCGAGCATCAGCAGCACGAAGCCGATCAGCGAGACCTCGCCGATGCGCCCCGGGCGGATGTAGCGCAGGTACACGCCCATGAAGAGCGCCACCGGAATCGTCGCGGCCACCGTGAAGGTGCCCCAGGGCGATTCGGCCAGAGCCTTCACCACGATCAGCGCCAGCACCGCCAGGATGATGATCATGATCATGAAGGTGCCGAACAGCGCGATCATGCCGGGCACCGGCCCCATCTCCTGCTTGACGAGGTCGCCCAGCGAGCGGCCGTCGCGCCGCGTGGAGATGAACAGCACGATGAAGTCCTGCACCGCGCCGGCGAACACCACGCCGGCCAGGATCCACAGCAGCCCGGGCAGGTAGCCCATCTGCGCCGCCAGCACCGGTCCCACCAGCGGGCCCGCGCCCGCGATGGCCGCGAAGTGGTGGCCGAACAGCACGTTCTTGTCGGTCGGCACGTAGTCCAGGCCGTCGTTGTGGCGGTGCGCCGGCGTCTTGCGGTTGCCGTCCAGGCCCAGCACCTTGTCGGCGATGAAGAGGCTGTAGTAGCGGTAGGCGATCAGGTAGGTGCAGATCGCGGCGGCCACCACCCAGAGGGCGTTGACGCTTTCGCCGCGGGTCAGGGCCACGGTGGCGAGCGCGAATGCGCCGACCACGGCCACGACCAGCCACACCAGATGGCGGCGGATGCTGTGCATGCGGATGTCTCCTCAGATTGAACCCGGGAGTTTTGCCGGGCCGGGGCGCGGGCGCATCCGTCGGACCGCGCGGGGCAAGCGCGTGGCTTTGCGTAATGGAAAACCCCAGATTTCAGTACGTGGCACCCCGGCAACGAGGTTTCCGCGAAGGCTTGCATTTCTTCTAAATGTGATAAATTCACATAATTAACAATGTGAAACATTCCTTCCGAGCCACGATGAACCAGCATTCGCAGGCACGCAGACGCAGCAGCGGCTTCACATTGATCGAGCTCATGATCACGGTCGCGATCGTGGCCATCCTTGCTTCGATCGCGCTGCCCAGCTACCAGCAGTACATCGTCCGGTCCAAGCGCTCGGCGGCCCAGGCGCAGATGATGGACATCGCCAACCGGCAGCAGCAGTACCTCATCGCCAACCGCAACTACGCCGACAAGGCGGCGCTGACCGCCAGCGGCTACAGCCTGCCCGCCGAGGTTTCGGGCAGCTACGGCTACGACATCACCCTGTCCACCACCGGCATCCCGGGCTACACGCTCACCTTCACCCCGACCGGCGCACAACAGGGCGACGGCAATCTCACCCTCACCAGCGAAGGCGTGAAGTCGCCGTCCGGCAAATGGTGAAAAGCCCCCTCATCCGCCGCCAGCGCGGCACCACGCTGATCGAGGTGCTGGTCACGCTGGTCGTCGTGGCTTTCGGCCTGTTCGGCCTCGTGGGCCTCCAGGCCCGCATGCAGGCTTCCGAAATGGAGTCGTACCAGCGTTCGCAGGCGCTGATCCTGCTGAACGACATGGCCAGCCGTATCGCGATCAACCGCCGCACGGCGGCGAGCTACGTCACCAGCGCGCCGCTGGGCGCCGACGCCGCCTGCCCCACCGCCACCGGCACGCGGCAGCAGGTGGACGCCAAGGAGTGGTGCGACGCGCTGCAGGGCGCCGCCGAAGTCTCGGGCAGCAGCAAGCTGGGCACCGTGATCGGCGGGCGCGGCTGCGTGGAAGACATGGGCAACAACGAGTACCTGGTCACCGTCGCCTGGCAGGGGCTGGGGCCGATCTCGGCGCCGCCGGCCGGCGTGGCCTGCGGCAAGGGCCAGTACGACGCCGGCACCACGTGCACCGACGACAAGTGCCGCCGCGCCGTGACCACGCTGGTACGCATCGGATCGCTCTCATGAGCCGCCCGCGCGCCCTGCGGCACGTCCAGCACGCCCAACGCGGCCTGACGCTGATCGAGCTGATGGTGGCCATCACCATCATGCTCATCGTGGTGGCCGCGCTGCTCGCGCTCTTCCTCAACGTGAGCAACTCCCAGCGCGAGCTGGAGCGGGTCAACCGCCAGATCGAAAGCGGCCGCCTCAGCGTCTTCGTGCTCGAGAACGAGCTCTCCCACGCCGGCTTCTGGGAGAACTACATGCCCGAGTTCGACGACCTCACCGTCACCGGCGCCCCCACGCACGTGCCCACCGGCGCGCTGCCCGACCCCTGCCTGCCCTACTCCGCCGCGAACTGGACCGACGACTACAAGCGCCAGCTGCTCGACCTGCCGGTGCAGACCTACGACAGCGTCCCCGCCAGCTGCGCCGACCTGCTGAAGAACAAGAAGGCCGGCACCGACATCGTCGTGGTGCGCCACGCCGAGACCTGCCTGCCCGGCACGCCCAACTGCGAGGCCGACACGAGCGGCGCGATGTATTTCCAGTCGTCGCTGTGCGGCACGCAGAAGCCCTCGTCCTTCGACCTGACGACCGCCGGCTTCGGCAACATGTTCAGCAAGGACTGCACCACCCCCTCGCCCAAGCGCAAGCTCGTGGCGGACATCTACTACGTGCGCGACTACGCCGACACCGTGGGCGACGGCGTTCCCACGCTGGCACGCTCGCGCTTCGACCTCGTGGGCGGCACGCTGGCGCAGCAGCCGCCCACGCCGCTGATAGAAGGCGTCGAGGGCTTCCGCGTCGAACTCGGCCTGGACACGCTGAGCAAGACCGGCGCCGCCGTCGACTACACCACGGCCATCGCCTGGGCCGACCCGGCGAACAAGTCCACGCCGGCCAATCGCGGCGACGGCAGCCCTGATGGCAACTTCGTGCACTGCACCACGAGCCCCGCCTGCACCGCCGACCAGCTCGTCAACGTGGTGGCCGTCAGGCTGCACGTGCTGGCGCGCAGCGTCGAGGCGTCGCCCGGCCACACCGACACCCGCACCTACCAGCTGGGCGGAGCCACCCTGGGCCCGTTCAACGACCACTACAAGCGGCACGCGTTCTCCACCTCCGTGCGCCTGACCAACGTCACCGGCCGAAGGGAAACGCCATGAAGACACGCAGGCCATGCAACGGCGGCGGCACAGGCGGCACAGGCGGCACCGGCCAGCGCGGTGCCGCCCTGCTCATCGGGATGATCATGCTGCTGCTGATCACGCTCGTGGTCACCGCCGCCTTCAACCTGAGCAACGCCAACCTCAGGGTCGTGGGCAACCTGCAGACGCGCAACGAAGCGGTGGCAGCCGCCAACCGCGCGATCGAGGAAGTCGCCTCCAGCCTGCTCGTGCCCGGCAGCGACGGCAGCCCCACGCTCGCGCCGCCGCAGCGGACCGTGAGCATGGTCGACATCGACAACGACGGCGTCACCGACTACAGGGTGGACGTCGCTCCCCCCGTTTGCGTGCGCGCCACCAAGGCACTCGACACCGGTAGCGGCGGCAGCACCGGCCCGGGCGGCGTCACGGGCGGTGCATCGAGCAGCGGCTCCGGGCTCGCGACGCTGCCCGACCAATACAACTCAGTCTGGGACATCAGCACCACGGTCACCGACGTCCGCAACCCCGGCAGCTCCTCCGCCTCCGTGCGCCAGGGCGTGCGCGCCCTGCTCAACAAGGCGCAGTTCGATGCCTTCTGCGCCTCCTAGGCATGCCACTTCACGACAACCCGACGACGAATACGAACAGGGCCGCACCATGATCCGGAAACTTCTCGCTTCGCTGTGGACGGTCGCCGCGCTCGCGGCGCTGCCGGCGGGCCCGGCCCACGCCGAGGACATCGACCTCTTCGTGGGCTACAACCCCAGCGCGGCGCAGGCGCCGAACGTGTTGTTCGTGCTGGACAACACGGCCAACTGGAACCAGCCCTTCACCGCCGAGATCGCCGCGCTCGCCTCGGCCTTCGAAAGCCTGAAGTCCAACAAGTTCAAGGTCGGCCTGATGATGTTCACCGAGACCGGCCAGGGCAACTCCAACGCCGACGGCGGCTACGTGCGCGCCGCGGTGCGCACGCTGGACGACGGCACCAAGGTCAAGTACGGCGCGCTCATCCGCAGCCTCGACAAGATCGGCGACAAGTCCAACGGCGGCAAGGCCGGCAAGACCATGGCCGAGGTCTATCGCTACCTGGCCAGCGGCACGCCCATCGCCGGCAACGGCAAGATCAAGGCCGACTACAGCGGCAACGTGAGCGGCACGGCGGCCTCCAAGGCCATCTACGCGCTGCCGCGCAACGCGCTCAGCGGCTTTTCCGCCACCACCTACGTCGGCCCCAGCACCGAGAACTGCACCGGCACCTACGTCATCTACATCAGCAACGGCGCGGCGCAGGACAACACCAGCGACAGCCAGACCTCCAACGCCGCGCTGCGCGCCGCGGGCGGCGACACGACGCAGATCGCCCTGAGCCCCAGCGGCTCGCAGGACAACACGGCCGACGAGTGGTCGCGCTTCCTGCAGACCAGCATGGGCGTGAAGGTCTACACCATCGAGGCGGCCAAGGCCACCGGCGGCCAGGGCCCGGGCTGGAGCGCGCTGCTCAAGAGCATGGCCACCCAGAGCAAGGGCGAGTACTACGACATCTCGTCCAATCCCGACCTGGGCAGCGCGCTCGGCGCGGCGCTGGACGACATCTTCAGCAAGATCCAGTCGGTCAACAGCGTGTTCTCCTCGGTGAGCCTGCCGGTCAGCGTGAACACCCAGGGCACCTACCTGAACCAGGTGTTCGTGGGCATGTTCCGCCCCGACCAGGATGCCTTCCCGCGCTGGAACGGCAACCTCAAGCAATACAAGTTGGGGGTGGACAGCAGCAACCAGTTGCTCCTGCAGGACGCAGACGGCGCCAACGCAGTGAATAATCAGACCGGCTTCATATCTCCCTGTGCGCGCAGCTACTGGACGCCGCCGCAAAGCGACACGGACACATACTGGAGTTTCCGCCCCGCCGGCGACTGCATCGTCAATGGAAAAACCGTCAAACAGGTCGCAGACAGCCCCGACGGCAACGTGGTGGAAAAAGGCGCACAGGGCTACATGCTGCGGCGCACGGTCGTCGCCAACCGGAACATGAAGACCTGCACGCCGGGCAGCTGCACGGCGCTCACCGCCTTCGCCGACGGCAACGCCGCCATCACCAAGGCCGCGCTGGGCGTCACCGCCGACACCGACCGCACCGCGATCATCAACTGGGCGCGCGGCCTCGACGACAAGGGCGACGAGCGGCCCGACGCGCAGGGCAACCCCGTTACCTCCACCTCGATGCGCCCTTCGGTGCACGGCGACGTGGTGCACTCGCGGCCCGTGGCCATCAACTACGGCACCGACGCCATACCACAGGTGGTGGTGTTCTACGGCGGCAACGATGGCGTGCTGCGCGCCGTCAACGGCAACCGCACCACGGCCATCGGCTCGGCCGCCGCCGGCGACGAACTCTGGTCCTTCATGCCGCCGGAGTTCTACGGCAGCATCAAGCGGCTGTACGACAACAGCACGCGCATCAGCTTCCCCCTGCTGCCCGTCACCTCGGGCGCGGTGGCGCCCAAGCCCTACGGCATGGACGGTCCCGTCTCGGCCTATCGCCAGGGCAGCACCGCCTGGCTCTACGCGAGCATGCGCCGCGGCGGCCGGCTGATCTATTCCTTCGACGTATCTTCCGCCGCCTCGCCCACGCTGAAGTGGCGCAAGGGCTGCCCCAACCAGGGCGACGACACCGGCTGCGACACCGGCTTCGAGGGCATCGGCCAGACCTGGTCGGCTCCCAAGGTGATGCGCGCCAGCGGCTATGGCGGCGGCAACAGCCCCCTGCTCATCTTCGGCGGCGGCTACGACAAGTGCGAGGACGTCGACACCAACAGCGCAGCCCAGGCCTGCGGCACCGGCGCGAAGGGCAGCGGCATCTACGTGCTCGACGCCGACACCGGCGCGCGCCTGCAGATGTTCGCCACCGCGCGGCCGGTGGCCGGCGAAGTCACCGTCGTCACCGATTCCCTGGGCATCGCCCGCATCGCCTATGCGGCGGACCTGGGCGGCAACGTGTACCGCATTGCCGTCGACAGCGGCGCGCCCTCGGGCTGGACCATGACGCAGATCGCCTCGCTCGGCTGCGACACCGTCACCACCTGCACGCCCAACCGCAAGTTCATGTTCGCCCCCGACGTGGTGGAAGACAACGGCGCCTTCGTGATCCTGCTGGGCTCCGGCGACCGCGAGAAGCCGCTGCGTTACTACAACGTCGCGCTCGGCGTGGCCAACCGCTTCTACATGCTGGTCGACAAGCCCACCGACAGCACCTGGCTGAGCAGCGAAACCAGCCGCTGCGGCACCGGCAACGGGCTGCTGTGCCAGGCCTCGCTGCTGCCCATCACCGACACCTCCACGCCGACCTCCTCCGACCTCGCCACCAGGAAGGGCTGGTACCTCGCCCTCGCCGCCGGCGAGCAGGTGGTGACCAGCTCGGTCACCGCCTACGGCGTCACCACCTTCAACACCCACACGCCCAGCAACCCGAACACGCAGTCGTGCCGTGCCGACCTCGGCACCGCGCGCGTCTACAACGTCTCGTACGTCAACGCCGCGCCCCAGGGACCGGGCGGCCGCTTCCAGAACGTGGTGGGCGGCGGCCTCGCGCCCTCGCCCGTGGTGGGCCGGGTTCAGCTCGACGACGGCAGCATGCGCGACGTGGTGATCGGCGCCAACCCCGACTCCTTCCTCAGCCCCAAGGGCACCACGCCCAAGGCCGCGTTCAAGCAGCCCAAGGGCCGGGTCTACTGGTTCATCCAGAAGTGAGCCCCTGGAGCACCGGCAACATGCGCTACCGCCCCCGCACCGCCCGCGCGCGCGGCTTCACGCTGGTGGAGCTGATGGTCACGGTGGCCGTGCTGGTGGTGCTCGTCGCCATCGCCGTGCCTTCGTTCGACGGCATCCGGCTTTCCATGCGCCTGAGCAACTACTCCACCTCGCTGGTCGCTGGCAGCCAGCTCGCACGCAGCGAAGCCATCAAGCGCAACGCGCCGGTCACCCTCTGCGCCTCGGCCAACGGCAGCAGCTGCAGCACCAACGGCCAATGGGAGGCCGGCTGGATCGTGCTGAGCGGCACGCAGGTGCTGCGCGCGGAAAGCGCCGCGGCCACGGGCTACCTGCTGCGCGAAGCGGGCGGCGCGAGCGCCATCGTGTTCCAGGCCACCGGCATGGGCGCGAACCAGAGCCGGATCACCATCTGCCGCGCCACCCCCAGCGCCAACCAGTCGCGCGCCGTGAGCATCAGCGCCACCGGGCGCACCAACGTCACGAGGTCGAACGACGGAACCTGCACCGCGACCTAGCCGCCATCCACACGCACCGGAAAAGCCCCCTTCGCGGACGAACGACAATAGCCCGCTGCGAAGGGGCCCGGGCGGCGGCCCGGCCCCCCTTCTTCCTCTTGTCTCGCATGTAAAGAACCAGGAGCAACGACCGCATTCATGGAACACCGGCTGGATTGGGCCCTCGCCGCCTGCGCTCGCATCCTCCGTCCGGTGGTCCGGCTGGCGCTCGCCATGGGCGTCAAGCATCCGCACCTGGAAGAGCTGCTGCGCGACCTGCTCATCGAGGAGGCGCAGCGCTCCTGGCGCCAGCAGGGCGTGAAGCGGCCCAACCTCAGCCAGATCTCGGTCACCACCGGCCTGAACCGCAAGGCCGTCACCGCCAAGGTCCGCGCCACCGTCGATCCACTGCCCCACACCGAGCTCTCGGCGGCCGCCAAGACCTTCACGCTCTGGCTGCAGATGACGGTCGAGAACGAGGACCTGCGCCGCATTCCGGTCACCACCGAGGACGAGGAGCCCTCCTTCGAGCGCGTGGCCCGGCTGGCCAGCCGCGGCAACATCCACCATCGCACCATCCTGGATGAGCTGGTGCGCCTGAACATGGTCGCCGAGGACAACGGCACGGCCGAACTCATGGCAGACGGCTTCGTGCCGGTCGAAGACCTCCAGTCGATGCTCGCCTTCCTGGGCGACAACGGCCGCGACCACCTGCTGGCCGCCGTCTCCAACACCCTGGGCGAAACGCCGCGCATGCTGGAGCGCTCGGTGTACGCGCGCGGCCTCACGCTGGAAGACTGCGAGAAGATCCAGCTTCTTGCGCGCGAGCGCTGGGCCGGCCTGCACCACGAACTGGCCCGCGAGATGACCGAGGCCGTCGATCGCGCGCCCGCCGACAGCAAGGCCCGCATCCGCGTCGGCATCTATACCTATTACGAAGACGACGAAGCCGCGCCGAAGAAGAGCGGGCCGCCCTCACGATGAACACGATCCTCACACTCCCGCGCTCCTTCCGGCTCGCGCAGCGCTTTCTTCGCGGCCTGCTGCTCGCGGGCGGCATGGCCATGCTCCTTTCCTGCGGAGGCGGCGGTGGCGGTGGAGGCAGTGCGTCCGGCCTGGGCGCCGCCGGTGCATCCGGCTCCGGCACCACCACGGAAACGGGCGGCGGCGGTGGCGGCGACACCAGCGGCTCCGGGGGCTCCACCGGCAATGCGGGCACCGGCGGCGACGGCACCAGCACCGCGGGCAACACCAACGGCGACGGCTCCGGCGTGGGTTCCGGCGGCACCGGCGTGAGCGCGGACGCGGCCGGAATCGGCGCCGCCGACGGCCTGGGCAGCATCATCCTCAACGGCCTGCGCTACAACACCGACAGCGCCACCTTCAGCCTCGAAGACACGAGCGAGCTGCAGATCGGCATGAGCGCACGCGTCGCCGGCAAGGTCGATGCCAACTTCACCAGCGGCGTCGCCACGCAGGTCGTCTCGGCCGCCGAGCTGCGCGGCGCCGTCTCCGCCATCAACCTCGCGGACGGCAGCTTCACCGTCATGGGCAGCCGCGTGACCACCGACACCGCCACCGTCTGGGGCGATGCCAACGGCCCGGCCGACCTGCGCGACGGCGCGGTGATCCAGGTCTGGGGCCTGCCCGCCTCGCCGGGCACGCTGCGAGCCACGCGCGTGCACGTCGCGCCCGCCTCCGCCGAGCCGCTGGCGACCGGGACCGTCCAGAACCTCGACCTTGCCGGCCGGCAATTCACGCTCGGCCTGCTCACCGTCGACTTCGGCCCCGGCCTCGACACCGCCAGCCTGGCCGAAGGCGCCATCGTCCGCGTGCGCGGCACCGTGGCGCCGGTGGCCGGCCGCTTCACCGCCACCACGGTGAAGGGCTGGTACGCCATCCCGACCGCCGACGGCATCGCGCTGCAGCTCGCGGGTGTCGCCACCGACTTCGTCTCGCTCGGCGACTTCCGCGTGCTCGGCAACAAGGTCGACGCGCGCAACGCGCAGATCACCGGCGGCCAGGCCGGCTCCATCGGCAACGGCGTCAAGGTCGAGGTCGACGGCTTCCTCTCCGGGCAGGTGCTCGTGGCGAAGAAACTGCGCATCCGCTACGTGCCCGGCACGGGCGGGCCGGCCTCATTCACGGTGATCGGCCCCGTCGCCGGCTACCAGTCGGTTTCCGACTTCATCGTTCGCGGCCAGCACGTGAATGCCGGCGGCTCCGCTACCATGTTCGTCAACGGCACCGCCACGAACCTGGGCAACGGCAAGCGCGTGACAGTCGTCGGAGACCGCGTGGTCGACGGCGTGCTCATCGCCCAGCGCGTCACGTTCGAGTAGCCCCGAGCCCGGCACACCGGGCGGCGCCGCGCAACACAGGCCACGTCGTCCGCGGCGCGACCGGATCGATCGGAGCCATGGACACGCCAACCGCCGAAGCGCCCGCATCCTCGACGCCACGCTGCTGCATCGCGGGTGGCGGCCCCGCCGGCATGGTTCTGGGCCTGCTGCTGGCCCGGGCCGGCGTGCCGGTGGTCGTGCTGGAGAAGCACCTCGACTTCCTGCGCGACTTTCGCGGCGACACCGTGCACCCGTCCACGCTCGAAATCCTGCACGAGCTGGGCCTGCTCGACGCATTCCTGAAGCGTCCGCACGACCGCATCGACGAGCTGCGCGCCACCTTCGAGGGGCGCAGCGTGCCGGTGGCCGACTTCACCCATCTGCCCGCGCACAGCCGGTTCCTCGTGCTGATGCCGCAGTGGGAGTTCCTGGACTTCATGTACGACGAGGCCCGGCGCTACCCGGGCTTCGAGCTGTGGACCGACGCCGAGGCCACCGGCCTGCTGCAGGAAAAAGGCCGCGTCAACGGCGTGAAGGTGCGGCGCGACCTCCGCGCAGGCCGGCCGCGCGACGTAGAACTGCACGCCTCGCTGGTGGTGGCCGCCGACGGCCGGCATTCCGCGCTGCGCGATGCGGCGGCGCTGCCGCACATCAGCTACGGCGCGCCCATCGACGTGCTGTGGATGGCCGTTCCGAGGCTGACCAGCGACCCCGCCGCCACCGCGGGCCACATCGCGGGCGGGCACTTCCTGGTGACGCTGAACCGTGGCGACTACTGGCAATGCGCCTTCGTCATACCCAAGGGCGGCCACGATGCGCTGCAGGCGCGGGGCATGGCCGCGTTCCACGAGGAAATCGGCCGCATCGCGCCCTTCCTCGCCGACAGGCTGCCTTCGGCGCTGCCCGACTGGGATTCGGTGAAGCTCCTCGAAGTGACGGTCGACCGGCTCGAGAGCTGGTCGTGCCGCGGCCTGCTGTGCATCGGCGATGCCGCGCATGCAATGTCGCCGGTGGGCGGCGTCGGCATCAACCTCGCAGTGCAGGACGCGGTGGCCGCCGCCAACCTGCTGGCTCCCGCGCTGGCTGGCGACGCGACCGACAAGCAGATCGACAGTCTGCTGCCCGAATTGCAGCGCCGCCGGGAGTGGCCCGTGCGCGTCACGCAGGCCGTGCAGCGGCTGATACAGGACCGCGTGCTCATGTCCGTGCTCGACAGCAAGCCGCCGGCCAGGCCGGCACACCTGCCCTGGCCGCTGCGGCTGCTCGCGCGCTGGCCGCTCTTGCGCCGGCTGCCGGCACGGGCCGTGGGGCTGGGCGTGCGGCCGGAGCACGTCCGGTCGCCGAATGCGCCGCGCATGCCTCAATGAAGCCGGCAATGAAAACGGCGCTGAAAAACTGGCATTTCGTTACACAGCCGGCGTCCTGAGCCGCCGCCCGGAGGGGCCCGGGCAGAGGGCGCTGTTGTAGACTGCCGGGTTTTTCGAAGAGGCGCGTTCAGGCGGATCCAGGAGGTTATGGGGCAAGTTTTCAAGCGCTCAGGTTTCAACGGCTCGGCGCTCATTCGCTTGCTTTCCCGACTGGCCGAGGCCGATGTCCGCGAACCCGCAAACCCCACCGCCGACCGGCTGAGCCAGTGGTTCGGCTGGACCGACGCGATCTCCCTTTCAGCCGCGCTCGACGGCGCGCCCGCAACGGCACAAACCAGCATTCGCGCTCCCCGCAACACCGAGGAAAGCGAATGCAACCGCGTGAAAAGCGCGCTGGCCAGCGCCATCGTCGAAGACAACACCTTCGGCGCCGGCAAGGACGCAACTTCGGACTTCGCCCCCTACCGCCGCCGCTACCTCGCCCGGCAGCAGGCCATGGAAGCCGGCGTTGGCTCGCTGCGCAGCAGGCTGCGCTCGGCCATGGCGGCCAGGTCGCCTGCCATGGCGCGGCTGGCCTCGGTCGACGTGGTGATGGCGCAGGTGCTGGAAGCACGCGAGCACAGCCTGCTGTCGGCCGTGCCGGGGCTGCTGGAGCGGCATTTCGAGCGACTGCGCAAGGCGGGCGAAGCGCCGTCGACTGAAGAGGAAGCAGAGGCGCAAACGCCGGACACCGCCGCCCCGCCCCCCGACGCATGGCTGGACGTGTTCCGCAAGGACGCGCAGGACGTGCTGCTCGCCGAACTTGATTTTCGATTTCAACCGGTCGAAGGGCTGCTCGATGCCCTTCGCACCCAGGCCACCAGGACCCCATGACCCGATTCCTTCAATACGCTGTCTTTGTCGCCGGCCTGGCCGTCGTCGGCTGGGTGGGCGCCGGATATATCGGCACCAACGCGCTGGCGCTGGCCGTCACCATGATCGTCGGCGCCTTCTACATCATGGGCGCGCTGGAACTGCACCGCTTCCAGCAGGCGACCGCCACGCTGACCCAGGCCGTGTCCGACCTGTCCGCCCCGCCGGAGAACCTCGGCGCATGGCTCGACCGCCTTCATCCTTCGCTGCGCAACGCCGTGCGCCTGCGCATCGAGGGCGAGCGCGTGGGCCTGCCCGGCCCGGCGCTGACGCCCTACCTCGCCGGCTTCCTGGTGCTGCTGGGCATGCTGGGCACCTTCGTCGGCATGGTGGTCACCCTCAGGGGCACAGGCATCGCGCTCGAAAGCTCGACCGACCTGCAGACCATCCGCGATTCGCTCTCGGCCCCCGTCAAGGGCCTCGGACTGGCCTTCGGCACCTCGGTGGCCGGCGTGGCCGCATCGGCCATGCTGGGCCTGGCCTCTGCCCTGAGCCGCCGCGAGAGGCTTCAGGCCGCGCAACTGCTCGACACGAAGATCGCCACCGTGCTGCGCGTTTTCTCGCAAATGCACCAGCGCGACGAATCCTTCAAGCTGCTTCAGCAGCAGGCCCACGCCATGCCCGAGCTGGTCGGCCAGCTGCAGGCCATGATGCTCACGATGGAACGGCAGAGCCAGGCGCTGAACGAGCGCCTCGTCGCCAGCCAGGACAGCTTCCACAGCAAGGCCGAAACCGTCTACGGCAACCTCGCCGCTTCCGTCGACCAGTCGCTGAAGCACAGCCTGACCGAGAGCGCGCGCGTCGCCGGCGCGGCGATCCAGCCCGTGGTCGAAGCCACCATGGCCGGCATCGCACGCGAAACCGTCGCACTGCACGACACCATTTCGAAGACGGTCCAGCAGCAGCTCGACGGCCTTTCCGGCCGCTTCGAGGCCACCACCACCCGCGTGGCCGACACATGGAAGAGCGCGCTCGCGGAGCATCAGCGCACCAGCGAAACGCTGGCCGGCGACATGCGCGGCTCGCACGACCAGTTCGCGCAGACCTTCGAGCAGCGCTCCGCCGCGCTGGTAGACAGCATCTCCACCCGCCTCGAAAGCGCCGTCGGCAACGTGTCGGAGAGCTGGAGCAGCGCACTCGCGCAGCACCAGCGCGTGAGCGAGAAGCTCTCCGGCGATGCGCATCAGGCCCTGTCGACCGCTGCGGCAGCCTTCGAGCAGCACTCCGCATCGCTGCTCCACTCCGTCGACCAATCGCACGCGAAGTTGCAGACCGAGCTGGCATCGCGCGACGAACAGCGCCTCTCGGCCTGGACGCAATCGCTCACCGCCATGGCCGCATCGCTGCAGCAGGAATGGCAGCAGGCCGGCACGCACAACGCGAGCCAGCAGCAACAGCTGCTCGACACCATGGCGCAGACCGCGCGCGAAATGCTGGCCCAGACCGAAGCGCACGCTACAAACACCATCGCCGAGATCGAGAAGCTGCTGCAGGCCGCCTCGGAAGCGCCGCGCGCCGCAGCAGAGATCGTGTCGCAGATGACTTCGCGCGACGAACAACGCCTCTCGGCCTGGACGCAGTCGCTCACCGACATGGCAACCTCGCTGCGCCAGGAATGGCAGCAGACCGGCGAGCACAACACCAGCCAGCAGAAGCAGCTGCTCGACACCATGGCGCAGACCGCGCGCGACATGTCGACCCAGCACGAAGCGCACGCGAAGAACACCATCGCCGAGATCGCGAAACTGCTGCAGGCCGCGTCGGAAGCACCGCGCGCCGCGGCCGAGATCGTGTCGCAGATGACCTCGCGCGACGAACAACGCCTCTCGGCATGGACGCAGTCGCTCACCGACATGGCCGCATCGCTGCGCCAGGAATGGCAGCAGGCCGGCGAGCACAGCGCCGGCCAGCAGAAGCAGCTGCTCGACACCATGGCGCAGACCGCGCGCGAAATGTCAGCGCAGACCGAGGCGCACGCGAAGAGCACCGTTGCCGAAATCGCCCAGCTGCTGCAGGCAGCGGCGGAAGCACCACGCGCCGCAGCCGAAGTGATCACCGAGCTGCGCCAGAAGCTCGCCGACGGCATGGCGCGTGACAACACGATGCTGGAGGAGCGCAGCCGCATCCTCGAAACGCTCTCCACCCTCCTCGACGCGGTGAACCACGCTTCCACCGAACAGCGCACCGCCATCGACACGCTGGTGTCGGCGTCGGCCGAGATGCTGGAGCGCGTGGGCAACCGCTTCACCGAGCGGGCCGATGCCGAGTCCGAAAAGATGGCCTCGGTCGCCGCGCAGATCACCGGCAGCGCCGTCGAAGTGGCCAGCCTCGGCGAGGCCTTCAGCCTTGCGGTGCAGCTCTTCAGCCAGTCGAACGACAAGCTCGCGGGCCACCTGCAGCGCATCGAAGGCGCGCTGGGCAAATCCATCGCGCGCAGCGACGAGCAGCTGGCCTACTACGTCGCGCAGGCGCGCGAGGTGATCGACCTGAGCATCATGTCGCAGAAGCAGATCGTCGAAGACATGCAGCAGATCGCCGAGCGGCAGCGTCAGCTGCCGCAGCAGGCGCCCGCGGACAGCGAAGCATGATCCGCGACGACATCGAGGCCGGCTTCGACGAACCGGGCGTGCCCGTGTGGGCCGTGTTCGGCGACCTCATGGCCGGCCTGCTCGGCGCCTTCGTGCTGATCCTCGTGTGCGCGATCGGCATGCAGCTCGAACTCGCGTCGAAGCTGGAAACCGAAGTGAAGCAACGGCAGGCCGAAGCCAAGCGCCTGCAGACGCTCGAACAGGCCCTGGCCGCGCCGCTCGCGGCCGGCCGAGTGACGCTGACCAACGGCCGCATCGGCATCAGCGGCAACGTGCTCTTCGCCTTCAACTCCGCCGAGCTGCAGCCCGAAGGCCGGCAACTGCTGAAGAGCCTTGCCGCACCGCTGACCAGCTACCTCAAGTCGCGCGACGAGATCCTGATGGTGAGCGGCTTCACCGACGACCGGCAGATGCGCGACAACGCGCGCCAGTTCGCCGACAACTGGGAACTCTCGGCGCAGCGCGCGCTGACCGTGACGCGCGCTCTGATCGAATCCGGCGTCCCGTCGTCGTCGATCTTCGCGGCTGCGTTCGGCTCCGAGCAGCCCGTCGCGTCGAATGCCGATGCCGACGGCCGGTCGAAGAACCGGCGCGTGGAAATGGCGCCCACGCCGCGCCCCTCCAGCAGCGCGACCGCGAAGCCCCGTGACTGAAGCCGAAGGCAGCGAAGCCGCACGCGACATCGGCGCGATGGTCGCTGCCGCACTTTCGCGCGGCGAGCAGCGCTTCGACCCCGTGCGCTTCCGCTTCATCGAAGCGATGGCAAAGCGTGCCACCGCGCATGGCGGGGAGGCGCGGCGCATGCTTGACGACAAGGTAGCGACGCTTCTTGCGGCGTACGACGAGGATCGTGCGAAGGCGCAGCCCACAAGCACGGTGGAGCAGGAAACCGCTGCAGGGCCAAGTCCGCTCGCGGAACTCGCCGAGCACATCGCGCGCCATGCGCCGATGCTCGGCAATGCTCCGGCTGCACCGGCAGCAGCAGCAACAAAGGCCGGAGGCGCCACCAAGGCCTCTGCTGCGCCTCCCGCGCCCGAACTCAAATCGATCCGCTACTTCCAGAGCACCTGGTCCAGGCTCAGCGCCGACCGGCGCCTGACGCAATCGCTGTCGAAGGTGCCCGAGAACGCGGGCCCGCTCAACTCGCACCACCTCGTGCACCGTTCGCTCACGCTGATGCACAACCTGTCGCCGGAGTACCTGAACCGGTTCATGGCGTATGTCGATGCGCTGTCGTGGGTCGATCAGCTGAACGCTGGTGGTGGCGCTGCTGCGGCCGCACCGTCGAGCGCGGCAGGCTCACGCGCCGAACCTGCGAAGAAGAGCAGCAGAAGCAAATCGAGCTAGGGCCTGCGCGCCTGCACCGTCTGGCGCGACCAGTACACACCATCGAGCCGATCGAGCCGCACCACGCCGCCCGTCGAGGGCGCATGCACGAAGCGGCCGCCACCCACATAGATACCCGCATGCGAGGGCGTGGACGAGCCGAAGAGCACGAGGTCGCCAGTGCGAAGCTCCGACACCGGCACCGGGCTGCCGAAGCCCGTCATGCGCGCCACCGTCCTGGGGGGCGATTCGCCCACGCTGTTGAGATACACGTAGCCGATGAGGCCACTGCAGTCGAAGCCGCCGTCGGGCGTGTTGCCGCCATAGCGGTACGGCGTGCCGACGAGGCCCAGCGCGTGGATTGCGATGCTGTTCGATTGCTCGGGCGTCAGCGAGCTGCTGACGGCGGGCCCTGTCGTGCCACCCTGCCGTGGCCCCGATGGGCCAGCGCAGCCCACGATCAGAAGACAGAACCCGATGGAAGAGAGAAGACGCAGCAGCCAGCGCTGCAATGCGGGGAAAAAGAAGAAGAGGTCGGCGTTGTCGGCACAGCAGGCGCGTGGTCGTGCATGTCGGAGGGCTGGGCTTGTGAACGTGCACAAACTCTAGCGCGGAATGCCGCGGTTTCCTGAAGATGCCGGCCCTCCGCGGCCCGCACTGCTGCGCGGGCGCCACGGAGGGGAAGAGGGAAAGAAGACGGAAGGCTTACTCGGCCGCGGGCGCGTTGACCGCGTCCTTCAGCGCCTTGCCGGCGGTGAACTTGGGAGCCTTGCTGGCCTTGATGGTCATCTTCTCGCCCGTCGAGGGGTTGCGCCCTTCACGTTCGGGGCGGCTGGCCACGGCGAAAGTGCCGAAGCCGATCAGTTGCACCGTGTCGCCCTTTGCCAGGGCACGCGACAGGTTGTCGATGGCGGAGTCGAGCGCGCGAGCGGCATCGGCCTTGCTGAGGTTGGTGTCCGTGGCGATGGCGGCGATGAGGTCGGTCTTGTTCAAAACGAATGTTCTTTCTTGCTTGGATCAAACGGTGGAAAAAAACGGTGGCGCAAATGCGCACCGGGCTTGAATGTAATCGCGCTCGCCCGAAGCGGCGGGGCACCGATGCGTTTCAAAAGTGAAACATCGTGATCGATGCACGTGTCCAGGAGCGAAATTGTGGCTAACGATGACGCTCGCCGACCGAACCGAACGCAGGCAAGCACCGCACTTCAGAAGCCCGGCGCAGGCCGCCATGACACAGCATCTGGATACTGGCGACCATCCTTGAAGCACAGAAATATTTCCACGACCGCATCGGCCAAGAACCACTCGTCGGACTTGAGCGTCAGCGTGCCTGCAGCAAACACGAGTTGGGTTCCTTCCGGGAAGAATGGGTGCGGCTTGTCGTGAAATGCCCTCTCCCGCTTTCCGGTTGCGGAGTCAAACCTTTCGACCATGCAGGTTGATCTGCCGCCCGCAACTTGAACGTAGCTTCCGTCTTCTCTCGTCAGCGACGCGTATGAATGTCTTCCCGCGCTCTGGAGTGCGAGCACGCGCCGTCGAATTTGCGCGTCCGTCGGGGCTTTGAGCTCGGCAAAGTTTTGGCCTTCAAGGCGCGTCATCTTCGGTCCCTTGAGTGGAATATCAGGTGTTCAATCCCCGCAGCACCTTGATTGCGATTGCGCCACTACCCGCGCCGATTCCGCGGTTGCGTTCATTGGTGTTTTGGGTCGCAGTCACGTCCTCCCAGGCTTCCACCGATTCGACAACCCTGTGCGCCGAGTCGGTTTCGATCTCGAAATCCACGAATCTCTCGTCCTGCGTGAGCAGCAGGCCGGACAGTCTCGGCATCCCGGGGAAATCGATGCAGAGATCAATGATGATGGATCTCTCCCATTGAACCCCTCGCTCAAGACCACTTAGCTTGAGCGCTTCAGGGAGAGGGTTCTCTCGCCAGTGCATCGCTTCCCGGCGGATCAAATCTTCGACCACAGCGTTTTGCTGTTGCACGTTCAGTTTGCGATAACGTGGTAGGGGCATGGGCGTGAAAGAAATGTGGGGGCAAGCTCGCTGTTCATTCGAGCCTCGGGTCGATCTTAGGAGCCGAACACCAGCAGCAGATTGTTCGCAGGCATCACATACCTCTCCCGCAACACAAGCCCCACCCGCTGCGCTTCCGCAGCCACGTCCTCGATACGCCGTATCCCCCACGCAGGATTTCGCCCACGCAAGTCCTCATCGAACGCCAGATTGCTCGGCGCCGTCGCCACTCCATCCTCGAAGTAGGGCCCATACGTGACCAGCACCCCACCAGGACGCAGATGCCGCGCGGCCCCTTGCATCAGGCCGATGCATGCGGCCCAGGGCGCAATGTGGATCATGTTGGCGCAGTAGATCGCATCGAACCTCTCCTTTCCTTCAGCGAAGGCGAAACCCTGCGATGGCCATCGGGATGCCGTCACGTCGAGCAGAAGCGGCGCGCGAAGGTTGGGCAACGCAGCCTGCTCGATTCGAGCGGCAATCCCAGGCAACGCGCGCGCATCGGCATCAGTAGGCTGCCATGTCCATCCACTCAACGCCGTGGCGAACCAGACGGCATGCTGGCCCGTGCCGGATGCGATCTCCAGCATGGCGCCCTGCTCGCCGAGGATGCCGCTCAGTGCATCGAGGATGGGCTGCTTGTTGCGTTCGGCGGCGGGGCTGTGGGGATGGTCGGGCATTTGGGAAGGCACCTGAACGGGGGTGGATGGGAGCGAGTACGCCACAGCAAGAATATTCGAATGACTGGCGAAGATGCCCGGAAATTCGATGCGGCATATAACAATGCACTCCGGCCGCCCCGCTCCATCGCATCGACGGGCCCCTGCCCGGCGGGCCATCCATCATCAGCCCGCGCCCATCTTTCACAAGGACCCGACAGACATGACCATCGAAACACAAGACGACGTCGTAGCACTCAAGCGCATCGGCCGCATCGTTTCGCTGACGCTGCAGCGGATGCTCGGTGCAGCGGAGCCCGGCATGACCACGCGCGAGCTCGACCTGATCGGCCAGCGGCTGCTGGAGGAGCACGGTGCGCGGTCGGCGCCGAAGCTCACGTACAACTTTCCGGGCTCGACCTGCATCAGCATCAACGAAGAGGCCGCGCACGGCATTCCCGGTGACCGCATCATTCGCGCTGGCGACGTGCTCAACGTCGACGTGTCGGCCGAGCTCGGCGGCTACTTCGCCGACACCGGCGGAACCACCGTGGTGCCGCCCACCAATCCGCAGAAAACGCGCCTGTGCCACGCCACCCGCACTGCGCTGGCCGAAGCGATGAAAACCGCCAGGGCCGGGCAGCCGATCAACCGTATCGGCGCCGCCATCGAGCGCACGGCAAAGGCCTACGGCTTCAAGATCATCGAGAACCTCGCGAGCCACGGCGTCGGCCGTGCGCTGCACGAGGAACCCGAGCACATTCCCGGCTACTTCGACCCTTCGGACACGCGCACGCTGCACGAAGGCATGGTCATCACCATCGAGCCCTTCCTGTCGACCAAGAGCCGCATCGTCACCGAGGCTTCCGACGGCTGGACGCTTGCGGGCGTGAACGGCAACCTGTCCGCGCAGTACGAGCACACGATGATCATCACCAAGGGCGCGCCCATCGTCGTCACGACGCATTGATGGGTTGATCGGCGGGCTCCGCGCTGAAGACAGCGCCCTCGCCTTCCGCCCTGCCTCGCTACCCCGCCGCCACGATCACATGCGCCTGGATCTTGCCGGCCACCGGGCCTTCGCCATGGCGGCCGGCGATGACTTGCGCCGCCCTGTCCGTTGCCGCCTGAAGCGCATGGGCATCGCGCGCCTCGATCTCATTGCGCAGCGGCGTTCCCTGGCAATAGGCGGTGGCAACGTCGCGCGCCGAGGGTGAGTGGCTCGTCCTCTCGCGCGTCTCGATCTCGATGCTGGTGAAGCCCGCGCGGCCCAGGTCACTGCGGATCAGCGCCACGTCGTGATAGCCGTGCGGCGTGCGGGCCAGGAAGCGCGGAGGGTCTTGCGGAAAGATCTCGGCGACGGCGCTGGTCACCTCGTCGGCGAAGGCGTTGTCCTCGATGCGGTCCCACACGGTGAACACGAAGCGCCCGCCCGGCCTCAGCACGCGGCGCGCCTCGGCATAGCCGGCGGTGCGGTCGGGGAAGAACATCGCGCCGAACTGGCAGAAGACGACATCGAACGAGGCGTCTTCGAACGGCAGCTTGAGCGCGTCGGCCTGCTGCCATTCGATGTTGATGCCGCTGCTGCTGCCCTGGCGGGTGGCGGCGTAGTCGAGCATGGGCTGGTTGAGGTCGGTCACCACGTAGCGAGTGCCAGCGCGTAGCCTGGGCGCCAGCGCCCGCGTGACCACGCCGCTGCCGGCGGCTGTTTCGAGCACCGCGCCGGGGGCGAACCCGGCGACCAGCTCGGCCGTGTCCGCAGCATAGGCCTCGAAGATCAACGGGACCATGAGCGTGTCGTAGAGCTTGGGGATCGAGCCTGCGAAGAGCTTGTCGCTTTCGGTCATGGAGTGGCTCCTTGAAAGCCGGGGCTGGACACTGCCCTCGAACGCCCTTGGGTGCCCTGTTCGAGTTACCCCCACAGCTCAGGTGCGAGCCGCACGGCCTCGAAAGGCGCGCCGCCGTATCGGGCATTGGCGGCGCTGCGCCATGGTGGCCCTGTTCGCAGGCCCAGTCAACGCCGCGGCCTGGACTGCACTCGACGGCGCCCGGCCGCGTGCGCACGGACCTCCGTCACTCTTCGATGTTCAGGATCTTGCCCAGGCCGAGGAAGTAGTTGGCCAGGGCCAGCACGGTGGCCGTGACTGCGATGTAGACCACCGACAGCGCCGCCAGCGTCGGGTCGGCGAACTCGCGCACGTAGTTGTACATGGCCACGGGCAGCGTCTGCGTGTCCTGCGTGGTCACGAACAGCGATGCGGTGAACTCGCTGAAGGACATGATGGCCGCGAACAGCCAGCCGCCGAAAAGACCCGGCGCCAGCAGCGGCACCGTCACGGTCAGCAGCACCTTGAGCGGCGATGCGCCCAGGCTGGCCGCGGCCTGCTCCAGGCGCTCGTCCAGGTTCTCCATCGACACGTAGACGCTGCGCATCACGAAGGGCAGCACCAGCATCACATGGCACAGGATGGCAATGCCCCAGCCGCGCTGCACCGAGGCCTGCGAAACCAGGATCAGCAGCCCCAGCCCCAGCGTGAAGTGCGGCACCACCAGCGGCGAATGCAGGATGGCCAGCAGGGTCTGCTTGCCCTTGAACTCCATCCGCTTCGCTGCGATGGCCAGGCAGGTGCCGATCACCAGCGCCAGGAACGACGACCAGCCGGTGACGACCAGGCTGGCCTTGAAGCCATGCTGGAAGTCGGGGTAGCTGAACACCCGCGCGAACCATTGGAGCGAATACGACTCGGGCGGGAAACTCAGGATGGCCTTCTCGTTGAACGCGGCGATGGTGACCACCACCACCGGCAGCAGCACGAAGCCCAGCAACACGGCGATCAGCAAGGGGCCGGCGATGCGCAGCGGAAGCGGCAGGGCGCTCTGGATCTTCATGGTGTCAGTGCCCTCCGACGGCCTTCAGCCGTTTGGTCAGCTGGCCCAGCGCGAGCAGCGCGGCAGCGGTCAGCAGCAGGCCGACCACGCTCAGGCTCGCGGCCAGCGGGAAATTCATCGACGAGAAGCCGAGTTGGTAGACCAGCGTGGACACGGTCGGCACGCGGCCGCCGCCGATCATCTGCGGCGTGGCGAAGGCGCTGAAGGTCCATGCAAAGGCCGTGGTGATGCTGGCGAGGATGCCGGGCATGGACAGCGGCAGCGTGACCGTGAGGAAGGTCTTGACCGGGCCCGCGCCCAAGCTCTGCGCGGCCTTCTCGTAGTCGCGGTCGATGTGGGAGATGGCCGTGGCCAGCATCAGCACCACCACCGGGATGGTCACGTGCACCAGCGCCACCAGGACGCCCAGGTGGGTGAACATGAGCTCCAGCGGCCACTCGATCAGCCCGACACGGCGCAGCACGCCGTTGATGAAGCCGTTGCTGCCCAGCACCGCGATCCAGGAGTAGGTGCGCACGATCTCGCCCAGGAACAGCGGCGTGATCGACACCACGAGGATGAAGGACTTGAGCGCGCGGTTGCGCACGCGCACCAGCGCGTAGGCCAGCGGATAGGCTGCCAGCAGCGAGAACACCGTCGTCTCCACGCTCAGCAGCAGGGTGTTGGCGAACGCGGAGAGATAGATCGACTTGGTCAGTCCGCTGAAGTTCTCCAGCGTGAGACCGCCCACGTCCAGCGAGCCGGGCACGAAGGCGCGGAAGCTGAACTGCAGCACGGCCAGCAGCGACACGGCGATGCCCGCCGCAACAATGACGGCCGGAGACACCAGCCAGGCCCGTAGATCGGAACGCATTCCCGCCCTTCCCAACAACATTCAACTTCTTCAGATGCTCGATCGTCGCGGGGAGACCGGCGCGGCATCGGCCGCGCCGGTCTCCCCGGCTTGCGTGCTCCAGTGAGGGGTCAGTTCATGATGTTCTCGGTGAACCACTTGCGCCATTCGGCGGTCTTCTCGGCGCGCAGCTTGTTGTCGATCACGATGGCCTGGGTGTCCCACTGCGCCTTGGTGGTGAACACGCCGGGCAGCTTGGCGTCCTCGGCCGAGACCTTCGCGTTGGTGACGACCGGGCTGGCCTTCTTGGAGGCGACGATCTTCGACTGCACGTCGGCCGACAGCGCGATGTTCAGGAACTTGTAGGCCAGGTCGGCCTTGGTCGTGCCCTTCATGATGGCCATGGTGTCCACGCCGAGCACCGCGCCTTCCTTGGGCATGACGACCTTGATCGGCACGCCCTGGCTGGCCATGTGGTACGCGTTCATCGACAGGATCACTTCCACGGGCGTCTCGCCGGTGGCGATCAGCTGCTGTGCGTTGGCGTCGTTGGTGTAGAAGGCCTTGAAGTTAGGCTTGAGCGCCTTGAGCTTGTCCTGGCCCTTCTCCCAGGTGGCGGCGTCGCCGCCCGAGAGCATGGCCGACACCGCGATGATGTGGCTCGGGTCGAAGTCGGGCGCGCTGAGCTTGCCCTTGAGCGCCGGGTTCCACAGGTCGTTCCAGCTTTCGAGCTTGATGCTGGCGGGCACCAGGTCGGGGCGGTAGCCGATGGAGTAGACGTACGCCCAGCTGCCGATGTGGTACGGGCTGATTTTGGCGCGGTCCACCAAGTTGGCGTAGTTCGGGATCTTGGCGGTGTCGATCTGCTCGAACAGGTTGCTGTTCACATACAGCCAGCCCACGTGCGAGGTGGTGAAGGTGATGTCGCTCTCGGGCTTGGCGGCCAGCTTGGCCTTGTTCAGGCGATCGATGGTGCCGCCCGTCACGTACTTCACGGGCACGCCGGTCTGGCGGGTGAATTCCTTGCCGATGTTGTCGTCGATGAGGTCACGGAAGCTGCCGCCCCAGGTGCTCACCACGAGCGCGTTGTCCTGTGCCCATGCGGTGGTGCCGCCCAGCGCGGCGGAGAGCGCGCACAAAGTCAGAAGCTTGCGAATCATTGATTGAACCTCGATCGTAAAAGTTGAACATCTGTCGGTACTGCGGCTGCAGGTGCCCTGAAACACCTGCAACACCTTCTGCGTGTGCAGCACCTGCATCACGGGGCCGGATCATAGGAATGGCTTACGCCGCGGCCTAATCGCCTTTTACGTACAGGTGGCTCAAATTTTCCGAGGGCCCCGGCGCGCGTGCCGCTCGGAAATTCCTAAACGGTCGCACGGAAAAAACAAATGGCGCCGACGGCCGGCGCCGACGACCATGCCGGTCCCGGCGCCATCGGCGTCTCTTGCCCCCAGCCCCCTGCAGCGACCATGAAGCACACCCGCATCCGTCCTTTCAACACCAAGGTGACCTACCCGGAACAGAAGCTGGACAACGACCTCTGCCAGGCCGTCGTCGCGCGCGGCCGCACCGTGTTCCTGCGCGGGCAGATCGGCCAGAACCTGGAAACCTCCGAGAGCGTGTGCATCGGCGACGTCGCCGGGCAGGCCGAACAGGCCATGTCCAACATCGCCATGCTGCTGGAGGAAGCCGGCGGCGAGCTGCAGGACATCTGCAAGATCACCATCTACATCATCGACCCGCGCTACCGCGAGGCCGTCTACCTCGTGGTCGGCCGCTGGCTCAAGGGCGTGTTCCCGGTGTCCACGGGCATCGTGGTCTCGGCCCTGGCCCGCCCCGAATGGCTGGTGGAGATCGACGCCACCGCCGTCATTCCCGACTGAGCGCCATGACCTTCTCCATCGTTGCGCGCTGTCCCGCCACCGGCCAGTTCGGTGCGGCCGTGGCTTCTTCTTCGCCTGCCGTGGCGTCGCGCTGCGTGCGCGGCCGCCGTGGCGTGGGCGCCGCCGCCAGCCAGAACATCACCGACCCCGACCTGGGCCCGCTGCTGCTCGACCTGATGGCCGCCGGCAACACGCCCGCGCAGGCCGTGGCGCAGCTGCAGCAGCAGCGGCCCTTCATCGACTACCGCCAGCTCATGGCCATCGACGCACACAACCCGCCGGTGGTGTTCACCGGCGCCAACGCGCTGGGTACCCTGGCAAGCGTGGTGGGCACGCACGCGGCCTGCGCCGGCAACATGCTGCACAACCGCGAGGTGCCGGCGGCCATGCTGGCGGCCTTCGAGAAAGCCGAGGGGGCGCTGGCGGAGCGACTGATGCAGGCCATGCTCGCCGGCCAGGCAGCCGGCGGCGAGGAAGGCCCCGTGCATTCAGCGGGATTGCTGGTCTACGGCACGCAGAACTGGCCCGTGGTCGACCTGCGGCTGGACTGGGTCGAATCCGACCCCGTACAGGCGCTGTACGCCACCTGGCAGGTCTACGCGCCGCAGCAGGAGGCCTACATCACGCGGGCCCTGGACCCGCGCGCAGCCCCCAGCTTCGGTGTGCCCGGCAATCTCTGACGCAGGGGTGTCGCTAAACTGGCGCGCTCGCTTTCGCGCCGCGCGTGGCGCGCCTTCCTGTACCGACATGCTCAACCGCGTCTCCCTGCGCCAGATGGAGTACTTCGTCGCGACGGCCAAGCACGGCAGCATCGCCGCGGCCTCCGCGCAGATCCACATCTCCTCCCCTTCGATCTCCGCGGCCATCGCTCACATCGAGAGCGAACTCAACGTCCAGCTGTTCGTGCGCCACCCTTCCAAGGGGCTGGGGCTCACGGCCATCGGCACGCTGGTGCTGAACCAGTGCCAGGACGTGCTCGAACGCTCCTCGCGCCTGTACGAGATCGCCTCCGACACCGGCGACGTGATGCAGGGCCCGCTGCGCGTGGGCAGCTTCCAGTCGCTGACGGCCATGATCGCGCCGGAGGTCATCTTCCGCTTCGCGCGCGCCTTCGAGCGGGTCGAGATGCAGATGGTGGAGGGCGACCAGGAAGTGCTCATGAACAAGCTGCGCTCGCTCGAGATCGACGTGGCCCTCACCTACGACCTGCGCCTGGACGACGACATCGAGTTCGAGAGCCTGGCCACGCTGCCGCCCTACGTGCTGGTGAGCGAACTGCATCCGCTCGCGCAACAGAAGGCCGTCACCTTCGAGGAGCTCGCCCCGCAGCCCTTCGTGCTGCTCGACCTGCCCATGAGCCGCGACTACTTCACCTCGCTGTTCGCCAGCGTCGGCCTCGCGCCCAACATCGTGGCGCGTTCGCGTTCGGAAGAGGTGGTGCGCTCCATGGCCGCCAACGGCATCGGCTATGCGCTGTTCAACGTGCGGCCCAAGTCCAACCTGTCGCTGGACGGCAAGCGCCTGGTGCGCGTGCGCCTGGCCGGCAAGAACCGCCCCATGCTCCTGGGGCTGGCCACCTACAAACCCATGAAGCAATCGCGGCTGACCCAGGCCTTCATGGACCGCTGCCGCGCCTACATCTCCGACCAGTACATCCCGGGCATGAGCGCAGCCAGCTTCTTCGATCCCCATCCCGTGGCGCCGGAGTCGTCCGACGTGCCACCTGCGCAAAAACCATGACCCCTGAACCTTCCGCCAGCGTCTCCAGCGTCTCCCTGCTGGAGACGCTGATCGCCTTTCCCTCCGTCTCCCTTCGGCCCAACGACGGACTCATCGCCGCGGTGCAAGAGATCCTGTCGTCCGCCGGCATCGCCTCCACGCGCGCGCCGGCCCCCGAGGACCCGCGCCGCACCAACCTGTTCGCCTCGGTCGGGCCCGAGGGCGTGCCCGGCGTGCTGCTGTCGGGCCACACCGACGTGGTGCCCGTGGAAGGGCAGCCCTGGACCTCGCCGCCTTTCGAGGCCACGCACAGGGACGGCCGCATCTACGGACGCGGCGCAGCCGACATGAAGGGCTTCGTCGCCTGCGCGGTCACCGCCATGGTGGCGGCTGCGGGGCGGCCGCTGAAAAGGCCGCTGCAACTTGCTCTGTCCTTCGACGAGGAAATCGGCTGCGTCGGCGTGCGCCATCTGTTGCGCCGGCTCGAAGGCCATCTTCCGGCGCCGTACCTGTGCATCGTCGGCGAGCCCACGCTGATGCGCATCGGCACCGGCCACAAGGGCAAGGCCGCCTACCGTGCGGTCTGCTGCGGCGAGGCCGGACACTCGGGCCTGGCGCCGCAGTTCGTCAATGCCATCCACATGGCCAGCGACCTCGTGGCCTCGGCGCGCGAGGTGCAGCGCGAGCTGGCCGAGAGCGGCCCGCGCGAAGAAGGCTACGGCGTGCCCTACTCCACCGTGCACGTGGGCACCATCCAGGGCGGCCGCGCGCTCAACATCGTGCCCAGCGAATGCACGCTGAACTTCGAGATCCGCAACGTCGCGCAGGACGAACCGGCGCAGATCCTCGAACGCATCCTGCAGAACCTGGCCGCACGCGTGAAGCGCGAGGCCCAGCATGCCGACGCACCGCTGCCCGAGGTCACGCTGCAGAACAGCTACCCCAGCCTTTCGACGCCGGAAGACGCGCCCGCCGTCGGCCTGCTGCGCGGACTGCTGCCCGAGGGCACGCCCACCACCAAGGTCGACTACGGCAGCGAGGGCGGCCTGTTCAAGCAGAGCTGGCAGCAGACGCCCGTGCTGGTGTGCGGCCCCGGCAGCATCACCGTGGCGCACAAGGCCGACGAATACGTGGAGCTGTCGCAGCTGCAGGCCTGCGACCGCATGCTGGCCGGGCTCGTCGACTTCCTCTGCCGCTGACTGGATACATCAGCAAGCCGCAGAGTGCTGCGGCCCACGGCGCGCACTGAATGACGAAGGCCGCCGGATCGCAGGATCCGGCGGCCTTCTCATTGATGCAGCACTTATGCAGCCCGCGCGCTCAGCTCTTTTCGTAGGACATGTAGCCCTGCTGCAAAAGGATGTGGTCGGCGATGTACTTGGCGTCGTGCCACACGCCGTAGATGAACGACGAGGCGCGGTTCACCAGGTTCGGCAGGCCCAGGAAGTAGATGCCGCTTTCCGCCGATATGCCGCGCTTGTGGTACGGCTCGCCGTTCTCGTGGAAGGCATTGACCTGCAGCCAGCTGTAGTCGAACTTGAAGCCCGTGGCCCACAGCACGGTGGTGATGCCGGCCTCGCTCAGGTCCAGGCTCAGGATGGGTTCGGTCAGGCATGCGGGGTCGGGCAGCAGCTCCCAGGCCTCGGGCTCGGGCGGAAACGGCAGGCCGTTCTGCTCGATGTACGCATCGGCTTCGCGCAGCACGTCGAAGTAGGCCTGGTCGCCCTCCGCCACGTTGCGGGCCAGGCCTTCGGCGAAGCGCATCACGCCGCCCTCGTAGGACTCGGTCAGGCCCACCAGTTCGATGCCCGCATGCGCCAGGCGACGGAAGTCCACCGTGCGGCCGCCTTCATAACCGCTCACGGCAAAGGCCACGTGCTTCTTCTTGGGCTTGATGCGCACTTCGTCCCACAGGCCGAGCGCGCCCAGCCACCAGCAGTAGTCGCGCCCGCGGTAGGCGCGCGGCGGACGGTAATGCTCGCCCACCGACAGGTACACCTTGCGCCCGGCCTGGCGCAGCTCTTCCGCGATCTGCGAGCCCGAAGCGCCCGCACCCACCACCAGCACCGCACCATCGGCCAGCTGGCCCGGGTTCTTGTAGGCCGACGAATGCAGCTGCGCGACCGGCGCATCGGCCGGCACGATGGCGGGATAGGCCGGAATCTGGAACGGGCCGGTGGCCGCGACCACGTTCATCGCCTCGATCACGCCCTGCGAAGTGGTCACCTTGAAGCCCGGTCGGCCGACATGGCGCTCGACGCGCTGCACCTCCACGCCGGTGCGCACGGGGGCCTTCAGCATGGCTGCGTAGTCCTCGAAGTACTGCGCCATGCGCTCCTTGGGCGGAAAGGCCTCGGGCGAGATGCCCTCGAACTTCAGCCCCGGAAAGCGGTCGTGCCAGGCCGGGCCGTTGGCGACCAGCGAATCCCAGCGCTCCGAGCGCCAGCGCTCCGCGATGCGATTGCGTTCGAGCACGAGGTGCGAAACACCCATGGCCGCCAGATGCTCGCTCATCGCGATGCCGGCCTGGCCTGCGCCGACCACGAGGGTGTTGATTTTCTCCACTGACTCCACTGACATTTGATGTTCCTCAGGATGATCGGCGCCGGAGATCTCGGCCGGGCGGGCCGGCACTGCCAGGCACCGATTGGGGGGCGAGTCTGATGAAGGGCACCGCGTTTGAAAATCATGTTTTTCAGACGCAAGGCTTAGGAAAAAGCGAAGCGCAGCGGCAACGCAGCGAAGGCGCTGCGCTCACGCTGGAGGAATCGCCTGTTTCGTTTTTTCCGAGGGGCGGCCTCAATATCTGCAAAGGCCCGACGGCAGCCGATGGGCTTATCGTTTCGGCCCATGAATCCTGTCCCTTCCGAGCTCGGCCCTGCTGCCGCAAATGTGGCCAACGTGTCCGACGTGGCCGTCAGCATCGAAGGCGTGGTCAAGAAGTACCACGACCAGACCGTGCTGCGCGATGTCTCGCTGAAGATCCGGCGCGGCGAGTTCCTCACCCTGCTGGGGCCTTCGGGGTGCGGCAAGACCACGCTGCTGAACCTGATCGCAGGCTTTGCCGAGGCCGACAGCGGCGAGGTCTTCATCGAAGGCCGCCCCGTCACCAGCGACCCGCCGCACCTGCGCAAGATCGGCCTGGTGTTCCAGAACTACGCGCTGTTCCCGCACATGACGGTGGAGCGCAACATCGGCTACGGCCTGCGCATGCAGGGCGTGCCCACGGACGAAGCCGCCAGGCGCATCCGCGAGGCCATGGCCATGGTCAAGCTCGACGGCCTGGGCCACCGCAAGCCGCGCGAACTCTCGGGCGGCCAGCAGCAGCGCGTGGCACTGGCGCGCGCGCTCGTCATCCAGCCCAAGGTGCTGCTGCTCGACGAACCCTTCTCGGCCCTGGACAAGAGCCTGCGCGGCTCCATGCAGGTGGAGATCCGCGAGATCCAGCGCCGCCTGGGCCTGACCACCGTGTTCGTCACGCACGACCAAGGCGAGGCGCTGGCCATGTCCGATCGCATCGCGGTGATGTCGGCGGGCGTGATCCGCCAGATCGCGCCGCCGGCCGAGCTCTACCAGAGCCCGCAGGACCCTTTCGTCGCGTCCTTCCTGGGCGACGTGAACATCCTGCCGGCCCACTACCACGGCAAGGGCGCGGGCGACGTGCAGCTGCGCCTGGGCTCGGGGCTCATCAGCCTGTCGCAGGACCGGCTGGTGCACGCCTCGCATGAAGGCGAGCGGCTCGACGTCTATGTGCGGCCCGAGCACCTGCGGCTGGAGAACCTGCACCCGGCCTCGGTGCTCAGCGGCACCGTGGTCAACCACGTGTTCCAGGGCGACCACATCAACACCTTCGTCGATGTCGACCTGCCGATGACGGCACGCCAGATCGTCACCGTGCGCAGCCCGGGCCTCACGGCCATGCGGCAATGGCCGGTCGGCTCGGTCGCAGGACTGGCTCTGGCCCCTGAAGGCGTGAGCGTCTTCAGCCCCCAGCCATGAGCGAAGCCCTGCCCTCCACCATGCAGGCCATCGTGGCCCGCGAACCGGGCGATGCCAGCGTGCTGGTGCTCGCCGAGCGGCCCGTGCCGCAACCTGGCCCCGGCGAAGTGCTGCTGCGCGTGCTGGCCGCCGGCATCAACCGGCCCGACATCATGCAGCGCCAGGGCATCGCCAAGCCCGCGCCCGGCGTCACCGACGTGCTGGGCCTCGAAGTCTGCGGCGAGGTCGTCGCCTGCGGCCCGGGCGTCGACACCGCGCTGCGCGGCACGCGGCGCATGGCGCTCGTGCCCGGCGGCGGCTATGCGCCCTGGTGCGTGGCTGCAGTGGACCATTCGTTCGCAGTGCCGGCGCGGCTGTCCGACGCAGAGGCAGCGGCCCTGCCTGAAGGGCTCTTCACCGTCTGGCACAACCTCTTCGAGCTGGGCCGGCTGACCATGGGCGAGACCGTGCTGATCCACGGCGCCACGGGCGGCATCGGCTCGCTGGCAGTGCAGATGGCGCATGCGGCCGGCTGCACCGTCATCGCGACCGCGAGCGACGAGGCCCGCTTCGCAGAACTGAAAGCCATGGGCGCCGACCTCGCAGTCTGCTGGCCCACCACCGACTTCGTGCAGGCCTGCATCGACTTCACCAACGGGCGCGGCGTGAACGTGGTGCTGGACATCGTCGGCGGCGACTACGTGCGCCGCAACCTGCAGGCCATGGCCTTTGGCGGCCGGCACGTGAGCCTTTCATTCATGCAGGGGTCCGCCGTCACGGTGGAACTGCTCACGCTGATGCAGCGCCAGCTGAGCCTGCATTCATCCACCATGCGCCCGCAGACCCATGCCGAGAAGACGCGCATGGCCCAGGCCATTGCGCGCCACGTGCTGCCGCTGCTCGCCAGCGGACGCATCGCGCCGCGCCTGCATGCGCGGCTGCCGCTGGCCCAGGCCGCACAGGCCCACGTGCTGCTGGAGAGCGGCCAGGTGTTCGGCAAACTCGTCCTGGAGCCTTGAGCATCATGCGACTGCTGTATGCCCCAACCTCGCCCTTCGTGCGCAAGGTCATGGTCTGCGCACACCTGAGCGGCCAGGCCGAACGCATCGAATGGCTCGACAGCGCCGCGCATCCGGTGCGCCGCGACAGCCGCATCGCGGCGCACAACCCGCTGGCCAAGGTGCCCACGCTGATATTGGACGACGGCGAGTCGCTCTACGACAGCCGCGTGATCTGCGAATACATCGACAGCCTGGGCAGCGCCGGCATCTTTCCGCCGGCCGGCCCCGCGCGCTGGAAGGCGCTCACGCGCCAGTCGATGGGCGACGGCCTGCTCGACGCCGCGCTGCTTGCGCGCTACGAACTCACGGCGCGGCCCACTGAAATGCAGTGGCCCGTCTGGCGCCAGGCGCTGCTGACCAAGGTCACGGCCTGCCTGGGCACCATCGAGGCCATCGCGCCGGAGCTGGCGGTGGCCCGCCCCACCATCGGCGAAGTCGCCATCGGCTGCGGCCTCGGCTACCTCGACTTCCGTTTTCCTGAACTGGACTGGCGCGCCAGCCATCCCGCCGCAACGCGCTGGTATGCCCAGTTCGCGCAACTGCCCGCCATGCAGGCCACCATTCCCCACGAAGCCTGAGAGCACCCATGATGAGCAACACCACCACGCTTCCTCCTACCCTCACGGTCTGGTTCCTCAACGGGCCCAACGCCAACCTCTATGGCCTGGATGCCAACAAGACCTACGGCAGCGACAGCTTTCCGGTGCTGCAGTCGCGCTGCGAGCAGAAGGCCGCGTTGCTGGGCGTGAGCTTGCGCTTCCTGCAGTCCAACCACGAAGGCCAGCTGATCGACTGGATCCAGGAGGCGCGCGGCGTGGCCGACGGCATCGTCATCAACGCGGCCGGCCTCACCTACACCTCCATCGCCATCCTCGACGCACTGCTGGCCTTCCCCGGCAAGATCATCGAAGCCCACATGAGCAACATCTGGAAGCGCGAGCCCTTCCGCCACCACTCCTTCATCTCCAAGGCGGCCCATGGCGTGATCGCGGGCCTGGGTGGCGACGGCTACGAGTTCGCGATCGAGGCCGTGGCACGGCTGGTTCGCAGCGCCAGCGAACAGCAGCAGAAGAGCACATGAAGATGGCACAGCAACGCCTCGGCACCCTGGTCTTCTACAGCGACTTCGACGATTTCGGCGCCTGGCAGAAGGCACTGCAGGCGCAGCTGCCCGACCTGCAGGTGGTCCACTCCAGCGCCCTCGAGCGGCCCGAGGACGTGCACTACGCCATGGCCTGGAAGCCGCCAGAGGGCTTCTTCCAGCAGATGCTGAACCTGCGGCTCATCGTCAACCTGGGCGCCGGCGTCGACGCGCTGGTCTCGCGCAGCGACCTGCCGGCCGGCATCCCCATCACGCGCATCACCGATCCGAACATGTCTCGCATGATGGCCGGCTACGTGCTCTTCGCCGTGCTGCGCCATGCGCGCGACATTCCCCACTTCGAGCAGGCCCAACGGCGCGGCGAATGGGCCTACCGCCACCCGCGCTCGCCCGAGGAAATCACGGTGGCCGTACTCGGCCTGGGCCATCTCGGCGCCATGGCCGCGACCGAAGTGCAGCGCCAGGGCTTCAGAACGCTGGGCTGGTCGCGCAGCCAGCGGCTGATCGAAGGCGTGGAATGCTTCTCGGGCATGGAGACGCTGGACAACGTGCTCGGCCAGGCCGACATCGTCGTGCTGATGCTGCCGCTCACGCCGCATACCAAAGGCCTTTTCGACCGCGCACGGCTGGAGCGCATGAGGCCCGGCGCTGCTTTCGTGAATGTGGCCCGCGGGGCGCTGGTCGATCAGGCGGCGCTGACGGCACTGCTGCAGAGCGGGCACATCGGCAGCGCGACGCTCGATGTGTTCGAGCGCGAGCCGCTGCCAGCCGATGACCCGCTGTGGGGCATGCCGCAGGTGCTGATCACGCCGCATCTGGCTTCGGTTGCGATTCCCTCCTCGTCTGCGCGGCAGATCGCGGCGAATATCTTGCGTGTGGCGGAGGGGGAAGAGCCGATGGATGTGGTTGATCCGGGGCGGGGATATTGAGGGTTTGGGTCAGGAGCACGGGCAGCGTTTACACGAGCCGCTATGTAGTCTCAAGCGGCCGACGAGCGGAACAATGCGGAATCCTGCAATGGCGCTCCATCAGCCATCGCACTGAAATTCCTGATCAGCGCTGCTGCCCGTCAAGGAATCGCTGGAGGATGGTCGCGGATGGATAACTAGACATTGACGCAATCCCGTTTGCGAGCTCTACCGGAAACATGGCACCTTCAAACTTGTGACTAATAAGCGAGGGCACTGTCGCCAATATTCGCGCCAGCCCAATAAGGTCCTGCGCAACGGGTCGATCGGCATCGTCAAGGTAGTCCCCTGTCGGCACGTTTAATACCATGTGCGAGTTCGGATCGATCTTCACGTACAGCTTTTCGCCCCAGTTTGTGCGTGATCCATATGGGTTAGACAGATCTGGCGAGCGATATACCTCCCGCCGCACGAACGCATGCGTAAGCGGGGCATAGCCAATTGGCTCACCTCTCGAATGTGGCGCGGCAAATCGCACAATAGAGTCAAGATGGTCAAAAAAAGCTCCACTTTTTTCTTGACCGATGATGTGTACAGGGCGCCGTTGTGTCTTAGCGAACTGAAGGAATGCACGAATGTTCGGCACGAGCTTCGAATACTGACTCCGCAAAGTCAGCGGACCATCCTTGATGAATAGCGTGTCAGTGACCAATGTTCGATCGGTGTGATGCCACATCAGCCTGACCGCTGTGAAAAGCATCAGATGCTCCATGACAAGCATGTAGGAAGATGCCAGCGACTCGGGAGCGCTGTCCTCGTCCATTTCCAAATGGAAGCCCCATACATCGGATAAGAACACTTCGCCCTCGCAATGCGGACAATGGCGCGAGTCCGTTCCATGAGCGAGTCCGTCGGGAATCTCCTGACCGCAATGAGGGCACTGAAATCCAGGCGAACGTGCCGTAGATTCAGAGTCCCATTTACGAAAGGCAAGCCATCTGAACGTCTCGTAAAACGCCCCACTCTGATCTACTTGCATCGAATCGCGAACGATGTGACGCACGGCCTCGTAGTTGCTCCCCAAAGGCGTACGCACGTTCTTCAAAGGAAAGACGGAGGCATGTTGCACTCCGCTGTCCTTCAGGGCATCGCGCAGTAAAAGAGGGTGAGGAAGGTCCTTGTCGATGACATCGAGTTTGGCTTTGTCCAGCATGAGTAGCGCTGTCTTGACGAACGCAACTTCCTTTGGCGGTTTCTGACTGGACCTCACAGACACGAATGAACCGTCGACAGCCCAAATGCTCCTTAATGGCTCAACGCCGTTTGAATCAAAGGACTGCCAAGCCGTAGTAGACGGGTCTTCATCGAGAGCTTTTGTGCTCTCAAAGTCTTCAACAAGACTCCTCACCCAATCGCTCTGTACAACCGCCAAGTGGCCCAACTTTGATGCGGACTCCCCCGGCAGCCGTGTGCCTTGACTATATGGCATTGGGATGTCTCCGTTAGGCAGCAGAGGCTTGCCGAGCTTCGAATTTCGAAGCTTGGGTTGGTACGACAAACCTGTGCGACATAGTCAACATTCGCATATACCCAGGAGTCTTTGCTCTCAGGATGTCTTCTTCCACACCGGAGAAAGCGATTTGCACTCTTGATAAGGCTCTTGTTTCATCCTGGCTGGAAAGATGCCCAACAAAGAAGTTTTCCGTTTGAGCAAGCAGTTCTCTGTTGATAGTTGAAGGAGACTGCGTTGAATACACCATTCCGATGTGAAACTTGGCACCTTCCTTAGCAAACCGAGCATACACGCCAGTTAGATCTTTGCTGTCCGGCGGGAAAATGTTGTGAGCTTCTTCAAAGTAAAGCTGTACATACTTGTTGCCCAATGTGTTTGCTACAAACTTGCTTTCTTGAGCGCTAAAAACCGCTGAAGAGAGCATGTTCGAGAAATATCTACGAATAGAATCGGTTGCGTTTCCAAGATCCAAAATAACTGTTCGCCCCTGATCAAGCAGTCTCAAGATCTCTTCTTGAAAATTCCCTGCATTTGCTGCGTGGTATTCGCGATAAGGACGGATCACCGTAGGACCAGCGCCAGTTGCGGGATTCAAAAACTCTAGCAGCGCCATCGCGTCTGAATCGAAGCCCGGGCGACCATCGCTGCTTTGAAGGGATTGATCGTTGGGAAACTCGCGCCTGAACTCTGCAATGACTTCCAATTCAGTCTGTAATTGGTCCAAATTCGTAGGGTTTGGTGGGACCGACTGAGCCCCTCGCACTGCTGCGTATGCAGCTTCTCTAAGCGCTTGATTGAAGTGGCAGTCAAAGTGCTGAACGTGCTTTGAAGCATAAAGGTTCAAATTTCTCAGGCGTGACTCGTCCGCTGGAAACCCCGCCTTGTTGAGTATTGCCCAATACATCTGAATCTTGCGAACAGCACGCGACCTATCTGACGGGGTCATGCCGGAGATCTCAGCTATTTCTGGAAGCGTTACTCCGGCGAAGCTCCGGATATAAATGGAAGTCTTATTGTCTTGAGCCAGCATCTGTCCCAGCACCTCAAGACAAGCAGTTGGTTGCTCATAGAAATTCATTCGCAAGGGCCGCGACGGCGTGCCTGGGCGAGCGGTCAACGCATAGACCTGAGAGCGCGCTTCATTCGCTGAGCGCAACGAGCGATTCCCATCCTGAGGGTTATCGTTCGCGTACTCTCCGTTGATGTCAAAGATAAGTTGACCGACCGAGCCGTCTTGCTCGGTGGCATCCAGCATACCTTGCGCTAACAACTTCACGACATTAGATTTACCCAGACGGGTTTTTCCAAACATCGCGGTTCGACAACCTTTGAAGTCTTTCATCGAAATCTCTACTGGGATGTTCGTAACACCGCCAGTGCTGTACAGGCCACATTCCATGGTTCGTAGCGCACCGATCTCGATACGATCATCTGGCTTAACCATCCCGTTAACGATGAGCCTCAGCAGCGCGTCATCAGGAGCAAAAACCTTGTACCGATGCGCGCTAACCACGTTATTCACGTCTCCAGAAAATCCAAGCTTGCGCATGTCCTGCGGATTGGCATAGAACATTCCGAGTACGTCGCAATCGAGAGCCCCCCATTGCAACTCGCTCTGCGTCCAGACGTCGAGTTCTGGCATCGCTTTCTTATGCAGTTCAAAATATGTCTGTTGAACCTGGCTCGACAACGGCGTAGGCGACACACCGGTCACACGAAGCAATGTGAAGTGGGGTGGTGTGTTGCCGGCATTCACTGGGGTCATGATCAAAAAAGACCCCCGGGGTATGCCGCCGACCGCCAACTTGTACGGGTCGCTTGTAATAATTTTTGCTATGTCGAAGCCGAGCTCTAGAACGTAGCCAACGAAGCGCATTTGATCAATCTGGCGTGCAGTCTCCATAGCATCTTCACGGGCTAGGAACGCTCTCAGCGCATCAATCGGGTTGCCTTGAGTTGCGGCAGTGTTCAGCAGTGCGCCAAGTTCTGACATTCTTTTGCTCTCCTTAGATGTTGGCTCGGATGATCAGCTCTTCGAAGGTTTTTCGGCTCGCGCTATCAGCGGAAATGCGTGAGTACCGGGAGACGACCTTAAGTGTGAATTCCGGATTCGTGTAAAGGCTGCGCACAGATTGGTGATTGGCGTTCGTACAAAAAATCTTCACGCCACGGCGTGCCGCGCGCAGCAGCGCTTGTGAAAGTCGCTGTTGGTCCGCCCAAGAAAACAAGATTTCGTTGTACTTAAGAAAACCGTTGTAGTTGTGCAGAACGGTGTATGGTGGATCTGCGAAGACTAAGTCGCCTTTCTTCGCCCGATTAACCAGCACCTCAAAGTCCCCAGCTACTAGCTCGGCACCTTGCAGCAACCGAGACATCCCTGCAAAGTTATCTGTCTCGATAAGAACTTTATTCTTTGTCCCGCGGGGTACGTTGAATTCCCCTTCACGGTTCACACGATAAATGCCGTTGAAGCATGTGCGATTCAAGTAGATCAACCTAGACGCTCGCTGCGTAAGGTCCTCGGGCATCTTCCCGCGAAGCCAGTAGTAATAACTGTCTGCGTCCTCTCGATGACGCCGCTGGCGGTATCGCAGGCTACTGACGAGCCCCTGCCAGTCGCTCTGAATCGCTTGATATGTCGCAACTAGCTCAGTATTTGCATCGCCAAGTAGTGCCTTGTCCGGCTGCAGGTGGAAATAGACAGATCCTGCCCCAACGAACGGTTCGATATAGTTATTGAAAGTTGTTGGCAATAAATGGGCATGACTGCTCACAAGCCAGCGCTTACCTCCGGCCCACTTTAGGAATGGCACAAACCGTGGCATCTCTGTCCCACTTGCATCGTTCAATTGATCGTCCCGCATTGCTTCGAGGCCTCCCCTTTAAGCTCTACTTGGAGATGCCGCAAAACCACATGACTCACTTCCCTGGGGACTCAACCTTCTGAAAAGGGAGATCAACTCGACGGAGATCGACTCGCTGAGTGCACCTGATCGCCGGTGACTTAAAGAGAGCATCTTTGGGGTGACCGTCGGTGCGAGACAGCGAAGAGCTCTTTTAGCCATTGTCGTAAATGGCTCCGAGTTCATAAAAGCATTCTCTTTGAAGTACCGTCTTACTCCGAGTCCACCTCGCGCAGTCGCCTCGGCCTCCGCGGCCAAGAAACGCTGACGATGCGCGCTGTAGTGATATCACCGCTCAGCTCCGTGGCGTTAATCTGCATGTACAGCGACTTCCGCTCCCATTCAGCAGTCTTAAGAAGCTCTCGGTGTTCATCCGTGATGGTGTCCGTCCCTAGGGAGGCCACGAATTCGCCATTTCTATCTCCACCACCCAACCACAAACGAACATTCTCTTCATTCTGCCAATCGATTTTGAAGATCTTGTAGTTCCCGTTGAGTTGGAGTTCCTTGGCCTTTCTGCGCGAAGAAGTCGATATGGAGCGTGCGATCGCGTTCGACATCTCAACACCATTGACCTCTAGAGAGGAGGCATCGCCAACACTTCGCAGGACCTCTCGTCTGCTCTCGTCAAAATCCTCTTGATCGGCTCTCAACCTTGGGTTTCCCGCCATCGCGCGCGTGACGGTCTCTAGTCGCTTCGTCTCTTGCTGGGACAGCGCAACGAGTTTTTGGAAGTCGCGGTCCGCCTGCTTCTCCTCGGCCCGTCCTTTCAAGAAAGACTTGACCATCAACGTGCTCCCCGCGATGAACGCCAGCCCGAGAACGGTCACAACAATCTCTGTACCAGTCATTTTTCCCGCCAGTGCTGTTGAGAGCTTCTCCGCGTACTCGCCAAGGTTGACCTCAATAAGAGAGCTTCCCTTTTTGACCTTCGCCTTGAACTGTATTTCCTGTCGCTCATCTGCTGTTAGAACTCGAGCATTTCCACTACCATGAACATGGCGTGCGAAGGCACGGTTCATTGCATGCTGAATTTCGACTAGAGCCTCAGCGATATCGGGCGTGATCGTGCTGTCATAGCCTTCGCCCTTAGCTCGAAGACTAAGAATTGGCCAGTCTTGAAATTCAATCTCGACGTTTTTTCCATCGAATCGACCTGCGAGCGCGCCTTCCAGGAACGCGGCCGCTTGACCCTCACTCCCGATCCGAAGGACATTGCCATCCGCCATTTCGCTGATCCTCTAGTTATTGACCGCAGAATGCTACTTCATGCTACAAGTATTTCATTAGGGGTTTAGCATCACCGACCGAGTAGATGGGTCTAGATGTGGGATCTCTCGAGGTGAAGGCCTGCATGAGCGGCCTCGCACAACCACCATTCAGTGGCCTCAACGGTTTCGGAGTGGGGGAGACCAAGGGGCATCAATGCCCCCGTCGGCGACCACAGGCGGTAAGCGCTTCAAGCAAGGACTCGCGATAGGAGCCGAAAAACTGGAACGGGCGCCAAGCCCTCCTTAAAGGCTTGGCGCCCTAATCCCGGTCACCCAGCCGGACTCATCTCCTGATAAAGCGCCACAGCCTCCCGCGCCAAATCCGAAGCAATCCAAAGCAGATTCTCCCGATGCGCCTCCCCCGCATCCTGGAACCATCCGTCCCCAGCGCCGTAGAAGCACCAGAGCAGCGAGTTCAGCTGCTCCAGCTTGTTCTCCAGAAGACCAGCCGGGTCCCGTGTCGTGGTCGTAGCGTCCGCGGATGCCGGCTTTGCTGCCCCGGCCATAATTCGTTTAGCCATTTGGTGTGCTCGCTTTCCAAAGTAATGCACGTCACTTGGTCAGACGGTCAAGGTGCGCGAACACCTTGGCCGTCGCCTTTTGTGCCTCACGTTCGCGTCGATGCAAATCGCACCGACAGCCCGCCGCAAGGCAATGCGGTTTCGCTCAAGAGAAGTCTTTGTGTGCTCTGCCCTCCATGCCCACTTGGTGGGTCGTTCAACCACAGGGGCATTCACTGTATAGAAGACCAGGCTGCGCAGAAGTGACTTTCTGCCCAGAACCTGCCGATTCCTACGCTTGATCGCGAGGCGGCGGCGCCAGTCAACAAAGCGCTGACAGTCGCGGGATCGATCAGCGAAAAAGAGGCTGCAGAAGCGGCTGCATCAGCTCAGGAATCGCGCCCGAATTCGCGCGCATGTTCCACCGCGTACTTGATGAGCTCGGCCTGCCCCTCGATGCCCAGGCGGCGCTTGATGCTCTGCCGGTGCGCCTCCACGGTGCGCACGCTCAGGCCCAGGTCGCGCGCGATCTGCTTGCTCGATTCGCCTCGGCCCAGCGCTGAAAGAATCTCGCTCTCGCGCGGGGTGAGCAGCGGCCTGGGCTCCTGCGTGCGGAAGAGTTTTTTCGACACGGCGGGGCTCAGGAATGTGCCGCCGGCCGACACGGCCTCGATGGCCGCGACGATCTCGGCCGCGGGCGCGTCTTTCAGCACGTAGCCGCGCGCGCCCACCTGCAGGGCCTTCTGCACGTACTCGGGGTTGTCGTACATGCTGAGCATCACGACGTGCGGCGCGCCCTGGCGTTGCAGAAGCAGTGCCGCGAGCTCGATGCCGTTCATGTCCTTCATGCCGACGTCCATGAGCATGAGGTCGGGCCGCAGGCTTTCCACCAGCTCCAGCGCTTCGGCGGCGCTGCCGGCCTCGCCGACGATCTCGAGGTTGGGCATGGAGCCGAGCCTTGCGCGCAGGCCGTCGCGCACCAGCGGGTGGTCGTCCACCAGGAAGAGGCGGACCATCGTTGCGGGTGCCGAAGGGGGTGTCGTGGGCTTGGGTGCGGTCGTCATGCTGCTGCTGTTTGCGCCTTCGCGCTGCGGGCCGGCACTTCGGCTTCGATGGATGTGCGCCCGGCGTTGCTGCACATGGTGAGCCGCCCGCCGATGGCCTCCATGCGCTCGCGCATGTTGCGCAGGCCGATGCCGCGCCGGGGGTCGAGCTGCACGGCCTGAATGTCGAAGCCGGTGCCGTCGTCGCTCACTTCGAGGCGCACGCCTTCTTCTTCGTCGAAGCTCAGCGCAATGTGCACGTGCTGCGCCCTGGCGTGCTTGCGCACGTTGGTCAGCGCCTCCTGCGTGAGGCGGAAGAGCGCGGTCTTCACCTCGGGCTGCAGCTCGAAGGATTCGCCGCCGACCATCATCGATGCATCGACGCCGCCGCCCTCTTCCCTGAACTCGTCGACCAGCCGCTCCAGTGCGGCGGGCAGGCCCAGGGTGTCGAGCAGTGCGGGGCGCAGGCGGTGCGAGATGCGGCGTACCTCGATGAGCGAATCGTTGAGCCGCTGCAGCGCCTTCGCGAGCGCGGGCGGCGCGGGCTGCTGCTGGCGGTCGAGCGCTTCGACAGCCGACTCGATCAGCAGCTTGGCCGACACCAGCGTCTGGCTGGTGCCGTCGTGCAGCTCGCGCGCGAGGTGGCCGCGCTCTTCTTCCTGCGACTGCACCACGCGGCGCGCGAGCAGCCGCAGCTTGGCTTCTGCCGTGCGGTGCTCGCTGAGGTTGAGCAGCAGTCCGGCGGCGCTGACCACGCCGAGGCACAGCGCGGCAATGCCGGCAATCCACAGCAGCGTGGCCGTGACGTTGGCGTTCATCTGCCGGTCGAGGGTGTCCATGGTCGACTGGATGTCGTCGAGGTACAGGCCGGTGCCGACCATCCAGTTCCAGCGCGGCAGCGCGGTCACGTAGCCGAGCTTGGGCGCCATCTGCGCGCTCGAAGGCTTGCGCCACTCGTACTCCACGTAGCCGCCGCCGTTCTCCTTCGCGCCCTTGATGAGTTCCTGGATGGTGTAGCGCCCGTGCGAATCGCGCAGCTCCCACAGGTTCTGGCCAACCAGCTCGGGCTGGCGCGAATGCATGAGGGAGTTGCCCTCCAGGTCGTAGACGAAGAAGTAGCCGTCGTCGCCGTAGTTGAGCGCGGCCAGCCGGCGCAGCGCCTCGTTGCGCGTGGCCTCGTCGTCCTGGCCCGATTCGTACAGCGGCAGCAGGTTGCTCACGGCCAGGTCGACATAGCTGCGCAGCTCGCTGCGGCGCTGGGCCATGTAGCTGCGCTCGATGAGGGCGCGCTCGCGCTCGGCCAGATCGTGCTCCTGGTGGCGCACCGCCAGCGCCACCAGCACCAGCGCGATGAGCAATGGTGCGACGGCCAGGGCGACGATCTTGGTGCGGAGGTTCATCGGGTGGCAAGGCTACCACCGCACCTCCAGGTGCCGGATCAGCCGCCTACGGCTGCTGGAGCGGCTACCCGCCTGAACTCCGTCGCGTAGTAGAGCAGCGCCAGCACCACATACCCGCCACCCAGCAGGCACAGCCCGCTCCATCCGTGGAAGGCATACACCGCGGCCGCAATGCCCGAGGCCACCGCCGCACAGATGAAGATGAAGGTCATGAACAGGCCGTTGAGACGGCCGCGCAGTTCGGGCGCGAGCATGAAGAGGCTGCGGAAGTTGAGCACCTGGCAAAGCTGCACCGCGCCGTCGAGCAGGATGCCCGCCGCGACCAGCCCTGCCAGCGAGCGGTAGTGCATGGAGACTGCGCCCAGCACGAAGGAGAACAGCGCAACGACGATGGCAGCGCCGGTGGCCGGGCGGGTCAGGCCACGGTCGGCCAGCCGGCCGGCAATGGGGGCCATCAACGCGCCCGCCGCACCGGCCAGGGCGAAGAGCGCGATGCCGCGCTGCCCCATGCCGAACTCGTGCATCAGAGCCAGCGGCACGGCAGTCCAGAAGGCCTGGAAGCCGGAGAACATCATTCCCTGGTAGAAGCCGCGACGGCGCAGCAGCGGCGTGTTCAGCACGATGCCGGGCAGCGAAGCCATGGTGCGCGCATAGCCCACCGAGGCGTGCGGGCGGCGCTGCGGCAGCGCGCGCCACAGCACGGCGATGAGCGTGGCCATCAGCACGGCCGACACCCAGAACACCGCCCGCCAGCCCAGCGCGGAAGCCACCACGCTGGCGAAGGGCCGCGCCAGCATGATCCCGCCGAGCAGGCCGGCCATGATGTTGCCGACCACCTTGCCGCGCGTGGCCTCGGGCGCGAGGTGCGAGGCGAAGGGCAGCAGAACCTGCGCCGCGACCGCGCAGGTACCCACCACGAAGGAAGCGGCCAGGAAGGTGATGGCCGAGTTCGACAGCGCAATGCCCACCAGCCCGATCACCGCGCCGAAGAGCGCGCCCACGATGAGCCTGCGGTTCTCGACCACGTCGGCCAGCGGCACCAGCAGCAGCAAGCCCGCGCCGTAGCCGAGCTGGGTGAGCGCCATGATGAGCCCGGCCAGGCCGGCGTGCAGCTGCAGCGTGTCGGAGATGGGGCCGATGAGCGGCTGGGCGTAGTAGATATTGGCCACGCACAGGCCGCATGCGACGGCGAAGACCAGCGTGAGGGCCGGGCTGAGGCCGGGTGCGTGTGCGCCGGAAGAAAGCGGAGCTTGAGGAGATGGCACGAGGGGCCTCGTTGGCTGGCGGGGGGTGTATCGGGAGGCGGGGCCAACCAAGGGTTAACCCGGAGCGCGGCACCTTAGCATGGGCGCCCGGTTTCTGCAGGCGAAGGGGCTGGCCCTTCCCGGTTCAGTCCGTGCTGGTGGGCCGGCCCGAGGCCACCCAGGCGTCGAGCCCGCCCGTGAGCGGCAGGGCCCGCCGCGCACCGCGCGCCAGCAGCACGCGCGCGGCCTGCGCGGCCGACACCTCGTTGGGGCAGTTGCAGTACAGAACCACGTCGCGCCCCGCCGCGTGCGACAGGTCGAGGCTGCGCTGCTGCAGCGCCTTGAGGGTGTACGACTGCGCCCCCGGAATGCGGCGCGGATCGACCTGCACGCCAGCCTTGCCGCGCACGTCGATCACCAGCGGCGGCTCTTCGCCGCTGAGCAGTTCGTGCAGCTCTTCCACAGAGATGCGCGGCATGCCCGTGAGCCGCATGAAGGCGCGGCGGCGCCAGTAGCGCACCGCGAGAATCACCACCAGCAGCACGGCCACCGCCGCGGTGGCGATGCCACCGGCCTGCGCGAGGATGGCCAGCACTTCCTGGATCTGGTTGCGGAACACCCAGCCCAGCCCGAGGAAGAGCCCGGTCCACACCAGCGCCGCGCCCACGTCGAAGCCAATGAAGCGCCGCACCGACATGCCCAGCGCCCCGGCCATCGGCGGTGCCACCACCGACACGCCCGGCACGAACTTGGCGGCCACCAGCGAGAGGCCGCCCCAGTCTGAAATGAGGGATTCGCCACGCCGCACGCACGAATCGGGCGACAGGGAGATGCGGCACAGCATGCGCATGAAGCGGTAGCCGAAGCGCCGCCCCGCGTAGAACCAGGCCCCGTCGCCCAGCAGGTTGGCAATGACGGCCGCCACCACCACGCCGGCCACCGAGACGTCTCCCGCCGCCAGCAGCGCGCCCGTGAGCACCAGCACCGCCGCAGCCGGCACGGGCAGCCCGAGGCGGGCGGCGAAGCTGGCGGCGAACACCACCAGGATCGCGTTCTGCACGAGCAGGGACATCAGTTGCGCCATGGCTGCCCTTGTCGTGGCCCGGATGCCGGAGGAAGTTGCGGGGGTTGCGTGCTGTTCATGCCGGCAGCGATTGTCCGGCATGGCCCAAGAACGTACCGGGCACAGGCCATTGCCTGGCGCCTTCAGCCATCGTCAGCCGGCGGCTTTCTCGGGCGAGCGCGCTACGCTGAAGCCGAAGGTATTCCAACCCTCTTCGCTCGATGCGCTGACCTGCCCGCCGTGCATGCTCGCCACCGCCTTCACGATGGCCAGCCCCAGGCCATGGCCGTGGTGCCCGCCCCCATCGTTGCGCGCCTCGTCGACGCGATAGAACCGGTCGAACAGGTGCTGCAGGTGCTGCGCGTCGATGGGCTCGCCTGGGTTCGACACGGTGATCCACGTCGCGGCCGCTTCCTCGCGCAGCGTGACGGCGATCTGCGCGCCCGGCCTCGAATGTTCGATGGCGTTCTGCAGCAAGTTCGACATGGCGCGGCGGAAGAGCGCGCTTTCCAGCCGCGCCTCGGCCAGCACGTCGCCCTCGATGACGACCTGCGCGCGCGTCTCGTCGAGCACGAACTCGAAGAACTCGATGGTCTTGCGCACTTCCTGCGCCACCGGCGTGAGCACCAGCCCGGTCGCCACCTCGCCGCGATCGGCGCGCGCGAGAAAGAGCATGTCGTTGACGATGGAGCGCACCCGCTCCAGGTCTTCGAGGTTGGCCTGCAGCACCTCCTGGAACTCGCTGGCGCTGCGCTGGCGCGACAGCGCCACCTGCGTGCTGCCGATGAGGTTGGCCAGCGGCGTGCGCAACTCGTGCGCCACGTCGGCGTTGAAGGCTTCGAGCTGGCCGTAGGCTTCTTCCAGACGGCTCAGCGCGCCGTTGAAGGCTTCGGCCAGCGCCGAGAGCTCCACGGGCAGCGGCTCCGACTGCAGCCGCTGCGACAGCGTCTTGGGCCGCAGCGCCTGCGCCTCCTTCGACAAGCGCTCCAGCGGCCGCAGCCCCACGCGCGCAATCCAGTAGCCCGCCACGGCCACCACCAGAACCGCGCACAGCCCAAGCGCGACCAGCGCCGTCAGAAAGGCCTGGCGCGTGCGCGCATAGGGCTCGGTGTTGCGCCCGACGATCAGCCGCACGGCCGGACGCTGCTCGAAGGGATCGATGTGCACCGACAGGGTACGGAACGGCCGCTCCTGCCCCGGCAGTTCGACGACGCTGGTGTGGCCGTTGGCCTCGCGCGTGAGCCCGTCGATCTCGGCCAGGCCCTTGCCGTACTGGAAGCGCGGGTCGTCGCTGAGCACCCAGAAGCGCACGCTGCCGTCCTCGGGCGTGAGCGCGTCCATGCGCGCCTGCACGCGCGACCAGCGCTCGGGGCTGCCGATGGCCTTGATCCAGAACTGCAGGCTCTTGAGCGTGGTGTCGAGCTCCTCGTACTGGTGCCGCTCCAACTCGCGCGCCAGCACGTTGTGCAGCGCGAAGCCGGCCAGCGCGAAGGTGGCGAGCGCCACGGCCGCGAACATGATCACCAGCCGCGCGGTGATGGAGCGCTTCACGGCGCCGCGCCCTCCCCGCCAGCATCGCGCACCTCCATCACGTAGCCCATGCCCCGTATGGTGTGCAGCAACTTCGGGCTGAAGGGCGCGTCGATCTTGTCGCGCAGCCGCTTGATGGCGACCTCGACCACGTTGGTGTTGCTGTCGAAGTTCATGTCCCACACCAGCTCGGCGATGGCGGTCTTCGAGAGGATCTCGCCCTGGCGGCGCGCCAGCACGGCCAGCAGCGCGAACTCCTTGGCGGTGAGGTCGATGCGGGTGCTGCCCCTGAAGGCTTTGCGCGCCAGCAGGTCGATCTGCAGGTCGGCAATGCGTAGCTGCATCGGCTCCTGCTTGCGGCCGCGGCGGTTCAGTGCCTGCAGCCGCGCCAGCAGCTCGAGAAAGGAGAAGGGCTTGACGAGGTAGTCGTCGGCGCCCTCGTGCAGGCCCTTGATGCGGTCTTCCACACGGTCGCGCGCGGTGAGCATGATGACCGGCGTCTGCTTCACGGCACGCAGCGCGCGCAGCACCGAGAAGCCGTCCTGCCCCGGCAGCATCACGTCGAGCACGATCACGTCGTATTCGTGCGTAAGCGCGAGGTGCTGGCCGTCGATGCCGTTGTGCGCCATGTCGACGGTGCAGCCCTGCTCGGTCAGCCCCTTGGAGAGGTAGTCCGCGGTTCTCAGTTCGTCTTCGACTATCAGGATCTTCATGGCGCTTTCTGCCCTCTTGTCTTTGTCTCCACCCCCGCGATCTCAGCCGGTGTTCATCCGTGCACCTCGGCGGGCACGGGGGCCTTGCCTTGCTTCGCTGCCTTGCGGGCCTTGCGCGCTTCCTTGCGGCGCAGGTACCAGTAGTGGGCGCGGTCGAGGTACAGGTAGACCACCGGGGTCGTGAAGAGGGTGAGCGCCTGCGAGAGTATCAGCCCGCCGACCATCGCGTAGCCCAGCGGCCGGCGCAGCTCGGAGCCCGAGCCGTGGCCCAGCATCAGCGGCAGGCCCGAGAGCAGCGCGCACATGGTGGTCATCATGATCGGGCGGAAGCGCAGCAGGCAGGCCTGGTAGATGGCGTCGTGCGGGGTCATGCCCTGCTCGCGCTCGGCCTTGAGCGCGAAGTCGATCATCATGATGCCGTTCTTCTTCACGATGCCGATGAGCAGGATGATGCCGATCAGCGCGATCACGCTCAGGTCGTAGCCGCCCGCCATCAATATGAGCAGCGCGCCCACGCCGGCCGAGGGCAGCGTCGAGAGAATCGTCAGCGGGTGGATGTAGCTCTCGTACAGCAGGCCCAGAACGATGTACACCGCCACCAGCGCCGCCGCGATCAAGTAGGGCTGCGAGGCCAGCGAGTCCTGGAAGGCCTGCGCCGTGCCCTGGAACGAGCCGGTGAGCGATTGCGGCAGCCCCATGTCGGCCTGCGCCTTGTTGATGGCGTTCACCGCGTCGCCCAGCGCATGGCCCGGCGCGAGGTTGAACGAGATGGTCACGGCCGGGAACTGGCCCTGGTGGCTGATCGAGAGGTAGGCGGTCTTGCTGGTGTCCACCTTCACGAAGGTCGACAGCGGCACCTGCTGGCCGGTAATGGGCGAGTTGAGGTAGAGCTTGCTGAAGAGCGCCGGGTCTTGCTGCAGCGCGGGCGTCACCTCCAGCACCACGTGGTAGCTGTTGAGCTGGGTGAAGTACTGCGCCACCTGGCGCTGGCCGATGGCGTCGTACAGCGTGGCGTCGATGGTGGCCGGCGAAATGCCGAAGCTCGACGCGCGGTCGCGGTCGATGGTGAGCACGGCCGAGGCGGCGGCGTTCTGCTGGTCGGTGGCCAGGTCGGTGATTTCGGGCAGCTGCTTGAAGCGCTCCAGCAACTTGGGCGCCCAGGTGTTGAGCTCGTCGAGGTTGGCGTCGGTCACCGTGTACTGGTACTGCGTGCGCGAGGCGCGGCCGCCCACGCGGATGTCCTGCCCGGCCTGCAGGAACAGGTTCACGCCCTGCACCCTGGCCAGCTGCGGGCGCAGCCGCGCGATGATCTCGTCGGCGGTGGCGGTACGGCCCTCGTCCTTGGGCTTCAGGCTGATGTAGAAGTTGCCGGTGTTGTAGGTCGACGAACTGCCGTTCATGCCGAAGCCGGTCACGTCAGGGTCCTTGCGCACCACATCGGCCAGCTCGACCATGCGGGCGTTCATCGACGCGAAGGAAGCGTCCTGCGCCGACTCGGCGAAGCCAGAGATGAAGCCCGTGTCCTGCTGTGGGAAAAAGCCCTTGGGAATGAACACGAACAGCACGCCCGTGGCCGCCACCGTGGCGATGAAGGTCATGAGCGTGATGAACTGGTGGTCGAGCACCACATGCAGCCCGCGCTTGTAGGCGCCGAGCATGGCGTCGAAGCCGCGCTCGAAGAGCTGGTAGAGCCGCCCGTGCTTGCTGCCGTGCTCGTTCTTCAAGAAGCGCGAGCACAGCATGGGCGTGAGCGTGAGCGAGATCACCACGCTGACCACGATGGTGAGCGTGACCGTCACCGCGAACTCGCGGAAGAGCCGCCCCACGATGCCGCCCATGAGCAGCAGCGGAATGAACACCGCCACCAGCGACACCGAGATGGAGATGATGGTGAAGCCGATCTCGCCCGCGCCCTTGTACGCGGCCTCCACGGCCGACATGCCTTCTTCGACGTAGCGGTAGATGTTCTCCAGCATCACGATGGCGTCGTCCACCACGAAGCCGACCGCGATGGTCAGCGCCATGAGCGAGAGGTTGTCGAGGCTGTAGCCCAGCAGGTACATCACCGCCACCGTGCCCAGCAGCGCGAGCGGCACCGTCACGCTGGGGATGAGCGTGGCCGGCACGTTGCGCAGGAACACGAAGATCACGGCCACCACCAGCGCGATGGTCAGCAGCAGCGTGAACTCCACGTCCTTCACCGAGGCGCGGATGGTCTGCGTGCGGTCGATGATGGCGTTGACCTCCACCGTCGGCGGGATCGAGGCCTTCAGCCTGGGCAGCGCGGCGTTGATGCGGTCCACCGTCTCGATGACGTTGGCGCCGGGCTGCTTGGTGATGGCCAGCACGATGGAACGGCCGTTCTGCACGTTGCTGCCTTCGGGTGCGGCGGCGCCCGCGTAGGCCCAGCCGGCGATCTTGGCGTTCTCGGGGCCGTCCACCGCCACGCCCAGGTCGCTCACGCGGATGGGCGCGCCGTTGCGGTAGGCCAGCACCACGTCGTTCCAGGGCTTGGCCTTCAGCAGCTGGTCGTTGGTGTAGACGGTGAAGCTCTGGTTGGGCCCGTCGATGGTGCCCTTGGGCGCGTTGACGGTGGCCGAGGCGAGCACGGTGCGCACGTCTTCCAGGCTCAGGCCCAGCGCGGCGAGCTTGGCGGGGTCGACCTGCACGCGCACCGCCGGCTTCTGCACGCCTCCGATGTTGACCAGGCCCACGCCGGAGATCTGCGAGATCTGCTGCGCGAGGATGTTGTCGGCGTAGTCGTTCACCTCGGTCAGCGGCAGCGTCTTCGACTGCACCGAAAGAATGAGGATGGGCGCGTCGGCCGGGTTCACCTTGCGGAAGGTGGGTGGGCTCGGCAGGTTGGCGGGCAGCTGGCCGGTGGAGGCGTTGATGGCGGCCTGCACGTCGAGTGCGGCGGCGTCGATGCTGCGGTCGAGGTCGAACTGCAGCGTGATCTGGGTGGAGCCCAGGCCGCTGGTCGAGGTCATCTGCGAAAGCCCTGCGATCAGCGAGAACTGCCGCTCCAGCGGCTGCGCCACGTTCGACGCCATGGTCTCGGGGCTGGCGCCCGGCAGGTTGGCCGAGACCTGGATGGTCGGAAAGTCGACCTGCGGCAGCGGCGCCACCGGCAGCAGCGGAAACACCGCCGCGCCGACCAGCAGGATGGCCAGCGCCAGCAGCGTGGTGCCGATGGGGCGCTTGATGAATGCGGCGGAGATGCTCAATTGCTGCTCCCGCTGCTGCTGGCGACCTTCGCCGCGTCCTTCACGGCGTCCTTGACTGCACTCTTCGCGGCGGGCGGCGGCTCGACGATGGTAGCGCCGGGCTTGAGCTTGTACTGCCCGTCGACCACCACGCGCTGGCCGGCCTCCAGGCCCTTGTCGATGACGGCCGTGCCGTCGGCGATCTGCACCACGTGCACCGGCACGTTGGCGACCTTGTTCTCGGCATCGACCGTCCAGACGTAGGTGCTGTCTTGCCCGCGCTGCACCGCGGCGGCGGGCAGTGTGAGCGAGTCGGCCCGGCGGTCGAGCTGCAAGCGCACGTTGACGTACTGGCCGGGCCACAGCGTGTGCTGCGGGTTGGCGAAGCTGCCCTTGAGCTGCACCGTGCCGCTGGTGGTGTCGATCTGGTTGTTCAGCAATATCAGCTTGCCCGTGCCCAGCATCTGCGTGCCGCTGCGGTCATAAGCCACCACCGAGAGAGGCTGGCTGCTCTGCTGCTGCACGCGGTTGATGTCTTGCACCGCATCCTCAGGCAGCGTGAACTGCACGGCGATGGGGTCGATCTGGTTGATGACCACCAGCCCGTTGGTGTCGGCCGCGTGGACGATGTTGCCCGGGTCCACCAGCCGCGCGCCCACCCTGCCGTTCATCGGCGAGGAGATGCGCGTGAAGCTGAGCTGCACCTCGGCGTACTGCACCTGTGCGGCGTCGTTCTGCACTGCCGCTTCAAGCTGGTTGACCAGGGCCTTCTGCGTATCGACCTGCTGCTGCGTGGCGGCGTCCTGCGAGAGCAGCGTGGTGTAGCGCTTGAGGTCGGCGCGGGCATTCGTCAGCGTGGCCTGGTCCTTGGCCTTGGTGGCCTGCGCCTGCGCGAGCTGGGCCTGCAGCGTGCGCGGGTCGAGCTGGGCCAGCAGCTGGCCGGCCTTCACGTCCTGCCCTTCGACGAAGCCGACCTTGTCGAGCTGGCCGTCGATGCGCGCCTTGACGGTCACGGTGGCCATCGAGGCGACGGTGCCGATGCCCGAGCGATAGACCTGCACGGTCTGCGTCGCGACGCGCGCGGTGGTCACCTGCACCGGCGGGCTCTTCGGCGCATCGGGCTTGGCTGCGTTGGCCGCGTGGTGGGTCAGCGCCCAGGCGCCGCCGCCCAGCACGAGCACCAGGGTGGCAGTCGCGAGCCAGGTGGAGCGGCGCTGGAACAGGGGGAGCGTGGTGGTTTCTGCGGTCGTCGTCATGGCATCAATTCCCGGAAGTCTTCTGTGCAGCATCTGCGGCGGCGCTCCAGCCGCCACCCGTGGCGGCGATCAGCGAGACGCTGGCGGCCAGCTGGCGGCCGAGCACCTGCGCGGCCGTGCGCTGGTTGGTGAGCGAAAGCGTCTGCGCCGTCACCACGCTGAGATAGGTGGCGGTGCCCGCGCGGTACTGGCTCAGCGCCAGGCGCTCGGCGAGCTGCGCGGCGCGCACCGCGTCGGCCTGCAGCGCCGATTCGTTGTCGAGCACACGCAGGGTGGCGAGGTTGTCTTCCACCTGCTGGAAGCCGGCGAGCACGGTCTGCTTGTATTGCGCGACCGAGGCGTCGTAGGCGGCCACGGCCTGGTCGGTGTGGGCCTTGCGCAGGCCGCCGTCGAACACGGTCTGCGCCAGCGCCGCGCCCAGCGACCACACGCGGCTGGGGGTGTTGAACAGCGTGCCCAGCGTGGCCGCGCTGAAGCCGCCGCTGGCGCTGAGCACGATCTGCGGGTAGTAGGCGGCCTTGGCCACGCCGATGTTGGCGTTGGCCGCCTGCACGCGGCGCTCGGCGCCGGCGATGTCGGGGCGGCGCTCCAGCAGCTCCGAAGGCAGGCCTGCGGGCGTGACCGGCAGCTGCAGGTGCAGCGCTGCGGCCGACGAGAGCGATTCGGCGGTGGGCGGCTGCGACGAAGTTTCGAGCGGCGGCAGCGAGAACGACGCGGGCGCCTGCCCCGTCAGTACCGCGATGGCGTGCTCGAGCTGGCTGCGCTGGGCATCCAGATCGACGGCCTGCGCCTGCGCGGTCTTGAGCTGGCTCTCCGCCAGCGCCACGTCGGAGCGCAGCACGGTGCCGGCCGCGTATTGGTGCTGCGTGAGTTCGAGCGCCTTGGCGTAAGCGGCGGTGGTGCTGGCGTACAGGTTGCGCTGCAGGTCGATCACGCGCACCTGCAGGTAGTCCTGCGCCAGCGTGGTCTGGATGCTGAGCCGCGCGCCGGCCAGGTCGTCGGCGCTGGCCTGCGCACTGGCATTGCCGGCCTCGACCGAGCGGCGCACCGCGCCCCAGATGTCGGGCTCCCAGCTCGCGCCGAGGCCCAGGGTGTCGGTGGTGCCGAGCTTGACGGTGCCGGTGCTGTTGGTCTGGGCGCGCGTGGCGCCGGCGTTGAGGCCCACCGAGGGGAAGAAGCCGGCGCGCGCTGCCGCGGTGATGGCCTGCGCCTGGCGGTACTGCGCCTCGGCCACGCGGATGTTCTGGTTGGCCGCGTTGGCCTGCACGATCAGCGCGCTGAGCGTGACGTCGCCGTAGGCATCCCACCAGGGATGGTCGGCGTCGATGGTCTGCGGGGCGGCGGTCTTCCAGGGGCCGCCGGTTTCCTTGAAGGCAGCGGGCACGTCCAGCTGCGGGCGGACGTAGTCGGGGCCGACGGCGCAGCCCGCAAGGAGCAAGGCGGCCAGCGCGAGGGCTGCGCGCGGGAGATGAGGTACGTCGGAAAGAACCATGATGAGGGCACTCTAGGCACCCCCATCAAACCCCTCGCTGTCGACTAACTGACAGTTCTGAAAGAATTGGCTCACCCCCAGAAAAAATGGCTCTCCCCCAGGCTGCGCGCACTTCGTGTCGCTTCGCCAACCCCCTCCGGGGGCAACACCAGCGGCCCGGCCGAGCCGGTTCCGCGGTGTTCCTGAGCTTCCTCCCTCCCCCGCTGGGGGAGGGTCGGGGTGGGGGCACGGGCGCGCTCATGGAACGCGGCGCCTGTTCAAGGACCTGCCCCCATCCCGGCCTTCCCCCAGCGGGGAAGGAGAAAGACCGCTCAGCGCGGAGCGTCGCCCTTGCGGTACTCGGCGGTCAGCTCGTCCAGCTTCTGCTTGAGGTCCGGATCGAGCTTGTACTCGGCCGCCGCGATGGTCGCGTCGAGTTGGTCGGGGCGGCTTGCGCCGAGCAGCGGCGCGGTGATGAGCGGGTTCGCCATCACCCAGGCCACGGCCAGCGTGGCCAGCGGCACGCCGGCTTCGTCGGCGAGCTTGTGCAGCTGGGTCACGGTGTTGAAGCTGCGCTCGTTCCAATAGCGGTCCTGGTACATGCCGCCAGCCGTGCCGAGCGTGAATCGGGTGTTCTCCTCGGGCTTGCCGCCGGGCTTGTACTTGCCGGTCAGCAGGCCGCCGGCCAGCGGGTTGTAGGGGATCACGCCCAGGCCCTCTTCGCTTGCCAGCGGCAGCAGCTCGCGCTCGATCTCGCGGAACAGCAGGCTGTAGCGCGGCTGCACCGACACGTATCGCGTGAGCCTGAGCAGTTCGGCCTTGCCCAGCGCGCGGGCCAGGCGATAAGCCAGGAAGTTCGACACGCCGATGTAGCGCGCGCGGCCCGACTTCACGATGGTGTCGAGCGCCTCCAGGCTCTCTTCGAGCGGCGTCTCGCGGTCGTCCATGTGCAGTTGGTAAAGGTCGACGTGGTCGGTCTTCAGCCGCTTGAGCGAGGCATCGATGGCGTCGAGCAGGTGCTTGCGCGAGGCGCCCTGGTCCCAGCTGTTGGGGCCGACCTTGTTGACGGCCTTGGTGGCCACGACGAAGCGGCGGCGGCCCGAGGGGCCCTGCTTTTCCAGCCAGTTGCCGATGATTTCCTCGGTGCGGCCCGCCGTCTCGATGGTGCCGCCGAGCGGGTAGACGTCGGCGGTGTCGAGGAAGTTGATGCCGCCTTCGGCCGCCTTGTCGAGGATCTGGTGCGACACGGCCTCGTCGGTCTGCAGGCCGAAGGTCATGGTGCCGAGGGCAAGGCGGGACACGGTGAGGCCCGTGCGGCCGAGGCGGGTGGAGGGAATGCTCATGGTGTTCGGTTCTCGCTTCAGGGAAGGGTGAAAGAGACGCAGATAGAGATGGAGACGGGGCCTGCGCGGCGGCGGCCATCATAGGCACGGCCGCGCAATCCTGCAGGCGCCGGGCGTTTACGACTCAGGTGCTCTCGGCGTGCACGCCGGGCGCGCCGGGCTCGACCGAGAAGCGGGCCATGGGGCCGACCGGCGAATCGGCGGTCTTCTCGTCGTCCGCCACGCGGAACTCGACCGAGCAGTCGCGGGCATCGAGCGTGGCGAGCGCATAGCCGCGCCTGTCGGCCCGGCCATAGCGCAGCTGCGGGTTCTTCGCGAGCATGTTCGCCACGCTGGCGGCGCTGGGCCCCTCGGAGGTGATGGCGCCGCCGACGAACTCTGTCGCGACCACCGGGCCCTGCTGCGCGTCGCCGCGCCGCAGGTCGGCGGCCCAGAAGGCGTGCACGTCGCCGCTGGCGACCAGCGCATTGCCGCCGCGCGCCTTGTGCGCGGCCAGCGCATCGAGCAGGCGGGCGCGGGCCGTGGCGTAGCCGTCCCAGCCGTCCATCCAGTAGCCGTGCTCTGGGCCGCGCTTGCGGTCGGCCTCGGCGAGCAGCGTGGGCTGGGCGAGCACGGTCCAGCGCGCGGGTGGCGCAGCCAGCTCGCGCGCCAGCCAGGCTTCCTGCTGCGCGCCGAAGAAGCTGCGCTGCGGCGCGAGCCTGTCGGCGCAGTCGGCCAGCGGCGAGGCGCTGCGCCCCGAAAGGCAGGCGTGGTGCGAGCGGTACTGGCGCCCGTCGGTCAGCAGCACGTCGAGCATGCGGCCGAAGCGGTGGCGGCCGTAGATGAGCGCATCGGCGCCGCGCGGGCGCATGCTGGCGGGCACCGGCATGTGCTCGTACCACGCCTGGTAGGCGGCGGCGCGGATCGCGAGGAACTGCGCGGGGTCCGAGCTGCGCGGCGACATGTCGTTCGTGTAGTCGTTGGCCACCTCGTGGTCGTCCCAGGTCACGAGCCAGGGAAAGGCGGCGTGCGCGGCCTGCAGGTGCGGATCGGTCTTGTAGAGCGCGTAGCGGTTGCGGAACTCGGCCAGTTGCGTGGGAATGCCGCCCTCGTGGCGCCGCACGTGGCGCGAGCCCCAGGAGCTTTCGTAGATGTAGTCGCCCAGATGCACCACGAAGTCCAGCGGCTGCGCGGCCATGTCGCGGTAGGCGGCGTAGTAGCCCTGCTCGTACTGCTGGCAGGAGGCGAAGGCGAAGCGCAGCGGCTGCTGCGTCTCGTCGTCCTCGGCGGGCGTGGTGCGCGTGCGTCCGATCGGGCTGGGTGCGCCGCCGGCCGTGAAGCGATACCAGTAAGGGCGCCCCGGCGACAGCCCCTGCACTTCGACATGCACCGAATGCGCAAGCTCGGCCGTAGCGATGGCCGAGCCCTTCGCCACCACGAGCTTGAAGCCCTCGTCGTCAGCGACTTCCCATCGCACTTCGATGGGCGCATCGCCCATGCCGCCGCCCATGCCGCCGCCCTGCAGCGGCTCTGGCGCCAGGCGTGTCCAGAGCACGAAGCCGTCGGCGCGCGGCACGCCCGAGGCCACGCCCAGCGTGAACGGATCGCGCGACGCCGTGGCCGGCTGCGCATTCAGCCGCAGGAACGGATGGCCCAGCGAAGCGGCGGCCAGCCCGCCGCACAGCAGGCGTCGGCGCGAGAGTCTTTCTTCCTTCATCCGGGGCAATGTCCCCCGGTTCGCTCGCCCCTGTCAATCAGGCCGGCTGAAAGCCGACAGTCAGGCCCCCGGCTGCGAGCCCACCACCGTGACCCGCGCCGTCATGTACGGATGCACCGAGCAGACATAGTCGTACACGCCCGGCTTGTCGAAGACGCGGGCGAAGGCCTTGCCGGGCAGCAGCAGGTCGATGCCCGTCGAGCCGTCCTTGAAGACCAGGCCGTGCGGCGCGCCGTCGTCGTTCTGCCAGCTCACGCGCTGGCCGGCCTTGACGGTGATCTGCGCGGGCTCGAAGGCGAAGTTTCGGATGGCCACGTGCGCCGAGCCGCCTGCGTGCGCGCCTTCGGAAGCTGCCGTGCGCTGCAGCGCGATCTTGCGCGGCGCGTTGCCCACCGCCACCGTGTGCATGGGCCCGCCCGCAAGGTCGACCACGCTGACGTCGTTCGAGCCCTCGTTGCTCACCCACAGCTTCTTGCCGTCCGCCGACAGGTCGAGCCAGTGCGGCTGCTTGCCCACAGGGATGCTGCGCACCGCCGCGTGCGTGGCCGGATCGAACAACATGACCTCGCCTGGCCCCTGCACCACCACCACACCGCTCGCCATGCCCATGAAGTGCTGCGCGATGTGCGGCGACACGCCCGTGGGAACCGGCGCGCCCCACTGGTTGGTGGCGGGGTCGAGTACCTGCACGGCGGCCACGCCGGCCAGCGTGAGGTACAGCGACTTGCCGTCATGGCTGAACTCGAGGTCGCGCGGCGGCTTGTCGAGCGGGATCTGCGTGACCACGGCGCGCGTCGCCATGTCGATGACCACCAGCGCGAAGTGCCCCGGCTCCTGCGAAGCGACGTAGGCCTGGCGCCCGTCGGGCCGGATGGCGATGGTGTGCGGCTTGGGCACGGGCACGGTGGCGCTCACGCCGTGGGCCGATGTGTCGACGAAGGCCACGCGGTCGTCGCCGTTGACGGCCACCAGCAGCCACTTGCCGTCGGTGGTCATGGCCAGGCCCTGCGGCCCCTTGCCCACGTCGATGGCGCGCGTGACGCGGTCGCTCGCGGCGTCGATCTCGCTCACGGCAGCGGCGCCCGAGCCGCTCACGAACACGCTGCGCCCGTTGGGCGCGACGATGATGCCGTCGGGCCCCGCCGCCACAGGCAGCGTGGCGACAACGCGCTCGGTGCCGGTGTCGATCACGCTGACGGTGCTGTCCTTGAAGTTGCCGACATAGGCCTTGGGGCCTGCTGCAAGCGCGGCTCCGGCCGAAGCCGCCAGGGCCGCGAAGATGACGAAGATGCGCGCGAAGCCGGGCATGGCGATCATGGTGAAGACCTCCTGGAAGAAGAAAGAAGAAGCAGAATCCGCAGAGGGCATGACGCATGGCATGCCCTGCTTATTCCAGCGGAGCCAAAAGAAAAACCGAAAGAGCTGGAATAAATCGCCGGGCTGCCACGTCATGCAGGAAGAAGGAGCTCTTGAGCCTGTCGACCGACCGCACACGCCAGTTCGAAGCCGCCGCGCTGCCGCATCTCGATGCGGCATGGAACCTTGCGCGCTGGCTGCTGCGCGACGACCAGCTGGCCGACGACGCGGTGCAGGAGGCTTGTCTGCGCGCGTTCCGGTTCTTCGATGGGCTGCGCGGCGAGAGCGCCCGGCCGTGGCTGCTGGGCATCGTGCGCAACGCCTGCTACGACTGGATGCGGCAGAACCGGCAGCTCGCCGACCAGGTGGAGTTCGACGAACTGCGCGACAGCGAGGCCGTCTCGGCGCCCTCCTCGCCCGATGCGGGCGATCCGGCGCGGCAGTGGGAGCAGCGCGTGCAGGGCGAGCGAATCAACGCCGCCATCGATGCGCTGCCGCCGGTGTACCGCGAGGTGATCGTGCTGCGCGAGCTGGAGGAGATGCGCTACGAGGACATCGCGCGCATCGTAGGCGTGCCGCTGGGCACCGTCATGTCGCGGCTGTCGCGCGCGCGGGCGATGCTGCGCGAGAGCCTGCGCGACGAACGTCCCGGCGACGCGGGAGGAAGGACACGCCATGTCAATGTCTGACGAGGAACTGGGCACGCTGATCCGGCGCCATGCCACGCGGCACATGCCGCCCGAGGGGCTGGCCGCGCGCATCGGGCACGCGGTGCGTGCAGAGGAAGCTGTTGTGGCCGCCTCGCCCACGCCTGCACCCGCGCCTGCGCGGCGAAACCGGGGCCTGTGGCAAGGGCTGGCATGGTTCGGCACCGGCGCGGCCACGGCCTGGGGCCTGGCGCTCGTGCTGCTGGCAACGCCGGTGCCGCCTTCGGACGCTCTCGCCGAGGGCGTCACCGCCAACCATGTGCGCTCGCTGATGGCAGCGCACCTGGCGGACGTGGCCTCGTCCGACCATCACGCGGTCAAGCCCTGGTTCGCGGGCAAGCTCGACTTTTCACCGCCGGTGGTCGACCTTGCCGCGGAGGGCTTTCCGCTCGCTGGCGGGCGGCTCGACTACCTGGACGGGCGCACGGTGGCGGCGCTGGTCTACCGCTCGGGGCCGCACGTCATCAACCTGTTCGTGTGGCCGGCTGCGGATGCAAAGATGCAGGCGCCGGTGCTCTCCGCGCGGCAGGGCTACCAGCTCGTGCACTGGGCCCAGGGCGGCATGCAGGCCTGGGCCGTGTCGGATCTCAATGCAGCCGAGCTGCAGAACTTCGCGGCGCTGCTGCGCGAGCGCACCGCGACGCCCGCTGCGAAGTAGCCGGCAGCCGGCTCAGAAGGCGACGGCGGCCGGCCGGCGTGCGGCGGCACGGGCGCTTGCGATCGCCCAGCCGAAGATGCCCAGGCCCGCCAGAGCGAGCAGTGCGCCGACCCAGCCGGTCGAAGTCCAGCCCAGCCCGGCGGAAATCGCCACGCCGCCGAGCCATGCGCCGAGCGCGTTGGCCATGTTGAAGGCCGAGTGGTTGAGCGCGGCGGCGAGCGTCTGCGCGTCGCCGGCCACGTCCATCAGGCGGATCTGCAGGGCCGGGCCGATGGCCACGGTCGAGCCGATGAGAAACACGGTGAATGCTGCAGCCACGACATGGTGCGCCGCGAAGGTGAACACCGCGAGCACCAGCGCCGCATAGGCCAGGACACCGCCGATGGTGCGCATCAGCGACTTGTCGGCCAGCCGCGAGCCCACGAGGTTGCCCACCACCATGCCGAGGCCGAAGAGCGCGAGCACGATGGGCACGCCGCCCACCGGCATGCCGGCCACCTCGATCAGCGTGGGCTTGATGTAGCTGAACACCGAGAACATGCCGCCGAAGCCGATGGCGGCGATGCCCAGCGTGAACCACACCTGCTTGCGCCTGAGCGCGCCGAGTTCGCGCCAGGGGCTGGCGCCGGCGGCGGGCGCCATGTCGGGAATGTCGCGGCGAAGCAGCGCGATGGCCACCAGCGCGATGAGGCCCACGAACACGAAGGCCGCGCGCCAGCCGAAGAACTGGCCCAGCCATGCCGCGATGGGCACGCCCACAAGCGTGGCACCGGTGAGCCCGAGCATTACGAGCCCCACGGCCCGCGCGCGGCGCCCCGGCGGAGCGAGCGTGGCGGCCACCAGCGCGGCCACGCCGAAGTAGGTGCCGTGCGGCAGTCCGGCGGCGAAGCGCAGCAGGTTCAGCAGCAGGTAGTTGGGAGCCGCGGCGCTGGCGAAATTGCCGGCCGCGAACACGGCCATGAGCGCGATCAGCAGCGCGCGGCGGCGCCAGCCGGCGGCCAGCACCGCGAGCACCGGCGCGCCGATCACCACGCCGAGCGCATAGGCGCTGATGACATGGCCGGCCTGGGGAATGCTCACGCCGATGTCCTTCGCCACCTCGGGCAGCAGGCCCATGATGACGAACTCGCCGGTGCCGATGGCGAAGCCGCCGACGCCGAGCGCGAGCACCGCGCGCAGGAAGTTGGCGGGCTTGCCCGAAGGCAGGGAAAAGGAAGAAATGTCGGTGACCGCGCTGTCCAGCGCGGGTGGGGAGGCGTTCAAGGCCAGGCTCCTGGGAGGGGTGCCCGGCGGCCGCGGGCAAGGCGCGATTTTAGGGTAAACCCTGAAATCGCGCCGATACGCAATTGCCGAAGGCCCTGTACTGGCAGGGCCGCGAGGGCCTGGCCAGTGGGCTCAGATCGCCACCAGCTGCCGCACGCCCTGTGCTTCCATGTCCTTGCCGAGGCCGCGCGCGATGATCTCGCCGCGCTCCATCACGAGGTAGTCGTCGGCCAGCTCCTGCGCGAAGTCGTAGTACTGCTCGCACAGCACGATGGCCATGTCGCCCCGGTCGGCCAGCATGCGGATGACGCGGCCGATGTCCTTGATGATGCTGGGCTGGATGCCCTCGGTCGGCTCATCGAGGATCAGCAGCTTGGGTTTGGGTGCCAGGGCGCGTGCGATGGCGAGCTGCTGCTGCTGCCCGCCCGAGAGGTCGCCGCCTCTTCTGTTGATCATCTGCCTGAGCACCGGGAACAGCTCGAACAGTTCCGAGGGAATGGGCGTGCCGCCGCTCTTGTAGGCCAGGCCCATGCGCAGGTTCTCCTCGACCGTGAGCCGCGCGAAGATCTCGCGGCCCTGCGGGACGAAGCCGATGCCGGCTCTTGCCCTGTCGTAAGGCGTGGCCTTGTGGATGGGCTTGCCTTCGAGTTCGATGCTGCCGCTCTTGATAGGCACCAGGCCCATGAGCGACTTCAGCAGCGTGGTCTTGCCCACGCCGTTGCGTCCCAGCAGCACGGTGACCTTGCCCAGTTTGGCCTCGAAGCTCACGTCGCGAAGGATGTGGGAGCCGCCGTAGTACTGGTGGATGTTCTTGACTGTCAGCATGGGTTCGGTTCCTCAGCGGCCCAGATAGACCTCGATCACCCGCTCGTCGGCCTGCACCTCGTCCAGCGTGCCCTGCGCGAGCACGGAGCCGTCGCACAGCACGGTGACGATCTCGGAGATGGTGCGGATGAAGCTCATGTCGTGCTCCACCACCATCAGCGAGTGCTTGCCCTTGAGCGACAGGAAGAGCTCGGCGGTGCGCGCGGTTTCCTCGTCGGTCATGCCGGCCACGGGCTCGTCGAGCAGCAGCAGCTTCGGGTCCTGCATCAGCAGCATGCCGATTTCGAGCCACTGCTTCTGGCCGTGGCTCAGGTTGCCCGCGAGGCGCGAGACGCTGTCGGCGAGGTGGATGGTTTCGAGCACCTCGGCCAGGCGGTCGCTCTGTGCCGAGTCGAGCCTGAACATCATCGAGGCGCGCACGCCCTTGTCGGTCTTCAGCGCGAGCTCCAGGTTCTCGAACACGGTCAGGTGCTCGAACACGGTCGGCTTCTGGAACTTGCGGCCGATGCCCAGCTGCGCGATTTCCGCTTCGCGGTGGCGCAGCAGGTCGATGGTGCTGCCGAAGAACACGGTGCCCTCGTCGGGCCGGGTCTTGCCGGTGATGATGTCCATCATCGTGGTCTTGCCCGCTCCGTTGGGGCCGATGATGCAGCGCAGTTCGCCCGGCGCGATGTCGAGCGAGAGCTTGTTGATGGCCTTGAAGCCGTCGAAGCTCACGCTGACGTCTTCGAGATAGAGGATGCGGCCGTGCGTGACGTCGACTTCGCCCGGCGTGACGTGGCGGCCGAAGTCGGCGGCACGGCCGCCCGATTCGGTGCTGCCGCTCACGTAGTGAATGCCGCTGGCGCGTGCCGCGCGCTCGGCGCCGGCTTCCATCAGATCGGGCGTCATGCGCGTGCTCCCTTCGCGTCCACGGGCAGCGAGGCCAGCGCTTCGGGCTCCACACCCTGCTCCGCCGCGACGGCGCGGCGTGCGTCCTGCACGGGCTCGGGCCGCGGCTTCTCCTTTTCAGCCTCTTCTTTCTTCTCCCTGGAGAGCCACTTGCGCACCAACCCCACGATGCCGTTCGGAAGGAACAGCGTGACAGCAATGAACAAGGCGCCCAGGAAGTACAGCCAGTACTCCGGATAGGCCACCGTCAGCCAGCTCTTCGCGCCGTTGACGATGAAGGCGCCGATGATCGGCCCGATCAGCGTGGCGCGCCCGCCCACCGCCGCCCAGATGGCGATCTCGATGGAGTTGGCCGCGCTCATCTCGCCCGGGTTGATGATGCCGACCTGCGGCACGTAAAGCGCGCCGGCCACGCCGCACATCACGGCGGAGATGACCCAGATCGTGAGCTTGTACGGCAGCGGGTTGTAGCCCGAGAACATCACGCGCGTTTCGGCGTCGCGAATGGCCTGCAGCACGCGGCCGAACTTGCTGCCGATGAGCCACTTCGCAAAGAGGAAGAAGCCCAGCAGCGTGGCACCGGTGAGCGCGAACAGCGTCATTCGCATCTCCTGCGTGGCGATCGGAATATTCAGGATGCGCTTGAAGTCGGTAAAGCCGTTGTTGCCGCCGAAGCCCGTCTCGTTGCGGAAGAACAGCAGCATGGCCGCGAAAGTCATGGCCTGCGTGATGATCGAGAAGTACACGCCCTTGATGCGCGAACGGAACGCGAAGAAGCCGAACACGAAGGCGATGAGGCCCGGCACCGCGACGATCAGAATCAGCGTGGCGATGAAGCTGTCGCTGAAGGTCCAGTGCCAGGGCAGCGTCTTCCAGTCGAGGAACACCATGAAGTCGGGCAGGTCGCTCTTGTAGTTGCCGTCGCGGCCGATCTGGCGCATGAGGTACATGCCCATCATGTAGCCGCCCAGCGCGAAGAAGAGGCCGTGGCCCAGCGAGAGAATGCCGGTGTAGCCCCAGATCAGGTCCATGGCCAGCGCGCAGATGGCGTAGCACATGATCTTGCCGACCAGCGCCACCGCGTAGTCGCTCATGTGCAGCGGGCTGTCGACCGGCACCCACATGTTGAGAACGGGCGCCAGCGCGCACACCACGATGAGTGCGACGAAGAAGGCCGTCCAGCCCTTGCCGCTCAGCAGCGGCCCCTTGGTTGGCAACGTGACCTTGCTCATGCCTCAGCGCTCCGGCCTTTCATTGCGAAGATGCCCTGGGGCCGCTTCTGGATGAAGATGATGATGAAGACAAGCACCGCGATCTTCGCGAGCACCGCGCCCGCCCAGCCTTCGATGAACTTGTTGAGAATGCCCAGCCCAAGCGCCGCGTACACGGTGCCCGCGAGCTGGCCGACGCCGCCCATCACGACCACCATGAAGCTGTCGACGATGTAGCTCTGGCCCAGGTCGGGGCCGACGTTGCCGATCTGGCTCAGCGCGCAGCCGGCAAGGCCCGCGATGCCGGAGCCGAGCGCGAAGGCGTAGGTGTCGATGCGCGCGGTGTTCACGCCCATGCACGAGGCGATCGGACGGTTCTGCGTGACGCCGCGCACGAACAGGCCCAGGCGCGTCTTGCCGATGAGCCAGCCCATCGCCAGCAGCACCAGGGCCGCGAAGATGATGATGCAGATGCGGTTCCACGGCAGCGTGACGTTGCTCAGCATGGTGAAGCCGCCGCTCATCCAGCCGGGGTTTTCGACGCCGACGTTCTGCGCACCGAACAGCGAGCGCACCAGCTGCTGCAGCATCAGGCTGATGCCCCAGGTGGCCAGCAGCGTCTCGAGCGGGCGGCCGTAGAGGAAGCGGATCACGCCGCGCTCCAGCACCGCGCCCACCAGCGCAGACGCGAGGAAGGACACGGGAATCGCGGCGACCAGATACCAGCCGAAGGCCGCCTCGGGCATGTACTTCTGGAAGATGCCCTGCATCACGTAGGTGGCGTAGGCGCCGATCATCATCAGCTCGCCGTGCGCCATGTTGATCACGCCCATCAGGCCGTAGGTGATGGCCAGGCCCAGCGCGGCAAGCAGCAGCACCGAGCCCAGGCTGATGCCGCTGAAAACGGCGTTGATGCGGTCGCCCCAGACCAGTGAGCCGTCGATGCTGGCGATGGACGCGACGATGGCGGCCTTGACGTCCGCCTCGGTTTCGTCGGCCAGGCGCTGGTTGAGCAGCAGCTTGGTGTCGGGGTTGCGGTTGTTGCCCAGCTCCTTGGCGGCGACGAGGCGCTTGGCCTTGTCGGCGCTGGTGAGCATGCTGGCGGCGCGCACCAGTTCGAGCTGCGCCTTGATCTTTGGATTGGTCTCGGCGGCCAGCGCCTTCTCGACCATGGGCACGCGCGATTCGTCGGGCTCCTTGAAGAGCGCCTGTGCGGCTTCGGCGCGCACGGCGTCGTCCTTGCTCGTGAGCTTGAGCGCGGCCTGCGCGGCATCGAGCGCGCCGCGCATGAGGTTGTTGTTGACGACGTCCTCTGCGGTGTCGGGCACCTTCAGCTCGGCGCCGGTGACGGGGTCGTAGCCTTTGTCGTCCTTCATCACGAAGACCTTGTCCTCGGTGTACTTGACCGCGTCGTCGGACATGGCCTGGATGAAGGCAGCCGTCTTGTCGTCTGCCGTGAGCACGGCCTTGTTGAGCGCGGCGATGCGGGCTTCGGAGTCGCCGGAGGCGATGGCCCGGGCTTCGTCGGCGGTCAGCGCGTGGACGGCCGATGCCATGAGGAGCATGGCGGCGAGTGCGCAGTGAAGGGTTCGTCGAAGCATCATGAGTTTCGTGTTGCCCCCTCTCCCCTGGGGGAGAGGGTTGGGGTGAGGGCCGGCGGCCTTCAAACAAGCGCGGCGGCCAGAGCGACCGCCGTTGCCCTCACCCCCGCCCTCTCCCCGAGGGGAGAGGGAGCAAGGCAAGGGACTTGTCGAAGACTTACATCGACTTGCCAGCCGGGTAATCCGGCTTCTTGTCGTTGCCTTCGATGTACGGGCTCCACGGCTTGGCCTTGACCGGGCCCGGCGTCTTCCACACCACGTTGAACTGGCCGTCGGCCTTGATCTCGCCGATGAACACGCTCTTGTGCAGGTGGTGGTTCTTCTCGTCCATCTTCGAGACGATGCCCGAGGGAGCCGTGAAGGTCTGGCCGGCCATGGCTGCGATCACTTTGTCGGTGTCGGTCGACTTGGCCTTCTCGACCGCCTGCTTCCACATGTGGATGCCGATCCAGGTGGCTTCCATCGGGTCGTTGGTGAGCGGCTTGTCCTTGTGGCCGGCGATGTTCTTGGCCTTGGCGTACTCGCTCCACTGCTTGATGAAGGCGGTGTTGGTCGGGTTCTTGATCGACATGAAGTAGTTCCACGCCGCAAGGTGGCCCACCAGCGGCTTGGTGTCCACGCCGCGCAGTTCTTCCTCGCCCACCGAGAAGGCGACCACCGGCACGTCCTTGGCCTTCAGGCCGGCGTTGCCCAGTTCCTTGTAGAAGGGCACGTTGGAGTCGCCGTTGATGGTCGAGACCACCGCCGTCTTGCCGCCGGCCGAGAACTTCTTGATGTCGGCGACGATGGTCTGGTAGTCGCTGTGGCCGAAGGGGGTGTACTTCTCGTCGATGTCGGTTTCCTTCACGCCCTTGCTCTTCAGGTAGGCGCGCAGGATCTTGTTGGTGGTGCGGGGATAGACATAGTCGGTGCCCAGCAGCACCCAGCGCTTGGCGCCGCCGCCTTCCTTGCTCATCAGGTAGTCGACGGCCGGAATGGCCTGCTGGTTGGGCGCCGCGCCCGTGTAGAACACGTTCTTCGAGAGCTCTTCACCTTCGTACTGCACGGGGTAGAACAGCAGGCCGTTCATTTCCTCGACCACCGGCAGCACCGACTTGCGCGACACCGAGGTCCAGCAGCCGAAGATGACCGAGACCTTGTCCTGGCCGAGCAGCTGCTTGGTCTTCTCGGCGAACAGCGGCCAGTTGGAGGCCGGATCGACCACCACGGGCTCGAGCTGCTTGCCCAGCACGCCGCCCTTCTTGTTGATGTCGTCGATCGCCATCAGCACCGTGTCTTTGAGCACGGTCTCGGAGATGGCCATCGTGCCCGACAGCGAGTGCAGCACGCCGACCTTGATGGTGTCGGCAGCGAATGCGGGCGCAGCAGAAATGCTGGCCAGCGCGACGGCGGCGGTAAGCGCCTTGAGTGTGAAACGACGTTGCATGTGGACTCCTGCTCCGGGGTGGTTGAACCTTTTCGACAGCCTTGGCTGGCGTGGGAGGGAGTCTGCGGAATGCACCACAAAGGGGAAATACGCCGGGTGGCGTACACGGACGTACTCAGGCGGGCGGCGCAGGGTACTTGCGGGCGTTGAGAAGCATCTTGCTGCGCGCCGCTTCGACCACGTCGATGCCGAGCTTGTCGGCGAGCTGAAGCAAGTAGAGAAAGACGTCGGCGATCTCGGTACCGATCTCGGCGCGCTTGTCGGCCGGCAGGTTGCGGCTCTGGGCTTCGGTGAGCCACTGGAAGTGTTCGAGCAGTTCGGCGGCCTCTACGGAGAGCGCGGAGGCAAGGTTCTTGGGGGAATGGAACTGCTCCCAGTCGCGGGCCTGGGCGAAGTCGCGAAGGGCCTGGGTCAGTTGCTGCAGGTCGGTGGCCATGTCTGTCCTGTCTTGCGGACAGGAGAGTTTGGCATGGCCACCCTCAGCGCACGGCGCTTCGGTTTCAGGTCTGCCGGTTGCCGCGCCGGTGCAAGACAGCCACCAGCAACGCCGACACCGTCAGATACAGCAGCGCCACCCCGAAGGCACTTGCATATGCCCCCGCATCCGGCGCGTGGCCGAGACGCCCGTAGAAAAGAATGCCGATCAGCGCCACGCCCAGCGCGTTGCTCGCCTGCTGCACCATCGAGATCACGCCCGAGGCCACGCCCGCATGCTGCGGCGGCAGGCCGGCCAGCACGGTAGAGACCAGCGGCGCCATCACCATGCCGAGCCCCGCGCCCTGCACCAGCAGCAACGGCACCATCCACGCCACGACGTGCGGGTGTCCGGGCCAGACGGCAACGTTGACGAACTGCAGCGCATGCCCTGCAGCGAGCACGAGGGCACCGAGCGCGATGGGCGGCTTGCCGCCGAAACGGCGTGCCAGGCGCGCACCCGCCATCGACGTCGCGAAGAATCCGGCCGCCAGCGACGTGAAGACGATGCCAGAGCTGAGCGGATCGAGTGCAAGGCCCTGCTGGAGGTACAGCGCCAGCACGAAGTACAGCGAGGCATTGCCCACGTAGAAGGCCAGCGTCGTGAGCAGGCCGATGCCGAAGCGGGCATTGGCGAGCAGCACCGGAGCCACGAGCGGCGTACCGCCGCGCGCGGCGAGCCGGCGCTGCTGGTATGCAAAGGCCGCGAGCAGCGGCAGCGCCGCCGCGAGGCACAGCCAGCTCCACAGCGGCCAGCCCTGTTCGCGGCCTTCCACCAGCGGCAGCACCACTGCCGCCGAGCCCGCGGCCACCAGCAGCATGCCGACGAGGTCGAGCCGGCTGTTGCCGTTGTTCGCCAGCGGCGGAATGACGCGCGGTGCGAGCATCAGCGCCAACAGGCCGACCGGCACGTTGATGAGAAAGCAGCTGCGCCAGCCGAGTCCCGCCAGGTCGGCATGGATGAGCAGGCCGCCGACCAGCTGCCCGAGCGTGGCACCCAGCCCCAGCGTGAGTCCATAGGCCGCGAAGGCGCGCGCCCGGTCTTCCCCGGTGTAGGCCAGGCCGATCATCGCCAGCACCTGCGGCTGCAGCAGCGCGCCGGCCAGTCCCTGCAGCACGCGTGCAGTCACCAGCAGTTCGGCGTTCGGCGCCATGCCGCAGGCGGCCGAAGCGAGCGTGAACAGCAGCAGGCCCAGCATGAACATGCGGCGGCGCCCGAACAGGTCGCCGAGCCGCCCGCCGGTGATCAGGCCTGCGGCGGTAGCGAGGCCGTAGCCGGCCACCACCAGCTGCAGGGTGCCCGCGCTCGCCTGCAGTTCGCGCTGCATCGAGGGCAGCGCGACGTTGACGATGAAGAAGTCCAGCACTACCAGGAAGGTGCCGCTGAGCATGACCCACAGGCCCAACCGGCCGGGCCTTGTCGCATCCGGGCTCTGGCTGCCGGAGGAAGAGATCGATGCTGCCGAAGCAATGTTTGACTGCGTCATGATGGATTCGAGTGTTGGAAGGAAGCGGCATGGAGGCAATGACCTCGGAGGTCATCGGCCGGGCTCAGGCGGTGGGCGTCGGCAGGATGAACTGGTAGTCCGTGGCGATGCGGCCGTCTTCGGCCAGCACCAGGAACTCCAGCCCGAGCGCGGCCACCGGACCGCCCTCGGCAGGGACCATGTGCCAATGGAACATCACCGCGTCGCGCAGGAACTGGACGTCTCCCGCGCGGACGAAGCGAAAGCCGGCGTCGCGCACGTTCTTCTCATGCGAGCCGGTGACGCGCTGCTGCAACGCCTCGTGGCCCTTGGCCTGCAGCGTGCGCACGTAGTGCTCGCCGTCGGGCACCCAGAGCCTGGCGATGGCGGCGCGGCGCGCGTCGGCATCGGGTTCATTCCAGAGCGCGACGTAGCGGTCGGCGAGTTGGGTGGAATCGGTGAGATCGGTCCTGGTGTTCATGGCCTGCTCCTGCTGCACGTTGCAATTTGGAAAGAGTGAGGCCGCAGTTTCTGTCGCCACTGATGGACAGTGAATGCCCAGGAAGACGAAAATCTTGTCCATTCGTCCACCACCCCAGGAGCCTTCGATGGACCCGCTCGACGACATCTTTGCCGCCATGAGGGTGCGCAGCGCCCTGTACGCCCGCCTCGAGGCCGGCGCGCCCTGGGGAGTGAGCCTGGCCGGCGGCGAGAGCGCACGCTTCGGGCTCGTGGTGCGCGGCGGCTGCCTGCTGGAGATCGAGGGCATGGCGCAGCCGGTGGCGCTGGCGGCGGGCGACTGCTATGTGCTGGCGCATGGCACGCCTTACATCCTGCGCGACCATCCGAACACGCCGACCGTGAGTTGCGCCTCCGTCGTGCGCGACCGTATCGGCGGGCTGGTGGAGCTCGGTAGCACGGGCACGGCGGCCTCGGTGATCTGCGGCTGGTTCCACTTCGACCAGCGCGCCGCACGGCCGCTGCTCGATCTGCTGCCGGTGCTGCTTCACGTGAAGATGGAGCAGGCCCGCGCCCTTGCGCTGCAAGGCACGCTCCAACTGCTGGCCATGGAAACCGGCGAGCCGGGCCTGGGGTCCGGCCTGCTCGTGAGCCGGCTGGCCGACATCGTGTTCGTTCAGGCGGTGCGCGCGCACGTCGCGGCCAACGCCGGATCGCAGACGGGCTGGCTGGCCGCGCTGGCCGATGCGCGCATCGGCCCCGCACTGCGCGCGATGCACAAGGAGATCGCCCACGACTGGACGGTAGAGGCTCTTGCCGCCGTCGCGAACCTGTCGCGCTCGGCCTTCGCACAGCGTTTTCGCGAGCGGGTGGGACAGGCGCCGCTGGAGTACCTCACGCAATGGCGCATGTTCAAGGCCGGCAACATGCTGGGGCAAGGCAACGCCGCCCTGGGAACGATCGCCGCGGCGGTGGGCTACGAGTCGGAGGCGGCGTTCAGCAAGGCCTTCAAGCGCAGCAAGGGGATGGCGCCCAGTGCGTGGCGGGCTGCGGCGCGCGACGGAGCGGTCGCCGCATAGCCGCCCCTTCCGCTAGACCTTCTTCGGGCCTCCAGCGGCCTTGAACTGCGCGGCGGCAAAAGCCCAGGTCATGCGCGTGGCATCGGGCCCCTCGGGGTCGCTGAACAGCAGCTTCGGCGCCCCGCCACTCCACGAATGGCCGAGCCCCGCGATCTCGCACAGCGTGACGAGCGTACGGCCCTTGCGCTTGAAGTCGGTCACGCGCATCGCACGGCGCCTGCCGCGCCGCACCTCGCGCGGCAACCCCGGTCGCGCGCCCACGGCGGTCGCCCACACCGCGGCGCTACTGACAGCGTTGCTCGGCGCGACCACCGCGTCGGCATCGCCGTGCAGCACCAGCATCGGCGGCAAGGTGGTGAAGACTGCCGCAGCGCCCATCGCCTTGCCGACGGCCGTGGTGGGCATCGGCGGCACATGCTCGCCGCGCATCGCGCCCAGGGCCGTGGCGGGCGACTTCGCCGCGCCGGGCGCCACGCCCGAGTGCATGACGACGGCGCGAAAGCGGTTCGGATAGCGCGTCGCGAGCAAGGCCGCCATGCTCGCGCCGGCGGAAAGGCCGGCCAGCGCCACGCGGTCGCGGTCGACCGGATAGAGCAGGCAGGCCTGGTCGATGGCGGCCATCAGCGTCGCGGCCTCGGCGTCGGCCTTGCCGGAACGGCGCTCGTACCAGTTCCAGCAGCCCTGCGGATGGGCGAGCCGGTCCTGCTCGGGATAGAGCACCAGGAAGCGCTGGCGCACGGCGAGCGCGTTCATGCGGGTGCTCGCGGCGAAGTCGCGCCCGGTCTGGCCGCAGCCATGCAGCATGACCATGAGCGGCAGGCGCTCGCCCGGTTGCAGTTCCAGCCCGGCAGGCCGAAACAGGTGGTAGCCGCGCGCACCGCCAGGTCCCATCGCAACCCCGGCGAGCCAGTCGCCCTTGCCCGGAGGCGGCTTCAGCCGCTTCGCGGTCGCGCGCTGCACCTGCCCCGCCACGCGCTTGCCGTTGCTCAGCGTGAGCCTCGTCAGCGCCTTGAGGTTTCGCTCATAAGCACGTGCAAAAACGGAAGCGGTGGAACGACGGGCCATGGCGCAGTGTGAAGGCAAAGCGCCCACCCTCCAAGAACGCCACCACGGCCCCTTCCAGAAACACCGCGGATCCGGCTCCGGCGGTCCGCAGGTGTTGCCCCCTGCAAGGGGGAGGAGAAGCGACACGAAGTGCGCGAAGCCTGGGGGTTAGTAAATCTCAGGAACGATCATGTTCGCCGGCACGGGCTGGCGCAGGTAGTCGGCATGGCGCACGCGCTCGGGCAGGTCGACCGGCGGATGCGGTACTTCCTGGTAGGGCAGCTGGCTCAGCAGGTGGCTGATGCAGTTCAGGCGCGCCTTCTTCTTGTCCACCGCCTGCACCACCCACCACGGAGCCTCGGGGATGTGGGTGCGCTCCAGCATGATTTCCTTCGCCTTGGTGTATTCCTCCCAGCGGCGGCGGCTTTCGAGGTCCATGGGGCTGAGCTTCCACTGCTTGAGCGGGTCGTGAATGCGGCCGAGGAAGCGCATGTGCTGCTCGTCGTCGGTGATGGAGAACCAATACTTGATGAGCTTGATGCCCGAGCGCCCGAGCATCTTCTCGAACTCGGGCACGGTGCGGAAGAACTCCTCGTACTCGTCGTCGGAGCAGAAGCCCATGACGCGCTCGACGCCGGCGCGGTTGTACCAGCTGCGGTCGAACAGCACCATCTCGCCGGCCGCCGGCAGGTGCGCCACGTAGCGCTGGAAGTACCACTGGGTACGTTCGCGGTCGTTGGGCGCCGGCAGCGCGGCCACGCGAGCCACGCGCGGGTTCAGGCGCTGGGTGATGCGCTTGATGACGCCGCCCTTGCCCGCCGCGTCGCGGCCTTCGAACAGGATGACGACTTTCTGCTTGCTGTGCTGCACCCAGTCCTGCAGCTTGACCAGTTCGCCCTGCAGGCGGAACAGCTCCTTGAAGTAGGCCTGACGGGCCGCCTTGTCGGTGGAGGCGACCGCGGCTCCCGAAGCGGGGTCGAGGCCGTCGATGTTGCGGTCCTCGATTTCCAGCTCGAGCTCTTCGTCGTAGCTGTCGATCAGGTCGCGGGCGATGCGTTGCATCAGGTCTTCGTGGTCGGGAAGTGCGCTCGTCAGCATGGTGGCAGCAGAAGAAAGATTGGGAAAGAGAACGAAAAAGCATGCTGCTCGCCCCATATGACGACTACGTGACGGTTTTGACGCCATTGACATGTAGTCGTCACAAACGGCGAACACCATCTGGAGCCATTCCAACACCCCAGAATCCCCCATGAACACGCTCGCAGCCCCGCAAGCCGAGGTGCCGTCCGCGCCTCCCACGCAACGGCCCAGGCTCGACGCCAAGCCCGGTCCGCTCACGCTAATCACCTTCGTGGGCCTGCTGGCCGCCGGCCTGCTCTTCACGGCCTGGAGCCTGGTCGGCGACGTCACTTCCTCCGGAGCCCCCGTCACCACCTGGGTGCCCTACATACTTCTTGGCGTTGCGCTGCTGATCGCGCTGGGCTTCGAGTTCGTCAACGGCTTCCACGACACCGCCAACGCGGTCGCGACCGTCATCTACACCCACTCGCTGCCGCCCAACTTCGCGGTGGTGTGGTCGGGCTTCTTCAATTTCCTGGGCGTGATGGTGTCCAGCGGCGCGGTGGCCTTCGGCATCATCGCGCTGCTGCCGGTTGAACTCATCCTGCAGGTGGGCTCCGGCGCCGGCTTCGCGATGGTGTTCGCGCTGCTGATCGCCGCCATCATCTGGAACCTGGGCACCTGGTGGCTGGGGCTGCCGGCTTCGTCCTCGCACACGCTGATCGGCTCGATCATCGGCGTGGGCGTGGCCAATGCGCTGATGCACGGGCGCGACGGCACCAGCGGCGTCGACTGGGCGCAGGCCACCAAGGTGGGCTATTCGCTGCTGCTGTCGCCGATGGTCGGCTTCGGCTGCGCAGCCCTGCTGCTGCTGGCGCTGCGCGCCTTCGTGAAGAACCGCGCACTGTATGAAGAGCCCAAGGGCACCGAGCCGCCGCCGTGGTGGATCCGCGGCCTGCTGATCCTCACCTGCACGGGCGTGTCTTTCGCGCACGGCTCCAACGACGGCCAGAAGGGCATGGGCCTGATCATGCTGATCCTGGTGGGCACGGTACCGATGGCCTATGCGTTGAACCGCGCGATGCCCGCCAACGAGAGCGTCAAGTTCGTGGCCGTGGCCGAGATGGCGCAGAACGCGCTGAACCGCAGCGTGCCGGCCTCGCTGCCCGCAATGGAGGCGGCCGCCGCGCGCGACACGCTTTCCAGCTATGTCCGCACCCGCGAGTTCACCCCCGCAGTGGTGCCCGCCCTGGCCGTGACGGCCGGCAGCATCGGCACGCAGGTGCGCCAGCATGGTTCGCTGGCCGGCGTTCCGGCGGACGCCGTCGCCAACGTGCGCAATGACATGTACCTGGCCTCCGAGGCCATCCGCCACCTCGACAAGAGCGGCGCGGCGAAGTTCGACGAGGAGACGAAGCTGCGCGTGGGCACCTTCCGCCAGGAGCTCGACAGCGCAACGCGCTTCATCCCGCTGTGGGTCAAGGTGGCCGTGGCGATCGCGCTCGGACTCGGCACGATGATCGGCTGGAAGCGCATCGTGGTCACGGTGGGCGAGAAGATCGGCAAGACGCACCTGAGCTACGCGCAGGGCGCCTCGGCCGAGGTGGTGGCCATGGTCACCATCGGCGCGGCCGACATGTACGGGCTGCCGGTGTCGACCACGCACGTTCTGTCTTCCGGCGTTGCCGGAACCATGACGGCCAGCGGCTCGGGCCTGCAGATGTCCACGCTGCGCAACCTCGCGCTGGCCTGGGTGCTGACGCTGCCGGTGGCGATGCTGCTGTCGGGCTCGCTCTACTGGCTGTTCACCCGCATCTTCTGAACTCGTCCATTTACTATCTTGTCGGCATTCCATGATCTCGCCGCCCAGTCCTACGGGGGCGACGAAGCCGGGCTGATCAGCGGCTACCTCTTCGACGCCCGCGCGCCCGAGCCCGCGCGGGCCATCGACTCGGCGCAGGCCGCCGCGTGGCTGGCCGAACAGCGCGATGTCGAAACCAGCGAAGCCCGCGTCGGCTGCGAAGGTGAAGACGCTCAGGAAAACCCCGCCTACGTCTGGCTGCACTTCAACCTGAGCCATGCGCATGCGGAGCGCTGGCTGGTGCGGCACGCGAATCTCTCCGACACCTTCTACGAGACGCTGCACGAGGGCCTGCCCTCCACGCGCATCGAGCGCGACGACGACTCGCTGATCGCCGTCATCAACGACGTGCACTTCGAGTTCAGCTTCGAGCCCTCGGACATCTCCACGCTGTGGATCAGCGTGGGCCCGCGCCTCGTGGTCACGGCGCGGACCAAGCCGCTGCGCTCGGTCGATGCGCTGCGCACGGCGGTGAAGGCAGGCGACGCGCCGCGCTCCAGCACCGAGTTGCTGGAGCACCTGCTGCGCGCGCAGGCCGACGTGCTGGTGAAGATCGTGCGCGGCGTCACTTCGCGCATCGACCGCATCGAGGACGAACTGCTGGCCGGCCGCCTCGACCACAAGCGCGCGCGACTGGGCGTGCTGCGCCGGCTGCTGGTGCGGCTGCAGCGGCTGCTGGCGCCCGAGCCGGCTGCGCTGTTCCGGCTGCTGCAGGGGCCGCCGGGCTGGATGTCGGAGCCCGATGCGCAGGCGCTGCGCGGCTCGACCGAGGAGTTCTCGGTGGTGCTGCGCGACATGCAGGCGCTGCAGGAGCGCATCAAGCTGCTGCAGGAAGAAATCGCGGCCAACGTCAACGAGGACAACAACCGCAGCCTGTTCGTGCTGACGGTGGTCACGGTGCTGGCGCTGCCGATCAACATCCTGGCCGGCCTGTTCGGCATGAACGTGGGCGGGATCCCGCTGGCGGATCACAAGCACGGCTTCTGGATCGTGGTGGCGATCGTGGCGACCTTCACCGTGGTGGCCGCCTGGGCGGCTTTTCGCAAGCAGCGCTGAGGCGCATGCAGCGGCGCAGTAATGCTATTTATTTAATAGCATCTTGCGCAGCATCCATGCGCCCGCAACGGTGTTCCAGACCCCATAGAATGCAGGGGTGTCCTCTATTCTCAATGCCGATCTCCACTGCCACTCCGTGGTCTCCGACGGCACGCTGACGCCCGAAGAACTGGCCGCGCGCGCCGCCGCCAACGGGGTCGAGCTCTGGGCCCTCACTGACCACGACGAGGTCGGCGGGCAGCACCGCGCCGCCGCCGCGGCCCGCGCCAACGGCATGCGCTACCTCACCGGCACCGAGATTTCCGTGACCTTCGCGGGCGAGACGGTGCACATCGTCGGCCTCGGCTTCGATGCCGACGACGCGGCCATCTCGCAGGGCCTGTACGACACGCGCGGCGGCCGCGGCAAGCGGGCGCAGGAAATGTCCGAGGGGCTGGCCAAGGTCGGCATCCACGGCGCGTACGAAGGCGCGCTCAAGTTCGTCGGCAACCCCGAACTCATCTCGCGCACGCACTTCGCGCGCTTTCTCGTCGAGCAGGGCCACTGCCGCGACACGCCCGAGGTGTTCCGCAAGTTCCTCACCGAAGGCAAGCCCGGCTACGTGCCGCACCGCTGGGCCTCGCTGAAGGATGCGGTGCACTGGATCACCGCTGCCAAGGGCATGGCCGTGATCGCACACCCGGGCCGCTACAAGTTCACGGCCAACGAGGAATACGCGCTCTTCCTCGAATTCAAGGCGCACGGCGGCAAGGCGATCGAGGTCGTCACCGGCAGCCACACGCCGGCCGAGTTCGTCGAGTACGCCGACAAGGCGCTCGAGTTCGATTTCGCCGCCTCGCGCGGCAGCGATTTCCACAGCCCCGACGAAAGCCACTGCGATCTCGGCAAGCTGCCGCCATTACCCGGCGCACTCACCCCCGTGTGGGAACTGCTCGGCGACCGTATCCAGCAGTGAGCCCAAGCCCCGGGACCAGCACCGACAACGCGGCGACCGTTGCGCTGGCGGCCGCTCGCGCGGCGCAGCAGCGAAGCTTGAGCAAGGAATCGGAACGCATCCTCGCCGGCATCGGCCTCGTGGTGCTGGCCGTGGCCTGCTTCGCCACGCTCGACACGGCCACCAAGTACTCCACGCTGGGCGTGCCCATCCTCATGGGCGTGTGGTTCCGCTATGCCTTCCAGGCGGTGGCGACCACGCTGGTGCTGCTGCCGCTGCGGGGCACGGCGCTGCTGCGCACGGGGCATCCGCGCTACCAGGCGCTGCGCGGTGCGCTGCTGCTGGCGTCGAGCATCTTCGCCTTCCTGAGCCTGCGCTACATGCCGCTGGCCGAGTTCACGTCGATCGTGCTGATCGCGCCGCTGGTCATCACGCTGCTGGCAGCCACCACGCTCAAGGAGCATGTTTCGCCGCTGCGCTGGACGCTGGTGGCGGGCGGCTTCATCGGCACACTGGTGATCCTGCGCCCGGGCGGCAGCGCGTTCAGCTGGGCCGTGCTGTTGCCGCTGGGGCTGGTGCTGAGCAACGCCTGGTTTCAGGTGCTCACGAGCAAGCTGGCGCAGACCGAGAACCCGCTGACCATGCACTTCTACACCGGCTGGGTGGGCACGCTGATCGTCTCGCTCGTGGTGCCTTTCGTGTGGACCTCGCTGCCCTCGTGGGAATGGTGGGCGCTGCTGTGCCTCATGGGTTTCATGGGCACGGTGGGGCACTTCATGCTGATCCTGGCCTACCAGCGCGCGCCGGCCTCCACGCTGACGCCTTATCTCTATGCACAGATCGCTTTCGCCATGCTCGGCGGCTGGATCGTCTTTTCCCATGTGCCGGACCGCTTCTCGCTCATCGGCATGGCGATGATCGCGGTCTGCGGCGCGGCCGGCGCGTGGCTCACGGTGCGCGAGCGCCGCGTGCCCATCGAGCCCGCCGAATCCTGACCAGGAGCCTTTTTCTTCATCATGGCCCAGTACTTCGAAGTCCACCCCGAGAACCCGCAGCAGCGCCTGCTGAAGCAGGCCGTCACGCTGCTGGAGCGCGGCGAGATCGTTGCCGTGCCCACCGACTCCAGCTATGCCCTGGCCTGCCATCTCGACGACAAGGACGCGGTAGACCAGCTTCGCCGCATCCGCCAGGTCGACGAGAAGCACCACCTCACGCTGCTGTGCCGCGACCTGAGCGAGCTGGCCAACTACGCGCGCGTCGACAACAAGCAATACCGCCTGCTGAAGGCGGCCACGCCCGGGCCCTACACCTTCCTGCTCGAAGCCACCAAGGAAGTGCCGCGCCGCGTGAGCCACCCGCAGCGCAAGACCATCGGCCTGCGCGTGCCCGACCACAAGGTGCTGCTGGAGTTGCTGTCGCTGCACGGCGCGCCGTTGCTGGCCACCACGCTGATCGCCCCGGGCGAGACCGAGGCGCTGAACGACGCGCAGACCATCCGCGAGCGTTTCGAGAAGCAGATCGCCGCGGTCATCGATGCCGGTGCATGCCCTTCGCAGCCGACCACAGTGGTTGACCTCACGCCCATGGGCACGGGCGACGACCCTGTCGTGGTGCGCCAGGGGCGCGGTGCGCTGGCCGTGCTGGGCCTCTGAAATCGGGGCTGAGAACTACTCCCGTCTGACACAATCGCCCAGTGGATATTTCAAGTCAGATTCAAGCCGTCCTGATCCTGGCGCTGCCAGTGCTGTTCGCCATCACGGTGCCCGCCGTGGTTCGAGGCCGCGTGGCAAGCCACTTCGGCGATCAGACGGCGGCCATGATGGGCCGGCTCACGCTCAACCCGATCAAGCACATCGATCCCATTGGCACTCTGCTGATTCCATTGGTGCTGTACTTCGCAACCTCGGGCGCGTTGCTGTTCGGCTATGCCAAGCCAATTCCATTCGATCCGCGCAATCTGCACAATCCAAAACGGGATCTACTCTGGGTGTCCCTATCAGCGCCGGCCGCCAACTTCTCGATGGCACTTGTATGGGCCATCCTCTTCGTCCTGCTGCGTGCCGCAGGTATCGATGAGCCTTTCTTCGTACAGATGGCGCAGGGCGGTGTGCTGGTCAACCTCGTGATGTGGGCCTTCAACCTGTTCCCCTTGCCACCGCTTGATGGCGGTCGCATCCTCGTGGGCTTGCTGCCGAATGGACCGGTGCCGAACTTTCTCGCGCGCATCGAGCCCTACGGCTTCTTTATCGTTATGGCTCTGGTGCTGGCCGGCGTTCTCGGCAAGCTTTGGCTGCAGCCGCTGATGGCTGCGGGCTACGCCATCATCAACACGATCCTTATTCCGTTTGTGGCTTTGCTGCGCTAAGTTTCCTCCTCGTCCATGGCTTCGTCTTCCAAAGCTCCCCTGCGCGTCCTGACCGGCATCACGCCATCGGGCACGCCGCACCTCGGCAACTATGTCGGCTCGATCCGCCACTCGGTGCGGCAAAGCGTCGCGCCCGGTGTGCAGAGCTTCTTCTTCCTGGCCGACTACCACGCGCTCATCAAGGTGCAGGAGCCGGCCCTGATCCAGCGCTCCACTCTCGAGATCGCCGCCAGCTGGCTGGCCTGCGGGCTCGACCCCGAGCGCGTCACCTTCTACCGCCAGTCCGACATCGTCGAGATTCCCGAGTTGACGTGGTTCCTCACCTGCGTGACCGGCAAGGGCGTGCTCAATCGCGCGCATGCCTACAAGGCGCAGCTCGACAAGAACGTGGCCAAGGGCGAGGACCCCGACGCCGACGTGACCGCCGGCCTCTTCATGTACCCGGTGCTCATGGGCGCCGACATCCTGATGTTCAACGCTCACAAGGTGCCCGTGGGCCGCGACCAGGTGCAGCACATCGAGATGGCGCGCGACATGGCGCAGCGCTTCAACCACCTCTACGGCGATCACTTCACGCTGCCCGAGGCCGAGATCGACGACGCAGTCGCCACCCTGCCCGGCCTCGACGGCCGCAAGATGAGCAAGAGCTACGGCAACACGATCCCGCTGTTCGCGCCGCGCGCGCAACTGCAAAAGCAGATTTCCAGCATCGTGACCGACTCGCGCGCCCCCGGCGAGCCCAAGGACACCGAAGGCTCGGCGCTGTTCCAGATCTACCAGGCCTTCGCCAGCGCCGAGGAAACCGAGACGCTGCGCAAGGCGTACGCCGATGGCATCGGCTGGGGCGACGCCAAGCAGATGCTGTTCGAGCGCATCGACCTCGAAGTGGCGCCGCTGCGCGAGCGCTACGAGGCGCTGATGAACGACCCGGCCCAGATCGAGCGCACCCTTCTGCTGGGCGCCGAGAAGGCGCAGGCGCTGTCCAAGCCGTTCATGGCCAGCCTGCGCCACGCGGTCGGCCTGCGCAACCTGGCGGCCGGCAAGGACAAGGGCCAGGCCAAGGCGGCCAAGGTCGCAAAACCCAGTTTCAAGCAGTACCGCGAGAAGGCGGACGGGCTTTTCTATTTCAAGCTGTTGGATGCGCGCGGCGAAACCCTGCTGCAAAGCCGTGGATTCGCCTCGCCGCAGGAAGCGGGCCGTACCATCGCAATCCTGCAAGCGCAGCGCGGCGAAGCATTGCCCGCGCTGGCCGGCCAGATGGAGCCCATCGGTACAGAAGGAATACGCGCCGTCGAAGAGGCGCTGGAGGCACTGACGGAAGCAACACCCGGCACAACCAGCGGGAGTTGATCCGGCAACGCCCATCGGCTTATCCGCCGATGAGCACGACGAGAGAAGACGGTGCGATCACAAAGGAAGAAAACATGAGCATTTATGTCATCGACGACCACCCCCTGATGCGCGACGCGATCGTGATGGTCTTGCGGCGCTTGCGCCCGGCCGAGAACATCGTCGAGCTCGAGCGCCTCGACAAGCTCGCAGGCTCCGTGCAGCAGCGTGGTGCGCCTACGCTTTTCTGCCTGGACCTGAAGCTGCCGGACACCAACGGCGTGTCGGGCGTGATCGCGGTCAAGCAGGTCTATCCGAACGTGCCGATCGCCGTTTACTCGGCAGCGCCGTCCGCCGACATGGAAGACGCCTGCATCGAGGCCGGCGCCGACACCTACATCGAGAAGTCGGCCAGCTCCAACGAGCTGGCGGCCGCCCTGCGCGGCCTGCTGATGGCCGGCTCGGAAGACGAGGCCGACGAGATGCCCGCCGCCAACAGCGGCAAGCTCTCGAAGCGCCAGACGCAGCTGATCGCCATGCTCGACAAGGGCATGAGCAACCGCGACATCGCGACCGACCTGGAGATCAGCGAGCACACGGTGAAGGTTCACCTGTGGCGCCTGTTCCGCAGGCTGGGCGTGAAGAGCCGTACGCAGGCGCTGCACTACGCGCGCACGAACGGGCTGCTGTCGGGCTGATAGAAGGCCCAACCTCTTCGACGATCCGGGTACCCCAAAAAGAACCGCGCTTGATGCGCGGTTCTTTTTTGTCTTCAAGCGCGCAGCGCGCTCAGTTGGGCTTTCTCTTGTAGGCCACCTGATGAGACACGCTCAAGGCATAGGTCGCCTGGTCGCCGACGAACTGCGTGTAGGCAGATGGGTCCAGTTCGACATCGACGTCCTCGGAAAAGTCCGCGTTGAACTTCTTCGTGTACACGTTGAACTTCGTTGTGGGCGTCGCGCCGCTGTACGCGGAGACGTCGATGTTCACTGTAGTTTCGACGACAGCTTCCCAGCCTTGGGGCGCATGCTGCGGAGCCACTGCTCCGGCGATACGGTACGAAGCCTTGGCGCCTGGGTTGCTCGACGGTGCGTACATCCTGTACCCAGGAACGACATAGTCCAGCGAGGTTCCACCGGCTTTCCCGATCGAAGTGCGGGCCAACCCCGTGATGTTCGCCGCAAGTTCATAGCTCATGCTGATCGGCGTGGCAGGCAGGTCCGTGGGGAGTGCGCCGGCCGCAACCGTGCTGTGCTCCCCCAACGCGCCAGGGAAGAGGCCGGCAGTCACCGACAGAGAGCCTGTGCTTCGGTATTGGGTCTGGAAATCAGCAGGAAGGCCCAAGCCTGAATTGCAGTTCGAGGCGCTCAACCCCGGAGTCCAGAAATCGGCAAGATGGCTATCGAGCCGGTACGCATCGCACACTTGGATGTTGGCGGTCCTGCTCGAATCTGGCGTCGCCGTGGTCTCGACAAGCGCGAACTTCAGCATGGGCCCAGTGGACGCGGGCACCACCGAAGTAATCGTCGCATCCACCGGGGCGCTGTCCCTTTCCCCATCATTGACGATCAGGCGAACGGTGTAGTCACCCACGACATCCAGCAGGAGAAACGGCTTCGCGCCCGCCGACTCAACGAGCACCGACTGGCTCGCGAAAGGCTTGGACCGCAGTTCCCAACGGTAGGTTTTGGTCTTGCCGCTCGCCACGGTGCTCGCGCTGCCATCAAGGTTGAAAACCTGCCCCAGCACTCCGTTGGAAGGCGCGGTCACCACTGCGATAGGAGATGGAACCGCACCCGGATCCGATGGCTGGTTTCCCGGGGATGGCGCCGGCACCGGTGCAGGCACCGGAAATGGAAAACCGCCCCCCGACGAACCACCACCGCCGCCGCATGCGCCCAGCAACACGAGCGCGGCACTGCTTGCCAAGACGTGCTTGACTTGTCTCTTCATATCTATTTGATCCCTCCACCCGAATAGAAATAGTTCTCCAGCTCACAGAATCGTGGTTCTGGAGGCATCGCGAGATGCGTCGGGGATCGTAGATGACGTTACCGAAAGTATCCAAAGCGTCCCTAAGCGACCGGGGGTCGTCGGAGTTCGGGCGCGCAGAACGCGCAGAAATGTGCGGGCAGTCAGCCCGCGACCAGCTCAGCCGCCGGAGGCCGTCACCCGCGCCTGCGCCACCGCTTCATCGGCGTCGTGCAGCGCCACGCGGAACACGCTGCCGCTGCCCAGGCGCGAACGCACACTCACCGGGTGCCCCAGCACGTGCGAGAGGCGCGCGACGATGGCGAGGCCCAGGCCGAAGCCGTCCGAGGTGCCGGCGTGGTCGGCGACCTTGTAGAACTCCAGGAACACGTCGCGCAGGTGCTCGGGCGCGATGCCGATACCCGTGTCCCACACCTCCACGCGCAGGCCGTCGCGTGCCTGACGGGCGGCGAGCAGCACACCGCCTTCGGTCGTGTACTTGATCGCGTTGGCCAGCAGGTTGCCGATCATGCGGCGCACGCGGATGGGGTCGGTGAGGAAGGAGCCCTCGCACATGTGCACGCGGAAATCCAGGCCGCGGCTCTCGGCCACGGGGCGGTATTGCAGCTCGAGGTCGTGCAGCAGCTCGGGCACGTCGACGCGCTCGACGTGCAGGCGCACCTGGCCCGAGTCGATGCGCGCCAGGTCGAACATGGAGTCGAACAACGCGTTCACCGCATGCGTGGCGCGCACGATCTTCGGCGCGAGCTCCAGCACCAGCTCGGGCTCGTTGCGCAGCCAGTCGGCATACAACGAAAGTGCCAGCACGGGCTGGCGCATGTCGTGCGCGGCGCTGGCCAGGAAGCGGTTCTTCATGGCCACGGCCGACACCGCCGCCTGCCGCTGCTGGGTCAGCGACTTGATGAGGATGTGGTTGTGGAACAGCAGCTCCAGGCTGTTGCGCGCCGTCTCATGGATGTGCCGCCCGGCCCGCAGCAGCAGGAACCAGTGGAGGATCGGCAGTATGGGCATCAGGTAGCCGTACTGGAACTGCGGATGCTGCAGCGTGATGGACACCAGCCGTATCAGCACCGCGCCCAGCATCGTGATGAACAGCGTGTTCACGTAGCGCTTGAGCAGCGGCGGATGCAGCGCCAGCCCGTTGAGCGGAAAGGTGCCCACGCCGGCCACGATGAGCCAGCTCATGAACTGGTTGACCTGCGGCGTGCGCTCGAAGAACAGCAGCACCGACAGGCCCCACACCACCGCGCTGGTGCTCCATACGAAGCCGTAGCGCTCGGTGAACTGCTGCTGCGCCGCCGAGCTGCGACCGGCATAGCGCAGCGCGTAGACCCTCGCGCCCCAGGCGCGGCAGGCCGTGGCGATGACGCCGGCCAGCAGCCAGGTGAGCAACTCCCAGCGCGGCACGTAGCCCCAGTTCAGGCCGACCATCGCGGGCATCAGCGCGGCCGAAACGAAGTAGGAGCCGCGCGCGGAGCGCATCAGGCTGCGGATGAGTTCGCCGCGTACCCACGATTCGGCCTCGTCGGCCGAAGCGGGAGCGGGGGTCATGCTGGCGATCGACGCATTGGCCATAAGCCGGCGATCTTAACGGCCCGTCCGCCAATGTTTCATGGGGTAACAATCGATCGTTGCATCCACAATGCAAGCGATAACCCGGAAGGATTAACCCGCATGCTGTCCCATGTCTACATCGGCGCGAACGACTTCGGGCGTGCCTTTTCCTTCTATTCAGCGCTCATGCGCGATCTCGGCCTGAAGCTGAGGTTCCGCGACGACAGCAAGCCCTGGGCCGGCTGGCAAAGCCCCGACGCGCCCCGCCCTCTCTTCCTGGTGGGCACCCCGTACGACGAGCATGCCGCCTCGCCCGGCAACGGACAGATGGTGGCGCTGATGGCCGCCGACCGTGCCGTGGTGGACCGCGCCCATGCAACCGCCCTGGCGCAAGGCGGGACCTGCGAAGGCCCACCCGGCCTCAGGCCGCACTACCACGCGGACTACTATGGAGCCTATTTCCGCGACCCTGACGGCAACAAGCTCTGCGTCTGCTGCCACACACCACCGAATCAATGCTGAACAACCTGACTCCCTTCCTCGTCCACTGGGCCATCACCGGCATCTCGCTGTGGGTGGCCAGCCATCTCTTTCGCGGGCTGAAGTTCGACAGCACCGGCGCGCTGGTTGTCTCGGCACTGCTGCTGGGCCTGGCCAACGCGATCGTCAAGCCGCTGTTGATCGTGCTCACGCTGCCGCTGACGCTGGTCACCTTCGGGCTCTTCCTGCTGGTCATCAACGCGCTGATGATCCTGCTGGTGGCCGCGCTGGTGAAGGGCTTCAGGGTCTCGGGCTTCTGGACCGCGCTCTTCGCGAGCATCTTCATCTCGCTGCTGAGCGTGGTCATCGGCTCCTTCGTCACCGGCAGCGACCCTGCCGAGAAGGTGCAGATGCCGCAAAGCGGCAACTGGCTCTGAACGAGAACTTCGCGGCCTCGCCGCTGGCGAACCGCCTGCCGCGCATGCAAGGAAAGCACTGCGCCAGCTGAAGAAAGAGCCCGCCTGAGCGAGCGGCGCCATCCCATATTCTGCGGAGGGACAGCGCGCGGCGACTGCCTATGATCCGCCTCACCCCGGCACCGAGACCGGCGGAACGAGGAGTCCCCCATGAAGATCGCCTTCACGTCGTGCATGAACTTCAAGCCCGGCCCCGAGGGCTACCAGCGCGTGTGGAACCGCATCGCGCAGGAGCAGCCCGACTACCTGTTCCTTCTGGGCGACCAGATCTACATGGACTACTTCCCCAATCTGGGCGACCCGTCCGGCGGGGACGCCGCCATGTTCGCCGAACTGATGCAGGGCAAGTACGAAGCGCAGTGGAACGTGCCGAACTTCAAGGCCCTGCGGGACGCGCTGCGCCAGAAGCAGGACAACGGCGGCGGCGTGTACGGCACCTGGGACGACCACGACTTCGCCTGGAACAACGCGCACGGCTCGGACCTCAAGCAGGAGGTGAAGCAGCAGACACGCCGGCTCTTCACCAAGTACATGCAGATCGAGCAACTGCGCAACCCCGTGCATCTCGATCCGGCCATCGACGGCATCTACTACTCGATTCCGCTGGTGCACCAGCAGCAGCGCATCGGCAAGGCCATCTTCCTCGACACCCGCTGGTACAGCACCGCCCCCGGCGACTCCAAACCGCTGCTCGGGCAGAAGCAGCTCGACTACCTGAAGCAGGAACTGGCCGACGAGCAGGGCTACGTGGTGATCTGCGCCGGCACGCCGATCCGCGCGACCGGCAACGGCTGGATGCGCTACCGCGACGATTACGCAAAGTTCCGCGCGATCATTCAGGGGCGCAAGTCGATCTTCCTGACCGGCGACATCCATGAGAACGCCTTCCTGCCGCCGGCGGGCGAGACGAAGATGTTTGAAGTGGTCTCCTCCGGCGCCTTCGTCACCAAGTACTACCTCACGGGCGAACGAGAGAACTTCGGCATCCTCGAATACTCGCCCGCGAGCACCGACATCAAGCTCTACGACAAGAAGGGGCTCGAGATGCACAACGTCATCGACAACGCCACCTTCATGCACCGGGAGATCCAGTGAAAACAACCTGGAAGATCTTTCGAGGAATCCTCGCGGCGGCCGGTCTCTGCACGGCATCGATGCTCGCGCAGGCCCAGTTCGTCGGCGAGCTGGTGCTGGAGCCGGCGGGATGCACCCAGACCGGCAAGTGAAGGTCAGGAACAAGCTCCGGTTCACCGACAGCAACAAGCTCGTCTGGGAAACCTACGGCTGCGGCGGCAACTGCGGCGGCGCCTCACGGCGAGCGACGGCAAGCCCCTGATCCGCTATCGCGAGGCCGACTACGCGACCGTGACCAGCGAGTCCGAACTCGCCGTGCTCGAACAGGAACTGCAGGCCAACCCCGAGGGCATCAGCCTGGAAGACCTGGAGAAGCGCGCGCAGCTCAAGCGCCCCAACGACTTCTTTCTACTACCGCAACGGCGACCAGGTTCGCATGAAGAATCTGGCAGTCACGGAGTGACCGGCGGTTGAAGGGCGGGCGGAGTTCCCGGCGTATCCTCCGGAGCATCGATCCGGGCGATGCCTCGTCGCATATCCTCGGAACCGCCCGCCCGAGAAAGAAGCTCCGTCCTTGTCGCCGACCAAAGCCTCCCCCGCCTCCGCTCCTGGCCTCGCCCGCCCCGCGACGATGGCCGACGTGGCCGCGCGCGTCGGCGTGTCGAAGATGACGGTGTCGCGCGCGCTCAACCGCGGCGCGAGCAGCGACCGCGTGACCTCCGAGGCGCTGCGCCAGCGCATCCTGCAGGCTTGCGAGGAGATGGGCTATGTCATCGACCAGACGGCGCGCACCTTCTCCAGCAAGCGATCGGGCTTCGTCGCGGTGCTGATTCCTTCGCTCAACAACTCCAACTTCTCCGAAACCGCGCAGGGCATCACCGCCGCCGTGGAGGCGCGCGGGCTGCAGGTGCTGCTGGGCTACACCGACTACCGCGTGGAGACAGAGGAGCGCCTGCTGCGCGCCATGCTCGCGCGCCGGCCCGAGGGCGTGATCCTCACCGGCGGCTCGCACACGCCGGCCGCACGCGCCATGCTGCAGGCAGCGGGCGTGCCGGTGGTCGAGACCTGGGACCTGCCGGCCGCGCCCATCGAGCACACCGTGGGCTTCTCGAACGCCGAGGCCGCCGCCGCGATGGTGCGCCACCTGCACGCCAAGGGCTACCGGCGCATCGCCTTCATCGGCGGCACCTCCAACCGCGACACGCGCGGCGCCGACCGCCAGCGCGGCTATGCGAACGCGATCCGCGAACTGGGCCTGCCCGACGGCCGCGTGATCAGCTTCGGCCAGCCACCGATCTCGATGGCGCAGGGCGGCGAGGCCGTGGCGCAGCTCATCCGCCAATGGCCCGACGTGGATGCGGTGATCTGCGTGTCCGACCTCTCGGCCTTCGGCGCGCTGATGGAATGCCAGCGCCGCGGCTGGGAAGTGCCCGGCCGCATCGCCATCGCGGGCTTCGGCGACTTCGAGGTCGCGCGCGCCTGCCATCCGCGCATCACCACCGTGGCGGTGGATTGCGTGGGCATCGGCAAGGCGGCAGGAGAGTTGCTGCTGCGCGTGATCGACGGCACGCGCGAGGGGCATCGGCCGCCGGCGGAGACGGTGCTGATTCCGTTCCACATCGAGCAGCGCGAGAGTTCCTGAGCCCTCCCGTCAGGGGTGCCAGGTCGACACCACCGCAGGCGTCTGCGCAGTAGGCCGGCCCGCGAGCGCATAGGAGAGTTCGTTCGCGGCTTTCATGATCGTCTTGGCAAGCCCGATCAGCTTGGCCTTGGGCAACCGGTCCGAGGGGCCCGAGATGCACACCGAGCCCAGCAGCGCCCAGCGCAGCCCGAAGACCGGCGCCGACACCGTCGCCACGTTCTTCTCGCGCTCGCCGATGGAGTAGTGGTAGCCCTTCTTGCGGATGTCCTCGTAGAGCTTTCCGGGCTCGCCGGAGAACGCGAGGATCACGCGGCCTGGTGAGCCCAGGTCCAGCGGGAGCATCGCGCCCATGCGTGCGTGGTGCCGGATGGGCTGCGGCCCTTCCACGCGCGCAAGGCAGGTCCTGGAATTTCCTTCGCGCACGTAGAAGGCGGCGCTCTCGCCCGTTGCCTGCGACAGGGCGAGCAGCATCGGCTCGACCACGCCGTTGGCATCGAAGCTGGCCTGGTAGCGGGCACCGAGCCAGCCGGCCGCGGGGCCCAGCCGCCAGCCGCCGTCCTCGCGCTGCACCACGTAGCCGGCGAGCGCCAGCGTGCGCAGCAGGCGCAGCGCGGTCGTCTTGTGCATCTGGCTGCGACGCGTGAGTTCCGCGAGCGAGAGGTGCTCGTCCTGCATGCCGAAGGTATCGAGCAACTGCAGCGCACGGATGACGGCGGTGACTCCGCCCGAGGCCTCGGCGTCCGCCTCGCGGGGCATCTCGATCACTTCCTTGAGCGCGGATCCGGTCTTCGAATTTTGTTTCACACAGTGGTCCAAGGTCCGTTCAGTGGACCACCATTGTATGGAATGGAACGCAAACCTAAAGTCGTTCCACGCCTCGCAGCACGGCCTGCAGGTGGGTAACGAACGATAAGGAGACAGACCCATGCGTACCTCGAGCCTCGGCTCCATTCCTCGTCGCGCGGCCCTCGGCCTCGCCCTTCTTCTCGCCTCGGGCATCGCGGCGGCGCAGGCCTATCCGGCGCGCCCGATCAAGCTCATCGTGCCGTTCCCGCCGGGCGGCGGCACGGACATCATCGCCCGCGAGGTGGCCAACAAGGTCGCGACCTCCGAAGGCTGGACCATCGTCATCGACAACAAGCCCGGCTCCGGCGGCAACATCGGCGTCGACGCGGCAGCCAAGGCCAGCCCCGACGGCTACACGCTGGTGCTGGGCCAGACCAGCAACCTCGCGATCAACCCGTCGCTCTACACCAAGCTGCCCTACGACCCGGTGAAGGACCTCGCAGCAGTGGGCCTCGTCGCATCGGCGCCGCTGGTGGTGGTCGTGTCTTCCGCCTCGCCCTACAAGAAGCTCGCCGACGTGGTCGCCGCCGCGAAGGCCAAGCCCACCGCGCTCAACTACGCGAGTTCGGGCAACGGCACCGTGGCCCACCTCGCGACCGAGCAGTTCCAGAAGGTCGCCGGCATCCAGCTCACGCACGTGCCCTACAAGGGCGCATCGCAGGGCATGACCGACCTGGTCGGCGGGCAGATCCAGCTCTACGTGTCGTCGGTGCCGACGCTCATCGCGCAGATCAAGAGCGGACAGCTGCGCGCGCTGGCCGTGACCTCGCTGCAACGCAACCGCGACCTGCCCGACGTGCCCACCATGGTCGAGGCCGGCTACAAGGACTTCGAGGCCGTCACCTGGTTCGGCGTGGCGGGCCCCGCGGCGATGCCGAAGGACGCGATCGCAAAGCTCAACGCAGCCTTCAACAAGGCCCTCGCGACGCCCGACGTGCAGAAGAAGCTCGCGGCGCAGGGCGCAGAGGTGCTGTCCGGCCCGCCGGAGAAGTTCGCCTCGCTGATCCGCACCGACGGCGTACGCTGGGGCGCAATCGTGAAGGCCTCGGGCGTCCGGCTGGACTGATTCCGATGTCCGGCTCCATCGTCGCGGGCACCGTTTCGCCCGCCATGCCCACCGCGCCCTTCTCTGCCGGGCACGGACGCACGCCGGTCGAGGTACCGCCGGGTGCCTGCGACTGCCACGTGCACCTGTACGACTCGCGCTATCCGCAAGCACCGGGCGCGAAGCTGACGCCGCCGGACGCCACCGCGCACGACTACCGCCTGCTGCAGCAGCGCACCGGCACCGAGCGCGTGGTGTTCGTGACGCCCTCCACCTACGGCACCGACAACCGCCCCCTGCGCGATGCGCTCGCCGCCTTCGGTGCGCAGGCGCGCGGCGTGGCGGTCATCGACGAGAACACCGGCGACGACGAACTGCGCTCGCTGCACGACTGCGGCGTGCGCGGCATCCGGCTCAATCTCTCGCTCGGCGTCGTGAACACCGCCGCGCAGATCGCGCCGCTGGCAAGGCGCATCGCCCCGCTGGGCTGGCACCTGCAGCTGCTCGCGCCGGCGGACGTGCTGGTGCAACTCGCGGGCGTGCTCGAAGACCTGCCCGTCCCCCTGGTGTTCGACCACTTCGCACGGCTCGCGCCGTTGACGGCCGGCAGGCATGCGGCACATGCGCTGATCCTGCGCCTGCTCGCATCGGGCCGCGCATGGATCAAGCTCTCGGGCAGCTACATCGTGAGCGAGGAAGGCCCGCCGCACTTCGCGGACGTGGCACCGCTGGCAAGGAGCTTTCTGCAGGCCGCGCCGCAGCGCGTGCTGTGGGGCAGCGACTGGCCGCACGCCAGCGCCAGTGCCGGCCACCAGACCATGCCCGACGACGCGCACCAGATGACATTGCTCGCCGGCTGGACCGGGACGTCGGACGCCTTGCGCCGCGTGCTGGTCGACAACCCGGCCGCGCTCTACGGCTTCGACAGACAGAACAACGCTTCCACGGAGACAATATGACCCGCATGCACAGGCGCCGCTTCGGCGCATTGGGCCTGTCCGCGCTCGCCGCGGCGTCGCTGCCCGCACTCGCACAGGGCCAGTGGCCCACCGGCAGGCCCATCACCTGGGTCGTGCCCTACCCGCCGGGCGGCACCACCGACATTCTCGGCCGCGCCATCGCGCAGCGGCTGGGCGCATCGCTGGGCACGACGGTGATCGTCGACAACAAGGCCGGCGCCACCGGCACCATCGGCTCCGCCTTCGTCGCGCGGTCCACGCCCGACGGCTACACGCTGCTGGGCACCTCGATCGGCCCGCAGGCCATCGTGCCGAACCTGCTGCAGAAGATGCAGTACGACCCGGTTGCAGCCTTCGCCCCGGTGACCTTGATCGGGACCATTCCGCACGTGCTGGTCGTCGGTACTGCACAGCCGATGCGCACCGTGGCAGACCTCGTCGCGCAGGCGAAGGCGCGGCCCGAGGAGCTGTCGTTCGCGTCCGGCGGCAGCGGCACCATCCTGCAGATGCAGGGCGAGCTGCTGCGCCTGCAGACAGGCACGCGCATGACGCACGTGCCCTACAAGGGCGACACGCCGGCCATCCAGGATGTGCTGGCCGGCCACACCAGCTTCATGTTCGCGCCGGTGGCCGCGGCGCTGCCGCATATCCAGGGTGGCCAGCTGAGGGCGCTGGCCGTCACCTCGGCCGCGCGGCTGAAGGCGCTGCCGGATGTGCCCACGATGGGCCAGGCCGGCTTCAAGGATTTCGTGGTCGAGCAGTGGCAGGCGCTCTACGCGCCGGCGGGCACGCCCGCCGCCGTGGTCCAGAGGCTCAACGCCGAGGTGGTGCGCCAGCTGAAGGACCCCGAGATCGCCGCCATGGCCGACAAGCTCGGCGTCACCCTCGTGGGCAGCACGCCGCAGCAGCTCGCCGACACCCAGAAAGCGGACCTGGCCAAGTGGGCCAAGGTCGTCAAGGACGCGGGCATCAAGCCCGAATGAGCCTGGCCCTCTTCATTTCCTCCCATCCATCACCATCACTCCAAGAGGTTTCCCCATGTCATCTCCCCTCCCCGACGTCATTCGCGACTTCGAGCGCGTGCCTGCGAACATCGTGGCGCAGGCGGCCGAGTTCCAGCCCGCCATCCTGGCCGACGTGGCCGGCCGCCGCGGCGCGCTGGACGGCCGCATCAAGGCCCTGCGTCCCCGCATGAAGCTGGCGGGCACCGCGATCACCGTGGAAGTGCGCCCCGGCGACAACCTGATGATCCACGCCGCCATCGCCATGGCCAAGCCCGGCGACGTGCTCGTCATCGACGGCAAGGGCGACCTCAGCTCCGCGCTCATGGGCACGATCATGATGACCGCCTGCCGCCAGCTCGGCATTGCCGGCGTGGTGATGGACGGCGCCTGCCGCGACAGCATCGAGATCGACGAGATGGACTTCCCCGTCTTCTGCGCGGGCACCAATCCGAACGGCCCCACCAAGAGCATCGGCGGCCGCATCGGGCATCCGGTGTCGATCGGCGGCGTGACGGTGCGTCCGGGCGACTTCGTCATCGGCGACGCCGACGGCGTGGTGGTGGTGGAGCGCGAGAAGATCGAATCGCTGCTGCCGCTGGCCGCGAAGAAGGTGAAGGACGAGGCCGCGCGCATCGCCGCCATCAAGCAGGGCGACACCGCCGCCAAGTGGCTCGATTCCGCGCTGCGTGCGGCCGGCGTCCTGAAGGAAGGCGAGACGCTGTGACAGCCATTCTGGTGACGGGCGCCGACCTGGCGCCGCAGGCGGTGAAGCTGCTCGAAGGCCACGAGATCGTCTACGCGGGCAAGACGCCGACCGAAGACGACCTCGTTACGCTGTGCCGCGCGCACGACCCGGTGGCCATCATCGTGCGCTACGGCAAGGTGGGCGCGGCCGTCATGGACGCGGCCCCTTCGCTGAAGGTGATCTCCAAGCACGGCAGCGGCACCGACACCATCGACAAGGCTGCGGCGCAGGCGCGCGGCATCGAGGTGGTCGCGGCCGTGGGCGCGAATGCGGCGGCGGTGGCCGAGCAGGCGCTCGCGCTGCTGCTGGCCTGCGCGAAGTCGGTGGTGGCGCTGGATGCGCGCATGCACGCGGGCCACTGGGACAAGGCGACGCACAAGAGCCTCGAACTCGGCGGCCGCACCATCGGCCTGATCGGGCTCGGCGCCATCGGGCTGCGCTTCGCGCGCATGGTCGATGCGCTGGGCATGCGCGTGCTCGGCTTCGACCCTTACGCGAAGAACCTGCCCGCCTACGTGCAGGCCGCGGACCTCGCGACCATCTGGGCCGAGTCGGACGTCATCTCGCTGCACTGCCCGCTGACCGACGAGAACCGGGGGTTGATCAATGCGGACACGCTGGCGCGCTGCAAGCGCGGCGTGATCGTGGTCAACACTGCGCGCGGCGGCCTGATCGACGAAGGGGCCCTGCTGGCGGCCGTGCGCTCGGGCCAGGTCTTCATGGCAGGGCTGGACAGCTTCGCGGTGGAGCCGATGACCGCGGGCCACCCCTTCCAGGGAGAGAAGAACATCGTGCTGAGCCCGCACATCGGCGGCGTGACCAGCGACGCCTACGTCAACATGGGCGTGGGCGCCGCGAAGAACCTGCTTCAGGTGCTGGAGCGACAGACGGCGGCGAGCAGCTGAAGGCATCGCCACCATCCCGACCAATAACAAGGAGACAACAGAATGAAGAGCGGCAAGAATGGCCGCCGGGCCGGGCTCACGCTCGCGCTCGGCCTGCCGGTCGCACTGGCAGTCCACATGCAGGCGCACGCCCAGGCCTGGCCGGCCAAGCCGGTGCGCGTGCTCGTCGGCTTCTCCGCGGGCGGCCCCACAGACGTGGTGGCGCGCGCCTTCGCAGACCACGCATCGCGCGCGCTGGGCCAGCCATTCATCGTGGACAACAAGCCCGGCGCCAACACGATCCTCGCAGCCGAAGCGGTCGCCGCGGCGCCGGCGGACGGCTACACGCTGCTGCTGGGCGCGACGAACCACACGATGATCCCGGCGCTCTACAGCCAGCGCGTCAAATTCGACGCGGTGCGCTCCTTCGCGCCGGTGTGCTCGCTGGCCGTAAGCCCCACGGTGCTGGTGGTGGGGCCGTCGATGCCGGTGAAGTCGCTCGGCGCCTTCCTGCAGGCCGTGAAGGCCGAGCCGGGCAAGCGCACCTATGCCACGCCGGGCTCGGGCAGCTCGGGCCACTTCGCGAGCGCGCAGTTCACGCAGCTCACGGGCACCTCGATGAACCACATCCCCTACAAGGGCGCGGCGCAGGCCGTGACCGATCTCATCGGCGGGCAGGTCGACAGCTCCTTCGCCACGCTGGGCTCGGTGCTCGCACAGGTGCAAAGCGGCAAGCTGACCGCGCTGGCGGTGGCTGCGCCGAAGCGCTCGGCGCTGCTGCCCGGCGTGCCGACCTTCGAGGAGGCCGGCGTCAAGGGCTACACGGCCGACGCCTGGTACGGCCTGCTGGCACCGGCGAAGACACCGCCCGAGGTGCTGGCCACGCTTCGCCGCGTGGCGACCGAGTTCTCCCAGGCGCCGGCCACGCAGGAAAAGCTGCGCTCGCTGGGCATGGAGACCCGCAACACCTGCGGCGACGCATTCGGTGCGCAGCTCGCGGGCGAGGTCAAGCTCTACGGCGATCTGGCCCGATCGCTCGACCTCAAGACCGAATGAACGCATACGAGAGGAACACACCATGAAAGCCATCCGACGCATGCTCGCCGCATGCACCCTCATCGCGGCCGCAGCGACTTCCGCACAGGCCGCCTATCCGGAGCGCCCCATCACGCTGGTCGTGCCCTATGCACCCGGCGGATCGGCGGATGCGCTCGCGCGCGTGCTGGCCGTGCGCGTGGGCATGAAGCTGGGCACCACCGTGATCGTCGACAACCGGCCCGGCGCAAGCGGCACCATCGGCGCGGGCTTCGCGGCCAAGGCCGCGCCCGACGGCTACACCGTGCTCTACGACGCCACGCCCTACTCGATCAACCCGCATCTCTTCGCGCGCATGCCCTATGCCGCCAACGCGCTGCAGCCGCTGGCGCTGGTCGCCCTGGCGCCCAACATCGTGATCGTGCGCGCCGAATCGCCGTTGAAGAGCATCAAGGACCTTGCGGACAAGGCCAAGGCCGAACCCGGAAAGATCAACTTCGCATCGGGCGGCAGCGGCACCGTGCAGCGGCTCGCGGCGGAGCTGCTGCGCCAGCGGCTCGGTCTCGACATGGTGCACGTGGGCTACAAGAGCGGCGGCCCCGCCATCACCGACGTGATGGGCGGGCAGGTCGACTTCATGTTCAGCACCATCGCCGCCTCGTATCCGCTCGTGTCCTCCGGCAAGCTGCGCGCGCTGGCGGTGTCTTCGCCGCAGCGTTCGCCACGCCTGCCAGAGGTGCCGACCATCGCCGAGACCGTGGTGCCCGGCTACGAGGCCTACGAATGGAACGGCGTCTTCCTGCCCACCGGCACGCCGGCACCCATCGCCGAGAAGCTGCACAAGGCGGTGGTCGAGGCGCTGAAGGAAGAGGAAGTGAAAAAGCGCTTCGTCGACGTCGGCGTGCAGCCGGTAGGCTCGACGCCCGCCGAGTTCGCCGACTTCCTGAAGAAGGAAGATGCGAAGTGGGCGGACGTGATCCGCAAGGGCAACATCAAGCTCGACTGAAGACAACGCACGAATGAACGCCACCTCCATCGCGCAGCCGGTTCCCCACTCGGTGGGCCTGGATCGCCCCGCGCCCGCGCTGCCTGCGGACACCTGCGACAGCCACATGCACATCTTCGACCCGCGCTTCGCCGCGTCGCCGCACTGGAAGCGCCAGCCGCCGCGCGCCGAGGTGGCGGCCTATCGGCTGCTGCAGCAGCGGCTGGGCACCTCGCGCACGGTGGTCGTCAACCCGTCGACCTACGGCACCGACAACGCCTGCACCCTCGATGCGCTCGCGCAGCTGGGCGAGCAGGCGCGCGGTGTCGCGGTCGTCGCCGAGGACGTGGCCGACGATGAACTCGACCGCCTCGCGGCGCAACGCGTCTGCGGCCTGCGCGTGAACTTCGTGACGCCGCAGTCCTGGGGCGTCACCACGCCGCAGATGCTGACGACGCTGGCGCGCAAGGTGGCGCGGCTGGGCTGGCACATCCAGGTCTTCGTGCATCCGGAGCAGCTGGTGGAGCTCGAGCCGGTGCTGGCCGCCCTGCCGGTGCCGCTGGTCATCGACCACATGGCGCGCCTCGACCCGGCCGAAGGTGCAGACGCGGCCGCATTCGCGGCGGCTCGCCGGCTGCTCGATGGCGGCAACACGTGGATGAAGCTCTCGGGCGTCTACATGCGTTCGCGCGACGGCGCACCTGCTTACCGCGACGCCTTCACGATGGGCAGGGCACTGGTCGAGGCCGCGCCCGAGCGGCTGGTATGGGGCAGCGACTGGCCGCACACGACCGAGACGCCGGGAACGGTGGACGACACTGCGCTCGCCAACGTGCTCACAGCCTGGTGCGGCGACGAGGCAGTGCGCAGGCGCATCCTCGTCGACAACCCGGCGAAACTCTATGGATTCGCGGCCGCCTGATCCGCGCCGACTAGGAGACCGACATGTACTTCCTGCAAGCGCCCCAGGTGCTGGAACTCCAGACCTTCACCAGCATGCCCGAGCACTTCCGGCGCCGCGAGCCGAGCATCTGGGCCGGCGCCAACCGTGGCGGCCAGCCGACCGACTCCTTCCTCGAAGGGCCGGTGTTCGACGACGCCGGCAACCTCTACGTCTCGGACATCCCCTTCGGCCGCATCTTCCGCATCGACGCCTCGGGCGAATGGACGCCGGTTGCCGAATACGACGGCGAGCCGAACGGCATGAAGTTCATCGACGCGAACACGCTGCTCGTCACCGACTACAAGAACGGCCTGATGCGCGTGGACGTGCGCACCGGCAGCGTCGCGCCGCACCTGCAGCGGCGCAACACCGAGAGCTTCAAGGGCGTGAACGACCTGGTGCTGGACGCGCGGGGCAACGTCTACTTCACCGACCAGGGCCAGAGCGGGCTGCACGACCCGTCGGGGCGCCTGTATCGCCTGCGGCCCGACGGACAGCTCGACCTGCTGCTGTCGAACGTGCCCAGCCCGAACGGCGTGGCGCTCTCGCCCGACGGCAAGGTGCTCTACCTCGCCGTGACGCGCGGCAACTGCGTCTGGCGCGTGCCGCTGCTCGCGGACGGCAGCGTCGCCAAGGTGGGCCAGTTCTTCACCTCCTACGGCCCGAGCGGCCCCGACGGGCTCGCCGTCGACGCGCGGGGGCGGCTGCTGGTCGCCAACCCGGGGCTCGGCATCGTGTGGGTGCTCAATGCACGAGCCGAGCCGGTCATGGTGCTGCGCGGCCCGGTCGGAGCCTCGACGACCAACATCGCCTTTGGCGGGCCGGACCGGTCCACGCTGTTCGTCACCGATTCGACGCACGGCAACGTGTTGAAGGCCGAGCTCGACGCGCCGGGCACCCCGCTGCACCGGGGCTGAGCCCTCTGCTCAGGTTTTCAGGCGGCGACGGCCTCCGCCTGCGCCGCATCTCCCGCGAAATCGATCAGCACCTTCATTGCCTTGCGCCTGTCGCTCGCCAGCTCGAAGGCCTGGCGCGCCTGCAGCATCGGAAAGGTGTGCGACACCACCGGCGAAAGATCGACGCGCCCTTCGTTGATGAGCTTCACCGCCAGCGCGAACTCGGCATGGAAGCGGAACGAGCCGCAGATGCTGAGCTCCTTCGCCACCACCATGTTCTGCGGAATGCTCACGTCGCCGCCCAGGCCGAGCTGCACGACAACGCCGCGCGGGCGCATCACCTCCAGGCCGTCGCGCAGCGCGCGCTCGTTGCCGGAGCATTCGAGCAGCACGTCGAAGCTGCCCTTGTCGGCCGAATAGCGCGACACCCAGGCCTTTTCCTTCGCGACGTTGATGACGTGGTCGGCGCCCAGGGCGCGCGCGATGGCCAGCGGCTCGTCGACCACATCGGTGGCGGTGATCTCGGCCGCGCCGTGCGCGCGCGCCGCCGCGATGGCCAGCACGCCGATGGGCCCGCAGCCCGACACCAGCACGCGCTTGCCCAGCAAGGGGCCGGCGCGCGACACGCCGTGCAACCCCACCGAGAACGGCTCGGCCAGCGCGGCCAGCCGCAGCGGAACATGGTCGGCCACCTTCACGCACTGCGTGGCCTCGCACAGCAGCATGTTGCGGAAGGCGCCCTGCACGTGCGGCGTGCGCATCGCGCTGCCATAGAAGCGCATATCCAGGCACTGGTTGGGCAGGCCTTCGAGGCAGAACTTGCAGGCGCCGCAGGGGCGGCTCGGGTTGACCGCCACCTTGTCGCCGATGCGCACGCTCTCGACGCCGGGCGCCACTGCCACCACGGTGCCGGCCACTTCGTGACCCAGCACCATCGGCTCCTTGATGCGCACGGTGCCGAAGCCGCCGTTGTGGAAGTAGTGCAGGTCGGAGCCGCAGATGCCGCCCATCCCGACTTTCACCAGCACCTGGCCGGGGCCGATCTCGCCGGCATCCTGTTCGTCCAGGCGCAGGTCGTCGGGGGCGTGGATCACGAGGCACATGCAACGAAGACGCATGGTTCTTCTTCCTTCTGTCTTTGTCAGGTGTCAGGCAACGGGGGTGATCAGGGGTCGGCCCGCGAAGTGGGCCTCGAGGTTGCGGCGCACCAGTTCGCCCATGGCACGGCGCGTCGCTTCGGTGCCGCTGCCATGGTGCGGGGTGAGCACAACGTTGTCGAGCGCGGCGAAGCGCGGGTCGATGCGCGGCTCGTTGAGGAACACGTCGAGCGCCGCGCCGGCGATGGCGCGCGTCTCCAGCGCCTGCAGCAGCGCGCCTTCGTCGACGGCGGTGCCGCGCGACACGTTCACCAGCCAGCCCTTGGGGCCCAGCGCCTGCAGCACCCCGGCATCGACGATGCCGCGCGTGGCCTCGCCGCCGGGAAGGATGACGACGAGCACGTCGCACCACTCGGCCATGGCGCTCAGGCTGGCGAAGTGGCGGTGCGGGCTCTCCGCCTTCGGCGTGCGGCTGAAGTAGCCCACCTCCACGTCGAAGCCCGAGAGCCGCCGCGCAATGGTGCCGCCGATGCGGCCGAAGCCCGCGATGCCGATGCGCTGGCCGAAGACGCGCGTGGCCAGCGGCATGCCGCCGTGGGCCCAGGCGCCGCTGCGCACGAACTGGTCGCCCGCGGGAATGCGCCGCTGCACTGCCAGCATGAGGCCCACTGCAAGGTCGGCAACGTCACCGTTGAGCACGTCGGGCGTGTTGGTCACGCGAATGCCGCGCGCACGGCAGGCGGCGAGGTCGATGCCGTCGGTGCCCACGCCGTAGCAGGCGACCAGCTCCAGCTTCGGCAGCGCCGCGATGAGCTCAGTGCTCGCGCCCAGCTCGCCGCGCGTGGCGATCGCGCGGATCTGCGATGCGTGTTCGGCGATGAAGGCCTGCCGGTCAGGCGCCTGCCAGAGGTGGTGCAGCGTGTAGGCCTCCCGCATCGGCGCCATGTCCCATTCGGGGTAGGTGCCTGGCATCAGCACATGCGCAGGGGTGGCGGTGGTGGTCAAGCTGGCGTCCTTTGGCTGGCGTATCAATGATACCGGTAACTTTAATCTTCAGGGAGGGGCAAGAGAACTCAGGGTTTACCCATTGACCGCAGCAAAAGATACCGGTAACTTATTCGCCAGTCACGCACCAGGAAACTCCCTTGAAACTGTTCGACCTCTCCGGGCGCACCGCCCTCGTCACCGGCTCCAGCAAGGGCATCGGCTTCGCGCTGGCCGGCGCACTCGGCAACGCGGGCGCCCGCGTCGTGCTCAATGCGCGCGACCCCGCCCTGCTCGCCGCCGCCCGCGACGCCCTGCGCGCCAGGGGCATCGCGGCCGAAGCAAAGGCCTTCGACGTGACCGACGCCGAGGCCGTGGAAGCCGGCGTGGCCGCCATCGAGGCCGAGGTCGGGCCCATCGACATCCTCGTCAACAACGCCGGCATGCAGCATCGCGGGGCGTTCGCCGAGTTCCCGGTGGATGCGTGGCACAAGATCACCACCACCAACATCGACAGCGTGTTCCTGGTGGGCCGCTCGGTCGCGCAGCGCATGATCGAACGCAAGCGCGGCAAGATCATCAACGTGTGTTCGGTGCAGAGCGAACTGGGCCGCCCGGGCATCGCGCCCTATGCCGCCACCAAGGGCGCGGTGAAGATGCTCACCAAGGGCATGGCGATCGACCTCGGCAAGCACGGCATCCAGGTCAACGGCCTCGGTCCTGGCCACTTCAAGACCGAACTCACGCAAGCGCTGGTGGCCGACGAGGCCTTCACCGCATGGCTTTCCGGCCGCACGCCCGCCGGCCGCTGGGGCGATGTGGAAGAGCTCGGCGGCGCGGCCATCTTCCTGGCCTCGGACGCATCGAGCTTCGTCAACGGCCACATCCTCTATGTGGACGGCGGCATCACCGCGAGCCTGTAGCACCGTGCGGCGGGCCCACCTCGGCCATCCATGAAGGCCTTCGCATGACGAAGACGACTGCCCCGACGATGCGCGTGGCCGTGATCGGCGTCGGCATCATGGGCTCGGCTATCGCGCGGGACACGGCCGAGATGATGCGGCAGTTCAGCGGCTACGAACGCGGCTGAATCCCCCTTCACCACACGCACTCGACACACAGGAAAGAGAGAACCCATGTTCATCCGCTGCGCGTTCTTCAGGGGCCGGGTCAAGCCCGGCATGGAAGAAGCCTTCGACCGCCACGTGCACGAGAAACTGGTGCCGCTGTGGACCCGCTTTCCCGGCGCGCTCGAAGTGCGCGTGCTTCGCCAGCTGGAAAGCGACGTGAGCGACCCCGAGCTGGCGATGGTGCTGTCGATCCGCTACGCGAGCCGCGAGGACATCGCCCGCGCGCTCGAATCGCCCGTGCGCTACGAAAGCCGCGAAGTGTCGAAGAAACTGTTCGAGATGTTCGATGGCACGGTCTTCCACACCGTGTTCAGCGCCGAGGAGTTCGCGCTCGCGAACGCTTCCTGACGGGCGCCTTTTCCTTCTTCTTCTCTTTCTTTTCTTCTTTCTTCTTCGACGGCGCCTTGCCATCGAGGTCCGCCAGCTCCCACACGCCGCCGGCCGCCGACACCAGCGCGTGCGCGCTGTTGATCAGCCCGATGTGCGAGAAGGCCTGCGGAAAGTTGCCCAGCTGCCGCTGTGCCACCGGGTCGTATTCCTCGGCAAAGAGGCCCAGGTCGTTGCCCAGCGCCAGCAGCCGCCTGAAGAGCGCGCGCGCCTTGCGCACCCTGCCCATGGCCACGTACACGTTGGCCAGCCAGAAGCTGCACGCCAGGAATGCACCCTCACCGCCGCCGAGGCCGTCCACGCCCTTCTCGGTGCGGTAGCGGTACACCAGCCCGTTGAAGACCAGCTCCTTCTCGATGCGCGCGACCGTGCCCTGCACGCGCTCGTCGTGGATCGGCAGGAAACCGATCAGCGGCATCCACAGCAGCGCCGCATCCACCGTGTCGGCACCGTAGTACTGCACGAACGAGTTGCTCGCCGCGTCGTAGCCGCGCGCGCAGACCTCGGCGTGGATCTGGTCGCGCGCCTCGCGCCAGCGGTCGATGGGGCCCTCGAGCCCGTATTCGGTTGCGCTGGCGATCACGCGGTCGAAGGCCAGCCAGCACATGATCTTGGAATGCACGAAGTGGCGGGGCTCGCCGCGCACCTCCCACAGGCTGCAGTCGGGCTCCCGCCAGAGTTCCATGAGCTGCTTCGCGATGGCACGCTCCAGCGGCCACAGCTTGTCCATGTCCGACAGCCCGGCCTTGCGCGCCGCATGGAAAGCCGCGATGACCGAGCCGTACACGTCGAGCTGGCGCTGCCCGTGCGCGCCGTTGCCGATGCGCACCGGGCGGCTGTCCTCGTAGCCGCGCAGCCAGCCCAGTTCGAGCTCGGTGAGCGAGCGTTCGCCGTGCAGGCCGTACATCACCTGCAGTTCCTCGGGCGATCCGCCCACCGCGCGCATCAGCCACCAGCGCCATGCGCTGGCCTCCTCGACGTAGCCAGAGCCGATCAGCGCGTAGAGCGTGAGCGCCGCGTCGCGCAGCCAGCAGAAGCGGTAGTCCCAGTTGCGCTCGCCGCCGGGCAGCTCGGGCAGCGAGGTGCTCGGCGCGGCGACGATGCCGCCGGTCGGCTCGTAGGTCAGCGCCTTGAGCGTGAGCAGCGAGCGCATCACCGGCTCGCGGAACTCGCCGTGGTAGCCGCAGCGATCGGTCCACGCGCTCCATTCGGCGACCGTGCGCGCCAGCAGAGCGTTGGCATCGCGCGTCACCGGCGGCTTCAGGTGCGAGGCAAACCAGTCCAGGCTGAACGCGATGGACTGCCCGGCCGACACGGTGAAGTCGGCGAAGCTCGCGAAGTTCTCGTTGACCAGCGGCACGCCCGAGCTGATGCGCACCGAATCCGGCCCGGCCGTGGCGAACACCGCGCCGTCGCGCCGCTCCATCCACGGGCACCACTCGCCGTAGTTGAAGCGGATGCGGAACTCGGTGTGCATGCTCACCGTCCCGCGCACGCCCCGCACGATGCGCACCACCTCGTGTGTGCCGTCGAGCGCGGGGCGAGGCATGAAGTCGGTGACGACGGCCACGCCCGTGCTCGTACGAATCGTGGTCTCCAGCACCACGGTGCCGGGCAGGTAGCGCCGGGAGACGCGCGCCTTGCGGTCGCGCGCGCACATGGTCCAGTGGCCGTTGCGCTCGTCGCCGAGCAGGCTGGCGAACATCGCGGCCGAGTCGAAGCGCGGCAGGCACAGCCACTCGATGTCGCCGCCCAGATGCACCAGCGCCGCGCTGTGGGTAGAGCCGATGAGCGCGTATTCGCCTATGGGGCGGCTGGCCTGCAGCCTTGAGGAGGGTTGCTTGCGGGTCTTTGGCAAGCCTCCGAGTTTTCGTGCCCTGGCGAGCGCGCTGCGCCGGAGGCAGGCGCGCTTCGCTGACGGACAACGCCTATTCAGCGCCTCCTTCTAGAGCACATCCTTCAGCTTCGCCCGCAGCCTGCTGATCGCCTGGCTGTGCAGCTGGCACACCCGCGACTGGCTCACTTCGAGGATGGCGCCGATCTCGCGCAGGTTCAGCTCTTCCTCGTAGTAGAGGTTCAGCAGCAGCTGGTCGCGCTCGGGCAGCGCCGAGATGGCGTCCACCAGCTGGTGGCGAAAGCCGCTTTCCAGCAGTTGCTCCAGCGGATCGTCGCTGCTGCGCCGGTCCTTTCGGGCGTCTTGCGAACGGCTGTCGAGGAAGCCGTTGTCGGCGTCGTCCTTGGAGAAGTCCTCGACGTACAGCAGCTGGCAGCCCTGGATCTCCTGCAGCAGCGACTGGTAGGCCTCGATGTCCATCTTCAGTTCCCGGGCGATCTCCCCTTCGGTGGGAGCGCGCCCGAGCTTGTGGCCCAGTGCCTGTATCGCCTTCTCGATGCCGCGCGCCGACTGGCGCAGGCCGCGCGAGCCCCAGTCGGCGGCGCGCAGCTCGTCGAGCATGGCGCCGCGTATGCGCTGGCTGACGAAGGTCTCGAACTGCGCGCCCCGGTTGTCCTGGTAGCGCGCGGATGCGTCCAGCAGGCCCAGCATGCCGGCCTGGATCAGGTCGTCCAGCTCCACGCTGGCCGGCAGCTTCGCCATCATCTGCAGCGCGATGCGGCGCACCAGCGGCTGGTGCTGCGCGAGCAGGTGCGATTTCTCGATAGTTCCTTGTGCGGTGTACATGGCCGTGCGTGCGTCCTTCCTTGCTCGGTGCGGAGCCGGCGGCTCAGGCCACGGCCTGCAGCGGCGCTGCCTCGGGCCATGGCCACTGGTCCATCTCGCCCGCGGCGCGGCGGAAGTCGACCGCCGCATGGCTCGCGGGAAAGGCCTCTGCGATGGTCTTCTTCAGCCGCCATGCGTCGGCGACCAGCGGATCGAAGCGCACCCATCCCGCCGCCTGCAGCGACAGCGCGAGGTAGCGGCTGCCGGCATGGGCGAGGTTGTTCATGATCTGGCGCGCGGCCTGCACGTCGACCACGCCGTTGAGCAGGAAGCGCATCTGCTTCAGGCCATGGGCGTGGTGCAGGCGCTTGATGCCCGCGTAGGCCGAGGTGACCGAGGCCGGATGCGGCTGCAGCACCAGCAGCAGGTCGTCCGCGCACTGCGCGAGCGGCGACAGCCGGCCTTCGCCGTCGCAGGCCGCGTCGATGACGACGACGCCGTCGTGCCAGAAACTGCGCGGGTCGGCCGCATCGCCAATTGATCCATTCGCGGCATCGGGCGGCGCCGGCAACACGTGCACGCCGCAGGCCACGCGCACCTCGGCGCCGTCGAGCGTGAGACGTCCGCTCGCCACATCGACCAGGCGGCCCAGCGGGTCGATGTCCCAGACCTCGCAGGCCGAACCCTCGGCGCGGCAGTGCTCATCCAGCAGCAGCACGTTGCGGCCCTGCCCCACCAGCGCCACGGCGAAGTTCATAGCGGCGGTGGTGCCGCCAGCGCCACGCCCCATGCCGGCCACCGCGACCACGCGCGCCTGCGTCGGCGCGAGCAGGCGCCGGAGGCCGTCCGCCTGATCCGCAACCAGCTTGTTCATCGCAGTGCCCTCAATCCTGCCGCTCCAGCTTCTGCGGCTTCTCCAGCGCGCGGTGCGACTGCACCGGGGCGGTCGATTCGGTACCGAGCGCATCCAGCAGCAGGAAGAGCTTGCCCACGCCCGCGTAGAGCGCGCTGCCACTCATGGCGCGGCCGTTGCGCGCCTGGCGCCCGGTGAGCTGCCCCATCAGCGCGCGGGCGCGGTCGGCCCATTCACCTTCGGCCTGCAGCAGACGCCACACGGTGGTGGTCATCTGGCCGGCGATCAGCAGCCGCTTCATGAGGTCCGGATCGCCCAGCTCGCCGATGCCGCCCACCAGCTGCACACCGTCGCGCAGAAGACGGAAGCAGGGCTCGGCATCCACGGCCCAGCCCAGCCATTGCGCGAGCTGGGGCGTGGAAACCTCGGCGCCGACGTTCGACAGCGCATGGCTCAGCGCGAGCACGTTGCCGCTGCGCGCGTCGACCACGCGCGTGGCGATGCAGCGCAACGCCGGCATCTCGTCGCGCGCCATGCCCGCAGCCATTGCGGCGGCGTTGAAGCGCAGCACCACGTCGGCATGCGCCACCGCGAGCAGCGCCGCCTTGCCGCGAAAGCGCATGGGGCGCTCCTCGCCGAATTCGAAATCCATGCGCGCGAGCGTGTCGGGCGAGCCGGTGCGCGAGTCGATCACGGCCGTGGAGCCCGGGGCGCGCGCCAGCCAGCGCTGGCCGGTGGCCTGCCACTGCACCATGGCCTCGATGCCGGGCAGCCGCGTCAGCAGATGTACCAGCGGGCGATGGCCGAAGTCCTGCTGGCGCAGCCATGGCACCTGGCGTGCGCCGGGCTTGCGCGCGGCGTCCTTCGTGCCGCGCGTGGCCGCCGTCGAAAGCCACTGGTTGGGCGCCGCCATCGGCAGGCCCGTGCGGTCCGACAGCAGCAGGCTGCCGTGGCATTCGTATGCATCGCCGCCTTCGTTCGAGCGCAGGCCGACCTGCCCGCACAGCGCGAGCACGTAGCTCTCGCAGCCCGCGGCCACTTCGCTGCGCGCATGCACCAGAAGATCGTTCAGCACGGCCTTCTGGCCGGCTTCCTCATCCACGGCCTGGCGCCACAGCGCGCGTGCACGCTCGAAGCCGATCTGCGCACCGGCCAGCGCGCTCGCGGTGGTGGCGAGCTCCTGCGCGTCGTGCGCCATCGCGCGGATCAGGTTCTGGTATTTCAGGCGCAGCAGATCGGTCTCGCCCTGCGCCTTCTGCACCGCCTGCTGCGAGGTGGCGCCCGATGCGGTGTCTTCCGGCAGGTCGCTCTCGGCGGGCACGAACAGAGGGCTGTGCTGGCGCGGCTGGAACACGCTGTCCACCAGCTGCGCGCGGTCGGCCTGCATCAGGTTCTCGGGCACCTTCTGGCCGCTGGAGATGTAGTGCACCGGCAGGCGGTGGCGGATCACGGTGTCGATCAGCGCGCCCGGGTGCGTGGCTTCGTCCACCTTGGTGAAGATGCAGCCGGCCAGCTCGTTGCCGTGGCGGTAGGCGTGCACCACCTCGTTGAGCGTGTCGCCGTGGCTGGTTGCGTTGAGCAGCAGCAGCCGCTTCACCGGCCTCGGGCTCTGGCCCAGCATGGCGATCTGCTCGGGCACGGCGCGGTCGCGCTGGCTCATGCCGACGGTGTCGATCAGCACCATGTGCTTCTCGCGCAAGTCCTGCAGCACGAGATGCAGGTCGGCGGCGTCCTTCACCGCGTACACCGGCACGTTGAGGATCTGGCCGTAGATGCGCAGCTGCTCGTAGGCGCCGATCCGGTAGCTGTCGGTGGTCACCAGCGCGAGCTTGTCGGCGCCGAAGCGCATCACGCAGCGCGCGGCCAGCTTGGCGGTGGTGGTGGTCTTGCCCACGCCGGTGGGGCCCATCAGCGCATAGACGCCGCCCTGCGCGAAAAGCGCGTCCTCGTCCTCGTGCACGGGCACGGCGCGGATGAGCTCCGATCGCACGTAGGCCATGCCCTCGGCATAGGTGCGGCCGGTGGGCAGCTTCTCGAGCATGGCCTTGGAAAGCCGCGCGCTGAAACCCGCGCCCAGCAGCGTGCGCAGCAGACGGCCGCGCACGGGGTCGCGGCGCTGCCTGTCGTTCCACACCACGCTGGCGAGCTGTTCCTCGATCATGCCGCGCATGGAGTGCAGCTCTTCGAGCACCGTGTCGGCGGGGGCCGGGGCGGGTGTTGCAACCGGGGCAGCAGATGCGACGGGCGCAACGGGAGCAGGCGCCGCCGGCACCGGCACCGCACGTGCGACCGGAGCCGGCGCGGCAACCGGTGTCGCCACGATCGGTGCAGCCACGGGTTTCGCAGGCGCACTGCCCTGCTGCACCACGCCCTGCACTTCGCCCTCGACCATGGCGACGATCTCCACGCCTTGCGCGGTGACGCGGTGCGAGAGCACGATGGCGTCGGCGCCCAGCGCCTCCCTGACCAATCGCAGGGCTTCGCGGCTGGTGGCCGCGACGAATTTGCGCGCGGTGGCGCGCACGTCTGTCTGTTGGGGGGAATTCAACCTCGTCCTCCGATGGCGGTGGTGACCTTGATGGTTCGGGAATCAGGAATCTCGGCGTGCGAAAGCACCTTGAGCTGCGGCAGGCTGCGCCGCAGGAAGCGCGACAGCAGCACGCGCAGCGCGTGCTGCACGACCAGCACGGGCGCAAGGCCCATCTGCTCCTGGCGGGTGATGGCGGCCTGCGCCTGCCGCAGCAGGTTGTCGGCAATGCCGGGCTCGATGCCGCTGCTGTTGGTGAGGGCCTGCTGCAGCACGCCGTCGAGCGAGCCGTCCAGGCCGATGACCTGCATCTCGGTGTCGCCCGGGAAGAGTTGCTGCGTGATCGCGCGGCCCAGCGCCAGGCGCGTGAGCGTGGTGAGCTCGGTCGGGTCCTTCACGGTCGGCGCGTGCTCGGCCATCACGTCGAGGATGGTGCGCATGTCGCGGATCGGCACTTCCTCGTCGAGCAGGTTCTGCAGCACCTTGTGCAGCGTGCTGAGCGACAGCACCTTGGGCACCAGGTCTTCCGTGAGCTTGGGCGCGGTCTTGGCGATCTGGTCGAGCAGCTGCTGCACTTCCTGGCGGCCCAGCAGCTCTGCGGCGTGCGTCTGTATGAGGTGGTTCAGGTGGGTGGCCATCACCGTGCAGGCATCGACCACCGTGTAGCCGTACACCTGCGCCTGCTGCCGCAGGCTCGCGTCGATCCACGTCGCCGGAAGGCCGAAGGCCGGGTCGCGCGTGGGCGTGCCTGGCAGCGTGCCGCTCACCTGCCCCGGGTTGATGGCCATCCACTGATTCGGGAAGGCCTCGCCGCGGCCGATCTCCACGTCCTTCAGGCTGATGACGTAGGTGTTGGGCTTGATCTCCAGGTTGTCGCGGATGTGCACCACCGGCACCAGGAAGCCGACTTCCTGTGCGATCTTCTTGCGGATGCTCTTGATGCGGCCCAGCAGCTCGCCCTGCTGCGACTGGTCGACCAGCGGAATGAGCCGGTAGCCGACCTGCATGCCCAGCGGATCGACCATGGCCACGTCGTCCCAGGTGGCCTCGGCCGTCTCGGCGGAAGACGCGGCGAGGTTCGCGGCCTGCGCCGCCGCGGCTTCCTGCGCCGCCTGCTGCTTCGGCTTGCGCTGCAGCAGCCCGCGCCCCAGCCACACCAGGCCGCCCGCGATCAGCAGGAAGGCCAGGTTCGGCATGCCCGGGATCATGCCCAGCAGGCCGACGATGCCGGCCGTGAGAAACAGCACCTGCGGGTTGGAGAAGAGCTGGCCCGTGAGCTGGCTGCCCACGTCCTCGTCGGTGGTCACGCGCGAGACGATCACGCCGGCGGCGGTGGAGATCACCAGCGCCGGGATCTGCGCCACCAGGCCGTCGCCGATGGCCAGCAGCGTGTAGGTCTTGCCGGCGGTGGAGAAGTCCAGCCCGTGCTGCACCATGCCCACCACCAGGCCTCCGATGATGTTGATGACCATGATGAGCAGGCCCGCGATCGCGTCGCCGCGCACGAACTTGCTGGCACCGTCCATCGAGCCGTAGAAGTCGGCTTCCTGCGCCACCTCGGTGCGGCGCTTGCGGGCCACGTCCTCGCCGATCAGGCCGGCGTTGAGGTCGGCGTCGATGGCCATCTGCTTGCCGGGCATCGCGTCGAGCATGAAGCGCGCGCCCACCTCGGCGATGCGGCCCGCGCCCTTGGTGATCACCATGAAGTTGATGAGCACGAGGATGATGAAGACCATCACGCCCACCGCGAAGTTGCCACCCACGAGGAAGTGCCCGAAGGCCTCGATCACCTTGCCCGCCGCATCGGGACCGGTGTGGCCGTTCATCAGCACCACGCGCGTGGAAGCCACGTTCAGCGACAGGCGCAGCAGCGTGGAGAACAGCAGCACGGCCGGGAACGCCGCGAAGTCCAGCGCCTTCATCGTGTACATGCTCACCAGCAGCACCATCACCGACATGGCGATGTTGAAGGTGAACAGCAGGTCGAGCAGGAATGGCGGCAGCGGCAGCACCATCATGCTCAGGATGAGGATGATGAGGATCGGCCCTGCCAGCCCCTTGAGCTGCGAGCCCGGGAAGAAGCGCGCGGGCATGCGCATCAGGTTTGTCATCGCGTTCATGCGGCTTGCTCTGCCGCTTCCGCGGCGGTGTATTGAAGGTCTGCGGGAACCGGCAGGTCGGTGGGTGTGCGCGGCGCCTCGCCGCCCTCGGCCTTCCAGCGCCTGAGCTGGTAGACCCAGGCCAGCACCTCGGCCACGGCGGTGTAGAGGCCGGCGGGAATCTCGTCGCCGAGCCTGGTGTGTCGGTAGAGCGAGCGGGCGAGTGGCGGCGCCTCGAGGATCGCCACCTTGTGCTCCTTCGCCAGTTCGCGGATGCGCGCGGCGACGAGCTCGGTGCCCTTGGCCACCACGCGCGGCGCGCGCATGCCGCCTTCCTGGTACTTGAGCGCCACGGCGAAGTGCGTGGGGTTGGTCAGCACGATGTCGGCCTTGGGCACCTCGGACATCATCCGGCGCCGTGCCATCTGCTGTTGCTGGCGGCGAATGGCGGCCTTGATGTGCGGATCGCCTTCGCTTTCCTTGTGCTCCTGGCGCACGTCCTCGCGCGACATGCGCAGCTTGCGGTAGTAGCTCCAGAGCTGGAAGGGCACGTCGATCAGCGCAACGAGGAATAGCGTGGCGGCGATCAGCACGCAGTGCCTGGCCACCAGCACGAGCGCGTGCGGCAGCGCGTATTGGGCAGGCTGCGCCATCAGGGCCATCAGGGTGCCGATGTCCCTCGACACCACCCACCAGGCCACGCCACCGATGAGCGCCGACTTGGCCAGCGCCTTGAGCAGTTCGGCGAGCGACTGCGAGGAGAACATGCGGCCGATTCCGGCCAGGGGATTGAGCTTGCCGAAGTTCGGCGCCACCGACTTGGTGGAGAAGAGCCAGCCGCCGAGCATCATCGGCGCGACCACTGCTGCGACGATCATCATCGCGAACATCGGGCCGATGGCGCCCAGCGCCTGCATCGACATCAGCCCGGTGCGGGCCAGCATGTAGTTGGGATCGAAGGCGCTGGCGCGGTCGAACTGCAGCCCCATGCGCAGCGCGCCGTTCATGCTGGTGCCGAGCGACTCCGAAGCGAGCCACAGGCCGGCACAGGCCGTGCCCAGCATGACGAAGGTGGTGAGCTCGCGCGAACGGGCTACGTTGCCTTCCTCGCGGGCCTTTTCAAGGCGCCGCTCGGAGGCGGGTTCCGTTTTCTCGAGATCGCTTTCCTCAGCCATTCATGCTCCGAACCAGCACTGGCGAAGTACGCCTTGCTCATGGCCAAATTATTGAATTCGACCCCTCGGAACAATCTGTCGATCAGGGCCCTGATAGCCCTGCAATTCGGACAATAGAAAGGGGCCGGCAAGCCCCGGCGATCAGAAGCCGAGGCTCTCCAGCAGGTCGTCGACCTGCGCCTGGTCGGTGACGGCCTCGGGGTTGCCGGGCTTGACCTGCGGGCCGTTCTGCAGGCTCTGCACGGCCTCGTGGCGCTTCTCGGGCGCCGAGTTGTCAATCAGCACCTGCAGCAGCTGCGTCTCGACGTCGTTGACCACTTCCATCATCTTCTTGATGACCTGGCCGGTCAGGTCCTGGAAGTCCTGCGCCATCAGGATCTCCATGAGCTGCGAGTTGATCGCGCTCGCGCGCTCGGGTACGCCGTCGAGATAGCCGCGCGTGTCCAGCACGAGCTCGCGCGCATGGTCGAGCTCGATGGGGTTCTGGAACCACTCGTCCCAGCGCTTGCTCAGGCCCTTGGCGTCGGTGGCCAGCGCTTCCTGCAGCGGCTGCGCCACGTCGATGGCGTTGAGCGCGCGGTGCGCCGCGCGCTCGGTGGTGGCCGCCACATAGCTCAGGCGGTCGCGGGCATCGGGAATGGCTTGCGCGGCCCTGGCCACCTGCTTGTCGAGGCCCAGCTCGCGCAGGCCGTCGCGCAGCTGGCGCGTGAGCTGGCCGATGCGGCCCAGAAGCTCTTCGGTGGTGTTGTTCGCGGGTTCCGCGGCTGGAGAAGTGTTCTGGCTCATGTCACGCCGCTTCCTTGGCGAGCTTCTCGAAGATCTTGGTGAGCTTTTCTTCGAGCGTTGCAGCGGTGAAGGGTTTCACCACGTAGCCGTTGGCGCCGGCCTGCGCCGCCGCCACGATGTTTTCCTTCTTCGCCTCGGCCGTGACCATCAGCACCGGCAGCTTCTTGAGCTCGGGGTCGGCGCGGATGGTCTGCAGCATGGTCAGGCCGTCCATGTTGGGCATGTTCCAGTCGGACACCACGAAGCCGAAGTTGCCGCCGCGCAGCTTCTCGATGCCGGCGGCGCCGTCCTCGGCCTCGTCGACGTTGTGGAACTCCAGCTCTTTCAGCAGGTTGCGCACGATGCGGCGCATGGTCGGGAAGTCGTCCACAACCAGGATTTTGATGCTCTTGTCGATCACGATATTTCCAACTCCAAGGTCGTTTTCTTTTCTCTCAAACTCGGTTCGCGCGTTCACCGAACGTGCGAAGGTGCGCCAGCACGCGGCGGCTCACTTCGGCCAGCGGCGACACGTCGTCCACCGCGCCCAGCGCGATGGCCTCGCGCGGCATGCCGAAGACCACGCAACTCGCCTCGTCCTGCGCCAGCGTGTGGGCACCCGCGCGCCGCATGCGCAGCAGGCCTTCGGCGCCGTCCTTGCCCATGCCGGTCAGGATGATTCCGATGGCGTTCTTGCCGGCATGCCTGGCGGCCGAATCGAACAGCACGTCGATGGACGGCCGGTGGCGGTTCACCGGCGGCTCCTGGTCTAGGTGCGCCACGTAGTTGGCGCCGCTGCGCGCGAGCGACAGGTGGAAGCCACCCGGCGCGATGTAGGCATAGCCCGGCAGCACGCGCTCGCCGTGCTCGGCCTCCTTCACGTTGATGCGGCACAGGCCGTCGAGCCGCTGCGCGAACGAGCGCGTGAAGCCGGCGGGCATGTGCTGCGCGATCATCACCGCGGGCGAATCGGGCGGCAGCGGCTGCAGCACTTCGCGGATGGCTTCGGTGCCGCCGGTGGAGGCGCCGATGATGATGAGCTTCTCGGTACTCAGCAGCGGGCTGCGCAGCAGAGATTCCTGCGGTGCCTCGCCGCCGGGGCGCGCCGGGGCGGCATGCCGCGCGGGCAGCAGGCGCGCGCTGGCCGCCGTGCGGATCTTGCCGGCGATCAGCTCGGTGTAGTTGAGCAGGCCGTCGCGCACGCCCAGGCGCGGCTTGGTCACGAAGTCGATGGCGCCCAGTTCGAGCGCGCGCAACGCGATCTCGGAGCCGCGCTCGGTCAGCGACGACACCATGACCACGGGCATGGGCCGAAGCCGCATGAGCTTCTCGAGAAACTCCAGTCCGTCCATGCGCGGCATTTCCACGTCGAGCGTGAGCACGTCGGGGTTGGTGACCTTGATGAGGTCGCGCGCCACCAGCGGATCGGCGGCCGTGCCCACCACGGTCATGTCGGACTGGCTGTTGATGATCTCCGTCATCACGCTGCGGATGAGCGCCGAGTCGTCGACGCACAGCACCTTGATCTTCTTCACGCTCACGGGTTTCCTTTGTTATCGGCTGCCGATGCCGCTCGCGAGCCGGACAGTCTGCGCAGCAGCTCGCCCTCCTCGTGCTGCACCTGCCGCACTTCTGTCTGCGCGCGCAGCTTGCGCACGATGGCCTTGCCCGTTGCCGGCACGAAGCACACGCGGCGCGCGTGCGGCCCGCGCAGGTCCTGCGCGGCAACCTCGATGCGCTCGTTGTTCAGGTAACGCAGCACGAAGTCGGCATTGCGGTCGCCGATGTTGAGCGTGGTCATGTTGGCCAGCACCGCGCCGCCGCCGAACACCTTGGCCTTGAGCCGGTCGCGGCGCGCACCCGCGCGCACCAGCTCGCGGATCAGCACGTCCATGGCGTAGGCACCGTAGCGCATCGATTCATTGGCGTCGCGCGTGCCGGCCGAGGCACCCGGCTCACCGTCGTCGGGCAGCATGAAGTGGTTCATGCCGGCCACGCCGGCCTCGCGGTCGTGCAGGCATGCGGCCACGCAGGAGCCCAGCACCGTGCTGAGCGCGGTGTTGCTCGAGGTCACGTAGTACTCGGAGGGCAGCAGCTTCACCGCCATCATGCCGACGTCGCGGTCGAAGTAATGATGGCTGGCCACCGAGCCCGGCGCGGCCGCGTTGGAGGCCGTGGTCATGAGGAAGCACCCGCGGCGCGCAAACGCGCCAGCTCGTACACGGTCTGGCCCAGCGGGCGAAAGGCCTGGTTGACCAGCGAGGCGTTCTCCGAATGCCCGGCGAACAGCAGGCCGTCGGACTTGAGCAGCGGCGCGAAGCGGTCGAGCACCTTCTTCTGCGTCGGCTTGTCGAAATAGATCATCACGTTGCGGCAGAAGATCGCGTCCACCGGCTCCTTCACCGACCAGGCGCTGTCGAGCAGGTTGAGGCGCGAGAACTTCACCATCGCCGCCACTTCGGGGCGCACGCGCACCTTGCCCGCGTTGGAGCCGGTGCCCTTGTTGAAGAAGCGCCGCAGCCGCTCGGGCGCGAGCCTGCGCACCTGCTCGGCGGTGAACACGCCGGTGGCGGCCTTGGCCAGCACCGCCGTGTCGATGTCGGTGGCGATCACGCGCGAGGCGGAAGCCTTGTCGCCCAGCGCCTCCATCAGCGTGATGGCGATCGAATAGGGTTCCTCGCCGGTCGATGCCGCCGCGCACCACACGGTGACGGGCTGCTTCGCCTTGCGCGCGTGCTCGGCCAGCGTCGGGAAGTGATGCGCCTCGCGGAAGAACGAGGTGAGGTTGGTGGTCAGCGAGTTGATGAAGAGCTGCCACTCCTCGCCGTCCTGGCGCTGTTCGAGCCAGTCGAGATACGAGGTGAAGTCGGGCAACTGCAGCTCCCTCAGCCGGCGCGAGAGCCGGCTGTACACCATCTGCCGCTTCTGCTCGCCCAGGGCGATGCCGGCGCGGCGGTGGATGAGGGTTCGCACGCGCGAGAAATCGCTGTCGGTGAAGAGGAACTCGGTAGTCACGGCCAGCCTGGAGGGTTGGCTTTCAATGTACATAGCGCCCACCGTTTCCAATGGGCCGATCAGACGCGCAAATGCCTTGCAATTTCCGCGCTTTCCGCACTTTCCGCATCTCGTCGGGCCTCGTGCGCTTCATGGCTCGCCCGCGGCCGGGCTGGCGTCCTGCGCCCACACCAGCGCCGAGAGCTGCGCGGCGTTGACCTGCGCCGGGCTCAGGAACAGCGCTTCCGACAGGCGCGCCGCCTGCCCGTCGTCGAGCTCGCAGCTTTCGGCGAGCGCCACGAAGGGACCGTACAGGCCCCCGCGCGAAAGAATGGCCTGCTGCACCGCCTCGGTAAGCTGCACCTTGCGCAGCACGCCTTCCATCGACACGCCCAGCAACTGGTCGAGCAGCGAGAACATGCCGGCCACGAACAGGTTGTCGGCCTCGCTGGCGGGCAGCATGCCCTGCCCCACCAGCTCGACGAAGCGTCCGCGCAGGATGGCCTTCTTCATCATGTAGGGCGATCCGGCCTTGTTGCTGGTGGCCAGCAGCAGCGAAAGCCACCGGTACAGCGGCGAGTAACCGAGCATGGCGACCGCGTGGCGCAGCGAGTGGATTTCCACCGCCATGCCCACCGCGGGCGAATTGATGTAGCGCAACAGGCGGTAGGTGAGCGCGGCGTCGTGCTTGAGCGCAGCCTCGATCACGCGCAGGTCTTCGTTGCGCTGAAGCATCTGCATCAGCTGCACGATCAGCAGCGACTCGGGCTGCAGCGCGTCTTCGGTCTCGAGCACCGGCGGGTTGCGGAACGCGCCGTCGATGAACACGTTCACGCGCCGCGACGCGCAGGCGTCGAACTCGGTCCAGTCTTCCACGCGCGAAGCGACCGGCTCCACCGGCGGGTGGCCCAGTTGCGCGTCCTGCCGCAGCCGCTCGACGGTGTCGGCATCGTTCGCGCCGACTTCGAGGTGAGTGACGATGGAGCGCAGCTCCGGGTCTTCGGGCATCTCGGTGCCGCCGCACAGCATGAAGCCGAAGCCCTGCTCACGCAGGAACAGCACGATGGAGCGCAAGTCGGCGTCCATCAGCTCGTCCGCCTGCATGCACAGCACCACCTGCTGCGGCGGCAGCGATTGCAGCTCGCTCTGGAAGAGCGCGTCGACCGTCACGTCGACGAACAGCAGCTGCGAGCCCAGCAACCAGCCGTCGCCGCCCGGGTTGAGGTGCATGGCGAGCGTGTCCATGAGCGCCTTGACGCCTGCGGCACCGGACGCCCTGGAGTCCGCGCCAGTGGCACGCCACCCCATGCGATAGCCGATGACGCGCCGCTGCGCGTCGAGCAGCATCGCGTAGGCCACATGGCCTTCGCAGCCCGCCTCGGTCTGCGGGGAAGCGTCCGTGTCGGCGCCGGCGTCTTCGGAAGCGCGACGGAAGAAATCAAACCGCATTCAGCTGTCTCCGTCGGGTGTCAGAGTGCAATGGCGTCGGTCCTCCGGGCCGCGCCCGCGAGCGCGGCCGCACTCGCGGCCTGCGCGCGCTGGATGCGCGGCATGGCGCCCACGTCGATGATGAAAGCCACGCTGCCGTCGCCGAGGATGGTCGCGGCGGAGATGCCGGGCACCTTGCGGTAGTTGGTCTCGAGGTTCTTCACCACCACCTGGTGCTGGCCGAGCAGCTCGTCCACCAGCAGCGCGAAGCGGCTGTCGTCGGCCTGCACGATCACCAGGATGCCCTGCGTGGGGTGCGTCTGCGCACCGGCCACGTCGAACACGCGGTGCAGCTCGATGAGCGGCAGGTATTCGCCGCGCACGCGGATCACGTGGCCGTCGGCGGTGATGGAATGCAGGTGCTCCGGCAACGGCTGCAGCGATTCGATGACGTAGCTCAGCGGCAGGATGTAGGCCTCGCTGCCCACCTTCACCGACATGCCGTTGAGAATGGCCAGCGTGAGCGGCAGCACGATGCGCGTGGTCGTGCCCTGCCCGCCGCGCGAGTGGATCTCGACATGGCCGCCCATTTCCTGGATGTTGCGCTTGACCACGTCCATGCCCACGCCGCGGCCCGAGATGTCGGTGACCTGCTCGGCGGTGGAGAAGCCGGGCGCGAAGATGAGCTGCCACACCTCGTCGTCGGGCATGGTTTCGCTGACCGGCAGCCCCTGCTGCATCGCCTTGGCGAGGATTCGCTCGCGGTTGAGGCCGCCGCCGTCGTCGCTCACCTCGATCACGATGTTGCCGCCGTGGTGCTGCGCCGACAGCAGCAGCTGGCCGGTGGCGTCCTTGCCCTTGGCCAGGCGCACGTCGGGCGTCTCGATGCCGTGGTCGAGGCTGTTGCGCACCAGGTGCGTGAGCGGGTCGACGATGCGTTCGATCAGGCCCTTGTCGAGCTCGGTCTCCTTGCCGTAGGTGTCCAGGCGAACCTGCTTGCCCAGCTTGGCGCTCACGTCGCGGATGACGCGCGGGAAGCGGCTGAACACGTAGTCCATCGGCATCATGCGGATGGACATGACCGATTCCTGCAGGTCGCGCGCGTTGCGCTCCAGATGGCCCAGGCCGCTCAGGAAGCGCTCGTAGGCCACCGGGTCGAGCATGGTCGCGGCCTGCGTGAGCATCGACTGCGTGATGACGAGTTCGCCCACGAGGTTGATGAGCTGGTCGACCTTCTCGACGTCGACACGGATGGAGCTGGACTCCTTGGCGACGGCCGACGATGCGGCGGCCGCGGCGGAGGCTGGAGCCGGTGCGGCCTGCGGCTTCAAGGCTTCCACTTGCGGGGCCGGCTCGGGCGCGGCCGCCGGCGCCGGGGCTTCCGCGGGAGCCGCCGGAGCCGCTGCAACGGCTTCATGCGTGATGTCGATCTGCGACTCGTCGATGACGAAGCAGCAGACCGCGACGATGTCGTCGGGCGAGCAGGTGGTTTCCAGCAGCACGGTGAGCTGGTCGTTGCTGCGCGTGCGCGACAGCACGTTGCCGAGGTTGGCCAGTTCGCCGGTCAGCAGCTCGCCTTCGCTCTCCGACAGGCGCGCGAAGCGGATGCGCAGTGCGCCGCCACCGTTGCCGCTGCCGGCATCGGCCGGTGCCGCCACGGGCTCGGGCGCAGCCACCGGTGCGGGCGCAGGGGCTGGCGGGGGAGCCGCAGCGGCGCTTGCATCGCCGCTTTCGAGCGCGAGTTGCTGAAGCACGCCACAGATGTGCGCGACCATGTCCGGGTCCGGCTCATTACCGGCCTGGTAGGCGGTGAGTTGTTCTTGCAAGGCGTCCTTCGTTTCCAGGAATGCATCGATCATCCGGCCGGTCAGACGCAGCTGCCCGTGGCGGGCGCGGTCCAGCAGCGACTCGAGAACGTGCGTGGTGTTGGTCAGGGCGGTGAAACCGAAAGTCGCTGCGCCGCCCTTGATGGAGTGCGCCGCGCGGAATATGGCGTTGAGCTGTTCGCTGTCGGGGGCGTCGACGTCGAGCTCCAGCAGGAGCTGCTCCATCTCGGCGAGCAGTTCGATGGCTTCGACGAAGAAGGCTTGGGTGAATTGACTGAGGTCCATCTCGTGTCTTTGTGTGGTTCTTGTTGTTGTGCCGTCTGCTGTCGTGGGTTCGCTCAGTCCGCCTTCGCGGCCGCCTTGCCGATGCGCAGCCCGCCGACGGGCTCCACGCTGTTCTCGCGCTCGATGCGCTCCTGGGTGCGGTGGTTGAGCAGGATGATGCTGATGCGCCGGTTGATCGGGTTGCGCGGATCGGCCTTGTCCAGGTGCATGCTGTCGGCCAGCCCGATCACGCGCAGCACCTTGCCGTCGGTCATGCCGCCGGCCACGAGCTCGCGCCGCGATGCGTTGGCGCGGTCGGACGACAGCTCCCAGTTTCCGTAGGAGCGGTCGTTGGTGTAGACGATGGCGTCGGTGTGGCCCGACAGCGTGATCTTGTTGGGCAGGCCGTTGAGCGCGGGCGCGAGTTCGCGCAGGATGGCGCGCATGTGGGGCACCACGCGAGCGCTCGCCAGCTCGAACATCGGGCGGTTCTCGGTGTCGACGATCTGCAGGCGCAGGCCCTCGGTGGTGATGTCGATGAGGATCTGCGAGCGGAACTGCTGGAACACCGGGCTCTTCTCGATCAGCTCGTCGAGCTTCTTCTTCATCTCGACGAGGCGGCTCGCGTCGGCCTCGTCCTCGCTGGCGGTCTCGGTGAGCTTGACTTCGCCCTCGACGTGGACCGGGTCGGCGCCTCCGCCGGGAATCATGCTGGTGCTGAGGCTGGACTTGTCGCCGCCGGTCAGCGCCACGCGCAGCGGCATGCGGAAGTGCTCGGCGATGCCTTCGCGCTGCTTGGTGCTGGAGATGGAGAGCAGCCACATCACGAGGAAGAAGGCCATCATGGCCGTCATGAAGTCGGCATAGGCGATCTTCCAGCCGCCGCCGTGCGCGCCGCCGTGCTTGCCCTTGTGGACGTGCTTGAAGATGACCCGGGGCTTCTCGTCGCTCATGATCGCTCGTTGCTTCGTGCGATGGGCGCGTCAGCGCGCCTTGACCTCGCGGACGTGGTCGTCCAGCTCGGTGAACGAGGGGCGCTCGGTCGAGAACAGCACCTTGCGGCCGAACTCCACCGCGAGCTGGGGTGCATAGCCGTTGAGATTGGCCAGCAGCGTGACCTTGGCGCACTGGTAGATCTTCATGCCCTCTTCCACCTTCTGCTCGATCAGCGAGGCCAGCGGCGACACGAAGCCGTAGGCCAGCAGCACGCCGAGGAAGGTGCCCACCATCGCGTGCGCGATCAGCGCGCCCATCTCGGAAGGCGGCAGGTTGGCGGAGCCGAGTGCGTGCACCACGCCCATCACGGCCGCGACGATGCCCAGCGCGGGCAGCGCGTCGCCCACGCGCGAGAGGCTGTGGCCGGGCACCGCGGCCTCGTGGCGGATGGTTTCGATCTCGTGGTCCATCAGCGCCTCGATCTCGTGCGCGTCGGTGTTGCCGCTGATGACCAGGCGCAGGTAGTCGCACAGGAAGACGGTGATGCCCTCGTGCGCCATGATGCTCGGGTAACGCGTGAAGATCTCGCTCTGGCTGGGGTCTTCCACGTCGGTCTCCAGCTTCATCATGCCTTCCTTGCGGGCCTTGGCGAGCAGCTCGTACAGCAGCGCGAGCAGGTCCATGTAGAGCTGGCGGTTGTGCTTGGAAGTGCGCAGCAGCAGCGGCAGTTCCTTGATGGTGGCCCTGATGGTCTTGCCGTTGTTGCCGGCGATGAAGGCGCCCAGCGCGGAGCCGCCGATCATGAGCAGTTCGACCGGCTGGAACAGGACGCCGAAGTGCCCGCCCATGAGGCCGTAGCCACCGAAGACGGCACCGATCACCACGAGATATCCAACCAGTACCAGCACGCGCTTCCCCTATCGCCCAGCGGGCGTCGAATCAACAAACCCCTGGCGGCCATGGCCGCCGGCGGGGCACTCTTCCTAGACGGCGCCGCCGATGTCCATGACCGGCGCCACGGCGACAAGCCCGCCGCGCCGGCGCTCGGTCGCCTTGGGCTTGCGTGCCTTGCCCGCGCGCGAAGGCGGCCGGCACAGCACGCACACATATCCGTTCTTGTTGTCGTGCGCATGCGCCACGAAATGACCGCCGCACCGGCAGCAGGTGCTCAGCTGCAGCATGTCGCTGTCGAAGAAGCGGACCATGGTCTCGGCACGGGTGAAGTCGAGCACCACCTCGCCGCCGTTGGCCTCGACCTGCTGCGTGTAGAGGCGGTAGGCCTTGATGAGCGCCGGCAGTTCGTTCTCGTCCGCCTCGTCGAGCATGAAGCGGTAGATGTTGTAGAACATCGACGAGTGGATGTTGGCCAGCCACGTCATGTACCAGTCGGTGGAGAACGGCAGCAGGCCCTTGGGCGGAGAAACGCCCTTGAGTTCCTTGTAGAGGCGGATCAGCCGCTCGCGGCTCAGCGTGACCGCGGCCTCCAGGAACTGCAGGCGCGCGCCGAGCCCGATCAGCTCGATCGCAAGCTGGACCTGCCGCACCTCGCCCAGGACGCTCTTGCCGGTCACGCCGCGCTCGCTCCGCGCATCTGCGCCTGCGACTGGGCCTGCGCCTGGCGCGCGGCCATCAGGATCGACATGTGCGCCTGCTGCAGCGCGGGCTCCTTGCCCTCGCCGACCACCGCGAACATCGGGCGGTCGTCCAGCCGGAAGCTGCACAGCAGGAAGTTCGATGCAGCCAGTTTCACGATCTGGCTGAGCGACATGTTCGCCAGCAGATCGGCCAGTTCACGGCCCACGCCGAGACGGAACATGGCCTCGGCCCGGTCCTGCTTCACCAGCTTCTGAGCCAGCAGCATATAGGCCAGATTTATCTCGCCGATTTCCCTCGAAATCACGCCGTTGGCGCTGATGTTGACGTTTTCCATGTCTGATCCCATTTCCGATTCAAAGCTCACTTCGTGCTCCTAACAATCGTGTATACATTATATACACAAAGTTTTACATGTTGAAGTGTTTTGTATGACAGCAGGATAAAAAATGTAGGAGGTGTCTGACACGATGCCCCTCATCTCCGAGTGGAGAGCGCGGGTTTACAGGTGTCAGAAGTTTGGGTAACAAATGTTTCATGCATCACCAAAAAATGCATGAATTTATTCGCATGCAACATCGAATTAAGAAAGACTATGGGTTTATTTCGACCCGATGAAAGACCGTTTTGGTGAATTTCCCGATCCATGATTTCACATTGGTCCATCTGGTCAATTAGTCGCCTTCGCGACCCTCGAGGCGGTAGATCCACGCCATCACCTCGGCCACCGCCAGATACAGCTGCGGCGGGATCTGCCGGTCCAGGTCGACCTGCATCAGGAGCTTCACGAGGTCGGCCGACGAGTGCACGTACAGGCCGTGCTCGCGCGCCTCGCGCATGATCGATTCAGCGACCACGCCATAACCCTTGGCCACGACGACAGGCGCCCGCGTCTTGTCCGCGTACGACAGTGCGACGGCGCTGTTGCGGTTGTCGAGCACCTCGCTCATTGAAATACCTTCGTGCTTCGCACTGCGGTGCGAGCTTGCTTGGGGCGGCCCGGCGCGGCGCTCATTGGAATACCTCCGTGCTTCGCACTGCGGTGCGAGCTTGCTTGGGGCGGCCCGGCGCGGCGCTCATGCGGCCTCCTTCTCGGCGACCAGCACCTGCTGCAACTGCAGGCCCGCTGCGTCGAAGCGCTTCGCGAGCCGGCCGGTGTCGCCGCGCAGGCGCGCCATGGTCGAAGCCTCGCGCGCGAACAGATGCGCCTGCACGGCCTGGCCGTCCAGGCTCAGCCGCAGATCGACCTCGCCGAGCTTCGGCAGCTCCAGCGACACCGTGGTCGACCACCGGCGCGCGCCCTCTTCTTCTGTCGCCACGCCGCGCGCATCGGGCTGCGCCTGCTGTTCTTCCTCGACGGTCCAGCTCATCGGCACGTCGGGCCAGGCGTGGCCGTTCCAGCGGAAGACGGAGCTGGCCAGCAGGTCGAGCTGCTGGTGCACCAGCGTGATGGCCTGCGGATGAATCACTTCGGCGGCGCGCGATGGCGGCAGGGCTGCGGCACCGTCGGCCTGGCGCGCGGATTCGCTCGCGCGGTGCGCGGGCATCGAATCGAGCGTGCCGCCGGGCGACGCGCTCCCGGGCTGGCGATATGCGGCCTGCACCCGGGCAGCATCATTCGTCGCGGCTTGTTGTTCCAGAGTCTGCGGTTTGCCTTGAGAAGAGGAGTGACCGGCGTCCCGAGGTTGCGCATCTGCAGCCGACGCCTGTGGCGCGGCAAGGTTCGCCGTGCGGACTTCGCCGCCCTGCAGCATCGGCACCTGGACTTGCGCCACGAGCGAAGGCAGCGCGTCCGGCGAATCGGCAATCACCGCCGCCGGACCAGCAGCCACGATCGCCGATGCAACCAGCGCACTCGCCTGCGCCTTCGCGATCACCGGCACGGCCCATTGCGCCTGCGGCTCCTGCTTCATCTGCGCGAGCGAACGGCCACCCGCCGTGAACGACGCCAGGTGCGACTCATAGAAGAGTCCGCTGTCCGACACCGTCTGCGCCAGCGTGCCAGCCAGCGCCGCAGCGTTCACCGGCTGCGCGCGCGAAGACATCAGGGGCACGGCGCCGCGCACCGGACCGGGTTGTGCCTGCAGGTCGGCCAGCACGGCGCCGATGACGCGCGCCGCCACCGACAGCCGCGCCTCCATCGAAGGCGGGGCACCCGCCCCCGCATGCGCCGTTCCACCGGCCGCAGCACCCGGAATCTGCCTGTCGAGCGCGGCATTGGAAAGCAGCCGCACATCGTTCTCGACCTTGCCGATCGCCACCGCCGGCCCGGGCGCACCGATGGTGGCCTCGGGCTTGATGCCGAGCACGTCCAGCCGCGGCGTGAGCCTTGCGGCCAGCAGCGCGTCGAGCAGTCCGGCGATGACGGTCATGGTGCGGTTTCTTCAGCGAGTCGCGTTCGATCGGCGGGCCCGCTCAGTGCGGCGGCCCGTAAGCCCTGCCGAGGTTCTTCTGCTGCGTGAGATACCCCATGCGGCTGATCAGATCCTCGAGCTGCGGCTTGATGAGGCCCGACACCTCGGCCTGATCGGAACGGATGCGCTCCAGCAGGTCGAGCACATGCTCCACCTGCGTCGCGTCCAGCATCTCATGGGGCTCGATGGCCCGCAGGCGCTCCACCATCGCCGAGCAGCGGGCTTCGAGCGCAGGGAGCTGGCCCCACTCCTTGGCGCGTGCCAGCACCAGCATCGACGCGATGCCGGTGGCCAGCTCTTCGTAGCAATGAACGACCTCACTCCGGAATGCCATGTTTTCCTGTTTCTCTTGCGGTTGCATTTCAGCCACGAGCCCGGTCGTCGATCTCCCGCCACGCGGAAGCGACGTTCTCGAGCAGCCGGTCGGCCTCGTCCAGGGCCTGCACGTCGTTGTGCAGATTGGCGCGGAACAGCCGCTGCACGACGTAGTCGTACAGCGCCGACAGGTTGCCCACCAGCTCGGCGCCTGCTTCGCCGGCCGCCTGGGCGTCGAGCCCGGCCTTCAGGCCGTTGTCGACGATGCCGATGGCCTTGGAGATCGCGTTGCCCTTGGCCTCGGTATCGCCGGCCGCCATGTGGTGGCGCGCCATGCCTATGGCAGTCTTCGCGCCGTCGAACAGCATCGTGATGAGCTGGTGCGGCGACGCGCTCATCACGCTGGTTTCCACACCGAGGCGTGCATAGGCGCCGGCACCGGTGCGCATGTTGTGGGGGGTGTACATCGGCTGATGCTCCGGGTCTCTTTGCGCGTGCTGCGCCTTACTTGGTCTGGCTCGACAGCGCCTCGAACTGCTGCGTGAGGTAGTTCTTGGTGTTGTTCAGTTTGTTGACCAGCACGTCCAGCTGGTTGAACTGCTTGCGGTAGCGGTCCACCGTCGCATCCACGCGCAGCTGCATCGCGTCGTACTGCGTGTCGAGCTCCTTGATGGTCGCCGTCACGCCGTCGCTGGCCACCTTCAGCGCACCCTTGGTCACGTCGTCCACCAGTGCGTCGATCTGCTTGCCGTAGCCGGCCTTGCTGCCGGTGGCGCTGGAGAACAGGTTCGCCACGCCCTTGAGGTTGTTGGCCAGCGCCTTTTCCAGCTTGGCGGAATCCACGGCCAGGGTGCCGTCCTTCTGGAAGGACACGCCGATCTCGGTCAGCACCTTCATGTCGTTCGTGCCGCCGGACTGCGGCGTGGTGAGTGCCTGGCGGATGCGCGTCTGCAGGTTGCGCAGCGTGGTGTCGCCCACCAGCGCGGCACCGGTCTTGGTGTCGGCGTCGTATGCGGTCAACGTCTTGGCGGTGCTCTGCAGGCTGTTGTAGGCCTTCACGAAATCGTTGATGGCCGTTGCCACGCTGGCCGTGTTCTCCTTCATCGAGAGCCCCGTCTTGCCGGTGTTCACCAGCGTCAGCGTGGCGCCCTGGATGGCTTCCTTCACGGTGTTGGTCGAGCTCGTGATGTCGATGCCGTTGACGTTGAGCTTCGCGTTCTGCGCCGTCGAGGTCTGCTTCAGGTTCTGCGTGCCGGCCGGGTCGTTGTTCAGCAGGCCCTGCAGCGTCGCGTCGCCGTCGACCGAGATCCGCATGCTCGACTTGTCGCCGGTCTGCGTCGAGGTCAGCACCAGCCGGTTGGGCGCGCCGCTGCCGTCATTCACGATGGAAGCCGTCACGCCGGCATTGGCGCCGTTGATCGCGTTGCGAATGCCTTCGAGCGTGTTGTTGGTCGGATCGATGGTGATCGACTTGGCCGGCTGGCTCGCATCGGCGGTGAAGGTAGCGCCGGTGTACTTGCCGGTCGCCGGATCGAGCGTGCCGCCGGTAATCGCACCGAAGTCGATGGTGATCTTGCCGTTGCCGATCGCGGTCTTGGAACTGGCCTGCCCCGCGGTGACCACGGTCTGCGCCTGCGCAAGTTGCGAAACGTCGATGGTGTAGTTGCCTGCCGCGCTCGAATCCGTGGAGGTCGCGGAAAGAATGCCGCTGACCGTCGGCGTGCCGGTCACGCTCTGGAACAGCGTCGGGTCGCCCAGTTTCTTGGCGGCCGTCTGCAGCGTGGCGAGCGCGCTCTGGATCGTGCCGTAGGCCGACAGCTTGCTCGTGTAGCTCTTGGCCCTGGCCTGCAGCGCCACCATGGGCTGCTTCTCGGCGGTCTCGAGCTGCGTGAGCAGGGAGGCGAGGTCGAGATTAGCGCCGACGCCGAGGCTGCTGATGGTTGCCATGTCTATGCTTTCTTGAATCTGGATGGATGCGCTTCGTGTATGCGTGCCTGATGCGACCTCAGGCCGCCTGGTCCACCAGCAGGCCGTTGCCGTCGTTCATCAGCTTCGCGATGCGCACCGCTTCCTCGTTGGGAATCTGGCGGATGACCTCGCCGCTGGAGCTGTCCACCACCTTGACGATCAGCATCTCGGTGTCCTTGTCGACCTCGAAGCGCACACCGACCTCGCGCACCGCGAGCACCTCGTTGGCCTGGCGCACCGCCTGCTCTACCTGCACCGGCGTCGCCTCGTCCTTCGCATCGGCACCGCCCTTCGAGTCGGCAACCGCGCCGCGCGCGCCTGCAGCCGCGGCGCCGCCGCGAAGCAGCTGCGCCCAAGGGCTTTCCGTCGCGGAATTTGCAGGCACGGGGTTCAACATCATTTCCACCTTGTCTTGCTGGGTTTCCTGTCCTCTGCGGCCTCGCCGATGGGCATGGCCGCAGAGGACAGGGCAGGCACTCGCGGCTCGCGCCACAGGCCTGCACCGGCCGGAGCCGCCCTTGCGGAAGAGCCCCGGCATTTCCTTTACCTCTGGTCAGACTCCTTCGATCAACGCAGGAGCGACAGCACGCCTTGCGTGGTCTGGTTGGCCTGCGACAGCACCGAGGTACCGGCTTGCTGCAGGATCTGGGCGCGCGTCATGTTCGACACTTCGACCGCATAGTCGGCGTCCTGGATGCGCGAACGCGAGGAGGACAGGTTGGTCACCGTGGTGCCGAGGTTGGCGATCACCGAGTCGAAACGGTTCTGCACCGCGCCCAGCGAGCTGCGCAGCTTGTCGACCTTCGACAGAGCGGCGTCGAGTGCCTTCAGCGGATCCACGGTCGACTTGGCGTCGCTCACGGCGTTGGTCGTCAGCTTGCCCGGCTTGGTGGAATCGGCGTACACCGTGCTGCCTTGCGAATCGGTCACCACGCCATTGGCGTTCAGGTTGATCGATTCGGCGGCGGTCGTCGTCAGGCCGCTCACGCCGATGTAGGCGCCGGTCACGGCACCGCCGGCTGCAGCCACTGCGTAGGCAGCGGTAGCGCCACCGCCGTCGATGTCGATGGAACCTGCACCAGCGTTGATCTTCGCTGCGACCTGGTCGGCCGTGGCGCGCTCGCCTGCAACCGCGAAGGTGCTGGCGCCGGCGGCTGCCGTCACCACGGTGTACGAAGCGCCGGTTGCGCCGATGGTGATCGAATCGCCAGCGGCGGACATGCCGGTGGCTTGCTCGAGCACTGCCGACAGGGTGGCGGCGCTCGTCGCACCGGCGCCGGTCTTGGTCAGGTTCTTCGAAGCATCGAGGTACAGGGCCGAGCCGTCAGCGGCGTCGGTCATGGTGCCGTTGCTGTCGATCTTGACGTCCATCGAGCGGTTGCCGAGCTTGACCGTGGCGGTCACGCTGGTGCCGGCGGCCGGGGTCAGCGAAGCGAGGGTGTTGGCCTGGCTGCGAGTGGCTTCCGTGGCGGTGTAGCTCTTGGTCGCTGCGCTGTAGGTGTAGGTTGCGCCGCCGGTCATGGTGACCGTGCCGCCGTCCTGCATCTTCGCCAGCACGTCGTTGGCCGTGGCGCCGTTGGCGGCGGCGGTCAGCGTGCGGCTGTAGGCCGTGATGCCGTTGGTCGTCGCACCAGCGGTGAAGCCGGCGACCAGCAGGTCGGAGGCCGTCGCGGTCTTGTTCTTCGAGCCGGTGTTGTTGACGTTGAAGCCGTCCAGACCCAGGGTCTTGGCGCTGATTTCCTGCAGGTCGATGTCGATGGTTTCGCCATCGTTCGAGCCGACTTGCACGGTGAGCTTGCCGGCGTTGGCCGAGAGGACCTTCACGCCGTTGAACTGGGTCTGGTCCGACACGCGGTTGATTTCGTCCAGGCGCTGGCCGATTTCCGACTGGATCGAGTCCAGATCGCTGGCCGAGTTCGTGCCCGTGGCGGCTTGCACCGACAGTTCGCGGATACGCTGCAGGTTGTTGTTGACTTCGGTCAGCGCGCCTTCGGTCGTCTGGGCGATCGAGATGCCGTCGTTGGCATTGCGCGTTGCTTGCGTCAGGCCCTTGATGTTGGCCGTGAAGCGGTTGGCAATGGCCTGGCCGGCAGCGTCGTCCTTGGCGCTGTTGATGCGCATGCCCGAGGACAGGCGCTCGATGGCGCTGTTCAACGCCGACTGCGACTTGTTGAGGTTGTTCTGCGTGATGAGAGAGAGGCTGTTCGTGTTGATGACTTGCGCCATGTTCGACTCCTGATTGATGAAAAAAGGTTGTGGACTCCGGCTTTTGGCCGTAACGCTGGACCCGCTTCCACTTAGAGACTCAAGCCATCGTTGACTTGGTTATCGGCGGGGTCCTGCGAACCTTTAGGGGGCATGCACGAAAAAGTTGCGTGCCCCTATCCACATCACCCGTTCACCCTCAGGCCTGCAGGTTCATCACTTCCTGGTAGGCGGTCACCAGCCGGTTGCGCACCTGCAGTCCGGTCTGGAAGGCGACGTTCGCCTTCTGCATGTCGACCATCACGTCGTTGAGCGCGATGCCGGGTTTGCCCAGCTCGAAGGACTCGGCCTGCGCATAGGCCTGCTGCTGGGCGCCGCTGATATTGGCGAGCGAGCGCTTGAGCTCGGCCGCGAAGCCGCCGGCTTCGGCCGGGGCGGCCGCCTGCGGCGCGATGCCCGTCTGGACCGCTGTGGCCCGCATCTGCTGCAGGACCGATTCGATGGCGCTGATGGACATGGTGATCCTCTTCCTATTGTTTGTCTGAACACTTCTGCGTGACTTGACACGGAGGAGCAAAGGCTCTCCGGCTGGCTTGCAGCGTATCAAGGGAAGACCCCGATTCAAGCGCTCAACTGAGGGCGAAAACCCCGGCTGTTCGGCCATTCGAATTCCGGGTGACTGCTGACAATCGTCCGCGAAACGAACAGGCCGCGGACGACATCACCGGCCATCCGGAATGAAATCTCTAAACCGAAATTCCTCTCCCACCATGGCAATGGCCGCGACGAGGGTGCATCCATGAGCACGGCTGCGCCCGCGGGCGCGCTGCCCCCGGCCGGCGACGGCCCGCTCCCGCTCCTGGAACGCCTGCGCGCGCAGCCACGGCTGCCGCTGATCATCGGCGGCGCCGCCGTGGTGGCCGCCGTGGCCGCGTTCATGCTCTGGAGCCGCGCACCCGAATACAAGGTGCTCTATACCAATGTGTCCGACCGCGACGGCGGCGCGATCATCGCGTCGCTGCAGCAGATGAACGTGCCCTACAAGTTCGCCGAAGGCGGCGGGGCGATCCTCATCGCTGGCGACAAGGTGGCCGAGACCCGCCTCAAGCTGGCGGCGCAAGGCTTGCCCAAGGCCGGCGGCGTGGGCTTCGAACTGATGGACAACCAGAAGTTCGGCACCAGCCAGTTCGCGGAGCAGGTCAACTACCAGCGCGGGCTCGAGGGCGAGCTGGCGCGCTCCATCGAATCCATCGGCGCGATCGAGTCGGCCCGGGTGCACCTGGCGCTGCCCAAGCCATCGCTGTTCGTGCGCGAACAGAAGAAGCCCTCGGCCTCGGTGGTGCTCGCACTGGCGCGCGGACGCAGCATCGACGAAGGCCAGGTCAGCGCCATCGTGCACATGGTGTCCAGCAGCGTGCCCGACCTCGACGCCAAGAGCGTCACCGTGGTCGACCAGCGCGGCAACCTTCTTTCTTCCGCGCGCGGCGCCGACCGCGGGCTGGACGTGAGCCAGCTCAAGTATGCGCAGGAGATCGAGCAGGGCTACATCCGCCGCATCGAGGCGATCCTGCAGCCCATCGTGGGCGCGAACAACGTGCGCGCGCAGGTGGCGGCGGACATCGACTTCTCTGTCGTCGAACACACCGACGAGAAATACAAGCCCAACCAGGACCCGACGCAGGCCGCCATCCGCAGCCAGCAGAGCAGCGAGTCGGCACAGCACGGCGGCGGACAGCCCGGCGGCGTGCCGGGCGCGCTGTCGAACCAGCCGCCGGTGAACCCGACCGCGCCGATCACCGGGCCGCGGGCGCCCAACGCACCGGGTACCCCGCCCGCTCCGGGAACGCCCGGCGCACCGGGAACACCCGGCGCGGCCACCGCATCGACGAGCACCACGCCCACCGGCCCGAGCAGCTCGCGCAAGGACACCACCACCAACTACGAGCTCGACCGCACCATCCGCCACGTGCAGCAGGCTGCGGGCGGCGTGAAGCGCCTGTCGGTCGCCGTGGTGGTGAACAACCGCGACGCGGTGGATGCCGCGGGCAAGACCGCCAGCCGCGCACTGACGCCGGCAGAGCTGGAGCAGATCCGCAACCTCGCGAAGGAAGCCATGGGCTTCAGCCAGGAGCGCGGCGACTCGCTCAACGTGGTGAACAGCGCCTTCGCCCGCGATGCCGACAGCGCCCCCGCCCCCGAGGTGCCCTTCTGGCGCGACCGCGAGAGCCTCGACCTCGCCAAGACTGCCGGCCAGTACCTGCTGTACGCCCTGCTCGCGCTCTTCGCCTGGTTCGCCGTGCTGCGCCCGCTGATGCGCAAGCACCTGGCGCCTCCGCCCGCGCCTGCCGCGCCGGAAGCCCCGGCCTTCGTGGCTGCTGCGGCGCCGGACGAGAACGCCCCCTCCGCCGAGGAGAGCCTGCGCGAACGCGAGGCAAACCGCCGCAAGGCCGACATGGAATACGCCCACCAGACCGCCGACAAGGATCCGAAGGTGGTGGCGGCGCTGATCCAGCACTGGATGAACAACGATGAGTAGCGAACAGGGAACACGCAAGAGCGCCATCCTGCTGATGGCACTGGGCGAAGACCGCGCGGCGGCCGCGCTGCACCAGTTGCCTACCTCCGAGGTGCAGGCGCTGGGCCTCGCGATGTCGAAGCTCACATCCGTCTCGAAGGAAGAGCTGGCCGAGGTGCTGGCCGAGTTCCGCCACGAGACCGAGCAGCTCTCGGCCCTGCACCTGGGCTCGACCAGCTACATCCGCGCCGTGCTGCGCAAGGCGCTGGGCGAGGACCGCGCCAGCAACTTGCTGGAAGACATCCTGCAGCCCGACGAGCCGCACGGCGGCATCGAGCGGCTCAACGAGCTCGAGGCCGGCGAGGTGGCCGAGCTCATCCGCGACGAGCATCCGCAGATCCTGGCGACGCTGCTGGTGCACCTGGACCGCATGAAGGCTTCCGAAGTGCTTGAGAAGCTGCCGGCACGGCTGCGCCACGACGTGATCATGCGCGTGGCCACCTTCGGCGGCGTGCAGCCCTCGGCGCTCAACGAGCTGACCGACGTGCTCACCGAGATGCTCGCGGGCCAGGGCCTGCGCCGCAGCCGCCTGGGCGGCGTGCGCACCGCGGCCGAGATCGTCAACCTCATGAGCACCAGCGTGGAGGAAGAAGCCATCGCCCACGTGCGCGAGCAGGACGAGGCGCTGGCGCAGCGCATCGTCGACGAGATGTTCGTCTTCGAGAACCTGCTGGGCCTGGAAGACCGCAGCATCCAGCGCCTGCTCAAGGACATCGAGAGCGACTCGCTCATCATCGCCCTCAAGGGCGCGCCGATGGAACTGCGCGACAAGTTCCTCAACAACATGTCGCAGCGCGCCGCCGAAACGCTGCGCGAGGACATGGAGCTGCGCGGACCTGTGCGCGTGTCGCAGGTCGAAACCGAACAGAAGGCCATCCTGCAGGTCGCCCGCCGACTGGCGGAGGCCGGCGAAATCGTGATCTCGACGCCTGGCACCGATGAGTTCGTCTGACGCCAACGACAACTTCGGCAACTTCGCCGGATCGCGCGAGCGGCTCGCCGCCATCCATGCCGCCGCGCGCCACGCCGCCGGCGGGCCGAGGACCGAGCGCATGCCGCCCAGCCCGCCCGCGCTGTCGGCATGGGAGCGCTGGGAGATGGGCACCATCGACGGCAGCCCTCGCACGCCCACACCCGCCGCCCGCAAGACGGCAGCCGAACGCCGGAACACCGCTCCGCCACCGCCGCCGCCCGCACCCAGGATCGACCTCGCCGATCTCGCGCGTATCCGCAAGGAAGCCCGCATCGACGGCGAAGCCGAGGGCCGCTCCGCCGGACTTGCCGAAGGCCGCAAGGTGGGCCACACCGAAGGCTTGGCCACCGGCCTCGCGGCCGCGAGCGCGCATGCAGAACGCCTGCGCACGCTGGCCCAGTCGCTGCCCGATGCATTGCGCCGCGCCGAGGAAGAGCTCTCGCAGGCCGTGCTCGCGCTCGCGCTCGACGTGGCCCGCCAGGTGGTGCACCGCACGCTGAAGGCCGAGCCCGAATGGGTGCTGCCCGTGGTGCGCGACCTGCTGAACACCGAACCCGCACTGCGCGGCGAACCGCGCCTGCTGCTGCACCCCGACGACGTGGCGCTGGTGAGAAGCAGCCTGGGCGAAGAAATCGAAGCCGCCGGCTGGCAGATGCGCGCCGACGACGCCATCACCCGCGGCGGCTGCCGCGTGCAATCGGCCACGGGCGAGCTCGACGGCACGCTGGAAACGCGCTGGAAGCGCGTGACGGGCGCCCTCAATGGCGACGCCGACGGCAGGCCCGAAGCCCGATGACAGCCACGATGCAGGCCACCGCGCCCAATCCCCATCTGCAGTCGGTGCTCGCCGCGCTCGAGAAAGCCCGCGCCAATGTCGCCGGCTGCGAGACCACCATCGCATCGGGCCGGCTCACGCGCGCCGTGGGACTGGTTCTCGAGGCCGTGGGGCTGCAGCTGCCCGTGGGCAGCGATTGCCTGATCGAGCTGCCGCCGGGCCATGCGCAACGGCATGCCGAAGCCGAAGTGGTCGGCTTCGCGGGCGATCGGCTCTTTTTGATGTCGCAGACCGAAGTGGCGGGCCTGCTGCCCGGCGCGCGCGTGTATGCGCGCCCCGGTGCGCCGGAGCCCGATGCGGCCGGAATCATCGGCGGCGGCAACGCCCACACCAAGCGCCTGCCCGTCGGCGAAGGCATGCTCGGCCGCGTGGTCGACGCGGCCGGCCGGCCGCTCGACGGCCTCGGCCCGCTCGACATGGCGCGCAAGGTGCCGCTGAGCTCGCCCCCCATGAACCCGCTGACGCGCGCGCCCATCGATTCGGTGCTCGACGTGGGCGTGCGCGCCATCAACGGCATGCTCACCGTGGGCCGCGGCCAGCGCATGGGCCTGTTCGCCGGCTCGGGCGTGGGCAAGAGCGTGCTGCTGGGCATGATGGCGCGCTACACCAGCGCCGAAGTCATCGTGGTCGGCCTGATCGGCGAGCGCGGCCGCGAGGTCAAGGACTTCATCGAGAACACGCTGGGCGAAGAGGGCCTGGCCCGCGCGGTGGTGGTGGCGGCGCCGGCCGACAACTCGCCGCTGCTGCGCCTGCAGGGCGCGGCCTACGCGACCTGCCTGGCCGAATACTTCCGCGACCGCGGCAAGGACGTGCTGCTCATCATGGACTCGCTCACCCGCTACGCGATGGCGCAGCGCGAGATCGCGCTGGCCGTGGGCGAGCCGCCCGCCACCAAGGGCTATCCGCCATCTGTGTTCGCCAAGCTGCCCGCGCTGGTCGAACGCGCCGGCAACGGCGCGCGCGACGCGAACGGGCGCGGCGGCTCCATCACGGCCTTCTACACGGTTCTCTCCGAAGGCGACGACCAGCAGGACCCCATCGCCGACTCGGCGCGCGCGATTCTCGACGGCCACGTGGTGCTCTCGCGCACGCTGGCCGAGGCCGGGCACTACCCGGCCATCGACATCGAGGCTTCGATCAGCCGCGCCATGACGGCGCTGATCCCGTCCTCGCAGTTCGACACCGTGCGCCGCTTCAAGCAGATGCTCTCGCGCTACCAGCGCAACCGCGACCTGATCAGCGTGGGTGCCTACGCACCCGGCCACGACCTGCAGCTCGACCAGGCGATCGCGATGTACCCGCGCATCGAAGGCTTCCTGCAGCAGTCGATGGACGAGCGCACGGACTACGCCGAATCCATCGCCCGCCTGGAAAGCCTGTTCGAAGGCGAGCCGCGCACACCCACTCCGCAAAGAGGCACAAGATGACACGCAAGCTCCCCCTCGGCATGCTGATCGACCTGGCGCACACGCAGACCGACGACGCCGCGCGGCGCCTCGGCGCGCTGCAGAACGCGCACCTGGACGCCAGCCAGAAGCTCGATCTGCTGCTGCAGTACCGTCAGGACTACCACGACCAGCTCGACGCCCTGATGCGCGACGGCCTGCCTTCCTCCCAGTGGCGCAACTACCGCAACTTCCTCGGCACGCTGGACAACGCCATCGAGCAGCAGCGCGCCATCGCGGCGCAGACCGGCACCCGGCTGGACCACGGCCGCGACGACTGGCAGCAGCAGCGCCGCCGCCTGAGTTCCTTCGACACGCTGGCCGAGCGCGTGCGCATGCAGGAGCTGATGGCCGAGGCCAAGCGCGAGCAGCGCGACAGCGACGAGCGCGCGGCGCGCAAGTTCTTCGACCGCGCCTCGCACCCGACTCTTTGAGAAAAACATCCGCACGCAGGAACCGACATGCCTCCCATGATCATGCCCCCCGTCACGACGAATGCCGCCGTCCAGCCCGCCGCCGCGCAGACCGCCTCGCGCGGGCGCGACGCGGACGACGCGCAGGGCCTCAGCTTCGGCGCGGCGCTGGAGCGCTCGCGCGCCAACGGCGGCAACCATGCCGACACGGCCGCCAAGGACGGTATCTCGGATGCCGCCACCGTCGACCGCAAGGCGGCGCGCAAGCCCGGCGCGGATGAAGACACGAAGAGCGAAGACACCCCGCTCGCCGATCCGAACCTCGCCTTTCTCGCGCAGGCGAACACGCCGCTGCACGCATTGACGCTCGTGGGCCGCTCGGCGGCACAGGCTGGCGAAGGCGAGGCCGGCGCGCTTGCGAAGACGGCGCCCGCCGATGCCACGGCCGACGTCGCGCTGGCCCCGGCCTTGCAGGCGCTTTCGGCGAAGGCCGCAGCCGGCACGGCCACCGGCGCCACCGACGCCCAGGACACGACCGAGGCCGCCGTCGCCGCCAAGGCAGCGAAGGAAACTGCCGCCCAGAAGCCCCCCGCAGCCGCCGCGCAGGCCGCACCGCTGCAGGCGGACGCAGCGCCCGCCGGATCGCTGCACGACGCCGCCCGCGCCGCCATCGCGGCACAGACCATGGCCGTCGGGTTCGCGAAGCCGGTGTCCGCCCCCGCAGGCCCCTCCGTGGGCACCGCCGCAACGGGTCGTGGCGTCACATCGCGCGCACCCGTGAGCGCAACCGCCGCCGAGCAGCTTGCGAGCGCGGCGCAACCTGCGGCGGCCACCGATGCGCAGGCAGCCAAGGCCGCTGTCGCCGCGAGCCCGGCGGTCACCGCAGCCGACGGCGCGGACGCGCAGGCCACGGTGGACCCCGTCGTGCTGCAGCAGCCGGCTTCGGTGACGGCATCTCCCCCGGATCGCGCAGACGACACCACGGCAGCCGCACGCACTCCGGCACACACCATCGCACCCGAAGTCGGCAGCGACAAATGGGCGCCGGCCCTGGGCCAGCAGCTGCTGCGCATGAGCGCCAGCGGGCACCACACGGCCGAGCTCAACCTGAACCCGGCCGGCCTGGGTCCGCTCAAGGTCACGCTGTCGATGGGCGACAACCAGGCGCAGGCGATGTTCGTCTCGGCGCACGAGAGCGTGCGCAAGGCCGTGGAGGCCGCGCTGCCGCAGTTGCGCAATTCGCTGTCGGAGCAGGGCATCACGCTGGGCCAGGCCTCGGTCGGCGCGGAGACGCGCCAGCCCAGCGGCAACGACGCCGCCTTCGCGCAGCAACAGCAGCAGAGCCAGCAGCAGAACGCCGCGCGGCAGCAGGCCACGGCCTCCTACCCCGGCACCGACCGTGCGACGGCCAATGCGCCGGCCGCGCCCGTCGCCGCCGCACGCCCCGCCGCTGCCGCCAACTCGCGCTCCGGCGTGGACACCTTCGCTTGACGCAAAGGCACGCAGCAACACACCTTCGCCTCCGCCCCCGCGACGCCGCCACCCTGAACGGCGCCTTGCAATGAACGGATATGAAACGCCTTTGTGCGCTTGTTCGGCCGTTCGTCCGCGAGGGACTTCGAAAAGAATAGACCGGACAAGAAAAACCGCTTCACCATGGCTCCCCCAACATCTGTCGCAAATGCCGCACCGGCCTCCGCCTCGCTGCCGCCCCCGCGCCGCTCACCGAAGCTGCTGATCGGGATCGTGCTGGCCGTCGGCCTTCTCGCCGCGGCCGGCGCCGCCGCATACGTCTTCCTGCCCCGCTTCACGGGCGCCGCCTCCGCGGAGACGACCAAGCCGCCGGTTCCCGAGAAGCCCATCTTCGTCATGCTCGACCCGCTGACTGTGAACCTGCAGTCCGAAGGCCGCAGCCGCTTCCTGCAGATCGGCATGGCCCTGCGCGTTCGCGACGAACATGCCAAGGCGCAGATCGTCGAGTTCATGCCCGAGCTGCGCAGCCGGCTGCTGGTGCACCTGTCGAACCGCGCGCCCGAATCGCTGGTCACGCCGGAAGACAAGGCCAGGCTGGCCGAGGAAATCCGCACCGCGCTGAACGCACCGCTGACGCCCGAAACGCCCGAGCTGGGCATCTCCAGCGTCTCGTTCAACATCTTCGTCGTGCAGTGAGCACCACGTCACCTTCCTCCGGACGACAAGCGATCCATGGCGTATGAACAGGTGCTCTCGCAGGACGAGGTCGATGCGCTGCTGCAAGGCGTCACCGGCGACGTCGACCAGGCGCCCCCTCCCCCACCGCCGAAGGACGGGCTGCCCGCCTACGACCTCGGTGCGCCCGACCGCGTGGTGCGCAACCGCATGCACACGCTGGAGGTCATCAACGACCGATTCGCGCGCGGCCTGCGCAGCGCGCTTCTGAACTTCATGCGGCGCAGCCCCGACATCTCGGTGGGGCCGGTGCAGATCCAGCAGTTCGGCGAGTTCGTGCGGCACCTGCCGGTGCCCGCGAACATCAACATGATCCACATGAAGCCGCTGCGCGGCACCGCCCTCTTCGTGTTCGACCCGAAGCTGGTGTTCCTCGTGGTGGACAACCTCTTCGGCAGCGACGGGCGCTACCACGTGCGCGTGGAAGGCCGCGACTTCACGCGCACCGAGCAGCGCATCATCAAGCGCCTGCTCGACCTGTCGCTGCAGTGCTATGGCGACGCGTGGCAGCCGGTGTTCCCGCTCGATTTCGACTACGTGCGCGCGGAGATGCACGGCAAGCTCGCCAACATCGTCGCGCCCAACGAGGTGGTGATCAACACCACGCTGCAGATCGAGTTCGGCCCCATCGGCGGCTTCCTGCATGTGTGCCTGCCCTACTCGATGATCGAGCCGATCCGCGACCTCTTGTCCAACCCGATCCAGGACGAGGTCGAGGTCGACAAGCGCTGGGTCACGCAGATGTCGCGCCAGATGCAGTCCGCCGACGTGGAACTGGTGGCCGACTTCGTGACCATGCCCTCGACCATCGGCGAGGTGATGAAGCTGCGCGTCGGCGACGTGATTCCCATCGAGCTGCCGGAAACGGTCGTCGCCAAGGTGGGCGGCGTGCCGGTGATGGAGTGCGGCTACGGCACCTCCAACGAACGCTATGCACTGCGCGTGCAGAACATGATCACCCATCAAGACAGCGACCTGAAGAACGAACATGACTGACAACACCTCTTCCGCCGGCAGCGAAGCGGACGACTGGGCCAGCGCGCTGGCCGAGCAGACGGCCGCCACTGCCGCAACCGCAGCACCGGCTCCCGCCGTGGCACCCGCCACCGCGCAGGTCTTCCAGCAGATCCAGGACGCTCCCGCCGCCGCGCCCGTGCCGGCCGGCAGCACCACGCCGGTGGACATCGCGCGCGTGCTCGACGTGCCTGTGCAGCTCACCGCAGAGATCGGCCGCACGCGCATCACCATCAAGAACCTGCTGCAGCTGTCGCAGGGCTCGGTGGTGGAGCTCGACGGCCTGGCCGGCCAGCCGCTGGACGTTCTGATCAACGGCTACCTGATCGCGCAGGGCGAGGTGGTGGTGGTGAACGAGAAGTACGGCATCCGCCTGACCGACATCGTCACGCCCTCCGAGCGCATGCAGAAGCTCGCACGGGCATGAGCCTTCCCACCGTGCCCACACCCGTCCACGAAGTGGCGCCGGCCGCCGTCGGCGCCTCGGGCCTGCTGCAGGCGGGCTTCGGCATGGCGATGGTGGTCGGCCTGATCTTCCTGTGCGCCTGGCTGGCGCGGCGCTTCGGCCTCCAGCGGCTGGGCGGCGGCCACCTGGTGAAGGTGGTTTCGAGCGCTGCCGTCGGTCAGCGCGAGCGCGTGGTGGTGGTCGAAGTGGCCGACACCTGGCTGGTGCTGGGCGTCACCCCGAGCCAGGTCAATACGCTGCACACGCTGCCGGCGCAGGCCCAGCCCCACACGCAGGCCGGCGCGGCAATGGCATCGGCGCCTGCGACCCCCGTCGAACTCTTTGCCCGCAAGCTGCGCGAATCGCTCACCGGCAAGACGCAGCAGCCACGGCAACAACACCCCGCCCCATGACCCGCCCCGCATTGCGCCGCGGCCTGCGCGCCGCGCTGCTGCTGCTCGCCGCCGCCCTGGTGCCCGCAGCCGCCTGGACACAAGGCCTGCCCGGCATCACCAGCACACCCGGCCCCGGCGGCAGCCAGACCTGGTCGCTGAGCGTGCAGACCATGGTGCTGCTGACCTCGCTCACCTTCCTGCCCGCGCTGCTGCTGTCGATGACCAGCTTCACGCGCATCCTCATCGTGCTGGGCTTGCTGCGCACCGCCATCGGCACGCAGACCTCGCCGCCCAACCAGATCCTGGTGGGGCTGTCGCTGTTCCTCACCTTCTTCGTGATGGCGCCGGTGCTCGACAAGGCCTACGACGAGGCCTACAAGCCCTTCTCCGAAAACAGGATCAGTGCCGAGAAGGCCATGGAGCGCGGCATCGCGCCCTTCAAGACCTTCATGCTCAAGCAGACCCGAGAGAGCGACCTCGCACTCTTCGCGCGGCTCGCCAAGGTGCCCGAAATGCAGGGGCCCGAAGACGTGCCGCTGCGCATCCTGCTGCCTTCCTTCGTCATCAGCGAGCTGAAGACGGCCTTCCAGATCGGCTTCACCATCTTCATTCCCTTTCTCATCATCGACCTCGTGGTGGCGAGCGTGCTGATGTCCATGGGCATGATGATGGTGCCGCCGGCGTCCATCGCGCTGCCCTTCAAGCTGATGCTCTTCGTGCTGGCCGACGGCTGGCAACTGCTCATCGGCGCGCTGGCGCAGAGCTTCTACCTCTAGGGCCCGCGCAGAGATGACCCCCGAATCCGTCATGACCATGGGCCACCGGGCCATGGAAATCTCGCTGCTGATCGGCGCGCCGCTGCTGCTGGTGGCGCTGATCATCGGCCTGATCGTGAGCATCTTCCAGGCCGCCACGCAGATCAACGAGGCCACGCTCTCCTTCATTCCGAAGCTGCTCGCGGTGTTCGCGACGCTCGTGGTCGCGGGCCCGTGGATGCTCGACCGCATGCTGGACTACATGCGCGCGCTGTTCGCGGGCATTCCGCAGCTGCTGGCCTGACGCGGTCCGGGCCAACGTGACGCCGTCGATCATTTCGGTCACCTCGGCGCAGCTCGAGGGCTGGATCGTCGCCTTTCTCTGGCCCTTCGTGCGCATGCTCGCACTGGTGAGCACCGCGCCCGTCTTCGGCGAGCCCTGGGTGCCGCGCCCGGTGAAGGTGGCCATGGCCGCGATGCTGGCGTTCGTGGTCTCGCCCACCATCGGGCCGCTGCCCGCCGTGCCGGTGGTGTCCGTGGGCGGCGTCTGGATCATCATGCAGCAGGTGCTGGTCGGCGCGGCCATGGGCTTCAGCATGCGCCTGGTGTTCACGGCCGTGCTGGCGGCCGGCGAGTACATCGGGCTGCAGATGGGCCTGTCCTTCGCCTCCTTCTTCGACCCGATGAGCCACGGCAGCACCATGGTGGTGGCGCGGCTGCTCAACATGCTGGCGATGCTGATCTTCCTGGCGCTCGACGGGCACCTGCTGATGCTGAACGCGCTGGCCGAGAGCTTCCACACCCTGCCCGTGGCCGATGCGCCGCTGGCTTCCGGCGGCTGGATGTTCCTGGTGCTGGGCGGGGGCGAGATCTTCGCGAGCGGGCTGATGCTGTCGCTGCCGCTCATCACCGCCCTGCTCACGCTGAACCTGGCCATGGGCATCCTGAACCGCGCCTCGCCGCAGTTCAGCATCTTCGCGGTGGGCTTTCCGCTGACGCTGCTGGCGGGCATCTTCATGCTGCAGCTGCTGATGCCGAACCTCGGCGCCTTCCTGGAGCCGCGCTTCGTGCAGGGCATCGCCGGCATGCTGCGCTTCACGCAGGGCCTGCGGCCCTGATGGGGCGCGAATTCAGTTGGCCGCGCCATGCAGGACGAACCGGTCCTTGCCCAGGCGCTTGGCTTCGTAGAGCGCAACGTCGGCTTCGCGGATCAGCACGGAAGGAGCGCGCTGCCGCCCCTCGCCCGATATGCCCACGCTCACCGTGACGGGCCGGCCCTCGATGCGTATGACGCGCACCTGCTCCAGGATCCGGCTCGCCACCGCCTGCGCATGCCTCTCGCCTCCGCCATCCAGCATGATGCCGAACTCCTCTCCGCCCAGCCTGCCGAATGCATTCCCGATGGCGACCTCCCTGAGCACGGCCGCGATCCGCTGCAGGGCCAGATCTCCCATCGCATGGCCGAAGTCGTCGTTGATCTTCTTGAAGTCGTCCACGTCGATCATCAGGAAGCATCCTTTGCCGAGCCGGCCTTGCTCATGAATGCTCTGGATGTCGCCCAGAAGCTTGCGGCGGTTGTTCATGTCCGTGAGCACGTCTTTGTATGCGAGCTGCTCGAGCTCCTGGCGCAGCCGCAGGCTCTCGCGGTGCAGCTTCGCGAAGATGACGTGCATGAGCAGGCCCATGGTGATGGTCCCGCAAGGCATCAGCAGAGTCCAGCCGGGATCCAGGCCATGGGGAGTTCCGACCCAGTCGCCTCCTCCCATGATCAGCCATGCACCCCCGCTCGCCAACGCCGACAGACTCAATCGGGAGAAGAGCGGCGCGCCCACGACCGAGACGATCACGCCCATGGAAACCGCCCAGACCTGGCGATCGGGACTCTCCGACATGAGCATGGAGAAACCCAGGCTCAGCAGCCACACGGAGATGATCGAGAAGAACGAGAGAAATCGGGTCGCGCAGCTCCCGGCGATGCACAGGGCCACGCTGCATGCGAGCAGCGCCATTTGCCAGGTCACGTACCGGTAGCCCGGGTCCGCCAGCCACCATGCCGCACCCCAGAACATGAGCCCGATCACCTGGGTCCCCACGGAGATCGGCTTGATGAGCCGGAGAAAGTCCTCCAGCCGGGCCCGTTCGTCGATGGATTGGAAGCTGACGATCATGATCGGGTATCTGCAACCTGGTGGTTCACGCCGCTCGAGCCGTTCAATGGCGCGCGAGGGGATGGCAGTCCTTTCTTCTCAGGCTCGTACGGGCATCGGGCTCTTCAGTGTTCCATCCGCGCAGAACGCGCCCTTTCGCCGAGCCATCTGGATCAGCGCCTCCATGGAGATCGCCTTGGAGAACAGGTAGCCCTGGCCGAAGAGCACCCCCATCTCCAGCAGCAGCGCCGACTGGGCTTCCGTCTCCACGCCCTCCGCGACCAGCGTGGCGTTGTAGCGCGTCGCGCTTTCGAGCGCGAGGGACACGGCCTCGCGCATGCGCGGCTGGTCGATGCGCGAGATCATGCTGTGGTCGATCTTCACCTCCGAGAACGGAATGGTGGCCAGCGTCGTCAGCGCGGAGTAGCCGGTTCCGAAGTCGTCCAGGGAGAGCCCGACCCCCGCGCGCTGCAGCACGACGATGTTGGTGCGTACCGTCTCCACGTCGGGCACGTGGCCGCTTTCCGTGATCTCGATGAAAAGCAGCCGGGGCGGAACGCTCAGCAGATCGAGAAACGCCAGCACGCGATCGCCGAAACGCGGCAGGGTCAGGGTGGTCGCCGAGATGTTGACGGCCAGCGGTATCGGATAGCCGGCGGCAACGCAGCGCTTGATGTCCCGCGCCACGACTTCCAGCGTGCACCATTCGAGCTGCGACAGGAGCTGGTGGCGGGTCGCGATCTCGATCACGTAGGGCGGCGGCAGCGGCTGGTCCTTCATGGATCGCGCCCGCAGCAGGGCCTCCGCGCCGCACACATGGCGCGTCATCAGGTGGAACTTCGGCTGGTACTGCATGGGCGGGTTCGCCGTGCGGATCCAGTCGATCAGCAGGCGCCGGACATCCTCGTCCCTGTCGGACTGCTCCGCGAACGACGAATGGAAGTAGCGGACCATCTGCTCGTTGCTCTGCAACGCGAGGCTCAGGTCACGCAGGATCGAGGAGACATTCACCTGCGAGCCCATGCGGACGTTCGAGATGCCGATGCGCAGCTGCAGCTGCATGTAGGCGATGTGGGTGGTACGAAGCGTCGCCACCACCTCGGCCTGCACCCGCGGCGCCATCTGCTCCCGCTCCATCCATTCGAGCGACGCCCCCTGCAGCACCACGGTCAGGGAGAGGTCGCTCAGCTGGAAGCTGTGGGGGCGGAAGGCTTCGAGATTCTGGCCCGCCTGCCCCTTGGTGAGGTTGCTGGAAAGCTGCCCCCAGAAGTGGTCCGTCCAGTCGTGGCCGAGGGCGCGAACCATGTCCTTGAGGTTCGCGACCTGGAAGGTCATCAGCACGTGCTGCCTGGGGTCGGCCTCCAGCAGCCTGTCGAGAAACTCGCTGAGCGCGCGCCGGTTGGGAAGCCCGGTCAGCAGGTTGGTGCGCGACATGGCCAATGCGCGGGCGCGCGACTCCCTTTCGCGTGCATCCCTGCGCAGCAGGGCGAGCATGCACCCGATGATCACCAGCGACAGCGCGCAACCGAGGATGCGCAGCGCGAAGACCCGTGCGTTGATCATGGTGGGAACCAGCTCGAGAACCTGGATCAGTCCGCTCGAGAGCACGGAGAACAGCACTCGCACGAGCCATGCGTTGCGTATGTCGCGCCAGCCGAAGGACGAGATCGGCTTGTGGCCGAGGCGGTAGTGCATGACGATGCCGCCAAGCACCAGCATGGACATGTCGAGCAGGAAGGCCGGCGCCTGGTGAGTCCCGCCGAAAAGGAACCTTGCGCCCACGATCAATGCCCAGCCGATCGCGCCGCCCCGCCATCCGCCCAGCAGGCCCGCCATGAAAAGCAGGTCGGAGCCGATGTACGGCTTGGACGGCAGGTTCATCAGCTGGAACGCCATCGCGATGAGGACGAACCCGGTCAGGCCCATCGTCCAGCCGTAGAAGCTCGCGCGCGAATGCAGCACCGCTTCGGATGGCTTCGACAGCATCAGCACCAGGCTGAAGACGCCCAGCAATGCCGCCGACTGCATCAGAAGGATGGGATAGTTGACCAGCTCAGCCTTCCACGCGGAAAGAACGAATTCCCACACGCTCGTGCTCCCAGGTTTTCGTATCACGCTGCCCGTGCCCGCGCGGACGGTCACGAACTCCTTGCGCCTGCGCATGCTGCCCTGCGCGGCGACTACCCTTTCTCGCTACCGGCCCTGACGATCTGGGAGTTGTTGTTTCGTCGACTCTCGGGCCAGGTGCCGGCGGACCCGGCTACAGATAGTTGAACAACGAAATGCTGTTGAGCTTGGCGAAGGTCATCTGCGTGGCCTGCAGCGAAGTCTGCCGCTGGTAGAACTCCGCGATCGCGCTGTACGGGTCGAGGTCTTCGATGGAAGACATGTACGACTGCTCCTGCAGCTTGCGTGCCGCGCCGCCCGAATCCAGCGCGTCGATCTCGCTCTGGCGCGAGCCCACCGACGACAGCACGGTGAGCACGTTGTCGTGCGCGTTCGTCACCTTCACGTTGGCGGTGCTCAGTGCGTTCTGCAGCCTGGCCTGGGCGGCCGCGCCGCCCGTGAGCGGGGTGCGCAGCGCGCTCACCAGCTCACCGATGGCCGCGAACACGTCGGTGCCGGCGTTCTGCGCGGTGGACACGTCGAAGCTGTCGCCCGCCGCCGGCGTGCCGGTGAACTTGATCTGGACACCGCCGAAGGAAATGGGCGTGCCCGCCGAGATCGGGCCGGTGGCCGCGACGACCGGCGGCGTGTCCTTGGTCGTCACCGTGTAGTCGGTGGCGCTGAAGGTGATGGTGAAGTCCTTGCCGTAGTTCGGCGCGGTGGCGTCGGTCACGCTCACCGTGCTGAACACGCCGGTGCCGGTGTTGCTTGCGGCGCCCGAGGCCACGTAGCCCGCGCCGCCCTGCACCGACTGGAAGATGGTGCGGCCGTCGTCCGAAGTGGGCATCTGGCGCGCCACGTCGACCTGCATCAGCCGCTGGCCCTGGTCGCCCACGTACTGCACGCCGCCGCCGGTCGTGGCCACGAAGGGCGGCGAGCCGCTCTTGAAGCCCGCGAACAGGTACTGGCCGTTGCCGTCGTCGGTATTGGCCACGCCCACGAGCTGGTCGTAGGCGCTCTGGATGGTGGTCGCCAGCGATGCGCGGTCTGCGTCCGAGATCGTGCCATTGCCCGCCGCCACGGTGAGCGTCTTGATGTTCTGCAGGATCGAGGTCACCGAGTTGAGCGCGTTCTCCTCGGTGGACAGCGACAGCGCAGCGCGCTGGCGGCTGGTGGCGTACTGCGAGATCTCCGACAGCGACTGGCTGACGCCCAGCGAGCGCGCCGCGCCCACCGGATCGTCGCCGGCGCTGAGGAACTTGGAGTTGGTCGCCAGCTGCTGCTGGACCCTGAACAGCTTCTGCTGCTGCTGGCCCATGGCCAGCACGTTCTGTTCGTAGAAGGATTGGGAGCTGATGCGCATCGCTTTGCCTGCCTTGCCTTGTTTCTTGTCTGCCCTTGGTGAGACCCGCTATCGGGCTCAGCCCCGGATGCCGAGGATGGTGTCGAAGATGGTCGACGCGGTCTGGATCACCTTCGCGTTGGCCTGGTACATCTGCTGGAACATCAGCAGGTTGGCGGTTTCCTCGTCCTGCACCACGCCGGAGATGCCCTGCTGGCTGGCCTTGATCTGGCTGGTGACGCTGTCCTGCGTGGTGGCCGCCACCTTGATGGCCATGGCGCGGTTGCCCACTTCGCTGACGATCTGCGAATACGCGCCGTTGAAGGTCGCGGTGCCGTTGGCCATGGTGGTCTTGCGCTGCAGCGCGCCCAGCAGCAGCGCGTTGCTGCCGTCGGAGACACCGGCCGTGTTCTTGCCGATGGTGAAGGTGTCGCCCTGCGCGGGCGCACCGGTCATGCTGACGGTGACGCCGTCGAAGCTCATCTTCGCGCCGGCAGTGTAGGGCACGGGCGCGCCGGCCGCATAGGTGGTGGAGGTGCCGTTGGCCAGCGTGACCGTCACGGGCGAGGTGGCGGGAAAGCCCGTGAGGTTGCCGGTGGTGGCGTCGAAGCTCAGCGTGACGGTGCCGGCCAGCGGCGTCGCGGGGTAGCTCGCGTCCACGGTGGCGGCGCCCAGCGCGCCGCTGCCCTTGTTGCCGGCGGTGTTGCCGGTGACGATAGGCGAGGCGGCGGCCACCTTGGCCGGGTCGCGCGTCACCACGTCGAGGTCGCGCGCACCGGTGCGCGTGGGCTGGATCAGGAACGAGTCGCCGGCCTGCGCCGTGCCGCTGGCGGCCGAGAGGCTCACGCCGTCGAAGGTAATAGGGAAGGTTGTGAAGCTGCCCATCGAGGTCTTGTCCGAGAGCCGGGTGACCGTGTAGGTGAGCGTGCCCGCCACGTCGGTGACGGCCACGCCGTAGTCGCTGGTGGTGAGCTGCGACGCGTTGGTGAGCGTGGCGTTGAGTTCGAGGTTGCCCGCGTTCTTCGCGTTGGAGAGCGCGACCGGCACGGACTGCGTGAAGAAGTCCTTGCCCAGCGCGCCGCTCAGGTCCACGCCCAGCTTGTGCTGCGCGTTCACCGAGTCGGCCACCGACATGGCGAGCCGGCCGATGGCGTTCTGCGTGGGAATGAGAGTGTCGTTGCGGAAGGACAGCAGGCCGCCGAGCACGCCGCCGGTGATGACGCCGTCGGGCAGCTCGGAAGTGTTGCCGGCGAAGCCCTGCAGGGCCACGGCCTTGCGCGTCGGGTCGGCGGCCGAGTTCACCGCGGCCATGGTGGCGGCGTAGTCGCCCACCACCAGCGACTGGCCGGTGGCGATGAACACGTTGTACTTGCCGTTGTCCTGCTGCAGCACCTTCACGTCGACCACCTGGCTCAGCTGGCTCACGAGCTGGTCGCGCTGGTCGAGCAGGTCGTTGGGCGGCTGGCCGCCGGCCATGGCGCTGATCTGGCTGATCTGGTTGTTCAGGCTGGCGATCTTGCTGGCGAAGGTGTTGATCTGATCGACGCTGCCGACGATCTGGTCGTTGACGGAGGAGTTCAGGTCCGACAGGTACTGGTCGGTCGCGCGGAACTTGTTGGCCAGCGCCTGCGCCGAGCTGATCATCTGCTGGCGGGCGGCCGGGTCGGCCGGCGTGTTGGCCACGCCCTGGACGCTGGTGAAGAAGCTCTGCATCAGCGGCGCGATGCCCGAGGTCTTGTCGGCCAGCAGCGTGTCGATGCGGTTGACCTGCGTGCCGTTGGTGGCGAGCGCCGCCGAGGCCGACTGCGCGATGGAGAGCTGCGCCGTCAGGTAGCGGTCGTAGCTGCGCGAGATGGTCGAGACGTTGGCGCCCGAGCCGATGAAGCCCGAGCCGCTGGAGAGGGCCGTGCCGGTGGCGATTTCGGCGACCTGGCGGCTGTAGCCGGCGGTGTACGCGTTGGCCGTGTTGTGGGCCGTGGTCATCAGCGCGGTGCGTGCAACGCCGAGGCCGCTCAGACCCGTGTAGAACAAACTTCCGGACATATGGCTTTACCTGTCGATGAGGTGTGAGAGTTGGAGTGGCACCGATCGCGTCGGCGCCTCAGCGTCTATATCGGCAGCGGCCGCCGAAAGTTGAGGGCCGGGCCGGTCAGAACTCGGTCCAGTCGCCCTTGGCATCGCCGGCCATGGCCAACTGCGGTGCTGCCTTGGGTTCCTTGCGCGTGGGCAAAGCCTTGGCCGGTCGCTTCGGCGCCGGTTTGGCGGGCTTCGGGATCGGCGTGATGTGCGTGAAGCCGGGGCGCACGGTGGCGACGGCGTTGGCGTCGAGCTTGAAGATGCTCACTGCGCGCACCAGGCTGCCGGCCTGTTCCTGCAGCGATTGCGCCGCTGCCGAAGCCTCCTCGACCAGCGCCGCGTTCTGCTGCGTGACCTGATCCATCTGTGTGATCGCCTGGTTGATCTGCTCGATGCCCGAGGTCTGCTCCTGGCTGGCTGCGGTGATCTCGCCCATGATGTCCGTCACCCGCTTCACGCTGCCCACGATCTCTTCCATCGTGCGGCCGGCCTCTTCGACCTGCTTGCTGCCTTCTTCGACTTTCTCTACAGAGTCGCCGATCAGGGTCTTGATTTCCTTGGCGGCTGCAGCGGAACGCTGAGCGAGGCTGCGGACTTCCGAAGCAACCACTGCGAAGCCGCGACCCTGCTCGCCGGCGCGGGCAGCTTCAACGGCTGCATTGAGCGCCAGGATGTTGGTCTGGAAGGCGATGCCGTCGATCACACCGATGATGTCCACGATCTTCTTGGACGACGCATTGATCGAGCCCATGGTGTCGACCACTTGCGAGACGACGCTACCGCCCTTGACCGCGACCTCGGAGGCCGACACGGCCAGCTGATTGGCCTGACGAGCGTTGTCCGCGTTCTGCTTCACGGTGGAAGTCAGCTCCTCCATCGACGCAGCGGTCTGCTCCAGCGAACTAGCCTGCTGCTCCGTGCGCGAAGACAAGTCCTGGTTGCCCGAGGCAATCTGCCCCGAAGCCGTCGCAATCGTCTCGGTCCCTTCACGCACCTCACCGACCACCTTCGCCAGGCTCGCGTTCATCTCGCGCAGCGCATGCATCAGCTTGCCCGTCTCGTCGCGGCTTTCCACCGTGATGTTCGAGCTCAGGTCGCCCGCCGCCACCGTCTGCGCGACTTCCACCGCATGGCCCAGCGGGCGCACGATACCCACCGTCAGACGCCACGCGAACAGCGCGCCCAGCACCAGCGCAATGACGGAAAGCACCAGCAGCGTTCTTTCGCCGGTCGTGTGGTCGGCATCGATGCCCTTGGCCAGCTCGTCGATGCGATCGCGCTGGTACGCGGCGAGCTTGCCCACGGCCTCCTCGTAGACGGCGAGCGCGGCTGCGAACTGCGTGTCGGCCATCACCATGGCCTCCTCGTCCTTCCCCTCGGCCTTGAGCTTGTTGATGTTCCCGACGAGCGCCAGCACCACGCTGCGCGGATCGGCGATGGCGGAATACAGCTTCTTCTCCTCGGGCGAGGTCAGCAGCTCCTCGAGCTTCTTCTGCACCGGGTTGATCTGCACCGACTTGTCGGCCCGCGCCTTCTCGAAGTAGGCAACCGACTTGGGGTCGGTCGACTTGACCATCGCGAAGGAGTTCACGATGGCCGGCCCCAGCAGAACGGACCACTGGTTGGCCAGCCGTTCCTTGACCAGCGCGCGCTGCATCAAGTCCTCCGTGGCCTTGCCCACGCTCGCCAGCCGCAGCATGCCGGTGACCGCGATGACCGCCATCAGGAGCAGAACGGCTGCAAAGCCGAGTCCCAGGCGGGTTCCGATTTTCAGATCCTTCAGGTTCATTTGACTTCCTCCTACGCGTTTCAGAATTCGGTCCAGTCGCCCTTGGCGTCACCGGCCATGGCGAGCTGTGGAGCGGCTGCGGGTTGATTGCGGGTGGGCAAGGCCTTGGCGGGGCGCTTCGGCGCGGGCTTTGCGGGCTTTGGAATCGGCGTGATGCGCGTGAACCCGGGGCGGATGCTGGCGACGGCATTGGCGTCGAGCTTGAAGACACTCACGGACTGGACGAGATTGCCGGCCTGTTCCTGCAGCGATTGCGCTGCTGCCGAAGCCTCTTCGACCAGCGCGGCGTTCTGCTGCGTGACCTGGTCCATCTGCGTGATCGCCTGGTTGATCTGCTCGATGCCTGAGGTCTGTTCCTGGCTGGCTGCCGTGATCTCGCCCATGATGTCCGTCACGCGCTTCACACTTCCGACGATCTCTTCCATCGTGCGGCCGGCTTCTTCCACCTGCTTGCTGCCCTCTTCGACCTTCTCTACCGAGTCGCCGATCAGGGTCTTGATTTCCTTGGCGGCTGCAGCGGAGCGCTGAGCGAGGCTGCGGACTTCCGAAGCAACCACTGCGAAGCCGCGACCCTGCTCGCCTGCACGAGCCGCTTCAACGGCTGCATTCAGCGCGAGGATGTTGGTCTGGAACGCGATGCCATCGATCACTCCGATGATGTCCACGATCTTCTTGGAAGACGCATTGATCGAGCCCATCGTGTCGACGACCTGGGACACGACGCTACCGCCCTTCACGGCCACTTCCGAGGCAGAGACAGCCAGCTGATTGGCTTGTCGGGCGTTGTCCGCGTTCTGCTTGACCGTCGAAGTCAGCTCCTCCATAGAAGCGGCCGTCTGCTCCAGCGAACTCGCCTGCTCTTCCGTACGCGACGAAAGATCCTGGTTGCCCGAAGCAATCTGCCCCGAAGCCGTCGCGATCGTGTCGGTACCGGTGCGCACCTCGCTGACGATCTTCACCAGGCTGTCGTTCATGCCCTTCAGCGCTTCCAGCAACTGCCCGGTCTCGTCCGTCGTCTGCGCCTCGATGTGGCTGGTGAGGTCGCCACCAGCCACCGATTGCGCGACCTTCACGGCCTCTTCCAGCGGGCGGGCGACGATGCGCGCGATCCACAGCGCCAGCCCCAGGCCCAGCGCCACGGCGCCCAGCAGCAGGCCCAGAACCCAGAGCCTGGCCTGCTGGTGAACGGCGTTCGCCGTCTCGCCCGCGCGGACGGCACCCGCCAGGTTCACCTGCGTCAGCTTGTCGAGCGCGGCATTCATCTCGCCGCTGAGCTGCTGAGACTTGCCGCGGATCATGGCACTGGCCTGATCGGTGTCCTGCGTGTGCGAGACGGCAACGATCTTCCTGTGCTCCAGCTCGTATTGCGCAAGAAGCTTCTCGAACACCGGGAAGACCTCGCGCTCCTCGGGCTCCGAGATGAGCCCGGCGTACACGCTGCGCTTCTTCTGCAGCGCCGCCCACGATTCGTCCATCGCCTTCTCGTAAGCGGCCATCTCGTTGAACGAACCCGAGAGGGCATGCGCCATTTCCTGCGAGCGATAGTTCGCCACCATGCCCTTGAGCTCCAGCAGCGAGCGCGTGGCCGGCAGCCAGTTGATCGAGAGGTCGATGGAGGTCTCGTGGACCTTGGCGAGCTGCATCATCGAAATCACGCCCAGGCATGCGGTGAGCATGAGAACGGCGACGAAAGACACGAGCAGCTTGGTCGCGATCTTGAGGTTGTAGAAGGCTTTGATGATCTTTTCCTTGGGGCCGGAGCCCGGTACGGTGTGTTTCTGGTTTTGCCCGGAGTTCGTCAGAATTCGCGCCAGTCGCCTGCACCGGCCACCGCCAGTTGCGGCCGCTCGGGCAACGACGGCTTGATGCGCGCGGCGGGCGGGCTTGCGGCCTGTGTCCGGGGCGTGGCTTGCCGGCCCGCGTCGAGCTTGAAGATGCTGACCGCGCGCACCAGGCTGGCAGCCTGCTCCTGCAGCGACTGGGCAGCGGCCGAGGCCTCTTCGACCAGCGCGGCGTTCTGCTGCGTGGCCTGGTCCATCTGCGTGATCGCCTGGTTGATCTGCTCGATGCCGGAGGTCTGCTCCTGGCTGGCCGCGCTGATCTCCCCGATGATGTCGGTCACGCGCCCGACACTGCCCACGATCTCTTCCATGGTCTTTCCGGCCTCACCCACCAGGGCAGTGCCTGCATCGACCTTGCCGACCGAGTCGTCGATCAGGCCCTTGATCTCCTTCGCGGCGGCAGCGGAGCGTTGAGCAAGACTGCGCACCTCGGAAGCCACGACTGCGAAGCCTTTGCCCTGCTCACCGGCGCGGGCCGCTTCGACCGCCGCATTCAGGGCGAGGATGTTGGTCTGGAAGGCGATGCCGTCGATCACGCCGGTGATATCCACGATCTTCTTCGACGAGGCATGGATCGAGGCCATCGTGTCCACCACCTGCCCGACCACGGCGCCGCCCTTGAGCGCCACTGCGGAGGCCGACAGCGCCAGCTGGTTGGCCTGCCGTGCGTTGTCGGCGTTCTGCTTGACGGTGCCGGTGAGTTCTTCCATCGACGCCGCCGTCTGTTCCAGGGAGCTCGCCTGCTCTTCCGTGCGCGACGAAAGGTCCTGGTTGCCGCTCGCGATCTGGCCCGAGGCGGTGGCGATGGCGTCGCTGCTGTCGCGCACACCGCCGACCACGCCGGCAAGGCTCTCGCGCATGTTCTCCACGGCGCGGGTGATCACGCCCATCTCGTCGCGGCGCTCCGAAGTCAGCCGGCGCGACAGGTCGCCCTGGCCGAGGGCCTGCACATGCTCGCTCAGCAGTCCCAGGGGGCGCACCGTGCGGCGGATGAAGACGATCAGCGCGGCGCCCAGCACCAGGGCGGCCAGCACGATGCAGGCGCCGATCCAGGCCATCTGGCGATAGAGCACCGCAAGCACTTCCGAAGCGGGAAGCTCGGCCACCACCAGCCAGCCCGTCGCATCGCTCCTGGCCACCGAGGCATAGCGCCGCTGGCCGTTCGCTGGCGCGAGAACCGGCTGCGCATCGTCGATCCACGTCGCATCCGGGGCCGCCGCGATCCGCGACAGCCAGCCGGCCGCATCCGCACCCGGCAGGAATTCGGACAGCTTCTTGCCGGCCGCCGACGGATGAAATACGAGCGTTGCCGCCTCGGCGCCACCGGCGGGGTTGACGATGTAGAGCCCGCCGGTGTCGAAGATCCGCGTCATCCCGACGGCTTCGCCGAAGGAGGCCTGCTGCCGGGAGATGTCCAGCCCTATATAGAGCACCGCGACGACGCGCCCGGCCGCATCGCGCACCGGCTCATAGACCGTCATGTACGGGCGGCCGAACAGCATGACGCGCCCCACGAAGCGCTTGCCTTCGCGCAGCACCGGATAGGCTCCGCTCTTGCGATCCAGCAGCGTTCCGACGGCCCGTTCGCCGCTTTCCTTCTTCACCGAGGTGGTGACGCGGCGGAATTCGTCGCCCTGCGCCACGAACACCGTGGCGTTGGCGCCGGGGAAGTCGCGCGCGAAAGCATCCACTTCCGCGATGCGCGCAGCGTCGACGGGCTTGCCGTCGCTGCTCAACGCGCCCTGCGCGGCCTCGTCCAGAACGAAGTCGGGCGCGAACTGGCGCCTGAAGACGCCGAAGGCATTCTCCGCAGTGAGGCGCATGGTCTGGTCGAAGATGTCCAGCGAGCGGGCGATGGCCTCTGCCTTGGCGTTGGCATACTGCGCGGCGCTGCGTTGCTGCTGCGCGGAAGCCATCGCGTAGAAGACCGCCAGCACCAGCGCAGCCACGAGCAGCATGCCCACGGCGGCGCCGAGGGTCATGGTGCGTGCCAGGGAGACAAAGGCGGGGTCGCGCCTCGCGGCGTTCGCGGTCTGCATGTGGGACAGCCTCTTGCTCAGAACTCGGTCCAGTCGCCCTTGGCGTCGCCTGCCACCGCGAGCTGCGGGGCAGCCGAGGGTTCCTTGCGCGTGGGCGAGGCCTTGGCGGGCTTCGGGATCGGCGTGATGCGCGTGAAGCCGGGGCGCACGGTGGCGACGGCGTTGGCGTCGAGCTTGAAGATGCTCACTGCGCGCACCAGGCTGCCGGCCTGTTCCTGCAGCGATTGCGCTGCTGCCGAAGCCTCTTCGACCAGCGCCGCGTTCTGCTGCGTGACCTGGTCCATCTGCGTGATCGCCTGGTTGATCTGCTCGATGCCTGAGGTCTGTTCCTGGCTGGCTGCCGTGATCTCGCCCATGATGTCCGTCACGCGCTTCACACTTCCGACGATCTCTTCCATCGTGCGGCCGGCCTCTTCGACCTGCTTGCTGCCTTCTTCGACCTTCTCTACCGAGTCGCCGATCAGGGTCTTGATTTCCTTGGCTGCTGCAGCGGATCGCTGAGCGAGGCTGCGGACTTCGGAGGCGACAACCGCAAAGCCACGGCCTTGTTCACCTGCACGAGCCGCTTCAACGGCTGCATTCAGCGCCAGGATGTTGGTCTGGAACGCGATGCCGTCGATCACACCGATGATGTCCACGATCTTCTTGGACGACGCATTGATCGAGCCCATGGTGTCGACCACCTGAGACACGACGCTACCGCCCTTCACGGCCACTTCCGAGGCAGAGACAGCCAGTTGGTTGGCCTGCCGAGCGTTGTCCGCGTTCTGCTTGACCGTCGAAGTCAGCTCCTCCATCGAAGCAGCCGTCTGCTCCAGCGAACTCGCCTGCTGCTCCGTGCGCGAAGACAAGTCCTGGTTGCCCGCCGCAATCTGCTCCGAGGCCTTGGCGATGGTGTCGCTCGAACCCTTGATCTCCAGGACGACCGACGTCAGCTGCGACTGCATCTTCTGGATGGAGCGCAACAAGCTGGCATCGTGCGCGGCGTCGGCCTCGACCGCCAGCGACAGATCGCCGCCGGCGATGCGGCCGACCACGTCGGCGGCGTACTGCGGCTCGCCGCCCAGCTGCCGCCCCATCAGGCGCGCCACCAGCACGCCCAGCCCGACGCTGACCACGATGCCGGCCAGCGCCAGAGCGAGCATCGTCAGCCTGGAGGTCTTGTAGGTTCCGTCGGCCTGCACCGCGCGCTCGAGGGCGAGATCCTTGCTGTGGGCGACCATGCGGCGCAGCACTTCTTCCAGCCCGCGCGACTCCTTCAGAAGGCGCGCGCTGTCCTCGCTCACCTGGCTGTCGAACTGGGTGCTGTCCAGTGGCTGCTTTTTCAGCAAGGCCACGAAATCGTTCATGTGTGCCGTCAGCGGCCCGATCAGTCCTTCGAACTGGCCGAACAGCTTCGCGCCCTCCTCGGTTTCGCCGAAGAAGGACTTGAGCTCGGCGGCGCGCGCCGCGAGGCTCTCGATGGACGCCTTGACCTCGTTCGCGCCTGCATTGCGTTCGCCGAGCGTGCTGGCCGACAGCAGCGTCATCTGCGCGCGGCTGGCATACAGCAGGTGGATGTTGGCTTCCTGCACGCCCTGCAGGGCACGAAGCTCGTTGGCGTAGAGCGCTTCGGTCGAAGCACTGATGCGCCCCATGTGAAAGATGCCGAGCGCACTCACGGCGGCACCTATTGCCGCGACCACGAGAAAGCTGAGGATCAGCCGGACGGTGACGCGAAGGTTCTGGAACCACTGCATTGTTTTGCCCTCTGTTCTTTTCTTCACGCCGCCGAAGCTGCGAACGCGAGCCGATGCGCCGGACTGGCAACGTCGCTGTCACCCAGGCGGAACACGCCGACCACCTGCGACAGGCTTCCGGCCTGCTCGCGAAGCGATTGCGCTGCCGCGGATGCTTCTTCGACCAGCGCGGCGTTCTGCTGCGTGACATGGTCCATCTGGGTGATCGCCTGGTTGATCTGTTCGATGCCCGAGGTCTGTTCCTGGCTCGCCGCCGTGATCTCGCCCATGATGTCCGTCACGCGCTTCACACTTCCGACGATCTCTTCCATCGTGCGGCCGGCTTCTTCCACCTGCTTGCTGCCCTCTTCGACCTTCTCTACCGAGTCGCCGATCAGGGTCTTGATTTCCTTGGCTGCTGCAGCGGAGCGTTGAGCGAGGCTGCGGACTTCCGAAGCAACCACCGCGAAGCCGCGCCCCTGCTCGCCTGCACGAGCCGCTTCAACGGCTGCATTCAGTGCCAGGATGTTGGTCTGGAAAGCGATGCCATCGATTACGCCGATGATGTCCACGATCTTCTTGGACGACGCATTGATCGAGCCCATGGTGTCGACGACCTGGGAAACGACGCTGCCACCTCTGACGGCGACTTCGGACGCGGACATGGCCAGCTGATTGGCCTGCCGCGCGTTGTCCGCGTTCTGCTTCACGGTCGAGGTCAGCTCTTCCATCGAAGCAGCCGTCTGCTCCAGCGAGCTGGCTTGCTCTTCGGTACGCGAGGAAAGATCCTGATTGCCCGAAGCAATCTGCCCCGAAGCCGTCGCGATCGTCTCGGTCCCTTCTCGCACTTCGCCCACCACCTTCGCCAGGTTGATGTTCATCTTCCTCAGTGCTTCCATCAGCTGTCCCGCCTCGTCGCGGCTTCGCACTTCGATGTTCGCGCTCAGGTCGCCAGCGGCCACCGTCTCGGCCACCTGAACGGCCTGCGCCAGCGGGCGCACGATGCTGCGCGAGATGAAGAACGCGAAGACACCGCCGCTGACCACGACCAGCACCGTCAGCAGCAGCTGCAGGTTGAAGCTGCGCGTGTTGGCCGCGTCGATGGCCTCGCTCATGTCGTCGATGGCCTTGCGCTCCAGCGAGAGCAAATCCAGCACACGGGTTTCATAGGCCTTGGCCGCCGGCTGGAAGACTTCCTTGAAGACGCGCGCAGTCGCCACCGTGTCACCGCCCGCCTTGGCCTTGCCCACGTCGTCCTTCGCGGTCTGGTACTTCGCGCGCAGTTCGAGGATGGACTTCAGGATCGCCTTCTCCTCGTCCGTCACCAGCAGCTTCTCGACCTTGGCGATGGTCTCGCTGCCCTTCTTCACGCTGTCGGAAATCACGTCGGCAAACACCACCGGCAGGCTCTCGTCGGTCGTGCGGGCGATCATCGACGTGCGGGCGATGGCCGAGTAGGTCAGCACGTACCAGTCGGAGATCAGCCTCTCCTTCGCCAGCGGGCTGTGCATCATGACCCGCGTGGCTTCCGCGTTGCTGCGCGAGGAGACCAGCGCGATGGCAGTCGAAACCACGGTCAGGCCGAGGACGATGGCGAAGGCCAGCGCCAGCCGGTTGCCGATGCGGAGGTTAGAGAGGAAGTTCATGGTGCAGGCGTTCAAGGGTGGAAGTTGGAAGCCGGGCCAGGCCTCGCGGCCATGACGCCGGGGCTCAGGCGGTGGCGGCGGCTTCGACCAGGCCCATCTCCTCGCTGGACATGAGCCGGTCGATATCCACCAGGATCAGCATCCGCTCTTCCAGCGTGCCAAGACCGATCAGGTAGTCCGCATCCAGCACCGAGCCCATCTCCGGCGCAGGCTTGATCTGCTCGCCCGTCAGCGTGATCACGTCCGACACGCTGTCCACCACCATTCCCACCACGCGACCGCCGATGTTCAGCACGATCACCACCGTGAACTGGTCGTACGTCGGCTCGCCCAGCTTGAACTTGATGCGCATGTCGATGATCGGAACGATGATTCCGCGAAGATTCACCACGCCCTTGATGTACTCCGGCGCGTTCGCGATCCGCGTCACCGCGTCGTACCCGCGCAGCTCCTGCACCTTCTGGATGTCTATGCCGTATTCCTCTTCGCCAAGCTTGAAGGTCACGACCTCCAGGCGGCTCATGCCAGTGGCGGCTGACGAGCCCGAGGCGGCCTGTTGCAGGGGATCTCTTGCCTTGTTCAGCATCTTTTCTTCTCCGGTTTGAATGGGGTTGGCGTTTCTGCGTGGGTTCAGGCGGCTTCGGCGACGGCCTCGGCGGTTTCGGCCCGGAACACCCGCACGGCTTTCACCAGGCCGTCGGCCTGTTCCTGCAGCGATTGCGCTGCTGCGGATGCTTCTTCGACCAACGCCGCGTTCTGCTGCGTGACCTGGTCCATCTGCGTGATCGCCTGGTTGATCTGCTCGATGCCCGAGGTCTGTTCCTGGCTCGCCGCCGTGATCTCGCCCATGATGTCCGTCACGCGCTTGACGCTGCCCACGATCTCTTCCATCGTGCGGCCGGCCTCTTCCACCTGCTTGCTGCCTTCTTCGACCTTCTCTACCGAGTCGCCGATCAGGGTCTTGATTTCCTTGGCTGCTGCAGCGGAGCGTTGAGCGAGGCTGCGGACTTCAGAGGCGACAACAGCAAAGCCACGGCCTTGTTCACCGGCACGAGCCGCTTCAACGGCAGCGTTGAGTGCCAGGATGTTGGTCTGGAAGGCGATGCCATCGATCACGCCGATGATGTCCACGATCTTCTTGGACGACGCATTGATCGAGCCCATCGTGTCGACCACCTGAGACACAACGCTACCGCCCTTCACGGCCACTTCCGAGGCAGAGACAGCCAGCTGATTGGCCTGCCGAGCGTTGTCCGCGTTCTGCTTGACCGTCGAGGTCAACTCCTCCATCGAAGCAGCCGTCTGCTCGAGCGAACTAGCTTGCTGCTCCGTGCGCGAAGACAGATCCTGATTACCTGAAGCGATCTGGCTCGAAGCCGACATCACACCCGTCACGTTGGCGCCCACGTCCGCCACGATGGCGAACAGGTTCGCGCTCATCTGGTTCAGCGCACGCAGCAGTCCGGTGATCTCGTCACCGCGCCGCACATCGAAGCGCACGAGATCGCCGCCCGCGATGGCACGCGCGACGTGCACCGCCTCGTCCAGCGGGCGGAACACCGTGCGCACCAGGAACTGCCCCAGGCCCAGCCACGCCAGCGTGAAGCCCGCACCGCCGATGGCCATGGCACCCGGCAGCCAGCTCTGTGCACCAGCGGAAGCGACCAGCCGCGATGCTTCCATCCAGCCGAAGACGCCGAGGCCCAGCGACAGCAGCGCACCCATGCCGGTCGCGCCGAAGACGCGCTGGCGCACGGGGATGCGGCGCAGCCGGGCCAGCGGGTCGGTCCAGCCGCGCGAGACCACCTCGCCCTGCAGCAGTTCGATGTCCTTCGCGCGGCCTTCGCGGATGCGGGCGTACAGCGCCTCGGCCTCGGCCACTTCGGCACGGCCCGGCTTGCTGCGCACGGACATGTAGCCCTGCGTGCGGCCGTCGCGGCGGATGGGCGTGACGTTGGCCAGCACCCAGTAGAAGTCGCCGTTCTTGCGGCGGTTCTTGATGAGCCCGGTCCAGGGCAGGCCTTGACCCAGCGTCTGCCACAGGTCGGCAAACGCCTCGGGCGGCAGGTCGGGGTGGCGCACGATGTTGTGCGCCTTGCCCATGAGTTCGGCCGCGGTGAAGCCGCTGGCCTCGATGAAGGCCGGATTGACGTAGGTGATGCGACCCTTCAGGTCGGTGCGGGACACCAGGGCGGCGTCCGGCGACAGTTCGTATTCGGTGCCGGTGACGGGAAGATTGACGCGCATGGTCCGTTCGTCCTCGCTCAGGCCAGGGCCGGGCGCTGCTGCGCGACCAGATTCGTCTGCACGATCGCCTGATCGCCTCGCTCGAAACCCATGGCCAGGGCCATCGGCAGCAGCGCCGCCGCGAAACCCGGGCCTGGCCGAGTGCCGTTTGTCAGATCCTGCAAGCTCATACTCTTTCTTCCTTCTCTAGCGTGAGACCGCGCAGCCGCATTCGTTGGATGCGCCAGCACCGTCGTCCTGTTATCGGCACATGTGCGCCAGAGTTGAGCCCTTTGTCATCAGAAAGTGGTCCATTCGTTACCGTCGGCGCCGGTCATGGCCAACTGGCGCATGGGATCGGCCCGCTTCTCGCCGCGCGAGGAAAGCGCCTTGGCCGGCTTCGCGATGGGAGTGATGGGGCTGAAGCTGGGGCGCTGCATGGCACCTGTACCGGGATCCAGCTTGAAGATGCCCACAGTCTGTACGAGGCTGCCGGCCTGCTCCTGCAGCGATTGCGCTGCTGCCGAAGCCTCCTCGACCAGCGCCGCGTTCTGCTGCGTGACCTGATCCATCTGCGTGATCGCCTGGTTGATCTGCTCGATGCCCGAGTTCTGCTCCCGGCTCGCTGCGGTGATCTCGCCCATGATGTCCGTCACGCGCCTCACGCTGTCGACGATCTCGTCCATCGTGCGGCCGGCCTCTTCCACCTGCTTGCTGCCCTCCTCGACCTTCTCTACGGAGTCGCCGATCAGGGTCTTGATCTCCTTGGCTGCTGCGGCAGAGCGTTGGGCCAGGCTGCGGACTTCCGAAGCGACGACCGCGAAGCCACGGCCTTGCTCACCTGCGCGGGCTGCTTCGACCGCAGCATTGAGCGCCAGGATGTTGGTCTGGAACGCGATGCCGTCGATCACGCCGATGATGTCGACCACCTTCCTGGACGACGCATTGATGGACTCCATGGTGTCCACCACTTGCGACACCACCATGCCGCCCTTCATGGCGACTTCGGAAGCGGAAACCGCGAGCTGGTTGGCCTGCCGGGCGTTGTCCGCGTTCTGCTTGACCGTCGAGGTCAGCTCTTCCATCGAAGCAGCCGTCTGCTCCAGCGAGCTCGCCTGCTCTTCCGTACGCGAAGAAAGATCCTGGTTGCCCGAAGCGATCTGGCTCGATGCCGTAGCGATCGTGTCCGTGCCGATGCGGACTTCGCCGACCACCTTGGCAAGGCTCAGGTTCATGTCCTTGAGTGCCTGCATCAGCAGGCCGGCCTCGTCGCGGCTCTCCACGCGGATTTCCACACGCAGGTCGCCGGAGGCCACGGTCTCGGCCACGACGAGCGCACGCCGCAGCGGCTGCACGATGCCCGCGCTCAGGCGCCAGGCGAACAGCGCACCCAGCACGACGGCTGCGGCGGCCAGCGACAGCAGCGTGATTCGGCCTGAAACATAGTCTTCGGCGATATCGCGGGCAGCCGCGTCGATCTCGTCGTGCTGGTGCTGGTCCAGCCTGTCGACTGCGCTGCCATAGGCGGCCAGCGCCTCCGAGAAAGTGGTATCGACCATCTTCTGCGCTTCCTCGAGCCGTCCCCGGTCCTTGAGCATGGTCAGGTTCGTCACAGTCTCGCGCACCCTGGTTCGCGCGACCATGACCCTGTCGTAGAGCGCTTTCTCCTCCGGCGTGCTCAGCTTCGACTGGAACTCTTTCTGAACCGAGGCGATACGCTCCATGCCGGTCGACTGAAGCTTGGCGAAATAGGCTTCGAGCGTGGCATCCGGCGCCTTGATCATGGCAATGGTGGCGATGGAGGTCGACCTGAGATTGCTCTGCCATTCGCCGGCCAGGCGCTCCTTTGCCAGCGCCTGCGTCATCATCTTCTCCGTGGCCTGGCTCACGTTGGCCAGCCTCCATAGCCCGACGCCGGCCATGCAGGCCACAAGCAACAGCATCGCCGCAAAGCCGAGCCCCAGCCGTGTGCTGATCCTCAGGTCCTTGAATTTCATACTTCCTCCTCCGATGACAGGGGACGGCACCCATGCTTGCGCGATGCGCAACACCGTCACACCGTTATCGGCCTCGGAATCTCGGACCTTCAATTTGTTAACCTAAAACTCGGTCCAGTCACCTTTGTCGTCGCCGGCCATGGCCAGTTGCGGTGCGGCCGACGGCTCCTTGCGCGTCGGCAGGGCCTTGGCCGGCCGCTTCGGTGCGGGCTTGGCCGGCTTCGGGATCGGGGTGATGGGCGTGAAGCCCGGGCGGATGCTGGCGACGGCATTCGCATCGAGCTTGAAGATGCTCACGGACCTGACGAGGCTGCCGGCCTGTTCCTGCAGGGATTGGGCTGCGGCCGAGGCCTCTTCCACCAGCGCGGCGTTCTGCTGCGTGACCTGATCCATCTGCGTGATCGCCTGGTTGATCTGCTCGATGCCCGAGGTCTGTTCCTGGCTGGCTGCGGTGATCTCGCCCATGATGTCCGTCACGCGCTTCACGCTTCCGACGATCTCTTCCATCGTGCGGCCGGCCTCTTCGACCTGCTTGCTGCCTTCTTCGACTTTCTCTACCGAGTCGCCGATCAGGGTCTTGATTTCCTTGGCTGCTGCTGCGGAACGCTGAGCGAGGCTGCGGACTTCCGAAGCAACCACTGCGAAGCCGCGACCCTGCTCGCCTGCACGAGCCGCTTCAACGGCGGCGTTGAGTGCCAGGATGTTGGTCTGGAAGGCGATGCCGTCGATCACGCCGATGATGTCCACGATCTTCTTGGACGAGGCATTGATGGAGCCCATCGTGTCGACTACCTGAGACACGACGCTGCCGCCCTTCACTGCCACTTCCGAGGCCGAAACAGCCAACTGATTGGCCTGCCGCGCGTTGTCCGCGTTCTGCTTGACCGTCGAAGTCAGCTCCTCCATCGAAGCAGCGGTCTGCTCCAGCGAACTCGCCTGCTCTTCGGTGCGAGACGAAAGATCCTGGTTGCCCGATGCGATCTGCGCGGATGCCGTCGCGATCGTGTCCGTGCCGGTGCGCACCTCGCTGACGATCTTCACGAGGCTCTCGTTCATTTCCTTGAGGGCATGCATCAGCCGGCCGGTCTCGTCCTTCGACGCCACCTCGATGCGCGAGCTGATGTCGCCCGCCGCGACCTTCTCTGCCACCTGCACGGCTTCGCCGATGGGCCGGGTGATCGAGCGCGTGATGAGCCATGCGATGCCGGCGCCGACAAGCACGGCGAAGCTGGCCAGTGCGAGCATCAGGTTGCGCGACCACGCATAGCCTTCGCCTGCCTCCTGATTGGCCTCCATGGAGCGACGCTCCTGATGCTCGGCCATCGCCTCGAGCTCCGCGAGCACGGCCCGCACGGCGGGCTGGAACTTGGAAATGAAGAGCGCTGTCGCCTCGTCGTTCCTGTTCTGCAGCGCGAACTCGCTGATCTGCGCGTTCAGCGGCACGAGCACGGCCACCTTCTCGTCGATGCGCGCGAGCAGCGCCTTGCCCTCCGGCGTGGCGAGCAGCTTGGCCAGCGCGCCGCGGCTTTCGGTGAAGCGTTCGCGCGCGGCGGCGATCTTCTTCGACTCCTCGCGCATGGCTGTATCGTCGGTCAGGAGAATCATGTTGCCGTCGAGGATGGCGATGTCGCGGATCGAGTCCAGCATCTTGTTCACCAGGACCACCTTGACGTTGTTGCCGCTAACGATGCCGTTGAGCCGCGACTGGATGTCGGTCATCGCGCTGAGGCCGAGCCCGGCGATGCCTGCCAGCAAGAGAAGGACAGCGGCAAAGCCCGCGCCGAGGCGGGTGCCGATCTTGAGATTGGGAAACAAAGTCATGGAGAAAGGTTCTTTTCGGAAATATTCGTGTTGACGTGCTCGAGCAGCCGGTCGAGCCGGTCCGACACCTTGGCCGCGTCATGCGTCGAACGGGTGACCGAACGCATGACGAGCCAGACGACGGCGATGGCGGTAAGCAGGGCCGTCAGGCCGAGCACGAACACTGTCTGTTGTGCCCACTCGTAGCCCGCACCGGCCTGGAAGCCGAGGCTCAGCGCGATGACCAGGAGGAGCAACAGGATGGCGAAGCGCGCGCCGATGCGCAGGGCTCGCCTGGGACTGATACGCGTACGCATGGGTCTTCAGGCCGGCAGGGCTTCCTCTTCGGCATCGAGCTTGAAGGTGCTGACGGCTTGCACGAGGCTGCTGGCTTGCTCCTGCAGCGATTGCGCTGCTGCCGAAGCCTCCTCGACCAGCGCCGCGTTCTGCTGCGTTACCTGGTCCATCTGCGTGATCGCCTGGTTGATCTGCTCGATGCCCGAGGTCTGCTCCTGGCTCGCCGCCGTGATCTCGCCCATGATGTCCGTCACGCGCTTCACGCTGCCCACGATCTCCTCCATCGTGCGGCCGGCCTCCTCGACCTGCTTGCTGCCTTCTTCGACCTTCTCTACCGAGTCGCCGATCAGGGTCTTGATTTCCTTGGCTGCTGCAGCGGAGCGTTGAGCGAGGCTGCGGACTTCAGAGGCGACGACCGCAAAGCCACGGCCTTGTTCACCAGCACGAGCAGCTTCAACGGCAGCGTTCAGTGCCAGGATGTTGGTCTGGAACGCGATGCCATCGATCACGCCGATGATGTCCACGATCTTCTTGGACGACGCATTGATCGAGCCCATCGTGTCGACCACCTGAGACACGACGCTACCGCCCTTGACCGCGACTTCGGACGCCGACACCGCCAGTTGGTTGGCTTGACGAGCATTGTCCACGTTCTGCTTGACCGTCGAAGTCAGCTCCTCCATCGAAGCAGCCGTCTGCTCGAGCGAACTAGCCTGCTGCTCCGTGCGCGAAGATAGGTCCTGGTTGCCCGCCGCAATCTGCCGCGAAGCGACCGCGATCGAATCCGTGGATGCCTTTATGCGCGTCACTAGGTCGGTCAGCGTGTCTTCCATCTCGCCCATGCCGCGCAGCAGGCGGCCGAAGTCACCACCGCGTTCGGTTTCGAATTCCTGGCTCAGGTCTCCGGAGGCCACGGTCTCGGCGATCAGCAGCGCTTCGCCGATGGGCTGCACGATGCTGCGCGTCAGCAGCCATGCGGCAGTCGCCCCGGCGGCCAGCGCGAGGCAGGCGAGCGCCGCGATCCAGGTGCGGCCCGAGCGGTATTGCGCGTCGATGGCGGCAGCGGTCCTGTCGATCTCCTGCTGCTGGAGATTCACCATGGCCCGGATGCTTGCGTCGTAGGCGTCGAGCGCGGGCATGAGCTGCGCGTCGGTCAGCTTCGTCGCCTCGTCCTTGCTGCCATCGGCCTTGAGCTTGAGGACCTGGTTGCGCAGCTCGATGTAGTCGCCGCGCTTCTTCTTGATGTCTGCGCTCAGCGCCAGTTCTTCGGGCGACGCCAGCACGGCCTCGAGCTTCTTCTGCGTTTCGGTGATGACGGCGCTGGTGGCCGAGATGTTCTTCTGCAGATACGCCTGCACGGCCGGGTCCTCGCTCTTGAGCAGCGAGAAGGTGCGCACGCTGTTGGTGTTGGTGGCCAGCTGCCATGCGGCCGCGAGCCGCTCCTTGGCCAGCGAATCACCGGCCATGGCCTGCGTGGCCTCCCCCACGGCCTGCAGCCGGAGCACGCCGATGCCCGCGATGAGCACCACCAGTGCCAGCAAACATGCAAAGACAGCGCCCATGCGCCGCCCGACCGTCCAGTTCTTCATCATGTCCGTGTCTCCTGTCGGAACCTCTGTCTCGTCGTTGTATGGGTTCAGGTCCGGGCGGTCAGGCGGCCATCTTCTCGACCAGGCCCATCTCCTCGCTGGACATGAGCCGGTCGATGTCCACCAGGATCAGCATCCGCTCTTCCAGCGTGCCAAGACCGATCAGGTAGTCCGCGTCCAGCACCGAGCCCATCTCGGGTGCGGGCTTGATCTGCTCCCCCGTCAGCGTGATCACGTCCGACACGCTGTCCACCACCATTCCCACCACGCGACCGCCGATGTTCAGCACGATCACCACCGTGAACTGGTCGTACGTCGGCTCGCCCAGCTTGAACTTGATGCGCATGTCGATGATCGGAACGATGATTCCGCGCAGGTTCACCACGCCCTTGATGTACTCCGGCGCGTTCGCGATCCGCGTCACCGCGTCGTACCCGCGCAGCTCCTGCACCTTCTGGATGTCTATGCCGTATTCCTCTTCTCCAAGCTTGAAGGTCACGACCTCCAGGGGCGCGCCCTGAAGCTGCGGTGCCTGTGCATGCCTGGTCGCTGCGGTTGCCGTTGCTGCGGTCTGTGCCATGGGAGTTCCTTGGTGCGGTGAGCGCTCTGGCGGCTCAACCGAATTTCTGCATGATGCGAACCAGCTTCTCGCCGTAGCGCGGGTCAGTCGCGTAGCCCGCGCGCTGCAGGCCGTGGGCCGCCTCGTTCGGGTCGTCGGTCGCCAGCACGTTCGCGTAGCGCGGGTTGCGGGTGATGAAGCGCGCGTAGTCGGTGAAGGCTTCCTCGTACGAGCCGTAGGCGCGGAACTTCGCGCGCACCTTCTGTGGTTCGCCGTTGACGTACTCGGTGGTGGTGGTTTCCACCGTCGCACCCTTCCAGCCGCGGTCGGCCTTGATGCCGAACAGGTTGAAGCTCTGCGTACCGTCGTCGGCGCGGATCTCGCGCTTGCCCCAGCCCGATTCGAGCGCGGCCTGCGCGAGGATCAGCGGCGCGGGCACGCCGCTGGCCGTGCTTGCGGCCTGCGCCGATGCGCCCATGCGGCCCACGAACTCGTCGACCTGGCCCTGCAGCGAACCGTTGTTCACGCCTGGTGCGCGCCGGTCGCTGTTGAACTGGTAGATACCGAGGTCGGCCGCGCGTGCGGCCGGCGGTGCCGAGCCCAGGGGGATGCCCGCACGGGCTCCGAGCGGAAACCCGGGCATGCGCGGCTCCAGCAGCATCGGCTTCACGCCGATCTCTGCGTCGGCCTCCGCATCGGGCGGTCCCGACGGCATGCTGCGCCGCAGCTGCGCGAGCATCGCCTCGGCCAGCCCCACACCGCGCCCCGAGAGGTTCTGCGTGAGCTGCTGGTCGAACATCGACAGGTACACCTTCTGATCCTGGCTGTCGAATAGGCCGCTCGACGGCGTCGCCTCGCGCATGCTCTTGAGCACCATGTTCATGAACAGCGCCTCGAACTGCCGCGAGACCTGCTGCAGCCCTTCTTCAGGCGAGCTGCGCACCGTGCGGCGCAGGGCATCGACGCCCTGCACGTCGAGTGCGAAGCGCTGGTCGAGCGCGCCACTCCGGTCATTGGCCGATACCGTCATCGCCCCGACCCCGTCAGATGATTTCGAGCTCGGCGCTCAGGGCGCCGGCCGACTTCATGGCCTGGAGAATGGACACCAGGTCCTGCGGGTTCGCGCCCAGGCTGTTGAGCCCCTTGACCACGTCCGACAGCGAAGCGCCGCCGCGCACCATCTGGATCGCGCCGCCGCCCTGGTTGACCGAGATCTGCGAAGTCTGCGCCGCCACCGTGCTGCCGCCCGAGAACGCCCCCGGCTGGCTGATGACCGGCTCGGTGTTGATGACCACCGACAGGTTGCCGTGCGCGATGGCGCAGTCCTTCACGCGCACGGCCTGGTTCATCACCACCGACCCGGTGCGCGCATTCACCACCACGCGGGCGCCGGCCTGCGTAGGCGTCACTTCAAGATCTTCCAGCCGCGCGAGAAAACCCACGCGCTGCTGCGGCTCGGGCGCACGCACGCGGATCGACCGCGCATCGATGGCCTCGGCCGTGCCCGAACCGAACTGCCGGTTGATCGCATCCACCGCACGCTGCGTGGTGCCGAAGTCCGAGCGGTTCAGCTCGATCGAGAAAGTACCCTCGGCACCCACGGGCGCTTCCACCGTGCGCTCCACCAGCGCGCCGGCGGGAATGCGCCCCGAGCTGAGCTGGTTGACCTGCACCTTGCTCCCGTTGGCCGAGGCCCCCGCGCCGCCGACCACCATGTTCCCCTGCGCCACCGCGTACGTCATGCCGTCCACGCCTTTCAGCGGCGTCATCAGCAGCGTGCCTCCGCGCAGGCTCTTCGCATTGCCCATCGAAGACACAGTCACGTCGATGTTCTGTCCAGGCCGCGCGAACGAAGGCAGCGTGGCAGTCACCATCACCGCCGCCACGTTCTTCAGCTGCATGTTCACGCCCTGCGGAATCGTGATGCCCAGCTGCTGCAGCATGTTGTTCAGGCTCTGCGTGGTGAACGGCGTCTGCATCGTCTGGTCGCCGGTGCCGTCCAGACCCACCATCAGCCCGTAGCCGATCAGCGGGTTGTCGCGAACGCCCTGGATGCTGGCGAGCTCCTTGAGCCGCTCCGCATGCACAGGAACAAAGAACAAAGCGCCCAACACAGCCACCGCCGCGAAGCGCCAGCGAGCCCGAAAATTCGTGGGATGCCGCGGAACCGGCTTTGCCGGGCCGCAGGCATCGCCCCCTGCAAGAGGGTAGGAGTAGCGACACGAAGTGCGCGAAGCCTGGGAGTAAGTCATTTTTAAAATGGCATGACGTTGAGGAAGATGCGCTGCATCCATCCCATGGTCTGCGCCTCGTCGATGTAGCCCTTGGCCGAGTACTCGATGCGCGCATCGGCCACCAGCGTCGAAGGCACGGTGTTGTTGCCCGAGACGGTGCGCGGGTTCACCACGCCCGAGAAGCGGATGTATTCCGTGCCCTGATTGATGCCCATCTGCTTCTCGCCGCTCACCAGCAGGTTGCCGTTGCTCATCACGTCCGTCACCGTGACCGTGATCACGCCGTTGAAGGTGTTGTTGGCGTTGGCTCCGCCCTTGGCGTCGAGCTTGTTGGTGCCCGAGAGATTCGTGCCCTGCCCGTCGAGCAGGCCGCCGATGAGCTTCGGAATGGCGGAGAACACGCCGGTCGTGCTGCCCGTGCGGCTGGCGTTGGCGCCGGAATTCTTGGTGGCGTTGACCTTCTCGCTGATGACGATGGTGAGGATGTCGCCGACGTTGCGCGGGCGGCGGTCTTCGAAGAGCGCATTCGCGCCGGGACCGTCCTGGAAGATCGCGCCGGGCGAGCGCCGCGTCTGCACCGCCGCGTAGTTGTCGGAGCGCGCAGTCATCGGCTGGTGCACCAGCGGCTCGCGCGGCACCTGCGCGCAGCCGGTGGCGAACACCGCGCCCACAACCACGAGCAGCGTCATCAGCCGGGCCTTCGCCTCGGCGGCGCCGCGGCAGAGACGGTCGAACACCTGCAGCATCGTCACCGTCACGTTCACAGCTGGGCCAGGCGCTGCAGCATCTGGTCCGAGGTCTGGACCGCCTTGCTGTTGATCTCGTACGAACGCTGGGTGGCGATCATGTTGACCAGCTCTTCCACCACGTTCACGTTCGAGGCTTCCACGTAACCCTGGCTCAGCGTGCCCGCACCGTCGATGCCGGGGTTCACCTGGTTGGGCGCGCCCGATGCGTCGGTCTCGGCGTACAGGTTCTCGCCCTTGCTCTGCAGGCCCGTGGGGTTGACGAAAGTGGCGAGCTGCAGCTGGCCGATCTGAACGGTGTTGGTACTGCCCGCCTGCACCACCGAGACGATGCCGTCGCGGCCCACGGTGATGCTGGTGGCATTGGCCGGCACGGTGATGGCCGGCTGCACCGGAAAGCCGCTGGCGGTGACGAGCTGGCCGTCGCGGTCGGTCTGGAACGAACCGTCGCGGGTGTACGAGGTGGTGCCGTCGGGCATCAGTACCTGGAAGAAGCCGCTGCCGTTGATGGCCACGTCGGTGGGCTTGTCGGTCTTGGTGAGGTTGCCCTGCGAGTGGATGCGCTCGGTGGCGACCACATGCACGCCGGTGCCGACCTGCAGGCCCGAGGGCAGGCGCGTCTGGTCCGACGACTGGCCGCCGACCTGGCGCAGGTTCTGGTAGACCAGATCTTCGAACACGGCGCGGCTGCGCTTGAAGCCGGTGGTGCCGACGTTGGCGAGGTTGTTGGAGACCACGTCGAGCTGCGTCTGCTGCGCGTCGAGGCCGGTCTTGGCGATGTAGAGGGAGCGGATCATTTTTCTGGAAGTCCTGCGGAAGAAATTGCGAAAGAGCGCGCGTCAGCCGTAGGCCAGCAGCTTGTTGGCGGACTGCGCGTTGGTGTCGGCCGTCTGCAGCGACTTCATCTGCATCTCGAAGCTGCGTGCGTTGGCGATCATGGCCACCATGGTCTCGACCGGATTGACGTTGCTGCCTTCGACCACGCCGCTGACCAGCGTGACGGCCTCGTCGGCCTCGGCCGGTGGCTGGCCCGCGCGCATGCGGAACAGGCCGTCGTCGCCGCGCTCGAGGTCGGTGACCGCCGGGTTGACCAGCTTCAGGCGGCCGACTTCGGCAATGCCGGTGAGCGTGGTGGAGGCCGCGTCGCGCGCGCCCACCAGGCCGTTGGAAGCGATGCTCACCGTGGAGCCCGGCGGCACGGTCAGCGCGCCGTTGTCGCCCATCACCGGGCGCCCGCCCATGGTGGTGAGCTGGCCGTCGGCGCCGATCTGCAGGTTGCCCACGCGGGTGTAGGCCTCGCCGCCGTCGGGCGTCTGCACCACCAGCCAGCCCTGGCCGCTCACGGCCACGTCGAGCGCGCGGCCGGTTTCGGTGAGCGGGCCGTGGGTGAAGTCGGCACCGGGCGTGGTGGCGGCCACGAAGGCGCGCGTGGGCGCTTCCTGGCCGACCACGGGTACCGCGCGGAAGTTGGCGATCTGCGCGCGAAAGCCCGGCGTCGAGACGTTCGCCATGTTGTTGGCGACGGCGGCCTGCTGTTCCATGACCTGCTTGGCGCCGCTCATGGCGACGTACAACATGCGATCCACTGGGTGCTCCTGATGTCGGTCTTCGGGCTTTGTCGTTGTCTTCGCGTCAGCGGATGTTCATCAGCGTCTGCATGACCTGGTCCTGCGTCTTCACGGTCTGCGCGTTGGCCTGGTAGTTGCGCTGCGCGACGATGAGGTTGACCAGTTCGGAGGTGAGGTCGACGTTTGACGCCTCCAGCGCGCCCGACTGCAGCGAGCCCAGCTTGGTGCCCTCTCCCGGCGTGCCGGTGAGCGGGTTGCCCGAGGCCTGCGTCTCGGCCCACACGTTGTTGCCCTTGGGCTCCAGGCCGTTGGGGTTGGCGAAGGAGGACAGCACGACCTGGCCCAGCAGCTTGGTCTGTTCGTTGGAGAACTTGCCGGTGATGGTGCCGTCGGCGTTGATCGAGAACGAGGTGAGTTCGCCCGAGCGGTAGCCGTCCTGCGCGAGCTTGCTCATCGCGTTGGCGGCGCCGAACTGGGTGGTGCCCGAGATGTCGATCGTGGGCGTGAGTGCGGCGGCACCGTTGGTCAGGTTGAGCGTGCCGAGGCTCAGTTGGCCGCTGGCCGGGGCGGTCATCTTGCCGGCTGCGTCGAAGGTCAGCGTGCCGAGCGCACCGGCACCGATGGCGGCGCCATCGATCGTGCCGTACATGTTCCAGGTGTTGGCGGGGGTGGCGCTCTTGACGAAGTACACCGACACGTCGTGCGGGTTGCCCAGCGAGTCGTAGATGGGGCCGACGGCGTTCGAGTAGTTGAAGGTGTCGGAGTCGGCGGAGTTGAACGGCGTCTTGGTGGGCGCGGTCTTGCGCGCGTCGAGGTTGAACTCGGCGTCGATGCTGGTCGTTGCCTTGGGCGTCATCGGCGTGGTCGGGATCTGGATGGCCGCCGGCGTGCCGCCGCTGACGCCGCCGTTGGCGTTCACGCCGAAGCCGGTGAGGCGCAGGCCCGAGGCGTTGACGATGTAGCCGTCCTTGTCGCGCGTGAACTGGCCGTTGCGCGAGTACATGACTTCACCGGTGGCGCTGGTCAGGCGGAAGAAGCCGTCGCCGTTGAGGATGGCCACGTCCAGCGGGCGGCTGCTCGCCTGGGTCACGCCCTGCGAGAAGTTCTGCGTCACGCCCGAGACCGAGGCGCCCAGGCCGACGCGCGAGCCGGCGTACACGTCCTGGAAGGTCGCGGCGGCCGACTTGAAGCCGACGGTGCCCGAGTTGGCGATGTTGTTGCCGATGACGTCGAGATTGGCCGCGGCCACGCCGAGTCCACTGATGCCCTGGGAAAAAGCCATGATGGTTCCTTGTCTGCCGCTGGCTGCGGCACGTTTGCGTTGAATGCGGTGGGGAAAGGAAAGAAGAAGCTCAGAGGAACAGGCGCACGTCGGACAGGCCGATGCTGGCGCCCGACGACAGCTCCAGCGTCACGCCGCTGGCACCCTGCTTGACGGCGGCGACCTGCGAGAAGGTGAGCGCGGTCGACTTCACGGAGGTGCCCCCGTTGGCCGCCTCGACGGTGAAGCGGTAGGCGCCCGCGGGCACGACGGCGCCCACGTCGTCCTTGCCGTCCCAGGTGACGGCGTTGACGCCTTCGTTCATGGAGCCCGCGTCGATGGTGCGCACCACCTTGCCACTGGCATCGAGGATCTTGATCTGCACGTCGGAGGCGGTGCCCGGCAGCTGCACGGCGAAGGCCTGCATGGCCGGGTCCTTGCCCTCTTCCGGCGCCCTGGTGGTGAGAACGTCGCCGGGAGACAGCACGTTCTGCCCGATCAGCGAAGTGGCCTGCAGCAGTTGGTTGGAGCCGGTCTGGTTCACCAGGCCCGAGAGCGTGCTGTTGAGCTTCTCGATGCCGCTCACGGTGCTCATCTGCGCGAGCTGCGAGGTGAGCTCGGCGTTCTGCATCGGGTTGAGCGGGTCCTGGTTGTTCAGCTGCGTGACCAGCAGCTTCAGGAAGCGCTGCTCGCTGTCCACGTTCGAGGTGCTGCTGTTGCTGCTTGTCGCCGAGGCGGCGTTCTGTCCGGTGATGGACGAGGTGTCGGAAATGGCCATGGCGCGTTCGTGCCTGTTCTTTCGTGTGCGTCTTGCGGGACTTGGGGAGTTACTGGCCGATGCTCAGCGTCTTGACCATCAGCGTCTTGGCGGTGTTGAGCACCTCGACGTTGGCCTGGTAGCTGCGCGAGGCGGAAATCATGTTGGTCATCTCTTCGACCACGTTGACGTTGGGCATCGCCACGTAGCCTTCGGCGTTGGCGTGCGGGCTCTTGGGGTCGAACACGAGCTTCGGCGGAGACGGGTCTTCCACCACGCCGGCCACCTTGACGCCGCCGATGTCCCCGGCGCCGTACGCCGACGGCGCGACCTGGAACACCACCTGCTTCGCGCGGTAGGGCATGCCGTCTGGGCCGGCCACGCTCTCTGCGTTGGCCATGTTGCTCGCGGTCACGTTCATGCGCTGCGATTGCGCGGTCATGGCCGAGCCGGCCACGTTGAAGATGTTCATGGAGGTGCTGTTGAAGGGCATGGAACGGACTCCTGCTTCTTGTGCCTGTTACTGCTGCACCGCCGAGAGCAGCGACTTGATCTTCGCGTTGATGACCGTGAGGTTCGACTCGTAGCGCAGCGCGTTGTCGGCGAAGGCGATGCGCTCGACGTCCATCTCGACGGTGTTGCCGTCGAGGCTGGACTGGTTTGGCACGCGGTAGAGCAGGTCCTTGTCGGGCATGGACTGCGCCTGCCCGGCGAGATGGCGCGACGAGGTGGTGGCCAGCGACATCGACTGCGATGCGCGGCCACGCTCCACGGCGTCGCTCAGGCGCGCACTGAAATCGAAGTCGCGCGCCTTGTAGTTGGGCGTGTCCGCATGGGCGATGTTGGCCGCGAGAACCTCCTGGCGTTCCGCGCGGAGGTTGAGGGCTTCGCGGTTGAAGCGAAGCGCCGCATCCAGCTTGTCGAGCATGTTTGTTCCATCCGTTGAGGCGTCGCCAATGCGCGGGGCGCAGCGACAGATGGAAAGCGAGTCTATGCATGAGCCGCTTTTGCAATCGCCCGAACAAAGGGGGTTTTCGCCTGCTGCTCGCAACTTCGATCGACGTGCGGATTTCTAGAATTTCCGTGCGGCGGCATGCGTTGCTCCTGTGTGACGCATCGCCATCGAAGCCACTATCCACACGTATCCGATGACCCTTCCAAAGCTTGCCGAGCTTCGCGATCACGCACTGCGCACCGTGCTGCCGGCACTGGCGCTGGCGGGCTGCTGCGCGGCCGCCGCAGCCGATGCGACCGCCACGGCCGATACCGCCGGCGCGGTCATCGAGAAATACCTGCAGACGCAGTCGGCCGGCCTGCCGGGCAAGGTGACGATCAGCCTCGAGGGCCGAGGCGCCTCCGCCCTGCCCGCCTGCGACGCGCCCGAAGCCTTCCTGCCGCCGGGCGCGAGGCCCTGGGGCCGGGTGTCGGTGGGCGTTCGCTGCCAGACGGAGCGGCCATGGACGCGCTTCGTGCAGGCGCATGTGGCGGTGGAAGGCAGCTATTTCGTGGCCGCGCGCGCGATCGACGCGGGCCGGCCGCTGGGCGCGGGCGACGTCGCCGAGCGCACCGGCGACCTGACGCGCCTGCCGCGCTCGGTCATCACCAGCGCGGCCGAGCTGGCCGGCGTCGTGACGGTCAACCGCGTGGCGCCCGGCGCACCGCTGCGCAAGGAGCTGGTGCGCGGCGTCACCGTCATCCAGCAGGGGCAGGCGGTGAAGGTGGTGGCGCAGGGCCAGGGCTTCGTCGTCAGCACCGAGGCCAAGGCCATGACCGGGGCGACCGTGGGCGCCGTGGTGCAGGCCAGAACCCGCGACGGGCGGCTGGTCAGCGGCGTGGCGGACGAAGAGGGGCAGATACAGCTGGCGCAATGACGCGGCGCACAAAAACTGTCACGAACGCCATTCCTAAAGTTCTTGCGCAGGCTGCCGATATACGGGTCAGCCCCTGAGGAATCACCTTGAAAATCGATCAACCCGCCCCTTCGGCCACGCCCCTTCATCGAACGACGCCCGCCACGGCAGGGACGGCCGCTGCGACAGGCGCAGCCAAGGCGGCGGCCCCGGCTGCCTCGGCGCACGTTCACACGCTGCCCAGCGCCGCGGGCACCGCCAGCGATTTCGACGCGGCCCGCGTGGCGGCGATCCGCGAGGACATCCGCGCCGGGCGCTACCAGATCCGGCCCGAACGCATCGCCGACGGCCTGCTGGCCAGCGTGCGCGACCTGCTCACGCCCGGCGCGCCCGATGCCCCGGCCGGCAATGGCCAGAACGTACCGAAGGGCGACGGCGAATGAGGAAGCAACTGCCCGACCTGTTGGCCCATCTGCGCACGGAGGCGGCCTGCATCGAGGAATTCCTGTCGGTGCTCGACCGCGAGGCCGAGGCGATGTCGGGCGGCACTTTCACCGACCTGGCGGCCATCGCCGGAGAAAAGACCGTGCTGCTGGACCGCATGGCCGAGCTCGACGCGCAGCGCGAGGCGCTGCAGGCTGCACTGGGCTTCGGGCCCGGTCGCGAAGGCGCCGATGCTGCCGCCGCTGCCGCAGGCCCGCAGGCGCGGCAGGCCTGGGAGGCGCTGCTGGAGCTCGCCGGGCAGGCTCGCGGCCACAACCTGCGCAACGGCTCGATGGTCTACGCGCATCTCGATTTCACCCAGCAGGCGCTGCACTTCCTGCAGGCCAGCGCGCAGCTGTTCTACGGACCGGACGGCGCGCGCAAGACGCAGGCGGGCTCGGGCAACCGTCTCGCGGTGGGCTGAGCGCGTGCGAGGCGGGCTGCTGATCGTGCTGTGGCTGTGCGCCGCCGGGCACGGCATGGCGGGCGCTGCCGAGGCCGTGCTGATCTCCAACCTGGCGCCGGGCATGCTGCCGGGCGACGCGGTCAACCTCGGCCAACTGAACCAGACGGGCGCCGCACTGCGCGACGTGGAGCGCATCTCGTATTCGGGCACGGCGATGGCCGTGGCGATGACGGCGGCGTATGTGCCGGCCCTTCAGCCCGGCGAGAAGACCGTGGGCCTGGCCTTCGGCAACTACAGGGGCTACACGGCGGCGAGCCTGGGTTTCAAGACTCTTTCGGACGACGAGCAGATGGCCTGGGGCATGGCCATCGCCAACGCGGGGCGGGACTGGGGGTTCAACGCCGGCATCGGCTGGAAGCTGCCGCGCGGCGCAGACCGCTGAGGCCGGCCGGCCTCGCCCACCACCAACACATGGAAGCTTTCGACATGCACAACGATGCTCACGACGACGCGCGACAGGTGGCCATGGTGGGTTGCGACGAGGCACAGACGCGCGCCTGGGGCCAGAAGCTGCGCCTGATGGGCTGCACGCCGGTTTCCTTCGACAGCAGCGCCGACTTCCTGCATGCGGCCACGCACGGCACCAATCACTTCGACCTGCTCCTGGTGGTGCTGAAGGACGAAGGCGCGTGGCCGGTGCTGACCTCGATGTGCCAGGCGCTGCGGGTGCCGATCTTCCTGGTTGCCAATGCGCTGCAGCGCGAACTGCTGGCCGAGGTGCTGTCGGCGGCGGAGCCCGAGTCGCAAGGCCCCGGCATCGATTTCGCGGTGCTGCCGATCGACGATTTCGAAGTGGAACTGCGCGTGCGCGAAGCACTGCGGCGCAACGAGACGCTGCTGCATCCACAGGCGATGAATGCGCTGTTCGGCGACTACCGCTTCGTCGGCAATCGCAAGGTGGTGGTGCGCAAGGGAGAGGAAATCCGCCTGAAGCCGCGCGAGTTCGAGCTGGCGCTGCTGCTGTTTCGCAATGCCGGACAGCTGCTGGAGCGCGAATGGCTGCTGGGTTCCCTGTGGCAGGACTCTCGCGTCGAACGCAAGAGCCGGGTGCTCGACTGCTGCGTGGCGAACATCCGCCGCAAGCTGTCGCTGCACAAGAAGAACGAGTTCGTGCTGCACTCGGTCTACGGCCGGGGTTACGAGCTCCGGCACGCAGCCGCCCAGCCGGTGGCAGGGACGGTGGACGACTCGGGCTTTCCGGATACGTCGAACGAGCCAAGCTGGCTGGGGAAGCCGCCCGCGCGTAGCCGCGCGAACGCAAGAAAGAAAGGCGTGACGATCGCCGGCCTCGAGGAACCGCCCGCATCAAGCGGCGCGGGTGCCGGGGCAACCTCTACCAACGCCAGCAGACCGTCGGCTCCAGTATCGTCCGGCTGGCTTAAGCCGGGCTGAAGACCGCCGGGGCAGGCCAGAATCCTGCGCATGCAATTGCAGATCGACCCGCACCAGGTCCACCTCTGGCACCTGTACGTTCCCGGACAGGACGACCCCACCGGCGACGAGGCCATCATGGCCCTGCTGACGCCCGAGGAACGCGAAAAGCACGGGCGCTTTCACTTCGCCCGGGACCGGCGCCGCTATCTCATGACGCGGGGGCTGATCCGCTCGCTGCTCTCGCGCTACGTCCCCCAGGTCGCGCCCGCGGACTGGCGCTTCGAGAACAACGAGTACGGGCGCCCGCGGATCGCCAACGCGCTGCCGCAGGCGCAACGCATCCGCTTCAACATTTCGCACAGCGCATCGCTCGTGGTGGCGGCGCTGGCGGTGGAGCGCGAAGTGGGCGTGGACGTCGAGCACACGGCAAGGAATGCGCCTCTGGAGATCGCGGAAAATTTCTTCTCGGCGAAGGAGGCGCAGGCGCTGCAGCAGCTTCCCGCCGGGCTACAGCCATCGCGCTTCTGGGATCTTTGGACGCTCAAGGAAAGCTATATCAAGGCGCGCGGCATGGGCCTGTCTATTCCGCTGGACCGGTTTTCCTTCGACCTGGACGGCGGCGACGGCGCGGCCATCGGCTTCGAGCACGGCCTCGAGGGCAACAGCGCCGAGCGCTGGCGGTTCTGGCGACTGCGGCCGGACGATGCGCATGCCGTCGCGCTCTGCCTGGAACGAACGCACGACGGGCGCGAGGCGCAGATCCTGTGCCTGAAGGCGACGCCGCTGCTTGCGTCGACAGAGGAATTCCAGGGCACGGTGACGCGCCGATCGGCGGGCGTCTGAAGCCTGCCCGCCGCCTGCTATTGCTGGCTCAGGTTCGCCTCGAATTCGGCGCGGTTCCACAAGCCGAAATACAGCACGTCCGTCCATTGAAGGCCGAGCGGATGCTTCGTGGCGCCGTTGCGGGTGCTGTCGCAATCGTCGTCGAGGCGAAGCCCGAAGAAGGCGTCGAGCGGCGCCGGGCATTTCTGCGCGATGGCCTTTTGCAGTTGCCGCCCTGCTTCGGCGATATTCGCCGGCAGCGCGTCGATGGCGGCGCCGACGTGGACGCAGCGCGCGATCTCCTGCTCGACGCAGGCACGCAGCGCCTCTTCCGTTTCTTCGGACATGGTGTCGAGCTCGACCGTCTCCAGGAGCAGATAGCGGTCGCGATGGGCTTCGAGGAAGACGAGCGTTTCGTCGAGCCAGGCCGGAAGTTGCTCCGGAGCCTTTGGCGCAGCCGCCGGCGCGACGGCGTCCTTTCGGGGCGAGGCCAGCGCCACGAGGCGCCCGAGAAAGGACGCAGGCTTCGCCACTGCGTCGGATTGCGGCCCGGGCGCTGGCGCCGCCAATGCAAGCGGCCGCACGATGTCGACGAAACGCTTCACGCGCTCGAAACCGGGGTCGAAGGAACTGCTGATCGCATGGAGCCGGGTCTTGCTGTCAGGCTCGTCGGTGTCGAAGCCGTCCGAGACCAGCGAGGCGCACAGCCGAGGGTCGCCCGACATGAGAACCCGGAACATGAAAGGCACGTCATACGGCCACTCGGACAGGCCCGAAATGGTTTCCGGGCGGTCGGCGTAGGAAGAAGGCCGGTTGCCGAGGCTGTAGAGATAGGAACGGTTGGCCACCCGAAACTCCCGATTTCTTGCGCGCCCTGTCGGGCACGTCGCCGCATTCTAGGCAGGAGGCCGCTTTCCGCGGTACCCAGGATTGGCATTTTGACCCGGGTTAAAAGATTTGCCGCCAGGACGAAATTAATTCTTAAGAATTAATATTTAAGAACTCCTTACCCAACATTACAGAATAACGAGTGAATTGTTCCCAAATGAAACCACGGCGCTCGCTACCGTGCCACACTGTGGAGCACTCGGAGCCACACCGCTTGCACTAGCGACAGGATCGAACCATGTCTTTGTCCATCTGGGCCAGGATTCGCCTGCCGGTTGTGATTTTCATCATCGGCACAGCGCTGTCGATCGCCCTCGGAATCTCTGCCCATCAGGAAATCGGGCGAAGCGCACGGACGCGTTTCGACGCGACCGCCCTCGACCTAGCGCGGAAGGTCGAAGGTCGATTCGACGATTACGTCGCCGTCCTGATCGGCCTGCGCGCGCGATTCAACACCTCCGACGCGGTGACCCGGAGCGACTTCCGGGACTACGTTACAGGGCTGAACCTGCCCAGCGCTTACCCCGGCTTCCAGGCCGTCAACTACGCCCCCCGCATCGCGCCCGGCGACAAGCTGCGCTTCGAGGAACAGGTGCGCGGCGATGCCAGTCTCGACGCTGCCGTCGCCTCCGGCTTCGCCATCAAGCCGCGCGGCGAGCGGGACATCTATTACCCGCTGATCTTCATCGAACCGCTGGCCGGCAACGAGAAACTGCTCGGCAACGACCTGGGCGCCATGCCCGACCGGGGGGACGCGCTCGAGCAAGGGCGTGACACCGGCGGGCTCGTCACCTCGGGGCGCAAGATCCGCATCGCGGGGCGCGAGTCCGACGTCGGGCTGGCGATGCGGCTGCCGGTGTATCGCCCGAAGATGCCGATCGACACGCTGGAGCAGCGGCGCCAGGCCTACATGGGTTCGGTGGGCGCGGGCTTCAGCATCACGGGAATGCTGCGCGACGTGATCAGCATCGAGGCCGCGAAGACGCTGCGGCTGCGCCTGGCTGACGCCGGGCCGGGCAAGGGGCCGATCGGAACACGCATCGAGACCCGGTTCGTGGCACCGGTCACGTTCGGCGAGCGCGAGCTGCTGTTCGACAGCGCGACGCTGGCGAAGCCGGTTGCCGAGCCGGCGCACAGCCTGGAGCGCATGCTCGGCTTCGAACTGGGCGGCCACTCCTGGCTGGTGGAAGTCAGGCAGGACGAGAACCAGATCCTCGGCCCGCTGGACAAGTCCATCCCCTGGCTCGTCTTCTTCGGCGGCCTGGCCACCAGCGCGCTGCTGGCCGGCATCATGCTGTCGCTGGCCACCACGGGCAGCCGGGCCCAGGTCCTGGCGGACGAGATGACCAGCAACCTGCGCGCGAGTGAAAGACAGCTGGAAGACGCCCAGCAGTTGGCCAGCCTGGGCAGCTGGACCCTCGACCCCGAAACCGGCGCGCTGCAATGCTCCGAGGAAGCGCGGCGCATCCTGGGCTTCGCGGGCGACCCCTTGCCGCTGGACCTGCACGCCCTGCTCTCGCGTGTGCCGAACATGGAACGCAGCACGGTCGAACGGCAGATCGCGCTGGCCACCCAGTCGACGGAGCGCAGCGAGTTCGAGCACCGCCTGTGCCTGCCCGACGGCACCGAGCGCTGGCTCCACGTCATCGCGCAGTCGGTCGAAGACGCGGGCAAGCGGCTGGTGCGCGGCACGGTGCGCGACGCCACGCGTCCGCGCAAGGATGCGCTGCGCCAGAAGCTCGAATACAAGATCGCGCGCCTGCTTGCCGGCGACGGCAGGACCGAGACGGTGATCGCGCTGGCGCTGGAGGCGATCTGCACCGACCTGCGCTGGGACTGCGGCGCGCTGTGGAGCGTCGGCGAGGACGGCCTGGCTCACTGCACCGTGGCCTGGCATGCCGACAACGACCCGGTGGTGCGGCGCTTCGTCGAGGCCAGCCGCCTGCTCACCTACCGCTCCGGCGAAGGCTCGCTGGGCCGTGCGTGGGGCATCGGCAGCGTCGTGCGCATCGACACGCAGGCTTCTCCGAGCCATTTCGCCCGCGACGCGATGGCCCACGAGGCAGGGCTGACCACCGGCCTGGTCGTGCCGATGGTTGCGCCCGAGGCGACCACGGCGCTGGAGCTTTTCGGCGCCAGTCCGTACGTCGCGGACGCCGAGACGCTGGAGTCGCTGCGCGTCATCGCATTGCAGATCGTGCAGTACCGGCAGCGCAAGCAGGCCGAGAAGACCCTTCGCTTCATGGCCAGCCATGACGAGCTGACGGGGCTGCTCAACCGCGCGGCGCTGCAGCACGAGCTTGCCCGCGCCATCCGGCGCGCCAACCGGCAGGAGAAGCTGTTCGCCGTGATGTTCGTCGACCTGGACCGCTTCAAGCACATCAACGACACGCTGGGCCACGGCGTGGGCGACGAGATGATCAAGACCTGCGGCAAGCGCTTCACGGCGCTGTTGCGCGACACCGACGTGGTGGCGCGCTTCGGCGGCGACGAGTTCGTGCTGCTGATGGAGAACCTCGACAGCGCGAGCGAAGCCGCGGTGCTCGCCGAAAAGATCCTGGAGTGCTGCGCCGAGCCCTTCGTCATCGAGGGACGCGAGCTGCACGTCAGCGCCAGCGTGGGCGTGAGCGTCTATCCGGAGAACGGCGGCGATGCCGAGACGCTTTTGAAGAACGCCGACACCGCGATGTACCGCGCCAAGGAAAAGGGCCGCAACACCTATCGCTTCTACGCCGCGAAGATGAATGCGCAGAGCACCGAGCAGCTGATGCTGGAGAGCGCGCTGCGCCATGCGCTGGAGCGCGGCGAGCTGGAAATGCACTACCAGCCGAAGATGAACCTGCAGACGCAGCGCATCGTCGGCGTGGAGGCGCTGATGCGCTGGCACCATCCGGTGCTCGGCATGATTCCGCCGGTGCAGTTCATTCCGATCGCCGAGGAGCTCGGCCTGATCGTCTCGATGGGCAAGTGGGCACTGGAAAAAGCCTGCACCGACGCGCTCGCATGGCAGAAGCACGGCCTGCCAGAGATACTGACCAGCGTCAACCTGTCGCCGCGACAGTTCGAGAGCCGCACGCTCGTGGCCGACGTCAAGGCCATCCTGGAATCATCGGGCCTCGATCCGTCGCTGCTGGAGCTTGAGATCACCGAGAGCGCGATGATGGCGAACCCCGAGCACGCGGCGAAACTGCTGCGGGCCATCCGCGACATGGGCGTGGGCCTGGCCATCGACGATTTCGGAACGGGGTATTCCTCGCTCTCGTACCTGAAGCACTTTCCGCTGTCGACGGTCAAGATCGACCGCTCCTTCATCAACGACCTCTCGCAGGACGCCGATGCGCGCGCGCTCATCGACGGAATCATCACGCTGGCCCACGGGCTGCGGATGAAGGTGGTGGCCGAGGGCGTCGAGACCGCCGTCCAGTTCAACTACCTGCACAGCCACGGATGCGACGAAGCCCAAGGCTACTGGCTGTGCAAGCCCGTGCCCGCGGACGAGGCACGCGATTTCATGGCGCGTCACCTGCGCAACCAGTTTGTCCCGTCGGTGGCGGCCTGAGGGCCGCAGCACCGTCGCGGCAATCGTTACCGGGCACGTTCGCTCGGGCTTCCCCGCAACTTCACAGGAGCATTCATGACCGATTCAACCCAGAGCAAGACATTGGAGCAGACGATCGCCGCGATCCACGCGCTCGACCTGACCCCGATCAAGTTCAAGGCCAGCCGCAAGGAGGACGGCTACGGCTGGTCGACAAGCTACGCCGACCAGATGGAAGTGGCCTACAAGCGCTATCTGATCCTGCACGCAAAGCACCCCGAGCTGACGCTCGCACCCGAGCAGGACGTCGACCGCTTCTGGCACATGCACATCCTCGACACGAGGAAATACGCGGCCGATTGCGAGGCCACCTTCGGATATTTCCTGCATCACTTTCCGTACCTCGGCCTGCGCGGCGAGGACGACGCGAAGGCGCTGGAGGCAGCCTTCCAGCAGATGCAGCAACTGCTTGCCGAGGAGTTCGGCGAGCCCATGCCCGCGCTCCAGCACGCGGCGGTGAAGGATTCGGCTGCCTGGTGCTCGCTGGAAGCAGGCAAGGCCTCGGCTGCCTGGTGTTCGCTGGAGGCGGGCAAGCCTCAAGCAGCGTGGTGTTCGCTCGAAGCTGGCAAGCCTCAAGCAGCGTGGTGTTCGCTCGAAGCTGGCAAACCTCAAGCAGCGTGGTGTTCGCTCGAAGCTGGCAAACCTCAGGCAGCGTGGTGTTCGCTCGAAGCTGGCAAACCTCAGGCAGCGTGGTGTTCGCTCGAAGCCGGCAAACCTCAGGCAGCGTGGTGTTCGCTCGAAGCCGGCAAACCTCAGGCAGCGTGGTGCTCGCTCGAAGCCGGCAAGCCTCAGGCCGCGTGGTGCTCGCTGGAGACGGGCAAGGCTTCGGCTGCCTGGTGTTCGCTGGAAGCCGGCAAGCCTCAAGCGGCGTGGTGTTCGCTCGACAAGGAAGGCGCAGTCGCTCCTGCCCTTGCGCCACGGCCCTCGGCCCAGGCTGGCGCGGCGGCCACGGCGAACAGCTGAGAGAACGGCCGGCTTATCCGCAGTAGGCGCGGACGATCTTGCCGCTGGCCGGGTCCGTCTCGATGGTCACGCGCTCGCGGCGGTAGTCCATCGTCACGGGCTGGCCCGGCTGGATCTGGCGGACGATGGATGCGCCGGTCGCCTGCCGGGCATCGGTGTCGCTGATGCGGTTCTTTCCTGTGAGGGCAGCTGCGGCGTCCTGACGGCACGCGGCTGGCGCGCCGCTGTCCTTTGCCTGCGGTGCCGAGCAGGCGGTGATCGACAGAATCGCCAGCGTCAGGGCTGCGCCCGGAATCAGCCTGGGATGGAGCTTCATGGCAAATCCTTTCCTGGAAATACGAGGAGTCTTGTCAGCTCGTCGGCCCAAAAGAAAACGGCCTGATCCACGTTTTACATGGATCAGGCCGTCATTTTTTGGAGGAGAGGGAGGGATTCGAACCCTCGGTACTATCGCTAGTACGCCTGATTTCGAGTCAGGTACATTCGACCACTCTGCCACCTCTCCGGTGCTGTCGAGCCTGCGATTCTAGCAGACAAAAACGGGGCTTTTGAAGCCCCCCGTGGTCAGGCCTTCAAAACTTCGAGTCCGCCGAGGTATGGCCGCAGTGCCGCCGGCACGTTGATCGAGCCGTCTTCGTTCTGGTGGTTTTCGAGCACGGCCACGAGCGTGCGGCCCACTGCCAGGCCCGAGCCGTTGAGCGTGTGCACGAGTTCGTTCTTGCCTTGCGCGTTCTTGAAACGGGCCTGCAGGCGGCGCGCCTGGAAGGCTTCGCAGTTCGAGACCGAGCTGATCTCGCGGTAGGTGTCCTGCGCGGGCAGCCAGACTTCGAGGTCGTAGGTCTTGGTCGAGCCGAAGCCCATGTCGCCGGTGCACAGCAGCACGACGCGGTACGGCAGTTCCAGCGCCTGCAGCACGGCCTCTGCGTGGCCGGTCATCTGCTCGAGCGCGTCGTAGCTCTTCTCGGGGTGCACGATCTGCACCATCTCGACCTTGTCGAACTGGTGCTGGCGGATCATGCCGCGCGTGTCGCGGCCCGCGCTGCCGGCTTCGGAGCGAAAGCACGGCGTGTGCGCCGTGAGCTTGATGGGCAGCTGCGACTCGGCCACCACCTCGTCGCGCACGAAGTTCGTGAGCGGCACTTCGCTGGTCGGAATGAGGTACAGCGCCGAGTGGTCCGGCGCGGGCTCGCCGTCCTGGCCGCCCTTCTTCGCGGCGAACAGGTCGCCCTCGAACTTGGGCAACTGGCCGGTGCCGCTCAGCGTGGCGGCGTTGACGATGTACGGCACGTAGCACTCGCTGTAGCCGTGCTTCTCGGTCTGGATGTCGAGCATGAACTGCGCGAGCGCGCGGTGCAGGCGGGCGATCGGACCCTTCATGACAGTGAAGCGCGAGCCCGAGAGCTTGGCGCCCATTTCGAAATCAAGGCCCAGCGGTGCGCCGAGGTCGACGTGGTCCTTGGGCGTGAAGGCCAGCGGCGTTGCGCTGGCGCCGGCACCGCCCTTCGGTGCCCAGCGGCGTATTTCGACATTGCCGGTCTCGTCCTCGCCGACCGGCACGCTGGCGTGCGGCAAATTGGGCACGGCCAGCAGCAGCGCGTGCAGCTCGGGCTGGATCTCGTCCAGACGCTTCGATTGCGATTCCTGCTCGGCCTTCAGCGCGTTGACTTCGGCCATCAGCGCATCGGTCGACTCGCCCTTGGCCTTGAGCGGGCCGATCTGCTTGTTCAGCGTGTTGCGGCGAGCCTGGATTTCTTCGGTGCGGGTCTGCAGCGTCTTGCGCTCGGCCTCGAGCGAGGTGAACGCCGACACGTCGAGATACGGCTGGTTCTTCTTGCGTTTTTCGAGGCCGGCCACTGCGGAGGCCAGGTCTTTGCGGAGCAGGGTGATGTCAAGCATGGGGGGATTTTAGGTGGGCGTAGCATCGGCGCCCCACCAACCCACCTCAAAGGGATTCAGCGATGGAAGCCTATCTGACATTCAACGGCAACGCCGCCGAGGCGCTCGCCTTCTACGCCAAGGCACTGGACGGCAAAATCGCCTTCAGCATGACCTTCGGCGAGAGCCCCGCGGGCAACGAGACGCCCGCCGCCTACAAGGACAAGATCATGCACGCCACGCTCGAGGCCCGCGGCCACAAGCTGATGGCCTCCGACGCCCCGCCCGAGTGGCCCTTCGAGGGCTACAAGGGCTTCTCGCTGTCGGTACAGGCCAACAACGTGGACGAGGGCAAGAAGCTGTTCGACGCGTTGGCCGAAGGCGGCAAGGTCACGATGCCCTATGGTCCCCAGTTCTGGGCCACGGGCTTCGGCATGCTCACCGACAAATTCGGTGTCGCGTGGATGGTGAACTGCGAGAAATGAAGGCTCCCCGGCTTTTCACTGAGCTTCGCTCCGTGTAATTCGCCCCCGAGAGGGAGGCGCGGCCCGGCGGCGGCCGCCTAAGCCGTTCAGGCGACCGTCGCGGGATCGACGTTCGCCCCGCAGACGATCAGACAGACCTTCTCGCCCGCACGCGGCACATAGGCGCCGGTCTGCAGAGCCGCCAGCGGCAGCGCGGCCGCCGGTTCCACGGCCAGCTTCAGCTCCTTCCAGAGCCACTGCTGCGCCGCGCGGATGGATTCGTCGGACAACAGCAGCGCGTCCTGCACCTGCTGCTGCGTGATTTCCCAGGCGATGGCGCCGATGCGGCGCGCGCCCAGCGAATCGGCGGCGATGCCGCCCACCTCCACGTCGACCGGCTCGCCGGCCTCGCGGGCGCGGAACAGCGTAGGCGCCTTCTCGGGCTCAAGTGCGACCACGCGGGCACGCTTCTCGAACCAGCCGGCGAGACCGCCGATCAGGCCACCGCCGCCCACGCTCACCAGCACGGAGTCGGGCAAGCCGCCCTGCTGCTCGATCTCGCGGCCCAGCGTGCCGGCGCCGGCCACCACTTCGGGCTGGTCATAGGCGTGGGTGAGCAAGGCGCCCGATTCCTTCTGGCGCGTCAGGCAGGCGGCCAGCGCATCGGGGTACAGCTCGCCGACGACGACCACCTCGGCGCCCAGGGCACGCAGCCGCGCGCGCTTGGCTTCGGGCGACACGCCCGGCAGGAACACCTGGCAGGGCACGCCCAGCGCACGCGCCGCGGCAGCGGTGGCGATGCCCGCGTTGCCGCCCGAGGCCACGATCACACCGCTTTGCGGGATGTCGTTGGCCAGCAGCCGGTTCATCATGCCACGCGCCTTGAAGCTGCCGCTGACCTGCATGTGCTCGAGCTTGAGCCAGATCTCCGCGCCCGGCGCATCGATGCCGAGAGCGGCTGCCGGCAGCTTCCACAGCGGGGTTTCGCGCAGGAAGTGGCCGGCGCGCTCGCCCAGCCGTTGCGTTGCGCTATCTATTTCGGAGCGCCAGTCGGTGGTTTTTGTGTTGTTCAAGAAATGTGTCCAGGAGGCGGAATGTCGTCGAGCTTGAGGCCCTTGGGCAGCGGGAACTTGATGGTTTCCTCGATGCCGTCCATCTTGCGCACCGAGACCGCGCCGAACGCGCGCACGCGGTCGATCACCTCGCGCACCAACACCTCGGGCGCAGAGGCGCCGGCGGTGATGCCGACGCGCGCCTTGCCCTCGAACCACTCGGGCCTGAGCTCGGCGGCCGAATCGACCATGTAGCTCTCGGTGCCCAGGCGCTGCGCCAGTTCGCGCAGGCGGTTGCTGTTGGAGCTGGTGGGGCTGCCGACCACGATCACGAGGTCGACCTGCGGGCTCATGATCTTCACCGCGTCCTGGCGGTTCTGGGTGGCGTAGCAGATGTCCTGCTGCTTGGGCTCGCGCACCTTGGGGAAGCGCGCGCGCACGGCAGCGGCGATGTCGGCGGCGTCGTCCACGCTGAGCGTGGTCTGCGTGACCACGGCGAGCTTGTCGGTCTGCGCCGGGGCGACCCTGGCCACGTCTTCAACGTCTTCCACCAGGTGGATGCCGCTGGAGAGCTGGCCCATCGTGCCCTCGACCTCGGGGTGCCCCTTGTGGCCGATCATGATGAACTCGTAGCCTTCCTTCGCGAGCTTGGCGACCTCGACGTGCACCTTGGTCACCAGCGGGCAGGTCGCGTCGAAGATCGAGAAGCCGCGGTCGCGCGCCTCCTGCTCGACGGCCTTGCTCACGCCGTGCGCGCTGAACACCAGCGTGGCGCCGGGCGGCACGTCGGAGAGCTCCTCGATGAAGATCGCGCCCTTGGCCTTGAGCTCGTTCACCACGTAGGTGTTGTGCACGATCTCGTGGCGCACGTAGATCGGCGCGCCGAACTTCGCGATGGCGCGCTCGACGATCTCGATGGCGCGGTCCACGCCCGCGCAGAAGCCGCGCGGCTCGGCAAGGATGACGTCGGAAATGCCCGGGTTCATAGCACGCCGATGAGCTTCACTTCGAAGGTCACGGGCTGGCCCGCGAGCGGGTGGTTGAAATCGAAGCGCACCGCGGTGTCGTTCGACTCGATGACCGCGCCCGCGTAGCTGCCCGTGCCGTCGGGCGTGGGGAACTGCACCACGTCACCGACGGCGTACTGCTCGTCGGGGTCGCCCATCTGCGCGAGCAGCTTCCTGGCCACCCACTGCTGCATGTCGGGATTGCGCTCGCCGAAGGCCTCGCCCGCGGGCAGATCGAAGGTGGCGTGCGTGCCCTCTTCCAGGCCCATGAGGCGCTGCTCCATGGCGGGAGAAAGCTCGCCGGTGCCCAGCGACAGGGTCGCGGGCTTGTCGGCGAAGGTGTTGATGATGTCGCCCGCAGGACCGGCCAGCCGGTAGTGCAGGGTGAGAAAAGAGCCGGAATTCACGACTTGGGACATGGAGCAGCTGAGGTGTGCGGAGACGGGGAGGTGTCCCGATAAACTGGCCTCATTTTAAGGACCGGGGCTTCGACCCGGCTCCGCCAAGGTTTCACCCCGGGGTTTCATGTCTTTCAAGGATCTCCCTCTCGACGCCCGCCCGCGCGAAAAACTCATCGCGCGCGGCGCGTCCGCGCTGGCCGACGCCGAGCTGCTGGCCCTGCTGCTGCGCACCGGCGTGGCGGGCAAGAACGTGCTGCAGCTGGCGCAGCAGCTGCTCGAACGCTTCGGCGGGCTCTCGGGACTGCTGCACACCGGCGCCGAAGACCTCAAGTCGGTCAAGGGCCTGGGCGGCAGCGCCAAGCGCTCCGAGCTGATCGCAGTGCTCGAGCTGGCGCGCCGCGCCATGGGCGAGAAGCTGCGCGAGGGCGCGGTGTTCGACTCGCCCGACGCGGTCAAGCAGTACCTGCAGCTGCATATCGGCCCACGTCCCTACGAAGTGTTCGCGGTGGTGTTCCTCGACGTGCAGCACCGCATGCTCGCGCTGGAGGAAATGTTCCGCGGCACGCTCACGCAGACCAGCGTCTATCCGCGCGAGGTGGTCACGCGCGCCATCCACCACCACGCCGCGGCGGTGGTGCTGGCGCACAACCACCCCAGCGGCAACATCGAGCCCTCGCGCGCCGACGAATCGCTCACGCAGACGCTGCGCGCCGCGCTGGCGCTGGTGGACGTGCGGGTACTCGACCACATCATCGTGAGCCCCGGCCAGAGTTTCTCGATGGCCGAGAAAGGACTGCTCTGATGCCCGCGCGCCCGTCCTCGATCAAGAACCTCGCCGATCTCAAGCAGGTGCAGCGCGCGCTCGCCGAAACCCGCGAGCGCGAAGCCGCCGAGGCAGCGGCCAAGGCGCTGGCCGAGCGCAAGCGCGCGGCCGAGAAAGACCTGTTCACCCGCGCCATCGGCGCCACCGAGCCGCTGCGCCGCAAGGCCGTGGTGCCGCTCGCGCCGGAGCCGCCCGCGCCCATCCCGGTGCAGCACCAGCTCGACGAGCAGCGCGTGCTGCGCGAATCGCTCTCAGACGAATTCGACGTGACCACGCTGCTCGACGTGGACGATGCCATGAGCTTCCGCCGCCCCGGCATCGGCACCGACGTCACCGCGCGGCTGCGCAAGGGCGACTGGGCCATCCAGGCGCAGGTCGACCTGCACGGGCTGCGCAGCGACGAAGCACGCGAAACCTTGGGCGGCTTCATCCGCAACGCCTACAAACAGGGACTGCGCTGCGTGCGCGTGGTGCACGGCAAGGGCCTGGGCTCGCCGGGCAAGCAGCCGGTGCTCAAGACCAAGACGCAGCGCTGGCTGATCCAGAAGAACGAAGTGATCGCCTTCGTGCAGGCCAAACCGGCCGAAGGCGGGGCCGGGGCGCTGGTCGTGCTGCTCGCGCCCGCGCGGCGCTAGGCAGCTTCTTCGGCTCAAGCCAGCAGGTTCTTCAGCGGAACCGAGGCATCGGCCACCGCAGCCGCATCGGGGCTGCGACCCGCTTCGAGCAGCTTGCGGCTCATCATGTGGTCGACCGGCGCGTTCACCGATTCCACGCACACGAGCTGGCCGTCGACGTAGTGGAACAGCGAGAACGCATCGGCCTTCGGACCCGCGCGGCGCACGCTGCTCAGGCCGGGCGTTCCTTCCGCAGGCATCAGGCCCACCATCTGCAGGCGCATGCCGCCCTGGTCGGACCAGAACCACGCGACCGCGTCGTGCGCGCGCGCCTCGCCGGTCAGCGTGGCAACCGCGGTGCGCGCCTGGTCGTTGGCGTTCTGCACCGATTCGAGCCGCAGCGCGCGGCCCGCGCGGCGATCAGGGAAGCGCGTGCAGTCGCCCACCGCGAGCACGCCGGCCGCGCTGGTCTGCATGTGGCCGTTGACCACGATGCCGTCCGCGCATTCGATGCCCGCCGCCTGCGCAAGCGCGGTCTCGGGCACGGCGCCGATGCCCAGCAGCAGCAGGTCGACCGGCTGCTTCACGCCGTTGACCTGCAGCGACACCAGCCGATCGCCCTCGACCTCGAAGGCGCCGGTCTGCGCGCCGAGCACGATGTCGATGCCCGCCGCGCGGTGCGTGGCCAGCACGTGCGCCGAAAGTTCGGGCGACACGGCGCGGCCCAGCAGGCGCGGTGCGCTCTCGATGACCTGCACCGTCTTGCCCAGCGCCTTGGCGGTGGCCGCCACTTCGAGGCCGATGAAGCCGCCGCCGAGCACAGTCACCCTCTCCGCCGCCGCGAGCCGCGTGCGCAGGCGATGCGCCTCGTCGGCCGCACGCAGGCTGGCGACGTTCTCCAGGCCCGGCTTCAGGTCGGGCATCTGGCGCGCTCGCGTGCCGGTGGCCAGCACCAGTTGCTCCCAGGGAAGCACCGCGCCCGAGCGCAGCGTCACGGTGTGCGCCTCGCGGTCGATGGCCACGGCCGCATCGCCCAGGTGCAGCGTGATACCTGCCTCGCGATACCAGTCGGCGGCCTTGTGGGGCTGCGTGGTTTCCTCCGCGCTCTTCAGGAAAGCCTTGGACAGCGGCGGGCGGTGATAGGGCTCGCAAGCCTCCTCGCAGACCAGGTGCACGCGCGCGCCCTGCCCGGCTTCAGCAAGGCCGGCGCAGAGCTGGGCCGCGGCGTGGCCGCCGCCGATGATGACGATGGAATTCATGATGGGAGAGCGTCTTTCGAAATCGTTGCTTGTATGTTCGGCCGTGCGGTCACTCGCCTCTGTTGCGCATCCAGTCAGCGGTCTTGAAGAAGGAGTCGCGAAGGCGCGCGCGCAGGTCTTCGGGCACGCCCGTCTCGCCCATCGCCTGGTCCATGCAGGCCAGCCACTGGTCGCGTTCCTTGATGCCGATGGTGTGGCCGCCGATGCTCTGCGGCAGATGACGCGCGCGCAGCATCGGGTGGCCGAAGCGGTCGGTGTAGTGCTGCGGGCCGCCGAGCCATCCGCACAGGAACCAGAACAGGCGCTGGCGTGCGTTGTCGAGGCTGGTGCCGTGCACCGCGCGCAGCTGGGCGTAGGCGGGTTCGAGGTCCATCAGGTCGTAGAAGCGCTCGACCAGCGCCTCCACTTTTGCTTCGCCGCCGATCCAGTCGAAGGGCGTGCCGGCGGGCGGCTTTTCTTGTATCTGCATGGGCGGGAGTATCCCTTGAGGGGCCTGCTAGAGCTGCACGATGCCCGGAATGCCCACGTCGGGGTTCACGTCGGCCTCGTAGTCCACGCCCTCCACGGCGAAGCCGAAGAGCCGCAGGAACTCGGTCTTGTAACCCGCGAAGTCAGTGAGCTCGTACAGATTTTCCTTGGTCACCTGCGGCCACAGCTCGAGCACGCGGGACTGCACCTGCGGCGCCAGTTCCTTGTAGTCGGCGCGCAGGCGGCCTTCGGCGTCGATGTGCGGTGCGCCGCCGTAGAGGCTCTCGGCGTAGAGGCCGTGCACCTGCTCGATGCAGCCCTCGTGCACGCTCTGCTCCTTCATCACCTTGAAGAGCAGCGACAGGTACAGCGGCATCATCGGAATGGCCGAGCTGGCCTGCGTAACCACCGCCTTGAGCACCGACACGCGCGCGTCGCCGCCCTTGGCCGCCAGTTGCGCGCGGATGCCCAGCACCTTCTGGTCGAGGTCCTTCTTGGCCGCGCCGATGGAGCCGTTCCAGTAGATGTCGTGCGTGATCTGCTCGCCCAGGTAGGTGAAGGCCGTCGTCTTCGCGCCGTCGGCGAGCACGCCGGCCTGCTGCAGCACGTCGATCCACATCTGCCAGTCCTCGCCGCCCATCACGGCCACGGTGTTGTCGATCTCCTCCTGCGTGGCGGGCTCGAGCACCGATTCCTTCACTGTCTCGTTGTCGGTGTCGAGGCCGCGCAGATTCACCGCCTTGCCCACGGGCTTGAGCACCGAGTTGAAGACCTGCCCGGTCTTCGGATGCGTGCGACGTGGCGCGGCCAGGCTGTAGACGACGAGGTCGACCTGCCCCAGGTCGGCGCGGATGGTGTCGATGACCTGCTGCTTCACCGCATCGGAAAAGCCGTCGCCGTTGATGCTCTTCGCATAGCGGCCCTCGGCGTGCGCGGCGCGCTCGAAGGCGGCGGTGTTGTACCAGCCGGGCGAGCCGGGCTTGGTCTCGCTGCCGGGGCGTTCCAAGAAGACGCCCAGCGTGTCGGCGCCGCAGCCGAAGGCGGCGGTGATGCGCGCGGCGAGGCCGTAGCCGGTCGATGCGCCGATCACCAGCACCTTCTTCGGGCCGCCCTCGATGGCGGGCTTCGCCTTGACGTATTCGATCTGCTGGCGGACGTTGGCTTCGCAGCCGGCGGGATGGGAGGTGACGCAGATGAAGCCGCGCACGCGGGGTTTGATGATCATGAGGATCTCGCTCGAAGAGATGCGGAAAGAAGGCGCCGGAAGCGCGTTTTTGCGCCGCGAATTTAACCCAGCCCGCCAAAGCCCTCTTCAGCTCGACCATATGCATATGTCGATTGACGATTTAATAATCAGGGGTTTTATTGATATGGTCTCGCCCCTCTGCTTTCCACCAAGGAGAAGAACATGCGCCTGAACCTGATTGCCGCCGCGGCCCTCGCGGCTTCCACTTTCCTGATCGGCACCGCCGCCCATGCCGACCAATTGGCCGACATCAAGAAGAAGGGCGAACTGGTCGTCGGCGTGCTCGGCACGGACGAGCCCGCGACCTTCGTCGACCCCAAGACCCGCCAGATCGTCGGCTACGAGGTGGACCTGGTGAACGCCATCGCGAAGAAGATCGGCGTGAAGCCGGTGCTCAAGCAGATCGCGGTGGCCGCGCGCATTCCCGAGCTCCAGCAGGGCCACGTCGACCTGGTGGCCGCCGGCCTCACGCACAACAAGGAGCGCGAGGCGCAGATCGACTTCTCGCTCACCACCTTCGTCACCGGCCAGAAGGCCCTCGTGAAGAAGGACAGCGGCATCACCGAGGTGCCGCAGCTCTCCGGCAAGAAGGTGCTGACCATCCGCGGCGGCACGCAGGAGCCGAACATCCGCAAGGCCGTGCCCAACGTGGAGGTCGTGACCTTCGACACGAGCCAGCAGGCCTTCCAGGCCCTGCAGCAGGGCAAGGGCGTGGGCTACGTGGACGACGAGGCCGCGCTGCTGCGCAGCTACGCCAAGCTGGGCCCGCAGAAGGCGCAGTACGTGGTGCTCAAGCAGAATCTGAGCACCGAGGCGCTGGCCATCGGCATCAAGAAGGGTGAGAGCGGCCTGAAGGCAGTGGTGGACGACACGCTGCGCGAGCTCGAGAAGTCGGGCGAGGCGCAGAAGATCTTCGTCAAGTGGTACGGCCCGGACACGGCCTCGGGCTTCCAGTCGCGCGACTTCAAGCTCGACTCCGACAAGATCGACTGAGCCCGCGTTTCTCCTTCCCCCACTGGGGGAAGGTAGGGATGGGGGCATGCGGCCTCCGCATGAGTGCCGCGTCTTTCCAGGCGCCGCCGTGCCCCCCACCCCAACCCTCCCCCCAGCGGGGAGAGAGCCAAGACCCCCTGCGGCAGTGATACTGTCGCCCCCCATGCCCCTGTTCGACTATTCCTTGCTGCTGACCGGCAAGTACCACGACATGCTTGTCGCCGGCCTGCTGCTGTCGCTGCAACTGCTCGCGGCCTCGCTGGTGCTGGCGCTGCCCATCGCGCTGGTGGTGGCGCTGCTTCGGCTGTCGCCCTTCGCGCCGCTGCGCTGGGTGGGCTTCGCGTATGTCGAGTCGATCCGCAACATTCCGCTGCTGGCGCACATGCTCTTCTGGTACTTCGGCGCACCCGAGCTGCTGCCGGAGGACATCAAGCAATGGCTCTACGCGGGGCACATCGAGGCCTACAGCGCCGTCATCGCGCTGGCGCTCTACACGGCGGCCTTCATGGCGGAGGACATCCGAAGCGGCATCCGCGCGATTCCGACGGTGCAGTTCGAGGCCGGCCGCGCGATGGGTTTCAGCTACCTGGCCACCATGCGCCGCGTGGTGCTTCCGCAGGCGCTGCGCGTGACCATTCCGCCGCTCATCTCGCAGACGCTGAGCCTTTGGAAGAACACTTCCATCGCCACCGTGATCGGCGTGGCCGAGCTGATGTACCAGGCCGGCCAGGTCGAGAGCGCGACCTTCCGCAGCTTCGAGTCCTTCGCGTTCGCGAGCGCGGCCTACCTGACGGTGTCGCTGGCCATCACCGGACTTGCCACCTGGTATCACCACCGTTACCCGGTGCGGACGATCTGAGGAAGGCGACGGCGCGATGCTTCAGATCATCAACGACTACTGGGTCTACTTCCTCATCGGCCAGTACCCGAACGGTCCGCTCGGCGGGCTGGTGCTCACGCTGATCCTCGCCTCCTGCGGCCTGGTGCTGGCGCTGCCGCTGGGCATCGTGCTCGGGCTGGCGCGGGTGAGCCCGTGGCGCTGGCTGCGCTGGCCGGTCACGGGCTTCGTGTTCGTGGTGCGCGGGCTGCCGCTGCTGATGGTGATCTTCTGGGCCTACTTCTTCCTGCCCAGCGTCACCGGCGTGAAGACCGACCAGTTCACCACCATGCTGATCGCGCTGGTGGTGTTCGACGCCGCCTACCTCGCCGAGATCGTGCGCGCCGGCATCCAGGGCCTGCCGCGCGGGCAGATGGAAACCGCCCGTGCGCTGGGCCTGGGCTACGGCGCCGCGATGCGCCTCGTGGTGCTGCCACAGGCGCTGCGCAGCATGCTGCCCTCGCTGGTGAACCAGTTCGTCTCGACCATCAAGGAAACCTCGCTGGGCTACATCATCGGGCTGGCCGAGGTGTCGTTCATCGCGACGCAGATCAACACGCAGGTGTTCACCAAGCCGGCGCAGATCTACCTCATATTGGGCGGGACGTATTTCATCCTGTGCTTCGGCCTCTCGCGCTTCGCCTATTGGCTGGAGCGCCGGCTCGCGCGCCGCGGCATCTCCACCGCCGCCACCAAGGTGTCCGCATGATCGAACTCGAAAAAGTCAACAAGTGGTACGGCAGCTACCACGCGCTGGTCGACGTGACCGAAACCATCCACAAGGGCGAGGTCGTCGTGGTGTGCGGGCCCTCGGGCTCGGGCAAGTCGACGCTGATCCGCACCTTCAACCGGCTGGAGCCGATCCAGTCGGGCCGCATCGTGGTGGACGGCCAGGACATCCACGCGCCGGGCCTGGACGTGAACGAATTCCGCTCGCGCATCGGCTTCGTGTTCCAGCAGTTCAACCTGTTTCCGCATCTCACGGTGCTGCAGAACTGCACGATGGCGCCGATGCAGCTGCGCGGCCTCACGCGCAAGCAGGCCGACGAACGCGCGATGGCGCTGCTGCACCGCGTCGGTCTGTCGAACAAGGCCAACGCCTGGCCCGGCGAGCTCTCGGGCGGCCAGCAGCAGCGCGTGGCGATCGCCCGCGCGCTCGCGATGCAGCCGCCGCTGATGCTGTTCGACGAACCCACCAGCGCGCTCGACCCCGAGATGGTCGGCGAGGTGCTTCTGGTGATGCGCGACCTCACGCGCGATGGCATGACCATGGTCTGCGTGACGCACGAGATGGGTTTCGCGCGCGAGGTGGCCGACCGGGTGCTCTTCATGGACGAGGGCAAGGTGCTGGAGCGCGCCACGCCCGACGACTTCTTCAACCGGCCGCAGCATCCGCGCGCGCAGCAGTTCCTGGCCGACATCCGCTCCCCCTTCGCGAGAGACGCATGACCAAGATGGAAGACAACGCCCTCCCCCTCATCGACGTGTCCGCGCTCGTCGCGGGCACCGCCGCACGCGACGCCGTCGCCGCGCAGATCGGCGCCGCCTGCCGCGCACACGGCTTCTTCTACGTGACCGGCCACGGCGTCGACCCGGCGCTGGTGAAGCGGCTCGAAGAACTGAGCCACCGCTTCTTCGAGCTGCCCGAGGAAACCAAGATGCGCTGGCGCATGGCCCTGGGCGGGCGCGCCTGGCGCGGCTACTTTCCGTTGGGCGGCGAGCTGACCTCGGGCCGGCCCGACTGGAAGGAAGGCCTCTACCTCGGCACCGAGTTGCCCGCCACACATCCGCTGGTGCAGGCGAAGACGCCGGTGCATGGGCCCAACCTGTTTCCCGAGGTGCCGGGCTTTCGCGAGACCATCCTCGACTACATGCAGGCCGTCACGCAGCTGGGCCACCGGCTGATGGAAGGCATCGCGCTGAGCCTGGGCCTCGACGCCGGCTATTTCGCGAAGCGCTACACGGCCGACCCGCTGATCCTGTTCCGTCTCTTCAACTACCCGTCGCAGCCGGTGCCCGAGGGCCTCGACGTGCAATGGGGCGTGGGCGAGCACACCGACTACGGGCTGCTGACGATCCTGCACCAGGACCACATCGGCGGCCTCGCCGTGCACACGCCGGGCGGCTGGATCGACGCGCCGCCGATGGCGGGCTCCTTCGTCTGCAACATCGGCGACATGCTCGACCGCATGACCGGCGGGCTCTACAAGTCGACGCCGCACCGCGTGAAGCGCAACACCTCGGGGCACGACCGGCTGTCGTTTCCGCTGTTCTTCGATCCGAACTTCGAGGCGCGGGTGCAGCGCATCGAGGGCCTCGCGGGAGCGGAAGCGCGCGACGACAGCGCCGAGCGCTGGGACCGCGCCAACGTGCACGCCTTCAGCGGGCGCTACGGCGACTACCTGCTGGCGAAGGTCTCGAAGGTATTTCCGCAGCTGCGCGACGAAGTGCTCTGAGGAGCGGGCGCGGGCAAGAGGCCGGGCTCTTCGAGGAAGACGTCCTCCCATCGCTCGATCTCGGCATCAGGGTCGGAGATGGGCACGAGCTTGTCGCTGCGGCAGTAGAAGGTCCAGCCCTCGAACAGCACGTCGTAGTAGGTGCCAGGCAGGTAGCGCTCGCTCGGCGCTTCATAGGGCGCGGAGACCACCTCCACGATCCGGCCCACGGCACGCTCGGTGAAGGGCGACGCCAGGCAGCTGTCGACCACGTGGCAGAGCGTGCCGATCTTGATCATGCGGGTTGGGGCTTCTGCGCCGCCTGCTGCGGAAACCAGCGCGGCAGGTGCCCCAGCGCGTCGTGCAGCGAATCGAGCACGTGGAAGGCCCGTTCGACGATGGACGCGGGCGGATGCTTCAGGTCGGGCACGACCACCACCCGCAGGCCGGCCGCCAGCGCCGCCTTGGCGCCGTTCTCGCTGTCCTCGAAGGCGATGCATTCGGCCGGGTCCACGCCCAGGCGCTCGGCCGCGAGCAGGTAGAGCGCCGGATCGGGCTTGGCACGCGCCACTTCGTCGCCGCCCGCGAACGCCGAGAAGTGGTGCAGCACGTCGAGACTGCCGAGGCAGGCCTGGATCTGCCCGCTGGTCGAGGAAGAGGCCACGGCGCAGCGCGTGCCGCGTTCGCGCAGCGCCGCCAGGAATTCAGCCGCGCCGGGCTTGATCGGGAACAGCGGCGTGCCGTCGGAGCGCTCCAGCTGCAGCCGCTGGCGCACGAGGCCCACCGCGTGGGTGTAGGCGGCAGGTCCGCCCAGCAGCGAAGCGAGGACCACTTCAGACTCCACCGTGGACAGCCCCACCACTTGCAGGTACTGGCTGTGCGAAAGCTCGATGCCGAGCGTTCGGGCGACATCGATCCAGGCGGCCATGATGGGGCGCTCCGAGTCGATCAGCAGCCCGTCCATGTCGAAGATTGCAGCGGCGAACATCGGGGCATCGTAATGAAAATGAAAAAGGGGCCCGGAAGGCCCCTTTTTCATTGCTGCGCGGAAAGATCTCAGTCCCGCGCCAGCGCCCGGTTCAGGCCCAGCGCCGCCAGCGTGGCGATGGCGCCCGACAGCAGGTAGACGCTGACATAGGCCAGGCCGAAGTGGGCCGAAAGGCCCAGGGCCACCAGCGGGGCGAAGGCCGCGCCGATCAGCCAGGCCACGTCGGCCGTGAGCGCCGCGCCGACGTAGCGGTACTTGGGCGCGAAGTTGGAAGTCACCGCGCCGGCCGCCTGGCCGTACGACAGGCCCAGGATCACGAAGCCCAGCAGGATGAAGATGTCCTGGCCGACACGGCCGCCGTCGAGCAGCGTGGGGGCGAAGCCGCTGAAGGCGGCGATCACCGCGGCCAGGCCGCCCAGCGTGAAGCGGCGGCCGATGCGGTCGGCCAGCAGGCCCGAGGCCACGATGCCGGCGGCGCCGAAGGCCGCGCCGATCATCTGGATCACCAGGAATTCGGTGACCGACTGGTCGGAGTACAGCGTGATCCACGACAGCGGGAACACCGTGATCAGGTGGAACAGCGCGTAGCTGGCCAGCGCGGCGAAGGCGCCGATCAGGATGTTGCTGCCCTGGGAGCTGACCAGCTCGGTGATGCTGGTGGGCTCCAGTTCGCGCTCTTCGAGCAGGCGCGAGTATTCGTCGGTGGCCACGAGGCGCAGGCGGGCGAACAGCGCCACCACGTTGATCGCGAAGGCCACGTAGAAGCTGTAGCGCCAGCCCCAGTCGAGGAAGTCTTCGGACGGCAGGCTGGAATACAGGTAGGCGAACAGCGCGCTGGCGATGAAAAAGCCGATGGGCGCGCCCAGCTGGCCCAGCATGGCGTACCAGCCGCGGCGGTTGGCCGGCGCGTTCAGCGCCAGCAGCGACGGCAGGCCGTCCCACGAACCGCCCAGCGCCAGGCCCTGGCCGAAGCGGAACACCGACAGCAGCACGATGGCCGTGAAGCCCAGGCTGGCATAGCCCGGCAGGAAGGCAATGCCGGCGGTGGAGGTGCCGAGCACGAAGAGCGCCAGCGTGAGCTTGGCTTCCCGACCGAAACGTCGCTGGATCATCATCGAGATGACAGTTCCGAACGGACGCGCGATGAACGCGAAGGAGAAGATCAGGAACGAATAGAGAACGCCCTCGAGGTGCTGCTCGAACGGGAAGAAGACCGCCGGGAACACCAGCACCGAGGCGATGCCGTAGACGAAGAAGTCGAAGTATTCGGAGGCGCGGCCGATGACCACACCGACCGCGATCTCGCCGGGGGCGATGTGCGAGTGGTCGTCGCCCTGCCGGGCGCCGCCGTGATCGGCCGGGTTCGGCAGCGGCTGTGCGCCTTGCGAAATGATGCTGGACGTCGTCATTGCTTGCTGTAATTCAGGTGTAACGCCGCGGCGCGACACCATAAGACCATGGGAGATCCCAGAGCGTCGCACCGAATCACATTTACCGCCATAGGACAAAACGTCCAATAGGCGAAACCCGTCTTCGAGCGTAGATTGTGGGGTCTTTTTGCGTCGCCCCTGCACCTCTTTTCCCCCGGCATGCACATCCTCAAGAACCTTCGCCGAGCACTCCTGCTGCTCTCCGCCATGCTCCTGGCGGGCTGCAACACGGTGCTGATGAACCCATCCGGCGACATCGCCCACCAGCAGGGACGACTGATCGTCGTCTCCACCGTGCTGATGCTGATCATCATCATTCCGGTGATCGCCCTGACCATCTTCTTTGCCTGGCGCTATCGCCAGTCGAACAAGGAGGCCACCTACAGCCCCGACTGGGACCATTCCACCCAGCTCGAGCTGGCGATCTGGGCAGCGCCGCTGCTCATCATCATCGCGCTGGGCGCCATCACCTGGATCAGCACCCACACGCTCGACCCCTACCAGCCGCTGCGCCGCCTCGACGCCCAGCGCGCGATTCCGGCCGAAACCAAGCCGCTGACGGTGGAAGTGGTCGCTCTCGACTGGAAATGGCTCTTCATCTACCCCGAACAGGGCATCGCCACGGTGAACGAGCTGGCCGCCCCGGTGGACCGCCCGATCAGCTTCAAGATCACGGCCTCCTCGGTCATGAACTCCTTCTTCATCCCCGCGCTGGCCGGCCAGATCTATGCCATGCCGGGCATGGAGACCAAGCTGCACGCGGTCATCAACAAGCCGGGCGAGTTCGAAGGCTTCTCCGCCAACTACAGCGGCGCCGGCTTCTCGGGCATGCGCTTCAAGTTCCACGGCCTGAGCAACGAAGGCTTCGACCAGTGGGTCCAGAAGGTCAAGTCCGGCAAGGACGGCGAACTCTCCCGCGCGCTCTACAAGAAGCTCGAAGTGCCCAGCGAGCGCGAGCCCGTGCGCCACTACCCCACCGTTGCATCCGACCTGTACGACGCGATCCTCAACCAGTGCGTGGACCGCAACAAGATGTGCATGAAGGAAATGATGGCCATCGACGCCAGCGGCGGCATGGGCAAGCCCGGCGCCTTCAACGTTGCCACCAAGCAGGCCTGGGACATCGAATCCCTCGATTCGCCCAAGCGCAAGTACGTCACCGCGATGTGCACCACCGAAGAATAAGATGTTGCAGAACCTAGACCTGACGAAGCTCGTCTTCGGCCGCCTCTCCTGGGAGGCGATTCCCTTCCACGAGCCGATCCTGCTCGTGACCTTTGCCGGCGTGGTGCTGGGCGGCCTGGCCGTCCTGGGCGCACTGACCTACTTCAAGCTGTGGGGCATGCTGTGGCGCGACTGGATCACCAGCATCGACCACAAGAAGATCGGCATCATGTACATCATCCTGGGCCTGGTGATGCTGCTTCGCGGCTTCGCCGACGCGCTCATGATGCGCGCCCAGCAGGCTATGGCCTTCGGCGACAACGCAGGCTTCCTGCCGCCGCACCACTACGACCAGGTCTTCACCGCCCACGGCGTGATCATGATCTTCTTCGTGGCGATGCCGCTGGTCACCGGCCTCATGAACTTCGTGGTGCCGCTGCAGATCGGCGCGCGCGACGTGGCCTTCCCGTTCCTGAACAACTTCAGCTTCTGGATGACCACCTTCGGCGCCGGCCTCGTGATGGCGTCGCTGTTCGTCGGCGAGTTCGCCAAGACCGGTTGGCTGGCCTACCCCCCGCTGTCGGGCATTCTGTTCAGCCCCGACGTGGGGGTGGACTACTACATATGGTCATTGCAGATAGCGGGGGTGGGCACATTGCTGTCCGGCGTGAACCTGCTGGCCACCATCGTGAAGATGCGCGCGCCCGGCATGACCATGATGAAGATGCCCGTCTTCACCTGGACCGCTCTGTGCACCAACGTGCTGATCGTCGCCGCCTTCCCGGTGCTGACCGCCGTGCTGGCCCTGCTGTCGCTCGACCGCTACGCAGGCACCAACTTCTTCACGAACGACCTCGGCGGCAACGCCATGATGTACGTGAACCTGATCTGGATCTGGGGCCACCCCGAGGTGTACATCCTGATCCTTCCGGCCTTCGGCATCTTCTCGGAAGTGGTCTCCACCTTCTCCGGCAAGCGCCTCTTCGGCTACGCCTCGATGGTGTACGCCACGGTCGTGATCACCATCCTGTCGTACCTCGTCTGGCTGCACCACTTCTTCACCATGGGCTCCGGCGCCAGCGTGAATTCGTTCTTCGGCATCACGACGATGATCATCTCGATCCCGACGGGCGCGAAGATCTTCAACTGGCTCTTCACCATGTACCGCGGCCGCATCCGCTTCGAGCTGCCCATGCTGTGGACCATCGGCTTCATGATCACCTTCGTGATCGGCGGCATGACCGGCGTGCTGCTGGCCGTTCCCCCGGCCGACTTCGTGCTGCACAACAGCCTCTTCCTGATCGCCCACTTCCACAACGTGATCATCGGCGGCGTGCTGTTCGGCATGCTGGCGGGCATCACCTACTGGTTCCCGAAGGCCTTCGGCTACAAGCTCGACCCGTTCTGGGGCAAGTGCTCGTTCTGGTTCTGGATCGTCGGCTTCTGGTTCGCCTTCATGCCGCTGTACATCCTGGGCCTGATGGGCGTCACCCGCCGCATGAGCCACTTCCAGGACATGTCGCTGCAGATCTGGTTCCAGGTCGCCGCCTTCGGCGCCGTGCTGATCGCGCTGGGCATCGCCTCGTTCATCATCCAGCTGGTGGTGAGCTTCATCCGCCGCGAATCGCTGCGCGACACCACGGGCGACCCGTGGAACGGCCGCACGCTGGAATGGTCGACCTCCTCGCCGCCGCCCGCCTACAACTTCGCGTTCACGCCGCGCGTGCACGACAACGACGCCTGGTCCGACATGAAGGCCCGCGGCTACCAGCGTCCGCTGGAAGGCTTCAGCCCGATCCACATGCCCAAGAACACGGCCGCCGGCTTCATCATCGCGGCGCTGAGCGCGGTGTGCGGCTTCGCGCTGATCTGGCAGATGTGGCTGCTGGCCGGCATCGGCTTCGTCGCCATGCTCGCCGCCGTGATCATCCACACCTTCAACTACAAGCGCGACTACCACATCCCCACGGAAGAAGTCGTTAGCACCGAAGACGCGCGCACGCGCCTGCTGGCCGCCAATGTCTAATACCACCGCTCTTTCCTCCCACGGCAATGCCGTGAACGCGCCCGCGTTCGAGGTCTTCAACGTCCGCAACGAAGACCACCACCCCGAGAACGGCACGCTGCTGGGCTTCTGGCTCTACCTGATGAGCGACTGCCTCATCTTCGCCTGCCTGTTCGCGGTGTACGGCGTACTGGGCCGCAGCTACGCGGCCGGCCCCTCGGGCGCCGACCTGTTCGACCTGCCGCTGGTGGCGATCAACACCTCGCTGCTGCTGCTGTCGTCCATCACCTACGGCTTCGCCGTGCTCGAGATGCAGAAGCGCCGCATGCGCGGCATGCTGGTCTGGCTGGCCATCACCGGCCTGCTGGGCGCGGGCTTCATCGGCCTGGAGCTCTACGAGTTCGCGCACCTGATCCATGAAGGCGCGGGCCCGCAGCGCAGCGCCTTCCTGTCGTCGTTCTTCGCGCTGGTGGGCACCCACGGCCTGCACGTGACCTTCGGCATCGTCTGGCTCATCGTGCTGATGATCCAGCTGCCCAAGCACGGCTTCACCGCCGCCAACCGCCGACGCCTGATGTGCCTGTCGATGTTCTGGCACTTCCTGGACGTGGTCTGGATCGGCGTCTTCACCTTCGTGTATCTGATGGGATCGCTGCAATGAGCGTGCACACCGAAACCGCCGGCCACGGCGCACATGGCCATGGCCACGACGACCACGGGCACGATGACGGCCCGGTGAGCCACAGCACCTTCAAGGGCTACATGACCGGCTTCGTGCTGGCCGTGATCCTCACCGCCATCCCGTTCTGGCTCGTGATGGCCAAGGTCTTCGACAAGCCCAACACCACCGCCCTCGTCATCCTGGCCTTCGCCGTGGTGCAGATCGTGGTGCACATGGTGTACTTCCTGCACATGGACGCGAAGTCCGAAGGCGGCTGGAACATGCTGGCGCTGATCTTCACGCTCGTGCTCGTGGTCATCACGCTGGCCGGTTCGCTGTGGGTCATGTACCACATGAACACCAACATGATGCCGCACTCGATGCACGACATGAAGAACATGCCCTGATGGCGGAACAGGCCGCCCGCCAGCGTTCGGCCGCCGCGCGGGTGGCGCTGGCGGTCTGCGCAGTCCTCGCCTTCGCCGGCTTCGTCGCGCTCGGCACATGGCAGGTCGAGCGCAGGGCCTGGAAGCTGGATCTCATCGCACGCGTCGACCAGCGCGTGCAAGCCCCGGCCACCACGGCCCCCGGGCGAACCGAATGGCCCACGGTCAACGCGGCCAACGACGAATACCGGCATGTCCGCCTTGCCGGCACTTTCCTCCACGACAAAGAGACGCTGGTGCAGGCCAGCACGAAGCTCGGCGCCGGCTTCTGGGTGCTGACCCCGCTGCGCAACAGCGCCGACGGCAGCGTGGTGCTCGTCAACCGCGGCTTCGTGCCCCCTGAAGCGCAGAAACGGGAGGCGCGCGCCGCCACCGAGCCCCAGGGCGAGACCACCGTGGCCGGCCTGCTGCGCCTGACCGAGCCCAAGGGCGGCTTCCTGCGCAAGAACGATCCCGCCGGCGAGCGCTGGTTCTCGCGCGACGTGCAGGCCATCGCCGCCGCGCGCGGCCTGAGCGACGTGGCGCCCTACTTCGTCGATGCCGAAGCCGCCCCCGCCAAGCCGGGCGCCCCGGCCACCGACACCCCCGCCTGGCCCGCCGGCGGCCTGACGGTCATTTCCTTTCCCAACAGCCACCTCGTCTACGCCCTGACCTGGTATGGCCTGGCCCTCATGGTGCTGATCGCGGCCTGGTTCGTGCGGCGCAGCGAAAATGCGGCCCATGCCGACGCCCGCCCCGCCGACCAAGATGCCCGCCGCGACGGCTGAGTCCGCCGCCGTCGCGGGCGAGCTGCACCCGCCCCGCGCCGGCGTCGCGAGCCTCGACAACGCCATCGGCCACCAGAACATGCAGCAGCTGATACAGCTGCGCTGGTTCGCCGTGGTCGGGCAGGTCGCCACCATCCTGGTGGTGCACTACGGCTTCGAGATCCGGCTGCCGCTGGACCACATGCTGCAGGTGCTGGCCTGCCTCGCGCTCTTCAACATGGTGAGCCTGCTGCGCTCGCGCAGCCACCGGCGCGTGACCAACGGCGAGCTGTTCGTCGCGCTGCTGGTCGACGTGGCCACCCTCACCGCGCAGCTCTACCTGAGCGGCGGCGCGACCAACCCCTTCGTTTTTCTCTTCCTGCTGCAGGTGACGCTGGGCGCGGTGCTGCTGAAGGCCTGGTCGACCTGGACCATGGTGGTCATCACCAGCATCTGCTTCGCCGGGCTGGCGCTGTTCTCGCGCCCGCTCGCGCTGCCGCTGGACCACGACAGGGGCCTGTGGAGCCCCTACATCCAGGGCATGCTGGTGTGCTTCGCGCTCAACGCGGCGCTGCTCGTCATCTTCATCACCCGCATCAGCCGCAACCTGCGCGCACGCGATGCCCGGCTGGCCGACCTGCGACAGCGCGCGTCCGAAGAGGAGCACATCGTGCGCATGGGCCTGCTGGCCTCGGGCGCGGCGCACGAGCTGGGCACGCCTCTGGCCACGCTGGCCGTCATCCTCGGAGACTGGCGCCGGCTGCCGCACTTCAGCTCCGACCCCGAGCTGCTGACCGAGGTGGCCGAGATGGAGCTGCAGATCCAGCGCTGCAAGAGCATCGTGAGCGGCATCCTGCTGTCGGCCGGCGAGGCGCGCGGCGAGTCGTCGGAAGAAACCACCGTCAGCACCTTCCTCGACGACCTGGTCGAGGAATGGCGCACAACCCGCCCGGTGGAAGACTTCGAGTACGACAACCACTTCGGCCGCGACCTGCCCATGGTTTCCGACTCGGCCCTCAAGCAGATGATCTGCAACGTGCTCGACAATGCGCTGGAGGCGTCGCCGCACTGGCTGCGCCTCGAGGCGGCGCACGACGCCGACGCGCTGACAATCACCGTCACCGACGCAGGCCCCGGCTTCCTCCCGGCCATCCTCAAGGAGTTCGGCAAACCCTACCAGTCGAGCAAGGGCCGCGCTGGCGGCGGACTGGGGCTGTTCCTGGTGGTGAACGTGGCGCGCACCGTAGGCGGCCGCGTGGCGGCGGCCAACCGGCCGGAGGGCGGCGCCATCGTGAAGATCACGCTGCCGCTCGCGGCCATCGTGCTCGAGGAAGAAGAGACGGAAGTGGACGACGACGAGGACGACGAAGAAGCCCTCGCCGCCAGCAGGACCATCGGAATGGAAGGCAATGAGCGAAACCGGAGCTGAAGCGCAGCGCCAGCTGCTGATCGTCGAGGACGACGGCGCCTTCGCGCGCGCGCTCGGTCGCTCCTTCGAGCGCCGCGGCTATGCCGTGACGCACGCGAGCAACCTTGCCGAGGTCGAGTCCCTGCTGGCCGGCTCCTCGCCCGGCTACGCGGTGGTCGACCTCAAGCTCAACGGCGAGGCCTCGGGCCTGGCCTGCGTGCAGATGCTGCACCGGCACAACCCCAAGATGCTGATCGTGGTGCTCACGGGCTTCGCCAGCATCGCCACCGCGGTGGAAGCCATCAAGCTCGGCGCCTGCCACTACCTGGCCAAGCCGTCGAACACCGACGACATCGAGGCCGCCTTCGGCCGCGCCACCGGCACCACCGAGGTGGAGCTGACCAACCGCTCCACATCCATCAAGACGCTCGAATGGGAGCGCATCCACGAAACGCTGGCCGAAACCGGCTTCAACATCTCGGAGACCGCGCGCAGGCTCGGCATGCACCGGCGCACGCTGGCACGCAAGCTGGGCAAGCAGCAGGTCAAGTAGGCAGGCCCATCCGGTTTCGAACCACACACACGCACTTGCGCACGGAATCGACGATGACTTCTTCTTTGCCCTCGCAGCAACCTCTTGCCTCGCAACGCAGCAAGACCTCCGTCCTCGCGGCGCGCGACCAGACGGCGATGGAGGAACTCTTCAACGCCCTCAGTCACGGGCTGGGCCTGGCGCTGGCGATTGCCTCGCTGCCCATCCTGGTCTACAGCGCGGCGCAGAAGGGCCAGGCCGCCGGCGTGGTCGGCGCCTGCCTCTTCGCGGGCACGGCCATCGTGCTGTACCTCATCTCCACGCTGTACCACGCGCTGCCCATCGGCCGGGCGAAGGCCTGGTTGAACCGGCTGGACCACGCGGCCATCTACCTCTTCATCGCGGGCAGCTACATGCCCTTCCTGTTCGGCGTGCTGCGCGGCCCGCTGGGCTGGACGCTGTTCGGCGCCATCTGTGCGGCGGCGGCACTGGGCGTGAGCGCCAAGCTGTTCAACCGGCTGAAGCATCCGCTGTGGTCCACCGGCCTGTACGTGGCGATGGGCTGGATGGCGCTGATGGCCGCCGTGCCTCTGTACGAGCGCATGTCGGCGGCGGGACTGGGCTGGCTGGTGGCCGGCGGATTGTTCTACACGGCCGGTGCTGTGGTTTTCCTGTTCGACAACAAGGTGCGCTTCGCGCACAGCGTCTGGCACCTGTTCGTGCTGGCCGGCAGCACCTGCCATTTCTTCGCCGTGCTCTGGCACTCGCACGGCTGATCGATCTTTCTTTCCAGCTCAGTAATGCGGTGGTAGCTCGTCGCGGGGATTTCGCGCGGCGCCTTCCTGCATCGTATTGCGGCTCTGTTCCCTGAGCTGCGTGACTTCGAGGATCAGCCGGTCGATCTGCTGTTGCTGGCGGTAGATCGTCATGTTCAGCTGGTCGAGCAGGTCCTCCGCGTAGCTGGACTTGATCTCGAGTTCGGTCACGCGCTCGGCGATGAGGTGGTCGTGGGGCGGGTTTTCCATCCCGCTATTGGACAGTAATACCGCCCCGCTCTTTGTGACGCCCTGCTTAGCGACGCACCTTCGCTTCGAGCAGGTCCGCCATGCCGATGCGTTTGGCGAACTCGACGCGCACCCGCTCCGACACCTCGAACACCTCCGTCGCGCCATCGCCCACGAAGTCGATCACCGAGCGCATCGGCCGGGTGCCGGCGGGCAAGCCCACGATGCGCACGATCTCGTCGGCCACGGCCTGCGGGTCGGCGTTGTCGGGCGTCAGCGCCGAGAGGCGCGCGCCGATCTGGTCCATGAGCCCGTCGTAGCGGGCGTAGGCGGCGGTTGCAGCATCGGCCGGCTTGCCCGCGCTCGGGAAGTGGTCGGTGCCCTTGGTGAAGGCGCCCGGCACGACGATGGAGGTCTCGATGCCGAAGCGCGCGATCTCGTAAGCCAGCGTGACGGCCAGCGAGTCCATCGCCGCCTTGGCCGCGCCATAAGGCCCCATGAACGGCGGAAAGCCGCCCTTGGTGGTGATGCTGCTGATCCAAAGCATCAGCCCCGACTCCTGCGCCCGCAGGTACGGCAGCACCGCGCGGTTCACGCGCTGCGCGCCGAGCACGTTGGTGTCGAACACCTTGACGATCTCCTCCGGTGTGAAGGCCTCCGTGGGGCCGACCACCAAGTGGCCGGCGTTCTGCATCACCACGTCGAGATGGCCCTGCTCGCGCACGATGGTCGCGGCGGCCGCATCGGCCGATTCCTGCGAGAGCACGTCGAGTTCGAGCGGATGCAGCTGGATGTTCTTCGCCGCGGCCAGCGCGCGCAGCTCGGCGGCGCGGCCTTTGTTGCGCCCGGCGATGTCGCGCATCGAGGCGTAGACGACGTGGCCGGTTTCGGCCAGCGATTGGGCTGTGAGCCTGCCGATGCCGGTGCCGGCACCGGTGACGAGGACGATCTGCTTCTTCATGGCGTGTTTCTCCTTCCGGTTTGTTTCGCGTCGAGTCGCCGCTCAGGCGACGCCGCCGTTGGCGCGCAGGATCTGCCCGTTGACCCATCCCGCGTCGGGGCCGGCGAGGAAAGCCACCACCGAGGCGATGTCCTCGGGCTGGCCCAGGCGCTGCAGGGGCGGCATCTTCGCGAAGGTCTGGATCTGCTCCTCGGTCTTGCCGTCGAGAAAAAGCGACGTGGCGATCGGGCCCGGCGCCACGGCGTTCACCGTGATGCTGCGGCCGCGCAGTTCCTTGGCGAAGACGTGCGTGAAAGCCTCGACGGCCGCCTTGGTGGCGTTGTAGACCGCGTAGCCGGGCATGTTCAGCGCGAGCGTGGTGCTCGAGAAGTTGACGATGCGCCCGCCCTCGTTGAGGCGCGTGGCGGCTTCGCGCAGCGTGTTGAAGGTGCCGCGCACGTTGATGTCGAAGGCCTGGTCGTAGAGCGCGTCGCTGTGCTCGGCCAGCGGCAGCGTCTTGAGCACGCCGGCGTTGTTGACCAGCACGTCGACCTTGCCGAGCTGCGCCTCGACGGCATCGAACATGGCGCGCACTTCTTCAGCGCTGGCCACGTCGGCCTTGACCGCGAAGGCCCAGCCGCCGGCGGCCTGCAGCTCGGCGACGAGGGCATCGGCCTGTTCCGGGCTCGATGCGTAGTTGATGGCGACCGCGAAGCCGTCCCTGGCGAGCCGCTGCGCGACGGCGGCGCCGATGCCGCGCGATGCGCCGGTGACGATGGCGACCTTGGTGGTGGATGGGTTGGTCATGGCTGGCTGTTCCTTTGCAGTGGTGGTTGGTTGGTGAGACGAATCTTCGATCGTTCCATCCGAAAGATAATCAGCCGGAAATCGCCATTACCATTCCATTTACTTCAACAATAGGCTCCAAGCTCGCCCATGGACCGCTTCCAGGAAATGCAGGCCTTCGTGCGCATCGCCGAACGCCAGAGCTTCACGCAGGCTTCGGAAGATCTGCAGATTCCGCGCGCCACCGTCACCAACCTGATCAAGCGCGTGGAACAGCGCGTCGGCACCCGGCTGCTGGAGCGCACCACCCGCACCGTGCGCCTCACGCAGGACGGCGAGGCCTACTACCGCCGTTGCGTGCGGCTGCTGGCCGACGTGGAAGAAGCCGAGGGCCTGTTCCGCGACGCCGCCCCCAAGGGCCTGCTGCGCGTGAACCTGCAGGGCACGCTGGCGCGGCACTTCGTGGTGCCCGCGCTGCCGGGCTTCCTGGCGCGCTACCCGGAGCTAGAGCTGCACGTCGGCGAGGACGACCGCCTCGTCGACCTGGTACGCGAGGGCGTCGATTGCGTGCTGCGCGCGGGCACGCTGCAGGACTCGTCCATGATCGGCCGGCGCGTGGCGCTGCTGCCCCAGGTCACGGTCGCGAGCCCGGCCTATATCGCTGCGCACGGAGAGCCTGAAAGCATGCAAGAGCTGGCGTCGCACCGCGCCATCCACTACATCTCCAGCGCCACGGGCAAGGCGGTGCCGCTCGAATTCACGGTCGACGGGCGGGTTACGGCCATGCAGCTGGGCGGCGTCGTGTCCGTGACCGGCGCCGACCTGTACACAGGCTCGGCCGTCGCGGGCCTCGGGCTGGTGCAGGTGCCGCGCTACCGGGTGGCCAGCGAGCTGGCGGACGGACGGCTCAAGGTACTGCTTCCTGAGTTCGCGCCGCCGCCGATGCCGGTGTCGGTGCTCTACGCCCAGAACCGGCAGCTGTCGTCGCGCGTGCGCGTCTTCACCCAGTGGCTGCGCGACATCTTCGAAGCCGCCGAAGCAACTGGAACGGACTGAGCAGACCGGGCCCTCAGCAAGCCGTCGATTCCAGCGCCACCGCGCCGGCCTCGGCATGCGTCTCGCCGCGCAGGAAGGCGAACACCACCAGTGCCGTCGCCACCGTCACGCCCGCGAGCACCCACAGCAGCGTGCCGAACGCCGAGCCGTAGGCGTGCAGCAGCGCCGCGCGGTCCATGCCCGGCAGCAGGGCCAGCGCCTGCGACAGGTCTCCGGTGGTGACGCGCTGCGCCGCGCGCGATGCCGCCTCCGCATGACCCAGCCGCGCCGCCACCAGCGCGGTCAGCCCCGCGCCCACCAGCGCCAGCGCGATGCCCTCCCCCGCCACCCGCACCGTGTTGAAGATGCCCGAGGCCATGCCCGCGCGCTCGCGCGGCACCACGCTCACGGCCAGCCCGTCCATCAGCCCCCACGGCAGCCCGATGCCCGCGCCGATCAGCAGCAGCGGCCACACCATCACACCCAGCGGCGTGCCCGGCGCGCAGCGGCTGAGCCAAAAGAGGCCTGCGGCGCACACCAGCAGTCCCACGGCCGAGATCGCGCCGGCGGAGAAACGGTGCGCCAGCGACGCCGCCAGCGTCGGCACCACGAGGATCGGCCCCGAGAGCGCAAACATGAAAGCGCCCGCCTCGATTGCGCCGCGCCCTTCGAGCCCGATGAAGCGGATCGGCAGTAGCACCAGCAGCACGACGAAACCGTAGGCCGGCGCGGCCGCCAGCAGCTGCACGCCGACAAAGCGCGGAAAGCGAAACAGCGACAGATCGAGCATCGGGTGCGCCACGCGTCGCTCGACGGCGACGAAGACCGCGCCCATTGCCGCCGCGCCCGCCAGCGCGCCAAGCACCCACGGGCTGCCCCAGCCGCTGTCGGGCGCCTGTAGCACGCCCAGCGTGAGCAGGCTCAGCGCGGCAGTGAAGCTCAGCGTGCCCGGCACGTCCAGCCCCATGGCCTGCGGGTTGCGCGACTCCTGCATCGCGAGCGACGCGATGCCGAGCGCCAGCAGGCTGGCCGCGCCGGGGCTCAGCATCACCGCCTGCCAGCCGAAGCTCTCCGCAAGCCAGCCCGAAAGCATCGAGCCGCAGGACAGCCCCACGCCGAACGAAGTGCCGATCAGGCTGAAGGCCCGCGTGCGCGCGGCGCCGTCGAACACCTGCGCCAGCGCGGCCGTGCCCGCCGCGAAGGCCGCGGCCGAGCCCAGCCCCTGCAGCGCGCGCGCCAGGTCGAAGGCCACAATGCCCGGCGCCAGGGTCAGCAGCGAGGCGCTGAGCGCCACCACCGCGAGCCCCAGCAGGAAGACGCGCTTGCGCCCATAGGCATCGGCCAGCGCGCCGGCCGCCATCAGCGTGGCGCCGAAGCTCAGCATGAAGGCGTTGGTCACCCAGTTGAGCTGCACCGGGCTGCCGCCCAGCGCGTCGCGAACGGCGGGCAGCACCACCGCCGGGCCGGTGAAGCTCAGCGGCATGCCCAGCGCCGCGAGGCAAACGGCGGCCAGGAGCCAGTTTCTGGAGGAAGACGCGGACATGGGACGTGCTTTCGCGGAAGGTGAAAAGGAAGGCACGAAGATAGAAAGGAATCAATGCGCTGAGAATTGCCGCATTGCTCCTCACACTCCCAACCAAAGGTTGCCAATCCATGGACGGCTTCAGCGGACTCGAATCCTTCGTGCGGGCGGCCGAGCTGTCGAGCTTTGCCAGGGCCGGCCGGCTGCTGGGCATCTCGGCCTCGGCCGTGGGCAAGAACGTCGCGCGGCTCGAAGAGCAGCTCGGCGTGCGCCTCTTCAACCGCACCACGCGGCACATGCGGCTCACGCAGGAAGGCGCCCTCTTCCATGAGCGCTGCCGCCGCATCCTCGACGAACTCGACGACGCGCGGGCCATGATGCAGGACGCCATCGCCGCGCCGCGCGGCCGCCTGCGCGTGAGCCTGCCGACCATCGGCTACCGCTTCCTGCTGCCGATGCTGCCGGCCTTCAGGGAGCGCTACCCCGAGATCGAGCTCGACCTGGACTTCAACGACCGGCTGGTCGACGTGATCGCCGAGGGCGTCGACGTGGCGATCCGCAGCGGCGACCTGGTCGACTCGCAGCTGGTCGCGCGCCGCCTCGGCCCGTTCCGATTCGTGCTCGTCGCCTCGCCGGCCTACCTGGAGCGCCACGGCGTGCCGCAGACACCCGCCGACCTCGCGCGGCACGCCTGCCTGCGCTACAAGTTCGTCACCGGCGGAAAGATCGAAGACTGGGACCTGCCCGGCCTGCCCACCCAACTCCCGCCCGGCCTGCTGTGCAACAACATGGAAGCCATGCTCGGCGCCGCAGTCGCCGGCCTGGGCGTGGCCTACATGCCCGACTTTCTCGCGCGCGATTCCCTGTGCCGGGGTGAACTGCAGCGCGTGCTGGCCACCCACCTCGTGCGACAGGGCCAGTTCTCGGCGCTGTGGCCGTCGAGCCGGCAGCTGTCGCCGAAGGTGCGGGCGTTCGTGGACTTTGCGGGGGAGCACATGTTCAGGGAAGAAGACGCCATCCTCTGAACAAAGTCCCCCGGAATGGATCAGGCGGGCTCGGCCTGCACCACTGGCGCCTCGGCGGGCACGGCAGCCACGGCGACCGGGGCCTCGACCACAGGCTCGGCGGGCTTGATGCTCCCATCGGCCACCGGCTTCTCCGGTTCGGGCGTCACCGGTGCCGGCACTTCCGCAGGCGGGACGACCGGCGCGGCCACGGCAACTGGTGCAGCCTCCACGGACTTGACGCTTTCCACCACGGCTGGCTTCACGGGTTCGGCCTTCGCAGCCTCGGGCCTGACTGCCTCGGTCTTTGCAGGAGCGGCAGCCTTCGCCGGCTCGGGCATCGTCGGTGCGGGCGAGGCAACTGGCGCTGCCTCCACAGGCTTCGCGGGTTCGGGCTTGGCTGCCTCGGCCTTGGCAGGAGCTGCGACCTTCGCCGGCTCAGACATCGCAGGTGCAGGCGAGACTGCCGGTGCGGCCACTGCAACAGGTGCGGCCTCCACTGGCTTGGCGCTTTCCACGATGACGGGCTTCACAGGCTCAGGCTTGGCCGCCTCGGCGGACTTTGCCGACTTCGCAGGCTTCGCGCCCTCCGACGCGGCCTGCTTCGCGGGCGCCGGCTTCACCGATTCCTGCGTCGCAGCCACCGGCTTCGAAGCCTCCTGCTTCACCGGCTCGCCAGCCATCCGGCTCAACGCCAGCGCCGCCTTCAGCGGGAACAGCGTGCGCTCGTCCCCCTGCGCGGTGTTGCTCACCGTCGTGCCTGAAGCCTCGTCCAGGCTCGCGGTGCGCACCGCGTCGAGCCGGTGCGTGGGCACCATGAAGGGCGAGTGCGTGGTGTAGATGACCTGGTTGCCGGCGAAATCCTTTTCCAGGTGCGCCAGCAGGTCGGCCTGCGAGTGGGCGTGCAGGTGCAGACCGGGTTCATCCAGCAGCAGCACGGCGTCTTCGGACTGGCCGCCCTTGGTGTCCGCGAAGAAGGCCACGTAGAACGAGAAGAACCACTGGAAGCCACGGCTGCGCTCTTCCAGGTTCACTTCGACTTCGTAGGCGGCGTTCGGGTCGGACACCAGCGTGTCGAGGTACTGGCCGTCGAGGTTGAAGCGCACCTTCAGCGCGCGGTCTTTCCAGAGGCGGCGGATCTCGGCGGTCACCACCGAGCCGGCGCGGTTGACGAGCTGGTTGCGCGTGGCCTGGTCATTCTTCTCGAGCAGTGCCTGCAGCTGCCGCAGGTCCAGCCCCGCGACCTTGCAGAGCTTGCCGAAGCTCTGCTGCTCGGGCGTGAGCTGGCCCCAGCCTTCGCGCCCCAGGTATTCGGCGATGTTCTGGCGGCCGGGCAGCGCCGGGTATTCGTCGACGTAGACGAAGCGCGGCAGCTTGCCGATCACCCATTCCTGCGCGCGCTCCAGCGCGGGCGCGTCGTTGGCGATGGCCAGCGCCATGTCTTCGAGCTCGGCCAGCATCTGCTCCTGCTTGTCGCTGAGCTCGGCGCCCGCCACGGCCAGCGCCTTGCGCAGGGCCCGCGCCGCCTCGACGGCGCCGGCCGACCACTTGATGTAGTCGGGGCTCATGATCATCGCGGCGTCGAAGACGTCGGCTTCCTGGTCGAGCGCCGTCTTCGCTTCCTCTGCGACCTTCTCGGCCGCGGCCTTCACCGCCGGCACGATCTTGCGGACCTTGCCCTTGATCTCGCTCACGTCCAGCGACAGGGCCGCCAGCCCTTCGAAACCGGCCGAGCGGCTGGCCGCGTAGCCTCGGCTCGCGGTGACGTGGCGCACGCCGGCAGCGCGCGGAAGGATCGCGGCCAGCTCGGCCTGTTCGCTCTCGTCCAGGCTCCAGCGCGTGAAGACGACGGGCGTGTCGCCGGTGCACTCTTCGAGCCGGCGATGGCGCGGGAAGTCCTTGATGGGGCTGAGTTCGGCGATGCCCTCGGTGGGGTTCAGGCTGTGGAGCGCGCGCAGCAGGTTCGATTTGCCGCTGTCATTGCGGCCGAGGATCGTGGTGATCTGCGTGGAATCGATGAGGCCGCTGTCGTTGATCGAGCGAAAGTTGGTGATCTGGAAAGACGCCAGGCGCATGCAGGAATTTCTCTTCTCTGAATTGGATACGGGGCCGGGGAATGTATTGCATTCCACGGCCCCGTCTCGCCTCGAAGAAAAGAAAAATTACTCGGCCGCGCGCCGCAAGGTGTCGACCACCGGCCGGCGCAGCACTTCGCGCAGGCCCCACCAACCGGCACCGAGCGCCAGCACCGCCCCCGCCAGCGCGCCGGCCACCGGCACCAGCGGCGATGCGGTCCAGGTGAAATCGAACACGTAGCGCGCGAGTCCCCAGCCGATCAGTACGGCCACGATGCTCGCGAGGAAGCCCGCGAGCAGGCCCACGCCCGCGAGTTCGGCACGCTGCACCTGCCGCAGCAGGCTGGCGCGCGCGCCCACCGCGCGCATCACCGCGAACTCGCGCGCGCGCTCCTCGCGCGTGGCCGTCACGGCGGCGAACAGCACGACCAACCCAGCCGCGAGCGTGAAGCCGAACAGGAACTCGACCGCGCGGATTACTTGGTCGAGCACCCGCTGTACCTGGTTGATGGTGGCGCTCATGTCCACGTTGGTCACGTTGGGGTAGCTGCGCACCAGCGCGTTGTCGAAGCCGCGCGTCTCGGGCGCGCGGAAGGCGCCCATGTAGGTGGTGGGCACGTCGGCCAGCGAGGCCACCGTGTACATCACGAAGAAGTTGGCGTGCATCGAGCCCCAGTCGACCTTGCGCAGCGAGGTGATGCGCGCCTCGTTCTGCATGCCGCCGATGTCGAAGCGCAGCATGTCCCCCATTTTCAGGCCCAGCGTCTCGGCCAGGCCCTCTTCCACGCTCACCTCGCCGGCGGCGCCGGGTATCCATTTGCCGGCGGTGATGCTGTTGTGCGCCGGTGCTTCCGCGCTGTTGCTGAGGTTGAACTCGCGGTCCACCAGGCGCTTGGCACGGTCTTCGGTGTAGTCGTCGGGCGACACCGGCTTGTCGTTGATCGCCACGAGGCGGCCGCGGATCATCGGGTACCAGTCGAACTTGCCCACGCCCGCGTCGCGCAGCGACTTCTGGAAGGCCTCGCTCTGCTCCGGCATGACGTTGATGACGAAGCGGTTCGGTGCGTCGGGCGGCGTGGCCTGGCGCCAGCTCGCAACCAAGTCGGTGCGCAGCAGCACCAGCAGCACCAGCGCCAGCAGCCCCACGGAAAGCGCGCTGACCTGCACCACCGCATAGGCCGGCCGCGCCGAGATCTGCCGCGTGGCCAGCACCAGCCAGCGCGGCGCGGTGGCCTCGTTGACGCTGCGGCGCAGCACCTTCACCGCGAGCCAGCTCAAAAGCGCGAACACCGCCACCGCGCCCGCGAAGCCGCCGACGGCGATCAGCCCCAGCTTGATGTCGCTGCTCGCCGCCATCAGCAGCGCCGCGAAGCCCGCCACGCCCACGCCCAGCACCGCGAGCGACGCGGGCTTGAGCCCGCCCACGTCGCGCCGGATCACGCGCAGCGGCGGCACGCGCGCCAGTTGCAGCACCGGCGGCAACCCGAAGGCGAAGAGCAGCGTGAGCCCCATGCCGAGCCCGAAGGCCACGGGCCACAGCGTGGCCGCCGGCAGCGCGGTCTCGACCAGCCCGGCCAGCAGCAGCACGAACACGTAATGCACCGCGAAGCCGATGGCCACGCCCAGCGCGCTGGCCACGATGCCGATCACCGCGAACTCGAAGGCATAGGCGATGGCGATGGTGCGCTGGCTCTGGCCGAGCACGCGCAGCATCGCGCAGTCGTCGAGGTGGCTGGCCGCGAAGCCGCGCGCGGCCAGAGCCACCGCCACGGCGGACAGCAGCGCCGCGAGCAGCGCGACCAAGCTCAGGAATTTCTCGGCGCGGTCGAGCGTCTGGCGCATCTCGGGGCGTCCGCTCTCGAAGGAATCGAGCCGCACGCCGCGCAGTTCGCCCTTCTTGATGGTGGCGTCGGCCCAATCGGTGAAGCGCTTGACCGCCGCGTCGCTGCCCGCCACCGCATAGCGGTAGCCGACGCGGCTGGCCGGCTGCACGAGCCCGGTGCGGGCCACGTCGGCCTGGTTGAGCATCACGCGCGGCGAGAAGCTCATGAAGCCGGCGCCGCGGTCGGGCTCCAGCGTGATGACGCGGCCCACGCGCAGGCCGGTGTCGCCCAGCAGCAGCGTGTCGCCGACCTTGAGCGCCAGCGAGTCGAGCAGCGAGGCGTCGACCCAGGTTTCGCCCGGCGGTGGGATGTCGCGCGTGACGGCGCCGGCGCCGTCGATGGTGGTGGAGGTCTGCAGGCTGCCGCGCAGCGGATAGCCCGCCGTCACCGCCTTCAGCGCCACCAGCTTGCTGGCTCCGCCCTGCGCGTCCTCGGCGCGGGCCATGGTCGGAAAGCCGTAGGTGGATGTGCCCTGAAGCCCGAGCGACCTGGCCTGCGCCACGAAGGCTTCGGGCGTCGGGTTGTCGCTGACGATCACCGCGTCACCGCCCAGGAGCTGTCGCGCGTCGCGCTTGAGGCCGCCCTGCAATCGGTCGGCGAAGAAGCCGACGGCCGTGAGCGCGGCCACGGCTAGCAGCACGGCGACGATCAACAGGCGCAGCTCGCCGGCGCGCAGGTCGCGCCAGAGCGTGCGCCAACCGAGGCGGAGGGAGGCATTCATGCCGCGAACGATAGCCGACGCCCGGCGCCGCGGCAGGGTTCGAGGGTTATTGCGCCCTTTCGGGCCTTGATCCGGACATGATGCTGTCGCATGATGCTACAAACGTATCCCGTTTGTCGCAAACCGGGCAGCCCGGTCAGCGGAAGACGAGGCCATAAAAACAGCCCGTTGCCGAACCCGTCCTTCCCACAAGGAGTGTCGATGCCACGATGTCAGCAGCGCTTGCAGATCATCGGCCTTTGCCTGGCCGCCGGCCTGCTGGCGAGCGCCTGCGATCCCAAGCCCACCGCGCCTCCCACGCCGAAGGCCTCCACCGGCGCGAGCCCGACGGGCATCGCCCCCGCCGCCTCCGGTGACAAGGTCGAATCCTCCAGCTCCCACCAGGGCCCGTCCGAAGGCGGCGCGGCCGTGGGCGGCATGAGCGGACCGGGCGGCAGCTCCGGCGGCGCGGCGCCCGCGCCCAGCGGAGGCGACGGCACGGCGCCCAAGTAGCGCCACCAGGTTCATTCGAATTCGAAGTTACCCGCCAGAAGAAAAGAAGACCACGATGAAACACCCCATCACTTCACCGCTGCAGGAGGTTGTGTCATGGACATGAACCGCCGGCAATTCTTCCGCGTGAGCAGCGCGGGGCTGGTCGGCTCCAGCATCGTCGCGCTCGGCTTCTCGCCGACCGCCGCGCTGGCCGAGGCCCGCAACTTCAAGCTCGCGCGCACGACCGAAACCCGCAACACCTGCCCGTACTGCTCGGTGGGCTGCGGGCTCATCATGTACAGCCTGGGCGACAAGGCGAAGAACGTGGTGTCCGACATCCTCCACATCGAGGGCGATGCCGACCACCCCGTGAACCGCGGCACGCTGTGCCCCAAGGGCGCGGGCCTGCTCGACTTCGTGCACAGCCCCATGCGCCTGAAGTACCCCGAGGTGCGCGAGCCCGGCGGCACCGAGTGGAAGCGCATCGGCTGGGACGAGGCGCTCGACCGCATCGCCAAGCTGCTGAAGGCCGACCGCGACGCCAACTTCCAGACCACCAACGCCGACGGCAAGACCGTGAACCGCTGGACCAGCTCCGGCATGCTCTGCGCCTCGGCCTCGTCCAACGAAACCGGATACATCACGCACAAGGCATTCCGCTCGACCGGAATGCTGGTGTTCGACAACCAGGCACGCGTCTGACACGGACCTACGGTGGCCAGTCTGGCCCCGACGTTCGGCAGAGGCGCGATGACCAACCACTGGCAGGACATCCAGAACGCGGATGTGGTGCTGATCATGGGCGGCAACGCCGCGGAGGCGCACCCGTGCGGCTTCAAGTGGGTCATCGAGGCCAAGAAACAGAACAAGGCCCGCCTGGTGGTGGTCGATCCGCGCTTCACGCGCTCGGCTGCCATGGCCGACTACTACGCGCCGATACGCGCGGGGTCGGACATCGCCTTCCTGGCGGGGGTCATCAACTACCTGCTGGGCAACGACAAGATCCAGACCGAGTACGTCCGCAACTACACCAACGCGACCTTCATCGTCGGCCCCGACTACAAGTTCGAGGACGGCCTGTTCAGCGGCTACAACCCCGAAAAGCGCAACTACGACCCCAAGTCGTGGGGCTACGCGCTCGACGAGCAGGGCATGGCCAAGGTCGACATGAGCATGCAGGACCCGCAGTGCGTACTGCAGGTCATGAAGCGGCACTATTCGCGCTACACGCCCGAGATGGTGAGCCGCATCACCGGCACGCCGCAGGACAAGTTCCTGAAGGTGTGCGAGTACATCGCGAGCACCAGCACCTCCCAGCGCACCATGACCATCATGTACGCGCTGGGCTGGACGCAGCACAGCCAGGGCTCGCAGATGATCCGCACCGGCGCCATCGTTCAGCTGCTGCTGGGCAACATCGGCGTACCCGGCGGCGGCATGAATGCGCTGCGCGGCCACAGCAACATCCAGGGCCTCACCGACCTGGGGCTGCTGTCGAACTCGCTGCCCGGCTACATGTCGCTGGCGCGTGACAACGAGCAGACGCTGGAGGATTACTACAAGACCCGCGCGCTCAAGCCCCTGCGCCCCAACCAGATGAGCTACTGGCAGAACTACCCGAAGTTCTTCGTCAGCATGCAGAAGGCCTGGTGGGGCAACGCGGCCACGGCGGAGAACGACTGGGCCTTCAACTACCTGCCGAAGATCGACAGGCTCTACGACGTGCTTCAGGCCTTCGAGCTCATGAACCAGGGCAAGCTCAACGGCTACATCTGCCAGGGCTTCAACCCGGTGGGCTCGTTCCCCGACAAGAAGAAGATCGTCGACGGGCTCTCGAAGCTCAAGTTCCTGGTCACCATCGATCCGCTGCAGACCGAGACCAGCGAGTTCTGGCGCAACTTCGGCGAGTTCAACGACGTCAAGACCGCCGACATCCAGACCACGGTGTTCCGCCTGCCCTCCACCTGCTTCGCGGAGGAAGACGGCTCGCTCACCAACTCCAGCCGCTGGCTGCAGTGGCACTGGAAGGGTGCGGAGCCGCCGGGCGAGGCCAAGGGCGACATCGAGATCGTGGCGGGCATCTTCAACCGCATCCGCACGGCCTACGCCAAGGACGGCGGCGCCTTCCCCGACCCGATCGTCAAGCTCACCTGGCCCTACAAGATTCCGCACTCGCCCTCCGCGCAGGAATTGGCGATGGAATACAACGGCCGCGCGCTCGTCGACCTGACCGACCCGAAGGACCCGAGCAAGCCGCCGACGGCCAAGGCCGGCGAGCAGCTCGCGGGCTTCGGCCTGCTGCGCGACGACGGCAGCACCGCCAGCGGCTGCTGGATCTACGCAGGCGCATGGACGCAGGCCGGCAACCAGATGGCGCGGCGCGACAACGCCGACCCGTATGGCATCGGCATGGTGCAGAACTGGGCGTGGGCGTGGCCGGCGAACCGGCGCATCCTCTACAACGGAGCCTCGACCGACCCGGCCACCGGCAAGCCGTGGATCGCCAGGCGCGGCCTCATCGCGTGGAACGGCAAGCAGTGGGGCGGCGCCGACGTGCCCGACATCCGCCCCGACGCGAATCCGACCGATGCCGAGGCGGTGCGCCCCTTCATCATGACCGCCGAGGGCGTGGCGCGCCTGTTCGCGCCCACCGGCATGGCCGAAGGACCGCTGCCCGAGCACTACGAGCCCTTCGAGTCGCCGCTGGTCAACAACCTGATGCACCCGAACAACGAGAAGGCCCGCGCCAACCCCGCGGCGCGCATCTTCAAGGGTGACCTCGAGAGGCTCGGCGTGCCGAAGGACTTCCCGTACGTGGCGACCAGCTACCGGCTGACCGAGCACTTCCACTACTGGACCAAGAACGTGCGCACCTCGGCCATCATCCAGCCGCAGCAGTTCGTCGAGATCGGCGAGGAGCTTGCCAAGGAAAAAGGCATCGGCCACGGCGACATGGTCAAGGTGTCGAGCAAGCGCGGCTACATCAAGGCCGTGGCTGTGGTCACCAAGCGCATCGTCGGGCTGCAGGTGGACGGGCGCACGGTCCACACCGTGGGCCTGCCCAATCATTGGGGCTTCGTCGGCGTGGCCAAGCCGGGCTATCTGGTGAACACGCTGACGCCTTTCGTGGGTGATGCGAACACGCAGACGCCCGAGTACAAGTCGTTCACCGTGAACATCGAAAAGGCCTGAGCGATGTCGTCCCTTCAAACCCTGGACATCGCCGCCCGCTCGGCCACGACCACGCCGTCGCCCGACATCCGCAGCCGCCCGCAGGTGCAGCAGGTGGCCAAGCTGATCGACGTGTCGACCTGCATCGGCTGCAAGGCCTGCCAGGTCGCGTGCATGCAGTGGAACGACCTGCGCGACGAGATCGGCACCACGCACGGCACCTACGACAACCCGGTCGACCTCACGCCCTCCTCCTGGACGGTGATGAAGTTCTCCGAGGTGGAGCCCGAGGCCGGCAAGCTCGAATGGCTGATCCGCAAGGACGGCTGCATGCACTGCGAGGACCCTGGCTGCCTGAAGTCGTGCCCCTCGCCGGGCGCCATCGTCAAGTACGCCAACGGCATCGTCGACTTCATCAGCGAGCATTGCGTGGGCTGCGGCAACTGCGTCACGGGCTGTCCCTTCGACGTGCCGCGCATCAGCAAGGCCGACAACAAGGCCTACAAGTGCTCGCTGTGCTCCGACCGCGTGGGCGTGGGCCTGGAGCCGGCCTGCGTGAAGGCCTGCCCCACCGGCGCGCTGCACTTCGGCACCAAGGAAGACATGCACGAGTACGCCTCGGAACGCATCGTCGACCTGAAGGAACGCGGCTTCTCGAACGCCGGCGTGTACGACCCGGCGGGCGTGGGCGGCACGCACGTGATGTACGTGCTGCAGCACGCCGACCGGCCGGGCCTGTACGCCGACCTGCCGAAAGACCCGCAGATCAGCCCGCTGGTGTCGCTGTGGAAGGGCGTCGCCAAGCCGCTCGCGATGGTCGCCATGATCGGCGCCGTGGTGGGCAGCTTCTTCCACTACATGAAGACCGGCCCCATCGAGCCGAAGGACGAGCATCCGGATGCCGACCGCGATGGCAAGCCCGACGAGGTGGTGGTGATCGAGGAGCCGCCGGCCTCCTCGCCACCGTCCACCGCACCCCGCGCATGAGGAGAAGAACGCGATGACACGCTACTACCTTCGCCGCTACCGCGACGCCACGCGCATGAACCACTGGTTCGTCGCGATCATGTTCTTCGCCGCCGCGCTCTCGGGCCTGGCCTTCTTCCATCCGAGCCTGTTCTTCCTGAGCGCGCTCTTCGGCGGCGGCCCATGGACGCGCATCCTGCATCCCTTCATGGGCCTGCTGATGGTGCTGGGCTTCGTGTTCCTGTTCTTCACGATGTGGCGCGAGAACATCCTCGACAAGGGCGACCGCGAGTGGATCGCCAACGCGCCGAAGATGCTCAAGGGCGACAAGTCGAGCATGCCGCCCGTGGGCAAGTACAACGCCGGCCAGAAGCTGGTGTTCTGGGCCTTCGGCATCAGCCTGCTGCTGTTGCTGGTGACGGGCTTCATGTTCTGGAGCCCGTGGTTCGTCGGCTTCTTCCCGATCCTCGTGCGGCGCATCGCGGTGGTGGTGCACTCGGTCTCGGCCGTGGTGCTGATCCTGTCGGTCATCACGCACATCTACGCGGCCATCTGGGTCAAGGGCACGCTGCGCGCGATGACGCGAGGTACGGTCACCGAAGGCTGGGCAAAACTCAACCATCCGTTGTGGCATCGCAAAATGACGCGAGGTGAGTAGGCGAGTTCTCCCCCAGGCTTCGCGCACTTCGTGTCGCTTCGCCAACCCCCTTCCGGGGGCGATACCAGCGGCCCGGCAAAGCCGGTTCCGCGGTATCCCGCGAACAGAACCGGCCATGTCCTGTCTGGGGCCAATCACGTATCGCGAATCGCATGAATCGCTGTAGAGTCCGCTGAATGAGCAGTTCCAACGGCAGCGCACCGCCGACCAGAACCACCCGCATCCTCGAGCCCGAGCAGATCGCGATGCAGGCCGGGCGGCAGATGCCGTTCCTGCGCCTGCCGGTGCGCTCTCTCGCGTTCTCCGACCGGCAGTTGCGGCTGCGCCAGCTCGCCGCATCGCATCCGATGCGCGAGTACCTGATCTTCATCGCCGACCTCGCGCAGGCGCAGCACCAGGTGCTGCAGGACTACGCGCCGGTCGAGCTGCCCGAGACCGAAGCGCTCGAAGCCGCCGCGAAGGTGCTCAAGCCGCCGATGCCGGCTTTCGGCTGGACACGCGACCCCGTGTGGCTGAAGGAGCTGCGGCGGCTGCTCGCTCTCTTCCGCGCACGGCTGCCCGAAGGCCCCGCACGCGACACGCTGGACCGCGTGGCGGCCGCCGACGATGCATGGATCGACACGCAGGCTGACCGGCTCTCGCGCCGCATCATGTTCGGGCTCGACCTCGCCGCCGCGCCGCTGATCGCCGCGGGGCTGCAGGCCTACTGGACGCAGCTGGTGTTGCAGGTGGCCGAGAGCGCGGGCGAGAACATCTACGGCCGCACCGACCCCGGCAACGAATGCCCCTGCTGCGGCAGCGCACCCACGGTGAGCATCACGCGCATCGGCGCCGACGAGGCGGGCTTCCGCTACCTGCACTGCTCGCTGTGCGGCACCGAGTGGCATTACGTGCGCATCAAGTGCTCGCACTGCGAAAGCACCAAGGGCATCCACTTCGAGTCGCTGTCGCCGCAGCCCGGCGTCGAGCTGCCCGCCACCGGCGCGCGCGAAGGCGCGGTGAAGGCCGAGTGCTGCGACAGCTGCGGCCACTATCTCAAGCAGATCGCGATGGAGAAAGACCCCGAGGTCGAACCCGTCGCCGACGACCTGGCGAGCGTGACGCTCGACCTGCTCGTCTCCGAAGCCGGCCACCAGCGCAGCGGCCACAACCTGATGCTTCTGTTCGGCGAACCTGAAATCCCTGACGACGGCGGAGGCGGCTGATGGCGATGCCCGAAGAGTCCGTGGTCCACGGCTCGACGGCAAGGCCCCAGGATCTGCCTTCTGTCGATCAACTGCTGCGCCTCGCCGTGCCGGGTGCGCTTCTGGCCGAGCATGGCCATACGCTCGTGGTGAAAGAGGCGCGCGCGCTGCTCGAAGGGCTGCGCGCGCAGGCCGTGGCGGGCAAGCTCGCCGCGACCGAAGTGCAACCTGACGCATTGGGAAACGCGCTCGCGGCGCGCATCCAGTTCCGCCTCGCGCCACGCATGAAGGCGGTGCTGAACCTCACGGGCACCGTCATCCACACCAACCTCGGCCGCGCGCTGCTGGCCGACGCTGCGCTGCAGCGGCTGCTCGCGGTGATGACCTCGCCCAACAACCTCGAGTACGACCTCGCCACCGGCAGCCGCGGCGACCGCGACTCGCTGGTGGAAGAGCTGCTGTGCAGCATCACCGGTGCCGAGGCCGCCACGGTGGTCAACAACAACGCGGCGGCCGTGCTGCTCACCATCGCGGCGCTGGCGCGCGAGCGCGAGGTGATCGTCTCGCGCGGCGAGCTGGTGGAGATCGGCGGCGCCTTCCGCATGCCCGACGTGATGGCCAGCGCCGGCGCGCGCATGGTCGAGGTCGGCACCACCAACCGCACGCATCCGCAGGACTACGAGCGCGCCATCAACGAACACACCGCGCTGGTGATGAAGGTGCACACCAGCAACTACGCGGTGCAGGGCTTCACCTCGGCCGTCGACGAGGCCACGCTCGCCGGCATCGCGCATGCGCGCGGCGTGCCGCTGGCGACCGACCTGGGCAGCGGCTCGCTGATCGACCTCGCGCGCTACGGCCTGCCGCGCGAGCCGCTGCCGCAGGAGATGCTCGCGGCCGGCTGCGACGTGGTCACCTTCTCGGGCGACAAGCTGCTGGGCGGCCCGCAGGCCGGCCTCATCGTCGGCAGCAGGGAGGCCGTGGGCCGCATCCGCAAGTTCCCGATGAAGCGCGCGCTGCGCATGAGCAAGCTGCCGCTGGCCGCGCTCGAAGCCACGCTCTCGCTCTACCTGCGGCCCGAGCGCCTCGCGCAAGACCTGCCTACGCTGCGCCTGCTCACGCGGCCCGCAGATGCGATCCGCGAGATGGCCGAGAGCTTGAAGGCACCGGTGCAGGCGGCCGTGGCGCCGCGCTTCACCGTCGAGGTCGTGCCGCTGCTCGGGCAGATCGGCTCCGGCTCGCTGCCTGTCGAGCGGTTGCCCTCCGCAGGCCTCGCGATCGCGCCGGCCGGCACCTCGAAGAAGGGCATCGGCACCGCGCTCGATGCCCTCTCCGCCGCGCTGCGCGGCCTGCCGCTGCCGGTGATCGGCCGCATCGCCGAAGACCGCTTGCTGCTCGACCTGCGCTGCCTGGACGACAGCGCGCCCTTCACTGCCCAGCTCGATGCCCTGCGCGAGCGGCTGCAATAGACCAACTCCCTCAACCCATACTCCAGGAGAAAGCGATGAACCCCCTCGAAGTGCTCGCCGGTATCGAAACGCACACGCTGAAGCCGCTGGCCCAGCGCACCGACGCCGAGGGACGCTTTCCACGAGAGACGATCTCGGCGCTGGGCGAGGCCGGCCTGCTCGGGCTGGTCTCGGCCGCGTCGGTAGGCGGCCAGGGCCTGGGCCTGAAGGAGGCCGCGCAGGTGGTCTCGCGCATCGCGCAGACCTGCCCTTCCACCGCGATGGTCGTGTGCATGCACTACTGCGCCACGGCCGTGCTCGAACAGTTCGGCCCCGAGGAAACGCGCCGTGCGATCGCCAAGGGCACGCACCTGAGCACGCTGGCCTTTTCCGAGGCCGATTCGCGCAGCCACTTCTGGGCGCCCACCGGCACCGCGCGCGCGGATGGCGCGAACGTGGTGCTCGACGCCCGCAAGAGCTGGGTCACCTCTGCCTTCGAAGCCGACAGCTACGTGTGGTCGAGCAAGCCACTCGCGGCCGAAGGCGCCAGCACGCTGTGGCTGGTCGATGCGAAGTCCGACGGCCTGGGCCTGCCCGGCCGCTTCGACGGGCTGGGCCTGCGCGGCAATGCATCCACGCCGATCACCGCTAGCAACGTGCGCATTCCCGCGAGCGCGCGGCTCGGCGAGGACGGCAAGGGCTTCGACACCATGATGGGCGTGGTGCTGCCATGGTTCTCGGTGCTCAGCGCCGCCTGCTCGACCGGGCTGATGGAAGGCGCGCTGCAAGCTGCCATCGGCCACGTGAGCCAGACGCGGCACGTGCACCTCGATTCGTCGCTGGCCGACCTGCCCACCATCCGCGCCTATCTGGCGAAGGCGCGCATCAAGACCGACATGGCGCAAGCGCTGCTTGACGACACCGTCGCCGCCATCGGCGCGGGCCGGGCCGACACCATGCTGCGCGTGCTCGAAGTGAAGGCGGCCGCCGCCGAGTCCGCGTTGGAGGTCACCGACATCGCGATGCGCGTGTGCGGCGGCGCAGCCTTCCGCAAGGAGGCGGGCATCGAGCGGCTGTTCCGCGATGCGCGCGCCTCGAGCGTGATGGCGCCCACGTCCGACGTGCTCTACGACTTCATCGGCAAGGCCATTACCGGCCTGCCGCTGTTCTGAGGAAGGATCGACTCCATGCCCGAACCGACGCTGATCATGGGCGCCGTGGCCTACGCGCCCAAGGTCATCACCATCTGGGAAGGCTTCAAGGCCTTCTTCGCAAAGAACGGCCTGGCCTTCGACTACGTGCTGTATTCGAACTACGAAAGCCAGGTCGAGGCCCAGTTCGACGGCACGCTGCACCTCGCGTGGAACTCGCCGCTGGCCTGGGTGCGCGCCGAGCGCATCGCGCGCAGCCGGGGCCTGAAGGTGCAGGCCGTGGCGATGCGCGACACCGACTGCGACCTGCGCTCGGCCATCGTCGTGCGCGCCGACAGCCCCGTGCAGTCGCTGGCCGACCTGCGCGGCAAGACCATCGGTTTCGGCGCGCTCGATTCGCCGCAGGCCACGCTGATCCCGCTCGACCACCTGCGCGGCGAGGGGCTGGTGAAGCAGCGCGACTTCCAGGTGCGCTACTTCGACGTGCTCGGCGGCAAGCACGGCGACCACATCGGCGGCGAGCGCGACGCGGCGCTGGCGCTGATGGCGGGCGAAATCGACGCTTGCTGCCTGATCGACGGCAACCACCTGGCCTTCGGCCTCGACGGCACGCTGCCGCCGGGCGGCACGCGTGTGGTGGCGCGCACCGGCGCCTACGACCACTGCAATTTCACCACCAGCCCCGGCGCGCCGGCTGCGCTGGTCGACCGCTTCGTCTCGCTGCTGATGGCGATGCGCTGGGACGACCCGCAGGTGCGCCCGCTGCTCGAACTCGAGGGCCTGCGCGAATGGCGCCCCGGCCGCACCAGCGGCTATGCGCTGCTCGAACGCGCGGTGGACGACGAAGGCTTCTACGACGGCGATGGCCGCATCACCAACACCGACTATCGATATTGAGTCGCTGGGCCTCGACCAGGGCGCCCTGCTGCTCATCCGCCGCGCGCTGGCCGAACGGCCGGTGGGCGGCGAGTTGCGCGTGCGCGGCCGCTCGCCGGACTGGCGCATGCACCTGGAGGCGTGGTGCCGAAGCCAGGGGCATGCGCTGCGCTTCGATGCGGCGCATGAAGAAGCGCTGGTCACGCGCGGCCCTCATGCCGAAGGCCGCTGGCTCGGCGCGCAGTCGACCGGCGATGCCGACGACGTGCCCGCCGAGGATGCCGCTTCCGGCTGGGGCCTTGCCGCGCGCGGCGCCACGGTGGAAGCCGGCAGCCCGCCCTTCTTCTTCGCGCTGCATCGCCGCGACGAGCTCTGGGCCGCGACGGCCGGCGAACTCTACCGGCAGGCAGCCGCAGCCCAGTGGGACCCGGCCACCGCCATCGACTGGGACGCCCCCTTCGAACTGCCGGGCGCCGTGGAAGCCGCCGTGGTGCAGGTGATGACCTACCTCATCGAGAACGAGAACGCCGCGCTGCTGGTGCCGGCGCGCCACCTGGGCCAGATTCATCCGCACTTCCGCGAGGTGCTGCAACTGCTGGCGCTGCAGTGCGCGGACGAGGCGCGGCATGTCGAAGTCTTCACGCGCCGCGCCACGCTGCGCGGCCACCAGCCCGCGCTGTCGACGGCCGGCGGGCAGGCCTCGCTGCGCACGCTGTTCGACGCGCCCGATTTCTCCGTCGCCACCTTCCTGCTGGCCGTGCTCGGCGAGGGCAGCTTCGTGAACCTGCTCAACTTCCTGCATGCGCACGCGCCCGACCCGGTGACCCGGCAGATCGCGCGGCTCGCCGCGCGCGACGAGGCGCGCCACGTCGCCTTCGGCATGGCGCACCTGGAATACCGGCTCTCGGTGCAGCCCGACTACCAGACACGGCTGCGCAACGCCATCGAGCTGCGCTATGACACGCTGGCCGGCACGGCGGGCCTCAACGAGGAGGTGTTCGATTCGCTCGTGCTGCTGGCGGCGGGCGAGCTATCGCCCGCCGCCGTCGCGCACGGCCATGCGGCCGTGCAGCAGTTGCAGCGCGACATGGCGGCCGGGCGCCGGGCGCGGCTCTCGCGGCTGGGCTTCGGGCACGACGAGGCGCAACGGCTCGCCGAGCTGCACACCCGCAACTTCATGTGACGACCTACCCACGATGATCATCGGCACCGCAGGCCACATCGACCACGGCAAGACCACGCTGGTGCGCGCCCTTACCGGCGTGGACACCGACCGGCTGCCCGAGGAAAAGCGGCGCGGCATTTCCATCGAGCTCGGCTATGCCTACCTGCACGCGCCCGGCGGCGTGTCGCTGGGCTTCGTCGACGTGCCGGGCCACGAGCGCCTGCTGCACACCATGCTGGCCGGCGCCACCGGCATCGACCATGCGCTGCTGGTGGTGGCCGCCGACGACGGCGTGATGCCGCAGACGCGCGAGCACTTCGCGGTGGTGGCGCTGCTCGGCGTGCGCGAGGCGACGGTGGCCATCACCAAGATCGACCGCATCGATGCCGGCGCGCGCGAAGCGCGGCTCGCGAAGGTGCGGGCCGGCATCGCCGCCCTGCTCGCGCCCACGCCGCTGGCCGGTGCGCCGATGCTGGAGGTGTCGGCCACGACGGGCGAAGGCATCGACGCGCTGCGCGAGCGGCTGCTCGACGTGGCGCGGCAGGAAAGCGCGCGCGAGGACGGCCTGGCCTTCCGGCTCGCGGTGGACCGCTCGTTCACCCTGTCGGGCGTGGGCACCGTCGTCACCGGCACGGTCTTCAGCGGCACGGTACGCATCGGCGACGAGCTGCGCATCGCGCCGGGCAGCCGCACGGTGCGCGTGCGTGGCATCCATGCGCAGAACCAGCAGGCCGAGTCGGCGCATGCGGGGCAACGCTGCGCGCTCGCGCTGGCGGGTATCGGCAAGGACGAGGTGCATCGCGGCGAGTGGGTCTGCGCGCCGTCGGTTGCGCTCGCTTCGGCACGCATCGACGTGCTGCTCACACTGTGGCCCGACGAGGCGAAGCCGCTGCGCTCTGGCGCGACGGTGCATGCGCACCTGGGTGCGAGCGACGCGATGGCATCGGTAGCGCTGCTCGACCGCGACGCGCTCGCGCCCGGCGAGACCGCGCTGGCCCAGCTTGTGCTGCGCGAGCCGGTCAGTGCATGGCATGGCGACCGCGGCGTGCTGCGCGATGCCTCGGCCACGCGCACCGTAGCGGGCGTGCGCGTGCTCGATCCGTTCGCGCCGGTGCGCTATCGCCGCACGCCCGAGCGGCTGCGCACACTGGCGGCCTGGGCCATCGACGAGCGCGGCGCGCGCGTGGCCGCGCTGCTGCACAACGCGCCGCTGGGCGTCGACACCGCGCAGGCCGCGCGTGCGCTCTCGCTGGCGGATGAAGAAGCCCTGCCGCTGCCGGCCGATACGGTGCGCATTGGGCACACGGCCATCGCGCAATCGCACCTGGACGCGCTCGAAGAGCAGATCGCCGGGCGCCTCGCGGACTTCCATCGCACCGCGCCGGACGAGGTCGGCCCCGACGCGCGCCGCCTCAAGCGCCTTGCCGGGCCGCGCACGGACGACGCGCTCTGGCGCCATGCGATCGACGAGCTGGTCGCACGCGGCACGCTGGTGCGCAGCGGCACCTGGCTGCATCTGCCAGACCACGCGGCGCGCCTCGACGAGGCCGAGCAGAAGCTCGCGCAGAAGCTGCTGCCCAGGCTGGCCGACGGCGGCTTCGATCCGCCATGGGTGCGTGACCTGGCGAAGGATTGCGCGGCAAGCGAGGCGATGGTGCGGCAGACGCTCGCGAGCCTCGCGCGACGCGGCGAGACCTTCCAGGTGGTGAAGGACCTGTACTATCCGCTGGCGACCGTGGAGCGCCTCGCGGCGATCGCGCGCGATTGCCTCGACGGGCCCGCGGGCCTGGAGGCTGCGAGCTTCAGGGACGCGACCGGGCTGGGGCGCAAGCGTGCGATCCAGCTGCTGGAATTCTTCGATCGTGTGGGCTACACGCGGCGCGTGAAGGACACGCACCTGCTGCGGCCCGACACGGTGTTGTTCGGGGCGAGGCCGTGAACGACGAAATGAGTCATGGAGGGAGATCGTCCCTGGTGGGGCGGCCGGGCTTCAAACCCGGTTGGTGGCGCCAGCCGTCGCCGGGAAGGTTCGACTCCTTCCTTCCTCCGCCGTCGAGCGGGCATTCGCCTGCTGCGCGATCCGATCTTGCACCTGCGATGCTCGACGTACCCATGTACGTCTGCGCTTCTCTGCGCAAGCTCGGACCGCTCGCGACGGCGACTGCCCACTCGACGAGTCGGCGTAGAACTGCTTCTTCAGGGCACCACGTGCAGCGAGGGCTGGCCGGCTTCCACACGGCCGATGACGGCCGCGCGCGCGAAGCCTTCGTCGCGGAAGACCTTCAGCACCGCATCGACCGCATCGGGCGCGCAGCTCACGAGCAGACCGCCCGAGGTCTGCGGATCGCTCAGCAGGTTCTGCGTGGTGGCGTGCAGTCCGGGCGCGAGGCTCACTTCGGCACCGTAGCCGGCCCAGTTGCGGCCGGAGGCGCCGGTGACGAAGCCTTCGGCGGCCATGGCGAGCACGTTTTCCAGCAGCGGCACCTTCAACCACTCGATGACGGCCGTGAGCCTGGCGCCGCGCGCCAGTTCGAGCGTGTGGCCGGCCAGGCCGAAGCCGGTCACGTCGGTCAGCGCGTGCACGCCGTCGAGGGCCGAGAGCGCGATGCCGGGTGTATTGAGCTTCGTCGTGTTCTCGATCAGCTGCCGGTAGCCGGTCTCCGAAAGCTGCTCCTTCTTGAGCGCGGCGGAGAGCACGCCCACGCCCAGCGGCTTGCCCAGCACGAGCACGTCGCCGGCTTTGGCGTCGGCGTTGCGGCGCACGCGATCGGGGTGCACGAGGCCCATGGCGACGAGGCCGTAGATGGGTTCGACCGAATCGATGGTGTGCCCGCCCGCAATCGGGATGCCGGCCGCGCGGCAGACGTCCTGCCCGCCGCGCACGATCTCGGCGATGACTTCCACCGGCAACTGGTTGATCGGCATGGCGACGAGCGCCAGTGCCATGATCGGGCGACCGCCCATCGCGTACACGTCGCTGATCGCGTTGGTCGCGGCGATGCGGCCGAACTCGTAGGGGTCGTCCACGATGGGCATGAAGAAGTCGGTGGTCGCGATCAGCGCCTGCTGGTCGTTGAGCCGGTAGACGGCTGCGTCGTCGGCGGTCTCGATGCCCACCATGAGCTCGGGCGGGATCAGCCCGCCGGCCTGGTTCTTCAGGATCTGCGACAGCACGCCGGGCGCGATCTTGCAGCCGCAGCCGCCTCCATGCGAAAAACTCGTGAGGCGCAGCGGCGCGAGCGGGTTCATGAGAGTCGGGTTCATGGCGCGATTATCGAATCGGGCCCGCTTTCTACAATCCCGTCCCTTCCTATCCCGCACGTCCCAGAGGCGCATCCATGAAAAAGACTCTCACCCGACTGGCCCTTGGCCTGACCTTCTCCGCCGCGAGCCTCGGCGCCTTCGCGCAGGGCGTGCTGCGCGTGTCGGCCATTCCCGACGAGGCGCCCACCGAGCTGCAGCGCAAGTTCACGCCGCTGGGCGACTACCTGAAGAAGGAAACCGGCATGGACGTGCAGTTCACGCCCGTGACCGACTACGCCGCCGTGGTCGAGGGCCTGGCCACCAACAAGATCGACCTGGCCTGGCTCGGCGGCTTCACCTTCGTGCAGGCGCGCATCCGCACCAACGGCGGCGCGGTGCCGATCGTGCAGCGTGCGGAAGACGAGGTATTCACCAGCAAGTTCATCGTGCCGGTGGACAGCACCGCGAAGACGCTGGCCGACCTGAAGGGCAAGACCTTTGCCTTCGGCGCGCCCTCCTCCACCTCGGGCAGCCTGATGCCGCGCTACTTCCTGCTGCAGGCGGGCATCAACCCCGAGAAGGACTTCAAGACGGTCGCCTTCTCGGGCGCGCACGACGCCACGGTGGCCTTCGTGGCCGCCTCGCGCGCCGAAGCCGGCGTGCTCAACGCCTCGGTGTGGGACAAGCTGGTCGAGGCGAAGAACCCGAACGCCGCCAAGGTACGGGTGCTGGCGACCACGCCCACCTACTACGACTACAACTGGACCGTGCGCCCCGGCCTCGACCCCGCGCTCACCAAGAAGCTGACCGACGCCTTCCTGAAGCTCGACCCGGCCAACCCGGCGCACAAGGAAATCATGGCGCTGCAGCGCGCGAGCAAGTTCATTCCGACCAAGTCGTCGAACTACGACGGGATCGAGACTGCGGGGAAGTCGGCGGGTCTGATCAAGTGATTCGTCGGGCGGCGGGGACACCCTCACCCCGACCCTCTCCCGCAAGCGGGAGAGGGGGCAACGCAGGGAGTGGCTGTTGGCTCCCTCTCCCGCTTGCGGGAGAGGGCTGGGGTGAGGGGATGGCCTCGGGAAGCCCCCTGGCATGAGCTTCTCCCTCACTGCCGTCGGTATGGTCCACCCCAACGGCCAGCGCGCCTTGGCCGAGGTGACGCTGGCCGCGCGCGACGGCGAGCGCATCGCCGTCATCGGGCCCTCGGGGGCGGGAAAGACCACGCTGCTGCGCGTGCTCGGCGCGGCGTTGCGGCCCACCGAGGGCGAGGTGCAGGTGCTGGGCGCGAAGCCCTGGCAGCTGCCGGCCGCGGCGCTGAAGAAGCTGCGCGCCCGCATCGGCACGGTGCACCAGTCGCCTCCCATCGCGCCGAGGCTGCGCGCGGTCACCGCCGTGCTCGCGGGGCGGCTCGGCGAGTGGTCGACGCTGCGCGCGCTGGGCTCGCTGTTTCACCCCTCGGACATCGCCGGCGCGCACGAGGCGCTCGCGCGGCTGGGCATGGAGGAGCGGCTCTTCGAGCGCTGCGACCGGCTCTCCGGCGGCCAGCTGCAGCGCGTGGGCATCGCGCGCGTGCTGTACCAGCGACCGGCGCTGCTGCTGGCGGACGAGCCGGTGTCCGCGCTCGACCCGACGCTGGCCGACGCGGCCATCGGCCAGCTGGTCGCGCAGAGCGAAGCTACGGGCGCCACGCTGATAGCCTCGCTGCACGCGGTGGACCTGGCGCTGCGCTGGTTTCCGCGCATCGTCGGCATGCGCGGCGGCGCGGTGATGTTCGACCTGCCGACCGCGCAGGTCACGCCCGGGATGCTCGACGCGCTCTACGCGAGCGAAGGCGGGGTTGCGACGCAGCGGCCGCTGCCGGCCGGCGCGGCGGTCGAGGCGGCCTTCCACCGGCCGGACTGCCCTTGAGCGCGACCGTAGCTTTGCGCGATCCGCGCGCCACGCGCCGGCTGGCTGCCTGGACCGCCGCGCTCGTCATCGCATGGCCGATGCTGGCGCTGTCCGAATTCAAGCCGTGGGCGCTCTTCGGCAGCGGCAATCTCGCGGTCATCGGCGGCTTCCTGGCGGGCTTCTTTCCGCCGGAGGGCTCGCCGGCATTTCTCGCGCTGCTCTTCAAGGCCACGCTGGAAACGCTGGCCATGGCCACGGCCGGCACCGCGCTCGCGTTGCTGATCGGCGCGCCGCTGGGCTTCGTGACGACGCGCGCGCTTTCCATCTCGCGCATCGGGCCGGGACCGGGCCGGGTGCAGGCGGGCATCGTGCGGCAGGCGGCGCGCTGGCTGCTGATGGTTCTGCGGGCGATTCCCGAGATCGTCTGGGCGCTGCTGTTCGTGCGTGCGCTCGGGCTCGGTCCGGCCTCTGGCGTGCTGGCGCTGGCCATCACCTACGGCGGCATGCTGGGCAAGGTCTACGCGGAGATCCTCGAATCGGCCGACACGCGCCCGGCCCGCGCGCTGCTCGAAGGCGGCAGCGGGCGGCTGGCTGCGCTGTGCTACGGCCTGCTCCCGAACACGGCGCAGGAGTTGGCCTCGTACACGGTCTACCGCTGGGAATGCGCGGTGCGCGCGTCGGTGGTGATGGGCTTCGTGGGCGCGGGCGGCCTGGGGCAATTGATGGACCAGTCGATGAAGATGCTCAACGGCGGCGAAGCCAGCAGCATCCTGCTGGTGTTCCTGGCGCTGGTGCTGCTGGCCGACCTGCTGAGCAGCGCGCTGCGGAGGCTGCTGGCGTGACGCAGGCACGAACGACGCTGCCTCCGCGCCCGCCGCCGTGCTGGCGCTGCCGCATCGCCCTGCTGCTGATCGGCGCGGCCGTCGTGGCGAGCTTCGTCTACCTGGGCATCGACTATCGCGCGCTTGGTTCGATGGAATCGCTGCGGCTCATGGGCAAGTTCATCGCGGAGTTCTTCCCGCCCGATCTCTCGCCCGAGTTTCTCGCCAAGGCGGGTACCGGCGCCTTGCAGACGCTGGCGGTGTCGGCCCTGGGCACCGTGCTGGCGGCGCTCGCAGGTGCGGTGCTGGCGCTGCCGGCCTCCGGCCGAGCGGGCTGGCTGCCGCGCCATGTGGCGCGCTTTGCGCTCAATTTCCTGCGCAGCGTGCCCGAGCTGGTGTGGGCCGCGCTGATGGTGCTGGCCGCCGGCATCGGCCCTTTCGCGGGCGCGCTGGCACTGTCGCTGCACACCACGGGCGTGCTGGGCCGCCTTTTCGCCGAGGCGCTGGAGAACGCGCCGCGCGAGCCCGAGCAGGCGCTGACGCTGTCGGGCGCCAATGCCGTCACCGCCTTCAGCTACGCCAGCCTGCCGCTGGTGCTGCCGCAATGGGTGGCCTACACGCTCTACCGCTGGGAAATGAACATCCGCATGGCGGCCGTGCTGGGCTTCGTGGGCGGCGGCGGGCTGGGGCAGCTGCTGTACTTCCACCTGTCAATCTTCCAGCAACAGCAGGCGATGACGGTGCTGATCGCGATGTTCGCGCTCGTCACGCTGGTGGACTTTGCTAGCGCTCGCTTGCGCAAGGGGCTCGGCCCGGCCTACGCCTGATTGCCCCGGTCGCCGACAATCCGGGGCATGAGGTCACTTCTGCCATGAGTCATCGCCAGCCCGTGCGGGTGGGCGACCGCCACGCCTTCGACACGCTGATCGACGCCCGCTCGCCGGCCGAGTTCGCGCTCGACCACATTCCCGGCGCCATCAACTGCCCCGTGCTGAACGACGAGGAACGCCACATCGTCGGCACCGTCTACGTGCAGACAGGCGCATTCGAGGCACGCCGCATCGGCGGCGCGATGGTGGCGGCCAACATCGCGCGCCATCTGCGCGAGACGCTGGCCGACCGGCCCGAGAACTGGAAGCCGCTGGTCTACTGCTGGCGCGGCGGCATGCGCAGCGGCTCGATGGTCACCTGGCTGCGCCTCGTCGGCTGGGACGCCCAGCAGCTCGCCGGCGGCTACAAGAGCTTCCGCCGGCACGTGATCTCGCAGATCGACACGCTGACCCCGAAGCTCGACCTGCGCGTGATCTGCGGCGCCACCGGCAGCGCCAAGACCCGCGTGCTGCACGCGCTGGCCGCGCGCGACGCGCAGGTGCTCGACCTGGAAGACTTCGCCCGCCACAAGGGCTCGCTGCTCGGTTCGCTGCCGGGCGTGGCGCAGCCTTCGCAAAAACACTTCGAGACGCGCATCGCGGCCGTGCTCGAAACCGTGGATCTATCGCGCCCGCTGTACGTGGAGGGCGAGAGCATCCGTATCGGGCGGTTGTCGCTGCCCCTGCCGCTGGTGGCGCGGATGCGTGCCGCGCCGTGCATCGAGGTGTCGGCCACGCCCGAGGCGCGGCTGGCTTATCTGCTGCGCGACTACGCCTACCTGGGCGACGACCGCGACGCGCTGGCGGACAGACTGGGGGCGCTGAAGGAACTCCAAGGCAAGGAGACCGTTTCGCGCTGGCAGCAGTGGGCGCATGAGGCGGATCTGCCGCATCTGTTCGCGGAGTTGATGGCGTTGCATTACGACCCGCATTACCAGAAGTCGCAGGAACTGCATTTCCGCGCTTGGGCGGGGCGGCAGCGCGTGGCGGCGGGCGATCTTTCGGATCAGGGGATCGATGCTGTGGCCGAGGCGGTGCTGGCGCTCGAAAGGAGCGCGCCGCCGAGCCCATCGGCATAGAGCACGCCACGCGGCGCACGGCACAGGCCCCAGAACCGCAGGCCGCACAGCTCGGCCATGCGTACACCCATGGCCGTGGGCGCCGAGATGGTCGCCATCGCCGCGATGCCGAGCCGCGCGCACTTGCGCACCAGTTCGTGGCTGCCCCGGCTGGACATCAGCACGAAGCCCGGCTCCTCGAGGCGGCCTGCCAGCGCAAGCCTGCCGAGCAGCTTGTCGAGCGCGTTATGGCGGCCCACGTCTTCCATCAGGTCGGTGAGTTCGCCGTCGACGGTGGCCCATGCGGCCGCATGGATCGCGCCTGCCTCGGCGTTGAACACCTGGCGCGGCGGCATGGCCGCGAAGGCGCGCAGCACGGTCGCGAGGTCTATCCGTTCGATCCAGTCGCGCCGGGGCACGCGCTGCGGAGAGAGGTCGAGCCCCGCGAAGCTCTCGACGCCGCACACGCCGCAGCCGGTGCGGCCCGCGAGGCTGCGGCGGCGGTCTTTCAGGCGCTCGAAGCTGCGCGTGGAGATTTCGAGCTGCACCTCGATGCCAGGCATGCCGGCGGGCAGGCCGGCTTCGGATGCATCGACAGTGCGCACGTCGATGCCGCGGCAATCGGCGGCGGCGTCGAGGATGCCCTCGCTCAACGCGAAGCCGAGCGCGAAGGCTTCCATGTCCTGCGGCGTGGCCATCATCACCGCGTGCGAGACACCGTTGAACACCAGCGCCACCGGTACCTCGGCCGCGAGGGTGTCGTCGCGCAGCTCGCCTTCGGGCGCGACGCCGCGCTCGCCGAATACGCGCACGGCGTGCCGCGACAGCGGCGGCAGGGTGTCTTCGGAATCGGCTGGGGCTGGCAACTGCGACATGAAGGCTCCGGGGTAGGCGAGCCATTGTCGGCTCAGTCGCGGTTTTCGTCTTCGGGAGGCAGGGTTTGCGCCTGCGCCCTGCCGGCATCGAGCAGGTGCGCGACCCAGCGATCATCGTGCTGCACCACGCGCACCCAGCCGGGGCCGCGCACGCCGCCGATGGCGGCATCGCCCATCATCGTGAGCCGGCGCATCAGCACGCTGGCGCCCTGGCCGAGCCGCTTGCCCAGGCGCGGCAGCGAGACGCCGGTGCCGTCGGGCTCCTGCGCGAGCATGCGCAGGATGGCCACCGACAGACTGTCCTGCAGCAAGGCGCTCACGGAGTACCTCCGTCCTGGCGGGCTGCGGTGCGAGCCCCCTTCGGAGCGGCCGGGCCGGGGCTCATGCAGCCACCACGCCGTCGGCCTCGTCCTCCGCCAGCTTCTGGATCGGCAGCTCGTGCGGCACCAGCACCACGGGAATCGACTTGGAGGTCGGCGTGCCCGCGTTCTCGGCCACTGCCGACAGCGGCACCAGCGGATTGGTCTCGGGGTAGTAGGCCGCGATGTTGCCGCGCGGAATGTCGTAGGCCACCAGCTTGAAGCGGTCGGCGCGGCGCTCCTGGCCGTCGTTCCACACGGTCTGGATGTCGACCCAGTCGCCGTCCTTCATGCCCAGCGCGCGGATGTCTTCCTTGTGGATGAAGACCACGCGGCGCTGGCCGAACACGCCGCGGTAGCGGTCGTCCATGCCGTAGATGGTGGTGTTGTACTGGTCGTGCGAGCGCGTGGTCAGCAGCGTGAAGACGATGGTGTCGCCCTTTTTCGCGAAGCGCGCGCGGGCGCGGTGCGAGGGGGTATCCAGCGGCACGGCGTGCGTGAAGAACACGGCTTTCTTCGACGCGGTGTTCCACACGCGCTCGCTCGCGGTGTTGCGCAGGCGGAAGCCGCCGGGGTGCGCCACGCGGGCGTTGAAGTCCTTGAAGTCGTCGAACACGGCTTCGATCTTGTCGCGGATGCGCGCGTAGTCCTCGATGAGCCACAGCCACGGCGTGTTGCTGCGCGCACCCAGCGTGGCCGCGGCGAGGCGCGCAACGATGGCCGGCTCGGACAGCAGCTGCTCCGACGCGGGCGGATTGATGCCCATCGAGATGTGCACCATGCTCATGGAGTCCTCCACCGTCACGCCCTGCTGGCCGCCGGCCTGCATGTCGATCTCGGTGCGGCCAAGGCACGGCAGGATGAGCGCCTCGCGCCCGTGGATCACGTGGCTGCGGTTGAGCTTGGTGGTCACGTGCACCGTGAGCTCGCACTGCTTCAGCGCCTTCCAGGTCTGGTAGGTGTCGGGCGTGGCGGCCGCGAAGTTGCCGCCGAGCGCGAAGAAGACCTTGCCCTTGCCGTCGAGCATCGACTGGATGGCCTCGACCGTGTCCACGCCGTTGCGGCGCGGCGGCTCGAAGCCGAACACCTTCTGCAGGCGGTCGAGGAGCGCGGCGGGCGGCTTCTCCCAGATGCCCATGGTGCGGTCGCCCTGCACGTTGCTGTGGCCGCGCACCGGGCAGGCGCCCGCACCTTCGCGGCCCATGTTGCCGCGCATCATGAGCAGGTTGCCGATCATCTGGATGGTGGCCACCGAATGCTGGTGCTGCGTGATGCCCATGCCCCAGCAGGCGATGACGCGCCCGGCGCCCAGGTACACGTCGGCCGCGGCGCGGATCTGCTCCTCGCTCAGGCCCGATTCGCGCACCAGCACCTCCCATTGCTCGGCGCGCAGGTCGGCCGCCAGCGCCTCGAAGCCGGTGGTGTGTTCGGCGATGAATGCATGGTCGAGCACCGAAGGCTCGCCCCGCGCCACGGCCTCGTCCTCGCGCTCGATGACGTGCTTCATCATCCCCTTGACGGCCGAGAAGTCCCCGCCCACGCGCAGCTGGAAGTAGTGCGTGCTGATGGGCGTGGAGCCCAGGGTCGCCATCTCCAGCTTGTCCTGCGGGTCGGCGAAACGCTCCAGGCCGCGCTCGCGCAGCGGGTTGAAGCTCACGATGCGCGCGCCGCGCTTCGAGGCCGCGCGCAGCTCGCCGAGCATGCGGGGGTGGTTGGTGCCGGGGTTCTGTCCGAAGATGAAGATCGCGTCGGCCTTCTCGAAGTCGTCGAGCGTGACCGTGCCCTTGCCCACGCCGAGCTGCGGACGCATGCCGCTGCCGCTGGGCTCGTGGCACATGTTCGAGCAGTCGGGGAAATTGTTGGTGCCGTACTCTCGCACGAAGAGCTGGTACAGGAAGGCCGCCTCGTTGCTGGCCCGGCCCGAGGTGTAGAAGATGGCCTGATCGGGGTCGGGCAGCGCGTTCAGGTGGCAGGCGATGCGCGCGAAGGCATCGTCCCATTCGATCGGCACGTACTTGTCGCTCGCCGCGTCGTAGGCCATGGGGTGGGTGAGCCGGCCCTGGTCTTCGAGCCAGAAGTCGCTCTGCTCGGCAAGCTCGGCCACCGTGTGCTTCGCGAACAGCTCCGGGCCGGCGCGGCGCGCAGTGGCCTCGGCGGCCACGGCCTTCACGCCGTTCTCGCAGAACTCGAAGGTGGAGGCATGGTTGCGGTCGGGCCAGGCGCAGCCTGGGCAGTCGAAGCCGTCAGGCTGGTTGGCCGAAAGCAGCGTCTTCGCGCCCTTGATGGGAATGTCCTGCCGCAGCAGCGCGTTCGTCACGCTGCGCAATGCGCCCCAACCGCCCGCGGGGCCCTTGTAAAACTCGATCTTCTGCTCGCTGCTCATGCGGGCGAGTGTTCGCCGCGGGCCGGAGGAGCGTCAAATTGAATCGGGACATGCGGCGATTCAAAAAGGAAATGAAGGCAGCCGCCTCAGGCTCCCCGCGTATCCCGCATCAGCAGCCCCCGTAGTTTTCGCCGCAGCGGCGTGTCTTCCACGAGGCGAGCACCGGCCGCCTCGCGCAGCGCGACATTGCGGCTCTCGGCGTTGTGCAGGTCGATCTCGCGCACCACCCTGCCCTCGCTGTAGACAAAGGCCACGTCAGCCAGGGCGAGCACGTCCTCGATGTCGTGCGTGATCATCAGCACCGGAATGCCCCATTGCCTGCGCACCTGGGCGAGCTCCTCGCGCAGTTCGGCGCGCAGCATGGGGTTGAGGGCGGCGAAAGGTTCATCGAGCAGCAGCACCTGCGGCTCGCAGGCCAGGGCGCGGGCCAGCGCCACGCGCTGCCGCTGGCCGCCCGAGAGGGTCTGCGGGCGGCTGTCGGCGAGTGCGGCGAGGCCGAAGCTCTCGAGCAGGGCGTGCACCCGCTCGGCGTCCTTCGCGGCGGGCTTGCGGCGATGCCATGCGGTCAGGCCGAAGGCCACGTTCTCGCGCACGCTGAGGTGCGGGAACAGCGCGTAGTCCTGGAAGAGATACCCGATGCGCCGCGCCGGCGCAGGCACGTCGATGCCCTGGGCCGAGTCGTACAGCGTGCGGCCGTCGAGCCGCACATGGCCCGAACTGGGATGCAGCAGGCCGGCGATGGCCTGCAGGGTGAGCGACTTGCCCGCGCCCGACGGGCCGTAGAGCGCGGCAAAGGGCACGTCCGTCGCGAAACGCACCGCGAGATCGAAGCGCCGGCGGCCGTCGGCCACCGTGAGCTTCAGATCGACGTCGATCATGGCTTGCCGAATCCGTAGCGCGCGAGCACTTCCTGCGCTGCCGGCGTCGAGAGGAAGGCGATGAAGTCGCCGGCCAGCGCCTTCTGCCTGCTCTCGGCGACCACGGCGATCGGGTAGGTCACGGGCGTGTGGCCGGTGGGCGTGAAGGCGATCTTCACCTTGTCGCCGGCGATGGCTGCGTCGGTTCGGTAGACGAAGCCGGCCTCGGCCTCGCCGCGGCTCACGTAGTCGAGCACCTGGCGCACGCTGTCGGCCTGCACGAACTTGGGTTCGAGCGCGGTCCAGAGGCTGGCGTTGTCCAGTACCTGCTTGGTGTAGCGGCCGACCGGCACGGTCGCGACCTTGCCGACGGCGATCTTCCGGACGCCAGCGCCGTTCAGATCCTGCAGCGACTTCAGGCCCACGCCTTCCTTGGCGGGCTCGATGAGCACCAGGCTGTTGGTGACGAAGTCCTTGCGCGTGGCGGCGTCGATGGCCTTCTGCTCGACGCCGCGGTTCATGGTTTCCTGGTCGGCGCTGGCGAACACGTCCACCGGCGCGCCCTGGCCGATCTGCTGCAGCAGCACGCCCGAGGCGGCGAAGTTGAAGCGCACCGAGGCGCCCGACTTGGCGGCCTCGAACTTGGGTCCGATCTCCTTGAACGCGTCGGTCAGGCTCGCGGCGGCGGACACTGTGATCTGCTGGGCCGATGCAGCCAGCGGCAGCGCGAGCGCGACGACGAGGGACAAGAGGCGGAACGGACGCATGACGACTCCTTATGGGTATGAATGGAACACGAAATCAGCGAAGGGAAAAGAAGCGGTTCGACAGCACCAGCACGGTGATCGACAGCAGCGAGGTCACGATGACCAGCAGCAGCGCGAGGTCGTCGTGCCCGGCCTGCACCGCGTCGTAGATGGCCATCGACAGGGTCTGGGTCTGCTTGGGGATGGAGCCGGCCACCATCAGCGAGGCGCCGAACTCACCCATGGCGCGCGCGAAGGCCAGCAGCGTGCCAGCCAGGATGCCGGGCCAGGCCAGCGGCAGCGTGACGCGCAGGAACACCGAGAACGGCGACTGCCGCAGCGTGCTGGCGGCGGCTTCGAGTGAGCGGTCCACGCCCGCGAATGCCGCGCTGGCCGACTTGAGCACCAGCGGCAACGCCACCACGGCCGAAGCCACCACCGCACCGTGCCAGCTGAAGATGATGGTGTAGTCGAGGTGCTCGCGCAGCCAGGCGCCCAGCGGGCTGCGGCGGCCCGCGGCCACGAGGATCGCGTAGCCGATCACCGTAGGCGGCAGCACCAGCGGCAGCATGAAGACGGCTTCGAGCACGCTGCTGCCGAAAAATTTCTTGCGCGCGAACACCCAGCCCAGCGCCACGCCGACGATCAGCGCCAGCACGGTCGCCACGGCGGCGACCTTGAGCGACAGCACCAGCGGGAACCAGTCGGTCGAAGCGATGAGCGAATTCGTCGTGTTCATGAAAATACGGCGCAATTGTTGCACGGAGAGGCCCAAGGTTCTCACGGGGATGCGCAATCCGATGAGTCTTCATATACTGCGGGATACAGCGTAGGAGACATCAGCCCATGCGCACTTCCGCCCACGACGCCGTCGTCCGTTCGATCTCCGGCCGGCCGGAACTCCGCCATCACGTGACGCAGGTACAGGAATGGCGCATCGAGCGCACCGTGGATGCCGCGGGCTTCGTGCTGTCAATCACCGGCGCCGACGGCGCAAGCCAGTGCTTCTTCGTGGACGCGACCGACGCGGGCGACATCGGCGAGGTGCTGCGCCGCGAGGCGGTGTGGGCCGTGTCGCAAAGAGCGCGAACCATCAAGGAGCAATGACACACATGTGGCGGCACATGACAGGCGCGGAGCGCATTCTCGAAGTCCTGCTGACGCGCCGTTCGGTGTCGCCCCGTCGACTGGAGCATCCGGGCCCGAACCCCGACGAACTCGATGCGATCATCCAGGCCGGCCTGCGCGCGCCCGACCACGGCGGCCTGCATCCCTGGCGGGTGATCGAATTCCGCCCGCAGAACCGCGAGGCGCTGGCATGGTGCTTCGAGCAGGAGAAACTGCGGCGCGATCCGCTGGCCAGCCCCACCGACCTCCGGCGCGCGCGGGAACACGCCACGCGCCCTCCGCTGCTGCTGGGCTTTGTCGTGTCGCCGCGCGAACGCAGCAAGATCCTGGCGCGCGAGCAATGGCTGGGCGCGGGAGCCGCGCTGGGCAATCTGCTGAGCGCCGCGCACCAACTGGGCTACGGCGCGATCGTGCTGAGCGGCGAACGCTGCTTCGACGAGACGCTGGCGCGGCAGGTGGGCGTTCTGCCGGGCGAGTACTTGGCGGGCTTCATCAGCGTGGGCAGCATCCGCGAGGCGCCGCCGCAGGCGCGCGAGGTGCTGTCGCAAAGCGTGTGGTCGTGCTGGCAAGGCTGGCAGGAACAGCCACCGGCCGCCGAGCAGACCGATCAGCCCATCCCGCCGTCGGAGCGGGTGCGCGGCAGCTGATCGAGCCTGTCGCCGAACCAGCCGACCCGCGCGGTCTCGCGCACATCGAACTTCGGCACGTAGGGCTTGATGTCGAGCACGGGCGTGCCGTCCATCATGTCGTTGCCGCCGAAGTGCAGCGTGCAGCCTTCCACCGAGGTGAGCCGAACGATCGACAGGCCCAGCCGGTTGGGCCGTGCCGGCGCGCGGGTGGCGAAGACGCCGTGCGACGCGTTGCCCTGCTCCAGGAAGGGCACCACCTCCAGCCGCTCGTGCGCGCAAAGATGCAGGTGGGTGACGAGGATCAGGTAGTCGAAGCCCTCGATGTCGCGCAGGCCTGGCGCGAACTCGGCGAAGACTTCGACGCGCCCGGTTTCCTCGGGCGCGCCGGCGGTCTGGATGGGCATGCCGGTGGCTTCGGTGAAGCGGCTGCGAACGATGCCGACCGGACGGCAGACCACTTCGGAGGAACTCATGGCGCCAGCAGCCGCGTCAGCGCCCGGATGTCCGCCGCGGCGGCAAGTCGCGCCGCGTTCTCGATGGCCCGGTAGTGCTTGACGATCTCCTCGCCCACCGGCGTGAGCGCCGTACCGCCGCCGCGCGAGCCGCCTGCGGCGGTGTTCACTGCCGGCGAGGCGAGCGACTGGTTCATCTCGTCGATCAGCATCCAGGCCCGCCGGTACGACATGCCCAGCAGCCGGGCGGCCGCCGAGATCGAGCCGGTCTCGGCCACGGCTTCGAGCACCGCGATCTTGCCGGGGCCGATGGCGATGGTGTCGTCCCGGTAGACGCGCAGACGGAACTGGACTTTCGATTTCATGTGGGCGCCAAGCGTAAACCAATGCGGGCCGCCATTGTCCGTCCGGTCCGTGCGCCATGAGCCGCGATCGGCCTGCGCTTCCGGCGCCGCTGAATCCCGCCGTTCCTCAGTTGAAGAACTTGGCGGCGCTCACCAGCGTCTTGTAGACGCCCCAGGCCAGCGGAATGCCCACCGCGAGCCAGGCCAGCGCCACGACCGCCGGGCTCACCGTGTCGGCGCGGCCCGAGCCGCTGCCCACTTCGGCGGCCGAGGCCTTCTCGTGCGCCAGCTTCTTCTCGACGGCCAGCTCTTCGTCGCTCATGAAGTGCTTGTCGGCCACCGGACGCACCAGCAGGTTGGCGATGAAGCCGATCACCAGCATGCCCACGAGGATGTACATGGTCTGGTTGTAGACCTGCTCGCGCGGCAGACCCAGGCCCAGCTGGTACTCGCGCATGTAGTTCACAACCACCGGGCCGAGGATGCCGGCCGTGGCCCATGCGGTCAGCAGGCGGCCATGGATGGCGCCCACGAACTGAGTGCCGAACAGGTCGGCCAGGTAGGCCGGCACGGTGGCGAAGCCGCCGCCGTACATCGACACGATCACGCAGCAGGCGCCCACGAACAGCAGCTTGCTGCCCGCGCCGGCCGAAGACGGAATGCTCGCGTACAGGATGCCGCCGAGCACGAAGAACACCGTGTAGGTGAGCTTGCGGCCCAGCTTGTCCGACATGCTCGCCCACACGAAGCGCCCGCCGATGTTGAAGAGCGACAGCAGCGCCGTGAAGCCGCCCGCCACCACGGCGATGGCCGCGAGCTGCGTCTTGTCGAGCTCGCCGTACCTGGCCGGCAGGTCGATCAGCGCGCCGCCGAACACTTCCTGCAGCATGGGCGAGGCCATGCCGATCACGCCGATGCCCGCGCTCACGTTCATGCACAGCACCAGCCACACGAGCCAGAACTGCGGAATGCCCCAGACCTTCTTCACGTGCACGTGGCGCTGCGTGATCATGGTGTTGCTGGTCTGTGCCGGGGGCGGCGTCCAGCCTTCGGGCTTCCAGCCCGAGGGCGGCACGCGGTAGCCCAGCGCGCCGGCCATCATGAAGACGAAGTAGCCCAGCGCCATGACCACGAAGGTCTGCATCACGCCCACGTCGGTGGCGGTGGAGAAGCGCTTCATCAGGTCGACCGCCAGCGGCGAGCCGATCATCGCGCCGCCGCCGAAGCCCATGATGGCCATGCCGGTGGCCATGCCGCGGCGGTCGGGGAACCACTTGATCAGCGTGCTCACCGGCGAGATGTAGCCCAGCCCGAGGCCGATGCCGCCGATCACGCCCGAGCCGAGGATCATCAGCCAGAACTGGTGCAGGTGAATGCCCAGTGCCGACAGCAGCATGCCGCCGCACCAGCACAGCGCCGACACCACGCCGGCCTTGCGCGGGCCCGCGCGTTCGAGCCAGCCGCCCCACAGGGCCGCCGAGCAGCCGAGGAAGACGAAGAACAGGGTGTACATCCAGCCGAGGGTGGCCACGCGCCAGTCGCAGCCGGTGGCGAAGAGCTCGGCGAAGAAGCTCATGTCCTTGGCGCAGGCCTGGGCGCCGGTGCCCGCGGTGCCCAGCGCCTTCGACAGCGGCAGCCAGAACACCGAGAAGCCGTAGGCCATGCCGATGCAAAGGTGGATGGCCAATGCGGCCGGTGGGACGAGCCAGCGGTTGAAGCCGGGGCCCGCGATGATGCGTTCTTTTTCCAGGAAGCCGGGTTGCGTCTGCGCCCCTCCCCCAACGACGCGTTCTCCATCGAGAACGCCTGCAGATGAACCTGCCATATTTCTCCTTGTTCGCCGGATGTGTAAGTTTTTGCTAATCCGGGGCGCGGAGTGTCTGCGAACGGTTTAAGCGCCGTCAAATTCGATCAGGGCATGACCTGATTCAATAACTAAATGATCAGGCCTTTGGTGGCATCGCCAGGCGATCGCACGACCATTACTCGCCGAGCGAGCCGTCATGCTGCTGCAGACGCGCCTGCCACTCGGGCGCCTGCATGAACGCCAGCGCGGCCTCGAGGGCGCGCGAAGCGCGCACGCCGTCCTGCGTCATGAAGCCGATGGGCGTGCGCACGTCCGGCGCCACCAGCGGCAGCGCTTCCAGTTCGCGATGGGTGCGCACTGCATCCACCATGCCTCCGGGCAGTACGCTGCTGACGGTGCCCGCGCTCACCGCGAGCGCCAGAGCCAGCACCGAGTTGGTCTCGATGGCCGGACTCACCGGCGCGCCCGCCTCGCGCAGCGCCTGGTCGACGATGGCGCGGTTGTGCATGTCGGAGGTGAGCAGGCACAGCGGCAGCCTGCCCGCCTCGGCCCACGAGATCGGCTGGCCGATGCGCAGCTCGTCGGATGAGGGCTTCTTCGCGCGGCGCAGCAGGAAGTAGTGCTCCACGCTCTGCGGCCAGGCGCTGAGCTTGATGCCCGGCAGGTGCATGCGCTCGGTGTAGCCCAGCGCGAGGTCGATGGAGAGACTTTCCAGTCCCGTCTCCAGGTCCTGCGAACTCATCGAAAGCACCGCCGGCACGATGCCCGGGTGCCGCTCCTGCAGCATCGCCGCGAAGCGCGAGAGCATCGGTATCGCGGTGGGCACGGCCGCCATGCGCAGGCGCCCGTGCGGGTTGTCCACGTCGCTGCGCAGCTCCTGCAGCAGCACCTCGTTGTCGCGCAGCATGCGCTGCGCAGTGGCCAGCACGCGCTCGCCCTCGTACGTGAGGCCCACGTAAACGCGTGCCCGCTTGACGATGACGACGCCGAACTCGGTCTCCAGCGCCCGCAGCGCGTTCGACAAGGCCGGTTGCGTGATGTGGCAGGCCTGGGCGGCGCGGCCGAAGTGCTTGTGCTCGTTCAGCGCCACCAGGTAGCGCATCGAGGCGAGCAGGTTCATCTGAAAAGGCCGTTCTTCAGGTGTTCTTGCTGATCGAGATCGTCGGGAACTTCGCCGAGAAGTCCTTCGCCTTCTCTGCGATGCCCACGGCCACGCGGCGGGCCACCGCCTTGTAGATGCCGGCCGCCTCGCCCTCGGGGTCGGACACCACGGTGGGCGCGCCGCTGTCGGCCTGCAGCCGGATCTTGATGTCCAGCGGCAGCGCGCCCAGGTACTCCATCTGGTACTCGGCCGCCATCTTCTTGCCGCCGTCGGCGCCGAAGATGTGCTCGGCATGGCCGCAGTTCGAGCACACGTGCACTGCCATGTTCTCGACGATGCCCAGGATCGGCACGCCGACCTTCTCGAACATCTTGATGCCCTTCTTGGCGTCGAGCAGCGCGATGTCCTGCGGCGTGGTGACGATCACCGCGCCCGTCATCGGCACGCGCTGGCTCAGCGTGAGCTGGATGTCGCCGGTGCCGGGGGGCATGTCGACGACGAGGTAGTCGAGGTCTTTCCAGTTGGTCTGGCGCAGCAGCTGCTCCAGCGCCTGGGTGGCCATGGGGCCGCGCCAGATCATGGCCTGGTCCTGGTCGACCAGGAAGCCGATGGACATGACCTGCACGCCGTGGCGCTCCATGGGCTCCATGGTCTTGCCGTCGGCGCTGTCGGGGCGGCCCTCGATGCCCATCATCATGGGCTGGCTCGGGCCGTAGATGTCGGCGTCCAGCAGGCCGACCGTGGCGCCCTCGGACGCCAGCGCCAGCGCCAGGTTGGCCGCCGTGGTGCTCTTGCCCACGCCACCCTTGCCCGAGGCCACCGCGATGATGTTCCTGACGTTGGGCATCAGCTGCACGCCGCGCTGCACCGCATGGCTGATGACCCTGGTGACGATGTTGACCGACACGTTCTCCACGCCCGGCAGCGCCTTGGTGGCCGCCACCAGCTCCTTGCGGATGGCCGCGTGCTGGCTTTTCGCCGGGTAGCCGAGTTCGAGGTCGAACGAGACGTCGCCCTCCGAGACCTGGAGGTTTTTGAGCGAACGGGTCGCCGCGAAAGGCTTGCCGGTGTTAGGGTCCTGGACGGCCTTGAGTGCCTCCATGAGCCCTTCTGGGGTGAGTGCCATTGATCAAACTCCTGAATGGCCGGTAGTCTAAGGGGCTCGCCAGGCGCGCACCCCGAGCGCCTCCAATAGCCCGACAACGAACAAAAATGCCCGAGACAAGCCCCGTCACCGGCCTTCTGCTCACCGGGGGCGGCGCCCGGGCCGCCTACCAGGTGGGCGTACTGGAAGCCATCGCCGAAATCCGCCGCGCCGCCGGGCCGGCGCTCACCGGCACCGGCAACCCCTTCCAGGTCATCACCGGCACCTCGGCCGGCGCCATCAACGCGGCGGCGCTGGCCTGCGGCTGCGACGACTTCGACTACGTGGTGGGCCACATCGCCGAGGTCTGGGGCCAGTTCCGCGCCGAGCAGGTGTACCGCGCCGATTCGCTCTCGGTGATCGGCAGCGGCACGCGCTGGCGCATGCTGCTCGGCTTCGGGCGCTTCGCGGCCAACTGGATGCGCATCAAGCCGAAGTCGCTGCTGGACAACACGCCGCTGTCCGAGCTGCTGCAGCGCATGGTGCTGCTCGACCGGCTGCCCCGGCTCATGAAGGAAGGCCACCTGCAGGCGCTGGCCGTGACCGCGTCGAGCTACAGCTCGGGCGAGCACGTCACCTTCTTCGAGGCCGCCGTGCCGATGGAGCCCTGGGTGCGCTCGCAGCGCCTGTCGGTGCGCGACAGCATCACGCATGCGCACCTGCTGGCCTCCTCGGCCATTCCATTCGTGTTCCCGGCCACGGCACTGCCGATGCAGGGCCACACCGAATACTTCGGCGACGGCTCGATGCGGCAGTCGGCCCCCATCGCGGCGGCCATCCACCTTGGCGCGCAGCGCATCGTGGTGATCGGCGCGGGCCGCATGCACGAGCCGCGCGACGCCACCGCGCCCAATACCCACAGCGGCTATCCGACCATGGCGCAGATCGCGGGCCATGCGCTGTCGAGCATCTTCCTGGACGCGCTGGCGGTGGACATCGAGCGCCTGCGCCGCATCAACCACACGCTGGGGCTGATTCCCGAGGAGGCGCGCGCGGCGAGCTCGCTGCGCCCGCTCGACCTGCTGGTGATCTCGCCCTCGGAGCGCCTGGACGTGATCGCGGCACGCCACGTCGACGCCCTGCCCGGCGCGGTGCGGCACCTGCTGGGCGGCTCGAAAGTGGCTGCCGACGTGAAGGGCGGCGCACTGGCCAGCTACCTGCTGTTCGAGTCGGCCTACACGCGCGAGCTGATGGCGCTGGGGCGCGCCGACACAATGAAGCAGCGCGACGAAGTGTTGCGCTTTTTCGGCTGGAACGCGGCGTAGTGGCAGGTGCGTCGCCCGGCACTCGCGCACGCCGGCCGCGATGGAACCGCTGAAGCTCAGTCTGGACGTGCCGATGTTCGAGAGCCGAACTCTGCCCCAGCGGATGGCACCGGCATCATCGAACGCAGCAGCAGCGCCACCGCGCAGACGATCGGTGCCAGCGCGAGCAGGCGCCCGGGCTCGAAGGCCAGCCCTGCCGCCACGCCGACGGCGCAGCCGATCTTGATCCAGGGCGCGACAGCCTCCCAGCCGCGCCGATGCGTGAAGGCAAAGCCGACCAGCGCGATCCAGCCACAGAGGCCGCCCAGAACGGAAAGGACCCAGCTCAGCAGGTAGTAGACCGTGTCCAGGTCACGGAAGACGATCGCCGTGCCCAGGCTCTGCCAGGTGTGGCGCCAGCCGTCGAAGAGGAAGAAGCCGGTGGCCGAGGCGGCCCACCAGAAGAAGGCATACAGGCTCGCGATGCCGGCCAGTGCAGCGAGCCATGCGAGCGCACGGCGGGTGATGTCGTCGAAGGGCGTGTGGTCGCGCCAGGCGATGGTGGGTCCGTTGTCCATTCGGGGCTCCAGTGGTTTTCACGATGGAGGCCGAAGTTAGGCACCGGATGTGCGGGCTGCGTGAAGCCCGTGTGAAATGCGGTGAGCAGAAGATGCCGGTGCGCGAACGCCCCTGCCGCCTCTCTCGACCGCGGTGCTAGCTAGTGGAAGAGCGCGATGAAGGCGTAGACGCCGGCCACGAACCAGCCGGCCCTTGCCGCATTGCCCGCGCTTTCCCTGGAGATCGGATACAGCTTCGCGCGCCTCCAGGCCAGCACGTTGACTGCCGCCGCAAGGACCGCCCCACTCACGAACAGAAGCCCCGAATGCAGCGCCAGCCCGCCGACCAACGCGAACATGAAGATCACGATGCCAGCAACCCAGATGCCGCTGCTGGTGCTCGCCAGCACATGCGAAAGACCGCTGCAGGCCGGACATTCGGCCGGATTGGCACGGCTGGACCAACGCTTGGCGAGACCGCCGATGCCGGCGGCCTTGCAGTGCGGACAGATGTGTTTCACGCGTGGAGCAGCGCGATGGTCAGGCCGACGACGATGACGACCATGGCCAGGAGTATCTCGAAGCGGGCAATGCAGAACATCACCGCTACCGGCACATAGCTGGCAAACAACCGAAGTCGATCCGCCATACGGTGGCCGCGCGGAAGCATTGCGGCGATGAACAGGGGCGCCACCGTGAGCACAAGACCCAGCGCAACCAGTATCCCCAGGGCCTTGAACAGGAAGGGAAGCGGGATCTTCATCGATGCAGGACGTCAGCCGACTGGCGAATCCACTGGACGGGCGGTCAGCCCGCCTCGGAAATCCCCAGCTCCGAACACACCCGCCCCAGCAGCGCCTTCAGCGAAGCCACCTCGGCCTCGAGCCGCGCCACGTTGGCCTTGAGCGCGGCGACTTCGCCCAGCGACACGTCGTGCGACGCCTGCGCCGCATCGGCCGACACACCGGCAGGCCGCATGGTTTCCTCGGCCGGCGGACCGCTCAGCAGATGCGCCCAACGGCTCTCGCGCGCACCGGGCAGGCGCGGCAGCTTCACCACCAGCGCGCCGGCCGGGCGCTCGGCGAGCTCGTCGAGGAAGCCTTCCACCGACGAGATATCCGCGAAGTTGTGCATGCGGTCGCAGGCGATGCGCAGTTCGCCCGCCGTTTGCGGGCCGCGCAGCATCAGCACGGTCAGCAGGATCACCGACTGCGACGGGATGCGCAGCACGCGGTCGACGTTGTGCTCGTAGCGGAATGCCCGCCCGCCGCTGGTCTCGGCCACGAGGCTGTAGCCCCGCAGGCTGTCGATGGCGGCCTGCACCTGCGACTCGGTGAGTTCGAGCACCGGGTTGCGGCTGGTCTTCTGGTTGCAGCCCGACACCAGCGAGTTGAGCGTGAGCGGGTAGCTGTCGGGCACGGTGCGCTGCTTTTCGGCGAGCACGCCGAGCACGCGGGTTTCGACCAGGGAAAGGACTGGAAGGGTTGTCGATGACATGTGGGCTCGAAAAGGGAAACGCGGCCGCAGCGAGACTCAAGCGCCGTTGATGCGGCTGACCAGCGCCTTCGTGAACGCCGCCGTACCCGCCGTGCCGCCCAGGTCGCCGGTGCGCACCTTGTCGATGTTCAGCGTCTCGTCGATGGCGGTGCGCAGGCGCGCGGCCAGCTCGGGCAGCTTCACGTGGTCGAGCATCAGCGCGGCGGCAAGCAGCAAGGCGGTGGGGTTGGCGATGCCCTTGCCGGCGATGTCGGGGGCGGAGCCGTGCACGGCCTCGAAGATCGCCGCGTCGGTGCCGATGTTGGCGCCGGGCGCCATGCCCAGGCCGCCGACCAGCCCGGCCACGAGGTCGGAAAGGATGTCGCCGAAAAGGTTGGTCGTGACCAGCATGTCGAACTGCCAGGGGTTGAGCACCAGCTTCATCGCGCAGGCGTCGATGATGACCGTGTCGAGCTCGAACTTGCCCTTGTACTTCTTCTCGTAGAGGTCCAGGCCGGTCTCCAGGAAGATGCCCGTGAGCGCCTTCATGATGTTGGCCTTGTGCACCAGCGTGACCTTCTTGCGGCCGGTGGCCACGGCCGTGTCGAAGGCGTATTCGAGCAGGCGGCGGCTGCCCTGGCGGGTGTTGATGCCGGTGGCCATGGCCACGGCGTGCGGGTCGCCGTCGATGGGCACGTAGTGCTCGTGGCCGATGTAGAGGCCCTCGAGGTTCTCGCGCACGACCACCAGGTCGATCTTGTCGAAGCGCCCGCCGGGAATGATGGTGCGCGCGGGGCGCAGGTTGGCGTAGAGCTGGAATTCCTCGCGCAGCCGCACGTTCGACGAGCGGTAGCCGCCGCCCGAAGGGGTCTCCAGCGGGCCCTTCAGGGCGAGGCGGGTCTTGCGGATGCTGTCGAGCGTGGCTTGCGGCAGCGGGTCGCCCGAAGCCTTGACGCCGCCCAGGCCGGCGATCTGCGTGTCCCAGGTGAAGGGCGCCTTCAGCGCGTCGAGCGCGGCCAGCGTGGCGTCGACGATTTCGGGACCGATGCCGTCGCCGGGGATCAGGGTTGCGGGAATGGGAGTGGTCATGGTGGGGCGCTCAGGTCGATTGGCGAAAAAACTTGAGGAGACCGGCCGCCCGGCGTCGTGCGCATCGCTTGCCACCGGATGCGACACACCGGCGGGCGATCTCCGGCGGGAATCATCCCACGCCAGGGCGCCTCGGCGAAACCAAAGCCTTATTCCCAGCCGGCATCCCGCCGACGGCTCAACGCTCTTCCAGGCCGTCGAGTTCGTAGCTGAAGAGCGCCTCGCCCTTGGAGGTCTTCACTTGCATCTTGATGACGCCGTATTGCGGCGCGTACCAGGAGTCGACCGAGTTGTCCTCGCCGCGCGAGCTCAGGTGGCAGACGTTCTCGAAAGTGCGCGAGTTGTAGTTCGGCTTCAGTTCCAGGTTCTCGAAGCCGACGAAAACATGCTCGGCCTGGTATCTCTTGCCGAAGTCGAAGGACTCGCTGCCGTCCTTCGTCGTCCTGGTTCCCTTGCCCGCCAGTTTGAAGGTGCCACCCGGCTTGGCATCGGCCGGGACCTCGGGAAACGGCGCCGCGAAAACCTCCTTGATGACGACCTTGCCGGCGTTGCCGCCCAGCGCCGCGATGCCGTACTGCTCGGAACCCAGCCGCTGACGGCCGGTTTCGTCGAAGTACTTCACGCTCTTGGCGCCTTCGTCGATGCTCACCACGCCGATCGCAGCCTTGCCCGCGAACTGGGACTTGACGATCTGGACCTTCGACCGGTCGCTCAGCGTATAGGCCACGCCGGGCTTGAGCTTGAAACAATCGGCGAAAGAGGGTGTGGCGGCAATCGCGCTGCCGCTTGCCGCGGCTGCGACGGCCGCGCCCAGAATCGCCTTGAAAGCGAATGACTTGTTGCTGTGCATTGAATCCCTCCCAGTTTTTTGGAGCGGGGATGATGCCATGCACGTTTGACCGGTTTGTCGACTCATCGTGAGGCGCCCGGCAGCCGCGCCACCTAAAATGCCCGGTTCCCCGTCAGCCACTCCCGAAAGCGCCCTCCCCGATGTCCGCCCCGCGCAAGCTCTTCGTCACCACCGCCCTGCCGTATGCCAACGGCAAGTTCCACATCGGCCACATGATGGAGTACATCCAGGCCGACATCTGGGTGCGGAACCAGCGAATGAACGGCGCCGAGGTCAACTTCGTGTGCGCCGACGACGCCCACGGCGCGGCCATCACCATCGCGGCCGACAAGGCCGGCGTGACGCCGCAGGCCTTCGTGGCCGAGATCGCCGCGGGCCGCAAGCCGTATCTCGACGGCTACTACATCTCCTTCGACAACTGGCACTCGACCGACGCACCAGAAAACCACCAGCTCGCGCAGGACATCTACCGCGACCTGCGCGCCAACGGCCTGATCAGCACCAAGAGCGTCGAGCAGTTCTACGACCCCGAAAAGGGCATGTTCCTGGCCGACCGCTTCATCAAGGGCGAGTGCCCCAACTGCCACTCGAAGGACCAGTACGGCGACAACTGCGAGGTGTGCGGCGCGGTGTATGCCCCCACCGAGCTGATCAACCCCTACTCGGCCCTCTCGGGCGCCAAGCCCGAGCTGCGCAGCTCCGAGCATTTCTTCTTCAAGCTCTCCGACCCGCGCTGCGAGGCCTACCTGAAGGAATGGACGGCAGCCGCCGGCCACGTGCAGCCCGAGGTGCAGAACAAGATCCGCGAATGGCTCTACAAGGACGATGAGGGCAAGGGCGGCCTCGGCGACTGGGACATCAGCCGCGACGCACCCTACTTCGGCATCGAGATCCCCGATGCGCCGGGCAAGTACTTCTACGTGTGGCTCGACGCGCCCGTGGGCTACCTGGCCTCGCTGAAGAACCTGCTGGACAAGCGCTGCATCGAACTCGGCGGCGACGGCATCTCGTACACCGAGTACATGGCCGACCCCGAGCTGGAGCAGGTGCACTTCATCGGCAAGGACATCATCACCTTCCACACGCTGTTCTGGCCCGCGATGCTGCACTTCAGCGGCCGCAAGGCGCCCGACGCCGTGTACGTGCACGGCCACCTCACGGTGAGCGGCGAGAAGATGAGCAAGAGCCGCGGCACCGGCATCGACCCGCTCAAGTATCTGTCGATCGGGCTCGACCCCGAGTGGCTGCGCTACTACATCGCCGCCAAACTCAACGGCCGCAACGAGGACATCGACTTCAACCCCGAGGACTTCGTCGCGCGCGTCAACAGCGACCTCGTGGGCAAGTACATCAACATCGCCAGCCGCGCGGCAGGCTTCATCGGCAAGCGCTTCGGCGGCAAGCTGGGCGAGGTGTCGGCCGATGGCGACGCGCTGCTGTTCACGCTGCGCGACGCGGCGGCGCAGCTGCATTCGCTCTACGACGGCCGCGACTACGCCCGCGCGCTGCGCGAGGTGATGGCGCTGGCCGACAAGGTCAACGAGTACGTCGACCAGAACAAGCCCTGGGAGCTGGCCAAGAAGGAAGGCGCCGAGGCACGCCTGCATGACGTGTGCACCGTGTGCATCGAGGCATTCCGCCTGCTCACGCTGTACCTGAAGCCGGTGCTGCCGGCGCTGGCGCTGAACGTCGAGGCCTTCCTGAAGATCCAGCCGCTGGCCTGGGCCGACGCTGCGCAGCCGCTGCCCGTGGGCCACGCCATCGGCGAGTACAAGCACCTGATGCAGCGCGCCGACCCCAAGCTGGTCGACAAGCTCTTCGACGCGCCCGAACCCGCCGCTGCTGCAGCCCCCGCCGCGGCACAGGAGACGACGGAGCTGCCGGGCGGCGAGGCCATCGCGCCCACCATCACCATCGACGACTTCGCGAAGATCGACCTGCGCATCGCGAAGATCGTGGCCTGCGAGAAGGTCGAGGGCTCCAGCAAACTTCTTCGCCTGACGCTCGACACGGGCGAAGGCAAGACCCGCAACGTGTTCAGCGGCATCGCCTCGGCCTACCAGCCCGAGCAGCTGGTGGGCAAGCTCACCGTGCTGGTCGCCAACCTCGCGCCGCGCAAGATGAAGTTCGGCGTGAGCGAGGGCATGGTGCTGGCCGCCAGCCATGGCGACGAGAAGGCCCACCCCGGCATCCACGTGCTCGAACCCTGGCCGGGCGCGACGCCGGGCATGCGGGTCCGCTGACCGGCTTCATCGAAGAAAGGGAACCGCCATGACCGCACTGCTGCGCCGCCTCCTTCTGCTTGCGTCGCTTTCGGCAGTGCTGGGCGGCTGCGCCGTGGTGACGGTGGCGGGCACGGCGGTGAGCGTGGGCGCCAGCGCGGTCGGACTGGCGGCCGACGCGGCCATCGGCACCGCGCGCATCACGGGCAAGGCCGTGGGCGCTGCGGCGGATGCGGTGATTCCCGACAGCCAGTAAACGGGCCTCGAAGGCTCAGTCCGCCAGCCCCAGCCGGGCCACATGCGGCGGCGTGTGCAGCGCCTTCTCTTTCCGCACGAACGCCGACCTGAGCCCCGCATGCGGCTCGCGCGCGTCGAAGAAGTTGCGGCGCATGTGGGTCAGTTCCTCGTCGCGATAGCGCTGCAGCGGCTTCACCGATTCGTCCTGCTCGCGCATCGCCTTCTTCCGCGCGATGCGATCGGCCAGCTCCGGCGATGCGGCGAGTTCCGCTGCCAGCCGGGCCACTTCGGCCCCCAGTTCCTCGGGCGCGGCCTGCAACACGCGTTCCGCCATGCCGAGTTCGACGGCGCGCTTCGCGCTCACCGGCAGGGCCGACTGCGTGAGCCGCAGCGCCTCGCTCTCGCCCACGCGGCGCGGAAGGATGTAGGTCCAGTATTCCGAGCCGTGCAGCCCCATCAGCTTGTAGTGCGGGTTGAGCACGGCGCCGTCGCGGCACCACACCTCGTCGGCCGCCAGCGCAAGCATCACGCCGCCGGCCGCCGCGTTGCCGCCGAGCGCCGACACGGTGAGCCGGTCGGTCGTGCCCAGCACCGCCTCGACGAGGTCGTTCATCGCGTGGATGTTGGCCCACGACTCTTCGGCCGGATCTTCGGCCGCCTCGATCACGTTGAGATGGATCCCGTTGGAGAAGAAATCGCGCACGCCGCCCAGCATCAGCACCGAGGTCGGCCGGGTGCAGGCGAAGCGGTAGGCCTCCAGCAGCCGGCGGCACTGCGCGGTGCTCATCGCGCCGCCCGGAAAGCTGAAGTTCAGCACGCCGACATCGCCCTGCTCGCTGTATCGGATGTCCGAGAAGGTGCAGCGCCCGGCCGGCAGTTGCAGTGGCGCCGGCACCTCGGGCACTTCGAAGGGCAGCAGATCGCCCAGCGCCTCGACGGCCGGCAGCTTGTAGCTGGGCAGGCGCGAGCCGGGCTCGCGCCAGGGGCGCAGTTGCGCAATCCACACCGCGCCGTCGACGGTGGCGCGGCAGATGGCGCCGGCGCGGGTGGCGATCAGCTCGCCGGGGCGGCTGCCGCGCAGCTCGTCCTCGGGGTGGCCGCCGTGCAGGTACCAGCGCGCGCCCAGCAGCTCGTCGAGCACGCCGGGCTGCGAATCGGCCGCGCGTAGCTTGCGCAGCACTGCTTCGGTCGGGTCACGAGTCCAGTCGATGCGCCGCTCCTCCTGCTTCATGAAGGGCCGCCAGCCGGCGGCGAGCGCCTCGGGCTCCTGCTTCTGCGGCTTGTGCCTGCCGGAGGCGAAACGCTCGACGGCGAGCAGCACCGCGTCGAGCGCCGCGTCGGCCACCTCGCCGCGGTACAGATCGCTCTTGCCGGCCAGCGGCGGCAGCTTCAGCGGCGACCAGGCCCAGACATCGCCCGCGTCCATTTCGGCCACGGCCTCGAGCACGGTGACGCCCCAGCTCTCGGCGGCACCCTGCAGCGTCCAGTCGAGCGACGAGGGGCCGCGGTCGCCGGGCGGGCCAGGATGCACGATCAGGCAGGTGTGGGCGCTCCAGATGTCCTCGGGAATCGCGGTGGTCAGCATCGGCGCCACGACGAGCTGCGGCGCATGCACCCGCACCGCCTCGCGCAGTGCATCGTCATTGCCGAGGGCCAGCGCCACGCCGACGGTGTGGCCACGGTCCTGGAGTTCGGCGAGAACCCGTTGCGTCAGGCTGTTGAACGCGCTCGCGACAAGCAGGATGTGCATCGGACGGCCCCGGTAATGTCAGCAACCAAATGTCAATGAATGTCAAAAATGTATCTGCAACCCTCGCTCCGGATAAGTTGACTGAAAGTTCGCATGGCGGCCTCGCCGCTGTTCTCATTCGACGTAGGAAAGCGGCAGCGCGGTGGTGAACTTGATTTCCTCCATCGCGAAGCTGGAGCTCACGTCCGACAGGTCGGTGTCGGCAGTCAGGCGCTTGTAGACCTTGTCGTAGGCAGCGATGTCGGGCACGACCACCCGCAGCAGGTAGTCGATGTCGCCGCTCATCCGGTAGAACTCGACGACCTCGGGAATCACGTCGACCACCGCCTTGAAGTGCTCGAACCAGGCCTGCGAGTGCGTGCGGGTGCGCACGGCGACGAACACGGTGACGCCCACGTTCACCTTCTGCGGATCGACCAGCGTCACGCTGCGGGTGATGACGCCGGCCTCCTTCAGGCGCTGGATGCGCCGCCAGCAGGGCGTTTGCGACAGGCCGACCTTCGCGGCCAGTTCGGCGACCTGCAACTCGGCGTTCTGCTGCAGCAGTTCGAGGATCTTGCGATCCATGGAATCAATTTTTATCTTCTTCATATTTTTTAGAACTGTATTCTCAAATACTGAAGAAATGGAGCCTGGAACGCAAGCCTTTTCCTGGCGCGGCTTTGCAGAATCCTGTCCATGGAAATCTATCTGGACGCCAACGCCACCACCCCCGTTCTTGCGCAGGCCCGCGCCGCGGCACTCGCCGCCATGGCCGGCGATTTCGGGAACCCCAGCAGCATCCACACCACCGGCCTGAAGGCCCGGGCGCTGATGGACGCCGTGCGCGCCCGCGGCCGCCGGGTGATCGGCGCGCCCTCGGGGCAGCTGCTGTTCCTCAGCGGCGCGACCGAAGGCATCCAGACCGCCGTGCTCTCGGCCCTGAGCGCGCTGCGCGCCCGGCGCCAGGCCGGCGATACCGCCGCCGAGCTGCTGCTCTACGGCGCGACCGAGCACAAGGCCGTGCCCGAGGCGCTCAGGCACTGGAACGCCCTGCTGGGCCTGAACCTGGAGGTGCAGGCCATTCCCGTGGGCCGCGACGGCCGCTACGACCTCGGCTGGCTGCGCGCCCATGCGCCGCGCGCCGGCATGGTCTGCACGATGGCGGCCAACAACGAGACCGGTGTGGTGAGCGACCTCGACGGCATCGCCGCCGCGCTCGCAAGCAGCCCGGCGCTGTGGATGGTCGACAGCGTGCAGGCCCTCGGCAAGCTGCCGTTGTGGCTGGGCGAGCGGCCCATCGACTACGCGCCCTTCTCCGGCCACAAGCTCTATGCGCCCAAGGGCATCGGCATGCTGTACGTGCGCCAGGGCGCGCCCTTCACGCCGCTGATGGCCGGCGGCGGCCAGGAAGACTCGCTGCGCTCCGGCACCGAGAACATGTCGGGCATCGCGGCGCTGGGCGCCGTGCTGGAGGCGCTGGAAGAAGGAACCACCTTCCAGGACCACGGCACGCTCACCGCCTACCGCGACCGCCTCGCCGCCGCGCTGCGCGATGCCTTCCCGGGCCTGGTGTTCAACGCGCCGCCCGAGCTGTCCCTGCCGACCACGCTGAACTTCTCGGTGCCCGGCCTGAGCTCCAAGCTGCTGCTGGACCTGTTCGACGCCGCCGACATGCGCGTCAGCGGCGGCTCCGCCTGCGGCGCATCGAAGGCCCGGCCCAGCTACGTGCTGGAAGCGATGGGGCTGCCCGCGTGGCGCACCGCATCGGCGGTACGGCTGTCCTTCGGACCGGCCGCCGACGACGCCTTCATCGACGAGGCCTGTGCCCGCATCGCCTCGTGCGGCGAATCGCTGCGCGACAGCTGCCTGAGCACCACGCCACAGAGCCATGCGCTGCCGCCCGAGCGGCTGACCCGCTTCGTGGTGGACGGCGCCTGCTGCTACCTGCTGGCCGACGCCGCCAGCCGCCGCTGCGTGGTCATCGACCCGCTGCCCGAACTGACCGGCCAGCTCACGCAATGGCTGGGCTGCCACGGCTACACGCTGGCCGCCGTGCTCGACACGCACAGCCACGGCGACCACGCCTCCTCGGGCCCCGAACTGCTCGCCGCCGTGCCCGAATCGCAGCGCGAAGCCGGCCCCGTGGATGCGCTCGGATGGCCGCAAGGCGCGCAGCAGATCGAACTCGGCACGCAGCGGCTCACGCGGCTGGCGCTGCCCGGCCACACCGCCGACTCCACCGCCTACCTGCTGCACGACACCGGCGGCCTGCGCCTGGCCTTCGTCGGCGACACCGTGATGCCCGGCGCGCTGGGCCGCAGCGACTTCGCGCAGAGCGAGCCGCTGGCCTACGGCCCCTCGCTGCTCAAGTTGCAGCAAGCGCTGCAGCCCGGCACCCTGATGCTGCCGGGCCACGACTACGACGACCGCTTCGCGGCCACGCTGGATACCGAATGCGCCGCCCAGCCGCTGCTGAAGCAGGTTCTTTCCGGCGCCCTCGACGCGGCCGGCTTCGCGAGCGCCAAGGAAGCGCTGGAGCGCGGCCTCGCGCTCACCGAGTACCGGACCATGGCCTGCGGCGCCCGCGTCGACACCTGCACCGCCGGCCCGGCCTTCGACCTCAAGCCCGAGGCGCTGGCAGCCCTGCAGCAGGCGCACCCCGGCCTCGTGCTGGTCGACGTGCGCGAGCCCTACGAGCAGCGTGTCGGCCACGCGCCCGTGCTCGACGCGGCGACCCGACTGCAGGCCGTGCCGCTGTCGAGGCTGCCCAACGCCCTGCCCGACTGGCTGGCGCTGCCCGAACAGACGCCGGTGGTGTTCTTCTGCCGCAGCGGCAACCGCAGCGCGCAGGCCGCCAAGGCGCTGCGCCGGCTGGGCCATGCGCAGGCATGGAGCCTGGCCGGAGGGCTCGCGCTGTGGCCGCGAGAATCGTCCGCCGAAGCGCTGCATGCGCAGGCCGTCTGACTTTCGAAGGCTTCAGTGAATCTCCGCCGCAACTTTCTCCTCACTGCTTGCGCACTCAGCGCACTGCCCGCACTGCCGGCTGCCTTCGCCCAGCGCCGTTCCGATTCCGTCGAAGGGCGCTTCGGCAAGCTCGACGGGATGCGCTTCGAGCAACTGCCCTTCCAGGACGCGATCAAGGTCGTGCACGGCGACGGCAAGCGGCAGATTGCGGTGTTCTCCGACCCGAACTGCGGCCACTGCAAGCGTGTCGACAAGGACCTGAAGGCCCTCGGCAACGTCACGGTGCACGTGTTTCTCTATCCGGTGCTGGGCGAGGACTCGTCGGCCAAGGCCCGCAATCTCTGGTGCAGCAGCAAGGACAGGGCCGCAGCGTGGGAAGCCTGGATCGAGAAAGGCACCGAGCCCGCCGCAATCGCCGGCGGTTGCGATGCATCGGCGCTGCAGCGCAATGCCGCGCTCGGGCGCAGGCTCGGCATCCGGGGCACGCCCGCGCTGGTCTTCGGCGACGGCACCTTCGTGCCGGGCGCGATTCCGGTGCGCTGGATCGAGCAGCTGCTGCCAGCAGCAGCAGCCGGACCGCGCTGACCGGACCGGCATTCGAACGACGGCGGGCCGGGCCACAATGAGCGGCCCATGCAATCCCCGCTGAACCTCACCCGCTTCCGCCCCCGCCTGCTGGACGCACTCACGGGCTACGACCGCGAGCGCTTCTTCAAGGACCTGGGCGCGGGCGCCACGGTGGGCATCGTCGCGCTGCCGCTGGCCATGGCCTTCGCCATTGCCTCGGGGCTCAAGCCGGAAGCGGGCATCTGGACGGCGATCATCGCGGGCTTTTTGATCTCGCTGCTGGGCGGCTCGGCGGTGCAGATCGGCGGGCCGGCGGGCGCGTTCATCGTGATCGTCTACGGCATCGTCGAGCGCTACGGCGTCGCCAATCTGCTGATTTCCACCGCCTGCGCGGGCGTGCTGCTGTTCGTGGCGGGGCTGTTCGGGCTGGGGCGGCTGGTGCGCTTCGTGCCGCTGTCGATCGTGGTGGGCTTCACCAACGGCATCGCGGTACTGATCCTGCTGTCGCAGCTCAAGGACCTGCTCGGGCTCACGGTGGAGAAGATGCCGGCCGACGTGTTCTCGCAACTGCACGCGATGGCGCTGCGGATCGGCACCTTCAACCCGCACGCCTTCGCGCTGGGCATCGCCTGCGTGGGCGGGCTGCTGCTGTGGCCGCTGCTGCTGCGCGGCGACTCGAGGATCGGCAACGCCGTGCTGCGCCTGGCGGGCCCGGTGGCGCGCATGCGCGTCGTGCAGGTGGGCGCGCGCATGCCGGGGCCGATCGTGGCGCTGGTCACGCTCACGCTGGTGTCGTGGGGCTTCGGGCTGCCGGTGGAAACCATCGGCACGCGCTTCGGCGGCGTTCCCGAGGGCGTACCGGCCTTCGCCCTGCCCGATTTCTCGTGGGAGACGGTGAAGCAGCTCGTGACGCCGACGCTGACCATCGCGCTGCTGGGCGCCATCGAGTCGCTGCTGTGCGCGCGCGTTTCCGACCAGATCAGCGGCCAGCCGCGCCACGACCCCAACCAGGAGCTGATGGCGCAGGGCATCGCGAACGTGGTCACGCCCTTCTTCGGCGGCATGCCGGCCACCGGCACCATCGCGCGCACGGTCACCAACATCCGCTCGGGCGCGAGCTCGCCGGTCGCGGGCGTGGTGCATGCGCTCACGCTGCTGCTGGTGGTGCTGCTGGCCGCGCCGCTGGCGCGCCACGTGCCGCTCGCGGTGCTGGCGGGCATCCTGGTGTTCGTGGGCCTGAACATGGGGGAATGGCGCGAGTTCACGCCCGCGCAGCTGCGGCACTTCAGCCGCCACTACCGGCTGCTGATGCTGGGCACCTTCTTCCTCACGGTGGTGTTCGACCTGACGGTGGCGGTGCAGGTGGGCATCGTGCTGGCCTGCGCGCTCTTCATCCGGCGCATGAACGGACTGTTCAGCGTCGAACTGGTCACGCTGCAGCCGCCAGTGCTCACCTACAGCCTCTACGGCGCGCTGTTCTTCGGCGCGGCGGCCAAGCTCGACGAGGCGGTGAATGCCGCCGAGCGCGCGCCGCGCGGCATGACGGTGGTGCTGGACGCCACGCACCTGATCTACATCGACGCCACCGGTGTCGATGCGCTGCGGCAGCTGCACCGGGCGGTGCTGGCGCGCGACGGATTGTTGCGCATCGAATCGCTGCAGCCGCAACCGCTCGAGGTGCTGGTGCGTTCGGGCTTTGCCGAGGAATTGACGACGGGCCAGCCCGGCGCGTCGCACGGCGCATAGCCGCCATGGAGACTACGGCGCCTCGGTGCCCCGGTCGGGCGAGGAGCCGCTGCGCACCACGCGCTGGTCGTCGTTGAGGGTGGCGGTGAAGACCATGGACGAATTCGGCGGCTGCACCCAGCGCCATTCCCACTCGGTCTCGCGCTTGAGGGCATAGGGCGTGACCTTGGCGGGCTTGCCCAGCATCTTGCGCAGGTCTTCCATCATCATCCCGGGCTGCACCTTGGCGAAGTTCTCGGGCGTGAGCACCTGGCGCAGGGCGCTCATCTTGCCGTCGGTGCCGATGGTGATCATGTAGTTCTTCTGGCCCGCGGGCTGGCGGTTGTATTCGAACACGCGGGCGCCCCCGGGGGCGTCCCAGATGTTCTCCGGCTGGCCGAAGCGGGCCCGCACGTCGGCCTCGGTGGACACGCCTTCCTCCAGCTCGCTGATGTTCTTCGAGTCGCATGCGGCGAGCCCGATCGCCGCCGCCAGACACCCGATTGCCATGCCGATCCGCCACCCTTGAAGTTGCTTCATGCCGTCCCCGGTAAAATTCGCGCCAACAAAGGTCCAGTCTATGTCCATCTTCCGCCGCCCCCACTACACCTCCGAGATCACGAACTTCATCGAGGAAATGAAGGAAAAGAAGCCCACGCTGGAAGCCGAGCAGCGCGCTGGCCGCGCCCTCCTCTGGGACAAGCACCTCGACCGCAGCCTGCTCGAGGAGTACAGCGAAGCCCGCGTGCCGATGCAGCCCTACGTCTACCAGACCCAGGCCAAGTAATTCAGTGATGCCGATCTGGCAGCACACGCCCGTCCGCATTGCGCTGGCAGCTATTGAAACGATAGCAACAGCCCGATGAAGAGCGACGAGGACAACGGCACGCTGGTGGTCGACATGCCCGAGGTGGTCGATCAGGTCGCGCTCGCGAGGCTCTATGGAGAGCCGCTCTTCGCGATGCCGAAGGACCTGTACATCCCGCCCGAGGCGCTGCAGGTGTTCCTGGAAGCCTTCGAAGGCCCGCTGGACCTGCTGCTCTACCTGATCCGCAAGCAGAACTTCAACATCCTCGACATCCCGATGGCGGGGCTCACGCGGCAGTACCTGAGCTACGTCGACGAGATCCGCCAGACGAACCTCGAGCTCGCAGCCGAATATCTGCTGATGGCAGCGATGCTGATCGAGATCAAGTCGCGCATGCTGCTGCCGCCCAAGAAGGTGGCCGACGGCGAAGAGGCCGAAGACCCGCGCGCCGAGCTCGTGCGCCGCCTGCTCGAGTACGAGCAGACCAAGCTGCAGGCCGCCGCCATCAGCGCCATGCCGCAGTACGGCCGCGACTTCTGGAAGGCGCAGGTCTACATCGAGCAGTCGCTGAAGCCGCGCTTTCCCGACGTGGACGTGATCGAACTGCGCGATGCATGGGCCGACATCATGAAGCGCGCCAAGCTCGTGCAGCACCACAAGATCTCGCGCGAGGAACTCAACGTGCGCGAGCACATGAGCATCGTGCTGCGCCACCTGCAGGGCCAGCGCTTCGTCGAATTCGAGAAGCTCTTCGACGTGTCGCGCGGCGTGCCGGTGCTGATCGTCACCTTCATCGCAATGCTGGAGCTTGCGAAGGAGACGCTGATCGAGATCACGCAGGCCGAAGCCTTCGCCCCCATCTACGTCAGATTGGCTTATTCGCCAGCCTGACCCAACCGGTCCCCATACCCAGTGACTTCCGTCGTGCGCGACTTCGACGTCCTCATCGTCGGCAGCGGCCTGGCCGGCCTCTCGGCCGCGCTGCACCTGGCGCCCACGCACCGCGTGGCCGTGCTGACCAAGCGCGCGCTGAACGACGGCTCCAGCGCCTGGGCGCAGGGCGGCATCGCGGCCGTGCTGGCGGCGGGCGACAGCTTCGATGCGCACGTCGAAGACACCCTGGTGGCCGGCGCCGGCCTGTGCGACCCCGAGGCGACGCGCTTCGTGGTCGAGCATGCGCCCGAGGCCATCGGCTGGCTGCGCGAGCTGGGCGTGCCCTTCTCGGAAGAGTCCGAGGAAGCCGGCGGCGGCCTGCACCTGACGCGCGAAGGCGGCCACAGCCAGCGCCGCATCGTGCACGTGACCGACGCCACCGGCGCGGCGGTGCAGCAGGTGCTGATCGAACGCGTGCGCCGCACGCCGAACATCGCGCTGTTCGAGAACCACACGCTGGTCGACCTCATCACCGGTCCGAAGATCGGGCTCGACGACCCCGCCTGCCTGGGCCTGTACGCGCTCGACGGTGAAACCGACGAGGTGCTGGCCTTCCGCGCGCCGCACACCATCCTGGCCACCGGCGGCGCGGGCAAGGTGTACCTGTACACCACCAACCCCGACACGGCCACCGGCGACGGCATCGCCGCCGCGTGGCGCGCGGGCGCCCGGGTGTCGAACATGGAGTTCATCCAGTTCCACCCGACCTGCCTGTACCACCCGCACGCGAAGTCGTTCCTGATCAGCGAGGCGGTGCGCGGCGAAGGCGGGCTGCTGAAGCTGCCTGAATCGGCAGGAGGCACGCGATTCATGCCGAAGCACGACGCGCGCGCCGAACTCGCTCCGCGCGACGTGGTGGCCCGCGCCATCGACTTCGAGATGAAGAAGCATGGCCTGGACTGCGTGTACCTCGACATCTCGCACCAGCCGGCCTCGTTCCTCAAGGAACACTTCCCCAACATCCTGGCGCGCTGCCTGGAGCTGGGCATCGACATCACGCGCGAGCCCATCCCGGTGGTGCCGGCCGCGCACTACACCTGCGGCGGCGTGCTCAGCGACCTGAGCGGCCGCACCGACATCCCGGGCCTCTACGCCATCGGCGAGACCGCCTGCACCGGCCTGCACGGCGCCAACCGGCTGGCCAGCAACTCGCTGGTCGAGTGCATGGTGTTCGCGCGCGCGGCGGCTGGCGCCATCGCCTCGGCACCGGTGCGCGAGCGCGCCGAACTGCCCGCCTGGGACGACAGCCGCGTCATCGACGCCGACGAGACCGTGGTCATCTCCCACAACTGGGACGAGCTGCGCCGCTTCATGTGGGACTACGTCGGCATCGTGCGCACCAACAAGCGCCTGGAGCGCGCGAGCCACCGCATCGCGCTGCTGCAGGCCGAGATCCAGGAGTTCTATGCGAACTTCCACGTCACGCGCGACCTGCTCGAACTGCGCAACCTGGTGCAGGTGGCCGAGCTGATCGTTCGTTCCGCGCAGGCCCGCCACGAGAGCCGTGGCCTGCATTTCAGCCGCGACTATCCTTCGCTCGCCGAGCCCACCGCACCCACGGTGCTGGTGCCGCCGGACGGCCGATAGCCCTACCCGCTTCGTTTTCTTCACTCAAGGATGCCCGGCCACCGACGCCCGCAGGGAGAAACCCAACCATGTCGAACACCACGCCCCCGATCACCGACACGCCGCCCGCTTCGCCCTACGGCACGCTGCCGCCGGCCTCCCCGCCTGCCTCGCGCAAGCCCGTGAGCCTGCCGCGCCTGGCCGACATGCACGCGCGCGGAGAAAAGATCGCGATGCTCACCGCCTACGACGCCACCTTCGCCGCCATGGCCGACGCGGCCGGGGTCGACTGCCTGCTGGTCGGCGACTCGCTCGGCATGGTCTGCCAGGGCCTGAACAGCACGGTGGGCGTGAGCCTGGACACCATGCGCTATCACACCGACAGCGTCTCGCGCGGCCTGCGCCGCGTGCAAGGCACGGCCTGGCTGATCGCCGACCTGCCCTTCGGCAGCTACCAGGAATCGCGCGAGCAGGCGCTGCGCAGCGCCACCGTGCTGATGCAGGCCGGCGCACACATGGTCAAGCTCGAAGGCGGCGGCTGGACCACCGACACGGTGCGCTTCCTGGTCGAGCGCGGCATTCCGGTGTGCGCCCACCTTGGCCTCACGCCGCAGACGGTGCATGCGCTCGGCGGCTATCGCGTGCAGGGCAAGGGCGACACCGCCGGCGCGCTGCTGAAGCAGCAGGCCCACGAACTGCAGGACGCGGGCGCCGCGATGCTGGTGCTGGAGATGGTGCCCGCCGCGCTGGCCGCCGGGCTCACCGGCGAGCTGAAGCACTGCGCCACCATCGGCATCGGCGCCGGCAAGGCCACCGCCGGACAGGTGCTGGTGCTGCACGACATGCTGGGCATCAACCTCGGGAAGATGCCGAAGTTCGTGCGCAACTTCATGGCCGACGCGCCGGGCGTGCTGCCCGCGCTCAAGGCCTACGTTCAGGCCGTCAAGGACGGCAGCTTCCCCGACGACCGACTCCACGCCTGGTAAGGAAGGAAACCCTCATGCACATCGCACACACCATCGACGACCTGCGCAGCCGTCTGGCCGCCTACGAGCGCCCCGCCTTCGTCCCCACCATGGGCAACCTGCACGACGGCCACCTGGCCCTGGTGAAGCAGGCCAAGCCGCTGGGCGACGTGACCGTGGCCAGCATCTTCGTGAACCGCCTGCAGTTCCTGCCCCACGAAGATTTCGACACCTACCCGCGCACCTGGGACAGCGACTGCGACAAGCTGCGCTCGGCCGGCTGCGACGTGCTGTTCGCGCCCGACGAGAAGGCGCTCTACCCAGAGCCACAGACCTGCAAGGTGCACCCCGACCCGGTGCTGGCCGACATCCTCGAAGGCCACTTCCGCCCCGGCTTCTTCGTCGGCGTGTGCACGGTGGTGATGAAGCTCTTCCAGTGCGTGCAGCCGCGCGTGGCGGTGTTCGGCAAGAAGGACTACCAGCAGCTGATGATGATCCGCCACATGGTCCGGCAGTTCGCGCTGCCGATCGAGATCGTTGGCGGCGAGACCTTCCGCGCCGCCGATGGCCTCGCGCTCTCGTCGCGCAACGGCTACCTCAGCGAAAGCGAGCGCGCCGAGGCGGTGCAGCTGTCGAAGGCGCTGAGGGCGATGGCCGAAGCAGTGCGCTCGGGCGAACGCGACCTGGCGGCCATTGAGACGCGTGCCATGCAAACGCTGGCCGAACGTGGCTGGCAGCCCGACTACCTGGTGCTGCGCCGCCGCGCGGACCTGCAGGCGCCCACGGCCGGCGACCCGCTGGTGGCGCTGGCCGCCGCGCGGCTGGGTACCACGCGGCTGATCGACAACCTCGAAATCGACATGCCGGCCCCATGACCTACAGCGTCAAGGAAATCTTCTACACGCTGCAGGGCGAAGGCGGCCAGGCCGGCATGCCGGCCGTGTTCTGCCGCTTCGCGGGCTGCAACCTCTGGACGGGCCGCGAAGAAGACCGCGCCTCGGCCATCTGCCGTTTCTGCGACACCGATTTCGTAGGCACCGACGGCACGCTGGGCGGCAAGTTCAAGACCGCCGATCTGCTGGCCGACACCATCGCCGCGCAATGGCCCGCCGCCGATGCCGACCACCGGCTGGTGGTGCTGACCGGCGGCGAACCGCTGCTGCAGGTCGATGCCGCGCTGGTCGACGCGCTGCACGCGCGACGCTTCCGCATCGCGGTGGAGAGCAACGGCACGGTCGAGGCGCCCGAGGGCATCGACTGGCTGTGCATCAGCCCCAAGGCCGGCGCGCCGTGGATTCAACGGCGCGGGCAGGAGCTGAAGCTGGTGTGGCCCCAGGCCGGGTTCGACCTCGACGCCATGGCGCGCACCGGCGAGTTCAACCACCGCTTCCTGCAGCCCATGGACGGGCCCGACCAGCTCGCGAACACCGAGCTGTGCATTGCCGAGTGCATGAAGCAGCCCGTGTGGCGCCTCAGCGTGCAGACCCACAAGATGACCGGCATCCGCTGAGGCGGCCGCCCCGACCGCCCCCGCCACTTTTCCCCCTGAGTTCTTGTTTTGACGATGCGATTCACCATCAGCCAACGCTTCTTCTTCGATGCCGCCCATACGCTCAAGCGCGAGATCGAGGCCGAAGGCAGCCGCCGTATCCATGGCCACACCTATCACGCGGAGGTGTGGCTTTCGGGCGAGCGCGATCCTGTGACCGGCATGGTGATCGACCTGGGCTTGCTGCGCCGCCGGCTCGAGGAAGTGCGCGAGCAGCTCGACCACCACCTGCTGGACGACGTGCCGGGGCTGCATCCGCCGACGCTGGAGAACCTGTGCGTGTTCATCGCGGATGCGCTGCCGGACCTGCGGCCGTCGCTGGCGCGTGTGCGGGTGTGGCGCGAGGCGCTAGGCGATTCCTGCACGGTGGAGTTCTAGGGTCTTGCTCCCTCTCCCCTCGGGGAGAGGGTTGGGGTGAGGGTGAGCGGCATCAACGGCCGCGCGATGTTGTAAGGCCCTCCCCCTCACCCTAGCCCTCTCCCGCAAGCGGGAGAGGGGACAACACCTCAGGCGGCGCCGATGCCTGCTACCAGGCTGCCAGGCGCCTGCCCGTTCTTCAGCCCGGCCGTGAACGCCAGCATCCGGTCGATAGGCACCCGCGCCCGGCGCCCCAGCGCCGGATCGACATGGATCTCGCCCGCGCCCGTCTCCAGCGCGTTCGCCAGCTCCACCAGCCCGTTCATCGCCATCCAGGGGCAATGCGCGCAGCTCTTGCAGGTGCCGCCGTTGCCGGCCGTGGGCGCCTCGATGAAGACCTTGCCGGGGTTCAGCGTGCGCAGCTTGTGCAGCATGCCGGTGTCGGTGGCGACGATGAACTCGTTGGCGTCCATGCGCTGCGCCGCGTTCAGGATGGCCGAGGTGGAACCCACCGCGTCCGCCAGCGCGATCACGTCAGACGGAGATTCGGGGTGCACCAGCACCTTGGCCTTCGGGTGCTCCTTCATGAGCAGTTCGAGTTCCAGTGCCTTGAACTCATCGTGCACGATGCAGGCGCCGTTCCAGCTGACCATGTCGGCGCCGGTCTGGCGCTGGATGTAGTCGCCCAGGTGGCGGTCGGGGCCCCAGAGAATTTTTTGCCCCGCCGCGTTCAGCGCGTTCACCACGTCGAGCGCGCAGCTGGACGTGACCAGCCAGTCGGCGCGCGCCTTCACGGCGGCACTGGTGTTGGCGTAGACGACCACGGTGCGGTCGGGATGCTGGTCGCAGAAGGCGCTGAACTGCTCGACCGGGCAGCCCAGGTCGAGCGAGCAGTTCGCGTCGAGGTCGGGCATCAGCACGCGCTTCTCGGGCGACAGGATCTTGGAGGTCTCGCCCATGAAGCGCACGCCCGACACCACCAGCGTCTGCGCGGCGTGGTCGCGGCCGAAGCGCGCCATTTCGAGCGAGTCGCTCACGATGCCGCCGGTTTCCTCGGCAAGGTCCTGCAGGTCGGGGTGCACGTAGAAGTGCGACACCATCACCGCATTGCGCTCGCGCAGCAGGCGGCGGATGCGCTCCTTCAACGCGATGCGCTCGTCGGGCGAAGGCTCGGCCGGCACTCGGGCCCAGGCATGGCGCGTGTCGCAGACGGCGCCGGCCTTTGCGGCGGGCTGCTCGTAGTCGACGTCGATGACCGGAGACGACATGGGCGGATCAGCCTTCCTGGAAACGCATCGAGTAGTCGATGGCTTTGACATCCTTGGTCAATGCGCCGACCGAAATACGGTCTACACCGGTTTCGGCCAGTGCGCGCAGACCGTCCAGTGTGACGCCGCCGGATATCTCCAGCACGGCCTTGCGGTCTTCGCCGGCTTCGTCGTTGATGCGCACGGCCTCGCGCAGCGTGGGCAGGTCCATGTTGTCGAGCAGCACCATGCGCGCGCCTGCTTCCAGCGCTTCGCGCAGCTGCGTCAGCGTTTCGACCTCGACTTCGACGAAGGCGGCTTGCGAGGCAACCGGCGCCACCGCGCGCAGGGCCGCGGCCACGCCACCGGCTGCGGCGATATGGTTTTCCTTGATGAGCACCGCGTCGTACAGGCCGATGCGGTGGTTCAGGCCACCGCCGGTGCGCACCGCGTACTTCTGCGCGAGGCGCAGGCCCGGAATGGTCTTGCGGGTGTCGACGATGCGGGCGCGCGTGCCGCGCACGGCGTCGGCGTAGAGGGCGGTCTTGGTGGCGACCGCGCTCAGCAACTGCAGGAAGTTGAGCGAGGTGCGCTCGGCCGTCAGCAGCGCGCGGGCGGCGCCTTCGATTTCGAGCACGGTCTGGTCGGCCGCGCAGCGTTCGCCTTCGGCACACAGCCAATGGATGCGCACTTGCGGATCGAGCTGCCGCAGCGTGGCTTCGACCCAGGGCGCGCCGCAGACCACCGCCTCCTCGCGCGCCAGCACGCGGGCGCGGGCGCTGCGGGCGGGGTCGACCAGCGATGCGGTGAGGTCGCCGTCGGCGACGTCTTCCTGCAATGCACGGGTGGCATCTGACAGGGCCAGCGCGGCCACGGCCGACGCTGAAAAATCAAAGCGAAGGCTCATGGCTCTCTTTGTCTCTGCGTTTTTCTCAGGGGGATTGACGAGGGGAAGCGGCGGCCCCCGACTGGGGCTGCTGCACCGATTCCGGCACCGGCTCGCGGCCGACGAGGGCCGCCACGGCGTCTTGCGGGCTCATGCGGCCGTCGAGCAGCGCGACCACGCCTTCGGCGATGGGCATCTCGATGCCCAGGCCGCGCGCGCGCTGCACCACCGTGCGGGCGCAGTACACGCCCTCGGCCACGTGGCCCAGCGAATCGACGGCCTGCGCCAGCGTGCGGCCTTGCGCGAGCAGCAAGCCGACCTTGCGGTTGCGCGACAGGTCGCCGGTGGACGTGAGCACCAGGTCGCCCAGGCCCGAAAGGCCCATGAAGGTCTCGGCGCGAGCGCCCAGCGCAAGGCCGAAGCGCGTCATTTCGGCGAGGCCGCGGGTGATGAGCGCGGCACGGGCGTTGAGCCCGAGCGCGAGGCCGTCGCACAGGCCGGTGGCGATGGCCAGCACGTTCTTGACCGCGCCGCCCACCTCCACGCCCACGATGTCCTCGTTGGCGTAGACGCGCAGCGCCGGGCCGTGGAAGGCGTCGACCAGCATGTCGCGCACGGCGGCGTGCGGGCTGGCGGCCACCAGCGCGGTCGGCCGCCCTTCGGCGACTTCCTGCGCGAAGCTGGGGCCGCTGAGCACGCCCGCTCTCAATTCAGGAGCAACCTGAGCCCAGATTTCATGGGCCAGCAGGCCGAAGGATGCGGGAGAAGAGGCATCGAGCGCGGGTTCGACGCCCTTGCACAGCCAGGCCACCGCGGCGCTGGTGCCGCGCAGCGCGACGAGCTGTTCGCGCAGGGCGGCCATGGGGGTGGCCACGATGACGAGGTCGGCGCCGGCCTGCGCCTGGGCGATGTCGCCGGCGCGCACGGTCAGCGAGGCCGGCAGGGCCAGCCCGGGCAGGTAGCGGGAATTTTCTCGCGCGGCCGACATGGCGTCGGCCTGGGCGGCGTCGCGCGCCCAGAGCGTGACTTCGTGACGGGCCGCCGCGTTGACGGCGACCGCCGTGCCCCAGGCGCCGGCGCCATGAACGCAGATCTTCATCGGCGTCGGTGGCTGCTGCGGCTGTACGGCTTCAAGCCGCGATTACTGCGCCAGCGAGGGCGCAGCCTGTCCGGCGGCCTGGGCCTGCTGCTGCTCGTACATGGCCTGGAAGTTGATTTCGGCCAGGTGCACGGGCGGGAAGCCGCCGCGCTGAATCACGTCGGCCACGTTGCCGCGCAGGTAGGGGTAGACGATCTGCGGGCAGGCGATGCCCAGGATGGCGCCCATCTGCTCTTCCGGCAGGTGGCGGATCTCGAAGATGCCGGCCTGCTTGGCCTCGACCAGGAACACGGTCTTGTCGCCGATCTTGGTCTGCACGGTGGCGGCCACGGTGATCTCGAAGATGCCTTCAGCCACGGGCTGGGCGTCCACGCCGAGCTGGATGTCGACGGTGGGCTGTTCCTGCTCCAGCAGGATCGCGGGCGAATTGGGCTGCTCGAGCGACAGGTCCTTGAGGTAGACGCGCTGGATCTGGAACACGGGATCTTGGGCTTGCTGGTCGGCCATGGCTGAACTTTCGAGGATCAAAACAATGCCCGCTGGGGAGGGGGGTCCCGCAGCGGGCTGCAGATGAGTGAACTGGCGATTATGGCCCCGCCGAAAGACGGCTCCGGGGCAGGACCGGTTTCAGGCGCCCTGCAGCAGCGGAACCAGGCCGCCGCGGCTGTCGAGCGCCATCAGGTCGTCGCAGCCGCCCACGTGGGTGTCGCCGATGAAGATCTGCGGCACCGTGCGGCGCTGGGTGATCTCCATCATGGTGTTGCGGGCCTGGGGGTCGGTGTCGATGCGGATCTCCTCGATCTGCTCGACGCCCTTGGACTTCAGGATCTGCTTCGCGCGTATGCAGTAAGGGCAAACGGCGGTGGTGTACATCTTGACTGCTTGCATACGCTCTACCTTGGGAGGCCTCAGGCTTTTTCAACCGGCAGGTTAGCGTCTTTCCACGCCTTCAGCCCACCGGACACCGCTTGGGCCTGCTCGTAGCCCAGCTTCTTGGCCACGGCCACGGCGCGCTGGGCGCGGGCGCCGGTGGCGCACACCAGCAGCAGCGGCACGGTCTTGTTCTTGACCGCGCCGGTGAGCTTTTCCTCGAGCTGGTTCAGGGGAACGTTCTTGGCACCGATCATGTGGCCGGTGGCGAATTCTTCGGGTTCGCGCACGTCGACCAGCACCGCGCGCTCGCGGTTGATGAGCTGCACGGCGCCCTGGGCCGTGAGTGTTCCGCCGCCCGCCCCCCGCACCAGCGGCCAGGCCAGCATGGCGCCCGAGCTGAGCGCGATCAGGATCAGCATCCAGTTCGCGGTGACGAATTCGATCAATTTCACGGGGGTTCCTTGAATGGCAAACCGGGGATTTTAGAATGCGAGGTTTCGCAAGCGCAGCCAAAGGCCTCCCACATGCACAAACTGGTATTGATCCGTCACGGTGAATCGACCTGGAATCTCGAAAACCGCTTCACCGGATGGACCGACGTCGACCTGACCGAAACCGGCGTCGAACAGGCCAAGCAAGCCGGCCGGCTGCTCAAGGCCGAGGGCTACGACTTCGACGTCGCCTACACGAGCGTGCTCAAGCGCGCCACCCGCACCCTGTGGCACACGCTCGACGAACTCGACCGCACCTGGCTGCCCGTGGTGCATTCCTGGCGCCTGAACGAGCGCCACTACGGCGGCCTGCAGGGCCTGAACAAGGCCGAAACCGCCAAGAAGTACGGCGACGAGCAGGTGCTGGTCTGGCGCCGCAGCTACGGCACCCCGCCCCCGCCGCTGGAAGCCGACGACCCGCGCAGCGAGCGCGGCGACGTGCGCTACGCCAAGCTCTCGCCCGAGCAGATCCCGCTGACCGAGTGCCTGAAGGACACGGTGGCGCGCGTGCTGCCCTTCTGGAACGAATCGATGGCGCCGGCCATCCGCACCGGCCGCCGGCTGGTGGTGGCGGCCCACGGCAACTCGATCCGCGCGCTGGTGAAATACCTGGACGGCATCTCCGACGACGCCATCGTCGGGCTGAACATCCCGAACGGCATTCCGCTGGTCTACGAACTCGACGACGACCTCAAGCCCCTGCGCCACTACTACCTGGGCGACGCCGCGGCCGCCGAAAAGGCCGCCGCCGCCGTGGCGTCGCAGGGCAAGGGCTGAAACAGGCCCCGGAAAGACGGCTCTGTAAAGCCCCCGTCCGGCACTCCACCCGTGGAACCCCGGCAAACAATTTGCTTCCAAGCTGTGTATATTGGACTGACAGCCGCCGACAAGGACAACCACTCATGATGGGCCAGAAACTCAAGATCACCGGCTGGGTCGCCGCCGGCGCCGTTGCAGGCGTCCTGACCACCGTCTCGCTGCAGACAGTCGCACGCGGTTCGCTTGCGCCCCTGCCTCTCGAGGAATTGCAGCAGCTCGCCGCCGTCTTCGGAATGGTCAAGAGCGACTACGTGGAGCCGGTCGACGAGAAGAAGCTGATCTCCGACGCCATCTCCGGCATGGTCGCCGGGCTCGACCCCCACTCCCAGTACTTCGACAAGAAGTCCTTCAAGGAATTCAGGGAAGGCACCACCGGGCGCTTCGTCGGCGTGGGCATCGAGATTTCCCAGGAAGACGGCCTCATCAAGGTCGTCTCGCCCATCGAGGGCTCCCCCGCCTTCCGCGCGGGCCTCAAGCCCAATGACCTGATCACCAAGATCGACGACACGGCAGTGCGCGGCCTGTCGCTGAACGAGGCGGTCAAGCGCATGCGCGGCGAAGCCAACACCAAGGTGCTGCTGACCATCTTCCGCAAGGACGAGAGCCGCACCTTCCCCGTGACGATCACGCGCGAGGAAATCCGCACGCAGTCCGTCCGCGGCAAGATGATGGAGCCCGGCTACGGCTGGATCCGCCTGTCGCAATTCCAGGAACGCACCGTCGACGACTTCGTCAAGAAGATCGACGAGCTGTACAAGGAAGACCCGAACCTCAAGGGCCTGGTGCTCGACCTGCGCAACGACCCGGGCGGCCTGCTCGACGCGGCCGTGGCGGTGTCGTCGGCCTTCCTGCCGGAGAACGTCACGGTGGTCACCACCGACGGCCAGCTGGCCGAGAGCAAGTCGGTCTACAAGGCGGCGCCGGAGTTCTACCAGCGCCGTTCGGGCAGCGACCCGCTGCGCAGCCTGCCGGCCGCGCTCAAGACCGTGCCGCTGGTGGTGCTGGTGAACGAAGGCTCTGCCTCCGCCAGCGAAATCGTGGCCGGCGCGCTGCAGGACCACAAGCGCGCCACCATCATGGGCAGCCAGACCTTCGGCAAGGGCTCAGTGCAGACGGTTCGCCCGCTCGGCCCCGACACCGGCCTGAAGATCACCACCGCGCGCTACTACACGCCCAGCGGCACCTCGATCCAGGCCAAGGGCATCGTGCCCAACGTGCTGGTCGACGAAAGCGCCGAGGGCAGCCCCTTCGCCGCCCTGCGCATGCGCGAGGCCGACCTCGAGAAGCACCTGGCCAGCGGCCAGGGCCCCGAAGTGAAGGACCCGGAACGCGAAAAGGCCCGCGACGAAGCCCGCAAGCGCCTCGAGGAAGAAGCCAAGAAGCCGCCGCAGGACCGCAAGGTGCCCGAGTTCGGCACCGACAAGGACTTCCCGCTCGTGCAGGCGCTCAACCGCCTGAAGGGCCAGCCGGTGCTCGTGAGCAAGACGCAGGTCATCGTCGACAACAAGGAAGAGAAGAAAGAGAACTGAGCCGGACAAGTCGGTTCTTTTCAGGAATACCGCGGAACCGGCTTTGCCGGGCCGCCGGTATTGCCCCCGGTAGGGGGTGGGCGGCCACACGAAGTGGGCAAGCCTGGGGGCGAGCATGAATGATCACCAGCTGCTGCGCTATTCGCGCCACATCCTTCTAGAAGAATTCGGCATCGACGGGCAGGCCCGCGTCAGTGCCGGACGGGTTCTCGTCATAGGCGCCGGCGGGCTGGGTTCGCCGGTGGCCCTCTACCTCGCGGCAGCGGGCGTCGGCCGCATCGTTCTGGTCGACGACGACGAGGTCGATCTCACCAACCTCCAGCGCCAGGTGGCCCACACCCACGCGCGCGTCGGCCTTCCAAAGGTCGAATCCGCCGCGCAGGCCATGCGCGACATCAACCCCGATATCGCCATCGAAACCCATGCGCTGCGCGCCGACGAGGCGCTGCTGTCGCGCCTGATCGCCGAGGCCGATGTGGTGGTCGACTGCTGCGACAACTTCGCCACCCGGCAGGCGGTCAACCGTGCCTGCGTGGCGCATGCGAAGCCGCTGGTGGCGGGCGCGGCGATCCGTTTCGACGGCCAGTTGAGCGTCTACGACACCCGCGACGCCGGCTCACCCTGCTATGCATGCCTGTTCCCGCCCGACGCAAGCTTCGAGGAAACGCGCTGCGCGGTGCTCGGCGTGTTCGGCCCCGTGGTGGGCACCATCGGCACGCTGCAGGCCAGCGAGGCGCTGAAGCTGCTGGCCGGCATCGGCCCGTCGCTGGCAGGCAAGCTGCTGATGTTCGACGGGCGCAGCACCTCGTTCGATACGCTGCGCGTGGCGCGCGATCCGCACTGCAGCGTTTGCGCACAGCGCCCTGCGCCGGCCCCCTCTGACTAGGGCTGCCTAAGGCTGCCGGGCGCCCTTGGCCCGGGAAGCGCCCTTGGCCGCCGCCCCTGCCGTGGGCTTGTTCGCCTGCGCCACCACGCCCTTGCAGTCGGAATCTTCGCCCGGTCCCGTCTCGATGGTCGCGGCCAGCGCCAGCAGCGGATTGACCGCGCCCAGCGCCAGCGCGGCCAGCCCGCGCCCGGCCAACGGCCCGACTTCCAGGCCGCCCTTGGGATCGCCGAAGGTGCCGCTCACCACCAGCGGGGTGCGGATCGACAGGATGTTCTTGCTCTTGGGCTCCGGACGGATCACGAAGTCCAGGCCCTCGGTCGCCAGGTTGGCCTGGCCGGTGGCGATGAAGACGGCGTTGGTTGTGTCCACCACCAGCGTGCGGCCGGTCATCAGGCCCTTGTTGACGTCGAAGGCCAGTGCCGCGCAACGCAGCTCCACGTTGCGGTCGCCGCGCAGGATGAACTTGATGATGTCGCCGCCCACCAGGGTCGCGAACACCGGCAGCAGATTGCCGAACTGGCCGCGCCCCGAGATGACCGCCACGTCGCCCGACACGCCCCCGAGCCAGTTCGCCACGGTGCTGCCCGAGCCGGAGAGATTGATGCGCCCGTCCAGCCGCCCCACGCTGTTGCCGGTGGTCTCCAACTTCGGGAACAGGCGCGCGAGCTGCATGGCGCGGGCATCGAGCGAGGCGCGGATGTCTGCCGGGTTCTTCGAGCCGTCGATGCGGATCGCACCGCTCAGCCGGCCGCCGGCCACGCCCAGGTCGAGCGGGTCGAGCGTGAGCACGCCCTCGGCCAGCTTCACCTGCACGCTGCCGCGTTCCAACGGCACGTCGCGCACGTTGCGGATGCGCTCGGCGGTGTACTTCACGTCGGCATTCATCGCGCGCAGGCGCTCGAAGTCCAGCGGCGCCGTGGGCAACACCTTGCCGCCCGGGCGCCTGACCTGGGTGACGGTAGGCGGCGGCGCCACGCCTTCCACCGTGGCGGCGGTGCGCGCGGTGGGCGGCAGGCCGATCAGCGGGCCGAGGTCGTCCATGTCCATCACGTTCGAGCGCAGGTCGCCCGCCAGGTGCGGCAGCTTGCCGGCCTGGTCGAAGCGCATGTCGCCCGCGATGTCGGACAGGCCCAGCCGGCCCTTGAGGCCGGAGGCCTCCCACAGCTTGCCGCGCTTGTCGAGCTTGCCGCTCAGGGTATAGGGCGAGGTCTGCGGCAGCGCGATGCCCAGCAGCGGGAACAGCGCGCCCAGCGTCTGGCCCTTGATGTCGAACCTGGCGTCGATGCCGTCCAGGTCCGACAGGCGGGCGACCGTGCCGGCCGCCTTCAGCTGCGTCTGGCCTGCGGCGGCGCGGATCTCGATCGGAAAAGGCGGCGCGTTCGTGGCCTCGATCTGCAGCACGTTGCCGGTGCGCCCGCTGGCGGTCAGCGGCTGCCCCTTGTAGCGGCCCTTGATGCGGTAGTCCAGCGGCATCTCGCCGCGGCTGCTGTCGTAGCTCAGGTCGGCGTGCAGGTCGACGCCCAGGTGCTTGGCGAGGAAGTCGACCGCACCGCTGTCGACCTGCACCTGGCCGATGGTGGGCACGGTGCCGCCTTCGGCGCTGTCCTTGCCTTCCTTGCCCAGCGCCCAGGTGCGGCGGCCGTCGGCTTCCATCTGCAGCCCCACCGTGGGCGAGGAAAGCGCCAGCCTGGGAATGACGATGCTGCTCGAGATCAGCGGCCAGAGGCGGATGTCGAAGTCGGCGCGCTCCGCCTTCACCAGATAGGGGTCGCGCGCCCACGAAGGGTTGGCGAACTCGATGCCGTCGAGCCTCACGGTGGCCTGCCGCCACCCGAGCCCCACGTCGAGCCGGCGGGTGATCTCGAACTTGCGCCCGGTCTTCTCGCTGACGTAGCGGTTGACCGGCTCGCGCAGCACGTCCCAGGGGAAGAAGGCAAGCCCGACGGCCACCAGCGCGACCAGCAGCACGAGGCCCGCCAGCAGCTTCAGCCAGAGCGGCCGGCGGCGCGGGAGGCCGGCCTTCGTCGGTGCATTCGTCGTTGCCATGGGCTCCTTGTAACTCAGGCGATGGCCTCGCCATGGTCGGCCGTGAGCCGCAGAAATCGTGAGGCATTGCCTACTGAACGCACAGCAAGCGCCTGCGTCGGAACCCGCCTACAGCCGCCAGCCGCCGAAGCTTGCATGATGCGCCCAGGGGAAGCAGCAAAGTCCGTGAGTAGGCAGTTCCTGCCAACGGAGGCGCGCTGAATGCGCCTGCCAACCTCAGAGGAAGAGTGGTTCGGCATGGATTCCAGATTGCAGACTTATGTCGTCGAAGACAACCTCACGATCCGTGAAAACCTCATTGGCACGCTGGAAGAACTTACCTGCGCCACTGTCGTCGGCTTCGCCGAGACCGAGAGCGGCGCGCGCGCATGGCTGCTCGGGCACGACGACGACTGGGACCTCGTCATCGTCGATCTCTTCCTCAAGCAGGGAAGCGGCCTCGGCGTGCTGCAGGCCTGCCAGGCCCGCAGGCCGGTGCAGAAGGTGGTGGTGCTCAGCAACTATGCGACGCCAGACATCCGGCGGCGCTGTGCGGAGTTCGGCGTCGACGCGGTGTTCGACAAGTCGAACGAGATCGACGCGCTGGTCGAGTTCTGCCTCGTGCAGGCCCGCGACCGGGCTTCGCGCTCTTCACCCGGCGCTGCCGGCTGAGCAATAAGAAGAAGCGAGAAGAAGCCGCCTTGGCCCCCTTCCCCGCCCACCAGCCGATCTCAGTCGATCAGCTTGTTCTTCAGCGCGTAGTACGTGAGGTCGCTGTTGGAGGAGAGATTCATCTTCTCCATCAGGCGCGTACGGTAGGTGCTCACGGTCTTCACCGACAGCGACAGCGTCTTGGCGATGTCGCCGGCGGTCTCGCCCTTGGCGAGCTTGAGGAACACCTGGAACTCGCGCTCCGAGAGCTGCTCGTGCGGCGCGGCGTCGTCCTTGCGGTCGAGCTGGCGGGCCAGCAGTTCGGCCACGGCGGGCGTGATGTAGCGGCGGCCCAGCGCGATGGTGCGGATGGCGTTGACGATCTCGATGGGATCGCACTCCTTGTTGAGGTAGCCGCTCGCGCCCTGACGGATCAGGTTCATCGCGTAGTGCTCCTCGGGGTAGCCGCTCAGGATGAGGATGCCCACATCCGGCGCCTTGGCGCGGATCATGGCGAGGGCATCGATACCGCTTTGCCCGGGCATCGAAAGGTCCATGACCAGCACATCCAGCTCCGTGGTGCGCACCAATTCGATGGCTTCGCGGCCGCTGGCTGCCTCGCCCGCCACACGCAGGTCCACGTGCTCGGAGAAGAACTGCCGGAGGCCCGATCGCACGATGGCGTGGTCGTCCACAATTCCGATTTTGATCATTTGTTACTTTCGTCGTTGTGTTGCGCACCCAAGGGTCGCAACATGCCAAGTCCCTGATTGTTGTCAATTATTCACGAACTTGCGCCGCAAGCAGCCTTGAAAGTTTCATGCACTGGTTAGCCCCTCCAAGAATGGCCGTGAGCCTGTTGCTCGCGGCGCTGGCCGCGCTGGCCCTCGTCGGCATCAACGAGGCCGGCTACCGGCAGTCCAGCCGCGCCCTCGCCGACATCGACGAGGCGCAGCAGGTGCGCGGCACGCTCAACCAGATCCTGCAGAACATGCTGGATGCCGAAACCGGCCAGAGAGGCTACCTGCTGACCGGCGAGCCGAGCTACCGTAAACCCTACGACGACGCGGTCAAGCAGGTCGACGGCCATCTCGCCACGCTGCGCCGGCTCTACGCCGGCCGTCCGGCCGAGCTCACGCAGCTGACCGAGCTGTCGAAGCACGTGCTGCGCAAGATCGCCGAGATGGACATGAGCGTGCGCCTGCGCCAGGACGGCAAGGAAGACGCCTGGAAGTTCGTCATCACCACCGATGTGGGCAAGGAGGAGATGGAAGCCATCCGCACCACGGCCGGCGAGCTGGTGAAGATCAGCAACAACACCCTGCACCAGAGCCAGGCGCAGGTGCTGCGCTCGCTGCAGCTCGCACGCATCGGCACCTCCATCGTGGCGGTGGCGGCGCTGCTCGCCTTCTTCCTGTACCTGCGCCAGACCCATGCGCTGCGCTCCATTGGCGAGCGCCAGCAGGAGGCGCTGCAACGCGAGCGCAATGCCCTGGAAGACGAGGTGCGCGAGCGCACCGCCTCGCTGGCCGAGCTGGCCACCCACCTGCAGGACGTGCGCGAGACCGAGCGCGGCTTTCTGGCGCGCGAGCTGCACGACGAGCTGGGCTCGCTGCTCACCGCCGCCAAGCTCGACGTGGCGCGGCTGAAGTCGCGGCTGGCGGATTCGCCCGACGCGATCCAGCGGCTGCAGCATCTGACCGAACTGCTCAACAGCGGCATCGCGCTCAAGCGCCGCATCATCGAGGACCTGCGGCCGTCGTCACTGTCCAACCTCGGGCTGGTCGCGTCGCTGGAGATCCTGGGGCGCGAGTTCGGCGAGCGCTCGGGCCTGCAGGTCGAGATGGTGCTGGAGCCGGTGAGCATGGACGAGTCGCGCCAGCTCACCATCTACCGGATGGTGCAGGAGAGCCTCACCAACATCGGCAAGTACGCCGAGGCCACGGAAGCCACCATCGTCATGAAGAACTACGACAACCACGTGGTGGTGGAAGTGGCGGACAACGGCAAGGGCTTCGACACCCAGCGCATGCGGCCCTCCACCCACGGTCTCGCCGGCATGCGGCACCGCGTCGAGGCCGCGCGCGGCAGGCTCACGATCTCGTCGGCGCCGGGCAAGGGCACGCGGCTGAGCGCCATGCTGCCGGTCGTCAAGCCGGCCGCCTGACCGGCTGACCTGCCATCGAGCAGCAGCACAGGGGCGGCACTCCTGCACATACCAGGGCCAGGGCCACTCGGCCATCTCCTACGCACCCCAACCCCGGCCGCTGACAGGTCAGGGCCGGGCCCCCACTTAAGGTTAGACCTGTGCCATCCGGTGCTTTCCCTCGGGGATCGGCCGGTGCGCCGTTTTCAAGACAACGAGCCAAGCCTCGAAGGAGTTCCACATGCTGCATTACGCCGTGGTGTTTCTGGTCATTGCCCTGATCGCCGCCCTCTTCGGGTTCGGCGGCATCGCCGCCAGCGCGGTGGGTATCGCCAAGATCCTTTTCGTGATCTTCGCGATCCTCGCGATCGCGAGCTTCCTTGCCGGCTTGCTACGACGCAAGTAGCGTCGTTACGATCAACGGGCTTGCGCATTTCACTTATCCGGAAAGGACTTTCAAATGAACACGACGACCAAGACTCCCTCGCAACTCGCCGACGAAGCGCGCCAGACCGCGCGTGACGCGGTCGAAACCACCCGCGCCTACGCACAGAACGCGGTGAATGCGGCGGGCGAAAAGGTCCGCGACCTGCAGCGCGATTCCGAGCCGGCCGTCGAGCAGCTCGCCGCCCGCGTGCAGCAAGCCGTTCAGCGCGGCCTGGATGCCGCGTCCACCACCAGCGCACGCGCGCAGCGCCGCCTCGAGCAGGCTGCCGACGTGACCGGCCGCTACATCTCCGACCAGCCCGTGCGCTCGGTGCTTCTGGCGGCCGCCGCCGGCGCAGCCATCACGGCGCTCATCGTGCTGGCCAGCCGCCGCAGCCGGGACGACTACTGATCCAGCAAGAGGCTTCTGTCGTCGATCGATCCCGGCACCATGCTCCATCCGATTTTTTCCACGGTGCTCGGGCATCCGGAACTCGTCGCTGAACACCTCGCAAACTACGCCGCCCTCGTCCGGCAGGAATCCGCGCAGGCGGGGCGCGGCATCGCCGCACGAATCGTCGCCGCCGTGCTGGCGGTGGCCACCGTCACGCTGGCCCTCGGGCTGATCGGCGTAGCCGTCCTGCTCGGCGTGATGCACGGCAGCTTCCACTGGGTGCTGGTGGCCGTTCCGGGCGTGGCCGTGGTGATCGCGGCCATCTGCACCTGGTACGCGACGAGGCCCGCACCGAACTACGCCTTCGAAGACCTGCGCTCGCAGCTCGACGCCGACTTGCAGGCCCTGCGCAAAGCCGGAGCAAGCCATGACCGCTTCTGATCGCCGCCACCCGCAGCAACTGACCCCGCAGCAGCGCCTGGCCCTCTCGCGCCGTGCGCTGGTGCGGCAGCTGAACGGCGGTGTCGACGACGAAAGCTACGACCGCAACGACGCCAGGTCCCGTCTGGAGGATCCGGACGACCTGGAGTACGCACACCACGAAGCGCAGGCCGCCGGCCGGCGCCGAGCCCACCCGCAAGACAGAGGAGAGGGAAACCCGGGAGAACAGGGAGAAGGCGGAGGAAGAAGAAGAAACGGGAACGTGTGGCTCGCCGTGGGCCGCAGCGTGCTCGAACGCTGGTGGCGCAGGCATCCCGCGCATGCGGTCGGCCAGCTGGCGCGCCCGATGCTCGAACACTATGCCCGCAAGGAACCGGCCAAGCTGATGGCAGCCGCTGCCGCCACCGGCGCGATGCTGGTGCTGGTCAGGCCCTGGCGCCTGCTGTCGGCAACGGCGGTGCTGGCGGCGGTACTGAAGACATCCGACGTGGCCGACCTCATCAACACCCTGATGAGCAAGACCCCAAGTTCACCTCGCCCCCCACGAAAGGACTCTCCATGAAAACCGACGTTTCTCCCGCATCGACCTCCAAGGCCGCCGGCCGCAAGCACCTGGCGCTCGACCAGAGCGGCCTCGACGCCGCCCGCAAGAGCCTGGACGACGGCGCCGTCACGCCGAGCTACGGCCCCTGGCGCGACGACGTCGTGAAGCTGCTGAACGATGCGCTGGCCACCGAGCTGGTCTGCGTCCTGCGCTACAAGCGCCACTACTTCACGGCCAACGGCGTCGAGTCGCCCGCCATCGCCGACGAGTTCCTGGTGCACGCCAACGAGGAATCGGCCCATGCCGACCTGATCGCCGAGCGCATCGTGCAGCTCGGCGGCGAACCCGACTTCGCGCCCACGCACCTGCTGGACCGCAGCCACGCCTCGTACGACGAATCGACCGACCTTCAGTCGATGGTGCGCGCCAACCTGATCGCGGAACGCATCGCGGTGGAGTCGTACCGCCAGATGATCGCGTTGATCGGCGACAAGGACCCGACCACGCGCCGCATGCTCGAAGGCATCCTGGCCGACGAGGAAGAGCATGCCGACGAGCTGAAGGACTGGCTCGGGCATTGACGAGCATTGACGAGCGAGCAACCGCTCGGCCCATGAAGAAAGCCCGGCACTGCCGGGCTTTCTCGTTGGTGGGGACGTTGGTGGGGAACCTGGCGCTCAGCTCTTCACTTCGAGCTGGTTGTTCACCGAAGTCACGCCCTGCACGCCCTTGGCGATCTCTTCGGCGCGCGCCTTGGCAGCGGCAGTGGGCGCCGGGCCCTTGAGGCTCACCGCGCCGGCCTTGGTGTCGACATCGATCTTGATGGCGCTCAGGTCCGGGTCCTTGGCAAGGCCGGCCGACACGGAAGCCGTGATGGCCGCGTCGTTCACCGTCGCGCTCACCGCGGCGCCGGCATCCTTGACCGCCTCCTTGGCATTGGCGGCGCCTTCCTTCACCTCGGCGGTGGTGCTGGACGACTCGACCTTGGCCTTGGCGTCCTTCAGGGCCTCGCCCGTCTTGGCGGCCGCCGTGTCGGCAGCCTGCTCGGTCTTCGCGACGGCGCTGTCGAGCTTCTCGCCCGCCGTGCGGTTGTCGCCCTTGTCGCAGCCGGCCAGCGCCAGCGCGGCACCGGTCAGCAGCACCGCGAGCCAGACATGCGCATACGGCATGCCGCCGATGCGTTGGTTGTTCGATATGTTGTTCATTGGAATCCTCCTGTCACTTCTTGGAGATGGAAAGACGGCAGGAAAGCGGCGGCACGGCAGGCACGCCGCCCCCGCCCGGTCACAGCTTGTCGGCGCCCGACTTGATCGCGTCCTTGGCCTTTTCCTTCACGTCGCCGTAGGTCTTCTGCACCTTGCCGGCGGCCTGGTCGGCAATGCCCTCGCCTTCGAGCTTCTCGTTGCCGACGACCTTGCCGGCGGCTTCCTTCAGCTTGCCCTTGGCCTCTTCGACGCGGCCTGCCACTTGATCCTTGTTCATGTCGCTTCCTTCCTGATCGGGTAATGGATGAAATCCGTGGGCCGGAGTGACCCACTGGTTTCAATCTAGGCTCCCGCCGTTGGAGGCGAACGCCGACGGAAGCCCGAAGCGGTGTAGGACAACGAGGCTCAGGCGCTGACGATCCATCCTTCAAGCGGATCGATGTCTTCCGGCAGGCCGTGGCCCGGGCCGGGGCTTGCGGCGCGCTGCAGGCCCCAGGCGGCCTGCAGCAGGCACAGCACGGCGTCGATGTCGTCGCCTCGCGCATCCGCCAGCAGTTCCGCGCGCTGCGGCCTCTCGAGGACGAGCTTCAGCCCGAGGCGGGGCGAGCCGGCCTCGAGCGCCGCCAGCAGGTCGGCGCGCGCGGCGCGGCGCTCGGGCGTCTGCTTCGACAGATCGTCGCTCTTGTAGCTGCGGCGGCCGATCAGTTCGCGTGCCAGCAGGCCGGGGTAGGCCTCCAGCGCGATGCGATCGGCACCCAGCCCCGCATGCAGGCCCGGAATGCGCGCCCCGGCCGCCAGCAGGCGCGGCACGCCCGCATGGAGCATGTAGGCCACCGGCGGGTTGACCCATTTCATCGAGGGGCTGGAGCCCGCGGGCCCGTCGGCCTTGCGGTGCGCGAACTTGCCGCCCACCGGGCGCGCCGCGCAGAAAACGGCGAAGGTCTCGCGGATCTCGGCACGGCTCAGGCTGGCGTAGTGGGCCATCAGAGGCTCCCACTGCAGCGGCCATCGCAGATGCTCGACGAGTTCGCGCGGCAGGCTGAATGGAAAGTCGAAGCCGCCGGTCCAGGCCGGCGTGGTGCGCAGCCAATCGCCCCATGCGTCGAGCGTCGAAAAACGCTGCAGGCCGTGCAGCACGACCCGGTCGGTACCACTCGGCTCGCCCGTCGCGACGACGATGGGCTTGCATGCCGCCGGCGCGCTCGAGAAGTCGCAGCCGAACAGCAGCACGGGCTCAGCCCAGGGCGAGCGCCACCACGCCGGCGGCGATGAACATCGCGCCCAGCAGCCTCAGCAGCCGGTCGCCCTCGCGCAGCAGATGGCCGCCGATGAGCGCGGCGAAGAGCATCGACACCTCGCGCGCCGGCGCCACGTGAGAGATGGGCGCCTGCTGCACCGCGTAGAGCACGAGCACGTACGACACGGGGCTGATCGCCGCCACCAGCAGCGCGTATTTCCACTGGTCGCGCCACATGCGCACCGTGGTCGCGCGGTCCTGCAGCGCGGCGGGCAGCAGAAGCACGATGCGCACGAGGTTGCCCATGTAGTCGAGCAGGATCGGCGACATCGCGAGGAACTTGACCGCGTAGCTGTCGGCCACCGTGTAGGCCGCGATGAAGGCGCCGGTCAGCACGCCGTAGCGCATGCCCTTGTGCACCCGCGCACGCTGCGCCGGATCGTGCGCCTTCTTCCACAGGCGCGGGCCGCCCGCGATGAGGAACACGCCGGCCACGACGCCGAGGATGCCGGCCACGCCGACGGGACTGATCTTCTCGCCGAGGAAGAGCACCGCCACCAGCGAGGACAGCAGCGGCCCCGAGCCGCGCGCCAGCGGATAGACCACCGTCAGGTCCGACTTGCGGTAGCCGCGCAGCAGCACGATGAAATAGAAGACGTGCAGCACGCCGCTGAGCACGACGAAGCTCCACTCGGCCCGGCCCCAGCCCGGCACCACGTTCCAACCGAGCACGATGCCCAGGGGCGCCCAGATGAACATGTTGAACACGCTGGTCTGGAAGCTGAAGCGCGCGTCGCCATTCGCCTTCTTGGCAGCGATGTTCCAGCTGGCGTGGATGATCCCGGCTAGCAGGATCAGGGCGAACGCGGAGAGTGGCACCCCGGGGTCAGTGGCGGCCGACGATGGCAGCCGTGGCCATCAGCTCTTCGAGCAGCGCCAACGAAACCTTGCCCGAGACCGCGTACGGGTTGAGCTCGGGCTTCTCGGAATACTTCAGCAGCGTCGATGCGTTGAGCTTCGACAGATTGACCTGCCCCATCGTCCAGCCGCCGAAGCGGCGCTCGGAAATCTCTTCGTAGTGCAGCAGCACCACGTCCTTGTGGCGCGGATCGCGCTGGATGTGGCCGTAGAGCTCGGAGATGGCCATGCGGCCGCCCTCGATGGCTTGCAGGAAGGTGCCCGCGCCATAGCAGAGGATGCCGGTGATGCCGCAGGCGGTGTTGTGGCTGCGCGATTGCGTCAGGATCGACTCGATGGCCTCGGGGCTGGTATCGACGGCGCGGCTGGCATAGAGGAGTCGGACCAGCATGGCTCAGCTCTTTCTGGGAAGGAGAGAAAGGAATTCGCGGCGCAGGCTCGGGTCTTTGAGGAACACGCCGCGCATCACGGAGTTGATCATCTTGCTGTCCATTTCCTTCACGCCGCGCCAGGCCATGCAGAAATGCTCGGCCTCCATGACGAGCGCGAGGCCGTCGGGCTGCGTCTTTTCCTGGATCAGGTCTGCCAGCTGCACCACGGCTTCTTCCTGGATCTGCGGACGGCCCATGACCCATTCGGCCAGACGCGCGTACTTCGACAGGCCGATCACGTTGGTGTGCTCGTTGGGCATCACGCCGATCCAGAGCTTGCCGATGATCGGGCAGAAGTGGTGCGAGCAGGCGCTGCGCACGGTGATCGGGCCGACGATCATCAGCTCGTTCAGGTGCTCGGCGTTGGGAAACTCGGTGAGAGAAGGCGCCGCCACGTAGCGGCCCTTGAACACCTCGTTGAGGTACATCTTGGCGACGCGGCGCGCGGTGTTGTCGGTGTTGTGGTCGTTCTCGATGTCGATCACCAGGCTGTTCAGCACGCCCTTCATCTTGACCTCGACCTCGTCGAGCAGGGCTTCCAGCTCGCCGGGCTGGATGAACTCGGAGATGTTGTCGTTGGCGTTGAAGCGCTTGCGCGCGGCGGTGATGCGCTCGCGGATCTTCACGGAGACGGGCGTGCCCTCGTCATCGTCGTTTCGATCGGGGCGCGGGTCGACGTCGGTTTTCCTCAGCATGGCGGGGATCGTACCAGTGAATGGCTCCAGACATTCGGGGCCGCAACGCCCGTCCCTTCTTGGAGCAATGCTATCAATTAAGGAGCGTAAAATCGGCCACCAGCGGAAGATGGTCGGACATGCGGGCCCAGATCGGACCGCGCGGCACGTTGCAGGCCAGCGGCTCCAGCCCGCGTCCGTAGACGAAGTCGAGCTGGGCCACCGGCAGGCGCGAGGGGTAGGTGAGCGTGCGCGGGCCGCGCAGGTCGCTGGTGTCGCGCAGGCCCATGGCGTTCATGGCATAGCGCATGCGCGCGCCCCAGTCGTTGAAATCACCCGCCACCACCACTGCCTCGCCGGGCGGCACCTCGCGGTCTATGAACTCGCGCAGCCGCGCGATCTGCCGCACCCGGCTGCCCTTGATGAGCCCCAAATGCACCACGATGGCGTGCACCCGCCGGCCTTCCACGTCGATCACCACATGCAGCAGCCCGCGCTGCTCGAAGCGGTGGTCGGAAATATCCTGGTGGGTGGTGCCCAGCACCGGCCAGCGCGTGAGCAGCGCATTGCCGTGCTCGCCGTGGCGCGTGACGGCATTGGTCTCGTAGACGGCGGTGTAGCCCTCGGGCGCGAGGAAGTCGGCCTGCGGCAGCTCGGGCCAGCGCGCGAAGCGCGCGGCAGCCTGCCGGTTCATCTTGCGCACTTCCTGCAGGCAGACGATGTCGGCGTCGAGCTGCTCGATGGCGTGGCCGAGGTTGTGGATTTCGAGCCGCCGTGCGGGTCCGATGCCTTGAACACCCTTGTGGATGTTGTAGGTCGCGACCCGGAGGTTCTGCGTTGCTGCTGCGACTGCTGCTGCCGGCTGGTTCATCGCGCAAATTCTGGCAGCAACAGAATGGCTTCGGCATTCGATGGGGAAAAGCAGGCATCCGCCGCCTCGTGGTACGGCAGCCAGCGCCAGTCGGTGTGCTCGCGCGGATCGAGCGTGGGCGTAATACGTTCGGACACGCACAGGCCGAACAGGTGCTCGGTGTTGTGGGTGATACCGGGCGCGTAGCGGGCGCGCCAGCGGGGGTAGATCTCGTAGACGTTGCGCAGCTGCCAGTCGACCAGTTGCGAGGCCAGCGGCGTGCCTTCGCCGCACAGGATTCCGGTTTCCTCGGCCACCTCGCGCGCCGCGGTGAGCGCGAGCGGCTCGTCGGCCGCGTCCTTGCTGCCGGTGACCGACTGCCAGAAATCGGTCTCGGCATCCGCACGCCGGATCAGCAGCACATCGAGCGCCGGCGTGTGGATCACGACCAGCACCGACTCCGGGATCTTCCAGGGCCGGGAGTCGGTCGTCATCGGGGGGTGCTCAGGCTTCTTCGCGAAACACCGAGGAACCGGCTTTGCCGGGCCTCTGGTGTTGCCCCCGGTAGGGGGTTGGCGAAGCGACACGAAGTGCGCGCAGCCTGGGGGCGAGCATCATGCCGCTGCTTGGGGATTGTTGCGCAGCTTGATGTGCAGTTCGCGCAGCTGCTTCTCGTCGACCGGGCTCGGCGCCTGCGTCAGCAGGTCCTGCGCGCGCTGGGTCTTGGGGAAGGCGATCACGTCGCGGATCGACTCGGCGCCGGTCATGAGCATGACCAGGCGGTCCAGGCCGATGGCAATGCCGCCGTGCGGCGGCGCGCCGTACTGCAGCGCGTCCAACAGGAAGCCGAACTTGAGCTGCGCATCTTCCGCGCCGATCTTCAGCGCGCGGAACACCTTGCTCTGCACTTCCTCGCGGTGGATACGCACCGAGCCGCCGCCCATCTCGATGCCGTTGAGCACCATGTCGTAGGCCTTGGCGATGCACTTCTCGGGCGCGGTGTCCATGAGGTCCTCATGGCCGTCCTTCGGCGCGGTGAACGGGTGGTGCACGGCGCTCCAGCGCTGGCCTTCCTCGTCGAACTCGAACATCGGGAAGTCCACCACCCACAGCGGCGCCCAGCGGTCGTCGAAGAGACCCGCCTTCTTGCCGAAGGCGCTGTGGCCGATCTTGATGCGCAGCGCGCCGATGGCGTCGTTGACGACCTTTTCCTTGTCGGCGCCGAAGAACAGGATGTCGCCGTTGCGCGCACCCGTGCGGGCAATGATCTCGGCCAACGCGTTGTCGTCGAGGTTCTTCACGATCGGGCTCTGCAGGCCTTCGCGGCCGGCTTGCGCGTCGTTGACCTTGATGTAGGCCAGGCCCTTGGCGCCGTAGATCTTGACGAACTCCTGGTAGGCATCGATCTCGCCGCGCGACAGGCCGCCTTCGGCACCGCCGCCGGGCACGCGCAGCGCCACGACGCGGCCGCCGGCCATGGTGGCGGCGTTGGAGAACACCTTGAACTCGACGCGCTTCATCAGCTCGGTGAGTTCGGTGAATTCGAGCTTCACGCGCAGGTCGGGCTTGTCCGAACCGTACTTGAACATCGCGTCCGCATACGTCATGGTCGGGAACACCGGCAGGTCGATGCCCGCGGCGTTGCGGAACACGTTGCGGATCATGCCTTCGAACATCTCGCGGATTTCCTCTTCGGCGAGGAACGAGGTCTCGATGTCGATCTGCGTGAATTCGGGCTGGCGGTCGGCGCGCAGGTCTTCGTCGCGGAAGCACTTCACGATCTGGTAGTAGCGGTCGTAGCCGGCAACCATCAGCAGCTGCTTGAAGAGCTGGGGCGACTGCGGCAGCGCGAAGAAGCTGCCGTCATGCACGCGGCTGGGCACGAGGTAGTCGCGCGCGCCTTCGGGCGTGGACTTGCCGAGCATCGGCGTCTCGATGTCGATGAAGCCGTTGGCGTCGAGGAACTTGCGCGTTTCCATCGTCACCTTGTAGCGCAGCATCATGTTGCGCTGCATGGCCGGGCGGCGCAGGTCGAGCACGCGGTGCGTGAGGCGGGTGGTTTCCGACAGGTTGTCGTCGTCCAGCAGGAACGGGGGCGTGACCGAGGGGTTCAGCACCTTCAGCTCGTGGCACAGCACTTCGATCTTGCCGCTCTTGAGCTGGTCGTTGGTCGTGCCCTCGGGACGCGCGCGCACCAGGCCGGTGATCTGCACGCAGTATTCGTTGCGCAGGTTCTCGGCCACGGCGAAGGTCGAGGCACGATCGGGATCGCACACCACCTGCACGTAGCCTTCGCGGTCACGCACGTCGATGAAGATCACGCCGCCGTGGTCGCGGCGACGGTTGACCCAGCCGCAAAGGGTTACGGTCTGGCCCAGCAGGGCTTCGGTCACGAGACCGCAATAGTGAGTACGCATGGCCATAGGAATCCATTCCGGCGCCTCGGGGGCGCGTTCGTTCTTTTATGAGTTGGAAGACTTCACCGCCACCGTGGTGGGGCCGCCTGGAACGACCACCCCCATCGAGACGATGTACTTGAGCGCTTCGTCCACGCTCATCTTCAGTTCGATGCAGTCGCTGCGCTTGAGCATCACGAAGTAGCCGCCCGTGGGATTGGGCGTGGTCGGCACGTAGACGCTGAGGAACTCGCCCTCGCCGAGATGCGCGGCGACCTCGTTGCCGGGCGCGCCGGTCACGAAGGCGATGGTCCACACGCCTTCGCGCGGCCATTGCACCAGCACCGCGGTGCGGAAGGCATTGCCGTTCTCGGAGAACAGCGTGTCCGACACCTGCTTGACGCTGGAGTAGATCGAACGCACCACCGGGATGCGCCGCACCACGGCGTCGCCCCAGCCGAGCAGGCGCTTGCCGACGAAGTTGCTGGCCGTGGCACCCACCGCCAGCAGGATGGCCAGCGTGAGCAGCACGCCCAGGCCGCGCACCTTGTGGTCGCTCAGCCAGACCTGCCACTGCTCGGGCAGCAGCCACAGCGTCTGGTCGAGCGTGCCGATGATCCAGTTCAACACGCCGAGCGTGATGACCAGCGGCACGATGACCAGCAGGCCGGACAGCAACCATTTGCGCAGGGCGAGCATGGCGGTCAGGAGTGTTTCAGTCGCCGCTCGCCGCGGTCGGCGCGGGAGCCGGTGCGGCAGGCGCCGGAGCAGGGCTCGGCGCAGCGGTCGTGGTGGGAGAAGGGGCGGAGGAGGCAGAAGACTCGCTGGAGGCGGGCGCCGTGGCCGGCTCGGACTTCTTGCCGCCGCCGTCGCGGAAATCGGTCACGTACCAGCCCGAGCCCTTGAGCTGGAAGCCGGCGGCCGTGACCTGTTTTTCGAACGCACTCGCGCCGCACGCCGGACACACCGTGAGGGGTGCGTCGGACATCTTCTGCAAAGCGTCCTTGGCGAAGCCGCAGGCGCTGCACTTGTAGGCGTAGATGGGCATGGGAAATGAGGTCAAAAAAGCGGCGCAGCGGCCGCTCGCAAAGCCCTCGATTATAGGGGCGCCCCCGTGAAAGGACGCCCGGCCCGGCCGGCGCCCCCCGGCTTCAGGCCGGCTCCGTGGCCAGCGGGCGGTGCGGCGTGTGAGTGTTCGCCAACCATTGCGGCAGCAGCGAGCCGGCCACCATGCCCGCGAACGAGCACAGCACGCCCGCCAGCTGGGCGGGGAACACGGCTCCCCAGGACGGCACCTGCAGGAACAGCAGCCACACGCCGATGCCCAGGACGATCGAGGCGACGGCACCCTGCGTGGTGGCCCGGCGCCAGTACAGGCCGCACACCAGCGGCACGAAGGCGCCCACCAGCGGCACCTGGTAGGCGCTGGACACCTGTTCGTAGATCGAAGTGCCCTGCATGCGGATCGCGTAGGCCAGCACGGCGGCGCTGAACAGCAGCACCGTGATGCGCATCGTCATGAGGTTCTGGCGGTCGGTGCCGGCCGGGCGGAACTGGCGCCAGATGTTCTCGGTGAAGGTGACGCTGGGCGCCAGCAGCGTGGCCGAGGCGGTCGACTTGATGGCCGACAGCAGCGCACCGAAGAACAGCACCTGCATCACGAAGGGCATCTTCTCGAGCACCAGCGTGGGCAGCACCTTCTGCGGATCTTCCTTCAGCAGCGTGCCGGTCTGCTCCGGCATGATGAGCAGCGCGCTGGCCACCAGGAACATCGGCACGAAGGCGAACAGGATGTACGCCAGGCCGCCGATCACCGGGCCGCGGCGGGCCGCCTTGACGCTGTTGGCCGACATCACGCGCTGGAACACGTCCTGCTGCGGAATGGAGCCCAGCATCATGGTGATGGCGGCAGCGAAGAAGAACACCATGTCGTGCCAGCTCGGCTCGGGCCAGAACTTGAAGAGATCCTTGCTGACCGCGAAGGCCACCACCTTGTCGGCGCCGCCGGCCATGTTGCCCGCGAACATCGCGATCACGGCCAGGCCGACCACCAGGATGATCATCTGGATGAAGTCGGTGATGGCCACCGACCACATGCCGCCGAAGAGCGTGTAGGCCAGGATCGAGACCACCCCGATCACCATGCCCACTGGAATGCTGACCACGCCGCCCGACAGGAGGTTGAACACCAGCCCCAGCGCCGTGACCTGCGCCGAGACCCAGCCCAGGTAGCTCAGCATGATGATGAGCGAGCAGGCCACCTCGACGCCGCGGCCGTAGCGCTCGCGGTAATAGTCGCTGATGGTCAGGAGCGTCATGCGGTAGAGCTTGCCCGCGAAGAACAGGCCCACCAGGATCAGGCAGGTGCCGGCGCCGAACGGGTCTTCCACCACGCCGTTGAGCCCGCCCTCGATGAACTTGGCCGGGATGCCGAGCACCGTTTCGGAGCCGAACCAGGTCGCGAAGGTGGTCGTGACGATCATGTAGAGCGGCAGGTGCCGCCCGGCGATGGCGAAGTCGGTGGTGTTCTTCACCCGCTTGGCGGCATAGAGGCCGATCGCGATGGTGACCAGCAGATAGACGATGACCAGCGTCAACAACACGGTGGAGACTCCTCTAGAACAGACGCACGCGCACCAGCAATTGCATGGCGAGCAACCCCAATACAAAACCTATGCCACCGTAGACGACGGTCTGCAGCAACCGGTTGGTTCGCTTCTGTTCGGCCAGCAGTTCGAGCAGCTCGCGGCGGTTGTCGGCCGGGCGATTCTCCAGGAAATCGTGCAGTAATCGAGGTAGTTGAGGTAGCAATTTGGCGTACCGCGGCGCCTCGGCCTTGAGCTGCTGCAGCAGCTTCTTGGGGCCGATCTGGTCGACCATCCACTTCTCGAGGAAAGGCTTGGCCGTGGCCCAGAGGTCGAGTTCGGGGTCGATGTTGCGCCCCAGGCCCTCGATGTTGAGCAGCGTCTTCTGCAGCAGCACCAGCTGCGGCTGGATCTCGACGTGGAAGCGCCGCGAGGTCTGGAACAGCCGCATCAGCACCATGCCCAGCGAGATCTCCTTCAGCGGCCGGTCGAAGTACGGCTCGCACACCGTACGGATGGCCGCCTCCAGCTCGTCGATGCGGGTGCCCACCGGCACCCAGCCGCTTTCCAGGTGCAGTTCAGCCACGCGCTTGTAGTCGCGCCGGAAGAAGGCCACGAAGTTCTGCGCGAGGTATTCCTTGTCCGACTCGGTCAGCGTGCCGATGATCCCGAAGTCCAGCGAGATGTAGCGCCCGAAGGTCTCGGGCTCCAGGCTCACCTGGATGTTGCCGGGGTGCATGTCGGCATGGAAGAAGCCGTCGCGGAACACCTGCGTGAAGAAGATGGTCACGCCGTCGCGCGCCAGCTTGGGAATGTCGACGCCGGCGGCGCGCAGGCGTTCCATCTGCGCGATGGGCACGCCCTTCATGCGCTCCATCACGATGACCTCGGGGTGGCAGAAGTCCCAGAACATCTCGGGAATCAGCACCAGGTCGAGCTCGGCCATGTTGCGGCGCAACTGGGCCGCGTTGGCGGCCTCGCGCACCAGGTCGAGCTCGTCGTGCAGGTACTTGTCGAACTCGGCCACCACCTCGCGCGGCTTCAGGCGCTTGCCGTCGGCCGAGAGGTTCTCGAGCCAGCCGGCCATCATGGCCATCAGCGCCAGGTCTTTCTCGATCACGCCGCGCATGCTGGGGCGCAGCACCTTCACCGCCACCTCGCGCTCTTCGCCCTCGTTGGTGCGGATGGTCGCGAAGTGCACCTGCGCGATCGACGCGCTGGCGATGGGCGTCTCGTCGAACTGCACGAACACGTCGCTCACCGGCCGGCGGAACGCGCGCTCGATGGTGGCGATGGCCACGGACGAGGGAAAGGGCGGCACCCGGTCCTGCAGGAAGGCCAGCTCGTCGGCGATGTCGGGCGGCAGCAGGTCGCGCCGGGTCGACAGCACCTGGCCGAACTTCACGAAGATGGGACCGAGGCGCTCGAGCGCCTCGCGCAGCCGCTGGCCGCGCGGCGCGTCGAGATTGCGCCCGAAGGAGAGAACGCGCGTGACACCGCGCACCCAGGGCTTCTGGAAGCTCGAGAGCACCAGCTCGTCGAGGCCGTAGCGCAGCGCGACCCAGACGATGAAAAGGCCGCGGTAGAAGCGCCTCATTCGGCGTTGCCCGCCGGACCGGCAGCCGAGCCGCCGGCCTTGCCGCCGCCGACGAACTGGCGCAGCGCAGCGACCACGCGCCGCACGGCATTGCCCAGCGTGTGCGCGGGCACGTCGCCGATCACGCGGGCGAGATCGTCCTCGATGTCCCAGCGCACATGGTCGACCAGCCAGTTGACCTCGGCCGCCAGTTGCACGTCGCCGATGATCTGCACGGCGGGCTTGTCGCCACGCAGCGCTGCGCGGGCGATGTCGAAGGGGGAGCCGTCGGTGACGGTGAGCGTCAGCTCGGGCACCGAGCCGGCCGGGGCCAGGTCGAGCAGGCCGGCCGGCGTGGCCACCAGCTCCATGGTCACGAAGCGCCACTGGAAGCGCACCACCCGCCCCTGCTGGCGCAGCAGCCGCTGCTGGGCCTCGGGCTCCTGCTGGAGCACGTGGTTGAGGAACAGGACCGCGCGGTTCTGGATCTCGTGGACCGCCCAGTCCGGGGGCTGCAGGCGCTCGCCAATGGTGTTGAAGAGGTCGCCTAGAAAAGAAAATGGGGACGATGGTGTGGCCATGTCCCCATTATCCCGTCACTGTAGCGCCCCGCGACTCATGAACCTCAAGCCCTTTTCCAGAAACACCGCAGAACCGGCTTTGCCGGGCTGCTGGTGTTGCCCCAGGCAGGGGACAGGAGAAGCGACACGAAGTGCGCGAAGCCTGGGGACGAGCCTTTGCTTACTGCAGTGCTTGCACGCCGGCCACCAGCCAGCCGCTGTTGCCGCTGACGGGCTTGGTCATGTTCCAGACTTCGCGGAACGGGCCCGGGCCGGCCGAGGCGTCTTCGCGGATCATGCCGGAGAACTCCACGCTGGCCATGTAGGCATCGGGCAGTTCCTCGATGCCGAGCAGCTTGGCATCGAGCATCACGACTTCGGTCTTGTTCGAGGCACCGCCGGTGTGGCTGGCGCGGTCGGCCAGCTGTGCGCGGATTTCATCGACCATGCCGTCGGTCATCATCGAACGCAGCGTCGACACGTCGGCGCGGTCCCATGCGTCCTGCAGCGTCACGAAGTTGCGCTTTGCCGCACCGAGGAAACCATCGACGTCGAAGCCGGAGGGAATGCCCCACGACTGCGAACCGCCGAGCGCCGAGCCGATCATGCTGCCGCCGGCCGCTGCACCAGCTGCCGAAAGGCTGCTGCCGTGCGGCGTGGAATCGAAGGCCGCGTTGCTGCGCTCCCAGGGGCGCGCCGATGCGTCGTTGCCAACGTTGGCCGGGCTGTACTGCGCGGGAGAACTCGCGTTGCTCGGGCTTGCACCCGCGCCCTGGAAGGCGAAGCCGCCCTGGCGGTTGCCTGCAGGCTGCGAGCGCGACTTGATCATGCGCCACACCACCACGCCGGCCAGCACCAGCAGACCGATCAGCAGGATGTTGGCGAAGCCGGCGCCGAGGCCGAGCGAACTTGCGAGCCATGCGAGGCCCAGGCCGGCGGCGAGGCCGCCGAGCATCGCCCCCCACGGACGCTTTGGTGCTGCGGCTGCGGCAGGCGCTGGCGTTGCGGGCTTGGCCGCGGCCGCGTTGGTCGCGTTCTGCGCAGGTGCCGATGGCGATGGCGATGCAGCCTCGCGCTGCGTCACGTTGGACGACTGGCGCCCCACCGACTTGCCGCCGCCCATGCGTGCAGCCTCTGCCTGGACGCTGACCAGGACCAGTGCGGCTGCCAGGAACAAAGAACTCAAACTCTTCATATCGTCGTCTCCTCTCGAGCGAAAGATCGCTTCATCAACACTTGATTCCAACATGGAGGGCAGCGATTCCCCCAGTCATGTTGTGATAGTCCACATGTCCGAAACCGCCCTCTTTCATGAGGGTCTTGAGTTCCTCTTGCGAGGGATGCATCCGGATCGATTCGGCGAGGTAGCGATAGCTCGCGTCGTCGCCGGCCACGAGCTTGCCCAGGCGGGGCAGCACGTTGAAGGAGTACCAGTCGTAGGCCTTTGCGAGCGGCTTCGCGACCTTGGAGAACTCGAGCACCAGCAGCTTGCCGCGCGGCTTGAGCACGCGGTTCATCTCCTTGAGCGCGGCGTCCTTGTGCGTCATGTTGCGCAGGCCGAAGGCCACCGTGACCACGTCGAAGTGGTTGTCGGGGAAAGGCAGTTTCTCCGCGTCGCAGACCATGGTGGGCAGCGACACGCCGGCGTCGATCAGGCGGTCGCGGCCGGTGCGCAGCATGGCCTCGTTGATGTCGGTGTGGACCACCTGGCCGCTGGCGCCGACCTTCTTGGCGAAGGCCAGTGCGAGGTCGCCGGTGCCGCCTGCGATGTCGAGAACGCGCGAGCCTTCGCCCACGTTCGCGACCATGACGGTGTACGCCTTCCAGGCGCGGTGCAGGCCGGCCGACATCAGGTCGTTCATGATGTCGTAGCGCGATGCGACCGAATCGAAGACACCGCGAACGCGGCGGGCCTTCTCGCTTTCGTCGACTGTCTCGAAGCCGAAGTGTGTGGTACTCATGCGACCGATGTTAGGCCGGAAGCCTTCACATCAAGCCGACGACCCCGCGCGCACGGCGGACATTTGTTGCTTTTTCAGCCCCGCCCTTTCTGGGCATAGGGCTATCTTTTCAATAGCACCGCGCGGATTTTCGGGCGATTCCGCGCAAGGCTCAGTGACTGCCGCAGGCGTGGCCGCCCTTCTCGATCATCGGTGCGTCGCGATCGACACCGGCCTCGGCCAGCCGGCGCTCGTAGGCGGCCCACAGGTCGGCCTGCTTCTCGCCCAGTTCGTAGAGCAGGTCCCACGAGTAGATGCCCGTGTTGTGCCCATCGCTGAAGGTCGGCTGCACCGCGTAGTTGCCCACGGGTTCGAGCTCGACGAGTTCGACCTCGCGCTTGCCCGTCTGCAGCACTTCCTGACCCGGTCCGTGGCCCTGCACCTCGGCCGATGGCGAATAGATGCGCATCAGCTCGAAGGGAATGCGGAAGGTCGCGCCATCCGAGAAGCCCACTTCGAGCACGCGCGACTGGCCGTGCACGGTGATCGATTGCGGCGTCGGTGCGCCCGGTTTCAAGCCTGCCATCAGAAGCTCCTGTTGCCCAAGCGTTTGATCATCGCAGCCTCGATCGCGGGCAGGCGCGCGGAGATGTCCGCTTCGAGCGCGGCATTGCGCTCGCGCTGCACCGGCGCCCACACCGAACCCGGGAAATGGCTGTCGTTCGAGAAGCGCGCGATCACATGCCAGTGCAGGTGCGCCACCATGTTGCCGAGCGCGGCGAGATTGATCTTCGCCGGCTTCAGGTGCTCGCGCAGGCACTGCTCGACCACCGTCACGGCCTCCATGCACAGCGCGCGGTCTGCCGCGTCGAGATCGGAGAACTCGGCCACGTGCTCGCGCCACACCACGCGATAGAAGGCCGGGAAGCCGGCCTCCTCGACATGGATCACGCGCAGCTTCGCGCCCTCGAACACGAGGCGCCCGCCAGGGCCCTCGCACAGCACGCAGCCTTGCACGCTCTTCGTCACACCAGCACCCGTTCGATGCCGCCCTGGTTGGCGGCTTCCACGTAGTTCGGCATCCAGTCTTCGCCGAGGATCTTGTTGGCCATTTCGACCACGATGTAGTCGGCTTCGAGCAGGCCGTTGTTGAGGTCGTTGCCGTAGCGCGAAAGGCCCTGCAGGCAGCTCGGGCAGCTGGTGAGGATCTTCACGTTGTCCTTCTCGCCGACCTTGCCGGCATCGCGCAGCGCGGCTTCGCCCTTCTTCAGCTCCTCTTCCTTGCGGAAGCGGATCTGCGTCGAGATGTCGGGCCGCGACACGCCCAGCGTGCCCGACTCGCCGCAGCAGCGGTCGTTCTTGAGCACGTTGTCGCCGACCAGCGCCTTCACGGTCTTCATCGGGTCCTGCTGCTTCATCGGCGAGTGGCAGGGGTCGTGGTACAGGTAGCCGCCGCCTGCCGCACCGGCGAGCGTGATGCCCTTTTCGAGCAGGTACTCGTGGATGTCGATGATCCGGCAGCCCGGGAAGATCTTGTCGAACTGGTAGCCCTGCAGCTGGTCGTAGCAGGTGCCGCAGCTCACCACAACCGTCTTGATGTCGAGGTAGTTGAGCGTGTTGGCCACGCGGTGGAAGAGCACGCGGTTGTCGGTGATCATCTTCTCGGCCTTGTCGAACTGGCCGCTGCCGCGCTGCGGGTAGCCGCAGCACAGGTAGCCCGGCGGCAGAACGGTCTGCACGCCCGCATGCCAGAGCATCGCCTGCGTGGCCAGCCCCACCTGCGAGAACAGCCGCTCCGAGCCGCAGCCCGGGAAGTAGAAGACCGCCTCGGTCTCGGAGGTGGTCGCCTTCGGGTTGCGGATGATCGGCACGTAGTCCGCGTCCTCGATGTCGAGCAGCGCGCGCGCCGTCTTCTTCGGCAGGTTGCCCGGCATCTTCTTGTTGATGAAGTGGATCACCTGCTCCTTCACCGGAGCCGGCCCCAGCGAGGCCGGCGGCGCGGAGGTCTGCTTCTTCGCAAGGCCGCGCAGCAGGTCGTTGGCCATGCGCTGCGCCTTGAAGCCGATGCCCACCATGCCCGCGCGCACCGCCTTGATGGTCTGCGGATTGGTCGCGTTCAGGAAGAACATCGCGGCCGCGTTGCCGGGACGGAAGCTCTTCTGGCCCATCTTGCGCAGCAGGTTGCGCATGTTCATCGACACGTCGCCGAAGTCGATCTTCACCGGGCAGGGCGTGAGGCACTTGTGGCACACGGTGCAGTGGTCGGCCACGTCCTCGAACTCCTCCCAGTGCTTGATGCTCACGCCGCGCCGGGTCTGCTCCTCGTAGAGGAAGGCCTCCACCAGCAGCGAGGTCGCGAGGATCTTGTTGCGCGGGCTGTACAGCAGGTTCGCGCGCGGCACGTGCGTGGCGCACACCGGCTTGCACTTGCCGCAGCGCAGGCAGTCCTTCACGCTGTTGGCGATGTCGCCGATGTCGCTCTGCTGCATGATCAGCGACTCGTGCCCCATGAGGCCGAAGCTCGGCGTGTAGGCGTTGGTCAGGTCGGCATGCAGCGTCTCGGGCTTGCCGGCGGGCGCGCGCAGCAGCTTGCCCTTGTTGAAGCGGCCCTCGGGGTCGACCTTGGCCTTGTATTCGGTGAAGGGGCGCAGTTCCTCGTCGCTCAGGAATTCGAGCTTGGTGATGCCGATGCCGTGCTCGCCGGAGATCACGCCGTCGAGGCTGCGCGCCAGCGCCATGATGCGCACCACCGCAGCATGCGCGGTCTGCAGCATGTCGTAGTTGTCGCTGTTGACGGGAATGTTGGTGTGCACGTTGCCATCGCCCGCGTGCATGTGCAGCGCGACCCACACGCGGCCCTTGAGCACGCGCTTGTGGATGGCAGTGCACTCCGCCAGGATCGGCGCGAACTCGGCGCCCGTGAAGATGGCCTGCAGCGGCTGGCGCAGCTGGGTCTTCCAGCTCGCGCGCAGGGAGTGGTCCTGCAGCTGCGGGAACAGCGTGTCGACGTTCTGCAGCCAGCCGGCCCACAGCGCGCGCGTTTCCTGCACCAGCGCCACGGCCTGCGCAACGCGGTCTTCCAGCAGCTCGGCAGCGGGAATCTCGTGCGCGTCGTCGGTCTTGCCCAGCGGCAGGTTACCGCGCGTGAGGAAGGCTTCGAGCTCGTCGGTGAGCGCGAGCTTGTTCTGCAGCGACAGCTCGATGTTGATGCGCTCGATGCCGTCGCTGTACTCGGCCATGCGCGGCAGCGGGATCACCACGTCTTCGTTGATCTTGAAGGCGTTGGTGTGGCGGCTGATGGCGGCCGTGCGCTTGCGGTCCAGCCAGAACTTCTTGCGCGCCTCGGGGCTGATGGCGATGAAGCCTTCGCCGCTGCGCGAGTTGGCGATGCGCACCACCTCGGAGGTGACGCGCGCCACCGCGTCGGCGTCGTCGCCCGCGATGTCGCCGAACAGCACCATCTTCGGCAGGCCGCCGTGCTTCTTCGACTTGGTGGCGTAACCCACCGCCTTGAGGTAGCGGTCGTCCAGGTGCTCCAGGCCGGCCAGCAGCACGCCCGAGCGCTTCTGCTCGGCGAACATGAAGTCCTTGATCTCGACGATGCTGGGCACCGCGTCCTTCGCGTTGCCGAAGAATTCGAGGCAGACGGTGCGGGTGTGCGCCGGCATGCGGTGCACCACCCAGCGGCAGCTGGTGATGAGGCCGTCGCAGCCTTCCTTCTGGATGCCCGGCAGGCCCGAGAGGAACTTGTCGGTCACGTCCTTGCCCAGGCCTTCCTTGCGGAAGGTGCGGCCCGGGATCTCCAGGCGCTCGCTGCGCACCTTGGTCTTGCCATCAGCCGCGTAGTACTGCAGCTCGAACACGGCGCTCTCGGCGTCGTGGATCTTGCCGAGGTTGTGGCCGATGCGCGTGACTTCGAGCCACTCGGCCTGGGGCGTGACCATGCGCCACGAAGCCAGGTTGTCGAGCGCCGTGCCCCACAGCACGGCCTTCTTGCCGCCGGCGTTCATGGCGACGTTGCCGCCCACGCACGAGGCCTCGGCGGAGGTCGGGTCGACCGCGAAGACGAAGCCCGCGCGCTCGGCCGCGTCGGCCACGCGCTGGGTGACCACGCCGGCCTCGGTCCAGATGGTGGGCACCGGGTCGGCCAGGCCGGGCAGCGCGACGTGCTCGACCTCGGTCATCGCCTCGAGCTTCTCGGTGTTGATGACGACGCTGTTCCAGGTCAGCGGAATGGCTCCGCCGGTGTAGCCGGTGCCGCCTCCGCGCGGAATGATGGTCAGGCCCAGTTCGATGCAGCCCTTCACCAGCAGCGCCATCTCGGCCTCGGTGTCGGGGCACAGCACGACGAAGGGGTACTCCACGCGCCAGTCGGTGGCGTCGGTGACGTGGGCGACGCGCGAAAGGCCGTCGAACTTGATGTTGTCCTTGGCGGTGAGCCGGCCCAGCACGCGCGTGGCCTTGCGGCGCAGGGCGGCGACGTCGCGGAACTTGGTGTCGAAGGCAGCCACCGCATCGCCGACGAGGCCGGTGAGCTCGCCCACGAGCTGGTCGCGCGGCAGGTCGCTGTCGGGGGTGCGGCGCTTCTGCACCTCGGCCAGGCGGTGCCTGAGGGCATCGACCAGCTGGCCGCGGCGGCGCGGGTTGTCGAGCAGGTCGTCGACGAGGTACGGGTTGCGCTGGACCACCCAGATGTCGCCGAGCACCTCGTAGAGCATGCGCGCCGATCGGCCGGTGCGGCGCTCGGCGCGCAGGGTCTGCAGCAGTTCCCAGCCGCGTTCGCCCAGCAGGCGAATCACGATCTCGCGATCGGAGAAGCTGGTGTAGTTGTACGGGATCTCGCGCAGTCGGACAGGCTCTGCGGCCTGTGCCAACAGCGTGTTCAACGCGGTCGGAGCATTCATCGGGTGGGGCGCCTCGGCCGGGCGCTGCGCGCCCATAGCCGGGCTGGGGATTTTATTGCAGTGCCTGGGGTCTTGCCTCGTGACCGTGGTTGCGGCCTTGCGGCAAGCACTGCTTCCGGGGGAATCCCCTCCCCCCGGGAGGCCGGATCAGAACAGCACGCGGCTGCGGATCGTCCCGCCCACCTTCGCCAGCTTCTCCAGCGCCAGGTCGGAAGAGGCCGCGTCGATGTCCATCACCACGTAGCCGATCTTCTCGTTGGTCTGCAGGAACTGCGAGGAGATGTTGATGTGGTTGTCCGAGAAGATCTTGTTGATCTCCGACAGCACGCCCGGCACGTTGCGGTGCACGTGCAGCAGCCGGTGCTTGCCCGGGTGCGCCGGCAGCGCCACTTCGGGGAAGTTGACCGACGAGGTCGAGGTGCCGTTGTCGCTGTACTTGACCAGCTTTTCCGCCACTTCCAGCCCGATGTTGGCCTGCGCCTCCATGGTCGAGCCCCCGATGTGGGGCGTGAGGATCACGTTGTCGAGGCCGCGCAGAGGCGACAGGAACTCGTCCTTGTTGCTGCGCGGCTCCACGGGGAACACGTCGATGGCGGCGCCCAGCAGCTTGCGGGCCTTCAGGGCCTCGGCCAGCGGATCGATCTCGACCACCGTGCCGCGCGAGGCGTTGATGAGAATGGAGCCGGGCTTCATCGCCGCGATCTCGGCCGCGCCGATCATCCACTGGGTGGCCTGCGTCTCGGGCACGTGCAGCGTCACGATGTCGCTCTGGGCCAGCAGCTGGTGCAGCTCGCGCACCTGGCGCGCATTGCCCAGCGGCAGCTTGGTGACCACGTCGAAGAAAGCCACGTGCATGCCCAGCGCCTCGGCCAGCACCGACAGCTGCGCGCCGATCGAGCCGTAGCCCACGATGCCCAGCGTCTTGCCGCGGATTTCGAACGCGTTCTCGGCCGACTTGAGCCAGCCGCCGCGGTGCGCCACCGCGCTCTTCTCGGGCACGCCGCGCAGCAGCAGGATGGCTTCGGCCAGCACCAGCTCGGCCACCGAGCGGGTGTTGGAGTACGGTGCGTTGAACACCGCCACGCCATGCTCGCGGGCAGCTTCCAGGTCGACCTGGTTGGTGCCGATGCAGAAGCAGCCCGCCGCCACCAGCTTGTGCGCCGCGGCGAACACGTCGGCCGTGAGCTGGGTGCGCGAGCGGATGCCCAGGAAGTGCACGTCGGCGATCTTTTCCTTCAGTTCGGCATCGGGCAGAGCGCCCGGCAGCGACTCGATGTTGGTGTAGCCGGCGGCGCGCAGCACCTCCACGGCCGAGGGGTGGATGCCTTCGAGCAAGAGGAACTTGATCCTGCTTTTGTCGAGGGAGGTTTTGCTGCTCATGGAGGTCTCTTGGAAGCCCCGGCCATGGCGACAGGCTAGGCCAAAAAAAGGGAGGGCGATGCTAGCATGGTGCGGCGCAGCATGAGGGGCCGCGCCCCGCGCCGGGCCTGCTGCGAACAGGGCCAAATCGGACCGGAAAAGCAAGGCAAGCCCGAAGGGTCCAAAGGGGTTTCCCCGATTGGAGGAAACCCGTGCTCCGTGCGCCAATGTGACGCGGCTGTGTCATCCACATGCCCTAGCATCCGCGCTTTCCATTTTTCCCTTCAGGAGTCTTCATGCGATTCAAGACGCTCGCGCTGGCATCGGCGTTGGCCGCCACCACGCTGTTCAACGTGGCGCAGGCCCAGACCGAGATCCAGTGGTGGCATTCCATGACCGCCGTCAACAACGAGTGGGTCAACGACCTGGCCAAGCAGTTCAACGAGAGCCAGAAGGAATACAAGGTCGTCCCGACCTTCAAGGGCACCTACGACGAATCGATGACGGCCTCCATCGCGGCCTTCCGCGCCGGCAACGCGCCGCACATCCTGCAGGTGTTCGAAGTGGGCACCGCCACCATGATGGCCAGCAAGGGCGCGATCGTGCCGGTGGGCCAGGTCATGAAGGACGCGGGCGAGAAGTTCGACCCGGCCGCCTACATCCCCGCCGTGGCCGGCTACTACACGGCGCCCAACGGCCAGATGCTGAGCTTCCCCTTCAACAGCTCGACCACCATCTTCTATTTCAACAAGGACGCCTTCAAGGCCGCCGGCCTGCCCACCGACAAGGCCCCGTCGACCTGGCCGGAGGTGGTCGCCGCCGCCGCCAAGCTCAAGGCCAGCGGCCACAAGTGCCCGTTCACCACGGCCTGGCAGAACTGGACGCAGGTGGAGAGCTTCTCGGCCTGGCACAACGTCGAGTTCGCGACCAAGGCCAACGGCCTGCAGGGCCTGGACGCCCGCCTGAAGGTCAATTCGCCGCTGCACCAGCGCCACATCGAGAACCTGGCCAGCATGGCCAAGCAGGGCCTCTTCATCTACAAGGGCCGCGGCAACGTGCCCGAGGCCTCGTTCGTGTCGGGCGAGTGCGCCATGATCAACACCTCCTCGGGCTTCTACGGCAACGTGGCCAAGAACGCCAAGTTCGCCTACGGCCTGGCCCCCCTGCCCTACTACCCGGACGTGCCCGGCGCGCCGCAGAACACCGTGATCGGCGGCGCCAGCCTGTGGGTCATGTCGGGCAAGAAGCCGGCCGAGTACAAGGGCGTGGCCAAGTTCTTCAGCTTCATCTCGACGCCTGAAGTGCAGTCCGCCAGCCACAAGCGCACCGGCTACCTGCCGGTGACCATGGCCTCGTACAAGCTCACCGAGGACTCCGGCTTCTACAAGCAGAACCCCGGCACCGACGTGGCCGTCACGCAGATGATCCGCAAGGTCACCGACAAGAGCCGCGGCATCCGCCTGGGCAACTACGTGCAGATCCGCGCCATCGAGGACGAAGAGCTCGAACAGGTCTGGAACGGCAAGAAAACCGCCAAGGAAGCCCTCGACGCCATCGTGACCCGTGGCAACGAGCAGCTGGAACGCTTCCAGAAGGCCAACAAGAGCTGACGCCCGGCCGCCGGGCAGCTTTCGTGTCCGGCTAATATCGCCCGCCCCCGTCCGCTCTTGCGCAAGAGCGGGCGCGGCGGGATTTTTTACTTAGAGGGTTCATGGAAAAACGCGTCTTCTTTCGCTCGGGCTGGCTGCCCTGGCTGCTGCTGGCGCCGCAGATGGCGGTGATCTTCGTGTTTTTCTTCTGGCCGGCGGCGCAGGCCCTGCTGCAGTCGCTGCAGCAGCAGGACGCCTTCGGCACCTCCGTCGATTTCGTCGGGCTGCAGAACTTCAGGGAACTCTTCGAAGACCCGGCCTACGCCGAGTCGTTCAAGACCACCGCCGTTTTCTCGGTGCTGGTCGCCAGCATCGGCCTCACCCTGTCGCTGACGCTGGCCGTGTTCGCCGACCGCATCGTGCGCGGCGGTATGTTCTACAAGACCATGCTGATCCTGCCGTACGCCGTGGCGCCCGCCGTGGCCGCCGTGCTGTGGGTCTTCATGTTCTCCCCCTCGCTGGGCGTGGTCGCCTACGCGCTGGGCAAGATCGGCATCGACTGGAACCACCTGCTCAACTCGAAGCACGCGATGACGCTGATCGTGATGGCCGCCGTGTGGAAGCAGATTTCCTACAACTTCCTGTTCTTCCTGGCCGGGCTGCAGTCCATCCCGAAATCGCTGATCGAGGCCGCAGCCATCGACGGCGCGCGCCCGTGGCGCCGCTTCTGGACGGTGCAGTTCCCGCTGCTGTCGCCCACCACCTTCTTCCTGCTGGTGATGAACGTGGTCTATGCGTTCTTCGACACCTTCGCCATCGTTCATGCCGCCACGGAAGGCGGCCCGGGCAAGGACACGGAAATCCTCGTCTACAAGGTCTACCACGACGGCTTCAAGGCCCTGGACCTCGGCGGCTCGGCCGCGCAGTCGGTGGTGCTCATGGTGATCGTGATCGCGCTCACCATCGTGCAATTCCGCTACGTAGAAAAGAAGGTGCAGTACTGACATGGTTGAAAGAAGAAGCACCCAGGGCATCCTGGCCCACGTGGTGATGATCCTGGGCGTCCTGATCGTCGCCTTCCCCATCTACCTCGCCTTCGTGGCGTCCACCCACACGGCGCAGGAGATCGTGCAGCGGCCGATGCCGCTGCTGCCCGGCTCCAACATGCTCGAGAGCTACAAGGGCGCGCTCTTCGGCCGCGCGAGCAGCGCGGGCTCCAACGCCCCGGTGGCGCACATGATGTGGGTGAGCCTGGTGACGGCGCTGGTCATCGCCATCGGCAAGATCACGATCTCGCTGCTGTCGGCCTTCGCCATCGTCTACTTCCGCTTCCCGTTCAAGAAGATCTGCTTCTGGGCGATCTTCGTGACGCTGATGCTGCCGGTGGAAGTGCGCATCCTGCCCACCTACAAGGTGCTGTCGGACCTGAGCATGCTCAACAGCTACGCGGGACTGACGGTGCCGCTGATCGCCTCGGCCACGGCCACCTTCCTGTTCCGGCAGTTCTTCCTGACCGTGCCCGAGGAGCTCACCGAGGCCTCCCGCATGGACGGCGCGAGCCCCATGCGCTTCTTCTTCGACGTGCTGCTGCCGCTGTCGAAGACCAGCATCGCGGCGCTCTTCGTGATCCAGTTCATCTACGGCTGGAACCAGTACCTGTGGCCGCTGCTGGCGGTCACCAACGAGGACATGTACCCGATCGTGGTCGGCATCAAGCGGCTGATCGCCGGCGGCGACGGCCAGAACGAATGGAACGTGGTGATGGCGACCGCCATCCTCGCGATGCTGCCGCCGGCGCTGGTGGTGGTGCTGATGCAGAAGTGGTTCGTCAAGGGCCTCGTGGACACTGAAAAATAAGTTATGGCTTCCCTCTCCCTACGCAACGTCATCAAGCGCTACGGCCACGGGCCGAAAGCCAACCAGGTCATCCACGGCGTGAGCGCCGAGATCGCCGACCACGAGTTCATCGTCATCGTCGGGCCCTCGGGCTGCGGCAAGTCCACGCTGCTGCGCATGGTGGCCGGCCTGGAGGAAGTCTCCGCCGGCGAGATCGCCATCGGCAACAAGGTCGTGAACCAGCTCGAACCCGCCGAGCGCGACATCGCCATGGTGTTCCAGAACTACGCGCTGTACCCGCACATGAGCGTGTTCGCGAACATGGCCTACGGCCTGAAGATCGCGAAGGTGCCGCCGGCCGAGATCAAGGTGCGCGTCGACAAGGCCGCGAAGATCCTCGAGCTGGGCCACCTGCTGGAGCGCAAGCCGCGCGAGCTTTCCGGCGGCCAGCGCCAGCGCGTGGCCATGGGCCGCGCCATCGTGCGCCAGCCGCAGGTGTTCCTGTTCGACGAGCCGCTGTCGAACCTCGACGCCAAGCTGCGCGCGCAGACCCGCCTCGAAATCCAGAAGCTGCACCGCGAGCTCGGCATCACCTCGCTGTTCGTCACGCACGACCAGGTCGAGGCCATGACGCTGGCCCAGCGCATCATCGTGATGAACGGCGGCGTGATGGACCAGTTCGCCACCCCCGAGGAGGTGTACTCGCGCCCCGCCACCACCTTCGTCGCGAGCTTCATCGGCTCGCCGCCGATGAACCTGCTGAAGCACGCTCCGGGCGTGCGCCCGGGCCAGATCCTCGGCATCCGCCCCGAGCACCTGAAGCTCGACGAGAGCGGCTGGTCGGTGCAGGTCGAGCAGGTCGAGCTGCTGGGCGCCGAACGGCTGGTGTACGGCCGCATCGGCGACGAGCAGATCATCATGCGCACCGACGAGGCCGACCACCCACCGGTCGCGGGCGACACGGTGAAGATCGCCGCGCGCGAAGAAAAACTGCACTGGTTCGACGCCGGCTCAGGCAAGCGCGCGGATTGATGCTCGCCCCCAGGCTGCGCGCACTTCGTGTCGCTTCGCCAACCCCCTACCGGGGGCGGCACCAGCGGCCCGGCAAAGCCGGTTGCGCGGTGCCCCACGAAGAAACCGGGGCCTCACTCAAAGAATGATCATGAATTCCTGGCCCTACCCCCGCTGGGTCGCGCATCGCGGCGCCGGCAAGCTGGCCCCCGAGAACACGCTGGCCGCGTTCCGGTTCGGCGCCTCGCACGGCTACCGCATGTTCGAGTGCGACGCCAAGCTCAGCGCCGACGGCGTGGTCTTCCTGATGCACGACGCCACGCTCGACCGCACCACCAGCGGCCACGGCACCGGCGGCGCGCAGCCCTGGAGCGCGCTGGCGCAGCTCGACGCGGGCGGCTGGCATTCGCGCTCCTACGCGGGCGAGCCGCTGCCCACGCTGGAAAACCTGGCGCGCTTCTGCCTGGCCAACGGCTACCTGCTCAACATCGAGATCAAGCCCACGCCCGGCACCGAGCGCCAGACTGGCGAAGCGGTGGCGCGCGAGGCTGCCCGCCTGTGGCAGGGCACGGCGGTGCCGCCGCTGCTCACCTCTTTCCAGGTCGAGTCGCTCAAGGGCGCCCAGGCGGTCCAGCCCGATCTGCCTCGGGGCTTGCTGCTCGACAAGCTCTGGGATGGCTGGCTCGATGCGGCCAAACAGCTCGGCTGTGTCGCCATCGTCTGCAACCACACGCTGTGGGACGCCACCGTGGTGGCGCTGGTGCACGAGGCGGGCATGCGCGCCCTGAGCTACACGGTGAACGACGACCGGGCCGCGCAGCGGCTGATCGACCTGGGCACCGACGGCATCATCACCGACAGGGTCGACCTCTTTTCACCCGCCGCCTGACGCGGCGACTCTTACCAGTCCTTACGAAATGGCGGCTTCTATGATGCGGCCATGAGTTGGACCCTACGCTTCGCGAGCTTCTGCCTCGCGGCCCTGTTCATGTGCGGCGGCGCCCAGGCGCAGCCGGACCTCGGCGCAGGCGGCAACAGCAACAGCGCCGCCGCGGCCGCCGCAGCCCCTGCTCCCTCGGTGGCCGAGCTGCGCGCGCAATTCACCAAGCTCAGCACCGCCGCAGAGACCGACGAGGATGCGCGCAAGCTGCTCTCGCAGATCAACGACATCGGCGTGCAAGCCGACAAGTTCGTCACCGCGCGCACCGGCGAGCTGGCCGACCTGAACGCCAAGCTCGGCGAGCTCGGCAACCCGCCCGCCGCTGGCGCCACCGAAGACCCCGACATCACCCGCCAGCGCGCCCGCCTGACCAAGGACCGCAATGCGCTGGACGCCGACATCCGCCTCGCGCGCCTGCTGTCGGTCGACGTGCGGCAGCGCGGCACCGAGCTGGTCACGCAGCGCCGGGCGCTGTTCGAGGCGCAGCTCACCGAGCGCGCCGCCTCGCCGCTGACCGCCGAGTTCTGGAGCGACCTGCGCGAAGCCTGGCCCGACGACCTGGCGCGCCTGAAGGCGATGGCCTCGTCGGTGAACGACGGCCTGGTGGCCGCCACCCAGCCCGAGACCCGCCTGCCGGTGATCGCCGCGCTCGTCGGCGCGCTGCTGCTCGCGGTGTTCGGCAACTGGGGGGCAGAGGTGCTGCTCACCTGGCTGGCCGCGCGCTACCTGCCGGCGGGGCGATTGCGGCGCTCGGTGCTGGTGATCGGCATCGTCGCCAGCCACGTGCTGCTGGTGGCCGTGGCGGCGCACGGCTTCGTCGAGGTGCTGAAGGAGTTCGCCACCTGGGAGCCGCAGGCGCGCAAGGTGCTGCAGTCGGCGGCGCAGCTGCTGGTGTTCATGGCCTTCGTGATCGGGCTGGGCCGAGGGCTGCTGGCCACGGGCCGGCCCTCGTGGCGGCTGCCGCCAATTCCCGACGCCATGGCCATCCGGCTCGCCCCCCTGCCCTGGATGGTGGCGCTGGTGGCGGTGCTGGCGTGGATGCCGGCCGAGGTCAACGCGCTGATCGACGCCAGCTTCGCGGCCGTGGTGGCCACGCACGTGCTCACGGCGCTGGTGCTGACGGCGCTGGTCGCCTCGGTGCTCTACCTGGTGAAGCCGCTGCGCGCCGACGCGGCCGAGGCCGGCCTGCCCGAGCGGCCGATGTGGGTCGGCCTGCTGGTGGCGCTGATCGGCGTGCTGATGATCGCGATCTGGGTGCTGGTGGCGCTGGGCTACGTGGCGCTCGCCAGCTTCCTGGCCTCGCAGCTCGCCTGGAGCGGCATCGTGGCGGCCGCGTTCTACGTGCTCTTCAAGTTCGCGGACGACGTGTTCATGGCCACGGTGTCCTCGCGCGCCAGCTTCGGCCAGCGGCTGCAGAAGAGCTTCAACCTCGCGCCGCAGACGCTCGACCAGGCGGCGACGGTGCTGTCGGCCATCAGCCGGGTGGCGCTCTTCTTCTACATGCTGGTGGCGCTGGCCGCGCCGCTGGGCACGGGGCCGGGCGAGGTATTCCAGCGCAGCGGCAAGTTCGGCACCGGCGTGAAGGTGGGCGAGTTCCAGCTGGTGCCGGGCGCGATCCTCAGCGCGGTGGCGGTGGCCGTGGTGGGCTTCGTGATGCTGCGCATCTTCAAGCGCTGGCTCGCGCGCAGCTACCTGCCGAACACCAAGTTCGAGCCGGGCATGCAGAGCTCCATCACCACGCTGCTGGGCTACGTGGGCGGCATCCTGGTGATCGCCTTCTCGCTGTCGGCGCTGGGCATCGGCATCGAGCGCATCGCGTGGGTGGCCAGCGCGCTGTCGGTGGGCATCGGCTTCGGCCTGCAGGCCATCGTGCAGAACTTCATCTCGGGGCTGATCCTGCTGGCCGAGCAGCCGGTGAAGGTCGGCGACTGGGTGGTGCTGGGCACGGCAGAGGGCGACGTGCGGCGCATCAACGTGCGCGCCACCGAAATCCAGCTGGGCGACCGCTCGACGCTGATCGTGCCGAACTCGGAGTTCATCACCAAGACCGTGCGCAACATGACGCTGGCCAACGCCGAAGGCCGGGTGCTGATCCGCCTGCCGATGCCGCTGACCACCGACGCGCAGCGCGTGCGCGAGCTGATCCTCGCGGCCTGCAAGGCGCATGAGGGCGTGCTGGAAACACCGGCGCCCTCGCTCACGCTCGAAGGCATCGAGAACGGGCTGCTGATCTTCCAGGCCATCGCCTACGTGGCGAGCCCCCGGCTCGCGGGCGGCGTGCGCAGCGACCTGCTGTTCACCATCCTCGACGACCTGAAGAAGGCCTCGCTGCCGCTGGCGGTGCCCACCATGGTGCTGGCCGCCGCGCCCGAGATGCCCGCCGCGCCGGCGGCCGTGCCTTCATCGCCCGCCTCGCCGATCCCGGGCGTGCCTCCTCCCTGAGAAGGCCCTGCCCGTTCACTCCAGCGGCAGCGCCGTGGTGAACTTGATCTCGTTGAGGCACACGCTGGAGCGCACCGCCGACACGCCGGGCATGTGCATCAGCGTGTGCATCAGGAACTGGGAGAGCGACTCCAGGTCGTGCGCGACGACCTTGAGCACGTAGTCGAAGTCGCCGGTCACCGAGTAGCACTCCAGGATCTGCTTCAGGTCGGCGATCAGGTCCTGGAACTTGGGCAGCTCGTCGACGTGGCCGCGCGCCATGGTCACGTGGATGAAGGCGATCACGCCCAGCCCGATGTGGCGCGCGTTCAGCCGCGCCGCGTAGCCGTGGATCAGCCCCAGCTCCTCCAGCCGCCGGTGGCGCCGCAGGCACTGGGCGGGCGACAGATTGGCCACCTCCGCCAGTTCCAGATTCGAGGCCCGGCCATGGGCCTGCAGGTGCTCGAGAATCTTCCGGTCGATCCGGTCCAGTGCGATGTCATGCAATTTCTTCTCCCCTTGCACCAAGTTAATGCAATTTTATGGCGCAAAGCGGGGTAAGCCCGAGCCTTTCATGCACCTTAATTGTGCAAAGTACGATCTAGACTCCGAGGCGCCCGGACCGCATGCCGCGATGTCCGGCCGCTGAATCCCTCGCCGCCGGCACCCGCTGGCGGCTTCAGACGCATCCATTCCCCCACCCCGGAGACTCTTTCCCGTGAAAAACGCTTTGCTTCGCACTCCCTTCAGCGCAGTGGCCCTGGCCCTCGGCATGCTGGCCGCCGCGCCCTCGTTCGCGGCCGACACCAAGTCGGTGGCCGTGACCGCCATCGTCGAGCACCCGGCGCTGGACGCGGTGCGCGACGGCGTGAAGGCCGAGCTGAAGGCTTCGGGCTACGAGGAAGGCAAGAACCTCAAGTTCACCTACCAGAGCGCCCAGGGCAACGTGGGCACCGCCGCCCAGATCGCCCGCAAGTACGTGGGCGACCAGCCCGACGCGATCGTCGCCATCGCCACGCCGTCGGCGCAGGCCGTGGTGGCCGCCACCAAGAGCATTCCGGTGGTGTACTCGGCGGTCACCGACCCGGTGGCGGCCAAGCTGGTGAAGAGCTGGGAACCCACGGGCACGAACGTGACCGGCGTGTCCGACCTGTCGCCGCTGGAAAAGCACATCGCGCTCATCAGGCAGGTGGTGCCCAATGCCAAGCGCGTGGGCGTGATCTACAGCCCCGGCGAAGCCAACTCGGTGGCCATCGTCGACTCGCTCAAGAAGGCCGCCTCGGCCGCCGGCATGACCGTGGTCGAAGCCGCCGCCGCCCGCACGGTGGACGTGCCGACCGCCGCGCAGAGCCTGGTCGGCAAGGCCGACGTGATCTACACGCCCACCGACAACAACGTGGTCTCGGCCTTCGAAGGCATCGTGAAGGTGGCCCAGCAGGCCAAGCTGCCGGTGGTGGCGGCCGACACCGCCACCGTCGAGCGCGGCGCCGTGGCCGCGCTGGGCCTGAACTACACCGACATCGGCCGCCAGACCGGCAAGGTCGTCGTGCGCATCCTGAAGGGCGAGAAGCCCGGCGCCATCGCCTCGCAGACCAGCGCCAACTTCGAGCTGGTGGTGAACCCCGGCGCGGCCAAGCTGCAGGGCGTGACGCTGTCCGACGAGCTGCTGAAGACCGCCAAGGTCGTGAGCACGAAGTAAGAAGAAGCCGCCGGCTTTCCGCTTTTTCCCATGTCGCTCATCGCTTCGCTGGGCGCCATCGAGATCGGCCTGATATTCGGGCTGGTCGCGCTGGGCGTCTTCCTGTCGTTTCGCATCATCAACTTCCCCGACCTCACGGTGGACGGCAGCTTCCCGCTGGGCGCCGCCGTGGCCGCGACGCTGATCGTCGCGGGCTGGAACCCGGTCGCCGCCACCGCGGTGGCCTGCGTGGCCGGCGCGGTCTCGGGCTGGGTCACTGCCTGGCTCAACGTGAAGCTGAAGATCATGCAGCTGCTCGCGAGCATCCTGGTGATGATCGCGCTGTACTCCATCAACCTGCGCGTGATGGGCAAGCCCAACGTGGCGCTCATCACCGAGCCCACCGTGTTCAGCATGGCCAGCTTCGGCGGCATGCCCGAGCAGTGGGCCAAGCCGCTGTTGCTGCTTTTGATCGTGATCGTGGCGAAGATCGTGGTCGACATGTTCTTCGCCTCCGAAGCCGGCCTCGCGATGCGCGCCACCGGCGGCAACGCGCGCATGGCGCGCGCCCAGGGCATCTCGACCGACTTCCACACCATGGCGGGGCTGGCGCTGTCGAACGCCCTGGTGGCGCTGGCAGGCGCGCTGTTCGCGCAGAGCCAGGGCACGGCCGACATCTCGATGGGCGTGGGCACGATCGTGATCGGCCTGGCGGCGGTGATCATCGGCGAGACGCTGATTCCGGCGCGCAGCATGATCATCACCACGCTGGCCTGCATCGTCGGCGCGCTGCTGTACCGCTTCTTCATCGCGATGGCGCTGAACACCGACTTCATGGGCCTGCAGGCGCAGGACCTGAACCTGGTGACCGCCGTGCTGGTGGCCTTCGCGCTGCTGGTGCCCGCCTACAAGCGCAGGCTGGGTGGCCTGTTCAAGGGGAAGAACTGATGCTGCGCGCCCAACAACTCGAAATGACCTTCAACCCGGGCACGCCGATCGAGAACCGCGTGCTGCGCGGCCTGAGCCTGGAGATTCCCACCGGCCAGTTCGTGACCGTGATCGGTTCGAACGGCGCGGGCAAGTCGACCTTCCTGAACGCGGTGAGCGGCGACCTGATCGTCGACAAGGGCCACATCGAGATCGACGGCAAGGACGTGACGCGCCTGAACGCCTGGCAGCGCTCGGGCATGGTGGCACGCGTGTTCCAGGACCCGATGGCCGGCACCTGCGAGGCGCTGACCATCGAGGAGAACATGGCGCTGGCATGGAAGCGCGGCGAGCGCCGGGCCTTCGGCTTCGCGCTCAACCGCAACCTGCGCGAGATGTTCCGCGAGAAGCTGTCGATCCTGAAGCTGGGGCTGGAGAACCGCCTGGCCGACCGCATCGGCCTGCTCTCGGGCGGGCAGCGGCAGGCGGTGAGCCTGCTGATGGCGTCGCTCAAGCCCTCGCGCATCCTGCTGCTCGACGAGCACACGGCCGCGCTCGACCCCAAGACCGCCGCCTTCGTGCTGGAGCTGACCGCGAAGATCGTCGAGGCCGGCCAGCTGACCGCGATGATGGTCACGCACAGCATGCGCCAGGCGCTGGACTACGGTTCGCGCACGGTGATGCTGCACGAGGGCCAGGTGATCCTCGATGTGGCCGGCCCCCAGCGCGCCGGCCTCGACGTGCCCGACCTGCTGCGCATGTTCGAGCAGACCCGAGGCGAGAAGCTGGACGACGACAAGCTGCTGCTGGCCTGATCGATCGTGACTCCTTCCGTGCGCGGCATGCGCGCCGCCGACCTCGACGCAGTGCTGGCGATCCAGCTCGCCTGCTACGGCGCGGGCTTCGTGGAAGACGGCGCGCTCATCGCCAGACGGCTCGCCGCCGCGCCCCACACGGGATGGGTGGTGGAGCACGAAGGCGGCGTGCGGGCCTATCTGGCGGGCTATCCGTCGGTGGCCGGCAAGCTGACGCCGCTGCACGGCGAGTTCGAGGTGGCGGCGCAGGCCGATTCGCTCTACCTGCATGACCTGGCGGTGCACCCGGATGCCTCGGGCCTGAGGCTGGGGCCGCTCTTGGTGCGGCATGCCTGGGCCCATGCGCTGCAGGCCGGCTTGCGGCATTCGACGCTGGTGTCGGTGCAGGCCTCGGTGGGGTTCTGGGAGCGCCAGGGCTATGCGGCCACCGAGCCCGACGGCGCCGGGCAGCAGGCCCGGCTGGCGACCTACCCGGGCGAGTCGGTCTACATGATCCGACGACTGCCCGGCTGAGCGGGCGGAAATTTCAGCGGCGCCAGCCGCGCATCGCCAGCCACTGGACCGTGCCGCAGACCACGACCAGCGCGGCATAGGTCGCCATCGCCCCGTCGCGCCCGAACACCACCAGCCCGGCCGCCAGCACCGCCACGCCGGCCGCGAAGGTCAGCGCCCACTGCACCCACCATCGCGGGACGCCGGCACGCCCGCCGCCCAGGAAGCGCCCGGCAAAGGCCAGCACCAGCGCCAGGAAAGCCGCGGGTGCTACAAAATTAAGCAGGTGGTTCAAGAGGGCCAGCAGGTCCATCGCAGGGGGTTGCGCACGGGCTGGAACATGCGCCCAGGGTTATGGCTGTCATAGGGAAAGCCATTTGTCCCCTGGCAAGCCTCGTGCGGCTGCTGATTTTATAATCACGGCCATGTCAGTCTGGGCCCTCGGCTTGAACCACACGACCGCGCCGCTTGATCTGCGCGGTCGTTTCGCGTTCGCGCTCGACCAGATCGCCCCCACGCTGCAGAGCCTGCGCAGTTCCTTCGCCTCCGGCCGCCATCCCCAGGTCGAGGCCGCGATCATCTCCACCTGCAACCGCACCGAGATCTACTGCGCCTCGGAACACGCCGCGCTCGACCACACCTTCGGCTGGTTGGCCCAGAGCGGCGGCGTGGCCCCCGCCCTGCTGCGCTCGCACGCCTACACCCTGCACGACGGCGAAGCCGCCCGCCACGCCTTCCGCGTGGCCAGCGGGCTCGATTCGATGGTGCTGGGCGAAGCCCAGATCCTCGGCCAGATGAAGGACGCCGTGCGCGCCGCCGAGACGGCCGGCGCCCTCGGCAGCACGCTCAACCAGCTGTTCCAGCGCTCCTTCGCGGTGGCCAAGGAAGTGCGCACCGCCACCGAGATCGGCGCCCACTCCATCAGCATGGCCGCCGCCGCGGTGCGCCTGGCCGGCCAGCTCTTCGAAGACCTGCGCAAGACGCGCGTGCTCTTCGTCGGCGCGGGCGAAATGATCGACCTCGCGGCCACGCACTTCGCGGCCAAGGAACCCAAGTCGATCGCCATCGCCAACCGCACGCTGGAGCGCGGCGAGAAGCTGGCCTCGCGCTTCGGCGGCGAGGCGATGCGCCTGGCCGACCTGCCCTCGCGGCTGGCCGAGTTCGACATCATCGTGAGCTGCACCGCCAGCACGCTGCCGATCATCGGCCTGGGCGCCGTGGAGCGTGCGCTCAAGGCCCGCAAGCACCGCCCGATGTTCATGGTCGACCTGGCCGTGCCGCGCGACATCGAGCCCGAGGTGAAGGCGCTGGAAGACATCTATCTCTACACCGTCGACGACCTTGCCCAGGTGGTGCAGCAGGGCCAGGCCAACCGCCAGGCCGCCGTGGCGCAGGCCGAGGTGATCATCGACGCCGGCGTGCAGAGCTTCATGCACTGGCTGGGCCAGCGCGGCACGGTGCCGCTGATCCAGCAGCTCAACGCGCAGGCCGACGAGTGGCGCGCCGCCGAGATGGCGCGCGCGCGCAAGCTGCTGGCCAAGGGCGAGCCGGTCGAAGCCGTGCTCGAAGCCATGTCGCGCGGCCTCACGCAGAAGATGATGCATGGCGCCATGGCCGAGCTGCACGCGGGCGATGCCGCCTCGCGCGAGCAGACGGCGCAGGCGATTTCTCGCCTCTTCCTGCGCAAAGAGCGTTAGCGACGCTGGCCGGCTCGCGGCCCGGCGCCGGACGCCGCGGTCTTCATGCGCACTGCCCTTCAACGGCAGCACCCTCCCATTTCCTGAATCTGCTTTCTCTGTGAAATCCTTTCTGCGCCACCAACTCGAACGCTACGCCCAGCGCCTGGGCGAGCTCGACTTCCTGCTCTCGCGCGAAGACATCATGAGCGACATGGCGCAGTACCGCACCATCTCGCGCGAGCACGCCGAGGTCACGCAGATCGCCGGCCGCTACGAGCGCTACCGGCAGCGCGAGGCCGACATCGCCGGCGCAAAGGAGATGCTGGACGACCCCGACATGGCCGAGATGGCCAAGGAAGAAATCGCCAGCGCCGAGGCCGAGCTGGTGCAGCTCGAGGACGAGCTGCAGCGCCTGCTGCTGCCCAAGGACCCGGACGACGCGCGAAACGCGTTCCTCGAAATCCGCGCTGGCACGGGCGGCGACGAATCGGCCCTGTTCGCGGGCGACCTGCTGCGCATGTACACGCGCTACTGCGACCGCGCCGGCTGGCGCTGCGAGATCGTCAGCGAAAGCGAGAGCGAGCTCGGCGGCTACAAGGAAGTGGTGGTACGCATCGTGGGCGACGACGTGTTCGGCCACCTGCGCTTCGAATCGGGCGGCCACCGCGTGCAGCGCGTGCCGGCCACCGAGACGCAGGGGCGCATCCACACTAGCGCCTGCACGGTCGCGGTGCTGGCGGAGCCCGACGAGACGGTGGCCGTGCAGATCAACCCCGCCGACCTGCGCATCGACACCTACCGCGCGAGCGGCGCCGGCGGGCAGCACATCAACAAGACCGACTCGGCCGTGCGCATCACGCACATCCCGACCGGCATCGTGGCCGAGTGCCAGGACGACCGCAGCCAGCACCGCAACAAGGCGAAGGCGCTGCAGGTGCTGTCGGCGCGCATCCAGGAAAAGGAACGCAGCGAGCGTGCCGCCAAGGACGCCGCGATGCGCAAGGGCCTGATCGGCAGCGGCGACCGCTCCGACCGCATCCGCACCTACAACTTCCCGCAGGGGCGGCTCACCGACCACCGCATCAACCTGACGCTCTACAAGCTGCTCGCCATCATGGAAGGCGACCTCGGCGACGTGCTGGCCGCGCTGCGCGCCGCGCGGGAGGCCGAGCAGCTGGCCGAGCTGGAATCGAGCCTGCCGACATGAGCACGGTGGAAAACCCGAAGCCCGCGACGGTGGCTCAGGCGCTGGCCGCGTCCATCGCCTTGGGTGTGGGCCGGCTAGACGCCCAGTTGCTGCTGCTGCATGCGCTGGGCCGCGCGCCGCACGACCGGGCATGGCTGCTGGCGCACGACACCGACGCGATGCCCGATGCCGCGTGGTCCGCGGCGGCCGCGCAGCTCTCGCGCCGCCGGGTCGGCGAGCCGGTCGCCTACCTGCTGGGCGAGAAGGAATTCCACGGGCTCAGCCTGCAGGTCGACGCCCGCGTGCTGGTGCCGCGACCCGACACCGAAACGCTGGTCGAATGGGCCCTGCAATGCCTCGAAGGCCGGGCAGCGCCGCGCGTGCTCGATCTCGGCACTGGCAGCGGCGCGATCGCGCTGGCGCTGCAGCATGTGCGGCCCGACGCGCAGGTCGACGCCGTCGATGCCAGCGCCGACGCACTCGCCGTCGCCCAGGCCAATGCCGCGCGGCTGGGCCTGCCCGTGCGCTTCGCCCAGGCCGACTGGCTGGACGGCGCCGGCACCGGCTACACGGTCATCGCCAGCAATCCACCGTACATCGCCGCCGGCGACCCGCACCTGCCCGCGCTGCGCCACGAGCCCTCTTCCGCGCTGGTCTCGGGCGCCGACGGCCTCGACGACATCCGCCGCATCGTGCAGGACGCCCCCGCCCACCTCGCCGAGGGCGGCTGGCTGCTGCTGGAGCACGGCCACGACCAGGCCGCCGCCGTGCGCGAGCTGCTCGCATCGCGCGGTTTCGCCGAAGTGCAAAGCCGCGACGACCTCGCCGGCATCCAGCGCTGCTCCGGCGGAATCTGGCGCACGGTGAAATAATCCCCCCAGCCTATTTTTCAGGAGTCCCCATGTCCGACGCTCAGCAACGCATCGACGACCTCGTCAAGACCAACGACCTCGTGCTCTTCATGAAGGGCAACGCCAGTTTCCCGATGTGCGGCTTCTCGGGCCGCGCGATCCAGATCCTGAAGGCGGTCGGCGTCGACACCCGAACGCTCAAGACCGTCAACGTGCTCGAAGACGACGGCATCCGCCAGGGCATCAAGGAATACAGCAACTGGCCCACCATCCCGCAGCTCTACGTGAAGGGCGAGTTCATCGGCGGCTCGGACATCATGATGGAGATGTACGAATCGGGCGAACTGCAGCAAGTGGTGAACGGCGCCGCCGCCACCTGAGTCCACGGGAGCGGTCATGAGCCACGATCACGCGGGCCACGACCATTCCCATGACGAGGACGGCGGCGACAGTGCCGCCCCGGCCTGGAAGCACGACGGCGTGCGCGTGATCCCGGCCAGCCAGCTCGACGCCAACACCGCCCAGACGCCCGGCATGAACCGGGCCGCGGCCATCAACTTCGCCCGCGTCGGCGCCCAGAAGCTCTGGGCCGGCACCGTGACCATCCATGCCGACGCCAAGACCGGCGCCCACCACCACGGGCATCTCGAATCGGTGATCTACGTCGTGCGCGGCCGGGCCCGCATGCGATGGGGCGAGAAGCTCGAGTTCACGGCCGAGGCCGGACCGGGCGACTTCATCTACGTGCCACCCTATGTGCCGCACCAGGAAATCAACGCCAGCGCGACCGAGACGCTCGAATGCGTGCTGTGCCGCAGCGACGGCGAAGCGGTGGCGGTGAACCTCGACATCGAGCCCGTGGAGAAGCCCGAATCGGTACTCTGGGTAGACCCCACCCACCCCCACGGCGGCGTCTGAGCGTTTTCCGGTGCCGAGTCATGGCACCATGATGGCCGTCTTCGACGTGCCACCATGACCCTGACCCAAAGCCTGCTCATCATCGCGCTGCTGATCGCGATGAGCGCGTTCTTCTCCCTCGCTGAAATCACCCTCGCCGCCTCGCGCCGCCTGCGTCTGCGCCAGATGGCCGACGAGGGCGACCCTCGGGCCGAGAAGGTGCTGCGCGTGCAGGAGCAGCCGGGCCACTACTTCACCGTGGTGCAGATCGGGCTCAACGCGGTGGCGATCCTTGGCGGCGTGGTGGGCGAAGGCTCGCTGAGCCCGTACTTCGCGGTCTTCTTCGAGAAGTGGCTGAGCCCCGAGGCCTCGGCCAGCGCGGCCTTTCTGTGCTCCTTCGTGATCATCATCGCGGTGTTCCTGGTGTTCGCCGACCTGTTCCCCAAGCGGCTGGGCATGAGCAACCCCGAGCGGCTGGCAGTGCGCATGGTGGGGCCGATGCTGCTGCTGATCACCACCTTCAAGCCGCTGGTGTGGTTCTTCACGCGCTGCACCGACCTGCTGTTCAAGCTGCTGGGCATGCCGATGGCGCGCGACGACAAGATCACATCGGCCGACATCCTCGCGATGACCGAGGCCGGCGCGCAGGCCGGCGTGCTCGCGGCGCGCGAGCAGCAGGTGATCGCCAACGTGTTCGAGCTCGACACGCGCCTGGTCAGCAGCGTGATGACGGTGCGCGACAACATCACCTGGTTCTTGCACGACGACCCCGAGACGGTGCTGCGCGCGCGCATCATCGCCGAGCCCTTCTCGGCGTACCCGGTGTGCGACGGCGACATCGACCACGTGCTGGGCTACGTGGACGCCAAGGACATGTTCCAGCGCGTGCTCAGCGGCCAGCCGCTGGCTTTCGACCAGGGGCTGCCGCTGCACAAGGCGCTGGTCATTCCCGACCGGCTGTCGCTCACCGAGGTGCTGGAGCAGTTCCAGCAGGCACACGAGGACTTCGCGATCATCGTCAACGAGTACAGCCTGGTGGTGGGCGTGATCACGCTGAACGACGTGATGAGCACGGTGATGGGCGACCTGGTGTCCACGTCCGCGCCAGACGAGGAACAGATCGTGCGGCGCGACGAGAACTCGTGGCTGATCGACGGCGTCACGCCGATCCAGGACGTTCAGCGCGCGCTGCAGATCGACGAAATGCCGCACGCCGAGGAATACGAGACGCTGGCCGGCTTCCTGATGGTGATGCTGCGCCGCGTGCCCAAGCGCACCGACAACGTGAGCTGGGGCGGCTACACCTTCGAGGTGATGGACGTCGACAGCTACCGCATCGACCAGGTGATGGTCACCAAGGGCTCGGGCACCGCCAAGGCGCCCGCGAACTGAACAGAAGAGAGCTTCAGGCCGCCGAGCGGTCGCGCTGCTGTTGCTGCTGCTCTTTCTCGCGTTCCCTGTCGTTGAACACCCAGAGCCGCTGGTTGGAGAACACCGCGTTCGGGTACGGCGACTTGCCGCGGCTGCCGTTGTAGCGGCCCAGCGTCATGAACAGGTCGCCATTCTCGCGGTCGAGGTAGTGGCGAAGGATGACGCAGCCGAAGCGCAGGTTGGTCTGCATGTGGAAGAGCTTGGCCGAATCGCTGTCGCCGATCACGCGCGTCCAGAACGGCATGACCTGCATGTAGCCGCGCGCGCCGGCGCTCGACACCGCGAACTTGCGGAAATTGCTCTCGACCTGGATCAGGCCCAGCACCAGGCTCACTTCGAGCCCCGAGCGCTTGGCTTCGTACCAGGCGGTCTGCAGGAATTCGATGCGCGAGGGCGCATCGGCGATCTTCTTCTTGAGGCGCTCGCTCATCTCGCCGAGCCAGCGCAGGTAGGCCAGGCGGGCTTCGGTGTTCGCGAACTGGGGCACCGGCGGCGCCTTGTTGTGGATGGCCGAACTCAGCGCGGTGCGCACCGAGTCGATCAGCGGCTCCTCGATCTGCGCGCCGGCCATGGCGGCCTGCGGCAGCGACAGCACTGCGAGGGCACCCGCCGTCACGGCGCCGCCCAGGCACTGGCGTCGCGAGAGGCCGCCCTCCAGGCTCATTTGGCGAGCTTGCCGCCGATGAACTCGGCGATGCCGGCAGCCGGCACCTTAGTGGCGGCCGTGTCGCGGCGATGCTGGTATTCGAGCTGGCCTTCCTTGAGGCCGCGGTCCGAGATGACCACGCGGTGCGGCACGCCGATCAGTTCCCAGTCGGCGAACATCGCGCCGGGGCGCTCGCCGCGGTCGTCGAGCAGCACGTCGACGCCCTTGGCGAGCAGCTCTTCGTAGAGCGCTTCGGCCGCCACCTTGACCTCGGGACTGCGGTCCATGCCGATCGGGCAGACCACCACGGTGAACGGTGCCAGCGCGTCGGGCCAGATGATGCCGCGCTCGTCATGGTTCTGTTCGATGGCGGCCGCCGGCAGGCGGGTGATGCCGATGCCGTAGCAACCCATCTCGAGGAACTGCGGCTTGCCGCCTTCGTCGAGGTAGGTGGCGTTCATGTCCTTGCTGTACTTGGTGCCCAGCACGAACACATGGCCCACTTCGATGCCGCGCTCGATGGCCAGCACACCCTTGCCGTCGGGCGAGGCGTCGCCCGCGACCACGTTGCGGATGTCGGCCACCAGGTCGGGCTCGGGCAGGTCACGGCCCCAGTTGACGCCGGTCATGTGGAAGTCGACTTCGTTGGCGCCGGTGATCCAGTCGGCCATCACGGCGGCTTCGCGGTCGGCCACGAGCTTGACGGGCTTCTTGAGGTTCAGCGGGCCCAGGTAGCCGGGCTTGCAGCCGAAGTGATCTTCGATTTCGGCCAGGGTCGCGAAGCGGAAGCCCTGGTTCAGGCCCGGCAGCTTGCCGACCTTGATCTCGTTCATGTCGTGATCGCCGCGCAGCAGCAGCAGCCAGACCTGCGAGCCCTTGATGTCGCCAGACTCGTCGAGGACGTCGGTGGCCAGCACCAGCGACTTGATGGTGGTCGAAAGCGGCACGCCGAGCAGCTCGGCCACGTCGGCGCAGGTGCTCTTGCCGGGGGTCGGCGTCTTCTCGAGCGCCTTGGCGGGCGCCGGACGCGGGCCGGCCGGGGCCAGCGCCTCGGCCTTTTCCATGTTGGCGGCGTAGTCGCTGTCGGGGCAGTAGACGATGGCGTCCTCGCCGGTGGCGGCGATCACCTGGAATTCCTCGCTCAGGTCGCCGCCGATGGCGCCGCTGTCGGCCGCCACGGCGCGGTAGCGCAGGCCGAATCGGTCGAAGATGTTGCGGTAGGCCTGCGCCATGACCTGGTAGCTGGCCTTGGCGGCGTCGAGGTCGCGGTCGAAGCTGTAGGCGTCCTTCATGATGAACTCGCGCCCGCGCATCAGGCCAAAGCGCGGACGGCGCTCGTCACGGAACTTGGTCTGGATCTGGTAGAAGTTCTTCGGCAGCTGCTTGTAGCTGCGGATTTCCTGCCGGGCGATGTCGGTCACGACTTCTTCGCTGGTCGGCTGGATCACGAAGTCGCGATCGTGACGGTCCTTGATGCGCAGCAGCTCGGGGCCCATCTTCTCGAAGCGGCCGGTCTCCTGCCAGAACTCGGCCGGCTGCACCACGGGCATGGTCATCTCGACGGCGCCGGCGCGGTTCATCTCCTCGCGCACGATGGCCTCCACCTTGCGGATCACGCGCAGCCCCATGGGCATGTAGGTGTAGATGCCCGTGCCGAGCTTCTTGATCATGCCGGCCCGCATCATGAGACGGTGGCTCGCCACTTCGGCGTCAGCGGGCGCTTCCTTGAGGGTGGAGACGAAAAAACGGGAAGCTTTCATCGGGATTGCGGTGATGGATTCGCTGGATTCGAGGTTCGGAAGTGGGGAACTGCTCCCCCGGAGAGACCCTGAGAGCCTGGCATCGGCAGCTTGCCGAGGGCAACCCGGCATGCATAATCGACTCAGTTCAAAAATTGGGGTTTGATTATGCTCGACCGGGACGGCTTCAGGCCCAACGTCGGCATCATCCTGCTCAACCAGAGAAACCAGGTTTTCTGGGGCAAGCGCATACGCACGCATTCCTGGCAGTTTCCGCAAGGCGGCATAGATCGCGGCGAAAGTCCCGAACAGGCCATGTTCCGGGAACTGCACGAGGAAGTGGGGCTCCACCCGGAGCATGTGCGCATCGTTGCCCGTACCCGCGACTGGTTGCGCTACGAGGTGCCGGATCGGTTCATTCGCCGTGACGCACGGGGCCACTACAAGGGCCAGAAACAAATCTGGTACTTGCTGCAACTCGTCGGCCACGACTGGGATCTCAACCTGCGTGCAACTGACCACCCCGAATTCGACGCCTGGCGCTGGCATGACTACTGGGTGCCGCTCGACGTTGTCGTCGAGTTCAAGCGCGGCGTCTACGAGATGGCGCTCACCGAGCTCGCTCGCTACCTGCCGAGGCAGGATTTCCGCAACCGCTTCCTGCGCAGCAACGTGCGCGCCCGAGAATTCGAGCGCCATTCGCCGGACGCCGGGGCGCCTCCCGGACTGGATCTGCCGCCCGGCGGCAGTTTCGATCCGCATCCCGACATTCCTTCAGCGAGCAATGAACCTCCTGTCCACGACAACAAGGCACCACCGCCCCTTCCGACGCAGCGCTGAGCGCGTCCTCCTTCTGGCCTGTTTCGGCATCCTCGCGGGATGCGCCTCCGGCCCGCACGACACCGACAACCCCGACTGGGCGCAGGCCGGCATGCCACCGCCGCCCAAGCGGTACGAGACGGACAAGGAGTGGGAGGAGACAGCTACGCCACCGCCGCCAGCCTTCGCTGAAAGCCGCCTGCTGCCGATCGAAATGCCGCCTTACATGAGCCTGAAGTTCGGCGTCGATCCGCAGACGATCGCCGTCACGGGCGACGGCATCGTGCGCTACGTGGTGGTGGCCCAGAACCGCAGTGGCGGTGCGACCAACGCCTTCTACGAAGGCGTTCGCTGCTCCACGGCCGAGATGAAGAGCTATGCACGCTACAACAACGGCACCTGGCAGGATGTGCAGAAGCCGGAGTGGAAGCGCCTGAGCGACATGAATTCCAGCTACACCCGCAAGCTGGCGACGCAGGCGCTTTGCCGCGGCAATGCGCCGCGTGCCTCGGTGAGCGACATGGTCCAGAACATCCGCAATCCTGTGCGGGAAGTGCAGTAAGCGCCCTGCGCTGACAGATGAAAAACGGGGCCCATGGGCCCCGTTCTTGTTTTGCCTTCTTCTCAGCCCGGCATCAGCACCATGTTGTCGCGGTGGACCATTTCCGGCTCCGCCACGTAGCCCAGCAGGCGCTCGAATTCGGACGAGGGCTTGCGGCACAGCAGGCGGGCCTCCACGCTCGAATAGTTGGCGAGGCCCCTGGCCAGCTCGACACCATCGGCATCGCGCACCGCGATCACGTCGCCGCGCGAGAACTCGCCCGACACGCTGGTCATGCCGATAGGCAGCAGGCTCTTGCCCTCGGCCCGCACCTTGGCGGCCGCGCCCGCATCGACGACGACGGCACCACGCAGTTGCAGGTGGTCGGCCATCCAGCGCTTGCGGGCCTGATGCTTGGCGGTCTGCGCCACCAGCAGCGTGCCGATGGACTCGCCCTTCGCCAGCCGCAGCAGCGCGTCGGCCTCGCGACCCCAGGCGATGACCGTGGAGGCGCCCGAACCTGCGGCGCGCTTGGCCGCGAGGATCTTGGTGATCATGCCGCCCTTGCCGATGCTCGAACCGGCGCCGCCGGCCATGGCCTCGAGCGCCGGGTCGCCCGCGGCGGCTTCGTGCACGAACTTCGCTTCGGGGTCCTTGCGCGGGTCGGCCGTGTAGAGGCCCTTCTGGTCGGTGAGGATGACCAGCGCATCGGCTTCGACCAGGTTGGCCACCAGGGCGCCGAGCGTGTCGTTGTCGCCGAACTTGATCTCGTCGTTGACGACCGTGTCGTTCTCGTTGATCACCGGGACCACGCCCAGCTTGAGCAGCGTGACCAGGGTCGAGCGGGCATTGAGGTAGCGCTCGCGGTCGGCCAGGTCGGCGTGGGTCAGCAGCACCTGTGCGCTGCCGATCTCGTTCTCGCGCAGCTTGGTCTCGTACATCTGGGCCAGACCCATCTGACCGACGGCCGCGGCGGCCTGAAGCTCATTGATTTCATGCGGCCGCGTGCGCCAGCCGAGACGCTTCATGCCTTCGGCGATCGCGCCGCTCGACACCATCACGACCTCGCGACCGTCGCGCACCAGCGCGGCCAGCTGCCGGCACCACTCGCCGATGGCGGCCTCGTCGAGACCGCGCCCCTCGTTGGTCACGAGGCTGGAGCCCACCTTGACGACGATTCGGCGGGCATCCCGCAACGCAGTGGATCCGGAGTTCGAGGTCATTTTTGGGGTGCTACGGTCTTTGGATACTGCTGGGGTTTCTGTCTTGTGGCCCGGTAACGCCGGGCCGTCGATGCTGCGACAGGTGCCGCTCAGGAGCCTTCGGGAGGCAGGGGCACGAAGCGCGGATCGACCTCGACCGGCTGGTGCTCGGCCACCTGTTGTGCCTTCACCTGCTGGTAGATGGCCTGCACCAGATGCTCGCAGCCTTCGCGCGTGAGCGCCGAGATTTCGAACACCGGGCCCTTGAAGCGCAGGCGCTTCACGAAATCCTTGATGCGCGCGGCGCGTTCGTCGGAAGGCACCATGTCGAGCTTGTTCAGCACGAGCCAGCGCGGCTTCTCGTACAGGTCGGCATCGTATTTCTTCAGCTCGCCCACGATGGCCTTGGCCTGCGCCACCGGATCGACGCTGTCGTCGAACGGGGCCATGTCGACCACGTGCAGCAGCAGGCGCGTGCGCTGCAGGTGCCGCAGGAAAAGATGGCCGAGGCCGGCGCCTTCGGACGCGCCTTCGATCAGGCCGGGCAGGTCGGCCACCACGAAGCTCTGCTCGGGGCCGACGCGCACCACACCCAGGTTCGGGTGCAACGTGGTGAAGGGATAGTCCGCGATGCGCGGGCGGGCGTTCGAGATGGCGCTGATCAGCGTCGACTTGCCGGCATTCGGCATGCCGAGCAGGCCGACATCGGCCAGCACCTTGAGTTCGAGCTTGAGGCTGCGCTTCTCGCCGGGCCAGCCGGGAGTCTTCTGGCGCGGGGCGCGGTTGATGGCACTCTTGAAGCGCATGTTGCCGAAGCCGCCGTCGCCGCCCTTGGCGATGGTGATGACCTCGCCGTCTTTCAGCAGCTCGAACAGCACCTCGCCGGTTTCGGCGTCGGAGATGATCGTTCCGACCGGCATCTTGAGCGTGATGTCATCGCCCGCGGCACCGAACATGTCGGAGCCCATGCCGTGCTCGCCGCGTTTCGCCTCGTGGCGGCGCGAATAGCGGAAATCGACCAGCGTGTTGAGGTTGGAATCGGCCACCGCGAACACGTGGCCGCCACGGCCGCCGTCGCCGCCGTTGGGGCCGCCGAATTCCTTGTACTTCTCATGACGGAACGACACGCAGCCGTTCCCGCCATCGCCCGCGGCGATGTCGATGAAGGCTTCGTCGACGAACTTCATGGGATGTCCAGTTTACAAATGAAGAAGCCCCGGCAATGCGGGGCCTCGGGAAGGTCGATTCGACTCGGGGCTTAAGCCGCGGGAGTCACGTTGACCGTGTGCTTGTTGAGCGCACCCTTGGTACCGAACGACACATGGCCGTCGACCAGGGCGAACAGCGTGTGGTCCTTGCCCACGCCGACGTTCACGCCGGGGTGGAACTGGGTGCCGCGCTGGCGCACGATGATCGAGCCTGCGCTGATCAGTTCGCCGCCGAAAGCCTTCACGCCGAGCATCTTGGGCTTGGAATCGCGCCCGTTTCGCGTTGAGCCGCCGCCTTTTTTCTGTGCCATGGAATCTGCTCCTTAGCCAGCGATCGCGCCGATTTGCAGCTCGGTGAACTGCTGGCGATGGCCTTGACGTTTCTGATAGTGCTTGCGACGGCGCATCTTGAAGATGCGAACCTTGTCGTGCTTGCCGTGCGACAGCACAGTGACCGTCACTGTTGCACCGGACACCAGGGGCGTGCCAACCTTGATTTCAGCGCCGTTGCCGACGGCCAGAACCTGGTCGATCACGATTTCCTGGCCTACGTCCGCAGCAATCTGTTCTACTTTGATTTTCTCGCCGGAAGCAACGCGATACTGCTTGCCACCGGTTTTTATGACCGCGTACATGTAAACCTCTTAGAAATGAGTCTCCACGGCGAATTCCGCAGAGCCCGCGATTATAGCGCGGTTTGTGCCCCCTAGCCACTTTCAGGGCGCAACCCCACCGGCAAGCCGCTTCGGCTCCCTATAATTTGCGCCTTCCGGCCCTGCACCCGCCTGGGCCGCCCACACACAACACTCAGCAGCGCCCCGCGCCTTCGCTTTGCCAGTTCCAGCCGCCGACACCTCCCCCACCGCCACCGTGCTGGACCTGATTGCCGGCGACATGGTCGAAGTCGACCGAGTGATCGCCCGCCGCCTCGACACGGGCGTGCCGCTGGTCAGCCAGGTTTCCAGGTACATCATTTCCGCCGGCGGAAAGCGCCTGCGACCAGCACTGCTGCTCCTGATGTCGGGAGCACTGGGCTATACCGGCGAGCAGCGCTTCAATCTGGCGGCCGTGGTGGAGTTCATTCATACGGCAACCCTGCTGCACGACGACGTGGTCGACGAATCGACCCTGCGGCGCGGACGGGCTACGGCCAACGAATCATTCGGCAACCCGGCCAGCGTGCTGGTCGGCGACTTCCTCTACTCGCGCGCATTCCAGATGATGTTGGATGCCAACAACATGCGTGTGATGCAGATCCTGGCCGAAGCCACCAACATCATCGCCGAGGGCGAGGTGCTTCAGCTGATGAACATGCACGACGCGTCGCTGGACGAAGCGGCCTATCTGCGCGTGATCCGCTCGAAGACGGCGAAGCTCTTCGAAGCCAGTACCCGCCTCGCAGCCGTACTGGCGAATGCCACGCCCGAAATGGAAGAAGCCTGCGCCACCTACGGCCAAGCGCTGGGCACCGCCTTCCAGGTGATCGACGACGTGCTGGACTACACGGGCGACGCCAACGAAACAGGCAAGAACGTCGGGGACGACCTGCGCGAAGGCAAGACCACGCTGCCTCTCATTTTTGCAATGCAACGAGGCAGCCCGGCACAGAGTGAACTGGTACGCGCCGCCATCGAGGCGGGCGACACCGCCCAACTGGGCAAGGTCATCGAGATCGTTCAGGAAACCGGCGCCCTGGATGCCTCGCGCGCGGCTGCCGCAGCCGAAGCGCAACGCGCGATCCACGCACTAAAAGATTTCCCGTCCAATTTGCACGCTTCAGGTTTGCTACAATTGGCGGCTCAGTTGCTTGAGCGACGTGCCTGAACACCTCACCTGAGTTGGCATCTAGGACGATTTCTTTTTTCTTGCAACCATCGGGGTGTAGCTTAGCCTGGTAGAGCGCTACGTTCGGGACGTAGAGGCCGGAGGTTCGAATCCTCTCACCCCGACCAGCCTTTGGCTGGCATTAATGGACAAATGGCCAGCCTGTTGCTGTGTAGCGATTTACAGCACAGGACTGTTCAGCGATGATCGTGAAGCAAATTTTCACATCTTTTTCACTCGCTGAATGGCTGCAGCCGAACTTCCTGTTAAAGAACCTTCGCAAATTGCCCTACCCGGGCTTGCGCGCGCCCTGGTCTCGGCCGGCAAGTTGCCTGCCAGGGTCGCCGAGGACATCTATCAGAAGTCCCTCAGCGGTCGCACCAGCTTCATCGCTGAGCTGACCGGCTCCGGCGCCGTCTCGGCAGCCGACCTCGCCCACACACTTTCCTCCGCATTCGGCGCCCCGCTGCTCGATCTCGACGCCATCGACCCGCAGCGCCTGCCGAAGGATCTGGTCGACCAGAAGCTGTGCCATGCATACCGCATCGTCGTCCTCAGCAAGCGCAACAACCGTCTGATCGTTGCGACAGCCGATCCCTCCGATCAACAAGCCGCGGAAAAGATCAAGTTCGCCTCCCAGATGGGCGTCGACTGGGTCATCGCCGAATACGACAAGCTGTCGCGGATGATCGAGGCCGCCGCCGTCAGCGCGGCGGAAACCATCAACAGCATCGTCGGCAGCGAGTTCGAGTTCGACGACGTTTCCGCCGAGACAACGAACGAGAGCAACGACCAGGCCATCGCCGAAGTCGAAGATGCGCCGGTCGTGCGCTTCCTGCACAAGATGCTGCTCGACGCCGTGAGCATGCGGGCATCGGACATCCACTTCGAACCCTACGAGCACAACTACCGCGTGCGCTTCCGGGTCGACGGCGAGCTGCGCGAAGTCGCCAGCCCACCCACCGTCATCAAGGACAAGCTGGCCTCGCGCATCAAGGTCATTTCCAGGCTCGACATCTCGGAGAAACGCGTTCCGCAAGACGGCCGCATGAAGCTCAAGATCGGGCCCGACCGCGTGATCGACTTCCGCGTGAGCACGCTGCCCACGCTGTTCGGCGAGAAGATCGTGGTTCGTATTCTCGACCCGAGCAGCGCACGACTGGGCATCGACGCCCTCGGCTACGACGCGGATGAAAAGGCGCGGCTGCTGCATGCCATCGGCCGCCCTTACGGCATGGTGCTCGTCACCGGCCCCACCGGCTCGGGCAAGACGGTGTCGCTCTACACCTGCCTGAACCTGCTGAACCAGCCCGGCGTGAACATCGCGACGGCTGAAGACCCGTCGGAAATCAACCTGCCCGGCGTCAACCAGGTCAACGTCAACGAACGCGCGGGCCTGACCTTCGCGGCTGCGCTGCGCGCCTTCCTGCGCCAGGATCCCGACATCATCATGGTCGGCGAAATCCGCGACCTCGAGACCGCCGACATCTCGATCAAGGCGGCCCAAACGGGCCACCTGGTGCTCTCCACGCTGCACACCAACGACGCGCCGACCACGCTCACCCGGATGCGCAACATGGGCATCGCGCCGTTCAACATCGCCTCGAGCGTGATCCTGATCACGGCCCAGCGCCTCGCGCGGCGCCTGTGCACCGTCTGCAAGCTGCCGGCCGACGTCCCGCGCGAAACGCTGCTCGAGGCGGGCTTCAAGGAAGAAGAGCTCGACGGTTCCTGGAAGCCCTACCGCCCCGTCGGCTGCTCCGCCTGCAGTGGCGGCTACAAGGGCCGCGTCGGCATCTACCAGGTGATGCCGATCTCGGAAGCCATCCAGGAAATCATCCTGCGCGACGGCAGTGCGCTCGACATCGCCACGCAGTCGGAGGCAGAGGGCGTGCGCTCGCTGCGCCAGTCGGGCCTGCGCAAGGTCATGCAAGGTCTCACTTCGCTCGAAGAAGTGGTGGCCTGCACCAACGAATAACGAACATACCGAAGACCGGAGATCGAATGGCTACAGTGGCATCCTCTCGCAACCAGCCTACACACAAGGAATTTGTCTTCGAATGGGAAGGCAAGGACCGCAACGGCAAGCTGGTGCGCGGCGAACTTCGTGCTGCCGGCGAAAACCAGGTTCAGGCCGCGCTGCGCCGACAAGGCGTGCTCGCGTCCAAGATCAAGAAGCGCCGCATGCGCTCGGGCAAGGCGATCAAGCCGAAGGACATCGCGATCTTCACGCGCCAGCTGGCGACCATGATGAAGGCCGGCGTGCCCCTGATGCAGTCCTTCGACATCGTCGGACGCGGCAATGCGAACGCGAGCGTGGCCAAGCTGCTCAACGACATCCGAAGCGACGTGGAAACCGGCACTTCGCTGTCAGCCGCCTTCCGCAAGTTTCCGAAGTACTTCGACAACCTCTACTGCAACCTGGTGGAGGCGGGTGAAGCGGCCGGTATTCTGGAAGAACTGCTGGACCGGCTGGCTACCTACATGGAGAAGACCGAGGCGATCAAGTCGAAGATCAAATCGGCGCTGATGTACCCCACTTCCGTGATCGTCGTGGCGTTCGTGGTGGTGGCCATCATCATGATCTTCGTGATCCCGGCGTTCAAGCAGGTGTTCACGTCGTTCGGAGCCGACCTGCCTGCCCCGACGCTGTTCGTGATGGCGATGAGCGAGTTCTTCGTCTCCTACTGGTGGCTGATCTTCGGCGGCGTCGGCGGCGGGGTCTATTTCTTCCTGCAAGCATGGAAACGCAACGAGCGCTTCCAGCGATTCATGGACCGCCTCTTGCTGAAAGTGCCGATCTTCGGCGCGCTGATCGAAAAATCCTGCGTTGCCCGCTGGACCCGCACACTGGCCACCATGTTCGCCGCCGGCGTCCCGCTGGTCGAAGCGCTCGACTCCGTGGGCGGCGCCTCCGGCAATACCGTCTACGGCGACGCAACGACAAAGATCCAGCAGGAAGTCTCCACCGGCACCAGCCTCACGGCCGCAATGACCAACGCCAACCTGTTCCCGTCCATGGTGATCCAGATGACCGCCATCGGCGAGGAATCCGGTTCCATCGACCACATGCTGGGCAAGGCCGCAGACTTCTACGAATCCGAGGTGGACGACATGGTCGCCGGCCTCTCCAGCCTGATGGAGCCGATCATCATCGTGTTCCTCGGCACCATCATCGGCGGCATCGTCGTGTCGATGTACCTGCCCATCTTCAAGCTCGGCCAGGTCGTTTGATGCTGGTTTCGCGGGAGTTCGACACCGTCTTCGCCGGTGTCCTGGGGCTATTGATCGGCAGCTTCATGAACGTCGTCATCTACCGCGTGCCGGTGATGATGTACCGCGAGTGGCTTGCCGACGCCGTCGCCAATCTCATGTCGTCGAAGGACGCGCCCTCGCTCTGGTCGCTGGCATTCGGGCCGAAGGTCGCGGCGCCAGCCGGGCTGGAGGCCGCGGCCGACAAGGCGGCCGAGATCGTCGAGAAACAGCCCCCTTTCGACCTGATGCGCCCCGCGTCGCGCTGCGGCGCCTGCGGCCACAAGATCCGCTGGTACGAGAACATCCCCGTGCTGAGCTATGCCGTGCTGCGCGGGCGTTGCTCTTCGTGCAAGACCACCATCAGCCCGCGCTACCCGCTGGTCGAACTGGTCACTGGCGCCCTGTTCGCCCTGTGTGCCTGGCGCTTCGGCATTACACCAACGGGGGCGCTGTGGGCCGCATTCGGCGCCTTCCTGATCTGCCAGTTCCTGATCGACTTCGACACCCAATTCCTGCCCGACTCGCTCAACTACCCCTTGCTCTGGCTCGGCCTGATCGGCGCGGCCATGGGCTGGACAGGTGTTTCGTTGAGTTCGGCTGTCTGGGGCGCTGTGTTCGGCTATCTGAGCCTCTGGCTTGTGTACCATGCCTTTCGCCTGGTCACGGGCAAGGAAGGCATGGGCTATGGAGACTTCAAACTGCTGGCGGCGCTGGGTGCCTGGCTTGGCGCCGACTACCTCATCGCGATCATCCTCGTCTCTTCGCTGGTGGGCGCGGTGATCGGCATCTCTTTGCGCATCGCCGGCAAGCTGGCGCACAAGGACATCCCGATCGCCTTCGGCCCCTTCCTGGCCGGTGCGGGCCTCGTCTGCCTCGTGGCGGGCCCCGAAGTCGTGAGGCAGTGGATTCCGTTCGCCTTTCCGCTCGGCGCACTGATCCACTGACATCCGCATGGTGGTGCGGCGCATCGGCCTGACAGGCGGCATAGGCAGCGGCAAGAGCACTGTCGCCGGCCTTCTGGTGGCCCAGGGGGCGGTGCTCGTGGACACCGACGCCATCGCGCGTTCCATCGCCCTGCCGGGCGGCATCGCGATGCCCGCCCTGGAAGCCGCCTTCGGCCCCGGGGTCATAGACCCGGCCGGCGGCCTGGACCGAGCGGCAATGCGCCAGATCGTGTTCGCGGATGCCGGTGCCAAGGCCCGGCTCGAATCCATCCTCCATCCCCTGATCGGTGCCGAAACCCAGCGCCAGGCCGCCGCGGCGGGCGAGGATGCGGTCGTCGTGTTCGACGTTCCCCTGCTGGTCGAATCCGGCCGCTGGCGTGCCATCGTCGAGCGGGTGCTGGTGGTCGACGCCACCGAGGAAACACAGCTGAAACGCGTCGTCGCGCGCTCGGGTTGGGCACCCGAGACGGTCAAGGCGGTGATCGCCCAGCAGGCGCCGCGCCGGGCACGCCGGGCTGCTGCCGACGCCGTGATTTACAACGAGTCCCTGACCCTGGAGGAACTCGCTCAAGAGGTCCGGGGTCTCTGGGAGCGGTGGGCTAAGTCAAGCACGCGATAATTTGGGGTTGACGCCGCGACGGCAAAAGGACGATCACGTCAAACGGCGCATGCCCAAGCGCCCCTCACGATGCTTTTCAATTCGTATCCCTTCATCTTCGTTTTCTTCCCGCTGGTCCTGATCGGCTTCTTCCTGATCGGTGCGCGCAGCCCCCGGTCGGCGGCGGGGTTCCTGGCACTGGCTTCCCTCTTCTTCTACGGATGGTGGAGCGTCAAGGCGCTTCCCCTGCTGCTGGGATCGATCTGCGTCAACTACTGGTTCGGGCTGCGGCTCACGCCCTCCCCCAGCCGGGAAGACAAGTACCGCAAGACGCTGCTGATCATCGCGCTGGTGGTCAACCTGGGGGTGCTGGCGGTCTTCAAGTACGCCAACTTCTTCCTCGAGAACGTCGATGCCGGCCTGGCCGCGGCGGGCCTTCCGCAGATCGATCTGGTGCACATCGTGCTGCCCATCGGCATCTCGTTCTACACCTTCACCCAGATCGCCTTCCTGGTCGACTGCTGGCAGGGCAAGGTGCACGAGCGCAGCTTCATCCACTACGTGCTGTTCGTGACCTACTTCCCGCACCTGATCGCGGGCCCCGTGCTGCATCACGCGCAGATGATGCCGCAGTTCAACAGCCCGGCCACCTACAGGATCAACGCCAACAACATCGCGCTGGGCCTGGGCATCTTCGTCTTCGGCCTCGCCAAGAAGATGCTCATCGCCGACCCGATGGGCCAGTACGCCGACATGATGTTCAAGGGCGTGCATGAAGGCGTGATGCCCTCGCTGTACACGGCCTGGTTCGGCGTGCTGGCGTACACGCTGCAGATCTACTTCGACTTCTCGGGCTACTCCGACATGGCCGTGGGCCTGTCGCTGTGCGTGGGCGTACAGCTGCCGCTCAACTTCAGGTCGCCCTACAAGTCGACCAACATGATCGAGTTCTGGCGCCGCTGGCACATCTCGCTGTCGACCTTCCTGCGCGACTACCTCTACGTGCCGCTGGGCGGCAACCGCAAGGGCCCGACGCGGCGCTACATCAACCTGTTTCTGACGATGCTGCTGGGCGGCCTGTGGCACGGCGCCGCCTGGACCTTCGTGATCTGGGGCGCGCTGCACGGCTTCTACCTGATGGTCAACCACTTCTGGAACGCCAAGGTGCGGCGCGGCAAGACCGGCAGCACGGTGCTCGGCCGCGTGGCCGGCTGGTTCATCACCTTCCTGTGCGTGATGATCGCCTGGGTGGTTTTCCGCGCCGACAGCATGACGGCCGCCATCGAAATCTACAAGGGCATGCTGGGCATGCACGGCGCGCCCGTGTCGGCCTTCAGCGAGTTCCGCGTGCCGTTCCGCAAGCCCGAGTTCTTCCAGACGCTTCTGGTCGGCATCGTGATCTGCCTGGCACTTCCCCCCACGATCACGCTCGACCGCTGGATTCCCGCCGTCGCCGGCCTGGCCGGGCGCCCGCGCCTGCAGCGCCTGGCCACCTGGATCACTGGCCTGGGCTGCGTCTATCTTTTCGGTCTGTGCGTGTCGAAGTTCGGCAGCTACAGCCCCTTCCTCTATTTCCAGTTCTGAAATGAATCTCCCCCAGGCTTCGCGCACTTCGTGTCGCTTCTCCTGCCCCCTCGCCGGGGGCGACGCCGGTGGCCCGGCAAAGCCGGTTCCACGGCGTCCCGCGAATGGAACACGTCAGGGTCATGCGCTGGAGACCATTCGGACCGCCATGGAGGGCTGAGATGGAAGACACGAAATCGGCCAGGACCTGGCTTCGCATCTTCGCCGCGGGCTATCTGGTGTGCTGCGCGCTGCTGCTCGTCAGCCTCTTCACGCCCATTCCCTACGGCGACCTGACCCGCATCGGGCGCATTTCCGAGCGCGAGTTCGGCTGGCACGAGCCGCCACCGCCCATTCCCGATGCCGACGTCAAGACCTGGCCCATCAACGAATCCGACATCCTGGTGATCGGCGACAGCTTCTCCGTGCGCTACGCATGGCAGTCGTCGCTGGTGGGCGCGGGCTACAAGCTCACGACCACGCACTGGGACAACCTGGGTGGCGTCGTGTGCGACGATTTCTCGGGCTGGCTCGAGAAGTCCGGGTTCAAGGGCAAGGTGGTCATCGTCGAGAGCATCGAGCGCCTGCTTTCCGACCGCATCGAGAAATCGGAGTCGTGCAAGACCATGAAGCATGCCTTCAAGCCGACGCCGCCGCCTTTCGAGAACCCCTCCAAGCCCGCTCCCGGCTTCCAGCTCAACTGGGACGCCCAGCTGCTCAGCGGCTGGTTGACATACCAAAACACCAAGGAGATCCTGGCCTCCGACAGCTGGACCAACACGCCCGATCGCTGGGGCCCGCTGATCGACGCGCGCGTGGTACCCGAGGGCTGCAAGCAGTTCAGCCACCGCGCTTGCAACAAGCTGCTGATGACCGCCGAAGACCGCGTCAATCCGGCGCTGACGGCCGAGTCCGCGCAGTTCATGAAGCGCTTCGAGAGCACCGCCGCGCCCTACAAGGTGGTGTGGATGGTCGTGCCCAACAAGACCAGCGTGTATTTGCAACAAAACCATGCCGACGCGTTCCGGGCCGCGTTCAACCCGCAAAATATCGGCCCGGACCTGTTCGCGCTGGCCGAGCAGAACCGCTTCAAGATGAAGGATCTTTTCCCTGCCAACGAGACCCACGTGTCGACCCGGGGTTACATTCTTTTCGGGCAGCGTATGCTGGAGGCTGTGCGCGAGGTGTTCCCGCCACCGGTCGCCAAATCGCAATGAGCTCGAACCCGACGTGAAAAACCGATACGCGTGATCCTCTACGAGTACCCCTTCAACGAGCGCATCCGCACGTACCTGCGGCTCGAGCACCTGTTTCGCCGCCTCGGCGAGCTGGTGCCGGCCGAATCCCCGCTGTCCCACCACTACGCCCTGGTCACGATCTTCGAGATCATGGACGTCGCCGCGCGCGCCGACCTCAAGGCCGACGTGCTGCGCGACCTGGACAAGCACAAGAACGTCTTCAACAGCTACCGGGGCAATCCGGCCATCGCCGAGGCCGTGCTCGACCAGGTCGTCGGCCAGCTCGAAGGCAACTTCGCCACCCTCAACAGCGTGGCCGGCAAGGCAGGCCAGGCGCTGACCGAGAACGAGTGGCTCATGAGCATCCGCAGCCGCGCCGGCATTCCGGGCGGCACCTGCGAGTTCGACCTGCCCGCCTATTACGCCTGGCAGCACCGCCCCGCCGCGAGCCGGCGCGCCGATCTCGAACGCTGGTCGAACACGCTGTCGCCCCTGGCCTCGTCGATCTACCTTCTGCTCAAGCTGCTGCGCGACGCCGACGTGCCCTACAAGGTGATCGCGGTCAACGGCCAGTTCCAGCAGAACCTGCCGCAGGGCCGCAGCTTCCAGTTGCTGCGCCTGCGCATCGACCCCAAGCTGGGGCTGATTCCCGAAATCAGCGGCAACCGCCTCATGGTCTCGGTGCGCCTGATGCGCCACGACAAGGACGACCGCCTTCACCAGAGCTCGGAAGACGCCCCCTTCGAGCTCACCCTCTGCGCATGACGACCGAGGTGAACAGCAAGGGCGAGCGGATCGTGCGCTGCCCCTCCTGCGGAGGCGACAGCATTTATGCGCCCAGCAATGCCTACCGGCCTTTCTGCAGCGCGCGCTGCAAGGGCATCGACCTGGGCGCGTGGGCCAGCGAGGATTTCCGCATGCCAGCCGAGGCACCGTCGGACGACGAGCCTTTCGGCGATCCCAAGATCCAGTAGGAAAAGCCTGCGCCGCTGGCCTGCGGGCACAGCGGCCGCTTACTTGCCAGCCGCGCCTTCGTCCAGCAGCGCCGGATCGATGTACGTCGCGAAGCTGCGCGCATACTGTGGCCGGAGATGGCCGATGTCCTTGTAGGCAGGCGAACCGTCGTCCGGCATGCTGCGGATGCATTGGCCATCAGCGCACAGGCTGGCGAAAGGCTCGATGACCTTGGCCCCGTTGGCCTGCGCCACCTGCTTCAGCCGTGCGTTGAACTGCGCCTGGTCCTGCGGCATCGGCGCCTTGAGCTGCCCGGATTCCGACGTCATGCGCCCCAGGCGGCTTCCCTCGATCTGCCTGAGCGGGTCGAAATCCATGCCCACCGGATTGCCGAGCACCAAATAGACCGGCTTGTGCGCCGACAGCCGCTTCAGCACCTCGCCCAGCGACTTGAGCGACTGCTCGATGCCGTCACCGCCGAGGAACCGGTGCACGGCCTTCCGGTCGTCCACGAAGTAATTCACCGTCGGCCCGGCGCCGGTGAAGTAGCAGCTCCAGCAAGCCCCCAGCACCACCGAGTCGACCTCCGGCTTGAGCGCCAGGTCGAGCACCGCCATGCGCCGCTCGTCGCAGCCGGTGTCCAGGCCGCTAAACAGGCCCGGCACCGGCGGGCACGAGCCCTTGGTCGCGAAGTACACGGTGCGCGCCTTGTCGGGCTGCGTGCGCACCAGTTCGAGCGCGCGCGGCGCGTATTGCTCGACGTGGCTGTCGCCGATCAGCAGCACGTTGTGCTTGCCGCTGCCGGCGCGGTAGACGAACTGGCCGCCCAGCGCGGCTTCCTCGAAGCCGTCGTAGTAGTTGTCCTCGCGCGTCGCATCGGCCACCGCCTGCAGGGCCGGGCTGTCGTGGCGCGGCAATGGCGTGCCCAGGAAGACCAGCACGCCGGCCAGCGCCAGCGCGGCGCCCGCACCAGCCAGCCCGCGCAGGATCGCCGGCGAGAGGTGCAGCTTGACGAAGCGCTCCAGGAAGCGATACGTGGCCCAGGCGAGCACGATCGACGCCACCACCAGCACGATGCGCAGCTGCAGAGGCGGCTCGCCGCCGGTCACGATGCGCGCGTAAGACAGCAGCGGCCAGTGCCAGAGATACAGCGGGTAGCTGATCAGCCCGATCCACACCATGACCCGGTTCGACAGCAGGTACTTGTTGAGCACGCCCCCCGGTCCGGCCGCGATGCAGCTTGCCGCGCCCAGCACCGGCAGCAGAGCCCACCAGCCCGGAAACGCCTTGGTGCTCCGCGTCATGAAGAGGCCGAGCACGATCAGCGCGATGCCGATGATCGACTGCAGATGCTTCTTCCACGCACGGGTGCTCACCGCCCCGTGAGCAGCGGCCTGCAGCTGCATGACCGCCAGCAGCCCGCCCGCCATCAGCTCCCAGGCTCGCGACAGCGGCGAATAGAAAGCCGCCGCACGATGCGGCTGCACCGTCAGCACATTGACGAGGAACGAGACCGTCGCCACCGCCAGCGTCACGCGCAGGATCGGCCAGCGCTTGCGCCAGGCCAGCCCCAGCATCAGCGGCCAGAAGATGTAGAACTGCTCCTCGATGCCCAGCGACCACAGGTGCAGCAGCGGCTTGGTCTCGGCGGTGGCGTCGAAGTAGCCGGCCTCGCCCAGGAAGACGAGGTTGGCGAAGAAGGCGGCGCCGCCCGTGGTCTGCTTGCCCAGCTGCGAGAACTCGCCTGGCAGCAGCACATACCAGCCGAAGGCCAGCGTCGCGAGCAGCACCAGCACCAGCGCCGGAAAGATCCGCCGGATGCGGCGTGTGTAGAAGTCGCGGTAGCTGAAGTCGCCCGCCGCCAGGCTCTGCAGGAGGATGGTCGTGATCAGGAAGCCCGAGATCACGAAGAAGATGTCGACGCCGATGAAGCCGCCCGGCAGCAGGCTCGGAAAGGCGTGGTACGCCAGCACCGAGCCCACCGCGATCGCGCGCAGGCCGTCGATGTCCGGGCGGTACTTGGGATGCATGGTCACGTCGTCTTCGATCGATCGGTCAGTCGGCTGGCGAGGGTTCGCTCAGCGCGACGGCTGCTGCGCGGGGGCGCTGCGCACGGTACGGTCGAAGTAGCTCGCCTCTTCCCGCGTGTAGCGCGGCCGCAGGTGGTCGGCGTCCTTGTATGCGGGGGCGCCGTCGGGCAGCGTGACCAGGCAATGGCTGCCGTCCTTGCACAGCACAGCCATCGCATCGATGGGTTCCGCCCCGCTCGCCTCGGCGATGGCGCGCAGCCGGTCGTTGAGCGCCTTCTGATCGGCCGGCAGCGGCGCCGTCGGCGAGGAAGTCATGGCCTCCATGTGCGTGAGGCGGCTGCCTTCGATCAGGCGCTTGGGCGTGAACTCGGGGCCGCCCGGGTTGTCGAGCAGCAGGAAGACCTTCTTGTGCCGCGCCAGCTCGCGCAGCGTGGCTTCCATCGAAGCCAGCGAGCGCTCGATGCCATCGCCGCCCTGGAACGGGTGGGCCTTGTTGTCGGCGCCGCGGTAGTAGTAGTCCAGCGCGCCGCGGCCGACGAAATAGCAGTTCCAGCAGCCGCCGATGACGACCGAATCGATCTCGGGGCCCATGGCGTAGGCCAGCATGGCGTCGCGCCGCTCGGCACAGCCGATGTTCTTGTCCGCATACACGCCGGGCACCGCCGGGCATGCGCCCTGGGTCACGAACCAGGCCGACTTGTCGGGCATCGACAGCGTGCGCGACAGCTCCATGATGCGCGGCGCGTACTGCTGCACATGGCTGTCGCCCACGAAGAGCACGCGCTTCGGGCCGCTGCCGGTCTTGTAGACCAGCTGCTCGCCGATCTGGTCGAGCTTGAAGCCTGCGTAGTAGTCGGCGTCGAGCGTGGCGTTAGCGACGATCTGCAGCCGGTCGCTGTTGTTGCGGGGGCCGGGCACGCCGAAGAAGATCGCGGTGCCCAGCGCGGCGATCAGCACCATGCCGCCGCCCAGCGCCTTGAGGATGCCCGTGCCGGGACGGCTTCTCGTGTAGCGTTCGACGAAGCGGTACGTGGCCCAGGCCAGCAGCACGGCGGCCACCATCGCGCCAGCGCGGTAGACCGGCGAGGGATGCAGCGGGTCGGCCTCCACGATGCGCACGAAGGCCAGCAGTGGCCAATGCCACAGGTACAGCGGATAGCTGATGAGCCCGATCCACACCATCACCCGGTTCGACAGCAGGTACTTGTTGAGCACCCCGTTCGGCCCCGCGGCGATGCAGCTCACCGCGCCCAGCGTGGGCAGCAGCGCCCACCAGCCCGGGAAGGCCTTGTTGCTGCGGATCATCACCAGCCCGAGCACGATCAGCCCCACGCCCAGCACCGACTGCAGGTGGCTGCGCCACGCGCTCGGCGCCGGCGGCTTCAGCCGCATGCAGGCCAGGATGCCGCCCACCATCAGCTCCCAGAAGCGCGAGGCCGGCGAGTAGAACGACGCCGCCGGCAACGGGTGCACCGTCGTCACGTTCACCAGAAGCGAGACCGCCGCCACGGCAAGTACCACGCGCACGATCGGCCAGCCCTTGCGCCAGGCGAGCCCCAGCAGCAGCGGCCAGAAGATGTAGAACTGCTCCTCGATGCCCAGCGACCACAGGTGCAACAGCGGCTTGGTCTCGGCGGCGGTGTCGAAGTAGCCCGACTCGCCCCAGAACACGAAATTGGCGACGAAGGCCGCCCCGCCCACGGTCTGCTTGCCGAGCTCGGCGAACTCGTCGGACAGCAGCAGATACCAGCCGGCGCACAGCGTGGCGAACAGCACCACGAGCAGCGCCGGGAAGATCCGCCGGATGCGCCGCGCGTAGAAGTCGCGGTAGCTGAAGTCGCCCGCCGCGAGGCTCTGGAGAATGATGGTCGTGATCAGGAAGCCCGAGATCACGAAGAAGATGTCGACCCCGATGAAGCCGCCCATCAGCGCCGTAGGGAAGGCGTGATACACCAGCACCGAGCCCACCGCGATGGCGCGCAGGCCGTCAATGTCCGGACGGTACTTGGGATGCATCAAGCGGTCAGTTGGCCGGCGCGTCGGCAGGCGCGACCACCGGCGGCGCCACGAACGGCAGGCCGCGCTCTTCCGACAGCCACTGCAGCACCGGGAACGCGCCCGGCAGCACCGGCGTCACGTCCAGCGGCAGCTGCTGCCAGGCCATGCGCTGGCCTTCGCGCATCTCGAATTCGCCGCTCCAGGCCGTGACCTTGCACCAGTGCAGGCGCACCAGCGCATGCGGATAGTCGTGCTCCGTGACCTTCCAGACCTCGGCGCCGTCGATGGTGATGCCGAGTTCTTCCTGCAGCTCGCGACGCAACGCCTGCTCGACCGTCTCGCCCGCTTCGATCTTGCCGCCGGGAAACTCCCAGAAGCCCGCGTAGGCCTTGCCCTCGGGCCGCGTGGAAAGCAGCAGGGCATCGTCGGACAGACGGATCAGCACGCCGACCGCGACTTCCGTGTGCTTGCGGGGTTCGCTCACGCCTTGCTCCGCCCCGCGTAATCGCGCGCGAACTGATAGGCCACGCGGCCGCTGCGCGAGCCGCGCTCCAGCGCCCAAACGAGCGCCTCGGGCCGCGCCGCCGCGATGGCAGCCTCGTCCACGCCGAACGACGAGAGCCACTGCCCCACGATCGTCAGGTATTCGTTCTGGCTGAAGGGATAGAAGCTCACCCAGAGGCCGAAGCGCTCCGACAGCGAGATCTTTTCCTCGATCACCTCGCCGGGATGGACTTCGCCGTCCTCGGTGTGGGTGTACGAGAGGTTGTCCTTCATGTACTCGGGCAACAGGTGGCGCCGGTTGCTGGTCGCGTAGATCAGCACGTTGGGCGTCGAGGCCGCGATCGAGCCGTCGAGGATCGACTTCAGCGCCTTGTAGCCCGGCTCGCCCTCGTCGAAGCTCAGGTCGTCGCTGAACACGATGAATTTCTCGGGCCGCTGCGACACCACCTCGACGATGTCGGGCAGGTCGGTGAGCTCGGCCTTGTCCACCTCGATCAGACGCAGCCCCTGCGGTGCATAGGTCTGCAGGCAGGCGCGGATCAGCGACGACTTGCCCGTGCCGCGCGCTCCCGTCAGCAGCACGTTGTTGGCGGGCTTGCCTTCGACGAACTGCTGCGTGTTGCGCGCGATCTTTTCCTTCTGGACGTCGATTTCCTTCAGCGAGTCGAGCGACATCGCCGCCACGTGCTTCACCGGCTCGAGCACGCCGTGGCCCGAGCTGCGGCGGCGGTAGCGCCAGGCGATGGACGCGTTCCAGTCGGCAGGCGCGGCCAGCGGCTGCGGAAGGATCGATTCGATGCGGGTGATGAGCTGTTCGGCGCGTTCGATCAGCCGTTGGAACTGCTCGTTCATCTGCGCCCGCCCGGCCGCCCGCAGGGCGTAGAGCGCCCCCTCGGGGGGCAGCGACGACACGAAGTGCGGAGCGTGGGGGTCATCAGGATCTGTAGTCGGCGTTGATGGTCACGTATTCGTGGCTGAAGTCGCAGGTCCAAACCGTTTCGCTGGCGTTGCCGCGGCCCAGGCCGATGCGCACGGTGATCTCGCTCTGCTTCATCACGCGCTGGCCGTCTTCCTCGCGGTACGACGGATTGCGCCCGCCCTTGACGGCCACATGCACGTCGTCGAGGAACAGGTCGATGCCGGTCTGGTCGAGGTCGGCGATGCCGGCGTAGCCCACGGCCGCCAGGATGCGGCCCAGGTTCGGGTCGCTGGCGTAGAAGGCCGTCTTGACCAGCGGCGAATGCGCCACGGCATACGCCACCTGCCTGCACTCGGCAGCGTCGCGGCCGCCTTCGACCTGAATGGTGATGAACTTGGTCGCGCCTTCGCCGTCGCGCACGATGGCCTGCGCCAGCTGGCGCGCCACGTTCTGCATCGCTGCCACGAGCGCCTTGCCTTCGGCCGAATCGAGTGAGGTGATGGTGGCGTGCGCCGCCTTCTGCGTGGCGATGACCACGAACGAGTCGTTCGTCGAGGTGTCGCCGTCGATGGTCACGCGGTTGAACGAGGCGTCGGCCAGCAGCTTGGCCAGCGGCTGGATCAGCGAGGGATCGATCTTCGCGTCGGTCGCCAGGAAGCCCAGCATGGTCGCCATGTTCGGGCGGATCATGCCGGCGCCCTTGCTGATGCCTGTGATGGTGACGGTGGCGCCGCCGACCTGGACCTGCTGGCTGAACGCCTTGGGGATCGTGTCGGTGGTCATGATGCCTTCGGCCGCGCGCGCCCAGTTGTCCGCCTTTGCGTCGGCCAGCGCGGCCGGCAGGCCGGCTTCGATGCGATCCACGGGCAGCGGCTCCATGATCACGCCGGTGGAGAACGGCAGGATCTGCTCGGGCGAGATCTCCAGCTTGCGCGCCAGCGCGATGCAGGTGGAGCGCGTGCGCATCAGGCCGTCTTCGCCGGTGCCCGCGTTGGCGTTGCCGGTGTTGATGACCATCGCCCGGATGCCGTGGTTCGCGGCCAGGTGGTCGCGGCAGACCTGCACCGGCGCCGCGCAGAAGCGGTTCTGCGTGAACACGCCGCCGACGGCCGAACCCTCGTCGATCAGCACGACCGTCAGGTCCTTGCGATTGGCCTTGCGCACGCCCGCTTCGGCCACGCCGATGCGGACGCCGGGCACCGCGAACAAGGCGGCAGGATCAGGGGCTGACAGGTTCACGGGCATGGGGATTTCTCTCTGGATGAGTTGTTGCGAACGACGGCTTCAGCTCAGGTCAGCTTGCCGTGGCACTGCTTGTATTTCTTGCCGCTGCCGCAGGGGCACGGATCATTGCGGCCGACACGGGCGAAGGCCGCGGCTTCCGCGCTGAGCGTGCCCAGACCCGCAGCCGCGATGCGGCGCTGGCTTTCCTCGTCGACGCGGACCTCGACCTCGCCCGTCTCGGTCGGTGCCGAGTAGGTGATGTTCGAGACGTTCTCGCCGCGGCTCTCCATCGCTTCGGCGGCTTCCTCGAGCTGCTCGCTCGACTGCACGCGCACCGTCATGAGCTGGCGCGTGACTTCGTTCTTGACCGAATCCAGCAACTGGCCGAAGAGCTCGAAGGCTTCGCGCTTGTATTCCTGCTTGGGCTGCTTCTGCGCGTAGCCGCGCAGGTGGATGCCCTGGCGCAGGTAGTCGAGCGAAGCCAGGTGTTCGCGCCAGTGGGTGTCGATGCTCTGCAGCAGCACCATGCGCTCGAACTGGGTGAAGTTCTCCTGGCCGATCAGCGTGACCTTGGCGTCGAAGGTCTCGTTGGCGTTCTTGAGCACCTTCTCGACGATGTCCTCGTCGGCAATGGCCTCGGCAGCCTCGACTTCCTTCTTGAGCGGCATGTCGATGCCCCACTCGGTGAAGAGCGTCTTCTCGAGGCCTTCCAGGTCCCACTGCTCCTCGACCGATTCGCTCGGCACGTACTGGCGCACGAGGTCGGTGAAGCAGCCTTCGCGCAGGCCGGCGATCTGCGCCGTGAGGTCGCCAGCGTCGAGGATGTCGTTGCGCTGCTGGTAGATCACCTTGCGCTGGTCGTTCGACACGTCGTCGTACTCGAGCAGCTGCTTGCGGATGTCGAAGTTGCGCGCCTCGACCTTGCGCTGCGCGCTCTCGATGCTGCGCGTGACGATGCCGGCCTCGATGGCTTCGCCGTCGGGCATCTTCAGGCGGTCCATGATCGCCTTCACGCGGTCGCCCGCGAAGATGCGCATCAGCGGATCGTCCAGGCTCAGGTAGAAGCGCGAGGAGCCCGGGTCGCCCTGGCGGCCCGAGCGGCCGCGCAGCTGGTTGTCGATGCGGCGCGACTCGTGGCGCTCGGTGGCGATGATGCGCAGGCCGCCGAGCGACTTCACGAATTCGTGGTCCTTGGTCCACTCGGCGCGCACGTGCTCGATGTCGGCCTTCTTCGTGGCTTCGTCGCGGCCTTCGTCGTTCTCGATGGCCTCGATCATCTTCTCGATGTTGCCGCCCAGCACGATGTCGGTACCGCGGCCTGCCATGTTGGTCGCGATGGTGATCATCTTCGTGCGGCCGGCCTGCGCCACGATGTCGGCTTCGCGTGCGTGCTGCTTGGCGTTCAGCACCTGGTGCGGCAGGCCCGCCTGCGTCAGCAGGCCGTCGATGATTTCGGAGTTCTCGATGGACGACGTGCCCACCAGCACCGGCTGGCCGCGCTCGTAGCACTCGCGGATGTCCTGGATGGCAGCCTCGTACTTCTCGCGCGTCGTCTTGTAGACGCGGTCGAGCTGGTCCTCGCGCTTGCTGATGCGGTTGGGCGGGATGATGACGGTCTCGAGGCCGTAGATTTCCTGGAACTCGTAGGCCTCGGTGTCCGCCGTGCCGGTCATGCCGGCGAGCTTGGCGTACAGGCGGAAGTAGTTCTGGAAGGTGATGGAGGCCAGCGTCTGGTTCTCGGCCTGGATCTCCACGCCTTCCTTGGCTTCCACGGCCTGGTGCAGGCCGTCGCTCCAGCGGCGGCCCGTCATGAGGCGGCCGGTGAATTCGTCGACGATGACCACTTCGCCCTGCTGCACCACGTAATGCTGGTCGCGGTGATACAGGTGACGGGCGCGCAGCGCCGCGTTCAGGTGGTGCATCAGCGTGATGTTGGCCGGGTCGTAGAGCGACGCGCCCTCGGGCAGCAGCTTGAATTCGCCCAGGATGCGCTCGGCGTTCTCGTGGCCGTCTTCTGTCAGGAACACCTGGTGCGTCTTCTCGTCGACCGTGAAGTCGCCGGGCACCGTGACGCCCTCGCCCGTGCGCGGGTCGGCTTCGCCTTCCTGCTTCTTGAGCAGCGGTACCACCTTGTTGATGGCCAGATACAGGTCGGTGTGGTCCTCGGCCTGGCCGCTGATGATCAGCGGCGTGCGGGCCTCGTCGATCAGGATGGAGTCCACCTCGTCGACGATCGCGTAGTTCAGCCCGCGCTGCACCCGGTCGCCGGGCTCGTAGACCATGTTGTCGCGCAGGTAGTCGAAGCCGTATTCGTTGTTCGTGCCGTAGGTGATGTCGCTGCGATAGGCGGCCTGCTTTTCCTCGCGCGGCATCTGCGGCAGGTTGATGCCCACCGTCAGGCCGAGGAAGTTGTAGAGGCGGCCCATCCAGGTCGCGTCGCGGTTGGCGAGGTAGTCGTTCACCGTGACCACGTGCACGCCCTTGCCCGACAGTGCATTCAGGTACACCGGCAGCGTGGCGGTCAGCGTCTTGCCTTCGCCGGTGCGCATTTCGGAAATCTTGCCGTTGTGAAGCGCCATGCCGCCCAGCAGCTGGACATCGAAGTGGCGCATCTTCATGACGCGCTTGGAGCCTTCGCGCACCGTGGCAAAGGCTTCGGGCAGCAGGGCGTCCAGGGTTTCGCCCTTGGCGATGCGGTCCTTGAACTCCTGGGTCTTGGCGCGCAGCCCGTCGTCGCTGAGCTTCTCGAACTCGGGTTCGAGCGCATTGATGCGTTCCACCGTCTTGCGATACTGCTTGAGCAGCCGGTCGTTGCGACTGCCGAAAATCTGGGTCAGGAAGTTGGTTGCCATGGGTGGAGATGGGCGGGCGCCTGAGATACGGCAGGCACTTCGACCGGATTCCCTAAGATATGGTGAAAGCAGTTGGGCGCGCTTTCAATGAAAGCAAGCAGCCTTTTCCGGCGCGGACGCCGGCAAACCGGGCATTTTAGCTGTCTTGTTTCTAACCCCTGGATTACCGATGTATCGCCGACTTCCCCCCGCCATTTCACTGCAGGAAGCTGCGGAAGGCGCCCCTACGCTGGGCAGCCTGATGGCGCGCGCGCGCGACACCACGGAGCGGCTCAAGGCGGTGGAAGGACTGATCCCGCCAGCCATGCGCGCGGCCGTGCAGGCCGGGCCGGCCGAGGGCGACGTCTGGTGCATGCTGGTCAAGGGCAGCGCCGCCGCGGCCAAGCTGCGCCAGCTGGCGCCGATGCTGGTGACCCGGCTGAGGAACCGGGGCTGGGACGTGGCGACGATAAGGATCAAGGTGCACACGGGGCGCTGACGGCATCGGCCTGCATCGGTCGTTTTTGATTTTTTGTCTGGAGATAGATAATATTTCCAGATGACATCCTCCATCGCGCCCGCCGACGCCCGACTCCTGCTGCTCGACAAGAACCAGGTCGACGCCCTCCTTTCCCCCGCCGAAGTGCTCGAAGCGGTGCGCGAGGCCTTCGTGCTGCACAGCGAACGCGAGGGCCGCGTGTTCCCCGTCGTGCGCGAACCGCTCAGCACCGATGGCGTGTTCGGCATCAAGTCCGGCGACGTGCAGGCCCAGGGGCTGCTCGGCTTCAAGGCCGCCGGCTTCTGGCCGGCCAACCGACGGCGCGGCGGCGAGCCCCATCAGGCAACCATCGTGCTGATCGACCCGGCGACCGGCCGGCCGCTGTGCGTCATCGACGGCAACACGGTAACGACCGTGCGCACCGGCGCGGCCGGCGGGCTCGGCCTGCAGAAGCTCGCACGGGCCGACAGCACGCGGCTTTGCGTCTTCGGCACCGGCGTGCAGGCGCGCATCCAGCTCGACTTCGCGCTGCGCCTCATTCCCTCGCTGCGCGAGGTTCTCTATATAAGTGCGAGCAGCGAGCGCAATGCCGCCTTCGAAGCGCACTTCAGCGGCCGCTGCAACATCACGCCGGCCACCGACCGCAACGCCGCCGTGGCCCGCAGCGACATCGTGATCACTGCCACGCCGGGCGGCGGCGCGCTGTTCGATCTCGACGCGGTCCAGCCCGGCACGCATCTGAACTGCGTCGGCGCCGACACCCGCGGCAAGCGCGAGCTCCCCGAAGGCCTGCTGCCACGGGCGCGCCTGTTCGTCGACGATCAAACACAGGCTCGGCAGATCGGCGAAACGCAATGGGCACCCGATATGGCATGCGTCGAACTGGGCGATCTGCTGAGCGGCAGGGCGACCTTCGAGCGGGCCGCCGACGACATCACCGTCTTCGACATGACAGGCCTCGCACTGCAGGACCTGACCGTCGCGCGCCTGCTGCATGCGCGCGCCGCCGAGACCGGCACGGGCACGCGTATCGCCTGGCCCTGGTAGCGCCTCGCGCGGCTGCCACTCCGTGTTGAAAGCGTGAAGTTTTTAATGCGGAGAAAAGAACATTTCGGACGCTGTTGATAGGCATTTTTCGACAACTTTCGTCATCAATTGGACGCGAGCGGGTTTTCGCAGCCGAATCACTTGAAAAGGTGAATTCAAAAATGCGAAATCGTTCTCGTCTCAATTCAAAAAATCGCGCGCCATTCGGATTTCAATTCTTCGATGAATGCCATTAACTGGCATCGTTAGTCATTGTCCGATCCGACTCCCGATCGATACATTCCGCAACCCAAAAGGTCTTAGCGGAGTTTGGCAGTGCACCTCTCCGTGACGTTCATCACCGAATAAACAGAGAGGTTGAAATGATTTCCGCCGAGCCCCTCGGTTAGCGCCCGCTTCGCCGGCAGCGCACCCCGCTGTGCCCCCGCAAGCAGCCTTCGGTGAGGCCAGATTTCCCGCAACAGCCGGGATTTCAACTTCCCACCCAGCAAATCCTCGACAGCGCCGAATTCCATCTGGATTTCGGTCGCGCTGTCACGCGCATTGGTTCTGGAAATTAAATTTTTTGGTCATTTTTTAAAAATCTCATGAGCAATTCTTATCAAAACACTCCCGACAGCCGCTCAGGCTTCAAGCTGTCCGCCGTTGCCGCCGCAGCCCTCGCCATCGGACTGCAACTGGCACCCCTGGCTGCCAGCGCCTCGACCTACGCACCGAGCCATTGCAACAGCACGACCGGCGCAACCGTCGGACATGTGACCGTGGCCGGAACCAGCGACATGCCGGTCGATGGAAGCAGCACCCTTTCCAACGTCGCCGGCTGCAACTCGAGCGGCAACAACCAGGACGGCGTATCGGTGTATGGCAGCTACTCCCAGGGCACCGACGGCGGGGCTTCCGCCTTCGGGTTCTCCAGCACCGCCGGCAAGTGGGGCACCGCAGCCGGCCTCTCGAGCGATGCCTCCGGCACCGGGAGCACGGCGATCGGCTACGGCTCCAAGGCTCCGGGCCTGAACTCGACAGCACTCGGCTCGGCATCCACCGCGTCCGGCCAGGGCGCAGTAGCGATCGGCAGCGGCGCCGCCGCTAAGTACGACGGCAGTGCCGCCATCGGAGCAGGCAGCAGCACGGCCAACTCGCTCGCTGCGTTGCAGAACGATGCGGCCTACACACCGTCCGCAGGTGCGGCAATCTCCGGCGCGACGCCGTCCGGCGAAGTGTCGGTGGGGGCCAGCGGCAGTGAGCGCAGGCTCACCAACGTCGCGGCCGGCGGCGCCCCGACGGACGCCGTCAACGTCAGCCAGCTGTCGACGGCGACCGCCTCCTTGTCGACCAGCCTGGCCACGACGAAGGGCACCATCGCCAGCCTGTCCACGTCCACATCGACCGGCATCGGCAGCCTCTCGACCAGCCTGGGCACGACCAACAGCAATCTCCGCAGCCTGAGCACGTCGGTCAGCACGATCTACAACACGGGCACCAAGTATTTCCACACCAACTCGACGGCGGGCGACTCGGTGGCCACTGGCGACCGGGCCGTAGCGATCGGGCCCCAGTCGGAGGCCAGCGGCCCCAGCGCACTCGCCATCGGCAACGGCGCGAAGGCTGCCGCCAACAGTGCGATGGCGATGGGCTCCGGCGCCCATGCCACCGGCGTCAACGCGATCGCCATCGGCACAGGCGCGCTGGCCACGGGCTCGCAGGCCATCGGCGTCAGCTCCCGCGCGGGTGGCGGTGGCGCCGCGCTGGGCGACAACGCCGATGCCGGCGGCACCTCGCTGAGCCGGGTGCAGAACATCGTCAAGGGCACGGCCATCGGCTTCGGCGCAGTGGTGCAGCAAAGCGAAGGCGTGGCACTGGGCGCCGGCTCGGTGGCCTCCACCCCTGCCGGCGTGGCCGGCCATCTGCCGCGCAACGCCCCCGCGGAGCATCAGGCCGCAGTCAAGACGACGATCGGCACGCAGGCGGCTTTGTCGGTGGGCGATCCAGCCAGCGGCCGGTACCGCCAGATCACGGGCGTGGCCGCCGGCACGGCCGACAGCGACGCGACGAACGTGGCACAGCTCAAGGCCTCCGAAGCCGCCTCGCGGGCAAGCGGCGTGCAGTACGCGACCAACCCCGATGGCTCGGTCAACTACAGCCAGGCCGTGCTGGGCAACGGCCAGGCACCGGGCGGCACGCGCATTTCCAACGTGGCGCCAGGCGTGCTGCCCATGGACGCAGTCAACGTGAACCAGCTCAACCAGGTGCGCAGCCAGGTCGCCGAAGTGGCGCGCATCGCCTACACGGGCACGGCCATGGCCATGGCCATGTCGGGCACCTACCTGCCGACGCTGTCCGCCGGCGAGAAGACCGTCGGCGTCGGGGTGGGCAGCTACAAGGGCTACAGCGCCGTGGCGCTGACCTTCAAGGCGCTCGCCGGCGACGGAAAGATGTCGTGGGGCGCGGGTATTTCGACCACTGGCAAGGAATGGGGCGTGAACGCCGGCGTGGGCTGGAAGTGGAAATAAGGGTTCGGAGGAAATAGAGCCAAGCAGGGAGCGAGCCGGCAACGAATCGGCAAGCAAGTGGATGGCCCCCATGCCGAGCGGCGTGGGGGCCATTTTTTCAGCGGCTCGCTATGCGGCAGAAGCGTCCGCGAAGAGCCCGGTCATGAACTGCGTCGACTTGAGGCCGGTACCCGTCAGCAGCGCCACCGTCGTCTCCGTGCGTTGGATGTCGCCGCGCTGCGCCAGCACATCGATGGCCGCCGCGGCGGACGCGGAAGTGGGTTCGGCATACAGGCCGCAGGCCGCGAGCCGGCGCACCGCCGCCGCGATCTGCTCCTCGGCCAGCGCCACGGTCCTGCCGTTCGTCTCGCGCAACGCTTGCACGATTTCCGCCAGCCGCACCGGCCGCTTGATGGCCGTGCCTTCGGCGATGGTCGGCTGCACGGCGCGTTCCACTGGCGTGTCGACGCCCGCCGTGAAGCTCGCATCGATCGGCGAGCAGTTCAGCGGCTGCGCGACGAAGATGCGCGGCAGCTTCTTGATCTGCCCCGCCGCCAGCAGCTCCTTGAAGCCGATCCAGCAGCCGAGCACGTTGCTGCCCGCACCCGTCGGGATCACGACGTTGTCCGGCGCCACGAAGCCCAGGTCTTCCCACAGCTCGTAGGCCAGCGTCTTCGTACCCTGCAGGAAGAACGGATGCCAGTTGTGGCTCGCGTAGAAGATCGACTCCGACTGCCGCACCGCCTCGTATTCCGACTCCTCGCGCGGCCCGGGCACCAGCTGCACCTCGGCGCCGAAGGCGCGGATCTGCGCCACCTTCGGCGCGGGCGTGTAGCTGGGCGCGAGCACCTTCACCCGCATGCCGGCCGCCGCGCCCGCAGCGGCGATGGCCGCGCCGCCGTTGCCCGAGCTGTCTTCCAGCACCGCGTCGACGCCGATCTGGCGCAGGAAGGACATCATCACCGCCGCGCCACGGTCCTTGAAGCTGCAGGTCGGGTTGAACCACTCTAGCTTGAAGTGCGGCTCGAAGTCGCCCCAGCGCTTCTGCACCAGCGGCGTGCAGCCTTCGCCCATGCTCGCGGGCCTGTCGATGGCCACGGGCAGCGCCGCCCGGTAGCGCCACAGCGAGCGCGTGCGCAAATCGATGTCGTCGCGCCCGATGCCCGGCAGCGGCGTGACCAGCATCGGGTTGCCGTCGTCCGAACGCCAGCGGCGCTCGGACAGCTCGTGGTGCCTGCCGGTGCGGGGATCGACGTAGCGTGCGCGTTCTGTCATTCGTGGCTCCTGGATCAATCTGAACAGGACTGGATAATACATCCAATACTGTACTTTTCGTACAAATCAGATTGTTCGTCCAGAGCTGGATACATTTCCCTGTATGAAGAAGCCGAACAAGCAGCTGCTCGAGATGCTGAGCAACATGGCCGAGGGCCTGGGCCAGACCTTCGCGCCCTTCTGCGAAGTGGTGGTGCACGACCTGAGCAACCCCAGGAACGCGATCTACGCCATAGAAAACAGCCTCAGCGGCCGCGAGGTCGGCGAGTCGGTCACCGAGCTGGGCCTCGCGCGCATCCGCGACCCGGAGTTCCCGGCGGTGATCGCGAACTACGCCAACACCTTTCCCGACGGCCGCAAGGTCAAGAGCACCTCCATCGGCATCAAGGACGAGAGCGGCGAGTACGTGGCCGCGCTGTGCCTGAACGTCGACCTGACACTGTTCCAGAGCTTCCAGAGCGCGATCTCGCAGTTCACGCGCATCGAAGACAAGGAAGTGCACGAGCACCTGGAAGCCGGCGGCGGCGGCAACCACTCGGACCGCATCCACGCGCGCATCGACGAGTTCGCAGCCGCGCGCGCAACCACGCCGCGCTCGCTGAAGCCGGCCGATCGCAAGCAGCTGGTGCAGGAACTGAAGAAGGCCGGGATGCTGGAAGTCCGCCGCGGCGCCGAGATCGCAGCGGCGCACATGGGCGTGTCGCGCGCCACCGTCTACAGCGACGCGAAGTAGGGACAGGAGCGCCTGCCGCCTATTGCGGCTGCAGCCCGATCTCGTGCGCGGCCTTCTGCCAGCGCTCCGCCTCCGAGCGCAGGAAGGCGCGCAGCTCGGCCGGCGTCGATCCCTTCATCTGCACGCCGAGCGCCGACAGCCGCTCCTTCACCATCGGATGCTCGAGCGCGGCGACGGCCTCGCGACGCAGCTTCTCGATCACGTCCAGCGGCGTGGTGGCCGGCGCCACCATGGCCCACCACTGGTCGATTTCCAGGCCCTTGAGCCCGCTCTCGGCGAGCGCCGGCACGTTCTGCAGGCCGGGCAGGTTCACCCGCTGCGTGCTCGTCACCAGCAGCGGGCGAATGCGGTTGCCGCCCAGCAGGCTGGAGCCGCTGGCCAGCGTCGCGAAGTGGCCTGCAACCGTGCCTGCCGCCACATCGGTGAGTGCGGGCGCCGAACCGCGGTACGGGACCATGTTGAACGCGATCTTCGTGCGGCTCGCGAGCAGCTCCGCCGCGAGGTGGCTCACCGTGCCCGCGCCGCTGTGCGCGATGGCCGGCGGCGTGCCCTTCGCCGCGGCCGCCGCCGCTGTCTTCAGGAAGGTCTTGAAGTCCTTGCTGTCGTCGCCCATGCCCGCGAAGAACACCAGCGGCGAGGTGCCGATCATGGTCACCGGCGTGAAGTCGCGCAGCAGGTCGTAGGGCAGCTTCGCCGTCACCGCTGGTGCGATGGCATGCGGCAGTTCGACGATGGCGATGGTGTAGCCGTCGGGCGCGGCCTTGGCCGCCGCGTCGGTGCCGATCATGCCGGCGGCGCCGGGCCGGTTGTCCACGATCACCGGGCTGCCGATGGTCTGGCTCATGCGCTGCGCCATGGCGCGAGCAATCGCGTCGGTGCTGCCGCCGGCCGCCCACGGCACGACGAGCTTCACGGGCTTGTCGGGGTAGGCCGCCCACGCGGGGCTGACGGAAGAAGCGAGCAGGGCTGTAGAGCCGGCGGCCACGAAGGCCCGGCGATTCATCGTCGGCATGTCGGATTCCTGAAGAGGTTAGGGTCTGTTCACACTATTTCCGGGGTCGCGTTGGTGCTCCAAGGGGCTGGCTGCAAGGCGCCCGTGCGCAGCAAGGCTTTCGCCTTGCAAGCGCGGGCAACGCCGCAGACGGCCCCTTGGAGCACCAACCCTGCGGGAAGGGCAGTCAGGGCGGGCCACTCGGCGTTGCGCTCCTAGCGTGTGCGCATGCACACGCGTCGTCACGCGCCTGGATTGGCCTGCCCTGGCTGCCCTTCGCGACCCCGGAAATAGTGTGAACAGACCCTAAATCGGGCGATCGGGCCAGCTCGGGTCGCCGGTCGCGTTGGCGGTCAACATCAGCACCACGTGCGCGTCCGCGGCGATGGAGTTGTTCTCGCGCAGTTGCCGCAGCGCGGCGAGGCCGCCTGCCGCGCACAGCTCGGCGCTCACGCCGGCGGCCGTGAGCACGCGCCGCGCGGCACGTGCTTCTTCATCGTCCACGACCACCGCGCCACCGCCCGTGGCCGTCGCGGCCTGCCATTGGAGGTAGGTGACCGTGGCACCCGCCGTGGAGAACTGCGCCGTGTGCCCCGGGTAGCTGCCATTGATGGCACCGCCCGCGAACACGCGCGCCAGGCGCGGGAACGGCTCCACCAGCCAGAGCTTCGGCAGACGCGCGATGCGCCCCGCCGCCAGCAGGTCGCGGAAGCCCGCGTAGATACCCCATGCCAGGTCGCCGCGCGCAGTCGGGATCACGACGTGGTCGGGCAGGCCGCCATCGTTCAGGCACTCGAGCGCGATCGGCTTGTAGCCCTCGATCGCCAGCGGCGCGCTGCCCAGCGCGGGCAGGCGGTAGTTTGTCAGCGCGAAGTAGCCGGGATGCTGCGAGCGCTCGCGCACGAAGGCCCAGCGGCCGGCGTTGTCGGAGAACACGTAGCGGCGCGCGCCCAGCGCGTCGAGCTGCCGTGCATAGGTGGCCGGCATGCCCTCGTAGGTCGCCACCTCGCAGCCCAGGCCCGCGGCCCATGCGTAGTGCGCCGCCGAAACGGCCGCGTTGCCCGAGGAGGCCAGCACCAGCGTGTGGGCGTCGAAGTCGAGCGCCTGCGCCACGCCCACCGCAGTCATGCGGTCCTTGTGCGAGCCGGTGGGGTTGCACGACTCGTCCTTGATCGACAGGCGTGACACGCCGAACTGCTGCGCCAGCCCGGGCATGTCCTGCAGCGGCGTCTGCCCTTCGCCCAGCGCGAAGCTGGAGGTGTAGGGCATGGGCATCAGCTCCGTGCTGTCGGGCAGGTAGCTGGCGCGCAACGCCACGTGAATGCCCTCGCGCCTGCATGCCGGGCAGCCGTCGTTCGTCAGCGTGACCGGGTAGAGCGCATCGCATCGCAGGCACTGCAGCCCGCGCAGGTTCGGGTTGCGCGCGGGTTTCGGCGTGCGGTCGCGAACCAGCCCCAGGGGATGGCCCGGGGACGGGGCATGGCTCAGCGGGTCCAGCGGGGGAGCGGCGAACTTGAAGTCCAGAACGGGCGATGTCGTCACGGGGGTCTGCGCTTGATGAAGTTGTGACTAAATCTTATGCAATCGGAAATAAAATTACGCAGCCTCAGATACTCAACCGATAACAAAACTTATCGATGCGATTCGGCGAAATCGAAACCTTCCGGGCACTCATGCGCAGCAGCTCCACGCGCAAGGCCGCTGCCTTGCTGCATGTGACGCAGCCCGCCATCAGCCAGTCGCTCAAGCGCCTGGAGGCCCAGGCCGGCATGCTGCTGTTCCAGCGCACCGGCGGGCGGCTGGTGCCCACGCCCGAGGCGCGCGCGCTGTGGGTGGAGGTGGAACGGGTCTTCATCGGCATGGACGCCATCGAGCACCGGGTGCGCAGCCTGCGCGACTTCGGCGTCAGCCAGCTCGAGCTCAGCAGCTTTCCGGCCTACGGCCTGGGCTTCATGCCGCGCGCGCTGGCGAGGCTGAAGGCGCACCGCGGCGCGAGCCCCTGGCCGCAGGTGTCGCTGCAGGTGCTGAGTTCTAAGGACGTGCGCGACCGCGTGGCCATGGGCATCTCCGACTTCGGGCTGATGGCCGACGAACTCTCGCTCGAAGGCATCGACCATTCGACCTTCTCGCGCTTTCCCGGCGTGGTGGTGATGCCGCCCGACCACGCGCTGGCCCGCTTCAAGACCATCAAGCCCGAGCAGCTCGCCGAGGCGCCCTTCATCTCGCTCAACCCCGAAGACCCTTCGCACCAGCGGCTGGAGGCGGCGCTGGCTCCGCACGGCGTGGCGCTGCGGGTGCTGGTACAGACGCCCTACGCGGCCAGCGTGTGCGAGATGGCGTTGCGCGGCCTGGGCGTGGGGCTGGTCAACCCGATCACCGCGCTCGACTACGCGGAGCGCGGGCTGGTGGTGCGCAAGTTCTCGGTCGACGTGTACTTCACCTGCCTGCTGGCGCTGCCGGCGGGCAAGGTGCTTTCGGCCACCGCGCGCGACTTCATCTCGCTCATGCGCCAGCAACTGGCCGAGGACGAGAAGCGCATCCAGCGCCACCTGCGCTAGGACCCGCTCGCACTCACTTCCAGCTGAACTCGTGGTTGAGCCCGATCACGAAGCCGCGCACGCCCTGCGGCCCGGTACGCGACGCGCTCACGTCCACGCTGATCAGCGGCGTGATGCTGAAGCGCCCGCCCAGGCGTGAGGTCCAGACGTTCGACGCACGGTTGCGCTCCGCAATGATCGACACCGTGTCGTTCAGCGCCCATTCGACGCCGATACCGCCGCGCGGCGTGCGCACCCCGGTTCCGGTCGCCCAGTCGGCGCCGACGTTCGCGTGTATCTGCAGGCTGTCCAGTGGCCGCCAGGTGACGGGAATGACGAACTGCCCGCCCGCGCGGTCGCCGCGCTTGAAGTCGAACACCGCGCCCATCGACACGGCCGCGCTGAAAGGCGCATCGGCCGCCTGCCCGTAGAAGTTCCACTTGAGCTGCGGCCCGCCGGTGACCGAATGCACGCCGCCCACCGAGGTGCGATCGAGGTTCAGGCCCAACTCGAAGGGCCCGACGCGGCAGGCCGGCCCGAAGTGAAAGCCCGTGACGGGCTCGACGCCCGTGCGGCCCCACCAGGTCTCGTACTGGCACTGGCCGGGGTCGAGCGTGCTGGCGTCGTCCACGTCGAAATGCCCTGCCGCCTGGGCGACCGGGCCCGCGATCAGTCCCGCTCCAAGGCAGGAAGCCGCGAGCATCCAGCCGCGCGCTGGCGGTCGGGTCGTTGTTCTGCTGTACCTGATGTTCTTCATCGCTCGCGTCCCCGGGGCCTCGAACCATTCTAGGGACGCGCAAAGTAGGTGCAATGACGCGGCGCCGGGCCGCCCAACGGCCCTCCTCAGATCTCGAACTGGGGCTGCAGCTCGCGGATGCGCTTGATCGCCACGCCCGCCGCCGCCGTGCGCGTCTCCACGCCCAGCTTCACGTACACCCGCTCCAGGTGCTTCTTGGCCGTGGCCGGGCTGCTGCCGAGTATTTCGCCGATGTCTTTGTTGGTCTTGCCCTTGACCACCCAGTACAGCACCTCGGCCTCGCGCGCCGTGAGCTTCAGGCTCAGGCTCATGGCCTCGATGACCGCGGTGTCGGACACCTCGCGCATGATGATCATCCACTCGTCGCCGTCGTCGTCCCCGCCGGTCTGCTGGTGCAGGCGCAGCGTGAGGCTGCTGGCGCCCTGCACGATGGACAGCGCCGGCGGCTCGATGCCGCGCTCGCGCGCATCGGGCGTGTGGCTGCGCAGCCATTCGAGCACCGCCGGCGGCGTCTCGGGCGCGCGCGTGTCGCAGTAGCGCAGCAGCAGGTCGCGCGCGAGCGCCGTCTGCCAGATCAGCCGCCCCTGCGGCAGCCGCACCGTGATGCTCGCGTAGCCGAAGGCGTCGAGCGCGTTGCGCGCCTGCCCGGCCTGCCGCGCGTCCTGCCTCGCGCGGCGCGCGCCCTGCAGGTGCACGTTCATGCGCGCCAGCACTTCCTTCGGCTTGATGGGCTTGGTGACGTAGTCGACGCCCCCCGCCTCCAGCGCGGCCACCAGGTGCTCGGTCTCGGTGAGCCCCGTCATGAACACGATGGGAATGTGCGCCGTCGCGGCATCGGCCTTGAGCCGGCGTGCGACCTCGAAGCCGTCGATGCCCGGCATCATCGCGTCGAGCAGCACGATGTCGGGCTTGGCCTGCACTGCGCGCTGCAGCGCCTGCTCGCCGTTGGTGGCAATGAGCACGGTGTAGCCCGACTCGTCCAGCGCGTCGTGCAGCACCGCGAGGTTGTCGGGCACGTCGTCGACGATCAGCACGAGGTCGCTGTTGGCGCCCTGCTGTTCGCGCAGGGTCCTGGCGAGCGATGAAGTTTCCATGGCGGGAATTGGCGTCGTGGTCACGCTGCGCTCTCCACGGCCTCGGCCAGCGCGCGGCTCATGGCCTCGAACTGGAACTGGCGGGCCAGCACGCGCTGGGCGTCGGTCCATGCCGCGCACTCGGGCTGCGCGGCGTCGATGTCGTCGAGCTGGGTCATGATGCCCCGGAAGTAGCCCAGGCCCACGGCCTCCTCCAGCGCACGCAGGCGGGCCAGCGAAGGCGCCAGCATCGCGCGCGGCGCGGCGACGGCGGCGGGCTTCACTGCGGTCTCGGTCCACCGCAGCCCGAGCCGGCGTTCGAGCCAGTCGAGCAGCTCCGTGTGGCGCACGGGCTTGACGAAGAAATCCTCCGGCGCAATGCCCACGTCGTTGTCCAGCCCCTTGTCGAAGGCGTTGGCCGAGACGATGGCCACGGCCGCCTCGGTCAGCCCCAGCTTGCGCGCGCGGCGGATCGTCTCCCAGCCGTCGATGCCGGGCATGGCGAGGTCGACGAACATCGCGTCGGGCCGGTAGCCGGCCGCAACCAGGTCGAGCGCGTCGTGCCCGCTGGCCGCGCTGCGCAGCTCGAAGCCCAGCGGCGCGAGCAGGTGGCCCAGCAGATCGCGGTCGGCTTCCTCGTTGTCCACCACCAGCAGGCGGCGGCGCGGGCCTTCATAGCCGCGCCGCGCGCGCTGCACGGGCAATGCGCGCCCGGCGCCGGCCACCGTGTCGTGCACGCGCGGCAGGAACAGGCGCACGCAGAAGAGCGAGCCCTCGCCCGGCGTGCTGCTCACCTTCATCTCGCCGCCCATCAGGTCGGTGAGCATCTTGGCGATGGTGAGCCCCAGCCCCGCGCCCGGTGCGGCCGACATGCCCGCCGTATTGCCGCGCGCAAAGGGCTCGAAGATGCGCTCGATGTCCTCGGCTGGCATGCCCGGGCCCGTGTCCTCGATCTCGATGGAAGCGAACTCGCGCGCATAGGCCAGCCGCAGCGTGACCTGCCCCGCGGCCGTGAACTTGATCGCGTTGCCCAGCAGGTTGATGAGGATCTGCAGCACGCGCTTTTCATCCGCGCGCACCACCTCGGGCAGCGGGCCCGCCGCCTCGAAGCGAAACTGCAGCCCCTTCTCCGCAGCCTGCAGCTCGAACATGTCGGCCAGCTCGCGCAGGGTGTCGGCAAAGCGCATCGGCCGCGCATGCAGCGTGAGCTTGCCGGCCTCGATGTGCGCGATGGCCAGCGTGCCCTCGATGAGCGAGAGCAGGTGCTCCCCGCCGCGCTTGATGACCGCCACCGCCTGCTGCCGGTGCGGCGGCACGGAATGGTCTTCGCCCATCAGCTGCGCGTAGCCCAGGATGCTGTTGAGCGGCGTGCGCAACTCGTGGCTGATGGCGCTGATGTAGCGGCTCTTGGCCTGGTTGGCCTGGTCGGCGGCCTGCTTGGCCAACTCGGCCGCGAGCTTGGCCTGCTCCGCGATCTCGCGCGCCTCGTCGGCCGACTGCTTGGCGGCCTGCAGCGCGCGGTCGGTCTCGCGGTGCAGCTCGATCTCTCGCACCAGCAGGTGGGTCTGACGGTTCGATTCCTCCTGCGCGACCTTGCGGCTCTGGTGCGCCAGCACCAGCCACCACGCGACGATGCCCGCGATGACCAGCAGCGCCATGTACGCCTTCAGGAAGCCCGAGCGCAGCGACAGCTTCTGCAGGCCGGCCAGCGCGGCCGCCACCTCAGACTCGGAGGCCAGCTCCAGCGCGCCCTCGCCGAAGGCGCGCAGTTCCTGCTGGTAGAGCACGCCGAACACCACCGCCAGCAGCGGCACGATCACCAGCATCAGCAGCAGGAAGTGCCCCAGCCCCGTGTCGAGGTAGCGCCAGCTGCGCCGCGGCAGCAGCCAGCGCAGCACCGCCGACCACTGCGAAGACAGGCTCGCGTGCGGCTTGCACAGGTCGCCGCAGCGCGCATCCAGCGTGCAGCACAGCGAGCAGATCGCACCCTGGTAGGCCGGGCAGTGGGCCATGTCCGGCCCTTCGTACTCGCGCTCGCAGATCACGCAGTGCTGCACCTTCAGGCGCTGGTAGCTGCCCTCGTGCTCCACTCTCGCCCACCGCACCGCGCCGGAGCCGGAGGACGGCACGCCACGCGCCAGGTAGTACTTGCCGCCGGTCGCCCAGGCCAGGAGCGGCGATGCCACCAGCGCGGTGCCCAGCGCGATCAGCGCCGAGAAGGCCTGCGCCAGCGGCCCGAACACGCCCAGGTGCGCCGTGATCGACAGCCCCGAGGCCAGCGCCATCGCGCCCACGCCCACCGGGTTGATATCCCACAGGTGCGCGCGCTTGAACTCGATGCCCGGCGGCGACAGGCCCAGTGGCTTGTTGATGACCAGGTCGGCCACCACGGCCATCATCCAGGCGATGGCGATGTTGGCGAACAGGCCCAGCACGTCGCCCAGCGCCTCGAACACGTTCATCTCCATCAGCATGAAGGCGATGAGCGCGTTGAACACCACCCACACCACCCGCCCCGGGTGGCTGTGCGCCACGCGCGAGAAGAAGTTGCTCCAGGCCAGCGAGCCCGCGTAGGCGTTGGTCACATTGATCTTGAGCTGCGAGATCACCACGAACAGCGCAGTGGCCGCCACTGCCCAGCCGTAGTGCGGAAACACGTACTCGTAGGCCGCGAGGTACATCTGGTTCGGATCGACCGCGCGGTCGGCCGGCACCATGTGCGTGATCGCCAGGTAGGCCAGCAGCGCCCCGCCCAGCATCTTGAGCACCCCCAGCACCACCCAGCCCGGCCCGCCGGCCAGCACCCCGGCCCACCAGCGCCGCGCAGTGGCCGCGGTGCGCGCCGGCATGAAGCGCAGGTAGTCGGCCTGCTCGCCCATCTGGGTGATGAGCGCGATGCCGACGGTGAGCGCCGCGCCAAACAGGTGCAGATCGAAGCCTTTGGTGCCCGAGCGCACGCCGTTGTAGTGCACGATGCCCGCGAACGCACCAGGATCGCGCACGAGCACGTAGGCGAAAGGCACCACGAGCATCAAGAGCCACAGCGGCTGGGTCCACAGCTGCAGCCGGCTGATGGCCGACACCCCGTGCGTGACCAGCGGAATCACCACCAGCGCGCACACCAGGTAGCCCCAGACCGGGGGAATGCCGAGCGCCAGTTCCAGCGCATAGGCCATCACGGCAGCCTCCAGCGCGAAGAAGATGAAAGTGAAGCTCGCGTAGATCAGCGAGGTGAGCGTGGAGCCGATGTAGCCGAAGCCCGCGCCGCGCGTGAGCAGGTCCATGTCCACGCCATAGCGCGCCGCGTAGACGCTGATCGGCACGCCCGCCAGGAAGATGATGAGCCCGGTCGCCAGGATCGCCCAGAAGGCGTTGGCGAAACCGTACTGCACCAGCAGCGTGGCGCCCACCGCCTCCAGGATCAGGAACGAGGCCGCCCCGAAGGCCGTGTTGGCCACCCGCCATTCAGACCATTTGCGGAAGCGCTGCGGCGTGTAGCGCAGGGCGTAGTCCTCCAGCGTCTCGCTGGCCACCCAGCTGTTGTAGTCGCGCCGCACCTTGACGATGCGCTGCGGGGCGTCGTCGGGGGTGGTCGGGGCGGCTTCGGTGTTCACACCGTTTCGGTGCATCTTCCGTGCCTGAATCGTTGCTCGCCCCCAGGCTGCGCGCACTCCGTGTCGCGCGCGCCAACCCCCTACCGGGGGCGGGCCGGCCGCTTCGGGCGGCCGTGCGCGGCGGCCCAGGCTGCCAAGCGGCACGACTGTTGCAAAGAAGCCGGCTTGCCCATAATGGCCGCCTCCTCCCGCCACCCGACGCCGATCTCATGGAACTGACCCCGCGCGAAAAAGACAAGCTGCTGATCTTCACCGCGGCGCTCCTGGCCGAACGCCGCAAGGCCCGCGGCCTCAAGCTCAACTACCCCGAGGCCGTCGCCCTGATCTCCGCCGCCGTCATGGAAGGCGCGCGCGACGGCAAGAGCGTCGCCGAACTCATGAGCGAAGGGCGTAGCGTGCTCACCCGCGCCGATGTGATGGACGGCATCGCCGAGATGATTCCCGACATCCAGGTCGAAGCCACCTTCCCGGACGGCACCAAGCTCGTGACCGTCCACCAGCCAATCCTATGACCTCCCCCAGGCTGCGCGCACTTCGTGTCGCTTCGCCCACCCCCTCGCCGGGGGCAACACCAACGGCCGGGCAAAGCCCGTTCCGTGGTGTTCCCCGGAAGTGCTTCCATCCTATTGGAGACCTGCTGATGCGCATTCATCGATCCATCCTCACCGCCCTTCTCGCCGCAGTCGCGGTCTTGCCGCTCGCGGCCAGCGCCCACACCGGCGTCGACGGCGGCCTGCACCACGGCTTCGTCACCGGCTTCATGCATCCGCTGACCGGCGCCGACCATCTCGCGGCGATGGTCGCGGTCGGCTTCTGGAGCGCGCTGGCCGCGCGCCGCGCCTGGCCCGACCTGCTCTGGGCGCCGCTGGCTTTCGCCGGCATGCTGCTGGCGGGCGCGCTGGCGGGGCTGGCCGGCGTGCAGCTGCCGGCGGTCGAGCCGATGATCGCGGCCTCGCTGCTGGTGCTGGGCCTGCTGGTGGTCACGCGCGTACACCTGCCGGCCGTGGCGGCGATGGTTGTGGTGGGCGTGTTCGCGGTGTTCCATGGCGTGGCGCACGGCTACGAACTGGCGAGCGAAGAAGGCGCCGCCCTCACGCTGGCCGGCATGGTCTGCGCGACGGTGCTGCTGCACGCCATCGGCATCGCATTCGGTTGGGCGCTGCGCAACGCCAACGCATGGCTGCCGCGCGTGACCGGCGCCGCGGTCGTCGGCCTGGGCGCAACGCTGCTGGCGCAAGCCATCTGAGGTGGCCAGCATGATTCCCGGCGAACTCTTCACCGACGACGGCGAGCACGCGCTCAACCCCGGCCGCCGCACCCTCACGCTGGTCGTGCAGAACACCGCCGACCGGCCGATCCAGGTCGGCTCCCACTATCACTTCGCCGAGACCAACGGCGCGCTCGGCTTCGACCGCGAGGCCGCGCGTGGCATGCGGCTGAACATCGCCTCGGGCGCCGCGGTGCGCTTCGAGCCGGGCCAGCAGCGCACGGTCGAGCTGGTCGACTTCTCGGGCGATCGCATCGTCTACGGCTTTCGCGGCCTCGTTCAAGGAAAACTCTGATGGCCACCATCGGCAGGCGTGCCTACGCCGAGATCTTCGGCCCCACCGTGGGCGACCGCGTCCGTCTCGCGGACACCGAACTGCTGATCGAGGTCGAGGCCGACTACACCCTGCGCGCCGGCGGCTACGGCGAAGAGGTGAAGTTCGGCGGCGGCAAGACGATCCGCGACGGCATGGCGCAGTCGCAGCGCACCCGGGCGCAAGGCGCGGTCGACACGGTGCTGACCAACGCGCTCATCCTCGACCACTGGGGCATCGTGAAGGCCGACATCGGCCTGAAGGACGGCCGCATCGCCGCCATCGGCAAGGCCGGCAACCCTGATGTGCAGCCGGGCGTGGACATCGTCATCGGCCCGGGCACCGAGATCATCAGCTGCGAGGGCAGCATCGTCACCGCCGGCGGCATCGACAGCCACATCCACTTCATCTGCCCGCAGCAGATCGAGGAGGCGCTGTCCTCCGGCGTGACCACCATGCTCGGCGGCGGCACCGGCCCCGCCACCGGCACCTTCGCCACCACCTCCACGCCAGGCCCCTGGCACATCGAGCGCATGCTGCAGGCGGCCGACGCCTTCCCGATGAACCTCGGCTTCCTCGGCAAGGGCAACGCCAGCCTGCCGCAGGCGCTGCACGAGCAGATCGAGGCCGGCGTCATCGGCCTGAAGCTGCATGAAGACTGGGGCACCACGCCCGCGGCCATCAGCAACTGCATGGACGTGGCCGACGCCACCGACACGCAAGTGGCCATCCACAGCGACACGCTCAACGAGTCGGGCTTCGTCGAGAACACCATCGCCGCCGTGGGCGGTCGCGGCATCTGCGCCTTCCACACCGAGGGCGCGGGCGGCGGCCACGCGCCCGACATCCTGCGCGTGGTGGGCGAGAGCAACTTCCTGCCGTCGTCGACCAACCCGACGATGCCCTACACCGTGAACACGCTCGATGAGCACGTCGACATGCTCATGGTGTGCCATCACCTCGACGCCGGCATCGCCGAAGACCTGGCCTTCGCCGAGTCGCGCATCCGCAAGGAAACCATCGCCGCCGAGGACGTGCTGCACGACCTAGGCGCCATCAGCATGTTCAGCTCCGACAGCCAGGCCATGGGCCGCGTCGGCGAGGTCGTCATCCGCACCTGGCAGACCGCGCACAAGATGAAGCTGCAGCGCGGCACGCTGCCCGAGGACAGCAGCCGCAACGACAACTTCCGCGCCAAGCGCTACGTCGCCAAGTACACGATCAACCCGGCCATCGCGCACGGCATCGCGCACGAGGTGGGCTCGCTCGAGGTCGGCAAGTGGGCCGACATCGTGATCTGGAAGCCGGCCTTCTTCGGCGTGAAGCCCTTCACCATCATCAAGGGCGGCAGCATCGCGCTGGCGGCCATGGGCGACCCCAACGCGTCGATCCCCACGCCGCAGCCGGTGCACTACCGCCAGATGTTCGGCGCCTACGGCGGCTCGCTCGCGAAGAGCTCGCTGACTTTCGTCTCGCAGGCCGGCCTGGCCGCGGGCGTCGGCGAGCGCTACGGCCTGAAGAAGCAACTGAGCGCGGTGAAGAACATCCGCAGCGTGCGCAAGAAGGACCTGATCCACAACGGCTACACGCCGAAGATGGAGATCGACGCGCAGACCTACGCGGTGCGCGCCGACGGCAACCTGCTGACCTGCGAGCCGGCGAAGCTGCTGCCGATGGCGCAGCGGTATTTCCTGTTCTGAAGCCCTGGGGAGCGCGGCTGCTTGACAGGCTGCGTATCCTCGAAGGTATTCATCCAGCCAGCGGGCGCCCTCCGGGGCGCTCCATTTGCACCATGCTCACCGCCAACAAACTCATGCCCCAGGGCCGCGGCCTCGCGCCCGTGCTGCTCAAGCGTGCCGCCACCGTCGAACTCGATTGGGACATCCGCCAGAAGAGCCGCTTCGACGCCACCGACTCGCAAGGCCGCCAGATCGGCGTGTTCCTGCCGCGCGGCACGCTGGTGCGCGGCGGCGACGTGCTGGTGGCGGAAGACGGCTCGCTGGTCCGCGTGATCGCCGCGCCGCAGCCCGTGCTTCGCATCACGCACTGCACCGCCCACGGCACGCCCTTCGACCTGACGCGCGCGGCCTACCACCTGGGCAACCGGCACGTGCCCATCGAGCTGAAGCCCGACCACCTGAAGATCGAGCCCGACCATGTGCTGGCCGACATGCTGCGCTCGATGCACCTGATCGTCGTGGCGGTGGAAGAGGCTTTCGAACCCGAGGGCGGTGCGTATGGATCGCACGAGCATTCGCACAGCCATGGCCACAGCCATGACCACGGGCATTCGCACGATCACGGCCACTCGCATGACCATGGCAGCGGCCCGAAGCCGCTGGTGCTCGCGCCGGAGTTGCTGGACGACCACGATGGTCATGATCACGGCCATGGGCACCACGGCCATTCCCACTGACGACCCCACTGACGTGTCCGCCCAGAGCCTCCTGCAGCTGATCTGGCTCGCCTCGCCCGCGCTGCCGGTCGGCGGCTTCTCGTACTCCGAGGGCGTCGAAGCCGCCGTCGAATGGGCCGGCATCGACTCCGAGCCGCGCGCGGCCGAGTGGCTCTCCGACCAGCTGCACCTGAGCTTCGCCCGCGGCGATCTCGCCGTCTGCGCGCAGGCCATCGCAGCCTGGCGCGCCAATGACATGCCGCGCATCCGCCAGCTCAACGGCTGGGTGATGGCCACCCGCGAGTCGGCCGAGTTCCTGCTGCAGACCGAGCAGATGGGCCGCTCCTTCGTCGAGTGGCTCAAGCTGCACCACACCGACACGGCGGAAGTCTTCGCCGACCTGGGCGCGAGCTACCCCGTGGCGTTTGCCTTCGCGGCCAGCCGCGCTGGCGCCACGGTGCACGACGGCAGCCTGGCCTTCGCCTTCGGCTGGGCCGAGAACATGGTGGCCGCCGCCGTCAAGGCCGTGCCGCTGGGCCAGAGCGCGGGCCAGCGCATCCTCGGACGGCTGGCGCGGGAAATGCCCGATGCCGTGACCCGCGCCATGGCCCTCGGCGACGACGAGCGCCAAGCCTTCGCGCCCCTGCTGGCGGTGCTGTCGGCCCGCCATGAAACACAATATTCCCGCCTTTTCAGAAGCTGAACCGGACACCACTGCCATGACTTCCGCCCTGCACCACATTCCCAACCGCACCAAGAGACTTCCGCCGCTGCGCGTGGGCATCGGCGGCCCGGTCGGCTCGGGCAAGACCACGCTGCTGGAGATGCTCTGCAAGGCGATGCGCGACAAGTACGACCTGATCGCGATCACCAACGACATCTACACCAAGGAAGACCAGCGCCTGCTCACCGTGGCCGGCGCGCTGCCGGCCGAGCGCATCATGGGCGTGGAAACGGGCGGCTGCCCGCACACCGCGATCCGCGAAGACGCGTCGATCAACCTCGAAGCCATCGACCGCATGCTGGAAGACTTTCCGGACGCCGACGTGGTCTTCGTCGAGTCGGGCGGCGACAACCTCGCGGCCACCTTCAGCCCCGAACTGTCGGACCTCACGATCTACGTGATCGACGTGGCGGCCGGCGAGAAGATCCCGCGCAAGGGCGGCCCCGGCATCACCAAGAGCGACCTCTTCGTGATCAACAAGACCGACCTCGCGCCCTACGTGGGCGCGAATCTCGACGTGATGGAGCAGGACACGCAGCGCATGCGCCGCCAGCGGCCCTACGTGATGACCAACCTCAAGACGCTCTCGGGCGTGGCCGACGTGGTCGCGTTCATCGAGGAGCGGGGCATGCTGACCGCCGCTTGAGGATTTCGAGCCCTGCCTCGAAGCCTCAAGGCAGGCCGAGGTAGACCCGCAGGTCGTCCTTCATCGTGCCGGCCGAGGCCACGGCCGTGCGCAGGCGCTCCTCGCTCACCCCGAACCATTGGGTCCAGTAGTCGACCTCCTTGAGGTCGGTGACGTCGATCCGTTCATCGTCCCGTGGAATGCGGATCTCTGTGTCTTCGCGCATCGTCTTCTCCTGAAGCCGGAAATTGGTTGATTGACTGAATGAAGGTTGGGCGGCGGCTGCCGGAAGCGCAGTTTCTCCGCCCGCTCCGGCCGGCCGGACGGACGAATCCGCTCCCCCTTGCAGGACAACTGCCATAGTCGCGCGCGACGGCGCGCCATGCGGTGCCGTCCTGCAAGCCGCCCCCGGCCGGGGTGCTTGAATTCGGCCGTGACCTTATTCATTCGCGGAGAAGCGACTATGGAGCCTCATAACCAGCGGCTGCTAAGCATGGGGGTGCCGGGCCTGAACGACGTGCTCGGCGGCGGCCTCGAGCCGAACCGGCTTTATCTTTTCGAAGGCACGCCAGGGGCCGGCAAGACGACCATCGCGATGCAGTTCCTGCTCGAAGGCGTGGCGCGCGGCGAGTCCGTGCTGTATGTGACGCTGTCCGAAACCGAGCATGAGCTGCGCGGCGTGGCCGCCTCGCACGGCTGGGACATTTCCAGCGTCAACGTGCGCGAGATGCTGCCCACCCAGGACAGCCTGCAGCCCGAAGAGCAATACACCATGTTCCACCCCTCGGAGGTGGAACTGAGCGAAACGACGCTGCGCCTGCTGAGCGACGTGGAGGCCATCAAGCCTTCGCGCATCGTGTTCGATTCGCTCTCCGAGCTGCGGCTGCTTTCGGGCACCTCGCTGCGCTACCGCCGGCAGATCCTGGCGCTCAAGCAGTTCTTCGCGGGGCGCCAGTGCACCGTGCTGCTGCTGGACGACATGACCGCCACCGAGCACGACCTGCAGGTGCAGAGCATCGCGCACGCGGTGGTGCGGCTGGAGCAGTCGAACTCCGACTTCGGCGCCGCGCGCCGCCGCCTGCTGGTCGTGAAGTACCGCGGGCAGTCTTTCCGCGGCGGCTACCACGACTACAAGATCGGCCGCGGCGGCCTGCAGGTGTTTCCGCGCCTGGTGGCGGCCGAACACGTCAACGACACTGCACTAACGAGTCTGCCCAGCGGGCTGGAGTCGCTGGACGCACTGCTGGGCGGCGGCCTCGAGAAAGGCACCAGCACCTTGTTCGTCGGCGCGCCGGGCACGGGCAAGTCGTCGGTCGCGGTGCAGTTCGCCGTCGCGGCTGCGGAGCGCGGCGAGGCTTCCGCCCTCTTCATCTTCGACGAGAGCATCAACACCCTGCGCACGCGCTGCACCGGCCTGGGCATGAAGCTGGAGCCCCATGTCCGATCGGGCCGCATCCGCCTCAAGCAGGTCGACCCGGCCGAGCTGTCCCCGGGCGAGCTGGTGCACGAGATCCGCCAGGCGGTGACCGGGCACGGCGCGAAGGTGATCGTCATCGACAGCCTGAACGGCTACCTCAACGCAATGCCCGACGAGCGATTTCTCATCGTGCAGCTGCACGAGCTGCTCACCTACCTCGGGCAGTCCGGCGTGGCGACGCTGCTGGTCGGCGCGCAGCACGGGCTCATCGGCGCGCAGATGCAGACACCGGTGGACGCCAGCTACCTTGCCGACGCGGTGGTGCTGCTGCGCTACTACGAGGCGGAAGGGGAGGTGCGGCAGGCCATCTCGGTGCTCAAGAAGCGCGGTGGCGTGCACGAGCGCTCCATCCGTGCGTTCTCGATGGACCAGCGCGGCCTGCACGTCGGCGATCCGCTGCGCCGCTTCAGAGGCATCCTGACCGGCGTGCCGGTGCCGATCGATGGCACTGCCACGCCCCCGCCGTGACCGAGAACCCGACGATCCAGCTGCCGCAGCTGCGAGATCCGCAGTTGCGCGTGCTGATGAGACCCGCGACCGCGAAGGACGCCGCGATGACGGCCGTCGTGCTCGAGCACGCCGGCATCGAGGCCCACACCTGCGCCGATCTTCCCGGGCTGCTGCGCGAAATGGCCGGCGGCGCCGGCGCGCTGCTGGTGTCCGAAGAACTGCTCTCAGGCAGCGGCGCCGCCGAACTCGCCGCGGCCGTGGCGGCCCAGCCCCCGTGGTCCGACCTGCCGGTGCTGATACTCGCGCGGCAGGGTGCCGACTCGCGCGCCATCTCCACCGCGATGGAAGGCATCGCCAACGTCACCGTGCTGGAGCGTCCGCTGCGCGTGGCCTCGCTGGTCAGCGCTTTGCGCAGCGCGCTTCGCGCGCGCCGGCGGCAGTACGAACTGCGCCGCATCCTGGAAGACCTCAACGAGGCCGACAGGCGCAAGACCGAGTTCCTCGCCACCCTCGCCCACGAACTGCGCAACCCAATGGCGCCGCTGAGCACCGCGCTGGCCATCCTCAAGCGCAAGCCGCTCACGTCAGAAGCCGCGCGGCCCTACTACGAGCTCATGGGCCGCCAGCTCGACCACATGGTGCGTCTGGTGAACGACCTGATGGAGGTCTCGCGCATCACGCGCGGGAAGATCGAGCTGCAGCTGGACGAGTTCGTGCTGGAAAAGGTGATCCGCGGCGCGGTGGAGCTCAGCCGCCCGCTGATGGACGCCGGCCGGCACACCCTCGAGCTGCACATCGCCGACGCCTCGCTGGCGGTGATGGGCGACAGCGTGCGCCTCACCCAGGTGTTCTCGAACCTGCTGAACAACGCGGCCAAGTACACGCCCGAGGGCGGACGCATCGACGTCTTCCTGGAGCACGACGGCGACGGCCATGCGATGGTGCGCGTGAAGGACAGCGGCGCCGGCATCCCGGCCGCCATGCTGGACGCGATCTTCGAGATGTTCGTGCAGGTCAGCGGCACCGCGCGCGCCGCGCAGGGCGGGCTGGGCATCGGCCTCACGCTGGTGAAGAGCATCGTGGAGCTGCACGGCGGCACGGTCAGCGCGAAGAGCGAGGGGGCGGACCGGGGCAGCGAGTTCACGGTGTCCCTTCCCCTGCTCGGCCACGGCGTACGAACCGGTACGGAGTCGGCGGCACCGGAGGCCGCGATGGCGGTGAACCACCGCATCCTGGTGGTGGACGACAACCGCGACGCGGCCGAATCGCTGGAGGCGCTGCTGGCGCTGCTCGGCGCGAAGGTCGCGGTGGCGTTCAACGGCTCGGACGCGCTGGCGAAGGCCGAACTCTTCGAGCCGTCGATCGCCATCCTGGACATCGGCATGCCCGGCATGGACGGCTGCGAGCTGGCGCGCCGCCTGCGGGCGCATCCCCGCCTGCATGGCATCGGCCTGATCGCTCTCACGGGCTGGGGACAGCCCGACGACCGGCTGCGCATCGCGCGGGCCGGCTTCGACCATCACCTGCTGAAGCCGCTCGATGTCGACGAACTGACGGTGGCGCTGCAGAAGCTCGAGAGGCGCGCCGCAGGCTGAGGCGCCACGCGAAGGAAGGGCTCTGGCAGCCCTTCTCTTTTTCTCAGAGCTCGCTGCCGTCGCGCAGCTGCCGCGCCTTGTAGACCAGCCGCACGCTCGCCCGGCGCGGATCGCCGGACTGCTGCTGCACGTAGATGTCGGTGTCGCTGCTGACCCATGCGGCGTACGCGCTGCCCGGGTCGCGCGACGCCAGCTCGTTGCCGAACGCGCCGCGGCCCCATTGCACCAGCGCCGCGAAGGCCGCCGAACCGGCATCGGATGCGGACTGCGCCGAGGCCACGTACTCGACGCGCCGCAGCTCCGAGGCCGCGAAGAAGAAGGTCGGCTCGAACAGCAGCCCCGCCATCTCGACCGGCGCCGCACGCCATGAGCCAACGAGGCCACCGCTCAGGCGCTGCGGCCTCTGCACGCGCTCGGCGGCGGGCAATGCGGCCTGCAGCTCATCGGCCGACATGCCCAGCCGCACGCCGGGCGGCAGGGCCTGCGCATGCGGGGCGCCCGCGGCGAAAAGGGTTGCGCTTATGGTGAGCGCACGAAGAAGGATCGAGAAGGAAGGAAGTCGCACGACGGGCATCGGAGGGAAGGAAGGCGGCGGCAGCGTGGGACCGCAAGTATCGCGCGGAGTTCCGGCCAGCCGCCGCCGCCCCCTTTCCGTCAGTCCTCGACGAAGCCCTCTTCGCGCTTGGCCTTCACCGGAGGCAGCAGCGCCACGATCAGCTGGCCAGCCGATAGCGCCAGCGCGGGCTCGCACTTCAGCTCGAGAAACAGGTGGCCCTCGATGCCGAAGATCCTCAGGCCTGCATCAGCGGCAGCCGCAACGTCAGCCCCAGCACGCCGTCACCATGGGGCGCCGAGTAGATGCGCCCGCCATGGTGGCCGGCGATGCGCTCGCAGGCCTTTGCGCTGGCCGCCACGGCGGCCGAGAGCTTGCCGTCGAAGAACCTCGCGAGCGGCGGGTGCGCATCGACCGCATCGAGATCGCGCCAGTGGATCACCGCCTGCTCGCCATCGGCATGCGCGGACACCTGCAGCGTAGCTCCGGCACGCATCACGCTGGCCGCATAGGTCGTGACCTTCGCGAGCAGCTCGCGCAGTTCGGCTTCGATCGCGAACACGCGCACCGCTTCATGCGGCAGCTGGATGTCGAGGCGGATGGCATTGCCATCGACCTGGGCCGAAGCCGCGTCGAGCAGCGCCCGGATGTCCTGCGCACGGCTTGCGCCCATGCGCTGCCGTGCTTCCTTGTGGGCGTTTTCGGCAAGCTCGCGCGCCTTGGCACTCTGCCGCAGGTTGGCGACGAAGAGCGAGAGCATCATGCCGACCACGCTGCCGACCCCCAGCAGGATCACGGCGGCGATGATGAGGCCGAGGTTGCCCGAGTGCAGCTGCCCCGCGCCCGTCATCAGCGTGCCCCCAGCGGAGGCTGCGGCGCGGGTTCGCCCGGAAGGTCACGCGCACAGCGCTCCTGCACGGGTGCGCGGCCGGCCTCGCAAGCGGCCCATCCGGGAGGCGGCGGGCGGCGGGCATCGCCGAAGAGCAGCGGCGGTGGCGGGCCTTCGCCACGGAATCCCGGTGGCGGCGGGCGGTAAGGCATGGGCGGCGGGGGCGGCATGATGCAGCCGGTCAGGCCGGAGGCCGCCAGCACGCCCGCGAGAAGCCGGATTCGGTTCATGGGTCGAAGCTCGCTTCTGGATGAGTGGATGAGTGGATGAATGAAGAGCGGAAACGAAAAAGCCGCGCGGGAGAAAAAGGGCTGCAAATGCATGCCCCTTCCCTCCCGCGCGGCGCGCGTCCGTAATCAGAACGCGTGTCGGATGCCGAAGTCGTAGCCGGTGGAAGAACGCGGCAGGCCGGTGTAGCTGGTTCCCGTGCTGCCATAGCCGGTGGTGCTGGCCGACACCAGGCTGCCGGTGTAGTTCACGTCGTTGCGGTTGTTCACGCGCGCCACCGTCGCATACAGCGCCGTGCGCTTGGACAGGTTGTGCACGTAGCCGATCGCGAACTTGCGCGCCAGCGGGTCCTCGCCCGTGATGCCGGCCGTGCCTTCGTTGTAGCGCACCTGCGAGTACGCCACGCGGATCAGGCCTGCGCCCACCGGCACCGTCGCGCCGATCAGGTAGCCGTTGTAGCTGTCGTGCGTGTCGGCCACTGCCGCGTAGTCGAACTTGTTCTTCACGTTCGACAGCTCGCCGAAGAGCTTCACCGGACCGAAGTCGTACGAGGCGCCCAGGTTGATGGTCTGCACGCTGCGCTGCAGCGCGGTGGTGTCCACGACGGTGCTGCGGCCCACGCCCAGTGCCACGTCCAGCGGACCGTTGGCGTAGCCGAAGCGCCCACCCACGTAGCGGCCTGCGCTGCTGCTGGAGGCGGCCGTGGTGCTGGTCGCGTCCGTGCTGGCGTTCTCGTGCAGGGCGTACTGGAACTGGCCGTAGAAGCCGCCCAAGTTCGGCGGCAGGAAGTAGCCGATCGAGTTGCTGGCGCGCACGTAGTTGGCGTTGTTGATGGTGGTGTTGCCGCTGACGGTGCTGATGACGTTGGTGCCCGAGCCGTTGGTGCCGAACGGGTCGAAGACGGTGTCGTTCCAGAAGGTGGGCGTGTAGTCGCGGCCCAGGCGCAGTTCACCGAAGCCACCCGACAGGCTCACGGTGGAGCGGCGGGCGAAGGTGGAGATGCCGGTGGCGCCGTCGTCGTTGGTGATGGGCGCTTCGAGCCAGAAGCTCGCGGCCAGGCCACCGCCGAGGTCTTCGGTGCCGCGAAAGCCGATGCGGCTGGAGTTGTAGCCGGAGTTGCCCAGGCTGGTCTTGCTTTGCTTGATCGAGGCGCCGGTGGTGGTGTCGCGCGAGGTCGTCGACTGGTAGGTCAGGCCGGCGTCCACGACGCCGAACAACGTGACGGACGATTGGGCAGAGGCCAGGCCGCAGACGGCCAGGGCGGCGAATGCCGTGAGGGTTTTCTTCATTCAGGGTTCTCCAGTTGCAGCAGCTCTCCATCGAGCGGCAGACACGCATGGTCCCGTTCAAATTCGGAGGAATCTTGTGGTTCGCCATTGCTTTGCGAGAACTGTTGTTTGCACGCAAACCATGGCCATCCACCGAAGGAAACACCTCGTTCAAGAAGTCTCCCAAAAGCGGCGCGATGCTCTTTCACCGAAGGAGCTCTCCATGACCATCGCCTTGCCACCAGGCAATACCGCCACCACGCTGGGTGTGCAGCAGCTCGCCAGCGCATTCAGCCCCACCTTTTCGTACCTGCGCATTCTTCGCAACCTCATCATTCCGATGCCCGAGGGCCACACGGTGCCCACCGCGCGCGTCGACGCGGTGCTGGTGTGCGAGACGGGCGTGTATCTCTTCGAGATCAAGGCCTGGCGCAACGCCTTCGTCTACCGCAAGAAGTCGGACCAGTCGCCGCCACGCTGGTTTCTTCGGCTGCACGGCGGCAAGAACGCGCGCGAGGTGAAAGACCCCGCGTGGCAGGGCGGGCGCAAGACCACGCAGCTGCGCAGCCTGCTGTCCGACGAGCTGCGGCTGCAGTACTTCGTGCTGCTGCCCTGCGAGGGAATCGAGCTCGAAGGCGTGATGCCGGCGGCCGTCGTCACGCAGCAGGACCTGCCCTACATCGCGCGCCTGGTGCGCAACAACGGTCGCCTCGCGCGCAACTACCCGCTGCTGGACGACCAGGCCATCGACCGCACCGTGGAGCGCCTGCTCGAGATACAGGGCAGCCTGACGATCGAGGACCACCTGCGCAACTGCCGCGAAAGAAACGCGCAGATGCCGCAAGCCGCCGCCGCGCCGGCATGGGCGGCATCGAACGCAATGGGGTTGCAGTAAGCCGCAGGTAAAGACCCCGACCGTTGCGGGGCAGGCAGGAGAAAGTCCCAAATTTCTCCGACATTGGCGGGAACCATGCGGCGATGCAGTTTCCCAAGTCACTCGCAGCTGCCGCCGCGCTGCTTGCTTCCATCGCCGCCTCCATTGCCACATCTCCCGCCTGGGCGGTCGAGCCCTTCACCGTCAGGGACATCAGGCTCGAAGGCCTGCAGCGCGTCGAGCCCGGCACCGTCTTCGCCACCATGGGCCTGCGAGCCGGCGACACCTACAGCGACGAACGCGGCAGCGCCGCCATCCGCAAGCTGTTCGAGCTGGGCCTCTTCAAGGACGTGCGCATCGACGTGAACGGCAACGTGCTGGTGGTGGTGCTCGAAGAGCGCCCTTCCATCGCCGACGTGGACTTCGTGGGCACCAAGGAATTCGACAAGGCGGCGCTGCAGAAGGCGCTGCGCGAGGTGGGGCTGTCCGAAGGGCAGGCCTATGACAAGGCGCTGACCGACCGCGCCGAGCAGGAGCTCAAGCGGCAGTACATCAGCCGCAGCCTCTACAACGCACAGGTCATCACCACCGTCACGCCGCTGGAGAGAAACCGCGTGAACATCACCTTCACCGTGACCGAAGGCGAGAGCGCGCGCATCAAGGAAGTGCACGTGGTCGGCAACAAGGCCTTCAGCGAGAGCACGCTGCTGGACCTGTTCGACCAGGACACGGGCGGCTGGCTCGACTGGTACACCAAGTCCAACCAGTATTCGCGCACCAGGTTCAACGGCGACCTGGAGACGCTGCGCTCCTACTACATCACGCGCGGGTATCTTGAGTTCCGCATCGACTCCACGCAGGTGGCCATCTCCCCCGACCGGCAGACGCTGACCCTCACGATCAACATCACCGAGGGCGAGAAGTTCGTGGTGGCCGGCGTGAAGCTCGCGGGCGACTACATGGGCCACGAGGACGAGTTCAAGACGCTGGTCACCATCCGCCCCGGCAAGCCCTACAACGGCGAGGACGTGGCGGCCACGACCAAAGCCTTCACCGACTACTTCGGCACCTTCGGCTACGCCTTCGCGCGCGTGAAGGCCGAGCCGGAGATCGACCGGCAGAACAACCGCGTGACGCTGGTGCTCAAGGCGGAAGCCTCTCGCCGCGCCTATGTGCGCCGCATCAACATCGGCGGCAACGCCAGGACGCGCGACGAGGTGATCCGCCGCGAGTTCCGGCAGTACGAAGGCGCCTGGTACGACGGCAACAAGATCCGCGCCTCGCGCGACCGCATCGACCGCCTGGGCTTCTTCACCGACGTCAACGTCGACACCATCGACGTGCCCGGCTCGCCCGACCAGGTCGACCTGGCGGTGAACGTGGTCGAGAAGCCCACCGGCTCGCTGCAGCTGGGCGCGGGCTACTCGTCGACCGACAAGGTCTCGCTGACCTTCGGCATCACGCAGGAGAACGTGTTCGGCAGCGGTAACTACCTGGGGCTGAACGTGAACACCAGCTCGTACAACCGCACCATCTCGCTCACGGCCACCGATCCGTACTTCACCAAGGACGGCATCTCGCGCACGATCAACGTGTTCCACACCACCACGCGGCCCTACTACGAGGCCGACGGCAACTACAAGCTCGCGAGCGACGGCGGCTCCATCCGCTTCGGCTTCCCGGTGGGCGAGCAGGACACGGTGTTCCTCGGCATCGGGCTGGAGCGCTGGTCGTTCACGCCGGGCACCAACGGCACCTACACGCTGGTCGACGGCTCCTACGTCTACACAGCCACGCCGCAGGCCTATCTCGACTACTTCAAGTGCACGGGCACGGCGCCGAGCGTGAGCTGCGCCAAGTCGAGCATGATCGCCATTCCGGCCACGCTGGGCTGGTCGCGCGACGACCGCGACAGCGCGCTGGTGCCCACGCGCGGCCGGCTGCAGAGCGCCAACCTCGAAATAGGCGTGGGCAACGAGCTGCGCTACCTGAAGACCAACTACCAGTACCAGCAGTATTTCCCGCTGTCCAAGCAGTACACGCTGGCCATCAACGGGCAGCTGGGCTATGCGCGCGCGCTGGGCGACAGCACCTACCCGATCTTCAAGAACTTCTACGCCGGCGGCCTGGGCTCGATCCGCGGCTTCGAGCAGAACTCGCTCGGCCCGGCCGACTCGGTCACGGGCGGCGCGCTCGGCGGCACGCGCAAGGCGATATTCAACATGGAGTTCAGCACGCCCTTTCCTGGCGCGGGCAACGACAAGACGCTGCGCCTGTACACCTTCCTCGACGCGGGCAACGTGTTCGCCGACCGCACCGCGAGCATGACCGACGCGCAGTGGAAGGCGCAGAACCGCATCCGCGCCTCCACCGGCATCGGCATCAGCTGGATCTCGCCGCTGGGCCCGCTGCGGCTGGCCTACGCGGTGCCGCTGATCTACCAGAAGGCAGACACCGCCAACAACATCGCGGCCGACCGCACGCAGCGCTTCCAGTTCCAGATCGGAACCTCGTTCTGAGCACAGGGAGTCCTGGCCATGGGTCGCATCCTGCTGGTGGAGGACAAGAGGCACGACAGCGCCTCGCTGCTGCTGTGCCATCTGCACGGCGCGGGCCACGAGATCGAGCAGGTCGGGGACGGCGAGGCCGCGCTGGAGCGCATCCTGGGCGAGCCGCCCGCGCTCACGCTGCTCGACGTGGTGCTGCCGCGCATCGACGGCATCCAGGTGCTGGAGAAGGTGCGCTCCTGCGGCAAGCACCCGATCATCATGCTGACCGGGCGCACGCACGAGGCCGACCGGCTGCTGGCGCTGGACATGGGCGCCGACGACTATGTCTGCAAGCCCTTCTCGCCGCGCGAGGTGGTGGCGCGCATCCAGACTGTGCTGCGCCGGCACGCGCAGTGGCGCGACAGCGTCGCCAGGCCTTCGACCGCCGTGCGCTTCGACGACCCGCGCGGCAACGCCTGCCTCGAAGGCCGCGCGCTGACGCTCACGCGCCGCGAGCTGCTGCTGTTGCGGGCGCTGTCACGCGACCCGGGCCGGGTGTTCACGCGCTCCAATCTGCTGGAGGCGGCCTTTCCCGAAGCCTTCGACGTGAACGAGCGCGCCGTGGACGGGCACATCAAGAACCTGCGCAAGAAGCTCGCGGCGGCAGTGCCTTCGCACGACTGGATACGCTCGGTCTATGGCGTGGGCTTCAGCTTCGCGGAACGGCCGGCGGCCTGAGGGCGCGCCGGTCGGCCACCTGGTCCCTGGTCGGGTTGTCAGCTCGCGGCGCGCGGCGGCACCAGCGCCTCGAGGCGCGCTGCGCCGTCCAGCGCGCGCGGATGCATGGGCCTGCCGCCGCCCGCACCGCCCATCGGGGGCATGCCCTGGGGACGCGGCGGCATGTCGCCCGCGGGAGGAGGCGGCGGCCGGTCGATCGCAGGGTTCGCAGCCGGGTCGACCACCAGCGCGAGCGTAGCCACGTAGCGCTGGCGCTCCTCGCGCACCGCGCCAAGCACCGTGTCGCCAGCCTTCAGCGCGATGCCGTCGATGCTGTTGAGCGTGTCGCGCACCCGCGAGCGCTGGTAGAGCGGGACCTGCGTGTAGAGGAACTCGCTGAGTGCATCAGGCAGGAAGAACTGCGAGGTGAGCACCGCGCGCGTTCCGTTGAGCACCTTCACGTGGATGTGCGTGGTGCGCCCCGCGTACCAGCCCGGATAGATGCTTGCGAAGGCGGCGACGCCTTCGCGGTCGGTGAACTGGCTGCCGCGCAGGAAGGTCTTTCCCTCGAAGCCGAGCTTGCGGTCGTCGCCCTGCTCGCCGAAGCCCGAGTAGCGCCCCTGCATGTCGCAATGCCAGATGTCCACGCGCATCCTGGGCAGCGGCCTGCCGGTGGTGTCGCAGACGTTGAAGCGCACTTCCAGCGGCACGCCCTCGAGCCCTTCGGTGATGTCCCGGCGCACCTGGTCCAGTTCGAGGTAGTAGGGGCCTTCGGTGGTCTGCGCGGTCAGCGGCAGCTTCCTGGGCTCGGTCGCTGCCCCGGCGGGCCGGGTGGAGGCGGCGGCCAGCGTGGCGGCGCCCAGGGTGGCCAGCAGGCCGCGGCGGCCGATGGCGGTGGCATCGTGACTTGTCATTCTTCTTCCCTGTGAATGTTCGGGCCGGTGAGAGGCGGACCGGCCGGCCGCGTGACGCGGATCTCGGCCCAGAGGATCAGCAGCGCCCATGCCTGTGCGACCAGGCAGAAAAATACTGCGACCGCCCCATGCAGCACAACGCTCGGTTCCGGATTCATGACCCGATGCTGGGGCCGCATGAAGGAGAAAAGATGGAGATCCCCGGGCGGCATTTCTCCCAGATTCCTCCACATTCGGCCGCGATGATCGGCTGCCGACCCACCCCACCTCCCCCCGCCCGCCCCGCCATGCATGCCGCAGAATGCGGCGATGCCCCCTCCGAGCCCATGCCGCACCTGACCCTTTCCAGAAAGATCTTCCTGGCGCTGGCCGCCTTGTTGATCGTGCTGCTGATCAGCTTCGCGGGCCTGTCGATCATCGCGCTGCAGCGCGGGCTGGGCTCCTACGTGGCCGAGATCGAGATCCGGCGTATGGACTGGCTCTCGCAGGTGCTCCTGAAGTACTACGTGGCCAACGGCGACTGGAAGGGCCTGCACGACAACGACGAGGTGTGGCGCCGCCTGCAGATGGGCCGGCTGTCCGCCGCGCTCGACAACAACGCCGGCGGCGCCGACGAGCGGCGGCTGCCGCCCTGGTACGAATACCGCGCCATGCGCGGCAACCCTCCGCCGGAAGGCAACAACGGCAATAACAGCGGCAACACCGGCAGCAATGGCAACAATGCGGGCGACGGCCGCCCGCCTCCTCCCCCGCCCCCGCCCGACTCCGGCCCACCGTCGCAGCAGCTCGAACTGCTGCCGCGCCGCATGGGGAGCATGCCGCCGCCCTGGATCTTTCGCGATCCGCGCGACATGCAGGATTCCATCTTCCAGCGGCTGGCCGTGCTCGACGCGCACGGCGCGCGCGTGGTGGGCGCAGACGCCGACCTCGCGAACGCCGCGCGAATTCCGATCCGGCGCGACCGCAGCGTCATCGGCTACCTCGCACTCACGCCGCTGCGGGGCCTGGAGAGCGAGGCCGACCGAGCCTTCGTCGCGCGGCAGTCGGGCGTGATCGTGCTCACCGGCCTGTGCGGGCTCGGCTTCGCGCTGGTGCTGTCGTGGCTGTTGGCGCGCCGCTGGTTCCGGCCCATCGACGAGCTCACGCAGGCCGCGCAGGACGTGGCTCGCGGCCGGCTCTCCACCCGCGTCGTGGTGCAGGGCTCCGACGAGCTGGCGCTGCTGGGCCGCACCTTCAACGACATGGCGCAGCGCCTGGACACGATGGAGGCCTCGCGCCGCGCCTGGCTGGCCGACGCCGCACACGAGCTGCGCACGCCGCTGGCCGCCATGCGCGCGGAGATCGAGGCGCTGCAGGACGGCGTGCGCACCTTCGACGAGCGCACCGCGCTGCGGCTGCACCGGCAGGTGCTGCGCCTGGGCCAGCTGGTCGACGACCTGCGCAGCAGCATGCGCGAGCCGCAGAGCGATCTGCTCGCGACCACCGTGTTCCCACTCTCGCTGCTGAAGGAGGCGCTCGACCACACGCGCGACCGCTTCGACGCGCGCGACATCACGGTGGACCGCCGCGCGGTCGACCGCATCGGCGCCTCCGCGCAGCCCGTGATCGAGGGCGACGCGCACCGGCTGCACCAGGTCTTCATGAACCTGCTGGAGAACGCGCTGGCCTACACCGACGCGAGCGGCGAGCTGCGCATCGACGTCATCGTCGAAGGCGCGTGGGCGGGCAACCGCCTCACGCTGGTGTTCGACGACAGCGCGCCGGGCGTGCCCGAGTCCGAGCTGCCGCGCCTGTTCGACCGCCTGTTCCGCGGCGAGAGCTCGCGCAGCCGCGAGCACGGCGGCTCCGGCCTGGGCCTTTCCATCTGCCGCGCGACCGTCGAGGCGCACGGCGGCACCATCGACGCGTCGGCCTCGCCACTGGGCGGGCTGCGCCTGACCATCACCCTTCCATTGGCAGCAGCGTCATGACACGCATCGTCATCGTCGAAGACGAAACCGACATCGCCTCGGTGGTGCAGGACTACCTGCGCCACGCGGGCTACGAAACCGAACTCTTCACCGACGGGCACAGCGCGCTCGAGAGCATCGTCGCCTCGCCGCCCGACCTCACGCTGCTGGACATCATGCTGCCGCGGCTGGACGGCATCGAGGTACTGCGCCGCGCACGCGAGCACACGGCGCACCCGATCATCATGCTGACGGCGCGCATCGAGGAGGTCGACCGGCTGCTGGGCCTGGAGCTGGGCGCCGACGACTACATGTGCAAGCCCTTCTCGCCGCGCGAGCTGGTGGCGCGGGTGCGCGCGGTGCTGCGCCGCACCGCGCCGGGCCTGGCGCAGGGCGCGTCCCCGCAGGGCGACGCGCCGGGGCTGGTGCTGGACGACGTGCACTGGCGAGCCTCGCTCGAAGGCACGCCGCTGAACCTCACGCGGCGCGAGTTCGGGCTGCTGCAGGTGCTGTCGCGACACCCCGGGCGCATCTTCTCGCGCGCCCGCCTGCTCGAGCTGGCCTACGACGACACGGTGGACGTGACCGAACGCGCCATCGACAGCCACGTGAAGAACCTGCGCCGCAAGCTCGGCGTGGTGACGCCGGAGCACGACTGGATACGGTCGGTGTACGGCGTCGGTTTCGCCTGGGAAGCGCCGGCTCCAGCCTGAAGCCTGCCGACACAACCAAGACGACATGGTCGCGCGGGTGCCCCGGGCAGCCGCGCGGACCAGTCGGGCGACTGCGTTACTTGGGTGAGTAAGTCATCTTGGTCGCGATCATCGGCGACTTCGGATCGATCCCCTTGAGCACCTGTCCCCTGTAGGGCCCTTCAGCCGCTTGCCAGATCTCGCCCACGGTGACTTGCGCCAGCCCGCCCGGACCGGCAGTGATCTTCAGAGAGAACTTGCATGTGTCGAAGGCCCCCAGCGGGGTTTCCAGCTTCTCGCGGCCATGGTAGGTGAGTTCGCCGGTTGCCGGCACCGTAGTCGTCCAATCGACGCGGCCATCGGTGGTTGAGATCTTCGTGAAGGAAATCTGCTGCCGGGCGACCTGCCCAGGCTTCATGTCGACAGGGAACGAGATCGGCGGCGCATATGACTGCGAAGAGACGAAAACCTGCTCCGAAGGAGAAGCCGGTTGCGGCGGCGTGATCTTTGTCTTCTGTGTGGTCGACTTGCCGTAGAGAAAGACATTCCCGCTGACAAGATCCTTGAATTCCTTCTTGACGGTACTTTGCTGAAACTGCGGAAGATCGACAAGCTCCGAACCGACGTTGAAGGCAATTGGTTTGGCGCCAGCAAATGATTCACGTCCTTCGGTGACGCTCTTTCTGCGGAAAGGCTGAGCCGTCGGGCTTCCTCCCACTTTCATCGCCTCGAAATCCAGGGTCGTTCCCTCGCGAAAGTCGGCTTCGTTGAAACATGCGGCCGAACTCTCCACGGCTGGCGGTGCTGCGGCCGGCTGGGCAGGGGCTGGCGCGGGGGCTGGTGCGATTGGCAGGATGGGAACTCCGCCGCCTCCACCATTCCCTCCTCCACACGCGGAAATCGCCGCAGCCATTGTTGCCGTCGCAAACAGCCGTGCGCGCTGCAAGGTGCAGGCATCTACTCTTTTCATAATCCCTCCGTTTTTTTGCAAACATTGACAATTGTTGATTTTTCGCGCTACCCCATAGGGAGCGCCAAAAGCTTTTATTGCAACGGTATTGCAAGAGGATTACGAAGAGCAGTTCGCCCACCTGATGACGGCGCCCGAGCTGCGTGGCCGGGGCAACGATGACGCCAGAGATGCGCGATCGGCCGGCACGAAGCCGGTCGCCGCTTTTCTGCTTTTCTGCTTTTCTGCTTTTCTGCTTTTCTGCTTTTCCGGTTTTCCTACTGGTACGCCGCCAGCTCCTGCTTCGCAATCGCGTTGCGATGCACTTCGTCGGGGCCGTCGGCCACGCGCAGGTGGCGCTCGTAGGCGTAGAAGTGCGTGAGCAGCGTGTCCTGGCTCAGGCCCATGGCGCCGAAGGCCTGCATGGCCCAGTCGACCACCTTCACGCAGTTGTTGGGCGTTAGCACCTTGATCATCGCGATCTCCTTGGCGGCGACCTTGTTGCCCACGGTGTCCATGCGGTAAGCGGCGTTGAGCACCATCCAGCGCGACTGCTCGATGAGCATGCGCGACTCTGCGATGCGCTCGCGCCAGACACCCTGCTCCGACAACGGCTTGTGGAAGGCGGTGCGCGACACGAGGCGCTGGCACATCATCTCCAGCGCGGCCTCGGCCATGCCGATGGCGCGCATGCAGTGGTGGATGCGGCCCGGCCCGAGGCGGCCCTGGGCGATCTCGAAGCCACGGCCTTCGCCGAGCAGGATGTTCTCGACCGGCACGCGCACGTTCTCGAACACGATCTCGGGGTGGCCGAAGGGCGGGTCGTACACGCCCAGCAGCGCCATGTCGCGCACGATGGTCACGCCGGGCGTGTTCTTCGGCACGAGGATCATCGACTGCTGCTTGTGGCGGTCGGCGTTGTCGGGATCGGTCTTGCCCATGAGCACGAAGATTTCGCAGCGCTCGTTCATCGCGCCGGTGATGTACCACTTGCGGCCATTGATGACGTACTCGTCGCCCTCGCGGCGGATGCTGCAGCGGATGTTGGTGGCGTCGCTGGAAGCCACCTCGGGCTCGGTCATCGCGAAGGAGGAGCGGATCTCGCCGGCCAGCAGCGGCTTGAGCCAGCGATCCTGCTGCGCCTTGGTGCCGTAGCGCGCCAGCACTTCCATGTTGCCGGTGTCGGGCGCGGAGCAGTTGAAGATCTCGGAGGACCAGTAGCGCCGGCCCATGATCTCGCACAGCGGCGCGTACTCGACGTTGCTGAGGCCGGGGCCGTGCTCCGACTCGGGCAGGAACAGGTTCCACAGTCCGCGCTCGCGCGCCTTGGCCTTGAGGCCGGCCATCATCGGCAGTTCGGCGTACGGGCGGCCGGCGCGGGCGTTGGCGGCAAGCTCCTCTTCGTGACGCTTCTCGTTGGGATAGACGTACTCGTCCATGAACCGGAGCAGTTCCTCGCGCAGCGCGATCACCCGGGGCGTGAATTCGAAATGCATGTGCGTCCTTCAGCAAGAGTCGATGTATGTGGCGTGCCTTGAAGGTACGTTGCGCGCGGCGTTTCGAACGGTCTTCCGCGCGACAGCGGCGCTCCGGTGCTGTCACCTTGGCAGCAGCGGCCGGCGCGACAATGCGTGCATGACCGCCAGCCCCACGGATGCCCCGACCCGCCCCGCACCGCCACGCCCCGTGCGCATGGCGGCCACCCTCATCGTGCTGCGCGACGGAAGCAGCGGCCTCGAGGTGCTGATGCTGCGGCGGGCAGAGAAGGCCAACGACCAGAACAGCGGCGCGAGCGTGTTCCCGGGCGGCGTGATCGACGCGCACGACCGAGGCCTGCATGGCTGCTGCAGCGGCCTCGACGACCGGGCCGCGAGCGAACGACTCGAAGTGTCAGAGGGCGGCCTGGACTACTACGCGGCGGCGATCCGCGAATGCTTCGAGGAAGCCGGCCTGCTGTTCGCGACCGACGACGCCGGACGGCCTGTGACGCTGGACGGCCTACCCTCCGGCCAGCTCGCCGAGATGCGCCATGCGGCGGAACAAGGCACCGACGCGCTGCTGTCGCTGTGCGCGCAGCATGGCTGGCGGCTCGCGGCCGACCGGCTCGCGTATTTCTCGCACTGGCTCACGCCGCCGGGAATGCCGCGCCGCTTCGACACACGCTTCTTTCTTGCGGCCATGCCCGAGGCGCAGAACGTGCAGCCCGATGGCCGGGAGACGGTCGAACACACGTGGCTGCGGCCCGCCGATGCGGCGGACCCGGCGCGCGGGCTCAAGCTGATGAACGTGACGCGCCGCATTCTGCTGGAACTCGCGCAATTCGAAAGCGTGGACGGGCTCATGGCGCATGCGCGCGGGCTGAAGCACATTCCGCGCGTGATGCCGCGGCTGGCGGATGGTCCGGCAGGAAGGCGGCCGGTGAACATGGAAGAGCCTGCGTACGAGGAAGTCGGCTTTGTCGATCCGGATGGCGAAGGCGGCGGGCGCTATGCGCATGAGGCCGGGCTGGTCATGCGGCTGTCGGCGCGGGTGCTGCGGGTGACCGGAGAAGCCGGCGAAGGGTCGGGCACGCTGGTGCACAGCTACTTTGTAGGAGCGGCGGGCGGCGATTGCGCGCTGATCGACGCATCGCCCGCGAGCTCCGCGCATGCCGAGGCGCTTGCCGCCGCCGCGCCGGGGCGTGTGCGATGGCGTCTGTCGACGCAGGCGGCTTCCGATGCAGCCACCATGGTGCCGGCACCGGGCGAGCAGATCCGTATCGGGAATGCCACGCTGCGCGTGCTGCCGGGCGATGGCAGTTCGCAGGCGCGCCGGTTCCTGCTGGTCGAGGAAGGAATGCTGTTCGCGGGCACTTCCGATGCGCCCACGGCCGACGAAGAGCAGGTCCGGTGGATCGCGCCGCGCCACGGATTCCTGCACAGCCGGCGCTGATCGACTCTCAGCGCCACACGGCCGTGGCATGCATCGTGCAAGATCGGCCCATCATGCTTCCCCTGTCTCCCGACGCGCTGCGCCAGCGGCTGCGGTCTTTCGCCTCTCGCGCGCAGCCCGTGCGCATTCTTCTCACACTCGGCAGCCTCATGGCGGGCTGCGCCTGGACCGGCCACACCGATGCGGTGATCCCCCTTTTCCTCGGCGCCATCGCCAGCGCGCTCGCCGAGACCGACGACAGCTGGCGCGGACGGCTGCGCGCACAGGTGGTCACGCTGGGCTGCTTCGCTGCCATCGCGTTCGCGGTGGAGGCGGCCTTCGGCATGCCGCTGGTGTTCATCGCCGGGCTTGCGCTCGCGGCCTTCTGGCTCACGATGCTCGGCGCCGTGGAGGCACGCTACAAGGCGATCGCGTACGCGACGCTGATCCTCGCGATGTACGCCACGCTGGGCATCGAGAACATGGGCGCGCACGGCGTGGCGCACCGCGGGCGCGAGCCCCTGCTGCTGGTGGCCGGCGCGGCCTGGTATGGCGTGTTCTCCGTGCTGTGGTGCGCGGCCTTTCCGGCGCAGCCGGTGCAGGCGCGGCTGGTGACGCTCTTTACCGTGCTGGGCAACTACGTGCGCTTCAAGGCGTCGCTCTTCGAGCCGCTGCGCGGCATCGACATCGAGCGCAAGCGGCTTGCGCTCGCGCAGCTCAACGCCGAGGTGGTGACGGAACTCAATGCGGCCAAGGAGAGCATCTTCCGCCGCATCGGCGCGCGGGCACCGACCGGGCGCATCTCGCGCTACCGGGGCCTCTACCTGATCGCGCAGGACGTGCACGAGCGCGCCAGTTCCTCGCACGACGACTACAACGCGCTGGCCGATGCCTTCTTCCACAGCGACCTGCTCTACCGCTGCCAGCGCGTGCTGGGCCTGCAAGGGCTGGCCTGCCAACGGCTGGCCGATTCGGTGGAGCGGCGCGAGCCCTTCGAGGTGGGAACCGAGACCGTGCAGGCGCTGGCCGATCTGCGCAGCGCCATCGAGCACGAACGCGCACGGGCAGACACGCCCGCCCGGCTGGCGCTGCTGGCCTCGGTGGAGGCGCTGGCGCGCAATCTCGCGCTGCTCGACGGCCAGCTCGCGGGGGCCAGCCAGCCTTCGGCGCGCGCGGGTCGTACTGAGATGGGTTTGTTCGATCGCTCGCCGCGCTCCTGGCGCGACGCGGTGGAGCGGGTGCGGCGGCAGCTCACGGTGCGCTCGCCGCTCTTCAGGCATGCACTGCGGCTGTCGATCGCGCTGGTGGCGGGCTACGGGGTGATGCATGTCATCCACCCGGCGCAGGGCTACTGGATCCTGCTGACCACGCTGTTCGTCTGCCAGCAGACGTATGGCGACACCATCGCGCGCATGGGGCAGCGCATTGCCGGCACTGCCCTCGGCGTGGTGGCGGGCTGGGCGCTGCTGCAGCTCTTTCCGCAGCCGCTGGTGCAGTCGGTGCTCGCGGTGATCGCCGGCGTGCTGTTCTTCGCGACCCGCACCACGCGCTACCTGCTGGCCACGGCCTCGATGACGCTGCTGGTGCTGATGTGCTTCAACCAGGTCGGCGACAGCGGCGTGCTGCTGGTGCCGCGGCTGGTCGACACCGCCATCGGCAGCGCCATCGCGGGGCTGGCGGTGCTGCTGGTGCTGCCGCACTGGCAGGCGCGGCGCATCAACGAACTGGCCGCCGCGGCGATGCGCGGCCACGCGGGCTACCTGCGGCAGATCGTCGGGCAATACCGTACCGGCGCGCGCGACCACCTCGACTACCGGCTGGCGCGTCGCAACGACCACAACGCGGATGCGGCGCTGTCCACTGCGGTGTCGGATATGTTCCGCGAGCCGGGCTACGTGCGGCCGCGCGCGGGTGTGGCTCTGCGCTTCCTGATCCGCTCGCACACGTTGCTGAGCTATCTGTCGGCGCTGGGCGCACACCGCGCGGCGCTGCCCGATTCGGCGCAGATGGCGGTGCTGCATGCGTCGGCCGAAGGGGCGATCGCGGCGCTGGAAGCGCTGGCGGCCGGACTTGAAAAGGGCGTGGCAGGTGTAACAGGCGGCACGGAAGCTGAAGCAGCGGCGCGGGCCGCGCTGGCACAGGCCGCCGCCGAAGGCGGGGAAAGCGGCGACCCGCAGGCGCGAACTTTCCATACCGAACTCGGTCTGATCTGGCTGCAGATAGACGCCCTGCGCACCCACGCGAGCGAATGGCTGCAGCCCGAAGGCGGCGAAAACACGACCGCGCCAGCCTGAAAGGCGAGTGAACATCCGTGCGATCCGGTCGGTTGAAAGCGCCGTTGCGGGCATCCCTTCGCGCGGCAGGTAAAATTACCCCTACATGTCCCGCTGGTTTGCCGCTACCGTCCTCGCAATCATGTTGTCCTGCTACGGCTTTGCCGTGCTTGCCCACAACATGCTCGGTGCCGGCCATTCGCATGCCGAACCGCAGACCGCCCAGGCAACCCAGACGCTGATCGTCAGCGTCGCCTTCTCGGACATCTCCGATCTCTCCGATGCCAAAAAGCCGGCAGGCAATGCCGACCAGGCCTCGGACGACGCCCTCTCCATCGACGAAGCCGGCTCCGAACACGCCGAGCTGGTCGATGCCCGCAACGGCGCGCCCGCGCTGCTGCGCTTCACGGAACAGCCGCCGAAACTCGGCCTGACCACCATCGTCTCGCCGTTCCTGGCGCGACCCAAGCGGCCACCCCGCGCCGCTGCCTTCGTCGCCTAGGCCCCAAAAGCCTTCGCGACCGGGAGCCGCCATGGCTCCCGCCCCCTTGTTGTGATCCGGGCCGACCGCCATCAGGCGGCACCCGCATCGCAACCGCCGCTACCTGATCTCTCTCATTCACGGCCCTGTGCCCCTTTGCGCGCGCCATCCATTGCACGCACCCGGCGCCGGTCCAGCTTCAAGGAATCAACACAGAATGAACAACAGCCCTACCACCTATCACGACAGCATCGAGCTGCCGATCGCCTCGCCGCAGGAGCGCAACCGCGTCCTGCGCAACACCTACTGGCTGCTCGCGCTGTCGATGGTGCCCACCGTGCTCGGCGCCTGGATCGGCGTCTCCACCGGCTTCTCGCGCGCCATGTCGCCGGGCATCGGCCTGATGGTCTTCCTCGGCGGCGCCTTCGGCTTCATGTACGCCATCGAGAAGACCAAGGAATCGGCCGCCGGCGTGCCCGTGCTGCTGGCCTTCACCTTCTTCATGGGCCTGATGCTGTCGCGCCTGGTCGGCACCGTGCTCGGCCTGGCCAACGGCGCCAGCCTGGTGATGATGGCCTTCGCCGGCACCGGCGCGATCTTCTTCGGCATGGCCACGCTGTCGTCGGTCATCAAGCGCGACCTGTCCTCCATGGGCAAGTGGCTCTTCATCGGCGCCATCCTGCTGCTGGTGGCGGGCATCGCCAACTTCTTCATCAAGTCGAGCGCTCTGATGATGACGCTGTCGGTCCTGGCCATCGGCATCTTCTCGGCCTTCATCCTGCACGACCTCAAGCGCGTGAAGGACGGCCTGGAGACCAACTACATCTCCGCCACGCTGGGTGTGTATCTCAGCATCTACAACGTCTTCCAGTCTCTGCTTGCCCTGCTGGGCATCGCCGGCGGCCGGGACGAGTGATTCCCCACGAAGGAAGAAAAGGAAGGAACATCCCATGCGCCTCACCACCAAAGGCCGCTTCGCGGTCACCGCGATGATCGACATCGCCCTTCATGGGCGTTCGGGCCCCGTCACGCTGGCTTCGATCAGCCTGCGCCAGCGCGTGTCGCTGTCGTACCTGGAGCTGCTGTTCGGCAAGCTGCGCCGCGCCAGCCTGGTCGAATCGACACGCGGCCCGGGCGGCGGGTATTCTCTGAGCCGCAAGGCGGCCGAGATTTCCGTGGCCGACATCGTCCTCTCGATCGAGGAACACGATGCCGAAACCACCCGCCGGCGCGATGCCGACGCGCCGGGCGAGACCGGCCGCTGCGAAATCGACGAGCTCTGGGCCACCGTGAACCTGCGGGCGGTCGAGTTCCTCAAGTCGATCTCGCTGCAGAGCCTTGTCGACGAGCAGAAGGCCAAGGGCGTGCAGGCCGCGGTGCGGACCGAGATCCGGCGTTCGCCGACCGGCCAGCCCGCCACGCGCAAGCCCTTCGTCGTCGACGCGCCGAACTCGGTGTTCGCACTGGGACGGCGTCACCAGCAAAGCGCCAGCTAGCTCCGAGCCAGCCAGCCAACACGGCCCATGCGGCAGGGCCCGCCGCCACGGATCGACGTGGCGGCGGGCTCGTGCCTGCATGGGCTTTTGTCGTTGGCTTCCCCCTCGGAAGCCTCAGGAATCCTTCATGTTGCGACGCAACAGGGCAGGCAAAATGCACCATAACAGTGCAAAACAATACAGGCGCGCGACCCGGGCGATCCCGGCTCGCGCCGCACCGCGTTTCCGGATGGCCATGACTTCCAAGCTTCTGCTTCTCCCCATTTCCCTGCTCGTGCTCGCCGCATGCGGCGCCAGGCAGGCCCCCGAGACCGCTGCCGCGCCGCCCGAAGTCGGCGTGATGGCGATGCACGCGAGCGAAGTGCCCGTGCACACCGAGCTCTCGGGCCGCACGGCCGCCTTCCGCGTATCCGAGGTGCGCCCGCAGGTCAACGGCATCGTGCGCAAGCGCCTGTTCGAGGAAGGCAGCATGGTCCGTGCGGGCCAGGTGCTGTACGAGATCGAGTCCGGCCCCTTCGAGGCTGCGCACGAGCAGGCACAGGCCGCGCTCGCGACCGCGCAGGCCGGCATCGCGAGCCTGCGCGGCAAGGCCGAGCGCTTCGGCGAGCTGGTGAAGGCCAATGCCGTGAGCAGGCAGGAGCACGAGGAGGCGCAGGCCGCGCTGGTACAGGCGCAGGCCGGCGTGAAGTCCGCGCAGGCGGCGTTGAAGGCGGCACGTATCAACCTCGAGTTCACGCGCATCGAGGCGCCCATCTCGGGCCGCATCGGCCGCTCCAGCGTGACCGAGGGCGCGCTGGTGGCGCCGGGCCAGGCCACGGCGCTTGCGACGATCCAGCGCATCGATCCGATCTACGTCGACGTGGTGCAGTCCAGCCTCGAGCTCACGCGGCTCAAGCGCCGCTTCATCTCGGGCGACATGGCGCCCGCGAGCACGCGCGTGGGCCTGCGCATGGAAGACGGCCTGCCCTACCCGCACGCCGGCACGCTGAAGTTCACCGAAGTGGCCGTCGATACCGCGACCGGCTCGGTCACGCTGCGCGCGGAGTTTCCGAACCCGCAGGGGCTGTTGCTGCCCGGCATGTACGTGCGGGCGCAGGTCGAGTCGGGCGTGGAGCGCCAGGCCATCCTCGCTCCGCAGCGCGGCGTGGCGCGCAACGACAAGGGCGAGCCGACCGCGCTGGTGGTGGGCAAGGACGACAAGGTCGAGCTGCGCGCGCTCGAAGTGCGCAGTGCGGCGGGCGACCAGTGGATCGTGACCGGCGGCCTGCGCGAAGGCGACCGGCTCGTGGTCGACGGCCTGCAGCGCGCGCACCCGGGAGACAAGGTGAAGCCGGTGCCGGTATCGGCTGCGGCAACGCCCGCCTCGGCCGATTGAAGAAAAGACAACACACGTGATAGCCAACTTCTTCATCCAGCGGCCCGTGTTCGCATGGGTCATCGCCATCCTCATCATGCTGGCCGGCGGCCTGGCCATTCGCACGCTGCCGGTCTCGCAGTACCCGGACATCGCGCCACCCACCGTCGTGGTTTCGGCCAACTACCCCGGCGCCTCGGCGCAGGCGGTGGAAAGCAGCGTCACGCAGGTGCTCGAGCAGCAGCTCAAGGGCATCGACGGGCTGCTGTACTTCAAGTCGACGAGCAGTTCGGCCGGCTGGGCCGAGATCGCCGTCACCTTCCGCCAGGGCATCAACCCCGACACCGCCCAGGTGCAGGTGCAGAACAAGGTCAGCCAGGCCACCAGCCGCCTGCCTCAGGCAGTGCAGCAGCAGGGTGTGACGGTCGCGAAGTCGCAGAACAACTTCCTGCTGATCGTTGCGCTCTACGACCAGACCGACCGCCGCACCGACACCGACGTGGCCGACTGGATGGCCAGCAACCTGCGCGATCCCATCAGCCGCGTCGACGGCGTGGGCTCGGTGCAGGCCTTCGGCGCCTCGTATGCGATGCGCGTCTGGCTCGACCCGCACCGGCTCGCGAGCTACCAGCTGATGCCCTCGGACGTGACCGCCGCCATCGCCGCGCAGAACACGCAGGTGTCGGTCGGCGAGATCGGTGCGCGGCCCTCGCCCGCGAAGCAGCAGCTCACCGCCACCGTGACCGCCCTCTCGCGCCTGCAGACGCCGGAACAGTTCCGCGGCATCGTGCTGAAGACCCAGGCCGACGGCGCCGTGGTGCGCCTGGGCGACGTGGCGCGCGTGGAGATGGGCAGCGAGTCGTATGCCGAGACCACGCGCCTGAACGGTCACCCCGCCGCGGGCGCGGCGATCATGCTGGCGCCCGGCGCGAACGCGCTGACCACCGCCAGCGCGGTGAAGGCGCGCATCGCCGAGATGGAGCCATTGCTGCCGGCCGGCCTGCGCGTGGCCTACGCGGAGGACACGACGCGCTTCGTGAAGATCTCGATCAAGTCGGTCATCGAGACGCTGCTGGAAGCCATCGCGCTGGTGGTGGTCGTGATGTACCTGTTCCTGCAGAACTGGCGCGCCACGGTCATCCCGGCCATCACCGTGCCGGTGGTGCTGCTGGGTACCTTCGGCGTGCTCGCGGCCTTCGGCTATTCGATCAACGTGCTCACGCTCTTCGGCATGGTGCTGGCCATCGGCCTGCTGGTGGACGACGCCATCGTGGTGGTGGAGAACGTCGAGCGCGTGATGCACGAGGAGGGGCTGGACCCGAAGGCCGCCACCATCAAGTCGATGAAGGAAATCACCGGCGCGCTGGTGGGCATCGCGGTGGTGGTGTCGGCGGTGTTCCTGCCGATGGCCTTCTTCGGCGGCTCGGTAGGCGTGATCTACCGGCAGTTCTCGGTGACCATCATCGCGTCGATGGCGCTGTCGGTGGTGGTGGCCATCGTGCTGATTCCGGCGCTGTGCGCGCGCTTCCTGAGGGCCAGCGACGCGCCGCGCACGCGCGGCTTTCTGGGCGCCTTCAACCGGCGCTTCGACGCGGCGCAGGGCCGCTACGTGGGCCTGCTGGGCCGCATCCTGCGCAAGCCACTGCGCTTCACCGCCGTGTACGCGGCCATCGTGGCCGGCATGGGCCTGCTGTACTTCGGCCTGCCGGGCGGCTTCCTGCCCGAGGAAGACCAGGGCAGCGTGATGGTGCAGCTCACGCTGCCGGCGGGCTCCACGATCAACCGCACCGACGCGGTGAACCGCATGGTCGAGAAGCACTTCCTCGAGACCGAGAAGGACACGACCGACACCATCTTCACGCTCTCGGGCTGGAGCTATGGCGGCTCGGGGCAGAACATGGGCATGGCCTTCGTGTCTCTCAAGGACTGGGCCGAGCGCGAACATGCCGACCAGCGCGCGCAGGCCATCGTCGAGCGTGCCGGCACCGCGCTGGGCAAGCAGCAGCGCGACGCCGAGGTCTACGGCATGGTGCCGCCGCCCATCGAGGGGCTGGGGCAGTCGAACGGCTTCGAGTTCTGGCTGCAGGACACCTCCGGCATGGGGGCGCAGAAGCTGGTGCAGGCGCGTGAGTCATTGCTGCGCGACGCGGGCAAGGATGCGCGGCTGCAGTCGGTGCGCGCCAACAGCGTGGCCGGCACGCCGCAGCTGCAGATCGACATCGACCAGCTCAAGGCCTCGGCGCTGCGGCTGTCGCTGGACGACGTGAACACCACGCTGGGCATCGCCTGGGGCGGCAGCTACGTCAACGACTTCATCGACCGCGGCCGCGTCAAGCGCGTGTACGTGCAGGCCGACGCGCCCTACCGCTCCGACCCGGACGACATCCGCCAGTGGTTCGTGCGCGGCGCCACCGGCGCGATGACGCCGTTCTCGGCCTTCGCCACCACGCGCTGGTCGCAGGGCGCGCCGCAGCTGGAGCGCTACAACGGCCTGCCCGCGGTGCAGATCCAGGGCGCGGCGGCGCATGGCACGAGCTCGGGCACGGCGATGGCGGCAGTCGAAGCCATCGCGAAGAAACAGCGCGGCACCGGCCATGCATGGAGCGGCCTGTCGTACCAAGAGCGACTGTCGGGCGGACAGGCGCCGCTGCTCTTCGCGCTGTCGATCCTCGTCGTGTTCCTGTGCCTGGCGGCGCTGTACGAAAGCTGGTCGGTGCCGTTCTCGGTGATGCTGGTGATTCCGCTGGGCGTGCTCGGCGCGGTGATCGCGGCGTCGCTGCGCGGCCTCTCGAACGACATCTACTTCCAGGTCGGCCTGCTCGCGACCATCGGGCTGTCGGCGAAGAACGCGATCCTGATCATCGAGTTCGCCGAAGCCGCGCTGCGCCGTGGCATACCGCTGCTCGACGCGGTGGCCGAAGGCGCGCGCCTGCGGCTGCGGCCGATCCTGATGACCTCGCTGGCCTTCCTGGCCGGCGTGGTGCCGCTGGCGCTGGCCTCCGGCGCCGGCTCGGCCAGCCAGATCGCCATCGGCACCGGCGTGTTCGGTGGCGTGCTGGCCGCGACGGCGCTGGGGATCTTCTTCGTGCCGCTGTTCTATCTGCTGGTGAAGCGGGCCTCGGGCAGGCTCTTCAGGCGCGGCAGCGACGTCATCGCAGCATCCTGAGCGAAGCGAAGACGCCAGGTCAGCTCTTTCCGGCGGCGGGCGCCTGCCTCGGCAGGCCCGGCAGGGTCCATCCGAAGGTCATGCCCGCCGCCGAGATCAGGATGGCCGCCGCGCCCACCAGCTGCAGCAGGCCCAGCCGCTGGCCGAAGACGACGTAATCGACACCGATCGCCACCAGCGGATAGATGAAGGACAGCGCCCCCGCCACCGGCGTCGACAGCTTCTGCAGCGCGCCGTACAGCAGCACGAACACAAGCCCCGTGTAGACCACGCCCATCGTCAGGTGCACGCCCCAGGTAGCCGCGTCGGTGGGCAGCGCTTTCAGGTTCGCGAAGGGCGCGAGCATCACGATGCCCACGCAGACCTGTATCAGCGCGATGAGATGCGGCGCGATGCCGTCGAGCTTCTTCGCGACGAAGGCGGCCACCGCGTAGCAGAAGGCCGCGCCCAGCGCCATGAGCACGCCGACGAGGTACGAGGAACCGTCGGCGCCGCCACCGAACTTGGCCTGTGCCACCAGCACCACGCCGGCGAACGCGATGCACAGCCAGATCGCCTTCATCGCGTTGAGCCGCTCCGACAGCAGCAACGCGCCCAGCGCCACCAGCATGAAGGGCTGCGTGTTGTAGACCGCCGTGGCGATCGAGATCGACGCGTGCGAGAAGGACGCGAAGATCAGCACCCAGTTGACGACCAGCGCCACGCCGCCGAAAGCGGCCAGCGCGAAGTTGCGCATCGAGAGGCCCCGCCGCAGCAGGCCCAGCGCGAAGCACACGACCAGCAGCGTGGCAGCGCCGAACACGCAGCGCCAGAACAGAAGGTCGGGCAGCGGCTGGTCGAAGCGCACCACGAACCAGCCGATGGTTCCCGAAATCGCCATGGCCGCGCTCATCTCGAGCGCGCCGCGAAGCTGCGTCTGCATGTCCGTCCGTCGTCCTCTTTGTTCCGGAAGACAAGAGTGCCATTTATCGCGCCTGTTGGATATGCTTTGAATAAGGCAGAAGCCGCCAGTGGCCTTCGAAAAGAAGTCACCGAAGCCAATTCACCGGAGAACGACGAAATGCTCGACGCAACAGACGAAGCCATCGTGCTGGCCCTCGCGGGCAATGCGCGCATGTCGCTGAAGGAACTGGCCCATCACGTCGGGCTGTCTTCGCCCAGCGTTTCCGAGCGGCTGCGCCGTCTTGAGGAGCGCGACGTGATCCGCGGCTACACGCTGGACGTGAACCCGAAGGCGCTGGGCTACCAGTTCCAGGCCATCGTGCGCATCCGGCCGCTGCCGGGGCAGCTTCAGGCGGTGCAGGAGCTGATCGTCGGCACGCCCGAGTTCTGCGAGTGCGACAAGATCACGGGCGAAGACTGCTTCGTCGCGCGACTCCATCTGCAGTCGCTCGAACAGCTGGACGGCATCCTCGACCGCATCGCGAACAGGGCCGAGACCAACACTTCCATCGTGAAGGCGCAGACGATACCGAGGCGGCTGCCGCCCTTCGCGGCGCGGTGAGGCGACCGCTGAATCCTCCGGATGGGTTCTGTCCTGTTTTTGCGTAGATGCGCACGGTTGTGCGCCGGTGCACGATCCCAGAATCGACCGGCCGTGAGAGGCACGGCGCATTCCACAAGACCAAGGAGACAGACGCTCATGATCACTTCCCGCCGCGGCCTGCTGGCCGGTTCCGCCGCCATGGCCACTGGCGCCATCGCAGGTTGCGCGCTGCCCGCCGGGGCCGCCCGCTCGGCCGCAACGCCCTTCGATGTCGCCTCGTCGACCATTCCGATCGTCGGCAGTGACCAGGTCTTTCCGGTGCGCCGCATCTACTGCATCGGCCGCAACTACGAGGCGCATGCGCGCGAGATGGGCTCGGACCCGAGCCGCGAGCCGCCCTTCTTCTTCCAGAAGCCGGCCGACGCGATCCAGGTGGTGACGCCGGGCGTGGTGGCCGACCATCCCTACCCCACGCTCACGAAGAACTACCACTACGAGGTCGAGCTGGTGGTGGCACTGGGCAAGGGCGGGCGCAACATCGCGACGAGCGCCGCGCTCGACCATGTGTACGGCTACTCGCTCGGCCTGGACATGACGCGCCGCGACCTGCAGCGCGAGATGGGCGACCAGAAGAAGCCCTGGGAGATCGGCAAGAGCTTCGACCATTCGGCGCCCGTCGGGCCGATCCACCCGGTGGCGAAGGTCGGGCACTTCAGCGACGGCGCGATCTGGCTCAAGGTGAACGGGCAGACGAAGCAGAACGCCACGCTCAGGCACATGATCTGGTCGGTTGCCGAGCAGATCAGCCGGCTGTCGCAGGCCTTCGAGCTGAAGGCGGGCGACATCATCTATTCGGGCACGCCGGAGAACGTCGGGCCGGTGGTGCGGGGCGACCTGATCGAGATCCACATCGACCGGCTGCCGGAGCTGTCGGTGCGGATCGTCTGAAGGCCCGGAAGGTGCGGCACGGCACCATTTTTTCTAAGAGATTGATGCCGATCATCGTGGCTCACGCAAACACAGAGCCACCATGTCCCAGCAACAGCAGCAGACCCCGCAAGCCACCTACATCGACGACCTGCACGCCCCGCAGGTGTTCGCGGACGAAGTCTCGGGCTACTGGGTCAACGCGGGCTGCGTGCACATCACCTTCGACGCCAGCCGCGTGGACCACAGCTCCGACCAGTGCCCGGTGCACCGGGCCGCGGTGCTGCGCGTGACGCTGCCCATTCCCATCGCGCAGGTGCTGGCGGTCAGCCTCTACGACTTCCTGAAGCAGCGCGGGCTGGCGCCGGCGCCGGGCAACGGACACTGAAAGGCAGAGCGCAGACAGGGCACGAACCGCACCCGCCGAAGGGTCGAAGGACGGCCGCACGGGAGCGCGGCCTTCCAATTTTTCTCCCCCTTTGCAGCTCACGATACCGGGCATGAACAGTCCCCGGCATCGCAACCCGCACGACGTCTCACGTGAATCACACGGGGCTCCGCATGCCTTGCGGCTCGACGGCCTGCCGGCATTGGCGCATGCACAAGGCGTTTTCCTCGAGCCCGCCATGCAGGCCCATTGGAGCGGCAAGGCGCAGCCTTCTCCCGCTGCCGCGGCACACCCTCGCAAGTCATCGAGGCGGTTCGGTATCGCGGGCCTGCTCGCCTTCGGCTCGCTGGCGTTCGGCATCTTCATGGCGAGCAACGACACCTGCGCGCAACGCGATTCGGGCGCGGGCAGCGACTACAGCCAATCGACACTCGCACCGATCACCGCGACCGGCACGGCGAGCCCGAGCCTGCGCGACAGCAGCTGCAGGCGCAAGCCCGGCCGCTCCCTGCGGATGAAGACGGTTCGCTGAGGCACCGGACGACGATCAGCCCCTCCAAGCGCCGGCGCATTTCCGCCGCTCGCGCCACGCGCATTTCTTCACGGATCGCGCTCGAGCCTACGCAATGCCATTCGAAATGAAATTGCGACTTATATAGTCTGATTCAACTATTTTGAAATGCGCTCGCGGTACGGCGATGCGCACACGCCAGGGAGAAGCAGGTAATGGCCGTACATGGCTACGAAGAGGACATCTGGCTGGACTTCAGCCTGGGCATGGGCGGTTTCGCTGAAGTCACGGCCGTGACGACGCCCATCGAGGACAAGAGAAAGATCCGCGTGCGCGTGCCGCCGGGCAAGCTCATTCCCATCGTGTTCCTGCCCGGCATCATGGGCAGCAACCTGCGCCTGTCCAGGGGACGGCAGGCACTGCTCAAGCGCAGCGACAACCTCGCATGGTGGCCCGACAAGAAAGGCGACGCCATCGCGCGGCGCCATGCGAGCGCGGCCGCCCGCCAGATGCGCCTGGACCCCGACGAAATCGAAGTGGACCACTACGAGGCCACCAGCGAACGAGTCGAAGGCAAGAGAAGCCGGCGCTTCGACGCGACGGGCGACGCGACCGTCAGCTCCGACCAGCGACACGACAACGTGCCCCATGACCTGGGCGATGTCAGCAAGCTGCTCATCACCGATCCGAAGGCCGATCCGACGCATCCGCTGGCGAGCAACCGGCAATGCTTCACCGCCGCCCAGAAGGCCCGCGCGCGCGGCTGGAGCGAGGTGATGTTCGAAGCCTACGGCGGCATCCTCCAGGTGATGGAACGCCAGCTCAACGACATGCTGCGCCGCGAGGACAGGAAGCAGGTCATCTCGCCCACGTGGCTCGACAAGGACAACCCCGAAGCATTGGTGGGGCGGGCACCGTCGAGCTTCGGCGTCCACGACGCGCAGCCGCTTGGCGAAGACGACATCCGCAAGATCGGCGAATGCTGGTATCCGGTCCATGCCTTCGGCTACAACTGGCTCAAGAGCAATGGCGAGGAAGGCAAGCGGCTCGCGAAGAAGATCGAGCTGCTGATCGACACCTACAACCACAACGGCTTCGACTGCCCCGGCGTCATCGTCGTCACCCACAGCATGGGCGGCATCCTTGCGCGGGCGATGATGCATGCGGACTACGGCGGCATCAGGCATCGCATCCTGGGCGTGGTGCACGGGGTGATGCCCACCACCGGCGCGGCCGCCGCGTACAAGCGCATGCGCGCGGGCTTCGAGGGCAGCAACAAGCCCTGGTGGCATCTGAAGTCCCGATTGGTAGGCAGCATCACACAGAGCGTGCTGGGCGACAACGGCGAGGAAGTGACGGCCGTGCTGGCCAATGCGCAAGGCGGGCTCGAACTGCTACCCGCCGCCGCGTACGGCACGCAATGGCTTCAGGTGCAGGACGACAACGGCAAGTTCCTGGCGAAGCTGCCGCAGGGCGACGCGGTGAGCGAGATCTACACGCTGGATCGGGACAAGTGGTGGAGGTTGATCAATCCGGATTGGATCGATCCGGCGGGGCAGAGAGAGTTGCCGCCAGGTAAAGGCGGAAAAACCAAAGATCAGATCGGCGCCGAGGCGACCGTGAAGCGCATCAAACTGGCCATGGAATTCGCCGATGCCATCCAGGACACTTTCCATCAACGCACCTATGCGCACTACGGCAGCGACCCTGGGCAGCCGGCTTGGAACGACCTGGTATGGCGCGTAGTCGATGGCGACCCCGTCATCGCCGGTGATCCGCTGACGTGGACCCTGCTGCCCGGAAACGAGGGAGACAACGGCGAAGGTACGTTGCGCGTGAAAGGCGACCGAGGCGAAGTTCTCAAGCTCAAGCTTCAACCCCCGATGACGCCCAGTGACGGTACTGTGCCCGTGGAGCGCAGTGCCGCAAAGGTACGCGCCAAGGTCAAGTTCGTGCAGACCGGCTACGACCACCAAGGCAGCTACGGCGATGCCAACGCCAGCGCGGCCACGCTGTACGGCATCGTTCGTATCGCGGCAGATTTCGACTCCCAATGGTGGTCGGAAAAGTACTGAATCCACCCACCCATCATTGACGACGAAGGGCTCTGTCCATGAACCGACGCATCGAGAAATTTTTCCAACACACCAAGCTGCTTTGCTTCGGGCGCTACACGCTGACCGCTCCGATGGAGTCACGACTGGCGTTCGGGCGCGACTTTCCGACACTGCCGAACCGCGCGAAGGATATCGAGCAAGTGATGGAGACCGAACGCGCGAAGATTCTGGCCGGCCACAAGACCGCCGAGATCAACTACTTCGGCAAAGGGCCGACTCCGAGCACATGGCTGATCCGCTCCTTCAGCGACAAGTTCGCGAAAGAACTGGAGCTCGAAAGCTTTCGCATCTACTACGTCGTAGGCCCGCACATCTTCGTCGGAGGCGATGCCACGGCCAAGAGCTACAACGTGACTGCCGATTCGATCCTCCGTGATGCTGTCGAGATCGCCAGCAACCTGCGCACGCGCGAGCCCGACGAAGTCCCCACGGACCAGGGCCTGTGCCACCAATACGGCTTCACTCGTGTCGATGGCTCCCAAGGTCCAGCCTTGTCTCAAGCCGGCCTGCACATGGCCGCCCTGCCCGACGTAGTTTTCAGCGTCCAGAGCAACCAGAGCCAGAGCACCAAGGGCAGCAACGGCTACGGCCTGCTCAAGCTCATCAACGACCGCAAGCGAGATGCAGGCAGCAGCTATCCGAAGCTGACGACGCTGCGCGAAGGCAAGAAGAAGGTCCACGGCTGGGACGGCGAAGAGTCGCTGGTGCGCGAAGCCGATGGTTCGCACGACTTCGAATGGATGTTCATCGGCGAAACCGGCAACGTCGCGCGCCCGGCATTGCTGCAAGCGGCAATGTTCACCAAGGTGGCATCGGACCGCGTGGGTGCGGCCGCAGCCTCCTCGCTCAATGACGAGGAAGCCATCGCGCTGTGGGACAAGCTGCTCGACGGTCTCAAGTTCCGTGTGGCTGTTCCCGGTGCGCCCGCCGAGGCCGTGGCACTCAAGTAGAGGAGCCCGTGCGTGAACAGACGCATCGAGAAATTGTTCGAGCAGACCAAGCTACTGTGCTTCGGGCGCTATGTGCTGACCGTTCCCATCGAATCGATACTGGCGTTCGGACGCGACTTCCCGACCTTGCCGAACCAAGCCAACGATCTCGAGAAAGTAATGGAGGTCGAGCGCTCGAAGATTTTGGCAGACCACAAGACCGCCGAAATCAACTACTTCGGCAAAGGGCCGACTCCGGGCACATGGCTGATCCGCTCCTTCGGCGATAAGTTCGCGAAAGAAATTGGGCTCGAGAGCTTTCGCATCTACTACGTCGTCGGGCCACACATATTCATCAACCGCAGAGGCACTGGCAACGGCGCGACCGCAGAGTCGATTCTTCGCGATACGGTTGAGACCGCCAGCAACCTGCGCACGCGCGAGCCCGACGAAGTCCCCACGGATCAGGGCCTGTGCCACCAATACGGCTTCACCCGTGTCGACGGCTCCCAAGGTCCGGCCTTGTCTCAAGCCGGCCTGCACATCGCCGCCCTGCCCGACGTAGTTTTCAGCGTCCAGAGCAACCAGAGCCAGAGCACCAAGGGCAGCAACGGCTACGGCCTGCTCAAGCTCATCAACGACCGCAAGCGAGACGCCGGCAGCAGCTACCCGAAGCTGACGACGCTGCGCGAGGGAAAGAAGAAAGTCCACGGCTGGGACGGCGAGGAGTCGCTGGTCCGCGAAGCCGATGGTTCGCACGACTTCGAGTGGATGTTCATCGGCGAAACCGGCAACGTCGCGCGCCCGGCATTGCTGCAGGCGGCGATGTTCACCAAGGTGGCATCGGACCGTGTGGGTGCTGCGGCGGCTTCCTCGCTCAACGACGAGGAAGCCATCGCGCTGTGGGACAAGCTGCTCGACGGACTCAAGTTCCGCGTCGCCGTGCCGGGCGCACCGCCCGAAGCGGTGGCGATCAGGTGAAGGAACGGCTTCCTGCCGCTCCCGCCGACCATTCGCTCACCGCGCCGCGTTCCGATCCGAAATCATCTTCGGGCTGATGAAGATCAGCATCTCGGTCTTGTTGTTGACCCGGCTGCGGGTGCGGAACAGCGCGCCGACCATCGGCAACTCGCCCAGCACCGGCACGCGCGATTCCGAGTTGGTGTCCGTCAGCTCGAAGACGCCGCCGATGACGACCGTGCCGCCGTTCTCCACCAGCACTTCGGTCTGGATGTGCTTGGTGTTGATGGCGTAGCCCGCGGTGGTCGACTGGCCCACGGTGTCCTTGTTCACGTCCAGAGCCAGGATGATGTTGCCCTCGGGCGTGATCTGCGGCGTCACCTCCAGCTTGAGGTTGGCCTTGCGGAACGCGATGGAGGTCGCGCCGCTTGACGTTGCCACCTGGTAGGGCAGCTCGGTGCCCTGCTCGATCAGCGCCTTGGTCTGGTCGGCCGTCACCACGCGCGGGCTCGACACCACCTTGCCCTTGCCATCCGCTTCCAGCGCAGAGATCTCGAGGTTGAGCATCTTCGTCAGGCCGGAGTTGAAGAGCGACAGCGCGAAGGTGCCGACCGCGTCGCCCGTCGTGCTGGTCGCGGGCAGGTTGACGAAGCTGGTGCTCGAATAGGTGCTGGTGCTCGTGGTGGTGGTCACGCCGCTCGTGGTACTTGAACTCACGGAAGGTGTTACGCCCACCGACGAGTTCGCGTTGACGAAACCGCCGCCCAGCTTCGCGCCCAGCGATTTGCTGAAGGTGTCGGTCGCCTCGACGAAGCGAGCCTCGATGAGCACCTGCCGTATCGGCACGTCCAGCTTCTGGATGAGCTCGGCCACCTGCGAGAGGCGCGAGGGGATGTCGGTCACGAAGAGCTGGTTGGTGCGCACCTCGGCCAGCACGCTGCCACGCGAGCTCAGGATGCGCGTCGCACCACCCGAGCTGCCGCCGCTGCCTCCACCAGCGCTGCTTCCGGTGCCGGAGAGCCCCTGCGCCACGGTGGCCGCCTTCGCATAGTTGAGCTGGAATGACTGCGTGCGCAGCTGCTCCAGTCCCTGCAAGGTGGCCTGGGCCTCTGCCTTGATCTTGTCCTTGGCGTTGAGCTCGTCCTCGGGCGCGATGCGCAGCACGCTGCCGTTCTTGCGCATGCCGAGGTTCTTCGCCTCCAGGATGATGTCCAGCGCCTGGTCCCAGGGCACGTCCTTGAGCCGCAGCGTGAGCGTGCCGTTGACCGAGTCGGAGGTGACGATGTTGAAGTTGGTGAAGTCCGCGATCACCTGCAGCAGCGAGCGGATCTCGATGTTCTGGAAGTTCAGCGACAGCTTCTCGCCGTTGTAGCCCGTGCCTTGCGTCAGCTTGGTCGGGTCGACTTTGCGCGGGCGCACTTCCACCACGAACTGGCTGTTGCTCTGGTAGGCGCTGTGTTCCCAGTCGCCGCGCGGCTCGATCACCATGCGCACGCGGTCGCCGGCCTGCTGCAGGCTCACCGTCTGCACGGGCGTGCCGAAGTCGGCCACGTCGAGCTTGCGGTTCAGGCCCTCGGGCAGCAGCGACTTGGTGAATTCGACGACGAGGCCCTTGCCCTGCTGGCGGATGTCCACGCCGACCTGGTCGTTGGGCAGGCTCACGATCACACGGCCGGCGCCTTCGGTACCCAGGCGGAAGTCGACGTCGCGCAGCGGCAGCACGTCGCGATTGCGGTTCTCCGCGAATTCGAAGGGAGTGGCGGCCACCAGTGCGGGGCCTGCCGCCGTCTGAAGCGACACCAGCAGCGACTTGCCGCGCACTTCGGTCTTGAAGGCGGTCGCCTGCTTCAGGTTGAGCACGAGGCGCGTGCGCTCGCCGGCCTGCACCACGTTCACGGAGCGCAGGTTGCCCTGGTTCATCTCGATGGCCTCGCGGCCCAGAGTGCTGCTCATGCCCGGAAAGTCGAGCGCGATGCGCGCGGGCGACTGGATGGAGAAGCCGTTGGGCGCAGCGGCCAGCGGCTCGGAAAAATCGACGCGCAGCACTTCGCTGCCTGCCTGCAAGGAGCCCGTGACCGACTCGATCCTGTTCTGCGCCTGCGCCGCCGTGAGCGACCCGAAGGCGACAAGCAGGAACACGGACGCGCGCCACCAGCGCGCGATCGCGAATATCTGTTTGTTCATTTGACTGCCTTGAAACTGCGGCACCTTCTCCTCGCTGCGCTGAGCTTCCCTCCCGAGTGCAGCGTGTTCCACAGACCGCGCAAGCCGTTGCGCGCGGCCGGAACGGGCAGCGCGGCGCCTCTGCGGCGGCCGCGCTGCCCCGTCACATCCTCACGCGATCAGAAAGCGTGTCGGATGCCGAAGTCGTAGCCGGTGGAAGAACGCGGCAAGCCGGTGTAGCTGGTGCCCGTGCTGCCATAGCCGGTGGTGCTGGCCGACACCAGGCTGCCGGTGTAGTTCACGTCGTTGCGGTTGTTCACGCGCGCCACCGTCGCATACAGCGCCGTGCGCTTGGACAGGTTGTGCACGTAGCCGATCGCGAACTTGCGCGCCAGCGGGTCCTCGCCCGTGATGCCGGCCGTGCCTTCGTTGTAGCGCACCTGCGAGTACGCCACGCGGATCAGGCCTGCGCCCACCGGCACCGTCGCGCCGATCAGGTAGCCGTTGTAGCTGTCGTGCGTGTCGGCCACTGCCGCGTAGTCGAACTTGTTCTTCACGTTCGACAGCTCGCCGAAGAGCTTCACCGGACCGAAGTCGTACGAGGCGCCCAGGTTGATGGTCTGCACGCTGCGCTGCAGCGCGGTGGTGTCCACGACGGTGCTGCGGCCCACGCCCAGTGCCACGTCCAGCGGACCGTTGGCGTAGCCGAAGCGCCCACCCACGTAGCGGCCTGCGCTGCTGCTGGAGGCGGCCGTGGTGCTGGTCGCGTCCGTGCTGGCGTTCTCGTGCAGGGCGTACTGGAACTGGCCGTAGAAGCCGCCCAAGTTCGGCGGCAGGAAGTAGCCGATCGAGTTGCTGGCGCGCACGTAGTTGGCGTTGTTGATGGTGGTGTTGCCGCTGACGGTGCTGATGACGTTGGTGCCCGAGCCGTTGGTGCCGAACGGGTCGAAGACGGTGTCGTTCCAGAAGGTGGGCGTGTAGTCGCGGCCCAGGCGCAGTTCACCGAAGCCACCCGACAGGCTCACGGTGGAGCGGCGGGCGAAGGTGGAGATGCCGGTGGCGCCGTCGTCGTTGGTGATGGGCGCTTCGAGCCAGAAGCTCGCGGCCAGGCCACCGCCGAGGTCTTCGGTGCCGCGAAAGCCGATGCGGCTGGAGTTGTAGCCGGAGTTGCCCAGGCTGGTCTTGCTTTGCTTGATCGAGGCGCCGGTGGTGGTGTCGCGCGAGGTCGTCGACTGGTAGGTCAGGCCGGCGTCCACGACGCCGAACAACGTGACGGACGATTGGGCAGAAGCCAGGCCGCAGACGGCCAGGGCGGCGAATGCCGTGAGGGTTTTCTTCATTCAGGGTTCTCCAGTTTCAGGTCTGTTGCGGCCGCTCGGTATCGACCGGCTGTACGCATCGTTTCGTCCAATTCGGGAGGAATTTGGTGGTTTGGTTTTCCTGCGCGCGGAGTGTTGTGCGCGCACATCAGACCTCCGCGCGGGGTCGTTACACCGCCCTTCAAATTTCTCCCAGATCGCCTGAAAAGATCCACGCATGACGAAGCTGGAGATCCGAAGGTGATGCGTTCACGAACCCTGATGGCGGCGGTGTGCGGCGCGCTCGCCATCGCATGCGCCAGCACGAGCATCGCGATGGTCCATCGCACCTCGCAGCTCACGGCCGGCATGTTCGTGGACCACAAGACGCAAAGGACATCCACTGCATCCACGCGCGCACAGGCCGACTCGCATTCGTGGTGGTCCGCCTTCGAAGACCCCGCGATGGACAAGTTGATGGCCGCATCGCGCGACGGCAATGCCGAAGCCGGCATTGCCGCGACCTACATTGCGCTCAAGGTGAAGACGCTGGAGCTGAACTACCTGGAGAACACCCGCGCGGCCGTCGCGCGGCAGACGGCGCTCATCAAGGGCGCGAACCTGCCGCATGACGACTTCGCCAGGCAGCTCGCGCAGCGCGAGGCCGGCGCGCAGGCCAACATCGAGAAGCTGCGGGCGCAGCGCGCGAGCTACCTCGCCTACCTGGCCAAACAGTGCCGCATGACGGAAGCAGCGCTCGGCGAAATGCTCGCCGACGCGCTGCAGGACAAGTCGCTGCCCCGCTTCGCGGCCGAGGTGCCGCGCGAGCTGCCGATGGCGGTGCTTTCCAACAGGAACGACATCAACCTCGCCGCCGCGCTCTACGACGCCGACCCGATGGCGATGCCCGCGGGCACCATCGACGCGGCAGACGACGAGACGCAGGCCATCGACATCGAGGTGCCGGGCAAGCCCCTGTACGCACGCGCGGTCGCGCAGGCGCGCGAACAGGTCGCCGAGGCGCTGCGCCGCCTGCAGATGCAAAGCGACATCGCCAACACCGCCTACGCGCGCGTCGTGAATGCACGCGCGAGCTTCGAGGCTTCGAAGCAGCGACGCGACCGGGGCGAGATTTCCGAAGTGCAGCTCATGGAGGACTTCCAGGGCCTGCTGCTCGACCTGCACGTGCTGGCCGCCGCCAACGGCGAGCTCGCGATCGCGTGGGTCGTTCTCATGGGAAGCATCGGAAGCGGCGCATCCATCGACACCATCGCCGACCCGCGCTCCCCACAAGCCGAGCGCACAGGACAGATCGAGCAATTGCCGTTTCTGCACAAAGTCTCCCGAAAGTTGCGCAATCCTTGAATTCCGAAGGAGCCCCGAATGACCACAGCCCTGCACAAAGTTCCTGCCCGCCCCGTGCTGACACTGGCCGGCCACGGACACAAGAAGCCGGAGCCCGCCGCGCCCGCGCGCCGCATCTGCTCCCCGGACAGCGAACCGGCCAGCACCGCCGCGACCACGCTGGCCATCCAGCAGCTCGCCGCCGCGTTCCAGCCCGCCTTCGGACGCATGCACGTGCTGCGCGACCTCGTCATTCCCATGTACGAAGGCAGCGCCGTTCCCACCGCCCGCTTCGACGTGGCGCTGGTGTGCGAGGCAGGCGTGTACCTGTTCGAGGTGAAGGGCTGGCGCAACGCGGTGGTCTACCGCAAGACCTCCGCGCAAACGGTGCCGCGCTGGTTCCTGCGCCAGCACGGGCACTCGCTGGCACGTGAGGTGAAGGACCCGGCCTGGCAGTGCGGCCGCAAGACCACGCACCTGCGCAGCCTGATGCCTTCCGACCTGCGCGTGCAGTACTTCGTGATGCTGCCCTTCGACGGCGTGGAACTCGAAGGCGTGATGCCCGCCGTCGTCATCACGCCGCAAGACCTGCCCTACATCGCGCGCGTGGCACGCAACAACGGGCGCAACGAGCAGGGCTACCCGATGCTCGACAACGCCGCCATCGACCGCACGCTGCAGCTGCTGACCGACCTGCAGGGCGACCTGACGGTGGACGACCACATGCGCAACTGCCGCGACCGCTGCGCACAACCCGGGGCCCTGAAGCTGCAATGACGCGATGAGCCGCATCCTGCTGGTGGAGGAAGGCCACGACGCCGCCTCGGTGCTGCTCGACGAACTGCGCCGCGCGGGGCACGAGACCGAACACATCGAGGACGGCGCGGTCGCGCTGCACCGCATCCTGACCTCGCCGCCCGCGCTCACCCTGCTCGACGTGGAACTGCCGCGCGTCAGCGGCCTGCAGATACTGGAGAAGATCCGCGCGCGCAGCGACCACCCGATCATCATGCTGACCGCGCTCGCGCAGGAGTCGGACCGGCTGCGCGGCTTCGATCTCGGCGCCGACGACTACGTGTGCAAGCCCTTCTCCCCGCGAGGTTGCGGTGCGCATCGACACCGTGCTGCGCCGCTGCACGCAGCGCCAGCGCGTAGCGCGCCCGGCCATGCCAATCACCTTCGGCGCGGTGCGCGGCTGCGCGATCCTCGACGGCCACTACCTCCCGCTGACGCGGCGCGAGTCGCTGCTGCTGCGCGCGCTCTCCAGGGAGCCGGGCAAGGTGCTGACGCGCTCCAAGCTGCTCGAAGCCGCGTTCCCGGAGGCACTGGACGTCAACGAGCGTGTGGTCGACACGCACATCAAGAACCTCAGGAAGAAGCTGGCCACCGTCTCGGCCGCGCACGACTGGATCCGCTCGGTCTACGGCGTCGGCTTCGCATGGGAATCGCAGGCCAGGCAGGACGCCTGAGCGGACGCCGGCACGCTGCGGCGCGGCGACACGCGCATCACCGCCGACCGGCTCGAATACCGGCCCCCGGGCGACCTTGCCACGGCCTCCGGCAACGTGCACCTGAATCAGGCCGGCAACGTGTACGAAGGCCCCGAGCTGCACCTGAAGGTCGAGAGCTAGCTACCTGGAGCGCGGCTACTCGGTGGTGAAGATGAAGATCGGCGGTTCGCAGTACCCGCTCTTCTGGTACGAAGAGGCCGGCGATCCGCTCGACTACGAACTGCAGGCCAGGCTCGGCGAGGTGTATGCCGGCCCGATGGCAACGGGCGAGAACCTGTTCTCCATGCAGGACACGCGCAACCTCATCCGCCACGGCGGCATGCGCCCCGACCGCGACTGGCTGCAGTTTGCCGGGCCGCAGGTGTCGCCCCCGGCGAGGGGGTTGGCAAAGCGACACGAAGTGCGCGAAGCCTGGGGGAGTACCAGGTTCAAGGATGAAAGCCCGAGCGGCGCACAACCGGCTCCCACTGCGCGCGGTAAGCCTTCAGCATCTGCGTCGTTTCCGCCGCGTTGCTGGACACGGGCGTGATGAAGAGCGCATCGGCCGCCTTCTGCAGGCCCGGGTCCTTCATCACGTCGCGGATCGAATTGGCCAGCAGCTGCACCTTGGCGGGCGGCATGGAAACCGGCGCGAAGAAGGTGTTCCAGCCGTCGGCGTCGATCTTCATGCCAGCCTCGCTGAAGATCGGGATGTTGGGCGCGAAGCTCGCGCGCTTCTTGCCCGAGGTGGCCAGGATGCGGATCTTGCCGGCCACGTGCTGCGGATAGAGCGAGTCGAGCGTGTCGATGGCGATGGGCAGGCTGCCGTTGACGAGGTCGGCCGCCAGCGGCGCCGAGCCGCCATAACCCTTGATCTGCGGCTGCACGCTCAGCGCGTCGCCCACCATCAGGCCGAAGAAGTGCGGCAGGCTGCCGGTGGCGGGGACGCCGAAGACGGCTTCCTCGGGATGAGCCCACAGCCGGCCCACGAGGAACATCGCGCGGTCGAGCTGGAGCTTGCTGCCGACGGCCAATGCGAAGTCATAGCTGCTCACCTGCGAAACGGGCACGAAGTCCTTGTCGGGGTCGTAGCCCGCGTCCTTGATGACCAGCGGCGCGACCACCATCACGGCGGGGTTGCCGAGCATCAGCACGTTCTGCGTGGCGGGCGCGCGCTTCACTTCCTTGGCTGCGAGACGGCCGCCTTCGCCCGGACGGTTTTCCACGCTCACCTGCACGCCGAGCTTCGGCGTGAGCCGCTCGGCAATCAGCCGCGCGATGCGGTCGGTGCTGCCGCCCGGGGCATAGCCGACCACGAGGGTGAGCGGCCCGCCGTCCAGCGCGGCGGGCGCCTGGGCCTGGGCCAGGGGAGCGCAGGCGGCGAGGGCGAGGCCTCCTGCCATGATGAGCTTGCGCCGTGAAAGGAATGAGGGCATCGGATCGGGTCTCCTGCGGACGATGGGCGCGAGCGGACGGGACAGGCGCGGTTTCGCGGCGAAAATCGCGCGCCAAGACTGTTTCCGCTCGTTCAAATTTGTTACTGGTTTATACGTATGGGGAAACAGTTGATCTAATCAACCAACTGCCTGCCGAGGCGGGCGAACCACACTCCCGGCGTTTCCGCAATCACGTCACCCTCACCCCGTATGCGACAAGCTTTCCCCGACGCCGGCGCGCTGCGCACGCCCCGTTCACTGGACGATCTGGTGCTCTACCGCATGGTGCGCGCCGTGCGGGCCGGCAACGGCATGGCGACGCGGCTGGTCGAGGGCGGCTTCGGCATCACGCGCCGCGAGTGGGGAATGATCGCCACGCTCGCGCAGGAGGGCGAGATGACAGCGTCGGCATTGGCCACGCTGCTGCATCTGGACCGCGTACGCACTTCGCGCGGACTGCGCAGCCTGGTCGACAAGAAGCTGGTGCACCGCCGCCAGAACGCGGAGGACCGGCGCGAGGTGCACGTGCGGCTGAGCGCCTCGGGCCAGCAGCTCTTCGGCCGGCTCTTCCCGCGCATCGCGGGGCTGAACACGGAGCTGCTGGAAGGCGTGGCGCCCGCGGACCTGGACGCCTTCCTGCGCTGCCTGCAGCATCTGGAGCAGCGCGGGGAAGCGCTGCTCGCGCAGGGCGTGGTGGCGGAAAAGGCCGACCGCCGCTCGGGCGGCACACGGCACCGCTGGCCCGAGCGCGGCGGCTGACCCGGCGGGCGATCAGGCGGGCGATCAGGCCTGCACGTCCACCACACTCCTCAGCCTTCCCGAAGCACCGCGGCTGGCGCGCTGCGTGCTGGCGGCGCTTTCCTCCAGCGAGGCCATCGCGCTTTGCTGGACGCCGGCGTTGCGCAGCGCGTTCATCTGCTGCTGCAGCATCGCGAGCTTGGCCGCGAGCGCCTCGAGCTGCATCCGGATCGCATCCCGGGCATCCTCGGGCGCGGCGAGCAGCTGGGCCTGCGTCTCGCCGATCTGTTTCTGCGTGGCGGTGATCTGCCGCTGGATCTTCGCGATCTCCACGTTGACGTTAACCCCGCTCCTTGTTGCGCTGCCGCTCGCGCCGATGGCATTCAGCATCACGTTCCTCCTTCGGTTGTCCTGCATGGAAAGGATCTATATCGGCAGCCGGCGCGAAAAATAGAGGGCCGCCCCTGATCGCCCCGCGATCGCTTGCACGGCCGGGATCGCGAACTAGACTGAAATGCGAGGGCACCCGCGGTGCCGGGGGCCAAGGAGCCTGCCATGTACAAGCGTGTTCTCGTGGCTACCGACGGCTCGGCGCTGTCGGAGCAAGCGGTCAATGCCGCCATCGAGCTGGCCCTGCTCTGCAATGCCGAACTGGTGAGCGTCACCGTCGCGCACATCGAGCCTACCGGCTACTTCGAAGGTTCGATGATGCTGAGCCTGCGCGACATCGAGGCCGCGCAGGAGCAGTCGGACCAGGCCGCGCGCCGGCTGGTCGACAAGTCGGTCGCCACCGCGACCGCCAGGGGCGTGCGCAATCCGAGGGCCGTGGTCATGAAGTCGAACCAGGTGGCCGAGGCCATCATCGCGGCCGCGAAGAATCAGCAGTGCGACCTGATCGTGATGGCCTCGCACGGCCGGCGCAGCCTGGCGCGCCTGCTGATGGGCAGCGAGACGCTGCACGTGCTGACGCACTCGCACATCCCGGTGCTGGTGCTGCGCTAGCGGCGCCAGCCCTCTCCTCCTCGGCCTCCTCCTCAGCTCGCGTACCGCTTCTCCAGCGCGTCGAGTTCGGGCTTGCCCACCAGCCGCTGGCGTTCCGCGAAGGGCACGACCAGCGCCGGGTCTTCGTCCACGCGCCTGGTGTCGCGCAGCACCGTCAGCGCCTTCTGCATGCCGGCGACCGCGCCCTGCAGCGCGGCGTTGGCATACAGCACGATGCCGTAGCCCAGCCCGGCGAGTTCCTCGGCGCCGAAGATCGGCGTCCTGCCGCCGATCACCATGTTCATGAGCTGCGGCTTCTTCAGCCGCTGCGGCAGCGCGCGGATCTCGTCGGCCGTGGTCACGGCCTCCACGAAGAGGATGTCGGCACCGGCCTCGCTGAATTTCTGCGCGCGCTCGATGGCGGCCTCGAAGCCCAGCGTGGCGGCCGCGTCGGTGCGGGCCATGACCAGCAGGTCGGGGTCGGTGCGCGCGTCGACCGCGGCCTTGATCTTGCTCACGGCCTCCCCGGTGGAGATCACGTCCTTGCCCGAGAAATGGCCGCAGCGCTTGGGCGCTACCTGGTCCTCGAACTGGATGCAGTCGGCGCCCGCGCGCTCCAGCACGCGCACGGTGTGGCGCACGTTGAGCGCATTGCCGAAGCCGGTGTCGGCGTCCACGATCAGCGGCAGGCCCACGGCGTCGCGGATGCGCGCCGTGTGGTCGGCGATCTCGTGCAGGCCCATGAAGCCCTGGTCGGGCAGGCCGAACCACATGTTGGTGACGCCCGCGCCGGTGACGTAGATGGCCTCGAAGCCCAGGTCCTCGATCACGCGCGCCGACAGCGCATTGAAGGCGCCCGGCACCAGCACGCCCCGGCGCGCTTCGGCCAGGGCTCGGAGAGTCTTGCGAGTCGACATCGGTTCTTCCTTGTTGTCCTGTTTGATTCGATCCTGAAGCGTCAGAGGGTATCGCCGGGCACGCGCACCCAGCCTTCCATCAGCACGCGGGCGCTGCGGCTCATCACAGCCTTGGTCACGCGCCACTCGCCATCGGCCTGGCTGGCCTGCGCGCCCACGCGCAGCGTGCCCGAGGGATGGCCGAAGCGCACCGCCGAGCGCTCGCCGCCGCCGGCCGCGAGATTGACCAGCGTGCCCGGAATGGCCGCCGCCGTGCCGATGGCCACCGCCGCCGTGCCCATCATGGCGTGGTGCAGCTTGCCCATCGACAGCGCACGGACCAGCAGGTCGACATCGCCCGCCGCGACCGGCTTGCCGCTGGAAGCCGTGTAGCTCGCGGGCCTGGCGACGAACGCGACCTTGGGCGTGTGCTGCCGCCCTGCCGCTTCGCCGACGTGCCCGATGAGTCCCATGCGCACCGCGCCGTGCGCGCGGATCGCTTCGAACTTCGCGAGCGCGGCGGCGTCGCCGTTGATCGCGTCCTGCAGTTCGGTGCCCGTGTAGCCGATGGCCTCGGCCTGCACGAAGATGGTCGGGATGCCGGCGTTGATCATCGTCGCGCGCAGCGTGCCGACGCCGGGCACTTCGAGCTCGTCGACCAGATTGCCGGTCGGGAACATCGCGCCGCCTGCGCCCTCTTCTTCCGCAGCCGGGTCCATGAATTCGAGCTGCACCTCGGCGGCCGGGAAGGTCACGCCGTCGAGCCCGAAGTCGCCGGTTTCCTGCACCGCGCCATCGCTGATGGGCACGTGCGCAACGATGGTCTTTCCGATGTTGGCCTGCCAGATGCGCACCACCGCCACGCCGTTGCGCGGCAGGCAGCTGCCGTCGACCAGGCCGTTGGCGATGGCGAAGGGGCCGACGGCCGCCGAGAGGTTGCCGCAGTTGCCGCTCCAGTCGACGAAAGGCTGGCCGATCGACACCTGGCCGAAGAGATAGTCCACGTCGTGGCCGGGCCTGTCGCTCTTCGAAAGAATCACCGCCTTGCTGGTGCTGGAGGTGGCGGCGCCCATGCCGTCGATCTGCTTGCCGTAGGGGTCGGGGCTGCCGACGACGCGCAGCAGCAGCGCGTCGCGCGCCTTGCCGGCCACCTGCGCGGCCTTGGGAAGGTCCTGCAGGCGGAAGAACACGCCCTTGCTGGTGCCGCCGCGCATGTAGGTGGCGGGAATCCTGATCTGTGGTCCGAAGGAAGCCATGGGCTGCGATTCTCGGTTCATGCGGCCACGGGTGTGGCGCAGGCGAGGAAATCCTGCGCGAAGCGCTGCAGCACACCGCCCGCTTCGTAAATCGACACTTCCTCTGCGGTATCGAGGCGGCAGGTCATCGGCACTTCGAGCCGCTCGCCGTTGCGGCGGCGGACCACCAGCGTGAGGTCGGCGCGCGGCTCGCGCGCGCCGGTCACGTCGTAGGTCTCGGTGCCGTCCAGGCCCAGCGTCAGGCGACTGGTGCCGGGCTTGAATTCGAGCGGCAGCACGCCCATGCCGATCAGGTTGGTGCGGTGGATGCGCTCGAAGCCCTCGGCCGCGATGGCCTCCACGCCCGCGAGGCGCACGCCCTTGGCGGCCCAGTCGCGCGAGGAGCCCTGGCCGTAGTCGGCACCCGCCACGATGATCAGCGGCTGCCTGCACAGCATGTAGGTCTCGATGGCCTCCCACATGCGCATGACCTGCCCTTCGGGCTCCACGCGCGCCAGCGAGCCGGCGCGCACGCTGCCGTCTTCCTTGCGCACCATCTCGTTTTTGAGCGTGGGGTTGGCGAAGGTGGCGCGCTGCGCCGTGAGGTGGTCGCCGCGATGGGTGGCGTAGGAATTGAAGTCCTCCTCGGGCAGGCCCATTTTGTGGAGGTACTCGCCGGCCGCGCTGTCCATGAGGATCGCGTTGGAGGGCGAAAGGTGGTCGGTGGTGATGTTGTCCGGCAGGATCGCCAGCGGCCGCATGCCCCTGAGCGTGCGCTCGCCGGCCAGCGCGCCTTCCCAGTAGGGCGGGCGGCGGATGTAGGTGGAGGCGGCGCGCCAGTCGTACAGCGGCGCCACCTTGTCGCCGGTGTCGGGCCGGATCTCGAACATCGGCTCGTACACCTCGCGGAAGTGCGCGGGCTTCACGCTGGACTTCACGATGGCGTCGATCTCCGCGTCGTCGGGCCAGATGTCCTTCAGCCGCACCTCCCTGCCGTCGACCACGGCGAGCACGTCGCGCTCGATGTCGAAGCGCACGGTGCCGGCGATCGCGTAGGCCACCACCAGCGGCGGCGAGGCAAGGAAGGCCTGCCGCGCATACGGGTGGATGCGGCCGTCGAAGTTGCGGTTGCCCGAGAGCACGGCGGTCGCGTACAGGTCGCGCTCGACGATCTCCTGCCGTATCGCCGGATCGAGCGCGCCCGACATGCCGTTGCACGAGGTGCAGGCATAGGCCACCACGCCGAAGCCGAGCTGCTCCAGCTCGCCCATCAGGCCGGCCTCTTGCAGGTACAGCGTCACCGCCTTGGAACCCGGCGCCAGCGATGACTTGACCCACGGCTTGCGCACGAGCCCCAGCCGGTTGGCATTGCGCGCCAGCAGGCCGGCGGCAATCACGTTGCGCGGGTTGCTGGTATTGGTGCAGCTGGTGATGGCCGCGATGATCACGGCGCCGTCGGGCATGCGGCCCGGCTCGTCGCTCCAGGGCGCCGCGATGCCGCGCGCGGCGAGCTCGGTCGTGGCCACGCGCGCATGCGGATTCGACGGGCCCGCCATGTTGCGCACCACCGTCGAGAGATCGAAGTGCAGCACGCGCTCGTACACCGCGTCCTTCAGCGCATCGGCCCACAGGCCGGTGTGCTTCGCATAGGTTTCCACCAGCCGCACCTGCTCGTCGCTTCGGCCGGTGAGGCGCAGGTAGTCGATGGTCTGCTGGTCGATGGCGAACATCGCGGCCGTGGCGCCGTACTCGGGCGCCATGTTGGAGATGGTCGCGCGGTCGCCCAGCGTGAGGCTGGCCGCGCCCTCGCCGTGGAACTCCAGGTACGCGCCCACCACCCTCGACTGGCGCAGGAACTCGGTCAGCGCCAGCACCACGTCGGTGGCGGTGATGCCCGGCTGCGGCCGGCCCGAGAGCTTCACGCCGACGATGACGGGCAGGCGCATCCACGAGGCCCGGCCCAGCATCACGTTCTCGGCCTCCAGCCCGCCCACGCCGATGGCGATGACGCCCAGCGCGTCGACGTGCGGCGTGTGGCTGTCGGTGCCGACCAGCGTGTCGGGGAAGGCCACGCCGTCCTGCGCATGCACCACGGGCGACATCCGCTCCAGGTTGATCTGATGCATGATCCCGTTGCCCGGCGGTATCACCTCCACGTTCCTGAAGGCCCGCTTCGTCCAGTCGATGAAGTGGAAGCGGTCTTCGTTGCGCCGGTCCTCGATGGCGCGGTTCTTCGCGAAGGCGTCGGGGTCGAAGCCGCCGCACTCCACCGCCAGCGAATGGTCCACGATGAGCTGCACCGGCACCACCGGGTTCACCTGCGCCGGGTCGCCGCCCTGCTCGGCGATGGCATCGCGCAGGCCGGCCAGGTCGACCAGCGCGGTCTGGCCCAGGATGTCGTGGCACACCACGCGCGCCGGAAACCACGGAAAGTCGTGCTCGCGCCGGCCCTCGACGATCTGCCGCAGGCTCTGCTCGAGGATGGCCGGATCGCAGCGGCGCACGAGATTCTCGGCGTGCACGCGCGAGGTGTAGGGCAGCGTGACCCAGGCGCCGGGACGCAGGGCCTCGACGGCTTCGCGCGCGTCGAAATGGTCCAGCGTGGTGCCGGGAAGGTTCTTGCGGTACTGGGTATTCATGGGGGCGGCGATCGGGCCTCTTCTGCGATGTCTTGTCTCGTCTTCTTCTCTTTTTACTTCCGATCCTGGATCGGCGCGAACTTCAGGTCTTCCGGCCCGGTGTAGTTGGCGCTGGGCCGGATGATCTTGTTGTCGATGCGCTGCTCGATGATGTGCGCCGCCCAGCCCGAGGTGCGCGCGATGACGAAGAGCGGCGTGAACATGGCCGTGGGCACGCCCATCATGTGATAGCTCACGGCGCTGAACCAGTCGAGGTTGGGAAACATCTTCTTGACCTCCCACATCACGCCTTCGAGCCGCTCGGCGATGTCGAACATCTTGGTCGAACCGGCCTCCTGCGACAGCGACCTCGCCACGCCCTTGATGACCACGTTGCGCGGATCGCTCACGGTGTAGACCGGGTGGCCGAAGCCGATCACCACTTCCCTGGCCTCGACGCGGCGGCGGATGTCGGCCTCGGCTTCGCCGGGCGAGTCGTAGCGCTTCTGGATCTCGAAGGCCACCTCGTTGGCGCCGCCGTGCTTGGGCCCGCGCAGCGCGCCGATGGCGCCGGTGATGGCCGAGTACATGTCGGAGCCGGTGCCCGCCACCACGCGCGCGGTGAAGGTCGAAGCGTTGAACTCGTGCTCGGCGTAGAGATTGAGCGAGGTGTGCATCGCGCGCACCCAGGCTTGCGAAGGTTTCCGGCCATGCAGCAGGTGGAGGAAGTGGCCGCCGATGGAGTCGTCGTCGGTCTCCACGTCGATGCGCTTGCCCTGCGTGGACCAGTGATACCAGTACAGAAGCATCGAGCCCAGCGAAGCCATCAGCCGGTCGGCGATGTCGCGCGCGCCCGGCAGGTTGTGGTCTTCCTTCTCGGGCAGCATGCAGCCCAGCGACGAGACGCCGGTGCGCATCACGTCCATCGGGTGCGCGCCGGCGGGCAGTTGCTCCAGCGCTTCCTTCAGGCTCGCGGGCAGGCCGCGCATCGACTTGAGCCTGGCCTTGTAGGCGCGCAGCTCCGCGGCCGTGGGCAGCTTGCCGTGCACCAGCAGGTGCGCGATTTCCTCGAACTCGCAGACCTCGGCGATGTCGAGGATGTCGTAGCCGCGGTAGTGCAGGTCGTTGCCGGTGCGCCCGACGGTGCACAGCGCGGTGTTGCCGGCGGTCACGCCGGACAGGGCCACGGACTTCTTCGGCTTGAAGCCGGTTGCGGCTTCGGTGGAGGCCTCGGCGGGGGTGGCGATGTCGTTCATGCTGCTTCCTTTTCTGGATTCGGTTGTGCGTTGGGGATGCGCCTGGGCCGTCCGCTCTTGTCCACGGCGACCATCTCGAAGAAGGAGCTCAGCGCCTCGCGCGGCGCCTGCCCCAGTTGCTCGAAGCTGCCAGTGACGCTGACGGTGAGCGAGCTGCGGCCCTGCCGGCTGACCCAGGCGCGCAGCCGCAGCACGCTGCCGACCGGCACGGGCGCGAGGAACTGCGTGTCACCGCAGCCGGCCATGACCACGTCGGCCTGCGCGAAGTCGCGCGCCGCCAGGAAGGCCGCCTTGGACATCAGCATCAGCGCATTGCCGCCGAACAGCGTGCCGTAGTGGTTCGCATGCTCCGGGAACACGATTTCCGTGAGCTCGAGTGCCGTGTTCCGGTTTGTCATGATTCGCAATTTACGCAAATGCGCACCCATAATGAAGGACTGAATTGGCCAATCATTGCGAATGGAAAGCACCTGATTTGCGAATATTGCGAACACCACAGAGGCAGCAAGGAGCCGCAAGATGAGCAAGACCTTCATGGGCGTGCGCCTGCGCAAGCTGCGCGCCGAGCGCGGCATGACGCAGGTGGCGCTGGCGCAGGCGCTGGGCCTGTCGCCCAGCTACCTGAACCAGCTGGAGCAGAACCAGCGGCCGCTCACCGTGGCCGTGCTGCTCAAGATCAGCCGCACGCTCGGCGTCGACGTGCAGCAGTTCTCGGAAGACGAGGAAGCCCGCCTGGTCTCGGGCATGCGCGATGCGCTGGCCGACAACCCCGGCGGTGAAGCCGTCGCCCTGCCCGAGCTGCGCGAAGTGGCCTCGCAGATGCCAGCCGTGGCGCGTGCGCTGCTGGCGCTGCACCGCCGCCACCAGGAAGCGATGGAGCGGCTGGAGATCATGGCCACCGAACTCGGCGACGGACGCGGCGAACTCACGAACGCACGGCCGATGCCCTTCGAGGCGGTGCGCGACTTCTTCTTCGCCCACCAGAACCATTTCGAGGAGCTGGACCTGCAGGCGGAAAAGCTCGCGGACGAAGCGCGCGGCCGCGGCGGCCCGCTGTCGGAATGGCTGCAGCAGCGCCTTTCGAAGCAGCACGGCGTGCACGTGGTGTCCACCGACGAAGACGCCATCGACAGCCAGCGCCGCTACGACCCTGCCAGCCGCGTGCTGCACCTGTCGGCCAGCCTCGAGCCCGGGCAGCAGGCCTTCCAGCTCGCGACCCAGCTGGCGCTGCTGGAGCAGGCGCGGCTGATCGAGTCGCTGCTGCAGGGCGCCAACTTCAACGACGACGCGCCCACGCATGCGCTGGCCCGCATCGGACTGGCGAACTACTTCGCCAGCGCCATGCTGCTGCCCTACGGCCTGTTCCTGAAGACGGCGGAAGCCCTGCGCTACGACATCGACCTGCTGGCGCGCCGCTTCGGCGTGGGCTTCGAGACGGTCTGCCACCGCCTGAGCTCGATGCAGCGGCCCGGCGCGCCGGGCGTGCCTTTCTTCTTCATCCGCGTGGACCGTGCCGGCAACATCTCGAAGCGGCAGTCGGCCACGCACTTCCACTTCTCGAAGACTGGCGGCACCTGCCCGCTGTGGAACGTGTACGAGGCCTTCGCGCAGCCCGGGCGGGTACTGCGGCAGCTCGCGCGCATGCCCGACGGGCGCACCTATCTCTGGGTGGCGCGCACGGTGTCGCACGGACAGCGCGGCTTCGGCTCACCGAGCAAGACCTTCGCGATCGGCCTGGGCTGCGACATCCGGCATGCGTCGAGGCTGATCTATTCCAAGGGCCTCGACCTCGCGGACCAGGAAGCGCCCACGCCCATCGGCATGGGCTGCAAGGTGTGCGAGCGCACGGCCTGCCCGCAGCGGGCGTTCCCCTTCATCGGGCGGGCGCTGGACGTGAACGAAAACGAAAGCCGGTTCACGCCCTACGCGGTGGCGAACGCCTAGACGGCCGACACCGCGGCCGATGCGACAGCACGGCCGTCACCGAAGACCGGCGGCGCCTTGACGATCGAAGTCAGCGCCGGCTCGGCCACGCGCAGCGCGGCGAGGTCGGGGCGCGGACGGCGCAGCTCAGGGTTCGACGAGAACGCCGCCTCCATCGCATGCGCCGCGCCCAGCAGCTGGTGGTCGGCCCTGAACCCGCCCACCACCTGCAGCCCGAAAGGCATGCCCGCGTGGTCGAGGCCGCAGGGCAGCGTTATCGCCGGATGCGTGGTCAGCGTGACCACGTAGGTCAGTGCCAGCCAGCGGTAGTAGTTGGCCTGCGGCTCGCCGTTGATGGTGGCGGCGTAGAGCTGCGTCCAGGGGAAGGGCGAGACGGGTGTGGTCGGCGACAGCACGAGGTCGTAGTCGGCGAAGGTGGCCTGGAAGCGCTTCAGCAGCCGGGTCTGCTCGGCCTGCGCCCAGGCGCTGTCGAGCAGGCTCATCTTCGCGCCCATCTCGTAGTTGGCGCGCGGGTTGGGGCCGAGGCTGTCCGGATCGCGCTCGTAGGCCGCCTGCATGCCGGCCACGAAGGCCTCGGCGCGCAGCACGTCGAAGCAGCGGTGCGCCTCGCCCATGTCGAACTCGACCTTGTCGCAGCGGCCGAACAGGTGCCGCATCGCTTCGATCTTGTGGCGGAAGGTGGCGCGGATGCCGTCGTCCACCGCGCAGATGCCGAAGTCTTCGGTCCATGCCACGCGCAGCCGCCCCAGGTCGACGGGCGGTGGCGCGAGGAATGACATCGGGTCGAGCGGATAGCTCAGCGGATCGCCCGCGCACATGCCGGCGGAGGCGGCGAGCTGCAGGCAGGCCTCCTCCACGGTGCGGCCCATGGGGCCGACGACCGAAATGGGCGTCCAGCCCAGCGGCTTGCGCACGCTGGGCACCACGCCTGGCGATGGCCTGAAGCCCACCACGCCGCACTTCGCGGCCGGAATGCGCAGCGAGCCGCCGGTGTCGGAGCCGGTGCACACTGGCAGCATGTCGCACGCCAGCGCGGCCGCCGAGCCGCCCGATGAACCGCCCGCGTTGAGGTTCGGATTGAAGGGATTGCCGGTGGCGCCCCAGACGTCGTTGCGCGAGTTGGCACCCGCGCCCATCTCGGGCACGTTGGTCTTGCCCGCGACGACGGCGCCCGCGCGGCGCAGGCGCGCCACGAGTTCGATGTCTTCCGTCGGCACGTGGTCGCGGTAGATCGGCGAGCCCCAGGTGGTGAGCAGGCCCTCGGTGGGCTCCAGGTCCTTCACGCCCATCGGCAGGCCGTGCAGCAGGCCCAGCGCGTCGCCGCGCATCACGGCGCCTTCGGCCGCCTTCGCCTCAGCGCGCGCGCGGTCGAAGCAGGTGGCGGTGACTGCGTTGACGAAGGGGTTCAGGCGCTCGATGCGCGCGATGCATGCCTCCAGCAGCTCGACGGGCGAGACCTGCTTGCTGCCGATGAGGCGGCGCAGTTCGACAGCGGATTTTTCGACGAGTTCGGTGGCGGAATCGTGGGTTGTTTTGGCAGGGGTCATCGATGTCTCTTGTTCTGGGCATGGCGCTGCGCATTCGCGGGACACCACGGAACCGGCTTTGCCGGGCCGTCGGTGTCGCCCCCGGCGAGGGGGTTGGCGCAGCGACACGAAGTGCGCGAAGCCTGGGGGAGAGCCAATTCAATCGGCGGTGATGCTGGCTCGCGCGGCAACGGCTCGCATGATCGGCAGTTCGCGGTTGATCAGCTCGACGCTTGCCGCCGCGCTGCTGTAGCTCGGCTCCAGCCCCGCGGCCAGCAGCTTGTTCTTCGTTTCCGGATCGGCAATGGTCGCGGCCAGTGCCTTCTCCAGCCTGGCCTTCACGTCGGCGGGCACACCCTTGGGGGCCGCGAGCATGAGCCAGGAATCCATGTCGACATCGGGATAGCCGCTCTCGGCAAAGGTGGGCACGTCGGGCAGCAGCGCCGAGCGCTTCGCGGTGGTCAGCGCGATCGCCTTGATCTTTCCGCTCTTGAGCTGCGGAACGGCCGCGCTCACGGTGTCGATGCTGAACGGGATCTGCCCGCCCATCAGGTCGGTCATGGCCGGGGCGCTGCCCTTGTAGGGTATGTGCGTCATCTTCAGGCCGGTGGCGTGCAGCATGGTTTCGCCCGCGAACTGCGCGGTGGTGCCGGTGCCGAAGGAGCCGTACGAGTACTTGCCAGGCGCGGCCTTCACGTAGTCGACGAACTGCTTGACCGTCTGCACCGGCACTTCGCTGTTCGCCAGAAGGATCAGCGCAACGCGCCCGGCGATGCCGATGGGCTCGAAGCTCTTCACCGGGTCGTAGGGCAGGTTGCTGCGGATCGCGGGATTGACGGTGAAGGTGGAGCCCGAACTCAGCAGCAGTGTGTAGCCATCGGGTGCGGACTTCGCCACGTAGCTCGCGCCGACCACCGTGCCGGCGCCACCGCGGTTCTCGATGACCACCGGCTGGCCCAGTTCCTTGCCCAGGCGCTGCGCGATCACACGGCCGTTGACGTCGGTGGCACCGCCGGGCGGGAATGGAATCACCAAAGTGACCGGCCGCGCGGGAAACCCCGTCTCGGCGGCAAGGGACGCCAGCGGCATGGCGCCAAGTCCAAGGCTGCAGCACAGCAATGCCATGCGCGCCACGAGCGGGAGACGGTTCATCGGGACTCCTGGAATTTCGACTGGATGACAGGGGTTCGAGGGTGCGAACGAGTTCATCCTAGGATCGTCATGCCGGTGTCACAAGCGCAATGTTTAGAATTCTTCGTTGCCGAATCGGCAATTCACAGCATCCGTCCAGACCACGTGCAGGAGCGATCCATGGCGCCTCGTGCCTTGCAGGAAACCGCCGTGCGCTACTTTCTCGAGGTGGTGAAGACCGGCTCGGTGAAGGAAGCCGCACTCAAGCTCAACGTCGCGCCCTCGGCCGTGAGCCGGCAGGTCGCGCGGCTGGAGCGCGAGCTCGACACCCTGCTCTTCGAACGCCATGCGCGCGGCATGGTGCCCAATGCCGCGGGGGAACTGCTGGCTGCGCACGCCAAGCGGGCGCAGCAGGACATCGAGCGCGTCGCCAACGAGATCGCCGGCCTGCGCGGGCTGCGTAGCGGCTACGTCCGCGTGGCGAGCACCGAGGGCTTCGCCTTCGACTTCATTCCACGGCTGATCGCGCAGTTCCGCCTCAAGCACGCGGGCATCCGCTTTCACCTGGAGGTCTGCGCGCCCGCCGACATTTCGAGGCTGGTGCGCGACGGCGAAGCCGACGTCGGCATCACGCTCAGCGCGTTGCCCGAGCCAGGCATCGAGGTCCAGCTGCGGCACCCGAGCCCCATCCTCGCGGTGATGGCCATGGACCACCCACTGGCGAAGCAACGACAGCTTTCGCTTCGACAGGTGGTGGCGTACCCGCTGGGGCTGCCGCAGGAAGACAGCTCCATCCGCCGCCTGCTCGACGCGAGCTGCTCGCGGCAGGAGCTGCGCTACCAGCTGGCGATGTCGAGCAACCACGCGAACGCGCTGCTGAGCTTCGCGGCCGCGGGCGGCGGCAGCATCGCCTTCTACGGTCCGCTGTCGATCCGAACACTGCTGCAGAGCAAGGCGCTGGTCGCCATTGCGCTGAAGGACCGCGAGATGCACGAGCGGCACCTCGCCATCGAAACCATGGCGGGCCGCTCGCTGCCCGATGCGGCGAAGGCCTTCGTGCGCTTCCTGGTGGATGCGGTGAAGGCCTCGGACTGAGCCCTCAGCGCTGCATCAGCGTGTTCGACGGCAGCGTCTCGTCGAGCAGCTTGCGCGCCGTCTCGACGCCGGCCACCGGCAGAAGCTTCGCGTCGAGCAGCCCCACCTGCACCAGCACGCTGGCCTGGTCCCAGTAGATGTGCTCGTGATAGAGCTTGTCGCCGCGGAACTTGATGACCGCGAGCAGCGGGATCTCCACGCGCTTGCCGGTGGGCGCCACGCCCGGCAGCATCCACGGGATCTCGGTGGTGTGGGTGAAGCAGAACAACATCTCGTCGACCACCTGCGTCGCACCGATGGTGCGCGAGATCGGTACCAGCGAGGTGTCGGGCGGGTTGCTGTTGACGAAGTGGTTCGAATAGAAGGCGTGCAGGTTCTTGTAGCCCACGCCGCCGGTCATGGTCGGGATGTGGTTGACGTAGGGCTCGGCCACCATGGTCGACATGGTGTCGTCGACGTTGCGCGTGCCGAACTCGTACTCGCAGTGCTTGTCCCAAAGCGCCGAGAGGTCGTAGTGCGGGCCGATGGCGCCCTTCAGCGTGGCGATGCTGCGCTCGTGCGCCATCAGCGCCGAGGGCTTGTGGAAGTGCTCGCCGCCCAGCCGCGCGAAGGCGTGGTCCATGCCCGGGTACACGTGCAGCGAAACGCCGGGGCGGTCCTTGAGCGCCGCGACGATGCGGTCTCGCGCCTCGGGCGGGCAGAACTTGTCGAGCTCGGCGATGTGCAGCGTGAGCGGGCGCTTGATCTTGTCGGCCTCGTCGAGCGCGGCATCGATGCCCACGCCGTAGTAGCCCACGGCCACGTCCGCATCGGTGCGGCAGGCCGCGAGGTAGGCCAGCTTGCCGCCGAGGCAGAAGCCGAGCACGCCGACCTTGGCGTCCTGCACCTCGGGGCGCTGGCGCAAGGCGGTGATCGAGGCCTGCATGTCCTCCATGCCCTTGGCCTCGTCGAAGCCCTGGTAGAAGCCGAAGGCGCGCTGCCAGTCTTCGGGCGAATAGCCCAGCTCCACGTCGGGCTGCTGGCGCCAGAACAGGTCGGGCACGAGCACGACGTAGCCTTCTTCGGCGTAGTAGTCGGCCACCTCGCGCATGGTGGCGTTCACGCCGAAGATCTCCTGCGCGATGACCAGGCCGGGCCCGGTGCCCGAGGCGGGCAGTGCGAGGTAGCCGCTGAAACTGCCGCTCGCGTCGGTGGCGTCGATGCGGATGCGCTGTGGTGCTGCCGCGTGGGGTGAATTCTGCTGCATGTGTTTTGCTCCGTTCATGGGGTGGATGGTGCGGGCCGCGCGTTCATTGCTCATTGCATGCATTCCGGATGTCGCGTCGTCACCTGGTAGTAGCCCGAATGAAAGACCAGCGGCTCGCCGTCGAAGCGGTCGTAGCGCTCGACCTCGCCGATGAAGATGAGGTGGTCGCCGCCATCGTACTGCCTGACGTTGCGGCACACGAAGCGCGCGATGACGCCGTTGAGCAGCGGCACGCCGGAGGTGCCCTCGCAGCAGTCCACGCTGCCGAACTTGTCCGCCTGCGGCGTCGAGAACTGCCGCGACAGGTGATGCTGGTTCGCCGCCAGCACGTTGATCGCGAAATGGCTGGCGCCGGTGAAGTCGCCCAGGCTCGGCGCCTGCCGCGCGAGGCTCCACAGCACCAGCGGCGGATCGAGCGAGACCGACGAGAACGAATTGGCAGTCATGCCCACGCGGCGGCCGTCCATCGCGCGGGTGGTGATGACGGTCACGCCGGTGCTGAACTGGCCAAGCGCCCTGCGGAAGTCGCGCCGGTCGAAGCGGTCGACCACGGCCTCGCGCGCGCGGTCTTCGAGAAAGCGGTCCGCCTCGGCGGCATCGAACCACCAGGGCGCGAAGGCGCGCGGATCGTCGAAGCCGTTGACCACGACGCTCGCGACCGCTGGCATGCTGCTGGCGCTCTGCAGCAGCTTCTGCAGATGAGGTTTGGGCGGCGCGAGCAGGCTGTTGGTCCAGTCGGTGGCCCAGCGCGCGTAGCCTTCCCAGTAGCGGTCGAAGGTCTTCTGCATCCACTCGGCGTCGAAGGGTTCGTCGCCTTGCTCGAGGATGCGCTTGAGGTAGATGTCGGCGCACTTGGCCGCGTTGTTCGAGCCCTGCCCCGTGATCGGGTCGTTGAGCACCACGGCGTCGGCGAGGCCCAGCACCTTGCGGCCGGAAGGCAGCGTTGCCACGGGCTTGCGCACCGTCGGGGTGAAGCGGCCAGAGAGGATGCCGTTGCCGTCGGTCAGCTCGATGCTCCTGCAGCGCTCGGCTTCCCAGGGCAGGAAGGTTTCGAGAATCCACTTGCTGCGCGCCAGATGCTCCTGCGGCGTCTTCACGTCGGCCCAGCAATCCATCGGGCCGCCGGGCACGCCTTCGAACACCATGATCTCGCAGGGCCCCGTGGTGGTCAGCGCGGGGAACACGAAATATTCGCCCACGCCGGGAATCAGGTTGAAGCACACCGCCGGGTGCGGCTCGCGCGGCTTCATGCCCTTCACGTAGGTCAGCGCCAGCGCGCGCTGCGGCTGCGTGAAAGGCGAGCGCTCGTCGTCGCGCTCGAAGAGCCTGGAGATCTCGCCCTTGCCACTTGCCACGACCACGAGGTCGTTCATCTGCGCGCAGGTCTCCAGGTCGTCGATGTCCACGTCGCGCAGCACCAGCCGTCCGCCACGCTTCTCGAACTCGGCCATCCACGCGGGTATCTTGAGCCGCTGGTCGACCGACTGCGCGGGGCCGTCGAGCTTTGCGCTCCATTCGACAGCCCTGCCGCCCTCGGGGTTGCGCACCGTCATGGCGATGCCTTCCACCGCCGGGCGTTCATCGGCCCACCAGTCGAGCCCGAGCTCGCGCTCGGTCTGCAGCGCGGTCTCGAACATGCACTGGCTGGACATCACCGGCCCTTCGCCGATCTCCCGCGCGCTGCGGTTGGAGAACACCGTCACCTCGTGCCCCGCGCTCTGCAGGCCGAGCGCGAGCTGCATGCCGGACTGGCCGGCGCCGACGATGGCCACGCGTCGCTTCATGGTGCGGCTCCAGCTATGCGACGGCGGCGCAGGTGTCGATGAAGCGCTGCGCCTCGGTCGGGTCCGCGAACCACGGGAAGTAGGTGCGCGGATCGTCGAAACCGTTGGCGAACGCGCTGGCCAGCGGCGGCATCGCGCCGGCGGCACCGAGCAGGTTCAGCACATGGGGCGGCGGCGGCGCGAGCAGCATGTTGGTCCACTGCGAGACCCATTGCGCGTAGCCGAACCAGTAGCGGTCGAAAGTCTGCTGCATCCAGGCCGCGTCGGCCGGGCCGTCGCCGCGCGCGAGGATGCTCTTGAGGTAGGTGTCGGCGCACTTGGCGGCGTTGTTCGAGCCCTGCCCCGTGATCGGGTCGTTGAGCACCACCACGTCGGCCAGGCCCAGCACCTTGCGCCCCGAAGGCAGCGTCGCCACCGGCTTGCGCACCGTGGGCGCGAAGCGGCCGGCGAGGATGCCGTTGTCGTCGGTCAGCTCGATGTCGCGGCAGCGCTCGGCCTCCCATGGCGTGAAGGTGTCGACGATCCACTTGCTGCGCGCCAGATGTTCCCCGGGCGTCTTCACGTCGGCCCAGCAGTCCATCGGGCCGCCGGGCACGCCTTCGAACACCATGATCTCGCAGGACCCCGTGGTGGTCAGCGCGGGGAACACGAAGTACTCGCCCACACCGGGAATCAGGTTGAAGCACACGGCCGAGTGCGGCTCGCGCGGCTTCATGCCCTTCACGTAGGTCAGCGCCAGCGCGCGCTGCGGCTTGTCGTAGGTGGACTTGTGGGCGTCGCGCTCGAAGAGCTTGGAGATCTCGCCCTTGCCGCTGGCCACCAGCGTGAGGTCGTGGGTCTGCGTGCAGGTCTCCAGCTCGTCGATGCCCGCGTCCTTGAAGACGAGCTCGCCGCCCTTCTTCCGGAATTCGTCCATCCACGCCGGGATCTTCACGCGCTGGTCGACCGACTGCGCGCTCGAATTCAGCCGTGCGACCCAGTCGATGGCCTTGGCGCCTTTCTCCTCGGGGTGCGGCACGGCCAGGCCGATGCCGTCCACCGTGGGGCATGCGCTGCCCCAGTGGTCCAGCCCCAGGTCGCGCTCGATCTGCAGCGAGGTGTGGAACATGCACTGGCTCGACATGACCTTGCCGTGCCGGATGTCTTCTCCCGTGCGGTTGCTGAACATCGTGACCTCGTAGCCCGCGGCAAGCAGGCCGAGCCCCAGTTGCAGGCCCGATTGGCCCGCTCCGACGATGGCGATTCGCTTCATTTCATGCTCCTTCGATGCTCCGCGTGGAGCGGGTCAGTCCATCAACTTGGGAATGGCGGCAACGGCCTGCTCGGGGCCCATGGCGGAGTAGCCGCCGTCCACCGCGTAGTCGGCGCCGGTCACGAAGCTCGCGTGGTCGGAGCACAGGAACAGCACCACCTGCGCCACCTCGTCCGGGTCGCCGACGCGGCCCAGCAGGTGGAAGGGCGCGGCCACACGGTCGGTCTTGGCGCGGTCGCCGTTGGTGAGCTGGTTCATCACGGCCGACCAGGTCCAGCCCGGCGACACGCTGTTCACGCGGATGCGGTCGGGCGCGAGGTCCATCGCCATGTTGCGCGTGAGCTGCGCCATCGCCGCCTTGCTCACCGGATAGAGCCAGCGGCCCGTCTGCGCCACGCTCGACGAGATGCTCGTGAAATTGACCACCGCCCCGCCGCCGGCCGCCACCATGTGCGGATGCACGGCCTGCAGCATCGCCACCGCGCTGGCCACGTTCACGTTGAACGAGGTGAGCCAGTCGGCTCGGGGCGACTTGAAGCCGTCGTCCACGTAGGAGCACGCCAGGTTGACGAGGAAGTGCACCCCGCCGTGCCGCCCGGCCGCTTCCGCGACGCAGGCCTTCACCTGCGCGTCGTCGGTGATGTCGGTGCGCACGAAGCGCACGCCGGCGCCCAGCGAATCCGCCAGGGCCTGGCCGTTGGCGGCGTCGATGTCGGCGATGACGACCTTCACGCCCGCCGCATGCAGGGCGCGCACCACGCCCGCGCCTATCAGTGTGGAGCCACCGGTGACGATGGCGCTCTTGCCTTCGAGTCCCTTGAACATGACGCTTGCTCTCCTCGGTTGATCGGGCAGGCCCGGCTGGTGCCTGTGGAGCGAACGTTATGGGCAAGGGGGCCCCGGACGAATCCCGCAAACGCAGGCCCTGTCCCTGGCGCGCAGTTTTCTTGAGCGACGCCTCATGCGGGCCCGAGGGGAGGCCCGAATTGTGGGCGGGGATGGTTTTTGCTACGGTGCCCACGCCCTGTTCTCGCCCCATGGAAACCCTCACGACCCCACCGTTGCCGCTGCAGCGCTACCGGCTTTTCGAGAGCCACGACGTGGACGAGGCGCGTGAAAGCGTGGCCCGCGTGTTCTGCCCGCACGGCCTCGTCATGCTCAGGCCGCGCACCACGCTGGACGCCTGCCACCACAGCGCGCGGCTGCACCGGGACGTGAGCCTCAACTATGTGCAGTACGGCCCCGGCGTGCAGATCGACCCGGGCTACCTGCAGGATTTCTTCCTGTTGCAGATTCCGTTGCGCGGCGGCGCCGAAATCCGCTGCGGCGCGCAGCAGGTGGAGGCCACGCCCCGCCTGGCGTCACTGCCCTCGCCCACCGAGCCGCTGTCGATGCGCTGGGCCGACGGAAGCCCGCACCTGATCGTGCAACTGGCACGCTCAGCGCTGCTTTCACGGCTCGAATCGCTGCTGCAGGCACCTGTCGGAAAGCCGCTGGTGTTCGACCTCGGCGTGCCGCTGGACAGCCCCACACTCGCGCCGCTGGTGCATTTCATCGACTACCTGCGCCTCACGCTCGATGCCGGCACCGGGCTTCAGAGTGGCGGCCCGCTGGCCGAGCACGCCGAGGCTTATCTGATCTCCAGCCTGCTGATGTCGGCGGGCCACAACCACTCGAAAGCCCTTGCCGGCGGCAACCAGCGGCGCCTGCTGCCGCGCGTGGTCCGCAAGGCGCAGGAATACATGTCGGCGCATGCGGACCAGCCCCTGTCGCTGGCCGATGTCTGCCGCGAGGTCGGCTGCAGCGCACGCGCCCTGCAGCTGGCGTTTCGCCAGCATGCGGGACAGGGGCCCATGGAGTTCCTGCGCGAGACGAGGCTCGACAGGGTGCGGGCCGAATTGCAGCAGACGACGGCCGGCGCCACCGGAGCCGGCGTGCGCGATGTGGCGCAGAAGTACGGCTTTCTCCACCTGGGGCACTTCGCGGCGCAATACCGCGCGCGCTTCGGGGAGCGGCCTTCGGAGACGATGGCGTCGCGCGGCCGCTGATCCATCGGCCGGACGCTGGCAAGGTGCGCGGCCGGACTCTTTCTCTACTACTTCGGAAAGAACCAGGTCTGCGGCGGGAAGGTCTGCGGCTGCTGCTGATGACCATGCTGCTGCGGGTAGTGCGGTGCTTGTTGCTGTCCGAACGGCTGATGCTGCTGCGGATAGTGCGGCGCCTGCTGCTGTCCGAACGGCTGATGCTGCTGCGGGTAGTGCGGCGCCTGCTGCTGTCCGAACGGCTGATGCTGCTGCGGATAGTGCGGCGCCTGCTGCTGCCCGAATGGCTGATGCTGCTGCGGATAGTGCGGCGCCTGCTGTTGTCCAAACGGCTGATGCTGCGGGAAGTACTGTGGTAGCTGCTGCACGGACTGCGGCACCGGCCGCGACGCGTCCTTGTGGGGCAGCGTCATGATGTTCGAGCCGCCCCAGTGAGGACTCTTCAGCTTGGTGCAAAGCGCCTCGATCTCGGCTTCCGCGGTCAGCCGATGGACTTTCCAGGACTGGTACGCCTCCGCCAGATGGCCGCTGATCGCACTGTCCTGCGGCACATTCCGGTACAGCTCCCGATAGTGCTCGAGGCCTGCGCGGGTGCTGTTGCGCATGTCCCGCAGCAGCTTCTCGAACTTCCTGAGTGCCTGCTCGCGGTCGTAGTCCCGCGCATGGCCGCCGGACAGCTTGCCCAAGGTGTTCTGCATCCGGGCTTCGTCGCTCTTCAGGTTCAGGCTGTATGCCGAATACCTTCGCTTGAGCCCCTGGGGCGTTTCCCCCTGCAGACGCTGCGTCGTGGCTTTCGCGTCCAGCCGGTCGAGCGCACCCGAGATCCTCATGCCGACCGTCGGGGTGGTCGAACTGGACGACACCCCATTCAGGTCGCTGGAGATCGATCCGTCGAGATGCTCCATCAGCACGTGAGGATCGAGCATGGTCTGGTTGTTGCGCGTGTTGGTCAACGACCATCCGGCGAACAGGTTCATCGGCTCCGCCGCGTAGATCGAGCCCAGCTTGTGAGGCTTCTGTGAGTCCCAGTGGGGAGTGACCTGCGTGTGCGACAGGTTGCCGCTGAAAGCGCTGAAGATCGGTCCGAAGTCCTTGTAGGCCGAGCCCGCGAACAACTGCAACGTCAGGACGTAGTAGGCCCGCTTGAATGTGTTTGGCGGCGCACCGTCGGCCAGCTTGAACAGGGTCTGGAGATCGGTGTCCCGGATCTTGTGGCGGACTTGCAGGGCGCTCGCCAATGTGCCTCTGAGTTCAACTTCAGATTTCAGCGCGGTGGCTGTGCACTCGGCAAGAAACAGGTCTAGCGCAGCTTTATGCATGGACACGACTCCCCAGCCAACAAGATGAGAGAACGAGGGCACGAGACTGTCGCCCGTTCCCCGAGCCGCGCAGGCCAACTCCCGTTGGCGCCAGCCCCGGCGGCGTGGCTTCAATATCCGGCTCAATCCGGGTGCGATCAATACCGAGAATTCGGTAGGCACTGCGATCGAGCAGTGGCGGCCTTCGCCGAGGCTCTGCACCGCCCGTTTTTCGAGGGCAGCAGGCGAGCGGCAACGAAAAAGCCCGCCAGGCTCTCGCAGCCGGGCGGGCTCTGGCGCAGTCTGCGCGGAGGATGGAGGCGCGTCGGTCAGACCACTACCGTCTGCTCCACGTCCTGCGTCTTGCGCCGCGCGAGCGCGAGGTTCGACTTCGACTTGTCGAGCACCAGGTAGATGAACAGGCCTTCGTGCTTCTGCAGCGGGCGGATGATGTGGTACTGGCGGCCGAGCGTGATCAGGATGTCCTCGATCACGTCGTTCAGGCCCAGTGCGCGCATCGTCTTGTGCTTGGCGCGCACCACTTCGGTATTGCCGGCGGCGGCCACTTCCAGGTCGACGCCCGAACCGATCTGCCCAAGGATCATGCCGCTGCCCGAATCGACCAGTGCCGCGCACAGCGCGCCGTCGATCGTCATGAGTTCGTCCATGGATTGCTTGATGTTTGCCATCGGAGTCTTTCGTAGGTAGTCCATCGCCCTGATGATCGGCCGCCGCCCGGGCGAATGATGAGCGGCAGCCGCTGGTGAAGAAACGAACGGAGAAAGAAGGCTGTGAAGTTCAGGCGCGCTGCAGCGCGAGCGTTGCCTGCTTGGAGAAGTACAGGGCCTGGCCGATGACGGCGTCCTTGCCCGTCACCACGCTCACGATCAGCCCGGCTTCCTCGTGGCGGGCCTGCAGCATCAGGATGTGGCCCAGCGCGGTTTCGATGGCGACGTTTTCGCACTGGCCGAGGCCGCTCTCCTCGCCCGCCACCGCGCCGAGCGCGGCCAGCGAACTCGCGATGGCCGACATGCGCGCGACCTGCGCGGTGTTCTCCGCGCGCGCGGCCAGCTCCAGGCCGTCCTCGGTCGCGATCACCACGGCCTTCACGCCCTTGATCTCGCGCATGAGCGTGTCCACGACGGTCTCGGCGGCGTCCTTGATGCGGGGTGCGATGTTCATGTGGATGGGGTCCGGCGTTGCGGTGAGAGGAAAGGAAAAGGAAAGCAGTCCGGTGCTCAGGCTTCGAGCTGGATCAACAGCAGCTCGAGCAGCTGCACCACCTGCTGCGGATCGGTCACGTTGGCCGGCAGCACGGGGCACAGCACACCCTTGTCCTGCATGCGCTGGGCGTAGGCCTCGAGGCCCGGTTCTGAGTGCGTCTCCATGCGGCCCACCGCGACCACGCAGGCCGTCTTCTCGATGAGCTCGGCGAAGCCGTCGAGGTACACCTCCAGATCGGCCAGCGGATCGGGGCGGCTGTTGTCGACCAGGACCACGAGGCCCAGCGCGCCGCGCGCGAGGATGCGCCACATGAAGTCGAAGCGCATCTGCCCCGGCGTGCCGTACAGGCGCAGCTTCTCGCCGTTGTCGAGCGTGAGCTCGCCGTAGTCCAGGCCCACGGTGGTGGTGGCCTTGGCGACGGAGGTGTCGCTGTTGCGCACCTCGGTGCGCACCGGTGGAATCTCGCTCACCGCGGCGATGGCGGTGGTCTTGCCCGCACCCATGGTGCCGGTGAAAAGAATCTTGTGCTCCACGCTCTTCAGGCCCTCGGTCCGGATGACAGCAGCCCGAGGCGGCTGCGGATGCGCGCCAGCAGGCCTGGTTCCACGTTGGCTCGCGGCGCGGGGGGCGCGGCATGAGGCGCGTCGTTGCCGGTGGAGATGTGCGAATCGGGCCAGATCGACTCGGGCGCGCGGCTGTTGGCGAAGCCGGTGGCGCCTCCGCCACTGCTCGCGACGAAGCCCGCGCGCTCGAGCACGGAGATGAAATCCGCGCACTCCTGCGCACTGGCGTTCGAGCGCTGCTGCAGCGCCTGCAATGAGGCCGGACGGCTCGCGAGCAGCGTGGCGAGCTTCATGCGCAGGGTGGAGTCGAGCAGCGTGGCCGAGGGCCAGCGCAGCAGGCGGTATTCCTCGCCATGCGCTGCCTGCTCGTTGCGGCGGCGAGAAGCCGCAGCCAGCCCTAGCTCGCGGGCATGGACCACCAGCGCGCCGAGGCGGTTGAGCATGGCCTCCAGCGCATCGGCATGCAACGGCAAACGCAGGAACGGCCCGCGCGGCGGCGGCGTCTCGCCGATCGTCAACAGCGGCACCGGGCTGTCGGCCGGTTCTTCTTCAGGCGGCGCGGGGAGCCTGTCGCCCACCACGCGCAGATCGGCGTCCTCGACCTGCCAGGCCCAGTGCTGGTGGGTGCGGTGGTCGAGCAACCGGACAAGGGATTTGAAGAGCAGCTCGTCGCGGGCCGGCAAGCCCTCGACGCTGAAGCTCAGCAGCGGCCGGCGGGCGCGTGGGGCGGCGGCTGGCGTGTTCATGGATGGCTCCGGAACGGCCACGCAATGACCAAGGCCAGTGGCACCAAGTTGGGGCTTTCTTGCGGCTTGAACTGCAATTCCGGAGCTCCCCACGCTGAGCATTCACGGGGAGACTCGCGCCCCTCCCTGAACTGAATGCCTAAGTGTTATGAAAATGTTTCTGGGAAAATATAACATCCGTTGCAAATAAAAACACTAGATTACAAAGCCTGAGTGCAGCCTACGGGAATCGGTAGGGAGGGGTGTGGTGGTGCGGCGACGGAATGGCGGATGGCCACCGCTCCAAGCGCATCGACGCGGTTGTCAGGCTCGGGGGCGCGGCTCCGAGGAGGCCGCGAAATCGGCTGGTGCATGAGCCTCCCTCTAGGCAAGCCCAGGCTGCAGGGAGTTATGACACCTGCACCGATGCGGGAGAGCCCGCAGACACGGGATCTTTGGCGGCTGCGATCGCCGAGGGCGCCAATTCGAGCATGTCTACAAGGACGGCTGCGAACTCTTCTCGGCAATTCCGCAGTTCACGACCGGTGGGCTCTCACCCTGATCTACGACAACGACCAGGGGTCCCGGCTGACCAAACTCGTCGCCAACCAGAAACAGTGCGGACCTGATTCGGTATCGCTGAAGTCTTTCGGCATGGAGCGCTTGGCCGATAGAAGCGCCAAGCAGATCTCTCGTGGTGAACGAGCTTCTGCAAATGAAAAAGTCCCGTCGCAGAGGCTGCGCGGGACTTTCAAAAACTGCCAGAGATTGATTCTGGCGGAGAGTGTGAGATTCGAACTCACGGACGCTTTCACGTCGGCAGTTTTCAAGACTGCTGGTTTAAACCACTCACCCAACTCTCCGGAACCGGCGATTTTATGCCGACGGCGGCGCCCTACTCCTCGTCGGGCAGGAACATCGACTGCAGGTCACTCAGGAAGTCGAGGCCGCGCTCGGTCGGCCATACGCGGAACAGGTCGCGGGCGACGAGGCCCTTGCGTTCGGCCTCTTCCAAACCGCGCTGGATCGAAGTCATCGCCAGCCCCGTGCGCTCGCTGAACTGCGGCAGCGTGAAGCCCTGCTTCAGCCTCAATGCATTGAGCATGAATTCGAACGGCAGGTCGGCCAGCGCCACTTCGTCGCTCTGCGACACGGCCGCGCCGGCGCGCGCGTTCTCCATGTACAGGCGCGGCTCGCGAAAGCGCACCTGCCGCACGATGCGGTGCGCGAAGCTCAGCTTGCTGTGCGCGCCGGCGCCGATGCCGAGGTAGTCGCCGAACTGCCAGTAGTTGAGGTTGTGCGCGCAGCGGTGCCCTTCGCTCGCATAGGCCGACACCTCGTAGCGCGACATGCCGCTGGCGCCGGTGCGCTCGGTGATGCGGTCGAGCATGGCGTAGGCGATGTCGTCCTCGGGCAGGGCCGGCGGGAACTTGGCGAACCAGGTGTTGGGCTCGATGGTCAGGTGGTAGACCGAGATGTGCGGCGGCGCGAGCGCCAGCGCCTGCGAGAGGTCCGCGTCGAGGCCGTCCAGGGTCTGGCCGGGCAGCGCGTACATCAGGTCGAGGTTGAAGGTGTCGAAGGTGCTCGCGGCCTCTTCGAGGGCGGCAATGGCCTGCGCGCGGTCGTGCACGCGGCCCAGTGCCTTCAGGTGCTCGTCGTTGAAGCTCTGCACGCCCACCGACAGGCGCGTGACGCCGGCCGAGCGGTACGCGCGGAAGCGGTTGCGCTCGAAGGTGCCGGGGTTGGCTTCGAGTGTGATCTCGCAGTCGGGCGCGAGCTTGAGGCGTGCGCGCATGTCGCCCAGCAGGCGGTCGATGGCCTGCGGGGAGAACAGGCTGGGCGTGCCGCCGCCGATGAAGATGGTGTGGACGGTGCGACCCCAGATGAGCGGCAGTGCTGCATCGAGGTCAGCCACCAGCGCGTCGATGTAGGCGGCCTCGGGAATGCCGTCGATGTCGGCCTCGCTGGCGGCGCGCCATTCGTGCGAATTGAAGTCGCAGTACGGGCACTTGCGAAGGCACCACGGCAGGTGGATGTACAGCGACAGCGGCGGCAACGCGCTGAGCTGCAGCGGGCCGGGACGCATCCAGTGCAGGACGTCGTTGGCTTGCGGCGCGCCCGTGGGCGGCGCTGGCTGGATCGGGAACGTGGTGGCCATCAATCGCCCATCAGAACCAGCGCTCGCGCATCAGCGCCAGCATGGCCTGCGCCGCGCGGCCGCGATGGCTGTTGGCGTTCTTCACCTCGGGCGACAGCTGCGCGAAGGTCTTGCCGAAGGCCGGCAGGTACATGACGGGGTCGAAGCCGAAGCCGTTGTCGCCGATGGGCGCGGGCGCGATCTCGCCGACCACGCGGCCCACGGCGATGAGCGGCTCGGGGTCGTCGTGGCTGCGCAGCGCGACCAGCGTGCTGACGAGCGCGGCGCGGCGGTTGGCGACGCCGTCGAGCTGCTCGAGCAGCGCCTTCACGTTGTTCGCGTCGCCCTTGGCGTAGCCGAACTGCGTGGCGTAGTAGGCGGTGTCCACGCCCGGCAGGCCGCCGAACGCATCGACGCACAGGCCTGCGTCGTCGGCGATGGCCGGCAGGCCGGTGGCGGCGCTGGCATGGCGTGCCTTGGTCAGCGCGTTCTCGACGAAGGTACGGAAGGGTTCTTCAGCCTCGCTCACCCCCAGCGCCGATTGCGGCACGAGGGTGACGGCGAGCTCCGCGAACAGTTGCTGGAGTTCGGCGAGCTTGCCCGCGTTGTTGGAAGCCAGAACCAGTTTCATGCAGTTGTCAGTGAATGGGTCAGTTCGAGAGCAGTGCCTGCTTCTGCAGGGTCACGAGTTCGCCGATGCCCTTTTCGGCAAGGCCGAGCAGGATGTTCATTTCGTCGCGCGTGAAGGCCACACCTTCGGCCGTGCCCTGCACTTCGACGAAGTGGCCAGCGCCGGTCATGACGACGTTCATGTCGGTGTCGCAGGCCGAGTCTTCGGTGTATTCGAGGTCGAGCAGCGGCGTGCCTTCGACGATGCCGACCGAGATGGCGGCCACGTGGCCCTTGATGGGCGAGACGGTGATGGCGCCGGAGGCGATCAGCTTGTCGACGGCGTCCTGCGCGGCGACGAAGGCGCCGGTGATGGCCGCGGTGCGCGTGCCGCCGTCGGCCTGCAGCACGTCGCAGTCGAGGTGGATGGTGCGTTCGCCGAGCGCGGCGAGGTCGAACACGGCGCGCATCGAGCGGCCGATGAGGCGCTGGATTTCCTGCGTGCGGCCGGTCTGCTTGCCCTTGGCCGCCTCGCGGCTGCTGCGGGTGTGGGTGGCGCGCGGCAGCATGCCGTATTCGGCGGTGACCCAGCCTTCGCCGCTGCCCTTCTTGTGCGGCGGCACCTTCTCTTCGACGGAGGCGGTGCACAGCACGCGGGTCTGGCCGAACTCGATGAGCACCGAGCCTTCGGCATGGATGGTGAAGCCGCGGGTGATGCGCACCGGGCGCAGCTGGTCGGCGGCGCGGCCGCCGCTTCGTGTGAAAGCAGTCATTGTTCGAGAACCGGAAAAGGAAAAAGGAAGGAAAGCGGCGCTCAGGTCTTGCGCGCCGCCGATCTGCGGATGGCTTCGTTGATCTCGGCGATGGAGCGCTCGATCGCGTCTTCGTCGAGGTCGTCGATCTCGTTGTCCGACGGCATGCCGGCCTGGATGGTGGAGGCGAACACGCCGTCCTCGATGGTCTCGGTCGACACGCCGCTGCGGTCGTCCGCGCTGTCGGGCATTTCCCATTCGAGCGCGATGAGCGTGACGTTGTCGCTGTGGGAGCCGCCCTTGCGCAGGGCCATCTCGGCGAGGTCGGGGGCGGCGTCGGACACGGGCTTGCCGGAAGACAGCGTGTGCACGATGAGTTCGTCGTCGAGCACGCCCCAGACGCCATCAGAGCACAGCATGATGCGGTCGCCGCGCTGCAGCTGCAGCGGTGCCGAGACGTCGAAGAGCGGCGTGGTCGGCGAGCCCAGGCAGGTCAGCAGCAGGTTGCGGTTGACGGGCATGTCGGAGCCGTGCGGCTTCGGGCGCTCGGCGTGCGAGTGGTCGCGCGTGCGCACCAGCAGGCGGCCGTCGCGCACGACGTAAAGGCGCGAATCGCCGCAGTGCATCCAGGTGGCGGTGGTGCCCTGCAACACGGCCGCGACGACGGTGGTGCGCGGGGTGTCGAGCATGGCCTTGTGGCTCGCGTAGCGCATGATCTGCTGGTGCGCGGCCATGGCCGATTCGGCGAGGAAGGACTTCACGTCCTTCACGGTCGGGCGCGCCTCGCGCTGGTAGAGCGCGGCGATGGTCTGCAGCGCGAGCTGCGCCGCCACTTCGCCTTCCGGATGGCCGCCCATGCCGTCAGCCAGCACGAACAACCCCGATTCCCGCGTGTAGCAATAGCCCATGCGGTCTTCGTTCTTGAGACGTCCGCCCTTGCGGCTGACCTGGAAGACGGAGAATTTCATGATGTCATGCAGGGCGCGTGGTGGGCGCGGCAGCCTTGGGCAGAGCCTTCTTGTCGAAGGAACGGATGTTGTCGATCGACAGGCGCACTTTCTCGCCCACCGTGAGCTTTGTGTAGCGGCGCTCGCCCTCGCGGCTGAGCTCCTTCTGCAGCGCGAAGACCGACTGCGGGCGCGACAGCGGGTCGAGCGACATGCACCACTCGACCACCTCGATCAGGTTGTCGGAATACACGCCGCGCAGGCGCGAGAGCGACAGGCTGAGGCGGTCCTTCTCGATGCGCCGGGGCGCGTCGTTGGGCGGGTAGCCCTGCATGCAGGCGTAGATGCAGGCGCCGATGGCGTAGATGTCGGTCCAGGGGCCCATGGACGAATCGCGCCGGTACATCTCGGGGGCCGCGAAGCCGGGGGTGTACATCGGGCGGATGAAGATGCCTTCCTTGCTGAGCACTTCGCGCGCGGCGCCGAAGTCGATCAGCACGGCGCGGTCGTCGTCGGTGACGAAGATGTTGGCCGGCTTGATGTCCAGATGCAGCATCTTGTACTGGTGGACGATGCGCAGGCCGCGCAGGATCTCGTCGAAGAGCGAGCGGATGGTCGACTCGCGGAACACCTTCTGCTTCTTCAGGTCGCGCGCCGTGACCACGAAGTCCTGCAGGGTCGCGCCCTCCAGGTAGTTCATGACCATGTAGACGGTCTCGTTCTCGCGGAAAAAGTTGAGCACGCTGACCACCGATGCGTGCGAGATCTGTGCCAGCGAGCGCCCTTCCTCGAAAAAGCTCTTCAAGCCCAGCCGGTACAGCGACAGCTTCTCCGGCGGCACCTGCGGCGCGAGTTCGCCCGGCCCCCGCGTGGCGAGCGACGACGGCAGATATTCCTTGATGGCCACCTGCTGTCCGCTGGAGTCGATGGCGAGATAGACGACACCGAAACCGCCCGCGGAAAGCCGGCGTACAACGCGGTAACCACCAATGACCGTATCGGGCGGCAGGGGCGTAGGCTTGACCTTTGACATAATCCGGGAGTTTCGCCCGAAGGCGATGGTGCGGCAAGCGAACGCCGTGCCGACGCCTCGGTGCATGCAAGCAAAACCACAGTGAGGCGCAATGCCAGTTTACAGCATGACCGGCTACGCCAGCGGCCAGAACGGGCCCGCAGGCAGCCACTCCGAAGCCGAGGCACGGCCTTCCGCCACGGGCCGGCTCGGGGTTGAAATCCGCTCGGTCAACAGCCGCTTCCTCGATCTCACCTTCAAGCTGCCGGAAGAGCTCCGCCAGCATGAAACCGCGCTGCGCGAGCTCCTCACGGCCAAGCTCAAGCGCGGCAAGGTCGAAGTGCGGGCAGCCATCGAAAGCACGTCTTCCTCGGGCGTGGTCGAGCCCTCCGTCAAGCTGCTGCAGCGCCTGAATGGCGTGCAGGACAGCATCAAGGCGTGGCTGCCGAGCGCGCGCGAACTCAGCGTGGCCGACGTGCTGCGCCTGGCCGGCGGCGACAGCGCCACCCGCGGCGACTGGGGCCCCGACCTCCTCGACGTGACGGGCAAGGCGCTCGAAGGCCTGATTTCGGCCCGCCAGCGCGAAGGCACCCGGCTGGCCAAGATGCTCGAAGCCCACCTCGCGCAGTTGCGCACGCTGGTGCAGCAGGCCGGCCCGCTGGTGCCGCAACTGGTCGAGCAGCAGCGCACCCGCTTCCTGGAGCGCTGGCAGGAGGCCATGGGCCTGACCGCCGGAACGGGCGGCACGCCGCCAGAGGCCGCACAGGACCGCGCGCTGACCGAGGCCACCGCCTTCGCAATCCGCATCGACGTGGCCGAGGAGCTCACTCGGCTGAATTCGCACCTCGACGAAATTGAGCGGCTGCTCAAGAAGGGCGGCGAGATCGGCAAGCGCCTCGACTTCCTGATCCAGGAGCTGCACCGCGAGGCCAACACCCTGGGCTCGAAGTCGGCAGCGCTGGAACTCACGCGCATCGGCGTGGACATGAAGGTCCTGATCGAGCAGATGCGCGAGCAGGTCCAGAACATCGAATGACGACGACGAAGACGAGCGAAAGAATGGATTACCCCGGCAATATCTTCGTGGTGGCGGCGCCCAGCGGCGCGGGCAAGTCGAGCCTGGTCAAGGCGCTGATGGAGCTCGACTCGGCAGTGCAGCCCTCGGTGTCCCACACGACCCGGTCGCCGCGCGGGCAGGAAAAGCACGGCCGCGAGTACTTTTTTGCCTCGCCGACGGAGTTCGACGCGATGATCGCGGCCGACGGCTTCGTGGAATGGGCCCATGTGCACGGCCATCGCTACGGCACGTCGAAGAAGGCCGTCGAGGACCGCATCGCCCAGGGGGCCGACGTCATCCTCGAAATCGACTTCCAGGGCGCGTTGCAGATCCGCAAGACCTTTGCCAACGCGGTGATGATTTTCATCCTGCCTCCCAGCTGGGAGGAGCTGCGCTCCCGGCTCGAACGGCGCGGCGAGGACAGCGCCTCGGTCATCGAATTGCGCCTGAAAAACGCCGCCGAAGAGATGGCCCAGGCCGGGCAATTCGACTTCGTTATAATCAACGAGTTATTTGAGCGGGCACTTTTCGATCTCAAGGCGATCGTCCACGCTCAGCGGCTTCGGTATTCCGCGCAACGCCGAGCGCGTGCCGACACCTTCGCCGCACTGAACATCCCCTGATTTCCGAGCCCACCGCTCCCAGACCGACCGAAAGATCCTCATCATGGCCCGCATCACCGTCGAAGATTGTCTCGTCAACATTCCGAACCGCTTCCAGCTCGTCCTGGCCGCCACCTACCGTGCGCGCATGCTGAGCCAGGGCCACGCCCCCAAGATCGAGAGCAAGAACAAGCCCGCCGTGACCGCCCTGCGCGAGATCGCCGAAGGCAAGATCGGCCTCGAAATGCTCAAGAAGGTGCCGGGCTGATCTGACGCAGCCCTGCAACGAAAAGGCACCGCAAAGCGGTGCTTTTTTTATGTCCCGGCGCGTCCATACAGCGGTCACGCTAAAGTGGTAGCCATGAGTGCGGTCGCCAAATCTCAGTCCCATGCCCCCAAAGGCACGCCGAAGCCGAGCCCGGCGGCGTTGAATGCGGCCGCCGCGAGTTTTGCCGCACTGACCGCTCGCCTGGACTACCTGAGCCCCGAAGACACCGAGCTGGTCCGCCGCGCCTACCGCTTCGCGGACGAGGCGCACCTGGGGCAACTGCGCAACAGCGGCGAGCCGTACATCACCCACCCCATCGCCGTGGCGGCGCAATGTGCTGAGTGGAAGCTCGACGCGCAGGCGCTGATGGCCGCCCTGCTGCACGACGCGATCGAGGACTGCGGCGTCACCAAGCCCGAACTCATCGAGCGCTTCGGCGCCCCGGTGGCCGAACTGGTCGACGGGCTCACCAAGCTCGACAAGCTGCAGTTCAACACCCGCGAGGAAAACCAGGCCGAGTCATTCCGCAAGATGCTGCTGGCCATGGCGCGCGACGTGCGCGTCATCCTGGTCAAGCTGGCGGACCGCACGCACAACATGCGCACGCTGGCCGATGCGCCGCGTGAAAAGTGGGGCCGGATCTCGCGGGAAACGCTGGACATCTATGCCCCCATTGCCCACCGCCTGGGGCTGAACCAGACTTATCGCGAGCTGCAGGAGCTGTCGTTCCGGCATCTGAAACCTTGGCGTTATGCGACGCTGTCCAAGGCCGTCGCCAAGGCACGCGGCCGACGGCGCGACCTGATCCAGAAGGTTCAGAAGGAGGTCGAGGCCGCTTTTTCCGCCGCCGGGATGACGCTGCGGATCGCCGGCCGCGAGAAAACTCTCTATTCCATCTACCGCAAGATGGAAGAAAAGCACCTGAGCTTCGCCCAGGTGACCGACATCTACGGCTTCCGCCTGATCGTGCCGAACGTGATCGCCTGCTACACCGGGCTCGGCATCCTGCACCAGATGTACAAGCCCCTGCCGGGCAAGTTCAAGGACCACATCGCGATCGCGAAGCTCAACGGCTACCAGTCGCTGCACACCACGCTCGTGGGGCCGGCCGGCGTGAGCGTCGAATTCCAGCTGCGCACCGAGGCCATGCACGTGGTGGCGGAATCGGGCGTGGCCGCGCACTGGCTCTACAAGGCAGCCGAGCCGAACGCCGCCAGCAACGACCGGCTGGGCACCAAGTGGCTGCAATCGCTGCTCGACATCCAGGACGAGACGCGCGACGCCGCCGAGTTCTGGGACCACGTCAAGGTCGACCTGTTTCCCGACGCGGTCTACGTGTTCACGCCCAAGAGCCAGATCATGGCGCTGCCGCGCGGAGCCACGGTGGTCGACTTCGCCTACGCCATCCATTCCAACATCGGCGACCACACTTCGGCCGCGCGCATCAACGGCGACCAGGTGCCGCTGCGCACCGAGCTCAAGAACGGCGACGTGGTCGAAGTGATCACCGCGCCGGTGTCGACGCCCAATCCGGCCTGGCTGGGCTTCGTTCGTACCGGCCGGGCGCGCTCCAAGATCCGCCACTACCTGAAGACGCTGGCGCATGCCGAGTCCGAGGGCCTGGGCGAAAAACTGCTCGCGCAGGCGCTGCGCGCCGAAGGGCTGAGCAAGCTGCCCGAGGAAGACGAAGAGCACCAGGCGCTGTGGGAAAAGCTGCTGCGTTTTACCGGCAACCGCACCCGCTCCGAGCTGCTGACCGACATCGGCCTGGGCAAGCGCATCGCGAGCATCGTTGCGAAGCGGCTGGTGTCGATGCTTTCCGAACTGGGCGAGAGGCCCGATGCGTTGCTGCTGAGCCGCGAGCGCTTCATCTCGCACGAGACCGTGTCGCAGGGCGCGGTCACGCTGGATGGCAGCGAGAACTCTTCCGTGCGCTTTGCGCTGTGCTGCCGGCCGATCCCCGGCGATCCGATCGTCGGCTATCTCGGTCATGGCGAAGGCCTGGTGGTGCACACGGAAGACTGCGGCGTCGGCCAGCGGTTGCGCCACAAGGACAGCGAACGCTTCTTCGCCGTCGAGTGGGCGGACGAGCCCACGCGTGCTTTCGAAACCGGGGTTGTCATCACCGTGCGCAACGACAAGGGCGTGCTGGCGCGCGTCGCGGCCACGCTGGCCGATGCGGAAGCCGACATCACGCACGTGGAAATGGCCGACGAGACACCGCAGGATTCAACCGACCTGCGCTTCGTGATTGCCGTGCGCGATCGCGCGCATCTTGATGCGGTGCTGCGCGCGGCACGGCGCACGGCGTCGGTGCTGACCGCTTCCAGGACGGTTCCCGCGCCCTGAGGCGGCGTTGCCGTGCTACGCAGCCCCGGCCGGGCGCGGCGCCGGGTAGCTCACGGACAGGATTTCGACATCGTGCGCCCCACCGGGCGTCACGAGCTTCACGACATCGCCTTCGCGTGATTTCAGCAACGCCCGCGCGATCGGCGAGATCCAGCTGACCTGCGACTTCGCGCTCTCCGCCTCGTCGATACCGAGGATCGTGACGCTGCGTTCTTCGCCGGTTTCGTCGGCGTAGAGGACGGTGGCGCCGAAGAAGACCTGATCGCGGCCATGGTGCACCGATGGATCGGTGACCTCCGCGATTTCAAGGCGCTTGGTGAGGAAGCGGATGCGGCGATCGATCTCGCGCAGGCGCTTCTTGCCGTAGAGGTAGTCGCCGTTCTCCGAGCGATCGCCGTTCTTGGCGGCCCAATGGACGGTTTCGACGATCTTCGGGCGCTCCTCGTCCATCAGCTGCAGCAGCTCGTCGCGCAGGCGCGCATAGCCTTCGGGAGTGATGTAGTTCTTGCTGCCCGCGGGAAGCGGAGGCGAGGCACCATCGGCGCCGTCGTCGTCTCCGTCGGAATCCGTTTCCTTGGTGAATGCCTTGTTCACGCCAATCCTCCAAAAGAAAAAAGCCCGCAACTCACGTTGCGGGCTTTCTTTATAGTGGTGCGGCTGGCAGGAATCGAACCCACGACCCCTTGGTTCGTAGCCAAGTACTCTATCCAGCTGAGCTACAGCCGCACAGCTTGCGATTATAGCCCGCTTTGCAGGTCATTCCCGAACTATTCGGATGAATTGAATCGAAAGCCGAAAAAGAAAAAATGCCCGGAAGACGAATCTTCCGGGCATTTTTAAGTTGGTGCGGCTGGCAGGAATCGAACCCACGACCCCTTGGTTCGTAGCCAAGTACTCTATCCAGCTGAGCTACAGCCGCGAAGCTTTCGATTATAGCCTGATTTTTGGCTGCTCCCCGAAAGCACGGCAACACGTTGCAGTCTCGAATCGCCGAAGGGAGGGTGGTAGGCCGTGCTGGGCTTGAACCAGCGACCAACGGATTATGAGTCCGAGAAATTGAATGTCAAGCGAAGTTCATGGATGTTCGTAGAATCACGCTGACCGTCTCATTTCCCCTCTGAAGACGGCTTCGATGCTCGTTTCGGCATCGCTGAATGTTTATGTAAATCCATGGCAAGTGGCTACATGGCGGCTACATGAAAGGCACCCGATGGCACGCCCGCCCCGCAATCAAGCGCTCGACCTCTCCGAACCCATCGACCTCACGACCGGTGCCATCGAACGCCTGGCCTGCCCACCAGGGAAGGAACAGGCCTTTCTGAGGGACAGCAAGGCCCCAGGTCTGCGCGTGCGCGTCACGGCCAACGGTGCAAAGTCTTTCGTCTTCGAGGCGAAGCTTGATCGAAAGACCATCCGCCGCACTATCGGAGACGTTCGCGCATGGCGCATCGATGCAGCTCGGGCCGAAGCCTTTCGCCTGCGTGTTGCGATGGACAGCGGGACCGACCCCCGCGAGGTTGCGCGCCAACAGGAAAAAGCGCGAGTTGCAGCAGCAGTGCAGGCCGTGAAAGATGCCGTGACGGTTGGCGATGCTTGGCAGGTCTACCTGAAGGCCCGCAAATCGACGTGGGGTGCACGCCACTACGCTGACCACGAGAAATTAGCTCAGGCGGGCGGAAAGATCGTCAACCGAGGCACCAGAGGCGCAGGCCAGACGAAGCCGGGGCCGCTCTTTCCCCTGCTCTCCATGAAGCTCTCAGACCTCACACCCGACGCGGTAGAAGCGTGGTCTGCCCAGCAAGGGCAGGAGCGCAAGACCTACGGCCGCCTGGCGTGGCGATGCCTGAAAGCCTTCATCACCTGGTGCAGCGAGGAGCCAGATTACAAGCGGATCGTTGATCCCGAAGCCGCGAAGACCCGAAAGACTCGAGAGGCATTCGGCAAGGCCGGGAAGAAGAAGGATGTTCTTCTGAAGGAGCAGCTGCCTGCGTGGTTCGCTGCGGTGCAGGCGCTGCCTAGCCCGACACTCTCGGCCTACCTCCAGACATTGCTACTGATCGGGGCTCGCCGCGGCGAACTGCTTGCTCTGAAATGGGCCGACATAGACGAGCGTTGGAAGAGCATCACCATTCGCGACAAGGTGGAAGGCGACAGGCAAATCCCGCTGACTCCATATGTGTGGCATCTGATATCCGCGCTGCACCGTGTGAACCAGTACGTCTTCGCCAGCCCAGTGAAGGAGAAGACCCACCTCTCTGATCCAAACGGGGGGATGACGGATGCCTGTATCGCAGCAGGACTGGAAGGCCTGACGCTCCATGGCCTGCGCCGCTCATTCAAGAGTCTTACAGAGTGGCTGGAGATTCCTGCCGGCGTCGTTGCGCAGATCATGGGCCACAAGCCCAGCGCGACGGCTGAGAAGCATTACACGGTGCGACCGCTCGACCTGCTGCGCGTCCACCATGAGCGCATCGAAGCTTGGATTCTGGAGCAGGCAGGAATCAGGTTCCCGTCACCAGAAGCAGCGACAGAGGCCGCGTCGCAGACCTCGCAAAACTGAAAAGCGGCCACCCACGGAGCCTACAAAACCTACGAAAGGGGCTTTTGTAGGTTTTGTAGGGTCCCCGGTGGGGGGGTTGAGCTTGAAGGGAAAGAAGGAGAACAGGTCGCAGCGCGGCCTACGGTGATTTCCCACATCAGACGCTGATGCGCTTCTAGTGTCTGAACCGGAAATAGAGCCATGCGGCCTCCATGACCGTGATGACTCCCGCCCCCACAATCAGCGGCAGCCATGTTGCTTCGCGCGTCGAGTAGTAGCCTGCAGCGCATGCGATGCACAGGGCTGCCACATGGGTCAGGAGTGCGACCAGCGGGTTGTCGAAAGGGTTCCTGCGGCGTGGTGTGCTGAACTTCATCTTGATCATTAAGAGCTCGATGCACTCGGTCAGGTCATCTGCCTGTTGGCTCCTCTTTGCCAGTCACATAAACCTCTTGGCCATCGAGTGTGATCGCAGTGATTTTCCAATCGCTCTTTTTTGCCAGGCTCGCATATAGCTCCCCTGTTCCGCGAGAACCTTCTACGGACGCAGAGAACTCTGCGCTTCCACTTGGCCCTGTTACTCGAACTGAATACCCGAAGACATGCAACCTCATCTTCGGGCGATCCCCAACCTTCTCTTTGATGGCAGTTGAGGACTCGACGTAGTCGGCAAGGACTTGGTACGCATCAGTTCGTTGAACAACAAAGTGACCGACTACCTCCGCAAGCGGGAGGACAACTAGCACGATGACAATCGCCCACTTGAAAAATTTCATGCTACCCCGGCTTTGTAAAGCGTTCCATCGACCCAAGCACCGGCTCCGTCACCGCCCCGGCTGTTGCCCGTTCCAAACTTGGGAAGGTCCGATTTAGGGAACCTCTTATATGGGCGCCCCCGGATTACAAGAACTCGCTGTGTGAAGATCCAGGAGGCAGGGCTGCAGTCTTATATCCGGCCTGTTGTGCAGGCGGATATGCCTGCTGGCCCTGATGGTTTTCGCTGACGGGATTCCCATCTGAACATCGAGCTTGGCGCTCTTGTTCCCTATCGGAGTGTCCCCGTCCCGGTCCGACCCGTCTGTCCCATCACACGCGTGGTCGCTTGCTCTCCTTCAAACTGGTTGCTTCGTTCTCTTCGTCGTCAGTGCGCGGTCTGCCACGCCTCGGCGCGCCAGGCTTGACCGCGTGCCAGCACCGCCCAGATCGTTCGTGCCAGCTTGTTCGCCACCGCGGCGACAGCCACGCTGTAAGGTCGGCGCTGCAACAGGGCGGTCAACCATGGCCATGTCGGGCCATCCTTGGATCTGATCACGACGGCTCGAGCACCGTGCATCAACAACGTTCTGAGGTAAGCATCGCCTCGCTTGCTGATGCCGAGCTGCCGTACCCGTCCACCGGTACCGGTCTGGCGCGGAATCAAGCCGATCCATGCAGCAAACTCCCGGGAGTCTTTGAACGCTGTCGGCGTGCCCATGCTGGCGACGACGGCCGTGGCCGTGAGAAGACCAATGCCGGGGATCTCGGCGACAGCTTTGCAGGCCGGTAATTCCCGCATCTGCTGCGAGAGCCGTCGCTCGATCAGGCCGATGTCGGCCTGCAGTCGCTGCACTCGCCTGAGCTGTTCGTCCAGACTGTCCATGAGCATCGCTGGCAGCCGGGTCTTCGCGTCGCACATGGCGTCGGGCAATGCCTTGAGCAGTGCCGCGTGGCCTTCCGGCAGCACAATGCCGAACTCGTAGAGCAGCCCCCGGAGCTCGTTGGTTTGCATGATGCGGGTCTTCATGAGCTGCGCGCGCAGCCGGTGCAGCGACAGCACGATCTGCTGGGCCTCGGTCTTGACGGGAACGAAGCGCATGCCGGGCTGCTGGCATGCCGTCCAGATCGCTTGAGCGTCCGCAGCATCGGTCTTGTTGCGCTGCACGAACGGACGCACTTTCCTGGGTGAGATGAGTCGTACGTCATGGCCCAATCCAATCAGAGCCCGGCCCCAGTCGTGTGCGCCGCCGCAAGCTTCCATGACGACCAGTGCAGCCGTTCGATTGGCAAACCACTCCAGCATCCTTGCCCGCTTCAACTGCAGGCGCTCGATGCAACCAGTGTCCATCTCGACCCAGTGCAGCTGAAACACCTTCTTGGCAATGTCGACGGCAATGACGGTACGTTCCATGATGGTCTCCGTTTCGATGATGACGGTGGAATCGTCAATCTGGCACTACCCGCAGTGCGGTGCAAGCAGCAGCGGGAGGGGCGCCCATACCATCTGAAGAACTACGTTGCTGAGTTCACGAACAGGGCGCGCACCCAGCCCCCGATAGCTATAAAAGCAAGGCCGGGAGCAATCATGAGCGCTATGCCCGCGTCGAAAAATCCAGATAGGCCAGGCTCGTGTACTCCGAATGCGAGACGAGATGCGAGTCTTGCAAATCCAAACCACAAGGCAGCGCCAGCGATCGATCCTGCCGCCATCAAAAGCCACCGTCTTGGTTGATCGGGTGCAAGCTTGTGATGCCAGACAAAGAGGGCACAGACCCCCCACACGGCAAATATGAAGAGCCAAAGAGGTCTCGCGATCTCAGAGCTCGGGACCAAGAGTGAAGCAACTGCCACCAGCACCCCCAGCATCACCAAGCCAACAAGATCGGCCTTCATCTTTTGCATGAACACGCCTCGCGCGCTTGAATCATCGCAACAGATCCGAAAGGCATCAGAAATGCGCCCCCAACTTCGGCGACACCTGACACGACACTCGAGAATCCTGCCAATTTTGACCCGAGTGAATATCCCAGTGAAAGGTTTCCAGGGTTGGCCTTCATGAGCGCATTGCCCGCAATTCCTGGACCTTTCGCAACCAGCGTTTTCTCAGCTCCAATCTTCATCCCCTCTTTCAGGGCTCGATATGCATCCGGGTTGGCAACGGGAAGATACTGTTGAAGGTTGCCGAAGTTGATGGCTTTGGTCAGTGCGTCGCCGTAGGTATCCAGAAGGAATTTCTGCACGCATGGATCATTGACTGGTGGGAGTGGCTCAGGCACCAGAATGGGAACCTGTTCCATCGGTATCCCGTGGAGCAGTCCCAATGGATCCGTGAAGATCAAAGGATTCGCATCGACATACCCGAACCTGTTCCAACCGCCTTGGAGGCCGATCGGATCGGGCTGGCTGTACCGCCCGGTCCTTGCGTCGTAGCTGCGGAAGTAGTTGTAGCTGAGGCCCGACTCCTCATCCGCATACTGCCCCGGATAACGCAGGTTGAACTTCACCTCGGCGATGTTCGTGGTGCCCGGATTCGGTGTTGTCTCCGTGTTGGCGAACCTGTTCCTGGCGTTGGTGGGTTTGTCCTCGCCAAAGGCGCTGTAGCCCCACTGCCAGACGGCCTGGCCGCCGGCGTTGCTGAGCTTGCGCGGGGTGTTCAGGTGATCGCTGTGGATGGCATACGTGGCTCCATCGATGACCGCCGCAATCGGCATCGGCCCATTGCCCGTGGGCAGGTAGATGTACTGCGCTTGGCCTGTACTGGCCGTGCCGCCACTGCCCACCTCCGCGATCAGCGTGCCCTGCTCGTCGTAGGTGTAGGCGTAGCCCAGCTGCTCCGCCTGCGTCGTGCTCGGGCTCCACAGCTTCGTGAAGAACGCGATGAGGCTGGCCATGAACCCCGGGTCGGCCTCATCGCCCTGGCTCGGCGGGTACAGAGGCTCGGTCTTGAACACCCGCTGTCCGAGCGCGTTGTGGGCATAGCGCGTGGTGGGGCTGACATCGGTCGCGCCAGTCGTTGCCGCGGCCAGGCGCCCCTCGGCGTCGTAGGTGTAGCTGCGCAGGCCATCGGAGAGCAGGTCGCCGTTGGCGTTGTAGCCGTAGGTGACGCTGGTGTTGCTTGATCCGTTGATGGTCTGGGTGAAGCCCGAGAGCTGGTTGCTGGAGGAGCCGACCGTGTAGGTGCGGGTGGTGGTCTGGCCGTTCAGGAGCCGGGTGCTGCTGGAGCGGTTGCCGTTGGCGTCGTAGCCGAAGCCTGCGGTGTTGCCGGTGGCGTTGAAGCTGGTGAGGCGACCCACGCTGTTGTACCCGGCGCTCCAGGTGACATTCGCATTGGCGATGGTGCTGTGGGTGGGGTCGGTGTCGCCGGGCTGCCAGAGGTTCTGCGTGAGGCTGGTGATCCGGCCTGCAGCGTCATAGCCGTAGCTGCTGAACTCGGTGGTGGTCAGTCGGCCGGCGGTGTCGTAGCTGCGGCTGGCTGTGAGCTGAGGGCTGCTGGTGGTGAAGGTCCAGGTCCATGCCGTGGGCTGGCCCAGTGGGTTCCAGGCGATGCCGCTGACCAGCGGGTTGCCGTTCCAGTTCAGGCCGGTGAGACGGCCTGTGGCGTCGTAGGTGTGGCTGAGGGTGCCGCCGTTGGGATAGCCGATGCTCGCCAAGGTGCCGTTGGGGTTGTAGGCGTAGCTGACCTGCTGGACGCTTCCGTTGGCCAAGGTCTGCTTCTTGAGCGTCACTCGCCCGAAGGCATCTCGGGTGTACTCGGTGGTGCCGCTGCGGTCGATGATCTCCGACAGATACCCCTTGCTGTTGGCCGTGAGGTCGTAGCGCAGGGTGGTGGTCTTGCCGTCGGCGAAGACCAGCCCGGTGGGGCGGCCCAGGGCGTCCCGGGTGATGGTCGCGGCCTGGCCCAGGGCATCGGTGACCTGGCTGGGCAGGCCGAGGTTGTCGTACTGGGTGCTGGAGCCGCCGGTGTCTGCGCTGCTCTCGGTGGTGGCGTTGCCCTGGGCATCGCGGCCATAGGCAGTGACCACGCCCTTGAAGTCCTTGGCCTCGGTGACGGCGTCCAAGGCGTTGTACTTCAGGGTGGCGCTGGCGTTGGCTGCATCGGTGACGCTCTTGACGCGGCGCAGGCTATCAAAGTCAACGACGGTGCTCTGGCTCAAAGCATTCGTGGATCGGATCAGCTTGCCGTTGGCGTCGTAGCCGAAGGTGCTGCTCTGGTTTGCGCCTTCGGTCCTGCCCGAGAGGCGGTTGATGTTGTTGATGGTGCGCGCCACGCTCCAGGCGACGTTGCCTGCGGAGTCCTTGATCTGCTCGGCGGTGCGGTTGCCCATGCCGTCCAGGGTGTAGGTGCCGCTCTCGCCTCGGTTGTTGCTCCAACCGATCAGGCGGTGGGCAGCGTCGTAGGCGTAGGTCAGGACGAGGCCGCTGGGCAAGGAGACAGTCTCTACGGTGCCGTAGGGCTTGTAGGTGAGAACGGTGGTCCGGCCGCCGACGGTCTGAGTCAACAAGCGGTCACGTTGGTCGTAAGTGTGGGTGGTGACTAGGCCATTGGGCGCGGTCGAGCTGACGACGCGGTTGGCGAGGTCGTAGGCGTAGCTGGTGACGTGGCCCAGCGCATTCGTGGACGTGAGGACGTTGCCTCGGGGGTCGTAGGTGTAGCTGGTGACTGCGCCGTTGGGTTCGGTGGCTACATCGACCAGCTGCTGAGCGTTGTACGTCCACTGCCAGAGCTGGGCCTTGTTGGTCGCGGTATCGGTGACCGTCTTCGACAAAGGATTGCCGACGGCATCGTAGGTATAGGCGGTGGTGCGGCCGGGCTCGGTGATCAGTACGGGCAGGCTGAAGGTCGAATGCCATTGGGTCGTCACCGTCTTCGGATCGGGCGTGCCGGAGGCTGACACCACGGTGGTCGGCAGGCGGCGGGTCACGTCCCAGGTCGTGGTGGTCACCACACCATTGAAGTCGGTCTCTGAGGTGATCAGGCCATTGCTGTCTTGAACCCGGGATGCCGCATCACTCTTGCCTTCGCCCGAGGGCAGCGAGCCTCCGGTGACGGCAAGCTTGCCCAGCGTGGTGCCATAGCTGTAGTTACGGCTCGTGCCCAACGGGTCGATCACCGTAGCCGAGCCAGCCGAGGGATAGCTGACTTGGTAGCTGTCAGCGGAGCCCGCGAGCTGGGTGCTGATCGCACGGCCCGTGCTGTCGTAGGCGAACGTGCCCCAACGAACACCGGCCTCATCGAAGATGCCGGTCAGGGCCTGAGGGAACGATGCGTTCTCGTAGACGAAATTGCGGCCTTTGCCATCGGGGTACAGGACGGAGGCCAAACGACCAGCGCTGTCATATGCATAGGCGATGACGCGTGTGTCTGGCGTCGTGACAGTGGTCAACTGACCCGCGCTGCTGTATCCAAACGCCAGGGTGCGGCCGAAGCTATTCGTGACGGAGGCCAATTGACCAGCGCCGTTGTAGGTGTAGGTGGTGGTCCAACCGTTACGGTCCGTCTCGGCCTGCAGCTTGCCGGAGCCGTCGAAGCTCAGCGTGGTGTTGTCGTCCGCCCGGGAATAGGTCCAGGCTCCGGAGGAGAGTTGGGCCAGCGAGTCCGCGCTATTGCCTGCGCTCCAAGTCGTGGCGCCGGCAGCCTTGCCGAAGGTGCGCACGTAGCCTTCGCCAGTGGTGATGGTCACGCTCGTGGGTGAAGAACTGGGCGTTGCAACCAGCTTGGTGCTGAAGTTGTGTGACCAGACCTGGCCGAGCGGCCCACCGACGCGTGCCGAATCACTGGCCCAGTTGCTGCGGTAGGTGCGTATGAAGGACAAGGCGCCGGGGCCAGAGTCGGACCAATCAGGCTCGGAGCGGAATTTTTCAGCTGTGGCCGGAAGAATCGGGTTCGGAGTGCCAGCGCCATCGACCGGGCGTTGACACATGTTGGGCGCTGGCTCGGGAGTAATGGGTCTCCAGCATCCCGCGTCGTCTGGCGTCCAGCCAGAAGGACATTGAAGAACGCGAAATAGCTGGAAGCGGGAGGACTGGCTCGGCACCGCACTGCATTGACCGTCAGAGCGAGCGAACCCCGTCACGGTGGTCTCGACGCAAAGGGTGCTGCCCTCACCCGCAAAGTTACCGACAGTTCCGCCATAGCAAAGATCGGGGGAACCGACCGTCAGAGTACCGACAGGCACTGTAGAGACAGCAATCGAACACAACGAGGCTCCCCACAAGTCGATTTTTTCCTGACGAATGCGGGCAGAGACGGCATCGGTGGCGGCGCTCAAGCTGGGGTAGTCGAATCGCACACCGTTAGGTAACCAGTACCAGCCCAACTCCTGCGGTGGCATACAAGTTTGCTTGTCCCTAGAAACATCACATGCTGCGGCGTGAGCCGACGCTGATGCGACAAGGAACAACAGCGTGGCAACTATCTTGAGTTGTATCCTCTTCAAACTTCGGCGCAAAGGCCACTTCGTTCTGTTCCCAGTCAGCCCTGCAAGACGAGCAGTGAAATACGGAACCACCTTGCCCATCAGCGTCCTAGAAATCTCCATCACCCTCTCCCCGTGCTTTCCCATTTGCGAACCTGAACATCTGGTGGCACCTTCGTGAGCCACTACGGTCAGTTTTTTGAACGGTCAATCCCCCCTCAGGTGATGCGCACTGCCACGCAGCGCATTCCGTACAAGTTGTTTCAGGTTAGCCGAAGGGCCATCGGCAACCAACGTCATATTGGCAAAGCTAGGAGAAATGCGGCCACTCTGAATGGGAAAGTACACAGGGGGTTCGCCTTGCGTTGTTGCTCGACGACAGCCAGCGCGAGCGAATGACCGCGGTAAGTGCCTGCTGCCATTGGTCAACCGAGCCGTATCACCACATCCCAACCGGGCTCAATACATCAAGGAGCGCCGAGCCATGATGCAAGCCTGGGCAGACTGGCTAGACAAGCCCGATACCAGCAGCTTGCAAGGTTGAAAGTCGCCAGCCCACTGTGCGGCGGGTGATGGCTATATCCGGAGGTGGAAACTTCTTATCGCGTATCCAGCGACGAAGGCACTCACTTCCGATACCCAGCATCGCACACAGATCACGACGATAGATCACTCGATCCGCTAGCACGGTCGGGCAACGCGTCTCCGAGATAGGTTCTACAGACATCCCACATCTTCCTTGAAAAAGTACACTAAACCCAAACTATAGGTGTACCATTTCAACATGAACGCAGAAAACAAACATGGCGGAGTACGTCCAGGCAGCGGCAGAAAGCCGCGCGTGGCTGGCGCTCCAGCAACCTCTCCTGTGACGATCAAGCTATCGACAGCTCAGAAGGAAAAGCTGGAGATCCTTGGCGGCGCGCCTTGGATACGCGAAAAGATTGACAAGGCGAAATTACGGAAGGAATGACGCCGAGCCTCAGGGCGTCGCTGGTCGCATCCTGCGACCCTCTAACTGAGGCGCAAAAAGCGACGGCCCAAGGTGCTGGACACACCAAGGACCGTCTGACCAAAACCCTGCTGAACCATGAAAGTGAGCAGAACAATGGCTAAAACGATTATCGCGGAACAAACTCCGCAAACCCATCACCCCGTGCGTATCGACAAATCGCACCAGACCGTAGATGTGTATACAGGCACGATTGAGGCGCTCATCGCTGCCGGTCTGGTGAAAGCAGATCAGATTCCGGGGCAGCCTGGCATGCCGAAATACAGCGTGTCGTTCTACAACGGCGAACAGGCGATCAAGACCCACAAGGTCCCTCGCGGCCCCGGCTATCTCAACATTCATCGTTCAGTTGGATCAAGAACCATCACGGTCCGCATCGGCGTCTGCAAGGCAGAGCAGGAAAAGCGGGCTGCAGAGTGCGTCAAAGCGACGGCACAAGCAAGGGCGACACAAGCAACAAGAATCGACGAAACCGCCTATCGCGCGACTGCCGAACGCCTTGTCATCGATCTGTTGACGCTTGGTAGCGCCGAATACCGCACGAACGCCAATTCATATCCGTTTGAGCTGGATGCCGGCGACGCCGACAAGCTGCTTACTGGCCTGCGCTACGTCCTGACCATCTTCAAAGTCGGGCAACTGCGCACGGTCAGCGGCAATCGGGCGCAGATCGACGCGGCAAGGAACGACAACGCATTTCAATCGTTTCTGCGCCTCCAGTGCATCCCCGCTGATGGAGGCGACCATGCGTAAGGCCGCTCAAACCATCACGGCATCGAACGTCATCATCTTCCCTAGCCGCGCTGCCACAACCTCTCCCAAAGCCGCCAAAGGCCGCGCGCGCAAGCGCAGCAACGTGCTGCAATTCCCCGGCAAGAAGATCAAGAACATAAACGGCGCGGCACGCTCTGAGCTGTGGAAATCGCGGATGCTGGAGAGCTTGACAAAGACGACGCTAGAAATTGTCAATGGCGAGTTAAAGGGGATCGTGCTCATCAAACTGCAGGGCATTCCTGTTGAAAGTGAGGACACCTACCCACCCGGTAGATTGGTGGCCTCTGGCGCCTATAGCGACGACCTCTGGCTACTCGCTAACCATGTGCAATCAGCCGGGGGATTGGCTGAAGAGTTAGCGAAAGACTCGCCCACCCGCTGGGTGTGATATGTTGAGATTGGAAGGCGCTAGTAGTCGCTCCCGAACATCCGTTTCCCTGACGGACCTGCGCCAAATTCCCCGATCCTTGAAGGACCAGCCGTGAGCGATGACCTACAAATTCACGCGGATTTCGAGGCAATGACTATCGCTCTTGCTCGCAACGGGAATGCCGAGGCGGGGATGGAAGCGATAAGGCTTTGCGCTACGGGCTTGTACGCGAACAACCTATCCGAGCCGATGCGCTTCTATTTAGCTCGCTGCCTGCTTGACCTTGCGGACGGGATTCAGGCTGATCGGGCTATGAACGTGGAAGTCGAACGTGGCAAGGGGCGCCCTGCTAACCCATTCCCCGAATGGGAAACTCCACTTGCAGCGTTCGGAGCCATCCTCCATCGGCGCGGGTACATCGCTGCGCGAATCGAGGAAGCGATGAGTGATGCACGCCGAGCGACAGAAGGCAAGGACCTAGACCCAAGGGAGGCGCGCCGAATTCGAAGGAAGTACGCCGCCATGGAACTACTCGACCACGATCTCCTAGTCCACCTGTGCGGCGAACAAAGGATACGGGGAGAAATAGACAAATTCCCCCCGTGCCGTAACCGCGTCACAAAGGAACACTCACTGACATCAATCAACTTGCCGAGAGGCGAAAGGATGGTGTCAGATGGAAACAAGGTCAAATCGACAGTACCCCTCATTAGAGGAAGTCACAAGCGACGTAGTCGGGACGGAACAAGCCGCCTACTACTTGAATCGCAAGCCCCGCACGCTGCATCAGTGGCATTGCAACGATAACGGCCCACTTCGGCCCGTTCGGATCAACGGCCGCCTTGCATGGCACGTCTCGAAGATTCGAGAGCTGGTCGCGGAGGTGTCCGAGTGAAAACTACCAGTCACAGCGGGGCGCACGTGAAAAAGCCCCAGGCACCTGTTACGGCGCAGGGGGCTAATCAGAATCATGCAGGGGTGCACGATTCTAAGCCTTTTGCCGATCGACAGGTAGCTCCGATCAACAAGCCAACTGCTGGTTTCTCGCAGTTGGACCGCATCCTTGCACTGCTGCGAGTTGGGCCCCAGACAACCGACTCGCTGCGCGCTCACGGCATCTACCAGGTAAGCGCTCGAATTTTCAGCCTGCGCGCCCTCGGCTACAGCATCAAGACGCACCTGTTTGATGACTTCAGCACGGACGGCATGTATCACCAGCGCATGGCGCTGTACGTGCTGCACGAGCCTGAGACGACTTGGCGCGACGACCAAGAGCGCGGGGAGGCCTGATGCCATTCGCTTACATCGAGGCCGTGAAAACGGCCAAGGCCGGCGCTCGCCTTCAAGAAGCCACATCTCTGCTTCCAACGATCTGCGACGGCTGCGGAGGGTCACTGCGGCCTTTCGTGAGGCATTGCGACTTCTGCGGAAGTCCCAATCTCGCCAGCCCGCGCAAGAGCGGCACAAGCCACGTCGCCAAGGTGGGCACGCGCGTATTCGAGCGCTCCAAGGGAGGAACGAATGCACGCACCTGAGACCGACGACGAAGACAAGCGCTTTGCCACTCTGGCTGCGCAGTACGCCCTTGCAGGCCATTCACTGGTGCGCGCACAACAGGGAAGCGGACAGGCGCCCTACTACTGCGCCCGCTGGGGCTGGATCCGTCCGGTTCACAGCCTCGACCACGCCGAACAACTCCTAGAACAGATCGCGGGGAAGAAATGAACGATATGGAAGATCGCGCCTATGCGCACCACGTAGACAACGGACTTATTGATCTGCCTCAAGAGGCGATCTGTTTTGATGGACGGTTGCACCGAGGGAAGAAGAAAGCGTCGCCTATCTGGGTTGTTTCCTATGGCGATGGGGTGCCCTGCAGCATTGCCGGCGACTGGCGCACTGGTCTGAAGAGCACTTGGTCTGCAAAAGCCATGTCCGACATGACCGAGGCTGAGAAAACCGCCGTCCGGGCTCGCATTCGGCTGGCCCAGGCAGCGCGCGACAGGGAAACTGAACGGCGCAGGCAACAGGCAGCCGACAGAGCCAATTCCATGTGGGAATCGGCCTCCCCGGCGACGAGTCACGCCTATCTGATGCGCAAACAGGTGAAGTCATGTGGCCTGCGTGCTGGTCCGTGGAAGCGAATCGACGCCGACACAGGCGAGCTGATGACGCTTGAGAACGTGCTCTATGTGCCGATGCGCGATGCAGCAGGCACGCTGCACAGCCTGCAGGGCATCACCGCCGAAGGGGAGAAGCTATTCCTTCCCGGTGGCCGCGTGAAGGGCTGCTATCACTCGATTGGCCGAGTAGGAGGACGCCTTTTCATCGCGGAGGGGTATGCAACTGCAGCAACCGTGCACGAGGCCACAGGAGACGCTGTGGCCGTGGCCTTCAACTCCGGGAACCTTGAGGCGGTGGCAAAAGCATTGCGCGCAAAGTATCCGGAATTGGTGATCGTCATCGCGGCCGATGATGACTGGAAGACCAAGGATCCTCGCACAGGGGAGTTGATGAACCCCGGTGTCACTGCTGCGCGAGCCGCAGCATCTGCTGCCCGCGCGCTGGTGGCCATTCCCGATTTCTCCTGCATCGCTGATCGACCAGACAACGCTACAGACTTCAACGACCTTGCACGCCTGGCCGGCGCCGTACAGATTGGCGGTGCAGCATGAATGCCGTTGCTTCTCATGATCTCGCATTCATTCGCGAAGTCCTTGATAAGGCTCAGCCTTCGCTAGAGGGTTGGCCGATTCCTGCGGCACTCCCTGACGCGTTGCCGCCTGTGGCCAAGTTCGACCCAGAGCTATTGCCGGAGGAAATTCGCGGCTGGGTGATGGACATTGCACACCGCATGCAATGCCCTCCCGACTTCCCGGCAGTCGGAGTCATCACCGCGCTTTCCAGCCTGATAGGTGCGCGCGCTTTGGTACAGCCGAAGGAAAAGGACGATTGGCAGGTAGTGCCCAACCTCTGGGGGCTAATCATCGGCAGTCCTGGCGTGATGAAGTCGCCGGCACTGGGCGAATCGCTGCGCCCATTGAACAAGCTCGAAGCCAAGGCCCGCGAAGCCTGGGAAGAAGAGCGCGAGACTTGGCAGCTCGATGTGAAGGTGGCAGAAATGCAGACCGAGGCGAACGCCAAGGAGGCACGGGCTATTGCGGTCAAAGACCCGGCCAAGGCCCGCGACCTCCTGCGCCCGGTAGAGCTTCCGCCGTCACCCTTGGAGCGCCGGTTCATCGTCAACGATGCCACGGTAGAGAAGCTGGGGGAACTGATGGGCTCCAACCCGTGGGGCTTCATGGCCTATCGGGATGAAATCTATGGGTTGCTCAGGAGCATGGATAAAGATGGTCAAGAGGGCTCTAGGGCTTTCTACCTCCAAAGCTATGACGGCAACCAGTCGTATACCTTTGACCGGATTGGACGCGGGACGGTGCGCATCGAGCGCGTTTGCCTGGCGATGCTGGGAAGTATCCAGCCCGGCCGGATTCAGAGCTATGTGAGAGAGGCCGTGAATGGTGGCGCTGGCGATGACGGGCTACTGCAGCGATTCGCCTTGACGGTGTGGCCTGACATTGGAGGCGCGTTCAAGAACGTAGACCAATGGCCTGACCGGAACGCGAAACAGCGCGCCTACGATGTGTTCGAACGCCTTGCTGCCATCGAGGTGAACGATGCGCAACAGGTTTGGCGTTTCGATGCTTCTGCTCAGTCGATCTTCAACGAATGGCGCGAGCGATTCGAGCCAGAGATTCGAGGCGGCGATCTGCATCCGGCCTTGGTGGCGCACCTGTCGAAATATCGCAAGCTGATTCCGGCGCTGGCGCTGGTGTTCGCCATGATCGACGCGCCCGAAGCCGGTGTGATCGAACAGCACCACCTACTACGCGCCCTCGCCTGGTCCGACTACCTGCGCACGCATGCAGAGCGCCTGTACAGCGCTGCAGTGATGCCAGAAACAGGCGCAGCGAAGACGCTGCTAACCAAGATCCGGGCCGGCCTACTTGGCGACTCGTTTACGGCCCGCATGGTGGCGCAGAAGTCCTGGGCGGGGCTCGATTCCACCGAGGCTGTACGCAAGGCAGCAGAGCTGCTGACCGACTACGACTATCTCCATCGGGAGATTGTTCAAACAGGCGGCCGTCCAAGCGAACAGTACACCGTCAATCCTCGTGTCTTGGGGGCGTCATGAACTGGCTCGCACGGCTCAAGAAAACCGAAAACACCCCGGGCCCGGAGCCTACAAAACCTACGAAAGCCCCTTTTGTAGGTTTTGTAGCCCCGGTAGACGCACCATTTGCCGAAAACGACCCACTGCAGGACGACGCAACCAGCAGGGATGAAGAAGCCGCAAAGGCACTGATTGACCTGCTTGTGAAGCGCGGCCTGCGGGTCAAGGACGCGAAGCAGCTTGCGCAAGACATTCGGCGGCGCGCGGCCGACCTCGACGACCGGCGCCTATGCCTGGAGTGCCGCCACCTGAGCGGCAAGGTGTGCACGCGGTCCGTTCTCGCTGGTGCTGGGCGCGTTGTGGAGGCAATCGTGAGGATGCCGCAGCGGTGCCGAGCATTCGAGGGGGTGCTATGAGCCTTGATGAAGACCATGTAGCGCCGGAAACGCGCGCCATGCGGGACAACATTGCGTTAACTGCCGCTGCCTTCAAAGAGGCTGCATTACGCGCAGGAATGGCCGTATCGGGTGACGGAAGAGTAAGCGAGAAAGATGCCGCAACGCTGCTTTGCTACTCGCGCGGCTACCTTAAGGCACTCCGCTTAGCCGGAAATGGCCCGGTGCACTTCTCCTGTGGTGCGCAGAGCAAAGTTACCTACCGCGTTGAACACCTGGCGGCGTGGATAGAGATGAGCAGAAATGTCTGAAAGCGACTTAATCGGTAATTTTCTGGCATAGCTTGTAAAGAGTGCGGCGCCTAACCTATCAGGCATGCAATCGACTCCCACACTCGACGCCATGCCGATCACGCACCATTTCGGCGGCGGTGTCTACGCCAAGGAAACATGCATTTCCGCTGGCCTGATCCTCGTTCAGCACAAGCACGACTACGACCATCTTTCGGTGTTGGCCTCTGGCACCGTGGAATTGCTGGTTGATGGCGTGCGTAGCGAAGTCACCGGGCCTGCCTGTCTTACCATCGAGGCCGGCAAGCATCACGGTGTGAAGGCGCTGACCGATGTTGTCTGGTACTGCATCCATGCAACCGACTGCACCGACCCGCACGAGGCGGACGAAGTTCTGATCCAAGCTCCTGACGATGCTCTTATGGGCTCGATGATCCGAGAGCTTCAGGAATGACCGCGCCGCGCATCCTGCTGCTCGCTGAAGGCATCGACGTTGGGCCGATGCAAGCCGCATTGGCAGCGCACCCGGAACTGTGGGATCAGAACACCGGCAGGACTGCGCCAGAAACCTCCCCGCATCACGGCCTGTCCGATATCTGGGCGCGCTATGCAGACCCGGCGACGATTCGGGAAGACGGCTCGCATGATTCCATTTGGTATCCGTGCGCCGGCATCTTGCCGGTGCGCGAGATTGTTTACCCGCTGATGGCGATGACCCACGGCGAACGACTGGGCGGCGTGCTCATCACGCGAATCAAGCCCGGGCAGATTTGCAGACCTCATACCGATCCTGGCTGGCATGCCCGTTACTACGACAAGTACGCCGTTCAGATCGAGGCCGCGCCAGAGCAAACCTTTCACTTTGAAGGGCAGTCACTCGTGACCAAGCCCGGCGATCTGTTTTGGTTTGACAACTCGCATACGCACTGGGTGACGAACGACAGCCAGCGCGACCGAATCACCATGATCGTCTGCATCAAGACGGGGAGAAACTGATATGCCCTGGAGCATTGCAGCGCCGGTAATTGGCGCAGTCGCGTCTAGCGCGCTTTCGAGTGGCGGCGGCGGATCGAGCAGCGGCGGCGCTGGCTCTGGTACGCAGAGCAAAGAGCCCTGGGCTATGGCCCAGCCGTGGATTCTGAGCAACTTGGTGCAAGGCCAGAACCTGCAGAACGCCTACACAGCGCAGCCGTTCAGTAATCTCCAGAACCAGGCCTATGCGAATCAGGGCAACCAGAGCAACTACATGCGGGCTCTGGTGCCCGGCTTGCTCTCGCAGCTGAGCGGTCAGCCTCTGGCATACGACCGCAACAACCAGAACGCGCGCCCGCAGCCCTTCGACTTCGCAAGTGGCGACACCCTGAAGGGGCTACTAGCGCAGATGGCTAGTGGTTCGTCCAACACGACCCCGGCGCAGAACACTGCCCAGGTTCAACAGCCGAAGCAAGACGAAGGTACGTTTACTCAGCAGAGCGACATGCTGAGCGGAGCTACTGCAGCAAGTGGAGACGGCCAATCTGGACTTCGCGGCACTGGCGGCTATGGCACCTTCAAGTACGGCATGCCGATGCCGCAGCCTGGCACGCAGGCCTACCGCGACATGTCCGCGTACTTCAGCAATGGCGGCGCGGACCCGAACAACCTCTACGGCCGGCAGTCGTCCGCATACCAACTGCCTCCCGCGAATCCGCTGTCCTATCTCTGGACTTCGGGCGGCGGCTATGGCACTCCCGCTGGCGGAGGCATCGGTGACACCGGGGCCAATACGGCGGCGGCGGCATCAGGGAACACGGCCTGGTAAGGCACTTCGATCAACCCCTAACGCTGTGACAGCGCTGGAGTAACACCATGGCCGGATTTGGCGATCAAAACCCATTCCTGGGGCAGAACAACCCTTATCTACAGCAGAACATCGACCGCGCTCAAGGCGATCTAACTCGGCAATACAACCTCACGACCCAGCCCGCCTACAACAGCGCCATGGTGAAGTCGGGTTCGTTCGGAAACTCTGGTGTTCAGGAGATGAACGACAACGCCCGGCGTGGACTCTTGGACACGCTATCGAATGTCGATTCGAGCATGCGCATGCAGGACTACAACCAGCAGCAGCAGATGTACCAGTGGGATCAGGGGTTCAACCGCCAGTTGTTCAATGACGCCTACGGGCAGAACATGAACAACCTCACGACTGGGATTGGTCTGCTGGGGACATTGGCGGGGTACAACGCCAACGATCTAACGAACGCAAACACGATTCAGAACACGCCTTTCAACTACTGGCAGCAGTTCGCCAATCAAGCCAATGCCTTCGGGCAGGGCTACGGCACGCAAAACACCAGCATGGGCAGCTCAAGCAATCCGGCGCTTACTGCGATGGGTGGTGCCGTGCTCGGGTCAAGGATCTATAACAACTGGAAGAACGCTTACGGCGGCGACACCTATCAAAGTCTCAATAGCAACGCTCAGGCCAACGGTTACGGGAACAACTTCCAGACCAACGGCTATTCACCTGACCAACCATACGGCTGAACGGGAAGCGCAACTATGGCAAAGAATATCCCTGGTATCCCGGTGATCGACAACGGCGGTGCACAAGAGGTGTTTGTGAGTGAGGCCGTGGGACTCGTGCACAACCTCGGGAACTATCACATTTCCTTCGCGGCGCTGATCGCGGATCACAGCCACGCGGATGCACCCATGGCGCGGCTCGTCAATCTGCGCATTGTGATGCCGATGGAGGCAGCGCACTATTTGGCGGATGAGCTGATCGGCCATGCCAAGGCTCGGCAGGCGCTTGCGAAGGCAAAGGGGGGGGCGCATGACCATCGAAATCAGAACGCAGTGGAACACCCCACTTGATGGCGAAGAGGCCGACTACAAAAAGCACGCTGCCTTTGCCGGATATGCCATCGAAGTGATCGAGAGTTTGAGGCCCAGTCTGTTGTATTTCCTTGAGGCGACCGATGCCCGCGTCATCGTCGGCAAGGATCTCTTTTCCTTCTGCCTGCCGTGCGTTGGCGCAAAGTGGTATGAGGATGAAGAGATCGCGGCGAGCCTAAAGCTGCTTCCTTGGGAAGAGCCAACCGAAACAATGCACTGAGGAAAAATCATGGCTGGTCTTTTCGAATCCCTTCTCAACGATCCTGGCGCCCAACTCGGTATTGGGCTGCTTGCTGCTGGTGGGCCGAGCACCACTCCCATGAGCTTCGGTCAGCGCTTGTCCGGTGCTCTGCAAAGTGTTTCTGCACAGCAGGATGCGGACTTGAAGCGCAAGCTGCTGCAGTCTCAGATGGAAGAGAACGCTTCACAGAATGCACTGCGACAAGCGCAGATCACGAAGGCCAATCAGATCCAAGCGATGACCAATGGCTTGTTCGGTGGTGCTGGTGTTCCTGGCTCGACCTATGGGGCTTCTGCTGCAGGCTCGGACGGCACGGGCGGCTATGCCCCTGGCGTAAATCCTGGCGCCTCAATGCAAATGCCGACCGTTGCACAAGCGTCCGGCCTGCGCGGAGTCCCTCTCGAAAAAGTGGCCGCGCTGAAGGCGGCGGGCGGTCCGGATCTGATCGATGCCTGGAAGCTCGCAAACGTGCCAACGCAGTTGAGTGCGGGTGGCTATACCCAGATGCCGGGACAAGCTCCGCAGTACCTGCCTGATCCGACGAAGGGAATCGACTTCCGCAACGGAATGGTTTCTGCTCTCCCAGGCTCTGATGTGCTCGCGGCGCTCTCGGGACAGCAGGCTGCAGCCCAAGCCGGCGCAAAGATGCCTTACGACATTCAGACCGACCGCGCGAAGCAGTACACGCAGGCCCAGCTGGACCCGATGAAGGCGGTAAACCCACTCACGGGCGATACGGACTATGTTTCGCGCCTGGCTATCGCGGGTGGTGGCCAGCCTTCCGGCATGAATCCTGGCGGCAACATTGCCCCCGGGAATGGCGGTGCTCCTGGCGCGCAGGCTCAGGGCCAAAACCCGTACGTCGCAGACCGCAACCCGATCAAGCAGCAATCGCAGATCGCGCTTAACGATAACTGGATCAAGTCCACCTATCAGCCGGTGAAGGATGCGGGCAACACGGCGAATGACCTGCTGAATAGTGTTCAGGCGATGCGCAACATCGATTTCAATTCTGGATGGGGCGCGGAAAGCAAGGCGAATGCAGCGGCCTTCCTCGAAGGCCTCGGCGTGAATGTCGGCAGCTCGAAACTGTACGCAGCGAACGCGCAGAAATTCCAATCCGTGGCAATGGATCGGCTGTTGACAACCCTTGGCGCCCAGAAGGGACCCCAGACCGAAGGCGATGCACAGCGCGCACAGCAGACCTTTGCGAAGCTGAACAACACGCCAGAAGCAAACGCCTTCATCCTCGATTTCGCACAGGCCAAGGCAAACATGGATCAGGCCAAGGCCAGTTTCTACGACAGCGCGCTCCCGATGGTGCAGCAACGGGGCGACCTCACTGCAGCAGATAGGGCTTGGCGCAAGGTCGGATATTCGGTCTGGAATGACCCGATCTTGCAGAAGTGGGCCAAGTGATGGAAACCGTTAGCCTGCTAGATGCTCTCTATCCCGTTGGCAATAGCGCTGGCATCCCGGCGAGCGTGCCGAGGGTGAACAACCCGGCCGACTTCATCAACACGTATGGCGGTGCTGCAGAAGTCGCGGGCAAGGCCCTTGGCGTCGATCCTCGCATCCTGCTGGGTCAGTGGGGCTTGGAGACTGGCTGGGGCAAGTCGATCATTCCCGGGACAAACAATCTTGGGAACATCAAAGACTTCTCGGGCGCTGGCACTTCGGCCACGGACAACATGACGGGCAGCCGGGACAAGTACCGCACTTACGCGAGCCCGGCAGACTTCGCCAGCGACTATGCCAGCCTCATCCAGCGCAAGTACCCCGGCGCTCTGGGGGCTGGATCAGACCCGGCCAAATTCGCGGCGGGCCTGAAGGGCTATGCGGAAGATCCGCAATACGCGAACAAGCTCGTGCAAGCCTCTCGCATGGCGAGCAATGCCCCCGGCCCGGTCATGAACGCCATTGGCAACGCGGTTTCATCCCTCTTTCCGTCCGCCAATGCACAGACGACGCAACAACCCGCGCAAAGGGCTCCTATGGCTCAAAACGAAGATCTCTCGCCCGACTTGGCGGGGCTGGTGAACAGCTACCGCCAGCAGCCTGCACAGCAAGCGGCCAACACGGACCCGCTCGACCAACTGGTTACGCAATTCAAGCAGCAACCCGTCGCGCCGAAGCAGGCTAAGCAAGGCACGGCGCCGGCCACTCCTGCCGCAGCAGCAAGCGGCGCTGGCAACGATCTTTTGAATGCAGCGATTTCCGCTACGCCTGCCGGCTTCCTGGCAAACCTCGTGACCAACCCGGGCGGCATGGAGCGAAAGGCCTTGATGGGCCTGGCTTCTGGCTTCGCAGACGTGGGGAACACGATCATCAACAGCGGCACGAAGGCCGGCGCGAACGCCATGCCGACGAATCCGGATGTTCAATGGATGGTGCCGGAGAACCTGCGCCGGCAGGAGCGCGGCGTTTCCAGCCTCGTGACCGGTCAGCAGCCGATGAGCCAGTCAGAGAGGGATAACGCAGACCGAACAGCAAGCCTGCAGCAGTTCAACACGGATAACGCATCCCTGCCCTTTGCTGTGGGCCGGATCGGCGGCAATGTGCTTGCCACGGCGCCCGTTGGCGGCCTCATCGGAAACGGCGTGAAGGCCGTTGCGTCCACTCCTGCCATTGCGAACGTTGCGCCCTGGCTGGCAAACCTCGGGGAGGCAATTTCTACCGGTGGGATGTCTACCGGCCTCGCGCCTACCACCACGGTCGGCACCATAGGCAACCTCGCGCTGCGGTCTGCTGGAGGTGCGATCAATGGCGGCGCATCGGCTGCCCTGATCGACCCGCAGTCGGCGAAAGTCGGCGCGGCCGTTGGCGCTGCCCTGCCACCCGCAGTGGCCGCAGCCGGAAAAGCCGGATCGCTCTTGGCAGCCGGTATTCGGTCCCTGCGCACTCCTGATGAGGTTCGAGCTGCAAAAGCCATCCTTGAGGCTGGAGGCTTGACCAATCCCGACGAGATTGCCGCGGTGCGCGCCGCAGTCGGGCAGATGGGGCCGAACATCATCGCGGAAGGCCCGACCGTGCCTCAGATCCTGCAGAACCCAGGCATTAGCCAGCTGCAGCGCACCCTTCAGAACGCAGGCGGTAGCGCCCTGACCGAAAAGGAGGCTGCGCAGAACGCATCACGCCTGGCAACCTTGGAGCGCGTCTCGCCCGTCACTGCTACGGTGCAGCAGTCGGCCGAAAACTTCGGCAACAGCCTCGCGGCCAATGTCGTTCCAGCAGAGGCCCAAGCATCGCGCCGCGTGAATGCTGCCTTTGATGCGGTAGACCCGTTCAACGAAACCCGCATCAATCTGCCGAGCGATGCCATGCAGCAGGCTCGGGACAAGTTCCTGGGGCCGGGCACCTTCGGGACTGGTAGCAAGGCGCAGGCAGCGCTTGCAGAAGCACGCCGAATCGGCACAGAGGAACTGCCGGCAATCACCGCCGCTGCGGCTCCGGGGGCTCGCTCGCAACCGCAACCCATCACCAAGGCGATCCGCGATCTTGGCGGGATCAACACTGATGCGGTGTCGTCGCGCGGCATGGCCGGCGAGCTGGCAGACCTTCGGCAGTCTGGCCTTGGCAGTGTCATGCAGAAGGGGCGCGGGCAATCGCTCGATACCCTTGCGCAGGCAATGCACGCTCAGGGCTACATCGCGGAGCCTGACCCGGCCGTGTTGCTCAACGCGCTGCGCGATCATGCAGCCGGACAACGTGTCGTATCTGCTGCGGCCGACCAAACGCGCCTGATGCAGGCGGCACGTGAGGCAGCAATGGGTGAAGCGCCCAGCGCGATGACCATCCCGAAGCCGGTAGCGTTCCGGGAGATTCAGAACTTGCGCTCTTCCCTCGGAGAAGCCGCAGAGCAAGCCAGCGCGAAGGGTGCGAACAAAGAGGCTGCGGCACTGCGACAAATGATTGCCGAGTTGGACAACCAGACGGCGCAGGTAGCGGCGGGGCGTGGTGGTCAAGGCGAGTACTTCCCCGCTGATATCGTGAAGGCTTGGCAAGACGCGGTACAGATGCACGCCGACAAAATGGCGAAGTTCCATACCGGGCCTCAGGCATCGATGTTCCGCAAAGCCGCCGACGGTCTACCGCAGGCACAAGGCGGCGAGCTTGCTGCAAAGTTTTTCAGCCCGCGCATGTCACAGGCGTCGGACATTGAATCGTTCGGCCGCATCGCCACGCCGGAGACGCAGGCAGCGCTGAAGAACTACGCGATCACCGACGCAGCGAACCAGACAGACCGCCTGGGCAATCTCACGAACGCGAAGTTCAACAACTGGCTGAAGGCTCGCAACGGTGCGATTGACGGCCTGATGAGCGAAGGTGAACGGGCGCAGCTGCGCGGGGTTGCATCGGACCTGATGCGGGCCGACCAAGCCGCGACCCTCAACATGGCGAAGGGCTCGCCGACCGTGCAGAACGCCCTGAGCCTGGGGGCGCTCGATAACAAGCTGGTGAAGGCGGTACTGAACCGCACGCCTATTGTGGGCAGGTTCACTGGCCCGATGCTCGAAGCGCTGCAGAACACGGCAAGGGCCGGCAAGGTTGCTCAGATCGGGGGCTTACTGTCCGACCCTGTGGCCTTCGATACGGCGCTGGCCCAGTACCTGAGCCAATCCAGCAAAGGCCCTATCGGGATTCTCGATCCGTCTTGGATAGGGATCCAGACGAACCGCGCTGTTCCTCTGATTGCCGCATCCGGTTCCGGTCGTCAGTGAGATTGCGGCCAGTCCACAGGGTGTAAAGAAAATTTACGACGAAGGCCAAGACGCACAGGCCGATGACCTTCCAGAACAGGAAAGCCGGAACCGCGAACCCGAACACGTCGTAAGTCATTTCCGGGATCTTAGACCAACCATGCAAAGCAGGATGAATATGCCAAAGGATGATGAAGAAGACTCTCAAGACTCGGCATTGCGTTTACACCAGGCCGCGAAGCCAAACGGAGAGCTTGAGACAACTGCAGAGACGACAGGGCGCAGCGTTGCCGACCCAGCAATCAGCTCCGGCTTGATGGCCCGCACGTTTCAAGACCATGTGCCCGGCACCAAGGATGTGAACGCCAATATCGCCGAAGTGCGCCGCATTACAGAGGCGGTGAAGCGCGGCGACCTTTCCGACTTGGAGGGGATGCTAGTCGGGCAAGCCATCGCGCTTCAGACCATCGCGGCGAACTATGCCCAGCGTGCTCAGTTGCAGAAGAACCAGCGCAACCTGGAGGCGTTCATGGGCATGGCGCTAAAGGCTCAGGCTCAGAGCCGGGCGACAGTGCAGGCACTGGTGGACCTCAAGTTCCCGCGCCAAGTGGTGTTTGCCAAAAACGTGAGCAACGTCAACAACGGACAGCAGCAGATCAACAACCAAGCGCGCGCGGAGGAAACCGAAAGCGCGCAAAACAAAGTTTTCGAGGGCAATGATGGCCAATGGATGGACCCCAGAACGCCGGGCACGGCAGGCAATGCTTATCCGCAGCTGGCGGCCGTGGGAGAAGGCCACCGGCCCCGTAACACCCGAAGGGAAAGCCGTCGTGTCCCGTAACGCCTACGCAGGTGGGCAGTGGATCGAGGAGCGGCGTCTGGTAAAGGAGATCAACGCCCTGCTGCGCGATCAGAAACGCGCCGTCGAATCACTGCTCTAGTTGTGCCCCCAAGGAGATCCGTGATGTTTTTCGAGACTCGCAAAGTTCCAAGACAAGGCCCGGTTCAGGGCCTCCTAGCGGTCAAGGTTGAGGCCGCGAAGAAGAAGATTGCGACCGTATCGCGCAAGTCGCGGAAGCGAGTTAAGCCGAAGCGCACTTGAGGGGCCTTCAAGTTGGGGTCACGCCCCCACGTTTCACGTAAATATTCGGCGTGTGCCGCGCATACTCTCACCATTGTGTCTATGCGATAGCCCTAAGTTGGATGTTCAAGAAACCGATGGAGGAAGAATGCTTACGGCAGATGAATTAGGAGACAAGGGAGAGAGCCGGTTTAAAGAACTCTGTGCGGATGCGAAACTCTTGTGCAATAAATCGGACCGCGACAGGAGTGGTTGGGATTTTTTAGTAGAAGACCATTTTGACAATGAAACTGCGCGATCTCTAGATAAGCGCCACGCGCCGTTCTCGTGCCATGTTCAGGTGAAGACTATCCTCTCTAGCACGAAGACCATACGAATGAAGCTCAATATGGCCGAGCGTCTGGCAAAGGAGCTTAAGCCGGCTTTTGTATGCGTTTTCGTGGTAAGCCCTACAAAAGACATAATCGACTCCTATTTAATTCATATCCTTAACGAAAGATTGGCTTATGTTCTGCACCGCTTGAGAAAACATAGCGTTGACCACGGGACCGAACATATGAATAAGGTCTTCGTATCAATGAGACCTCAGACCCATGAAAAAATCTCGACAACTGGGGATGCGCTGCGAGAGGCCCTGTTAGCAGCGTGCGGAGGTAACATTCATTCGTATTATCGCGAAAAGCAGAAGCAGCTTTCTAGCTTGGGTTTTGGTCAGCGGCCATATGTTGCGAAGATCAAAATTCCTACCACAAGTAGTGTTGAGCTGGGCGACATCTACCTTGGCATAAAAACAGAAGTACCAGTCCGTAGCATTGACATATTTGAGACGAGATTTGGCATCGAAATTCAGGAAGTCCGAAGTGAAAAAGGGAGGATAACCATTACTCCGGAGCCGTTCGATTCTTGCCGCTTAATAGTACGAAGCGACAACGGATCTCCTCCTGTATCGATGGATGCGAATCTTTATAACCTCCCGGGCGCCGTGACAGGTGGTTCAGATCGCATGTATGTAAAGGCGAACTACATCACGCTCGACATACTTAGATCAAATACCGAAGTAACCGGCGATTTCAAATTTGAACCAGCAACCTTTCGTGCACCCATCAGCAGTTGGAGAGAGTATTGGAAGCTCGCAGATGTTTTGCTCTGCTCTTCTGGTGGATCAATAGAAATTCGACCAAAAAAATATCCTGGCTCCATTTCGTTCTCTTTTGCCCCTCCGCATTCGATATCGAGGAAAAAAATTGAACGCTGGCTTGCCTTAACGGATGCTCTGGGCTCGTTATATCAAGCGTGCGGCGAAGACATGACACACGCATATGAGCTTGGCGAAATTGTTGCCGCAGAATCACAGCTGGCTTTGGTTAGTGAGCTTTTACGAAATCCGGACCATAAATTTCGGTTCCCATTAGAAGCCGAGCATCCGCTCTTCGCAAACATTAGAAATCGTCTTCCGGCGATAATGTGCCAAAGCGTCGCCGTGGGCGACATGATCTTGGCGTACCACATGCTCGCGAAGATATCGTTGGAATGTTCAGAATCTGGGTACGAATGCGTTATTTCGGACTTCTCGTTTCGCGGAGGCAGGCGTATTGGCAACTCGGACGAAGAACTGAATGAATACAAATTAGCTGCGCAGCAGGCAGAAAAAATAGAATTCATTTTTGGGGTAAATCTAGCCGCCAGGTTTATTTCCGACGATTGACAGCTATTTACCTGTGCGCTACTGTTGGCTAACGGAAGGCGGTTAAGAAGGCCTAATCTATTTGCGACCTTTCAAAGTCGATGCCAACTCTCCGAGGCACGAAGCAAATTCGCTGCGGGTTCGCTGATCCATTCGAGCAGTACCGGCGAAGACTCGATCCTGCCCCGTGCCGCCGTTGAAACCGATCCAGAGCTTCTTGTCGGCCAACAGCCCCTCCAGCGCCGAGAGCCCGCTTTCCAGCGTGGCGCCAAACATATGAAAGCCTGGATTCTCAGAATCGATGACTTTGTTATTGGTGGGAGCGAGAGGCGTCCCGCCCTCAGTCCGAATCCAAGCCACTTTCTTCCCGGAGATTCTCAGGTTCTCGGCGCCGTCTTTCAGGTCGCCCGTCTTGAATCCGGCCTTGACTAGGGTGAAGCCGTCCGAGTCGATGGCGATTGACCCGTCAACAAAATCGACGCCTGTGGTGCTTCCAGGCTGCATCGCGATCCCGCTGAAACGGATGCCGCATGAGGTGACGATCCCTCTGCCAGCCAGGATCGTCGGCTGAAGAGTGAGCTGCTCCAGCGTAGTAATCGACTGCGCTCCGGCACTCCATGCGAGAAACATGAGGACGAAGGCAAAGGCAGATTTCAAGGTCATTTGCGCATCTCATTGCACGTCTTCCGGGCAGCCTAGTTCCGAGAAGTGGCGCATAGGCTCCCATGAACATGGGAGAGCGCTCGCAAACCCTCGATTGACAGAGCAAACGGAAGATCAGACTGCGACTTCTATCAAATGAGGAGACTCCATGAAGAAGATCGCAGTAATGGTCGGGGCCTTGTGCCTCAGCCTAGGCGCCTTTGCGCACTCGGGCGGCACGGACAAGAACGGATGCCATCGCGACCACAAAACCGGCGGGTATCACTGCCACTGAAGCAAGGAAATAAACATGAAATCGACAGTCGCCCTAGTCATTGTTCTCGCCGTCAGCATGCCAGCGCTCGCCAGAGGAGGCGGTGGTGGCGGCCACAGCTCCGGAAGCCATGGGTCCTATTCGTCTGGTCACAGCTCGGGCTCAGGCAGCAGCCACTCGATCAGCGGCTACACGAAGAGCAATGGAACCTACGTCGCGCCGAGCCACGCGACCAATCCGAATGGCACAAAGGCGGACAACTGGTCCACCAAGGGCAATGTGAATCCGTACACCGGCAAGCCAGGAACCAAACCTCAAGACTGAGCGCTTTCATCCTGATGACTCCGTTCAGGGCCTTTTGTAGGTTTTGTAGCCCCGTCCCCCGCCCGTTTTCCTGAAAAATCGGGGTTCTAGGGGGCTTTCGTAGGTTTTGTAGCCCTCCCTGATTGACGTTTCTGTGCATTCGATGGCTGTCCGATGGCCGGCTGATTGCGGTCGCGTCGCACGACCGCAATAGGGCCAATGCCCTACTACGGGTCTGAAAACATACAGCCAAATCGATGCTCGGTCGGCGGCCTAACGATTCTGTCGCCGAAAAGTCGTAGCCTCCGACTGTTTACTCCATGGTCTAACGCTGCGATCAGTAGGCCGCTCACCTGGAGAATCGGAGCATGCAGACAGCCTCTACCGAGATCCCGGATTGCGTCTTCGCTGCTCTGCCGAGTGGTTCAAATCTTGGCATTCGGGCTTGCTGGCGAATTGCTTCGAAGATGTTTCTCGATGAATGCAGCGTGGCGCCCATCGGTTGCAAAGACATACCGGGCAGCGCTAGAAACGGTTTCTCGATTGAGCATTTTTGCTATCGAGGCATCCGATAGCCGCGCCAAGTTACCGCCTGTCGCGGCCACGTTGAACATGAAGAATGCGACCCGCGGCGATAGAGGAATGGCGATAAGGAAACTCGTTTTCTCTGTTCCAGCCATCAGTAATGGCTGATCTCCAAGCAAGAGGTCGAAAGAACCTCTTGGGGAAAGTTTGCGCAGCGACCATTGGCCGGTTGTCACCGTCTTCAACATGCGCTCTGACTGAATCCCCATATGCATGGCGCCCAGGGCAACTCGTTGGTACATCCACGGCGCATGGCGATCAACGTACTCGCGCAACGTCAGGTCCGCTGTAACTTCGCGAACTGCATCTGGGTCTTCGTCCAGCAGCGCCCCCAAGGTTTCTCTTGCCATCCCATGCAGCTTTTCTACGGTCCGAGGTATCCGCAAGATGAGAGAAACGACAAACTGAGCCCAATATCCTTTCTGCTCAGCTGTCAACTTCAGGAGGCCTGCTGTTAGAAGTGCCTTGTATGCGTCGGCAGCTGGGCTATCGACATACGGCCCCATGAATTCCTTTTCGAGGGTCGTGTCGTACTGTCCTTCCCCATGCGGGATTGAATAGAGGTGCCGTGCGAAGCCAATGCCTTTTAGCCCTACGCGCTTCTGCTCCAGTGTGCCGCGCACCTTGTGAAATGCCGTCAGCCGGCGATCTTCGCCAAGCCACGCCGAAAGCATGAACTTCGGTACGTAGTGTTGTCGAACGTAGAGATCACTCTCTTTGGATGTCATATGCAGGCGACTCGGCGGATGAAATTACCCGCGCCGAAGCCGGTTCACCAATCGGTTGTCTGCCATCACCTCGGCAATGTGCCGGGCTGTTGGCTCAACCCAGTAGGTTCGGCCAATCTTTAGCGGCGCGGGGACGATGCGACCGTTACGAGCCCATGCGCGCAAAGTGTTTTCAGATGGAGGTGGATCGAATTGCTTTGCCGCCCATGCTGCCAGTGTGATTTTGGGAGACATTCCGAGCGCTCCTTGATCGAGGTCTTCTGGACAATGCTGCCGCATCTGTAGTCGATCAGGCAATGCCTAACCGGCGAGGTGACAATGCTGTCATGCCCAATATCGCATCAATCTTCAAAGCCGAAATCTCTCGCGTGGCTCGAAAAGAGGTCCGCTCAGGAATCGAAGCGCTCAAGAAGGCCTCAACAGGCTATCGCTCGACAATCGCGGACCTGCGCCGACAAGTCGCGGCGTTGGAAGAGGAATTACGGCGTGTCAGCAAAGCCTCGTCCCGCCAAGTTGCTACAGAAACACCTGAAGACACTGAAGCATCGGGCACCAAGCGCAGATTCAGTGCATCTCGGCTGGCGGCACATCGGGCCAAGCTTGGACTGTCCGCCGCCAGCTATGGAGCGCTGGTCGGCGTTTCAGGTCAGACGATCTACCACTGGGAGCAAGGAAAAGCGCGTCCGCGCGCAGCCCAACTGGAGAACCTGGCAACAGTGCGAAGCCTAGGAGCGCGTGACGTTGCGGAGCGCCTTGGCGCGCAATGACCAGCCGTTTGACAGCTACTGTAGAGGTCACATCGCTCGCAGTCAGTCGTCATGCTGCAGCCTGCTGGCGACATCCTGCTGATCTCACGTGGATTGACGGCGATCGTGCGAGCAACTGCTGCTTGCCATGACAACTAGCAATCAGTCACACAGACCAGAACTGCGGTTTTCCAGAGTTGTTACCAGAAAACTTAGCAACTATTAGCCACTGGGGCGAAAAGTTCAGATTCAGGGCTCTGTTTTTTCCTCTGCTCGCCCTCACTGCAGCGCCACCTCGGTGCCGTCGGCTGCCACCATCACGCCCGGCGAGGCCTCGTCAATCTCGATGCGCACGCCCATGTGCTTAGTGGCGCTCATGTCCCGGTCGCCCGGGATGGTCATGAGATTCAGGCAGCGCACGTACTCGTCGCGCAGGGCTGGCGACAGAACGAACTTTTGCGGGTAGGCGTTGCCGTTACCCTTCCAGTGGGCAATCAGCTTTTCGGTCATCTGTAGGTAAAGGGTGGTCATCGCGTAACCGTAGTCATTGGGAATGGTGTCAAGGCCTTGGCGGGTGTCAAAAGACCTCGAAGATGACATATTTCACACATGCTCGCGGAGATGCGCGTAAGGTGAGAGGCGTTCGCTGCACGCGCTAATCATCGATACGGGTGCCGCGCGTGCATGGTGCTGGAGTGGGGCATGAGCCGTAATGAACAAGTTCCAGCCGGTAAGACCGGCGATTGGACTTTCTCAATTTCTCATACGCAGGCACCGGAGGGTGGCTACTCTGGTGCAGCCGACATCAGCTTTCAAGGAAGGCACCAATGTAAGCTGGTGCTGGCCAGTCCCTGCCTCTCTCCGCAAGAGGGGGATGAGATGCTGAAGAAAAAGTGCGTGGACTGGATCGAGCAGCGAGAGGGTCTTCGCGGCGATCTGAGTCGGTCGGCCGAGCCCGAGGAAGCATGAGGGCCTAGGCTGCAGGTCCTGGCAGTGCGAGCGCCCATGAAAAAGCCGCCTCGAGGGCGGCATGGCTTGGAAAGAGCTGCAGATCAACCCGCTGGGGGTGGGTTTCGGATCTCGACTGGCCCGATGCCGCTGTAGATGGTGGTGCCGTCCTTCAGCGACGTGACCGTCCAGCGCTCGGCGCCGTGCCCGGGCGTGATCTTGTAGTCGCCTGGGCCCATCGGCAAAAGGCTCACCTCGAGTTCGGTGTCGCTGTACCAAGCTGGTGTATAGAGGACGGCGGGTTCGGCAGGGAAGAATTCGGCTTGGCTCATCGCTTGATTGTCGCGGGCTGTTCAGTGGAGGCCGGGACGCACCACCAAGAATGAGGACGTTGCGGCTCATCTACTGGCCATTCGAAGCCAGAAAGCAGAATCCCCCCGTTGCTCAACAAAGACACATCTTGAGGCTTTTGATACCGCGAATGCGCTAGACCGTATTCCTGCTTGTTTCTGTCGTTTTTGCCGCGCAAAATCGCGTGAAACGAGGCGGAATCAGAGCCAAAGTGGCCTTGAGGAGTAATGTTTGACCATCGCTGGAATGTATTTTTCACCGGAGGGCGTTGTGCTCGGAGCTGATAGCACCTCCTCCGTCCACGGTGAAAACGGCTACCACTATTTCAACTATGGCCAAAAGCTCTTTGAAATAGGCCAAGATTCAACATTCGGAATACTCACTTGGGGGATGGGCAGCATTGGAACGACGAGCTACAGAACACTCATCGCCAATCTTGGTGATGATCTGACTCGTGTGCCTCACACCTCAATTGATGATGTTGCTGCAAGGTGGATCGATATTTTTTGGCCTGAGTTTCTCGGAGATTCCGATGTCCAGCGTGCTCTAGCTCTAGATAAAAAGCCGAAGCATGATCCCGCAGATGCTGCATCGACAAACAACCGCACAGAGGTCGAGGAGAAGCTGTACGCAAAGCTGGCGCGTGACTTAGGAGTTGGTTTTTGTATTGCAGGGCATGCTGAGCAAAACAGGCAACCTGCCGCTGTCACCGTCTCTTTCCGCGCCCTTGCACCAAAGCCTAATGCTGAAAGCTTGCGCCCACATGAGGTCAACTGGTGGGGGATGCCCAACGTTATGAACAGACTGGTATACGGCGTTGATGATGATACCGTGACTGCTGTCCTAGACTCACAGAAGTGGACGGGTACTCAAGACGAGCTTGTCCAAGTTCTTGCAGCCCGCCCCTGGGTGCCACGTGCTCACCTACCCATACGTGATGCAATTGACTACGTGCACTCCGCCATCTATTGCACTATCAAGGCAATGAAGTTTTCCAACCTGCCGCAGGTATGTGGGGGGCCGATTGAACTTGCTGTCATCACCTCTGATCGCAAGTTCCGTTGGGTTCGTCACAAAGCGTGGGACGCGGCAATTGCCGATGGAGAGGTGAAATGAGTAAACGCAAAAATCTAGATCAAGCTTCAATACAGGACACAGTAGTTCGAATGCGTGAACACTATGCAAAGACCGGTGCCTACACCGCCGATCAGCTTGCAAGAGTTCTAGGTGATCCGCTGGCTGGCATCGGTTTACGGATGAGTGCCCATCCTGAGAAAAAAAAGCAACAGGAAGAACAAAAGAAATGAGATGAGTTGCCAGGGTGGAACTGCAGATCAATTTCAAATAGCAGCCCGCCTCGAATCTTTAGGCTAACAATCGATTAATCATCCAATCAGCGTACGGCCAGTTGATCAAGCAAGCAACTTGGCTCAACCATATGAAGAGCGCCAACGACAAGCAGTTGTCTCTCCCCTGAAGTGCCGCGACCATGGGGCAGTCTGAGAACAGACCCGAAACAGATCGACGTTTGCTGAAAACAGCAAAAAGCAGCCGCGTTTCGAGACCAATACGCGCGCGCGCGAGCTTTTGCCGGTTTTGTCAGTGACCCCGGGGCACCTTTTCGGATTTCGGACGCCCTCTCCGAGTAGTTTTCACAAGGTGTAGCCAGGCGCGAGCAACGGCCGATCCGCAACGTTCCGCGCGCGCGAGGCCCAGTTAGTGAAAGTTAGCCTTCCCCACCAAAGTAAAGAGTATTTACTCGCAGTGTGCCCGCGCGGATGTCAGCTCACCCGGTACGCGATGTAGACCAGCACAGCCAGACAGGTCCACAGCAACAGCTTCACCTGGTGCAGGAGCTTCAGGGCCGGCAGTTGGATATTCACAAGCGCCACAACGTCCTCTCTGGCATGGCATGCGGCCTTCAGCCCTTGCTGCGCTGAGTAGACGAATTCACCATCCTCGTTCCTCGTCGGGACCAGTCCCTCAGCAGCAGCTGAGCGATGGGCAGTCAACGCCGCCGTGTAAACAATCCGCTCGGCAGCGCCCACTTTCATGCCCTGCTCCATCTGCTTGACGAACAGGGCTTCATTGTCTTGGTCGAGTTTTGCGTAGTCCATATGCGGCTCTCTCCATGTGCTGGATTCTCACGCGAACTTTGCTGGTTCTGATTGAAAACAATCAAGCGAAATCGAATTCCGAACCGAGCACAAGGCTAGTGAACTTCTCTCACCCGCCAAGAAGGCGACGGGGGTCAATACGCGGGGAATGGACGCGTAGATGGTCAGCCCATGCGACCAGCTATTGACGCAGCCCCGCGCGAGCAGAACTTGTCAAAACTTGCATTGCTGTCGCCGAGGACACGGCGGGTCAGGTCGCCGCCGCATGCATGCTGCGCGAAGCGCGCACCATCGCACACAACGGAGTGTCCCCAGATTGCCAGCAAAGAATCGACGCGTCCTACTTTTTGCCCTTCAATGTCGCTGCCAACTCCCCGATGCATGAGGAGAACTCGTTGCGGGTCCGCTCATCCATGCGAGCGGTTCCTGAGAAGACCCTGTCCTGTCCGGTCCCACCACTAAATCCGATCCAAAATTTCTTATCAGCCAGGAATCCCTCCAAGGCTGTGAGCCCGTCGTTCAACGGTGACCCGAACATATGGAAGCCCGGGTCATCGGCATCAATGATCTTGTTCTCCATCGGAGCAAGAGGCGTTCCCCCCTCCGTCCTGATCCAGGCGACCTTCTTCCCAGTAAGTCGCATCTTTTCCGCGCCCTCCCTCAGGTCGCCCGATTTGAGCCCAGCTTTGACCAATGTGTAGCCTTGGGAATGAATGGCTACTGACCCGTCCACACATCAACGCCAGTTCTTGTTCCAGGTTGCATCGCAAGCGCGGTGAAGCGGATACCGCATGATGTAACCGCGCCTCTGGCAGCCAGAATGGTTGGCTGAAACGTGAGTTGATCCAGCGTCGAAATCGACTGGGCCGCGGCAAGCCATGCGAATGACAAGAGGAAGCTGCCAACGGCAGGCCTGAAGACCAAATGAGCGATGCTCTTCATTTCGTCCCTCCCTGAAGTGAGGTGCCTATTCCGCCCTCTTTTCTAGCTTGGGCGGCTCAATCTGAGCCGAGGCTGGATTATGAGCACGAGGACGCATCCTGTCCGGATTCCAGATGGCCAATCACATGAACATGTGAGCCTGAGGAGTTAGCGGAATGACATGATGGGGCAGGGGCCCTCAATGCCCCTTCACAAACACAGGAGGGTGGTATGGAGGTGGTGATAGGGATCATCGTCATTGCCATCGTGGCTGGCATCTGGGCAGGCATTCAGAAGCAGAGAGCGTTGGAACGCGCCAAGAAGGCATACCTAGAAGCCCTGGCGCAACTCAAAGTCGCGCCAAACAATGCGGATCTGAAGCAGCACACCCTAGCGCTGGGGCGCGCGTACTCCCACCTAACGCGTGACAAGAAGGGCGTCTCACTGTTCGATGAGGTTGCCCTGATGAACGACATCAATGCCGCCTGCGCAGCAGCAGGTACGGCGGCACTTCCGCAGTCCAGTCACGCCAGCGCTGGGGCCTCGATTGAGGCTCGGCTTCGCACGCTTGCCGACTTGAAAGAGAAGGGCCTTGTGGCCCCCGCCGAATACGAGTCGCGCCGTAACGAAATATTGAGCAGCATCTGAGGCAACTGCAATTCATTGGCAGTCGCCGGCCCAGCCGTGATAGTTAGACCTCCAGGGCACGGATACTCTCAACATGCCGCCTTCCATTCACTTTTTCCCAGACACAAATCTCTTCGCACAATGCAAACCGCTTGCAGACCTCGACTGGTCGCGGTGGGGAGTAGCAGAAATCGAGTTGATCATCTGCCGTCCAATCCAAGCAGAAATCGACGGCCATAAAGGCAAAGGATCTGGCCGCCTAGCCAAACGTGCTCGCACAGCCTCAAGCATATTTCGCGCAGCGCTGACGGCAGATTCGGGCTTCATCGAGATCAAGACGGGTAATCCAACTGTCCGTTTGAGCGTGCGATCAGATCTGAAAGTTGATCCGTCGCTGGACGAAGTACTTAGCTACGATGAGCGCGATCACCAGTTGGTTGGGACCGCTGCACTCTATAGCAAGAGAAATCCTCAACTTGATGTCCGCGTACTGACGCATGACACAGGCCCTATGGGTGCGGCGCGTGCTGCAGGCATCGCCTTCACACCGATACCAGACAGCTGGCTCCTAGCGCCAGAACTCGACGAAGCCGAGAAGCGCACACGAAATCTTGAGGCGGAACTAGCCGACTACCGCAAAGCAGAGCCAAAGTTTGAGGCCCACCAAGATCTCGACACCTCAGGTATTGGCGTGGAAGTGGCTTTGATTGAACTGAAGCGCTATCGTCCGCTTCAGGACGAGGAGATAGAAAGACTAGTGCAGCATCTCAAGGCTCGGATTCCTTGTGCGCACGATTTTGGCCCGAGAGAACCAAAGGAAGTCGCAGCCAAAGGCTTTGAATCGATTCTTTTCACGAAGAAGACCTTTACGCCCGCGAGCGATGACAGTATTCGAAAATATCAAGATGAGCTTTATCCGAACTGGATCGAAGCCTGTTCGACCTACTTGGCGAGCCTTCACGACATCCTCAATACACAAGCTCCTTTGCCATTGCTGACTGTGTGTATCCAAAATGTTGGGTCACGTCCGGCGGAGGATGCACTAGTCAAATTCACGTGCAGAGGCATGCTTCAGATAGCGGCTCCGCCGTGGAAGAAGGAGCAGCCGAGCATGCCAGAATTGCCCCTCGCGCCCAGTCCACCTTCTGGAGTATGGCGGACTCATCGATACCCTGATCTCCTAAACAGAGGGTTCGCGCACCATTTGAATATGCCGCACCCCGCTTGGCGCGACGATTTGTCGTCCTCGCTTTCTGCTGGCGGCAGAGACCCAAACGCTTTTTACTGGCATCCCAATCGACCTGAGCATCCTCAAAGCGAGGTAATCTTGACGTGCCAACAGTGGAGACACTCGATGGACGCAGAATCATTCGAATTGGTGTTGCACCCACTCTTAGGTGACGAGCCGGCAGAAGGAACTGTCACAGTGGAGGTGCACGCAAAGAACTTGACGAAGGCATTCACCCAACGCTTCCCAGTGCGCGTGACTCCCCTGGACATGACCCCGTGGCCAGAGGCGCTAAAGATTGTCGAGCAGGCGGCGATTACCAAGATATCTCTCAACTAGACCGCTTCCATCCGTGAAGTGAGTACAGAGCCCAGCAAGGACGACAGCCGGCTGGGATAAAGCCCCCAATTTGGCGCCGCTCGGCTACACCATGGCTACATGGCCTCTCTGAGCCCGAAAGAAAAAGAAAAGGCGCTATCGTTTAAATAGCGCCTTATTCAGTGCCCATACGGCTTTTCGGTGGTAGGCCGTGCTGGGCTTGAACCAGCGACCAACGGATTATGAGTCCGCTGCTCTAACCAACTGAGCTAACGGCCCACGCGGGACGATTCTATGCGCGCCGCCGAGCCGATCTGCGCTACTTGCGATGGCTCAGCGCGTTGCTAACCAAACGCGACGTGATGTCGACGATCTGGATCATGCGCTCGTAAGGCATGCGTGTCGGCCCGATCACGCCCAGCGTGCCCACGACCTGCCCGTCGACCTCATAGTTGGCGCTGACGATCGAAAGCTCCTCGAACGGCACCACCTGGCTTTCTCCGCCGATGAAGATCCGCACGCCCTCGGCCTTGCTCGACACGTCGAGAAGGCGCATCAACTGGGCCTTCTGCTCGAAGAGTTCGAAGGCGCGGCGCAGCTGTCCCATGTCGCTGGAGAAATCGCTCACCGCCAGCAGATTGCGCTCCCCGGAGATGACGACGTCGTCTTCCTGCGCCTCGGTCAGCACTTCCGAGCTGACCTGCACCGCCGCCTGCATCAGCGTGGCGATCTCGCCGCGCAGCATCTCGATCTCGGACTGCAGCCGGTCGCGCACCTGCTCGATGGTCAGGCCCGCATAGTTCGCGTTGATGTAGTTCGAGGCCTCGACCAGTTGCGACTGGGAATAGTCGGCCTCCGGAAAGATCACCCTGTTCTGCACGTCGCCATCGGGCGAGACGATGATCACCAGCAGGCGCCGCTCCGACAGCCGCAGGAATTCGATCTGCTTGAACACCGACGCGCGCCGCGGCGCCATCACCACGCCCACGAACTGCGACATGTTCGACAGCAGGTGCGCCGCATTGGCGATCACCTTCTGCGGCTGGTCGGGTGCGAGGCTCGGCGCGGTCATCTGCTCGCGCTGCGCGGTCAACATCGTGTCGACGAAGAGGCGGTATCCGCGATGCGTGGGAATGCGCCCCGCCGAGGTGTGCGGACTGGCGATCAGCCCCAGCGCCTCGAGGTCGGACATGACGTTGCGGATGGTTGCCGGCGACAGATCGAGCCCCGAAGAGCGCGACAACGTGCGCGAACCGACAGGCTGCCCGTCGGCGATGTAGCGCTCGACGAGCGTCTTGAGCAGCAACTTGGCACGGTCGTCCAGCATTGCAAGATTTTAGTGTTGTAATTTGTGAGATATGACCTCACGCTTTCGTCACGTCGCCCTGATCGGCAAATACCAGGCTTCCGGCGCCCGGGCGCAGGCGGATGCGCGCGACAGTGTCATGGAAGACATCGGTGCCTTTCTCGAATCGCAAGGCTGCACGGTCTACGTCGAGCGCCCGACCTGCGAGGAAGCCGATGACGCCCTCCCCGCCCATCCACGCTACGAAGCCCTGAGCGTCGAGGAAATCGGCCAGCGCTGCGACCTCGGCCTGGTCGTCGGCGGCGACGGCACCATGCTCGGCATCGGCCGCCAGCTCGCCAGCTACGGCATTCCGCTGATCGGCATCAACCGCGGCCGGCTCGGCTTCATCACCGACATCCCCCTCGACAACTACCAGGCCACGCTGATCCCGATGCTGGCCGGCGAGTACGAGGAAGACCACCGCAGCCTGATGCAGGCCAAAGTCATGCGCGACGGCGCCTCGGTGTTCGACGCCTTCGCCATGAACGACGTGGTCGTCAACCGCGGCGCCACCTCCGGCATGGTCGAGTTGCGCGTGTCGGTGGGCCGCCATTTCGTGGCCAACCAGCGTGCCGACGGCCTGATCATCGCCACGCCCACGGGCTCGACCGCCTACGCGCTGTCGGCCGGCGGCCCGCTGCTGCACCCGGCGGTGCCGGGGTGGGTGTTGGTGCCGATCGCGCCGCACACGCTGTCGAACCGCCCGGTCCTGCTGCCCGATGCCGACGAGATCGTCATCGAGCTGGTGGGCGGGCGCGACGCCAGCGCCAATTTCGACATGCAGTCGCTCGCCTCGCTGGCTATCGGCGACCGCGTGGTGGTGCGCCGCTCCGACTTCCGCGTGCGCTTCCTGCATCCGCGCGGCTGGAGCTACTTCGACACGCTGCGCAAGAAACTTCACTGGAACGAAGGGGGCTCCTGAATGGCGCTGCGACGCATCGCACTGCGCGACTTCGTGATCGTGCGATCACTAGAACTCGACCTGTCCGGCGGCTTCACAGTGCTGACCGGTGAAACCGGCGCGGGCAAATCCATCCTGATCGACGCGCTGCAGCTCGCGCTGGGCAACCGGGCCGATGCCGGCGCGGTGCGCGAGGGCGCCGAGCGCCTCGACGTGAGCGCCGAATTCGATGCCGATCCGACGCTGGACGGCTGGCTCGACCAAGGCGGCTTCGAGCCCGGCGACGCGCTGCTGCTGCGCCGCACCGTCGATCTGCAAGGCCGCAGCCGCGGCTGGATCAACGGCAGCCCCGCCACCGCCACCCAGCTGCGCGAGCTCGGCGACCGCCTGCTCGACATCCACGGCCAGCACGCCTGGCAGAGCCTGACGCGGCCCGAAGCGGTGCGCGGCCTGCTCGACGCCTACGCGGGCGCGCGCACCGATGCGCTCGACGCCGCATGGCAGGCCTGGCGGCAGGCGCTATCCACGCTCGAACACGCCCGCTCCGCTCAAGACTCGCTGCAGCGCGAACGCGAACGGCTGCAGTGGCAAATTTCCGAAGTCGCCAAGCTCGCGCCGGGCGCCGACGAATGGGAAGAGCTGTCGACCAACCACTCGCGCATCTCCAATGCACAGGCGCTGATCGACGCGGCCCAGGGCGCCAGCCAGGCGCTGGAGGACGATGACAACGGCGCCCTTTCCGCGCTCCAGCGCGCGGCCACGCTGCTGCAGAACTGCGAGCACATCGAGCCCGAGTTCCGCGCGCTGGGCGAGGTGCTCGCCTCCTGCGTGGCCCAGGCCTCCGACGCGGCCCACACGCTGCACGGCTACCTGCGCGATGCCGACACCGATCCGCAAAGCCTCGCCGAACTCGACGAGCGCATGGGCCTGTGGATGTCGCTGGCGCGCCGCTACAAGCGCCCGCCGGCCGAGCTGCCGGCGCTGCTGGCCGGCTGGCAGGCCGAGCTGCAGGCGCTCGACGCGCAAAGCGATCTCGAAGGCCTGGAGCGCGCCGAGCAGGCCGCGCAGCAGGCCTACATGAAGGAAGCCAAGGCGCTCGGCAAGATCCGCAAGCAGGCGGCGCCCCGGCTCTCGCAGGCCGTTACCGACGCGATGCAGGGCCTGGGCATGCAGGGCGGGCGCTTCGAGGTCGAGCTTCAGCCGCTGGCTCAACCCAGCCGCGCCGGCCTCGAAGACGTGGCCTTCCTCGTGGCCGGCCATACCGGCAGCACGCCACGCGCCATCGGCAAGGTGGCTTCGGGCGGCGAGCTCTCGCGCATCGCGCTCGCCATTGCAGTCACCACCAGCCAGCTCGGCGCGGCGCAGACGCTGATCTTCGACGAGGTCGATTCCGGCGTGGGCGGCGCGGTCGCGGAAACCGTCGGCCGCCTGATGAAGCAGCTCGGCCGCGACCGCCAGGTGCTCGCCGTGACCCACCTGCCGCAGGTGGCTGCCTGCGCCGACCACCACCTGGTGGTGGCCAAGCGCCAGACGGCTGCAACCGGCAGCGACGGTCCGCGCACCGAAAGCGGCGTGTCGCGCCTGGACGACGACAACCGCGCCAGGGAAATCGCCCGCATGCTGGGCGGCGAAAAAGTCTCGCAGACCTCGCTCGCCCACGCGCGCGAGATGCTCGGCCACAAGACCTCGGCGACCGCGCAATGACGCTCGACCTTGTGCTCATCACGGGCATGTCGGGCTCCGGCAAGTCGGTGGCCCTGCATGCGCTGGAAGACGCTGGCTACTACTGCGTCGACAACCTTCCGCCCGAGCTGCTGACCTCGTTCATCGCGCTGCAGCACGAGCAGCAGGCCACGCGGGTGGCGATTGCCATGGACGTGCGCAGTGGCGTCTCGCTGCCCACCGTTCCGCAGCAGCTCGACGCGCTGCGCCGCGATGGCGGCATTTCGCTTCGCTCGCTCTTCCTCGACGCGACCACCGACGCGCTGCTGCGCCGCTATTCGGAAACCCGCCGCCGCCACCCGCTCTCGCGCCAGGAGGGCCGCACCGACGTGCCCGAGCAGCATCGCGTGCTGACCCAGGCCATCGAGCTCGAACGCGAGCTGCTGGCCGATCTGCGCGACGGTGCCGACGTGATCGACACCAGCCTGATCCGCCCGGCGCAGTTGCAGAGCTACATCAAGTCGCTGATCTCAGCGCCGCAGACCGCGCTGACGCTGGTGTTCGAATCCTTCGCCTTCAAGCGCGGCGTGCCGCTCGATGCGGACTATGTGTTCGACGTGCGCATGCTGCCCAACCCGCACTACGTGCCTGCGCTGCGGCCGCTCACGGGCCGCGACGAGCCGGTGATCGAATGGCTGCGCGAGCACGACGACGTGGCGCGCATGTACGACGACATCGAGCAGTTCCTGACGCACTGGCTCGACGCTCTGGCGCGCGACCACCGCAGCTACGTGACGGTGGCCATCGGATGTACGGGCGGGCAGCACCGCTCGGTGTTCCTGGTCGAGCAGCTGGCGCGCTCGTTCGGCGCTCGCTGGGGCGCCCTGAAGCGGCACCGCGAGCTCGACGCGAACTGATCGGCTGGCGGGGTTAGGCCTCGCCGCCCTCCAGCAGCTTGCGCATCGGGGCCGGCAGGCCCAGCCGGCTCCACTCCTTTGCTGCGAACCAGCGCGCGCCCTCGCCTTGCGGCTGGCCATCATCGATCTGCACTGGATGCAGATGCAGGTCCTTGTGGGTCAGCACGTGCACGAAGGCCGGCAAGTCGTGAGCACCGCGCCGCGCGGTCGTCGGCAGGGCGGCAAGAAGTTCTTCGCGGCTGTCGAACACCGGCAGGCAGTAAAGCCCGGCCCAGATGCCCTTCGCCGGCCGTTTCTCCAGCCACACACGGCCCTGGGCATCGCGCGCCAGCAGCACCCAGAGCGACTGGGCGCTGCGCTTGAGCTTGCGCGTCTTGACCGGGTAGCGCTCCGGCGCGTCTTCGCGCAGGGCCGCGCAGCTCTTCTGCACCGGGCAGATCATGCAGCTCGGCTTGCGCGGCAGGCACACCGTGGCGCCCATGTCCATCACACCCTGTGTGTAGTGCGCGATGGCTTCCTTTTCCTTTGCAGGCGGCAGTAGCTGCGTGGCCAGGTCCCACAGCGCGCGCTCCTGCGCCGCCGAAGACATGTCGCCCGCGAAGCCGAGCACGCGCGTCAGCACGCGCTTGACATTGCCGTCGAGGATGGCCACGCGCTCGCCGAAGCAGAATGCCGCGATGGCCGCCGAGGTCGATCGGCCGATGCCCGGCAGCGTGACGAGCTCGGCCGCAGTGCGCGGAAACTCGCCGCCGAAGCGCGCGACGACCTCTTGCGCGCAGCGATGCATGTTGCGCGCGCGGCTGTAGTAGCCCAGCCCACTCCACAGGCCGAACACTTCGTCCTCGGTGCCCGCGGCGAGAGCCTTCACGTCGGGAAAGCGTTCGAGAAAGCGCGCGAAATAGCCGAGCACCGTCGACACCTGCGTCTGCTGCAGCATCACCTCCGACAGCCACACGCGATACGGGTCGCGCGTGTTCTGCCACGGCAGCTGACTGCGCCCGTGGCTGCGCTGCCAGCTCACGATCTGCGCTGCGAAATCCGGGGGCAATAGCTGGGTCGCGGTCGCCGCCGTGGAGGCGGTTTTTTCAGGCCGCACGCAGCTCGCCGATGGTGGCCGCGGGCTGCGGCTTTCCGTGCTGCGCGATCAGCGAAGTGAACTCGCGCAGCTGCACATGGAGCTCGGTGAGGTTGCTCTCCTGCGCCGCCAGTTCGACCAGCCGCTCGTCGAGGTTGCCCGCCGCGCTCTGGATGCGCTCGATCGCCTCGATGCGCTTGCTGAAGTTGCGGCGGCGTTCCTTGAGCTGCGCATCGATCTGCGCGCTTGCGCCCTTGCTCCAGCGCTCGACCTCGGTCATGGCCGCCTCGTTGACCAGCCGCAACCGGCTGGCTAGCGCGCGCACCAGCTTGTCGCAGAAGTCGGCCTGCGCGAGCTTGAGCAGGTTGCCCACGCCCAGGTAATGGATGTGGCTGCGCTCGATCTGCGCGAGCTCCTGCTCGAAGCCCGTGAGGTCGGGTTCTGCCGGCGCCTGCAGGGTGAAGCCCTGCTCGGCGTTGAGCTGGCGGAAGGTGGCGTGCAGCATCGACTGGATCTCGGCCGTGGTCGCCTGCACCTCGCGCAGGTTGTTGCGCAGCGAGTCGAAAGTCTCGGCGTACACCTTGCGCACGTTGAACTTGACGCCGGGGCGCTTGAGCGCAGCCGACAGCTTCACCATGTCGGCCTTCAGCGCGGTGCGCCCGAGCACGGCATACACCTCGCGCAGCAGTTTCCCCTGCACCGAGCGCAGCGCCAGGATGCGCGTGTTGCTGCCTTCGAATTCGGCATGCTCCTGGTCGATGCGCGCGCGCATGTGGCGGATCACCGAAACGTTCTTGCCGCGCAGCCCTTGCAACTCGAGCGCCTGCTCGGCCAGGTCGCGCTGGCGCACCTTGAGGATGCGCTCGGCCTCGACGCGCAGCGCTGTCATGCCCGCGTCGACCGCGAGCCGCAGCATGGTTTCGCGCTTGCCCAGCACGCCTTCGGCCAGCAGCGATTCGAGCGCCGGCAGGCGACTGGCCTGCAGCAGCTGGCCGTCGTGCTGGATCTTGGCCTGCAGGCCCTTCTGCGCGGACACGGGCAGCACCTGCGCCAGCGGCACTTCGAGCAGGCGGGCCGCGCCTTCGCGCTGGCGCTCGATCTGCAGCTCGATCTGCGCAGGCGTGCTGAGCGTGTCCCACATGGTGTCGATCTTGTTGAGCACCACGAAGCGCGTGTCGTTGCTTTCGTCCTCGGTGATCAGGTGCTCGCGCCAGATGGAAAGGTCGGAGCGCGTCACGCCGGTCTCGGCGCCAAGAATGAAGACCACCGCGTGCGCCTGCGGAATCAGGCTCACCGTCAGTTCGGGTTCGGCGCCGATCGCGTTCAGGCCCGGCGTGTCCAGGATCACCAGCCCCTGCTCCAGCAGAGGATGCGGCATGTTCAGCACCGCGTGACGCCAGCGCGGGATCTCGACGCGGCCTTCGGCGTCCTGCACCGGGTTGTCGTCGGGTGTCTCGTCGTTCCAGAAGCCCAGCGTGCGGGCTTCGTCCTTGCTCACCCAGCGTACCTCGGCCACCTTGCCCATGGCCTGCGCCAGGTGCTCGGCGTTGCCGACGTCGATGGCGATCTCGGTCCAGCGCGTGGGCTTGTCGCGCCAGTGGGCCAGCGAATGGGGCTCCAGCCGGGTCTCGATGGGCAGCAGCCGCAGCTTGGGCGCGATCGCGGCGTCGTAGCCCAGCTCGGTCGGGCACATCGTGGTGCGGCCGGCGCTCGCGGGCATGATGCGCCGCCCGTAGCCGGCGAAGAAGATGGCGTTGATCAGCTCCGACTTGCCGCGCGAGAACTCGGCCACGAAGGCGACCATGACCTTGCTGGTGCGGATCTGCGTTTCCAGCCCGCGCAGGCGCTCCGCCACCGCCTGGTCGAGCAGCTCGTTCTCGGTCAGCCAGCGGGACAGCCACTGCAGCCGGTGGGCGAAATTGCTCCGCCACGCACCGTGCTGATCGAGTTGTTGGTTGAAGGAGCGGCTCAAGGGGAATATGTAAGAAACAATTTACAAATATAGCATCGGGAGGCGGCAACAACCGCGTCCAAAGTGTTTCACCCGAACCGGTTCACCGGGCTCCGCGCCTTCCGATTTCTCTTCTCTTCTTTTCTTCCCTATTACTTCTGGCAATTGGGGCAGTAATAGGTAGAACGCTGCCCTTGGCGCAACAGCCGGATCGGCGTTGCACAAACCCGACAGGGCTCGCCCGCGCGGCCGTAGACGGTCGCCTCAAGCTGGAAGTAACCGTTCTGCCCGTCGATATTGGAGAAATCGCGCAGCGTGCTGCCGCCCTTCTCCACCGCCCGCGCCAGTATCTCGCGCACCGCCGCGTGCAGTTTGGCCGCACGCGGGCGGCTGATGCGCGCGGCCGACAGCGTCGGCCGGATGCCCGCCTGGAACAGCGCCTCCGACGCGTAGATGTTGCCCACGCCCACCACCACGTCGCCCGCCAGGAGCACCTGCTTGACGGCGGTCTTCCGCTTCTTGAGGCCGGCGTGGAAGGCGTCGAGGTCGAAGCCTTCGTCCAGCGGCTCCATGCCCAGGCCGCCCAGCAGCTTGATGGCCCATGGGGCGGATTCGTCTTCCACGTAAACAACTGCGCCGAAACGGCGCGGGTCGTTGAGCCTGAGCGTGCCCCGGTTGGTAACAAGATCGAAGTGATCGTGCGGGCCAGGCGGCGGCAGCGCGGCATCGAAGCGCAGGCTGCCCGACATGCCCAGGTGCAGCAGCAGGATGCCGCGATCGAGATCGATCAGCAGGTACTTGCCGCGCCGGCGCACCTCGCGCACCTGCCGGCCGACCAGCGCCTCGGGCAGCACCATCAGCGCCCATCGCAGCGGCTTGCCGATGCGCACCGACTCGATGCGGCCGCCCGCGATGCGGTCGGCAAACCCACGGCGGGTGACTTCGACTTCGGGTAGCTCGGGCATGAAAAGTAAATCTCCGGCAAACGCCTGCGTCGGCGAAGCCCCACGCGATGCTCGTACAAAAGGCTGGATTATTATGGTTGCATGAACTTTTCGCCCCGCCGACACCGCCTTGCGGCGGCCGCGTCTCTCGCCTTGCTGGCCTGCGCCACCCACGCGCAAACTTCCGATCCGGCAGCTCCCGTCAGCCCCACTCCCGCCATCGAACGGCCGGCGCAATCGAAGCCCGCAGCCAGGCCTAGGCCGGCCGCGGCCAAGGAAGCCGCCGAACCCGCGCCGCTGCAATCCGCGCTGACGGCCGACCTGTTCTACGAGATCCTGATGGGCGAGATGACCGCCCGCTCCGGTGACCCCGGCTCCGGCTATGCACTCGTGCTCGACGCCGCCCGCCGGCTGCGCGACGGCAAGCTGTTCCAGCGCGCGGTCGAGATCGCGCTGCAGTCGCGCTCCGGCGATGCCGCGCTTGCCGCGGCACGCGCCTGGCAGGAAACCTTGCCGAATTCGCGCGACGCACGCCGCATCGAGTTGCAGATCCTGATCGCGCTGAACCGCATCAGCGAAACCGTCGAGCCGCTGCGCGCCGAAGTGGCGGCCACCTCGCAGATCGAACGTCCGCTGCTGATGGCCGTGATCGCACGCAACTACTCGCGCGCATCGGACAAGAAGCTGGCAGCCTCGGTCGTCGAGCAGGCGCTGGTCGACGAACTGAAGAACCCCACCACTGGCGGGCTGGCCTGGGCCACCGTCGGCCGGCTGCGTCTCAACGCCGGCGATGCGTCGGGCGCGCTCGAGGCCGCGCGCAAGGGCCAGGAGATCGATCCGGCCTCCGACGCGCCCGCAGCTCTGGCGCTCGAAATGATCGACCCCAGCCAGCCGCTCGCAGAGCCGATCGTCACGCGCTTCCTGAACAACAACCCGAAGGCCTCGCCTGACCTCCGCGTGGCCTATGCGCGCGTGCTGGTCGAGAACCGCCGCTACAGCGATGCCTCCGCCCAGCTGCAGGCGCTGACCACCTCGCGCCCCGAACTCGCGGAACCATGGTTGCTGCTCGGCAGCCTGCAGATGCAGGCCCGGCAGGACGCGGCGGCCGAGGCCTCTATCAAGCGCTTCATCGAACTGTCGGGCAACCCGAAGGGCGGCAACAGCAAGGACGCGGACGATGCGGCCGACCGCAAGCGCGGCGTGTCGCAGGCGTACTTCGCACTGTCGCAGCTGGCGGAACGGCGCAAGGACTATGCGGCGGCCGAGCGCTGGCTCTCGCGCGTCGACGGCGCCGACGAACTGGTGGCCGCACAGACCCGCCGCGCGAGCCTGCTGGCCCGCCAGGGCAAGCTGCCGCAGGCGCGCGAAATCATTCGCAGCCTGCCCGAGCGCACGGCCGAGGACAAGAAGCAGAAATTCCTTGCCGAAGTGCAGCTGCTGCGCGACGCCAAGCAGTACCAGGCGGCCTACGACATGCTCTCCCAGGCTTCGGCGGCATCGCCGGACGACGGCGACCTCGTCTACGACCAGGCCATGGTCGCCGAGAAGCTCAACCGCCTCGACGACATGGAACGCCTGCTGCGCCGCCTCATCGAGCTCAAGCCCGAGAATCAGAACGCGTACAACGCGCTGGGCTACTCGCTGGCCGATCGCAAGATCAGGCTCGAGGAGGCACGCACGCTGATCCAGAAGGCGGTGCAGCTGGCGCCTGAAGATCCGTTCATCGCCGACAGCCTGGGCTGGGTCGAATTCCGCCTCGGCAACACGGCGGAGGCCATCCGCATCCTCGAGGCGGCCTACAAGACGCGGCCCGATCCCGAGATCGGAGCGCACTTCGGCGAAGTCCTGTGGACCTCCGGCCAGAAGGACCGCGCGGTCACGATCTGGAAAGAAGCCCTGCTGAGCGACGCCGAGAACGAGACGCTGCAGGAAACGCTCAAGCGCCTGCGAGTGAAGCCCTGACATGGCGCAGGCAGAGGCATTCGCGCCGATGCGGGGCGGCCGTCGCGCTTTTCTGGCGGCGGGCGGGGCAGCGGCCCTGCTGATTACCGGTTGCGCGCAGCTGTCCGGCGGCTCTTCCGCGCCGAAGACCACCGACAGCTGGAGCGGCCGCATGTCGCTGCGCATCGAGAGCGAGCCGGTGCAGACCTTCGCCGCGCTGTTCGAGTTGCGCGGCTCGGCCGAAGCGGGCGACCTGACGCTCACGACGCCCATCGGCAGCACGCTCGCGCAACTGCACTGGGCACCGGGCGAGGCGCTGCTGAAGGACGGCAGCAAGACTCGGCGCTTCGACTCCGTGGATGAGCTGATCGAGGCCGCTACCGGCGCGGCCATTCCGGTCGGCGCCCTCTTCGGCTGGCTCGCGGGCCGCAACGAGCCCGTGCCCGGCTGGAAGCCCGATCTCGCGCAACTCGGCAGCGGGCGGTTGCAGGCGGTGCGCGAGTCGCCGAGCCCGCGGGCCGACCTGCGCATCGTGTTCGAGCGGTCATGAAGGCGATCTACGACCTCCCCGCGCCGGCCAAGCTCAATCTCTTTCTCCACATCACCGGCCGGCGCGACGACGGCTATCACCTGCTGCAGTCGGTGTTCATGCTGATCGACTGGTGCGACACGCTGCACGTCGAATTGCGGCGCGACGGCCAGCTCAGCCGCGAGGACCTGACGACGGAGCTGCCCGCGGACGACCTGATCCTGCGCGCCGCGCGCGCCCTGCAGCCGTTCGCGGCGCCCGGCCAGGGTGCGCACATCGGCGTCGCCAAGCATGTGCCAGCACAGGCGGGCATGGGCGGAGGTTCGTCGGATGCCGCCACCTGCCTGCTCGCGCTGAACCGCCTGTGGGGGCTGAACCTGCCGCTGTCGCGGCTGGCCCACATCGGCCTGAAGCTGGGTGCCGACGTGCCCTTCTTCCTCGGCGGGCGCAACGCGTGGGTGGAAGGCATCGGGGAGGAAATCACACCGGTTACACTTCCGTCGGCGCGCTTCGCGGTGGTCAAACCACCCGAGGGACTCGATACCCGATTAATTTTTTCGGACTCAGGCCTTCAACGTGCCACGCCTGTTGCTATAATCTCAGGCTTTGCTGCAGACAGCGAATCGTCGGAAGCGACAAACTTGGGAAACCAGGTTTTCGACTTCGGCCACAACGACCTGCAGCCGGTTGCCCAGCGACTTTGTCCCGCGGTCACCGACGCCATCGAATGGCTCGGCGCCCAAGGATTGAAGGCCCGGATGACTGGCTCCGGAAGCTCGGTGTTCGCGAAGCTGCCGCAATCGCCGCAGGAAGCGGAACTGCTCGAAGCCCCCGAAGGCTGGCAGGTTCGTCAATGCAGCAACCTGGAAGCCCATCCACTCTGCGGATGGGCAACCTGAAGATGATCGGATCGTTCATTCGGTTCGATGCGACATATATCGGTTGATGGCGAAAGCCGTCGACCCGTGTAGGGGAGTCGCCAAGCTGGTTAAGGCACTGGATTTTGATTCCAGCATGCAAAGGTTCGAATCCTTTCTCCCCTGCCAAATCTTCACGACTGCGGCCCGATGGCCGCAGTCTTCATTTGCAGCCCACCCGCTGCAATAATCGGCGGCTCACCGGCCGCCACGCCTACGAACCTTTTGGCGGCTTCCTAAGCCCACTTGCACTGCCGGGACGCGCTCATGCAGGCTAATCACCCTGATTTCATGGTTTTCACCGGCAACGCCAATCCGGGCCTTGCTGCAGAAATCGCGCACAACCTCGGCACCTCGCTGGGCGCTGCCCGCGTCGGCCGCTTCTCCGACGGCGAAGTCACCGTCGAAATCAACCAGAACGTCCGCGCACGCGACGTGTTCGTGGTGCAGTCGACCTGCGCACCGACGAACGAAAACCTGATGGAACTGCTGATCATGGTCGACGCGCTCAAGCGCGCTTCGGCTGAACGCATCAGCGCCGTGATCCCCTACTTCGGCTATGCCCGCCAGGACCGCCGCCCGCGCTCGAGCCGCGTGCCGATCTCGGCCAAGGTCGTGGCCAACCTGCTGGAAACCGTCGGTGTCGAGCGCGTGCTCACCATGGACCTGCACGCCGACCAGATCCAGGGCTTCTTCGACATCCCCGTCGACAACATCTACGCCTCGCCGGTGCTGCTGGGCGACCTGCGCGCCAAGAACTACGAAGACCTGATCGTGGTTTCGCCCGACGTCGGCGGCGTGGTTCGCGCCCGTGCGCTGGCCAAGCAGCTGAATTGCGACCTCGCCATCATCGACAAGCGCCGCCCGAAGGCCAACGTCAGCGAAGTCATGAACGTGATCGGTGAGATCGATGGCCGCAACTGCGTGATCATGGACGACATGATCGACACCGCCGGCACGCTGGTCAAAGCGGCCGAAGTACTGAAGGAGCGCGGCGCCAAGAGCGTGTATGCCTACTGCACGCACCCGATCTTCTCGGGCCCGGCCATCGAGCGCATCACGCAGGGCTCGGCCCTCGACGAAGTGGTCGTGACCAACACCATTCCCCTTTCCGACGGCGCCAACGCCTGCGGAAAGATCCGCCAGCTCTCCGTGGCACCGCTGATCGCCGAGACGATCCAGCGCATTGCCAAGGGCGAGTCGGTGATGAGTTTGTTCTCGGATCAGGACAACCTGTTCTGACCGGGGCATGAAGCGGGCCTCCTTTACGGGAGGCCTTTTTGAACCGGAGTCGCACTGGTCGCGGTGGACTCTTACAGGAGCTAGTTATGAAATTCGTCGCTTTTGAGCGCGCAAAGCAGGGCACGGGTGCGAGCCGCCGTCTCCGCATCACGGGCAAGACCCCCGGCATCGTCTACGGTGGCGACACCCAGCCGCAACTGATCGAAATCGATCACAACGCGCTGTGGCACGCCCTGAAGAAGGAAGCTTTCCACTCCAGCGTTCTGGAAATGGAACTGGGCGGCAACGTCAGCAAGGTTCTGCTGCGCGACGTGCAATACCACCCCTTCCGCCAGCTGGTGCAGCACATCGACTTCCAGCGCGTGGACGCCAAGACCCGCATGACCCTGAAGGTGCCCGTGCACTTCAAGGGCGAGGAAGAGTCCGACGCCGTCAAGCTCGACCACAACCTGGTCAACCACGTCACGACCGAACTGGAAGTGAACTGCCTGCCGACCGACCTGCCCGAGTTCATCGAAGTCGACCTGTCGGGCCTGAAGAAGAACGGCACCGTCACGCTGAAGGACATCAAGCTGCCCCGCGGCGTGAAGTGGGTCAGCCACGGCAAGGCCAACCCGGTGCTGGCTTCGGCCGTGACGCCGGCTGCTGAAGAAGAAGCTCCCGCCGAAGGCGCAGCAGCTGCAGACGCAGCAGCAGCCGCTCCGGCCGGCAAGGGTGGCAAGGCCGCGGCCAAGACGCCCGCTGCCAAGGCACCTGCCAAGAAGTAATTCGCTTCTTTCGCATTTGTTGCTTGTCGAAGGCCCGCCTCGTGCGGGCCTTCTGCTTTTCCGGCGACCGGATAATCCACGACCATGATCAAGCTGTTTGTCGGCCTCGGAAACCCGGGCCCCGAGTACGAAGCCACGCGGCACAACGCCGGCTTCTGGTGGATCGACGCCCTCGCGCGCGAATGGAAGCTCAATCTCGTGCCCGAGCGCAGCTACCACGGCCTCGCCGCACGCACGAGCATCGGCGGCCAGAGCATCTGGCTGCTGGAGCCGCAGACCTTCATGAACCTGTCGGGCAAGTCGGTGGCCGCCCTCGCGCGCTTCTTCAAGATCGCGCCGGAAGAGATCCTCGTGGTGCACGACGAGCTCGACGTGGTCCCGGGCCAGGTCAAGCTCAAGTTCGGCGGCAGCCATGCGGGCCACAACGGGCTGCGCGACATCCACGCGCAACTGGGCACCGGCGACTACTGGCGGCTGCGCCTGGGCATCGGGCATCCCGGCGTGAAGTCGGAGGTCGTCAACTGGGTGCTCAAGAAGCCGCTCAAGGAACAGCGCGAAGCGATCGAGGACGCCATCACCCGCACGCTGCACGCGATTCCCGCGCTGGTCGCGGGCGAGATGGAAAAGGCGACCCTGGTCATTCACACGAGCAAACCACCCCGGCCCAAACCGCCGCGGAGGGAGCCCGGCGAAGGGGGCACGCCTGCCGCCACCTAGCCGGCCATTGAAGTGCAGGGAGGGAGAGAAATAAAAATGAGCGAGAAGAAAGAGAAGGACGGAAAGACGGTTTCGAAAACCGCGGCCGCTATCTTTTCAATAGCAATCGGCGTCTGTTCCGCAGGTGCTGCCGCCCAAGGGGCGAACACCTGGCGCTGCGGCAACACCTATTCCGACCAGCCCTGCGAAGGCGGCAGGACGGTGAAGGTGGATGACCGCCGCAGCGACGAAGACCGCCGCGCCGCCGATGCCGGCACCCGAGGTGTCCAGACCCAGGCTGACCGCATGGAACGCAACCGCCTGTCGCTGGAAAAGACGGCCTGGGAGCGCGACCAGCGCGCCGCGCGGGAGGCAAGAAGCGCGGCCCTGGCTGAAAAGCGGCTCGCCATGGCTGAACAGAAGGAGCGCGACCGCGCGCGCAAAGAGGCCAGCGCGCCCCGCAAGTCCAGCATGAGCTTCAGCAGCAGCCCGGGCACGGAAGCGCCGGATCGGAAGAAAAAGAAACGGAAATCGGCCGACTGAGTGCCGGATTGATCAGGCGCCGCCCGGCGCGGCCGCCACCTTGATCGCCGTGAGACGCTGGTACTTCTGCATCAGCGTCTCGCGGCTTTCCACATGCTCGGGGTTCACGGGAATGCAGGCCACAGGGCAGATCTGCACGCATTGCGGCTCATCGAAATGGCCCACGCACTCGGTGCACTTGTGCGGATCGATCTCGTAGAACTCCTCGCCCATGTAGATCGCATCGTTCGGGCACTCGGGCTCGCAGACATCGCAATTGATGCATTCGTCGGTGATCATGAGGGCCATGGCCCCGATTATCGCGGCTCGGGCCGGGCCGGCAGCCGGTGGATGACAAAGGCCACATTCGCGGCACATTTGTTGCGGGAGTCAGTTATGCTGCGCCCCGCCCCATGAGTCTGTTCCTAGTCAAGCGCCTCGCCACGCTGATCGGCACCCTGATCGGCGCCTCGGTCATCGTCTTCCTCGTGCTCGAGATCCTGCCCGGCAACGCCGCGCAGATGCTCATGGGCCCCGACGCCTCGCCCGAGGCCGTGGCTGCACTCGCCACCAAGCTCGGCCTCGACCAGCCCGCCTGGACGCGCTACTGGCACTGGATCGGCGGCCTGCTCACCGGCAACCTCGGCGACAGCTACGCCTACAGCTCGCCCGTGCTCGACCTCATCCTCGAGCGCCTTGCATTGACGGTGCCCCTGGCCGTGATGGCCATGGCGCTCACGGTCGTGATCGCGCTGCTGGTGGGCGTGACCGCCGCGGCCCGCCACAACAAGCTCGGCGACGTCGGCCTCATGGGCATGGCCCAGGTCGGCATCGCCATTCCCAACTTCTGGTTCGCCATCCTGCTGATCCTGGTGTTCTCGGTGCAGCTGCAGTGGTTCTCCGCCGGCGGCTTCGAAGGTTGGGGCGAAGGGATCTTCGCTGGGATCAAGTCGCTGCTGCTGCCGGCGCTGTCGCTGGCGGTGGTGCAGGCGGCGATCCTCGCGCGCATCACGCGTTCGGCAGTGCTGGAAGTGATGCGCGAAGACTTCGTTCGCACCGCCCGCGCCAAGGGCGTGTCGCAGCGCATGGTGCTTTGGACGCACGTGCTGCGCAACGCGATGATTCCCGTCATCACGGTCATGGGCATGCAGTTCTCGGAACTCTTGGCCGGCACGATCGTGGTGGAGAACGTGTTCTATCTTCCCGGCCTGGGCCGGCTGATCTTCCAGGCCATCAGCAACCGCGACCTGATCGTGGTGCGCAATTGCGTGATGCTGCTGGCGGCCATGGTGGTCATCGTGAACTTCGTGGTCGACGTGCTCTATGCCGTCATCGACCCGCGCATCAAGGCCAGCGACATATGAGCACCGTCACCGCTCCCAGCGCCGCCGCGCTCAAGGTGCCGGGTTTCTGGCGCCGCGCATTGCATCACCGCAGCTTCGTGCTGGGCGGCACGCTCACGCTGCTCCTGCTGCTGGCAGCCGCCGTCTCGCTGGTGTGGACGCCTTGGTCGCCCTACGAGATGGACATGGCCAACAAGCTGAAGCCGCCGACGGGTTCGCACTGGTTGGGCACCGACACCTATGGGCGCGACGTGGCTTCGCTGCTGCTCGTCGGTGCGCGCGCATCCATCCTGGTGGGCGTGATCGCGGTGGGCATCGGCCTCGTGGTCGGCACCGCGCTCGGCCTGCTCGCCGCTGCAAAGCGCGGCTGGGTCGAGGAGGCCATCATGCGGCTCACCGACTTCTCGCTGGCCTTCCCCGCGATCCTCTCGGCCATCATGATGACGGCGGTGTTCGGCGCGGGCATCGTCAACGCGATCATCGCCATCGGCATCTACAACATCCCGACCTTCGCGCGCATCACACGCGCATCGGCCAATGCGATCTGGTCGCGCGAGTACGTCGCCGCCGCACGCGCCTGCGGCAAGGGCAGCTTCGCCATCACCATGCAGCACGTGCTGCCGAACATCTCGGCCGTGCTGATCGTGCAGATCACCATCCGCTTCGCCATCGCCATCCTTGCCGAGGCCGCCCTCTCCTACCTCGGCCTTGGCACGCAACCGCCGCAACCCTCGTGGGGCCGCATGCTCAGCGAAGCCCAGACGATGATGTTCCAGGCGCCGCTGCTCGCGGTGTTCCCCGGCATGGCCATCGCCTTCGCGGTGCTTGGCCTGAACCTGCTCGGCGACGGCTTGCGCGACCTGCTCGATCCACGACTCGCGAGAGCAAGGTAGGCGAGGTAAGCAAGATGCCCCTGCTCGAAGTCAAGGACCTCCACATCGGCCTGCAGACGCAGCGCGGCCCGGCAGAGGCAGTGCGCGGCGTCGGCTTCTCGCTCGAGCGCGGCGAAACGCTGGGCATCGTCGGCGAGTCGGGTTGCGGCAAGTCGATCACCGTGATGTCGCTCATGGGCCTGCTGCCTGCCACCGCGAAGGTCGGCGGCAGCATCCGCTTCGACAGCACCGAGCTCGTCGGACTGCCAGAGAAGCAGATGTGCGAGATCCGCGGCAACCGCATCGGCATGATCTTCCAGGAGCCGATGACGGCGCTGAACCCGGTGCACACCATCGCGCGCCAGGTCGGCGAGCCGCTGCGGCTGCATCGCGGGCTCTCGAAAGCCGACGCACGCAAGGAAGTGCTCGCGCTGCTGGAGCGCGTGGGCATTCCGGATGCTGCCTCGCGCCTCGACGCCTACCCGCACCAATTTTCCGGCGGGCAGCGCCAGCGCATCGGCATCGCGATGGCGCTCGCCTGCGGGCCCGACCTGCTGATTGCCGACGAGCCGACGACGGCGCTCGACGTCACCATCCAGAAGCAAATCCTCGAGCTGATCCAGAGCCTCGTGGCCGAGCGCGGCATGGCGCTGATCCTGATCTCCCACGACCTCGGCGTGATCGCGCAGACAGTGTCGAAGATGCTCGTGATGTACGGCGGCAGCGTGGTCGAGAGCGGCCCTACCGAAGCCGTGTTCGCAAGGCGCGCCCATCCGTACACGCAAGGCCTGTTCGCCGCGCGCCCCGTCATCGGTGCGCCCCGCGGCGTGCGGCTGGCCACCATCAAGGGCAGCGTACCCGAGCTGGTCGACCTGCCGAAGGGCTGCCCTTTCGCGGGACGATGCAGCTACACCGTCGACGCCTGCACGACCATCCGGCCGCCGGCCACGATGCTTCCGCAGGACCATGCGGTGCGCTGCATCAGGCTGGAAGAGATCGCCACGCTTGAAGCCGGGGAGGCCATCGCGCGATGAGCACGGCCGCCACCAGTGCATCGACGCCGCTGCTGCGGGTCACCGATCTCGTCCGGCACTACGCGCTGCCGCGCGAGAAGCTATTCGGCCCGCCGCCCACCGTGAAGGCGCTCAACGGCGTGAGCTTCGAAGTGCAGGCCGGCCAGAGCGTGGGCATCGTTGGCGAATCGGGCTCGGGCAAATCGACCATCGCGCGTCTCGTGATGGCACTCGATACGCCCACTTCAGGCACCGTCTCGCTCGAAGGCCGCAACCTGCACGCGCTCTCGAAGGAAGAACTGCGCGTGGCGCGGCGCGACTTCCAGATGGTGTTCCAGGACCCGTACGGCTCGCTCGACCCGCGCCAGACGGTGGCACGCATCGTCGCCGAGCCGCTCGAAGCACTCGCGGCCACCACCCGCGCCGAACAGCGCGAACGCGCCGCCGAGACGCTCGCCGCCGTGGGCCTGCGCACCACCGACATGGACAAGTACCCGCACGAGTTCTCGGGCGGACAGCGCCAGCGCATCGCCATCGCGCGCGCGCTCATCACGCGCCCCAAGCTCATCGTGGCCGACGAACCCGTGAGCGCGCTCGACGTGTCGGTGCAGGCGCAGGTGCTCAACCTGATGCAGGACCTGCAGCAGCAGTTCGGCATCAGCTATCTGCTCATCAGCCATGACCTGGCGGTGGTCAACCATCTCTGCGACAACGTGTGCGTGGTCTTCAAGGGTCGCATCGTGGAGCAGGGAGCGCCCGCCGAGCTCTTCCAGCATGCGCAGCACGAGTACACGCGCACGCTGCTCGACGCAGTGCCACGCACGCCCGCCGGCGGCACGCTGCTGCCAGGCTGACATCGAAGCGTCGTCCCGCCTCCTTAGGATGAGTGGGTCATAAGCATCTGGTTGCGCACGCGCGCGCCGTCGCGGATGATGCCTGCCCCCTGTTTCGAGGACACCGCTTCATGCTCAAACGACGCACCCTGCTCGCCACCGGCGCCGCAGCCCTGACTCCGCTGGCCTTGCCGACCATCGCGCTGGCACAGAAGAAAAAGGATGCGCTGGTCATCGGCCTCACGCTGGAGCCCACGGGCCTGGACCCCACGGCCAAGGCCGGCGCGGAGATCGCAGAGGTGGTGCTCTACACCGTCTTCGAAACCCTCACCAAGATCAACTCCGACGGCAGCGTCACACCGCTGCTGGCCGAGAGCTGGGAAGTCTCGCCCGACCTGAAGACGCTCACCTTCAAGCTCAGGCGCGGCGTGAAGTTCCAGAACGGCGAGCCCTTCAGCGCGCAGAGCGTGAAGTTCTCGTTCGACCGCGCGGCCGCGGCCAACAGCACCAACAAGGACAAGCGCACCTTCACCAACATCGCGACGCAGCTGGTCGACGAGCACACGGTGGTGCTCATCACCAAGGAGATCGAGCCCGACCTGCTGTTCCTTCTCGGCCAGGCCTCGGCCATCATCGTCGAGCCGAAGACGGTGGAGACCAACGCCACCAAGCCGGTCGGTACCGGCCCCTACAGGCTCGACAACTGGGCCAAGGGCTCGAGCATCGTGCTCGCCAAATGGGATGGCTGGCGCGGCGCCGACACGGTGCAGATCCGCAAGGCCAGCTTCCGCTTCATCTCCGAGCCGGCCGCGCAGACCGCCGCGCTGCTCTCGGGCGACGTCGACCTGTTCCCGCATGCCTCGGTGTCGCGCAGCCTGCCGCAGTTCCAGAACGACAAGCGCTTCCAGATCGTCTTCAACGCCTCGCGCGGCAAAACCATCCTCGCCATCAACAACAGGCGCAAGCCGCTGGACGACGTGCGCGTGCGCCGCGCCATCTCGGCGGCCATCGACCGCAAGGCAGTGATCGAGGCCGCCGCCGACGGCCGTGGCGTGCCCATCGGCAGCCACTACGTGCCGGGTGCGCCCGGCTACGTCGACACCACCGGCATCAACGCCTACGACGTGGAGAAAGCGAAGAAGCTGCTGGCCGAGGCGGGCGTGAAAACGCCGCTCGAACTCGATCTGGTGCTGCCGCCACCGCCCTACGCACGCCAGGGCGGCGAGCTCATCGCCGCGCAGCTCGCCAAGGTGGGCATCGTCGCGAAGATCCAGAACGTCGAATGGGCGCAGTGGATCAGCGGCACCTACGGCAACAAGAACTACGACCTCTCGCTGATCCTGCACGTCGAGCCCTTCGACCTGGTGAACTACACCAAGCCGGAGTACTACTGGGGCTACCAGTCGCCGAAGTTCAACGAGATCTTCGAGAAGGCGCGCAACGCGGCGCGCTCCGCCGATCGCCTGCGCTACCTGGGCGACGCGCAGCGGCTGCTGGCGGAAGACGCGGCCAACGTCTTCCTGTACCAGCCGCAGTTCATCACCGTGGCGGCGCGCAACCTGCGCGGGCTGTGGAAGGACACGCCGATCTTCGTGAACGACATCGCAGCCCTGTCCTGGACCTGATCAGCTGGACCTGATCAGCTGGACCTGATCAGCTGGACCTGATCAGCTGGACGCCCCGCATACGGGAACGTCCCGAGTAAAAACCGGCCCTCGGGCCGCGCGGCGACGTGCCTGCTGCATCAAAATGACCGGTCGCGCAGGTGGCATCTTTCGTGCTGCGTGCCGTGTCTTTCGCGGCGCCGCGCCTCCCTTCGGGGCACGGCGTGCGCCGCAGCAGTCGTCCGCCATTCGAACCTGGCTTGTTTTTCCGGAGATCACACGTATGTTGAACCGTCGCACCCTCCTTACCACCGCCGGCGCCACCGTGGCGCTGGCCAGCCCGCTCGCCGGCATGGCGCAGGGCAGGAAGGACGCCATCGTGATCGGCATGGCGCTCGAGCCGCCGGGGCTCGATCCGACCACCGGTGCCGCGGCCGCCATCGCCGAGGTCGTGCAGTACAACATCCTGGAGACGCTCACCAAGATCAACTCCGACGGCAGCGTCACGCCGCTGCTGGCCGAGAGCTGGGAGATCTCGCCCGACCTCAAGACCTACACCTTCAAGCTGAAGCGCGGCGTGAAGTACCAGAACGGCGAGCCCTTCAACGCGGCCGCCGTCAAGTTCTCGTTCGACCGCGCCGGCAGCGAGAAGAGCACCAACAAGGACAAGCGCACCTTCGCCAACCTGAGCACGCAGGTGGTCGACGACTACACGGTGGTCATCATCAACAAGGAGATCGACCCCGACCTGCCCTTCGTGCTGGGCCAGGCCACGGCCGTGATCGTCGAGCCCAAGAGCGCCGAGGGCAATGCCACCAAGCCGGTCGGCACCGGCCCCTACAAGCTCGACAACTGGGCCAAGGGCTCGTCGATCACGCTGAGCAAGTGGGAAGGCTTTCGCAGCCCCGCCACCGCGAAGATCAACAAGGTCACCTTCCGCTTCATCTCCGACACGGCCGCGCAGGCCGCGGCCATGCTCTCGGGCGACATCGACGTGTTCCCGCGCATCGGCACGCGCGTGGTGCAGCAGTTCAAGATGAACCCGCAGTTCCAGGTGATCCTGGCCGGTTCGCGCGCCAAGACCATCCTGTCGATCAACAACCGCAAGAAGCCGCTGGACGACGTGCGCGTGCGCCGCGCCATCCTGGCTGCCATCGACCGCAAGGCAGTGATCGAGGGCGCGGCCGACGGCTTCGGCGTGCCCATCGGCAGCCACTACGTGCCGGGCGCGGCGGGCTATGTCGACACCACCGGCATCAACCCCTTCGACGTGGAGAAGGCCAAGAAGCTGCTGGCCGAGGCCGGCGTGAAGACGCCGCTCGAACTGAAGATGACGCTGCCCCCGCCGCCCTACGCGCGCCAGGGCGGCGAGGTGATCGTGGCGCAACTGGCCAAGATCGGCATTGTGGTGAAGGTGCAGAACGTCGAGTGGGCCCAGTGGCTCAGCGGCACCTACGGCAACAAGGACTACGACCTGTCGATCGTCTCGCACGTGGAGCCCTTCGACCTCGGCAACTACGCCAAGCCCGACTACTACTGGGGCTACCAGTCGAAGGCCTTCGACACGCTGTTCGACAAGATCAAGACCACCGCCAGCGCCACCGAGCGCAACAAGCTGCTGGGCGACGCGCAGAAGATGCTGGCCACCGACGCGGCCAACGGCTTCCTGTACCAGCCGCAGTTCCCGACGGTCGCGAAGAAGAGCGTCAAGGGCATCTGGAAGGAAAACCCGATCTTCGTCAACGACCTCTCCGCACTCTCGTGGAGCTGAACGACCTTTCCGCGCAGGAGCTCGCCGCCGCCTACCGCGACCGCAAGCTCTCGCCGGTCGAGGTCACGCAGGCCGTGATCGCGCAGGTGGAGCGATGGGAGCCTCACCTGCAGGCCACCTGGCTCTTCAGGCCCGAAGCGGCGCTCGATCAGGCGCGCGCCTCCGAGGCACGCTGGCTGCGCGGCGATGCACGCGGGCCGCTGGACGGCGTGCCGGCCACTATCAAGGAAAACATCGCGACGCGCGGCGACCCGATGCCCGCGGGCACGGCCGCCGTCGACCTGAAGCCCGCGACCGCCGATGCCCCACCCGCCGCACGCCTGAAGGAAGCCGGCGCAGTGATCGTGAGCAAGACCACGATGCCGGACTACGGCATGCTGTCCTCGGGGCTGTCGAGCTTCCACACGCTGGCACGCAACCCGTGGGACCTGAGCCTGACGCCCGGCGGCTCCAGCGCGGGTGCCGGTGCCGCCACGGCAGCGGGCTACGGCCCCCTGCACCTGGGCACCGACATCGGCGGCTCGCTTCGCCTGCCCGCGAGCTGGTGCGGCATCTTCACGCTCAAGCCCAGCCTGGGACGCGTCCCCATCGACCCGCCCTACATGGGCCGCGCGGCAGGACCGATGACGCGCACCGTGGGCGACGCCGCGCTGCTGATGCAGGCGCTGGCTAAGCCCGACGCGCGCGACAGCATGAGCCTGCCGGCGCAGGACATCGACTGGGCGAGCTTCGACGTGGCGCCCGACCATCTGCGCGGCCTGCGCTTCGGGCTTCTGCTCGACGCGGGCTGCGGCCTGGCGGTGGAGCCCGAGATACAGGCGGCGGTCGAGCAGGCCGCGCGCCTGCTCGAGAAGGCCGGCGCCATCATCGAGCCGATGCAGCCCTTCATGTCGCAGGCCATGCTCGACGGCATGGACCACTTCTGGCGCATGCGCTCGCTGGTGGACATGAAGAGCCTGCGCGCCGACCAGCGCTCCAGGGTGCTGCCCTACATCCGCGAATGGGCCGAGAGCGCGGCGGAGTTCAGCGGCGAGCACGTGTTCCGCGGCTTCAGCCAGTTCCATGCGACGCGCGTGGCCGCCGTGAGCGCCTGCGCGCGCTTCGACTACGTGATCTCGCCCGTGTCGCCCAACATGCCCGCGGCGGCCGAGGCGCCCTCGCCCACCAACGACCCGCTGCGGCCGCTGGAGCACATCGGCTTCACCGTGCCGTTCAACATGTCGGAGCAGCCGGCTGCTTCGGTGAACTGCGGGTACTCGGCTTCGGGCCTGCCGATCGGCCTGCAGATTGCCGGCCAGCGCTTCGATGATCTCGGCGTGCTGCGCGTGTCGCGCGCCTTCGAGCAGATCCGCGAACCGCAGCGGCCCTGGCCGTCGCCGCCCGGCCGCTAGCGAGACAGCTCAGGTCGCCGCATACCGCCCCGGCTTGTGGTTGATCCAGAGAAAGAGCCCCATCACCACAGCCGCCAGCACCGACCAAGCCACCCGCTGTGGCGGAATCACGAACAGGGCGAGCAGCACCACCGTGCAGTCGATGCCGATCTGCACCTTGCCGGCGGGCCAGCCACGCTTTTCCTGCAGGTACAGCGTGAGCACCGTCGCGCCGCCCAGGCTGGCGCGGTGGCGGGCGAGGAACAGGCAGCCGGTGCCCAGCATCAGGCCGCCGAGCACGGCGGCGAAGGCCGGGTGCAGGGAATCGATGGAGAGATAGCGCGGCGCCAGGTCGGTCATCACCGAGAGCAGCGCGATGGCCGAGAAGGTCTTGAGCGTGAATGCCCGGCCCATGTGGCGCCAGGCGAACCAGTAGAACGGGAGGTTGACCAGGAAGAACAGCTTTCCGAAGCTCGCGCCGGTGGCGTAGTGCAAGAGGAACGCAATGCCGGCCGTGCCGCCGGTGAGCAGCCCCGCCTGGCCGAACAGCATCATCGCGATGGCGACGAACAGCGTGCCCGAGAAGATGGCCTGCGCGTCGTCGAAGCGGGTGTGGCGCAGCAGGCTGGGCGAGGAGGTCGTGGGAGGTGGCGCATCCATGGCCGAGGCTGACGCAAATCCCGCGCCACCCCTACATCAGGTGCGTTGCCAGCATCTCCCTGGCCCGGGTCACGAACGCGGTTTCCCCCTTGCGCCCCGGCAGAAACTGGAAGGCGACGCGCGGCAGCGCCGGCAGGCCGTGCGGCGGCGCCAGCCGCGTCACGCCGTCGCTGATCGCGGACTCGTTCAGGCAGGCCACGCCCAGCCCTGCCGCCAGTGCCGACTGCAGGCCCGCAACGCCCGAGGCGACGTGCGCCAGCGCATAGGGCACGCGCCGGCGCCGCAGCAGCGAAACGGTGAATTGGTGCAGCGAGCAGGTGTCGGGCAGGGCCAGCAGCCGCAGCGGCTCCCCACGCACGAGCCGCATGCCCTCCGCGCCGAGCCACACCAGCGATTCGCGCCTGAGCACCGCGCCACGAGCCTCCGGCGCGGAGGCCCCGGCGATGTTCATCGCGATGCCCACGTCGAAATCGCCGTGCGCATAGGCCGAGCGCAGCGCGTCGCTCTTGAGGATGGTGACGTGCAGCCGCACCCTGGGATAGCTTTCGCCGAGCCGCCCCAGGAGCCGCGTGAGGTCGCCGGGCCGGAAGTAGTCGGTAACGGCCAGCCGCAGCTCGCCCTGCAGCGTCTCGCCGTGCAGGTCGCGGAATGCCTCGTCGCTCAGCGCGAGGATGCGCCGCGCATAGCCCAGCAGCCGCACGCCCGCCTCGGTGGGCGCAACACCCGCCTTGCTGCGCGTGAGCAGCGACTGCCCTGCCCGCTCTTCCAGCTTGCGGATCTGCTCGCTCACCGATGACTGCGAGAGGAAGACACGCGGCGCGGCCGCCGTGAGGCTGCCCGCGTCGACGACGGTGGCCAGCGTGCGCAGTTGCTCCAGGTCGAACCCTTGCATGGTCAATCCATCCGTTTATCCGATGAAACACATCATATCTTCCCGCTTTTCCGATGACCGGCCGGCTCCCAGAATCACCCCATCGACAACCCATTCATCCAAGGAGTCCGCCATGCCCCACATCGTCGTCCACCTCTCCGGCCAACCCGACGCCGACCTCACCCGCAAGACCGTCGACGCCGTCGCCGAGCTCACGCAGAGCGTGCTCGGCAAGCAGCTGCCGGTCATCGCCATTACCGTGCAATACATCGCCGCCGACGCCTGGTTCATCGGTGGCCAGTCGCTGGCCTCGCTGGGCAAGTCGGCCTTCCATCTCGACATCAGCATCACCGACGAGACCAACACCAAGGCCGAGAAGGCGCGCTACCTGCGCGAGGTGCACGCGGCCATGGCGAAGATCAGGCCGGACCTGCACGAGGTGTCGTACATCCACGTGATCGACGCGCGCGGCGCGGCCTACGGCTACGGCGGCAAGACGCAGGAGTACCGCCACCAGCAGGCCGGTGTCTGAGCCGTTGAAGCATCTCCGGGGGCATGGCACCATGCCGCCATGTCCCCCGGAAAACCGCTCGCCGACAGCCTCGGCAACCCGCTCACCCTCGACGATGCCGCCAGCCTGCCGCTGGTCGACGACTTCGTCATGGGATTCATCTCCAGCGAGGCGCGCGCCGTCAACCTGCTCGCGGCGGCCGATGCCGACACGAGCCCCATCGTGCAGGCCTACTGCGCCACGCTGCACCTGTTCGCCGAATCGCGCGAGGCTGCTGCAAACGCACGACCATTTCTTTCCAAAGCCCGCGCCGGCGCCGCGCGTGCGACGCCGCGCGAACAGCGCTACATCGCGGCCATCGAGGCCTGGGCCGAAGGCGACATTGCTCGCGCGATCGCACTGCATGCCGAACAGGCCCGCGAGCATCCGCGCGACCTGGTGTCGGTCAAGCTGGGCCAATACCACTGCTTCAACACCGGCGATTGCCCCGGCATGCTGAAGCTCGCGCTGGCAGTGCTGCCGCATGCGGCCGACGTGCCCTACGTGCACGGCATGGCGGCCTTCGGCTACGAGCAGTGCCACCTGATGCGCGAGGCCGAGGCGAGCGCACGCCGCGCCATCGCCATGTGCCGCAAAGAGCCGTGGGCGCACCATGCGCTGGCGCACGTGATGCTCACCGAGGGCCGGCTCGCCGAGGGGCTGGCGTTCATGCAGAGCGTGAGCGACACCTGGACCGGCCTCAACTCCTTCATGGTCACGCACAACTGGTGGCACATGGCGCTGTTCCTCATCGACCTGGGCCGCGATGCCGAAGCGCTCGCGGTGTACGACGAGCATGCCTGGGGCGTGGTGAAGGACTACTCGCAGGACCAGATCGGCGCCGTCTCGCTGCTCGCACGGCTGGAGCTCGCGGGCATCGAGGTGGGCGGGCGCTGGGAGGACGTGGCCGGCTACCTGCGGCAGCGCCAGGCCGACCACGTGCTGCCCTTTCTCGACCTGCAGTACCTCTACGGCCTGGCGCGCGCCGGGCGCCCCGAGGCGGAGGTTCTGCTGCGCAACATGGTGGCCTTCGCGCCGAACGCGCCGGCATCGACGCGCGCGGCATGGCAGCGCGTGTGCGTGCCGGCCGCGCACGGACTGGTGGCGCATGCGCGCGGCGATCTCGCGGCAGCCATCGAAGGGCTGGGCACTGCCCTGCCGCGCATGATCGAGATCGGCGGCAGCCACGCGCAGCGCGACCTGTTCGAGCAGGTGTATCTCGATGCGCTGGTGCGCAGCGGCACGGAGGCTTCGCTGTCCGCTGCCCAGGGCATCCTGCAGCAGCAGCTCAATGGCCAGCCCGAGTCGCTGCGCCTGCGCCGGCAGACGGCGGCGGTGTACGAGCGCCTCGGCCTCGGGCAGCTTGCGACGCAAGCCTGAGCGCATCTGCGAGCACTGCCCGGCAGCCCATGCCTTCAGGTCATGGGGCATGGTGCAAAAGGAATTGGCGATGGCCCGGAGGCGGCTCCTAAACTGGCCGCTCCCTATCGACAAGAAGCCTTCAAGGCACCATCGCCCATGCGCAAGTCTCTCGTCACGCTGGCCGTTCTCTCGGCCCTCGCCCCCTTCGCACCCACCCTGCATGCCGCCGACGGAACACCCGTCGCACTCGACCTGCTGCTGCGCGGCGGCACCGTCTACACGGGCGACTCCGACACGCCGGTGGTGGGCGATGTCGGCATCGCAGGCGACCGCATCGTGTTCGCGGGCAAGGCGGCGCCGGCGCAGTTCACGGCAAGGCGCGTCATCGACGCCACGGGCATGGTGGTGGCGCCGGGCTTCATCGACGCCCACACGCATGCGGATGCCGACCTGCACTCGAACGATCCGAAGAAGCGGCTGAACATTCCGTTCATCACGCAGGGAGTGACCACCGCGGTGATCGGCAACGACGGCTTCGGCGGCTTCGACATCGCGGCGCAGGCGCAGAAGCTGCGTGCCGCGCCGGTGGGCACCAACGTGGCCATGTATGTGGGCTTCGGCCCGGTGCGCATGAGCGAGCTGGGCGAGGCCAACCGGGCACCGACGCCCGAGCAGCTCGAGGCGATGAAGAAGCGCGTGAGCCAGGGCATGTGCGAAGGCGCGCTTGGCCTTTCGACCGGGCTCTTCTACACGCCGCAGAACTTCTCGAAAACCGAGGAGGTCATCGAGCTCGCGAAGGTGGCGGCGCGGCACGGCGGCCTGTACGACAGCCACATCCGCGACGAGTCCATGTACAACATCGGCCTGAAGGGCTCCATCGACGAGGTGATCCGCATCGGCCACGAGGCGAAGCTGCCGGTGCATGTGGCGCACATCAAGGCGCTGGGCGTCGACGTGCAGGGCCAGAGCGGCGACATCATCAAGCGCATCGAGAAGGAACGCGCGGGCGGGCTGGACATCACGGCCGACCACTATCCGTGGACCGCGTCGAGCACGCGCTTCTCGGCCGCGCTGCTGCCGCCGTGGGCCAACGAGGGCGGCCGTGCGGCGACGCTGCAGCGCTTCGACGACGCTTCGCAGCAGGAGCGCCTGCGCAAGGACATGCGCGAGAACCTGCGGCTGCGCGGCGGCCCCGAGGCCATCCTGTTCTCGGCGGGCAGCACGAAGTACGTGGGCAAGACGCTGGCCGACGTGGCCAAGGCGTCGAACGCCGATCCGGTGGAAGCCGCCATCGCGGTGCTGCGCGACGGCGACCTGATGATCGCCTCGTTCAACCAGAGCGACGACGACGTGCGCGCCTTCATGAAGCGGCCCTGGGTCATGACCTCGTCCGACTCGTCGCTGGGCCATCCGCGCGCCTACGGCACCTTCGCGCGCAAGTACGACCAGTACGTGGTGAAGGAGCACACGATCTCGCTGGCGCAGTTCATCCGCAGCAGCTCGTCGCTCACGGCCGACACGCTGGGGCTGAAGCAGCGCGGGCACCTGCGCCCTGGCTACTACGCCGACGTGGTGGTGTTCGACCCGGCGCGCTATGCGGCGAAGGCTACCTACACGCAGCCGACGCTGCTGTCGGAAGGCGTGAGCACGGTGCTGGTGAACGGGCAGCTCGCCGTCGACGGCGGCAAACCCACGGGCGTGGGCGCCGGCCAGCCGCTGCTGCGCACACCGAAGGCCGGCAGCTGCGGCTGAGGGGCCTGCCTCAGCCCTTGTCCTTCAGGTGCCGCGTCTGGTCGTAGGTCGGCTGCGGCGGCAGGTCGGCCAGGTGGCGCGTGTCGGCCCATTCGACGATCTCGATGTCGTCGGGCCGCGAGGGGTCGGCGATGCGGATGCGGTTGAAGCCCGCGTTGGGAATGTCGCTGCGGCGCGGCCCGCTCAGGCTCAGGCCCCTGGCGGTGCGCCACACCATGTCGAGCACGCCGCCGTGCGTGACGACGATCAGGTGCCGGCCCCGGTGTTCCGAGGCGATGTTGCCCAGCGCCGCGATGATTCGCGCGTGGAACTCGCGCGGCGTCTCGCCTTCGGGCATGGCGTGGTCTTCGCGGAACTCCAGCCACTCTTCCCAGGCGCGGGGATGCAGGCTCTGGATCTCGTCGGAGCGCATGCCTTCGACCACCCCGAAGAACTGCTCGCGCAGGGCTGCCGACGTGGCCACAGGCAGCGAGAGTTGCTGCGCCCCGGGCGCGGCGGTCTGCTGCGCGCGCATGAGGTCGCTGCTGAAGATGTGCTGCACCGCGGTTTCGCTGGCCAGCCGCAGGCCGAGGCGACGGGCCTGCTCGTGGCCCATGTCGTTGAGCGGCACATCGGCATGCCCCTGGAAGCGGAGTTCGCGGTTCCAGGCGGTCTCGCCGTGGCGGATGAGGATCAGGTCGGTGGTGTTTTCGGGCTTGGGCGTTGGCATTGCCGCCCATTTTCCACCGTGCGCGTGACGCTCAGGTGTTTGTCCCCACTGCCTGTTGCACGACCGCCACCGCGGCATCGACCGCGGGTGCCGCGCCCAGTCGCATCGGCGACGGCGTGAGCAGCGCCAGCACCCAGGCGATCACCACGCCGCCGACGATGGCGCAGACCACCACCACGGCGGTGTACGCGATGGCCTTGTCAGGCGGGCACTTCATGAGCACCGGCAGGCCGGTGTAGAGCAGGTAGATGCCATAGAGCGCCGCCAGGGCTCCCAGCACCGACAGCGAAGGCAGCAGGCTGAACACGCCGCCGACGAAGGCTGCCGTGCTCGCATAGGACGAAAGCTTGAGCGCGCCGATCTGGCTCTTGGTGCCCTCGAAGGTGGGTGCCATCGCGTCGATGATGAGCGCGAGCACGAACACCATCACCAGCGACAGCACATAACCCACGATCATGTTCGCGAGCCCCGAGGCCAGCGGCACGCGAAAGCTCACGCCGAAGGCGCCGATGCCGATGAGCGACAGGCCGATGAAGCTGGCCACCGCGGGAATCAGCGCGAGGATCATCACGTAGTTCTTGTAGAGCGATGCGGCGTCGGCCGGCTCGGCGTCGATCTCGGGCCAGGTGGCCTTCGGCTTGAGCAGGATGGCTTGGACGCGTTCTACAAGATTCATTGCGGGGTTCCTCGGCATGGGCTTTCGAGTATGTCGGCGGCGCCCCGCGATGGCTGCTGGCCATGAGGCCTATGCCATGACCTATGCCGCTGCGCCCACAGCCGCAATCGCGCAGAATCCTTGCCCATGCCCAACCTGATCCTGCTGCCCGGCCTCGCCTGCGACGAGCGCATCTGGGAAGCCCAACTACCCGCCTTTCCCCCGCCTTCGGCGCCCGCGTGAGCGACGTCCAGCGGCACAACGACACCATCGAGGGCATGGCCGCGGCCGTGCTGCGCGACAACGAGGGCCCGCTGGTGCTCTGCGGCGCATCGATGGGCGGCATGGTCGCCATGGAGGCTGCCCGCCAGGCGCCGGGGCGCATCGCCGGCCTGGCGCTGCTGGGCACCAGCGCGCGACCCGAGACGCCCGACATGTTCACGCTGCGCGAGGGCGCCATCGAATACTTCGAACGCGGCGAGCTGCGCGACGTGATCGAGCCGAACGTCTATTTCGCCTTCCATCCCGCGCAGGCGGCCGACGAAGCGCTGGTGCAGCGCTACCTCGACATCGTGCTCGGCGCGGGTGCGCGGCAGCTCATCAGCCAGAACCGCGCCGTGATGCGCCGGCCCGACGCGCGCCTGCATCTCGCTTCGGTGCGCGCGCCGGTGCTGCTGATGTGCGGCAACGAAGACAAGCTCGCGCCCCCCGAATGCACCACCGAAATGGCCGCGCTGCTGCCGCAGGCCGAGGTGGTGTGGGTGCCCGACTGCGGCCACATGCTGACGATGGAGAAGCCCGACATCGTCAACGCCGCGCTCAACCGCTGGCTGGCGAAGAACTTCCCCGCTGCCATCGCCGCCTGAACCTGAACCCTCGCGGTCGCTCAGTGCAGCTGGCCGCCGGTCTCGGCGATGTCGTGCTCCACGGCCAGCGAGGTGCTCACCGCGATGCGCAGCGCCTTGACCATGGTTTCCAGCGACATGCTCGGCGCCCCCGGAAAGCGCGCCGCCTGCTCCGGCAGGTAGGGAATGTGGATGAAGCCGCCGCGCAACCCCGGCACCGGATGCGTCGCGATGCGATGCATCAGCCCGTAGAAGATGTGATTGCAGACGAAAGTGCCCGCGCTGTTCGACACCGAGGCCGGCACCCCGGCCGCGCGCAGCTCGCGCACCATCGCCTTGATCGGCAGCGTCGAGAAATACGCCGCGGGTGCGCCCGGCACCACCGGCACGTCGATGGGCTCCTGCCCCTTGTTGTCGGCCGTGCGCGCGTCGTCGATGTTGATGGCGACGCGCTCCGGCGTGAACTCCGCACGCCCGCCGGCCTGGCCGATGCACAGCACCAGCTGCGGCTGGAGTTCGTCCATCGCTCGCATCAGTGCATCGATGGCCTCACCGAAGACGCACGGCACCAGGCGCGCATGCACCGTCGCGCGGCCCACCTTCCAGCCGTCGAGCGCGCGCACGGCGTCCCATGAGGGGTTGAGCACCTCCTGCTCGAAGGGCTCGAAACCAGTGAGCAGCACGCGCATTGGCGTGGTCGATGAGGGGGAAGGCGGCGGTGGTGCTTTCGGTTTCCTTGGCATGGCGATGTCTTGCAGCACCCCGGAAGGTACTGCAAGACGCCGGCTGGCGCCTCGGCCCTTTCCTTCTCTTTACTTCTTGGGCGCCAGGTCGAGCGGGTTGGCCGGCAGGTCGGTGCGCACGGGTTCGGGCTTCTGGTCGATCTTGCAATCCTGGTCCTTGAAGGGGCCGGCCACTTGCACCCAGTCGGGGCTGATGGGGTTCTGCGAACAGACCGTCTTGCCGCTTTCCCTGTTCTTGAAGATGTAGAAGCCGCCACTGGGCTGGGCCAGTGCCGTGCCGCCCAGCAGCAGAGCGCAGACGGCGAATGCGAAGGCTTGGAGTCTCATGGTCATGGTTTCCGGGGTCATTGGACTACATCGGGGACGGGGTGGCCAGGCTGTTCGCGACGGCGAACACCAGGTTGCGGGCCTGGGCGACGATGGCGTCCCGGTAGCCCTCGAAGGTAGCGTCGGTGATCTTGCCGTCGCTGCCTGCGCCGAAGCGTGTCATGACGGGTGTGTGGATGTGCCCGGCCGGTATCTGGAGTTTGAAGACGTCCCGCAGCAAAGTGTTGCGGTAGGCGCTGGCGTTGGACAGGTAGTTGCCGCCGCCGCCCGTGCTCGCGCAGCTCAGGTCGAAAGGCCCCACCGCGCCCTTGAAGCAGGCGCGCGTCGAGTAGGTGTCGCGGCGCACGACCGGCCAGCCCGTCGTCGGCTTGGCGGGGTTGTCCCAGTTGATGACGCCCGCGCCGGTGTTGGCGTCGATCATCTTCTGGAACGGCAGCGTCGACTCGATGAACTGCGGCGGCGAATTCATCACCCATGGCTTGGAAGCGTAGCCCAGCCAGCGCTCGGGCGGATGAATGTCGCAGTCCAGCGCGGACGGGAACGAACCGCCGTCGGCGCAGGCCGGCCAGACGTTGTCGTTGCCCGGAATGCTCGCCAGGTGGTAGCGGCCGTTGAAGTGCTCCAGATCGAATTCGCCGCTGCCCTGGCTCATGCTGATCGACGCATCGACGCGCTTCGTGCCGGACCTGAACCAGGGCCCCAGCGTGTCTTCCTGCATGCCCTGGATGAACGGCCCGTAGTTGACCGGCAGGATGAAGGTGCGGATCACAGCGGTGCTGCCATCGGCCAGCGTCACGGTGTTGCCGTCCAGCGAAAGAATGGTCGCGCCCGAGGGGTTGCCGATGCGGATGTTCGGGTTGCCATCCACGCCCGGCGTGCCCAGCGTAAAGGGATCGAAGCCGCTCACCAGGATGCGCTTGTACTTCGCACCATCGGGAAAGTCGATGGCGTACTGGCCGCGCGAGGCGCGCTCGAATTCGTTCTGCAGGGCCGCGCGCTGGTCGTCGGTCAGCGGAAAGTCGGGCTTCCACTGGCGCAGCGCCAGCGTCATGGTGAGGCGGGCCCAGTACAGCATGCGGTCGTCGCTCTTTGGCAGCGTGCCCTGCACCTTGCGGCCCTGCACGCGGTCGAGCGCAGCCTGCCAGAGCTTCGTGCCCTCAGTCCTCAGGAGAGCCACGGCCTGGTCGTAGCTGGAAGCGCCCGCCATGCCATTAGTGCACAGCGTGTTGGCGAAATCAGGGCCGAACTTGTCGAAGCCACTGGCCTGAAGCAGCTGCGCCGAGAAGCTCAGCGCGTCGCTGCTGGAGAGCTTGTTGGGCAGCCGCTGTTCTTCGTAGGACGGCTGCACGCTCGTGTCCATGGCGCACTTGGCCTGTATCGACGGAGGTGCTGGAGGCGACGGCGGCGCTGCCGGTGGCTGTGCAGCGGGCGCCGGAGCTGGCGCAGGCGTCGCAGCCGGCGCGGGCGGTGCCGTGGCAACCGAGCCGGCTGCCGCGACCGCCGCGGCAATGGCCGCCAGCGTCGCCGGATCGGCCCCGCCGCCACCTCCCCCGCCCCCACAACTGGCCAGCGCCGCAGCGCAACAAGCGCCGAGCGTGGCGCGCCCCGCCAGCCGCCGGATTGCCGTCGTCCGTTTCATTCTTCGCCTTTCCCTGTGATGTGTGACACGAAATCAGCGGGCCTCCTGGCACGACTCGTGCGGCCGTTCTGGGGAGGGTTCCACCTCTTTGTCTGGATGACGGCTTTATGAAAACATGCGCCCCCGACAGGTGTCGAACGAGTTTTTGTTGAACAAACTGATAACAAAAACTCAACAGACTTGGCAATCAGGGAGAGGATTCACCAATGAACACGCGTTTTCTCGAGACGCTGGTCATGCTCGACCGGCTCAAGAGCTTTCGCCAGACGGCGCAGGTCCTGTGCACCACCCAGGCGGCGGTGTCCAAGCGGATCGAGGCGCTGGAAGAGGAACTGGGCGTCCCGCTCGTCGACCGCTCGCAGCGTGCGTTCAAGCTCACCATCCTCGGAGAGCAGGTGGTGAGCCAGGCCGAGCAGATGCTCACGCTGGAGCGCCAGCTCAAGCTCTCGGTCCACCCCGACGCGCCGCCCTCGGGCCGGGTGCGCATCGGCGTCATCGAGACGGTGGTCCACACCTGGCTGACTCAGCTGATCCAGGCGCTGAGCGAGCGGCTGCCGGCCATCGAGCCCGACATCACGGTCGACACCGCCTACAACCTGCGCGAGCAGTTCCGCCAGCGCAGGTTCGACCTGCTGATCCAGAACGACGACATGACCGAAGCGGCCGGCGATGGCGACACGGCCGTCGCGCCGCTGTGCCGCTTTCCGATGCAGTGGATCGCGCGCCCTGCGATGCTGCCCAAGGAGCGCGACCTGCGGCTCGAAGACCTGGAGCGGGTGCCGGTGCTCACCTTCTCGCGCACCTCGGGGCCGCGGGCGCATGTGCGGGCGCTGTTCGCGGGGCGCCCTGCCGAGCCGCGTGTGTGCAGCTTTCCCTCGGTGCAGTCGATCATCCAGCTGACCAAGGGCGGCTTCGGCGTGGCGGCGATCCCGCCGATCTTCGTGCGCGACGAGCTGGGCGCGGGCTGTCTCGAAGTGCGCGAGGGCCCCATGCTGCCGCCCATGACGATCACCGTGGCCCATCTGCGCGACACCGCGCCGGCCGCGCACGCGGTCAGCAGGCTGACGCGGGACATCGTGGGCGAGTACTGCGCCGAAGCTGGGGAAAGCTGGGTCAGCGACCTGACCGCTGGAAGCCCGGCGTAGCCGGCATCAAGCGCGCACGGCGATGCCCTCGGCCTCCAGCCGTTCGCGGATGCGGCGCGCGAAGGCCAGCGCGTGGGCACCGTCGCCGTGCAGGCAGACGGTCTGCGCATTGACCGGCACGACGCTGCCGTCGATGGCGGTCACGCGGCGGTCGCGCACCAGCGAGAGGGTCTGCGCGAGGGACTGCTCCTCACTCTCGATCAGCGCGCCGGGCTGGCTGCGCGGCACGAGACTGCCGTCGGGCATGTAGCCGCGGTCGGCGAACACTTCCTCCACGGGCTCCAGGCCCGCGCGGCGGGCCGCGTCGATCATGTTGCTGCCCGCCAGGCCGAAGAACTTGAGCGAGGGATCGAAGCGGCGCACGGCCTCGCACAGCGCGTCGGCGAGTTCGGGCTCCTTCACCGCCTGGTTGTAGAGCTGGCCGTGGGCCTTCACGTGGGAGAGCTTGCCGCCCTCGGCCTTCACGATGGCCGCGAGCGCGCCCACCTGGTAGAGCACGTTGGCGACGATCTCCTCGGGCGGCAGGTGCATGGTGCTGCGGCCGAAGTTCTCGCGGTCGGGAAAGCTGGGGTGCGCGCCGATGGCCACGCCGTTGCGCATCGCCCAGCGCACGCACTGCTGCATGGTCTTCGCGTCGCCCGCGTGCCAGCCGCAGGCGATGTTGGCGGAGCTCACCAGCGCGAGCAGCGCTTCGTCGTTGCCGGCGCCTTCGCCGAGGTCGGCATTCAGATCGATTTGCATCGTGGGCTTCCTTTCTCTCGCGATTTCCGGGCAGTCTTTCCGGGCAGTCTATGCCGCGTTCGGCCAGCCCGCAGCGGCAAGGCCTTGCGCCACCTGCGACAGGTAGCGCTGCTGGCCGGCCCACGCGGCCAGCGCCTGCGGCTGGTCGACCTGCACGAGGCGCAGCCTGCCGTTGAGCGGCGCCTGCGCGAGCTTCCAGAGGTCGGCACGGATGACCACGCCGATGCGCGGATAGCCGCCGGTGGTCTGCGCGTCGCCCATCAGGATGATCGGCTGGCCCGAGGGCGGCACCTGGATCGTGCCGGGGATCACGCCCGAGGAGAGCATGTCGCCGCCGCGCTTGCGCTTGAGCTCGGCGCCTTCGAGGCGGCTGCCCATGCGGTTGCTCTGCGGCGTGATGCGCCAGCGCTCGCCCCACAGCTGCTCGCGCGCGGCCAGCGTGAACAGCTCGAACTCGGGGCCGGGCAGCACGCGCAGGGCGATGGCGCCGTCGTCCTCGGCCGGGCCCCAGTCGGGACCGCGGATACCGAAGGGTCGGCGTTCGCGTTGCGCGGCATCGAGCGTCGAAACACCCGTCGCCAAGCGGTCGCCCTTGCGCAGCGGACGGCCTTCGAGGCCGCCGAAGCCGGCCTTGAGATCGGTGCTGCGCGAGCCGAGAACCGGCGGCACGTCGATGCCGCCCGCAACCGCCAGCCAGCTGCGCACGCCGGTCTTCTTCGTGCCGGCGGCGTTGGCGCCCGCGAGCCTGAGCGTCTGGCCGGCCGCGACGGGCACGCTCCAGCAGGGCCAGATCGGCACGCCGTCGAGGCTGGCGCCGAAGTCGTCTCCCGCGAGCGCGATGCGCGTGTCGGTCTCGAACTGCAGCTCGCAGCCGCCCATGGTGAGTTCCAGGCCGGCCGCGCGATCGGCATTGCCCACCAGCCGGTTGGCCAGCGTGAGCGCGAGCACGTCGAGCGCGCCGCCCGGGCAGATGCCGAGCTGGCGATGGCCGTGGCGGCCCAGGTCCTGCACCGAGGCGAGCACGCCGGGTCTGCGAATGGCGATCATGTCTGCACGCTCTCGGCCACGAAGCGCACGCGGTCGCCGGGGCGCAGCAGCGTCGGCGGTTCTGCCGCGGGGTCGAACAGCTCGAGCGGCGTGCGGCCGATCAGTTGCCAGCCGCCCGGCGACACCAGCGGGTAGATGCCGGTCTGCTCGCCGCCGATGCCGACCGAGCGCGCGGGCACCGCGAGGCGCGGTTCGGCACGGCGCGGCGTGGCGAGTTCGGGCGGCAACCCGCCCATGAAGCTGAAGCCGGGCAGGAAGCCCAGCAGGTAGACGACGTACTCCGCAGCGGTGTGGCGCCGCACCACCTCGGCCGGCGTGAAACCGGTATGGGCCGCAACGTCGGCCAGGTCGGGTCCGTGCTCGCCGCCATAGGCCACGGGGATCTCGATCAATCGGCCCTCGACCGCGCCGGCGGACAGCTTCGGCCAGGCTTCGAGCACGCGCGCGGTGAGCGTGTCGAGGTCGATCGCGGTCGGATCGAAGGTGAGCGTGAGGTTGTTCATGCCCGGCAGCGTCTCGCCGACGCCGGGCCACTGCCGCGCATGCTCGGCCAGCGCCCAGATGCGCTGCTGCTGCGCCAGCGTGGCGGGCGCGGGCAGATCGCACAGCAGCGCTGCATCGCCCAGCAGATGCAGACGGGGCAAGGGCAGGTCGTTCACTTCAAGTCGGCCCGCGGTCAAGGCCGGGCTTTTCGCGGGACACCGTGGAACCGGCTCTGCCGGGCCACCGGTGTCGCCCCCGGTGAGGGGGTTGGCGAAGCGACACGAAGTGCGCGCAGCCTGGGGAGAGCTTATTCACGTCCGAGGCTGCGGACTTTTGCAGCGAGCTGCTGCTCCACGTTCGGGGAGACGAACTTGTGGACCTCGCCGCCGAGCATGGCGATCTCGCGCACGAAGGTGCTGGAGATGAACTGGTACTTGTCGCTCGGGGTCAGGAAGACGGTCTCGACGTCGGGCATCAGCGAGCGGTTCATGCCGGCGAGCTGGAACTCGTAGTCGAAGTCGGTCACCGCGCGCAGGCCGCGCACCATGGCCTTGCCGCCGCGCGCAACGACGAAGTCGCGCAGCAGGCCGGAGAAGCTCTCGACGGAAACCTGGTCGCTGTAAGGCTTGACGGCCTCGCGGGCCATGTCCATGCGCTCGGAAAGCGTGAACAGCGCCTTCTTGTGATGGCCCGCCGCGACAGCGACGATCACCTTGGAAAAGAGCTGGGTGGCACGGCGCACCACGTCCTCGTGACCGAGGGTGATGGGGTCGAAAGTGCCGGGATAAACCGCGATGACGTTGCTGGCCATGGTTGCTTCTTCCTCATGCTGCCGGTGCGGCTTGTCCGGCGGATTATGCAGTCCCCTGCGCGGCGGGCCTCAGCAGATGTGCGTGAACGGCGCCGGCCTTGAGATAGCGGAAGGCCGAGAGGCCGAGCGCCGCGAGCTCTTCGTCGCTCCAGCGGCGCGGCGCCTCGAGGTACACCGAGCCCCCGGCCCGCAGCGCGCGCACGGCGGCACGCAAGGCCGGCTCGTAGAGCGCGGTGTTGTCGAAGGGCGGGTCGAGGAACACGACGTCGAGGCTGCCGGCCGGCACGCGTTCGAGCGCGGTGAGGCCGTTGCCGCGCTCGATGCGAACGGTCTCGGCCTCGAGCTTGGCCCTGACGGCCTGCAGCTGGGCGACGAGCGCCGCGTCCTGCTCGCACAGCAGCACACTGGCCGCGCCGCGCGAAGCGGCCTCGAAGCCCAGTGCGCCGGTGCCCGCGAAGGCATCCACGCACTGCCAGCCAGGCAGCTCGCCGCCACCTGCTCCGGCCAGGCTCGCGAGCCAGTTGAAGAGTGTCTCGCGCACGCGGTCGGGCGTGGGGCGCAGGCCGGGCTTGTCGGCCACGGCGAGGCGGGTGCGCTTCCATTCGCCGCCGATGATGCGCACCTCGCTGGGCTTCGACGGGCGCTTCACCGCGGGCTTGGGCTTGCTGCCTGCTGGCGCGGAACGGGATGCTGGGGAGGCTTTCTTCTGGGGCTGGGGCATGCGGCGAGCTTAACGCCGCCACATTCGCCGATCTCTCAAGCCCCGGTGAGCGCACGCCGCGCCAGCATCGCCGCCAGCACGAGCATGGTGCCGCCGACCAGCGCATCGAGCATCTGCCAGGCACGCGGCTTCGCGAACACCGGCGCGAGCAGCCGCGCGCCGAAGCCCAGCGAGGTGAACCACACCACGCTCGCCGTGGTGGCGCCCGCCACGAACCAGACCTTGAGCAGCCCCGCGTACTGCGCGCCCGCGCTGCCCACGAGAAGCACGGTGTCGAGGTACACATGCGGATTCAGCAGCGTGAAGCCAGCGGCCTGCGCCAGCACCGCCGCGCGCGACAGCGACGAAGCGCCCTGCGCCGAAGCCTGCAGCGCCGCGGGCTGCCGCGAACGCCACAGCGCCTTGAGCCCGTAGCCGCACAGGAAAGCGGCCCCCAGCCCCGCGAGCACGGTGGCCAGCATCGGTCGACCCTTCAGCGCCTGTGCCATGCCGGCCACGCCGGCGCCGATCAGCACCGCGTCGCTGGCGGCGCAGAAGAGCACCACCGGGCCGACGTGCTCGCGGCGCAAACCCTGGCGCAGCACATAGGCGTTCTGCGCACCGATGGCGACGATGAGGACCAGGCTCATGAAGAGCCCGTTGGCGAAGGCGGTGGTGACGTGTACGGCTTGCATGCATTCGAGGATGCCGTCCGCACCGGATTAATTCAAACTAAACTTTCTTAAGCAGATTCAGTTTTTCTTCATTCCATCAGGCCCAGCCCATGCTCGACTACGCCGCCCTGAACGCCCTCGCCGCCGTCGTGCGCGAAGGCAGCTTCGAACGCGCCGCCCGCGCGCTGCACGTCACGCCCTCGGCGGTATCGCAGCGCATCAGGCAGCTGGAGGAACGCACCGGCGGGGCGCTGCTGGTGCGCGGCCAGCCCTGCGTCGCGACCGAGGCCGGCCGGCAGCTGTGCCGGCACGTCGAGCGCGTGGGCATGTTGGAGCACGAGCTGCGCGAGGCCCTGCCCGCACTGGGCATGGGTGGCGACGAGGCGGGCAGCGAGCGCGTCACGATCCGCGTGGCGGTCAATGCAGACACGCTCGCGACCTGGTTCATCGCAGCCGCGGCAGCCTTCGCTGCGCATGAGCCGGGCGCGCTGCTCGACCTGACGGTGGACGACCAGGACCACACCGCCGAGCGGCTGCGCAGCGGTGCGGTGCTCGCGGCGGTCACCGCGCTGGCCCAGCCGGTGGCGGGCTGCAACAGCGAGGCGCTGGGCACGACGCACTACGTGGCGGCCGCCAGCCCCGGCTTCGTGCAGGAGCATTTCGCCAAGGGCGTGGGCGCCCGCACGCTGGCGAGCGCGCCCAGCCTCGTGTTCGACCGCAAGGACAGGCTGCAGGCACGCTGGGTGCGGCGCATCTGCCACCGCAATGTCGAGACGCCGAGGCACTGGATTCCCTCGCCCAGCGCCTTCGTCGAAGCGGCGTGCTCGGGAATGGGCTGGGGCATGCACCCGGTCAGCATGGTGGCCGGGGCGCTGAAGGAAGGAAGACTGGTCGAGCTGGTGCCCGACTCGATGCTGCCGGTGCCTCTCTACTGGCAGCACGCGCGCGCGGCGCCCAAGCTGCTGGAGCGGCTCGGCGCCGCAGTGCGCGCGGCCGCCACCAGCGGCCCGCACGCATTGGACTAGGGCTGCGCCTTGGCGGTCTTGGCGTCCTTGGCGCCCACCACCACCGTCACCATGCGCTCTGGCTGCAGCTTGCGCTGGAAGGCGGCCTTCACGTCAGCAGCGGTGACCGCGTTCATCCGCGCGGTCCAGGTGTCGAGGTAGTCGAGCGGCAGGTCGTGCCAGGCGATGTTGGCGACGTTGCCGATCAGCTTGCGGTTGCTGTCGAGCAACAGCGGGAAGCCGCCGATGAGGTTGTCCTTGGCGGCCTTCAGCTCGGCGGCGGTCGGGCCTTCGGCCACGAACTTCGCGAGCACTTCGCGCGACACCTTCACGGCCTCTTCGGCCTGGTCGGGCCGGGTCTGGAAGCCGACGCGGAACGCGCCCGCCTCGAGCCCCGGTGCGAAGCCGCTGTAGATGCTGTAGGTCAGGCCGCGCTTCTCGCGCACCTCGTTCATCAGGCGCGAGACGAAACCGCCGCCGCCCAGCACGTAGTTGCCCAGCGTGAGCGCGAAGTGGTCCGGGTCCTTGCGCGGGTAGCCGGGCTGGCCGATGAGGACATGGGCCTGCGCCGACTCGAAGGCGATGCGCTCGTTCTTCGGCGCGGTCAGCGCCGCCACGGGGGCGACAACCGGCAGCGGCGTGCAGGCCTCGGGGCCGGGCAGGCGCGACAGCAGCGTGGTCGCGATGCTCTCGGCCTCGGCGCGCGAGACGGCGCCGACGATGCTGAGCTTGGCGCGGCACGGCACGATGAGCTGCTGGTAGCGCTGGCGCATGGCGGCGGTGTCGATTCGCGCGAGCGTCTCTTCCGTCACTTCCTGGCCGTAGGGGTGCGTGCCGTACACGTCGGCCGCGAAGGCGCGGCCCGCGACGGTCGCGGGCTTGGTGTTGGCTTCCTTGATGGCGGCGTTGATGCGCTCGCGCTCGCGCTGCCACACGTCGTCGGGGAAGGAAGGCTCGCCGATCTCGCGCGCGGCCAGCGCCACCGCCTTGTTCAGCAGCACCGGATCGGACAGCGAGCGCAGCGAGTAGCTGGTGCGGTCGGTGCCGGCGCTCACGTCGAAGCTGGCGCCCAGATCGGCCCAGGCTTCGCCCAGGGCGTTCTGGTCGAGCGCGGGTTCGCCGCTCTTGCCGGCGCGCACGCCCTTCTCGACCATGGTCGCGGTGACGCTGGCCAGGCCGGCCTGCGGCGCCGGGTCACGGCGGCTGCCGGCGTCGAAGTCGATCTGCGCATCGACGATGGGCAGCGCGTTGGTCGACACCAGATAGATCCTGGCGCCGTTGGCCAGCGTCCATTGCTGGATGGGCAGCGCGGCCTGCGCGCCGGTGATGCCCGCCACGGCGATCGCACCCGCGATCAGGGCGCGCCGCGCGGTCTTGATGAAAGTTTTCTGCATGGGAATCCTGACCTTTCAGCGCATCTCGCCCGCGGGCGCGGCGAAGCCACGGCCACGCGGCTTGGCTTCGGGCGGCAGGGGACGCAGCGTGGCGACGGTGAGCTGGTCGTCGCCGAAGTACTTGGCGGCCACGGCCTGCACCTGGGCGGCCGTGACGGATTGCAGCCGCGCGACGATGCGCTCGCTGGCGTCCAGCGGCAGGCCCTGGATCCAGTTGCTGCCGAGTTCGCGCGCCTGCGCCATCACCGAGTCGCGCTTGTAGGTCTCGCTCGCCACCCACTGGGTCTTGACGCGGGCCAGTTCGGCCTCGCCCACGCCGTCCTTGGCGATGCGCGCGACCTGGGCGCGCAACGCGGCCTCGACCGCTTCGGCGCTCTTGCCGGCGGCCGGCACGCCATCGAGCACGAAGAGTTGCGGGCCACGGCCGACGAAGCCCGAATAGGCGCCGGCCGAATCGGCGACGCGGTCGGGCCCCTGGGTCAGCGCGCGGTCGAGCCGGGCGCCGGCGTAGCCATCGAGCACGGCGGAAAGCACCACCAGCGCCCAGGCGTCGCTGTTCACGTCGTCGATGCTGGCGAGCTGCGGCACGCGGTAGGCCAGCGACACGTAGGCCTGCTCGGCCGGCGCCTTCAGCTCGATGCGGCGGATGCCGCGCTGCGCAGGCTCGATGCGCGGCTTGCGCGCGGGCACGGCGCGCGAGGGGATGCGGCCGTAGTACTTCTCGGCCATGGAGCGCACCTGGGCCACGTCGACGTCGCCGGCCACCACCAGCACGGCGTTGGCGGGCACGTACCACTGCCTGAAGAAGGCGCGCGCGTCCTCGGGCGTCATGGCGTCGAGGTCGCTCATCCAGCCGACCACGGGGCGGTGATAGGGAGAGGCGGTGAAGACTGCCGCGTTCTGCTGCTCGCCGAGCAGGGCGCGCGGCTGGTCTTCGGTGCGCAGGCGGCGCTCTTCCTTGACCACCTCGATCTCGCGCTTGAACTCGTCGTCGGGCCACTGGTTGTTGGCGAAGCGGTCCGATTCGAGCTTCATCACCTGCTCCAGGCTGCCGACCGGGATCTGCTGGTAGTAGCCGGTGTAGTCGCGGGTGGTGAAGGCGTTTTCCTGGCCGCCGAGGGCGGCCACGCGGCGGGAGAACTCGCCGGGCTTGATGTCCTTGGTGCCCTTGAACATCATGTGTTCGAGCGCATGGGCCACGCCGGAGGTGCCGTCGACCTCGTCGATGGAGCCGACGCGGACCCAGACCATCTGCACCGCCGTGGGCGAGCGCCGGTCGGGCTGCACGATCAGCGTCATGCCGTTGGCGAGCGTGAATTGCTGGGGACCGGGAGCCGCGGCGGCAGCTGCGGCGGAAGGCGGGGCGGATTGGGCCTGGGCAGGCACGGCCCATGGCGCCAGGAGCGCCATCGCCAGCACCGCACCAGACGCAGCACGGCGTGGCGGGAGGTGTTTCATAGAATGGCTCGGATTGTAAAAAGCTCCTGATGTTCAGTTTCTTCAAGAAAAAACCGCCTGCCGAGACCCCCGACGCGCCGGTGCCCACCCCGCCGGCCCCGGCGGCGCCTGCTCCGGAACCTGCACCGGCACGCTCGGTGTTCTCCCCCTCGAGCTGGTTCGGCTCGAAGCCGGCGGCGGAAGAAACGCCCGCGCCCTCCCCGGCACCCGCGCCCGTCGCCGCGCCGGCCCCAGTGGCTGCGCCGGCACCTGCTCCCGTCCCGGTTCCGCCGCCTGCCCCGGCCCCAGCTCCTGTTCCTGCACCCGCGCCGGCACCGGTCGCCGTCGCGCCGGTTGCCGAACCCGTCATCGCCACCGAACGCAAGGGCTGGTTCGACAAGCTCAAGACCGGCCTGCGCAAGACCGGCACCGGCATCCAGGCCGTGTTCGTCAACGCGAAGATCGACGAAGAGCTGTACGAAGAACTCGAATCCGCCCTGCTGATGGCCGACACCGGCGTGAAGGCGACCGAATACCTGCTCGACGACCTGCGCGGCCGCGTGAAGCGCCAGATGGCCACCGATGCCTCGCAGGTCAAGGCGCTGCTGGCCGAGACGGTGGCCGACCTGCTGAAACCGCTAGAGAAGCCGCTGGTGATCGGCCAGTTCACGCCCACCGTGATCATGGTGGCCGGCGTCAACGGCGCGGGCAAGACCACCTCCATCGGCAAGCTCACCAAGCACCTGGCCGACGAGGGCGCCTCGGTGCTGCTGGCGGCGGCCGACACCTTCCGGGCGGCCGCGCGCGAGCAGCTGCTGGTCTGGGCCGACCGCAACACCGTCGAGATCGTGAGCCAGGAAGGCGGCGATCCGTCGGCCGTGAGCTTCGACGCGGTGAACGCCGGCAAGGCGCGCGGCAAGGACGTGGTGCTGGTCGACACGGCCGGCCGCCTGCCGACGCAGCTGCACCTGATGGACGAGCTCAAGAAGATCAAGCGCGTCGTCACCAAGGCCGACGGCACCGCGCCGCACGAGGTGCTGCTGGTGATCGACGGCAACACCGGCCAGAACGCGCTGGCGCAGGTCAAGGCTTTCGACGAGACGCTGGGCCTCACGGGCCTGATCGTGACCAAGCTCGACGGCACGGCCAAGGGCGGCGTGCTGTGCGCCATCGCGCGTGAAAGGCCGATTCCGGTCTACTTCATCGGCGTGGGCGAGAAGCTGGAGGACCTCGAGACCTTCGACGCACGCGAGTTCGCGCAGGCCCTGCTCGGTTGATCCGGTCCGCGCCCCGATGAAAAAACGGCCCCGGTTCGCACCGGGGCCGTTTCTCCTTTTTTTCTTGTTCTCTTCCCCCTCGCCGGGTCAGAGACCGAACGGCGATGTCGGCATGCACAGGGCAGGCCCGGTGCAGTTGCTGGCCTTGTAGTAGTAGTTGCGCGACTGCGAGTTCACGATCATCGGGCCGATGAGCGCGAAGCCGTCTGCACCCACGGCGTTCGACTGCTCCAGGTCCGCTTCCAGCGTGTCCTTCGGAACCAGGGCCTGGTAGGTGAAGGTGCTCGACTGCGAAAGATCTTTCGCGAAGATGTTCCCGAAGCTGTAGGGCCCGCGGAAACGGAAACCACGGGCGCCGGCCTCGGTGAACTGCGCCAGCGTCGCGTCGACATCGGCGGCGTCGTCCTTCACTTCATAGGCGAAGGTGGAATTGCCGACCGAGCTCTTCTCGAACACCGCGACCACCGCAGGGCCGAACGCATAGGCCGGCGCGGTATTGAAGTAGCCCTCCGCGCCCTGCGCGTTGCCGAGCGTGATGAAGTCCGACCTGGTGCTGGGCGCAGCCTGGGTGCGGTAGGTGTAGGTGGCGTCGGTGCCGCTGTCCTTGCGGTAGATCATCACTGCCACGTTGTTCACGCTGCTCACGCCGGCCCAGCGGAAACCGCGCGCGCCGGCCTCGTTGGCCTGGACCAGGAAGGCGTCCGCGTCCGCCGGAGTGGCCTTCGTCTCGTAGACATAGGTGATGCTGCCGGTCTTGTAATAGACGTTGGCACCGACACCGGATTGGGCCGCCGTCAGCGGGCCGAGGAACCCGAAGCCCTTCGCACCTTCGGTATTGAGGTCGTTCAGGAAAGCCGCGCCATCCGCCGGATACGGCACCTGCTCGTACAGGAATGTGCTGGGAGCCGGCGCGGGCGCTGGCGCGGGCGCTGGCGCTGGGGGCTCCGCAGGCGGCGGAGCGGGAGCGGGGGAGGGGGTGCGGGCGGGAGAACGCCAATTGGCGCAAAGCTGTTGCCATCGTTGCCGCCGCCACCGCAAGCCGCCAGGGCAAGCGTCGCAGCAACTGCGGCCGCTACCGCCGCGAGTCTGAACTTCATTGGGGAAAAACCTCCGGAATCCATGTGTTGTGAGCCCACTAACGAGGGAGTCGGACGGGAGTCCGAAGCGCCAGTGGACCGCTAAGTTAAAGCGCCGCAGCGGCATCCAACAGTGCCAAAAGTCATGACATCTGGCGACTACAGAACATATCGGCACCGAAAGTAGTACCAATAGACTCAAACTCCGATAACTAGCGAGCTGTCACGAGTTCCGCCATCGCCAGCAGCAGCGAATCAGCCACCACCGGTTTGAACAGCACTGGCACGCCTGACTCGCGCACCCGCAGCAGCCGGTCCGGCGAGGTTTCGCCCGTAATGAGCAACAACGGCGTAGCCGTCGTGCCCTGGGTCGCGCACTGGCTCAGGCGCAGGCCCGCATCGAGCCCGTCGGCACCGTCGGCCAGGCGGTAGTCGCACAGCAGCAGATCGAACGGACGGCCCTCGGAGGCCGCATGCCTCAGCGCCTTCGCGGCGCCCTCCTCGCTGTAGACGGCGTGCGCGTCGATGGCATGGGAGCGCAGCAGCCCCACCATCGCCTCGCGAATTTCCTGCTCGTCGTCGAGCAGCAGCACGCGCCCGGGCAACGCCAGCGCTGAACTGCCAGGCTGCCGCGCTGATGCTGCCCCGGCAGGAGAAGCCGATGCGGCCGATGCCCGCTCCGGCGCGCTCGCGATGGGCACCACCACGCGGAAATGCGTGCCGCGCCCCGGCCGCGAATGCATCTGCACCGGATGCCCCAGCAGCCGTGACAGCCGCTGCACGATCGACAGGCCGATGCCCAGCCCCCGCGAGCGGTCGCGGCCCGGATTGTTGATCTGATAGAACTCCTCGAAGATCCGGCCCGACTGCTCGGGCGCGATGCCGATGCCGGTGTCGCGCACCTCGATCCACACCGCCTCGCCGCGCTCGCGCGCGGTGACGGTCACGCCGCCGCGCATCGTGTACTTGAGCGCGTTGTCCATCAGGTTCGACAGCATGCGGTGCAGCAGTTGCGGGTCGCTGTGCACCCACAGGCCGCTGGCGCGCACGCGCAGCTGCAGCTCCTTGTGTTCGGCGCGTGCCGCGAAGGTGTGGTTGAGCGGCAGGAACAGCGCGTCGAGCTGCACCGGCTGCGGCGCAGGCGTGATGACGCCGGCGTCCAGGCGCGAGATGTCGAGCATGGTGTCGAGCGAGGCGCCCAGCGCGTTCACCGCGCGCATCAGGCGCTCGGCGTTGCGGCCTTCGGGGCGGTCGCGCAGTTCGTTCTCCAGCGCGGCGCCGAAGAGCGCGATGGCGTGCAGCGGCTGACGCAGGTCGTGGCTGGCGGTGCCGAGGAAGCGCGTTTTCTCCTCGCTCGCGCGCTCGGTGGCGGCGATCTGCTCGCCGAGCCGCGCGGCCAGCGCCTCGTTCTCGAAGCGCAGCATCAGCGACTCGGTCAGCAGCTTGTGCTGGCCGATGCCCGCGTACAGCGTGAGCAGCAGGTATGCAGCGCCGGCCGCCGCCAGGAACAGGTGCAGCCCGTCGCCCTGCCAGGCCAGCGCGGTGATCATGCCCAGCGACATCGGCATGGTGTAGCCGAAGAGCGCCGGCTTCAGCGGCCACAGCGACTGCGCCGCCCGCGCGCAGCTGCCGACGATCACCGCCATCAGCAGCGAGGTCATCGGCAGGTTGTTGTGCGGCACGATGAGCCAGGGCACCACTGCCGTGACCATGCTCACCAGCGTGACCATGCGGGAGATCTTGCGCGCCCAATAGGCGCTCTCCCGGACCGGCCGCGACGGGGTCCAGCGCGGCGTGAAGAAGACGTAGATGTCGGCCATCAGCAGGCCGGCGAGCCAGAACAGCAGGCTCGGGTCTTTCAGTTGCGAATAGATGATGCTGCCGAACACGACCACGAAGGCCATGTGCGTGAGCGTCGAGACGCCGTAGGTGCTGTAGACCGAGGCGACGTGCTCGCGCAGCACCCGCTGGCCGAGCGCGTGATCGGCGGTCGGGGCGGTCGGCGCGGCGGGCTGCACGCTCAATGCAGGGTGCTGATCAGCTGGGCACGCGAGCGCATGCCGAAGAGCAGCAGGATGGTCGAGACATGGTTCTTCACCGTGCCTTCGCTCAGGTTCGCGAGCTGGGCGATTTCCTTGTTGGCCTTGCCTTCGAGCACCCACTGCAGCACCTGCATCTGCCGGGGCGTTAGCTCCTGCCAGGCGCTGGCGTGTGCGAACTCGGCATAGCCGCTGAGCGCCTTGCCGGGCATGGCCGGGGCCACCGCCGGTTGCTGCTGCTGCGTGGCGTCGGGGCTGCCGTCGAGCAGGCCGCAGGCGCGGATGAAGCTCACGACCTCCTTCAAGTCGGCCGACTTCGGCAGGAAGGCGGCCGCGCCCAGCGCGAGCACGCCCTGCGCAAGGGTGCTGTTGCCGGTGCCGGAGAGCACGACGATCCGCGCCTCGGGAAAGCGCATCCGGAACTCGGCCAGGCCGCTCAGGCCGTGGGTGTCGGGAAGCGCCAGGTCGAGCAGCACCAGCCCGATGGAAGCCTGGTGGGCTTCGTACAGCCGGAGCGCATCGGCGACGTTGCTGGCCTCGAAGACTTCGATGCTCGCGCCGGAAGGGCTGGCCTGGGCCTGGACCAGCGCACACACACCCAGGCGCAGCAGGTCGTGGTCGTCCACGACGAGGATCGCCCGGGGTGCGCGAGCGGCCGTACCGGTCTCCGCGGCCGGCGACTGTGAAGCGGGTGGGGAGTCGAAGGGAGGCACTTGCCGATCTTAGCGATGTAACCTTCTTGTGACAGTGTAGAAAGTCACGGCAACAAGCGTGGCTGTAGTGCTTTATGCTACTTATTTGATAGCATTTTCACATCGCATGCGCGCTTGCCATCGGGCTTCTCTGTGGGCACTATCGAAAGTCTCGCCGCATCGCACGGCGCCCACGGAGACCAGCCATGACGCACACCGCCGCCGCCCCTCTCGAAGCTAGCGACCGCAAGGTCGACCGCCTGCTCGCCCACTATGAGGAGAGCCACCGCAATCCGACCAACGAGCTGATCCACTTCGTGGCCATCCCGGCCATCATGCTGAGCATCGTCGGCCTGCTTTTCGCGATCCACCCGTGGGTGGCCTACGCCTTCGTGGCCGCCAGCCTCGTCTACTACGTCATGCTGCGAGCCCCGGCCTTCCTCGTGGCCATGCTCGTGCTGACCGCGCTGGCCCTGGTGCTGGTGCATGCGATGGGAGGCCTTGTATTGCCGGTTTCCGCCGCTATCTTTGTAGTGGCCTGGATCTTCCAGTTCGTGGGCCACAAGATCGAAGGCAAGAAGCCGTCGTTCTTCGAAGACATCCAATATCTCTGGGTCGGTCCCCTGTTCGTGTTGTCCAAGCTCTTCCTAAGACTGGGCATCCGCTGGTAGCCATTGGCTATTTCGGCGATAGAAATTCAAGGGAACCCTTGGATTAGCACTCCCTCTAACCGAGTGCTAATATGGCCAACACAAAGGAGTTCCCCCTGATGACAACGCTGTCTGGAGTCTCTGCCAACCAGCTGGCCGTCGCCAACCCTTGGTCAATGGTTCCCCCGCTGGGCAACCTGGACGCCTACATTTCGGCCGCCAACCGCCTGCCCATGCTCACGCTCGAAGAAGAGCAAGGCTACGCACGCAAGCTGCGCGACCACAACGATCTCGAAGCCGCCGGCGCGCTCGTGCTGTCGCACCTGCGCCTCGTGGTCTCCATTTCCCGCCAGTACCTGGGCTACGGGCTGCCGCACGGCGACCTGATCCAGGAAGGCAACGTCGGTCTCATGAAGGCCGTGAAGCGCTTCGACCCCGACCAGGGCGTTCGGCTCGTGAGCTACGCCATGCACTGGATCAAGGCCGAGATTCACGAGTACATCCTGAAGAACTGGCGCATGGTCAAGGTCGCGACGACCAAGGCCCAGCGCAAGCTGTTCTTCAACCTGCGCTCGATGAAGCAGGGCTTCAAGGCCGACTCGGCCGCTGCCGACAACGGCACGCACCGCGAAACGCTGAGCCCCGACGAGGTCTCGCAGATGGCGAACCGCCTGAACGTGAAGCCCGAGGAAGTGCTCGAGATGGAAACGCGCCTCTCGGGCGGCGACGTGATGCTCGACCCGGGCCCGACGGACGACGGCGACGAGGCCTTCGGCCCGATCGCCTACCTGGCCGACGCCTCGCAGGAACCGACCGCCCTGCTCGAATCGCAGCAGCGCGACCGCCTGTCGAGCGACGGCATCGCGACCGCGCTCGAGGCGCTGGACGACCGCAGCCGCCGCATCGTGGAAGAGCGCTGGCTCAAGGTCAACGACGACGGCTCGGGCGGCATGACGCTGCACGACCTGGCTGCCGTGTACGGTGTGAGCGCCGAGCGCATCCGCCAGATCGAGGTGGCGGCCATGAAGAAGATGAAGAAGGCCCTCGCGGACTACGCGTAAGCCCCTTTCACCTTCCCCAAGAACGAAGCCCGGCAATGCCGGGCTTTTTTCATTGCTTGGACAGCGTTCGCATCGCCCGTTTCGCGATGTAGCGGGTTTCAGCCGTTTCCGACTCCGCCGACCACCGCTCACAAAGGCCGTCGACCCACTCGGGCTGGCTCTTGCTCGCATCGTTGAGCCAGTTCGCCACCGAGTTCTGCACATAGCGGCTGGTATCGGCGCGCAGCGGTTCGATCAACGGCAGCGCACGCCAGGGCTCGGCCTTGAGCGCTTCGATCTGCGCGCACCACACACCGCGCGGCCGCGTGAGCTCGCTGGCAAAGCGGCGGATGTTGGGGTCGGCATCGAGCACCCAGGGTTGCAGCAACACGACCGCTTCGTCGAGCGATCCGATCACCGCGTCGCGCACCGCCATCCAGGCGATCTCGCGCACGCCGAAATGCGAGTCGGCGGCGAAGCGGCGCACCGACTTCAGCTGCGCCGCCAACGGCAGGCCCGAGAGCGTGACCCACTGCGCCGCCCAGCAGCGCGCGACGTCGCTCGCGTGCGTGGCCAGCCGGTGCGCGACGGCATCGCGTTCGCCGTGAAGCGCAGTCAGGTCATAGAGCGCACGCGCAATGTGCCCATGCCGCTGCATCGGCTTGAAGGCTCCGAGCATCGCGATGGTGTCGGCCAGCCGCTCGCTCTGCGCGTCGAGCCCGACATGCCCCGCCACGCTGCGCGCCAGACGGGGTAGCTCCAGCGCCAGGAATTCGTTGAGATTGACGGTCTCGATCAGGCCGTCGTTGAGGGCATCCAGCACCTCGGGCGGGATCAGCGCGATACGGAAGGCGCCCTTGCGCCCTTTCAGATGCCCGAGCGGATCGGTGGGGGCCATCGGATGGCGGCCCTTCTCAGGAAGCCAGCAGCGTCTTCAGGTCGGCCACCATCGGCGCCACGCCCGCGCCATAGCGCGCGTAGAGCCGCAGCCGGCCCTGCGTGTCGTAGACGTAGCTGGCGGCCGAGTGGTCCATCGAATAGCTGGTCGGCGTCTTGCCGTCGACCTTCTTGTAGTAGACCTTGTAGTCCTTGGCGACCGCGGCCAGCTCGTCGGCCGTGGGGATCAGCGCAACGAAGCTCGGATCGAACGCGCCCATGTAGGCCTTGAGCACCTCGGCCGTATCGCGCGCCGGGTCGACCGTGACGAACAGCACCTGCAGCTTGTCGCCGTCCTTGCCGAGCTGCTGCTTGACCTGCGCCATCTCGGTCATGGTGGTCGGGCAGACGTCGGGGCACTGCGCGTAGCCAAAGAACAGCACGACCACCTTGCCCTTGAAGTCGGCCAGAGTGCGGACCTTGCCGTCGGCGTCCTTCAGCGAGAAGTCCTTGGCGTAGTCGGCACCGGTGATGTCGACCGCGGTGAAGCTCTGCTTGGTCTCGCTGCAGGCTGAGAGGCCCAGTCCGAGTGCGGCGCTGACGCCCACCCAGCCGGCGCCGGCGGCCATCAGTCGTAGAGCGTTGCGCTTGTTCATTGAAACTTGGTGCTCACTGGATGTAGTGATCCACGAGCAGCGCCAGGAACAGCACGCTCAGGTGGATCAGCGAGAAGCGGAAGGTCTTGCGCGCCAGCGCGTCGGAGTAGTTGCGCCACAGCGCGAAGGCGTAGCCGGTGAAGCCGATGCTCACCGCGACCGCCACCGCCAGGTAAAGCCAGCCGCTCATGCCGTGAATGAAGGGCATCAGGCAGGCCGCGAAAAGAATGAAGGTGTAGAGCAGCACCTGCAGCCGCGTGAACTCGTTGCCGTGCGTCACCGGCAGCATCGGAAGGCCTGCCTTGCGGTAGTCCTCCACGCGGTAGAGCGCCAGCGCCCAGAAGTGCGGCGGCGTCCACAGGAAGATGATGAGAAAGAGAATCCACGCGCCCGGATCGAGGCTGCCCGTCATCGCTGCCCAGCCCAGCACCGGCGGCATGGCGCCCGAGGCGCCGCCGATCACGATGTTCTGCGGCGTGAGCGGCTTGAGGATCACTGTGTAGATCACCGCATAGCCGACGAAGGTGGCGAAGGTCAGCCACATGGTGAGCGGATTGACCATGAACCACAGCAGCGCCGAGCCCGCCACGCACAGCAGCACCGAAAAAGCCAGGGCCTGCCGGTCGCTGAGTTCGCCGCGCGCCGTGGGGCGCCAGGCGGTGCGCTTCATCTTCGCGTCGATGCCCTTCTCGACCAGGCAGTTGAACGCCGCGGCCGCGCCGGCCACCAGCCAGATGCCGATGCAGGCCACCACCGCGCGCTTCACCTCGGCCCACGAAGGCAGTCCGGGAACGGCCAGCACCATGCCGATCAGCGCGCAGAACACGATCAGCTGCACCACGCGCGGCTTGGTCAGCGCGTAGTACTGGCGCAGCACGTTGGCGCTGGCGGTTTGCTGAACGGAAATCGGGGTGCTCACGCGGCGGCCTTCCTTTGACTGTTGTTGTTGCGACCGGCCGTATTTTCACTGGCATGGGCGATCTGCGCCGCCGGAGCGCGCCGGCTCTCGCACAGCGCCCAGGTGAGCACCACGGCGAGCGCCGCGGCGCCGCCGGTATGAAGCACAGCAGCGGCCAGCGGCCAGCCGAGCAGCACATTGCCCAGGCCGGTGGCCAGTTGCAGCAGCGCGAGGCCTGCGAGCCATCGCGCCTGCGGGCGCAGCGTATCGATGCGGCGCATGCGCCACGCCAGCACGCCGAGCGCGACGAACACCGCATAGGCCATCAGCCGATGCGCATAGTGGATGGCGGTGAGCGCGGAGAAATCGAGCGGCTGGCCCTCGCCCGTCACGCCCAGATGGCGCCAGATCTCGAAGCCCTGCACGAAATTCATCGACGGCCACCAGCTGTCCTGGCAGGTCGGGAACTGCGTGCAGGCCAGCACCGCATAGTTGGTGCTGACCCAGCCGCCCAGCGCGATCTGCAGCACGAGCAGCACCGTGGTCGCGATAAGGCCGTTGCGCAGCGCGGGCGACACGGGAGTGGGCAGCCGGTCGGCGGCGGCCTGCCGGTAGTGCACTGCCTGGATGCACAGCAACGCCAGCAGCACCACGGCGCCAAGCAGGTGCAGCGTGACGATCGCGGGGAACAGCTTCCACGTCACCGTGAGTGCGCCGAAGGCTCCCTGCAGGCAGACCCAGACCAGCGTGAAGGCCGGCCACCACGCGCTCAGCGTGGCGTGGTGCTCCGCGCCCTTCTCCGGCGGGATGCGGCTCTGGCGCCGACGCACGATCCAGGTGGCGCCAGCAAGCGTGAGGATCAGCGCGCCGACGCCGGTAGCCAGATAGCGATGGACCATCTCGACCCACGCCTTGCTGTGCGTGACCGGGCCGGTCGGCTGCGCGGACTGTGCCATCGCGATCTCGTGGCGCGCGCCGTGCGGGCTGGCGTTGCCGTAGCAGCCCGGCCAGTCGGGGCAGCCCAGGCCCGAATCGGTGAGCCGCGTGAAAGCGCCGAACAGCGTGAGGTCGAAGGTGAGGAACAGCGTGAGCACGGTGAGCGCATGCAGCCGCCGCGCCGGGCCGGCGCCCGCGTTGCGTCGCCACACCCACACCAGCGGGCCGAGCGCGATCAGCACGCCGGTCGCCATGAGCCAGGCGATGGGCGTCAGATCGTAGAGCGAGCTCGTGGTGTCCATGCTGCGGCGTGCCTGTCGTGTCTTCTCAGCGGCCCGGCTCGTCCCACGAGGCCGAGGCGCGCAGCAGGCGGTCGAGGTCGCGCTTGGCGCGGCCCGCGCCGGCGGCGTCCATGCGGGCGGGGAAGCGCATCATCCAGTTGCCCATGGGGTCGACCACATACAGGTGCTCGGCAAGCGAATGGCCCTGCGCGGGCGCGAGCCACTTCGCCAGTTGCTCGGCCGGCACGCGCAGCACTGTCGCGCCATGCAGGCCGTTGTTCAGGCGCTCGGGCACGGGAGCGGCATCGCTCACGAGCCAGACGCGGTCCATGCGGTCCTTTTCGCGGCCAAGGCTTTCGCGCAGTTGCCGCACCAGGTAGAGTTGCTGCTCGCACAGCGTGTCGCATGCGGCATCGGCCACCGACACCAGCAGCCACTGCCCCTTGAGCGTGCTCAGCTCGACGGGCGCGCCGCCGCGATCGGTGGCAACGATCTTCGGCAGTTCGCGCTGCGGATCGATCAGCTCGCCGTAGACGCTGCGCCCCTCGGGCCGGATCACGTAGTAGGTGAAGTACGAGGCGATGACCGGCGACGCGCACATCAGCATGACCGCGATCATCTTCCAGCGCCCGACGGCCGTGCGCCGGCCCTCCGCGCCGTCGAGCGCCTGGTTGGGCGACGGCATCGAATGCACCGTCAGGCCCAGCGGCTCGTCAGAAGCGGCCATCGCGTGCGCGGCGCCGTGAGCGGCGGATGGGCGTGATGAATTGGAACCAGACATAGAGGATGACGACGAGGGCCGACAGGCCGAACCACTGGAATGCGTAACCGTAGTGCCTCTCGAGGCCCAGCGCCGGGGCCGGCCAGTCGCGCTGCAGGCCCTCGGAAGCCGGCCCGCCCTGCTGCAGCGACACGTCGGTGCGCAAGGGCAGCTTGGTCTCGGCACGGAAGGCCTCCAGGTCGAGATTCTGCCGGATGGGCGAATACCCTTCGGCGACCGGTGCCGCAGCGGCCGCCGGGGCATTCGGGGCAGAAGCCGCCACGGCAGGCGAAGAGGCCGCGGTCGCGGGTGCCGGCGCTGGCGCCGTGGAGCCCAGCTCCAGCAGATGGCTCGGCGGCTGTTCGATCAGGCCCGTGACCTCGACGATGCCCGCAGGCGTCTCGACCGCGCCCAGCTTCGTGCGGTCGACGAAATTGCGCTGGATCCAGCCGCGCTGCACCATCACCGTCTGCTCGGTGCCTTCGAGCGCGAAGGGCGTCAGCACGTAGAAGCCGGGCGTGCCATGCATCTGGCGGTTGTCGAGGTACACGGTCTGCGGCGTCAGCCAGAGGCCGCGCAGGCGCACCGCGCGGTGCAGCGCGTCGGAGGCCGTGCCGAGGGCGAGGAACTCGGCCTGCGTCAGCGGCGGCTTCTGCTTCTCGGCGTCGATGCTGGCTTGCAGCGCTTCTTTCTGCGCGGCACGCGAGAGCTGCCAGCGGCCGAGGGAGATGGTGGCCGACACAGTCAGCGCGGCGGCAATGGTCATCACCCAGAAGCGGCCCCGGCGCAGGCGTGGTTCTTCGGAATACAGGGATACAGGAGTCACTGGAGGGGGCGGGGCGTGCGGCCGATAATGCGGTTCATGAAATACTTCGTCGCCCTGGTGTTCGTGGGCATCTTCGCGAGCCTCGCGTTTGCCCTGTACTTCATGCTGAAGGACGGGCGCAACGGGCGCGCCAAGAGCGGCGGCATGGCGCGCGCGCTCACCGTTCGGATCGGCCTCTCGGTGTTTTTGTTCCTCTGCATGCTGCTCGCCTGGAAGCTCGGATACATCCAGCCAACCGGGCTCCCGCTCGGCAAGTAGATGGTGCTCGTGCCAGGAGAACCAAGAAAAAGGCGCCTTACGGCGCCTTTTTCTTGTCATGCCGCGAGGTTCTTCGCTCAAAGCCAATAGACCAGCAGGTAAAGACCAAGCCAGACCACGTCCACGAAGTGCCAGTACCAGGCCGCGCCCTCGAAGCCGAAGTGGCGCTCGGGCGTGAAGTGGCCCTTGCGCAGGCGCAGCGTGATGAACAGCAGCATCAGCATGCCGATGAACACATGCAGGCCGTGGAAGCCGGTCAGCATGAAGAAGGTGGAACCATAGGTGCCCGAGCTGAGCTTGAGGTTCAGTTCGGTGTACAGGTGGTGGTACTCGTAGCCCTGCACGCCCAGGAAGATCAGGCCGAGCAGCACGGTGAGCCACATGAAGCGGATGGTCTGCGCGCGATGGCCGGCACGCAGCGCGTGGTGGGCGATGGTGAGCGTCACGCCCGAGCTCAGCAGCAGCGCGGTGTTGATCGTGGGCAGCCAGAACGGGCCGACGGTCTGGAAGGGCTCGACGATGCCGGCGGGCGATGCGGTGGCGCCGGGGGCGACGCTGGGCCACACGGCCTTGAAGTCGGGCCACAGCAGCGCGTTGTCCAGGCTGCCGAGCGAGGGCAGCGCGTGGGTGCGGGCCCACCACAGCGCGGTGAAGAACGCGCCGAAGAACATCACTTCCGAGAAGATGAACCAGCTCATGCTCCAGCGGAACGAGAGGTCGACCTTGTGGCCGTACTGGCCGCTCTCGCTCTCGCCGATGGCGGCGCGGAACCACACGAACAGCGTGCCGAGCCAGATCAGCATGCCCGCCAGCAGCGACCATGCGCCCCACTGGTGGCCGTTGATCCATTGCGCCGCCCCCAGGATCACGAAAAACAGGCCGATCGCGGCCGAGACCGGATAGGCCGAGGGGCCGGGCACGAAATAGTAGGGCGCGGTGCCGTGGGTGGTTGAACTCATATCAGCTCCTGGCTTTCTTTCTTCTCTTCTCGGTTCAATGGATTCTGCTTGTCGTGGAAGGCTTCTTTTGCGTCAGGCCCCGGCCGACGCGACCACATGGCGCACCACCAGCACGAGGGCGACCACGAAGACGACCACCGCCACGAACGCCACCGCGATGATGTGCAGCGGATTCAGCTTGCGCAGGTCTTCCTGGTAGGCGCTGTTCTTGCGCACGCCGAAGAACGACCAGCCCACCGCCTTCACCGTGTCCCACAGCGAAGCCTTCGGCCGGTTCGAGGGATCGGTCACGAGCGTGGCTCATTCGCGGTGCCGGAAACGGCGGCCACCGGGGCCGCGGGCGTCTTGCCGCCCACCTCGAAGAAGGTGTACGACAGCGTGATGGTCTTCACGTCCTTGGAAATCTTCGGGTCGATCACGAACGCGACCGGCCACTGCTTCTTCTCGCCCGGATCGAGCGTGTACTGGTTGAAGCAGAAGCACTCGAGCTTGTTGAAATACGGCGCGGCCTGCTGCGGCGCATAGCTCGGGATGGCCTGCGCGGCCATGCGGCGGTTCTGCACGTTCTGGAATTCGTACATCACCGTGTTGAGCTCGCCCGGGTGCACCTGGATGGTCCGCTCCGCGGGCTTGAAGTCCCACAGGCCGCCGCGCACGTTGGAGTCGAACTCGACCGTGATGGTGCGGCTCGTGTCGACCTGCGTGTTGTCGGGCACGCGCACGTTCTTGCCGCCGCTGGCGCCGCCCGGCACTTCGAGCTCGGAGAGCGCGAGGATGTTGATGCCGGTCATCTCGCAGATCGCGCGGTACATCGGCACCAGCGCGTAGCCGAAGGCGAACATGCCGCAGGCCACGACGGCCAGCTTGCCGACCATGCGGACGTTGGCGCGGCGGATGCGTGGACCGAGGCTCATGCGCTGTGCTCCCGTTCGATGATGACTGCTTGCGTGACCGACTGGTGCGTTCAACGTCCGCTGAACCAGACCATGCGGACGATGAAGCCGATGAAGAACACCACGGCGATGGAGGCCAGCGTAAGCCCCATGCGGCGGTTGTTCCTTTTCTGTTCGGGTGTCATCGTGTGCTGCGCGGTCCGGTCAGTCGTCCGTTCAACCGATCACCTTGGTGGCGGTCGCGTCGAGCTTGGGCGGGTTCTCGAAGGTGTGGAACGGCGCCGGCGAAGGCACTTCCCATTCGAGGCCCTCGGCGGCTTCCCACGGCTTCTGCGCGGCCTTCTCGCCCTTGCCGCGCATGGTGGGCAGCACGATGAAGAGGAAGAAGTACACCTGAGCGAAGCCGAAGAAGAACGCACCGACCGACGCCACGGCGTTGAAATCGGCGAACTGCATCGGGTAGTCGGCATAGCGTCGCGGCATGCCGGCCAGGCCCAGGAAGTGCATCGGGAAGAAGGTCACGTTGAACGAGATCAGCGACCACCAGAAGTGCACCTTGCCGCGCGTCTCGTTGTACATGACGCCGGTCCACTTGGGCACCCAGTAGTAGAAGCCCGAGAACATGGCGAACAGCGAGCCGGCCACCAGCACGTAGTGGAAGTGGGCCACCACGTAGTACGTATCCTGCAGCTGCGTGTCGATGGGCGCGACGGCCAGGATCAGGCCGGTGAAGCCGCCCATGGTGAACACGAAGATGAAGCCCACTGCGAACAGCATTGGCGTCTCGAAGGTCATCGAGCCCTGCCACATGGTCGCGATCCAGTTGAAGATCTTCACGGCCGTGGGCACCGCGATCAGCATGGTCGCGTACATGAAGAACAGCTGGCCGGTCAGCGGCATGCCGGTCGTGAACATGTGGTGCGCCCACACGATGAACGACAGGATGGCAATGGACGAGGTGGCATACACCATCGAGGCATAGCCGAAGAGCTTCTTGCGGGCGAAGGCCGGCACCACCTGGCTGATGATGCCGAAGGCCGGCAGGATCATGATGTAGACCTCGGGGTGGCCGAAGAACCAGAAAATGTGCTGGTACATCACCGGGTCGCCGCCGCCGGCGGGGTTGAAGAAGCTGGTGCCGAAGTGGCGGTCGGTCAGCGTCATCGTGATGGCGCCCGCGAGCACGGGCATCACGGCGATCAGCAGGTAGGCGGTGATGAGCCAGGTCCAGCAGAACATCGGCATCTTCATCAGCGTCATGCCGGGGGCGCGCATGTTGAGGATGGTCACGATGATGTTGATCGAGCCCATGATCGACGAGGCGCCCATGATGTGCATCGCGAAGATGCCGGCGTCCATCGAGGGGCCCATCTGCAGTGTGAGCGGCGCGTACAGCGTCCAGCCCGCGGCCGGTGCGCCGCCGGGCATGAAGAACGAGCCCACCAGCATCAGCGCCGCCGGGATCAGCAGCCAGAAGCTGAAGTTGTTCATGCGCGCGAACGCCATGTCGGAGGCGCCCACCTGCAGCGGGATCATCCAGTTCGCGAAGCCCACGAAGGCCGGCATGATCGCGCCGAACACCATGATCAGGCCGTGCATGGTGGTGAACTGGTTGAAGAGTTCGGGGTTCACCAGCTGCAGGCCGGGCTGGAACAGCTCTGCGCGGATCAGGAGCGCGAGCACGCCGCCCACCATCAGCATCGTGAAGCTGAACAGCAGGTAGAGCGTGCCGATGTCCTTGTGGTTGGTAGCGAACACCCAGCGGCGCCAGCCGGTGGGCGCATGGTGATCGTGATGATCGTCGTGTGCGTGGTCGCCGTGGCCTGCTGCGTGACCGTGGGGGTCGAGAACTGCGCTCATTTCGTTGTTCCTTGCAATTTCTTCGTCGCGGGGCGCTCGCGCATCACTTGGCGCGCAGGGCCAGCACTTCGGCCGGCTGCACCAGCTGGCCCGTCTTGTTCGACCAGCTGTTCTTGGTGTACGTGGCCACGGCCGCGAGGTCGGTATCGCTCAGTTGCTTCCAGGATGGCATTGCGCCGTTGTTCTGACCGTTGAGCAGCACCGTCAGCTGGATCTTGTGGTCGGCGTCGGTCACCTTGGCCGAGCCGTCCAGCGGCTTGATCGGGCCGGCGCCCTTGCCGTTGGCCTGGTGGCAGGCCGCGCAGTTGGCGGCATAGACCTTCTCGCCGCGCGTGAGCATGTCGGGCAGGGTCCAGACCTTGGTCGGGTCGTCGAGCTTGGCAGCGGCTTCCTTGCGCTTGGCGGCCACCCAGGTCGTGTAGTCGGCGGCCGAGACCACCTTCACGTGGATGGGCATGTAGGCGTGTTCCTTGCCGCACAGTTCCTGGCACTGGCCGTAGTAGTCGCCCACGGTCTCGGCGCGGAACCAGGTGTCGCGCACGAAGCCGGGAATGGCGTCCTGCTTGAGGCCCAGCTGCGGCACTGCGAAGGCGTGGATCACGTCGTTCGCGGTGGTGATGATGCGGACCTTCTTGTTGACCGGCACCACCAGCGGGTTGTCGACCTTGAGCAGGTAGTCGTCGGGCATCGCACCCTTGGCGCCTGCGTCGGACATGGCGCGCTGCGAGCTGTCGAGCGTCGAAATGAAGGCCAGGCCCTCGCCTTCGCCGTTCAGGTAGTCGTAGCCCCACTTCCACTGGTAGCCCGTGGTCTTGATCGTGAGGTCGGCGTTGGTGGTGTCCTTCTGGGCCACCAGCACCTTGGTGGCGGGCAGCGCCATCACGATGACGATGAGGAAGGGCACGATGGTCCAGATGACCTCGACCACCACCGATTCATGGAAGTTGGCGGCCTTGTGGCCCACCGACTTGCGGTGCTTCCAGATCGAATAGAACATCACCGCGAACACGCCAACGAAGATGACCGTGCACAGGATCATCATGATCGTGTGGAGCAGATGCTGCTCCTGAGCGATCTTGGTCACGCCGACCGGAAGATTCAACTGGCGCACCGAAGGGCCGCCGGGCAGATCGTTGACTGCGTGCGCCGCGCTGCTGAAAGCCGCGCCGGCCGCCAGCAACAGATTCGCCGGCCTGTACTTATTGCGCCAAATGCTCTTCATCGTGTTCACGTTTCTTCAATTTTTCGACAAACCCAACCGTGCAGCACTGCGCGAGCCCCCTCAGGCGCCGCGTAACGCCATTCGAATCTCGCGGGCCAAGGCCGCACGCAACTCCGGGCGTACATAGCGCCCCACCCTGACTGATCGACCCTGACCCGAGACCTCGATCAGCGAGCGATCGCCGGTCTGGGGTTCGATCCGCACCTGGTGCGGAAGAAATTCCGTGCGCTCGTAGTGCCCGCCGTTTTCGAGCTCCACGACGAGCCGTCCCTCCTGCAATGCGATCTTCTCGCCGTCTGTCGCATGCCGTGCGTAGACCATGAACGCAAATCCGACAGCGGCCAGTTCGAGCCAGGCAAAAGGCAGCACCATGGGCGCACCGTGCAGCCAGAACAGGGTGCCGATGCCGAGAGATACCACGCACAGCGAGGCGTAGAGCCAGCCCAGCTGGCTCGGCGTCACCGAGCAGTTGCGCTTCAGGAACCAGTGGATGCTCTGGCCTGAAACGGTGGCAAATCGAAACACGGAATTCGACACGGGCGAGTTCAGCAAATCGGTGCGTCGACGGTCGCCAAACCCTCTCGTACGAACAGGATCCGACACCCCTCGATCGCGGGACAATACCCGCGAGTTTCACGCAACGGCGGATTGTAGCGGGTAGATACCTGCGCCCGAGTGCCCTGTGGGACGCCTACGGGTCACTACTAGTAGGCAAGAAACGCCCTGTACGACTAGCGTTTTCGGCACGCGTTTTTCATGCGCGTTTGCCGTAGCACCGACGCCGATCGATCAGGCGCCCGGACGCCCGCGCTGGAGCATCGAGCGCATCTCGCGCAGCGACACCGCGCTCTCGGCCGCGAGCGACACGCGCGGCACCGGCTTGAATGCGTGGCCGTAGACGACCTCGAAGGTCAGCGCGATGCGCCCATCGCCTCCCTCGGCCGGCGCGAGTTCGGGCAGCGCCTTCTTCAATGACTGGAGCCAGCCCTTGCCTCGCAGCGCCGGAAAGCGCGCCGGATGCAGGTTGCGGCCCAGCGTGCGCAGCTCGGCGAGCGCCGCCTCGGGCGTGGCCCAGGTCAGCACGATGCGCTCCATGTCCATCACCGGCTCGGCGAAGCCGGCGTGCACCAGCATGTCGCCCCAGTCGTGCATGTCGGTGTACTCGTGGCCCGCTGCCGGCCAACCGAGGCGGGCATGCAGCGCGCGCAGCTCGCGCACGGTGTCGGGGCCGAGGCAGGAGAACATGAGGAAGCCGTCGGTCGCCACCAGCTTGTGCCAGTGCGAGATCAGCGCCTCGGGGTCGGCCGCCATGTGCAGCGACATGTTGGCCCAGAGCAGGTCGACGCCGTCCTCGGGCGGCGCCTCGAAGCGCGCCTTGCCGGCCTGCCAGCGCCGCGCGCTCCACCACGGCGCGGCGAGCGCCTGGCCGGTGGCTGCGGCGAGCGCGGGCTCGGGCTCGATCACGTAGGAGGCCGCGTCCTTGTAGCGGCGGGCGACGAGCTCATGAGCCTCGAGGCCGCTGCGCAGCGGGGCCCAGTCGGCCCAGTGGCGGGGCTGGGCCTTGATCCATTGCAGCCGGTCTTCCATGCGGCGGCCGATTTCCTCGTGCAGCCAGGGGGAAGTGCCGTCGGCGGGCGCGAGCCGGCGCCAGCGGGCGGCCGCCGTGGCATCGATGGTCGGCGGTCGTCTTGTGGGGTCGGTGGCCATGGGACCGTGAGTATATTGAGCCGATGTCCAGCCACCGGGCCATGTGGCCTTTCGCTCCTCTTTCCCCTTTCGCGCGCTTCGCCTCGCTGCTCGCGCGGCTGCCCAGCCAGTGCGCGGTCTGCCGTGCCTGGCCCTCGCGCCCGGTGTGCGACGCCTGCGTGGCCCGCTTTGCCCCGCCCGTCGCGCGCTGCGGCGGCTGCGCCCTGCCCGTGCCCGATGGCGTGAGCCGCTGCGGCGAGTGCGTGAAGAACCCGCCGCCACTGGATGCCTGCCTCGCCGCCTGTGCTTATGCATGGCCCTGGCCGGACGCCATCGCCGCCTTCAAGTTCCGTGGCGAAGCCGGCTGGGCAAGCCCCTTCGCCACGCTGCTGCGCAGCGCGCCCTGGGTGGAACCGGCACTGGAAGCCAGCGACATCGTGCTGCCGATGCCGCTGGCCTCGCGCCGATTGCGCGAGCGCGGCTTCAACCAGGCGCACGAGCTGGCGCGCCGCCTCGCTCCATCGAAGACCGACGCCACCCTGCTCCTTCGCACACGCGAAACGCCCGCCCAGAGCGGCCTGTCGCGCGCCGAGCGCCTGCGCAACCTGCGCGGCGCCTTCGCCGTGGAGCCGCTGCGCGCCCACAAGCTGCGCGGCCGGCGCATCTTGCTGGTGGACGACGTGATGACCAGCGGCGCATCGATCTTCACCGCCGCAGAGGTGCTGCGGCAGGCCGGCGCGGCCCACGTCACCGCCATCGTGCTCGCCCGGACCGATCCGCCGCGCTGAGCCTTCGCACCGCCCCGCCGACAATCGCCGCATGTTCAATATCGTCCTGGTCCACCCCGAAATCCCGCCGAACACCGGCAACGTGATCCGGCTCGCAGCCAACACCGGCTGCAAGCTGCACCTCGTGGAGCCGCTGGGTTTCTCGATGGACGACCGCCTGCTACGCCGCGCCGGCCTCGACTATCACGAGTACGCCGAGGTCCGGCGCCACGCCGACTGGCAGGCCCTGCTCTCAGCCGAGCAACCGGCGGCCGACCGCATGTTCGCGCTCACCACGCGCGGCTCGCGCCCGGTGCACGACATACGCTTCCAGCCCGGCGACTGGCTGGTGTTCGGCTCGGAAACCAGCGGCCTGCCGCCCGCGCTGCGCGACGGCTTTCCCGAGGCCCAGCGCCTGCGGCTGCCGATGCGCGAGGGACAGCGCAGCCTGAATCTCTCGAACGCGGTGGCGGTGACGGTGTTCGAGGCCTGGCGGCAGAACGGCTTCGGCTGAAGCATCAGCCGCCCCTACGGGCAGCAGGGGCGGACACATCCGATCGGCGGTTCGCGCCGTATGGAAGACATGCCGGCCGTCAGCCGACCGGCATTCGTTCCATCCACCACCTTGCCCCAAGGAGTCCCGCCATGAATGCCAAGCCGATTGCCCTTGCCGCCTTCGCCACGCTCGCCTTCGCCAGCGGCGCGCAAGCCTTCCAGGGAGAGCAGAACCCGCTGCCGCCCGCGCCCTTCCAGTCGACGCTGTCGCGCGCGCAGGTGCAGGCCGATGCGCGCCAGCCGCTGCAGATCGGCAACGGCGGCACCGGCGTGACGCAGGCCAGGAGCGGCAACATCGACCGTGACGCAGTGCGCGCCAGCGCCCGCAGCATCACCCGCCAGGGCGCGGCCACCTACGGCGAAGTGACCGACCGCCGGATGTAAGAGGAAAGAAAAGAGAAAGAGAAGGGCCGCCGCGCCTTCAGCGGTAGCGGCGCACCACCGACTCGGCCACGCAGGCCGGCTTGGCGGCGCCTTCGAGCTCGATGGTGGTTTCCCAGGTCATCTGGAAACCATCGTCGGCGATGGGCTCCGCCGTCAGCAGCTTCATGCGCGCCCGCAGGCGCTTGCCCACCGGCACCGGCGACATGAAGCGCACCTTGTTCAGGCCGTAGTTCACGCCCATGCGCGACTCGACCACGTCCAGCGCCGTCTCATAGAAGCGCGGCAGCAGCGACAGCGTGAGAAAGCCGTGCGCGATCGGCCCGCCGAAGGGGCCGGCCTTGGCCCGCTCGAGGTCGACGTGGATCCACTGGTGGTCGCCCGTCGCCTCGGCGAACTGGTTGACCTGCTCCTGCGTGATGGCGATCCAGTCGCTCACGGCGACCTCCTGGCCGACGCAGGCGGCGAGATCCTGAAGGGTCTGGAATGTCTTTTTGGTCATGCGGGGCATTCTGGCGTCTGGGGTCGCCGCGCGGCTGTCGGCCTTGCGACAACCGGAATCAGGGAAAACCGGGAGCAGGCAGGAACGCCGCTCAGGCGTCGAGCCATTCGCAGATCGGCTGCCACTGCTCCAGGTCGCGCTGCACGCGGCCGGGCGCGATGTCGAACAGCGTGAGCCCGCGCGCGGCGAGCTGCACGTAGTTCTGCGTGTCGCGCAACTCGCCGATCACCGGCACGCCGAGCCCCGCGATGAACTCGTGGAGCCGGTCGGCCGCCAGCGTGCGGGCGTTCACCCGCATGCCGACGAGGCCGATCCTCGTCTTCTCGGCACGGCGGCTTTCAAGCAGCCGGTCGAGGAAGTCGCGCGTCGCGTAGATGTCGAAGATGCTGGGCTGCAGCGGCACGATCACCCGGTCGGCCAGCGCCAGCACCTCCTTGAAGCGCCAGCCGTGCAGGCCGGCGGGCGTGTCGAGCACCGCGTGCGTGGTGCCGCGCGGCGGGCGCACCACGGTGCTTTCGCCGGTGGCTTCCCAGGTGGAGATCGGCCGGGCCATCGGCGGGCGCAGGCCCAGCCACAGGCGGGAGGATTGCTGGCGGTCCACGTCGCCCAGCATCACGGCGTGGCCCCGGCTTGCGAAGTAGCCCGCGACATTCGTCGCGATCGTCGATTTGCCCACGCCTCCCTTGGGATTGGCGACCAGAACCACCGGCATAAAAGCACTCCTCCAGAACGGCAACAGCCGGAATGTTAGTCGGTGATGCGTTTTTGCCCGGCCAGGGGGCCTCCGCCACGCTATTGAGATATGTTCGCGGGATGACGACAACAACACCGACGGGAACTCCCGCCGAGGGCGCCGAAAACGGCTCCGGCGGCATCTACGTGCTGGCCGCGCACCCCCACTGGCGCGACTCGCGCGTCAACCGCCGCATGCTCGCCGCCGCGCGCGGCGTGCCGGGGATCGACGTGAACGACCTCTACGGCAGCTACCCCGACTTCGCCATCGATGTCGAGGCCGAGCAGGCCCGGCTCGCCAGGGCCAGCCTGGTGGTGCTGGTGCACCCGATCCAGTGGTACTCGATGCCCGCGCTGCAGAAGCTCTGGCTCGACGACGTGCTCGCCTACGGCTGGGCCTACGGCCCCGGCGGTACCGCCCTGCAGGGCAAGGACCTCTGGCTGGTCGCCACCACCGGCAGCCCCGAGGCCAGCTACCACCCGCAGAACTACCACCGCTATTTCTTCGACGCCTTCCTGCCGCCCTACGAGCAGACCGCCGCGCTGTGCGGCATGCGCTTTTTGCCGCCGATGATCTTCTACGGCGCGCGCAGCGCCAGCGAGGCGGCGGTGAAGGCGCATGTCGACACCTTCGCCCAGCGGCTGGGCAGCTACCCCGACTGGCCCGAGATCGAGGAGATCGACGCCTGCATCGCCTGCCCCGTGCCCGAGACCGACCGGCCGACCGAGAACGACGAGGTCGGCAAGGTGGTCTCCAACGCATTCCGCGCGGCGATGGCCCATGGCCTGGCCAGCACCATCGCCTCCGCGGACAACGACGAAAAGGCGGCCTGAGCATGGAACACGCACCCGCCTGGCTGACCAACAGCCTGATCTACCTGAGCGCCGCCGTGCTGGTGGTGCCGCTGTCCAAGGCCCTGGGCCTGGGCTCCATCATCGGCTACCTCGTGGCCGGCATCGCCATCGGGCCCTGGGGGCTGGGGCTGGTCTCCAGCGTCGAGGACGTGCTGCACTTCGCCGAGTTCGGCGTGGTGCTGATGCTGTTCCTCGTGGGACTCGAGCTCGAGCCCAGGCGCCTGTGGAACCTGCGCCGCCCCATCTTCGGCTGGGGCACGGCGCAGGTGCTGAGTTGCGCCGCGGTGCTGTTCGCGGTCGGCTGCGCCGTGGGCGCCAGCTGGCGCGTGGCGCTGGTGGCCGCGCTGGGCCTGGCGCTCTCGTCCACCGCCATCGCGCTGCAGGTGTTCGGCGAACGCAACCTGCTGAAGACGCCCAGCGGCCAGGCCGGCTTCTCGATCCTGCTGTTCCAGGACGTGGCCGCCATTCCGATCCTGGCGCTGCTGCCGCTGCTGGCCGGCGCCACGGCAGCCGAGCAGTCGATCACCGGGCTGGAGCGCGCGCTGGAGGCCGCGAAGATCATCGGCGTGATCGGCGGCATCATCCTCGGCGGCCGGCTGCTGCTGCGGCCCATCCTTCGCTGGATCGCGCGCAGCGACACGCCCGAGATATTCACCGCCGCCGCCTTGCTGCTGGTGGTGGCCATCGCGGCGCTGATGCAGCTGGTGGGCCTGTCGATGGCGCTGGGCGCCTTCCTCGCCGGCGTGCTGCTGGCCGAGAGCGAATACCGGCGCGAACTCGAGACCGACATCGAGCCCTTCAAGGGCCTGCTGCTGGGCCTCTTCTTCATCGCGGTGGGCATGTCGATCAACTTCGGCGTGCTGATCGCGAGCCCGTGGGTCATGGCGATGCTGGTGGTCGGCTTCATGGTCATCAAGCTGGTCGTGATCTACGCGCTCGCCAAGGCCATGGGCATCGCCTACCAGGAGCGGCCGGTGTTCACGCTGCTGCTGGCGCAGGGCGGCGAATTCGCTTTCGTGGTGTTCCAGGCGGCGGGACCCGACGTGCTGCCGCCCGAAGTCACGTCGCTGCTGATCGGCGCGGTGGCGCTGTCGATGCTGCTGTCGCCGCTGCTGCTGGTGCTGCTCGACCGGTTCGTGCTGCCGCGCTACAGCCGCAACACGGGCACCAAGCTCGAAGAGATCTCGGAGCAGCAGGACGCCAAGGTGCTGATCTGCGGCTTCGGCCGCTACGGCCAGATCGTCGGTCGCATGCTGATGTCGCAGGGCTTGCGCGTGACGGTGCTCGACCACGACGCCGACACCGTCGAAGGCCTGCGGCAGTTCGGCTTCCGCGTGTTCTACGGCGACGCGACGCGGCTCGACCTGCTGCGCACAGCGGGCGCGGGCACGGCCAAGGTGATCGTGGTGGCGGTGGACGACATCGAGCAGTCGCTCGAAATCGTCGACCTGGTGAAGGAGAACTTCCCGCAGGCCCACATCATCGCCAGGGCACGCAACGTGACGCACCTGTTCCAGCTGCGCGACCGCGGCGTGACGGAGGTGGAGCGCGAGGTGTTCGAGTCCTCGCTGCGCAGCGCGCGCTCGACGCTGGAAGCGCTGGGCTGGCCGGCGCACGAGGCGCGCGAATCGGCGATGCGCTTCCGCCGCCGGAACATCGAACTCAGCAACGAGATCTACCCGCACTACAAGGACCGCGCCAAGCTGATCGCCGCCAACAAGGCCGGTCGCCAGCAGTTCGAGGAGCAGATGGCGCGCGAGCGCGAGGAGCGCCAGCGGCGCCTGGGGCGCGACTGGGGCAAGCTCGACGACGAGGAAGAGCAGCAAGCCGCGGCAAGGGAAGAAAAGGCGGACGCCTAGAAGAAGCGCCCGCTCCGGTCAGCCCTCCAGCTTCAACAGCCTGACCGCGTTCCCCTTGAGGATGCCGGGCATCACCTCGGGCTTGAAGCCCGCGTTCTCGAAGTCGCGCATCCAGCGGTCGGGCGTGATCAGCGGGTAATCGCTGCCGAACAGAATGCGGTCCTTCAGCAGCGTGTTGGCGTACTGCACCAGCTGCTTCGGGAAGTACTTGGGGCTCCAGCCCGACAGGTCGATCCAGACGTTGGGCTTGTGAGTGGCCACGCTCAGCGCCTCGTCCTGCCAGGGGAAGCTGGGGTGCGCCATGACGATCTGCATGTCGGGGAAGTCGATGGCCACGTCGTCCAGGTGCATCGGGTTGCTGTACTCCAGCCGCAGCCCGCCGCCGCAGCGCATGCCCGAGCCGATGCCGCTGTGGCCGGTGTGGAAGATGGCCGGCAGGCCGTACTCGGCGATGACCTCGTAGATGGGCCAGGCCATGCGGTCGTAGGGGTGGTAGCCCTGCACCGTGGGATGGAACTTGAAGCCCTTCACGCCGTGCTCCTCGATGAGCCTGCGCGCCTCGCGCGCGCCCATCTTTCCCTTGTGCGGATCGACGCTGCCGAAGGCGATCATGATGTCGCTGTTGTTCTTCGCGGCCTCCGCGATCTCCTCGTTCGGGATGCGCCTGCGGCCCATGTTCGACTCCGCGTCGACCATGAACATCACCAGCCCGATCTTTCTTTCACGGTAGTACGCCACGCTCTCCGCGATGGTGGGCCGGCCGCTGGAGCCGAAGTACTTGTCGGCCGCGCGGTCGTATTCCTCGCCGTAGTTGTCGAACGGGTTCCAGCAGCTCACTTCTGCGTGGGTGTGGATGTCGATCGCGATCAGGTTCTGGTGGTCCATGTCTTGTCTCCGGTACGGGTAAGTCCCTAGGCTCTGGGGGCTCCAAATTCCTTGAATTGATTATTTCCCATAATCATAATTCGACGCAACCCCGGACTCATCATGACCAATCCAGACCTCCAACTCGACATCCGCGACGAAGTCGCCATCATCCGCCTCACGCGCGGCTCCAAGCGCAACGCGCTTTCCGACGGACTGATCCTCGCGCTGCGCGACACCTTCGAGCAGCTGCCGTCCAGCGTGCGCGCGGCGGTGATCGACGGCGAGGGCCCGCATTTCTGCGCCGGGCTCGACCTGAGCGAACTGAAGGAGCGCGACGCCGGCCAGGGCATGCAGCACTCGCGCATGTGGCACGCCGCGCTCGACCTGATCCAGCACGGCCCGGTGCCGGTGATCGCCGCGCTGCACGGCGCGGTGGTCGGCGGCGGGCTCGAACTGGCCAGCGCCTGCCACATCCGCGTGGCCGACCGCACCACCTTCTACGCGCTGCCCGAAGGCTCGCGCGGCATCTTCGTGGGCGGCGGCGGCTCGGTGCGCATCCCCAAGCTGATCGGCGTGGCCCGCATGACCGACATGATGATGACCGGCCGCGTCTACAACGCCGAGGACGGCGAGCGCGCCAACTTCGCGCAGTACCTCGTCGACGAGGGCCAGGCCTTCGACAAGGCCTTCGAGCTCGCCAAGCGCGTGGCCACCAACGCCCCGCTCACCAACTACGCGCTGATGCACGCCCTGCCGCGCATCGCCGAGCAGTCGGCCGACCACGGCTTCTTCACCGAGGCGCTGATCTCCGGCATCACGCAGGCCGCGCCCGAGGCCAAGCAGCGCGTGCGCGACTTCCTCGAAGGGCGCGGCGCGAAAGTGAGCAAGGGATGAGCGCCCCTGCCGTCCGATACCGCCCGCTGGTCTTCGGCGTCACCCGCGCCGTGCTGCGCGACGGCGCGCCGGGCACGCAGTACCTGAGCGCCGAGACGCAGCTCGCGCCCTACCGCGAGCGCATGACCGACCGCCTCGCCCACTGGGCCGAGGCCACGCCCGAACGCACCTTCATCGCCCGCCGCGAGAAGCTCGCCGACGGCAGCACCGGCGACTGGCTGCGCGTGAGCTATGCGCAGGCGCTGGAAGAAGCACGCGGCATCGGACAGGCGCTGCTGGAGCGCGGCCTGAGCGCCGAGCGCCCGGTCGCGATCCTCAGCGAGAACGGCATAGAGCACGCGCTGATGGCGCTGGGCTGCCTCTACGCCGGCGTGCCCTACTGCCCCGTATCGCCGCCCTACTCGCTGGTGAGCCAGGACTTCGAGAAGCTGCGCCACGTCTTCGACACGCTCACGCCGGGCCTCGTGTTCGCGAGCGACGCGGCGCGCTTCGCCAAGGCCATCGCCGCCGTCGCGCCCGCCGGCACCGAGGTCGTGCTGGCCGACGGCCGGCTCGACGACCGTCCCGTCACGCCGTTCAGCGCGCTCGCGGCCACGCCGACCACGCCCGCCATCGACGCGGCGATGCGCGCCACCGGCCCCGACACCATCACCAAGTTTCTCTTCACCTCGGGCTCCACCAAGATGCCCAAGGCCGTCATCAACACGCACCGCATGTGGTGCGCCAACCAGCAACAGCTGCGCCAGTCGATTCCCGCCCTGGGCGACGAGCCGCCGGTGCTGGTCGACTGGCTACCCTGGAACCACACCTTCGGCGGCAACCACAACGTGGGCATCGTGCTGGACAACGGCGGCACGCTCTACGTAGACGACGGCAAGCCCACGCCCGCCGGCATGGCCGAGACGCTGCGCAACCTGCGCGAGATCGCGCCCACCATCTACTTCAACGTGCCCACCGGCTTCGAGGCCATCGCGCAGGCGATGGAAACCGATCCGGTGCTGCGTAGCAACCTGCTGTCGCGCGTGAAGATGTTCTTCTATTCGGGCGCGGCGCTGTCGCAGCCGGTGTGGGACAGCCTGCACCGCACGCAGGAGGCCGAGGTGGGCGAGCGCATCGTCATGGGCACCGGCCTGGGCATGACCGAATCGGGGCCCTTCGCTCTGTACGTGACCGGCCCCGACGTGAAGTCGGGCGACGTGGGCCTGCCCGCGCCCGGCATCGAGCTCAAGCTGATCGAGGTCGACGGCAAGACCGAGGTGCGCTACCGCGGCCCCAACATCACGCCCGGCTACTGGCGCGCGCCCGAGGCCACGGCGGAGGCCTTCGACGAGGAAGGCTTCTTCTCCACCGGCGACGCCGTGAAGTGGATCGACGAGGGCGACATCCACCGAGGCCTGCGCTTCGACGGCCGCATCGCCGAAGACTTCAAGCTCGCCACCGGCACCTTCGTGAGCGTGGGCCCGATGCGCGCGAAGATCATCGCGGCCGGCGCGCCCTACGTGCAGGACGCGGTGCTGACCGGCATCAACCTGAAGGAAGTGGGCGCGCTCATCTTCCCGACGCAGAAGGTGCGCGAGCTCGCCGGCCTGCCCGCCGACGCGACCATGCAGCAGGTGCTCGAAAGCGCCCCCGTGCAGGCGCACTTCCAGCAGGTCGCCGACACGCTGGCCGCCGGCGCCACCGGCAGTGCCAACCGCATCGCACGGCTGCACCTGATGGCCGAGCCGCCTTCCATCGACAAGGGCGAGGTCACCGACAAGGGCTCCATCAACCAGCGCTCCGTGCTCAAGCACCGCGCCGCGCTGGCCGATGCGATGCACGACGGCACGCTGCCTTTCACCGTCAAGCCCCGCTAACCCATCCAGGAGACACAAGAATGAAGATCGAAGGACAAGCCGCCCTCGTCACCGGCGGCGCATCGGGCCTCGGCGAAGCCACCGCGCGCGAACTCGCCCGCCTGGGCGCCAAGGTCGCCGTGCTCGACCGCAATGCCGCATTGGCCGAGAAGGTCGCGGCCGAGATCGGCGGCGTCGCCTGCGCCTGCGACATCACCGACACCGACAGCGTGAACGCCGCGCTCGACAAGGCCGAGGCCGCGCACGGCACCGCGCGCATCCTGATGAACGTGGCCGGCATCGGCAGCGCCAAGCGCATCGTCGGCAAGGACGGCAACCCCGCGCCGCTCGAAGACTTCGTGCGCGTGGTCAACATCAACCTGATCGGCGGCTACAACATGGCGCGCCTGTTCGCCGCGCGCTGCGCCAAGCTCGCGGCACTCGACAACGGAGAAAAGGGCGTGATGCTCTTCACCGCCTCGGTCGCCGCCTTCGACGGCCAGGTGGGCCAGCAGGCCTACAGCGCCTCCAAGGGCGGCCTGGTCGGCATGACGCTGCCGATGGCGCGCGACCTCGCGCAGCACGCCATCCGCGTGTGCACCGTGGCGCCAGGCCTGTTCGCCACGCCGCTGCTGCTGGAACTGCCCGAGCCGGTGCAGCACTCGCTGGCCGCGTCCATTCCATTCCCGCCGCGCCTGGGCAAGCCCTCGGAGTTCGCCGAGCTGGCCTGCCACATCGTCACCAACGGCCACCTCAACGGCGAGGTGATCCGCCTCGACGGCGCGCTGCGCATGGCGCCACGCTGAGCCTTGCCCTTTTTCGCGTTCGTTCAGCCCGCTTCACAACGTATCCAGGAGACATCGATGACCTTCAAGAAGACCACCCTCGCCGCCGTGCTGGCGCTCATGGCCATGGGCGTCGCCCATGCCGACATCACCGTGGGCGTGGTGCAGCCGCTCACCGGCCCGGCCTCGGGCCTGGGCATTCCGGTGAAGAACGGCATTGCCATCTGGCCCAAGACCATCGCGGGCGAAACGCTCAAGGTGGTGGTGCTCGACGACGCCACCGACCCGACCACCGGCGTGAAGGACGCGCAGCGCCTGGTCACCGAGGACAAGGCCGACATCATCGTCGGCTCCAGCGCCACGCCGGTCGCCATTCCCATGGCCGACGTCACGGCCGAATCGGGCACGCCGCAGCTGTCGACCGCGCCGGCCGGCCTGCCGCCGGGCAAGGACAAGTGGTTCTTCCGCCTGCCTCAGTCGAACGACGTGATGGCCTACGCGGTGGTCGCGCACATGAAGAAGCAGAACGTGAAGACGGTCGGCTTCCTCGGCTACACCGACGCCTACGGCGAGCTGTGGCTGAAGGCGCTGACGGCCGAGGCCGCCAAGAACGGCATCAAGATCGTCGCCACCGAGCGCTTCGCGCGCGCCGACACCAGCGTGACCGGCCAGGTGCTCAAGCTCACCTCGGCCAACCCGGACGCGATCCTGATCGTGGCCTCGGGCAGCGGCGCCGGCATGCCGCAGAAGGCGGTGATGGAGCGCGGCTTCAAGGGCAAGGTCTACCAGACGCACGCCGCCGCCACGCAGGACCTGATGCGCACCGCCGGCAAGGACGCCGAAGGCACCTTCGTGGTGTCGGGCCCCGCCACGGTGGCCGAGCAGCTGCCCGACAGCCATCCGTCGAAGGCGGCAGCCGTGGCCTTCGTGCAGGGCTACGAGAAGGCCTATGGCCCCGGCTCGCGCAACCAGTTCGCCGGCCACGCGGCCGACGCGCTCACGGTGCTCGAGAAGGCCGTGCCCGTTGCGCTCAAGAAGGCCAAGCCCGGCACGCCGGAGTTCCGCGCCGCGCTGCGCGACGCGCTCGAGGGCATGGGCCGCACGGTGCTCGCGCACGGCGTGCTGAACTGGACGGCACAGGACCACTGGGGCTACACGACCGAGACCGGCGTGATGCTCAAGGTGGTGAACGGCGCGTTCAAGGTCGAGCAGTAATCCCCTTCTTCAGCCGCGACCTCACGCCATGGACCTTTCAATCGCCAGCATCCTGACGCTGGACGGACTCACCAATGGCGCGATCTATGCCCTGCTGGGCATGGGCATCGTGCTCGTCTTCACGGTGACCCGCGTCATCTTCATTCCGCAGGGCGAATTCGTGGCGTACGGCGCGCTGACGCTGGCGATCTTCCAGACCGGCAAGACGCCGGGCACGGTGTGGCTGCTGCTCATCCTGGCCGGCGTCGCGGCGCTGATGGACCTGGTCGTCACCTGGCGCCACAACGGCAGCGCGTCGGCCGGACTGAAGGCAGCGCTGCGCACCCTCGCGGCGCCGGCCGTCATCTGCGCGATCTCGGCCTGGGCCGGCCCGCGCAACCTACCCATCGGCGTGCAGGCGCTGCTCACGGTGTTCATCGTCACGGCCTTCGGGCCGCTGGTGTATCGCGTGGCCTACCAGTCGCTGGCGGGCGCGAGCTCGCTGGTGCTGCTGATCGTCTCGGTGGGCGTGCACTTCGCGATGACCGGGCTGGGCCTGCTCTTCTTCGGCGCGGAGGGTTTCCGCAACCCGCCGTTCTGGGACGAGCGCATGGCGCTCGGGCCGCTCAACGTGAGCGGGCAGGCGCTCATCATCTTCGGCGTGTCGGCCGCGCTGATCGTGCTGCTGTACCTGTTCTTCGAGCGCAGCCTGTACGGCAAGGCGCTGCGCGCGACCGCCGTGAACCGGCTGGGCGCGCGGCTCATGGGCATCTCCACCCAGGCGGCCGGGCAGCTGACCTTCGCGATGGCGGCGCTTATCGGCGCGCTCTCGGGCCTGTTGATCGGGCCGACCACCACGGTGTTCTACGACTCCGGCTTCCTCATCGGCCTGAAGGGCTTCGTGGCCGGCGTGATCGCGGGCCTTGCCAGCTACCCCGGCGCGCTCGTCGGCGCGCTAACGGTGGGCGTGATCGAGGCCTTCGGCTCCTTCTGGGCCAGTTCGTTCAAGGAAGTGATCGTGTTCACCATCATCCTGCCGGTGCTGCTGTGGCGCTCGCTGAAAAGCGGCCATTCGGACGAGGAGCATTGAAATGAGACTCCCCCAGGCTGCGCGCACTTCGTGTCGCTTCGCCAACCCCCTCGCCGGGGGCAACACCAGCGGCCCGGCAAAGCCGGTTCCGCGGTGTTCCCCTCACCGGCCGTGCCGCGTTGGTGAACCGTCTGCGATGAGCACCGCGAGGGGCATCTGACATGGAAGCACTTTTGAATCCCTCGACGGCCCAAGCGCCCGACAAGAGCGCCCTGCGCACCTGGGGCCCGCTCGCGCTGGTCCTGGTGCTCGTCGCGCTGCCTCTGCTGCCGCTGCCCGACTTCTGGATCATCCAGCTCAACTACGTCGGCATCTACACGCTGCCGGTGCTGGGCCTGGTGCTGCTCACCGGCGTGGGCGGCCTCACCTCCTTCGGGCAGGCGGCCTTCGTGGGCATCGGCGCGTACACCACGGCCTACCTCACGGTGAACACCGGCCTGTCGCCGTGGGTCACGCTCTTCATCGGCATGGCTCTCACGGGCATCAGCGCGGCGATCATCGGCGCGATCACGCTGCGCATGTCGGGCCACTACCTGCCGCTGGCCACCATCGCGTGGGCGCTGTCGCTTTACTACCTGATGGGCAACCTGGAGGCGCTGGGCAAGTACGACGGCATCCTCGGCGTGAAGGGCCTCACGGTGTTCGGCTTCGAGGTCGGCCAGCAGCGCATGTTCTATGCGGTGGTGTGGGTCTTCGCGCTGCTCGCGGCGTTTGCCGTGATCCGCCTGCTCGACTCGCGCAGCGGCCGCGCCATCCGCGCGCTGGCCGGCGGCTCGCAGATGGCCGAGGCCATGGGCGTGAACACGCTGCGCTTCAAGATCGGCATCTTCGTGCTCGCGGCGCTTTTCGCATCGGTCTCCGGCTGGCTCTTCGCGCACTTCCAGCGCACGGTGAACCCCTCGCCCTTCGGGCTGAAGATGGGCATCGAGTACCTGTTCATGGCGGTGCTCGGCGGCGCGGCCCACGTGTGGGGCGCCATTGCCGGCGCGGGCGTTGTCAAGCAGCTCGAAGACCAGCTGCAGGTGCTGCTGCCCAAGCTGATCGGCACGGCCGGCAGCTACGAGCTGATCGTGTTCGGCATCATGATCGTGCTGGTGCTCAAGTACCTGCCCGACGGGCTCTGGGCCTTCGTCGACCGCCGCCTGCCGCGTCCGCGCCGCAGCGTCGACTGGCAAGGCGCCAAGGATCTCCCCGCGCGCGCCAAGCCTGCCGCCGGCGAGGTGGTGCTCGACGTGCGCGCCATCCGCAAGACCTTCGGCGGACTGGTGGCGGTGAACGACATCAGCTTCCAGACGCGCGCCGGCCAGATCGTCGGCCTGATCGGGCCGAACGGCGCGGGCAAGTCGACCACCTTCAACCTGATCACCGGCGTGCTCGGGCTCTCGGGCGGCGCGGTGAGCTTCCGCGGCGAGGCCATCGGCGGACTGGGCGCGCGGCAGATCGCGCAGCGCGGCGTGTCGCGCACCTTCCAGCACGTGAAGATGGTGGCCGACATGACGGTGCTTGAGAACGTCGCGCTGGGCGCGCACCTGCGCGGACGCAAGGGCGCCGTCGCCGCCATGCTGCGCATCGACCGCGCCGAGGAGCGCGCGCTGTTCCGCGAGGCCGAGCGCCAGCTGCAGCGCGTGGGGATGGGCGACTACCTGCACGAGCTCGCGGGCAACCTCGCGATGGGCCAGCAGCGCCTGCTCGAAATTGCGCGCGCCCTGTGCGCCGACCCCGCCCTGCTGCTGCTCGACGAGCCCGCGGCCGGCCTGCGCCACAAGGAGAAGGAAGCGCTCGGCAAGGTGCTGCGCCAGCTGCGCGGCGAGGGCATGAGCATCCTGCTGGTCGAGCACGACATGGGACTGGTGATGGACATCTGCGACCACATCGTGGTGATGGAATTCGGCACGCACCTGATGGAGGGCACGCCCGCCGAGGTGCAGGCGAGCGACAAGGTCCGTGCCGCCTACCTTGGAACGGAGCACTGACATGACATCTCCATTGCTCCGCATCCGCGACCTGCACGCCGGCTACGGCCGCGCCGAAGTGCTGCACGGCATCGACCTGCAGGCCGGCCAGGGCAGCGTGGTCACGGTGATCGGGCCGAACGGCGCCGGCAAGTCCACGCTGCTCAACGCGCTGATGGGCGTGCTGCCCTCCAAGGGCGTCGTCGAGTTCAAGGGTCAGCCGATTGCCGGCCTGTCGCTGGAAGAGCGCGTGATGCTCGGCATCGCGCTGGTGCCCGAGAAGCGCGAGCTGTTCGGCACCATGCCGGTCGAAGACAACCTCGTGCTCGGCGCCTTCCGCCAGGTGCGGCTGCGCAACCGCCAATGGCGCGACCGCATCGACGAGGTCTACACGCTGTTCCCGCGCCTGAAGGAGCGCCGCGCCCAGCTGGCCGGCACGCTTTCGGGCGGCGAGCGGCAGATGCTGGCGGTGGGCCGCGCGCTGATGTCGCGCCCCACGCTGCTGATGCTCGACGAGCCCAGCCTCGGGCTGGCGCCGCTGGTGGTGCAGGAGATCTTCCGCACCGTGGAGGCGCTGCGCGCCACCGGCGTGACCATCCTGCTGGTGGAACAGAACGCGCGCGCCGCGCTCGAGGTGGCGGACCACGGCTACGTGCTCGAGATGGGCAGCGTGAGCCTCGAGGGCGAAGCGAAGAAGCTGGCCGTCGACCCGCGCGTGATCGACACCTACCTCGGCGCCGCGAGAAAAGCCGCCTGAGCCAACGACAACGCCGCGACCTGCGCGGCAGCAAGGAGACGACAGCATGAAGAAGCCACAGCGCCGCTTCCACCCTGCCCTGTGCGCGACCGCGCTCGCCGCCGCCGCGCTGCTCGCGGCCTGCGCGAGCCGGTCCACCGCGCCGCCGGCGCCACATGCGCCGCTGCCCGCCGCGCGCCCCGGCACGCTGCAGGCCTGCACCGACCTCGCCGCCCGCGCGGTGCTGCCGGGCACGGTCTACACATCGGCCACCGAGGTGCCGGCCGGCACCGTCACGGTCGGCGGCGTCGCGATGGCGGCGCCCGCGCACTGCCTGGTGCAGGGCCGCATGAACGAGCGCACCAGCCCCGTCGACGGCCAGCGCTATGCCATCGGCTTCGAGATGCGGCTGCCGGTCGCCTGGAACGGGCGCTTCTTCTACCAGGCCAACGGCGGGCTCGACGGCGTGGTGGTGCCCGCGCTGGGCGGCATCGGCGGCGGCGGACCGCGCAGCAGCGCGTTGCAGATGGGCTTCGCGGTCATCAGCTCCGACGCCGGCCATGCGGGCTCGATGGGGCCGCGCTTCGGGCTCGATCCGCAGGCGCGGCTGGACTACGGCTACAACGCCGTCGCGCAGCTCACGCCGATGGCCAAGAACCTGATCGCCAAGGCCTACGGCCGCGGGCCCGACCGCTCGTACATCGGCGGCTGCTCCAACGGCGGCCGGCATGCGATGGTGGCCGCGGTGCGCTCCGCGGGCCAGTACGACGGCGTGCTCGCGGGTGACCCCGGCTTCAACCTGCCGAAGGCGGCGGTCGCGCAGCTCTACGGCGCGCAGCAGTACGCGGCGGTGGCCAGCGCGAAGACGCCCGCCGGCCAGCCCGACCTGCAGAGCGCCTTCACGCCCGCCGAGCTGAAGCTGGTGGCCGACAAGGTGCTGCAGCGCTGCGACGCGCTCGACGGCATTGCCGACGGCATCGTGTCGGACGTCAACGCCTGCCGCACGCGCTTCGACATCCAGCGCGACGTGCCGACCTGCGCCGCCGGTACGCGAGACGGCATGTGCCTGAGCGCGCCGCAGAAGAATGCGCTGGCCAACGTGTTCAAGGGCGCGCGCAACAGCGCCGGCCAGCCGGTCTACAGCGGCTTCCCGTTCGACGCGGGCGTGAGCGGCGCCAACTGGCGCGAGTGGAAGTTCGCGAGCCCGCCGACGCGCGACGCGGGCGCTGTGGGCTTCATCTTCAGCACGCCGCCGCTGGCCGACCGGCCGCAGGGCCTGCCCTTCGCGCTGGGCTTCGACATGGACCGCGACGCGCCGCGCATCGCCGCCACCGACGGCGTGTTCCGCGAATCGGCGCTGTCGTTCATGACGCCGCCGGATGCGGCCAACCTGGGCGCGCTGCGCGAGCGCGGCGGCCGGATGATCGTCTACCACGGCACCAGCGACCCGGTGTTCTCCTCCGACGACACGCAGGCCTGGTACGAGCGCGTGCAGGCCGCGAACGGCGGCGATGCCTCCTCGTTCGCGCGCTACTTCCCCGTGCCCGGCATGAACCACTGCGCGGGCGGGCCGGCCACCGACCAGTTCGACATGCTCAGCGCGCTGGTCGACTGGGTCGAGCAGGGCAAGGCGCCGGCGTCCGTCACCGCCTCGGCACGCGGCGCGGGCACGCCGGTGCCGAACGCCGAAGTGCCGGCCGGCTGGGCCGCGCAACGCACGCGGCCGCTGTGCCCCTATCCGCAGGTCGCCACCTACACCGGCGGCGATGCCGAGCGCGCGGGCAGCTTCGCCTGCAAGCTGCCGACACCCTGATACCCACCTAGTTAGCTACCGAACCTCCGATGGACTACCAGCCCCGCCCCGATGACGTCCGCTTCCTGCTGAATGCGGTGCTCGATGCGCCCGCGCGCCTTGCCGCGCTCGCGCCATTTGCCGAAGTCGACGAGGCGCTGCAGTCGCAGGTGCTCGAGGAGGCGGGTCGATTCGTCGGCGAGGTGGTCGCGCCGGTCAATCGCGGCGGCGACGAAACCGGCTGCCGTTTCTCCAACGGCGAAGTGGTCTCGCCGCCGGGCTTTCGCGATGCGTACCAGGCCTTCGTCGGCGGCGGCTGGCCCGCCCTCTCGGCCGCGCCCGAAGACGGCGGCCAGGGCCTGCCGGCGGTGCTCGAGGCCGTGCTCTACGAATGGCTGGCCGCGGCCAACCATGGCCTCACGATGGCGCCGGGCCTGCTGCACGGCGCGTACGCCTGCCTCAAGCACCACGGCAGCGAGGAGCTGAAGCAGCGCTATCTGCAGAAGATCGCGACCGGCGAATGGCTCGCGACCATGTGCCTCACCGAAGCGCACGCGGGCAGCGACCTCGGCCAGGTGCGCACGCGCGCCGTGTCACAGACCGACGGCAGCCTGCGGGTGAGCGGCGGCAAGATCTTCATCTCCGGTGGCGAGCACGACCTGACGCCGAACATCGTCCACCTGGTGCTGTGCCGGCTGCCCGATGCGCCTGCCGGCCCCAAGGGCCTGTCGCTGGCGCTGGTGCCCAAGCTGCTGCCCGACGGCACGCGCAACGCGGTGCACTGCGAGCGCATCGAGGAGAAGATGGGCCTGCACGGCAGCCCCACCTGCACCATGCGCTTCGATGACGCCACCGGCTGGCTGGTCGGCGAGCCCGGCCGTGGTCTGGCCGCGATGTTCGTGATGATGAATTCGGCTCGGCTGCACGTGGCGCTGCAGGGCATCGGCCTGCTCGACGCGGCCTGGCAGAAGGCCGACGCCTACGCCGCCGAGCGCCGCCAGATGCGCGCGCCCGGCCCCGTGCCCGCCAGCCGCGGCGGCGAGAGCGCCGACCTGATCGCCGAGCATCCGGCCGTGCGCCGCATTCTCGACACGCAGCGCGCCTGGATCGACGGCGCGCGCACCCTCGCCTACCGCAGCGCGCTGATGCTCGACGTGGCCGCGCACGACGCCGACCCCAAGGCCCGCGAGCGCGCCCAGCGCTGGTGCTCGCTGGTCACGCCGGTGCTCAAGGCCGCGTGCACGCACCAGGCTTTTCACGGCGCGAGCGAGTGCCTGCAGGTGCTCGGCGGCCATGGCTACGTGCGCGAATGGGGCATCGAGCAGATCGTGCGCGACTCGCGCGTGACGATGATCTACGAGGGCACCAACGAGATCCAGGCCATTGACCTGCTGGTGCGCAAGGTGCTGCCCGACGGCGGCGCCGCCATGTCGGCCGTGCTGCTGGAGCTGCGCGACACGCTGGACGCCTCGCGCGAGGCCGATGCCGACGTGCAGCGGCGGCTGGCGCAGTTGCGCTACCTGGGCACCACCGTCGCGATGGCGGCGCATGCCAATCCGGTGCTGCCGTACGAGGTAGCCGACGACTACTTGCGCGTGACCATGCTCGCGATGATGGCCTGGGCCTGGGCGCGCATCGAGGCGGCCGCGCCGCAGGATGCGCAGAAGGCTCGCGTGGCCGCCGCGTTCCGGCGCTGGGTACTGCCGGAATTCGAGATGCGGCTGGGCATCGTCAAGCGGGCCTGCGAGACAGTGGCTCTGACCCATGCAGCTACGCCCGGCACCGGTGTCTCCAACTAGCCACTCCGGGCATTCGCGGGCGTCCGCTCGGGGTTACGCTCGGGCCATGGCCTCCACCCCGAAATCCGCTCCCGCCAAAGGCGAGCAGGCCGCGGCGCCGCAAGGCAAGCCGGACCGGCTCGACGCACGCATGCTCGAAACACTGGTTGGCTACAACGCCCGCCGGGCCTGGCTGATCGTCAGCGCCTTCTTCGCGGAGCGCATGGCCCCATACGGGCTCAAGCAGATCGACTTCTCGGTGCTCTCGCTGCTGGCGCACAACCCGGGCGCCACCTCGCGGCAGCTGTGCAATGCGCTGGACATCCTGCCGCCGAATCTCGTGAGCCTGGTGGCCACGCTGGACAGCCGGGGGTTGATAGAGCGCCGCCCTCATCCACATGACGGGCGCGCGGTCGGGCTGCATCTCACGGCTTCGGGCGAGGCGCTGATCCGCGAGGCGGAGCAGACCGTGATCCAGCTCGAAGCCGATGCCAGCGCCAAGCTCACGGCGCGGGAGCGCGAGACACTGATACGGCTGCTGCAGAAGATCTATTTCTAGCGGGAACCCGGAAGGGCCTCAGAGGCCTCGCTCGACCATGTCGATCAGCTGCTGGCCCAACTTATAGGCCGCCTCGGGCGGAATCTCGCGCAGCGGCCCGTCGATGATGAGCAGCGCCAGCCCGTGCACTGCGCTCCACGCGCAGTACTCGGCGTTCGGGCGCCGCGCCGCATCGAGCACGCCGGCGTCCACCAGCCGGTCGATGGCCTTGCCCAGCAGCTGGAACGGGTCCAGCCCGCTCGCGCCGGCCTTGCCGGGGCCGAGCTCGCCGCGGCCCTCGTCGGAAATCACGAAGGCCGTGCGGAACAGGCCGGGCTCTGCCTGGGCGAAACGCAGATAGGCGGTGCCGATGGCGCGCACCTGCCCGCGCGCGAAGTCGGCGGGGGGCTGGTCGCAGGGCTGGGCGGCCAACTCCTTTTCCATTGCCTGCGCCGCGGCGGCCAGGGCCGCCTCGCGCACTGCCAGCAGCAGTTCCTGCCGGCTGCCGAAGTGCCGGTAGGCCGCGTTGGGTACCACGCCGGCACGCCGGGTGGCCTCGCGCAACACGACCGCGTCGGGACCGCCGTCGCGGGCCAGTTCGATGCCTGCTTCCAGCAGCGCGCGGCGCAAATCGCCGTGGCGATAAGTGCTGCGCGCAGGCGGCAGGCTGTCGGGGACGTTGTTGAGCTTCATCTCATCTCCATGTGGACACTGTCCATTATCTCTGCTATTCTTTGTGGACGGTGTACACAAAGTAATCCGATTGTTTGCGGCCCGAGACACCGGGGGCCTCCGAGTCACCTCTTCAGTCCAAAGGAATCGTCATGAAAGTCCAGTCTTACCTCTCGTTCGAAGGCCGCTGCGACGAAGCGCTCGGCTTCTACAAGAAGGCGCTCGGCGCCGAAGTCGTCCAGCTCATGCGCTACAAGGAAGCGCCTGCAGGCGCCCCTTCGGAGAACGCCGAAGCCGGCTGCGCCGGCGGCACGCCCGATGCCGAGAAAGTGATGCACGCGGTGTTCCGCATCGGCGAAACCGAGCTGATGGCCTCCGACGGCCGCTGCTCTGGCCAGGCGAAGTTCGAGGGCGTCATGCTCGCTCTCACCGCCAGCACCGACACCGAGGTCGTCAAGTGGTTCAACGCGCTGGCCGAAGGCGGCCAGGTCATGCAGCCGCTGATTCCCACCTTCTTCACCTCCAACTTCGGCATGCTGACCGACCGCTTCGGCGTAGGCTGGCTGCTGGTCGTCGCGCACCCCGCCTGATCGCACCCGCTCGCACAGCCAATCTCCCGAAAGCCCCGCCATGCTCAAGAAAATCGCCCTCGTCGTCGTGCTCGCGATCGCCGCGCTGCTGATCTTCGCGGCCACCCGGCCCGACACCTTCCGCGTCGAACGCACCGCGCGCATCGAGGCGCCGGCCGAGAAGATCTTTCCGCTGATCGACGACTTCCACCGCTGGGGCACCTGGTCGCCCTACGAGAAGCTCGACCCCGCCATGAAGCGCAGCTTCGGCGGCAGCGCGAGCGGCAAGGGCGCGACCTACGCCTGGGAGGGCAACGACAAGGCCGGCGCGGGCCGCATGGAGATCGTGGAGTCGGCGCCTTCGTCGAAGGTCGCGATCAAGCTCGACTTCATCAAGCCCTTCGAGGGCCACAACACCGCTGAATTCACGCTGCAGCCCCAGGGCAATGCAACGCAGGTCACCTGGGCCATGTACGGCCCGAGTCCCTATGTCGCCAAGCTCATGGGCATCTTCTTCAACATGGACCAGATGATCGGCAAGGACTTCGAGACGGGCCTTGCCAACCTGAAGGCCGCCACCGAAAAGTAATTCCCGAAAGGAAAAATCATGCCCCACATCCACGCCTACCTCACCTTCGACGGCAACGCAGCCGAGGCCATGCGCTTCTACGAGAAGACGCTGGGCGGCACCATGCAGATGATGATGACCGTCGGCGAAGCGCCCGACACCGAGCAGTTCCCGCCCGAGGCGAAGAAGCGCATCATGCATGCCTCGCTCGCCTACGGCCAGGGCATCCTCATGGCCTCCGACTCCATGCCCGGCCAGCCGTACGAAGGCATGAAGGGCTTCGGCGTCGCGCTGACCATCGAGACCGTGGCCGAGGCCCGCCGCGTCTTCGACGCCTTCGCCGAAGGCGGCCACGTCGGAATGCCCTTCGAGAAGACCTTCTGGGTCGAAGGCTTCGGCATGGTGACCGACCGCTTCGGCACTCCGTGGCTCATCAACGGCGGCAAGCCGCTGGTCTGAACCGTCCCCTTCCTGCTTCAAGAAAACCGCTTCCCATGACCAACCAACTCGACAGCCGCAAGCGCTGGCTCGCATTGATGGTGCTGTGCCTCGGCGTCCTGATGATCGTGCTCGACACCACCATCGTGAACGTGGCGCTGCCCTCGATCCGTACCGACCTTGGCTTCACCGAGACCTCGCTGGTCTGGGTGGTGAATGCCTACATGCTGACCTTCGGCGGCTTCCTGCTGCTCGGAGGCCGGCTCGGCGACCTGTACGGCCACCGCCGCGTGTTCCTCGCGGGCCTGGTGCTGTTCACGCTGGCATCGCTGGCCTGCGGGGTCTCGACCTCGCAGGGCCTGCTGGTGGCGGCGCGCGCGGTGCAGGGCCTGGGCGGGGCGGTGGTGTCCGCCGTGTCGCTCTCGCTCATCATGAATCTCTTCACCGAGCCGGCCGACCGCGCCAAGGCGATGGGCGTGTACGGCTTCGTGTGCGCCGGCGGCGGCAGCATCGGCGTGCTGCTGGGCGGCCTGCTCACGAGCACGCTGAGCTGGCACTGGATCTTCCTTGTCAACCTGCCGATCGGCGTGGCGGTGTATGCGCTGTGCGTGGCGCTGCTGCCCAGCGCGCGCGGCCATGCCCACGGCGAGAAGCTCGACGTGGCCGGAGCCATCACCGTCACACTGTCGCTGATGCTCGCGGTGTACGGCGTGGTCAACGGCAACGAGGCCGGCTGGGGCTCCACGCAGACGCTCGGCCTGCTGGGCGCGGCCGTGGTGCTGCTCGCGATCTTCATCGCCATCGAGTCGCGCGTGCAGCATCCGCTGATGCCGCTGGGCCTGTTCAAACTGCGCAGCGTGTCGGTGGCCAACGTGGTCGGCGTGCTGTGGGCCGCGGCCATGTTCGCGTGGTTCTTCATCTCGGCGCTCTACATGCAGCTGGTGCTGAACTACACGCCGATGCAGATCGGCCTGGCCTTCCTGCCGGCCAACATCATCATGGCGGTGTTCTCGCTGGGCCTCTCGGCAAAGATCGTGATGCGCTTCGGCATCCGCAAGCCGCTGGCGGCCGGGCTGTGGCTCGCGGCCATCGGGCTGGCGCTGTTCGCGCGCGCGCCGGTCAACGGCAGCTTCGTGGTCGACGTGCTGCCCGGCATGATGCTGCTGGGCCTGGGCGCGGGCATGGCCTTCAACCCGGTGCTGCTGGCCGCGATGAGTGAGGTGAGCCCCGCCGACTCGGGCCTGGCCTCGGGCGTGGTCAACACCTCCTTCATGATGGGCGGCGCGCTGGGCCTGGCCGTGCTGGCCAGCGCGGCGGCCGCGCGCTCCGCGTCGATGGAAGCCGCCGGCGCGCAGATGCCGCTGGCGCTCACCGGCGGCTACAACCTCGCGTTTCTCGTCGGCGCCGTGTTCGCGGCGGCGGCGGGTCTGCTCGGTGCCTTGCTGCTTCGCTCCGCCATGCCGGGGCAGATGCAGAACAACGATGAAACAGCGGCACCCCAGGGAACGGCGGCATCGCAATGAGCGGCAACACGCCATGCAACCACCGGTCTTCTTTCTTCAACGGTTCCACAGACTATTCAGGAGAACAACCATGGCTCGCTATGTAGACGGCTTCATCATCGCCATCCCCAACGCCAACGTAGAGGCCTACCGCAAGCTCGCGCGCAAGGCCGGCAAGGTCTGGATGGAGTACGGCGCGATCGAATACGTGGAGTGCATCGCCGACGACGTGAAGCCCGGCAAGCTCACCTCCTTTCCGCAGAGCGTGAAACTCAAGGCCGACGAGACCGTGGCTTTCTCTTGGATCGTCTACAAGTCGCGCAAGCACCGCGACACGGTCAACGCGAAGGTCATGGCCGACCCGCGCATCGCCGCAATGGACCCAAAGACTATGCCCTTCGATGGAAAACGCATGATCTTCGGCGGCTTCAAGTCCATCGTCGAGTTCTGACCGAAACCTGGGCAGGGCTCAGGCGAGGAACCCGTCATAGACGAGCTTGAGCCCTGTCAGGAACATGCCCAGGTACACGAAGCGATAGAACCACGTCGCATCGATGCGGCGGGCGATGCGGATGCCGACCCACACGCCGAAGGGCGCGATCGGCATGAGCACCAGCGAGGTGGCCAGCGTGCGAAAGTCGAGCAGGCCGAGCCACGCGTAGGGAATCCACTTGCTGAGATTCACCACGAAGAAGAAGTAGGCCATGGTGGCCGTGAAGATCACCGGCGAGAGCCGCAGCGGAATGACGTAGGCGTTGATCGGCGGGCCGCCCGCGTGCGCGATGAAGCTGGTGAAGCCCGACACCGTGGTCAGCACCGCGCCGACGCCGCGCGAGGGCAGCGGATCGTTGGGCTTGGGCGGAAAGAGCAAACGCTGCGCCAGGAAGAGCAGCGTGAACACGCCGACGATGCCCGCCACCGTGTGCGCGGAAAGCATGCGGAACAGCAGCGTGCCGATCACCGTGCCCAGCAGCCCGAAAGGAATCAGGAACTTCAGCAGCGAGCGGTCGAAGTCGCGCCGGAACGCCGCGAGGCCCAGCACGTCCATCAGCAGCAACAGCGGCATCAGGATGGCCGCCGCCTGCGGCACGGTGACGGCCAGCGCCATCATCGGCACCGCGAGCGAGCCGAAGCCCGCGCCGAAGCCGCTCTTGCTGATGCCGAGCAGCAGCACGGCGGGAATGGCGACCGCGTAGAAGTACGGGTCGGTGATCAGGGGAAAAGCCATGGGGAAGAAAGACAAGAGAAAACCCGCCTGGGAGCGGGCTTGTCTTCCGAGCGTAGCAGCATGGCACCGGGCGTGCCGGCTGCGGGGCTACCGGCGAGCCGTCTGCTTCAGCGGATTGAGCACGAAGTCGAAGTCGAGGCGCCAGCGGCCGTTGTCCTGCTTCTTCCAAGGCGCGACCAGCGACTGGCGCACCGCGAACACCGCGTCCGAATCCAGGTACTCGTCGCCCTCGCGGAACACGTGCGTGATGAGCCGCTCGTAGCCCGGCGCCTCGATCTTGAAATGCAGGTGCGCGGGCCGCCACGGATGGCGCTTCGTCGCGCGCAGCAGGTCGCCCACCGGCCCGTCGACCGGGATCGGGTACGCCACCGCCACCACGCTGCGGAAATGCAGCGAGCCGTCGGGTCCGGTGCGCAGCGTGCCGCGGTTCTCCGCGTGGTCGAGTCCGGCGTGCTGCACGTCGTAGTGCCCGCCCGCGTCGGCCTGCCACACGTCGACGACCGCATTCGCCACCGGCTCGCCGTCGAGCCCGCGCACGGTGGCGAACACGTCGCAGGGCTCGCCCTCGGCGCCGTTGGCCACGTCGTCGCCATGCTCGTACTCGGGCGCGCCCTCGAAATAAAAGGGGCCGAACACGGTGGCCTCGGTGCAGCCGGTGGGCTTGTCGTTGTTCATCGCAATGGTGAGCATCGAAAGCCCCAGCACGTCCGACAGCAGGATGAACTCCTGCCGCTTGTCATCGCACTTCCGGCCCGTGGCCGTGAGGTACTGGATGCCCTGGAACCACTCGTCCTCGGTGAGCTTCACCTCGCGCGCGAAGGCGTGCAGGTGCTGCACCAGGCTGGTCAGTATCTCGCGCAGGCGCGGGTCGGGCGTGTCGGCGAAGCGCGCGAGCACGGCCTGCGTGATGTTGTCCTGGTTGAGGTTGCGCATCGTGGCTGTCTCCATGTTGTCCGGTCGAACTTCGACTTCGGGAGACTGTAGGCTGCGCGCCGCGCCGGTTGAAGCACCCCGCGCGCAAATGATTTTTCCGCGCAGCGGAATGGTCGAGCGCCAGGTCCGGGTCCGGGTCCGGGTCAGGGCGAGGCCGCCGGCAGGCAGCTCCGCAGCTCTTCCTGCACATCGCTGCCCGGCAGGATGCCCCAGCGCACCCGCACGCTGCGCGCGTCGTCCTCGCCCGCCCAGGGCAGGCGCAGGCTGCCGCTGCAACTGGCGGTGGCCAGCAGCGGCTCCAGCAGCGCGCCCTCGGAGCGGAACTCCGGCGTGTCGAGGATCAGCACCATGCCGCCTTCGCGCGCCAGCGCATCGGGCGGCAGCCATGGCGAGGTGCGCGGATCGCCGTCGATCAGCAGCTGCACGGCCGGGTCCATGTGCAGCACCACCGCGCCGGTGAACCAGGTGTCGCCCACCATCAGCCGCAGCGGACGTTCGCCGGCGCGCTCGCGCCATACGGCCTGGACGGCTTCTGCGATCTGCCCCGATGGCAGGTTGGCGCGGGTGACGTAGCCATGGCGCGCGCTCCAGACGCCATCGACCCAGGCCTGGCCGAGGGAGCCGGCGATGTGGAGGATTGCAGCCGCCACGAGGGTGCCGATCCATCGGCGGCGCGTCCAGCGCTCGGCTTCGAGGCCCGGTACCACCATCACCGCCCACACGGCGACCGGCAGGAAGAAGGTGCTGAGCCACGAAGCCACGAGGCGCATGTTGAAGAGCACCGACATCGCCAGCACCAGGCACACCGGCCCGAAGGTGGCCCAGGCGAGGAAGCGGCGGTCGAAGCCGTTCTGCTGCGTCTTTGGTGGCACCGGAGCGCGCTCGCGCGTGAACCAGGCCCACGCGACGAACAGCAGCATCGGCGACAGGCGCGCAACCTGCACCAGCAGGATGCGAAGCGGCCTCGGGTGCACGTGCTTCAGCAGCGGACCCGACGGATGCACCGAGTGCCGCGCGTAGCCGATGGTCTGGTCGCCGTGCTGCACCAGCCATGCAAGGTGCGGCGCCATGAGCAGCAGCGCCACGCCGCTCGCGCGCAGCAGGTCGCGGCGCACGCGCGCGTCGCGCCACGAGCCCTCGCGGACGATGAAGCCCGCGCCCACCGCGAACTGCACCAGCGCGCTGTACTTGGTGAGCATCGACAGCGCCGCGAACACGCCCAGCCAGAGCCAGTCGAAGCGACCGCCTGCCGAAGGCGTGCGCAGCACGCGCCAGAGCATCCACCAGTAGCCCGCCATCGGCAGCAACTGCACCGTGTTGTGGTTGAAGATGGTCGCGCGCTGCACGTGGTAGGTCACGAGCGAGCCGAGCAGCACCGCGAGCGCCGCCCGCATCGGCGACATCATGCCCAGCGACCAGCGCCACATGATGTAGAGCGCGCCCACGCCGCAGCCCACGCCGACGGCATAGGTCAGCCAGGGCTGGCGGCCGGCCAGCAAGACCGGCAGGCTCATCAGCCAGCTCGGCAGCGGAGGGTGCTTGTAGTAGCCCCACTGCGGGCTGCCGCCCCAGAAGAGTTCCTCGACGTTGTCCCAGGGCGGCGTCTCGTAGAAGCCCGCCATGGGCAGCGTCCAGAGCACCACCAGCGCCAGCAGTGCGACGACGACCACGCCATTCAGGGAAAGATGCCGCGCGAACGCGGGCGCCGGACGGGTGCCGGGCGGGATCAGCCAGGAATTCATTGCCTCCCTTTGTAAAGCTGCAGCCCTAACGGCACCTGACCAACCCACTCTGCCCGCGCTCCCCGCCACATAGAATCGCCAGCCTGCCTGCAGGCGTCCAGGGCCCGGCCAGCCCGGCCGGCCCGGATTGGCCCAGGATCGGCCCGACAAGACCGCGCACGCAGGCAAGCCCCGGAGACACACCCCATGGACCGCTGGACCGAAATCGCCCTGCTCGTGCAGATCGCCGATGCCGGCAGCCTGAGCCGTGCGGCCGAGGCGCTGGGCCTCTCGAACGCGGCCGCGAGCCGCCACCTGAGCGCGCTGGAAGCCCGGCTGGGCGCGCGGCTGGTCGAGCGCAACACGCGCCGGCTGTACCTCACCGACACCGGCCGCGAGTTCTGCGGCCGCGCCCGCACCATCCTGGCCGACCTGTCGGACGCCGAATCGGCGGTGAACGCCACCGCGCTCAACCCCACGGGCACGCTGCGCGTGACGGCCTCGCTGTCGTTCTCGATCCACCACATCGCGCCGCTGCTGCGCGAGTACACCGACCGCTACCCGGGCGTGACGGTGCATGTGGAGGCGGCCAACCGCTACTTCGACCTGATCGACAACAACATCGACGTGGCGATCCGCACCCGCGAGTTCGAGCCCGACTCGAACGTGACCATCCGCCGGCTCGGCGAGACGCGGCGCCTCCTCGCAGCCTCGCCGCGCTACTTCGCGCAGCACGGTTTTCCGAAGACCCTGGACGAGCTGAAACAGCACAAGCTGCTGATCTACACCCACGCCAACAACCCGAACGAGCTGCGCTTTCGCCGCGGGAACGAGACGCACACGGTGTCGGTCACGGGCCTGCTGGAGTCGAACGACGGCCAGGTGCTGCGCGCCGCCGCGCTCGACGGCATGGGCATCCTGGTGCAGCCCACCTATATCGTCTACGACGACATCGTGGCCGGCCGGCTGGTGCCCACGCTGGACGACTGGGACCTGCCGCACCTGACCATCAACCTGGCCTACCCCAGCCGCAAGCACCTGTCGGCCAAGGTGCGCAGCTTCATCGACTTCATGGCAGCCCATTTCCGCAAAATGGACTACGAGCGCAAGTGGACAGCGCACTTCGGCCCCCACTGACCCCGGACTGGGGGCTTTCGCCAAAAGATGTGCGTAAACGCACATTCCGCATTTCCGCAGCCCCGCACACTGGAACCGCAACCGTCGCATTCCGCGGCGGACCCACCGTTTCCACCCTGCAAGGATCTGCCATGAACACCCAGGCCACCGCCGCCAACACCCCGCGTGCGCCGATCGCGTCGCCGCTGTCCGCCCTCTCCCCCGCCACGCTGGACGACTCCGGCAAGCTGCTGATCCGCGTGACGATCGGCTTCCTGGTGCTGCTGCACGGCATCTTCAAGCTGTCGGCCGGCGTGGGCTTCATCGCCGGCATGCTGGCCAAGTCCGGGCTGCCGGGTGGGATCGCCTACCTGGTGTACGTCGGCGAGATCGTCGCGCCGCTGCTGATGATCGCGGGCATCTACACCCGCGCCGCCGCGGGCGTGGTCGTCATCAACATGCTGGTGGCCTTCGGCCTGGTGCACATGGCCGACCTGTTCGCCATGACCAAGCAGGGCGGCTGGGCGCTGGAACTGCAGGGCCTGTACCTGTTCGGCGCGCTGACCGTGGTGCTGCTGGGCGCCGGCCGCTTCTCTCTCGGCGGCACCAAGGGCCGCTGGAACTGATCGCCCCGAGGCTCAGCCGGCGTCGCCCCTGACCTGCGAAACCATCGCCTCCAGGCGGGCCACGTCGGCGACCAGAAGGGCCTTGTCGTCCTTGCGCAGCACGCCGCTGCGCGCCAGCACGTTGAGCTCGCGGGTCACCTGCTCGCGGTTGGTGCTGATCTGGCTGGCCAGCGCCGCATGCCTGGGCGCCGGGTCGAGCCGGGCCTGGTTGCCCTCCACGCCGGCGGCGCGGGCCAGGCGCAGCAGTTCGGCATGCAGCCGGTTCTGCACGCCGAGGGTGCTCAGGTCGATCACGCGCTCGGAAAGCTGCCGCACCAGAGAGGCCAGCCGCAGCATCACCCGGCCGGCCACCAGGGGCTCGTCGCGCAAAAGGGCCATGAATGAAGCGCGGTCGAGGCTGGCGACCACGCTGGGTTCGAGCGTGACAACGTCGGCGGAGCGCGGGCCGCCGTCGATGGCGGAGATGTCGCCGAAGTGCTCGCCGGCTTCGGAATCGCGGAAGGTCACCTGCCGGCCATTGGCCGAATAGGTCGTCACCCGCACCCGGCCCGAGACCAGCAGGAACACCTCGCCCTGCTGCTCGGCGCGCAGCAGCAGGGGCTTGCCGGCCTCCACGCTGTGCCACAGGCATTGCTGGGCCAGCAGGTCCAGCCGCTGGTCGGAAAGGCCTTCGAGCAGCGCGATCTGGCGCAGCGCGAGGCTGGAGCGGGGGGTAGGTTCGGGTTTGGCCATGCCGGGGGACGGTAGGGGCGCGCGCATTATGCTCGGGTGCCGCTTCGAACCCGTTCATGGCCAGACGTTCCCCTGACGCCCCCCCTGACGCAACATCTGCCGCCGCCTTTTCGCTGAGACCGCCCACGCGGCGCAATCTCCGCTGGGCGAGCGGGCTGGTGCTGATGGCCTACGTCACGGTGCACCTGCTGAACCATTCGCTGGGCATCTATTCCTTTGCCGCCGCCGAGACCGTGCTGCGCGGCGTGCAGGCCTTCTGGCACACGCTTGCGGGCACCGCGCTGCTGTACAGCGCTGCCGCCGCGCACCTGGCGCTGGCGGCGATCGCCCTCTGGGAACGGCGCACCCTGCGCATGCCCCCGCTCGAAGGCCTGCGCGTGGCGCTGGGCTTCGCGCTGCCGCTGCTGCTGGCCACGCACCTCACGGCCATGCGCGGCGCCTACCTGGCTTACGGCATCGAGGGCTCGTACGTGCGCGTGGTCTGGGGCCTTTGGGACTGGCAGGGCGCCGCCGCGCAACTGCTGATGATGCTGGCGGCCTGGACCCACGGCTGCCTGGGCCTGCACTTCGCGCTGCGGGCCAAGCCGGTGTGGCGACGCTTCTCTCATTTGCTGCTGGCCGTCGCGGTGGTGCTGCCGCTGACCGCCGCGATGGGCTTCGTCTCGATGGGGCGCGAGTTCCAGTGGACCGGCGTGCCGCCGACCGCCCTGCCCACGGCCGAACAGGGCAAGGCGCTGGGCACGGCCGAGAACGCGATCAAGTGGGGCTACGGGCTGGCGCTGGTCGCGCTGCTGGCGGCGCGCTGGGGCCGCAACGGACTTGCGCGCTGGTCGCGCCAGCCGCAGGTGGCGCTGCGCTACCCCGGCCGCACGGTGCATGTTCCGCATGGCTGGAGCGTGCTGGAGGCGAGCCGCTCCCACGGCATCGACCACGTCTCCATCTGCGGCGGGCGCGCGCGCTGCTCCACCTGCCGCGTGCGCGTGGCCGGCCCGGCCGACCATATCGGCGAGCCGGGCCGCGACGAGCGGCGCACGCTCGAGCGGGTGCGCGCGCCGGCCGACGTGCGGCTGGCCTGCCAGTTGCGCCCGCGCGGCGACATCGAGGTCACGCCGCTGTTCGCGCCGCTGCCCAACGAGGGCCGGCCCGCGCCGGTCGGCAGCTTCGGGCGCGAGCGCGACGTGGCGATCCTCTTCGTCGACCTGCGGCGCTGGTCGGGCCTGTCGGAGCGGCAGTGGCCCTTCGACCTGGCCTACGTGCTCGACCGCTACTTCGCCACCGTGGGCGCGGCGGTGCGCGAGAGCGGCGGCGTGCCCAACCAGTTCATCGGCGACAGCGTGATGGCGATCTTCGGCCTCGACTGCGACCTGCCCACCGCATGCAGGCAGGCGTTGCGGGCAACGGAGCTGATCGGCCAGCGCATGGACGCATGGAGCGAAGGCTTCGAGGCGCAGTTCGGCCAGCGGCTGGAGTTCGGCATGGGCCTGCATGCGGGCCGCGCGGCGGTCGGCGAGGTGGGCTACCTGGAGACCACCACATTCACCGCCATCGGCGAAGTGGTCAACACCGCGAGCCGGCTGCAGGACCATTCGAAGACTGCCGCCTCTCGCCTCGTTGTGTCGTTGTTCGCCGCCGAGAAGGCCGGCGTCGCGCACGCCATGGGCACGGCCGAAACGCTCACGGTGCGCGGCCGCTCCGAGCCGCTCGTGGTGCTCTACGGACAGCACGCGGCAGCCTCCTGCCTCTGACCAATCGCCGAAAGCGGTGCGCAAACGCACAGCGCCAGCCGCGATGCGGTTTCACACTGCATCCCGTGGCAACGACGAATGTCCGCCGCCCACACCAGTCAGCAAAGGGACTCGCATCATGAACACCAAGCAACGCATCGCCGCTCTCTCCGCCATCGCATTCGCCATGCTCGGCGCAGCGGGCGCGGTTCACGCCGAAACCTATGAAGGCGTGCATCCGATCACCTCGTCTGTCAGCCGTGCCGACGTGCGCGCCGAAGCCGTGGCCGCCGCGCGCACCGACAACCCCTACGCCGACGGCGCCAGCGCCGGCCCCGCTCCGGTGATCGCCTCGTCGACCAGCCGGGCAGCAGTGCGCGCCGAAGCCGTTGCCGCCGCGCACGCCGACAACCCCTACGGCGAAGCTGCTTCGTCGGGCGTGGCTCCGATGGTGGCCAGCACGATCGACCGCGCCACCGTGCGTGCCGCGGCCCGCGCTGCCGCACGTGGCGACGCGCTGCCGCTCTGATCGGCCCGAAGCACTCGAAAGGAATCTCGCAATGAACAACAAGCAACGCATCGCCGCATCCGCTCTCGCCGCAGCCTTTGCCATGCTCGGCTCCGCCGGAGCGCACGCCGAAACCTATGACGGCGTCCACGCCGTCACCTCCTCCGCCAGCCGCAACGACGTGAAGACCGAAGCCGTGGCTGCGACGCGCGAAGGCAACCCCTATTCGGACACCGCCGCCGAAGGCGCCGTGGCCTTCAAGTCCACGCTCGACCGCAGCACCGTGCGCGAGCAGGCCGTGGCCGCCGCCAACAACCCGCTGCAAAGCCTGGACCGCCGCGCCTTCTACCGCGACGAAGTGCCTGCTGCCTACAAGAAGCCCAGCGTCTCGTTCACGCAGCAGGCCGGCCTGCCGGCCACGGCACGGCCCTGACGCCCGGCCTCAGGGCCGTACGCCTTCCCAGGCGTTCTGCAGCAGCGCGCGGATCGCCGCGCGCTCCAGCGGGCGCGGGTTGGGGTACTGGTTCTTGAGCGCATGCTCGCAGGCCAGATCGAGATCGGCTTCCTTCATGCCGATGTCGCGCAGCGCGACCGGCGCGCCGTTGTCGCGCGCAAGGTCGTACACGGCCTGCGCGGCGCTGCCGCTTCCTCCCAGCGCCTTCGCGATCTTCGCCATGGCTTCGGGCGCAGCCCCGGCGTTGTAGGCCAGCGCGTGCGGCAGCACGATGGTGTGGGTCTCGGCATGCGGCAGGTTGAAGCTGCCGCCCAGCGTGTGGCACAGCTTGTGGTGCAACGCCATGCCCACATTGCCCAGCACCGTGCCGCACAGCCATGCGCCGTAGAGCGCGTCGCCGCGGGCGGCCGGATCTTTTGGCGTGGCGCGGATGGCCGGCAGCGCACGGCCCAGCGCGGCGATGCCCTCCTGCGCCATCAGGTCCATGATCGGGTTCGAATCGACCGCGTAGAGCCCTTCGGCCGCATGCGCGATGGCGTTGATGCCGCTGGTCACGCTCATGCCCACGGGAAGGCCGAGCGACAGCTCGGGGTCGTAGATCACGGTGCGCGGCAGCACGCGGAAGTCCTTGCCGGTCTTCTTCATGCCGGCTTCGGTGATGCCGTAGATCGGCGTCATCTCGGAGCCCGCATAGGTGGTGGGAATGGCGAGGATCGGCAAGCCCGAGTCGAGCGCGATGGCCTTGCCCAGCCCGGTGGTGGAGCCGCCGCCGATGGCCACGGCGCAGTCGGCGCCGAGCCTGGTGGCCACTTCCCTCGCCTCGCGCGCGGTCTCGATGGGTACGTGCATCACGGCGCGGTCGAACACGCCGGCCGCATGGGCGCCGAGCATGTCGGCCACGCGCTCGGCTTGCGGGCGCTGCTCCGGCGTGGAAAGCACAAGGGCCCGGCGCGCACCGAGGGCATCGATCTCGCGGGCCAGGTGCTGCAGCGAGCCCGCGCCGAAAACCACCCGCTGGGGTGCGCTGGTGTAGATGAACGAGGGTGTGGTCATGGCTTGGTGTCCGTGTCTCCGATGTCTGCCTGGACGAATCCGTCCGCACCCGGCCCGTGCCGGGCCACAACGATACGCCGGCCCGCACGCAGTTCGATGGCGGAAAACGGAAAGGAGTTTTCCGCCAGCCGCGGGCAACGGCCGAGCGCCCGTGTCAGACAGGTCAGGCAGGCGCGACCCGCACTGAGCAGGCCTGGCGGCCCTCGGCGATCGCGAAGCGCACCGGCAGGAAGCGCTCGATCACCGCGCAGTTCGTGCGCGTGTGCTCGGTCACCTCGCTGCAGGTGAAGGCGCATTCCTTCTTGCCCTGCCAAACCGAGAGCGCCAGCAGCAGCGCCAGCTGGTCCGCCAGGTGCGGCCCCACGGCCGCCTCGCTCTTCTGGAACGCGCGCAGCTCCTTCACCAGACCGTGCGCCACCTGCTCGGCGCTCAGCGACTTCTCGCCGAAGGCGGTGAACACCTCGGTCACGTGCTCATACGCCAGCGTAGCCAGCAGCGCGTTTCCCGGTCCTTCGTTCTGGCGCACCGAGCCGAAGCGCAGTTGCTCGCCCGACCATCCCATCGCGCCACCCAGCGTATCGAGCTCGCGCGTCGGCACATGGCGCGGGATACCCGGCGCCAGGCACTCCGCATAGCTCGACAGATGCGAACCACGCGCCATCAGGTCGAAGGGCTGCAGCGCACCGGCTGCAGGCACGATGACCGCCTCGACCTCGCCGCCGCCGGCCGGATAGAAGCCGCAACGGCGCAGCGTCGGCAGCAGATCGGCACCCAGTCGGCGCACCAGCGGGGCAAACGCACGCTCCAGGAAATGGAATGGCGGCGCCATCGGGTTGTGCGTGCCGCCGCTCAGATGCAAACGGCTGTGCGCACCGGCCAGCAGCAGCGGCGGCAGCACGGTCTGCAGCACCAGCATGCAACTGCCCGCGCCCGAGATCGCGAAGCGGTATTCCCCCGCGCGCACCGGGCCGGGCACGAAACGCAGCGACTGCGAACCAAGCTCGGCACCGTCGACCTCCGCGCCGCTGATCGCGGCGGCCGCGTTCACGCACGCGAGGTGCTGACGCATCAGGCCCGGCTTGGCGCGGCCCGCGCGGATCTTCTCGATGGCCAATGGCTGGCCCGTGACCATCGACAGCGCGAGGCTGGTGCGCAGGATCTGGCCGCCGCCCTCGCCCTGGGAGCCGTCGAGTTCAACCATGCGCGGCCTCCTGGCTCTTCTTCGCTTCGAAACGCAGGACCGTTTCGTACAGGAAGGCATCGAGGCCGGCCTGCTCTGACTGCGGCAGCGGCGTCACCGGCTCCGCCGCGTTGGCCGCCAGCTCCGATTCGATGAACGCATGGATGCCGGGCCAGCGCGGACTGGTCGCGGCCTCGCCGGCGCGCATCTTCACTTCGAGCAGCGCGTTGATCTCGTCGATCAGCGCGGCGTCGCGCACCGGGTCGAGCGTGCGCTGCGCGAGGTCGGCGAAGCGCATCGGCGGCACGCCGGGCTGCGAGCGGATCCAGCGTGCGGCCAGCAGCGGGCGCAGCACGTAGAGGTATTTCTTGTAGCGCACCTCGTCGGCCTGCAGGTGCTCGCGGAAGTTCTTCTTCGCCATCGAGCTGTAGTGATGCCAGCCGCGCGCGTTGGAGAACACCGCTTCCGACAGTTCGCGAAAGCGCGGCATCGCCGTCGCGTCGTCGCGATACACGACGGGCGAGCGCAGCCATTCGAGCAGCGTCGGGTTCGACTCGCGCATCAGGCCCAGGGCCTTGCGCAGGTCCCAGCCGTTGATGTCGAGGTCACCGCTGATCGGCACCTCGATCACGTCGCGATGCGGCATCACCGTGAGATACCAAGGCAGGCGGTTGACGTAGATGAAGCGCACGTCGTAGTCGCTGTCGGGCGAGGCGAAGCCCCAGCCTCGGCTGCCGGATTCGCAGGCGAAGAGCACGCTCACGTCGTGCTTCGTTTCGATGTCGCGCAGGGCCTCCATGATCTGCGCGCGCATGGCGGGCTCGATCGGGTGGGCGGAGCGCAGGAATTCTTCCTCGGTACTCATCTTCGATTCTTCTTTCTTCTTTTCTCTCGTCAGGCCCGCGTGGCTGTCACCTGGCCGGCACTGTCGAGCTCGTACACGTCCAGGTCATTGGCCAGGAACGCATTGCCGCGGTAGTGCGCCTGCGTCTCGGCCATCAGCGCCGCGATGCCTTGCTCGTTCTGATGACGCGCGCTGAAGTGCGTGAGGATCAGGTTCGGCACTTCGACGGACTGCGCGAACTCGGCCAGGAGGCGCGCGGAGCTGTGCATCGGGCCGGGGCCGACCTTGTCGAGCGCGTCCTGCGTGAAGGTGGCCTCGTGCACCAGCAGTTGCGCGCCCTGGCAGGCTTCATGGAGCATTGCGGGTTCAGCGTTGTCTCCGCCGAGCACGGCAACGGCCGTGTCGACCTGCGTGTCCACGAAATCAGCGCTGTGCAGCGTCTCGCCGTTGAATGACACGTCCTCTCCGTTCTGCAGCGCACGCCATGCCGGACCGGGCGGCAGGCCGACTGCCCGCAGCGCATCGGCCTTCAGCCGCACGCGCCGCGTCTCGACCTGCACGCGATAGGCATGGCTCGGCACACGATGCCGCAGCACGTGGCGCTCGATCCGCAAACCGGGCACGTCGTACACCAGCGCTTCGTTCTCCAGATCGACATGCTCCACCTCGTAGGGCAGATGCAGATCGGTCAGCCGTCGCGTGGCTTCGAACCATTCCCACACCGGCAGCGGCGCGATCAACTTCAGCGGCTTCGTGCGCTTGCCCATGCCGGCACTGGCGAGCAATCCCGGCAGGCCATAGCAATGGTCGCCGTGCACATGCGTGATGCAGACGGCGGCAAGGTCGTTCAGCGACAGCGGCGTCTGCAGCACGCGATGCTGCGTACCCTCGCCGCAATCGACCAGGAACCAGTCGGCGCCGAGCACCGTCTGCACCGCAAGGCCGGAAACGTTGCGGTGGCGCGTGGGGGTGCCGGAAGAGGTCCCCAGGAAAGTCAGTTTCATCATCGTCGTCAAGGCCATCGCTCCCTGTGCATCAGCGCGCTCCTCGCCGCATCCGCGGCAACGCGCTCCCAGGCAAAGTATCGGCGACCGCCTTCGGGGCGGGCCGTCATCAGTCCACGAAGCTTCGCGAGGTTCGCGTCGCCGCCCCATCGCGCCATGGTCTGGATCGCCACCACGCGCAAGCTCCACCATTTGCTTTCAAGCGCGGCGTCGACTTCGGCCACGGCCCGTGCATTCGGTTTCGCTGCACCCAATGCGCGAAGGCGATCCGTCTGCTCGCTCAGGAGGTTCGCGCCCGGCGCCGCATTGCGCAGCCGCTCGCGTCGCGCGCGGCGGCATGCCAGGCATCGCACGGCACGGCTATCGATATGGCCGTGCACCACCTCGTACCACCACTTCTGCTGCTTGGCCGTCCACAGTTCTTCAGCTCCGCAATCGCGGCAGGTGAAGGGGCGGGCCACATAGCAGCGAGGCAGCACGCCGTAGGTGTTGTTGTACTGCTGCAGGACGAACTGATCCGCCGGCTCGCACCCGAGTGCGAACGCGCAATCGGGCTGCGGCAGGCGGACATCCGGCGCGCGCAGACGTGCGGCCGACGCGGCGGCGCGCTGAAGGCGGCGCGCCTTGATTTCGGCGCGGCGTTGCTTGTTGCTTTTCTTCATTTCTCGGACCTTCGCAATACGCACGGTGTCGCGAAGGCGGGCCGAAGCCCCTTCCTACCGCAACACCGCACTCATGAGGCCGGGAACCGGCCTCGCTTTCATCCCTTCACGCATACGACCTGCTTGAGCGTGTAGACCACCTCCACCAGGTCTTTCTGCGCATCCATCACCGCGTCGATGTCCTTGTAGGCCATCGGGATCTCGTCGATCACGTCGGCATCCTTTCGGCACTCGACGCCTTCGGTCGCGGCGATCTGGTCGGCCACCGTGTAGAGCTTCTTGGCCTTGGTACGGCTCATCTTTCGACCGGCGCCGTGGCTGCAGCTCATGAAGCTCTCGGGGTTGCCCTTTCCGCGCACGATGTAGCTCTTGGCGCCCATGCTTCCGGGAATGATCCCCAGCTCGCCGGCCTTTGCGCTCACCGCGCCCTTGCGGGTCACGAGCACGTCTTCGCCGAAGTGCGTTTCGCGGCTCACGTAGTTGTGGTGGCAGTTCACCGCTTCCACGTGCGCCTCGAAAGGCTTGGTGATGACCTTGCGCGCGGCCGCGACCACGCGCTGCATCATCACTTCGCGGTTGGCTCGCGCGAACTTCTGGGCCCAGCCCACCGCGCGCACGTAGTCGCCGAAGTACTTGGCGCCTTCCTCGAAGTACGCCAGGTCCTGGTCGGGCAGGTTGCGTTGGTGCTGCTCGGCGTCCTTCTTCGCGAGTTCGATGAAGTGCGTACCGATGGCATTGCCGACACCGCGCGACCCCGAATGCAGCATGAACCACACGGAACCCGCTTCGTCCAGGCACACCTCGATGAAGTGGTTGCCCGTACCCAGCGTTCCCAGGTGCTTGTGGTTGTTGGTGTTCTTCAGGCGCGGGTAGTCCTCGCAGATCGCGTCGAACTCGTCCACCAGTCCGGCCCAGGCCACGTCGGTTTCGTTGGGAGGCGTCTCCCACGAGCCCTTGTCGCGGCCCATGCGCTTGGGGTTCGAGCCGTGCGGCACGGCCTTCTCGATCGCCGAGCGCAGCGGTCCGAGGTTGTCGGGCAGGTCGTTGGCATGCAGCGTGGTCTTGCACGCCATCATTCCGCAGCCGATGTCCACGCCCACCGCAGCCGGGATGATGGCCTTGAAGGTCGGGATCACCGAACCCACCGTCGCGCCGATGCCGTAATGCACGTCGGGCATGGCCGCGATGTGCTTGAACACGATGGGCAGGCGCGCTGCGTTCTCGAGCTGCTTCTGTGCCTCGTCTTCCACGGGCACGCCGCGGGTCCACATCTTCACGGGAACGCCGTTGGCGACTTCGTGCAGGTTGTAGTTCTTGCTCTGTTCCATTTTTCTCTTTCTTTCTCTCTCTGTAACTGTCTATCCATTCTTCACGAACGGCTGGTGGACACGGCGGGATTCGAACCCGCATCAATACGGCGACCGTGGTGTTTCAATCCAGCGGCCCAGTCGACGATTGGAAACGCGCGCCAGTGACAGACCCGTCATCGGAGCCAGCACCTGCATCCTCAACCTTGCTCGTCGACCGACTTGCCCGCCGCATCCGGTGCTACCCGGACTGCCGGCAACATCAACATTTTTGGCAGTGGCGCTCCCTTCTGTGCCTGCGTGCCCGTATCTCTTTCCCTCAGAACTCAGGAACCGTTCGGCCGAAGCGTCACCAGTCCGTTGAGCACCTGGTCCAGACCGCCGACCACCGAAATCTTGTCGATCCGTTCGGCCACGCGTTCCAGCGTTTCAAGTTCCTTCATCCGCAACGCGACAGGGTTGCCCTCCATCACCTTGGCGGTGTTCAGCAGCGAGCGCGTGGCCGCGGTTTCCTCGCGGCGACGGATCACGTTGGCCTGGGCCGACTTCTCGGCTTCCACCACCTGCGCGAGGATGGTCTTCATCTCGCCCGGCAGGATGATGTCCTTCACGCCCACGCTCTCCAGCACGACTCCAGAACCCTCCAGCCGTTCTCGCACCTGCGCCAGCACGGTCTGGTCGATGGCTGCCTTGTTCTCCAGCAGCGCGTCGAGCGTCTGCTCGCCGACCGCGGCACGCAGACCGAACTGCAGTTCGCGGTACACATGGTCCGCCGGCTTCGGCATCTGCGCCAGGGCCTGCCGCACGTCGAGGAAGCGCCATACCGCCGACAGGTTCAGCCGCAGTCCCACCTTGTCGCGGGTCAGGATTTCCTGGCCGCTCACTTCGGCGATCTGCGAACGCAGGTCCACGGAGGTCACCGACACCTGACGGTTGAAGCGCCAGAAACCGTGGTTTCCCGGCGGCAGCAAGGCCTGCATCTGCCCCTCGAGCGTCAAAACACCGGCGTGGAACTCGGGCACCTGCACCAGCAGCACGCCTTCGAGCCCCTGCACCGCACGCGGACGCAGGGCCACGCTCTGCAGCTTTGCCAGCAACTCGGCCGGCAGGCGCGCGTCGGCGGACACATCGATCACGTCGATGCGCTGCTCGCGCAGTCCGCGCCAGTACAGCTTGCGAGTCGAGGGCGGCAGGATCTGCACCAGCACGCCATCTTCATGACGCAGGCCGACCTGGGTTTCGCCCAGCGACACGTGCACGAACTCACGCTCGATCAGCTCAGGCTCACGTGCCAGCAAGTAGTCGGCCAGCTCGTGCTCGAACACCGGCTCGGCGAGCGAGAAGCGTTGCAGCTGGATGGCGTCGAAGCCCGCGAAAACGCGGTGCTTTCCCGGGCCGAGCAGTTGCTCGAAGTCGCCGTTGCGCAGCAGCAGTGCGCGCTCGTTCTTCTTGATGGTGTATTGGTTGAAGCCCAGCATTCTTTTTCTCCTCTTTGTTCGGTTCGACTGTTCGTTTCGTTCTCGTCGGCCAGTCGTCATTCATCCATTCGTTCAATCCAGGCCCTCGAAAGGGCAGGCGGCGGACACAGCGGCTGCCAAGGCCTGGCATGCAGCGGTCGCGCGGTTCGGTAGGTGCCTCCCGTCGTTGCATCGCAACATCCTCACTTCCCTTGCCGTCGATGGCTGCACGCAGTTCCTTGGCACGCACGCGGTGCGCAAGCCGCCTGCGCTTGGCACTGTGTCGCGCGCCGCAGGGCCTTGGGGCCCTGCGCCATCGCTCCGGTGTGCCGGGGCGGGGGGCTTTCGCCCCATCAGATGGCGATGCAAGCACCGCCAGGGTTTTTCGCGGGAATCGAACCCACAACGCCGTGTGGTTAGCACGGTGCTCAACCATGAGCAGAACTGAAACAAGTTCAGTTGCCAGCCAGTTCAACAGCGGCATACCGCGAGCCCAAGACAGGATCTGGCCTGCGGCACCGGGCCGCTTTCACGCGGCACCTGCGAGCGGATGAACTGCATCCGACGGGTTGTCTATTGCAGCCGGCGTGCCAGGCTGCGCGAGAAGAAGGAGAAGCAAGCTCTGGGATCACGCAAGTTGTTGATATGAATAGCTAAATTCTTTTCCGGCCCGTAGCTCGCGTTGCACTCGACCTGCTAGCATTCATCTTCTTCATATAAATTTAGCTAGCTTTTTATTCATGAAGCCAATAGTCGTCATCGGCTTCCTCGGCACCCAGCTCGACGCCGGCCAGGGCGCCGGCCGATGGAACAAGTGGCGTCCCACCGTCTCGCTCGCGCAGCACGAGGACATGGTCGTCTCGCGCATGGAGCTGCTCTACACGCTGCGGCACAAGGCGCTGGCCGAGGTGGTGAGGGCCGACATCGCCGCCGTATCGCCCGAGACCACGGTCAACCTGGTGCCGCTCGACCTGGCGGACCCGTGGGACTTCGGCGAGGTCTACACGCGCCTGTACGACTGGGCGCGCGGCTACAGCTTCGACACCGAGCGCGAGCAGTACTGGACCCACATCACCACCGGCACGCACGTCGCGCAGATCTGCATGTTCCTGCTGTCCGAATCGCGCGTGGTGCCCGGCGTGCTGGCGCAGACATCGCCACCCAAGAAGCAGCGCGAGGGCGAGGCGGGCAAGTGCACGCTGATCGACCTCGACCTGTCGCGCTACGACGTGATCGCACGGCGCTTCGACGCGGAGCAGCGCGACGCGGTCGCCTTCCTGAAGAGCGGCATCGCCACGCGCAACGCGCGCTTCAATGCGCTGATCGACGAGATCGAGCGCGTGGCCGTTCGCTCGCGCGCGCCCATCCTGCTGGTGGGTCCGACGGGCGCGGGCAAGTCCTTCCTGGCGCGGCGCATGTTCGAGCTGAAGCAGTCGCGCCACCAGATGACGGGGCCCTTCGTCGAGGTGAACTGCGCGACGCTGCGCGGCGACGGGGCGGCCTCCACGCTCTTCGGGCACAAGAAGGGCTCCTTCACCGGCGCCGCCGCCGACCGCGCGGGCCTGCTGCGCACCGCGCACCAGGGCGCGCTCTTTCTCGACGAGATCGGCGAGCTCGGCCTCGACGAGCAGGCGATGCTGCTGAAGGCCATCGAGGAGAAGCGCTTCTTCCCCGTGGGCGCCGACAAGGAAGTGGAAAGCGACTTCCAGCTGATAGCCGGCACCAACCGCGACCTGCGCAGCGACGTGGCCGAAGGCCGCTTCCGCGAAGACCTGTTCGCGCGCATCAACCTCTGGACCTACGACCTGCCCGGCCTTGCACAGCGGCCGGAGGACATCGAACCCAACATCGACCACCTGCTGGCCCTCCATGCCGCAGAGAACAACCGCGTGGTGCGCTTCAACGCCGAGGCGCGCACGGCCTACCTGCGCTTCGCGCAAAGCGGCGAGGCGATCTGGAGCGGCAACTTCCGCGACCTCTCGGCCAGCGTGACAAGGCTGGCAACGCTCGCCGACGGCGGGCGCATTCCGGTGGCATTGGTGGAAGCCGAGATCGCACGGCTGCGCTGGCTGTGGAAGCACGCAGGCGCAATGCCGGCCACCGGCGATAGCGTTGACCTCGATGCCCTGCTCGGCGAGGAACGCAGCGCCGCGCTCGACCTCTTCGACCGCCTGCAGCTCGAAGCGGTGGTGCGCGTCTGCCGGCAGTCGCGCAGCCTGTCGGACGCGGGCCGCCAGCTCTTCCAGGCTTCGCGCGCGCAGCGCAGCGTGGTGAACGATGCCGACAGGCTGCGCAAGTACCTCGTCAAGCATGGCCTGGAATGGAGCCGGATCGCCGACGCCTGAGCTATCCTCCGCCGCCATGGCCATCTCCGCATTCGCCGTGAAGGTTCCCGCCGCCGAGCCCATGGTGGGCGACCTGCGCCGCCTTTACGACGCCACCGTGGCCCTCGGAGTGCCCGCACACATCACGGTGCTCGTTCCCTTCATGGACCCGGCACGGATCACGCCGGAAGTCCTGGAGCGAGCGAGGCTGGCCTTGAATCGGACGACCTCGTTCTCCTTCACGCTGAACAGGGTCGGGCGTTTTCCGGAAACCGCGTATCTCGCGCCGGAGCCATCCGCCCCCTTCATCGAAATGACGCGAGCGCTCGTGGAAGCGTTTCCTGACTTCCCGCCTTATGGCGGCGAGCACGACAGCATCGTTGCGCATCTGTCGGTGGCGCATGGCAATGCGCTCGATGCGGATGCGGCGGCGGTTGAACTGCAAGCCCGGCTTGCCGCGTCGGGAGCCGTGCGTGCGAGCTGCACGGAAGTCGCGCTGATCGAGAACTCATCGGGCAACTGGCGGGACATGCACATCTTCGTGCTACCCGAACGCACCCAGACAACCATGCGCAACGTCCTCTTCATCTGCAGCCGCAACCAGTGGCGCAGCCCGACCGCGGAGCAGATCTGGCGCCGGCATCCTCAGGTATCCGCACGCTCCGCCGGCACCAGCCCCAATGCGCGGCACAAGGTCTCCATCGACGACATCGAGTGGGCCGACGTCATCCTCGTGATGGAAGAAAAGCACAAGTCGAGGCTGCTGGCCGAGTTCACGCGGATGCTGGAAGGCAAGCTGATCCATGTGCTCGACATTCCGGATGAATACAAATACATGGCCCCTGCGTTGGTCGAGGAACTCCAACGCTCGGTTCCATCGATTCTCGGAATCGAATAACAAGCAAGAGGAATGAGCCCGTCGTGACCGATATCCTGTCCCGCCTTCAAACGCTCAAACGGCTCGACCTGGACTGCAGTTGCTTCGCGGCGAAAGCGCACTGGTACGACCTGAATCCGCCGCTTTCCGAAGAGGAGGTCGCGCAGGTGGAGGCAAAGCACCAGTGCAGGTTTCCCGATGAGTACCGCAGGTTCATCACCGAGATCGGGAATGGCGGTGCAGGCCCCGCGTATGGCGTGTTTCCTCTCGGCATGCAGGACGAGTTTCACGGCCTCGCCAGTTGGGACGCTACGTTTCAACTCATCGGCGATTTGTCGAAGCCATTTCCATGGGAGCATTCTTGGAACCTGCCTGGAGACTTCTGGGCCCAGCATCCGAACCCGACGGCAGATACGCCCATCGATGAAGAAGATCGAATGAACGAGGTCTGGGACAGGAAGCTCGAGACCCAGTACTACGCACCGAGCATCATGGACGGCGCCATACCCATCTGCCACGAAGGCTGCGCGCTACGCAATTGGCTGGTCGTGACCGGCCCGCTGGCAGGCACCGTATGGCGCGACCTGCGGGCCGACTACAAGGGCATCGAGCCTTTCATGAACGAGAACGGAACCCGCATGGGTTTCACCGACTGGTACTTGCACTGGGTCGAGCAGAACATCAAGCAAGTCTCCGAGTCGCAAGCACAGACCCGCTTCTCCAAGGCTCTCTCCCCCAGGCTGTCAAAGCTCTCGAACCCAAAGGCCGCAGCGTTTGCGATCTTCTGCGCCCAGGCTCTCTATCCCAACCTCGAGGCTTACGCCTCGGCTATTGGCTTCGGCAAGGAGTTCGCTCTGCAGGACCGGTTGGACGAGGTGCTCTGGGCACAACTGCTGCAACGGCACTTCGAATTGCCGGTCGAATGCGACGAAATGGTGGACGGCATGCTCGGCGTGCAGCATGACCTGGGACAGCATCTGTTGTCGACAAAACTCCCCGGCCCTGACGACGCCGGCATGAAGGCCGCGATTTTTTCGTACATCGCCGCATGCGCGTTCTGGTTCGGCAAAGGCAGCCCGCAGCAGTTGCTGGCCGCTGTGCAGGGTGCGGTCACCGGCGATCCCATGCTCGACGCAGCGGAATCCGAACTCCGTTGGGCGCTCGATCAGCTTGAAAGCGAGCCGTCGGAATGGGCGCCTGCAGGTACCGTCGAGAGCCTCAGAGATCGCGCGCAAGGCTGCAAGATATTCCTGTCGCCGGGTATGCCCGAATCCGGTGCTCCACCGGCAATCGCACGGGCAAAACATCCATGGTGGAAGCGCTGGCTCTCCACCACCCCGAATTAAAGAAGCATGCAGCACGTCTGCAGCCAAGAAAGATTCCAATCTGCATGACAGAAATCTACATAAGCACCGACGTCGAATCCGACGGCCCCATCCCCGGCCCGAACTCGATGCTCAGTTTCGGCTCGGCCGCCTACACGGCCGACAAGCAACTCGTCTCCACCTTCAGCGCCAACCTGCACACGCTGCCCGGCGCGCAGGCCGACCCGAAGACCGCCGCATGGTGGAAGACCCAGCCCGAGGCATGGGTCGCATGCCGCACCGATCTGCAGGACCCGGCCCATGCCATGAAAAACTACGTGAACTGGCTCAAGGGCCTGCATGCGCGGCCGGTATTCGTCGCGTATCCGGCGGGCTTCGACTTTCTCTTCGTCTACTGGTACCTGATGCGGTTCGCGGGCGAGAGCCCGTTCAGCCATTCGGCGCTCGACGTGAAGTCGTTCGCGATGGCGATGCTCAAGCTCGACTACCGCGACAGCACCAAGCGCGCGATGCCGCGCCGCTGGTTCGACGCCGGCCTGCCGCACACGCACGTGGCGCTCGACGACGCCATCGAGCAGGGTGCGCTGTTCTGCAACATGCTGGCGGAGAACCGCACGGCATCCGCGGGCGGGCAGCCTTCATGAAGGGCGGAGCGCTGCGTCGGTGGTTCGGAGGGCTGGCGCTGTGCACGCTGCCGCTCATGCTGGGCGGCTGCGTGCAGTCGATGTTCTATTACCCCGACAGCGTGCGCTACGAGACGCCCGAGGCACTGGGCATGCGCTACGAAAGCGTGCAGTTCACCAGTGCCGACGGCACGCGCCTGAGCGGCTGGTTCCTGCCCGCGGAGCATCGCCAGAACCCGAAGGAAGCCAAGGGCACGGTGGTGCACTTTCACGGCAACGCGCAGAACATGAGCACGCACTGGCGCTTCGTGGCCTGGCTGCCCAAGCGGGACTACAACGTGTTCGTGTTCGACTACCGAGGCTACGGCCAGTCGGAAGGCAAGCCCGAGCCCAAGGGCGTGTTCGATGATTCCAACGCCGCTCTCAACTACGTGCGCTCGCGCAAGGACGTGGACCCCGAGCGGCTCTTCGTCTTCGGCCAGAGCCTGGGCGGCACCAACGCGATCGCGGTGGTGGGCTCGGGCAACCGCGCGGGCGTGCGGGCCGCGGCCATCGAATCCACTTTCTATTCCTACTCGTCGATCGCCAACGAGAAGCTCAGCGGCGCAGGCCTGCTGGTGAGCGATGAATATGCAGCCTCGAAATACGTGGCGGCCATATCGCCCATTCCGCTGCTGCTGATTCACGGCACGGCCGACCAGGTGATTCCGATCTCGCATTCCAAGCGGCTGCTGACCGACGCCCGCGAGCCCAAGCGGCTGATCGAGGCACCGGGCGCCGCGCACCTCGAACCGATGACGGCCCTGCGCTACGGCGCGGCCTACCGCAAGGCGCTGACCGAGTTCTTCGAGGCAGCATTGCACCCACTCCAGCAATGACGACGGCCATGAAGCATTTCGACGAAGCCGCGACCCGTGCCCCGCTGGGCTTCGAGCGGCTGATTCCTGCCCTGCGCGCAGCCTTCGCGACGGGCGCCCAGGTGCCGCCGCGCCATGTGCATGCCGTCGACACCGCAGCCGGCGACAGCAGCAGCAAGGGCACCGTGCTCATCATGCCGGCATGGAGCGACGCGGGCTTCCTCGGTATCAAGACGATCAACATCTTCCCCGGCAACAGCGAACGCGGACTGCCCGGCCTGCACGCGACCTACGTGCTGTACGACGCGCGCACCGGCGTGCCGCTGGCGATGATGGACGGCAACGAGATCACCGCGCGCCGCACGGCCGCGGCCTCGGCGCTGGGTGCGTCGTTCCTGGCGCAGACCGACGCGCGCCGGCTGCTGGTGCTGGGCACCGGCCGCATCGCGCGGATGCTGCCGGCCGCGCATGCGAGCGTGCGGCCCATCGACGAACTGTGGGTGTGGAACCACCGGCCCGAAGGCGCGCAAGCGCTGGCCGCCCAATGGCGAGCCGAAGGCTGGAACGCACGCGCGGCGACGGACCTGGAAGCCGCCGTGCGCCAGGCCGACATCGTGAGCTGCGCCACGCTGGCCACCTCGCCACTCGTGCGCGGCGAATGGCTGGCGCCGGGCTCGCACCTGGACCTGATCGGCAGCTTCACGCCCGCGATGCGCGAGGCCGACGTGCGGTGCTTCGAGGGTGCGCTGACCTGGGTCGACACCGACGAGGCGCTGCAGAAGTCCGGCGACCTGCTCGATGCGATGGCCGCCGGCACGCTGCGCGCGCAGGAAGTGCGGGGCACGCTGGCCACGCTGTGCCGCGGGGAACGCCCGGGCCGCACGAACGACAGCGAGCGCACCGTGTTCAAGGCCGTCGGCAGCGCCCTGGAGGACCTGGCCGCCGCCACGCTCGTGTGGCAGGCGGGCGACAGCCTCTAAGCCTTACGGCTTAGTTTGTGCTGTGTTTTCCTACATCTGGATACGTCATGTAGCCAATAGCGCACACGGCGTATCGCAGGTAACGTGCTCCTCACGCCATTGAACCGGGGGGTACGACATGCTGAGCACCGAACACAAAGCCAACATCCTGCGCAAGGCCGGATACGCCGTGCCCGCAGGTCCAGGAACCCCCAACAGCGCCTACCAGACGGCCCAGTGCTGGGCGAAGGCGGTCGACACGCTCTACGTGACGTACGCCGCCAGCCGCGCAGCCAAGAGCCTGCGCGACTCGGAAGAAGCGCGGATGCTGGCGCTGCTGCAGCTGCGCTCGGCGAAGGCCTGGGCCTGACGGCCCGGCCCGATCCAGCCGGCCGGCCCCGTTCGGCCTCAGGGCTTCTTCTGCTTTTCCGGTGCGTCGTTGCTGCCGCCGCGCGACAGCTGGCCCGCCTTCATCGCCTCGCGGTTGGCCGCACGGCGCTTGGCCGCGGCGGCGCGACGCTCTTCCCTCGACATCTTCGGCGCGGTCGTCGCGCGCACCTCGCCTTCCTGCATCTGCGGTCCTCGGGCGGCGGCTGCGCCGTCCGCGCGGCGTTCCTTGCGGGCCTCGGCGCGCTCCGCCTTGGTGGTGGGCGCCGTGGGCCGCGCCTTGCCCTGCGCCGGATCGGCTTCGCCGGAAGACTGGGCGGACGCCACCTGCACGACCATCATCTGAGCCACGGCCAGGCAGACCGGCACGAGCATTTTTTTCATTGCGATGACCTTTCCTTTCAGCACCCGCAAAGGCACGGGGCCGGGGCATTGTGGTCAGGGACCGGGGGCGGTGTCCACACCGGCAACCCGCATGTCGATGAAGCTTCAGCCTGCGCTCTGGCGGTCGCTCAAGTAGGCGAGGACCAGTCTGACGAGCTCGGTCCTCATCGCCGGCGCCTCCAGGTCGCCGCGCCGCGCCGCCGCATGGACCGCGCCTTCGACCGCGGACGAGAGCATGCGGGCCGCAATGCCGGCATCGGCACCGTCTCCCGGTCCACCGCTTTCGGCGACGAGCGCCCGGTAGCGCCGCTGGTACTCAGCCTCGAACTCGGGGTAGGTCGAGCGCGCGGCGAGCGGCACCTCGTCGACCAGCACGCGATGCAGCGCCTGGTCGACCGAATGGGCGGCGATGACGCCGTCGACGAAGCGCTCCACGCGGCGCGGGAGTGTGGCCGACGCGTCGCCATCCGCGTCGGAGCCGGCCAGCGCCACGAGCACCTCGTCAAGGTGCCGCTGCCGTATCGCCTCGGCGATGGCCAGCTTGTCCGGAAAGTACTGATAGAGCGAGCCGACGCTGACGCCGGCCACCGCCGCGATCTCGTTGGTGGTGAAACGCGCCCATCCGCGGCGCGCCAGAACGCGAGTTGCGGCCTCGACGATCGCGTCCACCGTGACGCGCGAACGCTGCTGCCGGGGCGCTTTGCGCATGGTCCTGCGCTGTGGGGGAATGCGAGTACCCAAGTTCGAGGCTCCACTCAAGAATAAGAGCGCACACGAGACGTGCGTTCAGCTGTCCGAGGGGAGATTGTGATGAGTACGCAGACGCTTCTGGCCTCGCTGTTCCGCTACAAGGCCTGGGCCGACGAGGCCCTGCTGGCAAGCCTGGCCGATCTGGCGGCCAAGGGCCCTGCAGATGAATACCGCACTGCCGCGCGCGTGTTCAACCACGCCTGCATCGTCGACCGCATCTTCGTCGCGAACGTGCAGCGCATGGCGCACGGCCACACCGCGACCGGCGCGCCCGAGCCGCCGCCGCTGGAGGCGCTGGCCGAGGCGGTGAGGGAAACCGACCGCTGGTACATCGACTACGTCGCGCGCCTCGGCCCGCAGGAACTCGAGGAGAGCATCGAGTTCATGTTCAGCGACGGAGCGCCGGGCCGGATGTCGCGCGAGGAAATGCTGGCCCACGTGGCGACTCACGCGGGCTATCACCGGGGAGAGGTCGGCCGGCTGCTGACCCGGCTCACGGGCTCGTCGCCGCCCGACACCTTCACCGGCTTCCTGCATCAGGCCGAGCCCGCTCGCCGCGCACGCAACGCGTAGCGGCGGCGTTTTCAGGCAATGGCCCGCTGGCTTACTTGCCCTGTGCCGACTGCAGCACCGGGTTCTGCATGGTCGAGATGACCTTGCTGTTGACGCGCGAGCCGCTGGTCACGTTCTGGTCGGGCGCCGCGGCAGTGGCCATGGCTTCCTGGTAGACCAGCGCCGGGTCGCGGCTGGAGGTGAACGGGTCCGCGCCGCGCGAGCCGCGCGTCACGTTCTGGTTGGGCGCATGGGCCGTTTCGACGGCCTGCTTGTACACGGCTTCGGCATCGGCCGTGGAGGTGAACGGATCGGCACCGCGCGAACCGCGGGTGACGTTCTGGTCCTTGGCATGGGCGGCGGCAATGGCTTCGGCTTCGACGGCTTCACGCGTGCGCTGCTGGGCCTGGGCGGGCACGGAAGCGATGGCGAGCAGGGCGAGCGCAGCAGCGAGGGCGATCTGGGAGGTCTTCATGGTTCGGTCTTTTCTGTGAGTTGTCTGTCGGTCCGTAAGAGGCTTGCCCGGGATACGGGAAAACCCTGAACGAGGCTATTCAGCGCAAAAGGCAGCTCCGTGACGCCCCCGCCCCGAGCACCAGCTCTCGCGCGCGCTCTGCAGCCTCTGCGAACTTCTGTTAACTGCGTCGGCCTCGCTGCCGCGAAGCACGGTCACAGCCGGCTGCTACCCGCCGCGCACTCCTCCTTCGAATAATCCGGCGACGGCTCGCTGCCCCAGTGCGCGGCCGCATTCCAACCTCATCCGAAGGAGACAACAGACATGGCGCGCAAGATCCTGATGCTGTGCGGCGACTACGCCGAAGACTACGAAACCATGGTGCCCTTCCAGACCCTGCTGGCCGTGGGCCACACGGTGCATGCGGTGGCGCCGGACAAGAAGACCGGCGACTGGGTCCACACCGCCATCCACGACTTCGAGGGTGCCCAGACCTACAGCGAGAAGCCAGGCCACCGCTTCACGCTGAACGCCAATTTCGCCGACGTGCGCCCCGAGGCCTACGACGCGCTCGTCATTCCAGGCGGCCGCGCGCCCGAATACCTGCGCATGAACACCCGCGTGGTCGAGATCGCTCGGCACTTCCTGGCCACCGACAAGCCGCTGGCGGCGGTGTGCCATGGCGCACAGCTGCTCGCGGCCACGGGCCTGCTCAAGGGCCGCAAGGTGTCGGCGTATCCGGCCTGCCAGGTGGAGGTGGAACTCGCGGGCGCCGAGTACATGGGCATTCCGGTCGATCAGGCCGTGACCGATCGCAACCTTGTCACCGCGCCCGCATGGCCGGCGCACCCGGCGTGGCTCTCGCAGTTCCTGGCGGTGCTGGGCACGCGCATCGAGCACTGAACTTCCGGCGGGCGGCGCGGCGCTACAGTGCGGGCGTCGTCCACCTTCCTTCACGCAAAGGAGACAGCCACCATGTGCGAAGTCTTCATCAGTGCCGATCCGCAGAGCTACGACGCGCGCACGCGCTCGGTGCGGCTGCATGGCGTCGTCACCAGCATCCGGCTCGAGAACCTGTTCTGGCAGGTATTGGAAGAGATCGCGCGGCGCGACGGCATGGTCGTGGTGCAGCTCATCGAGCGGCTCTACGACGAGCTGGTGGCCGCGCGCGGCGAAGTCGGCAACTTCGCCTCGTTCCTCCGGGTGAGCGCCCTGCGCTACGAGGCGTTGCTGGCGCAGGGGCGCATTCCGGCGGACAACTCGGTGGCGATCCGCTCGCTCGACGCGAAGGCGGTGCTGCACGAGCTGCCCGAGGGCTGGGGCAGCCCTCTGCCCGAGCAGGCCCGCGTGCACACGCTGCACGTGGCAGCGCGGCGGCAGGCCTAGCCAGCTCGATCAGTCCAGCGAGACGTTCGCCTTGCGGATCACGTCGGTGAAGCGCTTCGTCTCGCTCGCCACGAACTCGTCGAACTGCGGGCGCGTGGTCGGGAAGGGCTCGTAGCCGAAGCTCTTGAACTTCTCCAGCACGTCGGGCTCGGCCAGGCCCTTCTCGATGTCGCGCTTGATCTTCTCGGTGACCGATGCGCTCAGGCCCTTGGGCACGGCGATGGCGTTCCAGCCGATGACCTCGAAGCCCTTCGGGCCGCCCGATTCGCCGACCGTCGGCACGTCGGGGAAGGCCGCCACGCGCTGCGGCGCCGCGGCGGCGAGGAAGCGCAGCTTGTTCGCACGCTGCAGCGGGCCGGCCGTGGCGCTGCTGCCCAGCGCAAAGGCCAGCTCGCCAGTGGCGACCGAGGTGTAGAGCTGCGTGGTTTCCTTGTAGACGATGTGCTCCATCTGCGTGCCGGTGGCCGACTCGAAGAGCTCCGAGCCCAAGTGCACCGGATTGCCGACCGACCACGAGCCGTAGTCGAGCTTGCCGGGGTTGGCCTTGGCGTCGGCGATCAGGTCGCCGATGGTCTTGTACTTGCTGTTGGTGGCAACGGTGAAGAAGAAGTAGGTCTTGAACAGCGGCAGCAGCGCATCGAAGTCCTTGGTGGTGTCGTAGGGCAGCTTCTTGAAGAGCGCCGGGTACGCAGCGAGGTGCACGTTGTCGAGCACGATGATGTCGTGGCCGTCCTTCGCGCCGCGCTTGAAGGCGTCGATGGCGATGAAGCCGTTGCCGCCGGGGCGGTTCTCGACCACCACGGGCTGGCCCCAGGCGCGCGAGAGCTTGTCGGCCACCAGGCGGGCCACGCCGTCGGGTCCTCCGCCTACGGGGAACGGCGTGATGATGCGCACGGGCTTGGTAGGAAAGGCCTGCTGCGCGGACGCGGCCACGGGCAACAGGGCCGCTGCGGCCAGCGCGAGCGCGGCAATGCCGGCGCCGCGGCGCGTAGTCTTCTTCGACGTGTGGTTCATCCTCTGATCCTTCTCTTTCATCCTCTTTGGTTAAAAAAATGCCATCGGGCCGCTGTTGCCGCGGCTGCCGATGGCTTGTCTTCTTGCTTCTCTGGTTGTTTTTTGTTTCGCCGCGGTCCGGTCGTCAGACGCGTTCGAGAATCACCGCGATGCCCTGCCCCACGCCGATGCACATGGTGCAAAGCGCATAGCGGCCGCCGCCCTTGTGCAGCTGGTTGACGGCGGTGGTGGCAAGGCGCGCGCCGCTGGCGCCCAGCGGGTGGCCCAGCGCGATGGCGCCGCCGTTGATGTTGACGCGCGCGTCGTCGTCCTTCAGGCCCAGCAGGCGCAGCACGGCGAGGCCTTGCGCGGCGAAGGCTTCGTTGAGTTCGATGACGTCGATCTGCTCGAGCTTCAGGCCGGTGAGCGCCAGCACCTTCTGCGTGGCGGGCGCGGGACCGATGCCCATCACGCGCGGCGCGACACCGGCCGTGGCCATGCCAACCACGCGGGCGCGCGGCGTGAGGCCGTGCTTGGCGGCACTGGCTTCATCGGCCAGCAGCAGCGCGCAGGCGCCGTCGTTCACGCCGCTGGCATTGCCGGCGGTGACGGTGCCATCGGGACGCACCACGCCCTTGAGCTTGGCGAGCGACTCGAGGCTGGTTTCGCGCGGATGCTCGTCCTTGTTGACGATGATGGCGTCGCCCTTCTTCTGCGGCACGGTCACGGGCACGATCTCGGCGTCGAAGAAGCCCGACTTCTGCGAGGCCACGGCGCGCAGCTGCGAGTTCAGCGCCATCAGGTCCTGCGCCTCGCGTTCGATCTTGTAGTCGGTGGCCACGTTCTCGGCCGTCTCGGGCATGGAGTCGACGCCGTACTGCGCCTTCATGAGCTTGTTGACGAAGCGCCAGCCGATGGTGGTGTCGTACACCGCGTTGTTGCGGCTGAAGGCGCTCTCGGCCTTGGGCATGACGAAAGGCGCGCGGCTCATGCTCTCGACGCCGCCGGCGATCATCAGGCCCGCTTCGCCGGCGCGGATGGCGCGCGCGGCCGTACCCAAGGCATCGAGGCCCGAGCCGCACAGACGGTTGATGGTGGCGCCGCCGAGTTCGATGGGCAGGCCCGCCAGCAGCGCCGACATGCGCGCGACGTTGCGGTTGTCCTCGCCGGCCTGGTTGGCGCAGCCGTAGAGCACGTCGCTCACTGCCTGCCAGTCGACGTTCTTGTTGCGCTCCATCAGCGCCTTCAGCGGCACGGCGCCGAGGTCATCGGTGCGCACGCTACTGAGCGAACCGCCGTAGCGGCCGAAGGGGGTGCGAACGGCGTCGCAGATGAAGGCTTGGTTGGTCATGTGCTGTCTCTCTTTGCTTGAAAGGGGTCAGGCTGCGATCGGGAGTCCGACGAGCTTCTCGAGTTCTTCGCGGCTCAGGCCGTCGACCAGGTCGACGAGCTTCAGGCCCTGCGGCGTGCATTCGAGCGTGGCGAGGTCGGAGTACACACGCTTGACGCAGCCGATGCCGGTCAGCGGATAGGTGCATTCCTTCACCAGCTTGCTCACGCCCTGCTTGGTGAGCAGGTCCATCATGACCCAGGTCTGCTTGGCGCCGATGGCGAGGTCCATCGCGCCGCCGACGGCGGGAATGGCGTCCTTCTCGCCAGTGTGCCAGTTGGCGAGGTCGCCGGTGGCCGACACCTGGAACGCGCCGAGCACGCAGATGTCGAGGTGGCCGCCGCGCATCATCGCGAAGCTGTCGGAGTGATGGAAGAAGGAGCCGCCCGGCAGCAGCGTGACGGGCTGCTTGCCGGCGTTGATGAGGTCGTAGTCTTCCTCGCCGGCCTCGGGCGCGGGCCCCATGCCGAGGATGCCGTTCTCGCTCTGCAGGATGACTTCGCGGCCCTTGGGCAGGTGATTGGCCACCAGCGTGGGCTGGCCGATGCCCAGGTTGACGACGGCACCGTCGAAGATGTCCTGCGCCACGCGGGCGGCGAGCTGGTCCTTGGTGCGGCGTGTGTAGTTCGTGCTCATGGTCATGCTGCCTTCTTGAAGCCGCCGGCCTGGGTGGCGACGCGTTCGATGCGCACCACCTGGTGCACGAAGATGCCCGGGGTGACGACGGTCTCGGGATCGAGGGTGCCGAGCTCGGCGATGTCGTGCACGGTGGCGATGGTCTTCTTCGCGGCCATGGCCATCACCGGGCCGAAGTTGCGCGCCGCCTTGCGGTAGACCAGGTTGCCCCAGCGGTCGCCGCGCTCGGCCTTGATGAGCGCCACGTCGCCGTGGATGGGGTACTCGAGCACGTACTGCTTGCCGTCGATCTCGCGGGTCTCGCGATTGCCGGCCAGCTGCGTGCCGTAGCCGGTGGGGCAGAAGAAGGCGCCGATGCCGGCGCCCGCGGCGCGGATGCGCTCGGCGAGGTTGCCCTGGGGCACGAGTTCGAGTTCGATCTTGCCGCTGCGGTAGAGCCCGTCGAACACCTGGCTGTCGGCCTGGCGCGGGAAGCTGCAGATGATCTTGCGCACGCGGCCGGCCTTCAGCAAGGCCGCGAGGCCGGTCTCACCGTTGCCCGCATTGTTGTTGACGACGGTGAGGTCCTTGGCGCCCTGCTCGACGAGGCCCTCGATGAGTTCGTTGGGAATGCCGGCGGTGCCGAAGCCGCCGATGAGAACCGTGGCGCCGTCGGGGATGCCAGCGAGGGCATCGGCGACCGAGCGCGCGATCTTGTTGATCATGAAGCCTGTCTCCGGAAGTGAGGAAAGGGAACGAAGAAACGAATCCGCCTGAACGCGCCGACCGATTCTGCAAACCGCCGATTTGTTCGTCTAAAGAACATTTGTTCGTATAATGAATTTTAAAGAGGAAGACGAACCATGGCAACCCACGCGTCACAACCCGAGACACCCGCTCCCGGCGACAGCTACGTGCAGTCCTTCGCGCGCGGGCTGCAGGTGATCCGCTCGTTCAGCGCCAACGCGCCGCACCAGACGCTCAGCGAAGTGGCCGCCGGCAGCGGGCTGACGCGCGCGGGCGCACGGCGCATCCTGCTCACGCTGCAGACGCTGGGCTACGTGGTGACCGACGGCAAGCTCTTCACGCTCACGCCGCGCATCCTCGATCTGGGCTTCGCGTACCTCTCCTCGATGCCGATCTGGAACCGCGCCGAGCCGGTGATGGAAGCGCTGGTGCAGCAGGTGCAGGAGTCGTGCTCGGCCGCCGTGCTCGACGCGACGGACATCGTCTACGTGCTGCGCGTGCCGACCAAGAAGATCATGCACATCAACCTGGGCGTGGGCTCGCGCCTGCCGGCCTACTGCACATCACTGGGCAGGCTGCTGCTGGCCGACCTCGACGACGACGAGGTGCGCGCGCGGCTCGAGGCCTCGAACATCGAGGCGCTGACCAAGCACACGCTGACCGACATCGACGCGCTCATGGCCAAGGTCGCGCAAGCGCGCAAGCAGCAGTGGTGCCTCGTCAACCAGGAACTGGAAGAAGGCCTGATCTCGGTGGCCGCGCCCATCGTCAACCGGCAGGGGCGCATGGTGGCCGCGCTCAACATCAGCGGCCAGGCGAACCGCACCAGCGCGAAGGCGATGCAGGAGACCATGCTGCCCGCGTTGCGCGAAGCGGCGGACCGGATTTCGCACCTGCTCTGATCGCCCCCGCTCCGCCCTGAGCGAAAGGACATTCACGGCCAGGTCACATCGGCTTTCTAGATTGCGCCCTCACAACAAAACCGGAGGGTCAATCGTGTCCAGCAATTTCATCTCGTCCCGCTTGCCGCGCCATCTCGCGATCGCGGCCGTTGCATCCGCAGTCCTCGCCGCGTGCGGCGGCGGTGGCAACGACAGCGGCATCCTCTTTCCACCCGTCGCGGGCACGCCCGCACCTTCGCCAGCGCCTGCTCCCGCGCCAGCGCCAGCGCCCGCGCCGCAGGACCCCAGCGCCGGCCTGCCGCACAAGCTCACCGGCTGGGCCTCCCTGCCCGCCACGTTCCGCCAGCCCGGTCCGACCACGGGCCAGTTCATCACCGCCGCGCTTGGCGTGACACCGCCCTTCGTCAACGGCCAGCCGCTGCCCGGCTTCTCGGCGCTGCTGAAGAACGACGACGGCACCTGGACCGCCATGCCCGACAACGGCTACGGCAGCAAGAGCAACTCCGGCGACTTCGTGGTCGGCTTCTACAACGTCAGCATCGACTTGCGCACCGTGTCCAATGGCACGACGGTGCCGGGCACCGTGAAGGTCAACAGCCATGTCGCCTTCAACGACTCCAAGGGCTTCCTGAAGGACGGCAAGGGCGTGGACCTGAAGATCACCGCCGACTTCGCCAACTACCAGACGGTCTCGGGCAACAACCTCGTCGACAGCGGCAAGCCGGTGGATTCGCGCATCGTCAGCGGCCGGCTGCTGACGGGCTTCGATCTCGACGTGGAGTCGATCGCCCGCGCGAAGGACGGCACGTACTTCGTGGGCGAGGAGTTCGGCCCCTACATCCTGCACTTCGACAAGGACGGCACGCTGATGGGGGACCCGGTGCCGCATCCCTTCCTGCGCAGCCCGTCCAACCCGCTGGTGATGAACGAAGGCGCCACGGTGACTTCGCTTTCGAGCCGCGGCTTCGAGAGCCTCGCCTTCAACGGCGACAAGACCCGTCTCTACGCGGTGCCCGAAGCGGCACCTTCGCTGGCCTCGCTGCGCCCGGTGGCCGACGACGAGCGCTACCTGAACTTCTTCGAGTTCGATCCCGCCTCGATGCTCTATACCGGCAAGAACCCGGTCTACAAGAAGGACGGCCCTGCCAAGGACAACCAGATCGTCATCGGCGACATGACCAACATCGGCGGCAACAAGTTCGTGCTGATCGAGCGCGACAGCCTCTACGGCTCGAAGGCCGTGGTCAAGCGCCTCTACATGGTCGATCTCGACGTGAAGGACGCCGACGGCGTACTGAAGAAGACGCTGCTGGTCGACCTGCTGAACATCTCCGACCCGGACGACGTCGGCGGCCCGCTGGCCAACGTCGCGAACGGCAAGTTCAGCATGCCCTTCGACTCGGTCGAGAGCGTCGAGGTGGTGGACGACTACACGCTCGCCGTCGCCATCGACACCAACTTCCCGACCGAGGACGGGCGCGTGCCCGGCAAGCCGGACGACACCGAGATCATCACGATCCGCTTCGAGCAGCCGCTGTTCAAGCGCGCCGCGTCGAAGACCTGACGGACGATCCCTGTGCGGAACCCGGAGGGCATCAGCCTTCCGAGTGGATGCCCTTCATGATGATCACGCCGCCCAGGCGCGTGGTGTCGGCGCGCATGCGCTTGGCCAGCGTGTCGGGCGAACCGGGCTGGGCCTGCCAGCCGGTCTTCAGCAGCGCCTGGCTCACCTCGGGCGAGCTGATGACTTCGACCAGCGCGGCATTGAGCCTGGCGATGGCCGCGGGCTTCATGCTCGCGGGCGCGGCCAGCGCGGTCCAGATTTCCAGGTCGGCGCCGCGCACGTCCGCGTCGCGGATGGTGGGCAGTTCGCCCGCCAGCGGGCTGCGCTCGGGCGAGGTCACGCCGATGGCCTTGATCTTCCCCGACTTGATGTGCGGCAACGCGAGCCCCGGCGGCAGCAGCGCCAGCTGGATCTCGTTGGCCAGCAGGCCCGCGATGACCTGCGGATTGCCGGTGTAGGGCTTGTGCTGCGCGGTGATGGCCGCGCGGCTCTTGATGAGTTCCATGCCCAGGTGGCCCACCGTGCCCACGCCCGGCGTGCCGTACCTGGCGCCGCTGCCGAGGTTGCGCACCCACAGCAGTTGCTCGGCCGATGTCTTGCCCGTGGCGCTGCCCGACACCGCCAGCACCAGCGGCGCCGTGCCGATCAGGCCGACCGGCGCGAAGTCTTTCTCGGGATCGAAGGGCAGCGACGGATTGAGCAGCTTCGCGATGGTCAGGTTGCCGTTGATCAGCGCGCCGACGGTGTGATCGTCGGTGGCCTTCGCCACCTGGTCGGCCACCGTGTTGCCGCTGGCACCGGGCTTGTTCTCGACGATCACCGGTTGGCGCAGGATCTTCGACAGCGGCTCCGCGATGGCGCGCGCCGCGAGGTCGGGCGATGCGCCAGCGGGAAAGCCCACGAGGATGTGAACGGGCTTGGTCGGCCAAGCCGCGTCGGCGGTGCCGCTGTTGCGTTGCTGCTGGGCCCACGAAGTCTTCGCAAGCAGCGAAGCGGCAATGGCTGCCGCGCCGCCTTCGAGCAGGCGGCGTTTGGTGATCGTCAAGATGACTCCAGAAGGATGAAGGGGACTGGAAACGATGATTACATGGTGTTTACAAGACGTTACATGACGACGATGCTTTTCGCAAGCTCGAAGTGGCTTCCCGTCAGGGTCTATCGCGTAGGAAAGTATTAGCGTCAGGCGCTATGCGAAGCAGTTTCCGCTGCGTTGGAAACAGCGACCAGCCCCAGCGCTGCTGCGCATATCCCCACAGCCCCTGCTTGAAGAACAGCGTGACGAGGATCGCCAGCAGCCCCAGCCCCAGCAGGTACCAGGTGCCGTAGTCGCTCAGGAACTTGTTCAGCGCCCAGAAGATGAGCGCCCCCACCAGCGGCCCCTCGATGCGCCCGATGCCGCCGATGACCACCATGAAGATGGCGAAGGCCGTCCAGTTGACGCTGAAGGCCGCATCGGGGCTGATGCGCAGGTTGCCCACGAAGTACAGCGCCCCCGCGAGCCCCGCGCCGAAGGCCGCGACCACGTACACCGCGAGCTTCATGCGCGCCACCGGAATGCCCTGCGACTCGGCCGCCACCTCGTTGTCGCGTATCGCCAGCAGCGCCAGCCCGCGCTTGCTGCGCAGGAACAAATACACCAGCGCCACCGCCGCGACCACGCAGGCCAGCGCCATCCAGTAGGTGGTGCTCTCACGTGTCGCCTTGTCGATGCCGCGCAGCGCGGTCAGCGTGGTGCCCGAGCCGCCGCCCACCGCCGACACATTGGCGAAGCTCAGTCGGAACACCTCCGCGATGACCCAGGTGCCGATGGCGAAGTAGCCGCCCGAGAGCCTGAACGCGACGAAGGACACCGGTATCGCCACCAGCCCCGCCGCCAGCGCACCCAGCGGTATCGCCACGAACGGGTTGAGGCCCGCGAAGTTGCCGAGCATCAGCATCACATAGCCGCCGAAGCCGAAGAAGGCCTGCTGCCCGATGCTCACCATGCCGCCGTAGCCGGCGAGCAGGTTCCACATCATCGCGAAGATGAAGTAGCAGGCGATCTCGACGAACTCGCGCATCCAGCTCGACTCGCCCCAGAACGGCAGGCTGGCCGCAAGCAGCACGATGGCGACGGCGGCCACGAGCGCCGCGCGGCTCGCGGCCGTCGCGCGTTCGACCGCAACGATGGGAGGGGGCATGTTCGTCATCCGCGTGTCTTTGGAAAGAGTCCCTGCGGCCGCAGCACCAGCACCACCAGGAAAACGATGTGCCCGAACCAGATGCCCCAGCCTGGGTCCAGCCTGAAGCCGATCTGCTGCGTGATGCCGAGGATCATCGCGCCGGCCAGCGTGCCCCAGAAGGAGCCCATGCCGCCGATGATCACGGCCTCGAAGGCGAAAAGCAGCAGCAGTGGCCCGTCCGAGGGCGACACCGTGGTGCGCATGCCCTGCAGCGCACCGGCGATGGCGATGAGCACGAAGGCAATGGCTGTCGCGAGCGCGTAGACCTTCTTCGCGCTCAGCCCCATGAGCTCTGCGATCTCGCGGTCGTCCGACACGGCGCGGAACGACCGCCCCAGCGCCGTGTGCGCGAAGAGCCACTGCAGCGCGCCAGTCGCCACCAGCGCGACGGCCAGCACCACCAGGGGCAGCACGCCCAGCGACATCGCATCGCCCAGCGCGATGCCCTGCGTGCTGAGCCCGCCCGTCTCGATGGCGCGCGGGTCGGCCGAGAACAGTTCGAGCAGCAGGTTCTGGATCACGATCGACAGGCCGAAGGTGACGACCAGCGAGGGCAGCGGATCTTTTCCGAGCGTGCCGTTGAGTACGTAGCGCTGCAGCACATAGCCGAAGCCGAAGGCCACCGGCAGCACCGCGAGCGCCACCAGCCATGGCGCCTCGCCGCCCGTCAGCGAAACGCCCGCGATGACCGCGAAGGCGCCGAGGATGATGAAGTCGCCTTGCGCCGTGTTGGTGAGCCGCATCACGCCGAACATCAGCGACTGCCCCAGCGCGAACAGCGTGTAGAGGCCGCCGAGCAGCACGCCCTGGACGAGGGTCTCAAGCATGGGCCGCCTCCGCGATGCCGAAGTAGGCCTGCGAGATCTGCTCGCGCGTGAGGTCGGCGGAACGGCCTTCGAGCGACACGCGCCCTTCCTGGAAGCAGTAGATGCGCTTCGACACCTGCCGCGCCATGGTCACATCCTGCTCGACGATGACGACGGTCATGCCCTCCGCGGTGATGGCCGGCATCGCTGCATAGATCTCGCGGATGACGATGGGCGCAAGCCCCAGAGAGAGCTCGTCGCACAGCAGCACCTCGGGGTTGCTCATGAGTGCGCGGCCGAGCGCGACCATCTGCTGCTGACCGCCCGAAAGCGAAGTGCCCGGCTGGTTGCGCTTCTCCGCGAGGATGGGAAAGAGCCCATACAGCCGCTGCAGGCTCCACGGTCCCTTTCGCGCCGGCGTGGCGCCCATGAGCAGGTTCTCTTCCACGCTGAGACTCGGAAAAAGCCTGCGGCCTTCGGGAACCATCGCGAGCCCGCGGCGCACGATGTCGCCGGGCGGCAGGCCGCCGATGGGTTCGCCCTTGAAGCGGATCGCGTCGTGGGGCGCACGCACGAGGCCCGTGAGGCTCTTCAGGAAGGTCGACTTGCCCGCGCCGTTGGCGCCGATGATGGCCACCAGCTCGCCGCCCTCGAGCGAGAAGTCGATGCCGAATAGGGCCTGCGCGTCGCCATAGAAGGCCTTCAGCGCGCGGGTGTCGAGCAGCGCGCTCATGCCTCCATTCCCATGTACACGCGCCGCACTTCGGGGTCGTTCATGACCGCGTGCGGCGGGCCTTCGGCGAGCTTCTGTCCGAAGTTGATGACGAACAGGCGGTCCGCCAGCGAGAGCAGCGCATGCACGACGTGCTCGATCCAGATCATCGTCACCCCGCGCGCCTTGATGCGCTTGAGCTCGCCGACCAGCACCGCGGCTTCCGGCTCCGTGAGCCCACCCGCGATCTCGTCGAGCAGCAGCAGTTGCGGCCGCGTCGCCAGCGCGCGTGCCAGCTCCAGCCGCTTGCGGTCGAGCAGGGTCAGTCCGCCCGCCGGCTTGTTCGCATGCGCCATCAGTCCCGTCTGTTCCAGCACCTCGTGCGCGGTGCTCCAGGCCTCGCGCTCTGTCTGCTGTCCGCCGAAGCATGCGGCGGTCACGAGGTTCTCGAACACGCTCATGTTGCCGAAGGGCTGCGGCACCTGGTAGCTGCGGCCAATGCCGGCATGGCAGCGCTGGTGCGGCTTCAGCCGAGTCACGTCGCGTCCGGCGTACTCCACGCGCCCCGCATCCACGCGCACGTCGCCCGAGATCAGGTTGAACAGCGTGGTCTTGCCCGCGCCGTTCGGCCCGAGGATGCCCAGTGTCTCGCCCTCGGTCACCGCGAGCGTGATGTCGTCGGTGACCTTGAGCGCGCCATAGGACTTGCTCACGGCATGCAATGCCAGCAGCGTCATGGCGTTCCCGGGTTCAGAGCAGCCGCAGTTTGCCGCCGGCAGGAATGCTGGTCGCCGCCTCGTTGTTCACAATGGTCAGTTCCACCTTGTACTTGCTGCCCTTGCCCCACTGGCCGAGCACCAGCGGAGTCTTGCTGACATTCTTGAACGGCCCCTGCCCGCCCCACTTCACCGGGCCGACCACCGAGTTGATCGAGGTCGACGCCACCGCATCGCGCACATCCGATGCCTTCAGCGACTTCGCACGGCCCAGCGCATTCGCCGCCACTTCGAACAGCGCGTGCGCAAAGCCGATAGGCTGCGTCCACTGCTTCTTCGTGCCGGCCTCGTAGGCCTCGGCCAGCGCCTTCGCGCTCTGCTGTGTGAGGCTCGATGTGAACGGATGCGAAGGGCTCCACCACACCTCGGTCGAGAGGCCGTCGCCCAGGTCGCCCAGCGCCTCGATGGCGCCGGGGAACAGCAGCGCCTTGCCCAGCGTGATGACCTTGGGCTTGAAGCCCTGCTGCCGCGCCTGCGTGAGGAAGGTCTTGGCGTCGGGCGGGATCACCACGCCCGTGACGATCTCGACGCCCGCGCTCTTGAAGGCCGAGATCTGCGCGCTGAAGTCCTGCGTGCCGTTCTGGAAGCGCCCCGGGTCGGTGAGCGTGAAGCCCATCTGCGACAGCGGCTTGGGAAAGCCCAGTTCCTTGTCGCCCCAGGCGTTGCCGTCGCCGTCGTTCGGGAAAAGGCCGCCCACTTTCTTGTTGGTAGCCAGCGTCTTCCAGCCGTTGGTGAAGTTGGCGATGACGTCCTCCAGGCCCCAGAACATGTGATACGTCCAGTTGAAGCCTTTCGCCGGGTCGCCTTTGCGGCCGAAGAACCACGGCTGCCACGGCACCACGCTGGAGATGCAGGGCACCTCGTTGAGCTCGCAGGCATCGCTCACCGGGTTGGCGGTCTCGGGCGTGCCTGCGGTGAGCACCAGCGCCACCTTGTCCTTCAGGATCAGGTCGTTCGCCACCTCGCCCGCGCGGTTGGGGTTCGACTGGCTGTCCTTCAGAACGATCTGCACCGCGTATTTCTTTCCGCCGACCGTGATGCCGTCCTTGAAGGCGGCCTTCATCTGGTCGATGACCCACTTGTCGGCCTCGCCGAAGGGCGCGAGCGGCCCGGTCTGCGGCGACACATAGCCGATCTTCAGCGTGTCGGCCGCGAACACCAGTGGCGTTGCGCCCGAGGCCACCAGCACGGCCGTGGCCTGCGTGAACTGTCTGCGATTGAATGTCATGGTTGTCTCCGTCTCTTGTGTTTTTGTGCCGCCCGGTCAGGGGTCAGCGCGCGAAGTGCGGCGGTATCTGCGCGTCGACGTTCACCCACACGCTCTTGACCTGCGTGTATTCGCGCATCGCATCGAACCCCATCTCGCGGCCGTAGCCGCTCTGGCCTACGCCTCCGAAGGGCGAGCCGGGGTTCACGCGCTTGTAGCTGTTGATCCAGACCATGCCGGCGTGCAGGTCGCGCGCGACCTTGTGGGCGCGCTGCAGGTCGCGGGTCCACAGGCCGCTGCCGAGGCCGTAGTCGGTGCCGTTGGCGATCTGCATCGCCTCTTCGTCGTTCTTGAAGGTGAGCACGGTGACGAACGGGCCGAACACCTCTTCCTGCGCGACACGGTCCTTGTACGAGCGGGCACGCATCACTGTGGGCTCGACGTAGCAGCCCTTGGCCAGATCGCCGCCTGGCGACTTGCCGCCCGCGAGCAATTCGCCGCCCTCGCCTTGCGCCACTTCCACATAGCTCAGCACGCGCTCGCGATGCTGCGCGCTGGTGAGTGGGCCCATCTCCGTCGCCTCGTCGAGCGGGTTGCCGAGACGGATCGACTTCGCAAGCGGAATGAACTTCTCGAGGAAGGCATCGGCGATCTTCTCGTGCAGCATCAGCCGCGAGCCCGCAATGCAGGCCTGCCCCTGGTTGTGGAAGATGGCCCACGCGCTCCCGTTGACTGCGGCCTGCAGGTTCGCGTCTTCGTACACGATGTTCGGCCCCTTGCCGCCGAGTTCGAGCTGCACCTTCTTCAGGTTGCCCGCGCTGGCCTGCACGATGCGCCGGCCCGTGGTGGTGCTGCCGGTGAACGCGATCTTGGCGATCTCCGGATGCTCGGCGATGTACTGGCCCGCCACGCTGCCAAGCCCCGGCAGCATGTTGACCACGCCTGGCGGCAGGCCGGCCTCGGCCATCAACTCGGCGATGCGCAGGGAACTCAGCGGCGTGATCTCCGCCGGCTTCATCACGATGCAGTTGCCGGCCGCGAGCGCGGGCGCCATCTTCCAGCTGGTGAACATCAGCGGAAAGTTCCACGGCACCACCTGGCCGACGATGCCGACAGGCTCGCGCAGCGTGTAGTTGACAAAGCCCTCTTCCACCGGAATGGTCTCGCCCTGGAACTTGTCGGCCATGCCGCCGAAGTAGCGGAAGCACGCTGCCGTGCGCGGCACGTCGAGCCGGCGCGAATCGCGGATCGGGTGGCCGGTGTCGAGCGATTCGAGCCGCGCGAGTTCTTCAGCGTTGGCCTCGATGAGGTCTGCGAGCTTCAGCAGGATGCGGCCTCGGTCGGCGGCGGCCATGCGGCTCCACTTGGGAAAGGCGCGCTTCGCCGCGGCGACGGCCTTGTCGACGTCGGCCTTGCCGGCCAGCGCGACCTGGGCGATGGGCGTGTTGTCGTGCGGGTTCAGCGTGGCGAGGGTCTCGCCGGATTCGGCGTCGACGAAGCGGCCGTCGATGAAGAGCTGGTGACGGATGGGCGAGCGCAGGCCCGCCGCGGCGGCGATGTCAATGGACGTCATGTCTTTGCATTCCTCCCTCTCCCCTTGGGGAGAGGGTTGGGGTGAGGGGGCATTCAGGGCGCGGCGGCGACCCTCACCCCAGCCCTCTCCCGCTCGCGGGAGAGGGGGCCATTCAGAACTGCACCGGGATCTCGGGCGACTCGCCCTTCTGTATCTCGTACACCAGGCTCGGCGAGCCGTTCTCCCACACCAGCAGCATCGAGCGCTTCGGGCTGAAACCCTGGTGGCGGCAGTAGGCGGGCATGGCGGCCATGTCGCCGGCCTTCATGATCACGCGGGCCATGGGCTTGCCGGTGTTCTTGTCGCCGCAGTCCCAGTGGATCTCGTCGGTCATCTGGAAGAACCACTCGACGCGGTCGTTGCCGTGGATGATCGGCAGGATGTGCTCCTCGGTGGTCGGGCACATGTAGCTGTGCTTCACCACCGAGGTGAAGCTCGGGTTCCAGGTGACCTGCGAGCGGCTCAGGAAGCCGAAGAGATTGAAGGCGTGCACCTCGTTCTCGAAGCCGGGCTCGGGGTGCAGCTCGGGCTGGCCCTGCGGCACGTCGGCAAAGGCGCGGTTGACCGGCGCGCCGCGCTCGTCGCTGCGCAGGTCGAGGTCGCCCTTCAGGCCCACGCAGCGCTTGGCGAGCTCGCGCGCCCTGGTGATCTTGGCGGTGTTGTTGCCGTTCTTGCGGCCGTAGGGCGAGCCGGTTTCCTGCGGCGCAGCGAAGGGGTCGAAGCTCTCGTTGGTCCAGTCGTCGAGCATGGCCTCGAAGGTGGCGCGGATCTCCGCGGTCGGGAAGTTCTCCAGCAGGTCGATGCCCGCTTCCTTCATGGTGCCGTTGAAGCTGCCTGCGTACAGGTCGACCGACTCGTAGTGGTTGACGGTGCCGAACACGTCGTCGAAGTTGACCCAGCCGTAGAAGAAGCCCCAGGCCACGTCGCGCATCAGCGCGCGCAGGTAGCTGCCGGCGTCCATGGTGTGGCTCATGGGACGGCCGTCGCGGGTCTTCCAGCCGATGTGCACGAAGTATTCGTCGCGGCGGAAGCTGAAGCTGCCGAGCGAGAAGTCCTTGTAGCCGAGCGTGGCGTCGGGCTGCGACGCGATCACCTTGGCGAGTTCTGCGGGTGCGTTCATGGTGTTTTCCTTGTCTGGTCTGAATATGTGGCCTGCATCCTTCGTGGAACACCGCGGAACCGGCTTTGCCGGGCCGCAGGTGTTGCCCCCGGTAGGGGGTTGGCGTAGCGACACGAAGTGCGCGAAGCCTGGGGGCGAGTCAATGTGCTTGGCAGATGTCGGCCCACTTCTCTACGGAGAGATCGCCCTTGCAGCTCTGCAGCACGATCACGCCCGGTTCGCCGGCATTGCGGAACTGGTAGGCGGTGTTCTTCGGCAGCAGCCCCTGGTGGCCGCGCGAGAGCTTCATCCAGCCCATCTTCTTGCCCTTGGGCTCGCCCTTGACGAGCACGGCGCCGTTCTTTTCCTTGTCGGCCACCGTCTGGCCGTCGTCGAGCTGCACGAGATGCACTTCGACGTCGCCGTCCATCACCAGCGCGAACTCATCGTGCGCGCAGGTGTACCAGGGCGATGTGCCTTCGGCGCGAAGCGTCTCCAGCACGTAGATCTGGTTCTGCCCGAACACGACCTTCTCGTAGGGTTTGCTGAGGCTCGCGATCTCGAAGCAGTTGGAAAAGGCGTAGTGGCGCACGTCGTCGTCGATGGGCTCGACGTGGCCCTTCTCGAAGTGCTTGAGCGACCCGAAGCGGGTTTTGTAGGCGGCGGTGGAATTGGCGGCGGTCATGGCTTGTCTCCTTGGATGAGCGAACTTTAGGAGCCATGCGGCGGCACCGGTAGGGATCAGTTTGGAAGAGGATTATTCGGAGCTTCCGAATAATCGCTGGGGTTTACCCCCTGTCGGACCTGCGCTCGGAAGCAACCCACAGGCTCGTTCGCAGGATGCCGCGGAACCGGCTTCGCCGGGCCGCAGGCGTCGCCCCCGGCGAGGGGGTTGGCGCAGCGACACGAAGTGCGCGAAGCCTGGGGGAGTACCTATGTCATCCGCTGGTGCGGCTGAACTCGATGAGCTCCGACGGGATCAAGCCGCGCTCTATCAACGTCGCATCCCAGGGCGGCACGCGGGTGAAACGGGTGGCGATGTGCTCGATGAAAAGCCGCAGCTTCAGCGCATTGCGCGAGGTGCCCGCGTACACCGCGCTCAGCGAGAACGACGACAACTGGTGGTCGGCCAGCACCACGCTGAGTTCGCCGCGCGCGATGGCGTCGCCCGCCACCAGCGTGGGCAGGCAGACGATGCCCGCATGCTCCAGCGCATATTCGCGCAGCAGGTGCACGCTGTTGGTCAGCAGCGCGGCGTTCAGGTAGATGGTGGTCTGCTCGCCGTCGTGATGAAAGGTCCAGCGATCGCGCGTGGGGTAGCCCGAGTAGAGGCCCAGCTTGTGGCGGTGCAGCTCGCGCGGCGTGGCCGGCGTGCCGTGCGCCTTCAGGTACGCCGGCGTGGCGCACAGCACCCGCCGCACCGGAAAGAGCGGCCTGGCCACCAGCTCCTGCGAGGCCGCGGGAAAGATCTGCAGCGCGCAATCGACGCCCGCCTTCACCGGATCGGCCACCGCGTCGCTCACGATCAGCTCCAGGTGGATGTCGGGATAGGTCGACTGGAACTCGCGCAGCAGCGAGGCGAAACGCCCCAGCACCATGCCGGTCAGCGCATGCACGCGCAGCGTGCCCGAGGGCGTGCCACGCGCCTCGCGCATCTGGTCGACGATGCTGTCGGCGCGGGCCACCAGCTCGGTGCAGTCGCGCAGGAAGGCCTGGCCCATGTCGCTGAGCCGCACCACGCGCGTGCTGCGATGGAAGAGCGGCGCGCCGAGGAACTCCTCGAGCTGCTTGACCCGCGTGGTGACGACCGAATTGGCTACGCGCAGCTGCCGCGCGGCTTCGGCGAAGCTCTGCGTCTGCGCGACACGAACGAAAGTTTCAATACTTTGGAGGCGGTCCACGGCGGCACTGTACTGCGGGGCCGGCCGGATCGGGGCGCCGGGGGACGTTGCGGGCAAGCCAAAAGGCCGCGAAAGCCCCGTCATCCCTGTATCGGGGGGTTACCCGCCCCACTTACAATCCCTGCCGCATCACCCACCCCTACGAGGTCTTGTCCGCAATGCCCAAGAGCCCCAGGCCACGCGCCCGTTTCAGCTTCTCCCCCACCGTGCGCGCCCTGCTCCTGGCCGCGGCTACCTGTGGCGCCGTCCTTCCGGCGCTGGCCGCTATCGAGCATGAAGAAGTCGACAAGCTCATGCAGGCCGGCAAGCTCGACGAGGCCATGGTGAAAGCCGAAGCCTTCCTGAAGGACAAGCCGCGCGATCCGCAGATGCGCTTCCTCAAGGGCGTGATCCAGCTCGACACCGGCAAGCGCAACGAAGCCATCGCCGCCTTCACGCAGCTGACGCTCGACGCGCCCGAACTGCCCGAGCCGTACAACAACCTCGCGGTGATCTACGCGAGCCAGAACCAGTTCGACAAGGCCCGCGCCGCGCTCGAAAGCGCGATCCGCACCAACCCCAGCTACGCCACCGCCCAGGAGAACCTCGGCGACGTGTACGCGCGGCTCGCGAGCCAGGCCTACAGCAAGGCGCTGCAGCTCGACCAGAACAACACGGCCGTGCAACCCAAGCTGGCGGTGATCCGCACGCTCTTCACGCCGACGCCGCCCGGCGCCAAGCCGACGGCGCTGATCGCCGCCGCGCCCCCGCCGGCTCCGGCCCCGGTTGCCAAGGCAGCACCTGCGCCGGCCCCGGCACCTGCCGCTCCGCCGCCGCCCGTCAAGGTCGCCGCCGCTCCCGCACCGGTGGCCGCCGCGCCCAAGGCGCCCGAGGCTGCACCGGCTCCCGCGCCCGCCCCGGCACCCGCAGCGGCCAACACCGCAGCCAACGCCGAAGTCGAATCGGCCGTGCGCGCATGGGCCTCGGCCTGGGCCAGCCAGGACATGGACCGCTACCTCGCGGCCTACGGCTCCGAGTTCACGCCCGCCGGCGGCCAGAGCCGCAAAAACTGGGAAGAAGACCGCCGTGCGCGCATCGTCGGCAAGTCGAGCATCAGCGTGAACATCGAGAACCTCGCGATCAAGGTCGATGGCCAGAACGCGACGGCCAAGTTCCGCCAGATCTACCGCGCGGACAACCTCAACGTTTCGAGCCGCAAGACGCTGGAGATGCAGCGCTCCGGCAATCAATGGCACATTCGCAAGGAAAGCGTCGGCGGCTAGTGGCAGACATCGTCCGGCAGGGCCGGCTCCAGAATCCCCCGTTCCGCCTGCGTGGCGGGCAGCAACTGCTCGCGGCGCTCGCGACCGCGTCCGTACTGATGCTCGCGGTGCCCGGCGCCGCGCTGGCGTCGAACGCCGCCGGCAAGGCTTCCAAGACAAGCAACAGCGCACACAAGGAAAAAGCCAGGGCAAAGGGCCCGGCAGCCAATGCACGCTCCACGGCGCGTACCGGCGCGGCCGGGCGCTCTTCCTCCGTTAAGGAAGCGAAGGAAGCCCGCGGCGCCAGGAGCAGGAAAACCGGCACCGCCGTTGCCGCGGCAGCAGCGACTTCGGCAACCGCCGCGACCGCCGCCAGGGCCACGCGCAAGCCCGCGCCAGCAGGCACCATCCAGGAAGCCAGCAACGCCGAAGCACGCCTGATCGCGGTCTATGAAATGTTCGGCCGCGGCCAGAGCCGACCCGCGCTGGCCAAGGCACGCGACCTGGTACGCGACTACCCGAATTTCCAGCTCGCACAGCTGGTCTACGGCGATCTGCTCGCCGCGCAGCTTCCGCCTTCGAACGCCCTGCCCGACAGCGCCAGCATCGCGAAAATGCGCGGCAACCCAGCCATGGCCGAGCTGCACGAGGAGTCGAAGCGCCGCCTGCAGGCCCTGCGCGAACGCCCGCCGGCCAACACCGTGCCCTCGCAGTTCCTGGCGCTCTCGACCCGCAGCCGCTACGCCATCGCCGTCGACGCCTCGCGCTCGCGGCTGTACCTGTTCGAGAACTCGGACAAGGGCCTGAAGCTGACGGCCGACTACTACATCTCCGTCGGCAAGTCGGGCACCGACAAGGTCACCGAAGGCGATGCGCGCACGCCGCTGGGCGTGTACTACATCACCAGCAGCCTCGATCCGAAGTCGCTCAAGGACTTCTACGGCGCGGGCGCCCTGCCCATCAACTACCCCAACCCGTACGACGTTCGGCGCGGCAAGACCGGTGGCGGCATCTGGCTGCACGGCACCCCGCCACAGCAGTTCGCCCGGGCGCCGCTGGCGAGCGACGGCTGCGTGGTCATGGCAAACCCTGATCTCAAGCAGCTATTGCGAAAAGTGCAAATCGGCGCCACCCCGGTGGTCACCGCACGCAGCCTGCAATGGATCTCGCAACCGCAGGCAGAAAAAGAAGCACAGTCAATTACAAGTGCTATCACCGGCTGGAAAGATGCGCGAGCCAGTGGAAATGAAGCGCAATTGAAGAAATTCTATTTGCCCGATTTCCAGCGCAGCAGCAAAAAATCAAATGAGGGAATTTCAGTCGTCGACGACGAAGTGAAATACGCGCAGGGCAAGCGCGTCCAGCTCAAGGACATGTCGTACCTCCACTGGAAGGACGGCGACGACACCATGGTTGTCACCTTCGGCGAAGTGTTCGAAGGCGAGAAGAGCGGACGTTCCCGTCGCCAGTACTGGTTACGCCAGGGTACCGACTGGAAGCTCTTCCACGAAGAAATCCTGGGCTGAAGCCCGGCCCGAAACCCTCCCGTCGAAGGGGCGAACCCCTCAAACTCGTGACTTTTTGCGCACGAGTTGGGCCTTTTTTGAGCGTTACATCTGGGGCTCCAGACCCATGCTACGTAACACGTAACGCGTTTGTTCCCGTAACACACCCGTTCCGAGCGTTCCCCGCAGCGTTACGCCACATCCCCCCTTCATGGGAGGCGCCACGTGGCCTACAGAGGGAAAAATTCGTTTCTCAATCGTTAACCAGCTGACCAGGCCACTCCTGGCTCGGGCTGGCAGGAGGCTGGCCGCCATCCTGCTTTACCCCTTTCGGCTAGCACACTCTGACGAAAGTCTTGCGGGTTTGTCTTGTTGATACACGGAGTTACGCTGTATAACATCCACCTTGCAAGCCTTTGTTAACACTTCCTGAAAGGGGAAATCATGCTCAGCTCTATTACTCGTTTTTTGCGCGATGAAGAAGGTGCTACCGCAATTGAATATGGAATTATTGCGGGGATGATGGCTGTTCTTTTGGTCGCCGTATTTAGCCCCACCGGGACTCTCTATACAGCGATTTCAGGTGTGTTCAGCGGGATCGCGGGTGCCCTCGGCGACGCTACCCCGAAGTAATCAAGGCCTCGCCCCTGAAAGCCGAAATTGCGCTGCTGATCTGGCTACTTTCCATCGCCGCCTATGACTTCCGAAAGCGTCGAGTTCCCAACTGGCTTGTGCTGTCCGGGGCCATGCTGGCCTTGGCTGCGCTTGCCTTCGGCATGCAGCCATTCGGGAACTCCTGGTCCACAGCGCTCATTGGAAGCGCGGTCGGCTTTGGATTCCTGCTGCTGTTCTACGTCGTCGGAATCATGGGAGCAGGCGACGTGAAGTTCGCGGGCGCCCTCGGGCTGTGGGTCGGCCTGCCGGCACTCATGCCTATCTGGATCGGCGCCAGTCTGTTGGCCGGTGTACACGGTGTGCTTTGGCTCGTCCTGAACCGCTGGCCCGTCCTGCCTCGACTTGCGCTGATGCTTTTGGGCGAACGCAAGCCGTTCGGCAAGAGCACTCCGCCGGGCCGGGTGCGCTTCATTCCTTACGCGGCGTATCTCGCACTGGCCACTGTGGCGTGGATGGTCTGGGGGCGACAGAGCTAGCAGCCGACTGCCTCTGTCATCGCAGGCCATTCATCCGCCGCTTTTCATGATTGCTTGCCCTCACTCTCCAGTCCGCCGCCCATGATCAATCTCACAAAAATCCTCGCAGCCGTCCTGGTGCTCCTTGCCATCGCACTCGGCGTCTATGCCTGGATGCTGAGCCGGCAGCCCGCGCCAATAACGAGCGCCGCCAACCCGGCGAACGCTCCCGTCAAGACACAGCAGGCCCCCACCTATCCGGTCGTGGTGGCATCCAAGTCACTGCCCGCAGGCCAGGCGATTCCCGCCGACGCGCTGCGCGTGGAGCGGCTGACGATCAACCCGACCGGAGCCTTCCAGGACGTGACCGTCGCCACAGGCCGTGTCCCTGTGCTCGACCTCGCCGAAGGCACGCCGGTGATGGAAAACCAGCTGGTCTCCGGTCTCGCGCTGCGCATCAACGAGGGCGAGCGCGCCGTGGCGGTCAAGGCCGACGAGGTCATGGGCGTGGGCAACAAAATCCAGCCCGGCGACTTCGTGGACGTTTTCCTCATGCTCAAGTCGGACGGCAAGGACGTGGACCGCAGCCAGGCGCGCCTGCTGCTCGCACGCAAGCGCGTGCTGGCTTTCGGCAGCGCCTCCGTCGACGGGTTGCAGTCCAAGTCGCCGGACAAGGCAGCCGCACAGCAGGCCCAGCGCAACGAACAGGCCCGCACCGCCGTTCTCGCCGTGCCGGTCGACGAAGTGAACCGCCTGACCATCGGCGACGCCAGCGGCCGCCTGATGCTCGCCCTGCGCAACCCGACCGACATGTCGGAGCCCGATCCGAAGCTCTTCGCCGAGCTGCCTACCGCCCTGCAGCCTTCCGTTCCCAAGGCGGGCGAGCCGCGCCGCGCACCTCTCGAAGGACTCGACCGCGCCCAGGCCGGCCTGACCGCCGCAGACCTCGTCACCGGCGGCAAGGGCCCCGGTGTCCGACCGCAAGCCATCGAAGTGCGTGCCGCCGCCAACGGTGCGCCGCGCGCGGCTGGTCCCGCGCGAAGCGGGCTTCAGGTCGAAGTCATTCGCGGTGAGCGCAGCGAAACCGTGAACTACTAAGAAGCAGCACGCAGCACGCCGACATCCGACATCCAGGAAAACAACACATGCACACCACGCCTCGCGAGCAGTCGACACGTGCCGCTCGCAGCCTCATGAACATCTCGTCGCGGCTGCTGCGCCCGTCCCTGATCGCCCTGTGCACGATGACACAGGCCGCCTGGCCATTGACATCGGCAGCCGCCGACGCCCAGCCGGCGCGCGCACAAGCGCAGCGCCCCATCGTGCTGAGCGCAGGCACGCAGCAGGAACTGGTGATCGACAAGGGCATCGACCGCATGGCCATCGGCGACGAGGCGGTGGCCGGCGTCACCATCACGCGCAAGACGCAGAACTCGCCGGCGGCACGATTGATCGTGACCGGCAAGGCCGCGGGGCGCACCTCGCTGATGGTGTGGGAAAAGGGCAGCTCGGCGGCCACCAGCTACGTCATCGAGGTGCGGCGGCGCACGGCCACGCTGGGCGGATCGATGGACAGCATGACAGCCCACCAGCAGGCGCGCGACACCGCATTGGCCAGTGCGGCCGACAAGACCGATCTGGTCGACCGCTCGGTCGTAAACGTGCGCAGCAGCACCGTTCAGGTCGAAGTGAAGGTCGTGGAATTCAACCGCAGCGTGCTCAAGCAGGCAGGCCTGAACATCTTCAGCACACGACCCAACTCGAGCGGGTTCAGCTTCGGTGTGTTCTCGCCCTCCTCGCTGGCGTCCGCAACCTTCGCCCCCAACGGACAGATCAGCGGCGAGTACAACAACCCGCTGGCACAGGCCTTCAGCCTTCTCTTCAACTTCAGCAAGGCCGGCATCGGCATGAACGTCGGCTTCCTGGAAGGCAACGGCATGGCGCGCGTGCTGGCCGAGCCCACACTGGTGGCGCTGTCGGGCCAGAGCGCGAGCTTCCTTGCCGGCGGCGAACTGCCGATCCCGGTGCCGCAGGGCCTGGGCACCACCAGCATCGAGTACAAGCCTTTCGGCATCGGCCTCACGCTCACCCCGACCGTGCTGTCTAACGAACGCATCGTGCTCAAGGTGGCTCCGGAAGCCAGCGACCTCGACTACACCAACTCGCTGAGCCTCAATGGCGTGGCAGTACCCGCCATCACCACCCGCCGAGCCGACACCACGGTGGAGCTGGGCGATGGCGAGAGCTTCATCATCGGCGGCCTCGTGAGCCGCACCACCACATCGAACGCCGACAAGGTGCCGCTGCTCGGAGACCTGCCGATCATCGGAACCTTCTTCAGCAAGAACAACTACCAGATGAAGGAGAAGGAACTGGTGATCCTGGTCACTCCGCACCTGGTCAAGCCCATCGCGCGCGGCACCGACCTGACGCCGTACCTGCCCGGCACCGCCGAGCAGCGCGATGGCGCGGTGTGGCGCTCGTACTTCCTGGGCGGCGCGATCGACACGCCCGTGCCCGGCTTCTCCCGCTGAGCGACCCGATATCAATGACCCGGAACATGCATCGCAGGCTGGCACCATGAACGCACCACGCGACAGCATCCCAGAGACAGGCAGCGAGACCTATCTGTTCGCATCGAGCAACGGCGGCCACATCACCTGGCTGACCGACGCACTCGGCACCCTCGGCTCGGTGGTAGTACTGCCGCCGGACACGAAGTCGATCGACGAGCGCATCGCCCTGCTGGGGCCGGTGGCGGTCTTCATCGACTTCTCGCCCGACCAGGGCGCCACCGCCAGCCAGCTCCACCAACGCCTCAAGCGCGACTGGCCGACGCTGCCGGTGCTGGCCACCGGCGTGTCGGCCGAGCCCGCCGCCATGCTTTCGGCCCTGCGCGCGGGCGTGGACGACTTCATCGACATGGCCGCGCCGCCCACCGACGCGGTGGTCACGCTGCGCACCCTGCTCGAGCGGCGCAGCACGCTGCAGGGCGGCACGCGCGGCAGCACGCTCGCCCTGCTGGGCGCGCGCGCCGGCCTCGGCGTGACCACGCTGGCCACCAGCCTGTCTCTTACGCTGAACGACCAGCTCTCGCAGGCGCCGCAGCGCCCGCCGGGCCGCAGCAGCTCGCGACACGGCGTGGCCCTGCTCGACCTGGGCCTGCCCGCGCGCGACGGCCTGCTCTACCTCGACACGCAAAGCGGCTTCAGCTTCGTGGACGGCGTGCGCAACCTGCGCCGGCTCGACCAGACGCTGCTGCACACCGCGCTCGCGCACCACACCAGCGGCGTGGCCATCCTGCCGCTGCCCGCGAGCCTGGCGCAGGTGCGCGAGATCTCGCATGCCGACTCGGTCTCGCTGATCAAGCGCCTGGCCGACTTCTTCGATTTCCAGATCGCCGACCTCGGCGGCTTCTCGACCATCGACTTCATGGCCCAGACCGTGCGCGAGGCACAGCAGGCCTGGGTGGTGTGCGACCAGAGCATCGGCGGCATCGTGTCCACGGCCAACATGCTCAAGGAGCTGCGCGCGCGCGGCGTCGAGACCGAGCGCCTGTCGCTGGTGGTGAACAAGTTCGACAGCCACGTCGGCCTGTCGGCCAAGGACATCGCCGAGCGGCTCGAGCTGCCGCTGCGGCACGTGCTGCCTTCGCGCAGCGCCCAGCTGCTCGCGGCCGCCAGCCGCGGCGAGATGCTGGTGCGCACCGCGCGCAACGACCCCTATGCGCAGGCCGTGACGGGACTCGCCCGCAGCCTGCACCAGGAATACATGTCTGCCTCGGGCCAGCCACCGGCCAAGGATCCACGCTGGGTTGCGCTCATGTCGCAGGTCACCGGCTTCTGGAAGAGTTCACACGAAGGTTGAGCCCATGTCCACCGATATCGAATTCGCCGACGACGACCAGGCGTTCATCAACTCCCAGCAGTTCCAGGACATCAAGAGCTGGACGCACGACCACCTGCTCAGCCGCATCGAGGAGCTCGGCGCCGAGTTCGGCCGCTGGTCGCGCGCGTCGATCCAGCAGTTCGTCGAACTGGAGGTCGACAGCTTCGTGCGCCTGCGCCGCGTGCCGATCAACGACCGCGAGATGCAGCTCATCTCCGACGCGCTCACCAAGGAGCTCGCCGGCTTCGGGCCGCTGGAAGACCTGCTCAACGACCCGGCCGTGGAAGACATTTTGATCAACGGCTACCAGAACGTGTACGTGTCGCGCCATGGCGTGCTGGAGCGCGAGACGGTGCGCTTCGCCGATTCCGAGCACGTGATGCGCATCGTGCGGCGCATCCTGGCGCCGCTGGGCCGCCGGCTCGACGAGTCGAACCCGATGGTCGACGCGCGCCTGCCCGACGGCGGGCGCATCAACGTGATCATCGAGCCGCTGGCCATCGACGGCCTGTCGGTGTCGATCCGCAAGTTCCGCAAGGAGCCGCTCACGCCGGCCGACCTGGTGAAGCTGGGCACCTTCGACGCGGGCATGGCGCAGCTGCTGGAGATCGCGGTGCGCGCGCGCTGCAACGTCCTCGTGAGCGGAGGCACCAGCTCGGGCAAGACCTCGCTGCTCAACGCGCTCGCCAGCTTCATTCCCGCGCGCGAGCGCGTGATCACCATCGAAGACACGGCCGAACTCTCGCTCGGCACCAGCCATGTGGTGCGGCTCGAAAGCCGCCCCGGCGGCTTCGACGGCCAGGGCGTGGTGTCGATCCGCGACCTGCTGCGCAACAGCCTGCGCATGAGGCCCGACCGCATCATCGTGGGCGAGGTGCGCGGCGCCGAAGTCATCGAGATGATGCAGGCCATGAACACCGGCCACGAAGGCTCGATGGGCACCATCCACGCGAGCTCGCCGCGCGAATGCCTCTACCGCCTGGAGATGCTCGCGGGCTTCGCCGGCTACCAGGGCAGCGAAGTGAGCCTGCGCCGGCAGATCGCCAACGCCATCGACTTCATCGTGCAGATCGGGCGGCTGTCGAACGGGCAGCGCCGCATCATCTCGCTGAGCGAGGTCACGGGCGTCAATGACAACGTGGTGGCGATGCAGGAGCTGTACCGCTACGAGCCGATCGTCTCGCCAGACGGCGAGGAGCGCGACCGCTGGGTGTCGCTGGGCATCGCGCCGCACTCGCCGAAGATCACGCGCTTCCGCCAGTCGCTGCAGCGCGCGTCGCAGCAGGGAGGAGACCACCGTGCGTGAAGCCCTGCTCGTGGTGGCCTGCATCGCGCTGCTGCTGGCGGCCGCGGGGCTGCTGCTGTGGCAATGGGCAAGGAACAGGCAGGGGCGGCTGGCGACGGAGCGGCATCTGAATCAGCAGATCCTGGCCAGCGCCGCTGCCGCCGACGCCGCGCCAATACCAATGCCCCTGCGGGACCTGCCGAGCGATGGACTGATGTCGGGCCTGACCACGGACCCGTGGCTGAACAGCAACGCAGATGCTGCCACCGCCCCACCAGGCCTGCTGGAACGCGCCCTGCCCGACTGGCTGACGGGCGTGATCGATCCGCGTGCAACCGCCCTGGCGCTGGCTGGCATCGCGGCGCTTTTCGCGCTGACCGGCGCATTCGCTGGCTGGCTCGCGGCTCTGGGTGTGCTGCTCCTTCTCGCTCTCATCGCCGTCTTCGCGATCTGGCTACGGCTGCAGAGTTTCCGGCGCAAGCTCGTAGGCCAACTCCCCGCCTACATCGACTCGATGGTGCGCCTCATCACCATCGGCAACTCCACGCAGGCGGCATTCCAGCTGGCAATCGCGACCACACAGGCGCCGCTGCGCGGCCATCTGGAACGTTCCGCATCGCTGGTGCGTGCCGGCATGGACCTGGACCGCGCACTGCACCAGACCGCCGCCAACGTACGCGTGGAAGAGATGTACCTGCTGGCTTCCATCCTGGGCCTGGGCGTGCGCTACGGTGGCCGTGCCGACCTGCTGCTGGAACGTGTCAGCAATTTCATGCGCGACCGCGAACAGGCCGAGCAGGAGTTGATCGCAATGTCTTCGGAGACACGACTCTCCGCCTGGATCCTCGGGCTGCTGCCGGTGGGCGTAGGTGCATTCCTCATCTTCAGCAATCCCGGCTACTTCATGGGCATGTGGAACGACGGTACCGGCCGCATACTGATCTTTTCCTCGGTAGGCCTTCAGTTGGTAGGCGCGGCGCTTCTCTATCGATTGGCGAGGCTGGCATGACATTCACGCCGAATCAACTGGCCATCGCCAGCCTTGTCCTGCTCGCCGTGGGCCTGATGATCGGCGCTGGTGCGCTGATCGCCGCCGAGCTGCGACGTGCGCGCAGCGGGCAGGTGATCGGCCGCGCGATCCGCCAGGGCGCGGTGCTGCCCGAGGTATCGAAGTCCGTAGCGGACTCTGCATTGCAGACGGATGAACCCGTGCCATCGGATATCGAACTGCCGTTCCACTGGCTCGATTCGCGATTGGGCCGGGCGCTGGTGGCGGACGAGGACCGGAACCTCATCGACCAGTGCGGTCTGCCTTCGAAGCGCGCGCAGCTGATCTTCCTGGTCACCCGCGTGCTGCTCGCATTGCTGCTGCCACTGATCGCCTATGTGGTATGGAGCGGCGGGCATGCGCAGCGCACGGTCATCGTTGTGCTGACCGCCGCGTTCGTCATCGGCTTCATGGCGCCCAAGTGGGTGCTTGGCCATTTCGCTGCTGCCCGGCGCGAACGCGCGGCACAGGAGCTTCCACTTTTCATCGACCTGCTGCGGCTGTTGCAGGGCGTAGGGCTGAGCCTGGACCAGAGCCTACAGATCATGGCCACCGATTTCTCGCACGTGCTGCACGTGCTCGGCTACGAGCTTTCGCTGGCCAACAACCAGTACAGCCGCGGCCGCACCCGCGAACATTCGCTGCACCGCCTCGCGACGCTGCACAAGAACGAAAACCTCCGGGGCCTCGTCTCGCTCCTGGTACAGGTCGACCGGCATGGCGGCGCGGTACAGGAGCCGCTGCGTATCTTCAGCGACCGGCTGCGCGAGCATCGCCGCTCGGAAATGAAGGAACGCATCGGAAAGATCACCGTGAAGATGACCGGTGTCATGGTCACCACGCTGCTGCCGGCGCTGGTCATCGTCACCGCCGGACCCGGCTTCATCGCGATAGTCCGTTCACTGGGAGCGATCAGCAAATGAACACCCTCGACTTTTGCATGCGCCCGCGTGACGCCATCCGCCTGCTGGCCTGTGCAGCCACGGTGCTAGCCGTCACCGGATGCGGCGCACTCAAGGACCAATACGCCGCCAGCGTCGATGCACAGCAGCGTGCGGCGGCGGATGCCGCGGCGGACACCAAGGCCGGGGCCGCGATCGATACCAAGACCACTTACCTCAAGCTCGTCGAGCAGATGCAGAAGGAAGGCCTGTGGTTCGCATCTCTGGCGCACATCGACGCCCTCGAACAACGCTGGGGCGTTTCGCCAGAATCCACGCGTATGCGCGCCGACGCGCTGAGGCAGACGGGGCAGGCCGCCTTGAGCGAGCAGACCTACAAGCGCCTCATCGGCACTCCGCTCGAAAGTGCCGGTTATCGCGGCCTGGGTCTGCTGGCAGGCGCGCGCGGCAGCTTCGCCGAGGCCGTACAGCTGCTGAAGCAGGCCCAGCGCCTGACACCTACTGACGCCGCCCTGCTCAGCGACCTCGGCTATGCCAGCCTGCGCACGGGGCAGATCGCCGACGCCCGGCTGCCGCTGATGCAAGCGCTTCAGTTGCGCCCCGACAGCGCACAGGCCCAATCCAATCTGGCGCTGTATCTCGAAATCACAGACCAGAGCGAACAGGCGAACAAGCTGATGGAAGCCAATCGCATGTCTCCCGCAGCCCGCGCGGCGGTACGCGATGCGGCGCAGCAGCTCCGCGCGGGTGGCGTTGTCCTCCCTGCAGCCTCCAGCTCACTGCCGCCGTCCGTTGCCGCCATGCGCCCGCTTCCGGACACGGTCTCGCGCGAAGAGCAAGCGCAGCAGCCACTGATGCTCAAGGCTTCCCGCTGGTCCGACAACGGCGGCATTCGCACGGCCAGCCAGCTCAACCCCGCCACGGCGGATGTCACGACTTCACCGTCGCCGAATTCAAGTTCACGAGGCACACCATGACGAAAAAAAAATCCATTGCCCGTATCTCGGTGCTGTCCACGTTCGGCCTGGCGGCCACGCTGCTGATGCCTGCAACCACCGCGTTCGCGCAGCAGCCGCCGCAACCGCTCACCGCCCCCGTTGCGAAGGCGCAGGATCCCGCCGCATCTGTTGGGAACACGACTGAGCCCTTCGCGACGCCTGCACCACAGCAGCAGGGCCAGGAAGAGGCGAGTGAGGCCAGAGAGTTCGACTACGAACCGCTGCGGGTGGGCGACGCCACGCAAAGTCTGCTCGCCTGGCAGCGCGGCGGTGAGATTTCGTCCACCACGCCGCGGACCATCGCGGGCAACGTCGCGAACCGCAGCTACGAACGCTACCTGAAGAGCTTCGAGTTCCCGATTCCCGAGCGCATGACTTCCATCGTCAGGCAGTCCTCGAGCAACAGCGGTGGCGGTGCGATACCGAAGTAGTCATCGCACCGCAAACGGCACCACCTCGGGCTTCACGATGATGGCCTCACGCTTTTGCACCCACACAGGCGCGCATGCCCAGCGCGGTGTGTACGCGGTCGAGTTCGCCATGGTGTTCTTGATCTTCTTCGCACTGCTCTACGGAAGCATCAGCTATGGCATCCTCTTCGCGCTGCGCATGGGCCTGCAGAACGCGGCGGAAGATGGTGCGCGCGCAGCATTGCGCTACCAGCCCGACTTTCCCACGCGCGCCACGCAAGCCCAGGCGGTCGCTACCGCCCAGGCTGGTTGGTTGCCCGCCGCGGTGGCATTGGATGTCACAGCAACGGTATGCCAGGTCGCCAACAACAACTGCGCATCTTCTGTCCTCAGCACCTGCGGCGTCACATGGGGTACCCGTTGCCAGATGGTCGTCACGGTCACAGCCAGCAATATGAGGCAACTGCTCCCTCCCTTGCCGGCCGTCGCCATGCCCGATCGATTGATCGGACGCGCCACCATCCTGCTCGACGGGAGGACGCCGTGATTGTTCTGCGTCTTCATCGTCAGCGCGGCGTAGCTGCCATCGAGTTCGCGCTGATCTTCCTCGTGCTTTTTCTGGTCGTGTACGGGCTGGCAACTTTCGGAGCCGTGCTCTATACACAGCAAGCTGTTTCACGCTCCGCCGAGGATGGCGCTCGTGCCGTGGTCTTGCTGAATTCTCCCCCGCGATCAACGACTCGCGAATCCAGAGCGTCGTCTACGACTCGCTCGCCGGCTCGCTGGTCGTACCCGCCGCCTCGAATGCTTCCCTGCTAACCCGACGCGCCTGGATCGCCACCCAGGTGACTGTGGCCATCACACCTACAGGAACCAACCCCAACGCCAGCGTCGTTGTGACCGTGACCTATCCGTACAGTGCCAATCGCCTATTGCCTTCGGTCCCTCTTCTTGACGCAAGTCTCTGGATGCCAGACCAATTGAAAAGTCGGTCGACTGCGGCGATCCAGCCCACATGAAAAGGGCGAACATGAACATTCGCCTCGACGCTCCAAACCTTCGCACCACCGCCATGTCGCACCGACGCAAAGGATCTGCGGGCTCCATCCTGGTCAACACGGCAATCGCGTTGAGCCTGATCATCATCACCTTGATTGGTACCGAACTGGGCTACCTGTTCTATCTGAAACGAGAGCTGCAGAAGACAGCGGATCTTGCGGCCCTGGCCGGTGCGCAGGGGCTGGGGGTCAACAACTGTGGGACCGCGACAACCGCGGCGGTCGCCAATGCGGCTCAGAACATGCCGGTTGGGCTCGCCCCCCTCGCCGCAGCAAGCGTTGTGTGCGGCCGATGGGACCCGGTCTTACGACCGACCGCCCCCCATTTCGGTCCGCCGGACAGCGGTCAGAAACTCAACGCAGTCAGAGTCACCATCAGCAGAACTCCTCCACTTCTTTTGGCTGGGATCCCTGGAAACCAGGCAAAGCCGATCACCGTGGACGCACTAGCTGCTCAACAGACTCCCCGAGCAAATCTGAGCATCCGCTCTACACTTTTGTCAGTTGACTCCACGCAGTCTCCACTGCTCAACGCGGTCTTCGGTGGTTTGCTAGGAGGCAGCCTCAACATCGACGCAGTCGGATGGAATGGTCTTCTCAACACCAACGTCAAGTTGCTGACATACATCGACCAATTGGGGATCAATCTCGGTATCGGCGTTGGAAAATACGATCAGGTGCTGAGCACGAACGTTTCAGTGGGCACGCTGATTCAAGCCATGATCGATGCCTTGCAGCGCAGCGGAAATACGGCACAGGTTGTGATCGACGCGCTCAATCTGATCAAAATCAGCGCCACTGCGGCGGCCGCCCAGCCATTGCTGAAGTTGGGCGATCTGCTTGGTGTACAGACCGGAACCGATGCAGCTGCCCTGAACACCGATCTGCAGCTTTTCCAGTTGCTTCAAGGCGTGGTGCAGGCCGCAAATGCCAAGAATGGCCTGGCGGTCACGGCAAGCCTTCCTCTGTCAGGGTTGGCCACGATAACGACGAACGTCAAAGTCATCGAACCGCCGCAGCTCTCTGCCACGGGCAATCCCGCATTGGCGAAGATCAACCCGACAGGGCCTGATCAGATCTACGTGCGCACAGCTCAGGTACGGGCATTGATCTCCATCGAACTGCCAGTCCTGAGTGGTATCACCAGCCTGGTCAATGCACTGACGAATGCGCTCTCGCCCGTCACGGATCTGCTTAACAACCTGCTGAGCCTGAATCTCTTCACCGGCTTGCAAAACATCCTTGGATGTACGCTGGGCTGCACACGCAATGTGACCGATCTGAAGATTCTTCCGGCACCAGTGCGTCTGGACATCAGCCTGGACGCGGGTGGAGCCGCTTCCCGAGTCACGGACTTCAGCTGTACGTCAGGAGCGACATCCCTGACCGCACTGACAACCACTTCGGCAGCGACGCTGCGGGTCGGCAGCCTGGGGGCGACAGCCGCAGCAGCAAAGACAAACGCCTTTTCATCCAGTGCGCCACCTCCTGTCAACCCCGTGTCGGTGATCGACATCGGCTCTCAAAGCTGCCAGTTGGGATTGCTGGGCCTCGGCGTGGTGAGTTGCGACGCCTCGACACGCAAGGCCTTCTACGGTGGAGGCCTCGGACTCAAGGCCGACGTGCCAGTGGCATCTTCCACGCAATCGCAGTTCTTTGCGAATCCCCCCCCCTGGATCAGCCGCCCAACTATCTGGCGATCACGACACAGAACATCGTCAACAGTGTGAGCGATACCCTGAATGCACTGAACCTCCTGATCACGATCCCACCCACTGCACCGGGCGGCGGTTTGTCGAACGTGCTTTCAGGCCTAACAAACACGCTCAGCAGCGTCATCAATGTCCTGACGAGTGTCGTCTCCGGCGTGTTGTCACCACTGCTCGACCCCTTGCTCAACACTTTGCTGAGCAAGGTGCTCGGAGTGAACCTCGCCCAGGCGGAGGTAGGGGGTCGACTCAGTTGCTCCAGCGGCGCCCAGCTCGTTTACTAAATTTCGTGTCACTTCGATGAGCTCCCCCGCCAATTTCGACGAACTCGACCTCTTTGTCTGGGAAGGCAAAGCCGACATCCTCGACCGCATCGCGCGGTGCATGGCGAGCTTCGACGTGGAGGTTGTCCGGGCCGACGGCATGCCGCCTCCGCCGCAGGACGCGGGCGTGGCGATGCGGCCGGCGGTGGCGATCATCAGCGTGACGGTCATCGACAGCGGCGGGCTGGCGCATGCGACCGAGCTGCTGCAGGGCATGCCGGTGATCTGGGTGGCGGCCGGTTCGCGCGAGCGCGACTCGCGCACTTATCCGCCCGAGTACCTTCACGTGCTGCCCTACGACTTCACCTGCGCCGAGCTGCGCACGATGGTCGCGAAGCTGGTGCGGCAGCTGCGTGCGCGCGAGGTGGCGCCGCAGGCGCCCGACGTGCTGGTGGCGCATTCCGACGCGATGAAGGCGCTGCTGGCCGAAGTGGGCGCGTTTGCCGACTGCGACCACAGCGTGCTGGTGCGCGGCGAAACCGGCGTGGGCAAGGAGCGCATCGCGCAGCAGCTGCACCTGGGTCACCAGCGCTACGGCAAGGGCGCGTTCGTGGCGGTGAACTGCGGCGCGATTCCCGATGGCCTCTTCGAGTCGCTCTTCTTCGGCCACACCAAGGGCTCCTTCACGGGCGCTGTGCATGCGCATCGCGGCTACTTCGAGCAGGCCACCGGAGGCACGCTGTTCCTCGACGAGATCGGCGACCTGCCGCGCTACCAGCAGGTGAAGCTGCTGCGCGTGCTGGAGGACAACGCGGTCACGCGGCTGGGCGCGACGGCGCCGGTGCGCGTGGACTTCCGGCTGGTGGCGGCCACCAACCGCAACCTGCGCGAGATGGTGGCCAGCGGCGAATTCCGCGCCGACCTGTTCTACCGGCTCGCGGTGATCGAGCTGCATGTGCCCAGCCTCGAGGAGCGCGGCGAGATCGACAAGATCGCGATCTTCAAGGCGCTGCTGAGCAACGTGCTCGGCGACGAGCTCGAAGCGCTTGGCGAAACGCCGCACTGGCTCAGCGATGCTGTGGCCGAGACCTACTTCCCCGGCAACGTGCGGCAGCTGCGCAATCTCGCGGAGCGCGTGGGCGTGATCGCGCGGCAGCTGCGCGGCTGGGACCAGAACCTGATCCAGCGCGCCATTGCGCTCACGCGTGGCACGCCTGCGCCGGCCGCATCGGCCGGCAACGGCATGAATGGCAACGGTGGCGGCATTGGCGCGATCGACGGCAGCGCCGACCGCAAGGGCTGGAACAGCAGCGAGCGCAACCGCATCATCGCGGCGCTGGAGATCAACGACTGGAAGCGCCAGGACACGGCGCAGCACCTGGGCATCAGCCGCAAGGTGCTGTGGGAAAAAATGCGCAAGTACCAGATCCTGGACGGCGAGCCAGGAATCCCTGAAGAGCAATAGGCTCGCCCCAGACTGCCCACTCGCCGGGCGTCAGGGGATCGAGAGGCGCTGGGCCCTGCGCAGCGCAGGCGGCGCTCCAGCCGCTCCCGTCGCGCGTTCGGCCACCACAGGCTCGCTCGCGCAGGCCGTGTTGCTCGAGATGCACAGCTTCGCAAGCAGGCCATCCTCTGTCAGCACCTGGCGGCTGGGCGCGCCGAAGAGACGGTCGATCCAGTTGTTGGGGCCGGCGGGGTCGATGCGCAGTTCGCCGGTGGTACGCGCAAGGCGCAGCTCGGAGATGCGCAGGTCGAAGACGCCGTCGACATAGTCGAACAGCAGCGTGTAGTAGTCGAGCTGCGCGTCGAGCACCTTGGGCAGGGTTTCGCGGCCGAACTCCATCAGGCGGCGGCGGCCTCGGAAGGCCTGGCCGGAGGTGCTGACGGCTTCCATGAGCTGCTTCTCGCGCTCGCGGCCGGAAACGGTGCGCGACCACGAGGCGGCAGTGAGCTCGAACAGATTGAGCTTCACGCCTTCCAGCTTGGCTTCCTGGTTGGCGACTTCGGCCAGTGCCGACTTCATGCGCAGCTGGCGGTCGAAGCCGTTGCCGAAGTTCCAGTTGAGTTCGAAGGCCGCGCGCGTCGGGTCCTGCGGCGAGACGCCGCGCGGGTCCTTGCTCTTCACGACCACGGCATCCAGCGTGGGGTAGAGGCTCGCGTCCTGCTGGTCGGCCAGCGCCCTCGCCCGCTCGATGCGGCCCAGCGCTTCGGCGATCTCGGTGCTGCGCGACTCGGCGCGGCGCAGCGCCTCTTCCTGCGTGGCAATGCGCCACTGCGCCGGCGCCGCGAGCACGGGCAGTGATTCGGCGTTCGGCGAGAACTTGAAGTAGTTGCGGAACTTGGCCATCGCCTCGTCGCGCTGCGCCTCGAAGTCGGACTCGCGCGCGGCCACCAGCGCGCGGCGCGAGGCGGCCATGTTCAGGTCGTTGTCGCCACTCACACCCAGCGCCACGCGGCGAGCCTCGGCCTTCGAAAGTTCGGCCACCACCTCGGTGGCCTTGTGCGCGATCTGCTTCTTGAGGTCGAAGCGCTGCACCTGCAGGTAGGCGGTGAGCGCGTCCAGCACCACCTTCTGCGAGGTGGTGACCACGGCCTCGTCGTCGGCCTGGTTGCCCGCCTCGGCGGCGCGCTGCGCGGCGCTCATGGCGCCGCCGTCGATCAGGCTCACGCGCGCCTCGGCGGTCAGCACGGTGTAGCTCTGCGTCTTGGCGTTGGCCGCGCCGCTGTTGTAGTTGCCCGAGGAGGTGCCGACCTTGAACTTCGGGTAGCGCGCCTGCTTGGCCGCGTCCACGCCGTAGCTGCTGGTGTTGGCTGCCGCCTGCATGGTCTGCACTTCGGGGTAATCCTGCGAGAGTGCGATCAGCGCCTGCTTCACCTGCTGCGCGTAGCTCGCGGCGCCCAGCGAGGGCGGCGACAGCCTGCGCGCGACCGTGAGCCTGGCGGCGCTTTCCATCTCCTGCTGCTGCAGCAGGTAGTCGGGCAGCGGCTGGGGCTGTTGTTGTTGCGGCTGTTGCTCCTGTGCGTAGGCCGGCGGCAGAGCGAAGCCCGCGCACAGTGCTGCGCAGACGGCGCCGGTGCCCACGCGGCGCAGATCGACCGGTTTGCGGTACTTCATGGTTCGCGGAAAGCTTCGCGGCGAAGCTTGAGCACAGGTCGCAGGATGTACCAGATGAACGGGTCGGTGCCAACGCGCAGGTCCACTTCGGACTCCATGCCGGCGGTGATGCGGTTCTCCGTGCGGCCCACGTGCGACTGCGACATGCTGATGAGCAGCCGGTAGTACGGCGCGCCGTTGGAAATGGCGGGGTCGCGGTCGGCGTCGGCCGCCACCAGCTTCACCTTGCCGTCGACTGCGCCGTAGCGCAGGTAGTCGTAGGCGGTGATCTTCACGCGTGCCTCCTGGCCCACTTCGATGAAGCCGCGGTCGTTGGGGTTGAGCCGCGCCTCGACCATGATCTCGTCCTCGTCGGGCACCACTTCGAGGATCGATTCGCCCGGCTTCACCACCCAGCCCGGGCTGGAGTTGCGCAGGCCCTTCACGATGCCGTCCGAAGGCGCCTTCACCACGGTGCGCGAGCGCTGGGTGCGCGCACGCGCTAGGTCTTCGGCCAGGCTCGCGAACTGGCGCTCCACCGTGGCCAGTTCGTCCGACGCGCGGCGGCGGAAGCGCCCTTCGGCCTCCGCCATCTTGGCCTGCGCCTCGGTGATGGAGGCGTTGGCCGAAACCACGCCCTGGCGCGCCACCGCGAGTTCGCTGCGCACGCTCTCGGCCTGGCGGCGCTTCTCCAGCACTTCCACCTGGCCCACCAGCTTCTCGCTGAGCAGCTGCTCGGAGATTTCCAGTTCCTTCTGCATCAGCGCCAGCCGGTCACTCAGGCCCTTGACCTTGGCCTCCTGCTCCAGCTTCTTGCTGCGCGCCTGCTCCAGGCCCGACACCGCGCCGGCCATCACGCCGCGCTGCTCGAGCGCGCGTGCCTGGTAGGCGCCGGTCTCGCCTTCGAACACGCCCTCGTCGATGTCGGTCGCGAAAGACTGGCGCGTGAGCGGCTGGCCGCGGCTCTCGGCCATGAGCCGCACGCGCGTGGCCTGCGTGGCGGCGTAGCGGGCTGTGAGCTCTTCGAGGTTGAGGCCGCTGCCGCCCAGGTCGATCTCGACCAGCGACTGGCCCTGCTTGACCTTCTCGCCTTCCTTCACCAGCACGTTGCTGACGATGCCGCCCTCCAGGTGCTGGATGGACTTCACGCGGTCCGAGGGAATCACGCGGCCCGGCGCGACCACCACGGTCTCCATCGGAAAGCCCAGGCCGACCAGCGCGAGCACGCCGATCGCGCCGCCGATGATCCACTGCCGCCGCCGCCCCTGCGGCGAGGTCTGGGCCGCGCGCTTCTCGTTCTCGTCCTGAAGAATCTGCGGCAGGTCTATTTTCAAATCGCGTCCCCGGTCACTCTTCGTTCGTCACTCGTTGTTCGTCGCTTGTCACTCGCCTCACGCCATGGAGCGGGAGGCCGGCGAAGCGCCAGCCGAGCCGTCTTCCGCGTCGCCCAGCGCGACCAGCGGCTTTTTCACGCCGAACAGCTTCGGCACCATCACCGCCGCCGTGCCCTGCTCCACGTTGCCCATGCCGGTGACGTGGTAGACCACGTTGGCGGCGGAGACGATACGCAGCGAATGCGTGACCACCACCACGGTGCGCACCTTGGCCACCGCGAGCAGCGTGGCGAGCAGGTTGCGCTCGCTCTGGAAATCGAGGTCGTTGCTTGGCTCGTCGAGCACCAGCACCGAGGGCTTGCGCAGGAAGCTCATGGCCAGCGCAAGCTTGCGCCGCTCGCCCACCGACACGCCGGTGCCGCCTTCGCCGACCATGGTGCGGTAGCCGTCGGGCAGCCGCGAGATGAAGTCGTGCGCGCCCGAGAGCCTGCAGGCCGCGACGATCTGCTCGTCGCTCTGGCCCGGCGCGTTGCGGCGCATCACGTCGATCAGCGAGCCGCCGAACCAGTAGACCTCCTGCGAGAGGTAGCTGATCCAGCGCGACAGCTCCTCGCGGCCGAACTGCGAGAGGTCGTACTCGCCGATGCTCACCACGCCGCGCGTGGGCGTGTAGAGGCCCGACAGCAGCTTCACCAGCGTGGACTTGCCCGCGCCGTTGCGCCCGACGATCACGTGCAGGCCGCCCGGGCCGATGTCGAGGTCGACGTTCTCCAGCACCGGCTGCTGCGCGGTTTCGGTGAAGCTGAAGCTCACGTCCTTCAGGGTGATGCGGCCCAGCGGCTGGGGCAGCGTCATGCCCGTGGGCGGCTTCTCGACCGGTTCGCGCAGCACGGTCTCCAGGCGCTTGGCGGCTTCCTTGGCGGTGGCCAGCGAGCGCCAGTTCGACACCAGCCCGGCCACCGGCTGCAGCGCCTTGAGCGCCAGCATGTTCGAGGCGACGAGGCCGCCCACCGTCATCCACTGCTCCATCACCGAAACGGCGCCGACAGTCACGACCACCACCGAGAACACGGTGAGCAGCACGGTGGTGCCGTCGCGCGCGGTCTCGATCTGGCCGTTCTTGCTGAAGCTCTCGGCGAGCCAGGCGTTGTAGGTCTGGCGCCACATCTCGATGGTGGGCGCGTCGTTGGCCTGGGCCTTGAGGGTTTCGCGCGCGTTGCAGATCTCGGCGGTCACGCGATCCAGGCCGCGCCCGCGCTGCACTTCTTCCACGCGGCCGGAGCGCACCTCGTCGGCCCACCACCACGCGAGGAAGGACATGATCCCGAGGAAGAGCGCCACCACCGGCAGCACCGGCAGCGCGACGATGCCGATGACCACCAGCGCGAAGACGGCCATGGGCAGGTCGAAGATGGACTGGGCCAGCCCGCCGGTGATGGTGCCGCGCACCGAGGCCACGTCGCGGAAGTACAGGTGCCACACCGACGCGGGCCGCGCTTCGAGCGCGCGCAGCGGCCGGCCCAGCATCGAGTTCAGCAGCGCGCCCGAGACGCCGTGGTCGACGATGGCGCCCGCGTTGCGCAGCAGGCGCGAGCGGCGCGTGCGCAGCCAGAACTCGATGCACAGGAAGAACAGGATGCCGCTGACCAGCGCGGCCAGCGTCGAGGTGCCGCTGCGCGAGAGCACGCGGTCATACACCTGCAGCAGGAAGATGGAAGGCAGCAGCCCGAACAGGCTGATGGGCAGCGAGCGCCATGCCGCGCTCTTCACGAGCGGGTAGGCAGCGCGGAACGCGGCGTTCAGCGCGCCAGCGTAAGGACTGGCTCCGGGCTCGTCCGGGGACTCGGCAACCAGTTGGCTTGGCAGGAGGAACTTGATCATGGGAAAGAGCCGGTTCGTCGTGCAATGACGCCTGCGTCATTATCAACTGTTACCCGACTGTTACAAGGCAAATATTCGCTCACCGTGTGCTTCAAACACACATCAGCACGACAGCTTCTGCCCCCTCGCGATATCGGCCCTGATCCCATGAACCGGCTCCGGTTGCGCGGCGCTTCCCGTTACCGCGCAACCGGCCGGCCTCCCTGCCCTGGCCTCCCCTTTCTGCCCTGACAAATCCTGCGCGAACACCAGCGCGATGTTGGCGCACAGCAGCATGCAAAGCACCCACGCGCACAGCAGCTGCAGCCAGCCCAGCCACCAGTGGCGCGCGGCCGGCTGGCGCTGGATCGGAGCCTCGTATCCGAAGGCCGAGTGCAGGAGTGCGTTCAATCTCATGGCAGTGCTTTCAAAACCCGGGCAAGGCGCGAAAGGCCCACGCCCGCGGAACTCTTCGCCAACACCCAGTCGCCGGGCTGCAGCAGCCCGCCGAGCGCGGTCGACAGATCGGACACATCGACGAACCAGTGCGAGCGCACCTTGGTGCGGATGCGCGCATGCAGCGCGCGCATCAGCGGGCCGCACAGCAGCACGCGGTCGGGCTGCGACGCGAGCAGCTCGGCCTCGAGGTCGAGGTGGTGGCGCTGCGCGGCAGGGCCGAGCTCCTGCATGTCGCCGAGGATCGCCACGCGGCGCGCCGGCTCGCAGGGCGCCTGCGACAGCAGCTCCAGCGCCGCGCGCATCGAGCTCGGGTTGGCGTCGTAGGTCTCGTCGATCAGCTTGAAGCTGCCGCCGCCGATGTGGATGGTGTGCAGCGCGCCGCGGCCGCCCGGCGGCTCGAAGTGCGCGAAAGGCTCGACCGCGGCGGCCAGCGGCAGGCGCATGGCCTGCAGCGCGGCGAGCGCGGCGATGGCGCTCGCGCCCATGTGCCGGCCCGGCGCATTCAGCCGCAGCTGGAAGGGCTCGCCCGCCACCTGCGCCTGCACCTCGCCATGGTCGAAGGCCAGCAGGCGCACGTCGGCATCCTTGTGCTCGCCGTAGGTCACGATCTGCAGCTGCTGCGCCATCGCCGCTTCGGCGAAGGTAGCGAACTCGGGCATGTCGCGGTTGAGCACCACGGCGTCGCCCGGCGCCATCGCCTGGAAGATCCGGCTGTCCAGGCGCGCGGCGGCCTCGCTCGGGCCGCGATGTTTCTGCGATGCGGTGGAAAGCCCCGTCACCACGATCAGCGAAGGCCGCACCAGCTGCGCCGACGCCGGCATGTGCGAGGTGCCCATCTCCAGCACCCAGTAGGCCGCGTGCCTCGGCATGCAGGTCATGTTCCACGCGATGCCCGACGGCAGGCTCACGTTGCCCTCGGGCTGGCCGACCTCGCCCCACACGGTCAGCGCGCCGGCCAGCATCGCGGCCACGGTGCTGCTGCCCGCGCCGCTGCCGAGCACGCCGCACACGCGGCCGGTGAACTCGGCGCGCGCATGGTCGCCCAGCTCCAGCACGGCCTGCAGCACGTTCTGCACCTTGAGCACGGGCACGCGCTTGTCGAGGTGCGGCTTGGGGTCGGAGCACAGCACGGCCGCGGCCGGCTGCAGCACGCCCTTGAGCGTGACGGCGGCCAGCGGCGTCCTGGAAGGCCGCGTCTGGTGGTCGAACACCACGCGGCCCTTGCGCATGAAGGAGCGCTGCGCCACGCCCGCGGCGCGCCAGCCGTCCTCTGGCTTGACGACCCATTCGCCGCCGGTCACGCGCGCCATCTCGCTGGCGGTCCACACGGCGCCGTCGTCGCGCCCGCCGCCGGAGCCCGAGCCCGCGCCGCCGGGCGCGGCGCGGCGCTCCATCAGGTAGCGGTGATAGGCGGCGAAGCCCGTGAGGTACTGCTCCACGTCGTCGATGCGCACGCGGAACGAGTGGTGGCGGATGAAGAACGAGCCCACCACCGTCGAGGGCCGGCGGAAGTACATCGCCATCTCGGGCCAGAAGAAGCCGTTGAGCAGGTAGTGCGCGCGGTAGTCGAGCGCGCGGTAGAACTTCTCGGTGTCGAGTTCGTCCAGAAGGTGCCGCATCGCGGGCATGCCTTCGAGCCGCTGGAGCATCTGCTGCGCGGCCAGCATGAGTTCGAGCAGCGTCGGGAAGGTGGTCTTCCGGTCGAGCACGAAGTCCAGATACCCCGCCACGTTCTGCAGGCCGAAGCGGAAATACTTCTCCTGCGGGCTCCAGTGCGTGAGTTCGCAGACGCAGCAGCTGAGCCAGTGGTCGTGCGCCTGCCAGTGCTGGCTGGCGATGAAATGGTCGAAGGCCTTTTCCACCACCGCCAGCCATTGCGGCTCGCGCGTGAGGGCATAGAGGCGCATGAGGCCGTAGGCCGCCTCGCCGTCGTAGTAGATGATGCGCGAGGCCTGCTTGACCGTGAGGTCGGCCGCATGCAGCACGTGGTTGAAGCGGCCGGTGGCCGGGTCCTGCATCGACGCGATGCCCAGCGCGAGGCGCTCCAGCAGCGGCAGCCAGCGGCGCGTATCCATCAGCTCGCAGTACTTCACCAGCGCGAGCACGCAGGCCGCGTTGCCGCCGAGCTTGATCTCGCCGCCGGTGTCGACCAGGAAGGCCACGGCGCGCCCGTCGACCAGCGTGTACTCGCGGATCAGCGAAGTGGTGAGATGGTCCAGCGCCCGGTCGATGGCCGCGCGCAGCGTCTCGTCGCGCGTGAGCTCCCACGACTCGAGCATGGCGTAGACCGCGCTCGCGTGGCGCATCGCGTCGTAGGTGGGAATGCGGCGGTCGAAGCACGGGAAGTAGCCGTACACGAAGAGGCCGTCGCTTTGTACCTGGCGCGCGAGATACGACGAGCCGCTGCGCACCAGCTCCAGCACCGACTGCGGGTTGAGCGCCGGCAGCTGCCTGCGGCCCGCGTCGAGCCCCGTGCCCACCAGCTTGTGCACCACGCCGTCGGGCTGGCAGAACACGCCCACGGTCGCCAGCAGGTAGACGGGCTGGTCCGAGGGCATGTCCAGCGGCGGCGAGCATTCGAAGCGCGCCTGGCCGTAGACCTCGAAGTTGCGCGCGTTGACCACCGAGTGCGCGATGGTCGAGTCGCCGCACAGCATGGCGTTGGCGTTGAGCTCCTGCTCGGTGAAGGCGAGCGCGAAGTCCTTGTCGAAGGCCAGGCCGAGGCGGAAGTAGTTGCGCTTGACGGCCGTGAGCTGCGTCTTGAACTGGGCCCAGTCCATCGGGCTCGCGCCCTCGACCCAATCGATGCGCAGCCATGGCGAGACGATGCCGCGCTCGCGCACCCAGCGCTCGACGTGGCCGGCGCCTTCGCGCCATGCTGTCTCGAAGTCGGCGGCGCGTGCGTGCACCACGTGCGCGCGCTGCGCGCCGTCGCTGACCGAGAAGAACAGCGTGAACGCCGGGTAAGGGGCAGGCAGCGCCGCGCACACCGACACCAGGCGTTCGTGGCAGGCGTGGAGCTGGTCTGGGAAGGACATCATTCGGCCCCGTTCGGATGCGGGAAACCGGCCGCGCCCGTCATCTGCTTTCGCTCTGGTGACGTGTGCGTGGTCCGGGGACTGCCACCGCCGAAGTCATCGCGTGACCCGGCTTCAGCGGTAGCTGAATTCGGCGCGGCGATTGAGCTGATAGCCCTCCTCGGTGGTTTCGAGCGATGCGGGTTTCTCCAGGCCCCAGCTGATGGCCTCGATGCGCTCGGCGGGCACGCCGAGCTGCGTGAGCGCGCGCTGCACCGAGTCGGCACGGCGCTGGCCCAGTGCCAGGTTGTATTCGCGGCCGCCGCGCTGGTCGGTGTGGCCCTCGATCACGACGCGGCTCTGCGGCCGGTTGCGCAGGAAGCTCGCGTGAGCCTCCACGATGTTCCGGTCGCCGGGCCTGATGTTGTATTTGTCGAAGTCGAAATAGACGATCTTCGGCACGCCGACCGGTCCGTTCTGCACCGGCGGCGGAGGCGCCGGCTCCACCTTCGGCACCGCGGTCGCAGCCTTGTTCGAGTAGTAGTAAGTCGCATCGTCACGACCGGTCTTGGGGGCCGCGCAGCCCACGAGGACTGCGCCGAGCGCGACGATGGCCACTGTCTGGAAATTCTTTTTCATATCGGTCCTTTCGCGGGACAGGCCGGTGGCGGCCTGTCCCTGGTGCTGCTGCGGCAAGCTCCCTCGCCCCTCTTCCTTCTTGTGAACTGTTCCGTGTCCGCCGATCAGCCGAGCAGGCCGTGGAGGATGTTCGTCACCGGCGATGCCGCGTGCTCGACCAGGCTGGTGATCGGCGTCACGACTTCCGTCACCAGCGGGGTGACGGCGTGTTCGACGCCACTCGTCACGTTGCTGACGGCATCCGCCACCGGGGCAACCGCCGTCGTGGCGCCAGCCAGGATGTCGGTCACAGGTGCGGTCACGTCATGCACAGCGCTGGTCGCGTTCGACACGATCGGCGTCACGGCATCGGTCGCGCCGCTGGCGACTTCGGTCACCGGCTGCAGGATGTTCGCCACCGGGCTGCTGCCGCCGGTCAGGCCGCCGAGCAGGCTGCCCACCAGACCGTCCTGACCCAGCAGGCTGCCGACGAGGCCATCGTTGCCGAGCACGCCGTCGAGCAAGCCACCAGCGTCGCCACCGGTCACCGTGCCGAGCAGGCCACCGACAAGGCCGTCGCTGCCGAGCACGCCGTCGAGCAGGCCACCGGCGTCGCCGCCGGTCACGGTGCCGAGCAGGCCACCGACAAGGCCGTCGCTGCCGAGCACGCCGTCGAGCAGGCCGCCAGCATCGCCACCGGTCACGGTACCGAGCAGGCCACCGACGAGGCCGTCGCTGCCGAGCACGCCGTCGAGCAGGCCGCCGGCGTCACCACCGGTCACGGTGCCGAGCAGGCCACCGACGAGGCCGTCGCTGCCGAGGACGCCGTCGAGCAGGCCGCCAGCATCGCCACCGGTCACGGTGCCGAGCAGACCGCCGACCAGACCGTCGCTGCCGAGCACGCCGTCGAGCAGGCCGCCAGCGTCGCCGCCGGTCACGGTGCCGAGCAGGCCGCCGACCAGACCGTCGCTGCCGAGCACGCCGTCGAGCAGGCCACCAGCGTCGCCACCGGTCACGGTGCCGAGCAGGCCGCCGACAAGGCCGTCGCTGCCGAGCACGCCGTCGAGCAGGCCGCCAGCGTCGCCGCCAGTCAGGCCACCCAGCAGGCCGCCAACCAGGCCGTCGTCACCGAGGACGCCGTCGAGCAGGCCGCCGGCGTCGCCGCCAGTCAAACCGCCCAGCAGGCCACCGACCACGCCGTTGTCGCCAAGAACGCCATCGAGCAGGCCACCGGCGTCGCCGCCAGTCAGGCCGCCCAGCAGGCCGCCAACCAGGCCGTCGTCGCCGAGCACACCGTCCAGCAGGCCGCCGGCATCGCCGCCAGTCAGGCCGCCCAGCAGGCCGCCAACCAGACCGTCGTCGCCAAGCACACCGTCCAGCAGGCCGCCAGCGTCGCCGCCAGTCAGGCCACCCAGCAGGCCACCGACCACGCCGTTGTCGCCGAGGATGCCGTCGAGCAGGCCGCCGGCATCGCCGCCAGTCAGGCCGCCCAGCAGGCCGCCAACCAGACCGTCGTCGCCAAGGACGCCACCGAGCAGGCCGCTGTCACCGCCGAGTACGCCACCCAGCAGACCGTCGTCGCCCAGGACACCGCCGAGCAAGCCACCGTCGCCGCCGAGCACACCGCCCAGCAGGCCGTCGTCGCCCAGCACACCGCCAAGCAAACCACCGTCGCCGCCGAGCACGCCGCCGAGGAGGCCGCCACCATCCAGCAGGTTGGCCACGCCGTCGGTCAGGTAGTCGACCTGCGCCGTGACACCGTTGAACAGCGCGTTCGTCGTGCCTGCGCCGAGCAGTTGGTCGGTCAGCGGGCTAAGCAGACCGGCGGCATTGCCTGCCACCTGGCCCACGAGGCCGTCGACCGGGTCGAGCACATTGGGGTCGTTCTCCGAGAAGCTGGTGCCGAGCACCGGGCCCAGCAGGCCGTCCGTGGTGTCGGTCAGGCCGTCCACGACGCCGACAACCGGGCCGAGCACGTTGCCCAGTCCGAGGCCGCCGAGCAGGCCGGTGTTGAGGCCGTCGACCAGGTTGCCGACCACGCCGTCGGCCGGGTCGAGCAGCGCAGCGCCAGTGCCCGGGGTGCCGCCACCGCCGATGCCGCCCAGCACGTCGCCGAGCAGGCCACCCAGCAGGCCGTCTTCGCCCAGCAGGCCGCCGACCGGACCTTCTTCACCGAGCAGGCCGCCAACCAGGCCGTCCGGTCCGAGCAGACCGCTGGCGAGGCCGTCGTCGCCGATCACGCCGCCCAGCAGGCCATCGCCACCGAGCAGGCCGCCGACCAGACCATCGTCACCGAGCAGGCCGCCCACGATGCCGTCGCCGCCGAGCACACCGCCGACCAGGCCGTCATCGCCCAGCACGCCGCCGAGCAGACCGTCATTGCCGAGCAGGCCGCCCACGAGGCCGTCGTCACCCAGCAGGCCGCCGACCAGGCCGTCGTTGCCGAGCACACCGCCCAGCAGGCCGTCGCCGCCCAGCACGCCGCCGAGGAGACCGTCGTTGCCGAGCAGGCCGCCCACGAGGCCGTCGTCACCCAGCAGGCCGCCGACCAGGCCGTCGTCGCCGAGCAGGCCGTCGACGGCACCGCCCAGCAGGCCGCCCTCGCCACCGAGCAGGCCGCCCAGCGGGCTGTCGGAGATCAGGCCAGAGATCGCGCCGTCCTGGCCCAGCAGGCTGTCGACCAGGCCACCGTGGCCCAGCAGTTCGCCGGTGAGGCCGCTGCTGCCGAGCAGGCCCGAGAGGGCACCGTCGCCGCCGAGCAGGCCACCCACCAGACCATCGTTACCCAGCAGGCCGCCCACTGCGCTGCCGTCGCCGAGCAGGCCGCCCAGCACGCCGTCGTCACCCAGCAGGCCGCCGGTCAGGCTGCCCACGGCGCCGTCGCCAAGCAGGCCGCCGACGAGGCCGTCGCTGCCCAGCACGTTGCCGAGGACGCCGCCCAGGGCGCTGTCCTCACCCAGCAGGCCACCGACGACGCCGTCTTCGCCGAGCAGGCCACCGACCAGGCCGTCTTCGGCCAGCAGGCCGTTCACGAGACTGCCTTCGCCCAGCACGTTGTCGAGCACGCCGCCCAGCAGGCCGTCGTTGCCCACGAGCTGGTCGGTGAGGCCGCTGAGGCCGAGGGCGTCGGTCAGGCCGCTGATGATGCCGTGGTCACCGACGAGGTTGGTCAGGCCGTTGTCCAGCGCGTCGGTCAGGTAGTCGACCTGGCCCAGCACCGTGCCGAGGATGGCGGTGGTCGCGCCCTGGCCCAGCAGGTTGTCGAGCGTCGGGCTCAGCGAATCGCCCAGCAGGTCGGTCACGCTGCCGACGGTGTTGTCGATCGGGTCGAACTGGTTGGGATCGTTCGGCGTGAACTCGCTGCCGAGCAGCGGAGCCAACACGTCGTCGAGCGTGTCGGTCAGCCCGTCGGTCGTGTTGGTGACCGGGGTGAGCGAGTCGCCGAGGCCGAGCGCGCCGCCGAGGCTGTCGGTGACGTGGCCAAGGAGGCCGTCGCCCGGGTCGAGGAGGTGGTCTGCGTCTGCGTCTGCGTCTGCGTCGGCGTCGGCGTCGGCATCGGCATCGGCATCGGCATCGGCATCGGCATCGGCATCGGCATCGGCATCGGCATCCGCGTCAGCGTCAGCGTCAGCGTCAGCGTCAGCGTCAGCGTCAGCATCCGCGTCAGCGTCGGCATCCGCATCCGCATCCGCGTCCGCGTCCGCGTCCGCGTCGGCGTCGGCGTCCGCGTCGGCGTCGGCGTCGGCGTCGGCATCGGCATCGGCATCGGCATCGGCATCGGCATCGGCATCGGCATCGGCGTCACCATCCGCATCCGCATCGGCATCCGCGTCCGCATCCGAATCGGCGTCCGCATCGGAGTCGCCCGGCGTGCTCGGATTGCCCGAACCGACAAGCAGCGGAACGACGCTGTCGCTGCCGCCGCCACCACCGCTGAGAGCGGCACCCAGCGCCGCGGCGCCCAGGGCGCCGAGCGCGAATTCACCCAGCCCGATGCCGCTGCCGGCAGCGAGCTTCTTGGTGACGGCCAGGGCAGCGGCATCCGCGTCGCTGTCGGGCGGAGTCACCTGCAGGTCGCCCGAGGCGACATCCACATTCACTTGTTCGAGGCCGCCGGGCAGCTTGGTCGAGCCGATGGTGGCGTCGGTGCCGCCGGTGAACACACCTGCGAGCGGAGCCTTGTTGGTGGCCGATCCGGGGAAGAGCACATTGGCGTGGCCGTCCTGCGGCACCAGCACGCGGTCGCCGGCCATCAGCGTCTGATTGCCATCGACGGGAATGCTGACACCGTCGCGCATCACGGTGACGCCGGGCGTGGCGTTCGATAATGTGCCGATGCTGGCGGGGCCAGCAGCCGCAGTGGCTGCGGCAGGAGCGGCCGAACTCACCATGCCGGGAGTACCCAGCGGAGTGACGGTGGCCTGGGCGAGAACCACAGGGGCAGCGCCAGCGGCGGCAAGTCCCTCGGTCGGATTGGTCGATGCTTGTTGAGCGGTCATTGGGCAGCCTCTGTGACAAAAGATGCCTACTCAGGGGCAACTAGCGTGCCGCTTTTGCCGCGCTCCATGCCAAAGCCATTGCAGGTGCCGCAACTCGTTGATTCGTATGGAAAATTTTCTTTTTGCAGGGCCTCCGGCGGGATGTGGAAACAGCTCGTAAGGAGGTCAATCAGCGATTCGTTACGTAACGACGTAACGCCTCGTACCCGGAACGTCCGACACATCCGAGGGGCCGCGAAGCCGCCTGAAAAGCAGTTCGCACCGATGGCTCCCTCTCTTCTTTTTGCTACCTCTATATAGATATGTTCAATCCCTCCCAGGAAGACGTGCGCCGCTTCTTCTGCGACGTCTACGCCAAGCACCGGCAGGGCCTGCCGATGGAAGCGCTGGAGACCATCGCCGCCGGCTGGATCGACCAGCACCCCGAGTACCACGAGGACCTGGCCGATGCCGACGCGGCGGTGGCGCGCGTGTACGACGGATCGAACGGACGCGAGAACCCGTTCCTTCATCTGTCGATGCATCTGTCCATCAGCGAGCAGTGCTCCATTGACCAGCCACGCGGCATCCGCCAGGCGGTCGAGCTGCTGGCGGCGCGGCGCGGCTCGCTGCTGCATGCGCATCACGAGGCGATGGAGTGCCTCGGGCAGATGATGTGGGAGAGCCAGCGCGCAGGCCGGCCGCCGGATGGCGAGGGCTACGTGGCCTGCGTGCAGCGCCGAGCGACAAAGGACTAACCCCCAGGCTTCGCGCACTTCGTGTCGCTTCGCCAACCCCCTTGCAGGGGGCAACACCAGCGGCCCGGCAAAGCCGGTTCCGCGGTGTTCCTTGCGAAAACCGGCTAGCCGCTGCGCTTCCGTCTGGCCGCGGGCGGAACGGCGCCCTGCTGCTTCGCCGCCTCGCGCAGCAGCGCGGCCATGGCGCCGCGCAGGGCCGAGGGCTCGGCATCGCTGCGCTGCAGCAGGCCGACCGGCTCCTCGGTGCCGCCGGTCTCGATGCGCAGCCGCACGAGGCGCCCGTCGGCGAGCTCGCCGCGCGCGGCGCCCAGCGGCGTGATCCACACCGCGTCGGACACCGCCACCAGCGCGCGCGCCACCGCCACGTCGAGCGTCTGCAGCGTGTTGGCCGGCAGCACGAGGCCGCGCGCGGACAGGAAGCTCTCGGTGTTGTGGCGCGGGATCGTGCCCTCGCCGTACACCACCAGTGGATAGGCCAGCACCGCCTGCACCGACGCCGCCTTGTGCGCCAGCGGATGGCCCGCGCGCACCGCGAACACCAGCGCCTCGGTGTGCAGCAGCTCGAAGCTCAGGCCGCCCATCAGGCGCGGATCGCTCATGCGGCCCACCACCAGGTCGAGCTCGCCGGCGCGCAGCTCATCGAGCAGCGCGGCGTTGGCCGCGCTCTTCACCACGATCTGCACCGAGGGGCGGCTGTCGCGCAGCCGCGCGAGCGCCACCGGCAGCAGGGCCGGCGCCACGCTGGGCAGCGCGCCGATGCGCAGCCGCTCGATGCGCTCGCCCGCCACCGGCGCCACGGCCTGCGCGCTGGCGTCCAGCGCCTCGAGCACGCGCAGCGCATGCGCGAGCAGCTGTTCTCCGGCGGCCGTGAGGCCCTGCACGCCACGACGGCCGGCCTTGCTGCGCTCGACCAGCCGCGTGCCGGCGATCGCCTCCAGCTCGGAGAGCGTCTTCGACACTGCCGGCTGGCTCAGCGCCAGCCGCTCGGCGGCGCGCGCGAGATGGCGTTCCTGCGCCACCGTGACGAGGCAGCGCAGGTGCCGCAACTGCACGTTGCGCACGAAGTCCTGGCGAAGATCGGTGAGTGGGTCTTTCAATTCCTGATAGTTATTGAAAACGTAGCAATCTTCAATTTACATCATCGGATGCCGCTTCTAAAGTGGCGGCTTCCGGATTCGTCCCACGACAGGAGACAACGTTGACCAAGAGCCAAGATCCCCGGGCCCCCTCGCCCACCCTCACGCCGCGCGACTGGGATGCCCACCCCAGCTACATCTACCCCGGCTACAAGTCCACCGTGAAGCGCGGCCCGCAGAAGCCGCTGATTCCGCTGAAGGCCTCGCTCGGCGAGCTGCAGCAGCCGGTGTATGGCCACGACAGCATCGGCGAGTTCGACCACGACCTCACGCGCAACGCGCGCCGCAATGGCGAGCCGCTGGGCGAACGCATGATCCTCACCGGCCAGGTGCTCGACGAGCGCCGCCGCCCGGTGGCCAACACGCTGGTCGAGCTCTGGCAGGCCAACGCCGCCGGCCGCTACGTGCACAAGGTCGACCAGCACGACGCGCCGCTGGACCCCAACTTCCTCGGCGCAGGCCGCTGCCTGACCGACAGCGAAGGCCGCTACCGCTTTCTCACGATCAAGCCCGGCGCCTATCCGTGGGGCAACCACCCCAACGCCTGGCGTCCGCAGCACATCCACCTGTCGCTGTTCGGCCAGAGCTTCGCGAGCCGCCTTGTCACGCAGATGTACTTCCCCGGCGACCCGCTGCACCAGTACGACCCGATGATCACAGGCACCCCCGAGCGCTATCGCAACCGCCTGATCGCCGACTTCAGCCTCGACATCACCGAAGAAGGCTATGCACTGGGCTACCAGTTCGACATGGTGCTGCGCGGCGCCGACGAAACGCCGTTCGAAAACCGCTGAGCCAGGAGACACACACCATGCTGATGACCGCACTGGAAGCCAACTTCGGCCAGACCCCCTCGCAGACCGTGGGCCCCTACTTCGCCTACGGCCTCACCGCCACGCAGTACGGCTACGACTTCGACCAGCCCTTCGATGCCGTGCTTGCGCTCGACAACGCCACGGGCCAGCGCATCCGCCTCGAAGGCCGCGTGCTCGACGGCGACGGCAACCCGATCAACGACGCGCTGGTCGAGATCAGCCAGCCCGACGGCGAAGGCCGCTATCCGCAGACGCCGGAAGAAGCACGCGCCATGGGCTTCCGCGCCTTCGGCCGCGTCGGCACCGGCACGCACGAGGGCAACCGCTTCGTGTTCCACACCGTAAAGCCCGGTGCCGAGTCGGCCGGCGAGGCACCGCACATCAACGCGATCGTGCTGATGCGCGGCCTGCTGCTGCACGCCTTCACGCGCATCTACTTCAGCGACGAGGCCGAGGCCAACGCGAAGGACGCAGTGCTGCAGAGCGTGCCCGCGGACCGTCGCCACACGCTGATCGCCCAGCGCGTGGAGCAAGGTGGAGCCATCACCTACCGCTTCGACATCCACATGCAGGGTGCGGACGAGACGGCCTTCTTCGACGTCTGATCCTCAGGGAAATCCCGGACACAAAAAAAGCCCGCATCGCGGGCTTTTTGTTTTGGAAGCGCTCGGCTTGCTTATTCGGCGCCGTGGTGAATGCGCGACTCGGGCACCGTCTTCAGTTCGCCCGGCAGCGAGCTGATGTAGCTGGCCAGCGTCTTCAGCTCGGCGTTGGTGAACTTCTTGTCCTCGACCTGCTGGCCCATCACCGCATTCGAGCGGCCCAGGTGGGAGTTGTTCTTCACGCGATACGACTTGAGCGCGACGAAGAGGTAGTCGGCATGCTGGCCGGCCAGCTTGGGCACGGTGCCGTCGTTGGGCGTGTTGAAGTTGGCGCCGTGGCACTTGGTGCAGCTGTTGTCGGCGTTGCGGGTGATGAGTGCCTCGACGTTGGCCGGCGTGGGCTTGGCCAGTGCGGCGGGAGGTGCGCTGCCGTCCTTCAGGCCGAGCTGGCTGTAGTAGGCGGCGATGTCGGCGATGTCCTGGTCGGAGAGCGTGTCCGCGATGGCGCGCATGGTGGGATGCTTGCGGTCGCCGCCCTTGTACGCGGTGAGCGCTGCCGTGATGTAGGTGGCGCTCTGGCCAGCGATCATCGGCACCTTGTGAATCTCCGGGAAGCTGGCCTGGTAGCCGATGATGCCGTGGCAGCCCACGCACATCTGTACCTTCTTTGCTCCGTCCTGGGCCTTGCCAGTGACTTGTTGGGCTTCAGCCGAGACCGTCACGGAAGCGACAGCAAGGGCAAACATCGTGGTCAACAACTTGTTCATTTTGCGCGCACAATCTCGTGGAGAGTACAGTTTTTCGGATCAACATTCGATTATATGCAGGGGTCCCCTGGAACCCTGTGCAGGCCAACCCTGAGGCTGCACAACGCACATCGGGTGTGTTCTTTTCTCCACCCCAGCCTTCGTCTCACGCATCTCACTCATGAAATTCCAGGGCTCCGACAACTACGTCGCCACGCAGGACCTGATGCTCGCGGTCAACGCGGCCATCACACTCAAGCGCCCGCTGCTCGTCAAGGGCGAGCCCGGCACCGGCAAGACAATGCTGGCCGAGGAAGTGGCTCAATCGCTCGGACTGCCGCTCCTGCAGTGGCACATCAAGTCGACCACCAAGGCGCAGCAGGGCCTGTATGAATACGACGCCGTGAGCCGCCTGCGCGACTCGCAGCTGAAGGACCTCGACGGCGGCGAGCGCGTGAGCGACATCAACAACTACATCGTCAAGGGCGTGCTCTGGCAGGCCTTCACGGCCGACCAGCCGGTGGCATTGCTGATCGACGAGATCGACAAGGCCGACATCGAATTCCCGAACGACCTGCTGCGCGAAATCGACCGCATGGAGTTCTACTGCTACGAGACGCGCGAGCTCATCCGCGCCAAGCACCGGCCGGTGGTGTTCATCACCTCCAACAACGAGAAGGAACTGCCCGACGCCTTCCTGCGCCGCTGCTTCTTCCACTACATCAAGTTCCCCGATGCCGAGACGATGAAGCACATCGTCGCCGTGCACTTCCCCGGCCTCAAGCAGGAGCTGCTCGCGGCCGCGATGAAGACCTTCTACGACGTGCGCAACCTGCCCGGCCTGAAGAAGAAGCCCTCCACCTCCGAGCTGCTCGACTGGCTCAAGCTGCTGGTGGCCGAGGACATCCCGCTCGAGGCCCTGCAGAGCAAGGACGACAAGGTCGCCGTGCCGCCGCTGGTGGGCGCGCTGCTCAAGAACGAGCAGGACGTGACGCTCTTCGAGAAGCTCGTCTTCATGCAGCGCAACAACCGCTGAGCCATGAGCGGCCAGAAACACTCCACCAGGCAACTCATGAAGCTGGGCATTGCCCAGGCGGTGCTGTTCATGGTGGGCGCGATGCTCGGTCGGGGGCTTGGGCTGCTGCTGGGCCTCGACGCCTTCGGCAGCGGCGAATACAACAAGCGCGAGCTCATCGGCATCGCGCTGATCGGCCTGGGCGGCGGTGCCGGCGCGCAGGCCGCTCGCGTCTGGTACGTGCACAAGTACGGCGATCCGCGCGGCTGAAGAATCACGAAGAGAAGGTGCTGAAGATGGCGTTCGTCGAACCTGTCACGCTGAAGGCGCGCGGCCTCGCGCTGGTGCCGCTCTCGCTCGCGCACGAAGAAGGCCTTCGCGCCGCGGCCGCCGACGGCGAGCTGTGGAAGCTGCGCGTGACCTCCGTGCCCGAGCCGCAAGACACCCGCGCCTACATCGAGACCGCGCTCAAGACCGCCGACCGCTTCGCCTTCGCCGTCACCGACGAGGCCACCGGCACCGTGCTCGGCAGCACCAGCTACCACGACATCCTGCCGGCCGTGAAGCGCGTGGAGATCGGCTACACGTGGTACGCCGCGCGCTGCCAGCGCACCCACGTCAACACCACCTGCAAGCTGCTGATGCTCACGCATGCCTTCGACGCGCTGGGCTGCAACACCGTGGGCTGGCGCACCGACAACTTCAACTTCGCCTCGCAGCGCGCCATCGAGCGCCTGGGCGCGAAGAAGGACGGCGTGATCCGCGGCCACGCGATGCGCCGCGACGGCACCATCCGCGACACCGTCATGTACAGCCTGCGCGCAGGCGAATGGCCCGAGGTGAAGGCGCAGCTGCTGTATTTGCTCGACAAGCCGCGCAGCTAGAGAGAGCGCGGCCGTAATTGAGTCGATTCGACCAATAGCAGTTCTTCTCCCCAATCCTCACGACCGCTCATGCTGAATTTATCCCGCTACGCCAATCTCAAGCGACTCCTTCTGACGTTTGCTTTCGGCTGGATGTTTTCGCAGTACACACTTGCGCAGAGCCTGCCTCCAGACGTTGCCAGGCAGTACCACCAGATCATGGGGAACGCGGGCATCGCAAGCAGCCAATTCCTGAACGCCGTAGCGGCGCCGAGCACTGCGCAAAAAGAGGCTTGGTATGAAAAGGCCGTGGAGAAAGGGAAAGAGGAGGCCATAGGCAATCTCGCCATGCTTTTGTACTGCGGTGACGAGCGCTCCAAAGATACGCAGCGCGCATTCGAGTTGCTGCGCCAGTTGAGCGAACGGGGGTCCGCCCCTGCGCCGTGGCTCATCGGCATTGCGTACTATTTTGGTGACGGTGTTCCCCAAAGCTACGAGAAGAGCCTGCCGTGGCTGGAACTGTCGGCCCGGCGAGCGAACCCTCATGCGGTCAAACTGGTAACGGAGATGTACGACCAGGGCCTCGGCACACCAAAATCTGAGTCGAAGAATACGTGGTGGCTAGAGTTTGCGGCGACACACGGCCATCAGGGGGCACAGTTGCAACTCGCCGAACGACTGCTTCGCAAGGCTGCCACCGAGAACGATTTCGTTGCCGCCTATTACTGGTTTCTGGGCGCCAAGAGTCAAGGCGCCAATGTTGATGCAGCGACTGTCGCGCTGATTGAATCGAAAATTGATTCAAAAAAACTAGCAGTCATCAAAGAGGCCGATGCAAAGTTCGGCCCGTTTCGTTGGTCGAGGTGGGATGATGAATCCGTCATAGGCGCCTACACCTTTCCATGCGTAAGACATCTCCAGAACCCCGTGCTGGCACAGATGCACTTCGCACGTTGACTTGCATTCCAGGGCAACTCCGAAGACGAAATTAGGACCCGCCACCATGCTCATCGACTTCTTCTACACCCTGCGCTCGGCCAAGCTGCCGGTGTCGGTCAAGGAATACCTCACGCTGCTGGAGGCCCTGCAGGCCGATGTGGTGGGGCCCAACTCCGACGGTGCACACGGCCTGGACGACTTCTACTACCTCTCGCGCACCGCGCTCGTGAAGGACGAGAAGCACTACGACAAGTTCGACCGCGCCTTCGCCGCCTACTTCAAGGGCGTGGAGATGCTGACCGACTTCACGAAAGAAGTGCCGCTCGACTGGCTCAGGAAGACGCTGGAGCGCGAGTTCACGGCGGAAGAGAAGGCCAAGATCGAGAAGATGGGCTGGGACGAGCTCATGGAAACGCTCAAGAAGCGCTTCGAGGAGCAGAAGGAGCGCCACGAGGGCGGCAGCAAGTGGATCGGCACCGGCGGCACCTCGCCCTTCGGCAACGGCGGCTACAACCCGCAGGGCGTGCGCATCGGCGGCGCCGGCAAGAACAAGAGCGCCGTGAAGGTGTGGGACCAGCGCGCCTACAAGGACTACGACGACACGCAGGAACTGGGCACGCGCAACATCAAGGTCGCGCTGCGCCGGCTGCGCAAGTTCGCGCGCGAAGGCCATGAGGAAGAGCTGGACCTCGACGACACCATCCACTCCACCGCCGCCAACGCCGGCTTCCTCGACATCAAGATGCGGCCCGAGCGCCACAACAACGTCAAGGTGCTGCTGCTGATGGACGTGGGCGGCACGATGGACGAGCACATCCAGCGCGTGGAAGAACTGTTCTCGGCCGTGAAGACCGAGTTCAAGCACCTGGAGTTCTTCTACTTCCACAACTGCGTCTACGACTTCATGTGGAAGAACAACAAGCGCCGCTTCTCAGAGAAGTTCGCCACCTGGGACATCCTGCGCAAGTACAACAAGGACTACAAGCTCATCTTCGTCGGCGACGCGACCATGAGCCCCTACGAGATCCTGCAGCCGGGCGGCAGCGTCGAATACAACAACGAGGAGGCCGGTGCGGAGTGGATCCAGCGCCTCACGCACGCCTTCCCGAAGTTCGCGTGGATCAACCCCGAGCCGCAGGGCGTGTGGCAGTACCGCCAGAGCATCGCGGTGATGCAGCAGCTGATGTCCAACCGCATGTACCCCCTCACCCTGCGCGGGCTTGAGGAGGCGATGCGCATGCTGTCCAAGTAGGACGATGCCGTCGATCCGGCGGGGCCTTCAGGAACCGGCCGGGCTTGCTGTCAGAATCCGCCCATGGTCAGGGCGGTTCCTGTTTCTTCGCCGGCATGGTGGCCGGCTTTGTTTTTGTGCGGCGTCCTGCTCTTGCAAGGCTGCAGTCTGCTGCCGAAAAAGGAATCCGCCGAAGAAAACAAACCCGTGTCGGGCCTTGTGCGCAGCGGCGCGGCAGGTGCCGGCGCCGCAGGGGCTGACAAAGGCGAGACGGAAGACGGCAAGAAGGCCGGCGACAAGCGCGATGCCTTCACCGTCGACGTGCGCGGCCCCGAGACCGTGCGCGACTACCTCAAGCTGCACCTCGAAATCCAGCGCTACCGCGAGCTCGACGACCTCGGCGCGACCGAGATCTCCCGCCTCATGGTGGCCGCCGAGGCCAACGCCCGAGAACTGCTCGGCACGCTCGGCTACTTCACGCCCACGCTGACGCTGGAGCTCAACGAGACGCCGCAAGGCGAAAAAGCCCCGCGCGAGATCGTCATCAACGTGTCGCCCGGCGAGCTCACCAAGGTGAGCAACGTGCAGATCAGCTATGCAGGCCCCATCGCCGACGACGCGGCCGCCGAGTCGCAGCGCGACTCCATCCGCACCGCATGGGCCCTGCGCGCCGGCCAGCCCTTCACCCAGCAGGCCTGGGACGAGGCCAAGACCACCGCGCTGCGCAACCTCACCGCCAAGCGCTTTCCCACCGGCAGCATCGAGATCAGCCGCGCCGAGGTGGACGCCGACCGCAGCGAGGCGCGCCTGAGCGTCACCTACCAGTCGGGCCCGGCCTACAAGTTCGGGCCGCTGGTGCTGCGCGGCATCCAGCGCTACGACCCCGACGGCGCGCGCCGCATCGCGCGCCTGCCCAGCGGCCAGGACTACGACCAGCAGAAGCTGCTCGACGCCCAGCAGCGCCTGGCCAGCAGCGGCTACTACGACTCCGTGTTCCTCACGCTCGACACCGAGAGCGGCAACCCGCTGGCCGCGCCCGTCATCGCGCAGCTGCGCGAGGCGCCGCTGCAGAAGGTGGTGCTGGGCGTGGGCTTCACCACCGACAACGGCCCGCGGCTGTCGATCGACCACATCCACAACCAGGTTCCGCTGCTGGGCTGGCGCGCCGTCTCGCGGCTGTCGGTGGACAACGACATCAAGTCGCTGTCCACCGAGCTGAAGGCCATTCCCGACGACCGCGGCTGGCGCTGGTTCTCGGGCGCCGAACTCAAGAGCGAGCAGTCGGGCAGCTACGTGGTCGACAGCGGCCGGCTGCGCGGCGGGCGCAGCAAGTCGGGCGACCACATCGACCGCAGCTACTTCCTGCAGTACGACTACGCGCAGAACCGCGGCACCAACGCACCGCCCTCGGCCTCGGCCGTGACGGCCAACTGGGGCTGGACCGGGCGCTACTTCGACGACAACGCCGCGCCCTCGCGCGGCTACGGCCTCGCGCTGGAGGTGGCGGCGGGCTACACGCTCACCGGCGAGCAGGTGCCCTTCACCCGCACCTACGCGCGCTGGCTGGGCGTGCTGCCGTTGGGCTCGGCGGAAGACAAGGAACTGCGCGCGCGCCGCAGCCGCCTGCAGCTGCGCGTGGAAGCCGGCGCGGTGTCGGCCAAGGACAGCGCGCAGATTCCCTCCACGCTGATGTTCCTGACCGGCGGCGACACGACCGTGCGCGGCTACAGCTACAAGCAGATCGGCACCGTGCGCGCCGACGGCACCATCGTGGCCGGCCGCTACCTCGGCGTGGCCAGCGTCGAGTGGCAGCGCCCCTTCGTCTACAACAACAAGCTCACCGAATGGGAGAGCGTGGTGTTCGTCGATGCCGGCGCCGTGGCCGACAAACCCGGCGAGCTCAAGCCGAAGGTCGGCGTGGGCGTGGGCGCGCGCTGGCGCAGCCCGGTCGGGCCGGTGCAGGCCGACCTGGCCTATGGCGTGGACTCGAAGAAGTTCCGCCTGCACTTCCGCCTCGGCTTCACCTTCTGACGCGACGCGAGCCAGATGCAGACCGACGTTCAGACTCCGCCGACGCCTCCTCGCCGCTCGCGCGCGCGGCGTGCGATGCGCGCCCTGGCCTGGACCGTCGCCGGCCTGCTGCTGGCCATGGTGCTGCTGGTCGCGGGCGCCTGGTGGTGGCTGGGCTCGAACACCTCGCTGGCCTTCGCGCTCGCGCAGGCGGCGCAGCGGCTGCCGGCCGGGCAGACGCTGGAGAGCCGAGACGTCAGCGGCTCGCTGCGCACGGGCGGCCGCATCGGCTGGCTCAAGTACCAGAGCGACAGCATCGCCGTGGAGGTGAACGACGCCACCATCGGCTGGCAGCTCGCGCCGCTGCTGAAGCGCAGGGTGCAGCTCGGCGAGGTGCATGCGAAGCAGGTGCTGATCGAGAAGCGCGGCCCGCCGAGCGACAAGCCCACCGAGCCGCTGGAGCAGCTCGCGCTGCCGGTGGAGATCGAGCTGCCCTTCCGCATCGACGAGATCCGCTTCGCCGGCCCGCCCGCGCTGCAGGCGCTCAACCTCGCGGGCAGCTACAGCTACAAGGCCGCCGAGCATGCGCTGGAGGTCAAGGGCGTGGACATCGCCAGCGGCCACTACAGCGCCCGCGTGAAGCTGCAGGGCCCCGCGCCGATGGCGATCGACGCTGCCCTCGACGGCCGCGTGAAGGCACCTCTCGCCGAGGACCACGACATCGACGTGCTGGCCGCCGCCACCGTCAAGGGCACGCTCGCCGGCACCGGCGCACGGCTGCAGGTGGCGGCCGAACTGAAGCCGGCCGAGGAGAACGCCGAAGCGCCGATGGAGGCCAACCTGCGCGCGCAGATCGCGCCCTGGCTGCCCCAGCCGGTGATCGACGCCAAGGCCGACCTGCGCAACGTCGATGCATCGAGCCTGTGGCCCGGCGCGCCCGAAACGCGGCTCACCGGCACCGTCGAGCTGCAACCCGATGCCGACACCGGCCCCGCAGCCTGGAAGGCCTCGGCCGACATCCGCAACGCCCTGCCCGGCCCGTGGGACAAGGAGAAACTGCCGCTCGAGCAGGTGCTGGCCAAGGTCGGTTTCGACGGCACGAGCTGGACTATCTCCGAGGCCACCGTGCGCGCGGGCGGCGGGCGCATCGACGCGGCCGGCAAGTGGAGCCCGGCGCCCTCTCCCTGGCAGGCGCAGGCCACCGTGCGCGGCGTGCGGCCCGCCGCGCTCTACAGCGAGCTTTCCGGCGCGCCGGTCAGCGGCCAGCTCAAGGCCGAGCAGAAGGAAAGCACCGTCGCCTTCGACGCCAGCCTGCGTGCCGAGGGCGGCGGCGCGGGCAGCAAGGCCCTGCCCGGCTTTGCGTTCGACCGCGCCCTCGCGCAGGGCCAGTGGAAGGACCAGGTGCTCGACCTGCGCACGCTGCGCATCGAGGCGCAGCGCGCCAGCGTCGACGGCCGCCTGCAGGTGCGCGTGGCCGAGCAGGCCGCCAGCGGCAAGCTGGCCCTCGCCCTGCCCGGCGGCAGCGCGCGGGTCGAAGGCCGCATCGCGCCCGATTCGGGCAGCGGCGAAGTCAAGGCCGCCATCGACGACGCCGACACCGTGCAGCGCTGGGTGCAGGGCCTGCCGGGGCTCTCCGGCGTGTTCGGCGGCGCCGGCGCCAAGGGCTCCGCGAAGCTCGACGCGAGCTGGCAGGGCGGTTGGCGCACCATACAGCGCCGGCTGGAGAACCCCAACGCGCCAGTCGCGCGCGGCAGCGCCGAGCCCAGCATCAAGGCCGCGCTCGCCGTGCCGCGCCTGGAGCTCGCCCTGCCCTCCGAGCAGCCCGGTGGCGCCGCCACCACCGTGCAGCTGCGCGAACTGAATGCCGACCTCGCCGGCAGCCTCGCGCAGGCCACGCTCACGTTGAAGGGCGAAGCCGCCACCGGCACGCAGAAGTTCGACATCGACACCCGCGCCAGCGGTGGCATCGCGGGTGCCGGCCAGTGGCGCGCAGCGCTGGCCAGCCTGAAGCTGCAGGCGCAGGACAGCGCCCGCCCCGGCGCGCCGTGGGTACTGGAGCTGGGCCGTGAAATCACCGCGACCATCCGGACCGCGAGCGGCAACGCGCCGCGCCTGGACGTGGAGGCCTCCGCCGCCTCGGCCACGCTGCGCGGGCCCGTGCCGGGCACGGTGCGCATCGACTGGCAGCCGCTGCGCTTCAGCCAGAGCGGCGCCGCGTCCAGCCGCGTGTTCCGCGTGCAGTCCAAGGGCCAGCTACAGGGCCTGCCGATGGCCTGGGCCGGCGCGCTGGGCGCGGGCTCGGCGCTCAGCGAATACGGCATCAGCGGCGACCTGATGTTCAACGGCGACTGGGACATCGACGCCGGCGACACGCTGCACGCCAAGGCCCGCCTCGCGCGGCAGAGCGGCGACATCCGTGTGCAGGCCGGCGAGGCCGCGCTGGTCACGCGCATCACCAGCACCGGCACGGGCACCGCCAGCGAGCGCACGATGAACGCCGCCTCGGCCAGCGGCGACACGCCCAGCACGCCGGCCGGCCTGCGCCAGGCCGAGCTGCGCCTCGATGCCGACGGCGACGCCGTGCATGCGGTTCTGGCGTGGGACAGCGAACGCGCCGGCAAGATCGACGCCGACATCAACACCCGCGTGCAGCAGCGCGCGGGCGGCTGGCAGTGGGCGCCCGACGCGCCGCTGGGCGGCACCATCAAGGCCATGCTGCCGAACCTGGGCGTGTGGTCGATGCTCGCGCCGCCGGGCTGGCGCATCGCCGGCACGCTGGACGCCAACGCCACGCTCTCGGGCAACCGCGCCACGCCGCGCTGGAACGGCACGCTGGGCGCCGACAAGCTCGCGCTGCGCGCACCGGTGGAAGGGCTGGACCTGCGCGACGGCCGGCTGCGCGCCACGCTCACCGGCGAGCGCATCGAGATCACCGAATTCACGCTCAAGGGCGGCGCCGGCAGCTCGGCGCGCATCGGCGGCCAGAGCGGCAACCGCAGCACCGCCGCCAGCGAAGCCCGCACCGACGGCGGCACGCTCTCGGCCAGCGGCGAGCTCGCCTGGGGCCCGGCCAGCGGCTCGGCCTCCGGCATCCGCATGGCGGTGCAGGGCCAGCTGCGCGCGCTGCGCGTGCTGGTGCGCACCGACCGGCAGGTCACGCTCTCGGGCGACCTGCAGGCGCGGCTGGACAACGGCCAGTTCACCGTGCGCGGCAAGCTCAAGACCGATCGCGCCGTCATCATCCTGCCCGACGAGACCGCGCCCAGCCTGGGCAGCGACGTGGTCGTGCGCTCCGCCGCCAAGGACCGCGAGGCCGCCGAGGCGGCGCAGCGCGAATCCGCCCGCGCCGACGCGCAGGCCGCGAAGCCGCAGACGGCCAAGCCGCCGGACATCGCGGTCGAGTTCGACCTGGGCGACGACTTCGCGGTGCAGGGCCGCGGCATCACCACGCGCCTCGAAGGCAACCTGGAGATCCGCAGCACGAGGCTGAATGCGCCGCCGCGCATCACCGGCGAGGTGAAGACCGTGAAGGGCCAGTACCGCGCCTACGGCCAGCAGCTCGACGTGGAGACCGGCATCGCGCGCTTCAACGGGCCCTTCGACAACCCTGCGCTCGACATCCTCGCCATTCGCCCGAACCTCTCGCAGCGCGCGGGCGTGCAGATCACCGGCACCGCACAGTCGCCGCGCGTGAAGCTGTATTCGGAGCCGGCGCTGTCCGATGCCGAGACGCTGTCGTGGGTGATCCTGGGCCGCGCCTCGGCCACCAGCGGCGGCGAATCGGCGCTGCTGCAGCAGGCCGCGCTCTCGCTGCTCGGCAAGATAGGCGGCGCCACCACCGGCGGCAGCCTCGCCAGCCGCTTCGGCCTGGACGAACTCGGCTTCAAGGGCCCGGGCAGCGGCGGCGACCTGCGCGAATCGGCGGTGACGCTGGGCAAGCGCCTGTCGAAGGACTTCTACATCACCTACGAGCGCAGCATCGGCGGCACCTTCGGCACCCTCTTCATCTTCTACGACCTCACGACGCGCCTCACCCTGCGCGGCCAGGCCGGCCAGACCAGCGGCCTCGACCTGATCTACACGGTCAAGTACGACTGAAGCCGGGGAGCGGTCTCGCCGCCGACTTCGGCCTTGACCCGCCTCTCGCGCGCGTGATAAGAACCGTGCCTCGCCTTCACCGAGGAGCGACCACGATGAAAAGAGTTGGAGACAAGGGCGAGAGCCTTCGGAACTTTCCAGATGGCTCTCGGACATCCGCCCCGCCGGGGCTCTCGCGCATCGCCCTCACGCGCGGCGCACTGCGAGGCACGATCGCGCTGATCGCGGGCCTTGCGCTCGCGGCGTCCATTCCCTACTGGGGCGGCATGCACTTTCCCGTCACCAGCCTCGTGATCTACGTCGCGGGCATGGTGTTCATCGCGATGCCGCTGTGCCTCTACTACGAATCGCTGCTCATGGCGCAGGCAGCAGCGTCGCCCGATGGCTGCGAAGCGCCGATGCCACGATAGGCATCAACAGCGGCGTCTTGCCCGCATCGAAATCGCGCAGCAGCTGGATGCGCATGCTCGGTGCCCAGAACGACTTCAGGTGCGCGGCGATGGCCTGCGTGGCCGCGCCCGCGTCGCTGGGCGACTGCGCCTGGAAGAAGCTGCCGATCTGGTTGGCCATCTTGACCAGTTGCGCCGATTGATCGTGCTCCATTTGGCTTCCGGGAATTTGTTGGGTTGAAAGGAGAAAGGCTCAGCGCAGCCGCTGAGGGTGGCTGTACACGCCAAGATCCTGCTGCCGCACGAAGCCCACCAGCGTGAGCCCCGCGCGCTGCGCCGTGGTCACCGCGAACGAGGTCGGCGCCGACACCGCCGCAAGCAACGGCGCCCCGGCCATCGCAGCCTTCTGCACCATCTCGAAACTCGCGCGGCTGGTAACGGCGATGAAGCCGCCGGATGCGTCGACATCGTTGGCCGCGAGCGCGCCCACCAGCTTGTCGAGCGCGTTGTGGCGGCCCACGTCCTCGCGCAGCCACATCACCTCGCCATCGGGCGAGCACCACGCCGCCGCGTGCACCGCGCCGGTGGCTTCCTGCAAGGTCTGCTGCGAGGGCAGCTGCGACATCGCACGGCCGATGGCTTCGCGTTCGAAGCGCACGGCGGCATCGTCCTGCAGCATGGGCAGTTCGCGCGACACCTGCGTCAGGCTCTCGGTGCCGCACAGGCCGCAGCCGGTGCGCCCGGCCATCGAGCGGCGGCGCTGCTTGAGGCGCGCGAAGGCGGCGCTCGACACCTGCATGTGCACCGTGAAGCCCAGCGCCGATTGCTCGGCCTCCACCGAATAGAGCTCGTGCGCCGCGCCGAGGATGCCCTCGCTCAGCGAGAAGCCGAGCGCGAAGTCTTCCAGGTCGAGCGGCGTCGCCAGCATCACCGCGTGCGAGATGCCGTTGTATTCGAGCGCGACCGGCACTTCCTCGGCCACCCAGTCCTGCACGTCGAAAGGCTGGCCGCCGCGCACGCCGTGCACGGGCAACAGCTGCGCGCCTTCGCAGAAGCGGACGGTGTCGGCGGCCTGCATGTTCATGCGGCGGGCACTCCGCTCTTTCCCTGGCTCTTCACTTGGCCGGCACCGTCTCGTTGCTCTGGTGCGAGGCGGCGGCGAGCAGGTCGTGCTGCGTCCGGTTGAAGCGGCTGTACTCCTGCTGCCAGGCCGAGGGCTGCATCACCGGCGCCACCTGCACCGCCGTGACCTTGTACTCGGGGCAGTTGGTGGCCCAGTCGGAGTTGTCGGTGGTGATCACGTTCGCGCCCGACTCGGGGAAGTGGAAGGTGGTGTAGACCACGCCCGGCTGCACGCGCTCCGACACCGTGGCGCGCAGCACCGTCTCGCCCGCGCGGCTCTGGATGCCGACCCAGTCGCCTTCCTTCACGCCGCGCTCCTCCGCGTCGTGCGGATGGATCTCCAGCCGGTCCTCGCTGTGCCACTGGTTGTTCTCGGTGCGCCGCGTCTGCGCGCCCACGTTGTACTGCGAGAGGATGCGCCCCGTGGTCAAGAGCAGCGGGAACCTGCGCGTGACCTTCTCGTCGGTCGCCACGTACTGCGTGACGATGAATTTGCCCTTGCCCCGCACGAAGCGGTCGATGTGCATGGTGGGCGTGCCGTCGGGCGCGTTCTCGTTGCAGGGCCACTGGATGCTGCCCAGTTCGTCGAGGCGCTTGTAGCTCACGCCGTGGAAGGTGGGCGTGAGCGCGGCGATCTCGTCCATGATCTCTTCCGGGCTCCTGTAGTCCATCGGATAGCCGAGGGCCTGCGCGAGCTTCACCGTCACTTCCCAGTCGGCATAGCCGGCCTTCGGCGGCATCACCTTGCGCACGCGCGAGATGCGGCGCTCGGCGTTGGTGAAGGTGCCGTCCTTCTCCAGGAAGGAGGAGCCCGGCAGGAACACGTGCGCGTACTTGGCGGTCTCGTTAAGGAAGATGTCCTGCACCACCACGCATTCCATGGCCATCATCGCGGCGGCCACGTGCTGGGTGTTCGGGTCGGACTGCACGATGTCCTCGCCCTCGCAGTACAGCCCCTTGAAGCTGCCGCCGATGGCGGCGTCGAACATGTTGGGAATGCGCAGGCCCGGCTCGGGGTCGATCGGCACGCCCCATGCGGCCTCGAACGCGGAGCGCGTGGTGCTGTCCGACACGTGGCGGTAGCCCGGCAGCTCGTGCGGGAAGGAGCCCATGTCGCAGGAGCCCTGCACGTTGTTCTGGCCGCGCAGCGGATTCACGCCCACGCCCTCGCGGCCCACGTTGCCGGTGACCATCGCGAGGTTGGCGATACCCATCACCGTGGTCGAGCCCTGGCTGTGCTCGGTCACGCCCAGGCCGTAGTAGATGGCGGCATTGCCGCCCGTGGCGAAGAGCCGCGCGGCGGCGCGCATCTCGGCCGCCGGCACGCCGGTGACCGCCTCGGTGGCCTCGGGCGACTGCTCGGGGCGCTCGACGTACGACTTCCATTCCTTGAACGAGGCCGTGTCGCAGCGCTCGGCCACGAACTCGTCGGCCATCAACCCCTCGGTCACGATGACGTGCGCCAGCGCCGTGACCACCGCCACGTTGGTGCCGGGGCGCAGCTGCAGGTGGTGCGCCGCCTGGATGTGCGGCGACTTCACGATGTCGATGCGGCGCGGGTCGACCACGATCAGCTTCGCGCCCTGGCGCAGCCGCTTCTTCATGCGCGACGCGAACACCGGGTGGCCGTCGGTCGGGTTGGCGCCGATCACCATGATCACGTCGGCCTTGTCGACAGAGGCAAAAGTCTGCGTGCCCGCCGACTCGCCCAGCGTCTGCTTCAGTCCGTAGCCCGTGGGCGAATGGCACACGCGCGCGCAAGTGTCGACGTTGTTGTTGCCGAGGGCGGCGCGCACCAGCTTCTGCACGAGGTAGGTTTCCTCGTTGGTGCAGCGCGAGGACGTGATGCCGCCGATGGAGTCGCGGCCGTACTTGGCCTGCAGGCGCTTGAACTCGCTCGCGGCGTAGTTGAGCGCGGCCTCCCAGCTCACCTCCTGCCAAGGGTCGCTGATGTTCTTGCGGATCATCGGCTTGAGCATGCGGTCCTGGTGCGTGGCGTAGCCCCAGGCGAAGCGGCCCTTCACGCAGGAGTGGCCCTCGTTGGCCTTGCCGTCCTTCCACGGCACCATGCGCACGACCTCGTTGCCCTTCATCTCGGCCTTGAACGAGCAGCCCACGCCGCAGTAGGCGCAGGTAGTGATCACGCTGTGCTCGGGCTGGCCGAGCCAGATCACCGACTTCTCCTGCAGCGTGGCGGTGGGGCAGGCCTCGACGCAGGCGCCGCAGCTCACGCACTCCGAATCCATGAAGGCCTCGTCCTGGCCCGGCGACACGCGCGACTCGAAGCCGCGGCCGCTGATGGTCAGCGCGAAGGTGCCCTGCGTTTCCTCGCAGGCGCGCACGCAGCGGTTGCACACGATGCACTTCGACGGGTCGTAGCTGAAGTACGGGTTCGACTCGTCCTTCTCGCTCTTGAGGTGGTTGGCGCCGTCGAAGCCGTATCGCACGTTGCGCAGGCCGGTCACGCCCGCCATGTCCTGCAGCTCGCAGTTGCCGTTGGCCGAGCAGGTGAGGCAGTCGAGCGGGTGGTCGGAGATGTAGAGCTCCATCACGCCCTTGCGCAGGTCCTGCAGCTTGGGCGTCTGGGTACGCACCTTCATGCCGGCCTCCGCAGGCGTAGTGCACGAGGCCGGGAAGCCCCGGCGACCCTCGATCTCGACCAGGCACAGCCGGCAGGAGCCGAAGGGCTCCAGGCTGTCGGTGGCGCAGAGCTTGGGCACCTGGATGCCCGCATCCACCGCCGCGCGCATCAGCGAAGTGCCCGCGGGCACGGTGACTTCGTTGCCGTCGATCTCCAGCGTCACCTCGCGCTCCGATTCGCGCCTGGGGGTGCCGTAGTCGATTTCCTTGAGATGGTCCAACATGTCCTTAGCTTTCTCTCTGGTCTGGCAAATTCACTACCGCCGTGCGAAGCGCGAACCGGCTTCGTCACACCTGCAGCTCTCGCACCTGGGTCGCGGAACACCGTGGAACCGGCTTTGCCGGGCCACCGGTGTTGCCCCCTTGAGGGGGGAGGCGGCTACACGAAGTGAGCAAGCAACGGGGGTGGGCATATCACGCGGCCTTGCGGTCCGGCACGGTGATGCCGAAGTCCTGCGGGAAATGGTCGAGCGCCGAGAGCACCGGGAACGGCGTCATGCCGCCCATGGCGCACAGCGAGCCGTGGACCATCGTGTCGCACAGGTCGCGCAGCAGCATCACCTGCTGCGGTCGGTTCTGGTTGCCGCGGATCTTGTCGATCACTTCCACGCCGCGCGTCGAGCCGATGCGGCAGGGCGTGCACTTGCCGCAGGATTCGAGCGCGCAGAACTCCATGGCGTAGCGCGCGAGCTTCGAGAGGTCGGCCGTGTCGTCGTGCACCACGATGCCGCCATGGCCCACGGTGCCGCCGACGGCCGCATAGGCTTCGTAGTCCAGCGGCAGGTCCCACTTCGATTCGGGCAGGTAGGCGCCCAGGGGCCCACCGACCTGCACGGCCTTGATGGGCCGGCCCGAGGCCGAGCCTCCGCCGTAGTCGTAGAGCAGCTCGCGCAGCGTGACGCCGAAGGCCTTCTCTACCAGGCCGCCGTACTTGATGTTGCCGGCCAGCTGCATCGGCAGCGTGCCTCGCGAGCGGCCCACGCCGTAGTCGCGATAGAAGGCCGCGCCGCGCGCCAGGATCAGCGGCACGCTGGCCAGCGTGATGACGTTGTTGATGAGCGTGGGCTGGCCGAACAGCCCCTCGATGGCCGGCAGCGGCGGCTTGGCGCGCACGATGCCGCGCTTGCCCTCCAGGCTTTCGAGCAGCGCCGTCTCTTCGCCGCACACGTACGAGCCCGCGCCCTTGCGCACCGCGAGCGAGAAGCGCTTGCCCGAACGCAGGATGTTGTCGCCGAGGAAGCCCGCCGCCTCGGCGATGCGGATGGCTTCGTTCAGCGTGGCGATCGCATGCGGATACTCGGAGCGCACGTAGATGTAGCCCTGCGTCGCGCCGGTGGCGAGGCCCGCGATGGTCATGCCTTCGATCAGCATGAAGGGGTCGCCCTCCATCGTCATGCGGTCGGAGAAGGTGCCCGAGTCGCCTTCGTCGGCGTTGCAGACGATGTACTTCTGCGCCGCCGCCGTGCCCAGCACCGTTTTCCACTTGATGCCCGCCGGAAAGGCGGCGCCGCCGCGTCCGCGCAGGCCCGAGTCGAGCACCTGCTGCACGATGTCCTCCGGCGCGAGCGCCAGCGCGCGGCGCAGGCCGGCGAAGCCTTCATAGGCCTGGTAGTCGGTGAGCGACACCGGGTCGGTGATGCCCATGCGCGAGAAGGTCAGGCGCTCCTGCTTCTTCAGGTACAGGATCTCCTCGGTCTGGCCGAGCGCCAGCGGATGCCTGCCGCCGGTGAGGAAGCCCGCATCGAACAGGCCCGCCACGTCGTCGGGCGTCACCGGCCCGTAGGCGATGCGGCCGGCGGGCGTGTTCACCTCCACCAACGGCTCGAGCCAGAACATGCCGCGCGAGCCGTTGCGCACGATCTCCAGCATCAGGCCGCGCGCGGTGGCTTCCTTCGCGATGCGCTGGGCCACGCGGTCGGCGCCGGCCGCGAGCGCGGCCGAGTCGCGCGGAACATAGACGGTGATGGTGCTCATGGGGCGACCTGCGCGACCAGCGCGTCGAATGTACGGGGCGTCATGCGCGCATGCGGCTGGTCGTCCAGCGTCATCGCGGGAGAGGAGGCGCACAGGCCGAGGCAGAAGGCCGGCTCCAGCGTGAAAGCGCCGTCCTTCGTGGTGCCGTGCGCGCTGCAGCCCAGGCGCAGCTCCGCGTGGGCCAGCAGGGCATCGGCGCCCATCGACTGGCAGGCCTCGGCGCGGCAGATCTGGATCACGTGGCGGCCCGCGGGTGCGCTGCGGAAGTGGTGGTAGTAGGTGACGACGCCGTGCACCTCGGCGCGCGAGAGGTTCTGCGCCTCGGCGATCACCGCCACCGTGTGCGCGGGGATGTAGCCGAGCGCGTCCTGCACGTCGTGCAGTATCGGCAGCAGCGCGCCGGGCTCGTTCTCATGCGCCTGCAGGACGCGCTGCACGGTGGCGAGCTCGCCCGCCTCGTGGCCCTGCTGCGCCTGCTGACCCTGTTCCTGTTTCATGGTCCGTCCGATCTGCTCCGTTGCTGCCTGTCGCTGCCTGTGGCCCTGAAGCCATTCAAGCGGAGCTGTTTTCATCGTGGTTCCGTCACGGGTTCGACGTCGCGAATTCGACGCGAATCCCGTGGTCGTCCGCTTGGGGATCAATGTCGATGAATCGGGCGTCGGGGGCCTTGACACAAGTCAATTTCCGCCGAAACAAGCACGGTGCCAATGCGCACAAACCCTGCGGGCGCGCAGGGTTTCGCAAGGATCGGAAGAACTGAGCGAAAGCCCCTATCGGGCGGAGGCTTCGCGCGCCCTGCGCAGCTGCGCTTCGGCCTCTTCGTCGCCCACCTCGCCGGTGACCTTCGCGGGGCGGCCCGCGATGCGCGAACGGTCGGGAAATACCTTGCCTTCGGTCAGCAGCGAACCCGGCTCGACGATGCACCCACGGCCCACCACCGAGCCGTTGAGCGCGACGGTGTTCTCGCCGATGACGGCGCCGTCGCCCACGGTGCAGCCGTGCAGCATCACATGCGGCCCCACCGTCACATCGGCGCCGATGGTGAGCGGAAAGCCCGGGTCCGCATGCAGCATCACGCCCGCCTCAACCTGGCTGCCGCGGCCGACGGTGATGGGCTCGTTGTCGCCGCGCAGCACCGAATGCGCGCCGATGCTGCTGCCGGGCGCGAGCACGACCTGCCCGATCACGCTGGCGCTTTCGGCCACGCGGGCGCTGGCGTCGATGACCGGTTCATGCGCGTCAAGTCGGTAGATCGTCACTGCGAGGGCTCCTGTTCATCGGCAAAAGGCCCCGCCATCTTCATGGCGGGGCCGTGTGGGGAAAGACGGAATGTCCGGATGGTACCGGCGCTGCCCGCCTTCGTGGTGACCAGGTGTTCTATTCGTTGCTGCTGGCCTCGATGTGCTTGCGACGCATCGGCCGCAGCACGAACCACGCCATCAGCGCCGCGAGCGCATTGACCGCGCTGGCCGCGATGAAGACGGCCTGCCAGCTGCCGGTGGAAGCGGCCAGCACGCTCGACAGAGGCACCAGCAGCGAGGCCGTGCCCTTGGCGGTGTAGAGCATGCCGGCGTTCGATGCCGCGTACTTGGAGCCGAAGGTGTCGGCGCAGGTCGAGGGGAACAGGCTGTAGATCTCGCCCCAGGCGAAGAACACGATGCCGGTGAGGATCACGAAGAGCAGCGGGTTCTGGCCGTAGTGGTAGAGCATCAGGATGCCGACCGACTCGATCGCGAAGGCGATGAACATGGTCTGCTCGCGGCCGATCTTGTCGGACACCCATCCGAAGAAGGGCCGCGTGAGGCCGTTGAGCACGCGGTCGATGGCCAGCGCGAAGGTCAGCGCGGGCAGCACCAGGCCCATGATGTTGACCGGCACGTCGATGATCTTGAAGTCCTTGGCGATGGGCGCGAGCTGCGCGGTGGCCATCAGGCCGCCGGCCGCCACCATCACGAACATCGCGTACATCACCCAGAACACCGGCGAGCGCAGTACCTCCGACGGTGCGTAGTCGCGGCGCGACTGCTGCACGGCGCGGTTGTTCGAAGCCTTGGCGTGGTCGGGTGCGCGGGTCAGCATCCATGCGAGCAGGAACACGATCAGTCCCTGCCCGATCCCGAAATAGAGAAACGCCGATTCGTAGCCGCTGGACTTGATCATCGAGGAGATCGGGATGATCGTGAGCGCCGAGCCCGCGCCGAAGCCCGCGGCGGTCATGCCTGCCGCGAGCCCGCGCCGGTCGGGGAACCACTTGAGCGCGTTGCCCACGCAGGTGCCGTAGACCGCGCCGGCACCGACGCCGCCGATGGCCGCCGCGATGTACAGCAGCGCGAGCGAATCGGCGAACGAATTGAGCACCCAGCCCAAGCCGCACAGCACGCCGCCCACCAGCACCACGGGACGCGGGCCGAAGCGGTCGACGAGGTAGCCTTCGATGGGCACCAGCCAGGTTTCGGTGAGAACGAAGATGGTGAAGGCGACCTGGATCGCGGCGCGGCTCCATCCGTGCTTGTCGGCGATCGGATTGACGAAGAGCGTCCAGCCGTACTGCAGGTTGGCGATCATCGCCATGCAGACGATGCCTATGAGCAATTGGCCCCATCGGTACGCCTCTGATCGGGTCGCACTGGCGGCATAGTTTTCGGACGGTGGATACATCGCGGCGTTGGAACCTGCGATCGTGGAGGTGGGCCGAGTCATGGAGTTGTCCTTGGTGTTTTCGTTGAAATCCGACGGGCTGCCAAAGCAGAGCAATCAGTCGAGCGATCGGTGTGTATCGACGGGCGACGAGGCTTCGTTGACATCGATACACGGCATTGGATTCACTAGCGTTGTGCGCGTGAATGACTGTCGGACCGAGCGACTCAAAAACTCTTGACCTCAGTCAAGTTCACACGAATCGCACTCTCGCGGAACCCCCGAGGTATCCCTAGCACGAGGCACTGATTCCTCTCTGGAAATCGCACTGCGCGCGATGCGGATGAGAGGCCGCTGCGATGCATGTCGAGCGGGCTTCGCGCATCGCATCACGGAAGAGAAATGGATGACGGAATTTCGATGATTCGCGCGTGATGGTTGCGCGCCCTTTTGCGATGCATGCGTCAGCTCATGCGATGTCTTCGATGGCTTTGCAATGCACGCGCTGCGCGCGGCCGATGCTCTTCCGATCGGCTCTGGCAGGGGAACTTCCGCCCCATGAAGAGAACCTCTTCGACAGGGAAAAAATTGACCTGGGTCAAGAAACGCGAAAATCGCGTTTGCCCTCGTCTAGGGTAAACCCTAAAATTCAGGGTAATCCCTTCGGTCTTTCCGATTCAGTTTCAGATTCTTTTTTTGGAGCACTCAATGAGCCACACGACCCTGAATTCCAACGCGCTGCGCGCCCCCTCGTCTTCCTCGGCCGCCAGCAACGTCATGCGCGAGCTGTTCGCGGTGATGCCCATCGTGATCTTCTACAAGGCCGCTCGCGCCGCCCTCATGCAGCGCCGTTCGGCACTCGTGCGGCGTTGAACCGCCGCGGCGGATTCCTCCCCCACCAGGAGCGCGCGCGAGTCACTCGCCGCGCTCTTTTTCTTTGGGGCCTTCGAAGGGAACGATCTGCGAGATCAGCGAAGGCCCGTCGCTCAGAAGAAACTCCTTGAAGGCCTGCGCCACGGGCGGCAGCCGCTTGCTGCGGCGGTGCACCACGTACCAGTTGAGCATCAGCGGCAGGCCTTCCACGTCGAGCACGCAGAGGCTACCCCCGCGCAACTCCTGGCTCACGGTGTGGGCTGAAAGAAAGCTCACGCCCATGCCCGCGATCACCGCCTGCTTGATGGTCTCGGTGCTGCGTATCTCCATCGCGATGTTGATGCCGCTCAGGTCGCCGCCGAAGCCCTCTTCCATCGAGTGCCAGGTGTCGGACGCCTTCTCGCGCACCACGAAGGGCTCGCGCATCAGTCGCGCCATCGGAATCCTCTTCTCGCCCGCCAGCGGATGGCCCGGCGCCGCGACGATCACATAGGGGTGCGGCGCGAAGGGCTGGTTGACGGTGTCGAGATCGGTGGGCGGGCGCACCATGATCGCGAGATCGGTGAGGTTCTCCGCGATGTGGGTCAGCAGCTCCGCGCGGTTGTGGACCGTGAAGTTCAGCGTCACGCCCTGGTGGCGGCTCGCGAACTCGACCAGCAGGCGCGGAAAGAAGTAGTCGCCCGCGCTGATGACGCCCACGTTGAGCTTGCCGCCGGAAACGCCCTTGAACTGCATCATCGCGTGCTCGGCCGCCTCGAACTGCTGGATGATCGCGCGGCTGATCTGCAGCAGCTCGGTGCCCGCGGGCGTGAGGTAGATCTTCTTGCCGAACTGCTCGAAGAGTGCATTGCCCGCGTGCTCCTCGAGCTTGCGCACCTGCGTGGAAACGGCGGGCTGCGTGAGGTGCAGCTCTTCGGCCGCGCGCGAGAAGCTCAGCAGCCGCGCCACTGCCTCGAAGACCTTCATCTGGCGCAGGGTCGCGTGTTTCATCGCAATGCTGCTAGCGGCGAACGGTGTTCAGCGCGGTATTCGGGCGACGTGCAGCAGGTTGGTTGTGCCCGACTGCCCGAAGGGCAGGCCCGCCACCACCACCACGTCGTCGCCCTCCTTTGCGAAGCCCTCGCTGCGCGCCGTGCGGCAGGCGCAGTCGATCATCTCCGCCACGTCGTGCACGTCGTCGACCAGCACGGCATGCACGCCCCACACCATCGCCATGCGCCGTGCAGCGGCAACGTCGGGCGTGAGGCTCAGGATGGGCACCGCCGGGCGCTCGCGCGCCGCGCGCAGGCTGGTGAAGCCGGAGGATGTGTAGGTCACGGTGGCGGCCGGCGCGAGCAGCGAGGCCACCTGGCGCATCGAGGCGCACACCGCGTCGGCCGTGGTCGACAGCGCCGCATCGTGCGTGGCATCGATGCCCGCGCGGTACGACGGGTCGGCCTCCACGCGCGCGATGATGCGGTCCATCATCGCGACCGCCTCCAGCGGATATTTGCCCGAGGCCGATTCGGCCGAGAGCATCACCGCGTCGACGCCGTCGTACACGGCGGTCGCCACATCCGACACCTCGGCGCGCGTGGGCACCGGCGAGACGATCATCGATTCGAGCATCTGCGTCGCCACCACCACCGGCTTGCCGCCCTTGCGGCAGGTGCGCACGATCAGTCGCTGAAGCTCGGGCACCTGCTCGGGCGGCAGTTCCACGCCGAGATCGCCGCGCGCCACCATGATGCCGTCGCACAGTTCGACGATCGCATCCAGGTGCTCGATGGCCGCGGGCTTCTCCAGCTTGGCCATGATCCACGCGCGCGAGCCGATGATGGCGCGCGCCTCCTCGATGTCCTCGGGCCGCTGCACGAAGGAGAGCGCGACCCAGTCCACGCCCATCGAGAGGCCGAAGGCCAGGTCGTCGCGATCCTTGGACGTGAGCGGCGAGATCGGCAGCAGCACGCTGGGCACGTTGACCCCCTTGCGGTCGGAAATCGGCCCACCCACCAGCACCGTGGTCTCGGCGAAGTCGGCACCGTGGCTGTCCACGCGCAGGCGCAGCTTGCCGTCGTCGAGCAGCAGCTCGGTGCCGTTCTGCAGCGCAGCGAAGATTTCGGGATGAGGCAGCGGCGCGCGGCGTGCATTGCCGCTGGCCTGGCTCATGTCGAGCCGGAAGCGCGCGCCCGCGTCGAGATGCGCCCGCCCGCCCTCGAAGGTGCCCAGCCGCAGCTTGGGCCCCTGCAGGTCGAGCAGGATGCCGATGGGCCGACCGTATTCCTGCTCGAGGCGGCGGATGCTCTCGATGCGGCGCGCGTGGTCGTGCTGCGTGCCGTGGCTGAAGTTGAGCCGGAACACGTCCACGCCGCGCCCGAACAGTGCGCGGATGGCCGGCTCGTCGGTGGTGGCCGGGCCGAGGGTGGCGACGATCCGGGCGCTGCGCGTGCGTCTCATCGAACGCCCCCGGTACCCAGGGCATTGCTCCCTCTCCCCTCGGGGAGAGGGTGGGGGTGAGGGCCGACGGCGTTGGTCGAGGCGGGGCCCACGCGAAGGCCGCCCCCCTCACCCCAGCCCTCTCCCCGAGGGGAGAGGGAGAAACGCCATCCGCTCATGCCGCGATCTCGTCGAGCTTCACCCGGCCGCGTTGGTCTTCCATCGTGCGCGCGAGCAGCTTGACGAGGCTGTAGACGGTGTCGATGTGCGGCGTGGGCGTCTCGGTGAGCCGGGCCAGTTCGACCACGGCGCCGACCAGCGCGTCGATCTCGGGCGCGCGGCCTGCTTCCACGTCCTGCAGCATCGAAGTCTTGTGCTTGCCGACCTTCTCGGCGCCCGCGATGCGCTTTTCCAGCGTCACGCGGAATTCGATGCCCAGCTTGTGCGCGACGGCCTGCGCCTCGCGCATCATCGCGGCGGCCAGCTCGCGCGAAGGCGGGTACTGGCAGATGTCCACGAGCGTGGAATGCGCGAGGCTGCTGATCGGGTTGAAGGTGAGGTTGCCCCACAGCTTGAGCCAGATCTCGGAGCGGATGTTGTCTAGCACCGGCGCCTTGAAGCCCGCGCCGGTGAAGCAGGCCGAGACCCGGTTCACGCGCTTGCTGCTCGAGCCGTCGAGCTCGCCCACCGGGAAGCGGTCGCCCTCGATGTGCCTGACCACGCCGGGCGCGATGAGCTCCGAGGCCGGATACACCACGCAGCCGATCACGCGCTGCGCGGGGAGCTTCGCGGCGACGATTCCCGAAGGATCGACGCTGCGCACCGGCGTGCCTTCGAGCGCGCCGCCGTGCTTGTGGAAGTACCAGTACGGGACGCCGTTCTGCATGGTCACGACCACCGTGTCGGGCCCGAAGAGCCTGGGCACGTCGTTGGCGACGGTCTCGACCTGGTGGGCCTTCATCGCGAGCACCACGATGTCCTGCGCTCCCGCCTCGTCGTAGCGGTCGGTAGCCTTGACGTTGCGCGCCACCTGTTCCTCGCCTTCGGCCGATACCAGCTTGATGCCGTTGCGGCCTATGGCTTCGAGGTTGGCGCCTCGCACGATGAACGTGACGTCCTCGCCGGCCAGCGCGAGCTTCACGCCGACCAGCCCGCCGATGGCGCCGGCTCCGATGATTGCAATTTTCATGTCGTCTATCCCCAAGAGTTGAAATCCTTGCGCGACCCTTGCGCTGCGTTCAGCCGAAGCGGTTGCTGAGCTTTCCGATGCCGCCGATCTCGATCTCGACGAGGCTGCCGGGCTTCATGGAGCCGACGCCGACCGAGGTGCCGCAGAGGATCACGTCGCCGCGGTGCAGCGTCATGTCCTGCGAGATGAGGCTCACGAGCTGCTGCACAGAGAAGCGCATGTCGCTGATCGGGTAGTTCTGCCGCTGCTCGCCGTTGAGCGTGGTGGTCACGGTGAGCGTGGCGGGGTCGAGGCCGGTGGCCACCACCGGGCCCATGGGGCAGAAGGTGTCGAAGCCCTTGGCGCGCACCCACTGCGCGAAGGAGGCATCGCGGTTGAGGATGTCGGCCACGGTGACGTCGTTGGCGCAGGTGTAGCCGAACACGTGGTCGAGCGCGTCGGCTTCCGGCACGGCGGTGGCGGTCTTGCCGATGACGATGCCGAGTTCGCCCTCGAACACCACCTTGCCGTCGCACAGCGGCTTGCGGATGGGCTTGCCGGGCGCGAGGTACGAGTTGGGCGTCTTCAGCAGGTACAGCGGCTCTGCCGGCACCGGCAGGCTCAGCTTGGCGCCCAGCGCGTGGAAGTTGTTCCACAGCGCGATCACCTTGGTGGGCTCGGTGGGCGTGAGCAGCTGCAGCCCGGCCAGCGCGAACACGCGGCCCGTGGGCTCGGAGCTGCCGAACATGTCGCCCTGCCACTCGTGCACCGCGTCGCCTTCGAGCGTGCCGAAGCCGATGCCGCCGGCGTGCTCGAAGCGGACCCATTTCTTCTGCTGCTGTTCCATGTTGTTGTCGTCTTTCTGGATGTTGAGGATTCGGGTCCGCCGCCGTTCGATCGATCAGTCGAACGGCAGGTAATCGGGCACCACGAGCGAGGCGAGCAGCTTTCCCATGTCCGCCGGATTGCGCGTGACGTGGATGCCGCACTCCTTCATCACCGCGAGCTTTTCCTGCGCGGTGCCGCGGCCTCCGGAGACGATGGCGCCCGCATGACCCATGCGCTTGCCGGGCGGCGCGCTGGCACCGGCGATGAAGCCGACCACGGGCTTGGTCATGTGGTCGCGTATCCAGCGCGCGCATTGCTCCTCTGCGTCGCCGCCGATCTCGCCGACCATGATCACGGCGTCGGTGCGCGGGTCGTCGTTGAACATCTTCAGCACGTCGATATGCCGCAGCCCGCCGACCGGATCGCCGCCGATGCCCACCACCGTCGACTGCCCGATGCCGAAGCTCGCGAGCTGGCTCGCGGCCTCGTAGGTCAGCGTGCCCGAGCGCGAGACCACGCCGATGCGCCCGCGCTGGTGGATGTGGCCGGGCATGATGCCGATCTTGATCTCTCCGGGCGTGATGAGCCCCGGGCAGTTGGGCCCCAGCAGCAGCGTCTTGCGGCCCTGCATGCGGTGGCGGGTGCGGATCATGTCGCGCACCGGGATGCCCTCGGTGATGCAGATGACCAGGTCGAGCTCGGCATCGACGGCCTCGTCGATGGCGGCGGCCGCGAAGGCCGGCGGCACGTAGATCACCGAGACCGTCGCGCCGGTTTCTGCCTTGGCCTCCTTCACCGTGCCGAAGATCGGAATGCCCGCCATCGACTGGCCGCCCTTCAGCGGATTCACGCCCGCCACGAAGCAATGCCTGCCGTTGCCGTATTCGAGACAGGCCTGCGTATGGAACTGCCCCGTCCTGCCGGTGATGCCCTGCGTGATGACGCGGGTGTGCTTGTCGATCAGGATGGACATGCGGCGAGCTCCATCGACTGTTGCTGGAAACGACGAGAGCGGCTCATCGCTGGCGCTCCCAGTTGCTGGCCGCGCCGATGGCCCGCTGCGCGGCCTCGGCCATGTCGTCGGCGTTGATGATCGACAGGCCCGACTGCGCGAGGATGGTCCGGCCCAGGTCCTCGTTGGTGCCCTTCATGCGCACGATCAGCGGCACCCTGAGGCCGGTCTCGCGCACCGCGTCGACCACGCCGTGCGCGATCACGTCGCACTTCATGATCCCGCCGAAGATGTTGACCAGCACGGCCTTGAGCCTGGGGTTGCGCAGCATCAGCTGCACGGCCTCGGCCACCTTGTCGGCCGTCGCGCCGCCGCCCACGTCGAGGAAGTTGGCGGGCGAGCCGCCGTAGAGCTTGATGGCGTCCATCGTCGCCATCGCGAGGCCCGCGCCGTTGACCAGGCAGCCGATGTCGCCGTCGAGCGCGATGTACGAGAGGCCGGCGTCCGAGGCCTCGATCTCCACCGGGTCTTCCTCGCCGAGGTCGCGCATCGCGGCGATGCCGGGTTGGCGGAAGAGCGCGTTGTCGTCGAAGTCGAACTTGGCGTCGAGCGCGATCACGCGGCCGTCGCGTGTGAGCACCAGCGGGTTGATCTCGGCCAGCGAGGCATCGCTGCCGTCGAAGGCCTGCCAGAGGTTCTGCATCAGCACGCGCGCCTGCACCACCGCGCGGTCGGCGATGCCGATGCGCCGCGCGATGCCGTCCGCCTCGGCCACGCCGAGGCCGGTGTCGGGGTTGATGAAGAGCCGGTGAATCTTTTCGGGCGCGCGCGCGGCCACCTCCTCGATGTCCATGCCGCCTTCGCTCGAAGCCATCAGCGCCACGCGCTGCGAGTTGCGGTCGACCACGAAGCCCAGGTAGAGCTCCTTGTCGATCTCCACGCTTTCTTCCACCAGCAGTTGCTTCACCACGCGGCCTTCGGGGCCGGTCTGCGGCGTCTTCAGCGTCATGCCGAGCATCTGGCCGGCGTGGCGCCGCACCTCGTCCACCGACCAGGCCGGCTTCACGCCGCCGCCCTTGCCGCGGCCGCCCGCGTGGATCTGCGCCTTGACCACCCAGGCGCGCCCGCCGATGCGGCTGGCGGCCTCGGCCGCCTCGTCGGGCGAGCGGCAGACGAAGCCGCGAGGCGTTGCCACGCCGTATTGGCGCAGCACCTCCTTGCCCTGGAATTCGTGGATGTTCATGGCCGCAATTACCTGAAATCGTTAATTGAAATTCAGGCGCCCAGCTCGACGCCGTGGCTTTCGGCCCAATTAAAATAGCTCGACGAAGCCATTTCGCGCTTTCTGTGGATTTCCTTTTTCTGCTCGATGGCCAACGCCAGGAATTCGGCGTCGTAGGCCTTCAGCAGATGCGGCTGCTCGGTCTTCAGGTAGTGGCCGATGCGCGTATTGGCGTCCTGGCCCAGGCCCATCAGGCGGTCGTAGGTCTCGCCGTCCCAGTGCCAGCGCAGCCCCAGCTCGAAGAAGGCGGCGTTATAGGCATTGCGCTCGATCTCGTCGCGCCAGTATTGGATGGGTGACTGGTTTTCCATGATCTTCTCCTTGAATGAATGCCGGATCGACGAATGGGATGAGAAATTCCGGCGAGTTCAAAATGTAGAAGCGATGGACGATAAATAAAAATCAAATGAATTTATAAAAACCATTCATTGCAGGTTATGGATGAAAATCTCGCAATTCCAGCCAGACCGGTAACCGGCAATTGATTCGAAATCCGGGCGCGCAGGCGCCCTCCGCGCTGCCCGTGAACAGGCAGCGCGCCAGAAAAGAGAAAAACGGCAAAAGGCGGCGGCCCGCGCCGCCGGGCCTCAGATCACGCGTTCGGCCCGCAGGGTCGCCAGGGCGTCCGCGTCGTAACCGAGCTGCCTGAGCACTTCCTCGGTGTGTTCGCCGAGCAGCGGCGAACGCGTCACCACCGTCGGGCTGTCGGACATCTTGATGGGGTTGCCCACCGTCAGGTACTTGCCGCGCACCGGGTGGTCGACCTCGACGATGGTGCCGGTCTCGCGCAGCGACTCGTCCGCGGCGATCTCCTTCATCGAGAGGATCGGCCCGCACGGGATGTCGTATTCGTTGAGGATGTCCATGGCCTCGAACTTGGTCTTGGTCATGGTCCACTGCTCGATGCGCGCGAAGATCGGCTTCAGGTGCAGCAGGCGCGCCGCCGGCGTGGCGTAGGCCTCGTCGGTGATCCAGCCTTCCTCGCCGATGACCTTGCACACCGCCGGCCACACCGCCGCCTGCGTGATGAAGTAGATGTACGCGTTGGGGTCGGTTTCCCAGCCCTTGCACTTGAGGATGGAGCCGGGCTGGCCACCGCCCGATGCATTGCCCGCGCGCGGTACCGCGTCGCCGAACTTGCCGTCGGGGTACTGCGGGTACTCGTGCATGGTTCCGGTGCGCTCCAGCCGCTGCTGGTCGCGCATCTTCACGCGGCACAGGTTGAGCACCGCGTCCTGCATCGGCGCGAGCACCTGCTGGCCGCGCCCGGTGCTGTTGCGCTGGAACAGCGCCGCCAGGATGCCGAGCGCCAGGTGCAGGCCGGTGCCGCTGTCGCCGATCTGTGCGCCGGTGACCAGCGGCGGACCGTCCTCGAAGCCGGTGGTGGAGGCCGCGCCGCCCGCGCACTGGGCCACGTTCTCGTAGACCTTGCAGTGCTCGTACTTGCCGGGCCCGAAGCCCTTGACCGAGGCGACGATCATGCGCGGGTTGAGCTTCTGGATGTGGGCCCAGGTGATGCCCATGCGGTCGAGCGCGCCGGGCGCGAAGTTCTCGACCAGTACGTCGCAGGTCTTGATGAGGCTGTCCAGGACCTCCTTGCCCTTGGGGTTCTTGGTGTCCAGCGTGATCGAGCGCTTGTTGTGGTTCAGCATCGTGAAGTAGAGGCTGTCCGCGCCGGGAATGTCGCGCAGCTGGCCGCGCGTGGCGTCGCCTTCTCCCGCGCGCTCGACCTTGATCACGTCGGCGCCGAACCACGCCAGAAGCTGGGTGCAGGTGGGGCCCGACTGCACGTGGGTGAAGTCGAGGATGCGCACGCCCTCGAGTGCTTGGCTCATTGACTGTCTCCTTCTCTGATCGTGGTGGCTTCGACTTCTACCAGACGGGCGCGAAGTTTGCGCTCCTCGGCGAAGCGGGCGGTCTCGTCGCGCACGACGGCGACGATGCCCGTGACTTGGTGATCGGCGGAGAACAGCATCGACACCGTGAAGGCGATCGACAGGGTGCGCCCCTCCTTGTGCAGGGCTGGCACGCGCAGCAGGTCGGCGCCGTACTTGGTGACGCCGGTTTCCATCGTCTTGTGATAGCCGTCCCAGTGCCGCTGGCGTTGGCGCTGGGGGATGATCAGGTCGAGCGACTGGCCGAGCGCCTCGGCCTCGCTGAAGCCGAAGATGCGTTCGGCGGCGCGGTTCCACAGCGTGATCGCGCCCTTCGCGTCGCACACCATGATCGCATCGCCGGAGCCTTCGACGAGCTGCTTGAAATCGACATTCGCTTGCATGTTTGCCTCCGGCGCTTCATTCCAATCCGGCCCCCGCAGTGCCGCCTCCTTCCAGAGACACCGCGGAACTGGCTTTGCCGGGCCGCGGGTGTCGCCCCCTCGAAGGGGGTGGGCGCCGCCACACGAAGTGGGCAAGCCTGGGGGTGAGCCGATCACACGGCTTTTGCTTCCTTCAGGTTGTCGATCTGCTCCCGGGTGTAGCCCAGTTCGGCCAGCACCTCTTCGGTGTGCTCGCCCAGCAGGGGCGAGGCGGTGACTTCGGGCTTGAGGTCCGAGAACTTGATCGGGCTGCCGATGGTCCAGTAGCTGCCGCGCTCCTTGTGCGGGACTTCGACGATCGAGCCGCTCTTGCGCAGCGACTCGTCGTGCAGCAGTTCCTTCATCGACAGCACCGGGGCGCACGGAATGTCGTACTTGCGGAAGATGTCCACCGCCTCGAACTTGGTCTTGTCCTTGATGAAGTCCTCGATGGTCGCGAAGATCTGCTCGATGTGCGGCTGGCGGGCCTTGGCCGTCATGTAGTCGGGGTCGGTCTTCCACTCGGGCTTGCCCAGCGCCTCGCAGATCGGCTCCCAGGCGTGGCCCTGCACCGTGAAGTAGATGTATGCGTTGGGGTCGGTCTGCCAGCCCTTGCACTTCAGGATCCAGCCGGGCTGGCCGCCGCCGCCCGCATTGCCGCCGCGCGGCACGACCTTGTCGGCGAACGCGCTCATCTCGTGCGGGTACTGCGGGTATTCCTCGAGGTAGCCCACGCTGTCCAGGCGCTGCTGGTCGCGCATCTTCACGCGGCACAGGTTGAGCACGGCGTCCTGCATCGAGCAGGCCACCTTCTGGCCCTTGCCGGTCTGCTGGCGGCCGATGATGGCCGTCAGGATGCCGATGGCCAGGTGCATGCCGGTGTTGGAGTCGCCCAGAGCGGCCGCCGAGATCGTCGGCACCGAGTTCTCACCCTTCCACCAGCCGGTGGTGGAGGCGGAGCCGCCGGCGCACTGCGCCACGTTCTCGTACACCTTCAGGTCCTCGTAGTGGTGGCCTTCGCTGAAGCCCTTGACCGAGGCGACGATCATCTTCGGGTTCAGCTCCTGCAGGCGTTCCCAGGTGAAGCCCATGCGGTCCAGCGCGCCGGGGCCGAAGTTTTCCACCAGCACGTCGGATTCGCGGATCAGCTTTTCCAGCACGATCTTGCCCTCGGGCTTCTTCGTATCCAGCGTGATCGAGCGCTTGTTGCTGTTGAGCATGGTGAAGTACAGCGCGTCGACGTTCGGGATGTCGCGCAGCTGGCTGCGGGTGACGTCGCCGGCGCCCGGGCGCTCCACCTTGATCACGTCGGCGCCGAACCAGGCCAGCATCTGCGTGCAGGCCGGACCGGCTTGCACGTGCGTGAAGTCGATGATCTTGATGCCGTTGAGGGGCTTGATGCTGCTCATTTGGAAAATCTCCTTGGATGGGATTGAGTTACTTCTTCTTCGCCGTGCTGGGGTTCAGGCTCGTGATGCGGCCGCTCTCGGTGCCGGCGGTCTCGTCGATGACGGCATTGATCAGGGTCGGTCGGCCCGAGGCGACGGCCTCGGCCAGGGCCTTCTGCAGCTCGTCGGCGGTGGTGGCGTTCACGCCCACGCCGCCGAAGGCTTCCATCAGCTTGTCGTAGCGCGCGTTCTTCACGAACACGGTGGGCGCGACGTCGCTCGTGCCGCTGGCGTTCACGTCGGTACCGCGGTAGACGCCGTTGTTGTTGAAGACGATGACGCAGACCGGCAGGTTGTAGCGGCAGATGGTCTCCACCTCCATGCCGCTGAAGCCGAAGGCGCTGTCGCCCTCGATGGCGATCACCGGCTTGCCCGTGACCACGGCTGCGGCCACCGAGAAGCCCATGCCGATGCCCATGATCCCCCAGGTGCCCACGTCCAGGCGCTTGCGCGGCTCGTACATGTCGACGATGCTGCGCGCGAAGTCCAGCGTGTTGGCGCCCTCGTTGACCACGATGGCGTCGGGCCGCGCCTTCACCTGGTCGCGGATCACGCTCAGCGCGCTGTGGAAGTTCATCGGCGAGGGCCGCGCGGCCAGCGTGGCGGCCATCTTCGACAGGTTCTTGTCCTTGCGCTCGGCGATGGCGCCGGTCCAATCGGCCGGCGGCCTGGCCCACTTGGCGTCGATGCCTGCCAGGAGCGCGGCCACGCAGGAGCCGATGTCGCCGATCACGGGCGCCTCGATGGCGACGTTGCTGTCGATCTCGGTCGGCGCGATGTCGATCTGGATGAACTTCTTGGCGCCCTTTTCCTGGCCCCAGGTCTTGCCCTTGCCGTGCGAAAGCAGCCAGTTCAGGCGCGCACCGATCAGCACCACCACGTCGGCTTCCTGCAGCACGTAGGAGCGCGCGGCGGCGGCCGACTGCGCGTGCGTGTCGGGCAGCAGGCCCTTGGCCATGGACATCGGCAGGTAGGGAATACCCGTCTTCTCGACCAGCGCGCGGATGTCGGCGTCGGCCTGCGCGTAGGCGGCGCCCTTGCCGAGCAGGATCAGCGGACGCTTCGCGCCCTTGAGGATGTCGAGGGCGCGATTCACGGCGTCGGGCGCCGGAATCTGGCGCGGCGCGGCGTCCACCACCTTGATGAGCGAAGCCTTGCCCGCCGCCGCGTCCATGGTCTGCGCGAAGAGCTTGGCCGGCAGGTCGAGATACACGCCGCCCGGGCGGCCCGAGAGCGCGGCGCGGATGGCGCGCGCGATGCCCACGCCGATGTCCTGTGCATGCAGCACGCGGAAGGCGGCCTTGCACAGCGGCTTGGCGATGGCCAGCTGGTCCATCTCCTCGTAGTCGCCCTGCTGCAGGTCGACGATCTCGCGCTCGCTGGAGCCGCTGATGAGGATCATCGGGAAGCAGTTGGTGGTGGCGTTGGCCAGCGCGGTCAGGCCGTTGAGGAAGCCGGGGGCCGACACGGTCAGGCAGATGCCGGGCTTCTGCGTGAGGAAGCCGGCGGCGGCTGCCGCGTTGCCGGCGTGCTGCTCGTGGCGGAAGGAGATGACGCGCAGCCCTTCGGCCTGGGCCATGCGCGTGAGGTCGGTGATCGGGATGCCGGGCAGGCCGAAGATGGTGTCGATGTCGTTGAGCTTGAGCGCATCGATGACGAGGTGGAAGCCGTCGATGGTCTCGGCCGCCGGCGTGTCTTCCGCCATGCTCTTGATGGCGCGGACCACCAATTCGCCGTCGGCATCACGGTTTTTTGCGGGCTTGAGGGCTTCGTCCAGCGTGGTGGTCGCCTCTTTCTCTGTTCTGACTGAAGACATGTCTCTCCTTCTGCATGGGTGAATGGCCGAGGCCCGAGCCGCGACTATGATTCGGGCCAAACTTTCGGCCGTTGACCTCGGTCAACTTTCCCGAAAACGGCGACGACCCCGATGACCGGCGCCGGCAGCGAAATCGAGCAAGACGGTGACCATGACGACGTTGGAAAACCATCCGGAGAAGAACATCATTCGCGCCCAGCTGCGGCAGAACGTGCTTCTCAAGGACCTGAGCGAAGCCGACCGCGCCGAGCTCGAGGCGCACCTGGTCATCGTGGACGGCAACAAGGGCGAGTTCCTGCTGCACCAGGGCGTGCGGGAGATGGAGCAGTACTTCATCCTCGACGGCATCCTCAAGCGGGTGGTGAGCAACCCGGAGGGCAAGGAAATGATCCTTCGCTTCGCCGACGAGAACGACATGGAGACGAGCTACGCCGCGCTGCGGCTGGGCACGCCCACGCCCTACGGCATCGTCTGCGTGACCAAGGCGCGGGTGGCGAGCCTGCCGCTGAAGGAGTGGATCGCCTTCCTGAACAAGCACCCGCAGACGAAGGAACTCTTCGAGTTCCTCGTGATGCGAGGCATGAGCGAGATCATGGCGCACACGATCACGCTGCACCTGCTCGACGCCGCCGGGCGCGTGCACCGCTTCATGCGCAAGCACCCGGAGCTGGAAGACCGGATTCCGAGCAAGGAGCTGGCTTCGTATCTGAATCTCTCAGCGGAAACCCTTAGCCGGCTGCGCAAGCGCGGGAAGATCTGAGCCCGTCTTGCTCCCTCCCCCTCTGGGGGAGGGCTGGGGTGGGGGCACGGGGCGCATCAAGGGCCGCCAGCGTGTCTACCGCCGACTGCCCCCATCCCCACCTTCCCCCAGAGGGGGAAGGAGCAAAGCCTAAGTCTGCTTCGCCGAAGCGAAGCGCCGCGAGGTGGCCATCAGCCGCAGCTGGTTGTGCACCCCGCTCACACCCGGGACTTCAGCCACGACCGACTCGGTCTGCGCCCGCTCGCCGGAGTTCAGCACGATGCCGCGCAGCAGCAGCTCGCCCTGGTTCGCGGTGATGGTCACGTTGATGTCGCGCGTGGCCTCGTGCTCCTTCAGCGCCGCGCGCACGCGTGCCTCCAGCGCCATGTTGGCGAGCAGCGCACGCGAGGCCGGCGTTTCCGCAAACTCGGGGCGCGCCACCATCAGCCTGATCTGCTCGACGCAGCTTTCCACCGAAAGCCGGTCGGTGTTGAGCACCAGGTCGTAGAGCACCGGGTCGCCCCAGGTCACGCCGAACTGCGCGTGCATGCGCGCTGCGTGCGCCTGGTCGCTGCGGCGGATCTCGGCTTCGGCGAACTCGGCGTCGTCGGTCTCGAGGTCGCCCATCAGCCACTCGACGCGCTTCTTCATCGAGCGCGTGATGCGCACGCATACCACATGCGGCACCGGCCGCAGCAGGCAGGTGGCGCCCCAGCCGCGCAGCACCACGTTGCCGCGATCGGCGAGCGCGAAGAGCTCTTCGGCGGTGTAGAGCGCCACGCTGCGCTTGTCGGTGGTCAGGCGTTCCACCAGCCCGGCCTTGCCACTGCGCAGCCGGCCGATGAGGCTGGTGGAGACCTGCATCCGGTCCGCGACGTGCTCGATGACCTCGTGGCGCATCACGGCGAGGCCGAGCGTCTCGGCAAGCTTGAGCGAAACGTCTTTCGCGAGGGAACCCATCTCCTGGGTCAATGCGATCACTGGCATGTGATGGCCTCCTTCATCAATCCACCGGCCGTTCGACGGCGAACTCGTCGGGCTTCTTCGGCTTCCTGACGAACGCCAGCGCCTTGGAGATCAGCGGCCAGAACAGCAGCACCAGCGCGAGCGTGGTGATGGTGCCGACCAGCGGGTTGGAGAACATCACCATCACGTCGCCCTGCGAGACCAGCATGGCCTGGCGGAACGAGTCTTCGGCCTTGTCGCCGAGCACCAGCGCCAGCACCAGCGGGGCGAGCGGAAAGTCGAGCTTCTTGAAGAGATAGCCCAGCACGCCGAAGCCGAGCATGAACCAGATGTCGAGCATCGCGTTGTGCACGGTGTAGGCGCCGATCGCGCAGATCACGATGATCACCGGCGCGATGATCGAGAACGGAATGCGCAGGATCGATGCGAAGAGCGGCACGGTGCTGAGCACCACGATCAGGCCGACGATGTTGCCAAGGTACATGCTGGCGATGAGGCCCCAGACGAAGTCCTTCTGCTCGACGAAGAGCAGCGGCCCCGGCTGCAGGCCCCAGATCAGCAGGCCGCCCAGCAGCACCGCGGCAGTGGGCGAACCGGGAATGCCCAGCGCCAGCATCGGCAGCAGCGCGCTGGTGCCGGCCGCGTGCGCGGCGGTCTCCGGCGCGACCACGCCTTCGGGCTCGCCGGTGCCGAACTTCGCGCCCCTCTTCGACATCTTCTTGGCAAGGCCGTAGGCCATGAACGAGGCCGGCGTGGCACCGCCGGGCGTGATGCCCATCCAGATGCCGATGAGCGAGCTGCGGATGGAGGTCATCCAGTACTTTGGCAGCTGCTTCCAGGTTTGCCACACCACCTTCGGATCGATCTTCGCGCTCTTGCCCGAGAACTTCAGGCCCTCTTCCATCGACAGCAGGATCTCGCCGATGCCGAACAGGCCGATCACCGCGATCAGGAAGTCGAAGCCGCGCATCAGCTCGGGCTGGCCGAAGGTCAGGCGCAGCTGGCCGGTGACGGTGTCCATGCCCACGCTGGCGAGCGCGAAGCCCAGCGCCATCGACGCGAGGATCTTGAAGGGCGAGCCCTTGCCCATGCCCACGAAGCTGCAGAAGGTGAGCAGGTACACCGCGAAGAACTCAGGCGAGCCGAACTTGAGCGCGAACTTGGCGACCAGCGGCGCGAGGAAGGTGATCATCACCACCGCGAGGAAGGCGCCCACGAAGGACGACGTGAACGCGGTGGTGAGCGCCGCGCCGGCATGCCCGTTCTGCGCCATCGGGTAGCCGTCGAAGGTGGTGGCCACCGACCAGGGCTCGCCCGGTATGTTGAACAGGATCGAAGTGATGGCCCCGCCGAACAGCGCACCCCAGTAGATGCACGACAGCATGATGATGGCCGAGGTCGGCGACATCGTGAAGGTGAGCGGCAGCAGGATCGCCACGCCGTTGGCGCCGCCGAGCCCCGGCAGCACGCCGATCAGCACGCCGAGGATGATGCCGACGAACATCAGGCCGATGTTCATCGGCGAGAGGATCACGTAGAAGCCCTGCATCAGGGCACTGATTTCTTCCATTTCGCTTGTGCTCCGTGAGTGTTGGGTTCGGTCAGTAGCCGAGGAACCGAAGCGGATCGAGCGCGCCCTTGAACAGCGGCACCTTGAACCAGACCTCGAACATGCAGAAGAAGAGCGTGTTCACGGCCAGCGCGGCGAACACGCTCTTGAACCACGCGTACTTGCCCAGCACCATCATGAAGAGCGCGATGTAGATCGCCGAGGCCACGTAGATGCCGAGGAGGGAGATCGCCAGCACGTAGACCGTGGCCGGTACCAGCACCGACAGCACGCGCTTGAGCTGCACCGGGTCGACGAAGACCGTGGTGTTGCGGTTCTTGCCGAGCAGCGACTGGTAGAGGATGCCAGCGCCCGATATCGTGATGATCACGCCGATGAAGAACGGGAAGTAGCCGGCGCCCGGGCCGTCGGTGGTCCAGCCGGCGCCGAGCTTGCGCGCCTCGAAGACCACCACCAGGCCGATGACCAGCAGCGCCACGGCCACCGCCGCTTCTACAAGGTGGGTGAAGATGCCCGTGCGCGCCGGGCCCTCGGATGATTCGTCGTGCTCCATGGAGCCCCCATCGTGGTTGTTTGAAGGAAAGAAAGAACGAAGAAAGGAAACCGGCGTGCGCTCGCGGCGCACGCACCCGCTGCCGCAGGGCGCGGCAGTCGTCGCGGCCGACCTGTGCCGGCCTACTTGTTGCTCGCGAGGAAGCCCGCGTCGGACATCAGCGTGCGGTGCGTCGCCTCGGCCTCGGTAAGCCACTTCGCGAAGGCGTCGCCGGTCATGAAGGTCGGGTTGAAGGCGCCCTTCTCCATGTATTCCTTCCAGTCCGGCGTGGCCGCCACCTTGGTCAGCAGGTCCTTGTAGAAGGCGAGCTGGTCGGGCGTGACGCCGGGCGGCATGAAGATGCCGCGCAACATGGTGTACCTGGTGGGCACGCCCGCTTCCTTGCAGGTGGGGATGTCGTTCCACGACTGCGTGTCGGTGACCTTGGCCTTGAACGGCATGCGCTCGTCGTCGAACACGCACAGCGCGCGCAGCTTGCCCGCGCGCCATTGCGCCACCGCCTCGATCGGGTTGTTCACCGTCGACTGCACGTGCCCGCCCACCAGCTGCACCGCCACCTCGCCACCGCCCTTGAACGGCACGTAGATGAACTTGGTGCCGGTGGCCTTCTCGAGCGCGACCGTGATGATCTGGTCTTCCTGCTTGGAGCCGGTGCCGGCCATCTTGAACTTGTTGGGCCCCGCGGTCTTCACCGCCGCGACGTACTCGCCCGCGCTCTTGTAGGGCTCGGAGGCATTGGTCCACAGCACGAACTGGTCGAGCGCCAGCATCGCGACCGGTGTCATGTCCTTCCAGTTGAAAGGCACGCCCGTTGCCATCGGCGTGGTGAACAGGTTCGACAGCGAGATGACGATCTTGTGCGGATCGCCCTTCGCTTCCTTCACCGCCAGGAAGCCCTCGGCGCCCGCGCCGCCGGACTTGTTGACGACGATCAGCGGCTCCTTCATCAGCTTGTACTTGATGACGATGCCCTGCAGCAGCCGCCCCATCTGGTCGGCGCCCCCGCCGGTGCCGGCGGGAATCACGAACTCCACCGGCTTGGTGGGTTCCCATGCGAAGGCAGGCGCGGCACCGGTCGCCAGCGCCATCGCGGCGGTGCTCGTGGCAAGAACGGCAGTCGCGCGGCTCAGAACATTCGAGGCGATCTTCTTCATCAGGTTGTCTCCTGTGTAGTGATTTCGCTCTTTTTTGTTCTTGAATCTGAGCAGAGATGCGAACGGGCACGATGGTGCGCGCCACCGATTCGAGGCGGCTTGATCGCGGTCAACTTTTTGCAGATTTCGTATCGGGGTAAGCCCGCGCTGGCGATGCGCGAGGGGCCGGGTACGCCCCCGAGCCGGGACTGTCATCGCGAACCCTATAAAATCGCGGGTGCGCACCGGGTTCACCGCTTCGCGCATCCCCATCCGGTCTTCGTAGTTCAATGGATAGAACGGGGTCCTCCTAAGACTCAGATACAGGTTCGATTCCTGTCGAAGGCACCACCTCGGTGTCCAAAAAGGTCCGATACCGTCCTTTAGGACCACTGCTCTCCTCTGAGAAGGCCGAGGATATTGGCCGGCATTGTCCGGACAAGTGGGATACGATCCGAAAAAATTGGGGGCATCGATGGGGGCAACAGGCCAATGCCTGGGGGCATCATCCTCACAGCGGCAGCTACCTTCGTCAGATCGCGACCGGGTGCCTGCGACGCGGCGAAGCCCTAGAAAGCTGGCTCCACATTGACCAGCGCACGCTTGCCCCATTCCGCGATGCGCTGGTACATCCGGACTTGGCGCCAGTACTTGTTCATCCAGGCTGGATTGTTGATTTCCATGGAATCCTGACCCGGCGGGTCACTTCTGGATGGAAATCAACAGCTAGCGGCCAGGTTTGCGTTCGTGCTTGGCGATTGCCCCGTATGAAGCGCTGAGCCCGCTCAAACCTCGGCTTCATACGATGTAATCGATCACCTGGTTGACCTGGCCGATGATGGTCAGACCCCTCGTCCGCGCTCATCTCAGGCCCTAGGGAAGCCCCAAACAGCACAGTGCTCGCTTTCCGTCGTCGCAGTCGACGCGTGTTTCCTGCAGTTCACGAGGCCCCAACTTTTGAAGCCCAGTCCTTCATCACGCGCGCAGGTGGCGGACACTCTGAAATGCGTCGGCAGGCTTCAAATCCAAGGAAAAACCGTGCCCGTCAGTTCCTCGGAGGCCGACCAGAGTTGGGCCGCGACCGCTGCATCCCGTGCCTGAGGGGGCATCGCGGCAGAGGTCGGGTGGCCGCGCACCTCACCGAGCCTGTCCGGGCCGTAGTAGGCCCCGCCGCGCGCCTGTGGCGAAGTCGCCGCGAACAAGGTCGGCAACGCGCCCTGCTCGGCCGGTTGGAACAGGAACCACATGAAGCGGCGAAGCATGCCTGCGACGCTCCATGCCCCGGCACCATTGGGCAGCAGGTCCGTGCGCGAAATGCCGGGATGGGCTGCAATGCTCTGGATGCCCCATCCGGCCGCATCGCTGCGGCGCTGCAGCTCAAACGCGAACATCAGGCAGGCGAGCTTCGATTGGCTGTACGCGCGCATCGGCTTGTAGACGCGCTCGGCCTGCAGATCGTCGAAGTCGATTACGCCGTTGCGGGCAGCGATGCTCGACAGCGTGACGACGCGCGCCTGGCTGCCCCGGCGCAGCAGGGGCCAAAGCGCTGCGGTCAAGGCGAAGTGCCCCAGGTAGTTCGTGCCGAACTGCAACTCGAAACCATCCGCGGTCGACCGGCGCTGGGGAGGCGTCATCACCGCCGCGTTGTTGATCAACAGGTCCAGGCTGCTGTGCGAGCTGCGCAGGCCTTGTGCGAACGAACGCACGGAACTGAGGCTGGCGAGGTCCAGCAGGCCGAACGCCACCTGCGCGCCTGGAACTTCCTGGCGGATCCGGTTCACGGCGACCGCTCCCTTGGCAGGACTTCGCCCGGCAATGATCACGTTCGCACCCGCACGCGCCAGTGCCAGCGCATCCTGGAATCCCAGGCCGCCGGTGCCCGTGACGACCGCCGTGCGGCCCTGTTGGGAGGGGATGTCGGAAGCCGTCCAATGGGTCATGGTTCTTGCCTGAAGAGAATGGGGGACTACACTGGGTGCATGTAGAAATTCACCCGGTGCAAATATTATTGCACCGAGTGCAGAATTTGAAATAGGCCCTCGAAATGTCAGGAAATTGGGATGCCACGGGCGCTGCGCCACCCGGGGGCTTGCGGGAGCGAAAGCAACGCGAGACGCGACAGCGCATTGCGCAGGTGGCGCTGCGCCTGTTCCTGGCCGACGGCTACGAAGGCACGACGCTCGATGCGATCGCGGCCGCAGCGGGAATCTCTCGCCGCACCTTCTTCTCGTACTTCAAGTCCAAGGACGACATCATCCTGTTCGGGATGGAGGCCGATTCGGCCGAGTTGATCGCCGAACTGCTCAAGACGTCGCCCGACGTACCGCCACTGGACGCGGTCCGGGATGTGATGGTCAAGCGCATTGCACGGCACACGACCGAAGAGATGACGGCCATCGACGACCTCATGCTGTCGAGCGAATCGCTGCTCGCACGCAAGCAGGCGTTCTACGCGAAGCAGGAACAGGCGCTGTTTCTTGCGCTGCGCGAGGTCTGGCGACAGCCCGAGCGGCAGAGGGCACTTCGGATGGTGGCCATGGTGTCCGTCGGTGCGCTGAGGCTGGCGCTGCAGGCCTGGAGAGAGCAGACCGGCCAGCGAAGGCCGGCGGCTCAATTCCTCAGAGACGCCTTCGACAGTCTTCGAACGGGGCTTTGACGGCGCGTGGCACGGGGCAGCGCAAGACGCTCCTCACTGCCGCGCCGAGGCCGAAACAGAGACCGAGACCGCGACGCACGGCCGAAGCACCTGAAGCGGGCGCCCCACCTGCTCCACGTTCGCAGGCGGCCTGCGCTTGCGAACTACAGGGCGTTGCGCAACCTCAACGAGGCTTGCCCGCGTCGAATGAAGCCTGGGTAGTGCTTGTCCTTGCCGGGATACCACGGCATCGATGCAATCCGATCGAACCCCGGGAGGTTCTCCAGATGCCGCAGCATCCTCGCGCGCGTCGCAGCGTCTGGCAGGGGACCTCTCAACGCACCCACATTCTCCGCGGCATGATCGGGATCCGCCGTCGAGCTCAGGCAGCATGTGACGGCCGGGTGCGACATCACGAATTTCAGGAAGTACTGCGCCCAGTTCTCGATGCCGTACTCGCGCGCAAACGCCGGCAGCGGATGGCCCTCGACGACCTTGTGGAGCCGCCCCTTTTCCATCGCCATGTTGACCAGAACGCCGACGCCATGCGATTGGGCCGCTGGGAACACGCGCTTCTCGGCATGGCGGTTGAAGACCGATTCGCCGGTGCGCGGAATCGTCCTCGTCAACACCCCCGCAGGAGGCGCGCTCGTCCGGGGTGCCGGCGTTCCGGTTTGCGCGCCGCTGGACTCGGCGGCCCATGCCGACGGAAGGGCCGCCGCAACGCCGATCCCGCGTTGCAGCAGCTGGCGACGATCTTTTGAGAACGAGGTGTTTTCGAGGGGCATGACGGGCCTGTGCCGATGGTTCAAATTCAGTGGAGGCGATCGCTCATCGGGGTTCGTCGAGCACCAGCACTTCGTGGATGTCGCTGGCCGCGTTGCCTCCCGTCTTCAGACCGCCGCCGAACACATGGATGCGGTCATTCAACGCAGCGGCGCCCAGGCCGTGACGTGCAGTGGGCATGGGCGGCAGTGCCTCCCAATCGTCGGTGGCGGGGTCGTAGACCCAGCTGTCGGCGAACACCTTCTGCTCCGGGACCCACTGCTCGCCACCGAAGACGTAGAGCTTGCCGCGATGCGCGGCCGCCGCCAGCCCGCCGCGCGCCTGTGGCATCGGCCTTCGCGTCGTCCAGGTGTTGCGCACCGGGTCGAACACCTCGAGCGTCGAGACATTGATCTGGCTGAGCGCGCCGTCGGCCTGCTTGCGTGCGCTGCGGCCTCCCACGACGTAGATGCGCCCGTCGATGACCGCGGAGGCGGCGCTGTTGCGGGCCGTGGGCGCATCGGGCAGCCGCCGCCAGCGTCCGCTGGCCGGGTCGAGGACTTCCACTGCAGAGGTATCCTGGTGGTCGTTGAAGTGGCTGGCGCCGACGAACGCGGGCACCCGGCCGCCGATCACATAGACCTTCCCGAGAACCGCCGCAGCGACGCCCTCCGCCCGAGGTCGAGGCAGGTCGGGCCCTTGGTGCCAGCGGTCGGCTTCGGGCTCATACCAGAACACGCTGGATTGGGCGCGCCAGTTCGGAAACCCGCCACTGAATCCCCCGACGCCCCACAGGCGACCATTCGCCGCAGCCAGGGCGATATGGTGCCGAGCCTCGGGAAGCGTGGCCCTGCGGGTCCAGCGCGCCTGGGTCGCATCCCAGGACTCGAAGTGCGCCGAATACCCCGTGTTCGGGCTCAGGAGGCCTCCCGCCACATAGATCTTGCCGTCCAGCACCTCGGGATACAGCTCCTGGCGGGCCACCCCGGCCGGTGCTGCCTGCTCCCAGCGTGGGAGCGGCTGGGCTTGAGACTGCGTGGATACAAGTGCGGCTGCGACCAATGCGAGATGGGCGATCCTGGAGCTCGTTCTCATGGCGTCTTGTCCTTTGCGAATGGCCAGATCGTACGAGCCGGGGTCAGGTGCGACTAGGTGGATAATCCTGCATGAGCTGTTCAACTGGACTAAACAATGTCCCGGTCTGTCCTGCCTGATCTCGATGTCTTCGCCTCCGTTGCGAAGCACAGGAGCTTCCGCGCTGCAGCGACCCAGCGCGATGTGTCCGTGTCGCTGATCAGCCAGACGATTCGCCGTCTGGAGGAACAGATGGGGGTCACGCTCCTGACAAGAACCACGCGCAGCGTCACCCCCACCGCTGCCGGGTTGGAGCTGCTCAGTGAGCTGGAGCCGGGCCTGGCGTTGATTCACAAGGCGGTGGAGCGGCTCAACCAGCATCGCGACTCCCCCTTTGGCACCCTCAGGATCAATGCACCCGCACCGGTCGCCCAGTTCCTGCTGGCCGGTCTGGCCGCTCGCTTCGTGGCGATGCACCCGGGCGTTTCCATGGAGATCACCGCGGACGCCGCAATGACCGATATCGTGCGCGATGGCTTTGACGCAGGCGTGCGCATCGACAAGGATCTGCAGCAGGACATGGTGGCCGTGCGCATCGGGGCGCCACAGCGCTACGCGGTGGTCGGCTCCCCTTCCTACTTTGCACGCCATGCCGTGCCAAAGTCCCCGCGCGATCTTGCCGGCCATCATTGCATCCAGCGGCGATTTCCGGGCGGAGGACTCCAGACCTGGGATTTCCAGCGGCGCCACGCGGCTGTGAACACAGGACCATCGCGGCTGGTGGTCAACGATGCGCAGGTCGCGGTGAATGCGGCTGTGGCAGGCGGGGGCCTGGCGTATGTTCACCAGAAATATGTGGAACGCGAGCTGGCTGCAGGAGAGCTGGTGCGGGTGCTGGAGAACTGGTCGCCTGGGATCGGGCCGCCCTATCTCTACTACCCACGCCAGCGCCACGTTTCGGCTGCCATGAAGGCCTTCGTGGAATTTTGCCGATCGGCGGCGATGCAGGCGCCAGGCTCGACCCACCTCGATTGAACGCTTGTCCTCGGCACGTGCTTGTCTCATGGCGGTGTTCGATGCGCCCATTCGCGCTTGCGGCCGGATGCCCGGCCTTCGATCGCATCCGGACTGGACCACTGGGCGCCCAGGCCCGCTAGCGGTGAAACGTCAAGAGGTTTGTTTCTTGACGAGTTGAGCCTGGACATGGGCGCCACGCCTCCTATGCCGCTGTGCGGGCGCGTGGTCGCTTGCTCTCCTCCAAAAGCGGTCGTCTATCAATCCGTATCAGTGCGCGGGCTGCCACGCCTCGGGGCGTCGGCTTATCCGCGTGCCGGTACGGCCCAGATCGTTCGCGCCAGCTTGTTCACTACCGCGGCGTGAATTTCGAGAAAGCTGGGCCATATCAGCTCCTTTAAAGCTTCATTTCCAATGTGCGGCACCACGCGTATATGCAGCGGGGCTGCCGCTCGAAGAGTTCCGGCGAGGTGATCTTGATGGCGTCGAACGGCGCCACCTTGAAATTGACTGCCGAGCAATGCGCCACCAGGCGAGCGCGTCCATCTGCATCGGCCTCCATCACGAGCCCCACGTGGCCGTAGTTCTCGCCGCTTCCCGCTTTCGGGTAGACGACCAGCGCCCCGGGCGTGGCCCTGGCCCGGCGTTCGAAACGCACGCCGGCGCCCATGGCATCGGCCCAGATGCTGTCCGTGTAGATCCAGCCGGCAGCGTCCGTATAAGGCGCGGGATTGCTTTTTCTGCCGAAGCCGAGCGCCCAGCACACGAAGCCCGAGCAGTCGCAGGCGGGCACCACCAGCGCCGGATCGTGCACGTCGAGTCCTGCTGCCAGGGCCAATGGCTCCAGGGCGTGCTGCTGCACCAGAGGAAGCGTCGGCCACAACTGGCCGACCGGCAACGCGCTCGTCGGCAATGCCGCATCTGCGGACCGCCCTCCTTCACCGAGCCAATAGACAGTGCCCTGTCCACAGGCTGAATGCGCACGCGTCAGGACATCTTCAGTTCGGTACATACGGCTCCTTTGGGACTTCTTCCGAAAATAACCGGGACTCCGCTGAGCGGCGATACCGCATAGGCGCTATGGCCCGGCGGCATGCGCAGGCGAAGAATGGAGTCGTACACTGCGCCCGAATACCCTGGAGTGGGAATGAAAATCCGCGTGCTGATAGTCGAGGACGAGCCGGAATTCATGCGCCGGTTCTCCAACGCCGTGCTGGCCGACCCGGAGCTTTCACTCACGGGGGCGGTCTCGACCGGTGCCGCGGCAATGGCGCTCCTGGGGGCACAACCACCCGATGTGCTGTTGCTCGATCTCGGTCTGCCCGACATGGACGGCACCGAGGTGATTCGCTATGTCGCCCTTCACCACTCGGCATGCGACGTGCTTGTGGTAACCATGTTCGGCGACGACCGGCATGTGATTGCCGCACTGGAAGCGGGAGCGACGGGCTATCTGCTCAAGGATGCGGGCGCTGACCGCATCGCCACCAGCATCCATGAACTGCACGCGGGCGGCTCCCCTATCAGCCCCGGCATCGCGCGTCGCATCCTGGCGCGGATGCGCACGGCCACGACCCAACCGCGTGACGAAAGCCCGCGCGACGCGGTGCTGACACCACGGGAAACGGAGTTGCTGCGCCTGACGGCCAAGGGCCTGAGCTTCGATGCGATCGGACAGCTCCTGGAGATCTCGCCGCACACCGTGGTGGCGCACGTCAAGAAGATCTATCGCAAGCTGGCAGTGCACTCGCGCGGGGAGGCTGTCTACGAGGCCAATCAGATGGGGCTGCTGTGACATGGCCAGGATTTCGGTGCCTGTTGTTGGTCGCGCTGATCATCGGCGGCGCCACCGATGCAAGGAGTGCCGACCAGGCGAATGAATCCGCATCGCCGCAGCACGCGTTGCGCCTAGGTGCCTCCGGACTCACGCCGCCCGCACCCGATGCCCCATGGCAAAGCGTGACGCTGCCCAGCGTCGCGCCGCAGCTCGGTGCTGCAGCCCCTCAGGGCCCGACCTGGTTCCGCATCGACTTCAAGCGCGAGAGTGCATCGCCCAGGCCCTGGGCCGTCTATCTGCCCTACCTGTACGGCGGCGGGCAAATCTGGCTCAACGGCCAACAGGTGGCCAGCGTGCCGGAGTCGACGGACCAGCTGCGCGTGCGGTGGGAGCGCGCGCACCTGCTGCCCTTGCCCGACAACCTGCTGCGCGATGGCGACAACGAATTGATGGTGCGTGCGGCTCCCGCACTGGGGGAACACAGCCTGCGCTTTCCGCGCGTGGACATCGGCCCCGTGGTCACGCTGAGCGAAGCGAACGACCGCCGCCAGTTCTGGGTGCGGACCGCGCCACAGCTCACCGTGCTGGCCTGCCTGATCGTCTCTGCATTCGTCCTGTTCATCTGGTGGCGACGCCCGGGCGAGGTGCTCTATGGGCTGTTCGGGCTCGCAACCGTGTTCTGGGGAATCCGCACGCTGACCTTTGTGATCGAGGTGGTGCCGGTGGAGCGCTGGCAGCTCTGGCGGCTCGTCTACCTGGCCGCTACCGGTGGCTTCGTCGTGGTCATGGCGCTCTTCGCCATGCGCTTCGCCGGCCTGCGCCATCGCGGGCTCGAACGCGCACTGGCTGCGTACTGGTTGATCGGCCCGGTGTGGCTGCTGCTCGCCGGCTCCGCGGGTGAACCGCTCGTCAACCGCATCTGGAGCGGCGGGCTGATACCCATCGGCATCGGAATCATCGCCGTCTCGTTCTGGGCCGTGTGGCGCGAGCGCAGATGGGCTTCGGCAGTCATGCCGGCGGTTCTCACGCTGGCAACGCTCGCGGGCGTGCATGACTACCTGATTTCGTGGGATGCGGGGCTCATGGAGCGCGTGCTGCCGGGTTGGGCGGGGCACCGCCTGTTCATGCTGCACCACGGCGCCAACCTGATGCTGTTGACGATGGGCGTGCTGTTGTCGCTGCGCTTCACAAGGGCTCTCACCTCACTGGAGCAGCTCAACGAATCGCTGGAGTCGCGCGTGGCCGACCGGGAGCGCAGCCTCTCCGCCAATTACCTCCGTCTGGCGGCGCTGGAGCGGCAGAACGCCGCCGCCGAAGAGCGGCAACTCATCATGCGCGAGATCCACGACGGCCTCGGCTCGAAGCTCTTCACATCGCTGTCACGGGTGGAACGCGGCGACATGAGCCACCTGCAGATCGAAGAGTCGCTGCGCGCCTGCATCGCCGACATGCGGCTCGCGCTGGACGCGCTCGCGCCGGAAGACCACGACCTGCGCACCGCCCTGGGCGACTTCCTGTTCCGCTGGCAGGGCGAACTCGAAGCAGCTGGCGTGCGGGCCGCCTGGACCATCGACATGCCCGACGAAGCCCCGGGCGTGCCGCCCCACACGACGCTGCAGATACTGCGCATTGCGCAAGAAGCGCTGACCAACGTCGTGAAGCATGCGCGCGCGAAGCAGGTGGAGCTTCGGCTGCAGCGGGCCAACGGACTGCTGCGGCTGGAGATCCAGGACGACGGCCTCGGTGCCGGCCTGGCGCCCGGCGCCCAGGGGCGCGGCATCGTCAACATGCGCGCTCGCGCAGAGAGGCTCGGCGGCACGCTCGAGCTGCGGCAGGACGCGCATGGAACCTGCGTCGTGCTGAGCGCTCCCCTCGCATCCTCTGCCGCCTGAGCCGGGTGCCCCGCGGCCCATCCCGCAAACACGCGAGGGCTTGGCCCGAAGACGGTATTCCGCAGCAGCGCCGCAATTTCTACATTGGATGCCATGCACAGACATGACATTCCAGAGGAGCGCGAACGCATGACCCCACAATCCGGGCCCACCGACGACACCCTGTCGAGGGTCGGCCGCTGGCTGCTGGCGATCGCAGTGGTTGCGCTGGCCTCGCTGATCCTCTGGATGGCAGGATGCGGCAACCGGCTATCGACCTACGGCGTGAACGACACCATCCACATCGGGGAGTCGATCACATGAGCCCCGCCGGTGATCTGCAGTCTTCGGCCACGTTGATGTCGATCGTGAGCTGGCTCTACCTGGCGACCAACTCCGTGCGCGCCGTTACCTACGTGCCGCAGATCGTCGCCGTCTGGCACTGCACGGACGGCGCGCGTGCGATCTCGCTCGTGACCTGGAGCTCCTGGGTGCTCGCGAACCTCACCGGCGTGATGTACGGCGCTTGGGTCGTGCGCGACGGCCTGTTCATCACGATCTCGGCCATCAACCTCGTGTGCTGCGCCACCGTCGCGTTGATCGCGGCGCGCCGCAGGGGACTGCTCTAGGAGATGTCTGTATGAACTCGCTTCAGCACATACTTCGGCTCTTAGGCTTTCCCCTGCCTGTGCCGATTGAGGGGACGTCGCAGCTGCCCCGCCGGAGGAACACATTCGACGGCGTCCCGCTCCCGGTGCGTGCTCCTCCACCGGAGCTTCAGCCTCCTGTCGAGCAGGCCATGGCCGAGCTCTTGCGAAAGAACCAGTTGCTCGAGACCTCCGACCGGGCGAAGGTCTGCCTCTTCGCTGCCGCAATCCACGACCTTCGGCAGCCGCTGCAAGCCCTGATGCTGTTCTCGAACGCGCTGTCGAGCGCCGATCTCGACACCGATCGGCTGCACCGGCGCATCGAACAGATTCGCCAGTCCGTCGACTTTCTCGATCGGCTGTTGACCGGGCTGCTGGACCTGACGCAGATCGAGGCGGGCCGCACACCACCCAGGTGCGCCGATCTGGCGCTCGATCCGCTGCTAGACGAGGTCCGGCATCACTTCCTCGCCGTGGCCGAGGCGCAGGGAGTGCGGCTGGTGGTGCGCCCCACCGGCGCATGGGCGCGCTGCGACGGCGTGATGCTCGCGCGGATTCTCAACAACCTGGTGAGCAACTCGCTGCGCCACACACACCACGGCGGCGTACTCGTGGGCACGCGGCGGCATCGGGAAGGCATTCGCATCGATGTCTGCGACACCGGGGTCGGCATTCCACCGCAGCATCAGGCGCGGGTCTTCGAGGCGTTCTACAGGATCGATACCCCCGAACAATCGGCCGCGTGCGGACGCGGCCTGGGTCTGGGGCTGGCCACGGTGCAGCGACTGGCCGATCTGCAGGGCGCGACGGTTCGGTTGCGCTCGCGGCCCGGCCAGGGCACGGTGGTGTCCGTCGTGCTGCCCGCAGCGTCCGGTCATAGCCGATTCGCGGGATAGACGATCACCCCCGCGCTGCGAAAAAAGATCATTCTGAAAGGACCATCATCATGAAGTCGAAGATTTTCTTGACCGCAACCTGGGGTCATCGCCGTGGCGAAGTATCAAGTGCTCAACGTCTCTCTCCTTCGAGTTGGAAGAGCTGGATTAAATTGATGCTTTTCGCATCTGTGCCGGCGGCGATGTTTTCGTTTTGCGTTACCGCAGCGGCGCAGTGCACCCCTTCTAATCCGCCGAGACCTTGTAATGACGTCGTGGGGATTCCTGTTGACGAGGGGGGAAATCCGGTTCAAGGCCCAAATGAAACGGGCCAATTTACTGGCCGTGACGGTGCTTGTTACGCATATGCGCACCGCGGTTTTCGTGGAGACAGATACACCCTGGGGAGAAAGAAGATCGCCACCTACGTTGGAGACAAATTCAACGACAAGATTTCGTCTTTCAGAGTGTCACCAGGGTGCAAAATTGTTGCGTGGGAACATCGCGACAGGAAGGGCGCGGTGGTGACATTCAATAGCGATGCGGAATATGTCGGTGACGATTGGAACGATAGGATTTCATCCTTTGCGTGCCGGTGCCCTCAATAGGGCCTGGCTCGGGCTCAGTTCGTCGGCGCCCACTCCCACTCGCCCAGGGGCTTTGTTGCACATAGAAATGCGGCCAAGCGCCTGAGATGATTTCAAAGAAGGTAATTGATGAACATCGAAGACTTCCACCAGCTTCTCGGCATGACGAACGCGGACCAGGAGCTCATTTCCGCCATTGGAGAGCATGGAGGAAATGTGGCGGACTTGTCTCCAAAGAACATTCGCGAACTGGGCACCGACTACGTCAACCTGAGCGAGAAGGGACTCTCCCTGGCCTTCCAGTCGCGCACACGGTTTGAAGATTCGCGGGGAACACCGCGTGGTGAGGGACCGTATGTGCTTTCCGGGATGTTCTATTACCCGCATGGCGGCACTGATCTCGGCACGTACACGGGTCCGGCCCCGTTTGCCTCCGAAGGCATCCGCAATCGGGATGACGCGCTTCGCGTCTACGGTGATCCCAGCCGCACGGAAGAGGACGATGACGAGATTGAGTGGGATCAGTGGGGCAAGGACGGACGCCAGCTCCGCGCCAGCTACCGCGAAGATCTGCAGATTGACACGGTGTCGATATCGGTTCCCATGGTGAAAAGGTGATCATGTCGCCCGTGGATCATCTGGGTCGGGGCTGGAGCGACCCCGCGGTCCAGCGGGTGATCGCCGATTGGCCGGATCGTCCTTACATTGACGGCGAGTCGATCCAGAAGGCAGTGGTGGACGGCAGGCTTTCGCTCTTCAATCTCGAGCGAGGCATGTTCTTGTTCTTTACCGACGCAGTGTCGTACATGGCTCGATTTGGCCTGGCAAAAAGCGAGGGGCCGATCATGGTCAGCCGGGTGGTCTTCTTTGGGGCATACCACGCCGACGTGGATGCCTATGAGGGTGCGGTTGTTGGCGACCTGACGATGCGCGCCCGGCTTGATGCATGGATCGATGCGCTGGGTCACGCCGAATGGACCCACGAAGTCGCCGGAGTCATCCGGAAGGCGAGGTGGCTCGTCGATGGCGCGCAAGCGGATGTCAGCTTCACGCCATCGGGCGAATGCAAGCTTGTTTCGTTGACGCTGCAGTACACGCCTGAAGCCGACGCCATGCGCGCCGAGGCGCGGCAGCGCCAACTGGCCCTGCCTGGCCCGGATCGGATCTTGGCTGCGCTGGGGACGCCGATATCGTCGGATCCCGTCAGGGCGGCGTTCAGCGCCGTCGACTACGCCGGGAAGCTTCCCGAAGCCTGCAGTTATGGCGGAATAGACTTCTCCAGGACTGACGGCTTCGAGCTCTATGCTGCGCCTGCCGAAGACCTGCTCCCAGAGCGTACGAATGAGGTGAATCCAGGAACGCTCTGCCTGTCCGGGGCGCGTTATCGATGCGACCTCGATTTCAAGAGCGTTCAATGGCAAGGTCCGCTCCTGTTCGGCATCACATTCGATGATGGACCGGACACGGTAGTTGCCAAGGTCGGGCGCGCTCCGGACCGGCAGAGCATGGATGAGATGCAGGGCCATAGTCAGTGGCGTTTTGGTGCTTTCGATCTGCACATCCTCTACAGCCTGGCCGAAGACCGTGTCTGTCGGCTGACGCTGCTTGGTCGGACGAAGGACGCCGCCTGAAGCAACTGCATCTTTGCGTTCGGCAGAGGCATGGATGTGGCCCCCGATCGAGCACGACGCGAGCGGCCTGAATTCGATGCAGATCGCCGGACGCGGCTGATGATCGCCGTTGCGCGTTATCGTTCATTCCCACCCGAGACCACCGCCACCGCTCCATCGGCCACTCGGGGCTCGCAAATAGGTACAAGCACGAGCGACCGGCTCATCCGCGAATCTGCTCGTTGTCGGGATGATCGATCCGGACCCACTTCCTGCCGTCGAACCGTGCCAAATCCGTGATCCCGATGCTCCACAGCACGCCGTCGATGCTGTCCAGCCGCCATGCGTCCTGCAACTCGGGCTTGAGCTTCGACTTCACCCGTGAAATCGACTTCCCGTCGAACTGGAAGAGTCCGTTCTCGGCACTGAGGTAGACCGCACGGTTGAAAGTGGCCAGACAGACAAAGGTCTGCTGGCCATCCGAGTCGCCCAGGCCCTGGAATCCCGTTCGCGCGTTGCCCTTGAGCAGCGTTCCGTTGTGGCCGCATACCCAGACCTCGTCCGGGCCGTTGCAGCGCACCCATTCCAGGTGCTCGTTCACTGGCAAGCCGATCTCGGTCCATCGCTTGCCGTCGAAATGCGCCATGTAGCCGCGTAGCCCCACCACATAGACGTCGCTCGCTCGGGTGCCATCGATGCAGCTCAGCATCGGCGCGGTCGAGACTGCCTCCAGCATCTCGCCGATGCGATCGGGGCCATATTGCGCAGGGTCCACCTTCACGCGAATCCCCTGATCGTTCTCACGCCAGTCGTCGACGCCGAAGCGGCGATACACCTGCCCGTGCTGGCCGCAGGCCCACAACTGGCCATCGATCTCGCGCAGGTGGCTCATCAGGCCGCCGAAATTGCCGTCCAGCATCCCGGCACCAGGAATCTGCTCGGTGCGAACCTCCCTCGTACTGCCGCGAACGAAATGGACCGCGCCCTGTGCGCCGAGGCAGGCAAACCGCTTCTTGTCTTGCGGCAATGTCCGATAGGCGTGCACGGACACGATGTTGTCCTCGAGGTCGAAGTACCCGAAAGGCAGCTCCTGCTCGGCCGGGTTGTATGTCGACATCCGTGTGTGTGCGGTCTCGCGCGGATCCAAGGCGTTGAGTTGGGTCGCGAGGAACACGAAGTCGGGTGCGATGACCACACCGTCGAGGTAGTACACAGATGAAACGTCGCTGGATGCCATTGTTTTCCTTGCTTGCTGATCGGTTCCTTGTCCGGCCCTTGAAGCGCACCCACTTCCTTCCACCCAAGCGGGGCAGGTCCTTGACACCGACGTGCCGAGCGTCCTGCAAAATTCAGTTCAGTTTCAGCCTTGTCCTGACGGGAGCTGGTGTCGTGCCAAGCGGATCGCGATCAAGGCCCCCGATTGTCCGGTGAGTGGAGTGGCGCAGGAAGGCCCTGGAGGGAGGCCTTCATGCACGCGGCACTGCCCACGAACTTGAGACGGAATTGCGCCGACGTGCCGCTGCACCGTTCACGAGCTACGACACCCTGGACATGCGCCCACTCGAGAAAAGAACGGCGCCGCGCCCGTGGTGGAAGCTCTGGCGCGCACACTGAAAAGAACGAGCAAGTGCCGCTGAGCCAAACGCGGTTCTCACCTTGACGTCGGTGCGTCACGGCATCTGTGCGTCGTTGTCCTGCGCAGACGGGGCCTTGTCGAGCTCGACACATCGTCAGAACGCTTGCTCCTGCCGGATAAGTCGCGCAATCTCGGCTTCGCAGCGTTCGATCCGGTAGACCTGCAGGTGCTGGCCGCCCAGCAGCACGATCACGTCGGCGGCGTTCGCGCCTGTGACCGCGAGCTGGTGCAACACCCGCAGCCTGATGTGCTCGGGGACACCTTGAGCCCAGAAGTGGACGAGGCTCATGCCGACGGAGAAGCATTCGAGAAGCTGGACATCGGATGACGCCACGACTTCGCGCGTGACCATGGCGCGCATCCACGAGTGCCGCGGGTGCTGCAGCGTGGTATTGACGCGCCGGACCTTGCGCCCCGTCGTGAGCGTGTAGTGCGCCGCCACGATCGGTTCGAGCAGCCGACTCCAGTAGGCGAGGCTGTCGTCCTGGAACTGCGTCGGATACAACAGGTCCTGTCGACCGGTCTTCTCCATCTTGCGCGACGAGGGAAGCATCAGGCCCGTGCAGTACCCACGAAAGCCAGCGTGTCGATCCATGTGACCCAAGCCTGCGCTCAGGTGCTCCGAGTACCTTGTTTTGAACTTCCAGCACGCGGCATCCTTCTATTAACTGTTCCGTACCGAAGCGCGAATTGAAGAGACTCGCGGTTCGCCGTTACACAGGAGGTACAGGCGCGGCACCTATCAAGACCGGAAGGGAAGCCGCACTGTCGCGCATACGAACTTCCAGCATCGCGAGAAGGACACGGAGAGCGGCGCTGTTCTGGCGGCGCTGTGTGTAGGCTGCATAGAGCCAGATGTCGCTGGGCATGAAGTCCCTGAGAACCGGAACCAAGTGAGCGCTTTCCACGTAGGGTTGCGCAAGCAGGTCGGGAACGCACACCGCGCCGATATCCGCCAGTGCTGCGCCGATCAACGCACTCGCATCGTTGGCGTCCATGCGTCCCCGAACGGGAACGTTGTACGGCTGGCCGTCCACTTCGAATGCGATCTGTGGAGGCCCTGGCGTGACGGAGTATGCGAGGACGTCGTGCTTTCGCATGTCATCAGGCTGTAGCGGAATGCCGCGCCGCGCCCAGTAGCGCGGCGTGGCGCAAAGTGTGAGCCCCATCCGGCGCAGGCGCCGCACGATCAGGTTCTCGTCGCCGATCTGCCCGAACCGCAGGGCGATGTCCACTCCCTCGTCGACAAGATCGATCATGCGGTTGCTCAGTTTCAGGTCGAGCTGCACGTCGGGATAGCAGGTGAGGAAGTCTCCCAGCAGGCGCGGAAACGCAGTCTGGACCATTCCATGGGGCGCGGTGATCAACAGGCGACCGCTGGGGTGCGAGCCGCGTGCCTGCAGCTCGCTCGTGGTCTGCTCAATCATCTCCATCAGGGGCGCACATCGCGCCTGCAGCAAGCGGCCTGCGTCGGTGAGGGAGACTGAACGCGTCGAGCGGTTGAGCAAGCGGACATTGAAGCGCGACTCCAGTGCTGCAACGTGCTTGCTCACGCTGGCCTTCGAGATACCGAGCCTGCCGGCCGCGCGCGAGAAGCTGCCTTGGAAAGCCACTTCCGAAAATGTCCTGAGAAGCTCGAATCCGTCCATTTTTCATCCCGTCACTCGCGAAGCGTCCCATTGCAGATAACTGCCCTTCACCCTCACGGGTGCGACGCAGCGGGGCCACTCTCCCATCCGCCACCCAGGGCCATGAAAACCCCGACTTGGTACTCCGCCAACCGGGCGTCGGACTCAGCCAGCGCGGCTTCGTGCGAGGCCAGGGTGCGTTGGGCGTCCAGCGCATCGAACTGGCCGACCTTTCCGTTGATCAGCAGCGCCCGCGCCTGGTCGGCCACGATCAGGCTCTGGTCGCGCGCGGCAGCCAGAGCCGCATGCCGATCGAGCTCGCGGCCGTAGGTGTCCAGCGCGGCTTCGGCTTCTCGCAGCGCATTCAGCACGGTGCCCTCGAACCGCGCGACTGCGACGTGAGCCGTTGCTTCGGCCTGGGTGATGCGCGCTCGCGCGACACCCGTGTTGGGAAAGGACCAGCTGATCAGCGGGCCCACGCTGTAGCTGAAGGTCTCGCGGTTGGCGAACCGTTCGACAAAGCCGGCGGACGCCGATGAGAGGCCCAGCATTACCTTGGGATAGAGATCGCCCGTCGCGACACCGATTCGCGCCGTCGCGGAGGCCAGGCTTCGCTCGGCTTGCCGCACGTCGGGGCGCCGGGCGAGCAGCGCCGCACCGTCGCCCACGGGCAGCAGTCCGGCCACGCGTGGAGGCTGCTCGCAATGGCCGACGGCCTCGGGAAGGTCGCGCGGCGGCGCACCCGTGAGCGTGGCGAGCCGGTACAGCGCCTGCTGGCGCCGGGATTCCAGCGGGGGAATCGCGGCGCGGAGGGTTTCGAACTGGGCGCGCGCACGCGCGGCGTCCATGGTGCCGGCCTTGCCCGCGCGCTGCAGCCGCAGCGCCAGCCCGAGCGCGTCCTCCTGCAGGCGCATCGACACCTGTGCCACGCGCAACTGCAGCCCGGTGGCACACACCGCGCCATATGCCTGCGCCGTGCCGCCGGCAACGCTCACGCGCACCAGGTCCACCGCAGCGCGCGCGGCGCCGGCATCCGCTTCGGCAGCCTCGATGGCGCGATGCAGTTGGCCGAAGAGGTCCAGCTGGTAGGACACGGCCATGCCCATGCTGTAGTTGAGCCGGCTCGGCGGCGCATGGCCGGGTTGCAGCACCGACAAGCCCGAGCTATGACCGAAGCTCGGGCCGCCATTGAGGGTGATCGATGGCTGTTCGCTCCCGTGCGCCTCTGCCTCGAGGGCCATGGCACGCTCGAAGGTAGCCAGGGCTTGCCGCAGATCGGTGTTGTGCGCCAGGGCCCGGGCGATCAGGCCGTCGAGCTGCGGGTCGTCGAAAAGGCGCCACCAGTGCGCGGGCATCGTTGCATCCGATGTGGCAGCGCCGCCGGAGAGGAACGGCCCGGCCGAAGCGGACTGCGCTGCGGTGAGCGCGGCCGGTGCGACGTAGTCGGGGCCGACGGGACCATGGGCACAGCCAGCCAACATCACGCATGCGGCAGCGGTTGCAAGCGCGAGGACGCGAAGCGGCTTCATGACCGCGGCTCCTGAACGCGAGCCGCGCCGGCGGTAGAGGCCGCTCGGGCCTCCATCACCTCGACAGAGACAGTCTGACCGACGACCAGGCGAGCATCGGCCGGCAACGGGTCGAGCTTCACTCGCACCGGAACGCGCTGGGCGAGCCGCACCCAGTTAAATGTGGGGTTCACGCTGGACAGCAGGTTGGCACCAGTGCTGCGGTCGCGGTCGCCGATGCCTGCGGCAATGCTGTCGACCTCGCCTTCGAGCGAGGGCGCGTCCATGGGGGTCACTCGCACCCGGTCACCCAGCCGGATGCGCGACAGCTTGTTTTCCTCGAAGTAGCCCTCGACGTAGATCGAACCGTCGGCCACGAGCGCCAATGCGGGGTGGCCTGCGGTCGCATAGGCGCCCTGGCGCAGATCGAGATTGGTGACACGGCCCGCCGCCGGCGCGCGCACTTCTGCGCGTTGCAAGTTCAGGCGCGCCACGTCGAGCGCCACCTGCGCCTGGCGCAGGGCCGTTTCGGCCGCCAGCAGCGCCCCCCTGGCTTGCTCGACACGCAGGCGCGACTGCTCGCGCACCTCCTGCGCGACAAGGCCCTCCAGTTCGTCGTTGCGGCGGCGCTCGCGCTGCGCCTGGGCCAGCGCGACCTGCTGATTGCCGATGACGATCCGCTGAGCGGCGACTGCAGCTTCGGCCTGCTGCAGCGCCAGCGCGAAGCGGGCTTCGTCGATCGAGAAGAGCAACTCGCCCGCCACGACCGGCTGGTTGTCGCGCACCGCCACGACGGCCACCATGCCGGAAACATCGGGCGCCACCTGGACGACGTCGGCGCGCACCCGGCCGTTGCGCGTCCAGGGCGCCAGCTCATAGTGGTCCCAGAGTTGCAGGCCGGCCCAGCAGGCGGCCGCAGCAACCAGCGCGGTCAACAGCATGCGCAAGAGAGATGGAGCCGAGTGCGACAGCCAGGCAGGAAGGCGGACGGATTTGGTATTCATGATCGAGCAGCAGGACAACGGGTCAGTTCAGGAGGAGATGGCGCCGGCCAGCCGGACCAGCGCATAAAGCGACAGGAGATACAGCCCCAGATCGAAGAGCGGTGGATGCCACACCCACCGGTAGACACCGAGCAGCGACAGCAGGCGGCGAACCCACCAGGCGCAAGCCATCGCGCCTCCTGCAAGCAGGAGCAGGCCGGGAACGTAGATGCCGAAGAAGCTCGTTTCGATCATGGTTGGAGGTCCAAAGGCGCGGAAGGAAAGAGATCCCTGCGCAGCCCCACGAGGGCCGAGACAGCGGGTTCGCACCCGGTGCTTGCGAGGCAAAGGGCCAGCAGCCGGTCGATCTGCGGCAACAGCGCGTCTAGCCGCGTCAGCGATTCCGTGGCTTGGGCGAGGAAGGCTCGCTCGAGCGCGGTCAGCAGCTCGCGCACAGGCGTTTCGGGCAGCAGGTGGCGATGCTGCTGAAGAACGCCGATGCTCGCGCCGATGCGAAGTTCGCGCATGGCGAACTGCACCGCCTCGCTGCCCTGGTCCGCGGCGCCGCCAACCGTGCGCGGAACCAGCAACGCGATGCGGTCCAGCATGCGGCCGGCGAATGCGTCACGCGCCAGCGCGCGCTTCGGGCGCGCAGCCATCCCGGAAAGATCGCGCCAGGTGGCCCGGTGGATGCGCCGCGCGCTCCATTCGCTGCTCACGCTGCGCACGATGGCGGTAACGCGTGCGGCAATCAGGGCACCGGCGAAGAGCGCCAGATTGCCCTCGAGAAAGCTGACCCAGTCGGCGCTGGCAATGTCGTGCAGGGCCAGTGTGCCGGCCACGCCGAAAAACATGCCAAGTGCCGTGAGGCTGCTTGCCGGACGAGCGAGGTAGCCGCCCACGACCAGGAACAGGGGCGCAATACACAGCACCAGCATGCCGAAGTCGTGCGCCAGCGGCATGACGCCGAGGATGTAGAAGGCAGACACCGGCATCGACCACAGCAGGGCGACCAGGAACTTGTGCATGCCCGGCACGGGGTCGTCCATGGTGGCGAAGAAGCTGCAGAAGACCGCTGCCGCCATGGCCATCGACGATCCCGCGCGCCAACCGCTGAAGATCCACGCCGCGCATGCAGTGCACGTGGAAAGCACGACCGTGAATGCGGAGCGCAGCGCCAGGCCCCTGTCCACGTGAAGGACCGAAGGCCGCGAAGCCTCTCCCCGCTTCGGAGGCGGCGCATGGCCGGCCAGCCCGGCGGCGATGTCGGCGCGAAGCGCGTTGCACCGGAGCCATCCCGCGACCAGCTCGTCGACATGGGCCGCGACGTCAATGTTCAGCGCACGCACCCAGGACGAGTTCCGCCGGTCCGCGCTCTCAGCCCGGGCAGCGGCGCGGACGCTGTCCAAGGCGCCGGCCGGCGCCTCGGCATCGAGGCAGGCGCTGCCTTGCGCCACGGCCCGCGCGACCGGGTCGGCCACGCCGTCCGTTGCATCGCGCAAGGCTGCGAGCCGGTCCTCCAGGGCCGAAAGCGAAGGCGTCAGTGCCGCGAGGCCGTCGTGCAGGTCGCCCACGGCATGCCGGGTCCAACGCAGGCCACCGGTATCGAAGGGCACGTGGGTTGCGAGCAGGCGCAACTGGGTGATGTCGGTGGCGATGCGCCGCCTGTCTTGTGCCAGCCGCTTGCGAACCTCATCGTCGGCACCAGGGCTCATCAGGTCGCCGGCCCATCGGCGTACATCGCCCAGCGTGCGGTCGATCAGCCCGACAAGTGAAGGCGCGAGGCTGGCGGGCAACACGATGCTGTGGACGAGGCTCGCGCAGACGATGCCGATCGCTATCTCCTCGGTTCGGGCGACGGCGATGTCGAACATCGCCGCGGGTGCGTCCACCAGCGGAAAGCCGATCAGCGCCGCAGAGTAGCCTCCGAGCATGAAGGCATAGGAGCGCGCGCTTCGCTCCATCAGCGACAGATAAAGGCAAGAGCCCACCCACAGCGCAAGCGCGAGCGACAGAAGCAGCGGCGATCCCGACAGCGACGGGATCAACACCACGGTGGCCGCGCATCCCAGCACGGTGCCGCAGAGGCGGTAGAGCGACTTCGAGCGCACATGGCCCGCCAGGGGATGGGCCACGATGTATGCGGTCATCATGGACCAGAAGGGCCGGGGCAGCCCGAAACGGCTGGACAGGTAGAGCGCGAGCATGGCCGCGAAAAAGCTCTTGAGCGAAAAGAGCCACTCCTGCCTGGAGAAACGAGGCCGCGCGCTCATGCGGCGCCCCTGGAGATCGTGTTCGAGGGCGTCGATTCGGCTTCGAACTTGTTGCGAATCATTTGCATGTGCAGATGCTAGGCATCCTCATGCGAGGCAAGAATCGTAAACTTGGACAAATGATTTCTCTTTTCGGTCATCCCGGATGAACCGCTCCGTCCGTACCACGTCTCGCGCCAACCTCGACCTGGACTACGAGCCATCGGTGCCCGTCATGGCACATCGCGTGGATGTCGAGGAGCGCGAGCGCGAGGTTCCGATTCACGTGCATCGATCGGGCCAGTTGGTGATGGCGCTGCGGGGGGCGGTCTCCTGCGACGTACCCGGTGCAATGTGGATGGTTCCGCCCCAGGCGGGCGTGTGGATTCCGGGCGGCACGCCGCACAGCAACCACAGCACGGCGAACGCGGTGATCTTCTATCTGTTCGTTGCGCGCGATGCCGCGCCCTTGCCTGCCAGCTGCTGCACCTTGCGCATCAGCCCGATGCTCGGCGAGATGATCCAGTACCTGGCGGAACAACCGCCCTCCTACGAGCCAGGCGGGCCGACCGATCGGCTCGCCCATGTGCTGCTGGACCAGCTCTGCGCCATGCCAAAGGAGGAAGTCTCCTTGCCCATGCCCGAGGATGCGCGGCTGCGAAAGGTGTCCCGCGCCATGATGCGGGATCCGTCCGACCGCCGTACGCAGCAAGATTGGGCGCGCCAGCTCGGCATGAGCGAGCGGACGCTGAACCGGCTGTGCACAGCCTTGACCGGCCTGAGCTTCGGACGCTGGCGGCGCCAGCTGCACATGATGGTCGCGCTTCGGGAACTGTCCGGAGGAGCGACCGTGCAGCAGGTCGCCTACGACCTCGGCTACGAGTCGCCCTCGGCCTTCATCACGATGTTCAAGAAGGCGTTCGGCAAGCCTCCCGCCACGTACATCAATGACCGGCTGATGGCCGGAGGATGAGGCCCCCTGGGGCGCTCTTCGGCCGGCATCACGTCGTGCCGGGATGAACGCAGCCGAAGTTCCGCCTCAGGACTTCACCGGTAGGGGCGCGCGTGGGTCACGCCGCCGTCCACCACCAGGGTGGCACCCATCACGTAATCTCCCGCGCGCGAGGCCAGGAATATGGCTGCGCCTGCGATGTCGTCCGGCGTGCCGATGCGACGGGCGGGAATGTGCCCAGACAGCACCTCCCCATGGTCGCGAGCATTGCGGTTCATCTCGGAGGGAAATGCACCCGGCGCAATGGCGCTGACCGCGATGTTGTCCTGTGCCAGGCGCATCGCCATGCGTCGCGTCAGGTGAACCAGTCCTGCCTTGCTCGCAACGTAGGAGTAGTTCTCCTGTGGGTTGAGCCCGATGCCGTCGGTCGAAGCGATGTTGATGATCTTCCCGACCCGCGCCTTGGCCGCGGCGCGCAGCGGTCCGGCGAGCGCCTTCGTCAGGAAGAAAGGCGTCTTCAGGTTCAGGTCGACCACCTTGTCCCAGCCGCTCTCCGGAAAAGCATCGAAGTCTTCTCCCCACGCGGCTCCGGCGTTGTTGACCAGGATGTCCAGCGTCGATTCATGGCGGGCGTAGGCGTCGGCCATTGCTTGGCAGCCCGCGACCGTGGACACGTCGTGCGGCAGCGATACGCAGTGGCCCGTGCCCGCGAGTTCGCGCGCGGCCAAGTCGCAGGCCTCGGCCTTTCGCGCGCTGATGTAGACACGTGCGCCGTGCGCCAGGAACCCCTCGGCGATCATGCGGCCGATGCCTCGCGAGCCACCGGTGATGAGCGCCGTGCGGCCCTGCAGCGAGAAAAGATCCTGAGCACTCATGGCGACATCACCGCCGAACTTTCGCGCATGGACGTGCCTTCTTCTGCGGGCACCTCGAGGCGCGATCGCCGCACATAGGCCGTTCCGTCGAAAAGGCGCCGCGCCGTGCGCGTGAAGTGCACTTCGCGCACAGTCCATTCGTTCCCGCCCGCATGCTCGACATTCGCGAATATCTTGAGCACCCCGCTCGGATGGCCGATGCGGATGCGCGTCGGGCCGGCGTGCGTGCCTCGCGCTTCGGCCGGAATGGTTCCCGCGATCTGCGCCGCGACCGAGAGGCATACCGAGCCGCCGCCAGGGAACGCCTTGTGCATGGCGCCACCGTTGAGCACCATGCGCGCGACGAAGTCGATTTCCGATGACTGCACGATGCGGTCGCCGGCAATGGTCCGGTAGTCCTGGGCTTCGCTGATCAGGATCTGGTACGGCGTCAGGATGCCCGACGAAGGAAGATTGCAGCGTTCGACGACCCAGCGCCTCACCTCCTCGGCCATCTCGTAGATCTCGGGGCCGAGCTGGCCCGGCAGTTCCGTGCCGTTGATGCCCAGATCCGCCGCGCGGATGAACACGCACGCCGTGCCGACGTCGACCACCGACACCGGTATTTCGCGGCCGAGCTTCGACACGTGGACCCAATCGCGCGCCTGCCCGGTGGGCAGCAGCTTGCCGGTCGTGGAGCCGCTGGTGTCGGAGTAATCCAGCGCCACCTCTGCGCCGGTGCCGGGCACGCCATCCACTTCGCTGTCTCCCTCCACGCGCGGCTCGCCATCGGCGCATTGCACCGTCATTCGAAGGATCTTTCCGGTGTTCGTGTTGTGCACCCGAACGGTGGTGACGGGCTCCTGCACGGGAACCAGCTTCTCCTGCAACGCATACACCCCCGTGGCCGACGAAATGTTGCCGCAGACGATCTCGAAGCTGACCGTGGGCTGGTCGATGCCGATCTGCACGAAGGTGTAGTCGATGTCCGCATCCGGGCGCGACGGCGGCCCGATGATGGCGCACTTGCTCGTCAGGATGTCTGCGCCGCCGAGCCCATCGATCTGCCGCACATCCGGGCTGCCGAACAGAGCCAACAGAAATCGCAGGCGCGCCTCGGCATCGGCGGGCACGTCCTGCTGTGAGAGGAAAACGGCCTTGCTCGTGCCACCGCGCATCAAGGTGACCGGTACGTTGATTTGTTCTTTCATCGGCCCAGTATGCGGTTGCACCCGGGCCGCCGTCCTTTCAGTTTGGCTGGCCTTTCTTTAACCTGGCTGCATGCTTTAGCGCGGCTAAAGAATGCCGAGCAGAAATCCAATGACCACGAGGGTGTGCGTCTCGATACTTCCTGTTGCTGTGGCCAGCTCCACACGAACAGGAGACACCTTTTGAAGATCATCAAGCGAACGGAATCCCCCTTCCGCGACACCCCCGGCGGCATGGTGCTTGTCGCCACACGCGTGGCCAGCCAGCCACCCCAGTTCCCGCCGATCGAATTCGTTCACGATGACCAGCAGGTCGAAGAGATCGAGCTCGGCCCCACCGGCTCCCTCTACAGCTTCACGATCGTCCACCCCGGCAAGGAGAAGCAGCCCTATGGCCTCGCCATGGTCGACTTCGCGCCTGGCGTGCGGGCGTTCGGGCGGCTGCTGTTCGGCACCGAGCCGCCGGCCATCGGCAGCCGCCTGCGGGTGGTGCCCTTCGCGTTGCCGGACGGCACGCCCGACTATGCCTTCCAGGAGTGATGCGAGATGAAGCAACCACTGATCACCGGGGTCGGCATTACGGACTTCGGCCGCTTTCCCGAACTGACCGAAGAGGCCATGGCCCAGGCAGCGATTCTCGATGCCCTTGCCGATGCCGGCACGCAGCTCTCGGAGGTGCAGGCGTTCTACTGCGGCAACGCGCTGGGGGCCATGCTGCCCGGCCAGCGCGCATTGCGCGAGCTGCATGCCGAGGGCGGTGCCGTCTACAACGTGGACAACGCCTGCTCCAGCGGCGCCACTGCGTTGAATCTTGCGCTGCAGGCGCTCAAGGTCGGCCAGTACGACACCGTGGTGGTGTTCGGTATGGACCACCTGAGCAGCCTTGGCGGTGGCCCGCTGCAGCTCAGTCAGAAGGACTGGAACAACCGACGCGGAATGATCATGCCGGCCCTGTATGCCATGCGCGCCAGGCGATACATGCACGACCACGGCCTCACGCTGGAGACGCTGGCGGACATCTCCGTCAAGAATCGAAAGCACGGCGTCCTGAATCCTGTCGCTACGTTCGCCAAGCTGGCGAGCCGCGAGGAGATTCTGGCGTCCCGCCCGGTGGCCGAGCCGCTCACGCTGCTCCAGTGCTGCCCCGCGGTGGTCGACGGGGCGGCGGCGCTGGTGCTCAGCACCAAGCCCTCCAGGGGCGTTGCAAAGCCGGTCCGGGTCCTGGCATCGGTGGTGCAGTCGGGCCTGTTCGAGACCGCACCGGTCGACATGACCGAGGCCGAGATCACCGCGCGCGCCGCCAGGCTGGCCTATGAACAGGCCGGCATCGGACCGCAGGATCTCAGCCTGCTGGAGGTGCACGACGCGTTCACCATTTCCGAGCTGCTCTATTACGAGGCGCTTGGTCTTTGCAGCCGGGGCGAGGCGGCAAGCCTCCTGCAAAGCGGCGCGACCACGCTTGGCGGACGCGTGCCGGTCAACCCCAGCGGCGGACTGATCGCCAAGGGGCATCCGCCGGGAGCGACGGGCGTCGCACAGGTCGTGGAGGTCTGCGAGCAGCTGCAAGGCCGTGCCGGCGCACGGCAGGTGCGCGGAGCGCGCATCGGCCTCACGCAGGTGACCGGTGGCGGCATCTGGGGCGTGGACCACGCCGCCTGCTCCATCAACATTCTTTCGCTTTGATTGCAAGCACCATGAACCAGACAAGCACAACCACGCCGGCCTCGCTGCACGGCCTCGTTGCCGTCGTGACCGGTGGCGCCAAGGGCATCGGCCTCGGCATCGCCCGCGAGCTCGCACAAGCCGGATGCCGCATCGCGCTGTGGGACTTCGACGAGGCGGCGCTGCAGGCAGCCGAGCAGGCCCTTTCGGGCGAGGGCTTCGACGTGCGGACCTTCAAGGTCGACGTCAGCTCGGTGGAGCAGGTGGAGGCGACGGTGGCCCGGCTTCTCGCGTCTCATGGCCGCATCGACATCCTGGTCAACAACGCAGGCATCGGCGGCGACAAGTTGGTCTCCAAGATGGATCTCGCGTTCTGGACCCGCGTGATCGAGGTCAACCTCCATTCGCAGTTCATCTGCTCGAGGGCGGTTTTGGCACAGATGGCGGAGAACCGGTTCGGCCGCATCATCAACATCGGCTCGCGCGCATGGCTGGGCAATCGCGGCCAGGCGGCCTACTCCGCCTCCAAGGGCGCGGTGGTGAGCCTGACGCGCTCGCTGGCGCTCGAATATGCGCGCAAAGGCATCACCGTGAACGCCATCGCGCCCGGCATCGTGGAAACGCCGCTGTTCGAAACACTGACCGAGGAGGTCCGACAGGGGCTCCACAAAACCGTGCCGATGGAACGCATCGGCCAGCCGGAGGACATCGGCCGCGCCGTCCGGTTCTTCGCGGAACCCGGCTCGAGCTACGTCACCGGCCAGCTCCTGTACGTCTGCGGCGGGCGCAGCCTCGGCAGCCCCTCCGTATAACGCGCCGACATCACGACATGAGCAATCCAACAAGACTGAAGATCGCATGCTCGCCAATGCATTGAGCGGTTTGAAAGTGATCGACTTCACGCAGGTGATGGCCGGTCCGACCTGCACGCTGTGCATGGCCGACCTGGGCGCCGACGTGGTGAAGGTCGAAGCGCCTGCAGGCGATCTCTCGCGGGCCCTTTCGCCCTGGGTGCGGGGCGAGGGGGTCGCCTTCATGGCGCTTAATCGCAACAAGCGCAGTGTCGTGCTCGACCTCAAGCACCCCGAGCACCTGCAGGCGGCGCAGGCGCTGGTCGCGCAGGCGGATGTGCTGGTCGAGAGCTTCCGCCCGGGCGTGATGGCGCGCCTCGGGCTGGACTACGCAACGGTGTCCGCGGGCAATCCGCGGCTCATCTACTGCTCGGTCTCGGCGTATGGCCAGCACGGCGCCAGCAAGGATCTTCCCGGGGTCGACGGCGTGCTCCAGGCCGTGAGCGGCCTGATGAGCGTCACCGGCGCGCGCGACGGGGAGCCGTGCAAGGTGCCGGTGCCGGTGGTCGACCTGGTCACGGGGTCGCTGGCGACCATCGCAGTCCTGGCCGCCCTCGCGGACCGGCAACGCACGGGCCAGGGGCAGCACGTCGAAGCCAGCATGTTCGCAAGCGCCATCGCGCTTCAGCACGTGAGCTTCGCGTCCTACTTCGCGGACGGCCAAGTGCCCGGGCCACAGGGGCATGCCGCGCCGTATTCGACCCCGAACGAAGCCCTGCGCTGCGCCGACGGATGGATCATGGTGGCGGCCTATCACCCCGCACGGTGGCAGGCCCTGTGTGCCGCCATAGGCGCGCCTGAACTGGCCTGCGATCCACGCTTCGCCGACAACAAGGGCCGGCTCCAGCACCGCGAGACGCTGCTGCGCCTGCTCGAAGAGCGCATGCTCGCGCATCCCCGTGCCTTCTGGCTGGAGAAGTTCGCAGCCGTGGACATCATCTGCGGCCCCATCAACAACTATGCGGAGGTGGCGCAGTCCGCGCCCTTCCTCGAAGCGGCGCTCGCGGAGCAGCTGCAGCACCCGGTCGCCGGGTCGATGACGCTGCCACGCAGCGTCATCGGCGCGGTCGGGGAGCGGCCCCGGGCGCGACGCCCCGCCCCCACCCTGGGCCAGCACACCCGGGAGGTGCTGGCCGAGCTCGGCATGCCAGCCGCGGCCATCGATTCGGTGATCGCCCCCAGCCCTTCCCAGAACTGAAGCACAACCATGCCCATCGTCAAGACAGTCCAGAACGGCGTCGCCGTCGTCACCCTGAATCGGCCCGAGGCCATGAACTCCATCGACCCGGAGTCGAACGAGCAATTGCTCGAGATCTGGGACGAGGTTTCGAACGACGAGGACATCCGCGTGCTCGTCCTCACGGGTGCGGGAGAGCGCGCCTTCTGCACAGGCGCGGACCTCAAGAAGACCATGCCGCCCGCCGACAGCGCGGCGCGGCAGGTCTTTCGCTGCGGAACCGGGCATTTCAACTTCGGCACGCTGCAGACCGACAAGCCCGTCATTGCCGCCATCAATGGCTACGCCCTGGGCGGCGGGCTGGAGCTGGCCTTGCTGGCGGACATTCGCATCTGCTCCGACAACGCACGCTTCGGTTTGCCGGAAGTGCGGGTCGGCAGCATCCCGGGCGCCGGTGGCACGCAGCGCCTGATCCGCGCAGTCGGCCAGTCGGACGCGATGTGGATGCTGCTCACCGGTGAACGCATCGACGCCGCGGAAGCGCTGCGGATCGGGTTGGTCAGCAAGGTGGTTCCCTTTTCCGAATTGCAGCAGGCAGCCCTGCAGCTCGCGGGCGCGATGGCAGCCAATGCCCCGCTGGCGATGACCGCCGCCAAGCGCCTCGCGATGAACGGACGCGAACTGCCGCTAGCGGGCGGGCTGGCCCTGGAGCGCCAGGCGTTCGGGCTGCTCAGGGACAGCGAAGATCGGCTGGAGGGGCGCCGCGCCTTCGCCGAGAAGCGCCCTCCCGTGTTTCGCGGCCGCTGAAATGCCTCGCCCGCAAGACGGATGCGTTCTCTGGGCGAGCCTTCGATCTGCTCGCAAGCACGAGTCGACGCTCGAACAACCGATGTGAGCTTTCTCCTGGAGCATCCCGTGAATAAACCGCGTACCGCCTGGCTCAACAACCTCGCACTCATCGTTGCCGCGTTCGTCGGTGCATCACCGGCCATCGGGCAGCAAACCGGCCGCCCACCCGCCAGGATCCTGGTCGGCTTCTCACCCGGTGGCACGCTCGACGTGGTGACGCGCGCGCTTGCCGATCAATTGCATGGCCCGCTCGATCGCACTGTGGTGGTGGAGAACAAGCCGGGCGCAGGCGGGAAGATCGCGATCGATGCGATGCGCGCCGCTCCCACCGACGGCAGCGTGGCCATGCTGTGCCCCGACTTTCTCGCATCGATCTACCCCTTCGTCTTCAACAAGCTCAACTACGACCCGCAGAGGGACATCCTGCCGGTGTCGACGGTGGTCGAGTTCCCGATGGCACTGGCCGTGCCCTCCTCCTCGCCCGTCAAGACCTTCGCCGAATACGCCCAATGGGTGCGTGCGCACCCGGAGAAAGCCAACTTCGGCCACGCGGCATCGGGCGGTCCGACGCACTTCCTGGGACTTCAGATCGCCAGGATCATCGGCACACCGCTGCAGGACATACCGTTCCAGGGCGCAGCGCCGATGATCGTGAACCTGACGGGCGCCAATGTCGCGGCGGGCACGTCCACGGTCGGAGACTTTGCGCAGCACCACAACGCCGGCAAGCTGCGCGTGCTGGCGGTCACCTCCGCACAACGCTCGCCGCTGCTGCCGAACGTGCCGACCTTCGGCGAACTCGGCCGCAAGGAACTCACCGCTGTCGGCGTGCTGGCCATATGCCTTGCCCCCGGCACGCCTGCGGCCGTAGTCTCCGAATGGAGCGCCGCCGTGCGCAAGGCGGCTTCCACCGAGCAGTTCGCGAGCAAGGTCCGCATGCTCGGCTTCATGAACACGGGAAGCTCGCCCGCCGAAGCGCGCGCCAGGTTCGACGAAATGCGCGGGTTCTGGGAACCGGTCGTCAAGGCCTCAGGATTCAAGGCCGATTAGCGCGATGACGCGATCGCGCGCTCCCCGCGGCGCACCTAGCGCACCGAGCGGATCCAATCCCGAAAGAGCCGGACCGGTGCCGTGGCCGCTTTCAAAGGGTCGCAGACGAGGTAGTAACCGAGCTCCGTCCTGGCGACATGGTCCACCGCAACCACGAGGCGCCCGGTGCGCAGGTCATCTTGCACGTAGGCCCGCTGCGCCATTGCCACGCCCAGGCCATCCGCTGCGGCCTGATAGCACAACGCAGCATTCGCCAACGCGATTCCCGGCAGGCATGGGGTGTCCGCCAGGCCGGCCGAGCCGAGCCACAGCGGCCAGGCCTGCGGGCGCAGCATGGAGTGCAGCAGGTCGGCCCGCAGCAGATCGCCAGGCACCTGGAACTGCCCCGCCAGGGCGGGTGCGCAGACCGGGACGAATTCGTCGTCGAACAGGTGGTCGAGCTCCACATCGGCCCACTCGCCCATGCCGTGCCGGATTGCGCAGTCGGCGCCTTCAAGCCGGACGTCATCCGCGAGTGCGATCGTCGCGATCTCCAGGCCGATGTCGGGATGAAGCGCATGGAAGCCGTGAAGGCGGGGAACCAGCCAGCGGATGGCGATGCTCGGAGGCACCTTGAGGCGGAGCCGTTTCTCCCGCTGGCTGTCGGCCAGGTCGCCCAGCGCGTCGTGCAGGCGATCGAAGGCGTCGCAGACGCGGGTGGCGAGCCGTTCGCCCGCTGCGGTGAGTTCGATCTCGCGACCGGCCCTCCGGAACAGCTGCACGCCCAGCCCCGCTTCCAGCAGCTTGATCTGCTGGCTCACGGCCCCGGGAGTGACGTGGAGCAATTGAGCGGCTCGCGACACCCCCTTGGCTCGATACACCGCATCGAACGCCCGCAGCGGGCTCAGGAGCGCGCGAAGGTTCCGCATGACAGGATCGAAACTTCCGGCAAACTCAGCGCTCCCTGAAGAGGCAGCTGCTTGCCTCGGCACTCGCATGCATCGGCTTCAGCATTTCTGGATGCCGATGGTTCGGTTCAGAAGGTCCTCTTCTTCGCGCAGGGCCGACGCGGAGCCGGAATAAGCGGCGACGCCCCGCTCCAGCACGATGACGTTCGTGGAGAAGTCGAGAACGACGTCGACGTGCTGCTCCACGAGGACGCAGCCGACTCCGAGCTGGTCGCTCATCCGGACGATGGCGTCCATCAGTTCCTCTCGCACCATCGGAGCGAGGCCCTCCAGCGGCTCGTCGAGCAGCAGTATGCGCGGCTGGCCGACGAGTGCCCGTGCCACGGACAGCATCTGCTGCTCGCCGCCCGACAGCTGCGTGCCACCGTTGCGCCGCCGCTCCTTGAGCCGCGGGAACAGTGCATAGACCGGCGGCAGGGCCACGCCGGCCGAGCGTCCCTGCAGGCCCGACAGCAGGTTCTCCTCCACCGTCAGCGAAGGAAAGATGTCGCGGCTCTGCGGCACGTAGCCGAGCCCTGCCCGTGCGCGCGCATACGTGGTAGCCCCGCCGATGTCGTTGCCGCCGAAGTGGATACGACCCTGCATCAGGTCGGCCAGGCCGATCGCGGTTGCCAGCGTGGTGGTCTTGCCGGCGCCGTTGCGCCCGATGAGGCCCAGACGCTCGCCTTCGCGCACGCTGAAGCTGAGATGCTCGACGACCGGCACGCCGCCGTAGCCGGTCGTGACATCGTCGAACCGGAGTTCAATAGGGAGCTTGGGCATGGCCGTCTCGTCCGAAGTAGATTTGCTTGACTTGTTCGTTGGCGGCGACCTCCTGCGGCGTGCCCTCGACCATCACCGCACCGGCAACGAGCACGATGATGTGCGAGGCGAAGCGGAACACCAGGTCCATGTCGTGCTCGATGAGCAGCACGGACAGTTCCTTCGGCAGGCTCTCGATGGCGTCCATGATGCGGCCGCCTTCTCCTTGCGGCACACCCGCGCCGGGCTCGTCCAGCAGCAGCACCTGCGGCTTCATCGCGAGCGCCAGAGCGATCTCCGCAAGCCGCTGCTCACCGAGCGCGAGGTGTCCCACCACCCGGTTCGCGTAGGGATGCAGGCCCAGCATGCCGAGCGTCTCGTGAACCTCGTCGCGAACGCGCGCCGAACGCGCCTGCGAGGGCCACCACTGCATCGAGGCCCGCAGCCGCTGCAGCACCGCGACCCTGACGTTCTCCGCCACGGTGAGGTCCTTGAACAGGCGGCTGATCTGGAACGTGCGGACGATGCCGCTGCGCACGCGTGCGTACTGCGGCAGCTGGACGATCGAGCGGCCGTCCAGCCGGATGTCGCCCGACTGCGGGCGCATCGCTCCACTCAGCAGGTTGACCAGCGTCGTCTTGCCGGCCCCGTTGGGACCGATCAGCGCCGTGCGCGCACCCTGCGGTAGGGACAGCGTGACGTTCTGCGTGACCGCCAGGCCTCCGAAGGAATGGCAGAGATTCTGGGTTTGCAACCGGTGGGTCATCGGCCTCCCCCGCTGCGGCCCGGCCGCCTGGCGAATGCCACGGCCCGGTCAAGAAGCCCGATCAGGCCTTCCGGCAGAACGATGAGCACGACGATCAACATCGACCCGATGACGAACAGCCAGTGATACGGGTTCAAGGTCGACGCGATGTGGTGGATGGTCATGTACGCGACGGTGCCGAGCACCGCCCCCGCCAGGCGGCGCGTGCCGCCCAGCACGATCATGACCACCACACCCGCGGACGTCGTGAAGTCCAGCATGGAGAGATTGGCCACCTTGCTGGTCTGTGCCGTCAGTGCGCCCGCGAGCCCCGCCACGACGCCGCCCACGGTGTAGACGGCCAGCAGGTGCAGGTACACGCGCCCGCCCAGCGCCTGGACGCGCCCCGGATCCTGCCGTATGGCCCTGGCCGTCAGGCCGAAGGGCGACTCGACCAGGTTGCGCACCAGGAAGTACACCAGCACCAGCGCGCCGAGCGCGTAGAAATAGCCGGTGTGGCCCATGAAGTTGAACTCCCAGATGCCGAACAGCGGCGCGACCTCGAAGCCGGCAAGTCCGTCGTCGCCGCCGGTGAGCCACCTGGCCCAGTTGGCGAGCTCGAGCAGCAGCTGCGCCACGGCGATGGTGAGCATCACCAGCGTGAGCTTGATCGAGCGCAGCATGACGGCACCGCTCAGCAGCGCGATCAGCCCTCCGCCCAGGCCGCCGAGCAGTAGCCCGGCGATGGGATCGGTCGTCAGGTACAGCGCGGTCCAGCCCGCGACATAAGCGCCGGTGCCGTACAGCGCGGCCTGGCCCAGGGTCGCGATGCCCGCCTGTCCGAGCACGAGGCTCAGCGACAGTGCAAAGATCGACATCGTGGCCATGTTGGTCAGCAATCCGAGGTCCTGCGGGAACAGCGCGAAAGCCAGCAGCCCCGCGAGCATCAGCACGATCTCGGCGCGCAACTGCTTCCACGGGCGCAAGCGCGCCGGCGCAGCCATTGCCATGGGTGGAATCACCGCGCTCATGCCTGCCTCCCGAACAGCCCCTGCGGGCGGACCAGCAAGACGATGATCATCGTCAGGAAAAAGGCAGCCGATGCGAGCTGCGGAACCATGTATTTCATCGAGGTCTCCACGATGCCTAGCAGCAACGCTGCGAAGAAAGAGCCGAACAGATTTCCGTTGCCTCCCACGGCGACGACGGCCAGGAGGATCACGAGGTACTTGGAGGCGTAGGTCGGCTCCATCGGCAGCATCTCTGCACCGGCGATGCCGCCCAGCGCCGCGAGCGCGGCACCGATCGCGAAGGTGGCCGCATAGATCCTGGTCGTGTCGATGCCGATGGCCCGGGCGATCGGCGCGTTGTCGACCGCGGCGCGCACCCGGATGCCGAAGGAAGACCGGTCCACGCTCAGCCACAGGACGCCGACGACCACGAGCCCGCAGGCGACGACGATGAGCCGGTGCCGGGGAATGGAGCGAAACCCCAGGTCCACAGAGCCGCCGAATGCCTCGGGAAGCGCGACGGATGTCACCGACGATCCGAACATCAGGTTGACCGCCGCCGTCGCGACGAACATCAGGCCGATGGTCACGAGCATCTGGTCGAGATCGTCGCGCCGGTAGAAACGGCGCAGCAGGATGCGCTCGAAAAGCACCGCCACCAGGGCCACGATGGCGATCGCCAGAATGAAACCCAGCCCGATGGGCACGCCCAGGCGCTGCGGAATGCTGGCCGCGAGAAAGCCGCCGAGCATCGCGAAGGCGCCATGGGCCAGATTCACCACCCGCATCAGGCCCATGGTCATCGACAGGCCCACGGTGATCATGAACAGGATCATGGCGTACGTGATCCCGTCGACCAGGATGCTGCTGAGAAGCGCAACGGACATGCTGCAGCCTCTTCCTACTTGGTTGCGTTCTGGATGCGGCCGTAGTCGGGCTGCATCTCGAAGGTGCGGAACTCGCGATTGACGAAGCGCCCGGCCGCATCCTTCTCGACCACCCGCATGTAGACGTTCTGCACGAACTCGCGGGAGGCGGGGTCGATCTTCACCGGGCCACGCGGGCTTTCCCAGGAAAAGCCCTTGGCGGCGGCAATGGCCTTGAGCCCGTCGCGCTTGCCATCGGTCGCCTTGACCATGTGATAGATCACATGCAGGCCGTCGTACGCATTCGCGAGCTGGACGGTCGGGATGGCCTTGGGTGCCACTTCGGCCAGGGCCTTGACGGCGGCATTGCTCAGCGGCGAGTTGTGTGTCGCCGAATAGAACATGCCGGTCTCGATTCCCAGCAGCTCGGGGCCGATCGCGCGCAGTTGGTCTTCATCCGTCTCGCCCGTGCCCAGGAAGCGCACGCCCGCGGCCCTCAACCCCGCTTCGTTGTAGGCCTTGACCATCGCGTAGGTGGCCGGCCCCCCCGGACCGAAGACGTAGAGCGCATCGGGCTTGAGCGCCTTCACGCGCTGCATCAGGGGGCCGAAGTCCGTCGTCTTCAGCGGCGCACGGATTGCTTCGAGCAGCTTGCCGCCGCCGGCGACGAAAGCGGTGTTGAAGGCCTTCTCGGCGTCGAGGCCGGGGCCGAAATCGCTGACCAGCGACACGACGTTCCTCACGTTCTTCTCGAGCGCGTACTTGGCCACCGGCACCGCCATCTGCGGCAGTGTGTACGAGGTGCGCAGCAGGTAATCAGACTTCTCGAGAAGCGACGAGGTCGACGCATTGAAGATCACGACGGGCACCTTCGCCTCCTGTGCGAGTGCGGCGACAGCCAACGTATCGGGCGTGAAATACAGGCCGGCGATGTACTGGGCGCCTTCCTTGATGATGAGCTCCTGGGCCAATGCCTTGGCCTGCGCGGGATTGATGTCCGGCAGGTCGCGGTAGATGACCTCGATCGTGTGTCCGCCCGCAGTGGTGCCGTTCAGCTTCTGATAGGCCTTGGTCGCGCCCTCCCAGGTCTGCCCCACCGCGGAGAACGGTCCGGACATGGGTGCGATCACACCCACCTTGACGACGTCGGCGCGGCTTTGGAAGGCGAGCGTCGCGAGTGAGACCGCCATCGCGGCAATGAGTTTGAGGGTCATCTTCTTCTCCAGGTAGGGTCGCTGGCGGGGCATGCGCCCGGGTTTTGACGAGAGGTGGATCGGGAATCGTGGGGCGAGGCTTGGCTTCAGGCCTGGGCGCCGTGGGGCTGCACCGCTTCGGTCGCCTGCAGGGCGGCGTCGCGGGGCATCAGGGTCGCGTACTTCTGTTCCATGTCGAACAGATTGGCCTCGTGCGCCTGAAGCGACCGGTCGCCCACGCAGTCCGTGACGACGAGAGGGCGAAAGCCGTGGCACATTGCGTCAACCACGCTGGCACGGACGCACCCGCTGGTGGTGCATCCCGCGATCAGCAAGGTCTGCACGCCGCGCTGGGACAACCAGGAAGCCAGCGAAGTGCCGAAGAAGGCCGAGGGATGGATCTTGCGCAGCACCAGTTCGCCGCTGCGGGGCCGTAGCTGCGGGACGATCTGGCTTTGCGGCGCGTCCTCCCGCAGGGCGAGGATCGGCGGCACCTTGAGCGCGAAGATGTTGGCGTCGGCTCCATCGTCCTGGTACACGACCCGCGTGTGGGCGACCGGCCATCCGCGCTCGCGCGCGGCGGCCAGCAGGCCGCGCGTGCATTCGATGGCCGGCTCGATGTTGCCGCCGCCGAACGTGAGCGGATCGGCGAATCCGTTGACGAAGTCGATGATCAGCAGGCCGTACGGCGCCTTCGGCGCGACGGCATTGCCGAAGCCCTGCTTCTGGTAGATGTCCGGATCAGCGCTCATTGGAAGGCCTCGTCGATGACCTTGCCGTCGCGAACCACGACGACATCGTCAAGCTTCACCGTGCAGTTGCGCAAGGGAATGTCGAGGTGGCAAGGCGTGGTGCGCGGCCCTCCGGCTTCGTTGTTCGGGCCCAGCGAGAACAGGAAGTTGCCTTCGAACGCGCGTGCGTCCTGCCCGGAAGTGGCTTCGCGGTCCACCAGCGACAGCGTGTGCCAGTAGCAGCGCGGCTGCATTCCCCAGCCGATGTGCGCGATGGCGTAGGCCTCGGGGTCCTTGTACGCTTCCATGAATTCGCGCAGCAAGGCGGCGTCGATGTCACCCTCGATGCCGCGCACGAAGCCTTCGCGCAGATGCATGGTGATCTTGTCCGAGACGTAGTTCTTCTGCGGCAGCAGGATGTCGCCGCGGTCGATCACGATGGTGCCGTCGCTGCCGCCCTCGTTGGCGAAGGTGAAGAGGAAGCCACTCGGCCAATGGTCCCAGCGCCCAGGCTCTTCGCAGAAGCCGTACTCGGAGATGGTCGGAAAATCGCCGAGCTTGAAAGTCACGTCCGTGCCAGCCGGCGACGTCACATGCATTTTTCTGGCCGACTTCAGCAGCCTGGACGCCGCCAGCACACGTTGGCGATCGGCCTCGGTGGGCACGGCCCGCACCAGCACCTCGGGTGGCTCAACCGCCAGGAGAATCTTCGTTCCCGACTCGAGGATCTCCATCTGCTCGGGCGAGAAGAGCAGCAGCATCAGGTCCAGCACGATGTCGCTGTTCTTCATCGCCGCGAGCGCAACCGGATTGTTGGTGAGCGGCGTCTCGCCCAGGTAGTTCATCAGGTCCCGGCTAGGGGCCTTCTCGGCGTTGATGGGCTGCAGCTCGATTCTGGTGACGACCGCGCCCGCGGCCTGGGCTGCAATCGTCGCGGTCTGAAGCGTCTGCGGATGGGTGTGGGGACCGCACAGGATCGAGACCTTCTGGCCGCGCTCCACCTTGCTTAGCTTCAGGACCTCGTCCCAGGCCTTGACCATTTGATAATCGCTGACTGGCATTTTTCGTCCTTTGTTTGAAAGTGTCAGATCTGCAGGAGCGCAAGGTCTTGCGGGCTGCCCAGCTTGAAGATCCGGCGGGCATTGCCGTAGCAGACTTGCGCACGGGTTTGCTCATCGAGCGGCGCCTGCTCGATGAAGGTGCAGGCCTCGGCGGTGGACTCGTAGGGATAGTCCACGGAGAAGAGCACGGCCTGCGCGCCGAGCTCACCGATGGCGCCAAGCAGTGCCGGCGCGGAACACACGCCGGATGTCGTGATCAGGATGTTGCTGCCGATGTACTCGCTGGGCTTGCGGGCCAGCTTGATGCCCGAGGGATACGCGGCGAAGCGGCTGTCGATGCGCCAGCGTTGATACGGCAGGGCCTCGCCCATGTGGCCCAGCAGCAAGGTCAGTCGCGGGAAGCGGTCGAACACCCCGCCGAACAGCAGGCGCAAGGCGTGCCCTGCCGTTTCCACGCCCCATCCCCAGGCAGCTCCCTGGAGCACCGGCATGCCTTCGAGCAGCGCCGGTGGCTGGCTGAACGCGTTGGGGTGCAGGTAGATCGGCACGCCGAGCGCCTGCGCGCGCTCCCAGAACACGTCGAATTCGCTGCCCTCGTAATAGCGCCCCAGGGTGTGGCCATTGATCATGGCACCCTTGAAGCCGTGCTCGACGACCGTGCGCTCCAGCTCTCGCGCAGCCTCGGTCGGATCCTGCAGCGCCACGTGGGCAAAGGCGCCGAAGCGCTGTGGATGGCGCGCCACGCGCTCGGCGAGGAACTCGTTGTTCTCGCGTGCGCGCCGCACGGCGGTGGTGCCGTCCACCTCGGCCTGTACGCCGGGCATCGTCTGCGACAGCACGGCGTATTCGATGTTGCCGGCATCCATCTCGGCGAGGCGCCGGTCGTCGAAGTCGCTCAGCCTGGCGTCGAGCCGGGCCACGAAGTCGACGGGCAGCGCGCGCGTGTACTTGGCGGAGTACGCATCGAAGCCGGGGGCGGAGAAGTGCTCTTCGAGCGCGATCTTGGGAGTTCGATTCATCATTGTCCTCATCGGGTTCAGACCGGGTAGGCCAGGGCTGTGTCAAGAATCTCGGTGTCGTGCACCACTTCGCGGCTGGCGATGAGCAGCCTTGCGCCTTCGCGCACGAAACGGTCGTGGTAGATGCCCGCGAGATGCACGGTGGAAGGCCCCTCGACGAGGGTCTGCATCAGGATGAAGGGGGTCTGCGAGCTGATCGTGTCACCCGTCTCCCGCAGCACCCGCGTAATGCCCAGGACATGCAGCATGTGCCGGGGCGCGAACATCTGCGAGTGCGCCACGGCGAGCGCGCGGTCGGTGATCATGTCCAGGCCCTCGCAGTACACGAGTCCCACCGGCATGTTCAGTAGCGCGTTCTGGCGCGAGGTGATCCGGTAAGTCGCTTCCTTGCTGAAGAACTCGGGCCAACGCTCGACGTCGTTGGCGTCGAGCGCGGCGCAGTACTCGACATGAAAAGAGTCGATCTCGGCGCGCAGTTCGGCCGCGCGAAGGGGCAGCACCACGGACCTGGCGTAGGCGAGTTGCTCCTTCATGCTGCGTTCTCCGCGACACGGATGCCCATGACGGCCCGGTAGTACTCGTAGAGCGACCGGATGCACGACTCCGAGATCAGGTTGCGTGCCGTGCCCTGATGGCCGGCATCGAGCTTGACGACGTTGTTGTCCGTGGACGAATTGCGGATGCCCTCCTGCACGAACTTCAGCGCCTCGTTGTCCTCGAGGCCGAGGAAGCCCGACGGCCCCATCAGGTTGCCCTGGCGGAGGCGGTGCCGCGTCATCTCCGGCGTGTCGTCCTCATAGCCGAACATGGTCCACTGCATCACCATGCTGTTCGGGCCATTCGGGATGATCTGGCGCACACCCATCGTGTTCATCTGGCGCTGCACGATCAGGTTCGGCCACATGGTCATCATGTTGGCGGACCAGGGTGAGTCGAACTCGCGCACGTAGTCGAGGAACCGCTCGTCGCGCAGCCGGAGGTTGTCGCTGAACGACCGCATCTGCGCCTTGTCGTCGGCGGCGACAGTGGCATAGACCTGGTCGGGCTTGGACGACGCCATGTAGCCGTGTCGACCATGTTCCTTGTCCGCGAAGACGATCGACTTGATGCCCGGCACGAGAAGGCCGAACACCACAAGGAACGAGTGCAGCAGCGTCGCGTGGTACGGATCCTTGAGGTTCTCGTGGTACATCTTCCAGTTGCACGGAAGCTCGTTGCGGCAGTAGCCCAGGATCCTGAGCTTCTTGCCCGAGAAGGGAACGTCGAACTCCTCGACGATCTCCTTGGTCATGTACTCTTCCAGCGGCGGAGTGTTGTCGGAGTAGGTGGCGAACACCACGCCGTTACGCGTCGCCACGCGCAACTGGCGGGTACCGTGCTCCGCGTTCTTGAAGTCCGGCGGCATGCCGCCGATCTTGTTGATTCCGCGCTTGAACGGAACGCCCTGCAAATTGCCCTTGAGGTCGTACGACCACTGGTGGTAGGGGCAGACGAACTCCTTGGCGTTGCCGTGGCTGGAGCGGCAGAATTCGGCACCGCGGTGGGCGCAGCGGTTCTCGAAGACGGAGATCGTGTTGTCTTCCGCGCGAACAATCACTACCGCGGTGGCACCTACATAGCCGCGCTTGTAGTCGCCAGGGTTCGGAATTTCGGCTTCCAGGGCGACGAAGTTCCAGGTGTCCCCGCGGAAGATGCGCTCGATCTCCTGGTCATAGATGGCTTGGCTGGTGTACACCCAGTCGGGGATGTTGTTGAGCGCGTCGGCGGGCCAGACGCACTGCTCCAGGGGCGGGTTCTTTCGGGCATTGGTGATGCCGATGACCGCCTGCGATTGATACATGGAAAGCTCCTTGGCTCTGAGAGGTGGTTAAACGGTGGCAGCGGCGCCGGCCTGCATCTGCCTGGCCCAGGCGCGCAGGTTGGTGGCGTTCAGCGGGAAGTCGTCGAGCTGCACGGGCAGCCCCTTTTCGAAGAGCGGACGAATGGCGCGCAGATCGGCGCCCGCATTCAGGGCAACGCCATGAAGCGGAACACCGCCCCGATGGCCGATCCACAGCGCCTTGCCGGAGGCCGGATCGCCTCGACACAGGTAGTCCAGACCCGGCGCCGGCATTCCGAGCATCTGGATGTTGTGTTTGCCCTGGTCGGTCCAGAACCAGGGCACCGCTGGCGCGGGAATGGGCACGCCGAGCATGGCTGCTGCGGCGGTGCGTGCTTGGTCGTTGGCGTTCTGCCACGACTCCAGTCGCGCGGGCGCCGTCTGTCCGGGGCGCTGCTGGCTGGTGCAGTCGCCGCATGCGAAGACGCGCTCGTCGCTGGTGCGGCATTGCGCGTCGACCAGGACGCCGCCGCCCGCCGCAATCGCCAAGCCCGCATCGCGGGCCAGCGAATCATTGGGCGAGAGGCCGATGGCGACGACGACTTCATCCACCTCCAGATCGCCCGCATCGGTGACCAGCCGCATGCGACCGCCAGGCATCGAGTGGATGCCGCCGAGAAAGGTCCCGAGAAGCAGCCGTACACCGGCCTCGCGCAGCCCGGATTCGAGCCACGTCGACGCCTCTGGCGGCAGGAAGCGATCGAGCAAGGATGTCGCGCGCTCGAGCACTGTCACCGCCGCGCCTATCGATATCGCAGCGTGAGCGATCTCGAGGCCGAGGAAGCCGCCACCCAGAATGGCGACTTGCGGTTTGCCATGGAGGGCGGCGCGCAGCCTGCGCGCATCGTCCAGCGTGCGCACGTAGTGCACGTGCGGATGGCCAGCTGGAGCCGATGTCAGCGTGTTCGCCTCCCCACCCGTGGCAAGAAGGCACGTGTCGTAGGCGAGCATCTGGCCTCCGGCAAGGCGGACCTGCCGCCTCGAGACATCCAGGCCCACCACCTCGCTGCCTCTCAGCAAGTCGATGTCGCCGAGTGCCCAGACCTCCTGCGCGAGAACATCGAGACAGGGCTCTTGCGCTGCCACCAGAACGGCCTTCGACAACGGCGGCCGCTCATACGGCTTGTGGCGCTCCCGCCCCACCATCGTGATGCCGCCGCGAAAGCCCAGTTCGCGCAGCGCACGTGCCGCAACTGCGCCCGCCTGGCCCGCGCCGATGATGAGAACGCCGGGCGACGTCATTTGGCTTCGGGCGACAACACATAGATGTCGTCGCCTTCCCGCTTGACGGGATGGGTGCGCAGATCCACGGTAACCGGCGTGCACATCGCCTTGCCCGTACGAATGTCGAAGCGGCCCTGGTGCAGCGGGCATTCCACGCAGCCGTCCTCCACATAGCCTTCCGAGAGCAGCGCAGTGGCATGCGTGCACATGCTGTCCGTGGCAAAGAACTCGCCGTCGATACGAAAGAGCGCGACACCCTGGCCCGCGACATTGACGGTCTTCGCTTCGTCGTTACTCAGCTCTTGCGCTGAAGCGACCTTGATCCATTCCATGATTCCATCCTGTCGATCTTGAGCATCGAAAGTAGTCAGTGTACTGACATAAATATCGATTTGTCTCGTGTTTTTTGTTCGGGTTTCTACGGAATTCCGATGCCCCAAGATGGACTTTAGAAATCTGCGAATTCGCCTCGATATGGCGCATTTTCATTGGAGAAATGCACCATGATCGTGAGAACTTCCGCTCCCTATGCCGGGCTTCAGCGAAACATCTTTCCACGCAATCAAATGGCTCTTACACTTATGCAAGTTAACTGACTTAATCGGCAATGCCTGTTGACCGGATCACACTTTGGACCGAGGTGCCGCGCATGCGAGCCGGCGTCTCGATCCACGCGCCGAACCGCCTGCGAAGAAGCTTCGAGGCCGTCCCTTCGCAGGGGAGCGTGGCCGTGATGAATGGGCTTGATCGATTCGGCCGGTTCATATCTCGCGTGTTCGATGCTGCACATCCGGTGCAGCCCGGCACATGGAAATCGGAAGGAGAAGGAAACGCATGGACCAAGCAGACATTCCTGCACGGCTGTTGAAGCGCGAAGGCATCGGCGCCCGGGTGCCTCGCAAGGAAGACGCGCGCCATCTGGTCGGCAAGGGCAACTTCGTGGGCGACTTCGTGCTGCCGGGGCTCCAGGAGGTCGCGTTCCTGCGCAGCTCGCTGGCCCATGCCGTCGTCACAGGCGTCGAGATTCCTGAGGCGCTGGCCGGGAAGGTGTTCCTGCGGGAGATGATGCCCGACGCGGCAGACATCGGCTCGCCGTCTTCGCTGCCCACCTACCAGTACTCGGCATTGCCTCCACTGGCCTCCGGCAAGGTCCGTCACGTCGGCGAGGCCATCGCGATGGCGGTTGCGCCGACGCGCGCCATGGCGGAAGACCTGTTGGAGGACGTGCAGGTCTCGTATGACGAGCTGCCCGTCTATCACAGCGCCGAATCCGCTCTCGCAGCCACGGGAGAGTTCATGCATCCCGATTGGAAGGACAACGTGTTTCTCACGCTGCGCGCCAACCGCGACTTCGAGGAGCTTGCCGCGAAGGCCGAGGTGAAGGTCAGCCGCACGGTCGAGCTGTCGCGCCAGTGCATCGTGCCGCTGGAGGGCAAGTCGGTGCTCGCCTACTGGGACTTCCAGACCGATCAACTCGTGGTCGTCAGCGCGACGCAGGTTCCGCATCTGCTGCGCGTGGGAATCGCCCAGCACCTCTCGATGAACGAGGAAGCCGTGCGCGTCGTGTCGCCAGACGTCGGCGGCGCCTTCGGCTACAAGGGGCAGCTCTACCCTGAAGACCTGTGCGTTGCCTGGCTCGCCAAGACGTACCGCACGCCGTTCCGTTACCTCGAGGACCGGCGCGAGCACCTGATCGTCGGTGCCAATACGCGGCAGCATCACTATCGGCTCACCGCCTATGCGGACCGCACCGGAAAGCTGCTGGCGCTGGATGCCGTCATCACCATCGACGGCGGCGCCTATTCCTACTATCCCTTCTTCGTCGGCCTGGAGCCCGGGCAGGCGATCGGCAACCTGCCCGGCCCCTACAGCTTTCGAGGCTATCGGTGCGAGACCCTCTGCGTCGCAACCAACAAGCCCGGGTTCATGGCCTATCGCGGCGTCGCGCGCACCGGTGTCTGCTTCGCGATCGAGCTGCTCATGGATGCAGTGGCGCGTGCAGTGGGACGCGAGCCCTGGGAAGTGCGAATGGAGAATCTCGTACCAGCCGCCGCCATGCCCTATGTCAACGTGGCCAACAAGCACTTCGACAGCGGCGACTTCCCCGCAAGCCTGCGGCGCGCCGTGGAGATGATCGGACTGGACGCGGTACGCGAGCGCCAGGCACGCGGCGAGCCGGACGGCCGCCTCATCGGCTTCGGCACGGCCACCTATACCGAGCAGTCCGCCCACGGCACTACGGTGTTCGCCAACTGGGGCCTGCCGGTGGTGCCCGGCTTCGACCAGGCAGTGGTCAGGATGACCGCCGACGGTGGACTCGAAGTGCGTGTCGGCGTGCACTCACACGGCCAGGGCATGGAGACCAGCTTCGCGCAGATCGCCAACGACGTGCTCGGCATCCCGGTGGCCAGGATTCGGGTGGTGCATGGCGACACCGCGCTCACCCCGTTCTCCTCGGGCACCTACGCCTCGCGCGCCACGGTCATGTCCGGAGGGGCCATCTCGGTCGCGTGCAAGGAGCTCCTGCCTCGCATCCAGTCGATCGCGGGCTACCTCATGGGCGTGGATGCGCCAACCGTCGCATTGATCGAAGGACGCGCCGTGGCCGGCGACAAGTCGATCCCCCTGTCGGAAGTCGGAGGCGCTTGGTACCTCACGCCGCAGGACCTGCCTGCCGACGTTCATCTCGGTGGCCTGGAGGTGTCTCGTGCGTACAAGCCCAACGTCGATACCGGCACCTTCACGTATGCGACACATGCGGTGGTGGTGGCCGTCGATACCGAGACCGGCGAAGTCGAGATCCTCGACTACGTCGTCGTCGAAGACTGCGGAACCATGGTCAATCCGATGATTGTGGAAGGGCAGACCATCGGCGGCATCGCACAGGGCATCGGCACCGCGATGTACGAGGAGAGCCCGTACGACGAACAGGGCCAGCCGCTGGCTTCCACCCTGGCGGACTACATCCTGCCCGGCGCCACGGAAGTGCCGCGCATCCGCATAGAACACTTCGAGACGCCTTCGCCGCACACCGAATTCGGTGCCAAGGGCGTGGGCGAAGGCGGCGCGATCGCGCCGCCGGCAGTGATCTTCAATGCCGTGAACGACGCCCTGCGCGGCACGGGCGCCGCCGAAGTGCTGATGACGCCGTTGACGCCACGCCGCCTGCTCACGGCGCTGGAAGGCGCGAAGAGCCAACAGGAGCACGCTCGATGAAAGCGCCGAAATTCGCATACGCGCGCGTCCTCGAAGTGGATGAGGCGATCGCAGCGCTGGCCGCCGGCGCAGGCGCCACAAAGGCAATGAGCGGCAGCCAGTCGCTCGGACCGATGCTCAACCTGAGGCTGGCGCGGCCCGCACAGGTGGTCGACGTCGCACACATTCCCGACCTTCGGACGGTGAGCCGCAAGGCCGACTGGATCGAGATCGGTGCTGCCGTCACCCACGCCGAGATAGAGGACGGCGTGCATGCGCCGCTGGCGGAACATCCCATGCGCCAAGTTGCTCGCGGAATCGCCTATCGCGCGATCCGCACTCGAGGTACCGTCGGCGGCAGCCTGGCGCATGCCGATCCCGCGGCCGACTGGGTCGTAACCTTCGCGGCACTCGGCGCACGCGTGACGGTCAGGTCGCCGCGAGGCGAACGCACGGTCGAGGCCGACGCGTTCATGCTCGGCGCCTACACGACCATGCTCGAGTCCGATGAACTCATCGTCTCCGTCGCGGTGCCTTCGCAGACTCACACGACGCGTTGGGGCTACCACAAGGTCTGCCGCAAGCCGGGCGAATTTGCAGAGGCCAGTGCGGCGGTCTATTTCGATGCTTCGCGCAAGCGAGCGCGAATCGTCCTGGGAGCCGCCGACGGCCCTCCCCTGCTGCTGCATTCGCTGGCGGCCGAGATCGCGCTCAAGGGCACGGGCGCGGCGGGGCGCGAGGCACTGCGAGCAGCCGTGCAAACCGCACTCCCCGAACGCGACGCCATCGACCGCAAGCTCTTCACGGCTTGCCTGGAGCGCGCACTCGATCAGTCCGGCATCTTTGCCGACATCAGACAAGTGGAGTAAAAAGACTTGGACCCGATTTCCATTCAAGTGAACGGCCGCAGCTTCAGCCGACAGGCCGAGCCGAGGATGCATCTTGGCGACTTCCTGCGCGACGAACTGCACCTGACAGGAACGCATCTCGGCTGCGAACATGGCGTCTGCGGCGCCTGCACGGTGCTCGTCGACGGCCAGCCCACGCGCTCGTGCATCACGTTCGCCGTGGCGTGCGAAGGCCGCGAGGTCACCACCATCGAAGGCTACGAAAACGATGCGGTGATGCAGCGGCTGCGGCAGGCATTCACGCGCCACCATGCACTGCAGTGCGGCTTCTGCACGCCGGGGATGCTCACCACGGCGCGCGACATCGTGCTTCGCCTGCCCGAAGCCGATGAAGCGTGCGTGCGTCTTGAGCTGTCCGGGAACCTGTGCCGTTGCACCGGGTACCAGGGCATCGTGGACGCCATCCTGGACGTCCTTCAGCAACAGCGCATCAGCCCCGACGCGCAGTTCGAGCAACTGCGGCAACGATTGAGCGCGCCGCGCTCGGTCACGATGAAGCGTGTCGCCGCGGCGGCGCAGGCCGGATCGGCCACCCCGTCATCCACTTCGACATCCACTTCATCGACCGGGAAGCCGGCCGCATCCGAACCGTCCGCTGCGGCGGACATGGCGGAAGTCGATCCGGTCGCGATGGCCAAGGCCAAGGCGAAGGGCAACGCGATCGAAGTCCATTTCGACGTGCCTTATCCGCTCGATCGGGTGTGGGAATTCATGGGCGACCTGCCTGCGGTGGCTTCGTGCCTGCCGGGCGCGACCATCGACTCGCACGAGGGCGAAAGAGTCAAGGGCACCATCGCCATCAAGTTCGGCCCGATGTCGGCGGCCTTCGCCGGCGCGGCGCGGCTGGAGCGCGACGACGCGGCCAAGCGTGCCGTCCTTCGGGGGCAGGGCAGGACAGCCTGAGCAAATCGCGCACCCAGGGCGACATCAGCTATCGGCTGGAGGCGCTGTCGACCGATAACACCCGGGTGCACGTGGACATGATCTACGCGCTGCAGGGCCCGCTCGCGCAATTCTCCCGCTCCGGCCTGGTGAAGGATTTCGTGCGCCGCATGGTGGCGGACTTCGGCAAGCAGATCACCCGCAGGCTGGGCGGGCAGACGGTGTCGGCCGGTGAGCCGCAGACGACTGTCTCCATGGCCGCAATGATGTGGAGCGTGCTCTGGAACCGCATCCGCGGCTGGTTGGGAAGACCGCCGCGGCCTTGAGACAGGCCACGCCGGGTGCCGCAAGCCCCGGCGCAATGGCAGGATTTTTCATCGATGCAATTTTCAACACCGGCCTGGAGCGAGAGCGACTGTGCATGGAACAGCTCGGAGTCGCAATGAGTTTCCTTCTTCATGGCTATCACGTACGCGCGAATGGGGTACGGCTGCACCTGCTGCGCTATGGCGGGCGCGGCCCGCGCATGCTCCTGCTGCCCGGCATCACGAGCCCCGCGATCACCTGGGGCTTCGTTGCCGAGCGGCTGGCTCGCCACTTCGACGTCCATGTTCTGGACTTTCGCGGGCGCGGCTTGTCCTCCAGCGCGCCCGGCATGGACGCGAGCCTCGATGCCATGGCGACCGACGTGCTCGCGCTGCTGGAGGTTCAGGGTTGGTCGTCCGTGACGCTGCTGGGTCATTCGATGGGCGCGCGCGTGGCGATTCGCGCAGCCGCGCGCGACACCCGTCGCATCGACAGGCTGCTGCTGGTCGACCCCCCCGTCTCCGGTCCTGGCCGCCGGCCTTATCCGGTGCCGCTGCCTTGGTATGTGGAATCGATCCGGATGGCCATCGAGGGCGTGACGGCCGAGGAGCTTCGCCCCTACGCGCCGACCTGGACGGACGAACAGCTGCAACTGCGGGCCGAGTGGCTGCACACCTGCAGCGAGGAGGCCATCGTGCAGGCGCATGCCGGTTTTCACAGCGACGACATCCACGCCGACCTGGCCAAGCTGCAGACGCCCGGGCTTCTCATGACGGCGGGACGAGGCGGCGTGGTGCTTGCGGAAGACCTGACGGAGATCGAAGCACTCGCGCCAGGCCTGGTGCAGTGTCGGGTGCAGGGCGCCGGCCACATGATCCCTTGGGACGATGAGGACGGGTTCCATCGCCAGCTCGGCGAGCATCTGAAAATCGACCTGTCGTAGCAGTGGAGGCGCGATTGGCTATCCATTCACACACAGGGCAGCCGGTACACTCGCCGGCTGACTATCGGCGATCTCGAGATGATGACGAAGCGTTCCCCCGCTCAGAAGAAGACAGGTGGCGTAGCAGAGGCGGCAAAACCTCAGGGCCCCGAGCCTTTCAATCCGCTGCGCGAAGTGATGTGGCGTCGCCCGGGCTTCCTGATTCGTCGATTGACCCAGATCGGCCAGGCGATCTTCTTCGATCTGTGCAAGTCCGAGAGCATCACGCCGCTGCAGGTCGGCATGTTGACGGCACTTTCCATGAACCCCTGGCTTGATCAGAAGGCCATCGGCCGGGAGCTTTCCCTGGATCGAACGACGACGGCGGAAGTGCTCAAACGCCTTGGCGACAAGGGGCTCGTCGAAACGCGCGTCAATCCGGACGACCGGCGGTCAAGACTTTCGGTGATCACCAAGGACGGCCTGAACCTGATCAACGACCTGCAGGAAAGCATCCACCGATCGCAGGAGCTGTTGATCGAGCCGTTGTCGCCAGAGGATCGCGCCGTCTTCATGAAGCTGCTGGCGCAGCTCGTGGATGCACACGAAAAGATGGACAAGCAAGGCTAGTCCTTCAGATTCATACCGAGCGGCCTCTTGCCGCCTGGCTGCTGCCCCCTATGCGGCCCGGCCACATTTCCCGATTACTTTGGAGTTGCTGCAAAAGCAAGATAGAGATGGGTTACATAGCACCCCTGAAAGACATGCTGTTCGACATCGAACACCTGGCCAACATCGGCGAGATCGCGAAGCTGCCGGGCTTCGAGGATGCCGGCCTCGAAACCGCACAGGCCGTGCTCGAAGAGTGCGCGCGCTTCAACCAGGACCTGATCGCGCCGCTGAACGTGCCGGGCGACCGCAATCCCTCGTCGTTCAAGGACGGTGCCGTCACCACCACGCCGGGCTTCAAGGAAGCCTTCGCGCAGTACGTGGCGGGCGGCTGGCAGGGGCTGCAGCATCCGGCGGACTTCGGCGGCCAGGGCCTGCCCAAGACCATCGGCGCGGCGTGCGGCGAAATGCTCAACTCGGCCAACATGAGCTTCGCGCTGTGCCCGCTGCTGAGCGACGGCGCCATCGAGGCGCTGCTCACGGCCGGTTCCGACGAGCTCAAGGCCACCTATCTCGAGAAGATCGTGAGCGGCCAGTGGACCGGCACGATGAACCTCACCGAGCCGCAGGCCGGCAGCGACCTCGCCATGGTGCGCAGCCGCGCCGAGCCGCAGCCCGATGGCACCTACAAGGTGTTCGGCACCAAGATCTTCATCACCTACGGTGAGCACGACATGGCCGAGAACATCGTGCACCTCGTGCTGGCCCGCGTGACCGGTGCGCCCGAGGGCGTGAAGGGCATCAGCCTGTTCGTCGTGCCCAAGTTCCTCGTGAACAAGGACGGCTCGCTCGGCGAACGCAACGACGTGCATTGCGTGAGCATCGAGCACAAGATGGGCATCAAGGCCTCGCCCACCGCCGTGCTGCAGTACGGCGACCATGGCGGTGCAATCGGCTACCTGGTGGGCCAGGAGAACCGTGGCCTCGAGTACATGTTCATCATGATGAACTCGGCCCGCTATGCGGTGGGCATGCAGGGCATCGCGATTGCGGAGCGTGCCTACCAGCACGCCGTGGCCTATGCAAAAGACCGCGTGCAGAGCCGCCCGGTCGATGGCTCCATCAATGCCAGCGCGCCCATCATTCATCACCCCGACGTCAAGCGCATGCTGATGACGATGCGCGCCTACACCGAAGGCTGCCGCGCGATGGCCAGCGTGGCCGCTGCCGCCTATGACGCCGCGCATCATCATCCCGACGCGGATGCGCGCAAGCAGAACCAGGCTTTCTACGAATTCATGGTGCCGCTGGTCAAGGGCTACAGCACCGAGATGAGCCTGGAAGTGGCCTCGCTGGGCGTGCAGGTGCACGGCGGCATGGGCTTCATCGAGGAGACCGGCGCGGCGCAGTACTACCGCGACGCCAAGATCCTGACGATCTATGAAGGCACCACCGCCATCCAGGCCAACGACCTCGTGGGCCGCAAGACCGCACGCGACGGCGGCCAGACTGCGAAGGCCATCGCGGCACAAATAGAGAAGACCGAGGCCGAACTCGCCAAGAGCGACAGCCCCGCGGCGGCTTCCGTGCTCAAGCGCCTGAAGGCCGCGCGCCTTGCGTTCATCGACGTGGTCGACTTCGTGGCCGGGCAGACCAAGGCATCGCCCAACGCGGTGTTCTCGGGCAGCGTGCCCTACCTGATGCTCGCGGGCAACCTCGTGGCAGGCTGGCAGCTCGCGCGCTCGCTGATCATTGCGCAGGACCTCGCCTCGCGCAGCTTCGACACCGACTTCATGCTGGCGAAGATCGCCACCGCGCGCTTCTATGCCGAGCACATCCTGAACAAGGTGCCGGGCATCCGCGACAGCATCGTCGAAGGTGCTGAGAGCGTGACCGCACTGGCGCTCGAGGCTTTTTGAAGTAAGGACAAGGGACTCTTTCTCCGCGCGACGAAGGCCAAGCTCGGCGGCCCTCCCCTGCTGCCGAAACCCCAATTCGCAATCGCGCTAGCCCCTGAGGCTCCCCGCATGAACATCAAAGGCTGATCGCCGCGATCCCGGCCAGCACGATCACGCCCCCGACAACGCGCCGTGCGAGATGGTCCTCACGAAAGAGCCAGCACGCGAGGAAAGAGCCGATGACGATGGACGACTCGCGCAGCGGTGCGATCAAAGCCACCGGCGCACTCAGCATCGCGGTGAGAACGAGGATATAGGCGAGCGGGGACAACACGGCCACGATGAGGATCGGCACAGCGTCGGCACGGAGGACATCGGGGATCCGATGCCGCCGCAGCAGCGCGATGGGTGTCAGGATCAGGCCTTGGAGCAGCAGCGTGCCTGCGTAATAGCTCACGGGCGCCAAGTGCCACGAGGTGACCGAGTAGCTGTCCCAGAGGGTGTATGCGGCGATGGTGCCGCCTGTCGCGGCCCCCCAGAGGATCCCCGGCACCGGACGGCGGGAGCCACTTCTGAACAGATTGCCCGCGACGACGAGGATGCCCGCGATGATCACCAACGCGCCGAGCATGGCGACCGTGGTGAGCCGTTCTCCCAACAGGAGAACAGCGAACAGCATCGTCAGCATGGGCCCCGTGCCGCGGGCGACCGAGTAGACCACCCCGAGCTCCGCGCGGTCGTAGCCGGCCTGCAAGATGAGCGAGTACGCGATGTGCAATGCCGCTGAGACCGCAGAACCCACCACGAGCCGCCAATCGAGCACCTGTTGCCCCTCGGCCATGAGGGCAATGCCGATCGGCACGCACAGCAGCGCCGAGGCGCAGGTATAGGCCCAGACGAACAGGAAGGTCTCGCCACGCTTGTACTTCGAGGCGATGTTCCACAGCGCATGCGCTGTCGCCGCGACGAGCACGAGCGCGACCGTGCCGGGATGCATCAGGAGATGTCGGGCAGGTCGATGCCCGCCCGTTCTGCCCGTCGGCTGCGCTCCGGGTCGCGCAGCGCAAGCATCGCGACCAGCGCATCGATCACGACGAGCTGCGCCAGCCGGCTCCCCGCCGCGGCCATCTGCGCCGGCAGCGGCGCGCCGCCGACGACCAGCGCAACGTCCGCGAGCGTGGCCAGCGGTGTGCCGTACTGGTTGGTGATGGCGATGAGCGACGCCCCGGCCGAGGAAGCCGCATCGGCGATGGCGAGCGTGGCCGGCGTGCGTCCCGTCGAACTCACGGCGATGACGACATCGCCAGGCCCGAGCAGGCGCGTCGCGATCATCGCCGACAGGTGGTCGGGGATGCCGATGCTCGTCACGCCGACTGCTCGCAGGCGGAAGACTGCATCGGCGGCGACGGTTGCCGACGGGCCGGTGCCGTACGCGATGACCTGGCGCGCCGACTGGATGGCGCGGACCGCCTCGTCGACAGCAGGGAGTTCGACGGCCCCGGCGAGCGCGGCCAGTGCGTCGGTGCCTGCGCGGATGGACGTTTCGAGCACCGTGGCGGACGTCGCGTCCGCACCGAGAACTTCAGGCGGCGCGAAGAACCGGGTCGTGCCGCGGGCGCGAGCGATCTCGATCTTGAGTTCGGTGAACCCGGTGAACCCGATGGCACGCGCGGCGCGGACGACGCTCGGTGGCGAAACGCCCGCACGAGCCGCAACTTGCGCGCTTGTGCTCGCGCCGACGAACAAGGGATCGGCGAGCAGCAGAGCCACGACCTTCGCTTCGCTGGCAGCCAGATTGCCGCAGCGGGCCTGGATGCTTCCTATCCATTGCCCGAGCCGCCCTCCATCCGAAGAAATTCCATTACCAATTTCATCGATCATTTGAAATATATTACATTGCTCATCCTAAGCAGACAACCGCCACGCAAGCAGGTGCTCTGCAACCAAGCCGCAGGAGTCCCGTTGCATGAATCCAGAAAGCAGTCCATCAGTAGCAGTCGTGGGGCCAGGTGCCATCGGCACCACGATCGCGGCGGTGCTGCACGAGGTCGGCCGCACGCCGTTGCTGTGCGGCCGCACGTCCCGCGGTCATCTGGCGCTGCGCGATGGCGATCGCCTCATCACCATTCCTGGTCCGGTCCGGACGAATCCCATCCAGATCGCTCGTCCGGTCGACCTCGTCTTTCTGGCTGTCAAGGCGACGCAGATCGAGGCAGCCGCAGCATGGCTTGCCGCACTGACCGGTCCGGAAACCGTCGTGTGCGTTCTGCAAAACGGCGTCGAGCAGTTGGAGAGGGTCGCGCCACATTGCCCGCGTGGGCGGATCGTGCCCGCCATCGTGTGGTTTCCCGCGCAGGCGCAGCCCGATGGCTCGGTGCGCTTGCGTGGCGACGCTCGCCTCAGCCTGCCGGACGCGCCGGCTTCCCGCGTGATCGCCGAGGCGATGCAAGGCACCCGCTGTTTCGTCGAACTGGCGGCAGATTTCAAATGCCTGGCCTGGCGCAAGCTGCTGCAGAACGCGGTGGCCGGCCTCATGGCGCTTACGCATCGTCGCTCGGGCATGTTCGGCCGGTCCGACATCTCCAGGCTCACCCTAGGCTATCTGCAGGAATGTCTGGCGGTGGCCCGCGCCGAGGGCGCCGAGCTTGGCGACGAGGTGCCGCAGGCGATCCTCGACAAGTTCCAGGCGTCTCCCGCCGACATGGGCACATCCATCCTCACGGATCGCGAAGCCGGCCGTCCACTCGAATGGGACATTCGCAACGGCGTCGTCTCACGTCGCGGTCAGGCTCACAACATTCCAACCCCCATCAGCGACGTCTTGGTGCCGCTGCTCGCGGCTGCGAGCGACGGTCCTGGCTGATTCCCTGTCTGCGCTATCCGTACTTCCACTGGGTCAGCGTCAAACCCTCGAACGCCCCGTTGAAAGGCGGGTCCGGTGCTTCATTTTTTGGGCGGGGCCGATGCGCTCATCTGCCACGCAAGACGCGACTCTGCTTCCCCAAAAACAATTTGGCTGACCGAATGAGTGCCTCTTCAAGGATCAGATCCTTGAAGAGGCACTCAGACTCACGCTCAATCCCCTCGGCTATGCAATCGGTCACTCAATCGATCCATGTCGTACTCATTCACCAACATGGCCAGCTGAGTCTCTTGCTGCGTGGCCCGCTGGACTTCTTCTAGGCGATATGGATCACACTGCTTGCGCATAAGCAAGACACGATCCACCTGTTCTAGGAATGCCTCTCCATAGGAACCCTCCCGCCCGAGCCTGACCGGATGCAACTCCAGATATCCGAACCGGTCGATCACGACAGCTCTCATCGCCGCGACAAGAAGAGTGTCGCCACTGGCCTCGATGACCCCGGGGCCACTGCTTGCCGGCGATGCACCGTCTGCTCGCCCCGGAACCAGCCCACCTGAAGCCGATCCGTTCCCTGTCGATGATGGGACCTCCATCGGCCCATATCAGAACTGCTCGCTGGAGGCCTGCGTCCAGCTCCGTGTCCGTTACGGGCACGAGGTGTAGCAACGCTACGTAACAAGCGCCAAAGCACGCTTGCCGGGAGCCCTCGACCGAAGTACCCGCTCGGCAAAAATCTTCAATTAAATCAACAGCTTGTGCGCGCTCATCCGCAGTGCCAGCACCTGCAAAAAAAAGCGGCACACAAGTTGCCCCCTCAGTCAGTCCCACCACCGAGGAGGCTGCAATGACGGATGCCAATACAACGATTTCTTCGATCGCCGGAGGCGCCGACAGCAGTGCCGCCACGCCAGTGATCCTCGCGCAATCGACGGTCCGGCCGATCGCGCCCATGGGCGGAACCACCGCCGCCGCAGCGGCGCCAACCATTGCACCGGCCGGCGTCGGGTCGCTGTCCAACGCCACGCCCGGCACGGTCGTCATGCGCGACGGCGTGGCGATTCCCGTATCCGGCAGCCAGACGCTGATGGCCGGCGACCGCGTGATCGTTCCTCAGGACGGCCACGCCAATGTCCTGTTCCCCGGCTCGGCCACCAACAAGGCGCCGCTGGCCGGTGTGTTCACCGGCGGCACCGACGCCACCATCAGCTCGACCAAGCTCGCGAGCGGCCTGGAGCAGGTGAACGTCGACGTGGCCTCCGGCGACCTGGAAGTGACCTCGCCCGACAGCGACGCCGAAGCGGCTGCGCTCGCGGTGAGCAAGAAGACCGCCGCCGGCAGCGGCATCGGGCTGGGCGAATTCGCGCTGGGCGCACTGGGCGCCGCCGGGCTCGCGGCGGCACTGGGCGGTGGCGGGGGCAGCGACAGCGCGGTTCCCTTCTTCGTTCCGGGGATCGGCGAAAGCGATGCGGATGCAGACGCGGACGCAGATGCCGACGCGGATGCAGACGGTGACTCGGATGCGGACGCCGATTCCGACGCCGACGCGGATTCGGATGCCGACTCGGATTCCGACGCCGATTCCGATGCGGACTCGGATGCCGACTCCGACGCCGATGCGGACGCAGATCACCTGCTCGATCCGGGCGACGGCGCCGCCGGCCATCTGGTCGGTGCGCTCGACAACCTGCTCGGCCTGGGCGGAGGCGGCGGTTCGGCCGCCGCCGCGCGCAGCGCCGCAGTCGCGAGTTCCGCGCCCACACTCTCGTCGCTGATGCCCACGGCCGACGGTCTCACGGACCTGGTGGACAAAGTGCTCTCGCCCATCGCGGGCAACGAGTTCAGGGCCAACGATCCGAACGCGTTCGACCCGCTGGACAACACCGTCGACGACATCACCGCCGACCTCGGCGGCGTGCTCACCCCCGTGGTCGACGGACTGCTGGGCGCCGGCCTGACTGACGCGCTTATCGGCTCGCTGAACGGCCAGGTCGACTACCTGACCGACGCGCTCCACAACATCCTCGGCAACGTGCTCGGCAGCGACGGCCTGCTCGGCGGCGTGACCACCGGCCTGGGCATCGACGGCCTCGTCGACCAGCTCGTCGGCGACGACGGCGTGGTCGGCCAGGTGCTCGAAGGCCTGCTGGGCGACGGCAGCCTGGTGGGCGGCGTGCTCGGCGAGCACGGGCTGGTCGGGCAGTTGCTGGGCGATGGCGGCTTGCTCGGCGGTGTGCTGGGTGACGACGGCCTTCTGGGTGGTCTGCTCGGTGGCGATGGCGGCTTGCTCGGCGGCGTGCTGGGAGACGGCGGCCTGCTGGGCGGCGTGCTCGGTGGCGATGGTGGCTTGCTTGGCGGTGTCCTGGGAGACGGCGGCCTGCTGGGCGGCGTGCTCGGTGGCGATGGTGGCCTGCTCGGCGGTGTGCTGGGTGACGACGGTCTTCTGGGTGGCCTGCTGGGCGGTGACGACGGCCTGCTCGGAGGCGTACTCGGCGGTGATGGTTCGCTTGCCGGCCTGCTCGGCAGCGATGGCCTGACCGGTGGCCTGCTCGGCAACGACGGCCTGGTCGACAGCCTGCTCGGACCCGACGGCGTGGTCGGCGGGCTGCTGGGCGCAACGCCCGTGGGCGGCTTGCTCGGCGGCGAAGACGGGCTGCTCAGCGGCGTGCTGGGCGACAACGGCCTGATCGGCGGCCTCCTCGGTGGAGACGGCCTGCTGGGCGGTGTTCTTGGCGACGACGGCCTCCTCGGTGCCGACGGCCCGTTGGGCGGCCTGCTCGGCGGCGATGGAGGCCTGCTTGGCGGCGTCCTCGGTGGCGACGGTCTGCTGGGTGGCTTGCTCGGCGGCGACGGCGGATTGCTTGGCGGCGTCCTGGGTGACGATGGCCTGCTGGGCGGCGTACTCGGCGGCGACGGTGGCCTGCTCGGCGGCGTCCTTGGCGACGATGGCCTGCTGGGCGGCGTACTCGGCGGCGACGGTGGCCTGCTCGGCGGCGTCCTTGGCGACGATGGCCTGCTGGGTAGCGTACTCGGTGGCGATGGTGGTCTTCTCGGCGGCGTGCTCGGCGAGGACGGCCTTGTAGGGGGCCTGCTCGGCGGCGTCACCAACGGCGGCGCCGGTGGCCTGGTCGATGGTCTTCTTGGCGAGGACGGCCTCGTCGGCGGCTTGCTCGGCAGCGTCACCCACGGCGATGCCGGCGGCCTGGTCGGCGGTCTTCTCGGCGAGGACGGCCTCGTCGGCAGCTTGCTCGGCAGCGTGACCAACGGCGACGCCGGCGGCCTGGTCGGCGGCCTGCTTGGCGAAGACGGTCTCGTCGGTGGCCTGCTCGGCGGCGTGACCGGCGGCGGCAGCACCGGCGGCCTGCTGGGCGGCGTGCTCGGAGAGGACGGCATCGTGAACAACCTGCTCGGCGACGAGGGGCTGGTCGGCAGCGTGCTGGGCGCGGACGGCCTTGTGGGCCGGCTGCTCGGCTCGCTCAGCGGCGACGACGGCCCGGTGGCCAACGTGCTGCAGTCGGCGACGAGCGAAGCGGCAGCTCCGGCGGCGCATGCGGCCTCCAGTGCCGCTGCTCCGGCAACCGACATCCTGGCCGGTACCGCCGGCACGGTGGCGCCTGTGGTCGAGACGGTGGCCCATGTGGTCGAAGGCGCGGCCAGTGCCGTCGCCGCGGGCGTGGGCGAAGTCGTGGCGCCGATCACCAGCCAGGTCGAGCAGACGGTGGGTCACGTGGTGAGCCCGGTCACCAACATCCTGCACGGCCTGCTGGGCTGAGCGGACCACCCGCTCGCCCGCTGCCGGCTCCGGGATGCCGCTGTAGGCAGGCGCTCACGCGCTTGCCTTGCAATGTCCCGCATGGGCGGGCAGTGTGCAGAGTCAATGTGGAGGTTCCGTGGATCCCGGTTCCTCCTCACGACGCATCCGTGCGTCGTTAAGCGCTCCTTCGAGGGCGCTTTTTTTGGGCATGCGTGTCCGCTGCGGCGGCGCAAAGCGCTGCTCCCAGGCGGTCCTCAGCGGATCAGGCTCATCGGCGCGACCTGCGGCGTCATCTTCTGCTCGGTCGCCGTCAGCAGCTGACCGTTCGATTCCTTCCAGCACATGAGGTTGGTGATGCCGGAGCCCGCCGGTCCCGGTGCCTGTATCGACACCGCTTTCCATCCCTTGCAGGCGCCGCCGACGGTGGTGGGCCGGTCGAGGAATACGTAGTCGGTGCCGGCGTCGATGCGCATCACGCCCACCACGCCGGGCGGAAGCGGCTTGCGCGTCTGCGCGGACGCGGCGAAGGCTGCAGTGGCCATGACGATGCCCAGGAAGAAGATGCGGGTGCGCCCCATGCGTGCTGCTCCGGTTGACGAGGGCCGATGTTATGGCCGACGACACCGCGCGGCGAACCCTCGCTCGAAGGCCGGCCGGCTTCTTCCGTCAGTGCGTCTCGCGGCGCAGCTGCTGCACGTCTTCGTGCAGCGAATGCGCCCATTCGCGACGGTCGCGCCCGTGCGGGTCCTGCGGCTCGCCGAAGCGCACGATGGCCAAGAGCGGCGGCGCGCGCAGCGTGTTCCACAGCGAGACGACAAGGTTGTCGTCGTCGATGTAGCGCGGCGCCTGGCTGGTCTCGCCGGTGGCGGCGTCGGCGAAGCGCAGCGCGGCGGGCAGCACTGGAGCGCCCGAGGAGATCGACGCCTGCAGCAGGTTCGCGTGAAAGGGCAGCAGGCCCCGGCCGTCGCTGGTCGTGCCCTCGGGAAACACGCCGATCAGGTCGCCGTTGCGCAGCGCCTCGGTCATGTGGTGCACCACGCGCAGCGCGTCGCGGCGGCGTTCGCGCTCGATGTAGAGCGTGCCCGAGCCGTTGGACAGCGTGCCGATCAGCGGCCAGCTCTTCACGTCGGACTTCGACACGAAGCGCACATGCCGCGCGGCATGGATGGTGGTGATGTCCAGCCACGAGAGGTGGTTGCAGATCAGCAGCACCGGTCCCGTGGGCGGCGGCGTGCCCTGCACCACGAGCTTGATGCCCATGAGCTCCAGCATGCGACGCGACCATGCCTGCACGCGCGCGTTGCGCTCGGCCTGCGTGAGATTCGGGAAGGTGAAGCGGATCGTCCACCAGCCCGAGGCCGCGTGCGCCACCGCGCGCGTCAGGCGCCAGCAGGCTTTCAGCGAATGCAACATCAGACGGGCGACCTCTCAGTTGCTTCAATGCATGGTCGCGAAACACCGCGGAACCGGCTCTGCCGGGCCGCTGGTGTTGCCCCTGCAAGGGGGTTGGCGTAGCGACACGAAGTGCGCGAAGACTGGGGGTGAGCTTCATTTCTAGCCGTGCACCACGCGACCGGCCACCAGGGTATGGCGCGCGCGGCCCTGCAGCGGATAGCTGGCGAAGGGCGTGTGCTTGCCCTGGCTCTTGAGCGCGTCGGGCAGCACCTGCCATTCGAGCGCGGGATCGGCGATGCACAGGTCGGCCACGCCGCCCTCCTGCAGGCGGCCGATGCCGGTGCCCGCGTCGGCCGCGCTCAGCAGGCGCGCGGGCGCGGAGGTGACGACCTCGATGGCGCGCGCGAGGCCCGCGCCGCTGCGCTCGCCCCATTGCAGCGCGAGCGGCAGCAGCAGTTCGAGGCCGGTGGCGCCCGCCTCGCTCTCGGCGAAGGGGAGCGTCTTGGCGTCGGCCTCGACCGGTGTGTGATCGGACACCAGCGCGTCGATGGTGCCATCGGCCAGCGCGGCGGAGAGCGCGTCGCGGTCGCCCTGCTGGCGCAGCGGCGGGTTCAGGCGGGCACGGCTGTCGAAGTAGCCGATGTCGGTGTCGGCCAGGTGCAGCGAGTTGATGCTGACGTCGCAGGTGATCGGCAGCCCCTGCGCCTTGGCCTGGCGCACCAGCTCCACGCCGCGCGCGCTGGAGACGCGGCACAGGTGCACGCGCGCGCCGGTGGCCTTCATCAGCTCGACGATGGTGAAGATGGCGATGGTCTCGGCCGACACCGGCACGCCCGCGAGACCGAGCCGCGTGGCCAGCGGGCCGCTGGCGGCGACGCCCTTGCCGAGGTCGCGGTCCTGCGGGCGCAGCCACACGGTGTAGCCGAAGGTGCTGGCGTACGAGAGCGCGCGCTGCAGCACCTGCGTGTCGGCCAGCGGCACGTCGGCCTGGCCGAAGCCAATGCAGCCGGCCTCGGTGAGCTCGGCCATCTCGGTCAGCACGCCGCCGGCCAGGCCGCGCGTGAGCGCGCCCAGCGGGAACAGGCGCGCGCCCTGCAGCTTCTCGGCGCGGAACTTGAGCATCTCGACCAGGCCGGGCTCGTCGAGCACCGGGTCGGTGTCGGGCGGGCACACGAGGCTGGTCACGCCGCCGGCGATGGCCGCGGCCATTTCGCTTTCGAGCATGCCTTCGTGCTCATAGCCGGGCTCGCGCAGCCGCGCGGCCAGGTCGACGAGGCCCGGCGTGACGATGCAGCCCGTGGCGTCGATGGTGCGTTCGGCCCTGAAGCCGGCGGGAATGCTGCTGCCGATGCCGGCGATCTTTCCGTCGGCGATGGCGATGTCGGCCTTCTTGTCGGTGCGCGATGCGGGATCGACGACGCGGCCGTTGGTGATATGGATGTTCATGCGTCTGTACTTCCGGTGACAGTCATGGCCTTTTCGGGAAACACCGTGGAACCGGCTTCGCCGGGCCACTGGTGTTGCCCCCGGTAGGGGGTTGGCGAAGCGACACGAAGTGCGCGAAGACTGGGGGCGAGCAACATTTCTATGCTTCGTTACCTGCGACGATGCTCATGACGGCCATGCGGACCGCGATGCCGAAAGTGACCTGCGGAAGAATCACGCTCTGCTTGCCGTCGACCACGGCCGAGTCGATCTCCACGCCCCGGTTGATGGGCCCCGGGTGCATCACGATGGCGTCGGGCTTGGCCAGCTGCAGCTTTTCCTGCGTGAGGCCGAAGGTCTTGAAGAACTCCTGCGACGAAGGCAGCAGCGCGCCGCTCATGCGCTCGTTCTGCAGGCGCAGCATGATGACCACGTCGCAGTCCTTGATGCCTTCCTCGAGCGTGTGGTACACGCGCACGCCCATGCCGGCCATGTCGGCGGGCACCAGGGTCTTGGGGCCGACCACGCGCACCTCGGCGCAGCCCAGCGTGGTGAGCGCGTGGATGTCGGAGCGCGCCACCCGCGAATGCAGCACGTCGCCGACGATGGCGACCGTGAGGTTCGAGAAGTCTTTCTTGTAGTGGCGGATCGTGTACATGTCGAGCAGCCCCTGCGTCGGGTGCGCATGGCGGCCGTCGCCGGCGTTCACCACGTGCACATGCGGCGCAACGTGCTGCGCGATCAGGTAGGGCGCACCCGACTCGCTGTGGCGCACCACGAACAGGTCGGCGGCCATGGCGCTCAGGTTGGCGATGGTGTCCAGCAGCGACTCGCCCTTGGTGGCCGAGGAGCGCGCGATGTCGAGGTTGATGACGTCGGCGCTCAGGCGCTTGGCCGCGATCTCGAAGGTGGTGCGCGTGCGGGTGCTGTTCTCGAAGAACAGGTTGAACACGCTCTTGCCGCGCAAGAGCGGCACCTTCTTCACCTCGCGGTCGCTCACGCTCGTGAAGTTGGCTGCCGTGTCGAGGATGTGCGTGACGATGTCCTTGGGCAGGCCCTCGATGGACAGCAGGTGGATCAGCTCGCCGTTCTTGTTGAGCTGAGGGTTTCGCTTGTAGAGCATTTACTTGCTTTCCTCCACCTTCAGGCTGAATGAGCCGTCCGCTGCGCGGGCCAGGGCCAGCAACTGGGAATTCGGCAGCGTGAGCGTCGTCGCGGCGAAGTCGGCCGCCACCGGCAGTTCGCGCCCGCCGCGATCCACCAGCACCGCGAGGCGCACGCTGGCCGGGCGGCCGAAGTCGAACAGCTCGTTGAGCACCGCGCGGATGGTGCGGCCGGTGTAGAGCACGTCGTCGAGCAGCAGCACGTCGGCGCCGTTGGCGTCGAAGGGCAGCGCGGTCTGCGCACTGGCCGAGAGGCCACGGCGCGAGAAGTCGTCGCGGTGCATGGCCGACGAAATGATGCCGGGCGCGCCGGGCAGGCCCAGGTCCTTCTGCAGCCGCTCGACCAGCCAGGCGCCGCCGGAGGTGATGCCCACCAGCTTCGTTTCAGGGCGCATCAGCGGCTTCACGCCAGCCAGCAGCTTGGTGTAGAGCGCTTCGGCGTCGGGGATTGAACTCAAGGGATGCTCCTCAGAAATTGCTCCAGGATGATGCAGGCGGAAGCGGCATCGGCATCGCGGGCACCGGAGGCAAGCGCCTCAGTGGTGCTGTAGCGCTCGTCGACCTCGAACACCTGGAGATTGAAACGGCCGCGCAGCTGGCGCGCGAACTTCTGCGCGCGGCGGGTGTTCTCGTGCGCGGCGCCGTCGGGATGCCAGGGCACGCCGATCACCAGCGCGTCGGGCTGCCATTCCTTGATGCGCGCCTCGACCTGCGCGAAGCGCGCGTCGCCCTCGGCCTTGATGGTGGGCTGTGGCGTGGCGGTGCGCAGCAGCCGGTTGCCGCTGGCCACGCCCGTGCGCTTCAGGCCGAAGTCGAAGGCCAGGAAGCTCTGGAAATGGGCGGGAACAACTGCAGGTGCTGAGGGCTGAGCACTGCCAGACATCGCCGGTCCACTCACAGGAACAGGGGGCCGCCGCGCACGGCCGCCCGAAGCGGCCGGCCCGCCCCCGGAAGGGGGTTGGCGAAGCGACACGAAGTGCGCGCAGCCTGGGGGTGAGCCAAGTTCATCAGGCGTGTCCGGCGTCGGGGGACAGCTTCCAGGCCTCCAGGCCCAGCAGCATCAGCGCTTTGTCGTAGCGCTGCTCGATGGGGGTGTCGAAGATCACGGCCGGGTCGGCACCCACGGTGAGCCAGCTGTTCTCGGCCAGCTCGGATTCGAGCTGGCCTTCCCCCAGGCCGCATAGCCCAGGGAAACCAGCACCTTGCGCGGGCCCGCGCCGGTGGCCAGGGCCTCCAGCACGTCCTTGGAGGTGGTCATCTCGAGCCCGCCGGGGATGGTCATGGTCGAGGCGTAGACGGATTCCTCGGGCTTCTCGGCCTGGGCGAAGACCGGCTCGTGCAGCACGAAGCCGCGCTCGGTCTGCACCGGGCCGCCCTGGAAGACGGGGGCTTCGCCCAGCTCGGGGCGGGCCAGGTGCAGCTCGATCTTCTCGAACAGCACCTTGAGGTTGATGTCGCTGGGCTTGTTGATCACCAGGCCGAGCGCGCCGCGCTCGCTGTGTTCGCAGAGGTACACGACGCTGCGGTTGAAAGTTTTGTCTTCCATCCCGGGCATCGCTATCAAAAAGTGATGCGTGAGGTTCATCGGGGCAGAATCGGCGGCCATATGCCTCCGATTTTACTGGCCGTCGACAAGACCTATCCCAAAGGGCTCATGTGGTTCCGCCGCGACCTTCGCGTGGACGACAACGCCGCTCTCTACAGGGCGCTGCGGGCCTGCAGGCAGGTGCTGTGCGTCTTCGTGTTCGACAAGGCGATCCTGGACGCCCTGCCCACGGTCGACCGCCGGGTCGAATTCATCCGCGAATCGCTGGTGGAACTGGAGGCCGAGTTGCGCGCGCTGGGCGGCGGGCTGATCGTGCGGCACGCGGTGGCGGCGCAGGAGATCCCGGCGCTGGCCCGCGAGCTGGAGGTTCAGGCGGTCTTCGCCAACCGCGACGACGAGCCCGACGCTCTGGAGCGCGACGCCAAGGTCTTCGGCGCGCTGGCCAATGCCGGCGTGACCTTCCACACCTACAAGGACTCGACCGTCTTCGACCGCGACGAGGTCATGACCAAGACCGGCCAGCCCTACACGGTGTTCACGCCCTACAAGCGGGCCTGGCTGGCGAAGCTGGATTCCTTCTTCCTCAAGTCGTACCCGGTGCGCAGCCACGCCGACGCGCTCGCGCCCTCGCCGCAGGCCTATGGCGAGCCGGTGCCGGCGCTGCGCGAGATCGGCTTCGAGAAGAGCAACCTCTCGGCGCTCGGGATTCCCACCGGCACCCGCGGCGCCGGCCAGCTCTTCGAGGATTTCTTCGAGCGCATCGACCGCTACGACGAAGCCCGCAACTTCCCCGCCGTGCGCGGGCCCAGCTACATGGGCGTGCATTTGCGCTTCGGCACGGTGTCGATCCGGCAGATGGCCAGCCTGTCGCACCAGCTCTCGCTGCAGGGCAACACGGGGGCGGCGACCTGGCTGAGCGAGCTGATCTGGCGGGAGTTCTATTTCCAGATCCTGGCGCACTTCCCGCACGTGCACAAAGGCGGCGAGTCGAAGAGCTTCCGGCCCGAGTACGACAAGATCCAGTGGCACCACGGCAAGCACGCCGACCAGCTCTTCGACGCCTGGTGCAACGGCCGCACCGGCTACCCGCTGGTGGACGCGGCCATGCTGCAGATCAACCAGAGCGGCTACATGCACAACCGCCTGCGCATGGTGGCGGCTAGCTTCCTGTGCAAGGACCTGGGGCTGGACTGGCGGCGCGGCGAGGCCTACTTCGCGCTGCACCTGAACGACTTCGAGCTGGCCTCGAACAACGGCGGCTGGCAGTGGGCCAGCTCCAGCGGCTGCGACGCCCAGCCCTACTTCCGCATCTTCAACCCGGTGACCCAGAGCGAGCGTTTCGACCCCGAGGGCAAGTTCATCCGCCGCTACCTGCCGCAGCTCGCGGGGCTGTCGAACACCACGATCCACGCGCCGTGGCTAGCCTCGCCGGTGGAGCTCGAAGCCGCCGGCATCAAGCTCGGGGAGACCTACCCCAAGCCGGTGGTCGACCATGCGGAGGCGCGCGAGAAGACGCTGCAGCGCTACGGGGTGGCGCGGGCAAAGGCGCTGCAGAAATAAAAAAGGGGCCGCGAGGCCCCTTCTTCATGAACGAACAGACGGACGCGCCTCAGGCGGCAGCGGCCACCAGCGCCGGCTCGCTCGTGTACGCACGCACCAGGCGCAGCAGTTCCTCTTCCGAGTACGGCTTGCCGAGGTAGTGGTTCACGCCCAGCGTGCGCGCATAGTCGCGGTGCTTCTCGGCGATGCGCGAGGTGATCATGATGATCGGCAGCTCGGCCAGGGCCGCGTCGGCGCGGATGTTGCGGGCCAGGTCGAAGCCGTCCATGCGCGGCATCTCGATGTCCGATAGCACCACCGCCGGGCGCTCCTGCTGCAGGCGTTCCAGCGCCTGCAGGCCGTCGGCCGCGAGCGACACGCGATAGCCTTCGCGCTGCAGCAGACGCTGCGTGACGCGGCGCACGGTGATGGAGTCGTCCACCACCAGCACCAGCGGGATCTGCGGCGCCACCGGTGCCAGCACCGGCAACGGCTCCTGCGGCGCGCCGTGTTCGGCCGCAGCCGTGGTCGCCGAAGCCTGCGTCGGCGCGGCCAGCGCGGCGGCCTGGCGTTCGCGCGCCTGTTCGCCGTGCACCGCGGCCAGCGCCACCGGGTTGTAGATCAGCGCCACCGCGCCCGAGGCCAGCACCGAGATGCCGGCTAGCCCGGGCAGCCGCGCGAGCTGCGGGCCGAGGTTCTTCACCACGACTTCCTGGTTGCCCAGCACTTCGTCCACGTGCAGGGCCACGCGCTGCGCCGCGCTTCGCACGACGACGATGGTGTTGTTCTTGGCCAGCCCTTGCCCGCTGCGGGTGGAGGCCTGCAGCAGCGCGCCGGTCCAGTAGAACGGCACGTGCTCGCTGCCGAAGGGATGGCTGTTGTTCAGGTAGGCGGCCTCGAGGTCGGTCGAGCCCACGCGCTGCACCAGTTCCACCAGGTTCGACGGAACGCCGATGGACACCTCGCCCGCGCGCAGCATCACAACGTGCGTCACGGCGGTGGTCAGCGGCAGCACCAGTTTGAAGGTGGTGCCCTGTCCCGGCGTGCTGTGCGTCTCGATGCGGCCACCGAGCGCCGCGATCTGCGCGCGCACCACGTCCATGCCGATGCCGCGGCCTGCGAGTTCGGAAACCTGCCCCGCCGTCGAGAAGCCGGGCTTGAAGATCAGCTCGGTCGCTTCTTCGGCCGTCAGCTCCTGGTCCGCGCCGAGCAGGCCGAGGGCGCGGGCACGGTCGGCGATGCGCTTGTTGTCCAGGCCGGCGCCGTCGTCGCGGAAGCTCACCGAGACGTCGTTGCCTTCATGGTGCAGGTCGATGACGATCAGGCCGCTGGCGTCCTTGCCGGCCTTCTCGCGCGCCGCCGCGTCCTCGATGCCGTGGGCCACGCAGTTGCGCAGCAGGTGTTCGAAGGCGGGCGTCATGCGGTCCAGAACGCCGCGGTCCATTTCGATGGAGCCGCCGACGATGTCCAGGCGCACCTGCTTGCCGGTGTCCTTCGAGGCCTGGCGCACCACGCGGTAGAGGCGGTCGGAGATGCCTTCGAACTCCACCATTCGCGTGCGCAGCAGGCCGCGCTGCAGTTCGCGCGTCTGGCGCGCCTGCACGCTGAGGTCGTCTTCCGTCGCCTGCACCGTCTTCTGCAGGGTGCGCTGCACGGTGGCCACGTCGTTCACCGACTCGGCCATCATGCGCGTGAGCTCCTGCACACGGGTGAAGCGGTCGAACTCCAGCGGGTCGAAGCTCTGCTGCGAGTCCTTGGCCTGCGCGAGGCGCGACTGCATCTGGCTTTCGGCCTGCACTTCGATGTCGCGCAGCTGCTGGCGCAGGCGGTCCAGGTTGCCCGTGAGGTCGGACAGCGAGCCGCGCAGCTGGCCCAGTTCGGCCTCCAGGCGCGAACGCGTGATGATGACCTCGCCGGTCTGCGCGACCAGGCGGTCGAGCAGCTGGGTGCGGATGCGAACGGCCTGGCCGGTCGCGGCACGCAGGGGCGTGAGCAGCGCGGGCGCGGGGCGCGGCTGCAGCGGGGCGGGGGCGTCCGCTGCCGTGTCGGGAGCGGCTGCGGCAGCCTCGGCGGCGGGCTGGTCTTCCAGGCTCGCCACGGGCGCGGCGGTCTCGTCGTTCGCCGGCACGCCGGCTTCGGGTGCCTGGGAAGCAACGGTGACGGGCGCGGCCGACGTGGCCGCGGCCACGATCTGGGCCAGTTCGACCTGCGTGGCGTCGTCGGCCGCGCGCAGCGCGTCGAAGGTGGCCTGCAGCGCATCGAGGCGCGTCAGCAGCTTTTCGATGTTGGCCCGCTCGGCGCCCTGCGAGCCCAGGACTTCGATCTCGGACTCCATGCGGTGCGCGCGCTCGCCTAGGCGCATGGCGCCGGCCAGCCGGGCACTGCCCTTGAGCGTGTGCAGCGTGCGCAGCACCGAGGCGCGCGGCGCGCTGTCGTCGGGGTGGTGCGCCCACTGGCGCAGCGCCTCGCCGAGCTGGGGCAGCAGTTCGGCCGCCTCTTCCTCGAAGATCGGGAACAGGTCGACGTCGACCGCGTCGGCCAGGTCGATGGCGTCCTCGGAATCGTCCAGCGCCACGTCGGCGACGGGCTCGCTGACCACCACTTGCGGCAGCGGCCGGGCTTCGGCGCGCATCGCGATTTCGGTGGGCATCGGCGAGTTGGCGATGTCGCGCAGCGCCTGCAGCGTGCCTTCGGCCGGATCGCGCAGCAGGCCGACCGCGAACTGGTGCAGCAGGCGGCGAAGCTCGTCGGCCGCGGCCACCAGCACCATGCCCTGCTCGCGCGTGCCGCTGCCCTGCATCTGCAGGTGCTGCAGCGCGGCCTCGAACAGGCGGGCCATGCCAGACAGGCTGTGGAAGCCGACGGTAGCCGAGCTGCCGGCCAGCGAATGGGCCAGCGCGATGGTCGAATCAGGCAGGCGCTCGTGCGATTCGAGCGCCCATTCGCCGACGTCGGTGGCGAGCTGGCGGGACCACTCGTCGGCCTCGTTGAGGTAGACGTTGTAGAGCTGGATGCCGATGCGCAGCGGGCCGATGACCTTCACCTGGTCTTCGGCGCTTTCCTGCGCGACGGCGGGCGCGGCGACTTCGGCCGGTTCGACGGTCGTCAGGGGCTCCACAGCGGGGGCCGGCTCGTCGGCGACGAGGATCTGCGCTTCGGCGGGAACGGCCGGTGCCTCGAAAATGGGCACGAGCACGTCATCGGCCGCTGCCACGGGGGCTGGCTCAGGTTCAGGCTCGGGCTCGACCGCCAGTTGCGGCTCGGGCACCGCGGCCGGCTCTTCCGCGGGCAGCGGCGCCTCGAACACTTCAACCGCTTCGACCGCTTCGACCGCCTCGACCACTTCGGGGACAGGCTCCGGCTCGATGGCAGGAGCGGCGGCCTGCACGGGCAGCGGCTCGGGCTCCCATTGCAGGTCGGGCAGGCCGGCGGTGGTGGGCACAGTGGCGGTGATGGGTTCCGGTGCAGGAGCGGCCGGTTCGGCGGGCTCCTGCTTCAGTTCGACGGTCGCCGGCGTCTTGGCGGGCGGCGCGAGGAAGTCGAACATCTCGCCGCTGGGCAGAACCAGCGGCGCGGGTTCCTCGGCCTGCGGCTTCGCCTCGAAGTCGATGAAGTCGGTCGACGCGAAATCGTCGTCGGTCTCGGGCGCGCCAGCCTTCACGGGCTCCGGCACCTGCCAGTCCAGGGGCTGCAGCGGCGGGATCTCGGGGGCGGCGGCCGGTGCTGCGGGCGGCTGCACAGGCGCGGGAGCCTCCGTCGTCAGGGACAGGTCCGGCAGATCGGGCAAACGCAGGGGCGGCAGCTCCGCAGCCACTGGGGCCGGCGCCACGGGCGCGGGAACTTCCAGCGGCGCGGGTGCCGACATCGGCGCTTCGGCGGCGATGTGGCGCGCAGCGACCGCCAGGGCCTGCGCATCGGCCACGCGCACCGGCGGGGGCACGGGCTCGCCGGCCAGCAGCGCGTTGGCCACGCGGCTGAACGGAGCGGACTGCCAGCCCTGTGCGGAACCCGAGGCGATGGCTTCGACCCACTGGCCGAAGTCCTTCATCGTGCGTTCAGTGCCTTCCAGCAATGCCGGCGTGGCGGGGCGCTGGTCGGCCAGCCAGGTGTTGAGCACCTGTTCGAGCGACCACGCGGCATCGCCGAACTCGGTGAGTCCGACCATGCGCGAGCTGCCCTTGAGCGTGTGGAAGGCGCGCCGCAGGATGGTGAGCTCTTCGGTGTCGTCCGGGTAGCTGGCGAGTTCCTCGATGGCGGCCAGGCCGTTCTGCACGACCTCGCGGGCCTCTTCGAGGAAGATGTTCTGCAGGTCGTCTTCTTCGAGCTCGGTGACTTCGGTGTCGGGCAGATCGGCCGGGCCGGAGATCTTGTGGGTCCAGCTGTCGGCCTTCTTGCTAAATTCCTCGATCGGCGACGCCTTGGCCTTGGGCGCGGCGAGCGCCGCGAGCTTCGATGCGATCTGGGCGTCGACTTCCTCGATGCTGAGCACGGCTTCCGCGGCGGGAGCCTGGGCCGTGGCGGTGCCGCCGCCTTCGGTGGCATCGGCGGCCTGGCGGCCCATCAGCGGCTTGAGTTCGCCCGCGTCGGCGTCGAACACGAACAGGCGCTTGGCCAGCGCGGGCTGGTAGCCCAGCATGTCGATCAGGAAGCCCAGAGCGCCGAGGTTGTTGCCCAGCGCATCGAAGCCGGCCATTTCCTCGGCCGGCGAAGTGCTGACGAGCATCGCCTCGACGTCCTCGCGCATGCGCTGGACGGTGAGCGCGGCCTGGTCGAGGCCGAGCACGGAGAACACGCCGCGCATCTGCATGAGCTGCGTCGGCACGGTGCGCAGCAGGCCTTTTTCGGCCGGGCGGCGGAAATACTGGTCGAGCGACTTCTCGAGTTCGCTCAGGTGGCTGCGCAGCTCGTCGACCACGGTGCCCATGGTCTGGCGGTCGCTCACGCGGCGGTAGAGGTCCTCCATCCACGGCTCGAGCGGCTCGGAATGGCCGCCGGCGCGCACGCGCTCTATGCGGCCCGCCAGCTGCAGCGTGCGGGAGGTGAGCTGCGGATCGCTCGGGTCCAGGTCTTCGAGCGCGGCTTCCAGGTAGAGCACCGAGGTGGCGACTTCCATCGCGAGCTCGGTGCCCGGCGCCTGGCCGGAACGCACGGAGGCCTCGACCGCGTGGGTCAGGGCCTGCACCATCGGCAGGCTCGGCGGATGCAGCTTCTGCAGCGATTCGCCGAGCTGCGCGAAGGTGTCGGCCACCTGGCGGGTGCGGGTGATGTCACCCCCCGAGAGCGCCGACCACATTTCCTTGGCGGTCTCGATGCGCTTGCGCGCCTGCTGCAGCACCAGCGGATCGAAGCGGCCGAACTGCTCGACGTTGTAGTCGACACGCAGCTCGCCCGTGATGCCCCATGCGGTGCGCACGGTGCGCAGCGTGGCGGCATCGTCGCCGGCGGCGGGCACGGCCTGCGCGCAGAAGAAGAGCAGGTCCTGGCCGAGGCGGTCGGACACGAGGCTGTCGCCGCGCGCGAGCGTGGCGTATTGCAGCAGCACGCGCGAGGCGGCGCGCTTGACGTAGGCGTCGGGCTGGATCAGCCCCGCGGCCAGGGCCTCGAAGAAGCCGGCGGCCAGGGTCCAGAAGCTGGCGACGCGGGGCAGCAGCGCACCGCGACCGAGCCCCAGGCACAGCGCATGCAGCCGGCGCGCGGCCTGGGTGTCGCCGCTCTTGACGAGCTGCAGCACTTCGCGGTCGAGCCGCGAGCGCACTGCCGGGTCGTAGGCAACGGCCGCCTGCGTGACCGCAGGCTTGATCTCGACCCAGCGCCAGGCGGTGCTCCACAGGTCGGCCGGGTGCACGCGCTCGTTGCCGACCAGTTCCAGGACGTCGCGGTACTGCGGGAACAGCGCGACCGACGACACCGGCTTGCCGGCCAGCAGCGCGCCCAGGAAGTCGGTGACGGCGAAGCCCGCACGCTCGATCTTGAGCACCGCGGCTTCGGTGCAGCGCTGCGGCTCGGCGATGAAGCCCTGCACCGCGAACTCGATGGCGCCGAGCACCAGCGCGGGCGAGGAATGCCCCACCATCTGGAGCGCGCCGACGGCCTGGTGCAGCTGCTGGCGGGCCATCTGCAGCGGACCGGCCTCGGGCTCGGCCGCGGCGGCATCCACTTCGCGCACGAAGCGCCGCAACGACTTGCCTACACCGTCAAGGGATTTCTGGATTTCTCCCAGCACCCAGGCCAGCGGCCCGAGGTCTTCGGTGACCGGCGTGTTGCCGGCGTGAGGGGCCGTGGCAGGGGTTTGAATCGACACGTTGGGTGCTCGCCGTTCTTTGACTGTCAGTTTTCCAATGGGCGCAGAGCGCCCCGAATACGCAAGGCCGTCACGGCCACTTCAAGGAACACCGCGGAACCGGCTTTGCCGGGCCGCAGGTGTTGCCCCCGGAAGGGGGTTGCCGCAGCGACACGAAGTGCGCGAAGGCTGGGGGAGAGCGTCATCACGCAATCTTGAAACGGGCCACGGAACGACGCAGTTCCTCGGCCATCTGCGACAGTTCGCGCACCTGCTGGGCGGTGGTACGCGTACCTTCTCCGGTCTGTTCCGTCACGGCAAAAATGTGCTGGATGTTCGCGGCCACCACGTTGGCCGAATCGGCTTCGCGGGAGGCGGATTGCGAAATCTGCTCGATCAGGTCGGCGAGTCGGCGCGACACGCGGTCGATCTCGGACAGCGCGGTACCCGCGTTGTCGGACAGCTTGGCCCCTTCGACCACACCCTGCGTGGAACGCTCCATGGCGCCCACCGCGTCCTGCGTGTCGGTCTGAATCGCCTTCACCAGCGCCGAGATCTGGCGCGTGGCGTCCGCGGAGCGTTCGGCCAGTCGCTGAACTTCTTCCGCCACCACCGAGAAGCCTCGTCCGGCTTCACCAGCCGATGCGGCCTGGATGGCGGCGTTCAGGGCCAGCACGTTCGTCTGTTCGGTAATGTCCGAGATCAGCTCGGTGATTTCACCGATCTCCTGCGAGGATTCACCCAGGCGCTTGATCCGCTTGGAGGTTTCCTGGATCTGGTCGCGGATGGAGTTCATACCGCCGATGGCGTTCTGCACGGCCTGCAGACCCGAGGATGCGGCCTGCAGCGACTGGCGCGCCACCGTGGCGGACTCTTGCGCCTGGGTAGACACGCCGTTGATTCGCTCGGCCATGGTCAGCACCGACTGGCCGGTTTCGCGAATTTCGCGCAGCTGTTCGGTCGAGGCGGCCAGCAGCTCGGTCGAGGTGCTTTCCACCTGCGACGTGGTCTGCGCCACGCGGGTTGCCGTGTTCTGCACGTTGCCCACCAGCAGCCGCAGTTCTTCCACCGTGTAGTTCACCGAGTCGGCGATGGCGCCGGTGATGTCCTCGGTCACGGTCGCTTCCTGCGTCAGGTCGCCTTCGGCCACTGTCTGCAGTTCGTTCATCAGCCGGAGAATGGCGGCCTGGTTGGCGTTGTTCACGCGGCTGGCTTCGTCGGAAGCCTGTTCGGCGGCCAGACGCTCGCGTTCGGCGACGGCGGCGCGTTCGCGGCCTTCGCGCACCTGCACGAAACCGATGGCGCCGGCGAGTGCCAGGGCGGCCAGCGACAGCACGAACAGCAGCACGATGGTGCCGGCGCCCAGGCCGGTGCGCGCGGAGAGCTTTTCCTGCAGGTCGCCCAGCGACTTACGCAGCGGCTCGCTGTCGGTCAGGATCGATGCCTGCGCTTCGCGCGCGGCCACCAGGCCCTGCAGGTTGCCCAGAATGGCCGACGCCTGCGTGCGCATCTGTTCGTAGGTCTTCAGGATGGCTTCGAGCTGCTGGCGCGTCTGCGGGTCCTTCGAGCCGGGGAAGCGCTGCTGCGCATTGCCGTCGAGCAGGCCGCGGGTGGTTTCCTGGAATGTGTTCAGGTCCTTGCCCAGCAGGAACACGGCGTCGGGGTTCACGCCCTCGACCGTGAAGAACTCGTTGGTCGACTTGCCGATGCGCTGCGTCAGCATCACGAGCTGGCCGGCGGCCGAGATCTCGGGCAGCGTGGCGTTCTGCTGCATCTTCAGCGAGGCGACGGTTTCCGTCATCTCGAGCAGCGTGGACGACTGCTGGTTGATGTCGCGCAGAGCGGCACCCACCTGCGTCAGGATCTGGCGCTGGGCCAGCACGACCTTGGCGCTGGCGTCCGCACGGGTGACCAGAGGATTGATCTTGTTCATCTCCTCGTCGTACTGGTTGCCCACGCGCTCCAGGCGCAGGGAGTCGTCGCCGTTGGTCAGGCCCTGCACGCGGCGCGTGAGGTCGTCCGCGGCGTCCTTCACTTCGACGAAGGCCGACGCGCTGCCCACGAGGGCCTGCGAGATCGACTTGGCGAGACGCTGCGACTGCATCAGCGACTGGCCGGTGGCCGCCACCTGCTGCGCGAGGCGTTCGGCGCGAAGAATGGCGGAACCGGCAACCAGCAGCAGCAGCAACACCACGATCGCCAGCATGATGGCCAGGATACGCTGCTGCTTCGCGGGGTTGGAGCCCACGCGGCCGCCGGTGGCGTCGGGCGCGATCTCGGCAGCCGCGGCGCCGGGTTCGTTGGCTGCGTCGCCGCCGCCGGGCAGGTCGACGTCGCCGAAGCTGGTGTCGGGGGCCGCGGAGCCCTTCTTGGCGAGGCGCACGGTTTTCTCGTCCGGAACCTGGACGGTATCGACATCGTCGAGCGATATCGAACCGGAGCCATCGACGCGGGCCTTGTCGTTCCCGTTGCTCACGGGCAGTAATTTCTTGAACTTGTCGGCGATCGAGCTCACGGTCGGTCCTTCAGGTGGTTTCCGGTACGGCGTGCGGGGGCACTACGCACCAATGCTCAAAAACTGGGGTTGCTGCGAAAGCGCCTGCAGGTTGACTTCCTGCCAGCGCTCCCCCGCTGCATCGGTAAACACATGCCCATGCCAGGCAGGTGCTTCTGCGCCAGGAGGCTCGGATGCCGTGAAGGCCTCCGCGCCCCGCAACCCCGCCAGTCGATCGACCAGCAATGCGCAGTTGACTTCGAGCAACTCGTTGAAAGCAACGAGCCGCGACTGGATGCGCGCCGCCTCGGTGGCGGCCAGCGCGGCCGGCCCGCCGGTGGCGAACGCAGAAAGCTGCACGACGCCATAGAGGCCGCCGCGCAGGTTGGCAACGCCGAGGAACCACGGCTCCGTGTAGGGCACGGGCTGTGGCGGCGTCCAGGGAAAGATTTCGCCGGCGTGTCCCAGCGGGAAGAGGTATTTGCCCTCGCCGGCCTCGACCGCCAGCCAGGTGGCGGCCACGCCCGTCGTGCGAGCGGCCTGCAGGCGGCTCGCCAGCCGGGACTGGAAGGCTCTCAGAGCATCGCGATTCGCCATGGACTCGGCAGGCTTTCGCTCAGTTCAGCGCGCTGATCTTGGACATCAGGTCGGCGGCGTTGACAGGCTTCACGATGTAGTCGCGCGCGCCCTGGCGCATGCCCCAGACGCGGTCGGTTTCCTGGTTCTTGCTGGTGCACAGGATGATCGGGATCGCGGCGTACTTCGGGTCGCGGGCGATGGCGCGCGTGAGCTGGAAGCCGTTCTGGCCGGGCATGACCACGTCCATGAGGATGAGGTCGGGGTGCTCTTCCTCGAGGCGGCGCATGGCGTCGTCGGCGTTTTCGGCCGTCTTGACGGCAAAGCCGTTCTTCTGGAGGAGGTCGGTCAGGAACACCAGTTCCGTCTTGGAGTCGTCGACGACGAGGATTTTTCGAATAGGCATTACTGCACTTCCTGTTGAACGGTGCCAAACTGCTGCACGGCCTGCAGCAGCTGGTCTTTGGTGAAAGGCTTGGTCAGGTAGTCTTGCGATCCGACCATGCGGCCGCGGGCCTTGTCGAATACACCGTCTTTCGAAGACAGCATGACGACCGGTACGTTGGAAAAGTGGGCGTTGCGCTTGATGATGGCGCAGGTCTGGTAGCCGTCCAGGCGCGGCATCAGGATGTCGCAGAAAATCAGGTGCGGCTTGTGGTCGTTAACCTTGGAGAGCGCGTCGAAGCCGTCTTCCGCGAGAAGAACCTCGTGCCCACCCTGCTTCAGAAAAATCTCGGCACTGCGCCGGATGGTGTTGCTGTCGTCGATGACCAGCACCTTGTAACCAGATCCATTCGGGCCCATTGCAAACGCTCCTGCTCATGAGACTTGGAAGCCCGCCGCGCCGAACACCGACGCAGACCGCGTAGCTCTATCTATGCCATGCTTTCAGATTTCAACCATTTCGAAGTCTTCCTTGCGCGCACCGCACTCAGGACAGGTCCAGTTCATCGGAACATCGGCCCAGGCCGTGCCTGCCGCGATGCCATCTTCCGGTACACCAACCGCTTCGTCATAGATCCACCCACAAATCAGGCACATCCAAGTTTTCGTATTCATCGGAGCTTAAAGTCCTTGTTCATTAAATGCAACGAGTGTATCTATGCGTATCTCTCTGGCAGACTGTAAACGTCGCGCCTATGCCACCATCCAGAGGATTCCGCACGGCGTATGACCATCTACTTACTTCCAGCAGACAACGCCCGTAAACCGGGCGATCTTAACGACCCCTCGCAGGATGACGGCGAGTTGGCCGAACGCGACCTGAATCCCCCCTGCGTGCTGGTGTTCAACGCCAGCGATCCCAGCGGGGCGGGCGGGCTCGGCGCCGATGCCCTGGCCATGGGGTCGGTAGGCGCACACATCCTGCCGGTCGTCACGGGCGCCTATGCCCGCGACACGGCAGAGATTTTCGACCACTTCCCCTTCGACGAGGAGGCCATCGCCGAGCAGGCGCGCGCCATCCTGGAGGACGTGGAGGTCCAGTTGATCAAGGTCGGCTTCGCCGGCACCACCGAGGCGCTGAGCACCATCGCGGAAACCGCCGCCGACTATCCGGAGGTGCCCGTGGTGGCCTACATGCCCAACCTGTCGTGGTGGGACGAGAACCTGATCGAGCCCTATCTGGACGCTTTCCGCGAGCTCGTCCTGCCCCAGACGACAGTGTTGGTTGGAAACCACAGCACCCTGTGGCGCTGGCTGCTTCCGGACTGGAACGGCGAGCGTCCGCCCGGTGCGCGCGACATCGCCAAGGCCGCTGGCGAGTTCGGCGTGCCCTATACGCTGGTGACCGGCCTGGTGCTGCCCGAGCAGTTCATCGACAACGTGCTGGCCTCGCCGCAGTCGGTGCTCGCCAGCGAGAAGTACGAGCGGCTCGAGGCCGTCTTCGCCGGCGCGGGCGATACCCTGTCGGCCGCGCTGGCCGCCCTGCTGGCCAGCGGCACCGACCTGGTGGCCGCGACCACCGAGGCGCTCGCCTACATGGACCGCTGCCTCGACGCCGGCTTCCGCCCCGGCATGGGCCACGTGCTGCCCGACCGCCTGTTCTGGGCGGAGCCCGAGGACGACGAGGACGGCGAAGACCCCGACGCCGAGCCCGATTTCGCCCTGCCCCCACACGACACCCGACACTGATCAGATGACCGACCGCAACGACATTCTTTTCGAGCGCGCCCGCGCCGTGATTCCCGGCGGCGTGAACTCACCCGTGCGCGCCTTCAAGGCCGTGGGCGGCACGCCCCGCTTCGTCCAGCGCGCCCAGGGCGCCTATTTCTGGGATGCCAATGACAAGCGCTACATCGACTACATCGGCTCCTGGGGTCCGATGATCCTGGGCCACGGCCACCCCGCCGTGGTCGAGGCCGTGCAGAAGGCCGTGCTCGAAGGCTTCTCCTACGGCGCACCGACCGAGCGCGAGGTCGAGCTGGCCGAGGCCATCCTCGCGCTGGTGCCGTCGATGGAGATGGTGCGGCTGGTCAGCTCGGGCACCGAGGCTGCCATGAGCGCACTGCGCCTGGCGCGGGGCGCCACCGGCCGCAAGAGCATCGTCAAGTTCGAGGGCTGCTATCACGGCCATGCCGACGCGCTGCTGGTGAAGGCCGGCTCCGGCCTCGCCACCTTCGGCAACCCGACCTCCGCCGGCGTGCCGCCCGAGGTGGTGCAGCACACCATCGTGCTCGAGTACAACAACCTGCAGCAGCTGGAAGAAGCCTTCGCCTTGCACGGCAAGGACATCGCCTGCCTGATGATCGAGGCCATCGCCGGCAACATGAACTTCGTGCGCGCCACGCCCGAGTTTGCCAGGCGCTGCCGCGAACTCTGCACGCAGCACGGCGCACTGCTGGTCTTCGACGAGGTGATGACCGGCTTTCGCGTCGGCCTGCACGGTGCGCAAGGCGTGCTGGGCATCAAGCCCGACCTCACGGTGCTCGGCAAGGTCATCGGCGGCGGCATGCCGCTCGCGGCCTTCGGCGGCCCGCGCGCGATCATGGAACAGCTCGCGCCGCTGGGGCCGGTCTACCAGGCCGGCACGCTGTCGGGCAACCCGGTGGCCACGGCATGCGGTCTGGCCACGCTGAAGGAAATCGCGAAGCCCGGTTTCTACGAAGCGCTCGGCAAGAAGACTCGCTCGCTCGTCGACGGACTCAAGGCCGCTGCCGCGGCTGAAGGCCAGCCCTTCAGCGCCGACAGCGAAGGCGGCATGTTCGGCTTCTTCCTGATGAAGGACCTGCCGCAAAACTATGCCACCGTGATGACAACCGACAACGCGAAATTCAATGCGTTGTTTCACGGTTTGCTGGATCGCGGCGTGTATATTGCGCCCGCGCTTTACGAAGCAGGCTTCGTGAGCGCAGCCCACAGCGACGAAGACATCGCCGCCACCATCGAAGCCGCACGACAAATCTTCAGGACACCCTAGCCCATGAACTCCCTGCGCACGCTGCCGGTCCTGAGCATCGCTCTTCTCATTCCCGGCTTCGCAGCGGCGCAGGACTCGTCCTTCGATCCGAAGAAGATCTGGATCAACCCCGGCTTCTATTCGGCCCACTTCGACAGCGGCAAGGGCCTGGAGAACGTCAACCAGGGACTGGGCTTCGAGTACCCGCTGAACGACACATTCCGCGTCACGGCAGGCACCTTCCGCAACAGCGACCGCAGGCAATCGAACTACGTCGGCCTGTACGCGCTGCCCTTCGAGTTCTACGGCGTGAAGTTCGGCGCCGTGGTCGGCGGCTTCGACGGCTACCCGAACTACCGCAACGGCAACTGGTTCCCGGCCATCCTTCCGGTGGCCGCCATCGAGGGCAAGAACTGGGGCCTCAACATCGCCTACGTGCCGACCATCAAGAACAGGCTGTACGGCGCGGTCACCTTCCAGCTGAAGTACCGCTTCGGCGCGCACGAATAAGAGCGCTGGCGCCTCCTAGCGGGTCGTGACCTTCACGAGCCGCGTCACAGGCTTGCCGTCCACCAGGATCGGCCTGTGGTGGTCGTCGGCCAGCAGGATGCCGATCACATGCGCACCCGTCGGCGACGGGCACGGGCCGAAGCGCGCCTTGATCAGCTCGCCGCCGAAATCGCTGTTCATGCTGTTGTAGGGACGGCCCGGCAGGTTGCAGCTGTCGCCTTCGGGATCGATCTTCATGTGGATATGGCCACAGCGCTTGTCGCCGCCGCACTGGCCGGCGGCGAGCAGCCTGTAGTTGCTCTGCACGACCACGCCGATGGAGCGCTCGGCATCGCTGCCCAGTTGCACGACAGCCCCTTCGGGCGGCCAGACGATCTGCAATGTCGGTGCGGATTCCTGGGCCGATGCCGCGCCTGCCCAAAGGGCCGCGGCGAACAGAAAAGCAAGACGGATGCGCATGAGAACTCCAGTCGGAACGATGGATGGAAATGGTTCGGATGCCGCACATGTAATCAATGCATACATCGCGGCAGGGCGCAGTCTAGCTCAAAATAAGCAGTGATTACATTGAATGCAGCAAGCTCCATCCCCATGGCCACTCGCTCCCCCCTCCGCCCGCTCCCGAACCCCGCGCCTATCACCACGGCAACCTGCGCGAGGCGCTGATCGAGGCGGCCGTCGAGCTGATCGAGCGCGACGGCCTCGACAAGCTCAGCGTGCGCGAAACGGCCAAGCGCGCGGGCGTGTCGCCCGGCGCGCCGTTCCGTCATTTCGCGACCAAGACCGCGCTGCTGACGGCCGTGGCCGAGCAGGCGACACAGCGGCTGCGCACGCACGTGGAGGAAGCCGTGGCCGCCGCGTCCGAAGCGCCGCCGCTGGCGCGCTTCGGCGCCATCGGCCATGCCTACATCGAATGGGCGCGCGCGAACCCGACGCACTTTCGCGTCATCAGCGAACGCTCGCTGATCGACTACGACGATTCGCCGACGCTGCGCAGCGACAACGAAACGATCCGCACGCAGATGCGCAAGCTCTTCGACGAGGCATTCGCGCAAAGCGGCAGCACGACGAATGCCGCCGACGCCGCGCACGCGCAGATCGCCGCGCGCGCGCTGGTCTACGGCCTGGCGCGCATGGCCGTGGACGGACACTTTCCGGAATGGAGCCTTTCGCGCCAGTCGACCGCGAAGACGATGGCGGGCACGCTGGATTTCTTCATGTCGCTGCTCGCGGGCGCGGCGGAGTCCAGCGCCGAAACGGCAGCATCGCCCCAAAAGAAAAAGGCCGAGTCGCGCGCGCCAGGGAAGAGCTAGCGGACGGCCCGGCCGCGCCCTGGAACGGGCGCCGGTCGATCAGTGCCGAATCAGTGGCGGAAGTGCCGCACGCCCGACAGCACCATCACCACGCCGCGCTCGTCGGCGGCATCGATGACTTCCTGGTCGCGCATCGAGCCGCCCGGCTGGATCACGCAGCTCGCGCCTGCGTCGACCACCACGTCGAGGCCGTCGCGGAACGGGAAGAAGGCGTCGCTGGCTACTGCGGTGTCTTTCAGCGAGAGGCCGGCATGTTCGGCCTTGATGCTGGCGATGCGCGCCGAATCGAGGCGGCTCATCTGGCCGGCGCCCACGCCCATGGTCATGCCGTTGGCGCAGAAGACGATCGCGTTGCTCTTCACGTACTTGGCGACCTTCCATGCGAACAGCAGGTCCTGCAGCTGCTGCGGCGTGGGCTGCTTCTTGCTGACCACCTTGAGGTCGCTGGCGGCGAGTTCATGGTTGTCGGCGGTCTGGATCAGCAGGCCCGAGCCGACGCGCTTGACGTCCATGGCGTTGCGGCCGTTGTCCCAGTCGGTGGCGCCGCCACGGGAGCCAGGCGACCCTGCGGTCGCGGGCAGTGCGATTTCCAGCACGCGCACGTTGAGCTTGGCCTTGGTGGCCTGGAACACTTCGAGCGCCTCGGGCGTGTAGCCGGGCGCCATCAGCACTTCGACGAACTGCTTGGCGATTTCCTGTGCGGTCGCGCCGTCCACAGGGCGGTTGAAGGCGATGATGCCGCCGAAGGCCGAGGTCGGGTCGGTCTTGAAGGCCTTGCCGTAAGCCTCGGCAGCGTCCTTGCCGATGGCGACGCCGCAGGGGTTGGCGTGCTTCACGATCACGCAGGCGGGCACGTCGAAGCTCTTCACGCATTCCCATGCCGCATCGGCATCGGCGATGTTGTTGTAGCTCAGCTCCTTGCCCTGCAGCTGCTTCGCCGACACCAGCGAGCCGGGCGCCGGATGCAGGTCGCGGTAGAAGGCGGCCTGCTGGTGCGGGTTCTCGCCGTAGCGCAGGTCCTGCACCTTCACGAAGCGGCCGTTGCTCTGCGCCGGGAAGAGCGAACGCCTGGGCGCGGCCTGGCCGATGCTGGCGTCGAAGTCGATGGCCGAGAGGTAATCGCTGATCGCGCCGTCATAGTCGGCGATGCGGTTGAACGCGGCCACCGAGAACGCGAACTTGGTCTTGTCGCTGAGCTTGCCGCCGTCCTTCAGCTCGGCCAGCGCCACGGCGTACTGCGAGGAGTCGGTGAGCACGCCCACGTCCTTCCAGTTCTTGGCCGCGCTGCGCACCATGGCCGGACCGCCGATGTCGATGTTCTCGATCGCGTCTTCCAGCGTGCAGCCGGGCTTGGCCACGGTGGCCTCGAACGGGTACAGGTTGACCACCAGCAAGTCGATGGTGTCGATGCCGTGTTCCTTGATGGCGGCGACGTGCGCGGGCAGGTCGCGGCGCGCGAGCAGGCCGCCGTGGATCTTCGGGTGCAGCGTCTTCACGCGGCCGTCGAGCATTTCGGGAAAGCCGGTGTGGTCGGCCACCTCGGTGACGGGCAGGCCCGCATCGGCGAGCAGCTTGGCGGTGCCGCCGGTGGACAGCAGCTTGATGCCCAGCGCATGCAGCGCCTGGGCGAATTCGAGAATGCCGGTCTTGTCGGAAACGGAGATGAGTGCTGTCTGGGCCATTGGATATGCCGTGGGGTTATTTCAAAAGTTTGTGTTCGACCAGCTTCTTGCGAAGCGTGTTGCGGTTCAGGCCCAACCATTGCGCGGCCTTCGACTGATTGCCCTCGGCGCGCGTCATCACGACGTCGAGCAGGGGCTTCTCGACCACGCGCACGAGCATCTCGTACATGCCGTCGGGTTCGGTGCCGCGCAGATCGCGAAAGTAACTGTCCAGACTGGTGCGCACGCAGTCCTCGATGTGTTTCTTGCTCATTGCTTCTTCTTTTCCTCTCTCAATGGGCGGCGCAGGCCGCCTCCTCTTCTTCGCCCGGAGCGTCGCCGTCCTCCAGGCGCTGCACGGGCATGCGGTCCATGTGGTCCGCCAGCCCGTCGAAATAGTCGCCGACCGCGCGCAGCTGCTCGGCACAGTCTTCAATGATGTTCATGCGTGCGCGAAACGCCTCGCCGTCGGGCAGCGTCCGCACGTACCAGCCGATGTGCTTGCGCGCCGTGCGCACACCGCTGTAATCGCCGTACAGCGCATAGTGCTCCACGAGATGGTCGAGCAGCAAGCGGCGCACTTCCACCACCAGCGGGGGCGCGCGGTGCGCGCCGGTTTCGAGGAAGTGCGCGATCTCGCGGAAGATCCACGGCCGGCCCTGCGCGGCGCGGCCGACCATCACCGCATCGGCACCGGTGGTCGCAAGCACGTCGCGCGCCTTCTCGGGTGAATTGATGTCGCCGTTGGCCACCACCGGCACGCGCACCGCGGCCTTCACGGCGGCGATGGTGTCGTATTCGGCGAAGCCCTTGTAGCCCTGCTCGCGCGTGCGTCCGTGCACGGTGAGCATCTGCACGCCGGCCGATTCGAAGTCGCGCGCCAGCTTCACCGCGTTGCGCTGTTCTTCGCTCCAGCCGGTGCGCATCTTGAGCGTGACCGGCACGCCGAAGGGCTGCGCCGCGTCGACCACGGCCTGCACGATCTCGAGCGCCAGCGGCTCGTCGCGCATCAGCGCCGAGCCAGCCCACTTGTTGCAGACCTTCTTGGCCGGGCAGCCCATGTTGATGTCGATGATCTGCGCGCCGCGCTCGATGTTGTAGACCGTGGCCTCCGCCATCATCGCGGCGTCGGTGCCGGCGATCTGCACCGCAATGGGGCCCGGCTCGCCGTCGTGGTTGGCGCGGCGCGATGTCTTGAGCGAACCCCACAGCTCCTTGCGCGAGGTGACCATCTCGCTGACCGCGTAGCCCGCGCCGAGTTCGCGGCACAGCATGCGGAAGGGCCGGTCCGTCACACCGGCCATGGGCGCGACGAACAGGCGGTTTTCCAGCGTGTGGTTGCCGATCTGCAAGGTCATTTGGAAGGGGGAGCGTGCGCGTTCGGCTGCTGAAAAATGAGGCACGATTGTAGCCACGCCGCATTTCAGCGACTGAAACGATTTGCGCCTCGGTACCCCGTACAAATACCGGTGCGCGCCGGGGCTTTCTCCCACGCGATTGCGACGCTGGCGCTGCCTATACTGCGCCGACCCTATGCAAGCCTGGCTCGACTCTCTCCTTGCACTGCTGGCGTTGCCGCAGTACGGACTCTCCACGCTCTTCGTGGCGGCCTTCGTCTCGGCGACGCTTCTGCCGGTAGGCTCCGAGCCCATTCTCTTCGGCCTGCTCAAGCTCAACCCCGAGATGTTCTGGCCCGCCATCGCGGTGGCGACCGTGGGAAACACGCTGGGTGGCGCGGTCGACTGGTGGATGGGCTACGGCGCGCACAAGGTGGCCGACAAATACTCGCACTCGAAACATCATGTGCGCGTTCTGGGCTGGCTCGAGAAGCTCGGCCCGAAGGCCTGCCTGCTGAGCTGGCTGCCGCTGGTGGGCGACCCGCTGTGCGCGGTGGCGGGCTGGCTCAAGCTGCCCTTCTGGCCGTGCGTGGCCTACATGGCGATCGGGAAATTCCTGCGCTACGTCACGATGACGGTCGCGCTGCTGTATGTCTTCCCCTCCTGAGCCCAGGGCCTCGACTCAGTTCAGCAAGGCGTAGGGGCCGCCGCGTTCGAGCGCGCGCTTGTACGCGGCGCGCGAATGGATGCGCTCCAGGTACGCCATCAGCTTCGGCCGCTTCGCATCGAGCCCGCCACGCGCCTGCGCGGCCTCGACCACGAAGCTCATCTGGATGTCCGCGCCCGTGAACGCATCGCCGGCGAACCACTCGCTCTTGCCGAGTTCCGCTTCCATGTAGCTCAAGTGGCTCGCGATGTTCGGATTGATGAACGCCCCCTTCGTCTTTGCCGCAATGGCCTTGGCGATGGGCTTCGCGAAGAAAGGCATCTTCGCCGTCTCGATCCGGTCGAAGATCAGCTTGAGCAGCAGCGGCGACATCGCCGTGCCTTCCGCGAAATGCATCCAGTAGCGATAGCGCAACGCTTCCGGCGAACCCGCCGCGGGTGCAAGACGGCCGTTGCCGTAGCGCTCGATCACCGTCTCGATGATCGCCCCGGACTCCGCGAGCGTGAATCCGTCATCCGTCGTGACAACCGGTGACTTTCCCAGCGGATGAATGGCCCGCAGCGAAGCGGGCGCCAACATGGTCTTCGGATCCCGCTGGTAATGCACGATCTCGTAGGGCAGCTCCAGCTCTTCGAGCAGCCAGAGCACGCGTTGCGAGCGGGAGTTGTTGAGGTGGTGGACGGTGAGCATGGGGCTGGCCTTGGGAGGAGAGACGGCGCGCGCGGAGTCTATCCAACAACGCCTTCAAAAGCCCGAAGGAGCTCTTTCGCGAAACACCGAGGAACCGGCTTTGCCGGGCCTCAGGTGTTGCCCCCGGTAGGGGGTTGGCGAAGCGACACGAAGTGCGCGAAGCCTGGGGGCGAGCCCTGTTACGAGCTGAACAGGAAGTTCATCACGTCGCCATCCTTCACGACGTATTCCTTGCCTTCCGAACGCATCTTCCCCGCGTCCTTCGCGCCCTGCTCGCCCTTGAAGGCGATGTAGTCCTCGAAAGCGATGGTCTGGGCACGGATGTAGCCCTTCTCGAAGTCGCCGTGGATCACGCCGGCGGCCTGCGGGCCGGTGTCGCCGATGTGGATGGTCCAGGCGCGCACTTCCTTCACGCCGGCGGTGAAATACGTCTGCAGGCCCAGCAGCTTGAAGGCCGCGCGGATCAGGCGGTTCAGGCCCGGCTCCTCCTGGCCGATCTCGGCGAGGAACATCTTCTTGTCTTCGTCGTCCATCTCGGCCAGGTCGGCTTCGATCTTGGCGCAGATGGCGACCACGGGCGCGCCCTGCTTGGCGGCGTATTCGCGCAGGCGGTCGAGGTAAGGGTTGTTCTCGAAGCCGTCTTCCGACACATTGCCCACGAACATCGCGGGCTTGGCGGTGATCAGCGTGAAGCTCTTGACCAGCGGCAGCTCTTCCTTGGTGAACTCGAGTGCGCGCACCGGCGTGTTCTCGTTCAGCGCGGCCTGGCAGCGCTCGAGCAGGCCGACCAGCTTCTGCGCGTCCTTGTCGCCCGAGCGGGCGACCTTGGTGTGGCGGTGCAGCGCCTTCTCCACCGTGGCCAGGTCGGCCAGGCAGAGTTCAGTCTGGATCACTTCGATGTCGGAGATCGGGTCGACCTTGCCGGCCACGTGGATCACGTTCTCGTCGTCGAAGCAGCGCACCACGTTGACGGTGGCGTCGGTCTCGCGGATGTGGGCCAGGAACTTGTTGCCCAGGCCTTCGCCGGTGCTGGCGCCGGCCACCAGGCCGGCGATGTCGACGAACTCGACGATGGCGGGCACCACGCGCTCAGGCTTGACGATCTCGCTGAGCTGGTCGAGGCGCGGATCGGGTACTTCCACCACGCCCACGTTGGGCTCGATGGTGCAGAAGGGATAGTTCTCCGCCGCGATGCCGGCCTTGGTCAGCGCATTGAAAAGAGTGGATTTACCGACGTTGGGCAGGCCGACGATGCCGCATTGCAAACTCATGGGAGGTCCTCTTGGATAACCGCGAATTTTAGGCGAGCATGATCCGGCGCCCGCCAGACAGGTCTTCGGCCAGCATTCCCCGCACCCGGATGCATCAGGGAAAGACCCGACTGGCAAACGTTTGCGCAAACGTTTCCCTCAGTTAACATCTGCGCCCCGGCCAAGACCGGCGCACCGTTCCGATCAACCAATCCCAGGAGACATCCACCATGAAGTTCACCCGCCGTACCCTGCAAAGCGCTGCCGCACTGACGCTGCTGGGCGCCATGGCCGGAACGCCAGCCTTCGCGCAGGACAAGCCCAAGGTCGCGCTGGTCATGAAGTCGCTCGCCAACGAATTCTTCCGCACCATGGAAGACGGCGCCAAGGCGCACCAGAAGGCCAACGCCTCCAAGTACACGCTGGTGGCCAACGGCATCAAGGACGAGACCGACACCGCCGCGCAGATCAAGATGGTCGAGCAGATGGTGGCGCAGAAGATCGACGCGCTGGTCATCGCGCCGGCCGATTCGAAGGCGCTGGTGCCGGTGGTCAAGGCGGCCATCGACAAGGGCATCCTGGTGGTCAACATCGACAACCAGTTCGACGCCGCCGCGCTCAAGGAAAAAGGCATCCAGGTGCCCTTCGTCGGCCCCGACAACCGCGCCGGCGCCAAGCTGGTGGGCGACGCGCTCGCCAAGGAGCTGAAGGCGGGCGACAAGGTCGGCATCATCGAAGGCGTGTCGACCACCTTCAATGCGCAGCAGCGCACGCTGGGCTACCAGGACGCGATGAAGGCCGCCGGCGTGACGGTGGTGGGCGTGCAGTCCGGCCAGTGGGAAATCGACAAGGGCAACACCGTGGCAGCCGGCATGATGCGCGAGCACCCCGACCTGAAGGCGCTGCTCGCCGGCAACGACAGCATGGCGCTGGGCGCCGTGGCCGCCGTCAAGGCAGCCGGCAAGACCGGCAAGGTGCTGGTGGTGGGCTACGACAACATCGGCGCCATCAAGCCGATGCTGAAGGACGGCCGCGTGCTCGCCACGGCCGACCAGTTCGCCGCCAAGCAGGCCGTGTTCGGCATCGAGACCGCGCTGAAGGCCATCGCCGACAAGAAGAAGCAGTCGGAGATGCCCGCTGAAGTGAAGACCGACGTGGTGCTGGTCACGAAGTAATGCTCGCCCCCAGGCTTCGCGCACTTCGTGTCGCTTCGCCTTCCCCCTACCGGGGGCAACACCTGCGGCCCGGCGGAGCCGGTTCCGCGGTGTTTCTGGAATAAGGTTGCCAATCGATGGCTGATAACAATCGCAGCGCGCCCGTGCTCTCGCTGAGCGCCATGGGCAAGGACTATGCGGCGCCGGTGCTGGACGACGTCTCGCTCGTGCTCAACCCCGGCGAAGTGCTGGCCCTCACGGGCGAGAACGGCGCCGGCAAGAGCACGCTGTCGAAGATCGTCTGCGGCCTGGTGCAGCCCACGCGCGGCCAGATGCTGCTCGACGGCAAGCCCTTCGCGCCCACCTCGCGCCGCGACGCCGAGCGCCTGGGCGTGCGCATGGTCATGCAGGAGCTCGGCCTCGTCACCACGCTGTCGGTGGCCGAGAACCTGCTGCTCGACCGCCTGCCCAACAAGACCGGCTGGATCCGCCGCGGCAAGCTGCACGAACTGGCCGCGCGCCAGCTCGCCAAGATCGGCATGCAGAACATCGACCCGGCCACGCCCGTGGCGCGCCTGGGCATCGGCCAGCAGCAGATGGTGGAGATCGCGCGCAACCTGCAGGACGACACGCGCGTGCTGGTGCTCGACGAGCCCACCGCCATGCTCACGCCGCGCGAGACCTCGCACCTCTTCGAGCAGATCGACCTGCTGAAGGCACGCGGCGTGGCCATCGTCTACGTATCGCACCGCCTCGAGGAGCTGCAGCGCATCGCCGACCGCGTGGCGGTGCTGCGCGACGGCCGGCTGGTGGACGTGCGCGCCATGGCCGGCGTGCGCGAATCCGAGCTGGTGCAACGCATGGTCGGCCGCGCGGTGCACGAGCACGAAGGCCGCGACCGCCGCGTGGCGGGCCCGGTGCTGCTGAGCGCGCGCGGCATCGGCCGGGCGCAGGCCGTGCGCGACGTCGACATCGACCTGCGCGCGGGCGAAGTCATGGGCCTGGCCGGCCTCGTCGGCTCGGGCCGTACCGAACTGGTGCGCCTGCTCTTCGGCGCCGACCGCGCCGACCGCGGCGAGATCACGCTGCATGCCGACGGCCAGGCCACTCACCACGTCCGCAAGGGCTGGCGCTCGCCGATGCAGGCCATCCGCGCCGGCATCGGCCTCGTCACCGAAGACCGCAAGTCGCAGGGCCTGCTGCTGCCGCAGTCGATCCGCGTCAACGCCACGCTCAGCGACCTGGGCGCAATCTCGCACGCCGGCTGGCTGCAGGGCGCCAAGGAGCGCGGCATCGCGCGCAAGCTGGTGGAGCTGCTTCGCATCCGCTCGCGCAGCATCGAGCAGCCGGTTTCCACCCTCAGCGGCGGCAACCAGCAGAAGGTGGTGTTCGCGCGCTGGCTGCACCGCGAATGCAAGGTGCTGCTGCTGGACGAACCCACGCGCGGCGTGGACGTGGGCGCGCGCGCCGACCTCTACGCCGAGCTCGACCGCATGACCGACGCCGGCAAGGCGCTGCTGATGGTGTCGAGCGACCTGCGCGAACTCATGGCCATGTGCGACCGCATCGGCGTGATGAGCGCCGGCCGCCTGGTCGCGGTGTTCGAGCGCGGAGAATGGACCGAACAATCGCTGCTGGCCGCGGCATTCAGCGACGCGACAGGACACGCAGCAGCCAATCCGCCGACGGTATCCCCCGTTTCCGACTCGACCCTGGTCACCGCCGACACACCATGAACGCCGCCGCCAACCCGACCTCCGCCAATCCGAAGCCCTCGCCCTCCGCGCTCAAGGGCCAGCTCGGCACCTACCTGGGCCTCACGGTCGTGCTCGTGGGCATGATCGCCCTCTTCGGCTCGCTCAGCGAATACTTCCTGACGCGCGAGACCTTCGTTTCCATCGCCAACGAAATCCCCGCGCTGGCCGTGATGGCGGTCGGCATGACCTTCGTGCTGATCATCGCGGGCATCGACCTGTCGGTGGGCTCGGTGCTGGCACTCAGCGCGGCCGTCACGGCCGCCGCCATCCTCGAATGGAAGCTCTCGGTGCCGCTGGCCGCGGCGCTCGGCCTGGCCACCGGGCTGGTCTGCGGCACGGTCACCGGCGCGGTGTCGGTGGCCTGGCGGCTGCCGAGCTTCATCGTCTCGCTGGGCATGCTCGAAGCAGTGCGCGGCGGCGCCTACCTCGTGACCGATTCGCGCACGCAGTACGTGGGCGATGCCATCTCCGGCCTGGCCGCGCCGTGGATCGGCGGCATCTCCGCCGCCTTCGTGCTGGCGGTGGTGCTGGTGGTCATCGGGCAGATGGTGCTCACGCGCACCGTGTTCGGCCGCCACGTGGTGGGCATCGGCACCAACGAAGAAGCGATGCGCCTGGCGGGCGTCGATCCGCGTCCGATCCGCATCATCGTGTTCGCCGTCACCGGGCTGCTGGCCGGCCTCGCGGGCCTGATGCAGTCGGCCCGCCTCGAAGCCGCCGACCCGAACGCGGGCGTGGGCATCGAGCTGCAGGTGATCGCGGCCGTGGTCATCGGCGGCACCAGCCTCATGGGCGGTCGCGGCTCGGTGATCAACACCTTCTTCGGCGTGCTGATCATCGCGGTGCTCGAAGCCGGCCTCGCGCAGGTGGGCGCCAGCGAGCCGAGCAAGCGGATCATCACCGGCGCCGTGATCGTGGTGGCGGTCATCATCGACACGCTGCGCCAGCGCCGCGCGGAACGCCGCCTGGCCTGACCACGCCCCGATCCACCAGACAACAGGACAAGACCCATGGCCACCATCAAGGACGTCGCGCTGAAGGCGGAGGTTTCCGTCACCACGGTCTCGCACGTGGTCAACGACACCCGCCACGTGAGCGCCAAGGTGCGCGAGCGCGTGGAGCTCGCCATCCGCGAGCTGGGCTACGTGCCCAACGCGATGGCGCGCAGCCTGAAGAGCAACACCACCTCGACGATGGGCATGCTGATTCCCAACAGCTCGAACCCCTACTTCGCCGAGATCGTGCGCATCGTGGAAGACCGCTGCTTCGGCGCCGGCTACACGCTGGTGCTGTGCAACACCGACGACGAGCCCCGCCGCCAGAGCGTGTACCTGCAGGTGCTGGCCGAGCGCCGCATCGACGGGCTGATCGTGGTGTCGACCGGCGAGGGCGACGACGACGCGCTGACGAAGCAGCTCGCCGGCCTGCGCGTGCCGACCGTGCTGGTCGACCGCGAGGTCGCCAACCCGGCCTGCGACCTGGTCGAGACCGCCCACATGCAGGGCGGCCTGCTCGCCGTGCGGCACCTGCTGTCGCTGGGCCACAAGCGCATCGCCTGCATCGGCGGGCCGGTGGGCGTGATTCCGAGCGAGCAGCGCATCGAAGGCTGGCGCATGGCGCTGGCCGAAGCCGGCGCCACGCCCGACATCGCCAAGGACGCGCTGCTGTGGCGCGGGGGCTTCACCAGCCAGGGCGGCTACGAGGCCATGCACGCCATCCTGCGCACCGAGCAGAAGCCCTCGGCCGTGTTCGTCTGCAACGACCTGATGGCCATCGGCGCATTGCGCGCGGCGCACGAAAGCGGCGTGCGCGTGCCCGACGAGCTCTCGATCGTCGGCTTCGACGACATCGAACTCTCGGCCTACACCAGCCCCGCGCTCACCACCGTGGCGCAACCCAAGGAGCGCATCGGCGCGCTGGCGGTCGACATGCTGCTGGAGCGCGTCGGCGGCAAGCGCCGCGACGCACGCAAGGTGGTGCTGCAGCCCGAGCTGTGCGTGCGCGCCTCGACCGCGCGGCACGCGAGCTTCCGTGAGGCCACGGCGCCTGCTGCCGCTGCCGAAAAAAAGCCTCCCCGCAAACCCGAAAGTCCCGCACCTCGTGAGCCTGAAGCCCTCTTCCAGCAGCAGCAACGGTCCCGCCACTGCACCGCGCATCGTGGTGTTCGGCAGCCTCAACATGGACCTGGTGGTGCGCGTGCCGCATGCACCAGCCGCGGGCGAGACCCTGCTGGGCCATTCGATCGCCGACATTCCCGGCGGCAAGGGCGCCAACCAGGCCGTGAGCTGCGCGCGCGAAGGCGGCAGCGTGCGGATGATCGGCTGCGTCGGCGACGACGCGCACGGCAAGGCCCTGCGCGATTCGCTGGAGCGCGACGGCATCGACACCACCGCCCTGCGCACCGTGGCCGGCGAGCCCACGGGCACGGCGCTGATCCTGGTGGAAGACAGCGGCCAGAACCGCATCGTGATGATTCCCGGCGCCAACGCCCGGCTGGAGGCCGACGAAGCCGCGCTGAAGCAGCAGGTGCAGGGCGCCGCCTTTCTGGTGGCGCAGTTCGAGACGCCGCTGGAGCAGATCGCCCGCGCCATCGCAGTGGCGCACGAAGCAGGCTGCAAGGTGCTGCTGAACCCCTCGCCGGTGCAGGCCATCGCCGAGCCGCTGTGGCCGAAGATCGACACGCTGGTCGTCAACGAGATCGAGGCGCAGACGCTGTGCGGCCAGTCCGCCGACAGCCCGGAGGAAGCCGCGCAGGCCGGCCAGGCGCTGCGCGCCAAGGGCATCGCGCGCGTGGTGGTCACGCTGGGCTCGCGCGGCGCGGTGGCCGTCGATGCCGATGGCGCGCGCCATCACCCCGCACCGAAGGTACAGGCGGTCGACACCACGGCCGCCGGCGACACCTTCCTGGGCGCGCTCGCCGTCGCGCTGGGCGAGGGCCAGAGCTTCGACGAAGCCGTGCGCCTGGGCATCCGCGCCGCGGCGCTGTGCATCCAGCAGCCCGGCGCCCAGCCTTCCATTCCGCAACGCGACGCCGTGCTGCGCAGCCCCATGCCTCCAGACTGGATCAAGCTTTGAAACGCACCGCCCTGCTGCACGCCGAACTGTCCCACGTGATCGCCTCGCTGGGCCATGGCGACATGCTGGTGCTCGGCGACGCCGGCCTGCCCATTCCCGATGGCCCGCGTCGCATCGACCTCGCGGTGGCGCGCGGCGTGCCGCAGCTCGACGAGGTGCTGCAGGCGGTGCTGTCGGAGATGCAGGTGGAAGGCATCGTGATTGCCGACGAGGCCCTGGCCGGCAACGAAAAGAAGCTGCCGGGCTGGTACCCGCAATCGCTGGGCATCGAGCCCCAGACGGTGTCGCACGAGGAATTCAAGCGCCGAACCGCCAAGGCCCGCGCCATGGTGCGCACGGGCGAATGCACGCCCTACGCGAACATCATCCTGATCGCAGGGGTGAAGTTCTGAGGCGCCAACCGGGCGCCGACTTTCATTCGAACTTGTAGTTCGCGCCCACCGGCTGCCCGACCTTGAGCGTGTGCTCCACGCCCTGGATCACGATGCAGTTCATGCCGAAGGTGATGCCGCCATCCACGCGCGCGTCGGCGCGGTAGGTGCGCAGCGTGTTGCCGACTTCGGGGCTGCTCAGCGCGGTGGCCGGGTCGATGTCGGGAATCGGGCAGCGCGTACAGGGCTTGACGGGGCGCAGCTCGGCCTCGCCCTCGCCGGTGGTGATGTGCAGCGCGTCGACGCGGTCCTCGTCGTGCGACTCGATGCCCGCGAGCACGATGTTGGGACGGAAGCGTTCGATGCCCACGGCCCCGTGGCCCTGCGCCGCGAGGCGGTCGTTGAGCTCGGCCAGCGAGCCCTCGCTCGCCACCAGCAGCGCGTAGCCGTCGGCGAACTGGGTCTGCGACTCCACGCCGTCGGTCCACTTCAGGCTCGACAGGCGCTTGTGCTCGGGGTCGAAGCGCACGAGGCGCAGTGTCTGCGGCTCGCCGGGCTCCGAGAGGAAGTCGCTGAACCATTGCGCGGCGATGTCGCCCATGTCGTAGGCGGCGACTTCGTCCTTCCACACACGCACCCGCACCGGCTTCTCGACCCGGTCGAAGGCCAGGTGCAGCGCCAGCATGCCGGGCGCGCGCAGCACCACCTCCGTGTGCTTCATCTGCGGCTTGATGAGCGCCATGCGCGGCAGCTGCCGCTGGGTGACGAACTCGCCCTGCGCATCGACCACCATCCAGGCACGGTCGAACTCCAGCCCCGTCTCGGTCAGCAGCATTTCGGGGAGCTCGACGCCGGCACAGGATTTCACTGGATAGACGAACAGGCGCGAGATGGTGGCCTGGAGATCGAAGGCGGGCTGGGACACGGTGGGGTTTCCTTGAAATTCGGCCGCGATTGTCCCGTATCGCGGCGGCGGCAAGACCTTGGCCCCCGAGGGAAAGGCCCCGGGGGCCGAGTCGGACGGGCAACTCCTACAATCGTTTCATGGCTCTCCCCCAGAAGTTTGCATTCGCGGCGCCGGCATCGTCGGCCGTACGCTGGCCCTGCTGCTCGCACGCGAGCGCGTGCGCGTCGCGCTGGTGGTGCCGCCCGCCACGCAGGGCAAGGAAGACATCCGCGCTTATGCGCTCAACACGGCTTCGCGCGCACTGCTCGAATCGCTGCGCGCCTGGCCCGACGCGGCCCATGCCACGGCCGTGCGCGAAATGCTGGTGCATGGCGACGAAGGCGGCCGGGTGCAGTTCAGCGCCGCTCGCCAGAAGGTCGATGCGCTGGCCTGGATCGTCGACGTGCCCGCGCTCGAACGGCAGCTGGCCGACGCGGTGCGCTTCCAGCCCCTGATCGAGGTGGTGAACGAACCCGTGGCGGCGCCGCTCACCGTGGTGTGCGAAGGCAAGTCCAGCACCACGCGCGAGGCGCTCGGCGTGAGCTACGAGGTCACGCGCTATCCGCAGCACGCGATCGCGGCGCGGCTGGAAGCGGCGCAGACGCACGACGGCATCGCGCGCCAGTGGTTCAACGACAAGGGCGAAGTGCTCGCGCTGCTGCCGCTGGACGGCACGCACGGCAAGACGGTCGCGCTGGTGTGGTCGGCCGACCAGCTGCGCGCGCCCGAGCTGCTCGCGCAGGGCGATGAAGAGTTCGCCGCCGCCGTCTCCGAGGCCAGCCACAACGCGCTCGGCGCTCTCAGGCTCACCAGCGAGCGCGCTGGCTGGCCGCTGGCCCGCGCCATCGCCGACCGCTGGACCGGCACCATGCCCGGCCAGCCGAACCGCTCATGGGCGCTGGCGGGCGACGCCGCGCACACGGTGCACCCGCTGGCCGGCCAGGGCCTGAACCTGGGCCTGGCCGACGCGGCCGCGCTGGCCGACGTGATCAAGAACCGCGACTACTGGCGCAGCGTGGGCGATGCTCGCCTGCTGCGCCGCTACGAACGCGCCCGCCGCGCCGACGTGCTGCAGATGAGCCTGGCGACCGACGGGCTGCAGCAGCTCTTCGCGCACGACCTGGGCCCGCTGCAGGCACTGCGCAACTGGGGCATGCGCGGCTTCGACCGCACGCGCCTCGTCAAGCACTGGATCACGGCGCAGGCCATGGGCCTGAAGGCCTGAGACCTGGGGCCAGACCCAATCCCGATCGAATCCCGACCGAACAAACGGACTCCCGATGACATTCGTACGCAACCTTCTTCTCGCCGCCTGCACGCTCGGCGCGGTCGTGACCGCCACCGCAGGCGAAGCCGAGATCCGCAAGAACCTGCCCTCGCGCATTCCGCAGTTCCCCGCCATCGACGAGGTGTCGAAGTCGCCGGTTCCGGGCGTGTACGAAGTGCGCGTGAACGGCTCGCAGATCTTCTACACCGACGAACAGGGCAACTACCTCTTCCAGGGCAACCTGATCGACGTGAAGGCGCGCAAGAACCTGACCGAGGAGCGCGTCGAGAAGCTCAGCGCCGTCGCCTTCGACCAGCTGCCGCTGAAGGACTCGATCAAGATCGTGCGCGGCAACGGCAAGCGCAAGCTCGCGGTCTTCGAGGACCCGAACTGCGGCTACTGCAAGCGCTTCGAAAAAGACATGAAGACGGTCGACAACGTGACCGTGTACCTGTTCCTGTACCCGGTGCTCGGCCCCGATTCGAACGTCAAGTCGCGCGACATCTGGTGCAGCAAGGACAAGGGCAAGGCCTGGAGCGACTGGATGGAATCCAGCACCAAGCCCACCGCCGCGCCGAGCAGCTGCGACGTGACCGCGCTGCAGCGCAACGTCGAGTTCGGCCGCAAGTACAACATCACCGGCACGCCCACGCTGATCTTCAGCGACGGCACGCGCACGCCGGGCGCCATTCCCGCGGAGCAGGTCGAGAAGCAACTCGCCGCCTCGTCCAGCTGATGGCGACGAAGGCTCAAGCGCAGCACGCGGCAGGCGTGCGCTACCGCGTCGAATGCGCCGACCCGCACGCGCACCTGTTCGGCGTCACCCTCACCATCGACGCGCCCGCCGCGCAGCAGCGCGTGTCGCTGCCGGTGTGGATTCCGGGCAGCTACCTGGTGCGCGAGTTCGCGAAGAACGTGCAGGGCCTGCGCGCCACGCAGGGCCGCCGCAAGCCGGCGCTGACCCAGCTCGACAAGTGCAGTTGGCTGGTCGAGTGCACGCCCGGCCAGCCGCTGGTGCTGAACTACCAGGTCTGCGCCTACGACAACTCGGTGCGCACCGCCTGGCTCGATGCCGAGCGCGGCTTCTTCAACGGCACCAGCGTGTGCCTGCGCGTCGAGGGACAGACCGAAACGCCGCACGCGATGGAGATCGTCGCGCCCGCGCACGCCGGCGGCGACAGCCCGCGCTGGTCGTGCGCCACCGCGCTCGTTGCGCTGAAGGCCGACAAGCACGGCTTCGGCAGCTACATCGCCTCGGGCTACGACGAACTGGCCGACAGCCCCGTCGAGATGGGTGCTTTCTGGAGCGCCGACTTCGAGGCCTGCGGCGTGCCGCACCGCTTCGTGGTGGCCGGCGCCGCGGCGTCGTTCGACGGCGACAGGCTCATCGCCGACACCAAGGCCATCTGCGAAGCAGAGATGCGCTTCTGGCACGGAGACAAGGTCGGCAAGCGCGGCGGACCGAAGCCGCCGATCGACCGCTACGTGTTCATGCTCAACGTGGTCGACGACGGCTACGGCGGGCTCGAGCACCGCCATTCCACCGCGCTGATCTGCAACCGCCGCGACCTGCCGCAGCTGGGCGAGAAGAAGAAGCAGCCCGATGGCTACACCACGCTGCTGGGGCTCATCAGCCACGAGTATTTCCACACCTGGAACGTCAAGCGCATGCGGCCGGCGGAGTTCGCGCGCTACGACTACAGCCAGGAGAACTACACGCAGCTGCTGTGGTTCTTCGAGGGTTTCACCAGCTACTACGACGACCTGCTGCTGCGGCGCGCCGGGCGCATCGACGACGCGGGCTACCTGCGCCTGCTGAACAAGACCATCAACCAGGTCATGCAGACGCCGGGCCGGCTGGTGCAGCCGGTGGCCGACGCGAGCTTCGACGCCTGGGTCAAGTACTACCGGCAGGACGAGCAGACGCCCAACAGCACGGTGAGCTACTACACCAAGGGCGCGCTGGTGGCGCTGTGCTTCGACCTCACGTTGCGCCACGAAGGCAAGGGCACGCTCGACGACGTGATGCGCCACCTTTGGCGGCAAGGCGGCGGCGGACCGATCAGCGAGGCGGACATCGCGGCCGCGCTCGAAGCCGTGAGCGGCCGCTCGTACAAGGCGGAGCTGGCGCGCTGGGTGCATTCGACCGAGGAGCTTCCGCTTTCGCTGCTGCTGCGCGCACACGGCGTGGCCACGCTGGAAGACCCGTCGCAGCAAGCGCAGGCTCTGGGCCTGCGGGTGGCCGAGGCCAACGGCAGCGTGCAGGTGAAGGTGGTGCTGCGCGGCGGCGCGGCCGAAAAGGCCGGCTTCTCCGCGAACGACGAGTGGATCGGCATCGAACTGCCCGCCACCGGCAAGAAGGGCCAGCAGCGGCCGGCGCAGGCCTGGCGCATCGCCAAGCTCGACGACCTGGCGCTCTACCTGGGCGATGCGACGAAGTGCACGGCCATCGTGGCGCGCGACCGCAAGCTGATCAGGCTGCCGCTGGTGCTGCCAACCGGCGCGACCACCTGGCGGCTGTTCTCGCACGACGCCGGCAAGGTGACGAACTGGCTGGCCGGCTAGCCAGACGACTCAGTCAGGCACTTTCCGTCGCCGCCGGGTGGCGCACGAACATCATCGGCTGGGGTTCGCCCACCAGTACGCAGGGCTTGCCGGTTCGCCGGCAGTGGTCCTGCACACGCCAGTAGGCGCCATGGCTCACGCAGCCGGTCTGGCAGATCACGAGGTCGGCCGCGCGCAGGCTGGCTTCGAGCGCGGGGTCGTCCGCATCGTCATCGCCGCCGTCGTGATGCAGGTAGCGGCCGCCGGCGATCTCTACCAGCTGGCGCGCGAGCGACGACGGCGCCTCTTCTTCATGGCCCACGCACAGCACGGCCTTCTCGCGCAGATCGGCTGGCGGAGGCGGCTGCGACGGCTTCAGGTGGCGCTTGCTGCCCGGCGCCAGCAGCGCGTGCAGCCGCTTCGGCAGCGCGCTGCCGGCCGAGGCGCGCGCCGCGAGCTCCTCGCGCACGATGGCAATGGCCGAATCCCGCGCCACCAGCGCGCCGCGCAGGCGCACGATCTGCGCTTCGAGTCTTTCGACGAGGGCGGCCTGTTCGACCAGCAGGCGCGAGCAACGCTCCTGGACGCGGGCATAGGCCCGCAGCAACACGGCATGTTCTTGCATCGGGAACTCCATGGCGGGCATTCTAGATGAGATCAATTCTCAATTAGAGCAATCCACTGCGGATCACCCCGTCGGCCATGCTGGGTATAGTGAAGCGCGTTTTTCTTCCCCTTTCCCGTTCCCCCGGAGACACCATGAGCTACGAAAACATCGAAGTGCGGACCGAAGCAGGCAAGGTCGGCATCATCACCCTCAACCGCCCCAAGGCCCTGAACGCGCTGAACGATGCGCTCATGACCGAGCTGGGCCAGGCGCTCAAGGCCTTCGATGCCGACGACGCCATCGGCTGCATCATCCTCACTGGCAGCGAGCGCGCCTTCGCGGCCGGCGCCGACATCGCGGCGATGGCCAAGTACAGCTTCATCGACACCTACAAGGGCGACTACATCACCCGCAACTGGGAAACCATCCGTTCGATCCGCAAGCCGGTGATCGGCGCGGTGGCCGGCTTCGCGCTGGGCGGCGGCTGCGAGCTGGCGATGATGTGCGACTTCATCATCGCGGCCGACAACGCCAAGTTCGGCCAGCCCGAGATCAAGATCGGCGTGATCCCCGGCGCCGGCGGCACGCAGCGCCTGCCGCGCGCGGTCGGCAAGAGCAAGGCCATGGACATGGTGCTCACCGCCCGCATGATGGACGCGGCCGAAGCCGAGCGCGCCGGCCTCGTCAGCCGCGTGGTGCCTTTCGAGAAGCTCGCCGACGAGGCGCTGGGTGCGGCGCTGATCATCTGCGGCTTCTCGCAGATCTCGGTGATCGCGGCGAAGGAGTCGGTCAACCGCGCCTTCGAGAGCGGCCTGAGCGACGGCGTGATGTTCGAGCGGCGCCTGTTCCACGCGCTGTTCGCCACGCAGGACCAGAAGGAAGGCATGGACGCCTTCCTGACCAAGCGCCAGCCGGACTTCAAGAACGCCTGATGCCGGCCGGGCCGGTCAGCGCGTAGACAGCAGCGACCGCAGCGCGTCGAGCGCCTGGGCCGGCGGCGTGCCGACCAATGCCGCGCCGCCGGGCTGCGGCGTCCAGCGCACCTGGTTGCCGGCGATCTCCAGCACGGCGACCAGCGACTTGCCCCTATAGAGCTCGAGACGCGCCTCGACCGGCGCGGCCAGCGGCTCGTCGGGCGCCTTGGCCGAGCGCGCTACGGTGCCTACCAGCGCCGGCAGGCCTTCGATATCGCCGCGCTCGTGGCGCACGCTTTCGCCGTTGCGCGTGAAGCTGAAGGAAGTCCAGCGGTCCAGTGCCGAGAAAGGCGCCACGCTTCGTGGCGCGGCAATCGCCTTGGCCGCGGCCGGGGCGGTTGGGCTCAGCGCGCCCGAAGCACCCGCGCTGGCGTTGTCCTGCCTTGCGAGTGCCGATGCGGTGTCTTGCTGAGTTTCGCGGTGCGGCGGGGCCGCGCCGGGTGCTGGAGCGACAGCTGCCGGCGGCAATGCCGGCGCGGCGGCCGCAGGGGCTCCCGCCGCATAGGCACGACGCCGCTGTTCGCCGTCCGCATATGCTTCTCGGCGCTCATCGCGCGCGACAGGTGCGGGCGACGGCGCTGGCGCAGGGGCGGCCTGCTCGGCCACGACCGGAGGCGGCGGAGCCGGCGCAATCGATGCAGGTGGCGCGGCCGACTCGACGGGAGCCGGAACGGCAGCAGGGGCGGGAGCAACAGGCGCGGCAGGAGCCGCCTGCTGGAGAGAAGGCGCCGGCTCGGCCTTCCGGACCGCATCCGCGCCCGCTGTGTTGGCGGTCTCCTTGGCCGCTCTCTTGGAGGACGAGTCCACCGAATCGCGCGCAATCCTGGCGCGTTGCTCTGCTTCGGGCGCAGGCGCCGCGGGTGCTCTTGCAGGAGCCGGTGCCGCTGTGTCGGGTGCCGACTGCGTTTCTGCTTGCGAAGCGGCGGCCTCCGCCGGGGGGTGGGCTGGAGCCGGTGCTGCAGGCGCTGGCAGCGCGGCAGGTGCTTGTGCCGGCGCCGGCGCGGTCGTTTCGCCCACGCGCGCTTCACCGTCGAGCCGCGCATCCGGCACGGGCTCCTTGTGCCAGAGCACCGTCACGAAAGCGGCCACCAGCACGGTGGCGAAGGCGGCGTTCCACGGCATGCGCGCATGCGGTTCGCCGCCACCGAAGAGACGCCGCCACCAGGGCGCGGCGCTCGCGTTGTTGGCCGCGGGGGCCGCGCTGGCCGGCGCGGCGGCGAGGTTGTGCGCCATCTTCAGGATCGCATCGCGCGTACGCGGATGCGGCGTGGCCTCGCTGTCGGGCGCATGGTCCAGAGCGCGGCGCAGCGCCGGGTCGCGCAGGTCGTCGAATCCGGAGTTGTCGTTGCCGCCGCTCATGCCCGCTTCTCCAGCACCGACAGATAGCGCTCCATGCAGCCGCGCAGTTTCTGCAGGCCGTAGCGCAGCCTGCTGCGCACGGTCTCGAAGCCGATCTCCAGGCTCGCGGCCAGCGCCTCGACGGTCAGGCCGTCTTCATGGTGCAGCAGGAACGCGGCGCGCTGCTCGGCCGGGAGTTCGTCCAGGCAGGCGAGCAGGCGGCGGCCAGCGGCGCGCCAGAACGCGAGTTCCTCGGCCGAAGGATGCGAGGCCGCATCGGCCGCCGCGCCGCGCACGCCGTGTTCGAGCGTGGGCACGGAGTTGCCGTCGTCGTCCGCGTGCGCTTCGAGCGTCACTTCGCGCCCGCTCACGCGCAGGCGGTCCATGGCGAGGTTGTGCGCGATGGTGAAGGCCCAGGTGCGCCATGTCGCCCCCTGCGGCGAGAAGCTCTCGCGCGCCGAGATGATCCGCACCCAGGTGTCCTGGAACACCTCGTCGGCCTGCGCCGCGAGCCGCGCGCCGAGCAGGCGCTTGACGAAGCGGAACAGCCCGCCCTCGTGGCGCGCGTAGAGCACGTCGAACGCGGCGGCATCGCCCTGCGCGTAGGCCAGCATCAACTGATCGTCGGGCATGGCCTGGCGCTCGGGGGCGTTCTTGGCTGAAGGGGCGCGGGGAAGCGCGGACATCGCAGGATTTTCACCCGAGCTTGTACGGGCCAAGAGGCGCACCGGGGTTCGGAGCGGCAAAAAAATTCACGACCGACTAACCCCGCCGGCGCAGGCGGGCCGTATCAGCCAGCACCCAACCACCCGGAGTGCTTCCATGACCCAGCCTTTCGTTTCCCGGTTTCGCCGCCCGCTCGTCGTGCTGCTGTGCGCCCAATTGCTCCTGGGCGCCAGCGGCGCCACCGAAATCCCCGCCACCGGCAGCGCCGTGCGCTGGCCGACGCCCGCGCCCGACAGCCGCGCGCTGCCGATGCAGACGGTGCCGAACTTCGAGGCGCCCTCCGCCACGCACTGCGCACGGCCGGTGCGGACCTACGAGACGCCGGGTATGCCACGCGTCTCCAACGCACGGGAGGAACGCAGGTACGCCGAATTGTCGAAGGAATACAGGGCGAGCCCCTCCGTCGTGCCTTCGCCCACGACGCCAAAGCCGATGGCGGCGCCCGCAGCCAAGTCGGCACCGGCTGGAGCGGCTCTCGCCGATGCCATCGCGGAAGCACCGCCGGCCTCGATCGCACCTGTCGCGCCCGCCCCGGCGGCTCGCGTGTCCGGCGAAGTTCAAGCACCTGTACAGGCCCGGCGCCCGGCCAACGAGCCCGTCACCGCCGGCATGGTCGACGACAACGCCGACTTCAGCGAATACCTGGCCTTCCACGGCCGTACGCAGGTACCGCACCGCGAGCGCGACATCAGCGCACGCTACCTGCTGCAGGTGCGCGATGCGCGCGGCGCGGTCGTGCCCGATGCCGAAGTGGCGGTGCAGGCCGCCAACGGCGCCGCGATGTGGGCTCGCACTGACGCGGGCGGGCGCGCATGGCTGCATCCGAACGCCTTCGACAAAGCGCAGAGCGCGGTCTATGAAGTCACCGTGCGCAAGAACGGCCGCCAGAGCACTGCCTTCCTGCAGCGCGGACAGAAGAACGCGGTCGATGTGGTGCTCGGCGGCAAGCCCGGCGCCGTGCCTGCGCGCGCCAGGCTCGACCTTGTCTTCCTGATCGACGCCACCGGCTCGATGGACGACGAGATCGCCAAGCTCAAGGCCACCCTGCGCACCATCGCCGACCAGGTCGCCCGGCTGCCCAGCCGCCCGGACACCTGCTTCGGCCTCGTGGCATATCGCGACCGGGGCGATGAGTTCCTGGTGCGCCGCCACGACTTCACCAACGACCTGAACGCCTTCCAGGGCGTGCTCGACGCGCTGCGCGCCGCGGGCGGTGGCGACTACCCCGAGGCGATGAACGAGGCGCTCAACGAAACCGTCCACAAGCTGAGCTGGCGCGGCAACGACACCACCCGCCTCGTGGTGCTGCTGGCCGACGCACCGCCGCACCTCGACCACGGCGGCCCGCAGTACGACGACGACATGGTCGCCGCGCTGGGCAAGGGCATCAAGGTGTTCAGCGTGGGTGCATCGGGCCTGGACAAGCAGGGCGAATACATCCAGCGCCAGATCGCGCAGTACACCGGCGGGCGCTTCGTGTTCCTGACCTACAAGGAGGCGACGAACCCGGCGAGCGGCCCTGGAACGCAGACGGTGCACGACGTCGGCAACTACTCGGTGCAGACGCTGGACAAGCTGATCGTGCGGCTGGTTTCCGAAGAATTGGGCAAGTTGCCGGCGGGTGGTTGAGCGGCGGCTTCGGACTGGGCTATAATCGCAGGCTCGGTGTGCAACACCACCGAACGGCTCTTTAGCTCAGTCGGTTAGAGCGATGGAATCATAATCCACAGGTCCGCGGTTCGAGTCCGTGAAGAGCCACCAAAACAAACGAAAAAGCCTTGCAGGTCAATGACTTGCAAGGCTTTTTTCTTTGCCGCGCAGGGCTGGCCGATAATCCGGACGATGCCTGCGCCACCCCTTCGACCCACGCCCAACCGTCTCGGTACGGCGTTGCGGCGCCCGGGCGTGGGGCTGATCCGCTGGGTGATGCTGTGGTTCGCGCTGTCGCTCGGCGTGGCCGTCGCCTCCCCGCTCGTGCATCCGCAGACAGTGGAGCTGGTCTGCTCGAACGCCGGATCGCTCAAGGCCATCGTGCACACCGACGACGGCGCACAGGAGATGGGCGCGGGCCACATGGACTGCCCGCTCTGCGTGGTCAACGGCGCTCCGCCCGCTACGACGCCCACCGTCGAGCTGCCGACGCCCATGCCGGTGGCGCACGTGGTGCAGCCGATTCCCTCCGCGCACATCGCAGCAGCCACCGCGGCGCCGCTTCCGGCGCGCGGACCTCCCTCGCTCCTCTGAGGCTTCTTCCCCAGTTCCCGCACGCGTGATGCCGTGGCAGGCCTCCTGACGAGGCCGTCACTCATCCATCGCCTGCGCTTCTGCAACGAATCCATCGGCGCCGCTGCAGGCGCCGGAGCGAGTCCATTCAATGCCCAGAGAAAAATCCCACTACCCGACGCGGCGCCGCCTGCTGCTATCCGGCGGCAGCCTCATTGCGTTCACGACCCTCGCAGCCTGCGACAAGGTGCTGCCCGCGCGCTTCAACGGCGTCGACATCACCGGCGCCAACTACGCGCGGGACTTCCGCCTGACCGACGCCGACGGCCGCGAGCGCACGCTGGCCGACTTCAAGGGCAAGGCCGTGATGATGTTCTTCGGCTTCACCCAATGCCCCGACGTCTGCCCAACCGCTCTCGTGCGCGCGGCCGAGATCAAGCGGCTGCTCGGCAGCGACGGCGATCGCCTGCAGGTGATCTTCGTAACTGTCGACCCCGAGCGCGATTCGCCCGTCGTGCTCAAGGCCTACACGCAGGCCTTCGACCCGAGCTTCATCGGCCTGTACGGCGACCTGCAGCGAACCAGCGAGACCGCGAAGGACTTCAAGGTGTTCTACAAGAAGGTGCCCACCGGCTCCTCGTACACCATGGACCATTCGGCCTTCAGCTATGTGTTCGACCCCAAGGGCAAGATCCGCATCGTGCTGCGCCACGAGCAGGGCGCGCAGGAATGCGCCGACGACCTGCGCAAGATCCTGCAGTCCGCCTGAGGACCTGCGCCATCGCACACAGATTCAAACCAAGGAGATCAAGATCATGAAGAACCGTATCGCACACATCCTCGCCATCACCAGCGCCGCGCTGCTCACCGCGCACGCAGCGAACGCGCAGGTCACCGTCAAGGACGCCTGGGTACGCGCCACCGTGCCGCAGCAGAAGGCCACCGGCGCGTTCATGCAGCTCAGCGCCGCGAAGGACACCAAGCTGGTCTCGGCCAGCTCGCCCGTCACCCCGCTGGTCGAAGTGCACGAGATGGCCATGCAGGACAACGTGATGCGCATGCGCCAGATCGCCACGCTCGACCTGCCCGCCGGCAAGACCGTCGAGCTCAAGCCCGGCGGCTATCACGTGATGCTGCTCGACCTCAAGCAGCAGGTGAAAGAAGGCGACACCGTGCCGCTCACGCTCACCTTCGAGGGCAAGGACGGCAAGCGCGAGACGCTGGAGGTGAAGGCGCCGGTGAGGGCGCTGAATGCGTCGGCGCAGCCCGCGGGGCATGGCGGGCACAAGCACTGAACACCCCCGCTCCCATGCCTGTAGATCGGCCAGAGGGAATACCCTATTTCGGTGATGGCGCTCGTCCTACGGAGGCACAAGAATTGTTGACAAATATTCACAATCCATCCCCTCGCCGGCCAGTTCCTTCGTGAACTGGACTACCCGGGGCGCATGAGTTGTCCAGGGTGCCGGGAGGCGTTCTCTCTGTCTCTGCTCCAACTGGTCAGCATGGCGCGGCATCGAAGGCCGAGGGAGGTGATCACAGGGGTTCTTCAGTGCCGCTCAGATACCTCCTCCACCTGGAGCATGCTCGCCTGCCCATGCACGTGACCGACGCGCACGATGTGCGGCGCGTGTCCGTCCTGAAAGCCACCGGCCTCATCGAGGCGGCCATCGATCCTGCTTTCGATACCGGCCATGGCAGCTACAGGCTGGCACAGGCCGCGCTGGTGGTCTGCATCACGGAGGAAGGGCACGCCGAGATCGAAAAGCTGCGCGGCCAAAGCGGCGCTATTCCCGCATCGAGAAAGAAGAAGACGAGCCTGGAGCCGCTGGACTACCTGCGCGCCATAGAACGTTCGGCCTTCCCCCTTCGGGTGGAGGACCCGCAGGAGATCAGCTGCGTCGGCCTGCTGAAGCAGGCCGGGTTCGTCGATGCGGCCATCAGCCCCGAGCTCGCATGGAAGGATGCCGACGGGGCGCCGCAGGAGCTGGCGGTGATCCGGCGCATCACGCCGTTCGGTCGGGCCCAGCTCGCGCGCGGCACCAGGTAGTTTCGCGGTGTCGGGAAGATTGCGAATGGGCAATCACGCGCCGCGCCCTCCCGTTTGTATACATCCGAGCGCGACTTGGGCCTTTGGTCTACTTGTCGCGCGGCCATCGATCCGGGTGCCTATTCAAGAGGCAACGTGGCGGGAACCCACGCCAGTTCTCGCTCCACCTCACCGCCTCCACCCACAACTCACAGAGTTGTCCACAGAAAATTCGAACAAGTCACTGAACTGTCAAACAGATGTCGTCGCAACGTAACCTTTGAACTGTTCGCGCAGCTTTGTCTTCAGCAATTTGCCGGTGGCTGTATGCGGCAGGCTGTCGACGAAGACCACGTCTTCCGGTAGCCACCATTTCACGACGCGCTCCGCGAGGAATGTGAGCAGTTCCTCGCGCGTGGCTTCCATGCCCGCACGCTTCACCACGATGAGCAGCGGACGCTCCTGCCACTTCGGATGCGCGATGCCGATCACCGCCGCCTCGGCCACCGCGGGGTGCAGGCTCGCCGCGTTCTCCAGATCGATGGACGAGATCCACTCGCCGCCCGACTTGATGACGTCCTTCGCGCGATCGACGAGTTGCACGTAGCCGTCCTCGTCGATGTTGGCGACGTCGCCCGTCGGAAAGAAGCCTTCGGCGTCGAGCACCGGCCCGCCCTCGCTCTTGAAGTAGCCGCTCGCGATCCACGGACCGCGCACGTGCAGGTGGCCGAAGGCCTTGCCGTCGTGCGGCAGGCGTTGGCCGTCTTCGCCGACGATCTTCAGTTCCACGCCCCATACGCCGCGGCCCTGGCGCATCTTCACGCGTGTCTGCTCCTCCTTCGGCATCGACAGGTGCTTGGGCAGCAGGTTGCCGATCACGCCGATGGGGCTGGTCTCGGTCATGCCCCAGCCCTGCACGAAGTCGGCGCCGAAGTCGCGCTCGAAGCGCTCGATCATGCTGCGCGGCGTGGCGGCGCCGCCCACGCCGATGCGCTTCAGGCCGATGGCGCGCGTATCGATCTCGGGGTGCGCATCGAAGTACTGGAACAGCATCAGCCAGATGGTTGGCACGGCCTGCGAGAAGCCGACCTTCTCGTCGCGCATCAGCTCGTAGAGGCTCTGGCCGTCCATGTGCGGGCCGGGCATGACCAGCTTCATGCCGGTCATCGCCGCCGCATACGGCATGCCCCATGCGTTGGCATGGAACATCGGCACCGCGAGCAGCAGCGTCATCTGCGAGTTGACGCCGAAGGTGTCGGGCGCGCACTCCATCAGCGAGTGCAGCACGGTGGATCGATGCGAATACAGCACGCCCTTCGGATTGCCCGTGGTGCCCGAGGTGTAGCAAAGCGACGATGCTGTGCGCTCGTCGAACTCGGGCCACCCGTACTGCTCGCTCTGCGAGCCCACGAGCTCGTCGAAGCACAGCAGATTGGGCACATCGATGGACGGCATGTGCGCGCGGTCGGTCATCGCGATGAAGGCGCGCACCGATTTCAGCGCCGGCGCGAGCTTCTCGACCAGCGGCGCGAAGGTGGTGTCGAAGAACAGCACCTTGTCTTCGGCATGGTTGACGATGTAGTCGATCTGCTCCGGAAAGAGCCGCGGGTTCACCGTGTGCAGCACCGCGCCCGAGCCCGACACGCCGAAGTACAGCGCCAGATGCCGCCAGGTGTTCCACGCCAGCGTGCCAACGCGGTCGCCGGGCTCGATGCCCAGCGTCTTCAGCGCATTGGCCACCTGCTTGGAATGGCGCTGTATCTCCGCGTAGTTGGTGCGGTGCAGCGGCCCCTCCACCGTGCGGCCCACCACTTCGGCATGCGGGTGGAAGTTGGCCGCGTAGTCGATGAGCGACGAGATCAGCAGCGGGCGGTCTTGCATCAATCCGAACATGTCTTGTCTCCTGTACGCTGGCCGGATGCTAGGCAGCGGCCATGCCGTGCGGCATCGTCGGAAGAGACGATTGAGGCCATTCGAGGGTTGCCCCTAGCATCCGCTTCAAGAGGACTTTTCCATGCACCTTCAGGACGCCATCGCCACCCGCCGCTCGGTGCGCGACTTTCTAGACACGCCTGTTTCCGGCGACGTGATCCGCCGCGTGCTGCAGCAGGCATTGCGCGCGCCCTCCGGCGGCAACCTGCAGCCCTGGCACCTGCATGTGGTCGGTGGCGAAAGGCTCGCCGAGCTCAAGGCCATCATGCGCACGCGCGTGCATGAGGCGCCCGCCGGCGAAGGCAGCGAGTACGACATCTATCCGCGCGAGCTGGTCGCGCCCTACCGCGACCGCCGCTTCGCCGTGGGCGAGGCGATGTACGAGCTGCTGGGCATTCCGCGCGAAGACAAGGCCGCGCGCCGCGAATGGTTCGCGCGCAACTACCAGTTCTTCGGTGCGCCGCTCGCGCTGTTCTGCAGCGTCGACCGCCGCATGGGCCCGCCGCAGTGGTCCGACCTCGGCATGGTGCTGCAGAACATCATGCTGCTGTTGCGCGCCGAGGGCCTGGACAGCTGCCCGCAGGAATGCTGGGCGATCTACCCGCAGACCATCGGCAGCTTCATCGGCCTGCCGCCCGAGCGCATGCTCTTCACCGGCATGGCCATCGGCTACGCCGACCGAAGCCGGCCGCTCGATGCGCTGGTGACCGAGCGCGCGCCGCTGTCGGAGGTGGCGGAGTTCGTCGGCATCTGAGCGCGGGCCCTGCCCCGGCTGCGGAACGGATCGTGCTTGCCCTCGTGGCACAGGAACAGCACGAGACGCCGCATGCTCATCGCACAGATCTCCGACCCGCACATCCGCCCCGCAGGCCAGCTCTACCAGGGCGTGGCCGACTCGAACCGCATGTTCGGGGAAGCCGTCGACCACCTGCACGCGCTCGACCGCCGCCCTGACCTCGTGCTGGTGACCGGCGACCTCGTCGACGAGGGCCGCCCCGAGGAATACGCGCAGACGCGGCGCCTGCTCGCGAAGCTGGAGATCCCGTACCTCGTGATCCCCGGCAACCACGACCACCGCGAGAACTTCCGCGCCGCCTTCGCCGACCACGCTTACCTGCCGGCCGAGGGTGCGCTGCACTACTGCATCGACGACCATCCGGTGCGCATCGTGGCTCTGGACTCGTGCATCCCCGGCCTACATCACGGCGGCATCGACGCGCAGGGCCTCGCATGGCTGCAGCGCACGCTGGAGTCCGACGCATCAAGCCCACGCTGCTGATGCTGCACCATCCGCCCTTCGTCAGCGGCATTCCCTACATGGACGCGTACCGCTGCATGGACACCATGCCGCTCGAAGCCATCGTGCGCGGCGCTCCCAACATCGAGCTGGTGCTGTGCGGCCATGTGCACCGCACGATGCTGCGCCGCTGGGCCGGCACCGTCGTGTGCTCCTGCCCGAGCAGCACGACCGAGATCGCGCTGCAGCTGGCCGAAGGCGCGGCGCCGGCCTCGTACATGGGCCGGCCGGGCTGCATGCTGCACCTGTGGAGCGAGGCGCATGGCATGGTGAGCCATGTCAGCCACATCGGGGCGATGGAAGGGCCCTTTCCGTTCGCCTGAGCGAGCCAGTTTTCGGGCGCTCAGGATCTCTTCAGGCAAGGCGGACAGAATCCGCCCGGGTTCCGCAAGGAACGACGCAGCGACTGGAACATTGAAGAGGCTGCCCCGATCGACAAGGAGAGACTCGATGCAGAAACAACAACAGCCCTACTGGTTTCCCGCCAAGCGCTACGGCTGGGGTTGGGGGCTTCCCAATCGCTGGCAAGGCTGGGTGGTAGTCGCCGTCTACGCCGCGCTGGTGCTGACGGCGGTGTATTCCCTTCACCCCGAGCAGGAACCGCTGCGCTTCTTCCTCGGCCTCGCGGTTCCGACCCTCGTGCTCGTCGCGGTCTGCTGGCTCAAGGGCGAGCCGCCGCGCTGGCGCTGGGGCGACGACGACGAGAAATAGGCCACCAGCGCCCTCCGGCGCGCAGAATGCCGCCATGCCCCACGACCGCACGCTCCTGTACACCGGACACGAGTTCACGGTGGAACATCTGCGCTCGCATGCGAAGGAAGAGCCCGGCTGGAGCGGTCCCTACACACTCGAATCGCGCCGCATCATCTTTCCTGTCGGCCGCGCGATGCTCGACTTGCGATGGGGCGACAGCATCTGGCAAGTCGACGGGCTGACGGCCATGCATCTGGGCGATGCCATGGTCTACCAGCTGCGCCCCACAGTAAGTGCCGTCCGACGCAGCGTGGTAGTCAGCCGGCATCGGCGGGATCGCATGGACGATGCAACGCCCGCGTTCTGCCTGATCTCGCCAAGGTCGCTGTTTCGCATTCACGCGGCGCAACGGCAACTGCGCGCGGGCGATGGCGGCGCGCAAGTCATCGCCTCGCTGGTCGACGAAATCGCCTCGTCGCGCCGGCAGATGCCGCTGACGGGCGCGGTCGCACGCGCGAAGCGGCTGCTCGGGGAAACCGCCGATCGCGACACGCGGCTCTCACTGCTCGAACTCGCCGACGCAGTCTCCCGCTCGCCCTTCCACCTCGCACGCAATTTCCGCCAGCAGACCGGCCTGAGCCTCCACCAGTACCGCCAGCACCTGCGCCTTGCCTCGGCCATGGAGCGGCTGGCCGATGGCGACACCGACCTCGCCGGCATCGCGCACGACCTCGGCTACTGCAGCCAGAGCCACCTGGGCGCGGTATTCAGGCGCGAAGTGGGCGTCACGCTCGGCGAAGCCCGGCGCACCCTGGCCTGACGACGGCGCAAGAATTTGATAGCCGCCATGCGGCGCGGTCGCGAGACTCGCCGCAATGCTCGAGCGCAATCTCCTCACCGGCCTGCTCGCCGCGCTGGCCGCTGCCTTCATCGGCAGCGCATGGCAACTCGTCTCGCGCCACGGCGTGACCACCACGCTCGGGCCCATCGACCTCGCGCTGCTTCGCTACGGCATTCCAGCACTGCTGCTCGCACCCCTGTGGTTCGGTGAAAAGCGCATCGCGCCGAAGGCATCGCTGCCCCTGCTCGTACTGCTCGTCGCAGGCGGCGGGCTGCCCTTCGGCCTGCTGGTGCTGGCCGGCGCGCAACGGGCGCCCGCGAGCCACATGGGCGTCTTCATGGCGGGCAGCCTGCCGCTCTTCACCGCCATCGGCGCGTGGCTGCACAAGGGGCAGACGATCGAAGGCATCAGGCTCGTCGGGCTGGCTTGCATCGCGGTCGGCATGGCGCTGTTCGCAATGGGCAGCTCCAGCGGTGGCGGCGGTTCGAACGACTGGCGCGGCGATGTTCTCTTTCTTGCAGCGGCCGTACTGTGGGCGGCGCACTCGCTCGTGTTCGCGCACTGCGGACTCACGCCATGGCAGGGCGCGGCGTTCGTGAACGGATGGTCGGCGCTGCTGCTGGCGCTGCTCGTGCTGCCGTTCGCCGGCGTACCGAAGCTGCTCACCGCCCCATGGCCCGATGTCGCATTGCAGGCCACGACGCAGGGCGTGGTCGCCGGCCTGCTCGGGCTGGTGGTCTACATGGTCGCCGTCGCCAGGCTCGGCGCACCGCGCGCATCGCTCTCGGCGGCACTGGTGCCGGTGCTGACCACGCTGGGCGCTGCGGCGTGGATGAACGAGCCCATCACCGGCGCGGTGCTGCTGGCGCTGTCGCTGGTGGTGCCGGGGATCGTGCTGGCGAGCGGGGCGGTGAGGTGGGGAGTGAAACAGGCGGCACGCCCTTCGACATAGCAGCCTCGGGTGACGCGGGCAGAATGCGGCGGATCATCGCGACCGAAACCCGCAAGACATTCATCCCATGCCCCGAACCCTCTACTGCTGGCGCTGCCAGACCGACATGCCAATGCTCACGGAGGAAGAGTGGCAGGTCGCGCACCCGATGGGCTACATCGCACAGATGACGCAATACCGGGAGGAAACCGGCTGCAGCCTTGCCGAAGCCCGTGAGCGCGGCCTCGGCTATCTGACGGTGGCGGCTTATGAACGCATCACCGGCTACAAGGAAACCAATCCGAATGCGATCCTGCATCACCGCCTGAGCCTGTTCGGCCCGCCGTGCCACGTGTGCGGCAAGCCGCTTCGCACACCTGCAGCCCGCTACTGCGCAAGCTGCAATGCAGAGCGCGTCGATGGAGCAGCGCTCGACGCGAGCACACCGGAATGAACCGAGAGGGTGCCGGCTGAAAAGAACCCGGCCGCCCTTGCGGTTCAAGCTGCCGCAATCACCCGGTCCCGCCCCATCGCCTTCGCGCGATACAGCGCCGCATCGGCCAGCGCCAGCACGTCGTCGATGCCGTTGCCGCCGGTGCCGCTCTCGCCGGCCGCCACGCCGATGCTCACCGCCATCGAGCCGACGACGGCCATCGGCGAATCCGCCGGGAAGGGCTCGCCGATGGCCTGCCTGAGGCGCGCCGCGATTTCCATCGCTTCGGCCTTGCCGGACTCTGGCAGCAGCACGACGAACTCCTCGCCGCCGTAGCGGCCGAGCACGCCCTTGTCGCCGATGGCGCGCTGCATGCGGCGCACCGCCTCGCGCAGCACGGCGTCGCCCATCTGGTGGCCGAAGCGGTCGTTGATGTCCTTGAAGTGGTCCAGGTCCACCATCAGCAGCGCGCCGCCGCGCTCGCCCGAGGAGAAGGCGCGCTCGCTGGCCTCGAGCACGGCGCGGCGGTTGAGCGCGCCGGTCAGCGGGTCGCGCGTGGCGAGGTATTCGAACTCGGTGTGCACGCGGTCTGTGGCCATCAGGATGACGGCGATGGACAGCAGCAGCACGGTGAAGGAGTACATGCTGATGTAGAGCGACTGGATCCAGGTGCCCTCCATGAGCCCGTTGCCCGCCATGCCCGCCACCACCGACACGAAGCGAAGGGCCGCCACCACCGCCTGCGCCAGCAGCAGCCCGGTCATCAGCCGCTTGCCGAACACCTCGCCCGCATGCCGCATGTAGAGCTGCGCGTGCCGGAAGAACAGCGCCGCCACCGCCAGGGTGACGAACAGCAGGCGCATCTCGAAGTCGGGCTTCATGATGCCGAACCAGAACAGCGCCACCGCCAGGACGCAGTTCAGCACCGTCCAGCCCCGAGTGTCGCTGCGGCCGAAAAGGAATTTCTGGCTGCCCGCGTAGTACAGGATGCAGGCCTGGTACAGCACGAAGTTGGCGACCACGATGGTGAGGAAGTCGGGAAAGTACCCGCGCGCCGCGAACAGCATGGTGCTCACGAACGCGACCAGCGGGGCCTTCGCCCAGTCGCCCAGGCCCTGGATGCTGCGCGGATAGCTGCGCTGCATGAAGAAGACCACGAGGGCCATCATGACGCCCATCACTCCCGCAAGCAGGATGATGGAACGGGGATCGAGGATGGATGGCGAGGCGCCCATGGGCCCCGATTATGTTGGCATCGGCATTCCCCGCCCCGCAGTCGGCCTCCCGCGCCTATCCTGCCGCCGCCTTCACAGCCGCTCGACGATGGTCACGTTGGCCATGCCGCCGCCCTCGCACATGGTCTGCAGGCCGTAGCGCTTGCCGCGCTGGCCGAGCGCGTGGACCAGCGTGGTCATGAGCTTGGTGCCCGACGCGCCCAGCGGATGGCCCAGCGCGATCGCGCCGCCGTTCACGTTGAGCCGCGCCGGGTCGGCATCGAGCGCCTGCAGCCAGGCCAGCGGCACCGGCGCGAAGGCCTCGTTGACTTCGTACAGGTCGATGTCGGAGATCTTCATGCCCGCCTTCTTCAGCGCGCGCTGCGTGGCGGGCAGCGGCGCCTCCAGCATGATCACCGGGTCGTGCCCCATCACGCTCATGTGGTGGATGCGCGCGAGCGGCTCCACGCCCAGCGTCTTCAGGCCGCGCTCGTTCACCACCATCAGGCCGCTGGCGCCGTCGCAGATCTGGCTGGCGGTGGCCGCGGTGCAGCGCCCGCCCTCGGCGATGAGCTTCACGGCGGCGATGCTCTCCAGCGTGGCGTCGAAGCGGATGCCTTCGTCCACGGTGTGCTGCTCGCCGGGCTCGGTGCCGTCGGCCATGCGCACCGCCAGCGGCACGATCTCGCGCTCGAAGTGGCCGGCCTTGGTGGCGGCGATGGCGCGCCGATGGCTTTCGAGCGCGTAGCGGTCGAGCTCGTCCTTCTCGATGCCGTAGTTCCTGGCGATCATCTCGGCGCCGGTGAACTGGCTGAACTGCACGTCGGGGTAGCGCCTGGCCATGAGCGGGCTCACGTAGAAGCCCAGCCCGTTCTTCAGCGGCAGCGTGACGGGCATGCCCATGGGCACGCGCGTCATGCTTTCCACGCCGGCGGCGATCACGATGTCCATGGTGCCCGACATCACGGCCTGCGCGGCGAAGTGCAGCGCCTGCTGCGACGAGCCGCACTGCCGGTCGACCGAGGTGGCCGGCACCGACTCGGGCAGCTTCGAGGCCAGCACCGCGTTGCGCGCGATGTTGGAAGACTGCTCGCCGGCCTGGTCGACGCAGCCCATGATGACGTCCTCGACCAGCGCCGGGTCGGCGCCGGTGCGCGCCACCAGCGCGTTCAGCACCTGCGCGGCGAGGTCGGCCGGGTGCCAGCCGGCAAGGCGGCCGTTGCGGCGGCCGCCTGCGGTGCGGGCGGCGGCGACGATGAATGCTTCGGGCATGGAGTTCTCCTGTCTGTCTGTATCTGTATGAATGCGTGGGTCCGGGTCAGCGCGGCGCCATGCGGATGGCCCCGTCGAGCCGCACGCTCTCGCCGTTGAAGTAGCCGTTGGTGATCATCAGCTCCGCCAGCGTCGCGTACTCCGCCGGCTTGCCCAGCCGCTTCGGGAAGGGCACCGACGCCGCCAGCGCGGCCTTCACGTTGTCGGGCGCGCCCTGCAGCAGCGGGGTGTCGAAGATGCCCGGCAGGATGGTGTTGACGCGGATGCCCTCGCTCATGAGGTCGCGCGCGATGGGCAGCGTCATGCCGACGATGCCGGCCTTCGAGGCTGTGTAGGCCGCCTGCCCCATCTGGCCGTCCTGCGCCGCCACCGAGGCGGTGTTGACGATGGCGCCGCGCTCGCCGTCCGCCAGCATGTCGAGCGTGAGCATGCCGGCCGCCGACTTGGCGATACAGCGGAAGGTGCCGACCAGGTTGATCTGGATGATGCGGTCGAAATTGGCGAGCGGAAAGTGCTTGATCTCGCCCGTGGACTTGTCGCGGCTCGCGGTCTTCACCGCATTGCCGGTGCCGGCGCAGTTGACCAGCACGCGCTCCTGGCCGTGCGCCGCGCGCGCCCTGGCGAATGCCGCATCCACCTGTTCCTCGGAGGTGACGTCGACCTTGCAGAAGATGCCGCCGAGTTCCTTCGCCAAGGCCTCGCCCTGCTCGGCATTGAGGTCGAAGAGCGCGACTTTCACGCCATGGCCCGCGAGGCGGCGCGCGGTGGCGGCGCCCAGGCCCGAGGCGCCGCCGGTGACGACGGCCGCAATGCTGGAATCGAGTTGCATCTGCTGGTGTCCTTGAGGTGTCCTGAATGGTTTGTCGCCGCCCAGTTTAGGAAGCAGAATCGACCGCACACATCGTCGGAAACGACGGGATTTCAGCGCCGCATGCAGCCGCCCACACCCCGGATTCTCGAAACCAAGCTCAATCCCCCGGCCTTCGTCGCCACGCAGGTGCCGCGCACCGCGATCCGGGAAGAGGTTGCCGCGGCGGCCGTGAAGCTGGTGCTGGTGCGCGCGCCCGCCGGCTTCGGCAAGACCACCGCCATGGCGCAGATCCGCGAACGGATGGAGGCGCAGGGCATCGCCACCGCGTGGCTCACGCTGGACCGGGCCGACAACGACGTCTCGCGCTTTCTCGACTGCCTGGCCGAGGCCGTGCAGCGCCTGGGCGTCGAAGACCCGCGCGGCAACGGCGGCAACAACCCCTTCGACGCAGTGGCCGCGCTGGCGGCGCACGAGTCGCCCTTCACGCTGTTCCTCGACGACTTCGAGCGGGTGCAGGAGCCGGCCGTGCTGGGGCTGGTGCGCGAGATCGTCGAGCACCTGCCGCGCCGGGGGCAGATCGTGATCGGCTCGCGCAGCCTGCCCGACCTCGGCCTGGGCCGGCTGCGCGCGCGCGGGCAGCTCACCGAGATCGACACCGACCGGCTGCGTTTCAGCCTGGAGGAGACCGCCGCCTTCTTCGGCCTGCGCCAGGCGCTGCCGCCCGAGATGCTCTCGCTGCTGCACCGCAAGACCGAAGGCTGGGTGGCGGCGATCTGGCTCGCGTCGATGGCGCTGGAGCGCCACGGCGCGGGCTCGGCGGGCGCCACCGCCACTGCTTTCGTCGAGCGCTTCTCGGGCTCCGACCGCGCGGTGGCCGAGTACCTGGCCGAGGACGTGCTCGCGCACCAGCCGAAGGAAATCCGCGACTTCCTGCTGCGCACCAGCATCCTGCGCCAGCTCGACGCATCGGTGTGCCAGGCGCTGTGCCCGCGCATGGACTGCGCGGCCATCCTCGAACGGCTGGCCGCGTCGAACCTGTTCCTCACGCCGGTGAGCGGCGACGGCGACGCGTGGCGCTATCACAGCCTGTTCGCCGACTTCCTGCGCGCGCAGCTCGCGCGCGAGATGCCCGGCGAGCCTGCGCGCCTGCACCTCGCGGCCTCGGGCTGGTACGAGTCGCACGGCCGGCCGGTGCCCGCCATCGACCACGCCATTGAAGGAGGCGACCATCCGCATGCGCTGAACCTGCTCGACCACCATGCCGCGCAGTTCCTCGAGGAAGGCCGCATGCGCATGCTGGCGCGCTGGTTCTCGGCCATTCCCGAGCACCAGCTGCGCGAGCACCCCTTCCTGCAGCCGATCTCGCTGTGGGCCACCTGCTTCACCCACGGCCCATGGGATGCAATGCGCCAGCTCGACGCGTCGGGCTGCCTCGACAGCCCCATCGCCGAGGTGCGCGCCAGCGCCCACACGCTGGTGCCGCTGCTGCTGGCCATGCAGGACCGCCACGACGAGGCCTACGAGGCCGGCCGCCTGAGCCTGGCGCGCCTGCCCACCGGCCTGGCCTTTGCCGACAGCGTGCTGCTCAACGCCATGGCCCACATCCTCGCGGTGCGCGGCGACCAGCACGAGGCGCGGCGCCTGCTCGACGCGGCCCGCCGCGAGCAGGGCAACAGCGCCTTCAACCGCATGTACACCGAGTCGCTGGCCGGTCTCTTCGACCTGCACGAAGGCCGGCTGCGGCAGGCCACGGCTCGGCTGCGCATGGCGGTCGATTCGACGCATGCCGTGTCGTACAACCACAGCCATGGCAACGCATGGGCCGGCGTGCTGTACGCCGGCGCCGTCTACGAGACCAACCAGCTCGCGCAGGCCGAGCGGCTGCTGAACGTGTACCTGCCGATGGCGCGCGACGTGGGCCTGCCCGACCACATGATCCTGAGCCACGCGATGCGCTCGCGGCTGGCCTTCCACGCAGGCGACATCGACGCGGCCTTCCAGGCGCTCACCGAGCTCGAATACCTGGGCCACCAGCGCCAGCTGCCGCGCGTGGTGGCCGGCGCCAAGCTGGAGCGCTCGCGCATGCTGCTCCTGCAGGGCAACGGCCCCGCCTCGCACGACGAACTGCTGCGCGCCGACGACCCGGCCCTGTGGGAACGCGAGCGCCGCCAGCGCCTGCCCGCGCATGACCTCGACTACCTCGCGCTCGCCAAGGCCCGATGGGAAATCGCTTTCGGCGACGCACGCGCGGCGCTGTCCGTGCTTGACGCCGAACTGCACGCCGCGCTGGCCGTCGCCCGCAACCGGCGAGTGCTCAAGCTCAAGGTGCTGCGCGCCCTGGCCCTGCAACGCGCCGGCGACCCGGCCGCCGCAGCCGAGGAATTCGCCGAGGTGCTGCAGGCCGCGAGCCAGGAAGGCTTCATGCGGCTGATCCTCGACGAGGGCCCGGCCGTCGGAACGCTGGTACACCGCTGCGCCGCCGCGATGCAGGAAGGCAACAGCGACCCGATCCTCGCGGACCACCTCCAGCGCCTGCTGCAGGCCGTGGGACCGATGGCGGCGGCCGCCGAACCGGAAGCGCCAGCCGGCGACGCGATCAAGGAGCCGCTCACGCGCAAGGAAATCCGCGTGCTGCAGCTATTGGCCGAGGGCTACTCGAACAACGCCATGGCCGAAAAGCTCTTCGTGTCGGACAGCACGGTGCGCACGCACCTGCGCAACATCAACATGAAGCTGGATGCGAAGAGCCGGACGCAGGCGGTAGCGATTGCGCGCCGGCTGGGTGTCATCCGATAGCCTTACATCCGGCATCTTTCCGGTGCCGCCTACCCCCTGAACTACGGATTCCGGTGATACCCCGCCGGTGCCTGCGTCCCTAGCATTTCCCTCTGTGTTCCAACTGCCGCGATAGCGCAAGGCGCATCGCGGCGCATGGGAATCCGCGCCCGGCGCCGCCCCCCAAGGCGCCCGGCGGGAAAGCCATGCAAGAACCAGAGAGCGGACTCAAGCCGAAGCACCATGCCCAAAGGAATCCCCAACCCCGCAGCCATGTACGGCATCTACCCCCGCAGCTGGGGCTACGAGGTGTCGATCGTGCGAAACGGAAAGCGCTACTTCCAGCAGTTCGGCCGCGCCAGCTACGGCGGCGACGAGCAGGCGCTCAGACAGGCGCAGGACTGGCGCGACGGCGTGGTGCGCAGCGTGCCGCCGGTGCCGCGGCGCACGCGGGCCGAGAAACTGCGGGTCAACAACACCACGGGCGTGTCGGGCGTGTTCTGCCAGGTCGCGCCGGGCGGCAGGGTGCGAGCCTGGGTCGCCAAGACCTACATCGGGCAGGACGAGATCCTGCGCACCGACTTTCCCGTGAATTCGATGGGCGAAGCGGCGCAGGCGCTGGCCATCGAGGAGCGGGCGCGGCAGCTCGACCGCATGGACGGGCTGGCGAAGCTGCATCCGGCGGAGGAAACCATCCGCACGAGCCCGCCGGCCTTCGCGGCCGTGACGCTCCAGCCCAAGCGCTCGAAGTCGGAGATCAAGCGCAGCACCAATTCGAGCGGGGTGAGCGGCGTGCATTTCAAGGCGCCGAACCCGGGCCATCCGGGCTACTGGCTCGCCATCACCTACACGGCCGGCAGGGGCAGCGTGAGCAAGGCCTTCTCCATCAAGGAACACGGAGCCGAGCAGGCGAAGCTGCTGGCCATCGAGGAGCGCAGGCGCCAGCTCGAGGACAAGCTCGCGTTCCTGCAAAAAGACAGCAGCGCCGAGGCCAAGGCGCCGCCGCTTTCCATTCCCTTCCTGCTGGAGCAGCCTTCGCAGACTGCCTCCCTGCAGCACGGCATGGCCGCCGCCGGGGCGAGGCCGCCGCAGTGAGCGCGCCGATGGGCGGGACCGGCTCCGTTCGCGCGGCGGCCGGTGGACATGCACGCCCGGCGCACCTCACTGAAGATATTTTTCCGTGCTTCGATGTTCGGGTGAATTTGTGGCGGAGCTTCGGCCAGAATAGCTGCGAAAAATGCGCGCCAAAGAGCGATGCGCAAACCGGGGAGCCCATCGTAGTCAGCTGCAACAGCAAGGCTGAGTACGCAAGTAGCAGCATCACGTCGAGAATGCCCAAAGGTATCCCGAACCCGGCAGCCATGTATGGCATCTACTCCAGGTCCTGGGGTTTCGAAGTCTCCATCGTCCGCAACGGCATCCGCCATCACAGGCTGTTCGGCAAGGCCAGCTACGGCGGCGCGGAGCAGGCGCTGCTCCACGCGCAGGACTGGCGCGACCAGATCGTGCGCAGCGTGCCGCCGCAGCCGCGCAGCGCGCGGGCCGAGAAGCGCCGCGCCAACAACAGCACCGGCGTGACCGGCGTGTTCCACCATCTCGCGCCGGGCGGCCGCGTGCGCGCATGGATGGCCAAGACCTACATCGCGCAGGACGAGATCCTGCGCACCGACTTCTCCGTCGCCGAACTGGGCGACGACGCGCAGGCGCTGGCGATCCAGGAGCGCGCGCAGCAGTTGAAGCGCATGACGGGGCTGGCGCGCATCCATCCGGCCGAGGAGGCGATCCGCATGGGACTGTCGGCCCACGCGGCCGGGCCGCGCACGGCCAAGCGTTCGAAGTCCGAGATCACACGGCGCAACAACACCAGCGGCGTGAGCGGCGTGCATTTCAAGACGCCCAACCCCAGCCACCCCGGCTACTGGCTGGCCATCACCTACACCGCCGGCAAGGGCAGCGTGAGCAAGGCCTTCTCGGTGAAGACATACGGCGCGGAGGCGGCGAGGAACATGGCCATCGCCGAGCGCGCAAGCCAGCTCGCCGACAAGCAGCGCGGGGCTGAAGAAGAAACAACAAGAGGAAAGACCAGGGCGGCGGAGCCGGCACTGCAGCGCAGGCCGCGCGCAAGGACGGCATCCGGCACCGGACGGAACAACGGATGAGCTTATTGCAAGGAAACGGCTTCGCGGAAGCTGCGAAGCCAGGAAGCGGTCGCCCGCACGGAGCGGCCCGCCGATGACACACAGGCAACTGCACCAGCTGCTGCGCGTGGCATCGCACCTGATGGACCAGGCCGCCACGGAAGTGCGCGCCACCGACCTCGCCCCCGTGGACGAGAACATCCAGCGCATCGGCCGCGCGCTGATCGAAGTGATCGAGGTGCAGCGGCGGATCTACGCCGCGCAGCCCGAGCTGCAGCCCAAGACGCTGGCCGCCACCGCGCGCGAAAGCGAGGCCAACCGGCTCTTCACCCAGGTCACGATGGAGGCGCTGGAGCTGGAGGACGCGGGCAACGCCGAGGCGGCGCGCGAGAAATACACGGAGTTCATCGGCCTGTCGCCCTCGTACCACCACCGCGAGATCGCGCGCTCGGAGATCAGGCGGCTGTCCTGAGCGGGGCGCCGGGTCGCTCGCTCAGAGCGCCCTGGCAATCACCTCTTTCATGATCTCGTTGGTGCCGCCGTAGATGCGCTGCACCCGCGCGTCGGCGTACATGCGCGCCACCATGTATTCGTTCATGAAGCCGTAGCCGCCGAAGAGCTGCAGGCACTCGTCGATCACGCGGCCCTGGGCCTCCGAGCCCCAGAGCTTGGCCATGGAGGCGGTGGCGGTGTCGAGCTTGCCGGCTACGAGGTCTTCGATGCAGCGGTCGATGAAGGCGCGGCCCACCTTGATCTGCGTGGCGATCTCGGCCAGCTTGAACTTCGTGTTCTGGAACTCGGCCACCGGCTTGCCGAAGGCCTTGCGGTCGCGCACGTAGTCGATCGTGGCCTGGTAGGCGCCTTCCATGGTGGCCAGCGCGCTCAGGCCGATGATGGTGCGCTCGTAAGGCAGGTCGCTCATGAGCTGGAAGAAGCCCTGGCCCTCCACGCCGCCGAGCAGCGCGTCGGAGCCCACGCGCACGTCGTCGAAGAAAAGCTCGGAGGTGTCCTGTGCCTTCATGCCGATCTTGTCGAGCACGCGGCCCACGCGGAAGCCCTTGCAGCCCTCGGTCTCGACGATGAGGATCGACGTGCCTTTCGCGCCCTGCGCCGGATCGGTCTTGCACACCACCAGCACCACGCCGGCCAGGAAGCCGTTGGTGATGAAGGTCTTGGAGCCGTTGACGACGTAGCCGCCGTTCTTCTTCTCGGCACGTGTGCGCACGCCCTGCAGGTCGGAGCCCGCGCCGGGCTCGGTCATGGCGATGGCGCCCACCATCTCGCCGCGCGCCATGCGCGGCAGGTAGTTGCGCTTCTGCTCCTCGGTGCCGTGGTTGAGGAAGTAGTGCGCCACGATGCTGTGTACCGAAGTCGCCATGCCGGTGAGGGCTCGGCGCGACATCTCCTCGTAGAACACGGCCTCGTGGCGGAAGTCGCCGCCGGCGCCGCCGTATTCCTCGGGAATGTCGGCGCACAGCAGGCCAAGGGCGCCGGCCTTGCGCCAGACCTCGTGGCCCACATGGCCGCGCTTGCGGGCTTCCTCGTCGTGCGGCAGCACTTCGGTCTCGATGAATCGCACCACGTTGTCGCGGTACAGCTCCAGGTCTTCGTCGCTCCAGGAGCGGCGGAAATCGATCGGCATGTTGTCTTCCTTTGCTTGCTTTCTTTCTTGGATTCCTGCGCCCTGTGCTCATCCGACGCGGCGTTCCCTGCCGGCCCAGAAGGGCTCGCGCAGCTGGAACTTCTGCAGCTTGCCGGCCGCCGAGAGCGGCAGCGCGTCGCGGAACTCCACGCTGCGCGGGCACTTGTAGTTCGCGATGTGCTCGCGGCAGTGGGCGATGACGGCATCGGCCTCCAGCGCCATGCCCTCGCGCCGCACGATCACCGCATGCACGCGCTCGCCCCACTCGTCGTCGGGCACGCCGATCACGGCCGACATCAGCACCTGCGGCATCTTCGCGATGGCGTTCTCGACCTCGGCCGAATACACGTTCTCGCCACCGCTCACGATCATGTCCTTCATGCGGTCGACCACGTAGACGAAACCCTGCTCGTCCATGCAGCCGCCGTCGCCGGTGTGCATCCAGCCGCCGCGCAGCGCGGCCTCGGTCTGCTCGGGCTTGTTCCAGTAGCCCTTCATCACCATCGGGCCGCGCGCGACGATCTCGCCGACCTGTCCGGGCGGCAGCTCGTTGTCTTCGCCGTCGACGATGCGCACCTCGGCGATGGGCACCGGCGTGCCCGCCGAACGCAGCAGGCGATCTCGGTCAGGGCCAGGCAGGTGGCAGTGCGGCGACAGCGCAGTGACCACCGGCGAGAGCTCCGTCATGCCGTAGACCTGAGCGAAAGAGGCGCCGGGAATGGCGCGCATCGCCTGGTCGAGCAGCGCCGCGTCGATGGGCGCGGCGCCGTAGAACAGCAGTTGCAGGCTCGAAAGGTCGAACTCCGCGAAGCGCGGATGCTCGACCACGCGCTTGATCATGGTCGGCACCATGAACATCTCGGTGATGCGCGCGGACTGCATCGCCTGCAGCACCGCCAGCTCGTCGAACATCGGAAGCACGTGGGTGGGCGTGAGCCGCAGCATGTTCTGGATGGTGGCGCCGCAGCCGGCCACATGGAACATGGGCGCGGCGACGAGGGCCACCGCGCTCTGCGCATCGCGCGGCAGCGCCGCCACGGTGCTCAGCGCGTTGATGCACAGGTTGCCGTGCGTGAGCATCACGCCCTTGGGCTGCCCGGTGGTGCCGCCGGTGTACATGATGGCGGCGAGCTCGTCGGAGTCGTGCGGCGCGTCCTCGACGGGCTCGGCCTGCGCCAGCAGCGCCTCGTAGCCGACCATGCCCTCGGGCACCGCGCCGTCGCCGCAATAGACCACGGTGCGCAGCGAGGCCGAGAGCTGGCGCAACGCGGGCACCATGGGCACGAACAGGTCGTCCACCAGCAGGATGCGGGTGTCGCAGTCGTCCAGCGAGTAGGCGACTTCCTTCGGGTTCCAGCGGATGTTGACCGGGTTGATGACGCCGCCGCCCCACCAGGTGCCGAAGAAATATTCGACGAAGCGGTGCGAGTTGAGGCTCATCATGCCGACCCGGTCGCCGCGGGCCATGCCGAGATGCTTCAGCACGGCCCCGAGGCGCGCGACGCGGTCGGCGAGCGTGCCGAAATCGAGGCGCGTGGCGCCGCAGACGATGGCGGTGGCCCTGGCCTTCTCGCGCCGGCCCTTGTGCAGGGGTTGGGTGAGGAACATGGGTGGCTGGCTCCGTTTTCTTTCTTCTGCTTTTCTCAAGCGCCGCACAGGGGCGCGATCGCGTCCGCCGCCACGCCCCAGCGGCGCAGCACGGCAGGGCCGTCTTCATGCGCGGTGGCCTGCGGCAGCACGGGCGCGGTGCGGCTGAAGCGCGGCGCGGGCGCGGGCTGCACCACGCCGTTGACAGTGGCGAAGGTGCCGCGCGCCACGTTGTGCGGATGCTCCGGGGCCTCGTCCCAGTCGAGCACGGGCGCGAAGCAGGCGTCGCTGCCTTCGAGCAGCACGCACCACTCGTCGCGCGTGCGGGTGCGGAACACGTCGGCCATGCGCAGCTTGAGCAGCGGCCAGCGGTCGGCATCCATCTGCGCGTCGAAGGCCGTGTCCTCGGCGATGCCGCAGCGCTCGCGCAGCAGTGCGTAGAACTGCGGCTCGATGGCGCCCACCGCCACGTACTTGCCGTCGGCGCAGGCATAGGTGTCGTAGAAGTGCGCGCCGCCGTCGAGCATGTTCTCGCCGCGCTGGTTGCTCCACTGGCCGGCCGACCTGAAGCCGTACATCATGGAAGACAGCAGCGCCGCGCCGTCGGTCATGGCCGCATCGACCACCTGCCCCTGGCCCGAGCCCTTGGCCTCGTGCAGCGCGGCGAGGATGCCGAAGGCCAGCAGCATCGCGCCGCCGCCGAAGTCGCCCACGTAGTTCAGCGGCGGCACCGGCGGCTCGCCCGCGCGGCCGATGGCGTGCAGCGCGCCGCTGATGGCGATGTAGTTGATGTCATGGCCCGCCGCATGCGCGAGCGGACCGTGCTGGCCCCAGCCTGTCATGCGGCCGTAGACCAGGCGCGGGTTGCGCGCATGGCATTCGGCGGGGCCGAGGCCCAGGCGCTCCATCACGCCGGGGCGGAAGCCTTCGATGAGCACGTCGGCCTTCGCGATGGCGTCGAGCACGGATTGCGCCGCGCCTTCCGCGCGCAGGTCGACCTGCAGCGTGCTGCGCCCGCGCGCGAGGATGTCGTGCGGCGCGGTGCGCGTGCCGGGGCGCTCGATGCGGATCACCTCCGCGCCCATGTCGGCGAAGAGCATCGCGCAGAACGGCCCCGGGCCGATGCCCGCCATCTCGATCACCCGAAGGCCTTGCAGTGGACCAGCCATGGTGTGTCTCTCCTGTGTGTGGAGGCATCTTGGCGCCGGGCCCAAGGCGCCGCATCGTCGAAAGCGACGAATGCGCGGCGCTACGCCATCGCCACGGCGGCACGCAGCTTCGCAACGCGCCGCAGATGCCACGAAGGCGGGCCGAACTGGCCTTCGATGAGCGTGGCGCGGCGCACGTAGTGGCCCACTGCCAATTCTTCGGTCATGCCCATGCCGCCGTGCAACTGCACCGCGCCCTGGCCCACGGCCTTGCATGCTTTCGCCGCGGCCACCTTGGCGGACGAGACGGCGCGCGCGCGTTCCGGTGCCGGCGCGGTGCCGATGATTTCGCCCACGCTCGCGGTGAGCGCGGCCGCCTGCTCCAGCGCCATGTGCATGTCGGCCAGCCGGTGCTGCAGCACCTGGAAGCTGGAGATCGGCACGCCGAACTGCTTGCGCTGGCGCACGTAGTCGAGCGTGTCGCGCATCAGGCGGCGCATCACTCCCACCGACTCGGCGCAGATGGCGAGCGTGGCCTCGTCGAGCGCCTGTTCGATCTGCGGCAGCGCGGCACCTTCCGTGCCCAGCAATGCATCGGCGGGCAGGCGCAGGTCGTCGAAGGCGATGTCGCCGGCGCGGCCGCCGTCGCGCGTCGGGTAGGCGCGCAGGCGAAGGCCGGACGTGTTCTTCGGCACGACGAAGAGCGAAAGGCCGGCGCTGCCGCGCGCGCTCACGAGCAGGTGGCTGGCCCATGGTGCGGCGTGCACCACGGCCTTGCGGCCGTTGAGGCGGAAGGAGCCATCGGCTTCGCGCACGGCTTCGGTTCGCACGTCGGCGCGGTCGTGCCGGCTCTGCGGCTCGCCGTGCGCGAACGCGAGCACGGTCTCGCCGGCGACCACTTGAGCGAGCAGCGCATCGGCCTGCGCGCTGGGGTTGCGCTGCAGCAGGCCCGCGCCGATCACCATCGTCGACAGGTAGGGCTCGGCGGCGAGCGCGCCGCCCAGCGTTTCGATCAGCGCGAGATGCGCGGGCATGCCGCCGCCGAGGCCGCCCTGCGATTCGGGCAGCGCCGCGCCGAGCAGGTCGAGCTCGGTGGCGAGGCCGCGCCAGAACGGCGGCGGCGCGTCGTCGGCCTTGCGCAGCGCGTACAGGCGCTGCTCGAAGCCGTGGTTGTCGTCGAGGTAGCGCGCGAGGCTGTCGCGCAGCATGGCCAGGGTGTCGTCGCGTTCGGTGGTGGTGTTCATGGAGCGGCCTCTCAGTTCGCCAGCAGATGGGCCGCGACGATGTTGCGCTGCACTTCATTCGAACCCGCATAGATCGAAGCCGCGCGGTCGTTGAGGTAGGCCGACATCGAGAACACGGCGTCCTCCGGAACGGGCAGTTCGCCGCCTTGCAGGCCATCGTCCAGCGGCAGGGAGGCGGCGGCGTAGTGGGCTGCGATTTCGATGCCCAGCTCGGTCAGCCGCTGGCGCAGCTCGGAGCCCAGCACCTTGCCCATCGACGGGCGAATGCCGTGCGGCTCGCCGCGGGCCTGGGCGCGCAGCGACTGCAGCTCGGTGGCCTCGAGCGCGTCGATGGCGCATTCGGCTTCGGCCAGGCGCAGGGCCATGTCGTCAGCCTCGTGCGTGTCGCCTGCCGCGAAGGCCGCGTCGGCGGCTTGCTGCAGCCGGCGCAGGCGCGCACGCAGCATCGGCGCCCATGCGCCGCCACGCTCGTGCTGCAGCAGGTACTTGGCGATGGTCCAGCCCTGGTTCTCCTCGCCGATGAGCCCTTCGGCCGGCACGCGCACGTCGTCGAAGAACACCTGGTTCAGCTCGTGGTCGCCCGAGATGCTGATGATCGGCCGGATGGTGATGCCCGGCGCCGGGATGTCGAAGCACAGGAAGCTGATGCCCTGCTGCGGCTTGCCGCCCGAGGAGGTGCGCACGAGGCAGAACATGCGGTTCGCGTATTGGGCGTGGGTGGTCCAGATCTTGGTGCCGTTGATGACGTAGTGGTCACCGTCCCGCACGGCCTTGCACTGCAGCGAGGCCAGGTCGGAACCCGACTGTGGCTCCGAGTAGCCCTGGCACCAGTAGTCCTCACCCGAGCGGATGCCGGGCAGCCAGGCGCGCTTCTGCGACTCGGTGCCGAAGGCGATGATCACCGGCGCGACCATGCCGGGGCCCATGGGCGCGCGCGCCGGTGCGTCGGCGGCCGCCAGCTCGGCCGAGAAGATGTAGTGCTGCATCGGCGTCCAGCCGGTGCCGCCGTGCTCCACCGGCCAATGCGGAACGCTCCAGCCGCGTTTGGCGAGGATGCGGTGCCAGCGGTTGCCGTATTCGTAGTCGCTGAAGATGCCGGAGCAGCGCCGGCCCGCGATGCGCAGTTCGGGCGTCAGCTCGCGCGCCAGGAAGTCTCGAACCTCGTCGCGGAATGCGGTTTCCGCGGCCGTGAGTGCCCAGGCCATGTGTTTGTCGTCTCCATTCGGGATGCTCCGGCGAGTGTGATGCCGGCGGGGGCGGGCGGCATCGCCGGATCGGACGAACGTGGTTTCGCCGCCAGCGGCCTACGGATTTCAGTGGACTTTTGTTTTCATCCGGGATTGTCCGATACGTCGCCGCGCCGCTTTTTGCTTCAATCTGCCGGGGAGTCGTTCAGGGCGCCAGAAAAAACGCGCCGCGCTGAAGGAGCACTGCAGTGAGCACTGTCATTCCCGGCTTCCCGCACGCCAGCGTCGAGCGGCTGTGCGACTACGAACTGCCCGAACCGCCTGCCGCCCCCCCCCTTTTCCAGAACCTGCCGGAAGCCGACGGCCCCGAGAAGCTCGCGCTGGCCTGGTGGCTGTGGATGGACGAACTGGGCAAGAGCGCGTTCAGGTACTACGACCTCTGGCGCTAGCAGCTCGGCCACACGACGGCGAACGGCCCCGATCGCAAGGGCTGACGACCGGCCGTCCGGTTCAGGCGGCGACGGCTTCGCGCTGCGGCGCCGCCTTCGCAGGCACGGGCATGTGCTTCGCCCAGTCGATGATTTCCAGCGTGCCGTCGGCATGCTCGGCCAGCGCCGTGAGGCTCTCGACCCAGTCGCCGTCGTTGCAGTAGAGGATGCCGTCGATGTCGCGCATCTCGGCATGGTGGATGTGGCCGCAGACCACGCCCTGCGCGCCGCGCTTGCTGGCTTCGCGGGCCACGGCCACTTCGAAGTCGCCCACGTAGCTCACGGCCCGCTTGACCTTGCCCTTGAGGTACTTGGACAGCGACCAGTACGGCAGCCCCATGCGCGCGCGCAGCGAGTTGAGATGGCGGTTGAGCTTGAGCGTGAACTCGTAGAGCGAGTCGCCCACGTAGGCCAGCCATTTGGCGCACTGGATCACGCCGTCGAACAGGTCGCCGTGGATGATCCAGAGCTTGCGGCCGTCTGCCGTCTCGTGGATCCATTCCTCGGCCACGTCGATGCCGCCGAAGTTGTGGTGCAGGTACTTGCGGGCGAATTCGTCGTGGTTGCCCGGAATGAAGATCACGCGCGTGCCCTTGCGCGCCTTGCGCAGCAGCTTCTGGATCACGTCGTTGTGCGCCTGCGGCCAGTACCAGTGCCGCTTGAGCTGCCAGCCGTCGATGATGTCGCCGACCAGGAACAGGGTCTCGCACTCCGTGTGCTTGAGGAAATCGAGCAGGGCCCGGGCCTGGCATCCGGGGGTGCCCAGGTGCAGGTCGGAGATCCAGAGGGTGCGGAAGTGCAATGGTGGACGCCCGCGATCATCGTCCTCGGGGTCGAGGGCCCGGGTCGCGGTGTCGCGCCATGCGCGAAGGAAAGCGTCGTCGCGTTGCATGGACGGGTAGGCTCCCACCGGCGGGTGACCATACGATGGCGACCCCGTGACATCCCGATGACTTGTGGCAGTGCAGCAACGCACAATCGCGCGATGCGACCTGGCCAGATCATTGTTCTAGCAACCCCCGTCTTCTTCCTGCTGATGGGGATCGAGTTCGCTGTCGGCCGCACCAGGGCACGACGCGGCACCGGGCAGGACACCTACCGCCTCGCCGACGCCGTCAACAGCGTAGGCCTGGGCATGCTCAGCCAAGTCAGCGCGGTGCTCACCGGCCTGCTGCGCATCGGCATCTACACGGCCGTTTATTCGACGGTGGCGCTCTTTCCGCAGGAAGCCATGAAGGAGTTCTGGACCACCTGGTACGGTTGGCTGCTGGCGCTCGTGTTCTACGACTTCTGCTACTACTGGCTGCACCGCATGGGCCACGAGTCGGCCGTGCTGTGGGCTGCGCACGTGGTGCATCACCAGAGCCAGCACTACAACCTCTCGACCGCGCTGCGCCAGACCTCCAGCGGCGCGCTGCTGGGCTGGATCTTCTACCTGCCGATGGCGGTGGCCGGCGTGCCGCCGCTGGTGTTCGGCGTGGTGGCGCTCGTCGACCTGCTCTACCAGTTCTGGGTGCACACCGAGCAGGTGGGCAAGCTGGGCTGGTTCGACCGCTGGTTCTGCTCGCCATCCAACCACCGGGTACACCACGCGGTGAACGACCAGTACCTCGACCGCAACTACGGCGGCATCCTGATCGTGTGGGACCGCATGTTCGGCACCTTCCGCGAGGAAGGAGAGCGCTGCGTCTACGGCACGCGCGGCGAACTGCGCAGCTGGGACCCGCTGTGGGCCAACGCCGAGGTCTACTGGGCGCTCGCGAAGGATTCATGGCATGCGCGCAGTTGGACCGACAAGCTGCGCGTGTGGCTCAAGCCGCCCGGCTGGCGGCCGGCCGACGTGGCGGCGCGATTTCCCAAGCCGCACTTCGACATCGCGAAGGTGACGCGCTACGAGCCGGCGGTGAGCAAGGGCGTGCAGTGGTTCGCGGGCGTCCAGTTCCTGCTGCTGGTCGGGTTCGCCGTGGTGTTCCTGTGGTTCTCCGACCTCATGCCGCTGTCGCACTCCGCCGTCTGGCTGGCCGCGCTGACGGCCGCGCTGTGGGCGATCGGCGGTGTGCTGCAGGGGCGGCTTTCGGTCACCGAAGTGCTGCTGATCGAGGCCGCCGCCCTGGCCACCGCGAGCGCGGCGCTGGGCATCGGCTGGCTGCACTTCGTCTTCAAGCCGCTGGCCCTGTCGATCGCGATCTTCATGGCCGCCCGGCGGGCGCTGGCGGGCGGTTCGATCACCGGCTTCGATGGCCTGCTGCTGGCGGGGCTGGTCGCCTCGTTCGCCGGCGACGTGATGCTGATGGGCCCGACCCGGCTCTTCGTTCCCGGCCTCGTGTGCTTCCTGCTGGCCCACCTCGCCTATATCGCGCTGTTCCGCATCGGCGTGGGACTGTTTCCGCAGCCCCGGGCACTGGTGACCACGCTGCTGATCGGCGCCGGGATGTACGCCTTTCTCTGGCACGGCGGGCTACCGGCTGCATTGCGGATTCCGGTCGGCGCCTACGTGGTGGTGATCGCCTGCATGGCGGCGCAGGCCATCGGCCGGGCCGCGGTGCTGCGAGATGCGAACCCGTCCGCGCCCTGGGTGGCGGTGGGCGCCTGCTTCTTCATGCTGAGCGATTCGCTGCTGGCGACCAACAAGTTCGTGGCGCCGCTGCCGCTGGCGTCGCTGTGGGTGCTGTCGACCTACTACGCGGCGCAGATATTGATCGTGCGGCACACGCGCGCCGCAAGGGCCTGACGAGCGCCCGCGACCTCAATCGGCGCAGCGCTGGATTTCCACCGTGGAGTGCCGAATCTCCTCGTGCATCGAGAAGCAGGCCCGCACCTCGTCGGCCGTGAGCGTCGGCGAGTGCGTCACCACGGTGAGCGCACAGGCGTACGCGTCGCGGCCCACGCGCCACACGTGCAGGTCGGCCACGCGGGTTTCGGAGTCGGCCAGCATGGTCTCGACGCCTTCGCGGATTTCTTCCGTCACCGGGTGGTCCATCTCGCGGTCGAGCAGCACCTTGCCGGTTTCCTTCAGCAGCCCCTTGGCCCAGACCGCCACCAGCACCGCGCCGACGATGCCCATCGCCGGATCGAGCCAGGCCCAGCCGTAGAACCAGCCGCCCAGCAGCGCCGCGATGGCGAGCACCGAGGTGGCGGCGTCCGCCACGACGTGCAGGTAGGCCGAGCGCAGGTTCAGGTCGTGGCCATGGTGATCATGATGATCGTGGTGGGCATGGTCGTGATGATCGTGCCCGTGGTGGTCATGGCCATGCCCGTGATGATGGTGCGCCCCGCCCAGCAGCCGCGCGCAGACCAGGTTGACCACCAGCCCCAGCACCGCCACGGAAATGGCTTCGGGGTAGTGGATGGCCGCCGGCGACCACAGCCGCTCCAGCGAGCCGAACACCATCAGCGCCGCCACGCCCAGCAGCGCCAGCGCGCTCGCGAAGCCGCCGAGCACCTCGATCTTCCAGGTGCCGAAGGCGAAGCGCGGGTCGCGTGCGTAGCGGCGTGCGGCCGCATAGGCGAAGGCGCTCAGGCCGATGGCCAGCGCGTGGGAGCTCATGTGCCAGCCGTCGGCCAGCAGCGCCATCGAGTTGAACCACCAACCGGCGCCGATCTCGATGGCCATCATGGCGGCGGTGATCCACATCACGAGGCGCGTGCTGCGCTCGGCGGAAGAGGTGTCGGCGCCGAAATGGTGGTCGTGCTGCCAGGCGCTCAGGTCATGGGTGTGCATGGGGATCAGGCTCCAAAGAGATCGGGGCCGTCGGCGCGGCCGGAAGGCGGGGCCACGCCGAGGTGGCGGTAGGCGGCCAGCGTGGCGATGCGCCCGCGCGGCGTGCGCTGCAGGTAGCCCTGCTGGATGAGGTACGGCTCGATCACGTCCTCGATGGTGTCGCGCTCCTCGCCGATGCTGGCGGCCACGTTGTCCAGGCCAACCGGGCCGCCGTCGAAGCGGTGGATCACGGCCTCCAGCAGCTTGCGGTCCATCAGGTCGAAGCCCTGCGGGTCGACGTCGAGCATGGCCAGCGCCCGGTGCGCGATGTCTTCGGTGATGCGGCCGTTGCCCTTGACCTCGGCGTAGTCGCGCACGCGGCGCAGCAGGCGGTTGGCGATGCGGGGCGTGCCGCGCGAACGGCGGGCGATCTCGAAGCCGCCGGCCGGGTCGGCCTCGACCTTGAGCAGGCCGGCGCTGCGGTGCACGATCAGCGCGAGTTCTTCGGGCGTGTAGAACTCCAGCCGCGCGACGATGCCGAAGCGGTCGCGCAGCGGGTTGGTCAGCATGCCGGCGCGGGTGGTGGCGCCCACCAGGGTGAAAGGCTGCAGGTCGAGCTTGATGCTGCGCGCCGCGGGGCCCTCGCCGATCATGATGTCGATCTGGTAGTCCTCCAGCGCGGGATACAGGATTTCCTCGACGACCGGGCTCAGCCGGTGGATCTCGTCGATGAAGAGCACGTCGTTCGGCTCCAGGTTGGTCAGCAGCGCCGCCAGGTCCTTGGGCTTCTCGAGCACAGGGCCGGAAGTCTGGCGCAGGTTCACGCCCAGCTCGGCCGCGATGATGTGCGACAGCGTGGTCTTGCCCAGGCCCGGCGGGCCGAAAAGCAGCACGTGGTCGAGGGCTTCCTGCCGCTTGCGCGCGGCACCGATGAAGATCTCGAGCTGCTCGCGCACCTTGGCCTGGCCGACGTACTCGTCGAGCAGCTTGGGACGCAAGGCCCGCTCTATCGCCTCTTCGTTGGGCGAAGCGGGGGCCGCGGACACCACGCGTTGGGGGGCGGGCGCGAAGTCGTCTGTCTGGATGGTCATTGGGTAAGGGTCTGCGTCGGCAAGTTTAGTCCTTGGGCCAGACTGGCAGAATGCTTCGGCACATAACAAACGAGGGGAAGACAGCACGTGTCGATCTACGAACTGAAGCCGCGTTTCCAGGCCCTGCTGCGGCCGCTGGTGGTCCGCCTGCATGCGATGGGCGTCACCGCCAACCAGGTCACGATGGCGGCATGCGTCGTTTCGGTCGCGCTCGGGCTCTGGCTTTTCTTCGCGGCGCCCTCGCTGGCGGCCTTCGGGCTCATCCCGCTGTGGATGTTCCTGCGCATGGCCTTCAACGCCATCGACGGCATGCTGGCGCGCGAGCACAACCAGCAGAGCAGGCTGGGCGCCTTCCTCAACGAACTGACCGACGTGGTCTCCGACGCCGCGCTGTACCTGCCTTTCGCGCTGGTGCAGCCCTTCGGCGGCTTCTGGGTCGGCACCGTCATCGTGCTGGCCGGGCTGAGCGAATTCGCCGGCGCGCTGGGCCCCACCGTGGGCGCCTCGCGCCGCTACGACGGCCCGCTGGGCAAGAGCGACCGGGCCTTCGTGTTCGGCGCGCTCGGCCTGTACGTGGCGCTGGGCGGGCCGCTGCCGGGCTGGACGGCCGTGCTGATGCCGCTGCTGGCCGCGCTCGTGGCCTGGACCATCACCAACCGCATCCGCCGGGCACTGGCGGAGGCTGACAACAAGAACTCCACAGGGACTCAATGACGAACACCACTCCACGCATCGCCGAGGAACTCCATTTCCAGACGCACGACGGCGAATCGCTCTTCTACCGCCGCTGGCCCGCCACGGGGGCCGCGCGGCGCGGCGCCGTGCTGCTGTTCCACCGCGGCCACGAGCACGGCGCGCGCATGGCCCACCTGGTCGACGAGCTCGACCTGCCCGACTTCGATTTCTACGCCTGGGACGCCCGCGGCCACGGCCGCTCGCCGGGCCAGCGCGGCTACAGCCCCAGCTTCGGCACCTCGGTGCGCGACGTGCAGACCTTCGTGCAGCACATCGGCACCGCCCACGGCGTGCCCGAGCAGGACATCCACGTGGTCGCGCAGAGCGTGGGCGCGGTGCTGATCGCCACCTGGGCGCACGACTACGCGCCCAAGGTGCGCGGCCTCACGCTGGCCTCGCCGGCTTTCAAGGTCAAGCTCTACGTGCCCTTCGCGCGGCCCGGCCTGGCGCTGATGCACAAGCTGCGCGGGCTGTTCTTCGTCAACAGCTACGTGAAGGCGAAGTTCCTCACGCACGACCCGGAGCGCATCGCCAGCTACGAGAGCGATCCGCTCATCAGCCGCCCCATCGCGGTCAACATCCTGCTGGGCCTTTATGAAGCGGCCGACCGCGTGGTGGCCGACGCCAACGCGATCACGCTGCCGGTGCAACTGCTCATCTCGGGCGCCGACTGGGTGGTGCACCACAAGCCGCAGCACCAGTTCTTCGAGCGGCTGGGCAGCGCGGTGAAGACCAAGGTCGAGCTGCCGGGCTTCTTCCACGACACGCTGGGCGAGAAAGACCGGGCCCCGGCCGTGGCGCAGATCCGCGAGTTCATCCTGCAGCGCTTCGACGAGCCCGCCGTGCCGGTGGACCGCCGCGAAGCGCACCTGAGCGGCGATACAGCCGAGGAGTCGCGCGCGCTGGCCGAGCCGCTCTCGCCCCTGTCGCCGCGCGGCGCCTACTGGGCCATGACCCGCGCCGGGCTGAAGCTGGGCGGCACCATGTCCGAGGGCATCAAGCTGGGCCACGCCACCGGCTTCGACTCGGGCAGCACGCTCGACTACGTCTACCGCAACCATCCGCAGGGCAGCTCGTTCATCGGCCGCTCCATCGACAAGACCTACCTGGAGTCGATCGGCTGGCGCGGCATCCGCCAGCGCAAGATCCACGTCGAGGAGCTGCTGCGCATCGCGATGGAGCGGCTGGCCGAGATGCACCGCGAGGTGCGCGTGATGGACATCGCCGCCGGCCACGGCCGCTACGTGCTCGACGCGGTGCTGGCGAGCCCCGTCAAGGCCAGCTCGATCCTGCTGCGCGACTACAGCGACATCAACGTGCGCGACGGCCGCGCGCTCATCGCCGAGAAGGGCCTGGAAGACATCGCCCAGTTCGTGCAGGCCGACGCCTTCGACCGCATGAGCCTCGCCAGCGTGACGCCGCGACCGACGCTGGCGGTGGTGTCGGGCCTGTACGAGCTGTTCCCCGACAACGAAATGGTGCGCCGCTCGCTCGCGGGCGTGGGCGACGCGGTGGAAGACCGCGGCTACCTGGTCTACACCGGCCAGCCCTGGCATCCGCAGCTGGAGATGATCGCGCGCGCCCTCACCAGCCACCGCCAGGGCGAGGCCTGGGTGATGCGCCGCCGCACGCAGTACGAAATGGACCAGCTGGTGGAAGAAGCCGGCTTCCGCAAGATCGACCAGCGGGTCGACGAGTGGGGCATCTTCACGGTGTCGCTGGCGGTGCGCGTCACGCAATGACGACCGCCCCGCCGGCACGACGGCCCTGGAAGCGCGCAGCCGCCTGGCTGGTGCTGCTGGGGCCGCTGTTCTACGCGACCTACGGCTTCGCCAACTGGTGGGCCACCACGCGCGCCAACGTGCCATCGATGGCCTTCGACTGGGAGCGGCACGTGCCGTTCTGGCCGTGGACCATCTTCCCGTACTGGACGATCAACGTCTTCTACGCGCTGTCCCTCTTCCTCGCTCGCAGCAAGCATGCGCTAGACCGGCATGCGCTGCGGCTGCTCACGGCCACCATCGTCGCCTGCACCTGCTTCGTGCTCTGGCCGCTGCACTTCAGCTTCGGGCAGCCGCCGGTCGACGGCGCGCCGGCCTTCCTGTTCAACGCGTTGCGGGGCTTCGACCAGCCCTTCAACCAGGCGCCTTCGCTGCACATCGCGCTGGCGGTGATCCTGTGGGACTGGTATCGCCAGTTCCTGAAGCCGTTGTGGGCGCGGCTGGTGCTGCACGCGTGGGCCTTCGCCATCTGCGCCTCGGTGCTCACGACCTGGCAGCACCACTTCATCGACATTCCGACCGGCGCGCTGCTCGGCATCTTCTGCGTGTGGCTGTGGCCGCTGGAGCGCGTGGTGGCCATGCCGCGCGCCTGGCGCACCACCCGTGATCCGCAGCGCTGGAAGCTGGCCGGTTTCTACGCGGTGGGCGCGGCGCTGTTCCTGGCTGCGGCGCTCTACGGCGGCGGCATCGCGCTGTGGCTCGCCTGGCCGGCCGCCTCGCTGGCGCTGGTGGCGCTGAACTACGTCGGCTTCGGCGCGCGCGGCTTCCAGATGGACGGCCGTGGCCACATGGCCTGGGCTGCGCGCTGGATGCTGGCGCCTTACCGGCTGGCCGCAGCCGTCAATGCCCGGCTCTGGACGCGCAGCCTGCCGGCTTCGGTCGAGGTGGTACCGGGGCTGCGGCTGGGCCGCCGGCCCACGCGCGCCGAGTGGCTGGCGGCCGGCCGGCCCCGGCTGGTGAGCCTGTGCGCCGAGCTGCAGCTGCCCACCGGCGTGCCGCACGCGCACTGCGTGCCGCTGCTCGACCTGACGGTGCCGCCCACGGTGCGCCTGCAGCGCGCGGCGACGGTCATCGAAGGCCAGCGCAGGAACGCGGACGGTGCCACAGTGTGGGTCTGCTGCGCGCTCGGCTTCTCGCGCAGCGCGGCGGCGGTGATCGCCTGGCTCGGCCGCTACGGCGCGGCCGGCGGCGTCGCCGAAGCCGAGGACACAGTGCGCCGGGCACGGCCGCAGATCGTGCTGCGGGGTGCGTGGCGGGTCTCGCTGGAGCCGTTCAAGCCCTTGCCGGAGGTGCCGCCCCATGACCGATGACAACGACAGAACCACCTGCGCCGCGCTCGCGGCGCTGCTGCGCGCGATGGCGCTGCTGGCCCTCTGGGGCTTCGCGCTCACCTGCATCTCGGCGCTGGTGCTCGCGCTGACGCTGCGCTCGCTCTCGACCACCGCCACCATGGGTTTCGGCGCGGTCGTCATCCTCGGCGCGCTGGAGCGCTACTTCGCGTTCCGGCTGCGCTTCGACGAGGCGCTGTTCGACGGCCTCGCGCGCAACACGGTGGCCTCGCTCGACGCGCTCGACCGCGCGCTCTCGTCCCTCGGGCTGCGCGAGCCGCCGCCTTCGCAGCATGCGCCCCGCCCGCTCGACGACCGCGTGCAGGGCACCCGCCAGCTCATGCAGCGCCACGCCATCGTGGTGGCCTGCCAGAGCGCATTGTTCCTACTAGCCTTGATGACACAGGACTTGTCATGACTCTCCCCCAGGCTTGCCCACTGCGTGTGGCCTCCTCCCCCTCGCCGGGGGCCGCACCGGCGGCCCGGCAAAGCCGGTTCCGCGGTGCGCACCGAACCAGGCATTCACGCCGGAGGCGACGCTTTGAGCGATAGCACAGACAAGCCCGAAAGCACCGTGCTGCGGCGCGGCCTCGCCATCGTGGCGGGCAAGCTCATCATCGGCGCGGCCGGGCTGCTGACCGGGGTGCGCGCCATCTGGTCGGGCTCCACGCCCAAGGCCGAGCAGACGCTGTACTTCGCCAACCACACCAGCCACGGCGACTTCGTGCTGCTGTGGGCCACCCTGCCGCCCGACCTGCGCGCGCTCACGCGCCCGGTGGCCGGGCAGGACTACTGGATGGCCTCGAAGCTACGCCAGTTCATCGGCATCGACGTGTTCAACGCGCTGATGATCCGCCGCGACGGCTCTGGCCAGGGCGAGAACCCGGTGGAGCAGATGAAGCAGGCACTCGACGCCGGCGACTCGCTCATCATGTTCCCCGAGGGCACGCGCAACACCGGCGACGAGATCCTGCTGCCGCTCAAGAGCGGTCTCTTCCACCTGGCGCGCGCCTGCCCCGGCGTGCGGCTGGTGCCGGTATGGATCGAGAACCTCAAGCGCGTGCTGCCCAAGGGCACGCTGGTGCCGATCCCGCTGGCGTGCACGGTGCGCTACGGCGCGCCAATCTCGCTGGCCGATGGCGAGGACAAGAACAGCTTCATCGCAAGGGCGCGAGCGGCCATGCTCGACCTGCGGCCCGAGTACGACCGCATCGAGGAGAACGGGAACGGAAGCGCAAACAGCGCCGGCAGCCAGAACGGCAACGCAGGGACCGCCGCATGATCGAGCTTTCTCCCTTCGCGTGGACCACGCTCAAGCTCTTCGGCGGCGTGGCCGGCGTTCTGGTGCTGGCCTCGGCCATCGGCGCGCTGCTGAAGTGGCAGGTGGCGCACGGCCAGCCGCACTCGGTGATCGACAACCTCAACTCGCGTGTCAACGCCTGGTGGGTGATGGTGGCGGTGATCGGCATCGCCTTCGCCTTCGGCAAGGGCGGCGTGATCATCCTGTTCTACCTGATCTCGTTCTATGCGCTGCGCGAGTTCATCAGCCTGGCCTATACGCGCCGGGGCGACCATGCGCCGATCGCGCTGGCCTTCTACCTCGCGCTGCCGGGGCAGTACTTCCTGATCTGGATCGACTGGTACGGGCTCTACGCCATCTACATCCCGGTCTACGCCTTCCTGCTGCTGCCGATCCTGGCGGCGGTGGGCGGCGACACGCGCCGCTTCCTTGAGCGCACCTCGAAGATCCAGTGGGGCCTGATGGTGTGCGTGTTCTGCATCAGCCACGTGCCCGCGCTGCTCACGCTGCAGATTCCGGGCTTCGAGGGCCGCAACCTGCTGCTGATCGCCTTCCTCGTGATCGTGGTGCAGGGCAGCGACGTGCTGCAGTACGTGTGGGGCAAGCTCTTCGGCAAGCGCAAGGTCGCGCCCGAGCTCTCGCCCTCCAAGACCTGGGAAGGCCTGATCGGCGGCGTGGCCAGCGCCACCGCGCTGGGCGCGGCGTTGTACTGGGCCACGCCCTTCAACCCGTGGCAGGCGGCGCTGATGTCGCTCACCATCTGCCTCATGGGCTTCTTCGGCGGCCTGGTGATGTCGGCCATCAAGCGCGACCGGGGCGTGAAGGACTGGGGTTCGATGATCGAAGGCCACGGCGGCATGCTCGACCGACTCGACTCGGTGATCTTCGCGGCACCCATCTACTTCCACGCGCTGCGCTACTGGTGGGTGCCATGACGGGCAAGACGGCGGAAGAGCGCGTCGCGCACGACACGCCCCTGGAGTGCGCCACCATGCCAGCGCCGCCGGAATATGGCTGCGCATCGCGAAGAAGGACAGCGGCATCGCCTCCGTCGACTACGCAGGCGCACTTGAAGAAGCGCTGTGCTGGGGCTGGATCGACGGCCAGCGCAGGAGCGACGACGCGCAGTACTTCCAGCAGCGCTTCACGCCGCGCACCAAGCGCAGCATCTGGTCGCAGATCAACCGCGCCAAGGTGCTCGAGCTCATCGAGGAAGGCCGCATGCAGCCGCCCGGCCATGCCGAGATCGAGCGCGCCAAGACCGACGGCCGCTGGGACGCGGCCTACGAAGGCGTCAGCGCCGCGACGGTGCCGCCCGACCTGCAGGCCGCGCTCGACGCCAACAGGAACGCCGCGAAGTTCTTCGCCACGCTCGATTCGCGCAACCGCTTCGCGGTGCTGTTCCGCACGCAAAGCGCGAAGAAGCCCGAGACCCGGGCGCGCCGCATCGCGCAGTTCGTCGAGATGCTGGCCAAGGGCGAGAAGATCCACCCCTGAGCCTGATCCGGCTCCTCCTCAGGTGCCGGCGGCGATGCGCGCCAGCCGCTCGGCGTCGACGATGCGGATGCGCTTGTAGCGCATGTCGATGGCGCCCTCTTCCACCAGGCGCCCCAGCTCCTTGTTGATGGTCTGGCGCGAGAGGCCGAGCATGGCCGCCAGGTCGTTCTGCGACAGCCGCACCAGCGGGCCGTCGGCGTCCTCTGCAGTTCCAGGCCCCTGCCCGCCGTAGAAGTGGATCAGGCTCATCAGCGTGGCGGCCACGCGCCCGTGGATGGAGTTGAGCATCTGGTTCTGCAGCAGCACGATGCTCAGCCGCTGGCGCTGAAGGCCCAGCTTGGCCACGTCGCGCCACAGCACAGGTTCGGCGTCGAGCACCGCGATCACGGCGTCGCTGGGCAGGTGGATGATCACCGAGTCCTCGTGCGCGTGGTAGTCGTAGGGCAGCGGCACGTCCTCCAGCAGGCGCACCAGCGGCGCCACCTGCCCCGGCCCGAGCAGCGCGTTGACGTACTTGCGCCCATGGGCGCTCATGCTGCTGATCTCCAGGCAGCCCGACACCACCACCAGCAGCTCGCGCCGGTGGCGGTCGTGCGCGAGAACCTGCGTGCGGCGGCTGTAGCGCTCCATGCGCGCGGACTTCATGAGCTCGGTGCGGCGCGCGTCGGGCCAGCGCGAGAACAGCTCGTTCCAGCGCAGCGCGCGCTCGATGAGCGCGGCGCTCTCTTCGGCGTTCCTGGGGGTTGAGCGGGGCGATCGGGTCAGCGGGTTCTCCCTGCCGTGATGTTCATGAATCTGTCAAAGCGTTGACAGATTCGGGAGGGCGTCATTTCTATCGTAAGCACCGGACATCCACAAGCACACAAGCGGCACCGGCATGCACGCGCATGCGGCAAGCCCTACCGGAGACAAGCAGCACATGAAGAAGACAGCAGCAGCCGGCCTCGCGCTGGCGGCTTACTCATCGCTCACGCTGGCGCAGAGCAGCGTGACCATCTACGGCACCGTCGACCTCTACATGGCCTTCGCCAAGTCGGGTGCCACCTCGTTGAAGCGGCTGGAAGACGGCGGCCAGACCGCCTCGCGCCTGGGCTTTCGCGGCACCGAGGACCTGGGCGGCGGCCTCAGCGCGCACTTCACGCTGGAGAGCGGCTTCGCGCCCGACACCGGCAACGGCACGCTGCCCGGGCCCGCCATGTCGTTCAGCCGGCAGTCCTTCGTCGGGCTGTCGGGGCCGTGGGGGCAGATCGACGCGGGCCGCATGTACACGCCGATGTTTTACACGCTGTTCAAGGCCGACCCCTACGGCGTGAACTCGGTGTTCTCGCCGATCAACCTGGTGGCCGCCACCGATGCCCAGCCGGGCCTCACGCCCTTCGCGGCGCGCGCCAGCAACATGGTCCGCTACCGCACGCCGGCCAGCAGCGACTTCTTCGCGGATATCGCCTATGCGCCGGGCGAATCGAGCGCGCCCAGCCACCAGAGCGGCAACTTCTACGGCGGCAGCGCGGGCTGGTCGCGCAAGCCCTACTACATCGCCTACGCATTCCAGCGCGCGCGCTCCGGCTCGGCCGCCGCGCCCGTGGCCCAGCCGGCCACCACCACCTACCAGGCGCTGAGCGGCGCCTACGAGTTGCCGGACATCGGCCTGCAGTTCTACGCCAACTACGTGCGCAACAGCTCGAGCCTGCCGCGCGTTCCCACGACGAAGCTCGCGAGCCTGGGCGTCACCTACAACGTGACGCCGGCCTCGAACCTGATGTTCGAGGCCATGCAGCGCAAGGTGGACGACTCCAGCCGCTCGCAGCTCGCGTGGACGCTGGGCTACGACTACTACCTGAGCAAGCGCACCGTGCTCTATGCGCGCTGGCTGCGCCTGCTCAACCGGCACGGCGCCTCGGCCTCGCTTGCGACGATCACCGTCGCGCCCGACAGCGGCGCCGGCGTGCGCGTGCTCGCCGCCGGCATCCGCCACAACTTCTGAAACCGCTCTTCTCTCCCGCTCTATCCATGGACTTCTTCTCGTCCCAGGCCGAATCGCTCTCGGCCCTGTTCGCGCCGCGCTCCATCGCGGTGGTCGGCGCCTCGTCCAACCCGCAGAAGATCGGCGGCATCCCGGTCGACTACCAGCGCCGCTTCGGCTTCGACGGCGCCCTATACCCGGTGAACCCCAACGCCGACCGCATCCAGGAGCTGCAGGCCTGGCCCGACCTGCGGTCCATCGGCAAGCCGGTGGACCTGGCCATCCTCGCCGTGCCCGCCGCGCTGGTCGACGCGTCGCTCGACGACGCCATCGCCGCGAAGGTGAAGGGCGTGGTGCTGTTCTCCTCGGGCTTCGCCGAAACCGGCGACGAAGGCACTGCCGCACAGCTGCGGCTCGGCGACAAGGCGCGCGCGGCTGGCGTTCGGCTCGTCGGCCCGAACTGCCTGGGCTTCATGAACATCGCGCGCAACGTCTACGCGACCTTCTCGCCGGCGCCCGGCGTGGGCCGCGTGGCTGCGGGGCGCATCGGGCTGGTGAGCCAGTCGGGCGCTTTCGGCGCATACGCGTACTCGATGGCGCGGGCGCGCGGCGTGGGCCTGTCGCTGTGGGCCACCACCGGCAACGAGGCCGACGTGCAGTTCGCCGACTGCCTGGCCTGGCTCGCGCAGGACCCGGCCACCGACGTGATCATGGGCTACATGGAAGGCTGCCGCGACGGCCCGCGCCTGCGCGCCGCGCTGGCCCTCGCGCAGGCGAACGGCAAGCCAGTGGTGATGGTGAAGGTCGGCAGCACGGCGCTGGGCGCGCAGGCGGCCGCCTCGCACACGGCCGCGCTGGCGGGCGACGACGCGGTGTACGACGCGGTGTTCCGCCAGTACGGCGTGCTGCGCGCGCGCAACCTCACCGAGTTCTTCGACCTCGCCCACAGCGCCGCCGTGGCCGGCCGGCCGCGCGACCGCTCGATCGGCCTCTTCACGCTCTCCGGCGGCGTGGGCGCGCTGATGGCCGACGAGGCCTCGGCGCAGGGCCTCGACGTGCAGCCGCTGAGCGATGCCGCACAAGACACGCTGCGCAGCTGGGTGCCCTTCGCGGCGCCGCGCAACCCGGTCGACATCACCGGGCAGGTCACCAACGACATGAGCCTGCTGGAGCGCAGCGCCCGCGTGATGCTCGACGACCGGGGCTTCGCGTCGTGGATGGGCTTCCTCGCGGCCGCGGGCGCATCGGATGCTTTCTGGCCGGTGCTGCGCGAACTGGTGGGCTCGCTGCGCGCGGCCCATCCCGACACGCTGCTGGCCATCAGCACGCTGCTGGCGCCGGAACGCCGCGCGGAGCTGGAAGCGATGCGCTGCCTGGTTTTCGCCGATCCGTCGGACGGCATCCGCACGATCGCCGCGCTCGCCGGGTTGAAGACCGGCGCTGTGCCTGCAGCGGCCATGACGCAGGATGCCGAGCCGCTGAAGCTCCCGGCCGGCACCATGTCCGAGCCCGACGCGCTCGCGCTGCTCGCCGAGGCAGGCGTACCCGTGGTCGAGCACCGCGTGGTGCGCAGCGCCGACGAGGCGGCCGCAGCGGCCGAGGCCATCGGCGATGCGGTGGTGGTGAAGATCGTGAGCGCGGACATCCCGCACAAATCGGACGTGGGCGGCGTGGCGCTCGGCCTGCGCGGCGCGGCGCAGGCGCGCGCGGCTTTCGAACGCACGCGCGACCATGCCCTTTCAGCACGGCCCGACGCGCGGCTCGACGGCGCGCTGGTGGCGCGCATGTCGACGGGGGGCGTCGAATGCATCGCTGGCGTGCACCGCGACCCGGTGTTCGGCCCGGTGCTGATGTTCGGCCTGGGCGGCATCCACGTCGAGACCCTGCGCGACGTGTCGCTGCGCGCGCTGCCGATCACGCGCGACGACGCGCTGGCCATGGTGCGCGAGTTGCGAGCCTTCGCGATCCTCGACGGCGCGCGCGGCCGTGCGCCCGTCGACCTCGACTCGATCGCCGATGCGCTATGCGCGCTGGCCGGCTTCGCGCTGCGCGCCGGCGATTCGCTCGACAGCGCCGAGATCAACCCCCTGATCGCGCGGCCGCGGGCCGACGGCAGCTGCGTGGCGGTCGACGCATTGGTCGTCGGGCGCGCCGGATGAACAACCATGGGAGACAGATCGCATGACGACATCGAAGACACAACTTGCCATGCTGGGCATCGCCATCGCGTTCGCCGCTGGCGGCGCGCACGCCGAAGCGGCTTTTCCGTCCAAGCCGCTGCGCATCATCGTGCAGTACCAGGCGGGCGGTTCCACCGACATCCTCGCGCGCATCGTCGCGGAAGGGCTGTCGAAGCGGCTGGGCCAGCCGGTGGTGGTCGAGAACCGCAGCGGCGCGGGCGGGATCATCGGCACCGACTACGTCGCCAAGAGTGCGCCCGACGGCTACACGCTGCTGCTGACGGTGCCGGGCCCGGTCACGGCGAACATGGTGCTCTACAGCAAGCTGCCCTACGACCCGCGCAGCGACCTGCGCATGGTCTCGGACATCGCCACCACGCGCACCGTGCTCGCCGTGCACCCGTCCGTGCCGGCGAAGGACTTCAAGAGCCTCATCGCCACGGTGAAGGCCGCGCCCGGCAAGTACACGATGGGCTCGTGGGGTCCCGGCACGCAGCCGCACCAGATCCAGGTCTACATGGACAAGACCTACGGCCTGCAGACGCTGCACGTGCCCTACAAGGGCGAGAGCCCGATGGCGGTGGACCTCATCAGCGGCGTCATCAACATGACCGTGGGCTCGGTCACCACGCTGCAGCCGTACATCGCGACCGGCAAGCTGCGCGCACTGGCCGTCGCCGGCCCGCGCCGCGCCAAGGCGCTGCCCGAGGTGCCGACCTTCGCCGAGCAGGGCTACGGCGACGAGGTCTATGCGCTCACCGGGCCGACCTCGCTGATGGCCCCGGCGAAGACACCCGATGCGGTGGTCGAGCGGCTGGGGCGCGAGGTCAGCGCGGTGATCCGCCAGCCCGAGGTCAGCCGCCGCATCGAGGAGCTGGGCGCCGAGCCGGTGGGGAACCTGCCGGCCGAGGCCACCGCAGCCTACAAGGCATTCCTCCCCGTGACGCTGCGGCTCACGCAGGCCACGGGCGTGAAGCTCGATTGAACCGATCCATGAATTCCAGCAAAGAGACATCCGACATGAACGCTCCCGACTCCAATCCCGCCGTCGCGCTCGCGCGCAGGGCGCTCGCCCGGTCCATCGGCCTGACCGCCTTCGTCTACGGCTATCCGCTCACCGAGACCTACCGTACCTGCGCCATGCAGACCGCGCCGCAGGCCGAACGCCGCGCCGGCACCTCGCACGGCTCGGACGTGCGCGCACCGGTGAACACGCTGCACCATGCCCCGCGCCCTTCCACCGATGAAGACCGCGACGTGGTGACGCCCGCCAACGACCTGCTCTACACCATCGCCTGGGTGCATCTGGCGCAGGGGCCGATGCTGCTGACCGTGCCCGCGTCGTCACGCCACCCCGGTCGCTATTTCGTGCTGCCGCTCTACGATGCCTACACCGAGAACTTCGAGAACCTGGGGCCGCGCAACTGCAACCCCGAGGGCGAGACGGTGGTGCTCGTCGGCCCCGGAGGCACGGTACCGCCGCAGCTCGCGGGCCATCGCGTGGTGCGCTGCCCGACCGATCTTGTCTGGCTGATCGGCCGCATCCTGGTCGGCGACGAGAGCGACTGGCCCGCCGCGCGCGCGCTGCAGTCGGAGATCAGGCTGGAGCCCGCCCCCGGCACCGTGCCTCAGGGAAGGCCCGCCGCCGTCGAGCATTGGGCCGGCCCGCCGGTGGATGCCATGGCCGCCGCCTTCGAGAACGGCGAGCCGGCCGCGCAGGTGGCGCCGCGCTTCTTCACCAACATGTGCCGGGAGCTCGCCGAGGCGCCGGGCCGCGTGGAAGACCGCGCGCTGGTCGCCTGGTTCGGCCAGGCCGGGCTGCGGCCGGATGCGGCGTTCTCATGGGAAGCGCTGGACGAGCCCACGCGCGAAGGCCTGATCGAGGGCTTCGCCGAAGGCGTGCAGCTGGTCGGCGCCGTGGGCCGCAACCGCCGTCCCAAGCCGTGGTCGATGACGCCTTCCACCGGCCGCTACGGCAACGAGTTCCTCGGCCGCGCCCGCACCGCCTACCTGGGCCTGGGCGCGCTGGCCACCAGCGAGGCGGTGTACGCCGCCGCGCACTACGACGAGAAGCAGGAGCCGCTGGACGGCAGGCGCAGCTACACGATGCGATTCGAGGCCGACGACATGCCGCCCGCGGACGCCTTCTGGTCGGTGACGCTCTACGACGCCGATCGCTTTCTCTACCCCAACGAGATCAGGCGCCACGCCATCGGCGACCGCACGCCCGGCCTGAAGCGCGCGGCCGACGGCAGCCTGGAAATCGAGCTCGGCCATGAACGCCCGGCCGACACGTCCAACTGGCTGCCCGCGCCGGCGGGCCGCTTCTACCTGATCCTGCGCATGTACTACCCGCGCGAGGGCGTGCAGAGCTGGCGCATTCCTGCCCTGCGGGCACGGGAGGCCTGAGCGATGCAGACCACGACCATCGACGACGGACTGCGCACGCTGGCCGAGGAGGCCGTCATCTACGCCTTTCCGCTCTACGAGATGAGCCGCATGCGCGCCGCCACCTCGCCGCAGCGCACCGACGCGGCGGGAGAAGCGCCAAAGCCCCATCGCTGGTGCAACGTGTTCACCCACGCCCGCCAGCTGCTGGGCGCGGGCAAGAGCCGCGTGGTGACGCCGAACAACGACACGCTCTACACCAACGCCTGGCTGGACCTGGGCGACGGCCCGCTGGTGATCGACGCGCCCGACACGGCCGGGCGCTACTACGTGCTGGGCCTGCTGGACTTCTACACGAACCCCTTCGCGCACATCGGCCAGCGGCTCACCGGAACGGCGGCGCGATCCTTTCTCGTCACGCCGCCGGGCTGGCGCGGGGACGTGCCGGCCGCATTCGCGCAGCCCGGTTCGCACATCGAGGCATCGACGCGCTGGCTGTGGGTCATCGGCCGCATCCTGGTCGACGGGCCGGGCGACGTGCCTGCGGTCAACGCGCTGCAGGACGGCTTCGTCGTGCGCACGCTCGGCGACTGGCAGGCCGGCAAGGCATCGTCGATGCCGCAGCACTTCGATCCGGGCTGCGACCCGAAGGCACCGCTGGACGCCGGGCACTTCGCGACGCAGGTGAACCGCGCGCTGCGCGAGAACCTGCCGCCCGCGCGCGATGCCGCTGTACTCGCCCGCTTCGCCCGGCTCGGACTGGGCCCCGATGCCGACACACCCGACGAAACGCAGCTCAGCCTGCTGCAGGACGCGCTCGATGCCGTGCTGCCGCGCCTGCGCAATGCGCAGTCGGGCACCACGGCGCCTTCCGGCTGGGTGCAGATGCCGCTGGTCGAGGGCAGCTTCGGCGACGACCACCTGGCGCGCGCGCTGGTGGCGCTCAAGTACATCGGCATGCTCGAAAGCCGCGAGGCGACCTATCCGCTGGCGTGGCACGACGCTTCCGGACGCAAGCTCGACGGCAGCGGCCGCTACACGCTGCGCTTCGCGCCCGGCGCGCTGCCGCCGGTCGATGCCTTCTGGTCGCTCACGATGTACGACAGCCGCGACTACATGCTGGTGGACAACCCCATCGACCGCTACGCCATCGGCGACCGCACGCCCGGACTGCGCCGCGACGCGGACGGCGGACTCACGCTGCACATCCAGCATGCGCGGCCAGAAGACGATGCCGCGCAGGCGAACTGGCTTCCGGCGCCCGCCGGCGATTTCTATCTGTGCCTGCGCGCCTATGTGCCGCGCGAGGAAATGCTGGACGGCCGCTATGCGCTGCCGGCACTGGTCCGTATCGGGGAGGCCGCATGAGCACGAACAACATTACGAGCAACACTGAACAGGAAAAGCCCTTCCTCATCGTCGGCACGGGCACCGAGACGGTGGCGCCGGGGCTGCACATCCTGCGCGGTCAGGGACAGTCCTTCGTGGCCGAGACCGATGCCGGCCTCGTCGTGATCGACGCCGGGCCGGGCGGCGCGGTGACGCAGGGCATGATCGACGCGGTGCGCCAGATCAGCAACGCGCCGCTGCATGCGCTGTGCTTCAGCCACGGGCACGTGGGCTACAACTCCGGCGTGCCGATGTGGCTTGCGCACGCCGCGCAGCGCGGGGATGCGCCGCCGCGCGTCATCGCACACCGCAACGTGCCAAAGCGCCATGCGCGCTACCGCGAGACCGAGGCGCTGCAGCACCGCATGGCCGAGATCCAGTTCAACCGGCCCGCCGGCTTCTTCGACCGCCGGCTCGCCATGCACCCGCCCACGGAGACCTTCGACGACCGGCTGCAGATCGGCCCGGGCGAGAGCCGCATCGAGCTGCGCTGGGCGCCATCGGAAACCGACGACGCGATCGCTCTGTGGAGCCCCTCGCAGCGGGTGCTGTACGGCGGCGCGGCGCTGATCGACTCGATTCCCAACATCGGCACGCCCTTTCGCACGATGCGCGACACGGTGCGCTGGGCCGACACGCTCGAAGCGCTCGCCGCACTGGGCGCGCGCAAGGCGGTGCGCGAGTTCGGCGCAACGCTGGATGGCGAGGAGCAGGTGCGGCACGTGCTCACCCACACCGCGCGTGCGCTGCGCTGGCTGCGCGCCGAGGTCGTGCGGCTGATGAACGAGGGGCACAACGAGCGCGGCGTGCTGGCGCGCATCCGTTTTCCCGACGAGCTGTTCGGCGTCGAGTGGATGAAGCCCACGTATGGCGACCCCGGCTACATCGTGCGCGACATCTACCGCTCGGAGAACGGCTGGTGGGACCGCAACCCGACCTCGCTGCACCCCGAGGCGCCCGAGGCCATCGGCCGGGCCGTGGCGGAGGCCATCACCGACAAGCGCGGCGTGATCGCGCGCGCATGCGGCATCGCCAAGGAAGGCCGCTGGCAGCTCGCGCTGCACGTGATCGACCTGCTGGCCACCGCCGAGGGCGACGCACCCGAGATCGCGGAGGCCCGATCGCTGAAGGCCGAATGGCTGCGCGAGCGCGCGCGTCAGGTGCCGAGTTACGTGTCGCGCAACCTGTATCGCGTGGGCGCGGACATGATCGAGCAGGGAACGCAGGCGCGCTTCGGCATTCACTGAATGAGAGACAGACAGTCAGATAGAGAGACCAGGAGACAAGACATGAGAACCACAACACTTCTTGGACGCCACCTGCGCACCCTGGCCCTGGGCGCGCTCGCGGCCTGCGTCATGGCCTCGGTCCATGCGCAGGGCGATGCCGACGCCTATCCCGACAAGCCGGTGACGCTGATCGTGCCCACGGCGGCGGCGGGCGGCACCGACACCATCTCGCGGCTGATCGCGGACGCGCTCTCCAAGTCGCTGAAGCAGCCCTTCATCATCGACAACCGCCCGGGCGCCAACGGCATCCTCGGCACCGAGCTCGCGGCGCGCGCCACGCCCGACGGCTACAAGCTGCTGTTCACCTACGCCGCGGCGATGGTGGTGAACCCCAGCCTCTACAAGAAGCTGCCCTACGACCCGCTGAAGGACTTCGCGCCCGTGGCGCAGATCGGGCGCGGCGGCAACCTGCTGCTGGTGCGGCCGGACCTGCCGGTGAAGACGCTCAAGGAGTTCGTCGCCTACGCCAAGGCGCGCCCAGGCAAGCTCAACTACTGCTCGTGGGGCAACGGCTCCGGCGGCCACCTCGCGATGGAGAGCCTGCGCAAGCAAGCAGGCCTGTCGCTGACGCATGTGCCCTACAAGGGCAGCGGCCCCTGCGTGCAGGACCTGATGGGCGGGCAGGTGGACGCGGCCTTCGCCGACATGTCGTCGACGGTGGAACTGGTGCGCGCCGGGCGCCTGAAGGCGCTGGCCAACAGCGGCCCCTCGCGCATTCCGATGCTGCCCGACGTGCCGACGATGACGGAGGCCGGCTACCCCTTCACGAACTACTCGTGGTACGGCCTGCTGGCGCCCGCGAAGACGCCGCCGGCCATCGTGAAGAAGCTCAACGTGGCGGTGAACCAGGTGCTGAAGGACCCGGCCGTGTTGCAGCGCCTGCGCGAACTCAACTTCACCGACCTGCCGCAGAACACGTCCGAGCAGTTCGCCGCGACGATGCAGAAGGACCTGCACGACTGGAACGTGCTGGTGAAGGACATCGGCCTCACGCTGGAGTGAGGCCGGGCCGCGCCGGCCCTACTTCGCCAGCGATTTCAGCGCCAGCTTGATGCCCTCGCTCACCGTCGCGTCCTTCGGCAGCGCCTTCAGCGCGAGGGCGGCTTCCTTGTCGCTGTAGCCCAGCGCGACCAGCGCCTGCAGGATGTCGGCCTGCGCGTCGGAGGCAGCGTGCGCCGGCAGGCCGATGTCGGCGCCGAGCTTGCCCTTCAACTCCAGCAGCAAGCGCTCAGCGGTCTTCTTGCCGATGCCCGGGATCTTCACCAGCCGGCCCAGCTCCTGCGTGGTGATCGCCTGCGAGAGTTCGCCCACGCTCATGCCCGAGAGCAGGCCCAGCGCGGTGCGCGGGCCCACGCCGGTGATCTTGATGAGCTGGCGGAAGGCGGCGCGCTCTTCCGCCGTGCCGAAGCCGTAGAGAATCTGCGCGTCCTCGCGCACGACGAAGTGCGTGAGCAGCGACACCTTGGTGCCGACGTTCGGCAGGTTGTAGAACGTGCTCATCGGCACGTCGACCTCGTAGCCGACGCCGTTGCAGTCGACAACCACCTGCGGCGGGTTGCGTTCGGCCAGCGTGCCGGTCAGTTTGCCTATCATTGGCTCCCCCCCGTTGCTTGCTCACTTCGTGTAGCCGCTTCCCCCCTCAAGGGGGCAACACCGGCGGCCCGGCAAAGCCGGTTCCGCGGTGTTCCCTGCCTTGGACTGCGTTTTTTCGAGCGTGGCTGGTCTTGCATAGGGCTGCTGATTAGATGGAAATGGATACCGCGTGATTCTGCGACACACCTTTACCCCACTGAACAATTCGCGCCTCAGCCACCTGTGCGGTCCTCTGGACGCCCACCTGCGCCGCATCGAGGACGCGCTGGGCGTGAAGATCGCGCACCGCCACGAGCAGTTCAAGGTCGACGGCCCCAAGGCCCCGGCGCAGCGCGCCATGGACGTGCTGCAGGCGCTCTACGAGATCGCCCAGCGGCCGATCGACGCTGCGGTGGTGCAGCTCACGCTGGCCGGCGACGGCGGCATGCTCGAGGGCGACGAGGACGTCGCGCTGCTCGTCACCCGCCGCGGCGACCTGCGCCCGCGCACGCCGACGCAGGCCATCTACCTGGACAACATCGCCAAGCACGACATCACCTTCGGCATCGGCCCGGCCGGCACCGGCAAGACCTACCTGGCGGTGGCCTGCGCGGTCGATGCGCTGGAGCGCGCCGCGGTGCAGCGCATCGTGCTGACCCGACCGGCGGTGGAAGCGGGCGAGCGGCTGGGTTTTCTGCCGGGCGACCTGACACAGAAGGTGGACCCGTACCTGCGACCGCTGTACGACGCTCTCTACGACCTGATGGGCTACGAGAAGGTGCAGAAGGCCTTCGAGCGCAACGCGCTCGAAATCGCGCCGCTGGCCTTCATGCGCGGGCGGACGCTGAACAACGCCTTCGTGATCCTTGACGAGGCGCAGAACACCACGCCCGAGCAGATGAAGATGTTCCTCACGCGCATCGGCTTCGGCGCGCGCGCGGTGGTGACGGGCGACGTGAGCCAGATCGACCTGCCGAAGAGCCAGTTGAGCGGCCTGATCGACGCGGAGCGCGTGCTCAAGCGCGTGAACGGCATCGCCATGACGCACTTCACGAGCGCGGACGTGGTGCGCCACCCGCTGGTGGCGAAGATCGTCGATGCCTACGACAGCCAGCGCAAGCGCGCGGGGAGCCACTGAGATGGCGGCATCGAAGCTACCGGCGCTTTCGCTCTCGCTGCAGTTCGGCCGCTTCAAGGGTGTGGAGCGCCATCGCACGGCGCTGCCGCGCCACAGCGTGACGCGCTGGATTCGCCACGCGCTGGACATCGACGGCGAGATCACGGTGCGCATCGTCGATGCCGACGAGGGCCAGCGCCTGAACCGCGAGTTCCGCGGCAAGGACTACGCGACCAACGTGCTCACCTTCGACTACGCGCAAAGCCCGCTGGTGATGGCCGACCTGGTGCTGTGCGCGCCGGTGGTGGCGCGCGAGGCGAAGGAAAACCGCAAGACGCTGGCCGACCACTACGCCCACCTGCTGGTGCACGGCACGCTGCACGCGCAGGGCTGGGACCACGAGACCAGCGAGGCCGACGCCGACGAGATGGAGGCGTACGAGATCGAGATCCTCGCGGGGCTGGGCATCCGCAGCCCCTACGGCAAGTAGGCCGGGGATCTACGCCGTCATCTGCAGCGGGATCGTGACCGGCCCGTCGTTCAGCAGATGCACCTGCATGTCGGCGCCGAATTCGCCGGTGGCCACCACCGGATGCGCGGCACGGGCCTGCGCCACGAAGTATTCGTAGAGGCGCCGTCCTTCGTCGGGCGGCGCGGCCTGGGTGAAGCTGGGGCGATTGCCCGCGCTCGCGTCGGCCGCCAGCGTGAACTGGCTCACCACCAGCAGGCCGCCGCCGATGTCCTGCACGCTGCGGTTCATCTTGCCGGCGTCGTCGGCAAAGATGCGCAGCTTGAGGATCTTGGCGAGCATGCGGTCGGCGAGCGCGTCGACGTCGCCGCGCTCGGCGCACAGCAGCACGAGCAGGCCCGCATCGATGGCGCCGACGGTGCGCCCGGAAATGTCGACGCGGGCATGCGCCACGCGCTGGAGAACGGCTTTCATAGGGGGTGATGTTCGCCGGCCTGGGTGGCGCGGGCTTCCATGGTCAAGGGCAACAGCTGGATGGTGACGCGCAGGCCGGGCACGGCGTCCATGAGCGCCTGCTCCAGCACGTCGCGCATGTTGGCGGCGTGCTGCAGCGTCCAGTCGCCGGGCACGTGCATGTGCAGGTCGGCGAAGCGGCGCTGGCCGGCGCTTCGCGTGACCATGTCGTCGAAGCGCAGCCTCGTGCCTTCGGGCACGCGAGCGGCGAAGGCGTCGATCGTGGCGCGCACGGTGGCGAGGGTTTCGGGGTCGAGGGCCTTGTCCATCAGGCCTTGCGAGGAACGCCACACCAGCTTGACGCCCTCGCGCGCGATGTTCAGCGCGACGCCGATGGCCAGCACCGGGTCGAGCCAGAGCCAGCCGGTGAACATCACGCCGACGATGCCGACCAGCACGGCGGCGGAGGTCCAGACGTCGGCCATCAGGTGGCGGCCGTCGGCCTCCAGCGCGATCGAGCGGTGGGCGCGCGCCGCGCGGAACAGCAGGAAGGCCAGCCCCGCGTTGAAGCCCGAGCTGAGCACTGAGAGCGCCAGGCCCCAGCCCAGCTGCTCCAGCGGCTGAGGCGACAGCAGGCGCTGCACCGAGACCCAGAGAATGGCGAAGGCGGCGCCGACGATCAGGATGCCCTCGAAGCCCGAGGAGAAATACTCGGCCTTGTGGTGGCCGTAGGGATGATCGTCGTCGGCCGGCCGCTCGGCGATAGTGACCATGGCCAGCGCGAAGACGGCGCTCGCGAGGTTCACGAAGGACTCCATGGCGTCCGAGATCAGGCCCATGGAGTTGGTCATGTAACCGGCCAATCCCTTGAGCGCGATCGTGACCAAAGCCACGGCAATCGAGGCGCGCAGCAGTGTCTTTGGGGTAAACATCATGCAAATACCATCAGGAACGGAGCAGGAAGCAACGCGAAAAGCGGTAAAAGACCGCAGAAACAGCCTGAATTATCGGCCTCGTGTCCATATGTAACGCCTTCGCATTAATAATGTTTGGCAAACGTTGCGCAACTGTTATTCGCAGAGAGCCAGATGATGAAAAACCTCGTGACCGCCCTCGGCAGCCTCGCCCTCGCGGGAGCCGCCATGCTGGCGCAGGCCCAGACGCCGCCGGCCGCACCCGCGGCCTCCCCCGCGACTGTTCCCGCTCCCGCAGCAGCCGTGCCTGCGCCAGTGCCTGCCACTGCCGCCGCCAAGGCCGATCTCCAGGCCGGCTTCGTGAAGTCGGTGCGCGGCAGCGTCCAACTGCTCAACGGCGCAGGCGCCGCTCGCACGGCAAGCCCCGGTGACCCACTGGGCGCGGTGGACCGCATCGTGACCGGCCCCGACTCCTCCGCCGCCGTGGTGCTGCGCGACGACACGACGCTTGTGGTGGGCCCCTCCTCGCGGCTCGATCTCAAGGAATTCCATTTCGACGGCACGACGCGCGACGGCGGCATCCTGCTCTCTCTGCTGCGCGGCTCCATGCGCATGATCACCGGCCTCATCGGCAAGACCAACCCCGACGCGGTGCGGATCGAGACGCAGACTGCCACCATCGGCATTCGCGGCACCGACTTCATCGTGCAAGCCGACGGCCAGCCATGATGAAAACCACGATGCCCCGACAGATCCGCTTCGCATCCCTCCTCGCGACCATGCTGGCCACCGTGCTGCTGGCCGCGTGCTCCACGCCCGGCACGCGGGTGGTGCTGCTGCCGCAGGCCGACGGCAAGCCCTCGGCCGTGGTGGTTCGCGCCAAGGATGGCGAGGAAGTACTCTCCACGCCTTACCAGCGTGCCACGGCCGCGGTCGGCGCCAAGGGCGCGCCGGTGGTCGACAACGTCGATCCGGCCAAGGTGCAGGCGGAGAACAAGCCGCTGTTCGACATGCGCCCGCCCCCGCCCCAGCGCTACACGGTGTATTTCGAACTGGGCGGCACCACGCTGACGGCGGCGTCGCAGCAGATCATGAGCGAAGCGCTGGCGGCAGCCCTGGCACGCAGCGGCGGCGACATCGTGGTCACCGGTCACACCGACACCAAGGGCAACGGCGACCAGAACGACGAGCTGTCGCGCCGCCGGGCGCAGGAAGTGGCCCAGCTCTTCGTGGAGCGCCAGTTCCCGGCCAACCGCATCGAGGCCGTGGGCCGCGGCGAGCGCGACCTGGCCATCCAGACCGCCGACGACGTGGACGAGCCGCGCAACCGGCGCGTCACCATCGAGGTCCGCTAATTAAATAGAGGGATTGGGCAGGTCGCCCCGGAGGGCGATCAGCTCAGGGTCACGCGCGCGAACTTGCGCTTGCCGACCTGCACCACGTAGCTGCCTGCGGGCAGCTTCAGCGCCTTGTCGCTGACCACGGCGGAGTCGATCCGCACGCCGCCGCCGTCGATCAGGCGGTTGCCCTCCGAGGTCGAGGGCGCAAGGTTCGCCTGCTTGAGCACCTGGGCGATGCCCAGCGGCGCGCCCGACAGCGATACCTCCGGAATCTCGTCCGGCACGCCGCCCTTGCTGCGGTTGATGAAGTCCTGCTCGGCCGCGTCCGCCGCTGCCGCATTGTGGAAGCGGGTGGTGATTTCCTTGGCCAGCGCGACCTTGGCGTCCTTCGGGTTGCGCCCTCCCTCGACCTCGGCCTTCAGCGCCGCGATCTGCTCCAGCGACTGGAAGCTCAGCAGGGTGTACCAGCGCCACATCAGGTCGTCGGAGATCGACAGCACCTTGGCGAACATGGTGTTGGCGTCTTCGCTGATGCCGATGTAGTTGTTCTTGCTCTTGGACATCTTCTCGACGCCGTCGAGCCCTTCCAGCAGCGGCATAGTGAGGATGCACTGCGGTTCCTGCCCGTATTCCTGCTGGAGATGGCGGCCGACGAGCAGGTTGAACTTCTGGTCGGTGCCGCCCAGTTCCAGGTCGCTCTTGAGCGCGACCGAGTCGTAGCCCTGCATCAGCGGGTAGAGGAATTCGTGCACCGAGATCGACTGGCCAGCCTTGAAGCGCTTGTTGAAGTCGTCGCGCTCCATCATCCGGGCCACCGTGTACTTGGCGGCAAGCTGGATCATGCCGCGGGCGCCCAGGGGATCGCTCCATTCGGAGTTGTAGCGGATCTCGGTCTTCTCGGGGTCCAGCACCAGGCTGGCCTGCTTGTAGTAGGTCTGGGCGTTGGCCTCGATCTGCTCGCGAGTGAGCGGCGGGCGGGTGCTGTTGCGGCCGGACGGGTCGCCGATGGTGGTGGTGAAGTCGCCGATCAGGAAGATCACCCGGTGGCCCAGGTCCTGCAGCTGGCGCATCTTGTTGAGCACCACGGTGTGGCCGACGTGGATGTCCGGCGCGGTCGGGTCCAGGCCCAGCTTGATGCGCAGCGGGGTTCCGGTCGCTTCGGAGCGCTGGAGCTTGCGCACCCATTCGTCCTGCGGCAGCAACTCGTCGGCGCCCCGGAGGGAGATTTCGAGCGCGCGTCCTACACTATTCGAGAGGCTCATGGATGTAACAGATTCGGCCTTTACGGGCTTTTTTGGCTGATTTTTGGGGTGCCGAAGCTATACTCAGCCCGACTTTTCTAGCGCCGAATTCTAAGCGGCGCTCTTTCCGCACCGTCTCCTGCCGCCCTGAACGTTACTGGGCCTTGCAGCACGGACCTGCAGAACCTGAGCTGGAATTCAAAGTTTGATCAACGGCATTCTTGCCGCCGAGGAGCTTCTCGCTTCTCGCGTGGCCTATACATTCCGGACGTACCCCAGGCAGATCACCGCGGTCATCGCCGCCGCGCTGCTGAGCGCCGGCACTCTCGCTGTGGCATCGCTCGGTCCGGACGCATCCGACCTCCCGGTCCACCAGATCCTCGAAGCCACGACGCCCGTCTCGTTCGCCGACCAGAGCGACTCGCTCGAAAGCTTCAGCTTCACCCTCTTCCGCACCGACGTCACCCGCTCCAGCGACACGGCCGATGCGCTCATGAAGCGCCTGGGCATTTCCGACCCGGCAGCCACCGCCTTCGTGCGCGGCAGCGTCGAGGCCCGCAACGCGCTCTTCTCGCGCGCCGGCCGCACCGTGACGGCCGAGGCCACGCAGGAAAACCAGCTCAAGAAGCTCAGCGCACGCTGGATTCCCGACGGCGACGGCGGCTTCAAGCGCTTCGTCATCGAGCGCACGCCCACCGGCTTCGCCGGCGTGACCGAGCGCGATTCGCTCACGCCAGGCACGCGCCTGGCGAGCGGCACCATCCGCACCTCGCTCTTCGCCGCCACCGACGACTCGCGCATTCCCGACGCGGTGGCGAGCCAGCTGGCCGACATCTTCGCGGGCGACGTCGACGTGCGTGCGCTGCGCAAGGGCGATCGCTTCGCCGTGGTGTACGAGACCTTCGAAGCCGACGGGCAGGCGCTGCGCAGCGGCCGCGTGCTGTCGGCCGAGTTCGAGAACAACGGCAAGATCCACCAGGCCGTCTGGTTCCAGCCCCCGGGCGCGGGCCAGAAGGGCAGCTACTACCGCCCGAACGGCGACAGCCTGCGCAAGGCCTACCTGGCAACGCCGGTCGAGTTCTCGCGCGTGTCCAGCGGCTTCGCGATGCGCATGCACCCGATCCTGAACAGCTGGCGCCAGCACAACGGCATCGACTACGCGGCACCTACCGGCACTTCGGTACGCTCGGTCGGCGACGGCACGGTCGACTTCGCCGGTACGCAGAACGGCTACGGCAACATCGTCATCATCAACCACCGCAACAATCAGCAGACGGCATACGCTCACCTGAGCCGCATCGACGTCAAGGCCGGCCAGGCGGTGAGCCAGGGCCAGACGGTCGGCGCGGTGGGCTCCACCGGCTGGGCCACCGGTCCGCACCTGCACTTCGAATTCCGCGTGGGCGGCGTCTATCAAGACCCGGCTTCCATCGCACAGGAAGGCGGTGCACCGATCACCGCCGCCATGCGCCCCGCCTTCGAGCGCATCGCCACGGGCGCGCGCACCGAGCTGGCCGCGGCTTTCTCCGTCATCCAGGCCAGCGCCGACTGACCTCCCGGCAATGGCGGCCGAGGAGCTCTTCATCGGTCTCATGTCGGGCACCTCGCTCGATGGTGTCGATGGCGTGCTCGCCGACTTTTCAGACGGCCGCATCGCGGTCCGCTCTTACGCCACCGCCCAGTTTCCGGTGGCATTGCGCGCCGAACTGCTGGCGCTGAACACGCCGGGCGACAACGAACTGCATCGCGCGGCACTGGCCGGCAACGGGCTGGCCCGCGCCTACGCCGGCGTCGTCGCCCAGCTGCTGGCCGACAGCGGCACCGATGCCACCGCGGTCACCGCCATCGGCGCGCATGGCCAGACCGTGCGGCACCGGCCGCTCGAGTTCGACGAGGTCGGCTACACGCTCCAGATCAACAACCCCTCGCTGCTGGCCGAGCTGACGGGCATCGACGTGGTGGCCGATTTCCGCAGCCGCGACCTCGCGGCCGGCGGCCAGGGCGCGCCGCTGGTGCCGGCATTCCACCGCGCGCTGTTCGCCAGGCCCGACGAGACGGTCGCGGTGCTGAACATCGGCGGCATCTCCAACCTGAGCCTGCTGCCGGCCACCAACAGGCCGGCAGGCGCGCCCACGGTGCTCGGCTTCGACTGCGGCCCCGGCAATGCGCTGATGGACCACTGGTGCCAGGCCCACCAGGGCCAGCCCTTCGACCGCGGCGGCCAGTGGGCAGCCAGCGGAAAGGTACTGCCCGGCCTGCTCGCGCAGCTCTTGGCCGACCCGTATTTCGCCCGGACCCCGCCCAAGAGCACCGGCCGCGACCTGTTCAACCCTGACTGGCTCGCCGCGCAACTCGGCACCGCGACCATGGCGCCCGAAGATGTGCAGGCCACGCTGGCAGAGCTGACCGCCCACGCCTGCGCGGCGGATCTCAAGAGCTACGGAAAAGATAGCGAGCTGCTGATCGTCTGCGGCGGCGGCGCGCTGAACGACCACCTGCTCGAGCGGCTGCGCGCCCTGCTGCCGGGCGTGACGGTCGCGGCGTCCACCGATCACGGCCTGCCGCCCCTGCAGGTCGAGGCCGCCGCCTTCGCCTGGCTTGCCCGCGCCAGCGTGCGCCGCGAGCCGGGCAACCTCGCCAGCGTGACCGGCGCACGCGGCGCCCGGGTGCTGGGCGCGATCTACCCGGCCTGAGACAAGCTCAGCCCTGGCCGGAAACCTCCGGCTGCGCCGGGTGCGGCGCACGCACTTCCGACGGCAGATGCCAGAAGATGAGCGCGGAAGCCACCGTGATGAGCCCCATGCTCGCAAAAGTGGCCTGGAACGCGTCCAGCGTATGGGCGGGCGTATCGGTGCCGAAGATGCCGTTGTAGCCCGCCAGCACCGCACCCGCGGCGGCCACGCCCATGCTCATGGCCAGCATCTGCACCATCGACAGCAGGCTGTTGCCGCTGCTGGCCATGCTGCCGTCCAGGTCCTTCAGCGTGATGGTGTTCATGGCCGTGAACTGGAGCGAATTGACCGCGCCGAAGGCCAGCAGCTGCAGCACGTGCAGCGCCATCGGCTGGCCCGGCGCCGTGAGCCCGAAGCTGGCCATGGTGCAGCCCACGAGGATGGTGTTGATCACCAGCACCTTGCGGTAACCCAGGCGCGTGATCAGCGGCGTGGCGAAGCGCTTCATGGCCATGCCGGCCAGCGCGATCGGCAGCATCATCAGCCCGGCATGCACCGGCGAATAGCCCATCGACACCTGCAGCAGCAGCGGCACCAGGAAGGGCATGCAGCTGCTGCCCAGCCGCGAGAACAGATTGCCGATCAGGCCGATGCTGAGCGTGGGCACATGGAAGAGCGAGGGCGCGAACAGCGGCTCGGGCGTGCGCGAGGCGCGCAGCCAGTAGCCGGCGATGCTCGCGAAGCCGAAGATCAGCACGACCATCACGCCACCCTGGCGCAGGCCCACGCCGTCCAGGGCGAGCGAGATCGCCACCATGCCGAAGGCCAGCATCGCGTAGCCCACGCTGTCGAAACGCTTGAGCACCGCGCCGCGCAGGTCGGGCATGTAGCGCAGCGTGGCGATGCAGCCCAGCAGGCCCACGGGCACGTTGATCAGGAAGATCCAGTGCCAAGAGGCGTACTGCACCAGCCAGCCGCCCAGCGTGGGGCCCAGCAGCGGCCCGATGAGGCCCGGGATCGCGACGAAGCTCATCGCCTGCAGGAACTGCCCGCGCGGCACGGTGCGCAGCAGCGCCAGCCGCCCCACGGGCAGCAGCAGCGCGCCGCCCAGCCCCTGCACCACCCGCGCGGCCACCAGTTGGCCCAGGCCGTGCGAGAGCGCGCACAGCACCGATCCGGCGGCGAAGAGCACGATGGCCGAGAAGAAGATGCGCCGCGTGCCGAAGCGGTCGGCGATCCAGCCCGAGGCGGGGATCAGCATCGCCATGGTGAGCGCATAGGCCACCACCACCGACTGCATGCGCAGCGGGCTCTCGCCCAGGCTCGCGGCCATCGCCGGCAGCGCCGTGTTGATGATGGTGGCGTCCAGCGTCTGCATGAAGAAGCCGACGGCGACGAGCCACAGCAGGCTCTTGCGAACGGGTTGATCGGCGGGCTCAGCCTCGGGAGTTGTCATGGCGCGAAAGGAAACGAGAACGAAAAAGCCGCCCGAAGGCGGCTTTCTGGGGGAGGCTGGTCAGCGGCATCCAGGATCAGGCCGAGAAGCTCGATCCGCAGCCGCAGGTGCTGGTGGCGTTCGGGTTCTTGATCACGAACTGGGCGCCCTGCAGATCTTCCTTGTAGTCGATCTCGGCACCGACCAGGTACTGGTAGCTCATGGCGTCGATGAGCAGCGACACACCGTTCTTGGTCATGGTGGTGTCGTCTTCGTTGGTGATCTCGTCGAAGGTGAACCCGTACTGGAAGCCGGAGCAGCCGCCACCCTGCACGAACACGCGCAGCTTGAGGTCGGGGTTGCCTTCTTCGGCGATCAGGTCGGCCACCTTGGCTGCCGCGCTGTCGGTGAAGACGATTGGCTCGGGCATCTGGGTCTGGATGTTTTCGGCTACGGCGCTCATGGGCTAATAACTCCTTGGGGGGCCGGATGGTGCGGCCAATGAAACGAATCCTACTGCAATGACGCAATCTCGGCAGGCCAGACTGGCTCGCACCCCGCTGCAAGTGGGGTTGGAGCACCCCAGGCCAAGGGGCGTTCCAATGAAAAAGCCGCCCGAAGGCGGCTTCTTCTTGCTCGCAGGAAGCGGATCAGCGCTTGCTGAACTGCTTGCGACGGCGAGCGGAGTGCAGACCGACCTTCTTACGCTCGACTTCACGTGCATCGCGCGTGACGTAGCCAGCCTGGCTCAGCACCGACTTCAGCGCTGCGTCGTAGTCGATCAGCGCACGGGTGATGCCGTGGCGGGTAGCACCGGCTTGACCCGATTCGCCGCCGCCGTGCACGTTGACCATCACGTCGAAGGTTTCGAGGTTGTTGGTCAGCGCGAGGGGCTGCTTCGCGATCATGATCGAGGTTTCACGGCCGAAGAACTCTTGAATGTCCTTGCCGTTGACCGTGATCTTGCCCGAGCCCTTTTTCAGAAACACGCGGGCGACGCTCGATTTGCGACGGCCGGTGCCATTGTTCCATTCACCAATCATTCTCAAGGCTCCTTACAGTTCCAGCACTTTGGGCTGTTGGGCGGTGTGCGGGTGCTCAGCACCACCGTACACCTTGAGTTTCTTGATCATTGCGTAACCGAGCGGGCCCTTGGGCAGCATGCCCTTGACAGCCTTTTCCAGGGCGCGGCCCGGGTGCTTCGATTGCATGTCGCGGAAGTTCGTCGCCGTGATACCGCCCGGGTAGCCCGAGTGACGGTAGTACACCTTGTCGATCGACTTGGCGCCGGTGACGCGCAGTTGCGATGCGTTGATGATGACGATGAAGTCACCGGTATCGACGTGAGGCGTGTAAATGGCCTTGTGTTTGCCGCGCAAACGGAGAGCAACTTCGCTGGCTACTCGTCCGAGGACCTTGTCGGTCGCGTCAATCACAAACCACTCGTGCGTCACGTCAGCGGGCTTGGCGCTGAACGTTTTGGTCATGAGTTTTTCTCTTGAAAAGAGGGTTTGGCGGGCCCTTTTCCACGGTCGGCGTTCCTCTGACGGGAATCTCTTAGGTGGGTTTGAAGTCTTCGCCGCGGGGCCACAAAAACGCTGCGAAGCCCGCGATTATACGAAGAATGACCCTGAGCAGGCAAATTCGCCCGTATCCCGCCCCAACACCGTTACCATCCTCCCCCTATGTTCAGTTACCGCCACGCCTTCCATGCCGGCAACCACGCCGACGTGCTCAAGCACACGGTGCTGATTGCCACGCTCGACCACCTGCTTGAAAAAGAGGCAGCCCTGACGGTCGTCGACACCCACGCCGGCGCCGGCCTCTATCGCCTTGACGGCGACTACGCCGGCACCAGCGGCGAGGCTGCCGATGGCATCCTGCGCCTTATTTCGCCCCCAAAAGAGCCCGGCACGCCGGCTCCTGCGGCAAAGTCTGCTATCAAAAAAGCAGCACCCGAAGCCGAGACCCCGCTGGCCGACGCCATCGCCCGCTACCTCGGCGTGATCGGCGACTTCAACCCCAAGGGCGGCGCCCGCGTCTATCCCGGCTCGCCGTTCATCGTGCAGCACCTGCTGCGCGACCACGACAAGCTCAAGCTGTTCGAACTGCATCCCACCGATGCGCGCACGCTGGACGCCAACATCGCCCAGCTCGAGGCTGGCCGCCAGATCGCCGTGCTGCGCGAGGACGGCTTCGGCAGCGCCACCAAGTTCCTGCCGCCGCCGTCGCGCCGCGCACTGGTGCTGATGGACCCCAGCTACGAGATGAAGACCGACTACGGCCGCGTGCTCGACTTCATGGCCGAGGCGCTCAAGCGCTTCGCCACCGGCACCTACGCGGTCTGGTATCCGATCATTCCGCGCCCCGAGGCGCACGACCTGCCACGCCGGCTCAAGACGATGGCGACCAAGGCCGGCAAGTCGTGGCTGCACGCCACGCTGACGGTCAAGTCCAGCAAGATCACGAAAGACGCCGCCTCGGGCGAGACGCACCGTCCGGGCCTGCCGGCCAGCGGCATGTTCCTGATCAACCCGCCGTACACGCTGAAGCCGATGCTGGCGGCCGCGCTGCCGCAACTGGTGGAGCGCCTGGGCCAGGACCGCAACGCCGCCTTCTCGCTCGATTCGGGCGGCTGAGCCGACCAGCTCTCTCAGCCTTCTTATTTGCGACGCCGGGGCGGCACCACCGCCTTGCGCCGCGCCGGAGCCGGTGCTCGCACGCGCTGCTGCTGTGGCTCGCTCGACGCCGTCGGCGCCGCCGCATCGCCAGCCTCCACCTGCAGGCCGCCGCAGCGCATGCCGTCGCGGTCGACGACCGTCAGCGCCACCTGCTTGATGCCCAGCCCTGTCAGCCCGATGCGGTCGGCCGCCGCGCGGCTCAGATCGATCACACGACCCGCCGCGTAGGGTCCGCGGTCGTTGATGCGCACCAGCACCTCGCTGCCGTTGACGAGGCTGCGAACGCACACGCGCGTGTTGAAGGGAAGGGTCTTGTGGGCCGCCGTCATGGCGGTCATGTCGAAGCGCTCGCCGCTGGCGGTCTTGCGCTGGTGGAACTGGATGCCGTACCACGAGGCACCGCCGCGCTCGAAGATCTCGCGCGGGCCGTCGTCAGGCACGCCGTCGTCCGGGGCCTGCTCGCCCATGCCGGAGACGGCGAGGTCATAGCGCACCGCCGGCACGCTGGACCGCGCGGCCGCGCCCGGAGGCACCGCGATGGCACGAGGCAGGGGCAGCAACTTCGCGTTGCCCTCGGCATCGGTCGCAGGCGGCATGGCACATCCCGCAAGCACGCAGGTCGCCGCGACCAGCGCAGCCCGAAGCCCCGCGCGGCCTCTCAATCGAGGCGCTCCAGCACAGCCAGCGTGGCCGCCGACTGGTTCATCGTGTAGAAGTGCAGCGCCGGTGCGCCGCCTTCCTGCAGCCGCGCGCACAGGTCGGTGACCACGTCGAGGCCGAAGGACTTGATCGAGGCCGTGTCGTCGCCGAAGCTCTGCAGCCGCAGGCGGATCCAGCGCGGAATCTCCGCGCCGCAGGCGTCCGAGAAGCGCATGAGCTGCGTCGAGCTGGTGATCGGCATGATGCCCGGCACGATGGGCGTGTCGAGCCCCAGCCTGCGCGCGTCGTCGACGAAGCGGAAGTACGCCTCGGGGCTGAAGAAATACTGCGTGATCGCCGAATCGGCGCCCGCCTTCACCTTGGCGGCGAAGGCCTGCAGGTCGGCTTCTGGCGAGCGGGCCTGCGGATGGATCTCGGGGTAGCAGGCCACCTCGATGTGGAAGTCGCGGCCAGTCTCCTCGCGGATGAAGCCGACGAGGTCGCTCGCGTACTGGAACTCGCCGCCGATCCCGTAGCCGCTGGGCAGGTCGCCGCGCAGGGCCACCAGCCGCTTGACGCCCATGGCCTTCAGCTCGGCGAGCTGCTCGCGCACGGTGGCGCGCGTGGCGCCGATGCACGAGAAGTGGCTCGCGGCGTCCACGCCCTCGGACAGGATCTCCTGCACCGCGCCGAAGGTGCCCTGGTGCGTGGAGCCGCCAGCGCCGTAGGTGACCGAGCAGAACTGCGGCTTGCGCGCATACAGCTGCTGGCGAACCGCGCGCAGCTTGACCGCGCCTTCGGGCGTCTTGGTCGGGAAGAATTCGAAACTCAACGGAAGGCGCACCTGCGTCTCCTTAGGAGCCGTTCGCGCGCACGGCGCGCTCGGCGTGAATGAAAAACTCGCGGTTGCCGTCGCCCCCGGCGATCGGGCTGTCGAACCACTGCAGCACCCTCAGGCCGAGCGCCTCGCAGGCATCGCGCAGGCGCTTCTCGACCACCGCGTACATGGCCTCGTCGCGCACGATGCCGCCCTTGCCGACCTGGCCGGGCTGCAACTCGAACTGCGGCTTGACCAGCATCAGCAGGCGCCCGTCGTCCGCGAGGAAGCCGACGACCGCCGGCAGCACCAGCGTGAGCGAAATGAACGACAGGTCGCCCACGATCAGGTCGAAGCGTGGTTCATCTCCAGCGCCCTCTTCACCCAGATCGTCGGCCGAGAGGGCGCGCGCATTGACGCCCTCGATGGCCACCACGCGCTCGTCCTCGCGCAGCCGCGCATGCAGCTGCCCATGGCCGACATCGACGCCCACGACTCTGGCGGCGCCGCGCTGCAGCAGGCAATCGGTGAAGCCGCCGGTCGACTGGCCCACGTCGAGGCACAGCTTGCCGGTGGCGTCGATGCCGCTCGCCGCCAGCGCGCCTTCGAGCTTGAGCCCGCCGCGCGACACGTAGCGCGCCTCCGCGGCGTCGAGCAGTTCGAGCTCGGCCGATTCGGGCACGTCGTCCTTGTTCTTGACGACGTCGCGCCACGCATCGCCCGAGCCCGCGTCACGCCAGCGCAAGCCGCCGGCGATGAGCCGCACGGCCTGCGAACGCGATGCGGCGAGGCCGCGCTCCACCAGCAACTGATCGGCGCGCATGCGTTGGCTGTCGCCGCTCAGTAGCGGTAGGTGTCCGGCTTGTAGGGGCCGTTCTTGTCCACGCCGATGTAGGCGGCCTGCGCGTCGGTCAGCTCGGTGAGCATGGCGCCGACCTTCTTCAGGTGCAGGCGCGCGACCTTCTCGTCGAGGTGTTTGGGCAGCACGTAGACCTTGCCGGCCTGGTAGGCGTCGGGCTTGGTGAAAAGCTCGATCTGGGCGATGGTCTGGTTCGCGAACGAAGACGACATCACGAAGCTCGGGTGGCCCGTGCCGCAGCCCAGGTTCACGAGGCGGCCCTTGGCCAGCAGGATGATCTTCTTGCCGTCGGGGAACTTGATGTGGTCGACCTGCGGCTTGATCTCTTCCCACTCGTACTTCTCGATCGAAGCGACGTCGATCTCGTTGTCGAAGTGGCCGATGTTGCAGACGATGGCCTGGTCCTTCATGGCGGCCATGTGCTCGTGGCGGATCACGTCCTTGTTGCCCGTGGTGGTCACGAAGATGTCGGCCTTGTCGGCGGCGTATTCCATCGTCACGACCTTGTAGCCTTCCATCGCGGCCTGCAGGGCGTTGATCGGGTCGATCTCGGTCACCCACACCTGCGCCGACAGCGCGCGCAGCGCCTGGGCCGAGCCCTTGCCCACGTCGCCGTAGCCGGCCACGCAGGCCACCTTGCCGGCGATCATCACGTCGGTGGCGCGCTTGATACCGTCCACCAGCGACTCGCGGCAGCCGTACAGGTTGTCGAACTTGCTCTTGGTGACCGAGTCGTTCACGTTGATGGCGCGGAACAGCAGCGTGCCCTTGGCCGACATCTCGTTCAGGCGGTGCACGCCGGTGGTGGTTTCTTCCGTCACGCCGATGATCTCGGCCGACTTGCGGGTGTACCAGGTGCCGTCGACGGCCAGCTTGGCCTTGATGGCGGCGAAGAGAATGCGCTCTTCCTCGCTGCCCGGGTTGGCAAGCACGCCCAGGTCCTTCTCGGCGCGCTGGCCCAGGTGCATCAGCAGCGTGGCGTCGCCGCCGTCGTCCAGGATCATGTTCGGGCCTTCGCCCTTCGAGCCCTTGGGGCCGAAGTCGAAGATGGCGTGGGTGTAGTCCCAGTAGTCCTTCAGCGACTCGCCCTTGATCGCGAACACCGGCGTGCCGGCGTCGGCGATGGCGGCGGCTGCGTGGTCCTGCGTCGAGAAGATGTTGCACGAGGCCCAGCGCACCTGCGCGCCCAGCGCCTGCAGCGTCTCGATCAGCACGGCCGTCTGGATCGTCATGTGCAGCGAGCCGGTGATGCGCGCGCCCTTCAGCGGCTGCGACTTCGAGAACTCCTCGCGGATGGCCATCAGGCCGGGCATCTCGGTTTCCGCGATCTTGATTTCCTTGCGGCCCCAGGCGGCGAGGGACAGGTCGGCAATCGCCTGGTCAGCGGTCGAAACGGGGGTGGGTTTGAGAACAGCGCTCATGAGAACTCCAACAAAGCTGGTTTGAAGATGCCGCTGCGTACGGAAAAAGACTCACCGCAAGAACAGCGGGTGAGCGTCGTTGCGATGTGGTCCGAGCCTCACGCCTGACGGCGCTGCAACGCTCCTCGGAGCGGCGGATTGTAGACGGGGCACGAGCCGGCGCCAATGCTCGGGGTTTGGCCGGCATTTGTCATCCCTGGCATGTCATTGACCTCTGGTTACGATTTCAACAGGTTCGGTTCAGGAGCCGCCGGCTTGCTGCCGAGCCCACTTGAAAACAAAAGGACACGACATGAGGAAGAGGATGACGAGGTATCTCGCGAGTTGGGGCATGGTCGCCTTGCTGGCGGCCTGCGGAGGGGGCGGAGGAGGAGGCTCCGGCCTCTCGCTGTCGTCGGGCGGCAGCGGGAAACCCGAGGTCGCGGCAGCCAAGACCCTGGGCACGGCCGATGCGCGCAACGGCAGCTACCGCGTCTACGCGGCCAACGGCACGCAGCAGCAGCTCTCGGTCGATTTCGACGCCGGCAGCTACACGATGACGGACAACCTCGGCGTGGCCGAGTCCGGCACCTTCGCCGAGGACTTCACCGAGCCGGGCACCTACGTGTTCGCGAGCAGCCGCATCACCACCGCGGCCAACACCTCGCGCTTCCGCGTGACGAGCGACGCCATCGTGGGCGCGTTCCCGTTCCAGACCGCGTACTCGAGCCCCGCCGCATACGCCGCGCAGCCCTTCGTGGCGGCGCGCAATTTCGTAGCCGACGCCGCATTACTCGACAGCGACTACAACCGCTTCGGTATCTCGCGCAACAGCGCTGGTGCAGCGGACTCGCAGATCCTGTCCATGCGGGTTTCCGGCAGCGGCACCACGCTCGAGATCTGCCTCAGCAACGTGGTCTACCGGATTGCCTTGTGCCCCGCCGCGTCGACGCGAACTTACGCTATCGCCGCGGATGCCGACAGCGCGTGGATTGCCACCAACGTTGCCGACCCCACCGATATCGTGAGGTTCCGCATGGCACGCATCGGCGGTCAGAACGTCTATCTGGCGGCAGGCACCAACACCGCAACGACGCCGGTCACCCAAACCCTGAGGGTCGGCTTGCCCGACTCTTCAAGCTGGCCCACAACCCGCGGCATCGGTTCATCGACCACAGGCAGCTGGGGCACGAACCAGATCGACAGCGCGAACTCGGTGCGCACGAGCACCGGCACGGACGGCACCTACGGCAGCCTGACGATGCCAGTGGGTGGCACCTTCCCGCTGCAACCCGAGGGCATCCGTACTGTCAACGCCGGCGGCACGAGCAGCTACTTCGCGATGCAGAACGGCCTGCTCTCCGTACTCGTGGGCTCGCGCAACCCAAGCACGCAGGGCTACATCCAGCTCAACCTGATCGACACCGGCGCCACGCCCGATGCACGCAACGGCCGCTACAAGGTCTACGCCACCAACGGCTCGCGGCAGACGCTCGCGCTGAACCTCGACAGCAAGCGCTACGAGATGACCGATGCCGCCGGCATCGTCGCATCGGGCAGCTTCGCCGAGGACACGGCGGAGGCCGGCAGCTTCATCTTCGACAGCAGCCGCATCACGAGCCCGGCGAACACGGCGCGCTTCCGCTTCGCGACGGACACGGTGGTCGGCGCGTTCCCGTTCGCGGTCGCGCAGGTCACGCCCGAAAACTATGCCGTGCGGCCCTTCGTGGCGTCCCGCGCGCTGGTGAAGACGCAGGCTGCGCTCGACGGCACCTACAACCGGCTGGGCATCAACATGACGTCCACGACCGGCGACTCGTCGATCACGCAGATCCAGATCGCCAACGGCGGCACCGTGCTCTACCTGTGCAACGACAACGTGATCTACCGGATCGACACCTGCCCCGCGGCCTCCGTGCTGACCTACGCCGTGTCGGCCGGTGCGACCGTGGACACCTGGCGCATCGTGAACGTGGCCAATCCGTCGGACAACGGCACCTTCGCGGTCGCGCGCGTCGGAGGCGAGAACATCTATCTCTCGGCCGGCAACGTGGCGTCCACGCCCCCGAGGTCGGTGTTCCGCATCGGCCTGCCCGAACGTGCCACATGGCCCACCGTCGTCGCACGCGGCGGCGCCACCAGCGGCGGCTGGGGTACCACCGGCGCCGACGCTTCGTACTACACGCGCACCCAGACGCTTCCCGACGGCACCAGCGCCACGCTCAACGCGACGCTGGCTCCGATGGGCACCAACGGTCCGCTCAATATGCGCGCGGCGACCTTCACCGGCCCGAACTACCACTTCGCCAGCCAGAGCAGCAAGCTCTTCGCGATGGTCGGCTCGCGCAACCCGGCCACGGCCGGCGCGATGGAGATCGGCCTGATCGACTGACGCCACGGGCGCCTCGCTCGCAAGGCCGCATGCCGCGCAATGCCGCGAGGCATGCGGCCTTTTTTCTTGCTCATTCAGGGCTAAGTCGGCCGCCTGCACGTTTGGCCGCCGCGACGTACATTGGCCGGCCCACAGCCCCTGAAAGCCAACATGCCGATTCATTCCTCCAGCACGCCCAGGCCCCTGCTCGCAACCGCCGCCGCCCTAGGCCTCGCCGCCATGGCACTGCTGCCAGCCGCCGCGTCCGCCCAGAGCGCCGACACCGTCCGCATCCGCGGCACCCTCGTGCGCGTCGATGCCAGCACCCTGGTCGTGCAGGACCGCAATGGCGAAGTCGTCTCGCTCGCGCGTCCGGCCGACCTGTCGGTGTCCGAGGTCTACCCGATCAAGCTCTCGGCCATCAAGCGCGGCAGCTTCATCGGCACCGCCGCCATGCCGCAGCCCGACGGCACGCAGAAGGCGCTCGAAGTCGTCGTGTTCCCCGAGGCCGCGCGCGGCACCGGCGAGGGCCATCGCCCGTGGGACTTGCTGCCCGAAAGCACAATGACCAACGCCACCGTTGCCGACCTGGCCGCTGCGCCGAAGTCGGTGCGCGGCGGCCAGCAGTTGCACCTGACCTACAAGGGCGGAGAGAAGACCGTCGTGGTGCCGCCCGACGTGCCGGTGGTCACCTTCCGCCCCGGCACCGATGCGCTGCTGGTGCCCGGCGCCCGGGTGCTGGTCAATGCGCAGGAGAAGAACGGTACGCCCACCGCGTTGCGCGTGACCGCCGGGCGCAACGGCTTCGCGCCGCCGATGTAGGAACGAAGGCCGGAACAAGGACGAAGGACGCGGGGAGTACCCAAGGGAAATCCCGCAGGCATTTTTGTCGCTGCGGCGACCTCCGGCGCACCGGCGCGGCGTATCGTGGCGAGGGATTTTTGCCGTCAGGCTGGTCCTTGCCATCCAAACGTCCACCGTCACAGGAGATTCCGCACCATGGCCACTGCCAAGAAAGCCGCCGCCAAGAAGACAACCGCCAGCAGCAGCAACAGCACCGCCGGCGCGAAGAAGGCGGCGCCGAATGCCGCGGACATGCTCAATCCGCTGAAGGGCATGGCCGACCGGCTGCAGAGCCTCAACCTGACCGGTGGCGCCGGCAAGCTGCTGGAAAGCGGCCGCAAGGACCTGGCTGCGCTGATGCAGGCCAACGAGAAGTCCTACCAGGGCCTGCAGACCGTGGTGCAGCGGCAGACCGAGATGATCAAGAGCGCCATCGCCGAATGGCAGGCCGCCGCCAAGGAAATGCCCGGCAAGGATCCGAAGGAAAACCTCGCCAAGCTCGACGAGCTCGGCCGCCAGTCGTTCCAGCGCGCCATCGACGACATCAAGGAGCTGGCAAACCTCGCCGCCAAGTCGCAGGCCGACGCCTTCGACGTGGTGCGCCAGCGCATCCAGTCCAACGTGGACGAAGTGACGAAGATGCTGCAGCGCAAGTAATACGCTTTCGCGCCCGGCCATGACCGCAGCCCCGCCCCGCGTCGAGCACCGCACGCGCACCAACGGCATCGAGCTGGCCTGGGACAGCTTCGGCGACCCGGCCGCCCCGCCGCTGCTGCTGGTCATGGGCCTCGGCGCGCAGATGGTGGCGTGGGACGACGCCTTCTGCGCCCGGCTCGCCGAGACCGGCGGGCACCGCGTGATCCGCTTCGACAACCGCGACATCGGCCATTCGACGCACCTCACGCTGCTCGGCGTGCCCGACATCCAGGCGCTGATGGCGCAGGCGATGACGGGCCAGCCGCTGCGAACGCCCTACAACCTTCGCGACATGGCGGCCGACTGCGTCGGGCTGCTCGACGCGTTGGGCATCGCGCGGGCGCACGTCGTCGGCGCCTCGATGGGCGGCGCCATAGGGCAGGAGCTGTGCATCCACCATCCGCAGCGCATGCTGTCCTTCACCAGCATCATGTCGAGCACCGGCGCGCCTGGACTGCCGCCGCCCACGCCCGAGGCGATGGCGGTGCTGTTCTCGCCCGCGCCGACCACCTTCGCGGCCTACCAGGCGCACCACGCAAGGGTGTGGCGCGTGCTGCGCGGGCCGCAGAGCTTTCCGCTCGACGAGGCGCGCGATGCCGAGAAGGCCCAGCTCGTCTTCCTGCGCGGGCTCAACCCGGCCGGCGTGGCGCGGCAGCTCGCCGCCATCCTCGCCTCGGGCAACCGCAAGCCGGCGCTGCGCGAGGTGCGCGTGCCGACGCTGGTGATCCACGGCGGCGACGACCCGCTGGTGCCGGTGGCCTGCGGCGTTGACGTGGCCGACGCGATTGCCGGCGCGCAACTGCTGCGCATTCCGGGCATGGGGCACGCGCTGCCGATCCCGATGTGGCCGCAGATCGTCGACGCCATCGCGGCGCACACGGCGCGGCACCCGGGCGACTGAAGCAGAAGAAACAAGGCGACCAGGGAGCATCCGCCATGACGAACAAGTTCTCCCCTCTCGACCCGATGGCCATGTGGCGCGAGCTCACGGCCCAGTGGGAAAAAAGCACCAACGAGTTCGCCAACGAGACCATGTCTTCGGACCCGTTCCGCCAGGGCATGCACGGCGGCATGAACGCCTCGCTCACCGCGCAGAAAGCGCTGGGCGAGCTGATGGCGCGCTACCTCACGATGCTGAACCTGCCGACGCGCGCCGACCTGCAGGTGCTGGGCGAGCAGCTGCAGCGCATCGACGACCACCTGGCGCGCATCGCCCGCGCGGTGGAGGGCGGGCCCGCTTCCTCCGTTGCGGCGCCGCCAGGACCGCGCCGCACCCGGCAGCCTCCGAAGGCGGCGCCTGCAGCGCCACCCGCCACCCCGCCCCGCACGCGCAAGCCCCCGGCAGGAAAGCGCCCGGCATGAGCACCGCCGCCGACACGCCCTTCGCCCTGCCCGACATCGCTGTCGACATGGCCGCCGAGATCGAGCGCGCGATCCAGCGCAACCTCAAGGGCCTGGACTTCCTCACCACGACCGCACCCGCCGTCGGCCAGACACCCAAGGACGAGATCCACCGGCGCGGCACGCTGAGCCTGTACCACTACCGGCCCATGGCCGACGAGATCTACCGCGTGCCGCTGCTGATCGTGATGGCGACCACCAACCGCGGCTACATCCTCGACCTCGCGCCGGGCCAGAGCATGGTCGAGCACCTGCTGCTGCAGGGCTACGACGTCTACATGATGGACTGGAACGCGCCGCGACCGCAGGAGAAGCACCTGCGCATCGAGGACTACGTGCTCGACTTCATTCCCGACTCGATCCGGCGCGTGCAGGAGCGCTCGGGCGAGGAAGATGTCACGCTCGTTGGCTACTGCATGGGCGGCGTGCTTTCCACGCTCTACGCCGCGCTGCACCCCGGCGGGCCGATGAAGAACCTCGCGCTCTTCACCACGCCCATCGACTTCAGCCGCATGAAGCTGTTCCACGCGTGGTCGGACCGTCGCTACTTCGACGTCGACCGGCTCATCGACACCGTGGGCAACGTGCCGCCCGAGATGCTCTTCACCTCCTTCGACATGCTGCGCCCCGCCGGCCGAAGCGCCGGCATGGTGCAGCTGTGGGACAACATGGATAACGACGAATTCGTCAAGTCGTACCGCATGTTCGACCGCTGGGGCAACGAGATGCTGCCGCTGGCCGGCGAGTACTTCCGCCAGACCGTCAAGGAGCTCATGTGGGGCAACAAGCTGCACAAGGGCGAACTGGTGCTCGACGGACGCAAGGTGCTGCTGAAGAACATCCGGGTGCCGGTCCTGCACGCGCTCGCGCAGCACGACCACATCGTTCCCTACGAGGCCGGGCAGCCGCTCGTCGCCGGCATAGGCTCCACCGACAAGGAGGAAGTGGTGCTCAAGGGCGGCCACGTCAGCCTCGCCGCCGGGCCCAACGCGGTGCGCCGGCTGTGGCCCAAACTCGACGAATGGCTTGGAGTGCGATCGACATGAGCATCACCACCGTGACCGACTCCTTCTCGCGGACCTATCCGCGCACCGTGACCAGCAGCGAGGGCAGCATCGTCCTGCGCCTGATGGCCGCCGAAGACGCCGATGCCGTGCTCGCCTTCGCGCAGGCCCTGCCGGCGCACGACCTGCTCTTCCTGCCGCGCGACATCACCCAGCCCAAGGTGATGAACGCCTGGGTGCGCGCCATCGAGCGCGGCGACATCGACAGCGTGCTCGCGATGCACGGCGACGCCGTGCTCGGCTGCACGGCGGTGATCCGCGATCCGCACTCCTGGTCGAGCCACGTCGCCGAACTGCGCGTGCTCGCCGCGCCGGAGCTGCGCGGCAGCGGCCTGGGGCACAAGCTCGCCCGCGAGGCCTGTGCGCTGGCCATCGAGCGTGGGGCCGAAAAGCTGGTCGCGCGCATGACCGTCGACCAGCGCGGCGCCATCTCCGTCTTCCAGGCCCTGGGCTTCAGGCCCGAGGCGCTTCTGAGCAAGCACGTGAAGGACCGCCAGGGTGTGCCTCACGACCTGGTGGTGCTGAGCCACGACGTGGCGCGCTTCGAGGCGCAGATGCGGGCGTATGGGATGGGCGAGGCGCACGGGGGCTAAAGAGGGGCGGTTTCCTCCTGCGGCAGGGCCGGGCGGAGGGTAGGACCGCCGCCCTTTTAAAATCGCGGATTCCCCCCGCAGATTGCCCACCTTGTCTTTCGTAGCCGAAACCCGCCGCCGCCGCACCTTCGCGATCATTTCCCACCCTGACGCCGGCAAGACCACGCTGACCGAAAAGCTGCTGCTTTTCTCCGGCGCGATCCAGATCGCCGGCTCAGTGAAGGCGCGCAAGGCCTCGCGCCATGCCACCTCCGACTGGATGGAGATCGAGAAGCAGCGTGGCATCTCGGTGGCCTCGTCGGTGATGCAGATGGTGTATCGCGACCACGTCATCAACCTGCTCGACACGCCGGGCCACAAGGACTTCTCGGAAGACACGTATCGCGTGCTCACCGCCGTCGACTCGGCGCTGATGGTGATCGACGCGGCCAACGGCGTGGAAGCGCAGACGCGGCGGCTGATCGAGGTCTGCCGCCAGCGCGACACACCCATCATCACCTTCGTCAACAAAATGGACCGCGAAGTGCGCGAGCCGCTGGACATCCTCGACGAGGTGGAGCGCGAGCTGGGCATGCCCTGCGTGCCCATGACCTGGCCCGTGGGCCAGGGAAAGAGCTTCCGCGGGATCATGAACCTGCGCACGCAGGCCATGACCGTGTTCGAGTCGGGCAGCGAGCGCCTGCCGCAGGACTTCGAGACCATCCCGCTTGCCGAGCGCGACACGCTGGTCAAGCGCTTCGGCGCCGACTTCGAGACCGCCATGGAGAGCATGGAGCTCGCCACCGGTGCCTCGCCCGCCTGGGACCGCGAAGCCTTCCTGGCCGGCAAGCAGACCCCCGTGTTCTTCGGTTCCGGCGTGAACAACTTTGGCGTGATGGAAGTGCTGGACGCGCTGGTCGACCTCGCTCCCTCGCCGCGCTCACGCACCAGCACCACGCTGGTCAACCGCCAGCCGGTGGTGAAGGAGATCCAGCCCGAGGACAAGGACTTCGCTGGCGTGGTCTTCAAGGTGCAGGCCAACATGGACGCCAACCACCGCGACCGCATCGCCTTCGTGCGCATGGCTTCGGGCAAGTACACGCCGGGCATGAAGCTCAAGGTGCAGCGCACCGCCAAGGAGCTGCGCCCCACCAGCGTCGTGACTTTCATGAGCCAGCGCCGCGAGGCGGTGGAAGAGGCCTACGCGGGCGACATCGTGGGCTTCACCACCCATGGCGGCGTGCAGCTGGGCGACACCATCACCGACGGCGCGAGCCTGCAGTTCACCGGCCTGCCCTTCTTCGCGCCCGAACTCTTCATGACCGTGATCCTGAAGAACCCGCTGCGCACCAAGCAGCTGCAGCAGGGCCTGGCCCAGCTCGGCGAGGAAGGCGCGATCCAGGTGTTCCGCCCCGAGATCGGTGGCCCGATGCTGCTGGGCGCGGTCGGCCAGCTGCAGTTCGAAGTGGTGCAGCACCGCCTGAAGGCCGAGTACGACGCCGATGTGCGCCTGGAAGGCTGCCAGTACACCGGCGCGCGCTGGATCACGGCCGACACGCCGGCCGAGCTGCGCGAGTTCGTCAACGCGTATCCGCAGCGCATGGCGAAGGACGCGGCGGATACGCTGGCTTTCCTGTGCACTTCGCCGTACGACGTGCGGCTGGCGCAGGAACGTTTTCCGAAGATCCACTTTCATCCGCTGCGCGAGCATGCGGGGTTGGCGCTGCAGAGCGCGGGGTGAGCATGCTTTACCTTCGTATCGCCCTGATCGCGGCCAGTCTGGTGATGTCATCTACATGGGCACAGCAGCCCTCGCACAGCACTCAGAGGTCCTCCATGACGTCCTCCGTCACACCCGAGCAGCTCTCCACCATCGCGGCGAACGTGAAATCGGTCCAAGATCGGCTTGGACCGATCTCCGGCGTGGACTTCAACTTCACGCCGGAGTCAGTGAAGTGGCTCGATGGATACATAGAGAGAACCCGATCCAAGTTGCCCGATCCTTCGGGGCTTGTTCAGGTTCTCGGCTCCTATCTGGGTGAAACCATGCGGAGAAACTACGGCTGCACCTGGATCGGCACCGAAGGTCAGGTCGCCTTGCAATGCGAGGCCGAATTCATCGTCTTTCCGTTCAACAAGGTGAGCAAGCAATTTGCCAACGGAAGTGGGGACTCGATCTTCTCGTTCTACGAAACCGCCGGGATCCTTCTTGCCGAGCATCGCACCAAGAACGCGGCTCCGAAGAAGTAGCATTTCGGCCATTTCGCGGAGTCAGCTCCCCGTTGACGCATAGTGGCGCAGCCCGAAGCGCCACACCCCGAACGCCGCCGCCAGGAACACGAACCCCGCGAGCGGCGACACAAGGCCCACCCACGCCGGAGCCCCCAGCGGATCAGCCTTCCCCAGGATCGCCAGCACCGGGTAATAGGCCACGCAGGCCAGCGGCACGATGAAGGTCAGCACGCGCCGGAACCACTGCGCATAGAGCGCCAGCGGGTACTGCGCGGCCTGAACGCCGCCGTAGGTCAGCACGTTCGCGATCTCGAGGCTCTCGACGGTCCAGAAGGCCAGGGTGCCCTGCAGCACCAGGATGCCCAGGAACAGCGCCACGCCGCCTGCGACGGCCATCAGCGCGATGCCGACGGCGCCCGGCGTCCAGGCGATGCCGATCTGCTGCGTCGCGAACGCCACCATCGCCAGCCCCTGCAGCAGCCGGCCCAGGCGGCTGATGCGGAAGTCGTTGCCCATCAGCTGCAGTGCGAGCGGACGCGGACGCAGCAGCAACCGGTCGAAGGCGCCGGTGCGCAAGAACTCCGTGCCCAGCACGTCGAAGCCGCGGCCCAGCGCATCGGCCAGTGCGAACATGCAGTTCACCAGGCCGTAGAACAGCGCAACCTCGCCGATGCGCCAGCCCTGCACGTCGCCGAAGCGGTGGAACAGCGCCCACACGGCGATCACTTCGATGCCGGTGCCGAGGAACTGGCCGACGGTCAGCATCAGCGCCGAGGCCGGGTAGCGCGCCTGCCCGCCGAGGGACGCGCCCACCAGCCGGAAGAAGAGCGGAAGCGATCCCATCGCCCTCACTTGCCTTACCCGCCCTGCACCTGCAGGCCGCGCATGGTGCGGCCCATCGCCAGGTGCCCCAGCGCCACGAGCACCGCGATCCAGAAGACCTGCAACCCCAGCCCGCCGATGGCCTGCCAGCCCTGCAGCTGCCCGAAGTACAGGCGCGCCGGAATGTCCATCAGCCCGGCCAGCGGCTGGATCAGCAGCGCGGTCTGCCAGCCGTCGGGCAGCATCGCGAGCGGCAGCAGGTTGCCCGAGAACACGATGACCACCGGCGTGGCGACCGCGCTGATGCCGCGTTCGTTGAGCGCGGCGGCGGCCGCCACGTTCAGCAGCATCACCATCGACGTCGAAAGCAGCAGCGCGAGCACGGCCGACAGCACGAAGGCGAGCCCCGCCGCCACGCCCGCAGGAAGCTGCCATGCCCACTCGCCGAGGCCGGCCAGCGGCAGCGCGACCATCGCGAACGCAGCCATCAGCGCCACGCGCGGCAGCACGCGCGCGGCGATCCAGCCGGCGCTGCGCGCGAACCACAGCGCGTAGGCATCGACGGGCCGCAGCCGGTCGTAGGCGACGGCGCCGGTGCGCACCGCCTGCCCCACCTCCGGGTCGCCCAGCCAGGGCAGCAGCACGAGCAGCCCCTGCGCGAGCCAGGTGTACGTAATGGCCTGCGCGAGCGACATCGAGCTGCTCGCACCGGTGATGGCCGCGTGGCCGTAGAAGGCCGCGAACACCATCACCTTGATGCCGCCCCACCAGCATTGCGTAGCGAAGCCGGCGAGCGCGGCGGTGCGGTACTGCAGCATCTGCTGGAAGCGCGATGCGAAGGCGGCAACGTAGGGTCGCGCCAGATCGCGCGGGCTGTTCGCCGTCATGCCTCGGCCGCTCCGTGCATGGCGTAGAAGCGGGCGATGACGGCCTCGATCGCCAGCCCTTCGAGGCGGATGTCTTCCACCGCGTGCGCGGCCGCGATGCGCGCGATCAGCGCGGGCGCGGCGGTGCGGGCCGGGTCGAAGTCGAGCACCAGCGTCTGGCCGTCGCGCGAATGCACCCTCGCGCCTTCCACCTGCCCGGGCAGTTCGGCGTCCTGCGCGAAGTCGACCACGAGGCGCCGCTCGGCCATCACCTGGGCGCGCAGCGCCTCGACCGGGCTGTCGGCCAGCACGCGGCCGTGGCCGATGATGATCACGCGACGCGCCAGCGCCTCGATGTCGTGCATGTCGTGCGTGGTCAGCAGCACGGTGGTGCCGCGCTCGCGGTTGGCGCGGCGCACGAAGTCGCGCACGGCGAGCTTGGAAGGCGCGTCGAGGCCGATGGTGGGCTCGTCCAGAAAGAGGATGTCGGGCTCGTGCAGCAGCGCCGCCGCGATCTCGGCGCGCATGCGCTGGCCCAGCGAGAGCTGGCGCACCGGCTGCGCGAGCACGCGCTCCAGGTTCAGCAGCGCCACCAGCTCGTCGCGTGTGCGACGGTAGCGCGCGGGGTCCACGCGGTAGATGTCGCGCAGCAGGTCGAAGCCGTCGCCCACGGGCAAATCCCACCACAGCTGCGTGCGCTGGCCGAAGACCACGCCGATGCGCGCCACGTGGCGCTCGCGGTCGGCGAAGGGGTCGCGCCCGTCGATCTCCACGCGCCCGCCATCGGGCCGCAGGATGCCCGAGAGGATCTTGATGGTGGTCGACTTGCCCGCGCCGTTCGGCCCGATGAAGCCCAGCAGCTCGCCGCGCTCCAGCGAGAACGACACGCCCGACAGCGCCTCCACCGTGCGATGGCGCCGCTGCACGAGGCCGCGCAGCGCGCCCATCACGCCAGGATCGCGTTCGGAAATGCGGTAGGTCTTGCGGAGGTCGTCGACGAGGATGTGGGGCATGGATGGCGCCGCGCCGGCCTCGATGGCACGGCGGGGGCGGGATGCTACACGAAAGCGCCGGTACGATCGCCGCTCTTCCAGCATTCCCCGCTCCATGCCTTCCCTGCCCTCCTCGCCACACCATCTTCTTCCGCTGACCCAGTGGCCCGAGGCCGCGCGCGGTGCGCTCGTCGGCGTATTCACCGACATCGACGACACGCTGACCCACGACGGCGCCATCACGCCCGATGCGCTGCGGGCGCTGGGCGATCTGAAGGCGGCGGGGCTCGCGGTGGTGGCGATCACCGGCCGCCCGGTAGGCTGGAGCCTGCCCTTCGTCAACACCTGGCCGGTCGATGCCATCGTGGCGGAGAACGGCGCGGTGGCGCTGCTGCCCTCGGCCGACGGCCGCGTCGAGAAGCGCTACCAGCAGGACGAGCCCACGCGCGCAGCCAACTTCGCGCGCATGCAGGCGGTGCTGGAACGCATCGAGCGCGAGCTGCCGGGCGTAGGCCGCGCCACCGACTCGCCGGGGCGCGAGACCGACATCGCCATCGACCACAGCGAGTTCGTGCAGGTGAGCGACGCCACCATTGCCCGGGTGGTGGCGCTGATGCGCGGCGAGGGCATGCACGCCACGGTCAGCAGCATCCACATCAACGGCTGGTACGGCGACAACGACAAGCTGGAAGGCGCGCGCTGGATCGTGCGCGAGCTGTGGGGCCGCACGCTCGACGGCGAGATGGACCGCTGGGCCTACGTGGGCGACTCCACCAACGACCAGCTGATGTTCCGCAGCTTCGCGCACAGCATCGGCGTGGCGAACGTCGCGCGCTTCGTGCCGCAGCTCGAGCACCTGCCGCGCTACGTGACGCAGGGCGAGCGCGGCACCGGCTTCGCCGAGGCGGCGCGCGCGATTCTGTCGGCGCGCTGAGCACCGCGCGACGCTGCGGGAACGCTGCGAACAAACAACACTCCGCGCGAAAAATGCAGGCGAAAAAAAGCCCGCGCGAGGCGGGCAAAGGGACCGTTTGACGGAGTCCTTGGAGAAAACGGTCTCGGGGGTTCGCTGCGATCAGAAGCTGTGGCGGATGCCGAACTCGTAGCCCATCGACGTCCTGGGCTGCAGCGCCACGCGGTTGTACGTGGCCACGTACGACGGGCCGGCGCCGACCGTGTTGCCCGCGCCGTTCTTGTTGGTCACGCGCGCGATGGTGCCGTAGAGCGCGGTGCGCTTCGACAGGTTGTGCACGTAGCCCAGCGCGAACTTGTTCGACTTGGGATCGGGCGAGTTCAGCACGCCGAAGGCCGGCACGCGGTTGAAGTCGTACTTGACCTGCGAGTACGAGGCGCGGATCTGGCCCGGGCCGATCGGCACGGTCACGCCGATCAGGTAGCCGGCGAGGTCGGTGCTCGGCACCGGCGTGAAGATGTTCAGCGGATCGCGCTGGTCCTTCGAGCGCGAGTACTCGCCGAACAGCTTGGCCACGCCGAAGTCGTAGGTCGCGCCGATGTTGAAGGTCTTGATCTTGCCCGGGCGCGCCACGGCGGAGGAACCGGAACCCGAGGTGAAGCTCGTGTCGTTCTGCGCGTAGCTGGCGGCGACGTCGAACGCGCCCGAGGCGTAGCCGACGCGGCCACCGATGTGGCGGCCGGTGTTGGAGCGGTCGGCGCCGGTGATGGTGTCGGGCGACATGCGGGTGATCTCGTGGAAGCTGTAGTCCACGTTGCCATAGAAGCCGCCCAGGTTGCGCGGCAGGAAGTACTGGACCATGTTGCCGGCGCGCTTGTAGGTGCTGTTGCTGCCGTAGCCGGTGCCCGACACCGCCGCTTCGTTGGCATCGATGATCAGCGAGCCGCCGATGCCGGTGTCGCCGAACGGGTCGAACTGCTCGTCGTTCAGCACGGTGGCGGTCTTGTCGCGGCCGATGCGGAATTCGCCGAAGCTGCCGGCCAGGCTCACGGTCGAGCGGCGGCTGAAGGTGGAGATGCCGGTGGCGCCGTCGTCGTTGGTGATCGGGGCTTCGAGCCAGAAGCTGGCCGACAGGCCGCCGCCGAGATCTTCCACGCCGCGGAAGCCCAGGCGGCTGGAGCTCAGGCCCGAGTTGGCCAGTTCGCTGCGGCTGGCCTTCACGCTGTAGTAGGGGGTGAAGGGGGTGGCCGGGACCGACTCGCTCTTGTTCGAGACGTTGCGGTAGGCCGCATCGACGACGCCGAACAGCGTCACGGTCGATTGCGCCGACGCGGCACCGCAGGCTGCCAGCGCAGCCAGAACAAGCAGGGATTTTTTCATTCGTATCACTCCAGGATGGGGAAGTGCCGCTCCGATGTCAGATGCAGCTGTTAAGAGCCCGGGCTTTTTCGCCACAAGACTGCATCGGAGTTTTTCCACCGTGGAAGACAAATGAATTACATAGGGTAAGTACCCAGCCCCTGAAGGGCCTCGCCTCTTGACATGAGTGTCCTGACTGTTAACTGGCCCGGAATGCCTCTCCGGCCGCTCACTCGCTCGCGGGCAATTCGCGCTGCCGGCGACGCAGCACCGCCCACTGGCTCCACGTGCCGAAGGCCGCGATCAGCAGCAGCACGGCCGCATAGCCTTGCGCCGTGTTCAACAGCCCCAGCGGCGCCACCAGGAAGCCCGCGAGCATCGCCGGCAGGCTGAAGGCGAGGTAGCTCACCACGAAGATCGCCGCGAAGAGTTCGCCGCGCTCGTGCGATTGCGCCATCGGCGCCAGCGTCTGCACCAGCGCCGAGAAAGCGCCGCCGAAGCCGATGCCCGCGACCGCCGTGCCGACAAAGAACAGTGCGAGCGAACGGGTCGCGAGCGCGGCCAGCAGCAGCCCGAGTCCCAGCGCGATGCTCGCCATGCCGGCGATGGCCGGGCGCGGCGCCGCAAGTCGGCCGAGCAGCGTCGGCGCGATGGCTCCCGCGCCGGAAAGCACCGCCACCGTGAGGCCGTTGACCACGCCGTTGTCGATGCCGAACACATGCAGCATCAGCGAAGGCGCCAGCGACAGGTACAGCCCGCCGAGAGCCCACACCACGATGAACACCGGCAGCCCGCGCGCGAACTCGGCGCGGGCCTTCGCTGGAATCGACATGCGGGGCACCAGCGAGGCCAGCGCGCCGGCGCGCGGCGTGACGGTCTCCGGCATCCACAGCACCATGGCCGCGCCCAGCGCGAACACCGCGGCCAGCACGCCGAACACCAGCATCACCGGCTGCAGCGAGAACTTCACCGCCACGCCCGTGAGCAGCGCGCCCACCGCAAGGCCGGCGAGCGGCGACACGCTCGTGATCAGCGCGCCCAGCCGCTTGCGCGCGGCCGGCGCCGCCTCGACCACCGCCGCGCTCAGCGCGCCGCTCGCGATGCCGGTGGCAATGCCCTGCACCACGCGCGCGACGATCAGCCCGCCGATGCCGTTCGCCAGCAGGAAGAGCCCCATCGCCACCGCCTGCAGCACCAGCGCCGCCAGCACCACCGGGCGGCGCCCGATGTGGTCCGAGAGCGACCCGGCCACCAGCAGCGATATCAGCAATGCGATCGCGTAGACCGCGAAGGCCACGGTGAGCAGCGACGACGAGAAATGCCAGGCGTGCTGGAACACCACGAACAGCGGCGAAGGCGCGGCGGCCGCGAAGAAGAAGGCGAACAGCACCGCCGCCAGCAGCGGGAAGGCAGCGCGCTGCGGCAGGCGCCAGGGTCTGGAGCGGGCTGCGATGTCGGCGGTGGCGGAAGCGAGTTCGGGGCAGGAGGACGGCATGGCTGATCCTTAACGCAACTTTTTTTGCTTTTGCGATTCTAGACCTGAGAATCCTCTAAAGCAAATATCTTTGCGTTAAAGTCCAAGCCATGACCGATATCGCCCTCCCCAACAAACGCCCCGGCGGCCGCAGCGCCCAGGTGCAGGCACTGGTGCGCACCGCCCTCGAAGAACTGGTGGCGGAACAGGGACGGGAGCGCGTCACGGTGCCGGCGGTGGCCGAGCGCGCGGGCGTCAGCGCCTCCAGCATCTACCGCCGCTGGGGCGACCTGCAGGGCCTGCTGGCCGAAACCGCCACCCATCGGCTCGACCCGAACCGCCCGTTGCCGAACACCGGCACGCTGCGCGCCGACCTCGAAGCCTGGGCGCGCGAACTCATCGAGCACCTGGCCAAACCGTGCAATACCTCGTTGCTGAAAGCCGCGGCCGCACTGGCCAACGACGGCGCCGACACCAACTGCCTGCGCAACCGCCGCAGGGAAGCGCTCACGCTGGTCGAGCAGGCCCGCGCGCGCGGCGAGCCCGCGCCCGAGCCGCAGCAGGTGATCGATCACCTGATCGCGCCGATCGTGTTCCGGCTGGTGTTCGGGGGAGATGCGGTGCAGCCGGAACTGGCGTCCCGGCTGGTGGACGAACTGTTCGCAATCGGTCTGAATTGCTGACTTGTGCAGTTTTCTGGCTTTTCCCGAGCTGCAGCCGTTCACATGTATAGAAATTTCAATTTTCTATACATATCAGGCATAACATGTATAGAAATCCTTGATTTCCATGCACACCCTTGCTCCCCTCGATCAGCTAGACCCCGCGCGTTTCGACACGGCTGCAATTCTGAAAAGACTCGCCACCGCGAGCCGCAGGCTGGCTGAACTCAAGGGCATCGCAGCCGCCATCCCCAATCAAGGGATCTTGATCAACACGCTGGGCCTCCAGGAGGCCAAAGACAGTTCCGAGATCGAGAACATCGTCACGACTCACGACGAGCTGTTCAAGGACGACGTGTTGCCGGAGGCCTTTGCAAACCCCGCAGCCAAGGAAGTGCTGCGATACCGGCAAGCACTGCGCGTGGGCTTCGAGCAGGTTCGCGAAAGCGGGCTGATCACGTCGAACCACATCCTTCAGATCCAGTTCGAACTCGAAAGAAACAACGCGGGATTTCGAAAGCTGCCGGGCACCGCATTGAAAGATGCTGCCGGCCGAACTGTCTACACGCCGCCGCAGGATCCCGGTGAGATCGTGGCATTGATGCGCGCGTTGGAACGCTTCGTCAACGAGGCCGATCTGTTCCCCGTCGATCCCTTGATCAAGATGGCGCTGATCCATCATCAGTTCGAGAGCATTCACCCGTTCTACGACGGCAACGGCCGCACAGGACGGATTCTCAACGTGCTCTATCTGGTGAAAGAACGGTTGCTCGATATCCCTGTGCTCTATCTGAGCAGCCACATCGTGCAGACGAAGGCCGACTACTACCGTTTGCTGCAGGCAGTGCGAGACCACGACGCATGGGAAGAATGGGTGCTCTACCTGCTCGAGGCGGTGGAGCAAACAGCCACTCAGACCATAGAAACGATCAACGCAATCAAGTCGGCGTTGTTTGACTACAAGCACCGCATTCGCGAGAGCTACAAGTTCTACAGCCAGGATCTGATCAACAACCTCTTCATGCACCCGTACACGAAGATCGAATTCGTGCAACAGGACTTGCAGGTCTCACGCCTTACCGCGACCAAATATCTCGACGCGCTGGTCGAAGGCGGCTTCGTTCAGAAGCAGAAGTTCGGGCGCAGCAACTACTACGTCAACATAGCGCTCGCCGCCATCCTGCGAGGTAACAAGTAGGCCGACTCACTTCTCCTTCGCCAGGCCCAGCTTGTCGATGATCGCCTTCTCCCGCACCACCGTCTCCTGCGCGAACTTGGTGTAAGTCGCCGAGCTCATGTAGTTCGGCAGCATGTCGTAGCGGCCCAGCGAGGCCACGTAGCTCGGCTCTTCCATCGCCTGCTTGAAGGCGTCGTGCAGCTTCTTCACCACCTCGGGCGGCGTGCCCTTGGGCGCGCCGATGCCGAAGGGCGAGTTCTGCACCACGTCGTAGCCCAGTTCCTTCAACGTGGGCGCGTCGGGGAACTTGGCCAGGCGCTTCTCGCCCCAGGTGTTGAGCACGCGCAGCTTGCCGGCCTCGACCTGCGGCGCGAAGCCGGTGCTGTCGGCGGCGGCCATCAGCTGGCCGCTGACCACCGCGAGCATCAGGTCGGCGCTGCCCTTGTAGGGCACGTGCTGCAGCTGGATGCCGGCCTTCTGCGCGACGATCTCGGTCGTCAGGTGCGGGCTGGTCAGCGTGCCGGTGGAGCCGTAGGTGAGCTTGCCGGGGTTGGCCTTGGCGTACGCGACGAAGTCGGCCCAGGTCTTGAAGGGGCTGTCGGCCGGCACGACGATGCCGAAGGCGTAGCCGGTGACGTTGATGACGTACGTGATGTCCTTCAGCGGGTCCCAGTTGATCTTGGTGGTGTAGCCCAGGCGGAACACGCCCAGCGGGATCTGCGCGACGGTGTAGCCGTCGGGCTGCGCGGTCTGCAGCGCCTGCGCGGGCAGCGTGCCGCCGGCGCCGGGCTTGTTGTCGATGATCACCGGCTGGCCGAGGATCTTGCTCGCGTTCTCCGCGAGCTGGCGCATGGTGATGTCGGTCGGGCCGCCCGCCGGGAAGGCGATGACCAGCTTGATGGGCTTGGCGGGAAAGGCCTGAGCGAGCGCCGCCATCGGAAAGGCGAGGCCGCCGGCTGTGGCGAGTGCGGCGGCGGTACGGAGGAAGGTGGAGCGGCGGAGCATGCTGACTGGGTCCTGACTTGGGAAAGCGCCGATTGGGCCCCGCCAGTCGGGCGAAGGCAATCGGGGCTGCCCTGATTTCCCGGGGAAAACGGGGCGAATTCCCGCGTCCGAGTCGCCTGCGCGTCAGCCGGCGGCTACGCCTGCGCGGCGAAGCCCTCGATCACGTTCACCGCGTTGATGCCCACCTCGGCCACCGCATATCCGCCCTCGAACACGAACACCGTCGGCAGTCCGGCGCGCGCGAGGTCCTCGCCCATGCGCAGGTAGTCGTCGCTCCTGAGCCTGAAGCCCGAGATCGGATCGCCCTCGAAGGTGTCGACGCCCAGCGAGACCACCAACGCGCCGGCCTTCACCTCGGCGATGCGGGCCAGCGCGGTCTTCAGTGCGGCGCGCCATGCGGTGAAGTCGGTGCCGCGCGGCAGCGGCAGGTTGTGGTTGAAGCCCTCGCCTCGCCCGGCGCCGCGTTCGTCGGCATGGCCCAGGTAATAGGGGTAGTCGGTCAGCGGATCGCCGTGCAGGCTCGCGAAGTGCACGTCGTCGCGCTCGTAGAAGATGGCCTGGGTGCCGTTGCCGTGGTGGTAGTCGACGTCGAGCACGGCCACGCGCTCCACGCCCGCGTCACGCAGCGCCTGCGCGGCGACGGCGGCGTTGTTGATGAAGCAGTAGCCGCCGAAGAAATCGGCGCCCGCATGATGGCCCGGCGGCCGCGTGAGCGCGAAGGCCGCGCGCTCGCCGCCGATGACGCGCTGCGTGGCAGTCCACGCGCAGGCCGCGCCATGGCGCGCGGCCGTCCAGCTGCCGGCCATCAGCGGCGTGCCCGCATCGAACGAGAACAGCCCCAGGCGCGCCGGAAAGCTCTTCGGCAGCACGTCGCTGCGCATGCCGCGCGTGGGCCAGTACGAGGGCAGCGCGTCGCGCGTCGCGTTGGCCGGGTCCAGCGCCACCCACTCGTCCCATGCGTGGGCGATGAAGTCCAGGTAGCGCGGCGCATGCACCTTGGCCAGCAGCGCCTCGTCGAAGGCATCGGGCGCCTGCCGCGGGCCGATGTTCCGGCGCTCCAGTTCATGCCTCACATGGTCGACGCGGGCGGGCACCTCGAAGCACGGCACGAGCTCGCCGCGGAACATCTCGACTTTGCCTTGGTGAAGAGCGTGCTGGTCGTTGTAGATGGTGAGCATGGAGATGTACGGCAGGAGCGGCTGTGACGAAGCCGCCCATCATGCCGCACGCCGCAGCACCGCCCGGCGCCGGCCCGAGGCGGTGAGCCCGAACAGGTCCTTCGGGTCGTCGAGCTCCGGCACCAGCGCGATCTGCCGGCCGATGCCGCGCTCGGTGGCGATGCGCTGGATGTAGCGCAGCGCGGTGTAGTCCTCCAGCGCGAAGCCCACCGAGTCGAACAGCGTGACCTGCGTCGGGCTCTCGCGCCCGGGCGCCTCGCCGAGCAGCACGCGCCAGAGCTCCTGCACCGGAAAGTCGGCCCCCACCTGCTGGATCTCGCCCTCGACGCGGGTCTGCGGCTCGTACTCGACGAACACGCGCGCCTTGCGCAGCACGTCGGGGTGCAGTTCGGTCTTGCCGGGCGAGTCGCCACCCACCGCGTTGATGTGCATGCCCGGCTCGATCATCTCGGGCGTGAGCACCGTCGCACGCCCCTGGTAGGCGGTGACGGTGGTGACGATGTCGGCGCCGCGCACCGCCTCGGCCACCGAGCGGGCGCGCACGATGTCCAGCGGCGTGCAGGCCGACAGGTGGCGCACCAGCTTGTCGGTGGCGTGCGGGTCGGTGTCGTACACGCGCACTTCCTCGATGCCCAGCAGCGCATGGAAGGCCAGCGCCTGGAACTCGCTCTGCGAGCCGTTGCCGATCAGCGCGAGGCTGCGCGAATCGGGCCGGGCCAGCGCCATGGCCGCCATCGCCGAAGTGGCCGCCGTGCGCAGCGCGGTGGTGAGCGTGAGTTCGGAAAGCAGCACGGGGTAGCCCGTGTCGACTTCGGCGAGCACGCCGAAGGCCATGACGGTCGGCAGCCCGACCTGCGTGTTGTGCGGATGACCGTTGACGTACTTGAAGGCATAGGCGCCATCGTCGGCCACCGGCATCAGCTCGATCACGCCGAGATGCGAATGGCTGGCCACGCGGGCCTTCTTGTCGAACTCGCGCCACCGCATGAAGTCGTCGCGCAGCGCGTCGGCCAGCGCGGTGAGGAACTGCGGAACACCGGTCTCGTCCACCAGGCGGACCAGGCTGTGAACATCGATGAAGCGGGTCATGACATGGCTCCTTGCGTAGCCCCGCCGCGGCGCTTCATCCCCTCACATGTTTACTCCACCATGGCTGATTCAGGATGCGCCTGCGCCAAGGGTTGAGAGCCATTGTGCGCCTGCTTGCGAACCTTTGCGAGCCCTCCGCGGGCACCGCCTTCAGTCGCAGCTGCGCTCCTCGATGCTGCGTTCCAGGAAACGCCACAGCCGCTCGTCTTCGCTGAAGGCGACGTTGAAGCGCAGCCACCCGGTGGGACGCGGGTTGACCAGGAAGAGCTGGCCCGGGCCGAGCATGATGCCTTCGGCAGCGGCGCGCCGCGAGAGCTCGGCGCTGTCGGCGATGTCCGGGTGCCGGGCCCACAGGTACATGCCGGCAGCGGCCTCGTGAAACAGCTCGAAGCCCAGCGCGTCCAGCCTTCTTGCGACGCTGCCCTGCGCCTGCGCGAGGCGGTCGCGCAGGGCCTTCAGGTGCTTGCGCCAGCGGCCGTCGGTCACGGTGCCGAAGGCCAGGCGCTCGGTGATGTCGGACGAGGTCAGGCCCGAGATCATCTTGAGCTGCGCAAGCTCCTCGAGCAGCTCCGGCTGCGCCACGACGTAGCCCACGCGGATGTTCGGCGAGATGGTCTTCGAGTAGCTGCCCACGTAGACCACGCGGCGCAGCTGCCCCAGGCTGGCGAGCGAGGGACGCATCGATGCGTCCATCTCGGCATAGATGTCGTTCTCGACCAGCGTGAAGTCGTGCGCCTGCGCCAGCTGCAGCAGTTGCACCAGCTGCGGCAGCGAGGCCATCGAGCAGGTCGGGCTCTGCAGCCGGGGCTGGGTGAAGAAGGCCTTGGGCCGGTGCACCGCGAGCAGCGCCTCGAGCGCGGGCATGTCGTAGCCCGTCGGGGTGCGCGGCACGCCGATGATCTCCACGCCCAGGAAGCGCAGCATGTACATCAGGTTCGGATAGCCGGGGTCGTCCACCAGCACCGAATCGCCCGGCTTGAGCAGGCGGCGCGCGACCAGGTCCAGCGCCTGGCTGGAACCCTGGGTCAGCAGGACCTGCGCGGCCTCGACCACGATCTGCTGCTCCGACAGCGCCTCGGCCGTTGCCATGCGCAGCGCCATGTGGCCGAAGGGCAGGCCGTAGCCGCCGATGTCGGTGCCTTCGGAGGCCAGGTGGCGCAGGCTGCGGCGCATGCCGTCCTCGAACAGCCAGTCGTGCGGCAGCCAGCCGCAGCCGGGCTTGAGCGGGAGGTTGCGGTTCTCGAAGATCTGCTGCAGATACCAGCGGGCGTCGAAGCGGGGGTCCGGGCGGGGCACGCTGGTGGTGCCGGAGGCGCTGTCTTCGCTGCGCCGCTTGACGAAGAAGCCCGCGTTGGCGCGCGAGACCAGCAGGCCCTGCGCCACCAGCCGGTCGTAGGCCTCGACCACCGTGAAGACACTGACGCCGTGGGCCGCGGCAAAGGCGCGGATCGACGGCAGCTTGCTGTCGGCCTTGAGCTTCTGGGCGCCGATCAGTCCGCGCAGCCCTTCCACGATCTGGCTTACCAGCGGCGTCGGCTGTTCGGGGCGAAGAATGAGCATCGGGGGTGTCTCCGGCAGTCCGGCCTGCACCATATTGAGGAAAGTATGTACAGGATACAAGACCAGTACAGTCTTCCGGGCGATCACTTCCGCTGTACATGGCTGGATCGAATCGCGCGACCTAGAGTGCCGGGATTCCTTCTTCACAGCACCAAAGCACAGGTCGTACCATGCAACGCGAACCCCACCTCAGCAACGCCGCCCTCATGGCCCGCCGCAACGCGGCCGTCGCCCGCGGCGTCGGCCAGGCCCATGAAATCTTCGTCAGCCGGGCCGCCAACGCCGAACTGTGGGACGTCGAGGGCCGCCGCTACATCGACTTCGCCGGCGGCATCGCGGTGCTCAACACCGGCCACTGCCATCCGGAGATCAGCGCCGCCGTCAAGGCGCAGGTAGATCTTTATTCGCACACCTGCTTCCAGGTGGTGGCCTACGAGCCCTACGTGGAGCTGGCCGAGCGCCTGAATGCACTGGCACCGGGCGCGTTCGCGAAGAAGTCGATCTTCCTGAGCACCGGCGCCGAGGCGGTGGAGAACGCCGTCAAGATCGCCCGCGCCCACACCCGGCGCCCCGGCGTCATTGCCTTCACCGGCGGCTACCACGGCCGCACGATGATGACGCTCGGCCTCACCGGCAAGGTGGCTCCCTACAAGATCGGCTTCGGCCCCTTCCCGGGCGAGGTGTTCCATGCGCTGTACCCGAATGCGCTGCACGGCGTGAGCGTGGACGATGCCCTGCATTCGGTCGAGCTGCTGTTCAAGAACGACATCGAGCCCGAGCGCGTGGCGGCATTCATCCTGGAGCCGGTGCAGGGCGAGGGCGGCTTCTACGTGGCGCCCAACGACTTCGTCGAGGGCCTGCGCGCGCTGGCGGACCGCCACGGCATCCTGATCATTGCCGACGAGGTGCAGACCGGCGCCGGCCGCACCGGCACCTGGTTCGCCAGCGAGCAGTGGCCCGTGGCCCCAGACCTGATCACCACCGCCAAGTCGATGGCGGGCGGCTTCCCCATCTCCGGCGTGGTGGGCCGCGCCGAGGTAATGGACGCTCCCGCGCCCGGCGGCCTGGGCGGCACCTATGCCGGCAGCCCCATCGGCTGCGCCGCGGCGCTCGCGGTGCTGAAAGTGTTCGACGACGAGCAACTGCTGGCGCGCAGCCGCGCGCTGGGCGAGCGGCTCATGGCCGGCCTGCGCCGCATCGCGGCCGATGTGCCTGCCATCGGCGACGTGCGCGGGCTCGGCGCCATGGTGGCCATCGAGCTGTTCGAAGAGGGCGACACCGCGCGGCCCGACGCCGCGCTGACCCGCAAGGTGGTCGCGGAGGCAGCGCGGCGCGGGTTAATCCTGCTGTCATGCGGCACCTACGGCAATGTAATTCGCGTACTGGTGCCGCTCACGGCATCCGACTTGCTTGTGGACGAAGGCCTGGCGCTTCTCGCGGACAGCTTCGCCGCACTGCGCTGATCGACCGATCCTTTCCTGAATTCCTCCATGACCGCAGAACCCTTGGTGCGCTTCCAGCGCGTCCAGAAGACCTACGACGGCGAGCACCTGGTGGTGCGCCAGCTCGATCTGGACATCCACCGTGGCGAGTTCCTGAGCCTGCTCGGCCCTTCGGGATCTGGCAAGACCACCACGCTGATGATGCTGGCAGGCTTCGAGTCGCCGACTTCGGGAGAGATCCTGCTCGACGGCAAGCCGATCACCGGCACGCCGCCGCACAAGCGCAACTTCGGCATGGTCTTCCAGAACTACGCGCTGTTCCCGCACATGAGCGTGGGGCAGAACGTGGCCTATCCGCTCACCGTGCGCAAGGTGCCGAAGGACGAGCAGCAGCGCCGCGTGCAGCGCGCGCTCGACATGGTGCAGCTGCGCGGCATGACCGACCGCCTACCCGGCCAGCTCTCGGGCGGCCAGCAGCAGCGCGTGGCGCTGGCGCGCGCGCTGGTGTTCGAACCCCAGCTGGTGCTGATGGACGAGCCGCTCGGCGCACTCGACAAGCAACTGCGCGAGCACATGCAGATCGAGCTCAAGGACCTGCACCGCCAGCTGGGAGTCACCTTCGTCTACGTGACGCACGACCAGGGCGAGGCGCTCACCATGAGCGACCGCGTGGCGGTGTTCAACGAGGGCGTGATCCAGCAACTGGACACGGTCGACCGGCTCTACGAGACGCCTTCCAACCGTTTCGTGGCCGGCTTCGTCGGCGACAACACCGTGCTCAGGGGCCAGTTGGGCCAACGCCAGGGTCATGGCGGCGAGCATGCCGAGATGACGCTGCCCGACGGCCGCGTGCTGCGCGGAATCAACGTCGGCGGGGCGGCCACGGGCGCGGCCGTCGAGGCCTGCATCCGGCCCGAGCGGGTGGTGCTGCACCGCCGCGCGGAGGCGCAGGGCTCCAACATGCTCGCGGCCGAGGTGGCGCGCGTCATCTACTTCGGCGACCACCTGAGGCTGCTGTGCAGCGTCGGCGGCGGCCAGGCCGATGCCACCGTGAAGCTGCCGCTGGACGGCCTCGACGGTGCCGCCGCGCCGCGGGCCGGCGAAGCCGTCGTTCTCGAATTTCCGACCGCGCATGCGCGCATCTACGCCCCCTGAAGCCGGCCTTCCGTTCCCGTTCGCTTTCCCCCTCGTTCCCGTTCATCACCCAGGAAGATTTCCACCATGAAAAAGACACTTCTCGCCTGCACCGTCGCCGCCAGCTTCGCACTGCCGGCCTTTGCCCAGCAGCAGCTCACCGTGGTCAACTTCGGCGGCGCCAACGCCAATGCGCAGAAGAAGGCCTACTACGAGCCCTTCGAGAAGACCGGCACCAAGATCATTCCGGTCGAATACAACGGCGAGCAGGCCAAGATCAAGGCCATGGTCGAGACGAAGAAGGTCACCTGGGACGTGGTCGAGGTCGAATCGCCCGACGCGGCGCGCGGCTGCGACGAGGGCCTGTTCGAGAAGCTCGACTATTCCAAGATCGGCAGCAAGGCCGACTTCCTGCCGGCCGCCGTCACCGACTGCGGCGTGGGCCTGTTCGTGTGGTCGACCGTGATGGCCTACAACGGCGAGAAGCTCAAGACCGCGCCCAGCAGCTGGGCCGACTTCTGGGACGTGAAGAAGATCCCCGGCAAGCGCGGCATGCGCAAGGGCGCGCGCTACAACCTCGAGTTCGCGCTCATGGCCGATGGCGTGAAGCCGGCTGATGTCTACAAGGTGCTCGGCACCAAGGAAGGCGCCGACCGCGCGTTCAAGAAGCTCACCGAACTCAAGCCGAACATCCAGTGGTGGGAAGCCGGCGCCCAGCCGCCGCAGTTCCTGGTGGCCGGCGACGTGGTGCTGACCACCGTCTACAACGGCCGCATCGACGCGGCCAACCGCGAAGGCCGCGACCTCAAGATCTACTGGCCGGGCGGCATCTACGATCTCGACTACCTGGTGATCCCGAAGGGCGCGCCGAACAAGGAAGCCTCGCTGAAGTACATCCAGTTCGCGATGCAGCCGGCCAACCAGGCGGTCTATGCCCAGAACATCGCCTACGGCCCCACCAACACCAAGGCGCTGGCCTCGCTCAGCCCCAAGGTGCTGGCCGACCTGCCGACCTCCTCGACCAACGCCAAGGATGCGCTGCAGTTCAACGTCGGCTTCTGGGCCGACCAGGGCGAGGCGCTCGAGAAGCGCTTCGCATCCTGGGCCACGCAGTAAACGGGCAAGCGAGCGAGCGCGGAAGAGTCCATGCACGCGGCAACGTCTGTCCCCCTGGTTCCAGCAGAAGCGCCGCCCGGCGAACTGCGGCGTGCGCTGGCGCGCGCCGAAGCCCGCCGAAAATGGCGCGCATTCGCGCTCACGGTGCCGCTGCTGGTGTTTCTGCTGCTGACGCTGCTGGTGCCCATCGTGGCGCTGCTGCAGCGCGCGGTGGAGAACCCCGAAGTGGCCAACGCGCTGCCGCGCACCGTGCGCGCGCTCGACGGCTGGAACCGCAAGGAGGCGCCCGCGCCGGCGGCCTTTGCGGCCATCGCGGCCGATCTCGCGCAGCTGCCCGACAGCTCCGACGCCGGCGCCCTGGCGCGCCGCCTCAACACCGAGATCGCCGGCGCCCGCTCGCTGGTGATGGGCACCTTCCGTGCGCTGCCGATTGCCGGCACGCCGGAAGAGGTCAAGGCGCGCATGCTGGAGCTCGACCCGCGCTGGGGCGAGGCGCCGTACTGGCAGGCGATTGCCAAGAACGGCTCGCGCTGGACGCCCGACTACCTGCTCGCCTCGGTCGACCTGCGGCGCGACGTGGCCGGCGAGGTCGAGCGCATGCCCGCCGACCAGCGCGCCTTTGCCGGCATCCTGCTGCGCACCTTCCAGATCAGTGCCGTCGTCACCTTCTTCTGCCTGCTGCTGGCCTATCCGCTGGCGTGGTGGCTGTCGACGCTGCCGGCGCGCAAGGCCAACGTGCTGATGATCCTGGTGCTGGTGCCGTTCTGGACTTCCATCCTGGTGCGCGTGGCCGCCTGGATTGTGCTGCTGCAGTCCGAGGGGCTGGTCAACCGGGGCCTCATGGGCATCGGCCTGATCGACCATCCGCTGGCGCTGCTGTTCAACCGCACCGGCGTGATCATCGCGATGGTGCACATCCTGCTGCCCTTCATGATCCTGCCGCTGTACAGCGTCATGAAGAGCGTGCCGCCCACCTACCTGCGCGCAGCCGTCTCGCTGGGCAGCTCGCCGCTGGCGGCCTTCTTCCGCGTGTACGTGCCGCAGACCTACCCGGGCATCGGCGCCGGGGCGCTGCTGGTCTTCATCCTGGCGATCGGCTACTACGTGACGCCAGCGCTGCTCGGCGGCGCGGACGACCAGATGCTGAGCTACTACATCGCGCGCTACACCAACGTCGAAATCAACTGGGGCATGGCCTGCGCGCTGGGCTCCGTGCTGCTCGTCGCCACGCTGATTCTGTATGCCGTGTACCGCCGCATCGGCAAGGCCGAGCTGAGCCTCGGTTGAGCCGCACGAAAAGCCGCACGAAAGACGAACAAGCATGTTGAAGCTTCCCCAATTCCCGGCCTACGCCACCTTCGCCGACAAGCTCGGCTGGTGGCTGGTGCGCGCCGGCTGCGTCGCGGTGCTGGCCTTCCTGCTGGCGCCGATCCTGGTGGTGATTCCGCTGTCGTTCTCCGACAGCTCGTTCCTGGCCTACCCGATTCCCGGCTGGTCGCTGCGGTGGTATCGCAACCTCTTCGAATCGCCCGAGTGGGCACGCGCGGCGCGCAACAGCTTCATCGTCGCGCCGGCCGCGACGGTGCTGGCCACCGTGCTGGGCACGCTGGCGGCAGTGGGGTTGTCGCGCACGAGCTTCGCCTTCAAGGGCCTGCTCATGAGCGTGCTGATCTCGCCGATGGTGGTGCCGATCGTGGTGGTGGGCGTCGCCACGTATCTCTACTTCGCCCCCATCGGCCTGGCCGACACCTACTTCGGGCTGATCGTGGTGCATGCGGCGCTGGGTGCGCCCTTCGTGCTGACCACCGTGCTCGCCACACTGGCCGGCTTCAACCAGAACCTGGTGCGCGCATCGCTGAGCCTGGGGGAGACACCGTTCAGGACCTTCATGCGCGTCACGCTGCCGGTGATTGCGCCGGGCGTGATCTCGGGTGCGCTGTTCGCCTTTGCCACCTCGTTCGACGAGGTGGTGGTCACGCTGTTCCTCGCGGGGCCGGACCAGGTCACGCTGCCGCGCCAGATGTTCACCGGCATCCGCGAGAACATCTCGCCCACCATCGCCGCCGTGGCGACGCTGCTGATCATCTTCACCACCACGCTGCTGCTTGCGCTCGAATGGCTGCGCGGCCGGCGGCGTTGAACCCGCACACGCACGATGCCCACCAACACAACACCGAACCAGCCGCTGGGCGGCAACACGATGCCGCGCTTCGCCGGCCCCGGCACGATGATGCGGCTGCCCGCTGCAACGTCTCCGGCAGGGCTGGACGCGGCATTCATCGGCGTGCCGCTGGACATCGGCACTTCCAACCGGCCGGGTGCGCGCTTCGGACCGCGCCAGATCCGCGCCGAGTCGGCATTGCTGCGGCCCTACAACATGGCCACCGGCGCGGCGCCTTTCGACAAGCTGAACGTGGCCGACCTGGGCGACGTGCCGATCAATACCTATTCGCTCGAAAAATCGATCGACATCATCTCGGACTTCTACGACACGGTGCTGGCCGCCGGCTGCGCCCCGCTGACGCTGGGCGGCGACCACACCATCGCGCTGCCGATCCTGCGCGCGGTGGCGCGCAGGCACGGCCCGGTGGCGCTGGTGCACGTGGATGCGCATGCGGACGTGAACGACGATATGTTCGGCGAGCGCATCGCGCACGGCACGCCGTTCCGGCGCGCCGTCGAAGAGGGCCTGCTGGCCTGCGACAAGGTCTGGCAGATCGGCCTGCGCGGCACCGGCTACGCGGCGGACGATTTCGACTGGCCGCGCGCGCAGGGCTTCACCGTGGTGCAGGCGCACGAGGTCTGGTACCAGTCGCTGGCGCCGCTGATGGCGCAGGTGCGCGAGCGCATCGGGCCGACGCATCCGGTGTACATCAGCTTCGACATCGACGGCATCGATCCTTCGTTCGCCGGCGGCACCGGCACGCCGGAGATCGGTGGGCTCACCGTGCCGCAGGCGCTGGAGATCGTGCGCGGCTGCCGCGGGCTGAACGTGGTGGGCGCCGACCTGGTGGAGGTCAGCCCGCCGTACGACACGAGCGGAAACACTGCGCTGCTCGGGGCCAATCTGCTTTACGAAATGCTCTGCGTGCTTCCCGGCGTACCTTTTCGCTGACACCGGTGCTTGCACCGGCTACTCATTCCTTTGGAGACCACACGACACCATGGACACGAAGACTTCTCCCCTCGCACTGCTGAACGACCCGACCCTGCTCAAGACCGATGCGCTGATCGCCGGCGAATGGACGAAAGGCGCCAGCCGCTTCGACGTGAACGACCCGGCCACCGGCCGCAAGCTGGTCGACGTGGCCAACCTCACGCGCGCGGATGCCGCGCATGCCATCGCCGCCGCCAACAAGGCGCTCGCCGCCTGGCGCGGCAAGACCGGCAAGGAGCGCAGCATCGTGCTGCGCAAGTGGTTCGACCTGCTGATCGCCAACACCGAGGACATCGGCCGCCTGATGACCGCCGAGCAGGGCAAGCCCTTCGCCGAGGCCAAGGGCGAGGTCGCCTACGGCGCGAGCTTCATCGAGTGGTTTGCCGAGGAAGCCAAGCGCGTGAACGGCGAGGTGTTGCCACAGTTCGACAACAACCGCCGCCTGCTGGTGATGAAGCAGCCCATCGGCGTGTGCGCGGCGATCACGCCGTGGAATTTTCCGCTCGCGATGATCACCCGCAAGGTGGCGCCGGCACTGGCCGCGGGCTGCACGGTGGTCATCAAGCCGGCCGAACTCACGCCGCTGACCGCGCTGGCCGCAGCAGAGCTGGCCGTGCGGGCCGGCATTCCGGCGGGCGTGCTCAACGTGCTCACGGCCGACAGCCAGAACAGCATCGCGATCGGCAAGGAGCTGTGCGAGAGCGACGTCGTGCGCCACCTGAGCTTCACGGGCTCCACTGAAGTGGGCCGCATCCTGATGAGCCAGTGCGCGCCGACGGTCAAGAAGCTTTCGCTGGAACTGGGCGGCAACGCGCCTTTTCTGGTGTTCGACGATGCGGATGTGGATTCGGCTGTCGAAGGCGCCATCGCGAGCAAATACCGCAACGCCGGCCAGACCTGCGTGTGCGCGAACCGGCTGTATGTGCAGGAAGGCATCTATGACGCCTTCGTCGAGAAGTTCGCGGCCAAGGTGAAGGCACTCAAGGTCGGCAACGGCTTCGACGACGGCGTGTTGCAGGGCCCGCTAATCGAGGATGCGGCCATCGACAAGGTGCAGCGCCATGTGGCCGACGCCATCGCCAAGGGCGGCAAAGTGCTGGCGGGCGGCCACAGGATGCAGGGCCAGTTCTTCGAGCCGACCGTGATTGCCGAAGCCACGCCCGACATGCTTTGCGCGCGCGAAGAAACCTTCGGCCCCTTCGCGCCCGTGTTCCGCTTCAAGACCGAGCAGGACGGCATCGACGCGGCGAACAACACCGAGTTCGGCCTGGCGAGTTATTTCTACACGCGCGACGTGGGCCGCATCTTCCGCGTGGCGGAGGCGCTGGAATACGGCATGGTCGGCATCAATGCCGGCGTGATCGCCACCGAGCATGTGCCGTTCGGCGGCGTGAAGCAGTCGGGCCTGGGGCGCGAGGGCTCGCACCACGGCATGGACGACTACGTCGAGATCAAGTACCTCTGCCTGGGCGATATCCAGAAATAAGAGGAGGAGGAAGAAGGCGGGGGCAAGCCCCGCCCTGCCCTGCCCTGTCTATCGCGCCAGCACTGGCGCCAAGGCCACGCCGGTGTGCGTGCCGAGCCGCACCACTTCTTCCGGCGGCGCCGCCGCGACGATGCGCCCTCCCGCGCTGCCGCCCTCGGGCCCGAGGTCGAGGATCCAGTCGGCCTCGGCGATCAGGTCGAGGTCGTGCTCGATCACCACCACGCTGTGGCCGCCGTTCACCAGCCGGTGCAGCACGTGGATCAGCTTCTCGACGTCGGCCATGTGCAGGCCCACGGTCGGCTCGTCGAGCACGTACAGCGTGTGCGGCGCCTTCTGGCCGCGGCGGGTGATGTCGTCGCGCACCTTGCTCAGCTCGGTCACCAGCTTGATGCGCTGCGCCTCGCCGCCCGACAGCGTGGGCGAAGGCTGCCCCAGCGTGAGGTAGCCCAGGCCCACGTCCTTCAGCAACTGCAGCGGGTGGCTGATGTTGGGCATGCTCGCGAAGAACTCGACGGCCTCGTCGACTTCCATCTTCAGCACGTCGCCGATGCTCTTGCCGCGCCAGCTCACGGCCAGCGTCTCGGGGTTGAAGCGCGCGCCGTGGCACACCTCGCAGGGCACCTTCACGTCGGGCAGGAAGCTCATCTCGATGGTGCGCACGCCTGCGCCTTCGCAGCCCGGGCAGCGGCCTTCGCCGGTGTTGAAGCTGAAGCGGGCCGGGCCGTAGCCGCGCGCCTTGGCTTCGAGCGTGTCGGCGAAGAGCTTGCGGATGGTGTCCCAGAAGCCGATGTAGGTGGCCGGGCAGCTGCGCGGCGTCTTGCCGATGGGCGTCTGGTCGACTTCGAGCACGCGGTCGATGGTCTCGTAGCCGTCGACCTTCTTGCAGCCGGCCCATGCCGGGCGCTTGCCCGCGGCATCGGCATCGCGGCCAGCCTTGGTCATGCGCTGCACCACGATGGCCTGCACGTTGGCCAGCAGCACGTCGCGCGCGAGCGTGGACTTGCCCGAGCCGCTGACGCCGGTGACCACAACGAGGCGGTGCAGCGGCAGCGTGGCGGTCACGTCCTGCAGGTTGTGCAGGTTGGCGCCGTGCACGGTGAGCCATTCGCCGCTGTCGGCTGCCTTGGGGTCGGGCGACGGCACCAGCCTGCGGGCCTGCAGCGGATGCCTGATGGCGTCGCGCAGGTAGCGGCCGGTCTGCGAGTCGCCGGCCTTCTGGATGTCGGCCACCGAGCCCTCGGCCACCAGCCGGCCGCCGCGCTTGCCGGCGCTCGGGCCGATGTCGATGATGTGGTCGGCGCGGCGGATGGTGTCCTCGTCGTGCTCCACCACCACCAGCGTGTTGCCCTTGTCGCCGAGCTTGTGCAGCGCGTCGAGCAGGATCTGGTTGTCGCGCGCGTGCAGGCCGATGGTCGGCTCGTCGAGCACGTAGCACACGCCCTGCAGGTTGCTGCCGAGCTGCGCCGCCAGGCGGATGCGCTGCGCCTCGCCGCCTGAAAGCGTGGGCGCGCCACGGTCGAGCGTGAGGTAGCCCAGGCCCACTTCTTCCAGGAATTCGAGCCGGCTCTTGATCTCGGGCACGAGATCGCGCGCGATCTCCGCTTCGCGGCCCGTGAGCGTCAGCCCCTCGAACCACTGCCGCACCTCGGTCACGCTCATGCGCGCGAGTTCGGTGATGCCGATGCCGCCCGAGCCGTCGGCCGTGGTGCCGAAGCTCACGGCGCGCGCCGTGGCGTTCAGGCGCGTGCCCTGGCAGGTCGGGCAGGCCACGTCGGCCAGGTCTTCCACCTCGGGCTCGGCGAATGTCTGCTCGCGGCCCTTGTTGTCGTCGGCCAGCACGGAATCGTCGAACACCTTGCGCTGGTCCTTGCTGAGCTTGACGCCCGTGCCCACGCAATCGGGGCACCAGCCGTGCTTGCTGTTGTAGCTGAACAGGCGCGGATCGAGCTCGGCGTAGCTGGTGCTGCACACAGGACAGGCACGCAGCGTGGAAAACACGTTCACGCGGCCGATGCCGGCGGCGGACACGCCCGCCATCATCGCGGCGCGCAGTCCGTCGAGATCGCTGAGCACGTGCACCACGCCCTTGCCATGCTCCAGCGCCTTGGCCAGCGCCGCGCGCAGCTCGTTCTCGTTCGAGGGCAGCACGTCGAGGCTCGCCACCGGCAGCTCGATGCTGTGCTCCTTGAAGCGGTCGATGCGCGGGAAGCCGGTGGTCGGCAGGAACTCGCCGTCCACGCGCAGGTGCGTGAAGCCGCGCGGCCGCGCCCAGTCGGCCAGCTCGGTGTAGACGCCCTTGCGGTTGGTCACCAGCGGCGCGAGCAGGCCGATGTGCTGGCCCTTGAAGTTGCGCATCAGCTGCGCGGCGATGCTGTCGGGCGTCTGCGGCTGCACGGCGGCGCCGTCGTGAATGCAGTGCTGGATGCCCAGCTTGACGTACAGCAGGCGCAGGAAGTGCCACACCTCGGTGGTGGTGCCCACCGTGCTCTTGCGGCCGCCGCGCGACAGGCGCTGCTCGATGGCCACGGTCGGCGGAATGCCGTACACCGCGTCCACCTCGGGCCGGCCCGCCGGCTGCACGATGCTGCGCGCATAGGCGTTGAGCGATTCGAGATACCGGCGCTGCCCTTCGTTGAAAAGAATGTCGAAGGCCAGCGTCGACTTGCCCGATCCGCTCACGCCCGTCACCACGCTGAACTTGCCGCGCGGAATGTCCACGCTGAGGTTCTTCAGGTTGTGCTCGCGCGCATTGACGATCTCGATCGCGTTGCTGCCCGGCGCCGTCTTCGCATTGGCGATGTAGCGGCGCGCGGCGCGCTCGGCCACCTTGTAGGCGTCGGGGCCGATGGCCAGTTCGTAGTCGGCCAGCGCGGCGCCGGTGAGCGATGCGCGGTTCTCGCGCAGCTGCTCGGGCGTGCCCTCGGCCACCACCTGCCCGCCGCCCTCGCCGCCTTCGGGGCCGAGATCGATGAGCCAGTCGCTGGCGCGGATCACGTCGAGGTTGTGCTCGATCACGATCAGCGAATGGCCGGCGTCCAGCAGCTTGCGCAGCGCGCGCATCAGCCGCGCGATGTCGTCGAAGTGCAGGCCGGTGGTGGGCTCGTCGAACAAAAAGAGCGTGCCCTTGCGCGCCACCGACTGCTTGCTGGCGGTCGCATTCTTCGCGGCCTCGGCCAGGAAGCCCGCGAGCTTCAGGCGTTGCGCCTCGCCGCCGCTGAGCGTGGGCACGGGCTGGCCCAGCTTGACGTAGTCCAGGCCCACGTCGGAGATGGGCTGCAGCACGCGCAGCACGTCGCGGTCGGCCTCGAACACCGCCGCCGCTTCGGCCACGGTGAGGTCGAGCACGTCGGCCACGTTGTAGCTCTTGCCCTTGCGCTCCACGCGCACTTCGAGAATTTCGGGGCGGTAGCGCTTGCCGTCGCAGTCGGGGCAGCGCAGGTACACGTCGGACAGGAACTGCATCTCGACGTGCTCGAAGCCCGAGCCGCCGCAGGTCGGGCAGCGCCCGTCGCCGGAGTTGAAGCTGAACTTGCTCGCGGTGTAGCCGCGCTGGCGCGACAGCGCCGCGGTGGCGAAGATCTCGCGGATGGCGTCCCACGCGCCCACGTAGCTCGCGGGGTTGGAACGCGCGGTCTTGCCGATGGGCGACTGGTCGACGAACACCACGTCGCCCAGGTGGTCGGCGCCGAGCATGCGGTCGTGCGCGCCGGGCGTTTCCGTGGCCTTGCCGAAGTGGCGCATGAGCGCGGGCGCCAGCACGTCCTGGATCAGCGTCGACTTGCCCGAGCCGCTGACGCCGGTGACGCACACCAGGCGCGCCAGCGGAAACTCGACCGCGATGTTCTTCAGGTTGTGCTCGCGCACGCCTTCGAGAATGAGCCGGTGCGTGTTCTCGCTCACGAGCCGCTTGAAGCCCATGCCGATCTTCTTGCGCCCGCCCAGGTACTGGCCGGTGAGCGTGTCGGCGTCGCGCAGTTGGTCGGTGGTGCCGTCGAACACGATCTGCCCGCCGCGCGCGCCGGGGCCGGGGCCCATGTCGATCACGCGGTCGGCGGCGAGCATCACGGCCGGGTCGTGCTCGACCACCACCAGCGTGTTGCCGGCGTCGCGCAGGCGCAGCATGGCCTCGGTGATGCGGTTCATGTCGCGCGGGTGCAGGCCGATGCTGGGCTCGTCGAGCACGAAGAGCGTATTGACCAGCGAGGTGCCGAGCGCGGTCGTGAGGTTGATGCGCTGCACTTCGCCGCCGGAGAGCGTGCGGCTCTGGCGGTCGAGCGTGAGGTAGCCGATGCCGACGTCGTGCAGGTAGCGCAGGCGGGTGGTGATTTCCTCGAACAGCAGCTTCAGCGCCTGCATCTCGCCTTCGCTCGCCGTGTGGCCGTTGCCGTGGTGCTCGACGCGGTCGAACAGCTGGCGCAGGCGCTCGATGGGCAGCAGCATGAGGTCGTGCAGGCACAGGCCGGGCAGCGCCTCGAGCTGGGCGCGGGTCCATTTCACGCCGTTGGGCATGAAGCGCTTCTCGGGCGGCAGGACGGCGTCTGCGTCTTCCTTGCTGCCGATGCGCCACAGCAGGCTTTCGAGCTTGAGGCGCGCGCCGCTGCAGGTGGGGCACGGCGTGTAGCTGCGGTACTTCGACAAGAGCACGCGGATGTGCATCTTGTACGCCTTGCTCTCCAGGTAGCCGAAGAAGCGGCGCACGCCGTACCACTGCTTGTTCCAGTTGCCTTCCTTGTAGTTGGGCGTGCCCTCGATCACCCAGTGCTTCTGCTCGTCGGTGAGCTTGTTCCAGGGGGTGTCGCGCGGGATGCCGGCGGTTTCGGCGTGGCGCATGAGGTCGTCCTGCGCTTCCTTCCAGGCGGGCGTCTGGATGGTCTTGATGGCACCGGCGCGCAGCGTGAGCTTGTCGTTCGGAATCACCAGGCCCAGGTCGACGCCGATCACGCGGCCGAAGCCGCGGCAGGTCTCGCAGGCACCCACGGCCGAGTTGAACGAGAACATCGACGGGATGGGGTCGGAGTAGCGGATGTCGCTTTCGGGGCAATGCAGGCCGGTGGAGAACTTCCAGACGTCAGTCGGCGCGTTTTCTTCGGCGCCCGTGGCATGCACCGTGACGCGCCCGCTGCCGCGCTTGAGCGCCACCTCGATGGCCTCGACCACGCGCGAGCGCTCGGCGCTCGACGCGCGGAAGCGGTCGGCCACCACATCGAGCACCTTGCGCGGCCCGGTGGGCGTGGCCACCTCGCGCTCGGCCTGCACGCGCGTGAAGCCGCTGGCCGACAGCCACTGCGTGACTTCCTCGGCTGTGGTGCTCGCGGGCAGCTCGACCGGAAAGGTGACCACGAGGCGCGGATCGCCCGCCGCGGCCGCGCGCTCGACGATCTGCGCGTAGATGCTGTCGGGCGAGTCGTGGCGCACCGGCAGCGCGGTCTCGCGGTCGAACAGGTTGGCCGCGCGCGCGAAGAGCAGCTTCAGGTGGTCGTTCAGCTCGGTCATCGTGCCGACCGTGGAGCGCGAGGAGCGCACCGGGTTGGTCTGGTCGATGGCGATGGCGGGCGGCACGCCTTCCACCTTGTCGACGGCCGGCTTGTCCATGCGGTCCAGGAACTGGCGCGCGTAGGCGGAGAAGGTCTCCACGTAGCGCCGCTGGCCTTCGGCGTAGAGGGTGTCGAAAACGAGGCTCGACTTGCCCGAGCCGCTGGGCCCGGTGACCACCGTCATCTCGCCGGTGCGGATGTCGAGATCGAGGTTCTGGAGGTTGTGCTGGCGCGCGCCGCGAATCCGGATGGAGCCCTGTGTCATGAGTGCCTTGGGGGGTGGGGCAAACATTCTAGGGAGTGCCTCGTGACGGGCTTGCGCACTACGTCACAAGGTCGGTGGCTGCGCAGGGGTTTGTCCGGATGGAGTTCAAAACACTTTCAGAAACAAATAGCACATTTGTTTTCACGTTCGCCCAACCGGGCGCCGGCATTGCCTCGAAAGGACTCCATGACGAAAACGCGCACGCTCTGCGCCGCCGCCCTGCTGGCCTTCAGCGCACTGGGCGCGTCTGCCCAGATCCTGATCGGCCAGACCGCCGGCATGACCGGCTCGGTGGCCGCGAGCGTGAACGAAACCATCGGCGGCGCACAGCTGGTGATCGACGCGGTCAACGCGCAGGGCGGCATCCACGGCGAGAAGATCGAAGTGCTGCGCATGGACGACGGCTTCGACGTGAAGCGCGCCAGCGAGAACGCGCGCGTGCTGATCGAGGAAAAGAAGGTGCTGGCGCTCTTCATGAGCCGCGGCACACCGCACTCGCAGGCGATCATTCCCTGGCTCGACAAGAACGACGTGGCGCTCATCGGCCCTTCCACCGGCGCGATGGCGCTGCACAAGCCGCTGCAGAAGCACGTGTTCAACGTGCGCGCCACCTACCAGCGCGAGGCCGAGAAAGCGGTGCAGCACCTGCTGACCATCGGCCTCACGCGCATCGCGGTGGTGTACGTGACCGACTCCTTCGGCTCCGACGCGCTCGAAGGCGCGATGACCGGCTTCAGCAAGGGCAAGGCCAAGCCGACCGTGACCATCCCGGCCGACCGCGACAAACCCGACTACAAGGCCATCGTGCCCGCCATCAAGGACGCCGACGCGCAGGCGGTGGTGTGGATCGGCTCCGGCGTGGCCGTGGTCGACGGCATCAAGGCGCTGCGCGCGGCGGGCTCGGCCGCGCAGGTGGTCACGCTGTCGAACAACGCCTCCTCGGGCTTCATCAAGCAGTTGGGCGACGCCAGCCGCGGCGTGATCGTGACACAGGTGTTCCCCAACGAGCGCTCGCTGGGCCATCCGATGGTGAAGGAAGCCCTGGCTCTCGCGCAGGCCAAGGGCCAGTCGGAGCTGTCGCCGGCCGCGCTCGAAGGTTTCGCCTCGGCCAAGGTGCTGGTGGAGGCGCTGCGCCGCGCCGGCCCGAAGCCCACGCGGGCCAGGATGGTGGCCGCCCTCGACAGCCTGCGCGGCTACGACCTGGGCGGCGGGCTGGAGGTGAGCTACTCGCCCACCGACCACAGCGGCATCGATTTCGCGGACCTGTCCATCATCAGCGACGGTCGCTTCAAGCGTTGAGTCCCCGCCCCCCGAGGGCGAGTTTGAACGGCCCGCCGGCCTGTCCGGCGGGCCGCTTTTTTCCGGGCGCTGGAAACCTTGGTTTGACAGGGTTTGCGCGAGCTAGCGATATGTGACGTTCGGCAACACATTACACAGTTTCTGACAGAAGCAACCGCTTCCTGGAAAGGCTTTGCTCGATGAAGAAGACGTTCACGTCCTGCGCCGTTGCGCTGCTCCTGGCCATGGCGGCGCCGGGCGCGGCGGCCCAGATCCTGATCGGCCAGTCGGCCGACCTCTCGGGCCCGGTGGCGGCCAGCGTCAAGGAAACCATCATGGGCTCGCAGCTGGTCATCGACCAGGTCAACGCCCAGGGCGGCATCAACGGCGAGCAGATCGAGGTCATCCGCATGGACGACGGCCTCGACGCCAAGCGCTCGCTGGAGAACGCGCGCGTGCTCATCGAAGACAAGAAGGTCGTCGCGCTGCTGCTCAACCGCGGCACGCCCAACACGCTCGCGGTGATCCCGCTGCTCGACAAGTACGGCGTGGCACTGGTCGGCCCCTCCACCGGCGCGATGGCGCTGCACAAGCCGCTGCAGAAGAACATCTTCAACGTGCGCTCCACCTACCAGCGCGAGGCAGAAAAGGCGGTGCAGCACCTGCAGACCACCGGCATCCAGCGCATCGCCGTCGTGCAGGCCGACGACTCCTTCGGCAAGGACGCGATGGAAGGCGCGAACAAGGGCTTCGAGAAGGCCAACCTGAAGCCGGCCGTGGTGGCGCTGGCAGATCGCAGCAAGCCCGACTACGCAGCCATCGTGCCGCAGCTCACCAAGGCCAACGCGCAGGCGGTGCTGTGGATCGGCTCGGGCACGGCCGTGACCGACGGCATCAAGGCGCTGCGCGCTGCCGGCTCGGCGGCGCAGATCATCACGCTGTCGAACAACGCGGCCTCGGGCTTCATCAAGGAACTGGGCTCGGCCAGCGCGGGCGTGATCATCACGCAGGTGCTGCCCTACGAGCGCTCCTTTGGCCATCCGCTCATCAAGGAAGCGCTGGCGCTGGCCAAGGCCAAGGGCCAGAACGATCTTTCTCCCGCGCTGCTCGAAGGCTTCGTCGCCACCAAGGTGATGGTGGAGGCGCTGCGCCGCACGGGGCCCAAGCCCACGCGCGCGAAGCTGATCGCCACGCTCAACAGCTTCCAGTACGACGTGGGCGGCGGGCTCGACATCAGCTACTCGCCGACCGATCACACTGGCATCGACTACGTCGATCTGTCGATCGTGAGCGACGGCAAGTTCAAGCGCTAGCCGCGCCCGGCCTCACTTCGGCGCGGCGGCGGGTGCCGGTTCGTGCGTGGTGGTGTCTCCGCCATGCTTCTCGCCCGACATGTCGACCTTGTCACCGGCCTTCGAGATCACGTACAGGGCAATGGCGGCGAAGATGACGAAGCCGACGACGAGTTTCCACATGGGTTTTGTCTCCTGGATGGTTCAAGAAAAAGGCCTCATGCGGTCGGCATGAAGCCTCTTTGTTGAACAGGCAGAAAAGGCGATCTCGGTATTTCGCAAGGAACACCGCGGAACCGGCTTTGCCGGGCCGCAGGTGTTGCCCCCTCGGAGAGGGGGTTGGCGAAGCACACGAAGTGCGCGAAGCCTGGGGGTCAGTCAATCATTGGCGTAGATGTCGACGTCCTTCGTCTCGCGGATGAACAGCGTACCCACCACCAGCGTGATGCCGGCGATGATGATCGGATACCACAGGCCGTTGAACATGTTGCCGGTGGAGGCCACGATGGCGAAGGCGGTGGTCGGCAGCAGGCCGCCGAACCAGCCGTTGCCGATGTGGTACGGCAGGCTCATCGAGGTGTAGCGGATGCGCGTGGGGAAGAGCTCCACCAGCATCGCGGCGATCGGGCCGTAGACCATGGTCACCAGCAGCACCAGCCAGAACAGCAGCACGATCGTCAGCACCTTGTTGATCTTGGCGGGATCGGCCTTGGTCGGGTAGCCGGCGACCTTCAGGTCTTCGGCCACGCCCTTCTTGAAGGCGGCGATTTCCTTGACCGAGTTCTCGTCGAACTTCGAGTTCACGACGTTGCCGATGGGCGCCTCGACCGACTTGTCGCCGATCTTCACGACGGCCTTCGAGCCCGGCGCGCCGGCCACGTTCTCATAGCTCACCGAGTTCTGCACGAGGTAGCGCTTGGCGATGTCGCAGGAGCTCTTGAAGTCGATCTCGCGCGCCACCGGGTTGCCCTGGAACGAGCAGGTCGCCGGATCGGCCGTCACCGTCACTCCGGCGGTGGCCTGTGCGCGGGCCAGGTCGGGGTTGGCGGCTTCGGTCAGCATCTTGAAGACCGGGAAGTAGGTGACCACGGCCAGCAGGCAGCCGGCCATGATGATCGGCTTGCGGCCGATCTTGTCCGACAGCGTGCCGAACACCACGAAGAAGGGCGTGCCCAGCAGCAGCGCGGCGGCGATCATCAGGTTGGCCGTGGTGGCGTCGACCTTGAGCTGCGCCGTCAGGAAGAAGAGCGCGTAGAACTGGCCCGAATACCAGACCACCGCCTGGCCGGCCGTGAGACCGACCAGCGCCAGGATCACGATCTTCAGGTTCTTCCACTGGCCGAAGGACTCTGCCAGCGGCGCCTTGGAGGTCTTGCCCTCTGCCTTCATCTTCTGGAAGGCGGGCGATTCCGACAGCGTCAGGCGGATCCACACCGAGATGCCCAGCAGCAGGATCGACACCAGGAACGGAATGCGCCAGCCCCAGTCGTTGAAGGCCGCTTCGCCCATGAACTCGCGCACGCCCAGGATCACCAGCAGGCTCAGGAACAGGCCGAGCGTGGCGGTGGTCTGGATCCACGAGGTGTAGGCGCCGCGCTTGCCGTGCGGCGAGTGCTCGGCCACGTAGGTGGCTGCACCGCCGTACTCGCCGCCGAGCGCAAGGCCCTGCAGCATGCGCAGCGCGATCAGGATCACCGGCGCCGCGACGCCGATGGTCGCGTAGCTCGGCAGCAGGCCGACGATGAAGGTCGACAGGCCCATGATCAGGATCGTCACCAGGAAGGTGTACTTGCGCCCGATCATGTCGCCCAGGCGGCCGAACACGATGGCGCCGAACGGACGCACCAGGAAGCCCGCCGCGAAGGCCAGCAGCGCGAAGATGAAGGCGGCGCCCGCATCAAGACCGCTGAAGAACTGCTTCGCGATGATCGCGGCCAGCGAACCGTAGAGGTAGAAGTCGTACCACTCGAACACCGTGCCCAGCGAGGAGGCGAAGATGACTTTCTTCTCCTCCGAGGACATGGGCCGGGGGGCCGGATGCGGCACTCCCCTCGAATCTAGTGTGGCTGCCATTGGTCGTCTCCTGTGTGTATGCGTTCATTTCGGTGCCCGGTATCCGGGACCGTGAAGGCATTCTTGGAGACGCGACTGACCCGAGCCTTTCGCGAAACTGAACCGGCGCTTACGGTTTAGGGTGAAACCCGCGCAGCGCGTTTCAGCTTGTAAGAAATCGGGGCCTTTACCGCCTTGCTCGGGTTTGTCCTCAGCCCTGTTTGCTGCTGCGCAGCAAGGCCGGCCGCTGGTCCGCCGAGGCCCACTCCGGGCCATCGAACCAGGCATCGCCCGACAGGTAGGCGCGCAGCATCTGCAGGCCGTCGAAGCCCCAGAACAGGCGGCCGTCGACCACGTAGGTCGGGGTGCCGAACACGCCCTGCCGCAGGGCTTCGTCGGTGTTGCGCTTCAGCAGGGCCTTGCTCTCGTCGCTGTTCGCGTCGCGCTTCGGCTTGAGCTGCGCGGTGAGCGCGGCAAGGCGCGCGGGGTCGCCGGCTTCCTCGCCGCCGCGCCACACATGGCGGAAGATGGTCTCGGCCACGAGGCGGCTGATGCTGCCGTCGTCGCCCGTGGACACCGCCAGCCGCAGGTGCGCCAGCGGGCTGTAAGGATGCGAAGCGGGCATCCGGATCTCGATGCCGTGCGTGTGGCCCAGCCAGAGCACGTGGCGGTAGGTCCAGCTGCGCTTCGACGGGATCTCCGCCGGGCCGAGCTGGCCGTGCTGCTTCAGCAGCGCGCCCAGCAGCACCGGCTTGTAGGCCACGCTGTAGCTAAGCCCTTCGAGCGCCTCGGGCAGGTGCTCGAAGGCGAGGTGCGCGTAGGGCGAGATGAAGTCGAGATGGAAGTCGATGTGCTTCATGCGCTGCTGTCTCCTGCATTCGTTTCAGGCATGCGCCAGATGCCGGCCTTGGCCCGCAACTCTATCGCCCGCCACACGTGGCGCCGGGTCTCGTCTTCCATCTTGCTCCAGCCCGCGATCTCGGGGATGGTGCGCAGGCAGCCTTCGCAGATGCCGCTCAGGCGGTCCATGCGGCACACCGAGCAGCATGGCGAGGGAACGTCCTCCTCCATGGCCTGCACGGCCACCGCGCGGCCGGCCAGCGTTTCAGCTTCGGCGAAATTCACACCACGTCGGCCACCGGCGCGCCGGTGAGCTTCTCGAGGTCGTGCGGTCGCAGCTGGAACACGGCATGCGGATGGCCGGCGGCGGCCCAGATTTCCTCGAAGCGGAAGAGCTCGCGGTCGATCAGCACCACGGGCGGCGTCAGGTGGCCCACGGGCGAGACGCCGCCGATGGTGAAGCCGGTGCGCGACTTCACGAAGTCGGCATCGGCGCGGCCGGTCTTGCCGACCAGCGCGTCGACCTTCTTCTCGTCCACGCGCTTGTCGCCCGAGGTGATGACCAGCACCGCCGACTCGTCGCTCTTGCGCCTGAAGATGATGCTCTTGGCGATCTGCCCGACCGCGATGCCGAGCGCGTCGGCAGCCTGCTGCGCGGTGCGGCAGGCGTCGTCGAGCATGCGTGGGGAATGGGGGTGGCCGGCATCCTGCAGGGCGCGGGAAACGCGCTGGACGCCTTCGGGGAGGTTATGGAGTTCGGATCCGCACATGGTGGCTTCGAATCTATCAGGCCGCAGGGCGGTGAAGGCCGGCCCCGTCAGGCGCTGCGCTTGAACAGGAACAGCATCGCGCCCATGGCCATCAGCACACCGCCGAAGACGCGGTTCTGCGCCCGCCGTGCCCGCACGCTGCGCAGCATGCCCTGCAACCGTGCGGCCGGCCAGGCATAGCCGTGCATCACGGTCACGTCGACCATCACCGTCGTGGCCAGCAGCACCAGCAGCTGCAGCCACAGGGGCCGCGTCGGCTGGATGAACTGCGGCAGCACGGCGGCCATGAAGACGATGCCCTTGGGATTCGTCACGTTGGTGAGGAAGCCGCGCAGCACCCGCTGCGGCGCCGTCAGGTCGGGCTCGGCCGCCCCCGTCGCGTCGCCCTCGATCTTCGCGACGGGTGCGCGCCACTGGCGCCAGCCCAGCCACAGCAAATAGCACGCGCCGACCACTTTCACGACCAGGAACGCGCTGGCCGAGGCGGTGAGCACCGCGCCCACGCCGAGGCCGGCCACCAGCAGGATCACCGCGAGCCCCAGCTGCAGCCCCACGATGGTCGCGGTGGTGCGCCGCACGCCGTAGCTGAGCCCATGGCTCATGCTGAGCACCGCGCCCGAACCGGGCGACACCGCGATGACGCAACTGGCCACCAGGAACGCAAGCCACACATGCAGATCCACCGACTACTCCCGTCTACCCGTTCAATTCAGCGATTCAGCCGGCCCGCTTGGTGCGGATGGCCTTGGAGGCGCGCGAGTTCGGCTCGCGGCCCAGCGCCTCGCTGATGTAGACACCCGCGTCGATCAGCCTGTCGAGGTCGATGCCGGTCTCGATGCCCATGCCGTGCAACATGTAGACCACGTCTTCCGTCGCCACGTTGCCGGTCGCGCCCTTGGCATAGGGGCAGCCGCCCAGGCCGGCCGAGGACGACTGGAAGTTCCACACGCCCAGCTCGAGCGCCGCCAGCGTGTTGGCGAGCGCCTGTCCGTAGGTGTCGTGGAAGTGGCCGGAAATGGCGTCGACATCGAAGTGCGCCAGCGTGGCTTCCATTGCCGCCTGCACCTTGCGCGGCGTGCCCACGCCGATGGTGTCGGCCACGTCCACGCGCTGCACGCCGATGCCCTTCATCAGCCGGGCAAGGTAGCCGACCTTGGCCGGCGCGATCTCGCCCTCGTAGGGGCAGCCGACCGTGCACGACATCGCGCCGCGCACCTGGATGCCCTTCTCGAGCGCAGCGGCCACCACGGGTGCGAAGCGCTCGATGCTCTCGGCGATGGAGCAGTTGATGTTCTTCTGGCTGAAGGCCTCGCTCGCGGCGCCGAACACCACGATTTCGTCGGGCCACTCCTCGCGCGGCGCGGCGATGGCCGCCTCGAAGCCCTTCATGTTGGGCGTGAGCACCGAGTAGCGCACGCCGGGCTTGCGCCGGATGCCGTGCATCACTTCGGCGTTGTCGGCCATCTGCGGCACCCACTTCGGGCTCACGAAGCTGGTGACCTCGATCTCCTTGAGGCCCGCGTCCTGCAGGCGATGCACGAGGCCGATCTTCACTTCGGCGGAAACGGGCTGCTTTTCGTTCTGCAGGCCGTCGCGCGGGCCGACGTCGACGAGCTGGACTTTGGTGGGGAGTTTCATGGGATGTCTCTTGTATCGCTGGAGGATGGAAGACCGCCCTGGATTGTCGGCCACATGGAAATCCCCTGCCTGGTACAGAAGCCGGGGAAGGTAGCAATGCGCGCCTGCGAGGTTGCAAATGGCGCCAGCCTAGGCCGTTTCCCTCTGCTCGAAGCCATCGGGCACAACCTGCGCCGCGATGGCACCAGTCGGCTCGCCAACGTCGACCGCATCGACGCGCGCGCCTTCCGGCCCCTGGTGCGCCCAGCGGATCAGCTCTTCCACCGCAGAAGCCTCGCCGGCCGCAAGCGCTTCCACGCTGCCGTCGCGCCGGTTGCGCACCCAGCCTCGCAGGCCGATCCGCTTCGCCGCCTGCACCATCGACCAGCGATAGCCCACGCCCTGCACGAGGCCTCGGATGGCGAGATGGCGGATGACGGTGCTCATGACTTGAGAGAGAGGTCAGTACGACTTGGGCAGCCCCAGCGCCTTCTCGGCGATGAAGTTCAGGATCATCTGCGGGCTGACGGGCGCAATGCGCGGGATGTAGCTCTCGCGCAGCAGCCGCTCCACATGGTATTCCTTCGCGTAGCCCATGCCGCCGAGCGTGAGCACCGCGTTCTGGCAGGCGTCGTGCGCCGCCTCGGCCGCAAGGTACTTGGCGGCGTTGGCCTCGATGCCGCAGGGCTCGCCCGCGTCGTAGAGCGTGGCGGCCCTGAGCATCATCAGGTCGGCCGCCTCCAGATTGGCCCAGGCGCGCGCCAGCGGATGCGCCACGCCCTGGTTCTGGCCGATGGGCCGGCCGAACACGACGCGCTCCTGCGCGTACTGCGAGGCGATGCGCAGTGCCGCGCGGCCGATGCCGATGGCTTCCGCCGCGATCAATATGCGCTCGGGGTTGAGGCCGTGCAGGATGTATTCGAAGCCGCGCCCTTCCTCGCCGATGCGGTCTTCTTCCGGCACTTCGAGCCCGTCGATGAAAAGCATGTTCGAGTCCACCGCCGCGCGGCCCAGCTTGTGGATCTCGCGCACCTCGACCTTGCTGCGGTCCAGCGGCGTGTAGAACAGCGTGAGGCCCTGCGTGGGCTTCTTCACCTGGTCCAGCGGCGTGGTGCGCGTGAGGATCAGCATGCGGTCGGCCACCTGCGCGGTCGATATCCAGATCTTGCGGCCATGCAGCAGGTAGCCGCCATCGGGCTGTCGCAACGCCTGCGTCTTGAGGCTGGTGGTGTCGAGCCCCGCGTCGGGCTCGGTGACTGCGAAGCAGGCCTTCTCGGTGCCCGCGATCAGCGGCGGCAGGAAGCGCTGGCGCTGATCCTCGCTGCCGAACACCACCACCGGGTTGAGCCCGAAGATGTTCATGTGTACCGACGATGCGCCCGACATGCCGGCGCCCGATGCGCTGATGGCGCGCATCATCAGCGCCGCCTCGGTGATGCCCAGCCCCGCGCCACCCTGCGCCTCGGGCATGGCGATGCCGAGCCAGCCGCTCTCCGCCACGGCGCGGTGGAACTCGTGCGGGAACACGGCGCGGTCGTCGTGGTCGCGCCAGTAGTCGGCGGGAAAGTCCTCGCAGAGGCGTTCGATGGCCGCGACCAGCGAGCGCTGGTCTTCGTTCAGGGAGAAATTCATTCTTCGCCGTCTTTCTTCAATGAGTCCGGTTGCAGCGTGACGCCGCGTTCAAGCATGCGTTCGATGGCCTCGTCGCCGTAGCCCGCTTCGCGCAGCAACTCCACGCTCTGCTCGCCGATGCGCGGCGTGGGGCGGCGGATGGCGGTGGGCGTGGCGCTGTAGCGGCCGACCGGCGCGAGGGTGCGGATGCGGCCCTCCGTGGGATGGTCGAGCTCGGGGTAGAAACCGACGGCGCGCAGGTGCGGGTCGTCGAGCAGGCTGTCGGTGGTGTGCAGCCGCGCGACGGGAATGTCCGCGGCATTGAGCGCGGCAAACCATTCGTCGCTGGTGCGCGTGGCCATCACCTCGGCCACGAAGGCGTAGACCGCGCCGATGTTCGCGGCGCGCGCGGTGTGCGTGCCGAACATCGGCGAGCTGCGCAGCTCGGGCCGGCCGATCACGTCGAAGAAGGCCTGCCAGTGCTTGTCGTTGTAGATGAGCACACTGAGGTAGCCGTCGGCCGTGGCGTAGGGCTTGCGATGCGGTGCGAGCAGGCGCGCATAGCCGGTGGGGCCGAGCGGCGGCTCGAAGCTGTGGCCGCCGAGGTGGTCGCCCATGACGAACTGCGACAGGGCTTCGAACATGGGCATTTCGACGGCCTGGCCCTTGCCGGTGCGCTGGGCATGCAGCACGGCGGCGAGCAATGCGATGGCGGCTTGCAGGCCCACGGCGCGGTCGGCCAGCGTGACGGGTGCGTAGCGCGGCGCGCCGCCGCTTTGCTGCGCGAACAGCGAGGCGACGCCCGCTGCACCTTGGATGAGGTCGTCGTAGGCGGGCTTGCCGGCATAGGGCCCCTGCTCGCCATAGCCGAAGGCGCCGAGGTAGACGATCTTCGGGTTGACCGCAGCCACGGCTTCATAGCCGAGCCCGAGCCGTGCCATCGCCTGCGGCCGCGTGTTGTAAATCAGCGCATCGCACCCCGCCGCCAGCCGCAGGCAGGCCTCGCGGCCCTCGGGCTGCTTGAGGTCGAGTGCGATGGAGCGCTTGTTGCGGTTGAGGTGCATCGCCATCGCGCCCATGCCCGGGTTGCGCATCGGCCCGACGGCGCGCAGGTTGTCGCCGCCGGGCGGCTCGACCTTGATGACGTCGGCGCCGAGGTCGCCGAGCGTCTGCGTGGCGTAGGGGCCCATCACCACGGCCGTGAGGTCGAGGATGCGGATGCCTTGGAGAGGTCCGGAGGAGTTCATGTCTTCGCTCCTTCCCCCTCTGGGGGAAGGCTGGGATGGGGGCAGGCAGGGCGCGCGATGGAGGCGCCGTTCGCCCTCACCCCCACCCTCTCCCCGAGGGGAGAGGGAGTCATGCAGCCCTTGTCTTGCCCCCTCTCCCGCTGGCGGGAGAGGATTGGGGTGAGGGTGAGGACCGCGGCGCGCAGCTTCATTCGGGCTGTATCCCCGCGGCCTGGATCAGCTTCTTCCACTTCGCCAGCTCCGACACGGTGAAGGCGCCCAGCTCCTCGGGCGTGCTGCCGAAGGCGTCGAAGCCCAGCTTCGCCACGCGCTCGCGGAAGACCGGGCCGTTGGCCATGTCGGCCAGCACCTTGTTGAGCTTGAGCACGATGTCGCGCGGCGTGCCGGCCGGCGCGAACACGCCGTTCCAGGAGGTGATGTCGAAGCCTTTCAGCTCCGGCGTGTCGGCCAGCGGCGGCAGTTCGGGAAAGAGCTTGGTGCGCTCCTGCGTGGTGACGGCGATCGCACGCATCTTGCCGGCCTTCACCGTGGCCAAGCCCGCGGCGAGGTCGACCACCATCATCGACACCTGCCCGCCTATCAGGTCGGCGATGGCCGGCGGCGTGCTCTTGTAGGGCACGTGCAGCATCGGCACGCCGCTCATGCGCGAGAGCGTGGCGCCGCTCACGATACCCGTGCTGTTGCCGCTCGCGTAGGTCAGCTTGCCGGGATGCGCGCGGCCCCAGGCCAGCAGCTCGGCCACGCTTTTGACGGGCAGGTCGTTGTTGACCACCAGCATGAACGGCAGGTTGCCCATGCGGCTGACGGGCGCGAAGTCTTTCACCGGGTCGTAGGGCAGCGACTTCATCAGGCTCGGGTTGGCCGAATGCGTGGTGTTGGTCGTCATGAACAGCGTGTAGCCGTCGGGCGCCGCCTTGGCGACGTACTCGGCCGCGATCACGCCGTTGGCGCCCGCCCTGTTGTCGATGATGACCGAGGCCTTCAGCGCATCGCCGAGCATCTGCCCCGCGATGCGCGCCACCGCGTCGGTGCCGCTGCCGGCGGCGAAGGGCACAACGATGCGTATGGGCTGCTTCGGGTAGCCGTCCTGCGCGAAGGCCCAGGGCATGGCGCCCGCGAGGCCCGCGGCGGCGCCGATGGAAATGAAACGGCGACGGTTCGCCATCGCGGCCGGTTGCCCGGTCGCGTTCTTCGTTGTCTGCATGGTTTGTCTCCGGTTGTTGTGTGGCGTCGCTTCAGGGCCGGATCACGCGCTCCGGCGATTCCTCGTAGGGCGGGCTGTAGATCACCAGCACGCGCACCGGCTCGTCGCTCACCACGGTGAAGGTGTGCATCGCGTCGGCGGGAAAGAAGCAGCTGTCGCCCGGGTGCAGCTCCTGCCGCTGGCCGCCCACCTCGGCGACCGCGCGGCCTTCGAGCATGTAGCAGACCTGCTCGATGCCCGGGTGCGCATGCGGCAGCGCGCCCTTGCCCTTCTGGATGTGGCCGACCAGCACTTCGAGCTGCCTGGCGCCCACGGTCTCGGGGCCGATCAGGCGCTTGTTCAGCGTGCCCGTGTGGTTGGCGGGGTGGTAGCCGGCGATCTCGGCCTCGCGGACGAAATAGCGGGGGGCTGCTGTGGTCGTTGTCATCGGGGGCTTTCGTTCTTGGGTTCGATGGCGAGGCAGGCGGAACGCAGCATCGCGGCGATCTCCTCGATGCGCGCCTCCATGCGGTAGCGCGGGCCAGCGACGGAGATGGCGTAGGCCTCGCCGCCGATGCGCAGCGGCCAGGCCAGGCCGATCAGGTCGGGAATGCTCTCGCCGAGGTTGCCGAACCAGCCGCGCGTGGCGGAGCGTTGCAGCTCGACCTCGATGGCGTCGGCAGTGGTGAGCGTGGCGTCGGTCAGCGGCGCGAGAGTCGCGCCTTCGAGCAGCCGGCGGCGCTCGTCGGGGGCGAGCGTTGAAAGCAGCGCGCGGCCGATGGAGTTGGCGTAGGCCGGGCGCGTCTCGCCCGACTCGGCCGTGTAGCGGATGCTCTGCGGCGCGCTCAGCACTTCCAGGTACACCACCTGCCCCGCGTCGCGGAACTTGCCGAAGACCACCGTCTCGCGCGCCGCGTCGCGCAGCTCCTCGAGCGTGGCCTTCACCCGGTCGAGCACCGGGTCGTGGGCGGCGATGACCTGCGCCATCGCGAGGAGCCGGCCTGTCGGGTAGTAGCCCTGGCGGCGGCCGGTCTCGTACATGTAGCCCTGCTCCTCGAGCGTGCGGATCAGGCCCAGGCAGCTCGACACCGGCATGTCGAGCAGGCGCGCCATCTCCGAAAGAGCCAGCGGCTGCTTCTCCCGGGCGAAGAGTTCGACGATCTCGATCACCCGAAACGCAGTTTTCACAGTCATGAAAAGATTTTCATACTTGTGAAAAATCAGTGTTTCAGGGTTTCCCCTGCCCGCGATGCACTCCGGCGGGTCCGGAGGGAGGACGCGCCCCCGTCGTCAGTAGCCGCGCGCCGGATCGACCACGCCGGCGATCGGCAGCCCCTGCTCCATCGCGCGGATCTTCCCGGCGATCTGCGCGATGGACTCCTCGCGCAGCGTGCGCGCCGAGCCGTGCGGTGTCACCGTGATCTTCGGGTGGCGCCAGAAGGCGTGGTCCGAGGGCAGCGGCTCGACCTGGAACACGTCCAGCGTCGCGCCCGCGAGCCGGCCGGCGTCGAGCAGCGGGATCAGGTCGTCTTCCACCAGATGGCCGCCGCGCGCGATGCTGATCAGGTAGCCCTCGGGCCGCAGCTTGCCCAGCGTGTCGCGATTGAGGATGCCGCGCGTCGCCTCGGTCAGCGGCAGCAGGTTGACCAGCACGCGCGTGGACGACAGGAACTCGTCGAACTGCGCCTCGCCGCTGAAGACGCGCACGCCCTCGATCTCCTTGGGCGAACGGCTCCAGCCCAGCACCGGGAACTCGAACTGCGTCACGGCCTTCGCCACGCGCTCGCCGAGCACGCCCAGGCCCATGATGCCGACCGGGAAGTCGCGCCGAAGCTTCGGCTTGCGGTAGCTCCACTTGCCCTCGCGCGCATCGGCCTCGTAGGCGTCGAACTCGCGGAAATGGCGAATGAGCGTGTGGCAGACGTACTCGGCCATCTGCACCGACATGCCGGCGTCGTCGAGCCGCACGATGCGCGTGTGCGCCGGCACCTTGAGCTTGAGCAGCGCGTCGACGCCCGCGCCGATGTTGAAGATGCCGCGCAGCTTGGGCTGCTCGTCGAGAAACTCCTGCGGCGGCGCCCAGACCACCGCATGGTCGGCCTGCGGCGCGCCGGGCTTCCAGGCTTCGATGACGGCATCGGGGAGTTCGGCCTTCAGGCCTTCGATCCAGGGTTCGGGACGGTTGTCGGTGAGGTAGACGGTGATTCGCATGGGCACGCATCTTAGGTCGCGCCCGCGTCGCCGTCGGCTTGTGCGGGCACTGGCCATCTCCTATCCTCGAACGCCGACCTCAGGAGACTCTTGGAATGATCAAGTTCAGCGTGATGTACCCCCACACCCCCGGCGCACGGTTCGATCACGACTACTACCGCGACAAGCACATGCCCCTGCTCAAGGCCCGCATGGGCGACGCATGCCTCTCGTACACCATCGACAAGGGCCTGTCCGGCGGCGCGCCGGGCTCCGCGCCCGCCTACGTCGCCATGTGCCACGTGTTCGCAGAATCGGTCGAATCATTCCTGAAGGCCTTCGGCCCGCACCAGAAGGAGGTCAGGGACGACGTGAAGAACTACACCGACATCGTGCCGCTGACGCAGATCAGCGAAGTGGTGGTGGGCTGACCGAGAGAGCCCCGCCGCCTCAGCGCGGCGGCCGCTCCAGCGCCACCCAGCGCTGCACCGAGGGCCGCTGCCACTGCCTGTCGGCATACGAGGCCAGCCGCTGTGGCACGGCATCTCCGTTCATCACAAGGCGGTTGAGCATCAGCGCCAGGTCGACATCGGCGATCGACCAGTCGCCGAACAGGTTTTCCGCACCATCCGCCAGCAGCGCCTGCGCGACCTGGAAGAGCGTCTTCGCCGCGCGGTGCGCCGCCGTCGACAGCGGCGCACTGGCCGGGCCGTAGAAGATCACCTCGGTGGGGCGCTCCTGGCGGATCGGCATCAGGTCGCTGCGAAGCCAGGCCTGCAGCTGGCGCGCGCGGGCCCGGTTGCGCGGCCCGCAGGGGTACAGCGCCGTTCCCGTCGCGAAGTTCTCGTCGATGTACTCGGTGATGGCTGACGACTCCGACAGGGCGAAGTCGCCGTGCACCAGCGTCGGCACGCGCTGCGTGAGCGACAGCTGCGAGAAGCCGGCCGCGCGGTGCTCCAGAGCCCCCAGGTCGACGGCTTTCATGTCGAAGGCAAGCTGCTTCTCGTGCAGTGCCACGAACACCGACATGGCATAGGGACTGGCGAACTGGGCGTCCACGTAGAGACGCAGCGGATCCGACATCGGGAAAGGCTCCTGAGTAAGAAAAAGGGACTAGAACCAATCCCTCCCCGATCTTACTTACTTGGCCGCGGCACGGCGGCGACGCCACAGCACGCGTGTCAGCCATCCCAGCGGCAGCACCACCAGCAGCAGCCACGGCAGCACCGCCGCGACGAAGGTGATGAGCGAGCCCACGCTCTCCGCCAGCACCGAGCCGGCGTTGCGCAGCGCATTGCGCATCGGGCTGTAGCCGTCGCCGCTGCTCACCAGCGCGCGCTTGGCCGTGAACTGGATCTGGATGTGCTGCTTGCTGGTCTGCTGCGCCAGCACCTTGCGCTGCGTGGCGATGGCGTCGAGCTCGGCCTGCGTGTCGGACAAGGTGCGCTGGATGGCCAGCAGGTCGGTCATGGTTCGCTTGGTGACGGTGTCGCGCAGCATCGCGCGCAGGCTGTCGCGGAACTCGGTGCGATTCCTGATCCGGGCTTCGACGTCGATCACCTCGGCGGTCTTGTCCTCGCTGGTGGTGGTGTGCGAAACCACACTGGCCACGCCCGCCAGGCCGCCGAGCAGCCTCTCGACGTCGGCGGGCTCCACGCGCATTTCGAGCGTGGCGTTGCCGGGCTGCTGCGGCGTCTCGCGCAGCAGGGAGGACGACAGCAGCTCGCACTTCAGCGTGCCGCACAGGTCGCGCACCTTGCCCCAGGCATCGGCGAGCTGATCGGCAGGCACCTCGACGTTCAGCTCCTGGCGCACGGCCAGGAAGCGCTGCAGGGGCGTGCCGTCCTGCTGCTGGTCGGTGGCCGAAGGCGCTGAAGCCGGTTCGGCCGAGCGCATGCGCTGCTCTTTCATGACCATGCCGCCGCCGTAGCCGGCCGCGGCCTGCATCGGCGCGGGTGGAGGAGCCGGCTCGGAGAGCACATTGGCTTCGCCGTTGTTGCGGCCGCAGCCGGCCAGCGAGAGCGCGGCGGCCAGGGCCAGCAGGGCAATGCCCGCATGGCGGCGGACGGAGAAAGTGGGCATGCGATAGGTCATGGAAGGAGTTCCCCTGGATGTTGACTACCGCAGCTCATACGGGCGGGCGCCCGCAACGGGGTTAACTTTTTTTCAGGCTGCCGCAGCGGCTGCGGCGCTCATCCGCAGCAGCTCGTCGCCCTCGGCCACCTGCTCGCCCGGCGCGAACATCAGCTCCTCCACCGTGCCGTCGGCCGGCGCGGCGATGGTGTGCTCCATCTTCATGGCCTCCATCACCGCCAGCGGCTGGCCACGGCTGACCTTGTCGCCGGCCTTGACCGCGAAGGACACCACCTTGCCAGGCATCGGCGCGGTGAGGCGGCCGCCCTCGGCGTGCGTGTCGCCGGCATGGGCCAGCCTGTCGATGGCGGTGATCTTCGTCGCGCCCTTCGAGGCGAAGACATGGGCCACGGCGCCGTCGAGGTGCACGTCGAGCGTCTGGCGGCTGCCGGCGAATTCCACCTCGAACTCGCCGCTCGGGAACTGGCCGATGACCAGCGGGCCCGCGGCACCACCGGCCTCGAGCCAGAGGCCGCCGTCGCGCTTGTAGGTCAGCAGCGCGGTCTGCTCGGCACCCCGGAACTCGAAGTCGAAGTGGCGCCGGTACTCGCCCAGCGAGCGCCAGCCATCGCGCCGCGCGAAAGGATCGGGCATCTTCGAGGGCCACTCGGTGATCAGCGTGCGCGTGATCGCGGCGGCGGCAGCCAGCGGCAGCCCCAAGGGCTCGCGGTCGAACAGCACGGCACGCTCGCGCTCGATCAGCGCTGTGTCGAGATTGGCCTTCGAGAACGACTCGGTCGCCAGGATGCCGCGCAGGAACTGCACGTTGGTGGCCACGCCCACGATCTGCACCTGCGCCAGCGCAGCATCGAGCCGGGCCAGCGCCTCCTCGCGCGTGCTGCCGTGCACGATGAGCTTGGCGATCATCGAGTCGTAGAAGGGCGAGATCTCGCCGCCCTCGCGCACGCCGTCGTCGATGCGCACACGGCTGCGCTGGAAGGCGGTGGCTTGCGGCTTGCGGTACACGCGCAGCGTGCCGGTGGCAGGCAGGAAGTTGTTGTCGGGGTTCTCGGCGCAGATGCGCGCCTCGATGGCGTGGCCATGGATCTGCAGCTCAGACTGCTTCGCCGGCAGCGCCTCGCCCGAGGCCACGCGCAATTGCCATTCGACGAGATCCTGACCCGTGATGGCCTCGGTCACCGGATGCTCCACCTGCAGCCGCGTGTTCATCTCCATGAAGAAGAAATTCATCTCGCCGCCCTCTCGCTGCTCGACGATGAACTCGACGGTACCCGCGCCCACGTAGTTCACGGCACGCGCAGCAGCGACAGCGGCCTCGCCCATCTGCTTGCGCATCGCCTCCGCCATGCCCGGCGCGGGAGCCTCTTCGAGCACCTTCTGGTGGCGCCGCTGCACCGAGCAGTCGCGCTCGAACAGGTAGACGTAGTTGCCGTGCGTGTCGCCGAACACCTGGATCTCGATGTGGCGCGGGCGCTGCACGTACTTCTCGATCAGCACCGCGTCGTCGCCGAAGCTGTTGATGGCCTCGCGCTGGCACGAGGCGAGCGCGGCGGCGAAGTCCTCGGCCTTGTCGACCGCGCGCATGCCCTTGCCGCCGCCGCCAGCGCTGGCCTTGATGAGCACCGGGTAGCCGATGCGGTCGGCCTCGCGCTGCAGCAGCTGCGGGCTCTGGTCGTGGCCGTGGTAGCCGGGCACCAGCGGCACGCCGGCCTTTTCCATCAGCTGCTTCGACTCGGCCTTCAGGCCCATCGCCTTGATGGCCGAGGGCGGCGGGCCGATGAAGACCAGGCCCGCGTCGGCGCAGGCCTGCGCGAACTCCTCGTTCTCGCTCAGGAAGCCGTAGCCCGGGTGCACCGCCTCGGCGCCCGTGGCCTTGGCGGCCTCGAGGATCTTTTCCCAGCGCAGGTAGCTGTCTTTCGGCGCGCTGCCGCCCAGGTGCACCGACTCGTCGCAGGCGCGCACGTGGTTGGCATGCGCGTCGGCGTCGGAGTACACGGCGACCGTGCGGATCGCCATGCGGCGGGCGGTGGCGGCAACGCGGCAGGCGATTTCGCCGCGATTGGCGATCAGGATTTTTTTAAACATGGTGGACTTTCGCGGTGAAATCGCCTGCGCACGCTGCGCGTGCCAGGCAATTTGGCTTCGCCACTGCGCCGCTTCGCGGCTGGTCACCGCGATTGGCGATCAGGATCTTCTTAAACATTCGGAGTGTCTCCCGGAGGATTCTTTTTCAGTTGGAACGCCGGCACCACGCCCGGATCGGGCCGGCCGCTGAAGATGCGGGCCACGCGGGAGAACAGCGCCTTGAGGAAACGCCAGCTCTTGCGGATGAGCCACACGCTCGCCACAAGCACCAGCACGAAGAGCACGAGAAAGACGAAGGGATGCGCCACCGCGAGCCACAGCCCCGCGGGCACCATCGTGTCTTCCACCAGCGAGGCGCCGACGTTCGAGAACGGCTCGGGCGAGGTGTTGATTGCCGCGCGCGTCGTGGCCTTGGCCGCATGCGCCGTGGCCGCGAAGCTGCCGCCCAGCAGCGCCGCGACGATGGCCATCACGCCATGGTCCACGCCGAACACGCTGGCCGCGAGCGCCGCGCCCGCCGGAATGCGGATGGCCGTGTGCACCACGTCCCACAGCGAATCGAGCCCCGGAATCTTGTCGGCGAAGAACTCGATGAACACCATGAAGCCGCTGGCCGCGATCACCACCGGATGCGCCAGCATCTGCAGCCCGCCCGGCAGCGGCACCCAGCCGAAGTAGCCGGCCAGGCCGGTCAGCAGCACGACCAGGTAGAGCCGCACGCCGCTGGCCCAGCCGATGGCGGCGGCGAGCGCGAGCAGCTGCGGCATGTCGAGGGTGGTGTTCATGGCGCGACCTCCGGAGGATGGGGCTTCAGGACTTGTTCGCTTCGAGCCACGAGGGCTTGCGCTTCTGCAGGAAGGCCTGCACGCCTTCGCGACCTTCGTCGCTCGCGCGGATGTCGGCGATGCCCTCGACCGTCTTCGCGATCAGCGCATCGTCGATCTCGCGGCCGGCCACGTCGGCGATCAGCTGCTTGCAGGCGCGCACCGCGGCAGGGCTCGCACCGGTCAGCGCCTTCAGCAGTTCGTCGACCTTCGCATCGAGCGCGTCGGCGGCCACCACTTCATGCACGAAGCCGATGCGATGCGCTTCGGCCGCGGTGAAGCGTTCGGCCGTGAGGAAGTAGCGCCGCGAGGCGCGCGTGCCCATCGCGCGCAGCACGTAGGGGCTGATGGTCGCGGGCACGAGGCCGATCTTCACTTCGCTCAGGCAGTACCAGGCGGTGTCGACGCTCACCGCCATGTCGCAGGCCGCCACCAGTCCCATGCCGCCCGCGTACACGTCACCCTGCACGCGTGCGATGGTGGGCTTGCGGCACTCGGCGATGGTGCGCAGCATCTCGGCCAGCTTGCCCGCGTCGGCGATGTTCTCGTCGCGCGTGTAGTCGGCCATGCGGCGCATCCAGTTGAGGTTGGCGCCCGCGCAGAAGGCCGGGCCGTTCGCGCCCAGCACGATCGCCTTGACCTGCGGCGCCGCGCCGGCTTCGGTGAAGGCGCGCGTGAGTTCGGCGATGACGATGTCGTCGAAGGCGTTGCGCGCATCGGGCTGGTCGAGCCAGATGCGGGCAATGGGGCCGTCGAAGCCCAGTTGCAGCTTGGTGTATTCGCTCATGCCAGCTTCCTCACATCCGGAAGATGCCGAACTTCGGCTCCGGCACCGGCGCATTGCGCGCGGCCGCGAGGCCCAGCGCCAGCACGCGGCGCGTGTCGGCCGGATCGATGATGCCGTCGTCCCACAGCCGCGCCGTGGCGTAGTAGGGGTGGCCCTGGTCCTCGTACTGCTGGCGGATCGGTGCCTTGAAGGCTTCTTCCTCTTCCTTGCTCCAGCTGCCGCCCTTGAGCTCGATGCCGTCGCGCTTCACAGTGGCGAGCACGCTCGCGGCCTGCTCGCCGCCCATCACGCTGATGCGCGCGTTGGGCCACATCCAGAGGAAGCGCGGGCTGTACGCGCGGCCGCACATGCCGTAGTTGCCGGCGCCGAAGCTGCCGCCGATGATGATGGTGAACTTGGGCACGTTGGCCGTGGCCACGGCGGTCACCATCTTGGCGCCGTGGCGCGCGATGCCTTCGTTCTCGTACTTGCGGCCCACCATGAAGCCGGTGATGTTCTGCAGGAACACCAGCGGAATCTTGCGCTGGCAGCACAGCTCGATGAAGTGCGCGCCCTTCTGCGCCGACTCGGAGAAGAGGATGCCGTTGTTGGCCACGATGCCCACCGGCATGCCTTCGATCTCGGCGAAGCCGCACACCAGCGTGGCGCCGAAGCGCGCCTTGAACTCGTGGAACTCGCTGCCGTCGACGACGCGCGCGATGATCTCGCGCACGTCGAAGGGCTTGCGCGTGTCGGTGGGGATCACGCCGTAGAGCTCCTCGCGCGGGTACGCGGGCGCGCGCACCTCGGCCTTGACAGGAGTCTCGGCCGCCTTCGCATTGAGGTTGGCCACCGCCGAGCGCGCGAGCGCCAGCGCATGCAGGTCGTTCTGCGCGAGGTGGTCGGCCACACCCGACAGGCGCGTGTGCACGTCGCCGCCGCCCAGATCTTCAGCAGTCACGACCTCGCCCGTGGCCGCCTTCACGAGCGGCGGGCCGCCCAGGAAGATGGTGCCCTGGTTCTTCACGATGATCGATTCGTCGCTCATCGCCGGCACGTAGGCGCCGCCGGCCGTGCACGAGCCCATGACCACCGCGATCTGCGGGATGCCCTGGGCGCTCATGTTGGCCTGGTTGTAGAAGATTCGGCCGAAGTGCTCGCGGTCGGGAAACACCTCGTCCTGGTTCGGCAGGTTGGCGCCGCCCGAGTCGACCAGGTAGATGCACGGCAGGCGGTTCTGCTCGGCGATCTCCTGCGCGCGCAGGTGCTTCTTCACCGTCATCGGGTAGTAGGTGCCGCCCTTCACCGTGGCGTCGTTGCACACGATCATGCAGTCCACGCCGTTCACGCGGCCGATGCCCGCGATGATGCCGGCGCCCGGTGCCGACTCCGCGCCCTTGCCGTCGAGGTACATCGCATGCGCGGCCAGCGGCGCGATCTCGAGGAAGGGCGTGCCCGGGTCCAGCAGCTCGGCCACACGGTCGCGCGGCAGCAGCTTGCCGCGTGCGGTGTGCTTGGCACGCGCGGCCTCGCCGCCGCCCTGCTCCACTTTCGCGAACTGGGTGCGCAGGTCGTCGACCAGCGCGCGCATGGCGGCGGCATTGGCCTGGAAGTCCGCCGAGCGGGCGTTCAGTTTGGTTTCGAGTTGGCTCATGCTGTTTTTTCTTGGCTAAGGCCGAGTTGCTCGGTCATCGCATCGCGGATCTTGAATTTCTGGATCTTGCCGGTCACCGTCATCGGGAACTCGCTGACGAAGCGGATGTACTTGGGCACCTTGTAGTGCGCGATCTGGCCCTTGCAGAACTCGCGGATGTCGTCCTCGGTGGCGCTCTGGCCGGGCTTGACGATGATCCAGGCGCACAGCTCCTCGCCGTACTTGCGGTCGGGCAGGCCGACCACCTGCACGTCCTGCACCTTCGGATGGCGGTACAGGAACTCCTCGATCTCGCGCGGGTAGATGTTCTCGCCGCCGCGGATCACCATGTCCTTGATTCGCCCGACGATGTTGACGTAGCCCTCGGCGTCCATGGTGGCGAGGTCACCCGTGTGCATCCAGTGCTCCGGGTCAATGGCCTCGCGGGTCTTGGTTTCGTCGTCCCAGTAGCCGTGCATCACCGAATAGCCGCGCGTGCAGAGCTCGCCCGACTTGCCCGGCGGCATCACGGCACCGGTCTCGGGGTCGACGATCTTCACTTCGAGGTGCGGCTGCACCGTGCCAACGGTCGACACGCGGCGGTCCAGCGGCGTGTCGGTGCTGCTCTGGCAGCTCACGGGGCTGGTCTCGGTCATGCCGTAGGCGATGGTGATCTCGCTCAGGTGCATCTGGCTGACCACGCGCTTCATCACCTCGATGGGGCACGGCGAGCCGGCCATGATGCCGGTGCGCAGCGTCGACAGGTCGAACTCCTTGAAGCGCGGATGGTCGAGCTCGGCGATGAACATGGTGGGCACGCCGTGCAGCCCGGTGCACTTCTCGGCCTGCACCGTCTCCAGCACGGTGAGCGGATCGAAGCCGTCGTTCGGATACACGATGGCCGAGCCGTGCGTGAGGCAGGCCAGGTTGCCCAGCACCATGCCGAAGCAGTGGTACAGCGGCACCGGAATGCACAGCCTGTCGGCCGGCGTGAGCTTCATGCACTCGCCGATGAAGAAGCCGTTGTTCAGGATGTTGCGGTGCGTGAGCGTCGCGCCCTTGGGAAAGCCGGTGGTGCCGCTGGTGAACTGGATGTTGATCGGGTCGGTAGCCTTCAGCGTCTTCTGCACCTGCGCGACACGCGGGTCGTTGGCGTCGCCGCTGGCGAGCAGCTGCGAAAAGCGGCGCATGCCCGGCTGCTCGGCGCCCTCGCCCGGCTTCGCGTCGATCCAGAAGGTGTGGGCCAGCTGCGGCAGCTTCGCCGGGCCCAGCTCGCGCAGCATGCCGAGGTAGTCGCTGGTCTTGAACTGCGCCATCGTCACCAGCGCCTTGCAGCCGACCTTGTTGAGCGCGTATTCCAGCTCCGAGGTGCGGTACGCCGGGTTGATGTTGACGAGGATCAGGCCGGCCTTGGCGGTGGCGATCTGCATCAGCACCCAAGGCACGTTGTTGTGCGACCAGATGCCGACGCGGTCGCCGGCCTTCAGCCCGAGGCCGAGCAGCGCGCTGGCGAGCTTGTTGGACTCGGCCTGCAGTTCACGGTAGGTGAAGCGCAGGCCTTCGTGGCGGCTGATGAGCGCCTCGCGGTGAGGCTGCCTGGCAACCATGTCGTCGAAGAAGTCGCCGATGGGTTGTTCGATGAGGGGGACGTCGGTGGCGCCTTGGGCCATGCTCTGCGTCAGGGGCATCGTCTTGTCTCCTGGCTTGCTCCCTCTCCCCTTGGGGAGAGGGTTGGGGTGAGGGTGCCGGCCCTTGATGAAGCGCGGCGCCCGACTCGATCACCGCTGCCCTCACCGCAGCCCTCTCCCCGAGGGGAGAGGGAGCAAGAGGAGGCAGCACGATTCATCCTAGGCCGTTTCAGCGAACAGCTCGCGCCCGATCAGCATGCGCCGGATCTCGCTCGTGCCCGCACCGATCTCGTACAGCTTGGCATCGCGCCACAGCCGCTCGACCGGGAATTCCTTGGTGTAGCCCACGCCGCCCAGCGCCTGGATCGCCTCGCCGGCCATCCATGTCGCCTTCTCGGCCGAGTACAGGATGGCGCCGGCTGCGTCCTTGCGGAAGGTGCGCGCATGGTCGTTGCGGTCGCAGGCCTTGCCCACGGCGTACACGTAGGCGCGCGTGGCCTGCCAGGTCGAGTACATGTCGGCCAGCTTGCCCTGCATGAGCTGGAACTCGCCGATGCTCTGGCCGAACTGCTTGCGCTCGTGGATGAAAGGCAGCACCGCGTCCATGCATGCCGCCATGATGCCCAGCGGGCCGCCCGAGAGCACGGCGCGCTCGTAGTCGAGGCCGCTCATCAGCACCCTCGCGCCCTGGCCTTCGCCGCCGAGCACGTTCTCTTCCGGCACTTCGCAGTTGTCGAAGAACAGCGGAAAGGTGTTGGAGCCGCGCATGCCGAGCTTGTCGAGCTTGTTGCCGGCCGAGAAGCCCTTGAAGCCCTTCTCGACGATGAAGGCCGTCATGCCGCGCGCGCCCATCTCGGGCTCGGTCTTGGCGTAGATGACGAGCGTGTCGGCGTCACCGCCATTGGTGATCCACATCTTGCCGCCGTTGAGCACGTAGTAGCCGTTCTTCTTCTCGGCCTTGAGCTTCATGCTCACCACGTCGGAGCCGGCGTTGGGCTCGCTCATGGCCAGTGCGCCCACGTGCTCGCCGCTCACCAGCTTGGGCAGGTATTTCCTCTTCTGCGCATCGCTGCCGTTGCGGTGGATCTGGTTCACGCACAGGTTGGAGTGCGCGCCGTACGACAGGCCCACCGAGGCCGAAGCGCGCGAGACTTCCTCCATGGCCACGATGTGGGCCAGGTAGCCCAGTTCGGTGCCGCCGTACTCTTCCTTCACCGTCATGCCATGCAGGCCGAGGTCGCCGAGCTTCTTCCAGAGGTCGTGCGGGAACAGGTTGTCGCGGTCGATGTCGGCGGCGCGCGGTGCGATTTCGTTGGCGGCGAAGTCCTGGATGGCGCTGCGCAGCGAGTCGATGGTGTCGCCCAGGTCGAAGTTCAGGCCGGGATCGTGCATGGGGTTTGTCTCCTCTGAGGTCGGCGCGCAGAGCTACCCGCGCGGAATGGCGCTTGCTTGAAAGTCCGCAGCTTACGCTTCGCCGTGCCTCAATTGGCGCCACAATGGTTGCAAATTGCGCCACGACCCGCCGCCCAAGCCATGTCTCCTCCGTCGCTCCTCCGACCCACCCGCGCGGTCACGCCGATGGCCTTCGTGAGAGCCATCGCGCAAGCCTACGAACGCTACGGCAAGGACCCGGCGGAGGCACTGAAGGCGGCACAGATCACGCCGCGCGAGCTGGCGCGGCCAGGTGCCCGGGTGACGGCCGCGCAGTTCGAGGCGCTGTCGGGCCACGCCATGCAGGAACTCGACGACGAAACCCTGGGCTGGTTCACCCGCCGCCTGCCCTGGGGCAGCTACGGCATGCTGTGCCGTGCCTCGCTGGGCTCGCCCAACCTGGGCGTGGCGCTCAAGCGCTGGTGCCGCCACCATCGGCTGCTGACCGACGACATCGGCCTGTCGCTCGACGTGGCCGCAGGCGTGGCCACGCTGCGCATCGCCGAGCACCGGGCGCTGGACGACGCCTTCCGCGAGTTCTGCCTGGTGACCATCCTGCGCTTCGTGCACGGCTACATGTGCTGGGCCATCGACTCGCGCATCTCGCTGCGCCACGCGGCCTTTCCTTTTTCCGCGCCGCCGCACAGCGACGCCTACCCGCTGATGTTCACGCCGGACGTGCGCTTCGGCGCGCCGCAGGCGGGCATCGCCTTCGACGAACGCTACCTCGCGCTGCCGCTGCAGCGCGACGAACGCGCGCTGCGCGCCATGCTCAAGCGCGCCCTGCCGCTCACTATCCTGCAGTACCGCCGCGACCGCCTGCTGGGCCAGCGCGTGCGCGAACTGCTGCGCTCGCGCGCCGGCGAGGCCACCACCGCCGAGGCGCTGGCCGCGCTGCTCAACGTGTCGGGCCGCACGCTGCACCGGCAGCTGCACGAGGAAGGCACCTCGCTTCAGGCATTGAAGAACGAAGTGCGCCACGAGATGGCCGTCGACCAGCTGCGCCGCACCACGCGGCCGATCAAGCAGGTGGCGCTGGCGGTGGGCTTTCGCAACGAGAAGAGCTTCTCGCGCGCGTTCCAGCAATGGACAGGCCAGGCGCCGCGCGACTTCAGGCAGCGGGACAAATAGGCGCTGCGTTCGGATGCGGGGTCAGCCAGCCCGCGCCGACAGGGGATGCTCTTCGCGCAGCAGTCCGTCGAGCGCCGAAACCTGCCACGCGAACTCCTCGGCGAAAGCCTCTGGATCGGTGATCGCGTAGGCGCCGTACGCATAGACGGTTGCGTAAGCCGCGTACTCCGCAGCCTGCAGCGCGCGGCCGGCAACGGCCTGGTACACGGCATAGGTCGCGGAGACCGCCGCATGGGCCGTTCCGTCGATGGAACGGGAACCCGGATGGCTCCCCGCCACCACGGCCATCCGCTGCTCTGCCAACGCCAGAGCGGCGGAACGGGCCTTGCCTTCGAGAAATGCGCCCAGCGTGTCCAGCCCCTCCACGGCCTCCGGCGACTCCAGCAAGTGCCGCACACGCTGCACGCATGCGAAGCCGAAACGCAGCCGCAGCAGCCGCCGCGCTTCCGAGTCGAGATCGGCCGCCTTCGCGAGTTGATGCAGTTCGGTGTTCATGAGCTTGCAGCGCTGCGCCGATGGGCAAGCACCATGCCGGGCCGATCAGGCAGGCTGGTCGATCAGCGCCAGCGCGTCGGCGATGGACTTGCTGTCCTCCGGCCGCACCAGCTTCGCGACTTCCTTGCCGTCGCGCATGAACACCAGCGTGGGCCACAGCCGCACGTTGAACGAGCGACCCAGCGGCCGGCCGCTGCCGTCTTCCACCTTGATGCGGCGCACGTTCGGAAACCGGGCGAATGCCTCGGTGATGTTCGGCTGGGCGGCCTTGCAGATGCCGCACCAGTTGGTGCCGAACTCGACCACGGCGGGGCCGGTGAGCGTGTCGATCTCGCTGCGGTCGGGCTGCTCGGTTTTGTATTCGGAGGTCATGGGGTTGCTTGCTTCCTTCCTTCTGCCTGCCTGGGACTTGGGGATTGGCTCGACTCCCCGCATTCCAACAGAAACTCAGGCCGCCTGCAGCCCGTAGCCCGAAAGCAGCGCGGGCAATTCGGCCATGTCGCTGAACACCCTCACCGCGCCCACGCTCAGCAACGGCCCGGGACCGCTGTGGCCCGACTCGCCCGTGCTGTAGCCGAACACCGTCGCGCCCGCCGCCACGCCGGCCATCGCGCCGGTGACGGTGTCTTCCACGATGGCGCAGCGCCTGGGGTCCACACCGAGTGCCTCGGCGGCCGCGAGGTACACGTCGGGATGCGGTTTGGAGCGCGGCATCTCGTGGCCGCTGAAGATGCGACCCTGGAAACAGTCGAGCAGGCCGACCTTGGCGAGCTGCAGCTCGACCTTGTGGCGGTCGGCGCCCGATGCGCAGGCGATGCGTCCCTTGAGCCTGGCGTGGATTTCGCGGATGGCTTCGGGGGCGCGCGGAATGGCGACCAGGTCGCGCTCCAGGGCCTCGTTGCGGCGGGCGCGGAAGGTTTTCAGCCAATCGTCGGTGATCTTGAAGCCGGTCTTTTGTTCGATCAGGGCGGCTTCGTCCTTCACGGCTTTGCCTGTGAAGGTGTTCATCGATTCTTCGGTGGTGATTTGCCAGCCCAGCTCGCCGAGCATCTGTGCCAGGACGCGGTTGGTGATGGGTTCGGAGTCGACGAGGACGCCGTCGCAGTCGAATAGGACTGCTGAGAAGGGGAAAGGGGACATTGCTTTTTGGGGGCCTGACTTGGGTTGCCTTGATGGTAGCAATCGGCTTTTGGGGTTTGCTTTCCGGGGCCGGGTCTCGGCCCGGCGGCCGACCTACTTTTCTTTGCTTCGCCAAAGAAAAGTAGGCAAAAGAAAGGCGACCCTACTGTCTGCGTCCCTTCGCTTCGCTACGGGCAACCTGCGGTGCTCGACGTAGGAGGGGGTCCGCAGAACTCGCTTCGCTCAAACAGCTGCGGCCCTGATCCCTCCTACGTCTGCGCTCCTCGGCGCAGCCAGAAGGGATCGACACGCGCCATCGCTGCGCTCGGCTTTTGAACAGCCTGGACTGGCCTTCGCTTCGCTCGGCAGCAGATGCAGGTTCTGAACTATTCCTGAGGCGCAAACCACGCACGCAAGTCCAACAACCCCACCGCCCCATTCCAAGCACGACAAGCGCGAAGCGCCTGCCGTGCCTTGGTGGCCGAGCGAAGCAAAGGCCCGGGCGTCTCCCCTCCCCTCTGGCTGCGCCGAGGAGCGCAGCGTTTCGCGGACAAGGGCTCGCAGCTGTTTGAGCGAAGCGAGTTCTGCGAGACCCCGCGAAACGCGAGCACCGCAGGTTGCCCCGTAGCAACGCGAAGGGGTCGCAGACAGTGGGGTCGCCTTTCTTTTGCCTACTTTTCTTTGGCGAAGCAAAGAAAAGTAGGTCGCCCGCCGGGGCGAGTCCCGGCCCCGGAAAACAAAGGCCCAGCAAAACCCATCAACGCGCGTGCGTAACGCCCCCATCCACCACCAACGTAGACCCCATCACATAGTCCCCAGCCCGCGAGGCAAGGTAAATGGCAGCCCCCGCCATGTCCTCAGGCACCCCAATCCGCCCCGCCGGAATCCGCCCCTTGATCTCATCCCCATGATCCCGAGCCACCTTGTTCATATCCGAAGCAAACGCCCCCGGCGCAATCGCACTGACCACGATGCGATCCTGCGCCAGCCGCAGCGCCATGCGCCGAGTAAGCTGAATCAGCCCCGCCTTGCTCGCCGCATAGGAGTACGTCTCCTGCGGGTTGACCGAAATCCCGTCGATCGACGCAATGTTGATCACCTTCGCCAGATGGTCAGTGGCGGCTTTCTTGAGCATCGGCGTCAACGCCTTGGTCAGGAAGAAAGGCGTCTTCAGGTTCAGATCCACCACCTTGTCCCAACCACTTTCCGGGAACTCTTCATACGGCGCGCCCCACGCAGCCCCAGCGTTGTTCACCAGGATGTCCAGCGAGCCTTCGTGCTTCGCATAGGCATCGACCAGCGCCTGCGCCCCCTCCAGCGTCGACACGTCGGCCGGCAGCGACACGCAATGCCCGAAGGCCGACAGCTCCTTCGCCGTCTCGTCGCAGGCCGCGGCCTTGCGCGCCGAGATGTAGACGCGCGCGCCCTGAGCCAGGAAGCCCTCGGCGATCATGCGGCCGATGCCGCGCGAGCCGCCAGTGATCAGCGCGGTGCGGCCTTTCAGCGAGAAGAGTTGGGTGGTGTCCATGATGCGGATGTCTCCTGAATGATTGAATGCGTACGGGAATGGATCGATCGGATTCAGGAAACGAGCTTAGTGCGCGCGGCGCCGCGCGCGCGTCACCTCGGTGTCAGCAGCAGGCTGCGAGGGCTGGTGAAGCTGCGCTGCTCGCCTGTGACGGGGTCGGTGAAGGCCAGCGAACGGGCCAGCAGCTGCATGGGCTTGCCGAAGTCGTCGGCCCCTTCGGGCAGCAGCACTGGATAGATCGGATCGTTCACGATCGGCATGCCCAGTGCCATGCAGTGCACGCGCAGCTGGTGCTTGCGCCCGGTGATGGGTGACAGCCGCAACAGCGCACGGCCCTCGTGCACGTTCAGCACTTCGATGCGCGTCTCGGAGTTGGGCTCGCCGGATTCTTCGCGCACGCGCATGAAGTGGTCGTCGTCCACGAGCCGGCTGCGGTAGACCGCCGGCACCGACGACACGCCCTCGCGCCACGGCACCACGGCCTCGTAGTGCTTGGTGATGCGGCGCTCGGGAAACATGGATTGATAGGCGCCCCGGGTGGCGGGCTTCACCGAGAACAGCACCAGCCCCGAGGTGCTGCGGTCGATCCGGTGCAGCGGCACGAGGTCATCGAGCTTCAGCTTGCGCTTGAGGCGCACCAGCAGGCTTTCCTTCAGGTACTTGCCCTTGGGCGTCACGGGCACGAAGGGAGGCTTGTCGACGACCAGCAACTGGTCGTCCTGGAAGACGACCTCCTCTTCGAAAGGAATGCTCGCCTCGCCATCGAGGGTGCGGTAGTAGTAGACGCGCAGCGGCGACTGGTAGCGGCGCGTGGCGGTCACCGGCACGCCGTGCTCGTCGACGACGTCTCCCGCCTCGATGCGCTCAAGCCAGGCTTCGGGCGTGATGATGGGAAAGCGCTCGATCAGGTATTGCGCGATGGTCGGCCAGGGGCCGTACGGCAAGCCGGTGCAGCTCGGGCCTACGCCGTCGCGCGTGGGCAGCGGCATTTGCGTTGGCCGGCGGCGGGTCATGGCAGGGGGGCGTGTTGCTGCAGTGCCGACAAGGCTTCGGCGAAGGTGGGGCGTGCCGATGCGTCGGGGTGCAGGCAACGGTCTTTCAGCGTCGGCATCTCTGGCGGCGGTGTGTCGGTGCAGCGGTCGAGCAGTTCTTCAAGCAGGCAGCCGAAGGCCCGCACTTCCAGCGCCTGGAATGCCTTCGTCTGTTGCGCGTCGAGCGCACCGGTAAGCCATGCCGCGCCGAAGTCGCCGAGCCGGCCGCCGCCCTGCGCATGCCACAGGATGTTGTGCGCGTAGAGGTCGCCGTGAAGGATCCCCCGCGCGTGCAGATTCTGCATGGCCGAGGCGATATCGCGAGCGATGCGCAGCGCCGTGTCGGCGGTCCATTTCGCCTCTTCGGCGTAGACGTCGCGTGTGCACGATACAAGGCTCGGCGGCCCGGCGAGGGTGGCGAACGCAGGATCGACCAGCGCCATCACGAGGCCCTCGGTGCCTTCGGGATGTCCGTCGATGCGGCTCTGCGCGGCGATCAGCGTGGGATGCGCGCCGGCCGCGATGCTGGCGGCCATTTCGCTGTGCGGCCAGCCGTCGCTGGTGACCGCACCCTTGAAGAGCTTGACCGCCACCGGCTGCGAGTCGGCGCCAAGTATGGCCCGGTGGATCACGCCCGATGCACCTTCGCCGAGCTTGTCACCCAGCGTGAGTTCGCTCCAGTCGACGTGCGGCACCGACTGCGCCACGATGGCCGCGTCCTCGGCCTGGGTGTCGAAAGGATTGCCCGCGCAGGCGAGCCACGACAGGCGCGGCAGCGATGGCAGCCACCCGGGCAGCGTCTCGAAACGGTTGGCCGAGATGCGCAGCAGTTCGAGATGCTCGAACTTCGCCATCGAATCAGGCAGCGTGCGCAGGCGGTTGCCGGCGAGCATCAGCTTCTGCATCCGCGTGCATGCGCCAAGCGAATCGGGAAGCTGCTCGATTTCGTTGTCGGTGAGGATCAGCCATCGCAGCGAAGGCGGCAGCGCATCGGCCGGCACGGTGCGGATGCGGTTGGCCTTGAAGCCCACGATGTCGAGGCCTCGACAGCGGCCGATGGATTCAGGCAGCGTGGTGAAGCGGTTGTCGGAGCAGAACAGCACGCGCAGCCTGTGCAGGCGGTGCAGGTCGTCGGGCAGCGTGTCGAGCGCATTGCCCGAGAGGTTCAGCACTTCCAGCGAATCGGCGAGGTCGAAGACCTCGCGCGGGAACTCGGTGAGTCCGCACGAGAGGTCGATACGTGTTGCGCCTGCCAGCCGGCCCGCGCGCAGCTGAGCCAGCGTGTCCATCCGGGGAGTTTAGGTCAGGCGGCCTTGGCGCCGAAACGGTAGATGCCGTCCTTGCCCAGCTCCCGCTTCACCTGGCCGGAGAACCACAGCAGGTGCAGGTGCGCCACGGTCTCGCCCATGGCGAAGGTCATCTGGTGCAGGTCGAGTTCGCGCTTGAACAGGATCGGCAGGCCCTCGGCGGCGGTCAGCGCGCGCGCCGTGCAGGCTTCGAGCAGCTCGGCCAGGCGGTCGCGGTGGTGCTCCTGCAGCTGGTCGACGCGGCGATGGATGCCCCTGAACGGCTTGCCATGCGAGGGCAGGCCCAGCGTGTCGGCGGGCAACGCCTTGAACTTGTCGATGCTGTCGAGAAAGAGGCGCAGCGAGTTCGCCTCGGGTTCGCCCGCGTGCACGCTTACGTTGGTGGAGATGCGCGGCAACATCATGTCGCCGCCCAGCAGCAGCTTGAGCTCGTCGCAGTACAGCGAGATGTGCTCTGGTGCGTGGCCATAGCCGCTGATGCAGCGCCAGGCGTGGCCGCCGATGGTGACGATGTCGCCGTCGAGCATGCGCACGAAGCTGTCGGGCACCGAGGGCACCATGTTCGCGTAGTAGTTGGTGCGCGCCCGTATCTTGGCGACCGCCTCGGGGTCGGTCAGCCCGTGCGAGGCGAAGAAGCTCGCCGCCTGCTCGCCGCCCGCCAGGGTGTCGCCGGCGGTGCTGAGCACGCGGGCCACGTGGTAGTCGGTGGAGCTGATCCACAGCGGCACGTTCCAGCGCTTGCACAGCCAGTCGGCCAGGCCGATGTGGTCGGGGTGCATGTGGGTGACGATGACGCGCAGGATCGGCATGCCCTGCAGCTGCGTCTCGAACACCTGCTCCCATTGCGCGCGCGCCTCGTCGCGGGCGATGCAGCAGTCGACCACCGTCCAGCCCTCGACGCCGTCGATGCTGTCACGCAGCAGCCAGAGGTTGATGTGGTCGAGCGCGAAGGGCAGCCGCATGCGGATCCAGCGCACGCCGGGCGCCACTTCCAGGGTCTGGCCGGGCTCGGGGAGCGTGTCGCCGAGGGGGTAGTGGAGTTCGCGTTCGAGGAGGTTCATGTAAGATTGACGTTTACGTAAACGTCATGAGTCAAGGGCACCATTGTAGGGATCGCGGCGAAAACCTGCTGTCGCGCCCGTAACGCCCCCGAACAAGCCCTTTTTCGCCACCGTCGTCATGCCCGCGCAGACCTTCACCATCAGCCAGCTCGCGAAGGAGTTCGACCTCACCACGCGGGCCATCCGCTTCTACGAGGACATGGGCCTGCTCGCGCCCGAGCGCGCCGGGCTGCAGCGCGTCTACAGCTCGCGCGACCGGGCCCGGCTCACGCTGACGCTGCGCGCCAAGCGCCTCGGCCTGAGCCTGACGGAGGCCAAGGACATCCTCGACATGTACGACAGCCCGCGCGACACCGTCCCGCAGCTGGAAAAATTCCTCGGCGTGCTGGGCGCCCACCGGGCCCAGCTCGAAGCGCAGCTTGCCGAGCTGCAGGCCAACCTCGCCGAAGTGAAGGAGCACGAGAAGAAAGGGCGGGCAACACTCGCCAAGGCGCAGAAAAGCAAGACACAGAAGGCCGGCAAGGCCCAGAAACCGGCCGAAGCCAAGGCCTGATACACCTCTCATCGACAATAGCCGACTATGTCCGAAAAACCCGACAACCTCGACGACCTCTTCGCCCACAACCGCGCCTGGTCCGCCCAGATGGAGCGCGACCGGCCAGGCTTCTTCACCGGGCTGGTGAAGCAGCAGACGCCGCGCTACATGTGGATCGGCTGCTCCGACAGCCGCGTGCCCGCCAACCAGATCACCGGGCTGGAGCCTGGCGAAGTGTTCGTGCACCGCAACGTCGCCAACATCGTGGTGCACTCGGACCTCAACGCGCTCTCGGCGATCCAGTTCGCGGTGGAGCACCTGAAGGTCGAGCACATCATGGTCGTGGGCCACTACGGCTGCGCGGGCGTGAAGGCCGCGCTCAGCGGCAAGCGCATCGGCCTGGCCGACAACTGGATCCGCCACATCCAGGACGTGCGCGACCGCCACCACGTGATGCTCGAGAGCCTGCCCGACGAGGAAGCGCGCGTCGATGCGCTGTGCGAGCTCAACGTGGCCGAGCAGGTGGTCAACGTGGCCGTCAGCACCGTGATGGTCGACGCCTGGGCGCGCGGCCAGAAGGTCAGGATCCACGGCTGGACCTTCGGCGTGCACGACGGCCTGCTGCAGGACCTGGGCCTGAGCGTGGACGGCACGCAGCCGCTGGACGCCGCCTACAAGGCAACGGTGCAGCGCATCCGCCACAAGTGGAGCAAGCCCGGCGAGGTGGTGCGTTCGATCGGGGCCCAGGCCGCGGTCAGCGGCTCCGAGCCGGCCTGATTCCGGGCGGCTCGCAGCCCTTCATCCGCTGTCTCGCGCCGCCATGTTCCCGCAGCGCCTCGACTCGCCGCTGGCCTACGACATCGCGAAGGCGATGATGGACGGCTTCAACCGGCACTACCGGTTGTTCAGGGCCGAGTCGGCGCGCGCCAAGCACCGCTTCGAAACCGCCGACTGGCATGGCCAGCAGCGCGCGCAGCGCGAGCGCATCGAGTTCTACGACCTGCGCGTGGGCGAGGCCGTGGCCCGGCTCGAGAAGGAGTTCAAGGCGGGCGAGCAGCCGATGGACGTGTGGCACCAGATCAAGCTGCACTACATCGGGCTGCTGGTGGACCATCACCAGCCCGAGCTGGCCGAAACCTTCTTCAACTCGGTGACCACGAAGATCCTGCATAGGGCGTACTTCCAGAACGACTTCATCTTCGTGCGCCCGGCCATCAGCACCGAGTACATCGAGCCGCGCGGCGCGCCCACCTACCGTCCCTACTACCCGTCGCCCGAGACACTGGCCGACACCATCGAGCAGATGCTCGACGACTTCGCGCTGCTCGGCACCTTTGCGAACAAGCGGCGCGACGCGGAGCGCGTGGCGCACGTCATCCTGAACCGCTTCCACCAGGTCAAGCTGCGCGCCAACTTCCAGCTGCAGGTGCTGTCGGGCCTGTTCTTCCGCAACAAGGGCGCGTACGTGGTCGGGAAGATCATGAACGGCTTCACCGAGCTTCCGTTCTCGCTGCCCATACTGCACGACAGCCACGGCCGGTTCTACATCGACGCCGCGCTCTTCGGCGAAGACGACCTGCAGATGCTCTTCAGCTTCGCGCGCGCCTACTTCATGGTCGACATGGAGGTGCCCTCTGCCTGGGTGCAGTTCCTGCGCTCGCTCATGCCGCGCAAGCCGCGCGCCGAGATCTACAACGCGCTGGGCCTGGCCAAGCAGGGCAAGACGCTCTTCTACCGCGACTTCCTTTCGCACCTGAACTATTCGAGCGACCGCTTCCGCATCGCACCCGGCATCAAGGGCATGGTGATGCTGGTGTTCGACCTGCCGTCGTTCCCGTTCGTGTTCAAGGTCATCAAGGACTTCTATCCGCCGCAGAAGGACACCACGCGCGAGCAGATCAAGGGCAAGTACATGCTCGTGAAACAGCACGACCGCGTGGGCCGCATGGCCGACACGCTGGAGTACAGCGACGTGGGCTTTCCGCTCGACCGCTTCGAGCCCGGGCTGATCGAGGAGATCCGCAAGTTCGCGCCCAGCCAGCTGGAAATCGGCGACCGCGACGGCAACGGGGAGATGGAGGTCGTGGTGAAGCACGTCTACATCGAGCGGCGCATGATCCCGCTGAACATCTACCTGCAGGAAGCCTTCGACACGCTGGCCAACCCCGAGAGCCCGGCGCATGCGAAGCGCGCGAAGGACCAGCTCGAACATGCGGTCGTCGAATACGGCAACGCCATCAAGGACATGGTGGCCGCCAACATCTTCCCCGGCGACATGCTGTGGAAGAACTTCGGCGTCACGCGCGGCGGCAAGGTCGTGTTCTACGACTACGACGAGATCGAATACGTCACCGACTGCAAGTTCCGCAAGGTGCCCGAGCCGCGCAACGAGGAAGAAGAGATGAGCGGCGAGGTCTGGTATTCGGTCGGCCCGAAAGACGTGTTCCCCGAAACCTTCGAGCCCTTCCTGCTGGGCAACAAGGACGTGCGCGAGGCCTTCATGGCCCACCACGCCGACCTGCTCGACGCCGCCTTCTGGCAGCACCACAAGGAACGCATCCAGGCCGGGCAGATGCTTGATGTGTTCCCGTACGAAGAATCGCAGCGCTTCCAGCACGAAGGGCACGCGACGCATTTCTGACCGATCGCTTTTCTTTTCCCTTTCCGATTCCGCTTTCACATTTCCGAAGGAGACCAGCATGTCCGAATCCATCGTCATCGTCGGCGCCGCCCGCACCCCCATGGGTGGCTTCCAGGGCGACTTCTCGTCCCTCTCCGCGCACGACCTCGGCGGCGCAGCCATCAAGGCCGCTGTCGAGCGCGCCGGCATCGCGCCCGACAGCGTGGGCGAAGTGCTGTTCGGCAACTGCCTGATGGCAGGCCAGGGCCAGGCGCCGGCGCGCCAGGCGGCCTACAAGGGCGGCCTGCCCGACAGCGCGGGCGCGGTCACGCTCAGCAAGATGTGCGGCTCGGCCATGAAGGCCGCGATGCTCGCGCACGACCTGCTGCTGGCCGGCACGCACGAGGTGATGGTGGCGGGCGGCATGGAAAGCATGACCAACGCGCCCTACCTCATGCTCAAGGGCCGCGGCGGCTACCGCATGGGCCACGACCGCATCTTCGACCACATGATGCTCGACGGCCTCGAAGACGCCTACCAGCCGGGCCGCTCCATGGGCACCTTCGGCGAGGACTGCGCCGCCAAGTACAAGTTCACGCGCGAGCAGCAGGACGCCTTCGCCATCGCCAGCGTCGAACGCGCCAAGAAGGCCACCGACACCGGCCTCTTCAAGGACGAGATCGCGCCCGTCACCGTCAAGGGGCGCGGTGGCGAGACCGTGATCTCGGTCGACGAAGGCCCGGGCAAGGTCAAGCTCGACAAGATCCCCACGCTCAAGCCCGCGTTCAAGAAGGAGGGCGGCACCATCACCGCCGCATCGAGCTCGTCGATCAACGACGGCGCGGCCGCGCTGGTGATGATGACCGAGTCGCACGCCAGGAAGATCGGCGCGAAGCCCATCGCCCGCATCGTCGGCCACGCCACGCACGCGCAACAGCCCGAGTGGTTCTCCACCGCGCCCGTCGGTGCCGTGCAGAAGCTCTTCGCCAAGACCGGCTGGAAGGCGCGCGACGTCGACCTCTGGGAAGTGAATGAAGCCTTCGCCGTGGTGCCGATGGCGCTGATGCACGAACTCGACGTGTCGCACGACATCGTCAACGTGCACGGAGGCGCCTGCGCGCTGGGCCACCCGATCGGCGCCAGCGGCGCGCGCATCATGGTCACGCTGATCCATGCGTTGAAGGCGCGCGGCAAGACGCGCGGCGTGGCGACGCTGTGCATCGGCGGCGGCGAAGGCACGGCCGTGGCGCTCGAATTGCTATAAGAGCGGGGCTGGGAGCGTCCGAGCAGGGGCGCTCGCCAGCTTTTTTCATCCAGACATTCAAATAAATGCGTAGAGCAGGAGATTTCATGCGCCCATCCATCCACCGCACCGCCATCGCTGCCGTGCTGGCCACCGCTTTCGTGGCGAGTTCCGCCCTGGCCCAGAAGCGCGACAACGTGCTGTTCCAGGCAGCCACCGACGAGCAGCCGGCCGTGATCAAGACGCTGGAAAAGCTGGTCAACATCGAGACCGGCACCGGTGACGCCGAAGGCATCGCCGCCGCGGGCAACTACCTCGAGGGCGAACTCAAGAACCTGGGCTTCACCGTCACCCGCAGCAAGTCGGCCGGCTTGGTGGTGGGCGACAACATCGTCGGCAAGATCAAGGGCCGCGGCGGCAAGAACCTGCTGCTGATGTCGCACATGGACACCGTCTACCTGAAGGGCATCCTCGCGAAGGCGCCCTTCCGCGTCGAGGGCGACAAGGCCTACGGCCCCGGCATCGCCGACGACAAGGGCGGCAACGCGGTCATCCTGCACACGCTCAAGCTGCTGAAGGAATACGGCGTGCGCGACTACGGCACCATCACCGTGCTCTTCAACACCGACGAGGAAAAGGGCTCCTTCGGCTCGCGCGACCTGATCCAGGAAGAAGCCAAGCTGGCCGACTACGTGCTTTCCTTCGAGCCCACCAGCGCTGGCGACGAAAAGCTCTCGCTGGGCACCTCGGGCATCGCCTACGTTCAGGTCAACATCACCGGCAAGGCCTCGCACGCGGGTGCCGCGCCGGAGCTGGGCGTGAACGCGCTGGTCGAGGCTTCCGACCTGGTGCTGCGCACGATGAACATCGACGACAAGTCGAAGAACCTGCGCTTCAACTGGACCATCGCCAAGGCCGGCAACGTCTCGAACATCATTCCCGCCAGCGCCACGCTGAACGCCGACGTGCGCTATGCGCGCAACGAGGACTTCGACGCCGCCATGAAGACGCTCGAAGAGCGCGCGCAGCAGAAGAAGCTGCCCGAGGCCGACGTCAAGGTGATCGTCACGCGCGGCCGCCCGGCTTTCAACGCAGGCGAAGGCGGCAAGAAGCTGGTCGACAAGGCAGTGGCCTACTACAAGGAAGCCGGCGGCACCCTGGGCGTGGAAGAGCGCACCGGCGGCGGCACCGACGCGGCCTATGCGGCGCTCTCGGGCAAGCCGGTGATCGAGAGCCTGGGCCTGCCCGGCTTCGGCTACCACAGCGACAAGGCCGAGTACGTGGACATCAGCGCGATCCCGCGCCGCCTTTACATGGCCGCTCGCCTCATCATGGACCTCGGCGCCGGCAAGTAATAGAAGAAGCGCGAACAAGACAAGAAAGACAGGAGACAACGCCATGCTGCTCAGCGCCGACCAGGAAGCCATCCGCGACGCGGTGCGCGATTTCTCGCAAGCCGAACTCTGGCCCAACGCCGCGAAGTGGGACCGCGAACACAGCTTTCCGAAGGAGGCTCACCAGGGCCTCGCCGCGCTGGGCGCCTACGGCATCTGCGTGCCCGAGGAGCATGGCGGCGCCGGCCTCGACTACCTCACGCTCGCGCTGGTGCTGGAAGAAATCGCGGCCGGCGACGGCGGCACCAGCACCGCCATCAGCGTGACCAACTGCCCCGTCAACGCCATCCTCTTGCGCTACGGCAACGCGCAGCAGAAGAAGCAATGGCTCGAGCCGCTGGCGCAGGGGCAGATGCTCGGCGCCTTCTGCCTCACCGAGCCGCAGGCCGGCAGCGATGCCTCGAGCCTGCGCACCACCGCGCGCAAGGACGGCGACGGCTACGTGATCGACGGCGTGAAGCAGTTCATCACCAGCGGCAAGAATGGGCAGGTCGCCATCGTCATCGCGGTGACCGACAAGGGCGCGGGCAAGCGCGGCATGAGCGCGTTCATCGTGCCGACGAACGCACCCGGCTACAACGTGGCGCGGCTGGAGGACAAGCTGGGCCAGCACAGCAGCGACACCGCGCAGATCAACTTCGACGGCTGCCGCATTCCGCGCGAGAACCTGATCGGCGCGGAGGGCGAGGGCTACAAGATCGCGCTCGGCGCGCTGGAAGGCGGGCGCATCGGCATCGCCGCTCAGAGCGTGGGCATGGCGCGCAGCGCCTTCGACGCCGCACTGGCCTACGCCAAGGAGCGCCAGGCCTTCGGCGGCTCCATCTTCGACCAGCAGGCCGTGGGCTTCCGCCTTGCCGAATGCGCGACGCAGATCGAAGCCGCGCGCCAGCTGATCTGGCATGCGGCCAGCCTGCGCGACGCCGGCCTGCCCTGCCTGAAGGAAGCCGCCATGGCCAAGCTGTTCGCGAGCGAGATGGCCGAGCGCGTGTGCAGCGCCGCCATCCAGACGCTGGGCGGCTACGGCTATGTGAGCGACTTTCCGCTGGAGCGTATCTACCGCGACGTGCGGGTGTGCCAGATCTACGAAGGCACTTCGGACATCCAGAAGCTGCTGATCCAACGCGCGCTGGCGTGACGTGAGCGAGCGCCGAGGGCGACGCCCGGGCTGGTGGCATGCCGCGGCATTCGTGCTCGCGGCATTGGCCGTCTGGAGCTTCGTCATCGAGCCACGCTGGGTGGCTGCACGCGTCGAGCCCCTGAGCTCGGCGCAATGGCAGGCGCCCGCCGGCATGAAGGTCGCGGTGGCGGGCGACTGGCATCTCACATCCCGCTCCGCATGGCGCATCACCAGCGTGGAGCGCGCCGGGCGCATCGTCGACGAGATCAACACCGCGCAGCCCGACGTGGTGCTGCTGCCCGGCGACTTCCTCGCGGGTACGGGTGAAGACGACGAGCCCCTGCCCATCGAAGACATGGCCGCCGTGCTCGGCAAGCTGAAGGCGCCGCAGGGCGTGTATGCGGTGCTCGGCAACCACGACTGGTGGCATGACGGTGAGCGCACGGCAAAGGCACTCACCGCACAGGGCATCCGCGTACTGGAGAACGCCTCGACGCGCCTGCCCGGCCACGACATCTGGGTGGTCGGCATCGGCGACCATTCCACCGGCCATTCGGAGCCGATGCGCGCGCTGGCCGGCGTGCCGCCCGGCGCGGCGACGCTGGTCATGATGCACGACCCCTTCAGCTTCGCGACCATGCCGCGCACGCGCGGGCTGGTGGTGGCCTCGCACACGCACGGCGGGCAGGTGAGCGTGCCGGGCTATGGCGCACTGATCGTGCCGGGCGCCGCCCCGCGCGAATGGGCCTACGGCTGGACCACGCACAAGGACAGGCGCATGTACGTCACCAGCGGGCTGGGCGTGAGCATCCTGCCGGTGCGCTTCAACGTGCGGCCCGAGTGGGTGATGTTCCGGTAGGGCCTGTCGCCGTCGTTTCCGGGGCCATGCGCTGATCCGCAAGCCCGCCGACGCGCAGCGCGTGCAGCGGGCCATCGCCGCGAATCGGCCTTCATGGCCCATCCGCGGGCTTGCCCTCTCGGCACAAGGGCCGCGAGGTGTTCCAATGTGGGTCTTCATGAGTGCCTCCGCCCCATTCCCCGGGTCCCTCCCCGGGTCCTTCTCCGGCCCCTGCCCCTGCGGCCGGACCGACCGCCGCGACAAGCCCGTTCCCCACGCCCAGTGCTGCGGCCGCTACCTCGACGATTTCGACAACACGCCCGCGCCCGATGCCGAATCGCTGATGCGTTCGCGCTATTCGGCCTTCGTGCTGGAGCGCGGCGAGTACCTGCTCGCCACCTGGCATGCCTCGAAACGCCCGGCCTCCATCGAGTTCGAGCCGGGCGTCAAATGGCTCGGGCTGGACGTCCGCGCGCGTTCTGTGCTCGACGCCGACCACGCCGAGATCGAGTTCGTCGCGCGCCAGCGCGGCCCCTCGGGCGCCGCCACCCGCCTGCACGAGCGCAGCCGCTTCGTGCGCGCGGACGGCCGCTGGTACTACCTCGACGGCGACCTGCGGTAACAACCCGCGGGTTGACGCGACGGTCCGAGGCTCGCACAATCGGCCCCGCTCCGGGGTGCACGCATGTGGCGTGCTGAGATGGCAAAGCTGCCGACCCGCGAACTTGATCCGGGTCATACCGGCGTAAGAAGAGCTGCACTCCCTGACTTCGGTCCGTCCACCTTCCCGTGACGGGCATTTGCCGAAGACCACCGAGCGATTGCGGAGCACCCTTTCCTCAACAAGGAGTGCCTCCGATGAATGCCCCCGACAAGTTCACCTCGCTGCTTTCGCTGACGCGCGAGCCCTTTCCCGCGTCGCACAAGTGCGTGATTCCGGGCAGCCGGCCCGACCTGTTCGTGCCCGTGCGCGACGTGCAGCTGACCAATGGCGAGACCGTGTCGCTCTACGACACCTCGGGCCCGTACACCGATCCGAAGGTCGAGATCGACGTGCGCCGCGGCCTGCCCGACGTGCGCGGCGCGTGGATCGCCGAACGCGGCGACACCGAAAGCTACGAAGGCCGCGTGCACCACGCGCTGGACGACGGCGCCAAGAACGAGGACCGCGACGCCCAGCGCCTGGCCGAACTGCGCGCCGGCGCCTCGGCGCTGCAGCGCACGCCGCGCCGCGCGAAGTCGGGCAGCAACGTGACGCAGATGCACTACGCACGCCGCGGCATCGTCACGCCCGAGATGGAATACGTGGCCCTGCGCGAGAACGGCAAGCGCGAATGGATGGCCGAGTACCTCGCCAACGAGGAACGCGCCAGGCGCGTGGCGGGCAACCCGATGGGCGCGAACATTCCGCGCATCATCACGCCCGAGTTCGTGCGCGACGAGGTGGCGCGCGGCCGCGCGATCATTCCCGCGAACATCAACCACCCCGAAGTCGAGCCGATGGCCATCGGCCGCAACTTCAAGGTGAAGATCAACGCCAACATCGGCAACTCGGCCGTCACCTCGAGCATCGAGGAAGAGGTGGAGAAGCTGGTGTGGGCCATCCGCTGGGGCGCGGACAACGTGATGGACCTTTCCACCGGCAAGAACATCCACACCACGCGCGACTGGATCGTGCGCAACAGCCCCGTGCCGATCGGCACCGTGCCCATCTACCAGGCGCTCGAGAAGGTGGGCGGCGTGGCAGAGGACCTGACCTGGGAGATCTACCGCGACACCCTCATCGAGCAGGCGGAACAGGGCGTCGACTACTTCACCATCCACGCCGGGCTGCGCCTGCCCTTCATCCACCTGACGGCCAACCGCATGACCGGCATCGTGTCGCGCGGCGGCTCGATCATGGCCAAGTGGTGCATCGCGCATCACAAGGAGAGCTTCCTCTACACGCACTTCGAGGACATCTGCGACATTATGAAGGCCTACGACGTGAGCTTCTCGCTCGGCGACGGCCTGCGCCCCGGCTCGGGCGCCGACGCCAACGACGAGGCCCAGTTCGCCGAGCTGCGCACGCTGGGCGAGCTCACGCAGATCGCCTGGAAGCACGACGTGCAGACCATGATCGAAGGCCCGGGCCATGTGCCGATGCACATGATCCAGTCGAACATGGACGAGCAGCTCAAGCACTGCCACGAGGCGCCGTTCTACACGCTGGGCCCGTTGACCATCGACATCGCGCCGGGCTACGACCACATCGCCAGCGCCATTGGCGCGGCCATGATCGGCTGGGCCGGCACCGCGATGCTCTGCTACGTGACGCCGAAGGAGCACCTGGGCCTGCCCGACCGCGACGACGTGAAGCAGGGGATCATTGCCTACAAGATCGCCGCGCACGCGGCGGACGTGGCCAAGGGCCACCCGGGCGCCCGCTCTCGCGACGATGCGCTGAGCAAGGCCCGCTTCGAGTTCCGCTGGCAGGACCAGTTCAACCTGGGCCTCGACCCCGACACGGCGCGCGAATTCCACGACGAGACGCTGCCCAAGGATTCGAGCAAGGTGGCGCACTTCTGCTCGATGTGCGGCCCCAAGTTCTGCTCGATGAAGATCACGCAGGAAGTGCGCGAGTACGCCGCGAAGAAGGGCGTGGCCGAGGATCAGGCCATGAGCGAAGGCATGGAGGAGAAGTCGAAGGAGTTCATGGCGGGCGGGGGCGAGATGTACATCCCCATCAAGGCCGTGTCCTGAGGCCCTGGCTCGATCCAGTCTTGAGGCCGGGGAGCCCCGGCCTCAGTTCCAGCGCGGAACCGTCTCGTCCTTGAGCTGCTGCCGCAGCGCGTCGTAGTCGGGCACCACGCTCTCCACGGTTTCCCAGAAGCGGTGCGAGTGGTCCATCACCCTCAGATGGGCCAGTTCGTGCGCGACGACATAGTCGATCACCGGCAGCCGGAAGTGGATCAGCCGCCAGTTGAGCCTGATCGACCCGTCCGCGCTCGCGCTGCCCCAGCGCGTGGCCGCGTTGGACAGCGAGAGCTTCTGCCACCGCACGCCGAGCAGCGGCGCGAAGTGGTCCAGCCGCTCGATGAAGAGCTTGCGCGCCTGCCGCATCAGCCAGGCCTGCGCCGCGTCGCGGATCTGCGAGGGCTCGGCGTTCTGCGAAACGGCCAGCCGCAGCACGCGCGGCACGCCGTCTTCCGTGGCCGCATCCAGCGTGCCGCCCACGCTCGAGAAGCCGTGCTTCGGATCGAGCCGCATCACGACCGGTTCGCCCAGGAACGGAAAGCCCGCCCCGTCCTTCCACTCGATGCGCGTGGCTTCGACGCGGGCGTGGCGCTGGCGCGTCTCGGTGAGCTTGCGCAGGATCCAGTCCGACTTCTCGTGGATGGCCGCATCGACGTCGCGCAGCGCCACCCACCGCGGCGCGCGCACCGACAGCCCCTCGGCGCCCACCAGGAAGCCGATGGTCTTGCGCTTGCCGCGCTTGAACTCGTAGGCCACGCGCGCCGAGCCCAGCACCACTTCGCGCGTGGCCTGGGGGTGGGCGAAGTTCGCGAGCGTCAGCGTGTCGGCCAGGGGCACCGCGGGCGGCGCATGCGGATCGACAGGCTCCGCAGGAAGAGCCGCCGCATCCGGCTGCATGGCGGGGGGCACCGCCGGCTTGGGCTTCTTCGGACGGCGCGGGCGTGCCGGCGCGGGCGCCGGAGGCGCGAACTCGCTCCCCAGCCCCTCGAACAGGTCCATCGTGAACCGGAGCAGTCCCCCCATGGCGGGCCTTCTGGTTTCTGTTCTACCGGCTCGCCTTCAGCTCACCGCTTCCTGCCGGGCGGGCTGCGACGGGTTGTTGACGTAGGCCTCGGGGTCGAGGCGGCGCATCTCGGCCTCGATCCATTCCTCGACCTCGCGCATCAGCTCGTCGGGCTTGCGGCCCACGCTGGAAATGGCCGGGCCGATGGACACGTCGACCACGCCGGGGCGCTTGATGAAGGCCTTGCGCGGCCACACCTTGGCCGAGGTCACGGCGATCGGAATCACCGGCACGCCGGTCTCGCAGGCGAGCCGCGTGCCGCCGCTCTTGTAGGTGCCCTTCTGCCCGCGCGGAATGCGCGTGCCCTCGGGGAACATGATGATCCAGATGCCCTGCGCGAGCAGCTTGCGCCCCTGGTTCACCACCTTGTTGAAGGCCTGCGCGCGCTGGCTGCGGTCGATGTGGATCATGTCCAGCCGCGCCATCGCCCAGCCGAAGAAGGGGATGTAGATCAGCTCCTTCTTGAACACGTAGGCCAGCGGGTGCGGCATCAGCGTGGGCATGAGGAAGGTCTCGAGCGTCGACTGGTGCTTCACCAGCAGGACCGCGCCGGCCAGCTTGTCGGTCGGCAGGTTCTCCATGCCGCTCACGCGGGTCTTGATGCCCAGCAGAACGCGCGCGCCGCCGATGGCCCAGCCCAGCCAGCGCACGGCCATCCAGTACAGCGGAATGCCGCGCTTCCAGAGCGAGCTGACGCACATGATGATGCCCCAGGGCACCACAGTGACCAGCATCCAGAGTGCGTGAAGAATGGAACGGAACAACGCCATCAGACAGCTACCTGCAGTGCATCCCGCGCTTCGCGCGCGAGCAGAAAATCGACAAAGGCGGCGAGATCGTCGTGGACCAACGTGTTCGCCGGGTATTCGGAAGGAAGCGGATCGACGCCGCGGCAGGCCGCGCCCATGCCCGTGAGCAGCAGGTGCGGCTCGCAGCCGGCGGCCGCGCCGGCCTGCAGGTCGCGCAGGCTGTCGCCGCAGGTCGGCACGCCCTTGAGATCGATGCCGTAGCGGTCGCCGATCTGCAGAAACAGACCCGGCTTCGGCTTGCGGCAGTCGCAGTTCTCGTCGGGGCTGTGCGGGCAGTAGAACACCGCGTCGACCTTGCCGCCCACGGCCGCGAGCATCTTGTGCATCTTGGCGTGCATGGCGTTGAGCGAGGCCATGTCGAACAGACCCCGGCCCAGGCCCGACTGGTTCGACGCGATCACCACGTGCCAGCCCGCATGGTTGAGCCGCGCGACGGCCTCCAGCGCACCGGGCAGCGGCGTCCACTCGATGTCGCTCTTCACGAAGTCTTCGCGGTGCACGTTGATCGTGCCGTTGCGGTCGAGGATGACGAGTTTCATGGCAGAGCCGCCCATGGTGGTGTTGCCGTAGGAATGTTCAGACGGCCAGCCACTCGAGCTGCGCCACCCGGTTCATCGCTGCGTGCAGCGACATCAGCAGGCCGAGCCGGTTCAGGCGCAGGTCGGCCTGTTCGGCGTTGACCATCACGCCGTCGAAGAAGGCGTCGACCGGCTCGCGCAGCGCGGCCAGCGTCTGCAGCGAGGCGGTGTAGTCGCCGGCGTCGAACTGCGCGTTGGCGGCGGGCACGACCTGCGCCATGGCCGCGTGCAATGCCTTCTCGGCGGGCTCCTGCAGCAGCAGTTCGCTGACGTGCGCGTCGGCCTCGGGTGCCTTCTTGAGGATGTTGCCGATGCGCTTGTTGGCGGCGGCCAGTGCGGCTGCGGCCGGCAGGGCGGCGAAGGCGCGCACGGCGGCCAGCAGCTTGGGCACCTCGCCCAGGCGCTGCGGGCGCGGAGCCAGCACGGCTTCGACTTCCTGCGCGCTGGCGCCCTGCTCGCGCAGGGAACCGGCGAGCCGGTCGTAGATGAAATCGACGACCTGGCTCACGTCTTCCGCGGCCTTGTGCAGCGGGAACTGCCCGGTCTTGCCGATGGCGTCGTCCAGCACGGTACGCGCGGCGCTCACCAGCTTGCTCAGATCGAGCGGCAGGTCTTTCTCGACCAGCATGCGGATCACGCCCAGCGCATGGCGGCGCAGCGCGAAGGGGTCGCGGTCGCCGGTGGGCAGGTTGCCGATGCCGAACATGCCGACCAGCGTCTCGAGCTTGTCGGCCAGCGCCACCACGAGGCCCACGGTGTTGCGCGGCAGCTCATCGCCGGCGAAGCGCGGCTTGTAGTGGTCTTCGATGGCGTCGGCCACCGATGCGTCGAGGCCGTCGTGCAGCGCGTAGTAGCGGCCCATGATGCCCTGCAGCTCGGGGAACTCGCCGACCATGTCGGTCACGAGGTCGGCCTTGGCGAGCTGGGCTGCCTGCGTGGCATGCGCGGCGAGCGCCGCGTCGCCGATCTGCTCGGCGATGCTGCGCGCGATGCGCATCACGCGCTCCACGCGCTCGCCCTGCGTGCCCAGCTTGTTGTGATAGACCACCTTGCCCAGCGACTCGACGCGCGAGGCCAGCGACTTCTTGCGGTCCTGGTCGAAGAAGAACTTGGCGTCGGCCAGGCGCGGGCGCACCACGCGCTCGTTGCCTTCGATGACCGCGCTCGCGTCCTCGGGGCTGATGTTGCTGACGACGAGGAACTTGTTGGTGAGCTTGCCCGAGGCGTCGAGCAGCGGAAAGTACTTCTGGTTGGCCTTCATCGTGAGGATGAGGCACTCCTGCGGCACTTCGAGGAACTCGCGCTCGAAGCTGCAGACCAGCACGTTCGGGCGCTCGACCAGCGCGGTCACTTCATCGAGCAGCGCGTCGTCCTCGATGGGCACCGAGCCGCCGCCGGCCTTCACGGCAGCGGCCGCGAGCTGGCGCGCGATCTCGGCACGGCGCGCCTCGAAGCTGGCGATGACGGCGCCGTCTTCCTGCAGCTGCAGCGCGTAGCTGTTGGCGTCGCGCAGCACGACCGGATCGACCGCGGCCTCGAAGCGATGGCCGTGCGTTTCGCGGCCGGCCTTCAGGCCCAGCGCCTCGATGGGCACCACGGCGTCGCCGTGCAGCGCCACGAGGCCGTGCGCGGGGCGCACGAAGCTCACGCTGGTCCAGCCCGGCAGCTCGCAGCCGCTTTCGAGCTGATAGCTCATGACCTTCGGGATCGGCAGCTTGGCGATGGCTTCGGCCAGCGCCTTCTGCAGGCCTTCGGCCAGCGTGGCGCCCTTGGCGGTGCTTTCGTAGAACAGGGCCTCGGCCTTGCCGTCCATGGCACGCTTGAGGCCGGGCACGGCGGAAGCGTCGGCGCCGAGCGCGCCCAGGCGCTTGAGCAGCGCGGGCGTGGGCTGGCCCGAGGCGTCGAGGCCCACGGCCACCGGCATGAGCTTCTGCGACACGGCCTTGTCGGCGGCACGGTCGGCCACGTGCGTGATGTGCGCGGCGAGGCGTCGCGGCGAAGCGTAGGAGGTCAGCACGGAGCCGGCCTCGGCCAGGCCCTGGGCCACGAGCTGGTCGCGCAGCACGCCCGCAAAGGCGTCGCCGAGCTTCCTCAACGCCTTCGGCGGCAGCTCTTCGACAAACAGTTCGACCAGGAGGGAATTCTTGTTCATGGGGGTCGTCATCGCTCAGGCGGCCTTCTTCGGGGGGATCTGCGCGACCCATTCGCGCGGCGCCATCGGGAAGCCCAGGCGCTCGCGGCTGTCGTAGTAGCTCTGCGCCACGCTGCGCGCGAGGTTGCGGATGCGGCCGATGTAGGCGGCGCGCTCGGTCACGCTGATCGCGCCGCGCGCGTCCAGCAGGTTGAAGCTGTGCGCAGCCTTCAGCACCTGCTCGTAGGCGGGCAGTGCGAGCTGGGCGTCCATGAGGTGCCTGGCCTGCTTCTCGTGCGCATTGAAGGCGGTGAACAGGAACTCGGCGTCGCTGTGCTCGAAGTTGTAGGTCGACTGTTCGACCTCGTTCTGCTTGTAGACGTCGCCGTACGTCAATCTGGAGCCTGCGGCGGGGCCCTCGGTCCAGGTGAGGTTGTAGACGTTGTCCACGCCCTGCAGGTACATGGCCAGGCGTTCGAGGCCGTAGGTGATCTCGCCGGTGATGGGCTTGCAGTCGATGCCGCCGACCTGCTGGAAGTAGGTGAACTGCGTCACTTCCATGCCGTTGAGCCAGACCTCCCAGCCCAGGCCCCAGGCGCCGAGCGTGGGGTTCTCCCAGTCGTCTTCCACGAAGCGGATGTCGTTCTTCTTCAGGTCGAAGCCCAGGGCTTCGAGGCTGCCGAGGTAGAGCTCCAGGATGTTCGAGGGCGCCGGCTTCAGCACCACCTGGTACTGGTAGTAGTGCTGCAGGCGGTTGGGGTTCTCGCCGTAGCGGCCGTCCTTGGGGCGGCGGCTGGGCTGCACGTAGGCGGCTTTCCAGGGCTCGGGGCCGAGCGCGCGCAGGAAGGTGGCGGTGTGCGAAGTGCCCGCGCCCACCTCCATGTCGTACGGCTGCAGCAGCGCGCAGCCCTTGTCGGCCCAATACGACTGCAATTTGAGAATGATTTGCTGGAAGGTCAACATGAAGCTGGCCGGCAGGAAGCCGGACATTGGACGGTAGCGCGGCGACGCGCCGCGAAAGCGGGCGATTTTACGTTCGGAGGGCAACTCTCCCACAGCGCGACGGGAAGTCGCCTTCCGGCGGCGCCGGGCGGCGCGTGCGACAACACCCCACCCGTCGTGCGCGACGGCAGCGCCGCCAGCGCTCCCGCCCTGCCGTTCCTCCATCCTTCGACCCGCTTTCCCGATATCCCTGGACATGCCCGAGCCCAAGATGCCCGAGACCGCCTCCGATTCGCCCCTTTTCATCGTGCTCAACGCCGCCTCCGGCAGCGAGGACGCGGCCGAGACTCGACGCGTCATCGAGGAAGGCTGCGCCGCGGCCGGCCGGCGGCTGCGCATCTTCGTGGTCGACGAGCCCGGCCGGCTGCAGGCGCTGGTGCGCGAGGCGGTCGAGCGGGCGCGCGCGGCCGGCGGCGTGGTGGTGGCCGCGGGCGGCGACGGTACCATCAATGCGGTGGCGCAGGCCACGCTGGGCAGCGGCTGCGCCTTCGGCCTGCTGCCGCAGGGCACCTTCAACTACTTCAGCCGCACCCACGGCATCCCGCGCGACACCGCGCAGGCGCTGCAGATCCTGCTGACCGAGCAGCCGCGGCCGGTGCAGGTGGGGCTGGTGAACGACCGGGTGTTCCTGGTCAATGCCAGCATGGGCCTGTACGCCGATTTGCTGGAGGAGCGCGAGACCTACAAGTCGCGCTTCGGCCGCAGCCGCTGGATCGCCTTCGGCGCCGGGCTGCTGACGGTGCTGCGCGGCCACCGGCACTGGAACCTGCGCATGGCCTGGCGCGGCAAGGAGCGCGACATCCGCACGCCGACGCTGTTCGTCGGCAACAACCCGTTGCAGTTGCACCAGGTCGGCATTCCCGAGGCCGACGCGCCAGAGCAGGGCCAGCTGGCGGCCATCGTGCTCAAGCCGGTGGGGCCGCTGTCGATGCCGGGGCTGCTGGCGCGCGGCGCGCTCGGGCGGCTGGGCGATGCCCACGAGGTGCTGACCTTCCCGTTCGAGTCGCTGACCGTCAAGGCGAGCCGGGCATTGGGCCCGCTCGGTCCGCGCCGCGTGAAGGTGGCGACCGATGGCGAGATCGGCTGGGTCGACATGCCGCTGCTGTTCCGCGTGGCGCCCGAGCGGCTGTGGCTGGTGCGGCCGCAGGAGACGGCGCCCGAACTCGAGGCAGCGCGCGAATGAGCGGCCTGCTGCATCGAGGCAGCGCGCGAATGAGCGGCCTGCTGCAGATCTCCGACCCCCACTTCGGCACCGAGCAGCCCGAGGTGCTGCAGGCGCTCGAGCGGCTGGCGCATGCGCTGGCGCCCGAGCTGGTGGTGCTCTCGGGCGACATCACCCAGCGCGCCACCGTGGCGCAGTTCGCGGCGGCGCGCGCCTTCGCCGACCGGCTCGGCACACCGGTGCTGGCCATTCCGGGTAACCACGACATTCCGCTGTTCCAGCTGGCGGCACGCGTGTTCGCGCCGTACGCGCGCTACCGCCGGGCCTTCGGCGACGATCTCGAGCCCGTGTTCGACTCGCCCCGATGGCTGGTGGTCGCGGTCAACACCACGCGCTGGTACCGGCATGAAGACGGCGCGGTCTCGTCCGCGCAGGTCGAGCGCGTGGCGCGGCGGCTCGAGGCGGCCTCGCCCGCGCAGTTGCGGGTGGTGGTGACGCACCAGCCGGTGATGGTCACGCGCACGCGGGACCTGGGCAACCGCCTGCACGGGCGCGAGGAAGCCGTGGCGCGCTGGTGCGCGGCGGGGGCCGACATGATCCTGGGCGGCCACATCCACCTGCCCTTCGTGCGGCCGCTGCATGACGCCTTCGCGGGCTGCGCGCGCACGACGTGGGCGGTGCAGGCGGGCACTGCCGTGTCGCGGCGGGTGCGCGCGGGACACCCCAACTCGGTCAACGTGGTGCGCTCGGACATCGCCGAAGGCCCCCGCGCCTGCCGGGTGGAACGCTGGGACTACGTGCCGCGCGACAAGGCCTTCGGCTGCGCAGAAGTATTCGGCCTTTCCCTTGCCAGCCAGGCAGCGCGGCCTTAGGGTGCGCCGCATGCCGCTCGAAGCCTCCCTTTCTTCCCTGTCCCCTCTTGTCGTCTTTGCCGGAAAGCTCGGCGCGCATGCGCTGGCCTGGTTCCTCTCGCTGCTCGCGGTATCGGTGCTCGGCGCCGGCGTCGCCTGCCACCTGCTGCAGAAGCGCCACTTCAGGCTGCAGGACGCCGAAGAGCCCAGCGAGCCGCGCATCGCGCTCGCCTTCGCGTCGGGCTTCGTCTTGATCCTGCTGGCGTCGAGCCTGTTCGCGTGGATCGCCTCGAACATCTCCGACGGCCACGTGCTCGGCCAGGCTGACCACGCGCTGACCGACGCCATCGCCGCGAACCTGCCGCGGGCCGCGCTGGTGGTTTTCAGCTGGGTCACGCACCTGGGCGACGCGGCCTTCCTCGGGCCGGTGTGCGTGCTGGTGGCCGCCGTGCTGTGGCGGCACCGGCATCGCGGACTGGCGCTGGGCTGGGTGCTCGCGCTGGTCGGCATCGTGTTGCTGAACCCCGCGCTCAAGCAGATCTTCGCGCGGGCCCGCCCGATCCACGACCACGGACTGGCGCTGGAGACGAGCTACAGCTTTCCGAGCGGCCACAGCGCGGGCGCGATCGTGAGCTACGGGATGCTGTTGTATTTGCTGCTGCGCACGCTGCCGGTGCGCTGGCATGTGCCGGGTGCGATGGCGGCCGCGGGCGCCATCGTCACCATCGCGTGCAGCCGCATCTTCCTGCAGGTGCACTTCGCGAGCGACGTGGTGGCCGGCCTGCTCACCGGCCTGGCCTGGCTGCTCGTGTGCGTGGGCGGCCTGGAGTACGCGCGCCACCGACGGCTGCAGCGCGCGCTGGCCTGAGCATCGCCTGGCGGGCGTTCGCGAGGAACGGACACCGCGAGGCGAGCAGGCCTGGGGAGATCAGTACTCCCAGAAGATGCGCTGCAGTTCCTTGGTGTTGTTCGTCTTGGTCAGAGCGACCATGGCCAGGATGCGCGCCTTCTGCGGGCGCAGGTCGTGCGCCACAACCCAGTCGTACTTGTCGTCGGGCTGCTCGGCGTTGCGGATCACGAAGCCGTCGGGCACGCGGGCGCTGCGGATCACGATCACGCCGTCGGCGCGGGCCTTCTGCAGGTTCGGAACGATGCGGTCGGCCACCGAGCCGTTGCCGGTGCCGCCGTGGATCAGCGCCTTGGCGCCGCTCTTGGCGATGGCGTCGATGGCCACCGACGACACGCCCTCATAGCCCATCGCGATCTCCACCGGCGGCAGCGTGGTGATGCTGTCGATGTCGAACTCCGAGTTCATGGTGTGGCGCTTCACCGGCGCGCGGAACCAGTAGTTGCGGCCCTCGACGATCATGCCCAGCGGGCCCCACTGGCTGGAGAACGCATTGGTCTTGATGTTGACGTTCTTGCTCACGTCGCGGCCGCTGTCGATGTTGTCGTTCATCGTCACCAGCACGCCCTTGCCCATCGCGTCCTTGCTGCCCGCCACGTTCACGGCGTTGTACAGGTTGAGCGCGCCGTCGGCCGACAGGGCGGTGCCCGGGCGCATCGAGCCGACCACGATGATCGGCTTGTTGGTGTGCACGGTCAGCGTGAGGAAGTAGGCGGTTTCTTCCAGCGTGTCGGTGCCGTGGGTGATGACGATGCCGTCCACGTCCGATTGCTTCGACAGCGCCGACACGCGCTTGGCCAGCGTCAGCAGGTTGTCGTTGGTGAGGCTTTCCGATGCGACCTGGAACACCTGTTCGCCGCGCACGTTGGCCACCTTGGAGAGCTCCGGCAGGCCGGCGATCAGCTTCTCGACGCCGACCTTGGCGGCCGCGTAGGTGGCGCTGTTGACGGCCGAGGCGCCGGCGCCGGCGATGGTGCCGCCGGTGGCGAGGATCACCACGTTGGGCAGCGCCTGTTGCGCTTGCGCGAGCGCGCTGGCGGCCAGCAGTGCGGCACCGGCCGCGAAGGCACGGAAACGGGGAGAGAGGTACATAAACAACTCCTGTGTTGAGAGAATCTTTCGAGGCGGCGAGGAAGATACAGGAACCATGCCTGCATGCCCTGCGCGCTCATGCCGGCATGGCATGCGGTCATGCCGGGGGCACCGGTGGTATTACCATCGTCATCGACCGCGCGTACTGGCGCGCACCCGCCACCATGAACGCCGACCCCACCGCCCTCCCCGTCTCGACCGCCCAGGAAATGCCCGCGCCCGACGGGCCCCTGTCGCGCGCGCGACCCGGACGCGAACGCATCATGGCGGCGATCCGCGCCGCCGCCGTCACCGAGTTCAGCCTGCATGGCCTCAAGGGCACCTCGACCCAGGCCATCGCGGCGCGCGCCGGCCTCACCAAGCCCCAGCTGCACTACTACATCGCCGGCAAGGAAGAGCTCTACGAAGAGCTGCTGATGCAGGTGCTGCACGCATGGAAGGTGGTGTTCTCCTTCGAGGACGCAAGCGATCCGGCCACGGTGCTGGGCGACTACATCCGCAAGAAGCTGGACCACGCCATCGACAGCCCCGAGATGTCGCGCATCTTCACGCGCGAAATTCTCGATGGCGGGCGCAACCTCGACCGCTACTGGCCCAACGCACGGGCCTGGACGCAGAAGAAGATCGACGTCATCAACGGCTGGATCGCGCGCGGGCAGATGCGCCCGCTCGACGCTCGCATCCTGCTGATGCACATCTGGGCCATGACGCAGAGCTACGCCGACTACGCGATCCAGACGCGCGTGATGCTCGGCCTGCCGCCCGACGCGCCCTTCGACCGCGAGCCGATCGCGCGCGAGCTGGTGGCCTTCGTGCTGCACGGCTGCGGCATCGAGGCCTGAGCGCCGGCTGCGGCCGGGGCCAATCCTTTCTTCTTAACCCGCTCTCCGTTTTCCTGCGGCCTCCTGCCACGCAGTGACTTTGTGCACTGTGTTCGGCGCGCCCGCACGCCTACCTTCGCACGCTTCGCTGTCCAGGCTGTCTCATGACGGCGAATCACGAATACACAGGAGAAGAGGGACCATGAAAATCAGATTTTTTCTTGCCGCGATCGCAACAGTTGCGGCTTTGGCAGCTTGCGGCGGAGGCGACTCAGGCCCAGGCTTCGTCGCCCTGCCCCCGCCCCAGCAGAACGAGCCGCCGCCACCGCCTCCTCCCCCACCGCCGCAGCAGAGCAACGCGAAGGTCAGCGGCCGCGTGACGAATGCGCTCGACGGCCGGGGGATCGCGCAGGTCACGGTCACGGCCGCGGGCGTCTCCGCCGTGACAGACGCCGATGGCAGCTACTCGCTCACAGAGATCCCGCCGAATGCGTCGGTGCTGCTGAGCTTCTCGAAGAGCGGCATGGTGCCGCAGAGCCGGGCCACGGCCGCGCTCGCCGGATCGGGTGCATCGACGGTGATCAACGTGCCGATGCTCCCTGTTGCGGTGACAGAGAGCTTCGACGGGCAATCGGCGCACGACGTCGTCGTTCCGGGCTCGACCGCGATGGTTCGCCTGAGCGCCAATTCCCTTCGCCGCCCCGATGGCAGCGCGCCCGGCGGACTGGTGACCGCGCAGGTGACACCCATTGCGCCGGCCAACGACGTCAATGTGATGCCCGGCAACTATCTGGCCGCAGCAGAAGGCGGCAGCGCGCCGATGGAGAGCTTCGGCGCGCTCGACGCCAGCTTCACGGACGCCGACGGCACGCCGCTGAACCTGGCTGCAGGCACCAGCGCGACGGTGCGCATCGCCCCGTCCTCGCGCAGCGGCACGCTGCCGCCGTCGGTGCCGCTGTTCTTCTACAACACCACCACGGGCCTGTGGGTGCAGGAGGGCTCCGCCACGCTGCAGGGCACGGCACCCAACCAGTACTACGAAGGCACGGTGACGCACTTCACCACCTGGAACGCCGACCAGATCTACAACACCGTGCGCATCAACGGCTGCGTGCAGGATGCGGCGGGCGCACGGGTCGCGGGTGCGCTGGTGGCGTCGGAAGGCAAGTCGTACACCGGCCTGGCATCGACGCTGACGAATGCGAACGGTGAGTTCTCGGTCGCCGTGAAGCGTTCCGGCTCGGCCTTCGTGGTCGCCACCACCGCGAGCGAGATCTCCAACTCCCCGACGGTAGAAGCCGGGGACCAGGACATCTCGCTGGGCGGCTGCCTCCAACTCACGCGCTCCGCGCTGTCGATCAAGCTGACCTGGGGCGAGCGCCCGCGCGACCTCGACTCGCACACGCTGGGCGCCAACGCCGACGAGCATGTCTACTACAGCGACAAGGGCAGCCTCGCTACAGCGCCGTTCATCGCGCTCGACGTGGACGACGTGGACAGCTTCGGCCCCGAAGTCACGACCTTTGCCAAGCTGGCCAAGAACCGCACCTACCGTTTCTATGTCCGCAACTTCTCGGGCACCTTCGATCCGGGGCAGACCGGTTCGCCCGCGCGGGTCGAGGTGAGCAACCGCGGGGCACAGACGGTCTTCTCGCCGCCCGCAGGCGAAAGCGGCAGCACGGACTTCTGGCATGTCTTCGACATCCGCACCGACGAAGCCTGCAACGCGTCCGTGGTTCCAGTCCAGCAGTTCCTGGCCGATCCTCCGGTGTCGCTCGACACCAGCGGCAACGCGCAGTACTGCAACTGACCAGTGTGACGCGGCGGCGCGGGCAAGCGATGCGCGCGCCGCCTACAGGCCGTGCACGACCCAGGCGCCCGCGGGCGCCGCGGGGACGTGCACGGTGTGCTCGCCGGGCCGGGCAAAGCTGTACTCGCGGCCGCCGATGATGATCGACCTCATGTTGGTCCAGACCAGATAGTCGTACCCCTCGGCGGTCTGCGCGGCCCGCAGCACCTGGAACACCGGCGGCACGGTCACCATGAGGCGCACCTGCGCGGTCGCTGAGTTGGCACCGAAGCTGCTCTCCGCCGCGCACAGCAGTGGGGCGAGCATCGCGAGCGCGGCCAAGACGGCGCGCGCCGATTGAAGCCGATGTACCGTCGTGAGGCCCGATCCGTTGTCCATTGCAAGAACGTGAGGCGCGGGCGCGGCACAGGCGCCCGACCTCCGGATATCGGCAGGAACGGAAAGAAATGCAGGGGCTCAGTACGTCACTGTCACCCGAGTCGCGTTGCTGCCGTCGCCGGCCGCGGCGCTCGCGGACTGCGGCGAAGCGCCGCCAGCGGTCACCGCCATTGCACCGAGCGAGCCGTGCAAGGCGGCACCGAGGCTGTCGCGGCCGTCGGCATCGGCACCCGGCACCATGAAGCTCGCTTCTCCGACCTTGTCGAACCGGTACTCCCGCCCCTTGATGACCACCGACGCCATGTTGGTCCAGACGCGGTACGCATGCCCGCCTTTCACGGGCGTGACCTCGAGCACCTTGAAGGTCGGAAGGACGTTGATGCTCAGGGTGAAGCGGCCAGTGGCGCTGCCCGCGCCGTGCGTCGGCTCCGCGGAACTAAGCTGCAGGGGCAGCGGCAGCAGGAGCAACAGCACGCCGGCAGCTGCCAGCGATGGAGCCGTTCGCGGCGACCGCAGCGCAGTCGCCCTTGCAGTACGCCTGTTTCCGGGCATGGGAACTCCTCTCGTCGCAACCTGGATGGAGGCATCGGATCGATGCCCAGTCAGGCTTATCGGCAGAGTCGCGGAAAAATGAAGGCCGTCCGGATGCCATTCTTCGCGCATTGCCGGCAAATTGCCAGCGGGCATCCCATTTCAGTGCGGCCGCGGGCGTGGCCCAGGCGTGAACTCAGTAGGTCACGCTGACCGTGACGACGTCCATGTAGCTGTCCGGCCGCACGTTGGTGCTGGCACCGAGAACGCGGCCATACAGGGGCAGCGGCTGGACCTGGCCATTGCCCGTGCCCCCGATGGTGTTGGTTCCCGCGATGTTGCCCCAGGCATTCGTGCGGCCGGAGTTGCGGTAGAGCTGGTAGGGCACCGTGTCCGTGTTGCCGGGTACGCCCCCGGTCGGCGTCATCGCCCCCGCACCGTTGGCCACGTTGTTGGACGGCGTCAGCCCGACCGTGTAGGAGGTGGGCGTCGTGCAGGTGACGTAGATGGTGCTGAGCTGGTCGATGTTGGCCCCGCCCGGCAGGCCGGCGACGGAGCCGAAGTTCAGCGGATCGGCCGTGACGATGCAGCTCTTGGAGACGGTCGCGCTGACGATGAAGGCGAACTGGTCTGCCAGCGTCGTACCGCAGGTGGTCGGCGCGCCGGCCGTGCTCGACGTGAGCGTGATCGACGTGTGGATTCCGGCGAAGTTGTCCTGGTACGAGCCCGGAGGCACCGTGCCCTGGCCCGCGAGCAGCTCGCCGCGCATCGTGGCGGTTCCCGAGGTGGTGGTGGACCGGGCAGGAATGCTGATGTTGATGGTGAACGGGTTCGGCACCGCGGCGTTGCCGTTCGAGCCCCAGATCGTGCTGCCCGTCCCCTGGTAGAGCTGGAACTTCAGGCTGTCGCCCGCGCCGCTTTTCATGACGCGCGGATTGAAGTTCGTCAGGCCTTCGTTGCCGTCGCCGATGTTGAAGCAGACCCTGGCGTACTCGGTGGTGTTGGTGTTGCCGGTCTTGGTGCAGGTGTAGCTCAGCGTGGCGTTGGCGGGCGCGGCCGTGCCGGCGACCAGATCGACCGTGCCGAAGGCCACGGCCGTCATCGACGCGGTGCAATTGATCGACGCCTGCGCGCTGCCAGCCGACAGCAGCCACAGCAGCACGCAGAACAGGGGCAGGCGCAGGGCCTGCAGAGTGCGGGTCAGATGGCTCGTCATGGTGGTCATGGTGTCTTGGCCTCCCTGGCGCAGCGCAGCGGCCCGATCTGCGGGATTGCCGCGCCTTCCTTGCGATAGTCGAAGCTGGTCCGGCAGACGCCACCGGGCGTCTGCACGTCGAGCGTGTTGTGGGCCTGCAGCGATTCCAGGTACACGGCGCCGTCGAAGCCGACCAGCGCCGGCTCGCCACCCTGTCCGTTGGCGCGCACGCGGCTGCCCAGCGGCAGCGGCTTGCCCGTCTCGTCCACCAGCAGCAGCGCGGCCGCGCTGACCGGCGTGATGCCGAAGCGCACCAGCGTGCCGGCGCGGTCGCTCGGCGAGGCCACTGTCTTCACGCGCTCGATCCTCACGTCGGCCGGCAGCTGCATCGGGTCGATGGACAGCTGGTTGTTCTGGTAGGAGCGCAGCGGCGCCACCAGCAGCATGCCCTTGTCGTCCGTGGTGCCGATGTCGCGGTTCTCCAGCTTCACGGGCACGCCGGCGATGCCGTCGGTGGAGACCACCGCGAAGGCATCGTCGATGCGCCGGGCCGCGAAGGGCTGGCCGCCCATGAACGCGATCGAGCCGGTGGCGCCGGCGTAGGCATAGCGGGTGTCGCCGAGCACGCTGATACCGGCCATGGCGCGGCCGTAGCGGCCGAGGTAGTCGATCTCTGCCTGTCCGCCGTTCTGGCCGCCGCCCTGGCGCAGGCCGGCGCGCCAGCCGATGCCGCCGTCGCCCGGCATGGAGCTTTGCGCGTCGGCGGTGTAGACGGTCTGGTCGCGGTCGCGCTGGACGCCGGCGCTGGCGGTGATGTTTCCGTCCAGCGCCCAGGTGAAGCCGACGAAGAGGCTGCGCTCGCGGCGCTTGTCCAGGTTCTGGTTGATGCTCACGTTCATCGAGGCGCTCTTTCCGATGGCCCGGAACCAGTAGACGCTGGCCAGGCGCGTCGCCTCCTGCGCCGGATAGCGCAGGTAGAGATAGCTGACGCCGAAGCTGCCGATGTCCTTCGTGCTGTAGCCGATCGACGCCCGGCCCGAGCCGCGCGGCGGCGCGCTGCCGTACAGGGAGGCGACGTCGCGGTACTCGCCGCGCGTGCGCGTGCCCTCGACCGCGAAGTTGAACTGGTTGTCGCGCCAGCTGTAGCCCAGGTTGAACAGCGAGCCCTGCTCGCCGCCATAGCTGCTGTGCGCCACGGCACCCGTGAACACGCCGCTCTGGCCGAGCAGCCATGCACCGCCGACGCCGCCCTTGACCAACCCCTTGGTGGCCTCGCCGTGCGCCTCCAGCGTGAAGCTGTTGCTCACGCCGTAGCGCCAGGTGCCGGTGGCGGCGGGGTCGCTGCCGTAGTCGTTCGAGCGCAGGCCGTAGTTCTTTCTCACCATGCCGAGGTCGACGGACCAGTCGGACAGGCCCTCCTGCAGCAGCCGCTGGGTGTCGTACAGCGAGAAGTCGAGCGTGGTGGCACGGCCGAACGCGTCGGTGAGGACCACCTGCGCGTTGCCCGCGCCGTTGATGCTCGGCACCGTGTTGAGCTGGAAGGGCCCTGCCGGGACCTGGCCCGTGTACTGGCGCAGGCCGTTGATGTAGAGCTCCACCTGCGAGGGCAGCGCGGCCGCCCCCAGGAACGCCGGCAGCGGGGTGGTGGTGCGGTAGGGCTGCAGCGAGAAGTTGCGCGAAAGCTGGATGCCGCCGATGCGGGTGGAGCGCGACCACGGCAGCGACGCGGTGGTGGTGTCGCCCACGCGCAGCGTCAGCATGTCGTCGGGGAAGGACCGGCTCCAGGTGGTGTCGAGCCGCACCGAGTCGTGCGTCCAGTCCTCGTTGCCGGAGCGGTAGGCGCGCGACATCATGGTGCTGGTGAACACGCTGCTGCCGCTGAAGGCGCGCACTTCGGCCAGGGCATTGAGGCTGGTGCTGTTGCCTCGGCCCTGCGTGCCGTAGAGGTCGTAGTTGAGCAGCAGGCCGGGGGAGGCGCTGGCCTTCGGCGAGGTGATCGTCGACGTGTTGACCACGGTCGTGGGCAGGCGCAGCGCGTCGGCGGTGGCATTGATCGCAACGCTCTGGGTTGCGGCGTCGTACGCGACCTTCACGCCGGGAAGGCTGTTGAGCCGCACGGGGTCGGACGCGCCCGCCGGCAGGACGAAGCCCAGCTGCCGCAAGATGGAGGCGCTGGCCCAGAGCTCGCGGCCACGCAGGCCGAAATGCACCAGTCCCTGGGGGTTGCCGTTGAGGCTCAGCTCCAGGTAGAGGTCGCTGCCGCCCGGGCCGGTGATGTCGCCTTCGGCCGCGGATGCGACCAGCCAGGGCCCCTGTTCGGCTGCAGTCTTCTCGGCCTGAGCGGCGAATGACGCCAGGCCCGACAGAAGCAGCAGTGGAAGCAGACGCTCAGCGGACGCGTGGAAGTGGCGGGATCTTTTCCTGCGTCGCGTTGCCATTGATCTTCGTTTCCAGGACGCCGCCGGAGGCAAAGGCTTCCGCGGGTGTCTTCAAGGGCCAACGCATGCTCGCGCCCGGCAGCACGTAGCCCATCAGGCCTGCGTGCACCGCGCTGCGCTTGCCGGCGGCATCGACAAAATCCAGATCGGCGAGCTGGGCGTGCATGCCGCCGCCGTTGGCGACTTCGAGCATCGCCTGGCCGCCCTCGCGGCGCAGCGACCAGCTCAGTTGGGGTGCGGCCGGCTGTGCGCCGGCGGGCGCGATGAAGATGGGAACCGAGTAGCGCAGCACCAGTTGCAGGCCCTTCTTCTCCTTCATCTCGACGGGCAGCTCGTCGATGATGACCCGGTAGGAATTCTCGACCGCACCGGGCGGAACGCCGGTGCGGATGACGCGGATCAGCTGCCGCGAGGAAGCAGCCAACTGCACCATCGGCGGGCTCACGAGGAGCTCGCGCGAGGGGGTGAGCTTTTCGTTGCCGTCTTCCTGCGACCACTGATAGACGCGAACCTGCGCGTGCACCACGTCGTCGCCGGTGTTGCTGAGCCACAGGCCATCGGCGTTCTGCGTAGCCTGCAGCGTCAGCGTGACCGGCGAGACCTGCAGGCCGCTCGCCGAAGCGGCCGCGTGCGCCAGCAGGGCGAACGCGAGGGCAAGGGTGTGGCGCAGCAAGCGGGGCACGGTCGGGCAATCGATCAGTAGTTGACCTGGACGGTCACGGTGTCGAGGTAGGAGCCAGGCGTCACGTTGACGCTCGCGACCGTGGCCCACACGGGGATCGACTGGGCCGAACCAGTGCCAGTGCCGCTCACGCCGTTGCCGACCGAGGTGGACGTGGCCGTGCTGCCCCAGATCGCGCCGGTGGCGCTCACCGAGCGCAGTTGGTAGGGGATGGTGTCAGTGCCCGTCGGGGGGCTCATCACGCCGGCGCCGGAGGTGCTGTTGTTCGAGGGCAGCAGGCCGATGTTGTAGGGCGTCGACTTGGAGCAGGTCACGCTGATGTTGCTGCTGGCGCTCAAGTTGGTGGCAGAGGAATCGACTGTATTGAAGTTGATGTTGGAGCCGGCGCCCGCCGTCACCGAGCAAGCCTTGGCAACGGTGATCAGAACCTGGAACGTGGCAGTGGCCGGGCTGGTGGCCGCCAAGACTGCGCTGGTGGTGACGGCAAGAACGGCGGCAACGATGAGGGAAGACTTTTTCATGAGGACGGACTCTCGGGTATCGAACGGTTGATGAAGAGAGAAATGAGGCCCAAAGTTCACAAATTTGGGACTGTGAATTTTAGTTAACAATTGGAAGAAATAGTGAGTTGTTGTTACGGCGGCGGTGAAATTCACCGCTCACAACTCGCGTTTCTCGGATTTACGTGACTTTTGTTACGAAATTCCGCCACTCACAAATCCGCCTTCCGACAGTTCCGTAGCGCGGCCGCCACGCCGCCCCAACCCGGTGCGCAGGCACTGGCACGTCGCTTGCATAACCTGACCACTTGCTCTGATTAAGCGGTCAAACACACCATGCGCGTGCTCGTCGTCTACTGCCATCCGGTCGAAACCAGCTTCCACGCCGCCCTGCACCAGGAGGTTCTGAAGAACCTGCGCGCGGCAGGGCACGAGGTGGACGACTGCGACCTCTACGCCGAGGGCTTCAACCCGGTGCTGTCGCGCGAGGAGCGGCTGGGCTATCACGACGTGCCCTCCAACCAGCTGCCGCTCGCGCCCTACGTGGAGCGGCTGCAGTGGGCCGAGGGCATCGTGTTCTGCTTTCCGACCTGGTGCTTCGGGCTGCCGGCGATGCTCAAGGGCTACTTCGACCGGCTCTTCATGCCGGGCGTGGCCTTCGACATCAGCGACCCGGCCAACGTGAAGCCGATGCTCACGCACATCAAGCGCATCAGCGCCGTCGTCACCTACGGGCGGCCGCGCTGGATGGCCATCTACATGGGCGATCCGCCGCGCAAGATCGTCACGCGCTACATGAAGCGGCTGACCGGCCAGCGCGCCAAGGTGGACTACCACGCCCACTACCACATGAACGTCGCGACCGAGCCCCAGCTCAAGCGCTTCATGGCACGCGTGGGGCAAGCCATGGCGCGCTTCGCATGAGCACGCCGTCGCTCCTCGACAACGTGCGCCTGCCGCGCTGGCTGCTGCCGGCCGACTGGCCACAGCACAACGGTGTGCCGGAACTCGCGCGCATCGCGATCGAGGCCGGCCGCGTGCAGTCGGTGCTGCCCGCCACGCTCGCCACGCCCGCTGCGCAGCCTTCTGCCTGGAACCTCGACGGCGCACTGGCCTTGCCCTGCTTCGTCGACGTCCACACGCACCTCGACAAGGCCTTCACCCTGCCGCGCATGAAACAGGTGCAGCCCGGCCTGCTCGGCGCCATCGACGCGATGCTCGCCGACCGCGTGCACTGGACGCCCGCCGACGTGCGCGAGCGCGCCTCGCGCGGCCTTCAGTGGGCCTGGGAATGCGGCACCTCGCATCTGCGCACGCACGTCGACTGGTGGGAGCCCGATGCCGTGCCGATGGCCTGGCCGGTGATGGCCGGGCTGGCGCAGGAGTGGGCCGGCAAGGTGCGGCTGGAGCAGGTCAGCCTCATCAAGCTGCCGCTCTTCGAAGATGCGGCGCAGGCCATGCGCCTTGCGAAGCAGGTGAAGGCCACGGGGCCGCACGCGTTGCTCGGCGGCTTCGTGCACTCCACCAACTGGAGCGAGAACGCGCTGCGCAACCTGCTGGTGTCGGCGCAGGCCTGCGACCTGGACATCGACCTGCACGTGGACGAGGAGCTCAACGCATCGGCAGTGGGCCTGCAGACCACCGCGCGCATCCTGCGCGAGATCGGCTACGAAGGCCGCGTGGTCTGCGGGCACATCTGCGCGCTCGCGGCCCAGCCCGAGGCGCAGGCCTTCGCCACGCTAGACGCGGTGGCGCGCGCGCCGATCACCGTGGTGTCGCTGCCCGCCACCAACCTGCTGCTGCAGGACGCCGTCACCGGCCGCACGCCGCGCCTGCGCGGCATCACGCTGGTGAAAGAGGCGCGCGAGCGCGGCATTCCGCTGCTCTTCGCGAGCGACAACGTGCAAGACCCTTTCTGCCGCGTCGGCAGCTTCGATCCGGTCGAGGCGCTGGGCACGGCCGCGCTGGTGGCGCAGCTCGACGAGCCCTTCGACGAATGGTCGCAGGCGCTGTGCCGCGGCGACTGGCTGCGGCGCGAAGCCGCGCCCGCAAGGCCCACGCTGGTCGGCCAGGGCGTCGACCTCGTGCTGTTCACACAGGCCGATCGCCACGGCTGGCCCTCGCGCACCGCCGGCCGCGTGGTGCTGCGGGAAGGCCGCGTCACGCACGGCGACGCGACGCCCTTCTTTCCTCGCTAACGAACAAACAAGGACTCTCCATGCTCCACGGCTACATCCCGCCCCACCGCTTCCTGCCCTACCTGAGCTGGACCGAAATCGCCGCGCTGCCCGACCGCGAGAACACCGTCATCGTGCTGCCCTGCGGTGCCATCGAACAGCACGGTCCGCACCTGCCCTGCTCGGTCGACAGCGTGATCTGCTCGGGCGTGATGGGCAAGGCGCTCGAAAAGCTCCCCGCCGAGGTGCGCGCCTTCGCGCTGCCGACCATCACGTACGGCAAGTCGGAAGAGCACCTGCACTTTCCCGGCACGATGACGCTGACCGGCACCACGCTGCTGTCGACGGTGATCGAGATCGGCGAGTCGGTGTACCGCTCGGGCTTTCGCAAGCTGCTGTTCGCCAACGGCCACGGCGGCCAGCCGCAGGTGCTGGAGATGGCGGCGCGCGAACTGCGCCTGCGCCACGGCGATTTCGTGGTGGTGCCGCACGGCGTGTCGCGCCTGCCGAGCGCGGCCAGCAAGCAGGTGAGCGAACAGGAAAAGAAGCTCGCGATGCACGCCGGCCATTCCGAGACCGCGCTGATGCTCGCGCTCGCGCCCGAGACGGTGCACATGGAGCACGCGGTCGCCAACTTTCCGCCCCCCTTCCCGATCAAGCTGCTTTCGGCCGATGGCCGCCCGGCCTGTGCGTGGACCTCGCGCGACTTCGGCCCGAGCGGCGTGATCGGCGACCCGACCACCGCCACGCGCGAGCAGGGCGAAGCCATCCTCGACACGCTCTCCGACAGCTGGGCGCAGGCGCTGACCGAGCTGCATGCGCTGCGCTGGGTGGTGCGCGAGGAAGCCACCTGGGAGCGCGGGCACCAGCAAGGCTTCATCCAGCAGCGCTTCCACCCGGCCTGAGATGGGCCTGAGCCCGCTTCTTGCAACGGCCGCTTCTCCTTTCCTGTTTTCTTTCTTCTTCAACTCCCTGCCCTCGAGAGGTTCACCCATGCGCTCCTTCGCACTGTCCGTCGCCGGCGCCGCCGCCATCGCTTTTCTCGCCGCCACGCCCGCGCAGGCCGAGGACAAGTTCACCTACATGACCAACTGGTACGCGCAGGCCGAGCACGGCGGCTTCTACCAGGCAGTGGCGCAGGGCATCTACAAGAAGTACGGCCTCGACGTGACCATCAAGATGGGCGGCCCGCAGGTCAACATCACGCAGATGATGGCCGCCGGCCAGGCCGACTGCATCATGGGTTCGAGCGACATCCAGATGATGCAGGTGCGCGAGGGCGGCGTGCCGGTGGTCAACGTGGCCGCCTTCTTCCAGAAAGATCCGCAGGTGCTGATCGCGCACGACGACGTGAAGAAATTCGAAGACCTGAAGGGCAAGACGCTGCTGATCGGCGCACAGGCCCAGCGCGGCTACTGGCCGTGGCTGAAGGCCAAGTTCGGCTTCACCGACGAACAGACGCGGCCCTACACCTTCAACATCCAGCCCTTCGTGGCGGACAAGAACACCGCGCAACAGGGCTACCTGACCTCCGAGCCCTACGCCATCCAGAAGGCCGGCGTGAAGAGCACCGTGCTGATGTTCAGCGACCACGGCTTCCCGGCCTATGCGACCACCGTGTCGTGCATGGAGAAGACCGTGAAGGAGCGCAGCAAGCAGGTCGCCGCCTTCGTGAAGGCTTCGGCCGAAGGCTGGAAGAGCTACCTCGCCGACCCGGCGCCCGCCAACGCGCTCATCAAGAAGGACAACCCCAACATGACCGACGACCAGCTAGCCTACAGCGTGGCCAAGCTCAAGGAGATGGGAATGGTCACCGGCGGCGACGCGGCCAAGCTGGGCATCGGCGTGATGACGGATGCGCGCGCCAAGGCGAGCTACGACTTCCTGGTGTCGGCAAAGCTGCTCGACCCCGCCAAGGTCGAACTGGCGAAGACCTACACGACCGAGTTCGTGAAAGACGCGAAGGTCCTGCCCTGAGCGCGCCAAGGCCCCGCCGCATGAACCGCATCGATCCCCAGACGCTGGCGCCGCCGCCGCAGCTCGCACCCGCCGTGCCCGCCGTCGAGGTGCTCTCGGCCGAGAAGACGTACCCCAACGGCACGCAGGCGCTGCTGCCGGTGGACCTGTCCATCGCCGAGGGTGAATTCGTGACGCTGCTGGGGCCCTCGGGCTGCGGCAAGAGCACGCTGCTGAAGATGGTGGCGGGCATGCTGGAGCCCAGCGACGGGCGCCTGCTGGTGTGGCGCCGGCCGGTGGCGCAGCTGCACGAGAGCTCGCACAAGATGTCGTTCGTGTTCCAGTCGCCCACGCTGATGCCATGGGCCAGCGTGCGCACCAACGTGCGGTTGCCGCTGGACCTGGCCGGCGTGCCGCGCAGGGAGGCCGACGCGCGGGTGATGGAATCGCTCGCGCTCGTGGGGCTGGAGAAATTCGCCGACGCGCTGCCGCGCGCGCTCTCGGGCGGCATGCAGATGCGCGTATCGATCGCGCGCGGCCTCGTCACGCAGCCCGACCTGCTCCTGATGGACGAGCCCTTCGGCGCGCTCGACGAGATCACGCGCCACAAGCTCGACGCCGACCTGCTGGAGCTGTGGCGCAAGAAGAAGCTCACGGTGATCTTCGTGACGCACTCGATCCACGAGGCGGTGTTCCTGTCGAGCCGCGTGGTGATGATGGCCGCGCGGCCCGGCCGCGTGGTGGAGGAGTTCCGCATCGACGAACCCTATCCGCGCAGCGCCGACTTCATGGTCACGCCGGAGTTCGCGCGCCATGCGAAGCAACTGCAGGACAGCCTGCTGCGCGCCAGCAGCGCCGATGAGGAGGCCGCGCGATGATGATGAAGAAACCCGTTCCCCTGCTGAACCAGCCGCGCGTGCAGCGCGTGCTCTACCCGGTGCTGATCGGCGTGGTGCTGGTCGCGCTGTGGCAATGGATGGTGGTGGCCATGGAGCTGCCGCCCTACCTCGTGCCCTCGCCCTACCTGATGGTGCAGACACTGGTGACCGACTGGGCGCCGCTGGGCAATGCGCTGCTGGTCACGCTGAAGATCACGGTGCTGTCGTTCCTGCTGGCCACGGTGGCGGGCGTGCTGATCTCGTTTCTCTTCGTGCAGAGCAAGCGCATCGAGACCGCGCTCTTCCCGTACGCGGTGCTGCTGCAGGTCACGCCCATCGTGGCGGTGGCGCCGCTGATCATCATCTGGGTGAAGAACCCGGTGGCGGCAATGACGGTATGCGCCGCGCTGGTGGCGCTGTTCCCGATCATCAGCAACACCACGCTGGGGCTGCGCAGCATCGACCCCGACCTGCAGAGCTACTTCAAGCTCAATCGCGCGACGCGCTGGCAGCAGCTGGTGCGGCTGCGCATTCCGAGCGCGCTGCCCTACTTCTTCGGCGGCCTGCGCATCTCCAGCGGCCTCGCGCTGATCGGCGCGGTGGTGGCCGAGTTCGTCGCGGGCACCGGCGGCTCGGGCGCGGGGCTGGCCTATCAGATCCTGCAGGCGGGCTTCCAGCTGAACATTCCGCGCATGTTCGCGGCGCTGCTGCTCATTTCCCTCACCGGTGTCGCGCTCTTCGTGCTGATGGCCTGGCTCACCAAGCTGGCGCTGGGCTCATGGCATGCGAGCGAACTTTCCCAGGATTGAACCTTGACCATGAACGCCCCTGTTTCCGCCATCGAGCAGCTGCTGCTCGAACTCCCCGACCTCGACTGGATCACCGACGAAAGCCGCGTCACGCGGCTGTCCTCCGACTTCTCGTGGTTCAGCCCCGTGCTGGTGCGCCAGCTCAAGGACAAGCGCGCCGACGTGGTCGTGCGACCGCGCACCGAGGAAGAGATCCGCGCGGTGATCGGCGCCTGCGCGCGCCGCTGCGTGCCCATCACCATCCGCGGCAGCGGTACCGGCAACTATGGCCAGACCACGCCGCTGGCCGGTGGCGTGGTGCTCGACATGACGGGCTACAACAGCTGCCTGTGGGTGAGGCCCGGCGTGGCGCGTGCCCAGGCCGGCATCCGCCTCGGGGAGCTGGAGAAGCAGACCAAACCCACGGGACAGGAGCTGCGCTGCGTGCCCTCGACCTACCGCAGCGCCACGCTGGGCGGCCTCTTCGGCGGCGGCTTCGGCGGCGTGGGCTCGATCAACTACGGGCCGCTGGGCGCGCCCGGCAACGTGATCGGCATCCGCGCGATGACCATCGAGGCCGAGCCGCAGGTGGTGGAGCTGCGCGGCGCCGAGGCGATGCGCATGCACCACCTGTGGGGCACCAACGGGCTGGTGCTGGAGCTGGAGATCGCGCTGGCGCCTGCGCATCCGTGGCTGGAAACGCTGGTGACTTTCATCGACTTCGAAAGCGCGTTGAACTTCGCGGACAAGCTGGCGCACGCGCCGGGCATCGTGAAGCGCGGCGTGACCTTCTTCGCGGCGCCCATCTCCGATCATCTATCGCAGCTGGCCGCGCACCTGCCCAAGGGCTGCCACACGGTGCTGTCGCTGGTGGCCGAGTCGTGCGAACCCGCGATGCTCCAGTTGGTGGAGGCGCACGGCGGCACGGTGAGCTACCGCAAGACGGCTGCCGAGGTGCAGAAGAGCAACCGCACGCTGATGGAATTCACCTGGAACCACACGACGCTGCATGCGCTGAAGGTCGACCCCAACCTCACCTACCTGCAGAGCGGCTTCATCCCCGGCAAGCATGTCGAGCAGGTCATCGAGATGGAGAAGCTGCTGGGTGGCGAGCAGGGCGAGGTGATGATGCACATCGAGTTCCTGCGCAACGTGGCCGGCCTCATGACCTGCAGCGGGCTGCAGCTGGTGCGCTTCAGCACCGAGGAGCGCCTGCAGGAGATCATGCGCATCCACCGCGAGCACAACGTGCACATCAACAACCCGCACGTGAACATCGTGGAAGACGGCAAGGCCGGCGGGCCGCTGCCACCGGAAGTCATCGAGGTGAAGAAGCGCTTCGACCCGCTGGGACTGCTGAACCCGGGCAAGCTGCGCGACTGGCCGGTGAAGGCGGCCGCGGCAGCCTGACCGATTTCAGTTCTGGCGGCGGCCCTGCACCCAGGCCACCGCCACGATGGCCATGGCCAGCAGCCACAGCGGCCAGAGGCCGAAGGGTGCCACCCAGCGCGCGAAGGGCGTGAGGCCGCGACGGCCTTCCACGTTCGCCTCTAGCACGCCGCGCGTGAGGCGCGGGAGCTCGTGCGTGACGCGGCCCTGGGCGTCGATCACCACGGTGGCGCCGGTGTTGGTGGAGCGCACCATCGGCCGCGCGAACTCGAGCGCGCGCATGCGCGAGATCGACAGGTGCTCGTCGATGGCCACGGTATCGCCGAACCAGGCGATATTGCTCACGTTGAGCAGGATGGTGGGTGCCGTGGCCTCGTCGCGGAAGTTCGCGCCGATCTCGTCGCCGAACAAGTCCTCGTAGCAGATGTTCGGCGCGATGCGCTGGCCCTGCCAGACGAAGGGCGCCTGCGCGAGCCCGCCGCTCGCGAAATCGCCGAGCGGGATGTTCATCATCTGGATGAACCAGCGAAAGCCCCAGGGAATGAATTCGCCGAAAGGCACGAGGTGGTGCTTGCTGTAGGCGTAGGGCTGCGCGTCGCCAGGACGGAAGCCCAGCACCGCGTTGCTGTAAGTGCCCTGCCCTCCCAGCGGCAGGCCGACGATGGCGGCCTGGTTGCCCTGGCTGTAGCGGGCCTTGATCGCTTCCAGGTAGCCGGCGGGCAGCTGCCGTGGCAGCAGCGGCAGTGCGGTTTCGGGCGTGACGACAAGCGAGGCCTGGGCATCGCGCAGTTGTTCGCCGTACCAGCGCAGCGCGGTCTCGATGCCGCCGCCGGGAATGAATTTCTCGTCCTGTGGGATGTTGCCCTGCAGGAGTGCGACGCTCAGGCTGCCGGCCGCGCCTTTGGCGCCTTGCACATCGTCGCGCAGCGCGGGCACAAGGTTCGGCACGGCGAACACGAGCGCGATCAGCACCACGCCCTGCACGGCTTCCACGATGCGGATCGGGCGATGCAGCGCGACCAGCGCAACGGCCAGTGCTGCTGCGGCACCGATGCCGTAGACGCCCACCCATGGCGCAAGCGCCGCGAGCGGTCCCTCGACATGCGCATAGCCGCCGGCGCCCCAAGGGAAGCCTGTGAACCAGCTGCCACGAACCAGCTCGGCCAGCGTCCAGAGCGCGGCGAAAACCAGCGCGCCCGTCACCCGGCCCTTCGGCCCCCGCACGACGAACCACGCCGCGGCGACTGCGTAATAGAGGCCCAGCGCAGCAGCCAGCGCGAGCACGGCGATGGCCGCCAGCGGCGCCGGCAGGCCGCCGTAGGTATGCATCGAGATGAAGAGCCACCAGAAGCTGCCGGTGAGCCAGGTGGTGGAGAACAGCCAGCCGTGCAGCCCCGCGCGGCGCCAGCCTGCGCCCTGCGAACGCAGTCCATCGAGCAGCCACACGAATGCGCCGAGCGACAGCAGCTGCAGCCACCACAGCGGCTTGCCGCCCACGGGCGAAGCCATCGAGAGCGCCTGAGCAAGCCCGGCGGCGACGAAGCCGATCGGACGAAACAGGGAGGCGAAGGAGGAAGCCGGCGCGCGAGCCATCAGTCGGCCGCGTCGCCGCCGCGCGCCGGGGACACCTTGAACCAGCGCACCGCGCCGCCCTTGGTGTGCAGCACGACGAAGTCGAAGCCGCCGATCGCATGGTGCTCGCCGCGCTTGGGCACGTGGCCCATCTCGTGCGCGATGAGCCCGCCGATGGTGTCGAAGTCTTCGCTGAGCTGTTCTTCGTCGAACACGATGCCGAAGGCCTCGGCGACGCGCTCGATGGGCGTGTCGCCCGAGACGCGGTAGGTGTGGTCGGCGAGGCCGAAGATGTCGCCCTCGTCCTCGGCGATGTCGAACTCGTCCTCGATCTCGCCGACGATCTGCTCGAGCACGTCCTCGATGGTGATGAGGCCGGCCACGCGGCCGAACTCGTCGATGACGATGGCCAGGTGGTTGCGGTTGCCACGGAACTCGCGCAGCAGGTCGTTCAGGCCCTTGCTTTCGGGAACGAAGGTTGCCGGGCGCAGCAGCGCGCGGATGTTCAGGCCCGGCGCGCGCTGCAGCTTGAGCAGGTCCTTCGCGAGCAGGATGCCGATGATGTTTTCCTTCTCGCCCTCGTACACCGGAAAGCGCGAGTGCGCGGTGTCGATGACCAGGTGCAGCAGCGCGTCGAAGGGCGCGTCGATGTTCACCAGGTCCATGCGCGGCGCGGCGACCATCACGTCGCCGGCAGTCATGTCGGCCATGCGCAGCACGCCTTCGAGCATCACGCGCGACTCCGCGCCGATCACCTCGTTGTCCTCGGCGTCCGCCAGGGTTTCGATCAGCTCGTCGCGCGAATCAGGGCCGGGGTGGATGAATTCGGCGAGTTTCTGGAGAAAGCTGCGCTTGTCTTCCCGTTCGACGGGAGCGCGTTCAGGGTGAGGTTCGGCCACTGCGGGAGGGCGGAGTTGAGGAGGGACAAGGATACCGGATTGCGTGTGACACGCTCTACCGGGCACTCCCTCAAGGGTAAGAACGGAGGCGGCCACCAGGGCCGCTGGGCTCAGGGCGCCGACTTCTTCCGGGCATCGCGCATGCCGCTGCGCACTTCCTGCAGGCTGGCGAGGAAGGCCCAGAACTGCTTGGCGCGGCTCTTGAGCGCGAAGTCGACAGCGGCATAGTGCTCCAGGGCGATCTCGCTCATGCGGCTGTCGAAAGTGGCGCTGGGCAGTTCGAGATGGGCCTCGGCTTCGGAGCCGCTGCGCACCACGGTGGCGCCGGCGTTGCGGGCGATCTTCAGCATGGCGGCGTTTTCGCTCAGCGCATGGATGAAGAGCATGCCCACGCCTTCGTTGCGCGCCACGACCACGGCGCGCTCGAACAGGCGGGCGCCATAGCCACGGCCGCGGGCGTGGGCCGAGACGGAAACGCCGAACTCGGCGCAGTCGCTGTGCTGGTCGCCTGGCGCGAAGGCCAGGTGCGCCATCGCGATCAGGTCGAGACGGCGGTTGTAGATGCCGAAGAGTTCGTCGCGCTCGAAGTCGAGGCTGTCGACGTAGCGCTGGACCTGCTCGTCGGCCGCCGCGTAGCCGAAGCGCAGGTAGCGGTCGTGCGGGGTGAGGTCGAGCAGGTGGCGGGCGATGCGCTCGCGTTCGCGGGGGCCGATCGAGCGGATCGGCACCATCACCGGCTGAGGCGCGCTGACTGCGCGTGGTTGCGCCTCAACCATTGGCGCCTTCAGGAAAGAGCCAATGCCGAGAGACGCTTTGAGAAGGGTCTTGGCGGTAAGCATGGCCCAACTTTAAGGGTTTTCCCTTAAACAACAAGTCTACAAGGTCAATCTCTGGACACATTTGTGACCCAGTACCGGGCTGCGACCGACCGGTGTAGCACCCCAGCAACCGAAATGTGGCTAAACGGGCACAGCTGTTGTGGCTTTGACACGATCCAGCACGAAGCTGGTCTTGCAATCTTCCACGCTGGGGTGCTTGAGCAGGGTGTCCATGATGAAGCGGCTGTAGTGGGCCATGTCGGCCACCACCACCCGCAGCAGGTAGTCCATGTCGCCGGTGAGGGCCGCGCATTCGACGACCTCGGGCCAGGTCTGCACGCTGGCGCGGAACAGGTCCATGGGGTTGCGCTTGTGGGTCTCGGTGTGCTTTTCGAGTCGCACGTTGAGGTAGGCGGTTAGCCCCAGGCCGATGGCTTCGGGCTGCACCAGGGCAACGTAACGGTCGATGACGCGATGCTCTTCCAACCGCTTGACCCGCCGCAGCACGGCGCTGGGCGACAGGCTCACCTGCTCGGCGATCTGGTCGTAGGTGGCGCGGCCGTCCGCTTGCAGCGTGCGCAGAATGAGCCTATCAATCTTGTCCAGTGCTTCCATTTCTCCATTCTTGCAGTTTTACTGCGCAAGAGCCACCATGGGCGCGTGGAAACGCAGAAAACCTGAGAAGCATCCACCCTACATTGCATGACCGGCCGATTTCGCGCCCTGTTATTCGTTCGATTCATTCAATCCCCACCCACCGGAGACCGCACATGAGCCAAGCCGACGCCCCCGCCTTCACGCCCTGGGAGAACCCCATGGGCACCGACGGCTTCGAATTCATCGAGTACGCGGCACCCGATCCTGTCGCCATGGGCAAGGTGTTCGAGCGCATGGGCTTCAAGGCTGTGGCCAAGCATCGCCACAAGAACGTGCTGCTTTATCGCCAGGGCACCATCAATTTCATTCTGAATGCGGAGCCCGATTCGTTCGCGCAGAAATTCGCACGCGAGCACGGTCCGAGCGTGTGTGCCATCGCCTTCCGCGTGCAGGATGCCAAGCAAGCCTACGAACGCGCCACGGCACTCGGCGCTTGGGGCTTCGCCGACAAGGCCGGCCCCGGAGAGCTGAACATTCCCGCCATCAAGGGCATCGGCGACAGCCTGATCTACCTGGTGGACCGCTGGCCCGGCAAGAACGGGGCGAAGCCCGGCGACATCGGCAACATCGGCTTCTACGACGTCGACTTCGAGGCGCTGCCCGGCGTCACGCCGGACCAGGCGCTTTCCCCGTTCGGCAACGGCCTGACCTACATCGACCACCTGACGCACAACGTGTATCGCGGCCGCATGAACGTCTGGGCCGGCTTCTACGAGAAGCTCTTCAACTTCCGCGAGATCAAGTACTTCGACATCGAAGGCCAGGTCACCGGCGTGAAGAGCAAGGCCATGACCAGCCCCTGCGGCAAGATCCGCATCCCGATCAACGAAGAGGGCAAGGAGCAGGCCGGCCAGATCCAGGAATACCTGGACATGTACCGCGGCGAAGGCATCCAGCACATCGCGATGGGTTCGGACGACCTGTACAAGACGGTCGACGCGCTGCGCGCCAACGGCGTCACGCTGCTGGACACCATCGACACCTACTACGAGCTGGTCGACAAGCGCATTCCCGGCCACGGCGAAAGCGTGGAGGAGCTGCACAAGCGCAAGATCCTGATCGACGGCAAGAAGGACGCGCTGCTGCTGCAAATCTTCAGCGAGAACCAGCTCGGCCCGATCTTCTTCGAGTTCATCCAGCGCAAGGGCGATGACGGCTTCGGCAACGGCAACTTCAAGGCGCTGTTCGAAAGCATCGAGCTCGACCAGATGCGCCGCGGGGTGCTGAGCGCCGCAAAATAAGGGCCCCATCCCTTATTCACGCTTCTGGAGCACGCATGCGCAGCTGTACGCCTTCGATCGGTCTGACCTTCATTGCGGCGGCTGCCGCCCTTCTTTCGGGTTGCGCCATGACGCCGGCAGCCACGCCGGCCGCCGGCACCTCGCACCTGGACACGGTGCAGAAGGCCGCGGTGCTGCGCATCTGCACCCCGGGCGACTACAAGCCCTTCAGCTTCCAGAAGCCCGACGGCGCCTTCGAGGGCATCGACGTCGACCTGATGGCCGGCTTCAGCGCCAGCCTCGGCGCGAAGCCCGAGTGGATCAAGACCACCTGGGCCAACCTGCTGCCCGACCTGACCGCCGGCAAGTGCGACATCGCCGTGGGCGGCGTGTCGGTCACCACCGACCGGCAGAAGCGCGCCTTCTTCAGCGCGCCCTACATGGTCAACGGCAAGACGCCCATCGCGCGCTGCGCCGACGTGGCCAAGTACCAGAGCGTGGCCGCCATCGACAAGCCGTCGGTGCGCGTCATCTTCAACCCGGGCGGCAGCAACGAGCGCTTCGCCCGGGCCAATTTCAAGCAGGCCAAGCTCACGCTGCACGGCGAGAACGTGACGATCTTCGACGAGATCCTCGCCAACCGCGCCGACGTGTTCGTCACCGAGGCGGCCGAGGCCATCACGCAGCAAAAGCTCAAGCCGGGCCTGTGCGCGGTCAATCCCGACAAGCCGCTGCAGTACGGCGAAATGGCCTGGATGCTGCCGCGCGACGACGTGGCCTTCAAGTCGTACGTCGATCAGTGGCTGCACCTGCAGCAGGCCGGCGGCGACTTCCAGCGGACGATGGACCGCTGGCTCAAGTAAACAAGCAAGCAACTCAGGACAGAGCTCTTTCATGGAATCCGCCGCCGCTGCCGTTGTCACTCCTGCCGTCTACGGCGCCTCCGATCGCCCGCCCCGCGGCGACTACTCGCGCGGCGGCGCAGTGCTGGCCGACTACACCTGCCCGCAGGACTGGGCCAGCTACACGCCGGCCGACCACGACACCTACCGCCGGCTCTACGAGCGGCAGGTGGCGCAGCTGCCAGGGCTGGCCTGCGACGCCTTCATCAAGGCGCTGCCCTCGCTGGGCGTGAAGGACCGCATCCCGCGCTTCGACGAGCTCAACGAACGGCTGCACCGCGCGACGGGCTGGGAGATCGTGGCGGTGCCAGGGCTGATTCCTGAACTGCCTTTCTTCACGCTGCTGGCGAACCGCAAGTTTCCAGTGACGGACTGGATCCGCAAGCCGGAAGAGTTCGACTACATCGTCGAGCCCGACGTGTTCCACGACCTGTTCGGCCACGTGCCGATGCTGTTCGACCCGACCTTCGCCGATTACGTGCAACGCTATGGCCAGGGCGGCATCAAGGCGCATGAGCTGGACGCGGGCGAGAAGCTCGCGCGGCTCTACTGGTACACGGTGGAATTCGGACTGATCCGCCAGCCGGACGGCCTGCGCGCGTACGGCGCCGGCATCCTCAGCTCGGTGGGCGAACTCAGGCATGCGGTGCTCAGCGAGGAGCCGCGTCGCCTGCCTCTCGATCTGCTGCGCACCATGCGCACGCGCTACAAGATCGACACCTACCAGGCCAACTACTTCGTGATCGACAACTTCCAGCAGCTGTTCGACCTCACCGAGCCCGATTTCACGCCGCTGTACGAGTCGCTGAAGGTCGCGACCGACATCGAAGCCGGTGTGCTGCTGCCGGGCGAGTCCGGCAAGGCCTGAGACTTCGAAGGGTTGTTCCCGCGCGCAGCTATCGCGCGCGCGACAGCGCATGCCCTTCCCCTAGGACAAGCCCGCTGGTCGCGGAGGCAGAGTGCCTTCCACAATCCGCGCCAAAGGAGCTTGCATGCAGACCACCACATCCGCACGACAGAACTATCCGGCCGGCGTGCCGCACGAGATTCATCCGGAGCAGTACCGCTCGTTGCCCCAGATGTTCGACGAGGCTTTTGCCCGCTATGCAGACCGGCCGTTCTCGGTCTGCATGGAGCGCTGGATGTCGTATGGCGAGCTCGATACGCTGTCGAAGGCGCTGGGCGCCTGGCTGCAGTCGCGCGGGCTGGAGCCCGGTGCGCGGGTGGCGATCATGCTGCCCAACATTCCGCAGTTTGCGGTCACCATGTGCGGCGTGCTGCGCGCGGGGTACACGTGCGTCAACGTCAACCCGCTCTACACGGCGCGGGAGCTGGAGCACCAGCTGAAGGACTCCGGCGCAACGGCCATCGTCATCCTCGAGAACTTCGCGGCCACGCTCGAAAAGGTGATCGAGCGCACGCCGGTGAAGCACGTGGTCATGACGTCGATGGGCGACCTGCTGGGCGGCTTGTATGGCGCCTGGATCACGGTGGCCGTGCGCCATCTTGCAAAGCTGGTGCCGGCCTACAAGCTGCCGCTGAGCGACGGGCGCAGCGTGACGCCGTTCAGCCAGGCGATTGCCGAGGGACGCGGCCGCACGCTGGGGCCTGACCAGAGCACGCTCGACTCGATCGCCTTCCTGCAGTATACGGGCGGCACGACCGGCTTGTCGAAGGGCGCGGTGCTGACCCACCGCAACATCGTCGCAGCCACGCTGCAGGCCGAGGCCTGGTTCACGCCGGCGCTGTCGCGGGCGGGCGATCTGGCGAAGGTCAACAGCATCGCAGCGCTGCCGCTGTATCACATCTTCGCGCTGACGCTGTGCCTGCTGGTGATCCGCCAGGGCTCGCACATGACGCTGATCCCGAACCCGCGCGACTTCGACAAGTTCATTGCGGTTCTGAAGAAGCGGCCCTTCCACATGCTGCCCGCGGTGAACACCTTGTTCAATGCGCTGCTGATGCACCCGGACTTCAAGTCGATCGACTTCTCGACGCTGTTCGTCTCGCAGGCGGGCGGCATGGCCGCATCGGAAGGCACGGCGCGCAAGTGGTTCGAGGCCACCGGTTGCCCCATGATCGAGGGTTGGGGTATGAGCGAGACATGCGCGATCGGTACAAACAATCCGGTGTCGAACACCGAGTTCACCGGGACGATCGGGCTCCCGCTGCCCAGCATCGAGATTGCGATCAAGGATGACGAAGGGCATTCACTGCCCGTCGGTCAGCCCGGGGAGCTCTGCATCAAGGGGCCGAACGTGATGACGGGCTACTACAACCAGCCGGCCGAGACTGCCGCCGCCTTCACCGCCGACGGCTTCATGCGCACCGGCGACATCGCCGTGATGCAGGAGGACGGGTACAGCCGCATCGTCGACCGCAAGAAGGACATGATCCTGGTGAGCGGCTTCAACGTGTTCCCGAACGAGCTGGAGAACGTGATCTCGCTGTGCCCTGGCGTCGTGGAGTGCGCGGCGGTGGGCGTGCCCGATGAGAAGCAAGGCGAGGCCATCAAGGTCTTCGTGGTCCGCAGGGACCCGGCGCTTACCGAGGATGCGGTGCTGCAGTATTGCCACTCGCAGCTCACGGGCTACAAGCGGCCGAAACACATCGAATTTCGGGAGTCGCTGCCGAAGACCAATGTCGGGAAGATCCTGCGGCGCGAGCTTCGCGTCAACGCGGGAGCCTGAGCGGCGATGAGTCATTCGTCGGCGAGCGCAGGGCTGCCGGCGGGTGTCGTCGTGTTCGAGCGCGGGTGGTTGTCTTCGAACAATGTGCTGTTCGTGGGCGGCGACGAGACAGTGCTGGTCGATACGGGGTATGTGACGCATTCGGAGCAGACCTTGGCGCTGGTCGAGTCGGCGCTCGGGGATCGGCCGCTCGACCGGATTCTGAATACACATCTGCACAGCGACCATTGCGGGGGGAATGCTGCACTGCAGGCGCGCTATCCGTCGGTTCACACGGAAATCCCGCCGGGGGAGGCTGCGTTTGTGGAGAGCTGGGATCAGCAGAGGCTGAGCTTTCTGGCCACGGGGCAGAGCTGTCCGCGATTCCGGTTTACGTCGTTGCTGTTGCCGGGGGCCGAGTGCCTGCTTGGCGGCAGGCCGTGGCAGGTGCATGCGGCACCGGGGCACGATCCTCACTCGGTCATTCTGTTCGACGAGGCATCGCGGACGTTGATTTCAGCGGATGCCTTGTGGGAGAACGGGTTCGGTATTGCGTTTCCCGAGTTGGCGGGGGAGCCGTCGTTCGAGGAAGTAGGTGCGACTTTGGATTTGATCGAGAAGCTCGCGCCTCAACGGGTGATTCCTGGGCACGGGGCTGTGTTCGACGATGTTGGCAAGGCTCTGTCCGTGGCGCACCGACGACTCGACGGATTGAGGCTCGATCCGGTCAAGCATGCGCGGCATGCGATCAAGGTCTTGATGAAGTTCAAGTTGCTGGAGGTGCAGTCGATCTCGCTGGAAGACTGGGATGCCTGGCTTCGAGGCACGCCCTATCTCAATGCGATCCGATCGCGCTTCTTCAGCGATGTCGCGCTGGATCTGCTGACCGGAGAGATCTTGGCGGAATTGGTAGCTGCTGGTGCAGCCGAGGTGAGTCACACGGATCTGAGCAACCGTTAATTGGCAGTGCTCTCGTCCTCGCGGCCTTTCTGCCCTCTCTGTCTTTGCTTTCGCTGCCCGCTCTATTTCCCTTTCTTTGCGGGCGTGTTTTTTCTTATTGATCGATTTGTGACGCGCAAAGCAAAAACCCCCGATCGATATCGACCGGGGGTTTTTGGGGCTGTAAGAGCCTGACGATGACCTACTTTCACACGGGAACCCGCACTATCATCGGCGCTGAGTCGTTTCACTGTCCTGTTCGGGATGGGAAGGAGTGGGACCAACTCGCTATGGTCATCAGGCATAAAGGGTTGTCCGACTGATCACGCGATCAATCAAACGAATTCATAGAGTTTGGAATCAGCTTTTGGCGAATTATTTTGAATGCGTCAACTTGGCATAACACCTTGATCTGACGATCAAAGTTATAGGGTCAAGCCGCACGAGCAATTAGTATCAGTTAGCTTAACGCATTACTGCGCTTCCACACCTGACCTATCAACGTCCTGGTCTTGAACGACTCTTCAGGGGGCTCAAGGCCCCGGCAGATCTCATCTTGAAACGAGTTTCCCGCTTAGATGCTTTCAGCGGTTATCTCTTCCACACTTAGCTACTCGGCAATGCCACTGGCGTGACAACCGATACACCAGAGGTGTGTCCACTCCGGTCCTCTCGTACTAGGAGCAGGCTTCCTCAAATCTGCAGCGCCCACGGAAGATAGGGACCAAACTGTCTCACGACGTTTTAAACCCAGCTCACGTACCTCTTTAAATGGCGAACAGCCATACCCTTGGGACCGGCTACAGCCCCAGGATGAGATGAGCCGACATCGAGGTGCCAAACACCGCCGTCGATATGAACTCTTGGGCGGTATCAGCCTGTTATCCCCAGAGTACCTTTTATCCGTTGAGCGATGGCCCTTCCATACAGAACCACCGGATCACTATGTCCTGCTTTCGCATCTGCTCGACTTGTCAGTCTCGCAGTTAAGCACGCTTATGCCATTGCACTATCGTCACGATGTCCGACCGTAACTAGCGTACCTTCGAACTCCTCCGTTACGCTTTGGGAGGAGACCGCCCCAGTCAAACTGCCTACCATGCACTGTCCCCGATCCAGATAATGGACCTAGGTTAGAACCTCAAACACACCAGGGTGGTATTTCAACGTTGGCTCCACAAGATCTAGCGACCCTGCTTCAAAGCCTCCCACCTATCCTACACAGATCTGTTCAAAGTCCAATACAAAGCTACAGTAAAGGTTCATGGGGTCTTTCCGTCTTTCCGCGGGGAGATTGCATCATCACAAACATTTCAACTTCGCTGAGTCTCAGGAGGAGACAGTGTGGCCATCGTTACGCCATTCGTGCAGGTCGGAACTTACCCGACAAGGAATTTCGCTACCTTAGGACCGTTATAGTTACGGCCGCCGTTTACTGGGACTTCAATCAAGAGCTTGCACCCCATCATTTAATCTTCCAGCACCGGGCAGGCGTCACACCCTATACGTCCACTTTCGTGTTTGCAGAGTGCTGTGTTTTTAATAAACAGTCGCAGCCACCGATTTTTTGCAACCCGTTCATGCTCCGCTGTTCGCTTCACACTAATAGGGCACACCTTCTTCCGAAGTTACGGTGTCAATTTGCCGAGTTCCTTCTCCTGAGTTCTCTCAAGCGCCTTAGAATACTCATCTCGCGCACCAGTGTCGGTTTGCGGTACGGTCGTTGTTAGCTGAAGCTTAGTGGCTTTTCCTGGAACCTCGTTCAATCACTTCACCAGCAAGCTGGCTCGATCGATGGCCTCGGTATATGTGCACCGGATTTGCCTAATGCACGCCTACATCCATCTAAACCGGGATATCCAACACCCGGATGACCTATTAAGATCCGTCCCCACATCGCACTAACAATCGGTACAGGAATATTGACCTGTTTCCCATCAGCTACGCATCTCTGCCTCGCCTTAGGGGCCGACTCACTCTACGCCGATGAACGTTGCGTAGAAAACCTTGCGCTTACGGCGAGGGGGCTTTTCACCCCCTTTAACGCTACTCATGTCAGCATTCGCACTTCTGATACCTCCAGCACGCTTTACAACGCACCTTCACAGGCTTACAGAACGCTCTCCTACCACTTGCAATAAATTGCAAATCCGCAGCTTCGGTAACTGGCTTAGCCCCGTTACATCTTCCGCGCAGGACGACTCGATCAGTGAGCTATTACGCTTTCTTTAAATGATGGCTGCTTCTAAGCCAACATCCTGACTGTTTTAGCCTTCCCACTTCGTTTCCCACTTAGCCAATTTTAGGGACCTTAGCTGGCGGTCTGGGTTGTTTCCCTCTTGAGTCCGGACGTTAGCACCCGGTGCTCTGTCTCCCAAGCTGTACTCTTCGGTATTCGGAGTTTGCCTTGGTTTGGTAAGTCGCCATGACCCCCTAGCCAAAACAGTGCTCTACCCCCGAAGGTAATACTTGAGGCACTACCTAAATAGTTTTCGGAGAGAACCAGCTATTTCCAAGTTTGTTTAGCCTTTCACCCCTATCCACAGCTCATCCGCTAGTTTTGCAACACTAGTCGGTTCGGACCTCCAGTACCTGTTACGGCACCTTCATCCTGGCCATGGATAGATCACTTGGTTTCGGGTCTACACCCAGCGACTGATCGCCCTATTCGGACTCGATTTCTCTACGGCTTCCCTATTCGGTTAACCTTGCCACTGAATGTAAGTCGCTGACCCATTATACAAAAGGTACGCAGTCACCCTTGCGGGCTCCTACTTTTTGTAAGCACGCGGTTTCAGGATCTATTTCACTCCCCTCCCGGGGTTCTTTTCGCCTTTCCCTCACGGTACTAGTTCACTATCGGTCAATGATGAGTATTTAGCCTTGGAGGATGGTCCCCCCATATTCAGACAGGATTTCTCGTGTCCCGCCCTACTTGTCGTTAGCTCAGTACCACACAGGTCATTTCACGTACGGGGCTATCACCCGCTATGGCCAGCCTTTCCAAGCTGTTCCGTTATGTCTTGTGCTATCACTAACAGGCTTCTCCGATTTCGCTCGCCACTACTTTCGGAATCTCGGTTGATGTCTTTTCCTCGAGCTACTGAGATGTTTCAGTTCACCCGGTTCGCCTCGTTACCCTATGTATTCAGATAACGATACCTTTCGGTGGGTTTCCCCATTCGGAAATCTCCGGATCAAAGCTAATTTGCCAGCTCCCCGAAGCTTATCGCAGGCTATCACGTCCTTCGTCGCCTATCATTGCCAAGGCATCCACCACGTGCTCTTATTCACTTGACCCTATAACTTTGACGTTTCCTCACGGAAACCAAAGTCAATCAAGGAATTACCAGGCCTTTCACCTGGCGCGTTATGCCGTCTTCAAATCGATTTGACTCGAAATTGAAGTTTCTTTTGACGCAATCAAAAATTCTATGTTGCTGATGGCACGGTCTGCACTAAACCTTTACGAATGTGCAGTTTCCATCAGCAACGCTGATTCGACTCTATGAATTTTTAAAGAACAGCCGATTGATCAAGAGATCCTGATCAACAACAAAGAAGCCTCATGCTTTCGCAGGAAGCCGCTTTGGTGTTGAATAAGCATCGAGTTGTTGGTGGAGGATGACGGGATCGAACCGACGACCCCCTGCTTGCAAAGCAGGTGCTCTCCCAGCTGAGCTAATCCCCCTCAAACTCTCACACGAGATATCAGAAGATTTGGTGGGTCTAGTTGGGCTCGAACCAACGACCCCCGCCTTATCAAGACGGTGCTCTAACCAGCTGAGCTACAGACCCATATCGACGACCTTGACGATCTCGACTTCTTCCAACAACCGATAAGTGTGGACGTTTAAATTAAATTGCCTGTTTCCAGAAAGGAGGTGATCCAGCCGCACCTTCCGATACGGCTACCTTGTTACGACTTCACCCCAGTCACGAACCCTGCCGTGGTAATCGCCCTCCTTGCGGTTAAGCTAACTACTTCTGGCAGAACCCGCTCCCATGGTGTGACGGGCGGTGTGTACAAGACCCGGGAACGTATTCACCGTGACATTCTGATCCACGATTACTAGCGATTCCGACTTCACGCAGTCGAGTTGCAGACTGCGATCCGGACTACGACTGGTTTTATGGGATTAGCTCCCCCTCGCGGGTTGGCAACCCTTTGTACCAGCCATTGTATGACGTGTGTAGCCCCACCTATAAGGGCCATGAGGACTTGACGTCATCCCCACCTTCCTCCGGTTTGTCACCGGCAGTCTCATTAGAGTGCCCAACTGAATGTAGCAACTAATGACAAGGGTTGCGCTCGTTGCGGGACTTAACCCAACATCTCACGACACGAGCTGACGACAGCCATGCAGCACCTGTGTTACGGCTCTCTTTCGAGCACTAAGCCATCTCTGGCAAATTCCGTACATGTCAAAGGTGGGTAAGGTTTTTCGCGTTGCATCGAATTAAACCACATCATCCACCGCTTGTGCGGGTCCCCGTCAATTCCTTTGAGTTTCAACCTTGCGGCCGTACTCCCCAGGCGGTCAACTTCACGCGTTAGCTTCGTTACTGAGTCAGTGAAGACCCAACAACCAGTTGACATCGTTTAGGGCGTGGACTACCAGGGTATCTAATCCTGTTTGCTCCCCACGCTTTCGTGCATGAGCGTCAGTACAGGCCCAGGGGATTGCCTTCGCCATCGGTGTTCCTCCGCATATCTACGCATTTCACTGCTACACGCGGAATTCCATCCCCCTCTGCCGTACTCCAGCAATGCAGTCACAGATGCAGTTCCCAGGTTGAGCCCGGGGATTTCACAACTGTCTTACATCACCGCCTGCGCACGCTTTACGCCCAGTAATTCCGATTAACGCTTGCACCCTACGTATTACCGCGGCTGCTGGCACGTAGTTAGCCGGTGCTTATTCTTACGGTACCGTCATTAGCCCTCTTTATTAGAAAAGGCCGTTTCGTTCCGTACAAAAGCAGTTTACAACCCGAAGGCCTTCATCCTGCACGCGGCATGGCTGGATCAGGCTTGCGCCCATTGTCCAAAATTCCCCACTGCTGCCTCCCGTAGGAGTCTGGGCCGTGTCTCAGTCCCAGTGTGGCTGGTCGTCCTCTCAGACCAGCTACAGATCGAAGGCTTGGTGAGCCTTTACCTCACCAACTACCTAATCTGCCATCGGCCGCTCCATTCGCGCAAGGTCTTGCGATCCCCTGCTTTCATCCGTAGATCGTATGCGGTATTAGCACAGCTTTCGCTGCGTTATCCCCCACGATTGGGCACGTTCCGATGTATTACTCACCCGTTCGCCACTCGCCGCCAGGATTGCTCCCGCGCTGCCGTTCGACTTGCATGTGTAAGGCATGCCGCCAGCGTTCAATCTGAGCCAGGATCAAACTCTATAGTTCGATCTTGATTTTTGCGTCCAATCTCGCGATTGAACAAAACTCACAAAAACGGAATTGAAGTGAACTTCACTTCTATTCTCATGAGCGTTTTAAGTCTTGCGACTTGTTCCGAAGAACTTGTGCAATTACCTTCAAACGCCCACGCTTATCGGCTGTAATTTTTTAACGATCACCGAAGCAACTTGTCGTTTACTTCGTTTGCTTGCTGCGATCAGCGAAGCCTTGTAGTCTAGCACGATTTTTAAAGAATCGCCAAACTTTTTTCGCTTTCCATTTCTTCGTTTTTCGCAACTCACAACTTTCATTGTCAGCCGCCGAAGTCATTTCAGCGAAGCCTTGCAGTCTAGCACGATTTTTTCAAATCTCACCAACTATTTTGGCCTTTTCACATCCACCAACTTCTTTCGCAACCCGCAACTTTCATCGCAAGCCACTGAAGCAGTTCGTTTCAGCGAAGCCTTCGATTATGCACCGTTTTTTAAGAACCGGTCAACTTTCGAAGACTTTTTCTTCACCACCACAACCAGAACCCCGAAGAGACCGGCCGCATCCACAACCTAGCGGCTGTCAGTAACGAAGCCCACGAGTATATGACAGATTCGGGCTCGCGCAAGATGTTCGTGAAAGAATCTTGGATTGGCGTCTCCGCGGTCTCTCCATATATAGATAGGGCAGCGCCCCCTGGGCGACCCGACATCCCCTCCTCCGATAATCCGCGCCACATGGCACTCATCACACTCCTCGACGCGCAGCTCGCGTTCGGTCACGTCCCGCTGCTGGATCATGCGGACTTCTCTCTTATGGAATCGGAGCGCATTGGCCTGATCGGCCGCAACGGCGCGGGCAAGTCCTCGCTGCTCAAGATACTGGGCGGCCTGGAGAAGACCGACGACGGCACCCTCCAGCTGCAGCAGAACCTCCGCGTGGCCTACGTCGCCCAGGAGCCCGCGCTGGACATGGACGCGGATGTCTTCACCGCAGCCAGCCAGGGCCTGGCCCCCGTCATCGCCATCCGCGACCTCTATCTGTCCGGTGCGGACGGCCTCGACCTCGACGCACTCCAGTCGCAGATCGAAGCCTTCGACGCCTGGAACTGGGAGCAGCGCGTCGAAGAGACGCTGCACCGCCTGCACCTGGACCGCGACGCCCGCGTCGGCTCCCTCTCCGGCGGCACCCGCAAGCGCGTGGCCCTGGCCCAGGCGCTGGTGGCGGCTCCGGACGTCCTCCTGCTGGACGAACCCACCAACCACCTGGACCTCGACTCCATCGAGTGGCTCGAGCAGTTGCTGATCGACTTCAAGGGCAGCGTCGTCACCGTCACCCATGACCGCAGCTTCCTGAACCGCGTCGCCACCCGCATCGTCGAGCTCGACCGCGGCAAGCTGGGCTCCTACCCCGGCAACTTCGAGCAGTACCTCCTGCAGAAGGAAGAGCAGCTCGCCCAGGAAGCGGTGATCAACGCCAAGGCCGACAAGCTCCTGGCCCAGGAAGAGATCTGGATCCGCAAGGGCGTGGAGGCACGCCGCACCCGCAGCCAGAGCCGCATCACCCGCCTGCAGGAATTGCGCGCCAGCCGCTCCGCCCGCCGCGAGGTGCAGGGCAGCGTCAACATGGACGTGGCTTCGGGCCAGTCCAGCGGCAAGATCGTGGCCGAGCTCACCGACGCCACCAAGTCCTTCGGCGAGAAGACAGTGATCCGCAAGTTCAGCGGCACCATCCTGCGCGGCGACAAGGTCGGCCTGCTCGGCCCCAACGGCGCCGGCAAGACCACCCTGCTGAAGCTGATCCTCGGCGAGCTCGAACCCGACAGCGGCAAGATCCGCCGCGGCACCAACCTGCAGGTCGCCTACTTCGACCAGATGCGCGACAAGCTCGACCTCGACGCCACGCTGGAAGACTTCATCAGCCCCGGCAGCGAGTGGATCGAGATCGGCACGCAGAAGAAGCACGTCAAGAGCTACCTTTCCGACTTTCTCTTCTCCCCGGCGCGTGCCAACTCCCCCGTGCGCTCTCTCAGCGGCGGCGAGCGCAACCGGCTGCTGCTGGCCCGCCTGTTCGCCCGCCCGGCCAACGTGCTGGTGCTAGACGAGCCGACCAACGACCTCGACATCGACACCCTGGAGCTGCTCGAGAACCTGCTGCAGGACTACGACGGCACCGTGTTCCTCGTGAGCCACGATCGCACCTTCCTCGACAACGTGGTCACCAGCACCATCGCGTACGAAGGCGACGGCCGCTGGCGCGAGTACGAGGGCAGCGTGCAGGACTGGCTGACCCAGTCCAAGCGCGCCCGCGAGATCGCCGAGCAGCGCCTGGCCGCCGCGCCCGCCGCGGCCCCGGCGCCCGCGCCTGCCCCGGCGGCGGAACCCTCCGCTCCCAAGGCGGCGACAGGCGCCCGCAAGAAGCTCTCCTATAAAGAGCAGCGCGAGCTCGATGCCCTCCCCGCCCAGATCGAGGCCCTCGAAACCGAGCAGAAGCGCATCACCGAAATGCTCGAACTCGACGGTGGCGCCATCTACGCCACCGACTCCTCGCGCGCGACCGAGCTGGCGGAGCGCCATTCCCAGATCGACGACGAGCTGCTCGCTGCCATGGAGCGCCAGGAAGAACTCAGCGCCGGCCGCTGACAGCCGCCCGGGCCCGCCGTCCGACGCGCGGCGGGCGCCGACTAGGCTATATATGCGGCACCTCCCTCCGAGCCCCGGGAAAGTAGCCGCATGCATTTCTCCCTCCAGACGTTCTTCCGCCGATCCACGGCACTGCTCGCGCTGCTGATCCTCGGCGCCTGCGCGCAACTGCCGCAGAACGTCGACCGCCCCGTCTCGACCGCGATCGCATCCCCGGCCACCGGCACCGCCCTGGCCGACCTGGTGCAGCAGCGCCGGCAGGCCGAGAAGGCGCGCTACGAATCCGGCTTCCTGCTGCTTGGCGGTCCGCAGGCCGCCTACGGCAGCCGCCTCGCGCTGATCGAGGGCGCCCAGAAGACGCTGGACCTGCAGTACTACGCCATTCACGCCGACGCCAGCACCGGCCGGCTGGTGCGCGGCCTGCGCGCGGCGGCCGAGCGCGGCGTGCGGGTGCGGGTGCTGCTCGACGACTTCCACACCACCGGCCGCGACGCGCTGGTGCTTGGCCTGGCCTTCATTCCCAACATCCAGATGCGGCTGTTCAACCCGCTCGCCGGCTCGCGCGACTCCAGCTTCAGCCGGCTGCTCAACTCGATCGACGACGCCTCGCGCATCCAGCAGCGCATGCACAACAAGCTGTTCCTGGCCGACAACGTGCTGGGCGTGACGGGCGGACGCAACCTCGGCGACGCCTACTTCGGCAACGCGACCAACGGCAACTTCGTCGATGTCGACGTGCTGGCGGCCGGCCCCATCGTGCAGGACCTTTCCCGCAGCTTCGACAGCTACTGGAACAACGAGCGCGCCTACCCGGTGCAGTCGCTGGTCACGCGCGAGGAGCTCCAGGCGATGCGCGAGCGCGCGAGAAGGGCCGACCAGGAACTGGCTGCGGAATCTGTCCGCCAGCAGGAAGACGGCGGCGTCCCCACCGCCGAGCAGCGCGCCCGCGCCTGGGACGAGAAACCGCTGGACCTGCGCACCGCCACCTTCGTCTGGGCGCCGGCCGTGATGCTGGCCGACAAGCCCGGCAAGATTCCCGCCGACTCGGACCCGGGCAACAAGAAAGCGCCCGGCCTCGTGGTGAGCCGCCCCGACGACAAGGCCGGCAGCTCGCGCGGCGCGGCCTCCCTGGAAGCCGCCTCCGACCTCGCCGCCGGCGGCGACACCGTGGTCGAGGGCCTGCTGCAGCTCATCGGCCAGGCGCGCACCGACCTGCTCATCATCTCGCCCTACTTCGTGCCCGGAAAGGACATGCTGCAGGCCTTTTCCACGGCCCGCGGCCGGGGCGTGCGCATCCGCGTGCTGACCAACTCGCTGGCCTCGAACGACGCACCGGTGGCGCACGTGGGCTACGCGCGCCACCGCGAGGAGCTGCTGAAGATGGGCATCGAGCTCTACGAGCTGCGCAGCGAGCAGGCCAGCTTCGGCACCGTCTTCGGCGGCTCCACTGGAAGTAGCGGCCGCAGCGGCGGAAGCACGGGCGTCTCGGGCGAATCGCGCGCGATGCTGCACTCCAAGGTGCTGGTGATGGACGGCCGGCTGCTGGTGGTGGGCTCGATGAACCTCGACCTGCGCTCGCAGCTGCAGAACACCGAGATCGCGCTGCTGATCCGCAGCAACGAGCTTTCGCGAGCCGCCTCCGAGCAGATCGAGCGCGGCATGCGCGAGCGTTCATGGCACGTCGAACTGGTCGACGGCTCGCTGCTTTGGCGCGCGCCCGAAGGCAGCGGCCTGAAGGACGCCACCACCGAGCCCGACGCCGGCGCGATGCTGCGGCTGATGCTCAGGCTCTTCGGGCCGCTGGCGCCGGACCAGCTCCTCTAGAACGACGAAGGAAGCCGCTCAGTGCTTGTGCTGGTGCGCCGCACCGGCCGTGCCGCCCGCATCCGTGCCTTCGGGAGCGCCCACCGGCAGCGTCACGTCCAGCGAGGTTTTCACGCCCTTGGCGTCCTCGAACCTCAGCGTCATCGGCACCGTCGCGCCCTTCGCCAGCGCACCCTTCAGGTCCATCATCATCACATGATAGCCGCCGGGCTTGAGCTCGACGGTCTGGCCGGCGGGCAGGTCGAGGCCGGCCGGGAGCTCACGCATCTTCATGGTGTCGCCCTCCATCTTCATCTCGTGCACTTCGGCGACACCGGCGGCCGGCGTGGAGATGCCCACCAGCTTCGCGCCGGTGGGTGAGGTCAGCTTCATGAAGGCGCCGGTGCCGCTCTGGCCCGGCACCGACTGGCGCACCCAGCCGTCGCGCACGTCGACCGTGGCCACGCCCTGCGCCACCACGCTCAACTTCGCGGCCGGACTCTTCAGGCCGGCGGTGGAGTTGCCCGAAGGCGGCACCTCGGCCCAGTCGGCCGCGCCCACGTCGCAGGTCTGCAGCACCTTGAACCACAGCGTGCCCGGCGTCGCGGGCACCTTGCCGCGCAGCACGAACTCGGCGCGCTCGCTGCCGGGCAGCGCGTTCTCGGGCTTCTCGGCGGTCCAGCGGACTTCGCCGTCGCCGTCCTTCGCGCTCTTCTGCACGTCGAGCTTCCAGCCCTTGCGCGCCTGCGCATCGCTCAGGATGAAGCCCTTGGGCAGGCGCACGGCCAGGCCGGTGGTGGCCTTGGCGCCCTCGCAGGCGTGGCCGACTCGGAAGGCGGCGTCGTAGTCGCTGCCGACTGTCACGCCGCCCGGGCGCAGCGTGACGTGCGCCACGGCGGCACCCATGCCGGCCAGCATGGCGCAGGCGGCGGCAGTGGTCCTGAGGATGGCCATCGAAGTCGTGTTCATCATGTCGTGTGGTCCTTGCGGTTGAAGTTGGAGTGGGAAGTCGTCAAAGGTCGAACTTGAGTTCGGCCACGTAAGTGCGCTGCGGGTACGGGTGGAAGGCCCAGTACTTGTTGTTGGTCAGGTTGTCGATGCCGAAGGAGGCGCTCCACTGCCGGTCGATCCGGTAGCGTATGCGCGCGTCGACCACGAAGAACTTCGAGAAGCCCATGTACGCGAAGCCGTTGGGGTCGCTGTTGTCCAGGGTGCCGTACTGCTTGCCGCTGTAGCGCGCGCCCACGGTGTAGCTCCAGCGGTCATCGGGCCGGTAGGTGGCCAGCAGCGTGGCGCGCACCCTGGGCACGCGCGGCTGGTCGTGGCCGACGCTGGCCGCGAAGCCGCTGTTGGCGGTGATCTTCGAGCGGGTCAGCGTGAGGCTGCCGCTCAGGTCCAGCCCGCGCACGCCCACGTCGACCGCGTTTAGCGCCACCTCGAGCCCGCGCGTGCGGATGGCGTCGACGTTCTGCACGGTGCTCACGAGGTTGGTGAGGGCCTGGGTGTAGAGCGCGTCCTTGGTGTTCTCGAAGAAGAGCGTGGTGCGCAGCACGCCGTCGAGCCCCCAGCCCTTCAGGTCGCGCTCGGCGGTGAGCTCGGTGGTCCATGAGCGCTCGGGGCGCAGGTTCGGGTTGGTGTTGACGATCTGGTTGCCGCTGATCGAGCCCTGGTAGAGCTCGCTCACCGTGGGCATGCGCACCGCGCGGCCGGTCGAGGCCTTGAGCAGCCAGTCGGAGGTGGCCTGCCAGGCAATGGCGGCCTTGGGCGAGTCGTAGTTGTTCTTGCGCGGCGCGAAGCCCAGCAGCGTGCCGGCGCTGCCGAGCTGGCCGCCGTAGGCCTCCCAGCGCTCGTGGCGCAGGCCGAGCGTGGTCTTCCAGTCCTTCGCGAAGCGCCAGGTGTCCTGCGCGTAGAGCGACTGCAGCCGGGTGTTGCCGTTGAAGGCCGAGAACGGCGAGACGGGCGAGCCGCCGATCCAGTCCAGCGTGTTGCCGACGCTGGTGCGCAGGCGCGCCGTGTCCTGCTGGAAGCCGATGTCGACCACGTGCGCGCCCACGCCCTCGGCCGAGCCGGTGGGGCGCCAGGTGCCGGCCGCCTTGAAAGTGTTCCACCCGGTGCCGCCCATGTCGGTGGTGCGGCCCGGGCCGCCGCTGAAGGCGCCCGGCAGCGGCGTGGTGGGCGTGCGCGAGGTGTCGCGCGAGTAGTCGTACAGGCTGGCCGCCACTTCCCAGTCGAACACGCCGCCGGTGTGGCTCTTCACCGAGAGGCCGTGCATGTAGTGCGTGAGCGCGGTCTCGGTGGGCGCGAGCGCGGCGCTGGGCGAGTCGAGGTTGTAGCTGCGCCCGCCGATGTTCACCCGCCCGCCGTACACCGGCCGGCCGAAGGCGTCGCGCAGCCAGGTGTCGACGCCGCCGTGGGTGGTGTTGTTCCATGCGCCCAGCGTGTAGGTGGCGCGCACGGTGGGCGAGAAGTCGTAGGCCACCTTGAGCTTGGCCTGCTCCTGCGTGGTGTCGTAGATGGTGGAGCCGCCCACCAGCCACCACGGCTGGTTCGACGGGTTCAGCCCGCCCACCGCGCCGGTCACCGGCGTACCCGCGTTGCCGACCGTGCCGGCGCTCACCAGCCGGTTGCCGAACACCAGCGCCTGCCCCTTGCTGTGCGTGCGCGAGGCGCTGAGCCACCAGGACCAGTCGCCGCTGCGGCTGCCCAGCGACAGGTCGAGCTGCTGGCCGGCCGGCGAGGAATGGCTGTTGTAGAGGTCGAAGTTCGACACGAAGCCGCTCAGCTTGACGTGCGCCTCGAACTTCGTGGGCATGCGCGTCACGTAGTCGACCACCGCGCCCACCGAGTTGCCCGGGTAGGCGGCCGAGAACGGTCCGTAGAGCACGTCGACGCGCTCGATCTCCTCCGGCGACACCATGCCCCAGCGCGGCGCGTAGGTGGCGCCGTTGCCCAGCGGGTTCGACAGCATGATGCCGTCGGCGTAGACCATCGAGCGCGCGCTGTTGCCGGTACCCGAGGCGCGCGTGGCCAGCACCGCGTGGTTGAAGTCGCCGATGTAGCGCTTGCGCACGACCAGGCTCGGCAGGTACTTCAGCGCGTCCTCGCTGTCGGTGGCGTTGACGGTCTCGACGATCTGATCGTGCGTCACGCCCTCGATGGTGGTGGGAATCTGCGCGGGCAGCGAGGTCGGCCGCCCGCCGGTCACGGTGATGGTGTTCAGCGTGCGGCCGCCGGGGCCGCCTTCGGCGGCGTCGGCCGGCTGCGCCTGTTGCGCCAGCGCGGGCGCGCCAAGAGGAAATGCCATGGCGATCGCCAGGGCGCGGGAATGCTTTTTCAAGAGGAACCTTCTCCACGGAGCTTCAAGCCGGACAGGCCGGACAAGCCGCGCACGCGCTTCGGGCGCGCGTGCATGGCTACGGTTTTGAGAGCGTCAGGAGAAAGCCGGGGGCCCGCGCGCCGGCAGCGGCGCCGCGGTGGCCGCGGCCAGGCGCGCGGCGGGAATGGGCTGGACCACGCGGCCCAGCGGGAGGGGAAGATCGAAAACCGGGGCGGCCATGGCCGGCGGCGGTGCGCCGGTCAGCACGCACAGCGGGCAGTCCATGTGCGAGGCGCCCATTTCCTTGACGCCGTCCTCGGTGTGGACCACCACCTTGATGGAACCCGCGGCGGAGCACACCAGCTCCATGGCCTGCGGGTTCACCAGCGGCGACGCCACCGCCACGCCCAGCGACATCACGAACCACAGCAGCACCCATCGCCCGGCGAGGGCGATGGAGCGGGTGGATCGGTGCAGCGCGTGCATGGCGGCCGCGATTATCTGCGCACTTTGCCCTTGCCGGCAGGGGCCGCGGCCTTGGAGGCCGTGGTCTTGCCGGCAGCCTTGGCCGGTGAGCGGGCCCCGCCCTTGGCGGCGGCGGGCGCCGCCCTGGCCGACTTTCCGCCTCTTGCGGCGGCCGCCGGCGCGGCCTTTCCGCGCTGACCCTTGAGCGCCTTGCCGCCGCGCGCGGCCCTGGGCGCGGGCGACGGCGCAGCGAGCGCGGGCATCGGCTGCGCCGTCTGTTCCTGCGCGTTGGTCAGCACCGGCGTCACGGTGAAGCCGCGCGCCGCCATCAGCGTGGGCAGCCCCTGCGGGCCGATCATGTGCAGCGCCCCGACCGCGGCGAACACGCCCTTGCCACCGGCGTGCAGGCGCTCGATGCCGTCGGCGAGGTTCGGGTTGCGGTCGTCGAGCAGCCGCTTGAGCAGCCGCTGCTCGGCGGGCGTCTTGAGGCAGTCGCACCACTCGGGGTAGCGGGCCAGCCGGGCGGCGTCGCTGCGGGCCCATACGTCGGCCAGTTCCTTGATCTGGCCGCGAAGCTTGCCGGACTCGAGCTCGTCGAGCGCCGCGTCGACCTGCTCGGCCTCCTCGGTTTCGGAATCGCCGGTCAGCACCTTGAGCTGCGCGTCCGCATTCTCGAGAGCGACGATCGGCTTGTTGCTGTTGCGCGCGGCAACCGCCAGCGTCTCGTCGACGCCGAACTCGGGGTAGAGGCCGTCGGCACGCCCCACCAGCCCGGCCAGCGCCGTGACCTGCAGGATCGGCTGCAGCTTCGACAGCGAGCCCGGCGGCACGCAGGCCTCGCTGTTCTGGCGCTCCAGCCGGCGGGCGCGCTCGCCGCTGATCATGCGGGCCAGCAGCTCGGGGTCGGCCGGGCGGGCCATGGCGCGCGCGGTGGCTTCGTCGCGCATGTCGAGTTCAAGGGCGACGGTGTCGCTCTGCGTCAGCGCCTTCTGGATGGTGGGGCCGGGCCGCACCCAGTCGCCGCGGCCGATGTGGATGGTTCCGTACAGCCACGAGGTGCGCCCGTCGCGCTCGATGCGCCACAGCACGCCGCGGTCCACGCCGTTGCGCATGCCCGCGCCGGCCTTCTCGAGGCTGGCGATGGCGGAGGGCGGGCAAGCGGCCTGGGCCGAGCCGAGGCCGAAGAGAAAAGCGATGCCGCACAGGGGCGCGGCGAGGATCCGGAGTATCCGCAAGGCTTGCTCCACGATGAAAGAAAGTCCGGCATTCTCACAGCACCGCTGCCCATAATCCGAAACCATGCAGAGCATCTTCCACCTTGCCTTTCACGTTCGAGACCTCGACATCGCCCGCGGCTTCTATGGCGGCGTGCTCGGATGCGCCGAGGGCCGCAGCACCGACACCTGGGTCGACTTCGATTTTTTCGGTCACCAGATTTCCCTTCATTTGGGCGAACCCTTCGCCACCGCCCGTACCGGCCGCGTCGGCGACGTGATGGTGCCCATGCCCCACTTCGGCCTCGCGCTCGCGCTGCCCGACTGGCAGGCGATGGCGCAGCGGCTGGAGGCCGCCGGCACCGAGTTCCTGCTGAAGCCGCAGGTGCGTTTCGAGGGCCAGCCCGGCGAGCAATGGACGATGTTCTTCCACGACCCGTTCGGCAATCCGATCGAGGTCAAGGGCTTCCGCTCCCTGGACTCCCTCTACGACAAGTAAGCAGATGATCCCGCGCCCGGCCGCCGTCATCGCGCCCCTGGCGCTGCTGTGCGCCACCCTCGCGCACGCCCAGCTCGACTGCGAGCTCAACGGCCGCAGCGTGAACCCCGACAACGGCAGCAGCACCGCCGGCAAGACCGGCCTGCTGCGCTGCAAGGACCGCGCGACCGGCGAGCTGCAGCGCGAGGAGCAGATACAGAACGGCGTGTCGATGGGCCTCGTGCGCATCTACGAGAAGGGCAAGCTCGCCAAGGAGCAGAGCATCAACGCCAAGGGCAACCTGCAGGGCCGCGCCCGCGAGTTCTCGCCCACCGGCCGCGTGCTGCGCGACGCCACCTACGACGACGGCCAGGAGCGCGGCCTGGTGCGCAGCTTCTACCCCGACGGCAAGCTGCGCCGCGCCATCTTCTATCCCAACTCCGACGCCGGCGGCGGCAACGAGCGCGCCTCGGTCGAGTTCACCGAGCACGGCCAGCTCTCGGCCCTGCGCTGCGCCGACGCGCCCGTGCTTGCGCCGGTGGTCGACGACGCCAAGCTCTGCGGCTTCTCGGGCACGGGCCCGTCGCAGGTCGACCTGTTCGACGCGCGCGGCACGCTGCGCTCGCGGCTCGCGTACGTGTCGGGCAAGCGGGTGCGGGCGCAGAGCTTCTACGACAACGGCAAGACCTCGTCGCTCGACGAGACCGTGGGCAACCAGCGCACCGAGCAGAGCTTTTCATCGGAAGGCGTCAAACGCCGCGAGACGGCCTTCCTGCTGGTGGAGCGCGCGAGCATCCGCGTGCGCGAGCAGGCCTTCTCCGAGAAGGGCACGCTGGTGCGCGACCAGCGCTGGAACAGCGCGGGCGAGCCCATCGTCGACGACGCCTACTACCTCAACGGCCAGCCGCGCAGCAAGTCGGCCTACAGCGGCAGCGGCGAGGCGCGCACCGTCGAAGTCACCGAGTTCTACGACAGCGGCCAGCGCGCGGCGCAGGGCCGCTACGAGATACAGGGCCGCAACCGGCAGATCCCGGTCGGCACGCACCAGCGCTTCAGCGAGAAGGGCACGCTGCTGGCCGAGTCGAACTTCGACGCCAAGGGCCGCGTGACCCGCGAGCGTGCCTGGGACGAGAACGGCGAGCTGCAGCGCGACGACGAAGTCTTCGAGGACGGCTCGCGCAAGGCATATAGCAAATAGCGACTAACTAGAAGGCGGCCCATTCGCGGAATGCCGCGGAACCGGCTTTGCCGGGCCGCAGGCATTGCCCCCTGCAAGGGGGTTGGCGAAGCGACACGAAGTGCGCGCAGCCTGGGGGTTAGTCCAGCTTGATTCCGGCCTGCTTGATGATCGGGCCCCAGCGCTTCGACTCGGCGCGCGACAGCGCCGCGAACTGCGCCGGCGTACCCGGCATCGCTTCCATGCCGAAGTCGTCGAAGCGCTTCTGCACGGCGGGCGTGCTGAAAGCCTTGTTCAGGTCGCCGTTGAGCTTGTTCACGACCGCCGCCGGCAGGTTGGCCGGGCCCAGGATGCCCTGGAACGCGAACACCTCCGTGTTGGGCACGCCCACCTCGGCCAGCGTCGGCACGTTGGGCAGCGGCTTGCTGCGCGCGCCCGAGCCGATGGCCAGCACGCGTACCTTGTTGCTCTGCATGATCGGCAGGCCCGAGGCAAGGTCGAGGAACATGCAGGGCACTTGGCCGCCCATCACGTCGGCCATGGCCGGCGCGGCGCCGCGGTATGGAATGTGGGTGATGAAGGTGCCGGTGCGCACCTTGAACATTTCCATTGCCAGGTGGTGCGGCGAGCCATTGCCGGGCGAGGCGTAGTTGACCTTGCCGGGGTTGGCCTTCACGTAGGCCAGGAACTCCTTGAAATTCTTCGCCGGGAAGTCGGGGTGCACCACCAGGGCCAGCGGGAACTTGCCGATGGCGCCGATGTAGGTGAAGTCTTTCTCGGGGCTGAAGGGCAGCTTGCTGAACAGGTGCTCGTTGAAGGCCAGCACCGCGTTGTCGGCCGAGAGAATCGTGTAGCCGTCGGGCTTGCTCTTGGCGACGATGTCGGCACCGATGTTGGTCGAGGCGCCGGGGCGGTTGTCCACCACGATCTGCTGGCCCAGCGTCTGGCGCATCGATTCGGCCAGCACGCGCGCGATCACGTCGGTGCCGCCGCCCGCCGGATAGGGCACGACCCACTTGATGAGCTGCGCGGGGTACTCCTGCGCGCGGGCGAAGGGCGATGCGGCCATTGCGGCGCCGGAGGCGAGCGTGGCGAGAAGGGTGCGGCGATCCATGGAATCAGTCTCCAATCTGCTGGTTGTATGTATGTCGTTCCGGAAATCAGGAAGCGGACAGCGATGGTACGGGCAGAGCCCGCAGCGCGTCGGCCAGTGCGGCGCGGCAGCGTCCCTCGTCGCCGACCTGCTCGAACAGCAGCAGCGCGAGCCGCGCGAGGAACAGCGATTCGCGCTCCGCGCCGGCTTCGGTGATGGCGCGCGCGCACTCGGCATAGAGGCGGTCGCGGGCGTCGGGCTGGAGCTGGGTCGTGTAGGTGTCGGTCATGCGGAAAGCTCCCGGGCCGCGCGGGCCAGAGCAGGTTGCAGGGCGCCGGGCGGCAGTCGATGCCAGCGCGCGGCCACGTGGCCGTCGGGGCGCAGCAGGTAGACCGCGCCGTCCTTCGCGCCGAGCGCTTCGAACACGGCGGGCGAGGCGTGCGTATCGGCACCATCGGTGCCTGGGCTCGCGACGCCGCGAACCACGAAGGGCAGCGCGCCCTTGCGTGCACGCTCGATGTCGTCGGACGGCAGCGTGACGAGGTCGGGCCGCAGCACCAGCAGCGTGAAGCTGGGCGCGATCCAGTCGGTGAGATGGCCGCGCTCGAGCTGCTGCTCGGGCATCGCCTCGCCCGGCAGCGGGCCGGCGGGCAGTTCGTCGCCTTCGCTGGACAGCGGTGAGCCGGCATAGCGCACCGCCTGCGTCTGGCGCGGGTTGATGAGCTGCGCGATGCCGCGGTGCTCTTCCGACAGCGACAGCGCCGCCTCGCGCAGCAGGTCGAAGCCGCGAGAGGGCGGCGACATGAACTCGGTGCTGCGCATCGCGTTCTCGGCGTTCACATGGAAGGCCTCGATGCGCTCCTGCGAGTAGGAGTCGAGCAGCGCCGCGTCCGACAGGCCCCGTGCGACGAAGGCCAGCTTCCACGCGAGGTTGTCCGCGTCGTCGAAACCGGAGTTGAGCCCGCGCACGCCGAAGATCGGCATGGCGTGCGCGGCATTGCCCGCGAACACGACGCGGCCGTGGCGGTAGCTCTCCAGCGTCATCGCGCCGGCACGGTAGACCGAGGTCCACACCGTCTTCCACGGCAGATGGCCTTCGCCGATGGCGTCGAGGTGGCGCTGCACGAACTCGGCAACGGCCGCCGGCTGCAGCGCCTCCTCGGTGCTCTGGCCGGGGCGCAGCTGGTAGTCGATGCGCCAGATGTCGTCGGGCTGGCGGTGCATCAGCACGGTCGAGCCGGGGTTCCACGGCGGGTCGAACCAGGCGCGGCGCTCGGTCGGGTGGCCGCTCTTGAGCTCGATGTCGATGATCACGTAGCGGCCTTCGTAGCCCGTGCCTTCGAGCGCGAGCCCCATGGTCTTGCGCACGAAGCTCTGGCCGCCGTCGCAGGCCGCCAGCCACTGGCCGCGCAGGCGGTAGGCGCCTTCGGCGTTGCGCACGTCGAGCGTCACGCCTTCGTCGTCCTGCGAAAGGCCGGTGAGCTCGGTGCCCCAGCGGATGTCGACGAGTCCCGGCGTGCGCTCGTTGCGGCGCAGGATCTCCGCGAGCAGGTAGTGCTCGGCGTAGTACTGCTCGAGGTTGATCATCGGCGGCAGCTTCTGCCGCTCGTCGTTCGGCATCTCGAAGCGGAAGACCTCGGCCGTCTTGTAGAAACTGCGCCCGCCGGTCCAGGGCAGGCCCTTGTCCATGAAGGCGCCGAGCACGCCGAGCCGCTCCATGATCTCCAGGCTGCGGCGCGAGATGCAGGCCGCGCGGCTGCCCACGCACACGGTGTCGTCGGCTTCGAGGATCACGCTGCGCACGCCGTGGTTCGCGAGCCCCAGTGCGAGCGCCATGCCGACCGGGCCGCCGCCCGCGATCACCATCGGGTGGCTGGCTGCTTCGACCCTGTCGGGGCCTAGTTCGGGCGTGCGGGGTTCGTAGCGCGTGTAGTGGAAAGCGCCGACCGAGGGCGGCAGTCCGGCGTCGGCGCCGGGCTTCGGCGGCACGGGGCCGCTGGCGGCATCGCCGAGGGTGGCAGCGGGGGAGTTCGTCATCCGGCGGGATTGTCCCGATGCGCAAGGGGCGGCAATGTCATAACTTCGTACGAGGTGTTTACCCGCATGCGCGCCCTTTTCTCCTTCCTTTCCCAGCCATGAGACGCTGGCGCATCCACCCTTCAGAAGACGCCGCGCTGGCCGCGGCCGTGGTCGGCGATGTGCTCTCCGGCGTGGGCACCCCGCTGCTGGCGACCAGCTACCTCAGGGCCATGCAGCGCGTGATGCCGGTCACCTTCTGCACCGTGTTCGTGGTCGATGCCGCCGGGCGCATCGAGCTGGTGTCGGCCGCCAGCAGCTACGGGAGCACGGCCGAGCGCACATCCGAGCGCTACGTGGCGCAGCGCTTCGACCTGCTCGATCCGAACATGGCCTGGCTCGCCGCGCGCAAGCTGCCCAGGCGCGCGCAGCTCTGGATGGGCCACCAGCGCGCCGACGAGGTGGCCGACCCGGTGTACCGCGCCGCCTGCTACGGCGACGTGGGCATCCGCGAGCGCGCTTCGGTGCTGTTGCTGCAGCCCACCGGCCAGCGCGTGGCCGTGAGCTTCTACCGCAGCCTCGCGCAGCCGGAGTTCGGCGCGGCCGACTTCGCGCTCATCGAGGCCCACGCCACGCTGCTGGCCGACGCCACCGCCGCGCACGGCCGCAGCGCCATGGCCGCGCGCAAGGCGGTGGAGCCCGCCCTCGCCGAGCGGCTGCTGAGGCTGAGCCTGCGCGAGCGCGAAGTCATCGGCCACCTGATGGCGGGCCGGACGGCCAAGGAGGCCGCGCGCGAGATCGGCGTGGAACTGACTACGGTGCGCACCCACCAGTACCGGGCGTTCCGGCGGCTGGGGATACGGTCGCAGAAGGAGCTGCTGCGCGGAACACAAGGGGTTTAGGGCCTGTTCACACTATTTCCGCGGTCCCGCACATGCATATCGGTGAACGGCAAAACATGCTCAGGCAGGCTGCCCGCATCATTCCGCCTTGCCCGCGTTGATCTGTGCCTCGGCTTTCGCCAAACTCGCCAGCACTTCATCGAAGGCGGGCGGTGCGCTGGCGAACATCTGCTGCATGACTGCGTAATCCTGGGCGAGCGCCATCTGCCGCGACGCAGGTGGCACGAGACGAAAAGTACCGGCTCGCGCAAGGTCGTATCGCGCCCATCCGCGCGCGAACACGCGGCTCTTCCAGTCCACCACATGCGCGCACAGGGTTGCGTCGGCCAGGAAACGATCGGAGTCCTGGTGCGCGAGCAGGCGCGCCATGTCCGAATAGTGCCGCGCGTAGCGATCGGGCAGACCCTGCTCATCCGGCCGGTGGAATTCCGCGTGCAGGATCGTCGCCTTTTCCCAGAACGTTCGCTCGAGCGCCAGTGCGGTGACTTCGCAGTGCCAGTCCTCGAAAATCGAGGGAAACACATCGCTGACGAGCGGCCGGATCGGATGGCGCTCCGTGGGTTGCTGATCGGTGAGCGTGCCAAGCTCCAGCTTGACCTCACGCCGGATATAGGCGAAGCCCGTGCCCTGCTGAGTCGGGTATCGAAAATACAGGACGGGGGAACGCGCCGCCTCGTCGTCTTCGTAGCGCAGCCAGGTATCGGCGCCTTCTGGAGCACCCAGTGCCTCGCGAATGAGGGACTCCAGCAACGGCTGCATCACTTCTCTGACCTTGAGGCCGCACAGGCGCTGCATCTCCAGCACCGCCGCATCGCGCTGCGTCCGACTCTCCAGCGCGTCAAAGCTCTCGGCATCGGCGCCGACGAAGGCAGGCGCAAGGCACAGGTCGATGTCCTCCGAAAAGCGATCGATGACGCCGTAGACCTTCGACAACGACGTACCACCCTTGAAAACGAGATGCGGCGCAACATCAGGTAGCAAGAACAGTTGGCCCAGGAGCCAACTGACCCAGAAATCCTTCTCCAGCATGACCTGCTGACCCGCGCGCCCGGCGGCTGCCTGCTCGAATGCAAGGGCACGACGTTCGGGTGGCAACGACAGGAATCGACCTGCCAGCACGGGTGTCTCGCTCATGGTGATGAAGTTGCTTGTGAGGCCGGCGCACTCTCACCGCCCTCACGGGCCAGTTCGCGCAAGAAAGGCTGCATCCAGCCCGGCGCCAGCGCAATGTCTTGAATGAGCTTGGCCCGCTCGGTCGCGGGAAGGGTCTGCCGCAACCGGCGAATCCGCTCTGGAGTGATGTTCTTGGCGCCCAAAGCCTTGAACGCCTGAATCACCAGTCCGCTAAGCCGGCCTGCAGCGGCCATCTCACGCGGCGTCGTGCGCTTGAGGGTGATCTGGAGCGGGCCCGCCTGTACCGAGCGCGCGGTGCCATCGGTCAAGAGCACCACCTTGGCGGGCACTTGCTCCGACAGGCCCAGCAGATTGGCGGCATAGGCGCCGGTCGGCTGCGTACGGATGCGGTCCTTTCCCGCCAGGGCACGCACGACGGCATCGACGCTCGGCCAGAGCGTGCCGAGCAGTTCGTCCTGCCTAGGCTTGTCGTAGAGGCCGCGCGACAGCCGGCGCAGATTGCCCGATGCCACGAGCCGCTGCAGCGCCTTGTCGATCGCGGCACGGCTGCCAAGACTCGCGAAGCTGGCTGGCGTGAATACAGTGCCGCGCGTGGCTCGTTGCACCCGGCGAGACAATTGGGTGTCGATGCTGTTGACAGATGGTGCGCGTGGCATGAGCAACTTCTATTTGTCCGAAAAATACCATCTTTTTCAGCCAAATAGAGGACAAGTTTCTGGGCAAAGTCCCCGTAAATATTCAGAAATCTGTGATTTCTTCCTGAATTCACCTGCCATGCAATATGGTCAACAGTTGCAGTGACTCTTTAGGCTTTGGGAGGGCATGTCGGCCATGTACTCGCTGGAATAGGCTCCGGCTGGCGCGCGCATTGGCGACGCCGCCGAACCGGAATGTCTCGATTCACCGGCACAGGCGATCATGGGTCGGATCGTCAGTTCTCGGGGGTATCTTGAAGCTCCTCGTCAGACGGCTCGCCCCCGCCCTGCTGCGGCTTCACCAGCGACACCGGCGCCTCCTTCGGCCGCCCGGCCGTCGACACGATCTCCTGGTCGATCGCGCCGAAGAGCGAGCGCCCGTCCAGCCCCTTCATCTCGATGCGGATGGTGTCGCCGAACTTCATGAAGTCGGTGTAGGGCTGGCCGGTCTGGATGGTCTCGATGCAGCGCTTCTCGGCGATGCACGAGTAGCCCTTGGGCCAGTCCATCTGGCCGTCCTTCTTCTCGACGCCCTTGTTGCTCACGGTGCCGCTGCCGACGATGCTGCCGGCGCGCACGTTGCGGGTCTTGGCGATGTGGGCGATGAGCTGGCCGAAGTGGAAGGTCATCTCCGGGCCGGCGTCGCACATGCCGACCTTGCGGCCGTTCCAGCTGCTTTGCAGCGCCAGGTGCACGCGGCCGTGCTGCCAGGCCTCGCCGAGTTCGTCGAGGGTGACGGCCACGGGGCTGAAGGCGGTGGCGGGCTTGCTCTGGAAGAAGCCGAAGCCCTTGGCCAGCTCGGCCGGGATGAGGTTGCGCAGGCTCACGTCGTTGGCCAGCATCACGAGGCGGATGCCATCCAGCGCCTGGTCGGGCGTGGCGCCCATGCGCACGTCGCCGGTGATGACCGCGATTTCGGCCTCGAAGTCGATGCCCATGGCTTCGCTGGGCACGATCACGTCGTCGGTGGGGCCGAGGAAGTCGTCGCTGCCGCCCTGGTACATCAGCGGGTCGGTGTAGAAGCTCTCGGGCACCTCGGCGTTGCGCGCCTTGCGCACCAGCTCGACGTGGTTCAGGTAGGCCGAGCCGTCGGCCCATTGGTAGGCCCGCGGCAGCGGGGCCATGCACATCGAGGGGTCGAAGGGAAAGGCGTGGCGCGCGCGGCCGGCGTTGAGGCTGGCGTACAGGTCCTGCAGCTGCGGGCTCATGAAGCCCCAATCGTCCAGCACCTGCTGCAGCCGGTTGGCGATGCCGGTGGCGTAGTGGGCGAGCGTGAGGTCGCGCGATACGACGACGAGCTGGCCGTCGCGCGAGCCGTCCTTCAGGGTGGCGAGTTTCATGATGCGGTGCGTGCGTGAGAACGGGAGCGGGGCGCCGGCATGGACCCGTCGCCGCTCCCACTTAAACTGGTTGAACGGGCGGCAGTTTACCGAGGTGGTCTTTGGTGAACCTCCTGGCCGGCGCCTCACTCCACATACCGATGCCGACGCTCGTCGCCCCGCCCTCTTCTGCACTGCTGCCTCCCGGCCTGCCCGGGCGTCCGTCGTGGCGCGCGCTGGTCGGGCTGACGCTGCTGGTGGGGCTGGTCCACGTTCTGCTGCTCGGGCTGGCACCGATGGCCATGGGGCCGGAGCCCTCGCCGCTGGCGAGCAAGTTCAGCACGCGCACCATCGTGATCGCGCCTCCCGCCGCCGAGGCGCCCGCACCGGCAGCCGCGCCCGCCGAAGCGAGGCCCGCACCGCCACCGAAGCCCAAGCGGCCGCGCGAAGCCTCGGTGCCCAGGCCGAAGCCGGCACCGAAGCCCGCCCCCGCCGAACCGTCGCCAGAACCTGAGACAGTTGCGACGCCCGCACCGGAAACGCCCGACCTGACAGCCCAGGCCGCTACCGATTCAGGAGCAACACCGCCCGAAGCGGCGGCCAGCGCTCCGGCGGGCGCGACATCGCCCTCCGGCGGAACCGGCACCGCCGCGACGGCCGGCGGCGAGACCTCGGGCACCATCGCCGGCACGCAGGCGATGAAGATCCCGGGCTCGGTCACGCTGGACTTCGAAGCCACCGGCCAGTCCGGCGCCTCGCCGCAGCGCGGCGTGTTCGGCGAACTGGTCTGGCTGCAGGACGGCACCCGCTACGACGGCCGGCTGACGCTCAAGGCGGTGTTCTTCACGCTGCTCAACTGGCACAGCACCGGGCGCATCGGTCCCTCGGGCCTGGAGCCGGAGCGGTATTCCGAGAGCCGCAAATCGGAAGTGGCTTCGCATTTCGTGCGCGACCAGAACCAGATCGTGTTCAGCAGCAACACGCCGCCCGTGCCCCTGCTGCCTGGCGCGCAGGACCGCATGAGCGTCATGATGCAGCTCGGCGGCCTTCTGGCGGCCAGCCCGCAGCGCTACCCGGCAGGCACCAAGATTTCGGTGCAGACCGTTGGCCCCCGGGACGCCGAGGTCTGGGTCTTCGTGGTCGGCGACGAGGAAAAACTCAGCCTGCCGGCCGGCGAATTCACCGCGCGCAAGCTCACCCGCGACCCGCGCAAGGCCTTCGACAGGAAACTGGAACTCTGGCTCGCCCCGGAATACGGGTATCTACCCGTGCGGATCAGGCAAACCGAGGCCAACGGGGACTTCGCTGACGCGCAGTTGCGCAAACCCCTGCCTCCCGGTCCGCCCAATTGAGGAGAAAGTCACAACAACGAAGCGAAAGGAGTCAGGGATATGCCAATTAGCCAGTTGGTTTTACAGATAGACAACCTATCTTGAAACTGGCGCGTTGATTGCTATCTAACCCCCATGAACGCCATCGACATCCTCACAGGGCCCGCCATGAACATGCTTTATGACTCGGAGTCTTTCGTCGTCGTCCACGTGCAGCCCAATGAAGGCGAGGAGTCCGCGCAGCCGAACATGCCGGTCCTCGAGCGCCATGGCTTCGAGATCGTGGACAAGCGTTCGGGCAAGGAGGTGTACCTCGACGGCTCCTGGGCCGAACTGTTCCAGCAACAGATCGCCGCTTGGCAGCTCAACACCCCCACGCAGGAAGAGGTCGAGGACACGCTCGAAGGCTACGCAGAGCTGGCCCACACGCCCGTTCTGGTGCACTGAAGCCGCATCCGGCCCACCGCGCTCCCTCGGAGCGATCAGAAAGCGCCCCCTCGGGCGCTTTTTTCATGGCCGCACCGGCTTCGCTGACTCACGGCGGTAGATCCACCGGAACATCGGCCCCACGATCAGCAGCACCGCCACCAGCCGGCAGACCTGGAAGGCCGTGACCACCGGCACGCCCAGCTGCAGCACCTTGGCGGTGATCGACATCTCGGCGATGCCGCCCGGCGAGGTGCCAAGGATCATCGTGGCCGGATGCAGCCCGGTCGCCCACGCCAGCAGCCACGCCACCGCGGCGCAGAGCACCAGCATGCCGAAGGTGCCCAGCACCACCGAGCCCAGCCAGCGCGGCGCCGTGTGCAAGAACTCGCGGCTGAAGCGCACGCCCAGGCTCACGGCGATCACCAGCTGCGCCGTGTTCGACATCCACGCAGGCACGGCCGACAGCGACTGGCCCGCGATGGTGAAGCCCATCGCCACCAGCAGCGGCCCGATGAACCACGGGTTGGTGCGCTTCAGCGCGCGCATCGCGAGCGCGCCGATGCCGGTCGCCACCGCCAGCAGCGCGAGGCCAACAGGGTTCACTTCGCGCACGCCCGGCGGGTTGATCTCCAGGCCGTGCAGCCCGCTCCACTGCATCGCGAAGGGGATGGTCACCGTCACCACCACCAGCCGCAGGCTGTGCGCCGCGGCCACGAGGTCGGTGCGCGCGCCGGCCGACTCGGCCATCAGCGTCATCTCCGACGCGCCGCCGATGGCGCCCGAGAAGTAAGTCGTGGCTCTCATGGACTTCGCCGGCACCTGCGGCATGCGCGCCGCGTGCATCGCGTGCAGCCAGCGGCCGAAGCCCACGCCCAGCAGCAGTGCCCAGGCGATGGCCAGCACGATCGCCCACCAGACGCTGGCGACCAGCCCCACCACGTGCGGCGTGAAATACAGCCCCAGCGCCGTGCCGATGGTCCACTGCCCCGCGTTGCGCAGCGGCGTGTAGCTCGCGGTGGGGGCGCCCGCGATCGAGGCCAGCGACACCGCGAGCAGCGGGCCGATCATCCAGGGCAGCGGCGTATGCAGCGCCAGGCACGCACACGCGGCAGCGAGCGCCAGCAGCAGCGTGGCCAGCACGCGAACGGGATATCGGGAAGACACGGACCGGAAGAAGGGACGACAGGGAAAAGCGGCGGCGGACGGCACCGCGTGCGCGCGCCGAGGGCATAGTATGGCGCGATGCCTCTTCCTCACCGGCCCGCTCGGGCTTCCCGTCTCCCGCTGCTGTTCCCCCTGTTCGCCGCGGCCGCGCTAGCGGGCTGCTCGGCGTTCTCGTCCCTTTCGGCATCGGGCGCCGATGCGCCGGACGCTCCCGTCGCGCGCCGCGTCGCGGCACTGCAGCCGGTCGATGCCCTGCTGCTAGGCGAGCAGCACGACGCGCCCGAGCACCACGTCATCGAGCGCGAGACGGTCGAGGCGCTGGCCGCGCGCGGCCATCTCGCAGCGCTGGCACTGGAGATGGCCGAGGAAGGCCGCAGCACCGCGCAGTTCGCCCCCACCGCCACCGAGGCGCAGGTGCAGGCCGCGCTCGACTGGAGCGACAAGGCCTGGCCCTGGGCCAGCTACGGCCCCGCCGTGATGGCCGCCGTGCGCGCCGGCGTGCCGGTGGTCGGCGCCAACCTGCCGCGCGCCCGCATGAAGGACGCGATGGCCGACGTCTCGCTCGACGTGCAGCTCAACGGCGAGGCCTTTACCGCCCAGCAGGACGCCGTGCGCGAAGGTCACTGCCGGATGCTCCCCGAATCGCAGATCGTCCCCATGACGCGCATCCAGGTGGGCCGCGACCGCGCGATGGCGCAGGCCATCGTCAAGGCGAAGCGGCCGGGCCAGACCGTGCTGCTGATCGCCGGCGCCGGTCACGTGGTGCGCGCGCTTGGCGTTCCGCAGCACCTGCCCGACGACGTGAAGATCGCCGCCGTACGGCTGATGGCCGCACCGGCTTCCGCGGCCGGCCCCGAGACCGGCGACTACGACCGCATCTGGCGCACGCCGCCCCTGCCCGAGAAAGACTACTGCGCCGAGTTCAAGCGACAGGCCAGGCCGCAGCCCAAGACCAAAGAAATACGCGTTGAATGACGATTCCTCTTTTGAAAACGCACCCGACGGATCCACGAGTGCTACGTTTCGCGAGGGATGCTAGGCACCGGATGCGGTGACCGGTATCCCGGGAACCGGTAGAAATGGAAAGCGGGAAGCGGCAGGCTCCGAACGCGAGCTGCATCGTCTCCTGCACCGCGGTTGCATTTGCGCTTGCAGGCTTCGCATCGGCGGCAGGCAATGCGCCTTCATGCTCCAGCAGCCGCTGTTTGCGAATGACACCGCCCGCATAGCCCTTGAGCTCGCCGTTCTTGCCGATCACGCGATGGCAGGGAACGACGATGCTGACGGGCGCGATGGTCCGCGTAGTCCAGCGCATGAATCGTGCCGGCGTCGTCGACGACGAGAAGGAGCCCACCCAGTGGCGACTCGATGCGGCTCAGTTGCAGCTTCAGCATGATCGTGTCCTCGGAAAAGAAAAGGCAGCGGGGCCGCGAACATTCACATGCTGCGCGTTCCCTGCCGCCTCCACCGGCCGTATCCGGACATCGATCTCCGGCTGGCCGCCGGTACCGTGCTCCCTCTCAGGCGTGCGCCTTGATCGAATCGGCCAGCGTGTTCACCAGCGTGTCGATGTGCGACTTCTCGACGATGTACGGCGGCGCGATCACCAGCACGTCGCCCGCGGGCCGCACCAGCGCGCCCTTGTGGAAGCAGTCGAGGAAGATCTCGTAGGCGCGCTTGCCCGGCGTGCCCGCGATGGGTGCGAGCTCCACCGCCGCGGCGAGGCCGAGGCTGCGGATGCTGATGACGTTGGGCAGGCCCTTCAGCGTGCTGTGGAAGGCATCGCCCAGCACCTTGCCCATTTCGCCTGCGCGCGTGAAGAGGTTCTCCTGCTTGAAGAGATCGAGCGTGGCGATGGCGGCCGCGCAGGCCACCGGGTGGCCCGAGTAGGTGTAGCCGTGGAAGAACTCGACCACGTGCTCGGGTGCGTCGGTCTTCATCATCGCGTCGTAGAGCTTGTCGCGGCAGATCACGCCGCCCAGCGGGATGACGCCGTTGGTCACGCACTTGGCGAAGTTCAGCATGTCGGGGACCACACCGAAGTAGTCGGACGCGAAGTTGGTGCCCATGCGGCCGAAGCCGGTGATGACCTCGTCGAAGATCAGCAGGATGCCGTGCTTGTCGCAGATCTCGCGCAGCCGCTTCAGGTAGCCCTTGGGCGGCAGGTACCAGCCGGCCGAACCGGCCACCGGCTCCACGATGATCGCGGCCACGTTGCTCGGGTCGTGCAACGGCAGGATGCGCGTCTCGAGCTCGACCAGCGGGTCCTCGGCCCACACCGGCTCCTCGTTGTGGATGTAGGCGTGGTTCACCGGATCGTGGATGAAGCGCATGTGGTCCACGCGCGGCAGGAAGGCCGAGCCGAACACCTTGCGGTTGCCCGGGATGCCGCCCACCGACATGCCGCCGAATCCCACGCCGTGATAACCCTTCTCGCGGCCGATGAACACGTTGCGGTGGCCCTCGCCGCGCGCGCGGTGATAGGCCAGCGCCACCTTCATCGAGGTGTCGGCCGCTTCCGAGCCCGAGTTGCAGAACAGCACCTTGTTCAGGTCGCCCGGGGCCAGCGAGGCGATCATCTCGGCCGCCTTGAAGGCCTTGTCGTTGCTGACCTGGAAGGCGGTGGCGTAGTCCAGCGTGTCGAGCTGCTGCTTGATCGCCTCGTTGATCGGCTTGCGGTTATGGCCCGCACCCACGCACCACAGCGACGAGATGCCGTCGATCACCTTGCGCCCGTCGTGGGTGGTGAACTCCATGCCGTCGGCCGCCACGAACACGCGCGGGTCCTTGCGGAAATGACGGTTGGGGGTGAAGGGCAACCACTGGTTGTCCATGTTGAAGTCCTGGTAGGCCATGTCTCGCTCCTGCGGTTGGGTTATCTGGGAGGGGAAAATCGCGATTCTGGCACCCTGCGACAATCCCATCCTGATGACGACCTCTACGCCCACCTCGCCTGCCTACATCCTGAACCTCTACTGCCCCGACCGGACGGGCATCGTGCACGCCGTTTCGGGCTTCCTGCTCGAGCACGGCGCCAACATCGAGGAGGCGGCCCAGTACAACGACCATGACACGGGTCTTTTCTTCATGCGCGTGCGCTTCGCCTGCGGCGCCCACAGCGAAGCCGTGCTGCGCGAGGAGCTGAAGGCCTTCGCCACCGGCTTCGGCATGACGCTGCAGCTGCACGCGGCCGCCGAGCCGATGAAGACCGTCATCATGGTCAGCAAGGAAGGCCACTGCCTCAACGACCTGCTGTTCCGCTGGAAGAGCGGCCTGCTCGCCATCGACGTGCGCGCCATCATCTCGAACCACCGCGACTTCTACCAGCTGGCCGCCAGCTACAACGTGCCCTTCCACCACATCCCGGTGACGGGCGCGACCAAGGCGCAGGCCGAGGCCAGGCAGCTCGAGATCATCGAGGCCGAGGGCGCCGAACTCGTGGTGCTCGCGCGCTACATGCAGATCCTGAGCGACAACCTCTGCCGCAGCCTGTCGGGCCGCGCCATCAACATCCACCACTCGTTCCTGCCGAGCTTCAAGGGCGCCAAGCCCTACTACCAGGCTCACGACCGCGGCGTGAAGCTGATCGGCGCCACCGCCCACTACGTGACCGCCGACCTCGACGAAGGCCCGATCATCGAGCAGGACGTGGCCCGCGCCGACCACACCGACACGGTGGAAGACCTCACGGCCCGAGGCCGCGACACCGAGAGCCAGGTGCTGGCGCGCGCGGTGAAGTGGCACAGCGAGCACCGGGTGCTGCTGAACGGGCACCGCACGGTGGTGTTCCGCTGAACTTCCAGCAGCAAGCCCTCAAATAAACATGCCCCCTCTTCAGGGGGCATGTTTGCTTAGGCAACGCCGTCAGTTGCGATACGGATTGTTCGGCCGACGGTCATAGCGGTTCGGCACGCCGTCGCCGTCACGGTCCCAGCGGCCCCTGTCGTAGACCCAGCGGTCGCCGTCCTGGCGCCACTCCGGCGCGCGGTAGGCGTAGCCCGGGCGGGCACGGACCCAGCCGCCGCCGATCCACACGTGGCGGCCGCCGCGCCACTCGTAGTGCCCCGGCGCCCACACGTAGCCGCGGCGCGGCGGCGGAACGCGTTCATAGCGCGGCGGAGGCGGCGGCACCTGGATGGTGACCACGGGTTGCGCCTGCGCGGCCGTCGGAACGGTCAGCGCGCCCACCGACAGAAGCGATGCAGCGCCGACGGAAAGAGCCAATGCGAGTTTTTTCATGAAGAACTCCTCATGAGTTGTTGGAGGAGCCTTCATGCTGCCCAGCCCTTGTGAACCTCCTGTAAGCCGTGCACGAAGTCTTGTGTAAAGCTGTGACGCGCCTTTGGGGTCTTTCTGGCTCTTGCTAGCGCTCACTCACTCGCGCAGGAAGCCCATGAAAGGCTCATTCCTGCAGTTCGCGCAGGTCGATGGCCGCGGCCATCGCCGCATGGCCAGCCTTGTTGGGATGCAGGTGGTCGCCCGAGTCGAACAGCGGGTTCAGCGCCTGCGGATCGGCCGGGTCGCGCAGCGCGGCGTCGAAATCGATCACGCCGTCGACGTCCTGCTTGCCGCGGATCCAGCGGTTCACGGCCTCGCGCATGGCCTCGCTCGCTTCGCTCCAGTAGGGCGTGTTCCTGAACGGCGGCACGGTGCCGATCAGCACCTTCACGCCCTTGGCGCGCGCCTGCTTCACGAGCTGCTGCAGCCCTTCGGTGATGCGTTCGGCCGTCGGCATGTCGCGCGGCTTGAGCTCCGCGCCAGGCACCTTGGCGAACAGTGTGCGGCCGATGTCGTTGGTGCCCAGCAGGATGATCGCGTGGGTCGCGCTGCTCTGCTTCAGCACGTCGAGCTCGAAGCGCGAAAGACCGCTGGGGCCGATGCCGTCGGCCAGCAGGCGGTTGCCGCCGATGCCCACGTTGAGCACCGCGACGTCCTGCCCGCCGGGTTGGGTATCGCGCAGGCGCGTGGCCAGCATGTCGGGGTAGGCGCCGGTGGTGGCCTCCGTGGTACCCGCCGTGATCGAATCGCCGAAGGCCACGACGGTGCGAATGGACTTGGTGGTGAGCACGTCGAGCCCGGTCACGATCTGGTTGAGCACCAGCGTCGACGAATTCCTGAGCTTCGGCGTCATCACCGCATTGCCGGCCGTCACCCATGTCGTGCCCGACTCCAGCATCGATACCGTGGAGAAGGGCGTGGCGCGATCGAAGAAGGCGCTCACCACCACGGTCTGGCCCGCCTGCACCGGCAAATCGATGCCGTCGCTCCAGGCCTCCGCGCCCGGGGCGATGGTGAGGCTGCTGCGGCCGCCGAAATGCAGCACGCGCAGCGTGGCCGGCGAGAACGCCTCGGCACCGGTGCCGCGCGCCACGCTCGCCGCGGCGATGCGCAGCGGCGTCTTGCCGAAACGATTGGAAAAGCGGATGCGGATGCGCTCTCCGTCGAGCGACAGCTCCACCTTCTGGCGGAGCGTCTGTCCGCGCAGGTCATTGCCCGCGGGCGACGAGTAGCTGCCGCCGCCGGGGCTCGCGGCCATCTCGGCGAAGTCGACGGGCGCCACCGCCCAGCTCGCGACCCAGTGCGCCTCGGCGGGCTGGCGCGCACGCCCATCGGGCGTGACGGCTTGCACACCGATGGCCAGCAGGGCAAGGAGGAAGGCAGCCACCCAGTGAGCGACGGCCACGTCGCGAAGGCGGGCTGCCCATCGGGAAACCAGGTTCATGCACGCAAAGCGGCCCAGTGTACGGAGCCACTGTTCCCCCGCGCGTGACGAGGTCTAAAGCCCGGTTACCAGGTGTCTACGTATGCAACAGCCGCCCCTTGCGCCTTCGTCGCGGAAGACAGGCCGCGCACCAGCCAGGTGCGCGTCTCGGCCGGGTCGATGACCGCGTCGATCTCCAGCGTCTGCGCCATGTGGATGGCCTCGCCGTTCTCGTATTGCTGCGCGACCAGCTTCTTGAACAACGCATCGCGCTCGGCACCTTCGGGCGCGGCGGCCAGCTCCTTGCGAAAACCCAGCCGCACTGCACCTTCCAGCCCCATAGCGCCGAATTCACCCGTAGGCCATGCCACGGTAAATACGGGTGCATCGAAGCCACCGGCCGTCATCGCCTGCGCGCCCAGACCATAGCCCTTGCGCAGCACCACGGCAAAGAAGGGCACGCGCAGATGCGAAGCCACCATGAACATGCGGCACACATGCCGCACCTGCGCCTGCGCCTCGATCTCGGGCCCGACCATGAAGCCGGGCGTGTCGCACAACGAAACAATTGGAAGGCCGTGCGCATTGCACAGCTGCATGAATCGCGCGGACTTGTCGGCCGCCTCCACGTCGATGGCGCCGCCCAGGTGATGCGGGTTGTTGGCCATCAGCCCGACCGGCCTGCCCTCGATACGCGCGAGCGCGGTGACGATGCCCGCGCCGAAGCCCGCGCGCAGCTCGAGCAGCGAGCCGGTGTCGGCCACGCCGCGCATCGCGGCGCGCACGTCGTACACGCGAAGGCGGTTCTCGGGCACCACGTGGCGCAGCGTGCGCGGGTCGGCGCACTGCCAGTCGGTAGTCGCGCCCTGGAAGTACGAGAGGTACTGCTTCGCGGCGGCCACTGCCGCGGCCTCGTCTTCCACCAGGATGTCGATCACGCCGTTGCGCGACTGCACCCCGCTCGGCCCGATCTGCTCCGGCGCGAAAGTACCGAGCCCGCCGCCCTCGATCATCGCGGGGCCGCTCATGCCGATGTTGCTGCCCTTGGTGGCGATGATCACGTCGGCGCAGCCCAGCAGCGCCGCATTGCCCGCGAAGCAGCGGCCGTGCACGATGCCCACCACCGGCACCTTGCCCGAGAGCGCCGCGAACTGGCTGAAGGTGTGGTTGTTGAGGCCGGCCACGATGGGCATGTCGGTATCGCCTGGCCGCCCGCCGCCGCCTTCCGCGAAGAGCACCACCGGTAGCTTCAGCTGATGCGCCACCGCGAGCAGCCGGTCGGTCTTGTGGTGGTTGCGCATGCCCTGCGTGCCGGCCAGCACCGTGTAGTCGTAGGCCAGCACCGCGCAGCGCGAGGCCTCGGGGCCGAACTGCTTCGCGTTGACGCTGCCCAGCCCCGTGACCATGCCATCGGCGGGCGTGTTGACGACAAGATCTTCCAGCGTGCGGCGACGCGTCTGCGCGGCAATGGCGAGCGCGCCGTACTCGATGAAGTTGGCAGGGTCGGAAACTGTGTCGCACAGGTCCGCGATGTTCTCGCGCGCGGTGCGCCCGCCCTGCGCATGGCGCTTGTCGACGGCAGCCTTGCGGTTGGCGTCGAGCGTGTAGGCATGGCGGTCGATCACTTTTTGCAGGTCGGGGCGGATCGCGTCGAGATCGTGCTCGGCGCGCGCCTCGGCCTGCACGGCCAGCGTATCGACGGCTTCGAGCTGCACCAGCGACTGCCCCTCGACGAGGTAGTCGCCCGGCGCGGCCAGCAACGCCACCACGCGGCCGGCCACGGGCGCGTGCAGCAGATGCTCCATCTTCATGGCTTCCAGCACGCCGAGCTGCGCGCCGACCGGCAGCACGTCGCCCACCTCGACCTCGAACTGCACGAGGCGCGCGGGCATCGGGGCCTTGACGGTGAGCTCGTCCGAATCGTCATCGGCAGCAACGGGCATCTGCCCAACCGGAGCGGCCACCGTCTTTCGCACCTGCTTCTCCAGCGCCGAAGCGGCGGCGAGCAGATCGCCCAGATGCGCCTCCACGAAGCGCGTGTGCACCGCCTGCGTCTCGAACTCGGGCCGCGCCGCGATGGCACACAGCAGCGCGAGGTTGGTGGCGATGCCGTCGATGTGGCACTCGTCGAGCGCGCGCAGCGAGCGGCGCAGCGCATCCTCGAAACGCGCCGACGGCGAATGCACGATGAGCTTGGCGAGCAGCGTGTCGTAGTGCGGCGAAGGCGCGAGGCCCGCATAGCCGTGCGTGTCCACACGCACGCCGGGGCCGGCCGGCAGGTCGAAGCGCGCGAGCGTGCCGCCCGAAGGCCGTGCGTTGCCCTGTGCGTCGAGCGTCTCGGCGTTGATGCGCCACTGCACCGCGAAGCCGCGCTGCGGCGCCGTGCGGTCGGCCTCCACGCCGAGCTCGGCCAGCGGCTGGCCGGCGGCGACGGCGATCTGCAGCTGCACGAGGTCCAGCCCCGTCACCGCCTCGGTCACCGTGTGCTCGACCTGCAGGCGCGGGTTGGCCTCGATGAACACGAAGGGCAGCGTCGCCGATGCTGCATCGACCAGGAACTCGAAGGTGCCGAGCCCGCGATAGCCCACCGCCTTCGCCATGCGCAGCGCGGCCTGCGTGACCTGCGCGCGCAATGCCTCGGGCAGCGAAGGGCTGGGCGCGATTTCCACCAGCTTCTGGAAGCGCCGCTGCAGCGTGCACTCGCGCTCGCCTAGGCTTGCCACGGCCTTGCCGTCGCCGATCACCTGCACCTCGATGTGCCGCGCGTTGAGCATCAGACGCTCGACATAGACGCCCTCGATGCCGAAGGCCGCCTTGGCTTCGGACATGCAGCGCGCATGCGCCTCGGGCAACTCCTGCGCATCCAGCACCGCGCGCATGCCGCGTCCGCCGCCGCCGCCGATGGCCTTGACCATCACGCCCGCGCCCTGCGCGTGCTGCTGTGCGAAGAAGGCCTGCGCCTGCGCGAGCGTCACAGCGCCGGGGCTGCCGGGCATCACGGGCACGTCGCATTGCGTAGCGAGTTCGCGCGCGCGCGCCTTGTCGCCGAACAGGCCGAGCTGCTCCGGCGTGGGGCCGATGAAGACCAGGCCCGCATCCGCGCAGGCCTGCGCGAAGTCGGCGCGCTCGCTGAGGAAGCCATAGCCGGGATGCACCGCGTCGCAGCCCTGCGCCTTCGCCACGGCGATCAGCGCGGCGGCATCGAGGTATGCGGAAGGGCCGGTCGCGTCGAGCGCCACCGCCGTGTCGGCCAGTTGCGCATGCAGTGCGGCGGCATCGTCTCTGGCATGCACCGCCACGCTGGCGATGCCCAGGTCGCGCAGCGCGCGCACCAGGCGCACCGCGATCTCGCCGCGGTTGGCAATCAGAACTTTGGAGAACAGCAAACGGAACCTCTCAGCTTTTGTCTTTGAGCAGACGGCGCAGCACCTTGCCGGCGCCGGTGGTGGGCAGCGCGTCGATGAAGCTCACCGCGCGCGGCGCCTTGTAGCTCGCCATGTTGTCGCGCGCCCAGGCCACGAGCGCATCGGCCTCCAGCGTGGCGCCGGGCTTGCGTACGATGAAGGCTTTCACCACCTCGCCCTTTTCGGCGTCGGGCTGCGCGACGACGGCCGCCTGCGCCACCGCCGGATGCTTGATGAGGATGGTCTCGACCTCCTCCGGGAACACGCTGTAGCCCGAGACCTTGATCATTTCCTTGAAGCGGCCGATGAAGGTCAGGTAGCCGTCGGCGTCGATCTTTCCCATGTCGCCCGTGTGCACCCATCCGTTGCGCAGCGTGGCGGCCGTGGCCTCGGGCTTGTTCCAGTAGCCCCTGAAGGTGCCGGGGCTGGTGAGCACGATCTCGCCGACCTCGCCCGCCGGCAGGTCGGCCTGCGTGTCGGCATCGACGATGCGGATGGTCACGCCCGGCACCGGCACGCCCTGCGTGCCCCAGCGCGGCGCATGGTGCGGCGTGTAGGTGTCGCAGGTGTGGGTCTCGCTCAGGCCGTAGGCGGCCTCGAACGAGGTGCAGTTCGGCGCGTGCGAGCGCCACTGCAGCGCCAGCGGCTCGGTGAAGGCGATGCCGAAGCTGGTCACCGGGTTCATCTTCAGGCTGCGCAGGTCGAAGCTGGCGATGTCCGGCACCTGCATGCAGGCCACGTTCATCGGCGCGATGCTGTACCACCAGCTCACCTTGTATGCGGCGATGGCCTGCAGCGCCGCGCGCGGATCGAAGCGGTGCAGCAGCACCGAGGCCGCGCCGGTGAGCACCGGCACGTTGACGCCCATCAGCATGCCGGCGATGTGATACAGCGGCGCGATCGAGAGCAGCACGTCGGCGGGGCCCACGCCGTTGCAGTCGGCCGCCGCGCGCGTCTTGAAGAGCGCGTTGCCGTAGCTCAGCATCGCGCCCTTGGGCAGGCCGGTGGTGCCCGAGGTGTAGGTCATGAGCGCCACGTCGTCCATGCCGATGGCCACTGGCTGCGGCTTCGCGCCGGAGCGCATCACGGCGAGGAAGTCTTCGCAGCCTTCGGGCACCCTGCGCTCCGCCTCGCGCTCGGCGCAGAGTTCGGCCGGCAGGTCGAGCGCGGGCTCGGCCGGCAGCAGGTCGGCGTAATGCACCACGAACACGTGCTCAAGCGAACTCTCGGGCTGCACCTTGCGCACAACTGGCAGCAGCGGCGCGGCTGCGACGATCACGCGCGCTCTCAGGTCGTTGACCTGGTAGGCCAGCTCGTGCTCCTTGTTGAGCGGCCCGCTCGGGCAGACGATGGCGCCGATCTTCTGGATGCCGAAGTGCGCGACCAGGTACTGCGGGCAGTTGTTGAGAAAGAGCACCACCGGTTCGCCCTTGCCGACGCCCAGGGCCTGCAGGCGCGCGGCGAAGGCGTCGCTGGCGCGGTCGAGCTCGCTCCAGCTCGTGGTGTTGCCGTACCAGATGCAGGCGGGGCTGCCGCCACGCTCGCGCGCGTGGGTGCGCAGGTACTCGTGCAGGGGCTGCTGCGGGCGGTCGGGCAATGTCTCCATGGCGTCACTTTCTCAGGGTTATCGATAGCAGCCCGCAAGGGGCTGGCGCTTGCCAATGGTGCATGGTGCACGAACAATCCTACCCATGGGTATAACTTCCGCGACACGGCAAAAACCCTCTGGCTCCGCAGACCAGAGCAACGTCACGGCGCAGCCGCACCTGCCCCAGGGCACGGGCCGGCAGCGCGCGGCCACGCAGGGCACCGACCAGCAGCGCGAGCGCATCCTGCAGGCGGCCGCGCAGCTCTTCGCGGCCCAGGGCTACGCCAACACCACCATGGCGCAGATCGTGCGCGATCTGGGCATGACCAAGCCCTTCGTGTACTACTACTTCCGCGACAAGCAGGAGATCTTCGAGACGCTCTCGTGGCGCCCCGCGGTCGACTGCTTCACCGCGCTCGACTTCGCGGCCACCGATCCGCGCCGCGCGAGCGAGAAGGTGCTCGAAGGCATCGAGCGGCTCATTCGCGCGACCATCTCGCACCACCCCGTGGCCTTCTTCCCGTACCGCGAGCCGCAGGTGTACCGGCCCGAGTACCTCGCCGCGCAGAAGAAACTGGCGCACCACTTCTACGACCTGTTGTGCCCGCTGCTCGAGCAAGCGCGCGCCGACGGCGACCTCGACTTCAGCGAAACCAAGATCACCGCGCTCGCGGCCTGCAGCCTGCCGGGCTTCCTCTACAGCTGGTATCGCCCGGGCGGGCGCCTCTCGCCCGACGAGGTGGTGGCCGAGCTCACGAAGCTGGCCAGCCGCGTGATCGGGCTGCGCGTGAAGAGCTGACAACACACAACCACACCCTCCGGAGACAAGTCACCATGAAGCCAAAGAAGGCGCCACTGGCGCGGATCGCCCTTGCCTGTCTGATTGCCACAGCCGGTGCAGCAAATGCCCAGCAGGTGACCTACAAGATCGCTTACATCGACCCGCTCTCGGGCCCCTTCGCCAATGTGGGCGAGCTGATGCTGATGCACACGCAGTACGCCATCGAGGACATCAACGCCAGGGGCGGCGTGCTCGGCGGCACGAAGCTGCAGTTGCTGCAGTTCGACAGCAAGCTCTCGGCGCAGGAAAGCCAGAGCGCGCTGCAGGCGGCCATCGACCAGGGAGCGAAGGCCATCGTGACGGGCGGCTCGGGCTCCTCGGTGGTCACGGCGCTGGTGCAGTCGGTGGCGCGCTGGAACCAGCGCAACCCGGGCAAGGAGCTGATCGTGCTGAACCACTCCTCCATCGACCCCGAGATGACGGGCAAGGGCTGCAGCTTCTGGCACTTCCAGACCGAGGCCAACACCGCGATGAAGATGAAGGCGCTGGCCAACTACATCAAGAAGACGCCCGAGGTGAAGAAGGTCTACCTGCTGAACCAGGACTACGCGCACGGCAAGCAGTGGGCCAGCTATGGCCGCCAGATGGTGGGCCTGGCGCGGCCCGACATCCAGTTCGTCGGCGAGACGCTGCACCCCATCGGCCGCGTGAAGGACTTCGCGCCCTACATCGCCAACGTGAAGCAAAGCGGCGCCGACTCCGTCATCACCGGCAACTGGGGCCAGGACATGACGCTGCTGCTGAAGGCCGCCGGCGACGCGGGCTACAACCTGCGCTACTTCAACCACAGCGCGGGCTCGGTGCCGGGCACGGTCACCGCGGTGTCGCAGGCGAAGCTGGGCCAGCTGACCTGGGTGGCCGAATGGCATCCAGGCGAGGCCGACACGCCCAAGGTGGACGCGCTGGCCAAGGCCTACAAGGCCAAGACCGGCAAGGACTTCCTCGCGCCGCGCATCGACATGACGCCGCGCCTGCTGGCCGCGGCCATCAACAAGGCCGGATCCACCGACACGGTGAAGGTCGCGCATGCCCTCGAGGACCTGAGCTTCGACTCGGTGGTGGGCCCGGTGCGCATGCGCGCCGAAGACCACCAGCTGCTGCTGCCGCAGGTGGTCAACACCATCGTGCCGGTGGACGGCAAGACGGTGAAGACGGGCTGGGAGGGCACGAACTATGGCTTCCGTACCGATGCGGTCTATACCGGGAACGAGTTGGCGCAGGGCACGGAGTGCAAGATGGTCAGGCCCTGAAAGGTGAGCCTTCTAGCCCAAGTTCTGAAAATGGATCACCGGCGTGGCAATATGCAGGTTATGCGCCGGCTGGAAAAACTCTCGATCAAGAACTACAAGTCGATTCACGACCAGACGCTCGCGCTCGGCCAATTGAACCTGTTCATTGGCGGCAACGGCGTCGGAAAATCAAACCTCATCTCGGTGTTCCGATTTCTTCGCGAGGTCGTTACACAGAACCTCGCCGGCTACACCGCAATAAAAGGCGGCGCTGAAGCACTGTTGCACTTCGGGCGAAAAACTTCGAAATCCATGTCCTTTGCCTTGGAGTTTGCGGAGGGAGACGAAGCGAACGGATACAGGGTTCGGCTACTGCCAACTGACGACGATGCTTTTATCGTGGGTCTTGAACAGGCTACGTATCAAAACAGGAAAACGCACCCCCAAAAGCCCTTTGACATTCTTGTCGCGACAAATACAAGAGAGTCAAAGTTGCGCGAGCACACGCACCAGTGCGCTCGGCAAGCGATGGGAGCCCTGGAAAGCTATCGCGTCTACCACTTTCACGACACCAGCGACTCGGCGCCGATGAAGTCGACTGGAGCCATTGACGACAACAGTTTTCTTCAACCACAAGCAGAAAATCTGGCGGCATTCCTGTACTGGATGCAGGAGAAGAGTCCGAGCCACTATCGCAACGTCGTGGATACCGTTCGCCAGATCGCGCCTTTCTTCGATGATTTTCGGCTGGCCCCGTCCCGACTCAACGAGTCTCGAATTCGGCTCGAATGGCGAGAGAAGGGCAGCGATGCCTACTTCAACGCCCATGCTCTTTCGGACGGTACGCTGCGTTTCATTTGTCTTGCCACGCTGATGCTCCAGCCCAAGCCTCCCACGGTTCTCCTGCTGGACGAGCCTGAGCTAGGCCTCCACCCCGCAGCAGTATCCCTACTCGCCGGCCTTCTTTCTTCGGTATCCACGCGGTCGCAAGTGCTCGTCGCCACACAGTCCGTTACCCTCGTCAATCAATTCGGCCCCGAAGACGTTTGGACCGTCGACCGGGAAGGCCGTCAGACCGTGTTCAAACACCTGAACAGCGTCGACATGAAGATATGGCTTGACGACTATTCCCTCGGGGAGTTGTGGGAAAAAAACCTCCTGGGCGCGCGTCCCTGATGAAACGTGTGCTGGTGCTCGTCGAGGGATGGACGGAAGAAGCGTTCGTCAAACGCGTGTTGGCTCCTTTCTTCGAGTCCTCCGAGCTGTACTTGACGCCCGTCGTCCTCGTGACCAAGCGAGTCAAAGACGGGGCCAACTTTAAGGGTGGAGTCACCAATTTCGCGAAGTTCAAGAACGACCTGACCAAGTTGCTGCCCGACTCCGGGGCGTTGATAACCACTATGCTCGATTACTACGCATTGCCCACGGACTTCCCCGGCATGCCGACAAGGGCGACGTTCGGCTCGGCCAGAGAGCGAGCACGTCATGTCGAACAAGCGATCGATCAGCATTTCGGAAATCCGGGCAACTTGAGAACCTTCCTGACTCTTCACGAGTTTGAAACGTTTCTGTTTGCCGACACGGAGATATTGCCCGACGTCATGGCGACACCTGAGCGCGGTGCAGCATTTGCCGCGATCCGCGCCGGTGTACAGACACCAGAAGAAATCAACGATAGCCCTCAATCGGCACCATCGAAACGAATCGAAGCGCTGTTCCCCGCCTATCGCAAAACACTTCACGGGCCGAATGCTGCCCAGCGGATCGGCATTGAGCGAATCCGCCAAGAGTGCCCGCATTTCGCTCAATGGCTGGCGGATATCGAAGCTTTCGGCAACTAAGGCTATCTACATCGACACTTCCGCCTGCTAAGGGAAACCCCGTCCTGCCTGCCGCCTGTGCCGTCGAGATACTCCAGATGTCAAACCCCGGATCTCAGAGGCGGGTCCATACCGAAGGCATAACAAGACCATGGCAGGCAAAAACTCGCTCTACCCGATCCCGCATCCGGCGAAGAAACCCTTCGTTGGCAACCTGCTGTCGATCGGCTCCGACTCTCCCGTGCTCGACATGTGGAAGATCGCGCAGGACCTGGGCGGCATCTACTGGCTGGACATGCCGGGCATGCCGGTGATCGTGGTGTCGTCGCCCGCGCTGGTGGACGAACTCTGCGAGGAAGAACGCTTCGACAAGAGCACGCGCGGCGCGCTGCGCCGGCTGCGCGCCGCCTCGCACGGCCTCTTCACCTCCGACACGCACGAGGAGACCTGGTCGAAGCCGCACAACATCCTGCTGGCCAACTTCAGCCAGCGCGCGATGCAGGCCTATCACCCGATGATGCTGGACATCGCCGGGCAGCTGGTCACCAAGTGGGAGCGACTGAACTTCGACGAGGAGGTGGACGTGGTGCGCGACATGACCGCGCTCACGCTCGACACCATCGGCCTGTGCGGCTTCGGCTACCGCTTCAACTCCTTCTACCGCGAGGGCTTCCATCCCTTCGTCGATGCGATGGTGCGTACGCTGGAGACGGTGCAGAACCGCCGCGGCCTGCCGCTGGAGGAGCTGATGCTGAAGAAGGAGCTCGCCCAGCAGCGCAAGGACATCCGCTACATGCACAAGATGGTGGAAGACATCATCGAGGAGCGGCGCGCGAGCGGGGCCGACATCGCCACCAAGCCCGACCTGCTGAGCTACATGATCGCGGGCGTGGACAAGAAGAGCGGCGAGAAGCTCACCGACAAGATGATCCGCGACGAGTGCATCGAATTCCTCATCGCGGGGCACGAGACCACCAGCGGCCTGCTTTCCTTCGCCATCTACTTCCTGCTGAACAACCCCGAGGCCATGGCCAAGGCACAGGCCGAGGTCGACAACGTGTTCGGCCCCGACACCACGCAGAAGCCCACCTACGCGCAGGTCAACCGCCTGCAGTACGTGATGCAGGTGCTGAAGGAATCGCTGCGCCTGTACCCCACCGCGCCCGCGATCTCGATGCGCGCGAAGGAAGAAACGAAGATCGGCGGGCAGTACACGATCAAGAAGAACAACATGGTCATCATGCACGCGCTGGCGCTGCATCGCGACAAGGGCATCTGGGGCGAGGACGCCGACCAGTTCAACCCCGACCACTTCAGCCGCGAGGCCGAGCGCGAGCGGCCGGTGAACGCCTTCAAGCCCTTCGGCAACGGCCAGCGCGCCTGCATCGGGCGACAGTTCGCGCTGCAGGAGGCGGTGCTCACGCTGGGCATGATCCTGCAGCGCTTCAACCTGGTGGACCACACCGGCTACAAGCTGAAGATCAAGGAAGCGCTGACGATCAAGCCCGAGAACTTCAGGATCAAGGCGCTGCCGCGCGACCCGGCCACGCGCCCGCGCGGCAACATGAGCGACGCGGCCGCCGCACCGGTTCAGCCCGTGCAGCAGGCAGAGCGCAAGCCGCAGGCGGCGCGCCACGGCACCTCGCTGCTGGTGCTGCAGGGCTCCAACCTCGGCACCGCCGAAGACCTGGCGCGCCAGTTGGCCGAGGCCGGCGAGATGCGCGGCTTCTCGACGCAGCTGGCCTCGCTCGACGACTACGCCGAGCGCCTGCCGGCCAGCGGCGCGGTCGCCATCGTCTGCGCCTCGTACAACGGCGCGGCGCCCGACAACGCGGCAGAGTTCCACCGCTGGCTCGACAAGGCCGACGATTCGCTCAACGGCGTGCGCTTCAGCGTCTTCGGCTGCGGCAACACCGACTGGGCCTCCACCTACCAGGCTGTGCCGCGCCGCATCGACGAGCGGCTGGAGGCACTGGGCGCCACGCGCATGCATGCGCGCGGCGAAGGCGATGCACGCGAGGACATGGACGGCGCCTTCCAGGACTGGAGCGACGCCCTCTGGCCCGAACTGGCAAAGGCCTTCGGCATCAAGACCGGCGCCGACACGCCCGCGCAGAGCGAGCCGCTCTACACGCTGGAAGAACTGCCGCCGCCGCAGAAGAACGCGATCGTCGATGCGCTGGGCGCGGTGGCGCTGCGCGTGATCGAGAACCGCGAACTGCAAAGCGGTGGCAACGGCGAGGCCGGCCGCTCCACGCGCCACGTCGAGCTGATGCTGCCCGAGGGCCTTGTCTATCGCGCCGGCGACCACCTGAGCGTGGTGCCTCGCAACGGCCCTGCGCAGGTCGAGCGCGCGATGGCACGCTTCGGCTTCGACCGCACGGCCCATGTGCGGCTGCACGCGGCCACGGGCCGCAAGGCGGCGCTGCCGGTGGAGCAGGTGATCGCGGTCGACCGCCTGCTGGGCGACTATGTCGAGCTGCAGGACGTGGCCACGCGCAAGCAGATCGCCACGCTCGCGGCATACACCGAATGCCCCTTCAGCAAGCCCAAGCTGGCAGCGCTGTCGGGCAGCGACGACGCCTCGCAGGCGAACTACAAGGCCGAGGTGCTGCACAAGCGCAAGTCGGTGCTCGACCTGCTGCAGGAGTTTCCGGCCTGCCAGGTGCCGTTTGCCGTGTTCCTGGAAATGCTGTCGCCGCTCTCGCCGCGCTACTACTCGATCTCTTCGTCGCCCACGATGACGCCGGGCAAGTGCAGCGTGACCGTGGGCGTGGTGAGCGGACTGGCCAAGTCGGGCATCGGCACCTTCGAAGGCGTGTGCTCCAACTTCCTCGCGCGGGCCGAGGCCGGGGACACCGTGCACGGCGTGGTGCGCGAAACCACGGCCGAAGGCTTCAGGCTGCCGGAGGATGCGAGCCGGCCGCTCATCATGGTCGGCCCCGGCACCGGGCTCGCGCCCTTCCGGGGCTTCCTGCAGGAGCGCGCGGCGCAGGCCGAAGCGGGCGCCGCGCTCGGCGAGGCGCTGCTCTTCTTCGGCTGCCGCCACCCCGAGCAGGACTTCATCTACGCCGACGAACTGCAGGCCTGGGCGCATCGCGGCCTGATGAAACTGCACACCGCCTTCTCGCGCGCCGGCGAGCGCAAGGTCTACGTGCAGGACCTGATCCGCGAGCAGGCCGCCCATGTATGGAAGCTGCTGGAAGCCGGCGCGGTGGTCTACGTGTGCGGCGACGGCTCGCGCATGGAGCCCGACGTGCGGCGCACGCTCAGCGACCTCGCACGCGAGCACGGGCACGACAGCACCGCGTGGATGGACAAGATGATTGCCGACCAGCGCTACGTGCTGGACGTGTGGGCGGGCAACTGAAGCGGAGGTGGAGGCTCAGGCCTCCATCGCAGGCGCGAAGGCGTCCAGCGTGCCGCGAACACACCAGCCGTCCGGGGTCAGCGCCATCACCCTGTCGGAAAGACCCTCGGCTCCCGCCGCTGCCTTGATCCTGGCAGCGGCCGAACACATGCGGCCCAGCGCATCGGCGGCGGTGACGGCCTCGCCGCGCGACTCGAAGCTCCCCCGGCTGTCGGTGAAGTAGACGACGTCGCTGCGCGGTACCACCGCGATCAGCTCGCCCTCGAACTCCTGCGCGAACTGCTCCCAGAGGTCCGGCAAAAGCAGCATGCAGGCCTCGAAGCCATCGCCCGCGACGAGCGCCCTGTAGCAGCCGAAGTCCCGCGTGCCGGCATTGGGCGCCACGAGCCGCAGCATGTTGTCGATGGCCAGCTCGTACATCGACTGCGTGTCGAGTCCCGTTTCCTGCAGCCCTTCGCGGGTCAGCGTGACGAACCGCGCCGAGGTGTCGACCACGAAGCTCACAAGCAGGTCGGAGTCCACGGCGAGTGGAAAAGCCACGGCCTCGTGCGCCTCGCGGCTGCCTCCGAGCGCCTCGATCAGGTCCAGCACCGGCCGCATCGCCTGCTCCAGAAAGCCGGCATGCCTGATGCGGGGGTAGACGGGCGGGAGGCTGTGCATGGTGCAGCCATTGTTTTGGGCGGACCAGCGGCGCCACAAGTGACGGAAGTCATGGCTCGCCGCAATCTTGCGTACGCGAACGCGGGAACGTCGGAAATATCCGATCTGCAGCAATCTATCGTCTTACTGGTGTTTCGGGCTCGAATTGCTACGATTTGCTTCGTCAGCCAAGAACATCAGGGAGATTTCATGTCTGTCGGCGCAGCGCAGCTCGCGCGTGTCCTTACCGCCTCCTCATCCGCCATGCCCACGCTCGGCAATTCGCCGGCGCTGGAACCCATTGCCATCGTGGGCGACGAGGGCCTCAGCAGCCTGTTTCGCTACACGCTGACGCTTGCCACGCCCGAGCAGCAGGGCTACAACGAGCGGCAGGCAGCCAACGTCGCCATCAAGCAGCTGGTGGGCGAAATGCTGGCCGCGCACATCGTGCTCGACGGCCGTCCGGGTTCGGGGCCGCAGCAGCGCCACATCTCGGGGCTGGTCACGCGCGTGCGCTTCCTGCGGCTGGAGAACCGGCGCGCGCTCTACGAGGCCGTGATCGAGCCGTGGCTCACGCTCGCGACACGCACGAGCGACTACCGCATCTTCCAAAACCAGAACGTGCTGGACATCGTCAAGGCGGTGCTCGGCAAGTACGGCCTGCCCTTCGAAATCCGGGCTACGAGGAGCTATCCGCCGCGCGAGTTCCAGGTGCAGTACGGCGAGAGCGACCACGATTTCGTCGCGCGGCTGCTGCACGAATGGGGCCTGTACTTCTACTTCGAGCACGAGGAGAACAGCCACAAGCTGGTCATCGTGGATGACATGGCCTCGCACCAGCCCTTCGCCCACGAGGGCTACCGGACGATTCCGTTCCATCCGGCGGACGCGACGGTGCGCGAGGAGCACTGTGACCGCTTCAACGCCTGCGAGGAACTGCAAAGCGGCCGCTGGGTGACTGACGACTTCGACTTCAGGCGCCCCAAGGCCGAGCTGCAGCAGATCAGCGCCATGCCGCGCAAGACCGCGCAGAACACCTGGGAGCGCTACGGCTGGCCGGGCGACTATGTCGTCGAGTCCGAAGGCGAGCAACTGGTGCGCACGCGCATGGAAGAGACGGGCAGCCAGGGCGAGCTCGCCAGCGGCTCGGGCAACCTGCGCGCGGTGGTGCCGGGTTGCATGGTGACGCTGGAGCGCCATCCGCAGAACGAATCGAACCGGCAGTACCTTGTCACGCATGCGCATCTGGAACTGCAGGATGTGGGCGATGCGAGTTCGCAGCAGGAATTCGAGTGCCGCGTCGACTTCGACGTGATTCCGTCGAGCAAGGTCTTTCGCGCGCCGGTGCCGCCGGTGCCCAGGCCGCGCACCACGGGCCCGCAGACCGCCATCGTCACCGGTCCGGCCGGCCGCGAGATATGGACCGACGAGTACGGCCGCGTGAAGCTGAGTTTTCACTGGAACCGCTATTGCACGAAAGACGAGAACAGCTCGTGCTGGGTGCGCGTGTCATCGCCCTGGGCTGGCACCAACTTCGGCGGCATCCAGATCCCGCGCATCGGGCAGGAGGTGATCGTCGACTTCGAGAACGGCGACCCCGACCGGCCCATCGTGACCGGCCGCGTCTACAACGCCGACAACATGCCGCCGTGGACGCTGCCCGACAACGCCACGCAGAGCGGCCTGCTCACGCGCAGCTCCGAGGGCGGCAGCGAGGCCAACGCCAATGCCTTTCGCTTCGAGGACAAGAAGGGGCAGGAGCAGGTGTGGCTGCATGCCGAGCGCAACCAGGACATCGAGGTCGAGCACGACGAGACCCACTCGGTAGGGCAAGACCGCAGCAAGAAGGTGGGCCGCAACCAGATGGCCACCATCGGCATGGCCTACATGCACAACGTGGGCCTGGCCAAGATGGTGAACATCGGCCTGGCCTACTCCTTCAACGTCGGCATGCTGCGCAACAGCGTGGTCGGCATGACGGACAACACCATGGTCGGCAAGACGCAGACCACCAAGGTCGGCGAGAAGTACCTGCTGTCCGTGGGCGGCGACAAGGGCAGCCATATCGAGATGGACGGCAAGACCATCTCGCTGCGCGTGGGCGCGTCGGTGATGCAGCTCAAGGCCGACGGCTCCATCGCGGTCACCGGCAAGAAGATCAACATCACGGCGCAGGGCGATGACGTGACCGTCAACGGCGAGCACATCTGGCTCAACCCCAAGGGCGGCGGCGCGGCGCTGCAGCCGAACGCAGTGCCTGCTTCGCCGCCGGCCGAGCCTCCGGGCAGCCCGCTGGCGAGCCTCGGTGCGCTGATGGGTGGCAACCCCGCCGACCTGCTCGGCAAGGCGGGGCAGCTCGCGTCGATCGCGCAGCAGGTGGCCGGAGGCGGCGGTGGTGGCGGCGGGGCGGCGGGCCAGGTGACTCAGGTGCTGGGCACCGTCTCGGCGGCTGTCTCCGCCGGTGTAGGGAAGATGGCGGCGGACAAGGGCGACACCCGTGGCTGAGCCCGCGCCGCCGATTCCCGCGCCGCGCCTCGCGCAGTTGCGCAACGCAACGCCCTTTCCGCACTTCCAGTTCGACAAGATGGGCAAGGGACGGCGCTTCCACGACGTGGTGGTGGTGTGCGCGAGCTTCGTGCTGGCACCCGGCCGGCTCGAGCCTGCGACGTTTCACCGTGGGCCCGTCTTCGCCGATGAGCCCTGGGACGCGTCCTTCGCCACGCTGTCGAGCCTGCGCGCGGCAACCGACGTGCTGCTGCGCAAGCCCGACGCCGATATCTACGTGACGGGCACCGCGCACGCGCTCGACTGGACACCACGGCCCGCTTGGCAAGCTCAGCTTCAGGTGCACCGGCAGCAGCAGCCGTTGCTGCACAAGGCGCTGCGCCTGACGGGCCCGCGCCAGTGGGACTGGCAGCCGGACGCCACGCAGCGCACCCTCTCCGATCCGCAGCCTGCGCTGGCCGTGCCGCTGCGCTACGAACTCGCCTACGGCGGCTGGGGCTTCGACCAGGGCGACGACGAATCGGCGCCGCCCCGCACCCATCCAGCCAACCCTTGCGGCCGCGGATGGTTCGGCAGTGCGAGCCGCGACGATCATCCCGCGGCGCGCCATGCCGCCGGCCAGCCGTTTCCCGGCCCGCAGATCGAGTACGCCGATGCGCCCCTGCGGCAAGCCAACCAGGAAGACGCCCGTCCCGCCGGCTTCGGGCCCGTCGCGCGCTTCTGGCAGCCGCGCGTCGCGCTGGCCGGCACCTACGACCAGGCCTGGCGCGAACGCCATGCCAGTCAGCCCTACATGGACTACGCCGACGATTTCGATGAGCGCTTCTTCCAGTACGCGCCCGCCGACCAGCTCGTGGCCGGTGGCCTGCGGGGAGATGAATCGGTGCACATGAGCGGCTTCTTCGCTTCGGCGCCGCAGGTCGAGTTCCAACTGCCGCACCTGTGGATCGAAGCGCTGTGCAAGGACAGCAGCGGCACGGAACGCAGCGAGGCCATGACGCTCGACACCGTGCACATCGACCTCGACGAGATGCTCGTGCACCTCACCTGGCGCCTCACGCTGGACCAGGCGCTCGACACGGTGGCGGCCGACCTCTTCCACCGGCAGCTTGCAGAAGCCACGGCGAGCGACGCCGGCACGCACCAGGAGGAAGCGACCGCATGAGCGCCGAAAAGCACATCGCCGACGCGGAGTCGGGCTTCATGGTGGTCAACGTCGTGCCCGACTTCTGCATCGTCGGCACGCAGGTCGTTCCCTTCGACATCGTGTCGATCCTGCCGCCCGAGAAGGCTGCCTATTCGCACACGGTGTTCGCGCGCAGCGAGAAGGTGCTGATGGTCGACAGCATCGTCAAGGGCGTGACGGGCAACGCGGGCAGCGGCGTGCGCTCGGGCGTCTCGCTCGGCGCGGGCAACGTGAAGATCATTTCGGGCTCGCAGACAGTCTTCGTCGAGAGCCGCCCCGTGGCCCGCCACGGCGACCTGTGCGAGATGAACGGAGCCGCCTGATGGGTTCGATGCCCGACGACAGGAAGACGCTGGGGCAGGTGCTGTCCACGTCTTCGTCTTCTTCCTCGTCGCCCTTCTCGACACCGGCCTTCACCAGCAACGGCACGCTGGGCAGGGTGTTGACCTTCGAAGTGCCCAAGGGGCCGATGCTGCGACGCCGGCCCGGCATCTGCAGCGAGCGGTACGAGCGGGAGAAGGCGGAGTTCGAAAAGATTCCGCTGTACGAACGGATGTGGATCGGCCTCGGACGCGACGCGCGCCTGGAACCGACCGATGCACTGCAGTCGGCCAAGACCTTCCAGCGGGCATGCGAACAGATGCCCGACGAGATTCCGAAGTCGGCGCTGGACGAGAAGCTCCAGCAGTTGAACGACCACTACAGCGGCAAGAGTCCTCTGCCGCCCGAACAGTCGCTGGAGCTCAGGAGAAGAACCTCCTTCCTGCAGGATGTCTACACGCCGGGGCCGCGCTGGGAGAACAGCGTTTCCGGCGCCGAGAGCGCCTGGCTGAGCGAGCAGAACCTGCGCTTCGGCAATTCGCTGGGCATCGCCCTGCTGGGGCCCCTCTTCGGTGCGCCTGGAGCAGCCACGCGGGTGCTTGGCGGATCGGAACAGCAAGTTGCCGCGGCCAATCAGTTCGGCGCCAGTGCGTTCGACATGGCCACCGCGCACGTGGGCTTCGGCGGTGGCAAGCGCGCGCCCGAGCCGCTCCCGCGGCCCGGCGAATCGATGCGCGGAGCGCCGCTGGAGCCGGTCAGCCGAACGCTGGAGGGCAAGTCGCGCAGGCCCGTGCCGGAGCCCACGCCGCGCAACACCTCGAGCGCGCGCGAAGGCACGGTTGTCACGCGCCGCCCCATGTCTCCCGAGGAGCGCGCACAAAGAATCGAGGAGCTGGCCAAGGATCCCGCACAAGGGGGCAAGGCCACGGCCAAGACACGCCGGGAAGCGGAGGTCGGACTTTCAATGGAAGAGCAAGGCAAGCTGCCTGGTCCCATCACGCGCGACCCCACCGGAGCATCGGAGTTCATCGACTCCACGGGCCAGAAGTGGGACGTGAAGGGCTGGAACTCCCAATACGCGCCGCGCGGCTACAACACACCCGATGCAATGGCGCTGATCCAGAAGGAAATGGGCGTCGGCGAGAACGTCATCGTCGATACGCTGAAGATGTCGCCACAGCACATCGGCGAACTGCAGACGGCGGTGGGTAATGCAGGTCTCAACAATCGAGTTATCTTCCACTGATCATGCAAGAGAAAGTCTCCCAAGCGGATGTCATCGCAAACCTGGCCGCCCAAGCGGAAGGCCAGGGAGTCGATCTGAGTCATTCGGATCTGTCCACCATCGCGTGGGAGGGTCTCGATGCCTCGGGCGCGACCATAGCGATGTCTCTGTTTCGGGGCGCCCGCTTTGCAGCGCCCCAGGCGCTGAATGGTTGCACCTGGATCGGAAATCGTCTGGAAAACTGCCGCTTCGAGTCCGTCGACTTGGCGAAGGCTGAATTGCTGGACTGCGAGTTCGAGAGCTGCTTCCTTCAATCGCCTCGTCTGTTCAGGGTCGATCTCTCGGGCACGGCGTTTTCCACGTGCCATCTCATCGACATCGATTTTTCGCAGGCAGCCATGATCCGGACCCGCTTCAACCAGTGCAGCTTCACCAACGTACGGCTGGCGGACGATCTTGTGGTTTCCGGCGTCGGCGACTTCGAGTTCGGGCCCGACGGCAATCCTCTTTCTTCACCACCGGCAGGCTGGACAGTCAGTGACACTCTCGCCTGAAGTCCAGCTCGCTGAACCTGCAGCTGCAGTGATCACGCCTCCCGATCCGGATCCGGATACACCAGCGGCCCCAGCACCCCGCGATTGAACGGCTTCCACTCGCCTTCCGGCTGCGCCAGCCGGTCCGCCACCGCATAGAGCACCGCCGGGTGCGCGCCCAGCCCCAGGTGGCTGGCGATGACTTCGATGTTCTCCGACTGCGGGCCGGTCTTCTCGATGCTGCAGCGCCATGCGACGACGCCGTCGGTGCGGCTGAAGATGGAGGTGGTGGGCACGGGCGGCGTGGGCTGCACGAACTTCATGCGGCGCGGGTCGTGCGAACTCTGGCCGCTCACGCCTTCGTACACGCGCCATGCGTTGGTGGCGCGCGGGCTGCCGGAGAAGGGGCTGCCCAGGGTGATGACGTTGCGGATCATGTGCGAATAGGAAGACGCCAGCAGCCGCGCATACACGCCGCCCAGGCTCCAGCCGATGACGCTGACCTTCTGGCCGCTGCTGTCGTGCAGGCTCTTCAGCAGCTCGACCATGCCCTGCTCCACGCCTTCGCGCGGGCCGAAGTTGCGGCCCTGGCCCCAGCCGTGGGCGTCGTAGCCGCGGCTGCAGAGGTAGCGGCGCAGCAGCAGCGTGGAGCCGTCGCCCGCCACGAGGCCCGGCAGCACCAGCACCGGATGCCCGTCACCGCGCGGCGTGAGCTGCAGCAGCGGCCACATGGCGAGGCCGGCGCCGGTTTCCCAGAGCGCACGGGCTTCGGCCAGCAGCAGCAGGCGCGACGGCGGGGCGACGTGTTCCTTGGCGTAGGTGGCGGTTGTCATGATGGATGGCTCCTTTGTGGTTCTTGTATCTGCTTCGGGACGAACATGAGGCCGGCGGAGTGAATGCCCCGTCGGACGGCAGCGACATTTATCCGAGGTATTTGGCCCTCAGGTAATCAAGGTAAGCCCTCGATTCGCTGGAAACATACGGGGAAACCAGCGTGAGTGTGTAGAAAGCCGCCAAACCGGGATCGGCCTGCGCCAGCGCTTCTCGCCCCGGCACCAGCCGCTCGAACGAGAGCCAGCAGGTGGTGGTGAAGACCATCTGCAGCGCCAGGATGCGGGCCTGCTCGGCGCTGGTCTCGATGACGCCCGAGGCCACGAGGCCCTCGCACAGCGTCTGCGCGGCCAGCAGGTTCTGCGCGGTGAGGGCCTGCGCGCGCTGGCCCAGCGTCGGGTACTCGCTGGCCAGGAAGGCCATGTCGCGGTAGATGAAGCGGTATTCGTCGATGGCCTCGAAGCGCAGGTGCAGCGCGAGCCAGAGGTCGTCGATGGCGGCGATGGATGCCGAGGAACCGTTCAGCGCCTCCAGCCTCTGCTCGAAGCGCCTGAACAGCCATTCGACGATGAGCTGCTTGGCCTTGAAGTGGTAGTGCAGGTTGCCCGGGCTCATGCCCAGCTCGGCGGCAATCTTGTGGGTCGACACGGCCGCAAGGCCTTGCGCATTGAACAGCGCGAGGCTGGCCTGCAGGATGCGGTCGCGCGTGGTGTTTGAGCTGGCCACAAGCGGCTTGTCGCGTTGTTGCCTGCCGCTCAGCGTTTGGTGCCCCGGCCACGGGGAGTGGCGGCACCGGTGCCTTCGAGTTGCGCCACGCGCTCGCGCAGCCGCGCCACTTCGTCGCGCAGGGCCTGCACTTCGGCCGCGTCGGGCATGCCCAGGCGCTGCATGGCGGTGGCGACGCGCTGGTCGAACACGTCCTCGAACTTGCGGATGCCGAAGCTGTCGAGGCCCAGGCTAGGGACCTTGCCCTGCCCGATGCCGAGCAGGCCCTCGATGACGTTGGCCTGGCGCTTGGCGACGTCGTTGCGCACGTTGTCCAGCGCCTTGAGGCCAGCTCGCAGCAGGACTTCGGCCTTGCCGGGCTGCTCCACGGGCTTCTTCCTTGCCGCGGGTGCCTTCCTTGCGGCCGGAGCTTTTTTCGCAGGCGCCGCCCTCTTCTTCAACCTTGCAGTTTCGTCGGGACGGGTGGCCATGCGGTGCTCCAGATGCCGGAAAGAAAAAAGGGACGCAACGCGCCCCGGGGATCAGGCCGCCTTGCGGGCGGCAGCGCGGCGAACCGGCTTCTTGGTGGCGGTGGCTTTGGCCTTCACCGTGCGGACCGGCTTGGCGGCTTCTTCAGCGCCATTCACGCGGGCTTCGATCTGCCTGGTGCCGGCGGCGATGCGGTCGGCGATCTGCACCGAGACGGTGGCCAGCGGCTGGTTCAGCGCGCCGAGGGCGTTGATGACCGAGGTGGCGACCGGCGATTCGACGCGGGCCACGCGGCCGGCGACGGCTTCGATACCGCTGGTGGTGCCGGCGGCGACGCGGTCCATCACCGAGACGATGCGGCCGGTGTCGATGTCCACGCGGTTGGCCAGGAAGCCATTGATCTTCTCCTGTGCGCCGATCAGGTTGGCCTTGACCTGCTCGCTCACCAGCGGAAGCTTGCGGCTGCCGAGGAAGTCGCTGTAGCGCGAGGCCGCGCCGCCCAGCAGGCGATGCACGCCGGCGCGGTAGGCGCCGACCAGGGTCTTGCCCGCGTCGTTGTACTGGCCGACGACGTGAACGGCTGCGGAGGCGATGGAGGTTTGCGTGGACATGATGAAGATTTCCTTGAAGTTGAAAGGCTCGCGAAGGAAACAGGGGCTGTATCAGTCGCGATGGGCCTATCTTCTTCCAGCGGGCCTAGGCCTGGAAAACTAGAACGGTCGGAAAACTAGTCCAACTGCCCCAATTTTCCTTTCCGGGCCAGCCCCTTGTGCCGATCAGGCCGCTGCAGCCCTGGGCGCGGAGCCCGAACGCTTGGCCGCGGCGGCCTTGCGGGCCGGCGGCTTGGGCGCGGCCTTCTTGGCGGGGGCCTTGACCGGTGCCTTGGCGGCCACCTTCGCGGCCGCTTTGACGGGGGCCTTCTTCGCCGCGACCTTGACCGGGGCCTTCTTGCGGGCGGCCGGCTTCTTCTTCGCGACGACTGCGGACTTCGCCTCGGCCTCATCGTCCGAAGGCTCCGCCACCGTCTTCGGCGGCACCGGCGCGGGCGCTGCGCCGGCGGCGGCCGGGTGCTTCTGCGTCAGCTCCATCAGCAGCTTGTGCTCGGCCAGCATGTAGTCGCCGATCTCGGTGATGTCGGGCACGGCGCGGCGGCAGGCGATCAGGCCGTAGTCCATGCGGCCGTTGTAGCTCTGCACCGTCACGTTGAGGGCCGTGCCGTGGCTGGCGATGGACACCGGGTAGTAGCAGGTGACCAGCGCGCCCGCGAAGTACATCGGAAAGGGCGCGCCCGCCACGTTGGAGACCGCCACGTTGGCCGCCGGCGGCAGCAGGTTGACGATGCCCGAGCGCCCCACCATCGAGGCGATGCCCGACACCAGCCAGGGCGCGGCGAAGGTCGGGAAGTCGTCGAGGACCACCGCCTTGAACCGGTTCATGGTCGACTTGGAGCTGGTCGACGAGGCGTTGATGGCCTTCAGCCGCTGGATCGGGTCGGTGATGTCGCTGGCCAGGCTCACCAGGATCATGCTGGCCTGGTTGTTGGCCGTGTCGTCGCCCGCCTCGCGCAGGCTTACCGGCACGCCGGCCACCAGCGGCTTGGCGGGCAGCTCGTTGTTGTCGGCGAGGTAGTGGCGCAGGGCCCCCGACACGGTGGCCAGCACCACGTCGTTGAGCGACACGCCGAAGTGCTTGGCGATGTACTTGGTCTCGGCCAGCGAGATGGTGCGGCCGGCGAAGGTGCGCTGGTTGGTGATCGACACGTTGAGCGAGGTGCGCGGCGCGAAGAGGTTGAACTTCTTCGGCGCGGCGGCCGCGTCCTTCTCGGCCACTTTCTCGTCGGGCTTCGCGAGTCCGCTGATGGCCCGCGCGATGGCCGGCGCCATCTTGAACAGCTTCACGTACTGCTGCGCGGTGTTGCGCAGCGCGGCGGTCGCGAGCTCGGCCATGCCCAGCTGGTAGTTGTGGCCGCGCGAACGCGAGCGCGGCGGCTTCACCACGCGACCCGTGGGCTCGAGGTCGAAGATGGCCTTGCCCACTTCCACGCCGGCCTGCCCGTCGATGCCAGCGTGGTGCACCTTCGTGTAGAGCGCCACCTGGCCGCTCTTGAGGCCGTCGATGATGTAGAACTCCCACATCGGGCGGCTGCGGTCGATCAGCGACGAATGCAGCCGCGCCACGTATTGCTGCAACTGCCGGTTGGTTCCGGGCTTGGGCAGCGTGATGTGACGCACGTGGTAGTCGAGGTCGATGTCGTCGTCCTCCACCCACACCGGGTTGGTCATGTCGAAGGGCATCAGCGCGAGCTTGCGCGTGAACACGTCGGCCAGATGGATGCGGCTGGCCATGAAGTTCTTGGCGTCTTCGTAGAAGTCGCCCGTGTAGCCCTTGGGCAGGTCGAGCACATTGAGCGAACCCACGTGCATCGGCATTTCCGGCGTTTCCAGGTGCAGGAAAGTGGCATCAAGACCGCTCAGGTGTTTCATGTGTAGTGTCTCCTTGGTGGGGCATGAGCCGCTTGGCAGGATACCGTGCGCATCGCGTTCCCGGGCCCTCGCTTATTCAGTGTTTCCACCGAGGGCGGGCACCGGCGCGACAGGGGTTTGCCCCAGTAATCCCAAAGTACGGGTCCAAAGAAGAACGCCAGCAGAAGCCGCAACAACTGCTCACAAGGCTCGCTGTCTTTCACGGCGCCTCCGTACACTGGGGTCATGACATCCAGCCTCCCCCCGCAGCATCCGCAACAGGACGAAGACGACAACCTCTGGCTAGAGGACATCGACGGCGAGAAGCAGCTCGACTGGGCTCGCGCGCAGAACGCCGTCACCGTGCAGGCCTACGCACAGTCGCCCGCGTTCGAGGCGCTCCAGCAGGGCATCCTCGAGGTGCTCGACTCCGATGAGCGCATTCCGATGGTCCGCAAGATCGGCCCGCGCTCCTTCTACAACTTCTGGCGCGACAAGGAGCACCCGAAGGGCGTCTGGCGCCGCACCACGCTGGACGAGTACCGCAAGCCCCGGCCCGAATGGGAGACGGTGCTCGACCTCGACGCGCTGGCCGCGGCCGACGGCGAGAACTGGGTCTGGCACGGCGCCGACTGCCTGGAGCCCGATTACAGGCGCTGCCTGATCTCGCTGTCGCGCGGCGGTGCCGACGCCGACGTGGTGCGCGAGTTCGACCTCGAAGCCAAGCAGTTCGTCGAAGGCGGCTTCTCGCTGCCCGAGGCCAAGAACCACGTGGGCTGGAAAGACATCGACCACCTCTACGTGGCCACCGACTTCGGCCCCGGCTCGATGACCAGCTCCAGCTACCCGCGCATCGTGAAGGAGTGGCGGCGCGGCACGCCGCTCGAGAGCGCGGTGACGGTGTACGAGGGCCTGCACGAAGACATGTCCGTCAGCGCCTACCGGGACAACACGCCCGGCTTCGAGCGCGACTTCGTCTCTCGCCAGATCGACTTCTACGAAAGCGAGACCTGGCTGCGCGGCGCCGAAGGCAAGCTGGTGAAGATCGACGTGCCCGACGATTCCAACACCGACATCACGCGCGAGTGGATGCTGATCGAGCCGCGCGAGGACTGGACCGTGGGCGGCGCCACCTACAGGTCGGGCTCGCTGCTGGCGGCGAAGTTCGACGACTACATGGCGGGCCGGCGCGAGCTCACGGTGCTGTTCGAGCCCGACGACACCACAGCGCTGGACGACCACTCGTGGACGCGCAACCACCTGATCCTCAACGTGATGCACGACGTGGTGAACCGGCTCGAAGTGCTCACGCCGCCCGCGGATGGCAAGGGCCCGTGGAAGCGCGAGAGCCTGGGCGGCGCGCCCGCGCTCTCGACCATCGCGGCGGGCGGCATCGACGAGGACGAGAACGACGACTACTTCCTCACCGTGAGTGGCTTCCTGCAGCCGACCACGCTCTACATCGGCACCGTCGGGCAAGGCGAACCCCAGGTGCTGAAGGACAGCCCTTCCTTCTTCGACGCCTCGCGCCACCGCGTGAGCCAGCACTTCGCCACCTCGAAGGACGGTACGCGCGTGCCCTACTTCGAGATCGCCCCGAAGGAGCTGAAGGCCGACGGCACCAACCCCACGCTGCAGTACGCCTACGGCGGCTTCGAGATCCCGCTGCAGCCCAGCTACAGCGGCAGCATCGGCCGCGCATGGCTGGACAAGGGCGGCGTGTACGTCGTCGCCAACATCCGCGGCGGCGGCGAATACGGCCCGCGCTGGCACCAGGCCGCGCTGCAGGAGAACCGGCTTCGCACCTGCGAAGACTTCGCGGCCGTGTCCGAGGACCTCATCGCGCGCAAGATCACCTCGCCCGCGCACCTGGGCGCCATGGGCGGCAGCAACGGCGGCCTGCTGATGGGCAACATGCTCACGCTGTACCCGCAGCTCTACGGCGCCATCGTGAGCGAGGTGGCGCTGCTGGACATGCGGCGCTACACGCACCTGTCGGCCGGCGCATCGTGGATCGCCGAGTACGGCGACCCCGACCAGCCCGAGGAGTGGGAATTCATCCGCACCTTCTCGCCCTACGAGAACGCGAAGCCGGGCCAGGCCTATCCGCCCGCCCTCTTCACCACCTCCACGCGCGACGACCGCGTGGGCCCGGTGCATGCGCGCAAGATGCACGCGAAGATGAGCGCGCTGGGCTACGACAGCAGCTTCTACGAGAACCTGGAAGGCGGCCACAGCGCGGCCACGGACAACAAGGAGTCCGCTTTCATGGACGCACTGGGCTATGCCTACCTGTGGCGACACCTGAGGAGTTGAAATGAGCAAGGCCAAGGTCACCCTCGAACTGATCGGCGCACCCACCGATGTCGGCGCCAGCGTGCGCGGCGCGGGCATGGGCCCCGACGCGCTGCGCGTGGCGGGCCTGCCGGAGGCGCTCGCGCGGCAGGGCTATGCGGTCGTCGACCGGGGCAACCTCGCGGGGCCGGCCACGCCGTGGGCGCCGCCGGCCAACGGGCTGCGCCACCTCGACGAGGTGATCGCCTGGAACCGCTCGGTGTACGCGGCCGTCGACGCCGCGCTGAGCGGCGGCCACGTGCCGCTGATGATGGGCGGAGACCATTGCCTGGCCATCGGCTCGATCAGCGCGGTGGCATGGCATGCGCGCAAGCGCGGCAAGAAGCTGCGCGTTCTGTGGCTCGATGCGCACTCCGACGTCAACACCGAGACCACCAGCCCCAGCGGCAACCTGCATGGCATGCCGGTGTCGTGCCTGCTCGGCCACGGGCCGGCGGTGCTCACGGGCTGGAGCGGCGAGCGCGCGGCGCTGGCGCACGAGGCCATCCGCTTCATCGGCATCCGCAGCGTGGACGGCGACGAGAAGGAAGCCATCCGCACGCTGGGCCTGAACGTGTTCGACATGCGCCACATCGACGAGCACGGCATGCGCACCACCATGACCGAGGCGCTGCAGGACGTTGATGAAGACACCCACCTGCACGTGAGCTTCGACCTCGACTGCCTCGACCCCGCCGACGCGCCCGGCGTGGGCACCGGCGTGCGCGGCGGGCCCACCTACCGCGAGATGCAGCTGTGCATGGAAATGATCGCCGACACCGGGCGGCTAGGCTCGCTGGACGTGGTGGAACTGAACCCGGCGCTCGACGTGCGCAACCAGACGGCCGAGGTGGCCGTGGAGCTCATCGAGAGCCTGTTCGGCAAATCGACGCTGGTGAGGTAAGGGAACTCCCCAGGCTTCGCGCACTTCGTGTCGCTTCTCCTCCCCCTCGCCGGGGGCGACACCTGCGGCCCGGCAGAGCCGGTTCCGCGGTGTCTCGCGAACAGGCCCTGCCGTGGTGCGTCGAAGGGAATCAGGGCCGCTCGACCTGCGCCGCCTTGGCGCGCGTGGTGTAGCCCTGGTAGGCCGGCAGCGCGACGGCCGCGAGGATGCCGAGCACCGTGATCACAGGCAGCAGCCACGCGCCGATCAGCACGCCGATGCCGTTGGGCGGCGGCGGCGCGCCGAAACGGTTGCGGCCTTTGGTGCCCGACTTGAAGACCCAGATCAGGGCGACGAAGGGAATCAGCGCCAGGAACAGCATCCAGCCCGACCAGTCCATGTCGTGCGAGCGCTGGATGCCGGTCAGCACGTAGAAGACCAGGTACGGAATCGCCAGCAGGAAGGTCAGCCCGCCGATCACGCCTTCGGAGCGCGCAAGGCCGGTGAAGCCGAGGATGCCACCCATCACCGCGGCCGCGATGATGAAGATGATGTACGAAAAAAGCGTGTACGCCAGGAAGCGCGCCCGGCCGATGCGGCCCTTGGCGGACCACAGCTTCACGGGCTGCACGGCATCGGAGCCGCCCTCGTACACGTCCGCCACCGTCGAGCGCGGCGCGGCGTACGGATTGGGATTGGTGAAATCGGTCGTCATGTGCTTCTCTCTCCTCTGATTTATGAAGGGCCCATTGTGGGCAAAGACCTTTACAAAAGGCCAGCCCTTTTGACCGCGTGGTAACGGTTAACCAACGCCACGGCGAGGTCGGCCGGCTCAACGTCGACCGACAGCGGGTCGTTGCCCACCACGCGCGCGAAGGCGTCGCGGCGCGACTGCTCGAACAGGTGCGCCGCCGCCACGTCGACCGCGTCGCGCGCATGCACCAGCGGCTGGCTGGCGATGTGGCCGAGCACGCGTTCGCGCAGGCTCGCGACCAGCACCAGGTGCTTGCGGCGCAGCAGCTTGATGGCGGGGCGCAGTTCGGCTGCGTCCTCGTCGCGGAAGTTGGTCAGCACGATGACCAGCGCGCGCCGCTTCTGCACGCGCAGCAGCTCCTGCGCGGCCAGCAGGTAGTCCGAATGGGTGGCGCCGGGCTGGATGTCGTGCAGACGGTTCATCAGCGCATTGAGCGTGGCGCTGCCCTTGCGCGGTGCGAAGTCGCGCCGCTCTTGCGGCGGACAGCCGAAGGTCATGGCGCCGACCTCGTCGCCCTCCTTCAGCGCGACGTAGCTCAGCAGCATCAGCGCGTTGAGCGCCTCGTCGAAGTGGCTGTTGTTGCTCTGCTGCTGCGCCAATGCGCCTTCGTCGGCGCGCATGCGGCGGCCGCAGTCGAGCAGGAACAGCACGCACTGGTCGCGGTCGTCCTGGAACTCGCGCACGATGGGCCGACGCTGGCGCTGCGTGGCCTTCCAGTCGATGTGGCGCAGCGAGTCGCCGGTCTTGTAGTCGGCCAGCTGCCGGAAGTCGGTGCCCAGCCCGCGCTGCGCATAGGTCTTGATGCCGATCTGCGCCAGCCGTCGGTCGCCCGAGAGCCACGCGTAGCGCGCGAGCGCCGCGAAGTTGGGGTACACGCGCAGCCGGCGCGGCTCGCCCAATGTCTGCCGCACCTCGAAGCAGCCGAAGCGGGTGCGCCAGCGCATCTGGGTGGCGCCGAACTGCGCCACGCCGCGCTGCGTGGCGGTGGCGGTGTAGCGGATCGCGACGCGCGAGAGCGCCGGCACCGCATGCTCCTGCGGCAGCCCCTCGAAGGCGAAGTGCGTGTCGACCTCGTCGAACACCGACACCCGCCAGGCCTGCGCGCCCTCGTTCACCAGCGTGAGCGTGAGCACCGTGGGCACGCCCAGCGAAAACGCGCCGGGCAGGTTGCGCTCGATGCGCAGCGGCGCGGCGCGCCACAGCCGCAGGCTCTGCCAGAGATCGACGCCCGCCAGCACGAGGCCCAGCGCCAGAAGCACGCCCGCCACGACGGCGACGTAGTCCACCGGCACGCCAAGCAGCAGCGCCACGGTAGCGGCGACGCCGAGGCCGGCCAGCGCCAGCACGGGCGCGCGCGCGGGAATCGGAATGGCAGCTCGCATCCGCGCGGGGCCTACAGCCTCGGGGCTTCGACGCTGTCGCGCGCGGCGCGCAGCAGGGTGTCGACGCTCAGACCTTCGAGCTGCGCATCGGGCGAGATCATCACGCGGTGCCGCAGCGCCGACAGCGCCTGGCGCGCGACGTCGTCGGGCGTGATGAAGTCGCGCCCCCCCATCAGCGCGGCGGCGCGGGCGGCGCGCACCAGCGCCATGGTGCCGCGCGGCCCCGCGCCCGACGACAGGCCCGGCCAGTCGCGGGTGGCGCGCGCGATGCGTACCGCATAGTCGATCACCCGTTCGTCGGCTTGCACCAGGCAGGCCAGCCGCTGCAGTTCGAGCACCTGCGCCTCGTCGAGGCAGGGGCGCACGGCCTCCAGCGGAAACTGGTTGCCCGCGCGCTGCCGCGTGGTGAGCTGCACGATGGCGTTCTCCTCGCTGTGGCTCGGAAAGCCGATGTCGATCTTCAGCAGGAAGCGGTCGAGCTGCGCCTCGGGCAGCGGATAGGTGCCCTCGGTGTCGATCGGGTTCTGCGTGGCCATCACCATGAAGGGGCGCGGCAGTGCCATGGCCTTGCCTTCGAGCGTGACCTGGTACTCCTGCATGACTTCGAGCAGCGCGCTCTGGGTCTTGGCCGGCGCGCGGTTGATTTCGTCGGCCAGCAGCAGATTGGTGAACACCGGGCCCTGGTGCACGCGCAGGGTGCCGAGGCTGCCGTCGCCGCGCGAGGCGATGTCGAGCACCGCGTGGCCGGTGACGTCCGAGGGCATCAGGTCGGGCGTGAACTGCACGCGCGAGTAGCGCAGCGTCATGGCCTGCGCGAGCGCGCGGGCGAGCAGGGTCTTGCCGAGCCCCGGCACGCCCTCGATCAGCACATGGCCCGATGCCACCAGCGCGACCAGCGTCTGGTCGACTGCCTCGAGCTGGCCGACCACGGCCTGGCCGACCTCGGCGCGCAGCGTCTGCAGCCATTGGGCCGCACGCGTCAGTTCTTCGGGTTGGATGGCTTGCATGGGCGTCTCTCGGTTCAGGATGAGGAGGAAGAAGGTGAAGAAGAGGAAGAGGACCGGGGCATGAACGGTCCGTGCGCATCGAGCCGGCGGCGCGCGGTTTCGAGCACTTCCAGGTCGATCGCCATCGCGCCGGCATGACGGGCTCGTGCCTCGTCCATCGCGCGCGCGAGCATTGCCGGCTCCAGCCCGGTGGCCTGTGCGATGGCGGCAGCGCGCGCCGCGGCGTCGCCGAGTGCATAGCCGCGCAGCTGCCTGCGAGCGGATTCGTTCAGTGCGCGCAGCTGCGCCACGTGCAGCGCGTTGGCGCCGTGCGCATGCAGGAAGCCGGCGGTGCCACGCACCTGCTCGGCCATGGAGCGCCGGTGCGTGCCGGCCGAGGGCGCCAGCGGCCCGAAGCGCACGGCCGCGCGCCAGAGCGCGACGGCCAGCGCCAGCATGCCGACGACCAGCGCCACCCAACCCCTTTGCCAGAGCCACAGCATGAAGGGCTCGCGCGCCTCTTCGGCGACGAACCAGATCTCGCCGCCGCCGCGCGCCTGCACCGCGGCGGCGGCGAACAGCGCGTTGTCGCCGCGCAGCAGGCTGTCGTTGTGCCACAGGCCCCAGGGCATCACGGTGACGGTGCCACGGCCGACGCCCACGCGGATCGCCTCGGTGCCGCGCGAGCCGGTCGCCGTCCACAGCGCGGGCGGCTGCTTGTCGGCGGGCCGGTAGCGCGAGGGCGACCACCATGTGCAGACCCGGTAGCCGCGCCCGCCCGCGAAGCTCGCGGGTACGGTTTCGGGCTCGTTCACCATGTGGCAGTCCGCGTCCTTGGCGGACGGGTCGGGAAGACGCGGGACGCTCGATCTCTTTTTCTTCTTGGGCTCGGGCGTTTCCTTCTTCTCTTCCGAAGCGGGCGGCTTTTCGCGGACCAGCGGAAGCCAGTCTTCGAGCTGATCGCCGCCGACGAGGTAGCCCGGCACCACGAGGTGCCCGCCCTGCTCCACCCACTGGCGCAGGCGCTGGCCGCGCTCGGGGAACATGTCCCAGTGGCTGGAGCCGAGCACCAGCCGCGCCTGGGCGGGCGGCATGACGTCGAGGCTGTCGCGCTTGACCACCGTCATGCCGAGCTCGCGAAGCATCGCCTGCGCGCCGTAGAAGCGGTTCTTCTTCGCCTCGCCGCTCGCGGGCGTCGACACCTCGGTGTCGGCCCATTCGGTGGCGGTGACCAGCCAGAAGCCGACCAGCGCCAGCACGAGCACCGAGACGATGCGGACCACCCATGCGTTCATGCGGCCGCGCCCTTCATCACGCTGTCGTCAGGCTCGGCAGCGGCCGGCTTGGCGGGCAGGTACAGGTCGAACTCGCCGCAGACCGCCAGCACCTGCGCGGTGGAAGGCAGCCGGCCGCCGTACGCCGCCAGTTGCCACGCATCGACCAGCCGCACGAAGAAGGCCTGCGCGTGCGGCGACAGCCGGGTGGCGGCGAGCGCCACGCACTCACCCTCGGTGCTCGCGGCGCGAACCGGCACCGCGTGCGCGTGCACCAGCCGCGACAAGGCGCCGCGGTACAGCAGCGACAGCGCGGGCCGATGCTGGCCGCGCTGCCAGAGGCCGGCAGCGGCATTGCCGATGTCGTCGGGCAGGCTCTCGGGCCGGATGTCGAGGCTGCCGACGTGGCTTGGCAGCTGCGCCTTTCCGGGCCGCGCGTCGCCGGCGCGCACCCTGATCCACCGATGCAGGCGAACCACGAGCCAGGCCAGCGCCAATGCGGCCAGCCCCCAGATCAGCCAGCGCGCGCCTTCGGCCACCGCCCGCACGAAGTCGCGCAGCCAGTCGAGGCTGTCGGTCTTCTTCTCGGGCTCTTCCTCTTCTTCGTCGCGCTCCTTGAAGCGCAGCTTCTTCTCGGTCTTGGTGCCGGGCATGTTCGGGTCGGCGCGTACCTTGTCGGCGGCGGCCCGCACCTGCTCGCGCGTCGGCACTGTCTCGGCTGCGGTGGAGATCGCCGGCAGCATCAGGCTGGCAGCCCACACGGCCAACACCGTTACCGCGATGCGAAGCTTGCGGATATCAACGGAATCCACGGCGGAACTCCTGTTCGATGTCCCAGGCCTCCAGCTCCACACGCCGGTTCAGGTACATCGCGAAACCCGCCGCCACGTAGAACGGCTCCAGCACGCCGACGACCAGTGCGTACGCACCGGCAGTCAGCAGGCTCTGCACCATCGAATCCGACTGCGTGAGCCAGTTGAAGAGATCGCGGGAGCTGCCTTCGGGCGCGAACCAGAACAGCAGCGACAACAGGCAGATGTCGAGCGCCATCTCGACATTGGCGAACACCAGCTGCATGCCGGTGGCCGCGCCACGCCGTCCGCGCAGCAGCTGCGTGCGCCGCTTGCGCCGGGCGCTGCCGCGCTGGCCTTCGAGCTGGTCGATGGCCTGGGTGAACGAGCGCCAGGGCGAGAAGCGCCGCCACAGCAACGTGCGCAGCAGCTGCCCGCCCCACACGGCGCGGCGGTTGGCCCAGAGGTCGGACCAGCGCGTCTCCTGCCCGAACACGGCGCGCGAATGGACGAAGAGCAGGCTGCGGTCCAGCCAAGGCTTGAGCCAGAAGATCAGCAGGCTGGGCAGCCAGCCGGCGATCTCCACCGTGCTGAGGGCCAGCAGCACCGTGACGATGTAGACCGGCAGGAAGGTGCGCCACACCGAGCCCGCGTGGTTGCGCACCAGCTGCGCGCCCAGGTCGGCGGCCTCGGCCATGGGCCTTGGCCGCAGTGCGATGGCGAGGCCGTCAACCTGCATGCTCGTCTCCCGCCTTGGCGGCCGCGCGCGGGCGTCCCTGCCAGCCCAGGTAGGCCAGCACCAGCACCCAGCAGGCGCCGCCCACGCCGTACTTCACGGCAGGCGCGATCCAGCGCGCCGACGACCAGAAAGCCTCGACGGCGGCGGCGATCAGCAGCAGCCCGATGACGCCGTAGACGATCACCACCGCATGCCGCGCGGCCAGCCGCAGCGCCTCGAGCCGCGTGTGGCGCCCGGGCGCCACCCAGGAAAAACCCAGCCGCAGGCCCGCCGCGCCGGCCAGCACGATGGCGGTGAGCTCGAAGGCCGAGTGCGTGACGACGAAGGAAAGGAAGTTCTGGGCATGCCCCGCCGCGATGAGATAGCCGCCCACGGCCCCGATCTGCACGCCGTTGAACACCACCACCGCCGCGCTGCCCACGCCGGCGAAGATGCCGGCGGCGAAGCAGCGGAACCCGATGCCGATGTTGTTCATGATGTAGAAGCCGAACATCTGCCAGTCGTCGCCCGCGCTGCGCGTGCTGCGCAGGGGCTCGGCACCGTCGCCGTACATGGAATCGAACTCCTGCACCGAGCTGGCGTCCAGCAGGTGCAGGATGAAGCCCGGATCGCGCCAGGCCGCCCAGCCCGCCATCAGCAGCGGCAGCATGAACATCAGTGTCGACACCAGCAGGTAGGCGCGGTGCGCGCGCACCGCCTCGGGAAAGTCGACCAGCGCCAGCCGCGCGAAGCGCGCGAGGCCGTAGTCGTGGCGGCGGTAGATCAGCCGGTGCGCGCTCTGCGTGAGGCCTTCGAGGCGCTGTGTGAGATGTATCGGATAGGCGCGCGCCTGCGCCAGCGCGAGGTGCTCGCACACGCGGCGGTACAGCGTGGCGAGCCGGGCGCCGTCGAACTTGCGCCTGGTCTCGGCCGTGCGGATGACGGCTTCGAGCTCGGCCCACAGGGGCGCATAGGCGGCTTCGAAATCGAGCGGCGTCATCGACCGCCTCCTTGGCTCGCCGCACGCGCATCGCCGCCGTTGCGCCGGCCCAGCACCCACTGCGCCACGCCGAGCAGGCGCTGCGAGGCCGAAGCGCCGGTGGTGTCGGGGCCCAGCACCGGCTCCGCAATGCGGGCGAGTTCGTCGAAGCGCTCCGGCGTGAGGCGCGTGGCGCGCCCGGCCCACGAGACGATGGCCATCTGCTCGCGCGCCGACAGCGGCCGCGCAGGCGCCTGCGGCTCGGCCACGGGCAGGCTGCCGTGCAGGCTCACCTGGTCGCTGAACACCACCAGCGTGCCAGCGGCGAGGTCGCCCAGGCGCTTGCTGTCGTGCCGCCACAGCATCGACACGATGCCCGCGCCGTAGAAGGAAGGAACGAAGTCGGCCGCGCGCAGCAGGTTGCGCGTGAGCGCGGCGGCGGGCGTGACGGGCAGGCCCGAGTCCATCACCACGCGCAGGCCCATCACGCGCTTGCCGGGCGTGGCCGCGGCGCGCGTGAGCTCGAAGACCACCGGGTAGAACCACTCGAGGCAGAAATAGGCGATGAGCAGGACACCGACGCCCATCTTCCCCAGCATGCCGACGCCGATGGAGATGGCGACGAAGATGCCGAGCCGGATCGCGAAGTCGATGAGGTAGGCAAGCCCGCGTGCGACCAGCCCGGCCGGGCGCAGCGAGAGCGCGATGCCTTCCGGGGTCTCGGCGGTGTAGAGCGTGTCGAGGCGCACTGGCGTCGCGCCCGGCTCAGGCTTGCAGCACGACGGTGTCGGCGATCTGGTCGTGCAGGCAGCGGCGCGACGCGCGGAAGATGAACAGGCAGTCGATCAGCACGTAGATCGGCCCGAGCAGCGGCCAGATGCTGGTGAAGAACATCGGGCCGTCGCGCAGCGCGAGGATGCGGCCGATCTGCGCCTGCGAGCCGTCGGGCCGCGCGATGCGGATCTTGAACAGCGCCTTGCCGATGGTCTGGCCGCGGGTGGCCAGCAGGTAGCCGTGCAGCACGAGATAGAGAACGACGCCGGAGGCCGCGCTGGAGATGCGGGGCTCCCACATGCCGAGGCCGTCGTCTTCCCAGAGGTTGATGGGCGTGAACTTCGCGAGGAGCCAGATCACCACGATGGAGATGCCCGCGTCGAGCATCGCAGCCAGGAAGCGCGTGCCGCGCGATGCCAGTTCGCCCGACTGGCCCCCGCCCGGCTGCACCACGTCTTCCACATGGGATTGCGGAGGCGCGTAGCGCGCGTCCTGCGACTGGTCTTCCATGCCCGTCCCTCTCCGAAACGAATGAATTTTCGGAAGATTCTAGGGCGGTTCGATGTCCGCCCCGCCCCTGGACTACGCCGGCGGGCGCGCGGCGAGCGTGGCTTGCAGGCGCCGCAGGTCGTCGAGCAGCAGGTTCAGCGGCGCGGCCAGCAGCGCGTTCGATGCACCGTCCTGCGACGAAGCCTGTGCTGCGCAGCGAGCCAGTTCGACCAGATCGGGCGGCACGGACTTGCCCTCGAGCGCGTCGGCCATGCCGGCAATGGCCGCGCTGGCCGCCTGCGCGGCTTCGGCCTGCGTGCCGGGCGCCAGGCGAAACACGCGGTCGAGCACCGTGGCGTCCTGGAAGATGCGCGCCGCCAGCCGAGCCTTGTTGCGATAGCCGCCGCTCGTGCTGCCCCGGCGCCACCATCGGGCTTCCAGGTCGGCGCTGCCGGCCAGCACACTCAGGCGGCCCAGCGCGGCGCGCGTACCGGCCTGGATGCGTTCGATCTCTCCGGCATCGGTGGGCCGCCGCGAAGCGGACAAGCGCTTTGCGATGCCACGCAGCAGCGCCGCACAGCCCTCGTCGAAACGCGCGCCCGCGTGGTACTCCGACATCACCGTCGAGACCGCCAGCGCAACGCCTACGCCGATGCCGATCTGCACCATGCGCAGCAGAGCCACCTGCAGCGGCGAATGGCCGGGAATGCCGCCGGCCGACAGGATGATCAACGCCGCCACCGGCGCGCTGCGCAGCCCCGGCACGGAGGCGCCCGCGAAGGCCAGCAGCATGACGATGGCCAGCGTGGTCGCGAGCCCCGGCGCGCCGTGGTGGTGCAGGTAGACGCCTGCCATGCCGACCAGCGCGCCGGCCGCGGTGCCGCGCACGCGGTCCCAGCCGGCGTCCAGCGTGGAACCGGCGCTCGGGCGCATGACGATCAGCACGCTCATCACGGCCCAGAAGCTCTCGGGCAGATGCAGCGCGGTGGCGACGCACCAGGCGATGGCCACCGCCGCCGCGAGCTGCACGCCGGGACGCCAGCGGCCGTCGCGCCAGGGGTCGGCGAGGCGTTGCAGCGCGCGCGTGCCGTTCATGGCTTGGGGAGTTTCGCGCCGCCGTCGAGCGCGGCCGCGATGCCGTCGATCAGCCCGCAGGCTTCTAGCAGCAACGCGCGCTGGTCTTCATCGAGCATCGCGCCGATCGCCTCGGCCAGCGCCGCCTCGCGCGTGCGCATGATCGCCTTCAGCCGGCGCGTGCCCTCGGGGGTGAGCGACAGCAGCCACTGGCGACCGTCGGCCGGATGCGGCGCGCGGCCGATCCAGCCCTCGGCTTCCAGCTCGGCCAGCAGCCGGGTCAGCGACTGGAGCTTGACGCGCTCGAACCCCGCCAGTGCCGTGGGCGTGCACGGCCCGTGCCGGTGGAGCTGGCCCAGCACGCTGAGCTTGGCCACGCTCGGGCCCTCCGGCGTGGCACTGCCGCTGCGCAGCTGGCGGGAGAGCAGCGATACCGAGCTGCGAAGGCGAGCGGCGCATTGCGCCGTGTCCAGGATGGTGGAAGCCATGCCCAGATTGTAAGACGCATCTTGGTATCTGGCGCTTCCGGCGTCAGCCCCGGTTGGGCGATGAAGTCACAGGGTAGGTGACGGCTGGCGCCGGATCGGAGGCCGGTGCAGCGGCGGGCGCAGGCGCAGGCGCGGGCGCCGGGGCCGGCGATGCGACCGGTGTTTCCTCGGGCTTGGTCGCTGCTTCGTCCTCGGCTTCCGGCCCTTCCAGGAAGCGATCGAGCAGCGCGAAGAAGCGGTCGTAGAAGCGCTCGTCGGTCAGCGTCTCGCTCGCCACCTTCACCATCGCGTCGTCGCTGCCCGAGAACGGCAGCGAGAGCGAGCCGATCGCGCCCACGCCGAGGCTCGCCGAGTTGTTGACCTTCTTGAGTCCGTAGCGATCCTGCAGCGCAGTGGCGAAGGCCACGGTGCTCCTGCTCGCCTTGCCGCCCCGGGTGCTCTCGCGCGCGCAGACCACGCGGAACTCGACCTCCACATGCACCTCGGACGCCGGCTGGAAGCTCTTGCGCCCGGTCACGAGGTCGGAGTTGGCGGCCGTGATCATGTAGCCCTGGCTCAGCAGCGCACGGCGCGCGGCCTCGCAGGTCTGGGCCTCGGTGGCCTCGTAGTCGCGGGTGTGGGTGGTGGTGGAGCCGAAGGCCTCGGGTTCGTAGTTGACCCGGCGGGAAGTACTGCCGCAACCGGCGAGCACGAGAACGGCGCAGAGCAGGCCCAGGGCGAGAACCGGTTTACGGACCGGGGCACGGACGGCGAACAGGGAATTGGAGTGCATGGACGGCATGAAGCGGCGAATGCTAACCGGCGGCCTTGCCGGCAAGCCTTCGAGCGCGCCCGTGCAAGCGCGTTCCCGCCGCAATGCCGAAATTTTCAGGACCAGGGCAGCAGGTGATGGGCACGCACCCGCGTCGCCGCGATCAGCCGCGCATTCGGCGCGTCGGTGCTCGCCACCCAGGCACGCGCTTCTTCGGCGCTGCGGCCGAACTGCTGGTGGCGCCGCACCAGCCGCTCCTCGCGCACCGCGTCGTCGATGTCCACGTACCAGACCTCGTCGAGCATCGCCGCCGCGCCGGCCCACGGACCGACGTCGTGCAGCAGGTAGTTGCCCTCGGTGATGACGAGCTGCGTCGACGGCAGCACCGCGATCGCGCCGGCGATCGGCTCCTCGATCTCGCGGCGGAACTCGGGCGCATAGACGATGCCGCCATCGGGCCGCTGCTCGCGCAGCCGCTGCAGCAGCGCGACATAACCGGCGCTGTCGAAGGTGTCGGGCGCCCCCTTGCGGCCGGCACGGCCGAGCCGTTGCAGCTCGACGTTGGCAAGGTGGAAGCCGTCCATCGGAACGACCTGGGCACGCTCCGCGCCCACCGCCTGCAAGAGCGCCGCCGCGAGCGTCGACTTGCCCGCGCCGGGCGCGCCGACGAGCCCCAGCAGCCGTCGCTGCCCGCTGGCCATCAGGGCCTGCAGGCGGGCGGCGCTTTCGGGGGGAAGTGCTGGAAGCGGGGGAAGGTTCTGCGCGGGGGTGGTGGTCATCCCCCGAGCGTAGCTTTTCCTTCCGTCAAAAAAGCATCAGGGATACAGACCGCGTTCCTGGCGGGCCATCAGGATGCGCTCGCAGGCCACCGCGTACGTTGCCGTGCGCAGCGGAATCTTGTGCTTGTCGGCCGTGTCCCAGATGTGGTTGAGCGCGTTCATCATGATGCGGTCGAGGCGCACGTTGATCTCGTCCTCGTCCCAGAAGAAGGACGAGAAGTCCTGCACCCATTCGAAGTAGCTGACCGTCACGCCGCCGGCGTTGCAGATCACGTCGGGCACCACCAGCACGCCGCGCTCGGCGAGGATGTCGTCGGCCTGCGGCACGGTGGGGCCGTTGGCGCCTTCGAGCACCAGCTTGGCGGTGGTCTTCTGCGCGCGCTCGGCGGTGAGCTGGCCTTCGAGGGCGGCCGGGATCAGGATGTCGCAGGGCGTGTTCCAGAAGTCCTCGTTCGGCACGATGTCGCCGCCGGCCTTGAAGCCGATGACGCCGTCGGTGCGCGAGATGGGCACGAGCTTGGCGAGGTCGAGGCCGTTGCTGTTGACGATGGTGCCGGTGTGGTCCTGCACGGCGACGATCTTGGCGCCGGCTTCGGCAAAGAGTTCGGCAGCGACGGAGCCCACGTTGCCGAAGCCCTGCACGGCGATGCGCGCGCCGCGCAGGTCCATGCCGAGGCGGCGCGCGGCTTCGCGGCCGGTGACGAACACGCCCCGGCCGGTGGCCTTCACGCGGCCCAGCGAGCCGCCCAGGTGCAGGGGCTTGCCGGTGACGACGCCGGTGGCGGTGCCGCCGACGTTCATCGAGTAGGTGTCCATCATCCACGCCATGATCTGCGCGTTGGTGTTGACGTCGGGCGCGGGGATGTCGGTGTGCGGGCCGATGATGATGCCGATCTCGCTGGTGTAGCGGCGGGTGACTTTCTCGAGCTCCTGCAGCGAAAGCTTCTTCGGGTCGACGCGGATGCCGCCCTTGGCGCCGCCGTACGGCAGGTTGACGGCGGCCGTCTTGATGGTCATCCAGGCCGACAGGGCCATCACTTCTTCGAGCGTGACGTCGGGGTGGAAGCGCACGCCGCCCTTGCCCGGGCCGCGGCTCATGTTGTGCTGCACACGATAGCCCTCGAAGTGGGCGATGGTGCCGTCGTCCATTTCGATGGGCACGTCGACGATGAGCGCGCGCTTGGGGCGCTTGAGGGTTTCGACCCAGCGGGCCAGCGGGCCGAGGTACGGCACGACGCGATCGACCTGCGAGAGATAGGTGCCCCACGGGCTGTTGGCTGTAGGACTGACGAAGGAGAGTTGTTCGCTCATATGAGTTCCCTTGCTTGGTTTGTTAGGGTGGCCGCAACGATAGACCTCCGCCGCGCGTTGCGCCATGGCTTATGCGCGGCGCGGAGGCGGTTATGCAAGAGAGGTTGGCAGCCCTGCGGAGCCAACATTGCGCCGATGTAATCGCGGCGTGCGCAGGCTGATCGGCTCGCTTCCTAGATTGGCATGGTCGCGCCATCCCGGCGACGGCGAACAACCAGGAGATACCGACCATGCCGCATCGCAAGCTTCTTGTTTCTTCTTCCCTTCTCGCCGCCGCGCTGATTCCGCCGGCAGCGTCCGCCGCCGGCGAATACCACTTCGCACCCACCGAGGCCGGCGTGACGCGCTTCCCCGATCACGCAAAGCAAGACCCGTCGCGCGACAGGGTCGTCGCCGAGCTGGAAACGGCGCAGAAGCAGCCCGCCTGGAACAACGTGAGCCGCGGCGCGCCCTGGCCCGCCGCGCGAACCGGCCAGCCCGCCACGCGCGAGGCGGTGGAGGCCGAGGCCATCAAGGCGATGCAGGCGGGAACGATTCCGTCGGGCGAGCGATAGGCATGCGTCACATCCGTAGATGACAGAAACGTCATCGACGGGTTATCGACCCAGCAGATCCGCTTCGTAGAGTTGGCTTCACCAACCAAGCGATCAACCAACCAACGTCACACATCAAGGAGTAACGAATGAGCAAGCAAGCTTCCGCCACCCGATTGATCGGCACCGCCGCCCTCGCTGCCCTGCTGGGCACGATCGCCGCGCCGAGCTTCGCCGGCAACTACGCCGAGGGCGATCCGCGTCCCGCGCCACTGGTCTCGTCGACCACGCGCGCCGCCGTGACCGCCGACGCGGTGCAGTGGCTGAAGACCGCGCCCACTCAGGGCTACACCAGCGGCTACGAGCAGCAGGCGGTGGCGGTGTCGGCCAACTCCCGCGCCGCGGTGGCTGCCGACACGCAGCTGTGGATCCGCTCGGGCCTGGCGGCCAGGCAGAGCGGCGAGGCCGGCGCCGACACGATGAGGCCCGGCTACCGAGAGGCTGCCGCCGAGTACGCAAGGCTGCGCGCGAGCCCCGCCTACGGCGCGCTGGTCGACCAGCTCAATAACCAGCAGGCAGCTGCGCAGCCGCAGACCCAGCTTCGCTGACGAACGGGAACGGAACGTGCCGGCCGCCTCCTCGCGCCGCTGGGTAGGTGAGGGTAGGCCGCCGGCAGTTCCTTGGTTCTATCTCCTATAGCCTGCCTTCATAGCCCGCATCTTTTGCCACGAATCGGTTCCCGAGCCGGATAATCCTCCGATGCTCGACCTGGACCGCATCGATCTGCGTCTGCTGAAGATCCTTCAGGAAGACGGCCGCATCACCAACCTCAAACTGGCCGAGGCGGTGGCGCTTTCGCCCACGGCCGTGCTGGCGCGGGTGCAGCGGCTCACGCGCGACGGCTTCATCCAGGGCTACGAGGCGCGGCTCGATCCGCACAAGCTGGGCCGCGGCTTCACCGTGTTCGTCGAGGTGCTGCTGGACCGCACCACGCCCAACGTGTTCGACCAGTTCAAGGCGGCCGTGCAGGTGCGCGACGAAATCATGGAATGCCACATGGTCGCCGGCGGCTTCGACTACCTGCTCAAGACCCGCATGGCCGACATGGCCGCGTACCGCGAGTTCGCCGGCACCGTGCTGTGGCAGCTGCCGGGCGTGCGCGAGACGCGGACCTACGCGGTGATGGAAGAGGTGAAGAGCAGCGCGCGGCTGCCGCTGGGGTTTTGAGGCGCGCCCGTCAGGCCGGCCTGGCGTAGTTGCGGCCGCCGAAGATCGCGGTGCCCACGCGAACCATCGTGCTGCCTGCGCTGATGGCGGCTTCGAGATCGCCGCTCATGCCCAGCGAGAGCGTGTCCAGCGCGATACCCGCGTCGCGGATCGACTGGTACACCGCATGCGCGCGCAGACACAGTTCGCGCTGCGCCTCGAAGCCGGTGGTCGGCTCGGGAATCGCCATCAGCCCGCGCAGCCGAAGTTGTGGCAAAGCCGCCACAGCACGCGCCAGCGCCAGAGCCTCTTCGGGAGGCACGCCGGACTTGTTCGCTCCGCCGTCCACATTAACCTGAAGGCATACATTCAGCGGCGGCAGATGCGCCGGCCGCTGGGCCGAAAGACGCTTGGCGATCTTCAGCCTGTCGATGCTGTGGACCCAGTCGAAGTGCTCCGCGACCGGCCGCGTCTTGTTGCTCTGCAGGGGCCCGATGCAGTGCCATTCGAGGGAGGAACGCAGGTCGGCCAGCGCCTCGATCTTGTCCAGCCCTTCCTGCACGTAGTTCTCGCCGAAGGCCGACTGGCCCGCCGCGTGCGCCTCGCGCACCGCATCGGGGCCGAAGGTCTTGGACACCGCCAGCAGCCGCACCTCACTCGGGTCGCGGCCGGCCGTTACACATGCCTTTGCGATCCGGCTGTTTACTTGCTGGAGGTCGTCGCCAATCATCGTCATAATCGTCCAAAATCGTATCAAAACGTCACGAAACCCGAGCCGAGGAGCCCCGTGGACATCACCCAACTGCTGGCGTTCAGCGTCAAGAACAAAGCCTCCGACCTGCATCTTTCCGCGGGCCTGCCGCCCATGATCCGCGTCAACGGCGACGTGCGCCGCATCAACGTCGACGCGCTCGATCACAAGGGCGTGCACGCCATGGTGTACGACATCATGAGCGACACGCACCGCAAGCACTACGAAGAGTTCCTGGAGGTCGACTTCTCCTTCGAGATCGACGGCCTCGCGCGCTTCCGCGTGAATGCCTTCAACCAGGCGCGCGGCGCGGCCGCGGTGTTCCGGACCATTCCTTCGAAGATCCTCACGCTCGAGCAGCTCAACGCGCCGAAGATTTTCGGCGAACTGGCGCTCAAGCCGCGCGGGCTGGTGCTGGTGACGGGCCCCACGGGCTCTGGCAAGTCGACCACGCTGGCGGCGATGATCAACTACCTCAACGAGAACGAGTACGGCCACATTCTCACGGTGGAAGACCCGATCGAATTCGTGCACGAGTCGAAGAAGTGCCTGATCAACCAGCGCGAGGTGGGCCCGATGACGCTGTCGTTCTCGAACGCCCTGCGCTCCGCCCTGCGCGAAGACCCCGACGCCATCCTGGTGGGCGAGCTGCGCGACCTGGAGACCATCCGCCTGGCCATGACCGCCGCCGAAACGGGCCACCTGGTGTTCGGCACGCTGCACACCTCCTCGGCCGCCAAGACCATCGACCGGATCATCGACGTGTTCCCGGGCGAGGAAAAGGAAATGATCCGCGCCATGCTCTCGGAGTCGCTGCAGGCCGTGATCTCGCAGACGCTGTGCAAGACCAAGGACGGCCAGAGCCGTGTGGCGGCGCACGAAATCATGCTGGGCACGCCGGCCATCCGCAACCTGATCCGCGAGGCCAAGGTGGCGCAGATGTACTCCACCATCCAGACCGGCCAGGGCTCGGGCATGCAGACGCTGGACCAGAACCTGACGGAACTGGTGCGCCGCAATACCATCTCGGCTGCAGAGGCCCGCAGCAAGGCCAAGATCCCAGAGAACTTCCCCGGCTGATCCACAGCCCTTCGGAGCACCGACATCATGGAACGCGATCAAGCCAGCCAGTTCATCAACGACCTGCTCAAGCTCATGGTGAGCCGCAACGGCAGCGACCTGTTCATCACGGCCGACTTCCCGCCGGCCATCAAGGTCGACGGTAAGGTCACCAAGGTCTCGCAGCAGGCACTGGGCGCGCCGCACACGCTGGCGCTGACCCGCTCGATCATGAACGACCGCCAGACGGCGGAGTTCGAGCGTACCAAGGAATGCAACTTCGCGATCTCGCCGACCGGCATCGGCCGCTTCCGCGTGAACGCCTTCGTGCAGCAGGGCAAGGTCGGCATGGTGCTGCGGACCATTCCCGCGAAGCTGCCGACCATCGACGGCCTGGGCATGCCGCAGGTGCTGAAGGAAGTGTCGATGACCAAGCGCGGCCTGTGCATCCTGGTGGGCGCCACGGGCTCGGGCAAGTCGACCACGCTGGCGGCGATGATCGACTGGCGCAACGAGAACTCCTTCGGCCACATCGTGACGGTGGAAGACCCGGTCGAGTTCGTGCATCCGCACAAGAACTGCGTGGTGACGCAGCGCGAAGTGGGCATCGACACCGACAGCTGGGAAGCCGCGCTGAAGAACACGCTGCGCCAGGCGCCCGACGTGATCCTGATGGGCGAAATCCGCGACCGCGAGACCATGGAGCACGCCGTTGCCTTCGCCGAGACCGGCCACCTGTGCATGGCCACGCTGCACGCCAACAGCGCCAACCAGGCGCTGGACCGGATCATCAACTTCTTCCCCGAAGAGCGCCGCGCCCAGCTGCTGATGGACCTGTCGCTGAACCTGCGCTCGCTGGTCTCGCAGCGGCTGGTGCCGACGGAAGACGGCCTGGGCCGCGTGGCCGCGGTGGAAGTGCTGCTGAACACGCCGCTGATTTCCGACCTGATCTTCAAGGGCGAGGTGGGCGAGATCAAGGAGATCATGAAGAAGAGCCGCAACCTGGGCATGCAGACCTTCGACCAGGCGCTGTTCGACCTGTTCGAGAGCCACTCGATCAGCTTCGAGGACGCCATCCGCAACGCCGACTCGGCCAATGACCTGCGCCTGCAGATCAAGCTCAACAGCCAGCGCGCGCGCAGCACCGACCTGGCGGCGGGCACGGAGCACTTCGCGATCGTCTGAGGGCGCGAAAGGCCGGATTGCCCCACATCGCGCTGCGGTGGAATGGCTTTAAGCTGTGACCCCATGAGCAGCATCAACCCCCGCACCTACGAATCCATCCCCGCGCAGACGGTGGCTTTCCTCGGCCTCGGCGTCATGGGCGGCCCGATGGCCGGCCACCTGGCCAAGGCCGGCCACAGCGTCACGGTCTACAACCGCACCCCTGTCAAGGCGCAGGCCTGGGCCGCCGAATTCGGCCCGCCCGGCCGCCATGCCGCCACCCCGCGCGAAGCGGCCGCCGGTGCCGACATCGTGTTCTGCTGCGTCGGCAACGACGACGACCTGCGCTCGGTGGTGCTAGGCGACGACGGCGCCTTCGCCGGCATGAAGAAGGGCGCGGTGCTGGTCGACCACACCACCGCCTCGGCCGACGTGGCGCGCGAACTCTCGAAGGCAGCGCAGGCGCTGGGCCTGCACTTCATCGACGCGCCCGTCTCGGGCGGCCAGGCCGGCGCGCAGAACGGCGCGCTCACGGTGATGTGTGGCGGCGACGCAGCGGTCTTCGAGCGCATCAAGCCGGTGGCCATGGCGTTCTCGCGCGCGGTCACGCTGCTCGGCGAGAGCGGCGCCGGCCAGCTCGCGAAGATGGTGAACCAGATCGCCATCGCGGGCCTGGTGCAGGGCCTGTCCGAAGCGATCGCCTTCGGCCAGCGCGCCGGGCTCGACATGGAGGCGGTGCTTGGCGTCATCAGCAAGGGCGCGGCCCAGAGCTGGCAGATGGAAAACCGCGGCAAGACCATGATCGAAGGCAAGTTCGACTACGGCTTCGCCGTCGACTGGATGCGCAAGGACCTGGGCCTGGTGCTCGACGAGGCCAAGCGCAATGGCGCGCGCGTGCCCGTGACCGCGCTGGTCGACCAGTTCTATGCCGACGTGCAGTTGGCCGGCGGACGGCGCTGGGACACGTCGAGCCTCATCACGCGGCTCAAGTGAGAAAGTGAAGAAATGAAAAAGCCCGCTGACGCGGGCTTTTTCATTGGCTGGGCGACTCTTCTCTTCAGCGCACCGGCGAAGTCGTCACCCCGCCCGAAGACGGCGTGGACGTGGAAGAGCCCGATGCGGGCAGCGGCTCCATGGGCGGCAGCGGCACGCGCGAGGAGGAAGAAGAAGACGACGACGAGGGTGTCGACGGCGTAGCCGAAGTCACAGGCGCCGGCCCCGTGCCGCCACGCTGTGCGGCGGCCTGGTTCGCCGCCTGGCTGGCCGCCAGGTCTGCCTCGCTCACGATCTCGACCACGCGCACCACCTTCACCACGCCCGAGATGCCGCGCGTGATTTCGGTGGCGCGATCGGTTTCGCGCCGCGTGGCGATACCCATCAGGTAGACCGTGCCGCGCTCGGTCACCACCTTGAAAGAATTGGCGAAGATGTCCTTGGCGTCGAGCAGCGAGGCCTTCACCTTGCCGGTGATGTAGAGGTCGTTGGAGCGGTCCTGGAAGGTGTTCGAAGGGCCGACGGTCAGCTCGTTCACCACCGAGCGCACATTCACGATGCGGCTCACCTCGTCCTCGACGCGGCGGCGGTCGGCATCATTGCCCACGGCGCCGGTCAGCAGCACCTGGCGGTTGAAGCTGGTGACGCTCACGTACATCTGGTCGTTGGCAATGTCGCGCACGCGGGCAGCGGCGCGCAGTTCGATGCCTTGGTCGTCGAGCTGGGCGCCCGAGCTGCGGCGGTCGGTGGCCACCATGCCCACGCCCACCACAGCCGCGCCGCCCACGACGAGCGGCACGCAGGCGGAAAGGCCTGCGACCATTGCGGCACCCAATGTGAGGGCGAGAGCGAAACGCTGGGTCGATGTCGTCATCGTCATGGTCGTCATGGTCATGAGGAAGCTTCCTGTTCTCCGAGTAACTGGGCGTCCACGCCGTCGCACAGGCAATGCAGCGCGATCTGGTGGATCTCGTGGATGCGTGCCGCACGCTCGTGCGGCACGCTGATCTGGACGTCGGTCTCGCGCAGCGCACGGCCGATGGCGCCGCCCGTGCCCGATGGAGCGTTGCCGAGCAGCGCGACCACGGTCATGTCGCGCTCGTGCGCCGCGGTCACCGCCGCCAGCACCGCAGCCGACTGGCCGCTGATGCTCAACGCGAGCAGCACGTCGCCGGCCTGGCCGAGCGCGCGCACCTGGCGGGCGAAGCGGTCGGCATCCGCGGCTTCGGCGCTGTCGGCGGCGGGGTCGGTGGCATCGCCGGGCAGCGCGATGGCGCCGAGCTCGGGCCGCTCGCGTTCGAAACGGCCCACGAACTGCGCGGCGAACTGGGCCGCCAGCAGCCCGGAAACACCGGCGCCACAGGCGAGCACCTTGCCGCCGCTGGTCACGCAGGCGAGGATGGCCTGCATCGCTTGGGAGATGGGTTTGCTGAGTACCGGCCCGGTCTGGTACTTGAGGTCGGCACTGTCGATGAAGTGCTGCTGAATCCGTTGCTCGAGCATGGGGCGGGATGATAACTGGGGGCTGTGAAACAAGACGTTCGAGTTGTGGAGCCTTTGGCAAGGCTTCAGTTCCCTTGGACGGCGCGTCAGCCGGCGTCGAAGGCCGCCTGCAGCCAGGTGATTTTCTCCTCGACCAGCACCACGTCGAAGCGGCACGGCGGCACCGTGCGCAGCCGGCCCAGGTAGTGCTGCGCGGCGAACACGATGCGCCGCTGCTTCAGCCCCGTGATGCTGCCGCCCGCGCCGCCATGCGTGCCGGTGCTGCGATGGCGCACCTCCACGAACACCAGCGTTCCCGTGGGCGAGGGGCGCGGATCGCGCATGACGAGGTCGATCTCGCCGCCGCCGCGTCCGGGCGTCCGATAATTGCGGGCGAGCAGCACGAGGCCGGCATCCCGCAGGTGGGCGAGCGCGGCGTCCTCCGCCGCATCGCCCCGATGCTTCGTTGTGGTTTTGGTCTTCATGGCCCTCCCTGCCCGACTGCAAGAATCGAATCTTTTTTCTTTCTGCCTGCCCGCTCTTCCGACGGAGAAACCTCTTGGCTTCACTCGCCCCTGCTTCCTTTGGCGCCGCCCTCGCGGCCGCGCGCGATGCCGCGGGTGCGCAGCATTATCCGCAGGGCACGCTCTACGTCGTCGCCACGCCGATCGGCAACCTGGCCGACATCACGCTGCGCGCGCTGCACGTGCTGCAACTGGTGGACGCCATCGCCTGCGAGGACACGCGCCACACGCAGAGCCTGCTGCGCGCCTACGGCATCGACCGCCCCGGCTCGCAGCTGCTGGCGGTGCACCAGCACAACGAGGCCGAGGCCGCGCAGGTGGTTGTCGCGCGGCTCGCGCAGGGCGAGCGCATCGCCTATGTCAGCGACGCAGGCACACCCGGCGTGAGCGACCCCGGCGCACGGCTTGCCGCCGCCGTGCGCGCGGCCGGGCAGCGCGTGCTGCCGCTGCCGGGCGCCAGCAGCGTGACCACGCTGATCGGCGCGGCGGGGCTGGTGGCCGATGGTGGCGGCGACGGCAATGCCAGCAGCAGCGCCTTTGTCTTCGCGGGCTTCCTGCCGAGCAAGGCCGGCGAGCGCGACGCGGCCGTGCAGGCGCTGTCGCAGGAACCGCGCGCGGTCGTGCTGCTGGAGGCGCCGCACCGCATCGAAAACCTCGCGCGCGCGCTGGCCACGCTGGGCGAGCGCCGCGTCACCGTGGGCCGAGAGCTCACCAAGCAGTTCGAGGAAATCGCCACCGTCGCCGCAAGTGCCCTGCCCGACTGGTTCGCTGCCGACCGCGATCGCACGCGCGGCGAGTTCGCGCTGGTGCTGCACCCCGTGGCCGTGAGCGGCGACGGCGGCGCGGAGGGCGAGCGCGTATTGCGCTTGCTGCTGGCGGAACTACCGGTGAAGACGGCCGTCAAGCTCGCCGCCGAGATCAGCGGCGCCCCGCGCAACACGCTGTACGACACCGCCCTGCGCATCCGCAGTGAGAGCGAAGAAGATTAGTCCGGCGGCAGCAGGAGCAGGAATTCCGGCGGCACCGCCGCCGTGAGCCACACGCCGTTCTCGGCGCGATGGAAGACGTGGCCCAGCGCATGCATGCGTCCCGCCTCGACCTTCAGCACATGCGCCTTGCCATGGCGCTGCCCCACCTGCACGGCAGTGGCTTCTTCGGCGGACAGGTGCACGTGCTGCCGCAAGCCGGGCAGCAGTCCTTGTACACGGATGGACGCAAGGAACCGCGTGGCCGTGCCATGGAAAAGCATCGGCGGCGGCTCGACCGGCTCGAAGCTGCGGCTCACCTGCGGCGTGGAATGGCCCTGCAGCGCGCGGATGCGCAGCCCGTCGGCCGACAGCTCGTAGCGCTTCTTCGTGCCCGAATCGACCGCCTGCGCGACATCCGCTGCCGTCAGTGCCCGCCCGGCGGCCACGGCCCCTGCCACCAGCGCATCGACGCCGGCCCAGCCCTGCGCGTCGAGCTTCAGGCCGATGGACTCCGGCGCATGCCTCAACACGTAGGCGATGAACTTGCTGTTGTCTTCGGGCGTCGTCATCGGGTCTGCCAGTGATCCGCGTGCGCCAGCAGCGCGTCCATCACCCGCTGCACATGCGCGGCCGGCTGCCTGTCGGCTGCGTGGAACACGTGGTAGTCGATCGACGGATAGCCCTGCAGCGGAATCGCCACCAGGCCATGGGGAATGTGGCAACAGGCATTCACCACCGTCAGGCCGAAGCCCAGTTGGGCGAAGCGCAGCATCAGTTCCCAGCCATTGGCTTCGAGCGAGGGCTGCCACTGAATCGACTCGGCCTGCAGCAGCCGGCCGAGCAACTCGCGATGCGGTCTTCCTGCCGGCGGCACGATCAGCGACGCGCCCTTCAGGTCGCGCAGGCGCACCGACTTGCGCACGGCCAGCAAATGCGCGCGCGGCACCACCAGCACCTGCCCCACGGTCGTCAGCCGCACGGCGCTCAGGCCGGCGGGCACGGTGCCGAGCGGCGCGATGCCCAGGAGCGCCTGCCCCGATCGCACCGCCTGGATGGATTCGTCGCGATCGCGCGTGAGCAGTTGCAGATGCGGCGAGGCACCCGCGCCGGAGAAACGCGAGAGCGCCTTGCCGAGCAGGTAGAGGTAGGCGCCCTCGCCGGCCGCCAGGGTGACCACTGCCGCGTCATCCCCCTGCGCCAGGCCTTTCACGAAGCGCCGGTTCAATGCGAGCAGCTCCCGCGCATGCCGCGCCACCTGCTCGCCGGTGGCAGTGAGTTCGAGAGCGCCGCCGGCCCGCACATAGAGCTTCGCGTCGAGCTGTTCCGACAGCTTGCGCACCTTGGCGTGCAGTGCCGGCTGGCTGATGTGGAGAAGGCGCGCCGACTCGCTGAAATTCAGCGTGTCGGCGAACACGGCGAACGACTGCAGCGCGTCGAGGTTGGTGCGGGGAATGTCCATCTGGCGGTTTTTCGCTATCCATTTTATGGATAGTACATCCAATATCAGTAGTTCCTGATGATGACCTTCGTTCCTACGATCCGCCTGCCTCGACGAAGACTCGACGGCGGAAAAAAGAAGCAAGGAAGGAACACGAAATGAAGAAGACATCCGAATCGGAACTACTCCCCCGCCTCGGCATCGACATCGGCCGCGTGCTCATCGCGGCCGAAGGCGCCGGCGGTGCGGACACATCGTTCATCGGCGGCTCGCTGCAGGACGCGCTGGACACACCGCCCTACGAAGGCATGTTCGAGGCGGTCGCGCCGCTGGTCGACAGGTTCGAAGGCCGCGTCTGGCTGGTGTCGAAGTGCGGACCCAGCGTGCAGGCCAAGAGCCGTGCCTGGCTGCAGCATCACCGCTTTTTCGAACGCACGGGCGTGCCGCCGGCGAACCTGCGCTTCTGCCTCCAGCGCCCACAGAAGGCCGACCACTGCCGCGAACTGCGCATCACCCACTTCATCGACGACCGCAGCGACGTGCTGCGCCACCTCGAAGGCGTCGTGCCGAACCGGTATCTGTTCGGTCCGCAGCGCAAGCCAGTGACGGTGGAAGGGCTCGTGCTGCTGCCGGAGTGGAAGGACGCCGCCGCGCTCATCGGCTGACCGGGCGGCCAGCGGGCGCGCCGAATGCCTGCGTCGCTAGCCGTCCAGCTCGGCGTAGCGCCTGAAGATGCCGTCCTCGTTGAACGCGATACGACGCGGGCTCTGAAGGTAGTCATGCACGCGCTGGCGGCGCCGCACATTGGCATGCAGCTTCTCGACCGCTGGCGTGGCAGCCAGCGCACGGGCCGTCGCCTTCGGAAAGGCATATCGCAGGCCGTCCACGAGCTGGAACAGCGACAGGTCCGCATAGGTTAGCGTGTCGCCCACCAGATGCTGCGTACCCGCGGGATTGCGCTGCAGCACCCGCTCGAACCAGCCGAGGAACTTGGGAATGCGCTCTTCGCGAAAGGCCCGTGCGCGCAGCATCGCCGCATCGCGCTGCTCGTCGTAATAGGCACCCACCGAGATCGGATGGTGCGTGTCATGCGCCTCCGCCACCGAGTCGGCAATCGTGAGCTGGATCTGGTGCGTCCACAGCCCGTCGGACTCGCCCACACCCGAAAGGCCCAGCCGCGGCCCGAGATACAGCAGGATCGCGGCCGTCTGCCCGACCACGATGTCGCCGTCGACGAGGAACGGCGGCGCGAAGGCAGGACGCGCGGCTTCCGGGTCATCCAGCCGCTCACCCAGAGCGGATTCGCCACCGCCCTCGCCCTCGGGCAAGCGCGCCACGTCGACATAGTCCGCGCCGGCAGCTTCGAGCGCGAGCCGGACGAATTCACCTCGGCCCTGGATAGTGGGCCAGTAATGGAGTTGGTAGGGCATGGGGGGATGGTGGCATGAGTTCGGCGCTCACCGCAACGGCGCGGAGCGGACGCTAGCAAGAAAGCGCGCGAACGCAATTTATTGAAAGACAAATAACTGGGCGTGCATCTAAGGAGCCCGCGTAACGGGCGGCAAAAGAACACAAAACGCTTCTTCAATTTCTCGAATCGTTGGATCGGACTTATCCGATGTCATTTTGTAGGTTTTTATTTTCTTTCTGCCAACTACAAAATTCATCATTCGAGGGTATTTTTTTCCAGCATACACCACGACTCCGTCCAGCCCTTCATCCACTCCGTTCTCAGAGTCTCGAAACTTCCTCAGAAGTCGATCTAACTTCTCGAGTGAGGCTTTATTCTTCTCAAGAAAAACCTCTTTAATCAGATCATTCGTTATCCCAGCAGGGCGTTTTTTCATGTACAACGCGGAACCCCAAGCTGCCCAGTCAACACCGCACTCCTTGTCAACTCTGCCAGAGCGTATAAATTCTCGAATTGTGAGACTCACATCCAACCCGCCTGCCCCTTCATCGAGATTGACCCACACTACCAACCGGTCATCTCTATACCCAGCAAGTGACGTGAAAGAAAGAGAAGAAAAGGCAATCAACACGAAGATATAAATAAAGAAATTCTTAAAAAACATTGACCACTCCATTCATAAAGTATCTTCTTTTGGCTGCACCCCCCGTTTAGCCGGCTTATCAGGGGATATTCCCAACATCAAGTTCAAGGACACAATGTTCATTTTCTCAATACCTGGAGTTCCCAGATCCTTTTTCGCTTGCTCATAATAAGCAACAGGAACAAAATATTTCAAATAACTTGAACTTCCGGCATTCTCAATCTCCACCCTTCCATCTTTTCCTCTAACCTTCACAGGAGCTCGCAGCCTTTTCGAAAAAGGAGAGAACCTAATCTGACTACGTTGATTTCCTCCAAGCAAAATTAATTTTTCCTCATCATTCTCGGCATAGACAAATCCGACATGATTGCCATGTCCTGCCTTGGATGTAACCATTGCAATGGCACCATATATCGGCCTCTCCAGCTCGACAAATAATGGGTTTCTGATTTTTGGTGTCGTTTTTTCTGATTTCTCCTTTGGTCCATCGACCTCGTAGAACCCATGCGCACGTGCCTTCGCCACCTTGCGATTCGGGTAGCCCGGGTTTTCGATGGGATATTTCGCCTGCACCAGGCACCAGTTCACAAACGCGGCGCACCACGCATTGCTGGGGCCGTCCATGGCCTTGAGTCCGTCGTCCACCTCGACGTGGTAATTGATCTTGTCTTGGAGCGTGATTTCGAGTTCGCCCCGCCTGAGCTTCGCTTCCGCAATCGCGACGGGCATCCACGGAGCCCGCCCCGGCACCGGATTGATCAGCGCCAGAACCTTCCCTTCGCCTTCCTTAGACCGCTCCGAGTCCGATGACCTGATCCCGGACGGAATAGGTGGTGGTGGAGGAGAGACCACTTTTGGCCTCGACGGGGCTGCCGGGCTTACCGCCGCACTTTCAGCCGGTGACTTGGCTGTGGCAGTAACCGTGGTGGAAGGAGCAGTCGAAAGCTTGGAGTCCGGCTTGGTCTTGCCGCTCCCCGCAATCAACAGCACCTCACCGGGATAGATCCGGTCGCGGCCAAGCCCATTGGCCTCCTTGATGGCTTCCACGCTGGTGCGATACAGCTTCGCAATCTTCCAGAGGCTGTCGCCCGGCTGGACGACATAGCTCATGGGCCTCCTCTGCCCATGGGTCGAACTGTTGATCTTTTCCGAGCCGGCGACGCCCTTCCACCTCTTGAATTTCGCGAGGAGGTTGAAATCCGTTCCGACTTCGCCCTGGATGGTTCCGACCGTCACGGCCTTCCTGCTCTTCGGATCCGTCACCTTGACGTGCACGGCCGAGTTGTCGGCGGGGTGAATCACGGGCGGGAATCGCCCTGCAGCATCGGACTTGACGGCTTCCTCCCTGTCGCCTCTTTGCAGAATGATCTCCGTGCCAGGCAACGGCTGGCTGCCATCGGTCGCGTTGATCCTGCTCACGGCAACCCAGGTTTCCTTTCGCGTGTCGGCGTCGGCGTGATAGCCCTCGATCTCCGCGATGCCGTTCATGATCTTTTCGAGTTCGGCATCGGTGCACTCGCCGATCTTTCTGGTCGCCGGAATGCCGCTGGTCTTGAGCAAGTCGCTCGTGTATTTCTCCGTGTTGTTTTCCTTCTTGGGGGCGTAGCCGGGAACGGCCTCGGGAATCGTCTTGCCGCCATGCTTTCGCTTGAGGTTCGCTTTCAACTCTGCTCGCCCCGCGTCTTCATCCGGAAAGATCAGAAAGGTCCTGCCCGATCTGGTCGTGGCAAATCCGATGTAGCCCTGTGCCTTTCTCGGCGCGGGCACGCCATCAACCATCCGGGTAGTCAGGTCGCCGGGATTGTTGATGCGCCATGGCAGGGTTCCGCCCGAGCGCAGCAGGTGACGGCCGTCTTCGCAAATGAATTCGGCGACTTCGATGTTGGGGTGGTAGGTTGCGGATATCAGTCTGGGCATGCGGGTGTTTCCCTTGCTCAAGCGAAGGCGTTCAGGTGGGCTTCGATGGCGGACTCGGAAAGAAAGTGGCCGAGGTCGAAAGCGCCCGCAGCCGAGGCATACATGGAGTCTTCCGCTCCCGGCGATTCGGTCTCGCCGTCGTCACCGGCTTGGTCATCGTCCTGCGCGCCACCTGGCTCGGTGCGAATCGTCGGAACGGGCATCCAGTCCCACGCTTCCTCTCCCACGACCAGCACTGCCTCGTCCGGCGTTTCGAACGCGACGCGGGGCAACCGCCCGCTGTCGGGAATGACGCCCTCGGCCAGCGTCTGGCGCTTCTCGCCGAGGATCCTGTAGGGCAGCCCCGACATGCCCACATGCTTGAATATCTTGTCGCTCCCAAGCGGCGCGAAGCGCACGCTGTACTTGTCGTCGTGGCTCACGCCTTCCATGCGCCGGCGCTTGGCCATGTCCATCGGCCCTGCATAGCTGTGGGTGGCCGCATGCTCCCGCCAAAGGCCCTGGGTGCCATGGACGATGCCCGAGGCGCTCCATCTGGAAAAACTGCCCCCGCCGTTGACGACGATTTCCTCCTTGGCGGTGATGCTGATCCTGTCGGACTCCATCTTGATGTCGAGCCTGGCCAGCAGGTTGATGCTGTTCTGAAGGGCGACGATGTCGATGCCGGCCGTGGCGGCGGTCAGGCGGATGGCCTTGTAGGCGAAAAGGCGCACGGCCTCTTTCACGCTCACCAGAAAGCTCCTGCCGGCGCTGATGCTGGTGTGCCCGCCGCTGCTCAGCGCGTTGTGCGTGATGCTGGCGATGTGGGTAGCCCCCGCCGCCGTGCTCTGGATGCCGGCCGCACTGGCGAGCACGAGGTGCGGTTCGCAGAGTTCAGGGAAATCTCCCTGCCGCGAAGGGCGGCCCTTGATCGCATCGTTCTGTTCCTTGAGGGCCTGCGCGACCGCGTCCTGGTCGCCTGCTTCGTGCGCGTTGGCTTCCTGCGCAGTCCGGCTCTGGCGTTCATGCAGGTCGCGCGCGGCCGTCAGGCGTGCGACTGTTTCCCCGAGATCGGTGATGTGCGCCTCGGCTCCTGGCCTCGGCTCGGTGCTGAGCAGCAGGCCCCTTGCGCCGCGCACCGCGGCATGGCCATCGGTACGCAACTCGGCGCCCTCGCCACGATCGTCCTTCCGGCCTGCCGTGTCGTCGATGCGCCCGATGTGCCCCAGGCTCAGGCTGCTGCTGAGATGGTCGCTCTTGAGCTGTGCCTGGATCTTTCCGGGTTGATCGTCCAGCACCAGGTGGTTGCCGCGTGATCCGCTTGCTGCATCCGCGTTCAATTCACGGCTACGGAGGCCCGATAGGTTCTGCTGGTCGGGCAGCCGCCACACGGGCATGTTCTCGGCATTGAAGACACGGCCGGTGATGATGGGACAGTCCGGGTCGCCGCCGAGGAAATCGACGACCACCTCCTGGCCGACGCGCGGCAGCGCAGCCGCGCCAAAAGTCTCTCCGGCCCACGCCATGGACACGCGGATCCAGCAGCTGGAGTTCTCGTTGCGTTGCCCGATACGGTCCCAGTGGAACTGCACCTTCACGCGGCCGTACTGGTCGACCCAGATCTGTTCGTTCTTCGGCCCGACAACGATGGCAGTCTGGGGTCCGCGGGTGCGGGGCTTCGGCGTGATGCCCGGCGGGCGCCACGCGTGGCTCACGGGCTGCGCCTCGAAGCCGAAGCGCTGGACGGAGCCTTCGCCGGCATCGGCGCCTTCGGTGGCCCGGAGGTTCTCCCGCAACTCATAGTCGACGGCAATCAGAAGGTGCTTGCGGTTCTGATCCTCCCTCGGATGGCCTGCCAGCTCGAAGATGCAGCCCGGCGCGAGTTCTCGCCTGTTGGAGCGGCCGCTTGCAACGCTGCCGCCGCTCAGTTGCTCTTCGATGCGTGTGCGAGCATAGGCCTCGCCGTCGTCGTAGTGTTTGTAGCCGCCGGGCCATTCGTACAGCTCGAGGTCGTCGTGCGCGTGGCCGGTGCGCAGCTCCCGTCGGCTGGTGAGGTCCGCCTTTGGTTTGAGCGGGTCGTAGTCGTTGGTGAAGTGCAGGCCGGAGCGGACTTCTTCGCTCGTGCGCCATTCATGGATGCGTTCGTTCGAGCCATCGCCACCGCCCGTCATCCCCGCCTTCTCCAACGGATGAAACCGCAACGTCTCCCCGCCAGGCATCGGATCGTGCGAGCTCAACACGTCATCCGCAAGCACGAGCACCTGCCGCTGAGCCTCATGCCGGAAGTAATAGTAGATGCCTTCCAGCTCGCACAGCCGCGAGACGAAAGAGAAGTCGCTCTCGCCGTACTGCACGCAGTACTCCCACACGCGGTAATCGCGGGCCAGCCGCTTCTCCATGGGGTAGCCGTAGGCTTCGAGCACGTCGGCGACGATGTCCGGAGCGGTCCGGCCCTGGAAGATGCGGAAGTCGCTGCGCCGCGTCGCGAGCCACAGCCATGGGCGCAGCTTCATTCGGTAGAAGCTGTGGCGGGCATCCTCTCCGGTCAGGCCGAAGGATGCGATCACACCGCCCAAATAGCGCGTGCCGCCGCTCTCTGTCTGCATCGCCACGGTGGCGGTCTTGCCGAGCAGCGCTTTCGGATCGACGCTGTTGCCGCTGCCCAGCAGCTCCACATCGAAGTCATGGAGCCGGCTCAGCGCCTCGCGGCCGGTCAGCCGGTGGAACTGCAGCGCTTCCCCCAAGGGAGTCTGAATGGAAACCCGGCGCGTCATCGCACCGCCGAAGACGCAAAGACGCACGGCGCCGGGCGAACATGCCGGCGCGTGCCATCGAAGATGGACATGGATCCTCCCTGAAATCATTTGTTGCCGCTCTGGTCGGCGGCATGTTTCGTCGGAGTATCCAAGTGCGCGGCGTCTTTCATTCGACGCCGGCGAATGCTTCAGCGGATTCGTGAACGAATGCGCGCAGCGGCGGCGGCGCCTCTGTGCACGCCGGATCGCAGGTGTCGAATGTTCACAAGCCGCATGGGCCGCGGCCGATGCGGATCACGCGTTCGCGAACCTTTCCGCATACGCGCGGAACATCGCGTTGCGTTCGTCGAGCGCCTCCTGCGTCGCGGGCACCATGATCGGCGCGCCTTCGCTCGCGAAGGCCTGGCACTGTTCGACATACGGCCGCAGCCTCTCGTGATAGACCGGCGACGCGGCCTTCATGTCGCCGCCGTGCTCGGTCCAAGTGTTCGCCAGCAGTTCGGCCGACACCATCGCCAGCGTCGTTCCCATGCCCGACAGCAGCGCGGCGCAATGGCCCGCGTCGCCGATGACCGCGACGTTGCCGTTGATCCAGCCCGGCATGCGCGTCTGGCTCACCGAATCGAAGTAGAAACCCCTGGCATCGGGATCGATGAAGGCCGCGCGCATCGCGGGCACCTGCCATGCATCGACGCGGGAGAGGAACTGGTCGATCAACCTGCGCTGCGCATCGAGGTCGCGGTAGTCGTAGTCGATCTCGGGACTGGCGACGATCATCATCCCCTGCGGTCCGTCGCCCGCATCGCGCACGGCGATGGTGAGACCGGGCACGTTGAGCATCGCGCGGCGCCACTCCCTGCCTGCCGGAAGATCGACGAGCGCCACGTAGTGTCCGAAGTGCCGCACGTAGTCCTTCTCCGGTCCGAAGGCCAGCCTGCGCACGTTGGAGTGCAGGCCGTCGGCGCCGACGACGAGGTCGTAGCGGCCTTGCCGTCCATCCGTGAAGACGACGTCCACGCCGCCCACACGATCGGCAATCGACACGATGGAAGTCCTGAACCGGAACTCGACGCCCTCGGGGATTGCGCCCAGCAGGATCCGATTGAGCCGGTCCCGCGTGATCTCGATGTCCTCGTCCGTCTCGTTGGCGAACCAGCGCAGATCGAGCGTGGCGACCTGAGTTCCGCTGCCGTCGAGCACAGGCGCCGGATCGGAGATGGCGACCTTCTCGTCGGCGATCGCCTGCAGGGTGCCCATGCGCTGTGCCGTGCCGAGCGCGCGTCCGCGAACGTCGATGGGCGCGCCGCCCGGGCGCAGCCCGTCGGAGCGCTCGACCACGGTGACCCGATGACCAAGGCGGGCGAACCAGCAGGCCGCCGAAAGACCGGCCATGCTGGCGCCGGAAACGAGTACGTCCATGGGGTAGCTCCTTCGCCGGCTACAGCTTGAACTCTTTCGCCATCTGGATCACCGCCTGCTTGTCGAAGGCGTTGATCTCGTCGATCAGCTCGTTGGTGAAAAGCCGGTTCGGGTCACCCAGTTCGCTGGCCAGCTTCGGGTTCCTGGTGCTCTCGGCGGCCATGTCGATGTTGGCCTTCCATTCGGCCGGCGACGACGCGCCCATGCGCTGATCGGGGTCGTCGGGCCGGCGCATCCAGCTGTTCTTGCGGTCCTTGAGGATGAAGGCCAGCTCCTTGCGCGCGTCGTCCTCGCTACGGCCCTTGGGCCGGCTCTCGGGGTAGGTCGCCCAGTGCAGGTCGATGGCCGCGTCGAGGTTCGCGTTGGAGAACAGGGTCGACTTCGCGATGCCGCGAAACAGCGCCACGAGCGCCTTGCGCTCGTCCTTCAGCAGCTTGCGCGGCACGCACAGCCAGCCCGAGCCCACCTGCGCGAACCTGGGCGTAAGCGGCACGTAGCGCAGCTTCGTTCCCACCAGCTCGATGCGGGCGGCGGCGGTGTCGAAGGCCACCATCGCATCCACGCGGTCGTTGTCGATGGCGGCGCCGGCCGGCGCGCCGTCGCCGATGGCGATGTACTCGCAGCCCTCGTCCTTCAGGCCCAGTTCGGCCAGCATGGTCCGGGTGATGACGATGCCGGTGTCGCCCTGGCTGCGCACGCCGATGCGTTTGCCCGCGAGGTCGGCGGCCGACTTGATCGGGCTGCCGGGCTTCACCACGATCACGTTCGCATTGCGCGGCAGCCACTTGTAGACGCTCACCAGGTCGAGAGATGGGTCCTTCGCCATCGCGGGCAGCAGGATGCCCGGCACCGCCGGCCCGAAGTCGACATGGCCGGCGCGCAGGCTCTGCAGCGCCTGCGTCATGCTCGACATGTTGACGTACTCCACGTCCACGCCGCCGGGCTTGTAGAAGTTGAGCTTGGGGTGCTGGCCCGCGGTGCAGAAGCACTGCTGGGGGTCGTTCACCGCCGCGGTGTTCGCCACCTTCATCATCCGCACACTCTGCGCCAGCGCCGGGAGGCTGCCGGCCAGGCCCAGGGCGCCGAGGCCCAGGCCGAAATCACGTCGCGTCAACATGGCTCGCTCCTTCATACGGAAAAACGGGAATGCGGGAATGCAGGGATGCGGATGCTCAGACGTTCACCGTCCGCTGCGATGCGTCGGCCGGCATCCAGTGCAGCACGCGGCGCTGGATGCGGCGCAGCAGGTCGGTCAGCACGATGCCGATCACCGAGAGCACCACGCACACCGCGAAGCTGCCGCCGGTGTCGGCCTGCGCCTCCATCTGCAGGATGAGCACGCCCAGCCCGGCCTGCGCGCCGACGAACTCGCCGACCACCGCGCCGACCACGCTGAAGGCGGCAGCCATGTTCAGCCCCGCGAAGATGTACGGCAGCGCGCTGGGGAACTTGGCCTTGCGGAAGATCTGCCATTGCGTCGCCGAGAGCGAGCGCAGCAGGTCGATGCGGTCGGGGTCCACCGCCTTGAAGCCCGCGATGCTGGTCACCAGCACCGGGAAGAAGGTGAGCAGGCAGATGATCATCACCTTCGAGCCGATGCCGAAGCCCAGCCACACCACGATGATCGGCGCGACCGCCACCTTGGGCACGCTCTGCAGCGCGGCGACGTAGGGCTCCAGCAGCGCCTCGACCCTCGGCATCTGCGACACCACGATGCCTATCGCGAGGCCGACGCCGCTGCCGATGAGAAAGCCCAGCAGTATCTCGGTGACCGTCACGCCGCCGTGATACCAGAAGCCGTCCTTGGCGAACGGTCCCGTCGCGAGGCCGCGCCACAGCGCGACCATGATGTCGCTCACCGGCGGCACCAGGTGCCCCGACACCTTGAAGACCCGCACGGCCGCTTCCCATGAACCCAGCAGCGTGGCGAGCAGCAGGATCGACTGCACCCGCGTCGAGGCGAGCGGATTGGCGCGGCGTCGCGGCTTCGGCTTCGCAGGGGGCGGCGCGTGGTCGCCGGATAGCGCGGAAGAGTCTGACTTGGCGAGCATGGCGGTGGTCATCTGGGCCTCTTTCAATCGAATGGAATCAGTCGAACGAAGCCGCATGCGAGAAGCGCTCGCGGATCGACGCGGAAGCCGCCGCGAAGGCGGGATGAGACATCACCTCCATCGAGCGCGGACGCGGCAGGTCGACGGGCAGCACGCGCTCCAGCGTGCCGGGGCGCGGCGACATCACGAACACCCTGTCGCCGAGGAACACCGCCTCGGGAATGGAGTGCGTGATCAGCACCACCGTCTTGCCGCTTTCCATCCAGATACGCTGCAGCTCCAGGTTCATGCGCTCGCGCGTCATCGCGTCGAGCGCGCCGAAGGGCTCGTCCATCAGCAGGATCTTGGGGTCGTGCAGCAGCGCCCGCGCGATCGAGGCGCGCTGCTGCATGCCGCCGCTCAACTGGCGCGGCAGCTTGTGCTCGAAGCCGTCGAGCCGGACCATGTGCAGCAGCTGCATCGCACGCTCGCGGGCCTGCTTCGCCGGGATGCCGAGCACCTCGGCCGGCAGCATCACGTTCTCGAGGATGGTGCGCCAGGGCAGCAGGATCGAGCTCTGGAACACCACGCCCACGTCGCGCCGCGTGCCGCGTATGGGCTGGCCGTCGAGCACCACGCGGCCGATGTCGTAGTCGAGCAGGCCGGCGAGGATGCGCAGCAGCGTGCTCTTGCCGCAGCCGCTGGGCCCCACGATGGTCACGAAGCTGCCCTGCTCGATGCTGCAGTCGATGTCCTTCAGCGCGAGCACGCCTTCGCCGCCGTCGCCGAAATGCTTGGAGAGCCCTTCGATGCGGATGTAGTCGGGGCGCCCGCGCGCGTGTTCGTGGTTCGTGCTCATGACTTGGCTCCTTCAGGCGTCAGGAAGCGGACGATGTGCTGCGCCAGCATCTGCGGCGCCTGCATCGCGGTGACATGGCCGATGCCGGGCAGCAGCACCGCGTCGGCGCCGCGGATGCGGCCGGCCATCGAGAGCGTCACGCTCGCCGGCACCACGCGGTCGAGTTCGCCCGCCAGCACCAGCGTGGGCGCGACGATGTCGGCCACGCCTCTTTCGAGCGCGGTCTGCACGGTCGCCATCCGCCGGGCGGAACGCGCCGAGCCGGGCTGCGCGTTCGCGAACACGCGCCGCAGTTCCGGCCGCTGCTGCAGGAAGGCTTCGGGGAAGAACCAGGTCGCAAGCTCCTCCGCCGTGGCCGGCAGATCGCGCCGCAGCTCGGCCAGGCGCCTCGCGTCCGGGCACAGCTCTTCGTAGGGGCGCGGCAGCGGCCAGGTGCTGCCGAGCACGAGGTGATCGACCGAGCGCGGATGCAGCAGCGCCAACGCCTGGGCGACCCGCCCGCCGAAGGAGGAGCCGAACACGTGCGCGCGCCGGAACCCCAGCGCCTTGATGAGCTGCTGCGCATCGTCCGCAAGATCGGCCAGCGTCGATGCGCGTTCCGGTCCTTCGGTCTCGCCGCAGTCGCGCTGGTCGTAGGCGATCACGGTGAAGTGCTTCGACAGATGCGGCACCAGCGCCGCGAACATCTGGCGCGAGGCTTCGGCGCCATGCATGAGCAGCAGTGGCGGGCCCTCGCCCTCGCGCTCGCATGCGATGCGCACTTCGCCGGCCTGGACGAAGCTGGTCATGGCGCGCCGCCTTCCACCGGTTGTTCTTCCTGGTCCATCCAGAAAGTCATTTCGATCTTGAGTCCGCACGGATCGTGCAGAAAGAGCTGGTGGATCGCCCAGCCCGGAATCGGCGCCTCTGCGAACGGAACGCCCAGCGCGCGAAGGTGCCCCCGCATCTCGGCGAGCCCATGGGAGCGGAACGAGATGTGGTCGACGTGGCCGGTGACGGGCTCGACAGGTTCATCCGGCGCCGACAGGTGTGCGTAGAGGTGCACGATCGGCTGGCCTTCCGCATACAGCCATGCGCCGGGCGCAGGAATCTCCGGCCGCGCGCCGACCGTGAGGCGCATCACGCGCGTGTAGAAATCCAGCAGCGGCGGCAGTTCGTCCGGCGCGCAGCGGATCGTGAAGTGATGCAAGGCGGTCACAGGCATGGCGTTCCCTCGAAGCTGTAGGCGAGCCCGGTCGCGACGGGCACCCAGCGCGCGGCAGCAAGCGCCAGCAGGCGGATGCCCAGGATTTCTTCCGGCAGCCAGCGCTCGCGGGTGCCGAAGACGTTGAAGGTGGCGAAGCAGATCCTTCCCTGCATCAGCGGCACGTTGACCACGCTGCACAGCCGGTAGTCGCGCATCTGCTCGAAGTCCTCGAAGTTCCGCGCGAGCACGTGCTCGCCCTCGCCGACGAACACGCGGCCCTGCACGAACAGGCAATCGCTCCAGGGCGTGAGCGTCTTGCGCTTCGCGCCGTTGACCGGGAAGGTCGCCGCCTCCGACGAGTAGAAGCGGCGCAGCAGGACCTGGCCGGCCGCATCGCCACCGGTCGTCACGTTCTGCTGGATGCTGAAGATGCTGCCCGGCGCCACCTGCAGGCGGCGCTGGTCGATCAGGCGCATCGCCTCGCCAGCGTCTTGCGCTTCGGCCAGCGAGTCCAGGAATCCCGCCGTGATGGCGGTGGTCGTCGGTGCGGTGCTCGGGTCCATGGGGAAAAGTCTAGGACTCGCAATTCACCAAAATGAAATAATTTCTGATAGCCCGATAACCGTGGAGTTATGGCCTTGCCCACTGCCCGCGACCCCGCCGCCGAACTGCAGCGTGCGCTGCTCTCCCGCCTCAAGCTGCGCCAGCTCTCGCTGTTGCAGGCCATCGACCGGCATCGCACGCTGGGCCGCGTCGCTGCCGAGATGCAGCTGAGCCAGCCGGCGATCACCAAGGCGCTGCACGAGGTGGAAGACATCTTCGGCAACACGCTCTTCGACCGGACCAGCAGGGGTCTGGTGCCGACAGCGGCGGGCGACGCGGTACTGCACTACGCGCGGCGCTGGCTCGCCGAACTCGAGGCGACCACGCGCGTGCTCACATCGCTCGAAGCGGGCCGCGCCGGGCGGCTACGGCTGGGCTTCACACAGCAGGTGCCGCAGCAACTGATGTCGGCCGCGCTCACGCACCTGCTCGACCGCTCGCCACGCATTTCGGTGATGGCGCGCGAGGGCACGACCGATGAGCTGGTCGCAAGCCTCATCGCACGCGAACTCGACTGCGCCATCGGCCGCTCCTACGACGGCGACGCGCGCGGGCTGGTGCAGGAGGCGGTCCACGAGCAGGAGCCCTGCCTCGTGGTCGGCGCGAAGAACCTCAAGCGCCTCTCGCGCGGGCCATTGGACTGGGCCAAGCTGGCGCAGCTCGACTGGATACTGCCGCCGCCCAACACGCCCATGCGCAGGACGTACAACGCGATCTTCGTGGGCGCGGGCGTCCAGCCGCCGCTGCCCATTCTGGAAACCACCTCGATCCGCAGCATCGAGACCTTGCTGCGCCAGGAGCCCAACGCGATCACCATCTTCGCGCGCGACGTGGTGGCCGGCATGGAGAGCGCGGGCCACTGGGCGGCGCTGCCCTATCGGCTGAACTGGAACCTGCCGCCGGTGAGCTTCTTCACGCTGAAGGAACTCGAAGCGCACCCGACGGTGCGTTCATTGCGCGACGTGGTGGTCGAGACCGCCCGGCGCATGAAGCAGTCGGGCGGCTGAGTCTCCGGCTTGCCGGCGACCGGAATCGCCAACGGGAGCGCGGACTTGCCTCGGCTTCTTAATTACTTACTTTCTTTATTTAAAGATAGTAGTAGTAGATAAGGGTAAACCCGCGCTGTGGACAGCAGCATTTTTTCTTTGTGGGACAAGGAGTTACGGTTTCCGTGCCGCTGTGTGCGCCCCTGCTTCGGGGCTGCGCCCGGAAATGGGACAACATCCGGGAAGCTGTTCCGGCTGTGGATAACGAAGTACTTGTGCCGAAACTGTCCCCAGAGTTGTCTGCAGACGATCACCTGCGATCGGGTCGCACATGTCAGCGCGCCGTTCGAGCAGCGCGGCGGGGCCTGCACCATCATCGAAAAACAAAAAAGCCGGGCACCTGTGGGGCCGCCAGGAACCAAACCTCTGTCCAAGGCCGCATAAATGCTTGCTATTCTTAAGTTCGATTTTGGCGCATACCCCCAAAAATACCCCCCCTGAAAGCTCAGCATCATGCCGCTATCCGATGTCAAAGTCCGCAATCTCACCACTCCCGGTCGCTATACCGACGGCGAGGGCCTGTACCTTCAAGTCTCGCCCAGCGGCGGCCGATATTGGCGACTGAAATATCGTTTTGGTGGCAAAGAGAAACTGCTCGCCCTCGGTGTGTATCCGACAGTGGGAATCAAAGATGCTCGCGAGAAGCGCTTCTTGGCCAAGCAAGCGCTGAGTCGCGGAGAGGATCCTGGGGCACTCAAGAAAGCTGCCAAGGAAGAGGCCATCAAGGAGGTGACCAGCACCTTGAAAGCCGTTGCGGAGGAGTGGCTGTCGCACCAGGCAGGATGTTGGGAAGCAAACACGCTGGCTCGCACGCGCGCATCCCTGGAAGCAGATGTCTTTCCGACTCTCGGCGCTCTGTCAATGTCGGTCATCACCCCAAAGCAAGTCATGGAGGTAGTCAAGGGCATCGAGAAACGGGGGGCATCGGAGATCGCCACACGGGTCCTGCAGCGCATCAAGGCCATCTACCGCTACGCGGCAACACACCAGCACATTGATCGCAACCCCATGCTGGACCTCATACCTTCTGAGATTCTCAAGCCCAGACGCGTCCAACATCGCGCGGCGCTGGGCCCGGCCGATCTGCCTGAGTTTCTGGCGAAACTGGATGTCTACGAGGGAGATCCCCATACGATCCACGCCCTACGGCTTCTGATGTTGACTGCCGCGCGACCAGGCGAGGTCCGCAATGCTCGCTGGGAAGAATTTGAGCTGGATGCCAGGCTGTGGCGCATTCCGGCCGAGCGGATGAAGATGCGGACGGAGCACGTGATTCCGCTCTCGGTGCAGGCGGTTGCCATCGTCGAAGCTATGAAGCCCTTGAGCGGAAACCGAGAACTCGTTTTTCCAAGCCCCTTTTACCCATCCAAGCCCCTGAGCGAGAACACCTTCAATAGCGCGATGGCGCGCATGGGCTACAAGTACCTGGCGACCGCACACGGCTTCCGGGCCCTGTTTTCCACGGTCGCGAATGAAGCTGGCTGGAGCGCGGATTCAATCGAGCGCCAGCTTGCTCACGCAGAGCGCAATCAGGTACGAGCCGCTTACGACCGGGGCACGCGGTTGCAGGAGCGAACTCAGCTAATGGGCTGGTGGGCCAACTACCTGGATAGCCGTCGCCGCGGACAAGTGATCCCAATTCAATTGGCCGCTTGAATGGGATAGGCCCTCCTCCATGGCCAACCAGGAAATGGCATGCGTGGCCGCTCGTTCCGACTGGCAGAACTGTGGTGCTGGGGGTCTCGGAGTCAGAGCGGCAATCAATCTGTTTAGGCCGCTGGAACCATGTCGCTATGTCGGCTTTCGCGCGAACAAGCCGACGAGCAAGCGTTCCGGTTCGGGGACCTTGAATGCTCTTGGTCCAAGGCAGGAAACTGGCTCGCACCTTTAAGCATGCCGCGCCGCGGTCGGGGGCGTCGATGGGTATGTGAGGCGGAAGTCCCACCGCGCGCACCGGCGCCGCTCGATGCGTCCAAGGCTTTGCCCAGCACTGTCCGCGCCGAAGTAAAAGTGAGCCTTGATTGGGCACTCGTTCAACAATGCACATGGCCGATGCTCTGTTCGAAGACTTCCGCATCCACATTGCCGCCCGAGAGAATCGCCGGCACGCCCGAAGCACCCGTTAGAAAGCGACGAAACATGGCGGCCGCCAGAGCGGCCGCACCGCCAGGTTCCAGAACGAGCTTCAGGTGCTCGAAACCAAAGCGAATGGCAGCGCGAACCTCGCCGTCGGACACCGTCGCGCCTCTCACACGGCAGGACCGCATGACCTCGAACGCCAGGGCGCCCGGCGTCGGCACCAGAAGTGCGTCGCAGATCGTGCCGCTCAGCGCGCGGTTCCTCATGCGCGCTCGCTGGACGAGCGAACGCCCGGTGTCATCGAAGCCCTCGGGCTCGATCGCATGGACCTGTGCACCAGGAAGCAGGGTGCCGGCCGCGGTGGCCCAGCCCGCCGTGGCGTGGCGATCCTTTCGAGCGACGTGTTCGTGCTCGACGCAGGCGAGCCGAAGAATGCCGTGCGCATTGCAACGGGTGCCGCAAGGGATCAGCAGGAACTGCGCAATGCACTCGGCGCGGTTGTGGAATTGCTGTTGTCGACGTCTGGGCTGGGAATCGTGCAGACCTGAGAGAGGAAAGGGCTCCTTGCCGAAACTCATGGAACACGGCCTCACAAGCCAGAGTTACGAGGTGGAAAAGAAGCTGTTGATGTGCCTGAACGATGACCATGTAGCGAAGCGGCGTTCGCAGTTCTCGCGAGCTTCACAAGCGTCTGATGACCGCTCTCCAATTTCCTGACCTCGAGATGGAGAATTGGGATGCGCTCCGGAACGCCGTCACCGGCTCGGCAGCATTCCGGTTCTGCCTCATGTCCAGAGGATGACTTATCGCACGACATCTGACTGTCGAGTGTCGGCTTCAATGTGGACATTGATGGCTCCGAGCCCGGCGTCGGCAATCACCGCGTAGCCGTCATTCGTGTACGCCCACCAAGCTTATGTCCGCGTCCCGCGGAGCCAATAGGCGAGAAAATCCACGCACAAGCTTCATCCTGGTGCGCGCGCCGCACCGGTTCGGCGACTGCCTTGCCGCCCAGACTCGGCTACTTTTCATCTCGCTACAGAGGAGTTTCCCCAGGGCAGCGCCTTTCGTAGGGGATTTCCCTCGATGGCTGGCCCAGAGCTTGCATGGGCCTTGGATATGGTTGAATATTTCAACTATTGAAGACTTCTTCCATCTGGCCATGCACGCACCACTTCAACTGAAGACCGACTACATCAACGTCCTGCTCGACGTGGCTTCCGCGCGCACCAGAGATCGTGGTTCGCGTGTGTACGAGATCGAACTCGGCCTGTCGATCCGCGACGTGCGCCTGCTTCGGATGATCGGCGGCGCACCCGGCATCACCATGGGCCAGCTGGTGCAGACCTGCGGCATCGAAAAGACGCTGGTCTCCAAACTCGTGGGCTCGCTGGTGCAGCGCGAACTGGTCCAGCGCCAGATCGGCAACGAAGACGCCCGGCAGATCCATCTGTGCCTGACGCCGTCCGGCATCGACCTCGTGCTGCAGGCCGAGCCCATCGGGCAAGAGATGGAAGCACGCTTTCTCGACTGCCTCAGCACAAGCGAGGTCGAAACGCTGCGCCGCATCCTGCACAAGATCATGGCCGCCGAAGAGGCCTCGCGCGACATCTTCGAGTTTCTGCTGACCCAGTTGCGGGAAAGCAAGTCTGCGGATTCCTCCTCACCACCTCCCCCTCCTTCCTCTGGCACTCCTCGAAAGAAGTAAGGCTTCATGGCAACTCCACTCTCGCTGCGCCGCGCGTCCGCGGTCACCCTGTCGGCATTGGCCCTGACGTTATCGGCCGCGGCCTGCGCAGACACCGTGCTGCGCACTGTGCCCTCGTCGGACCTGAAGATCCTCGACCCGATCTGGACCACCGCCAACATCACGCGCAACCACGGCTTCATGATCTACGACACCCTTTTCGGCATGGACGAAAAGGGCGCGATCAAGCCGCAGATGGTGGACAAGTACACCGTGAGCCCCGACAACAAGGTCTGGACCTTCACGCTGCGCCCCGGCCTGAAGTTCCACGATGGCGCGCCCGTCACCTCGCAGGACGTGATCGCCTCGCTGGCCCGCTGGGGCAAGCGCGACACGCTCGGCCAGAAGATGTACGAGGCCATGGACAGCATCACGGCGGAGGGCCCGAACACCTTCCGCATGAACTTCAAGCAACCTTTCGGCGTGGTGCTCGACGCGCTGGGCAAGCCCAATCCGCTGGTGCCGTTCATCATGCCCAAGCGCGTGGCCGACACGCCCGCCGACAAGCAGATCGACGAGATGATCGGCTCCGGCCCCTTCACGCTCGCCAAGGAAGACTTTCGCCCCGGCGACCGCGTGATCTACCGCAAGAACACCGCCTACGTGCCGCGCAAGGAGGCCCCCTCGGGTTTGGCGGGCGGCAAGGTGGTGAACGTGGACAGCGTGGAATGGGTGCTGCTGCGCGACCCGCAGACGCAGGTCAACGCGCTGCTGAACGGCGAGGTCGACATGGTCGAGACCGTGCCCTCTTCCGGCTTTGTCGACATGCGCACCAACCCGAAGATCGAGCTGGTGGACGTGATGCCCGCGGGCCCTTTCACGGCGATCTACAACCACAAGGTCCCTCCGTTCAACAACCCGAAGGCGTTGAAGGCCGCCATGCTCGCCATCAACCAGGAAGCCATGCTGCGGGCCCAGGCCACCTACCGCGATTTCTACAAGCCTTGCGCGTCCATCTACCTGTGCGGCTCGGTGTATGCGAGCGACAAGACCGGCTTCTTCACCGGAAAGCCGCAGTTCGAGGAAGCCCGCAAGCTGCTGAAGGAATCAGGCTACGACGGCAAGCCTGTCGTCATCCTGCTGCCCGGTGATGCGCCGGCGCTGAACAAGATGCCCGCCATCTACGGACAACTGCTCAAGCAGGTGGGCTTCAACGTGGACGTGCAGACCACCGACTGGGCCACGCTCGTGACGCGTCGCACCAAGAAGGACCTGCCGGAAAACGGTGGCTGGAACGTCTTCATCACGTTCTGGGGGGGCGTGGATGCCAGCAGCCCGATCAGCTATGGCCCGCTGACCGGCAACGGCGACAAGGGTTTCTTCGGCTGGCCGACCGATCCGGAGCTGGAAGCGCTGAAGACGCGCTTCATCGAAACCACCGACATCGCACAGCGCAAGGACATCGCGACGCAGATCCAGTTGCGCGTGCTCGAAGGCGGCGTGATCGCCCCGCTGGGCGAAGGCAAGGCGCCCACGGCGGTGCGCCGTGGCGTGGTCAGCGGACTGCTGCCGTCGCCCGCCGTTCTGTACTGGAACGTGCGCAAGAAGTAGGCAAGCCCCCTCACCTCTTTCACCGAGGCGCTTGGCCGGTTGCACCCGTGGCAACCGGTCTGGGGCTCCCTTTGCCCGCGCCGGCTGTTCAACCGCTTGAACGAGACCTTCTCACATGCTCAACTTTCTGTTGCGGCGCGGCCTGGCCACGGCGCCCGTGCTCCTGATCGTGGCCGTCATCGTCTTTCTGCTGCTGCGCATGACGCCCGGCGATCCGGCGGCCGCCATCGCGGGCGACGCGGCCAGCGTGCAGGACGTCGAACGCATTCGCGCACAGCTCGGCCTGAACGCGCCGATCGTCAGCCAGTTCTTCGGATGGCTGGGCCACGTGCTGCGCGGCGACCTGGGCTATTCCTACTTCTACAAGATGAGCGTGACCGAGCTGATCGGCCAACGGCTGGAGCCCACGCTGTCGGTGGCCGCCGTGACCGTGGTGCTCACCGTACTGATCGCCGTGCCGCTGGGCGTGCTGGCGGCCTCGCGGCGCGGCGGACGGCTCGACCGCTTCATCATGGGCGCGTCGGTTCTCGGCTTCTCCGTGCCTGTGTTCGTCGCGGGCTACCTGATGATCTGGCTGTTCTCGATGCAGCTGGGCTGGCTGCCTTCGCAGGGCTACAACCGCATCGCCGCGGGCGTCGGCCCATGGCTGCGCAATCTGGTGCTGCCCTGCGTCACACTGGCCGTGATGTATGCGGCGCTGATTGCACGGGTCACGCGTGCGGCGGTTTCCGAAGCGCTGACCGAAGACTACGTGCGCACCGCGCGCGCCAAGGGCATCTCGGAGCGGCGCATGCTGATTCGCCATGCGCTCGCCAACGCGGCCGTGCCGATCGCCACCATCATCGGCCTGAGCGTGGCCGGCCTCATCGGCGGCGTGGTGGTCACGGAAACCATCTACGCCATACCGGGCCTGGGCCAACTGACGGTGGATGCGGTGCTCTCGCGCGACTACCCGCTCATCCAGGGCATCACCCTGTTCTTTTCGCTCGTCTACGTCGTCGTCAACTTGCTGGTGGACCTGAGCTACCTGCTGCTCGATCCGCGCATCCGCTACTGACACGCGCGGCCCTCATTTTTCGGAGACCCTTTCCATGACTTCGATTTCCATCCCGGCGGAAACGACGGCGACGGCAGCGCCCCGCCATCGCAAGCCATCCCTGTTGCGCCGCGCCTTCTCGAACGGCGCCGTGCGCACGGGCAGCGCGATCCTATGCCTCATGGTGGTGCTGGCCGTCGCGGCCCCGTGGCTCTACACCATCGACCCCAACGCCATGGACCCGGCCAGTTCGCACCTGTCGCCGGGCGCGCACGCCGAGTTCATGACGCTGGCCGGCGACAGCTTCGAGCGCTTCTTCCCGATGGGCACGGACAGCATGGGCCGCGACATCTGGAGCCGCACGGCCTACGGTGCACGCATCTCGCTGTCGGTCGGCGTGGCCGTTGCGCTGGGTTCGATCGCACTCGGCATGCTGGTCGGCATGACGGCGGGTTACTTTCGCCGCCTCGACGGCGTGATCATGCGTGTGATGGACGGGATGATGGCCATCCCGGGCATCCTGTTCGCCATCGTGCTGGTCGCTGTCTGGCGGCCCAGCCTGCTGACGGTGATCCTTGCCATCGTCGTTCCCGAAACGCCGCGCGTGGCGCGGCTGGTGCGCTCTGTCGTCCTGTCGGTTCGCGAAGAGCCGTATGTCGAGGCGGCCATTGCGCTCGACACGCCCACGTGGAAGCTGATGCTGCGCCACATTCTTCCCAACACGGTGGCTCCGTTGATCGTTCAGGGCACCTTCGTCTGCGCGGCCGCGATGCTGACGGAAGCGGTCATGTCCTTCCTTGGCATCGGCCTGCCATCGGACGTGCCGACCTGGGGGAACATCATGTCCGAGGGCCGCGCGTATTTCACGTCGCATCCTTCGACCGTGCTGCTGCCGGGCGCCTTCCTCGCGCTCACGGTGCTGGCGGTGAACATGCTCGGCGACGGCCTGCGCGACGCGCTCGACCCGAAGTTCAACAAGCGCGGGAGCTGAGCATGGCAGCCACGCTTTCCAACACGCACCCCGCTGTATCGCCCTGCCTCGTCGTGCGCGACCTGTGCATCGACCTGCCGAAAGGCGCGGACCGGCCGCATGCCGTTCATGCGGTGTCTTTCGACGTGATGCCGGGCCAGGTCGTGTGCCTGCTGGGCGAGTCGGGTTCCGGCAAGTCGGTGATCGCCCAGGCGGTGATGGGGCTGCTGCCCGATTCGCTGGTGCCCTCGGGCGGACGCATCGAGGTCCTGGGCGAGAACATCCTTGCCGCCGATGCCGCGCACCTGCGCGCATGGCGCGGCGCCCGCATGGCGATGGTGTTCCAGGAACCCATGACGGCACTGAACCCGGTGATGCGCTGCGGCGCGCAGGTCGACGAAATACTGGCCGAGCACACCGCGCTCGGTGCCGCCGAACGCCGGCAGAAGGTGCTGGCCATCTTCGCGCGCGTCAAGCTGCCGGAACCCGAGCGCATCTACGACGCCTACCCGCACCAGCTCTCGGGCGGACAGCGGCAACGCATCGTGATTGCCATCGCGCTGATCCTGCGGCCCGCGCTGCTGATCTGCGACGAGCCGACCACCGCGCTGGACGTGACCACGCAGGCCGAGATTCTTTCGCTCATCCGCGAGATGCAGCAGGAGAACGCAACGGCGGTGCTGTTCATCACCCACGACTTCGGCGTGGTCGCGGACATTGCAGACCACGTGGTGGTGCTGCAGTTGGGCCGCCAGGTCGAAAGCGGCCCCAAAGATGACGTGCTGCGGCGCCCGAAGGCACCCTACACGCGCATGCTGCTCGACGCCGTGCCGCGCCTGGAGCCCATCTTGCGGCCGCTCGCCGCGGACACACCGCCGCTGCTCGATGCGCGCGGCGTGACCAAGACCTACCGTTCCGGCTCGTGGCCGGGCAAGCGCCGCACGGTGCATGCGGCCACCGACGTGTCGCTCAAGCTGCATGCCGGCGAAACCGTGGGCATCGTGGGCGAGTCGGGCTCGGGCAAGTCCACCGTGGCGCGCTGCATCGCGCGGCTGATCGAGCCGACCGACGGCGAGGTCTGGGTGCCTCACATCGAGGCGCAGCACGCGCCGCGCGCGCGGCTCTCGGCCTTCCGGCGCATGGTGCAGGTGGTGTTCCAGGACCCGAACCGTTCGCTGAATCCGCGCCGCACGGTCGGCCAGTCGATCATCGAAGGGCCGGTCAACTTCGGCCTGTCGCCCGAGAAGGCCTGGCAGCGCGCCGAAGAACTGATGGACCTCGTGCGGCTGAAGCCCGAGGTGCTGCATCGCTACCCGAGCGAGTTCTCCGGTGGCCAGCGGCAGCGCCTGTGCATTGCACGCGCGCTGGCCTGCGAGCCGCAAGTGCTGATTGCCGACGAGGCCGTTTCGGCACTCGACGTTTCCGTGCAGGACCAGATCCTCAAGCTGCTCGCGGAGATCCAGCAGCGCCTGTCGATCGGCATCCTCTTCATCACGCACGACCTGCGCGTGGCCAGCCAGATCTGCGACCGGCTGATCGTCATGCACAAAGGCCGCATCGTCGAGCAAGGCACGGCGCACGACGTGCTGCTGTCGCCGCGCGAGGCCTACACCCGTTCCCTGTTGGCCGCGGCCCCTGGTCAGGGCTACGCATTCGGGCAGGGCTGATGCGCGCGCATCAGCCACCGCTCCGATCAACATCTTCGACCCCCAAAGAGACAACCATGGAAACACCCTTGTACGCCCTGAGCGCCGTCCAACTGCTGGCGCGCTATCGCGACCGCACCCTCTCCCCCGTCGATGTGACGAAGTCGGTGCTGGCGCGCATCGAACGCTGGGAGCCGAGCATCCACGCCACATACGGGCTCGACGCCGACGCCGCCCTGGCCTCGGCCAAGGCCTCCGAAGCGCGATGGAACCAAGGCGCGCCGCAAGGCGAGCTGGACGGTGTGCCGGTCACGCTCAAGGAAAACATCGCCACGCGCGGCACGCCGTCGCCGATCGGCAGCGCCGCCACGGTGCTGTCGCCCGCCACGGCGGATGCACCGGCGGCCGCTCGCCTGCGTGAAGCGGGCGCGGTGATCGTCACCAAGACCACAATGCCGGACTTCGGCTTCCTGGGTGCGGCCCCGTCGAGCTTTCATGCACTCACGCGCAACCCCTGGGACCTGAGCAAGAACACGGGTGGCTCCAGCTCCGGTGCGGGCGCTGCCGCTGCCGCGGGCTACGGCCCGCTGCACCTGGGCACCGACATCGGTGGCTCGGTGCGCATCCCCGCCAACTTCTGCGGCGTGTTCGGGCTCAAGCCCAGCCACGGGCGCATTCCGGTCGACCCGCCGGCAGCCGCCCGCGTGATCGGCCCGATGACACGCACGGTCGCCGATGCCGCGCTGCTGATGAAGGTGGTTTCGCGCCCCGACCCGCGCGACTACATGAGCCTGCCGGCACAAGACATTGCATGGGAAAACCTGAGCCGCGAGGTACGGGGCCTGCGCATCGGCCTGTGGACCGACACCACGGGCGGCTGGCCGATCGACCCCGAAGTGAAAGACGCCGTTCTGGCCGCGGCACGCGTCTTCGAACAGGCCGGCGCCATCGTGGAGCCGCTCTCCGACTGGACCACGCTGGAAATGCGCATGGGCATGGCGCATTTCTTCACCATGCGCTGCCGCGTCGACCTGGCCGCCATGCCGATCGAGCGCGCCAGGCTGGCGGCCGACTACATCCATGCCGCAGGCGAGTTCGCGGGCTCGCTCTCGCCCGAGGAAACCTTCCGTGCCTTCACGCGCATGCAGGCATTGCGCGCAGCAACCGTGGCCGTCACGCAGCCGTACGACTACGTGCTGTCGCCCGTGTCGCCGGTGCTGCCGTTCGCGGCAGAAGCCATCAACAGCGGAGCGGAGAACCCGCTGAAGGACTCGCACTTCACCTCGGTGTTCAACCAGTCGGAGCAGCCTGCGGCATCGATCAATTGCGGCTATTCCAGGAGCGGTCTGCCCATCGGCCTGCAGATTGCAGGTCGCCGGTTCGACGACCTGGGTGTGCTGCAGATGGCGGCGTTCTACGAGTCGGTCCGTTCGGAGCAAGCTCCCTGGCCTGAACCCATCTGAGACAGGGCAACGCCGGACAGGCCGGCGCCGCCCCAGTGACAACGGAGTGCGCTCGTTCGCCTGACGCCTCAGCTCTTGAAGAATGCCAGCAGATCCGGATTGATGACGTCTGCGTTGACGGTGAGCATTCCGTGGGAATAGCCCTTGTACACCTTGAGCGTGCCGTTCTTCAGCAGCTTGACTGACTTCAGCGCAGCGTCGGCAATCGGAACGATCTGATCGTCGTCGCCATGCATGACCAGGGTCGGCACGGTGATCGCCTGGAGGTCCGCTGTCTGGTCAGTCTCTGAAAAGGCCTTGATGCCGTCATAGTGGGCCTTGGCGCTGCCCATCATTCCCTGCCGCCACCAGTTCTGGATCACCCCCGGGTAGACCTTCGCGCCGTCCCGGTTGAAACCGTAGAACGGGCCTGTCGCGACGTCGAGGAAAAGTTGTGCCCGGTTGTCCGCGACACCCTTGCGAAAGCCATCGAACACTTCCATCGGCAATCCTTCCGGATTGCTCGCTGTCTTGAGCATCAAGGGGGGAACCGCACTCACGAGTACAGCCTTCGCAGCGCGGCCGCTGGGCTGGCCGAATTTCGCGACGTAGCGCGCAACCTCACCGCCGCCGGTCGAGTGCCCGACGTGGAAGACCTTGGTCAAGTTCAGCGCCTCGACGACAGCGAAGGCATCGGCAGCGTAGTGGTCCATGTCGTGGCCCTCGCTGACCTGCGCCGATCGCCCATGGCCGCGCCGGTCGTGCGCAATCACCCTGTAGCCCCGCTGCACAAAGAAGAGCATCTGGGCATCCCAGTCATCGCTCGAAAGCGGCCACCCATGATGAAACATGATGGGCTGGCCGTCCTTGGGTCCCCAGTCCTTGTAGAAGATCTCTACGCCGTCCTTGGTGGTGATCGTGTTCATGAGGTGATGCCCTTTCTGAGAATGCGCTGTTGCGCGGTGCTTGGGTGAGTGGGTTGCATTCCCCACCATCGGGAGACCGGCGATCGCCAGGGTCCCCGCGCTGGCGAGAAGAAGCTTGCGCCTGTCGCTGTCGAAAACGGTGTGAAGATCGAGCTGTTTCATGTGTGACCTCGGCAGTTTCAGGCTTGCGCTTCAAGGGAAGCGACTGGCCGGACGGCCTCGAGAATGACATCGGCCACCGCCTGGGCGACATTCCGAAGAAATCCTTCGACGCTCATCACCAGATTGCCAGAGCGGTCGGGTGCGACGGTGGCGAGTCCGGGTGGTGCGGGGTGGGCTGCCACCTGATCACCCGTGGACTCATTGATGTCAGGGGTGAATGCCGCAACGAAGCCGAGCGCCTTCACCTTCGGATCATTCCCTGCCTCCGTGATCACTGTCCCACCCCAGCTATGACCTGCCAGTACGACCGGCCCCTGGACATTTTCGAGAGCGGCGCGCGTCGCGGCTACGTCGTCGGCCAAAGAGCTTGTCGGGTTTTGTACCGCCACCACAGGTATGCCCGCACGATGAAGCAGGGGGATGACCTTTCGCCAACTGGACGCATCGGCCCAGGCGCCGTGAACCAGCAAGACTGTGATCATGGGATCGGCAGGACTATTCATGGGTTCCTTGAAAGAAGTCAACGAGCTTGGATTGCGCAAGCCGCCCGTTTTCAGGACGGCGACGAACCATGGGACCTGACTATGAGGTCCAGTGCGATGCACGTATTGCACATTCGGCGCCCAAATTGAACGCTTGTTTTTCCTTCGCCGGCCGCGGCGCCGCATCGGCTTGCGCGACGGCCTCGCGACCGCGACCCCTTCGAACTCCCGCTCAACTGTTGACTTTCAGGAAAAAGTTTTTTGCTGGTGAAGGGGTTTTCCAGCAACTGCGCCGAACGCATACTCGGCACCGATCAAGCACCGCTTCGCCTCGCTCGAGACTTCCTGCGGCTCGGCCGTCGCGGCACTCCACATCTACATTGACGGCTGGCACGCGATGTGCAACAAGAAGAACTAGGTCGAGCCGACAAGGGGTGCAACCCCATAGGCACGATCGACTGCGCGAGAAATATCTTCAAGGAAGCGCGCAAAATTTCTATCCATAATTCGTCGCGACACCGCCAGTCGGATACCCCGTCACCCCAATTCCCGCCCCCCTGTTCATGCGCGCCGAAAGCAGTCTCAACGAGGCGAAAGGGCAACCGCTCCCAGCAGGGCAAGGGCTCACGCCACAAGACCTGCTCGGGTGCACGGTCGGTCATCTGCAGAGAGATCAGGAACTTTCGGCCAACGGCGTTCGGATCTATCGCAAGACCGTGAACGCCCATGAGCGGCACTATGTGGAGACAGCCGCCAGCGGGCGCGGCGTACTGCTCGGCATCTCGTTGCGAGACGGTCATCGCCGACGGATCCTTCATGAGCACCATGCGTCTTGCCATGACTTCAGCAAGGGCTCGATCTACGTCCGCGATTTCTGCGACCGCTATCGCGCGGACATGCAAAGCGGCTTCGACTTCGTGCTGCTCGAAATCTCCCATCCAGCCCTGGAGCGCGCCATCGACGAAAAGCGGGGGCCGCGCGTTGGTGGTCTTGTCGAGGTTGCAGGCGTCAGGGACGAGGTACTCGCCCATCTCGCAAGCGCGCTGACCCCTGCGCTCGAACGTCCTGCCGAGGTTAGCCTGCTGTTCGTCGATCAACTAAGCGTCGCGATGACGAGCTACCTGGTCGACAACTACGGCCGCGCTGCAACTGCGACCGAGCCCCCGGCGAACCGGCTGCTTTCGCGATCGCACGAGGCGCGCGTGAAGGAGATGCTGCGCAGCAAGATGGACGGCAACATTTCGATCGCAGAGATTGCCGGCGCCTGCAACCTGTCGCGCAGCTATTTCATCCGCGCCTTTCGCGAGACCACCGGCCAGACGCCGCACCAATGGCTGACCGCACAGCGGCTGGAACGCGCGCGCGCGTTGCTGAAGGACGTCGAACGACCTCTGGCGGACGTTGCCGCAGCTTGCGGCTTTGCGGACCAGAGTCACTTCACGCGCGTCTTTTCCCAGCACACCGGCATGCCGCCGGGCGGTTGGCGCAAAAAGATGCAGCTTGAGAAATAAAGATGTCCGAACGCGGATACCGATACGAAACGCCGAGTTCCGCGATCCTTCGTACTCACTACCTCGCACCGGCCCCATGAGCACGCCATCGCACGCGAATCCCGATCTCGCCCTGCTCGCACTTCTCTCGCCTGACCCAGCCGCCGATCACATCCTCGGACCGGCGTCGGCCCCCTGACCGCCTGCTCTTCAACCACCAGAGCCACCTGGACAACCGGCACCTGGATGCCGATGCCAGGCAACTCGACCCAGACATACCACGCTTTGAGAACGTGCTGAAGGACGGTGTTTACCGCCAGCGCGTGCAGGAGCAGGTCGAAGCCGGGCGACGGCTGAAGGTACGCGCTACGCCCACGTTCTATGTGAACTGTGTCTTCACGGATGTGTCCTTCGGTCTGCTGCAACTGCGGGACGCCATCGAGCGTGCGTTGCGAGAACCGCCCGCACCCCTGACCGCGCTCCGCTGCCTGCGGCTAGATGCCGAGCTGCGCTGCGATCCCCTGCCCCAACACAGCGTCAACCAGCCGGAAGTGCTCGATCTGCCGTCGCTGGATGACCTCGGGCACGCCTGCCATCGCCGCTGCGATATTGGCGGCCAGACGCTCCCGCTCTGCGCTTCCCATGCGGCGGTACAGCGCCGTCGCCTGCACGTAGTCGCCGAGACCCTGGCGATCGTGAAAGCGCGCCGCGTCGCCGCTCAGCGGTAACGCCGGCTCCGCGTGCTGTCGATCAGGACGCGGTCCGCCGAACGAGTTGGGCTCGTAGTAGGCGTCGGTGCGGGGCGGCACGTCCAGTCGCATCGCACCATCGGCGTGGTAGGTGTGCACCGGCGCGCGCGGGCGGTTCACCGGCAGCGCCGCGTGGTGCGTGCCGACGCGATAGCGCTGTGCGTCGGCATACGCCAGCAGGCGTCCTTGCAGCAGCCTGTCGGGCGAGATGCACAGGCCTGGCACCATGTGCGCCGGGTTGAATGTCGCCTGCTCCACCTGCGCGAAATAGTTGTCGGGGTTGGCGTCCAGCGTGAGTTCGCCCAGTTCGACGAGCGGACATTCGGCTTGCGGCCAGACCTTGGTGGGGTCGAAGGCATTGAATGGCAGCGCCTCGGCCTGCTGCTGGCTCATCAACTGCACATGCAGCGACCAGCGCGGGTGCTCGCCGCGCTCGATGGCCTCGAACAGGTCGCGCTGCGCGCTCTCGCGGTCCGCGGCGATGGTGGCGCGGGCCTGCGCATCGGTGAGGCAGCGAATGCCCTGCCGTGTCCTTAAATGGAACTTGACCCAGCAGCGCTCGTTGGCGTCGTTGATGAGCCCGAACGCATGTACGCTGTAGCCGTGCATGTGGCGGTAGCTGCTGGGCAGGCCGCGGTCCGAGAACAGCATCACGATCTGGTGGATGCTCTCCGGCGAGAGCGACCAGAAGTCCCAGATGGCGGTGGGCGAGCGCAGATGGCTCACCGGGTGGCGCTTGAGCGCGCGCACCAGGTCGGGAAACTTCTGCGGATCGCGGATGCAGGCCACCGGCAGGTGGCTGCCGACCAGGTCCCAGTTGCCTTCTTCCGTGTAGGCCTTCAGGGCGAAGCCGCGCATGTCGCGCTCGGCATCCGCGCAGCCGCGTTCGCCCGTGAGGCCCGAGAAGCGCACCAGCACGGGCGTGACCCGGCCCGGCTGCAGAAAGCGTGCGCAGGTGTGGCGCGCAATGTCGCCCGTGATGCGCAGCTTGCCCAACGCGGCCGCGCCCTTGGCGTGCAGCACCCGCTCCGGAATGCGCTCGCGCGCCAGGTAGGCAAGCTTTTCGGCCATCTGATAGTCCTGCAGGAGGATCGGTCCGCGCGGCCCGGCGGTGATGGAATGCTGGCTGTCCGCCACGGGTGCGCCACCTGCGGTGGTCAAGGTCGGCGGCCTTGGGTTGGTCGTCATGGCGATGTCCCGGATCGAGTCTCGCCGCATGGTGAGCCGCAGGGGCGCGCGTGTCTTGAACAGGAGTCGCCCGTTTTGAACGATGGCGGGCTGCAGGCCCCCATGCTGCGACGCAGCAACACCCGAATGTGCAAGGCCGCGCCCAACCCGACAAGACGGCGCCACGCGCCGGGTGCACCATGGCGCCTCATCCACGCTAGGCAACTGCCATGAAACCCACCCTGCCCCAGCTCATGAGCCTCAACGGCGGCTTCGTCGACACCGCAGGCTTCCTGGCGCTGCACGGCCTGTTCACCGCGCACGTGACGGGCAATTTCGTGACCATCGGCGCGGCACTGGTGCACGGCACCTCGGGCGCGCTCACCAAGCTGCTGGCGCTGCCCGTGTTCTGCGCGGTGGTGATGCTTGCCCGCCTGCTGAGCTACAGCCTTCCCGGCCTGGGCCTGCCGGTGATGCGCACGATGCTGGTGCTCAAGGCCGTGCTGCTGCTGGCGGGCGGCGTGCTGGCCATCCGTTTCGGCCCCTTCGCCGACGGTGACAGCGCGATGGCGATGCTCGCGGGCCTGGTGTTGGTATCGGCCATGGCCATCCAGAACGCCGTGCACCGCATCCACCTGGGCAGTGCGCCCCCCACCACGCTGATGACCGGCACGACCACGCAGGTCATGGTTGACCTGGCCGACCTGATGCGCGGCGGCCAGGCACCTGAAGAGAGGGCCGCCGCGCATGCCCGCGTGCGGCGCATGTCGGCCGCAGTGGCGTGGTTCGCCGCCGGCTGCGCGGCTGCGGCGCTCATCTACGCACGCTGGGACATGTGGTGCTTCGCCGTGCCGCCCGTGCTGGCCGCGCTGGCGGTGGTGCTGCAGGGAGGCACGCACGAAGGCGATGCCGCAGGGCCGCAGTCCCAGGCTCCGCTACCGCGTCACTTGTAGAGCCAGCGCGCCATCAGGCGCGCATACCTCGGCATGATCAGGTACACCATCAGCCCCACGACGGCGGCCGATGCCAGCAGGTGCTCCACGGCATACAAGGACAGCACGGGCACCGGCGCGAGCAACCAGTGCAGCACTGCGGGCACCAACATGGTCAACGGGTAGATCACCGACAGTGTCAGCAGGAACTGCTTGTAGCGTTTGGCCGGCGGCTGCCCCGCGGGCGGGTGGAACCAGAACTCCAGGCCGCTGCGTGTCTCGACCTTTTCTGCCACTTCGAGGAGCGGCTGCGCCTCTTCGATCAACTGGCGGCGCGCGTCCGAGTCGAACCAGTCCTGCGCATGCGCGAGCGAGTCGAAGCGGATGGTGATGGTGTACTGCAGGCTCCCTGCCGCCGGATGGATCACATTGACGCCGCGGTGCCCCGGAAAACGCGACGCGATCGGCACCACCTTCTTGAGCCATCGCTCATAGTCGGCCACCCGCTCGCGTCGAACGGTCTGCTGGATCACGGCAGTGACGGTTTCGGCCCCGGGCGACGCGCGCCCGGCAATCTCGTCCAGCGTGGCCGTGCGCAAGGCGGGTTGTCGGTCGTCGGTGGTCATGTGCTGTGCGCTGTTCGAAGGTTTCAGAGGCCGATCAGCTTACGGCCCTCTTCGCTCAACAGGTCGTGCGTTTCGGGGTGCGCGCGCATGTAGCCATTGAACACCGGGCACTGCGGCACCACGCGCAGTCCGCGCTCGCGTGCCGAGGCCAGGCCGGCGAGCACCAGCTGCTTCGCGATGCCCTGTCCCTGCAGGGCTTCAGGCACCAGCGTGTGAATGAACGTGATGACATTGCCTTCTAGCGAATAGACGGCCACCGCGTGGTGGCCTTGCGACACGTATTCGAAGCGGTGCTTCGCCGGGTTGTCCTGAACCTGGACAGAGGCAAGAAGAGAAGGAGATGACGAAGGAGCAGTGGTCATGGAAAGTTCTCGACAGGGGCGGTTCGATTCAATGCAGGTGCCGCAGGCGCAATGCCGGGCGGGACGCTGCGGCGGTGACTTCGTCATTGTTCCCGAACCGGCGCACCAGGTGGGCGCAGATGGCCAGTGCCAGGTGTTGCTGCACGAGCGAGCCGGCGCGTTGCGGCCGCTCGAACAGGGCCAGCACGGCCGCACCCAGGCTGCACATCACCGGGTCGACCAGGCCGGGGGCGCACGCCAGGCCGCTCACGCGCACCATGCCCGCCGCTCGCGCCACCGCGCGCACCAGTGCGTGCGGCACGTAGAACTGCAACGCGTCCAGCGGGTTGCCCAGGTAGTTCGCGACCTCGTCGCGCAGATCGACGATGCACAGCGCACCCGGCGCATAGCCACGCACCACCGATGGCCGCCCGCGCACCCAGGTTTCGTGGTGGCGCATGCCGACAAGGTGCAGCGTGACAAGGAAGGCGTCCTCGGGCGGGATCTCCCGCTTCAAGCCCAACTGGTCGGGCAGGCAGGTGATGCGCGTGACGACGAAGGGCGCCATGAAGGACTCCTCGCCAGTTGCCGGCGCGTTGAGCGCCGGCAGCATGACGAGCGAGGACGCGGATGGTAACTCGAAGTACCGGCCCAGCAGGTCGCCGTAGGCGCCCTCGCGCGTCACGGAAAGCATCGGCCGATGATGAACGCCGGCGGACCGGCGTTCACGCCCGAACCCCGTTCCTTGCAGGAACGCTCAATGCCGTCAAGCGAAGCAAGAGTGGTCACAGCCGGGAAAAAACGGAGGGCACTCAGCCTTGGCGCGCCGACTCGAACAGGAACCACGTACGGCGCTCGGCCTCGTCGATCCAGTTCTCCAGCACGCTGGCCGTGGCCACGTCGCCGTACTCGTCGCACACCGCGTGCGTGGCGCGCATGAAGCCGGCCAGGCGCTGGTTGTCCTCGCGCAACTCGGCCAGCATGCCGATCGGGGTCACGAAGTCGGCGTCGTTGTCCGAGAGGCGCTGCAGGCGCGCGGCATGGCCGGTGGAGCGCAGCGTGGTGCCGCCCACCTTGCGCACGCGCTCGGCAATGGGATCGACCGTGGCGAAGATCTGGTCGGCCTGCTCGTCCAGCAGCAGGTGGTAGTCGCGGAACGACGGTCCCGACATGTGCCAGTGGAAGTTCTTCGTCTTGAAGTAAAGCGCGAACACGTCGGCCAGCAGCACGTTCAGCGCGGAGGAAATGTCGCGCGTGGCATCGGCGCCCAGGTCGCTCGGCGTGTGCAGCGACGCCACGCGGCGCGCCTTGGTGCTGTCGGCCAGGGCCTTGACGGCTTTGGTGGTGTTTGCGGTCTTTGCAGGCTTGGTGGACTTGGATGTGGCCATGTATCTTCCTTGGAAAGTGCGGGGATTGACAAAATGCCGTCTGTTGTCAGAGGGAAAGAAAGTGATGCACCTCGGGCTTGCCCAGCCCGATGTGGAAGCGCAGCGGCGCGAAGGCGCCGGGCTGCGCCGCCGGCACGGTCGTGCCTTGCGAGGTTTCAGACATGTGCACGCTCCTTCAGGTCGTGCCAGGCGACGAGCAGGAAGCCGCCGACCAGGCCCAGATGCTCGAAGAAGGAGTTTGCCGCCATGAAGCGCTCCTGCCCCACTGGCATCTGCCAGAAGCGCAGCGCCACGAAAGTCGCCATCAGCGTGAAGCCGCCGAGCGCCAGCGCGCCGAGCCAGCGCAGGCGGCCGGTGAGGATGAGCGCCGAGGCGCCCAGCTCCAGCACGATGACAGCCACGGCCAGCGGGCCGGCGGGCGAAAGGCCGAAGTGGTTCATCTCGGCCAGGGCCGCGTCGAAGTCCATCGCCTTGTTCAGGCCGCCCTGCAGGTAGGCGGCGCACAGCAGCAGCAAGGCGATCCAGCGCAGCAGGGGTGCGGTTGTCCAGCGCATCGTCATCCTCCTCACACCGCCCAGCAGGCGCAGCCGAGAGCGCCCCAGAAGCTCTTCAGGTCGCCAACGGGCAGCTTGCTGCTCCAGGCCGTGGCGTGGCTGTGGCCGTGCACGTTGCAGTTGTTGGCGCAGGCGCAGGACATGGCTGCATTGCGCATGACCTTCTGCAGCGGCGCCCCCTCCTTCTTGTCGGCCCAGCCGGCGTAGCCGCCGAAGGTGCGCGCGGGCGACCAGTCGGGCATGGCCGGGGGCACCGAGCCCTCGTCGTGCGCGGCGAAGGCGCCGGCGCCCCAGACCACCTTGCCGCCCACCATGGTCAGCAGCGCGGTCGTGTCTGCAATGTCCGATTCGGGGCAGGCGAAGAAGTCGCGGTCGGGCACCACCAGGTCGGCGAGCTGGCCGGCCTGGATGCGGCCCTTCTTGCCCTCCTCGTTCGAGAACCAGGTGACGTTCTCGGTCCACATGCGCAGCGCCTGCTCGCGGTCGAGCAGGTTGCGCTGCGGCGTGATCTGCAGGCCGCCCACCGTCTTGCCAGTGACCAGCCACGACAGCGACACCCACGGGTTGTACGAGGCCACGCGGGTCGCATCGGTGCCGGCCGAAACCTTCAGGCCGCGCTCCAGCATGCGCTTGACCGGCGGCGTGGCCTCGGCCGCGGCGGCGCCGTAGCGCTCCACGAAATACTCGCCCTGGTAGGCCATGCGGTGCTGCACCGCCACGCCGCCGCCCAGCGCGGCAATGCGGTCCATCGACTTCTCCGAGATGGTCTCGGCATGGTCGAAGAACCAGTTCAGGCCGGCCAGCGGCGTGTCCTTGTCGACCTTCTCGAACACGTCGAGCGAGCGGCTGATGGTCTCGTCGTAAGTGGCGTGCATGCGCCACGGCCAGCGGTTCTGCGCCAGGATGCGCACCACGCCTTCGAGCTCGCCTTCCATCTCGGGCGCCATCTCGGGGCGCGGCTGGCGGAAGTCCTCGAAGTCGGCGGCCGAGAACACCAGCATCTCGCCCGCGCCGTTGTGGCGGAAGTAGTCGTCGCCCTGCTTGTACCTGGAGTTGGCGGTCCAGTTCAGGAAGTCTTCCTTCTCCTGCTTGGGCTTCTGCGTGAACAGGTTGTAGGCCAGGCGGATGGTGAGCTGGCCGTCGTCGGCGAGCTTGCGGATGACTTCGTAGTCGTCGGGGTAGTTCTGGTTGCCGCCGCCCGCGTCGATGGCGCCGGTCACGCCCAGGCGGTTGAGCTCGCGCATGAAGTGGCGCGTGGAATTGAGCTGGTAGTCGAAGGGCAGCTTCGGGCCCTTGGCCAGCGTGGCGTAGAGGATGGCCGCGTTCGGCTTGGCCAGCAGCAGGCCGGTGGGGTTGCCGGCGCTGTCGCGCACGATCTCGCCGCCGGGCGGCGCGGGCGTGTCCTTGGTGTAGCCCACGGCGCGCAGCGCGGCGCCGTTGAGCAGCGCACGGTCGTACAGGTGCAGGATGAAGACCGGCGTGTCCGGCGCCACCGCGTTCAGTTCCTCGATGGTCGGCAGGCGCTTCTCGGCGAACTGGTGCTCGGTGAAGCCGCCCACCACGCGCACCCACTGCGGCGCGGGCGTGACCGCCACCTGGCGCCTGAGCATGCCCATGGCATCGGCCAGGCTGCGCACGCCGTCCCAGCGCAGCTCCATGTTGTAGTTCAGGCCGCCGCGGATGATGTGCAGGTGGTTGTCTATCAGCCCCGGCAGCACGCGCTTGCCCTGCAGGTCGATCACGCGGGTGGCGCCGCCGGCCAGCGGCAGCACGTCTTCGGCGCGGCCCACGCGGGTGAAGCGGCCATCCTTGATGGCCACTGCATCGGCCACCGGGTTGGCGCGGTCCAGCGTGGTGAAGCGGCCGTTGTGCAGGATCAGGTCTGGGGTTTCGGTGTGGGTGGACATGGTGTCGGAGAAGGAAGCGACCGCAAGGCCGGGAGCTGCGAGGGTGGCGCCGAGCGCTCCGAGAGAGCCAAGGAGGCGCCGGCGGCTGGGGTCTGCGGACGGCTTCATGCGTCGCGCCTGCCGGAAGACCGGGCTTCGGCGGTGTTCACCGCCGTCGGCTGCGCGCACTTCGGCAGTTCGCCGAACACGTGCGGCTTGACCTGGTGGTGCAGCCACGAGGTGGCCACCGCATCGGGCTTGATCACGCTCTTGATGAGCGGCGGGATCTGCTCGCCGAGCAGGATCCCGAGAAGCCCCACCAGGGCGATGACCGGCGGCGCCGGCGAGCGCACCTGGAAGAGTGCGTAGATCACGCCGACCAGCAGGCCGAGCGCGAGGGAAACAACGTAGGTCTTCATGGTCAGCTTGTCCTTGACGAAGTTATCGAAAGCGCGACGCGAGGCGCGAAGAAACCGTAGCGAGCGCTCCGAGGTCGCGCCGAGGACCGCAGCCGTACCCAGGTACGGCGAGGACCGCAGGTGCGAGATCGGGGCGCGCAGTAGGTTTATTCGTGCCTCGATCAGCCTTCGTGGGCGCCGAACATGGTCTTGGCGTAGGTCACGCCCAGGCCGTAGGCGCCGCCCACCTTCTTCGCGATGCCGGTCGTCAGCTCGTAGGTCTCGCCACGGGCCCAGTCGCGCTGCAGCTCCAGCAGGTATTGCAGCGAGGTCATCGGCTGCGCGCCGGCCTGCACCATGCGCTCCATCGCGCGGTTGTGCGCCTCGGTCGACACGTCGCCGCAGGCGTCGGCGATCACGTACACCTCGAAGCCCTGGTCGAGTGCCGAGAGCGCCGGGCCAACGATGCACACGCTGGTCCACAGGCCCGACAGCACGATGCGCGGCTTGCCGATCTGGTTCACGCGCTCGATCACGGCGGCGTCTTCCCAGGTGTTCATCGAGGTGCGGTCCAGCATCTTCTGGCCCGGGAAGGCGTCGGTGATCTCGCTGAACATCGGGCCCGAAAAACTCTTCTCGGCCACAGTCGTGAGGATGGTCGACACGCCGAAGCCGGCCGCCGCCTGCGCCACCAGCGCGGCGTTGTTGCGCAGGTTCACGGCGTCGATCGAATGCGTGGCGAAGGCCATCTGCGACTGGAAGTCGATCATCACCAGCGTGTGATCGGTGGGGGTCAGCAGCTTGGAACCGGCGGTGGGGGTGGCTTTGATGGACATGAAATGACTCCGTGAAGAAGCAGATGGGAGAGAGAGGGGAAGAAAGCAGGGGTCGACGCTTGGGCCGCATCCTCGTTGCAGCGAGGGCGCGTGTCTTGTTGATTAATGAGGTCGTTTGGACATTTGCCGTCGCGGTGCTCAGAGCGCGGGCAGCTCGTTCGGGACCTCGGCGCCTTCGCCGGGGGCCAGTGCGAGCTGGCGCTCGTCGCGCACCCGCGCACCGTCGCATTCGTGCACGCACTGGCCGTTGAGCTCTACGCTGGCGCGGGCCCCATGCACATAGGCATAGCGATCGGCACCGAGCGCGAGCGTGGCCCGCTCAGCACCGTCGGTGCACCGCGAGCGAACCGTCCTTGCCTTCCGGTGAAATGATCAGGCGCAGGCGCCCGCGCTTTTCTTCCGACGCGAAATACACCTGCCGGTGGCGTCGCGTCGCGTCGCCAAGGTCAAGAACGATGCCGTTGACAGAGTGGTAATCCATGTCGTCGCGAATGGAGGCGCGTCTGACGATGCGCTTTATGACGAGGCGTAACGACGCCGAGCTTCCGACGCACCAAGGAACCCGGCGGCTCGAAGTGCCTTGTCAAAAGCCTCGAAGGCGCGTTCGCGGCAGAAAGCCGGAACCGCCAAGCGACATGAAGGGTCTCGATGCCACCACCACTGCCAGGTAATCCATCGATTGCATTCAGGGGCGCTTCAGCCGGGCAATCGCTGCCATGAGTTGCTTGTCCGTCGTGATCTCCCCGAGCTCTCCCCTCTCGTGCGGATCGGCACTCATCAGGATGTCGGGCACGACTCCTCGGCCTTGCCACGACATCCCGCTGGGCGAAGACATGGTCCCCGTTGTGAGTTGCCGCCGTGCGCGGTTCGCGCGACGATCCGCCAAATCGGTACTCCGAATATCGCTGTTGCGATCAGAAGGACGAGTCCATGCTCGATCGAAAAGCCAGCCATCTGCATTCGCCCCCTCGCTACTGGACAGCCTCGCGCCCAAGGCATCGGCACGACTGGATACGGCTGAGTTGGCCGAAAGTGTAGAACCCGAGCAATGCTGCAGGATGGCGTGCGAAGTGGGCGGTGCCGACGGATGCAATCGAGCTCAGAGACCGTTGGCTTCACCGCCGGACAGGCCGAAGGTGTCAGGCTGCGGGAATTTCTTTCCGGGCCTGGGAATCGCACGCTTGTGAATGGCCGCGAAGCTCATGCAGCATGCCGCCCCGACCACAGGAATCAGCCACACCAGAACCAGCTGGAGCCCTCGTTGCAGTGATGAATAAAAATCGCTGCGCAACACAATCACCGTTGCGATCAGGTTGCCAGCGAGCACCGCAGTGGCGATGCAAGCAAGCAAAAAGTACAAGTGTTCGGACAACATGGTTCTCTCCCAAGCTTCTGCGGAAAGAATGTAGCGACGGGCGCATGCCGGCGTCAATCGGTTGGCACAGTCCGACACAAGCTCGGACGACGAGCCGCGCCGAAGCCGGGAAACATCTGCACGGAAGATTTCGTGTTCGCGGTGTGCTCCAGCGTGCTGAACCTGTAGATCGCTCGTTCACCCGCCTGGGCATGGGTACCGTCGTACTTCGCGATGTAGGCGAAGTCGGTCTTGTCGAAGCGGCTGTAAACGACGTCGATAAATGCGAATGCCCCCCGGATCTACTGCAAGTAAATGCGAATGATCCGTCGGTCACCCAGCGGACTCGACAAACGACAGTGATCATCCACAACGGCTGATGAAGCGCAATGCGCCTATGTTCGCTGGCGCACCGTCTCATATCAGGAATGCGCCTGGCCTGAGGGCGCCTTCAAAGGATTCTCCATGAACCGTTCACTCCTGACTTTGGCGATGCTCGGCGCATTGAGCTTGGCCGCGTGCGATAGACCCGCAGCCGTGGTCGCCGTTCCAGCGGCACCCGTGGCTGCGCCCGGACCCGCAGGCCCTCCCCCGGTGTAGCGGGTGCTCAAGGCGTCGATGGAAAAAAAGACACTGGCAAGCGCAGCGACAGCACTACTGTGATCATCACACCAGCTCCGGAGACCCAGCCAGCGAAGTAAACCGCGAAGGACTTTGCGGATTTCCGACAAATACTGAATAGCGAAGGCACGCCACCAGTGATGCGCCTTCGCCCCCGATCAAGCCAATGGCACGAAGCGCCACTCACGAACTCAAAGGCGTGATGAATACTGACGCAGCTTCGCTGCGATTGTGCGGTACCGACTTCGAGCCAAGGAAGAGCGGAAAGTCTACCCTTCAGGCTATATACGATTCGCTCTCGAAGCCGGCGCCTCTAAAGGCAACGGGTGAGGTCATTTTTCAAATCGAATTCCGCGTTCGCGCTTAACGGCCAGAAGCGGAAATTCACCTGCGCCCTCCAGTTCTGTACTAGCGACCATCAAGATGCAGTTCTTGTTCGAAATCGAAGACGTGTTTGAAATTGGTGGCACGAGGCTGCGTCCTCGTGCCGGGCATCCCGCATGTATTCGGCCGGCATGTGAAGGCTGGGGAGCACCTTCTCATCGTGACTCCGCATGGCGAGCGCGTTCGGACGAACATCGCCGGCTTCGAGATGATTAACTGAGGGCGGCCTATGGCTCATGCGCCGTTTTCCTTGCCCCCTGTAGTAGCGAAGCCCAGTCTTCCCATCGGCTCGAAGGTATACCTTCCAAACTCCTCCGGCGCCTGACGGCCAACAGCGGACCGTCCCGGCCGCCCGCCAATTCCCGTCAATGCCGACCATCGACGCCTTGCGTCTCCCGTTCAATAGCGGAACGGAATTCCGAGTTCAGAATGAAGATGCCCTCTCAGGGGCGCTCTTTGCTTTTGAAAACTCAATCCTTTTTGAACGCGCGAGCCGCCTCAGCGGTATCAAGGGCCTCCCGCAACAGCTTGATTCGACCGTCCTCTGCGATCAGAACTCCCGCGTAGACTTGCCGGTAGATCTTGCCGGTATCCGGAACCAGTGCCTCGACCCTGTACTCCGCAAACACTCGATCGGGCGTCTGGATCCAGAACGCAGGCTCTTGAAAAGCGAAGTCTGGAACTTTCTTCAGTAACCCTGTCAGCAAATTGGCAATAGCGGCCGGCCCCTGGGCTCGTGCATTGATGGTTGGAAGTTCCAGGATGCCATCTTCCGCAAAGAGTGCACCGGCTGCCTTGGGATTCGAGACGCCGTTCAGATAGGCGTTGAGCAGATCGGTTGCGGTGGTCAGTTTGGTCATTTGCAATTTCCTTGGGTGCGTGGGCAGCTCAGACTTGGGCCATGCCGCCGTCGACGAAGAGCTCGATGCCGTTGACGAAGCTGGCGGCGTCGGACGCGAGGAAGGCCACGGCCTTGCCGATCTCGCCGGGCTCGCCCAGCCGGCCCAGCGGTACCTGCGATGCCAGGTGGTCGAAGAGCCCCTGGCGCGCCTCCTCGGGCACGAGGTCGCCCAGGCCGGGCGTGCGGATCGGGCCAGGGCTCACGGCGTTCACGCGGATGCCGCGGTCCTTGAGGTCCAGGGCCCAGGAGCGCGCGAAGTTGCGCACCGCCGCCTTGCTCGCGCTGTAGACGCTGAAGCTGGCCGTGCCCTGGATGGAGGTGGTGGAAGAGGTGAGGATCACCGAGGCGCCGTTGCTCAGCAGGGGCAGCGCCTTCTGCACCGTGAAGAGCACGCCGCGCACGTTGGTGCCGAAGATGCGGTCGAAGTGCTCTTCGGTGATGGCGCCCAGCGGCATCATGTCGCCGCCGCCGGCGTTGGCGAACAGGATGTCCAGCCGGCCGGCCGTCTTCGCGATTTGAGCGTAGACGGCATCGAGGTCCGACAGCACCGATGCGTCGGCGCGCAGCGCCGTGGCGGAAGAGCCGATCTGTGCGACCGCCGCATCCAGCTCGTGCTGGCGACGGCCGGTGATGAAGACGCGCGCGCCCTGCGCCGCGAGTTCCTTCGCGGCACCGAGGCCGATGCCGCTGCTGCCGCCGGTGACCAGGGCGATCTTGCCTTCGAGTTGCTTGTTCATGGTGTGCTCCGTTTCGTGAATGGATGAGGATGGATCGATGCCTTGCAACGGTCTGCTGCACTTCTGCAGCGGCGCCTCGTTTGGGGGCATGGAGGAAATGTAGGCTTCGCTTATTGAATGAAAAAGCGAACTCAATGGAATGACTATCCATGTGTATGGATAATCGATGGCTTGTTTTGCAGCAAGGAATGCCCATGGACCAACTGCTGGCGATGCGCGCCTTCGCCCGCGTGGTGGAAGCCGGCGGATTCACCCGCGCGGCCGATTCGCTCGACATGCCCATTGCCACAGTGAGCAAGCTGGTGCGTGAACTGGAGGCCCATCTCGGGGTGTTGCTGCTGCAGCGCACGACCCGGCGCGTGACGGTGACGCCGGAAGGCCAGGACTACCACGCCAAGTGCACGCGCATCCTGCGCGACCTCGAGGACATCGATGCCTCGTTCAACCTTGCGCGAGGCAAACTTCGAGGCGATTTGCGCATCGATGTCGGCGGCTCCACCGCGCGCGACGTGCTCATTCCGCTGCTGCCGGATTTCGTGGCGCGCTACCCCGACATCCGCATCGACCTGGGCGTGTCCGACCGTCCGGTGGACCTGATCGGCGACAACGTCGACTGCGTGATTCGCGGCGGTCCGCTGGACAGTTCATCGCTCGTAGCCCGGCACCTGGGCAACGCGTCGCTCATGACCTGCGCCACGCGGACCTATCTCAAGCAGTTCGGCACGCCGGCCTACCCCGACGAGCTGAAAAACGGCCACCGGCTGGTGAGCTACGTGTCCAGCCAGACGGGCCGGGCCATGCCGTTTCGATTTGAGCGCGACGGCGAGAAGATCGAGATCAAGGTGGAGCATCGCATGGGGGTCAACGAAAGCAACGCACATCTGGCCGCGTGTGTGGCAGGCCTGGGGATCGTGCAGACATTCGCCTATGCAGCCGACGCGTCGATGCGCGACGGCTCGTTGGTGGAGATCCTGAAGCCCTGGCGACCGGCGCCCTATCCCTTCCACGTCGTCTATCCGCAGACCCGGCATGTCACCCATCGACTGCGGGTTTTCATCGATTGGGTGGTCGAGGTCTTCCCTGGGCGACTCAATGAAGGCAAGTCTCCCACGAAGACAGCATCTTCCTACGCGAGGCCGCGTGCACGGCATGCAGGGCGAACTGGCTAGTCCCTTGGGCGCTCCTCTTTGAGAGACCCAAGCAGGCGCCGTTCTCAGTTCTGCCGTCGGTCAGCACATGCGCGGGGTGGTTGCCATGGTCGTGCGACGCTGTGCCGATTCTCAGGCGGCGCCCTCGCAGGGCGCGGAGAGCAGCTGAAACTCCCAGTCCAGCGCGACGCCCCGTTCCCCCGAATGCTCGGCCAGCATGGGCGACAAGGTTGCGAGGTACTGGGTCCTAGCCCAATCCCGTTGCAACTCGGAAACCATCGCCAGCCAAGTCATGGGGTCGGCCCCCGCGCGGATCATCCTGAAGACTGCCATTTCGTGCGCTTCGCGGCTTCCGCTTGCCGTCCGGGCCTTCATCGATCACCTGCTATCGGCCTTGACTTCACGCATATCGCAGGAGATCAGCAAAGTGATATCTGCAGCTACTCAATCTGGCGGCAGGAAATTCGTCGGTACACGGCCCGCGCTTCCGGCGCGCACCACGCGATGGATGAAGTCAAGCTTCTCGATCACCGGCGGGACAATGATGAATGGGTAGCTGTCGTGCGCGCCGAGGCTTCGGTCCATCGCGTTGATGAATTGTGAGACCGGCAGCCATTGCAGGACGATGAGCTCGCGGATCGATTCGGCATTCAGGTCAAGTGGACGCACCTTCAAGGCCGGGCCGGACGGCGAGGGCAATTCAAGGTGTGTGCCCCATGAGGCGGCTGTTTCCAGGCCATCCACCAGGTGCAGGTAATGGGCCCAGGTCTCCGCCCAGTCTTCCCACGGATGCGAACTCGCGTATGCGCTGATGAAGTTTTGAGGCCAATCGAGGGCCGGCCATGCATAGTGGGTGTTCAATGCCGAGTCATAGTCCGCGCGCTCGTCTCCGAAGAGCGATCGGTACTCCGTGACCCATGGCGTGTCGCGCACCAGCCGATCCCAGTAGTAGTGGCCAATCTCGTGGCGAAAGTGACCCAGCAGCGTGCGGCTGGGCTCGTGCATCGAAAGGCGGATGTGCTCGCGGCAGGCATCGTCCGCCTCGGCAATGTTGAGCGTGATGACGCCTTCGTCATGTCCGGTGAGCACCTGCTGCTGCGGGTTCATCTGCTCGAGAAACTCGAACGACAAGCCATTGACGGGGTCTTCGTGCTTGTTGGGTGTCGGCAGCCCGAGTTCGATGAGCGTGTAGAAGAGCCGGCGCTTGGCCTGTTCGAGTGCCGCCCAGTAGCCATGGTTTTCCGACTTGGTCAGCGCAGGAATCGTCTGGGTTGTTCGGCACGACAAACAAAGGCCATGGTCGGTGAGAGAGAGCGCCATCCAGTTGCATCCATTCGCCTTGCGATTGGCGCAAGGCCTGTATGCGGGACCTTCCGAGCCCAGGCGGTGCCATGAATCCTCATCCGAAATCTCGAAAGCAAGCATGCGCTGCGCATCCGGAGCGTAGCCAAGGAACGAGCTGCAAACTTCGCAGCGGAGGTTTTCGAAGAACACGCGATTGCCGCACTCCGAGCAGATCATCTGCTTCACGTGGGCACCCAGGTATCGGCATCGAGCGTGCTTTTCAACGACGCTTCCTGATGCGCGTCGGCTTCCATTTTTCGATTCACAGTGGGGTTCCGTTCCGAGGTTGCCGAGGACGCGGTCGTCCCGGCTGTGCGGCCTGCTTGCGCGGTGATTCATCCCCTGAAAGGATCTTCCTCGACCAGAAGTGGGTGATTTCGATCTTCGGTGCTTGCGTGCGAATCATTCTGCGCTCCCAACCTTGATGACGTCAGAGAAATTGGATCGCGTTGATGTGGGATGCGGTGCCATCCGGTCTGCTGCGGTTGGGCGCTGCAGGTTGGACAAGGTGCAGAAATCCGTTCGGCTCTTTCCATCAGCACCCATGGTGCCAGTGCCGTTGCGTTGGTGTCCTCGCAGGTCCATCATGCATGAAGTCAAGCTTTCGCGAATGGATCGGCGATGGAACAAATACAAAATCTCATACAGGTCGAAACCGGACCGCGCCATGTCATTCAGGGCACATACCAAGGGATCCGCATAGAAGTTGTCGCTGGCTACAGCATCGATACGGACGAGTGGCTGTTTCATGTGCGTATTCACGACAACCAGGGGCGTGCTGATCGCTTGACGGATTGCCCGACCACCCATCGGGCCCATGGGCTGCAAGACGCCTTTGATCTGGGCCTGGAGCTCGCCGTGTCACACCTCAAAAACCGCTGAGCTCCTGGAGCTCGCGAAGGCACGTTCGCGGTGGCAGCCGGCGCGCATCACAGGCGAAGATCGATCTGCAGGCTATCCGCCCCCAATCGCCGTGAGGCCACCGCCTGCACCGTGCCGCCTCTGCGATGCAGGCGCAGGTCCGCCGTCCCCTGGGGCAGCCACAAGTCACGCAGCACGAACTCATCGATCTCGCTGGGAAACACCGGTTGAGCCACCACGATGCGACCGTGCAAGGCATCGATGTCGATGCCCAGACAACCTTGCAGCAGCATGAACACCGAGCCGGCGGCCCAGGCCTGCGGCAGGCAAGCCACCGGATAGGATACGGGCGCTTCGCCGCGCGCCCTTTCGAAACCACAGAACAACTCGGGCAGGCGCATGCCGACCTGGCTGGCGCATTCGAACATTTCGCTCGTCAGCCGCGCCGTACTCTCTCGCTCACCATAGCGCGCCATGCCGGCAGCACACAAGGCCACGTCATGCGGCCAGACTGAGCCGTTGTGGTACGACATGGGGTTGTAGCGGATGGCCTTGGATGACAGCGTGCGCAATCCCCAGCCCGACTCGAGCCCGGACGCCAGCAGCCGCCGCGCCACGGCGCGCCCGCGCGCCTCGCTGGGCAGTCCGGTGTACAGCAGGTGGCCTGCATTGGAGGTATAGACACGGCAGGGTGCACCAGCCCCATCCAGCGCGAGCGCGTAGAACTGCATGTCCTCCTGCCAGAAGCGCGATTCCACCCGTTCGGCCCAGGCTTCGGCGGCTTCCGCGTAAGGTACGGCTTCCGCGTCGTTGCCGAGCCACTTCGCCAGCATCGCCATGCCCCTGAGCGCGGCGACCGCATAGCCTTGCACCTCGACCAGAGCGATGGGGCCTTCAGGTGTGCGCCCGTCTTCGTGGAAGATCGCGTCGTGGCTGTCCTTCCAGCCCTGGTTGGCCAAGCCGGATGCCTGGGCACGCGCGTAGGACAGGAACCCGCCGTGACGGCTGGCGTTGCGCTGGATCCAGCCCGTCGCCGCCACCAGCGCGGGCCATAGCCCCACGATGAAAGAACGGTCGGCGGTGCGCCGCGCATACGCCGCGGCCAGCGTGACGAACAGGGGCGTCGTGTCCACGCCGCCGTAGTAGCGCCCGAAGGGCAGCTCGCCCATGGCGGTCATTTCCCCCTTGCGCAGCTCGTGCATGATCTTGCCGGGCTCTGCATCGTGGAATGCCGAGGTTTCCTGCGCCTGATGGCTGGCGAGGTAGGCCAACACGCCACGCGCCAGCAATGGCTTGAGCCACAGCGTTTGCAGCGCGGTGATGATGGCATCGCGACCGAAGGGGGTGGAAAACCAAGGGATGCCTGCGTAAGGGTAGGGGCCCGTCGGCAATGCCGTGGTCAGCAGCGCGAGGTCGGCACCTGAGCGGTCCAGCCAGGCTTGGAACTGCCGGGACGAGGTCCGTATCCGCGCGCCGCCGCGCTGGCGGATGCGCATGCTGCGCCGGGCTGCCGCGCCCGCAGCCCTGAACTGCGCCCGCGCCGGGGCCGACGCGGCTGGGCCGATGTCCACGTACAGCGCGATATCCTCCCGGCCACCCAGGATGAGATCGAAGTGGCAGCGTCGCTCGTCGATGGCGGTGGGCTGGATCGAGAAAGCCAGCCGAGTGCACCGCGTGACGCCGTCCAACCCCCGGTAGCTCAGTTCGATGCTCGCGCCTTGCACCCGGGGCGCCAGGAACTCCCCCCGCTGCGGGCGACGCTCTCCGCGTACCTCGAAGGTGTCGCTGAAATCGGCACCATAGACCAGGCCGAGCTGCAGCCGCGTGACCATCGTGCTGTAGTTGCTGAGGGTGATGCGCTCGCGCAGCAGACCGTCCCAAAGGAGGCGCCGCCGCTCGATGTGCACCACGCCTTGAGGCAATGAATCGCCGCCGAGGGGAGGCAGCGGTCGATTGGTGAGGTGCGCAGTGAAGAAGACGTTGTCACGGCTCACGTCGCTGGACAGCAGGGTCGGTCGTGCGCCCTCCAGCAGGAGGTGGAAGCACGACAGCAGCCGCGTATCGTCCTGAAAGAAGCCATCGCCCGAGCCCGCGATGTCACCATAGGTGTCGGCCACCACAAAGCTGTCGCCATCCTTGAGAACGAAGAGGTGGTCGGGCGTGCGCGGCACCGAGGTGTCCGCCGTGGTGGACCGAGGGGGTTGAGTACCCTCGGGAGGAGGTGGGGTCATGCCACCTCGCTCTCGTGCAGACGACGGGCATGCGCCAATTGCCAGTAGAGGCGGGCATAGCGCTTGGCCATTGCCTGCGCGGTGAAGCGCTCGTCGAACGCCCGGCGCACGCGCGCGCGAGACAGGCCGCCGATGCTGTGTACCGCCTTTACGGCCCCGGCGATGTCGTCGACGATGAGGCCCGAAATGCCGTGCTGCACGACCTCCGGAACGGAACCGCAGCGCCAGGCGATGACCGGCGTGCCGCATGCCATCGCCTCGATCATGACGAGCCCGAAGGGCTCGGGCCAGTCGATCGGAAACAGCAGGGCTCGTGCGCCGCCAAGAAAGGCACTCTTCTGAGCGTCGCCGATCTCGCCCACGAACTCGATCAGCGGATGATCCAGCATCGGTCGGATGCAGGTGTCGAAGTAGATGCGGTCAGCGGCGTCCACCTTGGCCGCGATCTTCAGGGGCACGCCGGCGGCCTTCGCTATCTCGATCGCCCGATCGGGCCGCTTCTCCGGCGAGATCCGCCCGAGAAAGGCGAGGTAGCCGTCCTGTGCCTGCGGGCTGAACCGGTATTGGTCGGGCAGCATGCCGTGCTGCACCGTGGCATACCAGTTGGCATCTGGCAGCGGGGCGCGCTGGCTGCGGGAAATGGATACCAGCGGGTACAAGGGCCAGCGCGCATAGACGTCGCGCAGATCGTCGATGTCGAGCCGGCCATGCAGCGTCGTGAGCGTACGTTCCGGCATGCCCTCGAAGAAGGGAAAGTGGATCAGGTCGACGTGAAAGTGAATGACGTCGAACGCATCGGCCCGCTGCCGCACCTCATGGATCATCGCGAGGTGGCTCGCCAGGTCCGAGTTGAGGCGCCCGCTATCCAGCCGCAGCGGTTGGGCACGCGTCGCTACCAGGCGGGCCTTGGTCTGGGTCTCACCCGCGGCGAACAGCGTGACTTCGTGTCCCTGGTCAACCAATGCGTCGGTGAGGTGCGCTACGACCCGCTCAGTGCCGCCGTACAGCTTGGGCGGCACTGCCTCAAACAGCGGGGCTACCTGTGCAATTCTCATGCTGTCGCTCCTGCGTCCGCGCCTTCGAGCATGAGGATCAAGAACATCACAGGCCCACGCGTTTCAGGCTTGCGTCACCATCGCCCTGCGCGAGCGGATCAGCTCGGCATGGTCGATCGCGTCAAAGAACCGGTCATAGCGATAGCCCTCGAACGTGTACTGGTGGCCGTCGAAGCCGATTGCCGGGTCTTTCATCCGGGTGGCCGTCGCCGCGGGTTCACTGGCCAGGTCGACTCTTGGCGCGTGAGGCTCGAAACCGGCACGGCCGCCTTCGTCGAGGAGCGAGTCCTTGGCCTGGATGGCCTCGGGCGAGCTATTGCCGGGGGCCCAACGAGCCCATGGGAAGGTCAGGCCGAATGCGGGCACGCCCTGCGTGAATCGCAGGTAGTACCAGCTCGCGATGACGTCCAGCAGAGGAATGCTGCATGCCGCGATCAGCAGTGCAAGCATGAGATAGGTGAACAAGGTCATGTGACCTCCAAAAAGATAGCCGTCCGCACCAGCGGAGAACGCCGAGGCACGCAGCGGGTTGCGTGCCCCGCTCACCGTGGCCGAACTACCGCTTGCGGACCTTTCAGCTGGAGCAGAGGGAAGGCATGGAAGCCTTCACGGGAAGATCGCCGGCGATGGTGTTGGCGAGACATTGCTGTCTCCTTCGGGTGGCATGCCGAATGGCATGCGGCAGATCATCATCCGCCTATAGCCGCCAATCACCTAGCGTTGCTTTGACCTATCTTTTGTGGTGCCAATGCGATCCGATTGTTGATGGTTGCGTGGCGCGCATGGACCTGCTCTCGAGGAAATTAGCGTGCCTTGTGTACGGCAACGCACAGACCGATTTTCTCGACTTTCCTAACGTGCCAGCGCACTCAAGGGAAGAAAATCAATGGCAAGGAAAGTCATTCATAGCGCGACCATCACTCTGAAGCTGCCGCTCGACACGAGTGTTGAAGAAGAAGAGGCAGCGTTGCAGGCCGCCGGCATTCCCGTCGACGCGATCGGCAATGCGGCGTCCGGCTTTCTGTTCATTCGGTACACGAGCGATTGGAAGAATCCGGCCAAGATCTTTCGCTGGTTTGCCACCGGCATCGGGCACGTCGCCACCTAGCCAATGCGCCTATGTTCGCTGGCGAACCGTTTCATGCCTGGAATGCGCCTAATCTGAGGAGGTCTTCCAAGGATTCTCCATGAACCATTCACCACTGACTCTTGCGCTGCTCGGTGTACTGAGCTTGGCCGCACGCGATAGACCGGCAGCGGTTGTTTGTTGCACGGGCAATACGGCAAGCTTCCCAAGCTCTCTCCAGCAATACCGATGATCACAAAGGGAGCTGCAAATGGAGAGAGAAAACGATGACTCGGTGGTGAGCGAGGAAGGCCTGACGCGAAACTACTCCGGTCGCGGGCAATTTGAGGAGCCAGCCCCGCAAAGTGCGACCGCGGTTCAGTGGCCGCACTTTCTGGCCGGGCAACACGCCAAGCCGGTACGGGTTCTGCTGGTGGCTCCGAATCCCTCGATCCGACATGTGATCGCGCAGGAGTTGCTTGACGATCGTCGCATCCAGCTCGAAAACCAGGCGAACACCTTGCGCGAAGGGCGACGCTTGTTGATGCGACACGAGTTCGAGGTGTTGATGGTGGACGTTTGTCTCGTGGACGGCAGCGGTTTCGAACTGATTGAAGAGGCCAGGAAGCATCGCAGTGCGCCCGAAGTCATCGCCATTTCAGCGCACCTTGACGAGGCTCAGGCCCTGCATGCGTTTGAGCTCGGAGCCTCTGGCTACCTGGTCCAGGCCGCGTGGCTGCAGAGCTACGCACAGGCTGTCTTGCACGTGGTCAACGGCGGAGCCGCCGTCACTCCGACCCTGGCCCGCAGGTTGCTCGGTCACCTGAACCGCTCGCGCGCCAATGGCACTCCCATTCAGTCACCGACTGGCCGCGCGATATTGACCGAACGAGAACTGGATGTGCTGCGGCTTGTAGCGCTCGGGAACGTCAGCGCCGCTATCGCCAAACAACTCAGGATCAGCCCGCAAACTGTCAACGTCCACATAAAAAGCATCTACCGCAAGCTGCAGGTCCACACGCGCGCGCAGGCTGTGAGTTGTGCGACGGACAAGGGCCTTCTATAGAGAGGCTGCCAACTTCCTCAAAGGCGATCGATCGCGAGCCAGTCCTCGGGGCCTTGAATCCTGGAGCTTTCCATTGCTAGTCCCGGACATGGCCCGTGCTCCTAGGGCGCGTCGTCAGATCGGACTATGTTCGATGCCGCACAGATGAAATTTTCTCGCGCAGGTAAAGATGGACCGGTACGCCCGAGAAGCAAGTCGGGCGACATTCATCGATGAACCCGGCGAAAGCCATCGAGGTCTCGGAACATGCGCAACTTTCTCACCAACAACCGGGAAGAGCTGGTTTCAAGGTGCAAATCGAAGGTTGCACGCAGACCACGGCGCGCCGCCACCGAGCAGCAGCTGGCAAACGGCATCCCGATGTTCCTCGAGCAACTGATCAGAACCCTTGCGGCTGAGGAGGACGATAAACCTGCGGACAGCATGAGGATCTCAGGTCCTTCCGGCGGCGATTCGCCGACTCTGTCAGAAATCGGGGTGACCGCCACAGCCCATGGAAAGGAACTGCTGCAGCTGGGGTACACGGTCGACCAGGTCGTTCACGACTATGGCGACCTTTGCCAGGCGATCACGGACCTCGCCTTCGAACGCGACGTGCCGTTCTCCATCGGAGAATTTCGGACGCTGAACCGCTGCCTGGACAACGCCATTGCCGATGCGGTAACCGAATTCAGCTGCCAGCGCGACACGCAGATCGCCCGCCAGCAAAGCCTGGACGCAGCAGAGCGTTTCGGTTTCCTGGTGCACGAGCTGCGAAACGCCCTCGGAACAGCAACCCTTGCGATCCACGCCCTCGAACTTGGCAACATGACCGTGGGCGGGGCGACCGGGACCGTGCTGAAGCGCAGCCTGTCTGCAATGGGCGAGCTGATCGGCCGGGCGCTCGCCGAGGTCCGCAATGCCGCGTCAGAACAGCGGCAGACGTTCTCGGTCGCCGCGTTCATCAAGGAAGCCGAAGCCGCGGCCCAACTCGTCGCAGGCGCTGCAGGCTGCGCCTTCGAGGTGACGCCCGTCGCCCCGATCCTGGCCATCCAGGGAAATCGCGAGTTGCTGCTCGCCGCATTGGGGAACCTCCTGCAGAACGCGTTCAAGTTCACGCACCCATGCACCGATGTCGCCTTGAGGATCCGCGAGTCCGACCAGCACGTCCTCATCGAGGTGGAAGATCACTGCGGAGGGTTGGCACAGGGAGTCGCCGCCAGGATGTTCGCCCCCTTCAGTCAACACAGCCACGACCGGTCGGGCCTGGGCCTGGGGCTTTCCATCGCCCGACAGAGCGTGGAGGCGGACTTCGGCACCCTGACCGTTCGGGATGTGCCGGGCACCGGTTGCATCTTCACGATCTGCCTGCCACGCCACGCTCTCCCATGACCGGCGCCTGCGCCGTTCCCCTTTCCCGAAGGACTCGCCATGGACATTCAATTGCTGATGCGGCTCGAACGCATGGCGCAGCCCCGGTGGCTCACGCTGTCGGCGGACGTGGCTGCGGCAAAACGCCTGGTTGCCAGCGGCATGATCGAAGCGACTCTTGAAACGCAATTCAGGTCGAGAGCATTCGCGACGGAAGCAGTGCATGTTCACGCGATCACCCGCGAAGGCGCATTGGCCATCGCCAGCGAGAAATCCTGCTCGCGGAAGAAAGCAGCGATCCTGGCACCGTGATTTGGGTTGAACGGCTGGGGCGTTCGCGAGAAGCTGATTTGTGCGATAGCGCACAAGAAATGCCACCGCTGCCTATACTGAAGTGGGCTCTGCGCCTGAACTCGGATCCCGAACAATCTCCAGAGCTCGTTTGGAGCACGCGATGTCCGTTGCGATCGACCCGAGAAGAAACAAACTGCTGGCGTCTCTGCCCGAGGCCGAATGGCAACGCTGGCGGCCGCAACTCGAAGCGGTGGAAATGCCGCTGGGTCAGGTGCTGTACGAATCGGGCATCGCACTGAGCCACGTCTACTTTCCAACCAGTGCCATCGTCTCGTTGCTGTACGTGATGGAGAACGGTGCATCGGCCGAAATCGCTGTGGTTGGCAACGAGGGCATCGTCGGCATCTCGCTGTTCATGGGTGGCGAATCCACGCCGAGCCGCGCCGTCGTGCAGAGCGCGGGGCAGGGCTTCCGGCTGCGGGCACAGGCCATCAAGGAAGAATTCACGCGCCCTCCCATCCTCCACCTGCTGCTGCGCTACACCCAGGCGCTGATCACGCAGATGGCACAGACGGCGGTGTGCAACCGACACCATTCTCTGGATCAACAGCTCTGCCGTTGGCTGCTGCTGAGCCTGGACCGGCTGGAAGGAAGCGAGCTCGTGATGACACAGGAACTGATCGCCAACATGCTCGGTGTACGCCGCGAAGGCGTGACCGAGGGGGCGCTCAAGCTGCAGAGGGCCGGGTTGATCCGCTACGCCCGCGGTCGCATTTCGGTGCTGAATCGCCGGGGCCTGGAGCAACGCACCTGCGAGTGCTACGCGGTGGTCAAGAAGGAATACGACCGGCTTCTGCCGGACAGGGTCGTGGTGTAGGTGCTGCGGGCGGTGATGACCGGCGTCCGCGGACGCCGGCGCACTGTGTGCGCCATCGAACGGTGAATTCCCGGCGCTCGTTGCAGACTCGTTCGGACTGCCAACACAGCAGAGGGCGAGATTGACCACCGTAGAGAACCATCTGATCCAACGGCTTCCCGCGAGGGACCGGCGGCGCTTCCTCGCCCTCTGCGAACCTGCTCCCTTGATCTGGGCCGACGTGCTCTGCGCGCCCGGAGAGCGCACGCGCTATGCCTATTTCCCCACCGAAGGCTTCATTTCGCTGCTGACCTTGACTGACGGCAGTCCCGAACTCGAAGTCGGCATGGTCGGGCACGAGGGAATGTTGGGCGTGCAACTGGTGCTGGGCGTGGGCACGACGCCCCTGCGTGCGGTGGTGCAGGGCTCGGGGATGGCGTGGCGCATCGACGCTGGAGCCTTCCGAAAGGAACTCAAGCGCAGTCCGACGCTGCAACGCGTGCTGAACCGCTATCTCTACGTGCTGATGGCCCAACTGACAATTTCAGCCGGATGCCTTCGCTTCCATCAGATCGGCCCACGTCTGGCCCGGTGGCTTCTGATGAGCCAGGATCGCGCCCACGCCGACAGCTTTCGCGTGACGCATGAATTCCTGGCCTACATGCTCGGCGTGCGACGCGTGGGCATCACCGTAGCTGCCAACGCCTTGCAGCACAGCGGGCTGATTGCGTACCACCGTGGCGACCTCCAAGTACTCGACCGTCGCGGGCTGGAAGTAGCCGCATGTGGCTGCTATGCAGCCGAGCAGAAGGCCTACATCGACACGTTGCGCTGACACCGACCATCAGACGACCAGCCACGCGGAAAGCTCGACGCCATGCTTGACTCTCCAACCCGTGTCCACAGCGTTGAAAAATCCTGGCTCAGTAAGCTTGGCCCGGGACTCATCACGGGCGCGGCCGACGACGATCCGAGCGGCATCGCCACCTACTCGCAAGCAGGCGCGCAGTTCGGGTTCGGCACGCTGTGGACAGTACTGCTGACATACCCGCTGATGGTCGGCATCCAGATGGCAAGCGCGAGGATAGGGCGGGTGAGCGGCCACGGACTGGCCACCAACATCCGTCGCCACTACCCGGCGTGGCTACTGTACGCAGTGGTCGGTCTTTTGCTGATCGCCAACACGATCAATATAGCCGCCGATGTTTCCTCCATGGGCGAGGCGCTGAAGCTGATCGTCGGCGGTACGGCGCAACTGTATGCCGTGGCCTTCGGAGTCGTCTCGCTGCTGCTGCAGGTCTTCATTCCCTACCGCCGCTATGTGCGCATTCTCAAATGGCTCACCCTGGGGTTGCTGGCGTACGTGGCAACGGCATTCGTCGTGCACATCCCCTGGCGGCAGGTCATTGTCAGCACGCTGGTGCCCAGCGGGTCCTGGAGCACGGATTACATCACCACCGTGGTGGCCATATTCGGCACCACCATCAGTCCCTATCTGTTCTTCTGGCAGGCGTCCCAGGAGGTCGAAGACCAGCTTGCAGACCCGCTGGCCCGACCGCTGATCGAAGCGCCCGAGCAAGCGCAGCCACACCTTCGGCGCATCAGGAGCGATACCTGCATCGGCATGGGGTTCTCGAATCTGGTGGCGTTCTTCATCATCCTGACCACGGCCGTCACCCTCCACCTGCACGGCGTCACCGAGATCCAAACCTCGGCACAAGCAGCCCAGGCGCTGCGCCCGATTGCTGGCGAGTTTGCGTTCATGCTGTTCAGCGCCGGCATCATCGGCACCGGGCTGCTCGCGATCCCGGTCTTGGCCGGGTCGTCCGCCTATGCCATGGCGGGCGCATTCAAATGGCAGAACAGCCTTGAGCGCGCGCCCATGAGGGCCAAGCGCTTCTACGGAATCATCGCCATCTCGACGCTGCTGGGGGTGGCTCTGGGCTTTACCGCGATCGACCCCATCAAGGCGCTGTACTGGAGCGCAGTCATCAATGGCGTCGTCTCCGTGCCGATCATGGTCGTGATCATGCTGATGGCCACGCGGACCGAGGTCATGGGGCAATTCACCATCTCGAAGAAGCTGACGCTCCTGGGTTGGCTGGCTACGGCAATGATGGGGATTGCCGTGGTGGCAATGCTGGCGACCTTGCTACGGCTTCGATGACGTATGTGCGGTATGGAACAGACCGGAATAGGCCGCCTTGATAACCTGGGGCAGTGCAGAAACCAAGGAGCTTTTCGTGAGTTTAGGCACCATTCTTTTGATCATCCTGATCCTGGTTCTGATTGGGGCATTTCCGTCGTGGCCGCACAGTCGCAGCTGGGGCTACGGTCCGAGCGGCATTCTCGGCATCATCGTGCTGGTGGTGATCGTTCTGCTGCTGACGGGACGCATGTAGCACAGCACCCACAGCACTACCATTCGCAGAATTGCTGCTGAGTGCCGATGAACGCGCGGCTATTGATGCAGCGCAAGTCCAGGCGAGATGTTGTGAGGCGCCCGGATTTCCTTACACAACCCGTCCGGCGACGCCCCATGTTTTCTTCCCGCAGACGAAGCAACATTCGCAACAGCAACTCATCAGTCCGCTAAGCGTCAGCGGGTGGTGGTCTGACGAAGGCTCTTGCAGAGCTTTCCCGAAGTGGTTCTCCATGTACGAAACTGTCTCCGATGCGTTGTTGCGCTTGGCGCTGGCCGATGCGAAGGCAGGTCTACCGGTGCTTGTGCCCGTGCGCGTAGAGGTGTTGCCTTTCCTCTGCTCGTTTGCCGATCTGCTCTGGCATGCCTTTGATCGTCGGCTGGCGGTGGTCTTGCATGTCGATTCGCAATGTCCGCCCTGGTGGGTCGACCCCGACGCACTCGAGGAGGCGTTGTTGCGGCTGGTACTGCAAGCGCGCGCAGATGCGCCGCCCATCGGCCGCATGGTGTTTCGGGTGGTAGCGCCGGCTGACGGGGAAAACGGGCACTTCCTCATGCTCGAGGCGATGACGAGGGCAGGCGAAATAGCCTTTCCCTGCGAGTTGCACGTGGATGGTGCGCAATTCCCCAAGACAAGCGGCAGGGCCCCGGTCCCAAGCGGGGGACTATCGAAGCTTAACGATTTTGCCGCCCAATCCGGGGGCTGGCTGCGTGTTGATTCGGCGCCGGGACGCGGGACGAGCGTCAGCCTCTGGCTACCTGCATTCGATTTTGCGGGAGTGCAAGGCCGAGCTATCGGCTGAATGGTTCGACTCCGAGGAGCTGTTGCCCTGACGGAACACCGATTGCCGGATGGACCAGAGATGCATCTCATGAGTAATAGTCCGACGGTGGCCGCTATTGACGCCTTCACTCGCGGGCGTTTAATCGGGCATTGACCTGGTCGATGTCGAAGACACGAGGATCGAAGGGACGACCGATCCATTCCTTCATCTCGACGTGCTCGGGATGCCGAGGATCGACCAGCGCTTCGAGGAACTCCTCGTAGCCCAGTGAACCGCCCACGTCTTCTGGCGGGCATGCGTTCTCACCGCCACTCCAACGGCGGCAGCTTCCGACGGCCTGCTGCTCCCAGAGCCAGCAGAAGAGGAGCCAGAGCCCGCCAAGGTCATCACTCCGACGGCAGAGCAGAATGCGGCAGCCCAGTCCAAGGCCACGTCAAACGCCGATCAGGTGTTTGACGATGACATGCTTTTGTTAGCCGCTCTTAGTTTCCCGTCTGCCGGGCGATGATTCGAGCCACGGGCCTTGCGGAGGCCGACCGTTGCTTCCCCCGTGGACATCTCGCCAGCTGCGAACCCACGCGGGGAGATCCCGAAGCGCTGCTTGAACAGCCGGGAGAAGTGCGAGGCATCGTTGAACCCCCAGCGCAGCGCCACGGCAAGAATGCCCCGATGGCCCGGGCTGCGCAGGTCGTGCGCGCTGCGTTGCAGGCGCAGTTCGCGGATCAGGCCGCTGACGGACAGCGGCGCCTCCTCGAACAGGCCGTAGAGCGTACGGCGAGAGACCCTGAAGCGCCCCGCAAGGAGGTCCGGTCCGAGTTGTGGCTCCATCAGGTGGTCGGCGATGTACGTCTCGACCGCTTGGCGGAAGGCGGCCCGCACAGGCAGCCGGTCCTGCTCCTGCGCCTCGAGCGTCGCTCCCAGCGCGGTGGTGATGATCCCGTTGAGCGCAGCGCTGAGCCCATCCTGCGCGACGATGCTGGTACCGGCGTCCACCTGCTCCAGCGAGCGGGCGAAGCGGGCCGCAACCAGACCCAGCCCGTTCTGCCCGCTGACGCAGCGTGCCGTGGCCTGGCGCGGTGCCGCCAGCCGGGACATCAGCTGATCCCTCGGGATACGGAACGACAGCACCCGCCAGTCCTCCCGGAAGTCGAGGAAGTAGGGGCGCGTGCTGTCCACGACGGAGAAGTCGCCGGGTGAGACCAGCGTCTCCTGGCCATCCTGGCGCACGACGCACGAGCCTTCGAGCTGAAAGTTCGCGAAGCAGAACTCGACCGGATTTCGGCGAATTTCGTCCCAGCGTCGCTCGACGAACTGGGTACGCGAGAACACACGCGTCTGCATGCTCAGGGACAGCGCGCGGGAACTCGCCTCACCCATGAAGTCCGGCCCCGGGTCCCGTTGCTTGAGGACCGGATTGAGCGAGACGAAGGCCTCGCAGAGGACCTCGCGCCAATAGCTGAATCGTTCGTGCCGCGCACATGCTTCGGTGGTCCAGACGGGCATTCGGGTTACTCCGCAGTCGCGCGCACGACCACCGGCGCGCACGGGCACCGCCGATCGATATTGGGGCATTGCATGCTGTTCAAGCCTCTCATGTGTGTCTCGCTTGCACAGATCGTCAGATGGCTTGCACGAAAAGACAACTCATCGCTTGACGGGCCGAGCCTGTGCGCCTGCGAAGCGAAACGATGCAAGGTCCGCGCCAGAACACGGGTCGACTGCGGGCGGCGAGCGTTCAAACGAGATGCACCCACCCTGCGAGAACCGCATTGCCCACTTGCGCAGATCGTCAATTGCAAGTGCACGGACCGGCGAGACCACGGCAGACCCGCTGCCTACGATTTCTCGTCGATTCCCTCCACTCCGCAAGAAAGGTCGTTCTCCATGGCTATCGATTTCCAGCTTTCCGAAGCGCAGCAGGCGCTGCAGACAGGCGCGCGTGCGTTCGGCGCCGAGGTCCTGCGCAAGGTCGCACCCAGCATTGCCGCAATCGCACGGCCGGAGGACCGGTTCTACGCCACCCGCCCGTTCTACAACGCGATGGCCGAGGCCGGCTTCATCAAGGCGCTGCTGCCCGCCTCGGTCGGCGGTACGGCACTCAGCACGCTGGATTTCGCATTGGCGGCCGAAGAGCTCGCCGCGGCCGACGTCAACGTGCCGACCGCCCTGCTGGGCACCGGCCTGGGACTGCACGCGGTGCTGCACCACGGCACCGAGGCGCAGAGGCAGCGCTTCCTGCCGGACTTCGTCGAGGACGGCTCGCGCTTGGCCGCCCTGGCGTTCACCGAAGTCACCGGCGGTGCCAACTACGACAACCCCGACCCGTCCGTCGGCGTGCAGACCTTTGCCCGCCGCGAAGGTGACGAATGGGTCATCAACGGCGCCAAGCACTACACCACCAACGGCACCGGCTGGGACGGCAAGGGCGCGCACCTGTACAGCGTCATCTGCCGCACCGATCCGGCGCTGCCGCCGCAGGAATCGCTGGCGATCATCATGGTGCCCGGCGGTACGCCAGGCATCGAGATCGCGGGCATTCTGGACACCGTAGGCCACCGCGCGACGATCTCGCCACGCATCCACTTCAACAACGTCCGTGTACCAGCCGCCAACATCGTGGGCAAGCCGGGCGACGGCATCGCCATGGTGGAGGGCGCCTTCGCCTGGACCGCAGCCCTCATCGGTGCGGCATGCGTGGGCGTGATGCGCGCGGCCTTCGACGTCGCGTTGAAGTTCGCACGGACCGACAAGCGCTCGGGCACGGTGCCGGTGATCGAGCACCAGAACGTCGGCTTCATGCTGGCCGACATCAAGATGCGCATCGAGGCCGCGCGCTACCTCACCTGGAAGGCCTGCCACCAGCTCGACCTCACTGAAGGACGCAGTCGCGAGCTGGCCATCATCACCAAGGTCCACTGTTCGGAACTGTGCGTGCAGGCGGTCTACGACACCATGCGCGTGGTCGGCGTCGATGCCTATACCGACATGTACCCGCTGGCCGGCCTGATGCAGGATGCGCTGTGCTTTCCCCTGTACGACGGCGGCAACATGGGCGTGCGCCGTCGCCAGCTCCATGCGCTGCTGCGCTCGCCGGACTACGACGCGATGGCTTCGGCCGAGGCACGCGGGTGAGGCCGGCCATGATGCCCCCGAAAATCAACCGCGGTGACCCCAAGAAGAAGGCGCCGGCCTTGGCCAGCCTGCTGATGTCCGCCCTGGTGCCAATGGCCGCACAAGCCATCGATGTGGATGCCGGCGATTTCGTTCCGGCACCGGAAGGCACCACGACCGGGCTGCCCATCGCTGAAAAACATAGGCAATGATCGAACGCGGCAACGCACTTGCATTCGGCCCCAAAGGCCGAATGTCTCCCAGGCGTTCCCGTCGATGGCAGGGCCACCGCGCGATAGCGAAGGTAGCAGGCCGCTATTTCAAGGATGGATCGCGCACCGCACCTCAAGCTGCGGGCTCGGCCTCGCGAGGAACATTCATCCAGTCGCTGCGCTACGCAATATCGAATCTATCCAGCGACACGCCCACCTCGTACAACCGCTTGAGCGAAGACCTGTGCATGCTTCCCGTCTTCGCGCTTTTTCGTCGATTGCGTGGGCACATCAGTCGCACCTGGCAAACGCCTCTGTTCAGTCGGTGCAGGTCCTGAGCAGTCACATGCCACGAGACTTATGGGTGTTCGCGGTGTATGCGCAACGCCAGTTCAATAGCGCCGCGTTGCGAAGTTTCATGGACTTCCTTGCAGCGGACGTCACCGGTCCCGCTTCTTGAATGGACCGCGAGCAGAGATACGCCGAGCGGCGGGCTCTCGGCTATCTGGGCGATTGCACGTCTACTGGCGCGGGTGACCGCCATGGCGGCCGTTCTCACATCGATTACGTCTGAAGCGAGGGTTTACCCTTAATTCGCATTCGCCGCGTCAGCCGCGCGGCGAACTCGCGACGCCTTCGGAAATTTCGTCGGCCAAGCTTCGCAACAGAGGCACGTAGCGTGTAGCGATCTCCCGATCGGTCACGGCATTGTTCTGCAGGACCAGATTGATCGCCCCGATTGCATGCTCCCCGATCCGGATGGGAAAGCCCACCGCCGTCACGCTGGCCTCTGTCAGCCATTCGCCCCTGTTCATTGCATACCCGCGTCTGCGAGTTTCCCGCAGCACGCGTTTCACATACGCCGTGTCGCGTGCCATTTCTCCGATGGCGTCGGCGCGCTCCTGGAGCAGAGACAACGTGGCCTCCCGCTCTTCGTCGGCGCACCAGGCCAGCCAAGCCCGGCCGAGCGAGGAAACCAGCATGGGGATGCGAATGCCGATCGTCGCGCGGTGCTGCGACAGCATGCTCACGCGGTGGGTGGATTCGCGCACGATCATGAAGCCCCCGTCGGGCGTGGCCAGATCGCTCGGCCACGAAAGCGCCCGCAGGTGCGCACGCATGGCCGGCGCCGCCACCCGGTCTATCCAGTCGGCGCCGACGTATCCCTCAGACAGGCGCCTGACTTCAAAGCCCAAGGCATAGGACAACCCGTCGTCCTTGTGGTGTACCAACCCTTCGGTTTTCAGCGTCTCGAGCAGGCGCTTCACGGTCGTGCGGTGAAGCCCGGTGATGCGAGCCAGCTCGACCACTCCGCCGATGCCACCCGGCATCGCGTTCAAGGCACGCAGCACCGCCAGTCCGCGGCTTAGTCCGCGCACTTCCCGATAGAGAGATGGGTCGCCGTATGCGGTGGACGTGGGCATGCGCGGAACTCTTTTCGGTGCACTGTGTGCACGGACTATACGGCTTGGAACCCGGCTCGGACACTGCCAACCGTTCGCAAGGAATGCGACCAACGCAATCTCACCAGCCCCGTTCAGGAGACATGATGACCATCACTCGCCGCGCCCTGTGCGCCATTGCCGCACTGGGCTTCGCCGCCAGCCCATCCTGGGCACAGGAGTGGCCCGCCAAGCAGCCCATCAAGATCATCGTGCCGTATCCGGCAGGCGGCAATGCAGACTCGGCCGCGCGTGCAGTCGCGGAGGCGGCGTCTGCCAATCTGAAGAAGACGATCATCATCGACAACCGCCCCGGCGCGTCCTCGATCATCGGCACCGAAGTCGTGGCACGGGCGCCGGCGGACGGCTACACCATCGGCGTAGTTTCCGACTCGCACGCGATCAATCATGCGATGGCGAAACTCCCCAAGGCAGCCGACGTTCTCGGCGCCAAGGTGCCATACGACGCGATCAGGGACTTCGTTCCCGTGTCAGGAATGATCAGCGTGCCGCTGGTGCTCGTGGTGAACTCCAAAGTACCGGCGCGCACTGTCAAGGACCTGGTCCAACTGTCCAAGGACAACAAGAGCTCGGGCCTGAACTTCGGCACCATGGGAACGGGGAGCCCGTGGTTCATCCACATGCATCAGTTGCACAGCCTGACCAAGGCTGACTTTGTGGACGTTCCCTACAAGGGCCTGGCACCGGCGGCCACAGACCTCCTCGCGGGACAGATCGACACGATGGTCATGCCGGTGCACTACGCGCAGCAGTACATCAAGGCTGGCAAATTGGTGCCGATCGCCACGCTTGGCGCGCAGCGGCATCCGCTGCTGCCCGACGTTCCGACCTTGGCGGAGAGCGGATACCCGGGTTTGGTGATCTCCAACTACCTCTTCTTTGTTGCTCCCGCCGGGACGCCGCAGGCCATCGTCGACAAATTGGGCCGCGAGTTCAACGCGGCGCTCAAGCAGCCGGCCATGAAGGAAAAGCTTGCCATCTCGGGCGATCCCTATCCCGCGGACCCTGCCGAACTGACAGCGCGCGTGCGTCGCGACATCGAGACCTATGGCGCGGTCATCCAAGCGACCGTCAAATGACCGAGCAGGAAGCAAATCATGAAACGACCGGAAGAGTTTCAAACCGATGTGCTGGTGGTAGGCACGGGCCCGATGGGAGCGACGACCGCGCTTGCACTGGCAACATATGGCGTGCGCGTGCACGTCGTCAACCGCTACAACTGGACGGCTAACACTCCGCGTGCGCACATCACCAACCAGCGCGCAATGGAAGTGCTACGCGATCTGGGAGTTGAGCAGGAAGCGCGGCGCGATGCCACCCCCTGGGAATGGATGGGCGACACGCTCTTCACCACCAGTCTCGCCGGGCCTGAGATTGCTCGGCTGCGCACCTGGGGAACCGGCGACGAACGCATCGGAGACTACCTGCAGGGCAGCCCCTGCCCGATGATGGATCTTCCTCAGGACAAGATGGAGCCACTGCTGGTGAAGAAAGCCGCGGAGCGCGGCGCGGTCTTTTCCTTCAACACCGAATACCTGGGGCACGAACAGGATGCCACCGGCGTCACCATCATGTTGCGCGACCTTCTCAGTGATCGCGAGTACCAGTTGAGGGCGCGCTATCTGGTGGGCGCGGACGGCGCCAGAATCCAAAGTCATGGACGATGCGGGCCTGAAGGTGGAGGGTCAACTGGCGCGCGCTGCGACAGCCTATGTCCTGTTCACCGCCGACCTCACGCGCTACGTCGCCCATCGACCGAGCATCCTGTATTGGATGGTGACTTCCGACACTTCGTTCGGCGAGATCGGCATGGGGCTGTTGCGTGCCATCGAACCGTGGAACCAGTGGATCGCAGGCTGGGGTTTCGACATGTCGAAGGGCGAGCCCGATTTCTCGCCGGAGGAAGTCAAGCGGAAGGTGCGCGTCCTCGTGGGAGACCCTGATCTGGAGATCAAGATCGACAGCACGTCTGTCTGGTATGTCAATCAGGCGCATGCGCCGGTCTATTCGTCTGGTCGAGTCTTCTGCGGCGGCGACGCAGTACATCGCCACCCGCCATCGAGCGGCTTGGGCTCGAACACGTGCATGCAGGACGCCTTCAACCTCGCGTGGAAGCTGGCGTTCGTGGTGAAAGGGCACGCCGGCGAGCATCTGCTGGACTCGTACACGCTGGAGCGCGCGCCAGTGGGCGCGCAGATTGTGAAGCGCGCCAATCAGTCGCGGCTGGACTATGCCCCGCTCAACCGCGCCTTCCGCAACTCGGATGCTCCGGATCCCCTCGCGGCGGGACTCGCCGAACTCACTGACCCAGGACCGGCAGGCGCCGCCCGGCGTGCCGCGTTGGCCGAGGCATTGAAGTTGAAGAACCGCGAGTTCAATGCCCAGGGTGTCGAACTCAACCAGCGCTGCGTGTCCGAGGCCGTCATTCCGGAGGCCGACAGCACCGAGGAGGTCTGGAAGCGCGACCCGGTGCTTCACGTCCAACCGACGACGCGCCCCGGTGCCAAGCTGCCGCACGTCTGGCTGGTGGGCAAGGACGGCCGTCGCGTGTCCACGCTCGATCTGGTGGGCAAGGGCAAGGTCTCCGTGGTAACCGGGATCGCTGGCCAAGCCTGGGAGGATGCCGCGAAGGAGATGGACCTGCCGTTCCTCCGCACTGTCGTGATCGGAAGGCCGGCTGCCCAGGACGTCTACTGCAGTTGGCATGCGGTGCGTGAAATCGATGAAGCGGGTGCCCTGCTGGTGCGACCCGATGGTGTCGTGGCATGGCGCCGGCATGTTGGTGTGGCCGATTCCACGCAAGCCCGGGAGGAACTTGAGCAAGCCCTGGCTTCGCTGCTGGACCAGAAGTCGCAGGTGTTGGAGGCAGCGTGATGGAACGCACTTTCCTGGGCATCTCGCATTCACCGCTCATGGGGCTCAACCCTGTCGCGCCAGCGGTCGACCAGGCGCTGAAGACCGCCATTGCCAGCGCGCGCGATCAGGTTTTGGCATTCGCGCCGGAGCTCGTCGTGCTCGTGGCGCCGGATCACTACAACGGCTTCTTCAATGAGCTCATGCCGCCGTTTTGCGTCGGCACGCAGGCGTGCTCGGTGGGTGACTATCTGACGCCGGCTGGAGACCTCAATGTGGATGCCGAGGCGGCTGTGGCACTGGCCACGCGCTTGATGGACGAGGACTTCGACCTCGCCGTATCACGCAGCATGCAGGTCGATCATGGCTTTGCACAGTCACTGCAGCTTCTGTGGGGCGGCTTGGATACGCCACCGGTGCTGCCGATCTTCCTCAACGCCGTGGCCAAGCCGGGCATTCCGCGACTGCGCCGCTGTCGAGCGCTGGGCCAAGCCATCGGCCGCTTTCTCGACAACGAACCGCGGCGCACCCTTCTGATTGGCTCCGGCGGCCTCTCGCACGAGCCGCCGGTCCCCACGCTCTCGCATCCGGACCCGGCCGTTCGCGAACGCATTACGCACAAGCGCGAGCCAACGCCAGAGGAGCGCGAGGCCAAGACCAAGCGCGTCATGGCCGCTGGCCTGGCGCTGGCAGCCGGCGACAGCGCCATGAAGCCGATCAACCCGGACTGGGATCGCCGGTGGATGGATGGTCTGGTCGATGGCACGGCGGGCCTCGATGCGCTGTGCGCGATGAGCGAGGACAGCATCGAAAAAGAGGGCGGCCTGTCGGCGCACGAGTCCAAGACCTGGCTCGTGGCGCGCAGCGCCCTCACCGTGGACCGCCCGCTGACCTGCGCCTTGCGCCACTACCAGGCCATTCCGGAATACATCGCCGGCTTCGGCGTCATGTTGCTGAAGCAACCCAACTGAACAGGAAATCCAAATGGACCCCCGCATCGAACAGTGGGCCGAGCGCTTGCGCATGGCCGAGTCTCAACGAGAGCCGATTGCCCCTTTGCGCGACGAAATAGGCAGCGATCCGGATGGCAGCCTCGCCTACGCCATTCAGCAGGCCAACGTGGCGCATGCCTTGGCTCGGGGCCGACGGGTGGTCGGCCGCAAGATCGGTCTGACATCGCCTGCCGTGCAGCGCCAGCTTGGCGTCGATCAGCCCGACTTCGGCACGCTGTTCGCCGACATGCTCTATGGTGACGACGAAGAAATACCTCTCTCGCGCACGCTGCAGCCCAAGGTCGAAGCCGAAGTCGCGCTGGTTCTCGAGCGTGACCTGCCGGCGGCCGACACCACGCTGGTGGAACTCATCGGGGCCACGGCCTATGTCCTACCGGCCATCGAGATCGTCGGCAGCCGCATCGCCAACTGGAACATCCGGTTCGCCGACACGGTCGCCGACAACGCCTCCAGCGGCTTGGTCGCGCTGGGCGGCGTGCCCACGCAGCTCAACGGCCTGGACCTCAAGTTCTGTGGCATGACGATGCTGCGCGGCGAGGAGACGGTGTCTGGCGGAAACGGTGCGGCGTGTCTGGGCCATCCGCTGAACGCCGCCGTCTGGCTGGCACGCAAGTTGGCTTCGCTTGGCCAACCGCTGCGCGCGGGGGATCTCGTCCTTACGGGGGCGTTGGGGCCCATGGTTCCCGTACTGCCGGGCGACCACTTCGAGGCACGAATCGAAGGAGTGGGCAGCGTTCGCGCGCGCTTCTCCGCAGTATGAGCCATTCCACTACACCCGACGCCAGCGCTTCGACCGCGGCAGTTGCTTATCCAACCGGAACACATTCATGACCCGCAAACTGAGAGCCGCAATCATCGGCAGCGGCAACATCGGCACAGACTTGATGATCAAGATCCTGCGCCATGGCCGCCACATCGACATGGGGGCGATGGTCGGGATCGACGCCTCATCCGACGGGTTGGCCCGTGCGGCACGCATGGGCGTGGCCACCACCCACGATGGCGTGGAAGGTCTCTCGCGCCTGCCCGTTTTCGATGACATCGACATCGTCTTCGACGCCACCTCGGCCGGCGCGCATATCAAAAATGATGCCTTCCTGCGCAGCCTCAAGCCAGAGATCCGCCTCGTGGATCTCACGCCCGCAGCGATTGGTCCGTATTGCATTCCCGTGGTCAACGGTCAGGCGCACCTTGACGCGCCCAACGTCAACATGGTCACGTGCGGCGGCCAGGCCACCATCCCGATGGTTGCCGCCGTCTCCCGTGTGACGAAGGTTCACTACGGGGAAATCGTCGCCAGCATCTCGAGCAAGAGCGCGGGCCCCGGCACCCGCGCCAACATTGACGAGTTCACCGAGACCACGTCGAAGGCTATCGAAGTTGTCGGTGGCGCTGCCAAGGGCAAAGCCATCATCGTGCTGAACCCAGCGGAGCCGCCTTTGATGATGCGCGACACCGTCTACACGCTGAGCGACTTCGCCGACGAGGATGAGATCGCGGCGTCTGTTGAACGCATGGCCGCCGAAGTCCAATCGTATGTGCAAGGCTACCGCGTCAAGCAGCAGGTGCAGTTCGACCGAATCGAGGCCGAGCACCCCATCCGAATCCCGGGTGTCGGTGCGCGCATGCACGGCCTGAAAACCTCCATTTTCCTGGAGGTCGAGGGCGCTGCTCACTACCTGCCCGCCTACGCCGGCAACCTCGACATCATGACCAGCGCAGCCTTGCGCACCGCCGAATCCATGGCCGAGCGGATGCTCGCGGCGGTGGCAGTCTGAAGGAGACACTGATGAGCCACCCACCCGAAAAGAAGATCTACATCTCGGATGTCACCCTGCGTGACGGCAGCCACGCCATTCGCCATCAATACAGCGTGGAGCAGGTCAAGCAGATCGCCAAGGCGCTCGACGACGCAAAAGTCGACTCCATCGAAGTCGCGCACGGTGACGGCCTGCAAGGCGGCAGTTTCAACTACGGTTTCGGCGCTCACACCGATGTCGAATGGATCGAGGCGGTCGCCAGTGTGGTCAAGAGCGCGAGGATCGCAACGTTGCTGCTGCCTGGCATCGGAACTGTTCACGACCTCAAGGCGGCCTATGAAGCAGGCGCCCGAATCGTTCGCGTGGCTACACATTGCACCGAGGCCGACGTATCCAGGCAGCACATCGAGTACGCGCGCCAAATCGGCATGGAAGCCGTGGGCTTCCTGATGATGAGCCACATGACCACGCCTCATGCGCTGGCGGCACAGGCCAAGTTGATGGAGAGCTACGGTGCGACTTGTTGCTACGTCGTGGACTCCGGTGGTGCGCTGGGCATGAATGATGTGCGGGATCGTTTCCGCGCATTCAAGGACGTGCTCAGACCGGAAACGCAGACGGGCATGCACGCGCATCACAACCTGAGCTTGGGCGTGGCCAACAGCATCGTCGCGGTAGAGGAGGGCTGCGACCGAGTGGACGCGAGCCTGGCGGGAATGGGCGCCGGTGCGGGCAACGCGCCGCTGGAGGTATTCATCGCGGCGGCTGCTCGCCTCGGTTGGAACCACGGCACAGACCTCTATAAGCTGATGGACGCGGCCGACGACGTCGTCCGCCCCTTGCAAGACCGCCCCGTGCGCGTGGACCGCGAGACCCTGGCGCTGGGCTATGCAGGCGTGTATTCGAGCTTCCTGCGCCACTCGGAAGCGGCCGCAAGCAAGTACGGTCTGAAGACCGTGGACATCCTGGTCGAACTGGGTAAACGCCGCATGGTCGGTGGGCAGGAGGACATGATCGTAGACGTGGCTCTCGACCTGTTGAAGGACCTCGAACACGAGCGCGTTCACCTGCCGCACGCCATGAGCGAAGCCGCCTGAGGTCCTTTCACTCAAGTCAACACATCCAAGATCAAATCATGTCAACCAGCAACGCCCTCATCACCGAATCTGACACAAGTCGCTTTGTCCGCATCAAGGAAGGCGACCTCGAACTACAACTGCACTACAACGACGCCGGTAGCGGCGCCGAGACTGTGGTGATGCTCCACGGCTCGGGCCCCGGCGCAAGCGGCTGGGCCAATTTCAACCGAAACGTCGAGCCGTTCGTGGCCGCCGGCTACCGCGTCGTTCTGATGGACTGTCCGGGCTGGAGCAAGAGCGATCCAGTGGTCAGCACCGGCTCGCGTTCCGAGCTCAACGCAGGGGCGCTCAAGGGCCTGATCGACGCCATTGGCCTTGACAAGGTGCACATCGTTGGCAACTCGATGGGCGGGCACAGCGCGGTGGCCTTTGCGCTGGCCAACCCCGAGCGCGTGGGAAAACTGGTGCTGATGGGGGGCGGCACCGGGGGCCTCAGCCCGTTCGTGCCGATGCCCACCGAGGGCATCAAACTGATTGGCGCCCTCTACCGCGACCCCACGATCGAAAACCTCAAGCGCATGATGAACGTGTTCGTCTACGACACGAGCAAGCTCACCGAAGAGCTCTTTCAGGCGCGCCTGGACAACATGCTCAGCCGCCGCGATCACCTTGAGAACTTCGTGAAGAGTGCCGAGGCGAACCCGAAGCAGTTCCCGGACGTGGGGCACCGGCTTGGTGAGATCGCATCCCCCACGCTGGTGGTATGGGGCCGCGATGACCGCTTCGTTCCGCTGGACATCGGCCTGCGGCTGGTGACGGGACTGCAAAAAGCCGACCTGCACGTCTTCAGCCGCTGCGGCCATTGGGCGCAGTGGGAGCACGCCGACAAGTTCAACCGCATGGTGCTGGACTTCCTGGCGCGCTGAGCCCAACCGCGCGCAGATCGTTCCTGGACGCCTCGCCCGATGCGTGGCGATTGGAACGCTGCGTCCTTATGAATCCCCCGGCCCGGGCGTAGCAGCCCGGTCGTTCTTGCCTCTAGCAGGCTGTTGAATTTCGCCAGATCGAACTGACCGATGCGGCCGGCGCAAGTCCAACAGGCCCGGATTGGCGCCCTCGAGCGCCGACTCGGGTCTCGCGGTTAGCCTCTGCGCTGCTTTCAAGAGCCAGGTGCAGGCCGTTTGCCACCTCATGGCATCGCTCCTCGCGGCACCCCGCACAGTATTCGAGCCATCCGCACGATGTTGCTGGCCGTCATGGTCAGCTTGAAGTGCTGGTCGACCCGTCTGATACCGCGGTAGACCGTCTGGCGGATGTGTCCGATCGTCTTGCCCCAGCCGAAGTGCTCCTCGATGCGCTTGCGCATGGTTTGACTGACCCTATAGCTCGCATGGCGCGTGGTACGCCCGTCAGTGGCGCTGCCGCCCTGATGCGCGAGGTTGCTCGCCAACACCGAGGATCCCACACGGTATCGTCGATCGCCAGCTCGCACAAGCTCAAAGGAGGTCTCCCCTCCTGTGTTCATGATCCCACCATGCAGAGGCGGCCAATCACCGTGCGCCCAAGCCATGCGATTGGCGAAGCCCGCGAGGAGAATCAAGAGGGCCGCAAGGAAGCCTCCGGCCAAGTGCATGCAAAGCCTCTGGCCAGACGCACTGTAGGAAACCATGATTCATTGCATGCAATCAGGCCCAGGCTTACGTGCTCAGTCGGCCGGACATTCCAGGCTACCTGCGCGGGGATTGGGGTATTGCTGTCCCGGACCAGCTCCTTCGGACGGCAACCCATAGACAGCTTTCATTGCCGTGTTTTTGATTGCGCGAACACCATCCTTGTCGTAAACCCATGCGTCGAAGTAGTTGGTGGGATAGATCTGCGGGACGTCCAACGCCGACAGGAACTCCTTGAGCTTCGGTTGGTCATCTGCCGAATAGGCATAGTGCATCCCATAAGTCAGCGCAAAAGATTGCCCATTGGCAGCGCGGGAGTTGAGGTGATGCGGCATGAAGGTCTTGACCCCAAAAGTCGGGATCACCGTGCGGGCTTGGTAGACCATCCGCGACTCCGGACCGCCCTGCCAGACATCAAAACCATCCAGACCTGCATCCTTGATCGCAGCCTTGAGATTGGACAGTGGAGAGCCGTAGGTCGTTGTGGTACTGACTCCTTGCGCGTCAACGGTCGTTACCTTCCGAGGCGCTGTGAGGTCCGGTCCACCTGCGCCGCTGTCAGACGTGTACCAGCTCAGGACCTTCCCACTCTTGGTCTTGACTGTGAAAAGAAAGCCGAACGTCTCCGGACCACCCGTGCCATTGCTGTACTCGTCGCAATCCACGCTATGCACCCATCGAACCGCACGCACGGACGCGAACTCGCTGAGCTTGATCACCTCGCCTCCCTTGAGGCCCACGCACTGCTCCGCCGGAATGCCCTTGCTCACCAGAGTCGCACATTCCGCGGGCGGCGCATAGACCATCTTCCCCGTTTGCTTGGCCCACTCCGGAAGCTGCACGGAATGGTCCGGGTGGATGTGCCCCAAGAGGATCGCGTCGACGGAGAGCTTCGAAGTGGAGTCCCCGTCTTTACTCAGCGAGGGAACGGGAGAGGCAATCAGCGCATTGAGCGCTTTCGTCACAGCAGCCGGATTGGCATCTCTTCCACCATTGACCACTTCGCCATCGAGCAACACACCTTTATCGCCGATCTGATAGTGCCAGTTCGTGATCCCGAACCAAGTCATCCGCGCGAACTCGGGCGCGTTCTTCAAAGGATCCTCGGGCGGGGGAGGCGACGGGTTGGATGCACCTGGATCTTGCGATCCACCACCACTGTTGGGCGGAAAGCCCACAAAACCGCCGGACCCGCCGCTACTTCCACCGCATCCCAGCAGGGACGCGGAGAGGATGCATGCTGCGATAGGAAGGACGCCTTTGGAATGCTTCATTTGCTGTCTCCGTCTAATATTTATTGCATGCGAAGGAACTCACATGGCGCGCGGAGAGTACTTGCGCATAGCTGTCAGTTGGCTGTCAATTCCGACGAGGGTTAACCCATGGCCGTCCTTTCAGCGTGGAAGAGAGACTTGCCAGCCTCGATTGCCTGTTCTCATTCTTTCGGCCGTGCATCTCCTCTTGGCGCTTTCTATATTTGCTACGGGCCTGCTCCAGGGTTGCGGGGAGGAGGTCTACAGGCTTCCAAATGATGGCCTGAACATCGCAGGCCATCACTTGGACGCAGGAAGGCCAACGAAGGGGCTGGAGGTAGCAACGTCACATGTCCATGCCAGCGATCCTTCAAGTCCACGCCGCGGTGGGGAAGAGCTCAAGAGAAATCGACTTGCAACCCTCTCGAAGACCTCTTCCTCATGTGTACAGAGCATTCGACTTTCGGGCGTTGTCCAGTCTCGAGATCACAGATTCGATATTGCACTCGTCTCGGTCGACGGAGGCCTAGCCCTCCCTCTTCAAAGAGGCGGCAGCGTTGGGGTCGGTCGGATGATCTCTTCTATTTCGCGAGACTCTGTCTTGCTCAAGTGCCCAGACGGTGCCGAGTTCAAGATCGGAATCGACGAGCACATGACTGACCGCGATAAATCTCTCCTCCAACAAGTCGAGGTCACAGTCACGACACCAGTGCATCCGCAGCCCCCTCCGTCCGCATCTTCTTCTCTCACAGTTGCACGTTCGAGCGCGATTCCTGAAATGATCGAAATGGCCCATCGTGAATTTGACCTGCCACCGAGCGATTGAGGAGCAACCGGGCAGGTCAGTAGCGACACTACGGTGCAGGATCGCTCGCACTTGACCAGGAAAGTGCTTCTGATCGGAGCTCGATAAGGACGCAGTAACCAAACCTCAAGGCACTCGAGAAGGCCTACAGCCACCCCTCCTGCTCCGCTTTCCGGCCGTCTCGCACCATGGTCTCGCACAACTCTCTCAAGGACTGTGGAACATCCGGCGTTGCCAGCAGCCTTGCCAAAAGCGCCTTGTCATGCGCATTCAGGCTCCATTGCTGGGGAGATGCGCTCAGTTCCGGAACGCCCATCCGGTAAGGCGTCCACGTCAACCCCAGGTGCGCCCACAGACGCCCCATGGTGCAGGCCATATCCACACCAGCAGGGTCTGCGTCGGCGCTCACCCTCAGCGGCGAAGGCGCCATCTTGACCAGATGCTCCAGGGCCGACAGCCATGCCATCGAAGGCCGGCCAGGCATCCAAACCAACAGAGTGCTGGTCTCCGGTCTCTCCTTTGCCTGCCGCTCGAAGCTTGTTCGGTTCTCGATCAACCACCAATCGCTTGGCGGCTCGAGAATGCCTGTGAACTGACTTAAATCGTCCAGAGAAAACGCCTGGAAACTCGTCGCCCCCAGGTCTACGGACCGCTCACCTCTCTGAAGAATTCCTTGGCCAGCCAGCCACATCACCGGGGTGAAATGACTGACTCCCAGACGATCCAGATCGAACCCTTCCTCCAGCCACTTCCAGTCCGCGACACCAATGGATTTGGTATGGCCACCCGCATGCAAGGCGAAATCCCTTCGAGTGCCCTGCATCTCGTCTTGACACCAGTCGTACAGAGCCTTGACCCAGCGGCTGCGCGCCTCCAGGATCTCCACGCGCTGCGCCCCGTCCTGTTCCAAGCTGGCCACGGCAGTGCGCAGATCCCTCAGGAAACTCGCTTGGTCGCGCGCCAACTCATCTTCAGAGAGATTCGCCAGCCATCCGCGCAGATCCCCGACCAGGCGAAGTCGCTCCTCATCACGTTTGCTGCGACTACTTATGCCCAGGATGTGCTTCAGCGTGGCAAGGTCACGCCAGGTCAGCGCGTCCCATTGCCAGTTTCCCCCGACCAGCCTCTCTTTCCGAGAGATCCAGCCCTCCCGTAGCAGCCAGTCGCACAGGACTTCCGCCATCTCGATGCGATGCCGCCCCGCTTCCTTGAGCAACGCCTCGCGACTTCGGATCTCGTTGTCCTTACGAACCCACAGCTTGAGGAGCTCGCGACGCTCGACGGTCAGCAAGCCCAAGGCCTCGGGTGGCTTGTGGGTAACACTACGTTCTCGGACACCGCGCCGGACCTGAACATCGACCCACTCCACGCCTATACCTCAAGCGTGGCTGGACGGCGTTGCAGCACCCCAATAGGGGGGGCCCAGCGCGCGCCTGGCAACTTCTTGGATGTCACCAGCGTCACGTCTGCGGGCTCAAACACTTCGACGTTGTGAGTGATCGGCGTTGTCAACACATACTGCGCGCGCGTCGACTTCAAGAAATGCCCCACCAGCTGGATGTTCTTCACATCCAGATGCGCGAAGGGCTCATCGATGAACACAAAGCCACCTGCCGTTTCTTCGTCCTTGAGCAATCCCACAAGAAGAATGAGTGACTTGATAACTTGCTGACCGCCTGATGCCTCACCGTCATTCAGACCAATCTGACCCTTACCATCGAAGTTGAAGTTGACCTTGAGCTCGGCTTGGCGTAGCACAGTGTCATCGTTGTCCAGATGCGGCAGGTCAGCACTCACCTCAACACCCGCGAGCTGCCCCAACTCCACGATATTTTTTCGATAGCGACGCACCGTCGATTTCAATACATCGATGTAGCGGGCGCGAGCGTTGTCGGCGGCCTCCTTTGCGGCGTTGTTGCTGGCCTCTCTTTGCTGCATTTCGAGCTTCTGGCCCTGAACGCTTGCGACCATGAGAGTGTGCTTTTCCTCGACTGCAGGATCTGTTTCCCAGACGTTCTGTTCGAGCATCCGGTCTACATCTTGCCCCCGAAGGCGTGCTTGCGTGGCGTTGTGAAAGTCCTTGCGCAATGCATCCACGGTCCGTGGCTGTATCCAGCGCGAAGGAAATCTCCCCTTCTCCTGGCTGGAGGTCAGCGACTTCTGCCGCAAATCTGTGCGCTTGACTTCCCATTCATTTGCATATCTCTTCGAAGCTGTTTCGTTGTCGCCCAGTCGCCTCTGTATGTCCCCATAGGCAGTCGCCAACTCTCGCTCTTCATCTCTCGCCCGCTCATGCGCCGTCTCACACTGCTGCCACTGCCGGCCCGCAGTAACCCGAGCTTGATTCAGCTGCGGCAGTAGCGTTCGAGCTTGCTCGAACTCCTCGCCGCGATTGATCAACTCGGCCGCGGCGCTGATTCCTTTGGCTGCGTCCTGCGCAGCCTTCAGTTGACGGCCATTGGCTAACTGAGCAATGCCAACCGCCCCGAGGTCCGTATCCAGCTGCGTGAGCCGCTTCTCAAGTGATTCACGCCGCGCTGCGACTGCGGCAGCGCCGAACTGGTGCTGACTCGGATCAACCCAAACACTTCGACCTCCCCGGCCATCGCGCCAATAGGCACTCGGCGTGATCCAGTCATGGCCCCATTTCACACCTTCGGCGGTACTCTCCACCCGGCGTATCTGTTCCAGTTGGCGGAACAGCCACACAGGAGCGGTATCGGTGAACTTGAGGACCGCCAACAGACTTTCGGGATCGAACTTGGCGGGCATTTCCTCGGCCTGCGCCACAACATAGTTCCGGTAGCGCTCGCGCTCCGCCAACTCCAGCGCTCGGGCTTCGTCGCTGCTTTTCTTGAGCACTACCACCCAGCGCGCGCTGCGCAACACACCCTCGGCGGCATCTCGCCAGCGAGGATCGATGATCTCGATCACATCCGCCAGAAGATGATGATGAATGTCAGCTTGCCGCAACACACGCGTGAATCGCGAGACGTCATCTGGAGGCGGTGCTTGGCGCTGATCCTGCAGCTGATCGAAGGCTATTTGCGCCTTCTTCCGCTCGGCACTCAAGCTGCTCCATTGGGCCTCAAGTTGAGACTTCTCAGCCTGAATTTCCTGCAAGCGTTCAGTCAATTTCTGGGCATCTCCCTCGACCTGAGCCAGCGCCAAGAGTTCGTCAGCTTGCTTGACTACCAACTCTACGGGTTTGACGTTTGCATTCGCATCCTGCAAGGTCTTCAGGGCCCCAGCCTTCGCTAGGGCAGCGGCCCCGACCTTTTTTTTCACCTCGTTGATCTGCTCGGAAAGCTCCAACAGCCGCTGTCTGTCGGCCTTTTGTTGGCGAAGTGTCACTGCATGATGAACGCGCTGCCGATGCAACTCCCGCAGTTTGGTGGCCACGTCGCGGCGTTCTTCGCTCCAAGTCAGGACGGGGATCACCTCGGTCCAAAGCCGCTCTTTCTCACGAAGTTTGCTTTGGTATTGCCGATAGAGATTAACGCGTGCATCAAGCTGAGCCAGCTGCGCTTCGCCATGCGCCAGCTCGCGCTTGGCCATGTCTACCTCGTCAGAGACTTCTTTCTGGTGACGACGAGCGTCCTCATAGCGATCCAGCACTTCTTGATCGCCGAATACATCGAATACCAGTCGCAGCAATTCCTTGGGGGAGTATTCACACAGGCGATCGGTCTGCCCCTGCTCCAGCGCCAGCACGCGGGCAATCGCACGGCTTAGGCCTGCGCCCTCCAAGCGACGGCGCCAGTTCTCGATGCCAAGCCAGTCCCGTTCAGGGATTTGCGTCAGGTCCTCGACCGAAACATCTCCTTCGACCATGCAGTAACGCCGTTGCCAATCACCGCCGTTGCGCTCGATACGACAGACCAGTGTGACTTGATCGCTATACAACAGGCAGCGCGCGAACGGCCGACTGGAGGACTGCCGACCATGCGGGCGATTGTCCACTGTGGCTCGCAACCAGGCGGAGTCGGCATTGGCGTGACGCGCGTACGTCTTGTAGCTGCGTCCACCCGAGCATTCGAGGCCAAGCAACGTTCGCATGGCGTCCAGCAGCGTGGTCTTTCCGGAGCCATTGGGCCCTGCCACAGTGATGATGGAGCCATCCAATGGCAGAGTCAGTCGTTGGCAATAGTCCCAGTGCAGCAGTTCTAGAGATTGGAGATGGAACATGTCTTCAGTAGTCCTCGCCTGTCTTTTCTTCTCGAGCAAGGTCCTCTGAAGCTTGCTCGCTTCGTTCTGCTCGAGTCTTTGCCAGTACTGCGCTGAGCGTTCCATCGAGAATTCGCGGGGCCAGTACGTCGTAGTCCAGCAGCAGATCGAGCAAGGGGCCTTCCGCTATGTCTTCACCTTTGCGAACGATGAAGCCGTGATTCTCAAGACGACGCAGATTGCCATCCAGACGGGTCTTCTTGCCCAGTTGGGGCCCGAAATCGGCGAGCAACGCCTTGTACGACACAACAGGACTGACCGTCTCGGCCCGGGGCATGGGGCGCTCGGCGTTAAACATCTCACTCTGCAAGTCCGCCTCAGCTCCCGCTTCGCGTGCAGCTTGACGTTCGCGCTTGGGCAAGACGACGAGGGCCCAAAGCACGATGAGCAAAGACACTGCATCCCTGGGGAGATCAATGTTGTTGTGACTATTCAGGCCTGCTTCGCCAAAGACGGCATGCTCAACCCCTCGCACCATCGCTGCGGTGACATGGTCGGCATGAATGTTGTCCACAAGCCTCAGTCCGACCTGCGCCAGCCGGTCTTCCGCAGCTTTCCACAAGTCTGCATCCACCAAAGCTCGCTTGATTCGAGGGTGCTGACGAGGTAGCCAGCGGCGCGCTAACAATTCCGCCACCAGCAAGGCAGCTTCATCTGGGGTGTTCATGATCTTAAGATTCTTTCAAGGCCAGATGGCCATCACTCATTGCGAGGACGTAAGGGTCGTCCTGACTGACAACCGTGGTGGTGAGCTCTGCCTTCCAGCCTGACCGCGCGAGTTCACCGGTTTGACCCTTGAGGTTCTGGGCTTGGACATCACCCAACAACGGCAATAGTTGCATTCGATAGGCCGCTTGCGCGAAGCGGCCTCCAAGCACAGCCGTTTTCAGCGGCTTGGGTTCTGGCTGTGCGCTCTCCATACCAGCTCGCCAGTTGGCTAGCAGACCGATCAGACTTTCGAGTTCGGGCGGCATGCGTGGCACTTCGAGCAGGCTTCCCCAGCCTGGTTTGGTGGGGGTAGCTCGGTAGAACGTTGAGGATCCGGGCGATCGCGCTCGAACTCACCTTCTGCCACATCAAGTAAGTCGTGCTGGCTGATGAAAACAGGCTGCACACCCGTCGCCAGCGCATCGACCAGCAGGGAATGCAATCCGTCGTACTCTCTCAGCCACTGCCGAACATCGGAACTGGTGACTCCTGTGCTTCCCAGAGTCACCCGCTGGCGGTCGGCCTGCTGCATGGCACGGGTGAACTGACTGGCCATGGCGAGCAGGCGCGCTTGGGCGTACCCCAGCGCACGCGCTTCCTTTTCCAGACGTGGGTCTTCGGTCTCGGAGCGGATTAGTGCTGTCAATGCGTGCCCTGCCCTGTCCACCAAAGACAGCGCGCGCTCAAAGCGCGGCTGAGCTTGGCGCAGTCGGGCTTCAGAGCCGCTCGCGATGGCGTCAGCAAAGTCGTCATGCAGTCTTGCCAACTGAGCATGTAAGTGACGCAGTTGATTCGGATCGGCCAATCCGAGGGCGTGAGCCCCCGCCACCTGCGCAAGCAAGGGAGCCAGATCGTCATCGTCGTTTGAGGACTGTGTCAACGGGGCCAGCAGCGCATGCACCTGTCTGGCCAGAACAGACAGGGTGTAGTCCTGCGAGGTCGCGTCCCACACCAACAGGTCAACATCACGAAAGCGTTTGAGGACACTGTCCAACACCTGCGGTAGCAAGGTGTGAAAAAGCTGATTGAGGTCATCGCGCGCGATCCGACCGTGTGGAACGCTGGCCAACTCCATGAAACACCACACCCGCAGCTGCACAAGGGCTGACGGACCACTGAAGAGCCCGCGCAATGCATCCAGAGTGTTTAGACGCTGGCCGACAGCCCAAGCCAGCGGAGAGTCCGATGCCGATGAAGGATCTCGAAAGTAGGACTCAAAACTACCTCCCTCATGATCTATTTCGTTCTGTGCTTCCATACCTACATTTTGTCCAAAATTCCTCGACTAACTGAGGTAACTTTGCGCGGGATAAGCCTCCTCTCGGATTTCCCGGAAAGGGGCCTACTCTAGAGGGGCTACAGGTTCCGACTAATGTCCATTGGATCCATTTGACTGAGTGCATCTTGAGGTAGCTTTAAAACCATCGCAAGTTCTTTGCGAATAAGATCCTGCAGCATCTTCTGTGCGCCTTGCAATATTCGTATTTCGTGTGGTGGCAACCGATGTCTGCGTGCATGAACAAGATCGCCTCTTTTTGCAAAGACGGCGCGAAACTGATCTCGCAACACATTTCGATCTTCTGCACTTGTCCCCATCAGATAGGCAAATCGCTCGGAAAGGCGCGCCGTGATGCTCGGCTCGTACGCACCAGGGACACTATCGCCAAGGATGGCTTCAATTCCAATACAGCTTTGCACAAGTGACAGTGTCTGATTGCTTGTCGCAAGTGAATCGATCAGCCATTCAATGCCAGCTGCAATCCGCTGAGCATGTGCATCAGAATGCAGGATGGCCAAGAAACTAACAACGGGTTGGAGGGCAAGCACCACATCGCGACGGTGGGTGGGGTCGAGTTCCTTTTCGCCTGGATAGCTGAACGTGACGCCGCGCAGAAAATTCTCGAAATCTCGCGGAATCTTTTCCGGTCGCTGCTCATCGCCATGCCTGGCATGAATAGCCACGTGCGAAATCGTTCGCGGCCCTGGGTCGTGATGTCTGCTGCGGAAAACCTCACGTCGCTCTAGCAGGCCAGTTTCCAGCCCATAGAACACAATAATTTTTACCGACGTGAGAGCCATAGGAAGCAGCGCTGGCTCTTCTCCAAAAAGAAAATCTGGCAATGCTCCAGACTCCGCGATTCGCAAGTACACGGAATCTTTCTCCAAGAGAAATGAGCTAATAGGACGAAGCGCTTCACGCGCCTCATCCAGCGAGGTTGCATTGGCCAGCAGATCACCGGAAACAAGAGGAAGACTAGGCCGCACAAGTCTTTCTATCTTCTCCAGAGGTGCGCTAGTTCTGATCAAGGCGATTTGATCGGAGAGAACGAGAAGCTCCTCGTCAACGCGACTGGGATTCAAGCCGGGGAGCTCTACATAAATAAAGTAGTCTCTCGGATACGACTCCAGCTCCGTCTTCAAACGATGCTCGAGTTCCTTGCGCAGCAGTTCCGGGACTGATAGAACATTCTGACTTGCGGTGCGAAGCACCTTATCTCGCGTTTGCTCAATCAGGTCCCTAACATCCCCTGTCGACCACAACTCATTCCACGGCGAGTCCTGAAGAAGAATCTCGCAAAATCGGTCAGTGGCACTGTCGAGGATCTCTACGCTCGCATCTACCGCAATCTTCCAAGTGCGCAGATAGCTTGTCAGCGCCCTCTGCTGCGAAATCGTCAGCACAGTCATAAAGAAATTCCGGGCAACATCAGCTGACCAGTATCCCGCAGGCCGTGAAGCGGGGTCGGAAGAGGTCACAAGCCGTGGTTGATCGGCTCAGTCTTCCATCACAGCTTCGGCTGGCTCGGCTCGCTTCGTGACGCGCTGCACAGAAAGAACGGTGAGGTGCACCGCATCGGTTTCGCCGGGTTCTCAGTTGAGCAAGGTTCTGGGTGCCGCCGCATCGACACTGGACCACCAGACAGTAGTTGGTAGCGCGCTCTGCAGGCTATCGCGCGCTGCCATGTGCGCAGAACACCTCGAGATGCAAGAAAGCGCGATCCCGCGCTCGGGAGCACTAGGCTCCTCTGTCCGCCGCGCCGACTGGCAAACAAGAGTTAAGGCTTTGTGCCATGCCCCGCGCGCCCCAGACACCTGCATATGAGCCTCATCCGGTCCAGAAAGGATGCCGCATCCACCCGTTCTAGCCAGGGGTATCGGGGTAGCTTTTACATACCCCCAATCTGGCATTTCGATACCCCTCCAGATACCCCCAAGATGCATCGGCTTGAGGCATACTCCCTCGGACCCTATCGGACTGAAGAATGGCCTTCTTCAGAGGAGAAAATAAAAAAGCCGGACACCTTTGGATGTGTCCGGCTTAGTAGCTGGTCCCGCCGCCAGGAATCGAACCTGGATCTCAGCCTTCGGAGGGCCGAATTCTATCCGTTGAAATACAGCGAGAAATTGGGGTCCGGTTTGCACCGGAGTCCGACATTATCGCCTATCAGGCGACGACAGTTTCGGCCTCTGCCGCAACCGCAGCTCCCGGCTGCGGCCGGGTGAACCCGAGCCCCGCCAGATAGACCCTGAACGTGCGCCTTCCGGTCGGCACGAGGTCGAATGCCTCCGGGTCGAGCAGCCAGTTCTGGATGAGCCCGCTGATCAGCGCGTGCAGCCCCTGCGCCGCCACGTGGCCCGGCACTGGCAGCTTGATGCGGCCGCGGCGCGCGGCCATGCGCAGGGCCTTCTCGAAATCGGCCACGCAGGCGTTGCGGGCGTCCAGGTGGCGCTGCTGCACCGAGGCCATGTCGTGCGTGTATTCGACCTTGTGGGTCGCGATGTCGAACACGCGGCGCACCTGCTGGTCGGTGGTCATGAGGTTGAGCGCGTGGACCATGCCCTCCTCGATCTCCGCCAGCGGGTCCTCGACGTTGGGCGCGGTGGCCGCCGCCCTCGGCGTGGTCTCCAGCGGCAGGATGACGCGCTCCATCATCGCGTTGAAAAGGTCGGCCTTGTCCTTGAAGTGCCAGTAGATGGCGCCACGCGTCGCGCCGGCCTGCTGCGCGATCTGCTGCAGCGTGGTCTGCGAGACACCTTGTGCCTGAAACAGCAGCTCCGCGGCATCGAGCAACCGATGCCGCGTGGCCAATGCTTCTTCCTTCGTACGACGTGCCACCAAGTCTCCTGATTTGTAAAGACAACGCCCTCTATGTATCGTGGGGCCATTGTTCGGCCTGTCACTATACATCCATGAATGTATGTAAACTAGCCGGCTTCCCCGATGGCCTACCTGGCTGTACAGGTTTCCGGTTCGCGCCGCGAGCGCGCCATCTCCCGTTTTCGCTTCAAAGGAATCGCATGCCTCTCCTGCATGTTTCGCGCCAATCGTCCTTTTCGCCGCGCCTCGCGACCGTGGCCGCCGTCGTCCTGCTGGTCCTCGCGGGCTGCGGCAAGAGCGACGCGCCCGGAGGCCCGGGCGGCGGAGGCGGTGGCGGCGGACACCCCGCGCCTGAAGTCGGCGTGGTCGTGGCCACGCCAACCGACGTCGGACTTGTTACCGAACTGCCCGGCCGCCTCGAAGCCTCCCGCATCGCCCAGGTCCGCGCCCGCGCATCGGGCATCCTGCTGAAACGCGAATTCCGCGAAGGCAGCGACGTGAAGGCCGGCCAGCTGCTGTTCCGCATCGATCCGGCGCCGCTGGTGGCCGCGACCCAGAACGCACAGGCCACGCTGGCCCGTGCCGAGGCCAACGCCGTGCAGGCCAAGGCCCTGGCCGACCGCTACAAGCCGCTGGTCGAGGCCAATGCAGTGAGCAAGCAGGAATACGCGACCGCCGTGGCCTCCGCCAAGCAGGCCGAAGCCGATGTGGCCTCGGGCCGCGCGGCGCTGCAGACCGCCAAGATCAACCAGAGCTATGCCGATGTGACCTCGCCCATCGCCGGGCGCATCGGCCGCGCCCTCGTCACCGAAGGCGCGCTGGTGGGCCAGGGCGACGCCACCGAGCTCGCCGTGGTGCAGCAGATCAACCCGCTGTACGTGAACTTCACGCAGTCGGCTTCCGACGCGATGAAGCTGCGCAAGGCCGTGGCCGACGGCCAGTACAAGCGCGCGAGCGGCGAGGAAGCCGCAACCATCCGCGTGGTGCTCGAAGACGGCACCGACTATCCGCTCGAAGGCAAGCTGCTGTTCTCCGACCTCACGGTCGACTCCACCACCGGCCAGGTCACCCTGCGCGCCGAAGTGCCCAACCCCAAGAACGAGCTGTTGCCCGGCCTGTACGTGCGCGTGAAGCTCGAGCAGGCCCAGGCCACCAACGCGATCACGGTGCCGCAGCAGGCCGTCACGCGCACCCAGCAGGGCGACACGGTGTCGGTGGTCGACAAGGACGGCAAGATAAGCAAGCGCACCGTCAAGATCAGCGCCGCCAAGGACAACCAGTGGGTGGTGCTCGATGGCCTGAAGGCCGGCGAGCAGGTGATGGTCGACGGCTTCCAGAAGCTGCAGATGATGCCGCCCGGCACGCCGGTGAAGGCGGTTCCGTGGACCAAGCCGAACCCGAACGGCGGTGGCGCGGCCAGCAAGCCCGCTGCCGAGGCAGCCGCGCCCGCGGCGCCCGCCGCGGCCGAGAAGGCCCCGGCGGACAAGGCCTCGGCCGAGAAGAAGTAATCAGGAGCGCGCCCGCAAATGGCCAAGTTTTTCATCGACCGACCGATCTTCGCCTGGGTGATCGCACTGTTCATCCTGGTGGTGGGCGGTGTGTCAATCACCCAGCTGCCGATCTCGCAGTACCCGCCGGTGGCGCCTCCCGCCATCGTCATCAACGTCGCCTACCCCGGTGCCTCGGCGCAGACGCTCGAGGACAGCGTGCTGTCCGTCATCGAGCGTGAAATGAACGGCTCGCCGGGCCTGATCTACATGGAATCGGTGGCCCAGGCGGACGGCACCGGCTCCATCACGATCAGCTTCGAGCCCGGCACCAACGACGACCTCGCGCAGGTGGACGTGCAGAACCGGCTGTCGCGCGCGACGCCGCGCCTGCCCTCCGCCGTGACGCAGCAGGGCGTGCGCGTGGACAAGTCGCGCAACAACTTCCTGATGTTCGTGATGCTGTCTTCGGACAACCCGAACTTCGACCCGGTGGCGCTCGGCGACTATGCCGCGCGCAACGTCGTGCCCGAGCTGCAGCGCGTGGTCGGCGTGGGCCAGGCCCAGCTCTTCGGCTCCGAGAACGCGATGCGCGTGTGGATCGATCCGGCCAAGCTGCAGGGCTTCAACCTGTCGGCGACCGACGTCAACAACGCCATCCGCGCGCAGAACGCGCAGGTGTCCTCGGGCACGCTGGGCGACCTGCCCAACATCCCGGGCCAGGCCATCGCGGCCACGGTGACGGTGAACGGCCAGCTGGTCAATGTCGAGCAGTTCAAGAACATCGTGCTGCGCGCCAACACCGACGGCTCGACCGTGCGGCTGAAGGACGTGGCGCGCGTGGAACTCGGCGGCCAGTCGTACGCCACCTCGGCGCGCCTGAACGGCGTGCCCGCGGTCGGCGTCGGCGTGCAACCCACGCCCAACGGCAACGCGCTGCAGTCGGCCAAGGCGATCCGCGCCAAGATGGCCGAGCTCGAGCGCTACTTCCCGCAGGGCGTGAAGTGGGCCATTCCGTACGACAGCTCGCGCTTCGTGCAGATCTCGATCACCGAAGTGGTCAAGACGCTGCTGGAGGCCGTGGCGCTGGTGTTCCTCGTGATGTTCCTGTTCCTGCAGAACTGGCGCTACACGATCATCCCGACCATCGTGGTGCCGGTGGCGCTGCTGGGCACCTTTGCCTCGCTGCTGGCGCTGGGCTTCTCGATCAACGTGCTGACCATGTTCGGCATGGTGCTGGTGATCGGTATCGTGGTGGACGACGCCATCGTGGTGGTGGAGAACGTCGAGCGCATCATGAGCGAAGAGGGGCTCTCGCCGCTCGAAGCCACGCGCAAGGCCATGCGGCAGATCTCCGGCGCCATCATCGGCGTGACGGTGGTGCTGATCTCGGTGTTCGTGCCGCTGGCCTTCTTCGCGGGCTCGACCGGCAACATCTACCGCCAGTTCTCGGCGGTGATGGTGGCCTCGATCGCCTTCTCGGCCTTCATGGCGCTGTCGCTCACGCCGGCGCTGTGCGCCACGCTGCTCAAGCCCGTCGAGGCGGGCCACCACCACGAGAAGACCGGCTTCTTCGGCTGGTTCAACCGCGGTTTCGCACGCACGGCCAAGGGCTACGAGAGCGTGGTCGCGCGCATCCTGCGCCGCGCCGCGCGCTACCTGGTGATCTACCTCGCAATCATCGGCGCGGTGGTGTTCACCTACACCCGCCTGCCCAGCTCGTTCCTGCCGCAGGAAGACCAGGGCAACATCATCGTGAACGTGCAACTGCCGCCAGGCGCCACGCAGGAGCGTGCACTGTCGGTCATGCAGCAGGTCGAGGGCTTCATCCTGAAGCAGCCCGAAGTGCAGAGCATGGTGGGCGTGATGGGCTTCAGCTTCTCGGGCCAGGGCCAGAACGCGGGCCTCGCCTTCGTGACGCTGAAGGACTGGGAAGAACGCAAGGACCCGGCCCACTCGGCCAGCGCCCTCGCAGGCCGAGCCTTCGGCGCGCTCTCGGGCATCCGCGACGCCTTCATCTACCCGCTGAGCCCGCCGCCCATTCCCGAACTGGGCAACGCCAGCGGCTTCAGCTTCCGCCTGCAGGACCGCTCGGGCGCGGGCCACGAGGCGCTGATCAACGCGCGCAACCAGCTGCTGGGCATGGCCTCGCAGAGCAAGGTGCTGGCGCAGGTCCGTCCCGACGGCCTGGAAGATGCGCCGCAGCTGCAGATCGACATAGACCGCGACAAGGCCAACGCGCTGGGCGTGAGCTTCGACGCGATCAACGCAACGCTGTCGACCGCGCTGGGTTCGAGCTACATCAACGACTTCCCGAACCGCGGCCGCCTGCAGCGCGTGGTGGTGCAGGCCGACGCTCCGGCGCGGATGCAGCCCGACGACCTGCTCAAGCTGAACGCCAGCAACACGCAGGGCCAGCCGGTGCCGCTGGCGTCCTTCGCGACCACCAAGTGGGTCACGGGCGCCACGCAGACGGTGCGCTACAACGGCTATCCGGCGATCCGCATCAGCGGCGACGCGGCACCGGGCTACAGCACCGGCGCGGCCATGGCCGAGATGGAGAAGCTCGCCTCGCAGCTGCCCGCCGGCTTCGGCTACGAATGGACCGGCCAGTCGCGCGAAGAAAAACTCGCCGGCTCGCAGGCCATCATCCTGTACGGCTTCGCGATCCTGGCGGTGTTCCTCTGCCTGGCCGCGCTGTACGAGAGCTGGTCGATCCCGCTGTCGGTGATCCTGGTGGTGCCGCTGGGCGTGCTGGGTGTGCTGGTGGCGACGATGCTGCGCGCCTATTCGAACGACGTGTACTTCCAGGTGGGCCTGATCACGATCATCGGCCTGTCCGCGAAGAACGCGATTCTGATCATCGAGTTCGCGAAGGACCTGCAGGCGCAGGGCAAGGGCATCATCGAGTCGGCGCTGGAAGCAGCCCACCTGCGGTTCCGCCCGATCATCATGACCTCGCTGGCCTTCGGCCTGGGCGTGGTGCCGCTGGCGATCGCCTCGGGCGCCGGCTCAGCCAGCCAGCGCGCCATCGGCACCGGCGTGCTGGGCGGCATGGTGACGGGCACCGCGCTGGCCGTGATCTTCGTGCCGGTGTTCTTCGTGGTGGTGCGCAGCCTGTTCAAGGGCAGCGCGCGCCAACGTGAAGCCGACAAGCGGCACGCCGAAGCCGCGGGCATCGCCCCGGAGGAAAGCAAACAATGACCAAGAAACTGATTCCCACAGTCCTGGCCGCAGCAATGCTGCTGGCCGGCTGCTCGCTGATCCCGACCTACGAGCGCCCCGCGGCGCCGGTGCCGACCACCTACCCGGGCGACCCGTCGCAGCCGCCGGGCCAGGCCGCGGCCAACCTGCCGTGGCAGGACTTCTTCACCGACCCGCGCCTGGCGGGCCTGATCCGGACTTCGCTCGCGAACAACCGCGACCTGCGTGTGTCGGTGCTCAACATCGAGCAGGCGCGCGCGCAGTTCCAGATTGAGCGCTCGAACCTGTTCCCCGCGCTCGGCCTGACGGGCACGGGCTCGCGCTCGAGTCCCAACGCCTACCAGGCGATCGACCCGAGCCAGGGCAGCGTGGCCTCGCAGTACAGCGTCAACTTCGGCTTCACCTCGTGGGAGATCGACTTCTTCGGCCGCATCCGCGCGCTGAAGGACCAGGCGCTGGCGCAGTACCTCGCCACGGACGAGACCCGCAAGGCGGTGCAGATCAGCCTGATCGCATCGGTGGCCAACGGCTGGCTCACGCTGCTGGCCGATGACGAGCTGCTGGAGATCACACGCCAGACGATGGTCACGCGCGAGGAATCGGTGCGCCTCACGAAGCTGCGCTTCGACAACGGCGTGTCGTCGGAGCTCGACTTCCAGTCGGCGAACTCGGCACTGGAAACCGCGCGCGCCGCCTATGCGCAACAGCTGCGCACCCGCGCGCAGGACGAGAACGCCCTCGCCCTGCTGCTGGGCGCGCCGGTGCCGGCCGATGCCACCGCCGGTGGCGTCAAGGGCCTGGACGGCATCAAGCCGATGCCCGACGTGCCGGCCGGCCTGCCTTCGGACCTGCTGGCCGAACGGCCGGACATCCGCTCGGCGGAGCAGCAGCTGATCGCGGCCAACGCCAACATCGGCGCGGCGCGCGCGAACTTCTTCCCGCGCGTGTCGCTGACGAGTTCCATCGGCACCGCGAGCAGCGAGTTCTCGGGCCTGTTCGACCGCGGCTCCAAGGCCTGGTCCTTCGCGCCGACGGTCACGCTGCCGATCTTCGACGCCGGCCGCAACATCGCCACGCTCGACTCGGCCAAGGCCGGGCGCGAGATCGCGGTGGCGCAGTACGAGAAGTCGATCCAGACGGCGTTCCGCGAAGTGGCCGACGCGCTCGCGGGCCGCGCCACGCTGGGCGAGCAGGTGCGCGCGCAGCGTGCGCAGGCCGACGCGGAAGCCGTGCGCTTCAAGCTCTCCGACCTGCGCTACCGCAACGGCATCGCCAGTGCGCTCGACCTGCTCGACGCACAGCGCTCGCTGTTCACGGCGCAGCAGTCGGCGGTGACGACGCGCCTGCTGCAGTTGCAGAACCAGGTCACGCTGTACAAGACGCTGGGCGGCGGCTGGGCCACGCGCGACGGCGGCAACGACGCCTCGGCCAGCAAGGGCTGAGACGTAAACCTTGGCGTCTCGACGGGAACGAGACGCCAAGGCGTCCCGAACAGGGCTGAGACGCCAAGGCGTCCCATAAGGGTGCTCCCTTGCCCCGGCCGGCGAGGGCTCTCTCTATAATCGCCGGTTGGTTAGGAAAAGCCCCCCGACGAGCCCCCGATAATTGAGGACGCGAATGAGCGCAGACCCGCATTACCAGGCCACAGAAGAAGCCCACACCGGGCCGATCAAGAACCCGAAGCAACTGCTGCTCGCGGTATTTTTTTCCTTCATTGCCCCGATCCTGATCATCGTGGGTCTTGTCTCCTACGTGGTCTCGGGCAACAAGCCCGCCGGCACCGCCGAAGGCGACAACATGGCGCTCTACGGCGTGACCAAGGAGGCGCGCGACCGGGAGGTGGCCGAGCGCCTCAAGAAGATCGGCAGCATCGAGATCCGTGACGCCAACCGCCCGCTCGCAGCCGGCGAGGCCGTGTTCAAGGCCCAGTGCGTCGCCTGCCACGGAGCACCCGGCATCCCCGGAGCCCCTCACCTGAACGACGCCGCGGCCTGGGGCCCGCGCATCGGCCAGGGCTACGCAACGCTTCTCGAACATGCCTTGAAGGGCAAGGGCGCCATGCCTCCGCAGGGCGGCGGCGACTTCGAAGACCTCGAAGTGGGCCGTGCCGTGGTCTACATGGCCAATGCCGGCGGCGCCAAGTTCCCCGTGCCGGATCGCCCTGCCGCTGCAGCAGCGCCCGCAGAAGGCGCTTCGGGCGCGGCGCCTGCCGCACCCGCGAGCGCGCCAGCCAAGTAAGCGTTTTCCCTGATCAGCAAGAAAGAAGCCGGCCCAGCGCCGGCTTTTTTCATTCAGGCGTGCGGGGCTGCAGCAGCAACGGCCGCGTGGCGTTCGGCCGGGCTCAGCACGTGTCCGAAGCGCGAGGACAGTTCGCTGGCCTGCGCAGCCTCCGGCGTCCAGATGCCCCGCTCGACGGCCTCGGCCGCGATGCCCACGTCCTGCGTGTGCACCAGCCCGAGCCCCAGCGGCGACGCCAGATAGAGCCGGCCGTCCTCGTCGAGCAGGCAGTCCGACACCGTGACCGCCGCGCCCGTATGGGCTGTGACGGTGAAGCCTCCACTCGCATCCTCGGCAACACGCCACACCAATGGCGCGGCCTCCAGTTCCACGTACACGCGCTGCGGGCCGTTCTGGAAGAACCACTGCCCCTCGTCGTCATGCTCGTAGTTGCGGTGGATGAATTCGATCAGCTTGTCGTGCCGCAGCATCGAGCCCTTGGCCTTGCGGAACGGGCCCTGCGCCTGGGTGCGGTCGTCGCGCATGTACCAGTTGCCGCGCGCATCCAAGCCCAGCCAGCCGTAGCAGTGCGGCACGTTGGGCCATTTGGCGAGCGCTTGCTTGACGATGTCATCCATAACGTCATTCTCGTCCCGACGACAAGCCCCCACCGTCAGCGGAAGCGCCGCCATGAAGCTGCAGCCAGCCGCCGACGCGCTCCGGCATGCCCATCACATGCCCCGGCGGCAGCCCCATCGGAAAGCCGACGTGCCCGCCGTGCTCGGGCTGCCACAGCGTGACGTGCGAGCCGACCTCGCCGGGCCCGGGCAGGCTCCGCGCCGGAATGAAGGGATCGTTGCGCGCATTCACCACGAGCGCGGGCACGCGGATCGAGGCCAGGTGCGGTTTGGCCGAGCCCCGGGCCCAGTAGTCGTCGGCGTCGCGAAAGCCGTGCAGCGGCGCGGTGAAGACGTTGTCGAATTCGTAGAGGTTGCGCGACGACACCAGCCGCTCGCGGTCGAACAGCCCCGGAAACTGCGCCAGCTTGGCCAGCGCCTTGGGCTTCATGGTCGAGAGGAACATGCGCGTGTAGACCAGCTTGTTGAAGCCCTTGCCGATGGCTTCGCCGCCTGCCGCGAGGTCGAGCGGCGCGCAGACCGAGGCCACAGCGCTCACCACGCCCGAAGCCGTTTCGCCCGCTTCGCAGGCCCATCGCATCAGCGCATTGCCGCCCAGCGACACGCCCGCCGCCAGCACCGGCCCGCCGCCCTTTTGGGCGTGCTGCTCGCGCATGCGCGTGAGGATCCAGCCGATCTCCTCGAAGTCGCCCGAGTGGTAGGCGCGCGGCGCGAGGTTCATCTCGCCGCTGCAGCCGCGGAAGTGGGGCACCGCGAAGGCCATGCCGCGCGACGCCGCGAAGGCGGCGAAGGCTTCGGCGTAGTGACTGCGCGACGAGCCTTCGAGCCCGTGGAACAGCACCAGCAGCGGCCTAGCGCCGGGCATCGGCGCATCGACGAAATCGACGTCGATGAAGTCGGTGCCATCCGGCGTCGACCAGCGCTCGCGCCGGTAGACCGGCGCCGGTCCGTCGAAGCGGCGAGCGTAGAGCGCGGCCCAGATGGTCTGCAGGTTGCCGCCGGGCAGCCAGCGCGGCGCAGCGTAGTCCATGGCCCGAAGGGAAGTCCCGGCAGAAGCAGCCGGGGAGAAGGAAGCGACCGGAGAAAGCATCAATCGATCAATGCAGGACCTGGGGTGGATCGTTCGCGTCGTCCGGCTCGCGCGCGCTGCCGGGGCTCGCATGGTGCGCCACCATGCGCCAGCCCTGGGCGGTCTTGTGATAGACGTTGGTGGCCAGCACGAAGGCATGGCGCGGCCCTTCGGCGGTGAGCACTTCGATGCGCTCCAGCACGTTGTGCACCGCGCTGGCGAGCGAGTCGATCTTGCGCACCCGCGCAGGCATGGCGTGGATCGCGCCGTTGCCGAACATCTGCTCGAAGGCCGCGCGGATGGCCACGGCCCCCACCAGCCTCGGGCCGCCGGGGTGCACGCAGAAAACCTCGTCCTCGTCGGCCCAGCAGGCCATCAGCGCGTCGATGTCGCCGCGCTGCAGCGCTTCGTAGAAAGCCGCCTCGACGTCGTCGGCAGTGCCGCCGATGGCCGCGGCGGCGCGGAGTGGGGTCTTGGGCATGGCGTGATTCTGCCGTGCGCTCCGTGACGCGGGCACTGCACCGGTTTGGCTCCCGCCGCACCGAGGTGCCGCAGCCCGGCCGAATCTTCTGCTCCGTTTTGGACCAAATGGTCAAAACGAAAACATGTATTTTCCGTAAACCATTGATCCGAAAGGACTTATTCAACTGGCACGGCGCATGCAAGGAGCCTCCCAACCCGCAACAGGAGCCCTTCCAATGAACGTCGGCATCTTCATTCCCATCGGCAACAACGGCTGGCTGCTTTCCGAGAACGCACCGCAGTACAAGCCCAGTTTCGAACTCAACAAGCAGATCACGCTGAAGGCCGAGCGCTACGGCGTCGACTTCGCGCTGTCCATGATCAAGCTGCGCGGCTTCGGCGGCAAGACGGAGTTCTGGGACCACAACCTGGAGTCCTTCACGCTCATGGCCGGCCTTGCAGCCGTCACCAGCAGGATCAAGCTTTTCGCCACCGCCGCCTCGCTGGTGATGCCGCCGGCCATCGTGGCGCGCATGTCGTCCACCATCGACTCCATCTCCAACGGCCGCTTCGGCCTCAACCTCGTCACCGGCTGGCAGCGGCCCGAGTACTCGCAGATGGGCATGTGGCCCGGCGACCAGTTCTTCGGCACGCGCTACCAGTACCTGTCCGAATACATCCAGGTGCTGCGCGACCTCTGGGGCAACGGCCAGTCCGACTTCAAGGGCGAGCATTTCAAGATGGAAGACTGCCGCCTCAGCCCCCGCCCGCAGGCCGACATGAAGGTGATCTGCGCCGGCCAGAGCGACGCCGGCATGGAGTTCTCGGCGAAGTACGCCGACTACAACTTCTGCTTCGGCAAGGGCGTGAACACGCCCAAGGCCTTCGCACCCGCGGCCGACAAGCTCATCGAGGCCACCGCGAAGACCGGCCGCAAGGTCACGACCTACGTGCTGATGATGGTGATCGCCGACGAGACCGACGAGGCCGCGCGCGCCAAGTGGGAGCACTACAAGGCCGGCGCCGATCACGAAGCCATCGCATGGCTGGGCCAGCAGGGCGCGGCCGATACCAAGTCGGGCGCCGACACCAACGTGCGCCAGATGGCCGACCCGACCTCGGCCGTGAACATCAACATGGGCACGCTCGTCGGCTCCTACGCGAGCGTCGCGCGCATGCTCGACGAAGTGGCCGAAGTGCCCGGCACCGAAGGCGTGCTGCTGACCTTCGACGACTTCGTGCAGGGCGTGGAAGCCTTCGGCGAGCGCATCCAGCCGCTGATGAAGAGCCGCGCGCACGTGCAGAGCCCCGTGCCTTCGCAGGCAGTGCCCGAGCGCCTCGCGGCCTGAGGAGGAGCGCCACATGACCACTCCGGCACGCAACACCACCCTCACCTCGAACACGCCCGTGGGTGCGCCGCGCGCACCCGGTGCGCCCGCGCCGCTGATCCTGCCCGCGCGCCCCGAGCCGCTGGCGCTGCACGCCACCGACTCCGCGCTGATCGTCGTCGACATGCAGAACGCCTACGCCTCCATCGGCGGCTACGTCGACTCGGCCGGCTTCGACATCTCCGGCGCGCAGGGCACCATCGCCAGCATCTCGCGCAGCATCGCGGCGGCGCGCGCGGCCGGCATGCTGGTCGTGTTCCTGCAGAACGGCTGGGACGCGAACTACGTGGAAGCCGGCGGCCCCGGCTCGCCCAACTGGCACAAGTCGAACGCGCTCAAGACCATGCGCGCCAGGCCCGAGCTGCAGGGCAAGTTCCTCGCCAAGGGCGGCTGGGACTACGAACTGATCGAGGAGATGAAGCCCCGGCCGGGCGACATCGTCGTGCCCAAGACCCGCTACAGCGGCTTCTTCAACAGCACGCTCGACAGCACGCTGCGCTCGCGCGGCATCCGCCACCTGGTGTTCACCGGCATCGCCACCAACGTGTGCGTCGAGTCGACGCTGCGCGATGCCTTCCACCTCGAATACTTCGCCGTGATGCTCGAGGACGCCACGCACGAACTCGGGGGCCCTGCGATCCAGAAGGCATCGGTCTACAACGTCGAGACCTTCTTCGGCTGGGTGTCCACGACGGAGCACTTCTGCAGCACCTTCGCACCTTCGCTTGCAAACCAGTCCGTTCCAGCCGAAGCGGCCATTGCCTGATTTCCCTTCCCCACCCTCTTCACCAAGGACTCTGCACCATGCCCAAGCAAGCCATCATCCCTCCCGGCACCGGCGTTCCCATCGCCCCCTTCGTTCCCGGCACGCTCGCCGACGGCGTGCTCTACGTGTCGGGCACGTTGCCCTTCGACAAGGACAACAACGTGGTGCACGTGGGCGACGCGAGTGCGCAGGCAAGGCACGTGCTCACCACCATCAAGGGCGTGGTCGAGGCCGCCGGCGGCACCATGGACGACGTGACCTTCAACCAGATCATGCTCAAGGACTGGGCCGACTACGCGAAGATCAACGCGGTGTACGCCGAGTTCTTCCCCGGCACCAAGCCTGCGCGCTATTGCATCCAGTGCGGCCTTGTGAAGCCCGACGCACTGGTCGAGATCGCGTCGATCGCGCACGTCGGCAAGAAGGCCTGAGCTTCATGAGCGCGCTGCACTACGAGGTGCACGGACCGTCCGATGCGGCGGCCACCGTGCTGCTGTCCTCGGGCCTCGGCGGCTCGGCCGGGTTCTGGCAGCCGCAGCTCGGCGCGCTCATCGGCGCAGGGCACCGCGTCATCGCCTACGACCAGCGCGGCACGGGCCGCAGCCCCGCCGCGCTGCCCGAGGCCTACGCCATCGCGCACATGGCGCAGGACGTGCTCGAGATCCTCGACGCCACCAGCACCTCGCGGTGCCACTTCGCGGGCCATGCGCTCGGCGGCCTCGTCGGCCTGCAGCTCGCGCTGGATGCGCCTTCGCGCATCGCGAGCCTCGCGCTCGTCAATGCATGGTCGAAGCCCAACCCGCATTCGGCGCGCTGCTTCGATGCACGACTTGCCCTGCTCGGCGCCTGCGGCCCGCGCGCATACGTCGAAGCGCAGCCGATCTTCCTGTACCCCGCCGCATGGGCGGCCGAGAACGCGCAGCGCGTGGCCGATGAAGTCGACCATGCCTTCGCGCACTTCCCCGGCGAAGCCAACATGCGCGCGCGCATCTCCGCCCTGCGGGCCTTCGACGTGGACGCGCGCCTCGCCGACATCTCCGCGCCCACGCTCGTGGCCGCCGCCAGGGACGACGTGCTCGTGCCCTGGACCTGCTCGCAGCGCCTGGCCGACGGCCTGCGCGACGTCACGCTCGACTTCGTGCCGCATGGCGGCCACGCGCACTGCGTGACCGAGGCAGAAGACTTCAACCGCAGCCTGCTCGACTTTCTTTCGCGGGTCAGCTCACCCGCCGTTCCAGCATGACCACCACCATCGCTTCCACCCTCGACGACGCCGCGCTCTCGCTGCTCTTCACCGGCGCGCGCACCCACAACGGCTGGACCGACGAACCCGTCACCGATGCCCAGCTGAAGCAGGTCTACGCACTCGCGAGCCTGGGCCCCACCTCGGCCAACTGCTCGCCCGCGCGCTTCGTCTTCGTGCGCACGCCCGAAGGCAAGCAGCGCCTCGCGCCGGCGCTCTCAAAGGGCAACCTCGACAAGACCATGGCCGCGCCCGTCACCGTCATCGCCGCGTGGGACCGCAAGTTCTACGACAGGCTGCCCACGCTGTTCCCGCACGCCGATGCGCGCAGCTGGTTCACCGGCAGCCCCGAGGCCGCACACGAGACAGCTTTTCGCAACGCCAGCCTGCAGGCGGGCTACCTGCTGCTCGCGGCGCGCGCGGTGGGGCTCGACGCCGGCCCGATGTCGGGCTTCGACAAGGCGAAGGTCGACGCGGCCTTCTTCGAGGGCACCGACTGGACCGTCAACTTCCTCATCAACCTCGGCCACGGCGACGCGTCGAAGGTGTTCGGCCGCCTGCCGCGGCTGTCCTTCGACGAGGCCTGCCTGCTGGCCTGAAGGAGTCACTCGAGATGCTGCAGAACGCCATGGCCTCGAATCCCGCTTCATCGTCCCCCAACCCCGCCGTGCTGGCGCAGGGCCTGCAGAAGGCCGACTACCGCAACGCGATGGCACGGCTGGGCGCGGCGGTGAACATCATCACCACCGACGGCCCGGCCGGCCGTGCCGGCTTCACCGCATCGGCGGTGTGCAGCGTGACCGACGAGCCGCCGACGCTGCTGGTGTGCCTGAACCGCTCGGCCTCGGTGTACCCGGCGTTCAAGGCCAACGGCGTGCTGTGCGTGAACGTGCTGGCCGCGGGGCACCAGTCGCTGTCTGCGCTATTCGGCGGCAAGACGCCGATGGACGATCGCTTCGCCGCCGCGCGCTGGAGCAGCAAGACCACTGGCTCGCCGATGCTCGACGACGCGGCCGTGTCGTTCGATTGCCGCGTGGTGCACGCGACGAGCGCGGGCACGCACGACGTGCTCTTCTGCGAGGCGGTGTCCATCGCCATCGGCGGCGCGGCGCAGGGGCTGATCTACTTCGACCGGCGCTATCACGAGATTGCGGCGCCGCCGCAGCACTGACCTCGCTTGTTCCCTCTCCCCTTGGGGAGAGGGTTAGGGTGAGGGGGGCAGCGGCACCTGCAAGGGCAGCGACGACATTCAGGCCGCCACCCTCACCCCAGCCCTCTCCCCAAGGGGAGAGGGAGCAAGACTCAGCGCGGCCGCGGCGTGATGCCCTGGAGAACGATGCGCTGAACGCTCTCCACCGCGCGCTCGAAGAAGGCTTCGTCTTCCAGCGTATGCCCCGACAGCGCCTGCACCTGCACCCCGAAATCCGCGTAGTGCTGCGTCATCGCCCACAGCGCGAAGATGAGATGGTGCGGATCGACGGGCGCCAGCTTGCCCGCCTCGATCCACGCACGGATCACTTCCGATTTCTTCTCCACCAGCGTGCGCAGTTCGCGGTCCAGCTCGTCGCGCAGCAGCGGCGCGCCCTGGATCATCTCCAGGCAGAAGAGCCGCGATGCATCGGGCCTGTCGCGCGAAACCACCAGCTTGCGGCGGATGTAGTCGCCGATGGCCTCGGCCGGGTCCTGCTCGGCGCTGAAGCCGCGCAGCGGTTCGAGCCACAGCGCGAGCAGGTCGCGCAGCACGTTGACGTAAAGCTCTTCCTTGTTCGCGAAGTAATAGAGCAGGTTGCTCTTCGACACATCGGCGCGCGCAGCCACCTGGTCGATGGAGGTGCCATGCAGGCCGAAGCGCGAGAACAGCCCCAGCGCCGCGCCGAGGATCGCGCTGCGCTTGTCCTCTATCTGGCGCAACCGGCGGTTCACTGCGGACGCGCTTCGCACCGCGGGCTTCGCGCGCTTGCGCGCCGGGCTCTCCTTGCCGGCATTCGCAGCCAGCGCTTTTGTCTTCGGCATCTTCCCTCGCTCTTGATTGATCTGATCGTGAATCGGCGGACGGCGCACCACTGTAAGGCCACGGTGCATCGCCTTGCGCCGCGACCGCCTTCGCAACGCATTCCTGCGCACCATGCTGACGCGAAGAATGCTGTTTGTCCATTTGGTCCAACTGGCACAGACGTTGCATGGCGAAAGGCATGCCAAGCAAGAGGAACCTGCCATGACCCTGCTGTCCGTACCCATCATCGATCTCGCGCCCTACTTCGCCGGCACCGCCGAAGGCAAGGCGGAGGTCGCGAAGAAAGTCGACGAAGCCTGCCGCAGCATCGGCTTCCTCGTCATCACCAACCACGGCATCTCGCCGGAGCTGATCTCGCGCGTGTCGTCGCTCTCGCGCAAGTTCTTCGACATGCCGCTGGGCGAGAAGCGCAAGGTCGACCGCCCGCGCGAGGACGCCGTGCGCGGCTACAGCGCGGTGGGCGAGGAAGGCCTCTCCTACAGCCTCGAGGAGGCCGCGCCCGGCGACCTGAAGGAGTCTTTCTCCATCGGCCCCTCGAACGTGCCCGACGACGACTACCACCGCGGCCCCGCCGCAGGCCCGCACTTCGAGCCCAACAGCTGGCCGCCCATCGAAGGCTTCAAGGAAGCCTACGAGGGCTACTTCGACGCGATGAGCGATCTCTCGCGCTCGCTGATGCGCGTCTTCGCGCTCGGCCTCTCGCTGCCCGAGACCTTCTTCGACGACAAGATCGACAAGCACATCAGCATGTTCCGCGTGCTGAGCTACCCGCCGCAGCGCGAGCAGCCGCTGCCGGGCCAGCTGCGCGCTGGCGCGCACAGCGACTACGGCAGCCTCACCATCGTGCTGCCCGACGACAAGGGCCTGCAGGTGTTCAACAAGGCCGGCCAGTGGGTGGACGTGCCGCAGGTCGAGGGTGGCCTGGTGGTCAACATCGCCGACCTCATGATGCAGTGGACCAACGACCAGTGGGTATCCACGCTGCACCGCGTGATCAACCCGCCCTTCGAGGTGGCGAGCACCAACCGCCGCCAGTCGCTGGTGTTCTTCCACCAGCCGAACTACGACGCGATGGTCGAGTGCCTGCCGAGCTGCCTCGCGCCGGGTGAAGAGGCGAAGTACCCACCCATCTCCTCTGGCGATCACCTCACCTCGAAGTTCGTCAAGCAGACGACCTTCGGCGGCACCAAAGTGACGGCCTGAACGCATGGCCCACCTGTCCTACGTCAACGTCTTCGCGAAGGACGTGGTCGCGCTCAGCGGCTTCTACCAGCGCGTGTTCGGCTTCACAGAGATCGAGGCGATCCGCTCGCCCATCTTCCGCGGGCTGGACACCGGTAAGTCGAGCCTGGGCTTCAACGCGCTCGATGCCTACGAGCTGCTGCACCTGAGCGAGTTCTCTGACACGCGCGGCGTGAAGTTTTTGCTGAACATCGACGTCGACAGCCAGGCCGACGTCGATCGCATGGTGCCCGTCGCGCTCGAAGCCGGCGCCACGCTCGTCAAGCCGCCCTACGTCACCTACTACAACTGGTACCAGTCGGTGCTGCTCGATCCCGAGGGCAACGTGTTCCGCATCAACTTCATGATGTGACGCGCACCGCGCCCGCTCGCTGCTCTCTCTTTCCCCCTCCCGCTTCCCCTTCTTCAACGCCTCCCTTCAAAGGTAGTTCCATGCAGTTGCGCACCCTCACTCCCGGCCTGGGCTTCGCGATGACCATCGCGGCCGCAGGCGCGTACTTCACCACGCTGCCCGCTGCCGCCGCCGACGGCTTCACTCTGAAGGACAAGCCGAAGATCGCGATGCTCTACTTCGGCCCGAAGAACGACGGCGGCTGGACGCAGGCCTTCGACGAGGCCCGCGTGAAGATCGAAAAGGAGATCGGCCAGAAGATCCAGTTCGTGGAGAACGTGCCCGAGGACGCCTCGGCCATCAAGCCGGCGGCGGAGAAGTTCATCCAGCGCGGCGCCAACATCGTGATCGGCACCGCCTTCGGCTACTCCGACAGTTTCAAGGACCTGGCCGCGAAGTACCCCGACGTGGCCTTCCTCAACGGCTCGGGCACCACCAACGGCAGCAACCTCGAATCCTTCTACGGCCGCACCTACGAGAGCCAGTACCTCTGCGGCATGGCCGCAGGCGCCGCATCGAAGACCGGCAAGCTGGGCTTCGTCGCGGCCAACCCCTTCGGCGTGGTGAACTGGACCATCAACGCCTTCGCACTCGGCGCGCAGAAGATGAACCCGAACGCCACCGTCAACGTGATCTACACCGGCGCCTGGAACGACCCGGTGAAGGAGCGCGCCGCCGCGGCCGCGCTCATCGACCAGGGCGCCGATGTGATCGGCCAGCACGTGGACAGCCCCACGCCGCAGATCGTCGCGCAGGAGCGCGGCGTGTACGGCACCGGCCACCACCGCGACCTGCGCCAGTTCGCGCCCAAGGCCACGCTGTGCTCGTCGGTGTGGGTGTGGGACCGCTTCCTGACGCCCGAGCTCAAGAAGATCATCGCCGGCGGCTGGAAACCCGCGCAGTACGGCGCGTTCATCGAGATGAAGGACGGCGGCACCGACATCGCCGGCTTCGGCCCCGCCGTGCCCAAGGACAAGGCCGCCCTCATCACCGCCGAACGCGACGCGATCATGAAGGGCAAGCAGATCTACGCCGGCCCGCTCGCCGACCGCGACGGCAAGGAGCGCGTGGCCAAGGGCGCGGTGCTGTCGGACGCCGACCTCTGGAAGATGGACTGGTTCGTCAAGGGCGTGGTCACGCAGAAGTAAGCCGGAGCCACGCACCTCATGCCCAATGCGCTCGAACTCACCGGCATACGCAAGTCCTTCGACGGCTTCGCGGCGCTGACCGATGCCCACTTCTCCGCACGCTGGGGCGAGGTGCATGCGCTCCTGGGCGAGAACGGCGCGGGCAAGTCCTCGCTGATGAACATCGCCGCCGGGCTCTACGCGCCCGAGGCCGGGCAACTGCTGGTGGACGACAACGCGGTGCGCTTCGCCGGCCCGCGCGACGCGGCGAAGCACCGCATCGGCATGGTTCACCAGCATTTCAAGCTGGTGCGGCCCTTCACGGTGGCGCAGAACATCCTGCTCACGGCGCCGCCGCCGTCCGAGTTCCAGAGCCATGGCGAGCGGCTGCGCGAGATTTCGCGCGACATCCGCAACAAGGCCGCCGAGTTGGGCTTCGACATCGATCCGTCGAAGCGTGTCGATGCGCTGTCGGTCGCCGAGCAGCAGCGCGTGGAGATCCTCAAGGTGCTGCTGGCAGGGGCGCGCATCCTGATCCTCGACGAGCCCACGGCCGTGCTGACCGACCAGGAGGCCGCGCGCCTGCTGCAGACGGTGCAGGGGCTGGCGCGCAAGGGCGCGGCGGTGGTGCTGGTCACGCACAAGATGGCCGACGTGAAGACCTACGCCGACCGCGTGACGGTGATGCGCGGCGGCCGCACGGTGGCCACGCTGCAGCCCGGCGAAACCTCTGTCGCGGAGCTGGTGAAGCTCACGGTGGGCGAGTCGATCGCCACGCAGGGCTTCCAGCCGCCGGCGGCGCCGCGCGGACCGGTGCGCCTTTCGGTGCGCGGGCTGCGCACGCCCGCATCGCCCGAGGGCCGCCGCGTGCTCGACGGCGTCGACCTTGAACTGCATGCGGGCGAGATCTACGGGCTGGCCGGCGTGGGCGGCAACGGACAGGGCGAACTGGCGGGCGCGATCATGGGCCTGCAGGGCGAGCCGACCGAGGGCGAGATACGGCTCGAAGGCCACGGCGACCTGAAGACCATGGCCGCATCGGTGCGCCGGGGCATCGGCATCGCCGCGATTCCGGCGGACCGCTATGGGCTCGCGCTCGCGGGCGGTCTTTCGGTCGCCGAGAACTACGCCATCGGCCGCGTGCACACCGGCCGCTACGGCCCCGTGTGGCGGCTGCGCCGCAGCCGCATCCAGAGCGACACGCAGGAAGCGGTGCGCGCCTTCGACGTGCAGGGCGTGCGCTCGGTTGCGCAGAAGGCTGCGCTGCTCTCGGGCGGCAACGCGCAGAAGCTGGTGCTGGCGCGCGAATTCGGCAAGTCGCCCACGCTGGTGCTCGCGCACAGCCCCAGCCGCGGGCTCGACGTGCGCGCCAGCGCCGAGGTGCATGCGCGGCTGCGCGCCGCGCGCGACAGCGGCGCGGCGGTGCTGCTCATCAGCGAGGACCTCGACGAGGTGCTGCAGCTCGCGGACCGCGTGGGCGTGATGACGCGCGGGCGCATCGCCGGCGAGTTCGCGCAGCCCGCCGACCGCCAGGCCATCGGACAGGCGATGGTGGACCATGGCTGAAGCATCGCTCTCCGCCGACATGGCCCCGTCGCGCAAGACACAGGCGGCGCAACAGCCCCAGCCGCTTGCCGGCCGCCGCTATGCACTGGAGATCCGCCAGCACATGGCCTGGCACTGGCAGGCGCTGATCCTCGCGGCCGCGCTGCTCGCGGGCTTCGCCATCTCGGCGGCGATCCTCATCGCGGCGGGCGTGCCGGCCGACGAGCTCGCCAACGAGTTCGTGATGCAGACCTTCTTCGACGGCCAGAACTTCCGCGCCGTGCTGTTCCAGGCCGCGCCGATGATCCTCGTCGGCCTCGCGGGCTGCGTCGCGTTCCGCGCGCGCTTCTGGAACCTCGGGCTCGAAGGCCAGATGATCTGGGGCGCCATCGGCGCCACCGCCATCTCGATGTGGCAGATCGGCCCCGAGAACCTGCGCCTGCCGCTGATGTTCGTCGCCGCCATCGGCTGCGGCCTGCTGTGGGTGCTGGGCCCAGCGTGGCTCAAGCTCAAACTGGGCGTGAACGAGATCATCTCGACGCTGATGCTCAACTACATGGCGGCCAACTTCCTGCTGCACCTGGTCTACGGCAGCTGGAAGGACCCGAAGGACAACTTCCCCTACTCGCCGCAGTTCCGCGTGTTCGAGCGCCTGCCCGAGCTGGGCGCGGGCATCGGCAGCTCGATCCTGCTGGCGGGCGTCGTCGCGCTGCTGGCGTGGTGGCTGGCGAGCGTGAGCCGCATGGGCCTGTACCTGCGCTTCGTCGACGCCAACCCGCGTGTGGCGCATGCCAGCGGCGTGCCGGTGCGGCGCACCATCTACGGCGCGGTGCTGCTGTCAGGTGCGATGGCCGGGCTCGCGGGTTTCGCGGTGGCGGCGGGGCAGGAAGGCCGGCTCACGCAGGCCTTCTACCAGGGCTACGGCTTCTCGGGCATCCTCATCGCCTTTCTCGCGCGCAACAACCCGCTGGCGGCCACGGTGGTGGCGCTGCTGGTGGCGGCGCTCTTCGTCACCGGCCGCAGCCTGCAGGTGTTCTACCAGGTGCCGTTCTCGATGGTGCAGCTGATACAGGCGGTGATTGTGGTGTGCGTGGCGTCGAGCGATTTCTTCATCCGCCACCGGCTGCGCCGCGTGGGTGGGGAGGCTGTGGCATGAACAGCGGCATCGTCCTCAACTGGTTGGCGAGCACGCCCGACTTCGCCGTGCCCTATGCGCTCGCGGCGCTCGGTCTCATCATCTGCGAGCGCGCGGGCGTGCTCGCCCTCGGCGCAGAAGGGCTGATGCTGGTCGGCGCGCTGGCCGGCATCGGCGCGCAGATCGTCATCGGCCAGCCGGCCGTTTCGCTGGTGCTCGCGATGCTGGCGGCCAGCGTGGTGTCGGTGCTGTTCGCGGTGATGGTGATCTGGCTGCGCGTGAACCAGGTGATCTCCGGGCTCGCGCTGGTGTTCTTCTGCCAGGGGCTCACCGCGCTGGTCGGCTCCATGGCCGAGTGGACCAACCATGCCACCGAAGGCATCGGCGCGATGGGGCTGTGGCCGCTCTCGGTGCTGCCGGGCGTGGGCAAGCTCTTCGAGCAGAACGCGATGGTGTGGCTCACGCTGCCGATCTTCGGCGCGGTGGCGTGGTTCTTCGCGCGCACCTCGGCCGGCCTGCGGCTGCGCGCCGTGGGCGAGAACCCGCAGGCGGCCGACGCAGCCGGCATCCGCGTGACCGCATGGCGGTTCGCGGCGGTGCTCGCGGGCTCGGCGCTGGTGGGGCTGGCGGGCGCCTACATCTCGGTGGTCAGCACCAAGCTGTGGATCGCGGGCATGACCGGCGGGCGCGGCTGGATTGCGGTGGGCCTCGTGATCTTCGCGCGCTGGTCGCCGTGGAAGGCGCTTGTCGGCGCGCTGCTCTTCGGCTGCATCGAGGCGCTGATTCCCCAACTGGCCGCTGCCGGCGTGCAGCTGCCGCAGTACTTCGTGATGATGACGCCGTACGCGGTGACGCTCGGCGTGATGGTGTGGGTCGCGCTCTCGCGGCGCAGTGCCGACGAAGAGCCCGGCGCGCTGGGCCAACCCTATGTGAGAGAAGAACGCCGATGAAGGCCTGGGTCTACAACGAGGAGCGCGAGCTCGACGCGGCGCTGTTCGCCGACTACCTGAATCCGGCCACCACGGCTGTCGTCTCCATCGACATGCATCGCGGCCACCTCGACGACAGCCCCGACTGCCCATGCCCCGCGCCGCGCGCACGCGACGTGGTGACGCCCATCGACGGTTTTCACGACGCGGTGCGCGCGCTGGGCGTGCGCATCGTGCACGTACGGTCGGTGCTGCGGCCCGGCGGGGTGGACGACATCAACGGCATTCCGTCCGCGTGGCGGCGCACCTTCCCACTGCACGTGGGCGAGATTCCGAACGCCGACGCGCACGCCATCGAAGGCTCGAAGTGGACCGAATGGGTCACACGCGTGGAGCCCGGCGACATGCGCGTGGACGGCAAGCGCCGGCTCTCGGCCTTCTACCCGACCGACCTCGACTTTCTGCTGCGCAACCAGCGCATCGAGACCGTGGTGCTCGACGGCGGCTTCACCGACTGCTGCGTGCTCAACACCGCCTTCGACGCCAGCAACCGCAACTACCGCGTGATCGTGCTGCGCGACCTCGTGCGCGGCACCGATCCTCATCTGGAAGACGCAGCGCTCGCGATGGTGTCGCTGCACCTGGGGCTGGTGATGGAGTCGCAGGAGCTGCTGCGCAAGTGGCGCAGCTGACCCTCAGCCCGACACACCGAGCCAGCGCGCGGCAACTGCCGGCATATCGCCCTGCGCTGATTCCCACACCAGCTCCGGCGCTGCAACGTGCACGCCCGGCGGCGCGATGCGCAGCGCCACATCGACCAGCTCAGCCACCTTCACCGCGCGCACCGGCTGCTCGCTGCTGGGCACCATGAAGCGCACGACCGACAGCATCCATGCAGCCAGCCGCTCGAAGGGATTGGCGATCTTCGCGTTCACCGGCTTGCGCGCGGAGCGCACGAGGATCACGCGCTCGAAGCCGCAAGCCACCACCGCCTGCTCGTCGAGGCTCGCGAGCCCGCGCTTGAGCGCCTCGGGCAGCCGGCCCTGGTCATGCGGCAGCACGATGGCCAGCGTCTGCACGCCGCAGGCGCGCAGCCAGCAGGCCAGTTCGGGCAGGTCGGAAGGCTCAGGCACCCACAGCGCGCGCTCGCGGTCGTGGTACAGGCGCGGCGGGTCGAAGGCGATGATGGCGGTGTGGGCCGAAGTCAGCGGCCATTGCGCGATCGGCGGGGCCGGGCTCAGGTAGGTCTCGACGCCGCGCAGTCCGTCGCGGATCGGCTCCTTCGCCAGCACGCGGGTGTGGGCATGCCGGTGGCTGCCCGCCAGCCGGCGCAGCAGTTCGGCGCCCAGCGCGCCGGTCGCGCCGGCGATCAGCAGCGTACCGAAGGCGGAAGATGCAACGGGCAATACCGCACGATTGGCAGCTTGCAGGGCTTGTAGAGGATCGACGGCCATGGAGCCGTCTATGCTACCTTCCGCATCTTCTGCGGAGGTAATGCAAATGATGATGAAGCGCTGGTTCCTGATTCTTGCCGCGGTCGTGTCCCTGAGCGGGTGCGGCTACAACCAGTTCCAGTCCCTCGACGAGGCCAGCAAGTCGGCCTGGAGCGAGGTCCTCAACCAGTACCAGCGGCGCGCCGACCTCGTGCCGAACATCGTGGCCACCGTGAAAGGCGAGGCCAGCTTCGAGCAGGACACGCTCACCAAGGTGATCGAGGCGCGCGCCAAGGCCACCTCGATCCAGGTGACGCCCGAGACGCTCAACAACCCCGAGGCCTTCAACAAGTTCCAGCAGGCGCAGGGCGAACTCTCCTCGGCACTGTCGCGGCTGATGGTGGTGTCGGAGCGCTACCCCGACCTGAAGGCCAACCAGTCGTTCCGCGACCTGCGCGTGACGCTGGAAGGTACCGAGAACCGCATCACCGTGGCGCGCAACCGTTACATCGAGAGCGTGCAGGAGTACAACGTGCTCGCGCGCAGCTTCCCGACCAACCTCACGGCCAAGATCTTCGGCTACGCGCCGAAGCCGAACTTCTCGGTGCAGAACGAGGCGCAGATCTCCACGCCGCCGACGGTCGACTTCAGCACCCCGAAGAAGTAGCTCTCCCCCAGGCTTCGTGCACTTCGTGTCACTGCGCCTCACCTCTCACCGGGGGCAACACCTGCGGCCCGGCAAAGCCGGTTCCGCGGTGTTCCCGGACTGGTGCGCGCTATTTCTCCAGGCACTTGCGGCACTCTGGGTGCTGCTGGCGATGGGCAACGCAACCGCCCAGGGCCTGCTCCCGATCCCCACGCTCACCGCGCGGGTGATGGACCAGACCGGCACGCTCGACAGCGCACAGCGCAACGGCCTCGAAACCAAGCTCGCGGCCTTCGAGCAGCGCAAGGGCTCGCAGATCGTTGTGCTGATGGTGCCGACCACCGCACCCGAGGACATCGCCAGCTACACGCAGCGCGTGGGCGATGCCTGGAAGATCGGCCGCAAGGGCGTCGGCGACGGCCTGCTGGTCGTGGTGGCAAAGGACGATCGCAAGATGCGCATCGCCACGGCCAAGACGCTGGAAGGCGCGGTGCCCGACCTGGCGGCCAGCCGCATCATCGACGAGGAGATGAAGCCGCGCTTTCGCAACGGCGACTTCGCTGGCGGCCTGAACGCGGCGGTGGACCGGCTCATCGGGCTGGTCGACGGCGAACCGCTGCCCGAGCCCTCGCGCAACACGGGCGGCGGCAACAACAGCGGCGGCAGCGACGGCTTCGACTGGGAGAACCTCGCTATCTTCCTGTTCGTCGGCGTCTTCGTCGGCGCGCCGATCGCACGGGCCATCTTCGGCAAGAAGCTGGGCACGATGTTCATCGGCGGCGGCGTGGGCGTGGTGGTGTTCTTCATCACCACCAGCATCGCCATCGCGGTGATCGCGGCGCTGGTGGCACTGATCGTCTCGCTGGTCGCGGGCACCGGGCGGCCGGGCGGTGGCGGGGGCGGCGGCTGGAGTTCCGGCGGCGGAGGCTGGGGCGGCGGTGGTGGCGGCTTCAGCGGTGGTGGCGGAGGCGGTGGTTTCAGCTCCGGCGGTGGCGGCAATTTCGGCGGCGGCGGCGCGTCGGGGGACTGGTGAACACGATGCAGACCACGAACACGAAGCCGTCAGGCAACGAAGCGGGCCTCTTCACGAAGCTGGGCCGCATCTGGCGCCATCGCTGGATCGACGAATCCGAGGTTCGGCGCGCAATCCCTCCGGCTGCGCTGGAGCGCCTCGCGGGCCGCGTGACCGCGAGCGAGCGGCGCCACAGCGGCGAGATCCGCATCTGCGTCGAGGCCGGCCTGCCGACGTCCTACCTGTGGCGCCACGCGTCGCCGCGCGAACGCGCCGTGACGCTGTTCGGCAAGCTGCGCGTGTGGGACACCGCACACAACAACGGGGTGCTCATCTACCTGCTGCTGGCCGAGCACGCCATCGAGATCGTGGCCGACCGGGGCATCGACGCGCATGTGGACGACGCCGAATGGGCGGCGATGGCCCAGCGCATGAGCGCGGCCTTCCGCGAAGGCCGCTTCGAGGACGGGCTCACGCAGGCGCTCGAAGAGATCTCCGCGCTGCTGGTCGAGCACTTTCCGCTGGCCGAGGGCGAAGTGGACGTGAACGAGCTGCCGGACGAGCCCGTCGTTCTCTAGAAGCCTTCGCGCGGCGGCACCGCCCACACGGCATCGCCGCCCACCGCGTGAAAGCGCCGCCCCGGCGCCGATTCCATCAACCACCCGCCCGTGAACTCGCCGAAGGCCGGCAGCACGGCCTGCTGCTCGTCGCTCGCGAAGCAAGGCAGCCGCACGCTGTCGCGTCCCCTGCCCTGGAGTCGGCAGACCGGGTGCAGATGCCCCGCGAGCACGAAGTGCGTCGCATGCGTCTGCGGATGGTGGCAGCAGGCGAAGGGGCCCAGCAGGAAAGGCTCGTCGACCACCTCGATGCCCAGCGCCTCCGGCGGATCGCCCGCGCGGCTGTCGTGGTTGCCGCGCACCAGCGTCATGGCGACGGCCGCGTGGCGCGCGCGCCAGGCCTCGACGGCGGAGAGCACCGTGCGTGCCTGCGCAGCGTGCAGGAAGTCGCCGAGAAACACGATGCGCTGGGGCGCATGCCTTTCGATCAGGGCATCGAGCCGCGCCAGGTTCTGCTGCGTGGTACCGCCCGGCACCGGCTGGCCGAGCGCGCGGTAGGTCGCGGCCTTGCCCAGGTGCAGGTCGGCCACGAACAGCACGCGCTGCCCGGGCCACCACAGGGCCCGCTCGGGCAGCAGGTGCAGCAGCTCGCCCGCCCAATCAACGGCGAGCGGCTTCGCGGATGTATCGGAAGAAGTCACGCAGCCAGTGTCGCAAAACCCGCGACCGCCTTGCAAAGGCCCTCCGCAGCCCCCATCTGCCGGCCATGACCGAATCGCCCCCGCTGCACATCGTCTGCCCGCACTGCCACACGACCAACCGCGTGCGCGCGGCGCAGCTGGGCAGCGCGCCCGACTGCGGCAGCTGCCACCGCCCGCTGTTCACCGGCCATTCGACGGCGCTGGCGGATGCCGCCACCTTCGACCGCCACATCGCGCGCAACGAGATCCCGGTGCTGGTCGATTTCTGGGCGCCCTGGTGCGGCCCCTGCCGCCAGATGGCGCCCGCCTACGAACAGGCTGCGGCCCAGCTGGAGCCCCACGTGCGGCTCGCCAAGGTCGACACCGAAGCGGTGCCTGCGCTGGGCGCGCGTTTCAACATCCGCAGCATCCCGACGCTGGCGCTGTTCCGTGGCGGCCGCGAAGTGGCCCGGCAGGCCGGCGCGATGGGCGCGGCCGACATCGTGCGTTGGGTGAAGGCGCACGGCGCGGGCTGAGACTAGAGCGGCGGCAGCGGCCTTGACGGTCGCGACGGTCGCCTGCGGTCGCGCCGCTGGCTCACCGGCTTCGGCGGCTTGCCCGGCCCTTCCTGCCCGAAGGCCAGCGTGCCCTTCACTCGCTCCACGCCGCCGGCGGTGACAACGCCGCCCGCGGCCTTCTCGAGCTGCTCGACCATGCGCGCGATGCGGTCGGCCACGTTCTCGTTCGACAGTTTCTCGCGGAACAGCTCGACCATCAGCGGAAACGAGAAAGGCGTGGGCCGCGCGAGCGGCTTCAGCACCAGCTGCTGCGTGGCGATGCGTTCGAGGCTCGCGCGCAGGCGGCCGATCTCGAGCTCCTGCGCGAGCAGTTCCTGCTCGGCCTGCCGCAGCAGCCTGTTGCCGGGGTCGTACTTGCGGAACACCTCCCAGAACAGCGAAGACGAAGCCTGCAGCTGCTTGCTGCTGCGCTTCTCGCCCGGATAGCCCTGGTAGATGAGGCCCGAGACGCGCGCGATCTCGCGAAAGCGCCGCTGCGCGAGTTCGCTGGCGTTGAGCGAGGCCAGCACTTCGTGCAGCAGCATCTCTCGTGCGCCTTCGCCCTGCGGCAGCGTCAGCACCTGCGGCAACAGTGCCGGCCAGTCGACCTCGGTCGCGCTCAGCAGCTCGAAACCGTAGTCGTTGACCGCGATGGAGAAAGTGCGCGCCTCGTGCTGCGCGACGCGCCACGCCAGCAGGCTCGCGAGCCCGAGGTGCACATGCCGGCCCGCGAAGGGATACAGGAACAGATGCGAGCCCTCGCGCGTGCTCAGGGTCTCGGCCAGAAGCGTCTGCGGCGTGGGCAGCGCCGACCATTGCTGCTGTATCTCCAGCAGCGGGCGCACGCACTGCAGCTCGGGCGAGTCGTAGCGTCCCTCGCCGGCCTGCGCGAGTTGCTGCACCACCGCGTCGGCCAGCGTGTTCGACAGCGGCATGCGACCGCCGCCCCAGCGCGGCACCGCGGCCCGTTTGCCGCTCGCGCGACGCACCCAGGCCGTCATGTCGTGGATGCGCACCAGCTCCAGCATGCGCCCGCCGAACAGGAAGCAGTCGCCGGCCTTCATGCGCGCGACGAAGCTCTCTTCGACGCTGCCGATCTTCGAACCGCCGAGGTACTGCACCGAGATGCTCGCGTCGCTCACGATGGTGCCGATGTTCATGCGGTGCCGCCGCGCGAGCCGCGCATCGGGCACGCGCCAGACGCCCTCGGCGTCGGGCACCACGCGCTTGTAGTCCGGATAGGCCGCAAGCGACGGGCCGCCCTGCGCCACGAACTCCAGGCACCACTGCCAGCTCTCGCGCGAGAGGCCTTCGTAGGCCGCCGTGCCGCGCACTTCGTCGTACAGGTCGTCGGGCACGAAGCCGCCGCCCAACGCCACCGTCACCAGGTGCTGCACCAGCACGTCGAGCGGCTGCCCGGGGGAATGGCGCGCCTCGATGTGCCCGGCCGCGATGGCGACGCGCGCGGCCGAGCCTTCCACCATCTCCACGCTGTGCGTGGGCACGAGCGTGATGCGCGAAGGCCGGCCCGGCGCATGGCCCGAACGGCCCGCGCGCTGCAGCAGCCGCGCGACGCCCTTGGGCGAGCCGATCTGCAGCACGCGCTCCACCGGCAGGAAGTCCACACCCAGGTCCAGGCTCGAGGTGCAGACCACCGCCTTCAGCTCGCCGTTCTTCAGGCCCAGCTCCACCCATTCGCGCACCTCGCGGTCGAGCGAACCGTGGTGCAGCGCGATGAGGCCGGCCCACTCCGGCCTGGCCTCCAGCATCGCCTGGTACCAGATCTCCGCCTGCGAGCGCGTGTTGGTGAAGACCAGCGTCGTGCTGCTCGCGGCGATCTCCTCGATCACCTGCGGCAGCATCGTGAGGCCCAGGTGGCCGCCCCACGGAAAGCGCTCGGCGACGCCGGGCAGCAGCGAATCGATGACGAGCTTCTTGGGCACCTGCCCCTGCACCAGCACGCCCTCTTCATGGCCCAGCAGCGCATGCATCGCCTCGTGCAGGTTGCCCAGCGTGGCCGACATGCCCCAGATCGCGAGGCCCGGGTTCCAGCGCTTCAGCCGCGCGAGCGCGAGCTGCACCTGCACGCCGCGCTTGTTGCCCAGCAGCTCGTGCCATTCGTCGACCACCGCCATGCACACATGCCCGAGCACTTCGCGCGCATCGGCCCGCGCGAGCAGCAGCGAAAGGCTCTCGGGCGTGGTGACGAGCACCGTGGGCAGGCGCTGGTTCTGCGCGCTGCGCTCGGCCGAGCTGGTGTCGCCGCTGCGCGCCCCGGCGCTCCACGGATGCACCTCGGCGCCGAGGGCTTCCAGCGGCTGCTGCAGGGCGCGCAGCGTGTCGGCCGCCAGCGCGCGCATCGGCGTGAGCCACAGCACGGTGAGCGGCTCGGCAACAGGCCGAGCGTTCGCCGATGCCGCCGGCTTGCGCGCCCGCACGAAGGCCCGCAGCGCGCCGAGCCACACGGCGTAGGTCTTGCCCGCACCGGTGGTGGCGTGCAGAAGTCCCGAGCGGCCATCGGCAATGGCCTTCCAGACTTCGCGCTGGAACTTGAACGGCTTCCATCCGCGCGCGGCGAACCACGTGTCGAGCGCTGTCTTGACGATCCTGCTGCTCATGCTGGCAACAACGCCGCCAGCGTCTGAAGGGTATCGGCCTCTTCCACCGGCTTGTCCTCGCGCCAGCGCAGCATGCGCGGAAAGCGCACCGCGATGCCGCTCTTGTGCCGCGTGCTGTGCGCGATGCCCTCGAAACCCAGCTCGAACACCAGCGTGGGCTTGACGCTCTTCACTGGCCCGAAGCTCTCCACCGTGGTCTTGCGGATGATCGCGTCCACACGCGCCATCTCGGCATCGGTGAGGCCCGAGTAGGCCTTGGCGAAGGGCACGAGCTTGCGGTCTTCCTGCTCCGGCGGGCCGTCCCACACGGCGAAGGTGTAGTCGCTGAAGAGGCTGGCGCGCCGGCCATGGCCGCGCTGCGCGTAGATCAGCACCGCGTCGACGCTCAGCGGATCGATCTTCCACTTCCACCACACGCCCACGTCCTTGGTGCGGCCCACGCCGTACTGCGCGTCGCGGCGCTTGAGCATCATCCCTTCGACGCCCATGGTGCGCGCCGCTTCACGCTGGCGCGCGAGATCGGGCCAGTCGAGGCCTGTGAGCATCGGGCTGGGCAGCAGCGAGGGGTGGTCCATGCGCCCGACGAGTTCATCGAGCAGCGCGCGGCGCTCCGACTGCGGCAGCGCGCGCAGGTCGCGCCCTTCCCATTCGAGGATGTCGTAGGCCAGCAGCACCACCGGAATGTCGCGCAGCAGCTTCGCGCCCAGCGTCTTGCGGCCGATGCGCTTCTGCAGCTCGGCGAAGGGCTGCACGCGGCCTTCGCGCCAGACGACGATCTCGCCGTCGAGCACCGTGCCATCGGGCAGCGCCTCGCCGAGCGCGGCGAGTTCGGGGAAGCGCTCGGTCACCAGTTCTTCGCCGCGCGACCACACCCATACCGTGCCGGCGCGCGTCACCAGCTGCGCGCGGATGCCGTCCCACTTCCATTCGACGATCCAGTCCGACGGCGGGCCCAGCACTGCGTCGAACTGCTCCAGCGGCTGGTTGAAAGGATGCGCGAGGAAGAAGGGGTACGGCTGGCCGCTGGTCTTCTGTTCCTGCTCGACGCCCGACTCGGCCGCGACCAGCGCGCGATAGTCGTCGGCCTGCGGCCGCCCGCCGATGTGCGTGTAGCCCATGAGCCGCTGCGCGACGCGCTTGGCGTCGATGCCTCCCACGGCCGCGAGCGCCTGCGTGACCTGCAGCTTCGACACGCCGACGCGGAACGCGCCGGTGATGAGCTTGAAGTACACCAGCCGCTCCTCGGGCGCGAGCTGCCGCCACTGCGCACGCAGGCGGTCGGCGAGCTGATCGGGCGCCGCCTTGGCGGCATCGCGCAGCGGCAGCAGGTGCTGCTCGACCCAGCCCGCGAGGCCAAGCTCGTGCGCCTCGCTCGGCGGAGGCAGCAGCAGCGCGATGGTTTCGGCGAGATCGCCCACCGCGTCGTAGCTCTCGTCGAACAGCCACTCGGGCAGGCCGGCAGCTTCCTGCGCGAGCAGTCGCAGCAGCTTCACGGGCACCAGCTGGCGCGGCTTGCCTCCCGCGAGAAAGTAGACGGCCCAGGCGGCGTCGGCTGCGTCGGCCTCGCGCAGGTAGCGCTGCAAGGCGGCCTGCTTGGCGAGGCTCGATGTGCTGGCGTCGAGCTCGTGGTACAGCGCGGCAAAGGCCTTCACGGTGCTTCTCCTTCCCCCGCTGGGGGAAGGTCGGGATGGGGGCTGCCGGCGTCTGCATCGCGCGCCGTCTGCCCGCTCGCCGATCCTCGGGAAGTTTCCTGGTCGTCCTCGTCGCCGTACTCGGTCCTGAAGGCCTGTGCGTCGAGGCCGTTCTCGCCTAGCCACCGCACCATCACCTGCACGCTGCCGTGCGTGACGAAAACCCGTTCGGCGCCCGTGCCGGCAATGGCCTGCTGCAGGCCTGGCCAGTCGGCGTGGTCGGACATCACGAAGCCCCGGTCCACGCCGCGCCGCCTGCGCGTTCCGCGCAGCTGCATCCAGCCGCTGGCGAAGGCGTCGGCGTAGTTGCCGAAGCGTCGCATCCACGGCGAGCCCTGTGCCGAGGGCGGTGCGAGCACCAGCGCGCGCTTAAGCAGCGCGGCGTCGACACCCGCGTCATCGGCGCGCAGGGTGGGCGGCAGCGCCACGCCGGCCGCGCGGTACACGGCATTGAGCGGCTCCACCGCGCCGTGCACGACGATGGGCCCGATGCTCGCGTCCACGCCGTGCAGGATGCGCTGCGCCTTGCCGAAGGCATAACAGAACAGCACCGAGGCGCGCCCTGCTTCGGCATTGGCGCGCCACCATGCGTCGATCTGCGCGAACAGCACGGCCTGCGTGGGCCAGCGGTAGATCGGCAGGCCGAAGGTCGACTCGGTGATGAAGGTGTCGCAGGGCACCGGCTCGAAGGGCGGGCAGGTGCCGTCGGGCTCGGTCTTGTAGTCGCCCGAGGCCACCCACACGCGCCCTCCGTGCTCGAGCCGCACCTGCGCAGAGCCCAGCACATGGCCAGCCGGGTGCAGGGAGACGCGCACGCCGTGGTGCTCGATGGCTTCGCCGTAAGGCAGCGTCTGCAGCGGGATGTCGCGGCCCAGGCGCGCGCGCAGCGTGCCGGCGCTGTCGACGTGGGCCAGGTAGTGTGCATGCCCAGGGCGCGCGTGGTCGGAGTGCGCGTGCGTGATGACGGCACGCGCCACCGGCCGCCACGGGTCGATGTAGAAATCGCCGGGCGGGCAGTACAGGCCCTCGGGCCTGGCGACGACGAGGAGGTCTTCTTCCTGCTTTGCGGGTGGCATGGCACGCCATCGTAGGCGCTGCCGGGGTTTCGCGCCGCAGCGCGGCAGGCTCGAAGCGTTGTGGGCTGGCGCCTACCGGGCGACCGCCGTCAGGTGCACGCTAGGGGCGTTTCGGCCGGTTGTTCATCATGTCCAGCACGTTCATCTTCATGCCATTGGGCATGACCATGTCGCCCGGCTTCTGGTCGGCCTTGCAGGGGCCGATCCACCGGGCTTCCATGGTGCTCGTGCCTTCGGCCCGGCCCATGAGCGGCGGGCTGTAAGTCGACTTGTTCTCCATGCGATAGGCGGAGTTGAAGTCGCCGCTGATGACGGCATGCGAGGTGGCCACGGTGTTGCCGATCTTGCAGACCGAATCCATGACCAGCTTGCCGCCATCCGTGCGCAGCTCCTGCTTCGAGCACAGGTCCTTGCCCATGCCCTGGCCCATGTCGCGCAAGGCCTTGTCGGTGGCGGCGTCGATGCACTGCTGCACGGTGTGATTGCCGCCGTGGCCCGCGCTCTTGCCAGTGGCTTCTCCGGTCTGGGTCTGGATTTCCCAGAGGCCGGGCTTGCGGGAGGGGAAGTCGAGCGCGAACGCAGGGCTCGCGGCGACGCCGGCCGCGATGCATGCGATGACGGCGGACAGGCGAATTTTCATGGCGGACTCCCGCTCCTTCGAATGGCGAAGCCCGCGTTGTACCGTGCGTGCGGCCACGGCGGAATACCGCGATCGGCCTACGCCGCCGGTGCTCGTCCCTCGGCGCGCCGCCGCGTGGCGACGCCGAACGCCACGCCCAGGGCGAAGCCGCCGAGCACGTCGATCAGCACATGCTGGCGCACCGCCATCGTCGAATAGACGATGCCCGCGGCCCAGGCCACGTTGAGGGCACGCAGCCACAGCGGCGCCCCCGCCGCCCGCAACTGCCGCGCCAGCACCACGCAGCTGAACACCGAGAACGACACATGCAGCGAGGGAAAGGCATTGCCGGCCGAGTCGACCATCTTGAGGAACTGCAGCGAGGTGCCCGGCGTGGTCTCGACCACGAAGTTGGGAATCGCCGTGGGCATGAACCAGAACACGAGTAGCGCCAGCAGCGTCATGGCCGCGCAGCCCAGCGAGAAGCCCGTCAGCTCGCGCATGTCTTTGGCGAGCAGCACCGGCAGTGCGATGTAGCCCCATAGCGAGAGGTATACCGGCAGCAGCCACGGCCAGAAGGCGATCAGCCGGTCGACGGGCGTAAGGGGCAGCACCCAGGCCTGGCCCGCGTTCTTCATGATCCAGAAGTACAGCGGGAAGAAGCCGAGCGTGGCGATGGTGTTGCCGATCAGCTTCAGGGGGAAGAGCGTGATGCTGCGACGCCAGAGGATGACCAGCCAAGGCATCGAGGAAGAACTACGGCTTGAAAAGAACGAGGAGATCATGGATGCAACGTGGCGCTGCCAAGTGCATCCACTTTAATTCGGCTCGCCTCCCAAGCCACCACGCACCGCCAACCTGTTACTTCAGCTGGCGGGCGAATTCGCCACAGCCGTCACCCCGCACGTTTCGGTCGATGGCGAGAAGGGCACCGAGATCAGGTCTTCCCTGAGCGTGAGCAGTACCCTGCGTGTGCATCGCTCGACAATCAGCCCCGCGCGCTCGACCTTCTCGGTTTTCCCCTCGAAGTAGCGGAAAGACTTCTGCGTGGCCACATTCCCAGGCAGAATCTTTGCAGCCATCGAAACAGAAAGATCGACAGACTCCTGCATCAGCTCGCCCGTGACCTGGCGCAACCGGGAGCCATTGTCCCGTGTCCAGTAGGCCACGGGATCCTGTTCGGCCATCGGCGCAGACACGACCTTGATCATCCGCTCGTAAACCGCTGGACCTGTCGTCCCTGCCTTTCGAACCTTTATCGAATTCTCAAGAACAAGGGCCGTCTGATCCTGCGTCAATGCGAAAACCGGTGCACTCTCAACCAGCCATTGGGCCTCGGCCTGCCCGGCCATCACCATTTGCCGCGCAAGCTCGGCGTATGTGTACGTGGACAGCACGGCCTTGTAGGGAACCAGCACCTCGTCGGCCTTCTGCTGCAGCTTGAGCTTCTGCGCGTTCTTCGACGACTCGTTGATGAGCCCATGAGTGATCACGGCAGCGATAAGCCCTGCGGCATTGGGTGCGGGGTAGAGCATGCCTCCACTGCCAACCCCTGCCTCGTCGAAACTGACAACCCCTCTGAAGACAACGGGACCAGCCGCCGGGAGTTGCAAAGACCAGTGCGGCAAGGGTGCCACCACCGGCACACTGGCGGTATCGCTGGGTGCCGGTGGTACAGCATCACTCTGCGCAAACGCCGAGGGAGTCAACACGGACAGGGTAATGGCCGTCGCACATGCCAGGGTGTACCCGGCATTAACGATCGAGCTCACCGCTGGTGCCAGCTGTCGGCGTTCAAGGCTTCGCGGTGCCATTGAGCGGCTTCAGAACACTGTCGCGACCTGCTTCCAGCGCTTGGAAATAGGCATTGGTGAGGCCAGGGAACTTCGGCGGCTCGTCCCACTTGCCGTCGGCGCTGCGGCTAATCTCAATGGGCTGATACCAGCTGTAGGTGTTGGTCTTGAGGTCCACCAGATAGCTCGAGCCCGAGACGGTGGCCTTGGGGTCGCTGGTTGGGACATAGGAGGAGTACGTCCGCACATAGCCGACCAGCGGCAAGTCGATGATCAACAGCTTGTCGACGGCAAGCTTTCCTCGCAGTGAAGAGAAGTCCTTTCGTGCGTTCGTGGGCACCTCGGTTCTGATGTCGGGCAAGGACTTTAGATCGATGGGCTCCTTGATGACCACCACGTCCATGTCCTTCTTGCGCAGTACCACTGCGACGTCTTCCTTGAGCGTGGCAAGGTCGTCGTGCGACAGGGTCTCCGTATGCTTGGTCAACGACGAATTGGAAGCGCTGGCAAAGGCGTAACACAGCAGGCAGCCAGCGCCGGGAAAGTAAGTGTCGACTTTGGGCAGGGCAGACATCGCCACGCCAACTTTTCCGCTCTTTGCACTCAGCGCATCCTGGCCCAAGGCCACTGGCTGCTGTGGCTTGATGGCGCATCCGCTCAGAAAAATACCCATTACCGTCGTGGCGACGGCCAAGCTCCATTTCATGCTACTTCTCCTCTTTTTGTTGAACCGCAGGATTAGACATGCGGAAGGAGAAATGGAGACGGCCGACTACGCCAAGAGCCGAAATAAATAACGTGGCAGGTGCGATTTTTCGTGATTTATTTGCTATCGGCAAAAGCATGGGCCGTGATATGGCCTAGCCAACGGCAGCTCACCACGGAGTCCACTTACGCTCACTTCCTGCCGAAGCCACCGTGCGTTCGATGAAGCGCACGCCCCGCGCGCCGTCCTCCACGCGCGGATAGTCGGCGGCCAGCGGGTCGGCTACTCGCCCTTCGAGCCTTGCGCGGATGTCCGCCGCCACGCCCGCGTACACGTTCGCGAAGGCTTCGATGAAGCCTTCCGGGTGCCCCGCCGGCAGCCGGCTCGCGCGCTTCGCGGACTCGCACAGCCATGGCGCGCCGCGCGTGAGCACCTGCAGCGGCCCGTCGTGCGGCAGGTGCACCAGCCGGCTCGGCTGCTCCTGGTGCCATTCGAGCGTGCCCAGCGTGCCCGATACGCGCAGGCGCAGGTCGTTCTCCAGGCCGGTGTTGATCTGCGAGGCCACGAGCACGCCGCGCGCGCCGCCCTCGAAGCGCAGCAGCAGGCTGCCGTCGTCGTCGAGCATGCGGCCCGGCACCAGCGCGCCAAGGTCGGCGCAAAGGCTTTCGATCTGCAGTCCGGTGACGGTGGCCACGAGGTTCTCGGCGTGCGAACCGATGTCGCCGATGGCGCCGGCCGCGCCGCTGCGTGCGGGGTCGGTGCGCCAGTCGGCCTGCTTGTTGCCGCCGCTGCCTTCGACGTGGCTCGCAAGCCAGCCCTGGTTGTATTCGACGACGACCTTGCGGACCTCGCCGATCTGGCCCGAGCGCACCATCTCGCGAGCCTGCCGCACCATCGGATAGCCGGTGTAGTTGTAGGTGACGCCGAACACCGTGCCCTGCTTCGCCACGGTCGCGACCAGCGCGTCGGCCTGCTCGCGCGTGTGCACCAGCGGCTTGTCGCACACCACGTGGAAGCCCGCTTCGGCAAAGGCCTGCGCCACCGGAAAGTGCACGTGGTTGGGCGTGACGATCGACACGAAGTCGATGCGCTCGCCCTCCGGGCGCTTCAGCTCGTCGGCCAGCAGCGCCTGCCAGTCGCCGTGGTTGCGGTCATCGGCCAGGCCGAGGTCGCGGCCCGAGGCGCGTGCCTTGTCCGGGCTCGACGACAGCGCGCCGGCCACGAGTTCGATCTGGCCGTCGAGCGCCATGGCCTTGCGATGCACGCTGCCGATGAAGGCGTCGCGGCCGCCGCCGACCATGGCGTAGCGCAGTTTGCGGAGAGGTGTGTCGGTCATATCGAAGCGTTCCTGGAAACTGTCCCCTCTCCCTCTGGGAGAGGGAGAGGGTGAGGGCATCGGCGGTTGCGCATTCACCGCCTTTGCCACCGCCGCCGGCCCTCACCCCAACCCTCTCCCCAAGGGGAGAGGGAGCAAGGCGGGCCCGCCGATTCAGGACATCAGAACGGCGAATTCGGGTGATAGAACTCTTTGGCGTTTTCCTTGGTGATGAGCACCGAAGGAATGATCGTGGTGGCCGGCAGCTTCTCGCCCTTCAGGCGCGCCTCGGCCGTCAGCTTGATCGCGTCGTAGATGAACTTCGGCGAGTAGCTCACATCGGCGGTGATGCGCTTGTCCTTGCCGTCCATGATGGTCTTGACCATGCCCTTGGCGCCCGCGCCGCCGAAGATGATCTTGATGTCGTCGCGCTTGGCTTGCTCGATGGCCTTCAGCACGCCAACGGCCATGTCGTCGTCGGCTGCCCAGATGGCATCGATGCTCTTGAAGCGCGTCAGGTAGTCCTGCGTGACCTTGAATGCGTCGTCTCGGTTCCAGTTGGCGTACTTGGCGTCGAGCAGCTTGATGTCGGGGCTGCCCTTGAGCACGGCGTTGAAAGCGTCCATGCGTTCGTTGTCGAGCGTGGTCGCGATGCCGCGTAGCGCCACCACGTTACCCTTGCCGCCGAGCTGCTTGACGATGTACTCGGCCGGGATCTTGCCGAAGGCCGTGTTGTCGCCGGCCACGTACGCATCCTGTGCGCTGGTGTCGGTGAGGCCGCGGTCGACCACGGTGACGTAGGCGCCCTTGGCCTTGACCTGCGCAACAGGCTTGGTCAGAGCGGCCGACTCGAAGGGGAACACGACCAGCGCGTTGATCTTGGTGACGGTCGACAGGTCTTGCAGCTGGTTGGCCTGCTCGGGCGCATTGGCCGCCGTCTTGATCGTGATCTTCAGGTCCTTGTGTTCCTTCTCCAGGTCTTTCTTCGCCTGGTTGGCCCAGTAGTTGATGCCGCCCATGAAGCTGTGCGTGGCCGCCGGAATCGAAACGCCGAGGTTGACCTTCTCCGCGGCGAGCGCGGGCAGGCTGGCGAACGCCGCGGCGGCAACTGCCGTGAGTGCGAGGCGTCTGGTGAGAGTCGTCATGCTGGGTGTCTCCTTGTGGTTGATGGAACGAACGGGAAAGGGGCTAGCGGCGTCCTCGTTGAAGGAACGCGACGATGATGATCACGAAGCCCTGCACCGCAGCGTTCAGGTACACGCTGATGATGCTGGTGAGGTTCAGGATGTTGCTGATGACCGAGAGCAGGATCGCGCCCACCACGGTGCCGGTGATGCTGCCCGCGCCGCCCTTGAGCGCGGTGCCGCCGACGATCACCGCGGCGATGGCTTCGAGCTCCCACAGCAGGCCGGTGGTCGGCGAGGCCGAGCCCAGCCGCGGCACGTACAGCAGCGTGGCAATGCCCACGCACACGCCGAGCAGCACGTAGGTGAGGATCTTCACGCGGTCGACGTCCACGGCCGCGTAGCGCGCCACCTGCTCGTTCGAGCCGATGGCCTGCACGTAACGCCCATACGCTGTGCGATTGAGGATGATGCCGCCGATGACCGCGACGATCACGAAAACCCACACCGGCACCGGAATGCCCGCGAGGCTGGCGTAGTACACCGGCGCGTAGAGATCCGACAGCTCGTTGTCGAGCGTGAGCGCGCCGCCGTCGGCAAAGTACGTGAGGTATGCGCGGAAGATGCCGAGCGTGCCCAGCGTCACGATGAAGGGCTCGATGCGCCCCTTGGTGATGAGCAGGCCATGCGCGAGCCCGAACACCGCACCGAGCACCACCGCCAGCACCGCGCCCATCACGACCGCGAGCAGCGGCGATCCAGAGGCCGGGCCGGCCCAGTTGATGAACATGATCACGCTGCCCGCGATGAGCGCCGCCATCGAGCCCACCGACAGGTCGATGCCGCCGGAGATGATCACGAAGCACATGCCCACCGCGATGATGCCGATGAAGGCCGTGCGCGTGAGCACGTTCATCGCGTTGTCCAGTGTCGCGAAGTCGCCGTTCAGCAGCGTGCCGGCAATGCACAGCAGCACCAGGCCGATGACCGGGCCGAGGCCGTGCAGGCGCTGCACCCAGCCCGGCTTTGCCTCGCTGCGGTGCTGCTGCTGCGCGGCTTCAAGCGTCTGCGGTGGTGTTGGCTGTTCCGGTGGCATGAGCGATGAGCTCCTCTTCAGTCAGATGGTCCGCGTCGAGCGTGGCAACGAGACGGCCCGCGCGCATCACCGCGACGCGGTGGCACAGGCCGATCAGCTCCATCAGCTCCGACGAGACGACGATCACCGCGAGCCCTTCGCGGGCGAGTCGCTGGATCAGGAAATAGATGTCGCGCTTGGCACCCACGTCGACGCCGCGCGTGGGCTCGTCGAGCACCACCACCTTGGGTTGCGGCTGAAGCACCTTGGCGAGCGCGAGCTTCTGCTGGTTGCCGCCCGACAGCGACGATGCCTTCACGTCGAGCGAACCGGTGCGAATGCTGTAGTCCTTCACCGCCCCGGCCAGCGCGCCGCGCTCGGCCTCGGGCTTGAGCCAGGGCTGGGCGTAGCGTTCGAGCGCCATCAACGTGAGGTTCTGACGCAGGCCGAAGTTGACGTGCAGGCCCTTGCCCTTGCGGTCTTCGCTGAGGTAGGTGAGGCCGTGCTTGGCGGCATCGCGCGGGTTGCGCCAGCCCTTGTCGTGGGGCACGGGCTTGCCGAGCATCTCGACGCTGCCGCTCGCGGGACGCAGGCCTAGCAGGCCCTCGAAGAGTTCGGTGCGGCCCGCGCCGACGAGGCCCGCGAAGCCGAGGATCTCGCCGGGGCGCACTTCGAAGCTCGCGTCCTGCGCCCAACCGGGCACGCAGAAGTTGCGCACGCGCATGGCGGGCGCGTCGGCGGCGACGACCACGTCGCGCGGCGGGTAGAGGTCGGCCAGTTCGCGGCCCACCATGAGGTTGGCCATCTGATGGCGCGTGACCTCGACCGTCGGCGCACGCGCGACGAAGCGACCGTCGCGCATGACGATGACTTCGTCCGTCACCTGCTCCACTTCGTCGAGCTTGTGCGAGATGTAGACGATGGTGACGCCATCGGCGCGCAGCTGGGCGATGAGCTTGAACAGGCGCTCGGTCTCGCCCGGCGTCAGAGTGGCCGTGGGCTCGTCCATGATGAGCAGGCGCGCGCGGCGAGCGATGGCTTTCGCGATCTCGACGAGCTGCTTCTCGGCGACGATGAGCTTTCGCACCTTGGTGCGGGGATCGATGTTCAGGCCCACTGCTGCAAGTGCGGTGGCGGCGTCGCGCTCCATCGAGGCGTCGTCGAGCAGCCAGCCCTTCTTTTTCGTGGCCGAGGAAGATGTTCTGCGCCACGCTCAGGTCTTCGGCGAGATTGAATTCCTGGTGGATCAGCACGATGCCGAGTGCTTCGGCATCGCGCGAGCTCGCGAACTGCTGCGGCTGTCCGTTGACGCGCAGCGTGCCTCCGGTCAGCGGCTCGTAGCCAGCCAGAATCTTCATCAGCGTGGACTTGCCCGCGCCGTTCTCGCCGAGCAGGCCGTAGACGTGGCCGGGCGCGAGCGCAAAGCTCACGCCGTGCAGCACCTGCACGGGGCCGAAGGCCTTCACCACCCCATCGAACTCGACGGCGACGCTGCCCTTGATGTTCTCGGCCGCGTTCATGGCGCCACTCCGCGGGCCTTCAGGGTCTCTTGCATCGCGAGCACGCCGGCGCCGATCAGGCCGCCCTGCATGCCCAGCGGCGTGTACTGGATTTCCAGATGCCGCGTGGAGAGCGCCAACGAGCGCTGGTACACGCTCTGCCTCACGGCCGCGAGAAACAGCGGGCCGATGCGCGTGATGCCGCCGCCGATGAACACATGCGACGGATTGAAGAAGTTGACGACCGACGCGAGCATCTGCCCGATCAGGCTGCCCGCGCGCTGGATGATGGCGTTGGCGGCCGTGTCGCCGCCACGGCTGGCCTGGCCCACGTCGATCGCGTCGATGCGGCCGTGCTGGCGCAGCACTTCCGCCAGTGCGGCACTCTCGCCGGCCTCGGCCGCCTGCATTGCCATGCGCGTGATCGCGGGGCCGGCGGCCATGGCCTCGACGCAGCCGAGGTTGCCGCAGTGGCAGCGCGGGCCTTCCTGGTCGACGCAGATGTGGCCCACGTCGCCGGCCGAACCGGCGGCGCCGCGGTACACCTCGCCGTGGCAGACGATGCCGCAGCCGATGCCGGTGCCGATCTTGATGACGAGGAAGTTCTGCAGCGAACGCTTGAGGCGCCACAGCTCGCCGAGCGCCATGAGGTTCACGTCGTTGTCGACGAAGACGGGCGCGGCGTAGTCCTCGCGCAGGTAGTCGCGGATCGAGAAGCTGTCCCAGGCGGGCATCAGCGGCGGATTGACGAGCTGGCCGATCTCGAAGTTGACCGGACCAGGCACGCCGATGCCGATGCCGAGCACGTCCTTGGGGCCGTGGCCGCAGCGGGCCAGCAGTTCGCGCATCAGCGCGCGCACGCGTGCCAGCACCACGGCCGGGCCTTCGCGCACGTCGGCGGGTTCGTCGTGCTGGGCAAGAACGCTCAGGTCGGGCCGCAGCACAGCCACGTCGAGGCTGGTGGCGCCGATGTCGACACCGACGAGCACGCCGAGCCCGGCATGAAGCTGGAGGTTTTCGGGGCGGCGTCCGCCCGAGGAGCGCTGCAGGCCGGCTTCGGCGAGCAGGCCCTGGTCGACGAGGCCGGCGATCAGCCCGTTGGCCTTGCTCTTGGAAAAGCCCAGCTGCTCAGCCATGGCATGGCGCGAGCCGCCGGCTGACCAGAAGGTCGTTTCCAGCAAACGCATTTCGTCCGCAGTGATGCCACTCCAGGGTGCCACGCGCCGTCCTTGTCTCCGGTGTTCTTTGTCTTGCGTCCGCAACCGTGGCTGCTGGACGAAGGCGAATACTAGGCGGCGGGCTTCAGCCGGACAAGGTCGAACTTCGGCCTAATTCAGGCCAAATGGAGATAGTGCCGAGAACTGAGCGGACGAAAAAAGCCGCCTCGGGGGCGGCTTTTTTGTGCTCCGGGAGGGGAGCTTATTTTTTCTGACGGTACTTGCGCAGCGCGGCGATCTGGGCGGCCATCACGGCCAGCTCGGATTGGGCCATCGCGATGTCGATGTCGCTCTTCGCGTTCTTCAGCGCCTCTTCGGCTGCGGCCTTGGCCTGGTTGGCCTTCTCGTCGTCGAGGTCCTTGCCGCGGATCGCGGTGTCGGACAGCACGGTGACGGCGTTGGGCTGCACTTCGAGAATGCCGCCGGCCACGAAGACGAACTCTTCCTTGCCGTCGGCGGTTTCGATGCGCACGGCGCCGGGGCGGATGCGCGTGATCAGCGGGGTGTGGCGCGGGAAGATGCCGAGCTCACCGGCTTCACCGGGCAGCGCGACGAACTTGGCTTCGCCCGAGAAGATCGACTCTTCCGCGCTGACCACGTCCACATGAATGGTGCCTGCCATGGTGATTCCTTCTTAAGCGACCTTCTTGGCCTTCTCGAACGCTTCGTCGATGCTGCCCACCATGTAGAACGCTTGTTCCGGCAGGTGGTCGGCTTCGCCGTTCACGATCATCTTGAAGCCACGGATGGTTTCGGCCAGCGGCACGTACTTGCCGGGCGAGCCCGTGAACACTTCAGCCACGTGGAACGGCTGCGACAGGAAACGCTGGATCTTGCGGGCGCGGGCCACGGCCAGCTTGTCTTCGGGAGCCAGTTCGTCCATGCCCAGAATGGCGATGATGTCGCGCAGTTCCTTGTAGCGCTGCAGCGTGCCTTGCACGGCGCGGGCCACGTTGTAGTGCTCTTCACCGACCACGTTCGGGTCGAGCTGGCGCGAGGTCGAGTCCAGCGGGTCCACGGCGGGATAGATGCCGAGCGAAGCGATGTCACGCGACAGCACCACGGTCGAGTCCAGGTGGGCGAAGGTGGTGGCGGGCGACGGGTCGGTCAAGTCGTCGGCGGGAACGTACACGGCCTGGATCGAGGTGATCGAGCCGACCTTGGTCGACGTGATCCGCTCCTGCAGACGGCCCATTTCCTCGGCCAGCGTCGGCTGGTAGCCCACGGCGGAAGGCATGCGGCCCAGCAGAGCCGACACTTCGGTACCGGCCAGCGTGTAGCGGTAGATGTTGTCCACGAAGAACAGAACGTCACGGCCTTCGTCGCGGAACGACTCGGCGATGGTCAGGCCGGTCAGCGCCACGCGCAGACGGTTGCCCGGAGGTTCGTTCATCTGGCCGTAGACCATCGACACCTTCGAGTCCTCGAGCTTCTCGAGGTTCACGACGCCGGAGTCGGCCATCTCGTGATAGAAGTCGTTGCCTTCGCGGGTACGTTCGCCCACGCCTGCGAACACCGACAGACCCGAGTGAGCCTTGGCGATGTTGTTGATGAGTTCCATCATGTTCACGGTCTTGCCCACGCCGGCGCCGCCGAACAGACCCACCTTGCCGCCCTTGGCGAACGGGCAGACCAGGTCGATCACCTTGATGCCGGTTTCCAGCAGGTCTTGCGAGGGCGACAGTTCGTCGTACGCGGGAGCCTTGCGGTGGATGGAAGCGGTGAGCTCCTGGCCCACGTCGCCGCGCTCGTCGATCGGGCGGCCGAGCACGTCCATGATGCGGCCGAGGGTGGCCTTGCCGACCGGCACGGTGATGGGAGCGCCGGTATTGGTCACGACCAGGCCGCGACGCAGGCCGTCGGACGAGCCCAGTGCAATGGTGCGCACCACGCCGTCGCCGAGCTGCTGCTGAACTTCGAGGGTCAGCCCGCCGCCTTCGAATTTCAAGGCGTCGTACACCTTGGGCATCTGGTCACGCGGGAACTCCACGTCGACCACGGCGCCGATACATTGGACAATTTTTCCTTCAGCCATGGCGTTTCCTTCTGGATGGATCTCAATAAATTTGCGACAGGTTCTTGCAGAAGCGTCCTGCTGCCAAGACGGGCCGCTTTTGCAAGAAGGCCGGACAAGCCGGCATTCCTGAATTTCTCTTCGCTGTCGTTGCCGTCAGCTCTTCTTCATCAGCACTTCATGGCCGTCGCCTGGGCGGCGAAAGCGTCCGAAGCAGCCTTGCAGGCCTGACCCAGCGCAGCCTTGTCGGCGCCCATCGAAGCCCAGGTGGCCTTCGTCTGGTCGAGGCTTGCCTTCATGGCGTCGGCTGCGGCACCGCTTTGCGAAGCAACGCAGGTCTGCACCTTGGCCAGGTAGTCGTTGCATTCCTGCGGCAGATCGGCGGCCGATGCCGTCGGAGCTGCGGCGGGAGCAGCCGCCGGCGCTGCTGCGGGAGCGGGCGCGGGTGCCGGAGCGGGCGCTGCAGGCGCAGCAGCGGGAGCCGGTGCAGGCGCGGGCGCCTCTTCCTTCTTGGAGCAGGCGGTCAGAGCGGCAGCAACAGCCACCAGAGCAAGCATCTTCTTCATTTTGCGCAGAGTCCCCTAAAAAAGGCCTTGGGTTACCAGGGGCGCGGAACGCCCCCGATCAGCAACGCGGCCTGTTGCATTGCCTCAATCAAACGCCAGCGGCAGCAGCCGCGCCGGACACGATTTCCGACAGTTCCTTCGTGATGCCAGCTTGGCGGGTCTTGTTGTAGACCAGCTTCAGCTCGTTGATCACGTTGCCTGCGTTGTCGGTCGCGGCCTTCATGGCCACCATGCGCGCCGAATGCTCGGACGCCATGTTCTCGGCCACGGCCTGGTACACCAGGGACTCCACGTAGCGCACCAGCAGCTCGTCGATCACGCTTTGCGCGTCGGGTTCGTAGATGTAGTCCCACGAATGATGGCCCGACTCGGTCTGCAGCGTCTCGGCCTTCAGCGGCAGGAGCTGTTCCACCATCGGCTCTTGCTTGATGGTGTTGATGAACTTCGTGTAGCACAGGTACACCGCCGACAGCTTGCCTTCGGCGTACGCATCCAGCAGCGTCTTGACCGGCCCGATGAGCTTGTCCAGATGCGGCGTGTCGCCCAGCTGCGTCACATGGGCCACCACGCGGGCGCCGATGCGGTTGAGGAAACCCAGGCCCTTGTTGCCGATGGCGACCGACTCGACCACGTTGCCCGCAGCCTGCGCTTCGCGCAGCTTGCTGGTGACGGCACGCAGCAGGTTGGTGTTCAAGCCGCCGCACAGGCCCTTGTCGCTGGTCACGATGATGAAGCCGACGCCCTTGGCATCGGTCGTCTTCATGAACGCGTGGGTGTACTCCGGGTTCGCCTTGCCAAGGTTGGCTGCGATGTTGCGGATCTTTTCGCTGTAGGGGCGAGCGGCGCGCATGCGTTCCTGCGCCTTGCGCATCTTGGAAACCGAGACCATTTCCATGGCCTTGGTGATCTTCTTGGTGTTTTCCACCGATTTGATCTTGCCGCGGATTTCCTTACCAGCTGCCATGAGAACTCCTTCTTGCGTCGGTCAAGGCGTCGATCAGGCGAACGACTTCTTGAACGAGGTGACGGCGGCCAGCAGTTCGGCTTCCGATTCCTTGTCCAGGGCCCTGGCCTTCTCGATCTTGTCGAGCAGCGCGGCGTGGCTGGACTTCAGGAACTGGTGCAGGCCGTGTTCGAAAGGCAGCACCTGCTTGATTTCGAGGTCGTCCATGAAACCCTTGTTCACGGCGAACAGCGACGCGCCCATCAGCGAGATCGGCAGCGGGCTGTACTGCGGCTGCTTCAGCAGTTCGGTCACGCGGGCACCGCGGTCGAGCTGCTTGCGGGTGGCTTCGTCGAGGTCGGACGCGAACTGCGCGAACGCAGCCAGCTCACGGTACTGCGCCAGGTCGGTACGGATACCGCCGGACAGGCCCTTGATGATCTTCGTCTGGGCCGACGAACCCACGCGCGACACCGAGATACCGGCGTTGATGGCGGGGCGGATACCTGCGTTGAACAGGTTGGTTTCCAGGAAGATCTGGCCGTCGGTGATCGAGATCACGTTGGTCGGAACGAAGGCGGACACGTCGCCGGCTTGCGTTTCGATGATCGGCAGCGCGGTCAGCGAACCGGTCTTGCCCTTGACTTCACCCTTGGTGAAGGCTTCGACGTAGTCGGCGTTCACGCGGGCGGCGCGCTCGAGCAGACGGCTGTGGAGATAGAACACGTCGCCGGGATAGGCTTCGCGGCCCGGGGGACGGCGCAGCAGCAGCGACACTTGACGGTAGGCAACGGCCTGCTTGGACAGGTCGTCATAGACGATCAGCGCGTCTTCGCCGCGGTCGCGGAAGTATTCGCCCATCGTGCAGCCCGAGTAGGCCGCCACGTATTGCATTGCCGCCGATTCCGAAGCCGAAGCCGCGACCACGATGGTGTAGTCCATGGCGCCGGCTTGTTCCAGGGCGCGCACCACGTTCTTGATCGACGAAGCCTTCTGGCCGATCGCAACGTAGACGCAGGTCATGTTCTGACCCTTCTGGTTGATGATCGCGTCGATCGCCACCGCCGTCTTGCCGGTCTGGCGGTCGCCGATGATCAGCTCGCGCTGGCCGCGGCCGACGGGCACCATCGAGTCGATGGACTTCAGGCCGGTCTGCATCGGCTGGTCGACGGACTTCCGTGCGATCACGCCGGGCGCGACCTTCTCGATCACGTCGGTCATCTTGGCGTTGATCGGACCCTTGCCGTCGATCGGCTGGCCCAGGGCGTTCACCACGCGGCCGACGAGCTCGGGGCCCACCGGCACTTCCAGGATGCGGCCCGTGCACTTGACGGTGTCGCCTTCGGAGATGTGCTCGTACTCGCCCAGGATCACGGCGCCGACGGAGTCGCGCTCGAGGTTCAGGGCCAGGCCGAACGACGGGACGCCGTCAGCCGTGGGCGGGAACTCGAGCATTTCGCCCTGCATCGCGTCGGACAGGCCATGCACGCGCACGATGCCGTCCGTCACCGACACCACGGTGCCTTCGTTACGGATGTTGGCGCTGACCCCGAGGCCCTCGATGCGGCTCTTGATCAGTTCGGAAATTTCTGCGGGATTGAGTTGCATGACTCTTTCCTTCTTTCTTTGAGGCTACAAGTAGAGGGCTGGAAACCGTCAGGCCGCCAGCGCAACTTTCATTTGTTCAAGGCGCGCTTTGACGGAGGTGTCGAGCACCTCGTCGCCGACCACCACACGGATGCCGCCGATCAGTTCGGGTTCTTGACGAACCGAGACCTGGAGCTTGCGACCGAAGCGCTTCTCGAGCGCGGCCGACACGTTGGCCAATGCCGAGGCTTCGATCGGGAAGGCGCTGTAGACCACGGCGTCGGACGAACCGCTCTTCGCGTTGGCGAGCGCCCGGAACTGCTTCGCAATTTCCGGCAGCACCGAAAAGCGCCCGTTCTCGAGGAGCGCGGACAGGAAGTTCTGGGCAGGGGCGGCCAGCGGTGCACCGAATGCACCGGCGACCACGCCGACCACCTGTTCGGCCGTGGCCTTGGGGTTGTCGGCGAACTGCTGGAGCTCCGGATTGGCCGCGATGGCGGCAATCTTTTCGAGCCAGGCGCTGGTTCCGGCGACGTCGGACGACGACGCCTTGAAGAGCGCCTCGGCGTAGGGGCGTGCAATGGTGGCGAGTTCTGCCATGGCTTCTATCAGAGTTCGGTCTGCAGACGGGCGAGCAAATCGGCGTGAACGCCCGCATTCACTTCCTTGCGCAGAATCTGCTCTGCGCCCTTGACTGCCAGTGCCGCAACCTGCTCGCGCAGTGCTTCACGGGCCTTCAGTGCCTGCTGTTCGGCTTCGGCGCGTGCGGCTGCAACGATCTTGTTGCCTTCCTCGGTCGCGCGGGCCTTGGCCTCTTCAACGATGGCCTGGGCGCGACGTTCGGCGTCGGCAAGACGTTGCGCGGACTCGTTACGCGCCTGACCCAGTTCGGCTTCCACGCGCTTGTTGGCGGCGGACAGCTCGGACTTGGCCTTGTCGGCGGCAGCGAGGCCTTCGGCGATCTTCGCGGCGCGGTCGTCCAGCGCCTTCGCGATCGGCGGCCACACGTACTTCATCGTGAACCCGACCAGGATCAGGAACACGATCATCTGAACGATCAGGGTACCGGTAATGCTCACTTTTCACCCTCTCTATGGGATTGAATCGAAGCCATTCGCTAGCAGGGCCAGGGAACGACGACGCAGGTCCGACGAGAAAGACTTACTTCGGCAGGTTGGCGATTTGCGACAGGAACGGGTTGGCCGTTGCGAACCACAGGGCGATACCGGTGCCGATAATGAACGCGGCGTCGATCAGACCAGCCAGCAGGAACATCTTGGTTTGAAGTTCACCCATGAGTTCGGGCTGACGTGCGGCCGACTCGAGGTACTTGCTGCCCATGATGCCGATGCCGATACATGCGCCCACAGCGCCCAGACCGATGATCAGGCCGGCGGCCAGTGCAACAAAGCTAATAACTTCCATGATGACTCCTAGAGGACTTTGGTTGAAGAGAAAACAGAAAACAAAAACTGATGATCAGTGGTGATCGTGGGCCTGGCCGATGTAGACCAGCGTCAGCATCATGAACACGAAGGCCTGCAACGTGATGATCAGGATGTGGAAGATGGCCCAGGCCGTGCCCGCGATGATGTGGCCGATGGCCAGGCCGATGCCGGTGGCCGACATGGACCAGGCACCACCCATCAGGGCGATCAGCAGGAAGATCAGTTCGCCGGCATACATGTTGCCGAACAGACGCATGCCGTGCGAGACCGTCTTGGCGACGAACTCGATCATCTGCATGGCGAAGTTGAAGGGATACAGCGCCCAGTGGTTGCCGAAGGGTGCGGTGAACAGCTCGTGAACCCAGCCGCCGGCGCCCTTGATCTTGATGTTGTAGTAAATGCAGATCAGCAGCACGGCCACCGACATGCCCATGGTCACCGAGAGGTCGGCGGTGGGCACGACGCGCAGGTAGGCATGGTGCGGGTCTTCGCCGGCGATGTGGAAGATCTTGGCCCAGATCGCCGGGAACAAATCGACCGGGAACAGGTCCATTGCGTTCAGCAGGAAGATCCACACGAAGATCGTGAGCGCCAGCGGGGCGACGAACTTGCGGCTGGTGGCGTTGTGGACGATGCCCTTGGCCTGCTGGTCGACCATTTCGACGAGCAGTTCGACAGCCGCTTGAAAACGGCCGGGAACACCCGAAGTGGCCTTGCGGGCAGCCAGCCAGAGCAGCCAGCAACCCAGGATACCGAGCGTGATCGAGAAGAAAAGAGAGTCGAAGTTGAAAACCGAGAAGTCGGCCACACCTCCGGGCTTGGAGCTTTGCAGGTGCGTCAAGTGGTGAACGATGTATTCACCCGCGGTCTGACCATGTTCCGCAGCGTTTTCAGCAGCCATTCCGTTACTCGTCTCTCAGTTTCCGGCGCCGGGGCGAGAACATCACCGCCAACCAGGCCGCCTTCATTGTCACCACCAAACCGATCAGCATTGCTGGCCAGCTCAGCGCCGTTATCAGCCTTGGCGCGGCGATCAGCATCGCCACGGACAAGGCCATCTTGACCATTTCCCACAGGAAGAACCCGAACACCGCAGTACCCGGATTCAGGGAGGAAAACCGGCCGGTCAGCCCGCGCGCGAAGACCGCCGATGGAACAACCACCGCGATCGCGCCATATGCGGCGGACCAGCCCAGATTTTGCCTCCCCGTCAGTCCCCAGGCAGCCAGAGCCACCACCAGACCGACAACCAACTGACCCGCGATCACCCGCCACGGGGAGATCGATGGGTTCTTTGCTCGCAGTTCACGCGCCTCATCGGCGGTCAACGGCTTGAATTCTGCGTCGAGACCTTCCGTGGTCTCCGGGTCATGACGGGCGATTGTTTTCATTTCGAATGAAGCCCGGATGACGACCCAGAATTTCTACAAAGCCATTGATTATAAGTAAAAACCCAGCCAGTCCCGCCACCCGCACTGTCCCGCACGCAAATCGGCGCTGCATTCCCTGACGGGAGCCCGACACGGCGCGCGCAACCATAATTCCTCCATGCACCCTATCACCGACGCCCTGCCCGCCACTCTTTGTTACCTCGATGGCGAATACACAGCGCTGCGCGACGCGAAGATCAGCGTCCTCGATCGCGGCTTCATTTTCGGCGATGGTGTTTACGAATACGTCCCCGTCTACCTCGGTCAGCCCTTCTGTTTCGAGGAGCACATGGCCCGCCTCGACCGCTCGCTCGCCGAGCTGCAGATCGAGAACCCGCTCTCGCTCGCGCAGTGGCGCGAGATCGTGATGCGCCTCGTCGCACCCGCTGGCGATGCGCCGCAGTCCGTGTACTTTCAGGTGACGCGCGGCGTGGCTCCGCGCGACCACGCGATGGTGCGCGGCCTGCGCCCCACGGTGTTCGTGATGGTGAACCCGCTGCCGCCCATCTCCGACGCCATCCGCTCCAAGGGCGTGGCCTGCGTCACCGCGGCAGACTTCCGCTGGCAGAAGGCCCACATCAAGAGCACCAGCCTGCTGGGCGCCGTGCTTGCGCGGCAGATCAGCGTGGAGGCCGGCGCGGCCGAGACCATCATGTTCCGCGACGAGTGGCTCAGCGAGGCCTCGTCGAGCAACGTATGGGTCGTGAAGGACGGCACGCTGATCGGCCCGCCCAAGAACAACCTCGTGCTCACCGGCATCCGCTACGGCCTCTTCGAGCGCCTGAGCAGGACGCTCGGCATTCCCTTCGAGCTGCGCCCCATCTCGCGCGAAGAAGTGTTCGCCGCCGACGAAGTGCTGATTTCCTCGGCCAGCAAGGAGCTGCTGCCGGTCGTCACGCTCGACGGCAAGCCTATTGGCAACGGCCGGCCCGGCCCCATCTACGAAGCCTTGTTCAAGGCCTACCAGGAGGCCAAGGTCCACAACGCGCAAAAGCAGCAGCAGAAACACGGAGTCACGGCATGACCGACAACAACACGACCACCACCGAAACCACCTCGATCCCCGATCCGCGCAAGGAATCGCTGATCGAGTACCCCTCGCAGTTTCCGATCAAGGTGATGGGCGCCAAGGTCGACGGCTTCGTGCATGCCATCACGCAGATCGCCGAGCGCTTCGACCCCACCTTCGACGCCACCACCGTCGAGCTGCGCGACAGCAAGGCCGGCAACTACCTCGGCGTGACCATCACCGTCACGGCCACCAGCCGCGAGCAACTCGACGACATCTACCGCGCGCTGTCCTCGCACCCGATGGTCAAGGTCGTGCTTTGACCCGCAAGCTGTCCGCGCGGCAGGCCATGCAATGACGGACACCGCAGCCATCGCCAGCCCCGCCATCGAACTGCGGCCGCTGGGCCGCGTCGACTACGCCGACACCTTCGCGGCGATGAAGCAGTTCACGCTCGAGCGCACGCCCGATACGCCCGATGCGCTATGGATTTGCGAGCACGCCCCGGTCTTCACGCAAGGCATAGCGGGCAAGCAGGACCACATCCTCAACCCCGGCGCCATCCCCGTCGTGCAGACCGACCGCGGCGGCCAAGTCACCTTCCACGGCCCCGGCCAGGTGGTGGCCTATCCGCTCATCGACCTGCGCCGCGCGGGTTACTTCGTCAAGGAGTACGTCTATCGCATCGAGGAATCGGTGCTGCGCACGCTGGCCCATTTCGGCGTCACGGGCCACCGCGTGGCGGGCGCGCCGGGCATCTACGTGCGGCTGGACGACCCGTTCTCCCACGCCGCATTGACCGGCCCCATGCCCGAGGCCGACCCGTTTCGCGGGCTCGGCAAGATCGCGGCGCTGGGCATCAAGGTGAGCCGCCACGCCACCTACCACGGCGTGGCGCTCAACGTCCGGATGGACCTCGAACCCTTCTCGCGCATCAACCCTTGCGGCTACGCAGGGCTGCAGACGGTCGACCTTTCTACAATCGGCATCCAAACCACATGGGAAGAAGCCGCCGCGGTGCTGAGCCAGAAGCTCTGCACCTTCCTGGCGCCTTGACATACCAATGAGCACCACAGAAGTCGTCCGCGACGCGCAAAGCGCCGAAACCTACAACCCCCTGGCCAAGCAGAAGGCGGCAGCCAAGCTGTCGCGCATTCCCGTCAAGGTGGTGCAAAGCGGCGAAGTGCTCAAGAAGCCCGACTGGATCCGCGTCAAGGCAGGCAGCCCCACCACGCGCTTCTACGAGATCAAGCAGATCCTGCGCGAGAGCAACCTGCACACCGTCTGCGAAGAAGCCTCGTGCCCCAACATCGGCGAATGCTTCGGCAAGGGCACGGCCACCTTCATGATCATGGGCGACAAGTGCACGCGCCGCTGCCCATTCTGCGACGTGGGCCACGGCCGTCCCGACCCGCTCGACAAGGACGAGCCGATCAACCTCGCGAAGACCATCGCCAAGCTGCGTTTGAAGTACGTGGTCATCACCAGCGTGGACCGCGACGACCTGCGCGACGGCGGCAGCCAGCACTTCGTCGACTGCATCAGGAACATCCGCGAGCTGTCGCCCACCACGCAGATCGAGATCCTCGTGCCCGACTTCCGCGGCCGCGACGACCGGGCGCTCGAAATCCTCAAGGCCGCGCCGCCGGACGTGATGAACCACAACCTCGAGACCGCGCCGCGCCTCTACAAGGAAGCGCGCCCCGGCAGCGACTACCAGTTCAGCCTGAACCTGCTCAAGAAGTTCAAGGCGCTGCACCCCAGCGTGCCCACCAAGAGCGGCATCATGGTCGGCCTCGGCGAGACCGACGAAGAGATCCTGCAGGTCATGCGCGACATGCGCGCCCACGACATCGACATGCTGACCATCGGCCAGTACCTGTCCCCGTCGGGCTCGCATCTGCCGGTGCGCCGCTACGTGCATCCCGACACCTTCAAGATGTTCGAGGAAGAGGCCTACAAGATGGGCTTCAGCCACGCGGCGGTGGGGGCGATGGTGCGTTCGAGCTATCACGCCGATCAGCAGGCGCATGCCGCCGGTGTCTGAGCCTCCGGCTCAGGGCAGATCCAGCCTGTACCCCACCCCATAGATCGACCGAATCAACTCCTGCCCCTCGCTCACCGCATCGAGCTTGCGGCGCAGGTTCTTGATGTGGCTGTCGACCGCGCGATCGGTCACGGCGCGCTGGTCGGCGTGCACGTGGTCGAGCAGCTTGTCGCGCGACAGCACGCGGCCGCGTGCGTCGGCCAGGGCCTTCAGCAGGCGGAACTCGATGGGCGTGAGCCCCAGCGGGTTGCCGTGCAGCACGGAAAGTCCCTGTCGCTGATGACAACAAGCGCCGCCGCTTGGCGTACAGCGCTCGGGGATCGTGTTCCCGCCTTCCTGAGCGCCAACTGACGGCACGCCGTCCGGCAACCGCGCGGTCGCCAAGGCGCTGGCGGAAAACGGGAGCATTTCGCTATCCTGCCTTTAGGCCAAGGTCTGGCCAGGAAGAAGGAAGACGACTTTGCAAACTCACCCTGCCGTCCAAGCCGCCATGGAACGCAGCTTCGGCGCCATTGCCGATCTGGTCCGCCTCCACGCGCAACACACTCCCGATCACGCCGCTCTGTCGGACGCAACCCGCACGCTGGACTACCGCGCCCTCGACGCGCTGATGGACCGCGTCGCGGCCAGCCTGCAGCGCGACGGGCTCAAGGCCGGCGACGCCATCGCCATCTGCGCCTCGTCTTCGGTGAACTACGCGGCCGTGTTCCTGGGCGCGCTGCGCGCGGGCGTCGCGGTGGCACCGCTGGCGCCCGGCTCCACGCCCGCCAGCCTGGCGCGCATGATCGAGGACGCCGACGCGCACATCCTGTTCAGCGACGCATCAGCCGCCGAGGTGATCGGCCCCGCGAAGGACGGCGGCATTCCACGCGTGGCGCTCGACGGCTCTCAGGTCGGCCGCAATATCGAGGAGTGGCTGGCGCCTGTGAGCGCGCGGCCCGAGGCGGTCGAGGTGCAGCCGGGCTGGGCCTTCAACATCATCTATTCGTCGGGCACCACGGGCGAGCCCAAGGGCATCGTGCAGGGCCACGGCATGCGCTGGGCCCATGTGCAGCGCGGCGCGAAGTACGAGTACGGGCCCGATACGGTCACGCTGCTGTCCACCCCGCTTTATTCCAACACCACGCTGGTGGTGTTCTTCCCCACGCTGGCCTTCGGCGGCTGCGTGGTGCTGATGCCCAAGTTCGACGCGCTGGGCTACCTGCAGCTCGCCCAGCAGCGCCGCGTGACCCACACCATGCTCGTGCCGGTGCAGTACCAGCGGCTGATGGCGCATCCGCGCTTCGACGAGCACGACCTGTCTTCCTACAAGCACAAGTTCAGCACCAGCGCCCCCTTCGGCGCGGCGCTGAAGGCCGACGTGCTCAAGCGCTGGCCCGGCGGGCTGGTCGAGTTCTACGGCATGACCGAGGGCGGCGGCACCTGCATCCTGGAGGCGCACCTGAACCCGACCAAGCTGCACACGGTGGGCCGGCCCGCCGAGGGCAGCGACATCCGCCTGATCGACGAGGAAGGCAAGGAACTCCCCAGCGGCAACACCGAAGTGGCCGGCGAGGTGGTGGGCCACTCGGCCGGCATGATGACCGGCTACCACCGCCAGCCCGCGAAGACGCGCGAGGCCGAGTGGTTCGACGCCACCGGCAAGCGCTTCATCCGCACCGGCGACGTGGGCCGCTTCGACGCCGACGGCTTCCTCACGCTGTTCGACCGCAAGAAGGACATGATCATCAGCGGCGGCTTCAATATCTACCCGAGCGACCTGGAGGCCGTGCTGCGCGGCCATGCGGCGGTGGCGGACGTGGCGGTGGTGGGCGTGCCTTCCGAGCAATGGGGCGAGACTCCGGCCGCCTTCGTGGTGCGCCGCGAAGGCGACGCCACCAGCGAAGACGAACTGCTGCAGTGGACCAACGCCCAGCTCGGCAAGACCCAGCGCCTGGCGCGGCTGGCCTTCATCGACGAGCTGCCGCGCAGCGCGATCGGCAAGGTGCTCAAGCGCGAACTGCGCGACCTCGCCGTTCGTTGACAGGGCCAGGACTGACGCGCCGCGACACGAAGACAAGGCAAGATCGCGGCGAATGAAATCCCTGCGCGGTCAACTTCTCTTCTTCTGGATGCTGCTCTTCGGCATGTGCACCGCGCTGGCGGTGGTGATGCTCACGCTCTACCGCAGCAGCGCGGGCGTGCAGGTGTCGGCGGCACGCGCCGCCACCGAGCAGTCCTGCCGGGCGATCGCGGCGCGCTATGCCAAGTCGGCCACGCCGTCGCCCTCGTCGCCCGCCCCCGCACAGCCGCAGGTCGACCTGCTCCAGGTGCTGCTGCAGCTGGTGCTGATCGAGGCGCCGCACGTCGAGGGCGGCGTGTGGCAGGCCGGCGGCGGCCAGCTGGCTTATGCCTACCCCACCTATGAAGGCGGCGGCGTCAAGCGCGACGTGCCCGCGGCCGAGCAGCCGCTGATCGCCGAGGTGGCGCAACTGGCCGCCCGCACGCAGCAGCTACAGACCGACGTGGTGCGCGGCAGCCGCGAGGCGCTGATCGTCGCGGCCTGCCCGCTGGCGGCGCCGGGCAACGACCTCGCGGCCTGGACCATGACCCGCACCACCGGCGGCGCGCTGGCCGCGCAGGACAGCCTGCGCACCGGGCTCGGCGTGCTGCTGTTGCTGGTGCTGGCTTCGGGCCTGTGGCTGGGCTTCATCCTGTTGCGCGGGCTGCGCCACGTGCAGCGGCTGGAAGACCGGCTGGCCCGCAGCGATGCCGACGGTGGTGCCATGCCGGAGCTGCCCCGCACCGGCGTGCGCGAGCTCGACCGCATCGTCGACGGCTTCAATCACTACCGTGTGCGTTTCGAGGAAGCACGCGCGCGCCTTCGCGAAGCCGCCCAGCAGCGCAGCCGCGACCAGCGCCTGGCCGCGCTGGGCCGCATGACGGGGGGCATCGCGCACGAGATCCGCAATCCCATCGCCACCATGCGGCTGAAGGCCGAGAACGCGCTGGCCGCCACGCCCGAGAAGCAAGGCGACGCGCTGCGCGTGATCGTCGGGCAGATCGACCGGCTCGACGGCCTGGTGCAGAGCCTGCTGGCGCTGGTGCAGCCGGTGACGCTTGCGCCGGTGCAGGTCGACCTGCATCGCTGGCTCGAAGAACGCATCGCGACCGTGAGCGTCAAGGCCGGCGCAGCGGAGGTGCGCCTGGTGCTGCAGCACGACGAGCCGGCGCAGGCCGTGTTCGACCCCGTGCATCTGGCGCGCGCGGTCGACAACCTGCTCGACAACGCGGTGCGTCATGCGGCGCGCGGCGGGCAGGTCACGCTCTCGGCCTCGGCGAACGAGGCGCGCGCGCTCTTCATCCGGGTGGACGACGACGGCGGCGGCGTACCAGAAGCCTTGCAGGCCAGCCTCTTCGAGCCCTTCGCCACGGGCCGCGCCGACGGCACCGGCCTGGGCCTGGCCCTGGCGCGCGAGGTGGCGCTGGCGCACGGCGGCGACCTGCGCCATGCGGCGCTCGAACCCGGCACGCGATTCGAACTGGAGCTTCCATGGCGCGCTTCCTGATCGTCGACGACGACGACGCTTTCCGCGACACGCTGGCCGAGACGCTGCAGGGCCTGGGCCACGACGCGCAGAACGCCGCGAGCGGCGCCGAGGCGCTCGATGCGATGGCGCGCACGCGCTTCGACGCCGTGTTCCTCGACCACCGCATGCCCGGCATGGACGGCCTGCAGACGCTGGAGGCGATGCACGCGCGGCTCGCGCGCGTGCCGCCGGTGATCGTGCTCACGGCCTTCGCGAGCGCGGGCAACACCATCGAGGCGATGCGGCTCGGCGCCTTCGACCACATCACCAAGCCGATCAGCCGCGACGCCGTGCGCGAGGTGCTCGGGCGGGTACTGCAACAGCAGCAGCAACAAGGCGTGGCATCGGCCGCCGCCGTGACGGAGGACGACGGCGACCTCGTCGGTCTCAGCCAGGCGATGCGCGAGGTGCAGAAGCGCATCGGCCTCGCGTCGGCGAGTTCGGCGCCCGTGCTGGTGCTGGGCGAGACGGGCACCGGCAAGGAAATGGTGGCGCGCGCGCTGCACCGGTATTCGTCGCGCGCGGACAAGCCCTTCGTGGCGGTCAACTGCGCGGCCATTCCGAAGGAGCTGCTCGAAAGCGAGCTCTTCGGCCATGTGCGCGGCGCGTTCACGGGTGCGACCGGCGAGCGCGCGGGGTGCTTCCGCGCGGCCGACGGCGGTGTGCTGCTGCTCGACGAGATCGGCGACATGGCGCTCGCGGTGCAGGCGAAGATCCTGCGCGTGCTGCAGGAAGGCGAGGTCACGCCGCTGGGCAGCCACAAGCCTGTGAAGGTCGACGTGCGCATCGTCGCAGCCACCCACCGCGACCTGGCCGCGGCGGTCGGCGAGGGGCGCTTTCGCGAAGACCTGATGTACCGGCTCGACGTGCTGTCGATACGCCTGCCGCCGCTGCGCGAGAGGCTGGCCGACGTGATCCCGCTGGCCGAGCACTTCCTGCGGCGCGCGGCCTCGCCCGATGCGCCCAAGGCGCTCTCGGCGGAGGCCGCGCAGTTGCTGCTGAGCCGGCCCTGGCCCGGCAACGTGCGGGAGCTACGCAACGTGATGGAGCGCTGCCAGGCGCTGGTGCGGCATCGCGTGATCGGCAGCGCCGACCTGGACCTGGCGATGGGCGAGGCGCGGCCCGCGCAATCCGCACCGTCCGTCGGGATGCTGCCGGCCGAGTGGCTGGAGGGCGACCTGCCCGGCGCGGTCGAACGGCTCGAAAGGCTGCTCATCGAGCACGCGCTCGCGCAGGCGCAGGGCAACCGCACCGAGGCCGCGCGGCGGCTGGGCATTCACCGCCAGCTGCTGTACCGGAAGCTGGCGCAGTACGGCATCGAGTAGTAGATAAGGCGATGAGGCGATAAGGCGCCCGGGGATGTCCGCAAAGCGGACGCCTCCTGTCTCCGTACCGGACGACTGCCGCCATTCGGCGCGCGCAAGTCGTTGATTTCAAAGGAAATGCGGGCTGGCACGTTGTGTGAGATGTCCATGGGGCATTCATCCACAAGGAGTCACCATGACACACCGCATCGCGTCCATCGCCACCGCCGTCTGCCTGCTCGCGGGCAGCACCGCTTTCACCCCGGCCTTCGCCCATCTTCCGCCGCCGCCGCCCGTCGCCGCACCGGAGGCGGAGACCGTCGCCACCGGCCGCGTCCAGCAATGGCTGCTCAACCCGAACGGCGAGGCCGACGGCCTGCTGCTGGCCGACGGTACGCAGGTCGCGTTTCCGCCGCACCTCTCGGCCGCAGTGATGCAGGCGCTCAGGCCCGGCGACACCGTGCAGGTCCGCGGCTGGCGCGCGCCCCAGGTGCCGGTGGTGCGCATGCAGTCGCTCAGCGCCAACGGCCGCAGCGTGATCGACGAGCCGCCCGCTCCCGGCATGCTCCCGCCGCGGCGCGACCCGGCCGCGCTGAGCGCCATGACGGCGGACGGGCGCATCGAGCGCCTTCTGTACAACGACCTCGGCGACGTGCACGGCGCGCTGCTGGCCGACAGGACCATCGTGCGCTTCCCGCCGCACATCGGCGCGGCGTACGGCGCGCAGCTGCAACCCGGCGCGCAGCTTTACGCGCGCGGCTGGGGTACGCGCGGTGCGCAGGGCACGGCGCTGGAAGCCACGGGCATGGGCCCGACCGCATCCGCCGTGCGCGAGGTGTTCGACGGCCCGCGCCGGGGACCGGGTCGCGGCCCGGCGGCGCCGCGTCCGCCGGTGCCGGCGTTCTGATCCGCGAGCCGCTGCGATGACCGCCCCGTCCTCCGCCCCCTCCCGCCGCAGCCTGCGCGCACTGGACGCGCTGGCCTTCTTCGCGCCAGACATCCAGGGCGGCGTCGGCCCGTTCCTGATCGTCTTCATGGCCGGCACGCTGGCCTGGGACCCGCAGCGCATCGGCACCGTGATGTTCGTCTCGGCGCTGGTCGGGCTGCTGGTGCAGGCGCCGGCCGGCGCGCTGATCGACAGCGTGCGGCACAAGCCGCGGTGGATCGCGGGGGCCATCGCGCTCATCGCGGTGTGCCTCGTGGTCATGGCGAACTGGCCGGGCTACGGCGTGATCCTGGCGGGCCAGTCGCTCATCGGCGCTGCGGGCACGCTGGTGGCGCCGGCCATCGCCGCCGTCAGCCTGGGCATGGTGGGCCGCGCCGGGCTGGATGCGCGCGTCGGCCGCAATGCCGCGATCACTGCGGCGGGCACGGTGCTGTGGGCGCTGGGCACCGGCTGGGTGGGCCATGCGTTCGGGCCGCATGCCATGTTCTTCTACGCGGTGGCGATGGCGTTGCCGACCATCGCAGCGGCCATGCTGATCCGCAAGCGCGACGTCGATCCGAAGCTGGCGCGCGGCGCCGATGCCGACGCCGATCACGAGGAAGCCGACGCACCGCGTTCCACCGCACGCTGGTACGACCGCCGTTTCATCGTGCTGCTGGTCTGCGCCTTCCTGTTCCACCTGGCCAACGCCGCCATGCTCACGCTGGTGGCGCAGAAGGTCGGCACGCAGGCCGGCACCTCGGCCACGCTGTGGCTGTCGGGCGGCGTGATCGTCACGCAGCTGGTCACCATTCCGATTGCACTGGCGGCCGGGCGCTGGGCGCCGCGGTTGGCGCGCAAGCCCATCTTCCTGATTGGCTTCGCGGTGCTGCCGGTGCGCGGGCTGCTCTACCTGCTGGCCGACAGCCCGGCCGCGCTGCTGTCGCTGCAGGTGCTGGACGGCATCGGCGCGGGCATCTTCGGCGTGATGCTGACCTTGATGATCGGCGACATCACGCGCGGCAGCGGGCATTTCAACTTCGCGCTGGGCATCGGCGCGGCCTGCGTGGGGCTTGGCGCGGCGCTCAGCAACCTGGTGGCGGGCACGGTCGCGCACCTGGCCGGCTACGGCACGGCCTTCGTGATGCTGGCGGGCATCGCGGCCGCTGCGCTGACGCTGTTTGCGCTCGCAATGCCGGAAACTCGCGACCGGCGCCGTTCGATGGCGAACGCGCCGGCCGCCTCCGCACTGACCACCGCCGCTCCATGACCAAAGACACCGTGTCCCCCCTGTCGTCCTCGTCCGCCACTTCCGCCGCTTCCGCCGCTTCCGGGGCCGACGCTCCCGCGCCCCACGAAGGCGGCGGCAACGGCCTGCTCTGGGTGCTGGTGGCGGTGGCGGTGCTGTTCGCCTTCGTGCGACCGCGCGCGCCGATGGACTGGCTCAAGCTGGTCGACTGGCAGACCGTGGGGGCCCTGGCCGGGCTGCTCGCCATCACGCAGGGCGTGGAGAAGAGCGGCATGCTGCAGTCGGCCGCCCAGCGGCTGCTGGCGCGCACCACCAATCTGCGTCAGCTGGCGCTGCTGCTCACCGCCACGGCCGCCGTGCTGTCGGCACTGGTCACCAACGACGTGAGCCTGTTCCTGCTGGTACCTCTCACCCGCGTGCTGGCCACGCAGGCGCACCTGCCGCTGGCGCGGCTGGTGGTGCTCCAGGCCCTGGCGGTGAACGCGGGCTCCGCGCTCACGCCCATCGGCAATCCGCAGAACCTGTACCTGTGGCACCGCACCGGCGAAAGCTTCGGCGGCTTCATGCTCATGATGGCGCCCACCGTGCTCGTCATGCTTTTCTGGCTGTTCGTGGCCGTGTGGCTGCTGGTGCCGCGCACGGCCATCGCGCTCAAGCCGGCGGCCGAGGCCGCACCGGTGCAGCCGAGGCTGCTGGCGCTGTCGGGCGTGCTGTTCGTGGGTTTCGTCGTCGCGCTCGACCGGCACTGGCTGCTGGCTGGACTGGCGGTGGTGTTCGTCGCCTACCTGCTGTTCCAGCGCCGCGTGCTGCTGGGCGTCGACTGGGCGCTGCTCGCCATCATCGCGCTGATGTTCGTCGACCTGCGCCAGCTCGCCGAACTGCCGGCGGTTGCTTCGCTGGTGGGCCAGTGGCCGATTGCCGAGGGCTGGCGCGCGTACCTCGCGGCCATCGTCACCTCGCAGTTCATCAGCAACGTGCCGGCCACCATCCTGCTGGACCGCTACGTGCACGACCTGCCCGCGCTGGCGGCGGGGGTGAGCGTGGGCGGCTTCGGCTGCGTGCTGGGCTCGTTGGCCAACCTCATCGCCCTGCGGCTGGCGAAGGTGCCGCACGGGCTTCGCGAGTTCCATCGCATCAGCATTCCCTTCCTGATCGTGTGCGCGGCATCGGCGGTGCTGCTGCGGCTCGGTTGATCGCGTTTTCCGTTTCACAACCACACTCAAAAAAGGACATTCCATGCCACATCCTCACGACACCCTCGACGTCTGGTCGGTCGAAGGCCGTTTCCAGCACCTGATCTACAGCCCCAAGGGCCACATCGAAGGCGTGCTGATCGACACCGACAGCGTGCCCACGCAGTTCGTGTTCGAGCGCCACGACGAAGACGCCGCAGCCGCGTTCGCCGGCCTGAAGTCCGGCCAGACGCTGGTGATCGAAGGCATCGAGGAAGGTCCCTCGCCCAAGGGCGATGCCGAACACACGGTCTACCGGTTCGAACGGCTGGCCTCGGTCGACGGCAAGGCGCCGCGCCAGGTGGACACCGCCGGAAGCATCGACGGCAAGGTGGTGCGCTTCAACTACGCGCGCCACGGACAGGCCAACGGCGTGGTGCTGGACACCGGCGACTTCGTCCACACAAAGCCCGACGGCCTCGCGCGGCTGGCCCTGAAGGTCGGCGACAAGGTGCGGGCCGAGGGCCGCTCACAGCCGCTGGCGACGGGCCAGGGGCGCGTGGTCGAAGCGGTGCGCGTCAACGGGCAGGCGCTGCAGGAAGTCGACGGAAGCTGATGCTGCCTGTGGCATTGCCGGGGCGCTGCGCGGACAATCCATGACAGCCCATGCCTGTCCCCGGTTCCTCCCCGTCGCCCCACCATGCACTCGCCCTGCGCGACTACGGCCACTCGCATGGCAGCCATGCGCACGACCACTTCCAGGTGCTGATCGGCCTCGACGGCGTGCTTGAAATCGAAGTGGAAGGCCGGGGCGCCGGCATCGGCGTGGGCGAGGCGCAGGTGGTCGCCCCGGGCGACCGGCACGACTTCAGCGCGCGCAAGCACGGCAGCCTGTGCCTGGTGCTCGACACCACACATCCGGCATGGGCCCGCTGCGCCGAGCGTGCACCGCCCGACGCGCCGCAACTGCACGCGCTGGCGCGCTACCTGGCGCAATGCATGAGGCAGCCGCAGGCCTCGGCCCTGGCCTTGCAGCATGGCCCCGCGCTGCTGCTGGAGGCCTGGAGCCCCGCGCCGGCATCTGCTGATTCGCGCCGCCGACGCATCGACTGGACCTTGCTCGCCGACTGGGCGCGGGCCCGCTGGCACGAACCGCTGGGCGTGGCCGACCTGGCTGACGCTGCCTGCCTGAGCCCGAGCCAGTTCGCGCTGCGCTGCCGCGACGAGCAGGGCATGGGCGCGATGCAGTGGCTGCGTTCGCTGCGGCTGGCGCATGCGCGCGAGCTGCGGCTGGGCGGCATGAGCGTGGCGGAGACGGCGCGGCACACGGGCTACCGCTCGCCATCGGCGCTCACGGCGGCCCTTCGGCGCTGAGGCGCTGAACCCGCTTCGACCGCAAGACCGTCGTTTCGCGACGACGGACCCTCATTGCGCGACGACCGCATCGCGTAGCCTCGCCGTCCATGCCATCGACCGCCTACGCCCTGATCGCCATCGCCCTGTGGACCACGCTCGCCTCGCTGGGCACGGCCCTTTCCCACCTGCCGCCCTTCCTGCTCACCGGGCTGGCGCTCATCATCGGCAGCGTGCCGAGCTGGCCGCTTGTGCTGCGCGACCGAGCCGCCTGGAAGGTGCCGCCGCGCACGCTGGCGCTGGGCATCTACGGGCTCTTCGGCTATCACTTCCTGCTGTTCATTGCGCTGCGCTATGCGCCGCCGGTGGAGGCCAACCTGGTCAACTACCTGTGGCCGCTGCTGATGGTGGTGCTGGCGCCGGTGCTGCTGCCGGGCGTGTCGCTGCGGCCGCTGCACCTGGTGGCGGGACTGCTGGGCTTTGGCGGTGCGGCAGCGGCGATCCTGGGCGCAGGCGGGAGCGGTGGCGCTTCCGCCGCGGGGTACTGGGGCTTCGTGCCGGCGCTGGCCTCGGCCTTCGTCTGGGCCAGTTATTCGCTGTGGACGAAGCGCGTGCCGGCTTTCCCGACCTCTGCGATCGGCCTGTTCGGGCTGGTCTCGGGCGCGCTATCGCTGGTCTGCCATGCGGTGCTGGAGCCCTCGGTGGCGCTGTCGGGCCGCGACTGGCTGCTGCTGGTGCTGTGCGGGCTCGGCCCGCTGGGCGCTGCCTTCTTCGTGTGGGACATGGCGCTCAAGCGCGGCGACGCGCGGCAGATCGGCATCCTGAGCTACATCACGCCGCTGGGCTCGACGGCGCTGCTGCTGCTCGTGACGGGTCGTCCGCTGACCTGGACCATCGTGCTGGCGGCCTGGCTGATCATCTCGGCGGCAATCATGGGCACGCGAGCGCGGTGATCGTGGTGATGTTTGCGTGCTGAATCAGGCTGTATCCGACGGCGCGCCTTCATCTTTTCTGGCTAGAGTGGAGGCTCAGGAAAAAGGAGCCAACCCACATGGACGACAAGAACAGGGATTTCGAGATCACGCCCAAACTGGTGTTCGACCTGAACCTGGCGCTGTACCTCGACCTGGTGGCCGCGCTGGAGGGCGCGGGCGCCGTCACCTACCGCCAGATGGCGGCCCGGGTGCTCAACATCAGCATGGATGCGCGCAACGACGGCGAAGCCGGCCTGTCGACGGTGCTCGAGGGCATCGCCCGGGGCTTCGCGGGCCACGGCGACGGCCTGTCGATCGAACTGCTGAAGGCCGCGCGCGGCCTGCGCGAGGACGACGCGCTGGGCGACATTCCGATGCGCCCCGACGAAGGCTGAGGCGGGGCAGCCCCCTCCTTCGGTCCGGCCTCAGTCTTCGGCCACCTGCAGCACCAGCTTGCCGAAGTTCTCGCCCGCGAAAAGCTTGTTGAGCGACTCGGGGAAGGTTTCCAGTCCCTTCACCACGTCTTCCTTGCTCTTCATGCGGCCATCTTTCAGGTATCCGGCCATCTCGGCGATGGCGATGTGATAGCGGTCGGCGTAGTCGAAGACCACGATGCCTTCCATGCGCGCGCGGTTCACCAGCAGGCTCAGGTAATTCCTGGGGCCGGCCGATGGCATGCTGTTGGCGTTGTTGTACTGGCTGATGGCGCCGCAGATGATGATGCGGGCCTTGCGCGCGAGCCGCGCCAGCACCATGTCGAGGATCTCGCCGCCGACGTTGTCGAAGTAGATGTCCACACCCTTCGGGCAGTGGGTCTTCAGGCCCTCGCGCACCGCGGCGGCGCCGGCCTTGTAGTCGATGCAGGCGTCGAAGCCCAGCTCCTTCACCACCCAGTCGCACTTGGCTTCGCCGCCGGCGATGCCGACCACGCGGCAGCCCTTGATCTTGGCCAGCTGGCCCACGGTCTGGCCGACGGCGCCGGCCGCGCCCGAAACCACCACCGTCTCGCCCGGCTTGGGCATGCCCACGTCCATCAGGCCGAAGTAGCCGGTCATGCCGGGCATGCCCAGCACGTTGAGCCACTGGGTGATGGTGCCCACGCGCAGGTCGATCTTCACCAGGCCGTTGCGCTTGATCTGGTCTTCGGGGATGAGGATGTATTCCTGCACGCCCAGCGTGCCGTAGACCGTGTCGCCCACCGCGAACTGCGGGTTCTTCGAGGCGATGACGCGGCCGACGCCGCCGGCGCGCATCACTTCGTCGATGCCCACGGGCGGGATGTAGCTCTTGGCGTCGTTGAGCCAGCCGCGCATGGCGGGGTCCAACGACAGCGACAGCGTCTTGACGAGCACGCCGCCCTCGGCCGGCTCGCCGACGGGCTCGGTGGTGAACTTCCAGTTCTCGCGGGTGGCCGTGCCCTCGGGGCGCTTGGCGAGGCGGACCTGGTGATTGGTGAGTGGGCTGCTCATGGTGGCTGTCTCCTTGACCTTGAATGAGGGGCGCTGGCGCGCAGGCGCATCGTAGCGGCGCCCTCCCGGCGGGCAGGTAGCGCAGGCGACAGCGGCGCCTGGCGCTTACTTCTACCCAATCTAGGCCAGCCTGACGACGATCTGCAGCCCCGGCTGCCCGTTGCGCACCGTGAGCTTGCCGCCGTGCGCCTCGGCGATCAGCCGGCACAGGTACATGCCCAGGCCCACCCCGCCGGTGGCGCGCGCCCGGGCGCCGTCGGTGCGGTAGAAGGGCTCGGTCAGGCGCTCGAGCTGCGCCTCGTCCACGCCGGGGCCGTGGTCGCGCACCTCGATCTCCACGCCCTGCCGGCTGCTGTCGCCCTCGATCACCGCGCGCAGCGACACGCACGGCGGCCGGGGCGCGTCGGCGCTGTAGCGCAGCGCGTTGTCCAGCAGGTTGCGCACCAGCAGGCGGATGCGCATGCGGTCCACGCCGTGCGGCGGCAGGCCATCTGCCAGGTCGAGGTGAACGTGCTCCGCGCCGGGCATCTCGGCGGCGATCTCCCGGATCAGCGCCGCCAGGTCGACCGGCTCGCGCTGCAGCGCCACGTGCGGGCTTGCGAGGCGCTCGCTTTCGAGCAGGTCGCTGATGAGGTCGCGCATCTCGTTGAGGTCGCGCAGCAGCGCGTCGCGCTCGGCCTGCCCCTCGGGCGTGGTCGGCAACAGTTCGGCGTTGAGCCGGGCGCGCGTGAGCGGCGAGCGCAGTTCGTGGCTCAGCGCCAGCAGCAGCCCGCGCTTGGCGTCGAGCATGGCCTGGATGTCCTCGGCCATGGTGTTGATGCGCTCGGCCAGGTCGCCCAGGTCGTCGTTGCGGCGGATCGGAATCGGCTGCGTGAACTCGCCGCGGCCGAAGCGCTGCGCGCCCTCGCGGATGTCGATCAGCGGGCGCAGCAGCCGGCTCACGTAGGCGTAGCCCAGCAGCACGCACGACAGCAGCAGGCCCAGCGTGGCCCAGCCGATGACGCGCGGCGCCAGCTGCCAAAGCTTGGGCGACCAGCCGAAGATCACGCGGTGCCCGTCGGCCGTGGGGCGGATGAACCACTTGTCGCCGCCGAACACGTCCTCGCGGTCGTGCATCCAGCCGCCGGGGCTGTTCGCGCCGCCGGGGTTGGAATCCCAGTTGACCTTGGGGCCGACGATGCGGATGGTGATGGGCAGCCGCGCCACCAGCGCCTGCGCGCGCGCCACGTCGGGCGGCGTGCCGATCTCGGCGACGAGGCGGTCGGCGTAATCGGTCAGCATCGGCTTGGCGGCCTCGGCCCAGCCGGTGGAGAACGACTTCTTCATGCCGCCCATGAACACAGCCGCCATCACCAGCGCGAGCAGCACGAACATCAGCACCAGCCGCACGCGCAGCGAACGCCGCCAGCGGCGCTTGCCCTGAACCTTCTCGTTCCAGCGCGCGTGCCACTTGGCGTGCCAGTCGCCGCGCGTCATCTCGTCGCGGCATTCCTCGCCGCGCCACCGCATCCTGCGGGACTCCCTGCTTCGGCCGAAATTCATGCAGGCTCGCTGCGTGCCACCGCCAGCGCATAACCCGCGTTGCGCAGTGTCTTGATGCAGTCCAGCGGCTCCAGCTTCTTGCGCAGGCGGCTCACCACGATGTCGACCGCGCGCGTGTAGAGCTCGGCCTCGTGGCCGCGCAGGCGGTTGAGGATGTCGTCGCGGCTGAAGACCTTGCCCGGCTCGGCCGCCAGCAGCGCCAGCAGCTCGAACTCGGTGCCGGTGAGTTCCACGCGCTCGCCGTGGCACAGCACCTGGCGCCGGTCAAGGTCGATCGACAGGCCGTCGAACACGCGGTACTGCGTGCCGTTGGCGGCGGCCTGCGGCACGCTGCGCTGGCGACGCAGGATGGTCTGCACGCGCGCCACCAGCTCGCGCGGCTCGAAGGGCTTGGGCACGTAGTCGTCGGCGCCGAGTTCGAGGCCGACCACGCGGTCCATCACCTCGCCGCGGGCGGTGAGCATCACGATGGGAATGTCGCTTTCCTTGCGAATCTCGCGGCACAGCGCGAAGCCGTCCATCTCGGGCAGCATCACGTCGAGGATGGCCGCGTCGTAGGTGCCCGCGCGCAGCTTGGCCAGGCCTTCGCTCGGACGCACGGCGCTTTCGAGCGTGCAGCCGAAGCGTGCGAAGTAGGTGGTCAGCGGCGCGGCGAGGTGCTCGTCGTCGTCGATCAGCAGGATGCGCGGCATGGCGGGATTGTGCCTCCGGACGAGAAAGTGACGAATGACCTCGCTGACCATCAGCCCCGCCGGCATCGCACCGCCCAGGTCAGGCCCGTCACGAGAATTGAAAGCAGCAGCGCGTGGTAGACCACGTCGGGCATCGTGCGCGGGCCGATGCCCGCGATGATGGTGCCCAATCCGACCAGCGTGCCCAGCAGCGCGAAGCCCTGCCCGAAGATGGCCGCGCGGCGCGCATGGTGCGGGCGCAGCCAGGTCTCCACCGAGGCGAGCACCAGCACCGTGGCGATCACCGCCTCGGCGGTGCGTGCCGCCGGGTGCGCGTAGCCGGGCACGAGGAACCCGGCATGCACCATCGACGCGACGCCCAGCGTGAGCGCCTCGGTCAGCATCCATGCGCGCGCGGCAGGCGCGTGCACGGCATGGGAAGCGGTGTTGTCGTGGCTCACCATGGATCAGCCTTGCCGATGCGGCCCAGGTGCGTCGCGGCGAAGCCGCTCGCGTACTTGAGCCCGTAGCCCAGCGCGTGGTCCATGCCGATGTGGGCCAGCCAGATCAGGCTGCCGGCCACCGCCCAAGGCATGGCCGCGAGCACGCCGAGCGCCAGCAGCAGCACCGGGCCGACGTACGAGTGCGCCGCGTTGTAGAGCGCAGCGCCCGTGCGAGGGCCCGCGAGGTAGCCCAGCAGCGAGAGATCGGGCGCGAGCAGCCAGAGCGCGAACACGCCCCAGCCCGCGCCGAACTGGGCGTAGGCGGCGAGCGCCACGCCGAGCACCACGGCGCCTTCGAGACGCAGCAGCGTGCGCACGCCGCCCGTTACGCCCACAGCGGCTTCTTCGGGAGACACCGTGGAACCGGCTTCGCCGGGCCACTGGTGTCGCCCCCGGAGAGGGGGAGGCGAAGCGACACGGAGTGCGCGAAGCCTGGGGGTGAGCCAAGCTCAGCCACGATGGCTCCAGCGGCGGCCGCCTCGTTCCATGAAGTCGCGCACCTTCTGCTGCTGTGCGGCATTCAGGCTGTCGAAGAAGTCCGCTGCGGCGGCGATGACCTCGGGGCTGCCATTGCGCACCGCCGTGGTCTTCTCGTCGATCAGGCGAGCGGCACCGGCCTGATCGAGCTTGTTGCCCGCGAACAGCGCCTTGAACTGCGAGCGCGGGTCGCCCGAGCCGCCGGCGCCGCGCATGGCTTCACGCTGCGCCTGCAGTTTCTCGGCCAGCACGGTGAGCTTCTGCTTCTGGCTCGCGTCGAGCTCCAGCTTGCTGCCCACGCGCTCGACCATCTTCGTGCGGAACTCGGCGCTGTCGCCGCCCCAGCCGTGGCGGTAGCTACTGCAACCGGCGATGCTGCCCGCGACCATGGCGGCGCCAGCGAAGCCGAAGAGAGTGCGTTTGATCCAGTGTTTCATGGCGATTCCTTGTGTTCCTGGTGTTGTGTTGAGGAGGAAGCTCCATGGTGCGGATTGCACCGGGCCAAGTCCTCTCGCTGCGGTTACGGCGTGTTTCGTTTTATTGCGACGGGCGCGGCGACAAGCCGGCCTGCTTACAGGCGGCTGCTCTTGGCGTTGGCAGCGGCGGCGCGTGCGTCGACGGGATTGGGCATCGTCGAGATGACCTGGCTGTTCACGCGCGAGCTGGCCGACACGTTCTGGTCGGGTGCGGCGGCGGCGCGCACGGCTTCGGCGACGATGCGCCCGCGTTCGGTCGAGACCGCCATGGTCTCGGCACCGCGCGAGCCGCGCACCACGTTCTGGTCGGGCGCCGATGCGGTGCGCACGGCTTCGGCGTTGACCTCGGCGCGGCTCTTGGCCGACACGGCGGGCTGCACGCCCTCGTAGCTCTCGGCCTTCGCGCCGGCTGCGGCGAGCATGGCGAAGGATGCGACGGCGACGATCTGGGTGAAGGAGATGGAGTTCATTTCAGGCCTTTCTTTCAGTGGTTGAAGAGAAGGCCTGATCGTGCTTGCGGGCTCCGCGCAAGTCCTTTCGCCGCAGTTTCGGCGTGTTTCGTTAAGTTTCAGCTCGCCCCAGGCTGCGCCCACTTCATGTCGCTTCACCCACTCCCTGCCGGGAGGCAACACCTGCGGCCCGGCAGAGCCGGTTCCGCGGTGCTTCCCGAATGAACAGCCGAATCAGCCCGCCATCGCGGCGGCAGGGTCGTCGGAATCGAGCACGCCCTTGGCCCAGGCTTCGAGCTTGCCGGTGTCGGCGCGCAGCACTTCCTGCTTGACCGCGAGGATGCGCGAGGGATGCATCGAGAAGCTGCGCAGGCCCAGCCCCAGCAGCAGGCGCGTGAAGGCCACGTCGCCCGCCATCTCGCCGCACACGGCCACGCCCTTGCCCTGCCGGCGGCACTCGGCGATGGTGTCGGCCACCAGGCGCAGCACGGCCGGATGCGCCGGATCGTAGAGATGCGCCACCGATTCGTCGGCACGGTCGATGGCCAGCGTGTACTGGATCAGGTCGTTGGTGCCGATCGACAGGAAGTCGAAGTGCTTGAGGAAGATGCGCAGCGTGAGCGCGGCCGCCGGAATCTCGATCATGGCGCCCAGCTTCACGTGGCCGTACACCGCGCCGCGGTTGTCGAGCTCGGCGCGCGCGAAGTCGATCAGCGAGAGGGTCTGCCTGATCTCGCTCGCATGCGCGAGCATGGGAATGAGCAGATGGATCTCGCCATGCGCCGCCGCGCGCAGGATGGCGCGCAGCTGCGTGAGGAACATCGCCGGATCGGCCAGGCTCCAGCGGATGGCACGCAGGCCCAGCGCGGGGTTCAGGTGCTCCTGCTTGTTGGCGGAGATGCTGTCCAGCGGCTTGTCGGCGCCCACGTCGATGGTGCGGATGGTGACCGGCATGCCCTGCATGCCCTCGACCGCGCGCTTGTAGGCCTGGTACTGCTCTTCCTCGTCGGGCAGGCGGGTCTGGGGCGAGCCGGTGTCGCGGCCCATGAAGAGGAATTCGCTGCGGAAGAGGCCCACGCCCACCGCGCCGGCCTTGACCGCACCCACGGTGTCTTCCGGCATCTCGATGTTGGCGAGCAGCTCCACGCGCTGGCCGTCGAGCGTGACGGCGGGCTTGTGGCGCAGCCGCGCGAGCCGGCCGCGCTCGAGGTCGCCCTGGCGCTGCTTGAAGCCGTACTCGGCCAGGATGATCGGCGACGGATCGACGATCACCACGCCGGCGTCGCCGTCGATGATGACCCAGTCGTCCTGGCGCACCAGCTGGCTCGCGGTGCGCGCGCCGACCACGGCGGGGATGTCCATGCTGCGCGCCACGATGGCGGTATGCGAGGTGCGCCCGCCCACGTCGGTGACGAAACCGGCGAACACGCTCTTCTTGAACTGCAGCATGTCGGCCGGCGAGAGGTCGTGCGCGATCAGCACCAGCGGCACGTCGATGCCGTCGCCCGCGGTGGGGTCGTCGTTGTCGTCGTCCGTGGAGGCTGCGCGCTTGCGGCGCGGCGGGCTCGGCGCCAGCACGGCGGCCGTGCCCTTCATGCGGTGCAGCAGGCGCTCGACCACCTGCTCGAGGTCGGCCTTGCGCTCGCGCAGGTATGGGTCCTCCATCTCGTCGAACTGGCGCGCGATGATTTCGAGCTGCGTGGTCAGCGCCCATTCGGCGTTGTAGAGCCGCTCGCTGATCCAGTGCTTGACGCCGCCGCTCAGGGCCTCGTCCTGCAGCAGCATCTGGTGCACTTCCAGCAGCGCCGCGAGCTCGTGCGGCGCGTCGTTCGGGCCCATCTGCGCGACGTTGGCCTGCAGCTTGGCGAGCTCGTCGGCCACCGCGTTGCGCGCGGTGCGCACACGGTCGATCTCGGTCTCGATCTCATCGGGCTTGATGAAGTAGTGGGCGACGTCGATGCGGCTCGACACCACCAGCACGGCACGCCCGATGGCAATGCCACGGGCGACGGGAAGGCCGTGGACTGCGAAGGTCATGGGACGGTCCTTATTCGCCTTCGCCGAACTTGTCGTCCATCAGTTGGACGATGGCGTTCATCGCTTCGTCTTCCTGCGGCCCGTTGGTTTCGAGCTCGACGGTGGAGCCCAGGCCGGCAGCCAGCATCATCACGCCCATGATGCTCTTCGCGTTGATGCGGCGGTCGCCGCGGGAGAGCCACACCTCGCAGGGAAAGCTGCCTGCGAGCTTGGTCAGCTTGGCCGATGCGCGCGCATGCAGGCCCAGCTTATTGCTGATGGTCACGGATTTCTTGATCACTGTGCTTTCTTTTCGCCTGGTTCTGGGGAGCCGCCACCGCCACCTGCATCACGCCCGCGGTGCCGCCCGCGAGGGCGCGCTGCACCAGCGTCTCCAGGGGTTCGTGCCGGTAGGTGACGGCACGCAGCAGCATCGGAAGATTGACCCCCGCCACCAGCCGCGACCGGACGCCGTCCACCAGCTTCTGCGCCACGTTGCAGGGCGTGGCGCCGAACACGTCGGCCAGCACCAGCACCTGCGAGCGCGGCGCGTGCAGCTGCTGCGCGAGCGTGATGCGCGCGGCCGCCAGCGTTTCTTCGGGCGACACGTTGGGCAGCACGTCGAGCGCGGCGATGGCCTGTTCGCAGTCGGGAAACACATGCAGCGCGCACTGCCGCATCGCGTGAGCGAACGGTGCGTGGGCGATGATGAGGATGCTGTTCATGCAAAAGGGAGGACGACGCGTCGATTATGCGGGGGCGTCCAGGGGAAGTAGATATGGCACATAACGCAGCAGCCCCGGAAAACGGACAGTCCCGCGCGAAACGGCTCGGCCGGGGCAGCTATCGGAAAGATAGCGGGATGGCCACCGCTCATGGAAGCCTCAGGCCCTCGAAGAAAGTCTTCGACGCCTCCGCCGAGGAAGGCTGACCCAGCACCGTGGCCTGGTAGAGCGCCACCGAACCGTCTTTCTGCGACTGGGCGAACCAGAGCACCTGCAGTGGCGTGGCCGTGCCTTTTTGCTGCGGCTGGGTTTCCAGGCGCAGCGGCGCGGGTACTGCCGTTGCGCGCAGCACGCTGGCAGCTGATTCCGTCACCTGCGCCTCGCCCAACTGGCCCCGCGTGGCCGTGTGCCAGGCGCGCAGCCAGGCTTCGGCCTGCTCGGGGCCATTGGCGGAGGCATGCGCGATGGCGAATGTCGCGCCGCCGGCTTCGCAGCCTGTCATGTCGACCTGCACCGATTCAGTGCCCAGCGGCAGCGCGCGGGTTGCGCGGTCGGCCTTGCAGGGCAGCATCGCGACGAGGCCGGCCCCGGCGATCGGCACTTCGCGCCAGTTGAAGGCGGGGCTGCAGGCTGCGAACAGTGCTGCCGCGGCCAGCACTGCGAGCCGGGAGCGGGGAACTGCGAGGAACAGCGACGGCATGGGGCAGCGATTATCGAACCGCGCGCGGCGGGCCGGATGTCGCCAGCACGATCCGCCACGCGGAACTAAAATCGCGCCGCCCTTCTCTTGCACCTAGCCATGAAGAAATACCTCGCCGCAGCAGCTGTCGTCGTCGCATTGGCCACCGGCGTGGGCGTGTACCTCGGCTCCGGCGCCACCGCCGCTCCCGCCTCCACCTTCGTGCTGCTGGACGGCACGCAGAAGAGCACAGCGGACCTGAAGGGCAAGGTCACCTTGGTCAATTTCTGGGCCACCAGCTGCGTGACCTGCGTGGGCGAGATGCCCAAGGTCATCGCCACCTACGACAAGTACAAGGCGCAGGGCTACGACACGCTGGCAGTGGCCATGAGCTACGACCCGCCGAGCTACGTCGTCAACTTCGCCCAGACGCGCAAGCTGCCGTTCAAGGTGGCGATCGACAACACCGGCAGCGTGGCGCAGGCCTGGGGCGACGTGAAGCTCACGCCGACCACCTACCTGGTCAACAAGCGCGGCGAGATCGTGAAGCGCTATGTGGGGGAGCCGGACTTCGCCGAGCTGCACAAGCTCATCGAAAAACTCCTGGCCGAGGCCTGATCTCCCGCCAGCCCCAACGAAAAGGCGCCCCGAAAGGGCGCCTTTTGCTTTTGTCCTGTTGCGATCCGCTGCTTACTGCGCGCGGAAGCTGTCGTGGCAGGCCTTGCAGCTCGCGGCGGTCGGGCCGAACTGGGCCTTGAGGGCATCGAGGTTGCCGGCCTTGGCGGCGGTCACCAGCTTGCCGGTTTCCTCGAGCAGCTTCTGCTGGCGCTCCTTGAACTTGGCGTCTTCCTTCCAGATCTCCGGCTTGACCTTGCCGCCCTCGGCGCCGGCGCTGAAGCCTGCCCAAGGCAGCTTCGCCATGTCGGCGACCACTTCGGCGTTGGCCGCGGCGGCGGCTGCATCGTAGGGCGCGCGGCCGTTGGCCATGGCGCCGAGGCGGCCGAAGTGCTGGCTCATCACGAACAGCGCGCTCTGGCGGTACTTGATGGCGTCTTCGGGCTTGGCGAACTGGGCCGCCGCGGGAAGAGACATGGCAGCGCAGGCGGCTGCCAGGGCGAGCGAAGCAAATCGGGTCATCGTGGGTCCTCGTTGTGGGAGAAAAACGCCGTCGTGCGCAGCGCTGCGGGCGAGTGTAGGGGCGGGCCGTGTCCGGTGCATAGCAACAACCCGAAGCGGCCCGGGGCCCGGACTTTGCTAATCTGCGCCTTCCGCAGCATCGCGCCCCCGCGCCTTTCCCGATGACCGACTCCTCCGTGGCCGCCTTCCAAGCGGCCTCCGGCCCCGGCGCCCGCACCCGGGTCTGGGACCTGCCGACGCGACTTTTCCACTGGGCGCTGGCCATCGCCGTCCTCGGCATGATCGGCACCGGACTGAACGGGGCCATGGAATGGCACTTCCGCATCGGCTACACGGTGATGGCGCTGCTGCTGTTCAGGCTGCTCTGGGGTTTTATCGGCGGGCGCTGGTCGCGCTTCGGGGCTTTCGTCTACGGTCCGGGCTCGCTCGCGGCCTACCTGCGCGGTCGGGCGCATCCGGATCACCTGATCGGGCACACACCGCTGGGCGCGCTGTCGGTGTTCGCGGTGCTGGCCATCCTGGTGCTGCAGGTCGCGACGGGACTGATGGCGGACGACGAGATCTCGGCCTCCGGACCGCTCACGCGCTTCGTCTCAGGCGAAATCGTGAGCCTGGCCACCGGCTGGCACAAGGCGCAGGGCAAGTGGATCGTTATCGCACTCGTGAGCCTGCATGTGCTGGCGGTGCTGTTCTATGTGCTCGTCAAGCGGCACCGCCTGGTGCGGCCGATGGTGACGGGCGACAAGCTGGTTTCTTCCGAAAGCGGCCAGGTGGCGCCCAGTCGCGATGACGCGGCCTCGCGCTGGCTGGCGCTGGTGCTGTTCGCGCTGTGCGCGGGCGTGGCCTGGTGGGTTTCCTCGTTGCGCGTATGAGCTTTTCGATTTCACGCCCCCTGCCGCTGTCGGCCATGCCGGCCGTGGTGCTGCTCACCCCCGAAGAGGCCCACGAGATCGAGGCGACACGCACGATCTTCCGCGACTACGCAGGTTCGCTGGGCATCGACCTGGACTTCCAGGATTTCGACGGCGAACTGGCGCAGTTGCCAGGCGAGTACGCCGAGCCGCGCGGCACGCTGCTGCTTGCGCTGGTCGACCCGGCGAACGTCAAGGAAGAGGCCGGGCGCCAGGCACCAACGCTGAAGCGCGCCGATGGCACGCTGGCCCACGTGGCCGGCTGCTGCGCGCTGCGGCCGCTGGACAGCGCGGACTATGCGAACGCGGCGGAAATGAAGCGCCTGTACGTGCGCCCCGGCTTCCGCGGCCTCGGGCTGGGCCGCCAGCTGGCCGAGGCAATCCTCGATGCCGCACGCAGCGCGGGCTACGGCTGCGTGCTGCTCGATACCCTCGACGACATGGAATCAGCCCGGGCGCTCTACGAAGACCTGGGCTTCGTGGAGGTGCCGCCCTACTATCACAACCCCGTTGCCGGGGCCCACTACCTGAAAGTGGATCTCTGATCCGCCGGCCTCAGCCGCGGGCCTGGGCCAGCAGCGTGCCGGCGTCGCTGACTTCGAACTTGCCCGGTGCCTCGACGTTGAGCGTCGCGACCTTGCCGTCCTTCACGAGCATCGAGTAGCGGTTGCTGCGCAGGCCCATGCCGCGGCCGGTCAGGTCGAGCGTGAGGCCGGTGGCTTTCGCGAAGTCGGCGCTGCCGTCGGCCAGCATGCGCACCTTGGCGCCGGTCTTCTGGTCGCGCGCCCAGGCGCCCATCACGAAGGCGTCGTTCACGCTCACGCACCAGATCTCGTCCACACCGGCGGCCTTGAAGTCGTCGAAATGCTGCACATAACCCGGCACGTGCTTGGCCGAACAGGTAGGGGTGAAGGCGCCGGGCAGCGCGAACAGCGCGATGGTCTTGCCCGCCGTTGCCTTGGCCACGTCCACCGGGTTCGGGCCGATGCTGCAGCCTTCGCCCTCGACTTCGGAATATTCCTGCAGGGTGGCCGAGGGAAGGGTGTCGCCGACTTTGATCATTGAATGTGCTCCTGGAAAAAGAAAACGGCCCACATTGTGGGCCGTTTCCGGATGGGCTGTATCGAGCCGGGGATGATCAGACCAGAACGGCCTTCTCGACCAGACGGGTCACGACCCAGTTCTTGGTCTTCGAGATCGGACGGCTTTCCGTGATCTCGATGGTGTCGCCCAGCTTGTACTCGCCCTTTTCGTCATGGGCGTGGTACTTGCTCGTCTTGGCCACGATCTTGCCGTAGAGCTCGTGCTTCACACGGCGCTCGACCAGCACGGTCACGGTCTTGGCACGCTTGTCGCTGACCACCTTGCCGATCAAGGTGCGCTTGAGGGATTTTTTAGCTTCCGTCATGTTCACTCCTTACTTGGCGGCTTGGGTTTCTTGCTGCTTCTGGGCAAGAATGGTCTTGGCGCGCGCGATGTCGCGACGGGTCACGCGCAGCGTCGAGGTGTTCGACAGCTGTTGCGTGGCCTTCTGCATGCGCAGGCCGAAGTGGGCCTTCTGCAGATCCTTGATTTCGGCTTGCAGGCCTGCGACGTCCTTCGTGCGCAGGGTTGCGGCCTTCGTCACCTTGGCCGGAGCCGCGGTTTCTTTCTTCTTACGTGTTGCCATGGATGTTCTCCTCTCAGGCGCCGAGCTGGCGAGCGACGAACGTCGTGCGCAGCGGCAGCTTGGCGGCGGCCAGGCGGAACGCTTCGCGGGCGAGTTCTTCGGGCACGCCGACGATCTCGAACACGATCTTGCCGGGCTGGATTTCGGCGACGTAGTACTCGGGGTTGCCCTTGCCGTTACCCATCCGCACTTCGGCGGGCTTGGTAGAGATCGGCTTGTCGGGGAACACGCGGATCCAGATACGGCCACCGCGCTTCACGTGACGCGAAATCGCGCGGCGAGCGGCTTCGATCTGGCGCGCCGTCAGGCGGCCGCGGTCGGTGCATTTGAGACCGAAGTCACCGAACGCAACCGAGTTACCCGTGGTTGCGATGCCGGTGTTGCGGCCCTTTTGTTCCTTGCGGAACTTTCTGCGTGCAGGTTGCAGCATGTTTTGTTACTCCGTGAGGGCCCCAGGCGCTTGCGCGCCCGGGAGCGACCGATTACTCGGTCTTGGCACCGTCCGCTGCTGCAGCGGGCGCGGCTTTGCGGACGCGCTTAACGGCGGGTTTCGAGTCTGCACCGGCACCGCCGGTTGCTTCTGCGGGCTTGTCGCTGCCATCGGCCGGAGCGGTGTTGCCACCGATCGGGCCGCGGGCACCGGCGCGCGGGCCGGGGCCACGACGGTCGCTGCCCGGACGGTCGCCACCGGGGCGGCCATCACGGCGCGGACCGCGCGGACGACGTTCTTCTTCGGGACGCGGCGTTTCGACGGCCGGCAGGTCGTTACGACCCAGCGTGTCGCCCTTGTAGACCCAGACCTTGACGCCGATGACGCCGTAGGTGGTCTTGGCTTCCGAGGTGCCGTAGTCGATGTCGGCGCGCAGAGTGTGCAGCGGCACGCGGCCTTCGCGGTACCACTCGGTACGTGCGATTTCGATGCCGTTCAGGCGGCCAGCCGACATGATCTTGATGCCCAGGGCACCCAGACGCATGGCGTTCTGCATGGCGCGCTTCATGGCGCGGCGGAACATGATCCGCTTTTCGAGCTGCTGCGTGATGCTGTCGGCGATCAGCTGCGCATCGATTTCAGGCTTGCGCACTTCTTCGATGTTGACCGCAACCGGCACGCCGAGTTGCTTGCCCAGTTCGCGCTTGAGGTTCTCGATGTCTTCGCCCTTCTTGCCGATCACGACGCCCGGACGTGCCGAGTAGATCGTGATGCGTGCGTTCTTGGCGGGACGCTCGATCATGACGCGCGAGACCGAAGCGTTCTTCAGCTTCTTCTTCAGGTATTCGCGAACCTTGATGTCTTCGGCCAGCATGCCCGCGAAATCGCGGTCGCTTGCGTACCAGCGGCTGGACCAATTACGGGTAACCGCCAGGCGGAAGCCGGTTGGGTGGATTTTCTGTCCCATATTTCTTCCAGGCTTAGTTGCCAACCGTCACGTACACATGGCACGTGGGCTTGCTGATGCGATTGCCGCGACCCTTGGCGCGCGCCGTGAAGCGCTTGAGCGTGGCGCCCTGCTCGACGTAGATGGTCTTGACCTTCAGTTCGTCGATGTCGGCACCGTCGTTGTGCTCGGCGTTGGCGATGGCCGACTCGAGCACCTTCTTCACGATCACAGCGGCCTTCTTCTGCGTGAATTGCAGGATGTTGAGCGCTTGATCGACCTTCTTGCCGCGGATGAGGTCAGCGACCAGACGGCCCTTGTCGACCGACAGGCGGACACCGCGGAGGACTGCACGTGTTTCAGACATGGTCGTTCCTTACTTCTTCTGGACTTTCTTGTCCGCGGGGTGCCCCTTGAACGTGCGCGTGAGCGCAAATTCGCCGAGCTTGTGGCCGACCATCTGGTCGGTGATGTACACAGGCACGTGTTGCTTGCCGTTGTGCACAGCGATGGTCAGGCCGATGAACTCGGGCAGAACCATCGAGCGGCGCGACCAGGTCTTGATCGGCTTTTTGTCCTTGGTCGTCACGGCCTTGTCGGCCTTGGCCACGAGGTGGTGGTCGACGAACGGACCCTTTTTGAGAGAGCGAGTCATTGGCTATCCCTTACTTCTTGCGACGCGACACGATGAAGACCTGCGTGCGCTTGTTGTTGCGGGTCCGATAACCCTTGGTCAGGTTGCCCCATGGGTCGACCGGATGACGGCCTTCGCCGGTCTTGCCTTCGCCGCCACCGTGCGGGTGGTCGACCGGGTTCATCACCACGCCGCGAACGGTCGGGCGAATACCCATGTGACGCTTCACACCGGCCTTGCCGAGTTGGCGCAGGCTGTGCTCTTCGTTGGCCACTTCACCGATGGTCGCGCGGCATTCGATGTGAATGCGGCGGACTTCGCCCGAACGCATGCGGACCTGGGCGTAGACGCCTTCACGGGCCAGCAGCGTGGCCGAGGTACCGGCCGAGCGGGCGATCTGCGCGCCCTTGCCGGGCTGCAGTTCGATGCAGTGGATCGTCGAACCCACCGGGATGTTGCGGATCGGCAGGGTGTTGCCGGCGCGGATCGGAGCTTCGGCGCCCGACAGCAGCGTTGCACCGGCTTCCAGACCGCGCGGGGCGATGATGTAGCGGCGCTCGCCGTCGGCGTAGCACACCAAGGCGATATGGGCGGTGCGGTTCGGGTCGTACTCGATGCGTTCGACCTTGGCCGGGATGCCGTCCTTGTTGCGCACGAAGTCGACAACGCGGTAGTGGTGCTTGGCACCGCCGCCACGATGACGGATCGTGATGTGGCCGTTGTTGTTGCGGCCGGCCTTCTGGAACTGGGGTTCCAGCAGGGGGCGTGAGGAGCACCCTTGAACAGGTGGTCACGCGAGATCTTCACCGCGCCGCGTTGGCCCGGCGAAGTGGGTTTCATCTTGATGACGGCCATGATTAAGCGCCTTCCCCGACGAGGTTGAGCTCTTGACCGGCCTTCAGGGTCACATAGGCCTTGCGAACGTTGTCGCGGCGGCCGACGGACTTGCCGAAGCGCTTGGTCTTGCCCTTGGTGTTGAGCACCGACACGCCCTTGACCTCGACCTTGAACATCAGTTCGACGGCGGCCTTGATTTCGGGCTTGGTGGCGTCTTGCAGCACCTTGAAAGTGACAGCGTTCGACTTCTCGCCGACCATCGTGGCCTTTTCGGACACGATCGGGGCGACCAGCACCGCCATCAGGCGGCCTTCTTCGAACGTACGTTCAGCGGCGGTAGGGTTCACGCGGCTCATGCGAACATCTCCTTGAGCTTGTCGACGGCACCCTTGGTGACCAGCACCTTCTTGTAGTGAACCAGCGACACCGGATCGGCGTAACGGGGTTCGACCACGAGAACGTTGACCAGATTGCGCGAGGCAAGGTACAGGTTTTCGTCGACTTCTTCGGCGATCACGAGCACGGACTCGAGATTCATCGCCTTGAAACGGGCAGCCAGCGGCTTGGTCTTGGGCGAGTCGACCTTGATCGAGTCGACCACGGCCAGACGGCCTTCGCGGGCGAGCTGCGAGAAGATGGACGCCATGCCGGCGCGGTACATCTTCTTGTTGATCTTCTGCGAGAAGTTTTCGTCAGGCATGTTCGGGAAGATCCGGCCGCCCCCGCGCCACAGCGGCGAGGAAGTCATACCGGCGCGGGCGCGGCCCGTTCCCTTTTGCTTGAAAGGCTTCTTGGTCGAGTGCTTGACCTGTTCGCGGTCCTTCTGGGCGCGCGTGCCTTGGCGTGCGTTGGCCTGGAATGCGACGACGATCTGGTGGACCAGGTCTTCGTTGTAGTCACGGCCGAACACGGTCTCGGGGGCGTCGTACTTCGACGCGGCCTGGCCTTGTTCGTTCAGGAGTTCGAGTTCCATTACTTCGCTCCTTGGGCAGCCTGCGGCTTGGCCTTGATGGCGGGACGCACGGTGACGAAGCCACCCTTCGAACCCGGAATCGCGCCCTTGATGAGCAGCAGTTGACGTGCTTCGTCGATGCGGAAGACGTCGAGGTTTTGCGTCGTGCGGGTGACGTCGCCGAGGTGGCCCGTCATGCGCTTGCCGGGGAACACGCGACCGGGGTCTTGCGCCATACCGATCGAGCCGGGCACGTTGTGCGAACGGCTGTTACCGTGCGACGCGCGCTGCGAGCTCATGTTGTGACGCTTGATCGTGCCAGCGTAGCCCTTGCCGATGGAAGTGCCCTGCACGTCCACCTTCTGACCCACGGAGAAGACGCTTGCCACCGGGATCACGCCGCCAGCCTTGTGCTGACCTGCGGTATCGGCGGTAACGCGGAATTCCTGGATGATCTCGCCAGCTTCGACACCCGCCTTGGCGAGGTGGCCGGCTTCGGGCTTGGTCACGCGCGATGCCTTGCGCGAACCGAACGTCACCTGCAGGGCGACGTAGCCATCGTTCTCTTGGGACTTGATCTGGGTCACGCGGTTGTTGGACACATCCACCACCGTGACAGGAACTGCGTCCCCGTCATCGGTGAAGAGACGCATCATCCCCACCTTGCGGCCCAGCAACCCGAGGGAGTTGCTCAGACTCATTTGTTTTCTCCAAAAAATGGAAGCTTCCTTCGCCGCTGCCACTTCAATTGGCGACAGCGTTTGCCGGGTTTCCCCGAACTGCGGAAGAAGGTTGATAAATCTCTGCTCGCATAGCGCCCATATGGACGCAACAAGGGCAGAGCCAGCGATTATAGCCCGCGCGGCGGGCTCAATGCAAGCGCCGCTGTTGCGGCGCTTTTCAGGCTTCGGAAGCCCGTTTTCGGGGCGGTTCCCGGCTTATTTCGGCTCTTTGGCCGGCATCGAGATGATCTTTTCGCCTTCGGCCGACGACTTCATCTCGCCAGCAGCCTTCATGGCGGGAGCGCTCTTGCCCGTCTGGATGGGGATGGCAACGATGCTCATGGCACCGTTCTGCGTGACGAAGACGTTCAGGTAGGCAAGGCCGTCGCGGTCGCTGGTGACCGTCGCGGTGGCGGTGGTGCTCTGGCCAGCAGGAAGGGCCAGGCTGCTGCTCGTCGTCAAGGAAAGGCCGGCATCGGTCGTCAGGCGCGCGGTAGCGCCGGCGGGGTCGCTCACGCCATCGAACTGGAGAACGACGGCTATCGGCCGCCCGACCTGGGCCGTGCCTTCGACCCTGTACTGGATCAGGACACCGGAATCGTTGGGCTTGCGCGCCGCGACCGTCATGGGCGCGGCATTGCGGGAAGCAGCGGCCTGCTTGGCTGCGCGCTGACCCGGGACGCCGTCCGCACACGCGGACGCGGCAGCGAGCGCCAGGAATGCAGCGGCGGCGGTGATCATCGAACTGGAACGGAGGTTCATGGGTGGACTTCCTCGCTGCTGCTTATTGGATCAGCACGCCGAAGCAGGTGTTTGCGCCGGAGTTGTTGACATCGTTGACGACCAGAACATAGTCGCCGGCCGACAGGCTGACTGAATTGGTATTCCGGCTCACCACCCCGCCCCGGTAGATCACGAAATTGGGGCTGGCTCCCGCCGGCGGGGTGATCGCGAACTGATAGCTGCGGCTGGTCGGCGCCGTGAAGCGCAGGTAGGAGAAGCTGCCGAGCTTGTTTCCGTCGCGTTGCGGGTCCTCGGCGTTCGTCACGCAGGCCGAGGTGCCCGTACCAAGCGTCGCCGGGGCGTACATCGGCAACACATAGCTCACCGTCGGCGATCCGCCGTTGTTGGTTTCCTGCACGCCGTAGGCATCGTTGGAAGCCGTGCTGATGCCCTGGCCCGCAAGCAGTGTCGACAGCGCCGATGCATTGCCCGACGCAACAACGTTGAACGCCGCCGTGAACGGATGAATCGAGGTGACCGGCGCGCCGCCCCTGAACAGCGCGCTCGTCATCGTGTCGTGGATCGGCTTGAACCCGACCTGCTGGTTCAGGTTCCAGAAGATCGACTGGATCGAGGGTTCGCGGAACCAGCCCGGATTGGTCGTCGGCCCTCTCGTGAGATCGAGATTGCCGCCCTGCGCTTGGCCAGGGCCACCCGAATCGACATAGTTGCTGCGCCCCAGTGCAATGCCCGACCAGCCATTGCCCCACCCCTCGGAGAAGGCAAGGCGGCGATCGACGCGCTCGGTCGTGGAGTGCGAGCCACCGGTCGAGTCGTCGCGGCTGAAGGAGGCCTGGTAGTAGTGCCCCCACTCGTGCGCGATCACCGGCGCATCGAACTCATCGGTATCCACGTCCTCCTTGCCGAGCACGTAGATCTCGGCCCCCGAACTCCTGCCAACGAAGAACGTGGTGCCGATCTGCCCCTGCGCAATGCTGCCGCTGGCGTTCGTGTTGTTGACGCTCCAGAACACCTTCAGCGAAGGAAACGCCGTCGCCGGAGCGGCCGTCATCACCTTCTGCATCGCGGTGTAGACCGTGTCCATGATGGCGAACGGCCCCGACACGCGCTGGCCGGTGTAGCTCGACCCGCCCCAACCGCTGGAGGCGCGCAGGTCGCGGGTAAGCGCGGCGCCGCCGGTGGAGAACACCGAGGACTGCATGGAATAGATCGCGCTCGACTGCGTGTTGTCACGCACGGTGACGTCCCAGCTCGGAAGCGAGCCGGTGCGAGTCAGCTGGGCGCGCACGCGGACGATGACGTTCGTGTTTCCCTGGACGTTCACCGAATAGGCGCCGTTGTCGTCGGTGGCCGTGGTGGCCAGCTGGTTGCCGCTGGCGGCATCGAGCACCTCGACGAAGGCGGCGCGCACCGGCTTGACCGTTGTGTCGGCATACACGAGGCGGCCGCTGGGGTTGGGCACCGACTCGTAGGTGGCCGTGCCGCTCAGCGCGACCGGCGTCGCCGGGATCAGGGGGAGCAAGGGGACGCCACCGCCGCCTCCCCCTCCGCCACCACCGCAAGCGGTCAGGAGCGCTGCCGCCACGCAGGCGACCAAGCCCGACGAAAAAGAGATGCCTTGTCCCATGTTGTGCTGCCCTCGCTTCAGCTACCCGACGCCTCGAAGATTGGCGGGCGTCGGCACGGGAGGATGCCACATTCGTGAGACATAAAGCACAAAACCCGCCTGCATTTCTGCAGGCGGGTTTCTCAGCAGCTTCGGCGCGAAGCCGAATGGATTACTGCAGCTTGATCTCGACGTCCACGCCGGCCGGCAGGTCGAGCTTCATCAGCGCGTCCACGGTCTTGTCGGTCGGGTCGACGATGTCCATCAGGCGCTGGTGCGTGCGGATTTCCAGCTGGTCGCGCGACGTCTTGTTGACGTGCGGCGAACGCAGGATGTCGAAGCGCTTCATGCGGGTCGGCAGGGGCACGGGGCCCTTGACGATCGCGCCGGTGCGCTTGGCGGTGTCCACGATTTCAGCGGCCGACTGGTCGATCAGCTTGTAGTCGAATGCCTTCAGGCGGATGCGGATCTTTTGCTTGGTAGCCATGGTGATTCCTTTGCTCCCGTTTTTGATTACAGGTCGAGGATCTTCGCCACGACGCCCGAACCCACGGTACGGCCGCCTTCGCGGATGGCGAAGCGCAGGCCTTCTTCCATCGCGATCGGGTTGATCAGCTTCACGGTGATGCTGACGTTGTCGCCGGGCATGACCATTTCCTTGTCCTTGGGCAGCTCGATCGCGCCGGTCACGTCCGTCGTGCGGAAGTAGAACTGCGGACGGTAGTTGTTGAAGAACGGCGTGTGACGGCCGCCTTCGTCCTTCGACAGAACGTACACCTCGGCAGTGAAGTGCGTATGCGGCTTGATCGAGCCGGGCTTGCACAGCACCTGGCCGCGCTCGACTTCTTCGCGCTTCGTGCCGCGCAGCAGCACGCCGACGTTGTCGCCAGCCTGGCCCTGGTCCAGCAGCTTGCGGAACATTTCCACGCCGGTGCAGGTGGTCTTGACCGTCGGGCGGATGCCCACGATTTCGATTTCTTCACCGACCTTGATCACGCCGCGCTCGACGGCGCCGGTCACCACCGTGCCGCGACCCGAGATCGAGAACACGTCTTCCACGGGCATCAGGAACGTGCCGTCCACGGCGCGCTCGGGCGTCGGGATGTACGTGTCCAGGGCTTCGGCCAGCTTCATGATGGCGCCTTCGCCCAGTTCACCCTTGTCGCCTTCCAGGGCCAGCTTGGCCGAGCCGTGGATGATCGGGGTGTCGTCGCCGGGGAATTCGTACTTGTCGAGGAGTTCGCGGACTTCCATTTCGACCAGCTCGAGCAGTTCCTTGTCGTCGACCATGTCGCACTTGTTCAGGAACACGATGATGTAGCCCACGCCCACCTGGCGAGCCAGCAGGATGTGCTCACGGGTCTGGGGCATCGGGCCGTCGGCGGCCGAGCACACCAGGATGGCGCCGTCCATCTGGGCGGCGCCGGTGATCATGTTCTTCACGTAGTCGGCGTGGCCGGGGCAGTCGACGTGTGCGTAGTGGCGGTTGGCCGTTTCGTACTCGACGTGCGCGGTGTTGATCGTGATGCCGCGCGCCTTTTCTTCAGGAGCCGCGTCGATCTGGTCGTAAGCCTTGGCTTCGCCGCCGAACTTCGACGACAGCACCGTGGCGATCGCAGCCGTCAGCGTGGTCTTGCCGTGGTCGACGTGACCGATCGTGCCCACGTTCACGTGCGGCTTGGTGCGGGTGAATTTACCTTTTGCCATTTTTCAATCCTTGAAAGAGCAGTCCCGTGTATTGGTTTTATGTCTGCATCCGGTTGCTGGTTCGCCCCGCACGGGAACAGGGCGGCACCGGATCGCAGACAGGAAGGGCCATGCAATGCATGGCCCGACGTTCTTGAAAAGCTTACTTGGCGCGAGCGGCCACGATGGCTTCGGCAACGTTGCGCGGAGCTTCGGCGTAGTGCTTGAACTCCATCGTGTACGTTGCGCGGCCTTGCGACATCGAGCGCAGCGTGGTCGAGTAGCCGAACATTTCCGACAGCGGCACTTCGGCCTTGATGGCCTTACCGCCACCGACCATGTCGTCCATGCCCTGCACCATGCCGCGGCGGGACGACAGGTCGCCCATCACGTTGCCGGCGTAGTCTTCAGGCGTTTCGACTTCCACGGCCATCATTGGCTCGAGGATCACGGGGTTGGCCTTGCGGGCGCCTTCCTTGAAGCCGAAGATCGCGGCCATCTTGAACGCCATTTCGTTCGAGTCCACGTCGTGGTACGAGCCGAAGTGCAGCGTGACCTTGACGTCCACGACGGGGTAGCCCGCCAGCACGCCCTGGCCCAGGGCTTCCACGATGCCCTTCTCGACCGCGGGGATGTATTCGCGAGGAACCACACCGCCCTTGATGGCGTCGACGAACTCGAAGCCCTTGCCGGCTTCCTGGGGTTCGATCTTCAGCACGACGTGACCGTACTGGCCCTTGCCGCCCGACTGGCGAACGAACTTGCCTTCGGCTTCCTCGACGGTCTTGCGGATCGTTTCGCGGTAGGCCACTTGCGGCTTGCCCACGTTGGCTTCCACGCCGAATTCGCGCTTCATGCGGTCCACGATGATTTCGAGGTGGAGCTCGCCCATGCCGCCGATGATGGTCTGGCCCGATTCTTCGTCGGTGTTGACGCGGAACGAGGGGTCTTCCTGTGCCAGGCGGCCCAGTGCGATGCCCATCTTTTCCTGGTCGGCCTTGCTCTTCGGCTCCACGGCCTGGCGGATCACCGGCTCGGGGAAGTGCATGCGCTCGAGGGTCACGACAGCTTCCGGATCGCACAGCGTCTCACCGGTCGTCACATCCTTCAGGCCCACGCAGGCGGCGATGTCGCCGGCACGGATTTCGCTGACTTCCTCGCGGTTGTTCGCGTGCATCTGCACGATACGGCCGATGCGTTCCTTCTTGCCGCGCACCGGGTTGTAGACGCTGTCGCCCTTCGAGAGCACGCCCGAATAGACGCGCACGAAGGTCAGCTGGCCCACGAACGGGTCGGTCATCAGCTTGAATGCGAGGGCCGAGAACTTCTCGTTGTCGTCAGCCTTGCGGGTCGTGGGCGTCTCATCTTCCGACACGCCGGCCACCGGCGGAATGTCCAGCGGCGAGGGCATGTATTCGATGACGGCGTCGAGCATGGCCTGCACGCCCTTGTTCTTGAAGGCCGAGCCGCACAGCATCGGCTGGATTTCGCCGGCGATGGTGCGCTGGCGCAGGGCCTTCTTGATTTCTTCCTCGGACAGTTCGCCGCCTTCGAGGTACTTGTTCATCAGGTCTTCGCTGGCTTCGGCAGCGGCTTCGACCAGCTTCTCGCGGTACTCGTTGCACAGGTCCACGAGGTTCGCGGGGATGTCGCCGTAGGTGAAGGTGACGCCCTTGTCCTCGTCCCAGATGATCGCCTTCATCTTCACGAGGTCGACGATGCCCTGGAAGTGCTCTTCGGCACCGATCGGGATCTGGATCACGACGGGGTTGGCCTTCAGGCGGTCAACCATCATCTGGCGGACGCGCAGGAAGTCGGCGCCGGTGCGGTCCATCTTGTTGACGAACGCGAGACGCGGAACCTTGTACTTGTTGGCCTGGCGCCAGACGGTTTCCGACTGCGGCTGCACGCCGCCGACGGCGTCGTACACCATCACGGCGCCGTCCAGCACGCGCATCGAGCGCTCGACTTCAATGGTGAAGTCCACGTGGCCGGGGGTGTCGATGATGTTGATGCGGTGTTCGTCGAACTTGCCGGCCATGCCCTTCCAGAAGCAGGTGGTGGCAGCCGACGTGATCGTGATACCGCGCTCTTGCTCTTGCTCCATCCAGTCCATCGTGGCGGCGCCGTCGTGCACTTCACCGATCTTGTGGTTCACACCGGTGTAGAACAGGATACGTTCGGTCGTCGTGGTCTTGCCAGCGTCGATGTGCGCGGAGATGCCGATGTTGCGGTAGCGCTCGATGGGGGTCTTGCGGGACATGATTTACTTTCGGGTTAAATGCGTTGAGCGCTGGGCCTTGAGCGCGGGCTGCAAGCCCGACACCCAACACCCAACGCCCAAGCGAAGTTTGGTTCTTAGAAGCGGAAGTGGCTGAAGGCGCGGTTGGCTTCCGCCATGCGGTGCACTTCGTCGCGCTTCTTCATTGCGCCGCCACGGCCTTCCGTGGCTTCCATCAGTTCGTTGGCCAGACGCAGGGCCATCGACTTCTCGCCGCGCTTGCGGGCGGCTTCCTTGATCCAGCGCATCGACAGGGCGAGGCGGCGAACGGGGCGGACTTCGACTGGCACCTGGTAGTTCGCACCACCGACGCGGCGCGACTTCACTTCGACCATCGGCTTCACGTTGTTGATGGCAACGGTGAACGCCTCGAGGGGGTCCTTGTCCGGGTTCTTCTTCTCGATGAAGTCGAGGGCACCGTAGATGATGCGCTCGGCAACAGCCTTCTTGCCGCCTTCCATGATCACGTTCATGAATTTGGACAGCTCGACATTGCCGTACTTGGGATCCGGCAGGATTTCACGTTTGGGGACTTCGCGACGACGTGGCATTTTTCTAACCTCTTTGCTTCAGTTGGCACCGTTTCCGGCACCGCGAGAGCCAGTCAGGACTCTCACTTACTCGACCCGAGAGTGGGTCACTTCGTTCGATGTACCCGCCAAGGTAACCGAACACCGTTTGTTTTTGACGACAGGAAGACCTATCAGGCCTTCTTGGGACGCTTCGCGCCGTACTTGGAACGCGACTGCTTGCGGTCTTTCACGCCTTGCAGGTCGAGCGAACCGCGAACGATGTGGTAGCGCACACCGGGCAAGTCCTTGACACGACCGCCGCGGACCAGCACGACGCTGTGTTCCTGGAGGTTGTGGCCTTCGCCGCCGATGTAGGAAATGACTTCGAAGCCGTTGGTCAGGCGGACCTTGGCAACTTTACGCAGAGCCGAGTTCGGCTTCTTCGGCGTCGTGGTGTAGACGCGGGTGCAGACACCGCGACGTTGCGGCGAGTTCTGCATGGCAGGGCTCTTCGAATTGATCTTTTCGACCGTTCGACCCTGACGCACCAGTTGATTGATGGTTGGCATGAATTAAAAAGTCCCCAAAACGAGAAACGCCCCGGCCCTGGCTGTGAAACCACCCTTGTCGTGACTCAAGGAGGCCGGGAATGACGAAAACGTGAAACCCTTCGGAAAATTCCGAAAAGCCCACGAGTATAGCAAACGAGCCTGAAACGGCAAAGTCGGCAGCCGCAGATGACCGCCAGCAGCCCTTTCTGCCTCTTTTTCCGCCCCCGGCTTACTTGATCCAGAGACGCAGGGCATCCCAGGCGCGGCCGAGGACTCCGGCCTGCTCGACCGGCTCCAGCGCCACGAGCGGCACATCGGCCAGGGGCTGGTCATCCAGCGTGACCTTGAGCGAGCCGACCGCCTGATACTTGGTGAACGGCGCGACCAGCGGGTCGGGACGCGACACCTGGGTCTTGATCTTGTTGGCCGTGCCCGTCGGCACCGCCACCACGATGGGCTCGGGACGGCCCAGCTTCAGGATGTTGGCCTTGCCCTTCCAGACGGCCGGAGTGGCCGCCGGCTGGCCGCCGTCGAACAGGCGGACAGCGTCATAGGCCGTGTAACCCCAGTTCAGCAGCTTCTGCGATTCGTTGGCGCGCACGGTCTCGCCCGTGGTGCCCAGCACGATCGACAGCAGGCGGCGCCCGCCCGTCAGGTTGGGAAAGTCGCGCTTGGCGGTGGCGATCATGCAGTAGCCGGCCGCTTCGGTATGGCCGGTCTTCAGGCCGTCGACGGTCGGGTCGCGGAACAGCAGCAGATTGCGGTTGGTGTCGTTGGTCGACGGGGTGCCCGGGTAGCGGTACTTCTTGATCGCGTAGTACTTGGCTTCTTCCGGGAAGTCGCGCACCAGGCGGGTCGCCAGGATGCTCAGGTCGCGGGCCGTCGTGGTGTGGCCGGGCGCCGTCAGGCCCTCGGGGTTCTTGTAGGTGGTGTTCTTCATGCCCAGCACCTTGGCCTGGGCGTTCATCATCTCGACGAAATGCTCCACCGTGCCGCCCACGCCTTCGGCCAGCGCGACCGTGGCGTCGTTGCCCGACTGCACGATCAGGCCCTTGATCAGGTCTTCCACCGGCACCTGCATCTTGGGGTCGATGAACATGCGCGAGCCGGGCATCTTCCAGGCGCGCGGGCTGACCGGCAGCGTCTGGGTCAGCGTGATCTTCTTGGCGCGCAGCGCGTCGAACACCAGGTAGGCGGACATCAGCTTGGTGAGCGACGCCGGTTCGACCGGGCTGTCGATGTCCTTCTGGGCCAGGATCTGGTTCGCGGTCACGTCCAGCAGCAGATAGCTGCGCGCCGCGATTTCAGGCGGCGCCGGCATCTGGGCGGCGGCAATCAGGCTGAAGGAGGCGGCGGCGGTAAAGACCAGCGCGCGGAGCGCGCCAAGAAAACGATTCATTGGGAGTTCGGAAAGAGACGAAAACAAGCCTGCGAGGCTTTCATGCGATGTCCGCGCGCAGATGGCGGACGACCAGACCCTTGAGGAGCGGCAATTGTCCGTGAAAGAAATGACCGCCCCCGGGGATGACTGTGACAGGAAGTGACTGCGGCCGCGCCCAGTCCATCACGGCGGACAGCGCCACCGTGTCATCGGCCTCGCCATGAACCACCAGCGTGCGCTCGTGCGCCTCCACGGGCAACGTGGCCACGTTGTTGCGCGCGGCGGCCGTGCCCACCAGCACGATCTGCCGGATCTCGCGCTCGGACCACAGTCTGGCGACGGCACCGCCCGCGACGAAGGCCCCGAAGGAGAAGCCGGCGATCGCCAGCGGCCCCTCGGGCGCGAGCTGGCCGACGACATTCAGCATGTCCTCCAGCTCGCCACGCCCTTCGTCGTGCACACCTTCGCTGGCACCCACGCCGCGGAAGTTGAAGCGCACCGTGGTCCAGCCGCTGGCGACGAAGGCACGCGCAAGCGTCTGCACCACCTTGTTGTCCATCGTGCCGCCGAACAGCGGATGCGGATGGGCGATGACCGCGATGCCGCGCGGGGTTCCGGCAGGCTGGTCGCGCTGCACCTCGATCGCGCCGGCGGCGCCCTGGAGGCTGATCTTTTCGGTCTGGGAATTCATTGGCGCAGGTACGAGCAAGGGGCCGGCGTAAAAGTTCAGCGCCCGACGTTCGGGGGCAGCAGCAGCCGCTCGACGACCTGGCCGTTCTTCAGGTGCGACTCGACGATCTCGTCGATGTCCTCGCTGTCGACGAAGGTGTACCAGACGGCCTCGGGGTACACCACGGCCACCGGACCGCCGGCGCAGCGGTCAAGACAGCCGGCCTTGTTGACGCGCACCTTGCCGGGCCCCGATAGGCCCTCTTCCTTGACCTTCGCCTTGCAGCGGTCGAAGCCTTCCTGAGCGTTGTGCATGGCACAGGAGTCCTCGCCGTTCTTGCGCTCGTTGAGGCAGAAGAAAATGTGGCGGCCGTAGTAGCCGGACGGTGCGGCTGGGGTGGAGCTGGGCATCGGCGGATTTTAGTGACCACCCTCTTTACCCTCACTCCGGCCGAGCAATCCGCACGCTCAGCTCGTCGGGACCGCACCGGCCCGCCCGCGGCGCGACAAGGCCGCCACCACGTAGACCATCACCGCGTAGGGCCACACCCAGCCCAGCCATTGCGCCAGCCCGTGGAACCGGATGAAGCGCCCCTGCTCCCAGGTGGCCAGGGTCTGCGCGAAGTACGCGCTCTCGGGCGCCTGGTTCAGCAGGCTCAGCTGCAGCACCAGCCCCATCAGCAGCAGCGCCGCGCACAGCCGGCGCGGCGCGAACAGCAGCAGCACGCCGGCGAAGAACGCCGCCGCCATGCCGACCTGCACCGGCAGCCCGAGCCAGGCCCAGGCGTGCTCCGGCCCGTAGCTCAGAGCAGCCGACAGCGCAGAGGCCGCGATGCCGGCCAGCAGCGTGAGCGGCAGCAGCACCGCGCGCTGCACCGCCGAGCGCGCCACCAGATAGCCCAGCAGGCACGGCACCAGCGCGCCCAGCATCACGCACAGCAGCTCCACCGCCGGCACCAGCGGCTCGAGCTCGAACTGGCGCAGCGGCATCCAGTCGATGAAGGGCGTGTCGAGCAGCCATTCGGAAATAGCCACCTCCAGCCGCTCGAACACCTGCCCCAGCCCGAATGTGACGGCCGCCGGAAAAAGCAGCGCAAAGGGCCACAGCGCCAGCAGCACCAGCGCGCCGCGCGAGTCCTCGGCGAACCACTGCGAGCGCGCACGGCTCCAGTGCGCGACCGCCCCCAGCCGCTCGAGCCCCGCCGCCAGCACGGCGCCGACGACGGCACCCGCCGTGTTGAGCCCCAGATCCACATTGGAAGGAATGCGCGCTGGCAGGTAGCTCTGCAGCGTCTCCATGGTGAAGGAGACCGCTGCTCCCGCCACGGTGGCGCGCAGCACCGCATGCCAGACGCCGGCAGCCCGCCCCGTCCGCAGCACGGCCAGAGCACAGAGGAAGCCGAAGGGAACGTAGCCGACCACGTTGACCGCGAAGTCGAAGCCCGTCCAGTACTTGGGCCAGGGCGCCGAGAGATACGCCCAGGGGGCGATCCCCTGGTCCCGCCAGTCGGCGAACGGATAGAGGCTGGCGTAGACGATCAGCGCCCCATACGCGAGCGCCAGGGGAAGCGCGGCGGACTTGTGCTGCGGCCGATCCACCGTGTGCACCGCTGCCCTGCTCAGAACGGCTTGACCACCACCAGGATCACGATGCCCAGCAGCAGCAGCACCGGCAGCTCATTGAACCAGCGGAACCAGCGGTCGTTGCGCCGGTTCTCGCCGGCCGCGAAGCGGCGCAGCAGCACGCCGCAGCCGTGGTGATAGCCGATCACCGCCAGCACGAGTGCCAGCTTGGCGTGCATCCAGCCGTTGCCCGGGCCGCGCCCGATGCCGTAGCCCAGCCAGAGCCACAGGCCGAAGCCGATTGCGGGAACCGCCAGGAAGGTCGTGAACCTCAGGAGCTTGCGCGCCATGAGCAGCAGGCGCTCGCGCTCGGCCACCGATTCGGGCGGAACCATCGCCAGGTTGACGAAGATCCGGGGCAGGTAGAAGAGCCCCGCGAACCAGCTTGCAATGAAGACGATGTGTAGAGATTTGACCCAGAGCATGGCGGCAGTTTAGTGGCGCGCCCTCTCTGGTACTGCCCGTTTCCCCGGTACGCACTCGTACGACGGGCAAAAAAAAGCCCGACGTCTTCACGTCGGGCTGGGAAGCCCTTTTGCTGTCACACATCAAGGCACCCGCTCAGGGAGGAAAGCGGGGAGCGGCAAGCCGCCCGCTTCAGAATTTAACAAAGACGAAACAAGGTTTCAAGCGACTGTGGCACTTTCTTTGACATTTAAAGCAAAAAACCGAGAACCTTGGTTCTACTATTTTCCGTAGTTGTCCGACAACCGAACGCCCGTGCCAAGAGGCCGTAAACAGGCGCTTCAGGCACAATTTTGGATATATGACGTCATCATCTTCCCCTCTGGCCATGTTCCCCGCCGGGCGGCCGCGGCGCCTTCGCCGCGACGCTTTCACCCGCAATCTGGTGCGAGAGCACGCACTGACGGTCAACGACCTGATCTACCCGGTGTTCGTCCAGGAAGGCGAGAAGCGCCGCGATGCCGTTCCCTCGATGCCCGGCGTGGAGCGCCTGAGCCTTGACCTGCTGCTGCCTGTGGCCGAGCAGTGCGTGGCGGCCGGCATTCCGATGATGGCGCTTTTCCCGGTGATCGACGCCGGCCTCAAGACCCCCGACGGCCGCGAGGCCTTCAACCCCGACGGGCTGATTCCCCGCGTGGTGGCAGAGCTGAAGGCCCGCTTTCCCGAGCTGGGCGTGATGACCGACGTCGCCCTCGACCCCTACACCAGCCATGGCCAGGACGGCCTGCTCGACGACACCGGCTACATCCTCAACGACGCGACCGTCGAGGTGCTGGTGAAGCAGGCGCTCGCGCAATCGCAGGCCGGCGTGGACATCGTGGCGCCCAGCGACATGATGGACGGCCGCATCGGTGCCATCCGCACCGCGCTGGAAGCCCGCGGCGACATCCACACGCGCATCATGGCCTACAGCGCCAAGTACGCCAGCGCCTTCTACGGCCCCTTCCGCGACGCCGTCGGCTCGGCCGCCACGCTCGGCAAGAGCAACAAGAAGGTCTACCAGATGGACCCGGGCAACAGCGACGAGGCCCTGCGCGAGGTCGCCATCGACATCGCCGAGGGCGCCGACATGGTGATGGTGAAGCCCGGCATGCCCTACCTGGACATCGTGCGCCGCGTGAAGGACCAGTTCCACGTGCCGACCTTCGCCTACCAGGTGAGCGGCGAGTACGCGATGCTCAAGGCCGCCGCCCAGAACGGCTGGCTCGACCACGATGCCGTGGTGCTCGAAAGCCTGCTGGCCTTCAAGCGCGCCGGCGCCGACGGCGTGCTGACCTATTTCGCGCTCGACGCCGCGCGCCTGCTGCAGAAGTAACGGCGCGCCGAAACCGGGCATGCGCATCTTCGAAATCAATCGTTCGCAGGTCAGCGAGCACGCCGCGCTGGCGCCGCTGACCGTGCCGGGCGCCTGCGGCGCCAGCGGCTACCTCTGGATCTCGCTCACGCGGGATGAATTCCGGGCCTCGCTGGCCGAGGTGCAGCAGATCCTGCAGACGCTGTGCCTCACGCAGCTGGTCGACCTGCACGTTGCCGACCTGCTCAACGACCAGCTTCCCTCGCACTACGACTACACCTCGCTCTACGACGTGCTGGTATTCCGGCGGCTGGCCAACGGCCAGGCCGCTTTGGGAAACGGCAAGGGCAATGGCAACGAAGCCCCGCCGGCCGCCCCTGCTCCCGCCCCAGCCGCCGCGTCCCGCCAGCCCCGCAGCGGCCCGCCCGTGCTGCGCCGTGTCGACACCCGGCCGGTGGGCTTCGCCTTGTTCGACCGCGTCCTGCTGTCGGTACACCCCGAGGACGGCGCGGTGCGCGACGCCTTCGCCGCGCGGCTGCTGGCCGCCGCCTCGGTCGACGGCGGCACACCGGCGCTCGACGTGCGCGCCACCTCGGCCCGCCTGCCGACCGGCCCCGCGGACCTGATGCTGCGCGTCATCAACCAGATCGTCGACGGATATCTCGATCTGCGACGCGAGCTCACCAAGCAGCTCGACCACTGGCAGACCGAGCTGATCGACCCGCGCAGCCGCTTCACCAACTGGGGGGCGCTGATGGAGGCGCGCCAGTCGCTGCACCACCTGGACGAGATCTGCGAAGACCAGCGCGCCGCCATGCAGGACTGGATCGACTCGCTGGAAACGCTCCCCGCGCCCAAGGGCGAGGCGGAACAGCGCGAGCGGGAGCTCATCATGATCCGCAGCCGCGACGTGCTCGAGCACATCGAGCGCGTGGTGCACCACGTGCACCGGCTGGAGCAGAACGCCGAGACGGCCGTGCAGATGCACTTCAGCGTCCAGGGCCACCGCGCCAACGACATCATGCGGGTGCTGACGGTGCTCACCGCCGTCTTCCTGCCGCTGAACCTCATCGCGGGCATCTTCGGCATGAACTTCGAGTTCATCCCGCTGGTGCACAAGGCCGACGGCTTCTGGATCGCGATGACCTCCATGCTGGTCATCGCCGTGCTGCTGGTCGTGATCTTCTGGCGCAAGCGCTACCTCGCCCGCACGCGCTGACCACACCCCTTGGCCTGCGGCCAAAGAAAAGGGCCACGCTTTCGCGTGGCCCTTTGCATTTCGGCAGCCCCGGAGGGCCGCTTCAATTACTTGGCGACGGCGCCCGAACCTTGCTGGGCCTGGACGCGAGCATCCATCGGGTGTTGCATGGTCGAGATGACCTTGCTGTTGACGCGCGAACCGCTGGTCACGTTCTGGTCGGGAGCGTAGGCGGTGCGAACGGCTTCGGCTTCGACGATCGAACGGTCCTTCGACACGGCAACCGTTTCGGCGCCGCGCGAACCGCGCACGACGTTCTGGTTCGGAGCAGCGGCGGTGCGCACGGCTTCGGCGTTGACTTCGTCGCGGCTCTTGGTCGAGACGGCGGTGTTCACGCCTTGGTACGTTTCGGCTTGAGCGCCGGTGACGGCAATCAGGGTCAGGGCGGCAGCGGCGAGGATTTGCGAGGTCTTCATGTTCATTTCTCCTAGGGTGTTCGTTGGATGGTTCGTCCACCAGGCCTGCTGGTTCGCGAGCCTGTGCGGCGAGTTTCCAGGCGAACGGCATTGCCGGAACACCCGGTTCAGAGACACCGTGTTTCCTCTATTGAAACAATGGCGACATGAAGGCATGCAAAGCAAAAAGCCGGGCCCGGTTTGCACCGGCCCGGCCTTGTCTGGGGAAAACTTCCGGCCTAGCGCCGGGGACCCTGGAATTGCGGCGGCACCTCGCTGTTGACGAAGGCGCGGCGGTCCAGGTTCTGGTTCGGCGCGTGGGCGGCGGCCACGGCCTCGGCGCGGATCGATGCCCGGTCGAGCGAACTGGGCCGCGAGGCCAGCGGCACGGCGACCACGTCGCCGTAGACATTCCCGTCTCGCGCCGCGGCGTCCGCGCCGGCGGCCACTTCGCTGCGGCTGGTCACGGCCTTGAGCGGCTGTACCGGCTCGAAGCCTTGCGCCAGCGCGCCGGAGGCGGCAAAGAGCGACAAAACGGCGGCGGCGATGATGTTCGGGGTCTTCATTCCAGTTCCTTCCAACGGCCCAGCCGGGCTGGCGACGTCGGCGTGTAACGCAAGTGTCGCCCAAACCAGTTAGGAAAAACCCGGGAGAATCGAACCATCGCGTTCCCAAAATGGAAACAATGGACCCATCCACATGGACAGTCTCGATCTGATCAGAACCTTCCGGGAGGTCGCCTCGCACGGCAGCTTCTCCCAGGCAGCCAAGAGGCTGGATATGTCGAAGGCCACCGTCAGCAAGTATGTGGCCGAGCTGGAAACCCGCTTCGGGGTGCGCCTTCTGAACCGCTCCACCCGCTCCGTGAGCCTCACCGACGCCGGCCAGTTGCTGCTGGAGCGCAGCACGCCGGTACTGGAGATGGTCGAACTCACCCAGGCGGAGCTTCAGGAGCGCGCCAGCCAGCCCGGCGGCCGGCTGCGCATCTCGGCCCCGCACGGCATGGGCAACGGCGAGTTCCCGAACCTGCTGGCCGACTTCATGCGCTACTACCCCGACGTGAGCATCAGCCTGCAGCTGACCAACCGCACCGTCGACCTGGCCGAGGAAGGCATCGACGTCGACATCCGCAGCGGTCCCGTGGAAGACGCCAACCTCATCGTGCGCAAGCTCCGGCTCATGGACATGGTGGTCTGCGCCTCGCCCGTCTACTGGAAGAAGCACGGCAAGCCCGAGCACCCGCGCGACCTGGCCAGCCACGAGGCGCTCACCCACTCGCTGCTCGGCGCCCAGCCGGTATGGCGCTTCGACGACGGTGGCCAGCCGCTGGACGTGCACGTCAAGAGCCGCATGGACTGCACCGAGGGCGCCCCGCTGATCCGCGTCGCGATGCGCGGCTTCGGCGTGATCTACCTGCCCTCGATCCTCGTGCAGTCGCACATCGAGCATGGCGAACTGGTGCCGGTGCTGCAGGGCTACACGCGCAAGGACATGTGGCTCTCGGCCGCGTACCTGCAGCGGCGCCACAACAGCGCCGCGCTGCGCGCGCTGCTCGATTTCCTCCAGACCCGCGTGGGCGACGGGCCCGGTCTCAAGCGCAAGCCGGCGTCCTGAGAAACAAGAAAGAAAGCCCGGCATGCACCGGGCTTTCTTCATTCGCGAGCGAAGAGGAAAGAGAAAGGCGTCAGCCGAGATGCTTCGCGAAGAACGCCAGCGTGCGCTCGCGCGCCAGCTTGGCCGCGTCGGCGTCGTAGGAGCCTCGCTGGTCGCAGTTGAAGCCGTGGCCCACCGGGTAGACGTGCACTTCCACTTCGGGATGCGCCTTCTTGAACGCCTCGACGGTGTCCAGCGGAATCCAGTGGTCCTGGTTGCCGAAGTGGGCCAGCACCGGCACCTTGGGCTGGCGCGCCGTTTCTTCCGGCGAGGTCATGCCGCCGCCGTAGTACGGCGCCGCGGCCGACAGGCCCGGCAGCAGCGCGGCAGCGCGCCACGTCAGCAGGCCGCCCCAGCAGTAGCCGACGATGCCGACCTTGCCCGCCTTCGATGCGTAGGCGATCGCGGCCTCGATGTCCTGCAGCACGCCCGGCGCCGGCAGCGCCTCGACGGCCGTCTTCAGGCCGAAGCCGTTCTTCATGTCGTCTTCCGAATAGCCCAGCTCCACGCCCGGCTTGACGCGCTGGAAGGTGGCAGGCGCCACGGCGAGGTAGCCCTCGGCCGCGTAGCCGTCGGCCACCGAGCGGATGTGCGAATTCACGCCGAAGATTTCCTGAACCACGACCACCGCGCCGCGCGGCTTGCCCGACGGCTCGGCCACGTAGGCGGGAAAGCTCAGGCCGTCCTTGGCCTTGAGATCGATGAATTGACCCATGTTGTCTTGCTCCTTGATGGCATCCGGATGAAAGAAAAGGATGCCGGGGTTACGGGCGCAGCGCGCGCTCGACGAAGTCGAGACGGTCCTGCCCCCAGAAAATTTCGCCGTCGATCACGTAGCTGGGCGCGCCGAATACCTGGATGTCGATGGCCTCCTGCGTGTAGGCCTCGTAGCGCTCCTGCACCGCCTGGCTCTGCGACTGCTCGCCGCGCTTGGGCGAGAGCCCGCATTCGACCACCAGCGAATCGAGCACCTTCGGGTCGCCGATGTTGCGCTCCTGCACCCACACGGCCTGGAACACCGCCGCACACATGCGCATGGCGGCCTCGGTGCCGTCGTGCATGTCGACCGCGATGATGACCCGCGCCGCGTCGTCGCTGGCCACCGGAAAGAACTTCGGCTTGACGTTCAGCGGCAGGCCCAGGTGTTGCGAGTAGCGCGCGAGGTCGACCAGCCGGTAGGCCTGGCGCTGCGGGGCCCGCTTGCCCAGCGGCAGCCCGCCCGACACCGGGAACACGCTGCCCATGTCGATGGGCCGCACCCGCACCGTGGCGCCGGCGGCCGCCGCGATCGCCGCAAAGCGGGAATGCCCCAAGTAGGTCCACGGACTCTGGGGTGCAAAGTAGTAGTCGATGGTCTTGCCGGTGCTCATGTACACGCCCCCAATGATGTAATCCAAGCCAGTCGTTTTAACTGACACGCAGTTTCTCTGCAGGAGGTAGGTTTTGGACCAGGTGCTATTGATCACGGGCGGCGGCCGGGGCATCGGCGCGGCCACTGCCCTGCTCGCCGCCAGCCGCGGCTACGCGGTGGCCGTCAACTACGCCACCAACTCGCTGGCCGCCGATGAAGTGGTGCGCACCATCCGCGACAACGGCGGCAACGCCATGGCCGTGCAGGCCGACGTGGGCGACGAGGCGCAGGTCCTCGCCATGTTCCAGAAGGTCGACGCCCGCTTCGGCCGTCTTACCGCGCTGGTCAACAACGCCGGCGTGGTCGACGTGACGGCGCGCGTCGACGAGATGAGCGTCGCGCGGCTGGAGCGCATGTTCCGCATCAACGTGATCGGCAGCTTCGTCTGCGCGCGCGAGGCGGTGCGGCGCATGAGCACGCGCTACGGCGGCTCGGGCGGCGCCATCGTCAACATCTCGAGCGGCGCCGCGCGGCTGGGCTCGCCGGGCCAGTACGTCGACTACGCCGCGAGCAAGGGCGCCATCGACACCTTCACCATCGGCCTGGCCAAGGAGGTGGCCGAGGAAGGCATCCGCGTCAACGCGGTACGCCCCGGCCTGATCGACACCGGGATCCACGCCTCCGGCGGCCTGCCCGACCGCGCCTTCGAGCTCGCGCCCACCGTGCCGATGAAGCGCACCGGCACCGCCGAGGAGATCGCCGGTGCCATCATGTGGCTGCTGTCGCCCGAGGCTAGCTACACCACCACGGCCCTGCTAGACGTCACCGGAGGCCGCTGAGCATGAGCACCTCGATGGACCTGATCAAGCCGCTGGTGACGCTGGTGGCCATCGTCAACCCGCTGGCCATCGTGCCCTTCTTCATCCACTACACGCAGGGCTACAGCGACGCGCAACGCCGCCACACGGTGCGTATGTCGGCCTTCAGCGCCTTCGTGGTCATCGCCGTGAGCGCGCTGCTGGGGCTGCAGCTGCTGTCCTTCTTCGGCATTTCCATCGCGAGCTTCCAGGTCGGCGGCGGGCTGCTGCTGCTCATGAGCTCGCTGTCGATGCTCAATGCGAAGCCGGCCGAGAGCAAGACCAACGTGGAGGAGCTGCGCGCCACCGAGGTGAAGGCGTCGATGGGCGCGTCGATCGCGGTGGTGCCGCTCACCATTCCGCTGCTCACCGGGCCGGCCACCATCTCCACCGTGGTGATCTACGCCGACAAGGCGCAGCACCTGTGGGAGCTGGCGATCCTCGTGGGCTACGGCGTGGTGGTGGCGCTGGCCACTGCCCTGGCGTTCTCGCTCGCGCAGCCGATCGCGCGCGTGCTGGGCAAGACCGGCATCAACATCATGACGCGGCTGATGGGCCTGATCCTCGCGGCGCTCGCGGTCGAGGTGATGGCCGACGGGCTCGGCAAGCTGTTCCCGATCCTGAACAAGCTCGGCTGAGCACAAAACCTGGCCGGGCAGTTCAGGCCAGCATCTTCTCGATGATCTTCCAGTGCGCCGGCTCCACCGGCGTGATCGACAGCCGGTTGCCCTTGCGCAGCACGACCAGGTCGGCCAGCTCGGGCTTCGCGCGCAGCTCGGGCAGCGCCAGCAGGCGCGTCTTGCGCAGCGCCTGCACGTCCACCAGCAGCCAGCGCGGATCGTCCTTTTTCGAGCCCGCGTCGTAGTAAGGCGACTTCGCATCGAACTGCGTCGGATCGGGCTTGATGCCCGAGGCCACCCGCGCGATGCCGGCAATGCCCGGCTCAGGGCAGCTCGAGTGATAGAACAGCACGCCGTCGCCGACCTTCATGCCGTCGCGCATGAAGTTGCGTGCCTGATAGTTGCGCACGCCGGTCCAGGCCACGGTGGCATCGGGCGCGGCGAGCGCATCGTCGATCGAGACCTCGTCGGGCTCGGATTTCATCAACCAGTAATTGGGCATGGTCCCGTCATGGTGTCACATAGTCCGAAACCACGACCCACTTGCCGTCTTTGATCTGCGACAGGCGCGACTGGTCATTGCCCAGGCGCTTCGTGGCCGTGTAGCTGCTCTTCGGGCTGCCGAACATGTCGGGCTCGAAGGTCATGCTGTCCATGGCCTTGATGAAGCTGTCGGTCGTGAGGTTCGGGCCGGCCTTGGTGGCAGCCTTGATGAACGAGTCGATGATCACGTAGCCGTACACCGAGAACACCGTCGGGTCCTCGTTGAACTTGGTCTTGTACTTGTTGGCCCAGAAGCGCAGCGGCTGCGACTGCTCGTCGGTGTAGGGGTTCTGCACCGTCATGGTGGCGTAGACGCCGTCCATCGCCTTGCCGCCCAGCTTGTGGATCAGGTCGGTGTAGGCCGCGCTCGAACCCAGGAAGGTCGGGTTGAAGCCGGTCTTGCGCGCCTCGCCCACGGTGCCGATGGTCTCGCGGATGATGGTGCCGAGCACCACGAGGTCGCAGTTGGCGGCCTTCATCTTCGCGACCTGCGAGCTGAAGTCGGTGGCGCCGCGCTTGAACGAAGTCTTCTCGGCCAGCTCCATGCCCGCGGCCTTCAGGCCCGCCTCGGCGCCGCGCTGCACCTCCAGGCCAAACTCGTCGTCCTGGTAGATGGTGCAGACTTTCTTGGCGCCCTTGTCCTTGATCATCTTCGGCAGCGCCAGCCTGATCTGGTCGTAGTAGGTGGCGGCGAACGAATACTTCAGCCGGTTCAGCGGCTCGTACATCTCGCGCGCCGCCGTGATCGGCATGTAGTTGACGACGTTCTTGTCGAACTGCACCGGCATCGCCGCCATGTTCTGCGCGGTGCCGATGTGGCCGGCCATGATGAAGATCTTCTCCTGGTTCACCAGCTTCTGCGCGGCCAGCACGGCCTTCTTCGGGTCGTAGCCCGAGTCCTCCACGAAGAGCTTGAGCTTGCGGCCGTTGACGCTGCCCTGCTCGTTGAGTTCGTCCACGCGCAGCTGCATGCCGTTGCGCGCCTGCTTGCCGAAGCCCGCGAGCGGGCCCGACAGGTCCTGGATGGTGCCGATGCGGATCTCGTCCTTGCTCACGCCCTGCTGTTGCGCGGACGCGAGCGTCGCGACCAGTCCCAGCACGGCCAGCGTCGTCAGTGTCTTGAGCTTCATGCGGTTGTCTCCTCGGGTTGACGAAAAAAACGGATCTGCAATGTCGATCAGCTGTACATGGCCTCGATGCGCCCGGCGTACTTGGTCTGCACCAGCTTGCGCTTGAGCTTCATCGTCGGCGTCAGCTCCTCGTCCTCCGCGCTGAGCTGCGTCTCCAGCAGGAAGAACTTCTTGATCTGCTCCACGCGCGCGAACTTGGCGTTGACGCGGTCGATCTCTCCCTGGATCAGGTCCTGCACTTCCTTGGCGCGCGTCAGGCTCTCGTAGTTGCTGAACGGCACGTCGTTGTCCTGCGCGAATTTCTCGACGTTCTCCTGGTCGATCATGACGATCACCGTGAGGTAGGGCCTCCGGTCGCCGATGACCACGGCATCGGTGATGTAGAGGCTGAACTTGAGCTCGTTCTCCAGCTCGCTGGGCGTCACGTTCTTCCCGCCCGCGGTGATGATGATGTCTTTCATGCGGTCGGTGATGCGGAAATACCCGTCCTCGTCCATCACGCCCACGTCGCCCGTGTGCAGCCAGCCGTCGGCGTCGATGGTCTCGGCCGTCTTCTCCGGCAGGTTGAGGTAACCCATGAAGACATTGGGGCCTCGCACCAGAATCTCGCCGGTGGCCGGGTCCACGCGCACCTCGTTGTAGCTGGTGGCCGGGCCGATCGAGCCCGGCTTGATGCGCGCGGCCGGCACTGCCGTGGAGGCGCCGCAGGATTCGGTCATGCCCCACACCTCGAGCATCGGTACGCCGAGCGCCAGGTACCACTTCACCAGCTCCGGCGAGATGGGCGCCGCCCCCGTCACCAGGAAGCGCGAGCGGTGGATGCCGATGAGCTTGCGCGCGTTGTCCAGTGCGAGCACCCGCGCCAGCCTGAACTTGAGCTTCAGCCCTGCCCCCACGGGCCGGCCGGCCAGCACGCGGTCGGCGATCTGCCCGCCCACGCCGATGCTCCACTTGTAGGCCGCCTGCTGCAGCGGGCCGGCTTCCTTCAGCGCGATCATCACGCCCGAATAGAACTTCTCCCACACGCGCGGCACCGCCGTGAACACGGTGGGCGCGATCTCCCGCACGTTCTCGGGCACCGTCTCCGGGTTCTCGACGAAGTTGAGGATGGAGCCGGTGTACATCGCGAAATACTCGCCGCCCATGCGCTCGGCGATGTGGCACAGCGGCAGGAAGCACATGCGCTCGTCCTGCTGGTCCTGAGCCACCAGCGTGTTGTAGCCGCGCGCGGTGTAGACGAGCCCGGCATGGCTGTGCATCGCGCCCTTGGGCTTGCCCGTGGTGCCCGAGGTGTAGACCAGGATCGCCAGGTCCTCCGGGCGGCAGGCGGCCACCGCGCGCTCCACGGCCTGCGGGTCGGCGGCCAGGCGCTCGCGGCCCAGGGCGCGCAGGGCGTCGAGGCTCATCACGCCGGCGTCGTCGAGCTCGCGCAGGCCCTCCATGTCGAACACGATCACGCGGCGCAGCCCCGGCAGGCCGGCGCGCACTTCCAGTGCCTTGTCGAGCTGCTCATCGTCTTCGACAAAGAGCACGGTGGTGCGCGAGTCCTCACACAGGTAGTGCACCTGCGAGGCCGCGTCGGTCGGATAGATGCCGTTGGAGACGCCGCCGCAGCTGAGCACAGCGAGATCGGCCAGCACCCATTCGATGACGGTGTTCGACAGGATCGATGCGCACTCGCCCGGCGCGAAGCCGATGGCCTGCAGCCCCGCAGCGATCTCGCGCACCGCGTCGGCCGTCTGGTGCCAGCTCCAGCTGCGCCAGATGCCCAGCTTCTTCTGCCGCATCCAGACGCTGTCGCCGCGCTGCTTCACGGCGTTCCAGAACATCGCGGGAATGGTGTCGCCGGGCACGACGATGTCGTGCTTCGGCGCGAAGGTGTTCAGGTCCCAGAGTCCTTGCTGCATGACTGCTACCTCCAGGTCTTCTTTTTCTTCCAGCGCCGCTCGCCGCGCACGCCGTCGTCCTTCATGCCGAGGTAGAACTCCTTGATGTCTTCCTTCTCCCTCAGGCGTTCGCAGGAGTCTTCCATCACGATCCGGCCGTTCTCCAGCACGTAGCCGTGGTCGGCGGCGTTGAGCGCCATGTTGGCGTTCTGCTCCACCAGCAGGATGGTGGTGCCGCGCTCGCGGTTGATGCGCACCACGATCTCGAAGATCTCTTTTGTCAGCTTCGGGCTCAGGCCGAGGCTGGGTTCGTCCAGAAGAATGAGATGCGGCGCGGCCATGATGGCGCGCGAGATCGCCAGCATCTGCTGCTGCCCGCCCGACAGCAGCCCGGCGTCCTGCGAGGCACGCTCCCGCAGGATCGGGAAGTAGGCGTAGACCGTCTCGATGTCCCGCGCCACGCCGTCGCGGTCCTTGCGGGTGTAGGCGCCCATCAGAAGGTTGTCCTTCACCGACAGCAGCGGAAACACCTCGCGCCCCTCGGGCACGTGGCTCAGGCCCTGCTGGACGATGTAGGCCGGGTCCTTGGCCGTGATGTCCTTGCCCTGGAACTCGATGCTGCCCTTGCGCGGGTCGATGATTCCCGAGATGGTCTTCAGGATGGTCGTCTTGCCCGCGCCGTTGGAGCCGAGCACCGTCACGATCTCGCCCTTGCGGACCTTCAGGCTCACGCCCCTGATGGCCTTGATGGGGCCGTAGGCGCTTTCGACGTTCATCAGCTGAAGAACGATGTCGCTCATGCGGTGGCTCCTTCGTTCGGGGAGCGGCGTTGGGGCCCCTGTCTCCGGCGGGCCGACGTCACCGGCCCGCCGGAGACAGGGGCCCCAACGCCGTGGACACGCACAGGGCGAACACACCTCCGACCAAGCCCGGTGTGCGGTGCAGCGCGGTCGCCCCCTCTGTGCCGCTGAGGAGAGCAGCTTTCCGCGGATAAGGGCCCGCCCTTGTTTGAGCGAAGCGAGTTTGGGCGGGACCCCGCGGAAAGCAAGCACCGGAAGGGAGCCCGAAGGGCCGGCATAGTGGGGGCGACTGCGCTGTGCCGCACGCCGGGCGTCCCCAAAAGGCAGCGGATGAGGCACTCATGCCACCACCCTCCTCAGGCTGCTCACGTCGTCCACCGTTCCGAGGTACGCCTCGACGACGCGCGGATCGGCCTGCACTTCGCCGGGAGATCCCGTCGCCAGCACCTCGCCCTGGTTCATCGCCAGCACCCGGTCCGACACCTTCGACACGAGCGACATGTCGTGCTCGACCATCAGCACCGACACGCCCAGCTCATGCTGGATGTCCTGGATCCAGAACGCCATGTCGGCAGTCTCCTCCACGTTGAGGCCGGAGGAAGGCTCGTCGAGCAGCAGCAGCTTGGGCTCTGTGCACAGCGCCCGCGCCAGCTCCACCACCTTGCGCACGCCATAGGGCAGGCCCGCCACCATCGAGTCGCGATGGTGCTGAAGGTCCAGCAGGTCGATCACCTGCTCGGCCTTCTCTCGCGCCGCGATCTCCGCGCGCCGCGTGGCCGGCGTGAAGAACACCTCGCTCCAGAAACCGGTCTGCCGGTGCGTGTGGCGGCCGATCAGCAGGTTGTGCAGCACCGTCGCATGCTCGAAAAGCTCGATGTTCTGGAAGGTGCGCGCGATGCCCAGCGCCGCAATGGCATGCGGTGCCTGCTGCGTCAGCGCGAGCGGCCCGCCCGGCTCGCCATGCCACTCGATCGCGCCGGTGGTCGGCGTGTAGATGCGGCTGATCAGGTTGAACACCGTCGTCTTGCCCGCGCCGTTCGGCCCGATCAGCGTGAACACCTCGCCGCGGCGCACGTCGAAGCTCACCTTGTTGACCGCGAGCACGCCGCCGAAGCGCACGCTCAGCTCCCTGGCCGAAGAAGAATGTCGCCGCCGCTCATCTCAGCCGGTCCGACTTGGTGAAGGACTTCTGCCGCTTGAACAGGCCCTTGCGGTAGAAGGGAAAGAGCTGCAGCCAGGTGCGAATCTTCAGCCAGCGGCCGTACAGCCCCAGCGGCTCGAACAGCACGAAGGCGATCAGCACCAGCCCGTACACCAGCCCCTGCAGGCCCGGCGCCTGTCCGATGGCCTCGGGTAGCCAGTCCTTGCCGATGGAAATGAGCTGCGGCATCGCGATCAGGAAGATCGCGCCCAGGAACGCGCCGTGCACCGAGCCCAGTCCGCCGATCACCACCATCAGCAGCAGGTCGATGGACTGCAGGATGCTGAACTGGTCCGGCGAAATGAAGCTCAGCTTGTGCGCATACAGCGCGCCGCCCAGCCCCGCGAGCGCGGCCGAGATCGCGAAGGACATCGTCTTGTAGCGCGCCAGGTGGATGCCCATGCTCTGCGCCGAGATCTCCGAATCGCGGATCGCGACGAAGGCCCGCCCCGTCGGCGAACGCAGCAGGTTCAGGATGCCCAGCGTCGCCAGCACCGCCACCACCAGGCACAGGAAATAGAAGCCCTCGCCCGAGCCCAGCGACCAGCCGAAGAGCTGCGGCGACTTCACGTGCAGCCCCGCGTTGCCGCCCGTCATGCTCTCCCAGCGCGCGAACACCTCCTCGACGATGAAACCGAACGAGAGCGTCGCGATGCCCAGGTAGATGCCCTTCACCCGCAGCGCCGGCAGCGCCACCACCACGCCCACCGCCGCCGACAGCGCCGCGGCAGCGATCAGCGCCAGCGGGAACGGCACGCCGATGTTCGTCAGCACGCCCTGGGTGTACGCCCCCGCGCCTAGAAACGCCGCATGCCCGATGGAGAACTGCCCCGTGAAGCCCGCCAGCAGCATCAGCCCCAGGCCAACGATGCCGTAGATCAGCACGAAGGTCAGCTGCGCGAGCCAGTACTCGTCGATGACCCACGGCGCCGCGAGCAGGAAGGCCGCCAGCAGGCCGTACCAGAACACATGACCGCCGTGCTTGGCGAGGCGGATGTCCTGGTCGTATGTCGTTTTGAAGATGAAGCGCATCTGAGATTCACACCTTCTTGCGCAGCTTCTCGCCGAACAGGCCGTTCGGCTTGATCATGAGCATCAGCAGCACCACGATGTACGGCGCCGTGTCCTTGAAGCCGTCAGGCAGGTAGAAGCCCGCGAACGATTCGACGATGCCGATCACCAGCCCGCCGACGATCGCGCCCGGCAGGCTGCCGAAACCGCCCACCACCGCCGCCGGAAAGGCCTTCAGCCCGATGAAGCCCATGTTCGCGTGCACGAAGGTGATGGGCGCCAGCAGCATGCCCGCAATGGCCGCCACAGCCGCCGCGAGCCCCCACACCAGCCCGTTGAGCCGCTTCACCGGAATGCCCATGTAGTAGGCCGCGAGCTGGTTCTGCGACGAGGCCTGCATCGCGATGCCCAGCTTGCTGTAGCGGAACATCGCGAACAGCAGGCCGCACAGGATGGCGGTGGCGACGATGATGACGAACTGCTCCAGGTTCACCACCAGCTCGCCCAGCTTCCAGATCTGGTCCTTGTAGGGCACGGCCAGCGTGTGCGTCTCGGTGCCGATGCCCGGCACCATGGTGATGAGCCCGCGCGCCACGTAGGCGATGCCGATGGTCAGCATCACGATCGAGAACTGCGGCTGACCGAGGATGGGCCGGATCACCACCAGCTCCAGCAGCACGCCGAAGGCCGCCATGGCCACCACCGCGAGGATGGCCGCGAGCCAGAAGGGCATGCCGAAAAGCGACATGCCCGCGAACGCGCCGAAGGCACCGAGCATCATCAGGTCGCCCTGCGCGAAGCTCACCGTCTCGGTGGCCTTGTAGATGAGCACGAAGCCCAGCGCGATCAGGCCGTAGATGCAGCCTTGCGCGATGCCCGACAGCAGCAGCTGAAGAATCTGCATGGACTCTGTTCCGCCGCGTTCATTGCCGGGTGAAGCCGCCGCTGCCGCCGGCCGCGTCGTGCAGCGCAAGCCGGCGCGAACCCGCCACGATGTCGCTGGGCTTGAGGCCGTAGACCTGGCGGATCGAATGGCTGAAGTGCGTCGAGTCGGGATAACCGGTGTCGAGCGCGATGTCGGTCAGCGTGCTGCTCTGGCGCACGTAGCGCAGCAGGCTGCGCGCGCGCTTCCATGCCCGGAAGGCACGGAAGGCCATGCCGGTCTCCTGCTTGAACAGGTGCAAAAAGCGCGAGAACGACAGGTGCACCGAAGCCGCCCATTCCTCCGCCGAGGCCGGCGCGGCGGGATCGGCGTTGATGGCGTCGGCCACCTTGCGGATGCGCGCGTCGAGCGCGCGCGGTGCGAGCGGCTCACCGAAGAACATGGTGTCGAAGTCGAAGCCCTCGAAGTTCATGCCGCGCGCCGAGGCAGCAAGCAGGTTCGCATGGGCATCGCGCACGCGCTGCACGAAGGCCGGCGCCTCCACCGGGCCGCAGTGCTGCAGGAAGGCCGGCATGCGCGCGGGGTCGACCGACTCCGATTCGATCAACAGGTTGAAGATCAGCGGATGCGCGGTCTCCACCTCGTGCGGCACGTGCGGCGGCACCACGACGAATTCGCCGCTCATCCAGGCCCCGCCGCCGATGCGGATGCGCGTGGGCGGCGCACCGGCGGGCGATACGTACACGCCGTGCCCGCCCATCGTGCGCTCGGCAGCGGCACCGAGCAGGCCGGCGTAGAACACGCGGTGCGGCGTGAGCCACATCAGGCGTTCGCCTTGCCTCTCGGCACCGCGCGCGGGCGGCGGCGTCGTCCTCGTTCGCTGCATGGTGCTTGTCTCCTGCATCGGTGGACTGCCGCTTCGTGGCGGCGTCCTTTGTTGGCTGGATCGTAGCGGCGCGGGCCGCCAGCGCGATATGGGTTTGCGCCGATTTGCGCGAGGACTTTCCCTATGCCGCCGCGAACGCGCGGCGCAGCTCGGCGGCGCACAGCGCGACCGCCGCGTTGGCCTCGTCGAGCACCTTGCCCATCGGCACGAAGCCGTGGATCTGCCGCTCGAAGCACACGTACACCGCGCTGTTGCCGGCGGCGGTGAGCGCCTCGGCATACGCGGCACCTTCGTCGCGCAGCGGGTCGTAGCCGGCGGTGAGCACCAGTGCCGGAGGCAGCCTCGAGAGATCGGGGTGCAGCAGCGGCGAGGCGCGCCAGTCGAGGTCGTGCTTCGGATCGGTGATGTAGTGGTCGTGGAAGTAGCGGATCGTGTCCGCCGTGAGCAGGTAGCCCTGCCCGTTGGCCTGGTGCGAGGGGTGGCCGCGCCGCATGTCGGTGGCGGGGTAGATCAGCAGCTGGTAGACGATGGGCAGGTCGCCCGCGTCGCGCGCGGCGATCGACACCACCGCCGCGAGGTTGCCGCCCGCGCTGTCTCCGCCCACCGCAAGGCGGCTCGCATCGAGCCCCAGCGCGGCGGCCTCGCGGCGCACCCAGCGGGTGGCAGCCAGCACGTCGTCGACGGCGGCGGGGAAGCGGTGCTCGGGGCCCATGCGGTAGTCCACCGCAACCACCGCGCAGCCCGCGCCGTTGGCCAGCTCGCGGCAAAGCACGTCGTGCGTGTCGAGGTCGCCGATGACCCAGCCGCCGCCGTGGTAGTACACCAGCACCGGCAAAGGCCCAACGCCGGAGCCCATCGGCCGGTACAGGCGCACCGGGATGGTGCCGTGCGGCCCGTCGGCGGCGAGGTCGCGCACCTCGGCCACTTCGGGCGGCAGCGGCTGCGTGGCGGTGCGGCGCTCGCGGTAGAAGGCCCGCGCATCGGCGGGCGACAGGGTGTGCGTCGGCGGAATGCCGCGCGCCTCGATGAAGTCCAGCAGGGCGCGCGCCTGGGGGTGCAGCATGGTGTCTCCGGTGGATCGTTGCGAGCGTCCAGTGTGGAAGGCATCGGGCCCGCGCGGTATCCGCACGCACCCGCACCCGACCGGCCCGGCAAGCCCCTGCACCATGCCCGCGCCACCGCAGCGCGGCTTGCGGAAACTGGCTACGCGCCCCTTCAGGCCGTGCGGGGTTTCACGCGCGAAGCGGCTTCCTTGGCCAGCTTGCGGGCGGTGTCGGTGTCGGCTGCATGCACGAGCGCCACGCCCATGCGGCGCTTGGTGAAGCTCTCGGGCTTGCCGAACAGGCGGATGTCGCTGCCGGGCACCTGCAGCGCATCGGCCACGCCGTCGAAGGCGATGCCGGTGGCGTCCACGCCGCCATAGATCACCGCGCTGGCGCCCGGGCTCTTGAGCGACGTATCCACCGGCAGGCCGAGGATGGCGCGCGCATGCAGCTCGAACTCGTTCTGCCACTGGGTGGCCATGGTGACCATGCCGGTGTCGTGCGGGCGCGGGCTGACCTCGCTGAACCAGACCTCGTCGCCCTTCACGAAGAGCTCCACGCCGAACAGGCCCTGGCCGCCCAGGTCGGCCGTCACGGCCTGCGCGATCTGCTGCGCCTTCTGCAGCGCGGCGGGGGCCATGGGGTGCGGCTGCCAGCTTTCCACGTAGTCGCCGCTCACCTGCACGTGGCCGATGGGGTCGCAGAACTGCGTCTGCACACCGCCGGAGGCGTCCTTGGCGCGCACGGTGAGCAGCGTGATCTCGTAGTCGAAGTCGATGAAGCCCTCGACGATCACGCGGCCATGGCTCACGCGGCCGCCGGCCATGGCGTAGTCCCAGGCCTTCTGCACGTCGGCGGGCCCGTCGATCTTGCTCTGGCCCTTGCCGGAGCTGCTCATCACCGGCTTGACGATGCAGGGGTACCCGATGCCTTCGTCGATGGCCGCCTGCAGCTCGGCCAGCGAGTCGCAGAACTTGTAGGGGCTGGTGGGCACGCCCAGCGTCTCGGCGGCCAGGCGGCGGATGCCTTCGCGGTCCATGGTCAGGCGGGCGGCGCGGGCCGTGGGGATCACGCGCACCGTGCCGGCTTCTTCCAGCTCCTGCAGCATGGGCGTGGCGATGGCCTCGATCTCGGGCACCACCAGCGCGGGCTTCTCGGCCTCGATCAACGCCTTGAGCTGATCGGGGTCGCTCATGGTGATGGTGCGTGCATGGTGCGCCACCTGCTGGCCGGGCGCGTTCTCGTAGCGGTCGACGGCGATGGTCTCGACGCCGAGGCGCTGCAGGGCGATCAGCACCTCCTTGCCGAGTTCGCCGGAGCCCAGGAGCATCACGCGGGTTGCGGAGGGGGAAAGGGGGGTGCCGAGGGTGGTCATGGTCGGAAATCGAAAAGAACGGAAAGAGCGGAAAAAAGCAACCGCAGCACTGTAAGCCACCGGCAGCCGGCGGTGTCGCACGCGGGAACGGCCCGGGCGCGGGGCTGATTCACAATCGATGTCTTTGCCGTGGCGCCAGCCGCGCGTTCCCCCTTTCTTTTTGCTTTCCCCAAGGAGTTCTCTCATGGCTATCCAGACTGTAGGCATCATCGGCGCCGGAACGATGGGCAACGGCATCGCGCAGGCCTGCGCGGTGGCCGGCGTGAACGTGGTGATGGTCGACATCGCCCAGGCAGCGGTCGACAAGGGCCTGGCCACGGTGTCGGGCAGCCTCGACCGCCTGATCAAGAAGGAAAAGCTCACCGCCGAGCAGAAGACCGCCGCGCTGGCGCTCATCAAGGGCTCGACGAACTACGAAGACCTGAAGAGCGCCCAGCTGGTCATCGAGGCCGCCACCGAGAACCACGCGCTCAAGCTCAAGATCCTCAAGCAGGTCGACGAGATGCTCGCGCCCGAGGTGATCATCGCCTCCAACACCTCGTCGATCTCGATCACGCAGCTGGCTGCCGCCACCTCGCGCGCAGACCGCTTCATCGGCATGCACTTCTTCAACCCGGTGCCGATGATGGCGCTGGTGGAGCTCATTCGCGGCTACCTCACGAGCGACGCCACGCACGACACGGTGAAGGAACTGGCCGAGCGCCTGGGCAAGTCGCCCATCACGGTGAAGAACGCGCCAGGCTTCGTGGTCAACCGCATCCTGGTGCCGATGATCAACGAGGCCTTCTTCGTGCTGTCCGAGGGCATCGCCACGGCGGAAGACATCGACGCCGGCATGAAGCTGGGTTGCAACCAGCCCATCGGCCCGCTGGCGCTGGCCGACATGATCGGCCTGGACGTGTGCCTGGCCGTGATGGAGGTGTACCTGGAGCAGTTCGGCGACTCCAAGTACCGCCCCTGCCCGCTGCTGAAGGAAATGGTGGCGGCCGGCCAGCTCGGCCGCAAGACCGGCCGCGGCGTCTACACGTACTGATCCGGCGAAAACAAAAACAAGGAGACAACAACGCCATGACCGCCACGCCCACCACCCCACCGGCCGAAGGCTGCATCGACACCCAGGTGCTCGACCACGTGCTGCTGATCGGCATCAACCGCCCCGCCAAGCGCAACGGCTGGACGCCGCCGATGTTCAAGCAGCTGGCCGAGGCCTACACCCGGCTGGACGACGATCCGAGCCTGCGCGTGGGCGTGCTGCATGCCTTCGGCGACCACTTCACGGCAGGCCTCGACCTGCCCGCGGTCACCGAGTACATGAAGCGCGGCGAGAAGGCCATTCCCGCCGGCCTGGTGGAGCCGCACGACTTCGGCCTGCCCGACTACCGCCGCCGCACCAAGCCGATGGTGGTGGCGGTCAAGGGCATCTGCTTCACGGTGGGCATCGAGCTGATGCTGGGCGCGGACATCGTGGTGGCGGCCGACAACTGCCGCTTCTCGCAGATGGAAGTGCAGCGCGGCATCATGGCCACGGGCGGCGCGACGCTGCGCATGGCCGAGCGCGCGGGCGTGGGCAACGCGATGCTGCACCTGCTCACGGCCGACGAGTTCGACAGCGCCGAAGCCTATCGCCTCAACTTCGTGCAGAAGGTGGTGCCGGCCGGGCAGGAGCTCGACGCGGCGCTGGCCATCGCGCAGCGCATCGCGGCGCAGGCGCCACTGGCGGTGGTGGCCACGCGGCTGAACGTGATCAAGGCCGTGGAACAGGGCCCGCTGGCCGCCGTGTCGGAATTCATCGAGACACAGAAGCGCCTGTCGAACAGCGAGGATGCCGCCGAGGGCGTGCGCTCCTTCATCGAACGCCGTCCGGCACGCTTCAGCGGCCGTTGATCCCTTTCACCGAGAACGACAAGATGCCTCTTTCTCCAGCACGCACGGCGCTCGCCGCCGCCTTCACCCTGCTCGCCGTGAACACCACTTCCGCACAGACGCCCACGCCTGCCGCGCTGCCCGACCCTGCCGCCACCTCGGTCGACGCCATGGGCTGGATGAAGGGCTTTCCGCCCCCGCCCGACAAGCTCATCACCTTCGACAACCCGGCCGGCGGCGTGTTTCCGCGCACGCGCTGGAGCTTCTCGCACGTGCGCGAGACGGTGCCTACCGCCAACGTGTGGCGCGGCGGCGGCGCGGCCAGCCCGCTGCCTTCGGCGCCGGCGCGCTTCGACGTCGAGGCCGTCACCTTCAAGCCCCTGGGCGGCGAGCAGACGCTGAACTTCGCCCAGATGATCTCGGGCACCTACACCGACGGCATCCTGGTGATGCATCGCGGCAAGGTGGTCTACGAGAAGTACTTCGGCGCGCTCACGCCCGAGCGCCCGCACATCGCGATGTCGGTCACCAAGTCCTTCGTGGGCACGCTGGCGGCCATCCTCGCGGACGAAGGCAAGCTGGACCCGGCCGCGCCGGTCACCAAATACATCCCCGAGCTCAAGGACACGGCCTACGGCGACGCCACCGTGCGCCAGGTGATGGACATGACCGTGGGCGTGCACTACTCCGAGAACTACGCCGACCCCAAGGCAGAAATCTGGGACTACGCGCGTGCCGGCGGCATGCTCACGCAAGGCGCGAACTACACCGGCCCGAAGTCGTTCTACGAATTCCTCGTCACGCTGAAGAAGGAAGGCGAGCACGGCGACGCCTTCGCCTACAAGACGGTCAACGCCGAGGTGCTGGCCTGGATCGTTCGCCGCGCCAGCAACCAGTCGCTGGCCGACCTGCTGAGCGAGAAGATCTGGCGCCGCATCGGCGCCGAGCAGGACGCCTACTTCATGGTCGACCGCATCGGCACCGAGTCGGGCGGCGGCGGCCTGAACACCGTGCTGCGCGACCTTGCGCGCTTTGGCGAGACCATGCGCAACGGCGGACGCGCCTCCAACGGGCAGCAGGCCATTCCGAAGGCGGTGGTCGACGACATCCAGCGCGGAGGCGACCCGGCGAAGTTCGTGAAGGCCGGCTATCCGCTGCTCAAGGGCTGGTCGTACCGCGACATGTGGTGGGTGTCGCACAACCCGCACGGCGCGTACATGGCGCGCGGCATCCACGGCCAGAGCATCTACGTGGACCCGAAGGCCGAGATGGTGATCGTGCGCTACGCGGCACACCCGGTGGCGGCCAACGGCGCGAACGATCCGCTCACGCTGCCGGCGTTCCAGGCGATGGCCGAGGCGCTGATGCGCCCCTGAGCCCCTGAGCCTCTTCGCCTCTATCTAGTTCGAAGCCCGCTCGCGGGCGATCACCAGGAGCCCGTCCATGATGAGGCTCTCGACCAGCTCGAAGTGCCCATTCATCACGGGCGCCATCTTCCAGCCCGCACCGCCTGTCATGTAGCAGGCCGGCTCCACGCCGCAGTGCGAGCGCACGTGCTGCACCATGCGCTCCACTGCACCCGCGATGGCGTAGGTGCCGCCGCTGGTCAGCGCGTCGCTGGTGTTGGTCGGGAACTCGCGCACCTCGCCGGTGGGCACGTGCAGGCCCGCCGTGCCCGACTCGAGCGCGCGCAGCATGATGCCGTGGCCCGGCAGGATCAGGCCGCCGAGAAACTTGCCGTCGGCGTCGATGGCCTCGACCGTCACGGCCGTGCCGATCAGCACCACCACCATCGGCCGAGGCGGCTGCCCCGGCTTCGCCGCAGCCAGCATGCGGTGGCGCGCGCCGATCATCGCCACGAAGCGATCGGCGCCCAGGCGCGTGGGGTGGTCGTAGCCGTTGATGATGCCGGCCTCGCCCGCGCTCGACATCACCCAGCGCGGCGTGCAGTCGAAGCGCTCGACGATCTGCTCCTCGGCGCGGCGCCGCACCGCGTCGCCGGCCACCACGCAGCCCAGCATCGAGCCGGGCGAAGGCAGGTCGGCCCACGGGCCGTCGGCCAGCCGTTCGATGTGGTCGAGGAATTCGGCGCCCTGCGCCTGCAACGCGGCACCGGGGCGGGCCGAGTCGTAGAGCGCCCACTTGAGGCGGGTGTTGCCGATGTCGATGGCGAGGAAGGGGGATGACATGCGCGGGATTATTGCGACTTTGTGTCTATTTCTGCTGGCACGTCGTTGACACACGCGGCATGGGCCTACGCCGGCCGCCGGAGTTCCACCGCTAAATTCGCCAGTTCCATCATTCATTCACCACCGCACAAGGAGAGAACCATGGGATTGCTGAGTTTCATCAAGGAGGCTGGTGAAAAGCTGTTCGGCGGCTCGTCGGCGCAGGCCGCCACGCCCGACGCCAACCAGGCGGCCGCTGCCGCCATCAAGACCTACATCGAGACGCAGAACCTCGGCCTCACGGGCCTGGAAGTGACCTACACCGCCGCAACCGGCGTGGTCACCCTCGCAGGACAGGCGCCTTCGCAGGAGGCCAGCGAGAAGGCATCGCTCGCAGCCGGCAACGTGGCGAACGTGACCAGCGTGGAGAACAACCTCGTGGCCCCGGCCGCGCCGCCCGCCCAGTACCACGACGTGGTGCGCGGCGACACGCTCTCGGCCATCTCGAAGAAGTACTACGGCGACGCCAACAAGTACAACGTGATATTCGAGGCGAACAAGCCGATGCTGTCGCATCCGGACAAGATCTATCCGGGGCAGAAGCTGCGCATTCCGGCGATCTGAAGCTCCGATGTCTCTGCGGCACGCGGCTACGCGCCGTTGTGTCGCCAGGCACCAGGCGACACGCCGTACTCGCGCTTGAATGCGCGGTTGAATGCGGCCTCCGACTCGTAGCCGACACCTTCGGCAATGCGCGCGAGGTTGCACTGGTCCTTGCGCAGCATGCCGGCCGCCAGGATCATGCGCCAGCGCGCCAGGTAGTGCATGGGCGGCGCGCCCACCAGTTCGGTGAAACGGTCCGCCAGCACGCTGCGCGAAGTGTGGGTTTCCTGCGCCAGTTCATCGACCGTCCAGTTGCGGGCGGGTTCGGCGTGCATCAGCGCCAGGCAGCGGCTCACGTGGGGGTCGCGCAGGCCCGCCAGCCAGCCGGGGTTGTTGGCGGGCGCGGACTCGATGTAGCCACGTAGCACTTCGGCGAACAGCACTTCCGCCACCTTGGCGGCGACCATCTCCGAACCGGGCGAGTGCGAAACCGCGTCGCCCAGCACGAAGTTGACGGACTGTTCGATCCACGGGCCCGCCGGCCTGCTGCGCAGCGACGTGGTGAACAGGGGCGGAATGTTCGCCATGACGGGATTTGGCGCATCGCCCTCGTATGCGAACCAGCTGCACACGAGCACGGTGCGCTCGCCGTTGCCGCCGTAGCGGATGCGCTCCAGCTCGGGCGCCTTCGGGCTCACCACATGCCGCATGTCCACCGCTGCCTGGTGCAGACCGCTGCCCAGTACATGAGAGTCGCCATGCGGCACGGCGATCACTTCGCCGGCACATGCGCGGATCGGCTGTCCGTCGTCGACCTGGGCCCAGCACTCGCCTTGCAGTACGAGGTGGCAGATGGCCAGCCGCTGCGCGCCGGGCTTGAGCATTTGCGCGATGTCCCTACCCTTGGGTACCTTGAAACACCAGGGTGCATACATGTCCCCGTTGAGGAACAGCGCGCCCTCCAGGCGGATGGTCCGCAGCACGTCCGACAAGACATCCATGGTCACCTCCCGGCAAGCGAGGGCGGGGTTTCGGTCAATAAGTCAGGCGCAGCGGGCAATACGGGGCGGCTTCGCGTCGGCACCATAGGTCCTGGTCGCCTTCGACCGATTCTAGACAGGAGTACCGCCATGCCCAAATTCGTTATCGAGCGAGACATCCCCGGTGCCGGCAAGCTCACCCCGTCGGACCTGAAAGCCATCTCGCAGAAGTCCTGCGGCGTGCTCAGCAGCATGGGCACCGACATCCAGTGGATCCACAGCTACGTGACCGACGACCGGGTCTACTGCGTCTACCAGGCCACCGACGAGGCACTGGTGCGCCGGCACGCGGAGCTCGGCGGCTTCCCCGCCAACCGCGTGGATCGCGTGTACAGCGTGATCGACCCGGCCACGGCCGAGTGAAACGAGCAAGCGAGCAGGCGGTGGCGTGCGCGAGGCGGCCCTAGTTCTGCCGCCAGGGGAGACCGCGCTTGCGCCAGCCGCCGATCAACCCGCGATGCCCCTGCTCGTCCGGGTTGCCCTCGAAGCCTTCGAGGATGTTGTAGGCCTCCACGCCTAGTTCGGTCGCACGCTTCGCTGCGGCGATGGAGCGCACACCGCTGCGGCACAGCAGCACCAGCTTCTTTCCGCCTTCGGCCGCGGCGCGCACGCCTTCGTCGAAGGCCGGGTTCATCACCATGCCGGGCCACTGCTTCCATGCCAGCGGCACGGCGCCGGGCACATAGCCGACCCATTCGCGCTCGGCGTCGGTGCGCACGTCGACCAGCACGGCTTCGCCGCTGGCGGTCCACTGCGCGGCCTGCTCGGGGGTCACGTCGCCGGCATAGCCCTTGTTCTCGACGGGTTCTGTCATTTCTCTTCGGTCCTTGCGATGCGGGTTTTCATGCCCCGGAATTTTTCACCGGTTCGTGAAAACCCTGTTTGTTGCGTGCTCCCTCGCGCCAAAGATGGCGCCTTGGGCCTGTCGAACCATAACTCCAAGACGGACAGCCTGGGATTTCCCAAGTCAGAACCGTTTGGAGAGAGACAAATGACAGACAGCAAGATGCCCCGCCGCCGCGGGCTGCTCAAGGGCGCCGCCGTGGCAGCCGGCGCCATGTCCGTGCCGATGGTCAGCATGGCCCAGACCACCACCCTTCGCTTCCAGAGCACCTGGCCTGCGAAGGACATCTTCCACGAGTACGCGCAGGACTACGCCAGGAAGGTCAACGACATGGCGGGCAACCGCCTGAAGATCGAGGTGCTGCCGGCCGGCTCGGTGGTACCCGCCTTCCAGCTGCTGGACGCAGTGGCCAAGGGCACGCTCGATGGCGGCCACGGCGTGGTCGCGTACTGGTACGGCAAGAACTCCGCGCTCGCGCTGTGGGGCTCGGGCCCGGGCTACGGCATGGACGCCAACATGGTGCTGGCCTGGCACACCTTTGGCGGCGGCAAGGCGCTGATGGAAGAGATCTACAAGGGCCTGAACCTCGACGTGGTCTCCTATCTCTACGGCCCCATGCCCACGCAGCCGCTGGGCTGGTTCAAGAAGCCGGTGGCCAAGGCCGAGGACATGAAGGGCCTGAAGTTCCGCACCGTGGGCCTGGCGGTGGACGTGTTCACCGACATGGGCGCGGCCGTGAATCCGCTGCCCGGCGGCGAGATCGTGCCCGCGCTGGACCGCGGCTTGATCGACGCGGCCGAGTTCAACAACGCATCGAGCGACCGCGTGCTGGGCTTTCCCGACGTGGCCAAGAACTGCATGCTGCAGAGCTTCCACCAGAGCGGCGAGCAGTTCGAGGTGCTCTTCAACGGCGGCAAGCTGAAGGCGCTGCCGGCCGAGCTCAAGTCGATCATCGAGTACGCCACGCAGGCCGCGAGCGCCGAGATGAGCTGGAAGGCCATCGACCGCAACTCGAAGGACTACGAGGAGCTGAAGAAGTCCGGCATCAAGTTCTACAAGACGCCCGACGCGGTGCTGCGCGCACAGCTCGCCTCGTGGGACAAGACCATCGCGAAGAAGTCGGCCGAGAACCCGATGTTCAAGAAGGTGCTCGACTCGCAGCGCGCCTTCGCCGAGCGCGCGGGCCAGTGGCAGAACGACTACTCGGTCGATTTCAAGATGGCCTACAACCACTACTTCGGACGGCAGGCGAAGAAGACCTGAGCCAACGGGATCGATGCGACGCGAGGGCACCCTGGCGGTGCCCTCTTTTCATGCCTGCGCCCACGCTGCCGCGCGAGACACGAATGACGCGGCGAGGAGTTCGTTCCGATGCAATCTTTCCTGCTGGCGGTCGACCGGTTCTCCACATGGATCGGCAAGACCTTCGCCTGGTGCGCCCTGCTGCTCACGCTGCTGATCAGCTGGGAGGTGTTCTCGCGCTACGCCCTCAACAAACCCCACGCCTGGGTGCTGGACGCGCAGATCATGCTGTACGGCACCATGTTCATGACCGCGGGCGCCTACACGCTCTCGAAGAACGGCCACGTGCGCGGCGACGTGCTCTACGGCTTCTTCCGCCCGCGCACGCAGGCGCTGGTGGACCTGGTGCTCTACATCGTCTTCTTCCTGCCCGGCATCGTCGCGCTGACCTGGGCCGGATGGGTCTACGCGGGAGAGTCGCTCGCCATCCGCGAGCAGACCTTCTCGGCCGAGCCGCTGCCGCTGTACCCGTTCAAGTACGTCATTCCGCTGGCGGGCTTCACGCTGCTGCTGCAAGGGCTGGTGGAGATCATCCGCTGCGTGCGCTGCATCCGTGACGGCGCCTGGCCCTCGCGCGAGCAGGACGTGGAGGAAGTCGACGTCGAGAAGCTCAAGGAGATGGTGCACGTGAAGGACGAGGACATCGCCGCGCTCGACCGCGTGGTGACGGCACCGAAGGAGGCCGCGCGATGATCCGCCGAGAACTCTGGTTCGGCCTCTCGTTCATGGCGCTGATCGTGGTCGGTGCGGTGGCGGTGCTGGCCAACGCACCCACCATCACCAACGGACACCTCGGCCTGCTGATGCTCTCGCTGGTGGTGGTGGCCATCATGCTGGGTTTTCCCACCGCGTTCACGCTGATGGGCATGGGCATGCTCTTCACCTGGCTGGCCTACGACCGCGACTGGCACCGCACGCTCGACCTGATGGTGCAGTCGGCCTTCAAGACCATGGCGAACGACGTGCTGATCGCGGTGCCGCTCTTCGTCTTCATGGGCTACCTGGTGGAGCGCGCGAACCTCATCGAGTCGTTGTTCAAGAGCCTGCACCTGGCGCTGGCGCGGCTGCCCGGCGCGCTCGCGGTGGCCACGCTGGTGACCTGCACCATCTTCGCGACGGCCACCGGCATCGTGGGTGCGGTGGTCACGCTGATGGGGCTGCTCGCACTGCCAGCGATGCTGCGCGCGGGCTACAGCGTGCCGCTGGCCGCCGGCGCGATCACCGCGGGCGGCTGCCTGGGCATCCTGATTCCGCCTTCCGTGCTGCTCATCGTGTACGGCGCGACGGCGGGTGTGTCGGTGGTACAGCTGTACGCGGGTGCGTTCTTTCCGGGGCTGATGCTGGCCTCGCTCTACGTGCTGTACGTGATCATCGTCGCGTGGCTCAAGCCGCAATGGGCGCCGCCTCTGTCGCAGGCGGAGCGCATCGTGCCGCTGCCGCCGCTGTCACAGCGGCTGGCCGAGAGCCCGGCCGCGCATGCGCTGGTCGGCCTGCTGAAAGGCCGGCGCAATGCAGACGTGCCGTTCTCGCATGTGCTGAAGCAGTTGGGCATCGTCGCGATGCCGGGTGTGATCTTCGTGCTGCTGGCCGCCTTCAGCTACAAGGCCGCGACGACGGTGGAAGCCCAGGCGCGCTACGAGATCGAGGAGATCGGGGCCGTGCGCAGCAGCACGCCGGAGTCCGGCGGCCTGCAGGAGCCTCCGGTCGAAGGCGGGTTGCAGGAGCCACCGCAGGAAGGTGGACTGCAGGAGCCTCCCAGTGACGATACGCAACCGTCGGCACCGGCCACGGCCTCGAGCCAGGGCTCGCTGTCCGAGCCGCCGGGTGCCTCATCAGCCGCTCCCCCCGCGCCCACCGCCGCAGGAACCGCAGAGCCCTCGGCCCCTGCTGCTACGGAGGCTGCCACGCAGCGACCCGCGCCAACATGGTGGTGGGTCACCTTCGCGATCTTCGGCGCCATCGTCATGCTGTTCTACCTGTTCCTGAGCTTCGCGCGGCTCGAGATCTTCAAGATGCTGCTGGCGTCGTTCTTCCCGCTGGTCCTGCTGATTCTCTCGGTGCTCGGCTCGATCGTGCTGGGCCTCGCCACGCCCACCGAGGCGGCCGCCATGGGCGCGCTCGGCGGCATGCTGCTGGCCGCGGCCTACAGGCGCCTCAACCTCGCGGTGCTGAAGGAGTCGGTGTTCCTCACGGCCAAGACATCGGCCATGGTGTGCTGGCTCTTCGTCGGTTCGGCCATCTTCTCGGCCGCGTTCGCGCTGCTCGGCGGGCAGGCGCTGGTGGAGGAGTGGGTGCTCGGCATGAACCTCACCAAGGTGGAGTTCCTGATCCTGAGCCAGGTCATCATCTTCCTGCTGGGCTGGCCGCTGGAGTGGACCGAGATCATCGTGATCTTCATGCCCATCTTCATCCCGCTGCTCGACAACTTCGGCGTCGACCCGCTGTTCTTCGGGCTGCTGGTGGCGCTGAACCTGCAGACCGCCTTCCTGTCGCCGCCGGTCGCGATGGCCGCCTTCTACCTCAAGGGCGTGAGCCCGCCGCACGTGACGCTCAACCAGATCTTCCTGGGCATGCTGCCCTTCATGGGCATCCAGGTGCTGGCGATCGTGCTGCTGTACGTGTGGCCGCAGATCGGGTTGTGGCTGCCGCAGCTGCTGTACAAGTAGAGGCAGGTCGTGGCGGGCGGGGCGATGCTGTGCTCCCCTCATTCAGCTGATCGTGCGACCCGGGCGTACGGGCAATAAAGAACCCGATCGTCCATTGAGGTTTACAGCCGCTGAACTCTCAATGCGATCGCTTTTCAGAGATAAATGCGCTCGGCAGGCTCTGTATTGCTCGACGTGCCACGCGCATATCGAATAAATACATTCAAACGTGCAGAATTTCTCAGGATTTTGCCAAATTAATAGTCGCTCTCACTATGATGCCCCAATTAAAAAAGGGAGCACCATATGAGTGGCAGGGAGTTTTGTGCATCAGATAATTCTAGTCATCCCAAATGGAGTAGTTGGGACATCGTCAAATGGCGCGCCCTATCGGAAAAAATTGGCGGCGGCCGAGCATATTTGGAAGCTTATAAAGATGGCTGGATTGTTTACAATAAATTCCGCATCAAAAGTGCGGCGGAGCAGCATCGGATCCCTCCTGTGCTGCTAGCCTGTGTCGCCTGGGCCGAGGTGGGTGGTAAACCCGACGGTATAAAAAGGCCGGCATTTCAAATACGCACATTGCAGCGAAGGCTGGCAGGAAGACCCGTCAAATTTGGCAAACCGCCCGAAGAAACATCAGTTGGCGCGGTCAGCATTCAACTGCGGGTTGCCTCCAAGGAGCTTGGGATTCCGATTGAAGTGTTGTCCTACTCGGACCGAATGAAGTTGATTACATGCCTTGAGACCGATTCATTCAATTTGAACATCGTTGCCCAGCATCTGAAAAACCTCATTCTTTCCGACTATCCGGGCATCGATACTTCAAACCTCACGGACGAACAATTCATCGTTGCAGGCTCTCGCTATAACCGGGGTATCGAGCGCGCATTGGGTGATTTTCTAAATTCAATAAAAGTCCTTCCCGGCAGCCAAGGCAGGCAGTTTTCTGAATACGGGCGCAGAATGTTGGAGCACCGCGACCACGTTCTGACGCTCCTGGATAAAGTCTGAAGATGAAAAAAATAGGTATGGCACTTGCATCGGCGTATGCCTTTTTCTGTATTGCCTTCATGCTTCTCATGCCAATGAACAAGTATGAATGGATGCTCGACGAGCCCAACGCAAAATCCGAAGGCCTGACTTTCTGCGGACTGCCGCTTGATGACGACATCAGCGCCAGGCTTTTTTCTTTTGCCTTTTTGATTCCGCTCCTCGTTTTGGCAGTCGTCCAGTCAATCCGAAAGAAAAAAGCACATTACTCTCTCTGGATAGCTGTTGCCTTGCTGGCTGTCTGGGGATGGCGGTTCTTCATTTATTACCCGCTGTGCTGAACTGGCAATCGCAGGTTGAAGGCTCGCGGCCTGGTCTCAGCGTCTCCTCTCCACATACGGCCGCGCCTGCAGCAGCACGATCCTGTCCCCCACCGTTGCCCACTCGATATCCTGATCGACCGCGTTGAAGGTGCGCTTCACGGCGGCGCCCACGTTCGCGAGCCGCACCACCAGTTCGTCGGTGAGCACGTTGCGGCCGGCTTCCACCGGCACTTCCTTCACGCCGCCGTCCTTGTCGAGCTGCAGCGCGGTGTCTTCGGCCGAACGGCTGAGCACCTGGATGGCCTTGGACCAGCTCGAATACATCACCTGCTCGGCCACTCGGCGGCCCTCGACCACGCGGATGCCGATGCCGCGCTTGGCGGAGATGTAGGTGATGTGCGGGTGCCCGGCGTCGAAGGGGTCGCGGGTGATCATCACGCCGGCGTTGGTCGAGTCGATGGCGGTCTGCACGAAGACGCCCATCAGTACCGATTCGGCGCCGAAGCCGGCGGCGCTGCGGGCCTCCCAGGCCTCCGGGTTGAACACGGAGGCCCAGACCTTCTTTACCGCCACTTCGAGCGCATCGCCGGTCTTGACGTTGGGTACGGTGGTGTAGAGCCCCGCGCCGCTGAAGCCGGGCAGGTCTTCGGAGTTGGACGAACTGCGCACGAACACGCCGCCTCCTCCCAGCTGCGATTGCCAGGCCGCGCGCCAGCCGGCGGCGGTGGCTGCATCGACGGGCCACTGCACGATCTCGTCGCGCAGTTGCGCCAGCGCCTTCTGGCGCACTTTCGGATCGCTCGGGAAGCCAGGCTGCTGCTGCATGCGCGCGATGCGATCGGCCAGGCCGTTGGCGCGCATGAAGCGGTCATAGTGCGCGAAGGGAATGCAGAAGCCGTCGGGCACCGAGGTGCCGGGGATGCGCGCGGCCTGCATGGCGCCGAGGTTCGCGGCCTTGACGCCGCACTGCGCGCTGTTTCGCGCACGCAGCGAGGCAAGCGGCAGCAGCCGGCTTTCGCGCAGGTCGGGCTTGATGGCGCGCGAGCTGCCGGGCACGGCGCCGGTGGCCGCGGTGCGCACCGCGCGCGGCGGCAGCGCGGCGATTTCATCCGCCGTGAGACGGCGCACCTGGTAGCCTGAAGCCGCCACCTTCAGCGCCACCCACTGGCCCGCTTGCTCCTTCAGCACGGCGGCGGCGTCGCGCACGTAGGCGTTGGGAATGCCCCAGCCCTTGGCCAGCAGGTTGACGTGCGAGAGCGCGGTCGAGGGCCGCTCGGTCAGCACGGCCGCCACCGGCGGCAGGCCGATGGGCACCTGCCGCAGCACGGCGATGTCGTCGGGCAGCAGGGCGTTGATGCCCGAGTCGTCTTCCACGATGCGCACGCGGCCGGTGGCGGTGCCGAGGTTCATCGGCAGGAAGGGCTGCTCGCGGATCAGCGCCTCCTGGCTCACGAAGTCGATGCCGGTCTCCTTTGCCACGCGCTCGTGCAGCGTGGAGTTGGTCTTGAACTTCACCGGCCCGAAGAAGCTGGCCCTGACCTGCTGGTCGGCCTGCCGCAGCAGCGGCGCGGTGAGCTTGTCGCCCTCCCAGAACTCGTAGGTGAAGCTGCCGATGTTCTGCTGCCAGCTCAGCGTGCCGAACAGGAAGCGGCGCTCGGGCACGAGGTAGTTGCGGTCGATCTCGCGCTTGATGGTGTTGGGCACGAGCCGGGTGTCGCGCAGGAAGCGCACGTGCAGCTGGTAGCGCGGCGTGTCGATGTAGTACATGCGTGGCGGCCTGGCCTGCCGGTCGATGGCGAACAGCACGTGCGCGAGCTGCATCGGCGTGCCGGCGTCGTAGACGCGGGCGAGCTGGTCGAAGTCGCTCTGGCTGCGCAGCGCGGGCAGCGACGACGGCACCGAGGGGCGCGGCACGAGCTGGGCGGCGGGGCCTTCGGGCAGCGGCTGGCTCTGCTGCTGGTTCTGCTGCTGGTAATACGACGGCTTGCGCGCCAGCTGGGCTGCAGCGGGCTGGGCTGCCAGCATGGCTGCGGCGGCGGCCACGCAAAACGCGATCGCGCTACTTTTTTGGAAGCACGATGCACTCACGGGCCGTGCGTTGTTCTGGTTTTTCATGCGGTGTCCCTCCTTACAACCGGTTGCCGAGTCCACGCGCGCTTCACCAAGCAGGTGAGCGGCGCTGACAGCGGCAGCGGATTCTCGCGCGTTACAACACCACCGCTTCGTCCATCCGGGGATCAGAGAAATCACATGAATCGCACAAGAACAAGCCTTTCGGCCCTTCAACGCCCCTTGCACCAATGGCTGCTCGGGCTGGCACTGGTGTGCGCCGGCTTCGCGGCCAGCGCCCAGCAGGGCTCGCAGATGTCCATCGGGCGCCTGAACCTGCAGCAGGGAACCGTGAGCGTCTCGTCCGCCGGAGACGAGCGCTGGTCCCCCGCCCGGCCCGACCGCCAACTCGCCGTCGGCGACCGCATCTGGACCGACCGCAACGCACGCGCCGAGGTCTACATCGGCCCGGCCGCGCTGCGGCTGGACGGCGGGACCTACGTGGAGTTCACCGGCATCGACGAGGACACCATACGCATCAACGCGAGCCGGGGCAACCTGCAGCTGAGCGTGCGCGACATGTCCTCGGGCCAGCGCATCAGCATCGACACCCCCAACCTCTCGGCGGCGATCGGTGCGCCGGGCGAATACCGTATCGCCACCGACGCGGCCGACACCACGACCACCTGGGTGGCGGTGGCCTCGGGCCATCTCACGCTGCACGGCCAGAACGGCATTTCGCAACTGCTGACCGAGCGCCAGCAGACCACCGTGTCGGGCCGGAACCTCGCGACCGTGCGCACCACGCGCTCGCAGAACAGCAGCTTCGACACCTGGGTGGCCGAACGCAGCCGGTTCGACGACCAGTCGGAGCCCGCGCGCTACGGCCAGCCGACGGTGGTGGTGCCGCCTGCGGCACTGATCGCGCGGCAGCAGCAGATCGAGTACGAACAGGCGCAGCAGCAAGCGCAGTGGATGGAACAGCAGCGCGCGGCGCAGGCCGCCCAGCAGCAACAGCTGGAGTGGCAGCGCGAACAGGACTGGCGCCAGCAGCAGGAATGGCGCCGGCAGGAAGACTGGCGCCAGCAGCGCGAATGGCAGCAGCGGCGTGATTGGCGCGAGCGCGCCGAGCAGGACCGCTGGCAGCAACAGCAGCAACAACAGCAGTTGCAGCTGCAACTCCAGCGGCAACAGCAACAGGCCTTGCGCCAGCAGCAGGAAATGCAGCAGCGTGCCGCGCAGGCGCAGGCCCTGCAGCAGCAACAGCTGCTTCAACAACAACAGGCGGCGCAGATGCAACTGCAACAGCAACGCGCGGCTCAACAACAGGCCTTGGCCCAACAGCAGATGCTTCGCCAGCAACAGGAGCTGCAGCAGCGGGCCGCGCAGATGCAGCAGCAGGCGCAGGCTCAACAGCAAGCATTGCAACAGGCCCAGCTGCGTGCACTGCAGCAGCAGCGCGGCATCCAGCCGCAACCGGCCCAGCCCGCCGGCGACGATCCGCGCAGGCTCTGGACTTCGCCGGACTCGCGCTAGCAGGCTCGCCCCGCAGGGCTCTCGGACAGTGGACTCCGTGAAGCAACTCCACGGTCAAGCAAGGCCCGCCCCAAGCGCCGCCTTCGGCCCGCCGCTACAGTCGGCGGCCAAGGAGCAAGATTTCCCATGCCCACATTCGACTTCGATCTCTTCGTCATCGGCGCCGGCAGCGGCGGCGTTCGCGCCGCGCGCATGGCGGCGCAGACCGGTGCCCGCGTCGCCGTCGCCGAGGCCGCCGAACTCGGCGGCACCTGCGTCAACGTGGGCTGCATTCCCAAGAAGCTCTACAGCTATGCGGCCGGCTATGCCGAATCCTTCGAGGAAGCCGCGGGTTACGGCTGGAAGCTGCCCGAGGCGCCGCAGTTCGACTGGGCGCACCTGAAGGCGCAGCGCGCAAAAGAGATCACGCGACTCAACGGCATCTACGCCTCGCTGCTGAAGAACGCGGGCGTCACGCTCGTCACAGGGTGGGCGCAGCTGGCCGATCCGCACACGGTGGAGGTCGACGGCAAGCGCTACACCGCTCGCCACCTGCTCGTGGCCACCGGCGGCACGCCCTTCGTGCCAAACATCCAGGGCCGCGAGCACGTCGTGACCTCCGACGCGATGTTCGACCTCGACCCGTTCCCCAAGCGCCTGCTGGTGGTGGGCGGCGGCTACATCGCCTGCGAGTTCGCGTCGATCTTCAACGGGCTGGGCTCGAAGGTGACGCAGCTGCACCGCCGCGCGCACCTTCTCACCGGCTTCGACGACGACGTGCGGCAGTTCCTGGCCAACGAGATGGGCAAGGCCGGCGTCGACGTGCGGCTGAACTGCGAGGTCGCCTCGGTAACCCGCGGCACAGGCGGCACCGGCGGCGCCGACGGCCTCACGGTCACGCTCTCGCGCGGCCAGCAGATCGAGGCCGATACGGTGCTCTTCGCCACCGGCCGCGTACCCAACACGCAGGGGCTGGGCCTCGAAGCGGCGGGCGTGAAGCTCGACGAACGTGGCGCAATCGCGGTCGACGCGCACTACCGCAGCTCGGTGCCGTCGATCTACGCGGTGGGCGACGTGTCCACCCGCGTGCAGCTCACGCCGGTGGCGCTGGCCGAGGCGATGGTGGTGGTCGACGAGCTCTTCGGCAAGGGCAAGCGCCGCCTCGACTACGAGTTCATTCCCACCGCCGTGTTCACCCACCCGAACATCGGCACATGCGGCTACACCGAGCTCGACGCGCGCGCGAAGTTCGGCGACGTGACCGTGTTCTCCAGCGAATTCAAGTCGCTGCGCCACACGCTCTCGGGCCGCAGCGAACGCACCTTCATGAAGCTGGTGGTCGACAAGGCCACCGACCGCGTGGTGGGCCTGCACATGGTCGGCGCCGATGCGGGCGAGGTGGTGCAGGGCTTCGCGGTGGCGATGCGGGCGGGGGCGACGAAGGCGATCTTCGACAGCACGGTGGGTATCCATCCCACCGCGGCGGAAGAGTTCGTGACGATGCGCGAGCCGATGCCCGGGTAACAGCTCACCCCCAGGCTGCGCGCACTTCGTGTCGCGCGCGCCAACCCCCTTCCGGGGGCAGCACCTGCGGCCCGGCAAAGCCGGTTCCGCGGTGTTCCCCGCCAGATCGGGGTCAACTTGAGCGTTGCTTGCCCTCGAGCAGCTTCACCATCACGAACAGCACGCGATTTGCCGGCGTCGGCACGCCCAGCGTCTCGCCGCGCCGCACGACCAGGCCGTTGAGATGGTCGATCTCGCTGGGTTTGCCGCGCGCCAGGTCCTGCGCGGTGGACGAGTACTGCGAGGGCATGGTCTGCGCGATGGCTCGTACCGCGGCGTCGGTGTCGCCGGCCACTTCCACGCCCTCGGCCTTGGCAACCGCAAGGCATTCGGCCACCACGTCGCGGATCATGTCGGTCACACCGGCGCCCTTCACAAGCACGCCGTAAGGCAGCTGCGTGACGGCGGAGAGCGCGTTGTAGGCGCAGTTGAGGATCAGCTTGGCCCAGAGCGATCCGCGCACATTGGCCGAGATCTGCGTGGGCACGCCGGCGGCTTCGAGGTGCCGGGCCACTTCCTCGCTGCGGCCCGAGGGCGCGATCACCAGCTCGCCGCGCCCGTGGTGCTTCACATGGCCGGGCCCGGCCATTTCGGTCGCGACGTAGACGACCGCCGCCGCCACCTCGTTCGATGACGGCAGCACGGAGCGCACGCGCTCGTCGTTGTCCACGCCGTTCTGCAGCGTGAGCACCAGCGCGCCGGGCGCGAGATGCGGCTTGATCTGCCCGGCGGCCGCTTCGGTGTCGGTGGATTTCACGCAGAACAGCACGAGATCGGCGCCCTGCACGGCAGAAGGCTCGGTGCTCGCGACCACCTTCACATGCTCGTCGAAAGCCTTGGTCTCCAGGCGCAGGCCCTTGGCGTTGGCGGCCTCGACATGCGAGGGGCGGCCTATCAGCACCACCTCGTGCCCGGCGCGCGCGAGCATCGCCCCGTAGTAACAGCCGACCGCGCCGGCCCCCATCACTGCGACTTTCATCGGTTCGTTTCCTTGCTTGTCCGTATTGGGGCAGAGCCTAGCGAAGATGGCGGCTTCATGCTTCGGTCTCCACACCGCGCGACTTCAGCCCTTCGTCGAGCAGCCATTCGCGGAACGCCGCGAAGGCGGGCAGGTCGAGGCGGTCGGGCCGGTAGCAGAGATAGTGCCCCTGGTTCACGCTCACGGGCGCGCCGCAGGGGCTCAGCAGCGCGCCCTCGGCCAACTCTTCCTGCACCAGCAGCTTCGGTACGAGGCCGATGCCCAGTCCGTTGAGCGCCGCCTGGATCAGCGCCGAATACTGGGCGAAGCGCGGCCCGGCCACGATCTGCACCTCGGGCACGCCGTGCTGCGCGGCCCACTGGCGCCAGGCGCTGGGCGCGCCCTCGTGGTGCAGCAGCGTGTGGCCGACGATGTCTGCGGGCTGGGCGATGCGATGGCGCCCCTCGACCAGCGAGCGCGCCACGATCAGCACGAACTCGCGCCCCGCGATGTATTCGGACACCACGCCAGGCCAGCCGTCGGGACCGTAGCGGATGGCGGCATCGACGCCGGCCGGGATGCCGTCGCTGGGCTCCAGGTGGCGGCTGAAGCTCAGCATCACGTGCCGGCTCTTCTGGCTGAAGGCGGGCAGGCGCGGAATGAGCCACTTGGTAAGGAAGGTGGGCACGCTCGCCAGCGTGAGCAGGCCGGCGCCCGCATCACCCGAGCGGGCCTCGAAAGTTGCGGTCTCGATGGCGCGCAGGCCGCCGGAGATCTTCTGCCAGTACACGCGCCCCTGCGGCGTGAGCTGCACGCCGCGCCCGTTCTTCTGCAGCAGCTCGCGGCCGAGGAAGGCTTCGAGCCCCGCGATCTGCTTGCTGACCGCGCTCACGGTGATGCAAAGTGCGCCGGCGGCCAGCGTGATGCTCTGGTGACGCGCGACGGCGTCGAAGGCCAGCAGCTCCTGGATGGTGGGGCAGTCGCGCTTCATGCATGGCCTCGCTTCGTGAAAGCCGCATGAAAAACGCTTTCCAATTGCTCAAGTGTCGTCATCCAAGTTTCACCCATAAGTTCGTACGCGATTCCTAGAATTCGAGGCAGCGCGGCGGCAAGCCCGGCGCGAACAGTAGCGCATCCGGAAAGTATGCCGGGCGCCCATGACATTCGGAGGCAAGCTTGGTTCGCGTCATCTCGCTCATCTACGGCCTGTACCTGCTGCTGCCCATCGCGCTGCTGCTGGTCGGCAGCGTGGGCGGCAACTGGACCAACACGCTGCTGCCCACGGGCATCACCGGCCAGTGGTATGCCGACCTCTGGATCGACACCTCCTTCCGCAAGGCCTTCGTGAGCAGCCTCGTGGTGGCGCTTTCGGCCTGCGCCATCAACACCGTGCTGGCGCTGCCGCTGGCCTACGCGCTGTACCACGGCGCGCGGCGCGGAGGCAGCCTCGCGGCGCGCATCGTGAGCGCCACGCCGGTGGCGGTGCCGGCGATCACGCTGGCCTTCGGCTACATGATCGTGTTCAACACCGACCTCGCGCCCTGGCTGGGCTCGATGCCGCTGCTGATCGCGGCGCACGCGATCCTCACGCTGCCCTACCTCACCAACACGCTGCTGACCGACCTGCGCCACCTCGACCTCGGCCGTCTGGAGCAGGCGGCCGCCACGCTCGGCGCCTCGGGCTGGCAGCAGTTCACCGGCATCGTGCTGCCCAGCCTGCGCCAGAGCCTGATCAGCGGGCTGGTGATGGTGGCGGCCATCTCGGTGGGCGAGTTCGGCGTGTCGAATCTGCTCACGAGCTTCCAGAACCGCACCTATCCGGTGGTGCTGCTGCAGGCCTTCTACGGCGCGACGGGTTTCGCCTGCGCTGCCACGGTGATCCTGCTGGTGCTGGCGAGCGCGTCGGCGCTTCTTTCCTCTTCCCTCGTGAAGCAACGCGCATAAGCGGCAGAACCGATACGCCATGAGCCTCCTCCTCGACAAGGTCAGCTACAACTACCCCGGCAGCACGCACGGCCTGCACGACGTATCGCTCGACGTGCGCACAGGCGAACTGGTCGCTGTGATCGGGCCCAGCGGCTCGGGCAAGTCGACGCTGCTCAAGCTGGTATCGGGCCTGGAAACGGGCCACACCGGCCGCATCGCACTCGACGGCGAGGACATGTCGCGCACGCCGGTGCACCAGCGCCACATCGGCATGGTGTTCCAGAGCTACGCGCTCTTTCCGCACCTGAGCGTGCTCGACAACGTGGCCTACGGGCTCAAGCTGCGCAAGGTGGCGACCGCCGAGCGGCAGCGCCGCGCGCAAGAGCTGCTCGACATCGTCGGGTTGGGCGAGTTCTCGCAGCGCGCCGTGGCGCAGCTCTCGGGCGGACAGCAGCAGCGCGTGGCGCTGGCCCGCGCGCTGGCCATCGACCCGCGCGCCCTGCTGCTCGACGAGCCGCTCTCGGCACTCGACGCCAGCGTGCGCGGCCACCTGCGCGACCAGATCCGCTCCATCCAGCAGCGCTTCAACGCCACCACGCTGCTGGTCACGCACGATCAGGAAGAGGCGCTGGCCATGGCCGACCGCGTGGCCATGCTCAAGGACGGCCGGCTGCTGCAGATCGCCACGCCGCGCGACATCTACGAGAACCCCGCGAGCCGCGCGGTGGCGGAGTTCGTCGGGCTCTCGACGATCCTGCCCGCGAAGGTGGCCGCACCCGGCCGGCTGGACATGGGCTTCGCCGAACTCTTCGCCGACACCGGCCAGCGCCCCTTCGGCACCGAGTTGCACGTGCTGGTGCGGCCCGAGCACATCCGGCCCGACCCGGCGGCCGACGCCGTGAACCGTCTTGCAGGGCGCACCGGCGCGCAGCGCTACCTGGGCGCGCTCACGCGCTACGACTTCGAAGTGCCGGGCGCGGCCAGGCCCTTCCTCGCCGAATCGGCGAAGCCCGCGGTCGAGGCCATCGCCATCGCGCCCGAACACCTCCGTTTACTTGACCACTGACCTTTTCCTCCAAGGAGCCACCATGCAACGCAGACATCTGATCCAGGCCGCCGGCGCACTGCCGCTGGCCTCTCTCGCGGCCCGCACCGCATTCGCCTTCGACGGCCCCGAGCTCTACGCGGGCGAGAAAGCGCTGTACGCCGAAGCGCAGAAGGAAGGCCTTTGCGTCTCCTTCGACACCGGCCCCGAGTGGGCCAACTGGAAGTCGCTGTTCCGCGACTTCAAGAAGCGCTACCCCGAGATCGAGCTGACCTACAACGACATCGGCTCCGCCGCCACCGTGGTCGCGCTCGAGAAGACCAAGCGCCGCCCCCAGGCCGACACCGCCTACTACTTCGCCGCCTCGGCCGTCGACGCCGCGAAGAAGGACGTGGTCGCGCCCTTCAAGCCCGTCAACTTCGACAAGCTGCCGCCGGTGTTCCGCGAGGCCGAAGGCCGCTGGTTCACCATCCACACGCTCAACATCGCCTTCCTGGTCAACAAGAAGCTGGTGAAGAACGTGCCCACCGGCTGGGCAGACCTGCTCAAGCCCGAGTTCAAGAACACGGTGGTGTACCTCGACCCGCGCTCCACCGGCATCGGCCAGGTGCTGACCTTCGCGGCGGCGTACGCCAACGGCGGCAGTGTCGACAACGTGCAGCCCGGCACCGACTACCTGGGCAAGCTGCATGCGGCCGGCAACGTGCTGCGCGTGGAAGGCACCACGCCCTACGCCAAGTTCCTCAAGGGCGAGATCCCGGTGTGGATCAGCTACGAGAACGACGGCCTGAAGGCCAAGCACGTCGACGGCATGGGTGACGCGGTGGAAGTCGTGATCCCCAAGGAAGCCAGCGTGGCCGCGCCCTACGCCATCAGCCTCGTGAAGAACGGCCCGAACCCGAACGCCGGCAAGCTGTGGCTCAACTTCATCATGAGCGAGGCCGGCCAGTCGCTGTTCGCGCAGGGCTTCGTGCGCCCCGCCGTGCCGGGCACGCCGCTGAGCGCCGACGTGGCCGCCAGGATGCCGGCCGCGCCGCAGATCAAGCCGCTCGACGTGGTGAAGGCCTCGGAGCGCAAGGCGGAAATCGACAAGCTCTGGGCGCAGGCAGCCCTGGGCAAGTAAAAGAAGGCCCGAAGGAACGTGATGCGACGCTTTGGCGCCTGGCCCGCGTGGGCCTTCATGGCGCTGTTCTTCGCGGTGCCGCTGGCGGCGCTGCTGCCCGAGGCCTTCGGCGAGGGCGGTAGCGCCTTCGGCCGGCTGTTCGGCAACCCGCTGTTCTTCGGGGCGCTGCGCAACACGCTGGCGCTCGGGCTCGCGGCGGGCACGATGTCGGCGCTGGTGGGCACCTGCATCGCGATCGAGCTGGCGCGCCAGCCCGAGGGGCGCCGCCGCTGGATGATGACCCTGCTGGGCCTGCCGCTGGCCTTCTCGGGGCTGGTGATCGCCTACGGCTTCATCCTGGCCTTCGGCCGCGCGGGCTTCGTGACGCAGCTGCTCGCGGGGCTGGGCGCCGACCCGGCCGCCATCGGCAGCTGGATCTACAGCGTGTCGGGCCTGGGTTTTGCGTATGCCTACTACCTGATTCCGCGCGTGGCGCTGTCGCTGTACCCGGTGTTCGCGAACCTCGACCTGCGCCCGGCGCAGGCCGCGCGCACGCTGGGCGCCTCGCGCTCGCGCGCCTTCCGGGACACGGTGGTGCCCGAGGTGCTGCCCTCCGTGCTTTCGAACGCCTGCATGGTGGCCGCGATCGCGATGGGCACCTACGGCACGGCGCTGGCGCTGGTGGGCACGCAGCTCAACATCCTGCCGCTGATGCTGCTGGCGCAGGTGGGCGACGGCGGTTCCGATTTCGCGGTGGCGGCGGCCCTGTCGCTGGTGCTGATGGTTATGTGTGTGATCGTGATGGGAGTGGGCGATGTCTTTACGCGAAGGCGCGAGCGCGGCGGTGCTGCCGGCGCCGGTCACTGAGGCGCTGGAACGCCTCGCGCAGAAACAGCGGGGGCCTGCGCGCCACCGCCAGCCGGTGGCCATCATCGGCCCCGGCGACGGCGGCCCGGCCGAGTGCGAGGCCGCCCACGCGGTGGCGCATGCGCTGGCCGGCGCGGGCATGGCCGTGGTCTGCGGCGGGCGCGGCGGCGTGATGGCGGCCGCCTCGCGCGGCGCGGTGGAAGCCGGCGGCATCGCCGTGGGCATCCTGCCCGAGGACGACGACCGCAACGCCAACGAATGGCTCAGCGTGGCCATCCCGACCGGCATGGGCGAGATGCGCAACGGCATCGTCGCGCGCAGCGGCGTGTGCCTGGTCGCCATCGGCGGCAACATGGGCACGCTCTCGGAAATGGCGCTGGGCCTCAAGTGGGGCAAGCCGGTGTTCGTGATGCACGGCGACGTGGCGCTGCCGGGGGCGGTGCAGGCTTCTGATGTGAACGACATGCTCACAAAGGTGCTCGCCTGCCTTCTGGCCTGACCGCGCGCTGACAGGGCAGCCGCATTGCACAATGCCGGCATGCCCTACATGCCAACCTTCGTTGCTCCCGCCCGCTTCACCGACGCCGCCGCCGCACTCGAGCAGGTCAAGCGCATCTACCAGGACGGCCTCACGCACCTGCGCGAATCGATGCTGCGCTTCGTCGCCGGCGAAGAGCTGCCGGGTCGGGTGCGGGCCTGCTACCCCTTCGTGCGGGTGCACACTCACACCGTTTCGCGCCACACGCCGCCGGCCAACGCCGGGCTGAGCTACGGCTTCGTGGCCGGCCCCGGACGCTACGAGACCACGCTGACGCGGCCCGACCTGTTCGCGCGCTACTACCTCGACCAGTTCCGCCTGCTGCTGGAAAACCACCAGGTCGAGCTTGAAGTCGGCACCAGCACGCAGCCGATTCCGATCCACTTCTCCTTCGCCGAGAACGACCACATCGAAGGCACCATGAGCGCCGAGCGTCGCGCCCTGATGCGCGACGTGTTCGACCTGCCCGACCTGGGCGTGATGGACGACGGCATCGCCAACGGCACCTTCGAGGCGCGCGACGGCGAGGCGCAGCCGCTGTCGCTCTTCACGGCCGCGCGGGTCGACTACTCGCTGCACCGCCTGCGCCACTACTCGGGCACCGCGCCCGACTGGTTCCAGAACTTCGTGCTGTTCACCAACTACCAGTTCTACATCGACGAGTTCGTGCGCCTGGGCCACGAGGCCATGGCCGACGAGAACAGCGAGTACGTCGCCTTCATCGAGCCCGGCAACGTGGTCACGCGCCGGCGCGGGCTGGAGGCCGGCGCGAGCGCGACCTACGGCCACCTGCTCGACGGCAGCCAGGGCACCGCCCCGCCGCGCCTGCCGCAGATGCCGGCCTACCACCTCGTGCGCGAGGACTGCAGCGGCACCACCATGGTCAACATCGGCGTGGGCCCGGCCAACGCCAAGACCATCACCGACCACATCGCGGTGCTGCGCCCGCATGCCTGGATGATGCTGGGCCACTGCGCGGGCCTGCGCAACACGCAGCAGCTCGGCGACTACGTGCTGGCCCACGCCTATGTGCGCGAGGACCACGTGCTCGACGAGGAACTGCCGCTGTGGGTGCCGATCCCGGCGCTGTCGGAGATCCAGCTCGCGCTGGAAAAGGCCGTGGCCGACGTCACGCGCTACGAGGGCCCCGACCTGAAGAAGATCATGCGCACAGGCACCGTGGCCAGCACCGACAACCGCAACTGGGAGCTGCTGCCGGGCAACCAGCCGCAGCGCCGCTTCAGCCAGAGCCGCGCGGTGGCGCTGGACATGGAAAGCGCGACCATCGCGGCCAACGGCTTCCGCTTCCGCGTGCCCTACGGCACGCTGCTGTGCGTGAGCGACAAGCCGCTGCACGGCGAGATCAAGCTGCCGGGCATGGCCAACCACTTCTACCGTGAGCGCGTGGAGCAGCACCTGCGCATCGGCATGCGGGCCATCGACATCCTGCGCGCCGAGGGCTCGACCCGGCTGCACAGCCGCAAGCTGCGCAGCTTCGCCGAAGTGGCGTTCCAGTAAGAAGAACGGCTCCAGCAGGGCCCCGGCAGGGGCCGCTGCCTCAGGGTTTGTCCTGCCCGCGGCCGCGCGGGATTGGCGCGTTTCGCGGACATCATCCGGTGTACCCCACGACAACCGGAAAGAAGATGACCCAGTCGCGCTCCGTTCCCCCCATCTCCCGTCGCAGTTTTTCTGCATGGATCGCGGCCTCGGCCGCGGCAGCCGGCGCAGGACACGCCGCGCTGTGGCCGCGCACCGCGCACGCCGCCGACGCGCCGCTCAGCAACAGGCTGCGCATCGTGATCCCCGCCAACGAGGGCGGCGGCTGGGACCAGACGGGCCGTGCGCTGGGCGCCGCCATGCTGGCATCGGGCGCGGTCGGCAACGTGGTGTACGAGAACGTCGGCGGCAAGGGCGGCACGATCGGTCTCGCCAAGTACGTGGAGAAATACGACGCCGACCCCGACACGCTGCTGATGAGCGGCATGGTCATGGTCGGCGCGGTGGCGCTGCAGAAGCCCACGGTCACGATGGCCAATATGGCGCCCATCGCCCGCCTCACCAGCGACTACGAAGTGATCGCGGTGAAGGCCGACTCGCCCATCAAGACACCGAAGGACCTGATCGCGCAGTTGCGCGCGGACGCGGCCGGCACCGTCATCGCGGGCGGCTCGGCCGGCGGCGTGGACCACATGTACGCCGGCATGCTGGCGCGCGTGGCCGATGCGTCGCAGTCGCTGGTCTACCAGGCGCACCCCGGCGGCGCGGAAGTGGTCGAGGCACTCGATACCGGCAAGGCCGCAGCCGGCATCTCGGGCTACAGCGAGTTCGCCGAGGGCCTGGCCAGCGGCAAGCTGCGTGCCGTGGGCGTGTCGTCGAAGCGGCCGTTCCAGGGCATCGCCTCGGTGCGCGAACAGGGCGTGGATGCCGACCTCGCCAACTGGCGCGGCGTGCTCACCGGCCGCAAGGTGCCGCCGTACCGCAAGACCGCCCTGCTGACGGTGGTGCGGCGCGCCACCGCCACCGACCTGTGGCAGAAAACCGTCAAGCAGAACAACTGGGACCCGTTCTGGCTCGAGGGCAAGGAGTTCGAGAACTTCCTCGAAACCGACACCGCGATGGCCGGCCCGCTGATCTATCTGCTGAAGCTCAAGGCCTGAACTGCCGGTTCGCTCGGTCGGGCTTTGCTCGGGTTTACCCCGAGCAAATGACACTAATGACTGACACGGTTTTCGTCGATCATCCGGTTACTTTTATAGGGAGCCGGAAACAAAATGACGCATTTCGTGCCAACTGCCCCCAAGGGGCTCTCCGCCGCGGCTTCGCCGCGTGGATGGCATCGGCCGCCGCTGCGAGCGTGGCGCCCGCGTCGCTCTGGCCTTCGGTGGCCGGCGCGGCTGAAGCGCAGCTCGCGCCCAAGCTGCGCATCGTCATTCCCGCCAACGAAGGCGGCGGCTGGGACCAGACCGGCCGCGCGCTGGGCGCCGCGATGATCGCGTCGGGCGCCGTGGGCGACATCAGCTACGAGAACATCGGCGGCAAGGGCGGCACCATCGGCCTCGCCAAGTACGTGGAGAAATACGACGCCGACCCCGACACGCTGCTGATGAGCGGCATGGTCATGGTCGGCGCCGTGGCCCTGCAGAAGCCCGCCATCACCATGGCGCAGGTCGCGCCGGTGGCCCGGCTCACCAGCGACTACGAAGTGGTGGCCGTGAAGGCCGACTCCCCCATCAAGACACCGAAGGACCTGATCGCGCAGTTGCGCGCCGATGCCGCGAAGACGGTCATCGCGGGGGGCTCCGCCGGCGGCGTGGACCACATGTATGCCGGCATGCTGGCACGCGTGGCCGGCAATGCGGGCGCGCTGGTCTACCAGCCGCATCCGGGCGGCGCGCAGGTGGTCGAGGCGCTCGAATCGGGCAAGGCCGCCGCCGGCATCTCGGGCTACAGCGAATTCAGCGAGCAGCTCGCCAACGGCAAGCTGCGCGCCATCGGCGTGTCGGCCAAGCGCCCGTTCCAGGGCATTCCGTCGGTGCGCGAACAGGGCGTGGACGCCGACCTCGCCAACTGGCGCGGCGTGCTCACCGGCAAGAAGGTCACGGCCGAACGCAAGGCCGTGCTGCTCGAGGCCATCCGCCGCGCCACCATGGCCGATGTCTGGCAGAAGACCATCAAGCGCAACAACTGGGACTCCTACTGGATGGCCGGCAAGGACTTCGAGAGTTTTCTCGACCTGGATACGGCGATGGCCGGGCCGCTGATCTATCTGCTCAAGCTGAAGGCCTGAAACAGGCTCTCCCCCAGGCTTCGCGCACTTCGTGCCGCGGCGTCCCCGCCTTGGGCTGCGCCGTACGAAGCTTTGCGCCGAATCGGCCGCACTCTTTCATGCGAAGAGTTCCGGCATTTCGCGCTGCGCCTTCAGCGTCAGCGTGAGCGCCCGCCCGTCCAGCTCCTGCCGCACCCATCCCCGTTTCAGCGACAGCTGCAGCCACGCCGCCCCCAGCGCGCCGCCCAGGTGCGGGCGGCGCTCGCTCCAGTCGAGGCAGGCACAGGCGAAGCGCCGGCGCGAGCGGCGCACCTCGTCGATCTCCACGCCCAGGCTCTCCAGCGCGATCGCGCCTTCGGGCGTGAGTTCGTACGAGCCGCTGTGCAGGCCGCTGAGCCAGCCCTGGGCATGCAGCCGGTCGTGCAGCGCAACGCCTGCCGTGCCCGCCATGTGGTCGTAGCAGGTGCGCGCGCTGCGCAGGCGGCTCGGCGTGTTGGGCCTGAACTCGGGCGTGCGTGGTGTGCCGGCCACCACCATCAGGCTTTCGAGCGCGGAGGCGACGTCGTCGTTGGCGAGGCGGAAGTAGCGGTGCTTGCCTTGCACCAGCACGTCGACCAGCCGCTCTTCCTTCAGGCGAGCGAGGTGCGCGCTGGCGGTGGAGGCGGCCACCTCGGCGACGGTGGCGAGTTCGGTGGCGGTGCGTGCGTGGCCGTCCATCAGGCAACTCAGCATGCGGGCGCGTGCCGGCTCGGCGATCGCGCCGGCCAGGCGAGCGAGCTGGAAGTCGGCGGAGGATGAAAGGGTGTCGTCCATGTGCCCATCCTAAGACGGCAGCGCACGCCACACTTCGTTCGCGGGCGAAGTGTGGCGGCAGCTTCGACCGCACACTGGCGCCATGACGAACACGAGCCCTACGCCTTCCGCCATGCCCGCCGATCCGGTCGCGGCCGCCACGCACGCCGATCCTTATCCGTACTACGCCGCCCTCCGCGACGGACCGCCGCTCGCGTGGGACGAGAAACTGCGTCTGTGGGTGGCAAGCCGTGCGGATGTCGTCGAGCAGGTACTGCAGGCACACGGCGCCCTGCGCGTGCGGCCGGCCGCCGAGCCCGTGCCGCGCGCCATCGTGGGCAGCCCGGCCGGCGAGGTGTTCGGCCATCTGGTCCGCATGAACGACGGTGCCGCCCACCAGGCGCACAGGCCCGCGTTGCAACGAGCGCTCGCCGGGCTCGACCTGAACGCGGTGCATGCATCTGCCCTGCAGGTCGCGCAGCGCGTGCCGCAGCAGCAGCAGCCGCTCTCCGACACGCTGTTATCGATGCCCGTGCAGTCCGTCGCGCACCTGCTCGGCTTTGCCGACGATGCACTGCCGCAGGTGGACCGGTGGATGCGCGACTTCGTGGCCTGCCTGTCGCCGCTCTCCACGCCCGAGCAGCTGCAGCACGCGAGCACGGCGGCCGGGGAGCTGATGGCGCGCTTCGAAGTCCTGGCAGCCGGCAACGCGCCGAGGCATGGCACGCTGCTCGCTGCGGTGCTGGCAGAAAGCGCGGGCGATGCGCCCCTGTCACGCTCGTTGCTCGCGAACCTCGCGGGTCTGCTCTCGCAGACCTGCGACGCCACGGCCGGGTTGGTCGGCAACAGCCTGATCGCACTCATACGCGAGCCGTCGCTGCGGCCCTCGACTCGCACGCGCGACGGCCTCCAGGCCATCGTCGAGGAAACCGCGCGGCACGATCCCTCGGTGCACAACACGCGGCGCTTCGCCGCCGAAGCCGTCACCATCGCCGGCACCACCGTGGCCACGGGCGACACGGTGCTGGTGCTGCTGGCCTCCGCCAATCGCGACCCGGCGTTCAACCCCGAGCCCGACCGCTTCATGCCCGTGCGCGCGCGCCGCCGCATGCTCGGCTTCGGCCACGGCATGCACGCCTGCCCCGGGCAGGCACTCGCCTGCACGCTGGCCGCTGCCAGCCTCCACACGCTGATGCTGCAGCGTGCGCCCGACCTCGATGCGCAGCGCCTGCGTGGCTGGAGCTACCGGCCCTCGGTCAACGGGCGCATCCCCGTATTCCACTGACCGGTGCCCGCGAGATGCGGCGACAGCTGCGCATCGCCCCAGCGCAGCGGCAGCGCGCCCGGCCGGCGCAGCGCGTGCGTGACGTGAAAGCGCACCAGCCGCTCGGCGCCTTCGAACGCGTCGACCTCGGGGCCGTTCCACACGATCTCGGCGGTGGCCGCCACGTGCAGCAGGTCGCCGCTGTCGAAATCGACGAGCAGCAGCCCCGCGCGCGGATGCACGGCCAGGTTGCCCAGCGTGTTGAAGAAGCGGTTGCCGTTGAAATCCGGCAGCACGAGCATGTCGTCGCCATCGATGCGCACGAAGCCCGGACGACCGCCGCGGTGCGACACGTCGACGCCATGCGAGCTCGCATCGGCCTCGTCACCCGTCGCGGTCTCGTCCGGGTACGCGGTGGCGATGAACAGCGTGTCGGCGCTGCCGATGAGGCGATGCGCCGCGAGGTCCAGCTTGTCCAGCCATTGCGCGGGCGCCGCATCGCCGCCGCGCGGCGCGACGAACTCCGGCTCGCGCGCCTGGATGTAGCGCGGGCAGTTGCCGAAACTCTGCTGCACCGCGACGGTGAAACCCGCTGCATCGAGCGCCTCCACCGTGCCGTTCATGCGGTTGCGCCGCCGTGTCTGAGGCTGGATGCCGAGCAGGCCCAGCGTGGCGCCCTGCTTCAGCTGGCCGATGAGCGGATCGCTCGCCGTGGGCAGCGCATCGACGCGCAGGTGCGTGGCATCGGGCGAGTGCACGAAGCCGGTGGGCCCGGCGAGCACGCTGGCCCAGGGCTGCAGGTCGGCGTCGAGGCTGCCGGCCACGATGAACGGCAGCAGCGAGAAGAACTCGCGATGCTGGTCGGGCATGTAGTCGCGGATGACGCGCGGGCCGGCGACCTCCATCTGCTCGCGCGAACCCGCCAGCGCCTGCAGCGCGCGCTCGCCGGCATGGAAGGGCGCGGCGATCATGAGCCGGCCTCCGCGGCGAGTCCGACGCGCGAGCGCACCATCGGCACGAAGCCCGGCAGGGCCTCCACGCGCGCCAGCCAGTCCCGCACCTTCGGATAGCCGTCGAGCGAAACGCTGCCTTCGGGCGCGTGCGCCACGTAGGCGTAGTTCGCGATGTCGGCCAGCGTGGCGGCGGGCCCCGCCAGGAAAGCCTGCTGCTGCAGATGCGTTTCCATCACCGAGAGCAGCGCGTGCGAGCGCTTCACCGTGTCGGTCGGATCGGTCGTGTGGCCGAACAGCACCATGATCCGCGCGGCCGCCGGGCCATGAGCCAGCGGCCCGGCCGCCACCGAGAACCAGCGCTGCACGCGGGCCGCGCCGACCGCGTCGCGCGGCATCCAGCGCGACGGATCGGGCGAATAGCGCTCATTGAGATAGACCAGGATGGCGTTGGAATCGGCCAGCGTCAGGTCGCCGTCCTCGATCACCGGCACCTGCCCGAAGGGGTTGCGCGCCAGGAACTCCGGCGTGCGGTTCTCGCGCTTGCGCATGTCGAGATCGATGCTCTCGAAGGGCAGGCCGAGCATCGTGAGGAACAGGCGCACGCGGTGCACATGGCCCGAGATGGGGGAGCCGTAGAGCTTGATGGGCTGGGTCGGCTGAATTGGGCGGACGGCGGTCATGGGCGATTCCTTTTCTGCTAAGAGGTGAGGCATGGGCCGGATTCTTCTCTCTTGCGCCGAACGAATGAATAGCCTTTCCTGTATTTGACTGCTGCGTTTTCCGGTTTAATCAACCCATGGATCGCTTCAAGGCCATGCAGACCTTCGTCCAGATTGCCGACCAGGGCAGCCTGACTCGCGCCGCCGAGGCGCTGGGCACATCGCTGCCCGCGGTGGTGCGCTCGCTCGCCGCGCTGGAGGCGCACCTGGGCGTGCGCCTGTTCCACCGCACCACGCGCCGCCTCTCGCTCACCGAGGAGGGCCGCAGCTACCTGCCCAGCGCGCGCGAGGTGCTGCTCGCGGCCGACGCCGCCGACCTCGCGCTCAAGGCCGAGGCGCGCGAGCCCGCGGGCCAGCTCACCATCACCGCCCCGGTGCTCTTCGGCCACATGTACGTGGCGCCCGCCATCGTGCGCTTCATGAAGCGCTATGAAAAAGTGCGCTGCAGCGTGCGGCTGTACGACCGCACGGTAAGCCTGCTGGAAGAAGGCATCGACGTAGGCATCCGCATCAGCCCGCTGGAAGATTCATCGCTCGTCGCGCAGACCATGGGCACCATCCGACGCGTGCTGGTCGCAAGCCCCGAATTCCTCGCGCGGCACGGCACGCCGGCGCACCCGCGCGAACTGAACGGCGCGCCCTGCGTGCGCGGGCGCGTCGATGCGCCCACGCAATGGCAGTTCTACGAAAGCGGCAAGGTGATCAGCGTGACGCCCGACAACCGATTGGAGTTCAACCACCTCGCACCCGCCATCGAATCGTGCGCGGCGGGCATGGGCTTCGGCACCTTCTTCTCGTACCAGGTGATGCCCCACGTGGCGCAGGGGCGGCTCAAGCTGGTGCTCGAAGACTTCGAGCCGCCGCCTCGGCCTGTGAGCGTGATCTATCCGAATGCCCGGCTGCTGCCGGCACGCACGCGGGCGTTCATCGAGTGGATGAAGATGGAGTTCGACGGGCTCAGGCTTTGAGCGGCAGCAGCGGCCGCGCCGTCATGCGGCGGCCTGCAGCAAACTGTCGTGCAGGCATATCTGCGAGTGCTGCTTCATCAACGGCCAGCCTTCGCGCTCCAGGTGCGCGGCCAAGGCAGCGACACGCGCCTTGAAGCCGGCCAGCGGCTCATGGCTGCGCAGCGTCACGACGTGAATGTCGGGTTCATCGCCGATGTCATCGCGCGAAAGCCGCGCGCCATGCTCTTCGCACAGCTGCTGCAACGCCGAGGCGTCGCGCAACCGCAGCTCGCCGTGCCATCTGAAGTACTGGCCCGGCCGACCCAGGCCCTCGTGGTCCTCCAGGGGTGCCTCGACCTTCACGCGCAGCACAGCCATGCCGGCACGCGCCAGCCACTGCGCCAGCGCCACCGCCTCGGCTTTCGCCTCGGCCAGGTCGCCGCGCAGCCAGGTGGTGGCCATGGGCTGCTGCTTCTGCTCGCCGTGGGCGAGGTCGATCAGCAGCGGCTTGAGCCCGACCTGCTCGCAGACTTCGACGAAGGACGGGATCTGCGCGGCGTGCATCGCGCCGCAGGTCAGGTGCAGTTCGAGCCTGCTCTTGAGTTGCTTCGGGATCGTGTTCACGGCGCCGGCGCCCTCGCGGGCAGAGGCTTGCCATCGCACAGCGCGGCCGTGTCGGCGACCATGCCGCGCACCGCTTCTTCCATGCCGAGGTTCAGCACCGACATGAATTCGCCGTTGCCATTGGCCCAGTTGGTGCGAGTGCCCATGCCGTGGTACTGGCGCACGACTGCCTCGGCGCCGGGCGTGCGGTAGGTGGCCTGCAGCACGACGTGGGAGACGAGGTTCAGGCCGGCCGACCACGAATGCGCGAGACGCAGCGCCACGTCGGCCGTGACCTGCCGCGCGTTGCCGAATGCGGGCGGCGCGGCGTTCACGACCTGCAGGCCATAGCGGCTCGCGGACTGCAGCGCGCCACGCGTCCACGCGCCGGCATCGCCGCCGCCCTGGATGGACTGCACCGCCACCGGCGTGGCGTGCAGCGTCGGCATCATGAGGGTCAGGTTGCCGACGTTGGCCTTGTTCAGGCGCATGTCGTCGATCTTCGGCAGGTACAGCGTGCAGCCGCTCGCCACGCGCAGCACCGGGGCGGGCGTGCTGTTGGGCCGTTCGGTGGGCTCGGGGGCGGGCTCGTAGACCATGGGAAGCGGCTCGGTCTCGGTGAGCGCGTGCGAGATGCTTGGCATGACGCCTAGCATGCACAGGGCGCACAGGGCGCAGAGAGCGGCCGGCCTCCAGGCGTGGCGTAGCGGCTTCATGGCGCTGCGCTCCTGACCGAGTAGAGAGCACCGTCCTGATCGCGGAACAGCACGCGGCCCGGCCGCTCGTCGAAGCTCTGGCCGGCCACCGTCACCCACGAGCCATTGACGTTGAAGCGCGCGGTCTTCACCGCGCCCGAGCGCGCGCCGGCGATGTCCAGCGCCACCGCATGCAGCGTCTGCGCCATCGACTCGCGCATCATGCCGCGCAGCACCTGCCCGTCGTCGGCCGTGAGGCGCCGGATGACGGTGGCGCGCGCGACACCGCCCACGGGCGTCTGGAAGATGGCGGCGGCGCGGTAGCTGGGCTCGCTCCTGCCGTCCTGCCAGAGCAGGGCCGAGGTGCGCGTGGTGAAGGCGCCCAGGCCGGGCTCCAGCGCGTACTGCAGCAGCAGCACCATGTAGGCTGGGCCATTCTTCGTGGCGGCGATGCGGGCCTCGTGCTCGGACTTGATCGGCATGGCCGCGAGCACCTGCGAGGAGCGGATCTTCAGCGGGAACGAGGACGGCTCGCCGAGCTGCGCCTCGAGCGCCCGGGCCGCCTCGGTGCGGTAGTCGTAGTCGAGCAGCGGGCCGACGATGGACTGCACCTCGGCGCTCATCTCTTTCTGGCGCGACTGCTGCACAGACGAATCGATGAGCGCGCCAATCAGCCCACCGCCCGTGGCGGCGCTCACGCCGGGCGACTGCGCGGAGAACATGAAGCTCTCCTGCGCGACGACGACGCGCAGGTCGACTTCCTGGACCTTGTTGCGGTCCGCGGCCGCCAGGGGCCGGTGAAAAGGTGCGCAGGCGCCGAGCAGCGACACCGCCGCCAGCGCCAACCAGAAACGCAGCATCCTTGGGCCTCCCCCCGTGCAATGCCAGACATTCATCCGTTGATGGAGCAGAGATTGTGGGGCCGCCGGGAGCGCGCTCCGACCCGGGTTATCGAGGGCCCATGGTGTCCTCGCCGGTCTTCGGGTGGATGAACATGACCTGAACCCATTCCTTGTACGGCGTGTAGACGGTGACGCGGTCCTTCGGGATCAGGAACTTGCCGCTGTCGCAGCCCGCGTCGGGTGCGGTGTAGAGACTGACCCGGCCGGTGCCGACCACGACGGCGCCGTAGCGCGGAACGAAGCCAGGGCTCGCATTCGCGACCGCATGAAGCTCCTCGCACCGCTTGCCATCGGCGGGCGCCGCCGCCACGGACTGCGCCGCCAACGCGGCCAGGTACAACACGCACCATGAAATTGCTCTGGACATCGGCGGATTGTCCATCGATTGAAGCGATGGGCACGCCTCGCGCCCGGCTGCGTCAGAATGGCCGCGTGCCGCCTACACCCTCTTCCTCCGCCCCGCCTCCCCTCTTCCACGCCAGCCATCTGCACAAGCGCTATGGCGACACCACGGTCGTGAACGACCTGTCGTTCGAGATCGCGCCCGGCGAGTGCCTGGGCGTGATCGGCCCGAACGGCGCCGGCAAGACCACCACCATCCGCATGTGCCTGGGCCTCACCGCGCCCGACGGCGGCGAGATCTCCGCACTCGGGCTGCAGATGCCGCGCGACGCGCTGGCCATCAAGGCGCAGCTGGGCGTGGTGTCGCAGTTCGACACGCTGGACCCCGATTTCAGCTGCGCCGAGAACCTCGTGGTGTACGGCCGCTACTTCGGTTTCAGCAAGGCGCAGGTGCGCGCACGCGTGCCGCAGCTGCTGGAGTTCGCGGCGCTCTCGCACAAGGCCGATGCGAAGCCGGGCGAGCTCTCGGGCGGCATGCGGCGACGGCTCTCGCTGGCGCGCGCGCTGGTCAACGACCCGAAGCTGCTGCTGCTCGACGAGCCGACAACCGGCCTCGACCCGCAGGCGCGGCACCTGATGTGGGAGCGGCTGCAGGTGCTGCTGCAGCAGGGCAAGTCGATCCTGCTGACCACGCACTTCATGGACGAGGCCGAGCGCCTGTGCTCGCGCCTGCTGGTGCTGGACCACGGCCGCAAGATCGCCGAGGGCCGCCCGCGCGACCTGATCGCCGAGCACCTGGAGCCCGACGTGGTCGAGGTGTACGGCAACGGCGCGCTGACACTGGCCGAATCGGCCGAGCTGAAGGCGATGGCGGCGCGCGTGGAAGTCAGCGGCGAGACGGTGTTCTTCTACACGCAGGACGCACGGCGGCTGCTCGATGCGCTGACGCGACACGGCGGGCTGCGCACATTCCATAGGCCGGCCAACCTTGAAGACCTGTTCCTCAAGCTGACCGGCCGCCAGATCCGCGAGGACGGTTGAACCATGAACACGACGACTGCAACGACAGCCCCACCCTCTCCATCGCCGTGGCGCCCGCCCGAGCTCTCGCTGCGCTGGTGGCCCGTGTTCCTGCGCAACCTGCTGGTGTGGCGCAAGCTCGCCATACCGAGCCTGATCGGCAACATCGCCGAGCCGCTGATCTGGCTCGTGGCCTTCGGCTACGGCATGGGCGCGCTGGTCGGGCAGGTGTCGGTCGACGGCGTGAAGGTGCCCTACATCCTGTTCCTCGCGAGCGGCTCGATCTGCATGAGCGCGATGAATGCGGCGAGCTTCGAGGCGCTGTACTCGGCCTTCTCGCGCATGCACGTGCAGAAGACCTGGGACGGCATCATGAACGCGCCAGTGGGCCTCGACGACATCGTTCTGGCGGAGATGCTCTGGGCGGCGTTCAAGTCGATCTTCACCGTGACGGCCATCCTCTTCGTGATGCTGGGCCTGGGCATCAGCCACAGCCCGAAGCTCTTCGTCGCGTGGATGGTGCTGATCGGCGCGGGTATCACCTTCTCGTCGATCGCGCTGATCTTCAACGCGCTGGCCAAGGGCTACGACTTCTTCACCTACTACTTCACGCTGTTCATGACGCCGATGATGTTCCTGAGCGGCGTGTTCTTTCCGCTGGAGCAGCTGCCCACTGCTGTTCAGGCGGTGGCTGCGTGGCTGCCGCTGACGAATGCGGTGGCGCTGGTGAGGCCGCTTTTCATGGACCAGTGGCCGGCCGGCTGGTGGGTGCACGCGATGGTGCTGGTGGTGTATGCGGTGGTGGCGTTCTGGATTGCGCTGGCGTTGACGCGCAAGAGGTTCAGGGCGTAGCGGGCTCAAGGCGGCTCGGCGGCCGCCACGCGATGACTCCCGCTGTTCGGGCCCGCACGTCGGGCGAGGCGAGACAGGTGGTCACTGCTTCGTAGCCGGGTGCGCCGGGATATGGCGCGACCTGTATCGGCGGGCTGTGGTTGGCGGGACAGAGGATGATGGTTTCGTCAGGGCCCACGGCGGACAGGTCGAGGATCGCGCGGGAGCGGGTGAGCATGAAGATCGGCCGCACGCCGGGGCCTCTTCGGCGCAGCCAGGCGATCAGGGCTTCCTGTGTGGGCTGGTCGAGGCCTTGTTCGATCATGTCCACCATGAGTGTGGCCGGGCCTTCGGCTTCGAGGTCGGAAAGCAGCACCAACAATGCGTCCGATGGCGTGGCGCCATCCTCCGCAAGCCAGGCCATGGCCTCGTCCACTCTCGACTTCAACCGGTGGTCGGCATGCAGTCTTGCCTTTGCTGTTGCCACCTCGACTTCTTCAAGCCTCTGCAATCCCAGGAAGACAGCGTCGGGCAGCGCCTCGGCAAGGCTGTACGCAAGCCGTGTCTTGCCGCTGCCGAGCGGGCCGATGATGTAGTTCAGCGCGCGGATGTCGCGCAGCTCGAAAAGCTCGCCGCCCCAAGGCCAGGGAAGCTCGAACGCGACACGGACCTCGGAGGCTGGTGCACGCAGGTCCGCGAGCTCGCCGATGGTCGGTGTCCGGCCCTGCAGCAGATCGCTTCGCAGGCTGCGGATCTTCGCGACCGTTGCTGCAAGCCCATGCAACTGCGCCTCCAACGCCGCCTGATGAGCCGCCAATGTCTGCTCCAGCCCCTGCGGGTCGCCTTGCAGCACCCGACCCACCTGAGCGAGGCTGAAGCCGAGCGCGCGAAGGGCGACGATTCCGGCGGCGCGAGCCATCTGTTCGGGGCCATAGGCACGCCAGCCTGCCGCGGTCCGCTCGGGCTCCACCAGCCCGCGCTGCTCGTAAACCCGCAGGGCCTTGGCTGACACGCCGAGCCGCCTTGCGGCTTCGGACGGGTTTAGGTATCTGGTGTTGGATCGCACGATGAGAACCTTTTTCGACGAGTCTTCCTTTTTAAGGGCTGCCCCTGGGTCCAGGTCAACAGGCGGACACGAAAACCGGGTTTTATGTGTCCTGCCCTCATCGCGACACCAACACTTTCAAATTACATTGCACACAATCTAATTGCTCGCTACAATTCGGCCCATGCGCTCCACCGCCATCAACGCCGACGAAATGCTCAAGCTGGACAACCAGCTGTGTTTCGCCGTCTATTCCGCTTCGCTGGCCATGACCCGGCTGTACAAGCCGGTGCTCGAGAAGCTGCAGCTCACCTACCCCCAATACCTCGTGATGCTCGCCCTCTGGGAGCAGGACGGTCTCATGGTCTCCGAGCTCGGCGAGCGGCTCTCGCTCGACTCGGGCACGCTCACGCCGCTGCTCAAGCGCCTGGAAGCCAACGGCTACGTGGCCCGAGTGCGCGACGTGGCCGACGAGCGCCGCGTGCACATCACGCTGACGGCCGCGGGCCGCAGGCTCAAGAGCCGCGCCTCCAACGTGCCGGCCTGCCTGATGGCGGCCGCCGAGTGCTCGGTGCCCGAGCTGGTTTCGCTCACCCAGCAGATCCAGACCCTGCGCGACCGCATCAGGAAGGCAGCCTGACACAGCGGCGAAAGCACGCGCGCATTTATTTTTCTCCCGCTTCGATCGATCCCGCAAGGGGAGAGGACGAAGCCTTTTCACCACCCTCCCTTCAACTTCATCACCACCAAAGGAATCACCATGACCACCAAGCTCGACAAAGTGCTCTACACCGCAGAAGCCCACACGGTCGGCGGCCGTGACGGCGCAGGCAAGTCCAGCGACGGCGCCATCGACGTCAAGCTGAGCTCGCCCGGTTCCGGCAAGCCCGGTACCAACCCCGAGCAGCTGTTCGCGGTCGGCTATGCCGCCTGCTTCATCGGCGCGATGAAGGCCGTCGGCCCGAAGATCGGCGTGAAGGTGCCTGAAGACGTCGCCATCGACTCCAGCGTTTCCCTCGGCCCGACGAACGGCGGCGCCGCCTACGGCATCGCCGTGAAGCTGGCGATCACGCTGCCCGGCCTCGATGCAGATGCCAAGCAGAAGCTGGTCGACACGGCTCACCAGGTCTGCCCGTACTCGAACGCAACCCGCGGCAACATCGACGTCGAACTCACCATCGCCTAAGCTCCCCGAGCACACGCGAACAAGCGGTCCGGCCACAAGCCGGGCCGCTTTTTCATGCCCGCCGATGTCTCACGGGTGACGCCGAAAGCCGCCGCGCGATGGCGCCTTTCATCAAGCTTGGCTAACGTAGGCGCACACCACAACCGCCAGGAGCCACGCTCATGAGCACCACCAGCCTCCTCATCCGAAAAGACCAGCTTTCCACCACGCGACTTCATACCGCCACCGCCGACGAAGCCCTCGCCGACGGCCAGGTGCGCGTGCGCATCGACAGCTTCGCGCTCACCTCCAACAACATCACGTACGCCGCCTTCGGCGACGCGATGAGCTACTGGCAGTTCTTCCCGAGCGGCGAAGAGGGCTGGGGCAGCATCCCCGTTTGGGGCTTCGCGCGCGTGGTGCAGTCGCTGCACCCGGGCGTGCCGGTGGGCGAGCGGCTCTACGGCTACTGGCCGATGGCCTCAGGCGCGGTGCTGAGCCCCGGGCGGCTCTCGCCCGAGCGCTTCACCGACATGGCGCCGCACCGCGCCGAGTTGCCCGCGGTCTACAACCAGTACTTCCGCTGCGCGAGCGACCCGCTCTACACGGCCGGCACCGAGGACATCCAGGCGCTGCTGCGCCCGCTGTTCATCACCTCGTGGCTGATCGACGACTTCATGGCCGACAACGACTTCTTCGGCGCCAACACCATGCTGCTGTCCAGCGCATCGAGCAAGACGGCCTACGGCACCGCCTTCCAGCTGCACAAGCGCGATGGCATCGAGGTGATCGGCCTGACCTCGCCCGCCAACGTGGCCTTCTGCGAAAGCCTCGGCTGCTACGACCGCGTGGTGACCTACGACGCGCTCGACAGCATCGCGGCCGACACGCCCTGCGTGTACGTCGACTTCGCCGGCAACGGCGCGCTGCGCAACGCCATCCACGCGCGCTTCGCCAACCTGAAGTACAGCAGCTCCATCGGCGGCACCCACGTCGAGCAGCTCGCGTCCAAGGGCGCGGGCAAGGACCTGGCGGGCCCGCGCGCCACGCTGTTCTTCGCGCCGGCGCAGATCAAGAAGCGCACCTCCGAATGGGGCCCTGAGGAGTTCGGGCGCCGCATGGTCGCCGCCTGGCACGACTTCATGACCACCGTCACCGACGCGAAGGCGCCCTGGCTGCATGCCGAGCACCACAACGGCGGCGAGGCGGTGCAGGCGGCCTACGCGCAGGTGCTGGCGGGCAAGGGCGATCCGCGCACCGGCCACATCCTGTCCCTTTACAGGCAGCCCATCGCAGGCTGACGCCAGGGGCATCGCGCGGCGACGACAATCGCCGCATGACCCTTTCTTCCGCGGCGCCCGCGAACACACATCCTTACGAGAGCCTCACGCCCGACGTGGTGCTCGACGCGCTCGCGACGCTGGGCCTGCACGGCGACGGCCGGCTCACCGGCCTGAATTCCTATGAGAACCGCGTCTACCAGGTCTACCTGGAGGACCGCAGTGCCGTGGTGGTCAAGTTCTACCGGCCCGGCCGCTGGAGCGAGGCCGAGATTCTCGAGGAGCACGGCTTCTCGCTCGAACTGGCCGCCGGCGAGGTGCCGGCCGTGCCGCCGCTGGCCTTCGACGGCAAGACACTGCACCACCACGCCGGCTTCGCCTTCAGCGTGAGCCCCTACCGCGGCGGCCGCGCGCCCGAGCTCGATGATTTCGAAGTGCTCGAATGGGTCGGCCGCTTCCTCGCGCGCATCCACACCGTGGGCGGCGCCAAGCCTTTCGAGGCCCGCCCCACGCTCGACCTGCAGACCTTCGGCATCGCCTCGCGCGACTGGCTGCTGGAGAACAACAAGATCCCGCTCGACGTGCAGCGCGACTGGGAAAAGATCTGCAACGAGGCGCTGGACATGATCGGCGCGACCGCGCTCGCGGCAAATCCGCCTTCAGCCGACTTCCAGCCCCGCAAGCTGCGCCTGCATGGCGACGTGCACCCCGGCAACATCCTGTGGACACCCACCGACCGCCCCGGCGGTGGCCCGCACTTCGTCGACCTGGACGACGCGCGCACCGGCTTCGCGGTGCAGGACCTGTGGATGCTCCTGTCGGGCGACCGCGCGCAGCGCACCTCGCAGCTGTCGGGCCTGCTCGACGGCTACGAGCAGTTCCGCGAATTCGACCGCCGCGAGCTGGCGCTGATCGAGCCGCTGCGCACGCTGCGCCTCATTCACTACAGTGCGTGGCTGGCGCGGCGCTGGGAAGATCCGATCTTCCCGATCAACTTCCCATGGTTCGGCTCCAGCGACTACTGGAAGGGGCAGATCCTCATGCTCGAGGAACAGTGCGAGCAGATGGCGGAAGAGCCGCTCTATGCCTGATCACGCCTGATCGCCCCGGTCGGCGGCAAGACTGTCCGCCACGCCCTCCAGCAGCCGCTCGACCAGCACATTGGCCGGCCCGCTGCGCCAGATGCCGTAGGCCTCCGACTGCGCCACGGCCCTGTCGAGCGGCCTGAACACCGCCCCGCGCAGGGCCGAATGCCGCATCGCCTGCGGCACCAGCGCCACGCCAAGCCCCTGCGATACCCATGAGACCACCGCCAGCCAGTGGCGTACCTCGTGCCGCACCTCGGGCAGGAAGCCCGCGTCGGCGCAGATGGTCAGGATGCGCTCGTGATAGTCGGGCGAGACCTCGCGCGAGAACAGCACGAAGGGCTGCTCGCGCAGGTCGGCCGGCGCCAGCACGCGCTTGCGGGCCAATGCGTGTCCGGCAGGCAGGCAGGCCACGAAGGGTTCGGACAGCAGCAGCCGGTGCTGCAACTCGTCCGGCACGCGGTGCGTGTGGGCGAAGCCCAGGTCGAGCCGGTCGTTCAGCAGCTCGGCGATCTGCATGCCCGAATTGAGCTCGCTCAGCGTGATGCGCACCGCCGGGTGCTTGGCCTGGAAGGCGCGCAGCGCCTGCGGCAGGCCCCGGTAGAGCATCGCGCCCACGAAGCCGATGCGCAGACGGCCCGCCGAGCCCAGCGCCACGTCGCGCGCCTCGATGGCGGCCTCCTCGGCCTGCAGCAGCAGCCGGCGTGCCGAAACCCGCAGTGCCTCGCCGGCGGGCGTGAGCCGCACCTCCTTGCTGTTGCGCTCGAAGAGGCGCGCGCCCACGTTGTCCTCGAGCTGCCGTATGGCCACCGAAAGCGGCGGCTGCGAGATCGACAGCCGCCGCGCCGCCCGCCCGAAGTGCAGTTCCTCGGCGAGCACGGAGAAGTAGCGCAGGTGCCGCAGTTCCATGAATAGGCAGATCGAATCGAACAAGACCAAATCGATATTAGACACGGATCGTCGCGGCTTCAACAATGCACAAAACCAAGGACCCCAGGAGACAAAGCGCATGCCAGAGCACGCCCATCCGATCCCCGATCGCCACGGCCAGAACCTCTTCACCACCGACGCCGAGCTGCACGCCCTGCTCGCGCTCTACCTGCCCGACGACCTGCGCCGCCACATGCAGCCGCACTTCGAGCGCCTGGGCGGCCTCGCGGGCGGGCTGCTCGACGAGCTGGCCGGCACCGCCGACCGCAACCCGCCCGTGCTGAAGCAGCGCACCCGCACCGGCCTGGACGAGCAGAAGGTCGTCAAGCACCCCGCCTACGTGGAAATGGAGCGCCTCGCGCTCGCCGAATTCGGCCTGGCCGCCATCTCGCACCGCGACGACACGCTGGGCTGGAAGGGCAAGATGCCGCCGCTGGTCAAGTACGTGCTGACCTACCTGTTCGTGCAGGCGGAGTTCGGCCTGTGCTGCCCGGTGTCGATGACCGACTCGCTCACGCGCACGCTGAAGAAGTTCGGCAGCCCCGAGCTGGTCGCCAAGCACCTGCCGCGCCTGAGTTCGCTGGACTTCGACGAGCTGGCGCAGGGCGCGATGTTCATGACCGAGGAGGCCGCCGGCTCCGACATCGCCGCCACCGCCACGCTGGCCCACCGCGAATCGGACGGCAGCTGGCGCCTCACGGGCGACAAGTGGTTCTGCTCCAACCCCGACGCGGACTTCGCGATGGTGCTCGCGCGCGCCGATGCCGAATCGGGCGGTGCCGCCGGCATGAAGGGCGTGTCGCTGTTCCTGCTGCCGCGCCGGCTCGACGACGGCAGCCTCAACAGCTACCGCATCATCCGGCTCAAGGACAAGCTGGGCACGCGCTCGATGGCCAGCGGCGAGATCCGCCTCGAAGGCGCCACCGCCTGGCTGGTGGGCGAGGAAGGCCGCGGCTTCGTGCAGATGGCCGACATGGTCAACAACTCGCGCCTGTCGAATGGCGTGCGCGCCGCCGGCCTGATGCGCCGTGCGGTGGCCGAGGCCGAATTCATCGCCTCCGAGCGCCGCGCCTTCGGCCGCACGCTGGAACAGATGCCGCTGATGCAGCGCCAGCTCGACAAGCTGCGCCTGCCCGCCGAACAGGCCCGCACCATGGTGTGCCAGACCGCGCTGGCGCTCGCGCGCTCCGACGCGGGCGAGCCCGATGCGTATGCGCTGCTGCGCATCCTCACGCCGCTCATCAAGTTCCGCGCATGCCGCGACGCGCGCAAGGTCACGGGCGATGCGATGGAAGTGCGCGGCGGCTGCGGCTACATCGAGGAATGGAGCGATGCGCGCCTGGTGCGCGATGCCCACCTGGGCTCGATCTGGGAAGGCACGAGCAACATCGTGGCGCTGGACGTGATCCGCGCGGTGAAGCGCGAAGGCTCGCTGCCGGTGCTGCGCGCGCACTGCGAGAAGCTGCTTGCAGATGCGGCGCTGGCTCCCGCCTTCGCCAAGGCCCTGCGCGACGCGCTGGACCGCGCAGTCGCGCTGACCGAGACCGCCGCGCGCGAAGGCGGCGACGTGCTCGCGCGCCAGGCCGCATCGGCGCTCTATCACTGCGCCAGCGCCATCGCCATGGCCTGGGAGGCCGCGCGCGGCGGCTCCACGGCGCGCCTGCGCTGGGCCCAGCTGGTGCTGCTGCACCGCGTGCTGCCGCGCGATCCGCTCTCGCCCGATGCGATGCCGGCGGACTGGAACGCCGCGGCCAGTGCGCCCGCAGCCGTGCCTGCCTGAGCTTCCTTTCTTCCTTCAAAAAACGGAGACATCCCTTGAAACGCTTCACCTTCCTGCTGGCCGCCTGCGCGACGACGCTGCTTGCCGCCATGCCGGCGGCACAGGCCGCCGACGCCTTCCCCACCAAGCCCCTGATGCTGGTCGTGCCCTTCCCGCCCGGCGGCCCCACCGACGCGATGGCGCGCACGCTCGCCGCCGAGATGAAGGACCGGCTCGGCCAGCCGATGATCGTGGAGAACCGCGCGGGCGCGGGCGGCAACATCGGCGCCGAGTACGTGGCGCGCGCCGAGGCCGACGGCCACACGCTGCTGTTCGGCACCTCGGGGCCGCTGGCCATCAACGCAAGCCTGTATCGCAAGATCAACTACGACCCGGTGAAGAGCTTCGCGCCGGTGATCCAGGTCGGCTACCTGCCCAACATCCTGGTGGTGAACCCCGCGCTGCCGGTGAAGAACGTGCAGGAGCTGGTGGCCTACGCCAAGGCCAACCCGGGCAAGCTCAGCTATGCCTCGTCGGGCAACGGCGCCTCCTCGCATCTGGCGGGCGTGCTTTTCAACTCGGTGGCCGGCACCGACCTGCAGCACATTCCCTACAAGGGCACGGGCCCCGCGCTCAACGACCTGCTGGGCAACCAGGTCAGCATGACGTTCACCGACATCCTCACCGCGCTGCCCTACGTCAAGGCCGGCAAGCTGCGTGCGCTGGGCGTGGCCACCGTGGCGCGCTCGCAGGCGCTGCCCGACGTGCCGACGATTTCCGAGCAGGGCTACAAGGGCTACGACGTGAGCGTGTTCTTCGGCATCGTCGCGCCGGCCGGAACGCCGGCGGACCGCGTGAGCAAGCTCAACCATGCCTTCGCCGACGTGCTGAATTCGCCCAAGGTGAAGCAGATGTTTGCGGCGCAGGGCCTCGAAGTTCCTTCGGACACCTCGCCGCAGAAGCTCGGGCAGTTCATCGGCAGCGAGTCGGTGAAGTGGAAGGACGTCGTGAAGAAGTCCGGCGCGCAGCTCGATTGAGAACACCGAAATGAACCAGGCCTCCAAGGGCGCCCTCGCGGGCACCCGCGTACTCGACATCTCCCGCATCCTCGGCGGCCCCTACTGCGGCCAGATCCTCGGCGACCATGGCGCCGACGTGCTCAAGGTCGAGCCGCCGCAGGGCGACGACACGCGCACCTGGGGCCCGCCCTTCAGGGAAGGCGTTGCCTCGTACTACCACGGGCTCAACCGCAACAAGCGCGTGCAGCACCTGGACTTCTCGACCGCAGAAGGCCGCGAGGCGCTGCTCGCGCTGGTGGCCGAGGCCGACGTGCTGATCGAGAACTTCAAGACCGGCACCATGGAACGCTGGGGCATCGGCTACGAGGAACTGTCGAAGCGCTTCCCGCGCCTCGTGTGGTGCCGCGTGTCGGGCTTCGGCGCCGACGGCCCGCTGGGCGCGCTGCCGGGATACGACGCCGCGGTGCAGGCCATGACCGGCATCATGAGCATCAACGGCGAGGCCGATGGCGGCCCGCTGCGCGTGGGCCTGCCGGTGGTCGACATGGTGACGGGCCTCAACGCGGTGATCGGCGTGCTGCTCGCGCTGCAGGAGCGCAGCCGCAGCGGGCGCGGCCAGTTCGTGGAGGCGGCGCTGTACGACAGCGGCCTCTCGCTGCTGCACCCGCATGCCGCCAACTGGTTCATGGACGGCACCGAGCCCCGGCGCACCGGCAACGCGCATCCGAACATCTATCCCTACGACGCGCTGGCCACCGGCACCGACCCGGTGTTCGTGGCGGTGGGCAATGACCGGCAGTTCGCCAGCCTGTGCCGCAGCATCGGCCTGCCCGAGCTCGCTGAAGATCCGCTCTTCCGCACGGCGGGCGCACGTTCGGTGCATCGCGGGCAGCTCAAGCAGCGGCTCGAAGCGGCGATGGCCGCCTTCGACGGCCGCGCGCTGGTCGATCAGCTCATGGCCGCCGGCGTGCCCGCCGCGCCGGTGCTGCCGGTGGATGCAGCGCTGCAGCATCCGCACACCCTGCACCGCGAGATGGTGGTGGAAATGCCCGGCGGCTACCGCGGCATCGGCGCGCCGGTGAAGCTGAGCCGCACGCCCGCCAGCTACCGGCATGCGCCGCTCACGCCGGGGGATGCCTTCCTGCCTTCGGAAGACTCAGCGCAGCATTGACGACCGGCCCCGGCCGATGCCGTAGTACGCGACGCCCGCCGACTCGGCCTGCGCGGCGTCGTAGAGATTGCGCCCGTCGAAGATGGCGGGCGGCGCGTTCAGCTCGCCGGCGATCAGCGCGAAGTCGCTCCGGCGGAACTCCTCCCATTCGGTGACCACCGCCAGCGCATCGGCGCCCTGCAGCGCCTCCTGCGCGGTGGCGCACCAATGCACGTCGTCGCGCTCGCCGACGAGGCCGCGCGCATTCGGCATCGCCGCCGGGTCGTAGGCCCGCACGCGCGCGCCCGCCGCCCACAGGCGCTCCAGCAGCACGAGGCTGGGCGCGTCGCGCATGTCGTCGGTGTCGGGCTTGAAGGCCAGGCCCCACAGAGCGATGGTCCTGCCTGCGAGCCTGCCGCCGAAATGCCGCGACATCAGCTCGAAGAGCCGGCCCTTCTGCTCGTGGTTGGTGACCGCCACCGCGGAAAGGATGCGCAGCGCATGGCCCCCACGTTCGGCCGCATGCGTGAGCGCCCGCACGTCCTTCGCGAGGCAGGAGCCGCCATAGCCCACGCCGGCCTGCAGGAAGTCGGGCCCGATGCGCCGGTCGGCGCCGATGCCGCGTCGCACCGCCTCGATGTCGGCACCCGCCTGCTCGGCCACGCGCGCCATCTCGTTCATGAAGCTGATGCGGGTGGCGAGCATCGCGTTGGCCGCGTACTTGGTGAGTTCGGCCGAGCGGCGGTCCATCACCAGCAGCTGCCTTTGCGGGTCCCGGATGAAGGGCGCGTAGAGCCGGGTCAGCAGCTCGATGGCCCTCGGGTCCTCGCTGCCGATCACCACGCGGTCGGGCTGGCGAGAGTCGCGCACGGCCGAGCCCTCGCGCAGGAACTCGGGGTTCACCGCCACCGCGATGCGGTGCCGCGCGCCACGTTGCGAAAGCTCGCCGCCCAGCACGGCCTCGACCTGCGCGGCCGTTCCGACGGGCGCGGTCGATTTGCAGACCACCAGCGCGTCACGATCGCGATGCCGCCCGATGGCGGCGGCCACCGCGATCACATGCCGCAGGTCGACTCGCCCTTGCGCATCGGCTGGCGTGTTCACCACGATGAAGAGCACATCGCCATGCTCGCAGGCCGCGCGCTCGTCGGCCGTGAACCGCAGGCTGCCGGCAGCGATGCCCGAGGCCACCAGCGTCTCCAGTTCCGGCTCGTGCAGCGGCATCAGGCCGCGCTTCAGCCCCTCGATGCGCGCCAGGTCCGCGTCCGCGCAGAGCACCTCGTGGCCCGCCTCGGCCAGGCAGGCGGCGAAGCTCAGGCCCACGTAGCCCGCGCCGAAGATGCTGACTTTCATGGGCGAGCCCATGGCGTGCGGCACTGGTGGCGGGCGCGGTTGTGCGATAAAAGCAGGATGCAAGCCTTCAAAACGATGTCCGGACAGGAAAATTCGATGATGCCCGATCAAGTTGCCGCGCGTTGCGCGCTGGTCCTGGAGACCAACAACCTGCGCGGCGGAGCCGATGCAGAGGCCAGGGCGGGTGCCAGCCTGCAGCGCCTCGTCGCCCTGCTGGCGAAACAGAAACTGCCGTTGAGCTCGCTCGCGCAGATGGTCATCACCCACGACGGACTGAGCGCCGCCACCTGCGAGGCCGTGAGCGCGCTCGCGGGCCGCCCGGTCGACTTCGTGCGCATCGACGCGAGCACCGGCTACTACGACGCCAAGAACGCCGGCTTCGCGGCCACCGACGCGCAGCGCTGCACGCACGTGGTGTTCGCCGACGCCGACTGCCTGCCCGACGACGACTGGCTGCTGCAGATGCTGCTGCCCTTCACCAGGGGCGCCGACGCGCCCGCCGTGGTGGCCGGGCGCACCAGCTACGCCGCCAACGTGGTCGGCACCGCGCTCACCACCATCGACTTCATGTACTTCCCGAACGCCGGCCATGCCGGCGCCACGAGCAACTTCTACGCGAACAACGTCGCCTTCCGCCGCGAGGTGTTCGAAGAGCACAGCTACCAGGCGCTGGACGGCGTGTACCGTGCGCACTGCCAGGTGCTGGGCATGCGGCTGAAAGCGGCGGGCGTGCCGATCCACTACGCGGCCGCCGCCCACACCGAGCACCGCCTGCCCGACACGCGCGCCGAGGCGCTCAAGCTGCGCTGGATGCGCGGGCAGGACACCTGCTCGCTCACGCCGCACCTGCTGCGCAGCTACGTCTCGCCGCGCTGGCAGTGGCTTGCCAGGAGCGGGCCGATCGGGCCGCTGGCCGTGCTCTTCACGCGGCTGGGCTTCAGCATGAAGGCGCTCAACCATCAAGACCTGCCGCCGCTGCGCGGATTGCGCTGGCTCGCGGGCGTGGCGCTCATCCTCGGCTTCTCGGCGGTCGACATGCTGGGCGCGTTCGCGCGCGGCATCGGCTGGCACACCACCGGGCGCACCAATGCGGATGCGCAGGCGCTGTCGTACCACCGGCCCTGATCGATTCCTCTCTCCTTTCCGCAGAAGAAGAACAACCAAGACCATGCGCAACTTCTCTTCACTTTCCGTCCGCCGCACGGCAATGGGCCTCGCGCTCGCGGGCGCCTTCACGCTGGCCGGTGCCGCCGACTTCGCCGGCCGCGGCGTCTTCAACTTCAAGTCCGATGCCGGCTGCCCCTTCGCGGCGCTCGCGGGCGCCGGCGGCGAATGCAACCGCCTCGCGCTGGACGACGCCGACACCCACGCCGCGCTCGACCCCGCGGCGCACACCATCCGCTTCGCCAGCACCCGCAGCTACTCCGAGAAGACCATCGTCGGCGACGTGCTGCTGCAGGGCTCGGGCCGCGCGCGCGACGGCCAGCGCGTGCCGCTGACCTTCCACGCGCTGCTGAGCCGCTCGGGCACCGACTGGTCGGTGAGCAGCCATGCCCACTCGCCCGTTAGCGGCGAGTTCGACGACATCCGCATCGATCCGTACAAGGTGACGGTGAACGAGCCCGGCACCGAGCGCGTGATGCTCACCCCCGAGCAGATCGTGGAAGCGCTGGCCAAGCCCTCGTTGACCGCACGGCTGGCCAACGTGTTCGTGCAGGTGGACGACAACCGCGCCGAAGGCGCGAGGGACGCCGACATCACCATCGGCCTCGGCCTGAGCCGGGCCTCGAAGTCGGTGGCGCGCGCGCGTTTCCGAGCTCCGGGCGCCAAGGGCCGAGACCTGGCAGAGGCGATGCAGCAGGGCAACTGGACGCTGGAGCTGCAGGCGCTCAGCGGCAAGATCCCGCGCCAGGTGGTGCAGCGCGACCTGTTCCTGTACGGGCTCGAATCGCAGTCGCTGCTGCAGCCCCTGCTGCAGCGCGGCTTCCACAAGAACGAGAAACTGCTGCTGGGCGCCACCAACGGCAAGGGCTACATCCGCTACGACGGCCAGCAACGCGAGTTCGCGGGCGCCGACGCGGCCGCGCGCGCCTTCCTGCAGGACAGCTTCATCGGGCTGGTGCTGGGCTGGCAGCAGCAGCAGCCGCAGACTGTGAAGACCAAAGCCGATGGCCGTTGATTCGCCCACCGGCACCGCGCCCGGCTTCGACTGCCTCTCGCCGCCGCGGCTGCGCGGCTGGCCCGCGCTGCAGGCCTGGCTGGTGCACCACGTCAAGCGCGCCGCGCTGCGCCAGCTGCATGCGAGCAACGATGGCGAGATGCTGCTGCTGCGCTTCTACCTGGTAGGCGAGGAATCGTCCGAGCAGGCGCTGCAGCGCGAGCTGCGCATCGCGCCGCCCGAATGGCTCGCGCGCCAGCTCGACCAGCACCTGGCCGACGAGCAGCTGCACGCGCGCCTGTTCGCGCAGGCCATCGTCGAGCGCGGCGGCAACGCGCAGGCGGCCGCATCGCCCGAGGAAGCGCCACAACCCGACTGGTTCAGCCGCCGCAAGCTCGCGCGCTGGCAGGCGCTGATCCGCCGCCACGCGCCCCACTTCGCGCACGGCGGTCTGGTGCCGGCCTATGCCATCGGCCTCGCGGCCGAGCAGATGGCCTCGCGCATTCTGCAGCGCCACTGCGCGCTGATCGGCCCTCGGCACGCGCTGCACCCGCTGCTGTCGCGCGTGATGGCCGACGAGGACCGCCACATCCGCCTGTGCAGCCACACGCTGCAGCGCTGCGTGGCGCCCCAAGAAGAAGCGCGGCTCGCGCAACTGATGCGCGAGGTGCGCGACACCGAGCGCGGCTTCGGCGTCACCGGCGCGGCCGGCATGTGGCTGGCCGGCGTGGCGCTGCGCCTGCGCCCCGGCGCGGCTCGGCCGGTACGGCACCACGCCTGAGCGATGCCGCCGCGCATCCTCTACCTCGCGACCGCGGACGCGCGCGGCCACCTGATGCGCGCCCAGCTGCTCGCGCACGCGCTGCGCGAGGCCGGCGCACAGGTGCGCGTGCTCACCACCTCGGACGAAGGCGCGCGCTTTCTGGCCGGCTTCGGCATCGACGCGCGGGTGCTCTCGCGCCACTACGCGGTGCAGTTCGACACGCAGCAGAACATGCTGCGCCGCGAGACCGACCGCAACGTGGCGCTGTACATGTTCAGGCCCGAGCGCATGCTGCGCGACGTGTGGCGGCTGCGCGCGCACTTCCGCGATGCCGACCTGGTGGTGAACGACTCCTTCCACCCCGCGCTGCTGCTGATGGGCTGGCTGCCGTTCTGGCGGCGCAAGGTGGTGCACGTGTACGGCGCGAGCCTGCGGCATGCGCTGGAGACGAATTTCAGCGGCCGCATGCCGGGCTTCGTCGCGCGCCTCTTCGGCGGCATCGTGGCCTGGCAGATCGACCGCAGCCTCGCGCGCATCGAGCACGACTTCGCCTATGGCGAGCCACAGCACGACGGGCACGGCCGCCACCGGCTGGCCACGCCGGTGGCGGTGGTCGACGCGGTGGACAGGGGCGACGCGACGCAGCAGCGCGTCGCGGCCGTGTACCTCAATCCGCACTTCCAGGAACCGGCGCTGGCCGACGGGCTGGAGCAGGGCCTCGCCGACGCGGGCGTGCCGGCGCACCTCGTCGGCGAGGGCTATGCGCACCGCCCGCACTGGCATGCGCGCGACGAGCACTGGATCGAGGCAGCCGCGCACAGCGCCTTCATCGTCTCGGCGCCGGGCATGGCGGCGCTGTCGATCGCGGCGGTCTACCGCAAGCCGATCCTGCTGCTGCTCACCGACCAGCCCGAGCAGGCGATCAACGCGGGCCGCGCGGCGCAGCTCGGGCTGGCGCATCGCGTGGTGGTGTGGCGCGGCGATGCGCGGAAGTTCGCGCGGGCCGTGGCGACCGCGGCCGATGAGTTGCTTGCCATCGCGGCCGAGTCCGGTGACGCCACCGAAGGACGCCAGGCCGCCCTCGACCGGCTCGGGTGCTGGACCACCCTGCTGACGGCTCTTGCCGCGAAGGCTCCGGCTAGCCGCTGATCAACCCGCGCGCCGAATCGACCAGCGCGCGGAACACCCGCGCCATCGCGCGCACCGGCGAGATCTCGGACCAGCGTGCCGCTATGGTGGCCTTAGGCGGCGCCGAGATCACGCCCCGGCCCATGCGCAGCGACACCTGCAGCTTCCTGAGCGTGAAACCCGGCCGCGCCACGCGCCTGCGCATCACCACGCCGCGACCGGTGTCAGCTGTCACGAACTGCAGCACCAGGCACTTGCGCCCCGCCGCCGGCTCGACCTCGAACACCAGGCTGCGCCGCCGCGCGCCGGTCACTCGCTGGCCCGGCAACACCATGCCATCGAACATCGCATGGACGCTCGTGGACTTGGCGTTGCTTCGGTAGTCGACGCGCACCTCCACGCGGTACGGCTGCTGAAGCGACAGCGACTGCGCGTAAGCCTGCGAAGGCGCCGACAGCGCGGGCAGCGGCACGACGAGGCAAGCCAGTTCGCCCTCGCTGCGCGCACCCTCGCCGTCGAAGCCCGACCAGCCGTGGCTCAGCCAGCCCGTCGCGGGGCTGCCGGGGTGGAACAGGTAGGGGCGGCCCAGCTGCAGCTCGGCCACCTCGGGCAGGCCGGCGGTCCGGTCGTCCAGGCCCCAGCGCGTGAGAAAGGCTCGGTCGATGGCCGTGGCTGGCCAGGCCGCGAAGCTGCGCGCGGCATCGGCGACAGCGCTTTCGTCCTCCATGCCGCAGACAGCGGCCATGAAGTCCTTCGACCCCAGTTCCGCACCCACCGGTATCCAGCCCGAGCAGGTGGAAGGCAGCAGCTCGCCCGCGTTGCGGTCGGCGCGGATCAGCGCGTGGGCGGGCTTGCGGAAGTAGCGCGCCTCGGTCAGCACGCTGGACGACAGGCTGGCCGCGAAATGCACGTTGCCGGCCGACAGCAGCGCATAGGTGTTCTCGCGCGTCCACGCCACGTTGGGAATGGCGCGCGCGATGGGCGCGAGGTCGTGCAGCGCGGGCTCGTAAGGATGCGGCTTGACGACCAGCAGGTCGACGCCCTTGGCCAGCTCGCGCAGCGGCGCGATCACGCTGGCCGGGTGCATGGTGCGGCCGCCGCTGATGAGCGACAGGTCCACCAGGCTCTGGCCGAAGAAGAGGCCCACGCGCAGCCTCGGGTCGAACAGCGAGCCCGTGCCATGCCGCGCGAAGCGGCCCTTGAGGGCGCTCGCGTGGTTCCAGAACAGCTCCTCGTCCACGCGGCGCGCCAGCAGGGCGGCCTCGATGGCGGGGTCGTTGGTGCGCGCGCAGAAATGCAGGTGCTCGGTGAAGCGGCGCGGGTCGATCTCGATGTCGAGGTAGCTGGCGCCCGAGCGGTCGATGCACTGCTGCTGCGCGGGCGTGAGGCCCCAGCCGATCACAAGGCAGCCGGGGCCGAAGGCCGGCATGCCGTCGCGCCCGACCAGCGGCGAGAGGTCGGCGATGCAGGCGCGCGCCCAGCCAGCGGGCGTGCAGGGCAGCTCCAGCCGGTCCATGAGGCGAGCGACGTCGATGCGGCCACCCTCGGACATCGGCGCGACCTCGCTCACAGGAAGGCCCAGGCGCCCGAGCGCGGAATCGAAGAAGCCCCGGAGGAATCGCCGGTTGGCGACGTGGTACTGGAGCCCGTTGGCGGGAGAACGGAAGAAATCGTCGGCGAAGACGACGTGATGGAACCGGCGGGTGGTCATGGGCCCCGCCAATCTAGGCAGCCAGTCTTAGCCCGGAGTGAGTAAAGCGCGGTGCTTCGGCAAAGTTGCCGTAAAGGATGGGGCGCCCTAGTCGAGCGAGAGGTTCAGGTCGCGGATCAGCGGATGCCAGCGCGCCGACTCGCCCTGCAGCAGCGCCGCGAAGCGCGAGGGTGTGTCGCCCGCGGGCTCCACGCCGAACTCGGCCAGCCTGCGCTGCACGGCCGGGTTGTGGATGGCGCTGGCCACCGACTGCTGCAGCCGCGAGACGATCTCGCCCGGCGTGTTGGCGGGCACCACCAGGCCCAGGAGCGCGGCGGCTTCCACGCGCGGCAGGCCGATCTCGGCGAAGGTGGGCACGCGCGGCAGCTGCGCCAGGCGCGCGGGGTTCGCCACCGCCAGCGGGCGCAGCCTGCCGCCCGGGATGAAGCGGCGCGAGACGGCCAGGTCGCACATCATCACCGGCAGCTGGCCGCCGGCCACGTCGGCCACCGCGGCCGCGGCGCTGCGGTAGGGCACGTGCACCATCTCCAGCCCGGCCTCGCGCTCGAGCAGTTCCATCGCCAGGTGCTGCGGGCTGCCCGTGCCGGCCGAGGCGAAGCTGACCTTGCCGGGAAAGGCGCGCGCGTCGTCGATGAAGGCCCGCGCGTCCTTAACGCCGCTGGCCGGGCCGACCAGCAGCACCATCGGCAGCCGCCCGAGCAGGGTGACGGGCGCGAAGTCGCGCGAGGGGTTGTAGCTGAGGTTGCGGTAGAGCGCCGGGTTGAACACCAGCGTGCCGCTGTCGGCCGACAGCAGGGTGTAGCCATCGGCCGGGGCGCGCGCCGCCTCGATGGCGCCGAGCGCGGTGTTGCCGCCCGCGCGGTTCTCGATGATCACCTGCTGGCCCGAGTCGATGGCCAGCTGGGCGCCGATGGTGCGCGCGACGATGTCCGTGCCCACGCCGGCCTGGTAGGGCACGATCCAGCGGATGGGCTTGGAGGGATAGGCGAACTGCGCCTTCGCCGCGCGCGGCGGCCATGCCGTGGCCGCGAGTGCGGTCATGGCCAGCAATTGCTGCAGAAACGGTCGGCGGCGTGTCATGGGGCGGACGGGTTCTGCGCCATGGTAGTGGCATCGCCGTGCGCCGCGCGATACGGGACGCGCGAGGCCACAAGGGCCGAGCGGGATCAGGAGGGAGTCAGCGGGATCAGGGCGCGACCGGATTGCCCGGCGTGCCGGCCTCGCGGGCCGATGCCGCAGCGGCGGCCACGGCCGGCGTGCGGTAGGTGACGTTCACGGCGGGCGCCGCGGCAGCAACAGGCGCCACGGGGGCCGCCGGCTCCGGCGGCGGACGCGTGATCTTGACCAGCGGAGCCCTCCGGACCGGCGCAGCGGCCGGCGAAACACTGGCGGGCGCGGCGGCCACGGGAGCCGTCGGAATGACCGGGCCCACGGGCGTGAATGGCGCCGCGGGTGTCGAGTAATACTGGACCGGGGCTGGCGCGGCTGCGGCAGCCGGCGAAGCCACGGGGGCGGCAGAGGCCACCGCGCCAGCCGCTGGTGGCGCTCCGTCCGCCGTGGCCGGCGCCACGGGAGCCACCGGCTGCCCCTTCGGGTCGTAGAGCATGGCGCTCTTGCTCACCCCGGTGCGCACCGGCCCCACGCCGACGCCCACGCCGGCCGAGCCCGACACCTGCCCGCCGTTGTTCACCGCCACGCCCGCGCCGAGCGGGCCGAAGCCGGTGTTCAGTCCGACGGAGAAATTGCCGTCCTTCGTGGCGCCGAGCCCCAGCGAGAGCCCGGGCACCAGCGGAATGCCGACGTGATAGTGGGAACAGCCGCCCGTCAGGAGCAAGAGCAGCGCCGCCGGAACGACGGCCGCTGCACGGATGACGCGCGGCCGGCCGTTCACACCAGCAGCGCGTTGACGCGCCTCACGTAGGCCGCCGGGTCCGCCGGCAGGCCGCCTTCGGCCAGCAGCGCCTGGTCGAAGAGGATGTTGGCCAGGTCGTCGAAGTGCGCCGAGCCTTCGAGCTTCTTCACCAGCGGATGCTCGGCGTTGACCTCGAGCACCGGCTTCAGCTCGGGCGCGGGCTGGCCGGCCTGCTTGAGCATGCGCGCGAGCTGCGTGCTCATGCCGCCGTCCTGCACCACGAGGCAGGCAGGCGAATCGACGAGGCGCGTGGTCACGCGCACGTCTTCCGCCTTGTCCTTGAGCGCCTCCTTGAGCTTCTCGAGCAGGGGCTTGAACGACTCGGCGGCTTCCTCGGCGGCCTTCTTCTCGGCCTCGTCCTGCAGCTTGCCGAGGTCGACCGCGCCCTTGGCCACGCTCTGCAGCGGCGTGCCGTCGAACTCGTTGAGGTAGTTCAGCGCCCACTCGTCGACGCGGTCGGTCATGAGCAGCACCTCGATGCCCTTCTTCTTGAAGACTTCGAGCTGCGGGCTGTTCCTGGCGGCGGCGAGCGTGTCGGCCGTGATGTAGTAGATGGCGTCCTGGCCTTCCTTCATGCGGGCCTTGTAGTCCGCGAAGCTCACGCTCACCGTGTCGGTGGTGGTGGAGGCGTAGCGCAGCAGCTTGGCGATGCGCTCGCGGTTGCCGAAGTCCTCGCCCAGGCCTTCCTTGAGCACCGAGCCGAACTCGGCGTAGAACCTGGCGTACTTGCCCGATTCGTCGGCGGCAGCAGCGGCGGTTTCAGCGGCGGTGGGCGCGTTCTTGTCGACCACGTCGGTCACACCCTCGGTCGGCTCGGGAGCCGGCACCGATTCGCCCGAGCCCACGTCGATCCTGCCCTCGCCGCTCTCGGGCGCGGTCTTCTGCTTCTTCGCCAGGTCTTCCAGCATGCCGAGCACGCGCTTGGTGCTGCCTTCGCGGATGGCCTTCACGTCGCGGCTTTCCTGCAGCAGCTCGCGGCTCACGTTCAGCGGCAGGTCGGCCGAGTCGATCACGCCCTTCACGAAGCGCAGGTAGCTGGGCATCAGCGCCTCGGCGTCGTCCATGATGAAGACGCGCTTGACGTACAGCTTCACGCCCGCGCTCTTCTCGCGGTTCCACAGGTCGAAGGGCGCCTTGGCCGGGATGTAGAGCAGCTGCGTGTACTCGGTGCTGCCTTCCACGCGGTTGTGGCTCCAGGCGAGCGGGGCCTCGAAGTCGTGGCTGATGCTCTTGTAGAACTCTTCGTACTGCTCGGTGGTGATGTCCTTCTTGGGGCGGCTCCACAGGGCGTTGGCCTTGTTGACGGTTTCCCACTCGCCGGTCTTCACCATGTCGCCGGGCTGGTCGTTCTCGCCGTCCTTCCACTCTTCCTTCTCCATGAGGATGGGCAGGGAGATGTGGTCGGAGTACTTGCCGACGATCTGCTTGAGCTTCCAGGCGTTCAGGAACTCGTCGGCATCCTCGCGCAAGTGCAGCGTGATGCTGGTGCCGCGCTCTGCGCGCGTGATGTCGGCCACCTCGAAGTCGCCGGCGCCGCCGCTGGCCCAGCGCACGCCCTGATCGGCCGGCAGGCCGGCGCGGCGCGATTCGACGGTGATCCTGTCGGCCACGATGAAGCCCGAGTAGAAGCCCACGCCGAACTGGCCGATGAGCTGAGCGTCGGCCTTCTGGTCGCCGCTGAGCTTGCTCATGAAGTCCTTGGTGCCGCTCTTGGCGATGGTGCCGAGGTTGTCGATGGCCTCCTGGCGCGACAGGCCGATGCCCTTGTCGGTGATGGTGATGGTGCGCGCGGCCTTGTCGAAGCTCAGGCGCACGTCGAGCGTGGGCTGGTCTTCGTACAGCTCGGGATGGTCGAGCGCCTCGAAGCGCAGCTTGTCGCAGGCGTCCGATGCGTTCGAGATCAGCTCGCGCAGGAAGATTTCCTTGTTCGAGTAGAGCGCATGGGTGACCAGATGCAGCAGTTGTGCGACTTCGGCCTGGAACGGAAGTTTGGTTTTGGAGGAATCAGCCATGGAAATTGAAATGTCGAAACCGGAAAAATTCTAAGTCGGGCGCGGCGTCGCAGAGCGCCGCCACGCCAACGTCTTCAATTGGGCCGTCTTTTGTTCTCATCAAGAGCAAATGAAATCCAACGTTCCATTTTTCGGCTTTCCGGAGGCCCGATGCCCGTGTCTCCTCTGGGGAAAACCCTCCGCCCCCCGAAAAATTGACTCTTGTTAACAGTTCTGAAATATCCTGACGACTGCCAGGAAGTGACACGAACAGGGGTACAGCCCCGGGGAGCGAGACAAGGGATGACTTCTGATGACTTGCACGTCGCCAGGGGCCGTTTCCGGCCCGCCCGGAGCCGCGAGGCGCCCGGTAGCCGCCCTTGTATGGATCGAGTGCACGACCGCCCTCGCGTGGCTGTCCTGTGCGCAGGCACAGGCGGAGCCCCAGCAAAAACCCCAGCAGGCGACGGCCCCTGCCGCCCGTGTCGTGGCTGACGCGCGCATCGAAACCCTCGATCGCGTACAGGCGGAGCAGGCGCGCCTGAAGGCGCTCATCGAATCCGCGCCCAAGGCCTACGAAGACCGCTTCATGACCCCCGACACAGCCCCGTCGGACAAGGCTTCGGCCGACGACTCGCCCGAGGCCGCGCAGCCCGAGGGCTACCGCGCCTGGCTGGTCGAAAGCCGCATCGGCTTCGGCGAAGCCACCACCACCGGCTACGGCCGCCAGCGCGCGAGCGAGCTGGGCCAGCGCTTCGAGTACCGCCGCGAGACGCTCAACTACGGCGAGTTCGTGCTGCAGGCCGACGGCCGCCACCTTGGCGGCGACAACACCACGGGCAGCTTCGGCATCGGCTCACTGGGCTATGCGCGCGAGAACACCAGCGGCCGCTTCACGCTGCGCAACCTCGGCTTTCCGCTGACCACGCAGACCTTCGCCGACACCACCGTGGGCGACACTTACAGCGAGCTCACCGACGGCCTCTCGCGCAACTACAGGCTCTCGCTGGGCTCGACCACGGTGCGCGGCGCCTCCACGCGGGTCTTCAGCAGCGAGTTCGACCTGCGCGCCGGCTTCGGCCAGCGCGGCAACCTCACGGGCGGGCCGTACCCCGGCTTCGAGAAGAGCCAGGGCACGCTGGGCTGGCTCGGCGCCACGCTGCGGCTGGACGAAAAGTGGTTCACCGCGTTCCAGCTCGACCAGGCGCGCAACGTCGCCGCCTACTACTACGACCCGCTGACGGCCCAGGGCTTCGGCCGCAAGGACGTCACGAGCTGGGCCACCTCGCTGGGCTACGGCCGCGACGTGCTGCGCGACGGCGACTTCAAGGCGCGCGCCACGCTGGTGGGCAGCCGCGTGAGCTCGCCCACGCCGGGCGTGCCCACCGGCGATTCGCACGGTCTCTTCGTCGAGGCGAGTGCGCGCACCGGCCTGTACCGCCACGAGTTCGGCGCCTACACCGCGCGGCCCAACCTGTACTTCGGCGACTACGCGCTGGCCACCGGCACACGCGGCACCTACTGGCGGGTGGACCGCAACACCAGCCGCATGAGCTGGGGCGCCGGCCTGGACTACGAGCGCGCGGCGGCCGACACGAGCTTTCGCCTCTCGGGCTACCGGCGCGTGGGCGCGAACGGCAACTTCCAGTACCTCTTCGACCGCTACAACTCCGTCGGCGGCAGCGTGAGCGCCTACCGCACGCGCTACGAAGCGAGCTCCGCCAGCAGCCTGCCGGGCACGTCGACCGGTGGCGGCGACGGCCGCAGCCTCTATGCGAGCGCCTTCTACCAGACCCGTTTCTTCGACTGGCCGCGCAGCCGCTTCACGCTGACGGTGCGGCGCAACGAGCTGATCGTGCTCGGCGACTCCGCCGCCACCGGCCAGGAAGTGCAGTGGGAGCAGGACTGGATCGGCGGGCGCTACGAGACCATGCGCCCCGAACTCACCACCACCGTCGGCCATGCGCGCGACCGCAGCGGCGGCACCGAGCGCAGCTACCCGACGGCCGGCCTGCAGTTCCGCTACTGGTTCGACGGCGGCTTCAACGTGGGCGGCAACCTGCGCTACACCTCGCAAAGCGGCGGCCTCTACACCAGCCGCGGCCTGTCGGGCTCGCTCACGGCCGAGAAGGACCTGGGCTCGGGCTGGCGGCTGGGCTTCGTGGCCAACTTCAACCAGGCGCGAGCCTCGCCGCTGCCGACTTCGTGGTCCGCGCCCAACCTCTATCGCAGCAACGAGAAGACCGCCTACGTCTACCTGCGCTGGGAGGGCAGCGCCGGCACGGGCTACCGGGCGGCCGGCATGCGCGCCGAAGGGCCCGGTGGGGGCAGCGTGTCGGGGCGCGTGTTCTACGACGCCAACCGCGACGGCGAGGAGCAGTCGGGCGAAGGCGGTGTCTCGGGCGTCGAGGTGCTGCTCGACGGCCGCTACCGCGCCGTCACCGACCGCGACGGCCGCTTCGAATTTCCGCTGGTGACCACCGGCCGCCATCAACTGACGCTCAGGCTCGAGAGCGTGCCGCTGCCATGGGGCGCGGCCGGCGAGAACGGGGTGAGCGTGAACGTCCCGCTGCGCGGCCAGGCCAGCGTGGCGATCCCCGTCGTCAAGGTGGGCGAATGAACCGCGCCGGCCTGCCAGCAGCCCCTTTCCCCACCCCAGTGCATTCAACCCAAGGAGACTTCATGACCAGAGCCCCCATCTCCCGCAAACTGACGGTCCTATGCCTCGCGGGCCTCGCGCTGGCCGGCGGCAATGCCGTGGCCGAGAGCCAGTACGGCTCCGGCACGGGCACGATCACCGCGCAGGCCAAGGTGAACCTGAGCGTGACGGTGCCCAAGCTGATCCTGCTGCGCGTGGGCTCGACCAACACCACGGTCGACACGGTGACCTGGACCTCCGCCCTCAGCATTCCGGCCGTGCCCACCACGCCGGTCACCGGCAACAACACCAACGTGGACTGGAACGGCGCGGCCCCCACCGTCACGCCCGCTTCGACCACGAACACGCTCAACGTGTACGCCTGGACCAACGCCGGCGCCGGCACCATCAACTGCGCCATGGGCACCTGGGCGCCCGCCGCCGGCGGCCCGGCGAACGCGGACTTCACCGTCGCGACCACCGGCACGCTGCCGCACCCGGGCGCCAACCTCGGCGCCTGCGCCTCGACCTCGTTCCCCTCGAACGCGGTGGCCACGGGCACCTGGGCCTACACGCTCGGCGGCACGCCCGCCGGCTGGGTCGCGGGCACCTACACGAACACCATCACGTACACCGCACAGGGCATCTGATGCCGGCGCAGACGGTGGTGACGGCGATGGCGCTCGCTGCGGCGGCCATGCTCGCCGCCATGCCCGCGCGCGCCGTCATCACCACCGTGACCGACACCGGCAGCACCTACGGCCTCACGCTTCGCGTGGGCTCGGCCGGCGCGACCGTCGACACGGTGGCCTTCAGCGTGACCGGCGCCAATGCCGGGCTCACGCCCACGGCAGTGACCGGCACGCCGACCATCGACGTCTGGGTGATGCCGGTGCGTCCCGTGGCCAACACCACGGTGGCACGCCCGGTGACGCTGCGCGTCGACTCCTCCGCCGGCCTGAGCTGCCAGTCGGGCGGCTGCGGCACCACGGTCATTCCCTTCAGCAAGGTCAGCTGGGTGGCCACCAACAACAGCAGCGCCGCCTCGGGCGACATCCAGAGCGGCCGCTTCGACGGCACCGCCACCCAGTCGATCGCGAGCTACAACGCGAACGCCACCTTCTGCGTCGGCCCGCTCGGCCTGCCTTGCGTGCTGGGCATCGGCACCTGGACCTACCTGTCGAACAACATCACGGCCACGCGGCTGCAGTTCTCGTACGACAACGACGTGATCTACCCGGGCGGCAACTACAAGGGCACCGTGCGCTTCACGGCGTCGATGGAATGAACGCCGCTCGCTTTCCACGCCTCTTTCGCCGGCGCACGGCCGCGGCGCCGCTGGCGGTGCTGCTCCTGTGCACCGCGGCGTTCCATCCCGCGCGGGCGACGATCGCCCGGCTCGACGACTCCGCCTCGCCGCGCGCGCAGGTGCGCAGCGACTTCGGCAATGCCCAGGGCATGGACGGCAACATGCTGGTGCTGCCTCTCGGGCGCGTCGAATACCGGCTGGCCACCGCGTCCCACATGGGCCGGCGCGCGCGCATCTTCTACGTGATCCCGGCGATGGTCGCGGGCCTGCGCTCTCCCGCCGGCATGCAGGTGCAGTGGCGCGGCAACGGCGTCTTCGCGAGCGGCAGCGGCCGCCCCGGCGACCGGGTGCAGGTGTGGAACGGCATGGTCCAGTCACCATGGATGAACGAGACCTTCGAGCTGACGCTGCGCGTCGATCCGCGCGAGCTGCGCATGCCATCGGGCTCGGCGCTGAGCTTCGAGTCGTTCTTCGAAATCGAAACGCTGCCATGAACGCACCTGCTTTTCTGACGCCCCTTTTCCTCACGCCCCTTTGCTTCGTGCTTCTCGCCGCTGCCGGAACATCGATGGCGGCGCCCTTCGAGCTCGCCGTCACCCCATCGCGCTTCGAGCTCACAGGCAAGGCCGGCGCGCGGCTGGGCCAGTCGCTCGACATCCACAACCTGGCCTCGACCGCCTCCGAGGTGACGATGCGCACCATCGACTGGAGCTACTCGGCCGAGGGCAACATCGGCTATCACGACGAACTGCTGCCCGGCAGCTGCAGGCCGTGGGTGGTGCTGGAGCGGCGCAGCGTGACGGTGCCCGCGCGCGGCAAGCGATCGTTCCGCTTCCAGGTCGAACCGCCGGCCGACGCGCCGCGCGGCGAGTGCCGCTTCATGATCGCCATCGAGGGCTCGGAGCCGGCGCAGCAGACCGTCATCCGCAGCGGCGGCGCCAGCCTGAGCCTGCCGGTGACGGGCCGCATCGCGGTGGCGGTGTACGTCATGCTCGACGGCGCGGAGCCCAGGCTGGAGATCAGGCAGATCGCCAGCGGAGAAGCCGGCGGCGCGCGCCGCGCGGTGGTGACAGTGGCCAACACCGGCGACGCGCACGGCCGGCTCGAAGGCAGCCTGGACGCCACCGACAGCAAGGGCCTCGCGTTCGAGCTGGTACCCGAGGGCACGCCGATCCTGCCGGGCCAGACGCGCACGCTGGCGCTGGTGCCCAAGGGCGAGGGCGGACAACCGCCGCCGCAGCCCGTCTACCCGGTGAAGGCCAGCGGCCGGCTGGACTGGGACAAGGGCAGCTTCAAGGTGGACGTGGAACTGAAATGAACACCCGCGCGATGCATGGCGCCGGTACGCTCGCCGTCGTGCTGGGCATGGGCATGACAGGGGCGCAGGCCGCCTCCAGCACCGCCGGCCCCAGCGCGACCGTGCCGCTGAGCACCGGCGTGAACCTGGACTTCACCATCGCCATCGACAAGTTCATCTTCTTCCGCATCGGCGACGGCGCCTGGCCCACGCCGGGCGGCACCACCAGCACGGTGAGCTTCGTGCTCACGCCGTCGATCCCGGCCGTGCCCACCACGCCGGTCGCGGGCAACAACACACCGGTGAACTGGAGCGGCGCGGCGCCCGGCTTCGGCGTCACGCCCTCGGGCAACGCGCTGCCGGTGGAGGTGCGCAGCAACGCGGGGCAGATCACGCTGCGGGCCACCGCGACGACACCGCTGGCGAACGGCGCCAACACGATCCCGCTGTCGGAGATCACCATCGCCAGCAGCGATGCCAACCTGCCCGCACCGCAGATTCCGAACACCGGGACGGGCACCGCCGTGAACGTCGTGGGCACCGCCTTCGCCAACCTCGTCACCCAGCGCACCGCGACCTGGACCTTTTCCTACGCGAACCTCGCCAGCCGCACCGCCGGCACCTACACCGGGCAGGTCACCTTCACCGCCAGTTCACCCTGACGGGGCCGGTGCGCCGCCAGGTCAGCTGGCGCCGGGATCGCTCGCCAAGGCTCCGGGGTGGATTCAGGAGCTTTGCATGAACAAGAAAAAGGGCCGGGAGCCGCCTACCTCGGCAAGGACTCGACCTCGCGCGTCCAGCGGTCGATGAGACGCTTGCGCTCGGCCGCCTTGCCGTACTTCTCGAAGTCGTACTTGATGAGCTTCACCTCGGCCATCGACGGGATGCGCGGGTCGGGCTTGAAGGTCTTGTTGGCCGGCGACTGCAGGCTGCCCGACTTGCCGCCGATGGCCTGCCCCGCGGGGCTCATCAGCCAGTCGTAGTAGCGCCTGGCGTTCTCCTTGTTGCGCGCACCCTTCACGAGGGCGATGCCGCCGATCTCGTAGCCCGTGCCCTCGCAGGGCGCGGCGGTCTTCACCGGAAATTTGTCGTAGCGCCAGCGCTCGAAGCCGAAGATGAAGCTCACGCCGATGGCCACCTCGCCCTTGGCCACGTTGGGCGCCTGAGCCTGGCCGCTGCGGGTGTAGCTGGTCACGTTCCTGTGCAGCTTCTTCAGGTAGTCGAAGGCCTCCTCCTCGCCCATCTGCTGCACCAGGCCCGCGATGATGGTGTAGGCCGTGCCGCTGGTGGCGGGATGCGAGATCTCGATCTCGCCCTTGTACTCGGGCTTGATCAGGTCGGCCCAGCACTTGGGCTCGTGCAGCTTTTTCTTCTTGAGCACGTCGGTGTTGAAGCCGAAGCCGATGGCGCTGGTGTAGAAGCCGCCCACCATGTTCTGCGACAGCGCGTACTGCCGCACCGCCCAGTCGTGCAGGTCGTTGATGTAGGTCGGGCGGTAGGGCTCCAGCAGGCCCTGCTCGGCCGCCTGCAGGAACGGGTCGCCGGTGCCGCCCCACCAGATGTCGGTCTTGGGATTGGCGGCCTCGGCGCGCAGCTGGGCGCCGATCTCGCCGGTGCCCTTGTGGGCCTGCTGCACCTTGATGCCGGTCTCGCGCGTGAAGGCCGTGGCAGCAGCCTCGCACCAGCCGGCGTCGGTGCTGCACAGTGCGTTGACGGTGCCCTGGGCCGCGGCGTTCGGCGCACCCAGAAGGGCGGCCGCGGCAATGCCGGCGGCGATGGCGATGGCGGATGGGCGCATGCGCGGATCTCCTCGTTGTCGTTGTTGGAAGGCGCAGGATAGCGCCCAACAGCCGCTCAGCGTGCAGCCAGCAACGGCGGCAGGTGCTCGGCCAGCCAGTCGGTCACCACGCGCGTCTTCAGCGGCAGGTAGCGGCTGCGCGAACGGATCAGGTTCAGCTCGAAGCCGAAGGGCCGGGGCTCGTCGAACACGCGCATCAGCGTGCCGGCCGCGAGCGCATCGGCCGCCAGCCAGGCCGGCAGCCGCGCGAGGCCCATGCCGCCGACGGCCGCCTCCAGCAGCACCTCGGCGCTGTCGCAGCGCAGCCGCGAGGGCGGCGTCACCTCGACGAGGCGGCCCTCGGCATCGTGGAAGCGCCAGGACGAGACCTGCCCGTCGCGCGCGTAGAGCACGGCCCCGTGCCCTTTCAGTTCGTCGATGCCGGCGGGATGCCCGTGCGCGGCGAGGTAGGCTGGCGAGGCGCACAGCACCATCCACTGCATGCCGACCGGCCGTGCGACCAGTTCCGTGCTGTCGGCGAGCTCGCCGCTGCGGATGGCGAGATCGAGCCCCTCCTCGACGAGATCGACGCGCCGGTCGTTGAACGAGAGCTCCAGCGACAGCTGCGGATGGTTGCGCGCCAGCGCCAGCAGCAGCGGCCCGACCTTCAGCCGGCCCAGCATCGCCGGCATGCTCAGGCGCACGAGCCCCGAGGCTGTGCTGCGCGCCACGTCGGCGATGGCCTCGGCCGCTTCGAGTTCGGCCAGCGCGCGGCGGCAGCGCTCGTAGTAGCCGTGGCCTTCCTGCGTGAGGCTCTGGCTGCGCGTGGTGCGCAGGAAGAGCCGCGTGTCCAGCCGCGATTCGAGCCGCGCGATGCTCTTGGCGACGGCCGAGCGCGTGACGTGCAGGCGCTGCGCGGCCAGCGCGAAGCTGCCCGCCTCCACCGCCGCGACGAATTCTTCTATGCCTTGCAGACGCTGGCTCATTGGATACTTTCAGGCGCCATTGATCGGAAAATTATCCACCACCGGATATTTTTGATCGTCAATAGCATGAAGGCTTCCTGTCTTTCCCCTGGAGCCCATTCATGCAAGAACCCCGAACGCTGCGCCGCTGGCAGCTTCCCGAATTCGGCCGCGCCCATCTCGAGCAGGCCGAGGCCCCGTTGCCCGCACCGGGCCCGCACCAGATCCTCGTGAAGGTGGGTGCGGTCTCGCTCAACTACCGCGACCTGCTGATGATCCGCGACGGCATGGGCATGGCGATCGGCATGCCCTTCGTGCCCGGCTCCGACATGGCCGGCACCGTGGAGGCCGTGGGCCCCGGCGTGACGCGTTTCGCGGTCGGCGACCGCGTCGTCAACACCTTCTGGGGCGGCTGGATCGACAGCCACTGGCATGCCGACACCACGCTGCTCGGCGGGCCCGGCCCCGGCATGCTGGCCTCGCACGTGTTGCTCGATGCCGCCTGGGCGGTGGCCGCGCCCGGGACGCTGAGCCTGGCCGAAGCCAGCACCCTGCCCTGCGCGGGCCTCACCGCATGGTTCGCGCTGGCCGAGACCGGCGCGCTGCGCGCGGGAGAGACGGTGCTGATCCACGGCACCGGCGGCGTCGCGCTCTTCGGCCTGCAGATCGCGCGACTGCATGGCGCGCGGGCCATCGTGGTGACGGGCGGCGACGATGCCAAGCGTGCGCAGGCACTCGCGCTCGGTGCCTCGCATGTGCTCGCGCGCGATGGCGACTGGCCCGCCGAAGTGCGCCGCCTCACGCGAGGACGCGGTGCCGACCACGTGCTCGAGCTCGCGAGCGGACCGAATCTCGATCGCTCGCTGCAGGCCGTGAAGCAGGGCGGGCGCGTGTCGATCATCGGCATGCTCGGCGGCGAGACGCTGAACGCGTCGTTCTACGCGATGGTGCTGGGCCGCGTGACAGTGCAGGGCATCGGCGTGGGCCATCGCCGCGCGCTCGAAGATCTCATGCGCGCCGTCGATGCGAACGCGCTCAAGCCGGTGATCGCGGCAAGCTACGGCTTCGACGCACTGCCCGATGCGCTCGACCACCTGGAGCGCGGCGCGTTCGGAAAGATCGTCGTGACGCTGTAAAAGATCACGAAACGAACTGGTGCGGCAGATGCAACGCAGTTGCGGCAGTGCACAAAAGCCGCGCCATCCGTGAACAGGTTCCGTTAGTGCCAACGACTTGCTCGACGCTCCCTCTTTGCGTTCCTAGAATCCGCCCGCGCATCGCCTCGCGGCCCGCGCGCTTTCTCAACTTCAGGATGGAGCGTTATGGAACACAGTACCTATAAAAAGTGGTCTGCCGAGTTCATTGGTACTTTCTGGCTCACGCTCGGAGGCTGCGGAAGCGCAGTTCTGGCTGCGGCCTTTCCAAATGTCGGCATCGGCCTGCTCGGCGTCTCGCTGGCCTTCGGTCTCACGGTGGTGACGGGGGCTTACGCACTGGGCCCGATCTCGGGCGGGCATTTCAACCCGGCGGTGTCCATCGGCCTCGCGGCCGCGGGCCGCTTCAAGGCCTCGCAGCTCGCGGGCTACATCGTGGCGCAGGTGCTCGGCGCCATCGCCGCGGCGGGCATTCTCTATCTCATCGCCACCGGCAAGCCGGGCGCGGACATCGGCGGCTTCGCCACCAACGGCTATGGCGAGCACTCGCCCGGCAAGTACGGCATGACAGCTGCCTTGCTGTGCGAAGTGGTGATGACGGCCGTGTTCCTGATCGTGATCCTCGGCGCCACCGCCAAGCGCGCGGCCGGCGGCTTCGCGGGGCTGGCCATCGGCCTGTGCCTCACGCTCATTCACCTGATCTCGATTCCCGTGACCAACACCTCGGTCAACCCGGCGCGCAGCACAGGGCCAGCCCTCTTCGGGCCGTCCTATGCGGTGTCGGAACTGTGGCTCTTCTGGGCGGCGCCCATCGCGGGCGCCATCATCGGCGCGGTGATCTACCGCGCACTGCTCAGCAACGGCAACGACGACTGATCGCCGTCGTCACCGGCGGCAGCGAAAGGGCCTCGTCGACTCAGCTGCCGCTGCCCGACTTCACCATCGGCAGTGAAGTCGATTGCCCGATCGGCTCGGTGCCGGTCGGGTGAGACGCCGCATAGGCGCCTGCCTGGATGTCGGCCACCGGCATCGTCGAGCTCATCGCGGGAGCGCTGGTCGACTGGCCCACGGGCTCGGTGCCGCTCGGACGTGCGGCGGCCATCGCGCCGGCCTGCACATCGGGGTTCTCCGGCGAATTCATCTGCAGCGGATGGAAGTCCGAACCATCGGTGGTTTCGGCCGATGCGGTGACGGCGCCCATCGCTGCCAGCGCAGCAAAGGAACCGACGGCGAGAAGCTTGAAGGAAGTGCGCATGGTGTGTTCTCCTGATTGATTGCAGCAGGTTGTCTCCGGTCACATGCCATCGCGCGAACTGCGCGTGGCAGGACCTGAACGCACTCTAGGCACGCTGACTGAGCTGGATGTGAGCGAAGAGTTAGGCGCGCGTGAGCGCCGTTCTTTTTCCTGAAGCTTTGGACCGCACCGCCCCAGCACGCACGGCAGCGCTAGGCAGGCAGATGCACCCGAGCCATCAGCCCTGGCCCGTCGGTGCGGTTGCGCAGTTCGATGCGCAGTCCATGGCGCTCCGCCGCCGTGCGGGCAATCGCCAGCCCCAGCCCGCTGCCGCCCGCCGCCGCACCCGGCACGCGGAAGAAGCGGTCGAACACGCGGCCCATGGCGGCCTGCGGAATGCCGGGGCCGTTGTCGAGCACGTCGACCACCGCATGGCCTTCGACCTGATGCAGCTTCACGTCGACCACGCCGCCTTCGGGCGCGTAGCGCAGCGCGTTGTCGATCAGGTTGTCGAACACGCTGCGCAGCTCGGCCACCGGCGCGACCACCACGGCGGCGATGCTGCCCTCGAAGCCGATGTCCACGCGCCGCGCGTCGGCAAGCACCATCAGCTGGCTCACGCTGTCGCGCAGCAGCACCTCGATGTCGACGCGCTCGCTCGCACTCCCCACACGCGGCGCATCCTGCCGCGAGAGATGCAGCAGCTGCTCGATCAGATGCTGTGCGCGCGTGACGCCCGCCTCCAGCTGGTTGAAGCGCTCGGTGGCCTCGCCGGCAGGCACGTGCGCGCGCAGGTTCTCGATCTGCAGGCCGATGGCGGCCATCGGCGTGCGCAGCTCGTGGGCCGCGTCCTGCACGAAGCGCCGCTGCGTGGCGAAGGCGCTGCGCACGCGCGACAGCAGGTTGTTGAAGGCGCCCACCAGCGGCGCGATCTCGTCGGGCACGCGCGCGAGCGACAGCTCGGTGGGGCTGCGCTCGTCCTGCGAGGCGACGTCGCGCGCCACCGCGCGCAGTGAGCGCGACGCGGCCGACACGATGATCCACAGGATCAGCAGCGCCAGCGGCAGCAGCAGCGTGATCGGCAAGCCTTCGAGCAGCGCGCGGCGCAATGCGCGGCGGCGGCGATAGTCCTCGTTCTGCAGCACCTGCACGCGCGGCTGGTCGGCGCGCGAGCCGGGCTCGGCGGTGAACACGCGCCATGCGGAGCCCGCGTGCGTGCCGGTATTCACGTCGCTGAAGCCGGGACGGGCCTGCAGCGGCACCGTGAGCACCGGCCATGAAGTGGCGCGCAGCGTGCTGCCGTCGGCGCTCCAGATCTGCACGATGAAAGCGCCGCGCGAGAACGCGGCCTCGCCGTCCATGGGGCGCGGCAGCTTCTGCGGATCGCTGCCCGCGTACGACTCGGCCACGAGGCGCATCTGGTCGTCCAGCGCGTTGTGCACGAGGTTGCCGTAGGCCACGAAGGAGAACCACGCCGTGAGCACGGCCGCGACCAGGTGCAGCGTGATGAGCCACAGCAGCAGTTGCGTGCGCAGCGATCGCGGCCGCCACCAGCGGCCTATGCCGCGCGCCGCACCGTTCATGCGGCCACGCGCCAGCCCAAACCGCGCACGTTGCGGATCGCATCGGCGCCGAGCTTGCGTCGCATGCCGTGGATCAGCACGTCGATCGCGTTGCTGGTGACCTCTTCGCCCCAGCCGTAGATGCGGTTCTCGAGCTGCTCGCGCGAAAGAATGGCGCCGGGACGCTCCAGCAGTGCGTGCAGCAGCGCGAACTCGCGCGCGGTGAGCGCCTCTCGTGCGCCGTTGACCACGACTTCGCGCGTGGTGAGGTCCAGCTGCAGCGCACCGCTGCCCACCAGCGAGTGCGCGGCGCCATCGCGACGGCGCACCACGGCGCGCATGCGCGCGAGCAGCTCGCGAAACTCGAAGGGCTTGAGCAGATAGTCGTCGGCGCCGAGGTCCAGGCTGTGGATGCGGTCGTCGAGGCCGTCGCGCGCGGTGAGCACCAGCACCGGCGTGGCGTCGCCGTGTTCGCGGGCGCGGCGCAGCACCTCGGTGCCGTCCTGCTTCGGCAGGCCCAGGTCGAGCAGCACGCAGGTGTAGCCGCCGTCGCCGAGCGCGCTCTGCGCCAGCTCGCCGTCGCGCACCCAGTCCGCGGACCAGCCCGCGCCCTCGAGCGCCTGCTTCAGGCTGCGCCCGATCATTTCATCGTCTTCCACCAACAGCACGCGCATCGCGGCGACTCCTTCGGCCGCAAGGTAGCACGCGACCGGGATGATCGGAAGAGCCTGCGCCGTGGCGCAGAGTAGGTGCGAATACTTAGAGCAAGCTTAGGCAGCGGGCGCGGCGCGGGGTCAATGGCCCAATGGCTCAGGCCGGATCAGGCCACGCGCACGGCGTGGCGCTCGCCCTCGTCGTCCGAGGCAAAGGCCAGCAGGTCGAGAGCTTCCTTCTCCACGCCTGCGCGGTCGGCCTTCGACCAGCGGCCGAAGGGCTCCAGCAGCACGGTGGCGGTGTTCCTGCTCTTCAGCTTCTCCCGCTCGATCTTCCAGGTGCCCGCCACGAAACCGTCGAGCAGCACCGTGCCGCGCACGATGCCGTTGATGGTGAACACGCGGGCGCGGTGTGCCTCGCTGAGCACGCGGCTGCGGTCGGCGTGCGAGAGCAGCAGGTTGTCCCACTCGGCCACGAGACGCGGCGGCGCGGGCGTGCCGGGGTCGGGGCGCGGCGCACGGGGCAGGTCGAAGAACTCCTGGCCGTCTTCGCCCGCGAACACGCGCAATTGCGGCCGCAGGCGCTCGGCGACCGCCTTCCAGCCCGTGAGGCCCGACCATGCGCCGGCATCGGCCAGCGTGGCGGGGCCGAAGGCGGCGAGGTAGCGCAGCAGCAGGTCATCCTGCGTGGCAGGGGCGGCTTCCACAGCCTCTGCGAGCCAGTCTCCCAGGGGCTGCAGCACCGCGTTCTGACGCGAGTTCCAGGTGCCGGCCGGCGGCAGGTGCACGAGCGGCAGGTTGTTCCGGATCAGCGCGGCCAGCGATGCGGCCTCGCGGCCCTTCCACTGCAGGCCCAGGGCTTGCCCCAGCTCGGCGCCGGTGCGCGGCTGCTCGCCGAGCAGTGCGCGCCCCGCCGCGATCACGGCCGCGCGATCGAGCCCTTCAAGCTCTTTCTTGTGGCTGCTGCCCAGCAGGCCGCGCTGATGCACGGGCTCCAGCAGCGGGCGCCATGCCAGCGCGTCCTGCGCGGTCATCAGGTGCAGCGTCGCGCGCAGGGTCGACATGCGAACGATGTGGCGCTTGCGCAGGGCCTCGGTGAGCTGTTCGCGCCGGAAGCCTTCGATGCGGCTCCAGAGACCGATGTAAGGCGGATTGGGCGCCTGCGCCTGCAGCCCGGCCAGCCGCTCGACGGCCTGTGTCGCGCTGAGCTTGCGCCGCTCCAGCAGCATCTGCCGCGCCAGCGTCGCGCGGTTCAGCGCGCGCAGGCTCAGAACTTCTCGTGCGGCGCGAGGTATCGCCATTGGCCCACGGGCAGGTTGCCGAGCATCACCCGGCCGATGCGCACGCGCTTGAGGCCGACCACTTTCAGGCCGACCAGCTCGCACATGCGGCGGATCTGGCGCTTCTTGCCTTCGGTGAGCACGAAGCGCAGCTGCTCGGGGTTCTGCCAGTCGACCCGCGCCGGCTTCAGCGCCTGGCCGTCGAGGCTCAGGCCGTGGCGCAGCTTCGCGAGCATGGCCTTCGGGAAGACCGCCTGCACGTTGGTGGTGACGGGGTCGTCGTCGTCCAGCCGCACCAGCTGGCCGGTGGACGCGGGCTGGCCCAGGCCGTGGTAGGCCACGCGCACCAGGTACTCCTTCTCCATCGTCGAGTCCTCGCCGATGAGCTGGCGCGCGATGCGGCCGTCCTGCGTCATCACCAGCAGGCCGGTGGAATCGATGTCGAGCCGGCCGCAGGGCGCGAGGCCTCGCAGCTGTCCGGGGTTGAAGAAGAAGCGCGCGTTGTCGTCGGCCCAGCGGTTCTGCGGCGTGAAGAGCTTCACCGCCGGATCGTGCCCGTCCTCGGCCTGCCCGCTCACATAGCCGATGGGCTTGTTGATGAGGATGGTGACCTGGTTCGCCTGCTGTCCTTTGGCGGCCTTGTCGACCTCGATGCGGTCCGAGGGCGTGACCTTCACGCCCATCTCGGCCGGCTTGCCGTTGACCTTCACCCAGCCGTTGGCGATCCATTCGTCGGCTTCGCGGCGCGAGCACAGCTTGAGCTCGGCCATGCGCTTGTTGAGGCGCACGGCGTCGGTGGGGGAGGAAGAAGAGGGCTCTGTCATCGGGGCTTGATCGGATTGCGGCACCGATGCTATCCTGAAGCCAGACGCGAGTTGATCGCGTTCTTTTTGGGGGATTCCCAAGTGAGCACACGCAAGTACCAATACGCCATCGTCATCGGGCGCTTCCAGCCCGTTCATTTCGGACATCAACGACTCATCGAGGAAGGCCTTCGCGCCGCCGAGCGGGTCATCGTGGTGGTCGGCTCCGACCGGCAGCCACGCAGCGTCAAGAACCCATTCACCTTCGACGAACGCGAACGCATGGTGCGCGCCTGCCTGCGCGGCACCGAGCAGATGCGCGTGAGCGTGGTCGGCGTGGGCGATTCGCCCTACAACGACCAGATCTGGATCGCGTCGATCCAGTCGGCGGTCGAGCGGCTCATCGTGCAGGACGGCCACACGCCCGCAAAGGCCAAGGTGGCGCTGGTGGGCCACCTGAAGGACGCGTCGAGCTACTACCTCAAGCTCTTCCCGCACTGGGAGTTCGTCGGACAGAACAGCGTGGAGAGCCTCAACGCCACCGACGTGCGCAGCCTCTACTTCGACCCCGAGAACCGCGGCCAGCTCGCGCGCGCCGACCTGCCCGACGGCACGGCCGCGTTCCTCGACCAGTTCACCCGCACCGCCGACTACGCCGAGCTCTGCGAGGAACGCGCATTCCTCGCCGACTACCGCGACAAGTACCGCTACGCCGGCAGCGAGTTTCCCCCGATCTACACCACCGTCGATGCCGTGGTCGTCGAGGCTGGCCACATCCTGCTGGTGCAGCGCAAGTTCCATCCCGGCAAGGGCACCTGGGCGCTGCCCGGCGGCTTCGTCGGCCAGCACGAGCGGCTGCAGGACGCGGCCATCCGCGAGCTGAAGGAAGAAACCCGCCTGAAGGTGCCGGTGCCCGTGCTCAACGGCAGCATGAAGGCCAGCCATGTGTTCGACGCGCCCGACCGCTCGCAGCGCGGCCGCACCATCACGCACGGCTTCTTCTTCGAGCTGGCGCACAACCAGTGGACGGGCCTGTCGGAGGTGCGCGCCGACGACGACGCGGCCGAGGTGCGCTGGGCGCCCATTGCCGAGTTCCTCGACATGCAGGAGCGCATCTACGAAGACCACTTCTTCATCGCGAATCATTTTTTGGGTGGCCTGGGCAAGAACTGAACGCCCCGGCCTTGTCAGCAAGAACGGCGCCTGGTTGACGGGCGCCACAGTGAAAGGAGCTTTCACATGAACCGCAATCTCACCTCCTCGCCCCTGGGCAACAACCTGCTGCTGCGCACCGACTCCTACAAGGTCTCGCACTGGATGCAGTACCCGCCCGGCACGCAGACGGTGTACAGCTACATCGAGTCTCGCGGCGGCATCTTCAGCCATTCCCTCTTCTTCGGGCTGCAGGCCTACCTGCGCGAATACCTGCAGACGCCGGTGACGCGCGACGACGTGGAGGAAGCCGCCGCGCTCATGGCCGTGCACGGCGAGCCCTTCAACCGCGAGGGCTGGCTGCGGCTGATCGAGAAGCACGGCGGGCTGATGCCGGTGCGCATCCGCGCCGTGCCCGAGGGCAGCGTGCTGCCGGTGCACAACGTGCTCGCGACCATCGAGAACACCGACCCCGAGTTCTTCTGGGTCACGAGCTTCCTCGAGACCGAGCTGCTGCGCGCCATCTGGTACCCGACCACGGTGGCCACGCTCTCGGCCGCCGCGCGCACCACGCTGCTGCGCTACCTGGAGGCGACCTGCGACGACCCGCAGGGCCAGATCGCCTTCAGGCTGCACGACTTCGGCGCGCGCGGCGTGTCGAGCCTCGAATCGGCCGCGCTCGGCGGCATGGCGCACCTGGTGAACTTCATGGGCACCGACACGCTGGCCGCGCTGGTGGCGGCGCGCCGCTACTACGATTGCGACGTGGCGGGCTTTTCGATTCCGGCGGCGGAGCACAGCACCATCACCGGCTGGGGCCGCGATCACGAGGCCGATGCCTACGGCAACATGATCGACCAGTTCGGCAAGCCCGGCGCGACCTTCGCGGTGGTGAGCGACAGCTACGACATCTTCAACGCCTGCGCGCGCATCTGGGGCGAAGAGCTGAAGGCAAAGGTGGTGGCCTCGGGCGCCACGCTGGTGGTGCGGCCCGACTCGGGCGACCCGGCCGAAACCACGCTGAAGGTGGCGCGCATCCTGGCCGACCGCTTCGGCACCACGACCAACGCCAAGGGCTTCCGCGTGCTGAACAACGTGCGAATCATCCAGGGCGACGGCGTGACGCTCGACTCGCTGCGGCTGTGCCTGTCGAACTTCTATCACAACGGTTTCTCCACCGAGAACATCTCCTTCGGCATGGGCGGCGGGCTGCTGCAGCAGGTCAACCGCGACACCATGCAGTGGGCGATGAAGTGCTCGGCCATGCAGGTGAACGGCCAGTGGCGCGACGTGTACAAGTCGCCTGTTGGAGACGTGGGCAAGACCTCGAAGAAGGGGCGTCTTGCGTTGGTGCGCGATGCGAACGGCATCGAGCGCACGGTGCGTGAAGAGACGCTGGCGGCAGGCCAGGCCGATCTGCTGCAGACGGTGTTCGAGAACGGGCGCATCGTCGAGAGCACCACGTTCGATGCTGTGCGCGAACGCGCTGCTGCAGGGGTGAATCAGTTCATCACTTCGCGGGCGCCGCTTTGATTTGAGCTCAGGCGTTCGGGGGGAGTACCCAGGCCACCGGGTACTCCCCTCCGCGAATGTCCCCCGCCCTTCGGGCTCCTCCTTTATTTCGCTGCGGGGAGCAGATCGCGCCCCGAACAACAGCGCCAATCACAGCCCCAAGAACACTGCCACACGGCATCGCCATAATCCGCGCAACTCCCGGATTTCATGACCAAACTCCTGATCCTCAGCGTGAGTGCCGGCAACGGCCACGTGCGTGCAGCACAGGCGCTTGCCGCCACCGCCCAGTCCCTCGCCCCGCCCTGCACGGCGGTTCATATCGACGCGATGGCGCACGTGGCCGCGGGGTTCCGCAAGGTCTACACCGACTGGTACATCCAGCTCGTGAATCGCGCGCCTGAGCTGTGGTCTTACCTGCACCAGCGCACCGACGTCACGCCGCACCATGCGCCCTCGCAGCGCCTGCGCCGCGGCATCGAGCGGCTGAGCACCGGCGCGCTGGTGCACGAGATCCGCCGCGAGAAGCCCGATGCGGTGATCTGCACCCACTTCCTGCCGGCCGAGCTGCTGATGCGCGAGCGCAACCGGGGCCGCATCGACTACCCCGTGTGGCTGCAGATCACCGACTACGACCTGCACAACATGTGGCTGGTGCCAGGCATGACGGGCTACCTCGCCGCGACCGAGGAAGTGGCCTTCCGCCTGCAGGCGCGCGGTGTTCCGGCCGAGCGCATCCACGTCACGGGCATCCCGGTGATGCCCGCGTTCTCCGAGCCCGATTCGCCTTCGCTGGCGCGCGATGCCTGCGTAGCCGGGCTCGGGCTCGATCCTTCGCGGCCGGTGCTGCTGATGGTGTCGGGCGGTGCCGGTGTCGGCGACCTGCCGAGCATGGTCGAGCGCGTGCTCGGCATGGGCGGGCCGGACGGCAAGCCGAACGACTTCCAGGTGATCGCCGTCGCCGGCCGCAACGTGGAGGCGCACGGCAGGCTCGAAGCGCTGGCCAAACGTCATCCGGGCCGCGTGGCCGCCGTCGGCTTCACCAACGAGATGCACCGGATGATGGCCGCCTCCGACCTGGTGGTGACCAAGCCCGGCGGCCTCACGGTGTCGGAGTGCCTGGCGCTGGGCAAGCCGATGCTGCTGATCTCGCCCATTCCCGGGCAGGAAGAACACAACGCCGGCTTCCTGATGGAAGAAGGCGCAGCCTGGCTTGCCTACGACGCCATCGGCCTCGACTACAAGGTGGCGCGCCTCATGGCCGACCCGGCCAAGCTCTCGGCCATGGCCGCGCGCAGCCGGGCGCTGGGCAAGCCGCAGGCAGCGCGATCGGTGCTGCAGCGCGTGCTGGGAACCGCGACGGGAACAGCCGCATGAGCCCGGCCGTCGAAAAGACGAGCGTGGCACGCACGCTCGGGTATCTCGCCTGGGTGGTCGTCATGGCCTTCTTCTTCGCCAACGCCGAGATCCAGATCGAAGGCGGTGCCGGCTGGGCCACCTCGCTGCCGACATGGCGCATCGAGAACAGCATCTGGCTCGACATCTTCTGGGGCGGCCGCGCGATGACGGGCTACCACGCCTGGGTCTTCACCTTCATGGCGCTGGTGTTCTTCTCGCCGCTGGCCTTCAACGGCCGCTGGACCTGGCGCGACGTGGGGCTGGCGGTGGCGGGCCTCATCGTTTTCTGGGTCTGCGAGGACTTCACCTGGTTCCTCATCAACCCGGCCTTCGGCTGGGAGCGCTTCAACCCGGCGGACGCGTTCTGGCACAAGCACTGGATCTGGGGCGCGCCCGTCGACTACTGGGGCGGGCTCGCGGTGGCGGCGGTCATCCTGGCGACGCGGCACTGGCCGCGCAAGGGCGCCCGATGAGCGGCGGGAGAAAGCGCAGGGAACGCCTGCAGGAGCCCATCGCCGAGGCACCGCGCCCCGGCCACTGGGCCGATCCGCTGGACGCGCTGGGCGTGGAGAACCTGCACCGCATCACGCCCACCCTGTACCGCAGCGCGCAGCCCCGGCGCGCCAACCTGGCGGCGCTGCAGTCGCTGGACATCCGCACCGTGGTGAGCCTGCGTTCGTTCAACGACGACCGAAAGGTGTTCGCCGGCAGCGGCATCCGGCTGGTGCGGGTGCCGATCAACACCTGGTCCATCGACGACGCCAAGGTGCTGCGCGCGCTGCAGGCCATCCGCGCGGCCGAGAAGCAGGGGCCGGTGCTCATCCACTGCATGCACGGCGCCGACCGCACCGGCGTGGTCGCGGCGGTCTACCGCATGGCGCTGCAGGACTGGGACAAGGACAGTGCCCGCCACGAGATGCTGCGCGGCGGCTACGGCTACCACACGCTGTGGCGCAACATCCCGCGCTACATCGAGCGGCTCGACCCGGCCGCCATGCGCGACGCGCTGGCCCACGCGCCGGCGATTCCGGTGGTGTCCTGAAGGCGCCAGCAGGCAGCGAACCCCGCTCCTATACTGGCCGCCCCGTGGCCGAAGGCCATCCGCGAACCTGACCAGAAGGGCTCTTCCATGGCACTGCAAATCCGCTCCCTCATCCGCTCCAGCGGCGAACTCGAACTCTCGCTGCACGACGACCCCATTCCCGAGCCGCAGGCCCACGAAGTGGTGATCCGCGTCGAGGCCTCGCCACTGAACCCGTCCGACCTGGGCCTGCTTTTCGGCGCGGCCGACATGAGCACCGCCAAGGCCTCCGGCACCGCCGATCGCCCCGTCGTCACCGCCACCGTGCCCGAGCGCGTGCTGCCCGCCATGAAGGCGCGGCTCGACGAATCGATGCCCGTGGGCAACGAAGGCGCGGGCGTGGTGGTGAAGGCCGGCTCGTCGCCGGCCGCTCAAGCGCTGCTCGGCAAGACCGTGGCGGCCATCGGCGGCGCGATGTACTCGCAGTACCGCTGCCTCGCCGCCGCCCAATGCATGGAACTGCCGGCAGGCACCACGCCGGCCGAAGGCGCCTCGTGCTTCGTCAACCCCCTCACCTCGCTGAGCATGGTCGAGACCATGCGCATGGAAGGCCACAAGGCGCTGGTGCACACCGCCGCCGCGTCCAACCTCGGCCAGATGCTCAACAAGATCTGCCAGAAGGACGGCATCGCGCTCGTCAACATCGTGCGCAAGCAGGACCAGGAAGACCTGCTGCGCGGCCTCGGCGCCAAGTACGTGTGCAATTCGAGCTCGCCCACCTTCATCGAGGACCTGACCCAGGCCCTCGCCGAGACCGGCGCCACCCTGGCCTTCGACGCCATCGGCGGCGGCAAGCTCGCGGGCCAGATCCTCGGCTGCATGGAAGCGGCCATCAACCGCACCGCCAAGGAATACAGCCGCTACGGCTCCAACACCCACAAGCAGGTCTACATCTACGGCGGCCTCGACCGCGGCCCGACCGAGGTGGTGCGCAATTTCGGCATGACCTGGGGCATGGGCGGCTGGCTGCTGTTCCCCTTCCTGCAGCGCCTGGGCGACGCCGGAACCCAGCGCCTGAAGGCGCGCGTGGTCGCCGAACTGAAGACCACGTTTGCGAGCCACTACACGCGCGAGGTGTCGCTGGTGGAGATGCTGCGGCTCGATGCGATTGGCGTTTATGGCAAGCAGGCGACGGGGGAGAAGTTCCTGCTGAATCCGAACAAGGCCTGATTCGCCTTGCTTGAATGGGAGCGCCCGGTACGCGGCACGGCGCGCTCGTCCCCACTATGCCGGCCGCTTCGCGGCTTCCCTGCGGTGCTCACGTTTCGCGGGGTCTCGCAGAACTCGCTTCGCTCAAACAGCTGCGAGCCCTTGTCCGCGAAACGCTGCGCTCCTCGGCGGCACAGAGGGGCCGAACGCACCGCGCCGCATACCGGGCCTGTCGTGCCGTTGATGCCGTCGCCCTCACCCCAACCCTCTCCCTCCGGGAGAGGGAGCAATACCCGGAGCGGCCTCAGGGATCGACGTAGCGCTCGCCGCCGTCCCTGGAAGAACTAAACGACCAGCCGATACCCCACTGCCGTCTCCGTCAGCAGATGCTTCGGCTGCGCCGGGTCGGCCTCCAGCTTCTGCCGCAGGTGCCCCATGTAGATGCGCAGGTAGTGGCTCTGGTCGGTGTACGACGGGCCCCACACCTCGCGCAGCAGCTGGCGCTGCGTCAGCACGCGCCCCGCGTTCGCGACGAGCACCGACAGCAGGCGGTATTCGGTCGGTGTCAGATGTACCTCGACGCCTGCGCGGCGCACGAGTCGCGCGGCGCGGTCGAGTTCGATCTCGCCGAAGCGGAAGAGCGCTTCGGGTGTCGCTTCCTCGGTGCTGCCGGCGGTGCGCGGGCGGCGCAGGTTGGCGCGCACGCGGGCCAGCAGTTCGCCGGTGCCGAAGGGCTTGGTGAGGTAGTCGTCGGCGCCGGCGTCGAGCGCGGCGATCTTGTCGGCTTCGTCGGTGCGTGCCGAGAGCACGATGATCGGCACGGCCGACCAGCCGCGCACGTCGCGAATCAGCGAGACGCCGTCGCCGTCGGGCAGGCCGAGGTCGAGCACCAGCAGGTCGGGCTGGCGCGTGCCTGCCGCGGCGAGCCCGTCGCGCAGGGTGCCCGCCTCGTGCACCGCCCAGCCTTCGGCCTCGAGCGCGCCGCGCACGAACCGGCGGATCTGCGGCTCGTCTTCGATCACGATGGCGGTGGGAGAAGGCATGGGTTCAGATTTGGGCTTCAGCGGGTTCCGGCGGCTCGCGGCGCGGCAGCGTGACGGTGAATTCTGCACCGCCGTCGCGCGCATTCTCGGCGGTGATCTCGCCCCCGTGCGCGCTCACCACCGCCTTGCAGATCGCCAGGCCCAGGCCCACGCCCGGCGTGGCGGATTCGGCCTCGCCGCGCGTGAACTTGTCGAAGAGCTTCTGCTCGTGGCCCAGCAGCGCGGCCGGCAGGCCGGGGCCGTGGTCGCGCACCGTCAGCACCAGCGCGCCGGGCTCGGCACGCGCGCCGACCACGATGGGCGGCGCGCCGTACTTGGTGGCGTTCTCCAGCAGGTTGACCAGCACGCGCTCGATGAGCACCGCGTCGAACTCGACCAGCGGCAGCTCGGGGTCGAGCGCGGTCTGCACCACGGTGCCGCCCAGTGATGTGCGCGCCGCGCGGATGGCCGAGCCGACCACCTCCTCCACCGACTGCCAGTCGCGCCGCAGGTTCACCGCGCCGCCGGCGATGCCGCTCTCGAGCCGCGCCATGTCGAGCAGGTTGCTCACCAGCGCATGCAGCTCGTGCGCCTGCGCGACGATGGCGCGCGCCGCGTTGGCGTGCTCCTCGGGCGGCAATGTCTGCAGCGACTCGGCCAGCGCGATGAGCGCGGTGAGCGGCGTGCGCACGTCGTGCGAGATGGCGCCCAGCAGCGCGTTGCGCAGCCGCTCCGACTCCATCTCGACCACGGCCTGCTGCGCCACCTCGACGTAGTGCACGCGCTCCAGCGCGATGGCGATCTGCCGTGCCAGCGTGTCGAGCTGCTGCGCCTGTTCGGGAATGAGCAGCCAGCGCGGCTGCGCGGGCGAGAGCGCGAGCACGCCGCGCACGCGCATCGGCGCGCGCAGCGGCACGTAGTGCCAGGGCTGGGCCGCGAGCGTGGCGGTGGCGAGACCGGCGCTCTGGCCATGGCGGAAGGCCCAGTCGGCCACTTGCGGATCGAAGCCTTCGGGCGCGTCGGCGGGCAGCACGAGCTGGTCGGCCGCGTCAGTCACGAGCACCAGCGCATCGCCACCGAAGTGGCCCCGCACGGCCGCCGTGCCGAGCGCGACCACCTGCGAGGCCTCGAGCGCCGCCGACAGCTCGCGCGTGAGCTCGAACAGCGAACGCGCGCGCCGCTCGCGGCTGGTCGACACGCCCGCCGCGAAGCGCAGCCCCGCCGTGAGCTGGCCCACCAGCAGGCCGACGCCGAGCATGATCGCGAAGGTCAGCACGTACTGCACGTCGCTCACCGCGAACGACAGGCGCGGCGGCACGAAGAAATAGTCGAAGGCGGCCACGTTGAGCAAGGCGGCCAGTGCCGAGGGTCCGCGCCCGAAGCGCATCGCCACGCCCACCACGCCGAGCAGGAACAGCATGACTATGTTCGACAGCTCCAGCACGCCGACCAGCGGCGTGCACACCAGCGTGAGCGCGATGCTGGTGGCCGCCGCCCATGCATAGCCGGGCCAGTAGATGGGGGCCTTCTCGTGGTCGTCGCTGTCGATGCTCGCGCCCTGCAGCGGCGCGCGCGACAGGCGGCGCGAGCTTTCGGCGGGCGCGACTTCCATGATGTCGAGCGCCGGCGCGCGCTGTGCCAGTGCGCGCGCAAGCGGCACCGCCCGCGCGGGCAACCAGCGGCGCCAGCCGGTCTCGGGCTGCGAGCGCCCCAGCACCAGCGTGGCGCAGTTCAGGCGCCTCGCCTGCTCGGCGAGCTGCTCGGCCACATCGGAGCCGGTGAGCACGGCCGTGGCCGCGCCCAGTTCTTCCGCGAGCTTCAACACTGCGAGGATGCGGTCGCGCTCCGCCGCGGCCAGCCGCTGCAGCCGGGGCGTCTCGACGTACACCGCGTGCCAGCGCACGTTGAGCTGCCCTGCCAGACGAGCCGCCGTGCGCACGGTCTGCGCCGCGCCCTCGTGGGGGCCGACGCACGCGAGGATCGCGCCCGAAGTGTTCCAGGCCTGCAGGCCGGGGCCCTTGCCGTTGCCGCCCGCGCCGCCGGGGCCCGACTGCTCCACGCGCCAGCCGCGCACGTCGTCTTCCACGTGCTCGGCGGTGCGCCGCAGCGCGATCTCGCGCAGGGCGATCAGGTTGCCCTTGCGGAAGAAGTTCTGCGCTGCGCGCTCCGCCTGCTGCGGCAAGTAGACCTTGCCGGCGGCGAGCCGTGCGGTGAGCTCGTCGGGCGTGACGTCGACCAGCACCACCTCGTCGGCCTCGTCGAGCACGGTGTCGGGCACGGTCTCGTGCACGCGCACGCCGGTGATGGCGCCGACCGTGCCGTTGAGGCTCTCCAGGTGCTGCACGTTGAGCGCCGACCACACCTCGATGCCGGCGGACAGCAGCTCCTGCACGTCCTGCCAGCGCTTGGCGTGGCGCGAGCCGGGGGCATTGGTGTGGGCCAGCTCGTCGACCAGCAGCACGGCGGGCTTGCGCGCGAGCGCGGCGTCGAGGTCGAACTCGGCCAGCGTGCGCCCGCGGTAGTCCAGCTCGCGCAGCGGCAGCGCCTCCAGCCCCGAGAGCAGCGCAGCAGTTTCGCTGCGGCCATGGGTCTCGACCACGCCGATCAGCACGTCGCGCCCGGCGGCACGCTCGCGCTGCGCGGCGCTGAGCATGGCCCAGGTCTTGCCGACACCCGCGCTGGCGCCGAAATAGATGCGCAGCTTGCCGCGCTGGGCGCGCGCCTCGTCGCTGCGCAGCTGCGCGAGCAGCGCGTCGGGGTCGGGGCGGAGCACTTCGTTCATCGGCGGCACAGGTTAGCGCATCGGACCGTCCTTGCGGCGCGAACGCTGGTGGCGCCGCGCGGTGCGCGACAGCACCCACCAGGCGAAGCCCAGGGGCACGAACAGCGCCGCCATCGCCAGCAGCGCCATGAGGAGGTCAGTGACCATGGCGCAGGCCGCAGCGCGCGAGGTGCTCGCGCCAGCTCACGAGCCGGCCGATCTCGCCCGAGGGCACGCATTCGATCAGCCGGTGCAGCACGTCGGCATAGCGGGCGAGCGGCAGGCGGATCATCAGGCGCACGCAGGGTGCGTCGCTTTCCTGCGAGCTGCAGGCATGCAGCAGCGGCTCGCAGCGCACCACGCCCGCCTCGGGGCAGCCGGCGATGCTGCGGCGCACGCGCAAGGCGTCGGCGCAGCAGACCGTGACGTCGAGCACGTAGAACGGGCTGCTGCTGCTGTTGCTGCTGCCCTTGCTGTCCTGCGTGTTCATGAGGGCGTGCGTTCTCGGCACGCCGGGGTGTTCTCGGTAAGCGGCATAGGCCATGGTTTGTTTCTCCTCAACGCGGGGCGGAAGGACTGAAGGAACCCGAAGCTGCATCGAGCGCGATGTTCAACGCCAGCACGTTGACGCGCGACTCGCCCAGAAAGTCCAGCAGGGGCTTCTGCGTGTTCCTGTCGATCAGCGACTGGACCTGCGACAGCGGCATGCCGCGCACGCGTGCCACGCGCGCCGCCTGGTACTGCGCGGCGGCGGGGCTGATGTCGGGGTCGAGCCCGCTGGCCGAGGCCGTGACCAGATCGACCGGCACCGGTGCGGTGTTGTCCGGATCGGCCGCGCGCAGCGCTTCCACGCGCGCCTTCACCGCATCGGTCAGCGCGGGGTTGAGCGGGCCCTGATTCGAGCCGCCCGAGGCGCTCGCGTTGTAGGGCTGCGGCGCGGTGGCCGAGGGACGGCCCCAGAAGTGCTTCGGGTCGCTGAAGTTCTGGCCGATGAGCTTCGAGCCCACCGTGGTGCCGTCGATCACGATCAGGCTGCCGTCCGCCTGCGCGGGGAAGGCCGTCTTCGCGACGCCGGTGACGGCCATCGGGTAGATCAGGCCGGTGAGCGCGCTCAGCAGCACGAAGAGCACGAGCGCGGGGCGGACGATGCCGTCGCTTTGGTTGTTATTCATGATCGATACCTTTCAATGGTCCGGACGTTTCGGGGAACACCGTGGAACCGGCTTCGCCGGGCCACCGGTGTTGCCCCCTTGGAAAGGGGGTGGGAGAAGCCTGGGGGTCATACCAAGCCCACGGCGACAAGCAGCCAGTCGATCAGCTTGATGCCGATGAAAGGCACGAGCAGACCACCCAGGCCGTAGATGGCCAGGTTGCGGCGCAGCAGCGCGGCGGCGCCCACCGGCCGGTAGCGCACGCCCTTGAGCGCCAGCGGAATCAGGAACACGATCACCAGCGCGTTGAAGATCACCGCGCTCAGGATCGCCGACGACGGGCTCGCGAGCCGCATCACGTTGAGCGCGCCCAGCTGCGGGTAGGTCGAGATGAAGATCGCCGGGATGATGGCGAAGTACTTCGCCACGTCGTTCGCGATGGAGAAGGTGGTGAGCGAGCCGCGCGTCATCAGCAGCGCCTTGCCGGTCTCCACCACTTCCAGCAGCTTGGTCGGGTTGGAATCGAGGTCGACCATGTTGCCGGCCTCCTTCGCGGCCTGCGTGCCGCTGCCCATGGCCACGGCCACGTCGGCCTGCGCGAGCGCGGGGGCGTCGTTGGTGCCGTCGCCGGTCATGGCTACGAGGCGGCCTTCGGACTGGTACTGGCGGATGAGCGCGAGCTTGTCCTCGGGCGTGGCCTCGGCCAGGAAGTCGTCCACACCGGCCTCGGCGGCGATGGCCGCCGCCGTGAGCTTGTTGTCGCCGGTGATCATCACCGTCTTGATGCCCATGCGGCGCAGTTCGGCAAAACGCTCCTTGATGTCGGTCTTGACGATGTCCTTGAGCTCGACCATGCCGAGCACACGGTTGCCCTCGGCCACGGCCAGCGGCGTGCTGCCGCGGCGGGCGGCTTCCTCGGCCGCGCGAAGCACCTCGGGCGCCACGGTGCCGCCGATGGCCTCGACGTGACGGCGCACCGCGTCGACCGCGCCCTTGCGCAGCAGCACGATGTCGGTGTCCAGGCTGTTGGGCGCGGCCGGCAGGTCGACGCCGCTCATGCGCGTCTGCGCGGTGAAGGCGACAAAACGCGCGCCCTCCACCTGCGTCGGCTCCAGGCCGTCGCGGCGCGCAAGCTCGACGATGCTGCGGCCCTCGGGCGTCTCGTCGGCCAGCGAGGCCATCATCGCGGCGCGCGCGAGGCGCGCCTTGGTCACGCCCGGCGCGGGCAGGAAGGCGCTGGCCTGGCGGTTGCCGTGGGTGATGGTGCCGGTCTTGTCGAGCAGCAGCACGTCGACGTCGCCGGCGGCTTCCACCGCGCGGCCCGAAGTGGCGATCACGTTGGCCTGCATCATGCGGCTCATGCCGGCCACGCCCACGGCCGACAGCAGGCCGCCGATGGTGGTCGGGATCAGGCACACCAGCAGCGCGACCAGCGCGGTGAGCGACACCACGGTGCCCGCGCCGGCGGCCTCCACGCTGAACACCGAGAACGGCAGCAGCGTAACGGTGACCACCAGGAACACGATGGTCAGCGCCACCAGCAGGATGGTCAGCGCGATCTCGTTGGGCGTCTTCTGGCGCTTGGCGGCCTCGACCATGCCGATCATGCGGTCGAGGAACGACTCGCCCGGGTTCACCGAGATGCGCACCACCAGCCAGTCGGACAGCACGCGGGTGCCGCCGGTGACGGCCGAGAAGTCGCCGCCCGATTCGCGCACCACCGGTGCCGATTCGCCGGTGATCGCGCTTTCGTCGACCGAGGCCACGCCTTCGATCACTTCGCCGTCCAGCGGAATGACGTCGCCAGTCTCGACCAGCACGATGTCACCCTTGCGCAGGTTGGGCGCCTGCTCCGGCAGCCACTGGGCGCCGTGATGCGGCTCCTGCAGCTTCTTGGCCCAGGTGTCCTTGCGCAGTCCGCGCAGCGAGGCGGCCTGCGCCTTGCTGCGGCCTTCGGCCAGGGCCTCGGCGAAGTTGGCGAACAGCACGGTGAACCACAGCCAGATGGTCACGGCCAGCACGAAGGCGGGCTTCATGCCGGTGTCGCCCGGGAAGCTCAGCGCATGCACCCAGAGCACCGTCGTGAGGCTGCTCCCGATGTAGACGATGAACATCACCGGGTTGCGCCACTGCGTGCGCGGGTTGAGCTTGGCAAAGGCGGCCCACAGCGCGGGCTTGACCAGCGCCGCGTCGAAGAGCGAGAGAGAGGTTTTTGTATTGGCGGTCATGGCGGGCTCCTTACTTCCAGAGCACCAGGTGCTCGACGATGGGCCCCAGGGCCAATGCCGGCACGTAGTTGAGCAGGCCGACCAGCAGCACCGTGCCGATCAGCAACGAGACGAACAGCGGGCCGTGCGTCGGCAGCGTGCCGCTGGTGACGGGCAGGCGCTTCTTGGCGGCCAGAGCGCCGGCCACGGCCAGCACCGGCACGATCATCGCGAAGCGGCCGAGCCACATGGCGAGCGCGAGCAGGCCGTTGTAGAAGGGCGTGTTGGCCGACAGGCCCGCGAAGGCGCTGCCGTTGTTGTTGGCGGCGGAGGTCAGGGCGTACAGGATTTCGGAGAAACCGTGCGCGGCGGGGTTCGCGATGCCGGCCTTGCCGGCGTCCGCGATAACCGCCACCGCCGTGCCGGCCAGCACCAGGATCGGCGTGACCAGGATGGCGATGGAGATCAGCTTCATCTCGCGCACCTCGATCTTCTTGCCGAGGTACTCGGGCGTGCGGCCGATCATCAGGCCGGCGATGAACACGGCGAGCATCGCGAAGATCAGCATGCCGTACAGGCCCGAGCCCACGCCGCCGAACACCACTTCGCCGAGTTGCATCAGCACCAGCGGCACCATGCCGCCCATCGGGGTGAGCGAGTCGTGCATGCCGTTGACCGCACCGCAGGAAGCGGCCGTGGTGATAGCCGCGAAGAGCGAGGAGGCGTCGATGCCGAAGCGCACTTCCTTGCCTTCCATGTTGCCGCCGGCCTGCAGCGCGCCATGCATCTGGTCGACGCCCAGCGAGGTCAGCAGCGGGTTGCCGGCCTGCTCGGCGGGCGTGAGGACGATGACGGCGACGACGAACATCACCGTCATCGCCGCGAGCACGGCCCAGCCCTGGCGCATGTCGCCCACCACATGGCCGAAGGTGAAGCACAGCGCCGCCGGAATCAGGAAGATGGCGAGCATCTGCAGCAGGTTCACCAGCGCCGTCGGGTTCTCGTACGGATGCGCCGAGTTGGCGTTGAAGAAGCCGCCGCCGTTGGTGCCGAGCATCTTGATGGCTTCCTGCGAAGCGACCGGGCCCATGGCGAGCGTCTGCGTCTTGGTGGTGGCGTCTTCCATCACCGGCTGGCCCTTTTCATCCTTCAGCGGCTGGCCGTCGGCACCGTTCTTCGGCTGCTGGAAGGCGGTGGTTTCGAGCGTGCTCACCTCCTTGTAGCCGTCGAAGTTCTGGATCACGCCCTGGCCGACGAAGACCACGGCGAGCACGAAGGAGATCGGCACCAGCACCCACAGCGTGACGCGCGTGATGTCAGCCCAGAAGTTGCCCACCAGCCCCTTGCCGTCGCCGCGGCGCGCGAAGCCGCGCACCAGCGCGAAGGCCACGGCGATGCCGGTGGCGGCGGAGAAGAAGTTCTGCACCGAGAGCCCGAGCATCTGCGTGAGATAGCTCATGGTCGACTCGCCGCCGTAGCCCTGCCAGTTGGTGTTGGAGACGAAGCTCACCGCGGTGTTGAAGGCCGAGTCGGGCGACACGGCCGCCATGCCCGCGGGGTTGAGCGGCAGCCAGGCCTGCAGGCGCTGCAGCGCATAGACGAAGATCGCGCCAATGGCATTGAAGGCCAGCAGCGCGAAGGCATAGCGCAGCCAGTGCATCGGCTGCTCGGGCTTGGTGCCCGCGAGCTTGTAGAGCGGCGCCTCGATGCGCTGCATCCAGCGCGGCACGCGCTCGTTGCACAGCGCGGCAAGGAACTTGCCCACCGGCCATGCGAGCAAGCCCAGCAGCACCAGGAAAAGGGCCAACAGGCCCCAGGCGGAGGAAGTCATTTCAGAATTCCTCCGCGCAGATCAGCGCGAACACCAGGTACGCGAAAAGAACCACGGCGATCAACGCGCCGAAGCCATAAAGAACTTCGAGGCTGATCACGACGCGGCTCCATCGGCGGCGTTCGACGCCTTGTTCGACGGGTTCTTCGGCGCATCGAGCCTGTTCAGCCCGACCACCATGGCCCCCACCACGGCCCACAGCGCCAGCAAGGCGCCCATCCAGACGATGTCCATGCATCACTCCTGCAAACGAGAAAGATGGGAGTCAGTCTCGGCAGTCGGGCGTCAAAACGGGGGAAAGAGTGGTGGGGTGGGCGTAAAGAAAGCGTAAAAACGCCGGGCTCTAGGGCTCTTCAGTCGTTGAAACTTTGGGGCAGCCGGGCAAGTCCTGCCTTGGAGGGATCGCGTCGAAGGCGGCGTAGTTGCCGCCGCGATCGATCCAGTCGGGCGGATAGACATGTGAAGAGACGTGCAGCTTCACGCCATCGAAGAGAGTTCGAACCGCATGCGCCGTCGCGGCCGCGCGGCGCTGCGCCAGTTGCTTTGCGTCGGGCGCGTTGTCGCGCGCCACGCCCTCGAGGTCGACCGAGTCCAGGTCCGGGTACAGGCGGCGGAAGTAATCCAGCCTGTTGGCGATCAGCGCGATCTGGTCGCGGTCCAAGACTGCGGAGCCTTCGGCGAAGACGACGACGGTAGAGGCCCACCGCCTGCATTCCTGCGCCGCTGCGCTGATGTTCAGGCCGGTGAGGACGAGCAAGACGAGGCAGGCGCGTCTTCTTGCTTTCACCTTTGACTCCCTCCATCCCCTGTCTGGCACGGACATTCATGTGGACAGGCAGGAAGGAAGTCGATCTCCACCCGCTTGACGTCTTCCTTGCCCAGCGCACCCGCAGGATAGACATTGCCTTTCGTCGGGAGAGCGACCGTTGGCACGCTGAAGCGCAACCCCTCGTCGAGGATGCGAGCGACATTTCTGGCCCGCTGGATCGCCAGGCCCTGCGGGTCTCGCTCTCCCTGTTCGGCGTTGGCTCCCAAGCTTATCGACTGGCGATTCGGATACCTCTCGCGAAGCATGGCGGTCCAGCTCGCCAGTCTCGAAACCTGCTCCGCCGAGACCCTGGACGAATTCCGGTCGAAGAACACGTCAATGCTCTTTCCAGGGCTGCAGGCAATGGCTGCGGGAGCGGTAAGCGCGAAGAAAGCAGCAGTCCATCCAGTCCGCCGGCGTTCGCGCCAAACGACATAGCCGCCATACGGCAGCACCGCGCCGCCCGGCGCCGGTGGATCACCCACCACGATCACCTTTCGCATCATTGCGATGAATCTCCAAGTTGAGGACAGCAACTTGTAGGGAGCCCGGGTGACGCCGGCATCAATCGCCGCAGACAAACACCGGCGCAGCGACTTTTTCACGCGCCACATCCGGCCGACCGGAAAGACCCGCCTGTCACAACACGACCGTCCGGCACGTCTCCAGGTCTGCGGCATTCCCCGCGAAACAACCACCTGGAGAACCCAGCATGCACAGCCTTGCGCAAATAGCCCCGGCCTATGACGGCCATTGCCACGCCTTTCTCGACAGGCTTCCGGCACAAACCAATAATCCAAGTAAATTCTTTGATTAATAGGCATCTTATGAACAAGCTATCGAGGGCCTGGCTGGGTTTCGGCCTCGCTGCACTGGTGGTGGGAGGCGCGGGCTACGGGCTGATGGCGAAGCCCGGGGCGGCGCATGCGCAAGGCGGCGGCATGCCGCCGGCCAAGGTGGCGGTCGCCGCGGCGCAGAAGACGCAGGTGGCGCGCTTCCTGGGCGGCATCGGCACGCTGGAGGCCAACCGGCAGGTGGAGGTGCCGGCCGAGGTCGAGGGGCGCATCGCGAAGATTCTCTTCACACCCGGCGCCGAGGTGCGCGCGGGGCAGGTGCTGGTGCAGCTCAACGACGCGCCCGAGCAGGGCGACCTGGAGCGCCTGACGGCCCAGCGCGCCAACGCAAAGGCGCTGCTGGAACGAACGCGCCGGCTGGTGCCGCAACAGGCGGCCACGCAGGAGCAGCTCGAGCAGGCGCAGGCCGCCTTCGACCAGGCCAGCGGCGAGCTGCGGCGCGTGCAGGCGCTGATGGAGCAGAAGCGCATCAAGGCGCCGTTCGACGGCGTGCTCGGCATCCGCCGCGTAAACCTCGGGCAGTTCGTGCGCGCGGGCGATGCGCTGGTGTCGCTCACCGACAGCCGCACGCTGTTCGCCAACATCACGCTGCCCGAGACCGCCCTGCCCGCGCTCAAGCGCAACCAGCAGGTGGCGCTGTCTGTCGACGCGTATCCGGGGCGCGTATTCCAGGGCAGGCTCAGCACCATCGAGCCGCAGATCGGCAGCGACACGCGCATGGTGCGCCTGCAGGCCACGGTAGACAACGCCGACGGCGCGCTCGCGCCGGGCATGTTCGTCAACGGCCGGGTCGCACTGCCGGCGCGCGCCGACGCCATCACCGTGCCCGAGACGGCCATCACCTACAGCACGCACGGCGACTCGGTGTTCGTCGTTGTTCCCGCCGAAAAAGGCGGTTTCTCCGCGCAGCAGGTCTTCGTGAAGGCCGGCGATCGGCAGGACGGGCTGGTGGTGATCGAGAAGGGCCTCTCGCCCGGCGACAAGGTCGTCACCTCGGGCCAACTGCGCCTGTACACCGGCGCGGCCGTCGCGCCCAGCGACAAGGACACGCTGTCGCTCGCGCAGGAATCGAAGTCATGAAGTTCACCGACCTCTTCGTGCGCCGGCCGGTGCTGGCGCTGGTGGTGAGCACGCTCATCCTGCTGCTGGGCGCGCGCGCTCTGGGCGACCTGCCGGTGCGGCAATACCCGCTGACCGAGAGCACCACGCTCACCATCACCACGCAGTACCCCGGCGCCTCGCCGGAGCTGATGCAGGGCTTCGTCACGCAGCCGATCGCGCAGGCGGTGGCGACCATCGAAAACGTCGACTACCTTTCTTCCTCGTCCACGCTGGGCCGCAGCGTGATCAGCGTGCGCATGAAGCTCAACGCCGACGCCAACCAGGCGCTCACGCAGGCGATGGCGCAGGTCAGCCAGGTGAAGTACCGGCTGCCGGCCGAGGCCTTCGACCCGGTGATCCTGAAATCGTCGGGCGAGGCCACCGCGGTGGCCTACGTGGGTTTCTCGAGCAAGACGATGTCGATGCCCGCGCTCACCGACTACCTCTCGCGCGTGGTGCAGCCGCAGTTCGCTTCCATCACCGGCGTGTCGGGCGTCGAGGTATCGGGCGGGCAGACGCTCGCCATGCGCGTGTGGCTGGACCCCAACCGCATGGCCGCGCGCGGCATCTCGGCCGGCGAGCTGGCCGACGCGCTGCGCCAGAACAATGTGCAGGCCGCGCCCGGGCAGGTGAAGGGCCTGTACGTGGTGTCGAACATCCGCGTGAACACCGACCTGGTGAACGTGGCCGAGTTCCGCGACATGGTCGTCAAGCGCGAGGGTGACGCCATCGTGCGCCTGGGCGACGTGGCCACCGTGGAGCTGGGCGCGGCCAGCGCCGACAGCAGCGCGACGATGGACGGCGTGCCCGCCATCTACCTCGGCCTGCAGGCTGCGCCCAACGGCAACCCGCTGGTGATCGTCAAGCGCATCCGCGAGCTGCTGCCCGGCATCAAGCAGAACCTGCCGCCGGGCGTGGAGGTGCAGCTGCCCTTCGAGCTGGCGCGCTTCATCGAGGCGTCCATCGACGAGGTGCGCCACACGCTGCTGGAGGCCATCGCCATCGTGGTGATCGTGATCTTCCTGTGCCTGGGTTCGGTGCGCGCGGTGCTGATTCCGGTGGTGACCATTCCGCTGTCGATGCTGGGCGCGGCCGCGCTGATGCTGCTCTTCGGCTTCAGCATCAACCTGCTGACGCTGCTGGCGATGGTGCTGGCCATCGGCCTGGTGGTGGACGACGCCATCGTGGTGGTGGAGAACGTGCACCGGCACATCGAGGAAGGCAAGTCTCGCGTGCAGGCGGCGCTGATCGGCGCCCGCGAGGTGGCTGGCCCGGTGATTGCCATGACGCTCACGCTGGCCGCGGTGTACGCGCCCATCGGGCTCATGGGCGGGCTCACCGGCTCGCTCTTCAAGGAATTCGCGTTCACGCTGGCCGGCGCGGTGGTGGTGTCGGGCGTGATCGCGCTCACGCTGTCGCCGGTGATGAGCTCCTTCCTGCTGCCGCAGGACGCCACCGGCAGCCGCATGGCACGCGCGGCCGAGAGCTTCTTCCACCGGCTCGCCACGGGCTACGGCAGGCTGCTCGACGTGTCGCTGCATCACCGCTGGGTGACCGGCATCTTCGCGGCGCTGGTGCTGGCGAGCCTGCCCTTTCTCTACAACGCGGCGCAGCGCGAGCTCGCGCCCGGTGAAGACCAGGCCATGGTGCTCACGGCCATCAAGTCGCCGCAGCACGCCAACATCGACTACGTCGAGAAGTTCGGCAAGAAGTGGGACGACGTGTTCGCATCGCTGCCCGAGAACACCGGCCGCTGGCTCATCAACGGCTCGGACGGTGTCTCCAACAGCATCGGCGGCGTGCAGCTTTCCGACTGGAAGGACCGCAAGCGCAACGCCGACCAGATCCAGGGCGACACGCAGGGCCGCATGAACGAGGTGGAAGGCAGCAGCGTCTTCGCCTTCCAGCTGCCCTCGCTGCCGGGCTCCACGGGCGGGCTGCCGGTGCAGATGGTGATCCGCAGCGCGGGCGACCACCGCACCGTGTTCGAGGCCATGGAGGCGCTGAAGAAGTCGGCGCGCGACAGCGGCAAGTTCATCGTGGTCGACAGCGACCTGGAGTTCAACAACCCCACGGTCGAGATCCGCGTGGACCGCGCCAAGGCCAACAGCATGGGCGTGACGATGAAGTCCATCGGCGACACGCTGGCCGTGCTGGTGGGCGAGAACTACGTCAACCGCTTCGGCATGGACGGACGCTCGTACGACGTGATTCCGCAATCGCCGCGCGAGCAGCGGCTGACGGCCGAGGCGCTCTCGCGCTACTTCGTGAAGAGCGCGAGCGGCCAGCCGGTGCCGCTGGCCAACCTGGTGCAGCTGTCGACCAGTGTGGGCCCGAACAAGCTCACGCAGTTCAACCAGCTCAACGCGGCCACCTTCCAGGCCATTCCCGCGCCGGGCGTGACCATGGGCGACGCCGTGGCCTTCCTGAGCGAGGAGGCGAAGAAGCTGCCTGCCGGCTTCAGCTTCGACTGGCAGTCGGACGCGCGGCAGTTCACGCAGGAAGGCTCGGCGCTGGTGATGGCCTTCGTGTTCGCCATCGTCGTCATCTACCTGGTGCTGGCGGCGCAGTACGAAAGCCTGCGCGACCCGTTGATCATCCTGATCAGCGTGCCGATGTCGATCTGCGGCGCGCTGGTGCCGCTGGCGCTGGGCTTCGGCACCATCAACATCTACACGCAGATCGGGCTGGTGACGCTGATCGGGCTCATCAGCAAGCACGGCATCCTGATGGTGGAGTTCGCCAACGAGATCCAGGTGCACGAGGGCCTCGACCGCCGCTCGTCCATCGAGGAGGCCGCGCGCATCCGGCTGCGGCCCATCCTGATGACCACCGCCGCGATGGTGGTGGGCTTGGTGCCGCTGCTCTTCGCGAGCGGAGCCGGCGCCAACAGCCGCTTCAGCATCGGACTGGTGATCGTGGTGGGCATGCTGGTGGGAACACTGTTCACGCTGTTCGTGCTGCCCACCATGTACACGCTGCTGGCGCGCGACCACCGCGCCGAGGGCCGCTCGCAGCGCGCGGCCGAACTCGATGCGCTGGCCGAAGGAGCATGACCATGAACCGATTCTTTTCCTACGCTGCTCCTTTCGCGCTGAGCATGCTGGTGCTCGCCGGCTGTGCCGTCGGGCCCGACTACAAGGCCCCGATGGATGCGCCAGTGGTCATCCGCGCGCCGGAGCGCTCGCTCTTCGCGAACGACGCGGTGCAGCGCGACTGGTGGAGCCAGCTCGACGATCCGCAGCTCGATGCGCTCGTCGACCGCGCGCTGGCCGAGAACCACGACATCCGCATCGCGCAGGCCCGTCTGCTGGAAGCCCGCGCGGTGCAGACCGAGGCGGAGCTCGACCGGTTGCCGGTGGTGACCGCCAGCGCGAGCAAGACGCGCGGCATCGCCCAGGGCAACAACGGCGCGCAGCCCGACGTGCGCTCGCTGGCCCAGAGCAGCCGCGCCGGTTTCGACGCCTCGTGGGAGATCGACCTGTTCGGCCGGCTCAAGCGTCTGGACGAGGCCGCCACCGCGCGCGCCGAGGCCAGCGCGGCCGACCTGGAGCAGGTGCGCATCGTCGCGGTGGCCGAGTTGGCCCGCAACTACTTCGAGATGCGCGGCGCGCAGCAGCGCATCGCCGTGACGCGCCGCACGCTGGACAGCCTGCGCCAGAGCCTGCGCGTGACCGAGGCGCAGGTGCAGACCGGGCGCGGCCTCGAAGGCGACCTGGCGAGCGCGCAGGCCAACCTCGCGACCACCGAGAGTCAACTGCCCGCGCTGGAGACCACGCGCCGCCAGTCGGCCTACCGCGTCGCGGTGCTGGCCGGCCTGCGCCCCGGCGAGCTCGAGCCGATGCTGCAGCCGCGCCAGCTGCGCGTGCTCGACAAGCGCCTGCCCGTGGGCGACCTGAGCGAGCTGCTGCGCCGCCGGCCCGACGTGCTGCGCGCCGAGCGCGGGCTTGCCGCGAGCACGGCCGACGTGGGCGCGGTTACGGCGGAGCTTTATCCGCGCTTCGACGTCGGCGGCTTCCTCGGCTTCGTCGCGCTGCGGGGTTCCGACCTCGGCAGTTCGTCGAGCCGGGCCTTCAGCGTGACGCCGGGCGTGAGCTGGCCTGCCCTGCGGCTGGGCTCGGTGAAGGCCCGCGTGCGCGGCGCCGAGGCCCGCGCCGAGGGCGACCGCGCGCTCTACGAGCAGACGGTGCTGCGCGCCATCGAGGACGTGGAAGGCGCGCTCACCGGCTATGGCCAGAACCAGCTGCGCCTGCAGCGGCTGATGGAGGCATCGGCCCGCAGCAGCCGCGCCGCCGAGCTGGCCGAAGTGCGCTACCGCGAAGGCGCCGCGCCCTACCTGAGCGTGCTCGACGCCCAGCGCACCCTGCTGCGCGCGCAGGACGCCGTGGCCGAGGCCGAAACCGCCTCCTACACCAGCCTGGTCGCGCTCTACAAGGCGCTCGGCGGGGGCTGGCAAGCACCCGCGATGGCGAAGGGAGCGCCAACCACCTGACAATGGTGCTGTTTTCCATGCCAGAAGCAGACATGTCCGCCCCCGATGCAAAGCCAACCTGGATGCCGCACCAGCCGGCAGACCGCATCCTCTCGACGCTCAAGACCCGTGGCGCACTCGGCATTCCCGACATCGCCAAGGTGCTCAACGTCACGGTGGAGGCGGTGCGCCAGCAGATGGCCAAGCTGGAGACCGAGGGCCTGGTCGACGCCGAAAGCCGCTCCGGCGGCCGGGGCCGGCCCACGCAGATCTGGCGGCTCACCGGGGAGGGGCACAAGCGCTTTCCCGACACGCATGCCGAGATGACGGTGCAGATGATCAGCGCCGTCATCAGCGTGTTCGGACAGAAGGGCATGGACCAGCTCATCGACGCGCGCGAAGCCACCATGCGCGCCAACTACACAGAGGCCATGCGCGGGGCGCGCAGCCTCAAGGCGCGGCTGGAGCGGCTGGCCGAAATTCGCAGCCGCGAAGGCTACATGGCCGAGTTCCGGCCCGCCGAACAGGGCGAAGGCTTTCTCTTCATCGAGAACCACTGCCCCATCTGCACTGCGGCGCAGGCCTGCACGGGCTTCTGCCGCAGCGAACTGCAACTCTTCGACGAAGTGCTGGGCCCCGACGTGAGCGTCAGCCGCATCGAACATGTGCTGGCAGGCGCGCGACGATGCGCCTACCGGGTCGAACCCAAGGCGAACGCCTGAATCCGTTTTTCAACACCCAAGAAGGAAACCACGATGGAACACAAGCTCCCACCCCTGCCCTACGCACTCGACGCGCTGGCACCCGAGTATTCGAAGGAAACCCTCGAGTACCACTACGGCAAGCACCACAACGCCTACGTGGTGAACCTCAACAACCTGCAAAAGGGCACCGAGTTCGAGTCGATGACGCTCGAAGAGATCGTCAAGAAGTCCAGCGGTGGCATCTACAACAACGCCGCGCAGATCTGGAACCACACCTTCTTCTGGAATTGCATGAAGCCCCAGGGCGGCGGCGCTCCCACCGGTGCGCTGGCCAAGGCCATCGAGGCCAAGTGGGGCAGCTTCGACGCGTTCAAGGAAGCCTTCGTGAAGTCGGCCGTGGGCAACTTCGGCTCGGGCTGGACCTGGCTGGTGAAGAAGGCCGACGGCTCGGTGGACATCGTGAACACGGGCGCAGCCGGCACGCCGCTGACCACCGCCGACACCGCGCTGCTGACGGTGGACGTCTGGGAGCACGCCTACTACATCGACTACCGCAACCTGCGCCCGAAGTTCGTCGAGACCTTCCTGGCCAAGCTGGTCAACTGGGACTTCGTCGCCAAGAACTTCGGCTGATCGATCGTCCGGTCGATCAGCTGTTGATGAGGTTCAGGATGTTCCCGTCCGGGTCCTTGAACCACGCGACCTTCATGTCGCCCATGACATGGAGGTCGCCGACCAGTTGCGTGTCGGGCATGTCGTAGTGCTCGAAGCGCACGCCCCGCGACTTCAGAGCGTCCACGACGCGTTGGATGTCGCCGTCGACGGCCCAGGTCACGGCCGTCGCCTGGTTGGTGCCCGCGAACTGCGAGCGGTACACGTTGATGCGCGTGTTGCCGCTGCGATAGACGATCACTTCGTCGCCTTCCGCATCGACCTGGGACAGGCCCAGCGTGTCTTCGTAGAAGCGGCGGGCCACGGCGAGGTCTTTCACCGCGAGATTGGCCACTGCGTTGATGTTTCCGAGCATGCGAGTCTCCTTCCAGGTCCGGCGTGCCATCAAAAAGGAAGAAGGGCGCCGGGCTTGCCAAAAATACTCAACCATGCGGTGCAGTATTTGCGTCGGACGCGACCCTGTCAAGGCATCGGAAAATGGGCCCCCGCAAGTCGATACGTGCCTCATCGCGAATGAAGAAATCCTTCTTACGCGGCTTCCGGCACACTGCACCCCCGGTGCAGTGACCGCAGGCAACGGCTGCAACCCCCGATCTATTCCGACGAAGAGACAACCCATGATCCGCAGACACCTCGGCAAGCTGGCCGCCTCGATGGCCCTTTCGCTCGCACTTCCGATGGCCTTGACAGCCACCGCCCACGCACAGTCCACCGCCTACCCCGCCAAGCCCGTGCGCCTGATCGTGCCCTTCCCGCCCGGCGGCGGCACCGACATCCTGGCCCGCCTGGTGGCCCAGAAGCTCACCGAAGCCAAGCACTGGACCATGGTGCCCGACAACCGCGCGGGCGCCGGCGGCACCATCGGCATCGCCGAGGCCGCGCGCGCCGCGCCCACGGGCTACGACATCGTGATGGGCCAGAAGGACAACATGGTCGTCGCGCCCTGGCTCTACAAGAGCCTGAGCTACAACCCGGTGAAGGACCTGACCGCGGTAGCCCACGTGGCCTACACGCCGGTGGTGATCGTCACGCAGGCCAACTCCAAGTTCAAGACGCTCGACGACGTGGTGAAGGCCGCGCGCGCCGCGCCCGACACCGTCACCTACGGCTCGCCCGGCAACGGCACCACCATCCACCTGGCCGGCGAGATCTTCAACGGCGCCGCCAGGATCAAGATGCGCCACGTGCCCTACAAGGGCTCCAACGCAGCCATGATGGACGTGCTCGCGGGCAACGTCGACCTGATGGTGTCGTCGGTGCCCTCGGCCATGGCGCAGATCAAGGCCGGCAAGCTGCGTCCGCTGGCCGTCACCTCGGCCAGGCGCAGCACCTCGCTGCCCGAGACGCCCACCGTGGCCGAGCTCGGCTACAAGGACTTCGACGTGAGCACCTGGTACGGCATCTTCGTGCCTGCCGGCACGCCGAAGGACGTGGTGACCACGCTGAATGCCGAGATCAACAAGCTGCTGGCCACGCCCGACATGAAGGCGGCCATCATCGCGCAGGGTGCCGAGCCGCAGAGCATGACGCCCGAACAGTTCGGCGCGCTGCTGAAGACCGACTACGAGAAGTGGAAGGGCATCGTGCAAGCCTCGGGCGCGACAATCGAATAGGCCTGCACGCTGCAGAATGGTGTCTCCAGAACAAGTCGCACCGACGGCATGGAGACACCGATGGTTCCTTCGCTTCCCCTGAAGACGGCCGCCCTCGCGGCGGTCGTCGCCCTCGCCCAAGGCTGCGCGCAGACACCCGCTGCGCAGAAACCTTCCGACGCCACCGTCGCCGCCCACGTCGCGGCCGCCACCAAGGCCGCGGGCACCGATCTCGGGCCGCTGCTCTCGCTGTGCAAGCCCGCCCCCGCCACGCGGCCGCCGCAGGAAGAGCTCGACAAGGGCCTGCCCCTGCTCATCAACAGGCCGGCGCCGCCGCCCGCCAAGGCCTTCGACAACCTCTACTTCGTGGGCGCCGACTGGGTCAGCGCCTGGGCCATCAAGACCTCGGACGGCATCATCCTCATCGATGCGCTCAACAATCAGGTGGAAGCCGCCGCGCTGATCGAAGGCGGCATGCGCAAGCTGGGCCTGGACCCGGCGCAGATCAAGTACGTGATCGTCACGCACGGCCACGGCGACCACTACGGCGGTGCGCCGTACCTCGCGCAGAAGTACCGCGCGCGCGTGGTGATGAGCGAGCCCGACTGGACGATGACCGAGACGAAGCTCGAATTCGCCACGCCCATCTGGGGCGCGCCTCCGAAGCGGGACATCTCGGCGAAAGACGGCGACCGCGTCACGCTGGGCGACACCACCGTCACGCTCTACCTCACGCCGGGCCACACCATGGGCACGCTCTCGCCGGTGTTCGACGTGAGCGAGAACGGCCGCAGGCACCGCGCCATGCTCTGGGGCGGCACGGGCTTCAATTTCGGCAAGGATGTGCCGCGGCTGGACAGCTACATCGCGTCCACGAAGCGCATGGATTCGATCGTGAAGGCACAGAACATCGACGTGATGCTGTCGAACCACTCGAACGTCGACAGCTCGCAGGCCAAGATGGCCGCGCTGCGCCAGCAGCCCGCGGGCGCGGCGAACCCGTTCGTGATGGGCACGTCCACGGTGGAGCGCGCACTGAACGTGATGGGCGAATGCGCGCAGGCGCAGCGCGACAGGTTCGCGATGCAGTAGCAAACAGCATCCTGAGCATGTGCCGCCCCGATGGTTTCACTCCCTCTCCCCTCGGGGAGAGGGCTGGGGTGAGGGGGTAACGGCGGTAGCGAGGGTCGCGCATCTTCCTGCGCCGCTGCCCTCACCCTAACCCTCTCCCCAAGGGGAGAGGGAACAACGCCCGAGCTTCAGTCCGGCACGAACTTCCTGTTGAATATCTCCACGTCCGCCACATCCTCGAACGTCGCCACCTGCCCCATCTTCCCGTCGCTCATGCGGCAGGCCGAGAACAGGCTGTAGCGCCCCTTGAAGCCGAACTCGTTCATCACGATCAGCGCATAGGGGTGCGGCACGAACACCTGGTGCTCGAACACGATGCGGTGCACGTTGCGCGGCGAGGGAAAGAGCTTGTACTCGCCGGTGTCGATGGCCTGGGCCGTTGCCATGGGAATCTTTCGCCTTCCGCTCAGTCGGGGTCGCGCACGTCGGCCACGGGCTTCGCGCCGAAGTCCGCGCGCGCCAGGTACTTCAGCACCTTGGCGGCCGCCGAGGCGGGGCTGTCGAGCATCCCTTCGTTCTTCATCTTCTCGAAGCGCGTGCGGTCCGGGAACTTCTCGGCCGACGCGCCGCGCAGTTGCACCTGCATGTCGGTGTCGATCACGCCCGGCGCCAGCGAGACGATGCGCGCCCCGTTCGGCGCATTCGCCTCTTCCAGCGCCACGGCGCGCGAGAAATGGTCCATGCCAGCCTTCGACGCGCAGTAGGGCGCCTGGCTGCCCATGGCGTTGCGGCCCAGGCCCGAGGAAATGTTGAGCACCTTGCGCGCACCGCGCCATTCGCGCGTGGCGCCGAGGAATGCCGCCGTCAGCAGCATCGGCGCTTCGAGGCCGATGCGCAGGGCCAGCGACAGCTCGGACTCCACGGCGCGCGACAGCGGCGCGGGGTTGCCCACGGTGCCGGCGTTGTTGATGAGCGTGACGCTGTCGAAGCGCTGCGCGTCGACGGTCTTGAGCCAGGCCGAAAGGCGCTCGGCTGCGGCCACCGGGTCGGACAGGTCCTGCTCCCATTGCGTGAGCTCGGCGCCGGCGGCCTTGGCTGCCTCGGCCAGCGCGGGCGACTGCTTGCGCGAAATGCCGATCACCGTGTGGCCGGCCTGCAGCAGCTGTTCGGCCATGGCCTGGCCCAGGCCGCGCGAGGCGCCGGTGATGAGAGTGAGGTGGGAAGCGGTCATCTGTATGAGAACTCTTGGTTTGTGGAACGAAAGGAAAGCGCGAAGGTTAAAGGGAATCGCTTGTCCCTACTTGAACTGCTTCCTCAGGAAGTTGCGATGCCGCGCAATGTGCTGCATCTGCGCCGGGGCGATGGTGCCGCCCAGATCCACTTCGTCCGCGCCGTTGAGCACCGCATTGGCATTGGCCATGGCGCGCGCCACGACTTCTTCCTCGCTCACGCCGAGCTGCGCCGCAAGGTCGAGCGCCACGCGGCGCATCGCGCGCTGCGAGAGCATCCACATCGCGCCGAAGCGGTCCCAGGCAAGCGCGGCTTCCTCGGCCTTCTCGCGGTCGGCCAGGATCTCGACGAGCGGCTTGGCCAGCACCGCGTCGAGTGCCTCGATCTTCTCGGTGAGCGCCTCGTTGCGTTCGATGGCTTCCTCCAGCGTGGGGCCTGTGCTTTCGGGCTTGGCCTTGGGCGGCTCCGGAGGCGGGATGAATGCGGCCTCGGCGTTCGCGGGCACGATCTGGAGCTTGTCGGAGAGATTGGTCATGATTTTTCCGCCTGGGTTGGCGCCGGCTGGTTCTTCTTGTTCGACATCGCGGTCGCACGCAGGCCCGGCAAGTCGAGCACGCGCAGCCCACCGTACTCCACGCGGATCAGCCCCTGCGCGGACAGGCCGTTCAACGCCTCGTTCACGCGCTGGCGCGAAAGGCCGACGAGGTAGGCCAGCTCCTGCTGCGTGATTCGCAGGACTTCGCCCACGCCCGGGTACAGCACCGGGTTGAACAAGGAGACCAGGTTGCGCGCCACGCGCGCGTCGGGGTTGTTGAGCCGGTCGATCTCCAGCGCGGCGATGAACTGCCCCAGCCGTTCGTTGAGCTGGTTCATCACGAAGCGGTTGAAGCCGATGGAGTGGTCGAGCAGCCAGTGGAAGCTCTCGATCGGCAAGCCCGCGATCAGGCTGCGCCGCAGCGCCTGGATGTTGTAGCGGTAGGGCTCGCGCTTCATCACCGTGCCTTCACCGAACCAGCCGCCGGGCGGCACGCCGGTATAGGTGACGGAGCCGCCGTCGGCGTTGTCGTTGCTCATCTTCAAGAGCCCCTCGACCACGCCGAACCAGTAGGTGGGCGAGCGCCCGACCCGGCACACCAGGTCGCCGGGCTCGGCTTCGCCGACCACCAGGGCGGCTTCGGCGCGGCGCCGCTCGGCGGGCGTGAGCGTGGGCAGCCACGGAATGCCTTCCAGTTCCTGTGCATTGGCTGCGCGCACCCGGTCCCTGATGGTCGAACCGCCGAGCGCGCTGTGGGTGGGATGGCCGTGAGGCATCGGGAAACTCCGGGGAGTAGTGTCCCTAGGATTGTCGTTGGAACGACAACCGGGCGTCAAAGTGAGTCCTACGATCCGGCCACTGTGCAAACACCCGCCCCCACCTTTCCCCGTCTGCTGCTCGCGCACGCCGAGGCCCGGCCCGAAGCCCCCGCCATGCGCGAGAAGGACCTCGGCATCTGGCAAACCTGGAGCTGGAGCGCCGTGGCGCAGGAAGTGCGCGAGACCGCCTGCGGCCTCGCGAGCCTGGGCTTCAGGCCCTTCGACAACCTGGCCATCGTCGGTGCCAACCGGCCCCACCTGTACATGGCGGCGGTCGCGGCGCAGAGCCTGCGCGGCGTGCCGGTGCCGTTGTACCAGGACGCGGTGGCAGGCGAGATGGTCTTCATGCTGCAGGACGCCGGCATCGAGTTCGTGATCGTCGAAGACCAGGAGCAAGTCGACAAGCTGCTCGAATGCCGCGAGATGCAGCAGGGAAAGCAGCCCAGCATCCGCTACATCATCTACGACGACCCCAAGGGCCTGCGCCACTACGACCAGCCCGGGCTCATGAGCCACGAGCAGCTGCGCGCGCTGGGCCGCGAGTTCGACAAGGCCAACGTCGGCTACTACGACCGCGCGGTGGCCAGCGGCGAGGCCACCGACGTGGGCGTGATCCTCTACACCTCCGGCACCACCGGCCGCCCCAAGGGCGTGTGCCAGACGCACGCGAGCTTCATCGCGGCGGGCCGCGGCGGCGTGGAGACCGACAAACTCGGTCCCGGCGACAACATCATGAGTTACCTGCCGATGGCCTGGGTGGGCGACCATCTGTTCTCGGTCGCGCAGTGGCTGGTGGGCGGCTTCACGCTCAACTGCCCGGAGTCGTCGGAAACGGTGATGAACGACATGCGCGAGATCGGTCCGAGCTACTACTTCGGCCCGCCGCGCACCTTCGAAGGGCTGCTGACGGCCGTGTCGATCCGCATGGAAGACGCCGCCGCGCCCAAGCGCTGGCTGTACGCGAAGTTCATGGCGCTGGCGCAGCGCGTGGGCGCCGACATCCTCAACGGCGCGCCGGTGAGCACCGGCGACCGCCTGATGTACCGCCTGGGCGACCTGCTGATCTACGGCCCGCTGCGCAACGTGCTGGGCATGAGCCGCATCCGCGTGGCCTACACGGCGGGCGCTGCCATCGGGCCCGACCTGTTCCGCTTCTACCGCTCCATCGGCGTGAACCTGAAGCAGTTCTACGGCCAGACCGAGACCTGCGCCTACGTTTGCCTGCAGCAGGACGGCAAGGTCAAGCTGCAGACCGTGGGCACGGCCGCGCCGGGCATCGAACTGAAGATCGCCGAGGACGGCGAGGTGCTTGTGCGCGGCGTGTCGGTGCTCAAGGAGTACTACAAGCGCCCCGACGCCACGGCAGAGGTGCTGGACGCGAACGGCTACTTCCACACCGGCGACGCGGGCGTGCTCGACAGCGAGGGCCACCTGCGCATCATCGATCGCGCCAAGGATGTGGGCCGCCTCGTGGGCGGCGCGATCTTCGCGCCCAACTACATCGAGAACAAGCTCAAGTTCTTCCCGCAGATCAAGGAAGCCGTGTGCTTCGGCAACGGCCGCGACGAGGTCTGCGCCGCCATCAACATCGACTACGAGGCCGTGGGCAACTGGGCCGAGCGGCGCGGGCTCGCCTACGGCGGCTACGTCGACCTGGCCGGCAAGCCCGACGTGCTGGCGCTGGTGGCCGAGTGCATTGCCAAGGTGAACGCCGACCTCGCCGCTGAGGACGGCATGGGCGAGACGCAGATTGCGCGCTTCCTCGTGCTGCACAAGGAGCTCGACCCCGACGACGACGAGCTCACCCGCACGCGCAAGGTGCGCCGCGGCTTCATCGCCGACAAGTACGCGGTGCTGGTCGACGCGCTCTACGGCGGCAAGGCCGAGCAGTTCATCGAAACCCAGGTCAAGTTCGAGGACGGGCGCACGGGCTCGGTGAGTGCCACGCTGAAGATCGTCGACGCAAAGCGCTTTCCACTGGTCAAGGCGGCCGCATGAACGCGCACAACCACACCGAGGCCTCCATGCTTGCAACAACGACCCGAGGCGGCCGCAAGGACGGCGAGGTCATCCTCGACGTGCAGAACATCTCGCTGAGCTTCGGCGGCGTGAAGGCGCTGACGGACATCAGCTTCAACGTGCGCGAGCACGAGGTGCGGGCCATCATCGGGCCGAACGGCGCGGGCAAGAGCTCGATGCTGAACTGCATCAACGGCGTGTACTGGCCGCAGCAGGGCTCCATCACCTTCCGGGGCCAGACCTTCAAGCACATGAACTCGCGCCAGGTGGCCGAGATGGGCGTGGCGCGCACCTTCCAGAACCTGGCCCTCTTCAAGGGCATGAGCGTGCTCGACAACATCATGACGGGCCGCAACCTCAAGATGAAGAGCGGCCTGCTCGCGCAGGCACTGCGCTGGGGACCGGCCGAGCGCGAAGAGCTCGCGCACCGCGAGTTCGTCGAGCACATCATCGACTTCCTGGAAATCCAGGCGCACCGCAAGACGCCGGTGGGCCGCCTGCCCTACGGCTTGCAGAAGCGCGTCGACCTCGGCCGCGCGCTCGCGATGGAGCCGCAGGTGCTGCTGCTGGACGAGCCCATGGCCGGCATGAACGTGGAGGAGAAGCAGGACATGAGCCGCTTCATCCTCGACGTGAACGACGAGTTCGGCGCGACCATCGTGCTGATCGAGCACGACATGGGCGTGGTGATGGACATCTCCGACCGCGTGGTGGTGCTGGACTACGGCAAGAAGATCGGCGACGGCACGCCGGATGAAGTGCGCAACAACGAAGACGTGATCCGCGCCTACCTCGGCGTCGAGCACTGATCACGAAAGAACACGATGGGCTTTTTCCTCGAAACCCTCTTCGGCGGCCTCATGGTCGGCATGCTCTATTCGCTGATCGCCATCGGCTTCGTGCTGATCTACAAGGCCTCGGGCGTCTTCAACTTCGCGCAGGGCGCGATGGTGCTCTTCGCGGCGCTGGCGATGGCGCGCTTCTCGGAGTGGTTCCCGCTGTGGTTCGGCTTCCAGAACCAGATCCTCGCGAACATCCTGGCCTTCATTGCGGCCATGGCGGTGATGGTGGTGGTGGCCTGGCTGATCGAGCGGCTCGCGCTCAGCAAGCTGGTGAACCAGGAAGGCATCACGCTGCTGATGGCCACGCTGGGCATCGCCTATTTTCTCGACGGCGTGGGCCAGACGATCTTCGGCAACGACATCTACAAGATCGACGTGGGCATGCCCAAGGAACCACTGATGGTGCTCGAAGGCACCTTCCAGGGCGGGCTGCTGCTGAGCCAGGAAGACCTGATCGCCGCGCTGGTGGCGGCCGGCCTCGTGGTGGTGCTGGCCATCTTCTTCCAGAAGACGGCTACGGGCCGCGCGCTGCGCGCTGTGGCCGACGACCACCAGGCCGCGCAGTCCATCGGCATTCCGCTCAAGCGCATCTGGGTGATCGTGTGGTCGGTGGCCGGCTTCTCGGCGCTGGTGGCCGGGATCATCTGGGGATCGAAGCTGGGCGTGCAGTTCTCGCTCTCGCTGGTGGCGCTGAAGGCGCTGCCGGTGGTGATCCTGGGCGGGCTCACTTCCATTCCGGGCGCCATCATCGGCGGCCTGCTGATCGGCGTGGGCGAGAAGCTGTCTGAAATCTATCTCGGCCCCATGCTCGGTGGCGGCATCGAGATCTGGTTTGCCTATGTGCTCGCACTGGTCTTCTTGCTGGTTCGCCCGCAAGGCCTGTTCGGCGAAAAAATCATCGATCGGGTCTGAGCAATGTTCTACAGAGAAAACGGCCAGTTCAAGTCGAGCTACAGGGCCGACCAGCAGATCTTTCCGATTGCGCAGGATCGCATCGCGATGCTGGTGCTGCTGCTCGTGGCGTTCGTCGTGGTGCCGCTGGGCGTGTCCGATTACTGGATGCGCGCCATCCTCACGCCCTTCCTCATCCTGTCGCTCGCGGCGCTGGGCCTCAACATCCTGGTTGGCTATTGCGGCCAGATTTCGCTGGGCACCGGCGCCTTCATGGCGGTGGGCGCATATGCGGCCTACAACTTCCAGGTGCGCATCGACGGCATGCCGCTGATCGCATCGCTGCTGCTGGGCGGCCTGTGCGCGACGGTGATCGGCGTGCTGTTCGGCATTCCGAGCCTGCGCATCAAGGGGCTGTACCTGGCCGTGGCCACGCTGGCGGCGCAGTTCTTCACCGACTGGGCCTTCCTGCGCATCCAGTGGTTCACCAACAATTCTTCGTCGGGCTCGGTGAGCGTGGCGGGGCTCAACGTGTTCGGCGTGCCGATCGAGTCGCCGGTGCAGAAGTACCTGTTCTGCCTGCTCTTCGTGGTGGTGTTCGCGCTGCTGGCAAAGAACCTGGTGCGCAGCGCCATCGGCCGCGAGTGGATGGCGATGCGCGACATGGACGTGGCGGCCGCGGTGATCGGCATCCGCCCCGTCTACGCCAAGCTCACGGCCTTCGCGGTGAGCAGCTTCATCGTCGGCGTGGCCGGCGCGCTGTGGGGCTTCGTGCACCTGGGTGCGTGGGAGCCGGCGGCGTTCAGCATCGACCGCTCGTTCCAGCTGCTGTTCATGGTGATCATCGGCGGGCTGGGCTCGATCATGGGCAGCTTCTTCGGCGCCGCCTTCATCGTGCTGCTGCCGCTGCTGCTCAACCAACTGCCGGGCTGGCTGGGCTTCTCGATTTCCACCGCGCTGGCCTCGCACCTGGAGACCATGATCTTCGGCGCGCTGATCGTGTTCTTCCTGATCGTCGAGCCGCACGGCCTCGCGCGGCTGTGGTCCACGGCCAAGGAGAAGCTGAGGCTGTGGCCCTTCCCGCATTGACATTGACAGGTTCCCGTTAGTCAAAACCCGGCACCGAGGTGCCCACAAAGGAGACAGGCATGAAACTGAAATCGCTCGCTCTGACCGCCGCCCTGGTGGCCGGCACCCTCGGCGCCGCGCTCGCGCCATCGATGGTCAACGCGCAAGCCAAGGAACAGTTCTTTCCGCTGCTGGTGTACCGCACCGGGCCTTATGCCCCCAATGGCACGCCCTGGGCCAACGGCAAGCAGGACTACATCAAGCTGGTCAACGCCACCGGCGGCATCAATGGCGTGAAGATCTCGTATGAAGAGTGCGAGACCGGCTACGCCACCGACAAGGGCGTGGAATGCTACGAGCGCCTGAAGGGCCGCCCCGGCGTGGCGCTCTTCGACCCGCAGGCCACCGGCATCACCTTCGCGCTGACCGACAAGGTGCCCACCGACAAGATCCCGCTGATCACGCTGGGCTATGGCCTGGCCGCCTCGCAGGACGGTGGCGTCTTCAAGTGGAACTTTCCGCTGATGGGCTCTTACTGGACCGCGGCCGACATCCTGATCCAGCACATCGGGAAGAAGGAAGGCGGCATGGACAAGCTCAAGGGCAAGAAGATCGCCCTCGTCTATCACGACTCGCCCTTCGGCAAGGAACCGATCCCGCTGCTGCAGGAGCGTGCCAAGCAGAACGGCTTCGAGCTCTCGCTGATTCCGGTGACCGCGCCCGGCGTGGAGCAGAAGTCGGCCTGGCTGCAGGTGCGCCAGCAGCGCCCCGACTTCGTGCTGCTGTGGGGCTGGGGCGTGATGAACTCCACAGCCCTGAAGGAGGCCGTGGCCACCGGCTACCCGCGCGAGAAGATGTACGGCGTGTGGTGGGCCGGCGCCGAACCCGACGTGAAGGACGTGGGCGCCAATGCCAAGGGCTATCACGCGCTGGCGCTGAACACCTCGGGCACGCAGCCCAAGGTGATCCAGGACATCCTCAAGCAGGTGCACGACAAGGGCCAGGGCACCGGTCCGAAGGACGAAGTGGGCTCGGTGCTCTACACGCGCGGCGTGATCATCCAGATGCTGACCATCGAGGCCGTCAAGCGCGCGCAGGAGCGCTTCGGCAAGGGCAAGGTCATGACCGGCGAGCAGGTGCGCTGGGGCATGGAGAACCTTGCGCTAGACCAGAAGAAGCTCGACGCACTCGGCTTCTCCGGCGTGATGCGTCCGGTGAGCACCTCGTGCCAGGACCACATGGGCTCGACCTGGGCGCGCGTGCATACCTGGGACGGCGCGAAGTGGGGTGACATGTCCGACTGGTACCAGGCCGACGAGCAGATCATCAAGCCGATGGTGAAGGCGGCCGCCGACAAGTACGCGGGCGAGAAGAAGCTCACCCGCCGCGAGGCAGCCGACTGCCAATCTTGAGCTGACCCCCAGTCTTCGCGCACTTCGTGTCGCTTCGCCAACCCCCTTGCAGGGGGCAACACCTGCGGCCCGGCAAAGCCGGTTCCGCGGTGTTCCCCGAAGGGCGGCGGGCCAAGCGGGCATCCGAAAGAACGGCCTCGCGCCGGTTCTTTCGAATGCTACGGACCACACCATGAGCGAATCCAACATCCTCCTCAACGTCAACGGCATCGAGGTCATCTACAACCACGTGATCCTGGTGCTCAAGGGCGTGTCGCTCACCGTGCCCGACGGCGGCATCGTGGCGCTGCTCGGCGGCAACGGCGCGGGCAAGACGACCACGCTGCGCGCGGTGAGCAACCTGCTGGCGGGCGAGCGCGGCGCGGTCACCAAGGGCACCATCGAGCTGCGCGGCGAGCGCATCGAGGCGCTGTCGCCGGCCGAGCTGGTCAAGCGCGGGCTGATCCAGGTGATGGAAGGCCGCCACTGCTTCGCGCACCTGACCATCGAAGAGAACCTGATGACCGGCGCCTACACGCGCACCGACGGCAAGGCCGCGGTGCAGCAGACGCTGGAGAAGGTGTACGCGTATTTCCCGCGCCTGAAGACCCGGCGCAGCTCGCAGGCCGCCTACACATCCGGCGGCGAGCAGCAGATGTGCGCCATCGGCCGCGCGCTGATGGCAAACCCGACCATGGTGCTGCTGGACGAACCCTCGATGGGCCTCGCGCCGCAGATCGTGGAGGAAGTGTTCGAGATCGTGAAGGACCTCAACGCCAAGGAGCGCGTGACCTTCCTGCTGGCCGAGCAGAACACCAACATGGCGCTGCGCTACGCCGACTACGGCTACATCCTGGAGAACGGCCGCATCGTGATGGACGGCGAGGCGAAGAGCCTGCGCGAGAACGAGGACGTGAAGGAGTTCTACCTGGGCGTCGGCGGCGCGGACCGCAAGAGCTTCCGCGACGTGAAGAGCTACAAGCGGCGCAAGCGCTGGTTGGCTTGACTCTCCCTCGCCGGAGGCTGAACAGAACCGAAAGATGAAGGGTACGGACATGACCGACCACTACGACAAGCTCGAGATCCGAGACCCCGCCGAACGCGAGCGCGACCTGCTGGCCGCGCTGCCGAAGCAGATCGCGCAGGCTCAGACCGCGGCGCCCGCCTTCGCGAAGATCCTCGACGGCGTGAAGCCCGCCGACGTCACCACGCGCGAGGCGCTCGCGAAACTACCTGTCACGCGCAAATCGGAATTGCTCGAACTGCAGAAGGCACGCCGCGCGGACGACCCCTTCGGCGGCTTCTCGACGATCGTGCGCGGGCCGCGCATGCCGCGCGTGTTCGCGAGCCCCGGCACCATCTACGAACCCGAGGGCGAGGCGCGTGACTACTGGCGCACCGCGCGCGCGTTGCACGCGGCGGGTTTTCGCGGCGGCGAGCTGATCCACAACAGCTTCAGCTACCACATGACGCCCGCGGGCTCGATCATGGAAAGCGGCGCGCACGCCATGGGCTGCACCGTGTTCGCGGGCGGCACCGGCCAGACCGAGCAGCAGCTCGAAGCCATGGTCGACCTCAAGCCCGAGGGCTACGCGGGCACGCCCAGCTTCCTCAAGATCCTGCTGGAGAAGGCCGAGGAGAAGAGCGTCAAGCTGCCCTCGCTCACCAAGGCGCTGGTGTCTGGCGAGGCCTTTCCACCGAGCCTGCACGACTGGATCGCCGCGCGCGGCGTGAAGGGCACGCAGTGCTATGCCACCGCCGACCTGGGCCTCATCGCTTACGAAACCAGTGCGCGCGAGGGGCTGGTGCTCGACGAGGGCGTGCTGGTCGAGATCGTGCGCCCCGGCACCGGCGACCCGGTGCCCGACGGCGAAGTCGGCGAGATCGTCGTCACCACCTTCAACCCCGACTACCCGCTGGTGCGCTTCGGCACCGGCGACCTTTCTGCAGTGCTCGCAGGCACCTGCCCCACGGGCCGCACCAACAAGCGCATCAAGGGCTGGATGGGCCGCGCCGACCAGACCACCAAGGTGCGCGGCATGTTCGTGCACCCGTCGCAGGTGGCGGAGATCGCGCGGCGCTTTCCCGAAGTGCAGCGCGCGCGCCTCGTCGTATCGGGCGAAATGGGCGACGACAGGATGACGCTGCAGCTCGAATGCGCGGGCACTGCGCCCGAAGGGCTGGAAGCGCGCGTGAGCGCCGTGATCCGCGAAGTGACCAAGCTGCGCGGCGAGGTTGTCGTGGCGGGCGCGGGCTCGCTGCCCAACGACGGCAAGGTGATCGAGGACGCGCGCAGCTACAAGTAGCGGCGGTACAACCCGCGCGTGGTGGCGCGCATGAGCAGCACCGCGAGCACCGAATAGACCAGCACGAGCGCCAGCGCGAAGCCGACGAGGCTGCCCGCGCTGTTGAAGCCGTGCAGCCAGACCGCCAGCGCCAGCCAGGCCAGCGCGATGGCGATGCAGCCGATCTGCACCAGCGCGAAAGCCAGCACCGACGCCGCCACGGCCCTGAAAGGCCGCACCCTCGAAATCCCTGCCGTCGCTCCCAGCCAGCCGCCCCAGAAGGCCAGCGCGAAGGCTGCCAGCGGGGGCACCACCCAAGCCACCAGCAGCCCGGCGCCGTCCAGGCCTTGCGACATGGAGCTCCACCGGCTCACGGCCGCGCCGCTCCACATCTGCAGCGACGCGAACACCGATGCGCCCACAAGCGCCACCGCGCGGCGCGGCGAGGAGCCCGCCGTTACTTCATCGCCCTGCGCGTCCGAAGCATCGGCACGGCCGGCCCTCAGCGCGACCCATGCCGCAAGCCACACGCCGAGCACCAGCACGATCAGCTGGGCCACGGACTGCAGGAACATGAACACCGGCATCGCCGCGCGCATCGAGGTGTCTCCGAGCGATTCATGCAGGCGCCCGCCCGGCATGAAGAGCAGCTGCAGGTCGTAGAGCAGCGGGCTCAGCGCAAAGAAGTTCAGCAGCAGCACCACGACGTATGCCGCGCCGTAGCGGATGCGCGGCTGGGGCAGCCGTGCCAAGCTGTCCACGCCGCGCTTCTCCAGCGCATTGCGCCCGTGGCTCCAGGCCAGCGCGGCGGCGAGCACCCAGGCCATGCCGATGCTGAACACCATCGGTATCCATACGCCCGGCAGTGCATAGGCGCTGCGCAGCTGCTCGGCATTGGGCGAGTCGGGCCACAGCTGCATGGTTGTGTTGAGAAGCACCAGCACGGCATCGATGGCCACGGTGATGAGCGCGAGATCGCGCGGCAGGCGCAGTGCCTGCAATGCTTGCGGGTAGGGAGAGGTCGCCGTCATGGAGGAAATACTTTCGCCTTTCACGACGCATGGCATGGCCGGCGCGGCCACGTCATGCGGAAAAAGACGAGCGTATCGGATGACGGCAGGTGCGCCCTGTAGGTTCAGTGCGCGAGTGCGGCCTCGCCCGATTCCTCCGGTGCAGGCCCGATGTAGACCGACTGTGGACGGATCAGCCGCCCCTTCTTCACCTGCTCGCGCGCATGCGCCACCCAGCCGCTCACGCGGCCCGCCGCGAACACGCAGGTGAAGCTCTCGCGGCCGAAGCCCAGCGCTTCGAGCAGCAGCGCGGTGTAGAACTCGACGTTGGTCTCCAGCGCGCGGCCCGGCTTCTTCTCGCGCAGGATGGCGAGCGCGGCCTGCTCGGCGGCTTCGGCCAGCGCGAAGCGCGCGGCGTTCACGCTGCCCTCCTCGCCGAGCCGGCCGAGTGCGCCCTTGAGCGCATCGGCGCGCGGGTCGCGCACGCGGTAGATGCGATGGCCGAAGCCCATCAGGCGCTGGCCATCGGCCACGGCCTGCTCCAGCCAGGCACGGGCGTTGGCTGCGGTGCCGATGGCATCGAGCGCATCCAGCACCGGGCCGGGCGCGCCGCCGTGCAGCGGCCCCTTGAGCGCACTGATGCCCGCGAGCACGGCCGATGCGAGCCCCGCACCGGTCGATGCGACCACGCGAGCCGCGAAGGTCGATGCGTTGAGGCCGTGGTCGCACACGGTGACGAGGTAGGTGTCGAGCGCGGCGCTCTGCGCGGGCGTGGGTGCACGGCCATTCAGCATGCGAAGCATGTCGGCGGCGTGCGGGAGTGCCTCGTCGGGCGCGAGCGCCGGAACGCCCAGGCGCCAGCGCATCACCGCGGCGGTGTAGACGGCCGGCGCGGCCACGAGGCGCAGCGCGGTCGGCAGGTCGTCGCCATCGGGAAGCCGCGCCATCAGCGCGCGCACGGCCTCGATGGGCGGCATGCGGCGCAGCAGCGCGTCATCGTTCGGCTGCAGCAGCTCGAAGGCCTCGCGGCGCGCGCGGCCGATGGCGCGGCGCAGGGCCGAGGCGGTGGGCAGCGTGTCGAAGAAGCCTTCGAACAGCAGGCCCACCACGTCTTCATGGCGCCAGCGCTGCGCGATCTCATCGAGCTCGTGGCCACGGATCACCAGCCGGCCGGCCTCGCCGTCCACCTCGGACAGCACGGTATGCGCGGCCACCACGCCTTCGAGGCTGCCGTCGTCATCGTTGTTCATCGCTCTTTGCTCCTGGGTTGTCACGATGACATTGATTCTGGCCAGCAGGATATTGACGTCAATCTTGATCTATTCTGTCAACATGACCATGAAGAGAAGCACGCCCCTGTGGCTGCCGGCCGCCGAAGCCCTGGAGCTGATGCAGGTGCGCCCGCAGACGCTCTATGCGAGCGTGAGCCGCGGCCGCATCCGCGCCAAGCCCGATGCGGCGGACCCGCGCCGCAGCCTCTATCACCGCGACGACGTGCAACGCGTCGCGGCACGCGCGCGGGGCCGGCGCAGTATCGAGACGGTGGCGAGCGAGGCGATCCAGTGGGGCGAGCCTGTGCTGTCCTCTGCCGTATCGACAGTGGCCGACGGGCGGCTGCTTTATCGGGGTCAGGACGCTTGCGTGCTGGCGCAGCAGTCCACGCTGGAGGATGTGGCGGGGCTGCTGTGGGAAAGCGCACCGCCGCGCTTTCCTGCTTCGGCTGCATCCGCTGCTTCAGGCAACGCACCGCTGCAGGCGGGCCTGCTCGCGCTCGCGGCCCGCGCCGCCACCGACCTGCCATCGCGCGGCCGCTCTCGCAGCGTGCTTCAGGCCGAGGCCGCGAGCGCGATCGGCGCGCTGGCCGACGCGATGCTGGGCACCACGCCTGCCGCGCGCGAGATGCCGCTGCACATGCGGCTGGCCTCGGCGTGGCGCCGGCCGCGCGCCGCCGACGATTTGCGCCGCGCATTGGTGCTGCTGGCCGACCACGAGCTCAACGCATCGACCTTCGCCGCGCGCGTGACGGCCTCGACCGGCGCATCGGTGGCCGCGTGCCTGCTCACAGGCCTTTCCACATTGACCGGGCCGCTGCATGGCGGCGCATCGGCCGCGGTGCAGGCGCTGATGCGCCATGCGGCGGACGTCGGCGCCGAGGCCGCGGTACGCGAATGGCTCGCGCACGACCGGCCGCTGGCGGCTTTCGGGCATCCGCTGTACCCGGGCGGCGACGCACGCTGCGTCGCCCTGCTGGCGAACATCGAACTGCCGCCCGCCTTCGAGGAATTGCGCGGCATCGGGGAGAAGCTGCTCGGCGAGGCCGCGAACATCGACTTCGCGCTGGCCGCCCTCGCTGCCGTGCACAAGCTGCCGCCTGGCGCACCGCTCACGCTGTTCGCGCTCGCGCGCACCGTCGGTTGGACGGCGCACGTGCTGGAGCAGCAGGTCACGGGCCAGCTCATCCGCCCGCGTGCGCGCTACACCGGGCCCGCCGGGCCGCAGCAGCAGCCGGCCTGACGGACCTGAAGAGGCCCCTCGGCACGCCCCTCCGAGGTGCGCATGACGACGCGAAGCTAAGGGCTATTCGCTATAGGTCAGGCTCCGGTCAGCCCTTAAGATCGCGGCGTTTTTATTCCCCCTTTTCCGGAGACGACATGAAGAAACTGTTCGCCCTCGCGGCGATTGCCGCCGCGGCCGTCGGTGCACACGCCCAGGACTTCCCCGCGGGCAAGACCGTGACGCTGGTGGTGCCTTTCGCCGCCGGCGGCCCTACCGACCGTGTCGCGCGCGACCTGGCCGAAGCCATGCAGAAGACGCTGGGCACCACCATCGTGGTGGACAACACCGCCGGCGCGGGCAGTTCCATCGGCACCGCCAAGGTGGCGCGCGCCAACCCCGACGGCTACACCCTGCTGCTGAACCACATCGGCATGTCGACGATGCCGGCGCTCTATCGCAAGCTGCCCTTCAACGTCGAGACCGACTTCGAGTACCTGGGCATGGTCAACGAAGTGCCGATGACGCTGATCGGCAAGCCCGGCCTGCCCGCCAACAACTACAAGGAACTGACGAGCTGGATCGCGGCCAACAAGGGCAAGATCAACCTCGGCAACGCCGGCCTGGGCGCCGCCTCGCACCTGTGCGGCCTGCTGTTCCAGAGCGCGCTGAAGGTCGAGATGACGCCGGTTCCCTACAAGGGCACCGCACCGGCCATCGCCGACCTGCTGGGCGGCCAGATCGACCTGCTGTGCGACCAGACCACCAACACCACGTCGCAGATCGAAGCCAAGAAGGTCAAGGCCTATGCCGTGACCACCAGCAAGCGCCTGACCACGCCTGCGCTGAAGGATCTGCCGACGCTGGACGAATCGGGCCTCAAGGGCTTCGAAGTGACGATCTGGCACGGCGTGTACGCGCCCAAGGGCACGCCCGCGCCGGTGCTGAAGAAGCTCAACGAAGCCATCACGGCCGCGATGAAGGACCCTGGCTTCATCAAGCGTGAAGAGGCGCTGGGCGCGGTGATCACCACCGACAAGCGCACCGAGCCGGCGGAACACAAGAAGTTCGTCTCGGCCGAGATCGCGAAGTGGGGCCCGATCATCAAGGCGGCCGGCGTCTACGCCGACTGATCGACTCACCGCGACAACAAGCAGCCGCAAGGCCGCCTGAGCCCCTGGGCCAGGCGGCTTTTTCGTTATGCTGCCCGGCGTTTCTTCCTTCCACATCCCGCCCTTCCTTCTTTTTCATGCGTCTTCGCAGCGCGGCCTTTCTGGTTTTCGTGGCCCTGCTGGCGCGGGAGGGCATGGCACAGACGCAGGCCCGCATGCTGCTGTGGGTGTGGGACAGGCCCCAGCTCTTCTCCTCGCTGCCCGAAGCCACGGGCGTGGCCTACCTGCATGCCACGGTGCGCCTGAGCGGCACCGGCAGCAGCACCAGCTGGCGCCAATGGCCGCTGCGCATCGCGCCTGGCGCCGCGGTGGTGCCGGTGGTCCATGTCGCGCTCGACAACCTCTCGCCCTCTCCCCTCGACGCTGCGCAGCAGCAGGCGATCGCTGCCGCCGTCGAGCATGCGGCGAAGCAGGGCAACCGGTCGGGCTGGGTGCAGCTCGACTTCGAGGCCAGGCGCAGCCAGCGCGAGGCCTACGTTGCGCTGCTGCGGCGGCTGCAGCCGCTGCGCGCAGATGGCATACGCCTGTCGGCCACGGCACTCGCCTCGTGGTGCATGGGCGACCCGTGGCTGCCCGATGGCCTGATCGACGAGATCGTGCCGATGTACTTCCGCATGGGCGCGGAAGCCGCGCGCATCCGCCAGCGGCTGGGCACGACGGGCGCGGCCACGGTGCCGGCCTGCCGTGACGCAGCCGGGCTGATGCTCGGCGAAGAATGGCCCGCGCTGCGCGAAGTGAAGCGGCGCTATGTGTTCCATGCGGGCTCGTGGAAGAACGAAGACTTCGAAAAACTGCAGACGACCGGAAACAGGGAGACCTACAAATGAATCTTTCGAAAATGCGAGGCACAAAGCTGCTCGCCATCGCCGCATTGGCCGCATTGGCCGCCACCGCCCTGCTCGGCACCACGGCGGCGAACGCCAGTGGAGGCTACGAGCCCGAGGACCTGTTCTTCGCCGCCTCAAGGCCCGACCAGCCGGTGCGCGAGTTCGTCGAGCGGCCGGCGGGCTACTACACCGGTTATCTCGTGCCCTATCAGGTGCTCTGGTACTGGCGGCTGCACGGCCAGAGCTTCTCGCCCGACGCGGTGCGCGCCTTCACCGACCTGCTGGAGAAGCTGCCGCGCGAAGACAACAGTGCGGCCGAGACCGACGACGCCTGGATCGAATGGCGCAAGGCGCGCGACGACGCCATCGCGAAGCTCGATCCGCAATCGCCCCGCGACAGGCCCAACATGCCGCCCCCATCGCAGCAGGCGCCGAAATGGAATACCGGCACCCTGCAGGCGGACCCGAACTGCTTCTACGGCGACGCCTTCCGCAGCGCGACGAAGACGCTTTCGCAGCGCATGACACGCGCGGCGGGAGAGAAGTCCGCCGGCCCCTTCGTGCTGCACTGGCTGAAGACGCAGGACGCGGTGTTCGACACCTGCAACAAGGAGCCCGGCACCATCCCCGAGCTGCCGGCGGGCGCACCCGCATGGCTGCAGGCCGACCATGCCTACCAACTGGCGGCTCGCCACTTCTATGCCGGCGAGTTCGAAGACGCCGACGCCGCGTTCACCGCCATCGCGGCCGACAAGGCCAGCCTATGGCACGATCTCGCGGCCTACATGCGGCTGCGCGTGCTGGCGCGGCAGAACCCCGGCGACACGCCATCCGACAGCAGCGACGGCAAGAACACCAGGGAAAGCGCCGAGGCTCTCAAGCAGCAGGCCGAACTCACGCAGCAGGTCGACGCCATCGCGCTGCCGCTGCTGAAGAACCCTCGCCTGAAGGAGCTGCATCCATCGGTGCACCGGCTGGCCGAGGCACTGCGCATCCGCTACCTGCTGCCCGCCACGCGCATGCAGCGCCTGGCCGACGGCCTGAAGACCATCGGGCAGCCCGACGCGGCCGCGGCAAAGCTGCTGTTGCTGAACCACGAGTTCCGCGCTTGCGGTTTCTACGGCGGCTGCACATACATCGGCCCGGCCCAGACCTCCGAGCTGGTGCAATGGCTGAGCACCGTGCGCGGCTTCGACGGACCGGGCAGTAGCCTCGAGCCCAACGGCAAGTGGCGCGAAACGCTGAGCTGGAGCCGCTACCAGCGCACGCGCGATCTCGCCTGGCTGATGGCTGCCGCCAGCCTGGTGCCGGTGGCGGCCTCGGCCGACGACAAGCGGGAAGCCGAGCTGCAGGCCGCGCTCGCGGCCGTGCCCGAAGACCACCCCGCGCGCTTTGCCGCCACGCAGCTGCGCGCGCAGCGCATGTTCGCGCAGGGCCGCTACAAGGAGGTGCGCGAGCTCATTGCCGCCTCGGCGGATTCGCCGCTGATCGCGCGCAGCCTCTCGGGCCAGAACCTCGTGAAGGCTTTGCTGCTGCCGACCGCCGCGTCGGAAGAGGAATGGCGCCGCCTCGCGATCCGCCCCGTGGTCGCGCGCCGCGACCCGGAGGCGATGGAAGCCAAGCCGAATGCCGTGCCGCTGGCCAGCGCCTTCGACGAGGACGTGGTGCGCTTCCTCAACACGCGCGCACCGCTGGCCATGTGGCTGCGCCTGGCCGCCGAGCCGGCCCTTGCGCCCGCGCTGCGCGACAGCCTTCTCGAGACCGCCTGGACCCGCGCCGTGGTGGCCGGGGACTACGCCACGGCCCGCCGCGCGGCGCAGATGCGCATCGCCTCGCCGCCGCAGGCGGGCACGGCCAAGGGCGCCGACACGATCGCCGGCATCCGCCGTTCAGTGGCGCTGCCCGAGACCGACGGCGCCGCCTGGCGGCACCTGCTGCTGGAGCGCATGGCAAGCACCACCGAGGTGCTGACGCCACCGCACTGGCCCGCCGCCGAGGGCATCCGGCCCACGCCGCTCAAGCTCGGCGTCGGCGCCGGTTACGCCGAGCGCAACACGGTCGGCAGCTACGGCAAGTGGTGCCGTCCGTTGGGCGTGCCGACCTCCGGGCCGCAGGCGGCCACCGCCGCCGACTTCGAGATGCCCGCATTCCTGCCGCAGGAAGAACGCAGCCGGCAGGCCGCGCTGGTCGAAAAGCTGCGCACCGTGCCGCAGGACTCGATCTACTTCACGCAGGAGAGCCTGGCGCTGATGCAGCGCGCACGCACGGATCCGCTGGTGCCGCAGGCGCTGTCGGTCGCGGTGAAGATGGCGCGCTACACCTGCCAGGACAAGGCGGCGGGCGACTGGTCGCGCAAGGGGCTGCAGGCCCTGCGCACGAACTACCCGAACTCGCCGTGGACCGCCGCCACGCCGTACTGGTACGGCGGGCGCTGAGGCGGCCGGGCAGGCTACTTCGGGCGTATCGCGTCCGCCGTCCCCTGGATGAAGGCCTTGATGCTCTCGATGTCGTCGTTCGAGAGCTTGCCGGTGAAGTCCGGCATGCCGCGCGACATGGCCGGGCCCTTGAGCACGAACTTGTCTAGGTTCTCGATGTAGGCCGCGTCCATGTAGCCGAGGTTGGGAATGTTGCCGCCGCGGTCCACGCCCGGCACGCCGTGGCAGAAGACGCAGTTGCTCACGTAGAGCATGGTGCCGGCCTGGACCTTGGCGGGGTCGTACTTCACGCCCTGCACCAGCTTGTCCATGCGGTACTGCACGAACTCGGGCATTTTGGCGGTGCCGCCCACCGCGAAGGTGTAGACCGTGCCCGGGCCCTGCCGCTCGGTGGCGCGCTGCGCGAGGCCGTAGACGCCGCCCCAGCCCACCGCGACCGAAACGTACTGCTTGCCGTCGACCATGTAGGTCGATGGCGCGGCCACCACGCCGGTGCCGGTGGGCGTTTCCCAGAGCTTCTCGCCGGTCTTCGCGTTGTAGGCCAGGAGGCGCCCGTCGGCCGTGCCCTGGAACACGAGGTTGCCGGCGGTGGTGAGGGTGCCGCCGTTCCAGGCCGATGCGTAGTCCACGCCCCAGGCTTCCTTCTGCGCCACCGGGTCCCAGGCCACGAGGCGGCCGAAGGGCTTGCTCTTGGGCGGCTCGGCATTGGCGAACTTGGCGAGGTTCCAGCCCAGGCCCGCATGCGGGCGGCCCGGCACGTCCTCGTTGAACTTCCAGTCCTTGTCGTCCATGAGGTTGATCGGCACGTGCTGCGCGGGCAGGTAGGCGAAGCCGGTCTGCGGGTTGAAGGACATCGGGTGCCAGTTGTGCGCGCCGAAGGGGCCGGGGATGCTGTCTCCGGGCTTGGTGCCGTCGCGCGCGGCGGCGATCTCGATGGGGCGGCCGTTCTTGTCGTAGCCGGTGGCCCAGTTGACCTCGACGAAGTTCTTCGCCGAGATGAACCTGCCGTTGGTGCGGTCGATGACGAAGAAGAAGCCGTTCTTCGGCGCATGCAGCAGCACCTTGCGCTGCTTGCCGCCGATCTTCACGTTCGCCAGGATCATCGACTGCGTGGATGTGTAGTCCCAGTTGTCGCCGGGCGTCTCCTGGTAGTGCCACACGTACTTGCCGGTGTCGGGATTGAGCGCCACCACCGAGCCCAGGTAGAGGTTGTCGCCGCCCTTGGGGCTGCGCGCCTTGTGCGACCAGGGCGAGCCGTTGCCGGTGCCCACGTACATCAGGTTGAGCTCGGGGTCGAAGGCGAAGCTGTCCCAGGCGGTGCCGCCACCGCCGGCCTCCCAGTACTTGCCGCTCGGGTCCCAGGTCTTGGCGGCGCGCGCCATCGACTCGTCCTCGAAAGGCTTGCTCGGGTCGCCCGGCACCACGAACCAGCGCCACTTCTGGTCGCCGGTCTTCGCGTCGTAGGCGGTGACGAAGCCGCGCACGCCGTACTCGGCGCCGCCGTTGCCGATGATGACCTTGCCCTTGAACACGCGCGGCGCGCCGGTGATGGTGTAGCTGCCCTTCTGGCCCTCGATGGTGTTCTTCTCCCAGACCTTCTGGCCGGTGGCGGCATCGAGTGCGATGAGGCGGCCGTCGTAGGCCGCCACGTAGACCTTGCCTTCGTAGATCGCGACGCCTCTGTTCACCACGTCGCAGCAGCCCCTGAAGCCTTTGGACTTATCGACCTGCGGATCGAAGGTCCACAGCCGCTGGCCGGTGCGCGTGTCGACTGCATGCACCACGCTCCATGAGGCGGTGATGTACATGATGCCGTCCACCACCAGCGGCGTGGCTTCCACGCCGCGCGTGGATTCGAGGTTGTACGACCAGACCAGCCCCAGGTCCTTCACGTTGCCCGCGTTCACCTGGTCGAGCTGGCTGAAGCGCGATTCCGAGTAGTCCAGGCCCACGCTGGGCCAATCGGGCGTCTTCTTCTGCGCAGCATTGGCGCGGATGAAGCTGCCGTCCACGCGCTTGGTGGCGGCTGCCGCGCGGTCCTGTGCGTTCTGGGCCGTGGCTGCCGTGTTGATGCCCAGGCACAGCAATGCGCCGGCGAGCACGAGCAGCCCGGAGTGTGTTTTTTTCATCGCAGGTCTCCTTTGTGCGCCAAGAATCGTCGGGACGGGCTGCGCGTTCATCTTCGGGATTTCCCCAGTCCGGGGCTGTTCCATTGCGGAACACATTCGACGCTGGTCCTGAAACGGGAGGCAGCTCACCCATGGCCCTCGACAGAAGCCTTGTCGGAAGAATCGGTACACCCGATGCCCCGCGCCAGCTGTTCGCAAGCACGCCCGCGCAGCGCGTGGCGCTCGCGCGGCAGCAGTTCTTCGAGGAAGGCGTCCGCCCCTCGGGGCTGGTGGGCGAGGCGGTGATCCAGTCGTGGATGCGCTGCAGCCGCACCCACACCGACCGCCAGCGCATCGTTCCATTCGACCCGGTCACGCCCAGCCGGCTGCACGCCACGCTCGCGCGCAACCGCCAGCTGCTCGAAGTGGCGCGGCAGGAACTGGTGCAGATGGAGCACGCGCTCGCGGGCACCGACTGCCGCGTGATCCTCACCGACTGCGAGGGCGTGGTGGTGCACGTCACGCAGCATCCCGCCGCCGCGCACCAGCCGGTGCTGCGCAAGACGGCCCGCGTGGGCGTGAACATTTCGGAGCGCGTGGTCGGCACCACCGCGCCGGGCATCGTGGCGAGCACCGGGCAGGCCTGCACGGTCGACGGCGCCGAGCACTATTTCGACGTGCTGTGCCACATGCAATGCGCGGCCGCGCCGATCCGCGACGTGACGGGGCAGCTCGCGGGCGTGCTCGACCTCACGGTGGAGGCGCGTCGCTTCGGCTTCGACGCGGCGTCGATGGTGTCGCTGTACGCCATCACCATCGAGAACAGGCTGCTGCAGGCGCAGTCGCGCGACCACCTGATCCTGCGCTTCCAGGCCAGCCCGACGCTGCTGGGCACGCCGCTCGAGGCGCTGGCCGGCATCGCGCCCGACGGCACCATCGCCTGGCTCAACAACGCGGGCGCGCGGCTGCTGGGGCGGCTGCCGGAAGCGGCGGACGAGCGCGATGTCGAGTTCCTTCTGGGGCACGATCTTGCGAGCTTGCTGCGGCTCGGGCGGCGCGAGGCGGCGCAGCCTTTGCGGCTGGCGAGCGGCCTCGGCGTGTGGGTACAGGCGCAGCTGAAGGGCGGCGCGGATGGCGCGGATTTCCGGCATGCGGTGGCGATGCCGGGTGAGACGCCGCCATTGGCCATCGAGCGGCACGATGCGATGCCGGTCACGCAAGCCAGCGAACACGCAGCCGGCGAAGAGACTGCGCCACACGCCGAAACGCTGCGCGAGCACAGCCGCAAGCTGATCGAGGAAACGCTGGCCGCACATGGCGGCAACGTTTCGCAGGCGGCGCGGCAGCTGCGCGTGTCGCGCGGCACGCTCTACCGGCGGCTGCGGGGCTGGCGGGAAGACGGCGCGACGGACTGACTGATCAGGCAGCCGCGCGGGCCAGCGCACGCGCGCGCCGCGCCTTCGCATCGGGCTGCAGCGGCCGCAGGTATTCGTGAAGCGCCAGCGCCGCGGCGCCCACCGCAGGCGCCAGCGCATCGTAGCGCGCGGTGCGCAGGTCGGGCGCCGGCATGCCGGCATCGTCCGCGTGCCGCTTCATGCATTCGAAGGCCGCCTGCGCGAAGCCCTTGTGGTCGGCGCAGGCCTTGCCGCCGAGCACGATGGCGCGCGGGTTGAAGGTGACCCACAGGTTCTGCAGCAGCACGCCGAAGAAAGCCGCGGCGCGCGGCAGGTCCGCACCTTCGCGTTCCAGCACGCGCGAGCCGAAGAAGGCTTCGGCGCAGCCGCGCCGGCCGCACGAGCACAGCGGGCCGTCGAGCTGGAGGATGGTGTGGCCGATTTCGCCGGCCATGCCCTGCGCGCCGGTGAAGAGCCGGTCGTTGAGCACCACGCCGGCGCCAACGCCCACGTCGCAGTTGACGAAGATCAGCGGGTCTTCGCCCTCCTGGCCCACGCTGGAGGCGAACTCGTATTCGCCGAGCGCGGCGGCATCGGCGTCGTTCTGCAGCTGCACGGTCACGCCAGGCAGGCCGACGGCGGCGAAGGCCTTTTCGAGCGCGGGCAGCAGGCTCACGTTGCGCCAGCCGAGGTTGGGCGCGAAGCGGACGACGCCGGTGCAGTCGTCGACCGCGCCGGGCACGCACACGCCGATGCTCGAGAGACGCAGGCCGAGCTGCTCGAGCCGCGCATGCGCGGCGCCCGCCATGCGACCGACCTGCGCGCACACGCCGGCAGGCGAGCCGTCGGTCAGGTCGTGGCTCTCCGAGTACAGCACCTCGCCCTGCAGCGACATGCATACGAGTCGCACCGTTTCGACCGCGATCTCGACGCCCATGAGCGCGCGCACGCCCACGTTGATCTGCAGCGGCGTGGAGGGACGGCCGAGCCCGTCGGCCACGGTCGCACCGGCCTCGCTGAGCCAGCCTTCGTCGATCAGCTCGCGCACCAGCAGGCTCACGGTCGACTTGGTGAGGCCGCTCTCGCCGGCCAGCCGCGCGCGCGAAAGGCCGGGCTGCGCGCGAAGAAGCCGCAGCAGCACGCTGCGGTTCATGCGCTTCACGAGCTGCTGGTCGGCTGTGGTGGTCACGTCGTGCTGTCTATCAGGCGAGCGCAGCGGTATCGGCGTGATGCGCCTGCTCCTTGCCCTCGGGCCGCTTGCCGGCAATGATCATCCCGAGTACTTCGTCCTCGGTCACGTCGGCGGTGCGGTAGGTGCCCACGAGCTTGCCGTTCTTCATCACCGCGAGGCGGTCGCTCAGCGAGAACACGTCGGGCATGTCGTGCGTGATGAGGAAGATGCCCACGCCGTCGGCCTTGAGCTGCTTCACCAGGCCGCCGACCATCGCTGTCTCTTCGGGGCCCAGCGCGGCGCAGGGCTCGTCCATGATGAGGATGCGCGCGTTGAAGTACAACGCGCGCGAAATGGCCACCACCTGCCGCTGCCCGCCCGAGAGCCGGCGCACCGGCACGCGGATGTTGGTGAAGTTCTTGTTCAGGCGCTGGAACACCTTGCGCGCCTGCACCTCCATGAAATGGTCGTCCAGCGTGTTCCAGGCGGTCATCTTCTCGCGGCCGAGGAAGAGGTTGGCCACCGAGTCGAGGTTGTCGGCCAGCGCGAGCGTCTGGTAGATGGTCTCGATGCCCTGCGCCTGCGCCTCGGCGGGCGTGCGGATGTGGACCTTCTCGCCCGCGATCAGCGTGTCGCCCGAGTCGATGGGGTAGGCGCCCGCGAGCATCTTCATCAGCGTGGACTTGCCCGCGCCGTTGTGGCCCAGCAGCGCGACCACCTCGCCGGGGTAGAGGTTCACGCTCACGCCGTCCACGGCCTTCACGCCGCCGAAGGCCTTGCGGATCTCGCGCAGTTCGACGAGGGGTTTGGAGGTGTCGATGTTGGTGTCCATGTCAGCTTTCTCCGAACTTGCGGCGATAGAGCACGTCGAAGACCACCGCCACGATCAGCACCTGGCCGATGATGACCATGCGCTTGCCGATCGGCACGTCGAGCAGCAGCATGCCGCTGTCGAGCGACTGCATGATCAGCGCGCCCAGCACCGAGCCGAAGATCGAGCCGCTGCCGCCCGCCAGCGCCGTGCCGCCGATGACGGCCGCGGCGATCACGTACAGCTCCATGCCCGTGCCCAGCGAGTTGGTGCCGGCGTTCAGGCGCGCGATCGACACGATGGCCGCGACGGTGACCAGCACCGCCAGCAGCGCGAAAAGCATCAGCGTGACGCGCTTGACCGGAATGCCCACCAGTGCCGCCGCGTCGGGGTTGCCGCCCATCGCGAACACGTAGCGACCGAAGCGCGTGCGGTGCACGATGAACGAGAGCACGATGGCCACCACGGCCCAGATCAGCACCGGAATCGGAATGCCCTGCGGCTCGCTCTTGGAAGAGATCTGGTAGCTGTTCATGACCCATGCGAAGCCGAACACCACCGCCACCGGCACGGCCGTGATGAGCACGTCGAGCCACAGCGCCTCGGTCGGCATGTCGTAGCGCTGGCGCGCGCGGCGCTTCTGCACCATGCGGCCGAACAGCACCAGCGCCACCAGCACCGCGAGCACCCAGCTCGCCGTGACGCCGATGCCGCCGTCATAGCCGCCGCCCAGGCGCTGGAAGAATTCGTCGTTCACCGGCTGCGTCTTTCCGTCGGCCACCAGGAAGGCCGCGCCCCGGAAGGACATGAGCCCGCCCAGCGTGACCACGAAGGAAGGCACGCCCAGCACCGCCGTGAGCCAGCCCTGGTAGATGGACACCAGCAGCGCCACCGCGAGCCCCGCGAGGCAGGCCGTGGGCCACGACCAGCCCGAGGTGTACTGCAGGTAGGCAATCAGCACGCCGACGAAGCCCATCACCGAGCCCACCGACAGGTCGATGTGCCGCGCCACGATGATGAGCACCATCACGGTGGAGACGATGCCCACCACCGCCGTCTGCTGCGCGACGTTGTAGAGGTTCTCGGGCGAGAGGAACACGCCCCCCGACATGACGCTGAAGACCACGGCCATGCTGACCAGCAGCACGCACATCAGGATGAGCCGCAGGTCGACGCCGGTGCGGCGCCACCAGCCCGGTGTTGGTGATGGGTTGCTCATGTTTCGGACCCTTTGGGAGTAGCTGGAGTACGTGGGACTACGCGGTTGCGCAAGCGCCCGCCGGCCGGGCCCGCGAGGGCCGGCAGTCGGATGCGTTGCATGGGAGGGAGAGAAAAGCTGGCGCGCTTTCCGAGGATGGCGCCGGCGCGTTGCGTTGCGTCGTTACTTGCAGGCCGCGGGCGCGCTGGCGCCCGACACGCCCTTGCAGAGCTCGTCCTTCTTGATCCAGCCGGCCTTGACGATCACGTCGAGGTTGTCGCGCGTGATCGGCACCGGCGTCAGCAGCCGCGAGGACAGCGAGATCTTCTTGGCGCCGCCGGCCCACGGCGCGGCCTTGTCGACCGGCTTGCCGGCAGCCAGCGCCACGGCGGCGAGGGCGGCTTCGCGGCCGAGTTCGCGCGAGTCCTTCCAGATGGTGGCGGTCTGCGTGCCCAGCGCGATGCGGTTGAGCGCAGCGAAGTCGGCGTCCTGCCCCGACACCGGAATGCCGCGGATGCCCTTGGCCGTGAGCGCGGCCACCGCGCCGCCGGCCGTGCCGTCGTTGGCGGCCACCACCGCGTCGACCTTGCCGCCGGCCTTGGTGAGGATCTGCTCCATGTTCTTCTGCGCGACCTCGGGCTTCCAGCCTTCGGTGTATTCGTCGCCCACGATCTTGATGTCGCCCTTCTTGATGGCGGCGTCCAGCACTTCCTGCTGGCCCGCGCGCAGGAAGTCGGCGTTCGGGTCGCTGGGCGAGCCCTTGATGATCACGTAGTTGCCCTTGGGCTTGACCTTGAAGACCTCGCGCGCCTCCATGCGGCCGACCTCGACGTTGTCGAAGGTGATGTAGAAGACGCCGGGCGCTTCGATCAGCCGGTCGTAGGCGATCACGGGCACCTTCTGGCGCGTGGCCTTGGTGACTGCCGGCAGGATGGCGTCCTTGTCCATCGCCAGCACGATGAGCGCCTTCGCGCCCTTCGACATCAGGCCCTCGATGTCGCCCAGCTGCTTCTCGGGCGAGCCGCCCGCATCGGCACTGATGTACTTCGCGCCGAGCTTTTCCAGCTCGGCCTTGATGGCGGCCTCGTCGGTCTTCCAGCGCTCTTCCTGGAAGTTGGACCAGCTCACGCCGACCACGGTCTGCGCCATCGCGCCCACGGCGGTGAGCCCGAAGGCCATGGCGGCCAGGGTGTGTTTCAGTTGCATCGATGTCTCTCCTGAGTTGATTCGCCCGCAGGCGTCAGCCGTGTAAGAAATTAGTTAGTTTGAAGGGCGAACTAACTATCCCATCGAGGCGGGATCGTGGGCATCGGGGAATTCCCCAAGCGTGCGGCGCCCATGAAAAAGGCCGGGCGGGCCCGGCCTTCATGCGCTCGAGCGCTGATGGCGATCAGTCGCGGGCGCGCGCAGCGTTGCGCAGGTCGCGGATCTGGTCGTGGTTGCGCTGCGCGCCTTCGGCCTGGGCGGCGACCACGCTGCGTACGTCGGCGGGCAGGTTCTGCTTCAGGGCCTTGCGATAGCGCGCGACACCGGTGTCTTCGCCGCGCTCGCACGATTCGAGGATGGAGAGTTCGCTGTTCGCGCCGAGCGAGCCCTTCACGTGCACCCAGCCGCGATGCAGCGCGCCGCTGGCAGTGCCGCCCTCTGCCGGCTTGCCGCCGTAGGCTGCGATGAGCGCCATCAGTTCGCTGCCGGCCTTGCGGCACTCTTCGGCGCGATTGGCGAACAGTTGCTTCGCCGCGGGGCTCTCCACTTCGTCGGCGCAGGCGCGAAAGCCGTATTCGCCGTCGCGCGAGTTCTCGAGCAGGTCGTTGAGCACGTCCACCACTTCGTCGTTGGCGAGCACGGGGCCGGTAGCCTGGAGGTTATCGAGGGATGAGTCTGTGTATGCCATGTCGGGGTCCTTTCGGTTGAATTGCTGCCTGTCGAAGACCCATCGTTCAAAAATCCGCGGCTGCGCCGCGTCGTCCCATCGGGCGACACGGCGTAGGCGGAGGACGACCCGCGCGGCCCGGCTTCAGCCGATGCGCCAGGCCTGCATCCACACGGCGATGCCGTCGAGCAGGTCGCCCAGCGCCTCCTCGTCGGTGCGGCCGGTGCGCCTGAGCACGTGGAACGAGTGGTCGGCCCCTTCGATCTCCAGCACGGTGGCGATCGGACCCAGCGCCTGCACGGTGTCGTCGAATGGCGCGGGCTCGGCCAGCGTGTCACGCGGGCCATGCGCGAAGAGCATGGGTACGTCCACATCCCGCAGGTGCGCCGCGCGCCCGGCCGCCTTCGCGGGCGCGCCCGACGGGTGCAGCGGAAAGCCGAGGAAGACCAGCCCTTCGACGGCCTCAAGCGGCTCCAGCGCCTGGGCCTGCGAGGTCATGCGCCCGCCGAACGACTTGCCGCCCGCGAAGAGACGCATGCCCGCGAAGCGCGCCGACGCGCAGGCCGCTGCCGCGCGCACCGCGGCATGCGCCAGCGCAGGTGCGTCCGTGCGCTTGCTGCCCCGTTCCATGTAGGGAAACTGATAGCGCAGCGTGGCGATGCGCCGCTCGGCAAGACCCTCGGCCACGGCCTGCATGAAAGGATGCCCCATGCCCGCGCCTGCGCCGTGCGCGAGCACCAGGCAGGCCTCGGCCGAGGGTGGCGACACCGCGAGGGCCGACACCGCGATGCCGGGCTTCACGTCGATGGAGAGTTCGTGCTGAGTGGTCATCGCGCCAGTGTGCCCGCGCGACAGCCAGGACGAACGTCGATTCACCCTAGAGCTGCGACGACAGCAGCGCCGCCACGTGCTCCATCGCCTTCTCGCGCAGCGGGCGGTCTTTCCAGGCCTCGTACGTCAGGCGCTTCGACAGGCGCAGGTCGGCCTCGAACTGCGCGGTCTGCCCGGCGGCGAAGGCCTCGTCGTAGATGTTGAGGTTGGCCTCGTCGTTCAGGCGGAAGGAGCGGTTGTCGAAGTTGGTGGAGCCCACGGACACCAGCAGTCCATCGACCGTGAAGACCTTGCAGTGGAACATGGTCGGCTGGTACTCGCTGATCTCGGCGCCAGCCTCCAGCAACGGGCCCCACGCCGCGCGCGAGGCGCCGCGCACGGTCTGCGAATCGATGATCGGGCCCGGCGTGATGATGCGCAGCCGCACGCCGCGCTGCATGGCCGCGACCAGCGCGCCGACGGTCAGGTCGTCGGGCACGAAGTAGGCGCTGGACAGGTCGATGGTCTTGGTGGCCGCCGCGATCGACAGCAGGTACATCAGGTGCATGCTCTCGCTGCCGCCGGAGGGCGAGCTGCTGAACATCTGCGCGCGCCCGTCGCCCACCGGCGAGATCGGCGGAAAGTAGGTCTCGCCGTGCAGCACGTCGCCCGACACCTTCACCCAGTTGTCCATGAACACGGCCTGCATCTGCGCCACCACCGGCCCCTCGACCTTGTAGTGCGAATCGCGCCAGTGCCCGGCGTCCTGCGCGTTGCCGGTCCATTCGGGCGCGATGCCCACGCCGCCGGTGAAGCCGGTGCGGCCGTCGACCACCAGCAGCTTGCGGTGGGTGCGGTTGTTCATGCGCGCGATGTCGTACCAGCTGGGCTTGTGGAACTTGCGCACCTGCACGCCGGCGCTTTCCATCTCGCGCACGAAGTCGTCGTCGACCTTGGCGCTGCCCACCCAGTCGAGCAGCACGTGCACCTTCACGCCCGCGCGGGCGCGCTCCGAGAGCGCGTCGGCGAACTCGCGCCCGATGTCGCCCGACCAGTAGATGTAGGTCTCGAAAGTGATGCTCCGCCTGGCACCGCGAATGGCGGCGAGCATCGGCGGAAAAATCTGGTCGCCGTTCTGGAAGGCCTCGAAGCGGTTGCCGCCGGTGATGGGCGGCCCGAGCATCACGCCCAGCGCGCGCTGGTACTGTGCGTCGTGCAGCGAGTACTCGCGCTTGACCTGCTCGTCGAGCTTCTTCTCGCCGCTGGTGAAGTTGAGCACCAGCAGCGTGGCGGCCAGCGTCAGGACGAAAGTCCAGACGATGGCCCTGAGCGACCCTCGGCGATGCACCTCGGAACGCGGAGACTGCCTGCCCAAGCGATCAGTCGATCAGCTGCGTCTTGATCGCGTAGTAGGTCAGGTCGCTGTTGGTGGAGAGGTTCATCTTCTCCATCAGCCGCGTGCGGTAGGTGCTGATGGTCTTCACCGAGAGCGACAGCGCCTCGCCGATGGCGCCCACCGACTCTCCCTTGGCCAGCTTCAGGAACACCTGGAACTCGCGCTCCGACAGGTGCTCGTGCGGCGGCGCGTTGTCCTTGCGCTCCAGCTGGCCCGCGAGCAGCTCGGCCACCGAGGGCGAGATGTAGCGCCGGCCCAGCGCGATGGTGCGGATGGCCTTGGCGATTTCCTCGGGGTCGCATTCCTTGTTGAGGTAGCCCGAGGCGCCCTGGCGGATGAGGTTCACCGCATAGTGTTCTTCCGGGTAGCCGCTGAGGATGAGCACGCCCAGGTCGGGCGCCTTGGCGCGCACCATCGCGAGCGCGTCGATGCCGCTCTGGCCGGGCATGGAAAGGTCCATCACCAGCACGTCGATGTCGGTCGTGCGCACGAGGTCGATGGCCTCGCGGCCGCTGCCGGCCTCGCCGACCACGCGGAAATCGACGAAGGTGGAGAAGAACGACTTCAGGCCTGTGCGGACGACCGCGTGGTCGTCGACGATGCCGATCTTGATCATGGTGATTTGCCTCCTGCGCTGTGTTTGGTGGGTGGGCCGCGGGCCAGCGCTCGGGCTGGCAAACGGAAGGAGTACGTCACGATGCCACACGCATTCGCGCATCGGGGCCTCGCGAAGCGGGTCGGGCGTTTGTCCTGCACGCGGTTGCAGAAACGTCTCGCAACGATGTAGGAGCGCAGGCAAGTGCCGGCCCGGCTGGACGATGCGAGGGGTTGCTCACTCCTCTGGATTTCTTGCCCGATCCTGCGGGGGCGCGGCTCTTTTGTGGATGACGAAGCGCCCCGCGGGTAGAGTCCCGCGCAAAGTCTCGAAGCAAGCACGATGGCACCCAGACAGGACGAGGACGCGGACGCCGCAGCGCGGTGCAGGGCGCTGCAGGAAGCGATGGCGCGGATCATCGGCGCCCGCACGCCGCTGCCGGGCGACTACGACACGCCCATCGCCAGCCTGGGCTTCTTCAGGCGCGAGTCTCCCGCACCGCCCGCCGTCTGCATGGTCGAGCCGAGCATCGTGCTCGTCGCGCAGGGCGCCAAGCAGATGTGGGTGGGCGGAGAGGCCTATCCGTACGACACCTCGCGGTTCCTCATCACCTCGCTGGACATGCCCGCCAATTCCGAAGTGAAGACGGCGAGCCCGCGGCAGCCCTGCCTGGGCCTCATGCTCAAGCTCGACGTGCGCGTGCTGGCCGAGCTCATCGCGCAGGGCAACCTGCCGCCGCATCGCGAGCGCCCCATCGGCATCGGCGTGGGACTCGGCGAGGCGACGCCCGCGCTGCTGGCACCCATCAGCCGGCTGGTGGAGCTGCTGGACGAGCCCGAGGCCATTCCCGTTCTCGCGCCGATGATCCATCGCGAGATCCACTACCGGCTGCTGATGAGCGACCAGGCCGCGAGGCTCAGGCAGATCGCCTCGGTGGACGGGCAGGGCCACCGCATCGCCAGGGCCATCGACTGGCTGAAGCTGAACTACGCGTCCCCCTTCCGCATCGACGAGCTCGCGGCCCGCGTGCAGATGAGCGCGCCGACCTTCCACCACCACTTCCGCCAGCTGACCGCGATGAGTCCGCTGCAGTACCAGAAGTGGCTGCGGCTGAACGAGGCGAAGCGGCTGATGCTCAACGAACACTTCGACGCGGCGAGCGCGGCCTTCCAGGTCGGCTACGAAAGCCCGTCCCAGTTCAGCCGCGAGTACAGCCGTTTGTTCGGCGCTCCGCCCAAGCGGGACATCGAGGTGCTGCGCGGCGGTGCGCGCGCGGGTGCCGGCGGCATCGACGGAGCCGGAGCCGGCCAGGCCTGACGCCACGCACCCGCACCCGCGCCCGCCGCTCATCGGATCGGGCAAGAAATGAAGAGGATTGCGCTATCGATCCTCGCGCGGCTTCAGAAGAATGGAAATCGGCCGGACTGCCTCCTCGGCTGCCCACGGTGAGAACCATTTTCGGACGCGGGGAACCCCGCGAGCCGCGGGCAGGGGGCAACAGCAGCCGTTTTCCTACCGCCATCGCCCATGGCACGCGCTATCAGCAGTACTCGCCATCCCCATGAACCTCGAACAGCAGGAGCTGACATGCACAGTCCCACGACCCAACTGATCTCGCGGCGCGACGCGCTCATCGTCGGCGCCGCAACCGCCGCGGCGGTCTCCACATCCACCGCGCCGTCCGCCTCGGCGCAGACCACGGCTCCGGCCGCCGCCACCGCGGGCGGTTCCCGCATGAAGCTGTCGCTGAACGTCAACGGCACGTCGCACGCGCTCGACCTGGACACGCGCACCACCCTGCTCGACGCCTTGCGCGAGCACCTGCACCTGACGGGCACCAAGAAGGGCTGCGACCACGGCCAGTGCGGCGCCTGCACGGTCATCGTCGACGGAAGGCGGATCAACTCCTGCCTGACGCTCGCCGTGATGCACGACGGCGGGCAGGTCACGACCATCGAGGGCCTCGGCACGCCGCAGAACATGCATCCGCTGCAGGCCGCGTTCGTCAGGCACGACGGCTACCAGTGCGGCTACTGCACGCCCGGACAGATCTGCTCGGCGGTCGGAGTGATCGACGAAGTCAGGCGTGGCGTGCCGAGCCACGTGAGCGCCGACCTCACGGCGCGCCCCATCCTCTCGGCCGAGGAACTGCGCGAGCGCATGAGCGGCAACATCTGCCGCTGCGGCGCCTACTCCAACATCGTCGACGCCATCACGGAAGTGGCGGGGAGCAAAGCATGAAGGCCTTCACCTACGAGCGCGCCGCGACCCCGGCGCAGGCGGCGTCCGCCGTCGCGGGCAGGCCCGGCGCGAAGTTCATCGCCGGCGGCACCAACCTGCTGGACCTCATGAAGTTGCAGATCGAGGCGCCGGTGCACCTGGTCGACGTGAACGGCCTGGCGCTGGACCGTATCGAGCCGACGCCCGAGGGCGGCCTGCGCATCGGCGCCCTGGTGCGCAACACCGACCTGGCCGCCGACGAGCGCGTGCGCCGCGACTACGGCGTGCTCTCCCGCGCGCTGCTGGCCGGCGCATCGGGCCAGCTGCGCAACAAGGCGACCACGGCGGGCAACCTGCTGCAGCGCACGCGCTGCCCCTACTTCTACGACACCGACCAGCCCTGCAACAAGCGCCGTCCCGGCAGCGGCTGCAGCGCCATCGGCGGCGTGACGCGGCAGCTCGCGGTGATCGGGGGCAGCAAGTCCTGCATCGCGACGAACCCCAGCGACATGGCCGTGGCGATGCGCGTGCTGGACGCGTCCGTCGAGACCGTGCGGCCCGACGGGCGCACCCGCGTGATCCCGATCGCCGACTTCCATCGCCTGCCCGGCGACACGCCCCACGTCGAGACGACGCTGGAGCGCGACGAGCTCATCACCGGCGTCACGCTGCCGAAGCCCGTGGGCGGAACGCACGTCTACCGCAAGATCCGCGATCGCGCCTCCTACGCCTTCGCGCTCGTGTCTGTCGCGGCCATCGTGCAGCGCGACGGCTCGGGCCGGGTGGCGCTCGGCGGCGTCGCGCACAAGCCGTGGCGCGTGGAGGCCGCCGAGTCCGCCATGCCGCAGGGCGCCAGGGCCGTTACCGCGCTGCTACTCGCCGACGCGCAGCCCACCCACGAGAACGCGTTCAAGCTGCAGCTCGCCGAGCGCGCGCTGGCCGCTTCCATCACGCAAGCGAGGAGCTGACCATGAGATTCGACACCCCCGCCACGACCAACCCCATCGACCAGCTGAAGATCATCGGCAAGCCGACGGACCGCATCGACGGCCCGATGAAGACCACGGGCTTCGCCCGCTACGCCTACGAGCGCAATGCCGAGGCGCCCGACGCGGCCTACGGCTATGTCGTGGGCGCGGGCATCGCGAAGGGCCGCATCGCGTCGATGGACCTGGCCGCCGCCCGCGCGGCGCCGGGCGTGCTGGCCATCGTCACCGCGCGCAGTGCGGGCAAGCTCGGCAAGGGCGACTTCAATACGGCAAAGCTCCTGGGCGGGCCGGAGATCGACCACTACCACCAGGCGGTCGCGCTGGTCGTGGCCAACACCTTCGAGCAGGCGCGCGCGGCGGCGCAACTGGTGCGCATCGAGTACGAGCGCACGCCGGGCCGCTTCGACCTGTCCGCCGAGATGGGCGCGGCGAAACTGCCGGCGCCCAACCCCTTCGCGGGCGAGCCGCAGACGAAGACGGGCGATTTCGCGGGCGCCTACGCGGCGGCCCCCGTGCAGCTCGACGCGACCTACACCACACCCGACGAGTCGCACGCGATGATGGAGCCGCACGCCTCCATCGCGCAGTGGCAGGGCGAGAAGCTGACGATCTGGACCTCGAACCAGATGATCGCCTGGGGCGCCGGCGACGTCGCCAAGACGCTCGGCATTCCGAAGGCGAACGTGCGGCTGATATCGCCCTTCATCGGCGGCGGCTTCGGCGGCAAGCTGTTCGTGCGGGCCGATGCGCTGCTCGCGGCGCTGGGTGCGCGGGCGGCGCGGCGGCCCGTGAAGGTGGCGCTGCCACGGCCGCTGATGGCGAACAACACCACGCACCGGCCGGCGACCATCCAGCGCATCCGCCTGGGCGCGGGCAGGGACGGCAGGATCACCGCCATCGCCCACGAAGGCTGGTCGGGCGACCTGCCCGGCGGGGGGCCCGAGACGGCGGTGAACCAGACCCGGCTGCTGTACGCCGGTGCGAACCGCCTGACGACGACGCGCCTGGCCGTGCTCGACCTGCCCGAGGGCAACGCGATGCGCGCGCCCGGCGAGGCGCCGGGCCTGATGGCGCTGGAGGTCGCCATGGACGAAATGGCGCAGAAGCTGGGCATCGACCCGATCGAGTTCCGCGTGCTCAACGACACGCAGGTCGATCCGGAGCAGCCGCAGCGCCCCTACTCCCAGCGCAAGCTGATCGAATGCCTGCGCACGGGCGCCGAGCGCTTCGGCTGGAGCAGGCGCAACCCGGCACCGGCGCAGCGGCGCGAGGGGCGCTGGCTGGTGGGGATGGGCGTGGCCGCGGCGTTCCGCAACAACCTCGTGATGAAGTCGGGCGCGCGCGTGCACCTGGACAACCGGGGCGTGGTCACGGTGGAAACCGACATGACGGACATCGGCACCGGGACCTACACCATCATCGCGCAGACCGCCGCCGAGACCATGGGCGTGGCGCTCGACAAGGTTCTCGTGCGCCTGGGCGACTCGTCGTACCCGGTCTCGGCCGGCTCCGGCGGCCAGTGGGGTGCGAACAGCTCGACCTCGGGGGTTTTCGCGGCATGCATGAAGCTGCGCGAAGCCGTGGCGTCGAAGCTGGGCATTCCGGCGGCCGAGGCCGAGTTCTCGGACGGCATGGTGCGCGCCGGCTCGCGCGCGGTGCCGCTGGCCGAGGCGGCGGGAGCGCAGGGGCTGGAGGCCGAGGACAGCATCGACTTCGGCGATCTCGACAAGAAGTACCAGCAGTCGACCTTCGGCGCGCATTTCGTGGAAGTCGGCGTCGATGCAGCGACCGGCGAGATACGCGTGCGGCGCATGCTCGCGGTGTGCGCGGCGGGGCGCATTCTGAATCCGAAGTCCGCGCGCAGCCAGGTGATAGGCGCGATGACGATGGGCGTCGGCGGCGCGCTGATGGAAGAGCTGGCACTCGACAAGCGGCACGGCTTCTTCGTCAACCACGACCTGGCGGGCTACGAGGTGCCGGTGCATGCGGACATTCCGCACCAGGATGTCGTCTTCCTCGACGAGACCGACCCGGTTTCCTCGCCGATGAAGGCCAAGGGCGTCGGCGAGCTCGGCATGTGCGGCGTCGCCGCGGCGGTGGCGAATGCCGTCTACAACGCGACGGGCGTGCGTGTGCGCGACTACCCGATCACGCTCGACAAGCTGCTGGACCGACTGCCGCCCGTGGCCTGAATGGCGCTGCTGGCCTCGCCCGCTTCGAGCTACCTGACAGGGGCGGTCGTCCCCGTCGATGGGGGTGCCTCCGCGCGGTAGCGAAGGCACGTGACCGCTACTTCAACGCAGCACCGCCTCGCGCGAGGTACTGCGCCGACAGGCGCGCGAACTGGCCGCCATCGGTGGCGATCGAGGTCTGGTTGCCCCAGCCGGGGCCAAAGACGATCGCGAAGGTGTGCATGTCGCCGTATTCCTGGGTGTTGGTCAGCATGTAGTCGACATGGTTGTCGCGGTAGTGCCCGTCGGTGCCGCCGGGTGTGTCGGAAGGAACGCCCATGGGCGTCTGCCACCACAGGATGGGCAGGCCGTTGCCCAGGGCTGCGCGATAGTCCGAATACTGCTTCTGCGAATCGTGGAAGTTCGGGCTGGTCTTGTTGCTCGCGTCCCAGTAACGATCGCTTCCGTTCTGGCACCCGTCGGGCCTCGGCGTCACCTCCCGGCAGCCCGCGTCGCGGTCACTGGTCTGGGCGACGATGAAGTCCGCCTGGTTTGCGCCGGCGGCTTGCATCATCGCGGCGATCTCGGCGGGCGTGCCGTTCCAGAACGCGGGAGGAAACCCGATCAGCGCCTTGGGCGCAATCTTCCGGCCCATCTGCACGACGCACTGGCCGAGGCCCGCGACGGTGTCGGGCAGCGTGCTGCATTCCGGCTGACCGCTCACGCGAGCAGGAAGCTTCGTCAGATCGCGATCGGACCGCTTCCCCGCAGCGAATCCCCAGAAGTCCGGCTCCACATTGATCAGAACGGGTTTGTCCAGCTTCGCGATGAGCTGGTACATCAGCCGGACCTGGCCCCAGTATTTGTCCATGAAGGCCGCATCGGCGGTAGTGTCGACGTTGCCCTCGCCGTTCGCCGTCATCTGGTAGAGCGTGAACATGGGCACCGCGCCGTAGGTCTGGGCGTCCTGCGCGAACTGGGTGACGTAGGCCCCCCCCCGCCATTCCAGTCGGGCCAGCCCCCGCCGTAGCCCACGATCCCCACAAGGTAGTGCTCCACGATGTCGGGGTGGATGTCCTGGCTCTTCATGTCATCGGTGGAATTGGCGCTCAGGCCAACCAGCACCCGGGCGGGTTTGCCGAGCTTGTTCGCCAGGGCGATGGTGGCCGCGACGGGTACGGTGCCGCCGGTCGTGCCTCCAGTGCCGCCCTGGGTGCCGCCGCCGGAGGTGTTGCCGGCCACTTGGCCGCCGTTGCTCTGACCGCCTCCGCTCTGCGCGCCGTTGCTCTGGCCGCCATCGGATTGACCGCCGCTGCCGGCCTGGCCTGTCGGGCCGCCGACCAGCGGAATGCCGGCCCCTCCTCCGCCACCACCGCCTCCGCCACAGCCGAAGAGCAGCAGCGAGGCCATCAGCGCGGAAACGCATCGTCGAGAAGGAATGTCCATGAGAGAAATCCGAAGGGTCGAAGTCAAGAAAGCCCCGGCGCGCCAGTGCATGCGCGCGCCGGTTCGGGTTCGGTGTTGTCCGGGCAGCACCGCTGCCCCGATGGCGCTCAGCGCGCGAGGTCCGCGATGAAGGCCGCGTCCTGCGCGCCGCTGTAGATGCGGAAGTCCTGCATGCGGCCCTTGAAGTACGGGTCGCCGCCGTACTGGGAACGGCCCAGCCAGGTCTGCGTGGTACGGCCCAGCTGGAAGGGATTGATCCAGATGCCATCCGCGGTGGCGGCCTGGGCGCCGTCCACGTAGAGCGTGCCGACGGTGCCCGAGAGCGTGACCGCTACATGCACCCAGCGCCCGGTGGGCAGCACGTCGGTGGTCACCGACTCCTCGTTCCAGAACTGGTTGCGCGTACCCGAGAAGCGCAGCTTGCCGCTGCCGTCGCGCGGGAGCAGCGCCATGTAGACCACGTCGTTGGACCCGAAGTCGAAGATGCGCACATTGACCGCCGAGGCATCCCAGTAGACCCACACCGCCGCCGTGAAATCGCCCAGGGCCGACACGGCTCCGTCCGGCAGCTGCACGTGACCGCTGCGGCCGTCGAGCTGCACGGCGCTTCCGCCGTTGCGCCCTTCGCCCCAGCTCGTGCCGCCCTTCAGCTGCGCGTTCAGGCCACGGCCGCTGGCGTCGTTGGCATCGCCGCTGAGCGGCAGGTGCAACCACAGCTCGCCGGGGACCGCCACGCGCAAGGTATCCGCGCCGGTCATCTCCCCGGCGTCGGTCACCGCGTCGATCCGGTAGTACCAGGTGCCCTGGCCGGGATCGTCGGTGTATGTGCGCGGTTCGGTGACAGGCGCGATGGTCATGAACGGACCGTTCGGCGAAGCCGCGCGCTGCACGAGGTACTGCGAAGCGCCCGCGGTGCCCCACCAGGACAGCTGCACCTTCGCGTCGCTCAGGAAAGCGCTCAGGCCGCTCGGCGGGGCGGCAGGGACCGGATCGCGCGCATAGAGCAGCGTGCCGATGCCCGGCTGGTCGCCGCCGTCGACGCGCTCGGGCCGGATCTTGTCGAGCATCGCCTTGGTCCAGGGAGCCGAGAGTCCCTTGCGGCTCACATAGTGGCTGTAGATGAGGTCCCAGTTGGGTCGCAGCTGATTTGTGCCCGCCGCAGCGGTCCCCGATCCGTGAACGCCGTTGTAAGGTGCGAACGGCATCGTGTACAGCGCGTTGCCATTGGCATCCGCGAGGTTCGTCTTGGCCACGTACTCCGCGCCGGCCAGCAGGCGATTGTTCCAGTAGCCGAAGAGGTCCTCGCCCTGGTTCCAGGCCATTTGGCACAGCATCCCGGCCAGCGCAATGCCGAGGGTCGAGTGGCCCTGGTCGCGATGGCTCTCCTGCCATTGCCCCAGGTAGCCAGGATGCACGTAGTAGACGTTGTTGGCGCTCGCGCCGCAGCCGCGGCCGCTCTTGTAATAGTTGCTCGCCTCGGAGACCAGGTCGCTCCGGTCGCAGAACACGCCGATCGCGTAGACGGTGCAGATGTTGGCGAGGTCCCAGTTGGCCCAGTAGTGGGTGACCTTTCTGGTCTCCGTGCCGTTGTGGTTGACCAGGAAGTCGTGGGCCTTCGGATAGAACACGTTCAGCAGCATGGTCTGGAAGCGCGCGACGTCTTCCTTCGCCCAGCCGGAGTAGGTCCGCATCAGTTCCGCGGCGTTGGCCCACTGGTTGCCGTAGAGGCCTGAAGCGAGGAAGACGTTCGAGTCGCCGCCCAGCTCGGTCAAGGTCGACGACCATGCGTTGAGGAACTCCACCGCCTTCTTCGCGTAGCTCTCGTCGTTCGAGATCTTCCAGCGCAATGCGAGATGAAGGGCGCGCACCATGTCGCCGACCATCTGCCAATAGTTCTCGCCATCGACGCCCCGCGTCACCAACGCCAGGGGACGCGGCGTCGCATCGAGGTTGGTGTTGTTCGTCTTTAGCATCATGTTCAAGCCGCCCACCCAGGGCTCCGCCTTGGCGGCCAGCTTGTCACGGATGCGCTGCAGATCCTCCTCCGTGACCAGCAGGCCCGGGTGCACGATCTTGGGTACTGCGGGCTCAGGGGCTGCCGGCTCGGCCGCCGGGGTTTCAGGGGTACTGGGGGAATCGACACCGGCGACCGCAGCAGGTGTCTGCTGCGCGGCCGCCCCGCCTATGGGCGAGAAACTGCTGCCCCCGCTTCCTCCACCGCAGGCTGTCGTGCCCAGCGCCAAGGCGCCTGCGGTCCCGAGGAAGAAAGTGCGTCGATCCAGCAGGTTGGCGTTCTTCTCATCGCTCATGGGTGTGTCATTTCTCGTGAATATGTAATGAAGTGATTCCGCAAACTGCGTGCCATGCGTCCCGTTTGCTCCATGCGATGAAATCGGTAAAACCGATGGGTACATTGCACGCATCGCGAGCAACGTGTAACGACAGAAAGTGACATTCGTTGTCACATCCGATGCGCGGCAACGCCACTGAATGTCATCGCTCGCTGCCTTGTCCGTGCATGTTCGACAGGCACGAGCAACACATCGCCATGCAGCACGCGCACGCGAGCCCGCACGGCAGCACATGGCTGCCGCACCGCATGCGTCGAGTCGCATCGCCAGCTCGCGGCTCGATCAGGTTGCGGAGTTCACTCCCACGTTCGGGCACGGCTCGACTCGCGTCGGCACCTGCTTGTCCGGGGAAAGAGCCGATCCTTAAATCGAACCGGACCGGCTGGAGGGAACCTTCATCGGGCGCCTAGTGTGGCCCACAAGATGAAGAAATCGCGCGTCGGATTGCCTCTGAAAATGAGCGGCTGAATTTCATTTTCGGAATGACGGACGCGCCGATTCGTGAACGCATCGCTCGCGCTTCGACGATGCGAGGTTCAGGTGCTGGTGATCTTCAGCTTGCGGACGATGTCACCCCAGAACTCGTATCCGTTGGCCTGCGCCACCTGGATGTGTGACTCGTTGACGGCTACCGATCTTCTCAATCGGCCTTTGCTTCGGTCCATTGCCCCCCCTCGGTAACGCCTTCCCCGAAATTGATGCACGTCCGGCGCGGATTCTTGTTGACCATGAGGCGTACGACGTCGCCACGAGCGTAGTGGCCAGATGGGTCGTAGGCCGCTTTGGCAACGGCAATGTTGGCGAGATCGACTTCTGCGTAGAGCAGGCCTTCCTGGTCCTGAGGCATGTGCGGCACCAGAGGCTGTCCGTCCGGTCCGAAGATCATCGAGTAGCCGCCGCCCGGCTTGCAGCCGTCGGCATTGAGCAGCGCCACTCGGTCGGGCGTGTCGCACAGCGCGTCGAACATGTCCTGCCCGGTGACCGCGCTCGCGTGAAGCACGTAGCAGCCCCCTTCCAGTGCGTAGATCTGGCTGGCCGCCAAGTTGACTTCATGTCCGAGTGCATAGGCTTTGCCGCGGTACAAGGTGAACGATGGCCAGGACGCCACATGCACCTGCTCGTGCATCGAGTACATCGCGTACTTCGAAAGCGGCTGGATGTGCTCCGCACAGCACAGTGCGCCAATACGGCCGACGCTGCTGTCGACGACCTGGAAGTCGGATCCATCACCTTCGCCAAACAATGTGCGCTCGACGTGCGTAGGTTTCAGCTTGCGGCGCTTGAACACCATCTCGCCTTTGTCGCTGATGAGAGCCTGGCTGATGTACAGCGATCCGCCATCGATCTCGGAAAAACCGATCACGACATTGATGTCCGACTTCTTGGCGGCAGCGGCGATCGCCGCCAGTTCAGGCCCGTCGGCCCGCAGGGAATTTGCGTGGTATCTGGAGACGAACTGCATCCCCCATGCCGGCGAGCCGAGCCAGAGCCACCAGGGGTAGCCCGGAATGAAAACCTCCGGAAACGCCACGAGCTTCGCACCGTTGGCTCCCGCCTCGGCGATCAGGTCGATGGCTTTTTCAGTGGATGCCTTCGCATCGAGGAACACGGGGGCAGCCTGGACGACGGCCACCTTGAAAGCTGTTTCGGACATCTGGATTTCCTTGACTGTGAGTGAATGCTTGAAGAGGACTGAATTCAGCGACGGGGCATGTCGCGCCGCACGCCGAATGGATCGATGGCCCATCGCCGCGTGACGAGACTCCAGGCGCCGCCGGGCGCGAACACCATGGTGGCGATGGCAAGCGAGCCGAGGCCGATGAAGTACCACGAGCCGTAGGTGGCGAATGACTCGCGCAAAAGGAAGTAGAGAAGCGTTCCCAAGATCGGTCCTTCCAAGGTCCCGATTCCGCCGAGCACCGCGATGAAGATGGCCGCCGCGGACCAGTTCAGCGAGAAGGTCGCATCCGGCGTCACCTGCAGCGTGTTCATGTAGGCCACGGCTCCCGCCAGGCCGGTGATGGAACCCGCGATGACCCACAGCGCGAGCTTGGCCCGCTGGATCGAAACGCCGGATGCCGCCGCCGCGGCCTCCGAGTCCCTCACGCTCATCAGTGCCAGGCCCAGCTTGCCCCTGAGCATCAGGCGCGCAATGAAGAGCGCGCCGACGCCGGTGATCAGCGCGGACCAATAGACACCCGCGTTGCGCGTCCAGCGATCGAAGCTCGCGAGCGCCTCGAGCGGCATGCCGCCCCCTGCGCCCAGCCATTCGTTGTTGAGCGTCAGGATCCGCAGCATCTCCGCGAGAACCCAGGTTCCCACCGCGAAATGCGCGCCGCTGAGCCGGAACATCGGCAGCGCGCTCAGCAATGCGAAGAGCGCGGTCGACGCCGTCGCGAGCGGCAGCATGAGCCACGGGTTGATTCCCAGCCTGTTGGACAGCGCGAAAAGGGCATAGGCCCCCACGCCGACAAACATCTGGTGCCCCACGACCACCAGCCCGCCGTAGCCTGCGAGCAGATTCCAGGCCAGGGCCATCGCGAAGACGGTGAAGATTTCCACGAGGAGGCGCTGGGTTGCGAAGCTCGTGAACCACGGCGCCAGGGCCAAGGCGCCCAGCACGGCGAGCAGGACGACGCCAACTACCGCCCTGCCCGCCTTGCGCGGCCGGACCCCATCCATCAATGCGACCGCGTTCATCGCGAACCCTTTCCGAAAAGCCCTTGCGGACGCGCCAGCAGCGCGATCAGGAAGACGAGGTGCCCGAAGAACGGGCCAAGGCCCGACGACACCTTGGCACCGAGGAGTTGCGCCACGCCGATGATCAAGCCACCGACGAACGTGCCCCAGACGTTGCCGAGGCCGCCGAGCACAACGGCCTCGAATGAATACAGCAGGCGCTCGGGCCCCGCTGTGGGGGAGAACGGCGTCCTGATGCCGTACATCACCGACGCCAGCGCGATCACTGCGAGGACGAAGCCGGTGACCAGCGCGAAGAAGTTGCGGTCGTTGACGCCGACCAGCCGCGCGGTGCCGGGGTCGTCCGCGACGGCGCGTGCCTGCCGGCCCAGATGCGAGTGGCCTATCAGCCAGCTGGTGCCAGCGAAGATCGCAACGCTGATCACCGTCGAGACGAGCGGCAGCAGCCCTATCGACACCCCGCCCAGGTCGAATCCCCGCAGGGCAAGCTCCCCGGCCTGAAGGCTGCGCGTATCGGCCGTGTAGACCTCCTGCAGGATGTTCTGCAGGACGATCGAGAGTCCAAAGGTCAGCAGCAGCGGCGAAAGCGTTCCCCTGCCCACCACGCGATTGAGCAGGACCCGTTGCAGCACATAGCCGATGACGAACATCATGGGAACCACGGCGAGCAACGAGATGAACGGCCCGATGCCCAGGAGCTGCATCACCGTGCTGCACAGGTAGGCGCCCAGCACGATCAGGTCGCCATGCGCGATGTTGATCATCTTCATCACGCCGAGGCTCAGGCTGAGGCCCAGCCCGAACAGGGCATAGAGCGCGCCGAGCATCAGCCCGCCTGCGATGGTTTCGAGTAGTGCGTGCATGTCAGATTCCAAAGTAGGCCTGGGCAACTTGCGCGTGGTCCGCATGCTCGGAGCTGCCTTCAAGAACCACGCGCCCCTTCTGGATGCAGTAGAAGCGCTCGGACTCGGAAAGCGCGCGCTTCACGTTCTGCTCCACCAGCACCACGGCCAGGCCATCCCTGCGGGCGCGGCCCAGGAGTTCATAGACCTCGTTGACGGCGAGCGGAGACAGGCCCAGCGAAATCTCGTCGCACAGCAGGTAGTCGGGATTGCAGACCAGCGCGCGCGAAAGAGCCACCAGCTGCTGCTGGCCGCCCGACAACGCCGTCGCCGGACGGTGCTGGAATGCTTCCATCACCGGAAATTCCTTCATCAGGCGTTCGACGGTCCATGGTCCCTTGCGGCCATTGCGCATCGCCAGCTGAAGGTTTTCGCGGACCGTCAGGCTGGGAAACAGCCGCCGGCCTTCTGGCACCAGTGCAATGCCGCGATCGAGCTGCTTGCGCTCCGGGTCCCCGCCCACGGGCCGGCCATCGAGCAGGACCCCGTCCGGGCGAGTGCGCACCGAACCGACGATCGAACGAAGCAGCGTCGACTTGCCCGCCCCGTTCGATCCGATCAAGGCGACGGTTTCGCCCGGCCTGACCTCGAACGTGAAACCGAACAGCGCCTGGAACAGGCCGTAGTACGCATCGAGCCGGTCAGTGCGCAGCATGGCCGACCTCCTCGCCGATGTCGGAGCCCAGGTAGGTGTCCCGCACGGTCTGGTCGCCCATGACCGATCCGGGATCGCCATCGCAGATGACGGCGCCGCTGGCAAGCACCACGAGACGGTCCGCCGCCGACACCAGGGCGTGCACCAGGTGCTCGATCCAGAGAATGGTGACTCCGCTCTGGTGGATCGTGACGATCAGCTGCAGCAGCTGCTGCATCTCGCCGTCGGTCAGTCCGCCGGCCACCTCGTCGAGCAGCAGCAGGCGCGGCTGCGTGGCGATCGCACGCGCGAGCTCGAGGCGCTTTCGCTGAAGCAGCGTGAGCGTGCCCGCCAGCTTGTCCGCGACCGGCGCGAGGCCGCAGCGTTCGATCGCATCCACCGCCAGGGCCTGTGCGGCACTCCCGTTCCCGCTGCGGCCGAAGGTCGCGGCGACCAGGGCGTTCTCGTAGGCGGTCATGCCCTCGAACGGCTGCGGAATCTGGAAGGTGCGCCCGACGCCGGCGCGGCAACGCTGCGCCGCGTCCAGCGCGGTGACGTCCATGCCGTCGAGAAAGACACTGCCGCCGTCGCAGCGCGTGCTGCCGGAGATGAGTCCGAACATGGTGCTCTTGCCGGCGCCGTTGGGGCCGATCACGCCGATGAAGTCGCCCTCCTCGACGCAAAGCGAGAGCTTCGGGATGACGACCATGTCGCCGTAGCGCTTGGTTGCGTCGCGCAGTTCGAGCAGCATGGCAGTTCCTCAGCCCAGCTTCAGGAGTTCGAACTTGCGCTGCACAGGGATCTCCGGCGCCGTCTTGTTGTTCGTGATGAAGAGCTCGGGCTTGCCTGCCGCGTTGACGCGCCACTGGCCGCCGACGACGCGCATCCTGGAGACGTTCTTGATGCCGCTCGACGTGAAGTCGAGCCTGCCGATGATGGTGTCGTGTTTCATCACGCGCACGGCGTCGGCCACCTTGACCGGGTCCTTGGGGTTGCCGCTCGCCTTGAGTGCCTGGATGCCCGCTTCGAACAGCGCATGGACGACGCCCATGGGCTGCGTCCACTCGCGCTTCGTTGCGGCGGTGTAGGCATCGGCGAACTGCCTGGCCGTCTGGCCGGTGAGGCTCGACTTGAACGGATAGGCGGGCGTCCACCAGATCTCGGTGGACATGCCGTCGGCACGCGCACCGAGCGCTGCGACACCGCCGGGGAAAAGCAGTGCCTTGGCGACCGTCGCGACCTTCGGCTTGAAGTTCATCTGCGCGGACTGCTTGACGAACGAAGCCCACTCGGGCGGATTGAACAGGCCGGTGACGATCTCGACGTTGTCCTTCTTGAACGCCTGGATGTAGGAAGAAAAATCGTCGGCGCCCACCGGAAAGCGGCCGATGTCCACGACCTTGTAGCCTGCCTTGGCAAAGGCGGCGGGCATGCCGAGCTTCAGGTCGCCCATGGCGTTGCCCGGCACGTCGTTGCTGAAGACCGATCCGACCGCCTTGTTCGACGGCACGCCCGACCAGATGTCGAGATACACGTCGGAGATGTCTTCAAGGCCCCAGAAGAAGTGGAAGACGCTCTTGAAGCCCTTGGCCGGATCGCCCTTGAGCGGGAACATCCATGCTTGCCACGGGCCGACCGTCGAGATGCAGGGCACGCCATTCAGCTCGCATTGCTGCGATGCGTTGGGGCCGATCGCCACCTGCGCCAGCATCAGGTCGATGTTCTCCTTGTTGATGAGCTCGGCCGCCAGGTTGGACTGCCGGTCGGGGCTGCTCTGGTCGTCGCGCGCCAGGATCTCGACCTTGTATTTCTTGCCTCCGACCATGAGGCCGTCCGCCAGCGACTTGCGCACCTGGTCGAGGATGAAGTCGTCGGCCTCGGCGAAGGGAGAGAACGGCCCCGTCTTCGGGCTGATGTAGCCGATCCTGATCGTGTCCTTGTCGGCTGCCCAGACCTTGCCGGCTTGGCCAAGCGCCGCCACCGCGCCGAGCGCTGCCGCGCCGCGAAGCAGCTGGCGGCGGCTGCCGGGGAGGCCGGTGTAGCCGGCGTTCTGCGTGTAAGTGAATGTCTTCAAGGTGCGCTCCGTTGCGGTTACAGCCCTCCGCGAAGGCCTGCTCGAACTTTGCTTTTTTCCGGCATCCGCGACTTTGCTGGCGCGGCCGGAAAAGTTGACTGGAACGGCCCTGCCCTAAGGCCGAAACACACGCGTCCCCGTGGCGCGACCTAGGGTTTTCTTGGCATCAACCTTGCGTGATTTCCATCAAACTCCGGACATCCGGACTCATGCACCGGGCCTGCGCTACCCGGGCACCGAGCAAGTGCAACGTCAGCCCCAAGGCGGGCCGCCATGTCGACTTCCACCGTCACCTCGACCTCGATCCTCGCTTCCACTGCCGGCCTCGATCAGCATGACAAGTTCGGCTATTGGCAGGACGTCGTGTGCCGTGCGCTGGTCGATCTCGAGTGCAGGCCGGTGAGCGGCATGGCCTTCGAGGCCTCCGTCGAGGGATCGTGCCTCGAGGGGCTGAGCGTTGCCCGCATCGAGGCTTCGGCGCACCGCGTCGAACGCCGGTCTTCGGCCATATCGCGCGCGAGCGAAGAGTCGCTGATCTTCAATTTCGTGCTCTCGGGCGTGGCGATGGCACAGCAGGACGGAAGAAGCGTGGTGTTGAGGGCGGGCGACGGCGCCGTCTGCGACGCGCAGCGCCCCTACTCGCTCAGGTTCGACGACGCGTTCAAGATCCTCACGATCAAGATGGCGCGCTCGGCCATCGCGCACCGTGCCGGCAGCATCCATCGCATCACGGCCACCAGCTTTGGCGAATCGAGCCAGATGTGCCCGATCCTTTTCGGGTACCTGGTCAGCTTCAGCAAGCAGGCGTCGCTTCTGCCGCCCGCTGCCTCGGAAAAGGTAGCCAGGAACTTCACCGAGCTGCTGGCCGCCGCCCTGGACGAGGTCATCCTGGCCTCACCGCTGCCGCTTTCCGAATACCGGGCGACCGCATTGATGCGCGTGAGGGATTTCGTGGAGCGCCATCTCGACGTGTGCGAACTCGACACGTCGATGGTGAGCACCGCCTTGAACCTGTCGCCGCGCTACATCAACAAGCTGTTCGAAGCCGAGAACACATCTCTGACGCGGTACATCTGGCGCCGGCGCCTGGAGCGCGCCGCGGCCGACCTTCAGGATCCGTCGCGCGCTGGCCTCGGCATCTCGGCGATTGCGATGGCGCACGGTTTCAACGACCTGAGCCACTTCAGCCGGGCATTCCGGCAACGGTTCGATCTCTCGCCCCGCGCCTACCGCGCAAGCGGCATCGCCCCGGGGACTTCGACCGCTTCAGCCGCCTGAGGCGTCACCCGCCAACCGGCGAGCCGGCAGATCGCGCACCGTGGTGGCACCGAGCAGAGTCATGTTGCGCACCAGCTCGTCGGCCAGGATCTTCAGCACGGCCGCTGCGCCCTGCTGCCCGCCCACCGCCAGGCCGTAGAGCGTGGGCCGGCCCACGAACACGGCCGTGGCACCCAAGGCCAGGGCCTTCGCGATGTCGCCGCCGCGCCGGATTCCGCCGTCCATGAACACCGGGATGCGCCCGGCGACTGCATTCGCGACGCGCGGCAGCGCGGAGATCGCAGAGGGAGAAGCGTCGTTCTGGCGGCCGCCGTGGTTCGACACGATCAGGCCGTCGATGCCGTGGTCGAGCGCCATGCGCGCATCGTCCGGATGGAGCACGCCCTTGAGAAGCAGCGGCCCCTTCCACATTCCACGAAGCCATGCCAGCGACTCCCAGACGAGCGACCGGTCCATGGCGCGCGCCAGCAGCGCCGCCTGCATGCTGGTCGAGCCCGCACCGCTTCCGGAGGGCGTCAGGTTGGCAAAGTCCGGCGCGCCGCGAGGGGCCATCCGAAGCGACCATCGAGGGTGGCTCACCAGGTCCCAGGCCAGGCGGGGTGTCGGCCGGAACGGCATGCGGAACCCGTTGCGCAGATCGAGTTCGCGGTTGCCGCTGACGGGAACGTCCACGGTCAGCACCAGCGCCTGGTAGCCGTCCTTCCGGGCACGCTCGACGAGCTGGCCCGCCATCTCGCGGTGCATGACGTACAGCTGCATCCACTGCACGCCGCCCGGTGCGGCGGCGCGTACATCCTCCAGCCGCATGTTGGAAGCGGTCGACAGTGAAAAAGGAATGCCCGCTTCGCCGGCCGCGGCCGCCAGCAGGCGGTCGCCCTCCGGCCGGACCAGGCCGTTGAGCCCGGTCGGCGCAATGCCCAAGGGCAGCGCCCATTTCCGGCCGAAGACCTCGACGGAGGTATCGACCTGCGTGGTGTCGCGCAGCACGCGCGGCGTGAGCTCGATGCCCGACAGATCACCCGCATTTCGACGCATGCAATGGCCGTCGTCGGCAGATCCTTCGATGTAGTCATGGACGAATCGCGGCAGCACCGCGCGGGCTCTGCGCCGATAGTCCTCGATGTTCAACAGCATGAGAGTCGATTGCGGCGTCAGGCGATGGCGCGCGCCTGCGCAAGGCGCACGAGAGCCAACAAGGTCTCCGTGACAGGCAGCTTGATGTTCAGGGGAGCGGCCAGCGCCACGACGGCGCCGTTGATGCTCTCCACCTCGGTATGGCGGCCAGCCAGCACGTCCTGCAGCATGGAGGGCTTGTGTCCCTTGTGCTGGACGATGGCGCTCGCCACGTTGCCCCAGCATTTGGCGGGATCGACGTCGATGCCCATGCGCATCGCGACAGACAGCACTTCCGTGACGACGTCGTTCGCGAGGCGGCTGCCATCGGGCACTTTGCCGAGTTCGTCGACCGTGCAGCCGGATACGGCGCAGATGCTGTTCAGCGCGGCATTGAAAGCGACCTTCTCCCAGATCGCCGCCCACACGGTGCGGTCCGAGGTGCAATCGAGCCCGGCCTTGGTGAGCACTTCGGCCACTTGGGAAACGAAGGGGCGCTCGATGCCGTCGGCCGCCATGAGCCGCACGACGCCCTTGCCGTGCGACTGCACGTGGCCGGGGCCGACCATGTCCGCCGGCCACGTGGTGACACCGATCAGGACGCGCTCCGGCGGCACGAACCCGGCAATCTTCTCGACGTTGCCCAAGCCGTTCTGCAGCGACAGCACATGCACGTCGGGTCCGATCAGATGGGCTACCCCGGACAGGGCCGCACTGGTGTGCAGCGTCTTGGTGAACACCAGGAGCAGATCGGGGAAACCGACGGCATCTTCCGGTCGCAGGGCCTTCAGCGCCGTGACCTGCCGTTCGCCGCCGTCGGTCGCCAGGCGAAGCCCCTGGGTGCGGACCGCACCGATGTGCGCGTCGTTCACGTCGATCAGCGTGACTTCGTTGCCCGACTCGGCGAGCAAGCCACCGAACAGGGACCCCATCGCCCCTGCGCCGACGATCGAGATTTTCATGATGACCTCTCCTGTGAAATGTTTTGCGGCGGCAAGACGCCTGTGAAGCCCTGGTCCCGATCGCGCCGCAGCAGCGCGTCGCGCCCGGGAATGTGCCGGCGCACAACGAGCAGCGCGACCATGGCGAGGAACATCGCCGAGCCCAGCAACGCCAGATACGCCATGGCCCCGCCCGCCGTGATCACGGCGGCCCCTGCGAAGGCGCTCAGGATGGCGCCGAGGCGCCCGAATGCCAGTGCGGATGCAGTGCCCGTCGCCCTGACGCTGGTCGGGTACATGAATGCGCACAGCGCGTACATGGTGGACTGCACGGCGTTCACGAACATGCCGTGCACGCCGAATCCGAAGATGAGGAGGCTGGTCTCCTTTCCGACGTTCAGGGTCTGCAGGGCGAACGCGCTTGCGGCGGCGCCGGCGCAGCACAGGACCAGCGGCCAGCGCGATCCGAAGCGGGAGATCGCCACCGCGCAGCCCAGCGCGCCGATCACACCTCCCAGGTTGTAGGCGGTCAGCCCCGAACCGGCCACACTCATCGAAAGCCCCTCCGAGGCAAGCATCGTCGGCAGCCAGCTGAAGGCGGTGTACACGGCCGTCAGGCACATGAAGAACGCTGCCCAGGTCGCGAGCGTGTCGCGGGCCAGCCCGTTCGAGAAGAGCGCTCCGAAGCCGGCCCGCTTCTCGACGGCCTGCTCGGCCGCATCGACATAGCTGACATCCCGACCCATGGGACGTCCCATGCGTGCGAGCAGCCCGCCCAGTTCGCCCCAGCGCGCCGGGTGCCGTGCAAGGAAGCGCGGCGACTCCGGCAGCGTGAAGAACAGGAGCACCGCCAGGGCCATCGGGAAGGTGCCGCCGATGAAGAACAGCGCGCGCCATCCGAAGGCGGGCAGCACTTGTGCGGCGAAGAGGCCCGCCAGCATGCCGCCCAGGGGCACGCAGACGATCGTGGCCGTGACGGCAAGCGTCCTTCGACGGGCCGGCGTGAACTCGGCCGTGACCGTGGTCGAGCTCGGCAGCGCACCGCCGATGCCCAGGCCGGCAATGAATCGAAGCACCGCCACGCTCAGCACGTCGGGCGCAAGGCCGATCGCGCAGGTGGCCGCGCCGAACAGGAAGACGCTCGCGATGACGGCCATCCGGCGGCCGAAGCGATCGGCGAACAGCCCCGCACAGGCGCTTCCGATGCCCATGCCGATAAGGCCCGCCGCCACCGCCGGGACAAAGGCTTCGCGCGTGATGCCCCACTCCTTGATCATCGAAGGAATCGCAAACCCGATGAGCTGGCCGTCGAATCCGTCCATCACGATCGAGAGGGCGGCCAGGAAGACCACGAGCTTCTGCATGGTCGTGTAGGGTCCGTCGTCCAGCAGCCGGCCGATGTCGGCATTGCCCTTGAAGGCTGCAGCGGTGGCGGTCATGGGTGCCTCCGCGAGCCGACGGCGATCGCCGAAGAGAAGTGATGGTTCATGTCTTGTCTCCAGGTGGAGCGCTCGGCATTGCCTGGCGCTCAGGGGTGTGTCGACTGTCTTGCTTCCGCCTCTTGGTGAGCGGTGGTGCACGGGTCAATAGGCGATTTCGTCGAACGGCAGGCCGACGTAGTTCTCCGCCAATGCGGTCGACGCGGCGCGCGAGCCGGTGACGTAATCGAGTTCCGCGATCTGCACCTTGTGCTGGAATTCGTCGGCACCCGGGAAGCGATGCAGCATCGAGGTCATCCACCAGGAAAAGCGCTGCGCCTTCCAGATGCGCCGCAGCGCGATGTCGCTGTAGCGTTCGAGCAGCTCTTCCCGGCCCGACTCGTAGAACTCTCCGAACGCACGCGCGAGAACCCGCACGTCGGCGACCGCCAGGTTCAGGCCTTTCGCGCCGGTCGGGGGCACCACGTGCGCCGCGTCCCCTGCCAGGAAAAGACGGCCGTACTGCATCGGTTCGGTCACGAAGCTGCGCATGCCGACGACGGTCTTGCTGAAGATCTCGCCTTCGATGGGCGCCCAGCCGTCGCGGGTGGCCAGGCGGGCGCGGAGCTCGCTCCAGATGCGGTCGTCCGACCAGTTCTCGATCTTGTCGGTGGGCTCGCATTGAAGGTACATGCGCTGCACTTCGGGCGAACGGGTGCTGACGAGCGCGAAGCCGCGCTCGCTCAGCGCGTAGATCAGCTCGTCGGAAGACGGCGGCGCCTTGCAGAGGATGCCGAGCCAGCCGAACGGGTAGAGCCGCTCGAAGCCCTTCAACACGCCCTTGGGAATGGAGGGCCGGCTGACGCCCTGCGTGCCGTCGCAGCCGGCGATGAAATCGGCCTCGATGGTTTGCAGCTCGCCGCCGGGCTGCCGAAAGCGAACGCTCGGCGAGGCGGAGTCCAGCCCGTGCAGGCTCACGTCCGACACTTCGAACCGGATGTCGCCGCCCGAGGCCAGGCGCACCGCCACCAGGTCCTTGATGACCTCGTGCTGCGCATAGACCATCACGGCCTTGCCGCCGGTCAGCTCCGGAAAATCGATGCGGCGGTCGATGCCGTCGAAACGCAGGATCGTTCCTTCATGCCGGAAGCCCTCGCGCTCCATGCGGGCACCCGCGCCGATCTCCTTCATGAGATCGACGGTCCCCTGTTCCAGCACGCCGGCGCGGATCGTGGCCTCGATCGCCTCGCGGCTGCGCGTTTCCAGGACGATCGACTCGATGCCCTGGAGGTGGAGGATCTGCGAGAGCATCAGCCCCGCGGGGCCTGCGCCGATGATGGCGACTTGCGTTTTCATGAGATGGACCTTCAGTCGAGGCGGATCTGGTTCTTGCGGATCAGCGCGCCCCATCGCTCGCGTTCCGCATGCACATAGGAAGTCATCTGTTGCGGCGTGCCCGGCAGTGCTTCGAGCGACAGGGTTTCCAGCCGCGCCTTCACCGGCGTGGAGGCGAGCGCGGCCTGCAGCGTCCTGTTCAGGGCGGCGACGGTTTCGGGCGGAGTGCCCTTGGGAACGACCAGCCCCTGCCAGGCGGATGCATCGAAGCCGGTCAGGCCCTGCTCGGAGAGCGTGGGGACGTCAGGGAAATTCTTCAGGCGTTCCTTGCTGGCCACGCCGAGCGCCTTGAGCTTGCCCGACACCACGTACTGCTGGACCGTGGCGCTGTCCATGAGCGCGAACGGGATCTGGCCTCCCACGAGGTCGATGACCGCCGGCGCGCCCCCGCGATAGGCCACGTGCTGCAGCGCGAGCCCGGTGCGTTCCTTGAACAGTTCCGCGGCCAGGTGCTGGGGACTGCCAGCACCCGCCGATGCAAAGTTCGCACCGTTGGGGTTGGCCTTGGCCCATGCGATGAATTCCTTCAGGTTGTTGGCGGGGTTGCTTGGATGAACGACCAGCAACAGTGGGAATCTGGCGAGCATGCCGACCGGCACGAAGTCCTTCTCCGCGTCGTACGGCAGCTTGGCGAACAGTGCCGGGTTGGCCGCCAGCGTGGCGAAGTCGGCGGTGAACATGATGTTCCCGTAGTCCTTCGATTTCGCCACGTAGTCGGCGGCAATGTTCGTTGCGGCACCGGGCTTGTTGTTCACGATGATCGTGCGCTTCAACGACTTGCCCATCTCCTCGGCGATCGTTCGTGCCACAGTGTCGGAGCCGCCGCCGGCGGCATAGCCGACGACCCATTCGATCGGCTTTTGATCCTGTGCGAGCGCCACGGTGGGCGCGGCGGCCAGGGTGATCAGGGCGCAGGCGAGTGCCCGGCGGCTCATCGAACCAAACTTCATTTCTCTTGTCTCCGGTTTTAGGAATCGGGGTGCGGCGGCTTCGCTGCCGCATGCTTTCGCTCGTCTGCCTCGGCGCTTTGCCGACGGTGAGATGACGCCCGGCGATGACGCCGGTGCGCCGATGCGCCGATGCGCTTGTTCGTTTCCTAGAAGGGGTATTGGCGCGGCGTGGTCTGCACCGTCAGCCAGCGCAGCTCGGTGAATGCCTCCACCCCGGCCTTGCCGCCGAAGCGGCCGATGCCGCTGCCCTTGACGCCGCCGAAGGGCATCTGTGCTTCGTCGTGGACGGTCGGGCCGTTCACATGGCAGATGCCCGACTCGATGCGCCCCGCCACCTGGATGGCGCGCGCCACGTCGCGGCCGAACACTGCGGCCGCGAGGCCGTACTCGTTGTCGTTGGCGCACGCAACGGCCGCTTCCACACCGCGGACCCGAACGATGCCCTTCACAGGGCCGAAGGCCTCTTCCCGGAAGATGCGCATTTCCGAAGTGACGTGATCGAGCAGCGTCGCCGGCATCAGCGTGTCCTTCGCCTTTCCGCCGATGACGAGCTTGGCGCCCTTGGCAAGCGCGTCGTCGATCAGTTCGTTGCAGCGGTTGACCGTGCCCATGTCGACCACCGAGCCGAGCACCACCGGTCCCTGTCGCGGGTCGCCCAGCGGAAGGCTCGCAGCCCGGGCGCCGAGCTTGGCGACGAACTCGTCGGCGATGCTCTCGTCGACGACGACGCGTTCGGTCGACATGCAGATCTGCCCGGAGTTGGCGAACGCACCGAACACCGCTGCGTTGACCGCTGCATCGACATCGGCGTCGTCCAGGATGACCAGCGGAGCCTTGCCGCCGAGTTCGAGCACGACGGGCTTGAGGTACTTGGCGCAGGTGGCTGCGATGAGCTTGCCGACGTGGGTCGAGCCCGTGAAGTTGACGCGTCGGACCGCCGGGTGCGCCACCATCGCTTCGACGACGGCGGCGGCGTCCGCGGGCGCGTTGGTCACGAAGTTCACCACGCCCTTGGGCAGCCCGGCCTCCTGCAGCGCCTCGATGATCAGCCCATGCGTGGCGGGACAGATCTCGCTGCCCTTGAGAACGACCGTGTTGCCGCAGGCCAGAGGCGTCGCGATGGCACGCACGGCCAGGATCACCGGCGCGTTCCAGGGAGCGATGCCGAGGACGACGCCCGCCGGCTGCCGCACGGCCATGGCCAGGTTGCCCGGCACATCCGAGGGGATGACCTCGCCGCTGATCTGGGTGGTGAGCGATGCGGCCTCCAGCAGCATGCCTGCCGCGAGATGGACATTGAAACCTGCCCAGATGGCGGATGCGCCGGTCTCGGCGGCGACGGCCGCGGCGAAGGCCTCCGCCTTGGCTTCCAGCGCATGCGAAGCCTTCATGAGCAGCGCCCGGCGTTCGCCGGGGCCAGTGGTCGACCAGGTCTTGAAGGCCTCGGCCGCGGCATCCACCGCGGCGACGGCGTCTTGCGGCGCGGCCGCGGGGGCGGTCGTCGCCACGCTGCCGTCCAGAGGATTGCGCCGCTCAAAGGTTGCGCCGTCGCGAGCGTCCGTGCGCTCGCCATTGATCAACATCGAAATCTTCATCGGCTTGTCTCCGTAGGGTGGTTTGAAAAATGCGTCGTGTGCTGGAGGGGGAACGATCGGCGAGGTCAGGCGACCCGGACCTCCACGACGCCGGGCGCGTCACTGGCCAGGGCTTCGTCGAGCGCCTTGCGCAGATCTGCCGGGTCGGTCACGCGCACCGCGGTGCATCCCATTCCCTTGGCCAGCGACTGGAAGTCGAGGTCGGGCAGCTCGGTGCCCTGAACGACGTCGGTGGGCGAGAAGCCGAACACCGGCGCAAAGTCCTGCAGGGCGGCGTACCGCCTGTTGTTCAGGATCACGAAGGTGATCGGCAGCTTGTTCTGCGCCGCGCTCCACAGCGCCTGGATGGAGTACATGCTCGATCCGTCGCCGATCAGGCAGATGACCCGGCTGCCGGGCTTGCCCAATGCAACGCCCACGGACGCGGGCATGCCGTAGCCGAGGCCGCCGCTGTCCATCGTGTAGAAGGTTTCGCTGCGGGTGAAGGGCAGGTGGGCCTGCATCACGGGCCGTGCGCTCGGCGCCTCTTCGACCACGATGTGTTCCGGCTTTCTTGCCTCCGCGAGCGTTTGCAGCACGTAGGCGACCGACATCAGCGGCGTCGGCTCCGCGCGCAGCGCGGCCTTTCTCGCGGGCGGAAGCGGACGCGTCTTCTTCGGCGGCACTGCGAGCAGGTCCAGCAATCCCAGCCGGATGCTGCCGACGGCCGAGATGCCGACGGGCGCCCAGGCCGCCGTATCGGGATCCTCGGTCAGCTGGCACAGGGCTGCGCCAGCGGGCACATGAGGGCCCGCGCCTTCGACGTGATAGGCGAAGGCCGGCGCGCCGATGGCGAGGATGAGATCGTGGCCCTCGAGCAGTTCGACGATGCGCTCGCGCATGGCCGGGAGGAAGCCGGCGAACAGGCGATGGTCTTCCGGGAAGCTGCAGCGTCCGGACATCGGCGCGACCCACACGCGGGCGTTGTGGGCTTCCGCCAATGCGACGACTTCGTTCCACGCGCCGTCCCGATCGGCGGCGGCACCCACCACGAATGCCGGGCGCTCGCTTGCCTCCAGTGCGGTCGAGATCCGGGCAAGGAGCTCGGGCTCCGGACGCGTCCGGGTGCTCACGGCCCGGGTCGGAACCAGCTCGGTGTATTGGTCCCAGTCGTCCACGGGCACCGACACCAGCACCGGACCGCAAGGCGGCATCATGGCCAGGTAGTAGGCCCGGGCGATCGCGAGCGGCACGTCCTGGGCGCGGGCCGGCTCGATGCTCCATTTGACGTAGGGCTTCGGCAGCTCGGTAGCCTGGGCCGACGACAGGAACGGGTCGAACGGAAGGATCGAACGCGCCTGCTGCCCGGCTGTGATCACCATGGGCGTGCGGTTCTTGAAGGCGGTGAAGATGTTGCCCATGGCGTTGCCGACGCCGGCCGCCGAATGGAGATTCACGAACGAAGCGTTCCGGGTCGCCTGCGCGTAGCCGTCCGCCATGCCGACCACGCAGGCCTCCTGCAGGCCGAGGACGTAGCGGAAATCGCTCGGGAAGTCGCGGAACATCGGGAGCTCGGTCGACCCCGGATTCGCGAACACGGAGGTCATTCCGAAGCGGCGCATCAGGTCGAACACGGCCTCGCGAACGGTGATGCTGCTGGCGGTGGCGGCGGTGGCGGGGTGTGCGGGCGTCGCGGCAGCGGCGTGCGGTGCGGATCCGGTCATTGCGTGTTTCTTCCTGCTGTGCACCGCGAACTCGCAATGCTGTCTCGATGGCGGGAGTGTGAAATGGCATCTCCATCTTGAAAATTGCCTTTTCGAGAAAAAGTCATTACCGTTTGGCATGACTTTCGATCTGCAGCAACTCGTCGCCTTCAACGCCATCGTTTCGTCGGGAAGCCTCGGGCGAGCGGCCGACGCGCTCAACATCACCCAGCCCGCGCTGAGTCGCACGATCCGCAGGCTGGAAGAACAGGCCGGGGCGCCGCTGTTCGAGCGCCATTCGAAGGGGATGCAGCTCACCGACGTGGGCCGCGCGCTGCAGCCGCATGCGCTGCTGCTGCAGCGCGAATCGGAGCACGCGAGCGAGAACATCAAGGCCATGCTCGGGCTGGCGAAGGGCACGATCCGCGTCGGCGCGGTCGGCAGCATCGCCTGCCTCGTGCTTCCTTCGGCCATCGGCCGGACCTGCGGCAAGTGGCCGAACCTTCAGGTCCAGATCATCGAAGGCGTCTGGGACCGGCTGGCGGACGCGCTCGTCTCGCACGAGATCGACCTGGCACTCGGCGTCGACACCGAGGACACGGCAGAGATCGTCGCCGTGAAGGACTGCAGATGGGAGGACACCAGCTACGTCGTGGCCGGCCGCCACCACCCGCTGCGCATGAAACGCAAGCTGAAGCTGTCGGACACCTTGGGCGAACGCTGGGCGATCCTTCCGAAGGGAACGGGCCCTTTCGAGCACATGAAGAGCGTGTTCGCGCGACAGAACCTCGCGCTGCCCAACGTGGTCGTCGAGACGCGATCGGTCATGGCGCTCAAGAGCCTGATCGGCCACTCGGGCTTTCTGGGGTGGATGCCGGCGCCGATGTACGACGCCGAGCGAAAGGCCGGGCTGATCGATGCCCTCGACATCCCGGGCGCGAGCGACAGGAGAATCCTGACCGCCTTTCGCAGGCGCGCCGGCATGCTGCCGGGCCCCTCCGTCAAGCTGCTCGAGGAGCTTCGCGCGCTGACGGCCGCCTGAAGCGACATGAGGCACGCATCGAGCGAAGATGGTCAGACGACCATGTGCTGCTCGATCCGCTCGCGGCCCAGGGCGGCGAAGCTGCCCTGCAATACGACCTCTCCGTGGTCCAGGACCAGGACCGTGTCGGCAAAGGCCGCGACGAACTCCAGGTTCTGCTCGACGATGATGAATGAATCGCCACTGGCTTTCCTGCGATTGACCATCGCGGCCATCCGGTCGATGTTTTCCGGCTGTACACCTTCGGTAGGTTCGTCGAGCATCGCGAGCCTGGCCTTCAGCCCCATGGTCCGGGCGAAGGACAACAGCTTGCGCTCGCCGCCGCTGAGCGACCCCGCCCGCTGGTCGAGCCGGCGCTGAAGCAGCGGGAAGTGCTGGAAGACCTCCTCGTACCGATCGGCCTTCCGGTCGTCGAGGTGCAGCCACAGGTTGTCCGCCACCGTCAGCTCGCCGAACACGACGTTCTCCTGGGGCGCGAATGCGATTCCCAGGCCAAGCCGGGCGTGCAGCGGCTTGTCGCCGAGCGCCTGGCCGTTCCAGTCGATGTCGCCGCTCGTGAGTGGCAACTGGCCAGCCAAGGCCTTCATCAGCGTGCTCTTGCCGACACCGTTTCTTCCCACGATGGCGAGCGCATGGCCGGGCCGGACTTCTCCGGACACCCCACGGACCACGACGGTGTCGCCGTAGCCGCATACCAATTCGTTGAAGACCAGAGTCATTTGCGGCCTCCCGCGTACACCGCCCGCACCGCCGCGCTGGACTGGATGTCCGCGAGCGAGCCCTTGTCGAGAAGACGCCCCTGGTGCAGCACATACACATCGCCGCCCATGGCATCCACGGCCGTGATGTCATGCTCGATCAGCAGCGCAGCAGCACCGATCTGGTTCACCAGGGTCTTGATGGCATCGATCATTTGATGGGTCTCGCCGGGCGACAGGCCCGCGCAGGGCTCGTCCAGCAACACCAGCTTCGGCTCCGGAAGAAGCGTCATCGCCAGTTCCAACGCTTGCCGATGCCCTTGCGCCAGCGTGCCGGCCGGAGCGTCGAGTTGCGACGCGAGGGCGGGAAACTCTTGCAGGATGTCGGCGAGAAGCCCGGTGTGCCATCCCAGCGTGGCCCGCTTCAGCGTGTCGACGGCGGATGCCCGCCCGGCCCAGACAGCCAGGCCCAGGTTCTCCCGCACCGTGAGGTCGGGAAAGACCGACGGCACCTGCATCTTGCGTCCGATGCCCTTGCGCGCCACGCGCCACGCAGACAGCCCACCGATATCGTGGCCGTTGAGCGTGACCTCGCCGCCGAGAAGCGGAAGCCGGCCCGTGATGACGTTGAACGACGAGGTCTTGCCTGCGCCGTTGGGACCGATGACGCAGCGGATACCGGGCCCGCTGAGGGCAAGGGAAAGCCCGTCGAGGATCGTCACGCCCGACTGGGCCGTCTTCACCCCGTCGAGGGTCAGGGAGACAGGGGCCACGGACGTGGCCGCCTCATGTGCGGCGGGGGCCGGCGAATCCTTGCCGTGGCGCGGGTCTGCCCGGCGCTTCAGCAGGCCGGCGACTCCGTTCGGCAGGAACAGCACCACGACGATGAAGAGCGCCGCCACCGCGACTTCCCAGTAGAGGAACTGCTCCCGAAGCTCGGCGGACGCATAGCCAACGACGGTGGCACCGAGCAATGGCCCCAGCGAGCTCCCCTTGCCTCCGACGGCGGCCCAGATCACGAACTCGGTCGAGAGGATGAAGCTCATCGCCTGCGGGGTCACGATGCCCTGGTGCGCGGAGAACAAGGCACCTGCCGCCGCGGCGAGCAAGGCGGAGAACGCATAGGCGTTCGCCTTGACCCGGTCCGTTGCATACCCGAGCAGTTGAAGCCGCTCCTCGTTCTGCGCCACTGCTTCCCAGATCACCCCGATGGGCCGGGCCGCCAGCATCGCGAGCACGAGCGTCGAGACGACTGCGACCGCGGCCACGAGCCAGTACAAGGTCTCGTAGCGGGACGTGCCGGGAATGTCGGGAATGTTCGCCATGCCGTTGAAGCCGCCGGTGAGGCCGCTCCACTGCTGCGCCGCCAGGAAGCCCAGCATCGTCAGCGCAAGGGTGATGAGCGAGAAGTAGGGCCCGCTGCGCGAGCTTCTGGCGAAGACCAGGCGCGCGATGACGTAGGCGAGCAATGCCGGCGCCACCACCGCGAGCGGCAGCGCCAGGTACAGGGCGGGGTTCGACTCCGCGCCCTTGAGCATCCCGCCGAAGAGGTAGGCACCCAGCCCGAAGAAGAGCGCGTGCCCCAGGGGCAGGAATCCGAGGCGTCCCCAGCAGAGGGCCACGCCCTGCGCAGCGATCCCGTAGATCAGGAACAGGGCGATCTGGTACGCCACGAATTCGCTGGACGCGAACGGCAGCGCAACCAGTACCGCGGCCAGGAAGGCCGCCGATTTAGCGTCGCGAAAAAAGGCCATTGGGCTTGAGCCACAGAAAGATGATGGAGAGCATGAGCACCACCGCGTAGCCGCTGGTCTGCCCTGCCACGCTGCTGACGATGGCCTGCGAGCCACCGATGATTCCGACACCGCCGAACATGCCGCCCAAGGTCCCGAGGCCGCCCACGACCAGCACGAAGAACGCGTCCAGCAGGTAGTCGACGCCGATGCCCGGTTCGATGCGGATCAACGGCGCAAGGAGCACCCCGGACAGGCCGGCGAACACGACTCCGATGACGAACGCCTGCGAAGCGAGCCGGCGGGTGTTGATGCCCAGCGCCTGCGCAAGAACGGGATTCGCCGTCATGGCGCGCACTCGAAGCCCGGCCGCACTGCGCCGATACCAGAGGAAGAGCCCCGCCATCACGGCGAGCGCCAGAACGATCAGCGCCAGGCGATAGGCCGGGTACTGCGAACCGAAGACCATCATCGGTTCGGTCAGCGTCGATTCGACGTTCCGGTACTCCCTGCCGAAGACCGCTTCGACCAGCTTTCTCATGAGCATGGCGAGCGCCCAGGTCGCGAGCAGCGTATCGAAAGGCCGCGCATAGAGCGGCCGTATGAGCCAGCGCTCCACCACGTAGCCGAGCGCGCCGCACACCACCACCGCGAGGGGAACCGCGGCCACCAGCGGCAGCCCCAGTTTCTGCACCGTCACCACCGAATAGGCCCCGAGCATCACGAACTCCCCGTGCGCCATGTTCATGACGCCGAGCAGGCCGAAGACGATCGCCAGGCCCAGCGTGGTGAGCGCGAGCGTGGCCAGTTCGTAGGCCAGGTTCAGGCCGTGCAGCAGGATGTTGCCGTCGAGCATGGTCAGACCTTGCAAGTCTGGCCGGCGCCGACTTTCGGGAAGGTCTTCACCACGCGGAAGCCCTTGTCCGTGACGTCGGCCACGTAGATGTCCTGCTCCACGTGGCGCGCCTTGACGGTCACCGCGCCTCTCGGACCGCTGTAGGTCGTTCCTTCGGAGGCGGCATCGAGCTTCGCCGGGTCCAGGCTGCCGGCCTTCTTCGCGAGCGCTTCGAGCATGAGGAAGCCTTCGTAGGTCGATTCGGCCAGGCCGTTCAATGCCGGCGCATTCGCGCCGTTGGCCTTGGCATAGTCCGCCGCGAAGGCCTTTGCCGCGGGCGTGTCGATGTTCGCGAAGTATCCCGAGCTCGAATAGAGGTTGCGCGCGTTGGCGAAGCCGATGCCCGCGAGAGTGTTCTCCTCGATCAGCGTGCCCAGGCGAATCGCCTTGTCAGAAAGGCCGAAGCTCGCGAACGACTTGTTGAAGGTCACCGAAGCGCCGCCGACCAGCGACACGAGCACGGCGTCCGCGCCGCTGTCGCGGATGCGCGCGAGGCTCGCATCGAAGTTGTCGACGGTGAAGGGAAGGTACTCGTCCCCGACCACCTTGGCGCCGGTCTTCTCGATGTAGGCCCTGGCGGTGGCATTGGTGTTGCGACCCCAGATGTAGTCGTTGCCGATCATGTACCACTTGGTCGGCTTGCGTTCGGCCGCCAGCCATGGGATGACGGGCTCGAGCTGCTGCTGCGGCGTCTCGCCCTTGACGTACGTACCCTTTGCACACTCCCCGCCTTCATAGACGGGCGTGTACAGGTACGGCACCTGGCCCTTGAACAAACCCACGAGCGCACCGCGCACCGCGCTGTCGTGCATTCCGATGACGGCACCCGCCTTCTGGCCCTTCCAGAGCTTCAGCGCGGCCTGGCCTGCTTCCGCTGGCGCAAGGCCCGCATCCCCGTACAGGAGCTCGACCTTGCGGCCCAGCAAACCGCCACGGGCGTTCAAGGCGGTGGCAGCCATCTCGGCGCACGCCTTGCACGACGGACCGAACAAGCCGCCGGGACCGCTCTGGGGAATCATCACGGCCACCTTGAGCGGGTCGGCCGCGAAGGCCGTAGGCAGTGCGGAAGCTGCCCCTGCGGCCAGCGTTGCTTGCAGGAAATGACGACGATCCATGGAATGCTCCTTCGGGATTTCAGTTGGGAGTTTCGAGTTGAGGGGCAGGCGGAAGCGCTGACTGGACGGCTTCGGCAATCGCCAGAAGCCGGCGGTCGGAATCGATGGGGCCGTCGAGCGCGAGGCCCACCGGCAGGTTGTTCGCAAGGCCCAGCGGGATGGTTGCCCCGGGCAGCGATGCGTTGCTTCCGGGGTCTGTGTTGCGAATGAATGCCCCGAAGGTCGGCTGCTGCGTGCCGTTCAGGTCGACCGTCTCGTCTTCACCGACGAGGGCCGCGACCCGTGGCGTCGTGGGAAATACAAGCGCTTCGATCCGGTGCGACTCGAATGTCTGCGCGTAGAGCGCCTGCATCTTCGCCCTCGCCTGAAGAGCGCTCTCGTAGACATCCTCGGGAATGCCTCCGCCGGTCAGGAGCGTGCCGACGGCACCGCGTACGTCCGGACTGCCGACGGATGCGATCATCTCCTCGAGCGTGACGCCGCGCCCGCGCGCCTCGAGATATTTCCGCATGTCGCGCACGAACTCGAAGAGCACCACCGGAAAGCTGACACTGGCATTGAGCTCGCTCATTGCGGGCATGTCGATATCCACGAGTTCGACACCGGCCTGCCGCAGCGTCTTAAGCGCGGATTCAGCCACCTGTTCGAGTGCAGGCTCCAGGTCATTCCAGAACGGACGCCTCGGGACGCCGAGGCGCAACCCTTGGAGCGCCAGCTTCATCTGGCTGTCCTTGGCGCCCGTCATCACTTCATCGAGAAGGGCGCAGTCCGCAATGGTGTAGGCCAGCGGCCCTGCGGTGTCACGAGTGAGCGAAATTGGTGCGATGCCCTGTGCCGGCACGCGCCCGACCGTCGGCCGGAAGCCGCTGACCCCGCACAGGGCCGCCGGGACGCGGACCGACCCGCCCGTGTCCGTTCCGATGGAGGCAGGAACAATGCGTGCGCCGACCACGGCGCCCGAGCCCCCGCTGCTGCCGCCGGGAATCCTGGTGCGGTCCCAGGGATTTCTGACGGCACCGGTGACCGCGTTGTTGCTGGTGATGCCGAACGCCAGCTCGTGCATACCCACTTTGCCCGCGATCACGGCCCCCGCCGCCCGCAGGCGGGCGACCAGCTCCGCATCCGCGTTGGGCTTCTTTCCGCTCAATGACGCCGTGCCGGCCCCACAGGCCATGCCGGCCGCCTCGATGTTGTCCTTCAAGGCGATGGGAATGCCGAGCAAGGGGAGCCGCTCGCCGGCGGCAAGACGGCGGTCCGCATCGCGCGCTTCTTTGCGCAGTGCCTCGGGATCGAAGCTGACCCACACGTTGAGGTCGCTGCGGGCTTGCGACCGCGCGATGCAGGCCTCGGCCAGGTCCAGGCTTGAGACGGACGCTCCATCAAGGAGCTTGCGAATGGCGGAGAGAGGAAGGTCGATCGCGTGCATGGCTCGTTCAGCGTTTGGTGACTATTCAATGTACGCAGCGGGGTTTTGTCGGGGACCTATAGAAATCGTTAGGGGCCGCTCGCCGGGCGCTACGTAGGGTCAGACCCGACTGGCGGAAACCACGGCACTGCCTAGCATTGGCGCCCCGCGCATGAAGCTTGCTTGGAATCGACCATGCACCTCTCCACCATTCAGACCAGGGCCCTGTCGGACCTCATGCGCCTGGTCGCGAACGCGACCGACGGCGACGAGCTGCGCGAGCGCATGGCGCTGCCGATGCTCGACCTCCTTCGTGCCGACACCTACGTGTCGATGGTTTGGGACGGCGAAAGGCAGCGCTTCGGCCGGACGGCCGCGCTCAACATGTCCGAGGAGAACCTGCGTTCCTGGGACGACTACTTCCGCTTCGTGGACCCGCTGACCTACCCCATGATGCAGCGTCGCAAGCCGACCTTGGCAACGCAGGTGCTCTGCCAGAGAGACCTGTCGCGCACGGAGTTCTTCAATGACTTCCTTCGTCGCGACCGTATGTACTGGGGAGTGAATGTCTATTTCTACGATCAAGCGCGGTGCGTCGGGGACGTTCGCATCTGGCGCAATCGGGAGCGGGGGAATTTCGATACGGGAGAAATCGAGATCCTGAACCTCATCGAGCCAGCAATCACCGCCGCGCTTTCACGGCTTGGCTGGAAGGAAACTGCACCTGTCGGCGAGGCAAGTGAATCCGCCGAGGCGACGCTGCAGCGCGAAGGACGCCTGAGCAAGCGCGAGGCCGAAGTAGCGTGGCTTGTCAGTTGCGGCTGTCCCGACAAGGAAATTCAGAGCCGGCTCAGCCTGGAGTACCCGACGGTTCGCTTCCATCTGAGCAATGCCTTCAAGAAGCTGCGTGTCACCAACAGAGCCGCGCTTGTGGGCCGGGTTCGAGCCTTGCTGGCGCACCAGGAGCACGGAGTTGCTCAGACGGCCCTGGCGATGCCTGTCGCGCCAACAGCAGCTATGTCTTTCGTCTATTCATCGCCGGGCGCCGATGCATGACTGCGAAGCCGGCCCGCGCGGCCTCAGCGTCCCAGTCCCAGCAGGTCGCCCGCCTGCTCCAGCGACCAGATGTTGCGCAGCAGCGTGCGCGTGTCGGCATCCGACAGCCGCTCGGGCGTGTACGCCGCGAGCCGAACGCTGCCGTGCAGCACGTCAGCATCTCGACAGAGGAGCCGATCACCGCCATTTCAAGAGAGAGTTAGCCCCGGCGCTTCTCGAACTGGCTCAGACGATACGCCACACGCTGAAGATTCAGATGCCGCGCGGTAGCTGACACGAACGATATCGATCGAAGCCCGCATGGCACTCGCCGCATATCTGCTCCGGCGATGCCTGGGGAAGGTCTTGTATGGGCGTCTCCCGGATCACAGGCAACTCGCAGCGTAAAGAAGCGGCGGGTAAGCCCGGTGCCGCGAGTCCGTCTCGCTTGATACGATTTTTTCCGGAACGCCCTCCCCAAGGGCGTCGGAGACAAGATGGACTCGAGCATTTCCAGCAGCGCCGCCCACGGCGCGGGCGAGGCGCTGTACCGCGTCATGGTGCGGATACGGGCCTTCGAGAACGCGGCGGAGACCGCCAGCCAGGGTGGCGTGAGCGCCTACGGCCAGCAGGCCGGTGGCGCCGCCAAGGTGCGCGGGCCGCTGCACCTCTCCACCGGGCAGGAGGCGGTGCCGGCCGGCGTCTGCGCCCATCTGCGCACCGCCGACTACCTCACCTCCACCCACCGGGGCCACGGTCACACGCTGGCCAAGGGTGCCGATCTCGCGCGGATGATGTGCGAGCTGTTCGGCAAGGCCACGGGCTTCAACGGCGGCAAGGGCGGCTCGATGCACATCGCGGACTTCTCGGTCGGCATGCTGGGCGCCAACGGCGTGGTGGCGGCGGGGCTGCCGATCGCAGTGGGCGCGGCGCATGCGCAGAAGCTGCTGAAGAAAGAGAGCGACGACATCACCGTCTGCTTCTTCGGCGACGGCGCGATCAATCGCGGGCCCTTTCTCGAAGCGCTGAACTGGGCGCGGGTGTACGAGCTGCCGGTGCTCTTCGTCTGCGAGGACAACCGCTGGAGCGCCACCACCGCGAGCGGGCCGATGACGGCCGGCGAAGGCGCCTCCGCGCGTGCCGAGGCGCTGGGCATCGCTGCCACGCAGGTCGACGGCAACGACGTGTTCGCTGTGCACACGGCGGCCGCCAGGCTGGTGGCCGAGGTGCGCGCCGGTAGCGGGCCGCGCCTGCTGCATGCGCTGACCTATCGCGTGAAGGGGCATGTTTCGGTGGACGTCGCGGCCTACCGCGACCCGGCCGAACTGGCCGCCGCGCTGGAGACCGATCCGATCGCGCGTGCGCGCGGCCACCTGCTGGCGACCGGCGTTGCAGCCTCGGCGCTGGACGCGATCGAGAACGCGGCGAGCGACGAGGTGGCCACCGCGCTCGCCGTGGCCGACGCCGCACCCTGGCCCGAGCCCGGCGCCGCCTTCACCGATGTGCAGACCGTCGGGGAGGGCCAATGGCGATGAAGCACGAACTCAGCTATTCGGAAGCCGCCCTGCTCGCCCTGCAGCGCGAGATGGAAGCCGACCCGCGCGTGGTGGTGCTCGGCGAGGACGTGGGTCGCGGCGGCATCTTCGGCCAGTACAAGGGGCTGCAGCAGAGCTTCGGCCCGGGCCGCGTGATCGACACGCCGATCAGCGAGGCCGCGATCATGGGTGCCGGCGTGGGCATGGCGCTGGCGGGGTTGCGGCCGGTGGTCGAGATGCGCGTGGTCGACTTCGCGCTGTGCGGCATGGACGAGCTGGTGAACCAGGCCGCGAAGAACCGCTTCATGTTCGGCGGCCAGGGCCGCGTGCCGCTGGTGGCGCGCATGCCCGGCGGCATCTGGGACGCCTCGGCGGCGCAGCACTCGCAGTCGCTCGAAGCCTGGTTCGCGCACCTGCCAGGCGTGGTGGTGGTGTGCCCCTCGACGCCGCAGGACAACCACGGCCTGCTGCGCTCTGCCCTGCAGTGCGGCGACCCTGTGGTCTACATCGAGCACAAGACGCTGTGGGGCGCGCGCGGCGAGGTCGACGAGAGCATCGCCGTGCCGCTGGGCAAGGCGGCGCGCGTGCGCGAGGGCAATGCGCTCACGCTGGTGAGCTGGAGCCGGCAGATGCAGGCCTGCGCTGCAGCCTGCGATGCGCTGGCAGCCGAGGGCATCGCGGTGGACCTGATCGACCTGCGCACGCTGTGGCCGTGGGACCGCGAGACGGTGCTGTCGTCGTGCGCGCGCACCGGGCGGCTGCTGGTGGTGCACGAGGCGGTGCAGGCCGCGGGCTTCGGCGCGGAGATCGCGGCCAGCGCGGCGGAAGCCACCGGGTGTCGCGTAGCGCGGCTGGGCGCGCCGCGCATTCCGGTGGGCTATGCGCCGGTGCTGGAGGCGCAGTCGCGCGTCGGCATGGAGGCCATCGTGGCCGCCGCAAAAAAACTCGCCGGCTGAGGCTCGGCCACCCGTGGACCCGCTCTTCTTCAAGCTGGTGCGGGTCGTGAATCTCACCGCGCGGCCCTTTCACGAGCGGGTGGGCCGCGAGCACCGGCTCACGCTCAACGAGTGGCGCGCGATGGCGGTGCTCGCCGCCCAGCCGGGGCTCAACGCCCGGCAGGTGGCCGACCAGACCGGCCTCGACAAGATGGCGGTGAGCCGCGCGCTGGCCGGCCTGCGGCGCCACAAGCGCCTGCAGCGCCACGACGACCCGACCGACGGGCGAAGCAGCCGGCTCTATCTCACGGCCGCCGGCAAGGTGCTGCACGAGACGGTGGGCGCGCTCGGTCGCGAACGCGAGGTGATGCTGTTCGCCGGCATCGACGCCGGCGAGCTGGCGCGGCTCGATGCCACGCTCGACAAGCTCATCAAGGCCGTGCAGCGCGGCGGCCTCTAACCTCACGAGCAAGGCACGTCCCATTCCAGAAACACCGCGGAACCGGCTTTGCCGGGCCGCAGGTGTTGCCCCCGGAGGGGGTTGGCGAAGCGACACGAAGTGCGCGCAGCCTGGGGGTGAGCCAGATCTACGCCGCGAAGCCGCCGTCGATGTTCAGGCTGGCGCCGGTCACGAAGCCGGCTTCGGGGCTGGCCAGGTAGCCGACCATGCCGGCGATTTCTTCCGGATGGGCGTGGCGGGCCAGCGCCATCAGGCCGTGCATCGAGGCGGCGTTGGGGCCGTCGACCGGGTTCATGTCGGTGTTGACCGGGCCGGGCTGCACGTTGTTGACCGTGATGCCGCGCGGGCCGAGGTCGCGCGACAGGCCCTGCACCAGGCCGACCAGGGCCGACTTGCTCATGGCGTAGGCGCTGCCGCCGGGCCAGGGCATGCGCACGGCGTTCGTGCTGCCGATGTTGATGATGCGGCCGCCCTCGCCCATGTGGCGCGAAGCCGCCTTGGCAGCGACGAACACGGCGCGCACGTTGACGGCCAGGGTCTTGTCGAAGTCTTCGAGCGAGAACTCGTCGAGGGTGCCGCCGAGGAACACGCCGGCGTTGTTCACGAGGATGTCGATCTTGCCGAAGGTGCGGGCCGCTTCGTCGATGCCGGAAGTGAGGGCGGCGGCGTCGGCGCTGTCGATCTTCAGCGCAAGGGCGCGGCCGCCTTCGGACTGGATGCTGCGCACCAGTTCCTCGGCCGGAGCGGCCGAGGCGGCGTAGCTGAAGGCCACGGCGGCGCCGTCGCGCACCAGGCGGCGCACGATGGCCGCGCCGATGCCGCGCGAGCCGCCGGTGACGAAGGCGACCTTGCCGGCCAGGACGCGGGAGGAAGAAGCAGAAGCAGAAGAAGAGGAAGCAGTGTTGGAGGCCATGATTTTTTCCGTTGGGGTGGAGGAAGAAGGCCTCAGTTTGGGCGCTTCATTCCTTCTTCGGTAGCCATCAATCGGATCAATCAAATTCAACCGATGGTTGAAGATGAACGCCACAATGCGGCCATGGAACCGCTGAACCACCTCGAATCCTTCGTGCTGAGCGCGGAGAGCGGCAGCTTCTCGGCCGCCGCCCGGCGCCTGGGGCTGACGCCGGCGGCCGTCAGCAAGAACGTGGCGCGGCTGGAGGCGCGGCTGGGGCTGCGGCTGTTCCAGCGCAGCACGCGCAGCCTGACGCTGACCGAGGGCGGCGAGCGCTTCCTGGCGCAGATCGGCGGAGCGCTGGCCACGCTGCGCGAGGCGGTGGCCGGCATCGACACCGACGACGGCCAGCCCTCGGGCACGCTGAAGGTGAGCATGGGCCAGGCCTTCGGGCGCGAGCACGTGCTGCCGCTGATGGGCGAGTTTCTCGCGCGCTATCCGGCCATCGTGCCCGACTGGCACTTCGACAACCAGCAGGTCGACCTGGTGGGCGAGGGCTTCGACGCTGCCATCGGCGGCGGCATCGAGCTGCCGGCCGGGCTGGTGGCGCGGGAGCTGGCGCGCATCCACGTGGTGGCGGTGGCCTCGCCCGCATACATGGAGGGGCGCAAGCCGCCGCGGCAGCCGTCGGACCTGGCGGCGCTCGACACGCTGATGCGCCGCTCCTCGCCCACGGGCCGGGTGCGCAGCTGGACGCTGCGGCGCGTGCGGGCGGGCACCGGTGAGGGCGAAGTCAGCGTCGAGCTGCCCCGGCCGCGCGCGATCTTCAACGACCCCGAGGCGATCGCGCATGCCGCACTGATGGGGCTGGGCGCGGCGATGCTGCCCATGCCCTTCGTGGAGCGCGGGCTGCGCAGCGGCGAGCTGCTGCGGCTGCTGCCCGACTGGTACCAGGACGCCGGCGCCGTGTGGCTGTACTACCCGAGCAAGAAGCTGCTGCCGCCGAAGACGCGGGTGTTCATCGATTTCGTTCTGCAGCGATTCCGCGAGGAGCGGTTCGCGCAGCGGATGCAGGTGGCCTGAGACGCCTTCGCGACCGGACTGCGACAACCTCCCCGGTCCACGGGGTTTTCACCCGCGACGTCCGAGGCGCGCGCCTGTACAAACGCGCGCATGACCCATCAGACTTTTCTCTCCCTGAATCGCCGCACCGCGCTGGCCGCGTCCGTCGCCGCCGCGCTGACCCTCATGACCGCTCCCTCGTGGGCCCAGGGCACCTGGCCGACCAAGCCGGTGCGCATCGTCGTGCCCTTCGCGGCCGGCGGCACCACCGACATCCTGGCGCGCGCCGTGGCGCCCGAGCTCTCGAAGGCCCTCGGCCAGCAGTTCATCGTGGACAACCGCGCCGGCGCTGGCGGCAACGTGGGCGCCGAGATCGTGGCGCGCGCGCCGAACGACGGCTACACGCTGCTGATGGGCACGGTGGGCACGCACGGCATCAACCGCGCGCTGTACCCGAAGCTGCCCTTCGACCCGATCAAGGACTTCGCGCCGATCACGCTGGTGGCCGCCGTGCCGAACGTGATGGAGATGAATGCCGAGAAGGCGAAGACGCTGAACATCCACAACGTGCAGGACTTCATCAAGTACGCCAAGGCCAACCCTGGCAAGCTGAACATGGCCTCCAGCGGCAGTGGCACCTCGATCCACCTGGCGGGCGAACTGTTCAAGAGCATGACGGGCACCTTCATGGCCCACATTCCGTACAAGGGCTCGGGCCCGGCGCTGCTGGACATGGTGGGCGGCAATGCCGACGTGATGTTCGACAACCTGCCCTCGTCGATGGCGCAGATCAAGGCCGGCAAGCTCACCGCACTTGCCGTGACGAGCGCGCAGCGTTCGCCGGCCCTGCCCGACATTCCGACGGTGGCGGAAGTGGGCGGCCCCTCGCTCAAGGGCTACGAGGCGAGTTCGTGGTTCGGGCTGCTGGCGCCGGCGGGCACGTCGCCGGAAATCGTCAACCGCATCCAGCAGGAAGTGGCCAAGGCGCTGGGCACGCCGGCCATGAAGGAGAAGATGCTCGCTCAGGGCGCGATCCCGAGCGGGAATTCGCCGGCGGACTTCACGAAGCTCATCGCAAGCGAGCATGTGAAGTGGGCGAAGGTGGTGAAGGACTCCGGCGCTAAGGTTGACTGACCCCCAGGCTTCGCGCACTTCGTGTCGCTTCGCCAACCCCCTGCAGGGGCAACGCCTGCGGCCCGGCAAAGCCGGTTCCGCGGCGTTTCACGAAAGGTTCCGGAGGTAGCTGATCTGGTTGATCAGGTCTTCCAGGTCACGTCTTTCTTTTCGGCCAGCGAATCCTTGAGCATGTGCAGCAGGGGGATCGCGCGCTGGTGCAGCCCGATGTGCTGCTTCTCGGCCTCGTTGGCGTGGCCTTCGACGGCGTAGTCGTCGTTGTTGTGGGAGTTGGAGGCCTCGCGCGCCAGCGCGGCTTCGAGGGCCGAGATGGCGCCGGGGATCTGCTCGACGGTGATGATGCCCTGCGGGGCGGCCGACTTGCCGACGATCTCCAGCAGCTGGCGGGCATGCACTTCGAGCATCACGAAATCGGGAGAGGCGCGGGACTGGAATCGATAGAGCATGGTGTAGTTCTCACTCACTTGTTGTAGATGTAGTCGCGCGCAAAAGGGTACACCGATTGCGCGCCGCGCAGGACGCCGTGTTCGACCTTGCCATCGGGTTTGGTGGAGAGCATCTGGTGCAGCGAGATCCAGCCCTGCTCGAAGCTCATCGCCGAGCCCGCGAGGTACAGGCGGTAGGCGCGCAGCACGCGCTCTGCGTTCTCGGCCTGGCGCCCGCCGCTGCGCTGGAGCACTTCGCGCGCGGCGTCGAGCTGCGCTTCCAGGGCGTCCGACCAGGCCCAGAGCGTGCGCGCGTAGTGCGGACGCAGGCTTTCGGTGTCGACCATCTCCAGGCCGGCCGCGGCCGTCTCGCGCAGCACGTGCGTCACGTGCAGCAGCTCGCCGCCGGGGAAGATGTATTTCTCGATGAAATCGCCCATGCCTGCGCCGAGCTGGCGGTAGTTGAGCTCTCCGGAGGTGATGCCGTGGTTCATCACGAGGCCGCCGGGCTTCAGCAGCGAATGGATCTTGCGGAAGTAGGTCGGCATGTTGGCCGCGCCCACGTGCTCGAACATGCCGACGGAGGAGATCTTGTCGAAGGGCTTGTCGGTGGGCACTTCGCGGTAGTCGCGCAGCTCGACGCGCACGCGGCCCTGCAGGCCCTTTTCTTCGATCAAGCGCTGCACGTACGCATGCTGGTTCTTCGACAGCGTGATGCCGGTGGCGTCCACGCCGTAGTGCTCGGCCGCCCACAGCAGCAAGGCGCCCCAGCCGGAGCCGATGTCTAGGTAGCGCTCGCCGGGCTGCAGCATCAGTTTGCGGCAGATGTGGTCGAGCTTGGCTTCCTGCGCCTGCGCCAGCGTAAGGTCGGGCGTACGGAAGTAGGCGCATGAGTACACGCGGCGCGGGTCGAGCCACAGCGCGTAGAAGTCGTCGGAAACGTCGTAGTGGAACTCGATCTGCGCCGCGTCCTTGCGCAGCGAGTGCGAGCCGTGCGACTTGGCCCTGCGCTGCAGACGGCTCCACCAGCCGGTGTCGGTCTCGGCCGGGTTGCCGGGGAGCATGCCGACCGTGGCGTCGATCAGGTCGCGCATGGCGCCTTCGATCTGCACCTTGCCTTCGACGTATGCCTCGCCGATGGCTCCCACCTGCCGTGCAGCCAGCTTGGCGAGCACCGCCCATTCCTTGAAAGCCAGCGTGACGCGGGCTCCCGCCTGGGCAACGCGCCGGCCATCCGGCAGCTCAAGCGCGATGGGGACAGGCAGCGAAGCCAGCTGCGACTCGATCTTGGGTATCAAGTGTTGCATAGGGCCATGGTATTGATTTTTCCAAGCTTTTGCATGACTTCCCGTGTCGGCGCAAGCCGCGATCTGCGGCGGCTGCGGCCGGCACGAACCCGGATTGACAACAAATCGTTTATGCCTAAACTATTTAGCCATGAACAGCCTCAGCCCGACCCGATCCGCTCCCGCCTCGGATCTCCAACGCATCCTGTGCATCGGCGGCGGGCCGGCAGGCCTGTACTTCGCCCTGTTGATGAAGGCGCGCAACCCTTCGCTGCAGATCACCGTGGTGGAGCGCAACCGACCCTTCGACACCTTCGGCTGGGGCGTGGTGCTCAGCGATCAGACGCTCGCCAACCTGCGCGCGGCTGACGCCGACACCGCGGCGCTCATCGGCAACGAGTTCCACCACTGGGACGACATCCAGGTCTTCTTCAAGGGCCGCCAGGTGCGCTCCGGCGGCCACGGCTTCTGCGGCATCGGCCGCAAGCGTCTGCTCAACATCCTGCAGGAGCGCTGCCTCGCGCTCGGCGTCGAACTGGTGTTCGAGACCGACGTCTCCGACGACCAGGCAATCGCCGCGAAGTACAAGGCCGACCTGGTGATCGCCAGCGACGGCCTCAACAGCCGCATCCGCCAGCGCTATGCAGACGTGTTCAGGCCCGACATCGACCTGCGCAACTGCCGCTTCGTGTGGCTGGGCACGCACCAGACCTTCGACGCCTTCACCTTCGCCTTCGAGCAGACCGAGCACGGCTGGTTTCAGGCGCACGCCTACCAGTTCGACGACAAGACCTCGACCTTCATCGTCGAGACGCCCGAGGCCGTGTGGAAGGCCCACGGCCTCGACCAGATGGAGCAGCCCGAGGCCATCGCCTTCTGCGAGAAGCTCTTCGCTAAGTACCTCGGCGGCCACTCGCTGATCAGCAACGCCACGCACCTGCGCGGCTCGGCCAACTGGATCCGCTTTCCGCGCGTGGTGTGCGAGCGCTGGACGCACCGCATCGACATCGAAGGCCGCTCCGTGCCCGTGGTGCTGATGGGCGATGCGGCGCACACGGCGCACTTCTCCATCGGCTCGGGCACCAAGCTGGCGCTTGAAGACGCGATCGACCTGGCCAACGAGTTCGCGCAGGGCGGCACCGTGGACCACGTGCTCGAAGGCTACGAGGCACGCCGCAGCGTCGAGGTGCTGAAGATCCAGAACGCAGCGCGCAACTCCACCGAGTGGTTCGAGAACGTGCCGCGCTACACCGGCATGCAGATCGAGCAGTTCGCCTACTCGCTGCTCACACGCTCGCAGCGCATCAGCCACGAGAACCTGCGCCTGCGCGACACGCAATGGCTCAACGGCTACGAGCAGTGGCTCGCCGGCGGCAAGGCGCTGCCCCCGATGCTCATGCCCTACAAGGTGCGCGGGCTCACGCTGAAGAACCGCATCCTGGTGTCGCCGATGGCCACCTACAGCGCAGTCGACGGCGTGCCGCAAGACTTCCTGCTGGTGCACCTCGGCGCGCGCGCGCTCGGCGGCGCCGCGATGGTGTTCGTCGAAATGACCAGCCCGACGCCCGAAGGCCGCATCACCCCCGGCTGCACCGGCCTTTACAACAACGAGCAGCAGGCCGCCTTCAAGCGCATCGTCGACTTCGTGCACACGCAGTCGAGCGCCAAGATCGCCATGCAGCTCGGCCACAGCGGCCCCAAGGGCTCCACCCGCGTGGGCTGGGAGGGCACCGACGAACCGCTCGAAAGCGGCAACTGGCCGCTGCTGGCCGCGAGCGCGCTGCCCTACGGCGAACAGAACCAGCTGCCCGCTGCCATCACGCGCGCCGAGATGGACACGCTGCGCGACCAGTTCGTCGACTCGACGCGCCGCGCCGCCGAATGCGGCTTCGACTGGCTCGAGCTGCACTGCGCGCACGGATACCTGCTGTCGGCCTTCATCAGCCCGCTGACCAACCTGCGCACCGACGAGTACGGCGGCGACATCGAGGCGCGCTGCCGCTATCCGCTCGAAGTGTTCCGCGCCATGCGCGCCGCGTGGCCCGCCGACAGGCCGATGAGCGTGCGCATCTCGGCGCACGACTGGGCGCCAGGCGGCAACACCGACGCCGACGCCATCGTGGTGGCACGCCTCTTCAAGGAGGCCGGTGCCGACTTCATCGACGTGTCGTCGGGCCAGACCACGCGCGCCGCCAAGCCGGTGTACGGCCGCATGTACCAGACGCCGTTCTCGGACCGCATCCGCAACGAGGTCGGCATCTCGACCATCGCGGTGGGCGCGATCACCGACGCCGACCAGGCCAACAGCATCATCGCGGCCGGCCGCGCCGACCTGTGCGCCATCGCGCGCCCGCACCTGGCCGACCCGGCGTGGACGCTGCACGAAGCAGCCAAGCTGCAGAGCCGCGACGTCGAATGGCCCGTGCAGTACCTGAGCGGACGCGACCAGATGTACCGCGAGATCGCCAAGCAGCAACAGCTCGCGGCGGCCGCCAATGCAGCGATGGCCGCTCAGAACAGCGAGGAGACGCACTGACATGGACCTCGAAGCGCGCGCGCATGCCGAGCACCCCGAAGCCCTGCGGCTCTGGCTGCGGCTGCTCACCTGCACCCAGCTCATCGAAAAGCAGGTGCGCAACGAACTGCGCTCGCAGTTCGCGACAACGCTGCCGCGCTTCGATCTGATGTCCCAGCTCGAGCGCTCGCCCGAGGGCCTGAAGATGAACGAGCTCTCGCGCCGCATGATGGTGACCGGCGGCAACGTGACCGGCATCACCGACCAGCTCGTGGCCGAAGGGCTGGTGGAGCGCATCAACGTCGAGGGCGACCGCCGCGCCTGGCGCGTGCGCCTCACGCCGCGGGGCCGCAAGCTCTTCAACGAAATGGCGCAGCAGCACGAAGACTGGATCGTCGAGGCCTTCTCGGGCCTCAGCGCGAAGGAGATCGCGCAACTGCACAAGCTGCTCGGCAAGGTCAAGCAGCACTCGCACAACCAACTACTGATGGCGGAGACCGAATGAAGCACTACATCGGCGCGGGCAATCCCATGCGCGCGCAATTCGAACCCAAGGCGGCCTACAAGGCGGAGCACTTCGCATGGAGCTTCGAGGTCGGCGTGGGCACCATCACGCTGAACCGGCCGGATCGCAAGAACCCGCTGACCTTCGACTCGTACGGCGAGCTGCGCGACCTGTTCCGCGCGCTGGTCTACGCCACCGACGTGAAGACGATCGTCGTGACCGGCGCGGGCGGCAATTTCTGCTCCGGCGGCGACGTGCACGAGATCATCGGCCCGCTGACCGGCATGCGCATGCCCGAGCTGCTGGAGTTCACGCGCATGACGGGCGACCTGGTGAAGGCCATGCGCGCCTGCCCACAGCCCATCGTCGGCGCGATCGACGGCGTGTGCGCGGGTGCCGGCGCGATGATCGCGCTGGCCTGCGACCTGCGCTACGGCTCGCCTGCCACGCGCACCGCGTTCCTCTTCACGCGCGTGGGCCTCGCCGGTGCCGACATGGGCGCCTGCGCGCTGCTGCCGCGCGTGATCGGCCAGGGGCGCGCGTCGGAGCTGCTGTTCACCGGCCGCGCGATGACCGCGCAGGAGGGCCACGCCTGGGGCTTCTTCAACGCGCTGCACGAAAGCGAAGCGCTGCTCGAGGCCGCGACGAAGGTCGCACGCGACTTGGCCGAGGGCCCGACATTCGCGCACGGCATGACCAAGACGATGCTGTCGCAGGAATGGTCGATGACCATCGACCAGGCCATCGAGGCCGAAGCGCAGGCACAGGCCATCTGCATGCAGACCGAGGACTTCAAGCGCGCCTACGAGGCCTTCGCCGCCAAGCGCAAGCCGGTCTTCGGCGGGGACTGACGCGATGTTGACCAAGGCTCCCGCACCACCTTCGACGGCGCACCTCGCGCTGCCCTTCTTCGACGACGCACACCGCGCGCTGGCCGACGGCCTGCTGCCCTGGGCCGACGCGCAGCAGGTCGACGAGCACGACGACCGCGCGGCCTGCCGCGAATGGGTCCAGCGGCTCGGCGCCGGCGGCTGGCTGCGCTACTGCGTGCCTGGCAGTTCCGGCGGCGCATTGGAGCGGCTCGATTCGCGCGCCCTCGTGCTGCTGCGCGAAACGCTCGCCTACCACTCACCACTCGCCGACTTCGCCTTCGCGATGCAGGGCCTGGGCAGCGGATCGATCACACTGGCGGGCACGCCGCAGCAGCATGCCGACTACCTGACGGCCGTGGCCAAGGGCAACAAGATCGCAGCCTTCGCGCTCAGCGAGCCTGAAGCCGGCTCCGACGTCGGCGCGATGGCGATGCGCGCAGAAGCAACCGCCGACGGCTGGAAGCTCGACGGCGAGAAGACGTGGATCAGCAACGGCGGCATCGCCGACTTCTACTGCGTGTTCGCGAAGACCGACCCGGCGGGCGGCACGCGCGGCATCACTGCGTTCATCGTCGATGCGAAGACGCCAGGTCTCGACACTTCCGCGCACATCGACGTGATGGCACCGCACCCGCTGGCCACGCTGCGCTTCGAGAACTGCGTCGTGCCACGCACCGCACAGCTGGGTGAGCTCAACGGCGGCTTCAAGCTCGCGATGCGCACGCTCGACATCTTCCGCGCCTCGGTGGCGGCAGCCGCGCTCGGCATGGGCCGGCGCGCGCTGGCGGAAGCGATCGCCCATTCGAAGAAGCGCCGCATGTTCGGCCAGACGCTGGCGGACTTCCAGCTCACGCAGGCGAAGCTCGGCGAGATGGCCGCGCTGATCGACAGCGCCGCATTGCTCACCTACCGCGCCGCATGGATGCGCGACGACGCCGAGCGGCGCGGCGCACCTGCTGTGGGCGACGTGTCGGCCGCCGCGGCCATGGCCAAGATGTGCGCCACCGAGAACGCAAGCCGCGTGATCGACATGGCGCTGCAGATGCATGGCGGCCTCGGCGTGAAGGTTGGCACGAAGGTTGAAAGCCTCTACCGCGACATCCGCTCGCTGCGCATCTATGAAGGCGCGACGGAAGTCCAACAACTGATCATCGGCAAATCCGTTCTGCGGGGATAAACACCGTGTCTGCCCAAGTCGACCGCTTCGTTCACGACCGCCTGCCGCCTGCGGCGCAGTTGCCTGTCTTTCGCTACGACCTGCCCGAGCTTCGGCTGCCCGACCAGCTCAACCTGGTCGAGGAACTGCTCGACAAGGCTGCGGCGAAGGGCTTCGGCGACAAGCCGATGCTGCGCTCGCCGCGGGGCACGCTGACCTATGCGCAGGCGGCCGTCGAGGTCAACCGCATCGCGCAGGTGCTGGTCGAGGATCTCGGGCTGGTGCCGGGCAATCGTGTGCTGCTGCGCGGCGGCAATTCGGTGGCGATGGCGCTGGCGTGGCTGGCGGTGGTCAAGGCCGGGCTGATCGCCGTGGCGACGATGCCGCTGCTGCGCGCCAAGGAACTGGGCGACATCATCGAGAAGTCGCAGCCTGTGGCCGCGCTGTGCGACGGGCGGCTGCTCGACGAGCTGCTGATGGCGCAGCAGGCGCATCCGGTGCTTGCCACGGTGGTGGCGTTCAACAAGCCCGATGCGGAGGACTCGCTCTCGGCGCGCGCAGCGAAGAAGAGCGGCGTATTCAAGGCATGCCCCACGGCATCCGACGACATCGCGCTGCTGGCCTTCACCTCGGGCACAACCGGCAAGCCGAAGGCCCCCGTCACCACGCACCGCGACGTGCTCGCGATGTGCGAAACCTGGCCGCGCCATGTGCTGCGCGCGCGCAGCGACGACATCGTGGTGGGGTCGCCGCCGCTGGCCTTCACCTTCGGGCTCGGCGGGCTGCTGGTGTTTCCGATGTGGGCGGGGGCATCGGTCTATTTCCCCGATGCGCCTTTCACGCCCGAAGGGCTGGTGAAGCTCATCAACGAAGTCGGTGCGACCATCTGCTACACGGCGCCGACCTTCTATCGCCAGATGGCGACGTTCGTGAAGCAGCACGGCATGCCCAGCCTGCGCATCAGCGTGAGTGCGGGCGAGGCCTTGCCCGACGCCACGCGCCAGCTGTGGAAGGAAGCTTCCGGCCTCGAGATGCTCGATGGCATCGGCGGGACCGAGGTGTTCCACATCTACATCTCCGCTGCGGGCGACGACGTGCGCCGGGGAGCAGTCGGCAAGGCGGTGCCCGGCTTCACCGCGAAGGTGGTGGACGGGGAGGGCAACGAGGTGCCGCACGGCACGGTCGGCAAGCTCGCGCTGCAGGGGCCGGTGGGTTGCCGCTATCTCGACGATCCGCGCCAGGCCGACTATGTGAAGAACGGATGGAACTATCCGGGCGATTCGTTCGTGCAGGACGACGACGGCTATTTCTTCTATCAGGCGCGCGCGGACGACATGATCATCACGGCCGGCTACAACGTCGGCGGGCCCGAGGTAGAAGATGCGCTTCTCAAGCACCCCGCCGTGGCCGAGTGCGGCGTGATCGGCAAGCCCGATGCCGAGCGCGGCATGATCGTGAAGGCGTTCTGCGTTCTCAAGCCCGGCAACGAGGGCAACGCAGCCCTCGTGAAGGCGCTGCAGGACCATGTGAAGGCGACCATTGCGCCATTCAAATACCCAAGGGAGATCGAGTTCGTGCCGGTACTGCCGCGCACGGAAACCGGCAAGCTCCAACGATTCAGACTGAGACAACTCAACACGACATCATGATCAACAAACTCCTGCAGCCCGAAGGCTGGCTGCCTCCCAAAGGCTATGCGAACGGCGTGGCCGCTCGCGGAACGATGCTGTTCGTCGGCGGCCAGATCGGCTGGAATGCACAGCAGCAATTCGAGTCCGACGACTTCATCGACCAGTGCGGCCTGGCTCTGCGCAACATCGTCGAGGTGCTGCGCGCAGGTGGTGCGGGCCCAGAGCACATGGTGCGCATGACCTGGTACGTGACGGACCGCGACGAATACAGCCGCCGGCTGGGCGAGCTCGGGCCGGTCTATCGCGATGCGATGGGGCGCAACTTCCCGGCCATGACCTGCGTGCAGGTGGCGGCGCTGGTGGAGCACCGGGCCAAGGTTGAGATCGAGGTGACGGCGGTCATTCCGGACTGACCCGTTTCCTCGTCGCCCAAAATAAAAAATGCCCTCATTGCGAGGGCATTTCTTTTTTGCCACTCACCGGCAATTGATCGACAAAAAGATCGGCGAAGAAAAAGGCCCTTTGATTTCTCAAAGGGCCTTTTTAATTTGGTTGCGCGAGCAAGATTTGAACTTGCGACCTTTGGGTTATGAGCCCAACGAGCTACCAGGCTGCTCCATCGCGCGGCAGACTTAGATTATAGCTTATTCAGCGGCGTTTTGCTCGGCTGCGTCTTCTTTAATTTCAGGACGATCAACCAGTTCGACGAGCGCCATCGGGGCGTTGTCACCCACGCGGAAACCCATCTTCAGGATGCGGGTGTAGCCGCCCGGACGCGTTGCGAAACGCGGGCCGAGGTCGCCGAAGAGCTTCACGACGGCATCGCGGTTGCGCAGGCGGTCGAAGGCCAGGCGCTTGTTGGCGACGGTGGGCTTCTTGGCGAGCGTGATCATCGGCTCGATGACGCGGCGCAGTTCCTTGGCCTTGGGGACCGTGGTCTTGATGACTTCGTGCTCGATGAGCGAATTCATCATGTTCTGCAGCATCGCGAGGCGGTGCGAGCTGGTGCGGTTGAGTTTGCGGAGTCCGTGTCCGTGACGCATGGTGCTTTCCTTTACTTTATAAAAACAGGCAGCCGTGTCAGGTACTGCCCGGTGCACTGGCCCTTTTCAGGGGGCCTCTTCAAAAAATTCAAATCAACGCTTGTCGAGACCGGCCGGCGGCCAGCTTTCGAGCTTCATGCCCAAGGTCAGGCCGCGCGAGGCGAGCACTTCCTTGATTTCGTTGAGCGACTTGCGACCCAGGTTCGGGGTCTTGAGCAGCTCGTTCTCGGTGCGCTGGATCAGGTCACCGATGTAGTAGATGTTTTCGGCCTTCAGGCAGTTGGCCGAACGCACCGTCAGTTCGAGTTCGTCGACAGGGCGCAGCAGGATCGGATCGAACTGCTGTGCGCTGCGCGGAGCCGGAGCGTCGAACGCAGCGAGTTCGCCGCCTTCGAGCTGCGCGAACACGGCGAGCTGCTCGACCAGGATTTTAGCCGATGCGCGCACGGCGTCTTCGGCGGTGATCGCGCCGTTGGTCTCGATTTCGACCAGCAGCTTGTCGAGGTCGGTGCGCTGCTCGACGCGGGCGCTTTCGACCGTGTAGCTCACGCGCTTGACGGGCGAGAACGAGGCGTCGAGGACGATGCGGCCGATCGACTTGGTCGGCTCGTCCGCATAGCGGCGCATCGTGCCGGGCACGTAGCCGCGGCCCTTCTCGACCTTGATCTGCATGTCGAGCTTGCCGCCTTGCGACAGGTTGGCGATCACGTGGTCGGGGTTGATGATCTCGACGTCGTGCGGGGTCTGGATGTCTGACGCCAGGACCGGGCCTTCGCCGTCCTTGCGCAGGCTCAGCGTGACTTCGTCGCGGTTGTGGAGCTTGAACACCACGCCCTTGAGATTCAGCAGGATGTTGACGACATCTTCCTGCACGCCGTCGATCGACGAGTACTCATGCAGAACGCCAGCGATCGTGACTTCGGTGGCCGAGTAGCCCACCATGGACGACAGCAGAACGCGACGCAGCGCGTTGCCGAGCGTGTGGCCGTAGCCGCGCTCGAAAGGCTCGAGCGTCACCTTGGCCTTGTTGGCGGCAAGTTGCTCGACCTGGATGGTCTTGGGTTTCAGCAGGGTGGTTTGCATGCAGACTTCCTCTCAATACCCCCGGCTCGTTACACCGGTAAGGCTGGTGAAGCACCTGAGCCGCGACGGAGCGCGGAACAGGAACGTGAACAACAAAAACAATCTCCCGCCGGCGCGTGTAAGCGCAGGTGGGTAGAAAAAATCAACGCGAATACAGTTCGACGATCAGCGATTCGTTGATGTCGGCTGCGAATTCGTCGCGATCGGGCACCTTCTTGAACGTGCCTTCGGCCTTGTCGGCATTCACGTCGACCCATGCCGGAATACCGACCTGCTGGGCGAGTTGCAGAGCTTCGACAACGCGGGTCTGCTTCTTCGACTTGTCGCGCACGGCGATCACGTCGCCGGTCTTGACCAGGTACGACGGGATGTTGACCGACTGACCGTTCACCGTGATCGCCTTGTGCGACACGAGTTGGCGCGCTTCGGCGCGGGTCGAGCCGAAGCCCATGCGATAGACGACGTTGTCCAGGCGCGATTCGAGGATGAACAGCAGGTTGGCGCCAGTGTTGCCACGGCGGCGGTCGGCTTCCTCGAAGTAGCGGCGGAATTGCTTCTCGAGCACGCCGTACATGCGCTTGACCTTCTGCTTCTCGCGCAGCTGCAGGCCGTAGTCGGAGGTGCGCTGACCCGAGGTGCGACCGTGCTGGCCGGGCTTGGAGTCGAACTTGGCCTTGTCCTGGATCGAACGGCGGGCGCTCTTCAGGAACAGGTCGGTGCCTTCACGGCGGGAAAGTTTGGCCTTGGGGCCGAGGTAACGTGCCACGATTTTTCCTTTGTGTCATCTGCCGCAGTTGCCTGCGGGAGCCATCGGCGGAATGCTGATGGCGGTGGGCTTAGTTAAAAAACAAATGCGCAGCCGCTATTCAAAGCCGGCTGCGCCTTGCTGACTGACGATCAGATGCGGCGACGCTTCTGGGGACGGCAGCCGTTGTGCGGAACGGGCGTCACGTCGGCGATCGAGTTGATCCGGATGCCGAGCGCAGCCAGTGCGCGCACCGACGATTCGCGACCGGGGCCGGGGCCCTTGATCTCGACGTCGAGGTTCTTGATGCCTTGTTCGACAGCAGCACGGCCGGCCACTTCGGAAGCCACCTGCGCAGCGAACGGCGTCGACTTGCGCGAGCCCTTGAAGCCCTGGCCACCCGACGAAGCCCACGACAGGGCGTTGCCCTGGCGATCGGTGATCGTGATGATGGTGTTGTTGAACGAAGCGTGCACGTGAGCGATACCGTCCGCGACGTTCTTGCGAACCTTCTTGCGAACGCGCTGTGCGGCGTTGTTTGCAGGTGCTTTAGCCATGCTGTTCTATCCTTATTTCTTCAGGGACTGCGCAGCCTTGCGCGGACCCTTGCGGGTGCGGGCGTTGGTGCGCGTGCGCTGGCCGCGCATCGGCAGGCCGCGACGGTGACGGAAGCCGCGGTAGCAGCCGATGTCCATCAGGCGCTTGATGTTCATCGTCGTTTCGCGACGCAGGTCGCCTTCGATCGTGAACAGCGCGATCTGGTCGCGGATCTTCTCGAGATCGGCGTCGGTCAGATCCTTGATCTTCTTCGAATACTCGATGCCGCTCGCTTCGCAGATCTGACGGGCGCGGGTGCGACCGATGCCGAAGATGGCGGTCAGGCCGATTTCAGCGTGCTTGTGCGGCGGGATGTTGATGCCAGCAATACGTGCCATGTGCGTCCTCTAATACTCTTCAATCAACCCTGGCGCTGCTTGTGGCGCGGGTCGGTGCAGATCACGCGCACCACACCCTTGCGGCGGATGACCTTGCAATTACGGCAAATGGTTTTGACCGAAGCCGAAACTCTCATTTCACTCTCCTAAAACTGTTTAACGTGGCGGTCTACCGCCCGGACTCAATACTGAAACACAGCCCTACGATGTCTTGAAGTTCGCCTTCTTCAGCAGCGATTCGTACTGCTGGGACATCATGTAGTTTTGCACCTGGGCCATGAAGTCCATCGTGACGACCACGATGATCAGCAGGGAGGTACCACCGAAGTAGAACGGCACGTTGTACTTCAGGATCAGGAACTCTGGCAGCAGGCAGACGAAGGTGATGTACACCGCGCCAGCCAACGTCAGGCGAACCAGAATCTTGTCGATGTAGCGAGCGGTCTGGTCACCCGGGCGAATGCCAGGAATGAATGCACCACTCTTCTTCAGGTTGTCGGCCGTTTCCTTGCTGTTGAACACGAGCGCCGTGTAGAAGAAGCAGAAGAAAACGATGGCAGCGGCATACAGCAACACGTAGATCGGCTCGCCGGGGCGCAGAGCGCTGGCAACGTCCTTGATCCAGCGGAAACCGCCGTCGCCGGTGCTGAACCAGCCGACCACCGTTGCCGGCAGCAGGATGATCGACGAGGCGAAGATCGGCGGGATCACGCCGGCCATGTTCAGCTTCAGCGGCAGGTGCGACGACTGGCCGCCATACACCTTGTTGCCGACCTGGCGCCGCGCATAGTTCACGAGGATCTTGCGCTGACCGCGTTCGACGAACACCACGAAGTAGGTGACCAGCACCACCACGGCGACGATGAAGAGCGCGACGATCACGTTCATGGCGCCGGTACGCACCAGCTCCAGCAGGCCACCGATGGCGTTGGGCAGACCGGCCGCGATACCCGCGAAGATCAGGATCGAGATGCCGTTGCCGAGGCCGCGTTCGGTGATCTGCTCGCCGAGCCACATCAGGAACATCGAACCAGCCGTCAGGCTCACCATGGCGGTCAGGCGGAAGCCGAAACCGGGCGAGATGACCAAGCCAGCCGACGACTCGAGCGCGACCGCGATGCTGAACGACTGGAACAGGGCCAGGCCCAGCGCGCCATAGCGCGTGTACTGCGTGATCTTGCGGCGGCCGGCCTCGCCTTCCTTCTTCAATTGCTCGAAGGTCGGAAGCACGTAGGTCATCAGCTGCATGATGATCGACGCCGAGATGTACGGCATGATCCCCAACGCGAACACGGTGAAGCGCGACAGCGCTCCGCCCGAGAACATGTTGAACAGGCTCAGAATGCCGCCCTGCTGGCCCTGGAACAACGCCGCCAGCTGGTCCGGGTTGATACCCGGCACAGGGATGTGCGCGCCAATCCGGTAGACCACGAGCGCGAGCAGCAAAAAGACGAGCCGACGACGGAGGTCGCCGAACTTGCCTGTTTTTGCGATCGTTGCCGCGTTAGTTGCCACGAAGAACTTCTTTCAGTCCGATGATGATCAGGCGATGCTGCCGCCGGCCGCTTCGATGGCAGCCTTGGCGCCAGCCGTTGCGCCCACGCCCGTCAGCTTGACGGCCTTGGTGAGCTCACCGGTCTTCACGACCTTGACGACCTTGGCGAGCTGACCCACGAGGCCGGCTTGCTTCAGCGCCAGGATGTCCACTTCGGCCAGGCCGAGCTGCTCGAGAGCGGTCAGCGTGACTTCGGCGTTGAACTTCAGCAGGTGCGACTTGAAGCCACGCTTCGGCAGGCGACGCTGCAGCGGCATTTGACCGCCTTCGAAGCCGACCTTGTGGAAACCGCCTGCGCGCGACTTCTGGCCCTTGTGGCCGCGACCCGAGGTCTTGCCCAGGCCGGAACCGATACCGCGGCCGACACGGCGCTTGGCGTGCTTGGCGCCATCCGCCGGCTTGATGCCATTGAGTTCCATATCAGTCTCTCTTACAGAACTTTGACCAGATAACTGATCTTGTTGATCATGCCGCGCACTGCGGGCGTGTCTTGCAGCTCGCTCACGCTGTTGAGCTTGCGCAGGCCGAGGCCACGCACGGTCGCGCGATGCGATTCCTTGGTGCCGATCGGGCTCTTGACCAGCTGCACCTTGAGGGTTTGTTGTTGCGTCATTTGAATGCTTCCTTGAGGCTTGCGATGGCCTGCGCTCAGGCGAAGATTTCTTCGACGGTCAGGCCGCGCTTGGCAGCCACTTCGCTGGCGGTCGTCGAGTTCTTCAACCCGTCGAGCGTGGCGCGAACCATGTTGTAGGGGTTCGACGAACCATGGCTCTTGGCCACGATGTCGGTGATACCCATCACTTCGAACACGGCGCGCATCGGGCCGCCGGCGATGATGCCGGTACCCTTGGGAGCCGGGTACATCACGACCGTCGAAGCGCCATGGTGGCCTTGCACCTGGTGGTGCAGCGTGCCGTTCTTGATCGAAACCTTCAGCAGGTTGCGACGCGCTTCTTCCATTGCCTTCTGCACTGCAGCGGGCACTTCCTTCGACTTGCCCTTGCCCATGCCGACGCGGCCATCGCCGTCACCGACCACGGTCAGTGCTGCGAAACCGAGGATACGACCACCCTTCACCACCTTGGTGACGCGGTTGATCGCGATCATCTTCTCGCGCAAACCGTCCTCGGGGCCTTCGTTCTGCGCTCTTGCCTGAATCTTTGCCATTTTGAATCTCGTGTCCGTTTAGAACTGCAGGCCGGCTTCGCGGGCGGCTTCGGCCAGCGCCTTGACGCGGCCGTGGTACGCGAAACCTGCGCGGTCGAAAGCGACCTTCTCGATGCCGGCAGCCTTCGCCTTTTCAGCGATGCGCTTGCCGACGGCGGTGGCTGCGGCGGCATTGCCGCCCTTGCCCGAACCGCCGAGCGAGGTACGCACTTCGGCTTCTGCCGTCGATGCGGTTGCAATCACCTTGGCGCCGTCGCCGGAGATGACGGTGGCGTAGATGTGCAGGTTGGTGCGGTTCACCGTCAGACGGGCCACACCCTGCGTCGCGATGCGGATGCGGGTCTGGCGCGAACGGCGGAGACGCTGTGCTTTTTTGGTCAACATCATTTTGCTGCCCCTTACTTCTTCTTGGTCTCTTTGATCACGATCTTCTCGTCCGCATAGCGGATGCCCTTGCCCTTGTAGGGCTCTGGCGGACGAACGGCACGGATCTCAGCGGCCACCTGGCCGACGCGCTGGCGGTCGGCACCCTTGATCACGACTTCGGTCGGGGTGGGCGTCGCCACCGTGATGCCTTGCGGCATGTCGATGTTGACGGGGTGCGAGTAGCCGACCTGGAGGTTCAGCTTGGCGCCCTGGGCGGCGGCCTTGTAGCCCACGCCGACCAAGCTGAGCTTCTTCTCGAAGCCCTTGGTCACACCGACCACCATGTTGTTCACGAGCTGGCGAACCGTGCCGCTCATCGCGTTGGCTTCACGCGAATCGTTGGCGGGTTCGAAGCTCAGCTTGCCGTCCTTGCTGACGACGTTGACCAGTGCGTTGCGCGCGAGGTTGAGCGTGCCGCCCGCACCCTTGACGCTGATCTGGTCTTCCTTGATCGACACATCCACGCCTGCGGGGATGGCGACCGGCGATTTTCCTACTCGGGACATTTCAGTTACTCCTCGATGTCTCGGTTAGGCGACGTAGCACAGGACTTCGCCGCCGACACCGGAGGCGCGAGCCTTGCGGTCGGTCATCACGCCCTTGGGGGTCGTGACGATGGCGACGCCGAGGCCGTTCTGGACTTGCGGAATGGAAGCGCTGGCCTTGTAGACACGCAGGCCGGGGCGGCTCACACGCTCGATGCGCTCGATGACCGGACGGCCAGCGTAGTACTTCAGCGAGATTTCCAGTTCGCTCTTGCCGGCTTCGGTCTTGACCTGGAAGCCGTCGATGTAGCCCTCGTCCTTCAGGACTTGTGCGATCGCGATCTTCACCTTGGAAGACGGGACCGACACGGTGGGCTTCGCCACCATCTGCGCGTTGCGGATACGCGTCAGCAGGTCGGCAATGGGATCACTCATGCTCATGTTGTTTGCTCCTGCCTGGCTTACCAGCTGGCCTTGGTGACACCGGGGATGTCGCCGTTGAAAGCCAGTTCGCGGATCTTGGCGCGGGCCAGACCGAATTGACGGAAGGTGCCACGGGGACGACCGGTGATTTCGCAACGGTTGCGCTGGCGCGTGGGGTTCGCGTTGCGCGGCAGCTTCTGCAGCGCCAGGCGAGCAGCAGCGCGCTCTTCCTCGGTCTTCTTCAGGTCGTTGGAAGCCGCCTTCAGTTCGGCGTGCTTCGCTGCGAACTTGGCAACCAGCTTGTCGCGCTTGAGTTCGCGCTGGATCAAAGATGCTTTAGCCACAGGTCACCTCAGTTCTTGAACGGGAAACGGAAGCCAGCGAGAAGCGCCTTGGCTTCTTCGTCGGTCTTGGCCGTCGTCGTGATGCTGATATTGAGACCGCGCAGGGCATCGACCTTGTCGTACTCGATCTCGGGGAAAATGATCTGTTCCTTGACGCCGATGTTGTAGTTGCCACGGCCATCGAAAGCACGACCGGAGATACCACGGAAGTCGCGAACGCGCGGCAGCGCGATGGTCACGAAGCGATCCAGGAATTCGTACATGTGCACGCCACGCAGCGTGACCATGCAGCCGATCGGCTGGTTTTCGCGGATCTTGAAGCCGGCGATGGCCTTCTTCGACTTGGTGACCACGGGCTTCTGGCCGGCGATCTTGGTCAGGTCGGCGACTGCGTTGTCGAGAACCTTCTTGTCGGCGACTGCTTCACCCACACCCATGTTGAGCGTGATCTTGGTGAGGCGCGGAACCTGCATCGGCGACGTGTAGCCGAACTTTTCCGTCAGGTCTTTCGCGATCTTTTCGCGATAGTGTTGTTGGAGACGTGCCATGTGAGTACCTCTTAGGCGAACTTGATTTCTTCGCCGCTCGACTTGAACACGCGAACAGCCACGCGCTTGCCGTCAGCATCCTGCGAGACCTTGACGCCCACGCGATCGGCCTTGCCGGTCGCGGCGTTGAAGATCGCCACGTTGGATTGGTGAATCGGCATGGCCTTCTCGACGATGCCACCGGTCGTACCCTTGAGCGGGTTCGGCTTGGTGTGCTTCTTGACGAGGTTGATGCCTTCGACGACCACATGCGAGTCGTCCTTGCGCAGCGAGACGGTGCCCCGCTTGCCCTTGTCGCGGCCGGCCAACACGATGACCTGGTCGCCCTTGCGAATCTTGTTCATGGCGTTGTGTCCTTAGAGAACTTCGGGTGCCAGCGACACGATCTTCATGAACTTCTCGGTGCGCAGTTCGCGCGTGACCGGTCCGAAGATGCGGGTGCCGATGGGCTCCAGCTTGGCGTTGAGCAACACTGCTGCGTTGCCGTCGAACTTGACGAGCGAACCGTCGGCGCGACGGATGCCCTTGGCGGTGCGGACCACCACTGCGCTGTAGATCTCGCCCTTCTTGACGCGACCACGCGGAGCGGCTTCCTTGATGCTGACCTTGATGACGTCGCCCACGCTGGCATAACGCCGCTTGGAGCCACCGAGCACCTTGATACACAGGACGGATTTCGCGCCCGTGTTGTCGGCCACTTCGAGCCGGGATTCAGTTTGGATCATTTCTTGATATTCCCAACTTGTACCGATGTGCATCCAGGAGGGAGGCAAATCAGTCAGTCTTGGGCCCGTCGTCCATGCCCCGAACCACTCGGGACACTTTCGCTTTGGGCTGAAAGCTCCGCCTTTTGAAAGCGAAGCCCGCGATTGTTGCACGCGAGAAGCCGGAAGTCAACAACCCTGATTGCCGTCAAGCACTGCCACTAGACTTCGGGGCGTGCGAATGCCCGAAAACCCCATTCTTTCGACCTCGTCGATGCAGCGCCGGCGCCTGCTGCTGGCCGGTGGGGCCGGCCTGGCGGGACTGGCGGGACTGGCACTGGCCGGCTGCAAGGGCGGCGCGACGCCGAAGCCGGACCCCGGCCGGCTGCGCCTCGTCGCCGAGGCACGCTGGCCGCACCGCCTTCATATAGAAGGAACCACGGCCGGAGGCCTCTCGGGCATCGACTACGACCTGATCCGAGGTGAGTACCTGCTCATCAGCGACGACCGGTCAGACCTGGCACCAGTGCGTTACTACACCGCGCGCTGGCCCTCCCCGCAGGCCGCGCCGCCGGAGCCGACCGGCGCGGTGCAGCTGCAACGTCCCGGCGGCGGCCCCTGGCCCAACCGGCGCAACGCGGTCGACAGCCTCCCGGTGCCCGACCCTGAAGCCCTCCGGCTACGCCCCGCCACCAACACCCTGCTCTGGACCAGCGAAGGCGACGTCGCCCGCGGCTTCGGTCCCGCGCTGTACGAATCGGCCCGCGACGGCCGCTTCCTGCGCGAATTCCGGACGCCGGCGATGTTCCAGGCCGACCCGGCCAAACGCCGCGGCCCACGCGACAACCTGACTTTCGAGGGCGTCAGCCTCACGCCCGATGGCCGATTCGCCTGGCTGGGAATGGAAAACGCCCTGATCCAGGACGGCCCCGAGCCCACCACCAGCGCCCCCGGCGGCCCCTGCCGCTTCACCCGCATCGACCTCGAGACCGGCCAGGCCGACCGCCAGATCGCCTATATCCCCGACGCCATCCCGCTGCGCCCGCTGATCCCCGGCAGCTACGCCGACAACGGCGTGAGCGAGATCCTGATGCTCGATGCCGACCGCATGCTGGTGCTGGAGCGCGCCTACGCCACCGGCGCCGGCAATTCGCTGCGCCTGTACGAGATCGACACCCGCGCCGCCAGCGACGTGCTCGCGGTCGATGCGCTGGCGCCCGGCAACCACCGGCCGGCGGCCAAGACGCTGGTGGCCGATTTCGCCGCGCTGGGCCTCTCCCGGCTTGACAACACCGAAGGCATGTGCTGGGGCCCGCCCCTGCCGGGCGGCAAGCGCATGCTGGTGGTCGTGAGCGACGACAATTTCAATCCCCTTCAAATCACCCAGTTCGCCGCCTTCGAATACGCCGACCGACCATGACCATCGCCGTGACCTTCCTGCCCCGCACCGGCCCCGCGCCGCTGCCCCCCGTCGCCTTCATCGGGGGCGGCAACATGGCCAGCGCCATCATCGGCGGCCTGATCCAGCAAGGCACCCCGGCGGATGCCTTCGAGGTGGTCGAGCCCTTCGAGGAAGCCCGCACGAAGCTGGCCCAGTCCTTCGGCATCGTCGCCAAGGCCGAGGCGGGCGAGGCTCTTTCGCGCTGCGGCGTGGTGGTGTGGGCGGTCAAGCCGCAGACCTTCGCCGAAGCCGCCAAGCCGGTGCGCGCCTTTGCCGCCGATGCCCTGCACCTGAGCGTGGCCGCGGGCATTCCGTCCGACAGCATCGCGCGCTGGCTCGGCACCGAGCGCGTGGTGCGCGCCATGCCCAACACACCCGCGCTGGTGGGCAAGGGCATGACCGGCCTGTACGCCAGGCCCGGCGTCGAGGGCACCGACCGCTCCCTGGTCGGCCAGCTGCTGGCGCCCACCGGCGAACTGCTCTGGGTCGACGCAGAACCGGCGCTAGACGCCGTCACCGCCATGTCGGGCTCCGGTCCGGCCTACGTGTTCTATTTCATCGAAGCGATGACCGAGGCCGGCGTGGAGATGGGCCTCTCGCCCGAACAGGCCCAGCGGCTGGCCATCGGCACCTTCACCGGCGCCTCGTCGCTGGCGCACAGCGCGACCGAGCCGCCCTCGGTGCTGCGCGAGCGCGTGACCTCCAAGGGCGGCACGACCTACGCGGCCATCACCTCGCTGCAGGCGGCGGATGTGAAGTCGCAGTTCAAGACCGCGATCCGTGCGGCACAGAAGCGCGCCGCCGAACTGGGCGAAGAATTCGGCCGCGGCTGACCGGGGCAGCGGTCAGGGCTCAGTCCGCGGCCAGCGCGCGCGGGCCCAGCAGGAACAGCCACTCGGCGGCCAGCGTGACGGTGCCGTCTTCCAGCTCCAGCCAGACCTCTTCCTTCAGCAGGAAGCTGTCGCCTGCCTTGGGCCTCACGTCGGCGATGCGCACCCGCGCCCGGAAGCGCGCCCCCACCGGCATCGGCCGCACGAAGCGCAGGCGATCGAAGCCGTAGTTGAGGGCGTGGTTCGAGTCGAAGGGCAGCAGCGTGCGCATGGCCTCGCCGGTCAGCCGGATCAAGTGCGACACCTGGAAGAAGCCCTGCACGATGGTGCCGCCGTAGCCGGCCTCGCGCGCCGCCCGCTCGGGGTCGAGGTGGATCCACTCGCCTTCGCCGTCGCCCGAGAGCTCCGAGTAGCGGTCGACCATCTCCTGCGTGATGCGATGCCAGCCCGAGTGGCCCTCCTGGCCGATCGTGAGCTTCAGCCGCTGCAGCAGTGCGTCGGACATCATGTTCAGTTCAACGCAGCGCATAGCCGGCCACGACGCCGGCGAACACGGTGAAGCCGAGCCAGTGGTTCAGGCGGAAGGCCTTGAAGCAGCCTTCGCGCGTGCGGTCGTGGATCAGTTGCCAGTGCCACAGCGCCTGCGCCGCGGCCACCGCGATGCCGACGTAGAACAGCACGCCCAGCGAACGGCTGGCACCTGCCCAGGTCCAGACCGCAAGGAAGATCGCGTAGCTCACCATCACCGCCGCAACGTCGAAGCGGCCGAAGGTGATGGCCGATGTCTTCATGCCGATCTTCAGGTCGTCGTCGCGGTCGACCATCGCGTATTCGGTGTCGTAGGCCAGCACCCAGAACAGGTTGCCTGCGAGCAGCGCCGCCGCGAAGAGCGGCACGGTCGACTGCACCGCCGCGAAGGCCATCGGAATGCCGAAGCTGAAGGCGATGCCCAGCACCGCCTGCGGCACCGAGACAAAACGCTTGGCGAAGGGGTAGATCAGCGTGATGGCCAGTGCCGCGAACGACCACAGCACCGTCGTGCGGTTGGTCGTGAGCACCAGCCCGAAGGACACCAGCGCCAGCACCACGCCCAGCCCCAGCGCTTCCTTGACCGACAGCTCGCCGCTGGTCACGGGCCGCTGCGCCGTGCGCTTGACGTGGCGGTCGAAGTCGCGGTCGGCCACGTCGTTGACGCAGCAGCCGGCGCTGCGCATCAGGAAGGTGCCGAGCGTGAACACGATCAGCAGGTGCCAGCCCGGCCAGCCGCCCGCCGCGAACCACAGCGCGCCCAGCGTGGGCCACAGCAACAGCAGCCAGCCCGCCGGGCGGTTCCAGCGGATCAGGTCGAGATACAACGCAAAACGCCCGCGGCGAACCGCGGGCGCGATGACGGGAGGAGCGGAATCAGTCTTCAAGGAGGGAACGCAGCATCCAGGCCGTCTGATCGTGCACCGTGCAGCGCGCGGTCAGCATGTCGGCCGTCGGGTCGTCGCCGGCTTCTTCGGCGACAGGAATGAATTCGCGCGCGATGCGCGACACGGTCTCGTGGCCCTTTACCAGGATGCGCACCATCTCCATCGCCTTGGGCGGGTTCTGCGGCACGTCGGGCACGGTGGCGATCTTGCTGAACTCGGCATACGAGCCCGGCGCGTAGTGGCCCAGTGCGCGGATGCGCTCGGCCAGCACGTCGGTCGCGCCCCACAGCTCGGTGTACTGGCCCATGAACATGGCGTGCAGCGAGTTGAAGTGCGGGCCCGTCACGTTCCAGTGGAAGTTGTGCGTGGTGAGGTACAGCGTGTAGGTGTCGGCCAGCACGCGGCTCAGGCCTTCGGCGATGGCGGCGCGATCCTGGCGCTCGATGCCGATGTTGATGATGGGCGCGTTGCGGCTGCCCGACTCCTGCGCGACCTGCTTGCCGCCCTTCTTGGGCACCTTGCCGGCGGAAGCTGCGGACGACGATTTCTTAGAGTCTTTGGCCATGGCGGGAGATCCTTTTCTTCAGTCGAGTTCTTGGAAGGGGTGTTCGCTTCGATTCTGGAAGCCGGCGCGCGGCTTCGCAACAGCGCCACTCTATCTCAGCGATCAACGATTCAAAACAGCAGCCGCGTAGGCCAAGTTCTCGAATTGCGGCCTGCTACGAAAGGCGCTTCACGCCCGGCAGCTCGCACGCGTAGATCGCGTTGCGCAGCGCGGCGATGGCCTCGTAGCGCGTGAAGGTGCGCCGCCATGCGAGCACCACGCGGCGCGTGGGCGGATCGCGGTCCTGCGCGTCGCGCACCGGCAGGTAGCGCACCATCTGCTCGGGCTCCTTGCGGCCCTTCACCTTGGGCTTGAGCGCATCGGCCGGCACCGACAGGCGCGGCACCAGCGTCACGCCCATGCCCGAGGCCACCATGTGCTTGATGGTCTCGAGCGAAGAGCCCTCGAAGCTCTTGCGGATGCCCTCGGCGTTGCTCGAGAAGCGCGCGAACTCGGGGCACACCTCCAGCACGTGGTCGCGGAAGCAATGGCCGGTGCCCAGCAGCAGCATGGTCTCGCTCTGCAGTTCTTCGGACGTGATCGATTCGCGGTCGGCGAACTTGTGCTTGTTGGGCAGCGCCGCCATGAAGGGCTCGTCGTACAGCGGCGCCATCGCGAGGCCGGTGTCGGGAAAGGGCTCGGCCATGATGGCGCAGTCGATCTCGCCCGCGCGCAGCATCTCCAGCAGCTTGACCGTGAAGTTCTCCTGCAGCACCAGCGGCATCTGCGGCGTGCGCGCGATCACCTGGCGCACGAGGTCGGGCAGCAGGTACGGCCCGATGGTGTAGATCACGCCCAGGTTCAGCGGACCGGCCAGCGGATCCTTGCCGCGCTTGGCGATCTCCTTGATGCTGGCCGCCTGGTCGAGCACGCTCTGGGCCTGCTGCACGATCTGCTCGCCCAGCGGCGTGACGGTCACTTCGCCGGCACTGCGCTCGAAGAGCTTGACTTCGAGCTCGTCCTCGAGCTTCTTGATGGCAACAGAGAGGGTCGGCTGCGAAACGTAGCAGGCCTCGGCCGCCTTGCCGAAGTGCCTTTCGCGGGCCACTGCGACGATGTATTTGAGTTCGGTGAGAGTCATAGCTTGCGTCAATTATGCGCAAGGGTGTGTCACGAGGATGGCCTGGGGTCTTCAGGACCGCGGCCTCGCCCCGGTCAAGGCCCCGCGGCCTGCGCCGCAGGCATCCCATGCGCCCCGGCCCGCAGGCGCCGGCCCCGCGCAATGCCCGGCTTCTCGACCAGCCGGTAGCTGGCCACCGAGGCCGCCACCAGCAGCAGCGCGCAGGCGGTGCCCACCAGCCAGTACTGCATCGCCCCGGCCATCGCGAACTCCCTCACCGGCCGCAGCCCGAACACCAGGGTCAGCACCAGCCCCTGCAGCAGGTAGATGCTGTAGCTCACCGTGCTCATGCGCCGGGCCGCGCGCGTGGCCAGCAGGCCGAAGAGGGTGCTGCCGGTGCACACCAGGTGAAAGAACACCCAGAGCAGCAGCACCTGCACCGGCCCGACCATGTGCTCGAAGCCCAGGAACACGCCACCGAGGCAGGCCAGCGCGAGCGCCGAAGCCGTCCGCTGCGCCAACTGCAGCCTCCGGCCTTGACGCACCAGCCACGCCGACAGCATGCCCAAAAGGAACGAAGCCAGCACCCAGGCCAGCGCACCGATCACCAGCGCGAGCGTCGGCCGCGAGGGCGTGGCGCCCGGCGACAGCGCCGCGAAGACCAGCAGGGGCAGGCACAGCAGCAGCATGAGGCCGAACACGAACCGGGGCGTGCGATCGCCGCGCGCGAGCGGCGCCATAGGCCGCAGCGCCCCGTAGAACAGCCACTCGACGAAAACCGTCCACGTCACGCCCGCCAGGATCAGCGTGGTGCCGGCGTAGCCGTTGATGTCCGGCTGCAGCGGCCAGATGCCGAGGGCCAGCCACTGCAGCATCGCGCCGAGCACGGACCACGCCGGCTCCCTGAGCTCGAAGCCGGTACGCCACGCGACGACAAGGAACATCAGGCCCACCGCCAGCAGGTAGGTCGGCCCGATGCGCCAGAGCCGGCCGGCATACAGGCTGCGCCAGTCCGGCCGCCCTTTCGCGTCGAGCAGCTTCCCCCAGAACAGGAAGCCGGTGATCATGAAGAAGACGCCCACGCCCGCCTGCCCGAGCAGCGTGTGGAAGCCCGATGGCGGAAAGGTCCACTCGCCGCGCCCGATATGGCCGTGGGTCACCATCAGGTGGTGCACGAAGACGCTCAGCGCGAGAAAGCCGCGCAGCCCGTCGAGCGTGGCGGTGCGGTGGTCGCGTGAACCGGGCTGCGGCTCGTCGGCCGCACGGAACACCGGCAGCGCCATCGCGCCGAGCACCACCGGCACGAGCACGAAATACGGCCAGACGGAAAAGACGCTCATCGCCGGCGCGGCCTGCCTTGCTGCTGCGGTTTTTCCTGCCGCCCTTCAGCCGACGCGGCCCGCGCCTTCCGCTCACCAGGCGCAACGCTCACCTCACCCGCAGCGGACGAGCGCAGGCGCGACGCATACGCCCATGCAGCGCCGCGCCGGTGCAGCGCGAACACCCTCATGCACCAGCGGCGTCGAGAAGATCCTTGGCCGCGAGCGACCGCGGGCGCATGTCGGTCCAGTTCGCCTCGATGTAGGCGCCGCAGGCGGCCCTGTCGGTGGCGGGCAGCGCCACTTTCCAGCCGGCGGGCACGTCGATGAAGGCGGGCCACAGCGAGTGCTGGCCTTCGTCGTTCACCAGCACCTGGAAGGTGCCGTTCTTGTCGTCAAACGGGTTGCTCATCGTCTGTTTCCTTGCGGGTTCTTCAATCGGGCTCGTCAGGCCATTGCCAGGGATTCGGGAGCGGCGGCTTCGCGCAGCGCTTCGAGGGTGGCCGAAATCTCGGTCAGCGCGTGATGCCGCGCGAAGTCGTCGCGCAGCACGCCCGCGCGCTGGCGGTAGGCGGGCTCCTTCAGCAGCCTGCGCACCGCGTCGCCGATCTGGCGCGCGGCGGGCTGCCCGTTGCCCAGGTTGATGCCCGCCCCCGACCAGGCCACGCGCGCGGCGATCTCGGGCTTCTCCTCGGTGGCGCCGGCCACCACCAGCGGCACGCCGAGGCTCAGCGCGTGGTTGACCGAGCCGTAGCCGCCGTTGGTCACCATCGCATGGACCTTGGGCAGCAGCCGGTCGTAGGGCAGGAAGGGCAGCACGCGCGCATTCGCGGGCACCGCCATGTTCAGCGCTTCCGGCTGCGGGCCGCCGGTGGTCGCGATGACCTGGATGTCGCCCGCGCCGGCCAGCGCCTGCAGCGTCGGGCCGATCAGCTGCGCCGGGTTCTGGTTGGCCAGCGTGCCCTGCGTCACCAGCACCACGGCGCGGCCGTCGTCCAGCTCGTGCCACCACTCGGGCGGCACGAAGTCGCGGCTGGCCGGCGCGAGCAGCGGGCCGACGAAGCGCACCGAAGCCGGCAGGTCGCTGCGCGGGTACTCGAAGGATTCGGAGGTGAGCTGCAGGTACAGGTCCGGCAGCTTCACCATCGCGTCGATGAAGAACTCGGGCAGTGCCGGCAGGCCCGCGCAGGTCAGCAGCGCATCGAAGTAGCGCTGCACTTCGCCGAACATCGCTTGCTTGAGATTGGTGTTCATCGCCCGGTTGCGCACGCGCCCCTCCGGCGTGGACGAGGGCGGCAGCGCGGTGCCGAAGAAGGCGGTGTCGCAGCTCGACAGCGGCAGCGCCGAGATGCCGATGGCCACCACCGCCGGGCGCTGCTCGCGCGGCCCCAGCAGGAGCGGGAAGGTGCCGCAGAACATGGTGTCGACCACGATCGCGTCGGCCGCGAACTCGCGCAGGATCGCCCCCAGCCCGGCACGCTGCGCCGCCATGGCGTCGGCGAAGAAATGCTTCAGCCCGAAGCACAGCTGCGCATGCGCGGAAGGCAGCCGCTGGCGCTGCGGAAAGCGCTGGTCGAGCTCGCGGTGATCGAAGTCGATGGAGGCATCGAAGGGCGTGAAGCCCGCGCCGGTGGCCTCGGCCTGCGCGCGGAAGCGGCTCGCCGTGTGCACCCGCACCTCGTGCCCCAGGCCCACCAGATGCTGGGCGATGGCCAGCATCGGCAGCACGTGTCCTGGCAGCGCGGTCGCCGCGATGAGGTAGCGCGCCATCTCAGGCCACCTGCGATGCGCGGGTTTCGACGGCCGGGCGGCGCGCCTTGGTGTCGATGCCCAGATCGACGAAATAGCGCTGCAGCAGGTCGCGGTCCACCGGGCGGATCGCCGCACCGATGGCCTGGAGCTGCGCATGCGTGGCCTCGCCGCTCACCTTCGGCGGCGTGGCTGAGGTGTCGTAGCGGTCGAGGATCGCGAGCACGGCAGCGAGGTCGCGGTCCTGCCCCACCGCGAGCCGCGCATGCGCGCGCTGCAGCCAGGGCTCGAGCCCCACCGGTTCGAGCCGCATGCCGAGCCGCTCGAACACGGCCGGAATGTCGCGCACCCGCAGCGCCTCCTGGCTGGTCAGGTGGAACACCTGGCCCCACGAGGCCTGCAGCCCCGCGAGGCCGAGGATGGCGCGCGCCACGTCGTCCACCGGCGTGAGGTTCAGCGGCAGGTCCATGTCGGGAATGGCTTCCAGGTCGGCATAGAGATGCGCCACGCGCCAGATCAGGTCGTCGGCGTTGCAGATCGCGTGCGTGTGGTCGCCGGTGACCGCGCCCAGCCGGTAGATCGCCACCGGCATGCCGCGCGCCTGCGCCTCGCGCGCCAGCGCGTCGCCCACCCACTTGCTCTGGCTGTAGCCGTCGACCAGCCCGCTCCAGGAGGCCAGCGCCGACTGCTCGGTGACGGTGGCGCCTTCCTTGCCGTTGTTCTGGTCGATCACCGCCAGCGTCGACACGTAATGCATGCTCTTCGGCCGGCCCTGCGCGGTCCATTCGAGCAACGTCACCACGCTGTCGACGTTGGCCGGCTTCAGGCTGGCGTAGGGGTGCAGGAAGTCGACCTGCGCCGCGCAGTGGTAGATGGCGTCGCAGCCCTCGCGTACCAGTTCCACCGCGCCGTCGTCCAGGCCCAGGCGCGGCTTGCCGAGGTCGCCGGTCACGACCTTGATGCGCGCGTCGTCCCAGATCGCGCCAAGCTGTCGCTGCGCCAGCGTGAGCTGCAGGCGGCGCCTGCCGGCCTCTTCGTCGGCGGCGCGCACGTGGCAGACCACGCAGGCGGCGGTGTCGCGCAGCAGCGCGGCCAGCAGGTGGCTGCCGACGAAGCCGCTGGCGCCGGTCAGGAACACGCGCTGCGGGGCCAGCGGCGGCGCGGTGTCCTGCCTGCGGATGTACGCGGGCAGGTCGAGTTCGCGCGACAGGTCGAGCGCCCCGGCGCCGGCCGTGTTGTCGTCCAGCCATGCGGCCAGCGCCGCGATGGTCGGCCGGTTGTAGACCTCGGCATGCGGGAAGTCCGCGCGCACCTGCTGGCGGATGCGCATGCCGAGCTGGATGGCCATCAGCGAATGGCCACCGAGCTCGAAGAAGTTGTCGTGGATGCCCACGCGCTCCAGGTGCAGCGTCTCGGCCCACAGCGCGGCAAGCTGCCTTTCGGTGGCGGTGCGCGGCTCGGCGTAAGCCGAGGCGGCCTGCTGCCCCGGCGCCGGCAGCGTCCTGCGGTCGAGCTTGCCGCTTTGCGTCAGCGGCAGGAATGGCAGGTGCACGAAGGCCGAGGGCACCATGTAGTCGGGCAGCGACTGCGCCATGTGGGCGCGCAGCTGCGCAGGCTGCGGATCGGAGGACGCCACCACGTAGGCCACGAGGCGCTTCTCGCCCGGCACGTCTTCGCGCGCGATCACCGCCGCCTGCGTCACCTGCGGATGCCGCAGCAGCACCGATTCGATCTCGCCCGGCTCGATGCGGTAGCCGCGGATCTTCACCTGCTGGTCGGCGCGGCCGAGGAAGTCGAGGCTGCCGTCATTGCGCCAGCGCGCCAAGTCGCCGCTGCGGTACATGCGGCCGCCGGGCTCGCCGAAGGGATCGGCGACGAAGCGCTCGGCGCTGAGCAACGCGCGGTTCAGGTAGCCGCGCGCGACGCCGCTGCCCGCGATGTAGAGCTCGCCCGCCACGCCCGGAGGCACCGGCTGCAGCGCGTCGTCGAGCACGTACACGCGCGTGTTCCACACCGGCGTGCCGATGGTGGGCGGCTCCTGGCCGTTCATCGGCGCGCTGGTGCTCGCGCAGATGGTGATCTCGGTCGGGCCGTAGGCGTTGATCATGCGGCGGCCCCTGGACCAACGCGCGGCCAGCTCGGCGGAGCAGGCATCGCCGCCCACCACCACCGTCCGCAGGCACGGGTACTCGCCCTCGGGCAGCGTCGCGAGCGCGGCCGGCGGGATCAGCGCGTGGCTCACGGCCAGCCTGTCGATCAGCGCGCCCAGTTCCGCGCCCAGCACCTGCTGCGCCGAAGGCACCACCAGCGCGGCGCCGGCGTGGAAGGCCATCAGCAGGTCCATCACCGAAGCATCGAAGCCGCTGGAGGAGAACTGCAGCACGCGCGAGTCGTGGTCGATGGCGAAGCGCTGCGCCATCGAGGCGCCGAGGCTGCTCAAGCCCTGGTGCGGCACCACCACGCCCTTGGGCTTGCCGGTGGAGCCCGAGGTGTAGATGACGTAGGCGGCGTCGCGCGGGTCGGCCGCGCGCGGCTGTGCCACGGGCCCGTCCGACTGGATGGCCAGCGCGGCGACGGTCTCGTCGCTGTCGAGCGCGAGGCAGTGCGCAATGCCGGCCAGCTCCGGCAGCAGCGACGCATGCGTCAGCACGGCGGCGGGCGCTGCCTCCTCGAACACGAAGGCGCTGCGGCCCGCCATGTGATTCGGGTCGACGGGCAGGTAGGCCGCGCCGGCCTTCACGATGGCGAGGTGCGCCACCACGAGGTCCAGCGAGCGCGGCAGCACGGTCGCGACGATGTGGCCCGCGCCCACGCCCCGCGCGCGCAGCAGGTGAGCGAGCCTGTTGGCGCGCACGTCGAGCGCGGCATAGCTCACGACGCAGGCGTCGTCGAGCACCACCGCCGCCGCATGCGGACGCGCGGCGGCGTGCGACTCCACCATGGCCGCGAGCGACAGCGGCGCGATGTCGTCGCGCGTGCCGGCACTCCTGCCGCTCCAGTCGGCCAGCAGGCGGCTGCGCTCCTCGTCGCCGAGGATGTCCAGGCTGCCCAGCGCGGCATCGGGCGCATCGCAGGCCTGCTCCAGGAGGCGCACCAGCCGCTGGCCGATGGCCTCGACGGTGGCGCGGTCGAAGATGTCGGTGCTGAACTGGATGCCGCCCGCGATGCCGCCCGGCAGGCCGTCGGCGCCGCGCTGCTCGTCGAGGATGAAGGACAGGTCGAACTTGGCCGTGTCCACCTCCACCGGCTGCGGCGTGATCGACAGGCCCGGCAGCCCGAAAGAGAGCCGGTTGCCGCCGCTCTGGAAGCCCAGCATGACCTGGAACAGCGGCAGGTTCGCGCCGCCGCGCTGCGGCCGCAGCAGCTCCACGATGCGGTCGTACGGGAACTCCTGGTTCGCGTAGGCCGCGAGGTTGGTGGCGCGCACCCGAGCGACCAGCTCGCGCAGGCTGGGCTGGCCCGCCACGTCGGTGCGCAGCACCAGCGCGTTGACGAAGCAGCCGATGAGCTCGTCCAGCGCGTGGTCGCTGCGGCCGGCCACCGGCGTTCCGATGACGATGTCCTCGCCCGCGCCCAGCCGGTTGAGCAGCCCCGCGAGCGCGGCCTGCAGCACCATGAAGACGCTGGCCTGGCCGTCGCGCGCCAGCTGCAGCATGCGCTCGTGAACGTGCGATGGAATCTGCAGCGGCACCACGTCGCCCCGGTAGCTGGGCACGCCCGGATGAGGCCGGTCGACCGGCAGGCTCAACCGCTCGGGCAGGTCGCGCAGGGTCTCGCGCCAGAACTCGCGCTGGCGGCCGGCCATGCTTTCAGGGTCGTCCTCGCTGCCGAGCAGCTCCTGCTGCCACAGCGCGTAGTCGGCGTACTGCAGCGGCAGCGGCGCCCAGCCCGGTGCCTTGCCTTCGCTGCGCGCGGCGTACGCGATGCTCAGGTCGCGTGCCAGCGGCAGCAGCGAGGCGCCGTCGCCCACGATGTGGTGCGTGAGCAGCAGCAGCACATGCTCGTCGTCGGCCAGCCTGAAGAGGTGCGGCCGCAGCGGCGCGGTAGTGCCGAGGTCGAAGCCGCTGCGCGCGGCGGCGTGCAGCTGCGCGGCGATCTCGTCCTCGCTGCTGTCGGCCTCGATCAGCAGCGCGCGGGCCTGTTCGCCTTCGAGGATGTGCTGGTAGGGCAGGCCGTCCTCGCTCGGGTAGATGGTGCGCAGGCTCTCGTGGCGCTGCAGCAGGTCGTCGAGCGCCGACTGCAGCGCGGCGCGGTCGAGCACGCCCGACAGGCGCAGGGCCAGCGGCATGTTGTAGGCGGGGTTGGCGTTCTCCAGCTGGTTCATCAGCCACAGGCGGCGCTGCGCGAACGACAGCGGAATGCGCGCGGGGCGCGGCTTCGGCGTGATGCCGGGCCGCGACTGCGAGGCCTGGTCGAGCAGCTCGGCGAGGCCGGCGATGGTGGAGACCTGGAACAGCGTGTCCAGCGGCAGGTCGATCATGAACTGCTGGCGGATCATCGAGATCAGCTGCACGATCATCAGCGAGTGCCCGCCGAGCTCGAAGAAGTTGTCCTCGATGCCCACGCGCGGCAGGTGCAGCGTCTCGGCCCAGAGGCCCGCGAGGATTCTTTCGGTGTGCGTGCGCGGCGCGACGTAGGCCGTGGCCGCCTGCAGCTCCGGCGCGGGCAGTGCGCGGCGGTCGAGCTTGCCGCTGGGGCCCAGCGGCAGCGCGGGCACGCCGACGAAGGCCGACGGCACCATGTACTCGGGCAGTGCCTGCGCGAGGAACGTGCGCAGCTCGGCCGATTGCGGATCGGCCGCGTCCGCAGCCGTCACGAAGTAGGCGACCAGGCGCTTCTCGCCCGGCACGTCCTCGCGCGCGATCACCGCCGCCTGCGCGACCTGCGGATGCCGCAGCAGCGCCGACTCGATCTCGCCGGGCTCGATGCGCAGGCCGCGGATCTTCACCTGCTGGTCGGCGCGGCCGAGGAAGTCGAGGCTGCCGTCCTCGCGCCAGCGCGCGAGGTCGCCGCTGCGGTACATGCGGCTGCCGGGCTCGCCGTAGGGATTGGCCACGAAGCGCTCGGCGCTCAGCAGCGGCCGCTCGAGATAGCCGCGCGCGAGGCCGATGCCCGCGATGTACAGCTCGCCGGTGGTGCCGGGCGGCACGGGCTGCAGGCCGCTGTCGAGCACGTGCATCTGCGTGTTCCAGATCGGCCGGCCGATCGGCACGCTGCTCTTCGAAGACGGCCCCCCGTCGGCGTCGCGCGGGCACTCCCACGACGTGACGTCGACCGCGGCCTCGGTCGGCCCGTAGAGGTTGTGCAGCTCGCACGGCAGTTGCCGCTGGAACTGCGACACCAGCGCGGGCGACAGCGCCTCGCCGCTGCAGATCACGCGTCGCAGCGAAGCGCACTCGCGTGCCGTGGGTTCGAGCAGGAACACTTCCAGCATCGACGGCACGAAGTGCGCGGTGGTGATGCCCTCGGCGGCGATCAGGCCCGCGAGGTAGGCCGCGTCCTTGTGGCCGCCGGGCTTCGCGAGCACCAGCGTGGCGCCGTCGATCAGCGGCCAGAAGAATTCCCACACCGACACGTCGAAGCTCGATGGAGTCTTCTGCAGCACGCGGTCGTCGGCCTTCAGCCCGTAGCGGTCCTGCATCCAGCGCAGGCGGTTGACGATGGCGCGGTGCGACACCACCGCGCCCTTGGGCTTGCCGGTGGAGCCGGAGGTGTAGATCACGTAGGCCGGATGCGCGGGGTCGATGGCCACGCCGGGCGCGGCATCGTCGCTATTCGCCAGTACCGCAAACGTTTGCGCTACATCGAGCAGAAGCTTCGGCGCATCTGCCGGCAACGACTGCGCGAGCGCTTCGGTGGTGACGAGGCAGGCGGGCCGCGCATCGCCGAGCATGAAGGCGATGCGCTCCTGCGGGAAGTCCGGGTCCACCGGCAGGTAGGCGGCGCCGGTCTTCAGCGTGGCGAGCAGCGCCACCATCAGGTCGAAGGAACGCGGAATGGCCAGCGCCACGGTGCGCTCGGGGCCCGCACCATGCGCGCGCAGCAGGTGCGCGAGGCGGTTGGCGCGGCGGTCGAGTTCCTCGTTGCTCATCGCCTCGCCCTCGAAGCGCAGCGCGATGCCCTGCGGGTTGGCGGCGAGCTGCGCTTCGATGAGCGCGACGAGGTTCGTCTCGGGCATCGCGTGCGCCGTGTCGTTCCACGTCACAAGCAACTGCTCGCGCTCTGCGGCATCGAGCAGGTCGACGTGGCCGATGGCCTGCGCGGGCTGGCGGATCACCGCCGTCATGAAAGCCAGCAGCCGGCGCTGGTGGTCGGCCAGCGACTGCGCGGTGTAGATCGCGGGGTTGGCGTCGAAGTCGATCTGCAGGTCCTGCCCGTTGCCGCGCTCGTACAGGAAGATTCCCAGGTCCTCGGCCGTGCCGTTTGACAGGTTGCGCGGCCTCGCGGAATGGCCGGCGAAGCGGAAGTCGTAGTCGAAGGGCTCGACGTTGACCACGGTGGTGAAGAGCTGCCGGTTGTTCACCAGCATGTTGAGGTCGCTGCGCAGGTGCTCGTAGCGGTAGGACTGGTGCCGCAGGATCTGCCGCATCTGCCGCCCCACCTCGGCGATCAGCCCGGCCACCGGCAGGTCGGGGCGCATCGCGAGGCGCAGCGGCAGCGCGTTGGCCACCATCGCGGGCACGCGGCGCATGCGGTCGTTGTGGCGCGCAGTGACGGGAATGCCGATCACCATGTCCTCGACGCCGGTGGCGCGGTACAGGTAGGCGGCGGTGGTCGCGATCAGTATCTGCGGCAGCGTGGCGCCGAGCTGCTGCGCGATGTCGGCCAGCGCCCGAACGCTGTCGGCCGGCAGGTGCGCGGTCTGGCGCAGCAGGCCGCCCACGTTCACCGAGCGCTGCGAGGCCAGGCTCAGCGGATCGGGGGCATCGGCGAAGCGCTCCGTCCAGTACTGCCTGTCGCGCGGGTAGCGTCCCGATTCGCGATAGGCCTTGTCTTCCTCCATCAGCTGCGAGATGGGCGCGAGGCGCGATGCCTCCGGCACCTCGGTGCCGGCGATGCGTGCGCTGTAGACGTCGGCGAAGCGGCGCGCGATGAGCCCGCCGCCGAAGCCGTCGAGCACGATGTGGTGGCTGCGGTGGTACCAGACGTGGTGGTCGTCGGCCAGGCGGATCAGCGCGGACATCCACAGCTGGTCGCGCGCGAGGTCGTCCTTGCGCGTGAAGTCGGCCTGCATCCATGCCTGCGCGGTGGCCGCCGGATCGTGTTCGCCGCTGAAGTCCAGGAAGGGCATCTCGCGCGTGAAGGCCGGCGCCACCACCTGTCGCGGGCCCTGCGCGGTGTCGACGAAGCTCAGGCGTGTGGCCTCGACCTCTTCGGTCACCTGCCGCATCGCGGCGATGAAGATGTCGGGATCGATCCAGCCCTCGATCTCGATGGCTTCGGCGAGGTTGAAGTTGGTGTCGGGCGAGGCGAACTTCGCGCCGAGCCACATCGCCATCTGGCCCGTAGTGAGGACGGATGCGGCGCCCAGGGGATCGACCGTGCTCATGAACTTCTCCACGTCTTGAATTGAATCGGCGAGCGATCGTTTCCCTCGGGAAACAATTGCAAACTCCGAATCAATGTACAAGCTGTTTCAACAATTTCAGAGACAGCTTTCCGGGTGAAAACATTTCACGTGGGGCGTTGAGAGAGAAAGATTTCATCGGGAAGTGGTCACCCGATTCGCGGCCGAAAAATCCGATGGCTTTCGTGGTAACCGCAAGCACAAGCGCAGGAAATGGAATGTTGCGATGCAGCAACTTCTTCTGCTGCGCGTAGGGTCTTACCCGGACTGCGCACTCTGGCAGCCGGCGTAGACACGAAGAGAAAATGCTTCAGGCGGCCGCGCCGACCGCCTGAAGCAGGCAGAGAAAAGTTCTCCGCGCGTCGATATCAGGCGATGGTCGCGATGGCGGCACCGACCGTCACATAGCCGCCCGCGGCCACCGAGAAGGCGATGCGCCCCGCGCGATGCGCCAGCACCTGCATCTCCATCTTCATCGCTTCCATCACGGCGATGACGGCGCCCTCGGCCACCTCGTCGCCATCGGCCACCTTCCAGGCCTGCACCGTGCCCGAGACAGGCGCAGCCACCGCGGCTGCATCCGCCGCAGGTGCTTGCGAAGCAGGCACCACAGCAGCGCCGCCAGCCGCCGACGAAAGCCCGTTCAGCAGCACGGCCGGCAGGCCCACCGCCATGCGCCGCCCATCGACTTCGATCGCCGTGCGCAGCAGCGCGGCATCGGGCAGCGGATCGGGGCGCAGGGCCGGCTTCTCGCCGTTGGCGAAGTCGGTCTCGATCCAGCGCGTGTGCACCTTGAAGGCATCGCCCGAGACGAAGTCCGGGTGCGCCATCACCGCGCGGTGGAAGGGCAGCACGGTCGGCAGGCCCTCGATGCGGAACTCCTTCAGCGCACGCCGCGCCCGCGCGATGGCCTGCTCGCGCGTGGCGCCGGTGACGATCAGCTTGGCCATCAGCGAATCGAAGGTGCCCGGCACCTGCGAGCCCGCCTCCACGCCGGCATCCACGCGCACGCCCGGACCCGAGGGCGCGTCGAACACCTTCACCGGCCCTGGCGATGGCAGGAAGCCGCGCCCCACGTCCTCGGCGTTGATGCGGAACTCGAAGGCATGGCCGCGCGGCGCGGGCGTCTGCCTGATCTGCAGCGGCAGGCCTTCGGCGATGCGCAGCTGCTCGATCACGAGGTCGATGCCCGTGGTTTCTTCCGTCACCGGATGCTCCACCTGCAGCCGCGTGTTCACTTCGAGGAAGGAGATCGCACCGCTCGCGCTCAGCATGAATTCGACCGTGCCGGCGCCGGTGTAGCCGGCCTCGGCGCAGATGTCGCGCGCGGCCTGGTGGATGCGCTCGCGCTGCGCGTCGCTCAGGAAGGGCGCGGGCGCCTCTTCCACCAGCTTCTGGTTGCGCCGCTGCAGCGAGCAGTCGCGCGTGCCGAGCACCACCACGTTGCCGTGCGTGTCGGCCAGCACCTGCGCCTCGACGTGACGCGGGCGGTCGAGGAACTGCTCCACATAGCACTCGCCGCGCCCGAAGGCCGTGACCGCCTCGCGCACCGCCGATTCGTACAGGCCCTCGACCTCGTCGAGCCGCCACGCCACCTTGATGCCGCGCCCGCCGCCACCGAACGCGGCCTTGATCGCGACCGGCAGGCCGTGCTTCTCGGCGAAGGCGAGCACCTCGCCCGCGTCCTTCACCGGATCGGCCGTGCCTGCCACCAGCGGCGCGCCCACCTTCATCGCGAGCTTGCGGGCCTGCACCTTGTCGCCCAGCATCGCAATGGCGGCCGGCGGCGGGCCGATCCAGGTCAGGCCCGCGTCGATGACCGCCTGCGCGAAGGCCGCGCTCTCCGAAAGAAAGCCGTAGCCCGGATGCACCGCGTCGGCGCCGCTGCGCGCGGCCACGTCGAGCAGCTTGGCGATGTTGAGGTAGGTGTCGGAGGGCTTGTTGCCGTCGAGCCCGTAGGCCTCGTCGGCCATGCGCGCGTGCAGCGCGTTCAGGTCGGCGTCGGCATACACGGCGACGGACTTCACGCCGTGGTCTGCGCAGGCGCGCGCGATGCGCACGGCGATTTCGCCTCGGTTGGCGATCAGGACTTTCTTCATCGGAAGGCTTTCACTGGAGCAATGGGCTTGAAGCGGACGCGCGCGTTCACGGGGATCTGCCCCGCGCGGTCCAGGTGGTGCGTGGCGACGGAGGCGATCACCGGATAGCCGCCAGTCAGCGGATGGTCGGCCAGGAACAGCACGGGCTGGCCGCTGGCCGGCACCTGGATCGCGCCGCAGGCGGTGCCCTCGCTGGGCAGTTCGGCGTGGTTGGTGCGCTCCAGCGCTTTCTCTCCGGCCAGGCGCACGCCCACGCGGTTGGACTGCGGCGTGACCAGCCACGACTGGCTGCAAAGCAGCGCAAGCGCCTCGTCTGTGAACCAGTCGGTGCGCGGGCCGAAGACGATGTCGAGCACCACTTCCTCATGCACGCAGGGCAGGCCGGAAGGCGGCAGCTCGGGCTCGCCGACGAGGGCGCCGCCGGCGACAGGGCGGATGGGCAACACATCGCCGGCGGCGATCTGCGGCGGGCCGATGCGCGCGAGCGTGTCGGTGGAAAGGCTGCCGAGCACCGGCGCGATGTCGAAGCCGCCGCGCACCGCGAGGTAGCTGCGGATACCGGCCGCAGGCTCGCCCAGCGCGAGCACGTCGCCATCGGCCAGCGCGACAGGCTGGTAGCGCGACAGCGGCCACTTCACGCCGTCCGCACGCGTGAGCGTGACGGAGCCTTCGGCCCCGGTGACGGCCACCACCGCATCGCCACGGCAGGCGAGCTGGAAGCCGCCGTACGCGATCTCGATGCAGGCTGTGTCAGACGCATTGCCCACGAGCCGGTTGGCCGCCTGCAGCGAGCGACGGTCCATCGCGCCGGAAGCCGACACACCCTGCTTCGCCTGGCCATGGCGCCCGCCGTCCTGCAGCAGCGCCTGCAGGCCCGGGGCGCGGATCTCGAAGGCGCAGCCGCTTTTCGACACCGCCGGTTGCGCCGGCGCGGCGACGGCTTTCACCTCCGCGCGCGGCTGCCCGGTCACGTCGACGAAGCGCACCGTGTCGCCCGGCTGCAGCAGCGCGGGCATCTCGCGCGAGAGGTCCCACATCGGCGCGTCGGTGATGCCGAGGATCTGCCAGCCGCCGGGGCTGGCCTGCGGGTAGACGCCGCTGAAACTGCCCGCGAGCCCGACCGCGCCGGCAGGAATGCGCGTGCGCGGCACCTTGCGGCGCGGCACGTTCAGGCTCGGATGCCCGCCCGACAAGTAGGCGAAGCCGGGCGCGAAGCCGGTGAAGGCGACCGTGTAGTCGCTGCCGGTGTGGCGGCGCACGACTTCATCGGGCGCGATGCCGAGCAGCTCCGCCACCTCGGCCAGGTCCTCGCCGTCGTAGCGCACGGGAATCTCGATGCGCCTGTCGATGCGCGTCTCGCGTGCATCGAGGCTGCGCGCGCCGATGCGCCGCTCCAGTTCGCCGGCCGAAATGGCAGCCGGCCGGAAGCTGACCAGCAGCGTGCGCGCCGCGGGCACCAGTTCCTCGATGCCTTCGATGGGCTCCGCGCGCAGCGAGGCCAGCAGCGCGAGCGTCTGCGGCAGGTCTTCGAGCTCGACCAGCACCGCGTTCAGGTTGACCGGCAGGAAGCGCATCGTCGTCATGCGGCGTCCACGAAGGAGCGGATCGCCACGCCCGACTGCTCCAGCCGCGCGCGCACCTGCCGCGCCATCTCCACCGCGCCGGGGCTGTCGCCGTGCACGCAGACCGACTCGGCCTCGATGCGCACCGTGCTGCCGTCGACGGCCGTGACCACGCCCTCGGAGGCAAGCCGCAGCATGCGCGCGGCCACTTCGTCGGCATCGTGCAGCACCGCGCCGGGTTCGCGGCGCGACACCAGCGTGCCCTTCGGCGTGTAGGCGCGGTCGGCGAAAGCCTCGGCCACCGCGCGCAGGCCCGCATCGCGCGCCCAGCCCAGCAACGGCGAGCCGGCGAGCGCCACCAGCACGAGGCTGGCGTCGATCTCGCGGATGGCGGCGATCACGTCGCGCGCCTGGCGCTCGTCGTGGGCGATGGTGTTGTAGAGCGCGCCGTGCGGCTTCACGTAGCGCACGGTGGTGCCGGCGGCCGCGGCCAGGCCCTTGAGCGCGCCGATCTGGTAGATCACGTCGGCGCGCAGGTCGGCGCTTTCCACGTCCATGTTGCGGCGCCCGAAGCCCACGAGGTCGCGGTAGGCGACGTGCGCGCCGATGACCACGCCGCGCTCCCTGGCCTGGCGCAGCGTGCGCAGGATGCCGGCCGGGTCGCCCGCATGGAAGCCGCAGGCCACGTTGGCGCTGCTCACGAGGGAAAGCATGGCGGCGTCGTCGCCCATGCGCCAGGCGCCGAGGCTCTCGCCGAGGTCGCTGTTCAAGTCGATGTTCATCGTTCGGTCTTCTTCGACGCGCGCCGGGTGGCGCGCTTCAGGGTCGTCGTCGGGTCAGTGCAGGCGGCCGGCGGTCTCGCGCACGTCGTCGCGCACCAGCAGCGCGGTGCGTATCGCCACGCGGAAGGCTTCCACCTGCGTCTCAAGCGCCATGCTCGCCACGCCGGGCTTGGACGCAGCCTGCTCGGGCAGGTAGGGCACGTGCACGAAGCCGCCGCGCGTGTGCGCCAGCATCGGCCAGCTCGCGAGCCGGTGCATCAGCGCATAGAAGATGTGGTTGCACACGAAGGTGCCGGCGCTGTTGGACACCGCCGCGGGCAGCCCGGCGGCGCGCATCTCGCGCACCATGGCCTTGATCGGCAGCGTCGAGAAGTAGGCGGCCGGGCCGCCCGCTTCCACCGCGATGTCGATGGGCTGGCAGCCGGCGTTGTCGGGAATGCGCGCGTCGTCGATGTTCAGCGCGGCGCGCTCCAGCGAGATCTCGGTGCGCCCGCCCGCGGCGCCGATGCACAGCACCAGCGGCAGAGGCGCCCGGTCGGCCTGGATGCCCGCCAGCGCCGCCTCCAGCGTGCGGATAGAGCGGCCGAACACGCACGGCAGCTGCAGCGCCTGCACCACCGTGCCCTCGCAGGTCCAGCCGTCGAGCGCGCGGGCGATCTCCCACGCCGGGTTGACGGGATCGTTCTCGAAGGGCTCGAAGCCGGCGAGCAGCACGCGCGGTGCCGCGCCACTGGCCGTTGTCGTGGTCATGCTCGAAGCCTCAGCGGAACATCAGGAAGTACATCAGGAAGATGTTGACCACCAGCAGCGCGGCCGCGGTCGGTATCTGCACGCGGATCACGGCGTTCTTGTCGGGCAGCTCCAGCAGCGCCGCCGGCACGATGTTGAAGTTGGCCGCCATCGGCGTCATCAGCGTCCCGCAGTAGCCCGAGAACATGCCGATGGCCGCCATCACCGCCGGGTCGCCGTGGTACACGCCCACCAGCACCGGCACGCCGACGCCGCCCGTCATCACCGGGAAGGCCGCGAAGCCATTGCCCATGATGATGGTGAACAGCGCCATGCCCAGCACATACACCGCAACGGCGACGAAGCGGATGTCCATGTTGATGTAGCTGGTGGTGATGTATGCCACGGCCTTGCCCACGCCCGCGTCGGAGAACACCAGGCCCAGCATGCCCAGCATCTGCGGCAGCACCACGGCCCAGCCGAGCGCGTCGGTCAGGCGGCGCGACTCGCGCATGCCCTGCACCGGCGTTTCGCGCGTCAGCCAGCAGGCCAGCGCCAGCGCCGCCACGCAGCCCACGCCCAGGCTCACCAGCGTGGTGTTCTTGGGGTCGAGCAGGAAGGCGTCGCCGATCTTCACCTTGCTCATCAGCACGGTGCCGATCACGGTCACCAGCGGGATCGCCAGCGCCGGCATGAAGAGCTTGTTGCCCAGGCGCTTCGCGCTGGCCGCGTATTCGGAAGCCGTGGGCTCCTGGTGCTTGCCCGCGCCCACGCCGCGCAAGCCGGCGATGACGGCCATGGCGATGGCGCCCACGCCCACCAGTGCCGGCGGCAGCTTGTCGCCGACGAGGAAGACCAGCGAATAGAGGCCCCAGAAGAGCGCGCTGGTGTAGCGCTTGGGATGCTGGCGGTCGGCCAGCGACATCACAGCCGTGATCGCGAGGATCAGGCCGACCAGGATGTAGAGGTGCTGGATCGAGAGGATCATGATCAGCGGCCTTCCTGGGTTGCAGGGACGGCAGGCACGTCGGACGCCTGAGTTCCTTCGAACTCACGGGCCAGCGCCTGGTCGAGCCGGCGCAGGCGCCAGGCGTGGATGATGAAGGCGGCGATGGCCGTGGGAATGCCCCACATCGCGACGTGCAGCGGCTCCACGTCGATGCCGGCCTCGTGCAGGAAGGTGGTCATCAGCACGATGGCGCCGAAGGCCACGAAGATGTCCTCGCCGAAGAACAGGCCCACGTTGTCGGTGGCCGCCGCATAGGCGCGCAGCTTGTGGCGGATGCGCTCGGGCAGCTTGCCGTAGCGCGTCTCGGTGGCGCCCTCGGCCATCGGCGCGAGCAGCGGACGCACCATCTGCGGATGGCCGCCCAGGCTGGTGAGGCCCATGGCCGCCGTGAGTTCGCGCGCGGCCAGATACACGATGAGCAGGCGCCCGGCGGTGGCCGACTTGATGCGGCTGATCCAGTTCTGCGCATGCTGGCGCAGGCCGTGGCGCTCGAGCAGGCCGATCACCGCCAGCGGCAGAAGAATGATCAGCGGCAGGTTGCGCGTCTTGATGAAGCCGGTGCCGATGGCCGTGAGGATCGCCATCGGGCCGAAGCCCGCGGCCACCGCCGTGGCGATGGCGGTGACGATCACCACCAACATCGGGTTGAAGCGCAGGACGAAGCCCGCAATGATCACGGCGACGCCGATCAGCGGCCAAAGGTGAGGGATGTCAGGAGTCATGTTGGTCTTTCGTTCGGGTGATTCGGAGACACCTTGCGCCGGGGTTCCGGCTGGCCGCTTCTTGCAAACTGCGTGCCAATGAATGAGCAATCCATTTCTTCTGAATCACTCATTTCCAATAAATTGTTGAACAATTTATAAGAGTGTGCCCAACAACAGTGCCTGCATGACCCCATGAAAACCCTGAGCGCGCCACCGTCTGGTGCATCCGGCGGGGCCCGTCTTTCCCGGTCCGGCGGGGAAAACCTGCTAAAAACGTCCGGTTCCGCCGCCCTTCCCACACCCGCCTTCCCCTTTCGGCATGACCCCACCGGCCACCACGACCCCATCCGCCCCGCCTGCAGCTGCAGCCGCCGGCGCACAGACGCTCAACGACCGGGTCGCGGAGCTGATCCGCCAGAAGATCGTGAAGGGCGAGTTCTCGCCGGGGCAGCGGCTGTCGGAGGCCGCGCTGGCCGACAGCTTCGAGATTTCGCGCAACACCCTGCGCGAGGTGTTCCGCACGCTGACCAAGGAAGGGCTGCTCAAGCACGCGCCCAACCGCGGCGTGTTCGTGGCGGTGCCGAGCATCGCGTCGATCATCGACATCTACCGGGTGCGCCGGCTCATCGAATGCCAGGCGCTGGCGCAGGCCTACCCGCGCCACCCGGCCAAGAAGCACATGCGCGAGGCTGTGGAGATGGCGCTCAAGTGCCGCGAGGCCGGCGACTGGCTGGGCGTGGGCACGGCCAACATGGAGTTCCACATGGCCATCGTGGAGCTGGCCGACAGCGAGCGGCTGAACAACCTGTTCGCCCACATCCTGGTCGAGCTGCGGCTGGCCTTCGGCCTGCTCAAGGACCCGGAGTTCCTGCACGCGCCGTATGTCGACATGAACACCAAGCTGCTCGAACTCATCGAGGCCGGCAAGTTCGCCGAGGGCTCGGCCGCGCTCAACGACTACCTGGTGCACTCCGAACGCATCGTGCTGGCGGTCTATGCGCGCAGCATGCCCGAGGGCGGGGTCGACGGCTAGGGTGAACGGGGCCTGCGGATAATGGCGAGCCCACCTCCTTTGACGGACACGCCATGACCCTGTCTGCCTACCTGCTCTTCCTGCCGGCCTGCTTCGCCATCAACATGGCCTTCGGCCCCAACAACCTGCTGTCGGTGACCAACGGCGCGAAGCACGGCGTGTCGCCCGCGGTCATCGCGGCCAGCGGCCGGCTCGTGGCCTTCGCGATCATGATCGCCATCGCGGGGCTGGGCATGGGCGCTGTGCTGGTGGCCTCGGAGCTGGCCTTCGACGTCATCAAGTACATCGGCGCGGCCTACCTGGTGTGGATCGGCGTCCGCCTGCTGCGCGCGCCGGCGCCCACGGCCGAGGTCCAGCAGGCGCGCGACGCCGCATCCGCGCCGCCTTCGATGCGTGCGCTCGTGCGGCAGGAGTTCACCGTGGCGGCGGGCAACCCGAAGGCGATCCTGGTGTTCACCGCCTTCTTCCCGCAGTTCGTGGTGCCGGGCGCGTATGCCTCCAGCTACGTGCTGCTGGGCCTGACCTTCCTGGTGTTCGAGCTGGTGGCGATCGCGCTCTATGCGCTGCTCGGCGCGCGCATGCGCCGGCTGGCAAATGGCAGCCGCGCGATGCGGTGGTTCAACCGCGTGAGCGGCAGCATGATGGTCGGCTTCGGCTTGATCCTGGCGTTCACGCGCCGCCCTGCGGCCTGATCTTCCTCAGGCTTTCAGGTACTCGGCCTTGGTGCCCAGCCAGCGGTCGATGTGCCGCTGCGCCAGGTCGGGGTGCTTGCGCAGCATGACCGGCGCGAGTTCGCGAGCCCAGTCGAGCAGCAGCGTGTCGGTCGTGAGGTCGGCAAAACGCAGCAGCGGTGCGCCCGACTGGCGCGCGCCGAGGAATTCGCCGGGGCCCCGGATTTCCAGGTCGCGCCGCGCGATCTCGAAGCCGTCGCTGGTCTCGGCCATCGCCTTGAGCCGGGCGCGCGCCGCCTCGCCGACACGGCCGCTGTCGCCCGGCGCATAGAGCAGCACGCAGGCCGAGGCCGCCGCGCCGCGCCCCACGCGGCCGCGCAGCTGGTGCAGCTGCGAAAGGCCGAAGCGCTCGGCGTGCTCGATCACCATCAGCGAGGCATTGGGCACGTCCACGCCCACTTCGATCACCGTGGTGCTCACCAGCACCTGGATCTCGTTGGCGGTGAAGGCCGCCATCACCGCCTGCTTCTCGGCCGTGGGCATGCGCGAGTGCAGCAGGCCGACCTGGATTGGCTCGCCCAGCGTCTGCGCCAGTTCGTCGCGCGTCTCGGTGGCGTTGCGCAGGTCGACGGCCTCGCTCTCCTCGATCAGCGGGCACACCCAGTAGACCTGCCGGCCCTGCGCGATCTGCGAGTGGATGCGGTCGATGACCTCGTCGCGCCGGTGGTCGGCCACCAGCCTCGTGATGATGGGCGTGCGGCCCGGCGGCAGCTCGTCGAGCGTGGAGACGTCGAGGTCGGCGTAGTAGCTCATCGCCAGCGTGCGCGGGATGGGCGTGGCGCTCATCATGAGCAGGTGGGGCTCCAATCCGGCGCCGGGCCGCCCCAAGCCGGATGCCTCCCCCTCGGGGGGTGAGGCGAAGCCTCAGGGGGGCCAAGATTGCCTCCGGCCTTGCCGCGCAGCGCCAGGCGCTGCGCAACGCCGAAGCGGTGCTGCTCGTCGATGATGGCCAGCGCGAGGCTCTTGAAGCGCACCTTTTCCGAGATGACCGCGTGCGTGCCGATGACCAGCGCGGCCTCGCCGCTTTCCACCGCCGCCGACATCTCGTCGCGCTCTTTTTCTTCTGGCTGCCCGTGAGCCACGCCACGCGCTGGCCGCGCGCGGCGAGCAGCGGATCGAGCCAGCCGACGAGCTTGCCGAAGTGCTGGGCCGCGAGGATTTCGGTGGGCGCCATCAGCGCGCACTGGAAGCCCGCGTCGATGCAGCGCGCCGCCGCGAGCGCCGCCACCACCGTCTTGCCCGAGCCCACGTCACCCTGCAGCAGGCGGTGCATCGGGATCTCGCGGCCGAGGTCGCGCGTGATCTCCTCGCCAACGCGCTGCTGCGCGCCCGTGAGGCCGAAGGGCAGCACCGCGAGCAGCTGCGAGTGCAGCGAGCCCGCATCGGGCTCTGGCGGCGCGGGCGGCAGCACCGGCGCGCGCTGCGCCGCGCGTTCCAGCCGCGCCTGCAATTGCGAGAGCTGCTGCGCGAGCAGTTCCTCGGCCTTGATGCGCTGCCACGCCGGATGGCTGTGGTCTTCGAGCGTGGCGATCGCCACGTCGGGCGTCGGGTAGTGCAGGAAAGTCAGCGAGTCGCGCAGGTTCCACGCGCCGCGAAAGCCGATCTGCACCGGAACGGTCTCGTCGAGCACCGCGCGCGCCAGGCCCGAGCGCACCTCGCGCCGCAGCACCGGCTGCGCGAGCCCGGCCACCGTCGAATACACGGGCGTGAGCGCGTTCGGCAAGGCGGTGCCGGCCGCCTTCACCGTCGGATGCATGATCTGACGCCCCACGAAGCCGCCGCGCACCTCGCCCCGCACACGCACCCGCGCGCCGACCGCGAGCTGCTTCTGCTGCGAGGGATAGAAGTTGAAGAAGCGCAGCTGGCAGGTGTCGCTGCCGTCGTCGATGGTCGCCAGCAGCTGGCGGCGCGGCCGGTACACCACCTCGCACTCGGTGACCACGCCCTCGACCTGCGCCATGTCGCCGTCGCGCGTGTCGGCGATGCGCACGATTCGCGTCTCGTCCTCGTAGCGCATTGGCAGGTAGAGCGCGAAGTCGATGTCGCGCACGAGGCCCAGCTTGCGCAGGGCGCGCTGGACCTGGCTGAGGCCGGCACCCGGCTGAGACGGCTGCGGCGGCGCGGCGGCGGTCGTCGCTTCGGCGGGAGGAGTCGGGGCTTTCTTGGCGGGCACGGACAAGTCTTCTAGCGCGGGCGGCAAAGGTCCGTCAAGGCGCTGCGGGCATCGGGAAACATGAAGCGGAAGCCGGATTGCAGCAGCCGCGCCGGCACCACGCGCTGGCCTTCGAGCAGCAGGTCGGCCTGCTCGCCGAGCAGCAGCTTGACGGGCGCAGCGGGCGTCGGCATCCAGCAGGGGCGGTGCAGCACGCCTGCTGCGACGCGGGTGAATTCTTCCTGGCTCAGTGCGCCGGGCGCGGTGAAGTTGAATGCCTGCGCGCTCGGCGGCGTCGCGGCGTTTTCGGTCTGGGTCCACACATGCGCCATCGCCCGGATCAGGTCGTGCACATGCACCCACGACAGCCATTGCCGCCCACTGCCCAGCCGTCCGCCGAAGCCGAGCGAGATCGGCAGCAGCAGCTGCGGCAACGAGCCCTGGTGACCCAGCACGAAACCGAAGCGCATGCAGGCCACATGCACGCCGTGCGCCACGGCCGACTGCGCCGCCCGCTCCCAGCGCTGGCAAAGCTGCGACATGAAGATCGCCTGCGGCGGCGCGTCTTCCGCGAGCTCGCTCGCATCGCCTTGCGGCTGCACGCCGTAGTAGCCAATGGCGGAGCCGGAAAGCAGCAGCCAGGGCTTGCGCGGGCGCGCCGCGATCCACGCGACCAGCTGCCGCGTCAGCCCTTCGCGGCTTTGCAGCAGCTGCGCGCGGCGCCGTTCGCTCCAGCGCATGCCGAGGATGCGCGCGCCCGCGAGATTGACGACCACGTCGATGTCGTCGGCCGCCGGCACCTCGTCGAGCGACTGCACGCAGCGCACCGCGCCGCCGAAGCCCCAGGCGGCCGATCGCGCATCGCGCGTCCAGACCGTCACGGCATGACCGTCGGCCAGCAGGTGGCGCACGAGCAGCTGGCCGATGAAGCCTGTGCCGCCCGTCACCAGCACGCGCTGCGGCTTCGATCCGAACCGCACCGGCGCCTCTGCATCGCGTGCCTGCTCTTGCGCGCCGCGCCTGAAGAGCGCGCGCGCCGCGAAGGCGTCGCGCAGGCCCGAGAGGCCGACGCCCACGCCGCACAGCGCGAGGAAGGCGCCGAGCCAGCCCTGCGGCTGCCACACCATCGCGGTCGGCTGTGCCGCCCAGCCTGTCGCGCTCATCGCCAGCAGCGCGATGAAGGCGCCCGCGTTGATGGCCAGCACCGTGTGCGTCACGCGCTCGGTCGGCGGCAGCAGGCGGCTGCCGTCCTCGACCACGAAGTCCCACAGCGTGAGCACGATCTCGACGCCGAACACCGCGAGCAGCACCCACGCCCAGGCGCCGTGCCAGGCCCAGGACGACAGTCCGATGAAGAGCGCGCAGTAGATCGACGACCGGGTGGCGTGGATCGCCAGCTCGCGCCCCGCCGTGCCGCGCCTCGGCAGCGCCTCGGTGCCCTCGTGGTGGTAGAGCGTGTCGAAGGCGCCCAGCGCGCCTTGCGCGGCCATGAGCTGCAGCGCGAGCAGGTGCGTGTCGATCATGCGGGCACCGCCTTCGGCTCGGGGATTTCCTCGAACACGCCGACCTGGGTGAACGTCGTGCCCATCAGGCAGTGCCGGATCTCGATGCGGATGTTGAAGCGCTCCGGCGTCTCGTTGTGGTGCCAGAGGAAGGTCTTGCCGGGCGTGAGCACACCCGGCAGGGGGATGCGCCAGCCGAACACGTCCCAGAAATAGCCGTCGCTCTGGAAATGCAGGCTGCCGTTCTCCACGCTCAGCACCAGCTTCATGCCCAGCCCCATGCCCACGTACTCCAGCACCTCGCCGCGCTCGCTCTCGCGCATGAAGCTGGTGAACTGGATCGGCTTGCGGTTGCGCAGGCGATAGATGCGCTGCTTGTAGATGGCCGGGTCTTGCGGCTTGGCGTAGACCTGGATCTCCACGGGGAAGCCGGCGTCGCAGTAGGGAATCAGCGCGCCCTGGATCATCGGCTGCGTGATGTGGCCCAGCAGCTTGCCGAAGCGCGAGCAGCGCAGCTCGCTCAGCGAGCCCAGGTAGTGCAGCGCCTTGCCCGGCGACGGGTTCTTGTCGAAGCGGCGGCGGATGTCGGGGTGCAGGCCCTGCCAGGCGCTGCCGAGGATCTTCTTGAAGAGCTCGCCTTCGGAGGGGCCGGACGACGAGCCCGAAGAAACACGCGCAGCTTGTGAATCGACCATCCGCCGATTCTGCCTCGACAACCCCGCGAAGCCCGCGGAAACGGGCGGCTTTCGCGGCGTGGGACAATCCGGGCCTTCCCCGCGTCTCACCGCTTCCCGTCTTTCTTGGAACGGGCCCGTCCGGCCCTCAAGCACATGCGCGCTTTCACGCTCTCCGATTTCGATTTCGCCTTGCCACCCGAACTGGTGGCGCAACACCCGGCCGCCGAACGAACCTCCTCCCGCCTGCTGGACGGCACGGGGCCCGCACCGGTCGACCGCATCTTCAGGAACCTGCCCTCGCTGCTGCGCGAAGGCGACCTTCTGGTCTTCAACGACACCCGCGTGGTCAAGGCGCGCCTCTTCGGCGAGAAGCCGACCGGCGGCAAGCTCGAACTGCTGGTCGAGCGCGTGCTGCAAGGCCAGGAAGTCGTCGCGCACATGAAGGTCAGCAAGAAGCCGCCCGTGGGCACCACGCTGGAGATGGCCGGCGGCTTCCGCGCCACGCTGCTGGGCCGCTGGCCCGACGAGAACGGCGCGCTCTTCCGATTCGCCTTCGAGAGCGATACGGGCGAGAACCCCTACATGCTGATGGAGCGCTGCGGCCACGTGCCGCTGCCGCCCTACATCACCCACACCGACTCGGCCGAGGACGAGAGCCGCTACCAGACCGTGTTCGCACGCGTGCCCGGCGCGGTGGCCGCGCCCACGGCCGCCCTGCACTTCGACGAAGGCCTGCTGGCCGAGCTGGAGGCGAAGGGCGTGCAGCGCGCCAACGTCACGCTGCACGTGGGCGCCGGCACCTTCCAGCCGGTGAAGACCGAGAACATCGCCGAACACACGATGCACGCCGAGCGCTACGAAGTACCCGAGGCCACGCAGCGCGCCATCGCGCAATGCAAGGCGCGCGGCGGACGCATCGTGGCCGTGGGCACGACCACCGTGCGCACGCTCGAATCGTGGGCCAAGAGCGGCGAGGCCTCGGGCGACACGCGCATCTTCATCACGCCGGGCTTCGTCTTCGAGCACGTCGACCTGCTGGTGACCAACTTCCACCTGCCCAAGAGCACGCTGATGATGCTGGTCTCGGCCTTCGCGGGCTACGAGCGGGTGATGGGGCTGTATGCCCATGCCATTGCGGAGCGCTATCGCTTCTTCAGCTATGGCGATTCCATGCTGCTGGCACGTACCCAGGACTGAACGACATGCTGAACTTCGAACTCCTCAAGACCGACCCCGACAGCCACGCGCGACGCGCCACGCTCACGCTCAACCACGGCAAGGTGCAGACGCCGATCTTCATGCCCGTGGGCACGTATGGCACCGTCAAGGGCGTGATGCCGCGCAGCCTCGAAGAGATGGGCGCGCAGATCATCCTTGGCAACACCTTCCACCTGTGGATGCGCCCTGGCCTCGACGTGATGGAAAGCTTCGGCGGTCTGCATCAGTTCGAGAAGTGGGACAAGCCCATCCTCACCGACTCGGGCGGCTTCCAGGTGTGGTCGCTGGGCGCGATGCGCAAGATCAGCGAGGAGGGCGTGAAGTTCGCCTCGCCGGTCAACGGCGACAAGCTGTTCCTCACGCCGGAGGTCTCGATGCAGATCCAGACCATCCTCAACAGCGACATCGTGATGCAGTTCGACGAGTGCACGCCCTACGACACCAAGGGCCACATCACGACCGAAGCCGAGGCGCGCGTCTCGATGGAGCTGAGCCTGCGCTGGGCGAAGCGCTGCCAGGCGGAATTCACCCGGCTGCAGAACCCGAACGCGCTCTTCGGCATCGTGCAGGGCGGCATGTTCGAGAACTTGCGCGAGGAGTCGCTCGCGGCGCTGGTCGACATGGACTTCCCCGGCTACGCCATCGGCGGCGTGAGCGTGGGCGAGCCCAAGGAAGAGATGCTGCACATCATGGGCCACACGCCGCACCGGCTGCCCGCGAACAAGCCGCGCTACCTGATGGGCGTGGGCACGCCCGAAGACCTGGTGCAGGGCGTGGCCGACGGCGTCGATATGTTCGACTGCGTGATGCCCACGCGCAATGCGCGCAACGGCACGCTCTTCACCCGCTTCGGCGACCTGAAGATGCGCAACGCGCGCCACAAGAGCGACCCGCAGCCCATCGACCCGAGCTGCACCTGCCATGCCTGTGCAGGCACCTCGGGCGTGAGCTGGAACGACGGCGGCCGCGAAGGCTTCAGCCGCGCCTACCTGCATCACCTCGACCGCTGCGGCGAGATGCTGGGGCCGATGCTCACCACCATCCACAACCTGCATTACTACCTGAACCTGATGCGCGAGATCCGCGAGGCGCTCGACGCGGGCACGTTCACGGAATTCCGCGCGCGCTTCAAGTCGGACCGGGCGCGAGGGGTCTGAAAAAGAAGCCGGCCGCTACTTCATCAGCGGCTGGATCGGCAGCGGCGTGGCGTAGGGCTCGATGCGCAGCGCATCGTTCCTGAACACCACGATCTGCTTGAGCGGCGCCTGCACCAGCGCGCCGCCCGCGTCCTTGTGAGATGCGTACTGCCACAGCGTGAGCTGGCCCTTGGCGGCGAGCTGCGTCGCCAGCCGCTCGACGGCAGGGCCCGAGCCCGCGCCGAGCATCGCGGCATCGGCACCGACGATCACCTCGTCGCGTGCAGAAACCACCTTGAAGAGCTGCACGCCCGACGCTGAAGCCTGCGCCCGCACGGAGCGCACCGCCAGCGCGGCGGGAACGAGCATCGCGAACGCAACGAGGGTGCGGCGGCGGGGAAGTGCTTGGGTCTTCATGGGAGCAAGCGTAGCCACGCACGTGCGCGCCGCCCATTCGCCGGAAGCCATACACCGGCCGGCCGCTATCCGCTACGCTTGCCGTCCGTCTCCACGCTGCTGCAGCCTCCCATGACCGACGCATCACCACCACTTTCGCCCTACACCGCCCGCTATCCCTCGCTGGCCGGACGCACCGTGTTCATCTCGGGCGGCGCCAGCGGCATCGGCGAATCGCTGGTGCGGGCCTTCCACGCGCAGGGCGCGAAGGTCGGCTTCTGCGATCTCGACACCGCCGCCGGCAACGCGCTCGCGGCGCAGCTGCAGGGCGAGCATCCAGCGCTCTTCGTGCCCTGCGACGTGACCGACACGGTCGCCCTCGCCGCCGCCATCGACGCGGTGCGCCAGCGTTTCGGGCCGGTCTCGGTGCTGCTGAACAACGCGGCCAACGACCGTCGCCACGAGATGGCCGACGTGACCGACGCGGACTTCGACCGCCTCGTGGCCGTCAACTTCAAGCACCAGTTCTTCGCCGCGCAGGCGGTGGCCGACGACATGCGCGCGCTGGGCGGCGGCTCGATCGTCAACTTCGGCTCCATCAGCTGGATGATCAAGGGCAAGGGCTACCCGGTGTACCAGGCCTGCAAGGCGGCGGCGCGCGGCCTCACGCGCTCGCTGGCGCGCGACCTCGGCAAGCAGAACATCCGCGTGAATTCGATCGTGCCGGGCTGGGTGATGACCGAGCGGCAGATCAAGCTGTGGGTGAAGCCCGAATCGGGCGCGGAGATCGATGCGGCCCAGTGCCTACCGGGGCGCGTGATGGCGGAGGACATCGCGGCGATGGCGCTCTTCCTGGCGGCCGACGACTCGCGCATGTGCACCGCGCAGGACTACGTGGTGGACGCGGGCTGGACCTGAAATAGTCTCGCCCCCAGGCTACGCGCACTTCGTGTCGCGCGCGCCTTCCCCCTACCGGGGGCAACACCTGAGGCCCGGCAAAGCCGGTTCCTCGGTGTTCTCGAAAAAATTTCCGAACAACTGTCTTGCTCAGTCTCGCAGTTCGGCAGGCACGGTGCCACCGTTGGCGGCCAGCTTGGTCATGACCTGGCGGTGCAGCCAGATGTTCATCTTGGCGCTGTCGCTGGTGTCTTCACCGTAGCTCAGCTCGGCGGCCAGCTGCTTGCGGGCTTCGAGGCTGCTGTCCAGGCCCAGCAGCTTCATCAGGTCGACGATGGAGGTGCGCCAGTTCAGGTTCTTCGAGCCCGGCATGGCGTCGAGCACGGCGGCCACGTCGCCCAGCGGAATGGCGGGCGGCGGCGCTGCCACGGCGGGCGCTGGTGCATCGGCTGGCGCCGCGGCGGCAGGTGCCGGGGCCTCAGCGGCCTTGGCGCCTGGGAAGATCTTGGAAAGGATGCTGCCGAAAATGCTCATGCTTGTGCTCCGTCGAAGGGTTGGCTGAAAGTCTGCGGCAACACTTGTGTCGCAGCCGGGGGGTTGTAGCACGGCCCCGCGGCATGTCCGCTACACGACGTGTCGAAGCACCCTCGGGCCGTGACCGAATTCGCAGACTACGCCTCTGCCGTCCCGAGGGCCGGCAGCACGCGATTCGCGGCCGAGGTGCCGCACGCATGGCAGAACTTCGAGAACGCGCTCTTGCGCGTGTCGCAGTTGCCGCAGTGATCGAACAGGCCGATGCCGCAGTGCGGGCAGAAGTCGATCTCGTTGTTCTTCAGGTCCACCGGCCGCTCGCAGCCGGGGCACACGCTCTTGGCGAGGCGCGCGAGCGCGGTGTCGTAGCTGAGCTCCTCGCGGCGCACGTTGTCGGGCTGCTGCTCGGCCAGCTTCTGGCGCGCAAGATAACGGTTGAGCGCGACGATGGCGTAGCGCCCCACCAGCACCGTGAGCACGATGCCCACCACGTAGCGCACGTAGCCGCCATAGCTCGGCAGATAGGGCACCAGTTCGACGAAGAAGGCGAAGAGCGCGAAGAAGATGAAGCCCCACACGAACGGCCAGTAGGTGCTCTTGCGTTTCTTCACGAAGAGCCAGCCCGCCACCACCAGCAGCGGCAGCGTGAGCGCCAGCCGGTAGGCGAACACGCGCAGCTCGATGCGGCGGTACTCAGCGTCCAGCTTGATCTGCGCGTCGCGCTCCAGCTCCGACAGCGCCGTGCGGGCACGCTGCTCGCCCTGGCGCGCATCGAGCGTGATCTTCTGCTGCGCGTTGACCTTGCGCTGCAGTTCCTCTTCCTTCTGCTTGAAGGCATCGAGCGCCCTGGTGCGCGCGATGAGCTCCGTGTCCTGGTCGGGCTGCGCGGTGGCGCGCCGCGTGGAGAGCCAGTTCGCGAAGGTTTCGCGCGCATTGCGGCTGGCCTGCTGCGCGGCGTTGAGCTGCAGCTGGATCTGGTCGAGCTCGCGCGCGGCCTCCAGCTCGGAGGTTTCGGCGTTCTTGATCACGGCACGCAGCGGCTCGGCCTTCTGCCTGTCGATGAAGTCGTCGATGCCGCGCACGCGCTCGACCTGCGGCAGGTCGCTCACCACCGTGCTGCCGAGCCCGATGAGGAAGCTCGCGAACACCAGCGCCACCAGCCAGAGGCCGCGGCGGAACCATTTTTCCGAAAGTCGCAATGACTTGCTCATGTTGTTTTCTCCTTGTTCTTTCTCACTGAAGCTTCAGTGTCACCGGTGCGGCGCCCAGGTCGGCGCGCGGCATCCACGCGAACACCGAATCGACCGTCACCGTCTCGATGCGGTCTGAAAAGCGCTTCTCGTTCGGATGATCGTCGAAGGCCACGTTGGCCGAACCCACGCGTCCGCCCAGCCGCGTGAGCGGGCCGAGCCTGAGCGTGGTGGGCTCGTAGCCCTTGAACTGCATCCATGCCTGCGCCTGCGCACGATTGGCAATGGTGGCGGGCTCCATGGCTGCGGCCATGGTCTCGACCGCCCACTGGTTCGATTGCTGGTACTTGCGGCCCCACGCATAGCTCACGATGCTGTAGGGCTCGATGTGCAGCCGCACGATGCGCGAGGGCGATTCGTTCAGGGCCGCCAGCAGCCGCGCCTGCACCTCGGGCGTGGGCACGACCCACGCGGCCTCGTAGCGCCACAGGTCGTCGAGGAAGAACTCGCCGAGCCCCTGGCGGTAGACCTCGGCGATGGCGGTGCTGCACTGGTTGAGCTTGTGCACCACACGCCACGGGCCGGCCTCGGTCTTGTAGGCGAAGCCCAGGTGCGAGTAGCGCAGGCCGTACTTGCTCAGGTCCTGCCCGGCGCGCGCGAGGATCACCACGCGCGCTCCGCTGGCGTCGAGCGCCTGCGAGGTGCGCTCGGCCAGCTGCATGCCCTTGGCGATCACGGCCGGCGTGGGCCTGAGCTGCTCGCAGGAGCGGCCGGCCTGCGCCTGCATCGGCAGCACCACCGCCGCGGCCGCGAGCATGAACGCGAGCAGCGGCGGCAGCGGCAATGCACGGTTCACGACAACCTCTCGTTGTGCAGCAGCGCGCGGCCGATGGCGTTGGGCACGAAGGCCAGCACCTCGCCGGCGGCCGACAGCACCACGCCCGAACCGATCACCGTGACGAGGACGCTGGCGCCCACCGCGTTCGCCGAGCTTTGGGCGACGCGGCCCGCGACCTTGATGCTCGCGCGCGCGCCGTCGGAGGCGCGCTCGAGCACGTACACCGTGCCATCGACCGAGGCTTCGACCGCGACCACGGTGAGCACCGAGCCGCCCACCGACAGCGCGGCGGGCAGCGCGACCGCCGTGGTGGCCGAGGCTCCAACGGCGGAGGCGCCGGCCACCACCGATGCCACCGGCATCAGCGAGAGCGCGGCGGAAGCCTCGCTCTGGGCCTGGGCTTGCAGGGGCACCGAGATGCCCGCGAAGGCGGTGCAGGCGGCGACGAGAACGGCGGCAATCGACTTCTTCATGATGGGCTTTCGTTGGTGGAACACGGGTTACTCGGCGGCGGCAGCTGCAGTTGCAGCAGCGGCGGCGGCTTCGGCGCGCGCCATGCGGCGGCCCTGAATGCGGGCTTCGGCCAGGTCGGCCTCGTGGCGGTCGCGCAGCGTCTTGGCCAGCGTGAAGGCCGAGCTGATGAGGAAGAGCCAGCTCACGCCCAGGAAGGCCTTGTAGGCCTCGTTGATCTCCATGCGCACGAGGCCCCAGCCGGTCAGGCCCATCGCAGTGAAGAAGCTGCCCCAGACGACCAGCTTCCACATCGGCACGTCGCGTGCCGACTCAGAGCCGCGCTCGGCGGCCTGCTGGCTGTCGCGCACGAACTTGGACAGCATGAAGGCGGTGCTCAGGCAGAACACGTAGCCCATCACCATGAACGCCCGGTCCAGCGCCTCGCCCGGCAGCCAGCTCAGGCCGGTGGCGCACAGGAAGACGGCGATCGCGAACGAAGCCCAGGCTTGGAACTGCCAGGCCCGCGTGTCGCGCTGGATGAAGACGGTCGTGGTCGATGAGAGGGGTTGCATGTGTGCCTCGCGGCGTAGTGAAGGTGAGCGAATGATGGTTCGCTCCCGCACCGCGAGGCTTGAATGCTTGCACCAGTGGCGGTTTCCAGCGCCACCGGTATCCGCAAGCGATACTTTTCGGGGACCTCAGGAGGCCAGCAGGGCGCTCACGCGCTGGCGCAGCGCGTCGGGCTGCACCTCGGCCGGCGGCACCGGGGCGCCGACGTTCAGTCCCACGCGGCTGAAGAAACCGCGGCGGAAGGGCTTGGCCATGGCCACCTGCTCGCCGCCGCGCAGCTCGATGCGGCTGAAGTACGAGCCCCAGAGGTTGGTCAGCGCCATCGGGATCACGGGCGGCTCCAGGCCTTCGGCGCGCGCGCTCTCCACGATCTTCATCACGCCGCCCTTGAAGGGCTGCAGCGTGCCGTCGCGCGTGATCGCACCCTCCGGGAAGATGGCAAGCAGGTCACCCTCGCGCAGCACGCCCAGCGCCTTGGCAAAGGCCGCTTCGTACGCTGCCGGGTCTTCCTTCTGCGGCGCGATGGGAATCGCCTTGGCCAGCTTGAACAGCCAGCCCAGCACCGGCACCTTGAAGATGCGGTGGTCCATGATGAAGCGGATCGGCCGCGGGCTCGCCGCCATCAGCAGCACCGCGTCGATGAAGCTCACGTGGTTGCACACCAGCACGGCCGCGCCCTCGGTGGGAATGTGCGTCTCGCCCTTGATGCCGAAGCGGTAGACGAAGCGCGACAGCACCCAGGCCACGAAGCGCAGCAAATACTCGGGCACCAGCATGAAGATGTAGAACGCCACCACCGCGTTGGCGATGCCGGTGAACAGAAAGATCTGCGGAATGGTGAAGCCCGCGCCCAGCAGCGCGCCCGCGATGACCGAGCTGCCGATCATGAACAGCGCATTGAGGATGTTGTTGGCCGCGATGATTCGCGCGCGGTGCGTGGGCTGGCTGCGCAGCTGGATCAGCGCGTACATCGGCACGCTGTAGAGCCCCGCGAAGAGCGACAGCAGCGCCAGATCGGCCATCACGCGCCAGTGCGCGGCCTGGTGCACGAAGGCGCCGATGCCCATGTCGTGCGTGGCGGGCGCGAGGCCGCGCGAGGCGAAGTACAGGTCGATCGCGAACACGCTCATGCCGATGGCGCCCAGCGGCACCAGGCCGATCTCCACCTGCCGGCGGCTGAGCGTCTCGCACAGCAGCGAGCCGACGCCGATGCCCACCGAGAACACCACCAGCAGCAGCGAGGCGACCTGCTCGTCGCCGTGCAGCACTTCCTTGGCGAAGCTCGGGAACTGGCTCAGGAACACCGCGCCGAAGAACCACATCCACGAAATGCCCAGCAGCGAGCGGAACACCACCACGTTCTGGTTCGCGAGCTTGAGGTTGCGCCAGGTCTCGCTGATCGGGTTCCAGTTGATGACCAGCCCCGGGTCGGTGGCCGGCGCCCTCGGAATGGCCTGCGCCACGCCCCGGCCCACCAGCGCCAGCAGCACGCAGCCCACGGCCACGCTCGTGTGGCCGACGTTCGGCAGGGCCACCAGCAGCCCGCCTGCCACCTGCCCCAGCAGGATGGCGACGAAGGTGCCCATCTCGACCATGCCGTTGCCGCCCGTGAGCTCGCGCGCGTCGAGCACCTGCGGCAGGTAGGCGAACTTGACCGGCCCGAACAGCGTGGAGTGCAGCCCCATGAGGAACACGCAGCCCAGCAGCACCACCGCGTTGGCCGTGACGAAGCCCCAAGCGGCGATCAGCATGATCGCGATCTCGAGGTTCTTGACGAAGCGGATCATCTTCGTCTTGTCGAACTTGTCGGTGAGCTGCCCGGAGGTGGCCGAGAACAGCAAAAAAGGCAGGATGAACAGCGCGCCGATCACCAGGCCCGCCATGGAAGGCGGCATCCAGCTCAGCTGGAGCTGGTAGGTCACCATGACGGTGAAGGCGAACTTGAAGAGGTTGTCGTTCGCGGCACCCGCGAACTGGGTCCAGAAGAAGGGCGCGAAGCGCCGCTGCCCGAGGAGCGCGAACTGGTTGGCGTGGGCGTTCTCCTCGTGAGCCACGGGCGTGGCTGCTTCTGCTGCGGCGGCGGGATTTGTCATTCGAAGAGTGCTCCTCATGCGGCCACGGCGGCGGCGCCCGGATTGTGCCGCAGCGCGGCTTCCCAGCGCATCTCCAGCTTGCGCAGCGCGATCACCACGGGCAGCCCGGCGAGCGAGGCCGTCAGGTGCTTGAGCGTGTGGCCCGACACCGTCTGCTGCGTGAACTCGTAGATCTGGTGGTCGGCCAGCTCGAAGCCCTTGGCCAGCACGTAGAAGAAGATGACCCAGCCCAGCTTCAGCCCCACCGACTTGCGCATCGGCGAGGCCAGCGCCAGCGTCACCACCAGCGCCATGCCGCCGAACTGCACCAGCGCCCAGGGCATGACGTTGCCGGTCTCCTGGAACACCTCGGCCGAGAGCAGCCCGGCCGTGAGCACGAACCAGGCGGCGGGCCAGCCGGCGCGCTGGCTCACCCGTTCGCACACCGCCACCCCGATCAGCCCGGCGAAGGCCACCGCCATGCCGGCGCGGTCGGCCGCCAGCCTCGGGCCGTCGGGCAGGAGGTGGAAGAAGGCGGAGCCGGCGGCGGTGGCGATCAGGCCGGCGAAGAACAGCCAGGCGCAGTCCAGCGTGTTGTCCGGCGGGTCGCTGGCGGGCGGGGCCAGCGGGAACTGCGACAGCGCCTCCTGGTGCGAGCGGTCGATGCGGTTGAGCCGGTACAGGCCCCACAGGCCGATCACCACGAAGGGGATGTTGCTCAGCACGTCCATCGCGTTGGGCAGCCCGTGCCAGGCGCGGTTGTCGGCGAACACCGAGGCGATGGCGACATCGGCGGCCGGCAGCTCGGGGCCGAAGAAGCCGATCAGGGCGAGCAGCAAAAAGGCGAAAAGCAGCCCGCGTTCGCGGCGGCTTAGAGAGGGCAGAAGCATGGCGGTCCTCGGTGGTGGTCTGAATTGGGGCGGAATTTAGGGTCCATACCCCTCCAGAGGCATCGAGAATCGATACGAGGCATTAATTCACACCTGGCGGTATCTCCAGTTGATACCTGCCGGCGCCCGTGTACGCTTCCGGCCCATGAGCACCACTGTCGATCTCGTCCAGGCCCTCAAGAACGAACTCAAAAGCGCGCGCATGACCTACGCCGACCTGGCGCGGTCGCTCGACATGGCCGAATCCAGCGTCAAGCGGATGCTGGCCAAGAGCGACATGCCGCTGTCCCGCGTGGACGCCATCTGCCGGGCGCTGAAGATCGATTTCGCCGAGCTGGCGCGCCGCGTGGCCGACGCCCAGCCGCTGCTGAAGGAGCTGACGCACGAGCAGGAAAAGGCGGTGGTCAAGGACAAGAAACTGCTGCTGGTGGCCATCAGCGTGCTGAGCCAGTGGACGCTGGAGCAGATCGTGGCCGCCTACCGCGTGAGCGAGGCCGAGTGCATCGGCTTCCTGGCCCAGCTGGACCGCATCGGCATCATCGAGCTGCGCCCGCTCAACCGGTATCGCCTGAAGCTCGCCAAGACCTTCCGCTGGCGCCCGCACGGCCCGGTGATGGAGTTCTTCCGCGAGAACGTGGTGCTCGACTACTACAAGGGCGGCTTCGACGGCCCGGCCGAGGGCCTGCTGCTGGTGCACGGCCAGATCAGCCGCTCGCTCGCGCCGGCCTTCCTGGAGCGCCTGCAGCGCGTGGCGCAGGACTTCGCGCAGCAGCACCAGACCGACCAGAAGCTGGCCGCCAAGGACCGCGAGGGCTACACGCTGCTGCTGGGGATGCGGAACTGGGAGTTCGAAGCCTTTACAAGGCTCCGTCGCGCCTGAGCCTCAGGGCTTGGCGGCTTCGAGCGTGTCGCGCATCGTGCGCGCGGCGCTCTTCGCGGCATCGGCGAAGTCATCGCCCGACGACGCGTAGATGATGGCGCGCGACGAGTTCACGACGATCGGCGCATCGGCGCGCCAGCCGGCGCGCACCGTGGCGACCGCGTCGCCGCCCTGGGCGCCGACGCCCGGAATCAGCAGCGGCACGGTCGGCGCGAGTTCGCGCACACGCTCGATTTCCGCCGGGTAGGTCGCGCCCACCACCAGCCCGAGCTGGCCGTTGAGGTTCCACGGGCCCTGCGCCAGCCTGGCGACGTGCTCGTACAGGAAGGGCTGCCCCTCCACGTCCGCCAGCCGCTGGCCCTGCAGGTCGGAACCGCCGGGGTTGCTGGTGCGGCACAGCAGGAAGGCGCCCTTGCCCTCGTGCTTGAGGTAGGGCGCCACCGAATCGAAACCCATGAAGGGCGAGAGCGTCACCGCGTCGGCGCCGTAGCGCTCGAAGGCTTCGAGGGCGTACTGCTCGGCGGTGGAGCCGATGTCGCCGCGCTTGGCATCGAGGATCACCGGCACGCCGGGCGTGTTGCGGCGCATGTGCTCCATCAGCTTCTCGAGCTGGGCTTCGGCGCGATGGGCGGCGAAGTAGGCGATCTGCGGCTTGAAGGCGATGACGAGGTCGGCCGTCGCGTCGACGATGCGGGCGCAGAAGTCATAGATGCGGCTGGCGTCGCCCTTGAACTGGCCCGGGAATCTGGCGGGCTCCGGATCGAGCCCCACGCAAAGCAAAGAACCGTTTTTTTGCTGTGCGGCGGCCAGCTTGTCGAGGAAAGTCATGGGCCGGGATTTTAGTTGGCCCGCCTCGAGGCCAGGTTCATGGCTCAGCTCGACGCCGGCGAGTGCTGTTCGGCGGCCAGGCAGAGGTCGGCCCAGGCACGGGCCTTGTCCGCCGGGTTGCGCAGCAAATAGGCCGGATGGTAGGTGGCGACCACCGAGGCACCATCGACGGAAGCCAGCGGCACGACGCGCCCGCGCAGCTTGCCCAGCGGGTCGCCGCTGCGCATCAGGCTCTGGGCCGCCAGCGGGCCCATGGCCAGCACGACGCGCGGGGCGATTGCCGCCGCGTGCTCGCCGAAGACTTCGTCCATGGCGCGCGGGCTGCCGGGCTGGCCGGCGGCCACGCCGCGGTGGGTGCGCATGAGGTGCACCGGCGTGCGGCCGTCGTGCAGCTTCAGGGCGCGCAGCATGTTGTCGAGCAGGCGTCCGGCGTCGCCCGCGAAGGGGTCGCCGTGGCGGCCGTCGGCCTCGGGCGGCATGTCGGCGACGACAAGCCAGCCGCCCTGCGTGGCATCGGCTGCGCCGGCATCGGCACCATCGACATAGAGGCGGCAGGGTGCCTCGACCAGAACGGCAGCACCCTGGGCGACCGGCGCGGCTGCCGGCCGAGGAACCGGTGCGGGCGCCACGGCAGGCCGCGCCACGGGCGGCGGCGCGGCCACCGGCATTTCGGCTTCCTGGCGCTCGTCGACGACGGTGATTTCCTCTTCGACCGGCGTGGCGGCTTCGGGCGCAGGGGCCACTTCGACCGCTTCGGCAGTCTCCGGCACCGGCCACCAGACTTTCACGCCCATCTCGTCGAGCATGGCGCGCTGGCGGGCGTCCAGCCTCAATGTCTGTACTGCAGCGTTCATCGCAGGCCTCCCCAGGCGGTGGGGCTTTCGTTCAGGCGCAGGCTCATGACGACCGCGTCCTCGCGCTTGCCGTCGTGCGCCGGGTAGTAGCCCTTGCGCACGCCGACGCTGCGGAAGCCCTGGCGCAGGTAGATGTCGAGCGCGCGCTGGTTGCTCTGGCGCACTTCGAGCCAGAGCCACTGCGCCCCCTCGGCGCGCGACCAGCCGCCCAACGCCTCGAGCATGAGCGGCGCCCAGCCCTGGCGCTGGAAGGCAGGCGCCACGGTGATGTTCAGCAGGTGCACCTCGTCGACGCCCTTCATGGCGACGAAGTAGCCGATCAGCGTCTCCCCCAGCTGCGTGACCGGCGAATTCACGCCAGGCGCCGCGCCGGGAGCCAGCAGGCACTGGCAGTGGTAGCCCACGGCCATGGAATCGGTGAAGTTGGCGCGCGTCCAGGGGTGGCTGTAGGCCGTCTGCTCGACCGCGCAGACGGCATCGATCCGCTCGACAGTGAGCGGTTCGAGGCGGGCTTCGACAGGCTGGAGGACGGCGCTCATGCGGGGTTGGCTGGCTAGCGTGCTGCTGCGGCCGCCTTGATGGCGGCGCGCTCTTCGGTGGTTTGCGCCACTTTATCGCGAACGTACAGCGGCCAGGCCTGCGCCGCCGGCACGGTGCGCCCGGCCGCGAGCAGCGCGGGCGCCAGCCGCAGCATGGCGGCGGCCATCGGCAGCGCCTCGTGGCGGGCGGCGGCCGGGGCCAGGCGGGGGCCGTAGGCGGCGAAGGCATTGCCGGCGAGCGCCCAGCCGGCGGGCACTTCGAGCTCCTCGGGGGCCAGCAGCAGCGGCTCCTCGCCGCCTTCGGGCTGGCCGAGCGGGCCGTGCGCCGCGAAATCGTAGCGCGCGGCGTAGACCTGTTCCATGCGCGCATCCAGCACCGCGACCACCTGCTGCGCGCCGAAGGCATGGCGCGCTTCCTCGGCCACGGCGAGCAGGGTGTCGACCGGCAGCAGCGGCACCTTGGCGCCGAAGGCCAGGCCCTGGGCCACCGAGCAGGCGGTGCGCAGTCCGGTGAAGGAGCCCGGGCCGCGTCCGAAGGCGATGGCGTCGAGTTCGGCCAGCGCGAGCCCGGCTTCGCCCAGCAGTTGCCGGATCAGCGGAAGAAGGGTGCTGGAGGCCTGCGCGCCGCCGGCGCCGTCGTGCGCCAGCAGCCTGTCGCCATGCAGCACGGCCACGGACAGGTGTTCGGTGCTGGTGTCGAAGGCGAGCAGCTTGGGCGAAACGGAAGACATCCGCCCGATTATCGAGGGCCGGGCAATCCCGAAGCCCGGCCTGCGATATCGGCACCGTCCTGCGGAAGCTCCGCGTTGTCGCTGCGCAGGATCGCCAGCCCCGTGCGGCGCAGCGACGCCAGCGCCCCGGCCGGCGCCTGCGGCGAGACCAGCAAGGTGCTGGCCGACGCCACCGGATTGACCACCCAGGCCGACGCCGCGCCAATCTTTTCCGACGAGGCCATCACCACCGTCTCGGCCGCAGAGGCCATCAGCGCGCGCTTGATCTCGGCTTCCTCCAGGTCGCCCGTGGTCAGCCCGGCCTCGGCATGCACGCCGGTGACGCCCATGAAGTAGGTGTCGGCGTGGACGCGCGCAATGGCCGCCATGGCCGCCGAGCCCACCGCCACGATCGAATGCCTGAAGAGGCGCCCGCCTATCAGCACCACCTCGATGCCCGCGTGCGAGGCCAGCTCCATCGCCACCGGCGGGCTGTGCGTGACCACCGTGGCCTGCAGGTTCAGCGGCAGGTGGCGCGCGAGCTGCACGGCGGTGGTGCCGCCGTCGATGAAAACCACCTGCCCCGGCTTCACCAGTCGCGCGGCGGCGCGGCCGATGGCCACTTTCTCGTCGGGCGCGAGCTGCTGGCGGCCCGCGAAGTCGGCCTCGGCCGCCGCCAGCGGCAGCGCGCCGCCATGCACCCGCTGCAGCAGGCCCTCGCCCGCGAGCTCGCGCAGGTCGCGGCGGATGGTGTCTTCCGACAGGCCGAGTTCTTCGCTGAGCGACTTGGCGACGACATTGCCGTCGCGCCGCAGGACCGAGAGGATGTGTTGCTTGCGCTGGCTGGTGAGCATCGGCCGATGGTATCGGCTGGCGCCGTCTTTTGCACGATTTTTCTTGTTATTGCACGAACATGCACATATGCTCGGCGCCATGACTCTTCAAGACCGCGTCCGGGTGCACGAAGTCACCCTGCTTTCCGACAACTGGTACACCCTGCGCACCACCGCCTTCGACTGGCGCCGCAACGACGGCCAGTGGCAGCGCATGCACCGCGAAACCTACGACCGCGGCAACGGCGCCACGCTGCTGCCCTACGACCTCGAGCGGCACACCGTGCTGCTCACGCGCCAGTTCCGCTACCCGGCCTTCGTCAACGGGCATGACGACCTGCTGATCGAGGCGGCTGCCGGGCTGCTCGACGACGCGGCGCCCGAGGAGCGCATCCGCGCGGAGGTCGAGGAAGAACTCGGCTACCGGCTGGGCGAGGTGCGCAAGGTCTTCGAATGCTTCATGAGCCCCGGCTCGGTCACCGAGAAGCTGCATTTCTTCGTCGCGCCCTACGAGGCCTCGATGCGCGTCGGCGAAGGCGGCGGGCTGGCCGAGGAAGGCGAGGACATCGAGGTGCTGGAAACCGGCATCGACGAGGCGCTGGCCATGGTGGCCGACGGCCGCATCGCCGACGCCAAGACGGTGATGCTGCTGTATCACGCGAAGCTGCATGTTTTCCCGCCGGGATAATGGGCGGATGCCTTCTGCCTTTCGCCGCGCGGCCTGCGCACTGACCCTCGCAACGCTGGCCCCGGCCGGCGCGTTCGCCCAGCAAGCTTTCCAAGCCCTCCCCACCCAGGTCGACGCCGCCCTCGCCCGCGCCAAGGTGCCGCGAGAGTCGGTGACCATGCTGGTCGCCGAGGCCGACGGCACGCGCCAGCCGCGCCTGGCGTGGCGCACGCAGGCGCCGGTGAACCCGGCGTCGATCATGAAGCTGGTCACCACCTACGCCGCGCTCGACCTGCTGGGTGCGGCCTACAGCTGGACCACGCCGGTCTACGTGGACGGCACGGTGAACAACGGCGTGCTCAACGGCAACCTCTACATCAAGGGCCAGGGCGATCCGAAGCTGGTGCTGGAGCGGGTGTGGCTGCTGCTGCGCCACGTGCAGGGGCTGGGCATCACCACGGTGAGCGGCGACATCGTTCTCGACCGCAGCGCCTTCGAGACCACGGTGGAGGGTGACCCCTCGGCCTTCGACGGCGAGCCGCTGCGGCCCTACAACGCCTCGCCCGATGCGCTGCTGGTGAACTTCAAGTCGGTCAACATGACCTTCGCGCCCGACCGCGCCGGCCAGATCGCGCGGGTGAGCTACGAGCCCCCGCTGGCCAGCGTGGCGATGCCGCAGACCGTGGCGGTGTTGCCCGGCGAATGCGGCGACTGGCGCGGCACGCTGCGCGCCGACTTCACGGACGTGAACCGCATCCGCTTCAACGGCGGCTTTCCCAGCGGCTGCGGCGAGAAGAGCTGGGCCGTGGCCTACGGCGACCCGCGCACCTACGCCATGCGCGCCATCGGCGGCATGTGGGCCGAGATGGGCGGGCGCGTCGGCGGGCAGATGCGCGAGGGGCGCGTGCCCGCGGGGCTGAAGCCGGCCTTCGAGTTCGAGTCGCCGCCGCTGGCCGAGGTGATCCGCGACATCAACAAGTACAGCAACAACGTGATGGCGCAGCAGCTGTTCCTCACGATCGGCCTCGCGCAGAAGAACCGCGGCACCTTCGAGGCCTCGCGCGCGGCCATGGGCCAGTGGTGGCGCGAGCGCATCGGCACCGGCGAGGCGCAGCCGGTGTTCGAGAACGGCTCGGGCCTGTCGCGCGACGAGCGCATCAGCGCAGCCGCGCTCGGAAAGATGCTGCAGGTGGCGTGGCGCTCGCCGGTGATGCCGGAGCTGATGTCCTCGCTGCCGGCCATGGGCGTGGACGGCACGCTGAAGAAGCGCACGCTGCGTTCCGGCGGCTCGGCGCACCTGAAGACGGGCACGCTGCGCGACGCCTCGGGCGTGGCCGGCTACGTGGACGGCGCGAGCGGGCGGCGCTATGTGCTGGTAGCCATCGCCAATGGCGAGAACGCAGGCGCCGCGCGCGCGGCCTTCGACGCGCTGGTCGACTGGGCCTCGCAGGACAACTGAGGTCCGACGGAAGGCCGCCTGCCGGCCGTGCAGCGCTGTGTACTGAAGTCTTCTGCGGGCAAACGCCCGCTTGCGTGCGGCATGGCCGCTGCACAGAATCGGACGGTCGTTCGATTCCATACAGGCGCATCAGCGCAGGAGACATACCTTGAACCAGCCTTACTTCCAGCCCTCCAGACCCCTGCGCAAGGCGGCCGCCTCGACGGCAGTCGCAAGCGCCGCGACATTGCTGCTGCTCGCCGCCTGCGGCGGGGGTGGAGGCGGAGGAGGCATCGGCATTGGCGTGGGCGTTCCCCCGCCGGCGGCCGACACCGGCCGGGGCTCGGTGGTCACCGACCCGCCCGAGAAGACAGCCTCGCTGACGGCCAGCCAGTTCACCGCCAGCCTGCAGGCCAGCGACCAGGGCAAGGCGCTGCTGCAGGTGGCGGGCACGCCCAAGTGCGGCGTGGACCTGCGCTATCTCGAATACCGCACCATCGGCGGCAAGAACGAAGCCACCAACGCCACCGCCGCGATCATGGTGCCCACCGGCTCCGACGTGGCCTGCAGCGGCCAGCGGCCGGTGGTGCTCTATGCCCACGGCACCACCGCCGCCAAGGCCTACAACCTCGCCAAGTGGACCGACAGCACCCAGGCCGCCGCCGGCGAGGGCCTGATGGTCGCCGCCATGTTCGCGGCGCAGGGGTACATCGTGGTGGCGCCCAACTACGCGGGCTACGACAAGTCGACGCTGCCCTACCACCCGTACCTCGACGGCGACCAGCAGGGCAAGGACATGGTCGACGCGCTCACGGCGGCGCGCAAGACCTTCTCGGGCATCGGCGCGAACGACGCCGGCTCGCTCTTCATCACCGGCTATTCGCAGGGCGGCTACGTGGCGATGGCGGCGCACCGCGAGATGCAGGCCACGGGCAAGGCGGTGACGGCGTCGGCGCCGCTGTCGGCGCCCTCGGCCATCAGCCTGCTGTCCGACTACACCTACCTGGGCTGGCCGGCGCTGGGCTCCACGCTGTTCGTGCCGCTGCTGTCGACCAGCTGGCAGCAGCAGTTCGGCAATGTCTACAGCTCCACCGGCGACGTGTACGAAGCGCAGTACGCCAGCGGCATCGACACGCTGCTGCCCAGCGCCTCGCCCGGCACGCTCTTCAGCAGCGGCAAGCTGCCGCAGCTCGCGCTGTTCCCGGCGAACGCCACGCCGGGGCCGGTGAGTCCGGAGCTGTCGATCTTCTACGGCGCCAACAACCTCATCAAGCAGAGCTTCCTGACGCAGGCGGCGGGCGACATCCAGTCCACACCCTGCCCCGGCAACGCGCTGCCGGCCACGGCCGCGTCGTTGAGCACCACCTCGCCGCTGGACTGCAAGCCCGCCACGGGCTTCCGCAAGGCGGCGGTCGCCAACGACCTGCGCAACTGGGTGCCGACCCGGCCGATGCTGATGTGCGGCGGCGCCAACGACCCGACGGTGAACTTCGTGAGCACCCGCGCCACCTCGGGCTACTTCCGCGCCAAGGGCATGCCCTCCAGCCTGCTCTCCGTGGTGGACCTGGAGGACTCTGCAGCCATCGACGCCTACTCCACCGCCCGCGCCGGCTTCGCGCAGGCCAAGGCCCTGCTGGCGCAGAACACCTCGGGCAGCGCGTCGGACAAGGCGCAGGCCGTCACGCTCGCGTATCACGGCACGCTGGCGCCCCCGTTCTGCCTGGCCTCGGCGCGAGGCTTCTTCCAGGGCGTGCTGGCGGCAGGCGGCTGAACGAAGAGCCCATTCCAGGAACACCGCGGAACCGGCTTTGCCGGGCCGCTGGTGTTACCCCCTGCAAGGGGGTGGGCGGCCACACGAAGTGGGCAAGCCTGGGGGTTAGCCAGGTTCAGGCCGCCGACGCTCTCTGGAGGCGGTCTTTCACGCCTTCCCACTCATGCGTATCGGGTGGCGTCTCCACCCAGATCAGCTTCACGCCCTGCGCGTCGAACTCGCGCAGCACCGCGAACAGCAGCTGCGCGCTGGCCGCCGCGTCGTCGGGCATGCGCCGCAGCAGCACGCGCTGCGAGCGGCTGCGCACCGCGGTGCGCGACCACACGGCGATGTGCGCGGCATTCGCGCCGAGCACGTCGAGGCCGGTCTGGATCGACTTGGCGTCCATCAGCCGCACCTTGGCGTTTGGCGCGTAGTGGGCTTCGAGCGTGCCCGAGGCGCGCGGGTCGGGCGTTTCGAGCACCTCCCGGTCGGCGAGCTTCTCGCCGCAGGCGGCCTCGATCTGCGCGCGCGTGATGAGGCCGGGGCGCAGCAGCACGGGCGCACCGCGGCTGCAGTCGACGATGGTCGACTCGATGCCCACGTCGCAAGCGCCGCCGTCGATCACCAGCAGCTCGTCGCCGAACTCGTCGTGCACGTGCTGCGCGGTGGTCGGGCTGACGCGGCCGAAGCGGTTGGCGCTGGGCCCCGCGAGGCCGGGCACGCCCTGCTCGGCACAGGCTTCGAGCAGCGCCTGCGCCACGGGATGCGAGGGGCAGCGCAGGCCGATGGTGTCCTGCCCTCCGGCGGCCGCCGCGCCCACGCCGGGCTGGCGCGTGACGATCAGCGTGAGCGGACCGGGCCAGAAGGCCTGCACCAGCTTCTGCGCGAAGGACGGCAGCGGCTGCGCGAAGCGCGAGAGCGACTCGGTGCCCTTGACGCCGGCCGCCACATGGACGATCAGCGGATGGTCGGACGGTCGGCCCTTGGCCTCGAAGATGCCGGCCACCGCGATATCGCTGCTCGCGTCGGCACCCAGGCCGTAGACGGTCTCGGTCGGGAAGGCCACCAGCCCGCCAGCGCGCAGCACGCGCGCGGCCTCGGCAATGGCTTCGGGAGAACGGCCGTCGAGGATCATGCGATGTCGGCGGTGGTCACCGGCGGCAGGCCCAGCAGCAGCGCGGCCTGCGAGGCCGTGGCGCGCACCGCCTCCAGCGTGGCGCCGGTCAGCGTGAGGTGGCCCATCTTGCGGCCGCGGCGGGGCTCGATCTTTCCGTAGAGATGCAGGTGCGCGCCGGGCAGGGCGAGCACTTCGCTCCAGCGCGGCGCGACCGGCTTGTCGGCCTTGCCGTCAGCCTTGTTGTCGGTGGCGGCAGGGAACCACAGGTCGCCCAGCAGGTTGAGCATGATCGCGGGGCTGTGCTGGCGCGGCGCGGCCAGCGGCAGGCCGGCGAGGGTGCGCACCTGCAGCTCGAACTGCGACACGTCGCAGGCTTCCATGGTGTAGTGGCCGCTGTTGTGCGGGCGCGGCGCCATCTCGTTGACCACCAGCGAGCCGTCGGCCAGCGCGAAGAACTCCACGCACAGCACGCCCACGTAGCCCAGGCCGTTGGCGATGCTCTTGGCCGAGTTGATGGCGCCCTGCGCCACCGTCTTGGGCATGTTCTGCGGATGCACCTCGGTCACGGCCAGGATGCCGTCGCGGTGCAGGTTGCGCTGCGGGGGGAAGTGCACGATCTGCCCGTCGCGTCCGCGCGCGAGGATGACCGAGCACTCGAATTCGAGCGGCAGCATCTTCTCGAGCACGCAGGGCACGCAGCCCGTGGCCTGCCAGGCATCGACCAGCTCCGCGCGCGTCTTCACGCGCTGCTGGCCCTTGCCGTCGTAGCCCAGGCGCGCGGTCTTGAGGATGCCGGGCAGCAGGTTGTCTTCGACGGCGGCGAGCTGCGCGGCGGTCTCGATGACGGCGTAGGGCGCGCAGGGCACGCCGCAGCGGGTGAAGTGGGCCTTCTCGGCGATGCGGTCCTGCGCGATGGCGATGGCGGGGGCGGCCGGCGACACCGGACGCGCCACCGCGAGATGCTCCAGCGAGGGCGCGGGCACGTTCTCGAACTCGGTGGTCACCGCGTCGGCCAGGCCGGCGAGGCGGGCGAGGCCGTCGATGTCGTCGTAGTCGGTATGGATGTGGTGATGGCTCACGCGGCCGGCGGGGCTGTCGGTGTCGGGGTCGAGCACCGCCGTGAAGTAGCCCATGCGCTGGGCGGCGTGGGCGAACATGCGCCCCAGCTGTCCGCCGCCGAGCACGCCGAGCGTGGCGCCCGGGAGGATGGGCAGGTCGCCGTTCTTGCTGCTCACAGGGCACCTCCGCCTTGCGGCGAGAAAGGAGACACGGGGGGCGCCTCGCCGGCGGGGGCCGGGGGCAGGGTCATGGCCTCGGCGGCGGCGGTCTGCGCGGCGCGGAAGGCGTCGAGCTTCGCGCGCAGCGCGGGGTTGTTCACCGCCAGCATCGACACCGCGAACAGCGCCGCGTTGGCCGCGCCCGCATTGCCGATGGCGAAGGTGGCGACCGGCACGCCCTTGGGCATCTGCACGATGCTGTAGAGCGAGTCGACGCCCTGCAGGTGCCGGCTGGCCACCGGCACGCCGAGCACCGGCACCGTGGTCTTGGAGGCCAGCATGCCCGGTAGGTGGGCTGCGCCGCCCGCGCCGGCGATGATTGCGGCAAGCCCGCGCCCGGCGGCGCTTTCCGCGTATTCGAAGAGCGTATCGGGCATCCGGTGGGCCGAGACCACCCTGGCTTCGTGCCCGATTCCGAATTGCTGGAGAATCTCGACCGCGTTGCGCATCGTCTCCCAATCGGAGTTGGAGCCCATCACTACACCGACCTGAATGGTTTCGTTCATGGTTTCAATTTTACGTTTCACCCTCAGTTGGTTCCGATGATCGACATCACTCTCGAAAATTTCCAGGCCGAACTGATCGAAGCCTCTGTCGCCGCGCCGGTGCTGCTGGACATCTGGGCCGAATGGTGCGGCCCCTGCAAGCAGCTGGGCCCGGTGCTCGAAAAGCTCGAGGTCGAGTACGGCGGACGCTTCACGCTGGCCAAGCTCGACGCCGACAAGGTGCCGCAGATTTCGTCGCAGCTGTCCGAGATGTTCGGCGTGCGCAGCATCCCCTTCTGCGTGATGTTCAAGGACGGCCAGCCGGTGGACGGCTTCGTCGGCGCCATTCCGGCCGAGAAAATCCGGGAATTCCTCGACAAGCACGTGCCTGGCGCCGACGAGGCCGAGGCCGCCTCGCAGGAAGCCGCCGCCCAGGAGGCGCTGGCCGATGGCGACACCGAGGGCGCGCTCGAAAGGCTGCAGCACGCGGTGGCCACCGACCCGGCCAACGACGACGCCCGCTTCGACTACGTGAAGCTGCTGCTGCAGGAAGGCCGCGTGGACGACGCCAAGGTCGCCTTCTCCCCGGTGATCGCCAAGACCTCGGTGGTGCGCCGCTTCGACGCGCTGCAGCGCTGGATGGACGCTATCGATTTCGCAGCACCGCCCGCCGGCGCCGCGCCGGCCATCGCCGATTTCGACGCCAGGATCGCCGCCAACAAGCGCGACTTCGACGCCCGCTTCGGCCGCGCCCGCCTGCTGATGGCCGCCCAGCGCTGGACCGACGCGATGGACGAGCTGCTCGACATCCTGATGCGCGACAAGACCTGGAGCGAGGACCTCGCCCGCAAGACCTACATCGCCATCCTCGACATCATCGAGCCGCCGAAGGTGAAGGTGGCCGACGGGCAGATCCCGCCGGACGACCCGGTGGTGGCCACCTACCGGCGCCGCCTCAGCAGCGTGGTGCTGAGCTGACTCCCATCGCTCCCCCAGAAAGCGGCCTCCAGGCCGCTTTTTTCATGGCCCGCACGCAGATGGCGAAGCAAGGGGCCGGCATTGGCGAGCCAGGCGCCGTCGCATACGATCACGCCCGATTCAACTTGTTGCAGATCGAAAAAGGAACACTGGCCATGCGCTCCTTCGCCCGCCGCACCGCGCTTTTCCCCGCCCTTGCCGCCACGGCGCTGCTGGCCACGCTGGCCGGTTGCGGCAGCGGCATCAGCCTCGACGAGCCGATCGAGGGCCCGGCCTGGCAGCTCGTGCAACTGGGCGATGAGCCGGTCGCGCCGGGCAGCGGCGCACAGGTGCAGTTCGACCGCAGCAGCGGACGCGTGAGCGGCTCGGGCGGCTGCAACCGCATCTCGGGCACCTTCACGCGCGCCGGCGGCAGCCTGAAGATCGGCCAGATGGCCTCGACCCGCATGGCCTGCACCGACCCGACGCGCGGCGCCAACGAGGCGCAATTCATCTCGGCGCTGCAGAACACCACGAGCTACCGGCTGGCGGGGCCGAACCGTCTGGCGCTGCTGGATGCGAGCGGGCGGACGGCGGCGCTTCTGAGCAGCGGCGGGGGGCGCTGAGGGCTGCGGCTACTTGGCCGCGGACGCATCGACCGCCAACTGGATCTCTTCGGTGGTCATCCCTTGGTCGGAGATGCTGACGTCTATCGTGCCCTTGGCGTCGGCTTTCACCATGACGCGCACCGTGTACTGGTTCGGACCGGAGACAAGAACCTCCAGAGTTGCCAGTCCCTTGACCGACGCCATCGGCGGCTTGGTAGTGCCGTTCACGGCGATCTGGTAACTCTCGCCCGGCTTGACCTTGGCATCCTCGGCTGGTGACACAGTCATGGCACTGCCGCCAGCGACACAGCCAGGATTTTTTGCCGCCGCCTTGCGCGCGTCACCGAAGACGAGCAGTCGATTACTCAACGGACGGCGAGCGGCATAAACCTCCGCCGTGAGACTGGCCAAGGTAAGCGCGACATCATCGACGCTCAAGAGATCGCAACTGCTGCGACCAGCGGTCCTGCACGTGTCGACATCCGCCTTGCTCATTGCTCTGGCCTTTTCAAGCTTGCCTTCCAGCGCCCGCTGTGTCTTGCGCCCCTGCGCCGAAACATCGCCGGTCTTGCGCGCTCCATCCGCTCCGCCGGCTGGAGATTTGCCCGCTTCGGATCGCTCCTTGTCACTTTCGTTGGCCGCATCAATCTTGACCGCCCGGAACTTGCCGATGATTCCTGTGGCTTGCGTGACCAACTCATCAGGGCTGGATACCGTCTTGTTGGCCGCGTTGATATGTGCAGCCACGCGGGCAAAGACCAGATCGCCCTCCCGCATCAGGATGACGCCGCTGTTCCCGAGCTGGGAATAAAGCTGCTCGCTGGAGGCCAGGGTCTTGCGCGCTCGCCACAAGGCCGAAGCCGCCTCGCGGCGCACATGGGCCTGCGGCAGTTCGCTGTCACGGGCATAGCGCAAGACAGCCTGAGCCCGGAGCAACTCCGCGTCGAGCCTGTTGATGGCCTGCGTCAGGCGGTATTGCTCGGCCCACATCCTGTCGAAGCTCTCGACCTCCAGCCGCAGTGGCTCAATCGTCAGCATGGCGCAGGTCAGTCCGAGAACGCCTTCGACGTAGGCCTTCTCCTGATTGGGATTGACGAACCAGTTGCTGGCCGAATAGGCGGTGAAGCCGACCGCGCCGGCCATGGCGAGCCGGGTCTTCTCTCGATCGCTGGTGACGCCGGATTTCAGGCCCCCATACAGCGCGGCGGCTGTCACGCCCAGCAAGCCGAGTTGCGTCATCGTGCGAACGCGCGCCTGCGCCGACAGCGAATCGAACCACTCACGGCGCTGGTCTTTGAGGGCACCCAACGCGCCCTGCAGATTCCCGGCTAGGGGCCTGGCGTTGGCGAGAGTGACTTCCTCGTAATCGAGCTGGTTGATCGGCACGTCGGCGCGCTTGCTGCGCTGGTACGGATCGATGCTGCTGCAGCCCGCGATGGCCAGGACGAGCGCCGCCGCCATGCAGCGCTGCCAGCCACGAACGCCTCTTCTGGTTTCCATCTTCCCCACCCCTCATGTTCTGGACGCACATGATGGCGGGGCGGGGATGTTCGGACATCCCCTGTTCCCGTGGCGACAAGGCGCCCGGGATGGTCTACCCGGTCAGTCGGTCAGCCCGTGAGCCGCTCCAGCGCCTCGCGGTACTTGGCGGCCGTCTTCTCGATGACCTCGGCCGGCAGGCGCGGCGCCGGGGGCGTCTTGTCCCAGGGCTTGCCGTTGATCTTGGTGCCTTCGAGCCAGTCGCGCACGAACTGCTTGTCGTAGCTCGGCGGGTTGGCGCCGGCGGCCAGCGCGGCCTGGTAGCCCTCGACCGGCCAGTAGCGCGAGCTGTCGGGGGTGAGCACTTCGTCCATCAGCACCAGCGTGCCGTTCTCGTCGAGGCCGAACTCGAACTTGGTGTCGGCAATGATCATTCCCTTGGTCAGGGCGATCTGCGCGGCGGTCTCGTAGATGGCGATGCTGGTGTCGCGGATCTGCTGGGCCAGCTTGGGGCCGACGATCTCGACCACGCGCTCGTAGCTGATGTTCTCGTCGTGCTCGCCGGCCGCGGCCTTGGCGGCGGGCGTGAAGATGGGGCGCGGCAGCTTGCTCGCGTTGGTCAGGCCCTCGGGCAGAGGCACGCCGCAGACCGCGCGCGATTCCTGGTATTCCTTCCAGCCGCTGCCGGCCAGGTAGCCGCGCACCACGGCCTCGACCGGGATCGGCTTCAGGCGCTTGACCAGCATCGAGCGGCCGGCGACCTGCGGCACCTCGGCCTCGGTGACCACGCTCTCGGGCGCCTCGCCGGTCAGGTGGTTGGGGCAGATCTGGCCGAGGCGGTCGAACCACCACAAGGCCATCTTCGTGAGGATCTCGCCCTTGCCCGGGATGGGCTCGCCCATGATCACGTCGAAGGCGCTCAGGCGGTCGCTCGCGACCATCAGGATGCGGTCTTCGCCGACGGCGTAGTTGTCGCGCACCTTGCCGCGCGCAAGAAGGGGCAGGCTCTGGATGGAGGAGGTGTGGACGGTGGTCATGGGGCTGCTGGTGCGATGAAACGGGATGGCGGAGTTCGGATTGTGCGCGCAGAAAAAAGCCACCGCGAACGGTGGCCGTCGGCTCAAGGGAGCGTGATCAGATCACTTCCTGCGCCAGCTCGCCCTTGGCGTACTTGGCGGCGACCACCTGCAGGCTGTCGCCCTTGATCTTGGCGCCCTGGCCTTCGCAGCCGAACTCGATGTAGCGCTGCTTGCAGATCTGCTTGGCGGCCTCGCGCGCGGGCTTGAGCCATTCGCGGGCGTCGAACTTCTCGGGGTTCTCGAACAGGAACTTGCGCACCGCGCCGGTCATGGCCAGGCGGATGTCGGTGTCGATGTTGATCTTGCGCACGCCGTACTTGATGGCTTCCTGGATTTCCTCGACGGGCACGCCGTAGGTTTCCTTCATGTTGCCGCCGTGCTTGCGGATGATTTCGAGCAGGTCCTGAGGCACCGACGACGAGCCGTGCATCACCAGGTGGGTGTTGGGCAGGCGGGCGTGGATTTCCTTGACACGCTGGATCGACAGGATGTCGCCGGTGGGCTTGCGGGTGAACTTGTAGGCGCCGTGGCTGGTGCCGATGGCGATGGCCAGCGCGTCGAGCTGCGTGGCCTTGACGAACTGGGCGGCTTCCTCGGGGTCGGTCAGCAGCGCGGAGTGGTCGAGCACGCCTTCGGCGCCGATGCCGTCTTCCTCGCCGGCCATGCCGGTCTCGAGCGAGCCCAGGCAGCCCAGCTCGCCTTCGACGGTCACGCCGACCTTGTGCGCCAGCTGAACCACCTTGCGGGTCACGTCGACGTTGTAGTCGAAGGAAGCGGGCGTCTTGCCGTCTTCGTGCAGCGAGCCGTCCATCATGACGGAGGAGAAGCCGAGGTCGATGGCGCCCTGGCAGATGGCCGGGCTCTGGCCGTGGTCCTGGTGCATGACCAGCGGGATGTTCGGGTACTGCTCGATGGCGGCCTGGATCAGGTGCTTGATGAAGGCTTCGCCGGCGTATTTGCGGGCGCCTGCACTGGCCTGCAGGATGACGGGCGCGCCGGTTTCCTTGGCGGCCTCCATGACGGCCTGGACCTGTTCGAGGTTGTTGACGTTGAAGGCCGGAATGCCGTAGCCATTGGCTGCGGCATGGTCGAGCAGTTCGCGCATCGAGACGAGTGCCATGGGAAATACCTCGCGGGAATTAGGAAAAGAAGAAGACGGAAAGACGAGAAAAACTGCCCTAATTCTACCGAGCCCCCTTGTGGGACAGGACCGACGCCAGCCCGAGGAAATCCATGACAGGCGGCAGCACCGGTCCACCGAGCCACTGGATCGGTCTGGCGAAGGCGCCGATCAGCGTCACGTGGCTCAGGTTGTCATACATCCGGACTTGTACCGGCACGCCCGCCGCGCGCAGCGCCGCAGCCATCTGGCCGGTGTTGCGCTCGGGGTAGACCAGGTTGTCCTTGGAGGCGGCCATGAGCAGCGCGCGCGGCGCGGCCGCAGTGACGTGCGCCAGCGGCTGCGAGTCGCGCGGCGTGTCCGGCCAGTTGAAGGCGGCCTGTGCCTGCGGATCGCCGATGGGCAGGAAGTCGTAGGGGCCGGCCAGGCCGATCCAGCCCGCGAGCTGCTTCGGGCTGGCTCCCAGTTCGCCGAGCCAGCGCCCGTCGAGCGCCACCATCGCGGCGTTGTAGCCGCCGGAGCTGTGGCCCATGACGAACACGCGCGACGGGTCGGCGCCCAGCCTCGCGGCGTTGTCGAGCGCCCATTTCACGGCCAGCGCGCTGTCGCGCACGAACGTCGGGTAGGTGAAGCCGGGCGACAGCCGGTAGTCGGGCAGCACCACCACGGCGCCGCGCGCGGCCAGCGCCTCGCCAACGAAGCGGTAGCTGGCGCGGTCGCCGCTGGACCAGGTACCGCCGTAGAAGAACACCACCAGCGGCCGCGCACCCGGGGCCGGCGGGGTGGATGGCAGCGGCTGGTAAACGTCGAGCAGCTGGCGCGGTTCCTGCCCGTAGGCAATGCCGCCCTCGAACCGGTAAGTGTCGGTAGGCACCAGGCCGTTGAGCACCTTGACCGGCGAACAGGCCGAAAGAACGGCGGCAGCGGCGAGTGCGACGAGAGCGGCGGAGGTGGAGGCGAAGTAGCGCAAGGTCATCGCCACAGTACGCACGCGGCCGGCCGCCGGTTTCGTCAGACCGGCAGCTGCGTGGTCGACAGCACCTGCTTGAGCACGACGAAGGTGCGGATCTGCCGCACCCCCGGCAGGTACAGCAGCTGCTCGGCGTGCAGGCGGTTGAAGCTGTCGTTGTCGCGGGTGCGCACGAGCATGAAGTAGTCGAACTCGCCCGAGACCACGTGGCATTCGAGGCAGCCCGAGACCTTCTGGGCGGCTTTCTCGAAGTTGGCGAAGGAGTCGGGCGTGGAGCGGTCGAGCACCACGCCGATCATCACGAGCATGCCCACTTCGAGCGCGTCGGGGTCGAGCAGCGCGACGATGCCCTTGATGAGGCCCGCCGCCTTGAGCCGCTCGACGCGGCGCAGGCAGGCGGCCGGGCTCAGGTTGACCCTGGCGGCCAGCGCCACGTTCGACAGCGAGGCGTCGCGCTGCATGGTGCGCAGGATGGCGCGGTCGGTGCGATCGAGCTCCGGCGTGTCACGCAATTTTGTTGTGCTCATTTGATTTCTACCGGAATGAAAGTTTTGCTTCTTTCCATAGTGCATCTTTTTCTCTGGCGAATCCAGAAAACTTCGCAAGCACGTTGCGCGGCATTGTTTCTACGATGAGGGCCTTCACCACCTCCTTCCTGGAACCGCTGCGATGAACCTCAAGAAGTTTCCCCGTCACCCGCTGACCTTCGGCCCGACGCCGATCCAACCGCTGAAGCGGCTGAGCGCGCACCTGGGCGGCAAGGTCGATCTCTACGCCAAGCGCGAGGACTGCAACAGCGGCCTGGCCTTCGGCGGCAACAAGACGCGCAAGCTCGAATACCTGATCCCCGAGGCGATCGAAGGCGGCTACGACACGCTGGTGTCCATCGGCGGCATCCAGTCGAACCAGACGCGGCAGGTCGCGGCGGTGGCGGCGCACCTCGGCATGAAGTGCGTGCTGGTGCAGGAGAACTGGGTCAACTACTCCGACGCGGTGTACGACCGGGTCGGCAACATCGAGATGTCACGCATCATGGGCGCCGACGTGCGCCTGGACGCAGCCGGCTTCGACATCGGCATCCGCAAGAGCTGGGAAGACGCCATGGAGAGCGTGCGCAAGGCAGGCGGCAAGCCGTTTCCGATTCCGGCGGGCTGCTCGGAGCATCCGCGCGGCGGCCTGGGCTTCGTCGGCTTCGCAGAGGAAGTGCGCCAGCAGGAGGCCGAACTGGGCTTCAAGTTCGACTACATCGTGGTCTGCTCGGTGACGGGCAGCACGCAGGCCGGCATGGTGGTGGGCTTCGCCGCCGACGGCCGCGCCGACCGCGTGATCGGCATCGACGCCTCGGCCAAGCCGCAGCAGACCTTCGACCAGATCCTGCGCATCGCGAAGAACACGGCCGAACTGGTGGAGCTGGGCCGCGACATCACCGAGAAGGACATCGTGCTCGACCGCCGCTTCGGCGGCCCCGAGTACGGCCTGCCCAACGAAGGCACGCTGGAAGCCATCCGCCTGAGCGCGCGCTTCGAGGCCATGCTGACCGACCCCGTGTACGAGGGCAAGTCGATGCACGGGATGATCGAGAAGGTGCGCCTGGGCGAATTCCCGGCGGGCTCGAAGGTGCTGTATGCGCACCTGGGCGGCGTGCCAGCCTTGAACGCCTACAGCTTCCTGTTCAGGAACGGCTGAAATCCCAGGAACACCGCGGAACCGGCTTTGCCGGGCCGCAGGTGTTGCCCCCGGCGAGGGGGTTGGCGAAGCGACACGAAGTGCGCGAAGCCTGGGGGAGTGCCTAGCTCGCCCGGCAGATCTTGAGCATGTTGGTGCCGCCCGGGGCACCCATCGGCTCGCCGCAGGTGATGGCGTAGACATCGCCGCTTTGCACGATGCCGCGCTTCTTCAGGTGGTTCTCGGCCTGCAGCAGCGCGGTGTCGCGGTCGCTTTCCGAATCCATGAGCAGCGGGCGCACGTTGCGGTAAAGCGCCATCTTGCGCTGCGTCGACAGGCGCGAGGTCAGCGCGTACATGGGGATGTGCGCGCGGTGGCGGCTCATCCACAGCGGCGTGGAGCCCGATTCGGTGAGCGCGACGATGGCCTTGGCGCCCAGGTGATGGGCGGTGAAGAGCGCGCCCATGGCGATCGACTGGTCGATGCGGCTGTAGTTCTGGCCGCTGAAGTCGGCGTCGAGCTGCTTGTCTTCGGCGGCTTCGGCGGCCTCGCAGATGCGGCTCATCTCCTGCACGGTCTCGAGCGGGTAGCGGCCCGAGGCGGTTTCGGCGGAGAGCATGACGGCATCGGTGCCGTCGAGCACGGCGTTGGCCACGTCGCTCACCTCGGCGCGGGTGGGCACGGGGTTGGTGATCATCGACTCCATCATCTGGGTCGCGGTGATGACCACCTTGTCCATCTCGCGGGCCATGCGGATCATCTTTTTCTGCAGCGCGGGCACTGCCGCGTTGCCCACCTCGACCGCGAGGTCGCCGCGCGCGACCATGATGCCGTCGCTGGCGCGCAGGATCTCTTCGAGCTTCGGAATGGCCTCGGCGCGTTCGATCTTGGCGATCATGCCGGGCTTGTGACCGTACTCGGCGGCCGCCACGTTGCACAGCTGGCGGGCCATTTCCATGTCGGTGGCGTTCTTGGGGAAGCTCACGGCCACGTAGTCGGCCTGGAAGCTCATCGCGGTCTTGATGTCTTCCATGTCCTTGGCCGTCAGCGCGGGCGCGGTGAGGCCGCCGCCCTGCTTGTTGATGCCCTTGTTGTTCGACAGCTCGCCGCCGAGCTTGACGGTGGTGTGCACCGCCTCGCCCCGGACGGCGTCGACGGTCAGCACGATGAGGCCGTCGTTCAGCAGCAGCCTGTCGCCGGGCTTCACGTCGCGCGGCAGGTCCTTGTAGTCGAGGCCCACGGCATCGGCGTCGCCGAGCTCGGTGCGCGAGGCGTCGAGCACGAACTTGGCGCCCGGCTCCAGCCAGACCTTGCCCTGCGCGAACTTGCCGACGCGGATCTTGGGGCCCTGCAGGTCGGCCATGATGGCCACTTCGCGCCCCGCCTTGCGGGCGGCTTCTCGCACCATGGTGGCGCGGTCGATGTGGTCCTGCGCCGTGCCGTGGCTGAAGTTCAGCCGCACCACGCTGACCTTGGCCTGGATCATCTTCTCCAGCAGTTCAGGGGAGCTGGACGCCGGACCGAGGGTGGCGACGATCTTGGTGGCGTGGCGGGGAATGCGGTCCGTGCTCATGAGGGTAGTCTCCGTTTTGTATTCGCTACTGTATACAATTTGTGTGTCTGGCGGAAGTCACCCATGGGTTTTTCCTCGATGAGCCCCGGAACCCGGCCCAAGCCGGTTCAGCCGGCCGCGCGCTTCGACAGGATCTCGAAGGCCGGCAGGGTCTTGCCCTCCAGCACTTCAAGAAAGGCGCCGCCGCCGGTCGAGATGTAGCCGACCTGCTTCTCGATGCCGTACTTGGCGATGGCCGCCAGCGTGTCGCCGCCGCCGGCGATCGAGAAGGCGCTGCTCTCGGCGATGGCCTGCGCGATGGCCTTGGTGCCGCCCGCGAAGGCGTCGAACTCGAACACGCCCACCGGGCCGTTCCAGACGATGGTGCCGGCTTCGCGCAGCTGCGCAGCCAGGATCGCGGCGGTCTTGGGGCCAATGTCCAGGATCAGGTCGTCGTCGGCCACGTCGCTCGCGTCCTTGACGGTGGCCACCGCATCGGCCGCGAAGGTCTTGGCCGTGACCACGTCCACGGGAATGGGCACGTCGGCGCCGCGCGCGCGCATGGCGTCGATCACCGCCTTGGCTTCGTTGACCAGATCGGGCTCGGCCAGCGACTTGCCGATCTTCAGGCCCGCGGCCAGCATGAAGGTGTTGGCGATGCCGCCGCCCACGATCAGTTGGTCGACGTTGGCCGACAGGCTCTTCAGGATGGTCAGCTTGGTGCTCACCTTCGAGCCCGCGACGATGGCAACCAGCGGGCGCTTGGGCTGCGCCAGCGCCTTGGTGATGGCGTCGATCTCGGCCGCCAGCAGCGGGCCGGCGGCGGCGATCCTGGCGAACTGCGCGATGCCGTAGGTGGTGGCCTCGGCGCGGTGCGCGGTGCCGAAGGCATCGTTCACGTAGATGTCGGTGAGCGCGGCCAGCTTGCGGGCCAGGCCTTCGTCGTTCTTCTTCTCGCCCTTGTTGACGCGGCAGTTCTCCAGCAGCACGACCTGGCCGGGCTTCACGTCGACGCCATCGACCCAGTTGGAGACCAGCGGCACTTCACGTCCAAGCAGCTCGCCCAGGCGCTTGGCGACCGGGGCCAGCGAATCTTCGGGTTTGAACTCGCCCTCGGTCGGGCGGCCCAGGTGCGAAGTGACCATCACGGCCGCGCCGGCGTCCAGCGCCAGCTTGATGCAGGGCACCGAGGCGCGGACTCGCGTGTCTTCGGTGATGTTGCCGGCGTCGTCCTGCGGCACGTTGAGGTCTGCACGGATGAAGACGCGCTGGCCGGCGGCCTTGCCCTGCGCGCAGAGGTCGGTGAATCGAATGACGTTCATTGGAGAAACCTGGAGAAGATTGGAAGACGGGGATCGGCCTGCATTGTAGTTTTGGCCCCATCGCCGCCTCTACGCGCCTCTTGCCGGGCGTCGATGCTTTTCCTCAGTCTTTCTGCTGCTGTTCGCGCGCGAAACCCTCCAGGACCTTCACGAAGCTCGCGGCCGCCGGCGACAAGGACCGCCGCGCCGCGCTGTAGACGCACACCTCGCGATGGAAGTCGGGCGACTCCAGCCGCACCATCTGCAAGCCGTGGGCGCGCACCAGCGGCGCAGAGTACGTGGGGCACACGGTCAGCCCCAGCCCCGAGGCCACCATGCCAAGCGCGGTGGTCATGTACGACACCTCCTGCGTGCCGGGACGCAGCATGTACTCGCGCTCGGCGGGGGCCAGTTCGGGCAGCACGCGCTGGCGGAAGTCGCGCGTGGGCGCGATGAAGGTGTAGGGCCCCAGTTCGTGCCATCGCACCTTGCGGCGGCTCGCGAAGGCATGGCCGGGCGGGCAGATCAGCCAGTGCCGGTCGCGCAGCAGCGTGCGGCGCTCGATGGCGTTGTCGACCGCCACGTCCTGCCCCACTGCCAGTTCCACATCGCCCGCCGCCACGCCGGCCAGCAGGTGCTCGGGCAGGGTGTCGGCCAGGCGCACGTCGACGTCGGGATACTGCTCGCGATAGAGCGCGATCACGCGCGGCATCAGCGTGCAGGCCATGAGTTGCGGCGCGGCAAGCCGTAGCAAGCCTTTCTTCTTGTCACGCAAATCCGTGACGCCGGCCACCGCGCCGGCCAGGTCGCCCAGCAGCCGGTGCACCGAGGGCAGGAACTCGCGCCCCGCCTCCGACAGCTGCACGCGCCGCGTGTTGCGGTCGAGCAGCTGCACGCCCATCTCGCGCTCCAGCTCGCGCACAAGCACGCTGAGCGCCGACTGCGTGAGGTGCAGCTGCTGCGCCGCAGCGGTGAAGCTGCCGCTCTCGGCCACGGCGGCGAAGGCGCGCAACTGGCGCAGGGTGAGGTTCATATATATGAATGCTTCATCAATCGATGAATTAATTTCGATTGCATCATAAGACGCGGCATCGCCCAATACCGGCTCACCGGAGACACGAGCCATGCCGACGACCGCCAACACGGCACCCCCACCGCCCATCCACGGGCTGCACCACTTCGCCTGGCGCTGCCGCGACAGCGAGGAAACCCGCCGCTTCTACGAAGACCTGCTCGGCCTGCCGCTGGCCCATGTCATCAAGAGCGACCACGTGCCGAGCACGGGCGAGTACTGCCCCTACGTGCACATCTTCTTCCGCATGCGCGACGGCTCGTTCATCGCCTTCTTCGACCTGGGCGACGACGTCGCCGCGCTGCCCTCGCCCAACACGCCCTCGTGGGTGAACCACATCGCGCTGCGCGTGGATTCGGTGGCCGACCTGCTGGCCGCCAAGGCGCGGCTCGAAGGCGCGGGCGTCGAGGTGCTGGGCGTGACCGACCACCACATCATCGAATCGATCTACTTCTTCGACCCCAACGGCATCCGCGTGGAACTCACCACGCCCACCGTGCCGCAGTCGGAGATGGACGAGCACGCGCTGCGCGCGCGCGCCGAGCTCGACGCGTGGACCGAACGCAAGGCCGGCCTGCGCGCCGCCGCCACCGCGAAAGGCTCGCTGCATGCCTGAGCTCCAACTCGCCGTCATCGACGTGAAGCCCGGCGCGGCCATGGAGAGCCAGTCGGGCCTGCAGCTGCTGCGCCCGCGCATCTACGGCGCCTTTTGCGCGCCGCAGGGCCCGAAGAAGATCGCCGCCATCGTGATGCACCCCACGAGCAATTTCATGGGCCACTACCTGATCGGCCCGCTGGCCGAGCGCGGCATCTGCTGCATGGGCCTGAACTCGCGCTTCGTGGGCAACGACACGGTGCTGCTGATGGAGCGCGCCATTCAAGATCTGGGCGCGGGCGTGCAATACCTGCGCGCCGCCGGCTACGAGAAGGTGTTCCTCGTCGGCAACTCCGGCGGCGCAGCGCTCTCGGCCTTCTACCAGGCGCAGGCCGAAAAACTCACCGCCACGCACCTGCCCGACGGCGACCCCACGCACCTGCACCCCGGCGACCTGCCGCCCGTGGACGGCATCGCCCTGTGCGCCGCGCACCTGGGCCGCACCCGGCTGATGCGCGACTGGATCGACCCCTCGGTCACCGACGAACACGACCCGCTCTCGGTCGACCCCGAGCTCGACATGTACGACGCGCGCCATCGCGTGCCCTACGACAGCGACTTCCTCGCCCGCTTCAGCGCCGCGCAGAAGGCGCGGCTGGATCGCATCGAACAGTGGTGCCTCGACCGCCTCGCGCTGCTGCGCAACACGCCCGGCGCGTCGCGCGACCAGACCTTCATCGTCTACCGCACGCACGCCGACCCGCGCTGCGTGGACCTCTCGCTCGACCCCAACGACCGCCTGCCCGGCAGCGTGTGGGGCGACGCGCGGCAGGTGAACTACTCGGCCAACGCGATGGGGCGCACCACCTCGCTGACGGCCTTTCTCTCGCAATGGTCCTCGCGCTCGCAGGCCGACGGGCCGACCAACCTCGCGCGCACCACGGTGCCGAAGCTGCTGCTGACCTACACGGGCGACCAGTCGACCTTCCCGAGCACGCGCGACGCGTGGATGGCCGCGGGCGGCTCGGGCATCCGCAACGTCGACATCGTCGGCGGCAACCACTACCTGGCGGGGCAGCCGGAGCTGATCCCGAAGGCGGCGGACGCCATCGCCGAGTTCGCGCACGCGCTGTAGCCGCAGAGCCCACATGGAAAACTTCGCTTTCGCGCCGGCCTACGAGCTGCCGGCCTGGCCCTTCACGCCGCCGCCCGAGTTGGGCAACACGAAGCCCGCGCGCCATCCGATCGTGATCGTCGGCGCCGGCCCCTCGGGCCTCACGCTGGCCTGCGACCTGGCGCAGCGCGGCGTGCGCGCCGTGCTGCTGGACGAGGACGACACCGTCGGCGTGCGCGGCGCCTCCTCGCGCGGCATCTGCTACGCGCAGAAGAGCCTGGAGATCTTCGAGCGCCTGGGCATCTACGAGCGCATCGCGGCCAAGGGCATCACCTGGTCCTTCGGGCGCACCTTCTCGGGCGAGCAGGAGGTCTACAACTTCAACCTGCAGGCCAACAGCGTCTCGCGGCAGCCGCCCTTCATCAACCTGCAGCAGTTCTACATCGAGTGGTTCCTGGTCGAGCGCATCATCGAACTGGGACTGACCGACCTGCGCTGGAAGAACCGCGTCACGCGCGTCGAGCAGCTCGCCGACGGCGTGCGCCTGGAAGTCGAGACGCCTGCCGGCAGCTACACCATCGAGGCCGACCGGCTGATCGACGCCACCGGCGCCAACAGCGCGATCCGCACGCAGCTCGGCATCGAGACGCACTCCTCGCGCAGCACCGACCGCTGGTGCATCAGCGACGTGCGCTTCAGGAAGCCGCTGCCCACCGAGCGCTGGACCTGGGTGGACGCGCCCTTCAACGAAGGCCGCGGCGTGTGGCAACACCTGATGGCCGACGGCGTGTGGCGCATCGACTACCAGATGCCCGAGGACTGCGACACCGCCTACATCAGCAAGCCCGAGGTGGCGGGGGCGCGGCTGCGCGAGCAGCTCGGGCCGGACGTGGAGTTCGAGTTCGTCTGGATCGGCCCCTACGGCTATCGCGACCACCTGCTCGACAGCTTCCGCCACGGCAACGTGTTCTTCATCGGCGACGCGGCGCACGTGGTGAGCCCCTTCGGCGCGCGCGGCGGCAACAGCGGCATCCAGGACGCGGCCAACCTCGGCTGGAAGCTCGCGCTGGTCGCGCAGGGCAAGGCCGGCGACGCGCTGCTCGACAGCTACGACGCCGAGCGCCAGCCCGCCGCGAAGCGGAACCTGCAGGTCACGAGCCGCTCGGCGCGCTTCCTCGCGCCGCGCTCGCCGGCCGAGCACACGCTGCGCCGCGCCGTGGTGGCGCTGGCGGCGCGCCATCCCTTCGCGCGGGCGCTGGTGAACACCGGCCGCATGTCGGTCGCCAACGACTATCCGCCCGCGCCGCTGCTGCCCGAAGGCGCGCGCTCGGTGCAGAACCTGCCGCTGCGTTGGTCCGACGGCCGCGAGACCACGCTGATGCAGCTGCTGGCCGAGGGCACCGAGTGCATCGGCCTGTGGTTCGCGCCGACACGCGAGCAGGCGGGAGCGGCGGTCGATGCAATGGCTTCATTGCCCTTGCGCCTTCTGGCCGTGGGCGGCGACAGCGGCCTGCCCACGCTGCAGGCCGACGAGAAGCTCGCGGCCCATCTCGGCGCTGGCGACGCGGGCAGCTTCGTGCTCGTGCGCCCCGACGCCTACCGCGCCGCCGTGCTGGCGAACGCCACGCCCCAGGCCATCGCCTCCGCCGTGCACACCGCACTGGCCGCCAACGAGCGCAACCCATGATCACCGAGCCCCGCATCCCCGACCCCGACGGCTTCTACGCCGCGCTGCTCGCCGCCCACGAAGGCCGCAGCGAGGCGCAGAGCGCCGACCTCAACGCGCGCCTCGTGCTGCTGCTGGCCAACCAGTGCGCCGACCAGGACGTGCTGCTCGCCTGCATCCGCGCGGCGGCCGAAGAAGAACCCACGACGACAACGGACGACCACCACACCCCATGACCACGACCGTTTCCTTCGCATCCGCCTCCGACACGCGCGAGCAGAAGCCCCGGCTGCAGGAGCTGGGCCCCGGCGCCTACGGCTACATCAGCGACTTCGATCCCAACTGCGGCTTCGTCGTCGGCGACGAGCACGTGGTGCTGATCGACACGCGCCCCACGCCCCGCATGGCGCGCGACTTCCTCGCCGCCATCCGCACGGTGACCGACAAGCCCATCCGCACCATCGTGCTCACGCACTACCACGCGGTGCGCGTGATGGGCGCGAGCGCTTTCGCGGAGGTGCGCGACATCGTCGCCAGCAGCGGCACGCTCTACTGGATACGCACGCGCGGCCAGGCCGATTTCGATTCGGAGGTCGGCCGCTTTCCGCGCCTGTTCGCGGGCGTCGAGGAGATACCGGGCCTGACCATCCCCACGAAGGTCTTCGACCGCGAGATGACGCTGCCGCTGGGCGGCGGCCGCGAGCTGCGGCTGATGTCGCTGGGCCGGGGCCACTCGGGCGGCGATGCGGTCGCGTGGCTGCCCGACTGCGGCGTGCTCTTTTCGGGCGACGTGGTCGAGAACCGCTGCGGCGTGTATGCCGGCGACGCCTACATCGGCGACTGGGCCGGCACGCTCGACGCGGTCGCCGCGCTGAAGCCGCGCGTGCTGGTGCCCGGCCGAGGCGCCGTGCTGCAGGACGAGGCCGCATGCGTCGAGGCCATCGGGCTCACCAAGGCATTCCTATCGACGCTGCTGGAGAGCGTGAAGGCCGGCATCGCGGCGGGTGAGACGCTCAAGGGCTGCTTCGCGCGCGCCGAGGCGGCAATGGCACCGCGCTTCGGCGACTGGCCGGTGTTCCAGCACGTGCTGCCCTTCGACGTCTCGCGCGCCTACGACGAGTTGCGCGGCATCGAGCACCCGGTGGTGTGGACCGCCGAGCGCGACCGCGAGCTGTGGCAGGTCCTGCGCGGCGAGTGAGCCGGACCGATTTCGAAGATTTCAAAACGAGCAACGGAGACAAGAGACGATGAAGCGATTTTTTCTTCCCCTGCTGGCCTCGGCCTTCGCACTGGCCACCAGCCTTGCATCGGCGCAGCCGGCGGCCTACCCTACCCAGCCGATCAAGTGGATCGTGCCCTACGTGGCCGGCGGCGGCACCGACAACCTGGCGCGCACGCTGGCCGAGGCGATGCAGCCCTCGCTGGGGCAGCCGCTCATCATCGACAACCGGCCGGGCGCCTCGACCAACATCGGTGTGGGGGTGATGATGCAGGCCAGGCCCGACGGCTACACCATCATGCAGGCGGAGAACGCCGCGCTGCTCTTCAACGAGCACATGTTCGCCAAGCTGCCCTACAAGCCCGCGAGCGACTTCACCTACATCGGTACCATCGGCCGCTTTCCGGTGGCGCTGGTGGTGCACCCCGACTTTCCCGCGAAGAACGTGGCGGAGTTCGTGCGCTACGTGAAGGCCAACCCCGACAAGGTGAGCTACGCCTCGCCCGGCAACGGCTCGCCACACCACATGGCGATGGAACTCTTCAAGCAGAAGGCCGGGCTGACGATCACGCACGTGCCGTACAAGGGCGCCGCACCGGCCATGACCGACGTGATGGGCGGCCAGGTGCCGACGATGATGCTGGACCTGGCCTCGGGCCTGCCGATCATCAAGTCGGGCAAGGTGCGCGTGCTGGCCATCGCGCTGCCGCAGCGCGCGGGCGCCCTGCCCGAGGTGCCGACCTTCGTCGAGGCCGGCTTCAGCGACGTCAACGCCTACGCCTTCCACGGCCTGATCGGCCCGGCCGGCATGCCGCCGGAAGCGGTGGCGCGGCTCAATGCCGAACTGCACAAGGCGATGAAGGCGCCGAAGGTGGTGAAGCTGTTCGCGGACTTCGGCTTCGAGGCGCTGCCCGGGACGCCGCAGGACTTCTACAAGCTTTCGCGCGCCGAGAGCGAACGCTGGGGCAACATCATCAAGACGGCCGGCGTCAAACTCGATTGATCGCCTACCAGCCCAGCCCGAGGTGCAGCGGCAGGTACACAGCCATGCCCGCGAGCATCGTGCCGAGCACGCCGCGCCGCCAGTAGAAGTAAGCGGCGCCGACCACCGCCGCGTACAGGCGCGCGTCGTGCAGCGTGGTGATGAGGTGGCCCTGCGTCATGACGATCTCGGGCGCGATCACGCCCGCGAGCGCGGCGGCCGGCGCGTAGTGCAGCGCGCGGTGCGCCCACTCGGGCAGGCCCCAGGGCCGGTCGAGGATGAAGAAGAAGCAGCGCGTGAGCACGGTGACCAGGGCCAGGCCCACGATCACACCCATGGTCCACCAGTCGGTGGTTGCGCCGGCGCTGCTGCTCACTTGTCGTCCTCCGCGTTCGGGTCGAGCCCGAGCTGCTTCTCGAGCCAGAAGCACAGCAGCACCGCCACGCCGATGGCGACCACGATGTTGAGCTTGAGCGGCAGCGCGTAGGCCGCCACCGCCGTGGCGCCGGCGATCAGCGCGGCCAGCACGCGCAGGCGGGTCGTCGCCATCGAGCAGACGATGGCCACCAGGCTCAGCACGCCCGCAAAGCTCAGCCCCCAACTCTGAGGAATGAAGTTGGCCAGCGCGATGCCCACCAGGCTCATGCCCATCCAGGCGCACCAGGTGACGAAGTAGTTGCCCGTGAGGTAGGCCTCCTGCGACTCCTGCTCGGCGATGGTCAGCGGCGGCTTCGGGTACTTCTTCGTGAAGAGCGCGTAGCTCATGTCGGCTGTGAGGTAGCCGTGCACCATGCGGCGCCAGCGCGGCATGTGCATGAGGTAGGGCCGCAGGTGCAGGCTGAACACCACGAAGCGCAGGTTGACGCAGAAGCCCGTCGCCAGGATCACCCAGGCCGGCGCGCCGGCGAAGAGCAGCGGAATGGCCGCGAGCTGCGAACTGCCCGCATAGACCAGCAGCGTCATCGCCACCGCCTCGACCAGGCTCATGTTCGACTTGACCATGGCCACGCCGGTCATGAGCCCCCAGGCGCCGATGCCCAGCGCCACGGGAGTCATGTCGCGCACGCCGACCCGGAATTCGGGGCGGCCGCGGATGCTTTGCGAGAAGAACATCAGCCGAACACCTGCCCGGGCTTCAGATCGAAGCCGTGCAGGAAGGCGGCCACGGGCAGGCGCTTGCCGCCCGGGCGCTGCAGTTCGGTGAGGACGACGACCGAGCCGGCGGCCGCGGCCACCGTCACGCCGGTGTCGTCCACGGCCAGGATGGTGCCTGGCGCGGCCGACCAGGCAGCAGGAGACTTTTCGGCACGGGCGGCCCAGAGCTTGACGGTTTCGCCGTCCAGCGGGCTGTTGGCGCCCGGGAACGGGTCGAAAGCCAGCACGCGGCGCACGATGGCGTCGGCGGGCTGGGTCCAGTCGACCAATGCCTCGTGCTTCTCGACCTTGCTGGCGTAGGTGACGCCTTCGGCCGGCTGCGGCGTGCGGGTGAGCGTGCCGATGCGCGCGAGCGCCTCGACGATCATCTTTGCGCCGAGCTCGGCCAGGCGGTCGTGCAGGCGGGCGGTGTTGTCGCCCGCGCCGATGTCGACGGCCTCGCGCAGCAGCATGTCGCCGGTGTCGAGGCCGGCGTCCATCTGCATGATGGTGATGCCGGTCTGCGCGTCGCCCGCCTCGATGGCGCGGTGGATCGGCGCGGCGCCGCGCCAGCGCGGCAGCAGGCTCGCGTGGATGTTCAGGCAGCCGTGCGCCGGCAGGTCGAGCACCCACTGCGGCAGGATCAGGCCGTAGGCGGCGACCACCATCACGTCGGGCTTCACGGCCAGCAGGGTGTCGCGCGCGGCCGAGGCCTCGTCGGGGTACTTGCCGTCCAGGCGCAGACTGCGCGGCTGGGCCACGGGCCAGCCGTTGGCGACGGCGCACTGCTTGACGGGGGAGGCCTGCAGCTTCATGCCGCGGCCGGCGGGGCGGTCGGGCTGGCTCATCACCAGCACGACCTCATGGCCGGCGGCGGCGATGGCCTCCAGCGCGACGCGCGCGAACTCGGGCGTGCCCGCGAAGACGACTCTGAGGCGGCTCAATCCCGGATCCGATCGAAATCGAGATCGTCCCCCGTGTGATAGCGCCGGACCACGCCGGTCGGATCGATGTAGATGTACAGCATGCGGCGCTCGTTCACGGCCTTGTAGCGCCAGGTCCAGACAGCGCCGTCGAAGGAGCTGACGCGGGTGATCTCATAGGGCCGGCCGTAGAAGGCCATCACGTCGTTCTGGCGCCACTGGTTGACCTTGATGTCCTGGCCGAAGCGCGCCTCGCTGAGTACCTGCGTCACCGAGACCACCTTGCCCGAGGCGTCCACGTCGATGTCGACCACCTCGAAGCCGGCCGGCATGCGCGAGTACTGCAGCCGCTCGCCGCCGCCCGTGAGCGGATAGCGGCCGGTGGGCGCGCCCAGGCGCTGCAGGGTGTCGGCGGCGGTGGTGCCGGGCTGGATGCGGGTGGGCTCGCTGGCGCAGCCGGCCAAGAGCCCCAGGCCAACAGCGGCGACGAACGCCAACGCCGCAAGGGAACCGGAGCCGCGGCCTGTGTTCATGACAGGGTTCAAGCCCGCTCCCGCATTTCTTCGCGCTGCTGCTTCAGCAGCTTGCTCTTGATGCGGTTGCGCTTCAGGGGAGAGAGGTATTCGACGAACACCTTGCCCAGCAGGTGGTCGAGTTCGTGCTGGATGCACACGGCCAGCAGGCCCTCGGCTTCGATGGTGCGCATCTCGCCGTTCTCGTCGAGCGCCTGCACCTTCACCGAGGTGGAGCGCAGCACGCCGTCGTAGATGCCGGGCACCGAGAGGCAGCCCTCTTCGTTCACGACCTTCTCTTCGCTGGCCCAGGTGATCTCGGGGTTGATCAGCACGATCGGCTGGTTACGCTCTTCGGACACGTCGATGACGACGAGGCGCTCGTGCACGTCGATCTGGGTCGCGGCAAGGCCGATGCCGTTGGCGTCGTACATGGTTTCCAGCATGTCGGCGACCAGGGTCTTGATGCGCGCGTCGACGCCCTGCACCGGCTTGGCCACGGTGTGCAGGCGCTTGTCCGGGTAACTCAGAATGTTTCGTTTGGCCATGAAATCGGGGGAAAGTTGTGGCTATTTTCGCCAATTCCGCGACGACACGCGGCTCCGGAGCCCGAAAACGTTGCCCTCCCAAGGGCTTCAGCGCAGAATTCGTAGCAAATTGTGAGATTCGTATGCGCAGCGATACGTCGCGCGCTCACCCTTCAGACATGAAAAAGCTCAGACTCACCGACCGCCAGCGCCCCTCTTTCCTTGCCACGCTGACAGCCCTGGCGGTGATCGGCAGTTGCGGCGCCACGACGGCCTGGGCTCAGAACTACCCCATCACGCCGCAGCAGCGCGCCACCGCCCAGCAGACCGCCCAGGCCGGCGTGCCGCTGAGCGAGCTGTCGCCCAAGGCACCCGACGAGTACACCGTGAAGCCGGGCGACACGCTCTGGGCCATCTCCCGCCTCTACCTGCTGCGCCCCTGGCGCTGGCCGGAGCTGTGGGGCATGAACATCAATGAAATCGCCAACCCGCACCGGATCTACCCCGGCCAGGTGCTCTACCTGGACAAGAGCGGCGGCCGCGCCCGCCTGACCACCCGCCGCAGCGGCACCAGCGGCGACGGCGGAACCATCAAGCTGTCACCGCGCACCCGTTTCGACTCGCTGTCCGGCATGGCGCTGCCCACGCTCAACCCGAGCATCATCGAGCCCTTCCTGAGCGAGCCCATCGTGGTGGACGCCGGCACGCTCGAGAGCGCACCGCGCATCGTGGCCGGCAACGACAGCCGCGTGCTGCTGTCGCGCGGCGACCGGGCCTATGCCCGCGGCACCGCCGAGGCGCCGTTGGTCGAGGTTCCGGGCCCGGTGCAGAACTTCCGCATCTTCCGCAACGCCACGCCGCTGAAGGACCCGGGCACGGGCGAGATCCTCGGCTACGAGGCGCAGTACCTGGGCAAGGCCCGCCTGCAGCGCGGCGAATCGACCACCGTCGAGACGGTCGAGGACAAGGACGTCATCACCGTCGTGCCCGCCAGCATCGACATCATTGCCTCGCGCGAGGAAATGCGCGCCGGCGACCGCCTGCTGCCCGAGCCGCCGCGCCAGCTGCTGAGCTACGTGCCGCGCGCGCCGTCCACGCAGGTCGACGGCCGCATCATCTCGGTCTACGGCAACGCGGTGCAGTTCGCGGCGCAGAACCAGGTGGTGGCCATCAACAAGGGCACGCGCGACGGCGTCGACAACGGCCACGTGCTGGCCATCCTGAAGAACGGCGAGACCATCCTCGACCGCACCGGCGCACGCAAGGAAACCATCAAGCTGCCCAACGAGCGCATCGGCCTGCTGATGGTGTTCCGCACCTTCGAGAAGGTTTCGTACGCGCTGGTGCTCGAAATCAACGACACTCCGCGCGCCGGCGACTTCCTCGTCAATCCCTGACCCGCGGCCCCGGCCTCTCTTCTCGCACACTCGATTGGAACGCGCAGAACTCGCAGGCTGGCTGCGGCTTTCGCTGACGCCCGGCATCGGCGACGGTGCCGCGCGCCGCCTGCTCACGGCCTTCGGGCTGCCCGAGCGCATCTTCACCCAACCCGACGCCGCACTGCGCGAAGTCGTCTCGCACGCGCAGGCCGAAGCACTGACGCAGCCGCCCACCGGCCTTCAGGCGCAGATCGACCTGACCTGGCAATGGCTGCAGGCGGGCGACGACAAGGTCTCGCGCCGCGTCGTCACGCTCGGCGACGCCGGCTACCCGGCCTCCCTGCTCGAAATGGCCGATCCGCCGCTGATGCTCTACGTGCTCGGCGCCTGCGGCTTCGACCTCACGCAGCTCGGCCACAGCATCGCCGTCGTGGGCAGCCGCAACCCGACGCCGCAGGGTGCGACCAATGCGCGCAGCTTCGGCCGGGCGCTCGGCGAAGCGGGGCTGCCCGTGGTGTCGGGGCTGGCGCTGGGCGTGGATGGCGCGGCGCACCAAGGGGCGCTCGATGCGGCGGGCGACGCACCCCGGCTCGCGACGGTGGCCGTGGTGGGCACCGGGCTCGACCGCGTCTACCCCGCGCGGCACCGTGACCTCGCGCACCGCATCACGCTGCAGGGGCTGATCGTGAGCGAGCTGCCATTGGGCACGCCGCCGCTCACGCAGAATTTTCCGAAGCGCAACCGCCTCATCGCCGGGCTGGCGCGCGGCACGCTGGTGGTCGAGGCCGCGCTGCAGTCGGGCTCGCTCATCACCGCGCGGCTCACCTCGGAGCAGGGCAAGGAAGTGTTCGCGATACCGGGCTCGATCCATTCGCCGCAATCGCGCGGCTGCCATGCGCTGATCCGGCAGGGCGCGAAGCTGGTGGAGTCGGTGAGCGACATCCTCGAGGAGCTGCCGCCGCTTCACGCACCGCGCATTGCTGCGGCTTCGCCTGTCTCCAGCAATACGACGAACGCAGCCTCGTCGCCGGAAGATCCGCTGCTGGAGGCCCTCGGCTTCGAACCGGCAAGCCTTGACGCCATAAGCGCGCGCACCGGCTGGGGCGCGGCCGCGCTGCAGGCGAAGATGCTCGAACTCGAGCTGGACGGGCATGTCTCACGATTGCCCGGTGGTCTCTTCCAACGGGTGGCATCCACCTAGTCGGCATTGCACGAACGTCGGCTATATTGGGCCCATGTTCGAAGTGCTTGTTTTTGTCTACGAAAACTACTGGCGCGGCGACGCCTGCCCCGAACCCGAGCAACTGGGCCGCAAGCTCAGTGCCCATGGCTTCGAGGCAGAGGAGATCCGCGAAGCCCTTCACTGGCTCGACGGCCTCAGCCTTGCAACGCAAGGCCTGCAGATCGAACGAAGCCCCGACGACGAGGCCAGTGCCACAGTCGTCCTTCGCGGCAAGCCCGAGGCGGCTCTGCCGCAATCGGGCAACGCGATGCGCGTCTACTCACAGGCCGAGCAGGACCACCTTGGCGCCGAGTGCCTCGGCTTCATCCGCTTTCTCGAATCGTCGGACGTGCTGCCCTGCGGGCTGCGCGAGATCGTGGTCGAGCGCGCGATGGCCGCGCCGGGCGATCCGGTCGCGCTCGACGAGCTGAAGATCATCGTGCTGATGGTGCACTGGAGCACCGGCATCGAGCCCGATGCATTGGTGCTCGACGAGCTGTGCGAGAGCCGCGAAGGCCGCACGGCACATTAGGCCCGCCCCCAGGCTGCGCGGCACTGCGTGTCCGCTGCGCCAACCCCCTACCGGGGACGACACCAGAGGCCCGGCGAAGTCGGTTCCTCGGTGTTCCTTGAAAAGAGCAGAAGCCCGGCCAGCTAGTTCAGAAGGCGCTCGGGATTGGCATCGAGCTTCGCCAGCGCTTCGCGCGTGGCGCGCACCGTGAGCGTTTCCTCTTCCGCCGGCACCAGCAGGCCGGCCTGCAGATAGGCCGCCAGCCGCCCGGCCTGGATCAGGAAGCTGCGTCCATCTCCCGATGCGAACAGGTGCAGCTGCTTGCGGTCGCTGCGCCAGACGAACTGCACCTGGCTCACGCGATCGTTGTGGTCGAGCATGAACCAGTTGCCCACCTGCAGCTCCTGCGCCCAGGCGACCATGTCCTCGGGCACCTTGGCGTTGGCTGTGTCGGGAATGACCTCGATCGATGCCGCGTCCACGCCCAGCAGCAGCTCGATGCTGTGTGCATCCAGCGGCAGGTCGGCCGTGCCGCCGACGTCGCTCACGAAGTCTTCCAGGTGCGCCAGCCGCTCGGCCATGGCCTCGATCTTGGCCTGCGGGATCGCCTCGGTCTTCGACATGAAGGCGTCCGACAGCGTGGCGCCGATGGTCTTGATGTGCGCTTCCTGCGGCTCGTCGACGATGCCCAGCAGCGCCATGCCCTGGCGCAGGCGCTGCAGCAGCTGCGGCAGGTCCTGGATGACGCGGGCGCGGTCGGTACGGTTGGGCTTGGCGCTCGCGGCCCACACCAGATCGGAAGCCACGCGCTTGAGCATCACGGTCTGCTCGCCCTGCGCGCCGTAGCGCAGCGCGGCGATGGCCAGCACCTCGGCCCAGATCTTGAAGAGAAACTCCCGGATCTCGTCGCGCACCGGCATGTCGTTCAACATCTTGCGCAGCTCGATGGTGTACTGGATCGCCATCGTCTCCTTCTGCTCGACCTGCTGCGCCACGCTCATCACGCGCTGCGTGGTGTCGCTCTGCGTCAGGTAGCGGTTGAGGAAGGCAACGAACTCGTCGAACACCAGCTTGAACACGCGCTGGCCGGTTTCGGGGTATTGCTCGATCACCTGCACCACGCGGCGGATCTCGCCTTCCAGCGCGCTGCCGCTGATGGCGGCCGCGTCGAAGCCCATCACGCACGAGCCCATGCGGTCGATCAGCATGCGCGCGGGGTGCTGCAGGGTGCCGAAGAACTCGGGCTCGGCGATGGCCACGCGCAGCACCGGCATCTGCAGGCGCGCGAACCACACGCGCGCCGAAAACGGAATGCGCTCCTCGGCGAGGATGGCCTGGAACATCAGCGCGACGATCTCCACGGTGGCCTTGTCGGCGGTGGTCGGTGCGCGCTTCTTGAGTTCTGCCGTGCGCCGGCGCAGGTCGACGGCCGTCTGCTGCATCAGCGTGGCCTGCTCGGCCGCGCCTTCCATGTATTGCGTAGCGGCCATCCGGTAGGCGGCTTCGGCCTCGGCGATGGCGCCGGCGAACGTCCGGGAGAACGCGCGCGGCGCCGGGCTGACGCCACCACCGCCGCCGCCCGGGGTGCCCGGCTGGCTGCCGGCGCTCGTGGCGCGGCCTTCCGCGCCGGCGGCCTGGAATGCGCCTCCGGCAGCGCCCGGGTCGCCGCCGATGCGGGCGGTCACGAAGCGCTTGAGGCTCAGCAGCGCGGTCTGCGCGCGCTGCCGCGCAAGCATCAGCGGCGAGCCGCCGGTGGTCGTGGTGGGTACTGCGCCCGGCACGGAGAGCTGCTGCGGCTGGCCTTCGAATCCGAAACCAGGCCGCTGCACGGCCTGAGCCTGGGGTTGGGCCTGGTGGACGGCTGACATGCCGCTGTCCACCGGCGCGGCGCCCGATCCGCCGCCGCCGCCAGCGCCCCCCGCATTGCCCGTGCGCCGGACAAAGCTCTTGAGGTCGATCTCCTGCATCACGCCATTGGCGATCAGGTAGGCGTTGGCGCTCTCGTAGGCCTTGACGATCACGTCGACCAGCCCCTGCTGCACCGTGTCCTGCACGCGGGTCCAGAGGCCCCGGCTCAGGCCGGCCGCGAGCCATTGCTCGACCAGCAGCTTGGCCAGCGTCTCGGGCTTGAGCACGTCCTTGGCGTCGAGTTCGGTGGTGCCCTCCAGGTGCTGGATGCGCAGGCGCAGGTCGCTGAGCTCGAAGCTGGCCTTGTCGTGGATGAGCTGCGCAAGGCGCGAGGAAAGGATGTTGCTTTCCACCACCTCGTCGCCGATCAGCTCCAGCCGCAGCGCCGAAGGCAGGGTGCCCGTGCCGCCCGAGCTGGCGGCCAGCGCCTTGCGCCAGCCGGCCTGGCTGAGGGTGACCCACTGGGTGGCCTGCCCCTGGAAGGCGACGAAATCGTCGCGGTTCTCCTGCATGGCGCGGGCGGTGCCGGCCTCGGAGGACAGGGTGGTCAGCCGGTCCCGGATCGCGCGTGCCAGCGGAGCGATGGCCCCTTCCGTGGCCAATACGAAACGCTCACGCGTCTCGCGTGCGAGCTGCAGGGAAGAAGCGGACCGCGCAATGCTCATTGAAAGGTCGGAAGGGCCAGGGTAGTCGATTCGTTGGCGACAACCGGAGCTTGCATCGGGACGGGCTGCTGCACAAGTGCGGAGATTGCCCGGCGTTGCATGCGAACCGCGGCGGTTGCCGCCGCGTTCGCCCTGGGTTGTCGAACCCTGGAGTATCCGTCAGACGACGGCGCCGGCGTTCGGATCGTCCTCGGAGCCGCCGTCGCGCTTGGCCGGGCCGCCCTTGACCAGGTCCTCGCGCTTCACGCCGAGCCACATGGCGATGGCCGCCGCCACGAAGGCCGACGAGTAGATGCCGAAGCAGATGCCGATGGTCAGCGCCAGCGCGAAATAGTGCAGGGTCGGGCCGCCGAAGAAGAACATCGACAGCACCACCAGCTGGGTGGAACCGTGGGTGATGATGGTCCGGCTGATGGTCGAGGTGATCGCGTTGTCGATGATCTCGGTGGTCGACATCTTGCGGTAGCGGCGGAAGTTCTCGCGGATGCGGTCGAAGATCACCACCGACTCGTTCACCGAGTAGCCCAGCACCGCCAGCACCGCCGCCAGCACCGCCAGCGAGAACTCCCACTGGAAGAAGGCGAAGAAGCCCAGGATGATCACCACGTCGTGCAGGTTGGCCAGGACGGTAGCCAGCGCGAACTTCCACTCGAAGCGGAACGCCAGGTAGATCATGATGCCGACGACCACCATGGCCAGGGCCTTCAGGCCGTTGGTGGTGAGCTCGTCGCCGACCTGCGGGCCGACGAACTCGTTGCTGCGCAGCTCCACCGTGGGGTCGGCCGCCTTCAGCGAGTCCATCACCTCGGCGCTCTGCTGGGCGGAGGTCGCGCCCTTCTTCACCGGCAGGCGGATCTGCACCGACTTGCCGAAGCTCTGCACCTGCACTTCGGTGTAGCCCAGCTTGCCGACGATTTCGCGGACCTTGCCGACGTCGGCCGACTGGTTGTAGGCGACTTCCATCACCGTGCCGCCGGTGAACTCCACCGACAGGTGCAGCCCGCGGTGGAACAGGAAGAACACCGCCAGAAGGAAGGTGACGACGGAGACGATGTTCAGCACCAGCGCATGGCGCATGAACGGGATGGTCTTGTGGATGCGGAAGAATTCCATGGCTTGTGTCTCTTCTTCTGCTTCTTACTTGGTTTCGGCCACGGCCGTGCCGTCGTTCGAGGGGCGCCACACAGTGCCGATGGACACCGACTTGAGCTTCTTCTTCTGGCCGTACCAGAAGTTCACGAGGCCGCGCGAGAAGAACACGGCCGAGAACATCGAGGTGACGATGCCGATGCAGTGCACCACCGCGAAGCCGCGCACCGGGCCCGAGCCGAAGGCCAGCAGCGCGATACCCGCGATCAGCGTTGTCACGTTGGAGTCCAGGATGGTGCCCCAGGCGCGTTCGTAGCCCGCGTGGATCGCCGCCTGCGGCGACGCCCCGTTGCGCAGCTCCTCGCGCACCCGCTCGTTGATCAGCACGTTGGAGTCGATGGCCACGCCGATGGCCAGCGCCATGGCCGCGATGCCCGGCAGCGTGAGCGTGGCCTGCAGGATGGAAAGAATGGCCACCAGCAGCAGCAGGTTGACGGCCAGCGCGATCGACGAGAACAGGCCAAACAGCGCGTAGTAGATGCACATGAACACCATGATCGCGGCGAAGCCGTACATCACGCTGTCGAAGCCCTTCTTGATGTTCTCGGCGCCCTGCGTCGGGCCGATGGTGCGTTCCTGGATGATTTCCATCGGCGCGGCCAGCGAGCCGGCGCGCAGCAGCAGCGCGAGATCGTTGGCCTCGGCCACGCTCATCGAGCCCGAGACCTGGAAGCGGTTGCCCAGCTCGCCGTTGATCGACGGGGCCGTGAGCACTTCGCCCTTGCCCTTCTCGAAGATCAGCATGGCCATGCGCTTCTTGTAGTTCTCGCGGCTGACGTCACGCATGATGGTGCCGCCCTTGGAGTCCATGGTCAGGTCGACCTTGGGCTGGTTGCTCTGCTGGTCGAAGCCGGGCTGCGCGTCGGTGAGGTTCTCGCCGGTGACGAGCACCTGCTTCTTCACGATCACGGGGCGGCCCTGGCGGTCGAGGAATTTCTCGGAGCCGAAGGGCACCGGGCCGCCGCTCAGTTCGGCCGAGCGGCCTTCGGCGCTTTCGTCCACAAGGCGCATCTCGAGCGTGGCGGTGCGGCCGATGATCCGCTTGGCCTGCGCCGGGTCCTGCATGCCGGGCAGCTGCACGACGATGCGGTCGATGCCCTGCTGCTGGATCACGGGTTCGGCCACGCCGAGTTCGTTGATCCGGTTGTGCAGCGTGGTCACGTTCTGCTTGAGCGCCGAGTCCTGGAAGCGGCGCGCGGCCTCGGGCTTGATGCTGGCCACGATGCGCCATTCGTTGCCCTGCTGGGTCTCGACGGTGCTCAGGTCGGGCATCTGGTCCTGGATCAGGCGCCGGGCGATCTCGACGCTGTCGGCATCGCGCAGCGTGATCTCGACGCTCTGGCCGTTGCGGTTCACGGCGCTGCCGCGCACCTTCTTCTCGCGCAGGCCCGTGCGGATGTCGCCGGCGAAGGACTCGGCCTTCTTGTCGAGCACGCCGCGCATGTCGACCTGCAGCAGGAAGTCGACGCCGCCGCGCAGGTCGAGGCCCAGGTACATCGGGAAGGCGTGCAGCGCCGTCAGCCACGAGGGCGAGCGCGACACGAGGTTCAGCGCCACCGTGTACGAGGCGTCGTCGGCGTCGGGCACCAGCGCCTGCTGGAGCGTGTCGCGCGCCTTGATCTGGTCGTCGGGGGTCGCGAAGCGCGCCCGCACCGCGGTGGGATCGAGGGTCAGCAGGTCGGGCGTGAGGCCAGCCGCCTTCAGCAGGCTCTCAACCCTGGCCTGGGTCGACGCGTCGATCTTGACGGTCGACTTGGCTGCCGACACCTGCACAGCAGGCGCCTCACCGAAGAAATTGGGGAGGGCGTAGATGAGCCCCACGAGCAGCACGACCACGATGATCGCGTACTTCCAGACCGGGTAACGGTTCATGAGAAAGCGCTTTTTCTGAAACGGAACACGGCGTGAATTGGGGCCCCGCGCCCGAAGGCGCAAGGTCAGCTCACGCTTTTATTTGACGGAGCCCTTGGGCAGGACCTGCACCACGGCGCTGCGCTGGATCTTGATCTCGACGCCGTTGGCGATCTCGAGGCCCAGGTACTGGTCGTTCAGCGAGGTGATCTTGCCGAGCAGGCCGCCGGCGGTGGCGACTTCGTCGCCCTTGGCGAGCGCCTCGATCATGGCGCGGGCTTCCTTCTGGCGCTTCATCTGCGGCCGGATCATGACGAAGTACAGCACCACGAACATCAGCACCAGGGGCAGCATGCTGCCGAGCGAGGACATCATGTCGCCGCCGCCTGCGGCGGGCGCGGTCTGGGCGAAAGCAGAGGAAATGAACAAGAGAGTCTCCAGCAGAGGGAAAAGGAAAGAAAGCGGCGGGAGCGCGGGTCACGCCCGCGGTTCCTTGGGCTTCGCGGTCGCGAGGGATGCGGACCGCAAGTCAAAGCGCGGCGGGGCCTGGCCGCGCAGCACCGGGCATTGTATTCGGCGCGGATGGCGGCCCGGAGCCCTTATCCGGCGCGGCGGGGAGGGCTTTCCGGCTGCCCGGGAGGCCGTCGTTCTGCTCCCGTTTCAATAGCAAAGAGCGCCCGATGGGCGCTCTTTGCATGGTCGGCCGGTCCTGAAGCGGCCCTGAAGATCAGGCCGCCGCGCGTTGCCCCTGCGGGTTGCGCCACTTGCCCATCAGCTCGCTCCAGCGGGTGCGGGCTGCCGCCAGGTTGCGGTCCTTCACGTGGCCGTAGCCGCGGATCTGCTCGGGCAGGCTGGCGATCTCCAGCGCCAGCGCGTGGTTGTCGGCGCGCAGCGCGCCGATGACTTCCTCGATGGCCGCGCGGTACTCGCCGATCAGCGCGCGCTCGGTCTTGCGCTCTTCGGTGCGGCCGAAGACGTCGAGCGCCGTGCCGCGCAGGCCCTTGAGCTTCGCGAGGAACCTGAAGCCGGTCAGCATCCAGGGGCCGAACTTCTGCTTCTGCAGCTGCCCCTTGGAGTTCTTCTTCGCGATGATCGGCGGCGCCAGGTGGTAGTTGAGCCTGTAGTCACCTTCGAACATGCCCTCGACGCGGTCGAGGAAAGTGCGGTCGGTGTGCAGGCGGGCGACTTCGTACTCGTCCTTGTACGCCATCAGCTTGAAGAGATAGCGCGCCACCGCTTCGGACAGCGCCGTGCTCTTGCCCACGGACGACTCGGCCTGCTGCACCTTGCCCACGAAGCGCTTGTATTCGTCGGCGTAGGCGGCGTTCTGGTAGCCGGTGAGGAACTCCGCGCGGCGCGCGACGATGCTTTCGACCGACTCGCGCTTCTTGAACTCGATGACCTGGCCCGGGCGCACGCGCTTTTGCAGCTCTTCCGGCCGCACCGCTGCCTGGCGGCCCCATTCGAAGGCGGCCTTGTTGTTCTCGACGGCCACGGCGTTCAGTTCGATGGCGCGCATCAGCGACTCGTGCGCCAGCGGGATCCAGCCCTTCTGCCAGGCGTAGCCCAGGATCATCGGGTTGACGTAGATGGTGTCGCCCATCAGCGTGGTCGCGGTGGCGTCGGCGTCGAAGCTGCCCACGCCGTCCACGCCCACGGCGCGCGCGATCTCGGCGGCGCAGGCTTCCTCGGGGTTCTTCCAGTTGGCGTTGCGCACGAAGGCCGCCGTCGGCGCGCTGTGGCTGTTGAGCGCCACGTGCGTACGCCCTTCGCGCATGCGGGCCATGGTCTCGGCATTCACCGTGACCAGCGGGTCGCAGGCCAGGATCAGGTCGGCCGCCGCCGTGCCCACGCGCGTGGTGCGGATGTCGTCCTGCGTATCGCCGATGAGCACGTGGCTCCAGGTGGCGCCGCCCTTCTGCGCAAGGCCGGCGGCATCTTGCGTGACGATGCCCTTGGCCTCGATGTGCGCGGCCATGCCCAGCAACTGGCCGATGGTGATGACGCCGGTGCCGCCGACGCCCGCCACCACCACGCCCCACACCCTGCCGCCGGCCAGCGACGGAATCGAGGGCTCGGGCAGCAGGCCGAACTCGGCCGGCGTGGCCGCCTTGTTCTTGCCCTTCTTCCTGAGCTGGCCGCCCTCGACCGTCACGAAGCTCGGGCAGAAGCCCTTCAGGCAGCTCATGTCCTTGTTGCAGCTGCTCTGGTTGATGGTGCGCTTGCGGCCGAACTCGGTCTCCAGCGGCTCCACGCTCAGGCAGTTGCTCTGCACGCTGCAGTCGCCGCAGCCTTCGCAGACCAGCTCGTTGATGACCACGCGCTTGGCCGGATCGACGGCCGTGCCGCGCTTGCGGCGGCGGCGCTTCTCGGTGGCGCAGGTCTGGTCGTAGATGATGGCCGTGGTGCCCGCGATCTTGCGGAACTCGCGCTGCACGTCGTCGAGCAAGTCGCGGTGCTTGACCTGCACGTGGTCGCCGGGGATGTTCACGCCCTCGTACTTCTCGGGCTCGTCGGTCACGATCACGACCTTCTTCGCGCCCTCGGCATGCAGGCTCTCGGCAATCTGCAGCACCGAGTGGCCTTCGGGCCGTTCGCCGACCTGCTGGCCGCCGGTCATGGCGACCGCGTCGTTGTAGAGGATCTTGTAGGTGATGTTCACGCCCGCCGCGATGCTCTGGCGGATGGCCAGCAGGCCACTGTGGAAGTAGGTGCCGTCGCCCAGGTTCGCAAAGATGTGCTGGTCGGTGGTGAAGGGCTGCTGGCCCACCCACGGCACGCCCTCGCCGCCCATCTGCGTGAAGCCGATGGTGGAACGGTCCATCCAGGTCGCCATGAAGTGGCAGCCGATGCCGCCCATCGCGCGCGAGCCCTCGGGCACCACGGTGCTGGTGTTGTGCGGGCAGCCCGAGCAGAACCAGGGCTGGCGCGTGGCGTCGACCACGCTGGTGGAAGCCTGCTGCACCACCATCGAACGCTCCTTGGCTTCGAGGATGGCGAGCTGCGCGTCGATGCGCGCGGCCATGTCGGCGCCGGCGGCGGCCAGCAGGCCGGTCTTCTTCAGGCGCGTGGCGATGGCCTTGGCGATGAGCGCCGGGTTCAGGTCGGCGTTGGCGCGCAGCAGCGTGTGCGAGGTCGGGTTGGGCATCGACCATTCACCGCCCGAGTAGCCCTCGGCCGCGTGCACCTCGCCCTCGTCGAACTTGCCGACCACGTTGGGCCGCACGTCGGGGCGCCAGTTGTAGAGCTCTTCCTTGAGCTGGTATTCGATGACCTGGCGCTTTTCCTCGACCACCAGGATCTCCTGCAGGCCGGTGGCGAACTGGCGCGTGAGCTGCGCCTCCAGCGGCCACACCACGCCCACCTTGTGCAGGCGGATGCCGAGCTGGCGGCAGGCCGCGTCGTCCAGGCCCAGGTCGATGAGCGCCTGGCGGGTGTCGTTGTAGGCCTTGCCGCTGGCCATGATGCCGAAGCGGTCGTTGGGGCCCTCGATCACGTTGTGGTTGAGCCGGTTGGCGCGGATGTAGGCCAGCGCGGCGTACCACTTGTAGTGCATGAGCCGGGCTTCCTGCTCCAGCGCATGGTCGGGCCAGCGGATGTGCAGGCCGCCGGGCGGCATCTCGAAGTCGGTGGGAATGACGATCTCCACGCGCTCCGGATCGATCATGGCCGTGGCGCTCGACTCGACGATCTCCTGGATCGTCTTCATGCCCGACCACACGCCCGAGAAGCGGCTCATGGCGAAGGCGTGGATGCCCAGGTCGAGGATTTCCTGCACGTTCGCCGGGAAGAACACCGGCGTGCCGCAGGCCTTGAAGATGTGGTCACTCTGGTGCGCGGCGGTGCTGCTCTTGGAGATGTGGTCGTCGCCTGCCACCGCGATCACGCCGCCGAACTCGGTGGTGCCGGCCATGTTGGCGTGCTTGAAGACGTCCGAGCAGCGGTCCACGCCCGGGCCCTTGCCGTACCAGATGCCGAAGACGCCGTCGAACTTGTTGGTGCCCTGCGGGGAGAAGCCCAGCTGCTGGGTGCCCCAGAGCGCGGTGGCCGCGAGCTCTTCGTTCACGCCGGGCTGGAAGACGATGTTTTGCTCTTTAAGAAACTTGCTGGCCTTCCACAGCGCCTGGTCATAGCCGCCGAGCGGGGAGCCGCGATAGCCGCTGATGAAACCGGCGGTGTTCTTGCCGGCCTGCTGGTCGCGCAGCCGCTGCAGCATGGGCAGCTTCACCAGGGCTTGCACGCCGCTCATGAATGCGCGGCCGTAGTCGAGGGAATATTTGTCGTCGAGCGTGACGGTTTCTAGGGCCTTGCGAATGTGCGCGGGTAGCGGTGCATTCATGTCGTATGTCTCCGTTTGGCAGGGCCTCGTGGGCCTGGCTGTTTCTGGGTCTGTGCCCGGGTAGGGCACGAGCCCATGATCACGCAAAGTGTATGCCGGGGTCCGCGACAGGTGTTTGCGTTCTTTGCCCGGAAAAACGAGCTTCCAGAAAGAATCTTGCTTAACATCGGCATCCATGGAAAGCATCGACAAGTTCGACCTCGCAATCCTGCAAGAACTGCAGGCCGACGGACGCCTTACCAACGCCGAGCTTGCGCAGCGCGTGGGCCTGTCGGCCGCGCCCTGCTGGCGCCGGGTGCGCGCGCTGGAGGAAGCCGGCTTCATCAAGGGTTACCACGCCGAGATCGACCGCCACAAGATCGGCCTGGGCGTGCTCGCCTTCGTGCGGGTCGATACCGAGCGCGTCACCCACGAGGCCACCCGCCGGCTGGAAGACGCGATCCGCAAGCTGCCCGACGTGATCGCCTGCCACTACATCAGCGGCACCGGCACCTTCGAGCTGCAGGTGGTGGCGCAGGACCTCGACAGCTTCTCGGCCTTCGCGCGGCAGCACCTGATGAACCTGCCGAACGTGAAGGACCTGCACACCAGCTTCTCGCTGGGCGAGGTGAAAGCCAGCAGCGCGCTGCCGCTGGCGCACCTCGGCGCAGGCGCCGGCCGGCCGCGCGCCTCCTAGCCTTCGGGACAGTTCAGCGCCGCTCGGCCCGGCTCGCCTCGCGAACCGCGCGGAATTCCGACGACTGCCCCCACTCCGGCCAGCGCCGGCTGTTCGCCAGCGTCTCGCCCACGCGGTAGAGCAGCGGCAGGTCGTGCGCCATGCCAGTGAAGGACCAGTCGGCGCGCCACTCGTCGGCCGGCTGGTGGTAGCGCTCGGCGGTGTAGGCCTTGCTCGCCGCCTCGCCCGCCGCGAGGCCGCCGTCCACCAGGTCGTTGCCCGAGGCGAAGGACAGCGCGGGCACGCCGCGCTTGGCGAAGGAGAAATGGTCGGAGCGGAAGAAGTAGCCGGCCTCCGGATGCGGGTCGGGCGCGTAGGCCAGGCCGAAGCCGCGCGCCTGCTCCACCAGCAGATCCTGCAGCTGCGAGACAGCGCTGCCCGAGGTGCTGAAGTTGCGCGCCGGGCCTTCGGGGCTGAGCGCGTCCATGTTGAGCACGGCCACCGTCTTCCCGAGCGGGTACAGCGGCTTCGCGCCGTAGAACTCGGAGCCCAGCAGGCCGCGCTCCTCCGCCGTCACCGCGAGGAAGACGACCGAGCGCTCGGGCTTGTGGCGCGCGCTCGCGAAGGCACGCCCCATCTCGATGAGCGCGGCCAGGCCGGTGCCGTTGTCGACGGCGCCGTTGTAGATGCGGTCGCCCTTCGCGTCGGGCGCGCCCACGCCGAGGTGGTCCCAATGGGCGCTGTAGATCACCGTCTCGTCCGGGTGCTTGCGACCCTCGACGCGCCCCACCACGTTCTTCGACACGATCACCTGCCGGTCGATCGCGTACTCGGCCGACAGGCTCGCGTCCTTCAGCGGCTGCGGCTGGAACTCGCGCGTCTGCGCGAGCTTCTTCTGCGCCTCGAAGTCCAGCCCCGCGCGGCGCAGCAGGTCGACCGCCACGTCGCGCTGTATCCAGCCCTCCAGCTTCGGGTGCACCGACGCGGGTTGCTCGCGCTCGATGTCGAGCATGGTCGCGGTGTTGGAGTTCTTGACCGTGGCCCAGCCGTAGGCGGCAGGCGCGGTCTCGTGGACGATCAGCACGCCCAGCGCGCCGCGGCGTGCGGCCTCCTCGAACTTGTAGGTCCAGCGGCCGTAGTAGGTCATGGCCTTGCCGCCGAAGTCGCCGCTGCCGGTCTCGAAGTCGGGGTCGTTCACCAGCACCACGGCGATCTTGCCCTTCAGGTCGACGCCCTTGTAGTCGTCCCAGCGCCGCTCGGGCGCACTCACGCCATAGCCCACGAAGACCAGCGGCGCCTGCTGGATCGACACCGCGGTCGAGCCGTCGAGCGCCGCGCGCACCGCGATCTGCTCGCCCTGCGCCAGCGCGTCTCGCTGCGTGCCCACCTGCAGCGTGATCTGCGGCGTGCCTCGGAACTCGGTCTTCACCAGCGGCACCGACTGCGTCCAGCCGCGCCGGCCGCCTTCGAGATCGCCGCCGGGCGCGAGGCCGGCGGCCTTGAACTGGGCGATGAGGTAGTCGACCGTCTTCGCTTCCGCCGGCGTGGCCGGCGCGCGGCCCTCGAAATCGTCGCCCGAGACCGTCTTCACGATCTGCGAGAGGCGCTGCGGATCGAAGCGCGGCGTCGCGGAATCCGCCGCCAGCGCGACGGCGGCGCCCGATGCAAGGCCGATGCCGCAAAGAAGATGGGAAGCAAGGGTAGCGAGCCGCTGTGTCGTCATGCAAGGCGCTCCTGGGCCGGAAAGCCCCGGATGCTAGCCAGCGGGCAGCGATTGCCGGCCGATGCCCTTCGTTCCGCCCGGAGAACCTTAGTTGGCCTCGCGCGGCGATCCCCGGAACAGGTCCAACGGAAGGCCACCGATAGCGACAGCCTAAAATCCCCGCCCACCACCTTCCTCCCGCCGGACGGCGAACAACAAGGACCCCGAATGAACTCCCTCCGCCGCGCCCTGGCTTTCGGCCTCGCCGCCGCCACGCTCGCCTTTGGCGCCCAGGCCCAGAACCGCGAGCTGATCGTGGCTTCCAGCGCCACCTACGCGCCCTTCGCCTTCGAGAACAAGGACAAGCAGATCGTCGGCTTCGACATCGACATCATCAACGCCATCGCCAAGCAGCAGGGCCTGAAGATCAAGATCGTCAACACACCCTTCACCGGCATCTTCGGCGCGCTGAACAACGGCGACGTCGACCTCGTGATCTCGGGCGTCACCATCAACGAGAAGCGCAAGCAGAGCTACGACTTCACGCCGCCGTACTTCGCGGCCCGCCAGCTGATCGCGCTGCCGAAGAACAGCAAGGTCGCCTCGCTGAAGGACCTGGCCGGCAAGAAGATCGCCGTGGTCAGCGCCTCCACCGCCGACGACATCGCCTCGCGCGAGTTCGGCAAGACCAACCCCGACATCCGCCGCTTCGAGAGCACGCCGCTCATCATTTCCGAGCTGGCCGGCGGCGGCGTCGATGCCGCCATGGGCGACAACGGCGTGATCGCCTACCGCGTGGCGCAGAACCCCGATCTGAAGACGCTGGACGACAAGTCCTTTCCCGAAGAGGGCTTCGGCATCGTCGTGAAGAAGGGCGACAAGCCGCTTCTGGACAAGCTCACGGCCGGCCTCGCCGCCATCCGCGCCGACGGCAGCTACGTGACGATCTACAAGAAGTGGTTCAACAAGGACCCGAACGTGCGCTGAGCCGCACGGTATTTCCCTGAACACGGCCGCCCTCCAGCGGCCGTTTCGTTTTTTCGTTGACTGAGAGTTGAGGACGCAAGCATGGAACAACCGATCCTGCTGTTTGGATGGTTCCGATGGGACATCCTCGTTGAGTACAAGGACCTGTTCTGGCAGGGCGCATGGATGACGCTGCGCATGACGGTGGTCTGCGTGCTGCTGGGCTCGAGCTGGGGGCTGTGCCTCGCGCTCGCGCGGCTGGCGCATCCGCGCCACGCGCCGTGGACCTGGGTGGCGCGCTTCTTCCTGCGCTGGCCGGCCACGGTGTACGTGAGCTTCTTCCGGGGCACGCCGCTGTTCGTGCAGATCCTCTTGATCCACTTCGCGGTGATGCCGGTGTTCATCCACCCGACCTCGGGCATCCTGATCGACGGCGAGCTCGCACGCACGCTCAAGCAGGAGCACGGCGCGCTCATCTCGGGCGTGGTGGCGCTCACGCTCAACTCGGCGGCCTACATCTCGGAAGTGTTCCGCGCGGGCATCCAGTCGATCTCGCGCGGCCAGTTCGACGCGGGCCGCTCGATCGGCTTCACGCCCGTGCAGGTGATGCGCTACGTGGTGCTGCCGCAGGCCTTCCGCCGCATGCTGCCGCCGCTGGGCAACAACGCCATCGCGCTGCTGAAAGATACGTCGCTGGTCTCCGCCATCGGCCTGGCCGAGCTGGCGTATGCCGCGCGCACCGTGGCCGGCGCCTATGCGCGCTACTGGGAGCCGTACCTCGCGATCTCGGTGATCTACTGGGTCATGACGCTGGTGCTGACGACGCTTCTTCGCCGCCTCGAACACCGCCTCGCCCGCAGCGACAGGGGATGACGGCGGCAGGCGCGCCAGAATAGCGCCACATGCCGCCCATATCCCCCGAAGAGACACCCATCCCGCCAGCGAGGCCGCAGCCGACGAAGTTCGCGGCCCTCGTGCCCCTCCAGCTCCCCGTGTTCCGCATGCTGTGGAGCACCTGGCTCGTCGCCAACATCTGCATGTGGATGAACGACGTGGCGGCAGCGTGGATGATGACCACGCTCACTTCTTCGCCGATCTGGGTGGCGCTGGTGCAGTCGGCCTCCACGCTGCCGGTGTTCCTTCTGGGCCTGCCCAGCGGCGCGCTGGCCGACATCCTCGACCGCCGGCGCTGGCTGGTGGCCACGCAGTTCTGGCTGGCCGGCACCGCCATCGTGCTGTGCGCCGCGCTGGCGCTCGACCTCATGACCGCGCCGCTGCTGCTGGCGCTGACTTTCGCCAACGGCATCGGGCTGGCACTGCGCTGGCCGGTGTTCGCGGCCATCGTGCCCGAGCTGGTTCCGCGCACGCAGCTGCCGGCAGCGCTGGGCCTGAACGGCATCGCGATGAACGCATCGCGCATCGTGGGCCCGCTCACCGCCGGCATGCTGATCGCGAGCGCGGGCAGCATCTGGGTGTTCGCGCTGAACGCGGTGCTGTCGGTGGCCTCGGGCTTCGTGGTGCTGCGCTGGCGGCGCGAGCACACGCCCAACCCGCTGGGCCGCGAGAAGCTCATCAGTGCAATGCGCGTGGGCGTGCAGTTCGTGCGGCAGTCGCAGCGCATGCGCGCGGTGCTCACGCGCATCTCGATCTTCTTCTTCCACTCGACCGCGCTGCTGGCGCTGCTGCCGCTGCTGGCGCGCAACCTGCAGGGCGGCGGCGCGGGCACCTTCACGCTGCTGCTGGCGGCCATGGGCGCGGGCGCGATCGTGGCGGTGCTGTTCCTGCCCCGGCTGCGCCAGGCGATGGGGCGCGACCAGCTGGTGCTGCGCGGCACGCTGCTGCAGTCGGGCGCCACGGCGGTGATGGCCTTCGCGCCCAACGCGTGGATCGCGGTGCCGGCGATGTTCTTCGGCGGCATGGCGTGGATCACGGTGGCCAACTCGCTCTCGGTGTCGGCCCAGCTCGCGCTGCCCGACTGGGTGCGCGCGCGCGGCATGTCGATGTACCAGATGGCGATCATGGGCGCGAGCGCGATCGGCGCGGCCATCTGGGGGCAGGTGGCCACCGTCAGCTCGCTGGTCGCGAGCCTGTGCGTGGCCGCCGTCAGCGGCACGCTGCTGATGCTCGCGGCGCTGCGCTGGGTGACCGACCTCAGCGGCGAGGACGACACCAGCCCCGCGCAGGCCGGCTGGGCCGCCGGTCCGCCGACGAAGGCGCCGGAGGAAACCGGCCGCGTGGTGATCACCGTCGAATACCTCATCGACCCCGCCCGCGCCGCAGCCTTCCACCTCGTGATGCAGCAGACGCGCCGCGCGCGCCTGAGCCAGGGCGCCATCGGCTGGGAGCTGCTGCACGACATCGTGCAACCCGAGCGCTACGTGGAGCAGATCGTCGACGAGACCTGGACCGACCACCTGCGCCGCTTCAACCGCGCGACGGCCAGCGACATGGCGCTGCGCGAACGCAGGCTCGCCTTCCACATCGGCGAGTCGTCGCCGGTCGTCACGCGGTACATCGTGAGGCGCTGAACCGGCATCCGGTCGGACCCTGTGATACGGAAGTTCGTCGGTTTCCTGATTGTCGAATGCCCTGAATAATGGGCCGCGCCGGGCCCCCACGGCCTTGCGAAGAACAAGAAGGAGCAAGAGCCATGCGTATGGAGCAACGCGACAGGTCTCGGCGCCGCCATGCGGCCTTTGCGGCATCTCCTCTTCCATGGCTCGCCGCCGCCGTCGCGGGACTGGCGGGCGCCACCGCCGGCGCCGCATGCGGCCCCACCACCACGCCGAACACCGGCGACAGCGTGGTCTGCGACGGCACCACCACCGGCCCGGCCAGCGTGATCGCCACGCCGGGCAGCACCGGCGTCGCCATCACCGTGAACAGCGGCGCCACGCTGAGCACCAACGCCACGCAGGCGCTGCTGGTACGCGACGCCAGCACCATCACGAACAACGGCACCATCACCGTCTCTGGCGGCTCGGGCTCGGCGCGCGCGGCGATGGTGGCCACGGGCAACGACAACGCCATGACCAACAACGGCACGATCCGCACCACGAGCAGCGGCACCTCGGGCATCCTGGTCACGTCCAACAGCAGCACGCGCACGCTGATCACCAACAACGGCAGCATCAGCACCACGGGCGGCAGTTCGCACGGCATCTCCACGCTGGGGCCGGGCAACACGGTCATCAACAGCGGCAGCATCACGACCAGCGGCAGTTCTGCCAAGGGCGTGTACCTGCAGGGCGGCAACCTCGTGGCCAACCTGTTGGTGAACACCGGCAGCATCGCCACCACCGGCGCCAACTCGCCCTCGGGCGGGGCCGACGCGGTGCACGCGAACACGCTGGGCACCAGCTTCTTCTCGCGCGTGGAGAACCGCGCCGGCGCCACGCTGTCGAGCGCCAACGGCTACGGCTATCGCGGCCAGAACGGCAACGACACGCTGGTCAACGCCGGCACCATCGAGGGCCACGGCGGCGCGGCCAACACCGACGCGATCTACATGGGCGCGCTGGGCAACGGCACGCTGATATTGCAGACGGGCTCGGTCATCCGCGGCGGCGCCGACGGCGGCGTCGGCAAGACCGCCAGCACATTTCTCGAAGGCAGCGGCACGGTCGACAACGCCTTGCGCAACTTCCAGAACCTCACGATGCGCGGCACCGCGTGGTCCTGGCTGACTGATGCGACCTTTTCCGACTCGGTGCGGGTGGAGTCCGGGCGCTTCACCCTGCCCGCCACGCTGACCAGCCCCGCCATCACCGTGCTGCCCGGCGCCACGGTGGCCGGCACCGGCACCTTCGCCGGCAGCGTGACGAACCAGGGCACGCTGCTGCCCGGCCCGAACGACGGCGTGAACTTCGGCGCCTTCACGGTGCGCGGCAACTACTTCGGCGGCAGCGGCGCGCTGGTGCAGGTCAACACGGTGCTGGCGGGCGACAACTCGCCGTCCGACAGGCTGGTGATCGACGGCGGCGCGGCTTCCGGCGCCACCGGCCTGCGCGTGGTCAACCGCGGCGGCATGGGCGCGCCCACGCTGGCCGACGGCATCCTGGTGGTGCAGGCGGTCAACGGCGGCACCACCGCCGACGGCGCCTTCTCGCTGACGCAAGCGGTGGAGGCCGGCGCCTACGGCTACCGACTCTTCCGCGGCGGCGCGACCGGCGCCAACCCGGGCAACTGGTATCTGCGCAACAACGGCTACCTGGTCGGCGGGCACGTGGTGGGCTCGCTGGAGGAAGCGATCGAGGAGGCCGAGGCCTCGGGCACGCCGATGCCGGTGGAGCAGGTCAAGCTCTACCGGCCCGAGATCCCGCTCTACAGCGCCTTGCCGATCGCTGTGCGCCGGCTGGGCTGGCGCAGCTGGGCACCTTCCACGACCGGCAGGGCGACCAGCAACTGCTCGCCGACGATGCCACCGGTGAAGGCAGGCAGGCCTCGTGGGGCCGCGTGTTCGGCGAGAGCACGCGGCAGCGCCTGCGCGGCGACGCGAACCCGCAGTTCGACGGCAGCGTCAGTGGCCTGCAACTGGGCCACGACTTCCTCGCCGCCACCGATGCATCGGGCGGACGCCATCGCGTCGGCGTGCTGGGCGGCTACACCCGCGCCAGCGGCAATGCGAGCGGCATCGCCGACGGCGCCACCAACGAGGCGGCCGGCCGCATCACCGTGGAGGGCTACAGCCTGGGCGCCTACTGGACCCGCATCGCGAGCAGCGGCTGGTACAGCGACGCCGTGCTGCTGGCCACGCGCTACAAGGCCGATGCGCGCTCCACCCTCGGGCGCGGCGGCCGTTCGCACGGCACCAGCGTGACCGCGTCCATCGAGGCCGGCTACCCGCTGGCGCTCAGCGACAACGTCACGCTGCAGCCGCAGGTGCAGCTGATCTGGCAGCGCAGCTCGCTCGACAGCTTCGACGACGGCATCTCCTCCGTGCGCTTCCAGCGCGACAACGCCGTCACCGGCCGGCTGGGCGCGCGGCTCGAAGGGCGCTTCGAGGCCGGCGGCGGCGTGTGGAAGCCGTATCTCAAGCTCAACCTGTGGCACACCTTCAGCGGCAGCAACGCGATCTACCTCGGGCCCACCGACCAGGTCGTCAACCGCCGCAACTCGGGCGCGCTGGAGGCGGGCGGCGGCATCGTCGGGCAGTTGAACAGGAAGCTGGCGGTCTACGGCGGGCTGGCCTACACCAGCGCCGTGGGCAACACCCAGCAGACCAGCTGGCAAGGGCAGGTCGGGATGCGCCTGCGCTGGTGAGCCCGGCGGCCACTGGCCGCCGACCGTGGAATACCCGTTTCTTGACCATTTGGGTGAATTTGATGGCACGCGGCTTGCATGGCAGTAAATCGTCGGGTATCCACGGATAGTCCATCTTTTTTGACCGTATGGATAATTTAAGCCACCGCCACGCCCGGCGCCACGAGGTACACCCAAGATGAATCCGCCGCCCCTGCGCAGCCGCTTCTGGTCCGACCTGACCAGCGAAGAGTTCTCCCGCCTCGACCGCGAACGGCTCATCGCCGTGCTGCCGGTGGGCGCCACCGAGCAGCACGGCCCGCATCTGCCGATGTCGACCGACACCGCCACCATCGACGGCATGGTGCGCGCCACGCTGCCGCACCTGCCCGACGACCTGCCGGTGCTGTTCCTGCCCACCGTGCCCTATGGCAAGAGCAACGAGCATTCGCGCTACCCGGGCACGCTCACGGTGTCGGCAAACACGCTGATCTCGATGTGGAAGGACATCGGCGCCTGCGTCGCCAAAGCCGGCGTGCGCAAGCTGGTGCTCTACAACAGCCACGGCGGCCAGATGAGCGTGATGGACATCGTCGCACGCGACCTGCGCGAGGAGCACGGCATGATGGTCGTGGCCGCCAACTGGTACACGCTGGGCCTGCCCGAGGGCCTGTTCACCGCGCACGAAGGCAGGCACGGCATCCACGCCGGCGACCTCGAAAGCTCGGTGATGCTGCACCTCACGCCCGACTACGTGCGCCGCGACCAGTTCCGCAACTTCAGCTCCATGACCGAGCAGCTGGCCGTCGAGAACAAGTTCCTCTCGATCACGCCCAGCGGCAAGCTCGGCTGGCAGATGCACGACATCAACCCGGCAGGCGCCGCCGGCGACGCCACGCGCGCCACCGCAGAGAAAGGCGCGGCCGTGCTCGACCACGTGGGCCGCCGCTTCGTCGAGCTGCTGCAGGAGGTCGACCGCTTCCCGCTCTCGCGCCTGGCCAACCAGCCGGCCTGGAAATGAGCGCCGACGCCACCACCGCTGCCGGCGCGCCGCTGGTCAGCCTGCGCAACGTCAGCAAGCGCTTCGCCAACGGCACGCTCGCGCTGCAGGGCATGTCGCTGGACATCGGCGAGCACGACTTCATCAGCTTCCTCGGCCCCTCGGGCTGCGGCAAGAGCACCGCGCTGCGCCTCATCGCGGGGCTCACGCGCCTGAGTTCGGGCGAGATGCACTGGAGCGGTGCCGCCACCAACAAGAACGGCAAGACCGACCGCGACCTGGGCTTCGTGTTCCAGGAACCCACGCTCATGCCCTGGGCCAAGGTGTTCGACAACGTCTGGCTGCCGCTCAAGCTCGCCGGCACCAGCCGCGACGCCGCCGCGCCGGTGGTGAAGCAGGCGCTGGAGATGGTCGGCCTCTCGCGCTTCGCCGACGTGTACCCGCGCGAGCTCTCGGGCGGCATGAAGATGCGCGTGTCGATCGCGCGCGCGCTGGTCACGCACCCGCGCCTGCTGCTGATGGACGAGCCCTTCGCCGCGCTCGACGAGATGACGCGCATCAAGCTCAACAACGACCTGCTGGCCATCTGGCGCGAGCACCGCTTCTCGGTGCTGTTCGTCACGCACAGCGTGTACGAGTCGGTGTATCTGTCGAACCGCATCGTGGTGATGGCCGCGCGGCCCGGCCGCGTGATCGACGAGATCCGCATCGACGAGCCCTATCCGCGCGGCGAAGACTTCCGCACCTCGACCCGCTACAACGCGCACTGCACCGCGGTGTCGCAATCGCTGCATGGAGCCCTGCATGGCCTCGACATCGATCACTGAGACCAACGCAGCCGGCCCTCTCGCGGATGCCGGCGCTGCGCCCTCCGAGGCCGCGCTGCGCGCGCACGAAGACCGTCTGCGCCGGCGCGAGTCGATGCTGCGCATCGTGGTGCCCGCGGCCATCGTCGCGCTGCTGCTGCTGGTGTGGGAATGGACGGTTCGCGCCAACAACATCCCGCACTACATCCTGCCCGCGCCCTCGCTCATCATCCGCACGCTGTTCGACAACTGGGATTCGCTCTCCGGCGCGCTGTGGTTCACCGTCAAGCTCACGCTGCTGGCGCTGGTCGCGGCCATCGTGGGCGGCGTGCTGCTGGCGATCGCCTTCGCGCTGTTCAAATGGGTGGAGATCGGCCTGTTCCCGATCGCGGTGATCCTGCAGGTGACGCCGATCATCGCGATCGCGCCGCTGATCCTGATCTACGTGTCGAGCACCACGGCGGCGCTGCTGCTGTGTGCGTGGATCGTGGCCTTCTTCCCGATCCTGTCGAACACCGTCATCGGCCTGAAAAGCGCGGACAGCAACCTTCGCGACCTGTTCCAGCTCTACAAGGCCTCGCCGTGGCAGACCTTCCGCTACCTGCTCGCGCCCAGCGCGCTGCCCTACTTCATGGCGGGCCTGAAAATCGCGGGCGGCCTGAGCCTGATCGGCGCGGTGGTGGCCGAGTTCACGGCCGGCACGGCGGGCAAGGAGACGGGGCTGGCCTCGCGCATTCTCGAATCGAGCTTCCGCACCGAGATTCCGATGATGTTCGCGGCGCTGCTGCTGGTGTCCTTGCTGGGTATCCTGATCTTCATCGTGTTCGCCGCACTGTCGCGCCTGGTCCTCGGCCACTGGCACGAAAGCGAGATGCGTCGTGAAAGGTAAGTTGCTCACCCCCAGGCTGCGCGCACTTCGTGTCGCTTCGCCAACCCCCGACCGGGGGCAACACCTGCGGCCCGGCAAAGCCGGTTCCGCGGTGTTCCCTTGCAAAGACGTCCCCTGGACGCAGGCTCGATGAACTCGACACACGCTTCCCCCGCGAACGTCGACTGGAACGCCGTGCGCGAGGATCTGCGCGGCCTCAACGTGATCACCGCGCCCGGCCAGCGCAAGCAGCTGTCGAAGGACTTCTACTGGTACAGCCCCATCCTCACCGAGCAGCTCGCGGGCTGCGTGGCCGACCTGGTGGTGAAGGTCGGCACCGAGGACGACGTGCGCCAGGCCGCTTCGGTGGCCGCGAAGTGGAGGCTGCCGCTCACGGTGCGCGCGGGCGGCACTGGCAACTACGGCCAGTGCGTGCCGCTGGAAGGCGGCATCGTGCTCGACGTGACGCAGATGTGCCGCGTGCTCGACATCCAGCCCGGCAGCATCCGCGTGGAGGCCGGCGCGCGCATGCACGACATCGACCTCGCCGCGCGCGAGACCGGGCAGGCGCTGCGCATGTGGCCCTCGACCTGGCACGTGGCCTCCATCGGCGGCTTCATCGCGGGCGGCTTCGGCGGCATCGGCTCGTTCCGCCACGGCATCCTTCGCGACCCGGGCAACCTGCTGCGCGCGCGCGTGATGACGGTGGAGCGCGAGCCGCGCGTCATCGAGCTGCACGGCGACGAGATCCAGCAGGTGCACCACGCCTACGGCACCAACGGCGTGATCCTCGACGTGGAAGTGGCGCTGAGCCCGGCCGTCGACTGGGTGCACTGCACGGTGCTGTTCGACACCTATCGCGGCGCCCTCGACTTCGGCATTGCCGCGCAGGCGCCCTCGCTCGACATCTTCCTGCTCTCGACGGTCGAGGCGCGCTTCTCGCCCTACTACACCGCCATGCGCGACCGTTTCCCGGCCGACCGTCACGCGGTGTTCGCGATGGTCTCGCCCGAGTCGATGGCCGACTTCCGCGCGCTCGCTACAGCGCAGGGCGGCACCATCTCGGTGGCCGGCACCGAGGCCGAGCTGCTCGCCGAAGGCCTGCCTCCCGCCTACGAGTGCGCCTTCAACCACACGACGCTGCAGGCACTGAAGGCCGACCGCGGCTGGACCTACCTGCAGGTGGCCTACGCCCAGCCCTTCGATCCGTCGGTGGTCGAGCGGCACCTCGAGATCTTCGGCGACGACGTGCTGCAGCACCAGGACTTCGCGCGCGCCAACGGCGAGTGCGGCACCTTCGGCATCCTGCTGGTGCGCTGGAAGGGCAAGGACCACCAGTACGAGGTGATTCGCGAGATCGAATCGCAGGGCGGCTGCGTGATCTTCAACCCGCATGTCGTGACCATCGAGGACGGCGGCATGAAGACCATCGACACGCAGCAGATCGAGTTCAAGAAGCGCAGCGACCCGATGGGCCTGATGAACCCTGGAAAAACACGCGGCTGGCGCGCCGACATGGCCGTCGGGCGCTGAAAAGCCTTAGTCTCCGCATCCCGTACTTTTCAACGAAACCTCCACAGGAGCACGTTCCCATGCGCATTCCCGCCTTCGCTCTTCGCCCGCTCGTTCTCGGCCTCGCCCTCGCGGGCGCCGCCTTCGCCGTGCAGGCGCAGGAAAAAGTGGTGTTCGCCACCAACTGGAAGGCGCAGGCCGGCCACGGCGGCTTCTACCAGGCGCTGGTGGACGGCACCTACAAGAAGTACGGCCTCGACGTCGACATCCAGCAGGGCGGCCCGATGGTCAACAACCGGCCGATGCTGCCGGCCGGCAAGGTCGACTTCCTGATGACCGGCAACCTGCTGCAGTCCTTCGACAACGTGAAGAACGGCGTGCCAACCGTGGTGGTGGCCGCCTTCTTCCAGAAGGACCCGCAGGCCATGTTCGCGCACCCCGGCCAGGGCTTCGACACCTTCAAGGACATGACCAAGGCGCCGGTGGCCTTCATCGGCAAGGACGGCCAGTTCAGCTTCTGGCAGTGGATGAAGTCGGAGCACGGCTTCAAGGACTCGCAGCTCAAGCCCTACACCTTCAACGTGGGCCCGTTCCTGGCCGACAAGAAGTCGATCCAGCAGGGTTACGCCATCTCGGAGCCGCTGTCGATCAAGGCGCAGGCCGGCTTCGACCCGGTGGTGCAGCTGCTGGCAGACAACGGCTTCTCGACCTACTCGACCACCATCGAGACGCGCGCCGACCTGATCAAGACCAAGCCCGAGACGGTGCGCAAGTTCGTCGAGGCCTCGATCATCGGCTGGAACAACTACCTCTACGGCGACAACAAGGCCGCCAACGAGATGATCGCCAAGATCAACCCCGACTCGCCCGTGGCTGCCTCGCAGGGCTCCATCGAGCTGATGAAGAAGATGGGCATCGTCGACAGCGGCGAATCGCTCACCAAGGGCATCGGCGCGATGGACGAGGCCCGCGTGAAGGACTTCTACGACAAGATGGTCAAGGCCGGCCTGTACAAGCCCGGCGAGGTCGACCTGTCGAAGGTGGTCACCACGCAGTTCGTGAACAAGGGCGTCGGCATCGACGTGCGCAAGAAGCTCACGGGCAAGTAAGCACACCGATTTTTCCCGCGGGTCGCGCGGGGCTTGCGCCGGGGTCAGATGCCGGCGCCTGGGTTGCCATAAGGCACCGCGCGGCCTTTCACCCCCTGGGCTCTGACCCCGTCTCGCCGGCGGCCAACAACCGCCGGGCGAACCGGCCCTCAACCATGAAAACGCTCGTCGTCCATTGCCATCCGAACCCTGACAGCTTCAACCACGCGCTCTACCGCACCGCCCTCGAGGCGCTCCAGCCGCGACATCCCGTCAAGGCCATCGACCTGTACGCCGAGGGCTTCGACCCCACGCTGACATGCGAAGAGCGCATCGCCTACCTCGACAACCCCGACCTGATACGCGAACGTGTGAAACCCCACGTCGAAGCGCTGCTGTGGGCCGAGCACCTGGTGTTCGTGTTTCCCACCTGGTTCCACGGGCCGCCGTCGATGCTCAAGGGCTGGCTGGAGCGGGTGTGGCTGCCGGGCGTGGCCTTCCTGCCGGCGGAACGCAAGGGACAGCTCGCGAGGTCGGGCATGCGGCACATCCGGCGGCTCACGGTGGTGACCACCGGCGGCTCGCCGCGCTGGTTCGTGATGGTCATCGGCGATCCGGGCAGGCGGCTCTTCACGCGGGCGCTGCGCGCGCTCTTCGCGTGGCGCTGCAAGGTGACCTGGCTGCAGCTGCACGACATGAACGCCGTCACCGCGAGCGACCGCACCCATTTCATCGAACGCGTCTCGCGCAAGCTGGGCAGCATCTAGCAGAAGAGCCACCGACTCCAGAGGGAGACACAACATCATGAGCCTCGAACGCACGCTCACCGTCCGCGTCGAACGCATCTCGCGCCAGACGCCGGAAATCCTGGCCTTCGAGCTGGCCCACCCGTGGGGCCGGCCGCTGCCTTCCTACGAGGCCGGCGCGCACATCGACGTGCACATGCCCGGCGGCTTCTCGCGCCAGTACTCGCTGGCGCGCGCGCCATCGGCCGCCAACGCGGGGCGCTACGTGATCGGCGTGAAGCGCGAGCTGTCGAGCCGCGGCGGCTCGGCCTCGATGCACGAGCGTGTGCGCGAGGGCGACCTGCTGCCGATCAGCGCGCCGCGCAACACCTTCCCGCTGCGCGAGGAGGCCACGCATCACCTGCTGCTGGCCGGCGGCATCGGCATGACGCCGCTGCTGGCGATGGCTCAGGCGCTCGCGGCGCGCGGCGCGGCCTTCACGCTGTGCGTGTTCGCGCGCAGCGAGGAGCACCTGGCTTTCGCCGACGCGCTGCGCATGCCTGCGCTGGCGCCGCACCTGCGGCTGCATCTCGACCAGGGCGATGCCTCGCAGCGCATCGACCTGCGCTCGCTGCTGGCCGAGCGCGCTCCCGGCACGCACCTGTACGTATGCGGCCCCGGCGGCTTCATGCAGGCGGTGCGCGACGCCGCCGCGCACTGGCCCGAAGACGCGCTGCACGCCGAGTACTTCGCCGCGCCCACCGACGCGGGCGCGGCCGCCGGCCTGCCCTTCACGCTGAAGCTCGCCAAGCGCGGCATCACGGTGCCGGTGGCGGCCGACCAGACCGCCGTCGACGCGCTGCACGAGGTCGGCATCGACATTCCGGTGTCGTGCCAGCAGGGGCTGTGCGGCACCTGCGTGGTCGAGGGCGATGGCGAGGGCGCCGAGCACCGCGACTTCTGCCTCACGGGCAGCGAGCGCCGCCACAAGGTGGCGCTGTGCTGCTCGCGCGCCAAGGGGCTGGAACTGGAACTGCAGCTGTGAACGCACGCGCCGCCATCACGGAAGAGAGCGACGGCGAGGCGCCCGCCACGCGCGGCCGCTCGCGCAAGTACACGCAGGTGCTCGGCCTCATCAACCAGGCCGCCATCGAGGTGTTCGCGAGCGAGGGGCTGGCCGGCGCGTCGACGCAGGCCATCGCCGACAAGGCGGGGCTGTCGAAGGCGCAGCTGCACTACTACATCGACAGCAAGGAGGCGCTGTACCGCCAGGTGCTGCAGGACATCCTCAACGACTGGATCGTGGTGTTCGGCTTCAGCGACGAGGCCTTCGGCCCGCGCAAGGTGCTGGGCGACCTGATCCGCCGCAAGATGATGTTCTCGTTCGAGCACCCGCTGCGCTCGCGCATCTTCACCGCCGAGATGATGCGCGGCGCGCCGGTGCTCAACAGCATGATGGACACGAGCAAGCAGCGCACCGACCAGGCCGCCGCCGTGATCCGCAACTGGATGAACCAGGGCCTGATGGACGAGGCCGACCCGATGCTGGTGCTGTTCCATATCTGGGCCGTGACCCAGTTCTACGCCGACCACGCCACGCAGGCCGCCTACTTTCGCGACACGGCCCAGCAGGGCCAGGGTCAGGATAAGGACAGCAAGGACCGGCGCTACCTGATCGAGCAGGTGACCGAGTTCCTGCTCAAGGGCGCCGGCGTCAGGTAGACGAGGAAGACGACGAGAAGGCGGTCCGGGGCAGGTACATGGTGGCTTCGACTTCCACCAGCACCTCGTCCCCCGGCAGGAAGCGCGACACCTCCACCACCGTGCTCACCGGCGGCTCTCCCGGATAGAACAGGCCGCGCACCCGGTTGTAGAAGGCGTAGTGCGGCAGGTGGCGGAAGTACTGCACCAGCTTCACCACGTCTTCCATCGTGCCGCCGTGCTCGGCCGCGATCTGGCGGATGCGCTCCAGCACGAACCAGCTCTGCGCGACGATGGGCGCCTCGAACACATCCACCGACATCTGGCCGGTGGCGTAGCCCACGCTTTGCAAGGCGGTACGCGCTTCTTCGGGGATGGCGTCGTAGCCGGCGACCGCGCGGCGCGTGGCCGGGTCGACGGCGACCACGCCGCTCATGAAGACGAAATCGCCCACGCGCTTGGCGGCCGCGTAGTTGGCCATTGGCTTGCCCATGCTCATCGTTCGTTGCTCTCCAGTGCCTGGCCGGCGCGGATGACGGTGCGTTGCCGCCCGCGCGGGCCGATCAGTTCATGTTCCCCGGTGGCCGACAACACCAGCAGGTCGGCCGGGCAGCCCGGCGCGATGCGCCCGTCCCATGCGAGCCCCAGCGCCTTCGCGGGGCTCACGGTGATGGTGTCGAGCCAGTCGCCGGCCGGCGCGAGGTGCGCCACCTGCACGCCGAGGCCGAAGGTCTCCAGCAGGTCGTAGCTGCCGTAGGGATAGAAGGCATCCTGCACGTTGTCGGTCGCCAGGCTCGCACGCAAGCCCCGTGCCGCCGCTTCGTGGATGCGCGTGATGCCGCGGCTCACCGGCGTGCGGTCCCACGCGCCCTGCAGGTAAAGATTGGTGGTGGGCAGCGCGACGATGTGGATGCCCGCGCCGGCGCACAGCGCGAGCGTCTCGGCCGCAACCGCGTCTTCCTGCACCGACAACGAGCAGGCATGGCCGCAGACCACGCCATGCCTGAAGTCGCGCGCACGCACCAGCTGGGCGATGCTGCGCAGGCCGGTGGCCTCGATGTCTAGGCCCTCGTCGACGTGGAAGTCGAGCGACAGGCCGTGCTGCTGCGCGAGATCGAACACCCGCCCCAGCTTGTGGACGATGCCCTCGTTGCGATAGACGAAGGCGCCGAGCACGCCGCCCGTGCGCTTCACCTCGCGCGCGATGCGCTCGCCCGCCTCGATGTCGGCGAACAGGTCGAGCGGCGTGAGCGAGACGAACTGCAGCTCGATGCGCCCGCGCCATTCCTCGCGCAGCGCCTCGAACACCGCCAGCGCGGCCGGCGGCTCGGGCTGCACCCAGTCGAGGTGCGTGCGCAGCGCGCGGGTGCCTGACTGCCAGGCGTCGCGCAGCGCGCGCTCCATGCGCAGGCGCAGCGATTCGCCGGTCCAGCTCTCGCGGTGGCGGTTCATGCGCTCGATGGCGACGAACAGGTTGCCCTGCGCGGCGCCCACGTCCTGCACGGTGTAGTTCTTGTCGATGTGCGCATGCGCCTCGACCAGGGCGCTCAGCAGCGTGCCTTTGGCTTGCTGCTGCTGTTGTGCGCTGGGCGTGATCGATCCGACCCTGTCGCCCGCCAGCACGATGTCGAACAGCTGCGCCTCGCCCGCCGCGAAGCCACGCAGCGGCGCCGGAATGCGCAGCCCTTCGAGCTTCATGCGCGCCGCTGCTTCCAGTCGCGCAGCCAGCCGAGGCCGGCCGAAGTGCCGCCGGGCTCCGAGCCGCGGCGCGGCCGGTACTCGCAGCCCACCCAGCCCTGCCAGCCGCACTGCGCCGACACCTCGTCGAGCACGTCGAAGAGGTAGGGGTAGTTCTGCTCGCCGGTGTCGGGCTCGTTGCGCTCGGGCACGCCCGCGATCTGGATGTGGCCGACGCGGCCGGTCGGCAGGTACTTGCGGATCTTCATCGCCACGTCGCCCTCGACGATCTGGCAGTGGTACAGGTCCATCTGCACCTTGAGGTTGGGCGCGCCCACGGTCTCGACGATCTCGTGCGCATGGTCCTGCCGGTTGATGAAGAAGCCCGGAATGTCGCGCGTGTTGATCGGCTCGATCAGCACGTCGCGGCCCGCTTTGGCGGCTTCGGCGGCAGCCCAGCGCAGGTTGTCGACGTACACCGGCTGCAGCGCGTCGCGCTGCTGTCCTGCGGGCACGAGGCCGGCCATGACATGGATGCGCGGGCAGTCGAGCGCCACGGCGTAGTCGATGGCCTTGGCGATGCCCTCGCGGAACTCGGGCTCGCGCCCCGGCAGGCAGGCCAGCCCGCGCTCGCCGCCGTTCCAGTCGCCCGGCGGGCCGTTGAACAGCACCTGCTGCAGGCCGTTGTGCTTCAGCCGGGCGACGATTTCTTCCTTCGAGAAGTCGTAGGGAAAGAGGTATTCCACGGCCTTGAAGCCGTCCTTCGCGGCGGCGTCGAAGCGGTCGAGGAAGGCGAGCTCCGGATAGAGCATCGAGAGGTTGGCTGCGAATTGGGGCATGGGGTGTTTTTACTACCAGCGCGCGCCGAAAGTGCGGCGCAGTTCATCGATCTGATCGGCATCCAGCGGCTCGGGCCTTGCGGCCTGCGCGAGCTGCTGGAGCCTGGCGGTTTCCTCGAGTTCCTCGAGCACGGCCATGGCGGCGGCCGGCGTGTCGTGCCACACGTTGGGACCGAGGCGCGTGAGCATCACGGCGCGGATCGGCGTGCCTGCGGCGCCGAAGCGCTCGATGGCCTGGGCGACCTGTTCAGCGGCTTCGGGCGCGCCGGGGCGGTGATACGGGATGACCGGCACATGGCCAACCTTCATCACGAAGTAAGGCGTGAGCGCGGGCAGCAGTTCGTCGCCGGGCGCCTTCAGCGTGAGCGCGACGCAGTGCGTGCTGTGCGTGTGGATCACGCAGGCGGTGTCCGCATCGAACTTCCGCGCGGCAGCGTAGATGCGCGTGTGCAGCGCGATGGTCTTGCTGGCGCGGTCGCCGCCGGTCTGATGCCCTTGCGCGTCGAGCCTCGCGAGCCGCGCCGGGTCGAGAAAGCCGAGGCAGGCGTCGGTGGGCGTGATGAGAAAGCCGCCGTCGTCCAGCCGCACGCTGATGTTGCCGGCCGTGGCGTGCACATAGCCGCGCTCGAACAGGCTGCGGCCGACGCGGCAGATTTCCTCGCGTGCTTCGTTCTCTGCTGTCATGCGAGCACTGTAAATGCCTTGGTGAAGAAATCGTCGCTGCCGAAGTTGCCGGACTTCAGCGCGATGTGCACGCCGGCCTCCGGCGCCGCCTCGGAGCGCGCATGGCACCACGGCACGCCCGGATCGATCTGCGGGCCGATCTGCATCTGCGCGATGCCCAGCGCCTGCACGCAGGCGCCCGAGGTCTCGCCGCCGGCCACCACCAGCCGGTGCACGCCGCGCTCGACCAGCCCACGCGCGATGGCGGCGATGGCGCGCTCGACCATCGCACCGGCTTCTTCCACGCCGAGTCGGCCCTGCACCGACTTCACGGCGCCGGCCTCGGCGGTGGAGTAGACGAGCACCGGGCCTTTGTCGATCAGCGGCGTGGCCCATGCAAGCACTTCGGCCGCGACATCCACGCCCGCCGCGATGCGCAGCGGATCGATGGCGAGCGCCGCGCCGCCGCGCTGGATGAAGTCGAGCACCTGCCGGTTGGTGGCCAACGAGCAGCTGCCCGAGACCACAGCCGACTTGCCGCCGGCCTTGGGCAGCGCGCTGGCCTGCGACGAGGGCGCAAGGCCGAAGTTGGCCGGCAGGCCGATGGCCACGCCCGATCCGGCCGTCACCAGCGGCATCTTCGCGAGCGCCGGGCCCATGCGCAGCAGGTCGTCGTTAGACACCGCGTCGACAATGGCGATGGAAACGCCCTCGGCCTTGAGCTGCGTGATGCGCTCCTCGATGGCGGCGGCACCGCGCGCCACCACCGCGTAGTCGACCAGCCCCACCTTGCGCTTGCACTGCGCCTGCAGCACGCGCACGAGGTTGGGGTCGGTCATCGGCGTGAGGGGGTGGTTCTGCATGCCGCTCTCGTTGAGCAGCACGTCGCCCGCGAACAGGTAGCCCTTGAACACGGTGCGCTTGTTGTCGGGGAAGGCGGGCGTGGCGATGGTGAAGTCGCATTCCATCGCGTCCATCAGCGCCTCGGTCACGGGGCCGATGTTGCCCTGCGCGGTGCTGTCGAAGGTGGAGCAGTACTTGAAGTAGATCTGCTGCGCGCCCTGCGACTGCAGCCAGCGCAGGGCATCCAGCGACTGGGCGATGGCATCGGCCGGTGCGATGGTGCGCGACTTGAGCGCAACGACGACCGCATCCACGTCGACAGCAAGGGGACCTTCGGGCACGCCGATGGCCTGCACCACCCGCATGCCGGCGCGCACGAGGTTGTTGGCGAGGTCGGTGGCGCCGGTGAAATCGTCGGCGATGCAGCCGAGCACGAGCTTGGACATGACGTTCAGTCCTTCGCGATGGACAGCTTCACGGCCTGCGCGTTCTCGCGCACGTAGTCGCGCAGGATCGCGTCGAAGCTGGCGTCGGCCTTCAGGCCCAGCGCCTCGGCGCGCGCGGCGTGGATGCGGCTGGGCCAGCTGGTGACGATCTTCGCGATGGCGGCGTCGGGCTCCCAGTCGATCAGGCCGGTGGCTTCCTTACCCGCGATGCGTTCGAGCGCCTGCGCCATCTCGCGCACGGTGGTTGTCAATGCGGGCAGGTTGATGGCAGTGCGCGCGCCCCACTCGGCGGCGCTGGCCGTGGCCGCGCGCACGATGCCCGCGACGGTGTTGCCGGGAGAGGCCAGCGCGACCGCCGTGTCGGGCGACACCGGGCAGCGCGCGCGCTCGCCGGCCAGCGGCTCGCGCAGCATGCCGCTCAAAAAGCTGGAGGCCGCGCCGTTGGGCCGGCCGGGGCGCACCGACACCGTCATCAGCCGCACGTTGCGGCCCTGCACGAAGCCCTTGCGCGTGAAGTCAGCCACCAACTGCTCGCCGATGAACTTCTGGATGCCGTAGCTGTTCTGCGGCGTGGGCAGCGTGGTGTCTTCGATCACCGCGGGCAGGCGCTGCTCGGGCGAATCGCCGAACACCGCGACCGAGCTGGAGAACACGAACACCGGCGAGTGGCTCGCGCGGCGCGCGGCTTCTAGCAGGCCGTGCGTGGCGTCGAGGTTGCTGCGCATGCCGAGGTCGAAGTCGGCCTCGCACTCGCCGCTCACTGCCGCGGCGAGGTGGAACACGAGCTGCGTGTCGGCGATGGGCAACGCGCCATTGCCGAGCTGCTCCAGCAGGTCGCCCTGCACGAACTGCACGCGCGCGTCGGCTGCGAGGTCGGCGGGCGGCGGCACGCGGTCGGCCAGGGTGATGCGCGAGACGGGCTGCGCGGCCGAGCCGGCCAGCGCGAGGTTGCCGCCCGCGAGCAGCGTGCGGGTGAGGCGGGCGCCGAGAAAGCCGCAGCCGCCGGTGATGAGGATGTTCATGTCGTCTTGTCTTTCTTCGTCGTTCTCTTCTAGAGCGCGGGCAGGAAGCGCAGCAGCGCGTCGGCCACCGCTTCGGGTGCCTCGCGCTGCGGGAAGTGGCCCACGCCGTCGAGCAGCTCGCGGCGGTAGGGGCCGCTGAAGAAGCGTTCCTTGCCGGCGGAGGTGTCGGGATGATTGCAGGAATCGGCCGCGCCGTGCAGCACCAGCGTGGGCACCGAGAGCACGGGCGCGGGGTTGAGCGCGGCGTCGTCGGCCGCGTAGTGCGGATCGCCGGGCGCGTGGCCCCAGCGGTGGCGGTACGAATGCACCACCACGCGCGCCCAGTCGTCGCCCTCGAAGGCGGCGGCGGTGGCCTCGAACTCGGCGGGCTCGTACCAGCCTTCGGGCGCCCAGGTGTCCCACATCATCCGGGTGAAGGCGATGCGGTCGTCGTGCACGGTGCGCTCGCCGCGCGGCGTGGCCATGTACCAGTGGTACCAGTAGTTGCGCGCCTGCGCGAGCGGCATCGGCTGGTCGGGTGCGTTGGTGCCATAGCCCACCGACATCAGCGCGAGCGCGCTCGCCACGCCCGGCCGCAGCCCGCAGGCGTTGGCCACCGCACGCGCGCCCCAGTCGTGGCCGACCAGCGCGGGCTGCTTCAGGCCGAGCGCATCGATGAACTCGAGCAGGTCGCGGCCCAGCGCAGAGAGCTGGCCGCTGCGCGGCGTGTCGTCGTGCTGGAAGCGCGTGGGCGCGAAGCCGCGCAATGCCGGCGCGAGCACGCGCCAGCCGGCCGAGGCCAGCCGCGATGCGACGCCGTTCCAGCAGCGGGGGCTGTCGGGCCAGCCGTGCACCAGCACGACGGTCGCGGCGCCGGACGGGTTCCATTCCTCGTAGCCAATGCGCAGCAGCGGCGTGTCGACGAAGCTGGTCTGCGGTTCGCTCATGAGGCATTCCCCTTCGGGGCCGGCACCTCGATGCCCGGGAAGATCTTGATGACGGCGCTGTCGTCCTCGCGCGCGAATCCCGCGGTCGAGGCCTGCATGAACATCTGGTGCGCGGTGGAAGACAGCGGCAGCGGAAACTTGCTGGCGCGCGCCACGTCGAGCACCAGGCCCAGGTCCTTCACGAAGATGTCCACGGCCGAAAGCGGCGTGTAGTCGCCCGCGAGCACGTGTGCCATGCGGTTCTCGAACATCCAGCTGTTGCCCGCGCTGTGCGTGATGACCTCGTACAGCGCCGCCGGGTCCACGCCCTCGCGCAGCCCCAGCGCCATGGCCTCGGCCGCCACCGCGATGTGCACGCCGGCCAGCAGCTGGTTGATGATCTTCACCTTGCTGCCCGCGCCCGCCTTGTCGCCCAGGCGGTAGACCTTGGCGGCCATGGCGTCGAGCACAGTGCCGGCGCGCTCGTAGGCGGCGGGGGTGCCGGCGGTCATCATCGTCATCTGGCCGCTCGCGGCCTTGGCAGCGCCGCCGGAAATCGGCGCGTCGAGGTACAGGATGCCCTGCTTCGCCAGGCGTGCTTCGAGCGCCACCGACCAGTTCGGATCGACGGTGGAGCACATCACGAACAGGCTGCCGGGCTTCATCGACGCGGCGCAGCCGGGCACGGTGCCGTCGCCGAACAGCACCGACTCGGTCTGCGCGGCGTTCACCACCACGCTGACCACGATGTCGCACTGCGCACCGAGCTCGGCCAGCGTGGCGCAAGCCGTGCCGCCCTCGCGCGCGAAGGCTTCGGCGGCCTCGCGGCGCACGTCGAACACATGCGGCGCATGGCCCGCGCGGCGCAGCGACTGCGCCATGCCGGCGCCCATGGCGCCCAGGCCCACGAGGCCGACGACGGGGGTGTTGTTGCTGGAAGTCATGCGGGGTTCTTTCGATGTTGGTCGGTCAACGGTTGACCAGTTGCTTCGGCGTGAACCACACGGCGATGGCGCCGAGCACCAGCGCGCCGGCCAGCACGTACATGCCGATCTGCGTGCTGCCGGTGAGGTCCTTCAGGTAGCCGATGAGATAGGGGCTCACGAAGCCCGCAAGGTTGCCCACCGAGTTGATGGCGGCGATGCCGGCGGCGGCGGCCGTGCCCGAAAGGAAAGCCGTGGGCAGCGACCAGAAGAGCGGCGCGCAGGTCAGCACGCCGGCGGCGGCGAGCGACAGGAAGGCGAGCGACACGGCCGTGTTCTGCGTGTACGAGGCCGCCACGGTGAAGCCCACCGCGCCCATCAGCGCGGGCACGATCAGGTGCCAGCGGCGCTCCTGGCGGCGGTCGGCGCTGCGGCCGAAGAGGTTCATCGCGACGATGGCGCAGAGGAAGGGAATGGCGCTGAGCAGCCCGATGTTCAGGTTGCCCTGCACGCCCGTGGCCTTGACCAGCGTGGGCAGCCAGAAGGTCAGCGCGTACTGGCCCATGACGAAGGCGAAGTAGATGAAGGCCATCCACCAGATGCGCGCGTCGCGGAACACGCCGGCCACCGAGTGCGGGCCCTTGGCGCCGTGGGCGGCGTCGCGCGCCACCTCGCGCTGCAGCAGCGCCTTTTCCTCGGCGCTCAGCCAGCGCGCCTGGGCGATGCCGTTGTCCAGGTACAGCAGCACCATCACGCCGATGAGCACGGCAGGGATGGCCTCGATGAGGAACATCCACTGCCAGCCGCTCATGGCCGACACGCCGTGGAAGCTGTCCATGATCCAGCCCGACAGCGGGTTGCCGAAGATGCCCGCCACCGGAATGGCCGACATGAACACCGCGATGATCCGCGCGCGCCGGTGCGCCGGATACCAGTGCGTGAGGTAGAGGATCACGCCCGGATAGAAGCCCGCCTCGGCCAGCCCGAGCAGGAAGCGCAGGATGTAGAAACTGGTGGGCGTCTTCACGAACATGAAGCAGGCCGACAGCAGGCCCCAGGTGATCATGATCCGCGCGATCCAGATGCGCGCGCCCACGCGGTTGAGCAGCAGGTTGCTCGGCACCTCGAACAGGAAGTAGCCCAGGAAGAAGATGCCCGCGCCCAGGCCGAACACGGTTTCGCTGAAGCCCAGGTCCTGGCCCATCTGCAGCTTGGCGAAGCCGACGTTCACGCGATCGAGGTACGCGATCACGTAGCAGAGCATGAGGAAGGGCACGAGGCGCCAGAACACCTTGGCGTAGGCGCGCTTTTCGAGCGCTGCGTCGGCGGCAGATGCGGCGGCGGACGATGCGGCGCCGGCCGGGAGGGTCGAGGAAGTCATGAAAAAAGCTTTGTCTCGGATGATTTGTCAGGTCATCATACAAATCTAGGTTTTGCTGGCCGACCCGGGTAAACCCTCGGGACGGCCGCCTTTCAGCGGCTTTCTGGTGACTTCGTGTATCGGCGGCCGGGCTCAGCCGCCGACCGGCCAGCCTTCGACCAGCGGACGGGCGAGCTGCTCGCCCTCCTGCTGCCAGAACACCGGATCGGCCTGCTCGATGCGGCGGATCGCGTTGTCCATGTGACTCTTGGCGGCCTCGCGCGCGCGCAGCGGGTCGCCAGCCTCGATCGCCTCGACGATGCGCGCATGCTCCTGCGCCACCTCGCGCGCGAAATCGGCGCGGCGCGCCTCGTTGGCGCGCGTGACGCGGGTGGCGCCGTGCAGGAACTGCCGCAGGTACTGCAGCGTGCCGATCAGGAACGGGTTGCGCGCGGCTTCGGCGATGGCGCGATGGAACAGCACGTCCTCGTCCGCCCCGTTGCCGCCGGCCTCGACCGCCGCGTGCAATGCGGCGATGGCGTCGCGGATGCGCTGCACGTCCTCTTCCGTACGCCGCTCGGCCGCCAGCGCGGCCACCTCGGCCTCGAGCGCGCGGCGCAGCTCGACCATCTGGATCACCGCCTCGCGTGAGGCCACATGCGGCATCTCGAAGCGCAGCGGCTCGACGCCGGCGGCGCGCACGTAGACGCCGCTGCCCTGGCGCGAATCGAGCAGCCCCAGCGACTTCAGCCGCGACACCGCTTCGCGCACCACGGTGCGGCTCACGCCGAACTGCTCGGCCAGCGCGGTCTCGGTGGGCAGCCGGTCGCCCTCCGACAGGCGCCCGCTGCGCACCTCGGCCGCGAGCGCATCGGCCACCTGGTCGGCCAGGCGGACAGCGGGGGCGATGGACTGGAAGCGGGCGGTCATGGGCGCGAAGGTGGTGGGGCCTGCGACTCTAACGCAGGGCCCGCCACTTTCGCGGCTGCTGCAGGTCAGCTCAGTGCGTGGCGCGCAGCGTTCGCGATGCTCTTCGCATCGACACCGAAGAAGCCCCGCAGCGCCGCACGCGTGTCGCTGCGCCCGAAGCCGTCGGTGCCCAACGTGATGTAGCGGCGGCCTTCGGGCAGGAAGGCGCGAACGCTCTCGGGCACGGCGCGCACGTAGTCGGTGGCTGCGACTATCGGCGCCTTTCCGGCACCGAGCTGCCGCGCGATGAATGGCGTATCGGCCTTCTCGCCAGCCAAGGCGCGCTGCTCGCAGGCCAGGCCGTCACGCGCGAGTTCGCTCCAGCTCGTCACGCTGAACACCTCGGCCTCGATGCCCTCGTCGGCCAGCAGCTGCGCGGCCTTGACGACCTCGGTGAGGATCGCGCCCGAGCCCATCAGCGTCACTTTCTTCTTCGCCTTGCCGCCCGATGCCGGCGCATAGGTGCCGAAGCGATAGCAGCCGCGCAGGATGTCGCCTTCCGCGCCGGCCGGCACGTCGGGCTGCGCGTAGTTCTCGTTCATGAGCGTGACGTAATAGAACACGTCCTGCTGCTCGACCATCATTTCGCGGATGCCCGCGTCGACGATCACCGCCATCTCGCCCGCGAAGGCCGGGTCGTAGGCCTTGCAGTTGGGAATGGTCGCGGCCACGAGGTGGCTGCTGCCGTCCTGGTGCTGCAGACCCTCGCCGCCGAGCGTGGTGCGCCCGGAGGTGGCGCCCAGCAGGAAGCCGCGCGCCCGTTGGTCGGCGGCAGCCCAGATCGCGTCGCCCACGCGCTGGAAACCGAACATCGAGTAGTAGATGTAGAAGGGCAGCATCGCCAGCCCGTGCACGCTGTAGCTGGTGGCCGCGGCCGTCCAGCTCGCGATGGCGCCGGCCTCGCTGATGCCCTCTTCCAGGATCTGCCCGTCGGTGGCCTCGCGGTAGCTCAGCACCGAGCCGATGTCTTCGGGCGCATAGCGCTGGCCCACGCTCGAATAGATGCCGACCTGCTTGAACAGGTTGGCCATGCCGAAGGTGCGCGCCTCGTCGGCCACGATGGGCACGATGCGCGGGCCCAGGGCCTTGTCCTTCATCAGGTTGCCCAGCATGCGCACGAAGGCCATGGTGGTGCTCATCTCCTTGCCGCCGGCGACGGTGGCGAACTGCGCGTAGCTCGCGATGTCGGGCTTGGCCACCACCTCGCAGGCGGTCTCGCGGCGCGGCATGGCGCCGCCGAGCGCCTCGCGGTGCTGGCGCAGGTAGCGCATCTCGGCGCTGTCTTCGGCCGGGCGGTAGAAGTCCATCGCGGTGGCCTGCGCGTCGGTCAGCGGCAGGTTGAAGCGGTCGCGGAATTCGATGAGGTCGACGTCGCCCATCTTCTTGTGCGAGTGCGTGGTCATCTTGCCCTGCGCGGCGCTGCCCATGCCATAGCCCTTCTTGGTGTGGGCGAGGATCACGGTGGGCTGGCCCTTGTGCCTGGCCGCAGCCGCGTAGGCGGCGTGGATCTTCACGAGGTCGTGACCGCCGCGCTTGAGGCGGTCGATCTGCTCGTCGGTCATGCCTTCGGCCAGGCGCGCGAGCTCGGGGTTCTGGCCGAAGAAGTTGTCGCGGTTGAAGCGGCCGTCCTTGGCCGCGAAGGTCTGCATCTGGCCGTCGACGGTGTTGGCGAACACGCGGGCCAGCGCGCCGCTCACGTCCTGCGCGAAGAGGCCGTCCCAGTCGCTGCCCCAGATGAGCTTGACGACGTTCCAGCCGGCGCCGGCGAAGAGCTTCTCGAGCTCATCGATGATGCGGCCGTTGCCGCGCACCGGGCCGTCGAGGCGCTGCAGGTTGCAGTTGACCACCCACACGAGGTTGTCGAGCTTCTCGCGCGCGGCGAGCGTCAATGCGCTCATCGATTCGGGCTCGTCCATCTCGCCGTCGCCGAATACGCCCCACACTTTTCGACCTTCGCAGTTCAGCAGGTTGCGGTGCGTGAGGTAGCGCATGAAGCGCGCGTGGTAGATCGAGCTGATGGGGCCGATGCCCATCGAGCCGGTCGGGAACTGCCAGAAGTCCGGCATCAGGTACGGGTGCGGATAGCTGCACAGGCCCCGCGCGCCGCTGCCGCTGGCGAAGGCGGGCGCGGTGAGCTCCTGGCGGTAGTGCTTCAGGTCTTCCTCGCTCAGGCGGCCTTCGAGGTACGCGCGGGCATAGACGCCGGGGGCGCTGTGCGGCTGGAAGAAAACGAGGTCGCCGCGGTGGTGTTCGCTTCGCGCGTGGAAGAAGTGGTTGAAGCCGGTTTCGAACAGGTCGGCCGCGCTCGCGTAGCTGGCGATGTGGCCGCCGAGCTCGCCATACGCCTGGTTCGCCTTGGCCACCATCGCGAGCGCGTTCCAGCGCATCAGCGAGGCGAGCTTTTCCTCGATGGCGAGATCGCCCGGGAAGGGCGGCTGGTCTTCCACCGCGATGGTGTTGACGTACGGCGTTGCCAGCTCGGGCTGCCAGCCGATGCGCTGCTGCCGCGCAAGGCGGGCCAGCTCGGCCAGCATCTGCCTGGCGCGCTGCGGCCCCTGCGTTTGCGCCAGCGCAACGAAGGCATCGCGCCACTCGGCGGTCTCGGCGGGGTCGGGGTCGTGCGAGAGCTGCGTTTCATCCAGCAGCAAGGCGCGCATCTGGTCGGGCGAAATCGGGGCGTTCATGACGGCACTTTAGGCCGCAGTGAGCAAAATTAGCTACCGGCAGCGCCAAGCCCATGCAGGCGTCGCAGCATAAAATTCCGTGAAGTTCAATCCATACGGCATTTCATGCAACTCGACGCCATCGACCTGCGCATCCTGGACGAGCTTCAGCGCGACGGCGCGCTGTCGAACGTGGAGCTGGCGCGACGCGTGCACCTCTCGCCGTCGCCCTGCCTGTCGCGCGTGAAAGTGCTGGAGGCCAACGGCGTGATCGACCGCTACGTCGCCCTCGCCAGCGCCAAGGCACTGGGCCTGGGGCTCAACGTGTTCATCTCGATCAGCCTCACCACGCAGAGCAAGCAGTCGCTCGCCGACTTCGAGCAGCGCATCGCCGAGCACGACGAGGTGATGGAGTGCTACCTGATGACGGGCGACAGCGACTACCTGATCCGCATCGCGGTGGCGGACATGGCGGCGCTGGAGAAATTCATCCTGGAACAGCTCACGCCGATTCCGGGGATCGAGAAGATCCGCTCGAGCTTTGCGCTCAAGCAAGTGCGATACAAAACGGCGCTGCCGTTGCCGGCAGCGCCGCTGTAGGGACCCTCGGAGATCGATCAGAGGCCGATCAGGCCGCCGTCGTTCTTCGTGATGACGATGGTCGCCGAGCGCGGGCGGGCGTTGCCGCCTTCCGGCCAGTGGCTCAGGAACTTCGTCGGATCGGAGATGTCGGCCTTGGCCGTGTTCTCGCCCGGGTGCTGGATGTTCACGAACAGCGCACGGCCGTCGCCCGATTCGGCGATGCCGGTGATCTCGCAGTCGATCGGCCCGACCAGGAAGCGGCGCAAGCCGTCTGTGCCCGGCGCCTTGCCGACGAAGGTGGCCTGCGTGGCGGTGGTGGAGCCGTCGACGTTGGTGATGGTCTTCGCGCCGCCGTCGCCGACCTTGCCCGGCAGGGCAGCCAGCAGCATGCAGTTGGTCACGTCGGTGTACGCGCCGTCGTCGGTCTCCAGCCACAGCAGACCGGGAGCGGCTTGGCTGAACCACATGCCGTCGGGGCTGGAGAAGTCGTTGTCGGCGCCGAGGGCGGACAGGTTCACGTCGGCCGATGCGGTAGAGCGCGCGCCGAAGAGGTATACGTCCCACTTGAAGGTGACGGCAGCGGGGTCGCCGCCAGCATCTGCGAAGCGCACGATGTGGCCGTTCGGATTGCCCTTCTGATCGGCGCCGGCGGTCGTCTTGTCGTTGTAGAAGCGGGGGTTGGCGGCGTCGGTCTTCCCGATCGGACGCGAGTTGGCGTTGGTGTTGGTCAGCGTGACGTAGACCTCGCCGGTCTTCGGATTGACGGCCGTCCACTCGGGGCGATCCATCTTCGTGGCGCCGGCGGCGTCGGCAGCGTGGCGCGCATTGACCACCACATCGGCCACGTCGGCGAAGGCATAGGCGGAGTAGCTCGCGGTGATGTTGTTGACGCCAAGCTTCAGCTCGAGCCAGTCGCCCGTGCCGTCGGCCTTGAACTTGGCGACATAGAGCTTGCCGTCGTCCATGTACTTGTCGCCAGCGGCCATGCCGCCGCCGATGTCGGCCGCGTCCCAGTTCTTCGTGGAGACGAACTTGTAGATGTACTCGTTGCGCGAGTCGTCGCCCATGTACCAGACCAGCGGCTTGCCGACCACGACCGGACCCAGGCATGCGCCTTCATGGCCGAAGCGGCCAAGCGCGGTGCGCTTCTTGGGCGTGCTCGTGGGGTTGAACGGGTCGATCTCGACGACCCAGCCGTAGGTGTTGGAGCCGTTGCGGTAGTCGTCGGTGGCGGTGCCGCCCACGACCACGACTTCGGTGTTCCAGCGGCCGTAGAGGTTGTCGGCCGTATCGGGCGTGACGGTGGCCCACAGTTCGCGGCCAGTGCTCGAAACGCCATAGCGGCTGAAGGACGCCAGCTCCTTGGCTGTGCGGTTGGCATTGTCGTTGGCGGCGATGCGGCGGAAGTAGCCAGCCCAGTTTTCCTCGCAGGTGAGGTACGTGCCCCACGGCGTGGTGCCGTTGGCGCAGTTGTTGAGCGTGCCGCGGGTCTTGCTGCCGTCGGTCGAGTACTTGGTCTTCAGGTAGTCGGTCTTGGCGGCCGGGCCCGAGAAGCTCATCTCGGTGAGCGTGTGGACGCGGCGGTTGAAGCCCGAGTCCTGCTTGTAGCTCCATGCGTTGCCGCTCTTGTTGACCTCGATCACGCTCACGCCGTGCAGGTAGAACTCGCGCAGCACTTCGTCGGCGACGGTGCGCGCGCCGCTGACGATGGTCTGGCCGGTGGGATGCAGGAACAGCGGCGTGATGGCCTCGTGGTTCATCACCAGCAGGCCGCGCGATGCACCGGCGGGGTCCCACTTGTTCGACGCGTTCATGCCGAAGTAGGTCATGCCGTCGTGGTGGTCGCCCGCGCGGCGGTCGTAGGTGTCGGCTGCGTCGGTGCCGTCGTTCCTGTAGGCGGCCACGCTCGTGGCGATCGGGTCGCCCAGGCGGTACAGCACGCTGGCGGTGTAGCCGGCCGGCACGGTGACCACGTCGGCAAGGCTCTTGGCCACGGCATTGAAGCCGAGCTTCATCGGGGCGGGGCTTGGCGCGGGAGAAGGAGCGGGCGCCGGGGCGGGGGCTGGTGCAGGGGGAAGGACGGGGAAGGCAGTGCCGCCGCCGCCACCGCCGCCGCAGGCCTGGAGCAGCGCGGTGCCGGCGGTGCCGACGCCCAGGCCGAACAGGTGGCGGCGGCTCAGGCGCGAGGCGATCAGGTCGGTGAACGAGGGGTTCGACGTGGTGTTGGTGCCGATGTCTTCGATTTCGACCGGGCGATCGTCGGTGCGGGTGTTTGCGGTCATGCGCAATGTCTTTCTTCGTGGGTTGGGGAGAAAACCAGCCCGCGAAGTTAGGCACTTCGTATGACGATTCCGTGAATTAATCAGCTTCCAGTCAGGTTGAATCAGGTGTTTTCAGAAAATCTTCATCGAAGCCTTATCCAGATTGGCGCATTCCACCGCTCAGGGCGCCGGCAACTGCCGCGGCCACAGCGCCCACAGCCTCAGCGGCTGGTTCATGCTCGCCGCGAAGCGGCCGGCATCGGCGCCGGTGCCGGCGAAGTAGTCGGCGCGCACCGCGCCGAGGATGGCGCTGCCGGTGTCCTGCGCCACCACCAGTTTCTGCAGCTGCGCCGCCGGTCCGCTGGAAGCCAGCCACACGGGCGTGCCGTAGGGAATGCTCTCGCGGTCGACCGCGATGGAGCGGCCCGCGGTGAGCGGCACGCCCTGCGCGCCGCGCGGGCCGAAGGCGGCGTCGACCTCGCTCATGGTTTCTTCGCGGAAGAACACGTAGCGCGGGTTGCTCCACATCATCTGCGTCACGCGCTGCGGGTTCTGCGCGGCCCAGGCCTTGGTGTCGTCGGGCCACTTGCCGACCTTGGCCACTCCCTGGCTCATCAGCCACTGCTGCACGCTGCGATAGGGTTGCTCGTTGGTGGCCGAGAAGGCCATGCGCACCGTGTGCTGGTAGCCATTGGCCTCGGTGATGCGCAGCCGCCCGGAGCCCTGGATGTGCAGCATCAGCGCGTCGATGGGGTCGGCCATCCATGCGATCTCGCGCCCGCGCAGCGCGGCCTGGGCCTCGGGAAGGGTCTCGATCTCCTGGCGCGTGTACCAGGGGCGGCGTGGCACGAGGCCGTCGGGTGCCTGGTAGATCGGCACGTTGAAGGTGGCGGTGGGCACGCGGGAAGCCTCGTACACCGGCTCGTAGTAGCTGGTGAGCTTGCCCTCGATCTGGCCGTTGAGCGCCTCCACGCGGTAGGGCTGCAGCCGCTCGGTCATCCACTGGCGCTGCTCTTCGGGGGTGGCGATGGCGAGCTGGCGCACGTCGCGGCACAGCGGCGCGAAGGCGGCGTTGGGGCGCGAGCAGTTCGCAAGCAATGCGATCCACGCCTCGTGCAGCGGGTCTTCGCCGAAGCCGGGCAGCTCGCCCCAGCCGACGGGCACCCACCGGCTCTTGGGGTGCGCGAGCGAGCCGGTGAGCGGACCGAGGTCGCGCGGCTGGCTGACGGGGGGGCGGATAGGCGGCTCGGGGGTGCGCGGGCCGGTGGAACAGGCGGCGAGCGTTGCTACGATCACAAGCCCGACCAGCCACTGGAGTCCATTTCTCATGGGTTTGATTCTGCTTGAAGCCCTCGCCGCGGGACTCGTGTTCATCCTGATCATCTGGTGGACCATGTTTTCGGGCCGCAACAAGGGCGAATTGCACGATGACGACGACGAGCCCGAAGCCGGCCGCGGCACCACCGACCGAAAGCCGCCGCCCGAAGCGTGAACTGCTTGTGCAGTCTCCAGCCGCGCGGCGGTGTCGGACAAGCACCCGAATGCTATTGCTTTAGTAGCAATCATTGCAGCATTCATGCGCGAAGGCGAAACTTTTCTTATTTTCCGTAGGGCTTTGAGCCCGTACCATCGCGTACTCCCCGAAGGCTAAGCTGTGCCCGCCTGATTCAACCTTGAAAGGGATCGCCATGAAAAAGTTCGTACTCGCCACCACAGCCGCCGCGCTCGTCCTGTCCGGCTGCGCCGGCGGCATGACCGACACGCAGCGCAACACCGGCATCGGTGCCGGCATCGGCGCGCTCGGCGGCGCCGCGATCGGCTCGGCCACCGGCGGCAACCGCGGCGCCATCGGCACGGGCGCGGTGCTCGGTGCGGCGGCAGGCGCGCTCGGCGGCTACCTGTGGTCGCAGCGCATGGAGAACCAGAAGCGCCAGATGGAAGCCGCCACGCAGGGCACCGGCGTGGCCGTCACGCAGACGCCCAACAACGAGCTGAAGCTGCAGATCCCGAGCGACGTGTCCTTCGACGTGGGCCGCGCCAACATCAAGCCCAATTTCGCGCCGGTGCTCGACCAGTTCGCCAGCGGCCTGCGCAACAACCCGAACGCCGAGGTGCGCATCATCGGCCACACCGACAGCACCGGCTCGGACGCCATCAACAACCCCCTGTCGGTCGAACGCGCCACCAGCACCCGAGACTATCTCGTGGCGCGCGGCGTGAATGCGGCGATCTTCCGCATCGAAGGCCGCGGTTCGCACGAGCCGATCGCCGACAACAACAGCGACGCGGGCCGGGCGCAGAACCGCCGCGTCGAAATCTACGTGGGCGAGCGCGGGCCGCAAGGCTGAGCGATCTCCGGCGCACGAAGGGAAACCGGCCGCGCTGAAAGGCCGGTTCCCGCCATTACCGTTCCATTGGTTTTTTTAGAGGGAATCTCATGAGGAAGTTTGTTGTTTCGGGTGCGGCTGCCGCCGCGTTGCTGTTCATCGCGGGCTGCGCATCGCAGTCGGCCCCGCCGCCGGCCCCCGCGCCCGCAGCCGCGCCGGCCGCTCCGGCCAACAGCTGGACCGCCCGCCTGGCCGCGCTGAAGACCGACCTCGAGGCCTCGACCAAGGGCACGGGCGTTGTCATCGAGCAGACCACCGACAACCAGCTTCACGTGGTGATCCCGAACGAACTGTCGTTCGACACCGGCCGCGCCAACGTCAAGCGCAACCTCGCGCAGGTGCTCGACAAGGTGGCCGAAGGCCTGAAGAGCGCAACCGCCGCCAGCGTGCGCGTGGTCGGCCACACCGACAACACCGGCAGCGAGGAAGGCAACGAACGCCTCTCGGTGAGCCGCGCCGACAGCGTGCGCAACCACCTCGTGAGCCGCGGTGTCTCGACCACGGCCATCACCACCGACGGCCGCGGCTCGCGCGAGCCGCTGGCGGACAACGGCACGGCCGCCGGCCGTGCACAGAACCGCCGAGTGGAAATCTTCGTCGCGGAGAAGGCCTGATCCAGGCAGAGCCGGGAGCTGGCTAGCCCAACTCCCTGAGGCGGTTGGCCAACTCGACGGCCGACTTCACTTCCATCTTTTCGAACACTCGCGCGCGGTGGACCTCCACCGTGCGCACGCTGATCGCGAGCTGGTCGGCGATGAGCTTGTTGGGCAGGCCCTCGACCACCAGCCGCATCACGTCGCGCTCGCGCTCGGTCAGTTCGCCGACGCGCTCGGCCAGTCCCCGGCGCGCGCGCTGCGCTTCCAGCGCCTGAAGCGATGCATTCAACGCATGCTCGATGCGGTCGACCAGCGCGTTGTCCGAGAAGGGCTTCTCGCAGAAATCGAAAGCGCCGCGCTTGACCGCGTCGACGGCCGTGGGCACGTCGGCATGGCCGGTCAGGAAGATCACCGGCATCGCGGGCAGCAGGCCGCGCTCGACGATGCGGTCGAACAGCACCAGCCCGCTGGTGCCGGGCATGCGCACGTCCAGCAGCAGGCACAGCGGCTGCTGCGGCAGCGGGCCCTGGTCGAGGAACTGCTCGAACGCGTCGGCGCTCGCGAAGTGCTCGCTGGCCAGGCGCCGCGAGCGCAGCAGCCAGGCCAGCGCCTCGCGCACGCTGGCGTCGTCGTCCACGATGAAGATCAAGCCATCGATCAGCGGTTGCATGCCATGAAGTCCAGCAAAAAGTTGTTTGTCGTCCGAAGCGCGCTCAAGCCGCCGCCGGGAGCGTGAACCTGAACACGGTGCCGCGCGGCTTGTTGGGCTCATACACCAGCGCCCCGCCGTGCTGCTCCACCACCGTGCGGCACAGGCTCAGGCCGAGTCCCATGCCGTCGGCGCGCGTGGTGAAGAAGGGCGTGAAGAGCCGCTCGGCCACATCCTGGCCGATGCCGCTGCCGAGGTCGGCCACCGAGAACTCCAGCCAGCGCCGGCCGTCTTCCTGCACCGCGCCGCCCACCGCCGTGGCACGCGCCACTCGCAGCCGCAGCACGCGACTGCCGACATTGTCGGGGCTGTCCATGGCCTGCATCGCGTTGCGCGCGAGGTTCAGCAGCACCTGCTCGACCAGGGTGCGGTCGCACATGGCCGCGGGCAGGCGGTCTTCCAGCACCACCTCGATGATCACGCCCAGCTTGCGCGCCTGCAGCCGCACCAGCGGCAGCACCGCATCGATCAGCGCCTGCGGCGCCACGGCCTCGCGCGTGCGGTCGCGCCGGCGCACGAAGTCGTGCACGCTGCGGATCACCTGCCCCGCGCGGTCGGCCTGCTCGGCGATGCGCTTCACCGCCATCGCCACCTCGCCCTGGTCGCCCCTGGCGTCGGGGCCCAGCAGGTTGAGCGAGCCACTCGCATAGCTGGCAATGGCGGCCAGCGGCTGCGTCAGCTCGTGGCTCAGCAGCGAGGCCATCTCGCCCACGGTGGCCAGCCGCGCGCTGGCCTGCAGGCGCTCCTGGCTGGCACGCGAAAGCTCCTCGATGCGGCGCTGCTCGCTCACGTCGATGAACGCGCTCATCCAGCCGGTCTGCACCTTGTGCGCATTGATCAGCGGCGCCTCGAAGATCAGCACCGGAAAGCGCGTGCCGTCCTTGCGCATGAAGACCGACTCGAAGCCCTCGCGCGGCGGCATGCCGCCCGCCAGCCGGCGCGCCTGCCGCTGCTGGTACTCGTGCGCCAGCTCGGTCGGCCAGTACGGCGCTTCCGCGTTGCCGGCCATCAGCTCCTCGGGGCTGAAGCCCACCATCTCGCAGAAGGCCGGGTTCACGTAGGTGATGCGGCCCTGCAGGTCGCGCGCGCGCAGCCCGGTGATGACCGAGTCTTCCATCGCCTTGCGGAAAGCCAGCGCGTCGGCCAGGTCGCGCTCGGCGCGCAGCCGGCGGCGCGTGTCGCGCGCGAGCAGCACCAGCACCGACACCAGCGCAATGGAGATCGCCGTGACCAGCGCCGTGAGCATGTTCGGAAACAGGTCGGGCGCCGCGCGCCAGCCGTCCACGCGCAGCATCAGCGCGGCACCCGGCAGGTCGATGAGCTGCTGCGAGGTGAACACGCGCGTGCCGGTGCGCCGCGAGCTGCCCAGCGCCACCAGCCGCGTGCCGTCGGCTTCGGTGAAGGCCACTTCCTGGCCGCGCGTGAGCGTGGGGCCGACCAGCTCGATCAGCGCGTCGCGCAGCGAATAGCTGGCCACCAGATACCCGCCTGCATCGATGGGCACGCACAGCTCCATCACCTCGATGCCGCCGCCTCCGGCGATCGGCACGTAGTGGCTGGGCGAATACGCCGACGCTCCGAGCTTGCGCGCGGCGGCGCAGGCCAGCGTCACGTCGGACTGTTCGGGGCCGCGCGTGTCCTCGTCGAGCACGCGCATGCGGTAGGGCGTGTTGACGGCCTGCAGCGGGCGCAGCGCGGCATCGCGCCATTCGAGCCGCAGCCATTCGCGGTGCTCGCGAAGCAGCGCCGAGGCCACCTCCGACCACTTCGCGGCGTCGGCGCCGGGCGCCTGCGTGGCGCGCAGGCTCTGCGCGTTGCGCTGGAAGCCGCTGCGCAGGTCGGAGACCGCGTCGGCGGTGTCGCGATCGAGCGCGGCCTGCACCTGCTCGACCTCGTGCCGGCCCGCAAGCCACACCACCGTGACCAGCAGCACCGACACCAGCACCGCCAGCAGCAGCCACAGGAACCAGCGCTGCCACAGCGAGCGCAGCCGCGCATAGGCCAGCAGCGCCCATCGCTGCGGTGCGACGGTCAGCAACGCATCAGACATCCCGATGACACCGATGCCCGCGATGCGCAGAGTCGATTCCAGGAACACCGCGGAACCGGCTTCGCCGGGCCGCCGGTGTTGCCCCCTGGAAGGGGGTTGGCGGCCACACGAAGTGGGCAAGCCTGGGGGTCATTTCTAGATCACGCTGTGCGAGAGCACGGGCAGCTGTGTGCGCGAGCTCTGCACCTTCGCGGCGTCGATGTCGAACAGCACCACGCCTTCGTCGGTGGCCTGCTGCGCCACCACCGTGCCCCAGGGGTCGACGACCAGCGACTGGCCCCAGGTCTGGCGGCCGTTCTCGTGCGTGCCGCCCTGCGCGGGCGCGACCACCCAGGCCAGGTTCTCGATGGCGCGGGCGCGCAGCAGCACCTCCCAGTGCGCGGCGCCGGTGGTGCGGGTGAAGGCGCTGGGCACCAGCAGCAGGTCGGCGCCCTGCTTCGCAAGCGCGCGGTACAGCTCGGGAAAGCGCAGGTCGTAGCACACGCTCATGCCCACGCGCCAGCGGTGGCCGTCGCGCGAAGGCAGCTCGAACACCACCGGCTTCGCGCCGGGCGCGATGACGCGGCGCTCGTCGTAGCGCTCGGTGCCGTTGTCGAAGAAGAAGAGATGGATCTTGTCGTAGCGCGCCACGCAGCGGCCGTCGGGCGAGAAGGCCAGCGAGCTGTTGAACACATGCTCGGCGTCGGTGCTCTCGATGGGCAGCGTGCCGCCGACGATCCACAGCCCGAACTCGCGCGCCGCGTCGGCCAGGAAGCCCTGCACCGTGCCCGCGCCCGCGGTTTCGCGCAGGCCCAGCTTGTCGGTGTCGCGCGCGCCCATCATGCAGAAATACTCGGGCAGCACCGCGAGCTCGGCGCCGGCCGCGGCCGCCTGCGCGAGCAGGTCGTGGGCACGCGCGAGATTGGCCTCGCGGGCGATGGCCGACACCATCTGGATGGCTGCGACTTTCATTGCTTGTTCTCCGTTTTCTTGCCGTCGTCCGCGGTCTGCGAGGCGGGCGGCAGGCCTGGCACGCCGGGAATGCTCTGCGGCAGCAGCTGCAGCGTGCGCGGCACCTTCGCTATTTTGGGGTCGGTCCAGGTGCCCTCGATGTGGAACTCCTGCGTGGCGGCGGCCGCGAGCGGCTTGCTCAGCACCCACTGCGCAAGAAAGGTGCCCAGGCCGACGGCCGGGTTGATGGCGGTGGCGACCAGCGCGGCGGTGCCGGCGTTGATCTCCGGCACCACCACCACGCGCAGGTTCTGCGTCTCGCGCACGATGTCGGCCGAGCCGTCCATCAGCGCGGCGGCGTTCACGCCCTTCATCTGCAGGTTGTTGGTGCTGGCGATGCCCTTGCTGATCTTCGCGTCGCCGCGGATGAAGTCGAAGGCGAAGCCCTCGCTGAACACGTCGCGGAAATCGAGCGTGAGCCGGCGCGGCAGCGCCTGCAGGCTCAGCACGCCCAGCAGCTTGGCCAGCCCCGGGTCGGCCTTGAGGAACTGGCCCTGCTCCACGTCGACCTGCAGCTGCCCGCCGAGGCTCGGGTAGTCGAGCGAGAAAGGCGAGCCGCGCCAGTTGACGTCGCCCTCGAGCCGCCCGTGCCCGCGCCGCAGCACGCCCGGCATGCCGAAGCGCGTGAGCAGCTCGCCGGCATCGGCCACGTCGAGCCTGAAGGTCATGGCGGTGCGGCGCTGGCCAGCCGCCGCGCCGGGCACCGCGGCCCAGGTGCCCTTGGCCGCGAAGCTGGCCTCGGGCATGGTGAAGGTCAGCTTGTTGAGCAGCCACTCGCGGCCCGCGCCGCCGCGGTTGACCGCGTCGATCTCGGCGCGGCCCAGGCGCTTGCCCAGCAGCTCGAAGTCGTCGATGACGATGTCCAGCGCCGGCAGGTTGCCGGGCTGCTCGTCGAGCAGGGCCTCGACCTGCGTGGCTTCGGAAGGCGCGATCTTCAGCCGCGCGAGCCGCGCGTAGAGGCGCCCGGCCTGCGCATGGCGGTATTCGGCATAGCCGCTGAGCTCGGTGGCGTCGATGTTGGCGCGCCAGACGCTGCCTTCGCGCGTGCCGCCGAGCACCACGTTGTGCAGCGTGCGGCCCGCGACGCCCAGCTGCTGCGCGCGCACCGCGATGCGCGTGGGCAGGTAGGCCGTCGACGGATCGTCGGCGCGCTCCGGGGGCTCCATGCTCGTGCCCGTGGCCTCGCCGAGCAACGCTTGCCATGCGCCCATGTCGAGCTTGGCGACGTTGACGTTGGCGAACACGCCCTTGTCGGGCAGGCTGGCCGTCTCGCCCTGCGCGAGGCCTACGCCGATGCTGCCGCGCAGCACGCGCGCCTCGCTGCCGACCAGATCGCGCACGTACTGGACGGCGCCGACACGGCCGAGGTCCAGCGAGAGCTGGTCCTGCGTGGCAACGGTGGCGCCCTGCTTCGTGGTTTCGCGCGCGAGCACCTTCTTCTCGATGCGCAGCGGCATCTGCTCCTCGGCCGTCTTCACCAGCGGCGGCGGCAGCTGCAGCGCCAGGCCCTGCAGGCTGCTGGTGAGCGAGAACTCGGGCGTGCCGTCGCGCACCGAGAAGGTGGCGGCGTAGGGCGTGCTGCCGGTCGCCTTCTTCGCGAGGCGCGCGAGCCAGTCGACCTCGCGCGCGCCGCGCAGGCCGTCGGCGGAGGCAGTGCCCTGCGCCTTCAGCGCGACTTCGCGGTTGGGGCCCGAGAAGCGGCCGCGGCCTTCGACGCGGATGTCGCCGCCCAGCAGCCTGGCCTGCACGCCGGCCAGCGAGAAGCCGGTTTCGGTGAAGCTGACAGTGCCCTTCGTCTGCGTGAACGTCGGCGCCTCGGGCACCACCTGCAGCTCGTTGTCGGCCAGCACCACGCTGGCCTGCACCTTGGCGTTGTCCATGGCCTCCAGGGGCAATTCGAGGTGCAGCTTGTAGTCGGCCGGACCGGTGGCGCGCGCGGCCTGCATGATCTCGCCCACGCCGCCCGGCTCGAGGCCCGCCAGCGGCGCGCCCGCGCGCAGCACCTCGCCCAGCGGGCCCTTGGCCTGAACGTCGACGCGCAGCACCTGCGCGTGATGCGAAAGCTCGGGGATCGACGCCTCGCCCTTCGTCACCTCGACGCCGGTGGTGCCGGCCAGTCGGCCGCGCGCGTTGCGCACCAGCATGCTGTCGCGATCGAACACCAGCTCGCCCGAAAGGCCCGTGAGCGGCGGCCACACGCGCGCAGGCGTGCCGTTGCGCGAGGGCGTGGTGTTCGTGACCGAGGGCGGCGCGTAGGCGTAGTTGACGTCGGACACCTTGGCGACGATGCGGAAGTCGCCCTGCTTCGGGTCCTTGAACGGCATGTCGTGGAGGTCGCCGCGCACGCGGAAGTCGACGCTGCTCGCAACGCCCTTGGTGACGGCCTCGCGCACGTAGTCGCGCGTGTGCTGGGGAATGTCCATCGGCAGGTAGCGGAACACGCGCGTGCCGTCGGCGCGCGTGAGCTTGCCCTGCAGGTCGAGCACGCCGGGAAAGCGGGACTTGCTGCTCGAAGTGGCCGGATCGCTGGTGCGCCAGCTGGCCTGGGCCTCGCCCTCGGCATCGACGTTGGCGAAGCTGAGCCTGGACATCTGCAGCTGGGCGCTGCCATTGCCGTTGTCGAGCTTCCATTGCAGCTGCGTGGAGAGCCGGTCGACGGGAATGATCGGTTCCTCGAACACGCCGGGGAATTCGAGCGTGCCCTTCGCGATGGCGAGCGTGGCGGTGCCGCCGGTGTGGGTGGCGTCGAAGTCGACGGTGGCACCGCTGAGGCCGGGGGTGCCGCTGTGGATCCTGTGCGGTGCCGTGGTGGTAGCGGTGGTCGTCGTTGCCGTTGTTGCAGCGGGGGTCGCTGCATCGGCCGCCGCCGGCTGGGAAGCGATGCGCAGCCCGCTGACCCGGCCCTTGGCCTGGTAGCGGCTGGGCGCGCCCAGCGAGCCCTGCCAGTTCAGGTCGACGTGCTCGACCAGGCCGCGCGGCGCATAGGCTTCGAGCAGGCGGTGCGTGGCGTCGCCCAGCGGCAGCCGGTCGGCGATGAGGGCGAGCGCGGCGAGGTCGAGCCGGTCGGCGCGCAGTGCGCCGTGCTCGGGCGTGCGGCCCCTGGGGGGCGTGTGCTGCAGCCACAGGTTGCCGCCGGGCCAGCGCAGGCCGTCGGTGGTGTCGAACTGCAGCGCGGTGGTGGCGAACTCCAGCGTTTCCTCGGTGAGCTGGCCCGAGAGGCGGCCGGTGACGGCGCGCAGCACCAGCGGCTGCAGGCCCTTGTCGAGCGAGACGTCGACCTTGTCGAGCCCCAGGTCGGCCGCGCCGCCGACAACCTGGCCGTCGTCCACGTCGGCCCACAGGCGCAGCGCGCCGTTGCCCTCGCGGATGCGCGCGTCCAGCGAGACGTACTGGCCGAGGCGGGTGACGTCGATGTAGGGCAGGTCGACATAGATCTGGCCGTCCCAGGTCTGCCAGTGGCCGCTGCGGATGGACAGCAGCGGCTGGCGGAACTGGCCGCGCAGCGTGAAGCGCTGGCCCCAGCCGGCCGGCGGCGTGGCGTCGAGCCGAAGGCCATGGCGCCGGGCGCTGTTGCGCGCGACGAAGCGCACGTCGGTCAGCAGCAGGGGTTCGGCCTGGCGCTGCTCGTCGGTCCAGCGCACGGTGCCGCCTTCGATGACCAGCTCGCGCTGCGCGAAAAACCAGTCGGCACCCCGGGTTTCTCCGGTCGTATCGGTGCCCATGTGCAAACCCGCCACATGGAGTTTTCCCTGAGTGTCGCGGCGCACGTCGAGCTGCGGGCCCTCGATGTAGAGCTGCTCGAAGTTGAGCCGCCAGAGCGAGCGCGGCGACACGCTGGCCACCACTCGCGCGAGGCGAAGGGCCTCGCGTTTGTCCGCGTCCTGCAGCACCACGTCGCGCAGTTCGAAGGCCGGGAAAAGCCCTTCGGAGCGGGCGGTGATCGATCCGATGCGCACCGGCACGCCGATGGCCTTGCTAGCCTGCGCCTCCAGCGCGTCTCGGAAATCGCCGATTCGCGGCACAATCCACGCGTGTAGGACAACGACTGACAGCGCCAGCAGAAGCCATGCAGCGATCAACAGACCCAGCAGCCAGCGCGCCGTCACAGCGGTGATTTTGAGCAGACGTGAAGGGGAAGACGCCGTGTCGTTCATTGAGGATCGCGCTGTGTCCGGAATTATGACCGCCAGCATTCAGAGGGGTTCCACGGAAACCAGCATCGGTGTGAACCAGTTGCCAGACACCATTTCTCCCAATTCTTCGGCGCCGAAAGAGGCGTTCTCGTCGTATTCGAGATTCGTGCAGCGCCTGCGCCGCAGGTATGCAGCCGAGCTTTCATTGCTTCCCCCTGGCGCGCCGCGGCGCGAATCGATGACGGTGGCTTACGAGGCACTGCGCCAGCGTGGGGACGGCGTCGGCGATGCACTGAGGATTGTGCGGCAGCTCGTGATGGAGCGGCTTGTAACTCTTGATTGCGACGAGCAGGCTCCGCTGGCCGTGGTGACCACCGCCGTCACCGAGCTGGCCGAGCTGGCACTCGACATTGCGTGCCAGGAGGCCTGCCGCGAACTCGAGGCGGCCCACGGCGCCCCGCTCGGCCCCGAAGGCCAGCGCGCGCAGCTGTGGATCGTGGGCATGGGCAAGCTCGGCGCGCGCGAGCTCAACGTGTCCAGCGACATCGACCTGATCTACCTCTACGACGTCGACGGCGAGACCAAGGGCGACGCCGACGGGCGCGGCCGGCTGGCCAACCAGGAGTACTTCGCGCGCGCCGTGAAGCGCATCTACGCGCTGGTGGGCGACACCACCGAGCACGGCTTCGTGTTCCGCGTCGACCTGGCGCTGCGGCCCAACGGCAACTCGGGCCCCAGCGTGGTCTCGCTCGATGCGCTGGAAGAATATTTCCAGGTGCAGGGCCGCGAGTGGGAACGCTTCGCCTGGATGAAGAGCCGCGTGGTCGCGCCGCGCGACATCGTGCTCGCGGGCCATGCCCAGGGCCTGCGCGGCGCGGTGCTGCCCTTCGTGTTCCGCCGCTACCTCGACTACAGCGTGTTCGATTCGCTGCGCGTGCTGCACCGGCAGATCCGCGAGCAGTCGGCGCGCCGCAGCGCCGGGCGCCCCGAGCGTGCCAACGACGTGAAGCTCTCGCGCGGCGGCATCCGCGAAATCGAGTTCACCGTGCAGCTGCTGCAGGTGGTGCGCGGCGGCCAGTTTCCGGAGCTGCGCACGCGGCCCACGCTCGATGCGCTGCAGCGGCTGGCGCGCGCCAACCTCATGCCGCAGGAAACGGCCGACGCGCTGGCCGCGGCTTACGAGTTCCTGCGCCGCGTCGAGCACCGCATCCAGTACCTCGACGACCAGCAGACCCATGTGCTGCCGGTGTCCGACGACGACCTGCGCTGGATCGCCCAGAGCATGGGCTATCCCAGCTGCTGCCCCTTCCTCGAGCAGCTCGACACGCACCGCGAGTTCGTCGCGCAGGAGTTCGACAAGCTGCTCGGTGGCGAGAAGCCCTGCAACGGCAAGTGCAGCGGCAAGAAGGCCGCCGCGCCCGCCGACCTGGCCGACCTGCTCGACGACCTGCCCCCGGCGTTCGCCGAGCGCATCCGCGACTGGTGCGAGCAGCCCCGCGTGCTGGCCCTGCGCGAGGAAACCCGCGCGCGCCTGCGCCAGCTGGTTCAGCGCACCGGCCTGTGGCTGAAGGAGCCCGACGGCGACGGCGCGGGCCAGACCCCGCGCCATGTCGATGCCGCGATGCGCTGGGCCGACTGGATCGAGCCGCTGCTGCGCCGCGAGAGCTACCTGGCGCTGCTGGTCGAGCGCCCCGCCGTGCAGGAACGGCTGCTGCGCCTCCTGGGCGCGGCAAAGTGGCCCGCGCGCTACCTGATGCAGCACCCCGGCGTCATCGACGAGCTGGCGAGCGACGAGATGCTCTCGGGCCGCTTCGTCGCCGCCGAGTTCGAGCGCGAGCTCGACGCGCGCCACGCATCGCTCACCCGCACCGGCGAGGCCGACGAGGAGCGCCTGCTGAACCTGCTGCGCCACGCGCACCACGCCGAAGTGTTCCGCACGCTGGCGCGCGACGTGGACGGCCGCCTCACCGTCGAGCAGGTGGCCGACGACCTCAGCGCGCTGGCCGACGCCACGCTGCGCGTGACGGCCCGCTGGTGCTGGCCGCATGTGCGCAACCGGCATCGCGAGGTGCCGCAGTTCGCGATCATCGGCTACGGCAAGCTGGGCGGAAAAGAGCTGGGCTACGGCAGCGACCTCGACATCGTGTTCGTCTACGACGATGACGACGAGCGCGCCGGCGAGGTCTATGCGGCCTACGTGCGCAAGCTCATCAACTGGCTCACGGTGAAGACCCGCGAGGGCGACCTGTTCGAGATCGACACCGCCCTGCGCCCGAACGGCAACTCCGGCCTGCTGACCACCAGCTTCGAGGCCTACGAGAAATACCAGCTCGGCCGCGGCAGCAATACCGCGTGGACCTGGGAGCACCAGGCCATGACGCGCGCGCGCTTCGTGCTGGGCAGCGAGGACCACGGCGCCGAGCTGGGGGCGCGCTTCGACCAGGTGCGCGAGGCCGTGCTGGTGGCGCCGCGCGACCGCGAGGCGCTGAAGGCCGAGATCATCGCCATGCGCAACAAGCTGCGCGGCGCGCGGCCGGTGAAGGCCGACCGCTTCGACGTGAAGCACAGCCCCGGCGGCATGGTCGATGCCGAGTTCGCGGTGCAGTTCCTGGTGCTGTCGTCCTCGGGCGAGCATCCAGAGCTGATTCCGAACGTGGGCAACATCGCGCTGCTGCTGCGCGCCGAACTGGCCGGGCTGCTGCCCGAAGGCGTGGGCCGCAGCGCGGCGCGGGCCTATCGCGAGCTGCGCCGCGTGCAGCACCGCGCGCGGCTCAACGAAGAGCCCACGCAGGTCACGCCGCCCGCGCTGGCGGCCGAGCGCGACGCCATGCTGGCGCTGTGGAAGGCCGTATTTGGCTGAGGGAGCCCGCTCCCCTGCCACCACCGCGCTGGCAGCGTGCGCGGTAGCCGTCGCCGTTCTCCTGGCCGGCTGCGCGAGCGGTCCTCGCAGCGGAGGCGGTGCTGCAAGCGGCCGCGACGGCCCTGGCACCAACATTCCGCCCGACCTCGCGAACGTGCCCGACGCGGAACCGCGCATCGAGCCGATCCGCTCCAGTGGCGGCACCAGCAAGCCCTATACGGTGCTGGGCCGGGGCTATGCGCCGATCACCGACGACCGGCCGTTCCGCGAGTCGGGGCTGGCCTCGTGGTACGGGCGCAAGTTCCACGCGGCGTCCACGTCCAGCGGCGAGCCCTACGACATGTACGCCATGACGGCCGCACACAAGACGCTGCCGTTGCCGAGCTACGTGCGCGTGCGCAACCCGGCCAACGGGCGCGAGGTGATCGTGCGCGTGAACGACCGCGGCCCCTTCGTGGACGGCCGCATCATCGACCTGAGCTACACGGCCGCGCTCAAGCTCGACCTGCTGCGCGGCGTGGCGCCGGTGGAAATCGAGCGGATCACGAACGAGGACATCCGTACCGGGGCGTGGCGGCAGGATTCGGGGACTGCGTATGCGGCGGCTTCGGGTCCGGCTGCCGCTGTGCCTGTGCCCATACGCGTGCCGTCGAGCCGGACACAGCAGCAGCAACCAGTGCAGGTACCGGCCGAATGGATTGCGCACGTCGCAGCGGCGGGCAACGATGCATCGCAGGTATCGACGATGCCTGTGGCGCCGCAGACGCCGATGGCCGCTGCCCAGCCGCCTGGGGCCGAGCCCGAGTCGGCGCAGTCGCCGCCATCGATTCCGCCCACGCGGCAAGCCATCGTGGTCAACGACCTGGCTCCGCTGCAGGCTGCGCCGGCGTCACCGCCATCGTCTCCCGGCGCCGCGCAGCCCTCGGCGGCGTTGCCGGGTTTCTGGGTCCAGCTCGGCGCCTTCCGCGAGCGGGACGGCGCTCAGAGCCTGCTGAACCAGGCCGCGCGTGGCGTGCCTTCGCTGGCATCGCAGCTGCGCGTGTTCAGCGAAGCCGGGACGCATCGGCTGCAGGCAGGGCCATTCACCTCGCGCAACGCGGCCGGAGAGGTGATCGCCCAGCTGCGCGAGAGCCTGCATATCTCGCCGATGGTGGTGGAGCGCCGGTAGGCAATCAGAGCAGCGGCTTGACCGGCACCGGCACGCCGCTGGCGACGTTGAGGCGGTTCCAGGTGTTGATCTGCGCGATCGCCACCGACAGTTCGGCAATTTCCAGATCGCTGAAGTTGGCCTTGAGCGCCGCGAATTCGGCTTCGCGCGCGTCGTAGCGGTCGGCCAGGCGGGTGAGCGATTCGGCCCAGGCCAGCGCCGCGCGTTCGCGCTCGTTGAAGAAGCTCACCTCGCGCCAGGTGGCGAGGCTGTTGATGCGCTGCCATTCCTCGCCCTGCTTGCGCAGGTCGCGCACGTGCATGTCGAGGCAGTAGGCGCAGCCGTTGATCTGCGAGACGCGGGCGAAGACGTAGTCGACCAGCACCTTGCCGAGCGTGCTCGACTCGATGGTGGCGTTGACGCCGAGGATGGCCTCGAAGGACTTCGGGACCAGCTTGAACCAGTTCAGGCGTGCGGTGGTGTTCATTAGTTACTCCAGTGGGTTGATTGAATCGGTCTGCTTACCCACTGAAGACGGGCGAGGCGTTCGCCCTGTGACACGCCCCGGACTATTTATTTCGAGGAATAGATCTGCGCGATGCGCGCGAGCTTGTCGGGGTTGCGCTGCGCGCGGATGCGCACGATGAGGTCGTTCTCGATCTCGAAGGTCTGGGCCGATTCGAGTTCGCCGTCGAGAAAGCGCAGCATGCCGGGCTCGCCGTTGATGTCGACCAGCTCCATGCGCACCGCCGGCCCCATGCGGCGCCACAGCGAGTAGTAGAGCTGCGCGAGGCGCTGGCTGCCGCGCAGGATCTTGCTGAAGGTCTGGACCTTGCCGCCGCCGTCGCCGATGAGTTCGACGTCCTCGGACATCAGCGTCTTCAGCTCCTGCAGGCTGCCGCGCGCGGCGGCATCGGCGAAGGCGCGCAGCAGGCGCTCGTGGGTTTCGCGCGGCACGCTGAAGCGTGGGCGCCCCTCCTGCACCTGGAGCTTGGCGCGATGCACGATCTGGCGGCAGGCGGCCTCGGTCTTGCCGAGGGTGAGGGCGATCTCGCCGTAGTCGGCGTCGAACACCTCGCGCAGCAGGAAGGCGGCGCGGGCCTCGGGCGCGAGGCGCTCCAGCATGGCGAGAAAAGCGACAGAGATGTTGTCGGCGCGCTCGAGCAGCTGTTCGGGCGTGGCGGGCGAATCGGGCTGGCCGGTCAGCGTGGGCTCGGGCATCCAGGCGCCGATGTAGTGCTCGCGCTGGACCTTGGCGGCGCGCAACCGGTCGATCGACAGGCGCGTGACCACGGTCACCAGCCAGGCTTCGGCGCTGTCGAGGGTGTCCCTGGCGGCTTCATGCCAGCGCAGCCAGGCGTCCTGCACGACCTCTTCCGCCTCGGCCATGGAGCCGAGCATGCGGTAGGCGATGCCCTGCAGGCGAGGGCGGAGGCGGTCGAAGGTGAGGGTTGCGTCGTCCATGCGGGCTAGACGGCTGGCGTCCCCGGTTTGTGACGCCCTCTCACCAACAGATGGAGTTTTCGGGAGGGCCGTCGCGCACGGCCGCCCGAAGCGGCCGGCCCGCCCCCGGTAGGGGGTTGGCGAAGCGACACGAAGTGTCGTGCAGCCTGGGGGCGAGCAACAGTTACGCGCCCTGGTATTCGGGCTTGGGGCCGAGGGTGGCCGCCAGTTCCTTGCGGTAGCGGTTCAGTTCCTGGACGGTCTTGAAGCTGCGGTTCATCAGCAGGCTCAGGTTGTGCAGGATGCGCTCGCCGACCTTGGTTTCCCAGACGGCGTCGAACTTGATCTGCTTGTCGAGCCAGTGCTCGAGCCAGTCGGGGTCGGGCATGCGGCTCTGGACGGTGTCACGCGGGAAGTGCGCCTTGCTGACGTGCAGGTTGGTCGGGTGCAGGGCCTGCGCCGTGCGGCGGGCGCTGGCCATCAGGACGCCGACCTTGGTGAACGCGGCACGGGCCTCGTCGCCGAACTTTTCCATCGCGCGCTTCATGTAGCGCAGGTAGGCGCCACCGTGACGGGCTTCGTCCTGGCTCAGCGTGGTGTAGATGTGCTTGATGACCGGCTCGGTGTGCCACTGGGCGGCACGGCGGTACCAGTGGTTGAGGCGGATTTCGCCGCAGAAATGCAGCATGAGGGTTTCGAGCGGCGGGGCCGGGTCGAAGTCGAAGCGCACTTCGTGCAGCTCTTCCTCGGTGGGGGCGTGCTTGGGGCTGAAGCGCTTCAGGTACTCCATGAGCACCAGCGAATGCTTCTGCTCCTCGAAGAACCAGATCGACATGAAAGCGGAAAAGTCGCTATCGTGGCGGTTGTCGCGCAGGAACATCTCGGTAGCCGGCAGTGCCGCCCACTCGGTGATGGCATTCATCTTGATGGTCTGCGCCTGCTCTTCCGACAGCAAGGAAGCGTCGAACGACTGCCAGGGAATATCCTTGTCCATGTCCCAGCGGACGGATTCGAGTTGTCTGAAGAGTTCCGGATAGAGCATCTATATCTTTCTAAGGCCGTCGATTTTAGTCGGCCCGTTTGGCGCGCCCATGACAGAAGCGCGATGATGCGGATACGCGCGCCCTTGCGGCACGGATGCGCATACCCTTTTTGATTCAGGAGCCCGCGATGCGAACCCCCTTCCGATTGTCGATGCTGTGGCGCTGCGCCCCTGCGGTTTCCCTCGTGGCGAGCCTCGTTTCGACCGTTCCGGCGCACGCCCAGACTGCAACAGCCGCACCCGCTCCGGCAGAGGCCGCTGGGTGCCCGGCGATCCTGCAACACACCTTCCCGCGGCTGCAGGACGAAAAACCCCAGTCCCTGTGCCAGTACTCCGGCAAGGTGGTCCTGGTGGTCAATACGGCCAGCTTCTGCGGCTTCACCCCGCAGTACAAGGGGCTGGAGTCGCTGGACATGAAATACCGCTCGCGCGGGCTGGTGGTGCTGGGCTTCCCGTCGAACGATTTCGCCCAGGAATCAGGCTCCAACAAGGAAATCGCCGATTTCTGCGAAAGCACCTTCGGCGTGAAATTCCCGATGTTCGCCAAGTCCTCGGTACGCGGCACCGACGCGAATCCTCTGTTCAAGCAACTCGCGCAGGCCTCGGGCACCACGCCGAAGTGGAACTTCTACAAGTATCTGATCGGACGCGACGGCAAGGTCGTGCAGGCGTGGTCGAGCATGACGGCGCCGGACGAGAACGGCTTCGTGAACGTCATCGAGAAGCAGCTCGGGCCAAATTAATACCGATCAGTTCACAAGAAAACGCATCGGTAATATTATTCACCGATACGTCCAACCATTGTGAACTCGACGGAACAAACGTTTACAAACCAGACGGGAACCGTGCTGCGGATGCTGCGCTCCTAAATCGCGTGGGCAGTGACTGCCCTTCGGTTTTCATGTTGCGAGGTCTTCCGGGCGTTTGCCGTCCGGTCGAAATCCCGAGGCGATTCTTCTCCTCCTCCCTCCCTCCCTCCTTCGCGTCGGGGCGCCTCGCAGCATTTTTGTATTCCAGCCGGGCCGGGGTTACGCAATGACGCGGGCCCCTCGCGTCGCCATAGTCGGCGCCGGCATCTCCGGATTGGCCGCAGCACACTCGCTGCGAGACGCGGCCTCCATCACCCTCTTCGAAGCCAGTGACTACTTCGGTGGCCACGCCCATACGGCAACGATCGAGCTTCCGCGCTCCGCCTCCGATGCCACGCCGGTCGCCCATGGGGTCGACACCGGCTTCCTGGTCTGCAACGACCGCACCTACCCGAAGCTGATCCGGCTTTTCGGCGAACTCGGCGTCGAAACGGCAGCGTCCGACATGTCGTTCTCGGTCCAGGCCGCGCGCCACGATGGCAGCCGGTCGTCGTTTCGCTGAATCCGGTCCGGGAGATCGCGCGTAGTCAGGTCATGGCCGAATACGACTACGACCACCCGGTGCTCGACCTCGCCGCGATCCGCGCGCAGGCCCAAGTGCCCGCCCCGCAAGGCCAGCGCAGCACCTGGTTCACGGGCGCATGGATGGGCTACGGCTTCCACGAGGACGGCCTGAAGGCCGGCCTGGCCGTGGCCGAGGGCCTGCGGACGCGGCTGTCGTCCCCGGCCGGCCAACCCGAGGCAAGGCTGGCCGCATGACCTCCGCGAAGGCCGTGCCGCTGATGGGCTTCGGCGAAGTCCGCCACGCCCGACTGCGCCCGGCGCGCAACGCCTTCGTCTACCCGACCTACTTCCTGATGCTGCCGATGCGCACCCTGCGCACGGGCACCGACGAGGCGGTGCTCGCCATCAACCGCAGAGCAGCCCTGTCCTTCTTCGACGTCGACCACGGCGACGCCCGCTCGCCCGAACAGGGCGGCGCACTGGCCTGGCTCGACGAGCTGCTGGCCGCCCACGGCATCCACGACGCCGGCGGCGAAGCCTGGCTGCACTGCTATCCGCGCGTGTTCGGCTACACCTTCAAGCCGGTGAGCTTCTGGTACTGCCACACGCCCGAGGGCGTGCTGCGGGCGATCGTGGTCGAGGTCAACAACACCTTCGGCGAGCGGCATTGCTACCTGCTCGACCAACCGGTGTACGGCGCCGAACTCCGGGCCACCAAAGCCTTCCACGTCTCGCCCTTCTGTCGAATGGACGGCAGCTACCGCTTCCGCTTCTTCGTCGATGCCGCGCTCTCGCGCACCGTGGTGCGCATCGACCACGACGACGCCGACGGCCCGCTGCTGCAGACCAGCGTGAGCGGCGAACTCGGCCCGATGACCGCCGCCAGCACAGGGCGCGCCCTCTGGCGCTACCCGGCGATGACCTTCGGACTGATCGCGCGCATCCACTGGCAGGCCGCGAAGCTCTGGCTCAAGCGCGTGCCCTTCGTCTCCAAGCCGGCGCCGCCCGCCGATTTCGTGTCGCGCGACCACCATCACCAGCAGCAGGCCAACCCATGACATTCACCACCACGGCCTCCCGCTTCTCGCTGCCGCAAGACGCACCCGCCGCCGCGCGCACGGTGCTCGGCCTGCTGCAGCGGCTTTCCTGCGGCTCGCTCACGGTGCGCCTGCCCGACGACTCGGTGCGGCACTTCGGCGTCACGCCCGGCAGCGGCCCGACGGCCTCGCTCACGCTGCGCAACTGGAACGCCTGCAAGGCCGCGCTCAAGTCGGGCGACATCGGCTTGGCCGAGAGCTACATCGCGGGCGACTGGACCACGCCCAATCTCACAGAGCTCATCAAGGTGTTCATCGCCAACCGCCGCGCCATCGAGGACGTGGTGTACGGCAGCTGGCCCGGTCGCCTGCTGTACCGCGTGCGGCACCTGCTGAACCGCAACAGCAGGGCCGGCAGCTCGCGCAACATCCACGCGCACTACGACCTGGGCAACACGTTCTACGAGCTCTGGCTCGACGAGACGATGAACTATTCGTCGGCCTGGTTCGAGGGCGACCTGTCCAGATCCATGCCCGAGGCGCAGCGCGCCAAGGTGCGCCGCGCGCTCGAGGCGGCGCGCGTGAAGCCCGGCGACCGCGTGCTTGAAATCGGCTGCGGCTGGGGCGCGCTCGCCGAGATGGCGGCCTTCGACTTCGGCGCCTCGGTGACGGGCGTGACGCTGTCGACCGAGCAGCTCACCTACGCCCGGCAGCGAACAGCAGGGCTCGCCGCCGAACTGCGCCTGCAGGACTACCGCGACATCGACGACGCCCCCTTCGACGCGATCTGCTCCATCGAGATGGTGGAAGCCGTGGGCCGCGCCTACTGGCCGGAGTACTTCCACGGCCTCGCGCGCCTGCTCAAGCCGGGCGGCCACGCCTGCGTGCAGAGCATCGTGATCGACGACGCGCTCTTCGACCGCTACATCGACTCGACCGACTTCATCCAGCAGTACATCTTCCCGGGCGGCTGCCTGCCCTGCCCGCGCGAGTTCCGCCGCGAGGCCGAAGCTGCTGGGCTGGAGGTGGTAGACGAGTTCGCCTTCGGCGCCGACTACGCCGAGACGCTGCGCCGCTGGCGCGAGAGCTTCCTCGGGCAGCGCGGCCGCATCCTGCAGCTGGGTTTCGACGAGCGCTTCATGCGCATCTGGGAGTTCTACCTGGCCTACTGCGAGGCGGCGTTCTCGCAGGCGAACATCGACGTGGTGCAGTACACGCTGCGCAGGCGCTGAAGGACGGCAGGAAGGAAAAAGGCGCCTTGCGGCGCCTTTTCTTCGTGGAGCCCTTCTCAGCTTCTCGGCTTCTCAGGGCTTGGTGTCGATGAAGCTCGGACGCAGCATCAGCTTGTCGTACAGCTTCGCGAGGTTGCCGTTGTCCTTGCGCCAGTCGATCTCGGGGAAGCGCAGGTCCAGCCAGCCCAGCGTGCAGCCCACGGCGATGTCCGACAGGCTCAGGTGGATGCCGCTGCAGAAGGGCTTGTCGCCCAGGCCCTTGGCCATGGCGGCGATGCCGTCCTCGACCTTGGCGCGCTGGCGCTCGATCCAGGCGGCGCTGCGCTCGCCGTCGTTGCGGCCGGCCCAGGTGGCTTCCAGGCGCCAGAGCACGCCGGCGTCCATGACGCCGTCGGCCAGCGCCTCCCAGGTCTTGACCTCGGCGCGCTCACGGCCCTGCTGCGGAATCAGCTTGCCGACCGGCGACAGGGTGTCCAGGTATTCGACGATCACGCGGGAGTCGAACATCGCCTCGCCGCCTTCCATGATCAGGCAGGGGACCTTGCCGAGCGGGTTGGAGTTGGAGATCGTGGTGTCGGCAGCCCAGACGTCTTCGATCACGAACTGGTAATCGAGCCGCTTCTCGGCCAGCACCACGCGCACCTTGCGCACGTAGGGGCTGGCGGCGGATCCGATCAGTTTCATGAAGGCTCTCTCCCTATGCATTGATGACGTTTGTTAATAGTCATTTTAGGTGAACGGGAAAACCGGACCCCGAATCGCCCCCAAAGCGCGATGCCGGCCCAGCCGGCCGGGCGCCGCCTAAAATTCGGGCATGAGCTTTTCCACCGTTTCCGCCCTTTCCCCCTTGACGGCCGCTACGCGGCCAAACTCGCGGCGCTGCGTCCGCTGATGAGCGAGCAGGGCTATATGCACCGGCGCGTGCAAGTCGAGGTGGCGTGGTTCATTGCGCTGTCCGACTGCGGCTTCGCCGAATTCAAGCCGCTCACCGGCGGTGCGCGCAAGTACCTGCTGGGCCTGGTGTCCCATTTCTCCGAGGCCGACGCGCTGGCCATCAAGGAGATCGAGAAGACCACCAACCACGACGTGAAGGCGGTCGAGTACTGGATCAAGTCGAAGTTCGAGGCCCGCCCCGAGCTGCTCGCCGCGGCAGAGTTCGTGCACTTCGCCTGCACCAGCGAGGACATCAACAACACCAGCCACGCCCTGCAGATCCAGGCTGCGCGCGACAAGGTGGTGCTGCCGGCCATCGACGGCCTGATCGCCAAGCTGCGCGAGATGGCGCACCAGTTCGCCGGCGTGTCGATGCTCTCGCGCACGCACGGCCAGACCGCCAGCCCGACCACGGTGGGCAAGGAAATCGCCAACGTGACGGTGCGCCTGTCGAAGGCCCGCGAGCAGATCGCCGCGGTGAAGCTGCTGGGCAAGATGAACGGTGCGGTCGGCAACTACAACGCCCACCTGGCCGCCTGGCCCGACTTCGACTGGGAAGCCTTCAGCCGCAAGGTCATCGAGACGCCCGCGCCACTGGGCCTGGGCCTGAGCTTCCAGCCCTACAGCATCCAGATCGAGCCGCACGACTACATGGCCGAGCTGTTCGACGCGGTGGCCCGCGCCAACACCATCCTGATCGATTTCTCGCGCGACATCTGGGGCTATGTGAGCCTGGGCTACTTCAAGCAGCGCCTGAAGAAGGGCGAGATCGGCTCCTCGACGATGCCGCACAAGGTCAACCCGATCGACTTCGAGAACGCCGAGGGCAACCTGGGCCTGGCCAACGCGGTGCTGCGCCACCTGAGCGAGAAGCTGCCGATCAGCCGCTGGCAGCGCGACCTGACCGACAGCACCGTGCTGCGCAACATCGGCGTGGCCTTCGGCTACGCCACCCTGGCCTACGCGAGCCTGGCCACCGGCCTGGGCAAGCTCGAGCTGAACGACGAAGCGCTGGCCGCCGACCTCGACGCCTCGTGGGAAGTGCTGGCCGAACCGATCCAGACGGTGATGCGCCGCTTCGGCGTGCAGGGTGCCTACGAGCAGCTCAAGGAAGTGACGCGCGGCAAGACCGTGACGGCCGAGGCGCTGCACGGGCTGATCCGCTCGCTGGAGATCCCGGAAGAGGAAAAGGCCCGCCTGCTGGCCATGACGCCGGCCAGCTACGTCGGCAAGGCTGCCGAGCTGGCCAAGCGCATCTGATGGCCCTCAAATCCACCATCTTCAAGGCCACCCTCGCGGTGGCCGACATCGACCACGGCTACTACGCCGACCACGCGCTGACCCTGGCGCGCCACCCCAGCGAGACCGACGAGCGGATGATGATCCGGCTGGTCGCGCTAGCGCTCAACGCGCACCAGCTGCAGGACGTGTGCAACGGCGACGGCACGCTGGCCTTCGGCGCCGGCCTGTCGAACGTCGAGGAGCCCGACGTGTGGCTTCGCGACTTCACGGGCGAGGTCAAGCTCTGGATCGAGGTCGGCCAGCCGGAAGACAAGCCCATCATCAAGGCCTGCGGCAAGGCGGACGAGGTGGTCGTCTACTGCTTCAACCACGCTGCAGAAATCTGGTGGCGCGGCATCGAGAACAAGCTCACGCGGCCGCAGAACCTCAAGGTGTATCGCGTTCCGACGGCAGCCTCGCAGGCATTGGCCGCACTCGCGCAGCGCAGCATGCAGCTGCAGGCGACCATTCAGGAGAACACGCTGACGCTGGGCGACGGCGTCAACAGCATCGACATCGAGCCGCTGCGCTGGAGATAGCCCCGGCGCGTTGACCTGCTAGACGGCCGGCATCATCTGGCCGCACTGCCAGCACTGCTCGAAGCCCCCTTCGACCTGCTCGCCGCACACGCAGCGCCAGCTGCGTTGGGGGCGATGCTGCAGTTCGTGCAGCAGGCGCTTGGCCAGATCGAACTGGGCCTCATCGTCGATCCAGATCTCGGGCAGGCATTGGTCGGGCGGCAGCTGGCCCATCACCGCGCCGAGGAATTCGCGCTGCACGGTGGCGGCCACGCCCTCCTCGCACAAGGCGTGCGCCCACACGGTCGCGATCGCGAGGTTGGGAGCTTGCGCGAGGCGGCGCATGGTCAGGGGGCCCAGTTCTTCTCGTCGTCGGGGTCGAACTCGGGCTCGTCGGCAGCCGGCGACGACGGATCGCGCTCGGCCTCGCGTGCGCGCTCGGCGTAGCGGTTGAAGCGCCAGGCCGAGTCTTCCATGGTGATGCGGCGCCACGTGGCGCGCTTCTCGACGGGCGACATGCCGGGCCAGAACTGCACCTCGTCGAAGCTGCGGCCGCAGCCCTTGCATTCGTCGTCGCCCTGGCTGGTGGAGCAGATCGCGATGCAGGGCGTGTCGGGCGTGCTGTCGTACCAGGCCATCCAGGCGGCCCAGGCCTTCTGCGGAAAGCCGACCTCGTCGACCTCGTCCTCGTGATGGAAGACCATGAGCGCGTAGACCTCGGCCAGCGCCCGCAATTCGGGGCCCAACGTGACGCCGTCGGGCGACGGGGTCTTCTCGCGCCAGTAGTTGATGGCGGCCTCGATGTCGGTGATGTGTATGGCGGCCATGGAGCGTGAAAAAGCAGCGGACGGCGATCATAGTCCGGCAATGTCCCGAAGCGCCGAAGGGACATGAACGCTATGAAAACAAGAGCATCGAGCCTCGTATCCATGCGCATTCTGAAGCGGTTCTCCTTAAATTTCTGAAAACTTTCGATTGCGCCACCCAGAGCTTGGATGCTCTAATCCGCCGCACGAAGGGGAGTAGCTCCCGACCGCTGTTGACCACGGCAGCGCGAATCGTCAGGTCGTCAATACGAAGCAAAACACTTCCGGCCTGTCGGACAACGTATGCGCGTTCTTTTTCGCGCGGACGCTGTCGAGCAAGACCTTCGATTTGAACCTGTGCAGGTTTGGTCGAAGCGTTCGCAAGTCCCCGGAATCACCGGCCTTCATTCCTCGCTTTCGACCCACCCCGTACGGGATGAATCGAAACGCATAGACATGCGCCTTCCGTCGTCACCCCTGAAGGGAGAGGCAGGGGCGCGAAGACAAAAGAGGAAAGCTATGGAAATGTTCATGACCCCGGAGTTCTGGGTCGCGGTCGGTCAGATCATCATGATCGACATCCTGCTGGGCGGCGACAACGCCGTGGTGATCGCGCTGGCCTGCCGCAAGCTCCCGCCGGCCCAGCGCACGCAAGGCATCCTGTGGGGTACCGCGGGCGCGATCGCGCTGCGCGTGATCCTGATCTTCTTTGCGCTGACCCTGCTGGCCATTCCGTTCCTGAAGCTGGTAGGCGCGATCCTGCTGCTGTGGATCGGCGTCAAGCTGCTGGCTCCCGAGCATGACGACGGCCACGGCAACATCACCGGCAGCGACAAGCTGTGGGGCGCGGTCAAGACCGTGATCGTGGCCGACCTCGTGATGAGCGTCGACAACGTGATCGCCATTGCAGGCGCCGCCCAAGGCGCCGGCGACAGCCACCAGATGCCGCTCGTGATCTTCGGCCTGCTCGTAAGCATCCCGATCATCGTCTGGGGCAGCCAGCTGGTCATCAAGCTGATGGACCGCTTCCCGATGATCATCACCGCCGGCGGCATGCTGCTCGGCTGGATCGCCGGCACGATGGCCGTGTCCGACCCGGCTCTGGCGAACACCGCCGCCTGGACCTGGGTGCCGAAGGTGCCGCAGACCGACGTGATCAAGTACGCGGCCGGCGTCTTCGGTGCGCTGCTGGTGCTGGTGATCGGCAAGTGGGTGGCCTCGCGCCACGCCCGCAACAAGCACGAAGAACAGGCGGTGACGACCGGCTGAGCGCCGGTGGTCATTGCTCCAACCACGAACGAACTTCCCGTCCAAACCAGTCTCTGTCACTCTAACTACCTGAAGGAGCACGCCATGGAAAAGATCATTCTTTATGTCGACGACGCCACCTACGCCTGCGAGCAGTTCGCCGAACTGGCGCCGGATGCGAACAGCGTCGTGGCGCGCCATTGGGTGCTCGTGGCCTGCGCTCCGCGCATGACGCATCGCATCAGCAAGTGGGTAAGCCACAGCGCGCGCGAGAACTGGCGCGCCAAGTGGTTCAGCAAGGTGCAGGCGCAGATGACGCCGCTGCTGGAGCGCAACGGCGGCCAGGTGACTCCGGTGCTGGCCAAGGGCCCGCTGGCCGAACTGACGGCCCAGCTCAAGCGTGAGCATTCGGCCATTCACGTGGTCGATGCACGCCGCCCGAAGGTCGGCGTCGACCTGGAGCCGGTGACGCCGGACCAGACGCCGCCTCACCAGTCGGGCTGGGCATTTCCCGGCGCAGTGATGGGCATGGGCGCGCTGCTGGTGCTGGCGAACGAGCTGGCCGAGTAAGACCGCAGGAAGAAACCTCATCCCCGACGAGCCCCGGCGCGGCAACGCACCGGGGCTCGTTGTCTTTTGCGGGCCCTGGGGTATCCTGCCGCCATGCGCATCATCCTCAAATGGCTGCTCAGTGCCGTGGCGCTGCTGGCGGTCGCCTATCTCTACAGCGGCGTCCAGGTCAACAGCTTCGGCTCCGCGCTGATCGCCGCCGCGGTCATTGGCCTGCTCAACATGATCGTGCGGCCCGTGCTGGTGATACTGACGCTGCCGGTCACCATCGTCACCCTCGGGCTCTTCCTGTTCGTCATCAACGCGCTGCTGTTCTGGGCCGCCTCCGGCCTGCTGGGCGGCTTCCACGTCAACGGCTTCCTGGCCGCGCTGATCGGCTCGCTGCTGTATTCGGTGCTGGGGCTGCTGATCGAGTCCGCGCTGGGCGGACTGCTTTCCAAGCGCTGAGCGCCGAGAAGCGCCGTCGCTACTTGAGCGGCGGCTCGGCGGCCTGCTCCCTCACCAGCACTTCCACCGCACGAGCCCGGGTGTCGATGATCGACGCCTCGTAGTGATCGACCACCTTGGACTGGCGGATGATCTCCTGCGCCGCCTTGAATCGGTCGCGTGCCGCCGGATAGTCGAGGATCGCCACGTTCGCCTCGGCATCGGCGCGCACCGCGCGCAGCGTGTCGTTCTGGGCACCGTAGAGGTTGCCGAGCGCGCGCCATACCGTCGCGTCGCGCGGGTCGGAAGCCACCCAGTCGCGCAGCACCGGAATCATCGGCGCGGGCTGGCGCATCGCCGTGGCCGCCTCGGCCGACAGCAGCATCTCTGGCCGCTCCTTCGACTTGGCATCGAGCAGGGCGGCCGCCTTGGGCGCAGCGCCCGCGGCGAGTTCGATTTCCGCGCTGAGCCAGCGTGCCTGCTTTGCCGCGGCAGGGTCGTCCGCCACGCGCGCGACAAGGCGCTCGGCCAGGGCGCGCGCGGTCTTGTAGTCGCGCATCTCTTTCGCCGACAGCGCCGCTGCGTACAGCGTGCCGGCCTGCTGTGCCGGCGAGCTCTTCGCGAATTCGCCGCTGGAGGCCGAATCGATCCACAGCCGCAGCACGTCCACGCCAGGGCGCGTCAGCACGCGGGCGCGGGAGGTGATCATCGCGTGGTCCATGACCAGCGGCTGCGGTGGCACCGTGTCCATGTTGAACTGGAAGCGGCCCTGCATGTCGGAGATCCGTTCGGTCGTCAGCGGGTGGCTGCGCAGGTAGGGGTACGAGCCGTTGTCGTTGAGGCGCGCTGCGTACTGCAGCTTCTCGAACATCGTGGCGGCGCCCTGCGGCGCGAAGCCGGCCTGCGTCATCACCCCGAAGCCGATGCGGTCGGCCTCGCGCTCCATGTCGCGCGAGAAATTCAACTGGTTCTGCGCGAACACAGCCTGGCTGCCCATGATCATGGCCTGGCCGGCATCGCCATTGCGGCTCTTGCCGGCCGCGATCATCCCGAGGATCAGGCCCGCGATCATCAGCGGCATCTGCCTGCCCTGCTTCGTCATGATCCGCGAGATGTGGCGCTGCGTGACGTGCGAGAGCTCGTGCCCGAGCACCGTCGCCAGCTCGTCGCGGCTGCCGACCACGGCCACCAGGCCGAGGTTGAGCCCCAGGTAGCCGCCCGGCAGCGCGAAGGCATTGATGTTGCGGTCGCGGCCCAGCAGGATCGTCCAGGCGAAGCGCTCGTCGAGCTCCGGCGTGAGTTCGCCGCGCGCGCGGGCGGCCGTCAGCAGGCGCTGCCAGATGTCCTGCACGTAGGCGGCGATCACCGGGTCGTCGATGTAGTCGGTGTCGCGGTAGAGCTCGCGGGCGATCTGGTCGCCGAGGTGGCGCTCGGCGCTGGCGGTCATCTCGCCGCCGTCGCCCATGCCCGGAAGCACCTGCTGGATCTGCGCCAGCGCGGGCACCGGCAGCAGCATCTGGGAAGCTATCAAAACGCTAGCACACAACGACCGCAGGGCGGGCGTCAGCTGGCTTCTGGAGTGGCGATGGGGAGTCAAGCGCGGCATTCCTCGTCTGTGGCTCGGGCTCGTATGATGCACGTCCAACCTGATCGTTCACCCATGAGCACCCTCACCCATTTTGACGCCCAGGGCCAGGCCCACATGGTCGACGTCGCCGCCAAGCCCGCCACCCACCGCGTGGCCGTGGCCACGGGCCGCATCGAGATGCAGGCGGCGACGCTCGCACTGATTGAATCCGGCACCGCGAAGAAGGGCGACGTGCTGGGCATCGCGCGCATCGCGGGTATCCAGGCGGCGAAGAAGACAAGTGACCTGATTCCGCTGTGCCATCCGCTGGCGCTGACGCGCGTTGCCGTGGCGTTCGCGCTGGCCGATGCGGGGAGCGCGCCACAGGTGGTCTGCACGGCGACAGTGGAGACCGTGGGGCCGACGGGGGTGGAGATGGAGGCGCTGACTGCGGTGCAGGTGGCGTTATTGACGATCTACGACATGTGCAAGGCGGTGGACCGGGGGATGCGGATTACCGATGTGCATGTGTTGGAGAAGCATGGGGGGAAGTCGGGGAGTTGGGTGGCGGGAGCCTCCGAGTAGCTCGAAGAAGCTTCCTGAGCATTTCGTCAGCGGCCAGGACACATCGTCCTCGACCCATTGGCATCGCGCCAGCCGCAGGAGATGACAGCCACAGCCAAGCCGCACGACTGCTGCGCTTGACTGGCCCGGGCAGGCAGATGCCGCAAACCGGCTGAAACACCGGTCGTCCCGGAGTGGGCTGCACAGCATGGCTGTGCAGCACGCCCACATCCGCAACCATCACGCCAGCACGTGGATGGATTACCGCGCATTCAAGAACAGGCATCCGCGATGCCGTTCGGCACAGGGCCGCCCGAAATCCTTCAAGTCCGGCAACGGACCGACAACGAATGTCTCCCGACGGTTGCCATCGCCCGACGAGCGGCGCGCCGATGACGGCTCCCTTGCCGCATCATTCATAAACACATTTAGCCACAGTTAACAACAGTTAACAACTAAAAATATCTTTTGTTAACAAGTCACTCCGTCCTGCTCGATGAACTCTTTCTCCCGCCAAGTAAGAAATGCCGGCCGCATTGCGGGCTTCACGCTGGTCGAGGTACTCGTGTCGATCGTTGTGCTGTCCTTCGGGCTGCTGGGCATGGTCGCCCTGCAGGCGGCGTCGCTGCAGGCCAATCGCGACGCGCGCCTGCAATCGACGGCGGTGGCGCTGGCCCGCGAACTGGCGGAGATGATGCGGGGCAACAAGGACCAGGCGCTCCTGAGCACCGACAACCCCTACCTCATCAGACGGCTCGACCGTCCACTGACTGCCCCCACCCCGTCTTATTGCCTTTCGGTCGGAAGCTCGTGCGACACGCGGGCAAAAGTTGCACAAGCCGAACTGACTGACTGGCTGGCACGGGTGGACGACGCGCTGCCGGGCGCAAGTGTCCGCATCTGCCGCGACAACGCTCCCTTCGCATCGGACGGCGCGGCGCAGTGGAGCTGCACCTCCGCCGACAGCAGCGATCCCATCCTGGTCAAGATCGGCTGGAGCCGGCCCTCCTTGAAGAGTGGCGATACGACCGTCTGGCAGGCGTCGGACCGGCCTTCCGTGGTGCTGGCGGTCACGCCGGGGAGCACGCTTTGACCGCCTCCTTCCCCTCGACTTGCCGCGCCGTTCGCGGCCTCACGCTTGTCGAACTGCTCGTGGCCACGGCGGTCGGCCTGGTGGTCGTGCTGGCGGCGGTATCCGCCCTGGCGGTGGCACGGCGTGGATTCACCACGGTCGATGCAGCTTCGCAGCTGCGTGACAACGGACGGTTCGCGGCGGACATGATCCAGCGCATCGGCGTGCAGACCGGCTACAAGGATGTGTTCTTCGCGGCGACACGCCCGAAGCCCACCGCGAGCAGCCCGGCGCCCAACGTCATGGGGTTCGACAACGCCAAGGTCGACCTCTCCAATCCGCTGGCCGCATCCACCGCATGGCCAAGCACGGAAGCCGGCGCCGGCAGCGACGTGCTCATCCTGCGATACCAGGTGGCGCAGACCTTCACGCTCACCGCGGATACCAGGGCCGACAAGTCCATGATCGACTGCGCCGGCAACGCGCCCTCGACGGCGCCGAACGCCAGCGATGCGGGTGCGCGGTACGCGCGCATGGTCAGCATCTTCTCCGTGGGGCAGAGCCAGGGCGAGCCGTCGCTGCTTTGCACCTATTACGACGCGGCGACGAGTGCGTGGAAATCCGCGCCCATCGTGCAAGGCGTCGAGAACTTCCAGGTGCTGTACGGCGTCGATGGCGTCACCGCAGGCCGGGCCCCTGCGAAGAATGCTGCGGTACCCGATGTTCCGAACGCCTTTTTGCGGGCCGACCAGATGGAGGTCGACGGCGATGCCGCAGCAACCCATGCGAATTGGCGCCGGGTGCGCAGCCTGCGCATCGGCATGGTGTTGCGCAGCGCCAAAGGTGCTGCGCAGGACATGGATGCGCAGACCTTCCATCCGCTCGGCGTCGCAAAGGGCAGTGATAAAGGTCAACTCGGCAGCGCCTTCGCGGTCGACGACGACGCCGGCACCACCTTCCAGCCGACGCCCGATGGACGGTTGCGCCAGGCAATGACCTTCACGATCCACCTGCGCAATGACCAGGGGCTCTGAAATGAAGCAAGTCCTCTTCAGCCGCCCCGACCGCCAGCGGGGCGCCTCGCTGATCATCGTTCTGCTCCTGCTGGTGATCGTCTCCATCCTCGGCGCGGGCGCGGCGCAGATCGCCACCATGGGCGAGCGCAGCGCGCGCAACGATCGGGACATGCAGGTCGCCTGGCAGTCGGCCGAAGCGGCGCTGATGGATGCCGAGTTCGACATCCACGGCCCCGTCGTCTCCGAGCGGCGTGCTGTATTCACCGACATGGCCAACACCAACGCCTTCGTCAGCGGGTGCGGCAGTTCAGGCAGCAGCAAAGGCCTGTGTGCCCTCGAAACGACCGGCAAGCCCGCCTGGCTGGCGGTGGACTTCACGGCGACGACCGACGCCAGGACCACCGCCTACGGCGACTTCACCGGCCGCAGCTTCCCGACAGGCGACACCGGCATCCAGCCAGCGAAGGCGCCCCGCTATGTCATCGAGCCGATCGAAGACCCGTCCAACCGCGACGTCTCGGGCGGTTCCACCAGATACATCTATCGCGTGACAGCCATGGGCTTCGGCCCCCGGGCCGACATTCAGGGCGTCGTCCAGATCATCTATCGCGACTGACGCGAGCAGCCTTCCATGACAACGCCCTCTTCCCCTTCAAGGCCCTGGTTCAAGCGACCGCGCACGCTCGCGCGGCTTGCGCCCCCGCTGGCGGCGGCGGCCGTGCTCGCGGTGTCGATCGCGGGCAATGGCACGACGGCGCCCAACATAAAGCCCATCGCACTGGCGAGCGAGCCGCTCTATGCGACCACCTCCGGAGACAAGCCCGCCCTCACGCTGGCACTGTCGGTGGAGTTCCCGACCGTCGGGGCGCAGTACACGGACAAGGGCATCTCCGACAACACGTACAGCAACCTGAACGAATACATCGGTTACTACGACGCGAATGCCTGCTATGCATACAACGACGCGCCGACTGAAACACCGGCCGCCGGTCTCGCTGCTTCCGACTACAAGCGCTTCGACCGCATCCAGTCCAACACACACACGGACCGCATGTGCGACGACGGCTTCAGCGGCAACTTCCTGAACTGGGCCAGCAGTTCGGCCATCGACATGCTCCGCCTTGCGCTGTCGGGAGGCGACCGCTACATCGACACGAGCGACCTGACCATCCTGCAGCGCGCCGTGCTTCCCAACGGTGACCCGACCTGCATGTGGAACACGACCAACTTTCCCTCGAAGCAGCTGCCGCGCGACGGCGGCGGCAATGGCAGGTATTGGGGCGCGGTGCCGCAGCGGATGATCGCCGCGGCCGGCGCCAACGACATCTGGGTGGCGAACACCTTGAACCGCATCTACTTCGGTACGGCCAGGGGCGGCAGCTGCACTTCCCCGGGCAGCTACAGCCTGAGCGCCGGCACGGCGACAGGACCGTTTCCCTTCTATGGCGCCAAGCCTTCCTACGTAGCGTCCTCCAGCTGCGCCAGCGAGGACGCCGCCTGCAGTTTCTCCGATACGAGGGAGGTCTGGTACGGCGCCGGCAACACATGGATGGTCGGCCGGTTCACGGGCGGCACCTCTTGCAGCAACGCCGTATTCACCAACCCCGCGCCGGGCGTTGCCAAAGCTTGCTACACGGCTCCTGCCGGCTCCACCGCGCGGCCGGCCCACGACCTCAACAGCGATGGCTTCTTCTACTCTCGCGTGAGAGTTTGCGAAAAGACCGCCGCCGGCAACCTGGCCGACGTGCGCGACTACAGCTTCTGCACCAAGTACCCGAGCGGCAACTACAAGCCGACCGGTACCGTGCAGAAGTACAGCGACAGATTGCGTCTGGCTGCTTTCGGCTACCTGATGGAGCAGACGTACAGCGCCAGAGGCGGGCGATACGGCGGCGTGCTGCGCGCGCCCATGAAGTACGTCGGCGCCAAGACCTTCGACATCAACGGCATCGAGAACACGCCCAGCGGTGGCAACGCGGCAGCCGAATGGGACGCCACCACTGGCGTATTCGCGGCCAATCCGGACGGCAGCACCCTTTCGGGCACCAATGCCACCTTCGGCGTGAGCGGGGTCATCAACTACCTCAACAAGTTCGGCCGCACCGGGCCGGTGGCGGGCCGCTACAAGGTTTACGACCCGGTCAGCGAGCTCTACTACGAGTCCCTTCGCTACTTGCAGGGACTGCAGCCAAGCGAAGACGCCATCAGCAACATGACGACGGCCATGTACGACGGCTATCCGGTGTTCACCACCTGGAGCGATCCTTACGGGAGTGGGCGCACCAGCTCGAGCAACTACGCATGCCTCAAGAGCAACATCGTGGTCATCGGCGACATCAACACGCATGACGGCAACTATCGCTTTCCCCGCGCCGATTCGGCATTGAACCATCCGGACGCGGACTACTGGACGAAGACGGTCGTCGCCTTCGAGAAGGGAGCGGATCGGGCGTACATCGACGGCCAGGGCACGGAACGACGCACTACAGGCAACCCTGCCCCCAATGCCGATCCACGCACCGAATCGATCATCGGACACTCGTATTGGGCCCATACGCACGACATTCGCGGCTCGGGATGGACCGATCAGCCGGCCATGCAGCGGCCCGGCCTGCGCGTGAAGAGCTTCTTCTTCGACGTGAATGAACACGGCGCCCAGAACACTGACAGCACCCGCCGCAAGCGCAACCAGTTCTTCACCTCGGCCAAGTACGGCGGCTTCGAGTCAGACCCCTCCAACCCCGGCCGCAAGCCCTTCAATACCTTCGGCAACCCCTTCAAGCGCCAGGACGGCACTGTCGATGACAACGTCTGGCAAGACAGCGCTCGGCCCGGCGAGGCCAGCACCTACTACCTGCAAAGCAGCGCTCGCGGCGTGCTGAGCGCGTTCGACAGCATCTTCAGCCGCGCCTCGACCTCCGCGCGCAGCATCGCCGGCAGCGCCGTGCAGTCGAAGTCGCTGCAAACGAGCAACGCGGTCTACCAGGGCGCGTTCGACACCAGCGACTGGAGCGGCGACCTGTTTTCGCAGGCGATCACGATCAGCGATGGCAAGGCCAGCATCTCGCCCACCCCGGCCTGGTCGGCCTCGAGCCGCCTGGCTGCGCTCTCCGCGCCTGCAACTTCACGCAACATCGTGATCGGGCGTCCGGGCGATGCCGTGCCCAAGGCCAGTTCGTTCCTGTGGGACTCGCTGACCGACGCGCAAAGAGCCGACTTGGGCAAGCTCACGCCCTCGACCAGGGCCGACTCGCTGGGCTCCGACCGCGTGAGCTACCTGCGCGGAAGCAACGCCCTCGAAGGCTCGCAATTCCGCCGGCGCAACAACAAGCTGCTGGGAGACATCATCAATTCGAGCGTGGTGTATTCGGGCGCGCCCGCCAACAACATCAACTCGAACTCGTACGCCGCCTTCCGGAGGGCCAACCTCAGCCGCACCGCGGCCGTCTTCGTGGGGGCCAACGACGGCATGCTGCACGCCTTCAACGCCAGCAACGGCGATGAACTGTTCGGCTACATCCCAAGCTGGATGTCGCCCAAGCTGGCCGCGCTGACCGACGTGAACTACGTGTCCCACCACCAGAGCTATGTGGACGGACCTCCAGTGGTGGCCGAAGCACAGGTGGGCTCCGCAGGCACTGCGGCCGACTGGAAGACGGTGCTGGTTTCCGGCACCGGTGCAGGCGGGCGCGGCGTGTTCGCCCTGGACGTCACCGATCCGACGTCGTTCGACGCGTCGAAGGTGATGTGGGAATTCACGGCGGACGACGACGTCGACATGGGATTCGTCGTCGGACAGCCGCAGATCCTGAAGATGCGCACCAGCGCGCCGACAGCAACGACGGCTACGTACAAGTGGTTTGCAGTGGTTGCGAGCGGCGTGAACAACTACACCAAGGTCAACTCGGCCAACAACTACAGCACCGGCAACCCCGCCATCTTCCTGCTAGATCTTTCGAAGGCGCCGGAAACAGCCTGGACGCTCGGCACCAACTACTACAAGGTGGAACTGCCCTTCGATGCCACGCTGGCAGTGACCAAGCCCACCGGCGTGCTCAACTTCAAGGCAGCCATCGCCACCGGCGGCAACCGCGAAGTGACCCACATCTACGCGGGCGACCTGCACGGCAACATGTGGAAGCTCGATTTCCGCAGCCACGGCACCTCCAGGTGGAACATGGCGAACCTGTCGGCCTTCAAGAAGGCCAGCGACAACGCTCCTTACCCGCTCTACGTCGCCAAGGACGGCGCGGGCAACGTGCAGCCCATCAGCATGGCCCCTACGCTGGTGACCGCGACGAATGACCCCAAGGCCATTCTGGTGGCGTTCGGCACCGGCAAGTACCTCGAGACGGACGACCGCTCGTCGACGGCGCAGAACTCGTTCTACGTGATCTACGACGATGGCACGGCCACTCCCGATGCGACGCCGAACGGCTCCGGTGCCATCAGCGGGCGTGCCCGGCTGAGAGCGGCCACCATCGACTCCAAGGGCGCGATCACCGCGCCCGGCTTCACCTGGGGCCGCGCCACCAGCGACCTGAACACGTCGTCGACCGTGAGCTCGGGCTGGTACATGGACTACGCGAGCTCGGAACGACAGGTGAGCGCGGCGACGCTGCGCGGCGATACGCTCGTATTCGCCAGCCTGATTCCGGCTGCGGCGGGCGACTCGAACTCCTGCGGCGCGAGTGGAGGCAGCGGCAACTCCTACATCGTCAACGTGGACACGGGAGTCAGGACGCGGACCGCATCGACGGTCGGCATCATGGGAGAGCCGCTGGTGATCGACGTGGCCGGCACGGTCGTCGCCATCAGCAACAGCACCGGCCAGCGCGCGAGGAGGATCACGAGCCAGGCGATTTCGCAAGGCTCCGGCGGCATCGAAAACGCCGGCGGGGGCGCCAGTGGCAACGGACGGGTGGAAGTCACCCTCATCGGAGGGCGGCTGAGCTGGCGGCAGATCAACAACTACCTGGACCTGAAGCGCGGATCGTGAGCATGAATCACACAACGAAGCGCGCTGCGGTGCGCGGGTTCACGCTGATCGAGTTGATGGTCGTCGTGGCCGTGATCGGGATCCTGGCGGCCATCGCGTATCCGTCGTACACCGAGGCAGTCCTGAAGGGCAGGCGGGCACAGGCGCGGACCGCGCTGCTGGAGCTGATGCAGCAGCAGGAGAGATACATGACGCAGCGGAATGCCTACCTGGCGTTCAGCACCGATGTCACGAGCGGCGCCACGACGCCGGCCAGTGCCTCGAGCACGTTCAAGGTCCATTCCGGCGACAGCGCCTCCGCCCCGGCCTACTGGCTGTCCGCCGCCAAATGCGGCAGTCAGGCCATCACCGATTGCGTGCTGCTCACCGCCACACCCACCGGCACGGACGCCGCAGCCGGTTCGCTGACCCTCAGCAGCACTGGCGCCAAGGGCTGCACGGGTACAGCCGCGAGCACGAACTTCAGGATTTGCTGGCCATGAGCGCCCGTCGGCTCTCCCCTCGGCAAAAGGGCTTCACCCTGATCGAATTGATGGTGACGATAGCGATCGCCGCGGTCTTGATGATGGTCGGCGTGCCGAGCTTCGTCGCCTTCCAGCGCAACTCCCAGCTCACCTCGGCGGCGAACTCGTTCATCGCGGCTTTGAGTGCGGCCAGGGGAGAAGCGATGAAGCGAGGCAGGCAGGCGGTCGTCGTGCCGCGCGCGGACAACGACTGGGCCACCGGCTGGACCGTCTTCGTCGACACCGACAACAACCAGCAATTCAACGGCTCCGACATCCTCATCACGCAACAGGGCGCGCTGCCCGCCTACTTTTCGGCGACAGGCCAGGGGACTGCGCGGAACAGCCCTGCGTACATCATGTTCAATCCTTCGGGCTACACGCAGACCAGCGATTCGACCTTCCAGTCCGCGACGCTGAAGATCGAACGCAACGACATCTCGGATACGGCGAAAACCCAGCAGACCCGCATCGTGGTGATCGCAAGGACTGGGCGTGCAAGGGTCTGCCAGCCCGCGACGGATACGACGTGCACGACTTCGGCGAGCGAGTGATCGATTGATGGCCGCGAGCGTGCGCGGCACCTCGATGCCGCCGGCTCGTGGATCTTGCGCTATTGCGGCGGCGCCAGCTGTTCCGGGCCGCGATCGGCCTCCTTCAGCCAGCGGGCGAACTCCTGCGGAAAGGCGTCGCTGAAACGCTCCGCCTGCGCCCTAGCCTCGCCGTCGAGCCCGAGCAGCTCGGCGCTTTCGATCAGCTTGACGATGACGCGCGGCTCCGGCGAAAAGTGAATCACCCGCTGCGCGAGCGAATGCATTTCGGCGGCGTTGGCGGGTGTCACGGCGACCAGCGTCAGCTCGGCGAACTCGGCCTGACGTGTGAACAGCCAGGTTCTCCGCACCTTGGCGAGCGTGTCTTCCTTGTATGCCGAGAGCCGCTCATCGGGTGACAGGTAGATCTGGCTGACGCGGATGTAGTCCCAGCCCGCGAGCCCCACGACCGCCAGCATCGCGACCGCCGCCAGCGACGACAGCGCAGGCCGGATCGCTGCGGCGCGCCGCTCGCCCGGCCAAAGCATGCCGAGGCACAGGCCGAACACCAGCTGGAACGGGCCATACCAAAGCGGGTACTCGAGCAGGCTGTGCAGCACGATCGCGCCCAGCATGCCCCAGGCCATCAGGCGTGCAGGGTCCCGTTCGCGCCAGGGCCGCGCGGCAAGCACCATCCAGAGAAAGCCGCCACAGATCGCCACGGCGGCGGGAATGCCCAGCTCCACGGCCAGGTGCAGCGGAAGGTTGTGCGCGTTGTCCAGGATCTCGACGAACCGGGGGTCGTCGTAATGGGTGCTGTAGTGGGCGAAGCTGAGCTCGCCCCATCCCCAACCGGTCCATGGGTGCCGGGCGATCAGCGTGAGCACGTTGCGCCACAGGATCAGGCGGCTGTGGTCCTGCGGGGCGCCAGTGTGCAGGCGTTGGAGCATGCTTTCGACTCCGCTTTCGCTCCCTCCGGCCAATTGGGGGAGGAGCCAGGCGATAGCGAAGTAGAGGGGGATGGTGGCGAGCAGGAGCCCTGGATGCGGCAGCCGCCAGGACGTTCCGGCTTTTTCGGGGACGCCGAGCTGCGTTCCCGCTGCGAGATGAAAGCCGCCACCCCGAAGATGCACAACAGCTGCAGCAACCCCGTACGGGATGTCGAGGCGCCTGCGGCCACCAGAAGGAGCAGCGCTGAAGCGATCAACCAACGCCGAACGCTTGCCGAGGGTCGCGTCGCGTAAAGCCACAGGGCAGCCACGCAAGCCATGCTGATCAGCGTTGCGAACTGGTTGCGCTGACGAAGGTTGGCGTACGCCTGCCCGACAGGGGGGGAGTTGGTCCAGGGAGACAGCCATTCAGCCTTGCCGTAGTACTGCAGAAGGCCAAAGACGGCACTGATCAGGCCCGCAGCCAGGATTCCCCACGCCAATGAAGAAGCTCCGCCGGAACCAGCCATGCGCGCTCCCACTAGCGCCGCAACCCCGACGCCCCCCAATGCGACGCAGGCAGCCACCCAGCTGCCCGGCCCGTCGCCACGGAACAGCGCGACGCATCCCGCGCAGATCGCGAGCCAGCAGAGAACGCGAGCAGGCGAAGACCCGACGTTGGCATTGCTCAGCAACAGGAGCGCCGCGCAAGTCCACGAACAAAGCAACTGCCATACATGCACCGACGGACCGGCAACCAAAGGGAACAGGAAAGGAATGGCGATCAGTGCCGAACTGAGGAAAGGCATCAGACGAATTGGGCAGGCAGGCAGTCGCTGCCCGCCAGTTATTTGCAAATGTTTCCAAACGGTCGGCCACAGCCGACAAACGGCACGGGCTTCGAGAGGCGGTTTCGGCATCATCCTGTTCACATTCAGCCACATTTAGGCGCGTTTGTTCACAAATTGCCGTCCGGTGCTACATCGATGCCCTTCGCTATCCGACAAGTCCGAAATCTCCGCCGCGCCGCTGCAGGCTTCACGCTGATCGAAGTGCTGGTGGCAATCGTCGTCCTCTCGTTCGGCTTGCTTGGCATGGTCGGCTTGCAGGCCGCATCGCTGCAGGCCAACCGCGACGCGCGGCTGCAGTCGACGGCCGTGGTGCTGGCTCGCGAGCTGGCGGAGATGATGCGGGGAAACAAGGACCAGGCGCTGCTAGGCACCAACAATCCTTATCTGATCGGAGATCTGTCTAGTCCCCTGGTGGCCCCGACGGCCTCGTATTGCCTTTCCATCGGCCAGAACTGCGGTGCAGACAAGACTGCCGTTGCGCAAGCCGAACTCACCGACTGGCTGGCACGAGTGGACGATGCCTTGCCAGGCGCGCGCGTGAGCATTTGCCGCGACAGCGCTCCCTACGGTGCCGACGGTACCGCTGTATGGGCGTGCACATCGACCGACACCAGCGACCCGATCCTCGTCAAGATCGGCTGGAGTCGCCCTTCGACGAAGACCGGCGACACGACGGTCAATCAGGCGTCGCAGCCATCGATCATCCTGCCGGTCACGCCAGGGAGCACGCTGTGATCGGTCGCTCGCGCAACCGCGCCGTTCGCGGACTGACTCTCATCGAACTTCTCGTCGCCATGGCGGTGGGCCTGGTGGTGGTGCTTGCTGCCGTGTCTGCCTTGACAGTCGCACGCCGCGGTTTCACCACTGTCGATGCTGCCTCGCAATTGCGCGATAACGGGCGGTTTGCGGCCGACATGATCCAGCGCATCGGCGTGCAGACCGGCTACAGGGACGTGTTCTTCGCAGCGACGCCTCGGCAGGCGGCTGCGACCGACCCGCCCCCTCCCATCATGGGGTTCAACAACGCCAAGGTGAACCTCACCAGCCCGATTACGTCTTCCACGGCTTGGCCGAGTACGGAAGCAGGTATTGGCAGCGACGTGCTGATCATGCGCTACCAGTCGGCTCAGGCGCACACAATGGTCGTCGGCTCCACGGATGCGGACAAGACCATGATCGACTGCGCCGGCAATGCGCAAGCCACGGTCGCAGATATCAATACGGCTGCTGCACGAGACACGCTTTTGACAAGCATCTTCTCGGTGGGGCAGAGCCAGGGCGAGCCCTCGCTCCTGTGCACCTACTACGACACGGCGACGAGTGCGTGGAAATCCGCTCCCATTGTGCAAGGCGTCGAGAATTTCCAGGTGCTGTATGGCGTAGATGGCGTCACGGCCGGAGCTGCACCGGCAGCGAATGCGCCGTCGCCCAACGTGCCGAACGCATACCTGCGCGCCGACCAGATGACGGTACCAGGCAACAGCACCGCAACGAATGCCAACTGGCGGCGGGTGCGCAGCGTTCGCATCGGCATGGTCCTGCGCAGCGCGCGAGGCGCCGCCCAGGATTCGCAGGCACAAACCTTCTACCCATTTGGCCCGACCAAGAGCAGTGCGACCGCAACCGCTGGCAGCGCTTTTGCCTCTACCGGAGACGCGGGCACGATCTTCCAACCCACACCTGACGGTCGACTGCGCCAGACGCTGACCTTCACGATCCATCTGCGCAACGACCAGGAACTCTGACATGCGGCACACACTTTCCCGCCATTCCGCAGGCCAACGCGGCGTATCGCTGATCGTCGTGCTGCTGCTGCTGGTGATCGTGTCCATTCTCGGCGTGGGCGCGGCACAGATCGCCACCATGGGTGAACGCAGTTCCCGGAATGACCGGGACATGCAGGTCGCCTGGCAGTCGGCCGAAGCGGCGCTGATGGATGCCGAATTCGACATACATGGTCCCGTAGCTTCGAGCCGGAGAGCCGTGTTCACCAACATGGCCAACACCAACGCATTCGTCAGCGGGTGCGGAAGTTCCGGAAACAGCAAAGGTCTATGCGCGCTCGAAACGACCGCGAAGCCTGCATGGCTGAGTGTCGATTTCACTGCAACCAGCGGAGCCAAGACAGCCGCCTATGGCGAGTTCACGGGCCGCAGCTTCCCGGCCGGCACATCCGGCATTCAGCCCTCCAAGGTGCCGCGCTACGTGATCGAGCCGATCGAAGACCCCGCAAACCGGGATATCTCAGGCTCTACAACAAGCTACATCTACCGTGTAACAGCCATGGGCTTCGGCCCTCGGGACGACATCCAGGGTGTCGTCCAGATCATCTATCGCGACTGAAGCGAGCCGCTTTTCCATGAAAACGTCCAAATCCAACGCTCAACCGTGGTTCACGCGGCCGCGCACGCTCGCGTGGCTTGCCTTTCCGGTGATAGCCGCGACCATTGCGCTGTCGTTTGCCGCCATCTCAAGCACGGCCCCCAACATCAAGCCGATTGCACTGGCCAGCGACCCGCTCTACGCCACCACGTCCGGAGACAAGCCGGCGCTAGCGCTGGCGCTGTCTGTGGAGTATCCGACTGTCGGCGCGCAGTACACACCGAGCGGCGACACGGACAACACCTACAGCAATCTCAACGAATACATCGGCTACTACGATGCGTACGCCTGTTATTCGTACAACAACGCGCCCGCGGAGACGCCTGCCTCCGGCCTGTCTGCGACCGACTACAAGCGCTTCGACCGCATCCTGTCAAACACGCGGACGGATCGCATGTGCGACGATGGCTTCAGCGGCAACTTCCTGAACTGGGCCTCCAGCTCGGCCATCGACATGCTGCGGCTCGCCTTGTCTGGCGGCGACCGTTACATCGATACAACTGACCTGACCATCCTGCAACGTGCGGTGCTTCCGAACGGCGACCCGATCTGCATGTGGAATTCGACCAACTTTCCAGCCAAGCAACTGACGCGAGATGGAGGCGGCAGTGGCCGTTACTGGGGTGCGGTACCGCGAAGCATGATCACGGCGGCTGGGAGCAGTGACATCTGGGTGGCAAACACCTTGGATCGCATCTATTTCGGGACAGCGAGAGGTGGGAGTTGCAGCAATACCAGCAGCTATAGCCTGAGCACGATACAGCCGGGGACAGGCCCATTCCCTTACAGCGGTGACAAGCCGGCTGCGGCTGTCAAGTGTGCCGATGAGAACGGCACCTGCAGGTTCAACAGGAGTTCAAAGGAAGTCTGGTACGGCGCAGGTACATCCTGGATAGTGGGCCAGTTCACGAACAGTACCGCCTGCACCAACGCCGTATTCACCGATCCAGCGCCGGGCACCGTAAAAGCCTGCTATGTACTCGACGCCAATACGACCACCAGGCCAACTACCGGCCTCAATAGCGAGGGTTTCTTCTACTCCCGCGTCAAGGTCTGCGACAAGGATGCCGCCGGAAACCTGGCCGACGCCCGCGACTACACCTTCTGCACCAAGTACCCGAGCGGCAACTACAAGCCGACCGGCACCGTGCAGAAGTACAGCGACCAGTTGCGTCTGTCTGCCTTCGGGTACCTGATGGATCAGACGAACAGCGCCAGCGGCGGCCGATACGGCGGCGTGCTGCGCGCGCCCATGAAGTACGTCGGAGCCAAAACTTACGACATCAACGGCATCGACAACACTCCCAGTGGCGGCAACGCGGCCGCCGAATGGAACGCCACCACCGGCGTATTCGCGGCCAATCCGGACGGCAGCACCCTTTCGGGCACCAATGCCACCTTCGGCGTGAGCGGGGTCATCAACTACCTCAACAAGTTCGGCCGCACCGGGCCGGTGGCTGGGCGCTACAAACAGTACGACCCCGTCAGCGAGCTCTACTACGAGTCCCTTCGCTACCTGCAGGGCCTGCAGCCAAGCGATATCGCCGTCAGCAACATGACGACGACCATGTACGACGGCTATCCGGTATTCACCACCTGGAACGACCCGTACGGGGGAGGCCGTACCAGCTCTAGCAACTACGCGTGCCTCAAGAGCAACATCGTGGTGATCGGCGACATCAATACACACGACGGTAGTCGCTATCCAAGCGCCAATGTCGCCGCGAACATTCCCGATCTCACGACATGGACGAGTGTTGTCCAGAACTTCGAGAAGGGCACAGACATTACCTACTTCGATGGACAGGGTGCGCAGCAGCACACAACAGGAAATGCAAGCACCAACAGCAACCCGCGCGGCGAGGCCATCATTGGTTACTCATACTGGGCACATACGCATGACATTCGCGGCACCGATTGGACTGCCCAGACCAGCATGCAGCGCCCCGGCCTTCGCGTGAAGAGCTTCTTTTTCGACGTGAACGAGTATGGCGATCAGAACAATGCGACCACCCGCCGCAGCCGCAATCAGTTTTTCACCTCGGCCAAGTACGGCGGCTTCGAGTCAGACCCCTCCAACCCAGGCACCAAGCCCTTCAACACCTTCGGCAACCCCTTCAAGCGCCAGGACGGCACGATCGATGCCAACGTCTGGCAAGACAGTGCGAGGCCCGGCGAGGCGAGCACCTATTACCTGCAAAGCAGTGCGCGCAGCGTGCTGAGCGCGTTCGACAGCATCTTCAGCCGCGCCTCGACCTCCGCGCGCAGCATCGCCGGCAGCGCCGTGCAGTCGAAGTCGCTGCAAACGGACAACTCGGTCTACCAAGGTGCGTTCGACACCAGCGACTGGAGTGGCGACTTGTTTTCCCAGGCGATCACGGTCAGTAACGGCACGGCCAGCATTTCGCCAACCCCGACGTGGTCGGCATCGAGTCGGCTGGCCTTGCTTTCTGCTCCGGCAACCTCGCGCAACATCGTCATCGGGCGTCCAAGCAATGCCGTGCCCAAGGCCAGTCCATTCCTGTGGAACTCCCTGACTACCGCGCAACAAGCCGACCTGAACAAGATCACGCCCTCTGCGACTGCCGACTCGCTGGGCTCCGACCGCGTGAGCTATCTGCGCGGCAGCAATGCCCGCGAAGGTGCGCCCTTCCGCCGCCGCAACAACAAGTTGCTGGGAGATATCATCAATTCGGGCGTCGTGTATTCGGGCGCGCCCGCCAACAACATCAACTCGACCTCGTACGCTGCCTTCAGGACTGCCAACCTCAGCCGCACCGCGGCCGTCTTCGTGGGGGCCAACGACGGCATGCTGCACGCCTTCAACGCCGGCACCGGCGATGAACTGTTCGGCTACATCCCCAGCTGGATGTCGCCCAAGCTTGCCGCGCTGACCGACGCGAACTACGTGGGCAACCACCAGAGCTATGTGGACGGCCCGCCGGTGGTGGCCGAAGCGCAGGTGGGCTCCGCAGGCACTGCCGCCGACTGGAAGACGGTGCTGGTTTCCGGCACCGGTGCAGGCGGGCGCGGCGTGTTCGCTCTGGACGTCACCGATCCGACGTCGTTCGACGCGTCGAAGGTGATGTGGGAGTTCACGGCGGACGACGACGTCGACATGGGATTCGTCGTCGGACAGCCTCAGATCCTGAAGATGCGCACCAGCGCACCGACAGCAACGACGGCTACGTACAAATGGTTTGCAGTGGTTGCGAGCGGTGTGAACAACTACACCAAGGTCAACTCGGCCAACAACTACAGCACCGGCAACCCCGCCATCTTCCTGCTCGATCTGTCGAAGGCACCGGAAACGGCATGGACGCTCGGCACCAACTACTACAAGGTGGAACTGCCCTTCGATGCCACGCTGGCAGTGACCAAGGCCACTGGCGTGCTTAACTTCAAGGCAGCCATCGCCACCGGTGGCAACCGCGAAGTGGCACAGATCTTCGCGGGCGACCTCCACGGCAACATGTGGAAGCTCGACTTCCGCAGCCACGGCACCTCCGAGTGGAATATGGCGAACCTGTCGGCCTTCAAGAAGGCCAGCAACAATGCGCCCTACCCGCTCTTCGTTGCCAAGGACGGCGCGGGCAACGTGCAGCCCATCAGCATGGCGCCCACCCTGGTGGCGGCAACGAACAACGTCAATGCGGTCCAGGTGGCGTTCGGTACCGGCAAGTATCTGGAGGTGGACGACCGTTCATCGACAGCGCAGAACTCGTTCTACGTGATCTACGACGACGGCACGACGGTGCCCGATGCGACGCCAAACGGTTCTGGAGCCATCAGCGGACGCGCGAGACTGAGAGCGGCCACGATCGATTCCACAGGGGCGATCACCGTGCCCAGTTTCACCTGGGGCCGCGCCACCAGCGACCTGACGACGTCTTCGACCGTGAGCTCGGGCTGGTACATGGACTACGCCAGCACCGAGCGCCAGGTGAGCGGGGCATTGCTGACGGGCAGTACGCTGATATTCGGCAGCCTGATCCCGGGCACCTCTGGCGCCTCGGCCTCCTGTGGGGTAGGCGGGGGCAGCGGCAATTCGTACATCATCGACGTCGACACCGGCATAGGCACTCGACGGGTATCGACCGTCGGCATCATGGGCCAGCCTCTGGTGATTGATGTGGCTTCCACGGTCGAGAGCATCAGCGACAGCACCGGCCGGCGGAAAAAGAAGATAACCAGCCAGACGATCGTGCAGGGCTCGGGCGGGGTTGGCAATGCTGCAGGCGGTGCGGGCAACGACGGCCAGACGAGCGTCGTCATCACTGCTGGCAGGCTGAGCTGGCGGCAGATCAACAATTACCTGGACCTAAAGCGTGGATCATGAATATGAACAACATAAGGAAACGTGCTGCAATGCGCGGATTTACGCTCATTGAGCTAATGATTGTGGTCGCGGTTGTAGGCGTCTTGGCGGCGATCGCTTATCCCGCGTACAACGATTCTGTGCTTAAGGGGAGGCGGGCTCAGGCACGGACTGCTTTGCTGGAACTGATGCAGCAACAGGAGCGATACATGACACAGCGAAATACATATCTCGACTTCAATACCAGCACGACGGGAGCCCTCACACCAGCCTCAACGCCTTTACCAACTTCTTTTCCGTTCAAGAACTATTCGGGTGATAACTCTACATCGCCTGCCTATTGGATATCTGCAGGGGCGTGTCCGTCCAGCTTGAGCATCAAAGAATGCATTATGCTGACAGCAAAGCCTACTAAAACAGATACAGCCGTTGGTAATCTGACGCTTACAAGCACTGGCACCAAGGGCTGCACAGGGAATGCTTCCAGCTCGAATTTCAGACTTTGCTGGCCATGAGCATTTATCAATATTCGAACCGCGAGAACGGCTTCACTCTAATTGAGTTGATGGTCACGATTGCTGTCGCTGCAGTTTTAGTAATAATTGCCGCGCCGAGTTTCGTTGGCTTCCAACGAAACTCTGAATTGACTTCGCTTACCAATTCCTTCGTTGCAGCGCTTAGTACAGCTCGGGGAGAGGCCATGAAGCGAGGTCAGCACGCCGTGATCATCCCTCGACAAAACAATGACTGGACTACTGGCTGGAGCATCTTTATCGATGCGGACAATGACCAGCAATTCAATGGGTCGGATATTCTCATCGTTCAGCAAGGTGCCGTGCCGAACTATTTCGCCGTAGCAGGACAAGGAACAGCGCAAGGCAGTCCTTCATACGTCATGTTTAATCCTTCAGGCTACACACAAACTAGTGCTTCGACTTTTCAATCTGCGACCTTGAAAATTGAGCGAAATGACATATCAGGCGCACAAAAAACAAGCCAAACACGCATTGTGATAATTGCCAAGACGGGTCGTGTAAGGGCTTGTCAGCCTGCCATGGACGCAACTTGCACCACCTCTGCCACAGAATAGCGATGCTTTGATTTCGCGTTCAAGGTATAGCTTTCAGTCTTGCTCGGCAAGACTGCGGGTTTCGAAATTTCAATCGAATTGGCACCATTATGCGCAACAATGAGCCATTCCGAGATTAGCAATCTACCCGATCTGACGTCAGATTTGCATCAACTCTGATCATCCGCTTTGCGCACCTGAAGAGATTACACAAAGTGATTGATGCCAGGTTCAAATGCTCCAACAATCACCACCTTTGTATGGAGCTATCGTAAATTTTGTTTTTCTGTTATTTTCGCGACTTATTGACCTTGATCGCGGGCCGACCGCGAGTTGCTCATTATAGGATACGAACTTACTTGAGCATCCCCTCGGCAAGAGGCGGCATCGTCATCTCCAGTATGTCTCCTCGGATTTTCGAGCCACACTTTCTATAGGAAGTCTATGTTTTGAGGAAGAGACGGCTTTAACTCCGGACAATATCGAATACAAATCTTCGCTCTCCGTCGAACCAACATTTGACAGCAATCAAAAGAGCGGCGGCAAGCTGAAACCGGATCGACCGGATCAGAATACGAACGGAAGAAACCTCCATTTCACTCGACTTTCGTAAGCAAGATAGTTTGCATCCTTCCTCAAAACCGACTCCTCCTCCTTAATGCGAATAAATTGAAAAATATACGCAAGGAGCAAAACTCCCAAATTCCAAAAATTAAATGCGCCAAGGATAAATCCAACGTGCCCTAATATGTAACTAGCATAAATCGGATGCCGGACAAAACGATACGCTCCCCTAACTACCACTCCACGATTCGCAGGAAGAAGACCAAAGCTCCGGCCGAGACTTAATTTTGAATAAATTTGCAGAATTATTCCAGCAGTCTGCAACGAAGCTCCAACTCCAGAAGAAACCAACCCGATAGACGCGTATTCAAAAAAGTCCATCAGCAGGTAATAAAAAGTACCGCACACCGTGGACAAAACGGCAAGAAAATTCATTTTGACGTCAAGAGAATCTCTGGCAAAAACAAGCAGGCCAACGCTTATTAATTCGGAAACCACCAACAACAAATAGTTAAACGATCCTTTTTCAAGAAAGACCATCAACGCCTCGGCCGCAAATCTCAAGAAAAAAATTGCCGCGACCGCTCGAAAAGAGAACCTGAAAACCCGGCTACGGGCCCAATACTCAACGATCGCCAAGGAAATTGATTTGGCATCCATTTTAAGAAAAAATATACTTTTTCATTAGCGGGTTCTCCTTTTTCCAGATCACGCTGTCGATAAAATAATGATGGATGTTTATAAAAATCCAGATTGCAGCAGTACAAATAAAAACCCCGCCAGATAAATAATTAATCTTCCCCTCTTTTAGATAGTCCAGTACACCCGGGATGATCCAAAATGCAATTGCCCCCATAACCACCACTCCAATATAATTCCAAACATTTTTGGCCAATGGGCTTGTCGTACCAAACTTTTCTTTGCTTTTGCCTTTTTTGTATTTCGAAACTATAGCCAAGTATTGCAAAGAATGGAAAAATGGAATAACTAGAATGAACTTATGGTCAAGCCACGCGAGTACTGTCCAAAGATAAATACCGACCATATATCCAATTATCCCTGCAAACGGCATATTTGAAGTGGGGGTCTTTGCATTTCGCCAAACTACGACCTGGCGCCATATCGCTATCAATGTCCACACAGCAGAAGCTACGGCAACGATAGCTGCTGTAGCTGTCCAATAATCATTAAGCAGAGGTTTGAAGATCGGAAATTTAACGCCCCAAAAATCACCTCTGCCGAGAGCACCGGCCCCAATTATCAGCGCAGCTATCCAGCTTATGTATGAGTTCCAGAGAAGTATGCTTCGCGATTTGGCAGACCAATAGACCTTCCTTTGTGCCGCATCGAAAAGTGCCATACCAAAAGCTTGCTTTACGTAGTGCCATCCAACGAGAATGGCATAAAGACCCAGGCTGAGTTGCAAGAGCGTGAAATCCCTATGCAGCGAGAAGTAAACCGACAGGCTCAGCAGAACAATCAAAAACAATGGAACGGCTATTGCCGTCATCAACCATCTGACCTTATACGCAGCCCGTTTTTCCTTTTTTATTGCAGGCCAAATTTCGAAAAACATCTGATACGAATATATGAAATGAGGATGATTTACGAAATTAGCCAAAAGCATCATTACAGAGGCTAGAATTAAAACTTCTTTGGCCTCTAGCTCAATTGATCGAAATATCAACCACACAAGCAACGAAATTCCGCCAAGCAGGGCTGTATCCATCACCCTAGCGCCACTCTGATTTTTGTCAGCGATTTGCATTGAATCTCCTAAGACCAAAAAAAAGAGGCTTTGCGCCTCTTTTTTTAGCTTACGATGCAATTACGGTGCAGGTGCGGGAGCCGTCGTACCAGCACTTGCCTCACGGCAAGCCTGAGGAAGGAACTTATTTGCAACGGTTCCGCTGTTGCAGCTCCAGTTTGCACCGCCGTCAGTGGTATTGAAGACGACCGTGCCAGTTGCACGCGAATTAGAGCGCATGGTCGCAGTCAGCGTTCCGGCCGGATAAGTTCCAGTGATGGCGGTACCCAAAGTCGAGTATTTACCCGTCAGGTTCGCTGCGATCGAGGTTGCGGCGACGACTTGCGTGTTGGTTCCATCGGTTTGAACCAAAGTAGGCCAAGCATTCTGATTGGAGCCGAACTCTGCCAGGGGCGCCTTCAAGCCGCCCAGCAATTCAACAGGTTCCGCAACTTGTGCACGAGTCACGTAGTCGTTGTACGCCGGCAGAGCCACAGCAGCCAAAATACCAATGATCGCCACGACGATCATCAGTTCGATAAGGGTAAAGCCGGCCTGAGCGCGGCGGGCGATGGTACGAACGTTCATATTTAAGGAACTCCAGGTAGGTTGGTTGTTACGCCCGGGAACCTGCCCGGAGCGAGGTACCTTCCGCAGCAACTGTGCCACCCGCCTTCAGCCCCTTCCAGAGACCGGACGTGTCACCTGAAGCCACTTTGGCGTTACACGGTGTGACACAACTTGCCCAAGATGCGACACTTGGTGACAAATTTGTCATGCCAAGGCGTCATCCGCCGTCAGAAAGTCAGGACGCCATCCGCCTTCAGCCAGCGGATATCCCGCTGCGCCAGCCCCGCCACCTGGTCGTCCACCAGCGCTTCGATCTGACTCATGATCTCGTCGGTTTCGGCCGGCTTGGTGTGGGTGATGTAGATCGGATATTGCTTGCCCGGCCGGATGTGCGTCAGTTCGTCGGCCAAGACTGCCGGCGACAGATGCAGGCTGCGCTCGGCCAGGGCATGTTCACGGCTGCTGAACGCCGTTTCGATGACCAGCATCGCCACATCCAGCGCGTTCACGCGCTCCCAGAAGAAGGCATTGCGCTCGGTGTCCCCGCTGAAAACCCAGTGAGCACCGCCTTCTGCCCGTCGCACGGCGAAGCCACATGCGGGCACGGTATGGACTGCGGGCAGCACCTCCACCACCTTGGGCTCGCGGCTGCCTAGCGGCAGTTGCTGCCCCACCGCGATGTCGTGAAAGCTCACGAAGGGCGATTCGGGGCTGGGAATGCTCTCGAAGTCGGGCCAGATGACGTTGTTGAACACATGCACGCGCAGCGCGTCGATGGTGTCCCTCAGCGCATGCACGCGCAGCGGCTGCGTGCGACGGCTGCCGATGGCGTCGAGCATCAGGGGGAGCGCTGCGATGTGGTCGAGGTGGCTGTGCGTGAGCACGACGTCGTCGATGCGGACCATCTCGTCGAGCGTGAGGTCTCCGACACCGGTGCCCGCATCGACGAGCAGATCCGTGTCGACCAGGAACGAGGTGGTGCGGCAGTCTTTGGCGATGGCGCCCGAGCAACCCAGCACACGAACCTGCATTGTGAAAGACCCCTTGTATGTGTCCGTCGTCATTTGGTTTCGAACCGGGTCGCGCCATCCCAGTTCGGGTCTTGCGGTCGCAACGCCATCGAGGCTAAACGCTGGGCGTAGAGCTGGTAAAGGACTTTTTTCGCATCCGCGGCGAGCAGGGGTGCCAGCAAGTTTCGGCCCATGGCCCAGTCCTGGCGACGGTACGCCGCGAGTACTTCGCCCCAGCGTTCGAGCAGTTGCCGTGTCTGCTCCAGCGCTTCCGGCGTACCCGCGGGCAGGGGCGTAAAAACGGCAACGGCTTGTGCTTTTCCCTTGACTCGCACGCTGTCGAGTTCCTGCCAGACGAAGCCCGGCGCCAGCTCGCGCGTCGCGCCGCTCGCGACCACTTCCACGCCGTAATGTCCGCTCAGACCCTCGAGGCGCGACGCGAGGTTGACCGCATCGCCGACGACGGTATAGCTGCGCCGCGCGGTCGACCCCATGTCGCCCACGCTCATCACGCCGCTGTTGATGCCGATGCCCACGCTGATCTCGGGCCGGCCGCTGGCGCGGTGGATGCGGTTGATGTCGTGCACGGCATCGGCCATGTCGAGCGCGGCTCGCACGGCGAGCGTGGCGTGGTCGGGCGTGTCGATGGGCGCGCCCCAGAAGGCCATGACGCAGTCGCCCATGTACTTGTCGACGGTGCCGCGGTGGGCGCTGACGACGTCGGTGAGCCGGCTGAAGACGGTGTTGAGAAAAGCCTGCAGCTCGGCCGGAGCCATCTGCTCCGACAGGCGCGTGAAGTCGCGCATGTCGCAGAACATCACGGTCATCGGCTTGCTCTCGGCGCGCATGCTGTAGCGGCCGGGGTGTTCCATCATCTCGTTGACGAGCTGGGGCGGCACATAGGTGCCGAAGAGCCGCACCAGCCCGCGCCGCGCGCGCGACTCGACGAAGTAACCCCAGCTCATGTTGAACGCGAAGGCCAGGGCCGCCATCGCCAGCGCCGACGCCAGCGGCAGCACGAGGCTGTGGCCCACGTAGAGCCACACGTTCAGGCCGATCAGCGCCGCGATCGCGCCCGCGGCCAGCAGCATGGCGCGCGGCGCGGACAGCAGCGACATCCCGAAGGCCAGCAGGAGCCCGGTCACGACGACGAGCAGCACCTCGTAGCCGGGCGCGTAGTCGGGCACGCTGAGCAGGCGGCGATCGAGCAGCGCGGAGACGATGTTCGCGTGCACCTCCACGCCCGGGAACGCGGCTTCGACCGGCGTGGCGCGCAGGTCCTGCAGCCCGGGCGCGGTGGCGCCCACGAGCACGATCTTGTCCTTCAGCTCGCCAGGAGCGAGCCGCCCCTCGAGCACGTCGGCGGCAGGCACGTAGCGGAACGATCCGCCGTCCGAGCCGCCCTGGCCGCGAAACGGCACCTGCATGCTGCCCGTTCCGTCGACCGGAATGCGCAGCCGGCCCACCCGCAACGATTCGAGCTGCGGCGCGGCGCCGCCGCCGCCGGGCGCGAAGGCCGGCTGCACAGGCGGCGATCCGTTCGCGAGCCGATAGACCGCAAGCCCCAGCGACTCGTAATAGCCCGGCTGCGCCCTGTCGCCGTCGTAGCGGGCGATGAGTGGCACGCTGCGGATGACGCCATCTCCGTTGATGCCGACCAGCGTGTTCAGGAAGCCCGCGACCGGCGCTGCCTTCGCAAGCTCCGGCAGGCTGGCGCCGAAGCCGTTCCAGCCCGTGGCGTAGGTACCGCCCTGGGGGAAAGCACCGGCCGGCAGCAGGGGCGCCGCGGGCAGCTGCCCCTTGGCGCTCGGCGTTTCCGTGCGCGTGAAGTAGTAGCCCAGCGCCACGCGCCTGCCGCTCAGTGCGGCGGCGAGCGTGGCGTCGTGATCGAGCGAGGGCGCCAGCCGCTCGACTTCGGCGGCCAGGCCGGGCACCTTGCCAAGCGGGCCTCCCACGATTTCCCTCAGCCTGTCGAGGCCCGAGCTGCGGTCGGGCTCGAGGAACATGACGTCGAAGCCGAGGACGGCCGCCTGCTGGCGGGTCATCAGCTCGGTGGTCAGGCGGGCGATCTTGTCGCGTGCCCAGGGCCACTGGCCCTGGCGTGCGAGGCTGGCATCGTCGACATCGACGATCACCACCCGCGCATCGGGCGTGCCCGGCATGGTGGCGCGCAGGCGGACGTCGTAGATCAGCTGATCAAGGCGCTCCAGCGCGGTCAGCCGCCAGGCGCCGGTGGCATGCGCTAGTGCCAGCAGCACCGGCAGCAGCGTGATGGCAATGCGCGGCCAGTGCCGCCGCAGTTCCTCTCTCACGGCGCCCGGTCCGTGAAGGCGCGAGCGCGGAGAGCCAAGAGGAAAAGCGGCTCAGATGCGCACGAACTGCATGCGCGTGGCATCGCCCAGCTCAAGCACGTCGCGCTCCTGCAGCGCGACGGCCTCGGCCCCCAGCTGCAGGCCATTGAGCGTGACATTGCCTTCGACGCCCGCGGCCACGTAGCCCTGGCGCCGGCGGGTGACCACGGCCACCGCGACCCCGGGCTTGCCGACCGTGGTGACGACCTTCTGCAGCCCGACGTCCTGTCCCTCGTTGGCACCGGAGAGCACGCGCAGCACAGGAATGCCCAGCTCGACCAGCGCGCCAGATTCCGTGGGCGCCGAAGACAGCGGCATGGCGCCCGACGGGTATTCGCCCGAGGCGGTGCGGATCGAACCGGCACCGGTGTCGAGGTTGCTGCGCGCGCGGAAATGGATGCGGCAGCCTCCGACCTCGATGACATCGTTGTCCTTGAGCGCCTGCCGCTGGATGGCGAGCGCGTTGACGTAGGTGCCGTTGGTGCTGTTGAGATCTTCAATTTCGACGTCGCCACCAGTCATGTGCAGCACGGCGTGCTCGCCGCTGACCGCCAGATTGTCGATCACGATGTCGTTGTAGGCACGGCGTCCCAGCGTCGTGCGTTCCTTGGCGAGCGCCACCTGCCCGATGACAACGCCATCGACCGAAATGATCATCTTCGGCATTGCCGACTCCCCGAATCCAAAGCATGAATGACGACGGCAGGCAGGCAGGAATGCTGCCCGCGGAACCTGCTAGCTGCCTGCGCGGGGCGTTTCCGCAACGCTCGCGCTGGCCAGGACAACGGAGATGTTGTCCCGTCCGCCATTGTCATTGGCAATTGCAACCAAAAGTGATGCTTTTTTCTGAAGCCCGACATCGTGTCCTAGAAGCGTGAAAAGCTGCTCATCCGAAACCATCTCGCTGAGCCCGTCGGAGCAAAGCATATAGAGATCGCCGGGTCTTGCGCTGTGTTCGTGCATTTCCAGCAAGACTTGGGCCTCCACGCCGACCGCGCGCGTCACGAGGTTGCGGGTGGGCGAATTCAGGGCTTCCTCGGCGGTGATGGCGCCGGCGTCGAGCTGCTGCTGGCGCAGGGAATGGTCGCGCGTCAGCAGCTCCAGCTTGTTGTTGCGCAGGCGGTAGCAGCGCGAGTCGCCGATGTGGCCAACCACCACCCGCTGCGGCCGGAACGCCGCCAGAACCAGGGTCGTTCCCATGCCCTGCAGCTCGTGGTTGGTGGTGCCTTCGTGCAGGATCGCGCCATTGGCCTCGTCGGTGGCTGCCTGCAGCGCCCGCCGGACCACGCGGGCCGGCGCCTGCATCCCGGCATGGGCGAACCAGCGGCCGAAGCTGCCGTGCATCAGCGACACGGCCATGGCGCTGGCCACCTCGCCGCCCTTGTAGCCGCCCATGCCGTCGGCCAGCAGGGCCAGGCCGAGGGCGGGGTCGACGTGCACCGCGTCTTCGTTATGGGAGCGCATCCGCCCGACGTCGGTCAGGAAGGCGAATTCCCAGGTCAGCGGAGGGCGGGTTGAGAAAAGGGAGACGCCGACACTCGCCATGGTCTGTCAGCGCCGCTCTCTCTGTAACTCAGTGCTGTGCAGCGGCGTGCGCGCGCCGTTGCATCAGGCGGCCGACGGCCACGACGAACACGGCACCGGCGGCCGCGGCTGCATAGTGCAGCCAGGGGTTGGCCGCCAGCGTGTCGCGCAGGATGGCGTCCTGCACGATGGTTTCGCCGCCAACCCAGCCGATCAGCGCGGCGCCCAGCATCACGATGATCGGGAAACGTTCCATGAGCTTGATCATGAGCGTGCTGCCGAAAATCACCAAGGGAATACTGATCGCCAGGCCAAGAATCAGCAGGACCATGCTGCCCTGTGCCGCGGCCGCGACGGCGATCACGTTGTCCAGGCTCATCACCAGGTCGGCCAGCAGGATGGTGCGCACGGCCGCCATCATGCTGCCGTACTCCTTGGACTCGCCGTCGCCGTCGTCTTCCTCGCCCAGCAGCTGCAGGCCGATCCACAGCAGCAGCAGGCCGCCGATGATCTGCAGGTAAGGCAGGGCGAGCAGCTTGGCCGCGACCACCGTGAGCACGATCCGCAGCACCACGGCCGCGCCCGAGCCGAAGAGCACGGCCTTTTTCTGTTGGGCCGGCGGCAGCGAGCGCGCCGCCATGGCGATCACCACCGCGTTGTCGCCTGACAGGATGATGTTGATCCAGATGATCTTGAGCAGACCTATCCAGAAATCTGTGCTTTGAAGAAATTCCATGTCTCTGATCCCACTGTGTTGTATTGAAAAAAGCGCCCGCAAGCCAGTGCGGGCGCTTTTTTGTTTCTGCGTGGTCCTCTCATGACCCGGCTCTTCGGCCGGTGTCGCGGAGCCGTTCTTACAGCTTGGCCTTGAGCAGCTTGGCCAGTTCCGAGAAGTTGCGCGTCACGGTGAAGCCGCATTCTTCCATGATGGACAGCTTGGCTTCGGCCGTGTCGGCACCGCCCGAGATCAGCGCGCCGGCGTGGCCCATGCGCTTGCCGGGAGGCGCGGTCACGCCAGCGATGAAGCCGACGACCGGCTTCTTCATGTTGTCCTTGCACCAGCGGGCTGCGTCAGCTTCGTCCGGGCCGCCGATCTCGCCGATCATGATCACCGCGTCGGTGTCCGGATCGTCGTTGAAAGCCTTCATCACGTCGATGTGCTTCAGGCCGTTGATCGGGTCGCCGCCGATGCCGACTGCCGACGATTGGCCCAGGCCGATTTCCGTCAGCTGAGCCACGGCTTCGTAGGTCAGCGTGCCCGAGCGCGAGACCACGCCGATGCGGCCCTTGCGGTGGATGTGGCCGGGCATGATGCCGATCTTGATTTCGTCGGGCGTGATCAGGCCGGGGCAGTTCGGGCCCAGCAGCAGCGTCTTCTTGCCGCCGGCCGCTTCCTTGGCCTTCATCTTGTTGCGCACTTCGAGCATGTCGCGAACCGGAATGCCTTCGGTGATGCAGATCGCCATGTCGAGGTCGGCCTCGACGGCTTCCCAGATGGCGGCCGCGGCGCCTGCCGGCGGCACGTAGATCACCGACACGGTGGCGCCCGTCTGCTGGGCGGCTTCCTTGACGGAACCGAAGATCGGGATGTTGAAGATCGACTCGCCGGCTTTCTTCGGGTTCACGCCGGCCACGAAGGCGTTCTTGCCGTTCGCGTATTCCTGGCACTTCTCGGTGTGGAACTGGCCGGTCTTGCCGGTGATGCCCTGCGTGATGACTTTGGTGTCTTTGTTGATGTAGATCGACATGACTTGTTCCTTAGGCCTTCTTGACTGCTGCCACGACCTTCTGGGCCGCTTCCGCCATGGTGTCGGCGCTGATGATCGGCAGGCCCGAATCGGCCAGCAGCTTCTTGCCTTCGACTTCGTTGGTGCCCTTCATGCGCACGACCAGCGGCACTTGCAGGTTCACGGCCTTGCAGGCCGCGATCACGCCGGTGGCGATGGTGTCGCACTTCATGATGCCGCCGAAGATGTTCACGAGGATGGCTTCCACGTTCTTGTTCTTCAGCATGATCTTGAAGGCTTCGGTGACCTTCTCGGGGGTGGCGCCGCCGCCCACGTCCAGGAAGTTGGCCGGCTCGCCGCCGAACAGCTTGATGGTGTCCATGGTGGCCATCGCCAGGCCGGCACCGTTCACCAGGCAGCCGATGTTGCCGTCCAGCGAGATGTAGGCGAGGTCGAACTTCGAGGCTTCCACTTCGGCCGCGTCTTCCTCGTCGAGGTCGCGCAGGGCGACGATCTCGGGGTGGCGGAACAGCGCGTTGCTGTCGAAGTTGAACTTGGCGTCCAGGGCGATGATGTTGCCCTTGCTGTCACGGTTGAGCGGGTTGATCTCGACCAGCGAGGCGTCCGTCTCCATGTAGCAGGTGTAGAGCTTCTTGAAGATGTCCACGGCCTGGGCGGTGGAGTCGGCCGGAATGCCGATGCCGTCGGCGATCTGCTTGGCCTGTTCGTCGGTCAGGCCCTGGGCCGGGTCGGCGAACACGGTGATGATCTTCTCGGGCGAGGAGTGGGCCACTTCCTCGATGTCCATGCCGCCTTCGCTGGAAGCGATGAAGGCCACCTTCTGGGTGGCGCGGTCGGTCACGGCCGAAACGTAGTATTCCTTCTGGATGTCGGCGCCGTCTTCGATGTAGAGGCGGCGGACCTTCTGGCCTTCGGGGCCGGTCTGGTGCGTCTTGAGCTGCATGCCGAGGATCTCGCCGGCGAGCTTCTTGACGTCCTCGATGGACTTGGCGACCTTGACGCCACCGCCCTTGCCGCGGCCACCCGCGTGGATCTGGGCCTTGACGACCCAGACCGGGCCTCCAAGCTTCTGGGCGGCTTCAACCGCCTCCTGGACCGTATAGGCCGGGATGCCGCGCGGCACCGGCACGCCGAACTTGGCAAGGATTTCCTTGCCTTGGTACTCGTGAATCTTCATGAGGGATGTCTCTCGGAAGGAGGAGGTTGAGAAATCGGGAGATCGGGGCGGAGAGGGTCTATGCTCTGTTGCTCGCGGGCGACGGCAGCCTGACGGCTGGGGGCGGCGAACAACCGCGGACTGTATCATGGTGCGCCGCACCAATGCTGTAAGTGGGGTTGCGGGCAATACGTACTTCCTACTAGCTACCCTGGGGCACTTCCATCATGGCCAAGGTTTTCATCGACGGCGAAGCCGGCACCACCGGCCTTCAGATTCGCGAACGTCTGCAGGCAATGCCGCAGATCGAACTCGTGAGCATCGCCCCCGAGCTGCGAAAGGACGCCGGCGCCAAGCGCGAACTGATGGCCGGCGTCGACCTGGTGGTGCTGTGCCTGCACGACGACGCGGCGCGCGAATCGGTCGCGCTGATCGACCAGCTCCCCGGCGCCAAGCCAAAGATCATCGACGCCTCCACGGCGCACCGCATCGCCCCCGGCTGGGTGTTCGGCTTCCCCGAGCTCACCGAAGGCCACTGGCAGGCGGTCGCCAGGGCAGAGCGCGTCGGCAACCCCGGCTGCTACGCCACCGGCGCGATCGCCATGGTTCGCCCGCTGGTCGACGCGGGCATCCTGCCGGCCGACTTCCCCATCTCGCTGCCCTCCGTGAGCGGCTATTCGGGCGGCGGCCGTACCATGATCGAGGCCTACGAAAAGGGCGAGGCCCCGGCCTTCGAGATCTACGCGCTGGGCCTGAAGCACAAGCACATCCCCGAAATCATGACCTACACCGGCCTCACCCGCCGGCCGGTGTTCATCCCGTCGGTGGGCAATTTCAAGCAGGGCATGCTGGTCCAGCTGCCGCTGCACCTCGACCTGCTGCCCGGCAAGCCCAAGGCCGGCGACCTGCAGGACGCGCTGGCCGCGCACTACGCGCGCAGCAACACGCCCGAGCAGTTCGTGAAGGTGCTGCCGCCGACTGAAGACGGCAAGCTCGAGGCGTTGGCGCTCAACGACACCAACAAGCTCGAGATCCGCGTGTTCCCGAACGAGGACCATCGCCATGCCGTGGTGATCGCCCGCCTCGACAACCTCGGCAAGGGCGCCAGCGGCGCCGCGGTGCAGAACCTGAAGCTGATGCTGGGGCTCTGAGCCCCACGCCTCGCACCGGCCTGCCGGCCGGTCAGTTCACCAGCCAGAGCCCCACGCCCAGCAGGGCCGCGTGCGCGCCCAGCGCGATGTACAGCGGCTTGCGCGAGGGCGCGGCCATGTCCTGAAGCGTCTCGTGGATGCGGCGCGTGAGCAGCGCGCGCAGCGCCGGGTCCTGGGGCGCGGCACCGCCCTCGCCCGCCACCAGCTCGTTTCCGCTCTCCGCGCGGCTGCGCTGCCACTCGGCCAGCATCTCGCTCAGCGGCAGCCTGTCGATCACGAAGGCCACGACCGCGCGCACCGCCTTGCCTTCGCCCAGCACCGGCGCAAGCTGCCTGCTCAGCGCATCGACCGACAGCCAGTCGGCCACGCGATGCAAGGCGCCGTGCGCCTTCGGCATGGCCTCGATGCGGCTCGCGATCGCGCCGCCCAGCCGCTGCGACACGGCCTCGCCACGCGCCGCCACCAGATGCTGCATCGCACGCGCGCGCCCTTGCTGCACGCCCAGTGCCACGTAGACGACGACGAAGAACAGCAGCAGAAGCGCCACCAGCAACGGCGGCGAGGTGATGAGCGCGAGCACCGCGCCAACTCCGCCCGCGCGCGCGGCTACGTTGCCAGGCCCCTGCAGCTGGCTCAGGTAGAAGAAGAAAACGCCGCCGCCCAGGAAGACGCCGAGCAGGCCGCCCTTGATCACGGAACCGGCGAATGACAACCCGGCCTTGGCACCGGTGCGCACGAGCGACTGCTGGGCCGCTGAGTCGGTTGACGACATGGGAAAGACTCCTCCGTTGTTATTGACGGCCGCCTCGCGCGATTGCTGCTGCTGCGCAACCGCCGGCCCGCCGCGGATCATGCCACCGGCGCCGCTCCACCATAATCGCGCGCAAACCATACGAGGAGAATTCCATGGCCGTCAAATTCCAGAAACCGACCGCGGCATTCGTCGCCGCATCCTGGGCTGCGCTGCTCATCGGCGCCATCGTCTACCTGATCGGGCTGTGGAACGCCTCCATGCAGCTCAACGAGAAGGGCTACTACTTCACCATCCTGATGTACGGCCTGTTCGCCGCCGTCTCGCTGCAGAAGACCGTGCGCGACCGCCTCGAAGGCACCGCCGTCACCGGCATCTACTACGGCCTGTGCTGGATCTCGCTGCTGCTGTCGGTGGCGCTGCTGGCCGTCGGCCTCTTCAACGCCACGCTGGCCGCGAGCGAAAAGGGCTTCTACGCCATGGCCTTCCTGTTGAGCCTGTTCGGCGCTGTGGCCGTGCAGAAGAACGTGCGCGACATCGCCGCGCACAAGAGCGAAGCGCCCGCCCCGCTCGACGAAGCCACCGACGCGAACTGAGCCGCCCGTACGCCCGGGGCCGCGCAGCTACTCGTTGTCGTTGTAGCCGCTGGCCCCCATCAGCGCCGACAGGCGCGCGGCGATGTTGCCCACGATCTCGCGCACCTGCACGACGTCGGGCGCCGACTTCTGGTCGATGCGCTCGATGTACGGCACGTTGATCGACGCGATCACATGGTCGGCCGCGCCCATCACCGGGAACGCGATGTTGGTGATGCCGCGCGTCTGCCTGCTCGGCATGGCCGAATAGCCGCGCTCGCGCACTTCCTGCAGGATGGAGAAGAGCTGGCCGGGGTCCATGTCGAGCTCGCCCTCCACGCCGATGTGGGCGCGCAGCATGCGGGCACGGTCGATCTCGTCGCGGAAGGCCAGCAGCACGTGGCCCGATGAGGTGTCGGTCAGCCCCATCACCACGCCCACCTTCAGCCCGAAGGACCAGCGCTCCGGGCTCTCGACCTGCGCGATGACCACCACGCGTCCGCCCTGGTACATGGCGAGGTGGCACGACTGCCGCGCCCGGTTGGCCAGCTCGCGCAGCAGCGGCAGCGCCGCGCTCACCAGGCTCTTGAGCGGCTGCTGGCGGTGCGCCAGCTCGAACATGCGCAGCGTGAGCGTGTAGCGGTCGTTCTCGTCGACCTGCACGAAACCGCGGCGCTGCAGCGTCACCGCCATGCGGAAGATCTCGCTGACCTTGCGCCCGACCTTCTGGGCCAGCTCGTTGAGCGTGTAGCCCGAGGGGCTGTCGGCCAGCGCCTCCAGGATGTCCAGCCCCTTCTCCAGGGCCGGCGCGGCATAGCGCAGCGCGCCCTCGCCTTCCGGTGCGGCCTCTTCCTGGCCTTCCTGCTCTTCCTGTGCTGCTGGTGCCTGCTTCATCGTTCCCCGCTCATTCCCCGTTCAGTTCGACCATCCACCGTCGATCATATGGATCGCGCCGGTAGTGAAGGCAGATTCGTCCGAAGCCAGGTACACCACCAGCGCGGCGATCTCCTCCGCCTTGCCCACGCGCCCCAGCGGCTGGCGGGCCACGAAGGCGGCGCGCACCGCGGCCTCGTCGGTGCCGGCCTGCTCGGCCTGGGCGGCGATGCGGTCGCGCAGCGAGGGCGATTCGACCGTGCCCGGACAGATGGCATTGCAGCGCACGCCCTGCTGGATGAAGTCGGCCGCCACCGCCTTGGTCAGCCCGATGACCGCCGCCTTGGAGGCACCGTAGACGAAGCGGTTGGGCACGCCCTTCACGCTCGAGGCGGCCGAGGCCATGTTGATGATCGAGCCGCCGCGCTCCAGCATCGCCGGCAGGAAGGCGCGGATGGTGCGGTACATGGACTTCGCGTTGAGGTCCATGCTGAAGTCCCAGTCCGCCTCCTCGCAGGCCAGGATGTTGCCGGCGTGCACGAAGCCGGCGCAGTTGAAGAGAACGTCGAGCCGCCCCGTGGTCTGCGCGAAGGCCTGCACCGCGGCGGTGTTGCGCACGTCGAGCCGGGCGGTCTTCAGGCTGCTCAGGCCCTCATCGCGGGCCAGCGCGGCGAGCTCGGCCAGCGCCGCCTCGTCCACGTCGGTGGCCCACACGGTGCCGCCTTCACGCGCCAGCGCCAGCGCGCTGGCCCTGCCGATGCCCTTGCCGGCGGCGGTGACGAGGATGTTCTTTCCCTGAACGCGTGAAGTCACTGGATGTCCTTTGAGAGTGGAGAGTTGATGCGTATGTGAAATTCATATTTCACTGGTGAAATCAAATATACGCGACCCAAAGCCATTTGCACCCCCGCCAAAACCCGAGGCAAGTCGGGGCGGATCGGTAGTTACCCTCGAACAAGCGCAAACCCCAGCTTCTGGCTTGAGCCCCGCTTGGTAATCTCATTCGTGAAAAGTGTTTTTATCTAAGAAAACAAGATTCACCCCATGGCCCAGACTCCCGACACCCCGGCAACCTCGCTGCTCACCCGCCTGCAAGCCTGCTACACCGGCATCCTTCACGACGTGATGCGTGCCGCCGGGCTGCGCGACTTCACGCTGCCGCCCACGCTGCGCCCGCTGATCCCCGGACAGAAGCTCTGCGGCCCGGCCTTCACGGTGAACGGCCGCGTCGACACCACGGCCGATCCGCACGAGACGCTGATGGCATGGACCGGTTTTCTCTCGCGCGCCAAGCCGGGCCACATCGCGGTGATCCAGCCGAACGACTCGACGGTCTCGCACATGGGCGAGCTCTCGGCCGAGACGCTGGGCCGCAAGGGCGTGCTGGGCGTGATCGCCGACGGCGGCGTGCGCGATGCCGAATTCATCATCCGGCAGGGCTTCCAGGTGTGGCACCGCTACTTCACGCCGCGCGACATCGTGGGCTACTGGCTGCCCGAGGCGATGGACGTGCCGGTGCGCATCGGCGAAGTCACGGTGAACCCCGGCGACCTGCTGCTGGCCGACACCGACGGCGTGATCCGCCTGCCGCTCGCGCAGGCCGAGGCCGTCATCACCGAGGCCGAGCACATGATGGGCCGCGAGAACCTCGTGCGCACCGCCATCCTCGCGGGCACCGATCCGCAGGAGGCTTACCTGAAGTACCGCAAGTTCTGAGCGCCACCGGATGCCGAACCCCCAATCCATCGACGCCCGGCTGGTGCTGCTCTCGCCCGGCGACAACTGCCTGATCGCCTGCACCAGCCTTCCCGCGGGCACCGCCGTGCAGCTCGAAGGCGGCACCGTCGCGCTCGCGAAGGACATCGGACTGGGCCACAAGCTCGCGCGCCACGCCATCGCGGCCGGCGAGAAGGTGCTGAAGTACGGCGCCGTCATCGGCAGCCTGAGCGCGCCGGTCGCGGCCGGCGAGCACATCCACACGCACAACCTCGACAGCGACTACACGCCGACCTACACGCTGGACGAGGGCAAGACCTTCGTCGGCCACGCCTGAGGCGCCCTCCGCTCATGAACGCTTCCAACCTCCAGCTCCAGGGCTTTGCGCGCGCCGACGGCCGCAAGGGCATCCGCAACGTCGTGGTCGTGGCCTACCTCGTCGAATGCGCGCACCACGTGGCGCGCGAGATCACGCTGAACTTCCGCCAGCAGGACGGCGAGTCCGAAGTGCATCTCGTCGGCTTCCCTGGCTGCTATCCGAACGAGTACGCCGAACGCATGATGGAAGCCATCGCCACGCATCCCAACGTGGGCGCGGCGCTGCTGATCTCGCTGGGCTGCGAGAGCATGAACAAGCGCAAGCTAGAGCAGGCGGTGGCCGCTTCGGGCCGGCCGGTGCACACACTCACCATCCAGCAGGAAGGCGGCACGCGCAGCACGATCCGCGAAGGCACGGAGTGGGTGCAGTGGGCGCTGGCCGAACTCGCGCAGCAGCAGCGCGTGCCCATGGCGATGAGCGAGCTGGTGGTGGGCACCATCTGCGGCGGCTCCGACGGCACCAGCGGCATCACCGCGAACCCGGCCGTCGGCCGCGCCTTCGACCTGCTGATCGAACAGGATGCGCGCTGCATCTTCGAGGAAACCGGCGAGCTGATCGGCTGCGAGTTCCACATGCAGCGCCGCGCCGCCACGCCCGAACTGGGCGAGGCCATCGTCGAATGCGTGAACAAGGCCGCGCGCTACTACAGCACCATGGGCCACGGCAGCTTCGCGCCGGGCAATGCCGATGGCGGGCTCTCCACCATCGAGGAGAAGTCGCTGGGCGCGTATGCCAAGAGCGGCGCCTCGCCCATCAACGGCATCGTGAAGCCAGGCGACGTGCCGCCGCAGGGCGGCCTCTACCTGCTGGACGTGGTGCCCGACGGCGAGCCGCGCTTCGGCTTCCCGAACATCAGCGACAACGCGGAGATCGTCGAACTCATCGCCTGCGGCGCGCACGTGATCCTGTTCACCACGGGGCGCGGCTCGGTGGTGGGCTCGGCGGTGTCGCCGGTCATCAAGGTCTGCGCGAACCCGGACACCTACCGCCGGCTCTCCGAGGACATGGACGTCGACGCAGGCCGCATCCTCGAAGGACGCGGCACGCTGCAGGAAGTGGGCGAAGAGATCTTCGACGCGGTGCGCCGCGTGGCCGACGGCAGCGCCACCAAGTCCGAAGCACTGGGGCACCGCGAATTCATCCTGACCTACAAGGCCTTCGAGCCGCTCGGGCCTTCGTGCCTGCCGCTCGCGCGCGCCGCGTAGCAGCCCTTCCCTTCCTTTCTTTTTCCTTCCCGACTTCATTGGACTTCCGGAGCCCAACGCATTGAACTACCAGTTCGACTTCATGCCCGTGCTCGAGCAGTGGCCGCTGCTGCTCGAAGGCGCGTGGACGACCGTGCAGCTGTCCTTCATCGCGACCGTGCTGGGCTTCGTGCTCGGCACCGTCTGCGCGCTGGGCCGCAACAGCCGCCATGGCTGGCTGCGCAGCCTGGCGGGCGGCTACGTGGAGGCCATCCGCAACACGCCGCTGCTGATCCAGAGCTACTTCCTGATCTTCGGCCTCTCCAGCGCCGGCGTGACGATGCCGATCATGGTGGGCGCCGTGCTGGCGCTGGTGGTGAACATCGGCGCCTACAGCTGCGAGATCATCCGCGCGGGCATCGAGTCGATCCACAAGGGCCAGCTCGAAGCCGCCGAGTGCCTGGGGCTGTCGAAGGTGCAGGTGTTCTGGCACGTGATCCTGCGGCCCGCGGTGGAGCGCGTGTATCCGGCGCTGGCGAGCCAGTTCGTGCTGCTGATGCTGGCCTCCAGCATCATGTCCTCGATCGGCGCGGAAGAGCTCTTCGGCGTTGCCAACCGCATCCAGTCGGACACTTTCCGCAACTTCGAGATCTTCATCGTGCTGTGGGTGGTGTACCTGGCGCTGTCGTACGCCATGCGCCTGGGCTTCTGGCTGCTGGGCATGCTGGTCTTCCCGCGCCGGCGCAAGCTGGGCACGCCGCTGTGAAGGAGGCACGGACATGAAATTCATGCCGGCCGAGCATCTCGGCTTTCTCCTGATGGGTGCGTGGGGCACGATGCAGCTCTCGGCGCTGGCCTTCGTCGGCGGCGGACTCGTCGGCCTCGCGCTGGCGCTGGCGCGCGTGTCGCCGGTGAAGGCGGTGCGCGTGGCGGCCGCGAGCTACATCCAGGTCATCCAGGGCACGCCGCTGCTGGTGCTGATGGGCGTGTGCTTCTTCGGGCCCAACATCGTGGGCATCGGCTCGGTGCCGGCGCTCGCGGCGGCGGCGATGGCCATCACGGTCTATGCGAGCGCCTTCCTCGGCGAGATCTGGCGCGGCTGCATCCAGGCCGTGCCGCGCGCGCAGTGGGAGGCCGCCGAGTGCCTGGCGCTCACGCGCTGGGAGCGCATGCGCCGCGTGATCCTGCCGCAGGCGCTGCGCATCGCGACGCCGCCCACGGTGGGCTTTCTCGTGCAGATCATCAAGAACACCTCGATCGCCTCGCTGGTGGTCGGCTACGCCGAGCTTTCCTACAACGCCAAGGTGCTGAACAACTCGACCTTCCAGCCCTTCCTGTACTTCGGCTGCGCGGCGCTTCTTTATTTCGCCCTTTGTTATCCGCTCTCGCGATGGAGTCGCGCCCTTGAAAGGAAGCTCAATGCAGCCCGTGGTTGAACTCAACGACGTCCACAAGCACTTCGGCAAGCTGCACGTGCTCAAGGGCGTGTCGTTCTCGGTGACGCGCGGGCAGGTGGTGGCCATCATCGGCCAGAGCGGCTCGGGCAAGAGCACCGCGCTGCGCTGCATCGACCGGCTGGAAACCATCGACAGCGGCACCATCCAGTGCTGCGGCCACGCGGTGCACGACCCGGCGCTGGAGCTGCGCTCTCTGCGCAAGGACGTGGGCATCGTGTTCCAGAGCTACAACCTGTTCCCGCACCTCACGGTGAAGCAGAACATCACGCTCGCGCCGCAGTCGGTGAAGAAGATGAGCGCCTCGGAAGCCGGCGCCATCGCCATGGAAGTGCTGGAACGCGTGGGCCTGGCCGAGAAGGCCGACGCCTACCCCGAACAGCTCTCGGGCGGCCAGCAGCAGCGCGTGGCCATCGCGCGCTCGCTCGCGATGAAGCCGCAGCTGATGCTGTTCGACGAAGTGACCTCCGCGCTCGACCCGCAGCTCACCGGCGAGGTGCTCAAGGTCATGGAGAAGCTCGCCTCCGAGGGCATGACCATGATCCTCGTGACGCACGAGATGGCCTTCGCGCGCGGCGTGGCCGACAAGGTCATCTACATGCACCAGGGGCTGGTCTGGGAAGAAGGCGACGCCAGCATCCTCAGCAACCCGCAGACGCCGGAGCTGCGCCAGTTCATCGGCACCGGGCTTTGATTTTTCCTTCAGACAACTCCAGGAGACTTTCGATGACTTCTTCTTCCTTGCTCTCGTTCAAGCGCCGCGGCGCCCTGTTGTCGGCCCTCGCGCTGGCCCTGCCGCTCGGCTTTGCCGGCGTGGCGCACGCCGACCAGCTCGACACCATCACCGCCGCCAAGAAAATCCGCGTGGCCATCGACCTCGCCGTGCCGCCCTACGGCCTGAAGGACGAGAAGCTCAACGCCACCGGCTCCGACGTCGAGACCGCGCGCCTGCTGGCCAGGAGCCTGGGCCTGGAGCTCGAGATCGTGCCGACCACCGGCGCCAACCGCATTCCCTTCCTGCAGACCGACAAGGCAGACATCGTGATCTCCAGCATGTCGGTGACGCCCGAGCGCGAGAAGGTGGTCGACTTCTCTGTGCCCTATGCCGCCATCCTGGCCGTGGTGGGCGCGCCCAAGAGCATGACCATCACCGGCCCGGCCGACCTGGCGGGCAAGAAAGTGATTGCCACGCGCGGCACCACCAACGACCAGGAGGTGACGAAGATCCTGCCGGCCGGCGCGCAGATCGTGCGCTTCGACGACGACGCCACCTCCATCACCGCCGTGGTGAGCGGACAGGCCGACATCTTCGCGACCGCGCCGCCGCTCTTGAAGACCATCAACGAGAAGAACCCTGCCAAGCAGATGGAGCCGAAGTTCACGATGAAGGTCAACATGCTGGCCATCGGCATGCGCAAGAACGAGCCGCGCCTGAAGGCCAAGCTCGACGAGTTCGTGAAGGCGCAGCTCAAGAGCGGCGAGCTCAACACCATCTACAAGAAATTCCACGGCGCCGACCTGCCCGCGGACGTGATGCGCAGCGGAGCCTGAGCACGATGGCGAAGATCGACCAGGTAGAAATCGCGCAGATCGACATTGCGCCCAAGGTCAAGCGCACCGACGCGATCCAGTCCTTCGTGACGCAGGAGACCGTGATGGTCACCGTGCGCTGCGACGACGGCTCGTCGGGCATGGGCTACACCTACACCATCGGCACGGGCGGTTCGTCCATCGTGGCGCTGCTGAACGACCACCTGGCGCCGAGGCTGACAGGGCGCGACCCGCAGCAGTACGAGGCCATCTGGCGCGACCTGTTCTTCCACACGCATGCCACCGTCGTGGGCGCGATCACCAGCCTCTCGCTGGCGGCCATCGACACCGCGCTGTGGGACCGCAACGCGCGCGCGGCGGGCCTGCCGCTGTGGAAGTTGGCCGGCGGCGCGCAGGAGCGCGTGCCGGTCTACACCACCGAGGGCGGATGGCTGCACCTGGAGCCCGCGCAGCTGCTGGAGCAGACGCTGGCCGCCAAGGCGGAAGGCTTCCTGGGCGCGAAGATCAAGGTCGGCAAGCCGCACGTGGCGCAGGACATCGCGCGCCTGGCGGCCGTGCGCGAGGCCGTGGGCGCGGACTTCGAGCTGATGGTCGACGCCAACCAGAGCTTCACCGTGGCGGAGGCCATCCGCCGCGCGCGCCAGTACGCACCGCTGGATCTCGCCTGGTTCGAGGAGCCGATGCCCGCCGAGCACGTGCGCGCGCATGCGCAGCTGCTGGAGAGCACCAGCGTGCCGATCGCGGTGGGCGAATCGATGTACCACCCGTCGCAGTTCGCGGAATACATCCAGCAGGGCGCCTGCTCGATCGTGCAGGCCGACGTGGCGCGCGTGGGCGGCATCACGCCGTGGCTCAAGATCGCGCACCTCGCGGAGGCGCACAACATCGCGATGTGCCCGCACTTCCTGATGGAGCTGCACGTGAGCCTGTGCGCGGCCGTGCCGAACGCGCGCTGGGTGGAATACATCCCGCAGCTCGACGACCTCACGACGAGCCGGCTGCGCATCGAGGGCGGCCATGCGGTGGCGCCGGAAACGCCGGGACTGGGCATCGAGTGGGATGCCGGCCAGCTGAAGGCTCGTCGCAAGTTCGAGCCGCTGGTGGTGCGCGGCTGAACCTCCGCCCGATTCAGTCTGCCTCGAGCAGGCTGCGCAGCGCCAGCAGGTCGCGCGCGATCCACTCGGCATCGCGCGCGAAGGCTGCGTCGTCCATGTGCGGCTGGCGCAGCAGCGTGAACTGCAGCTCGCAGGCGTCCGGCGCGACGCCGATCACGCGAAACGGCAGGTAGACCTCGGGCACGCCTTCGGGCGCCACCCAGTGGTCGAGCACGCCGAAGTCGTTGGGCGGCGCGAAGCGCATGCGGGCCTCGCCGCTTTCGGGCGTGCGCACGATCCAGTGGTCGCCGCGCGGCACCAGCGCGCTTTTCGCGAGGCCGCTGGCCCATTCGGGAAGCCGCCTCGGGTCGGCCGCCAGCACATAGGCGCGGCGCCATTCGCAGGCCACGCGCTGCGTGATGACGCGGGATTGCGCCGCGCCGCCTTCACTGCTCTTCTGCTGCTTCATCGAAATCGCTCCTGAGCACCTTGGAGACGACGGCGCCGGAGAAGCCGCGCGCCATCAGGAATCGCATCTGCTTCGCCCTCTCCTTCGCATCGGCAGGCGGGGCGCTGAAGCGGCGGCGCCAGACGGCCGTGGCGCGCTCGACTTCCGTATCCTGCAGGCCGGCCACCGCCTCGGCGATGGCCTCGGGCGCGATGCCCTTGGCCTGCAGCTCCTGCCTCACACGCAAAGCGCCCGAACTGGCCGCGCGCTGGTGAAGCACCGAAGCCACCACGCGCGGTTCGCTGATGAAGTCCTTGGCCGCCAGCTCGTCGAGCGCCTTCGCCAGCGTGCCGGGCTCTTCCTCGTGCCTGGCCAGCTTGCGCTCCAGCTCCGCGCGCGAATGCTCGCGCTGGCTCAGCAGGCGCAGCGCGCGGCCTTTGAGGGATGGGGCGTCGAATGCCATGCGGGGAGTCGCTCGCGCGGCCCCCGGAAGGAGCCGCGCCCGGTCTTATTCGCCCTTCTCGGCCTTGTCGGCCTTGTCGGCCTTGGCCGCCTTCTGCGGCTTCTCGGGCTCCTCGGTGCCGACATCGGCAGCCAGCAGCGGAATGCCCAGCGACTCGCGCACCTTGTTCTCGATCTCGCGCGACAGCGCCGGGTTCTCGCGCAGGAACTCGCGGGCGTTGTCGCGGCCCTGGCCGATCTTCTCGCCGTTGTAGGCGTACCAGGCGCCCGACTTGTCGATGATCTTGGCGTTCACGCCCATGTCGATGATCTCGCCCTCGCGGCTGATGCCCTCGCCGAACAGGATGTCGAACTCGGCCGTCTTGAACGGAGGCGAGACCTTGTTCTTCACCACCTTCACCTTGGTTTCGTTGCCGATGGCCTCGTCGCCCTTCTTGATGGTGCCGATGCGGCGGATGTCCAGGCGCACCGAGGCGTAGAACTTCAGCGCGTTGCCGCCGGTGGTGGTTTCGGGCGAGCCGAACATCACGCCGATCTTCATGCGGATCTGGTTGATGAAGATGACCATGCAGTTGGTCTTCTTGATCGTGGCGGTGAGCTTGCGCAGCGCCTGGCTCATCAGGCGGGCCTGCAGGCCGGGCAGCGAGTCGCCCATTTCGCCTTCGATTTCGGCCTTGGGCGTGAGCGCGGCGACCGAGTCGACCACGATCAGGTCCACGGCGCCCGAGCGCACCAGCGAATCGACGATTTCAAGCGCCTGCTCGCCGGTGTCGGGCTGGCTGATCAGCAGGTCCGACAGGTTCACGCCGAGCTTCTGGGCGTATTGCACGTCGAGGGCATGCTCGGCATCGACGAAGGCGCAGGTGCCGGCCTGCTTCTGCATGGCGGCGATGACCTGCAGCGTGAGCGTGGTCTTGCCCGAGGATTCCGGGCCGTAGATCTCGACGACGCGCCCGCGCGGCAGGCCGCCGACGCCCAGCGCGATGTCCAGGCCCAGCGAACCGGTGGAGACCACCTGGATGTCTTCCAGCGCTTCGCCCTCGCCGAGCCGCATGATGGTGCCCTTGCCGAACTGCTTTTCGATCTGGGCCAGCGCGGCCTGCAGGGCCTTGGCCTTTTCGGTGTTGCCGCCGGCGATGCTCGAACCCTTGACGATTGCGTCCATGTGGAAATCTCCTTGAAAATCAATGGCTTGTGTGTGACACCATCCATCTGCGTTTAACTACAGGCTGGATGCTTGAACAGTAGTGTAGAGGCTGATTCCTTGGCGTAAACCTGTTTTTTAGTCAGTTTGCTTTACCATCTGAAGCATGGCCGACACCGCCTTCTCCGCCGATCAGGACGCCTGGCGCCAGACCCACCTGGGCCGCCTGCTGGGCCACGCCATGCGCCGCTTCGACGAGCGCGTGCTGGAGTTGATGGCGCACGACGTCGACGTGCCGCTGGCGCTGTCGAACCTCGCGGCGCGCGCGCAGGTGAGCGCGGCGCACATCCACATCACGCGGCACCTGGCGCGCGAGGGCTCGCGCCTCACGGAGCTGGCCGAGCGCGCGGGCATGACCAAGCAGGCCATGGGCGCGCTGGTCGACCAGTGCGAGGCCTGGGGGCTGGTCACGCGCGGGCCCGATCCGCTGGACGCGCGGGCGCGGCGCGTGCTCTTCACCGCCGACGGGCTGGCCTGGCTCGACGCCTTCCGCGGCGCGGTGACGCAGGCGGAAAAGGAGTTCCGCGCCAGCGTGGGCGACGAGATCGCCACCGTGGTAACCATCGGACTCGAAGCCTATACGGCGGGCTAGACTCCGGCGAAGAGACAAACGTGAACGGCGCCGGCGTGGCGCCCGACACTCGAAACAGGCCGGAGGTGGCGCATGCGGATTCTGATTGCCGAAGACGACCAGGTGCTGGCCGATGCCCTGCTGCGCAGCCTGCGCACCTCGGGCGCGGCGGTCGACCACGTGGCGAACGGCTCGCAGGCCGACACCGCGCTCATGACCCATGACGAGTTCGACCTGCTGATCCTCGACCTCGGACTGCCCAGCCTGCACGGCATCGAGATCCTCAAGCGCCTGCGCGCGCGCGGCTCGCAGCTGCCGGTGCTGGTGCTCACCGCCGCCGACAGCGTGGAAGAGCGCGTCAAGGGCCTGGACCACGGCGCCGACGACTACATGGCCAAGCCCTTCAGCCTGCAGGAGCTCGAGGCGCGCGTGCGCGCCCTCACCCGGCGCGGCATGGGCGCCACCAGCAACACCATCCGCCACGGCCCGCTGGTGTACGACCAGGCCGGCCGCGTGGCCACCATCGACGGCAAGATGATCGAGCTGTCGGCGCGCGAACTCGGCCTGCTCGAGGTGCTGCTGCAGCGCGCCGGCCGGCTGGTGAGCAAGGACCAGCTGGTCGACCGGCTGTGCGAATGGGGCGAGGAGGTGAGCCTCAACGCCATCGAGGTCTACATCCACCGGCTGCGCAAGAAGATCGAGAAGGGCCCGGTGCGCATCGCGACGGTGCGCGGGCTGGGCTACTGCCTCGAAAAGATCCAACCCTGATGCATTCTGAGATGCGGGAAATGCCGCGGAACCGGCTTTGCCGGGCCGCAGGCATTGCCCCCGGAAGGGGGTTGGCGAAGCGACACGAAGTGCGCGCAGCCTGGGGGCGAACCAAGTGAAGTTGTTCCAGCGCGCGCAGCGCTCCTTGTTCGGCGAGATCCTCGACTGGATGCTCACGCCGCTGCTGCTGCTGGTGCCGGTGAGCATCGGCGTCACCTGGCTGGTGGCGCAGGGCATTGCCAACGCGCCCTTCGACCGCGCGCTGGAGCACAACGTGAAGGCGCTGGCCGAGCTGGTGACGGTGAGGGAAGGGCACGCGCAGTTCGTGCTCTCGCAGTCGGCGCGCGAGATCCTGCGTGCCGACGAGACCGGCCACGTCTACTACCAGCTGCTCGACGGCTACGACAACCTGCTCAGCGGCGAGCGCGACATTCCGCAGCCCGGACTCGACGAGCCGCTGCCGCCCGGCCAGGTCTTCCTGCACAACAGCGACGTGCACGGCCAGCCGGTGCGCGTGGCCTCGATGTGGATCGCCAGCGGCACCGACGACGTGCCGCCCACGCTGCTGCAGCTGGCCGAGACGCGCGAGAAGCAGTCGGTGCTGGCGGCCGAGATCATCAAGGGCGTGCTGCTGCCGCAGTTCGCCATCCTGCCGCTGGCGGTGCTGCTGATCTGGCTGGCGCTGGTGCGCGGCATCAAGCCGCTGTCGGTGGTGGAGGCTCGCATCCGCGAGCGGCGCCCCGGCGACCTGAGCCCGCTGGACGAATCCTCGGTGCCGCTGGAAGTGGTGCCGCTGGTGTCATCGGTGAACGAGCTGCTGGACAAGCTCAACGACTCCATAGGCACGCAGAAGCGTTTCCTGGCCGACGCGGCGCACCAGCTGAAGACGCCGCTGGCGGGCTTGCGCATGCAGGCCGACCTGGCGCAGCGCGAGGGCGCCAACGCCGACGAGCTGAAGCAGTCGCTCAAGCAGATCGGCCGCGCCAGCAAGCGCGCCACGCACACGGTGAACCAGCTGCTGTCGCTGGCGCGCGCCGAGGGCAACAGCGCCAACGCGCACCACCAGCCCTGCGACCTCGCGAAGCTGACCATCGAGGTGGTGCGCGAGGCGGTGCCGCGCGCCATCGAGAAGCGCATCGACCTGGGCTACGACGGCGTCGAGCCCGGCGCGCCGGGCGCGGTGTTCGACGGCAACGCCACGCTGCTGAAGGAGCTGGTGCGCAACCTGGTCGACAACGCGATCAACTACACGCCATCGACGCCCGAGCGCCCCGGCCTGATCACCGTGCGCGTGCTGGCCGACCCCTTCGGCCACGTGCTGCTGCTGCAGGTGGAGGACAACGGCCCGGGCATCGCCGAGTCCGACCGCGAGCTGGTGTTCGAGCCCTTCTACCGCGTGCTCGGCAACGAGGCCGATGGCTCGGGGCTGGGCCTGCCGATCGTGCTGGAGATCGCGAACCAGCACCGCGCACAGGTGAAGCTGGAGGACGCGCATCCCGGCAAGCAGCCGCCGGGGGCGCTCTTCACGGTGCGATTCGAAGGCGAGCAGCCGTCCTGAGACGGCAGCGGAAGTTCGTCAGGGCGCCGGTGCGGCGGCCTTCGGCGCTTCCTTGCGGATCTGCAGCCACTCGGGGTGGATCTGCCGCGCCATGCGCTGTGGCTCGCGCTCCGCGAGGCTGGCCGGCGCGAGACCGAAGCCGGCGAGATCGCCGCGCGCCCAGAGGAAGTAGCCGGCATTGGCCAGCAGCAGGACGACGAGGAGCAGGCGCAGCTTCATGGTGAAGATCAGAAAGACATGCCGCGAGGGCGCACGCTCACTTCATCGCTGGAAATGAGCTGCAGGCCGGCGTCGGTGCGCACCTGCAGCTCGCCGCCCCAGGCCACGCCTTCGCACAGGCCGGCGGTGCCGTCGCTGAGCGCCACCTCGCGCCCGCGCAGCACGTCGCGCGCGGCGAAGCGTTCGGCAAAGGGCGCGAAGCCGCGAGCCTCGAAGTCGAGCACCGTCCGCACCAGCGGCTCGGCCAGGTCGGCCAGCACCTCGGGCGCGCTGGCTCCGGGGCGCCACTGGTGCAGCCATGCCGGCGGCGTGCGCATGCCGTCGCCTTCGCGCGCGCCGATGTTGATGCCGATGCCGATCACCACATAGCGCGACGCATCCGGGCAGCCATCGGAGGGCAGGGCGGTTTCGATGAGGATGCCGACCAGCTTGCGGTCGTCGACCCAGATGTCGTTGGGCCACTTCAGGCCGACCTTGTGCGCGCCCGAGGGATCGAGCCCCTCGGCCACCGCCACGCCGACGGCCAGCGACAGGCCCGACCAGTCGGCGGGCGCGAGCGGCATGCCCAGCGAGAAGGTCAGCGAAACGGCCGCGTCCTGCTGCGCGCCGCTCTGCCAGGGGCGCCCGAGGCGCCCGCGCCCGGCCGTCTGGCGCTCGGCCACGAGCAGCACGGGCTCGACGCGGCCGGCGCGCGCGCGGCGCATCAGCTCGGTGTTGGTGGAGTCGATTTCGGCCACGGCCTCGACCGCGAAGCCGGGCAGCAGCGGCGCAACCGCCGCAGCGATCCGGTCCTGGAACCAGTCGGCGGTGCTGCTCTCGTTCATCCGTCAGTCCTTGGCGGACTTGGCTTTCTTCGCGGATTTCTTTTCCGCTTTCGCTTCAGCCTTCTTTTCGGCTTTCTTCTCGGCCTTTTTGGCTTCCTTTTTCGCCTCCTTCTTCTCGGCCTTTTTCTCGGCCTTTTTCTTTTCGGCTTTTTTCTTCGCCTTCTTCTTTTTCTTTTCCTCGTCCTCATCCTTGGGTGTCAGCAGCGTGCCGCGGCATTGTTCGGAGCCGCACCAGCAGGGAAATTCGGAAAGCAATTTCGGCGTGTACGGCTCGTCGATGATCAGGCCGTAGTCGTAGTTGAGCTCCTCGCCGGCGGCGATGTTGCGCAGCGCCTTGATATAAACGCGCCCATCGACCTCGTCGGCTTCGCAGTTCGGTTCGCACGAGTGGTTGATCCAGCGCGCGTCGTTGCCCTTGACGTTGCCGTCGATCACGCGGCCGTCGTCGATGTGGAAGTAGAAGGTATGGTTCGGCTGGGTCGGATCGTGCGGATGGCGGCGCAGCGCCTCCTTCCAGCTGATGACCTCGCCCTTGTATTCGATCAGCGTTTCGCCTTCGGCCAGGTCCTGCACGGCGAACACGCCGTTGCCGTGGACATCGGAGCGCCGCATCTGGATGCGGCGGCCGCCGCCGGAACGATCCTTGGCCTTGGCGGCGGGTTGTGCATCTGCCTCGGTAAGAGCGGTGGCTTGCGTATCACGACCGGCCGGAAGTGGGGATTTGGAAGGCATCGCCGAAGTCTGTTAGTTTGAATATGCACACATGCGTGTGCGCGCGTGCGCACGCGGGAAGCCGCAGATTGTATGTGGCCCCCACGCTCCCGCACTGCGTGTCGTCGCTGCCCCCGGGGGACCGCAGGCCGCCTTGGGGCGGCCCGGCGCCGGCCTGAATTTTTTAGGAACTGTTGATGAAGACGTTGGTAATCGCAGAAAAGCCGTCGGTGGCGCAGGACATCGTCCGCGCTCTCACGCCGGTCGCAGGGAAATTCGACAAACATGACGAGCATTTCGAGAACGACAGCTATGTCGTGACCAGCGCGGTCGGTCACCTGGTCGAGATCCAGGCACCCGAGGAATTCGACGTCAAGCGCGGCAAGTGGAGCTTCGCCAACTTGCCGGTGATCCCGCCGCACTTCGACCTCAAGCCCGTGGACAAGACCAAGACGCGCCTGAACGCGGTGGTCAAGCAGGCCAAGCGCAAGGACGTCACGCAGCTCATCAACGCATGCGACGCGGGGCGCGAGGGCGAGCTGATCTTCCGTCTCATCGAGCAGTACGCGGGCGGCAAGTCGGGCCTGAACAAGCCTGTGAAGCGGCTTTGGCTGCAGTCGATGACGCCGCAGGCCATCCGCGACGGCTTCGACGCGCTGCGCACCGAGAAGCAGATGCAGGGCCTGGCGGATGCCGCGCGCTCGCGCTCGGAGGCCGACTGGCTGGTGGGCATCAACGGCACGCGCGCCATGACCGCCTTCAACTCGCGCGACGGCGGCTTCTTCCTCACGACCGTGGGCCGCGTGCAGACGCCCACGCTGTCGGTGGTGGTGGAGCGCGAGGAGCAGATCCGCAAGTTCGTCTCGCGCGACTACTGGGAAATCCACGGCAGCTTCGCGGCCGAGGCCGGCGAGTACCCGGGCAAGTGGTTCAACCCCGACTGGAAGAAGGCCAACGCGCCTCTGCTGGCCAACGGCGAGCCCGACCCCGAGCAGCGCGCCGACCGCGTCTGGAACGAGCAGGAAGCCCGCGCCATCGCCGACGCCGCGCGCGGCAAGCCCGCCACCGTCACGGAAGAAAGCAAGCCCACCACGCAGGCATCGCCCGCGCTGTTCGACCTGACCTCGCTGCAGCGCGAGGCCAACGGCCGCTTCGGCTTCAGCGCCAAGACCACGCTGGCGCTGGCGCAGAGCCTGTACGAGCGCCACAAGGCGCTGACCTACCCACGTACCGATTCGCGCGCGCTGCCCGAGGACTATCTGCCGGTGGTCAAGCAGACCATGGGCATGCTCGCCAACAGCGGCATGAAGCACCTGGCGCCCTTCGCCCAGCAAGCGGTGGACGGCAACTATGTGAAGCCCAACAAGCGCATCTTCGACAACGCGAAGGTGTCGGACCACTTCGCCATCATCCCGACGCTGCAGGCGCCCAGCGGCCTGAGCGAGGCCGAGCAGAAGCTGTACGACTTCGTGGTGCGCCGCTTCCTGTCGGTGTTCTTCCCGAGCGCCGAATACCAGGTCACCACCCGCATCAGCACGGTGGAGCAGGGCGGCAAGAAGTACCCCTTCCGCACCGACGGCAAGGTGCTGGTGAAGCCGGGCTGGCTCGCCATCTACGGCAAGGAAGCCCAGGACGACGAGAAGGAAGACGACAAGGACGGCAAGCGCCTCGTGCCGGTGAAGCCGGGCGAGATCGTGAAGGCCGAGTCGGTCGACACCAAGGGCCTGAAGACGCGCCCGCCGGCACGCTATTCCGAAGCCACGCTGCTGGGCGCCATGGAAGGCGCGGGCAAGACCATCGACGACGACGAGCTGCGCGAGGCCATGCAGGAAAAAGGCCTGGGCACGCCAGCCACGCGCGCGGCCACCATCGAAGGCCTGATCGCCGAGAAGTACATCCTGCGCGAAGGCCGCGAGCTGATTCCCACGGCCAAGGCCTTCCAGCTCATGACGCTGCTGCGCGGCCTGGGCGTGGAAGAACTCTCCAAGGCAGAGCTGACCGGCGAGTGGGAATACAAGCTCGCGCAGATGGAGAAGGGCGCGCTCAGCCGCGACGCCTTCATGCGCGAGATCGCCGAGATGACGCAGCACATCGTCAAGAAGGCCAAGGAATACGACCGCGACACCGTGCCGGGCGACTACGCGACCCTGCAGACGCCGTGCCCCAACTGCGGCGGCATCGTGCGCGAGAACTACCGCCGCTACGCCTGCACCGGCAAGAGCGGCACCGGCGAGGACGCCTGCGGCTTCTCGTTCGGCAAGTCTCCGGCCGGGCGCACCTTCGAGGTGGCCGAGGCCGAGGCACTGCTGCGCGACAAGCACATCGGCCCACTGGAAGGCTTCCGTTCCAAGGCCGGCTGGCCCTTCACCTCCGAGATCGTCATCAAGTACGACGAGGAAGCCAAGAACTGGAAGCTGGAGTTCGACTTCGGCGACGACAAGAACGAGGAAAGCGGCGAGATCGTCGACTTCAGCGAGCAGGACACCGTGGGCCCCTGCCCGGTGTGCGGCGCGCCCGTGTTCGAGCACGGCAGCAACTACGTCTGCGAGAAGTCGGTGCCGACCAATTCGCAGCCCACGCCGAGCTGCACCTTCAAGACCGGCAAGATCATCCTGCAGCAGCCCGTGGAGCGCGCGCAGATGGAAAAGCTGCTGGCCACCGGCAAGACCGACCTGCTCGACAAATTCGTGAGCATGCGCACGCGCCGCGCCTTCAAGGCCTTCCTGACCTGGAACGCGGAAGAGGGCAAGGTGACCTTCGAGTTCGCGCCGCGCGAAGGCGGCAGCAAGTTCCCGCCACGCAAGACCTTCGCCGGCAAGACCGCCGCCGCCAAGAAGACGGCTGCTGCAAAGAAGACGCCCGCCGCCAAGAAGGCACCGGCCGCGAAGAAGGCCGCCGCGCCGCGCAAGACCGGCGCGGGCCTCAAGCCCAGCGACGCGCTGGCGGCGGTGATCGGCAACGAGCCGGTCGCGCGCACCGAGGTCGTGAAGAAGCTCTGGGACTACATCAAGGCCAACGGCCTGCAGGACGCCAAGGACAAGCGCTCGATCAACGCCGACGCCAAGCTCAAGCCGGTGTTCGGCAAGGACCAGGTGACGATGTTCGAGCTCGCGGGCATCGTGGGCAAGCATCTCTCGGCGGCCTGAGCCATGCGGCGCAGACGCTTCGGCGCGAGCCTGACCCTGGCCATCGCGGTGCTGGGCGGCGCGGGACTGGCGCATGCCGCCGCATGGCCCGACAAGCCCGTCAAGCTGGTGGTGCCGTTCCCGCCCGGGCAGGCCACCGACATCTTCGCCCGCGCCCTGGCCGAGCAGCTCGGCAAGCGGCTGGGCCAGCCGGTGGTGGTCGACAACAAGGCCGGCGCCGGCAGCAACATCGGCACCGAGTTCGTGGTGCGCTCGCAGCCCGACGGCTACACGCTGGTGGTGGCGGGAAGCGCGATGGCGGTGAACCAGACGCTCTACGCCAAGCCGGGCTTCGACCCGCGCAAGGACCTGGTCGGCATCTCGCTCGTCGCCAAGGTGCCGCTGGTGTTCCTGGCCACGCCCGAGAGCGGCATCCGCACGCTGGCCGACCTCACCGCGCGCGCCAAGGCCGAGCCCGGCCGGCTGAGCTACGCGAGCGCCGGCATCGGCGGCACGCAGCATCTGTCGGGCGAGATGTACAAGGCGGCGGCGCATGTGTTCGTCACGCACATTCCGTACCGGGGCAGCGGCCCGGCGCAGTCGGACTTCCTGGGCAACCAGGTGCCGCTGATGATCGATTCGGTGACGGCTGCGCTGCCGCACATCAAGTCGGGCCGGGCGGTGCCGCTGGCCGTGACCTCGGCCACGCGCTCCTCGCAGCTGCCCGACGTGCCCACCGTGCGCGAAAGCGGCGTGGCCGGCACGAAGAACTTCGAGGCCGTCGGCTGGCTCGGCCTGATGGCGCCGCGCGGCACGCCGGGCGATGTCGTCGAGCGCCTCAACCGCGAGGTGACCGACATCCTCAGGAGCGAGCAGATGGCGCGCTTCATCCGCGAGCGCGGCGCCGAGCCCGCCCCGACGACGCCGGCCGAGTTCGACCGCTTCGTGGCGAGCGAGATCGGCGTGTGGGGCGCGGCGGTGAAGGCCTCGGGCGCCAAGCCCGAATAGCAGCCCGCCGGGCGCTTCAGCCAGGGGCGGGCACGGGCGCCGTCGCCTCCTGGGCCCGGTCTACCTCCGCGAGCAGCCAGCTGCGGAAATGATCGAGCGTGACGAGCTGGCCGCGCCCTTCCGGATAGCAGAACCAGTAGCCCTCGTTGCCGCGGTAGCCGCCGCCGGGCAGCGGCTCGTCCACCAGCCCCGAGGCGATCTCGTCCTGCACCAGGCAGCGCGGCACCAGCGCCACACCCATGCCGGCCATGACCGCGCGAATCATGGTCTGGAACTGGTCGAACTGCGGGCCCGCCAGCGGGTCGAGCCCGCGCACCCCATGCGTTTCGCTCCACTGCAGCCACGACTGCGGCACCGTGACGTGGCGCAGCAGCGTGCAGCGCGCCACGTCCTGCGGCGTGCGGATGGCCACCTCGGCCTGCGCCGCACGCGGCGCGATCAGCGCCACGTCCTGCCCCGCGAGGTAGTGCGACCGGGCGCCGGGCCAATGACCGTCCCCGAAAAGAATGGCGCAGTCGAGCTCCGGCCGCTCGAAGTCGTAACCGTGCACGAAGGGCACGAAATGCAGCGTGATCTGCGGATGCGCGCGCTGGAAATCGGGCAGCCGCGGAATCAGCCACTTGGCGCCGAAGGTGGGCAGGGCGGAGAGGTGCAGCGCGCCGCCGCCGTCCCCGCTCGTGATGAGCTCCAGCGTGGCCGCCTCCAGTTGCGCCAGCGTGGCGCGCACCGCCTTCTCGTAGCGCTCGCCCGCCGGCGTGAGCGCGAGGCGCTTGCGGCTGCGCTCGAACAGCGGAGCGCCGATCCAGCGCTCGAGTTCCTGCACCTGCTTGCTGACGGCGCCCTGCGTGAGGTGCAGCGCCTCGGCGGCGCGTGAGACGCCGCCGAAGCGCACCACGGTCGAAAAGGCGCGCAGCAGGTTCAGGGGCGGATTGAGACGGCGAAGCGACATGGAAGGAAGCCCATCAAAACATTCCAAATTGGAATGTTAGCTGGTCTATCCTTTGCTTCAGGCGATGGGAGCGAATCGCTCCGTCACCTCCTGATTCATCGGAAAAACCCCATGCTACGTCGTCATTTCATTTCCACCCTCGCCGCCGCATCTGTCGTGCCAGGAATATCCTTCGCCCAGGGCAAGCCGATCCGCCTGATCGTGCCCTTCCCGCCCGGCGGCGCCACCGACATCACGGCGCGCGTGCTCGGCGAGCCCCTCGGCAAGATCCTCCAGCAGCCCGTGGTCATCGACAACCGCGCGGGCGCCGGCGGCTCCATCGGCATGGCCGAACTGGCCCGCGCCACGCCGGACGGACTGGCCTTCGGCATCGCCACCCTGTCCACGCATGGCGTGAACCCGGCCGTCTACCAGAAGCTGCCCTACGACCCGATCAAGGGCTTCGCCGCCGTCACCGAGATCGTCAAGGCGCCGGGCGTGATCGTCATCAACCCGACCAAGCTGCCGGTGGCCAGCTTCGCCGAGCTGGTGAAGTACCTGAAGGCCAATCCGGGCAAGGTGTCGTATGCCACGCCGGGCAACGGCACCATCGGCCACATGTGGGGCGAGCTGTTCAAGAGCAGCACCGGAACCTCGATGGTGCACATCCCCTACCGCGGTGCGGGCCCGGCCATCAACGACGTGCTCGCGGGCGAGGTGCCGGTGTACTTCGACCAGGTGGCCTCCTCGCTGCCGCACGTGAAGGCGGGCAAGCTGAAGGCGCTGGCCGTGTCATGGAACGGCCGCCTCGACGTGCTGCCCGACGTGCCCACCTATGCCGAGCTGGGCTATCCGGTCAACAACGACCCGTCGTGGTTCGGCATGGTCGCGCCCGCAGGCACGCCGGCCGAGCTGGTACTGCGCATGCAGCAGGCCGTGGCCACCGCGCTGAAGGACACCTCGGTGCGCGAGCGCCTGGCACTGCAGGGCCTGTACGCCTCGGGCACCACGCCGGCGCAGTTCACCAAGCAGATCACCAGCGAGATCGACAAGATGAAGAAGGTGGCCGAATTCGCACGCGTGCGATTGGACTGAGCCCGGCCTGCCTATGCATCCTGTCCTGAAACTGATTCAAACCCGCGCCCAGGTGACGAGCGTCGCCGGGCACACGCCGCTGGTGCTGGACTCCCCGCACAGCGGCACCGTCTACCCCGAGGACTTCCGCACGGTGCGCGACCTGGCCACGCTGCGCCGGGCCGAGGACACGCACGTCGAGAAGCTCTATGCCTTCGCGCCCGAACTGGGCGCGGCATGGATCGAGGCGCACTTTCCGCGCAGCTACCTCGACGCCAACCGCGACACGACCGAGATCGACACCACCATGCTCGAAGGCACGTGGACCGACCCGGTCTCCGCCGACCCGCGCGTGCTGTCGAAGGTGCGCCTGGGCAAGGGCCTGATCTGGAAGCTCACCGACGACGGCCTGCCGATCTACGACCGACTGCTTCCGGTGGAAGAGGTGCGCCAGCGCATCGACAGCTGCTGGCGGCCATACCACGCCGCCGTGGCGCAGGCGGTAGACGAGGCGCATGCGCGCCACGGCTACAGCATCCACATCAACTGCCACTCGATGCCCGCCGTCGCGGCCAGCCATGCGACCGACTTTCCGGGGCTGGTGCATGCCGACTTCGTGATCGGCGACCGCGACGGCAGCACGGCAGATCCGGCGCTGTCGCGCAGGATCTGCGAGCACCTTCGCGGCTTCGGCTACAGCGTGGACTACAACCATCCCTACAAGGGCGTGGAGCTGGTACGCCGGCAGGGCAGGCCCGAGGCGAACCGGCACAGCATCCAGGTCGAGATCAACCGCAGGCTCTATATGGACGAGGCCACGCTGGCGCTCGACGAGGCCGGCGCGGCGCGGCTGCAGGGGCACCTGCGCTCGATGGTCGAGATGCTGCTGGCTACCGACCCGCGTCAACAACCCTGACGACGCCGGGTGTGCTGTTACAGGCCGCTTTGCGCGGCCGGCCTATAGTGGTTCCAATCCAACCACCCAGGAGATTCCGTTGAAGTCGTCTTTCATCGCCGCCGCATTCGCGATCGCCATGGGCGTGCTGGCCACGGGCTGCGCCGGCACGGGTTCCGCAGGCAACGCCGGCTCCTCGGCCGCGACGCCGAGCAGCGGCAGCGGCGTCACGGTGTTCGGCACCATCGACGCCAGCGTCAGCGGCTACAAGAACAGCAGCGGCGCGCGTTGATCCCGCGCGGATCCAATCAGGCCGCGACCGCCAGGTAGCCGTGCAGCGCGGCACGCAGCTGCCGCGACAGCGCCTGCAGGTCGGGCCGCCCGCCCGTGCCGATGTGCAGGTGCGCGAACAGGCCGTAGATGATGGTCTGGCACACGCGGGCGACTTCCTTCTTCTGGCAGTCCGGCGACAGGTCGATGGCCGCGTCGAGCGCGCCCACCCATTCGGCCACGAAGCGGTCGTACATCTTGCGATAGGCCTCGGGGCCCGAGAGATGCCGCTCCAGCAGGTAGTGCGCGCCCCAGGCCAGGGGCTGCGCGCGGTGCGCATCGAGCTGCGCGTCGATCACCGCATCGACGATCTGCGCCAGCGGCCGGCCCGCGTGCGCGGCGACGGCCGCGCGCATGTCCAGCAGCAGCGCCTTGGAGCGCAGGTGCAGGCACACGCGCGCCAGGTCTTCCTTGCTCGCGAAGTATTCGTAGAAGCTGCCGAGCCCCGTGCCGGCCACCGACACGATCTCGCGGATGGTGATGGCGGCGTATCCCTTCTCTCACCGGCGAGGCGATGGAGGTGTTCGGCGGCAACGGCTACGTCGAGGAGGGCCCGATGGGCCGGCTGTTCCGCGAGGCGCCCGTCAACTCGATCTGGGAAGGCTCGGGCAACGTGATGTGCCTGGACGTGCTGCGCGCAGTCTCGCGCAACCCCGACGATGTACACCTCATGCTCGACCAGCTGCAGGAGGTCGCCACCGGCGAGCCCCGCGTGCTCGACGCGCTGCAGGCCGTGCGCAAGATGACGCAGCTGCCGCCGCAGGAGCTGGAGCAGCAGGCGCGCCGCTTCACGCAACGGCTGGTGCTGGCTGCGCAGGCCTGCCTGATGCTGGAGCATGCGAGCGCCGAAGAATCGGCCGCTTTCCTGTCGAGCCGCTTCGATCCCGACTGGGGGCCGGTCACCGGCATCAGCGCTGGCACCAGCGATCCGGCAGCGCTGCTGCGCGCCGCCTGGCGCTGAGCAAAAAAGAAAGAAAGAAGACCTAGCGTCGCAGCAGCGCCTGCCGCAGCACCCGCGCGGCGCGGTCGCGGATCTTGCCGGGGCCGGAGCGCGGCGTGGTCTTGGGCGCGACCCTGGCGGTGGCGCAGGCCCAGAGGAAGTCGTGAAGGATGGGCGTGTCGTCCACCGTCTCGGTGCTGCCGTACTTGTGGAACTCGGGGTGCCACTGGGTCGCGGCGATGTAGCTGCGGCCCTTCTCGGGGCGGCGGCGGATGGCCTCGGGCACGCGGTCGGGCAGGCTCCAGGCCTCGACCTCGAAGCCCGGCGCGAGGCCCTTGATGCCCTGGTGGTGGATGCTGTTGACGCGCGCGCTGCGCACCTGCGGATAGAGCCTGGAAAGCCGCGTGCCCTCGACGATCTCGATGTCGTGGAAGTTCTGGTCGTAGGTCACCGGGTCGCGATGCTTGAGCGTCTCGGGGTGGCCGTGCTGCTCCTCGATGTCCTGGTAGAGCGTGCCGCCGAAGGCCACGTTGATGAGCTGCAGCCCCCGGCACACGCCGAAGATGGGCTTGCCGGCCTGCTCGAAGGCTTCGACCAGCGCCAGGTCGTAGAGGTCGCGGATGCGGTCGCCGATCCAGGCGTCCTTCAGCGGCTCCTCGCCGTAGCTGCCGGGCCAGACGTCGGCGCCGCCGTGCATCACCACGCCGTCGAGCCATTCTGCGTAGTGCGACAGCTTGGTGTCGCCGCGCGCGGTTTCGCCGGTGGGGCAGGGCACCATCACGACCATGGCGCCGGCGGACATGAGCCAGTGCGCGATGGACTGCTCGACGTACTGCAGGGTCTTGTTGGTGAAGAGCGAACGGGCCGGGTCGGCGTGCGAGAAGCAGGCCGACAGGCCGATCTTGAGCCGGGCGGAAACGGGTTGTGTCATCGCTGGACTGTCGCCAGTGCTAACCGGACGGGTGATGCGGAAAGGAAAGTCCATTTTGGCTCGTTGGCCTCTCGCACGGGGTCGGACGACACGCCAAGTATGCTTTCAACGCCGCCCCAACGAATAAGGAAGACAAGCCGATGAAAACGATCAAGGGCCCCGCCATCTTTCTGGCCCAGTTCGCCGGAGACACCGCCCCCTTCAACACCCTCGACGGCATCGCCGGCTGGGCCGCCGGCCTGGGCTACAAGGGCGTGCAGATTCCCAGCTGGGACGCCCGCCTGTTCGACCTTCAGCGCGCCGCCGAAAGCAAGGCCTACTGCGAGGAGGTGAAGGGCACGCTGGCCAGCCATGGCCTGCAGATCACCGAACTCTCGACCCACCTGCAGGGCCAGCTGGTGGCGGTGCACCCGGCTTACGACGCGGGCTTCGACGGCTTCGCGGCGCCCGAGGTGCGCGGCGACCCGGCGCGGCGCCAGCAGTGGGCCGGCAAGCAACTGCACCTGGCGGCCCGCGCCTCGGCCAACCTGGGGCTCACGGCGCACGCGACCTTCTCGGGCGCGCTGGCCTGGCCGTACCTCTACTCCTGGCCGCCGCGCCCGCCGGGCCTGATCGAGGAGGCCTTCGACGAGCTCGCGCGCCGCTGGCGGCCCATCCTGGACGCCTTCGACGCCGCGGGCGTGGACGTGGGCTACGAAATCCATCCCGGCGAGGACCTGCACGATGGCGTGAGCTACGAGATGTTCCTGGAGCGCGTCGGCAACCACCCGCGCGCCTGCCTGCTGTACGACCCGAGCCACTTCATGCTGCAGCAGCTCGACTACCTGGCCTACATCGACCACTACCACGAGCGCATCAAGATCTTCCACGTGAAGGATGCCGAGTTCAATCCGACCGGCAAGCAGGGCGTGTACGGCGGCTTCCAGAGCTGGATCAATCGGGCAGGGCGCTTCCGCTCGCTGGGCGACGGGCAGGTCGACTTCAAGGCCATCTTCTCGAAGATGGCGCAGTACGACTTCCCGGGCTGGGCGGTGCTGGAGTGGGAGTGCTGCATCAAGCACCCGGAAGACGGCGCGCGCGAGGGCGCGAAGTTCATCGCCGACCACATCATCCGCGTGGCCGACCGCGCCTTCGACGACTTCGCCGCCGGCGGGGTGGACGTGGCGGCGAACAAGCGGATGCTGGGGATCGGCTAGGCCGTAGACCGTATCGCGTCGTCGAGTATTTCGAGCCCGCGATCGAGCTCGGCCTCGCTCACGTTCAGCGGCGGTGCGATGCGCCACACCGCCGCCATGCCGCCGACGGACACGATGTTCATGCTCAGGCCGCGCTCCATGCAGGCGTCGGTGATGGCCCGGCCGCGCCCGGCGTCGGGCTCGCGGGTCTCGCGGTCCTTCACGAGTTCGACGCCCTGCAGCAGGCCGTGGCCGCGCACGTCGCCGATCACCTCGTGGCGGGCCTTCAGCGTCTCCAGGCCCTGGCTCAATCGCTTGCCCATTTCCGCCGCGCGGCGGTTCAGGTCCTCTTCTTCCAGCACGTCGAGCACGGCCAGCGCGACTTCGGCCGGCAGCGGGTCGGACACGTGCGAGGTGACGTGCACGAAGCCCTTGTCGTGGCAGTCCTGCTCGATGGCCTCGCTGGTGATGGTCGCGCCGATGGCCACGCCGCCGCCCAGCGTCTTCGACACGGTGAGGATGTCGGGCACCACATCGGCCTGTTCGAAGGCGAAGTTGGCGCCCATGCGGCCGAAGGCGGTCTGCGCCTCGTCGAGGATCAGCAGCATGCCGCGCTCGCGGCACTTGTTCTTGAGCTTTGGGAAGTAGCCCGCGGGCGGCACGATCACGCCGCCCGAGCTGAGCACCGGCTCGGCGATGAAGGCGGCGAGCGAGCCGCCGGATTGCGCGTCGACCATGTCGAAGCCGACGTCCAGGCAGGTGGTGTCGCAGGCGTCGCGGCAGTGGCGCACCGGGCAGCGGTAGCAGTTGGGCGCCGGAATGGACATGGTGCCGGGCTTGCGCGGCCCGTAGTCGACGTGATGACGGCCGGCGAAGGTGAGCGAGGCGATGCCGCCGGTCACGCCGTGCCAGCCGCCGTTGAGGCCCACGATCTCGTAGCGGCCGGTGGCCAGCCGCGCCATGCGCACCGCCGCCTCGTTGGCCTCGCCGCCCGTGGAAAGAAAAAGCGACTTCGACAGCGACGGCGGCAGCATCGACGCCAGCCGCCCGGCCAGCGCGGGCACCGCCGGCCCGACAAAGCCGCTGTAGAGGTGCAGCGCACCCTCGCAGGCCTTCTCGATGGCCGCGACGATGCGCGGATGGTTGTGGCCGATGGTGGCGCACATCTGGCCGGAGGTGAAGTCGAGGATCTCGCGGCCGTGCTGGTCCCACAGCGTGGCGCCGCGCGCCTTGACGATCACGTGCGGGCTCAGGCCCATGCCGTAGCGCACGAGGTGCCGGGCCGCCGCGGGGTCGTAGGTTACGCCTTCTGCCATCGGATGCTCCTTTTCGTTGGGATGCGGGCAGCGTAGCCAGCGGCCGGAGAATCCGGTGTCGTTGTGCGGGCCCCAAAGCGCATCCGATTGCACGGGCGTTGCGCCACACTGGCGGCACCATGAAGACCGGCACCCTCGACCTCGATCGCATCGACCAGAGCATCCTCGCCGAGCTGCAGGCCGACGCGGGCCTGCAGAACCAGACGCTGGCCGAGCGGGTGAACCTGTCGCCCTCGGCCTGCCTCAAGCGCGTGCAGCGGCTGCGGCGCGCGGGCGTGATCCGCGAGGAGGTGGCGATCCTCGACGCGGCGCGCGTGGGCTTTCCGGTTCTGGTGATCTCGCGCGTGTCGCTGCGCAGCACCACGCGCGAGGCCATACAGGCCTTCGAGCGCAAGGTGCACGCGCTGCCGCAGGTGCTGCAGTGCCACTGCGTGGCGGGCGACACCGACTTCGTGCTCGTGATCTGCGCGCGCTCGCTGCCCGAGTACCAGGCCTTCGCGCAGGAGCAGCTTGGCGACGCGCTGGCGCTGGAGAACTATTCGAGCGACGTGGTGCTGTCGACCACCAAGTTCACCACTCAGCTGCCGCTGGACCGGGCGTAGCTACAGGAGTTGGATCAGCCGCCGGATCGCGCCGTCGATCCGCGCCTCGCCGATCAGGCCGTAGCCGAAGGCCAGGCCATTGGGCGCGTCGGGCGCCAGCGGATCGAGCGCGAAGCGCGACAGCGGCGGCAGCGTGATGCCGGCCGCCGCGGCGCGCTCGACCACGGTGAAATCGCGCGTGTCGCCATGCAGCCAGGCCGACAGGTGCAGGCCGGCGCTCGACGGAATCGTCTCCAGCCGGTCCGCGCCGTGGCGCGCCAATGCCTCCAGCAGGGCGGTGCGCCGCGCGCCGTAGAGCTTGCGCATCTTGCGGATGTGGCGCGCGAGATGTCCCTCGGCGATGAACGCGGCCAGCGCCTCCTGGCCGAGCACCGGGCCATGCCAGTCGGCCAGTTCGCGCGAACGCACCAGCGCCGCGCGGGCCCAGGGCGGCGCGACCACGAAGCCCAGCCGCAGCGCGGGGAACAGGCTCTTGGAAAAAGTGCCGACGTAGAAGACCGACTCGGCGCGGTCCAGCGTCTGCAGCGCATCGAGCGGGCGGCCAGCGAAACGGAATTCGCTGTCGTAGTCGTCCTCGACGATCACCGCGTTGCGCTCCCGCGCGAAGGCCAGCAGCGCGGCGCGGCGCTGCGGCGACATCGCGACGCCGGTGGGGAACTGGTGCGAGGGCGTGACGCAGATCACGCGCGCCTCGGGCGGGATGCGCTCCACGCAAAGGCCCTCGGCGTCGGTTGGCACCGTCACCACCCGCGCGCCGGCCGCCAGCATGGCCTCGCGCAGCGAGGGGTAGAAAAGCTGCTCGACCGCGACCACCGTGCGCCCTGGCACCACCAGGATGCGCGCGAGCAGCCCGAAGGCCTGCTGGGCGCCTGCCGTGACCACGATGTCGTCCGCCGTGCAGCCCACCGCGCGGGTGAACGACACATGCCCGGCGATGGCTTCGCGCAGCGCGGCCTGGCCCTGCGGGTCGGCGTAGTCGGCCGTCTGGCGCGCAATGCGGCGCAGGGCACGGTCGCTCAGGCGGCGCCAGATGTCGAAGGGGAAGAGGCTCACGTCGGGCAGGCCGACGCGGAAGTCGTCGCGCGCGGGCTGCGGCTGCAGGGTGGGGGCGAGGTCGGCGCCGGGGACGCTGGCGGGCACCAGGCGAAGGTCGCGACCGGCGGCAGGTGCCTTTCTGGTCGCGCGGCCCCGGCGGGATGCGGGGAGCGTGTCGGCCACGTAGGTGCCGGCGCCCGGGCGCGCGAGCAGGTAGCCCTCGCCCAGCAGCAGGTCGTAGGCCGCCAGCATGGTGTTGCGCGACACGCCCAGCCGCTGCGCCAGCGCGCGCGTGGCGGGCAGGCGCGCGCCGGGCTGCAGCCGGCCATCGAGGATGGCACCGCGCAGCTGGCGGTGCAGTTCGCGCAGCAGGTCGCGCGAGCCGGCGGCCGGCAGGCGGATGGCGAGTTCGAAAAGTGGCTCCATGAACTTTGCCGATTGTGGTTCTTTTGAAGAGCCACTTGCAAATCTATTCTGGAGGCACTGAACACACTGCCACGGAGTCATTCCTCATGAACAACACGGCTCTTTCCCCCTCCTGCGCACCGCAACCGGCCGAGCGCCTGCCGCTGAGCCTTGGCTGGCTCGCGCTGGGCGCCTTCGCCATCGGCACCGAGAGCTTCATGGTCGCGGGGCTGCTGCCGGTGCTGGCGGCCGACCTGCGGATCAGCGCCGCGCGCGCAGGGCAGCTGGTGCTGCTGTTCGCGCTGAGCTATGCGATCGGCTCGCCGCTGATGGCGGCGCTGCTGGCGCGCTTCGGACGCCGGCGACTGCTGGTGGCGAGCCTCGCGGCCTTTTCGGGGCTGACGCTGGCGGCCTCGATGGCGCACGGCTTCATGCAGCTGGCGCTGGCGCGCGTCGCGCTGGGGCTGGTGGCCGGCGTGTTTTTGCCGACGGCAAGCGCGGTGGCGGCGGTGATGGTGTCGCCCGCGCTGCGCGGCCGGGCGCTGGCCATCGTGACCGGCGGCGGCACCGTGGCGGTGGCGCTCGGCGTGCCGCTGGGCGCGTGGATCGCGGGCTGGGGCGGCTGGCGCACGGCCTACCTGCTGATCGCTGCGGTGGCGGCGCTCGCCACCTGGGGCCTCGCGCTGGGGCTGCCGCGCGAGCTGGCGCAGGCGCCTGTCGCGGAAAAGCAGGCACCGGCCTTCGCCGTGGCCCGCGAACCGGGCGTGCTGCCGGGGCTGCTGGTCAGCCTGCTGTGGGCCACGGGCGGCTTCAGCTTCTACACCTACATCGCGCTGTTCCTGTCGCACACGCTGGGCTTCGGCGCCGAGGGCGCGGGCGCGGTGTTCTTCGCCATCGGCGTGGCGGCGGCCATCGGCACCGCGGCAGGCGGCTGGGCCACCGACCGCTTCGGCGCCGACCGCATGGCGCAGGGTTTCGCGCTGATGCTGGTGCTGATCCTGGGCGGGCTGTCGTTCGCGGCGCAGATGCTGCCGCACGGGCTGGCGCTGCCGGCGATCGTGGGGCTGTCGGCGCTCTGGGGCTTTGCGGGCTGGGGCTTCGGGCCGGCGCAGGCGGTGCGGCTGATCCGGCTGGCGCCGGAGCGCGCGCCGATGACGCTGTCGCTCAACGCCTCAGCGATCTACCTGGGCATCGCGGCGGGTTCGGGGCTGGGCGGAGTGGCGATCGAGCTGTTCGGCGTCGGCACGGTGGGCTGGGTGGGCGCGGCCTGCCAGTTCGCCGGCCTGATGCTGCTGCTGCGCGCCGCACGCCGGGCGCGCGCGGCCGGCGCCACTCCTGCGAAGCTATGCTTTCGATAGCAAATAGCGCTTGCACAACGGCCCTTCGGGGCTTTTTTCTTTTGGGCGTTGTTTTAAGACAAGCAACTGTCATGCCCTGCAAGCTATAATGTCGGGTTCGTTTCGATACCACGACGAAGAATTTCGTCAATCCCGCCTGCAAGCTGCGCTGCTCCCGGATTCTCCGGCCTCCCGCTCGGCAAGCCGGCATTCACAGTGTGTTGGAGTGCCAGACCGGCGCCCATGATGGCCACCACTGCCGTCGTTCCTGTTGAAGCGAATCGCGCGTCCGTCTCGCGCTCCCGTACGCGGGCTGAAACAATCACACCAATTCAATCTCCAACACACATCGAACGAACGATTCAGAGGTAAGCACAGATGCCAAAGGAAGAACTGATCGAAATGAACGGCGCGGTGACCGAAGTCCTGCCGGACTCGCGCTACCGCGTCACGCTGGACAACGGCCATCAGCTGATCGCCTACAGCGGCGGCAAGATGCGCAAGCACCACATCCGCATCCTGGCCGGCGACAAGGTGTCGCTCGAGCTCTCGCCCTACGACCTGACCAAGGGCCGCATCACCTTCCGCCACCTGGAACGCCGCGGCCCGCCGCCGACGAACTCCGGCTCCGGCAACAACAACGCACCCCGCCGCTGATACGCCACCGACCGAAGGCCTTGCGACGCCCGCCATGGGTGCCGCAAGGCCTTTGTCATTCGTGCGTCCCGCCGGCCATCGAACCATGACCACCCCCGATTCCACGGCCGGCAACGGCGACAACAACAACAACGGCTTCTCCGCGCTGGCGCTCTCGCCCCAGATGCTGGCCAACCTCACGCAGCTCGGCTACACGCAGATGACGCCGATCCAGGCGGCCGCGCTGCCGCCGGCGCTGCTCGGCAAGGACCTGATCGCCCAGGCCAAGACCGGCAGTGGCAAGACCGCCGCCTTCGCCCTCGCACTGCTTTCCAACCTGAACCCGCGCCGCTTCGCGGTGCAGGCGCTGGTGCTGTGCCCGACGCGCGAGCTGGCCGACCAGGTGACGACCGAAATCCGCCGCCTCGCGCGCGCCGAGGAGAACATCAAGGTGGTCACGCTCTGCGGCGGCGTCGCGCTGCGCGGGCAGGTGGCCAGCCTGGAGCACGGCGCGCACATCGTGGTGGGCACGCCGGGGCGCATCATGGACCACCTCGAACGCGAGAACCTGGACCTGGAAGCGCTCAACACCCTGGTGCTCGACGAAGCCGACCGCATGCTCGACATGGGCTTCTTCGACGACATCGTGAAGGTGGCGCGCCAGTGCCCTTCGGCCCGCCAGACGCTGCTGTTCTCGGCCACCTACCCCGAGGGCATCGCCAAGCTGGCGCAGCAGTTCATGAAGAGCCCCGAGCAGATCGCGGTGCAGTCCCAGCATGAAGGCAGCAAGATCCGCCAGCGCTGGTACGAGGTGGCGGACAACGAGCGCCTGCACGCCGTGAGCCTGCTGCTCGATCACTTCCGCCCCGTGAGCACGCTGGCCTTCTGCAACACCAAGCAGCAGTGCCGCGACCTCGTCGACGTGCTGCGCGCCCAGGGCTTCAGTGCATTGGCCCTCTTCGGCGAGCTGGAGCAGCGCGAGCGCGACCAGGTGCTGGTGCAGTTCGCCAACCGCAGCTGCTCGGTGCTGGTGGCCACCGACGTGGCGGCGCGCGGGCTGGACATCGCGCATCTGGAAGCGGTGATCAACGTCGACGTGACGCCCGATGCCGAAGTGCACATTCACCGTGTCGGCCGCACCGGCCGCGTTGGGCAGCAGGGCGCATCGGAAGGCCTGGCACTGAACCTAGCCAGCATGGACGAGATGGGCAGCGTCGGGAAGATCGAGCAGCTGCAGGGCCGCGAATCCGAATGGCACCAGTTGGCCGAGCTCACGCCGGGCAAGGGCGCGCCGCTTCAGCCGCCGATGGCCACGCTGCAGATCGTGGGCGGGCGCAAGGAAAAAATCCGCGCCGGCGACGTGCTGGGCGCGCTGACCGGCGAATGCGGCTATGCCAAGGAGCAGGTCGGCAAGATCAACGTCAACGAGTTCTCGACCTATGTGGCGGTGGACCGCGCGATCGCAGCGGAGGCCGTGCGCAAGCTGTCGGCCGGCCGCGTGAAGGGCAAGTCGGTCAAGGTGCGGCTGCTGGAGCAGTAGCTGCCTGCGGCGAGGTCGGCGCCACCGGCGCGTCGAGCGCCGGGGCCGCGCCCGCCGGTACCTCCTGCCGCGCCAGCTTCGCGGCCAGCCGGAACGCGACGATCACCGCCAGCAGCCCGAAGATCGACGAGCCCACTGCCTGCCCGACCAGCACGCCAGCCGCGCCGTAGTGCGAGCCCCACCAGGCGAACGGGATGGTGCCCAGCGTGGCGCGCCCCCAGTTGAACGCCGTCGACAGCAGCGGATGCCCGAGGTTGTTGAACGAGGCGTTCGCCACGAACAGCCCGCCCGCAAAAAAGAAGCTCGCGGCCAGCCAGCTGCAGAAGAGCGAGATCAGCTGCGCCGCCTGCCCGTCGGCCGAGAACGCGCGGATCAGCACGCCCTGCCCGAGCGCCAGCACCAGCCACGCCACGGCCACCGACACCACCATGAAGAGCAGGCTGTCGCGCAGTCCTTCCTGCACGCGGCGGAACTGCCCCGCGCCCAGGTTCTGCGCGAGGATCGGCCCGACCGCGCCGCTGAGCGCATAGACCAGCCCGAAGGCCACCGGCGTGAGCCGGTCGATGGTGGCCGCGCCCGCCACTGCCGAGGGCCCGAACTGCGCGACCGAATGCGTGACGAAGGCCGCGCCCACCGGCGTGGCCAGGTTGGTCAGCACCGCCGGAGCCGCCACCGTGCCGAGCGCGCGCGCATCGTCGGCGAGCTTGTGCGGCTCGAAGCGCCCGAGCATGCGGTGCCGCACGATCACGCCGTGCAGGCCGATGGCCGCGAGCACGATGCGCGAGACCACCGCGCTGATGGCCGCGCCATCGAGCCCCAGGCCGAAGCCGAAGATCAGGATCGGGTCGAGCACCGCCGTCACGAAGGCGCCACCGAGCGTCACCGTCATCGAGCGGCGCGCATCGCCTATGGACCGCAGCAGCGCAGCCGTCGCCATGCCGATGCCCAGCAGCGGCAGCGTGTGCACCGTCACCGAGAGGTAGCGGTGCGCGAGCCGCGCCGTCTCGCCCTGGGCGCCGAGCGCGTGCAGCGCCGGGTGCAGGAAGAACGCGGTGCCCGTGCCCGCCACCACGGCCAGCGCCGTCATCAGCACGAGGCTCGACGTGGCGATGCGGCGCGCATCCTCGGCGCGCCCCGCGCCCACGGTGCGCGACACCACCGCCGCGATGCCGATGGTCAGCCCGATGCACAGCGACGCATGGAAGAAGCCCACCACGCCCGCGAAGCCGACAGCCGCGGCGATCTCCTTCTCCCCGAGCAGCGAGATATAGAACAGGTTGATGAGGTCGACCGCGAACACCGCGATCAGCCCGATGGCGCCCGTGCCAGCCATCACGCAGACGTGGCGCATCAGCGAGCCTGAAACGAAGCGCGCGCGTCCGACACCACCCGCCGTTGCGGTTATTGGCATGTGAAATTCCCGATGTGGCCTAATTGCAGGTTCGAACATTCACTTTTACCCGAGCTTTTCATGCCCAAGACATTCCGTACCGAAGCCGAACGCGTTGCCACCCCGAAGCCGACGCCGCTGCCCGGCTACACCGTGCCGCGCTCCGGTGGCGGCCAGAAGGTCAGCCTCGAACGCGGCACCGCAACGCGCAGCAAGAAGAACCCCGGCAAGCGCGCCAAGAAGGGCGGCTGATCCGGCCCCCGATGGCTCACCGGAGCCACGACGAACGCGCCCGAGGGCGCGTTTTGTCGTTGGGGCGGCTATAAGACAGCGGCTCAGGCAGCAACTCAGGCAGCGATGTCCGACGACAACCAGATCCTCATCCCGCCCTCGTTTTTCTCGGTCTACACCGACGCGCGCCAGCGCCTGAGCGAGCCGATCGGCGTGGTGCGCGAGCGCTACGAGATCTGCGAAGACCTCGCCAGCCACCTCGTGGGCCACGCGCAGATCCAGCACCACACCGAGGTGCCGGTCGAAAGCGAGATCCTGCGGCGCATCCACGCCGGGCTGATGGCGCGCGAATCGGGCGTGTCGGCGGCCGAAGCCACCTGGGTCGTGCGGCGGCTGGCCGAGCTGCTGGGCTGGGAAGACCCCGAACTGCCCGAGCCGGAGCCCGAAGCCGGCTGAGCCCCGCAGGAGCGACAACCCGTGCTGCTCAAGGTCGGAGAACTCGCCAGGCACACCGGCCTCACGGTGCGCACGCTGCACCACTACGACGCCATCGGCCTGCTGGCCCCCTCGGCGCGCTCCGAGGCCGGCTACCGGCTCTACAACGCGGCCGACATCGCCCGCCTCCACGCCATCCAGGCATTGCGGCTACTGGGCCTGCCGCTGGCCGAGATCGGCGAGCTGCTGGGAGGCGAGAACGGCGCACTGCCCGCCATCCTCCAGCGCCAGATGGCCGCGCTCGACCAGCAGATCGCACAGGCCACAGCCCTGCGCGAACGCCTCGGCCTGCTCGAACAGCGCCTGGCCGACGGCGCCCAGCCCGACCTGAAGGACTGGCTCGCCACGCTGGAACAGATGACCGCCTACGGCCGCTACTTCAGCCCCGCCGAGATCAGGTCGCTCATGGCCAACTGGAAGACGGTGGCCGACCGTTGGCCGCCGCTGCTGGCCGATGTGGCAGCGCTGATGGCGCGCGGCGTGCCGGCCGATGCGCCCGAGGTGCAGCCGCTGGCCGCGCGCTGGATGACGCTGCTGGGCCAGTGGATGGACGGCAGCCTCGAGCTGGTCGAGCGCTGGAGCGAGATGTACCGCCGCGAGCCCGTGGCGCGCCGCGACGGCGGGCCGTCCACCGAGGTGATCGAGTACATCGGCGTGGCCATCGGCATCCGCATGGCCGCGCTGCTGCGCCACATGAGCACCGACGACATGGCCCGGCTGGGGCCGCCGCCCGAGGACGAGTGGCGGCAACTGGCGGCCGAGCTCGCCGCCTTGCAGACTCGCGGCGTTCCGCCCGAGGACGATGCCGTGCAGGCCATCGCGCGCGAATGGGCGCGCCTGTTCGACGCCTTCACCGACCACGACCCCGGCATCGCCGCCCGGCTGATGCAGGCGATGGCGGCAGAGCCGGTGCTGCAGGCCGCCGCCGTGGCGACGCCCGCGGTGCGCGAATACCTGATGCGCGCCATGGCCGCGCTGCGCCTGAAAAATCTTCCGCCAGCCGCCGGCGGCGCTTGACCCTGACGTTGCGTGAGGTCCGACAGTGGCCGCATGAACAACGCACACACACCACTCCAGCCCCTTCAGCCTGTCCAGCGGCTGCACGCACTCGACAACCTCCGCGCCCTCATGATGTGGCTCGGCATCGTGCTGCACGTCGCGATCAACCACATCACCGTCGATTCGCCGCTGCCCTGGCGCGACCCGAAGACATCGCCGGTCGCCGACCTGCTGCTGCTCTTCATCCACAGCTTCCGCATGCCGGTGTTCTTCGTGCTGGCCGGCTTCTTCGTGGCGCTGCTGGCCGCGCGGCGCGGGGCCGACGGCATGCTGAGGAACCGCGGCCTGCGGCTCGCGCTGCCCTTCGCGATCTTCTGGCCGCCGCTGTTCGTGGCGACCACGGTGCTGGCGATGGTCTACATCCACCTGACGGTGCGCGGCGTGCCGGGCATCGACGTCGCGCTGGCACCCGCGCGGCAGGCCAGCGGCTCGCCCTTCAACACCATGCACCTGTGGTTCCTGTACCAGCTGTTCTGGCTCAGCGTGCTGGCGTGGGCCGGCATGCGGGTTCAGCGCTTCGTGCCCGCGCGGCTGCGCGAGGCGGTGGCCTCCGGCTTCACCGAACTGATGGCGCGGCGCTGGGGTTTCGCGGTGCTGGCGCTGCCGCTGGCCTTCATCGGCATGCTCTATCCGTCGGGCATGGCCATGGAAAGCGGCTCGTTCCTGCCGCCATTGGCCGAATGGATGCAGAGCGGCCTCTTCTTCGTGGCCGGCTGGTACCTGCATGGCCAACAGGAGCGGCTGCTGGCTCAGTTCACGGCGCGGTGCAAGGGCTACGCGGCGGCCGGCCTTGCCTTCCTTGTTGCAACCGTGCTGCTGCTGGGCGCCTCGCGCGGCGGCAGCCTGCATCGTGTGCCGCACCCCGAGTTCTGGACCGCCTTCGCCTACAACGCGACCGCGTGGCTCTGGAGCATGGCGCTGATCTGCGGCTTCGTGCGCTACCTGCCGCGCCAGAACGCGGTGCTGGCCTACCTGTCGCAAAGCTCCTACTGGGTGTACCTGGTGCACATGCTGGGCACCGTCGGCTTCGGCATCCTTCTGTTCAACGCGCCGCTGGGCGCGCTCGCGAAGATGGGGCTGAACATCGCGGCCACCTCGCTGGCGGCGCTTGCGAGCTACCAGCTGCTGGTGCGCCGCACGCCCGTCGGCAGGCTGCTGAACGGTCAGCGCCCCGAGAGCCGCTCGACCAGGAAGTCGACGAAGGCGCGGGTCTTCGCCGCAAGGTGACGCGAGGGGTACACGGCGTAGATCGGCGTGCGGTCGGCCTCCCAGTCTTCGAGCACCGCCTCCAGCCGGCCCGAGGCCAGCTCGGTTTCGACGTAGATGCGCGGGACAAGGCTCAGGCCGAAGCCAGCGAGCAGCGCGTCGCGCACGGCGATGCTGGAGCTGACCTTGTAGCGCCCGTCGATGGGCACCGCCACGCTGCGGCCGGCGCGCGCGAAGGTCCATTTGTTGGCGTGGCCCGAGAGCGTGAACTGCACGCACTCGTGGTTCTTGAGTTCGCCGGGCTGCTGGGGCCGGCCAAAGGCGGCGAAGTAGGCCGGAGCGCCGCACAGCACGTGGTCCATGGTCATGAGCTCGCGCGCGACGAGGCTCGAATCCTCCAGCCGGTCGCTGCCGCGGATGGCGAGGTCGTAGCCCTCGCCGATGATGTCGACGCGGGCGTCCTGCAGGTTCAGCTCCAGCCGCAGGTTCGGATGGCGGGCCATGAACTCGGGAACGGCCGGCGACAGCTGCGTGAGCGCGAAGGTCAGCGGCGCGCTCACGCGCAGCACGCCGCCGGGACTGCTGCCCATGGGCGCCAGCGCGGCGTCGGCCTCGGCGAGCTCGTCGAGGATGCGCGACAGCCGCTCGTGGTACGCCGCGCCGGCCTCGGTCAGGCTCATCTGCCGGGTGGTGCGGTTGATGAGCCGCACCTTCAGGTGCGCCTCCAGTTCCGCGATGTTCTTGCTGACGGCCGCGGCCGAAAGGCCCATCTGCCGCGCCGCGCCGGCGAAGCTGCCGGTGGCTGCGGCGGTGCGGAAGACCCGCAGGGCGGTGAGATGGTCCATGGGTCCGGCCTTATTGACAACTATCAGTAAAGAATCAATTCATTATTCGAGCATTCACAACCATGGGTCAACTCACTAGATTCGAGGCATGACCAGCCGCACCACCGACATCCTTCTCACCGCCACGGCGCCCGCCATCTGGGGCAGCACCTACATCGTCACCACCGAGCTGCTGCCGGCGAACTACCCGCTGACGGTGGCGCTGCTGCGTGCGCTGCCGGCGGGCCTGCTGCTGCTCGCGATCGTGCGGCAGCTGCCCGAGCGGGCGTGGTGGGGACGCATCTTCGTGCTGGGCGCGCTGAACTTCTCGGTGCTGTGGGCCATGCTGTTCCTCGCGGCCTACCGGCTGCCGGGCGGGGTGGCGGCCACGATCACCTCGGTGCAGCCGCTGATGGTGGTGTTCCTGGCCAGCTTCTTCCTCGGTTCGCAGGTGCGCGCGCTGTCGGTGGTGGCGGCGGTGGTCGGCATCGGCGGGGTGGCGCTGCTGGTGCTGACGCCGAACGCGGCGCTCGATGCGCTCGGCATCGCGGCCGCCATCGCCGCCGCCGTATCGATGGCCTTCGGCACGGTGCTGAGCCGGCGCTGGCAGCCGCCAGTGTCGGCGCTGACCTTCACCGCGTGGCAGCTCACCGCGGGCGGCCTGCTGCTGTTGCCGGTGGTGCTGCTGCTGGAGCCGCCGCTGCCCACGCTCACGCTGCACAACTGGATCGGCTTCGGCTGGCTCGGCCTCGTGGGCGCCGCGCTGACCTACATCGTGTGGTTCCGCGGCGTGGCGCGGCTGGAGCCCTCGACCATCGCACCGCTGGCCTTCCTGAGCCCGGTAATGGCCGTGATCCTCGGCTGGGCGCTGCTCGGCCAGGCGCTCTCGACGTGGCAGGTGCTGGGCATCTTCATCGTGATCGCGAGCATCTGGCTGAGCCAGCGCGCGCAGCGCGGTGCGCAGCCGACAACGGTGCGCGCCGCTGCGGCGGGCGCGCGCTGAGCGGCCAGGCTGCGGCCCGCGGCTCGCGAAATTGCCCGAGGTGCCGACGCAGCGACCGGAGCCCTCGGCCTAGTTGTCGATGATCTTGCGCGCGAAGACTTCCAGGTAGTCCATCAGCCGGTTGGCACCCGCTGTGGCGGCCGCCTCGTCGCCGGTCGCGATGCCTCGCGCCAGCTGCAGGTGCGCGTTCGCGCCCTCGACGATCTCGCCCTCGTGCTGGTAGGCGTACCAGAAGCGCCGACACTGCACGATGGGCGGGATCACCGCTCGCACCGCCGAATAGTTGTGGCTCGCCTGGTGGTTGACGAGGTCCAGCGCGCGGTCGGCCTGCATGTAGTCGTTGAGGTCGCCACGGCCCGCGGCCTCGACCATCATCTCGGCGCAGCGCACGATCTCCTTGCGCTGCTGCGCGGTGGCGCGGCGCGCCGAGCAGGCGGCGATCAGCAGTTCGAGCACGCGCCGCGTCTGGATCACGTCGAGGTGGTCGGCCAGGTCGATGGTCGACACCAGCAGCCCGCGCCGCGGCTGCTGCACGATGAGGCCGATGGACACCATGCGCATCAGCGCCTCGCGCACCGGCGTGCGGCCCAGCCCGGTGCGCTCGGCGAGTTCGGCCTCGACGATCTGGCTGCCGGGCTGCAGCTGCATCGTGGACAGCAGCGTCTCGATGGCGTCGTAGGCCTCGTCGGCGGCGCGGCGCTTGGGCTGGGGACGGGGTGCGACGGTGTTCTTCGGGGAGGCCATGGTCTTGTTCTGCGGATGCGGCGGCGTCATTGTCGGGCGTCCGCGCCTTCGCTCGCGAGGCCAGCGAGCGTCGCGATGCGCACCGGCGAGAGCGGCGGGCGCGGCGCGGGCGGCGTCCATCCGAAGAGGAGCTGCGCGGCGTCGCCGCACACGCGCCCCTGGCAGGCGCCCATGCCGCAGCGGCGGTGCAGCTTGGCGTCGGTCCAGCCGTTGCAGTCTTTCAGGGCCGAGAAGGGCACGTCCTCGCAGCGGCACACGAGCGTGTCGGCTTGCGGCAGGGCCTTGAGGGCGGGCGACAGCGCGAAGCTGCGGTGCAACTGCGCGGCGAAGCCGTCCCAGCGGACGCGTTCGCCCTCGTGCGCGGCAGCGGCGCGCTCGTTCCCGACCGCCGCATGGCCGGCGATGGTGCCCTGCGCCAGCGCGCGTTCGCTGCCGCCGAAGCCGGTACATTCGCCCGCCGCGAAGATGCCGGGCACGCTGGTGGCCTGCCGCGCATCGACCTGCAGGCCCCGCGCGCTGAAGCCGTCCGAAGCCAGCTCGCAGCCGAGCATGCGGCCGAGCTGCGTGTTGGGCACGAGGCCGAAGCCGCAGGCGATGCGGTCGCAGGCGATCTCCACTTCCTTGCCGTTGCCCTGGCGCAGGCGCACCGATTCGACCTTCGCGGCGCCTCCCGCCGAGACGACCCGCGACGAGGTGCGATAGCAAGGGTCTGCCAGCGTGACGGCCTGCGCCGCCTTGCCGGGCCAGCGCGCAAGGCTGGCGCCGAAGCGCGCGACCGAAGCGAACGAAGCCTGCTCGGCGATGCGCAACACCTTCGCTCCTGCCGCGCGCGCGGTGGCGGCTGCGGCAAGCAGCAGCGGTCCGCTGCCCGCGATGACGATGCGCTCGCCCTCGACAGGCAGGCCGGCCTTGATGAGTGCCTGCAGCCCGCCCGCACCGGTCACGCCGGGCAGCGTCCAGCCGGGAAAGGGCAGCAGCAGTTCGCGTGCGCCGGTGCAGAGGATCAGCTTGCCCCATCGCATGCGCACGGCGCCTTCGGCGTCTTCGAGCAGCAGCTCGCCGGGCTCGGGCGCGGCGACCACGCGCGTACCGCTGCGCACGCGGATGTTGGCGCGGCCGTCGAGCGCGTCGCGCCACTTGCGCGCTGCGGGCGGCAGCGAGGCACCGGGGCCGTCGCGCCAGATCTGTCCGCCCGGCGCGGGGTTGTCGTCGATCACGACGATCGATGCGCCGCTCGGTGCGGCCGCCACCGCCGCCGCCATGCCGGCGGGGCCGGCGCCGATGACGAGCACGTCGCAGCGCTCCAGCGCGACGCCGTTCATTCCGATGTCTCCACGCGCATGCCCTCGGCGCACACCGTCTGGCAGGCCAGCCTGCGCCGCCCGTCGATGAGCACGCGGCATTCCTGGCACACGCCCATGCCGCAGAAGGGCGCGCGGGGCTGGCCGCTGACGGAAGTGCGTGCGATGCCCGTGCCGCCAGCCACGCGCAGCGCGGCGGCAACCGAGCTGCCGGCCTTCACGCGGACGAGGCGTCCGTCGATGTTCAGCAGGGTGTGGCCGTTGTTCATGCCGCCTCCCGCAGGCCGCGCGGCGCATAAGGCGCTGCATCGAAGCCGGGCGTCGTGCCGGTCATCAGCGCGGCGAGCAGATGCGCGCTGCCGGGCGCGGTGGTCACGCCCAGGCCTTCGTGGCCGACGGCGAGCCAGAGCTTTTCGCGCCACGGGTGCTTGCCCAGCAGCGGCAGGCCGTCGGGCGAGGCCGCGCGCATGCCGGTCCACGAGCGCAGGGCGTTGAGGTTCGCGAGCCCCGGCAGGTAGTCGAGCGCGCGCTGGAGCATGCGCGCGAGCATCGGCGCCTCGACCGCCGCGTCCGTGGTGTCGAACTGGCGCGAGGAGCCGATCAGCAGCTGCCCCGTGGGACGCGGCTGCACGTTGAAGGCGACCGATTCGCCCTCGCTGTGGTGCGCGCTGGTCACGTAGCCGAGTTCGACGAGCTGGTGGTGCACCGTGCCCGGATAGCGGTCGGTGATGAGCAGGTGTCCCTTCTTCGGGCGTATCGGCAGCTCGGGGCACAGCGTCGTCGCCTGGATGCCGTTGGCCAGCACGACCTGCGGCGCGGCGCGGCGGCTGCCGCCGGCCAGGCGCAGCGTACCGTCTTCCTCGATGGCGTCGACCTTCGCCTGCTCGACGCGGATCGATGTCGCGTGCTGCGCGAGCAGCCAGCGAGCCGCGTTGGGCGCGTAGAGGATGCCGTCGCCCGGCACTTCGAGCGCGCCGGCGAGGCCCTTGCGCAGCGCGGGCTCGGCGGCCGAGAGCTGGCGCGCATCGAGCAGGCGGCTGTCGATGCCGTCGGCGCGCAGCCGCTGCAGCTTGCGCTCGGCCTCGGCCATTTCCTCGTCGTTGGCGGCGATCCAGAGCGTGCCGCAGGCGCTGTAGGCGCAGTCTTCGTTCATACGCGGCGCAAGCTCGCGCCACTGCGCGATCGAATGACGGCTGAGCGCGAGTTCGGCCGGGTTGTCGTCCATCACCACGAGGTGGCCCATGCCCGCGCCGGTGGCGCCGCCGATGCCGGCATCGAGCACCAGCACCTTCGCGCCGGCATTCGCGAGCGCATGCGCGCACGCGGCGCCGACGATGCCGGCGCCGATGACGATGACGTCCGCGTCCATTCCGACTGGTGTCAGAGCCGTATGCCCCAGCCGAAGGGATCGGCCTCGTCGATCAGCAGCGTGGCCTCGGCGCTGATGTGCGCGCGGCCGCGCAGCGTGGGGATGACGCGGCCTTCGCCATCGAGCGCGTAGCTGGCCTCGAAGACGCTGCCGATCACGCTGGCCTGCTTCCACACCTCGCCCGGCGCGAGCTTGCCGTCGGCCGCGAGGCAGGCGATCTTGGCGCTGGTGCCGGTGCCGCAGGGCGAGCGGTCGTAGGCGTTGCCGGGGCACAGCACGAAGTTGCGGCTGTCGGCGCCCTCGCTGTCGTCGGCGAAGAGCTCGATGTGGTCGATCTCCGCGCCGTCGGCACCGGTGATGCCCTGCGCCGCGAGCGCGCGCCGCAGCGCGGCGGTGTAGTCGGTGAGGGCGGCGAGGTTGTCGCTCGCCACGCGCTGGCCGTGCTCGCTCACGAGGAAGAACCAGTTGCCGCCCCAGGCCACGTCGCCGCGCACGGTGCCGTGGCCGGGCAGCTCGACCGCCGCCTGCCGCAGGTGCCGGTAGGCAGGCACGTTGCGCACGCTCACCGAGCCGTCTTCGTGCAGCGTGGTGGTCACGGTGCCCACGGGCGTCTCGATGCGGTGCTCGCCGACGCCGATTCGCCCCATGTGCGCGAGGCTGGCAACCAGCCCGATGGTGCCGTGGCCGCACATGCCGAGGTAGCCGGCGTTGTTGAAGAAGACGACGCCCGCCGCCGCATCGGCCGAGACGGGCTCGCACAGCAGCGCGCCCACCACCACGTCGCTGCCGCGCGGCTCCAGCACGGCGGCGGCGCGCCACTTGTCGTGTTGCCCGGCCAGGAGCGCGCGGCGCTCGGCCATGCTGCCCTTGCCGAGATCGGGAAAGCCCCCGATCACCAGGCGCGTGGGCTCGCCGCCCGTGTGTGAGTCGATGACCTGGATGCGCTGCATGGGTCGTGGTCCGTTCTGTCTTTCTTCTTCAGTAGCTCGCGATGGGCACCGGCGCCGCATTCTTGAAGGTGAACACCGTGATCGGCGCCTGCTTCATGTTGCCCTTGTCGTCGTAGGCGTAGGTCGCGGCCACGCCCTTGTAGGTGGTCTTGTAGAGCTCGGCGCCAACCTTGTCGGGGTCGACGGAGTTGGCCTTCTTCATCGACTCGCCGATGAAGAGCACCTGGTCGTAGTACGAGGCGGCGTACGCGTCGGGATCGGCGTTGAAGCGCTTCTTGAACTTCTCCTTGAAGGCCGGGCCGCTTTGCGCCTTCTCGAGGATGGAGCCGCCCTGCGCGCAGAACACCAGGTCGTTGACCGCGTCGCCGCCGAGCTTGCCTGTGGCGGGGCTGCAGACGGTGTCGCCGCCCAGCAGCTTGCCGGGCACCGCGAGCTGCTTCATCTGGCGTGCCATGGGCGCGGCCTGCGGCGCATAGCCGCCGAAGAAGATGGCCTCGGGCGCCTTGGCTTTCATGTTGGTGAGGATGGCGGTGAAGTCCACTGCCTTGTCGGTGGTGAACTCCTGGCCGACCACGGTGAGGCCCTGCTTCTTCGCCTCCTTGGTGAATTCCTCGGCGAGGCCCTGGCCGAAGGCGGTGCGGTCGTCGATCACGCCGACCTTCTTCAGCTTCATTTCCTTGGCCGCATAGACCGCCATCGCGCCGCCGATCTGGTTGTCGCTCGCGATGATGCGGTAGAGGTTCTTGTAGCCGCCCTGGGTGACCTTCGGATTGGTGCCCACGGTGGAGACCATGGTGCCCCCATCGCTGTAGACGCGCGAGGCCGGAATGGCCACGCCCGAGCAGTACGGACCCATGACGAACTTGACGCCGTCGTCCACGAACTTCTGCGCCACGCTCACGCCGGTCTTGGCGTCGCACTGGTCGTCTTCGGAGACCAACTCGAACTTCAGCGTCTTGCCGCCGACCACGAGCTTCTTCGCGTTGAGCTCCTCGATGGCCAGCCGCACGCCGTTTTCATTGTCCTTGCCCGCGAAGGCGTTGGGGCCCGAGAGAGGGCCGCTGTGGCCGATCTTGACGACCTGCTCCTGCGCATGCGCGTGGCCGGCGAGGGCCAGGGCGATGAGGGCGAGACCGGGAAACGAAACCATGCTTGAAACCATGCCTGCTTTTGTCTTCATGCTTCTTCCTGCTGGGTTGGGGACGATGAAAAACACGCTGCTGGCAGCCGGCGGGTAAGCCGGCGCCAGCGCGCCGTCGGTTTATTACATGACCGACTGGTATTGAACAGGTCTCGTCGCGAGCGCCTTCTTCACGATGCCTTCGACGAACTCGCGCTCGGCGCCGACCAGCGGCAGGCGCGGGCGGCGCATGTGCTCGGTGCCCACGCCCACGAGGGCGTCGATGAGCTTGAGGTTCTGCACCAGCTTGGTCGACACATCGAGGTGCAGCATGGGCGTCATCCACTGGTAGAGCTTGAGCGCCTCGGCGAACTTGCCGGCCTTCATCAGGTCGTAGAGCGCCACCGTCTCGCGCGGGAAGGCGCAGCCCACGCCGGCGAGCAGGCCGTCGCAGCCCAGCGCCAGGCCCTCGTAGGCGAGGTCGTCCACGCCGAGGAAGAGCTGGTAGCGCTCGCCCACGGTGTTGCGCAGGTCGGTGATGCGGCGGATGTCGTCGGTGCTTTCCTTGATGGCGGCGATCCATTCGCAGTCGGCCAGCTCGACCATGTGCGCGGGCTTGAGGTCGACGCGGTAGGCCACCGGGTTGTTGTAGACCATGATGGGTTTCTGCGCAGCGTTGGCGATGGTGCGCACGTTGAGCATGGCCTCGCGCGCGTCGGCCACGTAGATCACCGAGGGCATCACCATGAAGCCGGCCACGCCGAGCTTGTTGGCGCCATCCACGTAGCGCAGCGCCTCGCGGGTGCTGGTTTCGGACACGTTGGCCAGCACCGGGATGCGGCCGTCGGCGGCCTCCAGCGCGATCTTCGCGACCTGCAGCTTCTCTTCCAGCGTCAGGGTGCTGGCTTCGCCGAGCGAGCCGCAGGTGACGAGGCCGTGGATGCCGTTGCGGATCTGGAAGTCGATGTGCCGGGCCGTGCCCTCGGCGTCGATGCTCTCGTCGGCGTTGAACTTGGTGGTGACGGCGGGAAAGATGCCTTGCCAGCGGGGATTGCTCACTTGATCGCTCCTTTGGATGTGCGGTGTGGAAGCCACGCACTCTAAATATATTAAGGATATACCGTCAAGATACCTGTGGGGCAAGCGCTCTTCCGGGCGCGGCTCTTCTGTGATATCGCGCGGGAGAATGGAAGGGCCGGCCCGCGGGACAGCAGGGCCAGAACGGGGAGCCGGCTGCGCTTACCCGTGCTGCACCGCAGGCCGCAACACGCCTCGCTTCAGCGTGACCGGCTGGCCGACGGGCGGCGCCGTCTTCGTCTCCACGGTGCGCAGCGCGCCGTTGTCCATGCGCACGCTCACCTGGTAGACCGTGACGGTGCGCACGTGCTTCTCGATGGCATTGCCCGCGAAACCGCCGCCGACCGCGCCGAGCACGGTGGTCGCGGTGCGCCCGTTGCCGTGCCCGAACTGGTTGCCCACGAGCCCGCCCACCAGGCCGCCGGCCACGATGCCTACGCCGGTGGTCTTCTGCGGGCGCTGCACGGAGCGCACGGATTCGACATGGCCGCAGACCGCGCAGGGCGGCGGCGCGGGAGGAGCAGCAGCCGCAACCGCAGCGTTCGCGCCGGGCGCGGGTCCGGGCTGGACGGCTTGCGGCTCGGGCGCCCGCACGGGCGCTGGCAGCGGCGCGGCAGCCATCGCCTGCGGTGCCGGGCCGGCGGCCATCGGCGGCACGGCCGGCGCCGGCGGCATCGCTTCAGGCTTGAAATCGTCGGGCGCCTGAGGCGCGATATTGGTGTTGGCGGCAACCGCGGCCACCGGCGGCGCAACCGCTGTCGGCGCCTCGTGCCTGTACAGCAACGTCCCGCCCAGCGCCACCACGGCCACGGCGAGCGCGCCGATCACGCCCCAGAGCACCTTGGGCGACTTGCTCGCCGGCGGCGTGCCCGCAGGCGGATTGAATGGCGACGTCGGATCCATGAAAAAGCCCCTTGTGCGGTCCGAGGCGGAATGCCGCGGAACCCACCCAGGAGCATGGACGCGGCCGGCGCGTTGTCAATTGAGCGGCGTCCTACACGGCGATGTGGGCCACCCCGTCGAGGAATCGCCTGGCCTCGCTTCGCATGCCCTGCGAGATCGACTCCCAGGTCCACTCAGGAAAGTCCGCAGGCAGCAGGGCCTCGACTTCGTCCAGCGCGTCGTCCACCGACGCCGCCATCTCCAGCATCGCGTTCCAGACCTCGATGCCGCCGTTCTTCATGGCCAGCCCATGCCAATGGCGGGCCTGGATGGTGTGAAGGAGATAGTGCGCGTTCTTCGATCGGATGGCCATGGCCAGGCCCGCCTTGCGCGGCTGGAACTGATTCGGCCCGTTGCCGAAGTAAGGCCACATCGAAATGACGTCGTAGAGCGGCGTCATCTCGTAGGCATCGCCGCGCAGCAGGCGGATCGAGAAGTTCTTGGCGTGGCCGTCCGTGGCGGCGAGCAGGAAGAAGGCCAGCTGCGCGAGCAGGAACCGCGTGCCGTCGCCCGCATTGCCGCTGCCTTGCAGAAGCTGCAGGCACTTGCTCATGCCGGGGCCGCCGTGCTGCTCGTACTTTCTTTCGGACGGCAAGCCCATGGCCTGGCAGAAGTCTTCCTGCGGCAGGCGCGCGATCCAGCTGCCGCCGTCCATCCGCTCGCGGTCGAAGCGCTCCACGACCAGCACCGTCTGCCCACCGAAAGTGGCCATGGAGGTCTCCGCGACGGGCAGGCCGAGCGCTTCGACGATCTGCGCGCACAGCCATTCGTTCTGCACCGAGTCCGAAGCATTCACGCGCTTCGATCCGCCGATCAGGCCGAGCGGCAGCTTGATGATGTGCGTGGTGGGCGTGGCGCCATGCGGCCGGCACCACCTGCCGTTCCAGAAGGTGAGCGCGGTCTTCTCCTGCGCACCGGCCAGGGAGATGCGCAACAGGTCCTCGTCACGCATGCCCTCCGGGGTGTCCTCGGATGGAACGGCTTGCAGCAGTGCCGCGATCTGTCCTTCGTCCAGAGGCTCGCAGTTCACCGCATTCCAACCCTGTGGCACGGCATCCGGGGGCAGCAGCTGCACGGCCCCGACACAGTCGCGGCCGATGGCTTCGAGCAGGTCGAAGGCCCTGGTGTCCTTGAGCCTGAAGCGATTGCGCAGGCGCGCGCGAATCCTGTCGTTGTCGGGCAGGAGGTTGTCGAAGTAGTTCTTCACCGCCTCGCCGCGCACCTCGAGCGCCGGATTGATCGGGACCGACAGCGACAGCGACCGATGCCGTGGCAGCGCCAGCCAGCGAGGGGCGTAACGGAACGAATGGGAGTCGCGGTCGACCGACCATGTGCCGACGAGCTCGCCATTCATCCATGCGTTCAGCGACTGCGTCACCACGCTTGCCTCTTCGCCTGGATCAGGAAATTCCGCCGTGACGTCGGCTCCACGGTCTTGTCGGGATTCAGCGCCCGAAGCTCGCGCAGCAAGGCGCCCGTGCCGAGCCTCTGCGCGGCGACGCCTTCGGGCTCCAGGCTGGCCAGCACCGACTGGCCGCTCATCCTGCGAAGGGTCCACTTCCCTTGTTCCCGCGGGAGCTTCACGTCGTCGTCCGGCAGTGCGTCATCGGCATGCGCCTGCTCGTCCACGATATCGGGCACGGAGGCCGCAGACCCGTCCTCGCGCAGGATGAACGACGCGCCGAGCGCCGACAGCAACTTCACCAGCTGCTCGAAGCTCACGGCGCCCGGAGCGGCCTCGATCTCGGCGACGCGGGCCTGGCTGACGCCGATGAGCGCGCCGGCCTGCGCCTGCGTCAGGCCGCGTTTCTTTCGCAGCGCCTTGAGGTGCGGCCGCAACTGGTCGACGAAGCGCAGGGGATAGTCCATGTTGGATTCAACATATCGGCCCTGGCTTATTTTGTCAATCTATCGGCTTTGGCTTATATCTTCGGTTTATCGGATGAAGCCGATAAATGACGCTCAGTCCACCTTCGCCCCCGAAGCCTTCACCACAACCCCCATCGCATCCCAATCAGCGCGCAGCAGCTTCTGGAATTCTTCCGCGCTCTGGCTGCGCGGCTCCACGCCCAGGCGCTTGAAGCGTTCCTGGATCGCCGGATCGGCCAGCACCTTGTTGACGGCGGCGTTCAGGCGCTCGACCTCGGCCTTGGGCGTACCGGCGGGGGCGAGCAGGCCGATCCACGAATCGAAGGCATAGCCCGGCAGGCCGCTTTCGGCCACGGTGGGCAGCTTGGGCAGGAAGGGGCTGCGCGACTGGCCGGTGGAGGCCAGCAGCTTCATGCGGGCGTCGTCCTGGAAGCCGATCACGCCGATGCTCGACGAGATCACCGCCTGCACGCGGCCCGCGAGCACCTCGTTGACGGCCTCGCCGGTCGACTTGGTCGGGATGTGCGTCATCTGCAGCCCGGCCTTCGCGAGGAAGGACGCCATCGCCAGGTGCGTGGCGCTGCCATTGCCGGCCGAGGCGTAGTTGTACTTGCCCGGGTTGGCCTTGACCTCCTTGATGAAGTCGGCCGTGCTCGACACGCCCATGCCGCTGGCCACCGCCAGCACGTAGCCCGCGTTGCCGACGTTGGCGACGCCGACGAAGTCCTTCAGCGGGTCGTAGCTGAGCTTGTTGTAGAGAAAGCCCGCGATGTTGTGGCTCGCGGCCGCGAGGACGAGCGTGTTGCCGTCCGCCGGGGCGCGCGCCACCATGGCCGCGCCCACCGTGCCGCCGGCGCCCGCGCGGTTCTCGACGATGGCGCTGGCGTTCAGCGCCGCGCCCAGCTCGTTGTTGAAGGCGCGCGCCACCGTGTCCTGCACCGCGCCGGTGGCGAAGGGCACGACGATGTGGATCACGCGCTGCTGCGCGTGCAGCGGCGCGACGGCGCAAAGCGCGGCGACAGCCGCCAGCGCGGCCAGGGAACGTCGGGTGAACGGGGTCGTGGTCATCTTGGTGGCCGCTTTCATCATCAACAGAAAAAGGAAACGCCGGTCAGCCGCGCGCCGGCAGCCAGCGCTGCACCAGCTTCACGAAGTAGCTGGCGCCGATCGGGATGATCTCGTCGTTGAAGTCGAACGAGGTGTTGTGGATGATGCAAGGGCCGGGCCCGTGGCCGTCGAGCCGGTGGTCGCCGTCGCCGTTGCCCAGGAAGGCGTAGCAGCCGGGCCGCGCGAGCAGCATGTGGGCGAAGTCTTCCGCGCCCATCACGGCGGGGAAGTCGTCGGTGACCATGTCGTCGCCCACCACCTCGCGCATCACGCCGGCCGCGAAGCGTGCCTCGGCCGGGTGGTTCACGGTCGGCGGCGACGAGCGCTTGAAGAACACCTCGGCCGTGCAGCCATGCGCCGCCGCCACGCCCGCGGCCACTTCGCGCAGGCGGGCTTCGAGCTTGTCGATGGCGTCGATGGAGAAGGTGCGGATGGTGCCGCCCACGGTGGCCACGTCGGGAATGACGTTGGGCGCATCGGAGCCCTGCAGCTGCGTGACCGCGAGCAGCGCGCGCTCGGTGCTTGGAATGGTGCGCGCCACGATGGTCTGCAGCTGCTGCGCGAGCGTGACCACCGCCGCCACCGGGTCGATGCCGGTGTGCGGCATAGAGGCGTGCGTGCCGCGCCCGCGCACGGTGATCATGTAGGTGTTGCTCGACGCCATCAGCGCGCCTTCGTTGAGCGCGAAGCGGCCCACCTCGCCCACCGGGAAGTTGTGCAGGCCGAAGACCGCGTCGCAGGGGAAGCGCTCGAACAGGCCCTCGTCGATCATCTTCTTTGCACCGGCCTTGCCCATCTCCTCGGCGGGCTGGAAGATGAAATGCACCGTGCCGTCGAAGTCGTCGGGGCCCTGCTGAGACAGGTGCCAGGCGGCGGCCAGCAGCATGGTGGTGTGGCCGTCGTGGCCGCAGGCGTGCATGCGGCCGGGGTTGGTCGACTTGTGGGCGAACTCGTTGGCCTCGTGCAGCGGCAGCGCGTCCATGTCGGCGCGCAGGCCGATGGTGCGGCTGCCGGTGCCCTTGCGCAGCACGCCGACGAGGCCGGTGCCGGCGATGCCGCGATGCACCTCGATGCCCCATTCGGCGAGCAGCTTCGCCACCTTCTCGGAAGTGCGGTGCTCCTCGAAGCCGAGCTCGGGATGGGCGTGGATGTCGCGCCGGATCTCGACGAAGCGGGCGGCGTTGGTGACGAAGGAATCGGCGATGTTCATGGCGGGGGCTGCTGCCGGCTGCGAAGCCAGTCCGGTCGTTCGATGAAGGATGAAGCGAACGATTCTGGCGCAGCCGCCCGCCCGGCGCACGCCGGGTTGCTTGCTGACCTGACTACGCGAGGCGCCCCTCTTGCCGCAGCTTCGCGCCGATGCGCCGGATCTCGGCCTCGCCCTGCTCGAGCGCGGCCTTGCTGGTGTGCACCGAGTAGTAGCCCATCACCAGCTCGTGCGGATGCTTCTGCGCCGAGCCCAGCACGAAGGCCGTGTCGCCGTGCGCCACGAAGTCGATGGCCGCGCCTGACTCCTCGAACACCGCGAGCTCGCCGGCGGCGATGGGGCCGCCGGTGTCGTCGCCCGCCTCGAGCCGGCCCGCGCTGAGCGCGACCCAGCCCACGGTGTGGCCGGCCGGAGGCACGTAGCTCCAGCGTTCGCCGTCCTTCAGCTTCACGGCCAGGTAGTTCATCGGCGAGGGCGCGGCGATGGGGCTGCGCGCCGCGCCGTATCGGCCGAGCAGCACGCGCGCCGGGCCTTCCTGCGGCACCTGCGAGGGCGCGAGGTACATGCTCTGCGCGGGCGCGTTCTCTTCCGAAGGCGGCAGCGCCACCCACAGCTGGAAGCCGCTCACGCGTTCCACGCCGGGCGCGGGGGCGCCGGTGTGCCACACGCCGTTGCCGGCACGCATCCATTCGACGCCGCCGCCGTGCAGCGTGCCCTTCTCGCCGGTGGTGTCCTCGTACTGCGTGTCGCCTTCCATCAGCCAGGTCAGCGTGGCGATGCCCGAGTGCGGATGCAGGCCGAAGCCCTTGTGGCCGCCGGTCACGTCGAAGCCGAAGAGGTCCAGGAACACGAAGGGCTTGAGGAACTCGCCCAGATCGCCGGGGCTCATCAGCCGCGTGATGCCGCCGTGGCGCGAGCCGCGCGTGCGGTAGACGATGGCGCGGGCCTGCGTTTGCGTTTCTGCTGCTGCGGCGTTCATGCTGCCTCCCTTGCCGTCTTGAGCGCCCTGGTCCACCACGCGATGTCGTCGAGCAGCGCCGTGGCCGCCTGCGCGAGGTGCGGGAAGTCGGCGAAGCTCTTGCCCTGCTGCCAGATGCCGAGGAACTCGACCATGCCGATGTGCACCGCGTGGCGCACCGGCGCCATCTGCATCTCGACGGCCACCAGCCGCAGCTGCTCGATGGCGCGCGCCGCGCCCACGCCGCCGTAGCCCACGAATCCGATCGGCTTGCGGATGAATTCCTTGTAGGCCCAGTCGATCGCGTTCTTCAGCACCGCGCTCGGGCCGTGGTTGTACTCGGGCGTGACCACGATCAGGCCGTCGAAGCTGGCCAGCTTGGCCTGCCAGCGCTGCGCGGCCTCGTTCTTCACCGGGCCCCAGGCCGGCGCGCCGGCTTCATTGAAAAGGGGCAGCGGATGGTCGCGCAGGTCGACCAGCTCGAAGGCCAGGTCGGTGCGCTGCTTCGCGATGTCATGGATCCACTGCGCGGGCTTCTCGCCGAAGCGGCCTTCGCGGGTGGAGCCGAGGATGATGCCGATGCGGGGTTGTTGTGCGGTCATGAGGTACTCCGTGGGGGTTGGAAAAGAAGAAGAAGAAGGAAGAGAAGCTCAGGCGGCCGTGGCCTGCTGCGGCACCGGCCACAGCCGCCAGGCGACGAAGCCCGACAGCGCCGCCAGCACCACGGCCGGCGCCGGGTTGCCGCCGATCAGCGCGAGGTGCGTGGCGACGGCGCAGACCATGGTCGCAAACAGCAGCAGGCCGCCGAGGAAGCCGGTCGCGGGCACGATCAGCAGCACGGCGCCGCCGACTTCGACCAGGCCGGTCACGTAGCGGAACCACTGGCCGAAGCCGATGGCGTCGAACACCTGAACCATCTGCGGCGCGCCGGCCAGCTTGGCGGCTCCGGCGGCGCCGAAAGCCAGGGCCAGCAGGATGCGCACGCCCCAGACAATGCGGCGTTGCGTGGGAGAAGTCAGTGATGTGGAAGTCATGGGCAGAAGGTTAGGCACGCACCCATTGATCGACTAGGCGGTAGAGTCGGATTGCACTTGTCCATGAATTGAAGGAATCAGCCGCCATGTTCGACCTCAACGACGTCGCCGTCTTCGTCCAGGTGGTGCGCCACGGCAGCTTTGCCGAGGCGGCCCGGCGGCTGGGCCTGCCGCCCAACACCGTGAGCCGGCGCATCCAGCAGCTCGAATCGCAGCTCGGCACCCGGCTGATGCAGCGCTCCACCCGCAAGCTCACGCTCACCAGCGCCGGGCAGGAGTTCCATGACCGGTGCGCCGGCCTGATCGACGGGTTGGCCGCCGCCGGGCAGGCGCTGGCGGCCGGTGGCCAGGAGCCCAGCGGCCTCGTGCGTGTGGCCGCGCCGGCGGATTTCTTCGATTTCTTCCCGATGGAATGGGTGGCCGGCTTCCTGGCCGAACATCCGCTGGTCAAGCTCGACTTCGTGCTCAGCGACGCGGCCGCCGACCTGATCGCCGAGCGGATCGACGTGGCCTTCCGCGGCGGCGTGCTGCGCGACTCGGGCTACGTGGGCCGGCGGCTGGCCACCAGCAGCGCCGGCCTGCTGGCGAGCCCCGCCTACATCGCCCGGCGCGGCGAACCCCAGAGCCTGCAGGACCTGGCCGGCCACGACTGCGTGACGCCCTCGACCCCCACCGGCCACACCATCTGGCGCCTCACCGGCCCCGATGGCGTGGAAGAGGAAGTGCAGGTCACCGGCCGCTTCACCGGCAACACCGCCCAGGCGCTGCGCAGGGCCGCGCTCGCCGGGCTGGGCATCGCGCAGCTGCCGCCCGCCATGGCCACGCGCGACGAGCAGGCCGGCCAGCTGGTGCGCGTGCTGCCTCAGTACGAGTACGCCGGCCGGGGGCTCAACGTCGTGTACCCGAGCCGCAAGCACCTGCCGCTGGCGGTGTCGGCCTTCATCGGGCTGGTGATGGGCAAGCTCGACCAGATGGACGCGCTGAAGTAGCCGCACTGCCGCCTGCGCCTTCGGGTTTCGGCTGAGAATGCGAGCCCATGAAAATCGAAAAAGACACCGTCGTCACCATCAAGTACAAGGTCTCCGACGCCCAGGGCAAGCTCATCGAGGCGAGCCCCGAGCCGATGGCCTACCTGCATGGCGGCTACCAGAACACGCTGCCCAAGATCGAGGAAGCGCTCGACGGCAAGGAAAAGGGCTACCAGACCGTGCTGAACCTCGCCCCCGAAGACGCCTTCGGCGAGCGTGACGAGTCGCTGGTGCGCAGCATCCCAAAGACCGACTTCCCGCCAGGCGTGAAGGTCGGTGGCCAGCTGCAGGGCCGCCTCGACGACGGCCGCGAGCACGTCTTCACCGTGATGAAGATCAAGGGCCCGGTCGTGCTGCTCGACGGCAACCATCCCTGGGCCGGCAAGGCGCTGAAGTTCAGCCTGCAAGTGACTGATGTGCGCGCGGCGCAGCCGGTGGAGATCGAGCACCGGCATGTTCATGGGGCGCATGGGCATCATCACTGAGCCAGTGCCGGCCCCATGGCTGGCGGCTGGCTAGTTCTTCTTCCAGAACCTCGGCGCATCCTCGATCTTCTCCAGCGCCTTGCGGCAGGCCTTCGCCCCGGCCGCGTGCCGCGCTGTGAACCATCCAACCGCGAACCATGCACGCGCATCGCGCGCGGTGGCCTCGCGGTACAGGGCGAGCGCGACGGCCTCGTCGTTGAATTCGCCCAGCGCGTCCTGCGCGGGGCGAAGGGCCTTCAGGTAGCGGCCGGCGGTGCCGCCTTCTTCTTTCTCATCGAACAGCGGCGCCACGAACTCGGCGAGGTAGCGCAGGCGCTTGAGGCGCTTGCGCACGCGGTGCTGGCTTTCGGTGTCGAGCGACTCGAAGCGTTCGCCGTCGCGCAGCACCTGCTTGTGGAGGCGCTGCAGGCGCTTGCGCAGCAGGCGGCGGGCGGCGTTGGCGCCGATCGGTACTGATGACGGGGTGTCTTCCGCGACAGGGGCGGGCGCGGGTTCTGCCGGCCTGGCGGCTGCGGTGAAGCCGATCAGCGAGACGAGCACGTTCTGGAAGGCCGGAGCGCGCACGATGTCGGCGGGCGAGGGCGCATCGGCAGCAGCGGCCTCGCCGGCGGCCAGCGGGTCGAAATCGGGCGCGCCGGCTTCGCGCAGGCGCGGCTGGGCCAGCTTCACGACCTGCTCGCGGTCGCGCAGTGCGCCGAGGGCGCGGAAGGCATCGACCAGCGGGGGCTCCCATTCGGCGGCTTCGGCTACGCCCGAGGCGGGATCGAGCGGCGCGAGTTCGCGCAGGGCCGTGCGCAGGCGGCGGATGCCGATGCGCAGCTGGTGGATCTGCTCCTCGTCGGTGCTGCCCGCGGCGATCTCGCTCGCGTTCGGCAGCATCTGCGCGAGGCACGAGGCCACCACGGCCTGACGGATGGCCATGCCGTCCGGGTGCTGGCCGGCGAAGCGCGGCGTTTCGGCCTTCACTGCCTCCACGGTTTCCTGCGCGGCCAGCAGGCGCGCGCCGCGTTCGGCCTTCGAGACGGTGCTGAACCACAGCCCGTGCTGCTGCGACCAGCGCCGCGCGAGCGAGACCAGCCCCTGCACATCGCCGCGCTTGAGCTCCAGTTCGAGCTCGCACACCGGCGATTCGCGCTGCTCGGGCGTGCCAGCGTGGGCGACGACCTTGCCGACGTCCAGCGCCATCTCGACCACCGCGCCGCCGGGGCCGGTGACGCGCACGTCGCGTGTGAGCCGCACGATATCGGTCGACTGGCGCTCGACCAGCGCCGCGCCGCCGCCTTCGGCCAGCAGCTTCGCGAGCCGCTCGCCCACGGGCGTGCCCTGGTGGCGCTGCGGATCGATGCCGGGCGCGGGGCCCGTGGTGCCCAGGTCGACGTTGTGCTCCAGCCGGTGCAGGGCGTTGTCGCCGGTGGCCTTGACGGTCTGCACCCAGCGCCGCCCCTCCTTGCGCAGCCGCAGCACCATGCCGTCGGCGGCCAGGCGCTGGTCGGCGGTGTCGAAATAGCGGGCCTGCAGACGGGTGCGCACGACAGTGCCGCGCTTGAGGGCGACTTCGACGGCCTTCAGGCGACCGGGAGGGATGCAGAACTTGAACTCGATTTCCATGGCGACCATGATGCCCCGTTCATTTCACCTCTTGCAATCGCGGTCGCATCGCCGGAATTTCCCGGCGTCGAAAAAGATGTGGACGCCGTCCATTTGATTTGATATCGTTTGTGGACGGCGTACACAAGATGCCGGAAAACACCTCCACATCCACTCTTTTTTTCTTCATCGACAAGGACGACACCATGGCCACCAAGCAGATCTTCGTGAACCTCCCCGTAAAGAACCTCGACAAGACCAAGGCGTTCTTCGCCGCCCTGGGCTACACCTTCAACGAGCAGTTCACCGACGCCAATGCCGCGTGCATGGTCGTCCAGAAGGACAGCATCCACGTGATGCTGCTGGTCGAGGAGTTCTTCAAGACCTTCACCACCAAGAGCATCACCGACACCGCGAAGAGCACCGAAGTGCTGCTGTGCCTCTCGTGCGAGAGCCGCGCCGAGGTCGACGAACTCGTGGCCAAGGCCAAGGCCGCCGGCGGCACCACGCCGACCGAGCCGAAGGACTACGGCTTCATGTACGGCCACGGCTTCCAGGACATCGACGGCCACCTGTGGGAGCTGGTCTACATGGACCCGAACGCCGAGATGCCGAAGCAGTAAGGCTCCGGCAGGCCGCCGGAAGAGGAGGACGACCGATGCCCATCGTTCCATACGCGCTCTTCACCGTTGCACGCAAGGCACCTACCGCAAGGCGGCGGCGCCCCGATATTCCAGGCACTGGCGCGGCATCATCGGCCGCGCCCCACCTGGAAAGGAATAGCAGCGCCATGACCGACAGCAACAGCAAGAGCCCCATCGTGCGGATCGCCCCCCTGGGCTTTCCGTGGCAGACGATCGACCCGTTCCTCTTCTGCGTCTACCACGACGACGCCTACCCGAAGGCCAACGGCCGCATGGGCCCCGAGGCCTCGCTGGCCGGCCGCCAGATCGGCCAGGACTTCAGCCGCAAGGACGGCTGGAGCATGTACCACGGCGAGACGGTGCCGGGCTTTCCCTCGCACCCGCACCGCGGCTTCGAGACCGTGACCATCGTGCGCAAGGGCCTTGTCGACCATTCGGACTCGCTGGGCGCCACCGCGCGCTTCGGCGGCGGCGACGTGCAGTGGCTCACCGCCGGCAAGGGCATCGTGCATTCGGAGATGTTCCCGCTGCTCGATTCCGCCTCGGCGAATCCGCTGGAGCTGTTCCAGATCTGGCTCAACCTGCCGGCGAAGAGCAAGATGGCCGAGCCGCACTTCACGATGTTCTGGTCGGAGGCCATTCCGCGCTTCGTCTCCGACGACGCGAAGGGCGGCCGCACCGAGGTCGCGGTGATCGCGGGCCGGCTCGGCGACGACGCCGCCAACGGCCGCGCGCCGATCCAGCCGCTGGCGCCCCCGCCCGACTCCTGGGCCGCGCAGGCCGATGCCGACGTGGCGATCTGGACGCTGAAGATGACGCCCGGCGCCCAATGGACGCTGCCCGCCGCCACCGGCGAGGGCACGCGGCGCATGCTGTACTTCTTCAAGGGAGCGACGGCGCTGGTCGGCGGCGAGAGCGTGCAGGGCCCGGCTGCCATCGAGCTGCGCGCGGACACGGCCGTCGATATCGCCAACGGCGACGCGGAAGCCGCGGAGTTCCTGGTGCTGCAGGGCCGCCCGATCGCCGAGCCGGTGGCCCAGTACGGCCCCTTCGTGATGAACACGCAGGCCGAGATCAGCCAGACCATGGCCGACTACCGCCGCACGCAGTTCGGCGGCTGGCCCTGGGAAGACCCGGCGCCGGTGCATGGGCACGGCACGCCGCGCTTCGCCCGGCATCCCGGCGGGCGCGAGGAGCTGCCGGTGGAAGCGGCTGGAAAGCCGGCCTAGAAAGTCTTGAGGATCTCGACGCTCGGCGCCGTCATGCGCGGCACGAACTCGATGACCTCGGTGCGCGCCACCCCGCCCTGCACGAAGGGGTCGCGCGCCAGCACCGCCTCCAGGCCCTCGCGGTCGCCCGAGCGCGCGAGGATCACTCCACCCTGGCGCGGCACCTGCCGGCCCGAAGCCACGAAAAGGCCGCTTTCGTAGTGCTTCTTGAGCCAGACCATGTGCGCATCCATCAGCGCGTCGACTTCCTCGAGCGGGCGGACGTAGGTGAGGGTGACGATGAACATGGGCGGGATGGCGGTGAATTCGGAAGCCTCGATCCTATGGCCTCGGCGGCGTGCCCGCCGGGCGCAGGTGTGCGCGTGCGTAACCGACTGCACACCGGCGCCGACTATCCCGGCCTGGCCTATTCGATCGCCACGCCGCCTTCCTTCACCAGCTTCGCGAACTTCGCCGTCTCCTCGCGGATCTGCCGCGCCATTTCTTCCTGCGTGCCGCCCAGCGGCTCGGCGCCGATGGCCTGCATGCGCTGCGCGAAATCGGGCGAATGGATGATCTTCACCATCTCGGCGTTCAGCCGCGCCACGATCTCCTTCGGCGTGGCCGCCGGCGCGAGCACGCCGAACCAGGTGCCGATGTCGAAGCCCTTGAGCCCCGCTTCCTCCAGCGTCGGCACCTCGGGCAGCACCGACGAGCGCCGTGCGGTGGTCACGGCCAGCGCGCGCAGCTTGCCGCCCTTGATGTGCTGCAGCACCGGCGTGATGGTGTCGAAGGACATCGCCACCTGCCCGCCGAGCAGGTCGGTGGTCAACGGCCCGCTGCCCTTGTAGGGCACGTGCAGCAGCTTCGCGCCGGTGCTGGCCTGGAACTGCGTGCCGATCAGGTGCTGCGCCGTGCCATTGCCGTTCGAGCCGTAGGCCAGCTTCTCGGGCGCCGCCTTGGCGAGCGCGACCAGTTCGGCCACGTTCTTCGCGGGCGTGTTCGCCGCGTTGACCACCAGCACGTTGGGCACCATCGCCACCACGGTGATGGGCGCCAGGTCCTTCTGGAAGTCGTAGGGCAGCTTCCTGTAGACGCTGGTGGCGATGGTGTGGTGCACCGCGCCCATCAGCAGCGTGTAGCCATCGGGCCTGGCCTTGGCCACGTAGTCGGCGCCCAGCGTGGCGCCGGCACCGGGCTTGCTCTCGACCACCACCGGCTGGCCCAGCGACTGCGAGAGCCTGTCGGCCAACGCGCGAGCGAGCACGTCGGTGGTGCCGCCGGCGGGAAAGGGCACGACGAGGCTGATCGGCCTTGCTGGCCAGCCCGGAGTGGGCTGCGCCTGCTGCGCGAAGGCGAGGGCGGTAGTGCCCAGCCCCAGCACGACAGCTGCGGCCCGCAGCACGGTGCGCCGCTGGCGGCGCGCTTTCGGAAAAGCGTTCATGGTCTTGTCTCCGGCTCGTTGTCGTGGTGCGCGCATCGAGGCGCGCGGAAACCGTGGAATCGCTCAGGGCCCGGTCAGGCCGCCAGCCGCAGCGGCTCGGCCGCTATGTGCGCGCACACCGCGCGCGTCACCTGCTCGGTGGTCGCGTTGCCGCCGAGGTCGCGCGTGTGCAGCGCGTGGTTGGCCGTGACGTGCTCCACCGCGGCCATCACGCGGCGCGCGGCCTCGGTCTCGCCCAGGTGCTCCAGCAGCATCACCACCGACCAGAAGGTGCCCACAGGGTTGGCGAGCCCCTTGCCCATGATGTCGAAGGCCGAGCCGTGGATGGGCTCGAACATGGACGGGTAGCGCCGCTCGGGATCGATGTTACCGGTGGGCGCGATGCCCAGGCTGCCCGCGAGCGCGGCCGCAAGGTCGCTGAGGATGTCGGCGTGCAGGTTGGTGGCGACGATGGTGTCGAGCGTGGCGGGCCTGTTGACCATGCGCGCGGTCATCGCGTCCACCAGTTCCTTGTCCCAGCTCACGTCGGGGAACTCCTTCGAGACCTGCAGCGCGATCTCGTCCCACATCACCATCGCGTGGCGCTGCGCGTTGCTCTTGGTGACCACCGTGAGCAGCTTGCGCGGCCGCGAGCGTGCCAGCCCGAAGGCGAAGCGCATGACGCGCTCCACGCCGGCGCGGGTCATCATGCTCACGTCGGTGGCGGCCTCGATCGGATGGCCCTGGTGCACACGGCCCCCGACGCCGGCGTATTCGCCCTCGGAGTTCTCGCGCACGATCACCCAGTTCAGGTCTTCCGCCTTGCAGCGCTTCAGCGGCGCGTCGATGCCGGGCAGGATGCGCGTGGGCCGCACGTTGGCGTACTGGTCGAAGCCCTGGCAGATCTTCAGGCGCAGGCCCCACAGCGTGATGTGGTCGGGAATGTGCGGATCGCCCGCGGAGCCGAAAAGAATGGCGTCCTTGCCGCGCAGCGCGTCGAGGCCGTCGGCCGGCATCATCTCGCCGTGCGCCCGGTACCAGTCGCCGCCCCAGCCGAAGTCCTCGAAGCTGAACTTCAGCGCGCCGCCGGAGGCCTCGGCCAGCGCCTCCATCACCTGGCGTCCTGCGGGTATCACTTCCTTGCCGATGCCGTCGCCGGGAATGGTGGCAATGCTGTAGCTGCTGCTCATCGTCGATGTCCTGTGGTGGTTTGCCCGCATGCAGGTGTGCTGCGGAGTGCCCACTGTAGGATCCGTCACGGCGAACAATTCACGCCGGAAGTGAATCCATCGTTAACCTCAGTTCAACAATCGAAGGCACGACCTCCATGGCCGCTCCGGTCCAGCCCGCCGACCTCGGCTTCTTCTCCACGCTCGCGGCCTGCGGCAGCCTGAGCGCCGGCGCGCGCGAGCTCGGCATCAGCACGCCGGCGGTAAGCAAGCGGCTCGCGCAGATGGAATCGCGCCTGGGCGTCACGCTGGTGAACCGCACCACGCGGCGCATGAGCCTCACGCCCGAGGGCGAGCTCTACGTGGCGCACGCGCGCCGCATCCTCGGAGAGATCGACGACATGGCGCAGCTGCTGGGCGGCGCGAAGGGCGAGCCCCAGGGACTGCTGCGCGTGAACGCCACGCTGGGCTTCGGGCGCAGCCACGTGGCGCCGCTGATCTCGAAGTTTGCGAAGAAGCATCCGCAGGTCGAAGTGCAACTGCAGCTCTCGGTCAACCCGCCACCATTGACCGACGACGCCTTCGACGTCTGCATCCGCTTCGGCGCGCCGCCCGAGGCCCGCGTGATCGCCCGGCGCATCGCGTCGAACCGACGGCTCTTGTGCGCCTCGCCGGCCTACATCGCGCGCGCCGGGCTGCCCAAGGTGCCCAACGACCTCACGCGGCACCGCTGCATCGGCATCCGCCAGGGCGATGAGGCCTATGGCATCTGGCGGCTGAGCAGCGGGCGAGGCACCGCGCAGCGCACCGAGGCGGTGAAGACGCGCGGGATGCTCAGCACCAATGACGGCGAGATCGCGGTCAACTGGGCGCTCGACGGCCACGGCATCCTGATGCGCGCCGAGTGGGACATCGCGCGCTATCTGCGCAGCGGCCGGCTGGTGCAGGTGCTCGCCAGCTACCGCACGCCCGATGCCGACATCTACGCGGTGTATCCGCAGCGCCACCAGCTGTCGGCGCGCGTGCGAACTTTCGTCGACTTCATGGCCGCCGCGCTGGGCAAAGACGACATGCCGCCCAGGGCTTGAGCCCCGATCCGACAGGCGCGAGCCTGTGTTTCTGCTACGGTGTTCCGAACCCGTCGACACCCGTGGAAGACACTTGGAGAAAGGCCTGCCCATGCCCTCGCGCAACCCGCAGATCCTGCCGCCCGCCTTCGTGCCGCCGTACCTGCTGAGCAGGCTTGCGGAGCACGCCAGCCCGCCGCTGAGCGAATGCGCCGCCAACACGCTGACCATCGACCGCGAGCACCGCGCGCTGCGCGGCTTCGTGCCGCCGGCGGTGATCTCCAAGGTCACGGGCACGCCCGTGCGCCCCGCGCGGCCCGGCTCGCCCGAGCGCGCCATCCACGACGCGGGCCACAAGACAGATTTGCCCGGCAGGCTGGTGCGCACCGAGGGCAAGCCCGCCACCGGCGACATCGCGGCCGACGAGGCCTACGAGCACCTGGGCGCCACATGGCGCCTGTATCACGACGTCTACGGGCGCGATTCCATCGACGGCGCGGGCATGCCGCTGACCGGCAGCGTGCACTACGGCAGGAACTACGACAACGCCTTCTGGAACGGCGCGCAGATGGTGTTCGGCGACGGCGATGGCGAGGTGATGAACCGCTTCACCATCGCGGTGGACATCATCGGCCACGAGCTCACGCACGGCGTGATCGACCACGAGGCCGCGCTCATCTACCAGGGGCAGCCCGGCGCGCTCAACGAATCGATCTGCGACGTGTTCGGCGTGCTCGTGAAGCAGCACACGCTGAAGCAGACCGCGCAGCAGGCCGACTGGCTCATCGGCGCCGGCCTGTTCATGCCGGGCGTGAAGGCGAAGGCCCTGCGCTCGATGGCCGAGCCCGGCACCGCCTACGACGACCCGGTGATCGGCAAGGACCCGCAGCCCGCGCACATGAAGGACTTCGTCTCCACCACGCAGGACAACGGCGGCGTGCACATCAACTCGGGCATTCCGAACCGCGCCTTCCACCTGGCTGCCGTTGCCGTGGAAGGACCGGCGTGGGAAGGCGCGGGCCGCGTCTGGTACGAGACCCTGCGCGACAAGCGACTGCGCGCGGATGCCGACTTCGCGGCCTTCGCCACGCTCAGCATCGAGATCGCGTCGAAGCGCTTCGGCTCGGGCAGCGCGGTGCACAAGGCCGTGGCCGACGCATGGCTGGCCACCGGAGTGACCGAGCCATGATCCGCCTGCCGCCGCTCGATGAAGCGACCGTCGTGCGCGTGACGCGCGAGGGCGGGCTGGCCTACCTGCCGGGCCTGTCGCGGCCGCGCAGCTTCCAGCTCGGCGACTGCAACGACGAACTGCGCCGCCAGATCGGCGACGCGCTGCAAAGCGCCGTGCCCCATGCCGGCCAGCCCGGCGCAACGGTGAGCGGCGGCGACCAGCGCTTCTATCGCGTCGAGGTGCTGGTGCAAGGCACCGAGGAAGTCTCCGTGAGCTTCGAAGTGCCGGAAGCCGAGGCACCCGAAGCGCTGGTGCACCTTTGGAAGGACGCTGGCCCTCCTTAGTTGCCCATGGCCACGGAGGCGATCAGCCACACATTGGCGCAGCCGATCACGCCGAAGAGCAGCCAGGCCAGCGACTTCACGACCGCGCCGTTGGCGAAGCTCCCCATCAGAGCGCGGCTGCTCGTGAAGCGGATCAGCGGCCACATCGCGAAAGGCAGCTGGAAGCTCAGCACCACCTGGCTGAGCACCAGCATCTTGCCCACGCCGCCGTCGCCGAACCACCAGACGCCCAGCCATGCCGGGCCCAGCGCCAGCGCGCGCGTGATGAGGCGGCGCTGCCAGCAGGGGATCTTCAGGTCGAGGAAGCCTTCCATGATGATCTGGCCCGCGATGGTGCCCGTGAAGGTCGAGCTCTGTCCCGAGGCCAGCAGCGCGATGCCGAACAGCGTGGCCGCGACGGCGCTGCCGACGATGGGCTCCAGCAGCCGGTAGGCATCGTCGATCTCCGTCACCTCGCGGTGGCCGGTGGCGTGGAAGGCGCTGGCCGCCAGCACCATGATCGCCGCGTTGACCAGCAGCGCGAGCGACAGCGACACCACCGCGTCGAGCGTGCAGAAGCGCACCGCCTCGCGCCGCGCGGGCTCGGTGTCGGCGATCAGGCGCGTCTGCACGATGGACGAATGCAGGTACAGGTTGTGCGGCATCACCGTCGCGCCGACGATGCCGATGGCCAGGTACAGCGCGCCCGGCTGGTGCAGCCGCTCCAGGCTGGGCCCGAAGCCCATCGCCACGCCGAACCAGTTGGGCGGCGACATCGCCAGCTCGACGACGAAGCAGGCCGCGATGGTGCCCACCAGCCCCAGCACGATGGCCTCCACGCGCCTGAAGCCCGCGCCCTGCAGGCCCAGCACCAGCAGCGTGTCGAAGGCCGTGATGCCGATGCCCACCGGAATCGACACGCCGAACAGCAGGTGCAAAGCGAGCGCGCTGCCCAGCACTTCGGCGAGGTCGCAGGCCACGATGGCCAGCTCGGCGCCCAGCCACAGGAAGCGGTTGACGCGCGGCGAGTAGTGCTCGCGGCAGGCGCGCGCCAGGTCCTTGCGCGCGACGATGCCCAGCCGCACGCACAGCGTCTGCAGCAGCATCGCCGAGAGGCTCGCCAGCAGCACCACGAACAGCAGCCCGTAGCCGAAGCGCGAGCCGGCCTCGATGTCGGTCGCCCAGTTGCCCGGGTCCATGTAGCCGACCGACACCAGCAGGCCCGGGCCCGCGTAGCGCATCAGCTTCTTGAAAAAGGGCAGCTCCTGCGGGACGGCCACGCTGCCCTTGACTTCGGAAGGGCAGAAAGGCGCCGTGGCCGTGCGGGGCAGGGGAAAGAACATGCGGGCGATGATAGGGACAAGGCCGGCGTTGTCGCGGACCTGACCTGCATGCCCGCGCCAAATCTCTTAGATTCGACCGTCGCACCCGATTCACCAACCACACTCAACCGGAGACTCTTTCAATGATCCACGTCGTCGCCGTCATCACCGCCAAGCCGGGCCAGCGCGCCAAGCTGCTCGAAGCCTTCGCAGAGAACCGTGCGGCCGTGCTGGCCGAAGCAGGCTGCATCGAGTACGGCGCCACGGTCGATGCGCAGGGCATCCCGGCGTCGAAGGCCAGCTTCGGCCCCGACACCTTCGTCGTGATCGAGAAGTGGGAAACGCTGGCGCACCTGCAGGCGCACGCGGTCGCGCCGCACATGAAGGCCCACAGCGAGAAGACCAAGGAGCTCACCGCGGGCAAGCTGATCCACGTGCTCGAGCCGGTCTGAGCGGTCTGACGTTCGCCTTCGTCCCTCTTCGTCCCTCTTGGCACCTTCCGGTTTCGCGGCATCACGCATTCGCACGCCGCGCGATGCGTGCTACCGTCGCGCCGGGAGCACGCGCCACCGATGCACCATGCATGCATCGCGGGCCTCGTGAAGATGCAGAGAGGGGACCGAAGGGATGGCGATCTTTAGTTCGCAGCAGGGCTGGCGTTTGCGCAGCCTGTTCTTGCCCGGCGCGCTGGCAGCCGCCGTCCTGGCCACCGGCTGCGCGCCATTGCTCGCACCGCCCTACGCGGCCGACTACGAGACTCTCGACAAGCTGGAGGCCACGCGCCCCGGCCCGGTGGCCCTCGCGAAGGCGCAACCCACCGGTGCCGAGGACAAGGTCAACACCGTGCGCCTGCGCAGCGCCCGACTGCTGTCGCCCAGCGGCAGCTTCGCGCAGTACCTGCAGGACGCGATGATGCGCGACCTCGGCGAGATCTCCGTCTACGACCCGAAGGCGCCCACGCGCATCGCGGCGCGCGTGCTGGTCAACGAGATCGACCTCGGCGTGATCAACGGTACCGGCCGCATGGACGTGGAGATCACCGTCACGCGCGACGCCACGCAGCGCCTGCGCAAGACCTACCGCGCCGAGACCGCTTTCGATTCGAGCTACGCGAGCATCGTCGCCGTGCCTGCCGGGCAGGCCGCGTACCCGCGCCTCGTGCGTGCGCTGCTGCGGCAGGTGTACGCCGACCCGCAGTTCGTGGCCGCCATCGGCCGTTGATCCCCGGAGATCAGGAGGCGCTTCGATGCAGTTCTTTTCTTTCCCGCTGACCATGGCACTGTCGGCACTGCTGCTGCTCGCCGGCTGCGTGCACCCGATCACCATGATCACCGAGACCGCCCCGGCGCGTTCGCAAGCGAACCTCGTTGCGAAGAAGGTCGCCTACGTGATGACCGACGCGGACCGCGACCTCGAAGTGGTCACCCCCGGCGGCAGCGGCGACCGCGTGAGCTACTACCCGTACCGCGACCTCGAGAAGTCGATCCGCGACGCGCTGCGTGCCGTGTACCGCGACGTGGTCGTGCTGCGCACCGCCGGCGACGCGAAGGCCAACGAGGCGGCGGGCGTATCGCTGGTGTTCTCGCCGCGCATCAAGACCGATTCGAGCTCGTCGTCGTGGATCAGCTGGCCGCCGACCTCCTTCACGGCCGAGGTCTCGTGCGTGGTGACCGATGCCAATGGTGCCGAAGTCGCGCGCGTGCGTGCCGTGGGTAACGGCACGGCCGAGTTCGGGGAGTTCAAGGGCGACTTCGGGCTGGCAGCGAGAAGGGCCGCGACGCGGCTGACTTCGCAGCTGAGCAGCGAGGTTCGCAGGAACGAGAGGCTGCGATAGCAGCGAGCAAAAGCCCAATGAAAAAACGCGCCCGAGGGCGCGTTTTTCGTTGAAGCGTCGAAGAAGCCTTGCTGCTTACTTCGAGACGACCTTCACCATCTCCAGGCACTTGTTCGAGTAGCCCCATTCGTTGTCGTACCAGCTCACGAGCTTCACGAAGGTGCCGTCGAGCGCGATGCCGGCTTCGGCGTCGAAGATCGAGGTGCGCGGGTCGCCGCGGAAGTCGGTGGCCACCACCTTGTCTTCGGTGTAGCCCAGCACGCCCTTGAGCGCGCCTTCGCTCTGTGCCTTCATCTCGGCGCAGATTTCCTTGTACGTGGCTTCCTTCACCAGTTCGACCGTCAGGTCGACCACCGACACGTCGGAGGTCGGCACGCGGAAGCTCATGCCGGTGAGCTTCTTGTTGAGCTCGGGGATCACCACGCCCACGGCCTTGGCCGCGCCCGTCGACGACGGGATGATGTTTTCCAGGATGCCGCGGCCGCCGCGCCAGTCCTTGTTGCTCGGGCCGTCCACGGTCTTCTGCGTGGCGGTGGCGGCGTGCACGGTGGTCATCAGGCCGCGCTTGATGCCCCACTTGTCGTTCAGCACCTTGGCCAGCGGAGCCAGGCAGTTGGTGGTGCAGCTGGCGTTGCTGATGATGGCTTCGCCGGCGTACTTCTTGTCGTTCACGCCGTAGACGAACATGGGGGTGTCGTCCTTCGACGGTGCCGACAGGATCACCTTCTTCGCGCCCGCGTCGATGTGCTTCTGGGCGGTTTCCTTCGTCAGGAAAAGGCCGGTCGACTCCAGCACGATGTCGGCGCCGACTTCGTTCCACTTCAGTTGCGCGGGGTCGCGCTCCTGCGTGAGGCGGATCTTCTTGCCGTTCACGATCAGCGTGTTGCCTTCAACCGTCACTTCGCCCTTGAAGCGGCCGTGCACCGAGTCGTACTGGAGCATGTAGGCCAGGTAGTCGGGCTCGAGCAGGTCGTTGATGGCAACGATTTCGATGTCGTTCTTGAAGTTCTGCACGGCTGCGCGCAGCACGTTGCGACCGATGCGGCCGAAGCCGTTGATACCGAGTTTGATAGCCATCTGACTTGCTCCTAAGGTTGAAAAACTGTTGTCTGTCGTGATCCGGCGAAGAAAGGCTCAGTCGCGCAGCGCCGCTTCCACAGTGGCGGCCACGTTCTCCGCCGTGAATCCGAAGTGCTTGAACAGCACCGGCGCGGGCGCCGATTCGCCGTACGTGTCGATGCCGACGACGGCGGCGCAGCCGTACTTCCACCAGCCGCCGGTGCAGCCCATTTCCACGGCGATGCGCGGCAGCTTCTTCGGCAGCACGGCCTTCTTGTAGGCGAGGTCCTGGCGGTCGAAGGTGGTGGTCGAGGGCATCGACACCACGCGCACGGCGATCTTCTTCTCGGCCAGCAGCTTCTGGGCGGCCAGCGCGAGCTGCACTTCGGAGCCGGTGGCGATGATGACGGCCGCCGTCTTCTTGTTCTTGAGGCCGACGTTCTCGGGCTCGGAGAGCACGTAGGCGCCGCGGCTGATGTCGCCGAGCTCGCTCTTCGGAGCGTAGGCGATGTTCTGGCGGCTCAAGAGCAGCGCGGTCGGGCGCGACTGGTTCTGCAGCGCCACGGCCCAGGCCACGGCCGTTTCGGCCGTGTCGCCCGGACGCCAGACGTCGAGGTTCGGGATCAGGCGCAGCGAGGCGGCGTGCTCGATCGACTGGTGCGTCGGGCCGTCTTCGCCGAGGCCGATGGAGTCGTGCGTGAACACGTGGACCACGCGGCGCTTCATCAGCGCGGCCATGCGGATGGCGTTGCGGCTGTAATCGCTGAAGGTGAGGAAGGTGCCGCCGTAGGGGATGTAGCCGCCATGCAGCGCCACGCCGTTCATGATGGCGGCCATGCCGAACTCGCGCACGCCGTAGTTGATGTGGCGGCCGATGGTGCCGTGCGGCGCTTCGGCCGGGGCTTCGGGCTTGGCTTCGTCTTCAGCGCCCTGCTTGGCAGGGACGGCCGGCACGTTCATGACCACGGCGCCGGTCTTCGCGTCGAAGCGCAGGGCGGCAGTGCTCTTGGTGTTGGTGAGATTCGAGCCGGTCAGGTCGGCGCTGCCGCCGAGCAGCTCGGGCAGCGCGGCGGTGAAGGATTCCAGCGCGAGCTGGCTGGCCTTGCGGCTGGCGACGGTCTCGGCCTTGGTGTGGGCGGCGACCACGGTGTCGAACGCAACCTGGTGGAAGTCCTTGGGCAGCTCGCCCTTCATGCGGCGGGTGAACTCGGCGGCCAGCTCCGGATAGGCGGCGGCGTAGGCGGCGAACCTGTCGTTCCACTCGGCTTCGGTCTTGGCGCCGGCTTCCTTGTGGTCCCAGTCGGCATACACCTCGGCGGGGATTTCGAATGCGGGGTAGGGCCAGCCGATGGCTTCGCGGGTGAGCACGATTTCTTCCGCGCCCAGCGCCTCGCCGTGCGCCTTGGCGGTGCCGGCGCGGTTCGGGCTGCCCTTGCCGATGACGGTCTTGCAGACGATCAGCGTGGGCTTGGTCTCTTCCTTCTTGGCCTTGGCGATGGCCTTGGACACCGCCTCGGCGTCGTTGCCGTCGATCGGGCCGATGACGTTCCAGCCGTAGGCCTTGAAGCGCTCTTCGGTGTTGTCGATGAACCAGGGCTTGACCTGGCCGTCGATGCTGATGCCGTTGTCGTCGTACAGCGCGATCAGCTTGTTCAGGTGCCAGGCGCCGGCCAGCGCGCAGGCTTCATGGCTGATGCCTTCCATCATGCAGCCGTCGCCCAGGAAGGCGTAGGTGTGATGGTCGACCACGGCGTGGTCCTTTCGGTTGAACTCGGCGGCCAGCAGCTTCTCGGCCAGCGCGAAGCCCACGGCGTTGGTAATCCCCTGGCCCAGCGGGCCGGTGGTGGTCTCGACGCCCGGGGTCACGTCCACTTCGGGGTGGCCGGCGGTCTTGCTGTGCAGCTGGCGGAAGTTCTTGAGCTCGCCGATCGGCAGGTCGTAGCCGGTCAGGTGCAGCACCGAGTAAAGCAGCATCGAGGCGTGGCCGTTCGAGAGCACGAAGCGGTCGCGGTCGAACCAGTGCGGGTTGGCAGGGTTGTAGCGCAGGTGATCGCCCCAGAGTGCGACGGCCATGTCGGCCATGCCCATCGGTGCGCCCGGATGTCCGGAATTTGCTTGTTGGACGGCATCCATGGCCAGAGCGCGGATTGCGTTGGCCATCAGGGCGTGGTTTGCCATGTGCGGTGGGCTTTCGGAGGGAAAAGGAGGGTTGGGGTGGGGAGAACCCGCGATTTTACCGGGCGAGCCCCGGACGCTCCCGATACGGCCCGAACACCCTTCCGATGTTCCTGTGCGCTGGCCCGCCAGACGGACTGCTAGAGTTGCCACCCATGCACGGCCTGCACCTCACCGCCGACCTCCACGACTGCCAATGCGGCCTCCAATGGCTCACCGACCGCGACGCGCTGGGGGCCGTCTGCCTCAAGGCGGTGGCGGCCGCCGGGCTGCAGGCGGTGGGCAAGCTGATCCATGGTTTTCCGGCCACGCCGCAGGGCCCGGGCGGGGTCACGGCCACGGTGCTGCTGGCCGAATCGCATCTTTGCATCCACACCTGGCCCGAGCAGCGCGGCGTGACGCTGGACGTGTACGTCTGCAACTTCAGCGGCGACCACTCGGCCAAGGCGCACGCGCTGATGGAGTGCCTGGTGTCGGTGTTCCAGCCGCGGCACAGCGAGCGCAACGAGCTTCAGCGCGGGCGGATCGCGGCGTGAACGGCAACAGCAGCGCAGTACGGGCCATGATCCTGGCCGCCGGGCGCGGCGAACGCATGCGGCCATTGACCGATTCCTGCCCCAAGCCCCTGCTGGAGGTGCGCGGCAAGCCCCTGATGCAATGGCCGATGGAGGCGCTGGCCACCGGAGGCTTCACCGAACTGGTCGTCAACACCGACTGGCTGGGTGCACAGATTTCCGGACGCTTCGGCGCGAATCCCAAGCTGGACGGGCCTGTCGCGCTATCGATTTCATACTCCGACGAGGGCCGTGACTTCGGCGGCGCGCTGGAGACGGCCGGCGGCATCGTGCGCGCACTGCCCCTGCTGGGCGACGTGTTCTGGGTCGCCGCCGGCGACGTGTTCGCGCCCGGCTTCACCTTCACGCAGGCCTGCGTCGACCGCTTCATGGCCAGCGGCAGGCTCGCGCATCTCTGGCTGGTGCCGAACCCCGCGCACAACGCGAAGGGCGATTTCGGCCTCTCGGCGGACGGCCTCGCGCTGAACGCGGCGGCCGAGAAGTACACCTTCTCGACCATCGGCCTGTACCGCGCCGCGCTCTTCGCGCCGCCCTACTGCGACATCCCGAGCGGCAACCCGGCCGGCCGCAAGGCCCCATTGGCGCCGATCCTGCGCGCCGCGATGGACAATGAACTCGTGAGCGCAGAGCTCTACACCGGCCCCTGGGCCGATGTGGGAACCCCCGAACGGCTCGCCCAACTGAACACGCCAACAAGATGACCGCAGCAGACATCGCCACCACGATCTACGCCGAGCGCCGCGCGCGCCTCGCCTCGCAACTGGGCAAGGACGGCATCGCCATCATCCCGACCGCACCCGAGCGGCCGCGCAACCGCGACACCGACTTCCTCTACCGCCACGACAGCTACTTCTATTACCTGACCGGCTTCACCGAGCCCAATGCCTGGCTGGTGCTGGCGGGCGACGGCCGCGCCACGCTCTTCTGCGCGCCCAAGGACATCGAGCGCGAGATCTGGGACGGCTACCGCCTGGGCCCCGACGCGGCGCCCGCGGCGCTCGGCGTCGACGAGGCGTTCCCCGTCACCGAACTCGACGCGAAGCTGCCCAAGCTGCTGGAGAACCGCGCCACAGTGTGGTTTCCCTTCGCCATCCACAAGGGCCTGGAAAGCCGCGTCGACGGCTGGCTGCAGTCAGTGCGCGCACGCGTGCGCTACGGCGCGCTGTGCCCCGACGAGCAGCGCGACCTGTGCGGCCCGCTCGACGAGATGCGGCTGGTCAAGGACGCGCACGAGCAGGACATCATGCGCCGCGCAGCGCAGATCAGCGCCCGCGCGCACGTGCGCGCGATGCAGCTGTCGGCCCGCATGCTGCGCGAGGGCAAGGACGCGCGCGAGTACCACCTCGACGCCGAGCTGCTGCACGAATTCCGCCTCGGCGGCTCGCAGTACCCCGCCTACTACTCCATCGTCGCGGCCGGCGCCAACGCCTGCGTGCTGCACTACCGCGCCGACGCCGCACCCGTGCGCAAGGGCGAGCTGGTGCTGATCGACGCGGGCTGCGAGCTCGACGGCTACGCCAGCGACATCACCCGCACCTTCCCGGCCGACGGCAAGTTCAGCGGCCCGCAGCGCGCGCTGTACGACCTCGTGCTCGCCAGCCAGGACGCGGCGGCAGCGGCCACCAAGGCCGGCAACCGCTTCAACGACCCGCATGACGCCGCGGTGCGGGTGCTGGCGCAGGGCATGCTCGACTTCGGCCTGCTCGACGCCAACAAGGTCGGCAGCGTCGACGACGTCATCGATACGCGCGCCTACTTCCAGTTCTACATGCACCGTACCGGCCACTGGCTCGGCATGGACGTGCACGACTGCGGCAGCTACGTCGAGCCCACCCAGGTGGGCGAGGTGAGCGAGCGCAAGGACCCGCTGTCGAACGAAGTCATCAAGAACCGCCCCAGCCGCATCCTGCACCCCGGCATGGTGCTGACGCTGGAGCCCGGCATCTACGTGCGCCCCGCCGACGGCGTGCCCGAGCAGTTCCACAACATCGGCATCCGCATCGAGGACGACGCGATCGTCACCGCCACCGGCTGCGAGCTCATTTCGCGCGGCGTGCCGGTGAAGGCGGACGAGATCGAGGCGCTGATGCGGGCCTGACGGCCCGGCCGCCGTCCATGAACGTCCAGCCGCTGCCCGCCCGCTACGCCATCGAGACGACGCCCGGCGGCGGGCTTCGGGCCGTGGTGCCCGCGCGCAAGCACTGGCTGTTCCTGATCTTCATGGGCCTGTGGCTGGCCGGCTGGTGCTTCGGCGAGTTCACGGCAGCGAACCAGCTACTGCACCCGAGCCGCCGCGACAACGACCGGTGGTTCCTCATGCTCTGGTTCGCGGGCTGGACCGTGGGTGGTGCGTGGGCGTTCCTTTGCCTGCTGTGGCAGTTGTTCGGCCGCGAACTGATTTCGGTCGAAGAGGGGTCGCTGGTTCATCGCGTGGAAATCTGGGGCCTGGGGCGCACGCGCGCCTATGCAGGCCACGCCATTGCACGCCTGCGGGTCGTCGAGTTCTCGTTCGATGTCTTCCGCAATCAACGCACCGTGATGCCGCCGCTCTTCGGCGCGGGAGTGGGCCCGATCGCGTTCGACTACGGGCAGCGCACCTTCAGGATCGCGCCTTCGCTCGACGAGGCCGAGGCGCACTCACTGGTCACTATCCTGGGCGAGCGGCTGCCCCGCGCTGCGCGCGAGCTGTAGCGGGCCGGCACTGCACGCTGCCATCGTCACGGCGTGACCGACGACGGCGACAGCAGACTCATCAGCAGGCTGCACAGCGCGACAGCCGTGGCCGCGAATGCGATCCAGTGAAAGCGGCGCGGCGCATAGCTGAGCAGCCCCACCGTGGACAACGCCGCAGCCGTGAGCGCGCCCAGCCAGAGCACCCAGCCGGCGGCACTGCCCGCCGCGCGCAGGCTGGCGCCCAGCGACAGGCACAACAGCACCGCACCGCCGAGCTGCAGCCAACGCCGCCAAGGGCCGGGCGTGCTGCCACGGCCGTAGACATCCTCGCTGTGGCGGTCCATCGCGAGGCTCAGCGCGCAGAAACCCGCGAGCGATGCGGCGAACACGAGGGAGAGCAGGGACGAATCCATCGACGTCACGAGCCCTGGCCCGACGGGGCGAGCGTCGACGACGGCTGTTGAGGCGAGCTCGGCGGCTTCTTCTCTGCCTGCGGCTTGGCAGCCATCGACTTGCGCCGCTTGCGCTCGACGATCCACACCGCGCCCGCGAGCCCGAGGCCCAGCGCGATCACGACCAGATCGAAGCCTGCCACCACGCTTGGTCCGGCGCGCAGGCTGACGGTCAACGGCGCCGGGCCGGTTAACGCATTGAGCACGGGCAACAGCACGAACAACAGCGCACCGGCCGCAAGCTGCGCCTGCCACATGCGCAGCGTAGGCCGCAGCAGGCCGAGCACCGCGGCCGCCCCCCAGACGATGAAGAACCAGCGGATTTCCGCCTCGCCGCGCTCGGCCATGCCCACCGGCAGCAGGCGGTTGGCCCAGAAGAAGGAAGCCATCGCGAGGGGCAGGCCGGCGATGGCGCCGAGGTTCAGCCCGTCGACGAGCCGCAGGCCGAAGCCGATGCGTCCGCCTTGCTTGAGCGTCTTCGCGAACTTCTGGCGCTCCTTCACGGCCCACAGCAGGAGCCCCGTCGCCACCATCAGGCAGCCCGCGAGCCCCGAAAGGAAGAAAAGCGCGCGCAGCAACGGATCGCCGAAGCGCGCGATGTGCAGGCCATAGAGCACGCCGCGCGTCTCCGCCGCGGGCTTGGGCACGTCGCCGTAGGCGCCGATCAGCGCGCCGGTGGTGCCGTTGAAAAGCATCGACGGCTTGTCGTACGAGAGCTGCGGCCCTTCGGCGCGGGTGAGCGCGACGACCGCGTTGGCGTCGTTGGGCTGGTGCACGGTGACGCGGCCCACGGCGGCGCCGTTCCAGTGCGCGGAGGCCCGCGCCATCATCGGCGCGATGGGCGCCAGCGGCACCCTGTTGCCCGAGGCCTTGACCTGGTCGCGGCCGCCGCCGGGGAACACCTCGGAGAAGAAGGCCTGCTCGCCGCCGCGATCCTTGTAGGCCACCTGCGGGCTCCAGGGCATGTACATGAACATCAGCGTGACGAGGCCCGTGTACGTGATCATCAGGTGATAGGGCAGGGCGAGCACCGCCGTCACGTTGTGCGCGTCGAGCCACGAGCGCTGGCCTTTTTTTGGCCGGAAGGTGAAGAAGTCCTTGAAGATGCGCTTGTGCGTGACGATGCCGCTGAAGATCGCCACCAGCATGAACATCGCGCAGAAGCCGACGATCCAGCGCGCCCACAGCGCGGGCATGTAGTGCAGGTCGAAGTGCAGGCGATAGAAGAACTCGCCGCCGCGCGTGACACGCGGCGCGGAGAGGGCCTCGCCGGTGGCGGGGTCGAGCGAGGCGCGGTCGAAGCGGCGGCGAGGCTTGTCGCCTGAAGCAGCGGAAGTGGTGGTGGCGCCGGGCGTCGCGAGATACAGCACGTCGGTCGACGGCTGGCGCTCGGTCGGCAGGTTGATGAACCAGCGCGGGCTGCCCGCGCCGTGCTGCTGCAGGTAGGCCACCGCGCCTTCGGCCGCCTGTACCGGCGGAACTTCCGTGCGTGCGGCTGCCGCGTGCAGTTCGGGCTTCATCCAGAAGGTGATCTCGTCCTTGAAGTAGGAAGCCGTCCCGGCCGCGAACACCATGAACAGCACCCAGCCGACCAGCAGGCCTGACCAGGTGTGAAGCCAAGCCATCGACTGGCGGAAGCCTTCCTTCATGCGGCCGCTCCTGTCGTACGCATGAGCAGCAGAAGGAGCGCCCCCAGCACCACCGCAACGACGGCAAGCCCGAACCAAGCGCGCAATGCGGTGCGCGCAGCGAAGACCCACATCACCGCGAGCGCGAAGATGGCGAAGGACGCGAGCAGGCCGGTCATCGTGGCCTCGCTGCGGGCCATGCCGAAGATGGCGGGCAGGCACAGCGCGAGCACGACGGATGACAGCGCCGCGACGCCGTAGCCGCCGGCGATGGCAGCCACGGCGCGCGAAGCCACGCCCAGGCGATGACGAACGCCGGCAGTCACGACGCGCGCCGGACGGCGTGCGAGGTCGTTCGGAGGTTCATGGAGGAAGGGAAGAGAAATCCGTGAAGATGAGAATAATACTCATCTTCATGATGTCCGCGACTTGATGGCGGATATCTGGCCGGGTCTTCTCGCCCCTCCCTCGCTCCGTCTTCCAGCTAGGGCGCAGGCCCCGCCGGACGCCAGCGCCCGTCGTTGGCAAGCCACTTGTACAGCCGCGATCCGATCTGGACGATGTCGCCATTGGCGACGTTCGCAGGAAAGAGCTGGTCGTAAGCTCGCAGGCGATAGCCGAGGAAGTCCGCCGCCGCCTCGACGTAGCCCTCCGAAGACACCACGCCCACGCCAACGCCGAGCAGCGGTGCGGACTGAGGCATCAGGCCTGAGACGTTGGACACAATCGATGCGGGAGCCGCGAGCGCGGCGCCCTGCATCATCGCCCCAACGGCGCTGCGCACGGCCGCCAGACCGCCTGCGGCGTAGGCGTCCAGCTCCAACACACCCGAGGACGAAGCGCGGCTCGCACCGGCTCCCGTCAGGTTGGCGTCCCCGGCCAGATAGCCCGCGACCTCATAGACGAGCGCACCCGAGAACGGCTTGGCGCCGAAGGTCGAGGCCCCGAAGGTCAATGCGCCGTACATCGGGCTACTCCGCTGGCGACCCGGCCGTCGGCAACGTCGAGCCGGACTCCTGCACGGGCGCAGGCTGGAACGCAATGAAATCGCACACAGGCAGCATCGGCAGCAGCTCATCGATGGTCGGTTCCTCGATCTGGCCGGCCGCTACCTTGTCCTGTAGTGAATAGCAGAAGTCCCACACGTGCGAACGCCATGCACGAAATGCTCGGCCCTGCACCTGAAAGCGCGGTACAGCGGGCTCCTCGGCATAGGTCACAGCGGTGCTGATGTCGGCATAGCCATATGAGGCCGCCGTCAAATCGAGATACTTCTGCACTCCTTCGCGCAATGCAACTGCTCGCTCCTGAAGCGTCAACACCCGGGGTTCGAGCTCGACCGCAGCGGGCGCTTCGTCAGGCGGCTGCGGAACTGATGGCTCCACGGGAGACCGCGGCACCGGGATGTCTTCCTCGATCCACAGGCCGTTGGCTGCGGCGAAGTAGCGCTTTCCTTCGACTGCAGGCGGTGGTTCCGCCTCAAGGCAATTGCCCGGAACAAGCCAGACCTCGCCTTCGTCAGCAGGTGACAAATCGCTTTCGTCGAGTTCGACGGGGCCGATGTAGACGCGATCCGGCCCGAATGAATAGACGGTTTTGGTCTTCATGGTCAGTACTTGATGCATGCAAGGTAGGCGCAGTTACGCGGGCGGGCTTCGCCCCCGCCGCTGCTGTTCAGCGTGATGCCGGTAGCAACGCTCTTGATGGTGATGCCAGTCGCGGCGGCATGAATGCCGATGCCTGTGCCAGACAGTCCTATCCCCACGTTATGGCCGTGGTTGCCCGATCCTTCCGTGCCCGAGCCTTCGTAGCTATCCGTGATATTGCCCAAGCTGCCGGCAATACCCATGCCCAACCCGGACAGATGAGCACGGGAATAAGCATGAGCATGCCAGCCCTGTTGGTCCGTCCAGGCACCGTGTACGTGCCCTGCGTCAGCCACACCATGCGCATGACCAGGATCGGTGATTGCGTGAGCATGACCCGAGTCTGTGATGGCATGGGCATGCGCCAGATTTGCGCTGTCCTGATAGGAGCCCAGCGTTCGATCAGGATCGAATCCCCGCCCATCATCCAGCCCCCGATCGAACACGCCACGCCCATCGGGCAGGTTGAATGTCGTCGAGCCATCGCCCGCCCCATAGGTCGTCCCGATCTTCGCGAAGAGCCGGGCATAGGTCGTACGCGACACCGCCGCGCCGTTGCGCTTCAGGTAACCCGCAGGAGGCGTCGACTGAGCGAAGTAGCAGACCATGCCCGTCTGGTCGAGGCCCAGCGCCTCTTGCCAGTCGGCTTTCAGCTGCTCGGTGGAAGCCGAGAGGATGGTCAGCCCGATCTGCTTCGGCCCCTCCGGAAAGTCGACCTTCGCGCCGTCGTTGCTCGATGCGATGACCAGGGTGCGCGCGAGTGCGCCGCCGGCCATCGTGGCCCGGCCCAGTTCGAACAGGCCGGTTGGGCGGCCGACGGAGTCGACCGCGTTGATCATGTAGTGGCAGGTGTCTCCCTCTGCCATGCCAGCTGCGGAGAACGGTCGATATGCATCGACGGCGCCCTGCAGCGCGAAGGAACCCAGCCCCACGGTGGTGCTGGCCTCCAGAATGCGGTCTGCTGTCTTGTGTGCCATCGCGCTGTGCCGTTCAGACCGTGAGGAACGCGACCTTGGTCGACGTCTTCAGGCGCGGAACCACGCCGGCCTGGATCGGGATCACCGGCGTCAGAGCACCGTGCAGCAACAGCAGGCCGTTGCCCGCAGCCGCGGTGCCGATGCCCAGGTGCGTGGCCGTGCCCACGGCAGTGCCCGCCACTTCCAGGAACTCGAGCGCATTCACGAGGAATGCCTCGTTCCCGATCACCGACCAGCCCGCCGGGCTGCGCGGCACGGCGATCCGCGCATAGCCCGGATACACGAGCTCGTTAGTGCTCTGGTTGGCGCCGGCACCTGGCGCAGCGGTGAGAAGACTGATGTAGAGATCCGTCGACGGATTCACGGAAGCGTTGTCGGCCAGCCCGGCGATCGGCGTACCGAGAAGAATCAGTTTGACGAAAGCGTTGGCGGATGCGGATGAATATGCCATTCGGAGCTCCTGGTTTGAGTTGGTTGGTTATGCAAGCGAGAGGTTGTTGGCGGGCTGTTCGCCCATGAAGTCGGCCAGGTTGCAGCTGGCCGGGATATCTGAGGCATCGAGCCCGTCGATGAAGACATGGGCTGCGCGCTCGGCAGAAAAGCAGGCCTGCACGTGATCGGCGATGGCGCGCGAGATGGCTTGGGCTTCTTCGCGCGTAAGCGTGACGAAGCCATCGACAGCCTTGAAGTCGATGCTGTCGATCGCTCCGGCGTCCATCTCGACCAGCATCTGGGCAAGCGCCGCGCGGTCTTCGCGGCCCGTTCGCACGCGCAGCCCGCCAGGCAGCGTCAGGCCGCCGGTCTCCGCGCTCCAGCGTTGCTCGGCGAGATCGGCCTTGAGCTGAGCCCTCCGGTCATCCGGCGTGCGCGGATCGCGCCAGGCATGCGACGACCAGTCGAAGACATGACGCTCGCTCGGTCGCTCAGGCAGCAGCTCGGGAGAGCCGTTGCAGATGTATGAACCCGGTTCTGCCGGCCCCAGATAGACGGACTCTCCGGGCCCTGCCTGTGCACGGCACCACTCGACGGTGGCTTGCGTTCCAGTGCAGCGGATCTCGCCGGTGCGGGTGTTGTAGACAGTGAAATGAGGCATGGTTCAGCGGCGCGTGGAGAGCGCGTAGATGGAAGAGCCGGCGGTGCCGACCTGTGCGGGAGTAATGAGACTGATCGAGTGCCAGCCAGGGTTCAGAGACACCTGAATGCCGCCGGTCACGGTGGTCCCGGCAATGCCAGCTCCCAGCCATCGCAACGCACCGTCGACGTACAGAGATACATAGGCCGTCTGCATCACGAAGACGGAGCCCTGGATGAAAGTCTCCAACGGCACACCGCCAGGTATGAAGTGATTGACAGAGACCGTGTTCGACGCGGACGATGCGAAAGAAGGCACCGTCACGGCCTGCCCACGCAGGTTCAACGTATCGATCACATCCAACTGATTGATCGTCAGCCCTTCGTTCTGCAGGTTGAAGCCCGGCCCCCACAACCGGAACCGGCCGGTGGCGTTCTGCATCTGCAGCCCCATGCCGTTGCAGTTCAGCTCGACGAAGGTGTCTCCGCTGGTGTGGCGCGCGAGCACCCAACCCCAGCTGCCGTCGTAAATCCATTTGTTCGCGCTACGCAGGTACCCCCAGCCGCCCACTCCGTCACCGGAAATGTCAACCTGGCCCGCATTCACGTAGCCCAGACGAGAGGTGATCGCCGACAGCCGATCCACGCTGATCGAGCGCGCGAGGATGCTGCCGTCGACCACCAGCGTGCCGTCGATGCCGACAGTCGATGCACCGGCCACCGAGCCCACCACAAATGGGTAATTGATCTTGCCGTCAGCGACTTCCTGCGCCACGGCAAACTTGTCGACAAGCACCGTCATGTTGCTCGTCCGGTTGTCGGTGCCGATCGTGATGCCAGCAACCTTCTTGTCCGAAGTAACTTTCAGACTCCATCGAGACCAGAGCTCACCATCTCGAGTAGCGCGCGCCTCTGCTTCCTCCTGAATCGACGTCTCCGCGTCGTTGACACGTGCAAACAAAGACGAACGCTCGAGGGCAGCCGCGGCTTCGGCTGAGGCGCGCGCGGTCGCCTCGCGCCGAATAGCTGCAACGGCACCTCGGTCACTGGCTTCGGAGGTGAAAGGCGTGACCGGGAAACGTCCCTGTTCCACCTTCACGAACCGCACGCCAATCGCTCCTCCCGCGGCAAACCCTCTCCACAGGAACACGATCCTGCCGGAAGCTGCACTGGCTGGCGCAAGTGCCTCCACCGCGAAATCATTGCGGCGCAGTTGCTCATTCATGAAGCCGTGCCGGCCGTCCTTCATGTTGCTCGTCAGGCCCAACGACGCACCCATCGCATCGAAGAACTCGAGCGCAAAACCACTGCTGCCTGCATCGCTCTCGAACACAGAGTCCCCTGAGCCGGCATACCAGGTACCGGGCTTCGCGATAAAGCTGCTGCTCGCCAATCGCCCATCGGCGGGATTCGCGCCATGCAGACGTGCCGACGTACCCCAGTCGTCTTCCACGACATTCCAGTCATTGCCTTGCTGGTCCCACTTGTCGAGATCGAACTCGAACCCGCCGTTGAACACCAGGTTGGCGCGCACGTAGCCCACAGCACGCGCCGAGACGATGTCGATGCGCTGCGCCAGCTGGTCGGCCGTGTCGCTGACCACCTTCTCCACGTGCGTGATCGCGGTGCCGCGCTCGATGGCCTCATCGACCAGGCGCTCGCTGATGCCCGAATTGACGTTCAGCAGGTCCGCGATCTGCTCGTCGAGACCCTCCTGCAGTTCCTTGATCGCATCGTCGATCGAAGGCAACGAAGCAAGCTGCACATATCCCGCATCGCTCGCATTGCCCGCCGCATCGAACGCAGTCACCCAATAGACCCGCGTCGCAGCCACCGGCTCGTTGCGCACGAAGTTGAGCGAGCCCGTGCGCCCGATCTCGGTCGCCTCGGCCAGCGTCGGGCCCACCTTGACGATGTACGCCGAGATCGGCTGCGTCGTGCCGCAGGGCTGCCAGGCCATCTCGATCTGCGAACCCCACACCTCGCCGCGCACGATTGGTTGCGCAGGCTGCGCGATCTCGATCGTGGTCGAGATCGGCACACCCCACACCCCCTGCGTGTTGCCATGCTGCGCCCAGACCTTCACCGTGCCCGTGGGCAGCCAGCCGATGTTCGCGGTGAGGGCCTTGCCGGTCCAGCGCTCCACCGCCGTCTCGAAGGTCGGGCCGATGAAGATCCGCGTCGCACCCCATTCGAGCAGGTCGATGCCTGCGGGGGCGGACCAGCGCGCGATCACGCCATTCGCTTCCACCGAAAGGCTCAGCCCCTCGACGTCGCCTGGCTTCACGCTCGCGCCCTGCAGCGTGTGCGTGACCATCGTCCAGTAGCTGGACGCATAGGCCGTCATGAAGCGCGCGCGCACCTGGTACTCGCCGTGCACTTCCAGGCCGAGCAGGAAGGTCTCGGTGGCCGTGCCGGGCAGGGTGACGCTCTGCCAATCGCCGACCGGCGTGGTCGTGCGCCATTGCACCTGCACGTTCCCGCCGCGGCGCACTGCATCCTCCGCCGACGCGGACCAGCTCACGCGCGCGCGGATCACCAACGTGCCGCCCTGCTGCACCATTTGCTCCTGGCCGCTGCGCACCTGCAGGTCGAGCGGGGGCTGCGGCAGCAGGAAGGGGTTGGGCAGATTAGTGTTGGGCGACGGATCGCGCAGCACCTCGTCGGCAGTGTCGTAGAAGGCCTCTTCATCCTCGATGACCTGGAACGAGAGCGGCGAGCTCATCGAATAGGTCCAGTCCTGCACCCGGAACGGCTTGTTGGCGAAGCCGTACAGCGCACTGGTGAGCACGATGCGGTCGCCTGGCTGCAGGTGCCAGGCCAGCATCTTCGGATGGACCTGCAGCACGAAGCCGCCGCGGCTCTGCTCCACCAGCACGCGCGCAATCTGGTGAGTGCGGGCATGAGCCGTAGTGAAGGGCAGCACGAGGTCGAGGAACTTGTCCTTCTGGTCGTTCTCGCGGAAGACCGCGTTCTGGTACTGCTTGAAGTCTTCCGACACGCCGTTGCGCGTGAGGTTGACGTACGTGCCCCTCGCGCCGTTGTAGCGCGCGGTGCCGGGGTTGCAGGTCTGCACCACGGTGATGGGCGCCAGCAGGTCGTCGTCGGTCAGCGAGAGCACCGGCGTGGTCCAGGCGCCAGCCAGAATGCGCCATACGCCGCCCGACTCGAGGCTGTAGCCGGCCATCGTGTCCTCGAGCTGCTGCCGCGTGCTGTCGCGGTCCTGGTCCGATCGGAACATGCCGTCGCAGGTGTAGCGCGCCACGCTGCCGCCGTAGTTGGGCCGGTCGGCAGCCACAGTGGCAGGGTTGTAGATGGCCGTGTCGCAGGCGTTGGCGGCAACGATCAGCGCGTTCTGGTCGATCTGGTCGTTGGAGGCCAGGTAGCCTTCTTCCGAGCGCAGAAAGTCGGCCAGGCACAGCGCGGGGTTGCGGCTGTACGCGGTCGCGCCGGTGCGCGGGTCGTAGACCTTCTTGCCCTTCACGTTCGCGGTGATGGTTGGCAGGCCGCCCTGGAAGCGCTCGACGAAAAGGTTGAGCGTGACCACGATGTACGTGTAGCCGCTGAGCTTGTGTGCTTCGGTCCAAAGGCCCTTGCTCGCGGGCCACGGATCGAGGTTCGCACGCATGTACGCATCGGCCGTGTCGACGCCATTGGGCGACAGGTGGATCTGCACGTTGACGCCAGGAATGCCGCCGCCGATCGATTCCGAATCGGTGACGATGAATTCCGGGTTCGACGAGTAGCCGTTGGCGTCGAGAGCGCCGATGGAAACACCGTCGATCTGGATGTCGGTCACGGCTTCGCAGGGGTGCGCGGCCAGTACCATCACGACGTGCTTCAGGTGGCTGTATTCGCCGCCAGTGAGCACTGCGACCACGGCGCCGCCGACCGGTGCGGGCTCACCGTAGATGACGGTGTGCGGTGCGTCGGATGCAAGGATCGTGGTGGTGCGCTCCTTGATGTTCGCGACGTCTTCGGCGAGCTTGCGTGCCGCAGCGGCCTTGGCCTGCTTCTTGGCTTGCATGTTGCCGTAGGCGCTCGACACGATGGACAGTCCGACGGCAACCCACGCGGCAGTAGCGCCGCTGCCGAGCAGTCCGACGATCGCGCTTATCCCCGAGATGACGTCCGCATTGGCTGCGCCGCAGACCGAGAGCAATGCGATGGCGAAAAATGCACGTCGAATCAGATACGCCATGTCGCAACCCCCGCACCAAGTGGCAGAAACACCAGCCGATCCGCCGCGGGCGCCGCGATATGCGACCCCGTGCAGATCCCGAAGCTGTAGCCCGACACACGCCCCACCTTGCCGCCGCTGCGCGCCAGCACCACGTCGCCGCGCTGCGCCATCGCCCCAGGCAGGGAGGGGCCGAGCCGCGCGGTGGCGGCCGACAGGAACCCACCGGCCGCACGCACGACACGCATCGCAGCCAGCAGGTTCTTTCTTCCGACAGGCGCATCGGCGGCGCGCAGATCCGCCAGCGGGTCCTTGCCCGTGCACGCAATGATCCAGTCGGCCGCGATGTGCGCGCAGTCGTGCCGGAAGTACTCGAAGGGCACGTCTCTTCGTGCCGCGATGAAATCGTCCAGGTTCTTCGTCATGTTCATTTGCCTCGTGCTCGGGCCCAGTAGTTCAGTGCCATCTGCAGGTACTTGTTGACCCACACGGTGGGCGACCCGATCATGGAATTCAGGTACTCGAAGCCGCGCTCGCCGGGGTGCCTGACCTGGTGCTGGGCATCGTTGGTCCGCAGGGAAGCGGGGTTCGAGCGCACGTCGTAGGAGGCCGTGCGGCACTCCATTGCGATCTTTGCGGTGGTGCCGTCGCGCTCGACCTTCATCTGGTCCATGACGCCCGCGAAGCGCAGCACCGGCTCGCCGCTGACCTGCAAGGTGCCGGCGTCGAGCAGCGCGATCCACACGCGCACGCCCCTGTCCTGGTATTCGCTCGGGTCACCGAGCGCGAGCGCGCGCGTGCCGATGTCGACGGGCGACAGCGTGAGCGTGAGCTTCTCCGCCGCACCGTCTTCGCTCTCGTGAAGCTCGCCGATGGAACCGAGATGGCCCACGCCCTGCCACGTCTCGCCCATCAGCTGGAGACTGAGCGGCCAGTTCGTGAAGCGCGCGGTGCCGCTGCGCAGCTTGAGCTCGACGAGGGCCAGCTGGCCGTAGGTCTGGGAGCGCGCGGCTGCTTGAAAGCCGGAGCTGGTCAGGATGGTCATTGTTCCCAGGACTCCATCAGGTCCAGGCTGAAGCCGCCCTGCGTGCGCGACTCCGAGGCCCAGGTGGTCTTGGTATCGACCCGCCGCATCAGGCAGGTCGGCCGGTCCCAGATGACCGCGCTGCCGGCCACCACGGGCGTGCGCAGCACGGGCTCGAACCGCACGGTGATCACGCCTGCGGCGTCGGCCACCGCATCGGCCTGCACGTGCAACATCTGCCGCTGGTTCGAGCCCTGGTTGACGCCGATCCAGTCGCCCTGCAGCAGGCTCTTGCCCGCTTCGGACACGCCCATGCGGATCGTCAGCTCGGAGGCGCCGGCAGCAGCGGCCACCGCGGTCCACGCACCGCGCGCCGTGCCTCGCGGCACCGGCTGCAGCATGTCGTGCACGGCCAGCAAGTTCACCTGGCCACGCATCGAATGCACGAGCGAGCGCCAGGCGGCGGCGTCCCGCATCAGCGGAATGCGCTCCTCGCTCACCAGCGTGCAGGTGCGGCGCGCCGGGCCGAGCACCGCCACCTGCATCGCGCCCGATTCGCTGTTGCTGAAAGTCAGGTCGTAGGCCTGGAGGCCGAAGTCCTGCCGCTTGACCGGCAGGTCGGACGGAAGTGTCACGATGTTCATTGGGGCAGCACCTTCACACGCTTGAGTTGTTCCATCTGGCCGCGGTTGTTCTCCGCGAGCAGGCGTTGCATGTCGGCCATCACCGCGCCGCGGTCGGAACGCGCGTCGATATGGAAGACGTTGGAGGGCGCGAACTGGATCGTCGGCACGGCATTGCCGCCACCGCCAGGCGCGCTGACCCCGAGGCGGCCGTCCGCGCCGCGGCGCAGAGGCATGATTGCTTCGGGGCCGGCTTCGCCCATGAGGCCGATGCCGCTGGCGAAAGGGAAGAACGTGGGCTGGCTGACGACGCTGTTGGCGTATGCGTGCAGGCCTGGGGAGGCGAAGACGTTGCCCTTGGCGCTGGCGATGCCGAAGATGCTCAGCACGCCGCTCACGAGACTGCCGAACCAGCTTCCGCCGGAGCCTGAACTCGAACCAGTGCTGCCGCCTCCGCTGCCGCCGGAAAAGATTCCCTTGAACGCGCCGGGAAGCCAGCTGGAGAACGCCTCGACGGCCGGCTTCAGCGTCGCGTCGTAGAGCGCGTCGGCAACCGACGCGGTGATCTTCTTCTTGAGCGATTCGCCCAGCTTGTCGAGTGCATTGTCCTTGCCTTCCAGCAGGTTCACGAAGCCCTCACGGAAGGCGCCGCCGATGTCGTCAGACATCTTCTTGGCTTTGTCCTCGTTCTTCTTCTTTTCCTTATCGGCGGCTTCAATGCCTTCGGCGTTGCGCGTGACTGTCAGCAGCTTCTTTTCCGCGTCGATACGTGCCTCCAAGGCATCGAGGTAGCCGGGAATGACCTGCTCGGTGTTGTCGAGGTCCTGGTACTGGCGCTCGAGTTGAGCGATCGTCAGCTCTTTCAGAGTCGACTTGGTTTTGCCGTGTGCGACGTTCTGCGCTTCCAGCGCCGTCGTTTGCTCAAGAACACTGGAAGTCGACTTGCGCATCGATTCGAGCAACTCGCCCTGGCGCGTCTTTGCGGATTCGAGCGGTGACTGCTCGGTGCGCGCTTCGCCGCCTTCCGCGCGACCTTTGTCTGCAGCTTGCTTCGACGAATCCCCTGCGCCAGCCTTGCAGTCGCAGCAGACGACCTGGACGCGAGACCGCAAGCCATCGCGCTCGGCATGCTGGATGCCAGCATCCAGACCGCGAGCTGCCGACGAGCTGCGTGAGCGCTCCGCGGAGCCGGATACCGATGGAGCTGGAGCCCTCTTGCTCTGGTGAGCCGCCAGTTTGGCGACAAAAACATCGGCAACTCTTTCGACGTCGCTGGTTTCCTTGGCCTCCACGGCCGCGTCGACCGCGGACTTGGCTTCACTTGCGCGCGCGCCTTGCGCCATCGCCTGCCTGCCTTTCAGCAGGCCCAGTTCTCTCTGCCTCTCGGGTTCATCGACCCAGTACTGCGATGCGGGTCTGCGCGGGAAGCCGACGACAGCACCTCCTCCCGTCTCGGCCATGGGACTGCCGGCACCGCCATCCCGGCGCATGCGGTTGTCACGCGCCGTTGCGGCGCGCTCGTAGTCTTGCCGCGTCGTGGTCCCTCGGCCGACATTGCGCACGAGGTCGTTAGGCAGATCGCGCAGCTCACGCGCAAGCATGAGAACCCGATCCGGAAAAAACATGTCCTTGATCTCTTGTCCGGTCTTCTGGATCGAGGCTGTAGCAAACGCCCTTTGCGCGACGACAGCGGCGGCCTGGTTATCGCCTCGAATCACGAAGTCTGCGATCTGCTTGGCATTTTGAGGAGTCAGGAAGTTGCTCTTTTCGTTGAGCTCCTTGGAACGCCCCAGTGGATCGCTTGCCAGCTTTTGAAACTCCCCCACGGTATCGTTGATCGGAGTACCCAGTCGATTGAGTTCGAAGGCTGCCTTGGCCGCTTGCTGCAAGACTTGAAGTTGCACCTGGCCCGACGCAACCATGCCGCTCAGGGCTTCTGCCGCTTTCGCTCGCGATCCGGTGGGCCCCGCGATCTCTATTTCCATTCTCCGAAGGTCGTCGTTCGTCACGGAGGCATAGTTGCCACTCGATGTCCTTGCTCGGGAGTAAGTCGCGTCTTCTCTCATTCCATCGACAGCGCCTTCGGCCACGAAGCGAGCCGTCTTCGCGGCAAGCTGGATGCGTGTGCCACCTCGAAGGGCAGCGGTCATCTGGGTGGCAGCACCCGCAAGCTCCTTCAGTGCGTTCGTTGCGGCAGGCAACTCCTTGGTCACCAGCGAAGAGCCCGCAAGAGCTCCGTTTGTTTGTTCAGCAGCCATGTCTGTATGGTCCGTGTGAGCTAAGAAAAAAATGAGGCCGACATCCGCCGGCCCCATGCTTCCTCGATGGCCGGAGGCCCTCGCGGCGCCGCTAGACGTTCAGCACCGCGATGCCTTCGTCTTCCATCACCTGCAGCTGCAGGAACACTTCGCGCTGGCGTGCGCGGGGAATGCCAAGGCGCTTCATGGCGACGTCGACGGCGCCGAAGTCAAGGCCCTGGAACCACGCGCCCGCCGCCCCCGCGACGACCCGCCACTGCGTTCGGCAGGCATGGAACACCTCGAATGCTTCCTGGTGTTCGGGCCATAGCTCGAAGGGTGGCGGGCCGCCGCCGCTGGCCGTCGAAGAGACGAGCCTGACCGGGTCGAGACCGAGCGACGCGCACTGGCTGCGGAGATCGTCGTCCAGCTCGTCGTGGACGCGATGCGCTGCTCCGAGCACGAGGCGCGCGGCGCCTCTCAGTTTTTTACTGCGGCCGGGTACGCGTGTTCGAAGTAGCTGTAGGCAATGGCAGCCTCGAAGGACGGCCACTCTTCCACCGCCGCGGCGCGGTTCTCGGTGGTGCAGATGAAGGGCGCGCCGTCGTCGCCGTCCAGGCCCTTCCAGTCGGCCAGCACCATGTCGAGCAGTTCCCTGTCGGTGAGGGTCCGGCCTTCGAGGCGCGACTGCAGGGTGTCGTTGTCGGACTTGGTCAGGCGCTTGAAGACGGCACTGAAGCGCACTTCCTCGACCTGGCCGTCGCCCGGCACGCGCATCACCACCGGCGCGACGAAGGTCGGCTTCACAGCGATCTTGAGTTTCTGGGGCATCTCTGTCTGTTCCTCTGTCCAGTGGGAATGGTGATGACGACGAAGCTCAGCGAACGACGATCAGCCACTCGTCGTTGCCCGCGCCGGTGGGCACGAACTCGAGCGGCACGGTGATCATCTGCACGCCGTCGACGTCGCTGAAGGTCGGCTTGCCGATCTGCGCGTGCGGCGACACGAACTCGACGACGTTGGTCGGGCCCTGGCCGTGCTTGAGCGCCAGGTTCACGCGCTGGCTGGCGCGGGCCATGCCGATCCAGTCCTTGGTGGCGACGGAGGTGTTCTCGAAAGTGACCGAGCCGGTCGACACGCGCGCGGTGATGTCCACGGCATCCACGGTCATCAGGTCGCGCTTGATCACGGTGTTGCCCGCATCGAAGCTGAAGGCATTGGCGGCCACGCCCAGGCCGTCGAGCGTGAGGGTGGTGTTGGCCTTGTTCACGCCCAGCGGGTCCATGAACTTGGCGTAGTCGGCCACGGGCAGCGGTGCGTCTTCGGCGGGCACGAACAGGCCGGTGAACTCGAACTGCCACTTCGGGATGCCCTTGGCATTGATGGTGGCCTTCACGTTGCCGTGCGCGTCGGTCATCTTGTAGACGGTGCCGTCGACGTTGCCGTAGATGGTGAGCGACTCCAGCGCGTCGGTGGCCGGCGTGAAAGTGGTGCTGACGCCAGGCGCGGTGTTGACGCTGATGGCACAGCCGCGCATCAGCGCGGCGTACGCGGGCACGTCGCCGGCCGCGGCCACGCCCGCGATCTCGACCGAGAACGCGATCTTGCTGTACTGCGTGACCAGCACGGAGCCGCGCGAGCCGAAGTAGGGGCGCACGTTGTCGCGCTGGACGACGTCGCCTTCGATGGGGGTCAGCGTGACTTCGCTCACCAGGATCGCGTTGGCCGCGCCCGTGGGCAGCGCGTCGGTGCCGCGTACCGTTTCAGCCTTGGCCAGGATGGCCATCTTGCGCATGAGTTTTGCCATGTCGGCGTTCTCCGTCAGTTGGTTGGTTGATTGACTTGGGTTGTCGAAAGGAAAGGTCTGCCTGCGTGCAGTCAGAGGTAGCGCCAGGTCCGCAGCTGCAGCGCGACGCCGTGACAGCGCACGCCGCAGAAGGTGACCAGGCCGGTGCCGTCGACTTGCACGCCGTCGGTGCGCTTGTCGTCGGTGAGCGGGCCGGAGGCGCATGCGCCGCCGAAGGTGGGGTCGGCGCGCACGGCGTCGCGGATGTCTTCGACGAGCGCATCCAACACCAGCTCCGTGGCGGCGGCATCGTCGAAGGCGAGATAGCCGTGCACGGTCCAGGTGTCGACGCTCATCGCGCGGCCTGCGGCATTCACGCTGCGCTCCTCTGTCGCGATGCGGCGCAGCCACCAGCCGCGCAGCTGCTGGCCGCCGCCCGGCAGGTCGTACATGAAGAGCGCGCGCTGCGCGGCTTCGTCGACCAGGGAGCGCTCGCGGTCGTGAACGCGGCCGATCTGGGGCACGTTGCTCAGCGTCTGCACGATGGCGCTGCGAAGGGTGTCGAGACGGCTCATGCCTGGGCTCCGTTGCGTGTGTGGGAAGTCGAGTGACTGCGGTTGGGGAGTTGCATCGATTGCTTCGTTGGTTGGTGTATGAACTGTCGCGGCGAAGGCTTGTTTGGCTGAGGCCGACATCCGCCGGCCCCTTGCATCGATGCATCAAAAAAATCAGTTGATGCCGGGCGCGTTGCGGAACCACTGCTTGACGGCCTCGGCGAGCAGCGCGGTGCCGACGGCCATCGCGCCGCCCGATGCGGCACCGAACACGGCCGCGCGCTGCTCGACGGTGCGAAGCCGCCCGTCGAGCGCATCGAAGCGTGTGTCGAAGCCGTCCATGCGGCGGTTCTGCCTGTCCTGTCCGTCCTTCAGGGCCTGCACCAGGCCGTGGATCTGGCCGAGCAGCAGGAGCTCCTGAGTGCGTGCGTGGAGATCGCTCATTGAGTGGGTCTTTCTGTGAGGAACTCGATCAGCGCGCGATACCGGAGACGGTCCGCGGCGCATGACCTGGCGTTGATGTCGTGGTTGGTCCAGGCGTCGTCGACGGTGAGGCCGGCATCAGCAGCACAGGCTTCGCCGGAGGTGTCAGCAAGTCCGCAGGCACCCGCGGGTACGTCGGTGCCCGTGAGGGCGCTGTTCCACATCCAGACAGCAGCAAGGCTGAGGCGATGAGGGCCGCGGACAGCGTCGCGCTGCGCGTCGCCAGGCGGCGCAGCATCCGGTGCCGGTCCGAATGCGGCAGCCTGCGCAGAACGGGCAGGCCGCTCAGCGCGGCGATCAGGAACAGCAGGAGGAATGACAAGAGAAACGCGCTGACGTAGATCACGGGTCGGGCCTTCCAGGGAGAGGTAACTGGACTGCAGCGCGCTCGCGCCGAGCTGGTACTGCGCCGAGGCGGCGCGTCCGCGCTCGTACTCGGCCTGCAGGTCTTGCGCGAGCTGCGTTGCGCGCTGCGCTTCCTTCTGCTGCCAGGCCGCACGCTCCTGCATGCGACCGGCGCCGTGGATCGCGAAGCCGGCTGCTGCCAGCAGCAGCGCAATCAGCACGCCGGCGATCAGGCCCGCCCAGGCCCTGGCCGTGAGGTTCATGGCGCATTCCCCATGCACTGCGCGTGCAGCTTGAGGCGGTCTTTCCAGAGACCGGCGCAGGTCTTGTTGCCGGGTGCGGAGCAGTCGACTCCGCCCGCATACTTCCAGCCGAGGATCGCGTCGCACGCACCCGCGTAGTCGCCTGCATTGAGGCGCTGCACCAGCACCGAGGTGCCGCCCTTGCGGCCGCCGGTGCAGAAGTTGGATGCGCCGATGTTGTAGGCCAGGCTCACATACGCGTCGTACTCGTTCTGGTGCAGCGGCACCTTCACGCATTGCTTCAGCGCGTGTTCGTAGGTCTGCACATCGCGCAATGCGCGTTGCAATGCAGGCACGGGTGTGGTGGTGTCGCCCATGCGCACGCCCTCGGTCGTACCGAAGCCGATGGTCGGCACGGCCGAGCCATGAACAGGGTCGGGGTACGCCCTGTCGCTGTAGCCCTCGCGCGCGACGATGCCGACGAGCCCGGCGGCACTGAGCGCGAGCACGGCGAGCATCTGCCGCGGGGTCTGGCCCCGCTCACGCCCGCAGCGATGCCTGATGAAGAAGAAAGGTGTTCGGGAAGTGTCTTTGCCCATGGCCCGAATCGTCGGGCGCAAGGGTCAAATGGCTGAGGCCGACATCGGCCGGCCTCGGCTTCAGGAAGCGTTGCTTCCTACACTGCGACGCCTGTCGCGAGGCTTCAGATTTCGCCGCCGTGCCAGACGACGCGGCCGCTGATGTGCAGTTCCGCCGCCTGCTCGGCACTCAGCACCTGCGGCTTGTACGCGGGGTTGTAGCTGATGATCTGCAGGCCCCCGGTGGAGAAGTCGCGCTGCAGCACCTTCACGTAGTCGTGGCCATCGAGCTGGATGACGTACACGCCGTCCTGGTCGAGCGACTTGGTCGCGGTGTCGACCAGCAGGATGTCGCCGTTGTTGATCTTGTCGGCCATCGAGTCGCCGCGCGCATGGACGATGCGCGCATGCGCCGGCTTCACGCCCTTGCGCGCCATCCACGAACGGCTGAACGCAAAGCGACCCATGTGGTCCTGCGACCCGTTGACGGCGCCGTTGCCGGCGCTCACGCGGACGTCGAGCAGGTCGACCAGCACGAAGGCCTCGTCGTCCAGCCCGGTCGACAGCTGGCTAGGCGGATGAGCCGACTGAAACGGGTTGAGCTCGGCGGGATCGACCCCGAGCGCGATGGCCATCACGTACAGCTGCTCGAGGCTGGCATCGCTGACGCCCCGCTCGATGCGTCCCACGGTATTGAAGTGGAGCCCGCTGCGCTGGGCGAGGTCGTCGATGGTCAGTCCCTTCTGCTTGCGCAGATCGCGCACGCGCGCGCCTTGCGCCAAGGCCAGTTCACCGACACGAGCCTTCACCTCGGTGTCGTCGGGTGGAGTGTTGATTTGCGGCGTCACGGTAACTCTGGTTTGTGTGAACGCGCAGATGCTAGACATCTGGAAGCACTTTTGCAACCCATTTCAGGTTAAAGAATTTCAAAAAGTTCGTTTTCATGTTTTTCTTGATTGCAAAAACTCACACGATGTGCATAATCGAGGCAACAAACACAAAACAGGGTATTCATATGAACTAACACCCCGTTTGGGTTAAAGGCGTGTGTGCAGCTGGTCAAAACAACCCGATCCGGTTTGAAAAGACACCAGAGCACGCGCGTCGACACCGGCAAACCGAGCAGCAGTGCCACGAGCGAGGAGGAACGTACTGTGAGAAGAGACCAAGCCAGGACCAGCGCCCCGGCGCGCCAGCAAGGGGGCGAGTGATGCAGGAAAACACGACTTTCGAATGGTTCGTCGCCAAGGCGCTGATGGCGCTCGCGCAGCGCCGCACCGAGGCTGGGCAGGAAGCATCGGCCGCCTCCGAACCCGCGCCCGACGCAATGGTCCGCGATGCAGACCCGTTCGCCGAGCGCCTGTGGAACCTGCTGCGCATCCGGCGCGCGCTGACGGCCGACGAAGCCGCGGCCCTGCTGGCCGGCGAGGACGACGACCTCACCCAGGGCCGCCGCCAGGCCGGCGCGCTCATGCTGTCCTGGTCGCGGCAATGCCCACGGGCCGTGCGCGTGGAAGCGCGGCGGGTGGACGGGCTCAAGCGCTATGCATTGCTGCGCGACATCGGCGCCACGCCCCCGGCACCGCGCGGAGGCTGCACCTCGTGACCAGTGCGCCGCCCTCATACATGAAGGAAGCCTGGTTCGCCCTGCTGCGCGATGCCTGCATCGCCCACCGACGCTCCGAGATCGCGGCGCGGCTGCACCTGAGCGCGGCCGCAATCAGCCAGGTCCTGAACGGCAGCGGCAAGTACGGGGCCGGCAAGGCCAGCACCGATCGCATCGCCCGCCGGGTGCTCGACACCTTCGGCACCACCCCGACGAACGAAACGGAAGAAGGAGCCACCGAATGAGCGTCACACCCGATCGAGACCTCGCCGGCGAAGTTCAGCGCGCCGTCGCCGCGCATCTCGAAGCCACCGAAGCCGCGTCCGCGAAGGAGCTCGACAACATGCTGGCGCAGCGCGTCGAGGGCTATCGGCCCGAGCCCGGCAACGTTGCGTTGCGGCAGCACCTGGCGAAGCTGGCCAGCAGCGGCCACGTCCACAGCGTGGCCGTCGGCGGCACGCCGCATTGGAAGCAGGGCCCCGGCCCCGTGGCCGGGCGCGTCGCCAAGGGCCGCCGGGTGATGCTGCTCGACTCCAGCGTCTACGAGCCCGAGGTCGTCCCGGTCATCAGGCCGGGTGCCATGGACTTCGCGCGCATCCCGAGCCTGCTGCTGGGCCATCGCAGCGACTACTGGGGCGGCTCGAATCAGGCGCACGCAAGCTGTCCGACAGCAGCTTGAGGAACAACGCAGACAACAACAACACGCCCCTATCTGGATCAGAGGAACACACGACCATGCACGCCCACGAATTCGTCAGCAGCGCACCGTTTCCGTCGAACAGGATCGATGCAGCCCCGTCGTCACGAGCTTCGAGCAGCTTCCGGCAGGCAGCCACCGCGCTGGCGAGCGAACTGCTGCCGCCCCGGCTGCGCGAGTTCGTGCGCCTGATCGGGTTGCCCGCGACGCTGCGGCTGATCGAGCGCTACGGCGGCCTGCGGATCTACATCCCGGCCCATCCGGCGCCGGACCATCCGCTGGCGGGGTTGATCGGTTTCGACAAGCTGCGCGCGCTGAGCGACGAGTACGCCGTCGACGGCATCGGCCTGCGCTTCGTGCTGCCGAAGGCCAAGCGGGCCTTTGACGCGATCCGCAACGAACGCATCCGCACCGACTTCAGCACGGGCAAGTCGGTGCGGGCCCTGGCGGCGGAACACAGGCTGGTGGAACGCCAGGTCGCCCGCATCGTCGCGGACATCGCGTTCCAGCCGTAGCCTTACTTCGCCTGCAGCAGCGCCGCAGCCTCCAGCAGCACCAGCTCGTTGTCGTCCGCCTTGTTCGGCTCGCGGCTGCTCGAGAACGGCAGGTTGTTGTCGTTGCCGACCACGATGTGCGTGGCGTCGACCACGTCGACGTTCTCGATGGTGAAGAAGGGGAACTTCAGCACGCCGTCGTTCAGGGGCTTGCGTGCGAGCTTGTTCGGGTCGGCGATGTTCAGCAGGTCGACGTAGCCGATCTTGCGCACCGGGCCGCCCACGTTGGCGTCGCTGAGTTCGACCTTGTAGACGCGCTTGAACTTCGCGATATCGTGGAAGCAGTCGGTGCGCTTCTGGCCTTCGGGGCAGGCCTTGTCGCTGGTGCCTTCGCCGTTGTCGCGCTCGATGATGAGGCCCGTGCTGCCGTCGATCATGTTGAAGTCGCCGATGGCGTTGCCGTTGGCTTCGAGCACGTACTGCCAGTGGCGGCCGGTCCACTTCTCGGTGGCCACGTCGAACTCGAGCACGCGCAGCGCTTCCTTGCCCTCTACCTTCTCGTAGTCCTTGGCTTCGGCGTTCCACACCGGGCCTTCGAGCAGCGCGTACAGCTTGCTGCCGTCCTTCGACGAGGCCATGCCCTCGAAGCCCTTGGAGCGCTTGATCTGGAAGTCGACCGCGCCGCCCGGGGCGCCTGGCGTGGTCACGGCCGGATGGTCGGGCGAGCGCACGGCCTTGCCGTCGACCAGCGTGTCGTACACGGCGAGCACCTTGCCCTTGAGGTCGGCCTTGATGAGGAAGGGGCCGAACTCCTCGCCGATCCACAGTGCGCCGCCAGCGAACTGGAAGCTCTCCGGGTCGAAATCGGAGCCCGTCAGGTAGCGCTGCCTGGTGCCTTCATGGACGATGCGGAAGGGCACCTTCTTGTCGGGGTCGTGCAGGAAGACGGTTTCGATGCGGTTGAACTTGCCGCTCTTGAAGTCCACCTTGTAGTGGTTCAGGTAGAGCATGAAGTCGGGCGAGTTGGCCTTGGCGCCGGCGCCGTTGTCGGTGAGGATCCAGAAGCTGCCGTCGTCCATCTTCTTGATGCCGGAATGGCCCTGCAGCGGCTGGCCCTTGAAGGGCAGCGACACGCCGGTGCCGCGGCCGCCCGAGAGGCCTTCGACCGAGCCCACGGCCTCGACGCGCTTGCCGCTGGTGAACTTGCCGCTGACCTGCAGGTCGGCCGGTGCGTCCTTGGGCGCCGCGACGAAACTCTGCGCTGGCAGCACCGCGTGGCCGGCGAGCGTGGCGGGAAAGGCGGTCTGCGCCGCGGCCGTGCCGCATGCGAAGGCTGCGGCAAGGGCGACGAATGACAGGGAGGCAAGGCGCGTCATGAGCGGGAAAGTCTTCAAGTGGAAAACGCGTGACCATGCCCACAGGGCATGACACAACCATGACATCGCCCACGGCATCAGCCCCCCAAGCCCCCCCTTCAGGGAGCGATGTCGACCGTCACTTCCCGCGACTCCGCCCGTCCCTGGTCGTCGACGGCGCGCAGCAGATAGCGCCGGCCCGAGCTCGCGAGGTCAGGCATCCAGGTGATGCCTTCGCCCGGCGCGGCGCGGCCGATGAGTGCGTCGTCCGCGAACCAGTAGATTGCCTGCGTGCCGGCCGCGGCCTCGGCGCGCAGCACCAGCGGCTCGGGCTTCTTCGCGCGCAGCGTGTGGCGCACGCCGCGCAGCGGCGAGGTAATGAGCGGCGCGCTGTCCGAAGACGCATCGCCTTCGCCGCCCTGCGCCTTCTCGCAACCGTCGGAGGGCGCGCTAGCGCGCGGCAGGCCGGCCTGCCGGAACAGCCGGCGCATGTCGCTGCCCCATTGCTCCACCACCTGCTGCCGCGCGTTGGGTTGCGGACCGCAGACGACCTTGCCCGTGGTCTCGTCGACCCAAACCGCGCGATGCAGGTTGCTGACCTGGATGGGCGACTTGCCCGCAATGAACCAGGTCATGGTGCGCACCGGGCAAAGCGCGTCGGGCAGGCCGCCCGTCGCCGCGCATACCTCCACCTGGCGCAGGTCGGGCGGCCGGCGCGATGCCATCTCGCCCGGGTCCAGCCGCTCGGCGCGCAGCGCATCGACCATGCGCAGGAAGAGCGGCGCCGCGGCATCCACGCCCACCAGCGCGGGGTTGCTGCTGCCGTCGAAGTTGCCGACCCACACCACCAGCACGTGGCGGCCGAACACGCCCGCGGTCCATGCATCGCGAAAGCCCCAGGAGGTGCCCGTCTTCCATGCGATGGCCGGGCGCGCGGGCAGCGTGGTGTCGGGGCGCGGCGTGTGGCGCAGCATGTCGAGCGTGATGAACGAGGCCTCCTCGCTCAGCAGGCGCAGCGGCTGCACGGGCTTCTCGTCGGGCTCTGGCTGCGTGTAGCGGATGGGCTGCGAGATGCCGCCGTTGGCCAGCGCCGCGTACATGCCGGCCAGTTCCTCGGGCGTGACCTCGCCGCCGCCCAGCACCAGCGCAAGGCCGTAGTGCTGCTCGCTCTGCAACTTCTGCACGCCCGCCAGCCGCATGAAGTCGTAGAGGCCCGGCTTCGAGAGCTTCGCCGCCACGGCCACCGCGGGCACGTTGCGGCTGCGGATCAGCGCCTCCTGCGCCGGCAGCGGGCCGGCGAAGCGGTGGTCGAAGTTCTCGGGCGTGTAGGGGCCGAAGGAGGTGGGCGCGTCCTTCAGCATCGTCTTCTGATGCAGCAGCCCCTGGTCGAGCGCCAGCGCGTAGATGAAGGGCTTGAGCGTGGAGCCCGGCGAGCGCTTGGCCAGCACGCCGTTGACCTGGCCCGAGATGGCGTCATTGCGGAAGTCGGCGGAGCCGATCATCGCGCGCACCTGCATCGTCGATGCATCGAGCAGCAGCGCGCTCGCGTTGTTCATGCCCACGTCGGCATGCGCGCGCAGGTACTGCGCCATCACGCGCTCGAGCGTGGCCTGCATGCGCAGGTCGATGGTGGTGTGCACCTCCTGCACGCCGCGCTCCTGCGCGAGCAGCATGTCGGTGGCGTGCGGCGCGAGAAAGGGCAGGCTGCCGCGCGACTGCGCGGACAGCACAAGCTGCGCATCGGGTGCATGCTGCCTCGCGGCCGGATCGCGCTCGGCCCACAGTGCCCACAACCGCTCGCGCGCGGCCTGCAGCTCGGCATTGCGCCCGCGCTCGGCGATGCGCTTGACGGGGTTCTGCGGAATCACCGCGAGCGTCAGCGCCTCGGGCAGGCTGAGCTTGGCGGCGTCCTTGCGGAAGTAGATGAGGCTCGCGGCCTGCACGCCCTCGATGTTGCCGCCGTAGGGCGCGGTATTGAGGTACGCCTCCAGGATGTCGTGCTTGCTGAAGCGTGCCTCCAGCCACAGCGCCGCGAAGATCTGCGCGACCTTGCCGGTGGGCGTGCGGCTGTCGATACCGTACACGCGACGCGCGAGCTGCATGGTGAGCGTGGAGCCGCCCTGCCTGCGCTCGCCGCTGGCGATGCGCCATGCGCTTCGCAACAGCGCTGCGGGGTTGACACCGGGGTGTGCGTGGAAGCGCCGGTCTTCGTATAGCAGCACCGCATCGACCAGCGTGGGCGAGATGCGCTCCAGCGGCACCCAGAGCCGGTATTGCTCGTCGGCCGCGAGCGTGAGCCGCATCAGCTCGCCGCCTTGCGCATAGACGGCGCGCGAGCTGCCGACGGTTTCGCTCAGCGGGGCGTGGGGCCACAGGCGAAGAAGGACAAGCAGCACGACGAAGACCGCAAGGGCGATGACGGCCTTCCTCCCTCTCCCGCTTGCGGGAGAGGGCTGGGGTGAGGGCGTCGGCGATGGATCGAGCGCGGAGGTCATAGGAAGCGCCGCACCCTCACCCTAACCCTCTCCCGCAAGCGGGAGAGGGGACAAGGCAAGAGCGCGTCACGACCAATTCGCCACCACCTGGAAGCGCGCCCCCGCCGAGCGCGAGAACACGCGCCGGTCGTACATCGCCTCGCCGTAGGCCGCCGGCACCACGTAGTCGCCCACGTTGGTGGCGCGTGCCTTGTAAGTCACTTCGAGCAGGTCCTTGTTGACGCCGCCGTAGAACACAACGCGGTCCTCGCGGATGTCGGCATACTGCACCTTCCACGAACCGCCGCCGCCCAGGCGCTTCTTCCAGATGGGCGCGTCAGCGTTGGCTGCATCGTCGTCGTCGCCCACGGCCTGCAGCACGGGCTCCAGGCCGCCGGGCAGCACGTCGACCAGCGCGACGTCGTTGATCTGCGCGCGCTCCAGGCTGCGCACGCGCACCCGCACCGTGACCTCCTCGCCGAGCTTGGCCTTGGTGATCGGGTTGCCCTTGGCGTCGAGCACCTCGTGGAAGATCTCCAGGCCCTTGTTCACCGGCGTGCTTGGCACGTTGCGCTCGAAGCCCTGTTCGGCCCAGCTGTAGTAGAGATTGAAGTCGCTGTCGTTCGACAGTTTCAGCTTCGCGGTACCGGCCGGCACCGAGGCGCGCGTGATCGGGTTCACTGCGCCCAGCGCAAGCGCCGCGGCCTGGCCCTGGGCATTGACGGTGCTCGCCGAGAGCTTGCCTTCCACGTTCTGCCCCACGGCCTCGAAGTAGGAGTCGACCGCCAGCAGCATCGAGGCCGACGACAGGCTGTTGTACCAACCGTCGCGCACCATCGCCGCCATGCCTTCCCACACCGCGGGCTTCAGCGTCTTCAGGCGCGAGGGGAAGTGGCGGCCCACCAGGTGCAGCGTCATGCTGTCGTGCACCAGCGGGTCGTAGTAGGCGCCCCAGACGTTGCGGCGCTGCTTCTTCTCGGTGCGCGCGAGCAGGTCGGCCCACACCGGGTCGAGCAGCTCGTTGGCCACCTGCTCCTGCTTCACGAGCTGGTAGCTTGCGGCGAGGTACACGGCGCCGAGGTCGTCGCCCCAGCCCACAGTCTGCCGCGACAGCTGATTGCGGCGCGCTTCGCGCAGGTTGGCGAGCGCGGCCGGCGCGACGATGCCCTGGCGCGTCAGCAGGTAGGCCGCCTGCGTGCGCTGGCGCCAGCCGTCGAGCGTGTTGTCGCCGCTGCCCAGCCAGCCCTGCAGGTAGGTGTTGGCCTTCTGCAGCAGGTCCTGCGGCACGGGCAGCTTGTGATCCTTGGCCTCGACCAGCAGCTGCACCGCATACAGCGTCGCGAAAGCGTCGGTGCCGGCGCCGGGCCACAGCGAGAAGCCGCCGTCGGCCGTCTGCCGCGCGCGCAGCTGCACCAGGTAGCGCTCGAAGGTCTTGCGCGCCTCGGGCAGCGGGCCCTGCTCGGCCGTGCGGCCGCGCGACATTTCCTTCACCAGCTCGGGTCGGCCCGACAGCAGCACCGCCGGGAAGGTCTGGCTGGTGATCTGCTCCGTGCAGCCGTGCGGATAGGCCTCCAGGTACTGCATCAGGCCGGTCGCGAAGGCCCAGGGCGCGGCCGACACGGCCACGTCGCTCTGGCGGAAGTTCGGGTATAGGTCGGCCTGGCTCGAGATTTCTCCCGAGCGCTGGAAGCTGCCGGCCTGCACCAGCGTGACGAGGGGCGATGCGGGCCGCACGCTCACCTCGGTCGACAAGCGCGCGCTGTAGTTCTTGTGCGTGGAGGTGAACACCAGCGCCGAGGAGCCCAGCACCGCCTGCTCGCCCGGCTTGGCGCGCACGTTGAACCTGGTGCTGGCTTCGCCGCGCTCGTTGACCTTGAGCGTCTGCGTGGCATCGCCCACCACTTCGAGTCCGCCCGAGGCGGTGAGCGTGAGCGCGATGGGCGCCTCCTTGCCCGAGCCGACGATGTTGTTGGCGAGGCCCACGCCCACCTCGACGGTGTCGCCGGGCGCCATCGCCAGCGGCGCGTTCGGCAATATCACCATGTCGCCGCGCACCACGGTGCGAGTGCTCTTGGCGGCGGTGGTCTCGTCGTTCACGGCCACGGCCATCACGCGCAGGCTGCCGTTGAAGCTCTCGGGCACGGTGTAGCTGAACTCGCGGCTGCCGTTCACGTCGACCAGGCCCGACCAGTAGGCCACCGGCTTGTCGCGCTTGCGCTTGAACGGGTTCAGGTGCTTGCCGAGCTCGCCTTCGCCGTCGCCGCCGGGTGCGGCGCCCTGCATGAGCTTCTTGAACTCCGGCAGGATCAGGTCGAGCGTCTGCAGCGTGCCGACTTCGAGCGCGCGCTTCTGGAAGAAGTGCTTCAGCGGGTCGGGCGTCTTGTAGCGCGCCACCTGCAGGATGCCTTCGTCCACCGCGAACACCACGGCGCGCGTGGGCTTGTCGCTGGTGAGCTTCATCTTCACCGTCTGCCCCGGCTTCACCAGCTCGCTGCTGGTGAGCTGCAGGTTGGCGGTGCGCTTGGTCAGCGCGGTGGCGAAGGGCACCACACCGTACGACAGCGGGCTCATGTAGACCTCGTCGGAGGCCGGGTCGCGCACGAAGTGCACGTTGATGTAGCCGGTGCCCTCGAAGTCCTTCGGCACGGTGATCTTCTGCACCGAGGCGGTCTTGTCGGCCTTGAACCACGCATGCGCGTAGACCTTGTCGCGCTCGATGGTGATGAGGCCCGCGCCCACGTACGGCGCTCGGATGCTCACCGAGATCTCCTGGCCCGGCTCGTAGTCCTTGCGGTCCAGCGTGAGCTGCAGCTCGGCATTGCGGTCGAGCGAGCGCGACACGTTGGCATTGCCCGCCACGCTGTATTCCACGCGGTTGAGCTCCAGCCCCTGCGCGTTGCGCACCACGTAGGCGAAGTTGCCGGGCGCGGCTGTGTCGAGCACCACGTTGTTGCCCGCGGCCGCGATGGCGAAGGGCTTCTCGTCGAGCACGATCTCCTTGCGACGCGACTCGTAGCGGTACAGGCCGTTGTCCTGCTTGATGAGCACCGACAGCACCTTGCGCTCGACGCGCTCGATCTTCAGGTCGGCCACGGCCGTCTTCTTTGCGCGCGGGTCGATGGCGATCACCGTGGCGTTGCGCGCGGCGCCCTTGCTCACGTAGCTGGTGTCGCCGTCGACCTTCACGCCGACGAGGTAAGGCATGTCGCTCACCAGCGTCTGCGCCTCGGCAGACACGCTGCGCCCGCCCTCGGGCTCGAAGGCCTTGGCCAGCACGTGCACCTGGTAGGTGGCGGCGTCGAAGCGCGAGAGGCGCAGGTCGAACTCGGCCTTGCCGTCGGCGCTGGTCTGCACGCTGCCCAGGTCGTCCACCTGCTTCTCGGTGGCGCGCTGCGGGTCGAAGAAGGCGTAGTCGGTGAAGGCGCGGAACACCGGGAAGCCGGGGCTCAGCGTGAGCGTGCCTTCCACCTTGCGGTCGGGCGCGGGCGTGCCGAAGAGGTTCTGCACGTCGATCTGCGCCTTCAGGTCCTTGGGGCTCACCCATCCTTCGGCCACTTCGCTGCTGAGCTTGGCCGTGACCTTGGTGCGGTCGGGCAGGAACTCCTGCACCTTCACCGTGGTGCTGCCGATCAGAAGGCTCTCTACCTCCGGCGCACCGGGCGACGACTGTCGCGGCAGGTAGAGGTTGACGGCGTAGTTGCCGGTGGGCGAGGTGTCCTGCGTGGTGTGGGCGATCTCGGCCGCGCCGCCCGGGCCGAGCCTGAGTTTTTCGCGGCGCACGCTGAGGCCGCGCGCGTCGATGATCTCGGCCTCCAGCGGCAGGTCGCGCAGCGAGGTGGCCCAGTTGCCGGCTTTCACCATCATCGCGATGTGCATGGTGTCGCCGGGCCGGTAGATGCCGCGGTCGCTGAAGACGTAAGCCGTCATCTGGTTCGGCACGCCGGCCGCGCGCAGGCCGCCGACGTCGAAGCGCGAGATGTCCAGCGTGCGGTCGCTGCGATTGAAGGGCAGGAAGCTCAGGTCGCCGTCCTTGCGCACGACCAGCACCACCGGCGCCTTCTCGCGCTGGTAGCCGGCGAGGTTGGGCAGCTTGGCCGCGCCCGTGGCGTCGGTGGCCTGCGACGCGACGATCATGCCGTTGCGGCCCCACACCTCGACCATCGCGCCCGCCACCGGCTGGCCGCTGGCGATGCTCTGCACGAACACATCGCGCGTGCCGTCGAGCGATTTCTTGGCGACGATGCCCAGGTCGGTGACGAGAACCAGGCGCTGGTCGATCTGCTGATCGGGGCTGCCGCCCTCGCCGTTGTCGCCGCTGCCTTCCTCTTCGGAAGACTGCTCTTCCTGCTGCTGTGCCTCTTCGGGTTGGGCCTCGCCCTCGGGCTTCTTCTTCGCCTTGGGGTCGTAGCCCTGCACCTTGAGCAGGAACACGCCGCGGCGGTCGGTCGCGTCGCTGCGCAGGTATTCGGCGAAGTCGACGGTCTCGTAGTGCGCCTTGCCGGCGGGGATGCTCAGCGGAATCTCCTTCTGGAACCGGTCGACGAGGTTGTCAGACTGCAGGCCGCCGTAGAACTGCGGATGGGCGAAGTCGCCGTTGGTCTGCGTCACCAGGTGCTGCAGCTGCTGCGGCAGCAGGCGGCCGATCTCGAGGCGGATGCCGGGCAGGTCGCGCACCAGGATCGGCAACTTGCGCTCGCCCGAGAGCGCGAGCAGCGAGCCCTGGCTCATGATGGTGAGCTCGGGCGCGAAGGTCTTGAGCAGGCGCACGTCCTGACGCGCGGCGCCGAGCTGGTAGCCGCCCGGCGTCTTCAGGCCCTTGGCCACGCGCACCAGCAGGTAGCGGCCGCCTTCGGCCTGCGGCATACGGAAGCTGACCATCTCGGTCACCTCGCGCTCGCTGGCGATCGGCTGCAGGTTGAGCTTCTTCGCGCGGCGCAGCACGGCGTCGGTGATCTTCGCCGGATCGGCGGACCAGTCGAACTTCTCCTCGGGGTCGCCCTTGGCTTCTTCCGTGGCGGGCAGCAGCCAGGCCTGCACCACACGGGCCATCTCGCGCTCGTGCACCGGCATGGAGGCATTGACCTGCAGCACGTGCTCGGGCTCGCCGTTCTCGCCGGTGACGATGGTGGGCTCGATGCCCGCGATGGCCAGGCTGTAGAGGCCGGGGATGTCGACCGCGCGCGACTGGTCGTTGCGCAGTGCCGGTCCGCCCTTCTGCGCGACCGTGCCGGCCGTGAGGCTCAGGATCGCGGGTCGCGTCTTCTCGGGAATGGGCAGTGGCTCCGACTGCAGCGTGGCGATGAGGCGCAGCTTGTCGTAGCTGACGGTGAACTTCTCGCTCGCGCACTTGCCCACGCTGAAGAAGGAGCTGCTGCAGGGCTGGTCGTAGGTCAGCACCAGCCGCTTCTCGAACTCGGTCGTGTTGACGGGGTGCGAGAAGCGCACCTGGTAGAGCGCGCGGCGCACGTTGGCCTGGACCGGGTCCTGGTAGAACTCGGCGCCGATGAACTGCGCGGTGAACTCCGGCGAGCTGAACTCGTACTTGCGCTGCGCCAGCTCGATGTGCGGCGCGAGGGCGCTGTCGGCCAGCTGCACCTTGTAGGGCTGGCCGACGGGCCAGTCCTGCGTGGGCAGGAATTCGAGGCGGTTCTGCTTGGTCCACGTCCAGCGCCCGGCGATGGCGGGCTCGATGCTGACGCCGGTGGCCTCCTGTCCGACGCGCGCGATGGGCGCGACCGAGGCCGAGAAATTGATGACGAAGGGGTTCGGGCCCCTGTCGAGCTCGATCTGCGTGCGCTGCGGCGAGTCGGTCTTCGCGGTGGCGACCACGGGCTCGACGCGATCGGGCGTGAGGCCATGCCACCACTTCATGACATGGGGATGGGCAACCCAGCCGGCCAGCACCAGCAGTGCAAGCAGCACCAGCCATGCAAGCCGCTTCTGCAGCCATTGAAATCCCAGAAGAAGGAAGGCGCCCAGGATTCGCAGCCAACCCGGCGGTCGCCAGGAACCGATGAGCCCGCGGGCCAATGGCCGCAGGAAGCCGAGCGCGCGGCCCAGCCCGGTGAAGAACACGTCGCTGATCGACGCGAGTTTTCTGTTGGCGACTTGAAGCATGGAAACTCCCCACTGTTTTTGTTGGCGCCCGCGAGTGTGCGAGCCATCTGTGAAGCAATCGCGCTGTGTGTGAAGTCTTCGTGAAAACCGCACAGGCCCGCGCCGGGCCGCATTCAACGATTCATAGCTGGGGCTTGTTCACCATCAGGTAGAACACGACCACCATGGCCGCGAAGGCCGGATAGCCCAGCAACTCCCACCAGCGCTGGTAGCGCGCGTAGAGCGGAGGCAGCGACGCCGCATCGCGATGCGCCTGCGCCGCGATCGCCGCCATGCGGATCTGCAGCCACACCACCGGCAGCCAGCAGGCGCCCGCGAAAACGAACAGCGCCAGCGAGACCGCGAGCCACGGCGTGGACAGCGGCCAACCCGCCATGTGCGCCAGCGCGAAGCCGGTGGCCGGCTGCAGGATGACGGTGGGCGTGGTGAACCACCAGTCCGCACGCACCACCAGCCGGCTTACCACCGCCTGCGCGGGCACGCTGCCGCTGCGGTTGGCGAAGAACAGGTAGAAGGCCGAGCCCAGCCCCGTGCCGACCATCAGCACGCTGGAGACGATGTGCAGCCACTTGAGGACGAGATAGGTGTTCATGTCACGGTGCGGCGCCGGTACAGGTGCCAGAGGAGGGCGGCGATGGGGATGTTCTTGAGCAGCGGGCCGAGCGGATGCAGCCACAGCCCCGGCTGCAGCACCGTCGCCACCACGGTCATGACGAGCATCAGGGCCAGCGCCGCCACATAGCTGGCGCGGCCGGGCCATCGCCACAGCGCGATGCCGACCGCAAGATCGGCCGCCGCGCCGCCGACGATCAGCCCCTGCACCAGCCATTGCGGCGATGCAATGCCGGCGGCGGCCAGCACCTCGCGGCTCTGGCCGTTCAGTTCGACGAAGCTGGCGACGGCAGTGAACAGCCATACGGCGACGAGGCTGTAGCGCAGCAGGCGATCGGTCTCGTCGGCGGGGCGGGTCATCTGGCGAGGGGGCTTGCGCTTCTCTCTTCGTCGACCACGTCGGTCACCATGCCCCAGCGCGCGAACTCGGGTTCGAATTCGGGCAAGGAGAGCAGTCCCATGCAGGCATGCGCGCCGACGGGCAGCGCCGTGTCGCCGTTCGCAAGCCGGCGCGCCAGCAGGATCGCAGCCATGCATGGAATCTCCGGCCCGTGGCTGTCGTCGGCCGCAATGTGCCAGGCGCGCCGCGACGGCCGGCCCTGAGCATCGGTGCCTTCGACGCGCACGACCATGCCGCCCAGCGCCGTGCCCAGTGCATCGAACATGCCGCCAGTGGCATGCAGCAGCGGCGCGAGCTTCTGCGGCGCCGGCAGCAGGCCCGCGCGATGCATGAAGGCCAGGAAGGCGAAGGCGCGCTGTGTCAACCCGACCTCGAGCGCGGCGCGGAACATCACCGACTGCACGCCTTCGTAGCACGCCGGAAAGAGCTCCAGGTCGGGAATGTCGCAGAGCGCACCACGGCGCGGCTTCATGCGCGCGAACTCCACCTTCACCGGATCAGCCCAGCCAGGCAGCTCGATCCAGCGGCCGCCCTGCCAGACGCGGATCGGCTCACCGCAGTACGCGAGCACGCCAGCCAGAGTGGCCTCGCCGCGCGGCGCGCCCTGCGCGGGGGCGATGCAGATGTCGATGCTTCGGATGCCCTGCCAGCCGGCCGCGAGATGGTCGACGACGGCCGAGGACAGCGCGGGCACCGTACTGGCGCCGCTCACCGCAGTGCGGCCGGCGGCGCGAAACGCCGCGCCCAGCGCTGCGGGAAAGTCGCACACGAAGCGCCGCCCGTCGGCCAGGTCGATGTAGTGCGCGCCCGCCGCAGCGACGGCCTGCGGCACGCGGTAGTCCTGGTTCTGGAAGGGGCCGGCGGTGTGGATCACCAGCTCCACGCCCAGGCCACGCAGAGTGCCGGCGAGATCAGCGGCCTGCACGTCGATGCGCACGCCGCTGGCGGCCGCGCCCAGCGATGAAGCGAAAGCCGACGCGCGCTGCGCATCGCGCCCCGCCACCAGCAGCTCGATGCCGGGGCTGCCGGCCAGCGCGCGGCTGATGCGCGCGCCGAAGTTGCCATAGCCGCCGAGCACCAGCGTCTTCATGCTGCCGCCGCCGCGTCCGTTCCGGCAACGTGCCCGCGCGTGAACGCCTCTTCGAAGATCGAATAGCCCGACCAGTCCGCATGCGCGAACGACAACCGGCCCGCCGCCACGCTGCCGCGATGCTCCGCATCGGGTGCGCTGCGCTGCGAGGCGATCTGCGCCAGCAGGCCGGGCCTGGGGATGGACATGGCGTGCCCGTAGCGCGTGATCTCGATGCGCGAGACCAGCGCTGGCAGGTCGGGGTGCGGCACCGACAGCTCGGCGAGCAGGTCGTCGCGCCAGCCGGTCCACGGGCGCTCCAGCAGCAGCTTGCGGCCGTCGGCGGTGTCGTAGCCGCTCGGTCCCAGCGGGCGGTACCAGCTCAGCACGGTGCCGCGCGGCGTGGGGTCCAGCGTCTGATGGCGCGCGTCCACGTAGCCCAGGCCCCTGGTGCCGTAGATCACGTTGTCCCAGCTCGGCGCGGCACCGGGCCGGTCGGCCAGCGGGCCGCGCAGGTGGATGTTGGCGACCAGCCAGGGCGCGTAGCGCACATGCGCGGCGGCGTTCTTCAGTATCTCGGGCGCGTTCTCGACCACCCGCGCGGCGATGAACACGGGCAGCGCGACGATGCAGCGCTCGGCCTGCCAGCGCACGAGCGATTTCGATGCCGCGTCCCACGCATCGACCTCGACACCGTCGCGCACTTCGGCGATGCGCGTGACCACGCTGCCGGTGCGCAGGCGCTCGCCGAGCGGCCTGGCGAGCTGCTTCGTGAGCCAGCCGTTGCCCTCGGGCCAGGTGAGGATGCCGTCGCGCTCGGGGCTCGAATCGTTGACGCTGCCGGTCGGGTCGCCGGGCGCATGGAAGCCGTGCCGGCTCGCGAAGTAGTGGATGCCGGCCCAGGCCGACACCTGCCCGATGCCGGCGCCGTAGTCGTCGCGGCAGCAGTAGTCCAGGTACCAGCGCAGCTGCGCGTCGCTGAAGCCCTCGGTGTCGAGCCAGCTCTGGAAGCTGACGGCGTCGAGCGCCAGCAGCTCGGGCGTGATGGCGACCCTGAGCGTCGGAATCGCGAAGTGCGCGGCGTGCTGCAGCGCATCGATGCGCTGGGCGAACTTGCGGTACTGCGCGAGCGTGGCTTCGTTCACGCCGTGCACCGGCAGAAGGCCGTCCTGCCATTCGCCGTGAAGGAACAGGCGCTCCTGCGGGCTGTGGCAGAGCGTGACTTCGTCGTACTCCCAGCGGCCCGCCACGCGGCGGCGCAGGCCGAGCTCCTCGAGCAGGTCCTGCACCTCGCGTGCGTCGTCTCCGGGCACAGGCAGGTAGTGCGCGCCGAGCGGGCAGGCGATGCCGTTGACCGTGCCGCCGCGCGCATTGCCGCCGGCTGTGTCTTCCAGTTCGAGCAGCGCGAAGTCGTCGACGCCCGCAAGCCGCAGCGCCCGGGCCGCGGCAAGGCCAGCCACGCCGCCGCCGGCGATGACCACGCGCGTGCGCTTCACCGTGGCGGGCGCAGCGCTCTTCAGAGCGCCGTCGCGCATCGCATGGCCGCGCATGACGTCGATGCCGGTGAAGCCGCCTTCGATGGGCGGCGGCGGGGCCTCGCAGCCCGCGAGCGCGAAGGCACCCGCAGCGCCCGCGGCAGCCCCGAGGAAACCACGGCGCTTCATACCCGCCGGCCCCTTCCAGGAACACCGCGGAACCGGCTTTGCCGGGCCGCAGGTGTTGCCCCCGGCGAGGGGGTTGGCGAAGCGACACGAAGTGCGCGAAGCCTGGGGGAGTACGCCATTCAATGCGCCATGACCTTGCCCCACTCCTGTTCGTAAGTGGTGACTAGGACCTGGTTCGACAGCCGGTTCACTTCGGCCGGAACGCGCGCCATGTCGAGCGGAAAGTCGAACATCAGCGGCAGTGTGGTCGGGGAGAGAAAACGCAGGCCCGGCGGCAGCGCATCGGGCATGCGGTACGGTCTGCGGCTCGCGATGATGTAGCCCCACTCGCCGAAGCTGGGCACGTGCGCGTGGTACGGCGTGGCGCGCAGGCCCACCGATTCGATGGTGGTCGCCACGGTCCAGTAGCTCTTGCGAGCCACCAGCGGCGAAGTGGTCTGGACCACCGCGTAGCCACTGGCCGACAGGCGCTTCTCGAGCAGTGCGTAGAAGCTGTTGGTGTAGAGCTTGCCGATGGCGAAGTTCGTGGGATCGGGAAAGTCGACAACGATCACGTCGAACGTGTCGCCGGGCTGCTGCAGCCACTGGAAGGCGTCGGTATTCACGATCTTCACCTTGGGCGAGGAAAGCGAATGCCCGTTGAGCGCAGCCAGCGTCTCATGCTCGGTGAAGAGCTTTGTCATGTTCGGATCGAGCTCCACCAGCGTGACCGACTCCACCGACGGGTACTTGAGGATCTCGCGTACCGCCATGCCGTCGCCGCCGCCGAGCACCGCGACCTTCTTCGGCGCGCCCTGGGCGGCCATCACAGGATGCACCAGCGCCTCGTGGTAGCGGTATTCGTCGCGCTCGGCGAACTGCAGGTTGCCGTTGAGGAACAGCCGGTGCCCCAGCAGTCCGCGCGTGACCACGATGCGCTGGTAGGGCGAGGTAGCGCTGAAGACGATGCGGTCCTGGTAGAACTTGTCCTCGGCCAGCGTGGTGATGTGGTTGGCGCCGGCGAAGGCGGCCACCAGCGCGGCCAGCGCGAGAAAGCAGGCGACGGCGTGCGCGCCCACGCGGCGCAGTTCATGGCGGAAGAGCCACAGCGCCCACACCGCCACGGCCGCGTTCATGAAGCCGAACAGCAGGCCGGTGCGGATCATGCCCAGCTGCGGCACCAGGATCAGCGGGAAGGCCACCGACACCGCCAGCGCACCGAGGTAGTCGAAGGTGAGAACCTGCGACACCAGGTTCTTGAGCACGATGTTGCGCTTCAGGATGCGCATCACCAGCGGGATCTCGAGCCCCACCAGCGTGCCCACCACCATCACCAGGCCGTACAGCAGCAGCCGGAAGGCGCCGGGCACGTAGGCGTTGGCCAGGAACAGGATCGCCGGCAGCGCGCCGCCGATCAGCGCGACCAGCAGTTCGATGCGAAGGAAGTGCGCCGGCAGCTGCCTATCGAAGTAGCGCGAGAGCCATGAGCCCACGCCCATGGCGAACAGGTAGGTGCCGATGATGGTGCTGAACTGCAGCACCGAGTCGCCCAGCAGGTAGGAGCTGAGCGCGGCCGCGGTGAGCTCGTAGACCAGCCCGCAGGCGGCGACCACGAACACGCTGGCGAGCAGCGCGATCTCCACGGGTTGCGGCCCCCGCGCTTCCGGGCCGCGCGCGGGCAGGGCCGCGTCGTTCAATGTATTGCTGCTGCGACGATGATGCTGATGCCGAGGCTCATTGCCGCCACGACCAGACCCAGCGCCACGTTCTGCTTCTCGACGATCTCGCCCCACAGGTCGTAGGGCGTGATCTTGTCGATGATCAGAAAGCAGAGCCAGAAGATCACGACGCCGATCAGCGCGTACACGAGCGATCCGAGGACCACGCCCGGTTTCAGCCATTCAAATCCCATGGGGACCTCCAGTCGTAGTAGTGAGAGAGAGCATCGCGCGCATCTTCGTCCTCATTTGTGGCCGCCGCCACTCGAAGAGCCGCCATACGAGCCGCCCGAGCTGCGGTAGCCTGACGAGCCGCCGCTGCTGGAGCAGGTGCTCAGGATGATCAGCAGGATGATGATCACGACGATGATGAGGATGATGGTGCCGCAGCCCAGCCCCGAGGCGGCGCTCACGGGCAGCGCGTCGGCGCGCTTGAACATGTCCTTGCGCGCGTCGAGCTTGAAGGCGGTGGCCACGGCGCCGCTGTCGATCTTGCTGCCCGAGGACCAGGTGAGCTCGTTGGTCGAGCGCTCCATCGACAGCAGCGCGCCGCCGTTGGCGAAGTCGCGGTTGAAGGTCTTCTGCCCGCGCTCGACCTGCCAGTAGAACTCGCCCGCCACATAGGTGGTCTCGGCGTTGTAGGCGTATTGCTGCTGGTAGCGCTTGTTGAGGTAGGTGGCGCTGCTGCCGTTCTCGGCCATCACCGGCGCGCCGGTGGTCGGCTTGACCATGCTCCAGCCGTCTTCGGCGTCGACCAGGAAGCTGAATCCACGCTTCTTGTTGTAGAGCAGGTACTCGTCCCAGCCGAAGTGCTCGTCGTCGCCGGGCTCGCTGCCCATGCGGTGCTGGAAGCCAACCACCTGCCACTGCGCGCCCTGCAGCTGGCCCATGCTGCCCAGCGCGATGAGCGGGCGCACGGGCTCGTCCTGCGTGGCGTGCTTCAGCTCGCCGCCGATGCCTTGCGACAAGTCGATGATGCTGTTGCACGAGCCGCAGGTGATGCTCTTGCTGTCCGCCAGGTTGACGGTGACGGGCGAGCCGCAATTGGGGCAGTTGAAGCTGCGGCCCTTTTCGTCCTTGGCAGACTCGGCGCGCAGGCCGGTGAGCTGCAGGTCCTCGAGCTGCACCGAGCGGCCGAGGTAGGCGCTGGGCTTGGCCGTGCCGTAGTCGATGCTGAGCACCAGCCCGCGGTCGTTGCGCAGCTCGACCATCGCGAAGGGCCGGCCGAGTTCGGGCAGGTGCGGCAGCTCGCCCTGCGCCGAGGTCAGCGCCACCTGCTCGTTCGAGGTGACGGTGTAGCTCTGGCCCGCGAAGGCGCTGGTGGCGCCCACGCGCAGGTCGACCGGCGGCGGCGCGGCGCGCTGCAGGTCGAAGGGCAGCGCGAAGACGTAGGCGCCATTGTCCTCGCTGAGGATGGCGGTGCGATCGCCGTCGAGCGCGGCGATCCATTCGGTCCAGCGCCCGCCGGGGTAGGTGTACTGCAGCCGGCCGATCAGCGTGAAGGGCTTGTCCTGGATGCGGCCGGCGGCGAACAGCTGCAGCGGGCTGAAGTCGTCGAACAGCTCGGCCATCTTGCCGGTGCGCGCGAGCGTCTCGCCCTGGCGCACGACAGTGCTCTGGCAGTAGGGACAGACCGCGTGCGTCGATTGCGCCGAGCGGAATTCGACCGGCGCGCCGCAGCCGGGGCAGGGCGCTCGGTAGAAGCGTTGGTTGCCGGTTTCCTCAGCCATGGCACGCAGCTGAAGACACGACGAGCGAGGCGGGAGATACCGCGGAACCGGCTATGCCGGGCCGCTGGTATCGCCCCCTGCAAGGGGGAGGAGAAGCGACACGAAGTGCGCGAAGCCTGGGGGTTAGACCAGTTTCTTGAGCAGTTCGGCCTTCTTGGCGTCGAACTCTTCCTGGGTGAGGATGCCCTTCGTCTTGAGTTCGCCGAGCTTCTCGAGCGTGGTCATCACGTCTGCGGCGCTCACCACGGCCACCGCCGGTTGCTGCTGCTGGGCTGCCGCGGCAGCCGCCGCGTTGGGGCTCAGGCCCTGCGCGAGGTTCTGGGCCAGCACCTGGCCGAGCGCCACGCCGGCACCCAGGCCCATGGCGTCGCCCGCGATGCCGCTGCCGCCGGCGGCCGCGCCTTCGGCGAACTTCGGAATGGCCTGCGCCGTCTGGTACTGCATGAACTTGCCCATGTCGTTGCCGACCATGCCCATGCCGATCTTCTGGTCGAGGATCTTCTGGAGCTCCTCGGGCAGCGAGACGTTCTGGACCGTGATGTTCTCGAGCTTGATGCCGATCTTCTCGAACTCGGGCACCAGCTGGGCGGCGAGCGCCTGCGCGAACTGGATCTGGTTGGCCGCGAGATCGAGGAAGGGCACGCCGCTGGAAGCGATGGCGTTGCTGATGTTCTGCAGCACCAGGCCGCGCAGCTGGCCGTCGAGATCGGCCACGGAATAGATGTCGCGCGTGCCGGAGATCTCGGTGTGGAAGGCCTTGGCGTCGCCGATGCGGAAGGAGTAGTTGCCGAAGGCGCGCAGACGCACGGCGCCGAAGTCCTTGTCGCGGATGGTGATCGGCTGGGGCGTGCCCCACTTCTGGTCGACCTGCTGGCGGGTGCTGAAGAAGTAGACGTCGCTCTTGAAGGGGGACTCGAAGAGCTTGTCCCAGTTCTTCAGGTACGTGAGCACGGGCAGCGTCTGCGTCGTGAGCTTGTACATGCCGGGGCCGAACACGTCGGCCACCTTGCCTTCGTTGACGAAGACGGCGACCTGCGACTCACGCACGGTGAGCGAGGCGCCGTTCTGGATTTCCATCTCCGCCATCGGGAAGCGCCAGGCCAGCGTGCCGTCGCCGGTCTCGGTCCACTGGATGATGTCGATGAACTGCTTCTTGATGAAATCCATCAGGGCCATGGTCGCTCCTCGTCAGGTTTTTTCAGGTTTTGTCCGAACTGTGCATATTGCCACAGCGGTCTGAAGAAACACCCGTGCTATTGGTCATGGGCGCCACTGGCCATGCGGCGTATGGCGTCATGCACGAGGTCTACAATCGGCGCCCCCAGAAGAAGCGCCACCAGGAGCTACGGCACATGTCAGATTCGACCCCCTCGACCTCATCGACTCCCACGCCCGAAGACAAACGCGCAGAACTGCGCCGTGCCGCCCTCGAGTACCACGAGTTTCCCGTTCCCGGCAAGATCGCCATCGCGGCGACGAAGCAGATGGTCAACCAGCGCGACCTGTCGCTGGCCTACTCGCCGGGTGTGGCGGCTCCCTGCGAGGAGATCGTCAAGGACCCTGCCAACGCCTTCAAGTACACCTCCCGGGGCAACCTCGTGGCCGTCATCAGCAACGGCACCGCCGTGCTGGGCCTGGGCGACATCGGCCCGCTGGCCTCCAAGCCTGTGATGGAAGGCAAGGGCGTGCTCTTCAAGAAGTTCGCGGGCGTCGACGTGTTCGACATCGAGATCGACGAGAAGGACCCCGCCAAGCTGGTGGACATCATCGCCTCGCTGGAGCCCACCTTCGGCGCGGTCAACCTGGAAGACATCAAGGCGCCCGACTGCTTCTACGTCGAGCGCGAGCTGCGCAAGCGCATGAAGATCCCGGTCTTCCACGACGACCAGCACGGCACGGCCATCACGGTGGCTGCCGCCATGGTCAACGGCCTGAAGGTGGCCGGCAAGAAGATCGAGGAAGTCAAGCTGGTCGCCTCGGGCGCCGGCGCCGCGGCCCTGGCCTGCCTGAACCTGCTGCTGAAGGTCGGCCTGAAGCGCGAGAACGTGTTCGTCACCGACCTGGCCGGCGTGGTCTACGAAGGCCGCACCGAGCTGATGGACGACGACAAACGCCAGTACATGCAGAAGACCGACGCGCGCACGCTCGCCGAGGTGATCGAGGGCGCCGACGTGTTCCTGGGCCTGTCGGCAGGCGGCGTGCTCAAGCCCGCCATGGTGGCCAAGATGGCCAGGCGCCCGGTGATCTTCGCGCTGGCCAACCCCAACCCCGAGATCGCGCCCGAGGACGCCCACGCGGTGCGCGACGACGTGATCATGGCCACCGGCCGCACCGACTACCCGAACCAGGTCAACAACGTCCTGTGCTTCCCGTACATCTTCCGCGGCGCGCTGGACTGCGGAGCGACGACGATCACCGACGAGATGGAGATCGCCGCGGTGCACGCCATCGCCGACCTGGCGCAGGCCGAGCAGAGCGAGCGCGTGGCCGCCGCCTACGTCGGTGAGAAGCTGAGCTTTGGCCCCGAGTACCTGATCCCGAAGCCCTTCGACCCGCGCCTGATGATGAAGATCGCGCCGGCCGTGGCCAAGGCGGCCGAGGAAAGCGGCGTGGCGCAGCGCCCCATCAAGGACATGGACGCCTACCGCGACAAGCTGCAGAGCTTCGTCTACGCCTCGGGCACCACGATGAAGCCCATCTTCGACGCCGCCCGGCGCGCGAGCAAGAAGCGCGTGGCCTATTCGGAGGGTGAAGAAGAGCGCGTGCTGCGCGCCGCCCAGATCGTGGTGGACGAAGGCGTGGCGCGCCCGACGCTGATCGGCCGGCCGGCCATCATTGCCCAACGCATCGAGAAATTCGGCCTGCGCCTGAAGGAAGAGCTGGACTACGACGTGGTCAACGTCGAACAGGACCACCGCTACCGCGAGTTCTGGCAGACCTACCACCGCATGACCGAACGCAAGGGCGTGACGGTGCAGGTCGCCAAGATCGAGATGCGGCGGCGCCTGACGCTGATCGGCTCGATGCTGCTGCACAAGGGCGAGGTCGACGGACTCATCTGCGGCACCTGGGGTACCACCGCCAATCACCTGCACTACATCGACCAGGTGATCGGCAAGCGTCCCGGCGGCTGCGAAAGCACCCCCCAGGACGTGCCCGTGTACGCCTGCATGAACGGCCTGCTGCTGCCCGACCGCCAGGTGTTCCTGGTCGACACGCACGTCAACTACGACCCCTCGCCCGAGGAGCTGGCCGAGATCACCACGATGGCGGCCGAGGAAATGATGCGCTTCGGCCTGAAGCCGAAGGCGGCGCTGCTGTCGCACTCCAACTTCGGCACCAGCAACGGCCCCAGCGCCATCAAGATGCGCCGCACGCTCGACCTGCTGCGCGTGCAGGCGCCCTGGCTCGAGGTGGACGGGGAAATGCACGGCGACGTGGCGCTCGACAGCAAGCAGCGCGCGGTCGTCATGCCGCACAGCGCGCTGGCGGGCGACGCCAATCTGCTGGTTTTCCCGAACATCGACGCGGCCAACATTTCCTACAACCTGCTCAAGACGGCGGCGGGCGGCAACATCGCGATCGGCCCGGTTCTGCTTGGTGCGGCCAAACCTGTGCATATTCTCACGGCGAGCGCGACTGTTCGGCGCATCGTGAACATGACAGCCTTGACAGTGGCCGACGCAAACGCCGAGAGATAAGCCCTCTGGCGAGAGTGGCCGCCAACTTGAAAAGCCATTCGATACCCTCGCGACTGCTCAAACTTTGGGCAGTCGCTTGCTATTTTCGCCAGCGTGGTGCACACTCGCGGGCTTGAATTTGCGGGTTAACCCCGACGTTGATCGCCGATTCGACCCCCCGCTCTTTTCTTGTGGTGCCCCATGGCGGCTTACGCCTCGATCACGTCCTCTGTCACAAAGTTTGCGCTCACCAGTCTGATGCTGGTGGCGTTGACGACGGGGGCCGAGGCCCGCGGATGGTTCGGCGCCGGAAAAACGTCCGCCGAGGAAACCATTGCGCTGACCGACCTGCCTGTGCAGGGCCAGCGGACCTACCAGGCCATCCTCAATGGCGGCCCCTTCCGGTATGACAAGGACGGCACGGTCTTCGGCAATCGCGAGCGACTGCTGCCGCCGGCCCGCCGCGGCCATTACCGTGAATACACGGTAACCACGCCCGGCTCGCGCAACCGCGGAGCACAGCGGATCGTCTGCGGCGGCGAGCAGCGCACCGCGCCCGAGGCATGCTGGTACACCGCGGACCACTACGCGAGTTTCAGACGGATTGCGCCATGAGCGATGAAAACGACCTGAGCGGCGCCTCGAAGCGCCCCGAAGAAATGATGATGACTATGGAAAGACCAGCGGAGATGACCTTATCCCTTCGTGCCGTACGCCCGAACATCGTGCAATCGATCCGCGCGTTCCGCGTGAACGACCTGCAGGACGCGGCCAACGCGGCCGGCCAGCACTTCCTGTACGCCAACCTGGGCAACGCCCAGACCAAGCAGGACGTGCTCGACCTGATCGCGCAGCAATTCACGTTCCCGGCCCACTTCGGGAAGAATTTCGACGCGCTGTACGACTGCATGACCGACCCGTTGCATAAATCGGGCCCGCAGCCGGGTTTCGTCATCGTGCTGGAACAGATTCCGGCCAACGCCAAGTTCGACAAGGAAGCCCGCGAGCAGCTGCTCGACATCTTCCGCGACGCCTCGGACTACTGGGGCGACCGCAAGGTCCCGTTCCGGTGCTTCTATTCTTTTCTGTAGCCCGTTCTGCATCCACCAGCCAAGCAGAACGGGCGAACGAGGCTCAACCGAACGTTGAAACCCTCGATGGCATCGAAGTGAACACCGCGGCAGCCGCAACGGCAGCAGCAGCCACCACCGAGCCGGCCGGCGAAAAGATGCCGACCGACAAGCTGGTCGACGTGTCGCCGCTGGCGCTGCGCATGAGCAGCCCCTTCAACGCAGGTTACTGGCTCGCCGCCGCCTGACGAGAAGAAAGAAGCCGGCAAGCTTGCCGGCAAACATGAAAAAAGCGCGCCCTCGGCGCGTTTTTTTCATTGGGGCACGGCCTGGGCCAGCGCCACATATTCGGCCACCGGCACTTCCTCGGCCCGCCGCTGGGTGTCGAAGTCGCCGGAAAAGCCATGTTCCTGAAGCCACTTGCCCAGCGTGTGGCGCAGCAGCTTGCGGCGCTGGCTGAAGGCGACCTGCACGATCTCGCCCAGGCGCTTCTCGTCGACGGCCGGCGGCGTCGCCAGCGGCACCATCCGCACCACGGCGCTGTCCACGCGCGGCGGCGGGTCGAAGCTCTCGGGCGGCACGAACAGCACGTTCTCCATCTCGTAGCGCCACTGCAGCATCACGCTCAGGCGGCTGTAGTCGGAGGTGGCGGGGCCCGCCACCATGCGGTCGATCACTTCCTTCTGCAGCATGAAATGCTGGTCGGCGACCAGATGGGCATAGCTCAGCAGATGGAACAGGATGGGCGTGGAGATGTTGTAGGGCAGGTTGCCCACCACGCGCAGCGGCTTGCCGGCCGGGAACCTCGCGGCCAGCTCGGCGAAGTCGACCTTGAGTACGTCCGACTCGATGACGTCCAGCTGAGGATGCTCGCGCAGGCGCTTGGCCAGGTCGCGGTCGAGCTCGATCACGGTGAGCCGGCCCAGCCGCTCCACCAGCGGCTGCGTCAGCGCGGCGAGCCCCGGGCCGATCTCGACCATGGCATCGCCGGGCTGCGGCGCGATCTCGCGCACGATCGAATCGATGATCCCGCCGTCGGACAGGAAGTGCTGCCCGAACCGCTTCCTCGCGATGTGCTGCGCCATCAGCTCAGGATTGCGGTGGGTCGCGGTATTCGACGTAGGCGCGCCCGCGCACTTCCTGCACCCAGGTGGTGAAGGCTTCTTCCACGCGCTGTTCGCGCAGCGCGGCGCGCGCGGCTTCACGCTGCTCCGACTGGCTGAGCTTGGAATCGCGGCGGCCGACCACCTGGATCAGGTGGACGCCGAAGCGCGAGACCACCGGATCGCTGATCTGACCCGGCGAGAGGCGGTCCATGGCTTCCTCGAACTCGGGCACGAACTGGCCGGGGCGCGACCAGCCGAGGTCGCCACCCTGCTTGGCGCTGCCGTCCTGCGAGTTGTCGCGGGCCAGGCCCGCGAAGTCGGCCGTGCCGGCCTGGATGCGGCGCTTGAACTCGGCCAGCTGCGCAACCGCCTGCGCGGTGGTGCGCTTGGGGTCGTTGAGCAGCAGGATGTGACGCACCTGCGTCTGGGTGACGGTGGCGTCGCCGGAGCCGATCTGGGCCTTAGCCAGCACCTTGAGCACGTGGAAGCCGGCGCTGGAGCGCACCGGCCCGGCGATGCCGTTCACGGCGGTCGACTGCGTGGCCTCGACGAACAGCGACGGGTAGCGGTCGGCGCTGCGCATGCCGATGGCGCCGCCGTTGGCGCGGTCGGGCGAATCGGAGTTCTCGCGCACCAGCTTGGCGAAGTCTTCGCCGGCGCGGGCGCGCTGGGCGAGGTCCTGCGCCTTCTTCTGCGCGGTGGCGATCTGCGCGTCGGTGGCGTTCTCGGGAACGGCCACCAGCACCTGCGCGAGGTTGAGGTTCTCCAGCGCCGCGTTCTTCACGGACTGGTTGCGCTGGTCGCGCAGGTATTCGTCGGCCTCGGCGTCGCTGACCTTGACCTTCGATTCGACCTCGCGGTCGCGCAGGCGCGTGAGCAGCAGCTGGTCGCGCAGGTCGTTGCGGAAGTCCTGCTGCGCGATGCCTTCGGCCGCCACGCGGCGGCGCAGCTCGACCAGACTGATCTCGTTCTGGCGCGCCACGGTCTGCTCGGCCTGGTCGATGGCCACGTCGTCGACCTTGATGCCGTTTTCCTTCGCGAGCTGCAGCTGCGCACGCTCGGTGATCAGGCGCTCCAGCACCAGCCGCGTGAGCTCGCCACGGGGCACGCGCTCGGCGTCGGGGTTCTCCTTGATGAGCCGCGTCACGCGCGACTGCACGTCGGTGTTGGTGATCGGCTCCGAGTTGACCAGCGCGACGATGAATTCAGCCGAGCGCTGCACCGGCGCCGCCGAAGGCGCGGTGGAAGGACGCGCCGCCGGCGGGCCAAGGCGCGGGCCGGCGCGCATGATGTCCGTGATGCCGGTACCGGGACGATAGCCCTGCGCACCCGCCGTGGCGGCGATGGCCGCGAGGCAGCCCAGGGTGATGATGGAACGGATGTGTTTCATGGCGTCGCTCAGTCAGTCGTCTCAGTCGTAGTTGGTGAAGCGGCTCGGCGCTTCGCCCGGTTGGCGCAGGGGTTCGTAGCGCTGGATGTTCTGCCGCAGGGTCTGCATGGGGCTCGAGCCGATGCTGGAGAAGCCGACGAATTCGAGCTGGAACATGATGCGGGTGTTCGCCGTCACCTGGCCGGTGGTGATGCGCTGCATCACCACGCGCCCGATCCAGCAGCAGCCGTCGTACTCGAAGCCGAGCACGCCGTCGGTGAGTTTCTTGTCCTGCAGGCTGTAGTTGAGCCGGCCGACCGCATACCAGCGTCCGCCGCCCTGGCCCTTGCCGGGGCCCAGGTTCTTGCCCTTGTCGCCCCACAGGTCGTTCAGTGGCCACTGCCAGCCCAGGTCGATCGACTTGTTGCCGTCGGTCGCGGTCGGGGTGGTGGGCGCCTGGTAGCGGAAGGCCGCGCTCAGGTTGTGGTACGGCTCGGGGTTGTAGCGCGCGCTGATGGCCGAGCGCTCCGACCTGCGGGTGTCGGGGTTGTACTGGACCAGCGTGTCCAGGCTCCACTTGGGCGTCCAGTTGATCGTGGCGCCCAGCAGCAGGTCGCTCGCGCGGTCGGTCACCGGCGTGCCGCCCGGCAGCGTGACCTTCTGGTCGCTGAAGCGCAGGCGCTGCGCGATGCCGAAGCGCGCGGCCTCGGCGCCGGTGTCCGGATCGATCAGGCGGGAGGTCACGCCCAGCGTGAGCGCGTTGGTGTCGGAGATGCGGTCGCCACCGGAGAACGCGTTCTCGGTGTAGATCGTCGCGAAGCTGAAGTCGTTGGCCGCCGAGTCGTAGTTCGGCAGCATGCTCTGGTTGCGATACGGCGTGTAGACGTAGTAGGCGCGCGGCTCCAGCGTCTGGCGGAAGGCGCGGCCGAAATAGCTGGCGTCGCGCTCGAAGGTCAGGCCGCTGTCGAGGCTGAAGGTCGGCACCACCCGGTTGCTGGAAGTCGGAAAGAAATACAGCGAGCTGGGGTTGTAGACCTGGCCGTTCACGTACTGCATGCCGTTGAGCGTGAGCTTCGGAATGTCGGACTGCGGCAGGTAGTAGTTGTACGAAGCCGCGTTCAGGATCAGCTTCGGGATTACGTACGTGCTCGGCGTGATGAAAGGCCGGCTGATCGTCGCCACGGCCATGGCGCGGTCGCCGTCGGGCTGAGACTGCTGGTTGACGTCGTAGCCGAGCTGCGTCGACGAGAGCCTGTTCACGCGGAAGCGCGTGTAGTCCAGGTTCAGCGCGACGTCGAAACCGTGCCAGTCGTACTTGTTGTAGTTGGCCGTGATCTGCGGCATCCGGTCGTACGACGGCGTGATCGGCGCCAGGTTGTATTGCAGGTTCTGGTACTTGAGCGTGCGGACCATGCCGCTCCAGTCGCCCTTGCTCCAGTTCAGCGAAGCTTCGTTCGGCAGCTGGCGCTGCGCGAGCGAGGGCGTGCGCGTGAAGTCGCGCCAGTAGTCGTCGTCGCTCACGCGGTTGACGGTGATGTTGGCCGAGAGCGAATCAAGGCCCAGCGCCTTCGCGTCGAAGTCCTGGTGGTGCGTGAGCCACAGGCCCCAGCGACGGGTGTTCTTCGGCGGGTTGGTCAGGCTGCTGGCGGTGATCTGCCCGTTGGCCAGTTGCTGGAGCTGGCTGGTGCGCAGCTCGTTGTAGCGGTCGCCCACGAGCCGGTCGCTGCCCATCAGGTCGAGGCGGATCTCGCCCTTGTATTGCTTCTCGAGGTAGCGGAACTCGTTGCTGAAGTTGATGCCGCGCTTGCTCATGATCGTCGGCGTGAACGTGGCGTCGCGGTTGGGCGCGATGTTCCAGTAGTACGGCTGCGCGATCTCCAGGCCGTTGGTGTTGTCGATGCCGATGGTGGGCGGTAGCAGGCCGCTCTTGCGGTCGTTCGACAGCGGGAAGCTCACGCTCGGAATGGGCGGCGTGGTGATGCCCATGAAGCTCAGGCGCGCGTTCTTGGCCACGCCCTCGTTCTCCTCGGTGTCGGTGGTGATCGAGGTCGCGGTCAGCAGCCAGGCAGGCATCCAGCCGGGGAAGTCCTCGCGGCGGCAGGTGGTGTAGGTGGCCTCGCGGGCGATCGACACGTTGGCGTCGACGAAATCGATGCGCTTGGCCTCGCCGTGCGCCTCGTTCGCGAGGAACTTGTAGCGCACGCTGTTGAAGAAGCCCTCGAAGGTCTCGAGCTTGAGCTGCAGCTCCGGGCCTTCATACACGTTGCCGGCCTGGTTGACGCGCACGTTGCCGGTAGCCTTGGCGCGGTCGTCGGGCTGGTAGTACTCGAGCCGGTCGGCGGTGATGGACACCGCGCCGCGGCGCAGCGTGGCGTTGCCCTCGACCACGGTCTCGAGGTCGGGCCGCCCGGAGATGCGGTCGCCGGTGACCAGGCTGGGCATCTGGCCGCGGTCGGCGGGCGTGAGGGTTTCGGTCAGCAGCGGCGTGCGCTTCAGCGTGAGCGGCGCGTCGAGCGTGCCGGCCGACTGGGCGGACGCGCCGTGCACATGGATGAGTGCCAGCGAAAGGAGGGCCAGCGGCAGTGGCGGCGGGCCCGAACGCCGCGGACGCGGGGCAACGACACGACGTCGGCTCATCAGGCCACCCGCCCGGCCGTTCCGAGGAAAGCCGGCGTCTCTCCCATGGAGAGCAGCGAGCGCACAAGGTGCCAAGCGTGGGGGCTTTGGGTCGTAGGCATCGGTTCGGAACGAAATGTCGTCGGGGACGGCGCGGCAGGCCGGCGGGTTGCAGGGGCCGGAGGCGATCCGCATCGGCCGGAGGCCGGCCAAGGGGGATTGCCGCGCCAGGCGGATTTGTAGAATCGATTATCCATGACAGCACCCCCGCCCCCGGCCGCATTGGCCCCAAGCCGCCCCGCCGAAACCATTGCCTGGACGGATCCACAGCGGGCCGAAGCGTTCCGGACCTGGCTTGCCGCCGTCGCGCCCGCCCACCAGTTGCTGCCCGACACGGTACGGCTGGCCTCGGCCGACGCGAGCTTCCGCCGCTACTTCCGTCTCGACACCGCCGACGCGGCCGCCCCCACGCGCATCGTCATGGACGCCCCGCCGGACAAGGAAAACAGCGCCCCCTTCGTGCAGGTGGCCGGGCTGATGGCCACGGCCGGCGTGCTCGCCCCCACGGTGCTCGAATGGGACAAGGCCAACGGCTTCCTGCTGCTGGACGACCTGGGCCGCCAGACCATGCTGGACGTGATCGACCCGGCCCGCCCCGAGGCCGCCCGCCCGCTCTACGACCAGGCCATCGACGCGCTGATCCGCTGGCAGCTTTCTTCCAGGCCAGGCGTGCTGCCGCCCTACGACCGGGCGCTGCTGGAGCGCGAACTGGCGCTCTTTCCCGAGTGGTACATCGGCCGCCACCGCGGCATCGCCGTCGAGGGCAAGCTGAAGGAGCGGCTCGACCGCAGCTTCAAGCTGATCGTCGAGAGCAACCTCGCCTCTCCCTCCGTCTACGTGCACCGCGACTTCATGCCCCGCAATCTCATGGTCGGGAATGCAGCGGGCCTGGGCGTGCTCGACTTCCAGGACGCCGTCCACGGCCCCATCACCTACGACATCGCCAGCCTGATGCGCGATGCCTTCCTGAGCTGGGACGAGGAGTTCGTGCTCGACGTCACCATCCGCTACTGGCAGGCGGCGCGCAAGGCCGGCCTGCCGGTCGACGAGGACTTCGGCGCCTTCTACCGGGCGGTCGAATGGATGGGCCTGCAGCGCCACCTGAAGGTGGCCGGCATCTTCGCGCGCCTCACGCTGCGCGACGGCAAGCCCCGCTACCTGGCCGACACGCCGCGCTTCATCGCCTACATCCGCGCAACCGCCAGCCGCTATGTGGAGCTGACGCCGCTGTCGCGCGTGATCGACGAGATCGAGGGCACCTCGGCCATCACGGGCTTCGCCTACGGCCGTGTCTGAAGAGAAACTGAAAAAGCACCACGCTGTGACGCCCGCGCAACGGTCGTTTACAGCTATCGATTTCATAGCATGCCGCGTTTCCACTGTTCCGTGCCGCTGAGCGCCGGCGCCGGCCTGGTGCTGCCGGCCGGCGCCGCGCGCCATGTGCAGGTGCTGCGGATGCAGCCCGGCGACGCGCTCACGCTGTTCGACGGCGCGGGCGGCGAGTACGCGGCCACGGTCGAGCGCATGGGCCGCAGCGACGTGGCGGTGACGGTCGGCGCGCATCTTCCGGTGGAACGCGAGGCGCCGCGCGCGGTGCATCTCGCGGTCGGCATGCCGGCCAACGAGCGCATGGACTGGCTGGTCGAGAAGGCCACCGAACTCGGCGTGGCGAGCATCCAGCCGCTGGCCACGGCCCACGGCGTGCTGCGCCTGGCGGGCGAGCGCGCCGAGAAGAAGCGGGCGCACTGGGAAGCCATCGCGGTCGCGGCCTGCGAGCAATGCGGGCGCAACCGGGTGCCGGTGATCCATCCCGTGCAGCCTTTCGCCAGCTGGCTCGAAACTCAAGACGAGCCAGCCATGCGCCTGGTGCTGAGCCTTGCCGAGGGCACGCGCAGCCTCGCCGCCATGGCACCGGGCGAGCAGGGCGTGACCGTGCTGAGCGGCCCCGAAGGCGGCCTGAGCGGCAGCGAAGAACAGCAGGCCATCGCCCGGGGCTTCGCTCCGGTCACCCTGGGCGCGCGCGTGCTGCGTGCCGAAACGGCGGCGCTGGCTGCACTGGTGTCCCTGGCCGGTCTCTAGACAGGTAGAGACAAGACCCTGCCGGGCACCCCGGTGGGTGTTTTCCGCGACGCGCACGCGGAAAGGCTGGGAAACAATCCTTACTTATTTAAGACAAAAGAAGGACTTTTGCGCCCATGTCCAAGCCGCCCGGTCCGCTGCGCCTCGCCCCCCTGGTCCTTGCCGCACTGTTTTGCGCCACCCAGGGCGCGCTTGCCCAGCCCCAGGCCGTCGCGCCGACGCCCGCGCAGGTCAGCCCCGAGGTCGACCGGGCATTCACCCAGTTGATGGCTTCGCCCACCATTCAGAAGCTGCTGGACGCGGTGAAGGCCGACCACGACCGCTCGGTGGAAGACCTGAAGATGCTCACCGAGATCGAGGCTCCGCCCTTCAAGGAGCAGAAGCGCGCCGAAGCCTTTCTCGCCCGCATGAAGGCCTTCGGGCTGACGAACGCGAAGATCGACGCCGAGGGCAACGTGGTCGGGTTGCGCAAGGGCATCGGCGGCGGCCCCAGGCTGCTGATCTCGGCCCACCTCGACACGGTGTTTCCGGCCGGCACCGACGTGAAGGTGAAGGAGCGCGACGGCCGCCTCCACGCGCCGGGCATCGCCGACGACACGCGCGGGCTCACCGTGCTGCTCTCATGGCTCAAGGTGCTGAACGACAACAAGGTGCAGACAGTCGGCGACCTGATGTTCGTCGCCAACGTGGGCGAGGAAGAGCTCGGCAACCTGCGCGGCATGAAGGCGATCTTCCGCGACCACGTTGACATCGACGGCATGGTGGGGCTGGAGCCTTCGGCGCCGGGCTCGGTGCTGGTGCTGGGCACCGCGAGCCATCGCCACGAAGTCAGCTTCCAGGGGCCGGGCGGGCACAGCTTCGGCGCCTTCGGGCAGGTGCCGAGCGCGATCCACGGCATGGGCCGGGCCATCGCGAAGATCGCCGACATCCGCACGCCGAGCTTTCCGAAGACGACCTTCACCGTGGGCACCGTGAGCGGCGGCACCTCGGTCAACACCATCGCGCCCGATGCGCGCATGGCCATCGACATCCGTTCGGACGACATGGCCTCGCTGCTGGAAACCGAGAGGAAGATCCTGGCCGCCATCGACGAAGCCGTGGTCGAGGAAAACAGGCGCTGGAACGTCAGCACGCTGAGCGTGAGCACGCGGCTCATCGGCGAGCGGCCCGGCGGCCGCACACCGCCCGATTCGGTGATCGTCGAAGCCGCGATCCGCTCGAACGCCGCCTTCGGCAACAGGACGCTGCTGCGCGGCGGCAGCACCGATGCCAACGTGCCGATCTCGATGGGCATCCCGGCCATCGTCGTGGGCGGCGGCGGCAAGGCCTCGGGATTCCATTCCTTGAGCGAGTCCATTGACATGACAGATGCATGGAAAGGCGCGCAGAATTCGCTCGTCACCGTGCTCGGGCTGGTGGGCGTTCAGGGGGTCGCTCCCGCGCTGCTCCCCAAACGGGCGGCACGTATCAAGTAATTTGTCACGTTGCCAATTCGAAAGTGGGCATGCCACTTTCGGCTTAAGGTCCGCAGCATTCAACAATGCTGGCGGTTCTGTCACACACCAAGGAAACAGTCATGGGATTGCTCGATTCGGTACTCGGTCAAGTGCTCGGAGGCGCTGCGCAACAGCAGCAACCGCAAGGTGGAGGCCTTGGCGGTCTGGGCGATCTGGGAGGCCTGGCCGGCGCGCTGGGCGGCCTGCTCGCCAACAACGGCAGTGTGGGCGGCCTGGGCGGTCTGGTCACGAAGTTCGAGCAGGCAGGCATGGGCGACGTCATCGGCTCGTGGATCGGCAAGGGAGAAAACCAGCCCGTCTCGGGCGACCAGCTGCAGAACGCGCTGGGCAGCGACACCATCGCGAGCATCGCGGCCAAGCTCGGCATCAATGCGCAGACGCTGCTGCCTATGCTGGCCACCATGCTGCCGGCGCTCATCGACCAGCTCACGCCGCACGGCAAGGTCCCCGATCAGGGGCTGGGCAACCATGACGACCTGCTGGGCTCGCTCAGCGGTCTGCTGCAAGGCAAGCAGTCCTGAGCCGGACTGCCTTCTCCAGAGTTAGGGCGCCCGCAAGGGCGCTTTTTTTTGCCCCGGGCGTGTTGGCCGACAATCCCCGTGGCATCAACGGAGAGCAATGGCATGGCGGGCAGTCGCAAGTCGAAGGGCGAAGAAGAAAAGAAAGAGAAAGAGGGCGGCCTCGACGCGCGACCCGACGGCAAGGTGCGTTGGTCCAAGAGCATGCGCGACGCGCTCGCGCAGTTCAACGACCGGCCCTGCGGCCACTGCGGCGGTTCGCTCTCGGACGAGCGCAGCCTGGCCGACAGCCTCGACTTCTTCCTGCGCCACCGCTCCAGCTTCTATCCGCCGCGCGCCGCACGCCTGCGCGTGCTCGAGATGCACGGCGCCGCCGCGGCCGAGCTCTTCTTCGAGCCCTCGCCGCACAAGGAGGCCATCACCGATCTGCTGGCCATCCATGACGCGGAGGTGGTACGTTTCTTCGTCGCGCAGGTCAAGCAGATCGACTGCAAGAACGCGCTCGTGAAGCAGGCGGCGCGCTGGCCGCTCTTCGTGCTGCGCGAGCTGCTGTCGGCAAACCCTGCGCGGCACCAGGCCGGCGCGGCGCTCATCCTGGAGCTGCTCGCGGCGAATCCCGAGTGGCAGGAGCCGCTCGAAGCCTCCTGCGACGAGGCCCAGCGCAAGACGCTCGCGCGCCTGCAGGAAGACGGCTCCGCCGGCGTGGCCGACGCGCCCGCCGCCGACTGGCCCGCGCTGCTGCGCCGTCCGCCGTGGAAGAACCGGCAGGCGCTGCCGGTCATTCCGGTGCTGGCGCTGCAGCCCCTGCCACCGACGGCTCGGCTGCACTGGGCCGACCTGCAGCCGCCGCAGTACCTGCAGGCCACGGGCGACCTGTCCGACTGGCTGGAGCGCGAGGTGCGCGTGTCGCGTGATCGCTCGAACCAGTGGATGACCGAGTTCCCGCGCCACCAGCCCGATGCGCCGGACACCATCCGCGAGGGCGGCAACCTGCACAAGGCGCTGTGGATGCTGGGCCTGCGCCCCGAGCTCATCGACGACACCGTCGCCGGCCGCCACGAGATCGCCGGCCCCGAGGACTTCGGCATGCTGCCCGGCACGCGCTGGGGCGTCGCCGAATACATCTGGCAGCTGCCCGCGCCGCTGGCCGTGGCGGCGTTCACGCACGGGCCGGCCGTCGATCACTTCATGGGCGACGTGGCGCGCGTGCGGCCCATCCTCCATGCCCTCGGCGCGGACGCGCTGCCGGGGCTGCCGCGCTTCCTCAAGCAGGGCTCGCGCGCGATGTTCGAGCTGGCCTCGGTCATCGAATGGGACCCGCTCGCCGGCTGGATCGCCAAGGGCTTCCACACCAACCGCTGGATGCGGCGCGAAGCGGCCGCATGGCTGGAGCACTACCCCGACACCGCCGCCCGCGGCCTCGTTCCCATCGCGCTGGGCGAGCCCGGCCCCGCGCACGAATCGGCACAGGCCGCGCTGCGCTGGCTGCACGACACCGGCCATGCCGAGGCCGTGCGCACGCAGGCGCAGGCCTACGGCGCCGAAGCGGCCGACGCGGTGGCGCAGCTGCTGTCCATCGCGCCCGAAGACGTTCTGCCCGACAGCCTGCCCGTGGTGCCCAAGACGCTGCCGCTGCAGACGCTGCCCCGGCTGATGCTGGCCAAAGGCGGCCTCGCGCTGCCGCAGGCCGTGGTGCCCGACGTGCTGATGGCGATGATGCTCGGCAAGCCCGACGCGCCATACCCGGGGCTCGCCCCGCTGCTGGACGCGCTCGCACCCGACTCTCTCGCACGCTTCGGCCGCGCGCTGCTGGCCTGGTGGATCGGCAACGGCCGTCCGGCCAGGGAGCGCTGGATGTTCGCGCTGCAGGGCCGCCTCGGCGACGGCGAGACCGCTCGCCAGCTCTACGGGCTGCTGCGCCAGTGGCGCGCCGGGCTCGACCGCGTGCGCGCCTACGACGCGATGGCCATGCTCGGCGAGATCGGCAGCGACGCCGCGCTGATGCACCTGGCCGAACTCGCGCGCCAGACCCGCTACGACGACCTGCGCACCCGCGCCGACCGCATGCTCGGCGAGGTGGCCGAGCAGCGCGGCCTGAGCCTCGACCAGCTGGCCGACCGCACCGTGCCCGACCTCGGCCTGGACGCCCGCGCGCGCCTCACGCTGGACTTCGGCCCGCGCAGCTTCGAGGTGCGCATGGACGACAGCTTCCAGCCCGTGGTGCACGACGCGCGCGGCAAGGCGCTCAAGACGCTGCCCAAGGCCGGCGCGAACGACGACCCCGGCAAGGCCGCCGCCGCGGCCACGCAGCTCAAGGACCTGCGCAAGCTTGCGAAGACCGTCGCCGCCACGCAGATCAGGCGGCTGGAGGCAGCGATGTGCGCGCAGCGCCGCTGGGGCCCCGACGAGTTCATGCCCTTCTTCGCCAACCACCCGGTGCTACGGGTGTTCAGCCGGCCGCTGGTGTGGGGCCTGTTCGATGCGTCCGACAGGCTCGAAGGCACCTTCCGCGTCACCGCCGAAGGCGAGCTGGCCGACCTGCACGACGACCCGGTGAAGCTGCCTGAGAACGCGCGCATCGGCCTGCCGCATCCGCTGGACTTTGCGGCGCTCGATGCGTCGCTCGCGGGCGCATGGGGCCAGGTGCTGGCCGACTATGAGCTGCTGCAGCCCTTCGAGCAGCTGGCGCGCCAGTCCTTCGTGCTCGGCGATGCGCTGCGCGCCGGCCGCGAGCTGCCGCAGTGGGCCGGCCGCGTGGTGTCGAACGCCGCGCTCATGGGCCTGGAAACGCGCGGCTGGGTGCGCGAGGTGGGCGACGGCGGCATGGTCAACAGCTTCAGCAAGGGCGTGCCCGGCGAGGGCCAGGTCTGCCTGCGGCTGGAAGAGGGCTGGTTCGTGCAGGACAGCCCCGACGGCAAGGTGCTGCAGACGGTGCACGGCGTGGCGCTCACCGGCACCGAGCGCACGCTGGGCGATCTGCCCGCCATCGCCTTCAGCGAGATCGAGCGCGACCTGCAGCGCGCGGTGAGGGAGACAACGGCATGAACCGCAACCTGTGGCTGCTGGCCGTCTGCCAGGGCCTGCTGCTGACGAACAACGTGACATTCATCGCCATCAACGGGCTGGTGGGGCTGGCCATCGCGCCGCGCGGCTGGATGGCGACGCTGCCAGTGATGAGCTACGTGATCGGCGGCGCGCTCTCCACCGGCCTGGTGGCGCGCACGCAGCAGCGCTTCGGCCGGCGCGGCTCGTTCCAGACCGGGCTGGCGGTGGCGCTGGTGTCGGCCCTGCTGTGCTGCTTCGCGGCGGTCACGAGGAACTTCTGGCTGCTGTGCTTCGCCACGGTCATCGCCGGCTACTACAACGCCAACGCCGGGCTCTACCGCTTCGCGGCGGCCGAGCTGGCGGCGCCGGAGTGGCGCGAGAAGGCGGTGTCGATGGTGATGGCCGGCGGGCTGATCGGCGCCGTGGCCGGGCCCAACCTCGCGAAAGCCACGCGCGAGGCTTTCGCCGTGCCCTTCGCCGGTGCCTACATCGCGCTGGCCGCGGTGGCGCTGCTGTCGATGGCGGTGATGCACTTCATCGAATTCCCGAGCGCGCCCACGCGCAAGGAATCAAGTGGCGGGCACTCGCTGGCGGAGATCGCGCGGCAGCCCGTGTTCATCGTGGCGGCCGCGGCAGGCGCGCTGGGCTACGGCGTGATGAACCTGCTGATGGCCGCGACGCCCATCGCGATGCAGATCTGCAGCCTGCCGTTCTCCGACGCCGCGCTGGTGCTCGAATGGCATGTGATCGGCATGTTCGCGCCGGGTTTCTTCACCGGCCACCTGATCCGCCGCTTCGGCGCGCTGCCGGTGATGGGCGCGGGGCTGCTGCTGAACCTCGGCTGCATCGCCATTGCGCTCTCGGGCGTGGAGCTGCAGCACTTCATCGTGTCGCTGTTCCTGCTGGGCGTGGGCTGGAATTTCCTCTTCACCGGCAGCACCACGCTTTCGCTCACGGCCTACGCGCCCGAGGAACGCGACCGCGCACAGGGCGCGCTCAACTTCTGCGTGTTCGCCACGCTGGCGCTGACTTCATTCGCCTCTGGCGTGTTGGTGACCACCCAGGGCTGGCGGCTGCTGAACTTCGGCTCGCTGGTGCCGGTGGCGCTGACGGGTGCGGCGCTGCTCTGGCTGGCGCGCCGCATGCGCGCCGTCAGGCCGGCGGCGGAAAGCGCCGGTTGAGCCAGCGCTGAAGGGCTGCGAAGACCGGATCGGCTTCGAGCTCGTTGAAGATCTCGTGGTACAGCGTGTCGAAGCAGTGCGCCTCGACCTTGCCGCCGGACGCCGCCGCCGATGCGAAGGCGCGGCTCGCGGCGGGCCGCACGAGGCGGTCGTCGCCCGCGTAGAGCAGCAGCGTGGGCACGGGCCAATTTGGGGCCTGCCGCAGCACGGTCTCGCCTTCGTACGCGAGGAAGCGCGCGAGGCGCCCGCCGATGCGGTCGTGCGTGAGCGGATCGTCGCGGTAGGCCTGCACCACGGCCGGGTCGTGCGAGAGGTAGTTGTCGTCCAGCCCGTTGCCCACGCGCAGGTTGGGCGCAAGGCGCGGCAGCACCGCGAGCAGCATCTTCTGGAAGCCGCTCAGGCCCGGGTCGAGCCCCGGCGAGGAAAGCACCAGCCCATCGACCTGCCGCACGCCGCGCGCCACCACGCTCGCGGCGACCAGCCCGCCCAGGCTGTGGCCCAGCAGCACCAGCGGCAGGCCGGGGTTCTCGCGGCGCGCGTCGTCGATCACTAGGGCAAGGTCGTCCACCAGCCGCAGTTCGCCCGGCAGGCCGCCGCGCGCACCGGTCGATTCACCGTGCCCGAAGTGGTCGTGCGCCCATACGGCGAAGTTCCATTCGTGCAGGCATTCGGCGAGCGCGTGATAGCGGCCCGCATGCTCGCCGAGCCCATGGACCACCACGATCACCGCGCGGGCCGGGCCGGGCGCCGGCAGCCGGCGCAGGGCGAGCGTCTCGCCGTCCGGGGTCGACAGCGAAACGCGCTGCGGCAAAGGCAGCGCCTCGCTCAAGCGGCCACCGGCTCCGATGTGGCCGCGCGATGCGCAACCGGCAATGCGGCGATCACTTCGGCCACGGCCGCGGTGAGCTTCTTGGCGTAGGGCACGTGCAGGAACTCATTGGGGCCGTGCGCGTTGCTCTTCGGGCCGAGCACGCCGCAGACCATCATCTGCGCCTTCGGGAAACCGGCGCTGAGCATGTTCATCAGCGGGATGGTGCCGCCCTGGCCGATGTAGCCGCACGACGCGCCGAAGTGCGCCTTCGAGGCCTTGTTGAGCGCGTCCTCGAACCACGGCGTGATGGTGGGTGCGTTCCAGCCGGTGGCGCCGCCGTTGCTTTCGAATGTCACGCGGGCCTGGTAGGGCGCGTTGTCCTCGAGCAGCGTCTTGAGGTTCTGCACCGCCTCGGCCGCGTCGACCAGCGGGGGCAGGCGCAGCGACAGCTTGAACGCGGTGTAGGGGCGCAGCACGTTGCCCGCGTCCTTCAGCGCCGGAAAGCCTTCGGCGCCGGTCACCGACAGCGTGGGCTTCCAGGTGCGGTTGAGCAGGGCCTCGACCGGGTCGGTGGTGGTCGGCAGCGCGAACATGGTCGAGCCGCCGCAGTCGTAGTGCGCCCACGGGAAGCGCTTGTAGACCTCCTCGCCGAGGATCGCGGCGGTGGCCTTGGCCTGCGCGAGGCGGTCGGCCGGCACTTCGCAGTGGAAGCTCGCGGGCAGCAGGCGGCCGGTGGCGCTGTCTTCGAGGCGGTCGAGCACCTGCCGCATGATGCGGAAGCTGGAGGGCACCAGGCCCGAGGCGTCGCCGGAGTGGATGCCCTCGGTCAGCACCTCGACCTTGAGCGTGCCGCTGGCCATGCCGCGCAGCGAGGTGGTGAGCCAGAGCTGGTCGTAGTTGCCGGCGCCGGAGTCGAGGCAGATCACGAGCTCGACGTTGCCCAGGCGCGGACGCAGCGCGTCGACATACGGCAGCAGGTCGTAGGAGCCGCTTTCCTCGCAGGTCTCGATCAGGCCGACGATGCGCGGGTGCGCCGCGCCCTGGCTCTTGAGCGCCTGCAGCGCGGCGATGCTGGCGTACACCGCGTAGCCGTCGTCGGCGCCGCCGCGGCCGTAGAGCAGGCCGTTCTCGTACTTGGGCGTCCAGGGGCCGAGGTCGTTGCGCCAGCCGGTGAACTCGGGCTGCTTGTCGAGGTGGCCGTACATCAGCACGGTCTCGCCCATGTCGGTGCCGGTGGCCGGCACTTCGAAGAACAGCACCGGGGTGCGGTCCTCCAGGCGCACGATCTCCAGCTTCAGCCCCTCGACCTTCTGCGCCTCGACCCAGGCGGCGGCGTTGCGCAGCACCGCCTCGAGGTAGCCGTTGGCCGACCAGTCCTTGTCGAAGCCGGGCGACTTGGCCGGGATGCCGATGTAGTCGGTGAGTTGCTTGAGGATGTCGCCGTCCCATTGGGCGGTGACGTCGGACAGGGCGCGCTCGGCGTCGAGCGTGCCGGCGGGCATTTCGCGGTGCATGGGGGCGTTCATCGGTGGGTTCTCCGCGGGTGACGAAAGAAAGCACGCATTTTGCGCCCTGGAGCGTCCGCGCGTAGAGTGCGGGCGATCTCAACCCGGAGGGCCACGTGAGCAAGGCAAACATCAAGGTGGGCATCGGCGGCTGGACCTACGAGCCCTGGCGCGACAACTTCTACCCCAAGGGACTGGCGCACGCGAAGGAGCTGAACTACGCGAGCCGCAAGGTCAGCGCCATCGAGATCAACGGCACCTACTACAGCACCTTCAAGCCCGAGACCTTCCGCAAGTGGCACGACGACACGCCCGACGACTTCGTCTTCTCGATGAAGGCCTCGCGCTTCGCGACCAACCGCAAGCTGCTGTCGGGCGCGGGCGATTCCATCAAGCGCTTCATCGACAGCGGCGTGGCCGAGCTGGGCGACAAGCTCGGGCCCATCGTGTGGCAGTTCATGCCGACCAAGCAGTTCGACGCGGAGGACTTCGAGGCCTTCCTGGCGCTGCTGCCGAAGAAGGAGGGCAGCCGCGTGCTGCGGCACGTGATGGACGTGCGGCACGAGAGCTTCATCGTGCCCGCCTACAAGGCGCTCGCGAAGAAGTACAAGGTGTCGACGGTGTTCACCGACGCCGAGAAATTCCCGTCCTTCGAGGAGCCCGAGGGCGACATCGCCTACGCGCGGCTGATGATGGCCGACGCCAAGCTGAAGATGGGCTACGCGCCGAAGGCCCTCGACGCATGGGCCGAGCGCGCGCAGGGATGGGGCGCGTCGTCGAAGAAGCGTGATGTGTTCGTCTACTTCATCAACGGCGCCAAGGAAAAGGCACCGGCGGCTGCCGGTGCCTTGCTGGAGCGTCTTGGCTGGGTTGCGCCCGCCGCGTAAGGAGCGCCCGCGGGCGCCGGCGTTCAGGCAGCGGCTTGCAGGGAAGGCTTTGCGCCGAAGCTGATCTCGCCGGAGATCTGGCCGCCTTCCTCGATCACGATCTTGCCGTAGCGGATCTTGCCGGTGACCTTGCCGGTCGAGTGGATGACGAGCTTCTCGCGCACGGTGAGGCTGCCGTCGAACACGCCGCGGATCTCGGCGATGTCGATTTCGGCCGAGCCCTTGAAGGCGCCCTGTTCGGCGATCTGCATCAGGCGCGAGTCCATGGTGGCTTCGACGAGGCCTTCGACCACGAGCGTGTCGCAGTCGGTGATCTCCACGCCCTTGAGCTTGATGTTGGGGCCGACGGTGAGCTTGCTTCCGCCTTCCTTGGCGACGGGGGCTGCGGCCGCCGCGTTCAGGCCGCCTTGCTGTGCAGTGAGCGAAGAGGGATTGACGGGGGTTCCGGAGAGGTTGGTGCCCGAGCCGACGAGGGGCGCCGGGCGCGATGTCAACGAGTCGGTGTCGCGATCGCGCTTGCCGAAGAAGGGGGACTGTGTAGCCAAAGGGGAGCTCCTCAAGAAAGGGACTATCGTAAGAACGCACTCACGGCCTGCGGCACTTCATTGCGCAAGAAGCGTAACTGAATAAATCGATCGCGCGCATGACAATGTGGCGCCATGAGCTCTTCAAACGCCGAACGGAACGCAGCATCGCGCGCGATGTCGTCCACCACCGACTCGCGCTTCGACAAGCCCGCGCACGGCTGGCGGCGCACTCTTTTCACGGTGATCTTCGAGGCAGACACGCGCGCGGGGCTGTGGTTCGACCTCGCGCTGATCGCGGTGATCGTGGCCAGCGTGCTGGTGGTGATCCTCGACAGCGTGCAGTCCATACGCGAGCAGTGGCGCCCGGTGTTCAACGTGCTCGAATGGATCTTCACCATTCTCTTCACGCTGGAGTACATCGCGCGGCTGAGCTGCGTGAACAAGCCGCTGCGCTACGCGACGAGCTTCTACGGCGTGATCGACCTGCTGGCGCTGCTGCCGACCTTTCTCGTGGTCTTCGCGCCGGAGATGGGGCTGGGCTACCTCATCGACGTGCGCATCCTGCGCCTGCTGCGCGTGTTCCGCATCTTCAAACTGTCGCGTTACTCGGCGGAGTACCGCGCGCTGGTGTCGGCGGTGGCGGCGAGCCGGCGAAAGATCACCGTGTTCGTAGGCTTCGTGATGCTGGTGGTGCTGGTGATGGGCACGCTGATGTACGTGGTCGAGGGGCCGCAGCACGGCTTCACCAGCATTCCGGTGGCGATCTACTGGGCGATCTCGACGATGGCTACCGTGGGCTTCGGCGACCTCGTGCCCAAGACCGACCTGGGCCGCGCCATCGCCTCGGTGATGATGCTGGTGGGCTGGGGCGTGCTCGCGGTGCCGACCGGCATCGTGACCGCCGAGATGGCTCGGCGCGGCAGCGACGACGAATCGGCAGCGGTCCCGTTGGCGCCGCGCGGCGTTCTCGCGATGGTCGAACCGGCACCCGCCGCACCGGCAAGGAGGCTCACTCCTTCGGCCAGGCGACGCGCCCTTGCGCAGCATCGCCGAGGCGCGCGATGAAGACATCGGCCTCGGGCTCCGGCAGCGAGAAGGCGAAGGCCACGTCGTCGCCGTGCTGCACGCCTTCGAGCACCGCGCCCGCCGCCGCAAGCTCGCGCCGCACCAGTCCTTCGAGCGCATAGGGCACCGAGCAGCGCAGGCTGCGCTGGCGCAGCAGCGGCACCAGCGTGGCGCCGAGCAGGGCCTGCGCGATGGCGTCGGTGTAGGCCCGCACGAGGCCGCCCGCACCCAGCTTCACGCCGCCGAAGTAGCGCACCACGGTCGCGAGCGCGCCTTCTACCTGCTGGTGGCGCAGCACCTCCAGCATCGGCCGGCCTGCGGTGCCGCCGGGCTCGCCGTCGTCATTGGCGGCCGACTGGCCGCCCGCCATGAGTGCCCAGCACACGTGCGCGGCCGCGGGATGCTCCGCGCGCAGCGCGGCGACCACGGCCAGCGCGGCGGCGCGGTCGGCCACCGGCTGCACGCAGCCGATGAAGCGGCTCTTCTTGATGATCAGCTCGCTGTGGACGGGCTGTGCGAGCGTGAAGCTCATCGGCCGATGCGCTGCGCCGCGCTCAACCGCCGCCGCGCTCGAACTTGAAGACGGCCGTGCTGGCGCGCGCGTTGGGCAGCCAGCGCACGTCGCGGCCGTTCTGCAGGCCGAAGGCGTCGAGGATGCGCAGGTTGTTCTTTCCGGCCAGAACCTCGAAGTCCTTGAAGGTGCCGACGCGGATGTTGGGCGTGTCGTACCACTGGTAGGGCAGGCGCCGCGTCACCGGCATGCGCCCGCGCGCCACGCTCAGGCGATTGGGCCAGTGCGCGAAATTGGGGAAGGCGACGATGCCGATGCGGCCCACGCGCGCGGTCTCGCGCAGCATGACCTCGGCATTGCGCAGGTGCTGCAGCGTGTCGATCTGCAGCACCACGTCGAAGGAGGCGTCGTCGAACATCGCCAGGCCTTCGTCGAGGTTCAGCTGGATCACGTCCACGCCGCGGCGGATGCACTGCAGCACGTTGCCGTCGGCAATTTCCACGCCGTAGCCGGTGCAGCCGCGCTCGCGCTGCAGCAGGTCGAGCAGGGCGCCGTCGCCGCAGCCGAGGTCGAGCACGCGCGAGCCTTGCGGCACGAGCTCTGCGATCAATCTTTGGTGTTCGAGGTCGCTCATTGGAATTCCTTGGCGACGCGCTCGAAGTACGAGCGCACCACGCCCATGTAGCGCACGTCGTCGAGCAGGAACGCATCGTGGCCGTGCGGCGCGTCGATTTCGGCGTAGCTCACGTTGCGGCGGTTGTCGAGCAGCGCCTTCACGAGTTCGCGGCTGCGCGCGGGCGAGAAGCGCCAGTCGGTCTTGAAGCTCACGAGCAGGAACTTGGCCGTGGCATTCGCGAAAGCGGTGCTGAGCTTGCCGCCGTGGCTGCGCGCGGGGTCGAAGTAGTCGAGCGCGCGGGTGATCAGCAGGTAGGTGTTGGCGTCGAAGTACTCGCTGAACTTGTCGCCCTGGTAGCGCAGGTAGCTTTCGATCTGGAACTCGACGTCCTGCGTGGAGTAGCGGTAGTCGAGCCCCGCGGCCTCGCCTTCGACGGCGCTGCGCAGGATGCGGCCGAACTTCGCGTTCATTACGTCGTCGCTGAGGTAGGTGATGTGGCCGATCATCCGGGCGATGCGCAGGCCGCGCTTGGGCACCACGCCGTGCTCGTAGAAGTGGCCGCCGTGGAAATCGGGGTCGGTCACGATGGCCCGGCGCGCGACCTCGTTGAAGGCGATGTTCTCGGCCGTGAGGTTGGGCGCACTGGCCACCACCACGGCGTGGCGCACGCGATCCGGGTACTGCAAGGTCCACGAGAGCGCCTGCATGCCGCCGAGGCTGCCGCCCATGACGGCGGCGAGCGTCTCGATGCCGAGCGCGTCGAGCAGGGCGGCCTGGGCGTCGACCCAGTCTTCCACCGTGACCACCGGGAAGTCGGCGCCGTAGACGCGGCCGGTGGCGGGGTTGACGTGCATCGGGCCGGTCGAGCCGAAGCAGGAGCCGAGGTTGTTGACGCCGATCACGAAGAAGCGGTCGGTGTCGACCGGCTTGCCCGGGCCCACCATGTTGTCCCACCAGCCCTCGGAGCGGGCCTGGCCCTGGTAGACGCCCGCGACGTGGTGCGAGGCATTGAGCGCATGGCACACGAGCACGGCATTGCTGCGCTCGGCGTTGAGGGTGCCGTAGGTTTCGTAGGCGAGCGTGTAGCCGCTGATCGATGCGCCGCTGCGCAGGGCCAGCGGGCCTGCGAACTGCATCGACTGCGGAGTGACGACCAGAGGTGGTGACGACGACATGAATGAAAAACCCGGCCTCGCCAAAAACGAGCCGGGTCTGCCGCGCCTGTCTTTAGCTGAATTTATAAAGCGCCCGCAAGCTGAAGCAAATCGGCGCAAGGCAAAGTATATCCCCCAGGCTGCGCGCACTGCGTGTCGCTTCGCCAACCCCCTTGGGAAGGGGGCAACACCGGCGGCCCGGCAAAGCCGGTTCCGCGGTGTTCCTGGAAGGGGCCGGGCTCCGCCTTTTTCTTTTCTTACCAGCCGATGATCATCACGATGCCCAGCACCAGGAAGATCGCGGCGGAGATGCCGTGCACGAGCTTGATCGGCACCCGCCGCACGATCTTGTCGCCGAGCCACACCACGGGGGCGTTGGCCAGCATCATGCCCAGCGTGGTGCCCACGACCACCCAGAGGTAGTCGTGCGTGAAGCGGGCGGCGAGCATGACAGTGGCGATCTGGGTCTTGTCGCCCATCTCGGCGAGGAAGAAGGCGATCACGGTGGTGCCGAAGACGCCGAACTTCGAGGCGCCAGGGGCATCGTCGTCGTCGAGCTTGTCGGGGATCAGCATCCAGATGGCCATCGCGATGAAGGAGCCGCCCAATATCCAGCGCAGCACCTCGGGCCCGAGCCAGCGCGTGATGTAGTTGCCGACCGCGCCCGCAAGCGCGTGGTTGATGACGGTGGCGGCGAAGATGCCGAGGACGATGGGCCAGGGTTTCCTGAAGCGGGCGGCGAGCAGGAGGGCCAGGAGCTGGGTCTTGTCGCCCATTTCGGCGAGCGCGACGACGCCCGTTGCTACGAGAAAAGCTTCCATGATGATGTGGGGTTCCTTGGGCCGAAGGACGCAATTGACCGTGCAACACCTTCGGCCATATTCCCGAAGTTGCACGGTCAAAGGTCTCGCCAGGTGTGTTCACTGCACGCGCCATATCCTGGTGGGACAGGACAAGTCTGTTGACGCGGGCCCTTCTCGCAGATCGGAAGGCGGCTACTCCCCAATGACGGGCGGAATTCTACATCCGTGCGCGGATGTAGGGCGAAGGACCTCGCCAGATCATGAGAGTAAGCACTAGCCTTTGAATAGTTTTGACAGGTGCTACCTCAAGAAGCAATTTCCCGCTTGCAATTCGGATATTTCACCCATAATGCACGAGCCTCCCTCTTCATTTTGGTCGGGGGGCAGTTCGGTGATCGGTCAGTTTCGCGCGACTCGACGCTCTCGTTTGAGTGATGCTTTCGGGACTCCATCGCTTTTCTTGATGTGTTTATAGGAGTCCCTTGATGGGCAACAAACTGTACGTCGGCAACCTGCCTTACTCGGTGCGCGACGGAGATCTCGAACAAGCCTTCGGGCAGTTCGGCGCAGTGACCAGCGCCAAGGTCATGATGGAACGTGACACCGGCCGCTCGAAGGGCTTCGGCTTCGTCGAGATGGGCAGTGACGCGGAAGCACAGGCCGCAATCAACGGCATGAACGGCCAGCCCCTGGGCGGCCGCAGCGTCGTCGTCAACGAAGCACGCCCGATGGAAGCTCGCCCCCCGCGCAGCGGTGGTGGCGGCTACGGCGGCGGCGGTGGTGGTTATGGCGGCGGTGGTGGCGGTGGCTACGGCGGCGGTGGTGGCGGCTACGGTGGTGGCGGCCGCTCCGGCGGTGGTGGCGGCGGCTACGGCGGCGGTGGCCGCAGTGGTGGCGGCGGCGGTGGTGGCGATGGCGGTTTCCGCAGCCCCTACGGCGCTGGTCCCCGCGGCGGCGGCGGTGGCCGCTCGGGCGGTGGCGGCGGTGGTTACGGCGGCGGCAACAGCGGCTACTGATCCCTGCGACACTCCGAAGCACACTCAGACAGACAAAAGGCTCCCTCGGGAGCCTTTTTCTTTGGGCGATCGGTTGGGGGCCGGGCCGATCAGGCCTCGCCGCTTCGTTTCTTCCGCTCGCGCCCCTGCACCGCCCGGTCGAGCACGGCGTTCGGCAGCATGCGCATGATCTTGGCGACCACGCCCATCTGCCAGGGAATCACGCGGTAGCTGGTGCCGGCCTCGATGGCGCGCAGCGCCTGGGCGGCGAAGTCTTCCGCCTTCATGAGAAAGGGCATGCCGTAGCGGTTGCCCTGGGTGAGCGGCGTGTCGATGTAGCCCGGGCACAGGGTGACGACCTTGACGCCGCTCTTGTGCAGCTCGCCGCGCAGGCTCTCGCAGTACGCCACCACGCCGGCCTTGCTCGCGCAGTACGCGCCGTGCCCCGGCAGTCCGCGGATGGACGCCACGCTGCCGATGCCCACCAGCCTCCCGCTGCCGCGCTCGACCATCGCCTGCACGAAGGGATGGAAAGTGGCCATCAGGCCCACGTTGTTGGTCGCGAAGGTGCGCGCCATCACGTCGATGTCTTCGCGCTCCGCCGTATCGATGCCCACGCTGATGCCGGCATTGGCGATCACGACGTCGGGCAGCCCCTGCTGCTCGATGCAGGCGTTGCCGGCGGCGATGATGCTGTCGGTCTGCGCCACGTCGGCGCCATAGACCCGGTAGCGGTCCGCGCTCAGCTGGCGGGCGCTCGCCCACGCTTCGATTTCTCCCGTGCGCCGCGCGACCAGCGCCAGCCGGTAGCCCGCGTCGTAGAAGCTCGCGGCCAGCGCCTGGCCGATGCCGCTGGAAGCGCCGGTGATGAAGACGAGCGGGGAGCTGTTGGCCATGCGACGAATCTTCCTCAGCGCTTCTTTGCAGGCGCAGGAGCAGCCGCTGCTGCCGCCGACGGGATCAGCACGCCGCGCACCCGGCCGTTGAGATTGGCCACGCCAGTGAGGTTGTCGTAGTCCAGCGTGTCGCCAGTGAACTGGTCGGTGCCGCGGATCAGCGTGACCGGCTTGTTCGACGTGACGCGCTCGGTGTCGACGTAGGCATGCAGGAAGTCGCCGCGGAACTCCAGCCGCGGCGTGGGCTTGCCGTTCGGCCCCACCGACGGATCGCGGATGACGATGGCGTTGCCGAACAGCTGCAGCTCGCTGCCGTCGGAATTCGACAACCCGCGATCGGCCGTCGCGCGCGTCACCAGCCCCTCGGGCGACACCGAGCGCATGCGCACCTTGTCGACCTCGATGGTGTCGGTGTCGGGATAGTGCCGGCCTTCAGTGCCGTGCAGCTCGCTGCGCAGATCGCCGTTGGGCAGGAAGTTCTTGATGACGAAGTCGCGCATGAAATAGTCGGGCTCGTGCGTGGGCGCGACCTTGGGAGCGGGCTCCAGCAGCTTGGGCGCGTTGCGCACCAGCCAGTAGGTGCCGAGCGCGACTGCCGCCGTCAGGATGATCGGCAGATAGATCGTGGCGCGGTCCAGAACATCGCGCACCATGCCCCATGCGCGTTTCACGTTGCTCATGCGTCGGGCCCCCGGGCAGCGTCGAGCAGGACGCGGTACTGGCCGCAGGCCGTGAGCAGCAGGTCGCAGAACTCGCGCGCCGCACCCTCGCCGCCGCGAGCCTTGGTGACGTATCGCGCGATGCCGCGCACTTCCGCGTGGGCATTCGCCGGTGCCGCCGCAAAGCCCGCGCGCGCGAGCACCGGCAGGTCGGGCCAGTCGTCGCCGATGGCAGCGGCCTGCGCCCAGCCGAAGCCGAGCTGGTCGAGCATGGCCTGCGCAGCCGGCAGCTTGTCCTCGGTGCCGTAGCGCACGTGCTCGATGCCCAGCGCTTCCAGGCGCACGCGCAGCGGCTTGGAGTCGCGCCCGGTGATCACGGCCGGCACGATGCCCGCCTTGCGCAGCAGCTTCAGGCCGTAGCCGTCGAGGATGCTGAAGCGCTTGAGCGTCTCGCCGTGCTCGGTGAAGTACACGCCGCCGTCGGTCAGGACGCCGTCGATGTCGAAGAAGACGATGCGCACGTCCTGCGCGGCGAGCAATGTCTCGGCCTGGAACTCGAGGGGCATCAGATGACCTTCGCGCGCATCAGGTCGTTGGTGTTGATCGCACCCACGACCACGCCGGCGCCGTCGATCACGAACAGGCGGGTGATGCCGCACTGCTCCATGAGCTCGGCGGCTTCCACCGCCAGCGCGTCGACGCGGATGGTGCGCGGGTTGCGGTGCATGACGTCGACCGCCTTGGGGCTGCGCAGGTCGGCGCCGGCCTCGATCAGCCGGCGCAGGTCGCCGTCGGTGAAGATGCCCGAGGCGCGGCCGTCAGGCTCCACCACCGCCGCGGCGCCGAAGCCCTTGTTGCTCATGGCGCGCATCAGCTCGCTGATATTCGCGTCGGGCGCCACGCGCGGAACGTCCTCGCCCGAGCGCATGACATCGCTCACGTGGGTGAGCAGCTTGCGCCCGAGCGCGCCGCCCGGGTGCGAGCGAGCGAAGTCTTCCGAGCCGAAGCCGCGCGCGTCGAGCAGCGCCACGGCCAGCGCGTCGCCCATCGCCATCTGGGCGGTGGTGCTGGCGGTGGGGGCAAGGTTGAGCGGGCAGGCCTCCTTGGACACGCCCGCGTCGATCACGATGTCGGCATGGCGGGCGAGGGTGGATTCGGTGCGCCCGGTCATGGCGATCAGGGGCACGCCCTGGCGCTTGACGACCGGCAGGATGACGGTGAGCTCGTCAACCTCGCCGCTGTTGGAGATGGCGAGCACAAGGTCGACCGCCTTGATCATGCCGAGGTCGCCGTGGCTGGCCTCGGCCGGGTGCACGAACATCGCGGGCGTGCCGGTGGAGGCGAGGGTGGCGGCGATCTTGCGGCCGACGTGGCCGCTCTTGCCCATGCCCATCACGACCACGCGGCCGCGCACTTCGAGAATCTTGCGCACGGCCTCGACGAAGCTGGGGCCGACGCGGCTCTTCAGGCCGGCGACGGCTTCGGCTTCGATGTCGAAGGTGAGGCGTGCCCGGGCCAGGATGGCTTCGGGGTCGACCACGGGGGCCGGGGCGGGACGGGAGCTCATCGCCGGATTTTACGGGCCAGAGCCTTGCCCCCACGGCCCGCCCCGTACCCGCCCGTTGGTGGGCGGGCCGGCGTCGCTCGGTGTCCTCCCGGACGCGCCGCGCACGGCTCTTGCTCTAGCATCGGCGCCTATGTCTTCGTTCGATCTCACGCTGTTGTACTTGCTGGCCGCGGTGATCGGCGTGGTGGCGTGCCGCTCCCTCAAGCTGCCGCCGATGCTGGGCTATCTGTCGGCCGGCGTGCTGATCGGGCCGCACGCCTTCGCGCTGGCCCAGAACACCGAGGGCATCCAGCACCTCGGCGAGTTCGGCGTGGTGTTCCTGATGTTCGTGATCGGGCTGGAATTCAGCCTGCCGAAGCTGCGCGCGATGCGAAAGCACGTGTTCGGGCTGGGCCTGCTGCAGGTGCTGCTGACGATGTCCATCGCCACTGTCGGCGCGCTGCTGATCGCCCGGTTGCTGCTGCCCCCGACATGGCAGCTGGGCTGGCAGACCGCGCTGGCGCTGTCGGGCGCGCTCACCATGAGCAGCACCGCCATCGTGGTCAAGCTGATGGCCGAGCGGCTCGAACTCGAGAGCGAGCACGGCAAGCGCGTGATGGGCGTGCTGCTCTTCCAGGATCTGGCGGTGGTGCCGCTGCTGGTGCTGATCCCGGCGCTGGGCGCGCCGCCCGAGGCACTGGCCAAGGCGCTGGGCCTGGCGCTCTTGAAGGCGAGCTTCCTGATCGGCGTGCTGCTCTACGGCGGCCCGCGCGTGATGCGCTGGTGGCTCACGCTGGTGGCGCGGCGCCGCAGCGAGGAGCTCTTCATCCTGAACGTGCTGCTGATCACGCTCGGGCTGGCCTGGCTCACCGAGCTGGCCGGCCTGAGCCTGGCGCTGGGCGCCTTCATCGCGGGCATGCTGGTGTCGGAGACCGAATACAAGCACCAGGTCGAGACCGACATCCGCCCCTTCCACGACGTGCTGCTGGGGCTGTTCTTCATCACCGTGGGCATGTCGCTCGACTGGCATATCGTGGTCGAACGCTGGCTGCTGGTGGGCGTGCTGCTGCTGGTGCCGCTGGCCTTCAAGCTTGGGCTGGTGACGGTGCTGGCGCGGGTGCTGGGCGCCACCTCGGGCGTGTCGCTGCGCACCGGCCTCTACCTCGCGCAAGCCGGCGAGTTCGGCTTCGTGCTGCTGACGCTGGCGCAGGAGCGCAGCCTGCTGCCGCCGTGGCTGGCCAATCCGGTGCTGGCGTCGATGGTGCTGTCGATGCTCGCGACGCCCTTCATCATCATGTACAGCAACGCCATCGTGCGAAAGCTGGTGGCCAGCGACTGGCTGCAGCAGTCGCTGCAGATGACGACCATCGCGCGCAAGACCATCAACACCGCGCAGCACGTGATCATCTGCGGCTACGGGCGCTGCGGCCAGAACCTGGCGCGCATCCTGGAGCGCGAGGGCATTCCGTACATGGCGCTCGACCTGGACCCCGACCGCGTGCGCCAGGCCGCCGCCGCCGGCGACTCGGTGGTGTTCGGCGACGCGGCGCGGCTGCAGGCGCTGATGGCCGCAGGCCTGGCGCGCGCCAGCGCGGTGGTCGTGACCTACCTCGACGTGCCCGGCGCGATGAAGGTGCTGGCCAACACGCGCGCCCATGCGCCGCACGTGCCGGTGATCGTGCGCACGCAGGACGACCATGACCTCGAGAAGCTGCAGGCCGCAGGCGCCACCGAGGTGGTGCCCGAGGCCATCGAGGGTTCGCTGATGCTCGCCAGCCATGCGCTGGCGCTGGTCGGCGTGCCGATGCGGCGCGTGATCCGCGTGGTGCAGGACCAGCGCGACGCCCGCTACAACCTGCTGCGCGGCTACTTCCACGGCGCCGACGACGACAACGCCGACGAGATCGACCACGAGCGGCTCAACAGCTTCAGGCTCGACGCCGGCGCGCGCGCCATCGGCCAGACGCTGCAGGCGATGGCGCTGCACACGCTGGGCGTGCGCGTCGCGAGCCTGCGCCGCCACGACGGCCAGCCGCGCACGCTGGCCGACGACACGCTGCTGTCGGAGGGCGACACGCTGGTGCTCTCGGGCAAGCCTGCCGCGCTGGCGATGGCCGTCGATCGGCTGCAGAAAGGCTGAGCGGCGGCAAGCCGCTCTGCGCCGGGATGCTCAGTTGATGAGCGTCGGGTTGCGTTTTTCTTCCTCGAGCCGCTGCTGGCGCCGCACCGCTTCGCACTGCGCGTGGGCCTTGTACTCGGGCTTCAGGCACTGGGCAGCCATGCATTGCGCCTTGGCGATGAAGTTGCGGTCGCCGCACATGGCGGCGGGCTCGGCCGGGGCTGCCGGAGCTGGCGGCGGGGCGGGGGCGGCAGCCGCAGGCGCGGGCTCCGCTGCGGGCGGGACCGGTGCGGCGGCGGTCGCCTGCTTGCGCGGTTTGGCGGCTGGCTTGGGCGCCGAGGGGGCCGGTGCGGTCTCGGCTGCGGGCGCCGGCTGTTCGGCGGCTTGGGCATCCGCCGCGGCGGGCTCCGCGGGCGGCGGTGGTGGCGGCTCGGCCGCGGGCGGCGGAGCCACGGGAGCCGGTGCTGCGGCGGGCGGTGCTGCCTCCTCGACGGCCGCGGGCGCCTTGCGCGTTCCGTAGCCGGACCAGCCCGCCACGATCATCGCCACCGCCAGCAGCAGCAGGCCCACCCACAGCAGGATCGCGCGCTTGCGCGGCGGCCGGTCGACCGGCGCGGGCTTGCGGATCTTGACCCGGGGTTTCTTCACTCTCGCGGGCGACGGCGCCCAGTTCGACTCCAGCCCCTGCGGCGTGGCCGGCGGCGCGGGAACGCGCGGCGTGCCGTCGTCATGCAGCATGAAGACGGTCTGCTCGTCGTCGCTGTGCAGCGGCGCGGAGGCTGGCGACCTGCTGAAGAACGACTGGCGCGCCGGCGGTGGCGCCGAAGGAAGCTCTTCCAGGGGGGCGGGAATGGTCGGCGCACGCAGTTGGGCGGGTGCCGTGGTGGCCCATTCGCGTTCGGGGGTCGGCGGCGGCGGGATCCGGTCTCCCGCGGCGGACAGCTTGATGCCGCAGCTCCTGCAGAAATTCGCGCCGTCACGGTTCTCCGTGCTGCAGACCGGGCAGATCAAGGCCATGGCTTACTTACTGACTACTTCTTGCTTCTCGAGGTCCTGAACTGAAATGGCTTGCCTGCATCCGTAGGATCGATCCGGCGGCGGGCGAGTGAGGCGACCTTCCTGCTCAGGTCACCGCGACGCGCTTGGAGCGGTGCGCCATGCGCTTGGAGATCACGCCGCCGAGGGCCATCGCGATCTCCAGCGCCATGTTGGGCTGGCGGTTGGACATCTCCGCGAAGCGGATCGCGGTGAGCCGCCACACGCGGCCCGCGCCGGTGACCACCACGTTGGCCGAGTGCGGCTGCCGCGAGAAGAACGAGCCTTCGCCGACCACCGAACCCGCGGTGAGCACGGCGAGCTTCATCTGTTCCTTGCTGCTGACGCGGTGCACGCTGATGGCACCGCTCTCGACGAAGAACACGGAGCGGTCGGGAGTGCCCTGTTCGATCAGCACGTCGCCCACGCCGGTCTCGATCGGCTGCAGGTAACCCGCCAGCGTTTCCCACTGCTGGACGTTGAACGTCAACGCGAACGCGTCGGTGTTGATGTTCTCCGCGATGGCGCGGCTCAAGTTCTGGATTGACATGTGTTTCTCGGCCCCCGCATGTGAGCCGAAGTATCCGCGATGGCCGCGAACTTCGGCTACAAGTGTTTACGCTTTTCGCGGGCGCCTGCCGCTATCTGTGGCTATTTACCAATGCAGAAGCGCGAAAAGATGACGCCCAGAAGATCGTCCGCGCCGAACTCGCCCGTGATCTCGTTCAGGGCGTTCTGCGCCAGGCGCAGCTCCTCGGCCAGCAGGTCGAGCAACTGAGCCTGCGCCTCCAGGTGGCCAGCCGCCAGCGCCAGGTGCGTTTCGACCCGGGCCAGCGCCTGCACGTGGCGCGCGCGTGCAAGGTACACGCCCTCGGGCACGGCCTGCCAGCCGGCCATGGCCAGCAGCTGCTCGCGCAGGGCTTCGATGCCCAGGCCGGTCTTGGCGGAAAGGGCGATGCCCTGTTCGGGGTGGGCCGCGGGCGCCGCGTCCTGCTTGTTCCAGACGTCGAGCACCGGCACGCTCGCGGGCAGCTTCTGCCGCAGGCCGGCCAGGATTTCGGCGTCGGCGGCGGCGTAGTCGGGCTGGCTCGCGCGCGTCAGGTCGTGCAGGAACAGCACCGCGTCGGCACTCTCGATCTGGCCCCAGGCGCGCGCCACGCCGATCTGCTCGACCTCGTCGCTGCTCTCGCGCAGGCCGGCGGTGTCGGCCACGTGCAGCGGCACGCCGTGGATCTGGATGGTCTGCGAGACCACGTCGCGCGTGGTGCCCGCCACAGCGCTCACGATGGCCAGTTCCGCGCCGGCCAGCGCGTTGAGCAGCGAACTCTTGCCCGCGTTGGGCTGCCCCGCGATCACGACCTTGATGCCCTCGCGCAGCAAAGCGCCCTGGCGCGCGCGCTGCTGCACGGCGGCGAGCTGCGACTGCAACTTCGCCAGCTGCCCCGAGGCATCGGCCTTCTGCAGGAAGTCGATTTCCTCCTCGGGAAAGTCCAGCGTGGCCTCCACCAGCATGCGCAGGTGGATCAGCGCGTCGCGCAGCGTATGGATCTCGCGCGAGAAGGCGCCCGACAGCGAGCGCCCGGCGCTGCGCGCGGCCGCCTCGGTGCTGGCGTCGATCAGGTCGGCGATAGCCTCGGCCTGCGCCAGGTCGATCTTGCCGTTGAGGAATGCCCGCTGGCTGAACTCGCCGGGCTCGGCCACGCGCAGGCCGGGCAGGCGGGGGCGGCCGGAGATCGGGTCGGGCTCGGCCGCCGCCTCGAGGCAGCGCGCCAGCAGCAGTTGCAGCACGACCGATCCGCCATGGGCCTGCAGCTCGAGCACGTCCTCGCCGGTGAAGGAGTTCGGCGAGGGAAAGTGGATGGCCAGGCCGTGGTCGACCGGCTCGCCGTCCGCGTCGCGAAACGGCAGGTAGGTGGCCTCGCGCGGCTTGAGCGCGCGGCCGCAGATCGCGTCGACCAGCGGCGCCAGCCTGGCGCCCGACACGCGCACGATGCCGACCGCGCCGCGCCCCGAGGCGGTGGCGATGGCGACGATGGGATCGGAGGTGCGGGCGAGCATGGTGATGCGGATTCTTTCAGCAAAAAGGGCCGCTGACGCGGCCCTTCGTGGGATGGCTTGGAGCTGTCGGCCGGCTTACTTGGTGCCGAGCACGCCCAGGCGCTTGTTGATGAACCACTGCTGCGCGATCGACAGCACGTTGTTCGTGATCCAGTACAGCACCAGGCCGGCCGGGAAGAAGATGAACATCACGCTGAACGCGAGCGGCATGATCCACATCAGCTTGGCCTGCATCGGATCGGGCGGCGTCGGGTTGAGCCAGGTCTGGAACAGCGACGTGGCCGTCATCACGATCGGCAGGATGTACCAAGGGTCGGGTGCCGACAGGTCGGTGATCCAGCCGATCCAGGGCGCGTGGCGCATCTCGACCGACGACAGCAGCACCCAGTAGAGCGCGATGAACACCGGGATCTGGATCACGATGGGGAAGCAGCCGCCCATCGGATTGACCTTCTCGGTCTTGTAGATCCGCATCATCTCCTGCTGCATCTCCTGCGGCTTGTCCTTCAGCCGCTCGCGCATTTCCATGATCTTCGGATTGATGGCCTTCATCTTGGCCATGCTGGCGTAGGCCTTGGCGTTGAGCCAGTAGAAGGCCGCCTTCAGCAGCACCACCAGCGCGACGATGGACCAGCCCCAGTTGCCGATCAGGCCGTGCAGCTGGTTCAGCAGCCAGTAGAGGGGCTTGGAGATGATCGCGAAGACGCCGTAGTCCTTCACCAGATCGAGGCCGGGGGCGATGGCTTCGAGCTTCTTTTCTTCCTCGGGGCCGGCGAACAGCGTGCTGTTCACGACCTGCGTGGCGCCGGGCGCGATCTTCGGCAGCGTGGCCACCATGGCGATGGAGAACTGGTTGTCACCCAGGTCCTTCACGCGGAATTCGCGGCGCAGCTGCTCGCTGGCCGGGTCGCCCTTGAGCAGCCAGGCCGAGACGAAGTAGTGCTGCACCATCGCGATCCAGCCGTCGTTGGCCGCCGGCGGCGGTTCGACCTTGCCCTTGGCGATGTCCTTGAAGTCGAGCTTGTGGAACTTCTTCTCGTTGGTGTACGCGGCCGGACCTGTGAAGGTGTTGGTGCCGAACATGGTGCTGGCGGCCACGGTGCCATGGCGCTGCAGCTGCATGTAGAGCTGCGCGTCGCGCGGCTGGTCGCTGGTGTTGACCACTTCGTGGCGCACGCCGATGGCGTAGTCGCCGCGGTGGAACACATAGGTCTTGACGTACTTCAGGCCGCCGACGGGGGCGCTTTCGAAGCTCACTTCCAGCGTGTTCTGGCCGTCGGCCATCTCGCGCGGGCCGGACCTGGGCGTCATCTGCGTCAGGTGGTTGGGAAAGCGCTCGCCGGTGTCGACCTGGTTCAGCAGGCCGGTCTGCGCGACGTAGCGGGTGGCGGGCGAGCCGTTCTCGAACAGCACCACGTGCTTGGTGCGGTCGGCTTCGTCGTACTTGCGCAGCTCGAGGTGGTTGACCGTGGCGCCTTCGCTGTCGATGGTTGCCTTGAACAGGTCGGTGGTCACGTTGACCTGCTCGCGCGGCGCGGCCGCGACGGCCTGCGTGGGGACCGCCCCCGCGTTGCCGCTACCGGATGCGGCCGGCACGCCGTTGCTGCTGGCTGCGGGGGTGGTGGTTGCGGGAGCGGCGGCCGTGGCGGCCGGCTTGGTCGACGGCAGGAAGGTCGGCTTGTTGCCGTTGAAGACCTGCCATTGGTCCCACAGCAGCACCAGCGAGAAACCAAAAATCACCCACAGTATCGTGCGGCGGATATCGTTCATGACGAAGACTTCTTGTCGGAAGAGAGAAGAGACGAAAACAGCGATCCTGACCTGTCAGTGCGACGCTGCGATTTCGATGGAACCGGATCGTGGCCGCCCTGGCACCAGGGCTGGCAGCGCGCGATGCGGTGCAGGGTGAGGTAGCTGCCCTTGAGCGCGCCATGCACCTCCAGCGCCTCGATCGAATACACGGAGCAGGTCGGCGTGAAGCGGCACGACTGGCCGAGCCAGGGGCTCAGCAGCAGGCGATAGGCCTTCACGATGCCGATCAGCAGGCGTTTCATGGCGAGGGGGAAGGGGCTGCGGCCGACGCGGGAGCGCGCGCGGCCCTTGCCAGCAGTTGCTGGAGTTCGGCGCGCACGGCGGCCTTGAGCTTGTCCGAGGAGGCGCTCACGAATTCCTTGCGGTCGAAGCCCGCGCGCAGCCGCACCACGTGCGCGGCACGCGGCAGGCCCGCGCCCGATGCGGCGCTCACCGAATAGATCTGGCGCTTGATGGCGTTGCGCGTGACGGCGCGACGCGCCCAGCGCTTGGGCACCATGGCACCCAGCCAGACGTCGTCGGACGCGAACAACGGCTGTGCGCTCGATGCAAGATCGAGCGCACAGCGGTGCAATGCGAAATGAGCAGTGCGCGCCACGGTGGCACCTGCGAGGACGGCCTGGAATTGCGCGCGGGACTTGAGCCGCTGCATGGAAGCCGGGCCGCTTGTGTCATGCCTGCCCGGGCCGGAAGCCCCGGCGGATGAAGCTGGCGCTGACGGGTCGGCTGCTGGCAACGGCAGGTGGGCTGCCGTCAGACGGCCAGGCGCTTGCGGCCCTTGGCGCGGCGTGCGTTGATGACGGCACGGCCGCCGCGGGTCTTCATGCGGACCAGGAAGCCGTGGGTACGGGCGCGGCGGACTTTGGATGCTTGGTAGGTGCGTTTCATGGTGATTTCCTAATTCCCTGTTCGCGCTGGCCCTTCGCGCTTTCTCGTTTGAAAGCCTGAAGTACCTGCGGGGCGCCGGGCGAGCGTGTTTCGGATGGCCCCCGAAAGACGCAAAGAGGTTTTCAGGGAAACCCGCAATTATCGCAAACATTGGCGCCCGGAACAATCTTCGAGCAGATTTGCGGGCCTTTCGACACACTCGCCGGCGTGTGGATAAGGTTTTGACAAGTTAGAATGCCCGGCGCCTTCCAGCAGAGAATATCCACAATACCTATACCAAAAAATGCCCGAGGGTCTCATCACTTTTTCGTACGCTCATGTCGACTGACGGCATCGGCGAAAGCCTCTGGCAAGCCTGCGTCGACCAGCTCGCGCAGGAGCTGTCCGAGCAGCAGTTCAACACCTGGATCAAACCCCTGACGGCGCAGGTCGCCGACGACCTGTCGCGCATGACGGTGTTCGTGGCCAACCGGTTCAAGCTCGACTGGATCCGTGCCCAGTACGCCGGCAAGATCGCCGCCATGGCCGAGAAGATGTACGGCCAGCCGGTTGCCATCGAGTTAGCGCTTGCTCCTCGAGAAATCCCCGTGCGTGCTGCGCCCGTGGCCGTCATGACCGAGACGGACGTGCCGCGCGACGTGGCCGGCCCGGGCGAGGAGCCGGCGGCCGCCGGCTTCAAGAACCGCCTGAATTCCGGCCTCACCTTCGACACCCTGGTCGAGGGCACGGCCAACCGCATGGCCCGCGCCGCGGCGATGCACGTGGCCGGCATGCCGGGCCATCTGTACAACCCGCTTTTCATCTACGGCGGCGTCGGCCTGGGCAAGACCCACCTGATGCATGCCGTGGGCAACCGGCTGCTCGCGGACAAGGCGGACTCCAAAGTTCTCTACATCCACGCCGAGCAGTTCGTCTCGGATGTGGTCAAGGCCTATCAGCGCAAGACCTTCGATGAGTTCAAGGAGCGCTACCACTCGCTCGACCTGTTGCTGATCGACGATGTGCAGTTCTTCGCCAACAAGGATCGGACGCAGGAAGAATTCTTCAACGCGTTCGAGGCCCTGCTGGCCAAGAAGTCGCACATCGTGATGACCAGCGACACCTATCCGAAGGGGCTGGCCGACATCCACGAGCGCCTGGTTTCGCGCTTCGACTCCGGCCTCACGGTCGCCATCGAGCCGCCCGAGCTCGAGATGCGCGTGGCCATCCTGATCAACAAGGCGCGCGCCGAATCGGCCGAAATGCCGGAAGAGGTGGCCTTCTTCGTCGCCAAGAACGTGCGTTCCAACGTGCGCGAGCTCGAAGGCGCGCTGCGCAAGATCCTCGCGTACTCGCGCTTCAACCAGAAGGAGATCTCGATCGCCCTGGCGCGCGAGGCGCTGCGCGACCTGCTGTCGATCCAGAATCGGCAGATCTCCGTCGAGAATATCCAGAAGACGGTGGCCGACTACTACAAGATCAAGGTCGCCGACATGTACAGCAAGAAACGCCCGGCCAGCATCGCGCGGCCTCGGCAGATCGCGATGTACCTGGCCAAGGAACTCACGCAGAAGAGCCTGCCGGAAATCGGCGAGCTGTTCGGCGGGCGCGATCACACGACGGTGCTGCACGCGGTGCGCAAGATCTCGGGCGAGCGCCAGCAGCTCACCGAACTCAACCAGCAGCTCCACGTGCTCGAGCAGACGCTCAAGGGCTGATCAGTCGGGAAGAAGCCGGATGTCATCGGGGATGCCCCCCGCGACAGCGGAGAATGGCACCTTACATGCTGATTCAAAGAGATAGGAAGAGGAAGAAGACATGATCGTTTTGAAGGCAACACAAGACAAGGTCCTCGCCGCGCTGCAGTCGGTGGCGGGCATCGTGGAGCGGCGCCACACCTTGCCGATCCTGGCGAACGTGCTGATCCGCAAGACCGGCGGCCAGCTGCAGCTGACCACGAGCGACCTCGAGATCCAGATCCGCACCACCGCCGAGCTCGGCGGCGACGAAGGCAACTTCACCACCACCATCGGCGCGCGCAAGCTGATCGACATCCTGCGCACCATGCCGGCCGACCAGACCGTGAGCCTCGAATCCAGCGCCAGCAAGCTGGTGCTCAAGGGCGGCAAGAGCCGCTTCACGCTGCAGTCGCTGCCCGCCGAAGACTTCCCGCTGGTGCAGGAAGCCGCCAACTTCGGCCCCGTGTTCAGCGTGCCGCAGAAGACGCTGAAGGACCTGCTCTCGCAGGTGTCGTTCGCGATGGCCGTGCACGACATCCGCTACTACCTGAACGGCATCCTGTTCGTTGCCGAAGGCAAGCAGCTGAGCCTGGTCGCCACCGACGGCCACCGCCTGGCCTTCTCGTCGGCCACGCTCGACGTCGAGGTGCCGCGCCAGGAAGTGATCCTGCCGCGCAAGACCGTGCTCGAAATGCAGCGCCTCTTGTCCGACGCCGAAGGCGCCATCGAGATGCAGTTCGCGAACAACCAGGCCAAGTTCAGCTTCGGCGGCATGGAGTTCGTCACCAAGCTGGTCGAAGGCAAGTTCCCCGACTACAACCGCGTGATTCCCAAGAACCACAAGAACACCGTCACCCTGGGCCGCGCGCCGCTCCTGGCCAGCCTGCAGCGCACCGCAATCCTGACCAGCGAGAAGTTCAAGGGCGTGCGCCTGAACATCGAGCCGGGCACGCTGCGCATCGCATCGAACAATGCCGAGCAGGAAGAAGCCCAGGACGAACTCGACATCGACTACGGTGGCGACACGATCGAAATCGGCTTCAACGTGACCTACCTGATCGACGCGCTGTCGAACATGGACCAGGACATGGTCAAGCTGGACTTGGCCGACTCCAACAGTTCGGCCTTGTTGACCATCCCCGAGAACGCATCCTTCAAGTACGTCGTGATGCCGATGCGTATCTAGCAGACAGACCCCGAAGCGCCTTGCGCACACAGCCCGCGGCCCTCCGCGGGTTTGCGCTTTCAAGAGGCGGCGAATTGAGCTTTTGAGAGCCCGAAAAATCACGTGAATGCCGTGAGAGACAGAGGAATATCCGAATGAGTGCTGAAGAAAACAAGCCCGAAGTGCCGCACACCGAGCCCGTCTACACCCCCGAAGTCCAGGTCGTGCCGCCGGAGGACATCCCCGCGGACACCAGCTACGGTGAAGGCTCCATCACGATCCTCGAAGGGCTCGAGGCCGTGCGCAAGCGCCCCGGCATGTACATCGGCGATACCTCCGACGGCACCGGCCTGCACCACCTGGTGTTCGAAGTGGTGGACAACTCCATCGACGAGGCGCTGGCCGGCCACTGCGACGACATCGTCGTGACCATCCACACCGACAACTCGATCAGCGTCACCGACAACGGCCGCGGCATTCCCACCGGCGTGAAGATGGACGACAAGCACGAGCCCAAGCGCTCGGCCGCCGAGATCGCGCTGACCGAACTGCACGCCGGCGGCAAGTTCAACCAGAACAGCTACAAGGTGTCGGGCGGCCTGCACGGCGTGGGCGTGAGCTGCGTGAACGCGCTGAGCGTGATGCTGCGCCTGGTGGTGCGCCGCGAAGGCAAGATCCATGAGCTCGAGTTCAGCCGCGGCTTCGTGCAGAACCGCCTGCTCGAGACGGTGAACGGCGTCGAAGTCTCGCCCATGAAGATCATCGGCGACACCGACAAGCGCGGCACCGAGGTGCACTTCCTGCCCGACACCGAGATCTTCAAGGAGAACTCGGACTTCCACTACGAGATCCTCAGCAAGCGCCTGCGCGAACTGAGCTTCCTGAACAACGGCGTGCGCATCCGCCTGAAGGACGAGCGCACCGGCAAGGAGGACGACTTCTCCGGCGCCGGCGGCGTGCGCGGCTTCGTCGAGTTCATCAACAAGGGCAAGACCGTCCTGCACCCGAACTCGTTCTACGCCGAGGGCGAGCGCCCGGCCGACACCTACGGCGGCATCCCCGGCACGCACATCGGCGTCGAGGTGGCGATGCAGTGGAACAGCGGCTACAACGAGCAGGTTCTCTGCTTCACCAACAACATCCCGCAGCGTGACGGCGGCACCCACCTGACCGGCCTGCGCGCCGCGATGACCCGCGTCATCAACAAGTACATCGAAGAGAACGAGTTCGCGAAGAAGGCGAAGGTCGAAGTCACCGGCGACGACATGCGCGAAGGCCTGTGCTGCGTGCTGAGCGTGAAGGTGCCCGAGCCCAAGTTCTCGAGCCAGACCAAGGACAAGCTGGTGTCCAGCGAAGTGCGCGCGCCGGTGGAAGACATCGTCGGCAAGCTGCTGACCGACTACCTGCAGGAACGCCCGAACGACGCCAAGATCATCTGCGGCAAGATCGTCGAGGCCGCCCGTGCCCGCGAAGCCGCCCGCAAGGCCCGCGAAATGACGCGCCGCAAGGGCGTGCTCGACGGCATGGGCCTGCCCGGCAAGCTGGCCGACTGCCAGGAGAAAGATCCGGCGCTGTGCGAGGTCTACCTGGTGGAGGGCGACTCCGCCGGCGGCTCCGCCAAGCAGGGCCGCGACCGGAAGTTCCAGGCCATCCTGCCGCTGCGCGGCAAGATCCTGAACGTCGAGAAGGCCCGCTACGAGAAGCTGCTCACCAGCAACGAAATTCTCACCATGATCACCGCGCTGGGCACCGGCATCGGCCGTGCCGGCGCGACCACCGCGGGCGGCGGCGCGGACGACTTCAACGTCGCCAAGCTGCGCTACCACCGCATCATCATCATGACCGACGCCGACGTCGACGGCGCCCACATCCGTACGCTGCTGCTGACCTTCTTCTACCGGCAGATGCCGGAGCTGGTCGAGCGCGGCCACATCTACATCGCGCAGCCGCCGCTGTACAAGGTCAAGGTCGGCAAGGAAGAGCAGTACCTGAAGGACGGCCCCGCGCTCGACGCCTTCCTGCTCAAGGTGGCGCTGAAGGACGCGCGCATCGAGACCGGCGGCGCCAGCTCGACCACGCTCAGCGGCGACACCCTGGCCGAACTGGCGCGCAAGCACCAGGTGGCCGAAGCCGTCATCGCGCGCCTGCGCAACTTCATGGACGCCGAGGCACTGCGCGCCATCGCCGACGGCGTGGCGCTCGACCTCGACACCACGCCCGCCGCCGAGGCCTCGGCCGTGGCGCTGCAGGCCAAGCTGCGCGAGCTCAACACGACCGGCGTGCCGGCCGAGGTGAGCAGCGAGTTCGACGCCCGCACCGACAAGCCCCTGCTGCGCATCAGCCGCCGCCACCACGGCAACGTCAAGAGCAGCGTGCTCACGCAAGATTTCGTGCACGGCGCCGACTACGCCGCGCTCGCCGAAGCCGCCAACACCTTCCGCGGCCTGCTGAGCGCCGAAGGCGCGCTGGTGAAGCGCGGCGAGGGCGACCGCACCAAGGAAGAAAAGGTCGACGACTTCCGCCAGGCCATGAAGTGGCTCATCGGCGAAGCCGAACGCGCCACCTCGCGCCAGCGCTACAAGGGCCTGGGCGAGATGAACCCCGAGCAGCTGTGGGAAACCACCATGGACCCGAACGTGCGCCGCCTGCTGAAAGTGCAGATCGACGATGCGATCGAGGCCGACCGCGTGTTCACGATGCTGATGGGCGACGAGGTTGAGCCGCGCCGGGAGTTCATCGAGCAGAACGCGCTGCGGGCGGCGAATATCGACGTATAGCTGTCGTGTCGGGTGACACGGAAAGTGAAAACTGTGCCAGGTAAGTGAAAAACTACTGACACGGAAAGTGAAAAAAAGCGGCTCAATCAGCCGCTTTTTTTGGCAACCAGAGGCTCGACCCTCCGCCATCGCGTGTCCGAGAAGACGCGGTGCGTGCTTGCTGACTCCCACGAAATCAACGCTGCGTCTGATATATTTATATCAGTAAGTGGTTGATTTTATTGGATTTTTTGACTTCTTTGCAGAATGCATCTATTCTGATGTTCGTAAGAAGCAACCAGCTCGGTCACATGAGTCCTTTCGCCCACTTGCTACATGACCTGCGAATGCGACATGGCATCCGCCAGTCAGAGTTGGCCGAACTGATCGGGTACGAGCAAAGCTACATCTCGGCCTTGGAAGTCGGCCTCAAGGGACCTCCGACACCTGAGTTTGTGGAGCGATTGACATCCGTTCTGAGGCTGACCGACGCTGATCGGCAAGAGCTCAACCAAGCGGCTCAGGCATCACAGCGCAAGCTCGTGATCGACCACGACACGCCGCAAGAAGCTTATTGGCTGCTCAACGATCTGCGGCACCAGTTCAGCGAGCTGACCTCTACGCAGATACGCGTGATACGAGATGTGCTGCAACTTCGCCCTGGGGGTGATGTTGCGACCCGTGATCCGGTACGCCGTCTCAAGAGACGAACCAGACAGGAGGAGATTATGTTCAGCTCCTTCTTGAAATCGGTATTTCATCTGAATGAAATGCCAATTAGTTGCACCCATGGCAACGTATTTTTCCGATAAGGCGCACACTTGAGAGTGAGTTAAATGAAATTAACAATTAACAACAGATCCTGGCTGTTGAATTCCACAGATCCCTGACCCTAGGGAGCAAGTGCTCGTGTCGCCGGTCGCGCACGGCGAATCGCTCGTAAGAATGGGGATCGACCCCAAGCGCCCCCCAAAACGTGGGCAGCCTCTCCACCGGCCAGCGACACTTTCTGGAATTTCATCGCGAGAACGTGTTGCTGCGTTCGAAGTTTTTAGATCACTTGACCTAGGAAGACTCGGATCAGCAAAAGCATCGCCAAGTCTTTCTGGCCAGCGAATACGATCCGCGCTCGAGAACTGTAAGCACCAGAAGTCGGTGTACCAGCCCAAGCTGATCCATCATCCACTCGCGGTATGTGCACAGCGCCTAGGGTTTCTTTAGGGAGCTGATAGCAGTGAGGGTGGTCGTCGACAATGTCTCAAGGAGCATGAAACCTATGATCCACGCACAGATGAACTGCATCGTCGAACAGCTGGACGACGACCTCGCCATTCGCCTGACCGCACCGTTTGCTGAGACGGTCGGCCTCGCTGCTGGTATGCGTATCACCGTTGAAGCGGTCCGTGGAGGTGTGATGGTTCGGCGAGTCGATCGTTCGAAGGACTCCCTAGCAGAACTCCTGGCGCGCTTCGATCCCACCTTGCATGGCGGAGAGGCCATGGCGTTCGCTCCTTACGGACGTGAGATATTTTGATGAGCGCACCTATGGCTCCGGGTCCGCTATCTCGGCAGCTTGCGATTGAACAAGCGTTGGCGAACACGCGGATCTCGGGTCATGCGCCAACACCCGAGTTCATAGCGGATTGCGACGCGGTCGTCGAAGGACGAATGACTTACGAGCAAGCCATTGCCGCCAGCCTTGAGCGAGCCACGCGCGGAATCGCCCCTGACGATCACTCGTGAGCTGCACGAATTTTTCACTTTTCGTGGCGAGACTGCGGGATTTTTTCAATAATGGTGGCGCGTTCCGAGAACGTTGCGACACGGAAACTGAAAAACGCGTTTGAAATCAACGCTGCGTTTTTCACTTTTCGTGTCTTCCGACAGATTCTTCCGGGCCCTGGGGCCGCGCTCCGCTGGAGTGTCTGCCTCAGTGCTGCAGGATCTTCGAAAGAAACTGCCGCGCGCGGTCCGAGCGGCCCGCGGGGTTGCCGAAGAACTCCTCCTTCGCGCAGTCTTCGACGATGTTGCCGCGGTCCATGAAGATCACGCGATTCGCCACCTTGCGCGCGAAGCCCATCTCGTGGGTGACGCACATCATCGTCATGCCTTCGCGCGCAAGCTCGACCATCACGTCGAGCACCTCGTTGACCATCTCGGGGTCGAGCGCGGAGGTGGGCTCGTCGAACAGCATGGCGACGGGGTTCATCGCCAGCGCGCGGGCGATGGCCACGCGCTGCTGCTGGCCGCCGGAGAGCTGACTGGGAAACTTGTGCGCATGGGCGCGCATGCCCACGCGCTGCAGCAGCGCCATCGACGCGGTGCGGGCTTCGGAGACGGAGCGCTTGAGCACCTTGAGCTGCGCGATCGACAGGTTGTCCTCGATCGAGAGGTGCGGAAACAGCTCGAAGTGCTGGAACACCATGCCCACGCGGGCGCGCAGCTTGTTGAGATCGGTCTTCGGGTCGCCCACCGACACGCCGTCGACGCTGATGCTGCCGCGCTGGAAGGGCTCCAGCGCGTTGACGCACTTGATGAGGGTGGACTTGCCCGAGCCCGAAGGCCCGCAGACCACCACGACCTCGCCCTTGCGGACCTGGGTGGTGCAGTCGGTCAGCACCTGGAAGGCGCCATAACTCTTGTCGACGTGGCTGATTTCGATCATGTTGCGTCTTCCTCTTTTCTTCTCCGGTGCAGTCCGGTTCAGCGCGTCAGCAGCCGGTGCAGGGTATTGGCGACCACGCGCGTGGCCTTGCGCAGTTCGTCCAGCGGAACGCGCTCGTCGGCGCGGTGCCCGTTGGCTTCGAGCAGCGATTCGGGGCCGGCACCGTACATCACGGTGGGAATGCCGGCCTCGCTGTAGAGACGCGCATCGGTGTACAGCGGCACGCCGATCGGCGTGACCGGCTTGCCCATGACTTCGCTGGCCTCGCGGCACACCAGCGCGGCGAACTCGTCGGCGCCGGGCGCTGGCGCGAAAGGGCGGGCCAGCAGGATCTGGCGGATTTCCACCGAGATGCCGGGCAGCGGGCGGCAGGCCGACTCGATCACCTCGCGCAGTTCGGCCTCGACGGCTTCGGGCGATTCCTCGGGCACGATGCGCCGGTCGATGCGCAGGGTCAGCACGTCGGACACCACGTTGGTGTTGATGCCGCCGTCGATCAGGCCCACCACCATCGTGGGATGGGTGATGCCCGGCGTGAGCGAGGGGCGGCCGGCGAGGCTGTCGCGGTAGCGGTAGAGCGCGGGCAGCAGGGTGGCCGCGGCTTCGATCGCGTCGTGGCCGGTGTCGGGCCGCGCGGCATGCGCCGAGGTGCCGCGCACGACGACTTCGAGGTGCAGGCAGCCGTTGTGCGCCACGACGACATGGTGCGAGAAGGCGGCGGAGAGCACGAAGTCGGGCCGGCTCAGGCCCTTGGAGAGTATCCATTCGGGCCCCGTCATGCCGCCGGTTTCCTCGTCGTAGGTCAGGTGCAGCTCGACGCTGCCGGCCAGCGGCGTGCCCGAGGCCGCGAGCTGCTTGAGCGCGCGCATCGCGAAGGCGTAGGTGGTGAAGTCCGACTTCGACACGGCGGCGCCGCGCCCATAGAGCCAGCCGTCGCGCACCTCGCCGCCGTAGGGGTCGACGCTCCAGCCCGCGCCGGGCGGGACCACGTCGCCGTGCGCGTTCAGCGCCACCACCGGGCCGTCGCCGAAGCGTTCGCGCACGATCAGGTTGGTCACGCTGCGCATGCCGTGCGCGGCCGCGAATTCGGCGGGTACTTCGTGGCGCTCCACCGTGAAGCCCATCGCCTCGAGCAGGCGGGCGGTGAGCTCGGCGTGCGGGGCGCAATCGCCGGGCGGGTTGTCGGAAGGGCATCGCACCAGCTCGGCGAGGGTGCGGACCTGTTCGTCGAAGTGCGCGTCGATGAAGTCGCGCAGCGTGTCGCGCGGGGAGGTGGTATCGGTCATGGCGGTCAGAGAAAGCGGTCGATGAGGAAGGGGCTGATGTCGATGTCGGTGCGGCCGCGCACGATGAGGTCGGTGACCAGCCGCGCGGTGATGGGAGCGAGCGTGTAGCCGTTGGAGGTCACGGCGTTGTAGAAGCCGGGGCGGCCCGGCACTTCGCCGAGGATGGGCGCGCCGTCGATGTTCACGTTCATGCCGGCCCAGCAGCGCACCATGTGCAGCCCGCGCACGGCCGGCAGCACATGGCCGGCCACCCAGAGATTGCCTTCGATGCTCTCGCGCTCGGCGCGGTTCAGGCGCATGTCCTCGTTGAATGCGGCCGTCCAGCCGCCGCCGACGATGAGGCCGCCGCTGGCGGCCTGCTTCAGGCTCAGGTGCCTGTCGGCATGCGCGACGAGGTGGTTGACCAGCGGCGGCGCAGGCTCCGTCACGATCATCTGCAGCGGCGCGCCCTTGACGGGGATGTTCACGCCCAGCATGCGGCCGACGGCGCTCGACCATGCACCGCTCGCGTTCACGACGCGCCCTGCGTGGATGCTGCCGCGCGATGTGCGCACGACGAAGCCGCCGCCTTCGCCCGGCAGCGCTTCGATGGACTGCACGTCGCAGCCGCGCAGCATGCGTGCACCCTGCTGCTGGGCACGCCGGGCGACGGCGTAGGTGGCGCGCAGCGGATTGATCTTGCCTTCCATGGGGCAGAGCTCGGCGCCCAGCAGCTGCTCGGACAGCGCGGGCGAAAGGCGCCGCAGCTCGGCGCCGTCGATCACCTGCGCGTCGATGCCGTGGCTGCGCTCCAGCGCGGCCTTGGCTCGGAGAAAACGCATACCGGCCTCGCTGTCGGCCACCATGAGGCCGCCGGTGATCTTGATCTCGAGGTCTTCGCCGCAGTCGGCCTCGATCTCCTGCCACAGGCGCACCGACATCGGCCCGAGCGGCAGCGTGGCCGCGGCCGGACCGCCGCCTTCCTGCGCCTTGGCGCCGAAGTCGAATGAGAGAAGCTGCACGTGCAGGCTGCCGGCGTTGGCGCCCGAGGCCTGCAGGTTGATGTCGTCGCGGTCGGCCACCGTCACGTCCTGGCCGGCCTTCGACAGGTAGTAGCCGAGGCAGGAGCCGAGCACGCCTGCGCCGATCACCAGCACGTCGGTGCGCAGCGTGGTCTCGAACGGCGCCTGTTCCACCGGCCGCGCGAGATTGGGCGTGATGGCGGGCTTGTGGCCGCCCCACTCGGGTTTCTCGAAGCCGAGCGCGCCGGCCGGCACCGGCTTGGCGGGCGGGCGCGGGGCGAAGTACTGCTCGACCTGCGGTGGCCGGCCGGTCATTTCGGTCAGCAGCCGGCCGGCGGTGACGCCGCAGTAACGCGCCTGGCAGCGGCCCATGCCGAGGCGGGTGTTGCGCTTGAGCGCGGCCAGCGTGTCGCTGCCGGCGCGGATCTGCTCACGCACCGAGCCGAAGGTGATTTCCTCGCAGCGGCACAGCAGGGTTTCGTCGGGCACCGCCGAGAGGTTGACGGGCGGCGGTGCGTAGATCGACCACAGCGCCTGCTGGAAGCATTCGGCACGGTGCAGTTTTTCCGTCGCCTCGCCGGGCTCGGGAGCCTGCAGGCCGAGGTTGCGCGCGACGGCGGTGCCGGCCAGCGTGCCGCGCGCGAGCGCGACGCGGGAGCCGCCGAGGTCGGCACCATCGCCCACCACGTACACGCCGGGCAGGCTGGTGGCGCCGTCTTCCTGCGTGACGGTTGCGAGGTAGCCCAGATGGCGGGGCGCGAGGCGGTGCTCGCAGCCCAGCATGCGCGCGAGTTCGGTGGAGGGGATGAAGCCGTAGCCGAGGCAGAGCGTGTCGGCTTCGAGGCGGCGTGCCGTCGTGGGCATGGCCTGGCCCTGGGCGTCGACCTGCGCTACTTGCACCGCGTGCAATCCGGTGGAGCCTTCGGCGGAAACGACGGCGTGTTCCCACAGCACGAGCACCTTGTGGGCGCGCAGTTTTCGCAGGTAGCGCCAGCCGTCGAGCAGCAGGTCGGGGGCCGTGCGCGCCGCGGCCAGCAGATGGCGCCATTGCTTCGGCGAGGGGCGCGGGGCCGATTCCAATACCGCGACGACTTCGGCGCCGCCGGCGAGGAGCTCGGCGGCGAGCTGCAGGTTGAGCGGTCCGTTTCCGGCGATCACCACGCGGCGGCCGGGCGCCACGCGGTATGCGCGTGCGAGCGTCTGGCCGGCGCCGGTGGTCATCACGCCGGGGAGGGTCCAGCCGGGGAAGGGCACGGGGCGCTCGTAGGCGCCAGGGGCGATGACGAGTTGCCGGCAGTTGATGACACAAGCTCGTCCGTCGATGAGCGCGGCGACTTCGCGTGGAGAGAAGGCCGCCCAGACCTGTGCGCCTTGGGCGATGGCGACACCGGCGGCGCGGACATCGTGCTCGAGCGCGAGGCCTTGCGCGAACTGGCGGTCGGCCGGGGAGGGCGCCGAGTGCGAAGGCGCGAGCGGCTTGTAGAACTGGCCGCCGGACTGCGGGCGCTCGTCGAGCACCAGCACGTCCGCGCCGGCGCGGCGTGCGGCGAGCGCGGCCGAAAGGCCGGCCGGGCCCGCGCCGACGACGAGCACGTCGACCTGCCGGCGCTCGGGTTCGGCGCCGGCCTGGGGGGTGAGCGTCTGTAGCGGGTCGTCGGGCGTGCCGGCGGGTTGTGCCGAACGCACCTGCTGGCCATCGGCCACCTTCGTGAGGCAGGCACGCTGGCTGGATTGCCCGTCGACGGTGACGAGGCAGTCGAAGCACGCGCCCATGCCGCAATAAAGACCACGGCGCTCGCCGCCGCGGGTGTGGCGCATCGCCTTGATGCCGCCGGCCGCCAGCGCCGCCGCGATGGTTTCGCCCTCCAGGCCCTCGACGGGCTGCCCGTCGTACCAGAAGCGCACGGGGCGCCCGGCCGGGGTGATGGAAGGGTGGGTCAGTCTGGCGCTCATGGTCAGTGCGAAGGAAGAACGTCAACTTACGGTTGACGTGCCAAATTGTATACGTATACTCAACGTATACATATACCGAATCGCCCGAATTTTTCCCAAGGACTGCCCATGACAGCGTTCCGCGGCACCTATACGGTGCTCATCACCCCCATGACTGCCGACGGCAAGCACGTGGACGTGCCTGCGCTCAAGAAGCTGGTCAATTGGCAAATCGAGGAAGGAATCCACGGGCTGATCCCCCTGGGGAGCACCGGTGAGTTCCTCTCGCTGACGCCCGATGAGCGCCAGCTGGTGATCGAAACCTGCGTGAGCACCGCTGCAAAACGCGTGCCGGTCTTGATCGGCACCGGCGCGGAGTGGACCGACGAGTGCGTGCGGCTGAGCCGCGAGGCCGAGAACATGGGCGCCGACGGCGTCATGATCATTCCGCCCTTCTACAGCACGCCCACCGACGACGAGCTGTTCGAGCACTACCGCAAGGTGGGCGAGGCGATCGGCATTCCGATCATGGTCTACAACAACCCGGCCACCGCCAACGTCGACCTCAAGCCCGAACTGGTGGCGCGCCTCTCGCGCATCGACAACTGCAAGTACATCAAGGAGTCGACGCTCGAGGTCACCCGCGTGCGCGACATCATCGAGCTGTGCGGCGACCGCATGACCGTGTTCGCCGGCATCCTGGGCTACGAGTCGTTCTGGCTCGGCGCGCAAGGCTGGGTGGCCGTGTGCTCCAACCTCATTCCGAAGATGTCGGCGCGCCTGTTCGAGCTGGTGGCCGACGAGCGCGACATGCCCGCCGCGCTCGCGCTCTACAGGAAGATGCTGCCGATCGTGCGCTGGGTCGGCGGCCACCGCTATGTCGCCGCCTCCAAGGACGGCCTGTCGATGATGGGCCTGCCCGTCGGCAAGCCCCGCGCCCCGCGCCTGCCGCTGCCCGATGCCGACGCCGCCGACCTGCGCCGCGAGCTCGCGCGCCTCGAACTGCTGGACTCGATCCGCGCCTGAAGCGGCCACCGGCACCTCGTTCTCCTTTTCCCCACCTCGTCGCCTCGATCTCTTCCTCTAGGACCACACCATGAAACTGCTCCCCGCTCTCGCGTCGGCAACGGCACTCTTCATCTCCTGCGCTGGCGCCGCGAACGCGCAGCAGGCCTGCAAGTCGCCCGTGCCCGACTCGGCCCTCGTCAAGAAGGGCACGCTGACCATGTCGGTGAACCCGACGCTGCCGCCGATGCAGTTCGTCGACCAGTCCGGCGCGCTCAAGGGCATGCGCGTGGAGCTGGGCGAGCAGATCGCCAAGCGCCTGTGCCTCACGCCCGAGTACGTGCGCATCGAGTTCTCGGCCATGATCCCCGGCCTGCAGGCCGGCCGCTGGGACGTGATCAACACCGGCATCTTCTTCACCGACGAGCGCGCCAAGCTCATGCAGATGCTGGTCTACGAAGACCAGGCCATCAGCATCAGCGCCGCCAAGGGCAACCCGCTGAAGATCGCCAAGCCCGAAGACCTCTCGGGCAAGAGCATCGGCGTGGAGCTCGGCGGCTTCGAGGAGCGCAAGGCGCGCGAGCTCGACAAGCAGCTCACCGACAAGGGCATGAAGGGCATGACCATCCGCACCTTCGAGAACTTCGCGATGGCCTTCCAGGCGCTGCGCGCCGGGCAGGTCGAGGTGGCCCTGTCCATCGACTCGACCGGCGCCGAATACCAGAAGCGCGGCGACTTCGAGCGCGTGCTGCACGGCCTGTTCCCCACGCCGGTCGCACTGGCCGCGCGCAACAAGGACCTGGCCGCCGCGATGGCCAAGGTCATGAACGACATGAAGGCCGACGGCAGCTTCCAGAAGCTGTTCGACCAGTACGGCGTGAAGGCCGCCGACGGCGCCGTGACGGTCAAGGGCCCGGCGAGCTGACGGCGCGCCGCCTCCGCATCGCCATAGAGCAAGCAAGCGAAGGAAACTTCCATGGGACAAGGCTGGAGCTGGTCGGGCTTCTTCGACTACCTGTTCAATCCGTACATCCTCAGCGGCGCGGTGACCACGCTGTGGCTCACGCTCGCGGCGATCGCGGGCGGGCTGGTGGTGGGCTGCGCGCTGGCCCTGGCCCGCCTGTCCAGCCACCGCTGGCTGTCGGCGCCGGCGCACTTCTACATCTGGGTGTTCCGCGGCACGCCGCTGCTGGTGCAGCTCATCATCATCTTCACGGGGCTGCCGCAGCTGGGGCTGAAGCTCTCGGTGATCGAGTCGGCGCTGCTGGGCCTGATCCTCAACGAGGCGGCCTACCTCGCCGAGATCGTGCGCGGCGGCATCCAGTCGATTCCCGCCGGGCAGACCAACGCCGCGCGCGCCGTGGGCTTCAGCAGCGCGCAGACCATGCGCTACATCGTGCTGCCGCAGGCCATGCGCCTGATCGTGCCCACGCTGGGCAACAGCATCAACGGCCTGCTCAAGACCACATCGATCACCTCGGTGATCTCGATGGAGGAGCTGCTGCGCCGCACCCAGGTGCTGATCCAGGAGAAGTTCATGGTGCTCGAGCTCTTCATCGTTGCCGCCATCTACTACCTGCTCATGACCACCGCCTGGGACTTCATCCAGCGCCGCATCGAGCGCCACTACGGCCGCGCCTACGGCAATGCTGCCGCGGCGCCGGTGGTGCCTGCGGAGCCTGCGCTCGAGCAGCGCTAGAGAGGACGAAAGCCCAATGAGCACCTACGACCTGATCCTGCGCAACGCAGACATCGCCACCGCCGGCGACCGCTACAGCGCCGACATCGGCGTGCGCGACGGGCGCATCTGCGCCATCGCGCAGAGGCTCGACGCCAGCGCCGCGCGCGAGATCGACGCGCGCGGCCGGCTGGTCACGCCCGGCGGCGTCGACGGCCACTGCCACTTCGACCAGCCCACCAGCGACGGCTCGCGCTTCGCCGACGACTTCCTCTCCGGCACCCGCTCGGCGGCCTGCGGCGGCACCACCACGGTTCTGCCCTTCGCCGCGCAGCAGAAGGGCCGCAGCGTGCAGGAGGCCGTCGACGACTACCACCGCCGCGCCGAGGGCAAGGCGGTGATCGACTACGCCTTCCACCTCATCGTGGCCGACGCCACGCGCGACGTGACGCAGCGCGAGCTGCCCGCCTTGATCGAGAAGGGCTACACCTCCTTCAAGATCTACATGACCTACGACGACCTGAAGCTGGACGACCGCCAGATCATCGAGGTGCTCGCCACCGCGCGCCGCCACGGCGCGATGACGATGATCCACGCCGAGAACAGCGACTGCATCGCGTGGCTCACCGAGCAGCTGCTCGACGCGGGCCTCACCGCGCCGCGCTACCACTCCAGCTCGCGGCCGATGGCGGTGGAGCGCGAGGCCACGCACCGCGCCATCGCGCTGGCCGAACTGGTCGACACGCCCATCCTGATCGTCCACGTCTCGGGCCGCGAGGCCGTCGAACAGATCCACTGGGCGCGCGGACGCGGGCTGCCCATCCACGCCGAGACCTGCCCGCAGTACCTGTTCCTGAGCGCCGAGGACCTGGGCATCGACCCCGACGACCCGATGCACGGCGCGCGCTGCATCTGCAGCCCTCCGCCGCGCGACAAGGCGAACCAGCAGTTCATCTGGAACGGGCTGTCGAGCGGGCTCTTCACCATCGTCTCTTCCGACCATGCGCCCTTCAACATGAACGGCAGCGACGGCAAGCGCGTGGCCGGCGACGACGCCTCCTTCGACCGCATCCCCAACGGCATTCCCGGCGTGGAAACGCGCCTGCCGCTGCTCATGAGCGAAGGCGTGCTCAAGGGGCGCATCGACATCCACCGCTTCGTGGAGCTCACCGCCACGAACCCGGCGCGCCTGTACGGCCTGTACCCGCGCAAGGGCACCATCGCCGTGGGCAGCGACGCCGACTTCGTGGTGTGGGACATGTTCCCCGAGGGCCAGGAGAAGCTGCTGTCCAACGACATGCTCCACCACGACGCCGACTACACCCCCTACGAGGGCATGCGCCTGCGCGCCTGGCCCGGCCTGACCGTCTCGCGCGGGCGCGTCGTGTGGCAGGACGGCGTGTTCCAGGCCGAACCTGGCTCCGGCCAGTTCCTTCCGTGCCTGCGGCCGCGCGCGCCCAACGACGGCAATCCGCTGGACAAATGGCTCTGAAAGAATGGCCCTGAGCGCGCCTGGCCGGCCCTGCTAAGCTCACCCGCCCTCGTGGCTTTCGCCCATCCTCGCATGCCCAGCCTTCCCAGCCCCACGCAGCCCGCCACCATCACGATCGCCCCCCTAGAGGTGCGCTCCGCCAGCCTGGCCGAACAGGCCTACGACCGGCTGCGCACCCTCATCCTCGATCGCCAGATCTCGGCCGGCAGCCCGCTGCAGGAGGCACGGCTGGCGGAAGACCTGCGCATCTCGCGCACGCCCATGCGCGAAGCGCTGGTACGGCTGGCGGGCGAGGGGCTGCTGGTGCGGCGCGATGCGCGCTCCTACGCCGTGCGCGCGCTGGGCACCAAGGAATACTTCGACTGCATGCGCGCGCGCGAGGTCATCGAGTGCGAGGCCATCGCACTGGCGGTGGGCAAGATCACCGACGCGGAGATCGACGCGCTGGAGGCCGACATCGCGACGCTGGGCGGCGGCGAGCACAGCGAGACCGAGCACTGGCACTTCGACGACCGCTTTCACCTGCTGATCGCCAGGGCCAGCGGCAACGTCGTCTTCCCCCGGCTGGTGGAGGAGCTTCGCGTCAATGCACGGCTCTTCCGCCTGCACAGCCCGCTGCACAGGCATTCGGAGAACCACGACGAGCACGGCGAGATCATCCGCGCGCTGCGCGCGCGCGACGCCGAACGCGCACGCACGGCCATGCGCGATCACCTGCGCAGCCTGCAGGAAGACGTGAAGCGCGCGCTGATCGAGTAGCAGACGGCGGCGAGCCGACGGACGACAACGCTCAGCCTGCGCGCGGCGGCCAGCACCGTGCGCCTGGAGAAAACCAACGGATGCGCCATGCTCATGTCTTTCAAGGCTGCTGTCCTCCGATCGGACGCGGCGCCACCTGGAAGTTGTTGCGACCTGCTCCCTTGGCCTGGTAGAGCATCTCGTCGGCCTGCCTGACGAGCGCGGCAGCGGTTGCATCGCCGCCCTGGTAGAAGGCCACGCCGATGCTCGTCCTGACGAGGATCGTGCGCTCCTCCAGAGCGAACGGCACCTGCATGGCCTCGATCAGCTCGGAGGCCACCGAAATCGCGGCATCCGTACCGGGCAGGCCTTCCATGATCACCGTGAACTCGTCGCCGCCCAGGCGCGCGCGGATATCGCCGGAGCGCAACGCCTGCGACAGCCTGCCCGCGAAGCCGCGCAGCAGTTCGTCGCCCACCTGATGCCCGAACTGGTCGTTGATCTTCTTGAATCCGTCGATGTCCAGGTACATCAGCGCCATCAGCGCGCCGGCACCACGGGCGCGCTCCATCGCTTCGGCCAGGCGCGCCTCGAAGCCCGCGCGATTGGCGAGACCGGTCAGGGGATCGACCTGCGCAAGATTCACGAGGCGCTTTTCTTCCAGCTTCTGCCGCGTGATGTCGGTGATCACGGCATGGAAGCCGACGATGGTCTCGTCGTTCACCGCGGGCTGGGGGATGTACTGGGCCTCGTAGCAGTAGTAGCTGTCGCTCCTGGCGACTTCGCTCTGGAAGGTGACGGTCTCGCCGGCCAGTGCCGCGCGGATGTGCGGCCGCAGGGCCTGGTAGTCGGGCTCTCCCAGGAGCTCCTGCACGGTGTGCCCCTGGATCTGCTCGCGAGAGAGCCCGAAGCCGCGCTCGTAGGCCAGGTTGTTGAAGCGGTAGCGCTCGTCCGCATCGATGTAGGCCACGCGCATCGGCAGCGCATCGGCCACCGTGCGCAGGCGCGCCTCGCTCTCCTGGAGGGCTTCTTCCGCCTCGTGGTGCGCGGTGATGTCGCTGTCCAGCGTGTAGAGGCCGATCACCTCGCCGTGCTCGTCGCGCTCCGGCACCACCGTGGCCTGGACATCGCGGCGCCCGCCGGGCGTCTTCAACCGGCGCTCGTAGGTGACCTGGCGCCCGGCCAGCGCCGCGCGCAGGTGCGGCTCCATCTCGGCCCACGCTTCCTCGCCGTAGAACTTCCACAGGCCCATGCCCAGCAGCTGTTCGGTCGGGATGCCGAACCAGTCCTGGTGGGCCTTGTTGACGAACCGGAACCGCAGGTCGCGGTCCAGGTAGGAGATCAGCGCCGGCAGGTGGTCCGTCACCATGCGCAGGCGATGCTCGCTGTCGCGCAGCGCCCGCTCGGCGGCCTTGGCCGCCGAGATGTCGCGCATCAGGCCGGAGAAGTACTCCACCTTGCCGTGCTTGTCCCGATGCGCGATCACCATGTGGCTCGCCGGGAACGCCTGGCGCCTGGCGTCCCACACCATCGACTCGCCCACCCAGATGCCCGTGCGCACGGCGGTGGGCACGATCTCGGTGCCGAGCCTTTCCATGGTCTCCGGCGGATTGAAGTCGGCCACGCTGAACTGCTCGATCGGCGCGTCGAGCGCCAGGCCCGTGCGCAGGCGCGCGGCCGGGTTCATGTAGATGAGCCGCCCCTTCGCATCCAGCTGGACGATGTAGTCGGTCGTCATGTCGAAGATGGCGGTCAGCGTGCGAAGGGCCCGCTCGGCCCGGGTGCGCTCGGTGATGTCGGTCACCGTGCCCACATGGCCGAGCACGCGGCCGTCGGCGGCGAGCACGGGCCGGCTCTTCAGCGCCACCAGCACCCGGGTGCCGTCCTTGCGATGGAGCCGGCGCGTGGCCGCCAGCGGCGTGGTCGAGTTGACGAGGCGCACCCACTCCTCGCGAACCGTCTCGCGGATTTCCTCGCGCACCAGCGTGAGCCAGCCCGCCGGCGCGTCCTTGCGTGCGAGACCGTGGATCGCCAGGTACTCGTCGTTCACGTAGGTCATGCGACCGTCGCTGTCGCAGCGGAAGAGGCCCACCGGCGAGGCATCGGTGACCGCCGCGATCCCCAGGCGCTGCTCTCGCAGCTCGGCCATCAGCGCGTCGAACTCGCGCGCCAGGTCTCCTCGCTCGTCGTTGGCGACGACGTCGAGCTTCACCTGGCTGTCCGGCGAACCGCGCAGGGTGCGGATCGCGTTGCTCAGCGCCTCCAGGGGGCGCATCAGCCATGTGGTTCCCAGCCAGACCAGGAGCGCGCAGCCCAGACCCAGCCAGAGCAGCTGCAGCAGCAGGTTTCGCCGGGCCTGTTCCAGCGGCGCATAGGCGATGCCGGCCGGCACGATCAGGCGCAGCTCCCAGCCGGCACTGGGGATGGCGGCATGCGTGGCCATGTCGGTGCCGATGCCGTCGCCGGAGGCGAGGGCGCTCGCGGGCTCGAGCAGCAGGCGCGCATCGGGGTGCATGACGATCTGCGGGGACGGGCCGCGCGTGACGATCACGTAGTAGCCGCCCCGGCCGACGGTGGCATGGCTGAGATCGCCGAGCACGTTGGCGCGCTGCAGGTTCAGCGCCGCGCCCAGCACGCCGGCGAGGCGGCCGTCCGCTGCGTCGACGGGCACGGCCATGATGACCGCCGGCTGCCGCGCGCTCCTGGTGAGCAAGGGCGCCGAGATCGCGGGCTTGCCCGTGTCGCGCACGCGGCGGAAGTAGTCGCGGTCGGCAACGCTCGAAGGCCGGGCCGCGGGCGGATTGATCGCCACGATGGCGCCGTCCGGCGTGGCCAGCGCGGCGTTGTCGAACATCGTGCGCAGGTCCTGGTCCCTGAGAAAGCGCTGCTGCGCCGCAGGGTCCGAGAAGCCATGCACACCGAGTTCCCGGGCCGCGCGCGCCAGGGCCGCCAGATGGATGCCGAGCTTGTAGTCGAGATCGGCCGCGGCGCCGTCGGTCAGCGCCTGCTGCTGCTCGCGCATCAGATTGACGTACTCGCTGGACAGGCTGCGGTATTGCCACCCACCCGTCACGCCGACCAGCACGAGTACCAGTGACGTGATCAGCAGTGCTGTCTTCGTTCTCAGCTTGAGCCGCACTCGCTTTCCTCCGCCACCACGGGGTGGCCGTGACTGCATGATTCGATGATAGCAACGGGCCTTCTTTTCCATGGCTGCATGCCTGACGGCATCAGGGACGCGATGGCCCCATCGCAAGCAACGGACAATGAGTCAGGTCAGGCGCGAATGCCCGATGCGAAAGTCATCGTCATGCTGAAGGTGGCTGCCGCCGCGATCTCTCCTGCGAATGAAGACGAATGGATTCACGGATGACGGAACATGCGGTAGCGATTGTCGGAGCAGGTCCGACGGGCCTCGTCCTGGCGGGCGAGTTGGCGCTGGCAGGTGTCGATGTCGCCATCGTCGAGCGCCGACCGAACCAGGAGCTTGCCGGTTCGCGTGCCGGTGGCCTGAGTTCGCGCACGCTGGAGGTGCTCGATCAGCGCGGGATCGTGGACCGGTTCCTCTCGGAAGGGCAGGTGGCGCAGGTCACGGGGTTCGCGGTCACGCGCCTCGACATCAGCGACTTTCCGACCCGGCACAACTACGGGCTGGCGCTGAGGCAGAAGCACATCGAACGCATCCTCGCCGAGTGGATCGGCGAACTCGCGGTGCCGATCCATCGCGGCCGTGAGCTGAAAGGTTTCGTGCAGGACGACGCGGGCGTGACCATCGAGCTGTCCGATGGCGCGACCCTGCGCGCGAGCTATCTGGTCGGCTGCGATGGCGGCCGCAGCCTCGTCCGCAAGACTGCGGGCATCGAGTTCCCCGGATGGGACGCGACGACCAGCAGCATCCTCGCCGAAGTCGAGATGGCCGAGGAGCCGCCGCTGGGCATCCATCGCACCGCGCGCGGCGTGCATGCCTTCAGCAGGGAGCAGTACGAGATCCGCGACGGCAAGATCATCTTCGCCAAGGAAGGTCCGGTCGGCGTGATGGTGACCGAGAAGACCGCGGGCGCCGCGAGCGAACCCACGCTGGACGAGCTCAGGGAATTGCTCGTCGAGGCCTGCGGCACCGACTATGGAATCCGCCGCCTGAACTGGATCTCGCGGTTCACCGACATGTCGCGCCAGGCCGCGGCTTACCGCAGCGGCCGGGTATTCCTCGCCGGCGACGCCGCGCATGTGCATTCCCCGGTGGGCGGACAAGGCCTGAACACGGGCGTGCAGGACGCAGTGAATCTGGGCTGGAAGCTCGCGCAAGTGATCAAGGGCGTCTCGCCTGAAAGCTTGCTCGACACCTATCACGCCGAGCGGCACCCGGTGGCGGCTCGCGTGCTGCGCACGACCATGGCGCAGGTCGCGCTGCAGCGCACGGACGATCGCACCGAGGCCCTGCGCGAAATCGTCATGGAGCTCCTCGGCATGGAGGAGCCTCGCAAACGGATCGCGGCCGAGATGTCGGGGCTCGGCATCCGCTACGACCTGGGCGAGGGGCATCCATTGCTCGGTCGCCGCATGCCGGACCTCGACGTGGTCACCGCCGACGGCCCAGTGCGCGTGTTTGCGCTGCTGCGGGATGCGCGGCCGGTGCTGCTGGATCTCGGCGCGCCGGGCCGCTTCGACGTCTCGCCGTGGTCCGGCCGCGTCAAGCTGGTTCACGGCAGATGCGACGGTCCATGGGAGCTGCCCGCGCTGGGGTCGGTCACCGCGCCGACCGCGGTGCTGATCAGGCCCGATGGCTACGTGGCATGGGTGGGCGATGGCGCCTCGGATGGCCTCCATCAGGCAATGAACAGGTGGTTCGGCGCCTGAGAGAGGCTAGAGGCACCTTCACCAGGGCCTCCACCAGGGCCGCTTTCCCCGCCGATGCTCCAGCGACCGCAAATCCAGCGTGTCGTAGTCAGGGAGGTGGACGCCGGCGCGACGGCGCAACTCGGCCTCCAGCCGATGGGCGATGCCGCGGGCGTGCAGGTCGCCTTGCAGCGCGCGCCGGCGCCATTCCAGGGCCTGAGCGCCCAGCTCTTCGTCGGGCAGCATCTCTGTCTCGATCATGGTTCGGATGGTGATAAGGGTCTGAGGGCCACATCGAAAGCAACGTGCCCGTGCTGCCCTGAGCCTAAGGATTTACCGCATCTCTTCATCGCCGGAACATGGGATGCGGGGCGTCCCCAATATGGGGCTTCGATCCCTGAATCAGGGCTGGTTCGCGGCTTGCGCACGACGTTTGCCTTCTGAATGCGTGCACGAGCCTTGTATACCAGTGGCACGATTCGTGCGGCTGGGGACTGGCCCGGCCAGGCGGTTGGCCGTGCGCTTGAAATCAAACCCACAACCACTCGTCATCGTTCAGGCATCATGAAACTAGGCAGATTGAAATTCGTTCTCGGACTCGCGCTCGGCGGTCTCATGGCAACCGGTGCGGTTCATGCGCAAAGCGCGCTGGACACCATCCTGAAGAACAAGAAGATCGCGATCGCGGTTCCCCCGATTTCCCGCCCTACGGCGCGATGGACCGCGACTTCAAGATGCATGGCCTGGACATCGACATGGCCAACTACATCGGCGCCAAGCTCGGCGTGGAGGTCGACCTGATCCCCGTGACCAGCGCCAACCGCATTCCGACCCTGCAGAAGAAGAAGGCCGCGCTGGTCATCGCCACCCTGGGCAAGAACCCGGACCGGGAAAAGCAGATCGACTTCACCGCAGCGTACTCGCCGTTCTACCAGGCCATCTTCGGCGCGAAGAACCTCAACGTCAGGAGCTTCGCCGACCTGTCCGGCAAATCGATCGCGGTCACGCGCGGCTCGGTCGAGGACCAGGAGCTCAACAAGGTCGCGCCCGCCGGCACCGACATCCGCCGCTTCGACGACAACACCCGTACCGTGTCGGCCTTCGTTTCCGGGCAGACGCAACTGATCGCCACGGGCGCTTCCGTCGCGAACACCATCATGGCCAGCAACCCCGCGCTGGGCACCACCTACAAGCTGCTGCTCAAGGAGAGCCCCAACTACATCGGCGTGGCCAAGGGCGAAGACGCGTTGCGGCAGAAGGTCAACGCCATCATCGAAGAAGCGAAAAAGAGCGGCGAGCTCGACCGGTTGTCCATGAAGTGGCTGGAGCGCCCGGCCGGGGAGCTGCCGCAGTAGATCCCCGACCCCGGGAGCGCCAAGCCGATGCTCAATGCCCGGCCGCCTCGACGATCACCCTGGTGACCGCCTCGGGCTGGGAGGTCATCACGACGTGCGAGGCGCCCTTGACCACCACCGTCTTCTGCGCGTTGGCGCGCTGCGCCATGAAGGCCAGCGCAGCCGGCGGAATGTTCTTGTCGCGATCGCCGTACACGAACCATGACGGCACCGACTTCCATGCCGCAGCCTGCGCCGCCTCGTTCAGCGCCGCCTCGGCGATAGGCCGCTGGCCCACGGCCATCAGGCGTGCCCTGGCCAGCGGAACGTCGGCCGCGAACTGCGCGGGAAACTTGTCCTGCCGGATGTACAGGTCCTTGCCGCCATCGGCGAGCGGCACCGCCGGTGCCAGCGTCGGGCCGAGCGTGCTGCCCGGGAACTTGCCCGTGAGGCCGAGCGCCGTTTCGCCCGCCTCGGGCGCGAAGGCCGCCACGTAGACCAGCGCCTTCACGTTCGGCTTGCCGTTGGCGGCCGACGAGATCACTGAGCCGCCGTACGAGTGCCCGACCAGCACCACCGGCCCCTTGACCGCATCGACGACGCTGGCGACGTAGGCCGCGTCGAACGCAGGTCCGCGCAGGGGGTTCGCGGCGGAGATCACGGAATAGTGCCGCGCCTCGAGACGCTGCACCACGCCATCCCAGCTGGAGGAATCGGCGAAGGCGCCGTGCACGAGCACGATCGTGGGCTTGGCGGATGGCGCGGCATCCGCCGGCTGCGCGAACGAGTGCAGGGGCGCCAGCGTGGCCAGCCCGAGTGCATGGGCCATCAGGGTCGCGGCGAGGCGGCGAGAGAACTTCTTCATGACGATTCTTCCTTGATTGAACTGAGGGAAACAGGATCGGCCTGTGCCGACGGCGCTAAATCTATGGGCGATGCGAAGGAAGTCCGGCCCGGTCTGTATGCCTCTGTGTCCGGCGGGCGGGCAGTGACATTACTTTTCACGCGGCCGGTCCGAAACCGCGGCAGCACGCCCGCGCCTAGCAACGCCTAACACCAGCCAACGGCCACAGCGCCCATCTCGCGATCGGCGGAGTTCCAATGGCATTCGCGCACGAGTGCGCCCGAAGACGGGGAGAGAAAAAAGACAACGGCGGGCTCCACCCGCGCCCACGCATTCCGCGGCCCGGCCGGCCGCAAGAGGCCCACACCCATGCAGCAACACCAGGAACTCGGCGGACAGGAAGAGGCAGAGGCGGTCTTGCCGGATGCTCCCTTTGCCGCGCAGCACGGGGCCTCATCGGTGCGATACCGGGACTTTCGCGAACTGGGCACGGGCACGCCGCGCCTGGAGCGCGCACGCGCCCACGGCGCGACCTCCTCGCTCGTGGCCGGGCGCGGCCAGGCCACGCCGGCCACCGCCGCGCTGCTTCAACGGGAGTACGCGCTGCGCCACGCGCTTCGCGATGAATGGGCCGCGGTGCCGGTCGCGCTGGTGCCGCATGGCGAGAGCTTCCTGCTGATCCTGAAGGACCCCGGCGGCGAGCCGCTTCGCCGCAGTGCCGCGCCGTGCACCGACGTGGGCGCCTTCCTCGCGCTCGCGCTGCGGCTCACCGCCGCCGTCGGCGCGATGCACGCGGACGGTGTGCTGCATCGCGCGCTCACGCCCGAGCGCATGCTGCTCGGCGAGGACGGCCGGGCCTGTCTCACCGGCTTCGGCCGGGCCGCCGCCGTCGGCGACCCGGACAACAAGGCCACGGGCGACGACCAGCTCTCCTGGGACGAGGACAGCTTCAACTACATGGCGCCGGAACTCGGCGCACGCATGAACCTGCGCGTGGATGCGCGCGCCGACCTCTACGCGCTCGGCTGCATCCTCTATGAGCTGATGACCGGCAGGCTCCCCCTCGAGGGCGCCGATGCCGCCGCGCGCGTGCACGCGCATGCAACCCGGATCGCCCCTGCGCCCGGCGAGCTGGTGCCGGGGCTTCCGGAACAACTCTCGCTGCTGGTCATGAAGCTGCTGGAGAAGACGCCGGGACACCGGTACGCGGACGCTGCCGGCGTGCTGGCGGACCTGCGGCGCTGCGAGACCCTGCTGCGCCAGCACGGACGCATTCCCCGTTTCGCGCTCGATGCCCATTCGAACCTGCGCAAGCCCGGCGGCATGGGCCTCGTGCTGGGGCGCGATGCCGAACTGCAGACCCTGCTTGCGCTCTACCGCACGGTCGCCGACAGCGCCCGCGCGCGCGCGGCCTGGGTCTCGGGCCCCTCGGGCATCGGCAAGTCGACGCTGCTGCGCGAGGCGGTGGCGCGCATGCAGCGCTCGGGCACGCCGCTGCTGGCCACGGCCAAGAGCGAGGAGGGGCGCCGCGGCAAACCGTATGCGCTGCTGGTGGAGGTGCTCGATCCGCTGCTGCAGCACGTGATCGGTTGCGCGAACGAGGAATTCGCGGCCTGGCGCAGCCGGATCGCCGCCGCCGCGAAGCCGGTGGAGCGGACCCTGGCGGGCCTGCTGCCGGCGCTCGGCGTCATCCTTGGCCTGCAGTCCGGGCAGCCCGCCCCCGCTTCTCCGGACGCGGCCCCGGCGCTCGAACGCGAGCGCGTGCTGCAGGGCATGGCGCGGCTCATCGCCTGCTTCGCGGCGCCCTCGCGTCCGCTCGTGATGCTGCTCGACGACCTGCAATGGGCCGACGTCGAAACACTGCAGGTGATCGAGCGCCTGCTGCATCAGCACGACGATGCGGCGCTGCTGCTCGTCGGAACCTTCCGCGACAACGAGGTCGGTGCCGACCATCCGCTGCGCGCGGGCCGGCTCGCCGAGGTGACGCAGTCCGTACGAATCGAGCTCGGTCCGCTGGACGAGGGCGCCTTGCGCGAGATGATCGCGGTGACGCTGCAGCAGGACGCGAGCGTCGTTGGCGAGCTGGCCGAACTCATCGGCCGGAAGACCGAGCGCAATCCGCTCTTCGCCCGGCACCTGCTCCACCTGCTGGCCGACGACGGGCTGCTCGCCTACGACGCCGAGACCGCCTCGTGGCGCTGGAGCCTCGAACAGCTCGCGTCTCACCCGGGCGCCGACACCGTCGGCGACCTGATGGCGCGCCGCTTCGAGCAGCTGCCCTCGGCGACGCAGGCCGTCCTGCGCGTGATGGCATGCCTCGGACATCGAACTTCCGGCGAAGCACTCGCGCTCGCGATGGAAGTGCAGCCCGGCACCGATGCGGCCAGGCGCATGCAGGCGGCGCTCGACGACGCGCGCGAAGCAGGCAGCATCCAGCGCGACGGCGAGGACTGGGTCTTCTGGCACGACCGCATCCGCGAGGCCGCCTACGGCTCGATCCCCCCAGGGGAGCGGCCACGCATGCACCTGCGGATCGTGCGCCGCCAGCTCCGGCAGGCGCCCGATTCCGCGCGGGTGTTCTCGCTCGCGGCGCAGGCCAGCCTTGCACGCCTGGCCATCGAGGCACCGCAGGAGCGGCGCGACTTCGCGCGGCTCAACCTGGAGGCCGGCCGCCAGGCGAAGGCCGCGACCGCCCATCATTCGGCGCTCGGCTTCTTTCGCGCCGCGCTCGCCTTCCTCGGCGAGGACGACACCAGCGAGGACGGCCTGCATGCGCGCGCACTCTGCGGCGAGGCCGAGTTCATGACCGGGGCGCTGGAAGCCGCCGAGGCACGCCTGTCGGCGCTGGAGGAAGTCGCGGGAGACGGAATCTTCGGCGCCGATCTCGCGCGCCTGCGCGCGGCGCTGTACACCACGCTCGGCAACTTCGACCGCGCGCTGGACGTGGGCCTCGCCTTCCTGCGCAAGTCGGGCATCGACATGCCGAGACGGCCCGACGCCTCTGCGGTCGACCGGGAGCACGCGGTGCTGCAGGCATGGATCGACCAGCACGGCATCGGAGCCCTGCGCCAGCTGCCCGTCGTGGCCGACCCGCTGCGACGCGCGATCACCGACATCTTCGCGGACCTCATTCCGCCGGCGCTCTACACCGACCAGGACCTAGTCGACCTGATCCTGCTGCGCATGATCGGCCTGAACATCGCGCAGGGCCACTCCGATGCGTCGGCGGACGGCTATGTCTGCATGACGCAGGTCTTCGGCGTGCGCTACGGCAACTACGCCGCCGCGCGGGAGTTCGGCGCGCTCGCGCTGCACCTGGTGGACGAGCGCGGCCTTGCCCAGTACCGGGGCCGGGTCTACATGACCTTCGGCACCATGGTGGTCCCGTGGACGCAGCCGGCGCGCGCGGCGCGCGACTACATCCGGCGCGCCTACGACGTGGCCGTGGCGAGCGGCGACCACACCTTCGCGATCTACTGCGGGCGCAACCAGGCGACGGGAATGCTCTTCGCGGGCGAGTACCTCGGCGACGTGCGGGACACGGTCGAGCGCGGGCTGGCCGTAGCGCGCGACGCGAATTTCCGGCTCGTGATCGAGGCGCTGCTGGCCCAGAAGGTGCTGCTGGCGCAGCTGCAGGACGGCACTGCCGGCGATGCTGACGAGCAGCCGAGCCCGCCCCGGGAGGGCCAACCCGCCACGCTGGTGGACTTCGCCTACTGGGTGTACAGGCTGCAGGCGGCGCTCCTGGGCGGAAGGCTCACCGAGGCCATCAATGCACGCCATCGGGCCGAGGCCTCCGCCTCCTCGGGCCGCACCTTCGCCGAGAGCGGCGACCTGCCGTTCTACGGCGCGCTGGCCTTGCTCGCGCTTCCCACGCGCGATGCGGCCCAGCAAGCGGCGCTGCAGCGTGACGTGAAGCAGCTGCAGGCCTGGAGCCAGGCCTGTCCGGCCAACTTCCTGGCGCGCTTCCAGCTGGTGCGCGCGGAGATGTGCCGCATCGACGGCGATCCGCTCGCGGCGGTGGAGGCCTATGCACGGGCGGTGTCGCATGCGCGGCGTCACGGCTTCACCCAGGTCGAGGCGCTGGCAGCCGAGCGTGCCGCGGCCTTCCATGCGGGCCGTGGCGACGACCTGTCCGCGCACGGCAACCTGCGCCACGCGCGCGGCGCGTGGCAGCGCTGGGGTGCCATGGCCAGGGCGCGCCAGCTCCAGGCCGCGCATCCGGGGCTCTTCGAGATCGAGGACCCGGTCGCGAACACGCGGCGGATGCAGGGACTCGATGCGCAGGCCGTGCTGCGCATCTCGACGGTGCTGGCCGGCGAGATCGTCCCGGTCCGCCTGGTCGAGACGCTGCTTCGCACCGCGCTCGAGAACGCCGGCGCCGAATCCGGCACGCTGGCGCTGTTCCGGCACGAGGTGTGGCAGGTGCGCGCCCAGGCGCGGGTGCACGACGGCGCCGTCGTGCTCGCGCAGGAGGGCGTCGCCTTCGATGCGCAGGCGCTGCCAGTCTCCATCGTCCACGCGGTCGCGCGCACCCAGCAGCACATCGTGGTGGACGATGCGCGCGAGAGCGCCTCGCTCGCGCAGGACGACTACATCCGCCGCCGGCGTCCGCGCTCGATCCTGTGCGTGCCGCTGATGCGGCACGCCATGCTCGTCGGCGTGCTCTACCTGGAGAACAACCTGGCTTCCCACGTGTTCACGCCCGCCAAGGCCGAAGTGCTGGAGGTGATCGCCTCGCAGGCGGCCTTCGCGCTGGAGAACGCGCGGCTGTACGAGGAACTGATCGACCAGAACCGGCAGCGCGCGCAGGCCGAGGAGCAGTTGCGCAGCACGCTCACCGAGCTCGAGCGCGCGACCCGCCTGAAGGCGATGGGCGAGCTGGTGGCTTCCATCGTGCATGAGGTGGGCCAGCCGATCGCCGCGGTCGACACCTCGGCCAGCGCCGCGCTGCGCTGGCTCGACCGCAGCCCGCCCGACATCGGCGAGGCCCGCGAGATGCTCGCGCACATCAGCAGGAGCGCGCTGCGCGCCCGCGCCATCATCCAGGGCCTTCGCGCCAAGGCGCGCAACGCGGAGCCGCAATTCGCCGCCTTCGACCTGGGCGAGGCGCTGCGCGAGGCGGCGACGCTGGTCGCGGGGGCGCTCGACACCATGGGCGTCACGCTGGAGACGAAGGGCCTGGAAACGCCGCTGGCCGTTCACGGCGACCGCGTGCAGCTGCAGCAGGTGGCGGTCAACCTGTTGATGAACGGCGCCGAGTCGATGGCGTCCCTGCCGCCCGGCCCGCGGTCGCTGTCGATGGCGTGCGTGCACGACGGCGAGCATGTGCGCATCGTGGTGGAGGACGGCGGGCCGGGCGTCGGCCCCGAGGCAGCGCAGCACCTGCTCAAGCCCCTGTTCACCACCAAGTCCAATGGCATGGGCATGGGACTGGCGATCTGCAAGTCCATCCTCGATGCGCATGGCGGAACGCTCGAGCTGCGGCCGCGCGAGCCCGCGGGCATGCGCGCCGTCTTCAGCCTGCCGCGGCCGGCCCCTGGCCATCGATGAAAGTGCAGGCGACCCCGATGCCCTCACCAACCCTTCGTTTCATGCGTCCTTCCGATCCGCCTCCGGCGCCCCTTCGCTGCGTGTTCATCGTCGATGACGACGAGCTCGTGCGCGATGCGCTTTCCAGCCTGCTGCGCTCCATCGACCTGGCGGTGCACGCCTTCGCCACCACCGGAGAATTCCTGGCCGCGCCGCACTCCGGCGGGCCTTCCTGCCTGGTGCTCGACGTGCGGCTGCGCGGCCAGAGCGGCCTGGCCTTCCAGCAAGCGCTGCTGGAGCACGGCGAGCCTCACCTGCCGATCGTGTTCATGACCGGCCACGGCGACATCGCCATGACCGTGAAGGCGATGAAGGCCGGGGCCGTCGACTTCCTGGCGAAGCCCTTCCGCGACCAGGACATGATCGACGCGGTCATCGCCGCGCTGGAGCGCGATGCGCGGCGCCTGGAGAGCGCACGGCTGCTGCAGGCGGCGCGCGCCTGCTGGGATTCGCTCACGCCGCGCGAGTGCGAGGTGGTGCAGCATGTCGCCGGCGGCCTGATGAACAAGCAGATCGCCGATCGCATGGGCATCGCCGAGATCACGGCCAAGATCCACCGCGGCCAGGCGATGCGCAAGATGAACTCGCGCTCCGTCGCCGAACTGGTGCGCAAGATGGAAGCGCTGGGTGTGGTGGAGGCCGCTTGCTAAGGCGGTGCCATACCTATGGATGATGGCGCCGCGCGCTGCCGCCGGTATCCTGCAGCTCTGGGCAGGGGCGGGAATGTTCCTGCGCCTTCACCGGAAACCCCCGGGGTAGAGAACGGGCTTCCTCCTTGTCCTCCTCCTTGTCCTCTTCAGCCATCGAACTCGTTTCCATCGTCGACGACGACCCCTTCGTGCGCGCAGCGACGAGCAGTCTCGTGCGCTCGTTCGGATGGGAGGCCCGCGCGTTCGAGTCGGCCATCGACTTCCTTGCCTCGGACGTTCCGGCGCGCACGCGCTGCCTCGTCTGCGACATCCAGATGCCGGCCATGGACGGCATCGCGCTGGTCGAATGCCTGGAGCGCCAGGGCCTGCGCGTGCCCGTCATCTTCATCAGCGCCTTCGCCACCGCCCGCACGCGGGAGTGCGTGCAGGCGAGCCCCGCGCTCTGCCTAATCGAGAAGCCGATCGACGCCGCCGAACTCGAGACCTGGATCGGCCGCGCGCTGGAACGGGCCTGAGGCACTGACAAGACGCAGGGGAGAGCGGACCTCGCGCCACCCCGGCGCATGAACGGGGCAAACCTTCGTAGGGGGGCGGCAAACGCTGATGCAATGGTGCGCGTTCCCCCTCGCGTGATGTCATCTCTCCATGCCGGCCCGTGCGCCGGCAGCAGGAGAAAACCAATGACGAAGAAGTCCCTCGCATCCATCAGTTCCTTCCATCCGCCGCGCGCATCCGCAGCGCTCGACGGGGCCGTTTCGAGTTCCAAGCGACCGGGCCGCCGTTCCCACGGCCTGGCGCTGGTCGCGGCGCGCGCGATCGCGGTGGCCACGGTCGGGCAGAACGTCCATGCCGCGACGCTGTCGCCCCTGACCTGCCCGCTCGACGACAGCCTGCGGTGGATCCTGTGCGTGTCGGTGCTCGTCGGCCTCATGCTGCTCGCCGTCTTCCTCTGGCTGGAGGCGATGGACCACCGCGCGGGCGCGGCACGCCTGGCTCGCACGATGGAGCAGCACGGCAGCGGCGCCGGCATGCCCGAGCTCGCCGAAAGCGGCCCGCGTGCCATCGTGCGGCTGGCGCGTGCGATCAACAGCGTGCGCCGCCGCCAGGCCGAGCGCGACGTGGGGCATCTGGATGTGCAGGCCGCCTATGCGCACGACCTGCGCACGCCGCTGACCCGCATGGGGCTGCGCTGCGAGATGCTGGAAGACGCCTCGCTGCGCGAAGCCATGGAGCGCGATCTCGCGCAGATGCGCGAGCTGGTCGAGGCCAGCGTGGCCAGCGCGCGGCTGCAGCGCAGCGTGGCCGAGCCGCTGCAGCGCGTCGATGCCGACGGCCTGCTCGGCAGCCTGATGCGCGACTATCGCGAGTCCGGCCAGGCGATCGCCGTCGACGGCCACATCGGCCGACCGGTGATGGCCTGCCCGCTCGCGCTGCGCCGCGTGCTCGCCAACCTGATAGACAACGCGCTGCGCTACGGCGGCGACGTGCGCGTCAGCGCCCGCGTCGATGCGACGAGCCTGGTGCTGGCCGTGGTGGACTCGGGGCCCGGCATCCGGTCGGCGCAGATGGAGGCGGTTTTCGCGCCATGGGTCCGCGCGCAGCAGGGCGGCTCCGAGGCCAAGGCCGGATCGGGCCTCGGCCTTGCGATCGCCAGGCGGCTGGCCCGGTCGATGCAAGGCGACCTGCAGCTGCAGAACCGCCGCTGCGGCGGGCTCGAGGCGCGGCTCACGCTGCCGCTCGTGGTCGCATGACGCGGGCGGCCGGCCGTGCGTCTCCTTCGCTCAGCGCAGCGACCTGAACGCCGCGCGCACTTCCTGGCTGAACAGCGCGGGCTGTTCCCACGCGGCGAAATGACCGCCCGTGTCGACCTCGTTCCAGTAGATCAGGTCGTGGTAAGCGCGGTCGGCCCAGGTGCGTGGCGCCTGGTAGATCTCGCCGGGAAACACCGTCACGGCAGCCGGCAGCGAGATGTCGACGGCATTGAAGTTGTTCGAATGGTCTTCCCAGTAGATCTGCGCGGCCGAGGTCGCGCTGTTGGTCAGCCAATACAGCGAGATGTCGTCGAGCATCTCGTCGCGCGGCAGCACCCGTTCTGGCTCGCCGCCCGAGTAGGTCCAGGTGGCGAACTTGTCGTAGATCCACGCGGCCTGGCCCACGGGCGAGTCGGCCAGGGCATAGCCCAGCGTCTGCGGGCGCGTGACCATCATCGCGGAGTAGCCCGAGCTGTTTTTGTAGAAGGCGTCCAGCTTGTCGAAGGCGGCGCGCTCCTTGGCCGACAGGCCGGCGGGCGCGGGGCCGCCCGCAGCGAGGATCGATGCGATCTCGGCAGGCACGGTGCCCGGCATGTTGACGTGGATGGCCATCAGCCCCGGCACCTTCTGGATCGCCATGCGGTGCGAGATGACCGAGCCGCAGTCGCCGCCCTGCGAGACGAACTGCTTGTAGCCCAGCCGCGCCATCAGCACGCCCCAGGCGCGCGCGATGTGGTTGGAGTCCCAGCCGGTGGCCTGCGGCTGGCCCGAGAAACCGAAGCCGGGCAGCGAGGGCAGCACGAGGTGGAACGCGTCCTGCGCACGGCCGCCGTGGGCGGTGGGATCGGTCAACGGGCCCACGACCTTGAGCAGCTCGAAGATTGAGCCCGGCCAGCCGTGCGTCATGATCAGCGGCATCGCGTCGGCATGGCGCGAGCGGATGTGCGCGAACTGGATGTCGAGGCCGTCGATGGTGGTCACGAACTGCGGAATGGCGTTGAGCCGCGCCTCGCCCTTGCGCCAGTCGTAGTCGGTGGACCAGTGGCGCACCAGCGAGCGCAGCGTGGCAAGCCGCACGCCCTGCGAGTCGTCGGCGACGGTCTCGGCGCTCGGCCACCGCGTGGCGCCGAGCCGCCGGCGCAGATCGACCAGCGCTTCGCGGTCGACGCTGACACGGAACGGCCGCACCGAGGTGTCGCCGGGACCGGAGGCCCCGGACGGCCGCAGCATGGCGAAGGCGCCGGTGGCGGCGGACGCGGCGCCGAAGGCGAGCGACGTGGCGAGAAGGTGGCGGCGCGAAAGCGAGGGATGGAGAGGATGGAGGTCGTTCATTCAGGCATCTCTGTGTAGTTGAAACGGCTCCATTGAAGAGGGCGGATGTATCCGGCATGTGTGAAGAAACGGCCGAATCGCATACGCAGGTACCGGGGGGCGGAAGCGATACACGACCATACAAATCGGCCGGCGCGAAGACGCACCGAAAGCTCATCAGGCTCCGCCTCGACCCTCGGTTATGCTCCGTCCGCCCGCGCCGCCGGGACGGCCGGCGGGTTCGCCGGGCCGATCGGATTGACAGCGTCCGGCCCGGCAATCCGCCGCGTGCGCGGCACGCCGCAGTTCCCGATCCCCCATGAGTGACGACAACTCCTTCAAGACCGCTGGTTCCATCTCCTTCGGGCCGTTCACCCTGCGCGTCGCGCAGCGGCTGCTGGAACGCGACGGGGTGCCGGTGGATCTCGGCGGGCGGGCGATGGATGTACTTCTCGCCCTGGTCGCCAACGCCAACACCGTCGTGAGCAAGCGGGAGCTCATGGCGTTGGCCTGGCCCGGCATGGTCGTTTCGGACGGAAGCCTGCGCTACCAGATCGCGATGCTGCGGCAGGCGCTCGGCGACGGGCAGGACGGCGCGCGATACCTGTCGAACGTCGTCGGCCGCGGCTATTGTTTCGTCGCCCGCATCGCACCGGCGGAAGCTGCCCCCGGGGCGCAGCCTGAGGCCGGGGCCAGCACCGTCGAGCCCGGTCTTCCCGCGCAGCCGGTGGAACTCGTCGGCCGTGCGAAAGACCTCGCCGCGATCCCGGCCCAGTTGGCGAAGACGAGGTTCATCACCATCGTGGGCTCGGGCGGCGTGGGCAAGACGAGCGTCGCGGTCCGCACGGGGCAGGACATGCTGGGCGAATTCGGCGGAGCGGTGGTGTTCGTGGATTTTTCGATGCTGCTGGACCCCGGCCTTGTGCCGAGCGCCATCGCATCGATGCTGGGGCTGTCGGTGCGCTCCGCCGACCCGGTGCCCAGCCTGATCGCCTACCTGCGGGAAAGGCGGATGCTGCTGATACTGGACAACTGCGAGCACGTGATCGCGGCGGCAGCGTCGCTGGCCGAGCGCATCTTCCAGGCGGCGCCGCGCATCCACATTCTTGCCACGAGCCGCGAGGCATTGCGCGTGGAGGGGGAGCACATCCACCTGCTCGATCCGCTGGACAACCCGCCCGACCAGCCCGGACTCGTCGCGCGCGACATCCTCATGTATCCCGCCACGCGCCTGTTCGTCGACCGGGCTGGCGCGAGCGGCGCGATGCCCGACCTGAACGACGACGACGCACCCGTCATCGCGAGCATCTGCAGGAAGCTCGATGGCGTCGCGCTCGCCATCGAACTCGCGGCCCGGCGGGTAGCCGCCTACGGGCTGCAGCAGACTGCCGCGCTGCTCGACGAGCGCCTGGCGCTTTCGTGGCTCGGGCAGCGCACGGCGCAGCCCCGGCACCAGACCCTGCAGGCCACGCTGGACTGGAGCTACGAACTGCTCGACATGCCGGAGCGGCTGGTACTGTGCCGGCTGTCGGTCTTCGTGGGCCACTTCTCGCTGGAAGCGGCACGCGAAGTGGCGACGGACCAGGAACTGACGCAGGCGCAGGTGGTCGATGCCGTCGCAAGCCTCGCGGAGAAATCGCTGCTCTCCATCCGGCGCTCCGGCGCCTCGACCCAGTACCGGCTGCTCGAAAGCACCCGCGCTTACGCGCATTCGAAGGCCGGCGCGGACCTGGCCGATTCGGCTGCGCGGCGCCACGCGGTCTATTTCCGCAAGCGCCTGGAACAGATGGCCGAACAGGACGACGCCTTCTCGCGCGACACGGCGCGCGCGTCGGACCTCGCCGACCTGGGCAACGTAAGGGCCGCGCTCGCGTGGTGCTTCGATCGTGCCGATGCCAGGGAGCTGGGCGTTTCCCTGGTGCTGGCGGCGGTGCCTGCCTTCATGGCGATGTCGCTGCTGGCAGAGTGCCACGACTGGTCGAAGCGAGCGCTCGCCGAGCTGGGCACGGCCTTTGCCGGCAGCGCCGCCGAGATGCATCTGCAGGCGGCCGTCGGCCTCTCGCAGATGTTCACGCGCGGCCACAGCGACGAGGTGCGTCATGCGCTCGAACGCAGCCTCCAGGTGGCCGAGGAGCTCGGCGACTCGCGCAGCCAGGTCGAACTGCTGGGGCGGCTGCAGATCTTCCATGAGCGCATCGGCGACTTCGTCGAATCGCTCAGCCATGCCAGGCGCTGTGCCGACGTGGCCGCATCCATCGACGATGCGACGGCGCAGGCGACCGCCAATTCGCTGGTGGGCCTCTGCCATCACCTGGTGGGCGACCAGCCCCGGGCGCGGCATTTCCTGGAAGCCGCGATCGCCGGCGCCTCGGTGTCGCGGCAGCGCAGCAGCATCCACACCGGCTTCGATTTCCACAACCGCGCATGCATCGCGCTGGCCAGGACCCTGTGGCTGCAGGGCCATCCCACGCAAGCCGTGGTCGCCGCCCAGCGCGCGGTGGAGGAAGCCCGGCATCTGAATCACCCGGTGACGCTGTGCATCGCCCTGATATGGGCCGTGTCGGTCTACATGTGGGTCGGCGACTTCGCTCGGGCCGAGCAGGACATCGACCGCTTCATCGCCTATGCGGAATCGCATTCGCTGACGCCGTACCTGGCGGTGGGCCGCGGCGTGAAGGGCGAACTCGCGGTGAAGCGCGGCGACGCCGCACGGGGCGTGCAGGCAATACAGGATTCGCTGATCGAGCTGCGCGCGTCACGCTACGAATTGCTCACCACGTCCTTCAACATCACGCTCGCCGATGGCCTGAATGCCATCGGCAGGAACGGTGAGGCACTGGAGCTGATGAACGACACGCTCGCGCTGGTGCATGCCAAGGGCGACCTCTACAACCTCCCGGAGCTTCTTCGCGTGAAGGCGCGCGCCTTCTCGGGTGCCGTGCCGCCGAACATGGCGAGCGCCGAAGAATCGCTGCTCGAAGCGCTGGCGGCCAGCAGGCAGCAGGGCGCTCGCTCCTGGGAGCTGCGCGTGGCGATGGATCTGGCACGTCTCTGGGAAACAGCCGGGCGCGGGCAGGAGGGGAAAGATCTGCTGGCCGGCGTGCTCGCCCACTACACGGAGGGTTTCGAAACCGCGGATCTGCAGGAAGCCGAACGGCTGCTTGATGTGTCGATGGATTAGGGCAGGCGCGGCCACGCCACGCACTTCCTCGACGGGAAGCGGGCGGCGGGCGGCGGCCGGGAAAAGATCATCGAGATTTCCCGGCGTCAGGAACGATGGAAGCGGATGCGATGGGCATCGGTGGCCGCTTACAGCGTTCCCTCGGTCACGCCGTGGGCCGCCGTTGCACGTGCCTGCGCACGCACCGTCGAACGATCGAGCGTGCTGGTGAACGCCTGCGGCACGCCGGCGTCGGCGCCGTCCGCATAGAGGTTGCCCGCGCGGGCAGCCGCCACGGCTTCGGCACGCGTGTCCGAGCGCTTGGCCAGGGTAGGCAGCGCGGGAGCGACGTCCGCCGAAGCGCCTTCGCGATAGGGGTCCGCGCTGTGCGAGGCGACGACTGCCTCGGCCCGGACGCCGGCGCGGCTCGCGCTGGAATGGAACTGCAGCACGCCCTGGTATTCCTCGGCGCTCGCGCTCAAGGCGAACAACGAAGAGACGGCTGCGGCGGCGAGGAGGACGGAAGCTTTCATGATGAATCCTTTCGGTTGGGTGATGACGAGTGGCAAGAGGGTTTGTCAGTCGGATCGCTGTGCTTTTCCGAGCTGATGGAGCGATTGTTCGGCTCCGAAAGCACCTTGCGACCGGTTTGCGTATGCCTCTGTATCCCGGCCATGTCCGCCAACACTAAATTTCAAAATGACAGGCGCGGCCCTCAGGGCGCGAGCCGCGTGAACACGTAGTCGTGGTTCTTCACCAGCGACTGATGGCAGGCAAAGCAGGTCTGGTGCTGTGCCAGGTCCGCAGGCTTGCCATTGATGAAGCGGCCGAAGCCCCAGCCGCCGGTGGCGGCGTATTTCTTCGAGTCCTTCACCATCACCTGCACGGTGGTGGCCGCGCCCGGAATGGAGGCGGGTGCGAACTCGGGCGACTGCACGTGCTTCCAGGCCAGCTTGACGAGCACGGTTCCGTCGGGAAATGGCAGCGTGCCCTGATCGTAGGCCTTGATCGCCTTGGTGTTGCCGAGCACGACGCGCAGTTCGTTCAGCGGCTCCGCCTCGATGGCGGGCGCGATCAGCTGCCACTGCCGGTAGCCCTTGGGAAGAGTGACGCCGTAGATCGGCGAGGCCTCCGAGGTCGCGACGGCGGTGCGGGTCTCCTTTGCCGCGCTGGGAACCACCGCGAAGGTGGCCACAGCGGCTGCGAGCGCCAGAAGGCCGATGCCGGCGACTCTTGCCGGCGTGCCTTCAAGGGAAAGAAAAGATGCCTTCGCGGCGTCCGTGCCGGAAGGCTGATGCGTGCGGGGATTGTTCATGGGTCGGCGGTGTTGGTTGGACAAGAGGAATGCCCAACGGAACGCAGGCTCGCGCCCGGGGCGCGCCGATGGTCTGCCGCCTTTCTCCCTGTCCCCGCGCCTTGCGTATGCGCCTGTATCGCGCTTCGCCGCTCAACACACTACGTTACGGCGCAGCGCCGATCACCCCCATCGCCTCAGGTTACGTCACGTCGGCGCTCTTGCCGTTGCCGGTGCCATTGCGCGGGCAGCCGAGGCTGAACTGCCTTTCCAGCACGCGCTGCAGCTGCTGCGTCAGCTTCGCGACACCGCCGGTGCCGCTGGCCGCGCGGCCGATCAGCGCGCCGCCGGCCGCACCCACCGCGAGGCGCGCCACGAGCGAGCGGCTGCGGCCCGCCGCGAGCAGCAGCAGCACGCCCGCGCCCAGCACCACCAGGTGCTCGCCGGGGTAGTCCGCGCGCTGCGCGTCCACTCGCCTGAATTCGTTGATCGTCGATTCCCAAGACATGGCTGAAGCTCCTTCGTTGCAGTTTCCAGCCGTCGTTCTTAGCCCGGCCCGCCACGCACCGCTGTAGGCCTTCGCCATGCCCTGTTGCCGAACGCGCCCCAAAAGACGGCGGATCAGGGTTTCCCTGAGGTTTGTGAGCAAAAGTAGCGCGCGGCCACGTCACACGGTCGTCATCAGCTATGAAAACAATAGCATTCAGTTCCGATCCGCAGATCGTTCCTCGTAAACGCTATATCTAGCCCGACTCTTGCTAAGCAAAATCCCCGACGGATTTCACGTCACGCAAGATCGAGGACCACACAGCAATGAACCCTAAGCGTCTCCGCCCGCCCCTGGCCGCGCTGGTATTGGGCGGTACAGCATTCCTCGTGGCCGTGAGTCCGGCCCATGCGTTCACCAACCCGCCGATCCAGGTGGCGCAGGGCATCGAATACATGTGCGGCGGCGCCGCCAGGGACGAGGCCGCGTTCATGGAAATGGTGTCGCCGCGCTGGGCCGCGACCATCGAACTGGGCATCAGCGACGGCAAGGGCGCGCAGCAGCCCGGCTTCCCGGCCAAGGCATCGGTCGAGATCCGCCAGAAGTACACCGGGCAGCCGGTGATGAACGTGGAATCGCAAAGCCCCTACATGCTCGCGCGCCTGAACCCGGGCGCCTACGACGTGAACGTGACGCTCGGCGGCCTCACGCTGACGCAGACGCTGGTGGTGATCGCGGGCGTGCCGGCGCGCGCCTCCTTCGTCTGGCCGTCGAACTTCGACATGGCCTCGGTGACGCCCCCGCAGACGCAGACCTTCGCGCAGACAACCTCCACCGCCCGCTGAGCCCCGCCCGCTGACCTTCGGGCAGCGGGCACCCAGGTCAGACTTTCCTAAGCCGCGCGCTGCACAGTGGCTGCGTGGCTCCTTGCCACGACGACGACAAGGAAAGAAAGGACTCTGACCATGACCCCCCGTTTTCCATCCTCGCTGCGCGCAATGCGGCCGCTGGCGGCCGCGATGTTCTGCGGCGCCGTCCTGCTCGGCGCGGTTACGTCGGCCCAGGCCACGGTGAATCCGCCGATCTACATGGCGCACGGTGTCGAATACATGAGCGGCGGCATCGGCAGCGACGAAGCCCAGCTGATGGAGACGGTGTCGCCGCGCTGGCCCGCCACCTTCGAATTCGCGATCAAGGACCACAAGGGCGCCGACTTCGCGGCCAACGTGCACGTGACGGTGCGCGACAGCAGCGGCACGGCGCTGCTCGACAACGTGGTGTCGGGCGGCCCCTTCATGGTGGCGCGGCTGGAGCCGGGCAACTACGAGGTCGAGGCGCGCATCGGCAGCCAGGTGCTCAAGCAAGAGCTGCACGTGCCGCAGGGTGCGCCGGCCAAGGCGACTTTCGTCTGGCCCGCCGGCACCGACATGGCCTCGGCCGGCACGCGAGCGGTGCAGTAGCGCGACGCAAGTGGGCGCCGGCACCGCATCCGGCCGGCGCGCAACTTGCTGAAACTGCCGGGAACTGCTGATATGGTCGGGCCACAAGGCCTGCTATCCGGAGGCGCTGCGCTATAGAAAAAATAGCGGCCGAAGCGCTTCGCGATGTCTTGAATGCACGGCATGCGCCTTGCAGATGGCTTGTCCCGGGCCGAGCCCGACCCTGTTGCCCCGATGCCGATCCGTCCCCTGAGCGCCCTGACCGCGCTGTTGCACGTCTATATCGCGCTGCGCCTGCTGCCCGCGCTGGCCGTGCTCACGCCCGCGTGGCCGTTGGCGCTCGTCGCGCTGGTGGTGTCGGCGGCGACGATCCCCCTGCCTTTCGTGTCTCGCCGCGGCGGACGCGAGGGCGCCGGAAACGGCAACCTGCTGAAGTGGACCGGCCTGATCAGCATGGGCTGGTTCTCGTCGATGTTCGTGCTGACGCTGGTGCGCGACGCCGGCCTGCTGCTGGCCTGGCTCGCGGGCGCCGTCGGCGGCGTGCAGGTGCAATGGAGCGCACTGCTGCCGTGGAGCGCGCTGGCGGTGCTGGCGATGGCCACGGCCACCTCGGCCGTCGGCTTCCTGAACGCGCGCCGCACGGCCAGCGTGAAGCGGGTGGAAGTGCCGATCCGCGGCCTGCCGCAGGCGCTCGAGGGCTTCACCATCGCGCAGCTCAGCGACATCCACGTGGGGCCGACGATCCGCAACAGCTACATCCAGCGCATCGTCGACGCGGTGAACCGCCTGGGCGCCGACGCCATCGCGATCACCGGCGACCTGGTCGACGGCAGCGTGCCCGAGCTGCGCGAGCACATCGCGCCGCTGGCCGGGCTGCGCGCACGGCACGGCACCTTCGTGGTCACAGGCAACCACGAGTACTACGCGGGCGCGCATGCCTGGATCGACGAGCTGCGCCGGCTGGGCCTGAAGGTGCTGCTCAACGAGCACGTGGTGCTGCAGACACGCAACGTGCGCGGCGCCCAGACCGACGAGGAGCTCTTCGAAAGCGCGCTGGTGCTCGCTGGCGTGACCGACTTCACCGCCGGGCATTTCGACGCGGCGCACGCCAGCGACCCGCACCTGGCGCTGCACGACGCGCCGCCGCTGGTGCACACGCGCGTGCTGCTCGCGCACCAGCCGCGCAGCGCGCCGCTGGCCGCCGCCGCCGGCTACCAGCTGCAGCTGTCGGGCCACACGCACGGCGGCCAGTTCTTTCCGTGGAATCTTTTCGTGCCGATGCAGCAGCCCTTCACGGCCGGCCTGCACCGCCTGCACGACATGTGGGTCTACGTGAGCCGGGGCACCGGCTACTGGGGCCCGCCCAAGCGCTTCGGCGCGCCTTCCGAGATCACGCTGCTGACGCTGGTGCCGGCGAAGTCCTGAAGCTCAGGATTCCTCGAGCCCCGAGAGCCGGCGCGCGTTGGAAGTGGCGGCGGCATGGATCGGCGTCAGGCCGTGGCGCGCGATGCGTGCCGCGATCCCGGGCAGCTCGCTCGCCGCATCGACCGTGTCCGCGGCCGATTGAACAAAGGCATCGCCATGTGCGGCCGCCTGCGCGGGCGTGACGCTGCCCGCCAGCGAGAAGAAGGCCGTCGTGCTCTGCAGCCATTGCTGCAGCACCCGGTTGGCGAGCGAGAAATGGCTGCTGTGCCATTGCCTGGCCATCGCGATGCCCGATTCGCTCGCGGCATCGAGTTTTTCCTGTCCCATAAGCTGGAACTCGGCAAGGTCGTCCGCGCTGGGCGCGAGCCCCGCGCGGGCCATGCGCTCGGTGCGCATGCCGATCACGAGGCCGGACGACAGCAGCATTTCGTGGGTCTTGAGCGCCAGGTCGAACCACTGCTGCATGAGCGGTCCCGAGAGGCGGGCGGCTGAACTGGAAGACGACATGTGAGTAGCCGCGCCAGAGCGCGTGAAATGGAATCGGGCCACTATAGGCGCGGCCGGCTGCGAGGGTTTGCGCACAACGGAATCGAACCTGCATTTTTGTTGATCAAGTCCTACTTTCCGATGTGGAAATTACGTGCCGGACGAGTGCCGGATGCGGCGGAAATTGAAGATGAGCACCTCATTTCCACTTAGTGCATTCGCGAGTCGCATCATGAGATTCCACACCTGCGCGTCCCTTGCCGGATCGGCCCTGCTGGTGGCCCTTCTGGGCCTGTCGGGCACGGCGGCTCACGCGTTCGAAGACAGCGCGCGCGGCTTCTACGCCGAAGGGGGCCGCGCCCCGCATGGCGAAATGGGCAGCACCAATTCGGCCACCGTGGGCATGACCATTCCCTGGTCGCCGCGCGAGCCGGTGCACGAAGGGGCGCTCACCACCTACTGGGACATCTTCCTGAGCAACTGGCACGCACCGGCGCTGGGCAACGGCCCGCACGACTACGCGCAGATCGGCGCGATCTACACCTGGCGCTACCGCTTCGAGCACGGCGCCTCGCCCTGGTTTGCCGAAGGCGGCGTCGGCGGCAGCGTGATGGATCACGTCTACAGGACGCCCGACCGCAGCTTCAGCACCGCCTTCCAGTTCACCGAGGTGATCGGCATCGGGCGCAGCTTCGGCGAGCACGGCGCGCACGAACTCACGCTGCGGCTGCAGCACTTCTCCAATGGCGGCATCAAGAAGCCCAACCCGGGCGAGAACTTCGTGCGGCTGCGCTACACGTATCACTTCTAGCGTGGTGCTGCACGGCCTCGCGAGGGCACGCGCAACCGCCTGGCCCGCGCCTCCGTGACCAGATAGACCAGCGTGGCCACCGCCAGCGGCAGCAGGTAATACAGCCCACGGTAGGCCAGCAGCGCTCCCAGCAACTGAGCCTGCGGCACCTCGTGCGAGAGCAGCGCCACGAACACCGCTTCCAGCACCCCGAGCCCCGCCGGCACGTGCGCGAGAACGCCGGCCACCGCCGCCACCAGCAGCACCGCGAGCACCTGCGCATAGCCGACCTGGCCCTGCAGCAGGAACCAGATGACGCCGCCCATCAGCGACCAGTTGGCGCACGACATCGCAAGCTGCAGCAGCGCCATCGGCAACCCCGGCACCTTGAGCCCATGGCCGCGCACGCGCCACACATGCCCGCGCGCCATGGCGCACAGCACCAGGTAGGCCAGCGCGACCAGCAGCAGCGCCGCGCCGAGGATGCGCAGGCCCTCGCTGCCGATCTTCCACTCGGGCGGCAACGCCATCGGCCAGAAGCAGAAGGCCGCGCCGGCCACCACCAGGTAGCCCAGCCAGTTGGTCAGCATGCTGAAGCCGAGCACGCGCGTGATAGTGTCGTTGGCGAGCCCCAGCCGCGAATAGAGCCGGTAGCGGAAGGCCACGCCGCCCACCAGCGAGCCGAGGTTGAGGTTGAAGGCATAGCTGATGAAGGTCACGCCCATCACCGTGGCAGTGCCCAGCCGGTGCCGCGTGAGGTGCCGCCCCAGCAGGTCGTAGGTGCTGTAGAGGGCGAAGCTGCAGGCCGCCAGCGCGCCGGCCGCGAGCAGGGAAGTGGCGGGCAGCGCGCGGATCGCGTCGAGCACGTCTGCCCATTCGATGCCCATCGCCTGCCGCACGAGCAGCCACGCGATCAGCGCGAAGAAGGCCCACACCGCCGCGCGGCGGGCCCAGGGCCACCAGCTGTGGCGCGAGAGGGCGAGGGTGCTCACGGAAGGCTCCTGCTTCGGCTCAGGCCGCTTCCGTCTGCGTGGCGCCGCCTGTCGGATTGCTGCGCCCGGTATCGCGCCGGCTTGCCAGATCGGTAGCCTCGGCCGGCGTCAGGCGCGGCACGTGGCGCGGCAGCCGGCCCAGCAGGGCCGGATACCAGCGCAGGATGTGGAAGACGAAGAAGCTGCGCACCAGCCTCCAGCCGCTCCATTCGCTGGCGAGGTCGGCCGCCTGCACCTGCTTGCAGCTGCACTGCATCAGCCGCTCCATGCGCTCGGCCAGCACGCTGTTGAAGGCCTCGTCGCGCACGACCACGTTGGCCTCGAGATTGAGCGAGAGGCTCAGCGGATCGAGGTTGCTCGAGCCCACGGTGCTCCACTTGCCGTCCATGAGCGCGACCTTGCCGTGCAGCGGGCGGTCGCAGTACTCGTAGATGCGCACGCCCGCGTGCAGCAGGTGGTGATAGAGCATGCTGGCCGCGGTCTTCACGATCGGCATGTCGGGCTCGCCCTGCAGGATGAGCCGCACGTCCACACCGCGCCGGGCAGCGCGCCGCAGCTCCTTGATGAGCCGGTAGCCCGGAAAGAAATACGCGTTGGCGATCACGATGCGCTCGCGCGCGGCGCGGATCGCGGCGCGGTACTGCCGCTCGATGTCGTTGGTGTGGCGCCTGTTGTCGCGCGTGACGAACATCGCGTCGGCCGTGCCGGCGGACTGCGCATGCCTCGCGTCGGGCAGCTGGCGCAGCCTGCGGCGGAACCAGCCCGCGCCCTTGCCTCCAAGAGCAATCGCGCGCAGCACGAACTGGTGGATCTCGCCCACGATCGGTCCTTCGAGCTCCACCGCGTAGTCCTGCTTGGCCATCGGGCCGTAGTCGAGCAGGTGGTCGGCCGAGTAGTTGATGCCGCCGACGAAGGCGCGCTCGCCGTCGATCACCACGATCTTGCGGTGCATGCGGCGGAACACGTTGAGCCGCTGACCCATGAAGCGGCGGCCCGGATCGAACACGCGCACCTTCACGCCGGCCGAGGTCAGGCCCTCGATGAATTCGCGCGAGAGATCGGGCGAGCCGAAGCCGTCGATCATCAGGTCGACCTTCACGCCGCGCAGCGCCGCCTCGCGCATGGCGGCATGCAGCTGCAGGCCGACCTTGTCCTCGAACAGGATGAAGGTCTCGACGATCGCCTCGCGCCGCGCCCGGCGGATGGCCTCGAACACGCGCGGAAAGAACTCCTCGCCGTTCTCCAGCAGGCCGATGCGGTTGCCGCCGATCCAGTGGTTGCCGTTGTTGTTGTCGTTCATGGTCGCGGTGCTCACAGGTCGATGTCCGCCACCAGCGGCGCGTGGTCCGACAGATGCGACCACGGCCGGCGCGGCAGCACCACGGGCGCGTGCGCGCCCGCATTGCGCACGTAGATGCGGTCCAGCGACAGCACCGGAAAGCGCGCCGGAAAGGTCCGGGCCGCGCGGCCGGTGGCGTGCACGAACACCTCGCGCAGTGAGGCGCCTTTTTCGAGGATGTCGTGCGCGCGGCCGCGCCAGTCGTTGAAGTCGCCGGCCACGATGAGCGGCGCATCGGAAGGCACCTCGTCGCGCACGATGTGGCACAGCAGCTCCAGCTGCTGTTGCCGGTGCGCCTCGGCCAGGCCGAGGTGGGTGCAGATCACGTGCACGTCGACCACGCGGCCCGGCAGCCGCAGCACGCAGTGCAGCAGGCCGCGCTTCTCGGGGCCGCTCACCGACACGTCGTGGTTTCGGAAATGCACGATCGGGAATTTGGAGAGCACCGCGTTGCCGTGGTGGCCCTTGGGATACACCGCGTTGCGGCCGTAGGCGAACTGCGGCCACATGGTGTCGGCCAGGAATTCGTAGTGCGGCGCCTCGGGCCAGTTGTTCACCCTGCGCGAATGGCGCGAGTGCGTGCCCAGCACCTCCTGCAGGAAGACCACGTCGGCCCCCACGGTGCGAACCGCGTCACGCAGCTCTGGCAGGATGAACCTGCGGTTGAGCGCGGTGAAGCCCTTGTGGGTGTTCACCGTCATGACCTTCAGCGAGGTCGGCGTGACCTGCGCTGCCGCCTCGGCGTTGGCGTTGGCGACATCGGCCGCATCAGCGGCATCTGGCACTGTGGCGTCGGGAATGATGGGCGAGGAAGACATCGTCATGCCGGTTGTACGCGGCCGCGGCCTTCCCGACTGTAGGAACGCGCCAACTTCTTCCCGCCGCCATCCCGCCGCCGCCTTCGTCCGCCTTCGTGCCCGGACGGCCGGTTCCTACAGGCATGCCTGCCGCACCCTCACACGGACGGAATTTGAGGGCTCCTACGGTGGATTCACGGTTCGGAAAAAGGCAGCCCGCCTTTCAAGGAACAAGCCACAAGGAGTACCCATGAAACACCAGACCGCTTTCCACGCCACCGTTCTTGCCGCGCTGCTGGGCGCGGCGGGCATCGCCATGGCGCAGACCACGTCCATTCCCGCCCAGCCCGACCCCTCGGTGGGCGGCGAAGCCAGCACCATGACGCCGGCCGGCGTCGCCAACCCGCCGCAGCGCCCCGACAACTCGATGCCGCTGTCGCGTGAGTCGGTGAAGGCCGAGGCCCGCGCGCACAACCGCAACAACGCCAACAACCCTGTGCCCAAGGGCGAGATGACGACCACGGTGAACCACCAGCCCAACGCCATGCCGCAGCCGACCGGCGAGATGTCGCGTGCCGAGGTCAGCCAGACCGGGCGCAAGGTGACGCCGCGCTTCGGCCAGAAGGGCGAGCGCCCGGACGTGGTGACGAACCCGACGGACAAGACGGGGACGCCGAAGTAGGCACGAAGGCCAATCCCGTACGCCAAAGAAAAAGCCCGCGACGCAAAAGCGTCGCGGGCTTTTTCTTGCTGCCGCAATGCGGCGATCGATCAGCTCTTGGCGGGAGCCGGGGGCGCACCGCGGTGGCCGCCATCAGGGCCATGGTGACCGCGCGGGCCGCCGAAGTGGGCGGTCTCGGCGTCGAAGGTCTTCTGCTGGTCAGGCGTGAGCGTGGCGTAGAAGGTCTTCGTGGCGTCGGCGCGCTTGGCGAACATCGCGCTGCGTTCGGCCTGACGGGCCTGCATGCGTTCGAGGCGCTCGGGCGTGGTCAGCTTGGCGAACTCGGCGCGGTCCATGTGCGGACGCGGACCGGCGGGCGGCTGCGTCGCGCTGGTGAAGGTGCTCCAGGCGCCTTCCTGTGCCGAGGTGAGCTTGAGCTTTTCCTTCAGGGCGGCGAGACGCTTGGCGCGGTGTTCCTTCATGCGCTCCATGCGCTGGGCCGGGTCCATGCGCTTGTGCTGTGCCTTGGGCGCGGCGGCGTTGTCGGCCTGGGCCACCGCGGCGGTGGGTGCGGCTGCGGAGGGAGCGGCTGCCGGCGCTTGAGCGAAGGCGCCCGAAGAGGCGAGGGCGGCCGAACCGAGCAGGCTGGCCCAGACGATGCGTTGGCGAAGAGAAATCATGAGAAGTGCTTCCTTTCGAAGAAGCCCGCCGCCGATGGGCAGCAGGTGAGACGAAGTGTGGAAGAGCTCTGTATCGCATCCGTTAGCCCGGCGTGAGCTTGCGTAAAGAATGATGAACAGGGCCCTGTGGAAGCCGCCTCCGGCGTGATTTATTGACTCATTTGCTCCTACTTGGGCCGCGGCCGCTTCAGCCCGCGGTCGGGCGGCTGCAGCCTGCCCGCGCGCAACTCGGCGACCGCCTTGGCCATGGCGCGGGCCACCTGCCGCACTTCCTCCTGCACGTCGGCGTCGGCATCGAGCGCATCGTGGCTGGTGGCGTAGGGCCCGTAGTAGCCGATGTAGCGGTCCAGCCGCGACTGCGTGCCGGCCTCGATCAGCCCCATCCAGTCGAGCCAGTCGCAGAGATTGCGCCGCAGGCTCTCGATGCCGGCCACGTCGCCATGCACCACCACGCCATAGGCGCGGCCGTCGAGGTGCTTGGGATAGCCCCAGCCCTCCAGTTCCAGCGCCTTGGCCTCCTCGGGCTTCTTGCCGTGGGTGCTGGTGGGGTCGGGGTTGCCGCCGTCGGCGCACACCAGCCGGTCGATCATGAGCTTCAGCGGGCTCGATGCCTGGTACCAGTGCGTGGGCGTGAGCAGGATCACGCCGTGCGCGGACACCCAGCGCTCGTAGATCTCGTTCATCCAGTCGCCGGTCTGGCGCAGCGAATGGTTCGGATAGCAGCTGCAAGGCCAGTGGCACAGCGGCATGGCGGTGGAGACGCAGCCCTTGCAGGGGTGGATCTGGCGGCCGTACTCGGAGGTGAGCAGGCTCAGGTCGAGCAGGTCGGTCTCGATGCCGCTGCTGTTGAGCACCTCCCGCGCGATCTGCGCCAGCCGCCAGGTCTTGGAGACTTCGCCAGGGCAGGTGCCGTCGTTGCGCGGCGAGCCGTTCACCAGCAGCACGCGCGAAGGTGTCTGCGGCTGGCCCCAGGCCGCCTGCGCGGCGTCGATGCGCGCCTTGGTTTCGAGCCAGTCGACCGAAAGTTCGTACTCTGGGTCGGCATAGCCCGGCCCGGCCTTGCGGGTGACGGGCGCCTTGCGGCCTTCCTCGTAGGCCTGCCAGGCGATGAGTTCGATGCGCCGCAGCGAATCGGCCTCGGCACGGAACGCCGGGTCTTGAAAGGGCTGCATGAAGCGTTCGTGGAACTCGGCGCGCTGCAGCGTCTTCGGCGCCTGTCCTTTCCGGATCGTGGGGGGCATGTGCGCAATCTAGGCCGCCCGCGCGGCGGCAGGGGCCCGTGCCCGGTGCCGTCTTTCGGTAGGCGGGCGACTACAGCATCAGCCCAGTTTCCCGTTCTGGAAGTCGTGCACCGCCTGCCTGACCTGCTCCGGCGTGTTCATCACGAAGGGGCCGTACTGCGCGATGGGCTCGTTGAGCGGCCTGCCGGCGATGAGCAGCGCGCGTGCCGGGCTGTGGTTGGTCGCGCCGGCGCGCAGCACCACGCCGTCGCTGCCGGGGTCGTTGGCGAGGATGGCCATGCGCCGCGTCGGGATCTCGCTGCCCGCGATCCACAACGATTCGCGGAACACGTAGACCAGCGCGTTGTGATCATGAGGCAGCGGCTGCGCGAATTCGGCGCCCGGCGACAGCTCGATGTCCAGGTAGAGCGGCTCGGTATGGGCGCGCCGCACGGCGCCTTCGATGCCGTGGCTCGCACCCGCGATCACGCGCACGCGCGCGCCGCCGGTGGTGGTGAATTCGGGAATCTCCGCGCTCTGGATGTCGCGATACCAGGGCTCGCGCATCTTGTCTTTCGCTGGCAGGTTGAGCCAGAGCTGGAAGCCTTCCATCAGCCCCTCTTCCTGCTCGGGCAGCTCGCTGTGCACGAGGCCGCGGCCGGCGGTCATCCACTGCACGCCGCCGTTCTCGAGCAGTCCTTCGTGGCCCGCGCTGTCGCGGTGCCGCATGCGGCCGGCGATCATGTACGTGACCGTCTCGAAGCCGCGGTGCGGATGGTTGGGGAACCCGCCGATGTAGTCGCCCGGGTTGTCGCTGCCGAAGGCGTCGAGCATGAGATACGGGTCGAGCCGCTTCTGCAGGGGTTGCTGCAGCACGCGGGTGAGCTTCACGCCGTCGCCATCGCTGGTGGAAACACCGGCCACGATGTGGTCGATGCCGCGCGGCGTGGCGACGGGATCGGTGGGGTGGTTGGCGTGGTGATTGGCGTTCGTCATGCATCCATGGTGGCACTAACGCCCGCGCCGCGCCACCCGGGCGCTGTCAGCCAAGGGCTCGTACGGCCTGTAGCTTCAGGGCCACTGCTGGCGCTGCCAGTAGCTGTATTTCCACTGCGTCCCGAAGCCGGCGCGGCGGTACAGCGACAGCGCGGCGTGGTTGCCCGCGTCGACCTGCAGGAAAACGCGCTCGAAGCCCTGCTGCGACGCAGCCTGCGCCAGCCCGGCCAGCACGCGCCCCGCAAGGCCACGGCCGCGCTGCGCCTGGTCGGTGCGCATGCCGTGCACGCTGGCCCAGCCGTGGCCGAAGGCCATCGCGCCGGCTGCCACCGTTCGGCCGCCTTCGCGCACGCTGGCGTAGAGCGTGCCCTTGGCGCGCGAGAGCATGCGCACGCGATGGGCGCCGTCCACCGGGTCGAAGCCCTCGCCGAGGAACAGGGCCGACCAGGCGTTGTCGGGCGCACGGTCGACATCGGCCAGTGCGCCGCCCGGCGCGACCACCTGCCGCATGCGCTGCACCGAGCCGACTTGCACGCAGGTCGGACTGTCGGCCATGTAGTGCCTGCGCTCCAGCTCGGCGCGCAGGCCGTCGAAGCAGGGCGCGTCGGCCAGCCGCAGCGCGGGCGCCGCCTGGCGGCTGTCGTAGCGGTCCTCGATGCGGTCGAGCGTGGCCGCATCGACCGCGCTGCGGTGCAGCGGCACGGCCGACTTGGCGCGCTTGACGGTGCCGCTGGCGAAAGGCAGCAGCCAGCCGTCGATTTCCTCGGTCAGGTCGGGCGACACCGCCGCGATGGTGGCGCGCTCGATGGCTTCGATTTCGGGAACGCTCAGGTGGGCAGTGTTCATTGCTTGGCTCTTATTGCGTCGCGGCCTCCGGCGCCGTGAATTTCGCGGATGCCACGCTCTTGAGCAGGGCTTCGCGCTGGTTGCGGCTGATCCCGCGGATGCCTTCGGCAATCCATTTGATGCGATCGGCGTCGATCTGGCCGTCGCGGCGCCATTGTTCGAGCACGGCCTGCGGCTTGTGCAGCATGGCGGCGAGCCACACTGCCTGCGCAGGTTCGAGCGTGCGCGCGCTGCGCTTGAAGTAGCGCCGCGCCGCGGCCTCGGCGCCGCAGAGATTGCCGCCCCAAGGGGCGTTGTCCAGGTACAGCTGCAGGATGCGGGCCTTGCCCAGCGTCTGCTCCATCTCGACCGCGTAGAGCAGCTCGCGCAGCTTGCGCTCGGCCGTGCGGTCGCTGCCCGTCACCAGCAGCTTGGCGAGCTGCTGCGTGAGCGTGCTGCCGCCGCGCCGCGTCTGGCCGGGCTTCTGGTTGTTGTCGATGGAGGCGAGGATTTCCGTGAGGTCGTAGCCGCCGTGGGTGAAGAAGCGCTGGTCTTCGGCCGCGATGACGGCGCGCGCCAGCCAGCTGTCGTTGGCCAGCTTCGCCGAGGGACCGCAGCTGGTGCGCGCGCCCAGCATGGCCTCGGTGCCCAGCCCTTCCACTGTGAACTGGCTGATGGCCGGCTGCACCGCGAAGGTGGCCTCGGGCAGCACGAGCTGGCCGCGCAGCGCCAGCGTGCCGCCGATACGCGCGCGCTGCAGCTCGGGCAGGGCTGGCACAAGCACCGCGTACCAGCGGGCGATGGGTGCGTCCTGCACGCTGGCGCTGAGGTGGATGTTCTTCGGCATGAGTCTGCCGTCCCAGTGGCCCTGCAGCTGGCTCGCGTCGTTGCTCTGCGGCGTGGCCTCGAAGGTACCGTTGAGCGTATTGCCGTCGCGCTTCACGGTGGCGACCAGGCGATCGACGCGGATTGGCTGGGTGCCCAGTGCCGGCACCTCGGCGCTGCAGGGCGCGCACTGCATTTCCAGCAGCTCGCCGGCCGGCTTCCAGGCGAAGCGCACGGTGCCGAAGCGGGTGCCGAACGAGCGGCCGTCGAGGTAGGGCGCGAACCATGTCGAGGTGGCCACGCGCACCGCCGTCGGAACGCCGATCTCGAAGTTCAGCGGCCCTGCCTTCACCGTGGTGCTCCATTCGCCGGGAGCCGGCGCGAGCGCCAGCTTGACTATCAAAAAGATAGCTACACAGGCCGTAATGACCAAGGCCAGCAGGCCATAGAGCACGAATCGCAGGGTCTTCTTCACAGGCAGGTTTCTCAGATCGGTCTCGCTACGGTGACAGCTTGCCACGGCCCATGCGATTGGCCGCTGGCTGCTGCCCAGTACCAGCTTGAAGTGTCAGTGAAAGCCGTGCCCCGGGCGTCGACGATGCGCTCGCAGACGCGGATTTTTTGCGCTCCGTGCCGTTGCGCAACAAAACAGCGCCACATGCGCTCGCGAGCGTCGCGTTCCAGGCGCGCCTGCTCGATGCGGTAGCCCAGCGCGCGATAGCAGTCGGTGGCCGGATGCAGCATGCGCGTGGGCTGGCTGACCTCGCGCATCACCAGCGTCTGCGTGCCGTCGGTCATGCGGCCGATCGCGCCGGGGAAGCGGTCGGCAAAACGCTGCTCGACGTCGCTCAGGGCCAGCGGGCGCAGCGCGGCGCCGTCCCACTCGCTGGGCCATTCGTGCGAAGCGACGGCAGGCGCCATCGGTTCCGCCGGCGTGCGCAGCGCCGCCGTGGCCGACCACAGCATGCACAGCAGCATCGCGAACGCGAAAGCGGTCTTGTGGCCGATGCGGTTGATGAAATGGTTCGCGAACCAGCGCTCAAAGAACGGTGTCGACATGGCGGCCTCCCTGGGTGGTGATCAGGCCCGGAATGGGCAGTTCGGCGGGTTCGGGCGCGGGACGCGCCGGCACCATCAGCCGGGCGATGGCGCCGCAGACCACGGCCAGCACCAAGAGGCCCAGCGCGTTGTGCGCCAACGGCGCGAGCGGATGGCCGGCCCCCTCGAAGGCGATCAGCACGCTGTTGCGCACGATGTTCCCGGCGAGCACCAGAAGCCCGACCATCGGCAGCCGCGCCGTGAAGTCCCGGCCGCTGCGCGAAGCCCACAGCGCAACCGCGCAGGCCGTGAAGTAGCCCAGCCACACCATCTGCACGCCGGAGCAGGGCGCATCGACGATCACCAGCCGGCCATCGACCGCCAGGCTCGCGCCCTCGCGCGCCACGTCGAAGCCCGGCGACAGCAGCCAGCGGCTGACCTCGGCCGTCACCACGCGCAGCGGATAGCCCGCATAGAACTGCAGCGAAGAAAGCAGCGGCAGCGCGAGCACCGCGAGCCCGGCCACCGGCAGTGCCGCCACCTTGCGCGGCAGGAAAGCCAGCAGCCCGCAGGCCAGAGCCAGCACAGCGATCAGTCCGGCCGCGAGCGGCGGCAGCGCTGGGATGAAGCCGAGCCCTGTGCGCAGCAGTGTCGCGAGCACGGTGCCTGCACCGGCCAGCGCGAGCCAGCCCAGCCGGGGCGAAGCGCGCAGTTCGCGCCTGCGGCTCCAGGCCAGCGCGGCGAGCGCGACCAATGCCAGCAGTCCCAGCGGATCGTCGGAGCCGTCGCGCATGCGCTGGGCCATCCACACCCAGGTGGGCATCAGCGCGAGGAACTGCAGGCCGATCCAGCCGGCTGCCGGCGTGCGGTCGATGTGGATGCCCCAGTCCACGATGCGCGGATGGCGGTGGGCAAGCATTGCCAAGGACATTCTTTTCTTTCTTTTTCCGGATGGATCAGGCGGTGAAGCGGCGAGCGTCGTTGCGGCGCGCGCGGCGGCGCAGCATGGCGAGCATCGACAGCACGACGGCGATGGCGCCCAGCGATTCGGGCTCGGGCGTGCTCGGCACCTCGGCGCCGAGCGCCAGCTCGCTCACGCCTTGCGGCAGGGGCAGCGGCTGGTTCACGTCCACGCTGTTCTGCGGCGCGACGTTGCGCACCACCTTGTCGACGGCGATGAAGCTCGTGTACTGGGTGAGCAGGCTGTACTTCAAGCCCAGCTCGGTGATGCGGTCCTTCAGGGCCGTGCCGCCTTCCAGCGTTTCCTGGTCGCTCAGGCTCTGGATGCGGTGGCGGGCCCACAGCGTGCGCAGCGCGGCCGTGTCCTGGCGGGTGTTGCCGTCGATGCGCACTTCCTGGCGGTAGGGGCCGCTGGCGCTCTGGCCTTCGATGATCACGCGGCCTTTTGCTTCGCCACGCCACTTGCCGAACACGATCACCGGCCGCTCGCCGAGCACGTCGGGCAGCGCCTGCGGCTCCACGTCGTACACGTCGAGACCGCCGAAGGTGGCCTTCACGTTCGTGAGCACCGGCGACTCGACCATGCGGCGAAAGCGCGCGGCCTGCTCGGGCGCCTGGATCGGGTCGGTGATGATGAAGGGCTCGCCCATGCCGGCACGCGCGATGCCTTCCATCAGGCTGCGGTTCACCGAGGAGCCGATGCCGAAGGCGAACACGTTGGCTTTCGACAGGTTGTTGCGCACCAGCTCGAAGGCCTCGCGCTCTACCGTCACGTAGCCGTCGGTCACCACCACCACGGTGCGCGATACGTTCTCTTCCTTGGGTTCGGCGTACACGCGCTTGAGCGCCGGAATGAGTTCGGTGCTGCCGCTGCCGCTGTAGTTCTTGATGGTGGACAAGGCCTGCTCGATGTTGGCGCGCGTGGCCGGCACCGACTTGGGCGAGAGCATCTTGTTGCTGCCCGAAAAGAGCAGCACGTTGAAGGTGTCGCTGGGGCGCAGGCCGCCGATCAGGCGTTCGAGCACCGTCTTCGCGGTGTCGAGCGGAAAGCCATGCATCGAGCCCGAGATGTCGACCACGAAGATGTAGTCGCGCGGCGAGATGGCGCTGGCAGCCACGGCCTTGGGCGGCTCGACCATGGCGAGGAAGAAGTTCTCGGCGTTGTTGCCCTGGCCCTTGTAGAGCATCAGGCCTGATTCGATCTTCTCGCCCGCGAGGCGGTAGTCGAGCACGAAGTCGCGGTTGTCGGCAGGGCGGCCATCGGCAGCAAGTGCGATGTCGGCGTGCTGGTCTTCATCGCTCTTCTTCACGTCGATGGTGTGCGTGGCGGAGCGGATCTCCTTGATGCCCATCGGCGTGTCGATGGTGGCCTTGAGCCTGAAGCCGGTGCCGGCGGCGGTGCCCGCGGGCAGCGTGGGCTGCGCGACCCACTTGGCCTGTGCGTTCTCCGACTGCGGCGAGTTGTAGCGCGGCCCCACGACGGTCGGGAACACGAACTGGTAGTTGCCCGACTGCGGCACCAGCAGCTCGGTGTAGCGCAGCTCCACCTTCACGTCGTCGCCCGGCAAGATGTTGGCGACATTCATCTGGAACACGTTGGGCAGGTGCTGCTCCAGCAGCGCGGCGGTCTTGCCTTCCTTCTTGGCGGTGTCGTACTCGATCTGCGCCTGCTGCTTCTCGCGGATCTGCGCGGTGATGAGCCGGTCGGCCAGCCGCACGTTGAGGCCGCTCACCGCGGCCTTGGTCGAGCCGGGGAACACGTACTTCGCCTCGATGGCGCGCTGGCCTTCATTGCGGTAGGTCTGCGTGACCGTCACGTCGGCGATCACGCCCGAGATCTTCACCGAGACCTCGGTGCCCTTGAGTGGCAGGCGGTCGACAGCGGGATCGTCGCTCTTCACGAAGAAATAGGGGCTCTCGGTCTTCAGGCGCGGACCGGCGGGCGCTTCCTGCGCGTGCGCCGGGCGCACGCCCATGGCGATGAAGCCCGCGGTCGCCAGGCTCACGGTGGCGAGCCAGAGCCAGCGGCCGGGACGTGGGGTGGTTTGGGCATCCATGGCGGGGGTCCTTGTCCGTGCGAACTTGCACGGCCGCAACTTTCTCCAGCGCGCGAGAAGCCAGTTGGAAGGCGTCTTGAAGTCGCCGACCGCCCGCATCCGCTATGTGAAGTCTGTATGAAGCGAGGCGGCCCGGCCCCTTCACACAGCCTTCGGGTCGCGCGGCGAGCATCGCGGCCACCGCTACAGACGAGGAGAGAAAAACATGCTTCAGTTGCTCAAGGTCATGATGAGTTCGATGCTGGCCAAGGTCGCCGGCCTGCTCTTCCTGTTGCTGCTCCTGTGCATTCCGCTGGGGGAGATCGATTCGATCAACCGTGCCCGCGGCGAGAGCCAGCGCGAAGCTGCCAGCGAACTCGCCGCCACCTATGCGGGCCGCCAGACGATGGTCGGCCCGCTGCTTCTGGTGCCTTACGTGGAACGCTGGATGGAGCCGCTGCGCAACGCGCAGGGCAAGGTGATCGGCCAGGAACCGCGCAGCAAGGAAATGGCCCACGTGGTGTTCCCCGACAAGCTGCACATCGAGGGCACGATGGCGCCGCAGGAACGCTATCGCGGCATCTTCAAGATCCCCTTCTACACGCTCGATGCAGTGCTCTCCGGCGGCTTCACCGCCTTCGACCCGAAGGCCGTGCCGCACAGCGAGACCGATTCGAAGATCGAGTTCAAGGCGCCGCTCATCGCCTTCAACGTGAGCGACCTGCGCGGCCTCGACGGCTCGCCCACCATGAGCATGGGCGGCGAAACCCTGCGCTTCAGGCAACGCGTGCCGGGCCTTGACGACGATGCCTGGTTCGCCAACGGCATCCATGCACCTGTCACCGGTGCCGCGCTCGCCGCCTGGCAGGCCGGCAGGCCGATTCCCTTCGAGATGAAGCTGGGGCTGGTCGGGCAGGACACGCTCGCCATCGCGCCCATCGCCGAGGAGACGACCGCGCACCTGAGCTCGCCCTGGGCACACCCCAGCTTCGGCGGCCGCTTTCTCGCGGCCGAGCGCAGCGTGACGCCACAGGGCTTCGACGCGCACTGGCGCGTGTCCTCGCTCGTGACCTCGGCGCGCGAGCAGGTCCGCGCAGGCCTCTCGGGCCGGGGCGGCGCAGTGGATGTGGCCAGCAGCGCCGATGTGGCAGCGACAGCTGCCTCCGTAGTTCCGGCGCGCCGGAACCTGGGCCCGCTGCAGACCTTCGACGTGTCGCTCGCTCAGCCCATCAACGTCTATTCGATGAGCACGCGCGCGGGCAAGTACGGCGTGCTCTTCATTGGCCTGGTGCTGATGGCCGCCTTCATGTTCGAGCTGTTCCGCAAGCTGCGCCTGCATCCGATCCAGTACGGCCTGGTGGGCCTGTCGATCGCTCTCTTCTTCCTGCTGCTGCTGGCGCTGTCCGAGAAGTTCGCCTTCTGGATGGCCTACGCGGGCGCCGCCTCGGCGAGCGTCGCGCTGCTGGCCGTGTACTTCAGCGCGGTGCTGGGCGGCTGGCGCCGCGGCATGTCGTTCGGCGCATTCGTCGCACTGCTGTACGGCGCGCTCTACGGCCTGCTGGCTTCGGAAAGCAATGCGCTGCTGCTGGGTGCGCTGCTGATCTTCGGCATGCTGGCCACATTGATGCTCGTGACGCGCAAGGTCGACTGGTACGCGCTCTCGCGCCGCAACGAAGCCGCGCCCGTAGCGGTACTTGAAGCGCCGACGGCCGCATGAAGCTGCTGCGGGTCATCGCCGGTGCATCGGGCTGGCTGGCGCTGGCCGTGCTGTGGTTCTGGGCCTGGCACCTGAAGGATCCGCACCTGCGCTTCATGCGTGCGTGGGAACTGCCGCTGCTGCTGGCTTTGCTTCTTGCGAGCATCGCGATCGCTTGGCGCTTCGCACGAGGCAGGCTGCGGCCCGTGGCGCTGGGACTGGCAATCGCGGCCGTGCTCACGGCGCTGTGCAACGAAGCGATGTCGCGTCAGCACCGCGCCGAAGTGAATGCGATGGAAGGCCCGCTCGCGCAGGCGGTGGGCGCACATTTCATCGTCGGCTATGACGACGCGAAGGAGCTGCGCGAACTGGCACGCAAGGGGCTGATCGGCGGCATCTTCGTCACCGGCCGCAATGTCAGGGGTCGCACGGCCGAAGAGCTGCGCGGCGAGATCGCAGGGCTGCAGGCGCTGCGCCATTCGGCCGGCCTGCCGCCGCTGATCGTCGCGACCGACCAGGAAGGCGGCGCTGTCTCCCGCCTGTCCCCATTGGTCGAACGCCAGCCCGCGCTCGCTTCGCTTCTCGACGATGCCGACCTGCCCGACGACGAACTCGCCCAGCGCGCCCATGCCTACGGCGCGCAGCAGGGCAGGGCGCTCGCCGCACTCGGCATCACGCTCAACTTCAGCCCGGTGGTCGACCTGCGCACCGGCCGCGCACCGGGCCGGTGGGATTTCCACACCCGCATCGACGAACGCGCCATCTCGGCCGACCCGGCGGTCACTGCGCAGGTGGCGCTCGCTTACGAGCTGGGCCTCGAATCGGCGGGTGTGCGAGGCACGCTCAAGCACTTTCCCGGCCTGGCCGGCGTGACCGAGGACACCCACCATTTCGCCGCCGAACTGCGCACGCCGGTCGCCCGGCTCGCGGCGCACGACTGGAAGCCGTTTCAAGACGTATCGAAACATTCGGATGCGGCGATCATGCTGGGCCATGTCATCCTTGCGGAACTCGACGCCGCTTATCCGGTCTCTTTCTCGCGCAAAATCGTGCAGCGGGTGATTCGAGGCGAATGGGGCTACCAGGGCCTGCTCGTCACCGACGATCTCACGATGGCCGCGGCCTACAACCGCGGTCTTTGCGACGCCACCGTCCGTGCCCTCGACGCCGGGGTGGATCTTCTGCTTATCGCCTTCGACCACGACAAGTACTTCGACGCGATGCATTGCGCGCAGCGTGCTGCGCGGCAGGGCACGCTCGAACTCCGGACGCCGGAACGCGGCAGCGCGCGGCGGCTCCAATCCTTTCGCTAGCCAAACAGGCATTTCCCATGTTCAAACGCTCAAACTCCAAGGCTCCCGGCGACGACGACGGCGCAGCGCCTCGCAACTCCCGCCTCAACTGGAAGCGCATCGCCGGCTGGGGCGCCATCGTTGTCGGCTCCGGCGCGCTGGTGGTGCTGGTCGCGGCCATCGTCGCCGTAGTCGCCATCTATCCGAAGCTGCCCGATGTCTCGGAGCTTTCCGACTACCGCCCCAAGCTGCCGCTTCGCGTTTATTCGACCGAAGGCCAGCTGATCGGCGAGTTCGGTGAGGAGCGCCGCAACCTCACGCCTTTCGCCAACATTCCGAAGGTGATGAAGGACGCAGTGCTGGCCGTGGAAGACGCGCGCTTCTACGACCATGGTGGCGTGGACTACAAGGGCTTCCTGCGCGCGGCCGTAGCCAGCCTGAAGGGCGGCCGCAAGCAGGGCGCGTCGACCATCACGATGCAGGTGGCGCGCAACGTGTATCTGAGCTCCGAGCGGACCATGAGCCGCAAGACCTACGAGATCCTGCTGGCGATGCGGCTGGAGCAGCAACTCACGAAAGACCAGATCCTCGAGATCTACCTGAACCAGATCTACCTCGGCAACCGCGCCTACGGTTTCGCCGCCGCCGCCGAAACCTACTTCGGCAAGCCGCTGCAGAACGTCACCATCGCCGAGGCCGCGATGCTGGCCGGCCTGCCGAAGGCGCCCGGCGCCAACAACCCGGTGGCCAACCCGCGCCGCGCGCGGGCGCGCCAGCTGTACGTGATCGACCGCATGCAGGAAACCGGCTTCATCACCGCCGAACAGGCCGCGGAAGCCAAGAAGGAAGAACTGCACCTGCGCGACGCGGCCGATCCGAACCGGCTGCACGCCGAGTACGTGGCCGAGACCGTGCGCCAGATGATGTACGCGCAGTACGGCGACAGCATCTACACCAGCGGCATGAAGGTCTACACCTCCATCGTGGCTGCGGACCAGGCCGCTGCCTACAGGTCGCTGCGCAAGGGCATCATGGACTACGAGCGCCGCCAGCCCTATCGCGGGCCCGAGCGCTTCGTCGACCTGCCGACCGAGCAGAAGGAAATCGACGAAGCCGTGGACGACGCGCTGGCCGAGCATCCCGACAACGGCGACGTGATCGCGGCCGTGGTGCTCGACGTGAATGCGAAGGAAATCAGCGCCGTGCGTGCGAACGGCGAAACCATCCAGATCACGGGCGACGGCCTGAAGCCCGCGCAGTCGGGCCTTGCCGCGAAGGCGCCGCCCAACATCAAGATCCGCCGCGGCGCCGTCATCCGCGTGGCGAAGACGCCGAAGAACACCTGGGAGATCACGCAGCTGCCCGAGGTTGAAGGCGCCTTCATCGGCATGGATCCGCGCAGCGGCGCAATCAAGGCGCTGGTGGGCGGTTTCGACTACGGCAAGAACAAGTTCAACCATGTCACGCAGGCCTGGCGCCAGCCGGGTTCGAGCTTCAAGCCCTTCATCTATTCGGCCGCGCTCGAAAAAGGCTTCACGCCCGCCACCGTGGTGAACGACGCACCGCTTTACTTCGACGCCAGCGCCAACGGCGGCCAACCCTGGGAGCCGAAGAACTTCGAGGGCACCTACGAAGGCCCGATGCCTCTGCGCACCGCGCTGATGAAGTCGAAGAACCTGGTCACGCTGCGCGTTCTGCAGTCGATCGGCGCTCCCTACGCACAGGACTGGGTCACGAAGTTCGGCTTCGACAAGGACAAGCAGCCCGCGAACCTGCCGATGGGCCTGGGCGCCGGTTCGGTCACGCCGATGCAGATGGCGGTGGGCTACTCGGTGTTCGCCAACGGCGGCTACCGCGTCAATCCTTACCTGGTCACGCGCGTCACCGACCTGCGCGACAAGGTCATCATGGAAACCGAACCGCCGGTGCTCGACGAAACGCGCCGCGCCATTCCGCAGCGCAATGCCTTCATCATGGATTCGCTGCTGCAGAGCGTGGTGCGAAACGGCACCGGCTTCAAGGCCTACCAGGCGCTCAAGCGAGACGACCTCTACGGCAAGACCGGCACCACCAACGATTCCTTCGACACCTGGTTCGCCGGCTTCCAGCCGACCATGGTCGGCATTGCATGGGTGGGCTACGACACGCCGCGCCAGCTCGGCGTGCGCGGCGAGACCGGCGGCAGCCTGAGCCTGCCGATCTGGACCGGCTACATGCAGACCGCGCTGCAGGGCGTGCCGGTGACGCGTCCGGCCCAGCCCGAGGGCGTGGTGAACCTCGACGGCGAGTGGTACTTCGACGACTTCACGCCGGGCCACAACGTGGCGAGCCTGGGCCTGGAAAACAGCGACACGCCGCCGCCGCCGGTCGAGCAGCTCACCGGCGCGCCCGTGGGTGCGCCGCCCCCGCCGGAGGAGCGCAACCGGATCCTCGATTTCTTCCGGTAGCCGGACGCTTTTCGACGCTCTTCACGGAGCTGAAAGAGAAGGCGGGTCGCGGTGCCTACACTTGGCGCTGCTCCCCGCCTTCTCTTCTCCTTCTTCCCGCATCCATGGAAATCCTCACCCTGGTAGCACTCGTCGCCGCCGGCTTCTACATCCTCAAGTCCAGAGAACAGCGCCTGCGCATCGCGCTGCTGGCCAGCCACCTCGGCCGCTACCAGATCGAGAAGCTGATGGAAAGCCTCACCTCCGGCTATATGCGCTGCCTTGGCGAAGACGACGCCGAGCGCCGCCGCCAGATCTGGCAACTGCTGGACACCACCGAGGAAAAACTATCCGCCCAGGTCGACGGCTTCGCAGCTGAGTTCTCGCGCATGCCCGAGCCCGTCACCCGCGTGAGCAAGCTGCCGGTGGCCATTCCGCTCTTCACCCAGTTCTTTCCGTCGGCGACCTTCGACATGCGCCAGGCATTGCTCATCCACGCACGCGGCATCGCCGGCGTGATGCGCAACGAAGCGGGCCGCACGCCCAAGTCCAAGGCCTACATGATGTCGGCCGAGCTGTTCCTGCTGCAGCACACCTGCCACTGGTATTGCCGCTCGAAGACGGTGGCCTCGGCCCGCATGATCGGGCAGCACCAGACACAGTATCTGCAGGCGCTGGGCGCGGTAAGCCCGCAGACGCGCGAAGCCTATCGCGCGCTGATCGGACGCTGAGCTTCCTGCGATGCAGCCCACGGGTCTCGATCACCATCGGGTTCACGCGGGGCAAGCCGATTTCGTCTGCGAAGGCGAAGTTCTGTATTCACCAGTCAAGTCGTTCTGGTTCTCTGGCATGGCCGCCGCCGCGCTGGTTGGCGGCCTTGTCTTTTTCCGGTGGGATGCACTCGCGCTCTTCGTCGCGAGCACCGCGTTCGTGCTCTTGTTCGGCCACTCGCTGGGCAGCCATCGCCAGCTGATTCATCACAGCTTCCAATGCCCCCGATGGCTGCGCTGCACCTTGATCTATTGCGGCGTGCTCGTCGGCCTGGCCGGTCCGCTGGGCATTCTTCGCCAGCATGAGTTGCGCGACTATGCACAACGCCTGCCGGTCTGCCACGACTACCTGCGGCACGGCCGCGGTTTCTGGACCGATGCCTGGTGGCAGCTTCACTGCGAGCTCCATCTTGCGAATCCGCCCGGCATCCGGATCGAATCTCTTGTCGCGAACGACCGCTTCCTGCATTGGCTCGAAAGAACCTGGATGCTCCAGCAATTGCCCATCGCCTTGCTCTTCCATCTCTGGGGTGGATGGGCATTCGTTTTCTGGGGCGTGTGCGCACGCGTCACCGCCGGCGTCCTGGGCCATTGGCTGATCGGCTGGTTCGCGCACAACCAAGGCAAGATGAACTACGAAGTGCGCGGTGCTGCCGTGCAGGGACGCAACATTCCGTGGACTTCGCTGCTGACCATGGGCGAGAGCTGGCACAACAACCACCATGCCTATCCGGGCTCGGCCCGGCTGGGACTCGCGCCTGGCGAATGGGACCCGGGCTGGTGGATGCTCAGGCTGTTCGAGCGCTGCGGCCTGGTCTGGGATCTGCGTCTGCCGGAATCGCTGCCGCCACGTCCCGAGCTCGTCGAGATCCGCTCAGTGATGTGAAGAGGACAGCAGCGGCAACGTGAGCGTCGCCACCGCCCCGCCGCGCGACGCGTTGCCCAGATCGATGCGGCCGTGGTGCAGGGCCGCGATCTCCTTCACGAAGGCCAGCCCCAGCCCCGTGCTCTTCTTCTGGCTGTGCGGCCTGGCGAGTGAATAGAACTTTTCAAAGACTTTTTCCTGCGCGTACTCCGGAATGCCGGGGCCGTGGTCGCGCACGCTCACGCGGGCCAGCTTCGAGGTCGTTTCCAGCGTGAGCAGCACCTCGCTGTCGCGCGGCGAAAAATCGATGGCGTTGTCGAGCAGGTTGCTGATCGCGCGGCGCAGCAGGAAGGGGTCGCCTTCGGTGCGTGCTTCGTTGCGAATGTTCACCAGCAGCCTGATGTTGCGCTTGGCTGCCGCTGTCTGTGCGCTGGTGGCGATGTCGTCGATCAGCGCGGCCAATGCCACCGGTTCGGTGCGATCGAGCGCGCGCCGCGTTTCGAGCGCGGTGAGCTCCATCATGCGGTCGACGATTTCCTGGATGCGCTGGGTCTCGCGCTCGATGTTCTTCAGGAAGCGTTCGCGCTCGGCGTGCGGCATCGACGGTTCCTGCAGCAGCTCGGCCGCGCCGCGGATGGCGGAGAGCGGGCTTTTCACTTCATGCGTGAAGGTCTGGACGTAGTCGGCCACGTAGTTGCGGCCGGTGAGCGCGTCGCGCATTTCGCTGAAACCGGTGCGCACGCCGTCGACCGCGCGCCTTGCCATGCGTGAAAGGCTCAGGCTGCGCTGGGCGCGCACCCAGGTCCAGTAATCGCGGATCAGGCCGAAGGGCCGCACCAGCCAGACCGAGACGATCAAGGTGAGCAGCAGCAGCGCCAGCGCCGAGCCCACGCCGACCCAGATGGTGCGCCCGCGTGCGTCCTCCACGAACTGGCCAAAGCTCTGCACCGGCTTGCCGACGCTGACCATGCCGACGATCTCGTTGTTCCAGCGGATCGGCGCGCCCACATACATCACCGAAGTGCGCGGATCGCCGTCGACATCTCGCGAGGTGCGCGCGCCGTACAGGCCGCCAAGCGTGCGGCTCACGTCGCTCCACTTCGAATAGTCGGCGCCGAGGTGCCTGCCGAGCGAATCGAACATCACGCGGCCGTTGCGGTCGGTGACGTACACGCGCAGCTCGACGCGGCTTTTGTGCAGGTTGTAGATCTGCGCCGAGAACTCGCGCGCGTAGACCGTGCGGAACAGCGGCTCGAGCCGCGCGGTGTTGATGGCGCCGGCGATCACGTCCTGCTCGACCAGGCTGGCCACGAGCTGCGAGGTCTCGACCAGCGATTCCTCGGCGGATTCGCGGTAGCGCGGATCGATATCGGAGACGACGCGGTAGAGCAGGAAGGCGATGCCCGCCGTGTAGATCAGCAGGATGCCGATGAAGATGCGCGTGCGCCGGGTCACGACGCCTTGGCGGGCAGTTCTTCGTTCAGTGCATAGCCGGTGCCGCGCAGCGTGCGGATCGGCTCCACTTCCGGCGCGATCGCCTTGAGCTTGGCGCGCAGGGTCTTGATGTGCGCGTCGACAGTTCGGTCGAAGCTGTCGCTTGAGTCGTCCCAGACGAGTTCGAGCAATTCGTCGCGTGTGAAGACGCGGCCGGGGCGCTGCACCAGCAATCTCAGCAGGCCGTATTCGTAGCGCGAGAGTTCGAGCAGCCGCCCGTAGTAGCGGATCTGCATGCGCTCGGTGTCCAGCGCGAAGGGCGATGCAGGGGGCTGTGAGCCTGCAGGAGCGCCGTTCGCGGATATTTGATGCCCCCCCACGTGATTCGCGCCAGCGGTCGCTGGCTGGGCTCCTGAGCCGTTTCTGGCGCTGCGCCGCAGGATCGTTCGTACCCGGGCGACGAGCTCCCGTGGAGAAAAGGGTTTGGCAATGTAGTCGTCGGCGCCCAGTTCGAGGCCCACCACGCGGTCTATTTCGTCGCTGCGGGCCGTCAGGAACACCATGGGCACCTCCGGGCCGCCCATGGACTGGTTGAGCGCCTGCAGGCGCTTGAAGAGCTCGAAACCATTGAGATCGGGCAGCCCGATGTCCAGGATGGCCAGCGCCGGCGGCTCCTGCGCGAACTGGGCGATGGCTTCCTCGGCCGTCGCGCACCAGACCGGGATGAATCCGTCGCTTTTCAGGACGTATTGCAGCGTGTCGGCGATGCCCGACTCGTCTTCGGCGATCAGGATCCGGGGTTTGAAGCTCATCCGCGAATGTTAGCGAGGGGGAGGAGGGCCGGGAGGACCGGTTTCGTCCGCGGCGTCCGGCGCCGGCGCGGCCGTTCGCGGCCTTTTTTTCGGGCGCGGCTTTTCCTGTTCCCTATCTTCTTGTTTTTATTATTCAAATTAGTAGTAGTAGATAAGGGTCGGCCCCCTCTGTGGACATGCCGCTTTTTTCGTTATGCGACAAGCACTTGTCATACCTCGGTCACTGTGCGCAGCCGCGCTTCCGGTTTGTACCCGCGACATGGACAACATTGGGTAACCCTTCGGGCCTGTGGATAAACCATGCCTTGTTCAAAAAATGTCCCCAGACTTGTCCTTTGACGGCCCTTCAGAAATCTGCGAAGACGGTTTTCGCCCGGAGAAATTCATTGCTGAAATTTTGGGCAAACCAGAGATTTCCATTTGAAATCAAAGACTTGCAAGACCCCTACATGGAAGTGCCGACGTTATCCACAGAGTTGCCCAAGGTTTGTGGGGAGAACGCCCGACGGAACCTTCGGCCTGCGGCCACGACCCCACCGGGTCATTGAAATTGCGGAAATATCGAACATGACACCTTCTGAAACAAAGTCGATCGTTACCCTGAGCCTGCTGGCCGCCTTCGTCGATGGCGAGAAGCACGAGCGCGAACGCGCCGAGATCAAGCGCATCGCGGAGGGCCTGTCGCAGGCCGACGGGCTGAACCTGCCGACGCTCTATCAGGACGTGCTGATGAAGCGGGTGTCGCTGGCTTCGGTGGCGGGGGAGCTCAAGGGCATGGAATCGAGGCAGCTCGCCTACGAGATGGCGGTGTGCGTCTGTGATGCCGACGGCACGCAGTCGGAGGCGGAGCGGATGTTCCTGGCGGACGTGCGCACCTCGTTGGGCCTGGACGCCTCGGCGGCGGCGTTTTCGCAGCAGGCGGAGGAAATCGCGGCGGTGCCGGTGGCCGCCACGGCAGCAGCAGCTTCGGTGCCCGCTGCGCCGAACAGCCCCGACACCGCGGAGCTGGACAAGTCGATCCTCAACGCCTCCATCCTGAACGGCGCGCTCGAGCTGCTGCCCGAGACGCTCTCGACCATGGCGATCATTCCGCTGCAGATGAAGCTGGTCTACCGCATCGGCCAGGCCTATGGCTACCAGCTCGACAGCGGCCACATCAAGGATTTCCTGGCGACGGTCGGCGTAGGCCTGACCTCGCAGTATCTGGAGCAAGCCGGGCGCAAGCTGCTCGGCGGCTTGCTCGGCAAGGTCGGCGGTGGCCTGCTGCGCGGCCTGGGCAACCAGGCTGTGAGTTCAGGGATGAGCTTCGCGTCGACCTACGCGCTGGGGCACGTGGCCAAGCGTTATTACGCCGGGGGTCGCACGCTCTCGGCGCAGATGCTGAAAGATGCCTTCTCGGGCGTGGTGAAGGAAGGGCAGAGCCTGCAGACGCAGTATCTGCCCGCCATCCAGGAAAAGGCCCGCACGCTTGATGCGGGCAAGGTCTTGTCCTTGGTCCGCGGCGCTTGAAGGACTTATTCCTGGGACACCGTGGAACCGGCTTCGCCGGGCCACAGGTGTTGCCCCCGGCGAGGGGGTTGGCGCAGAGACACGAAGTGCGCGAAGCCTGGGGGAGTACCTAGTTCGCCAGGTCGTCGAGGATCGGGCACTCGGGCCGCGCGTCGCCGTGGCAGCAATGAACCAGGTGCGCCAGCGTGCTGCGCATCGACTGCATGTCGGCGATGCGCTGCTCCAGTTCGCCGAGATGCTTTTCGGCGATGCGTTTCACGCTCGAGCTGGCGCGGCGCCGGTTGTTCCACAGCCCGACCAGCTCGGCGATTTCCTCCATCGAGAAACCGAGGTCGCGTGAGCGCTTGATGAAGCGCAGCGTGTGGATGTCGGCTTCGCCGTACTGGCGGTAGCCGCTCTCGGTGCGCGCCACCGCCGGCAGCAGGCCGAGGCCCTCATAGTGGCGGACCATGCGGGCCGATACGCCTGAGCGCTGCGCCGCTTCGCCGATGCTGACCTGGCCTGCCGTCATTGAACCGCGTACCCCGCGTTCTCGATGGCGGCCACGATGTCCTTGCGCGGCTGTTCGCTCAGCACGTCGACATGGCCCGTTTCCAGATCGACCGTGACCTGCGCTTCGGGATCCACCGTTTGCACCGCGTTCTGCACTGCGTTCACGCAGTGGCCGCAGCTCATGCCCGTGACCTGGAATTTCTGGCTCATCGTGTTGCTCCTTGAAAGTAGCTGGTAAAGAGAGGTGGCCGGCCGACTGACCGGGGAAGCCACAGTTTGAACCCTCTCACGATGTCAATGTCCAGCGCAGGGGCTCTGAATTTTTCCGCTTGACCTTGACATGGTGTGAGGCTTTAGCCTTGGCACATGGAAAAACTCAAGCTCCAGCAAAACCCCGGTACCCCCGGTACCGCCACGCTCGACCTGTCCGTCGGCGGCATGACCTGCGCCTCCTGCGTCATGCGCGTGGAGCGTGCCCTGAAGAACGTGCCCGGCGTGCAGGACGTGAGCGTGAATCTCGCGACCGAATCGGCCCGCGTGGTGACGTCCGGCACGTCCGGTGATGGCGACATGGATGTCCGGCTGCGCCGCGCCGTGCGCGCCGCAGGTTACGAGCCTCGTGCCGCAAGCGAGGCCGCCGACGAAGCCACGCTGTCGCCCTGGGCCGGCTTCGCCCCGGTCGCGATCGGTCTTGCGTTGTCGATCCCGCTGATGGCTCCGATGCTGGGCGATCTCTTCGGGCTCGACTGGATGCTGCCGCCATGGGTGCAGCTGCTGCTCGCAACGCCGGTGCAGTTCTGGCTGGGCGCGCGTTTCTATCGCGCGGGCTGGCATGCGGTGAAGGCGCGCACCGGCAACATGGACCTGCTGGTGGCGCTCGGCACCAGCGCGGCCTTCGGGCTTTCGCTCTGGCTCTGGTGGCGTGCCGCCACCGGCGAGCATGCGGGCCACGGCATGGTGCCGCACCTGTACTTCGAAGCCTCGGCGGTGGTGATCACGCTGGTGCTGCTCGGCAAATGGCTGGAGGCGCGCGCCAAGCGCCAGGCCACTTCCGCGATCCGCGCGCTGCAGCAGCTGCGGCCCGAGGTGGCGCACCTGCTCGATGTGCGCGGCAAGGAAAGCGATGTGCCGCTGGCCGAGGTGATGGTGGGCGACCGTCTCGCGGTACGCCCTGGCGAGCGCGTACCGGCCGACGCGAAGGTGGTCGAAGGACATTCCGAGGTCGACGAATCGATGCTCACCGGCGAGCCGCTGCCCGTGGCCAAGGGCCCGGGCGATGCGCTGACCGGCGGCGCGGTGAACGGCGACGGCCGCATGGTCGTCGAGGTGAGCGCGGTCGGCGCCGAGAGCGTGCTGGCGCGCATCATCCGCCTGGTCGAGGACGCGCAGGCCGCGAAGGCACCGATCCAGCGGCTGGTGGACAAGGTCGCCGCCGTGTTCGTGCCGGTGGTGCTGCTGATCGCGCTGGCCACCTTCGCGGGATGGATGGTGTCGGGTGCCGGCATCGAGACCGCGCTGATCCATGCGGTGGCGGTGCTCGTCATCGCCTGTCCGTGTGCGCTCGGCCTTGCGACGCCGGTGGCGGTGATGGCGGGTACCGGTGTGGCGGCGCGGCATGGCGTGCTGATCAAGGATGCGCGCGCTCTAGAGATCGCTCACCGCGTCGATACCGTGGCCTTCGACAAGACCGGCACGCTGACCATCGGCCGCCCGGTGCTCACGGCGCTGGTGCCGGTGGCCGGCGTCGCTGCCTCCCAAGACCAACTGCTGGCCACCTCCGCGAGCCTGCAAGGCGGCAGCGAGCATCCGTTGGCCAAGGCGGTGCTGTCGGCTGCCGCGCAGCGCAACCTGAATGTGCCCGCGCTGGGCGCGATGCAGGCTTCGCCGGGCCGCGGCGTGCGTGGCGAAGTCGAAGGCGTTCAATGGGCCATCGCCAGCCTGCGCTGGTGCCGCGAGCTCGACGCCATGCCCGATGCCGAAGAAGTGGAGCGCCTGCAATCGCAGGGCGCGACGGTCTCTGCACTGCTGCGCTTCGACGAAGCCGGCGCCGCGCATGTGCAGGCCCTGCTCGCCTTCGCCGACGAGCCCAAGCCGCAGGCCGCCGAAGCCATCCGCACGCTGCGTGCACGCGGACTGCGCGTGGTGATGATCTCGGGCGACAACCTGCGAGCTGCGCAGGCCATGGCTGCACGACTGGGCATCGCGGCCGGGGATGTGCGCGCCGATGTGCTGCCTGCCGACAAGGCTGCGCAGGTCGCGGCGCTGCGAAGCAACGGACATGTCGTCGCGATGGTCGGCGACGGCGCCAACGATGCACCCGCGCTGGCAGCGGCCGACGTCGGCATTGCAATGGCGCCTTCGGGCGGCGGCACCGACGTGGCGATGGAAGCCGCCGGCATCACGCTGATGCGCGGAGATCTCGCACTGGTCGAGCAGGCCTTCGAGCTTTCGGGCCGCACGGTGGCGAAGATCCGGCAGAACCTGTTCTGGGCCTTCGCCTACAACGTGGCCGGCATTCCGCTCGCGGCCTTCGGCCTGCTGAGCCCGGTGGTGGCCGGCGCGGCGATGGCGCTGTCGAGCGTGAGCGTGATGGCCAATGCGCTGCTGCTGCGGCGATGGAAGCCCTGAGGCTCTTTCGTAGGTTCAGTCGAACAGCAGCGCCATGATGTGGTCGTCGATGGCCTGCTCGTCGGAGGCGCGCTTGTAGAACCTGCGCAGCGTGCCTTCGCGTTCGAAGCCGAGCTTTTCGTAAAAGCGCAGCGCCGGTGCGTTGTCGCTTTCCACGATGAGCTCGATGCGCTTGACGCCATCCGCCTTCAGCCGTTCGATCGCATCAGTGACCATCGCCAGCGCGATGCCTTGGCCATGCAGCGTGGGGTCGACAGCCAGTGTGCCCAGGCTGGCCACATGCCGCACGCGGCCCGGGTAGCGCGAGGCTCGGTAGAAGCCGGCGATGCGGCCGTCGCGTTCGTAGACGAAGAAGTCGCGGCCATCCAGCAGCTGCCGGTAGATTTGCTTGAAGTCTTCCAGCGGCATCGGGTCGTAGCCCAGGTAGGGCACGACCTTCTCGTGCATGTAGAGGGCGAAGACGGTGTCGATGTCTTCGGGAGTGGCCAGCCTGCGCATGATGGGTGCCCCGCAACGGTGAAGGCGCCGAGCATAGCGGGCGGCGGATGCTCGGCGTTCAGCCGAAGAGCAGTACCGCCGAGATGGCGAGAAGTGCCGCTTGCGCGCACCACGCCCATCGCAGACGCAGGCGCGAATCGAGTACCGCGCCTATCGACCAGAAGCCGCCGACCGAGAGCGCAAGAAGCGTCAGCCCTGTGTGGAAGGCGAGATCGTCCGCACGCCAGAGAAAGGCCAGCGTCACGCCGACCCAGCATGCGAAGTGAAGGGCGGCCGAGGCGACCTGCGCTCGCGTGAGCACGGGGGCATGGATGTGCATGGCTTCTTCCAGCGAGAACGCGGGTTCCGGAAAGCGCGCCGCCACGTCGGCCGGCCGCCAGCCCGGCGGCTTGAACCACACGGCGATCTTGTCTTTCCAGCGCTTCGTGTGCCAGGCATCGCGCAGCAGCGGCATGTAGGGGCCGAGGATTGCGCGCATCGGGTCGAAGCTGGCGAGTGCCTTGCGCGTGCCGTAGACGCAGCGTTCGGTTTCCTCGGCGAAAGTGCCGAACATGCGGTCCCACACCACGAGCATGCCGCCGTAGTTGCGGTCGATGTACCGGTCGTTCACCGCGTGATGTACGCGGTGGTTCGAAGGCGAGGAGAACACGCGGTCGAACCAGCCCAGCTTGCCGATGTGCTCGGTGTGGATCCAGAACTGGTAGACCAGCACGATCAGCCCCGCGAGCCCGAACTGCTCCGGTGGCACGCCGATCACCGCCATCGGCAGGTAGAAGGCCCAGCCGAGAAATGCCACCGTGCTTTCCTGCCGCAGCGCGGTGGAGAAGTTGAAGTGCTGGCTCTGGTGGTGCACCGAGTGCGCGGCCCAGAACACGGCCGACTCGTGCCCCGCGCGATGCAGCCAGTAGTCGAAGAAGTCGAACAGCAGCACTGCGGCGATCCAGCCCATGGCGCTGTCCCAGAAGGCGGGCCGCGTCCAGATCGCGACCAGCGGATAGACCAGCGCGTACAGGCCGATCTGGAAGAGCTGCGTGCACACCGAGAGCGCCTGGCTCAGCAGCCCCTGGCTGAGGCTGCCGATGGTGTCGCCGAAGCGGTAGGTGTTGCGCCGCTTCAGCCAGCCCCAGGCGAACTCGCACGCCATGAGCAGCGCGAACACCGGCACCACGAAAACAACCAGCCGATGCACTGCGCGATTTTTCAGGAAGCGTTCAGTGAATCTTCAGCGATCGGACGCGCGGCCGGCCACGATGACGGCGTTGGTGCCGCCAAAAGCGAAGGAATTGGACAGCGCGTAGCGCATGCCCTTGGCCTCGCGGGCCTCGCCCTGCACGAAGTCGAGATCGAAAGTGGCGTCGGGCGTCTGCAGATTGGCGATGGGCGGCAGCGTCTCGCGTGCCAGCGCGCGCAGCGCGGCGACGAGCTCGATCGCACCGCCGCCGCCGAGCACGTGGCCGTGGATGGCCTTGGTCGCGCTCACCGGCACGGTGTTGCCGAACACCTCGCGGATCGACGCGGCTTCGGCTGCATCGCCGGCCGAGGTGGCCGTGCCGTGCGCATTGATGTGGCCGATCTCGGAAGGCTCGATGCCCGCGTCGTGCAGCGCGGCGCGCATCACGCGCACCTGGCCCGCGGTGTCGGGGTTGGTGATGTGCGTGCCGTCGCAGTTAGTGGCGTAGCCCGCGAGCACGAAGGGCGCGGCTTCGGCGCCGCGCGCCGCTGCATGCGCTTCGGATTCGAGCACCAGCGCGGCCGCGCCTTCGCCGATGGCAAAGCCCGCGCGGTCACCCGAGAAGGGCCGGCATGCGGTCGATGGCGCATCGGCCGGCGGCGGCGCCATCACGCGCATGGCGTGCCAGCTGGCCATCACGCCGGGCGTGAGCATGGCGTCGTGGCCGCCGACGATGGCGACGTCGATCCAGCCGCCGCGAATGGCGCGCATCGCCTCGCCGATGGCCACGGCCGAGGATGCGCAGGCACAGGCGTATGCAATGGCAGAGCCGCGCGCGCCGAAGTGCAGGGCGAGCTCCGCCACTGCGGCGTTGGGCATCACTGTGAGCACGGTGGTCGGGCGCATGCGGCGCTGTTCGCCGTAGAGCGCGCTGGTGGTGTTGTCGAAGGTGCCGGCGCCCGCGAGGCCGCTGCCCCAGAAGATGCCGAGACGGTCGCGGTCGATGGTGTCGAGGTCGATCTTCGCTTCGCCGGCGGCATCCTGCGCGGCGGACAGCGCCATGGCAGTGCCACGGTCCAGCGGCAGGCGGGAGGTGCTGCGCACGCCGTTCGAGTCGAAGTCGCAGGCGGCGACGGCGAGCGCCATCGGGTCCATGCCCTTGATCTCCAGCGTCTGGGCGCGCACGGCCGAGCGGCCCGCGAACAGCGCCTCGTCGAAGGCCTCCACGGTGCGGCCGATGGGCGTGACGAAGCCGATGCCGCTCACGCGCACAGGTGCGGATGCGGCGCGCGCGGCGGAGGCCGCGAGCACGGAGTGAGCGGCGCCGCTGCTCATGCGGTTGCTTCAGCGGGCTGGCCCGCGGTGGCGCCAGCGCTCTCTGCGTCGATCACTTCGCACAGGCGCTGCAGCGTGATGCCGGCTTCGCGCGGGTCGAGGCGGTCCTCGGGAATGCGCAGGTGGAATGCGTCCTCGACGGCGAAGACGAACTCCATCAGCGCGAGCGAGTCGAGGCCGAGGTCGGTCAGCGCGGTGGCCGGCGAGATGGCTGCGGGGTCGACGCGGAAGTCGGTCTGCAGGATCGCCGCAATGCTGTTGAAGGTGGGCGAGGAGAGATCGGAAGAAGACATGGGGATGCTTTCCTTTCGGACGTGATCGAGGTTGTCAGGCGTACAGCGGATGCTCGGGCATCGTGCCATGCGCCACCGCATCGACGAATGACACTGTTTCGCTCACAACCTGTTGACGATCGTTGTCGATTGTGATCATGTGGTAGCTGTTGGCGACCACCACGGCACGGAATGCACGGCAGCGAAGACCGCGCGCGAGGATGCCCAGGTTGGCCACGCTGGCCACCTCGTCCTGCTGGGCGTGCAGCGCCAGGACGTTGCCGCACTGCACGCCGTGCAGGTTGCGGCGCACATGGCGGATGAGCCGGTCGTGCTCGCGCAGATGGCCCACGCCGATGACAGAGCTGCCCGCGCGCGAGACCTTGCGGTGGCGCAGCTCGCGCTCGATCCAGGCGCGCACGCGTTCGTTCTTCACGCCGTAGGGCGGGCGCTCGCGGTATTGCCAGAGTCTGCCCAGCGGCGTGTAGAAGGCCAGCGGCAGCAGGAACTGCGTGCGCGGAATGGCCCAGCCGTCGAAACGCAGCGTGGTCGACATGAGCACCAGCGCATCGACGTCGCTGCCGCAGCGGATGGCCGCGCCCAGTGCCAGCGAGGAGCCCGCCGAGATGCCGACCAGCATCACGCGGTCGTGCCGCTCGCGCAGCGTCTTCACCTGGGCCTGGATCGCGTCGAGCCAGCGTTCGTACGGCGCCGCGCGCTGCATCGGCGCGCTGGCGTCGAACGAGTAACCCTCGATCGACAGCGGGTAGACCGGATAGCCCCTGCTGCGCAGCGCGGACTGCACGGTCAGCAACTCGTCAGGCGTGCTGCATAAACCATGCAGCAGGACCACGGCGGTGCGTTGCACTTCCGGAGGAACCAGGCTCAGCAGATCGGAGGGTTCGCGCGCACTCATCGTGTGGCGCGGGCCATGAAAATGGCCCGTGATTCATCGTGCTGTCGTATGCTCATGTTGCGTTTATCGCTTGGAGCGACTGACCGGCCGCTGACCCGTCGTTCGCAAGGCAGATTACCCCCAACCATTCAAAGACCATGCGAATTCTGCTTGTCGAAGACGACACCGTTTTGCGCGATGTGATGGTACGCAGCCTCGCTGATGCAGGCCATCGCGTCGATGTTTCCACCAACGTCGAAGATGCCGACCACCTGTGGCGCGTGCAGCCCTTCGACGCCGTGCTGCTCGACCTCAACCTGCCCGCCACCGCGAGCCCGACCAGCGGCCTCGCAAGCGGCCTCACCGCGTTGCGCCAGGCGCGCGCGCGGGGCGACCGCACGCCGGTGCTGGTGCTCACCGCGCGCGGTCGCACCGAGGAACGCATCGCCGGTCTCGACGCGGGCGCCGACGACTACCTCGGCAAGCCCTTCGACCTGGCGGAGGTCGAGGCGCGCCTGCGCGCACTGGTGCGCCGCGCCAAGGGCACGGAAGACATCGTGCTGCTCGGTCAGCTCAAGCTCGACCGCAAGGCGCGCCGCTTCTCCACCGCGAGCGGACCGCTCGACCTGCCCGCTCGCGAGTTCGAGGTGCTGTGGGAGCTCATGAGCCCGCCGGGCCGCACGGTAAGCAAGCGTGCGCTGTCCGACAAGCTATCCAGCTTCGACGAATCGCTGGGCGACAACGCGCTCGAGGCCTTCATCTCGCGCCTGCGCAAGAAGCTGCAGGGCACGGGCGCGAGCATCCGCACGCTGCGCGGCATCGGCTACCTGCTCGAAGCCGAGGTGTGATCGACGCCGGTCCGCGCGTGAACGGGCAGCAGCAACAGACCATCGCCGAATCGCAGCCGGCTGCGGTGCGTGCGCCTTCGCTCACGCAGCGCGTGCTGCGCAACGTGCTGGTGCCGCTGGCACTCACGTGGATGGTCGGCGCGGTCATCGCGCTGGTCATCGCCAACTACTTCTCCGAACAGGCCTTCGACCGCGGCATGCTCGACGACGCCTATGCGCTGTCGGCCAACGTGCAGGCGGGCGAGCGCGGCATCGAGCTGATGCTCACGCCGCGCGAAGTGGCCACCGTGCTCTTCGACCAGGTCGACAAGGTGTACTTCGCGGTGCAGCGGCTCGACGGTTCGCTGATCTCCGGGCAGGCTGGCCTGCAGGCGCCGCTGCCGGTGGACGGTTCGCGCTACCGTTTTTCTGATGTGAACTACGAGGGCAGCACGCTGCGCGCGGTGGTGCTCGAGCACGACGCCGAGCCCGACATCAGCATGCCCTATCGCGTGATCATTGCGCAGACCACGCTGAGCCGCGCGGCGCTGGTTCGGCAGCTGCTGGGCTATGCGCTCGCGCCGCAGATCGTGCTGCTGATACTGCTCGCGATCTGGCTCTGGTACGGCATCCGCAGCGACCTGCGGCCGCTTGGCGAGCTGCAGCGCGCGCTCGACCGGCGCGACGTGCGCGATCTTTCTCCGGTGGCCGTGGCGCAGACCTCGCGCGAGATCCAGCGGTTGGGAAATGCGGTCAACTCGCTGTTCGAGCGGCTGGGCAACAGCGTGCAGGCGCAGCGCGAGTTCGTGGGCAACGTGGCGCACGAGCTGCGCACGCCGCTGGCGGGCATCCGCGCGCTGGCCGAATACGGGCTGGCGCAGCAGGACACCCATGTGTGGCGCGAGCAGCTCGAGCGCGTGTCGGAGCGGCAGGCGCGCGCAAGCCATCTGATCGACCAGCTGCTGGCGCTTGCGCTGGCCGAGGAAGCGCGCACCGAGCTCAAGCGCGTGCCCGTTCGGCTCGACGTGCTGGCCGAGCAGACGGTGCTGCGGCACCTGGGGCGTGCCGATGCGCGCGGCGTCGACCTGGGCGCGCGCGGCCTCGACGACGGCGTGGTCGTGCAGGCCAACGAGGCGCTGGTCGAAGGCATTCTTGACAACCTGATCGACAACGCGCTGCGCTACGGCGGCCGCACCATCACCGTCGAGCTCGCGGGTCACACGCTGAGCGTGATCGACGACGGGCCCGGCATTCCGCTCGAAGCCCAGCGCGCACTGATGCAGCGATGGGCGCAGGGCCCGGCGGGAGAGAAGCTGGGGCAGGGCTCTGGACTGGGCCTGTCGATCGTCTCGCGCTATGCGGAGCTGCTTGGTGCCGAGCTGCGGCTGGAAGCCGCGGAGCCCACGGGCCTGCGGGTGAGCGTGGCGTTCGGCGAGGTGGCCTGAATCGCCTGTGCGTTCAGGCGAGCGGCGTGCCCTGGTGGAATGCCATGCGCCAGCGGCCTGCGCGCAGTTTCCATACCGAGCTGCGCATGGAGTTTGCGGCCGGGCGTTCTGCAATGGCTTTGCGGTGCGCGCGATAGGTGACCAGAGCCACATCGGGGGCCATGCGCATTACGCGAAAGTCCGAGATCGTGCGTTCGGAGAAGGTTTCGTCGCGCAGCGCTTCGATGATGGCGGCTCGTGTCCAAACCGTGCCCGAGACGCCGAGTTCGTGGAAGTCGTCGTCGAGCAGTTCCTGCAGCCGTGCGGCGCTCGCGCGCACCTCGCGCAGATGCAGCGCGCCTTCCAGCTCCAGCAGCAGCGCTTCAAGATCCCTACCTGGTGCGGCCTCGTAGAGTTCGAGCGGCAGCCCATCGGGGTCGGCGGAGAAGGTGAAGCGTCGGCCGGTGTATTCGTCGGTGCGAAGCGGTTCCACGGCAATACCCTGCGCCGAGAGTTCGTCGGCTGCGGCCTGCACGTCGTGCACCTCGAAGGACAGGTGCCGCAGTCCCTGCGCTTCGGGCCGCGTCGGCCGCGCGGGTGCACCGGGAAACGAGAAGAGCTCGATCTGCGAGCCGTCGGGCAAAGCGAGATCAAGCTTGTACGAATCGCGCGGGGCGCGGTAGTTCTCGGCCACCACGCGCAGGCCCAGCACCTCGGTGTAGAAGCGCTTCGACACCGCGTAGTCGGAGCAGATGATGGCGACGTGATGAATGCGTTCGAGCTGCATCGCAGGAGGCCTCACATCAAGGGCTTGTGCATGAAAATACGGGTGCGCTGCGCGAGCGCGAGGCGCTTGTATTCGACATAGCCGATGCGCTCGTAGAGCGCGCGGTTCTCGGTCATCTTCTCGTTGGTGAAGAGGTAGATCGAGTCATGGCCTTGCCGCCGTGCCTCGCGCTCCGCAAGCTCGAGCAATGCGCGGCCCACGCCTGTGCCTTGCTGTGCGGGGCGCACCGCGATCACATCGATCAGGAAGCCTTCGTCGGTGATGTCGAGCACCAGTGCTGCGACGACCTGCTCCTGCCGCTGCGCGACCCAGACCTGCGCGTTCGCGATGGACGCGCCATAGTCCTTGGTCATGGGAATCGGCTCGAGGCCCAAGCGCGGAATGTAGTGGCGAAAGGCTTCCACAGCGCATTCAGTGATGGCTGCGGCATCGGCAGCATCGGCGCGCCGCAGCGTCCAGGGCGTGGCGCTCATGCGTCGAACTCCACCTCGCCTTCGATCTCCACAGGGATGTTGAACGGCAACTCCGCCATGCCAACAGCGCTGCGCGAATGCGCGCCGATGTCGGGGCCGAAGATTTCGAGGATGAGATCGGAAAAGCCGTTGATGACGGCCGGTTGCCTGTCGAAGCCCGGTGCGCAGGCGACCATGCCGAACACGCGCGTCCATGCGGTGATGCGGTCCAGGTCGCCGAGGGCGCGCTGCAGGCTGCCGAGCATCGCGAGCGCGGTGAGGCGCGCGGCGGTGTAGCCCTGTTCCACGTTCAATTCGCGGCCCAGCTTGCCCAACGGAGCGGCGATGGTGCCGTCGGCATTGAGCGGGCCGTGGCCCGAGATCAACGCGCGTCGGCCGACGATGCGCACGAACTGGAAGGGCAACGCGACGCCGGGAGGCGGCGTCACTGCGGGTGGCAATACGAGGCCGGAATCGGCCAGTCGTTGCGCGATGCGGGCCATGGCATTTCCTTCCTTGCTGGCGGCGAACGAACGGGTCCGCCGCATCTTGCCATGGCCGCCCGCGGCCTCAGGCCAGCGCCGGATAGTCCGTGTAGCCCTTGGCGCCGCCGCCGTACATGGTGGCCTTGTCGAGGGGGTTCAGCGGCGCGTTCTCGCGCAGTCGGCGCACGAGGTCGGGGTTGGAGATGAAGGGCTTGCCGAAGGCCACGAGGTCGTCGCCTTCCTTCAGTGCTTCTTCGGCGAGCGGACGGTCGTAGCCGTTGTTGACCATCCATGCGGCCTTGCCGCCGGCCTCGCGGTATGCGGCCTTGAGGGCTTCGTAGTCGAAGGGGCGGTCCTCGATCTCGCGCGGGCCGCCGGTGGCGCCTTCGATGATGTGGATGTAGGCCAGGTTGAGCGTGGCGAGCTGCTTCACCACGTAGGTGAAGAGGGGCTGCGGGTCGCTGTCGTAGGCGTCGTTGGCTGGCGTGACGGGCGACAGGCGGATGCCGGTCTTGCCGCCACCCACAGCGTCGACCACGGCGCGCGTGACTTCGAGCAGAAGGCGGGCGCGGTTTTCGATGCTGCCGCCGTAGTCGTCGGTGCGCTTGTTGCTGCCGTCCTTGAGGAACTGGTCGAGCAGGTAGCCGTTGGCGCCGTGGATCTCCACGCCGTCGAAGCCGGCGGTTTCCACCGCGCTGCGTGCGGCCACCGCGTAGGCATGCACGATGCCCGGCAGTTCGCCGGCGTCGAGCGCGCGCGGCTCGGAGGTGTCGACGAAGGTGGGCACGCCGTCCTTGATGAGCACGGTCTTGGTCTTGGCGGTGATGGCCGAAGGGGCGACGGGCTTTCCGCCACCGGGTTGCAGTTCGTTGTGCGAGACGCGGCCCACGTGCCACAGCTGCACGACGATCTTGCCGCCCTTGGCGTGAACGGCTTGCGTCACGCGCTTCCAGCTGTCGAGCTGCTCGGTGCCATAGAGGCCAGGCACGTCGGAATAGCCCTGACCCTGGTGGCTGATGGCGGTGGCTTCGGTGATGAGCAGGCCGGCGCTGGCGCGCTGGGCGTAGTAGGTGGCGGCGATGTCGGGCGGGATGGCGTTCGGCGAGCGGTTGCGCGTGAGTGGCGCCATGACGACGCGGTTGGCGAGCTTCAGGTCGCCGGCCTGTACGGGGTCGAAGAGGGTGGACATCGTGCGATCGAAAGCAGAGTTGATACGGGTGCAAGGCTAAGGCCCCGGCCTCAACCCTGCTGTCGCACGGTTGTCTGGATTGGTGCTAGGAGAGCAGCGCCAGTAGCGCAGGACTCACGTGCATCGGCATCGCCAGCAGGATCTGCCCCATGCCCTTGCCTAGCGGATCGTTGCGCAGCGAGGCCATGCCGCCGCCGCCCAGCGCCTGCTCGCAGACGAAGTTGAAGGCATCGATGCCGGGCACCTCGTGGCGCGTGACGCGGCCCTTGACGAGGTGCGCGAGCCACTCGGACACGCGCGCTTCGGTGAGCTGCTCGCGCAACAGCGGCAGCAGGGCGGGGTGGCGTGCGATGACGCCGATGTTCGATGTGTCGCCCTTGTCGCCGCTGCGCGCCCAGGCCAGGCGCAGCAGGGGTACTTCGATGCTGTCCGCATCGGAAGAAGAGGAAGAAGAGGAAGGAGGAGTGGTCTCCGTCTTGTCGGCTCCGGCACGCGAAGAGATGGGCTTGGCCGTCTCGGCTGCGGATGAGGTTGGGGTGCGCGGGATGGCGATGCGCTTTCCATCGATGGCCACCGATGTCTCGACCAGCGACTTGTCGAGCAGGAAGGCATATTGCCGGATCGACGGCGATACCGAAGCCCGTCCGCCGCCCGCGCCAGTGGTGCCCGGTGCCCACGACGTGCCCGCAGGTGCGACCTCTCGCGCGAACAGCTCCAGCGCTTCCTTGCGCGGATGCGTCACGGCGAGCCGCAGCACCGCCTCGCGCGTCTGCAATGCCTGCGCATGCGGGCCGTAGCACGACTCTGCGCCCAGCACTTCGAGCTGCGTGCCGCTGTAGGGCCCGAAGCCGTATTGCGAGAACAGCGCACCCGTGCGCGCGAGGATGGCCTCGCCCGTTCGCTTCGCCTTGGCCACCGCGTCGAAGCCCACGATGGTGAGCTGCGCCGCCGTCTTGAAGCCGTCGACGTAGGTGGCGCTGACCTTGTAGCTCGCGGTGGGCGCATGGCCGCGCGCGCCGTGCACGCGCACGCGGTGTTCGCCGGCCTGCTCGATGCGCACCTGCGTGAAGTCGGCCACCACGTCGGGCAGCAGGTAGGCGGCGGGGTCGCCGATCTCGTAGAGCATCTGCTCGCCCACCACCGCGGGCGTGACCTTGCCGCCGGTGCCTGCGGGCTTGGTGACGACGAAGCTGCCGTCGGCGCTGCATTCGACGATGGGGTAGCCGATGTTGGGCCAGTCGGGCACGGTGTCCCAGTCGGTGTGCAGGCCGCCGGTGGCCTGGCAGCCGCATTCGATGATGTGGCCCGCGAGGCTGCCCGCGGCGAGCAGGTCGAGGTCGCCCGGCTGCCACTCGAACTCGTGCATGAGCACGCCGAGCGTGACGGCAGAGTCGACGCAGCGGCCGGTGATGACGACCTGTGCGCCCGCGTCGAGCGCGGCCCGTATGGGCTGCGCGCCGAGATATGCATTGGCGGTGAGCACGCGTTCGGGCAGCGCGGCGCCGCTCTGCAGTTCGCGCACCGGTGGTTGCTTCTGGCGAAGTTGCGGCAGCAGCGGAGACACGTCGTCGCCACTCACCACGGCGATCTTCAGCGCGATGCCCTGCTCGGCGGCCAGTGCCGCGAGCGCGTCGGCGCAGCCTTGCGGATTGACGCCGCCGGCATTGCTCACCACGCGGATGCCTTGTTTCACGACGTCCTTCAGCACGGACTTCATGGCCACCGAAACGAAGTCGGTGGCGTAGCCCAGCTCTGGCTTCTTGAGTCGCGCGCCCGCCAGGATCGACATGGTGAGCTCGGCGAGGTAGTCGAACACAAGGTAGTCGATCTGGCCGCTGGTCACGAGCTGCGGCGCACCCACGCTGCTGTCGCCCCAGAAGCCGGAGGCGCCGCCGATGCGGACGATGCGTTCGTTGTTGCTGCCGCTGCTCATCGGCCGCTCCACTGCGGCTTGCGCTTCTCGCGGAAGGCGAGCTGCCCTTGCGCCGCGTCCTCGGTGAGCGCGAACAGTCCGATCTGGCTCTCGGTGAAGGCCATCGATTCCTCGAAGGCCATGGCTTCGATCTTCTTCATGGTGTAGAGGCCGCGGCGGATGGCGGCGGGCGACTTGTCGAGCATGCGGCCGAGCAGCCAGTCGAGGCTTTCGTCGACGTCGTCGCTCACGCGATTGACGAGCTTCAGCTCCAGTGCCTGCGTGGCGTCGATGGGTTCGCCGGTGATGCACATCTCGGCCAGCACGCGGCGCGGCAGCAGGCCGCCGAGCACGCTGAGCACCTGTGCGGGAAAGAGCCCGACCTTCACCTCGGGCAGGCCGAACACCGCCTGGCTGCTGGCCACGGCCATGTCGCACATCGCCATGAGGCCCATGCCGCCGGCCATGCAGGCGCCGTTGACGCGCGCGATCAGCGGCACGGTCGATTGCCGGGCCTGGCGCAAGAGGTTGGCGAAGCCCTGGTAGGGCGCGGCGTAGTCGAACTTGAAGGAGGTGCCGCTTTGCAGGTCGGCGCCAGCGCAGAAGGCGCGCGTGCCGGCACCGGTGATGACCACGGCGCGCACGGCGGTGTCGCTGTTGGCGCGGGCGAGGGCGTCGCCCAGGCCCGCGAGCACTGCGGGGCTGATGGCATTGCGGCGCTCTTCGCGGTCGATGGTGAGCCACATGACGGGCCCGCGCATTTCTTCGCGCAGTTCTGTGTCTGGAGGGGTTTCGGGCATGGCGCGGGTTCCTTGTGCTTCGGTCTGTCGAGATTGCTTTCTCTCTTGCCCGTAGCGTGGCCCGAAAAAAAAGCCGCATCGTGCGGCTTGTGGCTGAAGCGGTTCGGGTTTTCCCTGACGAATATCCGAGCCGCTTCGCTGCTTCTGCACGCTTTGGCGTGCTTCGGCTTACTTCAGAAGGCCTTCGGCCTTCATCGCTTCCTGGACGGCGGGGCGGGCGCCGACGCGGGCATGCCAGGCCAGCAGGTTCGGGAAGCCGGAGATGTCGACATTGGTCGGCTTGGTCCAGTTGGTGACGGTGAACAGGTATCCGTCGGCCACGCTGAAGTGATCGCCCATCAGGAACTGCTTGCTGGCGAGTTCGCTGTCGAGCCACTGGAAGCGCGACTTGAGCTTGTCCTTGAAGATGCCCTTGGCTTCCTCGGGCATGTTGGGGTTGAACAGCGGGCTGAAGCCCTTGTGCACTTCGGTGCCGATGAAGGTCAGCCATTCCTGCAGGCGGTAGCGCTGCATGGTGCCGGCGGCCGGAGCCAGGTTCTTGGTGGGGGCGAGGTCGGCGATGTATTGCAGGATGGCGGGGCCTTCGCGCAGGCGGGTGCCGTCGTCGAGCTCGAGCATCGGCACGTAGCCCAGCGGGTTGATGCCGTAGTAGTCGGTGCCGTCTTGCAGCTTGTGGCTCTTGGTGCTGGCCAGCACGGGCTCGACGGCGATGCCCGCTTCATGCAGTGCAATGTGAGGGGACAGCGAGCAGGCGCCGGGCGAGTAGTACAGCTTCATTCGAGAACTCCAGTGAATGTCGAGGTTGGTTGATTTTTCTGGGAGACCGCAGCGGATGCTAGCGGGTTTGGCGGCCTGGCGTTTTTGTCCTACGACGGCATGCGCGGGGCGACTATCGGGCAGGCTGGTCGCGTTTCCTAAGCTGCCTCGCACGGTGGGCAAGGCCTGCTGCAAGGAGAACCCGAATGCTCAAGTACGCGATCATTTTTGCCGTCATCTCGCTGTTGGCCGGCCTGCTTGGTTTCGGCGGCATCGCGGCGGGCGCCGCCGGCATCGCCAAGCTTCTGTTCGGCCTGTTCCTGGTGCTGGCCGTGCTGTTCATCGTGCTGGCCGCGCTCGGGGTGGGCGCGGTGAAAAAAGCGATCGACTGATGCACCTCTCGCACATCGAGGCGCAGCTCGACTACGAGGTGGGCGCGCCGGCCCACATGCTGCTCAACATCGAGGCGGCGCGCTCGGGGATGCAGACGGTGCTCGCCGAGGAACTGGCGATCGAGCCGCCGACCGCGATGCGGCCGTTCTGCGACGAGGGCAGCGGCAACCGCTTCATCCGCTTCGATGCGAAACCGGGGCCGTTGAAGATCCGCTACAGGGCCAGCGTGCAGCGCGCGCATGCGGTGGTGCCGACCGACCTGCGCGAGGTGCCGGTGAGCGAAGTGACCGACGAGGTGCTGCACTACATGATGCCGACGCGCTATTGCGAGTCGGACCTGATGTCGCGCTGCGCCCAGCAGCTCTTCGGCGACCTGCCGCCCGGCATTGGCCGGGTGCAGGCCATCGTCGACTGGATTCACGACAGCATCGCCTACGAACCGGGCAGCAGCGACTCGACCACGACCGCGCGCGAGGTGTTCGTGGAACGCGCGGGCGTGTGCCGCGACTTCGCGCACCTGGGCATCACCTTCTGCCGCGCGCTGAACATTCCGGCGCGGCTGGTGGTGGGCTATGTGTGGTTCGACGAGCCGCCGCAGGATTTCCACGCAGTGTTCGAAGCCTGGCTCGGCGGGCGGTGGGTGCTGTTCGATCCGACGCGCATGGCGCCGGTCGACCGGCTGGTGCGCGTGGGCACGGGGCGCGACGCCAAGGACGTGGCCTTCTGCACGATCTTCGGCGACGTGCGTATGACGGGCAAGAAGCTCGCCGTGCGCGAACTGCAGGACGAAAGCCTGCAGCCCTCGAAGGCGCCGCCGCCGAGCGGCGCGCTGATCGGCATCGAGAAGCCAGTGCCGCTGGTGCAGGCGGCCCAAGCGACCGGCTGATGCAGCTTGTTTGCTATTAAAAACATAGCAAACTATCGCGACACTGTGGGCGCTGACGGGCAATTTGGCATGGCCCTCTAGCTTGTCCACACAAGGGGCGCAGATCGGCATGGCCGATTAAAATTGGTGCCCCTTTTTGCGCCGCGCACGCGTCTGTTGTGCGCTCCCCATTTTTCAAATGCTGTACCCCGAAGAATTCGACGTGATCGTCGTCGGCGGTGGCCATGCCGGCACCGAAGCCGCGCTCGCCGCCGCGCGCATGGGCGCCAAGACGCTGCTGCTCTCCCACAACATCGAGACGCTGGGGCAGATGAGCTGCAACCCTTCGATCGGCGGCATCGGCAAGGGCCACCTGGTGAAGGAGGTCGATGCGCTTGGCGGCGCGATGGCGATCGCGACGGACGAGGCCGGCATCCAGTTCCGCATTCTCAATTCGAGCAAGGGTCCGGCCGTGCGCGCCACGCGCGCGCAGGCGGACCGGGTTCTGTACAAGGCGGCCATCCGTCATCGGCTGGAGAACCAGCCGAACCTGAGCCTGTTCCAGCAAGCGGTCGACGACCTGATGGTGGAGGGCGATCGCGTGGTCGGCGCCGTCACGCAGGTGGGCATTGCTTTCCGTGCGCGGACCGTGGTGCTGACGGCAGGGACTTTTCTCGACGGGCGCATCCACGTCGGGCTCGACAACTACCAGGCCGGGCGCGCGGGCGATCCGCCGGCCGTCAGCCTGTCGGCGCGGCTCAAGGAACTGAAGCTGCCGCAAGGCCGGCTCAAGACCGGCACGCCGCCGCGGCTCGATGGCCGCAGCATCGATTTCTCGAAGTGCACCGAGCAGCCGGGCGACGGCATGCCCGGTGGGGCAGGGCCGATGCCGGTGTTCAGCTTCATGGGCCGCGCGGACATGCATCCGCAGCAGATGCCTTGCTGGATCACCCATACGAATGCGCGCACGCACGAGATCATCCGCTCGGGCTTCGACCGCAGCCCGATGTTCACCGGCAAGATCGATGGCGTCGGGCCGCGCTACTGCCCGAGCGTGGAAGACAAGATCAACCGCTTTGCCGACAAGGAAAGCCACCAGATCTTCCTGGAACCCGAAGGCCTGACGACCAACGAGTACTACCCGAACGGGATCTCGACCAGTCTTCCGTTCGACATCCAGTACCAGCTCGTTCGCTCGATGCCTGGGCTGGAGAACGCGCACATCCTGCGGCCGGGCTATGCCATCGAGTACGACTACTTCGATCCGCGCGAGCTCAAGAGCAGCTTCGAGACGCGTTCGGTCAAGGGGCTGTTCTTTGCCGGGCAGATCAATGGCACCACCGGCTACGAAGAGGCCGCGGCCCAAGGGCTGTTCGCCGGCATCAACGCCGCGCTGCAATGCCGTGGTGAAGATGCCTGGCTGCCGCGCCGCGACGAAGCCTATCTGGGCGTGCTGGTCGACGACCTGATCACCAAGGGCGTGACCGAGCCGTACCGCATGTTCACCAGCCGCGCCGAGTTCCGGCTGCAGCTGCGCGAGGACAACGCCGACATGCGCCTGACCGAAACCGGTCGGAAGTTGGGCCTCGTTGATGACGAGCGCTGGGATGCTTTCAGCCGAAAGCGCGATGCTGTTTCACGTGAAACAGAGCGGCTCAAGTCGATCTGGGTGAACCCGCGCAACCTGCCGGCTTCGGAGTCGGAGCGGGTACTGGGCAAGGCTATCGACCACGAGTACAACCTCGCCGATCTGCTGCGCCGGCCCGACGTGAGCTATGAGACGCTGATGACGCTGGACGGTGGCAAGTACAGCGCCCAGGCTCCGCTGAGCGAAACCGAGATCGAACAGATCGAGATCTCGGCCAAATATTCCGGCTATATCGAGCGTCAGCACGACGAAGTGGAACGCGCCGCGCACTTCGAGAACCTGAAGCTGCCCGCCGATTTCGACTACAGCCAGGTCAAGGCGCTGAGCTTCGAAGTTCGTCAGAAGCTGAGCAAGCATCGGCCCGAAACACTGGGCCTGGCTTCGCGTATCTCCGGCGTGACGCCGGCCGCCATTTCCCTGCTGATGATCCATCTGCGAAAGGGCGGCCACAAGGCTTTCGCCCGCGATGCTGCCACGGAAGCCGCTGCCGAATGACGGCGCCGATCGATACGCTGCGCGCAGGCGCGGCCACCATGGGTGTGGCGCTGTCCGATTTGCAGGCCGAGCGGCTGCTGGCCTACGGCACGCTGATGCTCAAGTGGAACAAGGTCTACAACCTCACGGCACTGCGCGATCCGGCCAGCGTGCTGACGCATCATCTGCTCGACAGCCTGGCGGCAATCGCTCCGCTTCAACGCGAGTGGGCAGGGAAGGGCAAGCTGCTGGACGTGGGTTCCGGCGGCGGTCTGCCCGGTGTGGTGATCGCCATCATGCGACCCGATCTCGAGGTGAGCTGCCTTGATGCTGTCGCCAAAAAGGCGGCATTCGTCCAACAGGTTGCAGCCGAACTGGAGCTGCCGAACCTTCGTGGGCTTCATGCCCGGGTCGAGTCCTTGGCCGGCAGCTATGAGGTCATCAGCTCCCGTGCCTTCGCTTCGCTGCCGGATTTCTTCAACGGCTCGATGAATCTGCTCGCACCGGGCGGCGTCTGGCTGGCCATGAAGGGCAAGGTTCCGGCTGACGAACTGGCCGTCGTGCCCAAGGGCGTGTCTGTGTTTCACGTGGAACAACTGACGGTCCCGGGCCTGGATGCCGAGCGCTGCATCGTCTGGGCTCGCAAGGCTGCCGCCGAAACCGGCGCCTGATTCACAAAAAGAGGGCGCGACACCGGTAAAAGCCGGTGTCCGAACGATCTTCGCGGCAGTGTGCTCGCTTAGACTCGATGCCTCCCCTCGGGTCTCTTTCCCGGCTCGCTTTTTCGAGGCAAACCCATGTTCGGCATCGCTGACTACGGCGCATTCGTCGCCGCCATCATCCTGTTCCTTCTGATTCCCGGTCCGGGCAATCTGGCGCTGATCACGTCGACCAGCAAGGGCGGTATTCGTGGCGGACTGGCCGCGACGGCCGGCGTGATCATCGGCGACCAGTTCCTGCTGTGGGCTGCGGTGGCGGGCGTGTCGGCCGTGATGGCGGCTTACCCGGCCGCCTTCAAGGCGGTGCAGTGGCTGGGCGCAGCCTATCTGGCCTGGATGGGCATCAAGATGCTGATGGCCAAGCCTGGCTCGGCACCCATCCTCAACATCAAGCCCAGCCACTTCATGCGCCAGGCGTTCACCATCACGCTGCTGAACCCGAAGGCGATCGTGTTCTACATGGCCTTCTTCCCGCTGTTCGTGGACCCGGCCCGGCATCAGGGCCTGATCACTTTCGGCGCGATGGCTGTGACCATCGCCGCGCTGACTTTCCTGTACGGCCTGACCTCGACGCTGCTCACGCACTTCCTGGCCGAGCGCATTCGCGCGAATCCCCGCATTTCCACCACGCTCGAAAAGCTTGCTGGCAGCTTCCTGATCGCCTTCGGCGTCAAGCTCGCAATCTCGCGCTGATCGATCGACCCCCGGTACTCACATGGCCAAGATTTTCTGCATTGCCAATCAGAAGGGCGGCGTCGGCAAGACCACCACCACCGTCAATCTCGCCGCCGGTCTGGCGAAGGTAGGCCAGCGCGTGCTGATGATCGACCTCGACCCGCAGGGCAATGCCACCATGGGTTCGGGCATCGACAAGCGAGAGCTGGAACTCACGGTGTATGACGTGCTGCTCGAATCGGCCTCGGTGGCCGAAGCGCGGGTCAAGGCCGACAAGCTGGTGGAAGGCGGTTGCGGCTACGACGTGCTGGGTGCCAACCGCGAGCTGGCGGGTGCCGAAGTGGAAATGGTCGCGCTCGACCGCCGCGAAAAGCGCCTGCGTACCGCGCTGGCAGCCGTTGGCGCCGAGTACGACTTCGTGCTGATCGACTGCCCGCCCAGCCTGAGCCTGCTGACGCTGAACGGCCTGTGCGCCGCCCATGGCGTGATCGTGCCGATGCAGTGCGAGTACTTCGCGCTCGAAGGGCTGACCGACCTGGTCAACACCATCAAGCAGGTGCACGCCAACCTCAACAAGAACCTGCAGATCATCGGCCTGCTGCGCGTGATGTTCGACCCGCGCATCACGCTGCAGCAGCAGGTGAGCGAGCAGCTCAAGTCCCATTTCGGCGACAAGGTGTTCGACACCGTCATCCCGCGCAATGTGCGGCTGGCCGAGGCACCAAGCTACGGGCTGCCCGGCGTGGTGTTCGACCCGGCTGCGCGTGGCAGCCAGGCCTTCATCGCCTTCGCCCAGGAGCTGGTCGACAAGATGCCGCCCGCGAGCGCCTTTGCGTCGGGCGCGGTGGCTCCTCCGATCGCGCCGGTCGCGCGCATCACGCCCGACCTGCCCATCCCCGACGACGTCATGGCGCCTGCCGCCGCGCCGGCTGCCGACTCGACCAGTGAAAACAACGCCTGAGGGCAGCTTGCATCCTGCAAGTTTCCGCAAGTCGCTATCAAATCAGTAGCAAATGACAGAGCCTCGCATCCTGCTGCTGCCCGGTTGGCAGAACAGCGGCCCCGGCCATTGGCAGACCCGCTGGGAATCCGTCCATGGCGATCACCGTGTCGAGCAGCATGAGTGGATGCGCCCGCTGCGCGGCGACTGGTCCGCGCGGCTGGAAGAAGAAGTGTTGGCATCGCCCCGTCAGGTGGTCTTCGCGGCGCACAGCCTCGGCTGCATCCTCGTCGCCGCCTGGGCCGCGCATTCGCGCAACACGCACAAGGTGCGTGGCGCGCTGCTGGTTGCGCCCGGAGACGTGGAGAGCGACAGCCTGCGCCAGCTGATTCCCGGCTGGGCGCCCATCGTGCGCAAGCCGCTGCCGTTCCCGGCGGTGCTGATCGCCGCCGATGACGATCCTTATTGCGAAGCCTCGCGCTCGCGGCAGCTTGCCGCCGACTGGGGCGCGCGCTTCGTCGACGCCGGCGCGGGCGGTCACCTGAACGCCGAATCGGGCCTGGGCGACTGGCCCGAGGGCCGGAAACTCCTGAACGAAATCTCGAAAGAAAAGAACTGATGGCGACCAAGAAACCCAAGGGACTGGGCCGTGGCCTCGAAGCGCTGCTGGGCCCGACGGCTGCTCCTTCCGCCGACAACAACGGCAGCGGCGGCGCGGCGGATGCGGAAGAGGGCGGCGCCCAGAGGAACCCCAGCACGCTGATGCTCGACCAGATGGTCGCCGGCGTCTACCAGCCGCGCACGCGCATGGACGAGGGAGCTCTCTACGAGCTGGCCGAGAGCATCAAGGTGCAGGGCATCATGCAGCCGATCCTGGTGCGGCGGCTCGATCCCGAATCGGCTGCGGCCAAGAACGCCGAATACGAAATCATCGCGGGCGAACGGCGCTTCCGTGCCGCGAAGCTCGCCGGCCTCGACAGCGTGCCGGTGCTGGTGCGCGATGTGCCCAACGAAGCCGCCGCGGCGATGTCGCTCATCGAGAACATCCAGCGCGAGGATCTCAACCCGCTCGAAGAAGCCCAAGGCCTGCAACGTCTGGTGACCGAGTTTGGGCTCACTCACGAGCAGGCCGCACAGTCCGTCGGCCGCTCGCGCAGCGCTGCGAGCAACCTGCTGCGCCTGCTGAACCTGGCCGAGCCCGCACAGCAGATGCTGATGGCCGGCGACATCGACATGGGCCATGCGCGCGCTCTGCTGTCGCTGGACCGCGGCACGCAGATCACTGCGGCCAACCAGATCGCCGCCAGGAAGATGTCGGTGCGCGAGGCCGAGTCGCTGGTGAAGAAGCTGGCGGCCGAGTTCACGCTCACGCCTTCGCGCCGCAGCAACGACGGCGAGAAGTCGCGCGACCTGCTGCGGGTGGAAGAGGAATTGGCTGACCTGCTCACCGCCGAAGTCGAGGTGCGCATCAAGAAGCGCAGCAAGCGCGGTGGCCGCGTCGAGGAAAGCGGCGAGCTCGCGATCCACTTCGGCTCCATCGAAGCACTGAACGGATTGATCGAGCGCATCCGCCGAACGGCCTAGTGTTGTGAACGCGGGGGCTGGCGTTCGTTTGATTGATTCCTGCAATCCTTTGCGCGTATCCTCGACCGCTGGTTTTTCCAACCCCAGTTCTCTGAACAAACAGAGGGAGTAGTCCACCATGCAGCTCACCAGGTTTCCGCTAGCGGCCATCGCCGCCGGCGCACTTCTTCTCACCGGTTGTGCCACGACCGACATGCAAATGGGCAGCCAGTCGGCCAAGACCATGGCCACCGGCAGCGCGGCAGGCGGCGCCACCGACAACGCCAGCAGCCAGCTCGAGCGCTGCGAATCGCCGCTCGGCACCGTCTCCCTCATCGAGAACCAGAGCGCAGGCTGGTACACCATCCTCACCGGCGAATACCGCCTGCCTCCCACCGCCAACCTGCTGCGACTGCTGGTGCAGCAATCGAACTGCTTCATCGTGGTCGAGCGCGGCGCGGCCGGCATGAACGCCATGACGCGCGAACGCGCACTGCAGCAGTCGGGCGAGATGCGCGGCGGCAGCAACTTCGGCCGCGGCCAGATGGTGGCCTCCGACTACGGCCTCTCGCCCGAGATCGTGTTCAGCAACAGCGATGCCGGCGGCATCGGCGGTGCGCTCGGCGGCCTGGTGGGTGGCGGCCGTGGCCGTGCTCTCGCGGCCATCGGCGGCAACATGCAGACCAAGGAAGCCAGCGCACTGCTGACCCTGATCGACAACCGCTCCGGCGTGCAGGTTGCCGCCTCGGAAGGCAGCGCCTCCAAGACCGACTTCGGCGCCTTCGGTGCGCTGGCCGGCCGCAGCGCTGGTGGTGGCCTCGGCGGCTACACCAACACGGCCCAAGGCAAGGTGATTGCCGCCGCCTTCATGGACGCCTTCAACCAGATGGTTCGGTCGCTGCGCAACTACAAGGCGCAGACCGTGCGCGGCCAGGGCCTCGGCGGCGGCGGCCGGCTGGGCGTGGACGGCGGCGCTGCGCCGTCGCAGACCTACGTGCCGGCGGAGAAGGCTCCGGCACGCCGCCGCACCAACTGATCGCACGGGAACCCCGTCAAGTCAAAAAAAGCCCGGCGGCTCGCGAGAGCCCCGGGCTTTTCCATTGGGTTCCTGAACTGGATCAGAGGCTGAAGATCTTCCCTGGATTCATGATGTTCTTCGGATCGAGCGCGCGCTTGATCGTGCGCATCATGTCGATCGCGCCCGCGCCCGCCTCGTTGACCAGGAACTCCATCTTGTGCAGCCCCACGCCGTGCTCGCCGGTGCAGGTGCCTTCGAGCGCCAGCGCGCGGCTCACCAGCGCGTGGTTCAGCTCCTCGGCCTTCACGCGCTCCTCCGGGATGTTCGGATCGAGCAGGTAGCCGAAGTGGAAATTGCCGTCGCCCACGTGGCCGACGAGGAAGTAGGGGATGCCGCTGGCATCGGCCTCGGCCACCGAATCGAGCAGGCAATCGGCCAGGCGCGAGATCGGCACGCAGGTGTCGGTGGAGATCACGCGGCAGCCCGGACGCGACTGCACCGCCGCGAAGTAGCTGTTGTGCCGCGCCGTCCACAGGCGCGTGCGTTCTTCCGGCGTGCTGGCCCACTCGAAGGCGTTGCCGCCATGGCCGCTCGCGAGTTCCTGCACCGTCTCGGCTTGTTCCTTCACGCCGGCGGGCGAGCCGTGGAACTCCATCAGCAGCATCGGCTCTTCGCGCAGATTCAGCTTGGCGTAGGCGTTCACCATGCGCACCGTGTTCACGTCGATCAGCTCTACGCGCGCGATCGGCACGCCGAGCTGGATGGTCTCGATGGTGGTGCGCACGGCGGCCTCGATGCTCGGGAACGAGCAGATCGCGGCGGACACCGCCTCGGGCAGCGGATAGATGCGCAGCGTGATCTCGGTGACCACGCCCAGCGTGCCCTCGCTGCCCACCATGAGGCGCGTGAGGTCATAGCCGGCCGACGATTTCTTCGCGCGCGTGCCGGTGCGGATGATCTCGCCCGCGGCCGTCACCACTTCGAGCGCCAGCACGTTCTCGCGCATCGTGCCGTAGCGCACCGCGTTCGTGCCGCTGGCGCGTGTGGCCGCCATGCCGCCGATGGAGGCATCGGCGCCGGGGTCGATAGGGAAGAACAGGCCCGTGCTCTTGATCTCTTCATTGAGCTGCTTGCGCGTGACCCCGGGCTGCACCGTCACCGTGAGGTCGTCGGCATTGACCGACAGCACCTTGTTCATGCGCGACACGTCGATGCTGATGCCGCCCTGCACCGCCAGCAGGTGGCCTTCGAGCGAGGAGCCCACGCCAAAGGGAATGACCGGCACGCTGTGCTCGCTCGCGAGCTTCACCGCGTCTGCAACATCCTGCGTGTTCTCGGCGAACACCACGGCGGAGGGGGGCGGTGCGTCGAAGGAAGACTCGTCGCGGCCGTGCTGCGTGCGCACCGCCATCGCCGTGGAACAGTTGGCGCCGAAGCGTGCCTTCAGCGCCTCGATCAGGCTGTCGGGCACGTCGCGCAGATGAAGCTCCGGCATCAGGTGCGAGGTGTGGGTCGGGGCGTTCATCGGCTGTCTCCTGGCGGTGGGGGTGATCGGTCATTCTACGGAGCGAGCACCATAATGCGCTTCGGAAAAACATGAACCCCACCACACTCAGCGCCCTTGCGGCCTTTCCTTCGCAGCTGGAGGCCCACTACGCGGCCATTCCCTTCGCCTTCAGGCACTGGGCGCCGCCCTCTTGGGAGGGCGTGCCCAGCGAGGCCTTCACCGCCATCGAGCAGCTCTGCCATGTGCGCGACATCGAGATCGAGGGCTACCACGTGCGCTTCAGGCGCACGCTGGCCGAATCGCATCCGACGCTCGCATCCATCGACAGCGAGCCGCTGGCCATCGAGCGCAACTACGGCGCGGCCGATGCGGCACAGGTGCTGGCCGATTTCCGCGTGGCGCGCATTCAGACGATGGAGATCATCTCCAGCCTGAGCGACGCGCAGCTCGCGCGCACAGCCGTGTTCGAGGGCTACGGCCCGCTCACCATGCGCAGCCTCATCCACTACCTCTGCAGCCACGACCAGCAGCATCTCGCGGGCCTGCAATGGCTGGCTGGCAAGATCGACGCGTCCACCGTCGTCGAGCGGCACTGAAAAGAACGGAAGGAGCCTCCATGGGCAACCGGCTTTCCCAGATCGCCACCCGCACCGGCGACGACGGCACCACCGGCCTCGGCGACAACACGCGCGTGTCGAAAGACAACCTGCGCGTGCACGCGATGGGCGACGTGGACGAACTCAACTCGAACATCGGCGTGCTGCTGTGCGAGCCCATGCCCGAGCCCGTGCGCGAGCTTCTGGTCGACGTGCAGCACCAGCTCTTCAACCTCGGCGGCGAGCTGTCGATGCCCGGTTTCACGCTGCTGAAGGCCGAGGCGCTGCTGCAGCTGGACAACGCACTGGCCGAGCACAACGCCGCGCTGCCACGCCTGGCCGAATTCATCCTGCCCGCGGGCACGCGCGCGGCCTCGCTCGCGCATGTGTGCCGCACCGTGGCGCGCAGGGCCGAGCGCGCGGTGGTGGCGCTGGGTGCCATCGAACAGCTCAACGACGCGCTGCGCCAATACCTCAACCGGCTCAGCGACCTGCTCTTCGTGCTCGCGCGCGTGCTCAACCGCATGAACGGCGGCGACGACGTGTACTGGAAGAGCGAGCGCATGGCACGCGCGGCTGCGGCCGAGGCAGACAACAAGGAGACCCCATGAAACCGTCGAAGAACACCATCCTTCACCCGGCACTCGTCGTGTCGATGGCGGTGGCCCTCTGGCTGCCGGCTGGTGCCGCGCAGGCCCAGAGCGCCGACAACCCACCGAAGGCGCAACGCGCCCACACGCTCAAGTCGCCCTCGCGCAGCGGCAAGGTCGTGGGCAGCGTGCAGCGCGGCACCAATGCCGCCGGCCGCGGTATCGACCACGCGGATGCCGCCACGCGGCGCGGCGTCAACAACGTGTCCGAGAAGGCCAGCCGGCCTGTGCGCAGGGTGGGCGAGGCCTTCGGTCGCAAGCTCTCGCCGGGCTCGAGCGGTCGCGCGGCACCGCCGTCCGTTGGGCCGCAGGGCAACGCGCCTTGACCGTCAATCCAGGAACACCGTGGAACCGGCTTTGCCGGGCCACCGGTGTTGCCCCCGGAAGGGGGTTGGCGAGGCGACACGAAGTGCGCGAAGCCTGGGGGAGAACCTGAATGGCAAGAAACATCGAGATCAAGGCCCGCATAGACAGCGTGGACCGCGTGGCAGGCATCGCTGCAACCCTGGCCGACAAGGGCCCCATCGAAATCGCCCAGGACGACACCTTCTTCCGCTGCACCGACAGCGCCGACCGCCTCAAGCTGCGCACCTTCGCGCCCGACCGCGCGGAGCTGATCTTCTATCGCCGCGCCAACAGCAGCGGTCCGAAGGAATCGTTCTACCTGATCACGCCCAGCACCACGCCCGACGTGCTGCGCGAATCGCTCACGCTCGCATGGGGCCAGGCGGGCCGCGTGCGCAAGCAGCGCCGGCTGTTCCTCGCGGGCCGCATACGCATCCACCTCGATCGCGTGGAAGGGCTCGGCGAGTTCCTCGAACTCGAAGTGGTGCTGGAGGAGGGCGAGTCCGCCGATGCAGGCATCGCCGAGGCGCATGCGCTCATGGCGCGCCTGGGCGTGGGTGCGGACCAGCTGGTGCAGGGCGCCTACGTCGACCTGCTCAACGCCAGCCAGCGGACTTGAACTGCTCCGCGAGGAGCTGCGCGACCTTCTCGTAGCCTCGCGCATTCGCATGGATGCGGTCGGAGCGCAGCGACGAATCCGACAGCACGCTCGAATACACGTTCGCCACCAGCAGTGCCTGCTGCGCCTTCGCCACCTCTTCGTAGAACGGCGCATCGCTGAGCGAACCCACCACCGCGCGCATCGCGTCGGGCGAGGGTGTCGCCAGCACGGCGACATAGGGCGTGTGCGCACGCGCCTGGGTGATCAGTTCCACGAGGTTGTCCCGCGTGGCCGCGGCCGACACGCCGCGCAGCATGTCGTTGCCGCCGATGCCGATCAGGATCGCGTCATAGCTCGCGCCGTTCAGCAGCCCCGGCAGGCGCTGCAGCGCGCCCGCGGAGGTGTCGCCGTTGACGCCCGCGTTCTCGACCTGCCAGCCCGTGAGTTCGCCCAGCTTCACCGGCCATGAGGCCTCGGGCGATGCGCCGTAGCCGAAGGTCAGGCTGTCGCCCAGGGCCAGCACGTGGGCACCGGACTTCAACGCCGTGGCCGATGCCTTGCGCTTGCCGCAGGCCGCCAGGAGGGTCGCCGCGGGTATGCCCGCCAGCAGATGGAGGAGGTGTCGTCGCTTCATGTGGCGCGCAGCTTAAACGCAGCCCGAAGGCGCGCGGGCGCTTGTCCCTTTGCTCGGAAAGCGCATAAGCCTCCCCGTTTTTGTTCGTTCCCCGGCGTGGGGCGCAGGCGAAGAATGACTGGCTCCCTCGCACCTCTGCATCCATCACCGGACCCGAACGACACCATGCCGCTGCTCATGAACCGCCACCGCTTCCTGCGTCATGTGGCCGCACTCTCCATGGCCCTGCTGGCCACGCCTTTCGCCGCACTGGCCGCACCCGCCACCGGCGAACCGGTGTGGTTCGGCGTGAGCGGGCCCGTCACCGGCCAGAACGCGCAATACGGCGCGCAATGGAAGGCCGGCTTCGACCTCGCGCTGGAGCACATCAACGCGCAGGGCGGCATCCACGGCCGTCCGCTGGCCTACAACTTCGAGGACAGCCAGAGCGATCCGCGCCAGTCGGTGGCCATCGCGCAGAAGCTGGTGAACGACAAGCGCGTGCTCATCGAGCTGGGTGATTTCTCCAGCCCCGCCTCGATGGCCGCCTCGCCCATCTACCAGCGAGCAGGCCTCGTGCAGCTGGGCTTCACCAACTCGCATCCCGACTTCACCAAGGGCGGCGACTACATCTGGAGCCCCTCCATCAGCCAGGCCGACGCGCAGCCCCTGCTGGCCGAGCTCGCGGTGAAGACGCTGGGCTTCAAGCGTATCGCCGTGCTGTATCTGAACACCGACTGGGGCCGCACCAGCAAGGACGTGCTCGTGAAGGCCGCGCAGGAGCGCGGCGCGCAGGTCGCCATCGCCGAGGGCTACCAGCCCGACGAGAAGGACTTCCGCTCGACACTGGTGCGCGTGCGCGACGCCAACCCCGACGGGTTGGTGCTCATCTCCTACTACCCCGACGGCGCGCTCATCGCGGGCCAGGTGCGCAGCGTGGGGCTGAAGCAGCCCATCGCCGCCGTGGGCTCGGTGTATTCGCCGAAGTTCATCGAGCTTGGCGGCGCAGCCGTGAACGGCATCTACACCAACACCGCCTTCTACCCCGAAGAGCCGCGCACCGAGGTGCAGGACTTCGTGAAGAGCTTCCGCGCGAAGTACGGCAAGGAGCCCGACGCCTTCAACGCCTACGCCTACGACGCGGTGGTGTACGCCGCCGCCGCACTGCGGCAGGCAGGCCCCGGTGCCGACCGCAAGGCCGTGCGCGACGCCTTCTACAAGATCAAGGACGTGCCCAGCGTGATCTTCGGCAAGGCCAGCTTCGACGCGCAGACGCGCCGCATCATCGGCGTGAAGAGCGTCAACCTCGTCGTGAAGGACGGCAGGTGGGCGCAGCTGGACGAGAAGGCGGCCGTGGCTGCGGCCAAGTAAGAGGCAGGCAATCCGTTCGCGCCGATGAGCTTCACTTCCTTCTTCGACTACACCGTCAACGGCCTGATCATCGGCAACATCTATGCGCTGCTGGCGGTGGGGCTCGCGCTGATCTTCGGCGTCTCGCACCTCATCAACTTCGCGCACGGCTCGGTGTACACCGTGGGTGCGTACATCGGCTGGGCGTCGATCACGTACCTGCACACGCCGCTGCCCGTGACCATCGCGCTGGTGGTGATCGGCTCGGGGGCGCTCGGCATGCTGATCGAGCGCGTGGGCCTGCGCCCGCTGCAGGGCGCGGCGCGCATCGCGCCGTTGCTGGCCACCATCGGCATCAGCTTCGTGCTCGACATCCTGGTGCAGCTGGTGTTCAGCCCCGACCCGCGCTCGCTGCCCACGCAGCTGCCCGACTGGCGCCTGCAGATCGGCACCGGCACCATCGGCGCGCTCGACATCCTCATCGCCGGCATCGGCCTCGCGAGCGCGGCTGTGCTGTTCGGCTTCCTGCGTTTCACGAAGCTTGGCTGGGCCGTGCGCGCCACCGCACAAGACCGCGACGCGGCGCAGCAGATGGGCGTGGACGTCGACCGGGTGAACCAGGCCGTGTTCGCCATCGCCGCCGCGCTCGGTGGGCTCTCGGGCCTGCTGGTGGGCATGTACTACAACAACATCAGCCCGGCGATGAGCTTCCAGGCCACGCTCAAGGGCGTGGTGGCCACCGTGGTCGGCGGCGTGGGCAACGTGCCTGGCGCCATCGCGGGCAGCCTGTTGCTGGGGCTGATCGAGAGCTACGGCGTGGCTGTTCTCGGCACGCCGTACCGCAATCTCTTTGCGTTCGCGCTGCTGCTCGTGATCCTGCTGTGGAAGCCCAACGGGCTGTTCGGACGCAAGCGCGCACTGCCGCCCGAGCCGCTCACGGGCACCTTCATCGCACCGAGCAAGCCGTGGCACGTGCCACGCAGCCTGCTGCTCGCGCTCTTCGCCGCGGCGGTGGCGCTGCCGCTGTTCGATCCGTCGCCGTACCTGCTGCAGACGCTCACCAACGCATGGCTCTACGGCGCACTCGCGCTGAGCCTCACGCTGGTGGCGGGCACCATCGGGCAGATCTCGCTGGGTCATGCGGGACTGCTGGCCATCGGTGCGTACGCGTCGTCGCTGCTGGTGCTCGACCTGCGCCTGCCGGTGGGCACGGGCATCGTGCTCGCGGGCGTCCTCACTTCGCTGATCGGCACGGCGCTGATCTTCCCGGCCTTCAGGCTGCGCGGCCACTACGTGTCGATCGCCACGCTGGGCATCGGCGAGATCGTGGCGCTCACCATCCTCAACTGGGAGAGCCTCACGCACGGGCCCATCGGCGTGTCGGGCATTCCGCCGTTGTCGCTGTTCGGGCGCGATGCCTCGTCGAACGAGGCCATCTACTGGGCCTCCTTTGGCGCGATGGTTCTTCTGGCGCTGCTGCAGTGGCGCCTGCTGCGCTCGCACCTGGGCCGTACTTTCCGCGCCGTGCGCGAGGACGAGGTGGCCGCGCGCGCCTACGGCGTGAGCCCCGACCGCTACAAGGCGCTGGCCTTCGGCTTCGGCGGCTTCGCGGCCGGCGTGAGCGGCGCCTTCACAGCGCACATGTACTCGTACATCAACCACGAGACCTTCGGCTCGCAGATCTCGATCCTCGCGCTGACGATGGTGATCCTCGGCGGCCTCGGGAACATCAGCGGCGCTCTGCTGGGGGCGGTGGCGCTCGTGAGCCTGCCGGAGCTGTTCCGCGTGACGGCCGAGTACCGGATGCTGATCTACGGCGTCGCGCTGCTTCTCCTCATCCGATTCCGCCCTCAAGGCCTGCTGGGCACTGTCTGAAAGAACACATCACCATGAGCCATCTCAACGAATACCTCGCCGAGAAACGCAGCGCCGTGCTGGCGCGCAACGCTGCCGTCGAAGCGGGCACGGCGCAACCCGTGCAACTGAGGGCCAGCGTGAAGGCCGAGGGCCGCAGCGGCGTGCGCCGGCTGCGCATCCGCGAGCACCAGGTCATCAGCGACAGCCCGCCGGACTTCGCGGGCTACAACCTCGGCCCCAGCTCGCCCGAGCTGCAGCTGGGCGTGCTCGGCACCTGCGTGACGCACATCTTCCTGATCCAGGCGGCAGAGCGGCAGGTGCCGCTCGAAAGCCTCGAGGTGGAGGTGACGGGCGTCATCGATCCGCGCGGGGGCAAGCCGGGCCACGAGAAGACGCCCATCTGGCCGCACGAGATCGGCTACACAGTGCACATCGATTCGCCCGCGAGCCGCGAGGAGATCGATGCGCTGTTCGAGGCGGTGGAGCGCAACTGCCCCATCCTCAACCTGCTGCGCAATCCGCAGAACATCCGCGCCGAGGTGAAGCACGTCGACTCGAAGGCGCGGGTGGCGGAGAAAGCTGTCGATGCCGTCGCTGCTTGAGGTACGCGGCCTGGTGCGCCGCTTCGGCGGGCTCACGGCCGTCGACGCCGTCGACCTGCGTATGGGCGAGGGCGAGCTGCTGAGCGTGATCGGGCCGAACGGCGCGGGCAAGACTACGCTCTTCAACCTCGTGACCGGTCTCGACAAGCCCGACGAAGGGCAGGTGCTGTTCGACGGGCAGGACATCACCGGCCTGCCTGCGCAGCAGCTCGCGCAGCGCGGGCTGGCGCGCACCTTCCAGCACGGGCGCGTGTTCGCGAATCTCTCCGTGCTCGACAACGTGCTGGTCGGCGCGCACACGCGGCTGCGCGCCGTGAAACCGCGCCTGGGCGGCGTGCCGGGGCTGGGTGCGATCGCCGAGCTGGCGCTCGCGCTGGTGCAGCCCGGCGCGGTGCGGCGTGAAGAAGAGGCGCTGCGCGAGGAGGCGCGCGAGATCATCGCGCTCTTCGGCCAGCGCCTGGCGCCGCGTATCGACCACCCGGCCTACAGCCTCTCGTACGCCAACCGCCGCCGCGTGGAGATCGCGCGGGCGCTCGCGCTCAGGCCGCGTCTCTTGCTGCTGGACGAACCCACCGCCGGCATGAACGAGAGCGAGACGGCGGAGATGCTGGAGATCATCCGGGGCCTGAAGGCACGCGGCCAGACCATCCTGCTGATCGAGCACAAGCTCGACCTGGTGATGCAGCTGTCGGACCGCGTGGCCGTGCTCGACGACGGCCGCAAGATCGCCGAGGGGCTGCCGGACGAGGTGCGCAACGACCCGGCGGTGATCGAGGCGTACCTCGGTCATCGCCAAGTAGGCTCGGCGGAAGCACCGAACGAAGAAGAAGCGGTGCCCGCATGATCGCCACCGTCGCCCGCACAGGCCTCGCTCCCTCGCCCCTCTGGGGAGAAGGGCGGGATGAGGGGCCGCCCGAACGCAGCGCGGCACCTGCTTTCCATGAGCCGCAGCATGAGCAACCGCTGCTGCAGCTGCGCAAGATCAACAGCTTCTACGGCCCCGTGCAGGCCCACTTCGATCTCGATATCGAAGTGCGCAAGGGCCAGATCGTCAGCCTGCTCGGCGGCAACGCGAGCGGCAAGTCGACCACCATGAAGATCGTGCTGGGCCTGCTCAAGCCGCGCTCCGGCGAGGTGCTCTTCAACGGCGAATCGACGCTGGGCCTGAGCACGCCGCAGATCGTGCGCAAGGGCATAGGCTCCGTGCCCGAGGCGCGCCGTCTGTTCCCCGCGATGACGGTGCGAGAGAACCTGCTGATGGGCGCCTATGCGCGCGGCGACCGCAAAGCCGTGGCGCAGGACCTGGAGCGCATGCTGGAGCTGTTCCCGCGCGTGGCGCAGCGCATCGAGTTCCAGGCCGGCACGCTCTCGGGCGGCGAGCAGCAGATGGTGGCGATGGCGCGTGCGCTCATGGGCCGGCCGCAGCTCATCTGCATGGACGAGCCGACCATGGGCCTGTCACCGCTGTACGTCGACAAGGTGCTGGAGCTCATCGCGCGCATCAACGCGCAGGGCGTGTCGGTGTTCATGGTCGAACAGAACGCGAGCCTGGCGCTGCAGATCGCGCACCACGGCTATGTGCTGCAGACGGGGCGCATCGTGCTCTCGGGCCCGGCGCGCGAGCTGCTGGCCGATGCGCGCATCCGCGACGCCTATCTCGGCGGCGACGGCGCGGCGCGCACGGCTTCATGACGCACACAGGCATATCCATCGACGGGAGAACACAAGAATGTCCTTGAAACTCGACCACATCGTGATCGCGGTGCACGACCTCGAACGCACCATCGCCGACTACGGCGCGCTCGGCTTCCACGTGCTGCGCGGCGGCGACCATCCGGGCCGAGCCACGCACAACGCGCTAGTGGTGTTCGGCGACGGCAGCTACCTGGAGCTGATCGCATGGCGCGAGCCTTCGCCCACGGAGCGCTGGTGGCAGCTGCTGCAGAAGCACGGTGAAGGCATCGTCGACTTCGCATTGCTGCCGCGCGACACCGCCACCACCGTGGCCGATGCGAAGGCACGCGGCCTTGCGCTGGAAGGCCCGCTCGACGGTGGCCGCGTGCGGCCCGATGGCGAGCGCCTGCGCTGGCAGACGGCACGCGCGACTTCCGCCGACCTGCCTTTCCTGTGCGGCGACCTGACGCCGCGCGCCTTGCGCGTGCCCGAGGGCGATGTGCGGGTGCATGCCAACGGCGTGCTCGGTGTGGCGAGCCTGGCCGTCGCGGTACGCGATCTCGATGCCACGCTGGCGCGCTACCGCGCCTTGCTCGGCAGCAGCGTTTCCGACGATGCCGACACCCACATCGGCGAGCCCGTGGCTGTGCCCGGAAGCAATGTTCGCGTGGCCGTCATCGCACTAGGGCAGAGCGTGCTGGTGCTTTCCTCTCCGAGGGAGAACGGCAGCGGCAGCAGCCTGGACCAACGCCTCGCTGCGCGCGGCGAAGGGCCCTATGCGCTCGTGCTGCACACCGACAGGCCGCAAGCCACAGGCACCTTCGATCTTGCGAAGGCGCACGGCGCATTGATCGAGCTCGACCTGCCGCCGCTGGATCGCCACGCGAAGCACGGCAGCGACTCGCGCGCCTACCAGGCCAACAGCGCGGTCGGCGGCTGATCCTTCAGCTCGCGGCGCGCTCGCGCAACTGGAACACGTCGCCCTCGGGGTCGTGCCCGTCGCAATGGCGGTAGCCGTCGAACGCCCATTCGGCACCGGCCGGCTTCAGCATGCCGCCGGCTTCGGCCTGCCTGCGGGCCTGTTCGCGCTGGCTCTGCTGCTGGCCATTCCGCGCACGTTGGTTGGGGCACGGCTTGGCGTCCACATCCTGTTCTTCATCTTCGCGCACGATGCGATGAGCCCCGCGGGTTTCTGGCAATTGGGTGTGGGCTCCATGCGGCTGACCGCGCCGGCGCCTTCAGTGCTCTGGGGCGTGCTAGGGGGCAGCGGTCATCACCGTGGTGGCTGCGTCGTTGAAGACGGTCCTGGGTCTGCCCTCGCTGCCGAAGCCCGATGCGGCCTTCGCAAGCGGGCTGTATTGACCTTCTAGTGCCTGCTCAGGTGCGCCTTGCGCAGCCCGGCCTGCATCTTCTTCTGCAGCGCGGCGCCGCCCTTCTCGAGGGCTACGGAGGGCGCTGCGCTCTCCTCGGTCGCCGGCCGGTACTTGCGGCCCCAGATGCCGATCTGCGTGACCACCGGCAGCAGGTCGATGCCCATCGGCGTGAGGCTGTAGATGGCCTTCTGCTTGTGGCTGGGGTCGTCCGCCCTCGAGAGCACGCCGTACTCGACCAGCTTGTTCAGGCGCTCCGTGAGGATGTTGGAGGAGATGCCTTCCTCCGACTGCAGGAACTCGCGGAAGTGGCGCTTGCCCGCGAACATCATGTCGCGAACGATCAGCAGGCTCCACCGGTCGCCGAAGACTTCGAGCGCGAGGTTGATCGGGCATGCCGACTTTTCGCTGGAGGCCATGGTCTTTCCGATCTCTTTCAAAAACTACTTGCATTTTGATATCGGTTGATCAACACTGCAACCGCTTGCATTTGGCAATCAGTTCTTCAACTATCGCCGGCTGCTGCTGCAGCTTTCCGGCAACGATTCGAGAGGAATGCGCATGACCAGAAAGCTCATCCTGCAAATGCAGATGTCGGTCGACGGCTACGTATCGCCGGCCAATGGCGGCCTCGACTGGCAGCTCTGGGGCTGGGGCGATCGCTGGGGCTGGGACGAAGATTTGAAGCGCGACTTCAACGCCGTCTTCGAAGGCATCGACACCATCCTGCTGAGCCGGCTCATCGCGCAAGAGGGCTACCTCGACCACTGGGGCCGCGCGGCGAAGAACTTTCCCGCGAACCCGCACTACGCCTTCGCGCAGAGGATCGTCGATGCCCGCAAGGTCGTGCTCACCGACAAGCTCGCTTCCTCGCGATGGGAGCGCACCGTCATCGCGCGCGGCGACATGGCCGAAGAGGTGAATGCGCTCAAGCGCGAGCCGGGCAAGGACATCATCACGATTGGCGGCGTGGGCTTCGCGTCGGCGCTGGTGACGGCGGGACTGGTCGACGAGTTCCAGTTCTTCGTGAACCCGATGGCCGTGGGCGCGGGACGCTCGGTGTTCCACGACAAGCGCAAGGGCCACAAACTGCGGCTGCTGCGCTCGACGGCCTACGAGAGCGGGATGGTGGTCAACCGCTACGTGCCGGCCTGATGCAGGACAAGGCGCCGCGCGGATACCGGTGCTTACCTGATTTCACCTGACCGCGACCTGAAGCGGCCGAATCGGACACATGCGTGGCACACAATGGACTCGTCATCAACGCATGAAGGAGTTCCGGATGAAAACCAACTCGAAGATCATGGCCGTGGGCGCCGCGGCACTCGCGATGTGCATGGCCGCAGGGAGTGCCTTTGCGCAGGATCGCCGCTTCGACAACAACAACGGCCGCCCCGGCGATGGCCGCTACGAGCATCGCGACCGCAATTTCGATCGCCGCGGCCCGCATGGCGACTACTACCGCGGCAACCAGGACTTCCGCGATGGCCGCCAGTTCGACCGCCGTGGCTTCCCGCAGCCGCATACGGAATGGCGCCGCGGTGGCCGCGTGCCGCAGGAGTACCGCGGCCGCAACTACGTGGTGCAGGACTGGCGCGCCTACAGGCTCCAGCAGCCGCCCCGTGGCTATCAGTGGGTGGGCGTGGGCGGCGACTTCGTCCTCGCGGCCATTGCCACCGGCGTGATCGCGAACATCATCGCCGGCCAGTAAGCGCGTACCGCCAGCCGACCAGGCAACACAAAACCGCCACGGGCAACCGTGGCGGTTTTTCTTTTGAGGGATTGAAAGAGGAGCGAACGCCGGAGTCGGTCTTCAGACCAGCGCCGTGGGCACCGACTGGGCGCAGACGTTGCGCCCGGTGATGGTCAGGCGCAGGCCACCACCGTGCCACTCGAGCCAGTTGAGGCTCACATACGCATCGATGTCGGCGTCGTCGATGCGGTCGGCCTGGCGGCTCTGCAGCAGTTCCACCGTGGCGGGCAGGTTGCGTCTCAAGCGTTCTCGCCGCTCCGCTGCATCGGCCGCCTTCTGGGAGGCCCTAGTTTGCTGTTGCTGCTGCTGCGAGGTCGACGAAGCCATTGCTGATCCATTTCCAGGAAGCGAGGGAATTAACCCGAATGTACGCCGCCTGTGTGAAGCTTCAGACTTCTTTTTTAACCCTTCTGTCGTCCGCAGTACACACTCCCTTGCAGCCTCTGGACAAACAGGGCCTAGATTTCGTAGTGGGAAGCCCTTTCCTGGTCTCCCAGAGCCCCTTCGACGACCGCGCGCGTCAGCGTGGGCGCGAACGACTCGATGAAGGCATAGACGTACTTGCGCAAGTAAGTGCCGCGCCGCACGGCCAGCTTGGTGAGGTTGATGCCGAAGAGCCGCCCCGCGTCGATCGCGCGCAGCTGCGTGTCGCGCTCGGCTTCATAGGCCACGCCGGCCACGATGCCGATGCCCAGGCCCAGCTGCACGTAGGTCTTGATCACGTCGGCATCCATCGCGGCCAGCACGATGTTGGGCTGCAGCCCGCGCTGCTCGAAGGCTTCGTCGATGCGCGAGCGGCCCGTGAAGCCGGTGTCGTAGGTGATGAGCGGGTAGCGCGTGAGCGCTTCCAGCGTGAGCGGAGCGTCGAGCAGCGGGTGCCCCGGCGGCACGATCACCGAGTGCGTCCAGCGGTAGCAGGGCAGGGCGACCAGCTGCGGATAGTCGCCCAGCGCCTCGGTGGCGATGCCCACGTCGGCTTCGCCGTCGAGCAGCATCTGCGCGATCTGCTTGGGCGAGCCCTGGTGCAGGTGCAGCTTCACGTTCGGAAACTGCGCGCGGAATTCCTGCACCGCCACCGGCATCGCATAGCGCGCCTGCGAGTGCGTGGCCGCCACCGAGAGCAGGCCGCTTTGTTGCGCGACGAACTCCTGGCCCGCATGCTTGAGGTTGCTGCTCTCCATCAGCATGCGCTCGATGATCGGCAGCACGTGCCCGCCGGGCTCGGTGAGCCCGGTGAGCCGCTTGCCCGCGCGCACGAAGAGCTCGATGCCGAGTTCTTCCTCGAGTTCGCGGATCTGCCGGCTCACGCCGGGCTGGGAGGTGTGCAGTGTGTGGGCGACTTCGGTCAGGTTGAAGCCGCAACGAACGGCCTCGCGTACCGAGCGCAGTTGTTGGAAGTTCATCTGGCGCGGAGGAGTCATCGAAGCCCCGGCTGGGGCCGACCGGCGATTCTCGGCAGAAGCGCTTATTCGGGGAACGATGCGTTTGTTGGTTTCACATGAGCAAAACATCTTTAAGGCGCTCCGGCCGCGGCTTTCCGCTGGGTACTTGTAGTTTCGCACGACTGTGCTAAAGTTCGCCGCATGGACGCCAAGACCCAGAAAAGCGAACTCACCCGCGCCGCCATCGTCGGCGCGGCAATGAACCTCGCGCTCGCCGAGGGCCTGGAAGCGATCACGCTGCAGGCCGTGGCCAGCAAGCTGGGCCTGTCCAAGAGCGGCGTGTTCTCGCGCGTGGGTTCGCGCGAGGCGCTGCAGAAGGCCGTCATCGAGGAGTACGGCCGCGGCTTCCTGGCCGAGGTGTTCGTGCCCGCCATGCAGAAGCCCAAGGGCCTGCCCCGGCTCAACGAGATCGTGGCGCGGTGGATCGCTCGCACCCGCGACGTCGAGATGCACACCGGCTGCCTCTACATGGCGGGCGCCTTCGAGTTCGACGACCGCGAGGGCGAGCTGCGCGACGTGCTGCTCGGCGAAATCACCCGCTGGCGCGCCGCGCTGCGCCGCACCGTGCTGCAGGCCATCGAGACGGGCGAGCTCAAGGCCGACACCGACCCCGCCCAGCTCGTGAGCGAGCTCAACGGCCTGACCATGACCCAGCTGCACGACGCGCGCTTCCTGCGCGACCCGCAGGCTGCCGACCGCGCCACGCAGACCTGGCAGCGGCTTCTTTCCAGCTACCTCGCCTGAGCGAGGACCCTTCACGAAGCAGGCGGATTTCCCGCATCTCGATTTGCCAGAATTTCGCACAGTCGTGCGATAAACAGGAGAAGCACCATGCTGATCATTGCCCTCTTTCTCGCCGTCTACGCGGCCGTCCTTGGCATCAAGGGCCTTCGCGACACCCTGCGCAGCCTGCCCCGCAGCAACCGCGACTGGGTCTGGTACTGAAGCCTTGAAGGACCACCCACCCATGACGAGTACTTCTTCTTCGGCAGCCGGCCACGCCGCGCAGTCGAACTACTACCGGCCCAGCCGCACGATGCGCGCGCTTCGCTTCGGCCTCACCGCCTCGCAGCGCCTGTGGCCCGCGCTGGCGGTGCGTGCCGCCTACCGTGTCTTCGGCACGCCGCTGCCGCCCAAGTGGCTCTATCGCGGCCAGGGCCCCGGTGCCGAATGGCGGCGCGAGGGCTGGGCCTTCGAAGACGCGAGCGTGGGCATCTACCACCTTGCCGCGCAGGACTCGGGCGCCGAGTCGGCGCCGGTGGTGCTGCTGGTGCACGGCTGGGGCGGGCATGCGGGCCAGATGCTGCCGCTCGCGCAGGCCCTGGCCGCGGAGGGGCTGCGGCCCGTGCTGCTCGAACTGCCGGCCCATGGCCGCAGCGCCGGCACGATGAGCAACTCGCCGCAGTTCGCGCGCGCCATCGCCTACGTCGCGGCCCGGCTCGCGGCCGATGGCCACGCGCTGCGCGCCGCTGTCGCGCATTCGCTGGGCGCCAACGGGCTGGCCCTGGCTGCAGCGCGCGGGCTGCCCGCCGAGCGCCTCGTGCTGCTTGCTCCGCCGGCTTCGCCGCGCGAATACACGCGCTACTTCGCCCACACCTTCGGGCTCAGCGAAGCCACGCGCCTCGCGATGCAGCGGCGCTTCGAATCGCGCGAAGGCGTGCTGATGCCGCAGCTCGAACCTGCGGCAGTGGGCCCGCGCATCGCGCAGCCCACGCTGATCGTTCATGACCGCGACGACCGCGTGAACCGCTTCGCCGACGCACAGGCGTACCGCGACGCGATCCGCGGCGCGCAGCTCGTTGCCACGCAGGGCTGGGGACATCGACGCATCCTCAAGGAGGCAGAGGTGCTGACGCAGGTGGCGCGCTTCGTCGCGCAGCCCTGAGCGAGAGCGCTACCAGCTACCAGGTGGGGTGCACGGGAGTGAAGACCGGCTTGAACAGATGCCGCCGGACGATCTCCCCGTACCCCCGGTAGTAGAAGTTGCCGTTCGCCGCCAGCACCGCCGCGCGGTGCCTGCGGAAGTACACCGGGATCTCGTACCAGGGCATGGTCGGCGCGCGGTGGTGCACGTGGTGCAGGTTGTTGAAGAGGTACAGCAGCCCGAACACCAGGTTCGACTCCACGATGGCCACGCGCTCGTGCGGCGTGTCGGCCCAGCGGTGCTCGGTGAAGGTGCGCAGCGAGCCCAGCATCATCCCCGGATAGACGAAGTACAGCAGGTACTCGCCGAAGCCCATGCCGCAGACCACGGTCACGTAGTACAGCACCGGCGCCACGCTCAGCGCATGCCAGAACCACGTCGGCAGGCGCGAGAAATCGCCCGCGAGCACCCGCGTGGTCTCGAAGCGCACCAGCTTCCACAGTCGCAGGAACGGCCCCAGCACCACGCGGAAGGCAATCGTCTGGTTGGCCATGTAGATCCATCGCCACACCGGCCCGTAGCCCTGCCATGCGGGCGCGGAGTGGTAGGCGCTCTCGTTGTCGCGCTCCGGATGCGTGAGATGGAAGTTGACGTGGTGCGAGCTGTGGCCGCGGTTGTAGAACGGGTAGGGCAGCCAGAGGTTCAGCGGCGGCCACACCACCGCGTGGCGCAGCCACTTCGGCAGATGGCGCATCGCATGGATGCTCTCGTGCTGCAGCGAGAAGTGCAGCTGCGCGAGAAAGCCGCCCGCCAGGAACAGCGCCCAGCCCGGCAGCGTCGCATGCCACCATAGCAGCGCGGCCCATGCGGCATAGAGCACCGCGGCCAGCAGCAGCGTGGGCACTTCGTAGTGCCACCACCAGTGCCGGCGGGTTGGTGCTTTCTGGGGAAGGGGAGCGGCAGTCGATGTCATGGCGTGGACCGGGACTGCGATGCTAGGTAGCAAGCGGTCGCTTGCATGCGCGCTTTTCGCATAAGCATGGACGTGAAACTTCCTTCCGCCGCGCGCGGGTCGAGGCCTACGCTTCGCGGCTTTGCTGCTGCACCCTTGCCGGCTCCCGCGCCTCGCGACAGCCGCGTGCAAGCCCTTGCGCCATCTCTCTCCCATGAAGAACTTCCTCATCCGCCTCGCGCTGGCGTTGCTCGCCGCGCTGTCCGTCGACGTGCAGATCCACGCGGCCACCGTGGACGACTACCCGACCAGGACCGTCCGCCTCGTCGTGCCGTATCCCGCCGGCGGCATCGCCGACAAGATCGCGCGCGAAGTCGCCGAGCAGCTGCAGCAGCGCCTCGGACAGCCGGTGGTGGTCGAGAACCGCAGCGGCGCGGCCGGCAACATCGGCTTCGAATACGTCGCGCGCCAGCCGGCCGACGGCCACACGCTGCTGCTCGCGCCGGCCTCCAACCTCACGGTGCAGCCGGCGCTCTTCAGGCAGCTCAGCTACGACCTCGCGCGAGACTTCACGCCCGTGTCGCTTCTGGTGCAGACGCCGCAGGTGCTGCTTGTGAACCCGAAGCTGCCCGTGGCGACGCCGCGCGAGCTCATCGACTATTCGAAGAAGAACCCCGGCAAGGTCAACTACGGCATCAGCATCGGCGCGTACTCGCACCTCGCGGGCGAACTGCTGAAGACGCAGACCGGTGCCGACTTCACCGCCATTCCCTACCAGGGCAGCGCCCCGGCCATCAACGACCTGCTCGCGGGGCAGACGCAGTTCATCTTCAACGAGGTGGTCACGGCCATTCCCTTCGTGAAGGCCGGCACGCTCAAGCCGCTGGCGGTGGCCTACCGCACGCGCGCGCCCTGGCTGCCCGACGTGCCCACCACCGCCGAGGCCGGCCTGCCGGGCTTCGAGGTCACCTCCTGGTACGGCGTGGTGGTGCGCAGCGGCACGCCGGCGCCGCTGGTGCAGCGCCTCTCGCGCGAGCTGCGCGACATCGTGCAGACGGCCGAGTTCAAAAAGCGCTACGACGACATCGGCGCCTTCACCGTGGGCAACACGCCCGAGGAGTTCGGCCGCTTCATCCAGTCCGAGACGGTGAAGTGGACGGCGGTTGTGAAACAGGCCGGCATCCAGCCAAACTGACGTCATGAGCGAGCCATCGACGAAGAAGACCGCCATCGCCCCGGCGGAACTGCAGCGCCTGCTGCTGGCCGACCCTGCCCCGGCCGTCGCGCCCGAGATCGCGCTGCTCGACGTGCGCGAAACCCGCTGGTACGTGCAGCGCCATCCCAACCTCGCGCGCAACCTGCCGTTCAGCGGGCTCGAGCTGCAGGTGGGGGCCTTCGTGCCGCGCCGCTGCGTGCCCGTGGTGCTCTACGACGACCACGGCGCGCCCGACGGCATTGCGCAATCCGCCGCCGAGGTGCTCGCGCGCCTGGGCTACACCGACGTGCGCACGCTCGAAGGCGGCCTGCAGCGCTGGGTGACCGAGGGCCTGCCCACCATCGACGGCTACGGCACCCTGATCAAGGCTTTCGGCGACTGCGCCCGGCTGCACTACGGTACGCCCGGCCTGCTGGTCGAGGCGCTGCGCACGCGGCTGCGCGAAGGCCGGCCGACCACGCTGGTCGACGCCCGGCCGCGCGCGGAGTTCGAGTTCCTCTCGCTGCCCGGCGCGCGCAACCACGCGGGCACCGAACTGGCGCTGCGCCGCTTCGAGCCTTCCGAGGCCGATCACTCGGCGCAGGACCATCTCTGGGCCATCAACTGCTTCAGCCGCACGCGCGGCATCGTCGGCGCCACCACGCTGCGGCTGCTGGGCCGTGCGCCCGAGGCTGTGTTCGTCGAGGACGGCGTCATGGCCTGGGGCCTGCTGGGCGCGCCCACGGTGCAGAACGCCGCGCCCGGCGACGAGCTGCCGCCCGAATCGCCCGAGGTGCTGCGCGGCATCGCAGACGACCTGATCCGGCGCTTCTCGCTGCCCGTGGCCGACGCGGCCCAGGTCGCACGCTGGCGCGACGACGACACGCGCACCCTCCACGTCTTCGACGTGCGGCCCACCGCCGACCCGGCCCTCGCGGGCACGGGCGTGCAGCAGGTGCCGGGCGGCCAGCTGCTGATGCATTTCGAGAACCTCGTGGGCACGCGCGGCGCGCGCATCGTGCTGATCGACGACCCGGCGCACCGACTGCGCGCCGCCATTACCAGCTTCTGGCTCACGCAGCTGGGGCAGGCGGAGGTGTTCGTCCATGAGGGCGAGTTCGCGCCGGAACTGGCGCCGCCGCCCGCAACATCCACTGCGACGGCCGTGCTGAGGGACGCTCCCTTGCCGTTGACTCCCGACGCTCTGGCCCGCCTGCGCGGCAACGGCGCGGTCACGGTGATCGATGTCGGCCCGAGCCTCGACTACGAGCGCGGCCATCTTCCGGGCGCGCTCTACATGCTGCCCGCCTCGCTGGAGCCGCTGGCTTCGCACGCCACGGCCGGCCGCACGCTGGTCTTCACCTCGCCGGATGGCACGGCCGCAGCGCGCGTGGCGCGCGATGCCCGGCGGCGCTGGCCGGATTCGGGGAAAACGGTGTTCACCTGGCTCCAGGGCGGAACGCAGGCCTGGAAGGCTTCCGGCAGGCCGCTGGCGACCGATTTCGTGCCGGCCCGGCTGCTCACGCCCTTCGACGACGACTGGGGCTCGGTGATGCGCGTGTTCGGCCCGCGCCGCGACGCGGCCTGGGCCGACTACCTCGCGTGGGAGCGCGCGCTGGCCGAGCGGGTCCTGCAGGACCCGTCGGTGCGCTTCAGGTTCTTCGCGCTCAGCGCGCCGGCGTCGGGGCCGGATCGGGCAGCTCGATCTTGATGTCGAGCACTTCGAGGTTGTCCTGGGTCTCCAGGTTGACCTTGATGTCGTCCGCGTTGATGGACACGTACTTGGAAATCACCGCCACCAGCTCGCGCTGGAGTTCGGGCAGGTAGTCGGGCCGCTTCTTGCCGCTGAGGCTCGAGCGCTCGTGGGCGAGGATGATCTGCAGCCGCTCTTTCGCGACGCTGGCAGTCTTCTTCTTTTCGCCCAGCAGGAACGAGAGGAAGGACATGGACTACTTGCTCCCGAAGATTCGCTTGAAGAAGCCCGGCTTCTCCGCCTCGACGAAGCGCATCGGCCGTTCCTCGCCGAGAAAGCGCGCCACCACGTCGGTGTAGGCCTGCGCCACGTCGGTTTCCTTGTCGTGGATCGCCGGCACGCCCTGGTTGGAGGCGTGCAGCACGCTTTCCGACTCGGGGATCACGCCGATCAGCTTGATGCGCAGGATGTCCTGGATGTCCTCCAGCGAGAGCATCTGGCCGCCCGCCACCCGGTTGGGGTTGTAGCGGGTGATGAGCAGGTGCTCCTTGATGGGCTCGCCGCCTTCCTTGGCGCGCTTGGTCTTGCTGCTGAGCATGCCCAGGATGCGGTCCGAGTCGCGCACCGAGGACACCTCGGGGTTGGTCACCACCAGCGCCTCGTCGGCGAAGTGCATGGCCATCATGGCGCCGGTCTCGATGCCCGCGGGCGAGTCGCAGACGATGTATTCGAAGTCCATCGCGGCGAGATCGGCCAGCACCTTCTCCACGCCCTCCTGCGTGAGCGCTTCCTTGTCGCGCGTCTGCGAGGCGGCCAGCACGAACAGGTTGTCGCACTGCTTGTCCTTGATGAGCGCCTGGCTCAGGTTGGCCTCGCCCTGGATGACGTTGATCAGGTCGTACACCACGCGGCGTTCGCAGCCCATGATCAGGTCGAGGTTGCGCAGGCCCACGTCGAAGTCGATCACAGCCGTCTTCTTGCCCGCGAGCGCGAGGCCCGACGCAAAGCTGGCGCTCGTCGTCGTCTTGCCGACGCCGCCCTTGCCCGAAGTCACCACCACAATTTTGGCCATGGCCATTCCTTCTTGTTTCGATTCAGTTGTTGGTTATCAGGGTCGCCGCATTCCGTGAGCCGGGTCAGGGAATCGGGTCGATGGAAATCTTCTTGCCGTCCAGTCGCACCTGGGCCGGCTTGCCCAGCACCGTGTCGGGCAGCGGCACCTCGTTGGTCCGGTAGATGCCGGCGACGGCCACCAGTTGGGCTTCCATGCAGGTCGAGAAGATCCGCGCCTCGGTGTTGCCGCGCGCGCCGGCGATGGCCTTGCCGCGCAGCGGCGCGTACACGTGCACGTTGCCGTCGGCGATGACCTCGGCGCCGAAGCTCACCACGGCAGTCACCACCACGTCGCCGCCGCGGGCGTAGACCTGCTGGCCCGAGCGCAGCGGCTTGTCGATCAGGAGCGTGCCGTTGGCCGGCACCGGCACCTCGCGCACGATCTGGGGGGCTTCCGAAGCGGGGGGCTCGGCCGGTGGGGCCGGAGGGCGGGGCGCCGGGGCCGAGGGCATGGCCGCCACCGAAAGGCCGGCCGCGCGCGCCGCGGCGTGCTGGGCCTCGTTGCCGCCGCGCACCGCGATGGGTTGCGTCTGGTGGCGCGCCAGCAGGCCGCGCAGGGCGGCGAAGTCGATGACATCGCCGCCGCCGGCCTCGCCGCTCTCGTCCTGGGCTTCCTGCAGCAGGGAGAGGTCGATCACCACCGGCTCCTGCTCGAAGAAGTCGGGCGAATCCGCCAGCTGGGCGTCGAGCGCCTCGGCCAGCACGTCCAGGTCGGACGTCTTGAGGATCACTGCGATCAGCGGCAGCGTGGCGCTCTTGAATTCGAAAACCGCCTTGGTGCGCGCGGCGGAGACATCGGCCATTGGGAAAACGTCGGTGCGAAAAGCGTTGGAGTCTAACGGGCGCGGGCCAAACGCCGGTGAAGGCCCCCCGCCTCAGGCCCTCCGGCAAACACTTCTTTCATGAGGTTGCACTTTTCCGGAGGGCCTGGATCGGGGCCTGCTCAGTTCCTGGAGCGGCCCAGCAGCGCGTAAAGAATGATGGCGCCGAAGGTCGCGCAGCCGATGCCGCCGAGGGCGAAGTCGCCGAACTTCAGTGTGAAGTCGCCCGTGCCGATGATCAGCGTGATGGCCGCGACGATCAGGTTCTTGTTCTGCGAGAAGTCGACCTTGTTGTCGACCCAGATCTTGGCACCCGCGATGGCGATCAGGCCGAACACCACGATGCTCACGCCGCCCATCACCGGCAGCGGAATGGCCTGGATCAGCGCGCCGAACTTGGGGCTGAAGCCCAGCACCAGCGCGATGACGGCCGCCACCACGAACACGGCGGTGGAGTAGATGCGCGTGGCCGCCATCACGCCGATGTTCTCGGCGTAGGTGGTCACGCCCGTGCCGCCCGCGGCGCCGCTCACCACGGTGGCGATGCCATCGCCGATGAAGGCGCGGCCCATGTACGGGTCGAGGTTGCGGCCGGTCATGGCCGTCACCGCCTTCAGGTGGCCGAGGTTCTCCGCCACCAGGATGATCGCTACCGGTGCGATCAGCAGCATCGCGTTGGTCGTGAACACCGGCGCGGTGAAGGTCGGCATGCCGAACCAGGCCGCGTTCGCGATGCCGCTGAGGTCCACCGGCTTGCCCAGCCCCATGCCGTTGGTCAGCGCCGCGTAGACCAGCGTCGCCAGAATCAGCCCCACCAGGATCAGCAGGCGCTGCAGCATGCCGCGCGTGAACACCGCCACCAGGCCCACGCAGAGGAAGGTCACGGCCTGCATCCAGGCGTCGAAGTTGCCGGCCGCCATGTTCTTGACCGGCACGCTCGCCAGGTTGAGCCCGATCACCGCCACCACCGCGCCGGTGACCACCGGCGGCATGAAGCGCTCGATCCAGCCCGTGCCGATGGCCTGCACGATGGCCCCGATGATGATGTACACCACCCCGCAGGCCACGATGCCCCCCAGCGCCACCGCAATGTTGGCGTTGGGCCCCTTGCCCGCGTAGCCGCTGGCGGCGATCACCACGCCGATGAAGGCGAAGCTCGAGCCCAGGTAGCTGGGCACCTTGCCGCCGGTGACGAAGTAGAAGATGAGCGTGCCGATGCCGCTCATCAGGATGGCGATGTTGGGGTTGAAGCCCATCAGGATCGGCGCCAGCACCGTGGCGCCGAACATCGCGATGACGTGCTGCACGCCCATGGCGCCGGTCTGCAGCCAGGGCAGCCGCTCGTCCGGCGCGATCACCGCGCCGTTGGCCAGCGCGGACGCGGGCCGTTCAGTCCAGTTGAACATCTTTTTCTTTCTCCTCTTGTTGGTGGTGTGCGCGGCGGGTGTCCGGAACGCTCCGGCTTTCCCGGGGCGTGATTGTGGGCGATGAGCACCACCCTGAACACCGGCACGCACCCTGTGCCCGGAGAAGAGAAAAGAGGCGGCAAGAGGAGGGCGCCCGCCGCTCAGCGCGGCTGCAGCACCGCCATCGTGATGCGCGACACGCAGGTCAGCTCGCCCGCCTCGTTGGTCAGGTCGATCTGCCAGACCTGCGTGGTGCGCCCCCGGTGCACCGGCCGCGCCGTGCCGATCACCCAGCCGCTGGTCACCGAGCGGATGTGGTTGGCATTGATGTCCAGGCCCACGGCGCGGTCGCCCTCGGGGGCGGAGTAATGGGCGCCGCAGGAGCCCAGCGTCTCGGCCAGCACCACCGACACGCCGCCGTGCAGGATGCCGTAGGGCTGGCGGGTGCGCTCGTCCACCGGGCAGCGGGCGCGGATGAAGTCGTCGCCCACCTCCAGGAACTCCATGCCCAGCGTCGAGACGGCGGTGCCCACGTGGTTGCGCGTCAGCGCCTCGACGGAGATCTCTTTTTTCCAGATACGCATTCGGTGCTTCCTTCTTTCTTTCTCTTGCCTGTAACAGGGTGGCCAAAACTATAGCGATGGCGGCTGACAAACCGAGTCGCCTTTGCGTGCTACCTTGCGCCGATGAAGCTCCCCCTGCGCCGCTGGCTCATCGGCATCGCCGTTGCATTGCTGCTGGGCATTGGTGCGCTGGTGTGGGTGGTGAGCGCGCGGCTGCCCACCGACGACGAGGTGGCGGCGAAGATCGCCGAGGCCTTCGAGAAGCGCTTCGGCGTGGCCCTGAAGGTGGGTGGCGCCCATTGGTCGCTGCTGCCTGTACCGGTGCTGGTGCTGTCCGACATCGCCACCGACCAGCCGCGCCCCATCACCCTGCGCCGCGTGAGCGTGCAGCTGCAGCTCGCGCCGCTGCTGCAGCGCGTCATAGCGGTGGACGAGATCGAGGTCGAGGGCCTGGTGCTGCCGCGCGCCTCGGTGCGGGCCTTCCGGGGCAAGGGTCCCAAGCCGCGGGAAGGCGGGGCGGGCGTCATCGCGCTGCCCGCGCCGTGGACGCTCGCGCCGGTCCCCGTGGAACAGCTGCGCTGGCGCGACGTGAGCTGGATCGACCGGCGCGACATCTCCCTGGCCTACGACGGCGACATCCGCTTCGACCCCGGCTGGCGCCCGCGCCAGGCCCGCATCGAGCGCGCCGGCACGGCATCGCCCGCGCGACTGCGGCTGGACCGCCAGGCCGGGCAGGACCGCTGGCGCACCCGCATCGACGTGGGCGGCGGCACCTGGAACGGCGTCTCCCGCCTGGAGACGCAGCCCGACGGCAAGCTACAGCTCTCGGCCGACCTGGAGCCGCGCCAGATCGACGTCGAGAGCCTGGCGCAGGCCTTCGGCCGCCGCAGCTCGGTGGCCGGCAAGTTCTCGGGCACCACCACGCTCGTGGCCGAGGCCGCGAGCGCCGAGGAGCTGGGGGCGCTCATCCGCAGCCTGCACACCCGCACCACCTTCTCGGTGCAGCCGGCCACGCTCACGAAGCTGGACGTGGCCAAGGCCGTCACCACCGCCGGCATCAGCCGCGGCGGCACCACCGCGCTGGACGAACTCACCGGCACCCTCGACACCCAGGGCACCGAGGACGGCGTCGTGCTGCAGTACAGCAACCTCAAGGCCCGCTCGGGCGTGCTCACCGCCAGCGGCAACCTGAAACTCTTCAACCGCAAGCTCGACGGCGAGATCGCGGTCGACCTCGTCGACGGCGTGGTCGGCGTGCCGCTGAAGGTGGGCGGCAGCACGAGCGACCCCGAACTCTCGCTGACCGGCGCCGCGCTCACCGGCGCGGCCATCGGCAGCGCGGTGCTGCCGGGCGTGGGCACGGCCATCGGGGCGCGTGTGGGTCAGCAGGTGGAAAAGCTGTTCGGAGGCGACAAGCCGAAGCCGGCCCGGAAGAAGGTCCAGCCGAAGCCGCGCTGAGCCGCCTTGGGCCTGCTTTGATATCTTCCGGCTGCCGGCCGGTGCCGGCCCATTCAGAATCAGAACCACACAGGGAGCCCGAGCCATGAACCCGTTCCTTCGCCTGATCCCCGCCATCGGTGCCGTCGCGCTGGTGGCTGCGGTTCCATGCGCCACCGCGCAGCAGCAGAAACAGCAGGAGTGGACACAGCTCATGACCACCGCCCGCAAGAAGGTGTCGCTGAAGATCCCGTCGATCCGCCCCCACGGCGAATTCGTCGAGGCCTGGACCCGCTACGACTACTTCGAGCTGCAGAACGACGTGGGCAAGCAGCCCTTCCGCGCATCGAACTACCTGGGCGACTACGACTGCAAGGGCCGCCGCGAGAAGATGCGCCGCGTCGTCAGCTACAACGGACCGCTCGAGGTGCACGACCTCGACATCAGCCGCCACACCCAGTGGTCGCCCGTGGGCAAGCCCGAGACGGTCAGCGGCGCGGTGTTCGAGGCGGTCTGCGCGAAGGTGCGCTGACCGCCCCTTCCGCCTTCCTTCACCAGGTCAGCCGAAGGCCTTCACCACCGCGGGCACCGTCAGCACCGCCGTGTAGTAGCCCATGAACTGCACGCCGGTGTTGAAGCCGATCGCGCGCGACAGCAGCCCGCCCAGCAGCCCCATCGTCAAAATCACCAGCAGCCCGAGCAGCTGGCCTTCCCACACGCTGATCACCACGATCAGCCCCACGAAGGTCGCGATGATCGCCTCGTGGCTGACCTTGCGCGAGACGAAGAGCGCCGCGCGGCGCGCGAAATTCATCGTGAACGGATAGGCCACCAGCGCGGCGAGCACCACCGCCAGCATGCCGTAGCCCAGGAACTCCCAGTGGCTCAGCAGGTTGTGCAGGTTGTGGGTCTGGCCGCTGGCCGCATCGATGGTGAAGACCGGCGGCGCGTTGAAAAGCGGCGCGGCCGGCCCCGCGGCCACCGGGCTCAGCGGCAGGCCGATGGCGATCAGTGGAATCAGCGCCTCGGCGATGTAGGTGGCCTCGGTCACGCCGTTGCGCGCGGCCAGCGTGGTGGTGAGCCGGTGATAGGCGTGCTTCACGCGCGAGCCCACCAGTTCGCCCAGCACCACAGTCATCGCGACCGGGCTGAACACGAAGGTGGCGCTGGAGACAGCCGCCGTCGCGAAGGTCCACTTCACCTGCCCGCGGTCGAGCACCTTGAACGGGTTCGGGAAATAGCCCGACCAGCCCTTCACGTCCGGCGCCAGCGAGAAGGTGCGGACCTTGTCGCGCTTCATGCGCGCACGCGCCGCGGGCGAGATCACCGAGAACAGGTCGGCCACCAGCGGCCCGATGGCGATGCCCAGGAAGTAGCTGATGCTGAGCTTCACGCCGTACTTGCCCGTGAGCGCCTGCAGCGCCACGATCACCACCACGAAGGGCACCAGCGTCGCCACCGAGGCCCAGCGCCCGCTGGAGAAATACGCGATGGCCACGGCCGCCACCACGAAGATCCACGGCGCCGCCTTGGTGATGGCCGCGCCGTAGGGCGCCAGCAGCACCGCGAACAGCACGGCCAGCGGCACCGCGATGAAGGCCGCGATGATCGCGCCCGACACCATCTTGCGCAACGCGATGTGCGGCACGCCGAGGTTGCGCAGCACGTTGGCGTCCTGCAGCAGCGGCGTGGCCATGGTGTCGCCCGGAATGCCCAGCAGCGCGGTGGGCACGGCGTGCGTCATGTGCTTGGCCACGGCCGCGGCCAGGAAGAAGGTGAAGACACCCACGGGCGGCACGCCCAGCAGCACCACCAGCAGCGTGAGCGGCGCGAGCGTGGTGGTCTCGTCGGTGCCCGAGACGAGGCCGATGGCCGCGAACACCACGGCGCCGACGAGGCCCATGCCGGTGGCGACGAGGATCTGGTTGAGCAGCGATGCGTCGATCATGGCGCGGCACCTTTCTGCTGCGCGGCGCGCGGCCGGTACGAGGCGAACAGGTCGTGGATTTCGAGCTCCTTCATCTCGCGCACCACCGCGGGCGGCAGGTCGGCCACCGAGCCCAGGTCGCCGTGCTCGCCGGCCAGCTCGGCCAGCACTTCCTCGCGCCAGCGCGGATCGGCCCCGGTGCCCTCGATCACTTCGCGCTTGGGCGTGAAGAGCCAGGCGCAGATCAGGCCCGACAGCACGCAGCCGCCCAGGCCCGCGAGCATGGCGTAGGCCCGCGCCAGCTCGGGCGTCCCCACGGTGCTCGCGAGCACGCGGTTGGCCACCAGGAAGCCCGCGAGGCTCACCACGAGGCCTATGGCGATCGACCAAGCGAGGTGGCCCAGGTCGGCGGTGTCGCCCCATATTTCAACCAGCCGCCATCTCGCGCGGCCTGCACTGTCCGTCTTCATGCTGTTGTCTCCGTCGTTGTTGTGGATGCGGGCCGTGCCCGCAATGCCTTCCTGCCTGCCTACTTCTTGTTGTTCTTCTCGCGCAGCGCTTCGAGCAGCGCCACCGCGCGGTCGGTGCGCACGTCGTGCTCGGCCGCCATCTGCCTGGCGACCGCGTCGATCTCCTCGCCGGTGGCGCCGGCCACCAGCGCGATGTTGCGTGCGTGCAGCGCCATGTGGCCGCGCTGGATGCCCTCGGTGGCCAGCGCGCGCAAGGCGCCCAGGTTCTGCGCAAGGCCCACGGCCGCGGCGACTTCGCCGAGCTCCTGCGCCGACTGCACGCCGAGGACCTTCAGCGCCAGCCGCGCCAGCGGATGCGTCTTGGTGGCGCCGCCCACCAGCCCCACCGGCATCGGCAGCTCGATGGTGCCGACCAGGGCGCCGGTGTTGTCCTTCTCCCAGGTGGTGAGCGAGGTGTAGCGGCCATGGCGGCAGGCGTACGCGTGCGCGCCGGCCTCGACCGCGCGCCAGTCGTTGCCGGTGGCGACGATCACCGGGTCGATGCCGTTCATGATTCCCTTGTTGTGCGTGGCCGCGCGGTAGGGGTCGACGGCCGCGAAGGTGTACGCGTCGATCACGCCTTCCACCACCTCCTCGCCGCTGCGCTCGCGCGTGGCCATCACGCTGGGCGCGAGCCGCACGCGGGCGCGCGCCAGCCGCAGGTCCGCGAGGTTCGACAGGATGCGCAGCCGCACCGTGCCGCCCGTGAGCTCCTCGACCAGCGGCGACACCGCTTCGGCCATGGTGTTGACCGTGTTCGCACCCATCGCGTCGCGCACGTCGACGATCAGGTGCATCACCACCATCGCGCCGCGCGGCGTGCTCTCGAACACATGCACCTCGATGTCGCGGCAACCGCCGCCCAGGCCGATCAGAACCTTGTCGCGGCTGTTCGCCACCTCCAGGATGCGCTCGCGCGCCCGCAGCAGCGCGAGCCGCGCGCCGTGCGGGTCGCCGATGCCCACCACCTGCACCTGCGCGCGCATCAGCGGCCCGGTGCTCGATGCCTCGAAGCCGCCGCCTTCGCGCGCCAGCTTGGCCATGAAGGAGGCGGCGGCGACCACCGAGGGCTCTTCCACCGCCATCGGCACCAGGTACTCGCGGCCGTTCACCACGAAGTTGCCGGCCACGCCCAGCGGCAGCTCGAAGGTGCCGATGACGTTCTCGATCATGCCGTTGGCGCGGTCGATGCCCAGGGCGTCGGGCCGGGCGAGCAGGGCGGCCTCGTCGCTGGCGAGCGAGGCGGCGCGCGCGATGTGTTCGAGGCGTTGCGCGGGTGTCAGCGCGCGGAAGTTGGGAAGGCGGGAGTCGGCGACCATCGTTGCGTGTCTCTTCTGAATGCGAGTTCGGGAGCAGGCAATTTAGGCCGGCTGTACCGCCGCCGGAAGGCACAGTTTGGCGGGACAGTGCGGACAGCGCGGACAGTGGGTGGCTGTTCGAGCCGGCTGTGTCACAGTCGCAGGCCATGACCACCATCGCCGATTCGCTCGCCAGCGCCATCGAACGCCAGATCGCGAGCGGCGCCTACAAGGCCGGCGACAAGCTGCCCTCGCTGCGCGAACTGGCGCAGTTGCATGGCTACGCCAAGAACACCGTGGTCGCGGCCTTCGAGCTGCTGGTGTCGCGCGGGCTGGTCGAGCCCAGGCGCGGCTCGGGCTACTTCGTGTGCGCGCGGCCCTCGTCTCCCGGGCCCGCAGAGGAAGACGCCGGCAGCCTCGGCCGCGCGATGGACATCGTGTGGCTCATGCGCGAGCAGCTCAAGACCGAGCCCGACGCGATCGCCGTGGGCGACGGCTTCCCGCCGGTCGAATGGCTGGCCGACGTGCGGCTCGACAAGTACCACCCCAAGGTCGTGCGCACGGGGCTCGGCGCGCTCTTTCGCTACGGCAGCCGCTTCGGCTATGCGCCGCTGCGCGACCACCTCGTGCGCAAGCTGGCCGACTTCGGCATTGGCGCCGAGCCGCGGCAGATCGTGCTCACGCACGGCGCCAACGAGGCGATGGACATCGTCATCCGCTATTTCGTGCCGCCCGGCGGCAAGGTGCTGGTGGACGACCCGGGCTACTACCCGCTGTTCGGCAAGCTCAAGCTCGCGGGCGCGCAGGTGCTGGGCGTGCCGCGCCTGGCCGACGGGCCCGACCTTGAAGCGCTGGAGCGCCTGCTCATTGCCGAGCGGCCGCGCCTCTTCTTCACCCAGTCGATCGCGCACAACCCCACGGGTTCCGACATCTCGCCCGCCAAGGCATTCCGCGTGCTGCAGCTCGCGCAGAAGCACGACCTGCTGATCGTCGAGAACGATCCGCTGGCCGACTTCAAGCCCACCGCGCTGCCCCGGCTGGCCGCGCTCGACCAGCTGGAGCGCACCATCTACATCGGCAGCTTCTCCAAGTCGTTCTCGGCCGCGCTGCGCGTGGGCTTCATCGCCTGCGGTGCCGACCTCGCGAGCGACCTCGCCGATCTGAAGGCGCTGATCCACGTGAGCAGTTCGGAATACGCCGAGCGCACCGTCGATGTCATCCTCAGCGAAGGCCACTACCAGCGGCACCTGAACCGGCTGCAAATGCGGCTGGGCGAAGCCACGCGCAACGCCATCAAGCTGCTGGAGTCGGTCGACGCCGAGGTGTTCGCGCGCAGCCCGCAGTCGCTCTACGTGTGGGCCGCGCTGCCTGGCGTGGCCGACTCGCTGGCCTTCGCCAGGGAGCTGCTGCCGCGCAAGATCGTGATGGCGCCGGGGCGCATCTTCGCCGTCGATTCGACCCAGGTATCGCGCTGGTCGCGCTTCAATGTCGGCGCCATGGCCGACCCGCGCTTCGCGAAGGCGCTGCGCACCACGCTGCGCCGCATCGGCCAGGGGTAGGCCGGGTTTTCAGCGCCCGAACTCGCCATGGCGCCCCGAGCCACTGGCAAAGCGCGCGGCGCCGGCCTGTCCTTCGGAAAAGACCACCGGCACGCCCAGCGCGCCCTCGCGGCGCAGGGCATCGGCCAGCGGCATGTCCCATTGCTCGTAGGCGGAGCGGCGGTCGGCCAGCATGCACCGCTGCGGGAAGGCGGCGAGTTCGCGTGCCAGTTGCTGCGCGGCGACCAGCGCGCCGCCGGGCGGCGTCATGCGGTTGACCAGGCCCATCGCCAGCGCCTCGGGCGCGCCCACCGGACGGCCCGAGAGGATCATGTCGAGCGCGCGCCCCATGCCCACGATGCGCGGCAGCCGCACCGTGCCGCCGTCGATCAGCGGCACGCCCCAGCGACGGCAGAACACGCCGAACACCGCGTCCTCGTCGGCCACGCGCAGGTCGGCCAGCAGCGCGAGTTCGAGGCCGCCCGCCACCGCGAAGCCGTTCACCGCCGCGATCAGCGGCTTCGACAGCGCCATGCGCGTGGGCCCCATCGGGCCGCTGCCGCCGCCCTCGGGGTCGAGCTCGTTGCGGCGGGCGGGGTCGCCCACGGCGGAGAGGTCGGCGCCCGCGCAGAAGTTGCCGCCCGCGCCGGTCAGCACCGCGACGCGCAGCGCATCTTCGGCCTCGAACTGGCCGAAGGCCTGGCGCAGTTCGGCCGCCACCAGGCCGTCGACCGCGTTGCGCTTGTCGGGCCGGTTCAGGGTGATGGTGCAGACGGCGCCATCTGTGTCGCAGCTCACGTATTGCATGGCCATGCGCGCATCCTTCCGGGCAAAATTACATGCTCGATCGCTCACGATGATCGTAGGAAATATTTCTCTCTCCTGCAAACATGGACAAAGTATGTAATGTGCCGGTCGCCGTCCCCAGCGCGCCCGACCTGATCCTCGATCTTCTGGTGGCCGACGGCGGCACGCTGAGCGCGCAGGCGCTGTGCCGCGCGGGCGCGCTCATGGGCATCGGCGAATCCACCTTGCGCGTGGGCCTTACGCGGCTCGCGGCCGAAGGCAAGATCGCGCGCGGCGAGCGCGGCAGCTACATGCTCGACCGCAAGGGCGCGGCGCTGTCGCGCACCGTCGATGCCTGGCGCAACCGGCAGGCGCAGACCGTCGCATGGCGCGGCGACTGGCTCGCGGTGCACGACGCGGGCGTGCCGCGCGCCAACAAGACCGCGTGGCGCCACCATGCGCTCGCACTGTCGCTGCGCGGCTTTGCCGCACTGCACCCGGGCCTGCACATCCGGCCCGACAACCTCTCGGGCGGCCTCGCGGCCGAGCGCAAGCATCTGGCGGCACTGGGGCTGTCTTGCGACGCGCTGGTGTTCCGCATCGCCGACCTCGACGAAGCGGCGCAGGCGGCCGCGCGCAAGCTGTGGAACGTGCGCGCCATGGAGGCCGACTACCGCCGCCTGCAGACGGGCGTGGAGCGTAGCGAGAAGCGGCTCGCCACCCAGAAGCTCGAGACCGCGACGCGCGAGTCGCTGCTGCTGGGCCGCGCCGTGATCGCGCACATCATCCGCGATCCGCTGCTGCCGGCCGAGCTCATGTCGACCGCGCCCCGCGCCGCGCTGCTCGCCGCCACCCGGCGCTACCAGGACAAGGCGCTGGTGCTGTGGCGCAAGTGGCTGGCGCAGCCGTAGCGTTCTCGTTCAGTGCAGGGTGGCGAGTTCGTCGAACTGCACCACGCCTTCCTTCATGACGAGCGGAATGCGCTCGCCCTGGCCCAGCAGGCAGCCGATGTCGCGCAGCGGGTTGCCGTCCACCACCAGCAGGTCGGCCAGCGCGCCGGGCACCAGCCGGCCCAGGCGGTCGCCCATGCCCAGTATCTCGGCACCCACCGTGGTCGCGCTGGCGATGGCCTCGGCCGGCGACAGCACCTCGGCACGCAGGCGGAACTCGTCGCTCTGCAGCCGCTGCGATTCGCCCAGCAGGTCGGAGCCGTAGCCCATCTTCACGCCGGCCGCCTTGTAGATCTCCAGCGAGCGCAGGCCGGCCTCGCGCACGCTGGCGACCTTCGCCACGCTCTCCGGCGGCAGGCCCAGGCTCTCGCCCTCGGTGGCCAGCGCGTCGTAGGTGACGAGCGTGGGCACCACGTAGGCGCCGAGCTGCGCCATGAGCGTGGCGGTGGGCGCGTCGACGAGGTTGCCGTGCTCGATGGTGCGCACGCCGCAGCGCACGGCACGCGCGATGGCGGCTGCCGTGTAGGCATGCGCCATCACGTAGGTGTCGCGCCCCTGCGCCTCGGCCACGATGGCGCGAATCTCGTCCTCGCTGTAGCCGAAGGCGCCCACCGGGTCGGTGGGCGAGGCCACGCCGCCCGAGGCCATGATCTTGATCTGGTCCGCGCCCATCTGAAGCTCCTCGCGCACCGCCTTGCGCACCGCGTCCACGCCGTCGGCCACGCGCGCGAGCGCGCCGACGCGCACGCAGGTGGCGCACACGCCGTCGCCGTTGCCCATGTAGTCGGAGCGCGCGCGCATGTCGCCGTGGCCGCCGGTCTGGCTCAATGCGCGGCCCGAGACGAAGAGGCGCGGGCCCTGCGCCAGCCCGGCATCGACCGCCTGCTTGAAGGCGAAGCCCGCGCCGCCCGCGTCGCGCACCGTGGTGAAGCCGCGCCGCAGCATGCCGCGCAGGATCGGCACGCTGCGCAGCGTCACCAGCACGTTGGGCATATGCACCTGCCGCGCGAGGTTGAGTTCCACCGCGATCACATGCACGTGCAGGTCGATGAGGCCGGGCATCACGGTCTTGCCCTTCACGTCGATGGCGCGGGCCGAGGAGCTGTGGATGGGCTTGTCGGAAACCTCGCGCACCACGCCGTCCTCCACGAGGATATGGTGGTCTTCCAGCAGCTCGACGCGCTGCGGGTCGAGCAGATGGGCGTTCTGGAACAGTACGGCGTTCGTCATGGTGAAGGGGCTCCTGTGAAGGCGTTCATTCAGGCATTCAGTCGGCGGCGGCCATCAGTGCCGGCACCGCGAGCTGCGCGAATACGCGCGCGGTCTCGACGTGCTGCGTGCCGTACCAGTTCTCCTGGTGCAGCAGGTTCAGCGTGCCCAGTGTCTCGCCGCGCCAGCGCAGCGGAATGTTCAGCACGCTGCGGCAGCCCAGCGACTCGATGAGCGCATGGTCGAAGAACACGTCGCGTATGTCGTCGGCCGTGCGGCCGATGTAGGGCTGGCCCTGCTGCATCACCTGCTGCATCCAGGGCGAATCGGTGATCGGCTTGCGCCCGCCCACCGGGTAGGCATCGCGCATGTTGGTGTAGACGCGCTCCGACTCGCGCGCCGCGCGGTGATGGACCAGGATCGTGAAGAGCCGGTGGCCCACGGTGGCGGCCAGCGCCTTGTCGATGGCGTCGAAGGTGGCCTGCGGCTGCTGCGTCTCGGCGTGCGCGCGTGCCACGGCCGAGAGCGATTCGTCGATGAGATTGCTGTTCACGTTCGGTTGCATGGGTGTCTGGTCGATGTCTCTCAGGAAAGCTCCGCTGCCGCGATGTCTTCCAGCGAGCGGCCGCGCGTGGGAATGCCCATGAAGGTGACGGCCGCCGCGCCCAGCAGCAGCACGGCGGTCGTCATGCCGAACACGCCCGCGAAGCCCAGCGAGGGGTAGATGAAGCCCACCAGGATCGGCGCCGTGATGCCGCCGATGCGCCCGATGGCCGAGGCCAGGCCGGAGCCGGTCGCGCGCACCTGCGTCGGGAACACCTCCGGCGTGTAGGCATAGACGCCAGCGTAGGTGCCGTTCATGAAGAAGGACAGCAGCACGCCCGCCGCCATGATCTGCGTGTCGCTGTGCGTGAAGGCCAGGCCCAGCGCCGCGATGCCGCCCAGCAGCATGTAGCCCACGATGGTGGCCTGCCGGCCGATCTTCTCGTTGAGCCATGCGGCGGAGAAGTAGCCAGGGATCTGCGCGAGGTACATCACCAGCGAATAGCCGAAGCTCTTGGTGATGGTCATGCCGTTCTGGATCAGCAGGCTCGGTATCCAGGTGAAGAAGGAGTAGTAGCTGAAGGTGATCGACAGCCACATCAGCCACGTCATGACGCTGATGCGCATCAGCTTGCGCGAGACCAGCGTGGCGTAGTTCTTCAGCAGGCCGCCGCGGCTGTTGCTGGGCGGTGGCGCGGCCACGTCTTCCTCGTTGAGCGCGGGCAGCGCGAGGCCACGGCGCACGGTGTCGGATTCCATCGCATCCACGATCGCGGCCGCCTCCGCCTGCCGCCCCTGGCTTTCGAGCCAACGCGGCGATTCCGGCAACGCGCGGCGCCACCACAGGAGCAGCAGCACCGGCATCGCGGTGATGAAGATCACGATGCGCCAGCCTTGTGCATGCGCCGGCACGATGAAGTAGCCCAGCAGCGCGGCGGCCACGAAGCCGAATGAGAAGAAACCCGCGAGCGCGCCGGTGAAGGTGCCCCGGTAGCGGCGCGCCACGAACTCCGAGAGGTAGGGCGCGATGATCGCGCTCTCGGCACCGGCGCCGAAGCCGGCCACGATGCGCAGGCCGAGGAACAGCGTCCAGCTGTCGACCATGCCGCTGAAGAGCGAGGCCACGCAGTAGATGGCGAGGGCCGACATCATCACCCTGCGCCGCCCGAACAGGTCGCCGCAGGTGCCGGCCGCGAGCGCGCCGAAGAAGAATCCGATGAAGTTCGCGCTGGCGAGCACGCCGATCTGCACGCTGCTGAGCCCCCATTCGGTGCGCAGCACCGGCAGCACGAAGGCGATCACGGCCGCGTCCATCGCGTCGAAGGTGTAGCCCAGGCCTCCCATGAGAAGCAGGCGCCGATGGAAACCGGAGAACGGCAGGCGCTCGATGCGGGCCGACAGCATGGTCATGTGAATCCCTCGACTTCGGTGGTGCGGAGAAGCGGCAGATCGTAGGATCGCGGGGATATCACGACAAATTTATATGCGTGATTGTGTTTATTGACTCTGTGAATGAATGGACGAAGAGGACGCGCGATGAACTACCGCAATGCCGACCTCAACCTGCTGAAGGTGTTCGAGGCCCTCATGACCGAGGGCAACGTCACGCGCGCGGCCAGCAAGCTGTCGCTGACGCAGCCCGCGGTCAGCAATGCGCTGCGCCGGCTGCGAGACACCTTCGACGATCCGCTCTTCGTGCGCAGCGGCGCGGGCGTCAACCCGACGCGGCGCGCCATCGACCTGTGGGAGCCGCTGTCGCAATCGCTGCATGCGATCCGCGCGACGTTGGACGTCGAGCAGTTCGACGCGCTGCGCAGCACGGCGAGCGTGAGCATCGCGATGTCCGACTACGTGTCGTCCATCGTGGTGCCGCGGCTGGCGCAACGGCTCGGCAAGGTCGCGCCGTCGATGCAGGTTCACGCCATTCCCAACACGCTGGTCGACTTCGGCCCGGTGCTGGCCGACAACAAGGCCGATTTCGCGATCAGCGTCTACAACGAGGAAGTGCGGCGGCCGGCGTTCCTCAAGTCACGGGCGCTGTGGTCGCCGGACTTTGTCTGCATCATGCGTGCCGGCCATCCGCTGGCGCGGGCCGAGAGGATTCCGCTGAAGAAATTCCTTGCCGCACGCCACGTGGACGTGAGCCTGGTCGGCAAGACCACGCCGACCTACGACCTGTTCCTGCGCAGCCGCGGATTGCAGCGCAACCTGGTCGCGACGGTCAACCACTACGGCGCGGCATACGAGGTGGTGCGCCGCTCCGACCTGATCGCGGTGCTTCCCTGGTCCGAGAAGTTCGAGCCTCCGCGCCTGACCGGCCTGCGCAAGATGCCTGTGCCGCTGGAGGCGCCGCCGCGCATCATCGAGCTGTTCTGGCACCAGCGCCATGAGACCTCGGGGCTGCACCGCTGGCTGAAGAACACGCTGCTGGAGCTGTTCGAGCAGGCCTGAGCGCTCCAGGAGAAGGAAGCGGTCAGCCTTCCAGCCGCACTACCTGTTCATCGCCCGATGTGCGTGCATGCAGCCGCTGCACATCGGCCGCGCGCCGCGTCAGCACCGCGCGCTGGTTGATGTAGCCCTTGTCGGTGATCTCGCCCGCGTCGAGGCTGGGCGGCTCTGCCAGCACCAGCGCGCAGGCGGGGCACTGCGAGGAGCCCGCGCCCTCGTTGCGCAGCGCGCGCAGCACGCTGGCGAGGCGTTCGCCCATGGCCTGCGGCGCAAGCGTGGCGCCCTGGGGGCTCGCGAACACCAGCATGCCGATCTCGTCGCGGTCGTGGCCGGTGAGCACGATGTCCTGCACATGCGGCGCGAGCAGCGACACCAGCTTCACGCGCAGCGTGCCCACGGACACCCAGGTGCCGGTGGAGAGCTTGAAGTCCTCCGCCACGCGGCCGTTGAAGATCACGCCCTGCGCGGGCTGCGACGGGTCGGCCAGGAAGCCTGCGTCGCCGATGCGGTAGTAGCCTTCTTCATCGAAAGCCTGCGCGGTTTCGCGCGGCGCATCGCGGTAGCCGGGGAACACCGAGACGCCCTTGACGCGCATCTCCAGCTTCTCGCCGTTGGGCACGAACTTCAGCTCCAGCCCCGGCAGCGGCGCGCCGATGCAGCCGGCGCCGTCGAGCTTCCAGTGTGCGGAAGTGATGGCGGGCGATGTCTCCGTTGCGCCCCACGAGGTGGTGAGCCACAGCGGCCGCGTGGGCCGCACGCGCGCCGCCACCGCTTCGAGCCGCTTCCAGGTGGAGGGCGCGAGCGCCGCCGCCGCGTAGAAGGCCAGGCGCAGGCGCGAGAGCACGTCGGCGGCCAGCGCCTCGTCGGCCTCCAGGAAAGGCAGCAGCATGTCGAAGCCGCGCGGCACGTTGAACAGCAGCGTGGGCTTCACCTCGCGCAGGTTGCGCACCGTCTTCTCGATCAGTCCCGGCGCAGGCCGGCCCTCGTCGATGTAGAGCGCGCCGCCGTGGCACAGCACCATGTGCAGGTTGTGGTTGGCGCCGAAGGTGTGGCTCCAGGGCAGCCAGTCGACCAGCACCGGCTTCTCCTGCGAAAGGAAGCGCCAGGTCTGCGCCATCATCTGCTGGTTGGCGCACAGCATGCGGTGCGTGTTGATGACCACCTTGGGCTTGCCGGTGGAGCCGGAAGTCAGCAGGTACTTGGCGTGCGTGTCGGGCAGCACGCCGGCGAAGGCTTCCATCACGGCGGGCGTTTCCTTCGCCGCGAGCAGGCTGTCGAAGGCGATGGCGCCCGGGTGCGCGCCGGCATTGAGGCTGAACACCGTGACGGCCTCCACGCCGCTGCCCGTGAGCGAGCCGCCGTACACCTTCGCGTCGGAGGCGTAGATGAGCGCGGGCTTCAGCGCCTGCAGCATGCCGTGCAGCCGCGAGGTGTCCTTCGCCATGCGCGAATAGGCGCTGGAGAGCGAGCAGGCGGCGCGCCCGACATGCATGGCCGCGAGCATCAGCACCACGTGGTCGATGGCGTTGTCCGAAAGAATCACCACCGGCTGGTCCGCCGGCAGCTTCATGTCGAGCAGCGCCTGCGCCACCGAGCCCACGGCCTGGCGCAGCGCGCGGTAGTCCAGCTTGCGCCAGCCTTCGCCGCTCTCGTCGCGCTCCGCGAAGGCCAGCGCGTCGGGCGTTTCGCTGGCCCAGCGTTCGATCCATTCGCCAATGCATCGCGCATACGGCTTCAGCGCCATCGGCGAGCGCAACGCGAAGGAGCCATCGTCGAAGTCGATGCGCACCGTGCGGGGTGGGGCGATCAGGTTTTCGTCGTGGAGGAAGTCGGTCATTTTTTTGTTCCGGGTTTTGTTCGGGGTGCGTGCACAGGCCACCGGGTACTCCCCTCCGCGAATGTCCCCCGCCCTTCGGGCTCCTCCTTTATTTCGCTGCGGGGAGCACCCGGTGCCCTGTTCACGATGGACGCCATGCTTATGCGGGCCGATCCCTCTGGGCGTGATCGCGCCCCGAACAAGGCGCTCAACACCCGACAAGAGCAAGGTTCCATCTAATCGAGCTTGCCGGTATCAGCCTTCGCGCGAATCAGGTTTAACAGCAGGGTGTCACGGGCCGATTCGAGATCGCCAGTTCGGCGTGCACCCAACTCCTGTGACACGCCTTGCGCCACCTTCTGCTTGAGCTCGGCTGTCATCGACGGCGCCCCCAGGTCCTTCCACCAGTCCTCGATCGGCCCGCCCAGGTGCGCGAGCACATGCTCGATGCCGCCTGCGCCACCCGACAGATGCAGGTTCATGAACGGTCCCATCACCGCCCAGCGAAGGCCGGGCCCGTGCGCGATGGCGGTGTCGATGTCGGCCACGCTCGCCACGCCCTGGTCGACGAGGTGGAAGGCCTCGCGCCACAGCGCCGCCTGCAGCCGGTTCGCGATGTGGCCTTTCACCTCGCGCTTCACGTGGATCGGCCGCTTGCCGATGGCCGCGTAGAAGGCCATCGTGCGCTCGATGACTTCGGCCGAGGTCTGCTCGCCGCCGATCACTTCCACCAGCGGAATCAGGTGCGGCGGGTTGAACGGATGCCCCAGCACCACGCGCTGCGGATGCGCGCAGCCCGACTGCACGCCGCTGATCGCAAGGCCCGAGGAGCTGGATGCAAGGATCGTCTCCGGCGGCGCGGCCGCATCCATGCGGCGGAACAGCTCGATCTTGAAATCCATGCGCTCGGGGCCGTTCTCCTGCACGAAGTCGGCCACCGACACTGCGTCTTCCAGGCTGTCGTGAAAGCGCAGGCGGTCGACGGACGCGCCGGGCGCGAGGCCGAAGCGCTCCAGCGTGGGCCAGTGCTTCGCCACCGCCTCGCGCAGCCGCTCTTCGGCGCCGGGCGAGGGGTCGGTCGCGTTCACGTCGAGCCCGTGCGCGAGGAAGTGCGCGACCCAGCTCGCGCCGATCACGCCGGTGCCGACCACCGCCACGCGCTTCACGCCGGTCGAGGAAGACGAAGAAGATGCGGATGCGTTCATGCTCATGACGATTTCCACCGCGCGCAGCGGCTCTCGGCCCTGGTCGTCCATGCGGCCTCGCCGCGGATGGGCTCGACCACCTTGTAGTAGTCCCAGGGCTCCTTCGATTCGGCCGGCGTCTTCACCTGCATCAGGTGCATGTCGTGCACCATCAGCCCGTCGTCGCGCAGCCAGCCGCCCTTGACGAACATGTCATTGAACTTCGTCTTGCGCAACTGCGCCATCACCTTGTCGGGGTCGTCGGTGCCGGCTGCCTTCACCGCCTGCAGGTACTGCAGCGCGGCCGAGTAGTCGCCGGCATGGAAGGAGGAGGGCATGCGCTTGTGCTTGTCGAAGAAGCGGCGCGCCCATTCGCGCGACTCGGGGCTCTGGTTCCAGTACCAGCTGTCGGTGAGGTACATGCCTTGCGATGCCTTCAGGCCCAGCGCATGCACGTCGTTGATGGTGATGATCATGCCGGCCAGCTTCATGTTCTTGCCGAGGCCGAACTCCGCCGCCGACTTGATGGCGTTCACCGTGTCGCCGCCCGCGTTGGCCAGCGCCAGCACCTGCGCCTTCGAATTCTGTGCTTGCAGCATGAAGGACGAGAAATCGCTCGCGCCCAGCGGATGCTTGACCGAACCCGACACCGTGCCGCCGCTGGCCAGCACGGTCTTGGTTGCATCGTTCTGCAGCGCCGCGCCGAAGGCGTAGTCGGCCGCCACGAAGTACCAGCTCTTGCCGCCGGCCTTGACCACCGCGCTCGCGGTGCCGCGGGCCATGGCCACCGTGTCGTAGGCGTAGTGCACCGTGTAGGGCGAGCAGTACTCGTTGGTGAGGCTCGACGCACCCGAGCCCACCACGAAGTACGGCTTCTTCTTGTCGGCCGCCACGCCCGCCATGGCGATGGCCGCGCCTGAGTTGACGCCGCCGATCAGCATGTCGACCTTCTGCACGTCGAACCACTCGCGAGCCTTCGCGGCGGCGATGTCGGGCTTGTTCTGGTGGTCGGCAGTGACCAGCTCGATCTTCTTGCCGCCGATGGCGCCGCCCATGTCGGCAATCGCCATGCGGATGGCCTCGGCACCGGCCGGGCCGTCGTAGTCGCGGTAGATGCCCGACATGTCGCTGATGAAGCCGATGCGGATCACGTCGTCCGACACCTGGGCCGAGGCGCCTGCGGCGAATGCCGTGCCGAGCACCAGGGCCAGTGCGGTGCGGGAAATGTTCATTCGATCTGTCTCCGTTCTTTGTTCTTTTGCGTGCCGGTTCAGCCCAACGCGAACTCGGGCCTCGGCGTGCCTACCCGCGGCAGGCCCATCATCTGTCGCGCCTCGGCGGGCGTGGCCACTTCCATGTCGAGCTCGCGAATCACGCGCACGATGCGCTCGGTGAGCTGTACGTTGGTGGCCAGCTCGCCCTGGCGGAAGTAGAGGTTGTCTTCCAGGCCCACGCGTGCGTGGCCGCCCAGCAGCAGCGCCGCCACGTTGGCCTCCAGCTGCGAGGGGCCGATGCCGCTCACGCAGAAGATGCTGCCCTTGGGCAGCGTGTCGACCATCATCTGCAGGAAGCGCGGCGAATACGGCATCGCGTTCTGGAAGTTGCGGTGCACGTTCATCACCAGGTTGATGAAGTAGGGCTCGTCGTCGTGGCCCTCGCCGATCAGCGTGGTCGTGTCCTGCAGGATGTGCGTGGGGCTGAACACCTCCCATTCGGGCTTGATGCCGCGCGCCTTCATGCCGGCGGCCAGCTCGCGGCCGCGGGTGATGGGCGTGTCCATCAGGATCTGCCTGCCCTCGAAGCTCAGGTTGAGCGTGGTGGCGTCCAGCGTGCACATCTCGGCGCCGGCGTCCATGCCCTTGATGCGCTCTTCCCAGGCGATCTCCCAGCGGTCGCCCGCCAGCGGCTTCACCATGTCGCCGTGCACGCCGCCGCCGGTGGAGTTGTTGATGACGATGTCGCAGCCGGCCGCGCGGATGCGGCTGTTGATATCGCGGTACACGTTGGCGTCGCAGGTGGCGCCGTCGTCCGGGCGGCGCGCGTGGATGGCGACCACGCTGGCGCCGGCGTTCCAGCAGCGCAGCACGTCGGCCGCGATCTCGGCGGGCTGGGTGGGGAGGTGGGGGTTCTGCGACTTGTGCGCCATGCCGCCGGTGGGGGCGATGGTCACGATCACTTTGCGCTTCGACATGCTCGGGCTCCTGGTGTCTTTCATGGGGGCCGCGCTATTATTTTTGGGTGCGCAGGCACACTCAGTCATCGCGACGACATTTGGGCTCAGGGTTTACGCACCCGCGCCTTCAGGAGCTTTCATTCCATGCCCACGACGAAGCCGGCCCCCAGGGCGGCATCGCTGACCATCCCGCAATTGCTGCAAGGCTCGGCCTGGTTCCCGCTGCTCGACGTGAGCGCGGGCGAGCGCGTGCTCGACGAGATGCGCGAGGTCGAGGTGGCGGCCGGTGCCGCGCTGTGCCGGCGCGGCGACACGCCGATGCACTGGTACGGCACGCTCGAAGGCCTGCTCAAGTGGTCGATCACCTCCAGCGACGGGCGCTCCGTGACCTTCGGCGGGCTCTCGGTCGGCAGCTGGTTCGGCGAAGGCACACTGCTGCGCGCACTGCCGCGCTCGGCCGACATCATCGCGCTGCGGCCCAGCCGGGTGGCGGCGCTGCCGCTGGAAACCTTCGAGTGGCTGCACCGCACGCAGCGCGGCTTCGATCACTTCCTGCTGCAGCAGATCAACGAGCGGCTGCACTGGTTCATGGGCAACTACGCGGCGCACCGCCTGCTCGACGCCGACAGCCAGGTGGCGCGCGCGCTGGCGGGGCTGTTCCACCCCTGGCTGCACCCGGGCAGCGAGCCGCACCTGCAGACCTCGCAGGAGGAGATCGCGAACCTGTCGGGCGTGTCGCGCCAGCGCTGCAATGCGGCGCTGAACCGGCTGAGGGAAGCGGGGTTCCTCCGCATCGAATACGGCGGCATCACCGTGATCGACCTCGAAGGGCTGCGGCGGTTCATCAGCGAATGAGAGCTCGCTCCCTCTCCCATCGGGGAGAGGGTTGGGGTGAGGGCTGCGGCGTCCATTCGAGTGCGGCGTCTCATTGGAGGCACTCACCCTCACCCTGGCCCTCTCCCGCAAGCGGGAGAGGGAAGTAACACCCGCTCAGCGCACGTGGTGCGACGGTGCCCGTTCGTAAACCGGCGTGTCGATCCCTTCCATGCGCGCCTTCAGCTGCAGCGCCAGGAACTGCGAGTAGTGCCGCGACTGGTGCAGGTTGCCGCCGTGGAACCACAGGTTGTCGACCTGCGTGGGCTTCCACATGTTGCGCAGCTCGCCTTCCCACGGGCCCGGATCTTTCGGCGTATCTGAGCCCAGGCCCCAGCACTTGCCGACCTTGTCGGCGATCTCCGGCGAGATCAGGTCGGCCAGCCAACCGTTCATCGAGCCGTAGCCGGTGGCGTACACCAGCAGGTCGGCCGGCAGCTCGGTGCCGTCGGTCAGCGTGACCGAGCGCTCGTTCACCCGCTCGATGTTCACGCCGCTCTTCAGATGGATGCTGCCGTTGGCCACCAGCTCCGAGGCGCCCACGTCGATGTAGTAGCCCGAGCCGCGCCGCAGGTACTTCATGAAGAGGCCCGAGCCGTCGACGCCGAAGTCCAGCAGGAAGCCCGCCTTCTCGAGCCGCGCGTACAGGTCGGCGTCGCGCTTCTTCATCTCCTCGTACACCGGGATGTGGAAGGTGTGCATGATCCTGTAGGGCACCGACGCGAAGATCAGGTCGGCCTTGTGGTGGTCGATGCCGTTCTTCACCGCCTGCTCCGAATAGAGCCCGCCCAGCGCCAGCTCCATCAGCGACTGCGAGGGCGCGATGTGCGTCGACGAGCGCTGGATCATCGTCACGTCCGCGTCGTGCTCCCACAGCGCCGCGCAGATGTCGTGCGCCGAATTGTTCGAACCCAGCACCACGCACTTCTTGCCGGCATAGGCCTCGGGCCCGGGATGCTGGCTGGAGTGGTGCTGGTCGCCCTTGAAGTTCTCCGCGCCCGCCACCTTCGGCACGTTCGGGTAGCCCGACACGCCCAGCGCGAACACCAGCTGCCTCGGCCGCAGCACCACCGGCTTGCCCTCGCGCTCGACTGTCACTTCCCAGCGCTGCGTTGCCTCGTCGAAGCGCGCCTTCTTCGCGGTGGTGGAACTCCAATAGTTGAGCTCCATGATCTTCGTGTACATCTCCAGCCAGTCGCCGATCTTGTCCTTGGGCGCGAACACCGGCCAGTCGTCGGGGAAGGGCATGTAGGGCAGGTGGTCGTACCAGACCGGGTCGTGCAGGCACAGCGACTTGTAGCGCTTGCGCCAGGAGTCGCCGGCTTTCGCGTTGCGCTCCACGATGATCGTCGGCACGCCCAGCCGCCGCAGCCGCGCGCCCAGCGCGATGCCGCCCTGGCCGCCGCCGATGATCACCACCTCGGGCTGCTCGGTGTAGCCCAGCGTTGCTTCTTCGTCGCGGCGCTTCTCCAGCCAGTTCTTGCGGCCCTTGTGCACGCCATGCTCCGCACCCTTGACGCGGTTGTCGCCCGTCTTCTCCTCGAAGCCCTTCAGTTCCGTCATGGTGGTGAGCAGCGTCCATGCCTTGCCGTTGCGCAGCCGCAGGTGGCCGCGCCCGCGCGCCACGCGCGTCTCGAAGGTGAACCATGCATCGACCACGCCATCGGCCTCGGTCGCCTCGCCCTCGACAGCGAAGGCCGTGGGCTGCGTGTCGGCCAGCCGCGCCTGCAGCATCGCGCGGATCGCCTCGGGGCCTTCCTGCGTGCGGATGTTCCAGGTGAAGGCGACGAGGTCGCGCCAGAAGCTGTCGGGCTCGAACAGCGAGACGGCCTTTTCGATGTCGCCGCCCGCGAGCGCGGCGGCGAAGTCGGTGAGCCATTGGGCCGCGGCCCGGGTGGGGCCGGTGGTGGGGTCTGTCATTGAGTGTCTCCGTTGCGTTGTTGATGGATGCGCGGCGCCTTGGGGGCGGCGCGGCATGCATTGCGCAGATTTCGTGCCGTGCGAGGGGCGACGATGGATCAATGACTTGCGCGGGGTTTTGTCGCAGCGGAAGCGTTTGTCGCACGCCGCATGCGACGAAGACGAGACAACTGTCGCAGCGCGTCTCAGGCGTCCGCCAACGGCCGGCCCTCTCGCCTGCGCGGCGGCGCGATGCCGTGGCGCTTCATGTGCCGGTACACCGTGGCACGGCTCAGGCCAAGTTCGTCGGCCGCACGTGCCACGTGCCATCGGTGGCGCCTGAGAAGTTCGATCAGCTCGGTGGCGGCGATGCCGTCTGCGTCGTCGGACGAAGGGGCGGCGACACGGGCCGCGATGGCCGGGGCGACGTTGCCCGATCGTGCGGGTAACTGGAGCTGGATGTCTTCTGCGCTGACCCGTCCATCGCTGCACAGCGCCAGCGCCAGCCTCAGCACATTGCGCAGCTCCCGCAGGTTGCCCGGCCAGTCGTGCGCCAGCAGCCGTCGCATCGCGTCTTCAGACAGCCGCGCGGGCGAAGACATCGCCGCAGCCTCCTCGTTGAACATGCCCTCGATCAGATAGCGCATGTCGCCGCGCTCGCGCAGCGGCGGCAGCTTCAGCACCGCGCCGCACAGCCGGTAATAGAGATCCTCGCGGAAGCGCCCCGAGGCCACCAGCCCGGGCAGGTGCCGATGCGTCGCGGCCACCACGGCGATGTCCACGCGCTGAGGCGACTCGGCGCCCAGCGGCAGCACCTCGCCTTCGGAGAGCACGCGCAGCAGTCGCGTCTGCAGCGCCATCGGCATGTCGCCGATCTCGTCGAGGAACAGTGTGCCCCGGTCGGCCTGCGCGATCAGGCCCTTCATGCCCTTGGCGCGGCCGCCCGTGAAGCTGCCGGGCGTGTAGCCGAACAGCTCGCTCTCGATCAACGAATCGGGAATGGCCGCGCAGTTCACCGCCACGAAGGGCATCGCCGCGCGGTTGCTCGCGCCGTGCAGCGCGCGGGCCAGCACTTCCTTGCCGCTGCCGGTCTCGCCCTCGACCAGCACGTGGATGCCCCGGTCCACCAGGCGGCGCGCCTGCGCGAGCAGCTTCTGCATCGCCGGATCGTCGCCCGCGATGCGCTCCAGCGGCGGCAGGCGGTCGTTCGGGCGTGCGGCGGGTGACGCAGGGGCGGCGACCGAAGGCCTGCGCACGCGTGGCGCCAGCAGCGACGCGTGGTACTCGCCGCCACCGGGCAGCAGCACCGTGTGGGCAGAGGGCATGGCCGACGCGCCGCCATTGCCGATGCGCCAGATCGCATCCATCGGCATGTGCAGCCATTCGGATATCGCGCCGCCCAGCGCTCGCCCCGCGAAGGCCTGCCGCGCACCGCCGTTCGCGCCCACCACGGTGCCGCCTTCGTCGAAGGCCAGCATCACCTCGCCCGCCACGTCGACGAGCCCGAAGGCGCTGCCCAGCCGCAGGATCCAGTGGCCGCGGAAGCTGCGCAGAAAGTCGGCGTCCTCGATCATCCGCGCGTAGATGGCCACCAGGTGCCGCACGAGATGCTGGCTTTCCCTGGCTTCGGGCGAACGCAGCGCCGACACGTCGAGGATCGCCGTGAGCTTGCCGCTGTGGTCGAACAGCGGTGCGGTGGTGCAGGTGAGCGCGATGTGCGTGGCGTCGAAGTGCTCGGTCTGGTGGCAGGTCATCGGCTGGCGCTCCACCAGACAGGTGCCCACGCCGCAGGTGCCCGCGTGCGCCTCGTTCCAGTCGGCGCCCAGGTAGAGGCCGGCCTTGCGCAGCTGGTCGTCCCACGCGGGGTTGCCGATGTAGTCGACGGTGATGCCTTCGGCGTCGGTCAGCAGCACCATGTAGCCCAGGTCGGCCACGCGGCGATAGATGTCCTCCATGCCTGCGCGCGCGGCGCGCAGGAAATGTTCGAGCTGCTGTTGGTGCGCGCGCACCTCCTGCGCCGGGAGGATGCGCGCGGGCGTCGGCTTCGACGGATCGAGCCCGTGGTCGCGCACGCAGCGCGCCCACGACTTGTGGACCAGGCTCTGCGCCGGATCGGCCACCAGCGCGGTGCCGGTGGCAATGGAGTAGACGTTGTCGATGTGGCGCGATTGCAGGGACGTCATGCGCAGCCTCGCGAGTGGAGGGGAATGGGGTGCGCACGGCCAGGCCGGGGCCGTGCAGCCGTCCATCATTCGGCTGTCGCGCTGTCGCAGGACAGAGGTGAAACCCGGTGGAGAACCCCTTCGGTTACGCTTCCTGACGATTGCCTTTTCGCAGTCGAGGAGGTTTGCGCATGTCACAGGTCCTGCTGGAGGGCTACACCGTAGACGAAGTTCTTCAGTTGCCGAATGAAGAACTCCAGGCGATCGTTCTGAAAGACGAGCCACTCGTTTTCAACGCGGGCAGCGCCAACATGCTCGGCCGGTTCAAGGTGGATGGCGACGCGCTGGTCATGGAGCTTGCGCACATCGATGGTGGCGGCGAGGGCGCGTTGCCGAGCGTGGCGTCGCTGGCCAATCGCTATGCCAGGCGTGAAGGCCTGGCCTTCGTCGAGTGGCGGGTTCATGCGGTGCATTGCGCGAATCCCAACCTCAAGCTTCGGCGTGTTCTGGAAAAACGCGGCTTCGTCGTTCGCAGCATTCCGAAAACGGGGGAGTGCTATTGGTTGCGAGTGCCGGTCGACGCGGTGTCGCAAGCGGGCCATTGAACCGGTAGTTGGCATGGCGTCACCCGAATCCATCCACCAGCTTCTCACCGTGGCGGCCAGATTGCTCGACCGTGCAGCGTCGGAGATACGGGACGCCAGGCTCGAACCCGTTCGAGGAAACATCGGGCGGATCGGCGAGATCCTTGCCGGGATATTCGAGATCGAGCAGCAGATATACCTGCTCCGGCCCGAACTGAAGCCAGCCTATCTGAACGCGCCCTCGCCATACCCGGAGTCCAACAAGCTGCTCACGCGCTTCATGTTCGAGGCGTGCCAGCTCGAAGATGCAGGGGAGTTCGGTCGTGCCATCGAAAAGTACGAGGAGTACCTGTCGCTCGAAGAGTCAACACATCACCGCGAAATTGCGGAAGGCGAGATTCGAAGGCTTTCGAAAAGAGACGACCCTTGAATCCCGAGCATCCCGGTATCGATTTTCAGACGCCGAGCAGCTCCTCCAGCGCATGCGGCTCGCCCCACAGATCCGCCGACGCTCCATGCCGCACGATCTGCCCCTTCTCCATCACCACCGCGAGATCGGTGTTCGCGAGCACCTTGCGGTAGTCGCGGTCGACGATCAGCGTGGCGATGCCTGTTGCGCGGATCTCGCCGATCACGCGCCAGATCTCGGCCACGATCAGCGGCGCGAGGCCTTCGGTGGCCTCGTCGAGGATCAAGAGGCGCGGGTTGGTCATGAGCGCGCGGCCGATGGAGAGCATCTGCTGCTCGCCGCCCGAGAGCTGCTGGCCGCCGTTCGAGAGCCGCTCGGACAAGCGCGGGAAGGTTGCCATCACGCGGTCGAAGGTCCATTCGCGGCGGCCATCGATGCCCGCGCGCTCGCTCATCACGAGGTTCTCGCGCACCGACAGGTTGGGGAAGATGCCGCGCCCCTCGGGCACGTAGCCTATGCCCAGTCGTGCCATCTTCTCGGGCGGCAGGCCGGTGACGGTGCGGCCGTCGACCTGCACTTCGCCCGACGCGGGGCGCACGTAGCCCATCATGGTGCGGATCAGCGTGGTCTTGCCCATGCCGTTGCGCCCGAGCAGGCCGACCGAGGTGGCCGCAGGAATGCCGGCATGCACGCCGCGCAGGATGTGGCTGTTGCCGTAGTAGGTGTTGAGGTCGCGTACGAGCAGCATCAGTGGTCTTCCCCAAGATAGGCGGTGCGCACTTCCGGGTTCTCGCGGATCTCGGTCGGGTTGCCCGTGGCGATGACCGCGCCGTTCACCATCACCGTGATGCGGTCGGCGATGCGGAACACGGCGTCCATGTCGTGCTCCACCAGCAGGATCGCGTGCGTGGCCTTCAGCCGCGCGAGCAGCGTGAGCATGCGGTCGGTTTCCTCGGCGCCCATGCCGGCGAGGGGCTCGTCCAGCAGCAGCACGCGCGGGTTGGTGGCCAGGCACATCGCCACTTCGAGCTGGCGCTGCGCGCCGTGACTCATGGTGCCGGCGATGCGCTGCGCCTCGTGCGCGAGGCCGGCGGCCTCCAGCGCCGCGTCGGCCGAAGCGCTGCTGGTGGCGCAGCCGCGCGACGACTGCCAGATCGCCCAGGGCTTCGGCGTGGCGGCCTGCGCGGCGAGCCGGCAGTTCTCGTGCACGCTGAACTCCGGGAAGATGGTGGTGCGCTGGTAGCTGCGGCCCACGCCGTCGCGCGCGCGCTTCCATTGCGCGCGGCCGGTGATGTCCACGCCCTCGAGCGTGATGCGGCCCTCGCTGGCCTCGATCTCGCCCGAGAGCATGTTGATGAGCGTGGACTTGCCGGCGCCATTGGTGCCGATCACGGCATGCACCTCGCCCACGTGCAGATCGAGCGTGACGGCGTTGACGGCGGTGAGGCCGCCGAAGCGGCGCGTGAGCTTCTCGACGGAAAGCAGTGCGGTGGTCGTCGTCATGCGGCCCCCTTCGGCGACAGACGCTGCACCAGGCCGATCAGGCCCTTGGGCAGCAGCGCCACGAACACGATGATCGTGAGCCCCAGCGTCAGCTGCCAGTGGTCGGCCAGCGGGCCCATCACCGCATGCGTGGAGAAGATTTCCTTCAGCAGCGTGAACGCCACCGCACCGATCACCGCGCCGCGCAGGTGGCCGAGGCCGCCGAGGATCACCATCAGCAGCACCTCGCCCGAGTTGTGCCAGGCCATCAGCTCGGGGTTGACCACGCCGTCGCGCGAGGCCAGCAGGAAGCCCGCGAGCCCGGCCAGCGCACCGGCCAGCACGAAGGCCGCGAGCTTGTAGCCGTACACCGCGAAGCCGGCGGCGCGCATGCGCTGCTCGTTCACGCGGATGCCCGCCAGCGCCGCGCCGAAGCGCGATCGCCGGATGAGCGCCAGCAGGGCGTAGGTGAACACCAGCGAGGCCAGCACCACGTAGAACAGCACGGTGCGGTTCTCCAGGTCGAGCGCGCCGATGGCCGGCCGCACGTACATGTAGATGCCGTCGCTGCCGCCGCCGACCTTGGTGTCGTGGAACACGAAGAAGGCCATCTGCGCGAAGGCCAGCGTCACCATGATGAAGTACACGCCGCGCGTGCGCAGGCTCAAAGCGCCGACGAAGAGCGCGTAGAGCGCCGCCGCGCCCATGGACAGCGGCAGCAGCAGCGCGAAGTTGCCGCCCTCGTTGCCCGAGGCCAGCACCGTCACGTAGGCGCCGATGCCGTAGAACGCCGCATGGCCCAGGCTCACGAGACCGGTCATGCCAACGAGCAGCTCCAGGCTCAGCGCGAAGATCGAGAGGATCATCACCTTCACGATGAAGTCCGATGCGTAGTTGCCCATGAGCGGGCCGGCGACGCCGATGGCGACCGCGCAGGCCACGGGCAGCAGGAATGAACTCTTCTTCATGGCCGTCATGCCCGCTTCCCCATCAGCCCCTCGGGCTTCCAGATCAGCACGATGGCCATCAGCAGATAGATCCCGATGCCGCTCAGGTCCGCGAAGAACACCTTGCCGAAGGTGTCGACGAAGCCCACCAGCAGCGAGGCCACCAGCGCCCCGGTGATGGAGCCGATGCCGCCGATCACCACCAGCACGAAGCAGATGATGAGCACGCTCGCGCCCATGTTCGGATACACCGAGGACATCGGCGCGGCGATCATGCCGGCCAGCGCCGCGAGCGCCACGCCCGCGGCGAACACGATGCGGTAGAGCCGCTTCACGTCGATGCCCAGGCCGCGCACCATGTCGCGGTTGCTCGCGCCGGCGCGGATCATCATGCCCAGGCGCGTGCGGTTCACCACCCAGTACAGGCCCACGGCCAGCACGATGCAGGCGGCCGACGCGAAGAGCCGGTACCACGGGTAGCTCATGACGCTGCCCAGCGCGAAGCTGCCGTCGAGCCACGCGGGCACCTTCACGCCGTGCACGTCGTTGCCCACGAGGATGGAGCGCAGCTCCTCGAACACCAGGATCAGGCCGTAGGTCATGAGCACCTGCTGCAGGTGATCACGCTGGTAGAGGTAGCTGAAGAAGGCCCATTCGAGCAGGTAGCCGAAGACGGCCGCCAGCACCACGCCGGCCACCAGCATCAGCAAAAACTGGTCGCCGAACAGCGGCGCGAGCGAGAACGCCATGTACGCGCCGATCATGTAGAAGCTCCCGTGGGCGAGGTTGATGACGCCCATGATCCCGAAGATCAGCGTCAGCCCCGAGGCCACGAGGAAGAGAAGCAGTCCGTACTGAACCGAGTTCAGACACTGGACAAGAAAGGTTCCGAAATCCACGAGGAGGTTCTCTCAGGGCGGGATCGTTGAGGAGGGATGCAGTTCGCGGGACACCGCGGAACCGGCTTCGCCGGACCGCAGGTGTCTCCCCCTGCAAGGGGGTTGGCGCAGCACACGAAGTGCGCGAAGCCTGGGGGTGTGCTTACATCCTGCAGCCGCGAGCGGGGTCAGCGAGGCCCTTGATGGCCGTGCTCACCAGCTTGTTCTCCTTGCCCTCCACCTTGCGCAGGTAGATGTCCTGCACCGGGTTGTGCGACTTGCTCACGGTGAACGCGCCGCGCGGGCTGTCGATCTTCGCCTTCTCGACGGCGGCTGCGAACTCGGCCTTCTTCGAGATGTCGCCCTTGGTGGCGTTCAGGCCCACGCCCAGCATCTGGGCGGCGTCGTAGCCCTGCACCGCGTACACGTCGGGCTGCAGCTTGAACGACTTGGCGTAGGCCACGCGGAAGGCGTTGTCGCGCGCGGTGTTCAGGCCGTCGGCGTAGTGCAGCGTGGTCAGCATGCCCTGGGCCGATTCGCCCTGCGCGTCGAGCGTGCCGTCGGTCAGGAAGCCGGGGCCGTACAGCGGGATGGTCTTGTTCAGGCCGGCGGCCTGGTAGTCCTTGACGAACTTCACCGCGCCGCCGCCCGCGAAGAAGGCGTACACGGCGTCGGGCTTGGCCGCCGCGATCTCGGTCAGCAGCGCCTGGAACTCCACGTTGGGGAAGGGCAGGGTGAGTTGCTTGTCGACCTTGCCGCCGTTCTTCTCGAAGCCTTCCTTGAAGCCGGCGACCGACTCGTCGCCCGCCGCGTACTTCCAGGTGATGGTCATCGCCTTCTTCTTGCCCTGCTGCTTGGCCGCCACTTCGCCCATGGCGTAGGCCGGCTGCCAGTTGCTGAACGAGCTGCGGAAGATGTTGGGCGCGCACATCGGGCCCGTCACCGCGTCGGCGCCGGCATTGGGCACGATCAGCACGGTGCCGCTTTCCTTGGCCGCCTTGGCCATGGCCATCGCCACGCCGGAGTGCACGGTGCCGACGATCACGTCGACGTTGTCGCGCTTGATGAGCTTGTTGACGTTGTCGGTGGCCTTGGCAGGGTCGGACTCGTCGTCGACCTTGAAGTACTCGATCTCGCGGCCGGCGAGCTTGCCGCCCTGCTCGTCGACGTAGAGCTTGAAGCCGTTTTCGATGGCCACGCCCAGGGCGGTGTAGGTGCCGCTGTAGGGCAGCATCAGGCCGACCTTGAGCTTGCCTGTGCCTTGTGCGCCTGCAGCCGATGTGAGGGCAGCGAAGGCGATGGCCGTGAGGGCCACGCGGGCGGTGCGGATTGTCATGGTGTCTGTCTCCTGTTTTTGGTGATGAAGGACGTGGCCGCGACGATGACACGATCCGGCTGATCGCGATGCGGGGAATGCCCGCATTGAGGGATTTCGAGCAGCTCGCAACCACCGACGCGCGCGGCGATGCCGCGGATCTGCGCGAGGGTGCCGTACTCGTCGTCGATGCCCTGCATGGCGAGCACGGGGCAGCGGATGGTGTCGAGTTCGTTCTCGATGTTCCAGTCGCGAAAGGGCGGGTGCAGCCAGATCCGGTTCCAGCCCCAGAAGGCGGAGTCGGCGCTGTCGTGGTAGCGGCCCAGCTTCTGCGGCAGGTCGGTGCCGAGGTAGGCGGTGCGCGCGTTCTCGATGTTCGCCACCGTCACGTCCTCCACGAAGATGTGCGGCGCCAGCACCACGAGGCCCGCCACCTCGTCCGGAAAGCGCGAGGCGTACAGCAGCGAGATCGAACCGCCGTCGCTGTGGCCGAAGAGCCAGGGTTTCTGGTCGCTCAGGCCGAGCGCGGCGAAGAGGGCGGGCAGCACCTCGTGCGCCTGGCGGTGCATGAAGTCGACGTCCCAGACCTCGTCTTCCGCGCGCGGCGTGGAGCGGCCGTAGCCGGGGCGCGAGAACACGAGGCCGCGCACGCCGGCGGCTTCGCACAGCCGAGCGGGGAAGTCTTTCCACATCGCGACCGAGCCGAGGCCTTCGTGCAGGAACACGACGAGCGGGGCGCTGGTGCGCTCGGGGGCGATCCACTGGCATTCGATCTGCACGGTGCGGCCGCGCCAGTCGATGGTGGCGAAGTCGGGGTGGCTCGCGCCGTTGACGCCGGCGCTCATGGGTTTTGCTCCCTCTCCCTCTCCCGCGAGCGGGAGAGGGGACAACGCGGGGACGTCATGCCTGCCTTTCCTTCTCGCGCAGCCGGAACCGCTGGATCTTCCCCGTCGCCGTCTTCGGCAGCTCGGCCACGAATTCGAGAAAACGCGGGTACTTGTAGGGCGCGAGGCGTTCCTTGACGAATGCCTTGAGCTCGTCCTCGGTGGCCGCGCCCCCGTCCTTCAGCACCACGAAGGCCTTGGTCTTGGTCAGGCCGTCGGCGTCTTCCTTGCCGATCACCGCCGCCTCGAGCACGGCGGGATGCTGCATCAGCGTGGCCTCGACCTCGAAGGGCGAGACGTAGATGCCGCTGACCTTGAGCATGTCGTCGCTGCGCCCGGCGTAGGTGAAGTAGCCGTCGGCGTCGCGGGTGTACTTGTCGCCGCTCTTGGTCCAGCCGCCCTGGAATGTCTCGCGCGACTTCTCGCGGTTGGCCCAGTACATCAGCGCCGAACTCGGGCCGCGGATGTAGAGGTCGCCCACCTCGCCGTCGGGCACGGGGCGGCCGTCCTCGCCGCGCAGCTCGACCTCGTAGCCTTCCACCGGCCGGCCGGTGGTGCCGTAGCGCACGTCGCCGGGGCGGTTGGAAATGAAGATGTGCAGCATCTCCGTGGAGCCGATGCCGTCGATGATCTCGCAGCCGAAGTGCTGCTTGAAGCGCTGCGCGATCTCGCCCGGCAATGCCTCGCCGGCCGAGGAGCACATGCGCAGCGCCACCGCCTCGCGAGCGGGCAGCCTGGGCGAGGCGAGCATGCCCGCGAAGCCGGTGGGCGCGCCGAAGAACACGGTCGGCTTGTGCTCCACCCAGCGGCGGAAGGTGGCATCGGGCGTCGGGCGCTCTGCCATCAGCACCACGGTGGCACCCACCGAGAGCGGGAAGGTCAGCGCGTTGCCCAGGCCGTAGGCGAAGTACATCTTGGCGGCAGAGAAGCAGACGTCGTCCTCGGTCAGGCCGAGCACCGGCTTGCCGTAGAGCTCGGCCGTCCACCACAGGTTGGCGTGCGTGTGGACCGTGCCCTTGGGTTTGCCGGTGGAGCCGGAGGAATACAGCCAGAAGCCCGGGTCGTCCGATGCGGTGGTCACTGGCGCAGCCAGCGGTTCGACGGCGGCGAGCGCGGCGTCGAATTCCTGCGCGCCTTCGGGCAGCGCGCCGGTGGGCTGCGACACGAAGAGCGCCCGCACCTCGTGCCCGCCGCGCGACATCGCCTCCTGCAGCGTGGGCAGCAGCGCGCCCGAGACCAGCACCGCCTGCGCGCGGCTGTGGTCGAGCATGTAGGCGTAGTCGTCGGGCGTGAGCAGCGTGTTCACTGCCACCGGCACCACGCCGGCATAGAGGCTGCCGAGGAAGCTCACGGGCCAGTCGTTGCCGTCCAGCATCAGCAGCAGCACGCGCTCCTCGCGCCGGATGCCGGCGGCCTGCAGCGCGGCGGCCAGGCGGCGCGAGCGCTCCTCGAGCTGGCCGTAGCTCAGCGTGCCGCGGTCGTCGATGTAGGCAGTGCGGGCGGCGCGTTCGCGGTTGAGGTCGAACAGATGTCCGGCGAAGTTGAATCGTGGGGGTGGGGTCATGGTGTCTGTCTCCTTCGGCCGTGTTCTTTTCTCTAGAGGCCGAGCGCGGCGATGACGCCGGGGCTCGCCTGCACCGCCGCGCGGCGGTGATAGAAGTCGAGCGCGCGCAGTCCGCCCAGCTCGGCGCCGCCGCCCGCGCGGCCGGGGCCGCCGTGCAGCGACATCGGCATCACGTTGCCGTGGCCGGTTTGGGCCTGCGCCACCTCGGGGCTGATGATGTGCACACGGCCGTGGCTCGGGGCCACCGCCAGCGCGGCCTGCGCCAGCGCAGCGTCGTCGCTTCCATATATGGAGGTGACGAGCGAACCCTGGCCGCGATGCGCCAGCGCGATGCCGTGCGCGAGATCGCGGTAGGGCAGCAGCGTGGCGACAGGACCGAACACTTCCACGTCATGCACCTGCTGCGCGGCATCGGCGTCGCGCGCGCCCAGCAGCACAGGGCCGATGCAGGCGGCGACAGCCGGGTCGGCATCGACCAGGGGCTTGTTCCGGCCGTCATGCAGCACGGTGGTCTGGGCGGACAGCGCCGCCAGGCCTTCTCGCACCGAGCCGAGTTGCGCGCGGCTCACCAGCGAACCCATGCGCACGCTCTCGTTGCGCGGATTGCCGACGGTGATGCCCGCGAGCTTGGCGCCGATGGCTTCGGCCGCCGCGTCATAGAGCTCCGCCGGCACCAGGATGCGGCGGATGGCGGTGCATTTCTGGCCCGACTTCACCGTCATCTCGCGCACCACTTCGCGCACGAGCAGGTTGAAGGCGTCGCTGCCGGGCGTGGCGCCCGGCAGCAGCAGGGCGCTGTTGAGGCTGTCGGCCTCGATGTTCACGCGCACCGAGCGCTGCGCCACGGCCGGGTGCGATCGGATCACCGCCGCCGTCTCGGCCGAGCCGGTGAAGGAGGCTACGTCGAAGGGCTGTAGCGCATCCATCAGGCCGGCCGAGCTGCCGCACACGATGGAAAGCGCGCCGGCGGGCAGCTCGCCAGCATCGACCACGTCCTTCACCATGCGCTGCGTGAGCCAGGCGGTGGCCGTGGCGGGCTTCACGATCACCGGCACGCCCGAGAGCAGCGCGGGCGCGGCCTTCTCCCACAAGCCCCAGGAGGGGAAGTTGAATGCGTTGATGAAGAGCGCCACGCCCTGCGTCGGCACCTGCAGGTGCTGCGACTGGAACACCGGCTCCTTGCCGAGCTTCACCGCATCGCCATCGCGCAGCGCGCGCACGTCGCCGAGGCCGTCGCCCCATTTCGCGTACTGGCCGATCGTGAAGATCGCGCCGTCGATGTCCACGGCCGAGTCGTTCTTCACCGTGCCGGAGTTGGCGGTGGCGATCTCGTAATAGGCGTCACGATTGGCCTGCAGCACCTTCACGATGGCCGCGAGCAGCCCCGCGCGCTGGCGGTAGGTGAGGGCGCGCAGCGCGCTGCCGCCCTGTTCGCGGGCGAAGGCGAAGGCGGCCGGCAGGTCCAGGCCGGTGGCGTCGACGCGCGCGAGCTCGGTGCCCAGCACCGGGTCGAACAGCGGCGTGCCGGTGCTAGAACCGCTTTGCCAGCGGCCGGAGACATAGTTGGGAAGAAGCTCGGTCATTGGATGGGGTCTCGATGCGGGCAGATTCGGGAAACACCGCGGAACCGGCTTTGCCGGGCCGCTGGTGTTGCCCCCGGCGAGGGGGTTGGCGGCCACACGAAGTGGGCAAGCCTGGGGGAGTGCCTCATACGGTGAACTTGATCTGCCCTTCGGGCAAGAGATACAGGACGAGCGCGCGGCCCTGGGCCACGGTCGGGCGATGCGCGGTGCCGGGGCCATAGACGCACCAGCCCGCGGGCCGGCCGTCGAAGGTGGCGGCCGCGCCGTCGAGCGGCATGATCAGGTCGATCTCGCCGTTGGGATGCGTGTGGTGCGGGCCGGCGATGTCCTGCATGTCGACCACGTCGACCGAAAAGCGGTGCAGGGCGTCTTCGGCCTTGAAGACGCGGCCGTACCTGATGCCGCCGCCCTCGCGCTCGCAGAGCCAGCCTTCGGCGACGCCACCGATGCAGGCCTGGCGCAGCTGCTCGAAGCTTGCGCTGCCGGCGCCGTGGTGGGCGTTGAGCCACTGGTCGAGCGCGCCGTCCAGTGGTTTGCCGGCGATTTCGGCGGTCAGGCCGGCAATCAGCTGATGAAATGCTTCCTTGCCAGTGGTGGTGGTGCTGCTGTGGTCGGACATCGTGGGCCTCGAACTTATGGACTACCTTGCAGGATCACTGCGCGTGCAGTATCTTGCGTGTGGCCGAACAATAAGCATCGAGACAATGAGTGTCAAGCAATATAGTGCATCTATGGTGTTTACCCTGAGCGCGCACAATCCCGGCGAAGAACGAGGAATTGCATGAACGAGCATGTAGACGCGGCGCTGGCCGCCGCGCTGGAAAGCGGCAATGGCGGTAACGGCGCTGCGCCTGCCGGGGAGGCGAAGAATCCGCTGCTGGCGGCGCTGGGTGATCGCGTGCGCAACCTGCGCGCGCAGCGCGGCCTCACGCGCAAGGCGGTGGCCGTCGCGGCCGACGTGTCGGAGCGCCACCTGGCCAATCTCGAATACGGCATCGGCAATGCATCCATTCTGGTGCTGCAGCAAGTGGCCGGCGCGCTGCACTGCTCGCTGGCCGAACTGGTGGGCGACGTCACCACCAGCTCGCCCGAGTGGCTGCTCATTCGCGAACTGCTGGAGCACCGCAGCGAGGCCGATTTGCGCCGGGTGCGCGTGGCCATCGGCGAGCTGCTGGGCACCGCCTCGGTCGACCCGGCACGGCACCGGCGCATCGCGCTCGTGGGCCTGCGCGGGGCGGGCAAGTCGACGCTGGGGCAGATGCTGGCGGAAGACCTGGAGATCCCGTTCATCGAGCTCAGCCGCGAAATCGAGAAGCTCGCCGGCTGCAGCGTGCGCGAGATCCACGACCTGTACGGCACCAATGCCTACCGCCGCTACGAGCGCCGCGCGCTGGAAGAAGCGGTGCAGATCTACAGCGAGGTGGTGATCGCCACGCCCGGCGGCATCGTCTCCGACCCGGCCACCTTCAACGAGCTGCTCGCGCACTGCACCACCGTATGGCTGCAGGCCGCGCCCGAGGAGCACATGGGCCGCGTGGCAGCGCAGGGCGACACCCGCCCGATGGCCGCCAGCAAGGAAGCGATGGAAGACCTGCGCCGCATCCTGAACGGCCGCGCCGCCTTCTATTCGAAGGCCGACCTGTCGGTGGACACCAGCGGCAAGACGCTGCCGCAGAGCTTCCAGACCCTGCGGGCGGTGGCTCGACAGTCCATGGGAATGGCCTAGGCGCCTTTCGGCCTTCTGAAATCTGAAAAAAAGTGCAGCAGGCATTGACTTGCCTGCTTGCATGCAGCATGATGCATGTCATCGGAGCAGTAAAGTGCATTATCTTTCCTGTTCACGGTTTCCGAACACTGCCCCACAGGAGACTTCCGCATGACCGACACCACCACGCTCCAGGCGCCCCAGCGCGTCGACTACCGCACCGAACCCGGCCAGTACCGGCATTGGTCGCTGAGCTTCGACGGCGCCATCGCGCGCCTCGTGCTCGACATCGCGGAAGACGGCGGCATCCGCCCCGGCTACAAGCTCAAGCTCAACAGCTACGACCTGGGCGTGGACATCGAACTGAACGACGCCCTGAACCGCGTGCGCTTCGAGCACCCCGAGGTGCGCAGCGTGATCGTCACCAGCGGCAAGGACCGCATCTTCTGCTCCGGCGCCAACATCTTCATGCTGGGCGTCTCCAGTCACGCCTGGAAGGTGAACTTCTGCAAGTTCACCAACGAGACGCGCAACGGCATCGAGGACTCTTCGAAGCACTCGGGCCTGAAGTTCCTCGCGGCCGTCAACGGCGCCTGCGCGGGTGGCGGCTACGAGCTGGCGCTGGCCTGCGACGAGATCCTGCTGGTGGACGACCGCTCCTCCGCCGTCTCGCTGCCCGAAGTGCCGCTGCTCGGCGTGCTGCCCGGCACCGGCGGCCTGACCCGCGTGACCGACAAGCGCCACGTGCGCCATGACCTCGCCGACATCTTCTGCACCAGCGTCGAGGGCGTGCGCGGCCAGCGCGCGGTCGAATGGCGCCTGGTCGACGCCGTGGCCAAGCCCGCGCAGTTCGCCGCCGCCGTGCAGGAACGCGCCTCGCAGCTGGCCGCCGCTAGCGACCGCCCGGCCAATGGCAAGGGCGTGGCGCTGACCCGCCTGGAGCGCACCGACAGCGCCGACGGCATTTCGTACGCGAACGTCGATGTGCAGATCGACCGCAGCAAGCGCACCGCCACCATCACCGTGAAGGCGCCCACCGGCGCGCAGCCGTCGGACATCGCCGCCATCGAGGCAGCCGGCGCCGCATGGTGGCCGCTGGCGATGTGCCGCGAACTCGACGACGCCATCCTCAACCTGCGCACCAACGAACTCGACATCGGCACCTGGTTGCTCAAGACGGAGGGCGACGCCGCCGCGGTGCTCGCGTCGGACGCGGTGATGCTCGCCAACAAGGACCACTGGCTGGTGCGCGAAACCATCGGCGCGCTGCGCCGCACGCTGGCACGCCTCGATGTTTCCTCGCGCAGCCTGTTCGCGCTGATCGAATCCGGCTCCTGCTTCGCCGGCACGCTGGCCGAGCTGGCCTTCGCGGCCGACCGCACGTACATGCTCGCGCTGCCCGACGACGCCGACCGCGCGCCCAAGCTCACGCTCGACGAATTCAACTTCGGCTTCTTCCCGATGGTGAACGACCAGAGCCGCCTGCAGCGCCGCTTCTATGAGGAGGCCGCTCCGCTGGAAGCCGCGCGCGCCGCCGCCGGCAAGGCGCTCGACGCCGACGAGGCACTGAAGCTCGGCCTGGTCACCGCCGCACCCGACGACATCGACTGGGACGACGAGATCCGCATCGTCATCGAGGAGCGCGCCGCCATGTCGCCCGACGCGCTCACCGGCCTCGAAGCCAACCTGCGCTTCGCGAGCAAGGAGAACATGGCCACCCGCATCTTCGGCCGGCTCACCGCCTGGCAGAACTGGATCTTCAACCGCCCCAACGCCGTCGGCGAGAAAGGTGCGCTCAAGGTCTACGGCACCGGCCAGAAAGCCGGCTTCGACATGAACCGCGTCTGATAGCGCAGCCCCGCAAGAACCCAAGGAACAACGATGAGCACGATCAACTACAGCGAGAAGATCCCCAACAACGTCAACCTCGGCGAAGACCGCACGCTGCAGCGCGCGCTCGAAGGCTGGCAGCCCAACTTCATCAACTGGTGGGACGATGTGGGCCCCGAGGGCTCGACCAACCACGAGGTGTACCTGCGCACGGCGGTGAGCGTCGACCCGCAGGGCTGGGCCCAGTTCGGCCACGTGAAGATGCGCGACTACCGCTGGGGCATCTTCCTGAACCCGGGCGACGCCAACCGCGAGATCCACTTCGGCGACCACAAGGGCGAGAAGGCCTGGCAGGACGTGCCCGGCGAGCACCGCGCCAACCTGCGCCGCATCATCGTGACGCAGGGCGACACCGAGCCCGCGTCGGTGGAGCAGCAGCGCCACCTGGGCCTGACCGCGCCCAGCATGTACGACCTGCGCAACCTGTTCCAGATCAACGTCGAAGAAGGCCGCCACCTGTGGGCGATGGTCTATCTGCTGCACAAGCACTTCGGCCGCGACGGGCGCGAGGAAGCCGAGGCGCTGCTGCAGCGCACCTCGGGCGACGAGAACAACCCGCGCATCCTGGGTGCCTTCAACGAGCGCACGCCCGACTGGCTTGCGTTCTTCATGTTCACGTACTTCACCGACCGCGACGGCAAGTTCCAGCTCTCGGCGCTGGCCGAAAGCGCCTTCGACCCGCTGGCGCGCACCACGAAGTTCATGCTGACCGAAGAGGCGCACCACATGTTCGTGGGCGAAAGCGGCGTGTCGCGCGTCATCGCGCGCACCGCGCAGGTCATGAACGAGCTGAAGACCGACGACCCGCAGAAGGTGCGCGCGGCCGGCTGCATCGACCTGGGCACCATCCAGCGCTACCTGAACTTCCACTACAGCGTGACCATCGACCTGTTCGGCGCCGACCAGTCGAGCAACGCCGCCATCTTCTACAGCTCGGGCCTGAAGGGCCGCTACGAGGAGGGCAAGCGCACCGACGACCACGTGCTCAAGGGCCAGACCTACAAGGTGCTGGAAGTGAAGGACGGCCAGCTCGTCGAGAAGGACGTGCCGATGCTCAACGCGCTCAACGAAGTGCTGCGCGACGACTTCATCAAGGACTCGGTGGCCGGCGTGGGCCGCTGGAACAAGGTGCTGGAGAAGGCCGGCATCCCGACCCGCCTGGTGGTGCCACACAAGGCATTCAACCGCCAGATCGGCGCACTCGCGGGCATCAAGATGTCGCCCGAAGGCCGCGTGGTGAACGACATGGAATGGGCCGCCAAGCGCGACGAGTGGTTGCCCAGTGCCGAAGACTTCGCTTTCGTGGCATCGTTGATGGGCCGCGTGGTGGAGCCGGGCAAGTTCGCCGGCTGGATCTCGCCGCCGGTGATGGGCATCAACCGCCAGCCGGTGGATTTCGAGTACGTGCGGTTCGGTTGATTGGTATTGGGGTATGACTCCCTCTCCCCTTGGGGAGAGGGCGGGGGTGAGGGTGGCAGCGTCCCCACGACAAGCTGCTGCCCCCTCACCCTGACCCTCTCCCTAAGGGGAGAGGGAAAGGAGAAAGAACATGGACATGGCCGTTGAAGCCGGAGTCATCAAGCAGCACCTGATCGACCCCGAGATCTGCATCCGCTGCAACACCTGCGAGGCCACCTGCCCGGTCAACGCGATCACGCACGACGACAACAACTACGTCGTGCGCGCCGACGTCTGCAACGGCTGCATGGCCTGCATCTCGCCGTGCCCGACCGGCTCGATCGACAACTGGCGCACCATGCCGCTGGTGCGCGCGTATTCCATCGAGGAGCAGCTCACCTGGGAATCGCTGCCCGCCGAGCTCTCGCCCGAAGAGCTTGAGGCGGCCGGCGTGTCGGCCGAGGCCGCCGGCGGCGCTGAGGCTGCCGCGCCCGCGCAGACCCAGGCGCAGGCCCAGGCAGCGGTCGAGTCGCTGGAGCCGGCCTTCAACTCCGCGCAGTACGGCGCCACCGTGCCGCCCTGGTCGGCCGCGCATGCTTACACCAACCTCTTTCCGCCGAAGACGCCGACCACCGCCACCGTGGTGGGCAACTTCAACTGCACCGAGGCCGGCTTCGACAGCGAGACGCACCACATCGTGCTCGACTTCGGCGTGGTGCCGTTCCCGGTGCTCGAGGGCCAGTCGATCGGCATCGTGCCGCCGGGCGTGGATGCCATCGGCAAGCGCCACCATGCGCGGCAGTATTCGGTGGCCAGCCCGCGCAATGGCGAGCGCCCCGGCTACAACAACGTTTCGCTCACCGTGAAGCGCGTGACCGAGGACCACGAAGGCGAACCGGTGCGCGGCGTGTGCTCCAACTATGTGTGCGACCTCAAGGTGGGCGACACGGTGCAGGTGGTGGGGCCCTTCGGCTCCTCCTTCCTGATGCCGAACCACCCCAAGTCGCACATCGTGATGATCTGCACCGGAACCGGCAGCGCGCCCATGCGCGCCATGACCGAATGGCGCCGCCGGCTGCGCAAGAGCGGCAAGTTCGAGGGCGGCAAGCTGATGCTGTTCTTCGGCGCGCGCACGCAGCAGGAACTGCCGTACTTCGGCCCGCTGCAGTCGCTGCCCAAGGACTTCATCGACATCAACCTCGCGTTCTCGCGCACGCCGGGAAGCCCCAAGCGCTACGTGCAGGACCTGATGCGTGAGCGCGCCGCCGACCTGGCCGCACTGCTGAAGGACGGCGCCAGCCACTTCTACGTGTGCGGGCTCAAGAGCATGGAAGAAGGCGTGGTGCTCGCGCTGCGCGACGTGGCGAAGGATGCGGGGCTCGACTGGGACACGGTGGGCGCGGCGCTGAAGCGCGAAGGCCGCCTGCACCTCGAAACCTACTGAGCCGCGGCGAATGAAGTTCGCCGACTTCCACGCGGGCCAGGTCATCGAGGCCGGGCCCTATGTGCTCACCGAGGCCGAGCTTCTGCAGTTCGCGCGGGCCTACGACCCGCAGTGGTTCCACACCGACGCGGAAGCGGCGGCCGAGAGCCCCTTCGGCGGGCTCATTGCGAGCGGATGGCACACCTGCTCCATCGCGATGCGGCTGGTGGTGGAAGCAGCGCTGGCCGGTTCCGAATCCTTTGCCTCGCCGGGGCTGGAACACGTGCGCTGGCCCCACCCGGTTCGCCCGGGAGACGCGCTGCGGCTGGTGGCCGACGTGATCGAGGTGCGCCGCTCCGAAAAACGACCGACGCTCGGAATCCTGCGCTGGCGCTGGCGGCTCTTCAACCAGCGCGAGCTGATGATGCTCGATGCGGAGGTCACGAGCCTGTTCAAGCTCAAGCCGGCCGACTAGGCGACAGAACGTGAAAAGGCCCGCGGCGCTCCGGCACCGCGGGCCTTTGTCATCGGACTGCTGTCGTCGTTACTTCTTGATGTCGACAGCGCCCGAACCCTGGGCCTTGCCGTGAGCCTTCGCGCCGACGGCAGGCGCCTTCACCGCACCGCCGGCCGAGCCGACCGCACCGGTGGCGCCTTCGAGCGTGCCGCCCACGGTGTTGGTCACGCCGCCCACTGCGTTCGTCGCTCCGCCGACCGCATTCGTGGCGCCGCCCAGCACGCCGCCGACGGCATTGCCGGCCGTGCCTGTCGCGCCGCTGGCTGCACCGCCTGCGTTCGTGTTCGCGTTGGCCCCCGTATTGGCGCCGGTCGCCGCCGCCGCGCCGCCGCGCGTGCCGGTGCTGGAGCCCGAGGCATTCACGTCGGCATTGACGCCGACGCCGACCCCGACGCCTTGCGCCTGGGCAACGCCTCCGATGGCCAGCAGGCCTGCGAGCAGGGCGCCGAGGACGATGCGGTTGTGTTGCTGTTGTTGCTTCATGGGTGACTGTTCCTTTCGTAGCGTGGTCACGGTTTCATGAACCGACCGGGGTTCGATCGATTCGGGTGCAACCATGGCCGGGCCGCGATCTGTCGCCGTGTGCGCCATGTTCGCCCACGCGCGTGGGAACCGGCCGTCGGCGGAAACGGGGGCTTGTGCGTTAGGGCGCTGGATCGACGATGAGAGTGCGAAGGCGTCAGATGGCTGCGGAAAACGTCAGTTGGATGACCGATTGCACATCCTGCAACACTTCCGGGTGATCGTTACGGAAGTGGACATGAAGTGATTCGGTCGGCTGGCGGCGGTGAGGGCAAGAGCGGCCTGACGAGAGATGGGGCGATTTGTCGTTGTAGGCGCCACCAACCTCTTTAGGACGTCTTGAGTTTGATCGAGGTCTTGAGCGTTTGCAGTTGCCTTACTTGCCGCCGAAATCTGTTCTCGACTTGCGCGTACGCAGCCGCCTTGCTGATCAACGCGTCGGCAACCTTCAGATCCGCGCAGGCGTTTGATTTCTGCAAAGCCCGTGTCGCTTCCCATAACTCACGCTCGCGATGGGGTGGCACAGCTATCCGGCTACCGACGATCCTGACGCCTGTTACGAGCTTTGGCTCGTCTGGCGCGTACAGGCGAGCCCTGTGATATTCGAAGCCGTGACGGTAGATGATCTGCTTCGCTTCCCATAGAAAGCGAGCTGTAGCGTGTGTTCCTGACCAAGTCAGATCGTCTACGTAGTAGCTGTCTTTGATGTCGTGCGCGAGCGCATGCTCGTGGAGTTCATCGAACATCGGCTTCGCCGAGAAGAAGGCCAGCAACTGACTTACGCGGCTGCCAATTGCAAGGTGCCCACCTGCGGTGCAAAGCTTCGCGAGCAGACTTGCGACGTCGGGGCTGCATCCCATCGCGCCCTCAAAGAATCTGTAGACGCGCGCAGAAGAGACAGATGCATAGAACTTCTTGATGTCGAGCTTGAGAAGCCAAACAGATCCGACATGGACTTGCGCATTCGTAATGTAGGAACGCTCTTTGTGCCCGGAATGCATGTAATCTGGCTTCTCGAGCCTATCCAGCAGTTGAAAGAGTCGACGTTGGATGCTCTCTAGTGCAGGCTTCGGAACCTCCAAAGATCGCTCCTTATTGGCATGAACGGTTTTCCTGGGCCGGTAGTTGTCGGTCCGATTGACCAACGCTTGTAACCGAGACAAATCCCAAAAGAGGAGTTTTGCCAGCTTGCGTTTGCTCTCAAGTTTGTAGAGAGGGCTCTGATTGAGTGGATAGGTTTTTGCCGCGGACATGTTCACCTGTGCAAAGAGAACAACGCACCACTACAACCAAGCACCGCATGAGGCTGGCATCTCATGCGTCGAGTGCACGGATCAGGGGTCATCCGTAGCAAGCTCCCGATTTCAAGAAGCGCACAGATGAGTCTGATGACCCTTATGACGCACTGAACTATCAGGATGCTCATGCGCTTCCGCGATGCCCGCTGACGACTTGGGCGCCTACGCTTCTTCTTGGCCATTTCTTGGCTCCTTTCTCAAAGCGGACCTCGCGATATGCGAGGCCTCTCGTCAGCTCCGAGAAAAGTGGGAGAACGCCAGCAGTTTTTACCCCTGGGCCGCCAGTGTCGCTTCGACTCGTCAGAAGCGTGCGCTACCGAGGCACAACGAGCTTGCAAGACGCTCTCTTCCCTGATTGGAGGCCAATGCAAGCACGTGTGTCTAGCAGGTATCAGAAATCTTTCGATTTCCACGAGTCACGTTTTCGTGACTCCATTTTTGACTTAACACCCTTTAGCCCAAGCGAGAAGAAATCTACTCTTGCTCGGAATGCCACACAAGAGGGATTTCCTCCGCGATCGCAATTTAAAGCCTCTCTCTTCGAAGGGCTGGAAGCCATACTTCAGCAGAATAGATATTTATGCAACTCATAATGTTGCATGAAAAGAGACAGCAAGCTTTCAGCCGTTCTCCACGTGCTCCTGCACATGGCCGAGATGAAGACACCCGTCACCTCCGAGTCGCTCGCGGTCGCGATGTGCACGAATCCGGTGGTCGTGCGCCGTCTCATGGCCGGCCTGCGGCAGTCGGGGTTCGTGAGTTCGGCCAAGGGGCATGGCGGCGGGTGGGTGCTGTCGTGCACCTTGTCGGCCGTGACGCTGGGCGACATCCACAACGCCGTGGGCGCGCCCGCGCTGCTGGCCATGGGCAACCGCACCGAGAGCCCGGGCTGCATCGTCGAGCAGGCGGTGAACGCGGCGCTCGACGGCGTCTGCGACGAGGCCGAGGCGCTGCTGCTGCGGCGCTTCAACAGCATCACGCTGGCCGATCTTTCCAGGGACTTCCATCGCCGCATGACAGGCGGCGGCTTCACATTGAAGGACATCGAACATGCGTCATGACGCTCTGATCGTGGGCGGCAGCTTTGCTGGCCTTTCCGCTGCCATGCAGCTTGCACGGGCACGACGGAAGGTCTGCGTCGTCGACACCGGCGCACCGCGCAACCGCTTCGCCGCCGCATCTCACGGCTTCTTCGGGCAGGACGGCGTGCCGCCCTTGAAGATGATTGCGGATGCGCGCGAGAAGCTGCTTGCGTATCCGACCGTCGAGTTCGTCGAGGCCGCTGTGGTGGAAGCGGCCGCCGGCGAGGCGGGCGGATTCACCGTGTCGCTGAGCAACGGCGAACGCCGCTCGGCCGGCAAGTTGCTTCTGGCCTACGGCGTGCAGGACGGCCTGCCGGAGATTCCAGGCATCGGCGAACGCTGGGGCTCGCGCGTGCTGCACTGTCCCTATTGCCATGGCTACGAGTTCAGCGAGCGCCGGTTGGGCGTGCTCTATCACCACGGCGCGCTGCCGCCGGACCATGCACTGCTGATCGCCGAATGGGGCCCGACCACGCTCTTCCTGAATGGCGGCGAAGGGCCGGATGCCGAGGCGCGCGCGAAACTGCAGGCGCGTGGCGTGGTCATCGAACCCGGGCGCATCGCCGGCCTGGAAGGCGAGGCGAACGAATTGGCCGGCTTGCGCATCGACGACGGCAGGTTGGTGCCGATCGATGCGCTCTATGTGGCGCCGCGCACGCGGCCCGCTAGCCCGCTGGCCGAACGGCTGGGCTGCGCCTTCGACGATGGTCCGCTCGGCAAGGTGCTGCGCGTCGATGCGATGAAGATGACGACCGTGCCCGGCGTCTACGGCGCGGGCGATCTCGCGATGATGTTCTCCAACGCCACGTTGGCATCGGCGGACGGGCTGACGGCCGGCGTGTCGATGCACCGCTCGATGGTGTTCGACGCCTGAAATCACCCCGGCAAGGGGAAAAAAGAACTTTTTTCCGGGATCCGGAAGAATCCGCCAAAGATCGCTATATAATCTGAGGCTCACGCGGGAATAGCTCAGTTGGTAGAGCGCAACCTTGCCAAGGTTGAGGTCGAGAGTTCGAGACTCTTTTCCCGCTCCAAATTGCAAAAAGGCCACCTCATCAGGTGGCCTTTTTCTTTGGTGCTTCAGTTCAGCCTTTTGCCGCCAACACGGTCCCCCGGCTCTCCCCGAACCCGATGCGCGCATGCCCCGGCTTCTCGCACCAGCCGCGCAGCAGCACCGCGTCGCCGTCTTCGAGAAAGCCGCGCTGTTCGCCATTGGCAAGCGTCACGGGGCTTTGCGCCGCGCGTGTCAGCTCGATGATCGCGCCCGCTTCGCCTTCGCCGGGGCCCGAGATCGTGCCGCTGCCGAAGAGGTCGCCCGGGTTCAGGCTGCAGCCGCCCATGGTGTGGTGCGCCACCATCTGCGCGACGGTCCAGTACTGGTGCCTGAAGCTGGTGGAGGAAAGGCGCGATGGCCCGGTCTTCTCCCGGCGCGCCTTCTCGCTTTCGAGCCAGACCTCCAGCCGGATGTCGAGCGCGCCGCTCTCGCGGTTCGCCGCATGCTCCAGGTAGGCCAGCGGCTGGGGCTCGTTCGACGGACGGGTCCATGCCTGCCGGTAGGGCGCGAGCGCCTCCATCGTCACGATCCACGGCGAGATCGTGGTGGCGAAGTTCTTCGCCAAGAAGGGCCCGAGCGGCGCCATTTCCCAGAACTGGATGTCGCGCGCCGACCAGTCGTTCAGCAGGCAGATGCCGAAGATGTGTTCGTCCGCGTATTCGAGCGCAATCGCGTCGCCCTGCGCGTTGCCCTTGCCGATCCACACGCCCAGCTCCAGCTCGTAGTCGAGCCGTGCGCAGGCGTGGTACGTGGGCGCCTTCGCGCCCGGTGCCATGGCCTGTCCCATCGGCCGATGAAAGCGCTGGCCGCTCACGCCGATGGTGGAGACGCGCCCGTGGTACGCGATCGGGATCCAGCGGAAGTTGGGCGTCACGTCGCCATCGGGGTTCATCAGGCGGCTGATGTTCAGCGCATGGTCGATCGAGGTGTAGAAGTCGGTGTAGTCGCCGATGCGAGCGGGCACGGTGTATTCGACGTCGGCCTGCGGCACGAGGCATTCGCGCACGGCCTGCACCGCGGCGATGGGCGAGTCGTTCTTCAGCAGCTCGAAGAGCGCGTGGCGCAGCGCTTTCCAAGCGCCGTTACCGAGTGCGAAGAAGTCGTTGAGCGCCGGCAGCGCGGCTGCCTTCGCCGCGTCGAGCGCGAGGCCATCGAGCTGCTGCTTCGTGACGAGCGCGGCCAGGTCCAGCACCTGGTCGCCGATCGCGACGCCGCCGCGAAATGCCTCGGCGCTGCCGGCGCGGCGGAACACCGCATGCGGCAGGTTCTGGATCGGAAAGTCGCTGTCCGTCGCGTTGGCCGATTCGACCCAGCTGCGCGCGTGAACGTCGTGCGTGTGGTTGAGTGCGATGCTCATGAACGCGACCTCATGCCGAAGCCATCAGCGCGTCGTCGAAGATCGCGACCGCGCGCGTCCACCCGGCCGAAGCGCCGCGAATCTTGTGCGGAAAGCAGCTGATGTAGAAGCCCGTGGGCGGCAGGGCCTCCAGGTTGTGCAGCTTCTCGATGTGGCAGTAGCCGATGTCGCGGCCGGCCTTGTGGCCTTCCCAGATCAGCGAGGCGTCGTGCGTCTCGCCGTACTTCTTCGCGGTGTGCACGAAGGGCGCGTCCCAGCTCCATGCGTCGGTGCCCGTGAGGCGCACGCCGCGCTCCAGCAGGTACATCGTCGCCTCGTAGCCCATGCCCGCGCCAGCCGACACGTAGTCGGGGTGGCCGTAGCGCGAGCCGGCGCGGGTGTTGATCACCACGATCTCCAGCGGGCTCAGCGTGTGGCCGATGCGCTTCAGCTCGGCCTCGACGTCGGCGGCCGTCACCACGTAGCCGTCGGCGAAGTGGCGGAAGTCGAGCTTCACGCCGGGCTGGAAGCACCATTCGAGCGGCACGTCATGGATGGCGATGGCGGGTTTCTTCTCACCCAGCGCCTTGTCCATGGTCGAGTGGAAGTGATAGGGCGCATCGAGGTGCGTGCCGTTGTGCGTCGACAGCTGCACCAGCTCCACCGCCCAGCCTTCGCCGTCGGGCAGGTCTTCCTTCTTCAAACCGGGAAAGAAGGGCTCGATCTGTTCGTAGGTCTGCTCGTGCGTGAAATACTGGATCTTCGGCGCGAAGGCCGGCGGGTCGGAGAGCACGTCGTTTTCGAGAAAGATCGAGAGGTCGACGAATTTGCGTGGCATGGGAACTCCTTGTGGGGTGTACGTGTTGGAGGAAGACGAAGGAATCAGGGGCGCTGCCAGCGCAGCAGGCGTTGTTCCGCGAAGGCCAGCAGCGCATTGCTCACGAAGCCGATGAGCCCGAGCAGCACGATGCCGGCGAACAGGTCGCTCGCACGGAAGGCGCGCGCGGCCAGCAGGATGGCCTGGCCCAGGCCGCTTTGCGAGGCGATCATCTCGCCCACCACCGCGACGATCAGCGCGATGGTCAGCGCCAGCCGCATGCCGGCCAGGATGTCGGGCATCGCGTTGGGCAGGCCCATCTTCCAGATGTACGCCGCGCGCGACATCTGCAGGCAGCGCGCCACTTCCGCGAGGCGCGGCTCCACGGCGGCGAAACCGTGCACCGTGGCCAGCAGCACCGGCCACATCGCGCCGAAAGCCACCACGAAGAGCACCATGCCGGGGTTCAGCCCGAAGATGGAAATGGCCAATGGCAGCAGCGCGGAGGCGGGCAGGGGGCGGATGAATTCGAGCGTCGGCTGAATCCATGCGCGCACCGATGGCGACACGCCGATGGCCGCGCCCAGCAACACGCCGAAGAGCGAGGCGAGCAGCCAGCCTTCGATCATCCGGCCCACCGTGGCGCGCGTGAAGCCGAGCAGCTCGCCGCTGCCTTCACCGCTTCCCGAAAGATTGAGCCCTTCGAGCAGGCTTGCGAAGGTGGCTTGCGGCGTCGGCAGGAACACGCGGCTCACCCAGCCGGCATTGCTCGCGATCCACCACAGCGCAACGAGCGCCAGCAGCACGCCCAGCGAGCCGAACCTGTACAGGCCGATGCGGCTGTCGTCGCTCATGACGGCACCCCCATGCGCCGCGACACCGCGCGCTGCAGCACCAGCATGCCCGCGTTGACCGCGAAGCCCACGATGCCGATCCAGCCCAGCCAGGCGAGCATCAGCGCGGGGTCGAAGCTCTGCTGCGCGATCATCATCGCGTAGCCCATGCCGTTCGGGTTGGCCGCGATCTCCACGGTCACCGCCACCACCAGCGCCACTGCCACGCCAAGGCGCAGCGCGACGAAGAGGCGCGGCACGATGGCCGGCAGTACGATCTTGAAGGCTCGCTCGCGCGCCGACAGCCCCAGCACGCGACTGACTTCGAGCAGCCGCGGCTCGACCTGCTGCACCGCCGCCTGCACCAGCACCAGCAGCGGCCAGAAGGTGGCGAAGGCGACGATGGCCAGCTCCATGCGCACGCCGAAGCCGAAGCCCAGCATCGCAAGCGGAATCAGCGCGACGGATGGAACGGGCCGCAGCACTTCGATGGAAACCGAGCCCAGCTGTGCCGCGCGGCGCGAGAGCCCGAGCATCACGCCGAATGCGATGCCGAGCACCGCGCCAAGCAGCAGCCCGAGCGCGGCGGTGCCCAGCGTGAAGCCGGTGGCCGTCCAGAGCGAGCCGTCCATGGCGGCACCCACGAAGGCTTTCGCCGCAGCGCTGGGCGGCGCGAGCGCGTCGCTGCCAAGGGCCGCTGCGCGCCGCGCATACCACTCGAAGGCGCCGACCAGCACCACGGGAAACACACAAGGCCGCAGCCAGCGGTAGAAGCGGCTGTCAGTCATGGCCCTGCTCGATGAAGGCGAAGAGTTCGCGGCGCAGATGCAGGTATTCCGGATGCTCCTTGGTCGAGAGCTGGTCGCGCGGGCGCGGGATCTTCACGTCGATCATCCGCGCGAGGCTGGGCCGGCCCGGCCCCGGGTTGGCCTGCAGTGCGATCACGCGGTCGCCGAGGTAGATGGCCTCTTCGAGATCGTGCGTGACGAAGAGGACAGTGAGCCCGTCCTCGCGCACCAGCCGCGCGAGCTCGTCCTGCAGGCTCTGGCGCGTGAGCGCATCCAGCGCGCCGAAGGGCTCGTCCATCATCATCAACTCGGGCTTCTGCGCGAGGCAGCGGGCGATCTGCGCGCGCTGCTGCATGCCGCCCGAGAGCTGCACCGGGAACTTGTGCGCATGCTTGGCGAGGCCGACCTTGCCGAGCACGTCGGCGATGCGCGGTGCGCGCTCGGACGCTGGCACGCCGGCCGCCTCGAGCGCGAGGCTCACGTTGCCTTCCACTGTGCGCCAGGGCAGCAGGGCGCGTCCGTAGTCCTGGAACACGAAGGCCACTTCGCGCGAGGGCTCGGTCATCTTCACGCCGTTGCGCCGCACCTCGCCCGCGCTGGCCGTGACGAGCCCGCTGGCCGCGCGCAGCAGCGTGGTCTTGCCGCAGCCGCTGGGGCCGACGATGCAGACGAACTCGCCGCGCGCCACGTCGAACGAAGTGGGCGAGAGGATCTCCCGACCGCCGAGGCGGATGGCCACGCCGTCGAAGCGCAGGAAAGGTGAGGCTTGCGTGGCGGCGCCGGCCGATGCGTGAAAGGCGCCCGGCTGCAATGCAGCGCGCGCGGTGACTGGAGCGGGTGCTGCGATCACTTCGCCACCAGCTTCGCCACGTCGATGTTCGTCTTGAGCATCTCCTGCTCCTTCATCAGCCCGGTCCAGTAGGAAAGCTGCTTGTCGGTCACCACGGGGCCGGGCGGCGAGACCTGCACCTTGGCCAGCACGTCGGGCGGCAGCTTGATGTACTTGCCGATCGATGCGCGCACCTTGGCGTCGTTCTTCGGCTGCTGCATGAAGGCGGCGGCCTCGACCAGCGCCTCGCGGAAGGCGCGCGCCGCCGCCGGGTTCTTCGCCACCCACTCGCGCTTGGCCGCGTGCACGATGGTCTGGTTGTTCTCGGGCAGGAAGGTCGAGTAGTAGGAGGCTACGTAGCCCGCGCCGCTCTCGGTGATGCGGCTCATGAACGGATCGGCCGACACCACCGCGTCGACCGAGCCGCCGCGCAGCAGGTCGGCATGCTGCGGGAATGCGGCTTCGACGAAGTTGACCTTGCGGTAGTCCACGCCGCTGTCCTTCAGCCATGCGCGGAAGGTCACGTGCAGGAAGGCGCCCAGGCCTGGCACGCCGATCTTCTTGCCCACGCAGTCCTGCGCGCTCTTGATGCCCGAGCCCGCTCGCGCCACCAGGCCGAAGCCGGTGATCGTCTTCGAGGTGAGTCCGCCGCCGGCCACCAGCACCAGGTCGAGACCGCCGTCCACCGCCTGCAGGAACACCGAAGGCGTGGGGCCGCCGATCTGCAGCGAGTCGGACTGCAGCGCGGCCGGGATCGTCGAGTTCAGCGGGATGAACTTGAGCTCCACCTCGAGCGCGCGCTTCTTGAAGTAGCCCTCCTCTGCGGCCACGAACACCGATGCGAAGTCGGTCACGGCCGTGTAGCCGAACACGATCTTCGTGGTGGACTGGGCGCGTGAAGGCAGCGCCGCGGCAGCCGAAGCCGCGGCGAGCGCCGACAGCAGGGTGCGTCGTTTCATCATGTCTTCTGTCTCCTGGAGGTGGTTTTCTTGCGTGGGGTCTTGGGCCGGGGCAGGGCAGCACGCAGGCCGCCGACGATGAAGCTCACCAGCATCGGCGCCACGGCCGGGTCGGCGCGCGTGTTCTCGCCGCGCGAGAGCCGTTCGATGCGGCTGTCGTTCAGGTGATGCAGTAGCGAGCCCAGCGCGAACTGGTAGGCCCATGCGGCCTGGCCGCGCGTGGCGTGCGGCATCGCGAGGTGCAGCGCGTCGATGTAGGCCTCGGCCAGCGGATCGAAGTAGGCGCGCAGCACGCGGTCGGCTTCCTCGGTTGCGTGATACAGCTCGCGCGCCACCAGCAGCGCGTAGTACTCGCCCTCGGCGCTCGCGCGCAGCGCCAGCACGGGCGCGGTGAAGGCTTCGATGATCCGCGGCAGTGTGCGCGCGTCGTCGGGGTCGATGTCCACCGCGGCCAGGCCCGCCAGCCGCGCCTCGATGGAGTGGCCCCAGTGCTCGAAGATCGCGTGAAACAGCTCGTGCTTCTGTCCGTAGTAGTAGCCCACCAGCGCCAGCGGCACGCCGGCCTCCTCGGCGATCTGGCGGATCGTTACCGCGTGGTAGCCGTGCTGCGCGAAAAGCTTCTCGGCCGCCAGCAGGATCGCGTGCTTGCGATCGGGCTTCGCAGTCTCGATGGCGACTGCGGCAATGGCCTGTGCCGGGGCGCGCGAGACCTGGCGCTTTGCGGTGGGTATGCGGGTACTCATCGGGGCCGTATTGAACGCTTGTACAAAAACATTGAACACGCGTACAAACCCTGAGGTCAACCCTCATTGAGCACGGTCGTTCGCGGCGCTACGCTCGTGCAATGCCCGCTCCCAACATCCCCCAGATCCGCCTCTACCAAGACTGGCTGCGCGAGACGCGCGGCCTCGCATTCGACAGCTACGACGCCCTGTGGCGCTGGTCCGTCACCGAGCTCGACGCCTTCTGGCAGAGCATCTGGGACTACGCCCGCATCGAGTCGCCCACGCCGCACACGGCGGTGCTTGCCGAATCGCGCATGCCCGGCGCGCGCTGGTTCCCGGGCGCCCAGGTCAACTACGCGCGAGAGGTGCTGCGCCATGTCGACGCGGCCCATGCCGCCGGCATGCCCGCCATCGTGAGCGACAACGAGCTCGGCGAAGTGCGCGAGATGTCGTGGCCCGAGATGCGCCGCCAGGTCGCATCGGTCGCGCTCACGCTGAAGTCGCTGGGCGTGAAGCGCGGCGACCGCGTTGCGGCCTACATGCCCAACGTGCCCGAGACCATGGTGGCCTTTCTCGCATGCTCCAGCATCGGCGCGATCTGGAGCGTGTGCGCGCCCGACATGGGCACGGCCGCCGTGGCCGACCGCTTCCGCCAGATCGAGCCGAAAGTGCTGATCGCCGTCGACGGCGTGCACTACGGCGGCAAGCCGCTGGACCGCGGCGCGGTGCTTCGGGAACTGCGCGGGCAGCTGCCCAGCGTGCAGAAGCTGCTGCTGGTGAACTCGCCTTATGCGGCCGATGCGGTGCCGCACGATGTCGAATGGACGCAGGCCATCGCGCGCGACGATGGCGAGATCGCCGCCTTCGAGCCCGAATGGCTGCCCTTTGACCACCCGATCTGGATCGTCTACTCGAGCGGCACCACCGGCCTGCCCAAGCCCATCGTGCACGGGCAGGGCGGCATCATCCTCACCATGCACGCCTGCGGCCTGCACAACGACGTGGGCGCGAGCTATGGCGCCAACAACTTCGGCGAGCGCTACCACTGGTACAGCTCCACCGGCTGGGTCATGTGGAACTCGCAGCTCTCGGGCATGGCCTTCGGCGCCACCATCTGCATCTACGACGGCAACCCGGCGGGCAGCAAGGAGAAGCCCGACTGGAGCGTGTTGTGGCGCTTCGTGGCGCGCCACAAGGTCACCTTCTTCGGTGCGGGCGCGGCCTACTTCACCAACTGCATGAAGGCCGGGCTCGTCGCGAAGGAATGCGGCGACCTTTCGCGCGTGCGCGCGCTGGGCAGCACCGGCTCGCCGCTGCCCGAGGAAGTGCAGCGCTGGGGCTCGAAGCAGATCCTCGATGCGGGCTCGAAGGAAGTGTGGTGGTGCAACATCTCTGGCGGCACCGATTTCTGCGGCGCCTTCGTCGGCGGCAACCGCGACCTGCCCGAGGTGCCGGGCCAGATGCAGTGCCGCGAACTCGGCCATGCGGTCGAAGCCTGGAACGAGCAGGGCCAGCCGGTCATCGGCGAAGTGGGCGAGCTGGTGTGCACCAAGGCCATTCCGTCGATGCCGCTGTACTTCTGGGGCGACGAGGGCAACGCGCGCTACGTATCGAGCTACTTCGACACCTACCCCGGCGTCTGGCGCCACGGCGACTGGATCAGGATCGGCGAGGACGGCGGCTGCATCATCTACGGCCGCAGCGACGCCACCATCAACCGCCAGGGCCTGCGCATGGGCACCAGCGAGATCTACAGCGCCGTCGAGGGCCTGCCCGAGGTGCTCGACTCGATGGTGGTCGACCTCGAATACCTGGGCCGCGACAGCTACATGCCCCTCTTCGTGGTGCTGCGTCCCGGCGTGGCGCTCGACGACGCCATGCGCGCGAAGATCAACAACGCCATCAAGACATCGCTCTCGCCGCGCTTCGTGCCCAACGACATCTTCCAGGTGGCCGAGATACCGCGCACGCTCTCTGGCAAGAAGCAGGAGCTGCCGATCAAGAAGCTGCTGCTGGGCCAGCCGATCGAAAAGGTTGTCAACCGTGAAGCAATGGCAAACCCGGGCAGCCTCGATTGGTACGTGACCTTTGCCGCGCAGCGTGCCTCCGCATAATGGGCGGATGAAAAGACGCACCAGCCTCCTCATGTTCTCCGCCATCGCGGGCGCCTCGCTGCTGAGCGCCTGTGCAGTGCCCTCTTCGCCGGCAGCGGGCGGCACCGCGCAGCTGCGCGTGACCGGCACGGTCACCTACCGCGAACGCATTGCGCTCGACCCCGCGGCCGACATCGTGGTGCAGCTGCTCGACGTGTCGCTCATGGACGCGCCCTCGAAGGTGCTCGCCGAGCAGCGCATCAAGGCCAACGGCAAGCAGGTGCCCTTCGCCTACGAGCTGAAGGTCGATGCCGCGCGTATCGACCCGCGCATGCGCTATGCGGTGTCGGCGCGCATCACGCGAGGCGACCAGCTGCTGTTCATCAACGACACGCAGTATTCCGTGCTCACCCAAGGCGGAGCCACCAGCGCCGACCTCGTGCTGGTGCGCGTCACGCAGGCGCCGCGCTAGGCGCCGGTCACGACATCACCAGCTCGTAGAGCACCATGCGCGTCTGCCGGCCGCGCAGCTCCACCTGTTCCTCGATGCGCCGCGCATGCAGCCGGCCATCGAGCCCGGCAAAGGTGGTTTCCGATATCAGCGCCTGCGTGCCCAGCTGCTTGTTGATGCCCTCGATGCGGCTCGCCACATTGATCGCATCGCCGAACGCGGTGTACGAGAGCCGGTCGTTCGAGCCCAGCACCCCCGCGATCACCGTGCCCGTGTGAATGCCCACCCGGGTGCGGAACTCGGGCAGGCCCTGTTCGGCCCACTTGCGGTTGAGATCGTCCATCTCCACGTGCAGTTCCAGCGCGGCCAGGCAGGCCTTGTACTCCGCATCCTTCAGGTCGGAAGGCGCACCCCACAGCACCATGATGCCGTCGCCGATGAACTTGTCGACCACGCCGCCATGTCGCGCGAACACGCCGGTTGCGAGGTTGAAGTACTCGGTAAGCATGCCCACGAGCACGTCGGTGTCCAGCGACTCAGAGATGGAGGTGAAGCCTTCCACGTCGGTGAACATCACCGTCACGCGGCGCGGCGAACCCGAAGGGGCGAGCGCGTGGCCTTCGTCGATGAGCTGGTTGATCACGTCCACCGGCACGAACTTGCTGAAGGCCTTGAGGCTGCGCGCGGAGTCGTCCAGCGCCTGGTCCAGGTGCTGTATCTCGAGCACGCGACTCGGTTCGCGCGGCAGGTTGTCGAGTTCGAGCAGGCCGATGCGGCGGGCGATGTGCGAAAGGTTCTCCACCGGCGCGGTCACCAGCTTCGACAGCTTCAGCGACATGAACAGCGCGATCACCAGGAAGGCCACCGCCAGCCCCAGGCCCCACAGCACCGCGCGGTGCAGGTCGCCCAGCAGCATGTCTTCGGGCACCCAGCTCACCAGTTGCCAGCCGGTGCTCGGGATGCGCGATGTCTGCACCAGGTAGCGGTGGCCTTCGTAGGTGAAGGAGAACTCCGCGTCCTTGCCGCTGCCCGCCGTGCCGGCCGCCATCATGTGGGCGTGCAATGCGCCGAGCACGCCGCTGGGCGACTCCAGCTTGTGCAGCACGCCGGGCAGGTCGCTGCGCGCGAGCACGTGGAAGTCGGCGCTCAGCAGCGCGCTGTCGCCGTAGCCGTCGCTGTTGAACTGGCGCACGAATTCCGAAAGCCGCCCGAGCGAAACGTCGCCCGCCACCACCAGCCTCTGCGAGCCGCCCGGGTAGCTGCGCTGGCTGGGCAGCGCGTAGGTCACGCCCAGCTCCTGCGCCGCGGCAAATACATAAGGCTGCGTCCATATCGGCCCGCCCGCCTTGCAGGCCTGCATGTACCAGCCGCGCTTGGTCGGGTTGTAGTCGCTGCGGAAGGCGCCCAGGCGCTGGGTGGCGTAGCGCTGCTGCACGTCGGCCTCCGCGTCCAGCGGCAGCTTGTACTGCCAGGTCTCGGTCGTGAAGCCATCGCCCAGCTCGATGTGGCGCATGGCCGGCACCGGATAGCGCAGGGCCATCAGCATCTGGCCCCTCTCGTTGCTCACGTAGATGCTGTCGAGTTCGGGCGACTGCTGCAGCAGCGTCCAGAGCAGCTCTGCCGTTCTTTCGGAATGCTCGCCGGCCGGCTGAAGGCTGGGAGCGGTGCCCACCGCGTTGATGACCGACTCCGCCTTCTGCAGGAAGGCCAGCACCTTGTCTTCGGTGCGGTCGTGGTTCGACTTGTGCGCCGACACGCCGATGCGCGACACCAGCCTCTGCGAGCCCCAGTAGCCCAGCGACACCAGCAGCAGCGACTGCGCCAGCGCCACCGCGCTCACGATGGTGCCCACGTCCACCCTGAAGCGGCGTGAGCGCCCCGGCGGCGCCACGAGCGCCACCGTGGGGGGCGACGCTCCTGTGACAGATTGGACCGACGGCTTTCCAGCCGCTTCCGGATTTCCGGACGAGTTCTTGTTCATACAGCTCCCTGACAACCACTCGACGCCGCAAGGCCGAAGCCGCGGGCCGGCTTCCGTCAGGCCCACGGCCCCGATCGTTGGTGTCGGGGTCCGTGGCTGCGCGGAAGCGGGCGTGATTTTCGCTCGACTTCGGTCTTCCGTGCGGTACTGCACGGTGCCGCTGCGGCGTTGACCTGTCTAGACCAGTCCGGCGAAGCTGCAGGGAGGGCGACGCGTCAGCGCGCGTCGTGGAAGATGATGCCCAGCGTGTGCCGGCGCCCCGAACACACGCGGCTCACGCCGTGGCGCATCGTCACGCGGTAGCTGCCGCGCGTGCCGGCCACCGGCCGCTGGTTGACCGCGAAGATCACAGCCTCGCCCTGCGAGAGCGACACCACCTCGGCGCGCGACTGCATGCGCGGGCGCTGCTCGGTCAGCACGAACTCGCCGCCGGTGAAGTCGCGGCCCGGCTCGCTCAGCAGCACCGTGAGCTGCAGCGGAAACTGCAGGTCGCCATACAGATCCTGGTGCAGGCAGTTGTAATCGCCCTCGTCGTAGCGCAGCAGCAGCGGGGTGGGGCGTTCCTGGCCGGCCGCGTGGCAGCGCGCGAGATACGCGGCGTGCTCCGCTGGATAGTCGGCCGGCTGGCCCATCGCCGCTGCCCATGCGTTGGCCAGCGGCGCGAGGCGTTCATAAAGAGCGCCGCGCCATGCCGCCAGCTTGGGCGGCAGCGGATAGGCGAAGTACTGGTACTCGCCCTGGCCGAAGCCGTGGCGCTGCATCACCACGCGGCTGCGGAAATGGCGGGGCCGGTCGTACATGGCCACGAGCGCGGCGCATTCGGTCGGGGTGAAGAGCGCGGTGCCGGTGGTGGCGCAGCCGCGGGCGGCGATGCCGGCTTCGATGCGGGGCCAGTCGAGAGCGTCGACCAGGGAGGCTGGGGTTGCTGCTGTCATGCACGCAGTGTCCCGTCTTCGGTGCTGCGGGGCTCGCCGTTTCCGGACGCGGCTTTCCGCGCGGGCTCGCGTCGCGGGCTTTGAAAGGCCAGGCAGAGGCTGCTCGCGGTTTTGAGCGATCATCCCTCTATGGCAAGAGAAAAAACCACTGCGCGCGAAAGCTCCACAGGGCAGCTGGTGCAGGGCCGCCCGGTGGCCGTGCTGGGGCGCGGCATGACGCTGGTGAAGGTCGGCAAGGCGCCGCGTCCGGAGGTTCGGCCCGAAGACAACACCACGGTGCTGATGAAGAAGGCGGCCCGCGCCCTGGGCAAGCCCGGCATCGACAGGTCGGTGGTCTTCCGCGGGCCCAACGCGGCCAAGGTGTACGCCTATTCGGCCTATCCGCCCGACCCGAGCAAGATCGTGCGCGAAGCGGCCGACGGCACCAAGGTCATCGGCCGCATGGTCGACGGCAGGTTCCGCGCGAGCAAGGCGTGAGCAGCAGCCGACCGCCGAAGCTCGAGAAACTGCTGGAGCAGACGAAGGGCCCGCGTCCGGTGGCCTTCGTTCTGGCGGGCCACAACGGCTCCGGCAAGTCCACCCTCTGGTATTCGCGCCTGGCGCCCTCGCTGCGCCTGCCGCTGGTCAACGCCGACCGCATGATGATGTCCATCCTGCCCGACGCCGACCCCGCCACCGGACACATCCCCGGCTGGGCCCAGCGCCTGCGCGACGACGACGAGCGCTGGCAGGTGCTCTCGCAGAAGGGCGTGCGCGCCTTCAAGAGCCTGGTGATGGACCAGCGCATGCCCTTCGCCTTCGAAACCGTCTTCTCGCACTGGAAGCCGCTGCCCGGCGGCGGCCACGAGTCGAAGGCCGACGACATTCGCGCGATGCAGGAGGCCGGCTACTTCGTCGTGCTGCTCTTCGTGGGGCTGGTGTCGGTCGACATGTCCGTCTTCCGCGTGAGCACGCGCAAGCAGCAGGGCGGCCACGACGTGGACCGCAAGAAGCTCATCGAGCGCTTTCCCCGCACGCAGGCGGCGGTCGGCCACGCGGCGCAGATCGCGAACATGACGCTGATGTTCGACAACAGCCGATCGGAGAAGAACGCCTTCTCGCTGGTGCGCGCGCAGGCGAAGAAGTCGGTGCTGTTCGACGCGCGCGATCCGCAGTTCGACGTGGACCCTGAGCTGCGCGCCGTCTGCGACCCTTGGCTGGAGAAAGTCACGGGGCCGTTCAAGGCGCCGCGCGTCTCGCCGCCGAAGAAGAGCGCTGCGGCGGCATCGGCAACGCCGACAACGACAACCTGAACGGAGACCTTGTGAGCACCTCGAATCGATCCCCCGATCAACCCGGCGACTGGCAACTCCCCTGGACCGGCGGCTGCCGCTGCGGCCAGGTGCGCCTGCGCATCAGCGCGCCGCCGCTGCTGTCGATGGCCTGCCACTGCACCGGCTGCCAGACCATGAGCGCGAGCGCCTTCTCGCTCTCGCTCGCCATCCCCGCGCAGGGCTTCGAGGTGGTGTCGGGCGAGCCCGTCATCGGCGGACTGCACGGCGACGATTCGCACCACTACTTCTGCCCGCACTGCAAGAGCTGGATGTTCACGCGCACCGAGGGGCTCGACTACTTCGTCAACCTCCGTCCGTCGATGCTCGACAGCCACGCATGGGTCGAGCCCTTCGTCGAGACATGGACCGACGAGAAGCTGCCCTGGGCCACGACGCCCGCGAAGCACAGTTTTGGCGCCTTGCCCGAGATGGACGCCTTTCCGGCGCTGATCGAGGCCTATGCCCGGGAAGGTGCCCGGCCCGCAAAGCGCTGACGGGAAGGGCTGACGCCATGACACCCCAGGCCGTTCTCGACCACTACGACCAGGGCCTGTTGTGGCCCGCCGATCGCCCGCTCCCGATCGCCGCCGATGTGGACGCCGCCTACCAGCAGGCACTGGCCTTGCGCACGCTTCGCACTGCGCGCGGCGAGCGGGCCGTGGGCTACAAGATCGGTTTCACCAATCGCATGATCTGGCCCCGCTACGAGGTCTACGCGCCCATCTGGGGCACCGTGTGGAACACCACGCTCACGCGCAGCAGCGGCGGCACCGGCGAAGTAAGCCTCGACAAGCTCTGCCAGCCGCGCCTCGAACCGGAGATCGTGTTCGGCATGGCAGCCACACCGCCGCGCAGGCGCACCGGCCCTGATGCCCGGCGACGTGGTCACCACCGGCACCTGGACCGATGCCTGGCCGCTGGAGCCCGGCCAGTCTTGGCGCGCCGAGTTCGACGCGCCCTTCGACTCGCTCGGCATCACGCTGCGTTAGCTGTGGATTGTGTCGTTCACAGCGGCGCGATCGGAATGCAGATGTCGCATTCGAAGGCCCGCGTCTTCTCGTCGAACGCATTGCACGGCGGGAACGCGCGGCACGGGTTGTTCTTCAGCCTTGTCGCGCCTGCTCCAGCAGCCAGTCGCTGAAGAACTTCAGAAGCGGCCGCTGGTCGGCCCGCTCGGGCGTCACGAGGTAGTAGTTGCGTTCGCCCGAGAGCGGCCGCGCGCAGGCTACCACCAGCTCGCCGCGCGCGAGCTCGTCGGCCACCAGCATCGTCGGCATCAGCGCCACGCCCAGGCCGTGCGATGCGGCTGCGGCGAGGATGGAGAACAGTTCGTAGCGGGGGCCGCCGCGCGCATTGGGTGCGTCGATCTGTTGCGCGTCGAACCACTGGCGCCAGCCGTCGGGGCGCGTGCTCTGCTGCAGCAGCGGCATCTTGGCGATGGCGGCGGGTGTCACGGCCTTGCCGCGCGGCAGCAGGGCGGGGCTGCACACCGGCACCACGTCCTCGTGCATCAGCAGCAGCGCGCGCGTGCCGGCCCAGTTCTCGACTTGCGCGGGCGTGCCGGCGTAGAGGGCGGCGTCGAACTCCGCATCGGCGAAGAGAAAGGGGCGGGTGCGCGTCTCAATGTGCACCACCACGTCGGGCTGCAGCGCCGCGAAGCCCTTCAGGCGCGGCATCAGCCAGCGGGTGGCGAAGGTGGGCACGGCCGCCAGCGAGAGCGAGCCGCCTTCGCCCTGGTGCGCCATGGCGTCGAGCGTGTCGCGCTCCATCGCTTCCAGCCGTTTGCTGATCTGCCGCGCGTAGGCCGCGCCGCTGGCCGTGAGCGCCACGCCGTGCCGCGTGCGGCGGAACAGCGCCACGCCCAGGAAGGCTTCGAGCGTGCCGATCTGGCGCGACACCGCGCTCTGCGTGAGGGCCAGTTCCTGCGCGGCGCGCGTGTAGCTCTCGTGGCGCGCGGCGGCGTCGAAGCACACGAGGGTCTGCAGGGGCGGGATCTTGCGGCGCATGTATGCCTCGGGTGTATGTATGGAATCGAAGGCTCACCAATGGAGGAGCCGCTCGAACATCTTGCAAGACATTCTACGAACGCATATCTGGGTGCGGATTCCTCGTTTGCGTCATGGCCCTCGCGTGGCTAGCATCGCCCCATTCCCCTGTTTTCTCTCTCTCTTCTCTTTCCCCCTTTTCCGGAGACAGCCACATGGCCGCCAAAGCGCAATTCCACTGGGACGACCCCCTTCTTCTCGACCAGCAGCTGACCGACGAAGAACGCATGATCCGCGACGCGGCCAATGCCTACTGCCAGGAGCGCCTCGCGCCCCGCGTGCTCGAAGGCTTCCGCACCGGCGAGACCGACCCCGCCATCTTTCGTGAAATGGGCGCCCTCGGCCTGCTGGGCCCCACCATCCCCGAGCAGTACGGCGGCCCGGGCCTCAACTACGTCGCCTACGGCCTGATCGCCCGCGAAGTCGAGCGCGTCGACTCGGGCTACCGCTCGATGGCCAGCGTGCAGAGCTCGCTGGTGATGGTGCCGATCTTCGAATTCGGCTCCGAGGCGCAGAAGCAGAAGTTCCTGCCCAAGCTCGCCACCGGCGAATGGATCGGCTGCTTCGGCCTGACCGAGCCCGACCACGGCTCCGACCCCGGCAGCATGGCCACGCGCGCCAAGAAGGTGCCCGGCGGCTACTCGCTCACCGGCTCCAAGATGTGGATCAGCAACTCGCCCATCGCCGACGTATTCGTGGTGTGGGCCAAGGAAGTCAGCGAGAGCGGTGCCGTCGGCCCGATCCGCGGCTTCGTGCTCGAGAAGGGCATGAAGGGCCTCACCGCCCCCGCTATTCACGGCAAGGTCGGCCTGCGCGCGAGCATCACCGGCGAGATCGTGATGGACGGCGTGTTCTGCCCCGAAGAGAACGCCTTCCCCGAAGTGCAGGGCCTCAAGGGTCCCTTCACCTGCCTCAACAGCGCCCGCTACGGCATCTCATGGGGCGCACTCGGCGCCGCCGAAGACTGCTGGCACCGCGCCCGCCAGTACACGCTGGACCGCAAGCAGTTCGGCCGCCCGCTCGCCGCCAACCAGCTGATCCAGAAGAAGCTGGCCGACATGCAGACCGAGATCACGCTTGGCCTGCAAGGCAGCCTGCGCCTGGGCCGCATGAAGGACGAGGGCATTGCTGCGGTCGAAATCACCTCGATCATGAAGCGCAACAACTGCGGCAAGTCGCTGGACATCGCCCGCATGGCGCGCGACATGATGGGCGGCAACGGCATCAGCGACGAGTTCGGCGTGGCCCGCCACCTGGTGAACCTGGAGGTGGTCAACACCTACGAAGGCACGCACGACATTCACGCGCTGATCCTGGGCCGCGCCATCACCGGCATCGCAGCTTTCGCCAACTGAGCCGCATGACCAAGCCCGCAGCACTCGACGGCATCAGGGTCCTCGACCTCTCCCGCGTGCTCGCGGGCCCGTGGTGCACGCAGATCCTCGCGGACCTGGGCGCCGACGTCGTCAAGATCGAGCGCCCCGGCGTCGGCGACGACACGCGCACCTGGGGCCCGCCTTTCATCAAGGATGCGGACGGCAACGACACCGACCAGGCCAGCTACTTCACGGCCTGCAACCGCAACAAGCGCTCGGTCACGGTCGACATGGCCACGCCCGACGGGCAGGCGCTGCTCAGGCAGATGGCGGCGCAGGCCGACATCGTGGTGGAGAACTTCAAGACCGGCGGCCTGAAGCAGTACGGCCTCGACCACGAGAGCCTGCGCGCGGCCAACCCGCGCCTCATCTACTGCAGCGTGACCGGCTTCGGCCACGACGGCCCCTACGCCGAGCGCGCCGGCTACGACCTGATGATCCAGGCCATGACCGGCATGATGAGCATCACCGGCCGTCCCGACGACGTGCCCGGCGGCGGCCCGCTGCGCGTGGGCGTGGCGCTGACCGACCTGTTCACCGGCGTCTACGCCAGCACCGCCATCCTCGCGGCGCTGCAGGTGCGCGATCGCACCGGCGAGGGCCAGCACATCGACATGGCGCTGCTCGACGTGGGCATGGCCATCCTCGCCAACCAGGCCAGCGCTTTCCTCAACACCGGCAAGCCGCCCGGACGCCAGGGCAACACGCACCCCAGCCTCGCGCCGTACCAGGACTTCCCGACGCAGGACGGCGCGATGCTGCTGGCCATCGGCAACAACGGCCAGTTCGCGCGCTTCTGCGAGGCCGGCGGCCACCCCGAGTGGGCGACCGACGCGCGCTTCGCCACCAACACCCTGCGCGTGAAGCACCGCGGCGTGCTGATCCCGATGATGGAAGAGCTCACCCGCACCCGCACCACGGCCGCGTGGGTCACGCTGCTCGAAGACAAGGCCGTGCCCTGCGGCCCGATCAACGACATCGCGCAGGCCTTCGACGATGCGCAGGTCAAGGCGCGCGGCCTGGCGGTCACGCTGCCGCGCGACGCGGGCGACGGCATCGCCAGCATCACCGGCGTGGCGAGCCCGCTGCGCCTGTCGGCCACGCCGCCCGTGCTGCGCCATGCGCCGCCGGCGCTGGGCCAGCACACGCAGGAAGTGCTGGCGGAAATGGGCATCGACGCGTCCCGCTTCGAGGCCTTGCGGTCGGCCGGCGTGGTCTGAAGACGAAAGAGAAAAAGAAGGAAGAGGCCATGGTCAGCCCGATGCCCATGCCCGCTTTCTCGGTGCTGCGCATCGACCATGTCGTGCTGCGCGTGAAGGATGCCGAGCGTTCCATCGCCTTCTATCGCGGCGTGCTGGGCTGCGCCGTCGAGAAGCGCCGCGACGACTTGGGGCTCGTGCACCTGCGCGCGGGCACCAGCCTGATCGACCTCGTCACGCACGATGGCCCGCTGGGCAGGCAGGGTGGGGCGCTCGCCGGTGCGGAAGGCCGCAACGTCGATCACGTCTGCCTGCGCATCGAGCCCTTCGACGAAGCCGTCATCCGCACGCTGATGGCCGAGCATGGCGTCGCGGTGCACGGCGAGGTACAGAACAACTTCGGCGCCGAGGGCAACGGGCCCTCGATCTACATCGCCGACCCCGACGGCAACACCATCGAGCTCAAGGGCCCGGCGGCCTGAGCCTTCCTTTTTCCTGATTCCCTCCGTCCGGAGATTTGTACGCCACTGTGTCTGCATGGCGCAGCGTACACACGCGCATGCAAATCGGCCGGTGGTTCGACACATCGCGGATACAGCGCGTCGATGTAATTCCTGCATCGCTTTCGACGCACATCGCACGAAGCGACGAGGCCTTCGACAGCCGGGCCTCATTCCGAATCATTGTTCATGCAAGGAGCCACCATGACCGAAAAGCAAGTCCTCTACACCGGCAAGACCCACACCACCGGCGGCCGCCTCGGCGCATCGCGCAGCAGCGACGGCCACCTCGACATCCAGCTGTCGCCCCCCGGCGGCAACGGCACGGGCACCAACCCCGAGCAGTTGTTCGCGGCGGGCTGGTCGGCATGCTTCATCGGCGCGATGGGCAAGGCCGCGGGCACGCTGAAGGTCAAGCTGCCGGCCGACCTGTCGGTGGATGCCGAAGTCGACCTCGTGCTCGAAGAGGGCCAGTATTTCCTGCAGGCCCGCCTGAACGTGACCCTGCCCGGCCTCGACCGCGAGACCGCACGCGCCGTGGTCGACACCGCGCACCAGACCTGCCCTTATTCCAAGCTCACGCGCGGCAACATCGAGGTGGAGCTCAACCTGGTCTGAGCAGACCGCTGGCCGGATCGACGACGCGGGCTCGCGGCTGCGCGACAGCCCCGGGGCCCGTTCAGCCCGCGCGCCCGATGGTCGCCACGCCGAACACGATCACGCCCAGCGCAAGGTTCACCGTCACCAGCTTGCGCACCATGTTCAGCCGCGCAGCAGCCACCGGCCAGGCGCTTTCATCCACCGCGCGGCGCATCGCACTGAACACCGAGGCGCGGATGTAGATATAGATGGCGGCCATCACGATGGCGATGCTCATCATGGCCTCGATGCGCCAGTGCAGTCCGCGGAAGCCGCCGCCGGCAAGGATCATCGCCACGCCGGTCACGAAGAGCAGCGTGACCGATGCGTCCACCCCCACGAAGAAGCGCCGCAGCGTCGCGGCCATCATGCGCAGGCGCTGCGGCGGCTGTTCGAGCGTAGCCACGGCCGAGGGGCGCACGGCGAAGTGCATGGTCGCCATGCCGCCGACCCAGAAGGCGGCGCACAGCAGGTGGATGAAGAGGGCGGTAACGTAGAGCATCGTGGGGCCCGATCAGAACACCGAAGGGCCACGGCGCGCAAACGAAGCCCTTCATCGTCATTCGGAAGGCTTGGTCTCCGCGAAGCGCCGCATGTCCGCCACCACCTGCCGAAGCAACTCCGCCGCGGCCGGCGAGAGCATGCGCCCGTGGCGCGACACGATGTGCGATCGGCCCTGAGACAGCAGCGGGTTCTTCATCGGCAGTTCGACCAGTTCCGGGTTGCTGGCATTGGGCGTGAGCGAGATGCGCGTGCCCAGCGCATAGCCCAGCCCCGCCGACACGAAGTGCCCGAGCGCGCTGAAGGATGTGGTGGTCAGCAGCGATGGCAGGCGCACGCCCTCGCTGATCTCGGCGGCCTCGATGTGCTGGCGCACGCCGAAGCTGCGGTGCAGCGTGGCGCCCGGGTAGGGCTGCAGGTCGCCGAGCGTCAGCGGCCGGCTCAACTGGGCGAGCGGGTGCGAACGCAGCACCATCGCCTGAATCGGCTGCGAGTGCGACTGGTGCGAGGTCAGCCGCTCGTCCTTGGGCGGCTGGAACAGCATGCCGATGTGGGCGCGCTCCTCCACCACCCGCTGCACGATCTCGTCGGTGCTGGCCACGTCGAGGTCGATGGTGATCTTCGGATGCGAGGTCATGAAGTCGCGCAGGCTGTGGCGCATGAGCCAGTCCACATAACCCTCGCCGGCCACGATGTCGATGTGGCCGCGCTCGATCTTGCGGATGCTGTCCAGCTGCGCCATCAGGTGCTGCTTCTGGCTGTTCTGCCGCCGCACGTAGCCGGCCAGCATCTGGCCCGCGTCGGTGGGCACCACGCCGCGTCCGTGGCGCTCCAGCAGCGGCAGGCCGCACTCCTGCTCCAGGATGCCGATGGCGCGGCTCACGGCCGAGGGGTCCATGTCGAGCACCTCGGCGGCGCCGCGCACGGAGCCGCTGTCCAGCACCTGCATGAAGTAGCGCACGCGGCGCGTGTCGAGCTTGTCGTCCATGGCCTTCGTCTCCTGAGTGTTGCATTCAATGCAACGAATATCTCGATTCGCGGCCATTGATGCAAGAGGCAGGCGATCCGAAACTTCCCGGCAGCCCGCAGCCGCCGCTGCGCCACACGATGCCCCAACCGATGACATCCGCTGCTTCCACCCCCACTTCGCTCGCTCCCGGCGCTTCGTCGTCGGCCTCCGGAAAACTCCGGCTCGCGCTCGTCACCCTGGCCGTCGTGGCCGTGGCCGAGCTGATCGGTCCGGTGCAGTTCAGCGTCGGCCCGGGCAAGGTGGCGCTGCTGCCGATGCTGTGGGCGCTGCTGATCGCGGCCGCATGGGGCATCGCGCATCGCCGCCTGCCGGGCGTGGTGCGCGTGGCGACGGCCGAGCAATCCTTCGCTGGCGGCCTGCTGAACGCGGGCCTGCTGCTGTTCGTGGTGAAGCTGGGCCTCACGGTGGGCGCCGCGCTGCCGCAGGTGAAGCAGGCCGGCTGGGCGCTCTTGTTCCAGGAGTTCGGCCACGCGCTGGGCACCCTGGCGCTGGGCCTGCCGCTGGCGCTGCTGCTGGGCATCAAGCGCGAGGCGGTGGGCGCCACCTTCTCGGTGGGGCGCGAGGGCAACCTGGTGATCATCGGAGAGAAGTACGGCATGGCCTCGCCCGAGGGCCGCGGCGTGCTGGCCGAGTACATCACCGGCACCGTGCTGGGCGCGCTCTTCATCGCGGTGCTGGCGGGCTTCGTCGCCAGCCTGCACATCTTCGACCCGCGCTCGCTGGCCATGGGCGCCGGCGTGGGCTCGGGCAGCCTGATGGCTGCGGCGCTGGGCGCCATCGCGGCGCAGCAGCCGGCCGAGATGCTGCCGCAGCTCACCGCCATCGCCGCCGCGTCGAACTTGCTGACGACGGTGGTGGGCTTCTACTTCACGCTGTTCCTGTCGCTGCCGCTGTGCTCGTGGCTCTACGGCAAGCTGGAGCCGGTGCTGGGCCGCTTCTCGAAGCGCGGCGCGCAGGACGCGGCGGGCACGGGCGCCGTGTCGCAAGTCAGCGTGGGGCATGGCGGCGCGCTGCCGCTGCGCGACACGCTCATCGCCTGGGCGGTGGTGGGCGGCGGCGTGCTCATCGGCAACTCGCTGACCTACAAGGTGCCGGTGCTGGTGTCGCTCGAAGGCCTGGCCGCCGTGGTGGCCATCGCGCTGATCGTCGAGGGCATCAAGCGCCTGGTGCCGCGCCTGCCGATGGTGCTGGTGCTGTCGGTGGTGGCCACGGTGGCGGGCATCCCGGGGCTGTTCCCGTTCTCCGACGCGCTGATCGCGATCACCGCCAAGCTCAACTTCCTGGCCTTCACCACGCCGGTGCTCGCGCTGGCCGGCTTTTCGGTCGCGAAGGACATGCCCGTGTTCCGCCAGCTGGGCTGGCGCATCGTGGTGGTGTCGCTCACCGCCACTGCCGGCACCTTCCTGGGTGCCACCGTGATCGCCGAATTCTTCCACTGACGAACAAGTCTCGCCCCCAAGGCTTCGCGCACTTCGTGTCGCTTCGCCAACCCCCGAAAAGTCCGTCCAGTTCCTATCCACCCACCGAGATCAATCCCATGTACCGCGACCCCGAAATCGCCGAAGACACCCGCGCCCGCATGCTGGCCTGGCGCCGCGACATCCACGCCAACCCCGAGACCGCCTTCGAGGAGCACCGCACCGCCAACGTCGTCGCCAACGCGCTGATGCTGATGGGCCTGCCGGTGCATCGCGGCCTGGCCGGCACCGGCGTAGTGGGCACGCTGAAGAACGGCGAGGGCCCGAGCATCGCGCTGCGCGCCGACCTCGACGCCCTCAACATGCAGGAGCTGGGCACCCAGCCGCACGCCTCGAAGTGCGCCGGCAAGATGCACGCCTGCGGCCATGACGGCCACACGGCCATGCTGCTGGGCGCGGCCGAGCACCTCTCGCGCCACAGGCCCTTCAAGGGCACGGTGCACTTCGTGTTCCAGCCCGCCGAAGAGAACGAGGGCGGCGGCCGCGTGATGGTCGACGAGGGCCTGTTCGAGCAATTCCCCGCCGACGCCGTCTACGGCATGCACAACTTTCCGGCACTGCCGCGCGGCCAGTTCGCGATCCGCAAGGGCACGATGACGGCCTTTCTCGACACTTTCGAGATCGTCGTCACCGGCAAGGGCAGCCACGGCGCCATGCCCGAGACCGGCATCGACTCGGTGGTGGTCTCGGCGCAGTTGGTGAACGCGTTGCAGACCATCGTGAGCCGCCGCACCGGCGCCACCGACTCGGCGGTGGTCAGCGTCACGCAGATCCACGGCGGCGACACCTGGAACGTGATTCCCGAGACCGTGGTGCTGCGCGGCACCGTGCGCACGCTGGATGCCGGCATCCAGGACCAGACCCAGGCCGCCATGCAGCAGATCTGCGACGGCGTGGCAGCCACTCACGGCGCGAAGGTGGCGCTGGACTACCGCCGCGGCTACCCCGGCGTGGTCAACACGCCCGCCGAGACCGATGCGGCCATCTCCGCCGCCGCCAGCCTGGTCGAGCGCGCGCAGGTGCACACCGACATCCCGCCCGCCATGGGCTCGGAAGACTTCGCCTTCATGCTGCAGAAGCGCCCCGGCGCCTACATCGGCATCGGCGCGGGCGAAGGCCCGAACGACCCGAACGTGCACAACCCGTACTACGACTTCAACGACAACATCCTGCCGCTGGGCGCGGCCTACTGGGTGGCACTGGTCAAACAGCAGCTTCCTGCATCGAGAGATGAGAGCATGATGCGCTGATGCTCTCCGCCTTCGACATCTTCAAGATCGGCATCGGTCCCTCCAGCTCGCACACCGTGGGGCCGATGCGTGCCGCGCTGATGTTCGCGCGGTCGCTCGAAGCGCGCGGTGTGCTCGCACAGGTCGCGCGGCTGCATGTGGACCTGTTCGGCTCGCTGGGCGCCACCGGCCACGGCCACGCGACCGACCAGGGCGTGATCCTCGGCCTCTTCGGCGACGCGCCCGACACCGTGCGGCCCGAGACCGTGCAGCCCCGGCTGGAGGCGCTGCGCCGCACCGGCCGGCTCGAGCTGCTCGGCACCACGCCCATCGCCTTCGACCGCGTGCGCGACATCGCCTTCAAGGGCGAAGAGTCGCTGGCCGAGCATCCCAACGCGATGCGCTTCACCGCCTTCGCGGCCGACGGCGGCGTGCTGGCCGAGGGCACGTACTTCTCCGTCGGCGGCGGCTTCGTCGTCGAGGGCGGGCAGGCCGTGGCCCAGACGGCCGCGGCGACATCCGCCGTGCCGCATCCCTTCACCACCGGCGACGAACTCATGGCGCAGTGCCGCGACCACGGCATCTCGGTGGCCGCGCTCGTCATGCGCAACGAATGCGCATGGCGGCCCGAGGCCGAGGTGCGCGCCGGCCTGCTGCGCGTGTGGCAGGTGATGCAGCAGTGCGTGCAGCGCGGCTTCGGCGTCGACAACCCGCTGGCCGCTCAGGCGCTGCCCGGCCCGCTGCGCATGCGCCGCCGCGCGCCCGAGCTGCACCGCGAGCTGCTCGCGCAGGCCGGCGCGGCCGATCCGCTCGCGGCCATGGACTGGGTCAACGCCTTCGCGATGGCGGTGAACGAGGAGAACGCCGCCGGCGGCCGCGTGGTCACCGCGCCCACCAACGGCGCGGCGGGCGTGGTGCCCGCCGTGATGCACTACTACCAGCGCTTCGTGCCGCAGGCCAGCGACGAGGGCATCGTCGACTTCCTGCTCACCGCCGCGGCCATCGGCATGCTCTACAAGACCAACGCTTCCATCTCGGGCGCCGAGGTCGGCTGCCAGGGCGAGGTGGGCGTGGCCTGCTCGATGGCCGCCGGCGCGCTTGCCGCGGTGCTCGGCGCCACGCCTGCGCAGGTCGAGAACGCGGCCGAGATCGGCATGGAGCACAACCTCGGCCTCACTTGCGACCCGGTCGGCGGCATGGTGCAGATTCCCTGCGTGGAGCGCAACGCGATGGGCGCCGTGAAGGCCATCAACGCGGCGCGCATGGCGCTGCGAGGCGACGGCAGCCACTACGTGTCGCTCGATGCCGTGATCCGCACCATGAAGCAGACCGGCGAGGACATGAAGGCCACCTACAAGGAAACCTCTCTCGGCGGTCTCGCGGTGAACGTGGTCGAGTGCTGAGGGCGTGCTGAAGATGCGGGGCTGCGTCAGAATGGCCGGCCCACCGTCTTGAACTCTCTCAAAAGCCGAGGCCCCATGACCCGCACCATCGCCCAGAAACGCGCCGACTTCCGTGCCCTGCATGAACAAGGCTGCTTCGTCATTCCGAACCCGTGGGACACGGGCAGCGCGCGCTTTCTCGAAGGCCTGGGCTTCAAGGCGCTGGCCACCACCAGCTCCGGCTTCGCGTGGTCGCAGGGGCATGCGGACGGCGCGATGTCGCGCGAGCACATCCTCGCGCACCTGCGCGAACTCGTGGAAGCCACCGACCTTCCGGTGAACGCCGACTTCGAGAACGGCTTCGCCGCCGATGCGCAGGGTGTGGCCGCGAGCGTGAGCCTCGCCATCGAGATGGGCGTGGCGGGCCTGTCCATCGAGGACTCGACGGGCAACGCCGCCGATCCGCTGTTCCCCGTCGACGTGGCCGTGGAGCGCCTGCGCGCCGCGCGCAAGGCCATCGACGCATCCGGCGCCGACGTGCTGCTGGTCGGACGCGCCGAAAACTTCTTCGTCGGCCGTCCCGATCTCGACGACGCCATCGCGCGGCTCAAGGCGTACGCCAACGCGGGCGCCGACTGCCTTTACGCGCCGGGCATCAAGACCCGCGAGCAGATCGCGGCGGTGGTCGCCGCCGTCGCACCCCGGCCGGTCAACGTGCTGGTGGGCGCGCCCAGCGAACTCACGATGAAGGACATCGCCGAACTCGGCGTGCGCCGCGTCAGCGTGGGCGGCGCTCTGGCGCGCGCGGCATGGGGTGGCTTCATCCGCGCCGCGCGCACGCTGGCCGACGGGCGCTTCGACGGTTTTGCCGACGCCGCGCCGGGCGCCGAACTCAACGCCTTCTTCAAGCCGTTCGCAGACTGAGGCCGTGGAGGCACTGCTTGCCGAGGTCCGCGCCTGCCGCGCGTGCGCGGTGCACCTGCCGCTGGGCCCCCGGCCCGTGGTGCAGGCGAGCGCGAGCGCCAGGCTGCTGATCGTCGGCCAGGCGCCCAGCCTCACGGTGCACCAGACGGGCGTGCCGTGGAACGACAGGAGCGGCGACCAGCTTCGCCGCTGGCTGGGCATCGACCGCGCGGTGTTCTACGACGCCGCGCGCGTGGCGATCGTGCCGATGGGCTACTGCTACCCCGGCCGCGGCAAGAGCGGCGACCTGCCGCCGCGCAGGGAATGTGCCGAGCTGTGGCACGACAAGCTGTTCGCGCAGATGAAGCAGGTGGAGCTGACGCTGCTCATCGGCCAGTACGCGCAGCGCCACTTCCTCGGCAGGAAGGCGGGCGCCGGCGTCACCGAGACCGTGCAGGCCTTCGCCGACTATGCGCCGCGCTTCATTCCGCTACCGCATCCGTCGCCGCGCAACACGGGCTGGCTCAAGCACCACCCGTGGTTCGAGAGCGACGTGCTGCCAGTGCTGCGCGAGCGGGTGCGGCACGCGCTCGGGCTTTGAGCCCGCCTCAGGGCGCGGAAGGCGCCGAGGCACCCGTGGTGCCCGCCGTGCCCGTCGTACCGAACGGCCGCGCCGCATACACCACGCGCCCACCCACCACCGTCATCAGCGAGGTCGTCTTGCCGATGCGCTCCAGCGGCACGCTGAAGAAGTCCTGGTCGAGCACGGCGAAGTCGGCGAGCTTGCCCACTTCGAGCGTGCCGCGCCTGTTCTCGTCGAAGCTGAACCAGGCGCTGCCCTGCGTGTAGAGGCGCAGCGCTTGCTCGCGCGTCGGTGTCTCGTCGGGGCCGCGCATGGTCTTGCCGCTCACCGTCTTGCCGTCGAGCATCCACTGCAGCGCGACGAAGGGGTTGTACGAGGCCACGCGGTGCGCGTCGGTGCCCGCGCCCACGTTCACGCCGGCGCGCAGCGCGGTGCCTATGGGCGGCATGCGCCGCGCGGCGTCGCCGCGCATGGCCAGCGCGCGGTCGCCCTGGAAGTACATCGCGTCCTGCATGGTCCAGCCGATGCCCAGCGCCTTCATGCGCGCGAGCGTCTCGGGCGAGGCGTCGTCGAGGTGGGCGATGGACCAGCGCAGGTCCTTGATCGGCACTTCAGCATTCAGCTTCTCGTACAGCCCCAGCAGGTGGTCGACCGAGCCGTTCTCCTGCCAGTGGATGGTGACGGCCAGCTTCTTCGTGGCGGCCCACTTGACGAGTTCGTAGAACTTGGCCTTCGCGGCCTCGTCGGGGAAGTTGTTGTTGTACATCGCGAGCGTCACGCGTTCGCCCAGGCCGTTGAACTTCAGCATGTCGTCGCCGAAGCCCATCGGCAGCATCTGCGTGAGGTCGCGAAACTCCTGCAGCTCGGCACCGGGCTTCTGCGCGAACACGCTGTAGGCCACGCGCAGCGTCAGCGCCTTCTCGCGCCACAGCTCGAAGAGCGCGGCGTACTGCGAGGGCGCGATGCTGAAGCCGCCCGGGTCCACCAGCCCGGTGATGCCCAGGCGGTTGAGCTCGGTGAAGAAGGCGCGCGTGCCGGCGATGTTGTCGTCGTAGGTCGGCTTGGGCAGCTTGTCGAAGAGCGCCGAGATGCCGACGATGTCGCCGCTCATCCAGCCAGGCGCGCCGTCGGCCACGGGCTTCATGCCGGCGGGCAGCGTGCCGGGCGCCACGCCCAGCGCTTCCAGCGCCTTGGGCGTCATCACCACGGCCTCGTAGAAGAGCTGCACGTACACCGGGTTGTTCGGCGCCGCTTCCTGCAACTCGGCCAGCGTGGGGCGGCGGCGCTCGGCGAACTGCTGCTCGGTCCAGCCGCCGGCCACGATCAGCCAGCCGCCGGGGCGTGCGTTGGCGGCAGCGGCGCGGATGCGCGCCATCGCCTCGGCGATGGTGCCGGCGCCGATCCAGTTGACCTCGGTGGAGTAGCTCAGCGCCGCGCGCACTGCGTGCATGTGCGAGTCGATCAGGCCCGGAATGACGGTTCGGCCTCCCGCATCGACCGTGCGCGTGGCGGGGCTCGTGAAGGCTCCCATCTGCGCCGCGCTGCCCACGGCCACGATGCGACCGTTGCGCACAGCGATCGCCTGCGCCATGGTGCCGGCCGCATCGAGCGTGGCGATCTTCGCGTTCGTGACGACAAGGTCCGCCGGTTGTGCGCGCGCTGCGACAGGCAGCAGCAGGCTGGCGGCGATGGCAGCCGCCGTGAAGAGTGTGCGTGCCATGTCAGTCGACCTTGATGCTGGCGGCCTTGACCACCTGCTGGGCTTTCGCCGTCTCTTCGACGATGAACTTGTTGAACTGCGCCGAAGGCATGGTGAAGGGCTCCGCACCCAGCTTCTCCAGCCGTTCCTTCAGCTCGGGCGACACCATGATCTTCGCGACCTCGGCCTGCAGCCGGTCGACCACCGGCTGCGGCGTCTTCGCGGGCGCGAACAGGCCGACCCAGAACAGGTACTCCGAGCCCGGCACGCCGGCTTCCACCGTGGTGGGCGCGCTGGGCAGCGCGGAAGAGCGCTTGCCCGTGCCCACCGCGAGCGCCTGCAGCTTGCCGCTCTGGATCAGCGGCAGGGCAGACACCATCGGCGCGAAGAACCAGTCGACGCGTCCGGCCATCACCTCTGTCATCGCCTCGGGCGTGCCGCGGAAGGGCACGTGCTGCGCGTCGACGCCGGCCGCGAGGCGGAACACCTCGGCGTTCATGTGCGTGGCCGATCCGTTGCCGGCCGAGCCGTAGTTGAGGCCGCCGGGCTTGGCCTTCGCCTTGGCCACCAGGTCCTTCACGTCGGCGAAGTGCGAGGGCGCGGTCACCAGCACGTTGGGCAGGCTGGCCATCGGCGTGATGCCGGTGAAGTCCTTGATGGTGTCGTACGACAGGCCCTTGTAGATCCACGGGTTCACCAGGTGGCCGGCCGAGTGCACCAGCAGCGTGTAGCCGTCGGCCGGCGACTTGGCCACGATGGCCGCGCCCAGCGTGCCGCCCGCACCGGGCTTGTTGTCCACGATCACGCTGGTGCCCAGCGCGGGCCCCAGCTTCTCGGCCACCAGGCGCGCGACGATGTCGGTGCCGCTGCCTGCCGTGAAGGGCACGACCAGCCTCACCGCCTGCGTGCCGGGCCAGTTGCCCTGCGCGTGGGCGCCCGTGAGCGCGCAGGCCGCGATGGCTGTCGCGGCTGCCAGCGTCTGCCGGCGGCTCCAGTTGAAAGTCTTCTTCATGCGTCTTGTCTCCGTTGATCTATTTGGTTGAGCGATGAATGACCGGGAAAAGAGAAGAGGAAAGGGCGCTACGCGGGCGGCGCGTTCGGCATCACCAGTGCCACCAGCACGGGGCGGTTGCCGCGGTTTTCGAGCTGGCGCTTCTCGCCGGGCGCGAAGCGGCAGCTGTCGTAGGGGCCGAGCACTTCTTCCTGGTGCGCGCCGTCGATCTCGCCGACCACGTGCAGCTGGCCTTCGAGCACCAGATACAGCTTTTCCATCGGCGAGCCGTCCAGGCCGGTGTGGCCGCCGGGCAGGATCTGGCTCATGCCCATCCACATCTGCGTCGAAGGGCCGGCCTCCTTGCCCTGCAGGCGCAGGCAGCGCATGTCGAAATGGTTGGGCGCCTCGTAGTGCGGCGCCTCGGCGAAGCGGGTAACGTGCATGTATGTGCTCCGGAAAGGGTTCAGGGCCGCAGCACGACGCGGTCGGTGCTGCCCGAGAGCACCAGCCGGTAGGCCTCGTGCGCCTCGTCGAGCGTGAAGTGGCGCGCCACCGGAAAGGGCTTGAGCGTGCCGCGCTCGAAGCCCTCGCGCATCGCGTCGAGCTGCGCGGTGCTGGCGATGCAGTCCATCGCCAGCGAGTCGATGCCCACGTAGGTGTGCATGCCCCGGTAGAAGGCGAAGATGTCGAAGGGCACCGCGCGGTCGTGCGTGGCGATGAAGATCTGCGTCGCGCCCTTGGCCATCGCCTTGTTGGCGGCCTCGAAGTAGGCGCTGCCCACGGTGTTGTAGACGATGTGTGCGCCGCGCCCATCCGTCAGCTCGCGCACCCGCGAGCCCACGTCGGCATGGTGGCGCGCGTCGATCGTGTCCACCGGCCCGCTCGCGAAGCCCTGGAAGGGACCCGCGTGCCGCTGCACCGCGATCACGCGCGCGCCGGCCTGCGAGGCGAGCTGCACCGCCGCCTGCCCGACCTTGCCGTTGGCGCCCAGCACCAGCACCGTCTGGCCGGCCTGCGGCATGCCGCTGCGGCGAAAGCCCTCGTAGGCGGTGACGAAGGGCACGCCCACGGCGCCGGCCTCGTCCATCGAAATGCCCCGGGGCTTGGCGCGCAGCGCCTGCTCGGGCAGCACCAGGTAGCGCGCATGCGAGCCGTCGCGGGTGATGCCCACGTCGCCGCCGGAGCCATAGACCTCGCGGCCGATCCACTCCGAAGGGCCGCTCACCACGGTGCCCGCGAAGTCGCGTCCCGGGGTGCGAGGCCACACGGCCTGCGGCATGATGCCCAGCGTGGCCTTCACGTCGCTGGGGTTCACGGCCGCGGCGGCGATGCGCACCACGGCGTGGCCGGGCGGCGGCGAGGGTTCCGGCTGCGGCGCGGCTTCGAGCCGCAGCGCATCGAGGTCGGCGGCCTTCTCGTTCACGCGCAACGCGCGGGAGCTGTGGGCGGTGTGCATGGCTGCGACGCTCATCGTTCAGCTCCTCGCACCGGGCAGGCCCAGCATGGCGCGCGCCTCGCGCGGGTTGGCGATCTCGCCACCCAGGCTCTGCAGGATGTCGCGCGCCTTCGCCACGAGCTGGGCGTTGCTCTCGGCGAGCACGCCCTTCTCCAGGTAGATGTTGTCCTCCATGCCCACGCGCACATGGCCGCCCAGCAGCCAGGCCTGCGCGACGATCGGAAATTCCATGCGGCCGATGCCGAAGGCGCTCCAGAAGGCGCCGCGCGGCAGCATGTTGCGTGCGTAAAGCAGCGTCTCGGGCGTGGGCGCGAAGCCGTACTTCACGCCGAGGACGAAGGTCCACATGGCCGGCCCGTCGAGCGTGCCGTCGGCGATCAGGTCGAGCGCGAGGTTGATGTCGCCCGAGTCGAAGATCTCCAGCTCGGGCTTCACGCCCGCCTCGCGCATCACCTTCGCCATGCGCCGCACGTTCTTCGGGGTGTTGATGACCACGTCGGGGCCGGAGTTCATGGTGTTCAGGTCGAGCGAGCACACGTCGGGCCGGATGAGCGCGATGTGCTCCACGCGCTTCTCGGGCGGCAGCAGCGTGGTGCCGGGCGCGGCGATCTTCGGGTCGTCCTCGCCGGGAATGAAGCGCCCGCCCGGGCCGGTCGTGAGGTTCACGATCAGCTCGCGGTTGCCGCGGCGGATGCGGTCCACCACCTCGCGGTACAGATCCACTTCCATCGACGGCTTGCCGGTCTCCGGGTTGCGCACGTGGATGTGCACCTGGCTCGCGCCGGCCTCGGCCGCGGCCAGGCATTCGTCGGCGATCTGCACCGGCGTGATCGGCAGGTGCGGTGTCTGCTCTGGCTTCACGAGATTGCCCGTGACGGCGCAGGTGATGAGGGTCTTGGTGTTGTTGCTCACAGGTGGCGCCCTCCGTCGACCACGATGCGCGTGCCGGTCACGAAGCGCATGGTGGTGGCCAGCGCCTCGACCGTGGCCGCCACGTCCTCGGGCTGGCCGATGCGGCCCAGCGGCGTGGTGCTGGCCATCTTGCTGGCGAACTCCGCGCCGCGCCCGGGCACGAAGCCCGATTCCACCGCGCCCGGCGACACCGACACCACGCGCACGGCAGGTGCCAGCGCCTTGGCGAGCGCGTCGCCGACCACGTCGAGCCCCGCCTTGGCCGCCACGTAGGCGAGGTTGCTGCCCACGCCCGTGAAGCCCGCGATGGATGAGATGTTGACCACCAACCCATCGCCGCTCGCCTTCAGCAGCGGCGCGAAGGCCCGGATGGTGGCGAACGCGCCTCGGAAGTTGGCGCGCACGATGTCGTCGATGAGCTCGTCGGTCAGCGCGTCGAGGTCGCCGGCCGGCACCGGCTTCGTATGGCCCGCGCTGTTGACAAGGATGTCGCAGCGTCCGAACGTGGCCTTCACCTCGGCGGCGGCGGCGACGAGGCTGGGCGTGTCGACGATGTCGGCGCGGATCGCCGCATGGCGCTGGCCGCTGACCGAGGGCAGGGCGGCTGCGCGCGCCGCCGCATCGTCGCCCTTGCGGTGCAGCAGCACGCAGCTGGCGCCGAGCGCGGCCAGGCGCGTGGCCGTGGCATAGCCGATGGCGCCGAGGCCGCCGGTGATGACGGCGACCTTGCCGTCGAGTCTGGAGACTGGGTCGAAGCTCATGGATTGGAGAAGAGTGGGTTGAAGGGGGCGGTGCCGTTTCGTGGAACACCGCGGAACCAGCTCTGCCGGGCCGCTGGTGTTGCCCCCTCGAAGGGGGTTGGCGCAGCGACACGAAGTGCGCGAAGCCTGGGGGTGGTCAAGGTATCGGCGGGCGGGGAAACTTCATCTCGCCGGGTTCAAGCTCGAAGTCGTGATGCAGCGATGCGCTTTTTCCGTCGGGCGCCAGCGCGAAGCGGCCGATGAGCCGGCGCGTCACGCCGAAGGTCGGGTCGCTTTCCAGGTTCTCGTCGTCATCGGCGAACACCTGCGTGATCAGCACCTTGTGGCCCGGCTTGCTCACCATGAAGTGCAGGTGCGCGGGCCGGTTCGGGTGGCGCCGCTGCGCGCGCAGCAGCACGCCGCAGGGGCCGTCGGTCGGCACCGGGTAGCCGGCGGGACGCACGCTGCGGAAATGGAAGCGGCCCTCGGCGTCGGTGGAAAAGCGCCCGCGCAGGTTCATGTTCTCCTGCGACGGGTCCTGGTTCTCGTAGAGGCCGACGGGCGAGGCCTGCCACACGTCGACGGTGGCGCCGTCCACCGGGCGGCCCTGGTGGTCGCGCACCGTGCCTGTCACCTCGAGCGGAACGCCCGGCGTGCCCGAGCGCGCGATGTTCTCGCCCTGCGCGCAGGCCGGTGCGTTCGCGCGCCAGAAGGGGCCGAGCAGGGCGGCGGGCGATTCGCCTTGCGGGTCCTGGTTGTTCTGCAGCGCAACCACGGTCGACACGCCCAGGATGTCGGCAGCCAGCACGACCTCGTTCTTGGTCTCGCCGGTGGCGTGGCCGATGGCGACGATGAATTCGAGCGCCTGCTCGAACTCCTCTTCCGTCAGCTTCACTTCCTGTACCAGGGCGTGCAGGTGGCGCGTGACTGCTTCCATCACGGTGCGCAGCCGTGGGTCGGGCGTGTGCCGCATGGCGTCGAGCACATGGCCCAGCACCGAGTGGGGGGAGGTGGCGATGTTCATGGCGAGTCTCTGCAATCGTTTGCATGATATTAGTCCAAATCGCCGAAAAGTAAAATGGAGGGAATCCGGGGATCGGGAATGAGGGAAAGCCACCCGAAGCCATGCAGCCCGGCGACAATCGTTTGCACCAATGAGCGCCAAGCAACCTTCCACTTCAGCCACCGTGACCATCCGCGACGTCGCCCGCGCCGCTGGCGTGCACGTGTCCACCGTCTCGCGTGCGCTCAGCCCCGAGAAGCGCTCGCTCATCAGCGACGAGGTGCTGCGCGTGGTCGAGGAGGCGGCGCAGCGCCTGGGCTACCGGCCCAACCGCGCGGCCTCGGCGCTGCGCACCGGCCGCACTCACACCATCGGCGTGCTGGTGCCCGACATCACCAACGCGGTATTCCCGCCGATCCTGCAGGGCATCGAGGCCAGCGCGGCCGCACGCGGCTACTTCGTGTTCGTCACCAACGTGGTCGACCCGGCACTGGCGCGGCCGGTGCTGGAGCGCATGCTGGCGCAGCGCGTCGATGGCGTGGTCATGGCCACTGCCACGCGCGACGATCCGCTGGTCGACTTCGTCACCAAGGCCGGCATGACGGCCGTGCTGGTCAACCGCGCCGACGAAACCGGGCGCCTGCCGGCGGTGGTGAGCGACGACCGGCTCGCGATGAAGCTCGCGGTCGACCACCTCGTGGGCCTGGGCCACAAGCGCATCGCGCACCTGGCGGGCCCGCAGACCATTCCCACCGGCGTGGGCCGCCGTCTCGGCGTGGAGCAGGCGCTGCGCGACCACCGCATGAAGCTCTTCCGCGTGGTCGAGTGCGCGAGCTACAGCCGCGAGGCCGGCGCCGCCGCGATGAAGCAGATGCTCGATGCCGGCGCCGCGCCGCAGGCCGTGGTGTGCTGCAACGACCTCGTGGCGCTGGGCGCCTACGACGCGCTGCGCGAGGCGGGACTGCGCGTGCCGCAGGACATTTCAGTCACCGGCCACAACGACATGCCGCTGGTCGACATGGTCGACCCGCCGCTCACCACCATCCGCCTGCCGCACCGCGAGCTGGGCTGGCGCGCGGCCGAGATGCTGTTCGAGGAGATCGACGGCCACTCGATGTCGGCTTCGACCGTGGTGCTGCGCCCCGAGCTGGTGGTGCGCCAGTCGACGGCCGCGCCGGCAGGCGCCACGCGCTGAGCCGCTACCACCACCAGCGGGCGATGTCGTCGCTCAGGCCCATCATCAGCAGCACCACGGCGACCAGCACCAGGAAGCACTTGGCGCGCAGCGACATCTTCGGCTTCGGAGCGAAGGCCGCGGCGCCGCCGAGAAAGTGCACGCCGCAGTGCGGGCACTGCCGCACCTTGCCGTAGATCAGCTCCCCGCAACGCGCGCAGGGCACCTCCTCGGGACCGGGCTCCGGCTGCTGCGATCCGGCGCCGCGCTGCTCTTCCCGCTGGCGCTGCTGCTGCTGCTGCCGAGCGCGGCGTTCGCGGTGCGCGGACAGGTCGATGGGGTCGTCGGGCTTGTCGGACATGCTGGGATGACAACGTATCCGGCTAGCGTGCCACACCCACGCGCGACGCGGGTTTCCTGCGCGCGGCGGGGCGGCGCGGCGGCTTCGCTTCGAGCACCAGCTCGGCCGGCAGCGTGTCGTTCCACGATTCGGTGAAGTAGGCGCGGTCGCTGGGCACCAGCTGGGGCAGCGCCTCGCGCAGCAGCGCCAGCGACTGCTCGGCCGCCTTCAGTTCGCCGGCATGCGCCGCGTACCACGCGTGCTCGAAGAGCAGGCTGCAGTGCTGCAGGCCCGGATAGCGGCGGCGTCCGGCCTGGTGGTCGGCCAGCCGCGCCTGCGCCACCTGCACCCAGCGCGCGGGCCAGTTCGTCGAGTCGAAGGCGTCGGCGAGCGGGCCGGCCAGCTTGGAGATGGCTGCCGGGTCCAGCGGCTTCTGCGCGCGGAACTGGGCGAGCGTGGGCTGCCGCTCGGGCCGGCAGTGGCCGCGTGCGATGCGCATCAGGTAGATCGCGTTCCACGCCGAGCGGCCCTGGCCGTCGGTGTGGCCGCACAGCCATTCGCTGAAGGCGATCCACTGCACCGCGCGGCGGGTGGTGTCGCTGTTGCCGTCGTGCGCCAGCGCGGGCAGGTCGGTGAGGCCCACGCGGTCGAACAGCCACGCGGCCATGCCCATGTTGGCGGCCACGTGCTGGGCCGCGTCGAAGGAGTGCGACTCGAAGGCGGCCGCCAGCGCCTCGCCGAAGCGCTGCAGCGACTCCTCGGCCAGTGCGGCCGCCGCGGGCTTGTCGTCGGTCGACAGCGCCAGCGCGCGCGAGCGGCAGGCCAGCGCCCACAGGTTGCACCACTCGAAGCGCACGTCGGGGTGATGGCGCAGCACCAGGGCGCGCACCGCGTCCTCGGCCATGCCGCTCAGCAGCGACTGCGCCAGCGGCAGGTCGCGCGCCGTGTAGGCGCACCACGCGGAGACGATGCACTCCATCGCGCCCAGGTAGTCGTTGCCCGCCACGTGGTGCGCGAGCCGCTGCTTCTTCAGCGCCTGCAGCCGGCGCCGCGCCTGCTCGTTGTCGCCGAGCCGGCGCCACAGCATGGCCTCGTTGAGCGTGACCAGCGCGCGCTGGAAGTCGGTGGCGGCCAGCGTGCCGGCGAGGCGGATCGATTCGAGTGCGCTGCCTCCTGCGTTTTCGCCGGCGACGGGCGCCATCAACCGACCCTGCCGCGCCGCCTGCTGCGAGGCGACGAGCTGCTTCCAGAACGCCGCGTCCTGCAGATGCACCGCGTCGGGCGGCGGCGATCCGGCGGCCTGGCGCGAGGCGCGCGAGCGCAGGCCGAGGAAGGATGCCACTTCGGCCGCGGTGGCGGCGCGGCCTTCCACCAGCACACGCACGCGCTTCGCTTCGGCGGCGGGCAGCCAGAACGGGCCCTGGCTGCGCCGCTCGGCATTCAGGAAGCGAGGCTCGCGCTGCGTGTCCTCGCCCCAGCCGGCGTCGATGCCCCAGGTCTTGAAGTCGCGGAAGGCGCGGCTCACCACCATGCGCAGGGTGCTGGCGTCGGAGACCTCGCCGCGCAGGTCGGCCAGCCGTACGAGGCCCGCGCCGGCCTCGTGGGCATGCTGCATGCGCACCAGCAGCCACAGCGACTGGAAAGCCGCGCGCCGGCCATTCACCGACTGCGGCGAGGTGAGTTCGATGGAAACCTGGTTGGCGTGTGAGGCTGGCTTGGGCACGCCCCCGATTTGAACCTCAAAACAGGAGCGCTACCTGAAGAAGATGCCGGAGAAAGGCCCCGCGCTCAGTACCGGTGCTCGTCCAGCAGACCGGGCACTTCGCTGCGTCCGATGCCCAGGTCGCGCAGCTCGTGTTCGCTCATGCCGGCGAGGTGCTGCGAGTCGGCGTGTGCGCGGCGGCGATTCACCACGCGGCGGCGCCAGCCGCGCAGGGCTTGGATCAGGCGTTGATGAAAGGACGTTGGCTTGTGCGCTGTCACGATGGGCTCCTTGGTTGGTGAGCTCATCTTCCCGCCGGGCGTGATATTGTGGAAGTTGAGAATCCTGAGCCTGCCAATCAGGCTTCCTGATACTGGACCCCCCGATGCGACAGCTCAACCTCGACCAACTGCGCACCCTCATCGCCATCGTCGACCTCGGCACCTTCTCGGCCGCGGCCCAGGCGCTGCACCTGGCCCAGCCCACGGTGAGCCTGCACATCAGCGAACTCGAATCGCGCCTGGGCGCGCCGCTGGTGGTGCGCGGCAACCGGCGCATCACGCCGACGGCGGCCGGGGCGGCGCTGGTGGAGCGCGGGCGCAAGCTGCTGCGTGACACCGACGACGCGGTGGAGGCGGTCAAGCGGCAGGCCGAGGGTCGGGTTGGGCGGGTGCGGCTGGGCACATCCACCGGCGTGCTGGTCGACCTGCTGCCGCAGGTGCTGGAGGCGCTGGGCGCGGAGCACTCGGGCATCGACGTGGAGGTGAGCATTCGCGGCTCCTTCGAGGCGATGGAGCGGCTGGCCGCGGGCACGCTCGACATCGGCCTGGTCGCCATTCCCCAGCCGCCGCTGCGCGGCATCGTCGTCACGCCCTGGTGCGAACAGCCCATGATGGCCTTCGTGCCGCGCCGCTGGAAAGCGCCGAAGCGCGTCACGCCGGCATGGCTGGCGGCGCAGCCGCTGATCTTCAACGAGGCGACCACGCACATGTACCGCCTCACCATGGAATGGTTCGCTGCCGCCGGCTTTGCGCCGCGCGCGCGCATCGAGCTCAACTACGACGCCGCCATGCGCAGCCTCGTGGCCGCCGGCTACGGCGCCGCGCTGCTGCCGCTGCAGCAGTCCACCGACATCGTGCCCGCCAACGACCGCATGCAGATCCTGCCGGTGAGCCCGAAGCTCACGCGCCGCGTGGGCATCGCGCATCGCCAGCATGCGCTGCTCGACGGCGCCACGCTGAGCGTGCTCGAGGTGCTGAAGACCTTCAGCCAGGCCTGAGCCATATTCATCGGCCTTGCGCCAGCCCGTTCGGAATGCCCTCGATGGGGCACTCCGGCGTGCCCGCCGTGCTGCGCGTGAGCGTTTCCACCATCTCGCGCGTGCCCTCGGGGTCGTTGATCCACTTCGTGTAGAAGTCGTAGGGGCAGGCCGCCAGCCCCTTGTCGCCGTCGCCCGAATTGATGGTGCCGGTGTAGCCGCGATGCAGCAGCTTGAACAGGTGGTTCTGCGACTGGCCATTCTTGCGCGCGTCGCGGATCAGGCTCATCGACAGCTCGGCGTAGTTGATGCCCATCTCCTCCTCGCCGCATTCGCCCAGCGTGCGGCCGTCGAAGCCGATCAGCGCCGAGTGGCCGAAGTACGAGTACACGCCGTCGAAGCCGGCCGCGTTGGCCACCGCCACGTAGGTGTTGTTCATGAAGGCCATGGCCTTCGACACCAGGATCTGCTGCTCCTTGGACGGGTACATGTAGCCCTGGCACCGCACGACGAGTTCGGCGCCGCGCATCGTGCAGTCGCGCCAGATTTCGGGGTAGTTGCCGTCGTCGCAGACGATCAGGCTGATCTTCATGCCCTTGGGGCCTTCGCTCACGTAGGTGCGGTCGCCCGGATACCAGCCCTCGATGGGCACCCACGGCATGATCTTGCGGTACTTCTGGACGATCTCGCCCTTGTTGTTCATGAGGATCAGCGTGTTGTAGGGCGCCTTGTGCGGATGCTCCTCGTGGCGCTCGCCGGTCAGCGAGAACACGCCCCACACATTGGCGCGGCGGCAGGCGTCGGCGAAGATGGCCGTCTCCTCGCCCGGCACGGTGGCGGCCGTGTCGTACATCTCTTTCTCGTCGTACATGATCCCGTGCGTGGAGTACTCGGGAAAGATCACCAGGTCCATGCCCGGCAGGCCCTTCTTCATGCCGACCAGCATTTCGCCGATCTTGCGGGCGTTGTCCAGCACCTCGGCCTTGGTGTGGAGGCGGGGCATCTTGTAGTTGACGACCGCGACGCCCACGCAATCGCTGCTGCTCGAAATATCACCATGTCTCATGACGCTGCTCCTGAAGGGTGGTTGAGAAAGAAAGGCAAGGCACGAACAAGAAAGCCCGAGCCGGTGTTCAACCGATTCGGGCTTGTTTGCGGTGCAACGGGTTCTGTCGTCGAAGCCGATTGTTCTCAACTCAGCGCGGGCTGCACATACGTCATTTCGCTGATTGCGCTGGTACCCGGTGCGTCAGCGCGGCCGCGCGTAGCCGGACTCGATCCACGCACTCGCGCTGCTGGCCGTGAGCCTGAACGCGGGCGACACGCTCACGCTGGCGAGTTCGGAGTCGTCGGCGTCGTCGTAGGCGCTCAGCGTGGCCGTGGGGTTGTCCTCGTCGGGCACGATGGCCAGCGCCACGCGCACGCGCCGTTCGTCGCGCGCGGTGACGGTCACGCTCTTGTTGAGGCTGGCGTGCAGCTGCTGCTCGTGGCGGCGGATGACTTCGGCGGCGGTCTTCACCAGCGTGGAGAAGGCGGGGCCGTCCAGCGGCTTGGGGTTCTTCTTGTCGCGGCCCATGGTCCAGGGGCCGACCAGCGCCGGCTCGGGGTCGCCGTGGCGGGTCATCTCGACGGCCCAGCCGTCGTCTTCCTCGTTCTTGATGATGCGTGCGGTCCAGCGGTCGTCGCGCCAGAGGCGGTCTTCCTGCAGGGGGAGGGTGTCGGGGTCTGTCGTGTGTTCGGTCATTCGGTCGCTATCGTTCTGGCACGGGGCATTTTCGCCCCGGTCCCGGCTGCGCCGATGTAGTGCGCGAGGCCGTCGGCCAGCGCGTCGAAGGCGACGCGGCAGCGCGGGCTGCCGCGCAGGTCCTCGTGCATCGTGACCCAGGTGTCGAGCTTCAGCGAGAAGCCGCGCGGCACCAGCCGCACCAGCGCGGGGTTGCAGGCGGCCAGCGCCACCTGGCAGATGCCGATGCCGGCACCGGCGCGGATCAACGCGAGCTGCGTGAGGTCGCTGTCGGTGCGCAGCGAGAAGGTGTCGCGTGTGAAGCCCTTGAGCGACTTGCCCGCGTTGCGCACGAAGGCCGTGGGCTGGTCGTACCCGATCAGCGAGTGGGCGGCCAGCTCGTCCAGTTTGCGCGGCGTGCCGTGGCGCTCGAGATAGTCGCGATGCGCGTGAAAGCCCAGCTCGATGTTGCCGATGCGGCGCGCCACCAGCTGCTCCTGCCTGGGGCGCATCATGCGCACGGCGATGTCGGCCTCGCGCCGCAGCAGATCCTGCACGCGGTTGGTCGACACCAGCTCGACCTTCAGCGCCGGGTGTGTCTCGCGAAGCCTCGCGACGATGGGCGGCAGCACTTCCGCGCAGACGACCTCGCTGGCCGACACGCGCACCACGCCGCGCACGCCTTCGCCCTGGCTGCTGGCAGCGCGCTCCAGCGAGGCGGCGGTGCTTTCCATGGCCTCGGCATGCGTGCGCAGCGCCAGCGCCACCTCGGTGGGCAGCAGGCCCGTCTGCGAGCGCGTGAAGAGCACCGTGCCCAAGGCTTCCTCGAGCGCCGCCACATGGCGCCCGGCCGTGGGCTGGGTGATGCCGAGGGCGCGTGCCGCGCCCGAGAGCGAGCCCTCGCGCAGCACGCTCAGGAAAGTGCGGTAGAGCTCCCAGCCGATGTTCGAGGTCATACATAAATGTATGGCTGATAGCTCATGTTCGGCAATTCCAATAGAGCCGGCGTGGTTCCAGAATTCTTCCATCGGCAACAACTTCTGGAGCATTCCATGGCAAACGACACGGCACGCGGGGACACGGTCCTGGTTCTCGGCGCAACGGGCGGCATCGGCGGCGAAGTGGCCCGCCAGCTGCGCGATGCAGGCTGGCAGGTGCGCGCGCTGAAGCGCGATACGCAGGAAGGAAAGCGCGAAGGCATCACCTGGCTGGCTGGCGACGCGATGGACGAGCAGGCAGTGCGCCGCGCCGCCACGGGCTGCTCGGTCATCGTGCATGCGGTCAACCCGCCGGGCTACCGCGGCTGGTCTCAGCTGGTGCTGCCGATGCTCGACAACACCATCGCCGCCGCCAAGGCCGAAGGCGCGACCATCGTGCTGCCGGGCACGGTCTACAACTTCGGACCCGATGCCTTCCCGCTGCTGGCCGAGGACTCGCCGCAGCGCCCGCTCACCCGCAAGGGCGCGATCCGCGTCGAGATGGAACGGCGCCTGGAAGAGGCCAGCCGCCAGGGCGCGCGCGTGCTGATCGTGCGCGCTGGCGATTTCTTCGGGCCGAAGGCCGGCAACAACTGGTTCTCGCAAGGACTGGTGAAGGCGGGGCAGCCGGTCAAGGCCGTGAGCTATCCCGGCGGCCCCGGCGTCGGCCACCAGTGGTCGTACCTGCCCGACGTGGCGCGCACCATGGTCGAACTGCTCGCGCGCCGCGAGAGGCTGGAGCCCTTCGCACGCTTCCACATGGCCGGCCACTGGGACGCCGACGGCACGCGCATGAGCGGCGCCATCCGCAAGGTGGTGGCGCGGCGTACCGGTGCCAGGGTCGGCGTGTCGGCCTTTCCGTGGTGGCTGCTGACGCTGGCCTCGCCCTTCTTCGTCACCTTTCGCGAAATGCGCGAGATGCGCTACCTGTGGCGTACGCCGGTGGGCATGGACAACGCGAAGCTGGTGGCCTTCCTCGGCCGCGAGCCGCACACGCCGCTGGAGGAGGCCGTGGAGGCGGCGCTCGACGGCATGGGCTGCCTGGCCACCGCGCCGGTGGCCGCGGCCGCCTGATCGCCCTGGGGCAATGGCTCAGAAAACCGAGAGCCCCGTGCGCGCCACGAACATTTCGAGCGCCTTCATGCCCAGCAGCGAATTGCCGGTGGCGTCGAGCGCGGGCGACCACACGCACAGCGTGAGCCTGTCGGGCACCACCGCGACGATGCCGCCGCCCACGCCGCTCTTGCAGGGCAGGCCGATGGAGAAGGCCACGTCGCCCGCCGCGTCGTAAGTGCCGCAGGTGAGCATCAGCGCGTTGATGCGGCGCGTCTGCCGCTCGCCCGTGACCTCGGGCTCGCCGTCGATGGGGTGGGCGCCATCGCGGCACAGGAAGGCGGCGGCGCGCGCCAGCTGGCGACAGCTCATGCGCAGCGCGCACTGGTGGAAGTAGGTGTCCAGCACGGTCTCGACGTCGTTGTCGATCTTGCCGAAGCTCTTCATGAAGTTGGCCAGCGCGATGTTGCGAAAGCCGGTGTCGGCCTCCGACTGCGCCACCTCGTCGTCGAAGGCGATGGGCTCGCCGCACAGGTTCGACATGAGCGCGAGGATGTCGGCCTTGGCGCTGCCGCCGCCGGCCCTGGCCTGGCTCACCAGCCGGTCGGCCACCGCGATGGCGCCGGCATTGATGAAGGGGTTGCGCGGCTTGCCCTGTTCGTTCTCCAGCTGCACCAGCGAGTTGAACGGGTTGCCCGAGGGCTCGCGGCCGATGCGCTCCCATAGCGCGTCGCCCATGCGCTGCATGGCGAGCGTGAGCGTGAAGAGCTTGGACACGCTCTGGATGGAGAAGGGCGTCTCGAAGTCGCCCGCGCCGGCCTCCTCGCCCTCGCAGGTGCGCAGCGCGATGCCGAACTGACGCGCATCGACGCGCGCGAGCGCCGGTATGTAGCTGGCGACGGTGCCGCCCTGGCCTAGCCTGGGGCGCAGGGTGGCGAAGATCTCGTCGAGGACGGGCTGGAATCGGGTGGTCTTGCTGCTCATGCGCTGCGTTGTACCGCAGGCCGCCGGTTCACCAGCACGATGCCCAGCGCCACGCCGACCAGCGCCACGATCAGCTGCGCCGTGAGCGGCTCCTTCAGCAGCGCCACGCCGAACACCAGCGCGAAGAGCGGCGTGAGGAATGTGAAGGACGACATCTGCGTGGCCGGGTAGTGCCGCAGCAGCCACATCCATGCGAGGTAGCTGGCGAAGGCGCCCACCGCGGTCTGCAGGCCGATGGAAGTCCAGGCCCACGCCGAGTACGAGAAGCCCCAGTGCTCGCCGAGCACCAGCGAGAGCACCGGGCACATCGCCGCCGTGACCGCCACCTGGTAGAACAGCGTCTTCTCCGCGCTGGCCGTGGCAAGGCGCGTGGTGCGCAGCGTGAGCGTGGTCAGGCCCCAGAGCATGCCGGCCGCCAGCGCCATGCCGTCGCCGATGAGCTGCGACGAGCTCAGGTGGCCGAAGCCCTCGCTGAAGGCCAGCACCACGCCCGAGAAGGCGATGAAGAGCCCCAGCCACTGGAAGCCGCGCAGCCGCTCGGCCGGCACCCAGCGCGGCAGCAGCAGCGAGACCCAGAAGGGCGCGGTGTAGAGGAACACGGTGAGCCGCGACGCGCTGGTGTGCTGCAGCCCCAGGTAGATGCCGGCGAACTCGCCCGAGAACAGCACGCCCGCCAGCAGGCCCGGCCACAGCGTGCCGTCGCGCTCGAACAGCGGCACGCGCCGCCACACGCACCACAGCCACAGCAGCGCCGTCGCGCCGACCATGCGGATCGTGGCCTGCCACATCGGCGGCACCTCGGCCACGGTGGTCTTGATGAGGATCTGCTGCAGGCCCCAGAAGGCGCAGCAGGCGATGAGCAGGCCGATGGCGAGGCCGTCGAGGTGAGTCTTGCGCTGGATCATTCGGATCGTCGTTCGCGGCGAGGAGTCGCCGGATTCATCCGATGATCGTATCGCGCCCGCGTTTTCTCTGCCGTGTGCTCACTGCGCGAAGGCATCCAGCGCGGGCAGCGGCGCCTGCCGCTCGAAGCGCTGGCCGATGGACTGCAGCGCGGCCTCCAGGAACTGCAGGAACATGCCCATGGCCACCGTGGTCGTCTGGCCGGTGCGCTGGTAGAGGCAGCTGAAGGAGCGCGCGCCGGGGTCGGCCAGGCCGGTCCACACCAGCCTGCCGCGCTCAACGTCCTCGGCCACGTTCTCGGGAATGAGGAAGCCGATGCCAGTGCCGCCGGCCACCAGCCGCCGCACCATCGCGACCGAGCTGGTCTCCACCAGCGGGCGCACCTTGCGGTGTTCGCGGTGGTCGATCTGGTCGACCATGGCTCGCAGCTCGGTGTCGGGCGTCATGAGGATCAGAGGGTGGTCCAGGCAGTCGCGCAGCCGCGGCAGCTTGCCCAGCGCCGCCAGCGGATGGCCCGGTGGCGTGACCAGCCCGAGGTGTTGCGGGAAGCTGCGGATCTCCTCCACGCCCGGCGGCGGCTTGCGGCGCAGGCAGAAGCCGATGTCCGACTCGCCGTTGGCCACCCACTTCAGGATGTTCTCGCCGCTGCCCGAGCGCACGCCGTAGGTCACGCCGGGGTAGTTCTTCATCGCCGTCTCGATGACCTCCGGCACCAGCTGCTCGGCGGAGGAATGCGGCACCGCCACGTTGATGTGGCCGCGCCGCAGCGAGCGCAGGTCTTCCACCTGCGCCAGCGCGTTGTCGAAGTCGCGCTGCCCGCGGCGTACGGCGGCCACCATGATCTCGCCCGCGGTGGTGAGCTGCATGCCGCGCGGCAGCCGGTCGAACAGAGGCGTGCCCACCTGCTCCTCGAGGTTGAGCACCTGCTGGTGCACGGCAGCAGCCGTGAGGTGCAGCGCCTCGGCGGCCTTGCGCACCGAGCCGCGCCGGGCCACTTCGTCGAAACAGCGGAAGGTCTGGGAGATGGCGCGCATGGGTGGCGAGTGTATGGATTTTCTATACGCACCGTACGAAACAAACAGATTTTCCTGACGGGCGATGCAGCCTAGATTTGCACCGTCTTCAATCTCCCGAGGTTCGTTTCCGTGACCACCACCACCGTCGACCAGATCACCCAGCGCCGCCGCGGCACCGGCCTGATCGCCCACGACCCGGCGCTGAGCGCCGGCGGCTACACCCTGATCGCGCCGCAGACCGATGACGGCAACGTCTACCTGATCGACATCGAGGGCCGCGTCGCGCACCAGTGGAAGATGCCGGTGCGCCCGGGCCGCGCGGCCGTGATCCTGCCCAACGGCAACCTCGGCTACAACGGCAACCACGCCGACTCGCCCGAGATCTACCCCGCCTGGTCGCTGTGGCACGGCGGCGATTTCTACGAGGCCACGCCTGAAGGCGAGATCGTCTGGCGCTTCCAGGACCCGACGCACCACCATGACGCGCGCTGGCTCGCTAACGGCCACCTGCTCTACGCCGGATGCGCGCCGGTGCCGGCAGGTTTCGCCGAACGGGTGCCGGGCGGCACGGCCCATGGTCCGGACGAGGTTATGTACGGCGACGTGATCCGCGAGGTCGACCGCGACGGCCGGCTGGTGTGGGAATGGAAGGCCTGGGAGCACCTCGCGCCGGAAGACTTCCCCATCCACCCCGGCTTCGGCCGTACCCACTGGCCGCTGGTGAACGGCCTCGACGTGACGGCCGAGGGGCTGGTGCTGATGAGCCTGCGCACGACCTCCGGCATCGTCGGCATCGACCGCGCCACGGGCGGCGTGAAGCTGCACATCCCGCCGTCGGTGCTGTCGCACCAGCACGCGCCGGTCGCGCTGGAGAACGGCAACGTTCTTGCTTTCGACAACGGCAACTTCCGCACCGGCAAGCATGTGGCGTTCTCGCGCGTCCTCGAAATCGACCCGGCCTCCAACGAGGTCGTGTGGCAGTACGCGGACGAGCTGGTCAACGCCTTCTACACCGCCTACATGGGCAGCGCGCAGCGCCTGCCCAACGGCAACACGCACGTCACCGAGTCGGCCACGGGGCGGCTCTTCGAGGTCACGCCGGCCGGCGAGGTGGTGTGGGAGTACGTGATCCCCTGGTTCGCCGAATACCCCGACGAGGCCGCGCGCAAGTACGTACCCGGCCGCCAGAACAGCGTGTTCCAGACCTTCCGCTACACCGCCGCCCAACTTCCATGGCTCGAGGCTTCCGCATCATGATTTCCTCCCTTCTTCGCCGCCTCGCGCTGCCCCTGGCGGCGGTGCTGCCTTTCGGCGCGCAGGCTGCCGACGCACCGAAGCCCGTGCGCATCCTCAGCAACTGGTTCGCCCAGCCCGACCAGGCCGGCTACTGGCAGGCCCAGCAGGACAAGCTCGGCCGCGAGGCCGGCATCGAGATCAGCGTGCTGCAGGGCGGCCCGAAGATCCAGACCATTCCGCAGGTGGCCTCGGGCCAAGCCGAGTTCGGCATCGGCAACGCCGACGACGTGCTGCTGGCCCGCCTGCGCGGCGCGCCGGTGCGCGCGGTGTTCGCGCACCTCGACTACGTGCCCTACACGCTGGTCTACCACGCCGACCCGGCCGTGAAGTCCATTGCCGACCTGCAAGGCCGCACCTTCGCGGTGAACATCGGCAACGCCTACTGGGAGTGGACGAAGAAGCAGTTCAAGCTCGCGGGCACGCGCGAGATCCCGGTGAGCGGCGACCTCGGCCTGTTCCGCAACGACCCGAAGATGGTGCAGCAGGGCTATTCGCTCTTCCTGCCCGCGCGCATGGCCGCGGCCGGCGTGCAGGTGCAGCAGATCACGCTGGCCTCGCTGGGCTACCGGCCCTACGACGTGCTCTTCACCACCGACGAGATGATCCGCAAGAACCCCGCGCTGGTGAAGGCCACCATCGCCGCGGTGCAGAAGGGCTGGGCCAACTACGTGCGCAACCCCTCGGGGCTCAAGCCGCTCATCACCGGCATGAACAAGCAGATGACGCCCGAGGTCTACGACGCGGCCAACAAGGAAATGATCGAGACGCTGATCTCGCACGACCTGGGCCGCATCGGCTGCATGACGGATGCACGCTGGAGCGAGCTTGGAGGGCAGCTGCGCAGCGTGGCCTTTCTGCCCGCCGACTTCGACGTGAAGCAGGGCTACGACCGCACGCTGGTGCCGGGCTGCAATCCATGAGCGGTGCGGCCGTCGGGCTGGAGGGCGTGTCCAAGCGCTTCGACTCCGGGTTGCAGGCGCTGGGCACGGTCGACCTCGCGCTGCGCTCCGGCGAATTCGTCTCCATCGTCGGACCTTCTGGCTGCGGTAAGTCGACGCTGCTGCGCATCATGGCGGGGCTCATCGCGCCGAGCACGGGCCGTTGCACGCGGCCCGACGGCATCGAGACCGCCTTCGTGTTCCAGGAAGCCGCGCTGCTGCCCTGGCGCACCGTGGAGCGCAACGCGCAGCTGCTGATGGAGCTCGAAGGCCATGCGCCCGCGAGCTACCGGGCGCGTGCGGCCGAGGCGCTGAAGCTGGTGGGGCTTGCGGGCTTCGAGAAGTTGTACCCGCACCAGCTTTCGGGCGGCATGCGCATGCGGCTGTCGCTGGCGCGCGCGCTGGCGTTGCGGCCGGGGCTGCTGCTGCTCGACGAGCCACTGGCGGCCGTCGACGAACTCACGCGCGACGTGCTGCAGGAGGAGCTCTCGTCACTCTGGCGGCAGGCCGGCTTCACCGGCGTGCTGGTGACACACAACGTGCACGAGGCGGTGTATCTCTCGAACCGGGTGGTGGTGATGTCGCCGCGGCCGGGACGCATCCTCGACGTGATCGACGTGCCCTTCGCATTCCCGCGTGCGCCCGAGCTGCGCGCCAGCGCGGACTTCGCGGCGCTCACCGGACAGGTGACGGCGGTGCTGCGCGCGCAGCATCATGCGCAGGCGGTCGCCTGAGGAAACGACGATGACGCGTTCTTCCTCATCTTCTTCCTCGCCTGCCTTGGCCTTCGCACGCAACGCCGCCCCCGTGCTGGTGGTCGCGCTGCTCGCCATCGGCTTCTGGTGGCTGCTGAGCGCCACCGTCTACCAGGGCAAGGGCTACCTGCTGCCATCGCCGCAGGAGGTCGCGGCCGCCACCGTGGAGAACGCCGCAACGCTCGCGGGTGCGACGCTCTCCACGCTGAAGGAGGCACTGCTGGGCTACGCGCTGGCCATCGTCATCGGCATCGCGGGTGCGGCGGTGCTGGCGCAGTCGCGGCTGCTGGAGCGCAGCCTGTATCCGTACGCGGTGCTGCTGCAGACCGTGCCGGTGGTGGCGATCGCGCCGCTCATCGTGCTCTGGTTCGGCTACAACGAGTTGTCGGTGGTGATCGTGAGCTTCATCATGTCGCTCTTCCCGATCATCAACAACACGATGCTCGGCCTGCGCTCGACCTCGCGCAATCTCGCGGAGCTGTTCGCGCTGCACCGCGCGGGCGGGCTGGTGTCGTTCTGGAAGCTGCGGCTGCCGGGCGCGCTGCCGCACATCTTCGCGGGGCTGCGCATCTCGGCGGGGCTCTCGGTGATCGGCGCCATCGTGGGCGAATTCATCATCGGCTCGGGCAATGCCGAAGGCGGGCTCGGCGTGCAGATCGTGTTCGCGCAGGGGCGCATGTACACCGCGCTGCTGTTCGCAGAGGTGATCGCGGCGACGCTGCTGGGCTTTCTCTTCTTCCTGGTGGTGAGCGCGATCGGGCGGCTGCTGCTGCGGCATTGGCACGAGTCGGCGCTGGGGAGCTGATTGCCGCTTTGACTACAGGTGCTTGACTCGAGCACAGCGTCCTCTTCGGTGGACACGCCGTCACTTTGAGAGCAATCGCCAATTCCAGACTGAGCTTCTTTTCCAAGGGAGTTCAAGAATGTGGCGCTCAGATCAGAACTTTTCAGCGACGCTGCGGCAAGGACCGCAGCTGCCAGTCACTGCATATTTCGATGAGGCATTGCTCGAGCGCGAGCAACAAGAAATATTCAGCAAATTGCCGCGATACGCGGGGCATTCCCTGCTCGTACCGTCGCTCTATGACTATTGTGTGCTGCCGCACCATCACAATGGCTTGGCTCTCGTCCATGGAGGGCAGGGGATCCAGTTGATGTCCAACGTCTGTCGCCATCGCCAAGCGACGATTCTTCAAGGCATGGGCAACTCAAAACGCCTGTCGTGTCCTATGCACAGATGGACATATGACGGTTCAGGTGTCTTGGTGGCGGCACCGAAGTTTTCAGAGTTGCCATGTGTCCAGCTCGAGCGGTTTCCAACCAGAGCATGGAATGGTCTGTATTTCATGGGGGAAACAAATGCGATTGCGGAGCTCGACGATGTGCCGCCGTCCATTAAATCGCTGCTTGAATTCGATTCTTGCTACTTCGGGCATATGGAAGTTCATGACTGCAAGTACAACTGGAAGACCTTCCTGGAGTTCTATCTGGAGGACTATCACGTCGCGTCGTTTCATCCCGGGCTAGGACATTTCGTTTCCTGTGATGAGCTTCAATGGTTCTTCGGTTCGAACTGGAGTGCTCAGACCGTCGCTTTCCACAAAGGACTGGAGCAGCCTGGGAACAGTGCGACCTATGAGGCGTGGCATCAGGCGGTGCGAACTTACTATGCGGACGGTCTGCCGCAGATAGGAGCCATGTGGTTGCTGATCTATCCGAACGTGATGATTGAGTGGTACCCGTTGGTGACTGTGGTGTCGACTATCTATCCCAGGGGACCGGAGCGCTCTGTGAACGTGGTGGAGTATTACCACCCGCAACGCTTGAAGGCGTTCGAAGATGGCGAGGCGATGGCCGCGCTGGCTGCGAGTGCGTATCTTGAGACAGCGATAGAAGACAACCAGATCGGCGAGCGAATGCAGGAAGGGCGCTTTGCGCTGAGGAGTCGAGGCACAACGGAATGCGGCCCCTATCAGTCGCAGCTTGAAGCGGGCATGGAGCACTTCCATGGTTTTCTGCGCGATAGGCTGGGACGCATCTAGGTTTTTACATAGGCTCGCGGACCGCCTCCGTTAGCATTCGACCTTCGTTTCGGGTACCGCTTCCCCTCGTATGGCTCTGCATCCGGTATAGATGCAGGGACGGGAGGTATTTTGGTGGGCTTGCAAACGTTATCGTGGCTGCTGCTCGCGGCCAGCGTTGTCGCCGAAGTTGTCGGGACTATCGCTCTCCGGTATGCAGATGGATTCACACGCCCTTTTCCTTCGCTGGTGGTCGGCGCGTCTTATGCGGCAGCTATCTGGCTCATGTCCATCTCAGTCAGACACCTGGAAGTGGGATTGGCATACGCCGTGTGGGCAGGTTGTGGCACCGCATTGACGGCTGTACTCGGGATCGCCTGGTTTGGCGAGTCGATGACGTTTCAGAGAGTGGCGGGTGTCGTCATGATCGTGATCGGAGTAGTGGCGCTTAATTTCGAAGCGCACTGATGTCGATGCATATGGCACAGCATGCCGCTGCCGCGATGGAGGCCAACACTCAGGCGAGGCTCCGCGGACTTTTGATGCGCAGGGCTCGTGAACTTGGAAAGACGCTCAAGACCATCGCGGTCGAAGCAGGTCTCGCGCGATCCTATCTCTATAAGTTGATAGACGGCACGACGCGTGATCCCTCTGTGCAGACCCTGCTGCGCCTCGCGGTGGCGGTGGAGGTTTCACCCATTGCGCTGCTTCGACTGTACGGGAACATGAACACCCCGAGAAGCGAGCAAGCACCCGGATTTTTGCAGTCCAGCTGTGCTGTTGGGTTGCATGATGAGCGCGATGTTGCATTGCTCAACGCCGATGTCACGGTTCCTCATCACGCTGTCGTCAATGGCGGCGAAGTCTTCGAGAAAATTTGGGAAGTCCAGAACATCGGGGAGATTTGCTGGACAGGAAGGCGCCTTGCGCGAATTGACAATCCGAGCCTCGACCCCGCCGGGCAATCCGCCGAGCACCTTTCCGCGAAATCTCGTTTGCAACTCGTCTCCCTGGAGCGCGAGCTCGCAATCCCCAAGACGTTGCCGGGAGGCGTCGTCCGGTTGAGGACTTTTTTTTCCGCCCCGAGAGAAAACTGTTCGGTTGCCTCAGTCTGGCGTATCGAGGATCACTTTCTACGCCCTTGTTATGGCCCGGCATTCTTTCTCGGTGCCATCGTGACTGTTATTGATCAGTAGACAGCTCGTTGAAGGCAGACATCTGGTCGCACTAGCGATCTGCCACCGGATAGGGCGGCTTGCCGCGCGTGCCCGTCATCAGGTCGGGCACCACGGTTTCCACGTCGGCCACCGCGCGCGCGGCGCGCTCCAGCTTCTTTGCGAGCGCCGCGTCCGGCACGCAGCCCTGCAGGTACACCCAGCGACGCTGGATGACGACCCAGACGCTGCCCTTCTTCACCCCCGGCACGGCCAGCAGCGCGGCGCGTACCTTGGGCGCGAGCGGCTTGTCGTAGCGGTAGGCGTTGCTGTCGGCGCACTTGCCGGCCAGCCAGCAGGTGGTGCCGCGCTCCAGGCGCGAGTGGGTCTGCAGGCGGCGTTCCTCGGTTGTATAGAACGGGCCCTCGGGCACGGCGCAGGCCGGCAGGCCCGACGAGATCTGGAAGAACGGGTCGTCGAACCAGTTCTGCTTGACCGGCGCCGCGGCTTCCTGCGCCGTGCCGGTCTGCGCGGCGAGCAGCAGGACAAGCAGGAGCGCAGGGCGACAGGTCACAAGGGATGCTCTGTGTAGAAGCGCCCGCCGTGGAAGAGCAGCGGCGATGCGCCCGCATCGTGCGAGCAGCGCTCCACCTCGCCGACGAAGATCACGTGATCGCCCTCGTCATAGCGGCTGCGGTTGAAGCACTCGAAGCTGGCCGCGGCGCCCACCAGCACCGGCGCGCCGCCCAGGCCCTCGGTGAAGGCCACGTCGGCCCAACGGTCGATGTTCTTGGCGGCGAAGCGCTCGGCCAGTGCCTTCTGGTTGGCCGCGAGGATGTTCACCGTGTAGTGCGAGCCGGCGCTGAGCGCGGGCATCGAGCCGGCCGCGCGCGACAGGCTCCACAGCACCAGCGGCGGCGTCAGCGACACCGAGTTGAAGGAGTTGGCCGTGAGGCCGACCAGCGTGCCGTTCGCCGCGCGCGCGGTCACGACGGTGACGCCGGTGGCGAACATGCCGAGGGCTTCACGGAACTCGTCGGACGAAAAGGAGGGCGGCTGGGCCCGGCGGGGAGTGGTCACTGAAAAGAAGCAAAGGCTTGAAGGCGGAGGGCCATTTTGGCTCAGCGCCCGCCGGCCTGCCCGAGCGGGTCCATCAACTCGGCCACGAGCCGGGTATAGGCGGCGGCGGCCGGGGAGGGCGTGCGCGCGGCCAGCGTGACGAGGCTGTAGTGCGTCTGCATGCGCTCCAGCCCTGCCACGGGCAGGGGAACGAGGGTGTCTGTGTCGTGGCCCGGCACGGGTGCGACCGGCGCGAGGATGACCGCGTCGGCCGTGAGCGCCAGGTGGCGCAGCGTGCCGGCGTCGTCGCAGGTCACGTTGAACACGCCGCGGTCGCCGCGCGGGGCCACCCGGTCGAACTGCAGCGCCACCTCCGCCGGCAGGCGAGGGCCGGCGACGGGGTAGGCCATGAGCTTTTCGAGCGTCGTCGGCTGGGGCTTGAGCTTCAGCAGCGGGTGCTTCGGCCGCACGAAGAAGGACACCGGCAGGTTGGGCAGCCGCGCGAGCTTCAGGCCGGGCTGCTGCTTGGTCAGGTCGCGCGTGTCGGCCACGAACAGGTCGAGCTCGCGGCGGTGCAGGCGCTCGCACAGCGTGGCGGTGTCGGCCACTTCCATGCGCATCTGCAGCTGCGGGTGGCGCTGCGTCATGAGCGAGAGCGCCGCGCGGCCCAGCGTGCCGGCGGCAAAGGGGCCGAAGCCGACCGCAAGGCTGCCGATGGCAAGGCCTTCGAGCTGCAGCACGTCGCGCGCGATCTGCTGCGCATCGGCCAGCAGCTCGCGGGCGCGCGCCAGCACCAGTTCGCCGGCCTGGGTGAAGCGCACGCTGCCGTAGGCGCGGTCGACCAGGCGCGCCTGCAGGTTCTCTTCCAGGTTCTCGATGCTGCGCGAGAGGGCAGGCTGCGAAAGATGCACCGCCTGGGCCGCGCGGCCGAAGCTGCCCTGGTCGGCGAGGGCGACGAGATGCTGGAGCTGGCGAAGCTGCATTTTGCGTTTTGCTTCAAAAGGAAGCGCATATTTTGCATTTGCCAATGGTTCTGGTGCTTCGCAGAATCGCCGGATGACATCTTCCTCGTCCGCTCCTTCCTCCTTCTGCGTTGCGCTCGTTGCCCTTGCGTGCATGCTGGGCGCGCCGTCGGCTTCCGTCGCGCAGACCGCGCCCAAGGCGTCCGAGCCCTCCACGCTGCAGGCCAATGCCGAGATGGCGAAGACGCTGCCCTTCGCCAACCGGCAGGACTTCGAGGACGCGATGCACGGCTTCGTCGGCACCGTGCCCGACGCGCTGGTACCGGGCTCCGGCACGCGCCCGGTGTGGAACATGAAGCCCTACGACTTCCTCAAGACCGACGCGCCGGCCGATACCGTCAATCCGAGCCTGTGGCGGCAGGCGCAGCTCAACGCGATCCATGGCCTCTTCAAGGTGACGGAGCGCGTCTACCAGGTGCGCGGGTTCGACATCGCGAACATGACGATCGTGGAAGGCGACAGCGCGCTGATCGTCATCGATCCACTTTTGGCCGCCGAGACCGCGCGCGCCGCGCTGGAGCTCTACTACCAGCACCGCCCGCGCAAGCCGGTGGGCACGGTGATCTACACGCACGGCCATGCCGACCATTTCGGCGGCGTGAAGGGCGTGATCGACGAGGCCGACGTGAAGGCCGGCAAGGTACAGGTGCTCGCACCCTCGGGCTTCATGGAAACGGCGGTGGCCGAGAACATCCTCGCGGGCAACGCGATGAGCCGGCGCTCGCAGTACCAGTTCGGCACGCTGCTGCCGCCGGGCGTGCGCGGGCAGGTCGACACCGGCCTGGGCAAGGCGCTGGCGCGCGGCACCATGTCGCTGATCGCGCCCACGTCCACCATCGACAAGCCGACGGAGGAACGCAGCATCGACGGCGTGCAGTTCGTCTTCCGGCTCGTGCCGGGCTCCGAGGCGCCGTCGGAAATGATCATGTACCTGCCGCAGTTCCGCGTGCTCAACATGGCCGAGGACGTGACGCACAACATGCACAACCTCTACACCATCCGCGGTGCGGAGGTGCGCGATGGCAACCTGTGGTCGAAGTACATCGACGAGGCGCGCGTGGCCTTCGGCGGCAAGGCCGAGGTGCTGATCGCGCAGCACCACTGGCCCACCTTCGGGCAGGAGCGCATCGTCGATCTGCTGAAGAAGCAGCGCGACATGTACAAATTCATCAACGACCAGTCGCTGCGCCTGCTCAACCAGGGCTACACGGCGGCCGACATCGCCGAGACGCTGCGCATGCCCGCGAGCCTGGAGCAGGAGTGGTCGGCGCGCGGCTACTACGGCACGCTGCGGCACAACGCCAGGGCCGTGTACCAGAAGTACCTGGGCTGGTACGACGCCAACCCCGCCAACCTGAACCCGCTGCCGCCGGTGGCCTACGCGAAGAAGACGGTCGAGTACATGGGCGGCGCCGATGCGGTGCTCGCGCGCGCCCGCGAAGATTTCAGGAAGGGCGAGTTCCGCTGGGTGGCCAGCGCGATGAGCCAGGTGGTCTACGCCGACCCGGCCAACCGTGCGGCCCGCGAACTGGGCGCCGACGCGCTGGAGCAGATGGGCTACCAGTCGGAGGCCGGCACCTGGCGCAGCGCGTATCTCGTGGGCGCGATGGAGCTGCGCAACGGCGTGCCGAAGATCGCGGCCGGCAACAGCGCCAATGCCGATTCGCTCAAGGCCGTGAGCAACGACCTGTTCTTCGACTTTCTCGGGGTGCGGCTGAACGCCGCCAAGGCCGAGGGAAAGAAGATGGCCATCAACTGGAACTTCACCGATTCCAACCAGCAGTTCGTGCTGACGCTGGAAAACTCGGCGCTCACGCACATCACCGGGCGCCAGCCGGACGCCGACGCCACCGTGACGCTGAGCCGCGCCACGCTGGACGCGATCACGCTGAAGGAAACCAGCTTCCCGGCGGCGGTGCTCGCCGGCAAGGTGAAGATCGACGGCGACCGCGCGAAGCTGGCGGAGCTGATGTCGATGCTCGACACCTTCGAGCCGATGTTCCCGGTCGTCGAGCCCAGGGCTCAGCCGAAGAACCAGTAGCACACCGCGACGGCGGCCACCACGCCCGCCAGCTCGGCCAGCAGCGCGCACGACACCGCGTGCCGCGTGCGCTGGATGCCGACCGCGCCGAAGTACACGGCCAGCACGTAGAAGGTGGTCTCGGTGCTGCCCTGGATGGTGGCGGCCACCAGCGCGGGGAAGCTGTCGACGCCCTGGCTCTTCATGGTCTCGATCAGCATCGCGCGGGCCGCGCTGCCCGAGAAGGGCTTGACCAGCGCGGTGGGCATGGCGTCGACGAAGCGCGCGTCGAAACCCACCGCCGTCACCAGCCAGCGCAGGCCGCCGAGCGCGAAGTCGAGCGCACCCGACGCGCGCAGCACGCCGATGGCGCACAGCATCGCCACCAGGTACGGCAGCAGGTTCTTCGCGATGTCGAAGCCTTCCTTCGCGCCCTCGATGAAGCATTCGTACACCTTGATGCGCCGTATCGCCCCCGCCAGCAGGAACACGACGATCACACCGAACAGGGTCAGGTTGCCCAGCAGCGAGGACAGCGAAGCGATGGCCGCCGCCGACAGCGTGCCCAGGAGCGCCATGAAGCCGCCCAGCAGCAGGGCGCCCGGCACCAGGTAGGCCAGCACGACCGGGTCCCACAGCCGCAGGCGCTGCGCCACCGCCACCGACAGCAGCCCGACCAGCGTGGAGGCGCTGGTGGCCAGCAGGATCGGCAGGAACACCAGCGTCGGGTCCCCCGCGCCCTGCTGCGCGCGGTACATGAAGATGGTGACAGGCAGCAGCGTCAGCGACGAGGCATTGAGTACCAGGAAGAGGATCTGCGCGTTGGTGGCCGTCACCGGGTCGGGGTTCAGCCGCTGCAGCTCGCGCATGGCCTTCAGGCCGATGGGCGTGGCGGCGTTGTCCAGCCCCAGCGCATTGGCCGCGAAGTTCATGGTGATGAGGCCGAGGGCCGGATGCCCCGCCGGCACGCCCGGCATGAGCCGCCGGAAGAGCGGCCCCAGCAGGCGCGCGAGCCAGCCCACCAGCCCCGCCGCCTCGGCGATGCGCAGGAAGCCCAGCCACAGCGTGAGCGTGCCGAAGAGCAGCACCATCACCTCGACCGCCAGCCGCGCCATCGCGAACAGCGCCTCGACCAGCGCCGCGAACACGGTCGGGTCGCCCCCCACCAGCCAGCGCACCAGCGCCGCCAATGCCGCCACCCCGAAGAAACCCAGCCACAAGCCGTTGAGCACGCTTCTTTTCCTTTTGTTTCGCTTCGATGATAGGCCCGCCATCCGGGCCCGCCGCGAGCTACAGTTCGGCCCATGCGCGCCTCCATCGTCCGCCGATTCGCCGCTCTCGCACTGGGCGCCGCCGCCCTCTGGCTGGCGGGCTGCGCGAGCCTGCCGCCGCCGCAGCCGCGCCCGGTGGTCACGGCGATCACCGACGTTTCGCAGACCGAACTGGGGCAGCTGGCGGCCAAGGGCACGCCGGGCGGATCGACGGCGCTCTCGGGCTTCCGGCTGCTGCCGGAAGCGGCCTTCGCCTTCGACGCGCGCATCTCGCTCGCGCGGCACGCCGAGAAGTCGCTCGACGTGCAGTACTACCTGATCCAGAAGGACGATGTCGGCCTGCTGTTCCTCAAGGAACTGCGCGAGGCCGCGGCGCGGGGCGTGCGCGTGCGGCTGCTGGTGGACGACCTCTACACCGCGGGCGAGGACGAGGTGTTCAGCACGCTGTCGGCCTTCCCGAACATCGAGGTGCGGCTGTTCAACCCGCTGCCATCGCGCGCCGACTCGCTGGCGACGCGGCTGCTGTTCTCGCTGACCGATTTCGGCCGCATCAACCACCGCATGCACAACAAGCTGCTGGTGGCCGACAACAGCTTCGCGGTCTCGGGTGGCCGCAACATCGCCAACGAATACTTCATGCGCAGCACGGCGGCGAACTTCATCGACATGGACGTGCTGTCCAGCGGCCCGGTGGTGCGCCAGATGTCGGAGGGCTTCGACCGCTACTGGAACAGCGAGCACGTGCGCCCCATCGGGCAGATCGCGCCGCTGCGCATGCCGGTGGAAGAGGCGCAGAAGCGTTTCGACGCCATCGCGCGCACGGCGGTGCCCGACGTGGCCATGCACCAGCGCGACGTGCTCGACAAGTCGCCCGTGGGGCAGCAGCTCATCGCGGGCAACGTCGAGCGCTACTGGGCGCCGTCGACGCTGTTCGTGGACGACCCCGAGAAGATCACGCGCAAGCCCGATGCCGCCTACGCCGGCAGCGTGACCGAAGGCGCGCTGAGCGTCATCAATTCGGCGAAGCGCGAGGTGAAGATCGGCTCGCCGTACTTCATTCCGGGCGCGCACGGCATGGCGATGATGAAGGCGGCCATCGAGCGCGGCGGCCGCATCACGGTGGTGACGAACTCGCTGGGCGCCACCGACGAGCCGCTGGCCTACGCGGGCTACGAGCGCTACCGCGCCGACATGCTGAAGATCGGCGTCACCATCTACGAGATCGCGCCCACGCTCACCGGAAAATCGGGGCGTTTCGGCGACTTCGGCAAATCGATCAGCCGACTGCACGCCAAGCTGGCGATCGTCGACGACGACCGGTTCTTCGTCGGCTCGATGAACCTCGACCACCGCTCCGCCGCGGTCAACACCGAGATGGGGCTGGTCATCGACAGCCCCGAGCTGGTGAAGGACTACGACAGGCTCATGAGCGGCGAGCGCGTCAACCTCGGCTACCGGCTGCGGCTCGCGCCCAACGGCCGGCGCGTGCAGTGGCTGGAGTACGACGATGCCGGCGGCGACATCGTCCACGAGGACGAGCCCGGCGAATTCCTCTGGCTGCGCTTCAAGAACTGGCTGCTGCTGCCCATCGTGGGCGAAGAGTTGCTGTAGCGGTTCCTTCATCGATGCGCGCCCGCGGCGCGCCTGCGGCCATGTAATACGGCTTGCACACTGGCCCTCTAGATTGCGGCGTCCCACGACACAACAACCAGAGGGATTCCAAGATGCGCACCACACTCACCGCGGCCCCCGCGCCGCGCGCCATGCGCGACCTGCGCTGGCTGGCCGGCCTGGCCTGCACCGCCATCCTGCTGCAGGGCTGCAACGGCGGCGGCAACAGCCAGTCGATCGTCCTGGGGCCGCCGGCGGCCCCGGCACCCGCTCCGGCCCCGGCGCCGGCCCCAGCCCCGCAGCCCGACGCCGCCTCGGCCGATGCCAACCTGCAGGCCGCCTGGGTGGAGATCGGCGACAACAATGCCGCCATCGCGCGTGCCATCACCAGCTACACCGCACCGTCGGCCGACACGACGGCCGATGCCAACGCCGTGTGCCCGCAGATCACGATCGACGGCAAGGTGACGCGCATGACCTTGCGCGTGGGCGCCGGCACCATGGCGCTGCGCACCACGGCCAGCGACCCGGCCGATTCCAAGCCCTCCGCTTTTCCCGTCTCGGCCTGCGAGACCACGCTGCCGGCCGACGCCAAGCAGGCCGCCATCGGCAGCCGCACGCTGCCGTTGCCCAAGGCCGAGCCGCAGCGCGTTCTGGTGCTGGCCGACACCGGCTGCCGCCTGAAGAAGGCCGACAAGGCCTACCAGCCCTGCAACGACAGCACCGTGTGGCCCTTCGCACCGCTCGCGGCCACCGGCGCGGGCTTCAACCCCGACCTGGTGTTGCACATCGGCGACTACCACTACCGCGAGAACGTCTGCCCCGACGACATCGCCGGCTGCAAGGACAGCCCCTGGGGCTATGGCTGGGACACCTGGCAGGCCGACTTCTTCAAGCCGGCCGCGCCGCTGCTGGCCAAGGCGCCTTGGATCGTGGTGCGCGGCAACCACGAGGAATGCGCGCGCGGCGGCCAGGGCTGGATGCGCTTCCTCGATCCGCGCCCGTACTCCGACAAGCGTTCGTGCAACGACCCGGCCAACGACAGCACCGGCAACTATTCCGAGCCATACGCGGTACAGCTGGGCACTGGCTCGCAGGTCATCGTGTTCGATTCGGCCAAGGCCGGCAAGGCGGCGCTGGCGACCAACGATCCGCAGTTCATCGCCTACCAGAAGCAGTTCCAGACCGTCGCGACGCTGGCCGCCAAGCCCGGCATCACGACCACGATGTTCACCAACCATCACCCGATCCTGGCCTTCGCGCCGGTCGCGGGTCAGACCCCGGCCTCGGGCAACCTCGCGCTGCAGTCGGTGATGAGCAACCTCAACCCCAAGGCCTACTACCCGAGCGGCGTGCACATCGCGCTGCACGGCCACGTGCACGACTTCCAGGCGCTGAACTTCGCCACCGACCATCCCGCGACACTGGTGTCGGGCAACGGCGGCGACAACCTCGACGTGGCGCTGCCCGATCCGCTGGCGCCCGGTACCACGCCCGCGCCGGACGTGACGGTCGACCGCATCACGCACCACAGCAGCTTCGGCTTCATGCTGATGGAGCGCAAGGCCTCGCCCGGCGTGGGCTGGACCTTCAAGGCCTACACGGTGGCAGGCAAGCTGCTCGCCACCTGCGTGCAGACCGGCCGGACCCTGGCCTGCGACAAGACGGGCTTCCTGACGCCGTGACGATGCGTGCCGCGCTGGCGATGGTGGCTGCCTGCCTGGTCTGGCCGGGCGTGGCCGCCACTGCTGCCACCACCGTGGAGATCAACCCGGGCGGCCCGCCGAGCGTGGTGATCGAGCGCATCGGCGCCACGCCGAAGGTCTCCGCGCGCATCGATCCCACCGAAGCCACGTTCAAGTCCGACCCGGCGCTGGCCGCGCTGGGCAAGCGCATCTTCTTCGACACGCGGCTGTCGCAGCCGCAGGGCACTTCGTGCGCGAGCTGCCACGATCCGCTGCGCGCCTTCACCTCGACGCTGAACGCGCCCTCGCTGGCCGGGCCGCGCACGCCGCAGGGCAGCCGCCCGGGGCGTTTCAGCGCGCGCACGGCGCCGTCGCTGCTGTATGTGCGCTATGTGCCACGGCGGCACTTCTACCAGGACGACGACGCGCCTTTCGCCTCGCCCTTCGGCGGCCTCTTCGCCGATGGCCGCGCCGACACGCTGGCCGAGCAGGCGCGCGGCCCGTTGTTCGACCGCGACGAGATGAACAACGCCTCGCCGCAGAGCCTGCTGCGCAAGCTGCACGGCACCGACCTCGCGCCCGCGATGTCGCTGGCCTTCGGTCCCCGCGTGCTGCGCGACCCGGAGCAGGCCGTGAAGGGCATCGGCCAGGCGCTGCAGGCCTACCTTCAGAGCGACGAGATGGCGCCCTTCAGCTCGCGCTTCGACGACTACCTGCGCAAGCGCACGCCGCTGAGCCCGCAGGAAATGCGCGGCCTCGCGCTGTTCAAGAACCCCGACAAGGGCAACTGCATGTCGTGCCACACGCTGTCGGACACGGCGAGCCGGCCGGAGCGCTCGCTCTTCACCGACTTCGGCTACGACGCCATCGCCGTGCCGCGCAACCTCTCGCTGCCGGCCAACCGCGATCTCCGCCGCTTCGACAACGGCCTGTGCCGCACGGCGGCCCAACTGCGCTGGCCGGAGCCGAACCAGTGGTGCGGCTACTTCCGCACGCCGGGGCTGCGCAACGTGGCGGTGCGCCAGAGCTTCATGCACAACGGCGTGTTCACCACGCTGCGCGACGCCGTCGCGTTCTACGCCACGCGCTCCACCGACCCGGCGAAGTGGTACCACGGCAAGCCGACCTTCGACGACGTGCCCGCCGCCTACCGGGGCAACATCAACGTCAATTCCACGCCGATGAACCGTCGCCCCGGCACCACGCCCGCGCTGACCGACGAGGAGATCGACGAGATCAGCGCCTTCCTCGGCACCCTGACCGACGCGCGCTATGTGGCGGCCATGCCGAAGCCGGCCACGAAGTAGCCGCCGAGGTCATCTCCGGCGAGGGAAGGTGCGTTACATTCCTCGCAAGAGTGTGAACTTTTGTCACAGACGCATTCATTTCCGGAGACTTCGACCATGACCGTTCCTATGCCGCGCGAGTCGATTGCGCCGCTTTCCAATAGCCGTCGGCGTGCGCTGACCGGGCTGGCCGCCGCCACTGCCGCCGCCGGCCTCGGCTTTCCGGCGCTCGCGCAGAACCGGCCGCTGCGCGTGGGAACGACCTTCGACAACAGCAGCGTCGAGAAGGCGAACGGACAGGGCCTGTACCAGGGCTCCAGCGCCTTCTTCAACGCGCTGAACAAGGCGGGCGGCATCAACGGCACCAAGGTCGAGCTCGTGATGGCCGACGACACCTTCAAGCCCGACGTGGCCAAGGCCAACGCGCTGGCCTTCGAGAAGGACAGCTCCGTGCTCGCGCTGGTGCATCCGCTGGGCACGCGCCAGACGGCCGAGGTGATGGACGCGGTGCCCGGCATGGCCGTGGTGGGGCCCATCACCGGCACCATCTCGCTGCGCAAGAAGAACTCTCCCAACACCTTCTGGGTGCGCGCCAACTACGACCAGGAAGTCGAGAAGCTGGTGAGCACCGCCGCCGTGCTGGGCCAGAGCCGCATCGGCCTCGTGCATTCCGAAGACCCGCTGGGCCAGTCGGTGCTCGCGGCCTTCAAGAACGCGCTGGCCAAGGCCAAGCTGGAGCCGGCGGTCATCGCGACCACGCCCAACACCACCAGCATGGAAGTGGGCCCCGCCGCCATCGCCGTCGCCAAGGCCAAGCCGCAGGTGGTGGTGGTCGGGCTGGCCGGCACGGCGCCGGTGTTCCTGAAGGCGCTGCGCGAGGCAGGCAACAGCAGCTCGGCCTACGGCCTGTCGATCACCGCCAGCGCGCTGTCGGCCATGGGCGATCTGGCCAAGGGCCTGGGCTTCGTGATCGTGGTGCCCTCGCCGTACTCGACCAAGTTCGAGATCGTGCGCCGCTACCAGGCCGACATGGCGGCCAACGGCGTCAAGGAGTTCTCGCTCACCAGCCTGGAGGGCTACCTCAATGCGGCAGTGCTGGCCGAAGGCATGCGCCGCGCCGGCGCCTCGCTTACCCGCGCATCGGTGATGTCGGGGCTCGCGAGCATCGAGAACTTCGACCTCGGCGGCGTGAAGATCAACTACGGACGCACCAACCGCGAAGGCGGGCAGTTCGTGGACGTGGCCGTGATCGGCAGCCGCGGCCAGATGCTGAGCTAGGCACTCCCCCAGGCTCCTCGCACTTCGTGTCGTGCGCCGACCCCCTCTCCGGGGGCGACACCTGCGGCCCGGCAAAGCCGGTTCCGCGGTGTCCCGGCATCAAACCCCGACGCCCAGCAAGCCCTCCAGCAATTCCTGGTCGGCTGCCAGCTCCGCGCTCGGCCCCGCATGCACCACCGTGCCGCGCTCCAGCACGATCGCCTTGTGCGTCATCTCCAGCGCGAGCACCGGGTGCTGCTCGACCACGATCGACGCGAGTCCTTCGGATTCGCACAGCCGGCGGATCGCCGCAGCCAGTTCCTCCACGATGATCGGCGCCAGGCCTTCCATGGGTTCGTCGAGCAACAGCAGCTTCGGGTTGGTCATGAGCGCGCGGCCGATGGCGAGCATCTGCTGCTCGCCGCCCGAGAGCTGGTTGCCGTAGTTGCCGCGACGCTCGCGCAGGCGCGGGAAGAAGTCGTAGACGCGCTTGAGGTTCCAGCCGCCCAGCCGCGAGATGACGGTGAGGTTCTCCTCGACGGTGAGCGAGGGGAACACCTCGCGCTCCTGCGGCACCCAGCCCAGCCCCGCGCGCACGCGCTGGTGCGAGGGCCAGCGCACGATGTCCGTGCCCTGCCAGCGGATCGCGCCCTGCATCACGCGGGTGTTGCCCATCAGCGTCTCGAGCAGCGTGGTCTTGCCCACGCCGTTGCGCCCGAGGATGGCGAGGCTCTCGCCCTGTTGCAGCGAAAAATCGAGCCGGTCGAGCACCACGGCGTTGCCATAGCCGGCGGTGACGTTGTCGAAGGCGAGTGCTTCAGGCATGAGAGTGTGGGTGGTGATGGATGTGCGATCTGCCGAGGTAGACCTCGCGCACGCGCGGGTCGGCGCCGATTTCCGCGGGCGTGCCCTCGGTGAGGATGCGGCCGCCCACGAGCACCGAGATGCGGCGGGCGAAGCGGAAGACCAGCTTCATGTCGTGCTCGATGAAGAGCACGCTGATGTCAGGCGGCAGCGCCGCGATGGCCTCGAACAGCTCGCCACTCTCGTCCTCCGGTACGCCGGCGGCGGGCTCGTCGAGCAGCAGGATGCGGGGCCTGGCCGAGAGCGCGAGCGCGATCTCGAGCAGCCGCTGCTTGCCGTAGGCCAGCTCTGCCACGGGCACCTCGGCGAGGCCGTCGAGCCTCAGCGTGCGCAGCAAGGCATGCGCCTCGTCGAACACCGCGGTGCAGCCCTTCAGCGGCCGCCACCAGGTGGCGCCCAGCCCTTCTCGCTCGCTGATCGCCAGCACCACCGACAGCAGCGGCGTGAGGCTGGGGAAGAGCGTGTTGATCTGGAAGGTGCGCGCCAGCCCCATTCGGGCGCGCCTGTCGCCGGGCAGGCGCGTGATGTCGGTCCCGCCCATGTGGATGCTGCCGCTGGTGGGCTTGAGCACGCCTGTCAGCAGGTTGATGAGCGTGGTCTTGCCCGCGCCGTTGGGGCCGATCAGCGCCTGCCGAGCGCCCGGTTCGAGCGAGAGGTTCACGTCGGCCACGGCCTGGAAGGCGCCGAAGCGCACGCCGAGGTCCCGCGTGCGCAGGGTGTTTGTCGTCGTCGTGCTGCTCATCGTGCATTCCCCGTGCGCACGAAGCGCGAGAGCGCGCCCATGATCCCGCCGCGTCCCAGCATGACCGCGGCGATCAGGAAGATGCCGAGCCAGAACATCCAGTACTGCGGGTTCATGTCGGCGAACCAGTCGTGCACCAGCATGTAGACGATGGCGCCGATCATCCCGCCGTACAGCCGCCCCGTGCCGCCGAGCACCAGGATGATGAGCACCTCGGCCGAGCGGTTGAAGCTGATGGACTCGATGCCCACGAACTGCGTGGTCTGCGCCAGCAGCGCGCCGGCCACGCCCGCCACCGCCGCCGAGAAGGCGTAGGCCATGCGCAGCCGCGCTTCCACCGGCGAGCCGATGGCGGTCATGCGCTTGCGGCTGTCGTGGATGCCGCGCAGCGCCAGGCCGAAGGGCGAGCGCAGCACCAGCCGCACCAGCAGGAACATCGCCAGCACCACGCCGAAGGCGTAGCAGAACGCGGTCTTGCCGTAGAGGTCGAAGTCGAACAGGCCGAGCACCGGCGCGATGACCACGCCCTGCAGCCCGTCGGTGCCGCCGGTGATGCCCGAGAGCCGGTTGGCCAGCTCGTAGAGCAGCACGCACACGCCGATGGTGATCATCAGCCGCGTGAGGTCGGCGCCGCGCACCACCAGGTAGCTCAGCGCATAGCCCAGCGCGCCGCACACCGCGAGCGCGAACACGAGGCCGCTGAAGGGCTCGCTCCAGCCGTATTTGGCGAGCAGGCCGGCCGCGTAGGCGCCCGCGCCGAAGAAAGCCGCGTGGCCCACGGTGAGAATGCCCGCGTAGCCCAGCGCCATGTCCAGCGATACCGCGAAGAGACCGAAGATCAGCACCTGGCTCATCAGCGTGAGCTTGTCGGGCAGCAGGAAGAAGCTGGAGGCCAGCGCCAGCCAGAAGGCGGCTTCGGCGATGCGCAGCTGCGCGGGGGAAAGGTTCAGCAGGGCTTTCGTCATCATGCGAGCCCCTTTTTCGCGACGATGCCGTTCGGCCGCACAAGCAGCATGACGATCATGAAGACGTAGATGAGAAATGCGCCCGCCTCGGGCAGGTAGTACTTGCCCGCCACGTCGACGATGCCGACCAGCAGCGCCGCGACGAAAGGCCCGGTGACGGTGCCCGCGCCGCCCACGCAGACCACCATCAGGAAGTAGACGAGGTACTTGAGCGGGAACGAGGGCTCCAGCCCCAGCATGCCCAGGCTCAGCGCGCCGCCCAGGCCCGCGAGGCCGCAGCCCAGCGAGAAGGTCAGGAAGAAGAGCCGCTGCACGTGGATGCCGGTGCCGCCGGCCACGCGCTGGTTGTCGACCGCCGCGCGCACCATCGCGCCGTAGCGCGTCTTGCCCAGGCCCAGCAGCAGCGCGGCCAGCACGAGCACGCCGCAGACGATCAGGAAGAGCCGGTAGCGGCCCACTTCCAGGCCGGCCAGCGAAACCTGCCCGTCGAGCGCCGGCGGCAGCGCGAAGGGCTGCATCGTCGGACCGAAGAAGTAGGTGAAGGCGGCGATGGACACGAACACCACGCCGATCGACAGCAACACCTGGTCCAGCGGGTGTGCGCGGTACAGGCGCCGGTAGAACACGAATTCCAGCACCGCGCCCAGCACGGCCGCCGCCACGAAGGCGGCCGCGAGCGAGAGGCCGAAGCCCAGGCCGAACCGGCTCATCAGCACGCTCGCGGCATAGCCGCCCACCATCGCGAAGCTGCCGTGCGCGAGGTTGACGAAATTCATGAGCCCCATCGTGATGGACAGGCCCACGCCGATGAGGAAGAGGAGCATGCCGTAGGCCACTCCGTCGAAGATCACGATGCCCATGAATTTCCTGCTGGCTGACGAACTGGCTGGCTTTTACTTGGCTGCGGCTTCCTTGGCCGGGTCCTTCACGCGCTCGAACTTGTCGAACTCCACGTTCACCAGCTGGCCGTTCACCCGCTCGGTCTTGCGGATGTAGACGGTCTGCACGATGTCGCGCGTGGCCGGGTCGATCTCGATCGGGCCGCGCGGGCTTTCGAAGCTCAGGCCCTTGAGCGCCTCCATGAACTTGTCGCCGGCGGTATCACCCTTGGTCTTGGCGAGCGCCAGGTCTATGGCGGCCATCGCGTCGTAGGCGGTCACGGCGAAGTAGCTCGGGCGCAGCTTGGTGCCGTTGTCGGCGGCGAAGTCCTTCACGAATTTCTGGTTCTTCGGCGAGGGATGCGCAAACGAGTAGTGGTGGCTGGTGACCAGGCCCAGCGCCACGTCGCCGGTGGCGTCGAGGTAGCTGTCGTCGGTGGCCTCACCCGTGGCGAAGAGCTTGATGCCGGCCTGCTCCATGCCGCGCTCCTTCCACACCTTCAAAAAGGCCGGCGGCATCACGCCCGAGGGAAAGAAGAAGAACACGGCCTGGGGCTTGGCGTCCTTGATGCGCTGCACGTAGGCCGAGAAGTCGGGGTTGTTCATCGGCGTGCGCACTTCGCCCGACACCTTGCCGCCGCCGGCGGTGAAGGTCTTCTTGAAGGCGGTCTCCGCATCGACGCCCGAGGCGTAGTCGGCGACCACGGTGTAGGCGTCCTTGATGCCTTCCTTGAGCATGTAGCGCGCCATCGGGTCCGTCACCTGCTGCACGGTGAACGACAGGCGCGCCACGTAGGGCGAGCTGGTGGTGATGGCCGAGGAGGCTGCGTTCATCACGATGGTCGGAATCTTCGCCTGCGTGGCGATGGCGCCCACGGCGTACGCGTTGGGGCTGAAGTCCAGGCCGGTGAGCACGCTCACCTTGTCGCGCACGATGAGCTCCTGCGCGATGCGCTTGGCGGCGTCGGGCGCGGGGCCGGCGGTGTCCTTCTTGATGATCTCGACCGCGCGGCCGCCCACCTTGCCGCCATGCTCCTTCAGGTAGAGCGCGATGCCGGCGTCGAACTGGCGGCCGTAGTCGGCGTACGGGCCCGAGTAGGTGGCGATGAGGCCGATGCGCAGCGGCTCGCCGCCGGTCTGCGCCATCGCGGCGCCCGCGAGGCCTAGGCCGAGGCCGGCCAGCAGCAGGGTCGAGAGGATGGTTCTCTTGGTCATCGTCGTCATTGGCGTCATGGAAAAAGGCCTTTCAGGTGGAATGGATGCGCCCGCTCGGGCGCCGCTGTCGTGTAACCGGGTGCAAGCAAGGCGGCCGATGATGCCCGAGGAAGGCGTCAAACCTGGGTATCGGGCACGCGCACCGTGAGGCCATCGAAGGCCGCGGTGATGCCGAGCTGGCAGCTCAGGCGCGAGCCGGGCCGGCGCTCGGACGCCACGGCATCGAGCAGCGCGCTCTCCATGTCGTCGGGCGGCGGCAGCAGATCGATGAAGGCGTCGTCCACGTAGACGTGGCAGGTGGCGCAGGAACAGCAGCCGCCGCACTCGGCGTCGATGCCGCGCACGTTGCCGCGAATGGCGGTTTCCATCACGCTGGCGCCGACCTTGGCGTCGACGTCGCGCGTGGTGCCGTCCTTGAGGATGTAGTGGATCGTGGGCATGGTTTTCAGAACATGTCGAAGTACTCGCGGTGTTCCCACTCCGAGACTTCCAGGTTGAAGCGGGCGATTTCCGCTTCCTTGATGTGGCAGAGGTAGTCGACGAAAGTCTTGCCCAGCTGCGCGTTGAGCATCTCGTCGCGGCGCAGGCAGGCGAGGGCGTCGCCCAGCGAACGCGGCAGCTGCTCGGCCGGCGTTTCGTAGGGCGCATCGGCCGAGGGGCCGGGGTCGATCCTGTTGCGGATGCCGTCGAGCCCCGAGAACAACTGCGACGCCAGGTACAGGTACGGGTTGGCCGTCGGCTCGCCCACGCGGTTCTCGATGCGCGAGGCGCCTTGCCCCACGCCGCCGAGCACGCGCAGCATCGCGCCGCGGTTGTCTCTTGCCCAGATCGCGCGGTCGGGTGCCAGCGAGAAAGGGCGGTAGCGCCGGTAGCCGTTGATGGTGGGGCTCGCGAGCGCGGCCGCGCCGCAGGCGTGCGCCTTGAGGCCGCCCAGGTAGTGCATGCCGATCTCGCTGAGCGTCTGGCCCTCGGTCTCGGGCATGAACGCGTTGACACCGTCGCTCTTGCGGCGCAGCGACTGGTGCAGGTGCCAGCCGCTGGACATCACGTTCGGAATCTTCGGGCGGCACATGAAAGTGGCGTGCAGCCCGGCGCGCTGGCAGATCTGCTTGATGGCGCTGCGCAGCAGCACCATGGTGTCGGCCGGCATCACGCCGGCGGTAGGGCCGAAGGTCAGCTCGAACTGGCTCGGGCCGAATTCGATTTCGAGCGAGCGCAGCGGCAGGCCGAGCGCCAGCAGCTGCGAACGCAGCAGTTCCATCAGTCCGTCGACGCGGTCGTAGCGCAACTCGGTGAGGTACTGGTGGCCGTGCGACAGCAGCGACACGCGCGGCGGCTCGCCGGGCTGGCCCGAATCGGACAGGCCCATGCGGGCGTCGTCGAGCTTGAAGACGTGGAACTCCACCTCGAGGCCGGCGATGAAGTCCAGCTCCAGCTCGTCGAGCTGGCGCACCGCGCGCTGCAGGATCTGGCGCGTGGCGAAGGGGCAGGGCTTGCCGTCGGCCATGTAGGCGTCGCACATCACCCAGCCGGTGCGCGGCGACCATGGCAGCACCTTGAACGTGGCGGGGTCGGCCACGATGGTGAAGTCCGCGCCGCCCTGCAGGCCTTCGATGGCGAAGCCGCCGCCTTGCGTGAACACCGGGAACACGGTCTTGTGGGATGTGTCCTTGGCCAGCAGGGTCGAGGTGAGATTCACGCCTTCCCAGAGGGCCGAGCGCGCCTCGGTGGCAACCAGCGTCTTGCCGCGCAGGATGCCGTGCTGGTCGGGCCAGGCGAAGCGCACGAGGTCGACCTCGCCGCTGTCGATGCGGCGCACCAGCTCCCTGGCTTGCGCGTGCTGGTCGTCGGACCAGAGACCGAAGCGGTCGACGAATGTGTGGCTGCTGCTCATGGCGTGCGTGCTCAGGCGGCGAGCCGTGCGGAGGCCCAGTCGGACTTCAGGCGGCGCGCGCGGTCGGCGTCCTGCCAGTAGGCCTCGGTGGCTGCCTCGTCGCTGACGTTGCGGCCAATGCCGTCGATGGAGGGCGGGCCGGTCATCGCGCTGGCCTGTGCCGCGTCGATGAGCATCGGCGCGCTCTCGCCGGCCAGCGTGGCTTCGATGGCCTTCACCAGCACACGGCGGTAGGCAATGATGCCCTTGTCGGTGCTGCCCAGGTGCTCGCGGGTGCGGTCCTGGATGGCGCCTTGCGACTCCACCGCCCACTGGTCGTGCACGTTGATGTCGTCCCCCATGCCGGTGTAGGTTTCGGTCAGCTGCTCTTCGATGCTGTAGCCGTAGTTGTTGCGCTTGTTCTTGCGCGAGGTGTAGTCGGGCAGCTCGTAGAGCTTCAGGCGCTGGTCGCGCATCTGCTGCTTGTCGACCGGGCCGGTGAAGCTGGTGAAGATGGCGTACCAGTAGCAGTGCGTGTCGTCCACCGGCACGTGCCATTGCGAGATGGTCATCTCGGCGCTCATCGGGATCACGAAAGCCTGCGGGAACACCACGTTGGTCACGCGCACGTGGGTGGTGTCTTCGGACAGCTTGCGCAGCGCCTTCAGGCGAAAGCCGTAGTCGGTTGGCTCCACGCTGATGTCGGGGCGGTCGTACTCGCGCAGCACCTTGGTGATGGGCATGTCGGAGTCGGCCGAGGCGCCGCGGAACTGCTTGCCGTAGCTGCCGGAGGTGTCTTCGTCCTCGAAGAAGCGGTGCAGGTACGAGGCGTGCGCGGGGTCGATGCCCACTTCGAGCGCCTGCAGCCAGTTGCACTCGAACAGGCCCTTGAAGGCGAAGGTGTGGCTGTCTGGTGCGACGAAGCAGTCGAACTCGGGAAAGGCGGGGGGCTCACCCTCGCCGATGTAGGCGAAGACCACGCCGCTCTTCTCGACCACCGGATAGGCCGACTGCTTGATGCGGCTGCACAGCTTGCTGGTGGCGGGCTCGGCCGGGGTCTCGAGGCAGTTGCCCTTGGCGTCGAACAGCCAGCCGTGGAAGGCGCAGCGGATGCCGCCGTTTTCGAGCCGGCCGAAGGCGAGGTCGGCGCCGCGGTGCGGGCAGTCGCGGTCGAGCATGCCGAGCTGGCCGCTTTCGTCACGGAACAGGACGAAGTCCTGCCCCATGAGTTTCACCGGCTTGACCGGGCGCGGGCCCGCCAGTTCGTCGGCCAGGGCCACCGGCTGCCAGTAGCGGCGCAGCAGCTTGCCGGCGGGGGCGCCGGGTCCGACGCGGGTGATGAAATCGTTTTGCTCGGCGCTGATCATCGTGCGGGCTCCATCGTGGGGACTGTGGAAAGAGGCTTGCATTCATTGCATGCAACTGCATGCATTGTCTTGGTGATCCTCGATCACGGTCAAACTTTCATCTGCCAAATCGCCCCAATCTGGGGCCTGGAAGGGCCAAAATCAGGGTAAACGCTGAGCGTATCGTCGGTTTTTGACACTGGTTGTGAAGCAATGCATGCAACAACCGAGCCAGAGTAAATACGCTGCGTGCAATGCCGGGCCCGTCTCCTAGAATTCGCCCATGGACTCCCAACAATCCCGCGTGCTCGTGCAACTGCGCGACATGATCCTCAAGGGCGAATTCGGGCCCGGAGAGCGGCTGGCCGAGATCCCGCTGGCCGAGAAGCTCGAGGCTTCGCGCACACCGGTGCGGCTGGCACTGGCCAGCCTGGAGCACGAAGGGCTGATCGAGCAGTCGCCCAGTGGCGGCTACCAGATGCGCCGCTTCACCTCGCAGGAAGTGGCCGACGCCATCCGCGTGCGCGGCGTGATCGAAGGCTTCGCCGCGCGCCTGCTGGCCGAGGACGGCGCCTCGCGCCAGCTGCTGCGCGACTTGAAGGAATGCCTGGAAGACGGCGACCGCGCCGTGAACAAGCCCAGCATGGAGATCGACGACTACGCGGCCTACGTCGAGATGAACGACCGCTTCCACAAGCTGATCATCGAAGGCTGCGGCAACCTCGCGCTCAAGCGGGTGATGGACATGCTCGGCGGCCAGCCCTTCGCCGCTCCGAGCGCGATGCTGCCGATGCAGTCGTCGATGGAAGAGGGCCAGCAATGGATGCGGCAGGCCCACCGCACGCACCATGCGATGGTGCAGGCCATCGAGCGCGGCCAGGGCTCGCGGGCGCAGGCGCTGGGCGAGGAGCACGTCGAGATCGCGCGCATGAACCTCGACTACGCGCTGGAACGGCCCGAGCTGGCGGCCGAGTTGATGCCGGGCATCAAGCTGGTGTCCAAGGGCCGCGGCGGAGCTTGAGTTCTGACGAGGGCAACCGGCCGGTCCGCAAGAGACTGTCCGGTATTTCTGCACTCGCCCCGTTTGTCTGGTGACGGGGCTGACTAGAATTCCGGCCATATGAGCGCTACCGCCCCCGCCAGGATCTCGTTCAAGGAGCAGATGCTGCAGGCCCGGGAAGAGGCCATCGTGCAGACCGCCAACCGCCTGCTGGCGGAAAAGGGCTTCGAATCGATGACGGTCGACGAGGTCGCGGCGGCGGTTGGCATCGCCAAGGCCAGCCTCTACAAGCACTTCCCGAGCAAGGAAGACCTGGCGGCCGCCGCGATGGTGCGCATCATGCAGCGCACGCTGGACTTCCTGGACTCGCTGCCGGCAGACGACAAGCCGGTCGCCAAGCTGCGCGCCGTGGTGCGCCGGGCCGTGGAAGTGCAGCTTGCCGGCGAGATGCCCCTGCTGCCGCACCAGAACTCAAGCCTGCGCGCCGCGCTGATGAACAACCGCGGTTATCTCGACCGCCTCGTGACCATCAGCGACCGGCTCGGCGGCTGGATCCAGGCCGCGCAGGTCGATGGATCGCTCAATTCCAAGCTGCCGGCGATCGCCGTGCTCTACACGCTGTTCGCGCGCGCCTGCGATCCGGTGCTCGGCTTCCTGAAGGCCGGCGGGCAGCAGAGCGACGAGCAGATCGTCGAACTGGTGCTCGCGACCTGCTTCGACGGCCTGGCCGCGCGCTGAGAGCCGCTTCGGCTTCGGCGCTCAGCTGCTGATGCTGAGTGCGCGCCGTGGCGTCACCACCGCTTCCACCGCCGCGCCCACCGCCAGCAGCCGGTGATCGGTGTTGCCGATGCTCGCCACCATCAGCCCCACCGGCGCTGTGCCCGCGTCGTGGCAGGGCACCGAGAGCGCGCAGCCGTCGAACAGGTTCACCACCGAGGGGTTGCGCAGCATGCGGGCGTTGATCCGGTAATAAGTGTCGTCGTCCTTCAGCACCTCGGCGATCGGCGGCGCGATGTCGGGCGTGGTGGGCATCAGCATCGCGTCGTAGCTCGCGGCCGCGGTGTTGATCGAGCGGATGAACTGGCGGCGCAGCGCCTGCAGCTGCAGGTAGTCGGGCGCGGTGATGGTCTCGCCGGTCTTGATGCGTGCCAGCACGCGTGGGTCGTACTTGGCGGCGCCTGTCTTGATGAGCTCGCGGTGCCAAGTGAAGGCTTCGGCGGCGGTGATCATGCCGCGTGGGTTGATGGTCGGCGCCTTCGCGAACTCGGCCATCGGCAGCTCGGTGATCGTCGCGCCCGCGGCGGAGAGCTTGGCCAACGCCGAGGCGAAGGCTGCGGCCACCGGCGGCGAGAGCTCGTCCAGGAAGAAGGTCTTGGGCACCGCGAAGCGCAGGCCGCGCATCGGCAGCACGCGCAGCGGGCGCGGCAGTTCGGCGGCGAGCACGGAATCGAGCAGGGCGCAGTCTTCCACCGTCCATGCCATCGGCCCGGCCGAGTTGAAGGAGGTCGACAGCGGCAGCACGCCATCGAGCGGAATGCGCCGCTGCGTCGGCTTGAAGCCCACCAGCCCATTGAGGGCCGCCGGAATGCGCAGCGAGCCGCCGGTGTCGGTGCCGATGGCGCCGGCCGCCATGCCGTCGGTCAGCGAGATCGCGCCGCCCGAGGTCGAGCCGCCGGGGATGCGGCCGGTCGCGCGGTCGTAGACGTTCTTCGGCGTGCCGTAGTGCGGGTTGATGCCCAGGCCGGTGTAGGCGAACTCGACCGTGTTGGAGCGCCCGATGACGATCGCGCCCGCGCGCCGCAGCCGCTCGACCACGATGGCGTCGCGCGCAGCCGGCGGCTGGCCGGCCAGCACCATCGAGCCGCCGAGCGTGGTGACGCCGGCCTCGTCGAACAGGTCCTTCAGCGAGATCGGGATGCCGGCGATGGGCGAGGCGGCGGGGCGGCCGCTCTTGCGTTCGGCGTCGAGCCGGGCCGCGGTGGCGCGTGCCGAATCGGCATGCACGCGGATGAAGGTGCGCGCGCCTTCGCCCGCGGGGTTCTGGATGGCGGCCAGTGCTTCTTCCACGAGCTGGCTGCTGCTGAGGCTGCCGGCGGCGAGGCGGCGCGACATCTCGGCCATCGAGAGTTGGCCCATGGCCCTGCCGCCGGTCGCCTCGGCCGGTTTCTGGGCGAAGGCTTGCGGCCAGAAGGAGAGCAGCCCGGTGGTCGCGGCTGCGCCGGCGGCCTGCTGCAGGAAGTGGCGACGTCGTTGTTGTTTCTGCTGCTGCGTCATGGCGCGCTCCCCCATCGGTCCGATGGAATCGGGCCAGTCTACACAGCCGTGGCGGCGAAGGCGTTGCCGGCCGTTACCGGGCGCCTGGCACCTCGATCAGCAACTGGGGCTTGTAGCCTTCCTGCTCGCCGTTGCGCGCGTAGCCCAGCGGATTGGCGACCACGCGGCAGCCGTTCTTCACGTAGTCGGACGGGCAGTGCAGGTGGCCGTGCAGCCAGAGCTTGGCGTGGGGCAGCAGCTCGTCGAGGGCATTGCAGAAACCTGCGGTGCCGGGTGTCAGGCCGTAGCGCGGATCGCCGCTCTCGAGGCTGGGCGCGAAGTGGGTGATGGCCACCGTGGTGCCGTCGAAAGGCTCGACCAGTGCCTGCTTGAGCCAGTCCTGGCAGGCCAGTGCCTGGTCGCGCAGTTGCGTGGCGAGGAAGAGCTCGCCGTTACGCATGGTGGCCGCTTTTTCAAGATAGAAATCGGCGGCGCGCATGGCCTTGCCGCGCTTCTTGAGCGCCTCGGCGAGGCTGTCGGTCGGCTCGGCGAGCGCGTCGAAATCGGCCCAGAGCGTGGTGCCGACGAAGCGGATGCCTTCGATCACCCGGGTTTCGCGTTCCAGCCAGATGATGTCGAGCTCGTCGCAGAGGGCGCGCAGTCGCTGATGGGTCTCGTCGAAGTCGACGTTGTCGTACTCGTGGTTGCCCGGCACGTAGATCACGGGCACCGGCCAGCCATTGCGGGGGGAGAAGCGGCCCAGGCCGAAATCGGAGTCGGTCAGGCGGGAGCCCTGCTGGTAGGAGCCGATGTCGCCCGCCAGGATCAGCATGTCGGCGCCGGGCAGGGGCTCGGCGCGGAAGTTGGGATGGGACTCCAGGTGCAGGTCGGACAGCAGTTGCAGCTTCATCGTCGAGGCAGTCTAGGTGAATTGCCCCATGCATGACACGCATAAGGTTTGGCTTGATCTTCTAGGGTTAACCCTTATTCTTGAGGCATCAACCACTCCAGCGCAGCCACGAGCCGCGCACCATCATGTTCAGCCTCATCGCCCAAGTGGCCCGTTTCTTCCGTTCTTCCAGCGCCAATGCCCCGGCCAGCCACGCCGCCGCACTGATGGAAAGCGCCGACATGCGCGCCGGCCGTGGTGCCCACCACGCCCAGGAACTGCGCGCCGCAGCCAGCGCCTGGCTCAGCGTCGTTCGCTGATTGGCTAGTAAGTAGTTAGCAGACAGGTCAGTCGGGCACCTTCTGTCCGAGGACCGACCCGGCGAAAGCCGCGGCTGCCGAGCGCAACAGCGCATCCCGCAGCCATTCGTGAGAGTGCCCGTGCTGGGCGCGCCGGTGCCAGATCGCATCCACGTGCACCGGCGGCTGGTCGAAAGGCAGGTCGCGCAGCACCAGCTGGTCGTCGATGCCGGTCACGGTCACGAAGTGACGAGGCAGCACCGTCAGCAGATCCGAATTGGCGACCACCCGGCCCGCGGTGAAGAACTGGTTCACCGTCACCACGATGCGCCGCTCGCGGCCCATGGCGCCCAGCGTCTGGTCGATGAAGCCGTATGGCCGGCCTGAAAAACTCACTAGAAGGTGCCGGGCCGCGCAATAGTCGTCGAGCGTCAGCGGCGCATCCGCCAGCGGATGGCCGCGCCGCATCACGCATACATATTGGCCCAGATAGAGCCGCTGGGTCTCGAACGGCACCCCCACCCCCGATTGACCACGCGCCGCGAGGCTTGCGATCACGGCCGGGAAGTAGCCGACGGCCATGTCCACTTCTTCCTGCTCGAGCATGCGGCGCGGGTCGCGCGTGGTCAGCGGCAGCACTCGCAGGGAAATGGCGGGCGCTTCCTTTTCCGCGATCTGCACCAGGCCCGGGATGAGCTCGGCCGCGGTGGCGTCGGCCATCGCCAACAGGAAGGTGGTGTCGGCCGTGCCTGCATCGAATTCGCCGGGGGCCAGCGTGTGCTGAAGCTGGCGCAGGGCGTCGCGCACGGTTGGCCACAGGGCGAGCGCTCGAGGGGTGGGTTCCACGCCTGCGCCTGAACGGCGCACCAGTTCGTCGCCCAGAACCTCGCGCAGGCGACGTAGTGCGTTGCTCACCGCCGGCTGGGTGATCGACAGGTTCCGGGCGGCCCGCGTGAGGTTGCGCTCGGCCATCACCTCGTCGAAGACGCGGAGCAGGTTGAGGTCAAGCGTGCGAAAGTTGACGTCCATCAGTCTCGTGAATGATAAACATCAGAAAGATAAAGTGGATAAACACTGGGGTAATCCCTAATATCACCCCATCGGCCTTGTTCGCCACCACTGATTACCACTGTCCCAGGAGGGATGCATCATGACCAGCTTCGTTCACGTTGACCAACCTACTGTCCACCCCGGCGTGCGTCGCGCCGAAGTCCTGTTCGGCCAGATCCAGGCCGCCCGTGCCGGCGCCAATGGCAGCCGCCCGCTCATCGCCCTGTTGATCGTCGCCATTGCTGCGGCAGTGCTGGTGGTGACCGAATCGCTCGTTTCCAACTGGAACGAAGGCGGTTTGCTCGCTGCCTGGACGGTGTTCTGCGTTGCAGCCATTGCCTTGTTCGCACTGTTCGCCGGCTCGGTTCGTCAGAGCGGCCTTGCCGCCGCTTGGCGTGCCGCTGCTGGACGCCGCGCTGCAGCGCGTGCGGATGCCCGTTTCCTTGCTACCGCACAGAGCGACCCGCGCGTGATGCAAGAACTGCAGGCTGCCATGTGGCGTCAGCAATCGGAAGGCACCGTGCCCGCAGCCGAAGCCGCAAAGATCGATGCACTGGCCCGCATGAGCGCCCGTTCGCAGGAAGTGCGCATGCCCACGCTGTACGAAGCGATGCGCCGCATGAACAGCTCGCGCTATTACTGAGTAGCGAAGCGCTGGATACGAGGAAGCCGCCCGAGGGCGGCTTTTTTCATGGCTGCGCTGCTTGCCTTGCTTGTGTGCGGGGTCGTGCGGTGAAAAAGATCTTCAGCCAGTTGCCAGCGCTTCAAAATCTGTCATATACTCGTGGGCTTCGCTACTGACAGCCGCTTGGTTGTTGATGCGGCCGGTCTCTTCGGGGTTCTGGTTGTGGTGGTGAAGAAAAAGTCTTCGAAAGTTGACCGGTTCTTAAAAAACGGTGCATAATCGAAGGCTTCGCTGAAACGAACTGCTTCAGTGGCTTGCGATGAAAGTTGCGGGTTGCGAAAGAAGTTGGTGGATGTGAAAAGGCCAAAATAGTTGGTGAGATTTGAAAAAATCGTGCTAGACTGCAAGGCTTCGCTGAAATGACTTCGGCGGCTGACAATGAAAGTTGTGAGTTGCGAAAAACGAAGAAATGGAAAGCGAAAAAAGTTTGGCGATTCTTTAAAAATCGTGCTAGACTACAAGGCTTCGCTGATCGCAGCAAGCAAACGAAGTAAACGACAAGTTGCTTCGGTGATCGTTAAAAAATTACAGCCGATAAGCGTGGGCGTTTGAAGGTAATTGCACAAGTTCTTCGGAACAAGTCGCAAGACTTAAAACGCTCATGAGAATAGAAGTGAAGTTCACTTCAATTCCGTTTTTGTGAGTTTTGTTCAATCGCGAGATTGGACGCAAAAATCAAGATCGAACTATAGAGTTTGATCCTGGCTCAGATTGAACGCTGGCGGCATGCCTTACACATGCAAGTCGAACGGCAGCGCGGGAGCAATCCTGGCGGCGAGTGGCGAACGGGTGAGTAATACATCGGAACGTGCCCAATCGTGGGGGATAACGCAGCGAAAGCTGTGCTAATACCGCATACGATCTACGGATGAAAGCAGGGGATCGCAAGACCTTGCGCGAATGGAGCGGCCGATGGCAGATTAGGTAGTTGGTGAGGTAAAGGCTCACCAAGCCTTCGATCTGTAGCTGGTCTGAGAGGACGACCAGCCACACTGGGACTGAGACACGGCCC